>JANWVY010000009.1 GCA_025056455.1 Bryobacteraceae bacterium | reverse complement strand
ACCAAATCAATGGGATTGTCAAAGGTCTTTCCGTTCAGGGCCACAGGCAGCCCCTCTTCAAACCGCAGGGTGACTTCTTCGGGCCGGATGTCGACGCTCTCATCCCAAAAGGGCACGCCCATAATGGGTTCCACAATCTTCATGCTCTTGTTGAGAAACTCGAGATCTTTAGCCTCGTGCGTCGCCCCCCAAATGTTCGAATCCGTTGAGTAGGCCTTTTCTTTGCTCATGCGATATTGCAGGCCGGCCTTCTCTAGCAGCTCCGACATTTCTTTGCGGCCGCCGAGTTCGTCGATGAAAGTTTGGTCGAGCCATGGCTTGTAGATGCGGAGCTTGGGATTGACCATCAGGCCATAGCGGTAAAAACGTTCTATGTCGTTGCCTTTGAAGGTGGAGCCATCCCCCCAAATGTGGACGGCGTCCTCTTTCATGGCGCCGACCAGCATGGTGCCGGTCACTGCGCGGCCGATGGGCGTGGTGTTGAAATAGGGAAGGCCGGCCGTGGTGATATGGAAGGCGCCGCATTGAAGCGCGGCGAGCCCTTCACGCACCAGCTGTAACCGGCAGTCGATGAGGCGGGCTTTTTCCGCGCCGTAGGATAGAGCGCGGCGCGGAATATCCTCGTAGTCAGTTTCATCGGGCTGACCGAGGTTAGCAGTGTAGCAGTAGGGGATGGCCCCTTTCTGGCGCATCCAATAAATGGCGGCGCTCGTATCTAGGCCTCCCGAGAAGGCGATGCCTACTTTCTCGCCAACTGGCAGGGATTGAAGAATACTACCCATATCTTGTGCGGTTGCCTTTTCAAGGAAGAAATTTGAAACGGAAGTGGTGAATTTTCATTTTAGGTCTTGGGGCATGCGGCGGGGCGCGCCGGCGAGGCGCACCACCTTTCGAGCCCCACCCCTAGAAGACGAATTTCGCCCCCAGTTGAATCCTTCTGGGATTGCCCGCCGACTGGATGCGGCCAAACGACGGAGACTCGAAATAAATGTCCGGTAAATCGAGGTTCACGCGGTTGAAGAGGTTGAAGGTTTCTAGGCGCAATTGCAGGGTGGCCGTTTCGCCCAGCGGCGTCTCTTTGACCAGCGAGAGGTTGACCGTGGCAAGTCCTGGCCCGTCGAGGATATTGCGGCCGGCGTTGCCAAAGGAGCCTCGAGGAGCCTTGCTAAAGGCCGTCGTGTCAAACCAGCGCTCCGGGCTGCGGACAGCGAGGCGGGGGTTGCGGTTCACGTTTGGCCGGTCATTGGCGCCAAAGCCGAGATTCGAGCGGCCACTATTGCTGTTGTCGTCTTCCGGCTGAAGCGAGACGGTAAAAGGGCGCCCGGTTTGGAAAGTGAGGATGCCGTTGGCTTGCCAGCCCCCGAGAAATTTGCCTTTTCCGAGAGGCAAATCATAGGAGTAGCCAGCCGTGAACCGCTGGCGAACATCAAAGTTGGAGCGGGCGCGCTCAAGACGCACATTCTCGCTGTCTTGTGGGAAGTTCGGGTCTCCAGCACTCGGAAAAAAGCCCGAAGCGTCGTCGATAGACTTGCCGAGCGTGTAGCTCGCAATGAGCGAGAGGCCTTGCTGGTAGCTCTGCTGCAAGCGCGTTTGCAGACTGTGATAGTTCGAATTGCCGCGCGATTCAAGCTGGGTGATGTCGTCAAAGGCGACCACGGGACGCAAAGGGAAAGGCAGCGCGGCGTTGGGTACGGCCTGGTTGATATCGCGAGCGGAATAAAGCTTCGTGCCCTTAGAAGCCACATAAGCAGTTTCGAGGACCCGAGAGCGGCCGAGGCGCTGTTGCAGGCTCACATTCCAGTGCTGGACGTAGGGAGTTCGCAGGTCGCGCTGAAAGGAAAAAGCCGAGCCAGGCGTGCGCGGGAAATTGGCCGGAAACGGATTTTCTAAACGTATTTGCTGGGTTGCAGAGACGACGAACAGCCGGAGGTCGAAATAGGGAGGGCTAAAATAGAGTCCTTCGCTGGGGGCAAGAGCGGATTGATCGAAATAGATTCCATAGCCCGTGCGCAGGACGGTTCCCTGGCGCAGGCTCCAGGCCAGGCCAAACCGCGGTCCGAAGTTGTTCCGGTCCGGAAAATAGCCGGCGCGGGGGATGCCAGCCGTACCGACCCGGACCAAGCTGCGCGTGGCGGGGTCATAGAGATTCGCTCGGTCCCCGGCGTCGACTGGCGGGCGGTTGAATTCCCAGCGCAAGCCAAGCATCAGTGTAAGGCCGGCCCGCAGGCGGTGGGTGTCATTCACGAAAAGGTTGAAGGACTGACCGCGCAGCCGCTGGGGGTTATCGAGGCGAGCAATGCCAGTGATGGTGGGGAGTCCCAGCAGTAAATCCGCTAGCGGATTCCGAGTGTAGACGCCGCGGAACTGCAAAAACCCGCGCGACTGGACATCGCGATAGGCGTCTTGCGCAAAGAGACGCACGTCTCCGCCCAGCTTGAGCAAGCGTCGGCCGCGGGCCCAGGTCAAGTGGTTCAGGAATTGATAGCTGTCGATAGATCCCTGCTGCGGGTTGTTGAATTCGTGGCCGAGAGGCGAAAAACCGGTGACGGTGACAAAGCTCAGGCCCACATCGCGCGGATTTGGCGGATCCGGAAGACCAACAGCACTGTTGACATTCCGTCCAGTGATTTCCGGGAAGGCTCCTTGCGAGACGCGATTGAAACCAAAGCGGAGTTCGTTGATGAGAGCGGGAGTCAGCGTACGGTTTTCGCTCAGCATGAGGTTCTGGGCGCGCCGTGGAACGAAATTTCCATAGTTCGGGACCTGAGAAAAGGTAGGCCCAGCGAAAGGTTCGTAGAGGGTGCGGTCCACAAAACTGTAGCGAAAGGTGATTTCAGCGCGAGCCAGGGCTTGGTCCAAACGCACGTCGAACTGGTCACTGCGGTCGCGCTGGAGGGGAGAAGAGACGAAGTTTTGCACCGGGTCGGCACGGTTGGGCAAGGGGTAGAGGTTGGCAAGGGCGACGCCAATGGGATGGAGAAATTCGCGCGGCAGGCGGTTGCCGGGAAAGGGAGCGCTAGTGAAAGGGTTCACGGGCGAAGCGAAGCTGGAAGAAAAATCTCCGGCGCGTTCGGCAGCGGTCGGCACGCGGGTCAAACGCGTTAGGCCTTCCCGTGACCTCCGGCCTTCATAGTCCGCGAAAAAGAAAGTACGGTTCCTTAGCAGGGGACCGCCTAGATTCCCGCCGAATTGATTGCGCGAAAAAGCGGGCTTAGGTTCCCCAGCTGGAGCAAAGAAATTGCGCGCATCCAAGGCAGCGTTGCGGAAGAACTCATAGGCAGTGCCGTGAAACTGGTTTGAGCCGCTGCGTAGAACAACGTTGATTTGACCACCAGGGTTGCGACCAAAGCTCGCGTCGTAGGAATTGGTTGCGACTTCGAACTCGCGCACGCCATCAACGGGCGGGTTGACAGCAATTCCATTCAATTTAGGATCGGCGTTGTAAACGCCGTCCAAGAGGAAGAGATTGCTATCCTCCCGGGCGCCATTCACGTTGACGGCGAAATCGCCCCGCACGGAGCCGGCTGAGCCTTGAGCAGGAGGCAGCACCCCTGGCACGAGCAAACTGAGTTCATAGAAATTGCGGCCATCGAGCGGCAAGTTACGGATCTGCCGGGTTTCGATGACGGCTCCGAGTGCCGCGCTGTCGGTTCGCAAGAGTTCCCGGGTGGCGGTGACGTTGATGGTTTCTGTCCGCCCAGCACGTATCAAAACGATATCGAGGCGCAGCTCTTGGTTCACCCGCAGCGTGAAGTTTTGAACAACGCTTTGGTAGCCTGCGCTTTCGGCCTCGAGCTGGTAGGGACCGGGAGAGAGCTGGGCGACAGTGAAGACACCTTGCGCGTCGGGCGTGACGCTGCGCACGGTCCCGGTTTCTTCGTGAATTAGCCGGATACGAGCAGAGGGAACTGGCTGGTGATTTTCATCGGCGACGGTTCCGGTCAGGAAGGCGCGCAAAGTCTGTGCCTGAGTTCCCAGGGGCGAAGCAAGCACCAAGAAAAAACAGATCTGAAGAATAAGTTTCACGTTCGTGTGTTTCCGTCAGCGGCCCAGTGGAGGCTTTCATCATCTTAGCGAAGGAACTCGCCGGGAGGTTACGCTGGCCGTCTGCCGAAAAGGCTACTTCGTACGAAGAGAAGACGCACGAGGTTCACCCGATTAGGAAAGCTCGATGTCTCGGAAACACACAGCACGCATGCGATCTCGAGAGTCCTTCGCCAAGCGCGCGAACGGACACTGAAGCGACCGAGGAAAGGAGCTTGAGGGCTGCCGTGCAGCGACGAGATGGGATTGCGCCATCAGGTTGAGCCCAGTTTAGAGCTCGCTCGACGGCGCCAGTACAGACCCGCCAGGCCCGCCCCGAGGAGGAGGAAGGATGAGGGCTCGGGGATGTCAAAACCTGCGGCATAGGCTGAGGAGTTACCGGACAAGTGGCCATAGAGGAAGCCGACGGTTCCGATGGCGGAAAGTTGCAAGGGGCCCTGTACGCCGAAGGTAATCACAACCTGGTTGCGTACGAGCGGTGAACCCGTAAAAGCGGCTGCCCCAGGAGCCGTGCTATAGGAGACCAAGCCAAAATCAATTCCATCGAGGTCACGCGGACCCCACAGGTTGCGCCCGCCAAACAGGGAGGAAGCATCCAGAACGCCATGAGAGGCGGCGCCGACAAAGTGCACCGGCTGGAACGCGAAGCCTTGTACACCAGCAGCGTAGCCCCATTCCCCGTTCAAGTTGCGAGGAGTGCCACAGCTGCTGCAATTCACGATCGAAGAGCCGCTAGCCAGCACGACAGAAATCGGGGTCAGCGTAACCGCGGGGCTTAAGCTAAAGAAGAAGGCCGTCAGCACGTCCCGTTCGGAGGCGGCTGAACCGACGGCGGTATTGGCTAGTGTTACTTGAAGGTTGCCGTTGTTGAGAAGCGTAAATTGTGCACTAGCGCTCTGGTTTCCCAACTGGTGATCGAAGCGAATGGTGTTGGCGTAGCCAGGAAGCACCAAGCCCGCAACCATCCAGATGAGTCCAATTCCTCTCAAACACACCTCCGATCGAACAGACCGCGCGTTGCGATACTCTGCCGCGTGTCTCCTATCCTAAGGACGCGGTCTGGGGGCACCAATAGAACTGCGGTTGGATTTTTCTTGCACGGAGCGGGTGATTACGAAAGTTGGAAGCTGCCTCAAATGTTCTAGTACCAGAGTTGGGGGTGCAGCTGTTGCGGCAGATGTGCCATTTTGGGGGAATGCGCGGGCCGGCGACACTAGAGCGGGATCTCTCGTTCCTCGACAGCTTGGCCATCGTACTCGGCATCATGATTGGAGCGGGCATATTTGCGCTGCCGGCGCGCGTGGCGCAGTACGCCAGTCGTTTCGTTGAAGTGATCCCGCTGTGGCTAGCCGCCGGACTCATTTCGCTGCTCGGGGCGTTCATCTACGCCGAACTGGGCGCCCGGTATCCGAAAACGGGCGGCGAGTATGTGTATTTGCGAAATGCTTTCGGCGAGCTACCAGCCTTTCTCTACGGCTGGTCACAACTGCTGGTGATCCGCACCAACCCGGGGGCTGGACTGGCGTTGGTGTTCGCAGAGCATCTAGCCTCCCTCACTGCTTTGCATGAATGGGCCCGGATTGCCGTGGCGGGTGTCTTGATTTGGTTTTTGGGACTGGCCAACTATGCCGGGCTGAAGGCTGGGAAGGGCGTTCAACTGGCGACAACCGTGACCAAGGTGGCGGGAATGTTGCTGCTGCTGGCGGCGGGGGCGGCGCTGGGTCTGAACGGGGAGAATTTGTCCCAGACCCGCGAGGTTGCCGGATCTCAGCCCGCGGCGAATTTCGCGAACGCGATGCTTTTGGTGCTGTTTGCCTACCTGGGCTGGGACCGGCTGGGCAACGTCGCCGGTGAGATGCGCCAGCCATTACGAGATTTGCCACGTGCGCTCGTCTTGAGCCTCGTGCTCGTGATGGCGCTCTATCTGGCGCTGAACGTCGTGATTCACTCCGCTCTTGGAATTGACAAGTTAGCCAAAACGCAAGCGCCGGCCGCGGATGTGGCCGAACTCGCGCTGGGACCAGTTGGGCGTCTGCTGCTGGCGATCGTGGTGATGACGGCCACCGCGAGTTCGATTAACGCCACCATCTTGTCCTCCTCGCGGGTGTACTACGTGATGGCTCAAGAGGGGCTGCTGCCGGAAGTGATGGGCCGCATTCACCCGCGGTATCGAACGCCGCACGTGGCGGTCGTTACGCATTGCTTCTGGGCCTCCGTTCTGTTGCTGGGTTACCGCAATTTGGAAGCACTCATTGGCTCGCAGGTCTTCTCGATGATGTTGTGGTACGGCGTGATGGCGGTGGGATATCTCCGCATCCGCTCCCAGTCAGATCACCGTCCAGAGTTTGTGGCGCCCTTTTCTCCTGCGGGAGCCTATCTCTTCGTGTTGTGCCTTGGCTTTCTGGCAGTAACCGTGGCAGTGACGAAGCCTCTGGTTGCAGCGGGCAATATCCTGCTGATTGCATCCGGCGCACCCATTTATTGGGGAGCGAGGGCTTACGGCCGCAGAAGCTCCTCCGCATAAAGCGCGCCGGAGGGGGTTTCTTCATGCTTGAAAAAGACATAGACATCTAAGCCCTGGGCAAGCAGGGATTGAACCTTGGCCTTGACCGCTTGGCGCTCGGCGGGAGAATACTCTGCCTTGCGCAACCGGAAATAGACAAAAGGGGCAGTGACAACGTCTGGAACGGCGAACTCGTCGGATTCGGCAAGGCACAGGGCGGCGCCAAATTTCCCCAGCACACGGTAGATTTCGCTGGTGAGCCAGGAGGGGTGGCGAAATTCGAAGGCGTAGTGCAATCCTGCCGGGGCCGCCGAAAGGAACTGCTCGAGCAGCAGGCCGTCGCGCTTGAAATTCGGCGGAAGCTGAAAGAGAACAGGCCCCAGCCGCTTGACCGTGTGTAGCGGGTGGATGGTTTGAAAGAACAGCTCTGTAAAGTTCGAAGGCTGGAGGCGGAGCAAGTGGGTGATCCGCTGGTGGGCTTTGAGCGCGAAACGGAAGTTTTCGGGGGTGGCTTGGGTCCAGTTTTCGAGCGTGGATACCGAGGGCAAGCGGCGGAAAGTGTAATTGATTTCGACGGCATTGAGGCGGCGCGAATAGACCGAGAGGTAATGTTTCGAGGGGGTGCCAGGCGGGTAAAAATCTGGTTTCCAAGAATCGTAAGCAAATCCGGAAGCGCCGGCGTAGAGTTTCGCCATGGCTTTAGCATAAAGCGCACGGACCGTTGAGTGCGCAAATGAGCGGGGAAAGCAAGCCCAGCGGGTCTGAGGCGGCAAGATGGCAGAGAAAACCGGTAGTCCGAATGAGCAAAAAGCCTTACTGCCCTAAGATGGCGCAACGGCCAGGCCCGAGCGACAATGGGGCGAGGTGCCTGAGCCCTGCCTCTACCGTGAGAGGCAGCGAGGGCAGCTTGGAGAGAAATCAAAAGTCGAAGAGAAAAAGGCGAGGAAAAGATCCAGCCGGGAGGAAAGATGCCGATCGAGAACGAGGCCCAGCGAAAGCAAGTCGTGGCGGAAGCGCAGCGCATCGTGTCAGAGGGAGCGCATTATTTGTGGGGTTGTCAAAGTGCTGGTGAGTTTTGCCAGCAGGGAGTGACGATAGGGCCTAACCGTTGGGGAGCGAGAGATGAAGAGAAAGCGCTGTTTGCGGCCCGCTACGGAGCGAGTGGCAACTGCGCGGGCCGAGCGCTGCACCCTGACGTTCGAACCCGGCAGCGGTGGACTTACCGGTCACCACTGCCAACCAGGCCAGAACCGCCAAACCTGATATGGCCGCGGTTTTTCCGTGATCCAGACAACCACGACCGGCACAGCCCCGCGGCAGCTTCGCCAGGCGATGTGTCGGGCCGTCTCGTGTACGGGGAATCTTGCGTGGGCAAGGAGCATTATGATTGCGCCGGGTTTGTTAGGCATTGCTTTGGCAAGGTGCTGGGGCGTAGTGTGGGGTCGATGCGGAGCCGGAGCAGATTAATTTGGCGCCGCGGAGAAAATCCACGGTCGGTGACCCAGGTCGACATTTGGCCGGGTGATCTGGCTTATGACATCCATAATCATCATGTGGGAGTGCTTTCAGGCCGAGACGTCTACGGATGCTCTTCTCCGAGTTTCGTTTACCATGCCTTCTCGGCGATGTTTGGCGTCATAGGGGCGGCGCTCACGAGCGGAGAAGGCAGCTGGGTGGCGGAAGTACGGCGGTGGGAGCTTTGGTGAAGGTAGCTAGCGACTGGCTCCATCAAGTGCCGTCGGAGAGAATGTTGAATCATGAATGGCCGGCTCGTTGCTAACTTTTTCTGGGCGGCGCGCCACTGCCCGACGCTGGTCTGGGCGGTGCTCGTTTGCGGGACGCTGACGTGCGGGGCGCAGTTAAGAGGGGCCGTCTATGAAGTGGGTCCGGGACGGCCCTATGCCACCATTGGCGAGGCGCCTTGGGAATCTTTGCAACCGGGCGACATCGTTCTAATTCACTGGCGGCCCGAACCGTATCCGGAGAAATGGGTGCTCTGCCGGCAAGGAACGGCCGATGAACCGATTGTCGTGCGGGGCGTGCCGGGTCCCGAGGGCGAGCTGCCGGTCATTGAGGGCAACGGGGCACGCACTCCGGAGCGGCTCCGCTACTGGAACGAAGTGCGCGGGATTCTCAAAATTGGAGGAGCGAGCTTTCCGCCAGACACCATGCCGCGCCATCTTGTCGTGGAAGGCCTCGAATTCCGTGGCGCGCGCCCGCCTAACAGCTTCACGGCAGCCAACGGATCTCTCCAGCGCTACTCCAACAACGCGGCGGCAATTTATGTGGAGAAAGGAGAGCACGTCACCATTCGCAACTGTATCCTCCGTGACAGCGGCAACGGGTTGTTCATTGGTTCGGTCGCCAACCAGCCGTCCAAGGATTTTTTGATCACAGGGAATTTCATTTATGGCAACGGCAACGCGGGTAGCGGTTTCGAACACAACAACTATTCCGCAGCGGTGGGAATTGTGTTTGAGTACAACCGTTTTGGCCCGTTGCGGCCCGGGGCTATCGGAAACAACCTCAAAGACCGTTCCGCGGGTCTCGTGGTTCGCTACAACTGGATTGAAGGGGGAAACCGCCAGCTGGACCTTGTGGACGCTGAGGGCGGAAGCCTGATTGCGAATGATGCATCGTACCGGGCCACTTACGTTTACGGCAACATCTTGATTGAGCCAGAAGGCGCTGGCAACCGGCAAATCATCCACTATGGTGGGGACAGCGCCGATCCGGCAGGCTACCGCAAAGGTTTCTTGTACCTTTACCACAACACGATCATTTCGACACGTACAGACCGGACGACGCTGCTGCGGCTGTCCACCAACCAAGAAGCTAGCGATGTGCGCAACAACATTGTTTATGTGACGGCGCCAGGCAACACGTTGTCGTTGCTGGACACCGCTGGCACGCTGTATTTGAGCCGCAACTGGTTCAAGCCCGGCCAGGTGGTTTCTTTTGGAAGTTTTAGCGGCAGTGTCCATGACGATGGCAGCTCAGTGCTGGGCACCGAGCCTGGCTTTGTGGGTTTGGCGGAACAAGATTTTCGTCTTCTCGCAAGTTCGGAGGCGCTGGACCAGGGTTTTCCGCTGCATCCTGAAGTGCCGGATTTGCATGCAGTTACGAGACAGTATGAAAAGCACCAACGAGGGCAGGACCGCCCCCAGGAAGGGCCGGCTGATCTCGGGGCATTTGAGTTTTCTTCGCCTATTGTGCACCGCTTGCGCGTACCCGCTGCCCGTCGTCTGTACGAATCCGTATTTTTTCGGATACCGCCAAGTTGGCGAATGAAGCATCTTAGTGTCAGGAGATGACACCGTGAAACACACTTGGTTGGGAATGATCGTAGCGCTGACCGGCGCGGCTTGGATGGTCATGGCTGCGGAACCTGCTGACCTGAAACCCATGGATGCCAAGGAGCTGTCTGCAATGGCGAAGGCGGCGCGCACGCCTGAACAGCATCTCGCGGTGGCCAAGCAGTACGAAGTGCAAGCGCGTTATTTCGAGAAGAAGGCCGTGGCTCATGAGCAACGCGCCAATGAATTACGGCAAAAACAAGGTTATAACGCGATGCAATATAAGTGGCCTTCCATGGCGCGGGGTCAGGAGCTGCGGGAAAGCAGCTTAGCCATGCAAGCCCGGCGCGCCGCGAAGGAGTCCTTGGACAGGGCCGCTTATCACCGCAACATGGCTTCTGGGGGCAACGCCCCAGCAGTCGGACAATAATCGAGTTCGCAAGTCTCAAACGAAACTACAACTCTAGAGGAGCCGGTGAGCAAAAACTCACCGGCTTTTTCCTTTGTAGTGTGCGGATGAGTTGAATGACTGCGCAGGCCGGTTGGGGTGGAGAAATGCGTCTGTTCGAGCTTACTTAAAGTTGCTGTAGGGGCCTGCTTGCGAGACGTCGCCGAGGCTCAGTCCGTCCTCATCCCAAAGCACCTTACCTTGGCGAATGGCGACGGCACAGCGCAGGCGCTGGCTGCCGGTCAGCTTCGCGTGTCCGGAGTCAAGGAAGGCAAAGGTTCCGGATTCGAGCTTGAGGATGGCGATGTCTGCATCTCCGCCCTCTCGTAGGGTGCCGAGGTGGGGGCGGCGGATGGCCTGGGCTGGGTTGCGGGTGGCACGCTCGATCACTTGCTCGAGGGTCAAGCCGAGATTGAGAAATTTCGACAGGGTGTGAGTCATGTTGGCCTGGGGCAAGGCGACGCTTTGTTTATCGAGATCCGAGGAGATCGTGTCTGG
Organism: Bryobacteraceae bacterium; assembly: GCA_025056455.1. Taxonomy (GTDB): domain Bacteria; phylum Acidobacteriota; class Terriglobia; order Bryobacterales; family Bryobacteraceae; genus CADEFT01. The sequence continues at coordinate 170,034 of JANWVY010000009.1, read as the reverse complement.
GAGGAAGCCCTGGGCGATGGCAGGAGCAGCGATGCGAAACCAAAAGCCGCTGCTGCCATGACCGACATCGAAGAGAATGCCTCGTTTCCGCGCTTCCCAGAAGTGGGGTGCGATCTTTTTGTGGTGGTCCAGAAGGGGAACAGACCGGCTGTAGATGTGAGTAAACAGGTCGCCTGGACGTAAGAGGTGAAGGAGCAAGTCGCGATAGCTAGCGCCATGGGGGGAGTGCAAATCGACCATGGCGATGGTTCCAGATCCGGCGGCGGCCTGGACGGCCAGCTTAACGGAGTTCAACCCGGAGGAAGCTTTGACGCCGACAATTACGTCGCGGTTTTGGTTCACGACCTGAATGGTTCGGGCAAGATGGGAGGCTGTTGGACCGGTAGCCAGCTCTGGCTTGTACATGCCTGAAGGGGAAATGTCTAAAAAGGCCAGCAGCCGGATCTTGGCGCGGTCGATACTGTTCCGGCGGAAGGCTTCAAAGTTATCCGCGCCCGAGGAACCAGCGTCAACGGCCGTCGTAACGCAAAAGCGGAGCGCGTTGTGGTCCGGGTTCAGGTTGAGATCTGCGCCCGTAGCGTCAAAGTGGGTGTGAAGATCGATGAGACCGGGCGTGACATAGTATTCCGAGGCGTCGATAAGGAGACGCGCATGGGATGCGGGGAGATGGGGGGCGATTTTGGCGATGCGGGTTCCGACGACAGCGACGTCCATGCGGCCCTTGCGGCCACTGGCAGGGTCTAGGAGATAGCCGTTGCGAAGGAGTAAGTCGTAGATCTCGGCCGGGCGGGCGAGGCTCACCGCTGCTAGGAAAAATGCGAATTTCACGGCAAGATCTCGTAGTCGCCCGCTTTTGTCCACTCTGGAAAGGCGCGGGCTTCGAGGTCGAAGATAAGCTTGCCCTGGCGCACGGTTGCAACCGCCTCGAGTTTTTGTGTGCCGAGCATCTTTTTTCCCCACGCGTCTTTGAAGGCGAACACGCCTTGGCGCAGGGCAAGCACAGCGACATCGGCGATGGCGCCCGTGCTCAAGGAGCCGATTTCGGGGTATTTGCGGATGAGCTGAGCCGGGGCGAGGGTTGATTTTGCAATAGCCTCGCGGAGACTCATGCCGAGCAAGAGCATTTTTGAGATGCAATTGGGCATGTCGGATTGCTGCATGAGGATGCTCGAGGAATGCAGATCCGTGCTGATGGTGTCAGGGAAGAAACCCTGCTTGGCGGCGGCTAGGGCGACAGGCCAGAGGAAGCTGCCAGCGCCATGGCCAAGGTCGAAGATCACGCCTCGGCGGCGCGCCTCAAGGGCGTAGTCTTGCACCCGGCCCGTGAAGCGGTCCAAGATCTCCACCTGGCGATCGTTGTACATGTGGGTGTGGATGTCGCCGGGGCGCATGACGTCCAAAAGCTTCTCGCGCGAAGTCCGGCCCGTGTTCGTGAAGATTTTGTCATCCACCATGACGGGGACGCCGGCCAGCCGTCCAGCCTCGATGGCGCGCTTTAGGGCGTCCCAGCCAGGCTTACCAAAGTGAGCGACTTTAATGCCGACGATGATGTCCCGGTGGCGGCGAATCACTTCGGCCGTTTTCTCGGGCAACATGTCGTCAACATTGTCCTCCGAGGCGGGGCCGACCATGCCCGCGCCAGCAATATTGATCCAAGCCAGGACACGTGTCTGGGACTTGCGGACAATTTTGGCAAGGAAATCGTCGAAGGTCCGGTAGCCTGGCCCGCCAGCATCCACCACCGTGGTTGCGCCGGTCAACAAGGCAGTGTCATCGGGGAAGATCGCCCCTTCGTAGCCATAGGAATGGAAGTGCAAATCGACGAGTCCGGGCGTGACATAAAGGCCGGTAGCGTCAAAGACCTGGCGGGCTTGCGAGGGAGGAATGCGAGGGGCGATCTGGGCGATGCGGCCGCCAACGATGGCCACATCTTGCACTCCGTCGACACCACTAGCGACATCGATGACATGGCCCCCCTTGAGCAGCAAATCATAGATTTGGCCCCAGCAAACAGGCGCGAACACACACGCAAGCAAGACGGTGAGAGCGAGAGGAAACATGCAGCAGGGATATCCTATCACCTGGGCCAAGCGTAGCGGCGCGGGGCGGAGACCATCGGGGCGCTTGTCTGGCGCTGAGGGTAAGGTACGTCATAATGGGGAGTTTGCATGCTTGCTGAACTGGTTTGCTTTGAGACGTCGTGTCGCGCCCGCTACCCGGTGGACCGGGTTCTCTACAGTTGCCCGGAATGCGGAGGCTTGCTCGAAGTAGACTACACTGGGACCTGGCCGGAAGCCAAAGTGCTCCAGCGAAGGTGGCGCGAGCGGCGGTTGCAGAATCACCCGCTCGAGCAAAGCGGGGTGTGGCGGTATCGCGAGCTGTACCCTTTCGTTGAAGACACCTCGCACGTTGTGACCTTGCGCGAGGGGAATACGCCCGTGCTTGAAGCGCCCCTTGCGGCAAGCTATGCCGGTTTGCGGCGGCTCGGTTTCAAGCACCAAGGATTCAACCCGACTGGGTCATTTAAGGACAACGGAATGACGTGCGGGGTGACGCAAGCCGTGCGCCTGGGCATGAGGCGTGTGGCTTGCGTTTCGACTGGCAATACCTCTGCCTCGATGGCGGCCTACGCCAGCGCGGCTGGATTACAGTCAATCATTTTCATTCCCTACGGCAACATCTCTTATGGGAAGCTGGCGCAGGCGCTCGAATATGGCGCGCGCACGTTGCAGGTGGAGGCGAACTTCGATCAGATTCTCGCACTAGTGCGAGTGCTGGCCGAGCGTCTCGGAATCTATTTGCTCAACTCGATCAATCCGTTTCGGATCGAGGGGCAGAAATCCATCATGGTTGAACTCATGGATCAGCGTGACTGGCAGGCGCCGGACTGGATTGTGTTGCCGGGAGGAAATTTGGGCAATACCTCTGCTTTTGGGAAGGCACTGCGGGAGATGAAACAACTGGGATTGATTGAGCGAATTCCCAGGCTGGCGGTGATCCAAGCCTCGGGCGCGGCTCCCTTTTATGATTTAGTGCGAGAGCCAGAGGGAGCAAGGCTCAAGGCCGTGGAGCATCCGGAAACCTTGGCGACAGCGATCAAAATTGGGGATCCGGTCAGCTGGCCCAAAGCGCTGCTGGAAGTGAAGGCAAGTGGCGGGGTGGTGGAGAAGGTGACGGAGCAAGAAATCGCGGATGCCAAGGCGCAGATTGGCCGCTGTGGCATTGGCTGTGAGCCCGCATCGGCAGCGACTCTCGCGGGGATTCGCAAGCTAGTCGAGGCTGGCACGATCCGGTCGGATGAAGATGTGGTGGCTGTGCTGACTGGCAACGTTTTGAAAGATCCCGACTATATTTACCGCTACCACACGGGCCAGTTGAAAGCGCCGGATGGAACATTCATCCGGCCGACGTATGGCAACCAGCCGGTCGTCGCGCCGAATGATGCGGACCAGATCGCCCGCTTGCTGGAATAGCCGTTCCGGGTCAACGTGGATCAAGCCGGCCGGACTGGGAAATCTGGGGAGTCCGTGCGCTGGCGGAAGAGTTTTTCGAGCTCGGCTACAATTTTCGGATACTGGGCGGCCAGGTTGCGGGTCTCGCCCACGTCTTCGGCGAGGTTGAAAAGTTCCAGCTCGAACTTTGGGGCTTGCCGGACGAGCTTCCAGTCGCCCCGGCGAACGGCTTGTTGGAAGCCGCGCTCATGAAACTCCCAATAGAAATGGCTGCGCTGTGGCTTTCCTTGACCGAGCAGCAAAGGCGCAATGGAGACACCGTCAAGATTGGGCGGCGCGTTGACTCCGGCCAGGGCAGCAGCGGTGGGGAGAAAATCCCAAAAGGCCCACGGTGTATCGATGACCTGTTGGGGTGCGATGCGTGCTTTCCAAGTGGCGATCATCGGGACGCGGATACCGCCTTCGTACAAGTCGCGTTTGAGGCCTCGCAGCGGGCCCGAGCTGGAGAAGAAATTCACGTCATGATTGCCTTCCCGGTGAGGGCCGTTGTCGCTGGAAAACAAGATGAGCGTGTTTTCGTAGAGTCCTTGGGCCTTGAGAGTATCGACGAGTTGTCCAACTTGGGTGTCGAGGCGGGTGATGGTGGCGGCAAAACTCTTTTCGACAGCAGGCCAGTTTTCGGACGCGTAAGGACCGTCGTCGGGCGAGTCCATGCCATTGGGCTGGATGGCGCCGAGTTCGTTATTGGCATGGGGGATGGTCGTGGCAAAGTACAAGAAGAAAGGCCGCGGATCGGGGGCTTTGAGGAATTCGATGGCGCGGGCGGCGAACAGATCCGGGACGAAGGTCTTTTTCCGGTTGAACCAGTTTTCCGGGAGCTGCTTTTCCACCGTCCCGTCCCAGATGTGGCCGGGATAGGAGTTGTGGGCATGCTGCTGATCGTAAAAGCCAAAGAAATGGTCAAAGCCCCGGGCCGTGGGAACGCTGCCATTACCCGGCCCGCCAAGTCCCCACTTGCCAAACAGAGCCGTGCGGTAGCCAGCTTGCTTGAGCAGCGAAGCGACGGTGATCTCCGAAGGTTTTAAGCCCACTTCCGGCTTTTTGTTGCCGCGAACCGTAGCGTGCCCGGTGTGCAAGCCGGTCATGAGGCAACAGCGCGAGGGGGCGCAAACCGTGGAGCCGGCATAGGCTTGGGTGAAACGGATGCCGCTCGCGGCCAGACGGTCGATGTGAGGTGTTTGGATTCGCTTCTGCCCGTAACAGCCTAAGTCGCCGTAGCCCAGGTCGTCGGCGAGAATGAGGAGGATGTTAGGCCGGGGCGCTGGCTGTGCGGGTGCGCTCCGGGCGAGAGCCGGAGTAGCCAGGAAGGCGCGGCGGCTGACTTTCAAATGGCCCGCTGAGGAAGTTACATTACTCCATTCGTTTTCCATCCGCACCCCATCCTTTCAGACAGAAGTTAGAAGCAGGGCTAACCTGATAACGCACTTGGGCCAGCTCTAGCGTTGGCAGCTTTTTGTAGCCTTGGATACGGGACTCGAGGGCGAAATCGAGGATGCCGCTGGTCAGCAGAGTTCGCTCGACCGGATAAGGAGGGATTCCTGTTTCAAACATTTTTTCAATGTTCTGAATCAAGCAGCCAAAGTGATGATAAGGGGGGCCGTCCTGTAATTTCATCAACGTGGAAACGGGTTTGGCTTGGCCCTCCACATCGAGAGCGACGGTGAAGTCTGACACTAGTCCGGTCATTAGAAACGCGGCAGCCTGTAAGCCGTCCTGATAGTCGACAAGGAAGACCGTAGGCTCTTTGACCAGCTGTTTGGGATCGCCGCTGGCACGCGTGTGGCTATGGGAGAGGGCTTGTTCAAAGAGACGCTTCACCCAACCATTGTTTTCCACGAACGTCCAGCAGGCCTCATACTGGAGACACTGGACGGAACGAACTCCCGTTTCGCCGCCTTTGCGACGTTCGGTCATACACTGGAGGGCTTCTAGTAAATGGAATCCGTAGATGTCGAGACCGCTGTAGGCGATGGCGACGGCGTAATTTTGTCGCACACCGTGAGGAGCATCCACGGCAGGCACGCGGTAGGCGACAGGAACCGATGATCCTGCCATCATCGGAAACTTAAGTTCGCGCGAGATCTCCACCATGCGCTTGGCTTGACGCCAGCTCCAGGAAAGATGTTTGTCATTGAACACGGGCACCGAACGCCCGCTGTGCCGGAAGACGTCGGTGATCTTCAGAAACATTTCAAAGCGGGGGTAGAGTTTCTGCTGTTTGTCGTTAACGGGGTAGTCGCCATGCTCGCCAATGAGAAGGACTCCATCAACAGCGAGCCGGTTAGCTCCGAGACAGAGTGCCTCGTCCACGGTGCGATAGATCGGGATGTTGTATTTTTTGGCCCGTTCCCGGCTCATATCCCGCTGGGGGACCTGTTCCGTAAACAAGCTGACAATTTTGGAGCGGGGGTAAGGAGGCCGATCATCCTGATTGAAGCCCTCCAGATATTTGCCAACGATTACGTCGGCGTGAGAGTGAGGGCGATATTCGGTTACGATGGCGGCGATTTTTTTCGGCGGCCGATTTTGAGCGGTGGCCGCAACCACGAAAGGAGCATGGCCAAGCAGAAAGTTTCTACGAGTCATGAAACCGCCAGCTTATCCAATTTTGTACTTTTCGATGTAGCTCCGGGGCAGCTCCGTACTCATTCCTGGCGACTCTGGCGCAAGCACTTCGCCGTTGATGATCTTTTGTGGGCCGCTGGTTTCCATATAAATGGCGTTCGGGATGGCGCACAGCATGTTCAGATTCGCCGCACCCCCGCCGTGACTTGCGAGTTCGAGACCGAAACTATCCGACAGGGCAGCGATCTCCATCCACTCGGTGACGCCGCCGGCGCGGCGGTTGTCTGGTTGGACGACATCGGCGCCCCGGCGCAACATCAAGTCCAAAAACTGATGCCGCGTGTAGAGATTTTCGCCGGTAGCGATTCGCACGTCGAGTTGCTGGGCCAGTTGCGCATAGCCCTCCATCTCATGGGGTGGGAGTGGTTCCTCGTACCAAAAAACACCGATCTCCTGGTAGATGCGCCCTCGGCGCAAGGCCTCATTTTTGTTGAAGGCCTGGTTGGCGTCGACCATGACCCGGCACTGCGGACCTGCGAGATCCTTAGCCAGGCGGATCCGCCTCACGTCGTCGTCAACGCCATAGCGGCCCGTCTTGATTTTCATCGCGCGGTAGCCTTGTTCCAGCGCGGTTTGGATCTGGCGCTTGTATTTCGATAAATCCGCGTCGTTGTCGTAATACCAGCCGCACATACTGTAGACGGGCATGCGGTCGCGATAAGCGCCGAGCATTTTGTAGACCGGCAGGCCGGCTGCTTTGCCGAGGATGTCCCAAAGAGCGATGTCGGTGGCAGCCAGAGCGAACTGTACCACTCCAGTCACGCCGTGATATTCGAGGGCGCTCCAAAGGGCAGCCCGGATCTTCTTAGGGAATGCAGGATCCATGCCCGTGATGACTGGTTTCACTTCGTGCTCAAGGATGGTCTGAACGACGCGAGGTCCCCCGGCGAGCATCCCGAAGTTGGAGGTGGCCCAACCGGTGAAGCCGGCGTCGGTCGTGATGCGGAGCACCACTTGGCCGGTGTCGACACCAAGTTGATGGATGGCGTCGTAGTTCGGTTCGCGCGGAGGCATTTTGAGCAAGTCAGTCTCAAGGCCGGTGATTTTCATTTGCTTTTGCATGGCCTGAACACAAGGCGGAAGGGAGACGGAAACAGCTAGCCCGCTAGCGGAATACAGAAAGTGGCGGCGGTGCATCGGTGAGAACTCCTGTGAACGGCCAGTGTATCGAAAGGGGGAACAAAGGGGGGAAGGGGGGAAGTAAAGGGGAGAAGAAAAACGAGGTCGGCAGCAACACCAGACGAGGCGTAGTTCGAACGGCCTCCGGAAGGCACCCCGCGGTCCGGCCTCCACGAAACGATGGGCAAGCTAAAGGCAACGCTGCTAGAATGAAAAGTCTTTTGGTTGGACTTGTGCACCCGGAGAGCCGCGTGTGAGGATTTTTGCACTCTTTCTTCGCATCTTTAGCTTCGTCTACCACATTCCCGTTGCTCTACTCTTGCTCGCCTTTGCGCTGTTTGCCATTCTCGACGATGCAAAAACCATCCGCTGTCCGATGGTGAGCTGGACAGGTCCAACACTGATTTACGGCACGCTGGCCCTTGCAGCCGCCGGCATTGTAGGAATGGCGCTGTCGCTCATGCGTAAGACCAGCCTTTTGTTTGTGCTTTATGCGGTGGCATTTTTGGCGATTTCCTTGCACGGAGCGCTAAACCGTTTCTATCGCGGGATGGAAGAGTTTCAATCGACGCTCTGGATCCTGTTTGGCGCGCTGGGCGCTGTCTTCGGAGCGCTGTTTCAGTTCAAGCAAGCGAAGTAGGGGGTTTGGGCGCCGCGGAGGCGGCCTCGCTTGGAGGACCTGAGGCGAGAACCGTTCGCGGAATTCGCTCGCAGGCCCTTTCGCTCAGCGTGGGCTAGATTGATGGCTGGATTGATAGTGGGCCTTCAGCAAATCTTCGGCCCAGTCGCCATCCATTTCTCTCCACACGGAGTGGATATGGTTGGCGTTGTTCTGGGTGTTATCGTACTCAACGAGGAAAGTCGGGCCCTGAATCCGGTAGTAGTGGGGGCCGCCTTTTTCCTCAACGCCGGCCCAGGCGAAGAAGATATTGGTTCCCGCCTTGCGGATGAGATCCAAGCGGTGCTGGGCGGGCTGATCCGGCAGATTGTAGCAATATTCTTCGAGCAGGGCTTGGAGCAGTTGTCTTTGTTTGGCGTTCATCTTGGAGGCCGAAAGACCGGATGGTTGCCCTTGGAGCGCAGCCTTGCGCGAGGCCTCCGTCAAGATATCGGCGTAGGCTTTGGGCGAAACGATGGCGATTTTTTTCTGTTCGGGGGTCAAAGCTAGCAGTAGGTCGCGGGCCAGGTCCTCCTCCCGAGCGAGCACGCGCAGACCCGCTCGTGGTCCTTCTTTCACGAGCGCCGGATTCGCGCCGTAGAAAAACGGCGCACTCACAACTTTGCCATCAACGATCGTGAAGTGGATGCTGATGTGGTGGCCTTCGACGCGGTAGCCCCAGGCCCCCTTCTCCTTGGGCTGGCCAAAGATGGAGAAGTAGTATTTTTCGGGGTTGCGACGTTCCCCGGAGTCTTTTTCGAGAATGCGCAGCACATCCTCCAGACTCATGATGGAAGTGGCTTTGATATAGCCGCGCTGACTGAGGCCAGCGCTTAGCAAGGCATGGGCGAGATGTTTTTGATGAGGGCTCATCTCGCGCAGTGTGAGTCCCTTGCGGCTTCTACCGCGCAGCTGTTGAAGATTGTTGTCGGGTACGAAGTGAAAGAAGAAGCGCTCTTCGTCTTGGAAGTCAAACTGGGCCTTCTCGCGCTGCTCGGGGGTGAGCGAGGCGAGAAAGGCGTTCGCCGCTTCGGACATTACGAAAGGTGATGAAACACGGTAGTAGGCAGATGTGAGAAGAATGGTGAAAGCCCCGAACAGGACAGCGCGGCGTAACATCGAAGCTCCTTTCACGTTCAGGCACAGTATATCGAACCTCAGCGACAAAGTGGGTTTTTTGAAGCTGCCTGACGGGGCAAGCAACTGGAATCAAGCATCAAGATGTCGAGGCAGAAGAAACAGAGTGCAGGCCTCCTGCTGTATCGCCGGGTGGCCACTGGTGTTGAGATTTTATTGGTGCATCCCGGCGGACCTTACTGGGCGCGGAAGGATGAAGGCGCGTGGTCGATTCCGAAAGGGGAGTTTTCGGACGATGAAGACCCCTTCGCCGCAGCGATCCGGGAGTGTGAAGAGGAGTTGGGGCAACGCCCCGCTTTTGAGGAGCTGGAACCGCTCGAGCCGGTCAAGCTCACCAGCGGCAAGAGGTTATTCGCGTGGGCAGGCCGGGGGGATTTTGATCCCGCTGGCTTGAAAAGCAACTTGTTTTCGATGGAATGGCCCCCAGGCTCCGGCCGTCAACAGCAATTTCCTGAAGTGGATCGGGCGGGCTGGTTTGATTTGGAGACCGCGCGCAGAAAGTTGACCTCGGGTCAGCTCCCTCTCGTTGATCAGCTGCAGGAGAGACTGGGGACGCGGAAGAGATGAAGCACGCAGGTCCTGGATCGAGGGGCGGCGCCTATTTCGTTTTTCCGATTTGGTAGACGTAAATTTTGTGGTTCCGGCGGTGGGCGTGCACTTCTTCCACGCGGACTGGTTTCCAGCCACGGATCTCGAAGTCGTGGGAGACAACACGGGCGCCCGGACGCAGGTAGCGCTCGAGGTTGGGACGAAGTTTTGCGTTGGAGTCCGTCAGCAGATAGAGCGTGACGACGTCGGCGGAGCTAAGATCGACGTCGAGCAAATTGGCTTCTTTGACCGAAACCAAGTCTTGGAGATTTTGACGCAGGATTGCTTCGCGCACTTGCTCCACCAAACGTTTCGACAACTCAATGCCAACCGCTTTCGCTTTGTAGCGCTGGGCAGCCGTAAATAAAATGCGCCCGTCACCACAACCAAGATCGAACAAGGTTTCGCCGGGCTTCAGGGCAGCCGCCTCCAGCATCCGGTCGACGATGACCTGCGGAGAAGGCACATAAGGGGCCAGGCTTTTGGCGTGATCGATCTGGGCGGCAAGCGGGAGAGCGCCGAAAAAAGACGAGACGACAGCAACAACAACCTGAAGCATAGCTAATTGCCCGAAGCAGCCCGGAGCTGCTTTCCTTGCTTAGATTTTACGATTCGCGAAACGATCTCCGACACGGCAAACCACAAATCTCGGGGTTTGCTGATGGTGAATTCAGTTCCCTTGAAGAAACGTACGGCGTGACCGATTGTGTCTCGCCAGGGGGTTTGCTGGGGGTAAAGGTTGTAGTTGAGGTAGAAGACGGGGAAACCGGGATCGCCCACTTCTTTGAGCTCCTGCTGCGGGATGTTGGAGTCCAGCATGGCTTTTGGACCGGCGAAGATCAGGGCGTCGGGGTGTGAGTCGCCGGCGGCTTCGGCCTTGATGAGTTGCGTAAGGAACTCGGTTTCTCCCTGTTTGTTGGCCAGCTTGGCGAAATCGATGGTGCCCAGTTTAAGCGAATTCAGCGCGTCCCCCAGTTTTGGGAAATCGATCTTGTCTCCTTCTTCCTGGCGGTAAACCACACGCTGCTCCTGAAGGTTAAACGCCACAATCGTGAACTTTTGAATTCGTGGATCACGCGAGATCGTTCGCAAGATGGACACTAAAGCTGACGTATCTAGCGGCTGTAGGGTTGCAGAGCGCGAATTCTGCGGAGCGAAGTTAATGAGAACTTTCACCTTGAGAGGAACCGTGTTGTCCCGCTGGACCGGGGGCTCGTCGCGGAATTGCTCCACCTCGGAAGCCAGGGCGGTTGCGGGAGGGATGTTGAGGGCGATTTGTTTGTCCTTTGGGGGCAGCTCGGCTTCCGCATCCCAGTAGAAGGAACAGACACGTTCGGCGCGGTCGCGCATGAGCCAATCGATTTTGTATTTGCCCTCCCCGAGATCGAACTGGCCGTGGAGATAGGCGTCACCCTTGGCGTCTTCTTCGATACTGGGCACGCGGACGCGCTGAATGAAGTAAACAGGTTCCTCTTTTTTGTTTTCGGCGGTGACGCGAAACACGATGGTCAGCAAATTCTCGGCGCCGGCCAGCTCGCGCAAGGGGATGCTGACTTCGTAGCCGGCGTGGAACTTGAGATCAAAGCCCAGGACAGGTTTGGAGGGCGTGACGGTGCAGGGCAAATCTTTGCGCACCTCTTGCATTTCCAGCACCGCCATGTCGGTATTAAACATGCGGACTTGCCCGCCAGGACCGCTTCCGCTCATCAACTGTTGCGCACTGCTCAGGGGCGCCATCGCCGTAAGCATCCAGGCGACCATGGAGCTTCGGAAAACTGAAATCATCGGCCTACCTCACCGACTCGCCGCTTTGATTATATCCCCTCCAGAAAAGACGGGATGCCACTGTTTGGGGCTGAAGCCGTCTGGGTCCGAAATTTTTTGAATTGAACCGATTGTCACGAACAAGGGGACAGGAGGTGATGAGACCGATTATGCCCGAGTTGGGTGCGTTAGAAAAGAGGGAATCGCAGGATCGCGGTAGCATAAGCACAGAATCGCGGTAGCATAAGGATTTGGCGGCTAGGGGTCAGCCTGGAAGATTTCCGTCTCCCTCCTCCCCCTCCCCCCGCGAAATATGATCGGTCGCTACTTGGGAATCTGTATGGCGGTGGAGGAGGAGTTCGAGCGAAACCGGAGACTGCATGGAGAAAGAATCCATTGCCGTGCGGGGTGCTCGGATTGTTGCCACCAGCTGTTTCAGATAACAGAAATTGAGGCGGCGTGGATTTCGCAGGGGGTGAAATCGCTTCCGGAGGAGAAACGGAGCCAGCTACAAGCCCGCGCGTCGAGCTATCTTCAGGAGCGCGCGAAACTGGTGGCGGTCAACGGTGAACCCGAGGCCTGGGGCGCGCTGCCGCCGCCGGGCACGCGTCTGGCCTGTCCGGCGCTTGAAGAAGGCAAGTGCGCCATCTATGAGTACCGGCCGCTGATCTGCCGGAAGTTTGGCATTCCTCTGTACAATCCAGACAAACCAGGGAGAGTGTTTGCCTGTGAGCTTAATTTCCGCCCGGGTGAGGCGATTGAAGACGGGCAACTGGTGCAAATCCAAACCGCAATCCATCAGCAATGGAAACAGGTGCAGGCGGATTATAATGAAGCGGGTTTACGCCGCGATGAACGCCCCATCACGGTGGCGCGGGCCCTGCTCGAAGACTTTGCGGAATGGATTCCTGAGCGAGGGATCGAGCCGGGCGGCAGTTTGTGATACCGTCAGAGGGATATGGCATCGAGAAGCGTCAACAAGGTGATCCTGCTTGGCAATTTGGGTAAAGACGCTGAGACCAAGTTTACGCCAAGCGGCGTGGCTCGAACGCAATTTTCCCTTGCCACCACCCGGCGCCTGAAAGATCCGCAAACTGGGGAGTGGAAGGATGAAACCGACTGGCACAACGTGGTGCTGTGGCGCTCGGAGAACCTAGCCAATTATCTCACCAAGGGCAAGCAGGTATACGTGGAAGGGCGTCTGCAGAGCCGGAGCTATGACGACAAAGATGGCAACCGGCGCTATGTGACGGAAGTGGTAGCCGAGGATGTGATCCTGCTTGGGGGTCGGGGTGAAGCGGGGACGGGCGAGGGCATCTCGCCGGGCAACAGTGCCATGGCAGGCGCGGGTTCGATGCCTCGTGCGGGAGGCGGGCCTGCGGCTCGTTCCTCCAATCCTGAACCGCACTATGGCGATGTTGTCAGTGATGATGACGTACCGTTTTGAGGCCCGGTGGCCTTCCTGAGAGGCAAGTCGCGAAAAGCAGCGGAAGGGTAGACACGGGTAGGCCTTTTTTTGTCTTGGGATCTGCTTCGTTTGCCCTGTGGCCGCGCTACGAGAGGGCCGTTACACGCCAGCTGGGCTGGAAGGCGTGATTGGCCAGCCTACCTTCTGAACAAAACTTGCGGGCATCCAAGTTAGGCGTGGATGGTGGACAAAAATCCGAGTTTGCTTACAGTGTGCTGGGACACGAAGCGGCGGGATTCACACTATGACCTTGCTCGCGGTGGTCCTTTGGGTCAGAAGATTCGACCTCACTTCTAAGAACATCGCCGTATTGGGGTTAGCGCGCGCGCATCCTATGATGCAAATAACTAAAGGAAAATCGCGCACATGGTTCCAGTTTCTCCCAGACCGATGAAAAGCCACTACTCGGAAGCAGAAGCTGCGGTTGCACTCGGCATTACGTTAGAAGAGTTCCGGGCCCTGATTCGACGACACATTGTAGATGGGGACGAGGACATGGCAAACGTGTCGACGGCGACCTACCAGCCTTCGGATCTGCTGGTGTTGAGAATGATTCTCAACGGGCTGTGCCCTCCTCGCCAGGTGTTAGCGACGGAACCTCCTGGGAACTAGCCACACTTCAGCCCCGGATCAGAAACCGAGGCGTCCGTCCTCAGAATTGTCTTGCGAGAAATGTTCCCGTCGGCCGGAGTGCGCCTGGCGCAAGGCGGAAGGTCGTGATTGAGCCGTTGGGTTCTTCGCTGCTCGCTAGGCGTGTCGTACAATGGCAGGTTGGTTTTTCCAATCTTTTGGGGAGGTGTTGTGGCGAAGCTCGGCTTTCTTGGTCTTGGCATCATGGGTTATCCGATGGCCCGAAATTTGTTGAAGGCGGGCCATGCCGTTGCGCTGTGGTCTCATTCAAGCGAGAAGGCTAGGCGCCTGGCGGAGGAAGCAGGAGGGACAGCCTGCGCCACGCCAGCCGAGGTCGCGCGACAGGCCGAGGTCGTGTTTCTCTGTGTTGGGGATACCCAAATGTCAGAGAAGGTCATCCTGGGCAAGGATGGCTTAGTGGAAGGGCTACAGCCAGACGCCGTCGTTGTCGATGCGAGCACCGTGGCGCCCAGCCACAGCCCGAAGATGCGCGACGCGCTGGCGCCCAAAGGCGTCCATTTTTTGGATGCTCCTTGTACTGGGTCTAAGCCCGGCGCCGAATCAGGCACGTTGACCTTCATGGTTGGTGGTGACCGGGCTGTGTTTGAGCGCGTCAAGCCTTTTTTGGAGCCCATGGGCAAGCAGCTGTTCTATTGCGGCGAACATGGCAAAGGGCTTCATGCCAAGCTGACGCAGAATCTCATTCTCTCGAACATTCTTCAGGCGTTTAACGAGGGAATGATTCTAAGCACGAAGGCCGGAGTCGATCCGAAGCTGATGCTCGAGATCCTGGACAAAAGCGCAGCCAAAAGCGGGCTGATTAATTTCAAGGCTCCCTATGTCTTCGCCCGTAATTTTGAAACCAACTTTGCGGTGAAGTGGATGCACAAAGATCTTGGCTTGATGCTCGAATCGGCGCGAGAGCTGAATGTGCCGCTTCCGATTACCTCGCTAACGCAGCAGATGTTTCGCGCGGCAGTGGCTTGCGGGCATGGGGATGAGGACATCTGCTCCACGATTAAGGTGCTAGAGGCGTGGGCAGGAGTTGAAGTCAAAGCCTAACTTCGCCTGATCTTCGTGCCGGGCGGCGGCAAGGCGGGGCTAGGGCCGGGGGAGAGCCGGGAAGAGAGGCCAGGAGGACGGTTGGCTCCCGAATGTGGAAGATTTTCGGGCGGCTCTTCCGTTTTTTGTTGCAATTCAAAAAAGCATATTCTATTATTAGAAGTAAGCCGGGGAGGCAACTCCCACCAAAGCGAGACTAACCTCATAAAGACCCCTGAAGCAATTCCTCCCCGGCGCCCGCAAGGGTCACCCTCCGAATCAAATCTCATTTCGAAGTGTAAGTAGTCAGTGTCTCTCTTCAGAACTTCATCCTGGAGTGCGGGGAAGGGGGCGGTGGGGTCCGAGCCCGAGGGTTGGGCGGAGACCAGAATTGGTCCGGTGTTTTCCGCCTAGTTTGGAGGCTGAGAGGTGAAATCTGGGTCCGGGATGAATTCTGTTATGATGCCAAGGGGTGAAGCAACTCACGATTCTCGGTTCAACGGGCTCGATTGGCGTCAACACGTTAGACGTTGTCCGGCGGAACAAAGAGCGGTTTTCGATCTATGCCCTGGTGGCGGGAAACAACGTGGAGGCATTTGCCGAGCAAATTCTCGAGTTTCGCCCGCGCGTAGCCGTCTTGGCCAGACAAGAGGGGGTTAAGCGGCTTCAGGAGCAACTCAGCCGTCGAGGGTTGCCGAAATCGCGCTGGCCGGAACTCGGCTGGGGAACGGAGGCGATGGTTCAAGCGTCCGTCGCTTCAGAAGTGCACGTGGTGATGTCGTCAATTGTGGGTGTGGCCGGACTCGAGGCGACATACGAGGCCGTGCGGCGAGGCAAGACACTGGGATTAGCCAACAAAGAGGCCCTGGTGGCCGCGGGAGCCCTGGTGATGGAAGCCGTGCGCCAGTCAGGGGCGGAAATCCTGCCTGTAGACAGTGAGCATAACGGGGCGCACCAGTGTTTGCGGGCTGGCCGGCGGCAAGACGTGCGCAAATTGATCCTGACGGCCTCCGGGGGGCCGTTTCGCAACACGCCGGCCAGCGACCTGAATTCTGTAACTCCCGAGCAGGCTTTGCAGCATCCCACTTGGCGAATGGGGCCGCGCATTACGATCGATTCGGCGACCCTCATGAATAAGGGCTTTGAAGTGATTGAAGCTTGCTGGCTGTTCGGCTTCCGTCCGACGGAAGTCGAAGTGGTGGTGCATCCGCAATCCAAAGTTCATGCCATGATTGAGTACAACGACGGCAGCGTCATCGCGCAGATTTGCGCCACGGACATGCGGATGCCTATACAATACGCCCTGACCTACCCCGACCGCTGGGATGCCCCAGTACCGCGCCTCGACTGGCGGCAGAGCATGCGCTGGGAGTTTGAAGCTCCTGACTACGAAAAGTTTCCCTTATTGCGCCTGGCTTTCGAAGCCATGCAGACGGGGGGCACCGCCACAGCGACTCTGAATGCGGCGGATGAAGTAGCCGTGGAAGCTTTCCTCAAGGGGCAGATTTCGTTTCCAGCAATTGCGCAGGTGGTCGCGGACACACTCGAAACTGTGCCCGTGCGCCGGCCACGTTCGATTGGCGAAGTTTTGGAAGTGGATTTGGAATCGAGGGAGGCAGCACGGCTGGCTTGCCGAAGGCGCGCGGGCCAGATGCGTTTGGCCGGGATTCCGGCTAGCTCTGTGTCCTCGGCGCCCACCCCCGATCCGCCCGCTCCTTCCACACCGTCCACGCCCCCGTACAACAGAGCGAGTTAAATCATGAATTTCTTAGAAAACGTTTGGTGGCTACTGGTTTTGATCGGGGTCATGATCCTGATCCATGAACTTGGGCACTTTTGGGCTGCACGGTTATTTGATGTCAAGGTGGAGGTATTCAGTTTTGGGTTTGGCCCCCGCCTGTTCGGTTTCCGGCGCAAGGAGACCGACTTTCGCTTTTCCCTGATTTTGTTTGGGGGATACGTAAAAATGGCCGGCGAGCAAGCGGGCGAGGCGAACGCCTCCGACCCCCGTTCATTTCTGGCCAAACCGCGCTGGCAACGATTGATCATCGCAGCGGCAGGTCCGTTTATGAACATTGTCCTGGCGATTGCGCTGGTCACCGGCCTGTTTATGGTGCGCTTCCCCAAGATGCCCGTAGTGCGCTCTCCGGTGATTGGCATCGTGACGCCCGACGGTGCGGCGGCCAAGGCCGGCATTCGAGAAGGCGATCGAATCTTGCGCATTGAAGACGTGAACAATCCGACCTGGGAGGACATCACGCTCAAGGAGATCGCCAGCGGCAACAAAACGATCACCGTACTGGTGGAACGTGAAGACGGCCGGCAGGAACTCATCCGCCTCACGCCAACGCTCGATAAAACTGGTGCGGGCGTGGCTGGCTGGGCGCAGCAGTTCCCGGTGAAAGTCTCGAAGGTCATGCCGGGCATGGATGCCGAACGCGTTGGTTTGAAGCCAGGCGATATCCTGAAGGCAATTAACGGAGCGCCGATCCGTTCCACGTTGAAGTTGCAAGAAACCTTTCGCGCAAGCAACGGTGCGCCAGCAAGGCTCACCTACGTGCGTGACGGTAAGGAATTCACTGTGGAGGTGAAACCAGCCCTTACCGAACAGCAGGGACAGAAGATGTGGATGATCGGCGTGCAGCTGGAATCTCCAGTCAGCTACGTTGCGCTTCCCTTCCCCGAGGCTCTTCGCGAGTCCGTGCACCACAATGTGCGCAGCGCGGGCCTTATTCTCGATTTCTTGCGGGGGATCCTCGAGCGCCGCCTGTCGCCTAAGCAACTCGAAGGTCCCATCCGCATTGCGCAAATCTCCACGGAAGCAGCCCGCGAGGGCGCGACGCGGTTCATTGAGCTGATGTCCATGGTGAGCCTCAATCTCGCCATCTTTAACTTGCTTCCGGTGCCAATTTTGGATGGGGGGGTCATCTTGATGTTGCTCATCGAAATGATCCTGCGTCGTGATCTAAGCGTCGCCATGAAGGAGTTCGTCTTCAAGCTGGGTTTTGTGTTTCTCATGATGGTGGTGGCGTTTGTGCTTTATAACGACATCGCCAAGATTTTCCCTGGCTGAAGCGCGGAACTTCCCTCCGCGGTGCTGAAAGATACCCAGCGCATGCGGTGAATTGAACGACAGGGCGCAAGCTGACGTGCCACGGTTGGTGCGGGCCGCATCAAGGGCGGTGTTAAGATAAAATCACCACATAGGAGTGGTGGATTGATCTAT
This sequence comes from Bryobacteraceae bacterium, assembly GCA_025056455.1. Lineage (GTDB taxonomy): Bacteria > Acidobacteriota > Terriglobia > Bryobacterales > Bryobacteraceae > CADEFT01. The sequence continues at coordinate 152,266 of JANWVY010000009.1, read as the reverse complement.
GTCGCGCCTTGTCCCACCCTACATCGAAACGTTAGAGCCGTATCGACCCGGCTTGGACGCTGAAACCGTCCGGCGGATGTACGGCCTTGAGCGGATCGTCAAACTCGCCTCGAACGAAAATCCTCTGGGACCATCGCCGCTTGCGGTGGAGGCCATGCGGCGGACGCTCGATGGTTTGAATCTTTATCCCACGGGTGGACGGTCACTGCGGGAGGTATTAGCGCGGGAATTTGAAACGAAGGTAGAAAATGTCATTACGGGAAGCGGCTCGGAAGGAATCATGTCGAACATCATCCGGACGTTCCTTTGTGATGACGACGAAGTCCTCACAACGGAAGCCGCCTTCGGAGGATTTCAAGTGCTCGCGCGCAGCCGAGGCGTGGCTTACCGGACGGTACCCTACCGGGAGTGGCGCTATGACTTGCCCGCGCTGGCGGCGGCGATTACGGAAAAAACAAAGATTATTTACCTCGCAAATCCGAATAATCCGACGGGAACTATCTTTACGCGCCAAGAATTCGACGCTTTTTATCAGCATGTTCCAACCCGCGTCCTGATCATTCTCGACGAGGCTTACTTTGAGTATGCGCAGACCAACCCTCGCTACCCTGATTCGCTGCACTACCGCTATGACAATGTCATCACGCTGCGGACGTACTCCAAGGTGTACGGGCTGGCCGGGGTGCGTATCGGATACGGATTTGCTCACGAGGCGCTGATTGAGAATCTGCTTAAGGTGAAGTTGCCGTTTGAGCCAAGCGCTGTGGCCGAGGCGGCAGGAATTGCGGCGCTGAGAGATAGGGAATTTTTACATCACACACTCGAGTTAAACGCGCGGGCCCAGCGCCTGCTCGAGGGCGGGCTCAGGGAGATGGGCTTCGAGGTGACACCTTCGGAAGCCAACTTTGTGATGGTGCCGCTGCGCAACGAGGCGGCAGCGCGAACGCTGTTTGAGGAGCTGTTGCGCCAGGGTGTCATCATCCGCCATCTTTCAGGATTTGGTTTGCCGCACTGTGTGCGTATTTCGACTGGCACAACGGAACAGATCGAGATTTGCTTGGAGGCCATCCGCCGCTCACGCGAGCGAGTTTTTGAGGAGGAGCACAACCATGTCTCCCGTGCCTGAAACTCAAGCCGGAACGCCAACGCGGGATTTTCTGCCTTTGCTTGGCGTCGATCATGTGGAATATTACGTGGGCAACGCCAAACAGGCGGCGCATTATTACCGGACGGCATTTGGATTTCGCTGGATCGCTTATCAGGGGCCGGAGACCGGGGTTTCTGACCGCGTTTCTTACGTACTCGAGCAGGGCAAGATCCGGCTGCTGTTGTCGGCGGCGCTGCGTCCGAATTCTCCCCTGGCCGAGCATGTCCTGCGTCACGGCGACGGAGTACGGTCGATCGCTTTGCAGGTGGAAGATGCTGAGTCGGCCTATTCCGAAGTTGTTCAGCGCGGGGCGCAAATCACGCAGCCGTTGGTGGAAGAACGCGACGACCAGGGCCTGGTCCGCTGGTTTTCCATCGCCATTTATGGCGACACGCTACACACTTTTGTGGAGCGCCGCAACTATCAGGGCATCTTTCTGCCGGGCTATCATGCGGCGCCAGGCCCCGATGAGCTCGCCCGGCCGGTTGGCCTTCGCCAGATTGATCATATTGTGGGCAACGTGGGCTGGGGGGAGATGAATCGCTGGGTTTCTTTCTATGAGCGCGTTCTCGGCTTTCAGCTCTACCAGTCGTTTGACGATCAGGATATTAGCACTGAGTATTCTGCTCTCATGTCGAAAGTCATGTCCGATGGCGGCGGCAAGTTGAAGTTTCCGATCAATGAGCCAGCCCACGGCAAGCGGCGGTCACAGGTGGAGGAATATTTGGATTTTTACCAAGGTCCCGGCGTGCAGCACATCGCTCTGGCAACGGATGACATTCTTGGAACGGTGAGCCGCTTGAAAGAGCACGGTGTGGAGTTTCTCGATGTACCCCCAACCTACTATGAGATGCTGCCCTCGCGGCTGGGCGAAATTCCCGAACCCCTGGAACAGATCGCGCAGCTTGGAATCCTTGTAGACCGGGACGCCGAGGGCTATTTGCTGCAAATCTTCACCAAACCAGTCGAGGACCGCCCCACGCTGTTTTACGAGATTATCGAACGCCGGGGCAGCAGGGGCTTCGGCAAAGGGAATTTTAAGGCACTCTTTGAAGCGATTGAACGCGAGCAGGCCCGCCGCGGCAATCTCTAGGATGGCAAAATCTGACAACGCTCTTACCGGCGGCCCAGATTCTCCTCTATCAGCGGACATTTCCAGCCTTTTTTAACGCACACGGAGCGGATTTCCTCATCCGTCAGCATGGATTGCAGGGCGATTTGCAGTTTGATCAGGATATGGTCAGCCAGAGGGGTGGACGGCCGGCGCACCCCTTTCAGAACGTTGTGAATGTGGGGCTGGGATGCTCCTAATAGGCGTGCGAGGCCACGCTCGGTGAAATCTCCGCGGCGCACGCGCTGGTTGAGCTCGCGGATCAGACGGTCGCTCAGCTCCTGGAAAGTGAGTCTTCTTGGAACCTTATTTCCCGCTGATATAGGTCGCATCATGACTTTATAATACAGCTATATTTTTTCACAAATATGCTATTTTTTCTGATATTTTTTCACGAACAAAAGCACTATGTTTTTGAATATTTTGAAGCTGCGGGGAGGCGCTCGGCCGGCGTTTTCCCGCTGCGCACCCGCACCAACCCCTTGACGGCATTGGGAGTGCGACTAGGATTGGGGTATCTCCGGCTCACACCAGCCCTCTAACCAGGGTTGAGGCCGGAGAGTTGAAGGTTGCACCCCATGAAAACATGGTCTAGGTCGGAAACAATCGCACTTGCCAACCAACAGTGCACAAGCTGCCATGGCATTGGTCTTCGAGTAGGCCGCAAATGCTCTCTGAAGCCCTGTAATTGCGTGTTACGCGCTATTTTCCGGATTTGCTACAACCGGTATCGCGAACTTGCAGTCAAGGAGAAATACCTGACGAAAGCGACGCTCGAAATGAGCGCTTCGCACCACCGGAGAACGGTGTGGGGACGCCGCGACGAGGAATATCTCGCGGATTTTTATTTGGTGAGCAAGCGCCACTTGAATGAAATTGAGTGGGGCGTTTTCCGCTACTACTTCTTGCTCGGCGCAGACTGGAAGCTGTGTTGCTCGCGTTTGAGCCTGGATCGCGGCAACTTTTTCCATATGGTGTATCGGATTGAACAAAAACTGGGTTTGGTGTTTCGGGAGTTGGAGCCGTTTCCGCTCTTTCCGCTGGATGAGTATTTTTATGGCACGACCAGGACTCCCGTCCAAGCGAACACGCCACGCCCCGTTGCGGAAGCGAGGCCGAGCATCTCCAAACCGCGCCGCGTAACGCCGATCCGCCCTCCAGTGACAGAAGAGAAGCCAGCCGACCTACCGGATCAGAAGGCGGCTTAAGGAAGAGCATTCCGACGAGGGGCTTCGCTGAAAGCCCCTTAATTTGTTTTTCCTAGCTGGTTACGCCGCTTGAAGCAGCTCCCAGTCGACATTGCCGCCCGAAAGAATGACCCCGACTTTTCGCACCCCTGGCGGCAGTTTCCGGTGGAGCACGGCCGCCGCCGCGACGGCGCCGCTGGGCTCAACCAGGATTTTGGCCCGCAGTAGGAGAAACTTCATCGCAGCGAGAATCTCCGCTTCGCTGACCAGCAAGACTTCCTCCACGAATTGACGGACGATTGGGAAGGTGAGCTGGCCAGGCTTGGTGGCGCGCAGGCCGTCGGCGATGGTAGGCGGTGGCGGAATCTCAACGATTGAACCTGCAGCCAAGGACAGGGCCCAGTCATTGGCGACAGCCGGTTCCACCCCAAAGATGCGGATCGATGGCTGGAGCGCTTTGGCGGCAATGGCGCAACCAGAAAGCAGTCCCCCACCACCCAAGCACACCGCGAGAGCATCCAAGTCGGGAACCTCCTCGAGCAGCTCGAGCGCGGCAGTACCCTGACCAGCAATGATCCATGGGTGGTCAAAGGGGGGAATGAGCGTGGCCCCCGTTTGTTGCGCGATACGCTTGCCAATGGCTTCGCGATCTTCACGCAAGCGATCATAAAGAACGATTTGACCGCCGCGAGCTTCGGTGGCCTCTCGCTTGGACTGCGGCGCGTCGGAGGGCATCACAAGCGTCGCCTGGACGCCCCGAATGGCGGCGGCGATGGCAACGGCCTGGGCATGATTGCCAGAAGAAAACGCCACGACGCCGCGGCCAATGTCAGCATCAGGAATAGAGAGTACGAAATTGGCGGCGCCGCGCAGCTTGAAGGAGCCGCCGCGCTGGAAATTCTCACACTTGGCGTAAACCTCCATGCCCGCTCGTTGATTGACGCTGGCGCAGGTCATGACCGGAGTGCGATGGATGTAGCTGCGAATTCTCTGCGCAGCATTTTGAATTTCGGCGAAAGTCACCATGGTTTTAGTAACCAGCGTGCTTGTCAACGATGTTTAAAAGAGGCTCTCCGCGAGAAAAACGGTGGAAATTTTCAACGAAAAACTGCATCGCTTCATCGAGCCAGCCCGGTGTATGATCGGCGCAGTGGGGAGAGAGCAAGACATTGGGCAGGCGGTAAAAGGGGTGGCCAGCCGGCAAGGGCTCAATGTCAAAGACGTCAAGCGCTGCGCCGCGGATCCAGCCTTCTTGCAAAGCGCGAATTAAAGCGTGTTCGACAACGACCGGACCGCGCCCCACGTTAATCAGCACGGCGGTCTTTTTCATCGCGCGGAGCTGCGGTTCGCCGATGAGGCCGCGGGTGGCGGGGGTGTTGGGAGCCGAAACGAGCACATAATCGGAGGCCGTGAGCAGTTTGTCCAGGCCGTCGGGTCCATGGGATTCGCTAACCAGGCTATCGCCAGCAGAAGTCGAGGGGTTGCGGCGCAAGGCGATGACGCGCATTCCCATGGCGACGGCGCGTTTCGCGGCTTCCCGTCCAATACCCCCGTAGCCGACAATCCCGAGTGTTTTGCCATGTAACTCCTCGACGTCAAACGGATCCCACTTGCCCGCCTCCTGACTGCGGATCATGCGGCGGAAATCCTTGGCGAAGAAAAGGGCCGCGGCGATGGTAAATTCGCCGAGCGAACGGGCGAAAATGCCTTTTGAATTGGTCATCGGGGCGGGACTTTCCACCAGTGCGGGAAACAAAACGTTCTCTAAACCGGCAGCCAGGGAATGCACCCATTTGGCATGCTGGGCGCGATCCCACAACCGCTGGGCCAGTCCGCCTTGCCCAAAGCCGAGAAACAGCACATCCGGAGGCGGAGCCGTGGCGAATGCTTGCTCGGAGTCGCCGGTAACGATATGCGTTTCCGCGGGCAGCTGGTCAAGCAGGGCAAGCATCGGGGCGGTGGGCGAATTCAAAACCCAAAGAACCAACCTAGACATGAACCTTTCGAAGGTAACACAAATTTGAGTCGTGGCAGATCGATATACTGAGAGCTGTGAGCGGTTCTTGTAGCTGCGGGGCCCAATTGCCTCCCGACGCAAGGTTTTGTCACAAGTGCGGCAAGCCGCAATTTGAGATGCCTCGACAGGAGCCGGAACACGAATCTGGGAGCGTACAATCGGGGACAGAAGCAGTGAAGGCTTCGGGTTTCGGCCCGGCTGAAGTGCTCGAAGTGAGTTTTCATAACCCGATTGCGGTGCGCACCGGGTTGCTGACAGCGTTGATTGCTTCGATCACCAATTCGCTCCCCATCCCAATTCCGGGCTGGCTTTTATTTTCACAATGCGGAGCGGGCTTTTTAGCCGTGTATTTGTATGGCAGGCGTACGGGCCAGTCGCTGAGCGTGGTGAGTGGCGCACGCATGGGGTGGATTACGGGAGTATTCAGTTTTATGATTGGCGTGGTATTCTTTACGCTGGCCATCGTGGCGATCATGAACCAGGGCGGGCTAGCAGCGTTCTTTAAGGAGAATATGAGAAGCCATATCCCCAACACGGCCGACCTAGACCGTCTGGTGGCCACCATGCAAGAGCCGATTGGCCTTTCGGTGATTCTCCTGCTCATGCTGGTGTTGTTGTTTGTCCTGTTCACCGTGTTTCCGACGCTCGGGGGAGCGCTTGCTGCGAAGCTGCTTGCGAGGGACCGCACTTGATTTTAACCCTGACGGTGAATCCTGCCATCGACAGGAATTTAACGGTTGACCAGCTGGTGTTTGAAGACCGCGCCTACATCCTTTCGAGTGAAGAAAGCTGCGGAGGACGGGGCATCAACGCTTCTTATGTCATTCATTCCTTTGGCGGCAAGACGCGGGCCATCTGCACAGTGGGAGGCGAATCGGGCGAGCGTCTGAAGAAGTATTTGAGCCAGTGCGGCTTCCCCGTGGATACCGTGCCGGTAAACAGCAACACGCGCACGAACCTCAACATTTCTGACCGCAACGGGCTGACGATTAAGCTGAATGAGCGCGGAATGCCGCTCGACCCAGAGGAGGTGGCGGCCGTACAGGCGGCCGTGGTCCGAAGACTACCCGAATCTTCTTGGCTGATGCTGTGCGGCAGCTTGCCTCCCGGGGTACCTGCGGATTTTTATGCTCAGCTCATTGAGCAAGCGAAACGGAGTGGGGTTCGCACCCTCCTCGACACAGACGGCGAGCCGCTCCAGCTCGGGCTTGAGGCGCAGCCAACCGTGGTAGCACCCAATCAGCCGGAAGCTGAACGCCTGCTCAACAAAGTCCTGCTGACTCGCATCCAGATTCTCGAAGCGGCGGAGCGCATCCGGCTGATGGGGCCGGAAATGGTGGTGCTTTCCATTGGCAGCCGGGGCGCTGTCGGCGCGCGCGAAGGTCACATCATTGAAGCCATCCCTCCGCGGATTGACGTCGGCAGCCCGATTGGCGCAGGTGATGCGCTCGCGGCGAGCTTTGTATGGGCCATGCGCTTGAATGACGATTTCGCCGATGCGTTGCGCTGGGGAGTGGCGGCCGGCACGGCCTCGGCCATGAAGCCAGGCGTGAGCTTTGCCAGCTTTGAACAAACAAAGGTCATCTATCAGCAGGTGCAGATCCGTGACAACCTGCGATAGAAAGGAATGTCACCATGCAGAAGATGAAGGACAAGGTGGTGATCGTCACGGGGGGAGGCACGGGCATCGGACGCGGTATTTCCGAGCGTTTTGCTGCAGAGGGGGCGATTGTTTTTGTGAACTATGCCCGCTCAAAGGAAGCAGCCGAGGAGACCGTGCAAACCATCCTTGAGCGGGGCGGCCGCGCCTTCGCCTACCAAGCGGACGTGGTCGAAGACAGCGCCGTGAAGGCGATGTTCGCCGACATTGCGGCACGATTTGGTCGGATTGATGTTCTTGTCAACAATGCGGGTTGGAGTCAGCGGGTGCCGCACCACCAGCTGGCTGACCTCACGGATGAGATTTGGGAGCGTACGATCAACACCAATCTCCGGGGCGCCTTCCTTTGCATGCGCGCCGTGTTTCCCTATCTCAAAAAGAATCCTGGTTCGTCGATCATCAATATCGCCTCGATTGCGCCGTATACCGGTCAGGGCAGTTCCATTGTGTATGCGGCCTCCAAGGCTGGGGTGATCTCCATGACGAAGTCCTTTGCCCGCATTCTTGCTCCCGAGGCACGGGTGAATTGTATCGCGCCGGGGTTCGTGCGCACACGGTTTGCGGGCTGGCCGCAAGAGGTCTTCGATGAAGCGGAGAAGAACTCTCCGCTTGGCCGGCTCGCTGAGCCTGCTGATATTGGGGCCGCGGCCTATTTTCTGGCCGCAGAGGCGCTGGCGACCACGGGCGAGACCATCAATGTAGACGTCGGCCAGACGGCCATTGGCAGGAAAGTGTAAGTGTTCTCAAACCGTTTGGACTGGTGCCTGGAACCAAACGAACTTGCGCTCGCGCTCGCGGAAAAACGGCGTCTCGGAATTCCGGTCCTGGACCTAACGCTGTCGAATCCGACACAGGCCGGTCTTGAGTATCCGCGGGAGGTAGTGGACGTTCTAAGTAACGCGGCGGCTTTGCGGTACGAGCCGGCGCCTTGGGGCCTCGAGGTGGCGCGCCAGGCTGTGGCGGCCGAACATCAGGTCGACGCTGGGCGGGTGATGATTACGGCCAGCACGAGCGAGTCCTACAGTTATCTGTTCAAGCTTCTCTGTAGTCCTGGGGACAATGTCCTCGTCCCAAAACCTTCTTATCCTTTGTTTGAGTTTCTGGCCAAGCTTGAGTCGGTCGAGTTGCGCCAGTACCCTTTGCGCTATTGCGGGGTTTGGAGGATCGATTTCGAGGCTTTGCAGAGTCTGGTGGATGCCCGGTCGCGGGCCGTGCTGCTCGTGAATCCGAACAACCCGACGGGGTCCTTCCTCAAACGGGAAGAACTGCCTTACTTGTTGGATTTCTGCGCCCGGCACGATCTGGCGATCGTGAGTGACGAAGTGTTTTCGAGCTACCAGCTTTTGCCGGGGAACGGCGAACGGGTCGTAACGCTGGCGCACCATGCCGAGGGGCTGACCTTCTGTTTGAACGGTCTTTCCAAGCTGGGCGGATTGCCTCAAATGAAGGTGGGCTGGATGATCCTTGGAGGGCCGGAAAAGCAGTGCAGACGGGCGGCGGAGCTCCTGGAATTGATTGCGGATACGTTTCTTTCGGTGTCCACACCCGTCCAGCATGCCTTGCCACAGCTGCTTCCTCTGAGCCGCTCCATCCGCAAGCAGATTCACGCCCGGATTGAAGAAAACCTCCGCTATCTGCGGACCCGGAGCAAACCGCTCGAGGTCGAGGGAGGGTGGTATGCGATCCTCGGCGTGCCCGAAGATGAGCAGGCGCTGGCGCTTGACCTGCTGCGCTATCACAACGTCCTGGTGCAGCCAGGTTTTTTCTACGATTTTGAGGAGGGCAACCACCTCGTGCTAAGCTTGCTCGCAAAGCCATGGGAGTTCCGCGCAGGATTGGAGGCGCTGCTCGGACGAATTTAGCCGCTGGGATCCGGTTCGCCGTCTGCGGCCTCGCCGGCGAGCGGGGATTTGCCCAGCTGGCGGGGATCCACCAAGTGCTTTGGTTGGAATACCGTTTCAGACCACTTGAAGTTCTCACCGAGCTTGAGGCCGGCGTAATATCCGATGTCTCGATAGAAGCAGTAGCGGACTTCCCCTTCCGCCATCCAGTTGCCGGCCTTGAAGCGCAACAGAACCCCTTTTGAGACGGGCGATTCCAATTGCAGGCAGGCTCCCGAGGGGGAGATATCTTCGAGCACCCCCGAACCGATGCGCTTCCAGCGTTTCTCGCCCTTTTGCCAGACCTCCACAAGTTCGGAACACCACAGCCGGGGCTCACTGCGCCTTTCGACAAAGGGGGCAGTTTTGCGGCTTTGCTCGGCACGCAGGAGAGCTTGTGCAAGCTTGGTCAGATTTGCCAGCATCAGGATCTGTTCCCCCGGTCTTGTTCTCCCACGCCGCGCTTCGAAATTACCACAGTCCGAGCAATTTCCACCAGAGAAAACCCACTGTAGACCAAATCGTAAGGTTGACGCCTGAAATGAGGAGTCCGATGCGCCACCAATCTTTCCAGCTCACATATTCGTGGGCGAAGAACATGGGCGCTGGCGTCGTTCCGTAATGGGTGAGGCCGGCGGAAAGATTGACGAAGGTGGCAAAGGAGAAAGCCACCAAGCCGATGGGTGCGCCCTTGGCCAGGAGCACGGCCAGAAAGGGAGGATACAGAGCGAGGATGTGGGCCGTGATACTGGCAAAGCCGTAGTGAGCGTAAAAATAAACAAGCAGGGCAACGGCAAAGAGGATGACCCAGCTGGCATCGCTCAACAGCGCGGCGACACCTCGCGCAAAGGCCTGCGTCACTCCGGCGTGATTTAACTCGCGGCCTAGACAAACCAGCCCGCCGTACCAAAGAAAGATATCCCACATGGCGGACTCCTTTTTGACCTCCTCCCAGGTCAAAACCCCCGACGCAAGGAGCACGGCGCTGCCAAGCAAGGCGATGATGGTGATGTCGACACCATGCCAGAAGTGAGTTATCCAGCCCAGGCAAACGAATAAAAAGACCACCCCCATGATCTTTTCGGCCAGGGTCAGCTGGCCCATGGCGGAAAGTTCTTTGCGGGCGAATGCGGCGGCTTCCGGCGTGGAGCGAATCAGCGGCGGTAAGACCCTGCGAATGAGGATGGGAATGACGGCTAGCGAGATGGCGCCGGGCAACAGTCCGGCGAGAAACCAGCTTAAGGGAGTGATGGGGAAGCCGGCCTGTGCGGCCATGCTGGCGGCGAGCGGGTTACTTGCCTGCCCGGTGAAAAACATCGCCGCGCTCACACAGATGCTCTGATAAACAGCGGCGTAGAGAAATGCGCCAAGCAAGGCAGCGGTGGGTCCAGGTTGGGAGCCGTATAACTCCGTAATGGAACGGAGAACCGGCAGTACAACGCCCCCAGAGCGCGCGGCGTTGGAAGGGATGATGGCGCCGAGAACCACATCGGATAGGGCGAGCGAATAGCTGACTCCGAGGGAAGTCCGCCCAAAATGGCGGACGAAGTAGAGTGCAATGCGCCGCGCCAGCCCGGTTTGAATAAGGGAGCGAGAAATCATGAAAGCCGCCAGCACCAGCCACACCGACGAGTCGGCGTATCCGGACAGCGCCTGTGCGACGGTCAGAGACTTCAGCGCCGCACTGAGCGTAAGGCCGATCAACACCACGGCGCCTCCGGGGATGGGTTGAAGGATCAGGCCAGCGATGACCGAAAGGAAGATTCCGAGTAAGCGCCATCCTTCAGGCTTGATGCTCTCCGGCCGGGGCGCGACGAAAACGACTACGACAAAGGGAAGCGCCACCAGCGCAAGCCGTTGCACTTGGGATGGCCGGATCAGCGAGCGGGCTTGAAGCTCGGGCACAAGGTGCAAATTATATCAGCCGGCTTCAGAGCGGTTTTGCCTGGTAGAGAGCGTACTCTTCGTTCACGGTCATGCCGAGAAAGTACACCGTGCCGTCATCCCGAATATCAAAATCACTGGTGCGAGTTAGCAATTCGTCCTCGGGGGTCAATTCGGTCAGCATATGAATGTAGTGCATCTTGCCTCGGCGCTTAATCGCGATGACTTGGGTGTTGGTATTGCACTGTAAGACGACGTCGCCATGGCGGTTGACGTCGAACGATCCGATGGAGTTTGCGGTGTGTCCGGTGACGAGGATGTCCGTGACAGCCACCACAGTTTCCCATCTTCCGCCGCGGTAGCAAACCAAGGTGTTCCCGATGCCCTGGAGGGAAAAAATGGCATAGAAGGCATCACCGCCAGCGCGGATCTGGAAGATGTTGGTGACCAGTGAACCATCATGGCGCGTTTCGTTGATCTGGGCCACACGGGTAAAGACGCCGTTGTCCCAAAGGTAGAGGGCCAGCGAATTGTCGGCGAAGCGGAGGTTCAACATGACCCTTCCCGTTTCATCCAGCATCTGATCGCTCCAGGCGATCACATAGTTGCCATCGACCACGGTGCGGTTGGAAGCAAGCGCGCCATTGGTTGTGATGGTGGTGATTTGCTCGCCTCGCCGGATGAACAAGCGCTGATCGCCGCGGTTGGTGGTGGCAGCCCAGAGCAGGTCGCCGCGGGCGTTACCTTGAACGTTGAAGGCGGCGTTGGCGGTTGCGCCGTCTTCCAAGAGGTGGCCAGGACGCTGGAGCACTTCCGTGACGCCATTGGCCTTGACCCGCATGATGCCGAGCCCGGCGGTCTGGGAGATCAGGATGTCGCCCGAGCTGGTCTTCCGGTCCCCGGTTCCGGTACCAGGGAACAGGCCGGTGGTGGTAAAGCGCTCGCCCATGAGCATCACGGGTTGCAAGCCGTGTTCGGTGACTTCAAAAATGCTGCTGTTGCGACCACCGAGATACACATGAACGGGTCCAACCCGGTCTCCGGCCATGATGTTGCTGATGCTGACCGGAGCGCGGACATCGATGAGATCGCCGGCTTGGAGAATCGGGATTGGGGGTTCGCCAGGACGGAGATAAAAAATCTCCATGGGGCTATCCTGAGTGCGGGCCATGATCGTGACTTCGCCGGCCGAGCTTACGGTAGCCCAGTCGATCGCGGGCACGGTTTTTCCGCGCAGCAGCGTAGAACCTTGGAGAAACACAGCTACGGCCTCCTCGCGCCAGAGGTGGACACCGTAGCCCCGGCCGACATCACCAAGGAAGAGCACACCTTGAGTAGGGCTGATGGTGTACAGGTTTCCGAAGCTGCGCAAGGCGAGGGTTCGAGGAGCGGCTCCCGTGTGCAAGTTCGAATAGCGCAAAAGGTGGATCTGGCCGTTGGCAAGACCAACAGCCACAGCTAGCTCTCCGCGATCGTTGAGGAAGAAGCCATTGCCGAAGAAGCGGCTCACCGTGCTGCCAAGCAAGGCATCTCCGATGCCAAGGAGGCGGCGGATGCTGTCAAACTGTCTCACAAACAGGGCGCGTTCCGAGCCGGAGCTGGCGGTGAAGTACACCGTCCCGTCCCCGGCGATGCCGAAGTCGGCATCGAGAGAAAATGTGGCGGGGAAATTCGGCAGTGGGGTGCGGGTGGAAACAACCTCGTCGGGGAATCCTCGTTGCGGGACACGAAAGATGGCCGTATAGGTCGGACCCGCGTTGGCGATGCGGTAGTTGGCGCGAAACACCCAGCCACCTGAATCGTTCAGGCAATTCCGGTTGAGAAAAGGGCTAGTCAAAAACTCGGTGCCTGGAAGAGGCATCGGATCGACATACAGCGGCTCGGGGGTCTCGCCGGGACGCAGGCGATAAATGGCAGATCCACTGAACAGGATAGAGGTCAGGGCAAGAATCTCACCGCGGTTATTGATCGCCAGTTGCGGAAACTCAATGACTGAGGTCTGGGGGAGAGGTCCGGGCATGCCGCCATAGGCAAGCAGGGTTTGATGCGACCCGTCGAGCAACAGCGGTCCATTGGAGACGCCATCGAGAGAGGCATTAAAAACCACTTGGCCGCGTTCATTGCCAAGCAAGGGAAGAATGCGGGCCCGGAGCCGGAAGGGGCCTCGCAAGGCCCCCGTGCCGAGGAGCTTTTTGAGCTGGTAGGTTCGTGGCGGTTGAATGGAAACCGTGGCGATGGCTTGCGCCTGGCGTTCAAAACCAGGGATGACGTTACTGTTGTAGTCAAAGGAAGCTCGCACTAGGATGTTTCCCACGGCCACGGTGCGCAGCATTCCGGTGCTGCTGACACTGGCCGTATTGGTGGAAAAACCGTTGCCACTTGTGGTGAACCAGCGGAAGGTGACGTTCGGAATAGGCTCGTCATCTTTGTTGTAAGCAGTGGCGGTGAATTGCCGTTGCTCGCCCACGGTGAGCGTGGCGCTGGGAGGCGAAATCGCTACGCGCTTTGGCAAAACCTGGACAAAGATGCTGCTGCTGATGCTTCCCAGGCGAGCTGTGATGCGCGAAACTCCCAGCCCACGGGAAGTGAACTCCCCACTGAAAGGTTCGATGGTCGCAATGTTGGGGTTATCGGTGGAGTAAATTGGAATGTCGAGCGGCCGTTCGCGGCCAGCCGCATCGCGCACGATCGAGCGAATGCGCATGCTTTCCCCGGCAATCACTCGAAAGGAGGGGGCAAGGATTTGAATGCTTGCCGCCGGCCCTTGCGCATACGCGGTCGCCGCTGCGGCAAGCAGGACGGCCAAGCAAATCATCCGAAAACCTCGTTCACCGGCATATAAATGCCCTCGGAAGCGTAAGGAATGTATTCAAACCTCCGGCCCGAGGGGGTGTCCGTAATGCTCTTGGTCCAATCGATGCCTAAGGCGGAAAAGATGGTGGCCGCCACATCTTCGGTATAGATGGCTCGATCGGCTTTCCACCCAGGGCTCACAATCGTGGAGCCATCGGGACTCTGGTCGCCAATAATTTGCCCGCCTTTCACACCGCCGCCGAGCAGGGCGGCGCACATGGCGTTCTTGTGGTGATCGCGCCCGCCTCGCGAGTTCAAGACTCCGGGCGTACGGCCAAACTCACCCATCATCACGATTAGGGTGGAGCGGAAGTCACCAGAAGCTTTAAGATCTTCCACCAGAGCGCCCACCGCCCGGTCGAGGTCGTTGGTCAGCGTATACATGTTGGGGGAATAGCTCGTGTCGAACATTTGCTGGTGGGTATCCCAACCGCCCATGGTGACATTGATGAAGACGGCGCCGTTTTTTGCCTGAACGGCGTTTCGCGCCAGGATCAATCCCCGGCCGATTGCGGTAGCGCCGTAGCGACCTTCATCGTCCGCACTAAAGCGGAAGACGCGGGCGATTTCTTCGTTGTACATCATCTGGCGGGCGGAATCGTAGAAGGCAGCGTAGGCGGCCATGGAGGCATCGAAGGGGTTTTGCCGCAAGGGGCGATCCAAGGCCTCAAGCAGTGCGAATTTCTGATCAAAGCGGCTGCGACTAGCGGCAGCGCTGCCGTGGTAGTTGTGTTCAAGCGTAGCCAACCCAGCCCGGTTGGGAGTGGGCATCAGGGGCGCCACGCGCCCGCCCAGAAAAGCCGCGCCCTGTTGACCACCACTATAGAAAGAAAGGAAGGGCGGCAAGGGCAGATTCGGCTTGCCGAGTTCGCGGCAGATCACCGCCCCGATATGTGGCGTTTCCTGGGCGAAGGCGGGATTGGAAGGGTGTGCCGTTTGCAAATAGAACTGGCCGCGCTCGTGCGCTGCTTCCCAACTCACCAGAGAGCGAAGTATGCACAGGTCGCTGGTGATTTGCGAGAGCTTGGGGAAGAAGCGGCGTGAGAGAACAATGCCGCCGGGGTAGCCCTGCAAATCGGCATCGGGAGGATTCCAAGGTCCGTCCTTGGGAGTGAAGGTGTCAAGATGACTGGGTCCGCCGTTGAGGTTGATGAAGATGCAGGCGCGCGCTGTGCCGCGTGGCGTCACCTGACGACTGACAACTTCCGCGTCGGCATGGGCGCGAAGCAAATGAAAGCCCGCCGCCGAGGCGGCGCCCAACAGGAAGTGCCGCCGGTGCATTTGATGCCGTCCACAGGTCTCTCTTTTCATGGCGTGCTCCTGTCAGTAGTTGAAGATGAAGTCCAATTTGTTCAGAAGCGCCCATTGAAGGTCGCTGATCCAATCCAGCCGCGTGCCCATCTTCATGCGCTGCACCGTGGCCATCTCCTCCGGCGTGGGGTAGCGAGTTAGCGTGGCCAGGAACAATTCGCGGATAACTTCCTCATCCGAGGCTTTGGACTCAGCCAGACGCGCAGCGCGATTGATCGGACTATCGGCACGGGAAGCAAAGGTGCGCAGGACAGTCTGTCCGCTATTCATGGTGTACAGCAGTTGCAGGATGGTGGGGGAAGCATCCCGTTTGTTGTTCCACCAGTCGCCCCGGCCGAAGGTATTGAGGAACTCAAGAACGCCTCCATCCGACCGTGGCTCTGTGGGATCGGGCAACTGGTTGGCGTAGTAGAGCGGTTGGTCGAAACCGGGCACGAACATGGGAGTTTCGGTTTGGGTGGCAATTTGCAGAGCGTCAAACAGTTCTTCGGCTGACAGCCGGCGGGGGATGTGCTTGGCGAAGTAGCGGGTGTAGGAAACTCGCCAGGTTCCCGGATACTTACTCGAAAGCTGGTACGCGTTAGAATTTGCAATCAGCCTTAGAACACTTTTGATGCTGTAGTGATTCCGGATGAAGAAATCGGCCAACTGCTCGAGTAGCTCAGGGTGGGTGACTTGTAACGTCCACGGGGCCGGCGGCGGATTCTTGGGATCGACTCGGGCCAGATCCCAACCGTCAGGCGGGTCCACTAAACCATAGTTGAACATGTAGGCCCAGAGATAATTCACCGTGGCCTTGGCAAACTGCCGGTCTTGTGTCAGGATGCGCGCCAGCTCCTGGCGCCACTGGCCATTTTTCGGTTCTTCGCCCGAGGTGATGTAGCGCGGCTCATAGGGTCCGCCATAGCGCAGCGGGCGCGGCCCGGGCGAGTTGGCATTGACGGTGGCGTAATAGCCGCCGCTGTCGCGGTCCGTGAAGAAGAAGCGCATCCGCTGGTTGAAGGCATCGGCCCCGAGCCGCGTCATGTTCATGCGAGAAAAAAACGCCGCCATGCGCCAGAAGGATTCACGGCTCTGCCGGGTCAGCCAGAGGTTGATTTGTTCAAGATGCCCGCGACCGTGATGACAAGAGATGCACTCCGTTTTGAAGCCGAGAAATTTCACCGTGACGCGATCGGTAAGCGTGTCCCAGGTGTCTTGGATGGGGTCGCCGTCCTGCCAGGCGCGGGACAAAAAGTTGGCCGGGCCGACCAGGTCGGCGTCGCCGCGGGCGGTCAACATTTCCGTGACGACTTCGTTGTACGGGCGGTCGCGCTGCACGAAATCACGCAAAAAACGGTGAAACACATTGCGTCCTGTCAATCCGATGTAGCTGTAATAACCGCTTGTCACTTCGAACCGGTTGCCGAAGTATAGAGTGAACTGATCGACGTAGGCTGGCGAGGCGAGCAGCTTTTCAATAAGAAGCTGGCGCTTGTTGGGAGTGTGGTCTTCAAAGAAGGCTTCGGCTTCTTCGGGAGTGGGAATTCGCCCTGTTAGATCAAGACTCACCCGTCGCAAAAATTCCGCGTCGCTAGACAGAGGCGCTGGGGGAACACCGTCGGCCTCCATCTTGCCGAAAATGTGCTGGTCAATGAAATTGTTTCTGGGAATGGCACTTCTAGTAGGCTGTTTCCCAGCGCGGGTGGCCCACTCCCAGGCCATCCGCTCAAGCTCAAGCTGGCGGAACAACTCCGTCCGCTCGGCGGCTGGGTAGCGCGAACACCCGGGGTCCCCGGCCAGTGCTGACTCACCCCAAAACGCCAGCAGGCACACAAACGTCATCGCTCGCATAGATACACACTACCTTAGGTTCCATCATGCGGGAATGGTTTGATGGACGCAAGACGCTCGTTTTGGGGAAAAGGCGTAACATCCGTACTAGGAGCGTTTCAGGGTGTTAACTGAGGCGTTGCGCTGACCGGGGTCCGGTCAATTCCCGAGCTGGGTAAGGCGCAACCGTGCGGGCGAGTGGCGGCGTTCGGCCCGCCTAAGTGGGCTCGCTTCGTTTCTAGATTTTCTTGCGTTTGCGGGGGACCTGGCGCTGGGTTTGCCAGCTAGGCGGTTTGAGCTGGCGGTTCCAAGCCTCCCAGTCCGCTTTGAGCTCCTCGACCCGCTGCGGCTCGTGGCTGGCGAGATTGTTGGTTTCGCTGATATCTTTTCGCAGGTTATAAAGCTCCCAGTCGCCGTCCGCAGTCCGCAGCAACTTCCAATCCCCTTTGCGGATGGCGCACTGCGGGCCAAAGCGCCAGTAGAGTTTGTCATGGGGATCGCCCTCGGTTTTGCCGGTTAGGAACGGGAGAAGGTCGACGCCGTCAACTGGCGGGGCTTGACCTCCAGCAGCCGCGATGGCTGTGGGAAAAATATCCAGCGCCGTAACGGGCTTGTCAAAAACCTGACCAGCTCTGAGGTGCCCCTTCCACTGCATCAGGAAAGGAACGCGGATGCCACCTTCGAAAATTTGGGCCTTGTAGCCGCGCAGCGGCGTGTTCTTGGAAGTCGTTTGCCGGGTTGGGCCGCCATTGTCACTGAGGAAGAAAATGAGGGTGTTTTCCTCCTGCTTGAGTTCGCGAATTTTGGCCAACAGCCGGCCGACGGCGTCGTCCATGGCGGCGAGCATCGCCGCATGAGTGCGCCGGAGCGAGTTGCTGATGTTTTGGAAGCGCGACTCGTATTCGGGCACGGCTTCCATGGGAGTGTGAACCGCATTGAAGCACAAATAGAGGAAGTAGGGGGAGTTCTTTTTTCGCTCGACAAAGGAAACCGCCTCGCGAGCCAAGGCATCGGTGAGGTATTCCCGCTCCTCAATTTCTTCGGTACCCCGCAGCAGAGCGTTGCCCCGAGGGTTGCGTTGCCGGGAAGGCAGATAGGAATGAGCGCCCCCTAGAAACCCGAAGAATTCGTCAAAGCCGCGGCGGAGCGGGTGATACTGGGGACAGTAGCCCAGATGCCATTTGCCGACCAAGCCAGTCGCGTAGCCGAGCGACTTCAAGCGGTCGGCCAGTGTCATCTCCTGAAGGGGCAGTCCGAAGTTTTCACTGGCTTGGTCTGCGGGACCAGGGTTGAACTCATGACCGAAGCGTTGTTGGTAGCGGCCGGTCATCAAGCCGGCGCGCGTGGGACTACAAACCGGGCAGGAGACGTAGCCGCTGGTGAAACGAATACCGTTGCGTGCGATGGAGTCGATGTGCGGAGTCGGGATATCGTCACAGCCCTGAGCGCTGATTCCCGCGTAGCCGAGGTCATCGGCGACAATCACGACAATGTTAGGCTTGCGAGCGGCGGCCCACGTCCAAGAAGCCGCCCAAGGGGCAAAGGCCCATCGAAGAAAAGCACGGCGTTCTAACATTGTTCACCATAACCCCACAGCTAAAGAAAAGTTTTGCGCTGGGGAGAAAAAAAGACGGGATTTCGATGCAGCTGTCCATCACCGGGCATGGCAGCGCTTTCTCGAGCTGCCCCTCGAGCCGCACGATATAATTGCGGAGTCATGCGCTTGCTGTGCTTTTTGGTTCCGGTCCTCCTTGAGGCAAGTTCAATTCCTCACTTGGTGGTTGTGGAAAAGAAGGCGGGAGCGGTGGGCTTTTACAATCCCGCGGGGAGGCGCGTGGCGGGCGTCCGGGTGGGGGTTTACCCGCACGAAATCGTGTTTTCGCCAGACCGGAAATTGGCCTATGTTTCCGATAACGGCATTCTGTGGATGCAGTATGCGGGCGAAGGCGGCAACACCATCTCGATCATCGATCTCGTCAAGCGGCAAAAAGCTGGCGTGATTGATCTAGGGACGAACCGCCGTCCACACGGCATGGACCTCGATCCGAAAACCAACCGCCTGGTCTGCACCACGGAGAATCCGGACGGGCTCTTGCTGATCGATCTCAACCGGCGGCAGGTGCTCCGCCGCTATGATGTGCAGGGCGAGGATCCGCACATGGTGCTTCTAGGACCAGACGGCAAATGGGCCTTCGTGAGCAATTCGTCGTCAAACACCGTTGCCGCCGTAGAGCTAGAGACAGGAGCAGTGAAACTCATTCCGACCGATGCACGCCCGCAGGGTGGCGTTCTTTCTGTGGACCGCAAGACGATTTACATTACCAACTCCAACGGCAACTCCATTTCGATCATCGATCCGGAGAAAAAGGAGAGGATCGGGACCATTGCCACGGGACGAGGTCCGGCCCGGATTGCGATGACCCCGGACGGTAAAACCCTGGTGTACAACTTGCAGGCGGGGCAAGCCATTGGCTTCGCCGATGTGAGCTTGCGGAAGCAGACGGCCGAGATTGCTCTGGGAGGAGATCCGTTGTCCCTCACTCTAAGTCCCGATGGGCGCTATGCTTTTACGGGCGTACAGGACCAGGACAAGATTTTCATAATCTCGGTGCCGGAGCGCAAGATTGTGAAGGTGATCGCCACACCGAAAGAATCTGGTCCGGACCCGGTGATGCCCCTACCATGAGATGGATCAAGAGGCTGACGGCGATTCTGGTTGCAGCGAGCCTGTTGTTGCTCAAGGCTCAAACCCGGGCCAACCGGACTGCCCCTCAACGCGCCATGAGCCGGTATCAGCCCACGCCAATCCGCAGTCGGTTGATCGCGCCTCGGAGGGTCCCCGCGCCGAAGGGGAATTTTCAATTCCGCACCCGGTTCTCCAATCCCAGCGCCTTCCGGCCGAGGCCAATCCAGCGCCCTGTACCGCGCACCGCCACGTTTCGTCCCAAGCCCATCACGCCGAGGCCCATTCGTCCACGCCCCTACTGATAACAGCTGGAAGGCATCTTCTTCGGATCCGTCGTTTTGATGAGGCTTGTGTGAAAGGGATGCGGGCGCGATGATAGAAATGTCCTCCCCCGATTCCTGCTAGGATTTTCGACTCGATGTCTGAGCGGCCATTTGTCCATCTTCACAACCACACCGACTACTCGCTTCTAGATGGCGCTTGCGAAATCAGCCAGATGATGAAAGTAGTGGCTGAACAAAAGATGCCTGCCATCGCCATGACGGATCATGGCAACTTGTTTGGGGCCGTCGAGTTTTATCACAAGGCCAAGGAATATGGCGTGCATCCGGTGATTGGTTGTGAGGTATATGTCTCTCCGAAAGACCACCGGGACCGCTCCGACAACCGTTACAACCATCTGGTTTTGCTGTGCGAGACGCAAGAGGGGTGGCGCAATCTGATTAAACTCGTCTCCACGAGTTTTCTCGACGGGTTTTATTACAAGCCACGGATTGATAAGGATCTGCTCGCGCGGCACGCCAAGGGCTTGATTGCGCTTTCGGCGTGCTTGCAAGGTGACGTCAACGAGGCGTTGCTAGCGGACCGTTATGCCGAGGCGCGCCGTCTGGCTTACCAGTATGAAGAGATTTTCGGGCGAGGCAATTTCTTTCTGGAAATTCAGGATCACCACCTGCCTGAAGACAAGAAGGTGATTCCGCTCGTTGCGCAGATTTCGCGGGAAAGCAATATACCGCTAGTAGCCACCAACGACGCGCACTATTTGCGCCGCTCAGACTCGCGGATGCACGAAATTCTCATGTGCATCCAGACTGGCAAGACCATGAGCGATCCCAACCGCATGCGCTTTGCCAGCGAGGAGTTTTACTTAAAGTCGCGGGCGGAAATGGAGGCTAGTTTGGGCGATTTTGGCCAGGCGCTCGATCGCACGTTTGAGATCGCCATGCGCACAAACGTCAAGCTCGAGAAGGTGGCCGAGCCGTTTCCCAAGTTTGAAGTGCCTCAAGGTCACACCACCGATAGTTATTTTGAATACGTCGCGCGGCAGGGCTTTGAGAAGCGCCGGCCGCGCTTGGAGCGCATGCGGGCACAAGGGCTTCTGAAACATGACTTGAGCGCCTATGTGGAACGTCTGGATCAAGAGATTCGAATGATCCAGCAGATGCGCTTTTCCGGCTACTTCCTGATTGTGTGGGACTTCATCCGGTTCGCCAAGTCGGCGGGCATACCGGTCGGGCCGGGGCGGGGCTCAGCGGCCGGCAGCTTGGTCAGCTATGCCATGGAAATCACCGATATTGACCCGCTCCAATACGGTCTGCTGTTTGAGCGCTTCCTCAATCCGGAGCGGATCTCGATGCCCGATATCGACATTGATTTTTGCACCCACCGGCGTGGGGAAGTGATTCAGTACGTGACCGAAAAGTACGGCCGTGAACAGGTGGCGCAGATCATCACCTTCGGCACTCTCGCCGCCAAGGCCGCGGTGAAGGACGTGGGCCGCGTGTTGGACATGACCTTCGGAGAAGTCGAGAAGCTGACCAAATTGATTCCGCCAACGCTCAACATTAAGCTGAAAGACGCCATTGAGCAGGAGCCGGCGCTTGCCGAAGCGATGCGCAAGGACGAGCGGGTGCGGGAAGTGCTCACCGTGGCGCAAAAGCTCGAAGGCCTGGCTCGCAATGCGGGCGTTCATGCCGCTGGAGTGGTGATCTCTCCGGTTCCGCTAACCGAGCTTGTGCCTCTGTATAAGACCAACCGCGATGAAGTCGTGACGCAGTTCGACATGGTGGGTCTCGAAAAACTTTCGTTACTCAAAATGGACTTCCTCGGGCTCACCACATTGACGATCATTCACGACGCGCTAAACCTCATCCGGAAGCATCGCGGGATTGAGATTAAGATTGAGGATTTGCCTTTGGATGATGCGAAAACCTTCGAGATTTTTTCCAAAGGGTTCACAAGCGGCGTGTTCCAGTTTGAATCCTCCGGCATGCGAGACATTTTGCGGCGCTATGAGCCGACGCGGCTGGAAGACCTTTGCGCGCTGAACGCTCTGTACCGGCCAGGGCCAATTCAAGGCGGGATGATTGACGATTTTATTGACCGCAAGCACGGCCGGAAAGAAGTTAGCTACGATCTACCGCCGCTGAAAACAGTGCTTGAAGAGACCTACGGCGTGATTGTTTACCAAGAGCAGGTCATGCAGATCTCTCACCTCCTTGCGGGATACACCCTTGGCGAAGCAGATCTTCTGCGGCGGGCCATGGGGAAGAAAAACGCCGAAGAGATGGCCAAACAACGGGAGCGTTTTATCAAAGGCGCGCTCGAGCGCGGTTATCCGCAAAAGAAGGTAGAGAAGATATTCGATCTCATGGAGCAGTTCGCGGGCTATGGTTTCAACAAATCGCACTCGGCCGCCTATGCTTATCTGGCCTATGTCACGGCCTATCTGAAGGCGCACTATCCGCTGGAGTTTCTTTCGGCGCTGCTTACTTCAGAAACGGGAAACACGGCCAAGATCGTGAAGTACATCAACGAATGCCGAGAAATGGGCATCAAGGTCTTGCCGCCGGATGTGAACTTTAGCGACTTAAATTTCACGCCAGATGGTCAGGCCATCCGCTTCGGTCTTGGGGCGATTAAGAACCTCGGGGTGAGCGCCGTTGAGGCGATTGTGAAAGCCCGGCAGCGGGTAGGACGTTTCCTTTCGCTCCATCATCTTTGCGAGGAAGTCGATCTCAGCGCAATCAACCGCCGCATGCTTGAGAGTTTGATTCGCGCTGGCGCCTGCGACTCGTTTGGTGCTCCGCGTAGCCGTATGTTTGCGGCGGTAGAGGCTGCGCTGGAAGCTGGCCAGCGAGTCCAGAAGGACCGTTTGAGCGGGCAAGCTGGTCTTTTTGCCTTGGAAGAGGGTCTGGACAGGCACGTTCCTCCGCCGCTTCCCGAGCTCGCCGAATGGAGCCCGGCAGAGAAACTGGCCGGAGAAAAGGAGCTGTTGGGGATTTATGTGACCGGGCACCCGTTAGACCCCTACCGGGAAAAAGTCAAGGAGCTTACGGAACACACGACGGAGACGGTCGAAGGGCTGGCGCGAGGAACTGAAGTCAAATTGTGCGGAATTCTCACCCACATTCAGCGACGGCGCAACAAAGAGGGCAAACTCTTCGCCACGCTACAACTCGAAGATTGGTACGGCTCGCTTGAAGCCATGGTGTTCAACACGCATTTTGAAGCCCTCGCCCCTCAACTGCAGGAGGACCGGGCGGTGATGGTGCGCGCTGCGGTCTTGCCTGAGGAAAACGCGCCTCCCCGGCTCAGCATTCAAGACATCGTTCCCCTAGAACTGGCGCGGGTAAATTATCCTTCGCTGATTTCGATCCGCGTTGGTTTGGGCTCACCGGAGCGAGCCGAGGCGCTGCGGGCTCTGATCGCGCGCAAGCCAGGCGAAACGGATGTACGGTTGCGGCTGGAAAAGCCCAGAGATTTTTCCGTGATCTTGGATCTTGCCATGAAGGTGCGGCCGGACAGGGAGTTTGTCCATGAAGTGGAGCGCATCTGCGGCGCGGAGGCGCTTGAGGTGCTAGCGAGCTGATCGCTCTGAAACGCTTCTCTTACAATGGGAAAGTCGTGGACACACAACCGGATTCGACGTCTCAAAAACCGATGAGCGAGGTCTGGCAGCGAGTACTGCTGGCAAGGCATCCCAAGCGCCCGCACGCTCTCGACTATATTTCCGCCCTCATGACAGATTTTCAGGAGCTGCATGGCGACCGCGCCTTTGGTGAAGATGCAGCCATTGTTTGTGGGATGGGAATGTTTGAGGGCCAGCCGCTCATGGTGGTCGGGCAGCAGAAGGGGCGGGATACAAAACAAAAGCTGCTGCGCAACTTTGGCATGCCGAAGCCCGAGGGTTACCGTAAGGCGATGCGGGTCATGAATCTCGCAGCGAAATTCGGGCGTCCGATTTTGACGCTTTTGGATACGCCAGGAGCCTACCCCGGCATTGATGCTGAAGAGCGTGGCCAGGCGCAAGCCATCGCTTGGAATCTGCGTGAGATGTGCCGGCTCGGCGTACCGATTGTGGTGGTTGTGATTGGCGAAGGGGGCAGCGGCGGAGCTTTGGCTCTGGGAGTTGGCAACCGTGTTTACATGCTTGAAAACAGCATCTATAGCGTGATTTCCCCGGAAAGTTGCGCCGCGATTATCTATCGCGACTCCGCCAAAGCCGAGCAAGCAGCCAACGCCTTGAAGCTGACGGCGCCCGATTTGCTACGCCTGAACCTCATTGATGCAATCATTCCCGAGCCTCCAGGAGGCGCCCACGAAAACCATTCGCAGGCGGCTGAGCTGCTGCGCACCGCCCTACGAATGGCCCTCACGGAACTCAAAAATTTGACGCCCGCCGAACTCGTCGAACAGCGCTACCAGAAGTTTCGCAAGATGGGGAGTTTCTTCGAGGAGAATCCGACTTGAAGAGGACGGGACTTTGGATTGCGGCGGGCGCCCTGGCTTTCCTTGCCCTTCTGTTTTATTTCACGCTCGGCATGCGCCGCAGCCGGGTAGAGGTGTGCATGGAATTTCACGGGCGGCGGGCTTGCCGCACAGCCTCGGCGGAAACGCCGGAGAAAGCCCGGCGAGCGGCGATTGACAACGCTTGCGCTTTGATTGCTTCGGGAGTGACCGACAGCATTGCTTGTCAGAATACGCCTCCGCTGAGCGTGCGGCGACTCGAGTAGCGTGGCGGGCAAGGGGTGAGTTGAGCCCAAGCCAAGCGTGGCCGGGGCTTACGCCCAGTTTCAGCGAAAGGACACAACAGAGCAGAAGATCCCTTACTCGGGCAAGAGAACAATCAGCTCCAGCTGCGGGTTGGGAAAATCTCCAGGAACATATGCGGCCAGATTGCGAGCGCGCAAAACCGCTTCCCAGTACACGCCGCTCAGGTTCAAACTGAAATACTCATGGTTCAATTTCATGGGAATGGCCGCTGGCGGACGCGGCGTATGCGTCATGACGACGCCGGGCAAGGCTTGACGCACCAGGTGCTCGATATGGTTTGCCGAACAGACCTTGATCAGCTGCGGCGCTTTGGCAATCAGCTCCCCCTGATCCATTTCGCTTGAAATCGCCAGATAGAGGCGCGTGTCGCGGAAATACTTGTCGTCGGCAAGAGCCGTGGCATAGATATGCGGCGAAACGAGTTTAAGCGGAAGCGAAACATAGTTGCTGGGAACAACTGTTTCTAGCAGCTCACGCACCTTTTCATCAAGATCGGTAAAGGCGGGCTCGAGATCGTCGTGATTGTATTTGGGTAGATCGCGAGGATGAATCTTGGTGGAGAAGGTGGTCAAGCATCCGGCCAGCGAGAGCATGACTTGAAATAAACCCTCCGGATGTCCGCGTTTGGTCTCGTAGATGTGCTGCAGTTGCGGAAAGTGCGAATTGATGGTGTAGAGCAGCCAAAAGTTGGCGATGTCGGAGGTCGGGAAGTCTGCCAGGGAGAGGTTTTTTTGGCGCCGCTGGCCGGAAAGAATGCTACTTTTGGCGGAGAGGATCTCAACTAACCGCCGGGCGATGGACATCAGATAATCGCTCGTTTTGATATTAAGCAGTGGAGGCTGGAAGCGGGCGTCGAACTGAAAGGAGCCGGCCGTTGTGCGGCGCACGCGCGCAACGCGGAGAGAGGAATAACCTTTGAGATTTTCTCCTTCAAAGAGGAACCGGAAATTCTTGCGGGCGATTTGCACCGGTTTCTCCGAGAGTCCGGAATTTTCGTCCCGCAGCATGATGACGTCTGCCACGTAGCGTGTGTCGGCCTGGCGGTTGGCGAGAGAAACATTCCATCCCTTCTCGCGATAGGAGGGGATGGAAAGATAGACGTCCACCTGGTTTTGGTCTGGCTCGAAGTATTCGGCGATGGGCCGCGTGGGCGGAGCGGGATCGGCGTCGGGAATGTCAAAGATCAGGCCGTCGGGGAAGATGCCGCTGGCGCGCGAAAGAGCGATATTGCCGGCAGCCAACGCTTCTTGGTCGAGGCGCAGCTCACTGAATCCCCAGGGGTAGGAACTAAGCGCCTCCAGGTTGAACTGTAGGATGTTATCGAAGAACCGGTCCTGGCTTTGCAGATACTGGGCGTTGAGAAACGTGCCCTTCATCCAGATCACAGGCTGGAGGCGTTTCATTCGAAAACCAAGTTAACACGAGTGGTAGGAGTCTGGTAAGAAGGAAAGATTCTATGTTGTTGAGTGACGGCCCCCTAGAAGCGTTTTCCAGCATCCGGGAATTTCTGGCCCAATCTGGTTACTCGGAAGAATTTCTGCTCGATCATTTTCAGGTTCCAGGGCTGCACGCCTTTCTGAATCCGGTGGGCGCGGTGCGGGAGTACTTGCATAGCCGATATCAAGGCAAGGGCTTGCCGCTGCTTTTGGCGCGCCTGTTTTTGGGGGGCTATGCGTTGGAGCGGGCGGCGCTTGAGGCGAGTCTGCCGCGCCCTGTTTTGCAATCCCTCGAGCAAGTAGGCCTGCTCGAACGGGATGATCGGGGACTTTGGCGCTCGCCCTGCCTGTTATATCCCATCGGCGATTTGTGGATCGCGGCTGATTTTGCCGGCCGGATGGAAGGAGCTGGCTACAAGGGGAAGGACTTCTGTATGACCGGGGTCGAGGAAATCTGCCGGGATTTCATCGACTCCTTTCCGCGGCGTCCCTGCCAGCGCTTTCTCGATATGGGCACCGGATCGGGTCTTGCTGCCATCATTGGTTCGCTTGAGGCCAGAGAAGCTTATGGCGTTGACATCACTGCGCGTGCGATTCAGTACGCCCGCTTTAATGGCTTGCTCAATGCGCGCTCCAATGTCCACTTTCTCCAAGGCGACATGTTTGAACCCGTACGCGGTTTGGAGTTTGACCGGATCGTGTGCAATCCCCCCTTCGAGCCGCCTTTAAAGCAAGGAATGATTTACTCGGTGGGAGGCGCCGATGGCGAGGCTCTCATCGCCCGGTTGATTGAACAGGGGGTGAAACAACTGACGCCAGGAGGGCGGATGTACGTCATGGTGACGGCAACGGACCGGGAGGGCGAGCCGTTTGAGGAACGGGTGATCCGCTGGCTTGGCGACCAGGCGCCGGAATGTGATGTCGCCATTCACCCCCATTCTGAAATGAACCCTGTGGACTACGCGAGCCAGCAAGTACTGGGGACAAATCTCGACAGCTGGAAGATTGTCGACTATCAGATTTTTTACGGGAAGTTGAAGGCCTATCGCGTGCTGGTGGGACAACTCATTATCGAAAAGCGCGCCCGCCAACGTCCCGTCGTCCGGCTGCGACATAAGGATGGGGCGGCGACGACCCTGCGCGAGCGCGAGTGGTTGCTCGAGTTGCAGCAACGCTTCGTTGAACCCGACGGGCAAGAATTTCTGCTTGGCGCCCGACCTGTGTTTGGCGCCAACTGGCATCTCCGGGTCCGGCATGGCGTGGTGGACAACCACTTGGCGGCTCTCGACTACACCTTTGTGAGCGAGCATCCCTTTGAAGCAGAGCTCACTGTGCCGCCCTGGGTGGCGCGTGTGGTGGCAGAATGCAAAGGGACGGACTCATTGGCGAGCCTGTATGAGCTGTTGCACGCCAAGATGCCGGTTCCCAAGGAAGAATTCCTCCGGATGATGAGCCTTCTCATCAGCCAGGACGTGATCCGCATCCCGGGCTACGCTCCTCCTGCTCCGGTGTCGCCGTCCGAAGTCCGGAAAGGATATTGAGCCATGTTTCCACTTCGAATGGGTTCTCCAGCAAGCTTTGCGACGGTACGGGATTTTTTGAAGAAATCGGGCTATAGCGAGGAATTTCTCAAGTCCCATTTTTCGGTGCCCGCGCTAGAGCCGTTGTTGATGCCACAAGGCTTGCTCTTCCAGCATTTCGAAAAGCTTTATCAAGGCGAGGGCGCTGCGCTGTTTCTCACCCGGCTGTTTCTCGGCGGATATGCAACGCCAAGGCAGCTGTTTCACAAATACTGCCCGCGGGAAGTAATGGATGCGTTGCTTGAGCTCGGGCTGGTGCAAGAGGTCAGAGGGTCGCACCATGATCTGCGCTCGCCGGTTTTACTCTATCCCGCCTACGGGCTGTACATTGCTTCGGACGCCGGGCCGCGGATGGAGGGCGTCACTGGCTACCAGGGGCAAGACTTCGTGATGAGCGGAACGGAAGACATTTGCCGCGACTTCATTGATGGTTTCCCGAAAACTCCTTGTGAACGTT
Organism: Bryobacteraceae bacterium; assembly: GCA_025056455.1. GTDB lineage: Bacteria > Acidobacteriota > Terriglobia > Bryobacterales > Bryobacteraceae > CADEFT01. The sequence continues at coordinate 124,190 of JANWVY010000009.1, read as the reverse complement.
TCCTGGATATGGGAACCGGTTCCGGCTTAGCCGCCATTCTCGGGGCCGGCTTCGCGAAGCACGCCTGGGCAGTCGACATTACGGAGCGCGCCACGCGGTTTGCCAATTTCAACCGCATGCTAAACGGCGTCGACAATCTGACTATTCTACGCGGGGATTTGTTTGAGCCAGTGAAGGATTTACAGTTTGATCGGATCGTTTCCAACCCGCCGTTTGAACCCCCCTTGAAGAGTCACATGATCTACTCCGAGGGCGGCTCCGATGGCGAGCAAATCCTAGCGCGGCTCGTTCAACAAGCGCCAGAACACTTGGTGGCTGGGGGACGGCTCTACGCTAACGTGTGTGGCACGGACCGCGATGGCGAAACCTTTGACGAACGGGTGGTGCGGTGGCTCGGGGTGTATCGAGAGGAGGTGGACGTAGCGCTTTTTGTGCGCCTCGAGCTCAAGCCGGAACAATACGCCATTCAACAGATGTTGGGTGAAAACCAAGAGAGCTGGCGCCTGCATGAATACAATGCCTTTTATGGTTCGCTGCGCGCCTACCAGGTGGTGATTGGCATGCTCGTGATCCAGCGGCGGACCCGCCCGCGTCCCGTGTTCCGGGTGCGGCGCAAGCTCGGCTTACGCAGCGGCGTCGAGCACATGGACTGGCTGATGGATCTGGAAGCGCGCCTACTTGACGAGGGGATGCCGCAGAGGCTGATGCAAGCCGCGCCAGTGGCGACCTCACACTGGGAGCTAGTTGCCCGGCATGCGTTTCGCGAGGGGCGTTTAAGCCCTGTCTCTTACGCTTTTCAAACCAAGCAGCCTTTTGAAGTGGAGTTGAACGTGGCGCCCTGGATCGCCATGGTTGTAGCGGATTGCAACGGTAGGCACACGCTCGAGAGCCTCTATGATTCTTTGCAAAAGAAGGCGCCCATCTCGGAAGGCCAATTCTTGGAGGCGATGCGGGCTTTGTTGTCTTGCGACATTTTGAGGCTGCCAGGAGAATCTGTGCCTGAGCCACTGTCTGGCCCAGTGCGACACTACTTTCTTCAATAAAGCCCTTCAATCAAGCCATGCAGAACGCACTTCGACAAACACTAATCTCTGGGCTGGTGATTCCAGCGCATCCCTTGGCTTTGACCCGGGAGCGAAAACTAGATGAGCGAAGGCAGCGGGCCCTGACGCGATACTATGTCGCAGCGGGGGCGGGAGGCGTCGCCGTCGCAGTTCATACGACACAGTTTGCAATCCGCGAACACGGCCTTCTGGAGCCGGTGCTGGCGCTGGCGGCTGAACAAGCGACGGGGATCTTGAAGATTGCAGGCGTTTGCGGTCCCACAACACAGGCGGTACGGGAAGCCGAGCTGGCAGCGAAGTGGAAATATGACGCCGCCCTGGTGAGCTTCTCGGCCCTCCAACAAGCTTCGATCGATGAGCTCGTTGAGCACACGAAGGCGGTTGCGGAGATTTTGCCCGTCTTTGGCTTCTACCTTCAGCCAGCCGTTGGGGGCAGGTTGCTTCCCTATCGTTTTTGGAGACGCTTTGTTGAAATTGACAACGTCGTGGCCATCAAAATCGCGCCTTTTAACCGGTATCAGACACTGGATGTTGTGCGGGCGGTAGCCGAAAGCGGCCGGGGGGCAGAAATTGCACTTTACACGGGCAACGACGACAACATTCTCGTGGACCTAGTTACCTTGTTTGAGTTTCCGGGTCTGCCGCCCGTACGCATTACCGGCGGCCTCCTCGGGCAGTGGGCCGTTTGGACCCACCGGGCTGTTGAACTGCTGGGCCTGGCGAAAAGTGGGGCGACCGAGCAGATGTTGCGATGGAACGTGCATCTTACGGATGCCAACTCCGCGATTTTTGACGCGGCGAACCATTTTCACGGCTGCATCGCGGGAATTCATGAAGTCTTGCGGAGGCAAGGATTTTTGGAAGGCATCTGGTGTCTGGACCCAAACGAAGGGCTTTCTCCAGGGCAAGCCGAAGAAATCGACCGGGTGATTCGCCTGTATCCACACCTCACCGATGACGACTTTGTGCGGGAACACCTCGATGAGTGGCTTGCCGGCTGAGCTGGTGCGAGGTTTTGAGCCGGAAGAGGGCTTTGCTCTTTCGACCGAAGCCGGGTGGAACCAAACGGTCGCGGACTGGCGCCGACTTCTGCGGCTCGTACCGCAGTTTTGTTTAGGGATTCGCGAGCACGGTCAGCTCGTCGCCAGCGCGGTGAGCTTTCCCTATAGCAACAAACTGGCCTGGATCGGGATGGTGCTCACCGCCGTAGCCCATCGCGGCAAGGGACACGCTAGCGCGCTCTTGCGTCAGTGTCTGGAGGATCTCGATCAGTTGGGAGTCGAGTGCGTCAAACTCGATGCAACCGAACTCGGACGGCCCGTCTATCAAAAACTTGGCTTCGTGGAGGAGCGGCCCGTTTCCCGCTGGGTTCGCCGACCCGGGCCAGGTCCTCAGCTGGCCCCCTGGGAGGAAATCGAAGCCCGTTTGGATGAAACGCTGCTCGCTCAAGACGCGGGAGAGTTTGGAGCCGATCGCTCGGTGCTGCTACGCGAATTCGCTCAGGAGGAAGTACTGGCGATTCCAGGGCAGGCCATGGTGTTTAGCCGGCCGGGAAGAACGGCGCGACATTTAGGCCCTTGCTTGGCGCGGGATAGCGAAAGCGCCCTAGCTTTGCTGTCTTGCATGGTGGCCAGACACGGGGAATCGACAATTTTTTGGGACTTGTTTGAGGAAAACGAAACGGCTTGCAGCCTGGCGCGCGCCCTCGGTTTTGAGCCGTCGCGGCAGCTGACGCGGATGTATCGCGGTGGTGGGGCTTGCTCTAACCGGGGTTGGAGCCGTCAGATCTATGCCTTGGCTTCGTTTGAGTATGGATAGCGGCTCGGTCCACCGCTTCGATCTTGGTTCCGCTGTTTATGCTATCCTAGAAACGTTGCCGTGAAGGCTGAAAGGATTGTTGCAGTCAGATGAAAGCTGGCATCCACCCCGCCTACAACGAGTGCACAGTGACTTGTGCTTGTGGATATTCATTCCGGACCCGTTCCACTCACAAGGGCGACATTCGTGTGGAAATTTGCTCCAACTGTCATCCATTTTTCACGGGACGGCAGAAGCTGGTGGACACTGAAGGACGCGTGGATCGCTTCCAAAGGAAATATCAGCGGGCCAAGGCTTTGCAAGAGGCGAGGTCGCGCAAGAACTAGCCTCCCGCGCCTCTCGACCGTGGTCACCCCCGCTTGTGATCAGAATTGGAGCCCTTAAGGGAACTGCTTTCGGTCCTTCTCATGGACCATCTTTTCGTACTCTTGCTGCTGATCGGGCCTCAGAATTTCCCGAATTTGTTTCCGCTGATCTTCGAGAATTGCGCGCCACTCGGGATCCATTTTTTGGCGGACGGCATCAAACCGCGGTTTGAAGGCGTCGAGAATCTTGATCAGCTGCTCCTTTTGACGCGCGTCGAGCTTGAGCCGCATCTCCATGTCGTGAAGATAGCGCTCGCGGTAGGATTTGAACCGCTTGGTTTCCGTCGAGGCTCCAACGGTTTTAGCGTTGTAAAGGTAGTGTCCGAAAGCTCCGACGACAACTCCGCTAAGAAATACGATGAGCAGGTAGAAGGCGACAACGGGACCGCTTCTGAGCTTCATCGCCACGACGACTCCCCACTCATTTCTTCCTCTAGATCCGCGTAGGCAAGCATCTCCGTCTGATTCTCCTGGTGTAAGACGTCCAGATAGCTCAGCGGTTGAGAAACTGGAGAGACAAACAGCAGCGCCATCATGAGCAAACAAAGCACAGCCGAGGCGCCGGCAAAGAGTCGGACGAATCGACCCATGAGGACCGGAAGGCTTCTCCGGCGTTCAATTTTCTGCCAGAGACCGGGCATAAAGGTCGGGCTTAGCTCGACGTCCGGACAAGCTTGCCGGTAAGCAGCGAGCAACTCCGTAAACTGCCGGTCAGTGCCATCCTGAGACATACCCTCACCTCGATCCCTATTCTACTCATTTTGTTGAGGCTTTGCAGCAGCCGACAGCGCCTCAAAGGCTTTGAGCACGCGCTGGCGGGCCCGGAACAGCCTCACCTTTAAGGCGTTTTCGTTAACCTGGTAAATCGCTTCCAACTCTTTCAAACTCAATCCTTCAACTTCTTTTAAAACCAGCAGGATGCGGTCCTCTTCGGAAACTCTCTCGAGCAGGGACTGGACCAATTCGCGAACCGCTGCTTTGCGCTGTTCGGCATCGAGCTGTTTGCCGCTAGCGTCGGCATCGGCCATCTGCACTTGTTGCTCGCTAAGGTCGGCCATCCGAGACTCTGGACGCCGCCTTTGGCGCCGCATGTAGTCGTAGGCGGCATTGACCGTAAGACGGTACAACCAAGGCTCAAACACCTCTGGCGAGCGGAGCTGATCCAATGAAAAATAAAGGCGAAGAAAGACTTCTTGGCCCACGTCTTCGACATCTTCCGGACGCCCAATGAGCCGGGAAATCGTTCCCAGGATTCTTTTGCGGTATGCCTGGACGATTTCGTTGTATGCCGCGTCATCTCCGTTCCGCGCCCGTTGAATGAGGGAGAAGTCGATCAGCATTGAGCCTCATTTGGCCGACTCGCCGCACTGATCGCATTCGTCCCTGGCCTGAGTTGTCCTGGTTTCTCCAGGAAATTTCGCCTTTTCGAAAGCACGCCAAGGCTTGCAACTAGTAGGGCGTATCGCCAAATTGTTAGGTTACTAGGCGGGTTTGGAACAAGTAAAACCGGGTTGGCAAAACTTAACTAATTTTTGCGCCCACTGGAAAGCTCAGACCTTAGGGCTCGCCGCGCTGGTTCGGTAGCGGCAGAAGCTGTGGGATTGCTGGGGGGGAGGCCGGCTGAACGCCCGGGCCAGCCAGTTCATTCCGGTTGAATTGCGGTTTGCCTCCGGAGATGTTTTTCGAGTTTGGGGAGCGCAGTTTCGAGCCGCTGCGGCCGCTGCAAAACGCCGGAGAAGAGGTCGCCTACTCGCTCAAAACGCTGGCGTGCATTGCGGAGATGGAACTGGCGGGGATCAAGACCCGGACGCACCTCGCGCCATTCGAGAGGCGTGGCAACCGGTGCGCCAGGATAAGCCCGTAAAACGTAGGGAGCTGAAATGGTTTTGCCACTAGCCACTTGCATCCAGTCCAAGTAGACACGGTTTTTTCGGCGGCGGGAAACAGTGCGTTCGGTTGTGAATAGATCCGGTCGCTCAAACGCAAGCCAGTAGGCAAGTAGTTGAGCAAACGTGCGGGCTTGTTCAAAGCTGTAAACGGGTTCGATTGGAATGTAGATGTGCATGCCATCTCCCCCTGTCGTCTTGGGATAACCCTCTAGGCCCACGGCTTCCAGCTTTTCCCGCACGCATCGCGCCGCTTCGACAATTCGATCATAGCCGCAGTCTTGGGGATCCAGATCGATCAGAACGAAGTCCGGATGCTCAAGCGAAGCGATTCGACTCATCCACGGGTTGTGGTCCACGCAACCTAGATTGACCAAATACAGAAGCGAGGCCAAATCATCCGCAACGGCGAAACGGGTGGGGGATTTGCTATCTGGGGAGGCGATCGGCTCCTGTCGTAACCATTTAGGAAAGTGCTCGGAGACTGCTTTCTGAAAGAAAGACTCACCGTGGATGCCATCCGGATAACGGCGGAGAGCGAGTGGACGGTCCCGAAGGTAAGGCAAGATCAAATCCGCCACTTGCGCATAGTAGTTCACGATGTCGCGTTTTAGAACGCCCTCTTCTGGGAAATAAACTTTGTTCAAATTCGTAAAGGTGACGCGTTTTCCCTCGAATTCAACGGTGACCTTGGGGCGAGAATCCGTGAGCAGCGGTTCTGCCAGAGGGAAGAGCCTTTGTAGGTCAGGTGTTTCGAGAAGGCAGTCTTGCGGTGAGACGTCGTTGCGCAAACCTAGAAAAGAGGCCGCTCGCAGACGCTTGTCGGCCGTCCAGCCATGGAATTTCACTTCGCACACCAATTCGGGCCGGACCCAGACGGTGGCCTCCGGCAACGACAAATCGCTGGGAAACGGGCTTGTTTGAGAGCGCAGCGTCTGAAGCCTTTCCAACAGGCGTTTCCGCGTTGACTCATCGAAGCCAGAGCCGACATTTCCAACATAGATGAGACTGCCGCCCTCGTAGGCGCCGAGGAGAAGCGAACGGATTGCTCCAGATTCGGACGCGCTCCATCCCGCTATGACGAATTCTTGCCTCTGGGCGACTTTGATCTTGAGCCAGTTCGGACTGCGCCGGCTCTCGTAGACACTGCCCAGGCGCTTGGCGAGGATCCCTTCAAGTCCATTTTGCCGGGCCAGATCAAAGAGCTGCGGGCCCTGGTCAATAAAGTGGTCCGAGAAGCGGATTCTGTCCGAGGGCGTGAGTTTTGCCGCCAGCAATCGCTTGCGCTCCTCAAATGCGACGCCGCGAAGATCCCAGCCATCCAGATACAGAAGGTCAAACACGTAGAGCGTAACGGGCTGCGTTATCGCAAGATGTGGGAGGGCCAACGGGTCGGAGAGATGCATGCGTCTTTGCAGCATGGTGAAGTCTGGCACCCCCCGCGAATTGAGCATAACGATCTCCCCGTCAACAACGGCGGTCTTGGCGTTGAGGGCGTCGGCCAAAGCGGAAATTTCGGGATACTGCTGGTTCATCCGCTTCCCATTGCGCGAGAAAACCTCGATTGCGGGGTTTTGGTTGCGGTCGAGATAACAGAGGGCGCGGACCCCATCCCACTTGACTTCAAAAGCCCAACCCGGGTCGCTTGGGGGTTCCAGGGCGGAGGTGGCGAGCATGGGTGTGAGCCCCGCAGGCATCGGGGCACGGACAGCGCCTGCCAGCTGGTCCAGCGCGGTGGCGGAATGACTCGCAATTTCCTCTTGAGTGCGGCCCGTTTTCACGCTGCGCGCATACATGTCGGGCTCCCAGCCAGCGATCGCCGAGAAGTCCTTTTTTTTGATGAGCAGCCACTGCGAGTTCTCTCTGCGTGCGAGGACGAACTCGCCTTTCAATTTTTGCCCGTAGAGACAGAACTTAAAATCTCCGCGCGCAATCTGCTCCTCGGCGGGAAGCTGGCCGACCGTCTCGTAGGGGCCTCGGTCATAGAGCATCACGCTGCCAGCGCCGTAATTACCCTCCGGGATGACGCCTTCAAAATCGGCATATTCAAGTGGGTGATCTTCCACAAGGACCGCCATCCGTTTGTGCTGGGGGTCGAGCGTAGGACCTTTCGGGATGGCCCAGGATTTGAGGACACCTCCCACTTCGAGACGCAAATCGTAGTGAAGCTGGCGAGCTTGGTGGCGCTGGACACAAAACAAGCCTCGCCACGTGCTGGTCTTCGCATCGTCGGCCGGAGCACAGGCGTTGAGGCCTTGGGGCTCTGGCGTGCGGCGAAACGCGCGTTTACGCCTGTATTGCTCTAGCGCCATCGCTTTTCATCATGACATGGCGCTCAGGAGAAGCCGTTAGGAAGCGCTAGCCGGAGTTTCGGCTTGAGATGGTGCTTGTTTGCGGGCGTGCTCGAACAAAAAGTTGAGCGTCTTCTCGCTGCGGATCGCCGAAGCAATGCGAGCTAGCGTCCCATCCTCTTGCCAGCGCCTGCGAACAGCGGCGGCAACTTCCCGCTCTTGTTTGGCGTAGCGCTGCACCTCGCGGTCGATCTCTTCCTGCGTGGTGTAGATGGCCTCTCTCTCCGCGATGCGATCAATAAGCAGCGTCGCTTTGACTTCCCGAACCGCGCGATCCCGCATGGCTTCCTTGATTTTTTTGCGGTCTAGCTGGCTGGGGTCGAAACCTCGCGGGGCTTTGTCGGCGAGGAATTGCTCGATATAAATGTCCACCTGACGGTCGATGTAGGTTTCGGGCACAGGAAAATCGTGCATCTCCACTAGGCGGTCCATGATGGCTTGCTTGGCTGCGCGTTGCGCCACCGTCTCCTTCTCGCGGAGGAGGTTCGCCCGCACGGTGTTTTTCAGCTCTTCCAGGTTTTGGAAGTCACCCAGATCTTTGGCGAACTCGTCGTTGAGTTCGGGAAGTTCTTTCTTCTGGATCAGGCGCAGCTTCACGCGAAAGCGGACGGTTTTGCCAGCCAGGCGGTCCTCGGCGTAGTCCTCTGGATAGACGACTTGGATGACCTTTTCCTCGCCAGGGCTCATGCCCGGAATCCCCTCGGAAAAAGCGGCTAAGGTATCAGGGGCGCCAAGTTCGACCTGCATAGCCTGCGCGGTAATGGGCTTGCCCTCGAGCCCGGCCACACTTTCAAGATCGATGACAGCGACATCGCCCGGTTGCGCTGGCCGCGGATCGAGGTTGATGTATTCGGCTCTTTGCTGGCGAATCTGTTCGAGACGCTCTTCGAGCTCGGCGTCGGTGACTTCGGGGCTTTCGTAGGAAACCACAATCCCTTTGTATTCCTTCAATTCAATCACCGGGGCCACATCGAATTGGGCCTTGAATACGATGGGATCGGTTTCCTTTTCCCAGCGGATTTCAGAAACATTAGGAGTGCCGACAACTTGCAGCTGCTCCGCCTCCGCGCGCTCGCGGAAAAACTTGCCGAGAAGGTTGTCGAGGACTTCCTGGCGGATATTACCCACAAAGTGACGGCGGATGAGTGAAAGTGGCGCCTTCCCAGGCCGGAAACCGGGTAGATGGGCCTTCTTCTGAATCGACTGGGCTACCCGCTCGATCTCCTTCTGCACGTCATCCGCGGGAATGGTGATTTCGAGTTCGTGCCTACAACCTTCAATCAGTGCCAACGACGGTCTCCTCTGTCTTAAGCGCCTTCGGACCAGCTTGCCAAATAATTTTCTTGCTCCAGGCTCAAACGATCAATGCGTACGCCCATGGCTTCGAGTTTCATGCGGGCGACACTGCGGTCCAGTTCCTCAGGCACGGCATACACTTTATGATCCAGCGAGGCGTGATGCTTCACGAGATATTCGACCGAGAGCGCGACGTTTGAAAAGCTCATATCCATGACAGAAGCAGGATGTCCCTCACCAGAAGCGAGATTGATGAGACGTCCTTCGCCCAGCACATAGATTCGCCGTCCATCGCGCATGACATATTCGTCGACGAACTCGCGGGTTTGCCGTTTTGAGGAAGCCATGCGGTTGAGAGCCTCGAGATCAATTTCCACGTTGAAGTGGCCGGAATTACACAGAATGGCTCCGTTTTTCAGTTTCTCGAAGTGGTCGCGACCAATCACGGACTTGTTGCCGGTAACCGTAACGAAGACATCGCCAACTGCCGCCGCTTCATTCATCGACATCACACGGTATCCATCCATCAAGGCCTCCAAAGCCTTAATGGGGTCCACCTCGCAGACGATGACATTTGCGCCGAGGCCACGCGCCCGTAAAGCCACTCCGCGGCCACACCATCCATAGCCGGCAACCACCACATTCATTCCCGCCAGCAGGATGTTGGTCGCGCGGAGAATGCCATCCATCGTGCTCTGTCCAGTGCCGTAGCGGTTATCGAACAGATGTTTCGTCATGGCGTCGTTGACGGCGATGACGGGGTAGCGCAACAGATTTTCCCGCGCCATGGCCTTTAGGCGGACCACACCTGTTGTTGTTTCTTCCGTGCTGCCGAGGACGTGGTCACCCAGATGCTGCAGGCGGGTGTGCAGAGCTTGGGCCAAACTGGCTCCGTCGTCCAAGACAATGTGCGGGTGGATTTCGAGTGCGGAAGCCAGATGGGCGCGGTAGCGTTCGTTGGTATCGCCACGTACGGCGAAAACGCTGATTTTGTAGTCACGAACCAGCGAGGCGGCCACGTCATCCTGGGTGGAGAGCGGATTGGGCGAACACAAGGCCAGCGTCGCTCCTCCGTCTCGAAGAGTGATCATCAAATTCGCGGTCTCCGTGGTGACGTGAAGGCTAGCTGCGATGCGGATACCCACCAGAGGTTGCGATTTGATGAACTGCTTGCGGATATTTTGCAGAACGGGCATCGATTGGAACGCCCATTCAATGCGCCGCTTGCCGGCATCGGCAAGAGCGAGATCTTTAATGTCCCAGGCGGCCTGTGCTCCTGCTGACATACTGCGTTAAGAACGGTTAGGCGCGTAGGGCGGCGAGGCTAGCGGCCTCGGCCTTGAGCGCCTCCGCCTTGTCGGTCGCCTCCCAGCTGAAGGTCTCTTCGGTTCTGCCGAAGTGGCCGAAAGCGGCGGTGGGTCGATAGATCGGTCGCCGAAGCTTGAGGTGGTCAATGATGCCACGCGGGGTGAGGGGGAAGTGAGCGCGCACTAACTCAGTGAGCCGCGCCTCCTCCACCTTGCCCGTCCCAAAGGTATTCACCATGACCGAGACTGGCTCTGCCACGCCAATGGCGTAAGCGAGCTGCACCTCACAGCGATCCGCAAGACCTGCGGCGACAAGATTTTTGGCGATGTAGCGGGCCATGTAGCAGGCGGAGCGGTCCACCTTGGTGGGGTCTTTGCCAGAGAAAGCGCCACCACCATGGCGGCCCATCCCACCATAGGTATCGACGATGATCTTCCGGCCCGTCAAACCGGTATCGCCATGGGGCCCACCAATCACGAAGCGCCCCGTGGGATTGATATGGTATTTCGTCCTACTATCTACCATGTGGGCCGGCAAGACCGGATCAATGATGTGCCGGCGGACCTGCTCCCGAAGTTCGTCGGTAGAAATCGTATCGTGATGTTGCGTGCTCACCACAACGGCATCAATCCGGCTGGGTTTGTTGTCTCGATACTCAACGCTCACTTGCGACTTGCCATCCGGACGGAGGAAGTTGAGGATTCCCTGGCGGCGCGCCTCACTCAAACGCCGGCAAAGCCGGTGGGCCAACTGAATGGGCAGGGGCATGAGCTCAGGAGTCTCATTGCAGGCGTAGCCAAACATCAGACCCTGGTCGCCCGCTCCCCCCGTATCCACTCCCATGGCGATATCAGGCGATTGCGTTTGAATGGTGTTCAGGATCCCGCAGGTCTTTGCGTCAAAACCATAGGCGGCGTCCGTGTAGCCGATCTCGGCAATCACCTGACGAGCCAGCGCTGGGACATCGACGCGAGCAGTCGTGGTAACTTCCCCAGAAATCATGCAAATGCCCGTGGTGACCAAAACCTCGCAGGCAACCCGACCTGCGGGGTCGCCACTGAGGACCGCATCGAGAACTGCGTCGGAAATCTGATCGGCGATCTTATCGGGGTGCCCCTCTGTCACTGACTCGGAAGTAAAGATGAATTGCATGCTTGCCAATCTTCTCCTTATGAATCGCCATTCCTTTGCGCGTCACCCGGCTAGGTCGCGGCCAAAAGACAACGAACCGTTGGGACAAAACCGCTAGAACAAACACTTCGGGATGCCGCTGGGAGGCAAATCTAATTCGTTAGTGTAGCTGAGAAGCGTTCAAAGGGTCAAATAAGAGGAGGCGTCGCTCTCACAGCGCCAAACACCAAATTGAAGTGGGAAGATACAGCGTTTTGGGCGGGCCTGCCCTGCAGCGCTTTGAGGGCGATTTTCCGGTTTAGGCGCGGTCTCGGCGCCGGCGGATGCTCCAGGCGACCCATCCAAGCCCGAGCGCGACTAAACCCAAGCTTGCTGGTTCCGGCGCATCAAAGCCTCCGGCACCACTGCCTCCACCTCCGCCTCCACTTAGACTTTGGGCGAGCAGATTCAAGAAGAATTGCTGGTTGGTCATTCCAGAGCCCATGAACCAGTTGCTCAGATTGGCGTTGGAGGCGAAATTGTCGCCGAACACGTAAACTTTCCCAAGCTGAAAGTGGTCGACTCTGAGCGCGTTGCCCAGCAAATTAATGGCTAAGGCATTCCCGCCGCTGACCCCAAAAGGATTAAACATCGAAACCGCCGCCCCTGCCAAACTGCCCACGGCGGGATCGGAGCCCGCCAGGGCGCTTGCCGTCAGGCGATAGGTCATGCTCGGATCCAGCAACTGCGACGTACTGACCTGGAGAGGGCTTCCCGACAGGCCGGCGCCGAATGCATTCAAAATGTTGTTGATAATGCCGATCGAGGAAGGCGATTCGTGATCAACAAACATCATCAGAATGCCCCCGGCCTTCACCCAATTGATCAACGCGTTCAGGTCGGGCACCCCCGTGAGGGGGTTCGAGATGATGAAGTGCGTATTGTTGGCGAGATTGGAGGAGGTGATGTTCTCGGGAGATTCGATGGTGTGTCCCCCGGTGGCCAAGGCAGCTGCGTAGATGGAACTAAAGTTACCGGAGCTGGCCCAGATGTTGGATGGATTATTGCCCACAAACTGGCCCACCACCGCCGCTGGCGCGCTGGAGGCAAAGAGCAAACCACCAAGAGCAGCGAGGAGAGATCTCTTCCCGCCACGACCTCCTGGGATCAGAAACATCGATAGTGTCCTCCGAACTCTCTGAGTTCTATTACTTTTTTCTCGCTTCCGGACCCAACTACACACCAAGATTGCCGGTCCAACTACGGGAAGTATAGCACGAATTTCTCATTGTGCAATGAAAAGATGGTACCTAGGTAATGCACTTTAAGATCTATCGATTACATGTTCCCAAGGACAACCTAAGGTCCACCCCCCAAATGCGGGGGGAGAGCCGAGTGCTTTGTCCGAGCTAGGAACGGGCAAGCAGACCGAGGCCAGCCGCAAGCCCTTGTTTCAACCCGCCTGGCAGAGCATTGCGCCCCAGTGAAAACCGGCGCCAAAGGCAGCAAAGCAGACGTAGGCGCCAGATGGAGGCGGCTGTTGTTGGAAGGACTCCGCTGCCGCGATGAGCACCGAAGCGGAGGAGGTGTTGCCGTAGTGCGCGATATTCGAGAAAAACTTTTCTCGCGGTAGCGTCAGGACATCAGCCACTCGGTCTAGCAAGTTCTGATTGGCCTGGTGAAGGAGAAAGCGGTCCACTTGGCTTGCTGGAATGGCCTGGCGATCAAGAACTTGTTGAATGGCTCGGGGGATTTTCCGGGAGGCTTGCAGAATGACGGCGCGCCCATTCATCTGGATGGGACCTTGAAATTCCAGGCGTAAATCCTCGGCGAAGGACCCGTCGGAGGCCAGTTGCACCTGGCAAATCTTGAAGAGGCCGCTTGTAGGATGAATCAGACAAGCGCCAGCGCCGTCTCCAAACAGCATGGCAACGCCGGCCTCGATAGGCTCGGCGACGACGAACGGGGAAAGAACCTCGGACGCTACCACGAGAGTCGGACCGAAGCGCGGCGCCAGTTCGTTTGCCAGTGCCATGCCAAACAAAGCTCCCGCACTTGCGATAGGCAGGTCGATAGCCGGAATCTCCTGAAGGCCGAGCTGAGCTGCCACAACGGCGGCTGGACCGGGGAAACGGCGCGGAGCGCTTGCGCTGGCGACGAGAATGAGACCAATCTCGGAGGCGGAAACGGCGGTTTTCGATAAACAATCCTCAGCCGCTCGCACGGCAAGCTCGAGGAGCGTTTCGCCAGACGCCACCCAGCGGCGGTGCTGGATTCCGGAAACGCTTTGAATCCACTCTGGGGTTTTGCCAATGAGCGCACTGATCTCGGCGTTGCTTACCAGGCGCGAGGGCAAGGCCGCCCCAAATCCGCAAATCCAAGCCACGGTCTTAGTTCCGGCTCTCGAGATATTGCTCGATGCGCTCAATGGAGTCAAATTTCCGGGGGTTTAAGTCAGAGTCCGGAATGGTGATGCCGAAAGCCTGCTCGAGTGCGCTGACCATCTCAGGCAGAGCAAAGGAGTCCAGTAAGCCAGAGTCGAATAAAGATTCCTCCGGGGCTGGATTCAAATCCTTGTTCGACACCTTTCGAAGGATTTCAAGGATTGTCGCTCTTTTGTCCATTGCGTTTGTCGAAGTCCTGTCCCATCCACTGCGAGCGCACCTTCACGAAGGTTGCGTAGTGATTCATGAGGTCCTCGAAAATTGCTCCGCCGATCAGGCGGTAGCCGGCGGCCGTAAAATGCACGTAGTCACGTTGCGCCAAACCAGCCGAAACCCAGCGAGGCATGGAGCCCTTCCCGCCCATTTTCGCCCGTAAATCCCAAAAAGCACAACCCGTGCCGAGTGCAGCCTCGCGCTGCGCCTCGACGATGCGATCAACGGCGTCGAAGGTTCGCCAACCGCCCCGCCATCGCACGCTGCGATCCGGCGGCCCAATGACCAAGATCGAGGCTGTGGGCGCCATGCGGCGGAAGCGCTGGATGAGGGAGGCGAACATATGGCGATAGTTTTCGCGATTCCAATCGAAGTTGCTGGCCTCATTGGTTCCGTAGGCGAAAACAAGGAGAGCCGGATTCCGCCGGGCGATGTGCTCGGCCAGCAAGGGCTCTTCCCACTGAAACACAATCGAGGCCTGCGCCCCGTTGATGCCGAGCATTTCGTAGGTGACGCCATGCCCTTGTTCGGCGGCCCAGCCAAACAGGCGCACGGGTGCGGCATCCACCGTTTCCAGCCGGAAATGATGAGGACCCGGGACCGGCGCGTAACGATAAAACCCCGCGCCGCGTTCTCCCTGGGTGTCGATGCGGTCTACCAGCACCCCGTTATCGTAAAAGTTCAGGGACCCTCCTCCTGGCTGGCGGAGATAAAAAACTTCCAGCCAGTCACATGAAGCTTCAAGAAGGACCGATTCGCCAGGTTTTTGCGTGGTAATGCTAACCCCGGCCAGCCCGTTCCACCCGTCGCTGGGGCGGCCCAAAAGACCCTCAGCCCGCCAGCCCGGAGTGGCGTCACTGCTGACGTCAAGGCGTCGAAATGAGCTCCAAGGCTTGCCCGCGTGCGTCCACCCAGCCCCGCCATCGCCAAAGCGGTTTTGAAAGAGAGCTCTGAGAAATCCGGTCCACTCGTCGGCTGCGGTGTGTGAGTCGCCGTAGTGAAGAATGTGGAGCCGATGGTCTCCGCTGCCGTTTTGGTGCCGGTAGAGCTGTTCGAAGAACGGGACAAGGGCAGCAACGTTCTCCAGGGGAGTCTGCCGCGCAATTTCAAGCGCTTCTTCAACGCTCAAGACCGGCCGCGGGCTGAAAGCGGGGGCAGACGCCGCCCTGTTGCGGGAGAGGCTTCGCGCGGAAGAAGTAGCCGGTTTGGGGGGAAGGATCTTGGCCGGTGTTTTTCTCGCTTTCCTGGTTTCGGTCGCAGTTCTTTTCGCTGTGGCGCTTTTACCAGCTGGCAAGACCGGATCGAGGAACAAACTGGGGACGAGAACCCAGACCAGCAGAGGGTTGAAACGGGTCACGGCTCGCATTTATTGACCACCTGGGCCAGGCCGGGAGGAGTTCAGGGCCAGACGCTGAGACTGGATCAAGCGCAGTTTGTACTTAACATAGCCATCCATGAGAGCTTGATAGAGAAGGCCGCCCACGATCTTGGCGCCGGCAGGCATGGGGTGCATGAAATCCGCGCCGACTAACCGCGGTTCGGCTTCATACCAGCGACCCATCGTCCCGACGCCTCCCATGGCGGCGAAGGTGTTGAAGAAGGCGCTGCCCGTTTCATGTGCCACCCGTTGCTGAATCGCAACGAGACGGGGGATTGTGGGCACCGTGCCGATTTCCCCGCCAGCCATTCGCTGACCGCGGTCCATCGGGCTCATCAACAAAATCGAAGCCCCGGGTACGGCCACGCGCAGCCGCCGCACCACTTCCCTAAGTTCTTTCGCTGAAGCTGTATCGACGAATTGGGGATAGGCGCTCTCGTTGGTTCCGTAATTGATGATGACCAGATCGGGGCGGTAGTGTCGTAGCTGCTCTGTCCAGTGTGTTTCTGACATCAGCCGGGCGAGCACAGAGACATAGGCGCCGTTCACGCCAAGGCTGTTATACACGACGCCTGGGACTTTCCTTTCTAACCGGGCGCCAAAAATTCGCACCGGGCCACCCAGGGTGCGGATGGTGAACTCGCGATGGGCTGGGTCGACCTGAAATTCCTTAAACCCCGAGCCGAGCTCGGAGGAATTCGTATTTACCCATCCCAACGGCACACCACCGGCTTCGACGCGAAACTGACCGCCGCCCGGTTGCCGCAAATAGGCCACCTCTAAAACGTGGTGTCCGCCGCCTTTTAATACAATCGTCGCCGTCGAACCAGCTGCGCCGCGAAAGCTCACGCCACCCAATCCGAACAAGCCGTCCTTAACCGAGCTCTGGTTGACGGGATCAATAAACCAGCCATCGCCGTGAATCTCCAAACCGTGGTGGGAGTACCAGGCCCAGGGCTTGGCGATTAAAAAGAAACCATGTCCGGCGTCACCAAAACGTTTTTGCAAGAGGGCACGCACATCGCCGGTAATCATGTCGGCCGTGGTCGGCGAATCCCCATAGTGAAGAATCCGCACGACACCTTCCCCGCCCTCCACTCGGTGGAGCGATTGATAGAAGCGGTCCAGATCGTGATGGTCGTCTTCGATGGGGTACTTGGATTGCCGCAGCGCATCCGTGTCGGGACGCAGGCGTAGCTGCTCGTCGCTCTCGGGGTTTGCGGAGCGGGTACGGCTGACAAAATCGAGGAGGGAGGGGACGGTGCGCCAATCCATCAGCCGGTAATCTTTCAGCGCAGGCACTAAGTGCGTGAGCAGCAAGAGGCCGCAAAAGGTGATCAACGTCAAAAGCGATTTGGCCGGCCAGAGCATGAGTCAGAACTTGGTGTAGATAAAAGGCGCCACGTCCTTGGTGGCCACGTAGTGGATAGCTAAAAGCAGCAGTGCCATGGCAGCCGCTTGGACGAAAAAGGGCGAACGCACAAAGAGCTGGTCGAGGCGTCGAAACCACCTCTCGGGCGTGTAATGACCGAGCATCGCCAACAGCAAGATGATCACAATAGGCCCTGTGAGATTGGCGAAGGCGAGAGTAGCTGAAGACAGCCTGCTAAGCACCTCCAAGGCGTTGGAAAGGCTCGAGGCGCGGAAAAAGATCCAGCTAAAGCAAACAAAATGAAAGGTCACAAAGATTCGCCCGGCGCGAGCCCACCAAGCCGGGTTCGGTTTCGCCGGGCCCCGTATATGCTGTCCGTAGCGCACCACAGCGAGGGCGCAACCATGAAGCAAGCCCCAAATCACGAACGTCCAGTTGGGTCCGTGCCACAAGCCCCCGATCACCATGGTGAGGATCAGGTTCAAATAGAGAAACACCTTCTTGGGCGAGCGCAGCCCAGGCAGAGAAAAGTAGAGATAATCCCGCAGCCAGTTCGATAAGCTAATATGCCAGCGCCTCCAGAACTCGGCGATATTTTCCGCTGCATACGGCATTCTGAAATTCTCTGGAAGTTTCAGGCCCAGCAATAAGGCAGACCCGATCGCGATATCCGTGTAACCAGAAAAGTCAAAATACAACTGAAAGGCATAGGCATAAACACCCACCAGCACTTCGGTCGCCGAATAGAGATTGGGGAAATCGAAGACGCGGTTGACCAAATTGGCGGCGAGATAATCGGCCACGAGGAGTTTTTTCATCAATCCGAGCCCGATGCGGAAGAGCGCCCTTCCGCCATCCTCAGCGCTTATCATGGTGCGCTTTTCGAGCTGCGGCAAGAGCGCTGCTACGCGGGTGATCGGTCCGGCAAGCGTGGTGGGAAAAAAACTGACGGCGGCCAGGTAGGCCAGGTAGCTTTTGGCCGGCTGAGCGTCCCGGCGGTAGATGTCGATGGTGTAGGTGAGCGCCTGAAAGCAATAGAATGAGATCCCCAGCGGAAAGCTCCACTGCCAGGCGGGTTGTTTCACGCCGGCGAAGTAGGCATAGTTTTCGAGGATGAAGGGCATGTATTTGAGCGACGCCAGCAGGCCAAGATTCAGCGCGAGGCTTAGTCCCAAGAAAACTCTGCGCTGCCAGCGCGCTTTGGCTAGCCCGATGCCGTAGCCAAAAAGAAAGTCTAACGTCGAGGCGGCCGGAATGAGGAACAGATAAAAGACATCCCATTTCGCGTAGAAAAAGTAATTCGCAAAGAGGATGACACCCAGGGCAAGGGCCCGCTGGCGAGAAAGCGGCCAGTAGAGAAGGAAAATGAAGACGAGGAAAACAAAGTAGGCCGAGGAAGAAAGCAACATCGCGACGCTAGCCCCGGTGTGATGAACGGCAAGCTTCCTGATTATAGCGAATCGTCTTTGAGCCGCCTCGATGTCGTGGGGGGCTCACTGCCGGAGTGACGGGGATTCCCTCAATGGCTCGAAGATGAGTTCCGGGGCCGGTAGGCGATGCAGTCGATTTCGATCTTCATTTGGGGGTCGGCAAATTTCGCCTCCACGGTGGTTCTAGCGGGTTTGGCCTCGCCGAAGAACTCCTGGTAGACGGCGTTCATCTCGCTGAAGTCGCGCCCATCCCGCAAAAACACGGAGCATTTGACAACATCGGCCAGAGAGGCTCCGGCTGACTCCAAAATGCGCTGGATGTTACGCAGAGTAACGCGCGTTTCGTGACGGATATCGCCATAGGAAAACTCGTTGGTGTCGGGGTCGACGGGCCCTTGACCGGAGACAAAGATGAAGTCTCCGGCCCGGACAGCTGGCGAATACGGGCCGCGCGGCTTGGGAGTTGTTTCAGGATAAATGCGTTCAAGCATAGACGTTTCGGCAAGGTCAGGAGGGCAAAAAACGGCAGCTCAAATTCGCGCGTTTCATGCTTTTTTGCGACGGGCGACCGTTTTGCGGGGAGTTTTCGTTGCCTCGGCAGCCTGCGCCTTGCGGGGGGCGCGCTTTTTCGCAGTCGCAGGTTTTGGCGGCTGTGGATTCGGGTCCATCATGGTGGGCTGCCCTTCGACGTAAGGCTGAGGCCCGTCCTCCTCTTCTTCGAGGGCGTCAGGTTCGGGCGGAGGCGGCAAGGCGGGTGGATAGAACTCCGCGCCAAGGAACACCGTCGTGCCTTTTTCTTGGTCCCGCTCTAGGCGCACGACAAAGCTGTCTTGCGCAAAGGTGAGGAACTCGCCGAACTCTTGGAAGCCGTAGGTTTTGATATCGAACTGGGGAAATTCGGCCGCCATCCACTGCGCCAGCTCCTCGGCTGGTCTGCCATCTTCGAGTTCGAGACGGTGGTTTTCGAGCAGTTCGCGCAGCGTAGGCAAAGCGTCCTCGGGCTTGGGCATGGGGCCTTGCGCTGCCCCTTTGCGCTCGATTGTATAGTGCCCGCCGTGGCCCCGGGTTTCGATCAAACCGGCCTTCTTCAATTTTTCGACAAACTCCGAGAAGCTATTAGCGCCATACGCTTTCTCGCTAAAGGCAGGATCCAGCTGAAGCATGGTCGATTTGAGCAGGCCCAGCTGCGCTTTCACTTCGCGGCGCTCGAGAACCTGGAGGGCGCGCTCTACCAGCGGCATGGCTTGCGCGAGTTCAAGCGGCGCCGGGCGGTTGCGGAGGAAGCGGTCCTCTCGCTTGGCTCCCTTGTCGTTACGATCATCACGCCGCTCGACGACAGAAACTTTTTCGCCCCGCGCATCAAGCAGCGATTCGTAGCTGATGAATTCGTGGCAATTCTGCTGCAGGATGGTGCTCGTAAAAGCTTTGCCGCCCACAATAAAAATGCGTTTGCCAAATTCTCGCAGTTTGTTGACGAGCGGAATGAAGTCGCTGTCGCCGCTAATGATGGCAAAGGCGTTGACGTGGGGGTGAGTGAAAGCCATCTCCAAGGCGTCTAAAGCCAGGTTGATGTCCGCGCCGTTTTTGTCTCCGCGAGGGGAAGGATTGCGCTGCACCATTTGCACGGCGTTTTCCGCCATCTGACGGGTGGCGAGATCCTGTCGGCTCCAGTTGGCGTAGGCGAATTTCGCGACAATGTCACCGCGTTCTTTGAGGGCGTCGAGCGCAAGCGAGACGTCAAAATCGCGGCGCAGAGTCGATTTTACGCCGATTTCGATGTTGTCGTAGTCAACGAATACGGCGATATTGAGTTTTTCCTGCATTCTTTTGTCTCAAATCCCTCTGAACCAGTCCGGGTAGGGCATGCTTTTCGGTCAGGCGGGCTGTTGGACCGCGGTTCGAATGAACTCAACGATCGAATCCAGAGACGCCCCCGGTTGAAAGACAGCCGCGACACCGTGCCGTTTCTTCAGTTCTTCAGCATCCTCATCTGGAATGATGCCGCCAACAATGACCAGGACATCCGACATCCCTCGCTGCCGGAGCAACTCCATGACACGCGGAACGATCGCGTTGTGCGCCCCGGAGAGAATGCTCAGGCCGATGACCTGGACATCCTCTTCAAGCGCGGCATGGACGATCATTTCTGGCGTTTGCCGCAAGCCGGTGTAGATGACCTCCATTCCGGCATCTCGCAAAGCGCGGGCGATGATCTTAGCGCCACGATCGTGACCATCGAGACCGGGCTTTGCCACGAGCACTCGAATTGGCTTGGCCATTTGCTAGCTAAAGCAATTATAGTTCGTGTTTGGTTGTTCAAGCAGATGCGAAGTTACAAGAGAGAGGAGAAATTCGAAGGCGTCCTCGAAATTGGGGGGCTCTAGCCGAGAAGCGGGGGCAAGCCCGCGCCTGGCTACTGGCTTCGGAGTCCAGCCTGTCCAACGCTTGCCGACCGCCGTAGGATTTTCGAAAAAAGCTGGAATTTCAGTGTCAACCCAGAGCGTTTTTTCCCGTCCTAGCCATACGATGGGCGTGATGGCCGAGCTCGCTGCGATGTCGAATCGTGGCGCAACGGCCCCGGTGCTTGATTTCGCGGTGTGGGTCAAGGCCGAACAGCCGCGCATTTTCTTGTTGTGCCGCCGGATGTTACGCGACGGAGAGGAAGCTGATGCGGCCA
The DNA here is from genome assembly GCA_025056455.1 of Bryobacteraceae bacterium. GTDB lineage: Bacteria > Acidobacteriota > Terriglobia > Bryobacterales > Bryobacteraceae > CADEFT01. Next base: position 103,478 of record JANWVY010000009.1, on the reverse strand, counting down.
CTCAGGACGTCTTCTGGAAAGCATTTAAAGCTTTGCAAAATCGTGAGGAAGGCGTGATTTCGGACCCTGGCCGGTGGCTGACGCGGATTGCCGTGAACACCTGCTTAGACCGGCTGCGATCCCGCCGCTGGCAGTTTTGGCGCAAGAGGCTAGAACCCTCCGAGGAGGCTTGGATCCTGACCATGTCAGCCGTGCAGGAGCCCAACGCCGAGGACCAGATTTTCGCCGCAGAAATCGAACGCTCCCTCGCTCAGGCGCTGAGCCGGCTCAGCGACCGGCAACGAGCCGTCTTCACTTTAAAACATTACGAGAATCGCACCTTGGAGGAAATTGCTGAGATCTTGGAGCTAGATGCTGGAACCGTGAAAGCCCACATGTCGCGAGCTGTCGCGAAGCTGCGGGAGGACTTAAAGGATCTTTATCAAGCGGTCGCCAAAAGGCGTACGATTTGAGTGAGCAAGGCGCCAGGGAAAAGGTATCCCATGAGCAAACATTGGACCGACGAAGATTTCCTGAATCATCTCTATGAAGTGGGACCAGGTGATGGCCACCTTGAATCTTGCCTGGAATGCCGCGCGCGATGGGAACAGTGGCTCAAGCTGCGGCGGTTCACGCTGAACCCGCCGACGCTGGACCCTGGATTGCTTGCGCGCCAGCGAGAACAGATTCTTGCCAGAACTCAGCATGGAGAGAGCACTGGGCGCGGCAAGCGCTGGGCTCTCGCGGCAGCTCTCGCTGGAGCGGTTCTCTTCGCGCTCCTGGCGCGCGCGCCAAATCTCGTGCCATCCCCGGAAAACGATTCTGAGCGGATGTTGCTGTCGAAGGCGGATGCGCAACTGGCGGATGCGCAACTCATGTCTGACGTATACCACTCGGTGTATCAATCTGAGCCGGGGGCTGTCGAGGCGGTTCAGGGTTTGTTTGAGGTAGATCCATGAGGTTGGCCCTTTTGCTGCTTATGCCATTCGCCTCGCTGGCGCCCGCCCAAACGCCAGGCCGTGAGCTTTTCCCCTGGTGGGACATGCCTGTCGTTCGGGATCTGAATTTGAGTGAGGAGCAGATGCGACAGATCCGCGCCACAGCCCGCGAATACCGGGACCGCATTATCGATCTGCGCGCCAGCATGGAAAAAGCGGACAACGAGTTGAACGACTTGATGGAAGAGGAAAAGCCAGACCAGCAGAAACTCTTTGCGGCGATCGATCGCTTGGTGGCCGCACGCGGCGAACTGACACGCGTCTTTTCACAAATGGCGGTGAAAATGCGCTTGGTTTTGACTCCCCAGCAATGGAAGGAGTTACAACGGCGCCGGCCGCGGCCCTTCGCTCCCCCAAACCTTCCGCGTCCCAACCTGCCGCCAGAGCCAGCCGCACGACCACCGCGACCAGCTCAGAACTAAGAATCCGTGGCTGCCGGCAGTGGTCTGTTGAACCAGTAGCCCGGCACAAGCCACAGCGCCACTGCCGGGATCTGACTCAGGTTGTTAGGTAAGAGCCAGGACAAGTTTCTCGATCACGATCCGGTCATCCGGGCTCCGATCGCGCAGTTTTTTATCTGCTTCATGAACCGCTTGGATGGCGGCTTCGAGCCGGGATTGGGGGAAGGCGGTCACAAGTTGATGCACCTGTTGCGCCCGCGAGGGCCACATCGCGATTCCCTGCTTGGCGAAGAAGTTTTGAACTTGCGAGGCACTCCGCAAACCCTCCTCTTGAGCCGCCAGAGCGTAGCGCAACTGCGTCGACAGGGATCGCAGCACAAGAGGCAAATACTCACCATCGCGGACCAGCGCTTGCAACAGTTCGAAACTCCGGCCCCGGTCACCGCGGCTGAGCGCCGCCACAAGTGCGAACACGGTGGCTGTGCGCGCGTCGGGTGTGAGCGCCGCGATCACTTCGTCGCTCACCGTGGCCTCGCCGCCCGCATAGCACGACAGCTTCTCAATTTCTATGACAATCCGCGAGGCATCATAGCCAAGACTTTCCACCAGCGACTCAAGCTGCGCCGCCCCCAGTTGCAAACCGGCGCGGTGAGCTTGCTCGGCGGCAAGTTTTCGCGCCTCCTCTTCCGTGTAAGGATGGAACTCCACAACGTTGGGAATAGCAGCATAGAACTTGCGCAGGCGCTCCATTTTGGACTTATCTTCCGCGTTGTAGGTAATGCGGGACGAATCAAACACGATCACGACGCCCGGTGTGGGGCGATTCACGTAATCCCGAAGCGCTGCCTGGGCGGGAAGCTCCTCTCGGTCCGGCAAGGCGCCTTTTGGCAGTGCGGCCTCTGCCGAGCTTGCCCAAATCAAGCGCTTGGCAGCGAAGAGCGATAGCGACAGGGCGTCGTCCAGAACATCTATGAGGGCGATTTCCTCGAGGTCATACCGCGTGAAGCCCTCTTCCCGGCTTTCCAGCGGCAGGTGTTTTTCGATGAGAAGCCGGCGGCAGACCCGTCGCCGGTGCATTTCCGGACCTAGAAACAGATAGACGGGGGCGGGAGCCGATTGCTTGATGCGCCCAACAAACTCCTGCGGCTTCATCTCTAAAAGACTTCCAGTACAGCGGATACCACCGACGCCCCAACCTGGCGGCTTAAGCGGTCCAGCGCCGCGTCGCTTTCCTCAAAATAGGCTACCGGATCCGTAGCAATCTCATAGCGCTCTCGGTGTTCGAGATTGGCGTTTTCATACAGCACTTTCCCCGTGGCCCGCTCACGCAGCGTCACGCGCAAAAACACGTGGATTTGTACGCCGGTGGTGTTGGTGGAGAAGGTAATGGGCACGGTTAAGATGTTCACGACTCCACCTTCGAGAACAGCGTCCGCACGATTCGGGTCGCTAACGATCTGGTACCGGGTACGCGAGATGAACTCCCGCGTGATGGACTGCGGCAAGCGGTCGGCCAGCCGGTACCGAGGCGAGTTGTTGGCAAAGGCGACCACGGCAATGGTGCGGATGTTTTTAGGCAACAAGTCCGCCCGCCCAGCCACGTGATAACCGCAGCCAGCAAGAAGCGCCGGGGCTGTCAGGGTAAGAAAAACGCGTCGCGTCATCGGAGCACCTGCTCGATGGCATCTACCGTATTGTCAGCCGTCAAACGAAGATTATCCATCGCGAGCCACATCCAGTATGCATGGGGGTGGTTGCGATCGGCTCGCAGGTTGCCCACAGCCACCCCACTCCGGCCGGCAGCCGAGACGTTTGTCGGTCCTTCTTCCTCCGCGCCGAACAGTTCAACGTGGTTGCACGCCAGCGACCGTTCGATATCGGCCTGATTCACCGGGGCAGAGAATTCCATCCATAACGAGATGCTGTAGCCATGAAAAACGGGAGCCTGCACCAAGCGGAGAGAGGGCGTGGCGCGTTGCCCACCCAGCAGGATCCCGAGATGACGGTCGATTCGCGACTCGATGGCATCGAGAGAGTGCGGCGCCTCTGAGCCGAGCCGGGCCAAGAGGGCGAAGGCGAGCTGGGCATCGAAGACCTGCTTGGGTAGCGCCTGAAACGAAAACAGGCGGACGGTTTGCTGGTGCAGTTCATCGATGCCGGCTTGCCCCCGTTCGCTAGCGGGCTCAAACACATGCGCGATTGCCGCGCGGTAGTCTGGCAGTCTTTTCAACAGCAGCGCCAGGGAGGCCGCAGCAGCATGCGCAATGACGCAGGGAGAAGCAAGCTCTTCCCTGCCGAGCAGCGGCGCCGTGACCCGGATGTCCGGTAGATCGCCCAGCACACCCGTGGCGTCGATGAGAAAGGGTTCCTTTTCGGAAGCCAGAATCTCCCAGGCTTTCCGGCTACTCGCCTCGGAACCAGCGAGAACGATGACATCGGAGGAAAGCAGGCTCGTGCGGTCCAGGCGAGTAAAGATGGCGGGCTCGCCATCTTCTTCAACCAGTTTGCCGACTTCCTCTTCGTCAGTGCCGATTAGGCGCAGATTGGCTCCCATCGAACGGCTACGAATTACCTCCCGGATTTCCTTGCCGAGCAGGGATTCTCCGCCGAGGATTCCAATGGATGGTTGCTTCATGGTTGCTCGGGCGGGCTAACTGGCTTGCTGTTGGGCATGGCTGAGGTCGCCCCGTTTCAACCATCGGCGGAGCAAGCCTCCAAAGCGCACCACAATGCCGCTGCTCACATAGGTCGCTGCCATGGCAAGCAACACGGGTTGAGAATAGTTCCAAACCAGATAGATCAGGCTTCCCAGCGCGACCACCGTGAGGGGCGATCGGGGCCGCAACAGGCTCAAATCCTTGAAGCTGCGGTATCGCCAGGTGCAAACCATCAAAAATGAAAGCAATCCCATCAGCGCCAGCCATAACACCGCCAGAGGCCACCAGCGAATCGGCACGGAATCTGCCGCATAGACTACCGAGGCCACCATGCCCGCTGAGGCCGGCGTTGGTACACCCACAAAATACTTGCGGTCTGGGCGTCCGGGATTCCGCGGCACAGGATTGGTTTGCACGTTGAAGCGAGCCAGGCGAGCGGCGCTGCACAGCAAAAACAGGAAACAGAGAAAAACTCCCGCGCGCATCAGGTGCTGGCGAACCATTGGATCGAAACTGAAATCCACAAACAGAATGCCCCAGGCAAACGCTAGTACCGCCGGGGCGACGCCAAACGTGATGACGTCGGCAAGCGAGTCCATCTCGCGACCAAAGTCACTCTCCGTTCCGGTCAGGCGGGCAATGCGGCCATCGAGCCCGTCGAGCAGCACGGCTACGCCAATGGCTTTGGCCGCTAGCTCGAACTCCGGCACAGGGCCCGAAAAACCACGCTGAACAGCCATCGACCCTTCAAAGGACTTGAGTATGGACAAAAAACCGAGATACAAATTGCCCGCTGTGAATAAGGTAGGCAAGGCATAGGCAGCGCGGCGCGGCCGCCGGTTTTGCTTGTCCATGAGTGCGCCGGGCAGATTGATTTTCCCCATCTCAGGAGCCCTTTCTCGCCAGGATGGAAGAGCCAGCCGCCACGCGGTCGCCGGTACGGACCGCCAGCTTCCATTCCGGGCCCAACCAAACGTCGACCCGCGAGCCAAACTTGATCAAGCCGATGCGCTCGCCTTTGTCAACCAGATCACCGGCTTTTTTCCAGCAAACAATGCGGCGAGCAATCAAACCCGCGATTTGTTTAAACACCACCCTCGAGCCATCCCCTTCTACGGTGATGGTGTTCATTTCATTCTCCGACGAGGCTTGCTCTTGACTGGCCACAAGAAACTTTCCTTTCCGGTAGTCCACTGCGGTGATGCGGCCGGCGATCGGAGAGCGGTTGACATGAACATCGAACACGTTCAGAAAGATGCTGATGCGCGTACCGCCATCTTCCGCCCGGACGGCCACCACCTTGCCATCGGCTGGGGACACGGCCACAGGACCGGGCGGAGAAGTGCGCTCCGGATCGCGGAAAAACCACAGACAAAACAGCGCGAGAATGAAGAGAGGGAATCCATAAAGGGGGCGGCTGAGGTAGGACACCAGCAGTCCGCCTGCTGTGAATCCGAGAGCGTAGTAAATGCCATCCGCGACCATCGAATCGATTTGCCTATGTTTTCATTCTCGCAAATGCGGCCTGGCGATTCTCCCGGTCGTGATGGCCTTTCCGGCCTTCGCGCAGCCGAAAAAATTCACTCTCGAAGGAGAATTGAGTCCACGGCGTTTCGCCATGGCGACGATCCAAGGCGTGAGCACAAGCTACAGCGCCAACCAGCCCGTCTACTGGGATGGAAAGTTCAAGTTCAAGAAGCTGGATCCAGGCTCGTATGTTGTCGTTGTTTACGTGCCCCGGATTGGGGAGTTCCGCCAGACCTACAGCGTCGGCCCCGGAACGGCGGATTCAAAGGGCCGCGTCAAGGTGCTCATTCGCGTCACGCCCTCGCACGCCAGCCGGCTCTATGAGCCGAAAGACCGCTTTACGGTCGACATCAAGAAGCTCAACATCCCTGAGAAAGCGCGAAAGGAGTTTGAGAGTGCGCGCAAGAAGCTCGCCAAGGGCGAAAAGGCCGAAGGAATTCGACACTTGGAAAAAGCGGTTGAAATTGCGCCCCAGTTTGCAGCTGCCTGGAACAACTTAGGCACGGTTGCTTACGCCGAAAAAGACTATCTCAAGGCGGAGGCTTGTTTTCGTGAATCGCTCAAGCAGGATCCACAAGCCTATGAACCGCTGGTGAATCTAGGCGGAGTTTTGCTCAACTTACAGCGCTATGACGACGCTCTGAAATTCAATCTGGAAGCGGTGCTCAAGCGCCCGAAGGATGCGCTCGCCAACGCGCAGCTTGGCCTCAATTACTACTACCTCCAGGAATTGGACCGAGCCATTCAATATCTTTCCGAAGCCCGCCGCCTCGATCCGGGACATTTCTCAAAGCCCCAGTTAACGCTTTCTGAGATCTTCCTCAAACGCCGGCAACCGCGCGCGGCGGCAGCGGAGTTGGAAAACTATCTCAAGCACCATCCCGATGACCCTTCGCGCGCTCAGATTCTCGCTCAGATCGAGAAGCTGCGCCATGGATCCTAGCCAGCCGATCGGTTGCAACAGCCGCGATAGGATGAAACGTGCGGGTTTATCTTTATTTTATTGGAAAACCGCGCGAGCCACACGCCAACGCCATCGCCCAGGAATTCATCAAGCGCGCGAATCGCTGGGCCGACTGCCAGATGCGGGAAATTGATCCGCGGCGCTTTGAGTGGAGCCGCTACGCCGGGGCGCTGAAAGTATTTTTGGATCCCCAAGGACGTCAGATGGACTCGGCGCACTTTGCTCAACTCATCGAGCGCTCGGAGAGCACGGCGCGCGACATTCTTTTTCTGGTGGGGGGCCATGACGGCATCCCCGCATCTTGGAAATCGCAGGCTGATGTGTTGCTTTCTCTTTCCGCGATGACGTTCCCTCATGAGCTCGCTCGCGCCATGCTTGCAGAGCAAATCTATCGCGCTTTGGCTAGCTTGCGGGGACATCCGTACCCGCGATAAGGTTGGAGATGTCGCGTTTCAAAATTCCATGGCTTGGTTTACCCGAAAGACCCCGAGTGTTGTCTCACCACCAGAAGGTGACCGCACCGTTAAAACCGAGGGATTGTGGACCAAGTGCGAGGGTTGCGGTCAGATTATTTGGCGCAAAGCGCTCGAGGAAAGCTTCCAGGTCTGCCCAAAATGTAACTATCATTTCCGCATCGACGCCCGCACACGGCTCAAACTTTTGTTCGATGGCGAATACCAGGAATTCGACGCTAGCATGCGGTCGACCGATCCTTTGGAGTTCGTGGATTCCAAACCCTATAAAGTCCGGCTTGCGGAAATGCAGCAGAGTTTGAATCTGGCCGACGCGCTCATCTTTGCGGAAGGCAAGCTGGCCGGGCGCACCGTGGTGATCTGCGCTCTTGAACTCAAGTTCATCGGCGGGAGCATGGGCACCGTGATGGGGGAAAAGATCACCCGTGCCATCGAACGCTGTATCGCCAACCGCACCCCCTTGATCATTGTCTCGGCGTCGGGAGGCGCCCGCATGCAAGAAGGTGCAGTGAGCCTCATGCAGCTGGCTAAGATCTCCGCTGCGCTAATGCGTTTGGATGAAGCCAGAGTGCCTTACATTAGCGTGCTTACCGACCCGACGACAGGTGGGGTGACGGCGAGCTTCGCCATGCTGGGTGACCTCAATATTGCGGAGCCCGGAGCTTTAATCGGATTTGCGGGTCCTCGCGTCATCGAACAGACGATCCGCCAAAAGTTGCCCAAGGGGTTTCAGCGCAGTGAGTTTCTCTTGCAGCATGGTTTTCTGGACGGTATTGTCAACCGGTCGGAGATGAAATCTTACATTGCGAAAGCGTTGAATTTTTTTTGCGGACCAGTCACATGATCTTCGCTGTCTTGTTGTTGCGGGTTTTGTTGTTGGGGGTAGCGCCGGTAGGGGCAGCTGATTTCGATGTGCTGATTCGGAACGCGCGGGTTCTCGATGGCTCGGCGAATCCCTGGTTTCGCGCCGACATCGGGATCCGGCAAGGAAAAATCGCCGCAATTGGGAACTTAGCGCACAAAACGGCCACTCGCCTAATTGACGCCAAAGAGCGAGTCGCTGCCCCTGGTTTTATCGACGTCCATACGCATATCGAAGGCGGTGTTGAAAAAGTGCCGCGTGGAGATAATTACTTACTGGACGGCGTCACCACCGTGGTGACAGGTAACTGCGGCGGATCCGAATTCCCGCTCGGCGCTTGGTTCGCCAAGCTGGAGTCCTTGGGCCTTGGACTCAACGTCGCTAGCTTAGTGGGCCACAATACGGTTCGCTCCCGCGTGATGGGCACGGCGAACCGTCTCGCGACTCCGGAAGAGATCACTCAGATGCAAGAGCTGGTGGAATCCGCGATGAAAGAAGGAGCAGTGGGTTTCTCCACCGGACTAATCTACATTCCGGGCACCTACTCGAACTCTGAGGAAGTGGTTGCGCTGGCCAAGGCCGCGGCCAAGCATGGCGGCGTCTATGCCTCCCATATGCGAGATGAAGGCGACAAGATTTTGGATGCGATTGAGGAAGCCGTGCGGGTCGGCAAGGAGACTGGCGCCCGGGTCCAACTATCGCATTTCAAAATCGACAACCGGCGTTTGTGGGGCTCTAGCGACAAGTCACTCGCGCTCGTCGAACAATATCGCCAGCAAGGCGTCGACGTGGTGGTGGACCAGTATCCTTATGACCGCTCCAGCACGAATCTGGGGATTACCCTGCCCTCGTGGGCCTTAGCGGACGGGCGCGAAGCCCAACTCGAACGGCTCTCCAACCCAGAAACGCGCAAGCGCATTGCCCGGGAAATGCAGGAGCGCCTCAAACACTTGGGACATCCCAATTTTGCTTACGCCACCGTTGCCACCTTCCGCCCTAACCGAGAGTACGAAGGCAAGAACGTCTCCGAAATCAATGTCCTCCTAGGCCGGCCGGCAACTGTGGAGGCCGAAATCGAGACCATTCTCGACCTGATGCGGCAGGGTGGGGCGCAAATGGTGTATCACTCGATGAGCGAAACCGACGTGGAACGCATCATGCGTTATCCGCACACTGCGGTAGCCAGCGATGGGGGAATCCGCGAGTTCGGACAGGGCATGCCCCACCCGCGCTCCTACGGAACCAACGCCCGCGTGCTGGCAGAGTATGTGCGGAAGCGCAAGGTGCTCACGCTCGAAGACGCCATCCGCCGGATGACCTCCTTGCCAGCCCGTACCTTCGGTTTTCGCGACCGCGGGCTGATCCGAGAGGGCATGGCTGCTGACATCGTCATCTTTGATCCCTCCAAGGTCCAGGACAAAGCGACTTTCCAACAGCCTCACCAGTATTCGGACGGTTTTGATTGGGTGTTGGTGAATGGTGTCGTGGCGGTTGAAGACGGTAAGTTAACTGACGCCCGGGCCGGCCAAGTGATCCGTCACCGCCCAAACTGATCTCTGAGCTTTCGCTGGGCACCCGCATGATTCAACTAAGCGGCGCCGCAAAACGCTTTGCCCATAAAATTCTGTTCGAGGATTTGACCTGGCTGATTCATCCCCAGGACCGGGTGGGCATTGTCGGGGGCAACGGGACTGGGAAGTCAACTTTGCTCAGGATCCTGGCCGGCCTCGAGCAGCTCGATCGCGGGGAAATTACGCTGGCGAGAAACGTTCGCATTGGCTATCTCCCGCAAGAAGGGCTAACTCTTCGTGGCCGGACGGTGTTTGAGGAATGCCTCTCTGTGTTTCAGGAACTGCGTCAAAAGCAGGAGGAAATGGACCAGATCTCGCACCAGCTCTCTGAGCTCGATCCGGCCTCGGCCCAATACCAGCAACTGGCGGAGCGCTACCACGCGCTTGAGACCGCGTTTCAGGCGCGCGATGGCTACGCCGTGGAATCCCAAGTCGGCATCGTGCTCAACGGTCTTGGATTCCGGAAGGAAGATTGGAACCGGTTGACGGATGAATTTTCCGGTGGTTGGCAGATGCGCATTGCGCTAGCCAAACTCTTGCTCGAAAAACCCAACCTCTTACTTTTAGACGAGCCCACCAACCACCTGGATCTAGAAGCCCGTAACTGGCTAGAGGAATATTTGCACAACTATCCCTTTGCCTACATCGTGATTTCTCACGATCGCTACTTCCTTGACGTAACCACCGAAAAACTAGTGGAGATCTGGAACAAGCGCGTCTGGTTTTATCCCGGCAACTACACAAAGTATCTTCAGCTCAAACAAGAAAGACTGGATCACTGGAAAGCGGTCGCCCGAAACCAGAACGAGCGGATTGAACAGCTCGAGACCTTCATCAACCGGTTTCGCTACCAAGCCACCAAGGCAAAACAGGTACAGAGCCGGATTAAGGAGCTCGAGAAGATGGAGCGGGTGGAGATCCCTCCGGAGGAGGAGACCATTCACTTCTCCTTCCCACAACCGAAGCCCAGCGGTCGCGTGGTGGCGGAATTCGTCGGAGTGTACAAACGCTACGGTGCAAAGGAAGTGCTACGCGACGTTAGCTTCCGCATCGAGCGCGGCGACCGGATTGCCTTAGTGGGTCCAAATGGCGCGGGCAAGTCGACGCTGATCAAACTGCTAGCGCAAGTGGAGCCGCTTTCCGCGGGCCAGTACAACTTAGGCCACAACGTGGAAATCGACTACTTTGCGCAGGATCAGTACAAGGAACTTGATCCTGAGGCGCGGATTCTCGACGATTTGACGAGCATCGCTGGATCGCGCACACAAACTGAGCTTCGCAGCTTACTGGGCTGCTTTTTGTTTTCGGCTGACGACGTCTTCAAGCGGATTGGCGTGCTCTCGGGCGGCGAGCGCAATCGCTATGCTCTTGCCCGTCTCCTGTTGCGCCCTTCCAATTTCCTCTTGCTGGATGAGCCCACCAATCATCTTGACATGCGGGCCAAAGACGTGTTGTTAAACGCCCTCGAAGAATTTCAGGGAACACTAGTCTTCGTCTCTCACGATCGCTATTTTATCGACCGCCTGGCAAGCAAGATCTTTGAAGTTGGTGGGGGCGAAGTGCGCGTTTATCCGGGAAACTACGAAGACTACCTCTTCCGCAAGCAGCAAGAAACTGCTGGCACTGCGCTACCACCGAACGCAGTCAACCATCGACAACCTGGTGGCGGCGAGCCAAGCGTGGAAAAATACGAGGCGAAAGCTTCTGGTAAACGCATCAACCCGATCAAACTCAAGCAGATGCAGGATCGCTGTCAGGCTCTTGAGTCCCGCATCGCTGAGCTTGAGCAAGCGATCGCCCAAACCGAACGTGAGCTCGCTGTGTTCACCACCGCGGAAAACGCCGTGAGACTGGCAGCACTTCTCGACCAGCAACGCTCTGAACTGGAAACTAGCATGTCCGAATGGGAAGAAGTTCTGCAAGCCCTCGAATCAGGCGTCAGCACGGACGATCATCTCCGCCATCCGGAGAGCCGTGACAGGCGCTAGTAGGATTCCATTTCGGAAGTGCCCGTAGGCGAGCCACAGGTTGGAGTCTCCCCAACGGCCAATCTGCGGGCCGCCGGCGTCAACGCCCGGCCGGAACCCCATCCACACATCACAGGGTTCAGCGGGAAGCAAGCCGGGCGCAAGTTCGTAGGCCTGCTTGGCCAGCTGCCGCGCTTTGCCGAGCTCAACGCTCCGATTAAAGCCTTCATACTCCACAGTCGCTCCCGCCACGGTGTAGCCCGAGCTCCGCTGCACGACATAGGTGTGGCGAAACCGGAGAATATGAGGCAGTGAACGGGAAGGAAGGTGGTAGCCGACCAAGTGCCCTTTGACAGGAAAAGCGGCTGGGATGGCGGGTAGATTTCGTCCAACGCAGCGAATCGACGTGGTCCAAGCGCCCGCTGCAAGCACCACATGGTCGCTTTCTCGTTGGTCACCCGAACGCAGCCGCACCACAGGCCTAGCACCCGACACATCAATCTGGATCGCCCCGTTGTTCTTGATCTGCTCGACTCGCCGCCGGCTCAACGCGGTTTCGAGAGCGCGCATCAGGGAGCGAGGGTCGACCTGTGCATCCCCAGAATAATAGATGGCGCCACTCAGGCCAGGCCGGAGAAACCGCGGCAAATCACCGGGCTTGATCAATTCAAACGAAATACCGAGGGTGGCTTGAGCCCGTGCGCGCTGCTCCAGCTCATAAAAATCAGCTGGCGAGTCCGCAATCTCAAGCGCTCCACAGCGGGTGAAGTCAATTTGTTTACCGGATTCCTCTTCTAAGGCCGTCACGAACTCAGGGTAAAGATCCAAACTCTCTTTAGCCAGAGCAAGCCCGGGGCCCGGCTTGTCAAATTCAGAGCCCGGCACAAGCATTCCCGCTCCAGCCCAGCTGCCCTCGCGCCCCAATTCCTTTTCGTCGCAAATGGCCACTTTCAGGCCTCGCTGGGAGAGCCGCCACGCGATGGAACACCCGATGATTCCGCCACCAACGACAAAAACATCTGGTCGAACGCTAGGTTCCAACTTTCAGTTTCGCACAGGATCGTTCCCTACCTTAACAGATCCGCGCTTTTCTCAAAACGCCAGCTGGTTGGGGTTCTGTGCTTGGGGACTGGACCCGAAGCAAGACACGGTTGGATTGCCGTGCGCTAGTGGAGTCCAAGCTGGATAGATGTGCTCGGTTTTCCTCCAGCGAAGAGGCTGGCCGCTCAGCCGGGACCAAGCGTATTGTCGGACTGCGGAGACGGTAGCGCGAAAGTTAATGTAGTTGGCATAAAGGGTGCGGAGCGGAGTCAGGGAGGCAAATCGCCAGCCGTAAATGCGGGCGCTGCACCAAGTCCGCACACCCAAATGCAACAGCTGCAAGATGGTGGTCATTCCTAGCAGATAAAGCACGAAGGGCGAATCCGCTAGCTGCCCGAGTCCCCAGCCTCCTCCCGTAAACCGGCTGCAAACCCAGCTCACACCTCCGTAGCAGAACATGATTGTCGTCAACATGCTGACAGGGTTTCCCACCAGCCCCTTGCGGTCACGCCAGAGCCAGTACTTGGTTCCAAGGCCGCCGCGAAATCCGTGCCGGGCCCAACTTTGTAGAGCAATCCCAGTCACCCAACGGCTCCGCTGCCGGATTGCTGCTGGCGCCCTTTGCGGAAAATATTCGCGCGTGGCAACAGGCTGCTTTTGGTCGAAACGGACCGGCATGAAGAACTGCGTCGCTCCGAGAAAGTGGAGCTGAAAGCCGTTTTCATAATCTTCTGTCAAAGAGTCTGCATCGAAAGGGGTACCGTTGGAGCCTGCGAGTTGATCCATGGCCCATCGAGAGTAGCCTGTGCCAACACCGTTTGAGGGGATGAAACCTTGGAGAATTTGACGTCCTGGCATGTCCTTGAGCTGGAATTCCGCGAATTCGTCGCAATAGATGCCATGGGTGAGTTGTCGTAACGGTGTTGGCAGTGGCAGTACCGGAATCTGCACCATGTCATACAGCCCAATCCAGTAGTTCAGCCAATGCAACGCCTGAGGATGAATCACATCCTCTGCATCGTGGATGACAAAAATTTGAAACTGTACGCTCCTTTGTTTCTCGAATTGGAGCAAGTGGCGGTAAAGAGAGTTCAAACAGTCGGCCTTCGAAGTGGGCCCAGGATGTCCGCAACAGGCGACGTGCACGTTAGAGAACTCAAGCGCCAGTTGCCGCGCCTCGCTGGCCGTATCCGGATCGTTCGGGTAGACACCCAGAAAGAAGTCGTAATTTTGATAGAGGATGCGCGCCTGATTACTGCGCACCATCGGACCGATGATCGCCGCTTCTTGCCAGAGAGGGACAAGAATGGCGATACGCCTCTGCGGCTCGCTGAATGCGAGCTCTTTTTCGAGGCGGAAATCCGCCTCGCCGTAAAGAAGGCGGTCTGTGATCCAAGTGAACAGGCACACTGCGTCGACAAACAGGTCATCCAGCCCACTGAATAAAATCCAGAAAGCCAGAGGCACAAACAGGGCCGTAATCCACTGGTCGAAGGACCCTAACGACGGCACAGACACAAGTTACGAAGTGATTTAGTGCCCGGAAGAGGTTAAATTTCTCCTCGAATTTTGAATTCGAAATCCGGCGGAAAGTCAGATGCGAGGGCTCGGTCTCGCATTCTCGCCAGCGACTCTTCGGAGGTCGCAAAGGTTGCTGCTTGCAACACGCTCTCTGCGTCGGGTCCCGTGATTACGGTAACGGTGCCTTGGAACGGCGCGGCGGCCAGGCGCTTTACCAAGGCCTGTGCCGGGCGGTCGTCAAGCGCTGCCTTCAACAGGCTGTTGTTGTCAGCAGTTCCGAGCAGAATTAGGTTCACCCCGCGCAAATCGCCAAGGTCGAAGGATTCAATCGCTCGAATCTCTAAAGCCCCGTGTTGTTTTTCAAAGACACTCGCCACCTTTATCAGGGCGTACGCTTCAGGAATCGAAACTTGATCGCCTGCAAGCTGCCCGTGTACCAGATAATTGCGCGCATCGACTGACAGGTAAGGGGCCCAAAACTGAACCAGCGCTTGGAGGGGCTCAGGATCAAGTTCTTCGGGTGAAGCTTGATAAAAAAACGCGCGATACTCTCCCTTGGGGATGGCCAAACGCAGCGGCTCGCGATGGCCTTGCTGGCGAAAGTAGTCCGCTAAGAGCTCGCGCGTTTCCTCGGTCAGACGCCGGACAAGTGGTTGCGCCTGGACGTCGTAACCAGGCGCCAGCCCAAACAACCGGACCCCGATGTCGTGCTCCTGGAGCGCTTCAAACTCGCCGCCTTGCGTGAGCCCGCAGATATACTGAAGCAGGGCTTGATGCGGTGGCGACTGGCGAAAGCCAGGGCTTTGCAGAATGCGCTGTAAAAGCGCCTGCGGATCCGGGTCAGGCCGCATCACGATTCCTCAGGACTCGCTCACTGGCGCTTCCTCCGAAGCGATGGAAGTTTCTTTCGCCTCTGCGGAGCGATCCTCGTATGTGCTGTCCGGCCCTGTTTGCAAGCCGGCACTGGTAGGAACGGAAGGGCGCCGAACCGGACCCCATCCGCCGCTAGGCACCGCCCTTTCCTCTTTCTCACTTTTCTCACTCTGCGCCGCTCGAGTGGATGCCTCCGCCGTTTCGACAACCTCAGACGTTGTCTCCAGCGAAGGCGCCGCTTTCTTTTGAGCCCGGGGGACCTTCAAAACCTTCATGGCTGGCCCGGCCGGAGCGGCTGTTTTCGTCACTGGAGCCACCACAGGACGCGGCGGCACAGCCTGGGCAGGCTCTGCCGGCGATTGCTCCCGAGGCGAAGCTTTCCGGCCCTTGACGCGCAACGGTTCCCGGCTTGGAACTTTCCGATAAGGGGCAGGTTCTTCGAAAATCTTCTCCGGTTGCGCCATCAAGATTTGATCCGCCACGCGGATAACGGCCAACATTTCTTTCACGTCGTGGACACGCACTAGATGGGCGCCTCGCAGGATAGACGCCGCAACCGCAGCCGCCGTAGCAAACGTCGTCTCGATGTCCGTTTCTTGTCTCAAGAAGCTTTTCCGGGACGGTCCAACCATGACCGGGAGATCCAACTCTTTCGACAACTCAGGAAGCTCAGCAATCAAACGGCTGTTTTCTTCTTTTCGTTTGCCGAAACCGAGTCCCGGGTCTACGACTAATCGCGCCCGGTCCACGTGAAATCGCGTCGCCCGGTGTACCGAGGCCGCCAGGTCGCCGCAAACTGCGCTGGTGGGATTCTTCAGCGAAGGCAGACGCGCCCAGGTCTCGGGCGTTCCTCGCATGTGATTTAAAACCAATCCAGCGCCGGCCTGGGCTACCACTTTCGCCAGTTGCGGGTCGAAGGTCAAGCCGGAGGGGTCATTGATGATGGCTACTCCAAGATCCAGAGCGCGCGCCGCAACACCAGACTTGTAAGTATCCACAGAAATCGGAATGCTTAACTTGCCCCGCAGTTTTTTCAACACCGGAATCAGGCGGCGAATTTCCTCGCTTTCAGAAATGCGCTCAGAACCGGGACGCGTCGATTCCGCCCCAATATCAAGAATGTCCGCACCGAGCGCCTCGAGTTCGAGCGCCCTGGCGTAGGCGCGGTCCGGATCCTGATACCGGCCACCATCAGAGAAGGAATCTGGCGTTACGTTGAGAATGCCGACTAGGAGCGTACGGTCGCCAAGGATGATCTCAGAATCACGGAGTTTCCATAAGAATCGCTTTCGCATCATGCTGGAAGGGCAAGCCTTCTCTCTATCTTAGGCCTAGGGCCTGTTTCCACCAAGATCGCCATTTTGCAGGAACATGAGCCTCGAGCTCAGCCTCAAAGCAAATCAAGCAAAAGCGATTCCACCAAACGTCGGACCTTCCCCCAAGGGAATTTTCACCACCTACCCTAGGGAATCTACCGAACTCACCCCGCTCATCCCTCTTCCCACTTTCTCCGAAAAGATCCTTGGGGGGGGAACGCCAGACGCCAGACGCCAGACGCCAGACGCAGGGCGCCAGACGCAGGGCGCCAGACGCCAGGCACAGGAAAAAACGGCCCCAGACGCAGGACCGTAGGACGCAGGGCCGTAGGACGCAGGGCCGTAGGACGCAGGACCGTAGGACGCAGGGCCGTAGGACACAGGACGTAGCAGGCAGGCCGGACAGCGCGCAGCAGGCTGTCACCAAGGAGGAAATCATGTCAAAGTGCTGGTCGTACTTTCTGAATATTTGGTGTTACTGGATGCATCCAGCGCCCATGCGCCCGGTCGGTGGGCGGTATCGTTGTCCCAGTTGTTTTCGCGAGTACCCGGTGCCTTGGGAGGCTGGTTACTCGCGATGGAGTCTCGCCTTCCGCGAGCCTGCTGCAGCGCAGAGCTCAGCGACTTGCCGCGCCTCAACCGCCGAGAAACTGCTCTACCATAGAGCTCATGAGCAAGCCTCTACGCCGTGATTGCATCCCGCTGACTCTCTTCGCCCCTGCCTTCGTCCACTACTGCCAGGCTCTTGCACAGGCCTCCGATGAAGGAATTCCATTTCTGGATACCAAGCCGCCCAATCCGGAGCGGCCTACCTTACCCTGGGAGCAAACCACCGAATGGCTTACCCCGAAGGCCCACCGTTTCCGCGTCGCTCACTACGGCTACCCAGAAGTCGACCCCGCCGGCTGGCGCCTTCACATTCGAGGTTTAGTGGAACGCCCCCTCACACTCTCCCTCGAAGACATCAAGCGGAGAAAAGCCCGAGAACAGATCGTTACAATCGAGTGCTCAGGCAACAGCCCGGCTGGTGGCCTGATCTACAACACGAAATGGAAAGGCGCACCGCTGGGCCCGCTGCTCAAAGAATGTGGGATCAAGCCAGAGGCCTATGAAGCGGTCTTCTTCGCCGCTGACTCCGGAAATGAGAAAATTCGCGGAGCCGATTACCCGCAACATTTCGCTCGCTCGCTACCACTCAAAGAGGCTCTCCGCAACGATGTCCTGCTCTGCTATGAAATGGACGGTCAGCCACTCGAAAAACCGTTTGGTGCGCCCCTGCGGCTCGTCGTGCCCGGATGGTACGGAGTGGCATGGGTGAAATGGCTGACACGAATCGAAATCCACGATCGAGCCTTCCTCTCCCGGTTCATGGGCCGCGACTACGTCACCATCCGCGGCGAAAAGCAAGGCGATCAAATCATCTGGCGCGAAACTTCCGTCGGAAGGATGAACCTCAAATCTGTAGTCGGACGGGTGACTCGGCGCCAGGATGGTTCCTTGCGAGTGATGGGCGCAGCTTGGTCAGATGGAACCCCCATTCATAGAGTCGAACTGAAGATCGATGAAGGTCCGTGGACACCCGTTTCTCTGCACCGTGAGAACTCTCATCCCTACTGCTGGACGTTTTGGTCCTATGAGTGGAAAGGCGCTTCACCCGGCGAACACTCCCTCACCAGCCGCGCCACCGACACCAAGGGCCGTGTGCAGCCAGCAGCTGATGACCCATGGATCACGCTCAAAAAAACCTACTGGGAAGCAAACCAGCAGGCCACACGCAAGATCAAAATTTAAAAGGGAATCGGGTCAACATGCTAACAAGGCGTCAGGTGCTCCAAGCAGCCCCTCTGGCCTGTGCCTCCAAGTTGCTTGCCAAGCGCAGTCGGACAACAATCGACATCCATGGCGATCGCTTTCTAATTAATGGCGTACCTACCTACCGTGGTCGCAGCTTCGAGGGCATGAAGATTGAGGGTCTGCTGTTTAATACGCGGATGGTCCAGGGGATCTTTGACGATGAAAACCCAGAAACCGTACACCGGTGGAAATATCCCGACACGGGCAAGTGGAACCCCGAGCGCAACAATCGAGAATTCCTCGCTGCCATGCCCCTCTGGCGGAACCATGGGGTGTTAAGCTTTACCATTAATTTTCAAGGCGGAAGTCCGGAAGGTTATTCCAAGCAGCAGCCCTGGCATAACAGCAGTTTTCGGGCTGATGGGACCTTAAAACCTCCGTATTTAAAGCGCATGAAGCGCATTCTCGACCGTGCCGATGAGCTCGGCATGGCGCCCATTGTCGGCTATTTCTATTTCGGACAGGACCAGCGGCTGACTGACGATGCGGCCGTGCGAAGAGCCGTTGACGAAGCCACGCGTTGGATTCTCGGCCAGGGCTATCGCCATGTGCTGATCGAAGTCGCTAACGAATGCGACAACCGCGCTTATGACCGAGACATCCTAAAAGCAGCGCGAATTCACGAGCTGATTGAACAAGTGAAGTCGACGAAAGTCGACGGGCGCCGGCTTCTGGTTGGGGCCAGCTTCAACGGTGGGAGTCTCCCCACGCCCAACGTTGTCCGAGCCTCAGACTTCATTCTTCTGCACGGCAATGGCGTATCAGATCCAAATCGTATCTTTCAAATGGTGCAAGAAGTGCGCCGGATGGAAGCCTACCGCCCGATGCCCATCCTCTTTAACGAGGATGATCATTTCGAGTTCGACAAGCCCGTCAACAATCTGCGAAAAGCCGTAGAAGCCTACGCCAGCTGGGGTTACTTCGATCCAGGGAAGAACAACTACCAGGATGGTTTTCAGAGTCTACCTGTGAGATGGGATCTGAATACGGAAAGGAAAAAGCAGTTCTTCACGCTGGTGAAAAAGATGACTGGCTTCTAGGTTGGGTGCTGCGGCGGCATTCGTTTGCAGAGCGATAAACGGAGGCAGCCATCCGGTAGGTTGATGCATGCGCTTCCGCCGTGCGTTCAATTGGCTTGGAATAGCCCCCACCCAACACCACTAAGAGCGGCGCACCATACTGGCGACACATCTCCAGCACAAGACGGTCCCGCTCAGAGAGACCTTTGGCTGTCAACGACAACCGGCCTAAGGTGTCGCTTTCTAGAGGGTCCACACCGGATTGAAAAACCACGAAATCCGGGCGGAATTGAATCACCTGCGGAAGCACCCAGCGCAGCTTCTCCAGGTATTCCTCATCTCCCACGCCGTCGGCCAGTTCCACATCGATCTTGCTCTTTCGTTTGCGAAATGGGAAGTTGTTCCGTCCATGCATGGACAAAGTAAGCACGTCGGGGTCATCTTCGAAAATCTGTGCCGTGCCATCGCCCTGGTGCACGTCGAGATCGATGACGGCAGCGCGCTGGATACGGCCTTGTGACCGTAACCACTGAATCACGATCGCGATATCGTTAAAAACGCAAAATCCAGATCCCTCGGAGCGAAAGGCGTGGTGGGTGCCTCCGGCTAAATTTCCGCCCCATCCATACAGCATCGCTTGCTCGGCCGCTGCCAGTGATCCGCCCACGCTGGCCATCGTGCGCCGCACGAGGTTCTCTGACCAAGGAAACCCGATACGGCGAATCGCTTGGGGATCTAGCCTGCCCTCCAGGAACCGGTCTACATAATCGGCATCATGCGCCAGCTTCACCACGGCTGGATCAGCAAAAGGTGCCGCTTGAAACTCGAAGATTCCGTCTTGCGCCAACAGGTCGCGGACCAGGGCGTACTTCTCCATGGGAAATTTGTGACCCTTAGGTAGCGGAATCGCGTAATGGTCACAGTAGAAGAGTACAGGCTTGCGTTCCAAAGCTAACGCTTGCTCAAATCGCGAATCCAGATATCCTTAAACCACATATTGCCGCGGCCGCCCGAGTGAAGCTGAAGGGCAATGGCGCCGTCGAAGGACTTCGGCTGAGGGTCCGTGAAGTCGACCATTTGCACGCCGTTTAAACGGGAGACGTAGCGGTTGCCCTCAACTTTGAGCAAGTACTCGTTCCACTCATTGTGGCGCACGACGAGTTCGTTCTCTGGAGCGGGCCAGACGATCCATTGCCGCCCGTCGCCGTAAATGCCTCCTGTGTGGCGGCCAATCGTGCAATCGACTTCAAACTGGAGTCCCTGGGAAACATGGGGCGTGCCAGGCTTAAAGTCTACATGGAAGAAGACACCACTGTTGCCGTCACCCTCGCATTTGAAGCGCAAAAACAAATGAAAATCTTTATATTTCTTCTCCGTCATCAGGTAGCCGTATTCTTTGGTCACCGCCATGCCATGGATGGCGCCGTCTTGAACAGTCCATTTCTCTTTGCCGACCTCCACCCATCCCGAAAGATCCTTGCCATTGAACAGTGGGACCCAATCTTCTCCAGGAAGAACAGGACGGGGCGGCCGATTCTGCGCGGTGAGGGCTACAGTGAGCAACAGGGAAAATAGGCAACAACGGATCATGAGCAACATCATACTCCTGGCGCTAGTCCCGGTGCCCGTAGCGTTTGACGATGGCGACGCCAGCGAAGATGATCGCCATGGCCAGTAGCTCTCGCCGGCCAAAAGGCTCGCGATAGACAAGCCAGCCGAGGATGGCCGCAACAACGGGATTGATGTAGTTGTAGAGGGAAACGATGGCCACAGGCAAGGTGCGCAGCGTCACGATATAGGATGTGTAGCCGATGATCGAGCCGAAGGTCGCCAGATAAACTATGGCCCCGATCGCCTTGAGGTCCCAAATGGCTGGCTTGGTCTCTAGCAACGCGAAAGGCGCGAAGGCGACGCCAGCAGCCAGCTGATGAATGGCGGCGCTGGCGAAAGGGTGCACTTTTGCCGGTAGGCGCCGCTGCCACAACGAGCCGCTGTTCCAAGCGATGCTACCCAGCTGGAGAATCAAAAATCCTTTCACTACATTTCCCGACAGCCCTTGAGTCCAGACGTCAGGCCCCACAAGCACCGCAGCTCCGCAAATCGCCACAGAAAGTCCTACCAGCGTACCAGCGGTCAGCTTTTCCCCACCCGGCAGCAGCGATTCCATAGTGACTAAGACAACAGGGGATAAGGTCACAATCAGCGCTGCCAGGCTCGAGGGAATGTACTGTTCGGAATAAGTCAAACACGTGTTCCCGCAACCTAAAACGAGCAGGCCAAGCAAGACGTTGATCCACAAATCGCGTCCGCGCGGGATGGGAATCCTGGCAACGAGCAGTGCGATGAGAAGCACGCTTCCCGACAGGAGAAACCGGCTTGCGACAAGCACGAGAGGAGGCAAGGACTCCAGCCCAACCCGAATCCCGAGATACGTCGTCCCCCAGAAAAAACTCACCGAAGCAAAGGAAAGATAAGCAAGGAATCCTGGATGTCGCGCCAAGCTTCAGAATAGCTTCAACGCTGAGGCCACTGCTGGGCGCCTGGGACTACTTGGCCACTTCCTCGAGCAGAGCTAGCAGCGTGCGTGTGATCTTAGCTGAGGCTTCGGGCTCAAGGTTGTTCGTTCCCAGCCAGGTTTCGTACCCGCCCAGCGCATAGTGCCGGCGCGTTGGCAGATAGCCATAATGGCCGTTGGCAAGCTCAATGGTAAAGGTTGGCTGCAACGGACTCAGTTCTTTGATGGTCAGTCCCGTTTCGGTGAAGACCTCACAAGGAATTGCCGTGATCCCGACCGGACCAATGCGCAGCGCTTGGAGCTTCAGATCAGCAAACTCTGGACCGCGCTCGAGCGCCAGAGCGCGCTGGGCGTACGCTTTCGCCCGAGGGGGCAACTTTGACTCATCGTCTTGTTCTAAAGCGGCTTGCGCAAAGCGGAGTTGTTCAGGAGTCGGTTTGCGATAGCGGAGTCTGAGAATTTGCTGCTGCATGCGAACTGGGGCTGAATCCTCGTATGAGATGCGATTGGCCAAGCGAACGGCGTGGGTTGCGAGTCTGCCGGCCACGGCTCGGATGCGCTCGAAGGGTTCGGATCTGGGGCGAGGATGAAGAAAATTGATATTGTTGACATCGCCACTGGTGCCATTCGTCAACAGGGCGACAAAGGAGGAATCGGCCGGCGCGAGTTGCTGCGCCACGAGCCGTGAGAATTCGCCGAAATAGTCCGCCGACACTTGGTTGGGTGGGACTCCTCCGACATAATGCAGCGAGTAGTTGGCAAGTAGCGCAAGGGGTTTTCCAGCTTTGCTCTGAATCGAGAGCACGAAAAACTCCGGGTCGATGCTACCTGCCGGATGCAGCAGTTCTGGCGAGCCCGCGCGGGGATTCATCTTCACTAGGTCGGAACGTTCGCCGAAAGGATTCGGCTCGATGGAGCCTTCACGTAGATACCAGCGGCGATTATACAGTTCCTCCGGCACCGGGACTGCGGCCCAGCCGAGCTTTGCTTCTTGCAGATTCTGGTTGGCGCGTACGATCGCCTCCGCCGTCTGCTCCACCAAACGGTTGACATAGCGGATTTCCTTCTGGTCGTTTGCTTGTGCTCGAGACGGGGGCGCTGAATGCGTGTGCGTCGCTGCGATCATCATGCGGCTGGTGGGGATAGCGGTTCGTTTGGAGGCGAGTTCTTTGATACGGTCTAGTTCCTCGCGCTTGACGTAGCAACTGTCGATAAGGGCGATGGCAATGCGGACGCTGCCCTCCTCTAAGACGATTGCCCGGGCGTAGAGGGGATCGTGAGCCGATTGTGCGAGGTCTAAGCTGAAACCTCCAATCAGTCTCACTGGCCATTCTTGGGGTGTGATGTCGGCAGCCGCCGCTCCCGCTCGAAGGGCCGCCCGCACCGGGAAGCAACTCAGCATCAACAGGATTACCGTGGGCCACATAAAAGCCCTTTGAGTCTATCGCAACCGGCGGCAACAAGGCGCCCTGCTCACTCTTGCTCCAACTTGGAACTTGCCTGCAGCGTGCTCCCGGTGGAGTTGGAAGCGCCACGGTCTGGCGAGAGACTCAGTAAACTGGAAGGTAAGCTCTCGCGATCCTTACGGAGTAATCAAAGCATGCAAAGAAATTGGTTGCGGCTAGCCCTGATCGCTTTTGTGCCGCTGAGTCTTGCTGGGCAGGACCTCAAAGAGTTTGAAAAAAACGTCACGGAATTCACACTTGCCAACGGTCTACATTTCATTGTTCTCAAACGAACCCAAGCCCCTGTCGTCTCCATGGTGACTCACGTCAATGTGGGCTCAGCGAATGACCCGGCTGGGATGACTGGCTTGGCGCATATGTTTGAGCACATGGCCTTCAAAGGAACCGACACCTTCGGTACGAAGAACTGGCCGGAGGAAAAAAAAGCTCTTGAGGAGATTGAGCGGATCTACGATCAGTTGGAAAGCGAGAAAAACAAAGGTGCGCGTGCTTCGCAACAAGTGATTCAACAACTGGAGGCTGATCTGAAGGCAGCCATCAACAAAGCCAATAGCTACGTTGAAAAGGAAGCCTATTCGAAGATCATTTCGGAAAACGGCGGCGTACAACTGAATGCTGGCACCTCCTTCGACTCCACGTTTTACTTTTATAGCTTGCCCGCCAACCGCATTGAGTTATGGTTCTTTTTGACTTCACAGGTATTTAAGAACCCAGTGATGCGAGAATTCTATGCCGAGCGGGATGTGGTCAGAAACGAGCGGCGCATGAGTTTCGAATCCTCGCCGCAAGGCAAACTGCAAGAAGCTCTTCTGACGACGTCGTTCATCGCCCATCCCCAGCGAAGTCTCATTGGATGGGCGAGCGATATTGAGAACTTGCGGGCAAAACATGCCCTCGAATTTTATAAAAAATACTACGTTCCTTCGAACATGGTTGTCGCCATTGCTGGGGATGTGGATCCGGCGGAGATCAAGCGTCTGGCGGACCAGTATTTTTCGTCGTTGCCATCCGGACCGACTCCGCCCCGCGTGATCACGGAGGAGCCTCCTCAGACCGGGGAACGCCGAGTGAGCGTTGAGTCTCCGACGCAGCCGGTTCTGTATATCGGCTACAAGCGGCCTGAACCGACAAGTCCGGACAGTCCAGCGCTGGCAGTCCTGGCCGGGTTACTATCGCAGGGCCGGACCGGAATCCTCTACAAGGAGTTAGTGGAGAGAAAGAAGATCGCGCTGGCCGCTGGAGCGAGCGCCACGTTTTTCGGGTCCAAATACCCGGATCTTTTCTTTCTTTACTCCGCTCCTTCTGCCGGCAAAACCGTGGAAGAGAACGAGCGGGCTATTTTAGAAGTCATCGAACGGATGAAGAGAGAGAAAGTCGACGAAGCTTCCCTCAACCGTATCAAGGCACAGGTGCGCGCCGGGCTAGTGCGGAGCCTGGAGAGCAACTTGGGTATGGCCTTGCAACTCGCCTCTAACTATATGCGGTTTGGAGACTGGCGCCGGATGTTTACCAATATCCAGAAGATCAACGAAGTCACCGCGGAAGATGTGCAGCGGGTAGCGAAAACCTACTTAGTGGAATCGGCGCGCACTGTCGTGTATTCGAAAGCGCCGTCGAAAGGAGAAGGCCAGTGAATCCGAGCGCCCTGCGAATTGCCATTTGTCTCACCGTAACTCTTTGCGGAACAGCCGCAGCTCAAATGGTTCCCCGGGGGGCAAAACCAGCGCCCGCAAAATCTGGCGCTGCAAACCTGAAGGCCCCTGTTGTTGCCAGGTCGGCCTCGAGAACTTGGAGAGATTTAAAATTCCGCCCCCTGAAGGAGATTCGTCTCCCCGAGATCACCAGTTTTACGCTCGCCAACGGCCTGAAAGTGTTTCTCCTCGAAGATCATGAGTTGCCCTTAGTACGCGGTTTTGCTTACGTCCGCACGGGGAACGTGTTTGACCCGCCAGAAAAGACAGGTCTTTCGGACGTTTTCGGGGACGTGCTCCGCACCGGAGGCACCAAGTCGCGAACGGGCGACGAATTGAATGAGTTGCTTGAAGGAATGGCAGCCTCGATCGAGAGCGGAGTGGGTGAGACGAACGGCAGCATTGGATTCAATACGCTCTCCGAGCACACCGACAAGGTGCTCAACATCTTTTATGAGATCTTGACCGAACCGCGTTTCGCCCAGGACAAGATCGAGGTTATTCAAAGCCGGCTGCGCAGCTCGATTGCCCGCCGAAACGATCAAGCGGGCGCGATCGCTGCGCGCGAGTTTGAGCGGCTCGTCTATGGCCCTGAGACGCCCTGGGGCCGGCAGATGGAATACGAGACTCTAGACCGCATCGGGCGCGAGGATTTGCTAGCCTTTTATGATCGCTACTATTTCCCCTCCAACATCATCCTGGCTGTGTACGGCGATTTCGTGACCAGCACCATGCGTGTCAAGCTGGAGAATTTGTTTTCCAAGTGGAACGTAAAGAGGCCAGCGCCCCCCCCAGTCCCTCCCGTAACCGCGAAGGCCAAACCGGGCATTTACTTTGCGGAAAAATCCGACGTGAATCAGACGTTCTTCCGCATGGGTCATCTCGGCGGTAAGCTCAGCGATAAAGATTACCCAGCGCTGGAAGTCATGGCGGACATTCTCGGAGGGGGTGGGTTCACCAGCCGCCTGTTGCAAAAAGTACGTAGCGACCTCGGTTATGCCTATAGCATCAGCGCAGGTTGGAATGCCGAAATGGACCACCCAGGAACGTTCGTGATTGGGGGAAGCGTCAAAGCGGAAAATACCGTCGATGCATTGAAAGTGATTCGGGAGGAAGTAGATAAAATCCGTTCTGCAGAAGTGACTGACGAAGAGCTGCGCATCGCCAAGGAGAGTACCCTAAACAGCTTCGTCTTCAACTTCGATACGCCCGCCAAAACCATCCAGCGGCTCATGCGCTACGAATATTACGGCTATCCGAAAGACTTCATTTTCCAATACCAAAAGGCCATCGCCGCGGTGACCAAAGTCGACGTGCTCCGCGTAGCCAAACAGTACATCAAACCGGAAGAGTTCGTCATTGTCGCTGTGGGCCCGAAGGATCTGGGAACTGCTTTAAGTACGCTTAACTTGCCGGTAAACAAACTGGACATCTCCATTCCCGAGCCCAAGCCAGCCACAGCAAAGGCCGATGCGCAGACCCTTGCCGCTGGCAAACAGCTACTGGCGAAATTGCAGCGGGCTGTCGGAGGCGCTGAACGCATTGCTTCGGTGAAGGACTACATGCATACGGCCAACGTGACCGTACAGAATGTACCAGGGGGCTTGAAAGTCACTCAGGTTACGCGCATCCTCGGTCCTCAGATCCGTCTCGATCAGAAGCTTCCCTTTGGCACGATTACGGTGTACAGCGACGGAAAAGGTGGCGGCTTTCTCTCTGGACCCCAGGGAACAGGTCCCCTCCCCCCTCAGTTCGCCAAACAAACCCAGGAAGAAGTGTTTCGGAATCCGATTAGTCTCTGGCTTAGTGACCGCATCGCCGACCGCCAAGTCAACGCTGCGGGTCCCAATCTCATTGAGATCACTGATTCTCAGAACAACTGGGCGCGAGTTGAACTGGATGCCAGCGGATTGCCGACCAAGCTCAGTTACAAAAGTCAGGACCTTTCCGGACCGGTGGAAAACGAAGGTGTCTATGGTGATTGGAGGGAAGTGGACGGAATCAAACTTCCACACTCCATGAAGGTTTCACAAAAGGGTAAAGTAGTGGCCGAAATTTCCATCCTAGAATATAAGCTGAACTCCGGCTTAAAAGAAGAGGATTTATCCAAACGGCCATGAAACGGCGTGAGCTGATCCTCAGTTTGCCTGCCCTTCCCCTAGCGGCACAGAGCCGCCAGGAACGGGGCAAGAAAGCAGTGGACGAAGCGATTGAGGCTTTAGGCGGCCAGCGCTTTCTTGAAATGCGAGACCGGATCGAAGCCGGAAGAGTTTATTCCTTCTTCCGAGAACAGTTGTCCGGCCTGGCCCGGGCTCGGATTTACACGCGTTATCTGACGCGCCCTGCGGTTCCCTCCCCGAACTTTTTCGGCCTCCGGGAGCGGCAGTCATTCGGCAAAGATCAGGAAGATTATGCTGTTCTCTTTAACGAGAATGAGGGATGGCAGATCACCTATCGCGGGGCTCGTCCGCTGGGCAAAGAAGCCGAGGAGCGTTTTCGTGATTCTACCCGGCGAAACATTTTTTATATTCTGCGAATGCGCCTCGGCGAACCCGGGATGCTGATCGAGCACGAGGGCACCGATGTGTGGGAAAACCAGCCTGTGCAAATTGTCAGCATCACCGATTCGGAAAACAAGACCGTACGCGTATTCTTTCACAGTTCAACGAAACTGCCAGTCAAACAAGAGTACGTGCGGCGCGATGAACGGACGCGCGAGCGGTTTGAAGAACTGACGCGTTTCTCGAAATATCGTGATGTGAGGGGCGTGCAGTGGCCGTATCAAATTCAGCGCGAAAGAAACGGAGAAAAGGTGTTTGAAATCTTCTCCGAGCGCGTGACGATTAATAACGACCTTAAGGATGATCTGTTCACTCTTCCTGCCAATACCAAGATCCTGCCGCCTGCTCGTTAACAGGTATCAACCGTTCCTCGATTGCGAAGGAATTGTCTCGCTCAACTGGCGAGGCGGCTCTAGCGGAAGATCGCACTTCGGAGCGTTCCTGGCGCTCTATCCGAGATAAGGTTTCAAAATCTCTCGCAAACGCTTGGCGATAATCTCAGCGTCTCCGGGCTGAGCTACCCAGGTGTTGATGATCAGCTCTTCGCGGGAGCCCGGCCCAACCTCGATCGAGGGGTCGCCATCACGGAGCTTCTTCACCACTTCCGCCACAGTGATCTTGCTCTGATCCCACTTGATGTGGAGATGAGGTACGTGATTCGCGATCTCTGGCACTTTGATCTCAGTGGTCACTGTCTTGAACGATCGCAGCGAGTCTGCGATATACTTCACGCGCCGTTCGGCTTCCCGCCAGTCCGCCGCGTGATCCCGCTTCAAATACGACTCCACGGCGACATACATGGCCAGGATTTCTTCCTTGTTCACTTTGAGGCCACGGCCAATCGTATCGCTGTAGGGCGAAGTGTTGAGCCGGGCGGCGTCGATCAAATCCTTGCGTCCCATCAGCAGGCCAGCGCTTTGCGGTCCGCGCATGTTCTTGCCGCCAGAAAAGGTGACCAGATCGAATCCCATCTTGGTGTATTTGGTGAGGTTTTCTACTGGCGGAACATCGGCTGCTGCGTCGTTGAATGTCGGAATACCATGCTTCTTGCCAAGCTGGACGAATTCCTCGGCGTGGATTTGCCCGCGCGGATCGGCGTCATTGAAAAACAGCATCATAGCCGTTCGCGGATTGATCGCCCGCTCGAGTTCTTCAGCCGTTTCCACCTCAATGAACCGGATGCCGCAGGCGCGCACAGCGTGATCATACCCGTAGCGGTGGGATTTCTGAACGATCACTTCGTTTTTCATGCCGGTTGTATCTGGTATCCGTCGGATTTTCTCTGGATCATCACCCGTGATGCAGGCCGCTGTGCCCACCACAAGTGCTCCCGCCGCACCCGAAGTGATCATGACCGCCTCACACTGCAAGAGCTCGGCTAGCCGCTTGGCCACTGCGTCGTGCAGTTCATTCAACCGCACAAAGGATTTTGAGGCGTAGTTCCACGCCGCGAGCACCTCGGGGGTCATGAGCGATGCCGTCAGCGTCGTGTAGGTCCCAGCCGCATTGATGAAGGTACGCACTCCTAGCTCTTTAAAGTAGTCGCGAGCGGCTGGGGCGGCGAACGCTTCGCTGGCGCCGACTGTGCCCAGCGCGGGAACGGCAGGAATCGTTTGGAGAAAACGGCGTCGGTTTGGCATGAAAGAGCTGGCTCCTTGTAAGCCTCAGTCTAACACTTTTGTTAAGAGCTGGCGCTCCAATAAGACATCCTCAGAGTAGTTCTCACATTTCAAAAACTGCGCCCCAGACTGCGCCAGCGCCGCGGCCGGAATGAGACCGATGATCTCGCTTCCTGCAATCTCCACGCCCAGCCGGGCCGCTTCCTGCTGGACAGCCAGGAAGACCGTATGAAGCGGCGTGACGTCGAAATCGGTGAGATTCATAGACACCTGGACCACTCCTTTTGAGGCCAGCCAGACCGCCATGGCTTTGACGTGTGGCAACCCACCAGAGGACTCGCGGACGCGCCGGGCGACACGGTCCGCTACGGAAAGGTCGGAGGTGGCGAGATTGACATTAAACGCCAGCAGATATTTTCGGGCTCCCACCGCCAGAGCGCCGGCAGTGGGATGAAGGGCAGGCCCGCCAACGTCGGGACGACGTTCCGGACACTCAAGGGCTTGTTTCCTGAGTTCTTCAAATTGGCCTTGGCGAACCCTTTCAAGCTTCCGCCGGTCCTCGCTGAGCGCGGCGTATTCATAGAAGTACACTGGCACGTTGAGCTCCTGCCAGACGCGGCGGCCGAACCGGTGTGCAAGGTCCACGCAATCTTTCATCGTGACGCCTCTCACAGGGACAAAAGGCGCTACATCTGCCGCGCCAATTCGTGGATGCGCGCCGCGATGGCGGTTGAGATCAATCCGCCGTACCGCTTCGGCGACTGCACGGAAGGCCGCCTCTTCGACCGCCTCCGGTCGTCCTGCCAGGGTGACGACACAGCGGTGATGATCGGGATCGCTTTGATAATCGAGCACTGTGGCCTGAGCCACGGTATTCGCAGCGTTCACGATAGCCTCGATTACGGCGCGGTCGCGGCCTTCAGAGAAGTTCGGGACACACTCAATTAACGGCCTCACCAGGCAAATTCTCCTCGTTCATAGATCATCTGGCCTCTTCGAATGACGGCGCGCACCAGATTTACGCCAAAATGCCCGGGAATTTCGCGGTAGTCGGAAACATCTAAAACCACTAGATCCGCATATTTTCCAGGCTCTAGGGAACCGATCTCTGCTGCCAGGCCAATTGCTGCAGCAGCTTCGCTTGTAATAGCGCGTAAAGCAGCTTCGATGGTCATCTTGCCGTTTACGACTGCAAGAGACGCAGCGGTTTGGAGGTTGCAAGCCGGCGAACGTTGCGGATGGAAGCCTGAAGCCACAACGCGCCACGGCCGGCTTCCCTCTTCTGGCTCAAGGCTCCGGTCGAGATATCGCCGTAAGGGGTACTCAAGGCCCGGTATGGCGCGGCCTCGGAAGTGAATTGTGAGCGGTGGCGGATGTCGCTCGACGAGCTTGCAGGCGCGAGTGCCTGGAAGCAAGCAACTGATTGTTGTCGTTCCGTGTTCAATCAAGCGCTCCACGGCCCGGCGCAGGGAGACCCGCGTTGGCGACTCGCCAAATACGTCAGCCTCTGCATCCACAAAACCTGGCATCACAAGGCAACCTGTCGCTTCGATCTCTTGCGCCCGGCGGGCCTCGGTAAGGTTCAAGATGCGTCGCGAAGGCCCAACCTGTTCAATGCGGCCATCGCAGATGAGGAGCGTCCCATCGGCGACAAGACCGAGGTCGGGAGTGCGGCCGTCCGGCGCGGCTCGCATCGTCACCAGCTGGCGTGCGCCCCGAATCAGCAAAGCAGCATTCACTTCGCCACTCTAACATCGAAGGACGGTTGACGGGCGCTGCGTCTTGGCAACAGGGTCCGCTGAAACGCAGCCTTGTGAGGGTCTAGAGTGTTTCTCGGATCAATCTCACCTTATCGTTCTAGAACGAACTCGCCATAGTTTCGGTGAGCGCGCTTTGTTAAGGTGAGGGCGAGAAGAGGAATGGATATGAATGCCAAGCCGGGCCTGCGCAGGTTTGAGCGAACCAAGGTTCAAAGCCGCGCCCTGTTGAGCTTCACCGGCGTGCACGGGCATCCTGTGGTGGTTCGCGCTAAGGTTTTGGATGCAAGTGGGAGCGGGGCACGTCTGGAAGCCGAGGCGCCAGTGGAGCCTCAAACTTACGTTCAAATTCGCGTGCAATCTCCACCGTTTGCAGCAACCGCATCGGTTCGATACTGCGTGCGGCACAAGATGGACTATTGCCTGGGGGTCGAATTTGTTGGCGGCTCTAAATGGCCTTCTTCAGTTGAGATCAGCAATCCAACGCCGCAGTCCAACTAACCGCCGCTCAACATCGGCCCGGTCCCGCGCCTCGGGGTCGAGGGCGAGATAGCGCAAGAGATCCGCAGCAGCTTCGCGGTAACGCTTTAGCTGGAGGTAAAGGTAGCCGCGTTGGCGGTACTCCACAGCATCTAGCGGGCAGGCTCTCACCAAGAGCTCTTGCACGCGGAGCGCCTTTTCCCAGGTTCCTCGCCGCAGGTAAGCCGCGCGCAAGTTGTTCAACATTCGCAACGCCATTTGTCGTTTGCTGACGGGCGCTAACGCCTCCCAATGATCGTGGAGGTCAAGGCCCGTGATGCGACTCGCCAAACTCAAACATTCTTCGCCCTCTAAAATCCGCCCGCGGTGGAAGGGGTCGACATAGATGTGCTGGCCGTCGTCGTCATAGGCGGTCAAAAAATGGCCCGGCATTCCAATTCCTAAGATCGGGCGTTCGAGCCGGCGGCCAATTTCCATGTACACTAGCGAGAGTGTGATGGGCAAGCCAGTGCGCTCCACCAAAACCTGATTCAGGCAACTGTTGAGCGGGCTGTAATAATCACCTTCGTTTCCACGAAAACCCAATTCCTCGAAAAGGAACTGATTCGCAGTTTCGATGAAGGTGAGGGGATCATCCTGGGGAGAAACACGTTCGGATAATTCCTGCGCGTAAGAATCGAGAAGAATCAGCCACTGGCTAACGTCTAGGCCGGGAAACTCAATCGTCGCCAGTTCGAGCGCCGCAACATCCAAGGCGACTTCTTCGTTGTTTCCAGCCAGAAGCTCGATCAGCTCTCTCACTTGCGGCTAGAATAGCATAACCATGCGGGGGATCCTTCTCTGCTTAGCGGCTGCCAGTATTGGGTGGGGGCAGATTCAGTGGGTGGAGCGGGCTTTGCCTCTTCCGTCTCTCATGCGCGGTGCAACCGGCCATCCCCGGGACCCCTTCCGGGCTTGGATGTGGGGAGAAGGAATCTTCTCCTTGAATTTGGTGAAACTCGAAGTCCAGCCGCTGCGCCCGGGTTCATTCGCAGCCCCGGGTTGCACCTTCCAAAATGGTCTTGCCTTGATTGCCCTCCCCGACCGGTTTTCTTGGTTCGAAGGGGACGACTTCCATTCCGAAGCACCAATCGACTCAGAAGCTGAGTTCGCCGATTGCCTGGATGTCAACCTGTTTGGGCGTTCCGGAATTTTGGTTACACATCGAGGCATGCAGATCCGCTTTTATCAACCGGACAAACCCCGCTGGCGTTCCCGCGAGATTTACTCCTTCTACACCGCTTCCTATCAATCTGGACTGCTCGTTTTCGATGTCGATGCCGACAACCGGGTGGACATTGTTTCGGGTAACTATTGGATTCGTTCTCCAGCGGCATTTCATTTGCCCTGGCGCCTGTTCGCCATCCATACCTATTTCGAGCAGCCGCAATCAGCGCGGATGCGCCTTGCTCGGATTCGCCGCGGCGGGAGTAAATCCCCCTCGCTGCTGGCCGTGCAAAGCGAAATGTATCCAGCGCGGCTTGCCCTGTTCGATCCACCGGGAGATGTCAGGCAGCTTTGGAAAGAACACGCATTGCAGGGCGAGCTACTTCTCGATCACCCGCGTACGCTGGCCGTCGCCGATTTTGACGGAGATGGTTTTGAGGACTTTTTGCTGGCCGAATCCCGGGGAACAGGTCGGATTTGGTGGTGGCGGCAAGGGCCAAGCGGCTTCTTTCGGCCCAAGCTCATTGCTTGCGGAGAGCCTGTGTTGACGGGTTGGGTGAGCGATGTAAATGGAGATCGCCGCCCGGACATCGTTCTGGCAGAAAGCCGCCGGATGCGCTGGCTGATCAACCAGCCGCTACAATGAAGCCATATGAACCGGCCGTCGCCTTACTGGCTGATTGCAACCATCCTCTTCCTGCCGCCAGTTGGTCTGGTGCTGCTCTGGTTGCGACCGCAGCTTGCCTGGTGGAAAAAGTTTCTCGGAACGCTGGCGATTTTTGCCGCCACGCTCTTTCATCTCGTGGTCGTTTTCGGAATGCGAATCGAGCTCGGGGGCGGCGGTAGGCCCGCGTTTGTTCACTTTGGCAAGGTCGAACAGAGACGAGCCGAGGCGGTGGAGCGCAACCGTGCGGAACAAGCCAAAGTTGGGGAGCTGGCTGCTGGTCGCTTGGCGCTAGAGCAGTCGGCGGCGCCGCCGGGGAGCGAAGTTCCGGCGTCAGCGGCCGCCAAAGCGGTGCCTCCCCCTCCTGAGAGCGCAAGCACGGAGACACAGCCAGCCTACTGGACCGACTTTCGCGGCCCGCGGCGCGACGGCGTTTATCCGAGGGAAATCCTTACGAGCTGGCCCGCCAAGGGATTGCCCCTGCTTTGGAAACAACCGATTGGGGGCGGCTATGCTTCGTTTGTCGTCGGCGAGGGTCGAGCTTACACCATTGAACAGCGGCGCGATAAGGAAGTGATCGCCGCTTACGACTTGCGCACTGGCCGCGAGCTCTGGACGCACGCCTACGAAGCCCATTTCCAGGAGTCGCTGGGTGGCAATGGCCCCCGCGCGACGCCAACCTATCATGAGGGTCTAGTTTATGCGTTAGGGGCCACCGGAGAATTTCGCGTGCTTGAGGCGCGGACCGGCGCCCTGCGTTGGAAAAAGAACATCCTTGCTGACAACGGAGCCCAAAACTTAACGTGGGGCATCTGCGGCGCGCCCCTCATTGTCGATGAAAAGGTCATCGTGCAGACCGGCGGAGTGACCGGAAAAACGCTAGTCGCTTACCACAAAATTACAGGTGAGCGGATCTGGAGTTCCTTGAATGATCAAGGCGCTTATGCCTCTCCCATGCTCGTGAATCTCGGCGGAAGAAGGCACATCGTTACGATGATGGCGAAACGGGCCGTGGGGGTAGCCGTCGAAGATGGACGCTTGTTGTGGGATTATCCCTGGGAAACCCAATATGACGTCAACGCAGCGCAACCGCTCGTGGTTGGCCCAAACCGGTTGCTGATTTCCTCTGGCTATGGCCACGGCGCTGCAGTGATTGAGCTATCCAGTGCGGGGGAGGTCATGCGCGCTACACGGATTTGGGAAAACAACCGTCTGAAAAATCGATTCAACAGCTCAGTCCTTCACGAAGGCTACGTGTATGGATTGGATGAAAATATCCTGGCCTGTGTACGCGCCAGTGACGGCCAGCTGATGTGGAAAGGGGGGCGCTATGGCTACGGCCAGTTGCTTCTAGCAAGCGGCCACCTAGTACTCATTAGCGAAGAAGGCGATCTGGTCCTCATTCGGGCCACTCCGGAAAAACACGAGGAGCTAGCAAAATTCGAAGCCATCCAGGGCAAGACCTGGAACGTGCCCATCATTGAAAATGGCGTGCTCTTGGTGCGCAACACGAGCGAGATGGCCGCCTTCCGAATCGGTAAGTAGGGCGCCCCCTGCTACACTAAAGGGTGATGACTTTGGACGAACTCCAACGCGAGTACGCCTCGCTCCGCCAGCAAACGGAAGCTGTGCGGAGCTATCTTTGACGCCCCCGCTAAGAAAAAGCAATTTGACGAGATCGAGGCCAAGATCGCCGCGCCAGATTTCTGGACTCAACCTGAGCTGAGCCAGAAACTCATGCAGGAGCGCAAGAAGCTCGAAAAGTCGCTGGGCGAAGCCCACATGCTGGAGCGCGCTGTTTCGGATCTCGATACGCTGTTTGAACTTGCTCGCGAGGGTGAAGATGTCGTGGGCGAGATTGAGCGCGAAATGAAGACGCTGGCCGGGCGTGTCCACCAGATCGAAACCGAGATGCTGCTTTCGGGAGAGAATGACAGCCGCAGCGCGATCGTTACCATTCATCCTGGCGCCGGCGGCACCGAAAGCCAGGACTGGGCCGAGATGTTGCTGCGCATGTATCTTCGCTGGGCGGAACGCCATGGCTTTGACGCCGTCGTCACCGACCAACAGGAAGGCGACGGAGCAGGTATTAAGTCCGCCACCTTCGAAATCAACGGCGAGAACGCCTACGGGTTGCTGCAATCCGAAGTGGGTGTCCACCGCTTGGTCCGCATCTCGCCCTTTGACGCTAACGCGCGGCGGCATACTTCCTTTGCGTCGGTTTTTGTGTATCCGCAAATCGACGATGAGATCCACATCGAGATTCGACCCGAAGATTTGCGTGTAGACACGTTTCGCGCCTCTGGGGCTGGCGGTCAACACGTCAACCGCACGGATTCTGCAATCCGGATGACGCATCTGCCAACGGGCATTGTCGTACAGTGCCAGAACGAACGCTCGCAGCACAAGAACCGCGCCAGCGCGTTGAAACAGCTCCGGGCCAAGCTCTACGAGTACGAGATGAACAAACGTCGCGCCGAGGAGAAGAAACTCGAGGAGTCCAAGCTCGATATCAACTTCGGCAGCCAGATCCGCAGCTATGTGCTGGCGCCTTACCGCATGGTGAAGGACCTTCGCAGCCGGCTAGCAATCGGCGACGTTGATCGGGTGCTGGATGGAGATCTCGACGACCTGATTCACGCCTATCTCGTTTGGAAGAAGACCGGTAAGTTAGCTGGGGACGCGAAGGACGACGGGGAATAGACGCGCTGTGGTTCTCGACGAAGAGCTTGATCGCGCCGCGGCCGTGCTGCGCCAAGGCGGGCTAGTCGTCATGCCCACCGAAACGGTTTATGGCCTAGCAGCAAATGCCCTGGACGCTGAAGCAGTCAAGCGCATCTACGAGGTGAAGGGGAGGCCCGCCACCAGCCCCCTCATTGTTCATGTCGCAGCGATTGAGATGGCGCGCAGCCTCGCGCGCTGCTGGCCGGAGGAGGCGAATGTGCTGGCAGGAAGATACTGGCCGGGACCGCTCACGCTGGTAGTGCCCAAACGCCCGGTTGTGCCGGATGTTGTCACCGCGGGGCTCGACACGGTGGCTCTTCGCATGCCGGCGCACCCGGTGGCTCGGGAACTCATTCGGCGCGCCACGGTGCCGCTGGCGGCTCCAAGTGCCAACCGCTTCACCCAGCTGTCTCCTACGACAGCCGAACATGCGCGCGCTTCCTTGGGAGATCAAGTGGATCTCATTCTCGACGGAGGTCCGTGTCAGGTTGGCATCGAATCCACCGTGGTATCGCTTACTGGCGATCCGCTGTTACTGCGGCCCGGAATGATTTCGCTCGCTGAGCTGGAGCGCCTCCTCGGCAGGCCAGTAAAAACGGTCAGCAAGGTAGAAGGACCACATCCTTCCCCGGGCCTCCATGAACGGCACTATGCGCCGCGCACACCACTCTTGCTCCTCAAGGGGGAACCGTTGCCTGCCGGCCGCGGCGCTTACCTTTACTGGTCGAGACCCCAACGCGCCGCTCTTCAGATCTCCATGCCAGCCACCGCCGAAGGCTACGCAAAACGGCTGTATGAAGAACTGCACCGGGCCGATGCTGCAGGTCTCGATTGGATCGCCGTGGAGACGCCGCCGGATGAGCCGGAATGGTGGGGAATTACGGACCGGTTGCGCCGCGCCGCAGCCAAATGAGCGGTTGTTGGGCCGATCCAAGCGTCTACTTTATAGTAAAAAGTACTTGACGCTTTCGACCACGCTTGCTATTCTCCTGCTATGCGGCGCGCGCCTAGCAAGACATTTCCAATCCACCAGCACGCGATTGAAAACCTCCAATTCATCCGCGATACGATGGAGCGCGCCAGTTCCTTCACAGCCGTTCCCGGTTGGGGCGGGTTTTGGATCGGCGTGACGGCCGCTTGCGCCGCGGTCCTCGCCAGGAGGCAAAAAACCTCTCAGGAATGGCTGGCAATCTGGCTCCTGGAAGGTTTGCTGGCCCTTGCCATCGGGGTTTTTAGTTTGCATCGCAAGGCCTTGAAATCCGGAACCAATCTGCTATCGTTGCCCGCCCGTAGGTTCTGGCTAAGTTTTGCACCTCCGTTGTTGACCGGCGCGTTGTTGACGCTAGTGCATTCTGGAAAAAATCAATTCGACTTGCTTCCCGGAATTTGGTTAACGCTCTACGGTGTCGGCGTGATCACGGGAGGTGCGTTTTCCGTGCGCATTGTTCCTGCCATGGGTATGGGTTTCGTTGGGCTGGGGGCGATTAGTTTTTTCGCTCCTCCGGCCTGGGGCAACTGGTTTTTATTGGCCGGATTTGGAGGCTTACACATGGCGTTTGGGATCCTCATCGCAAGGAGGTACGGTGGCTAGGTCAAACCGTGCCCCCCGGGGCGAAGCTGCTGTCCAGAGGGCTGAGAAACTGCAAGCAGGAAAGGTTCCCGACCTTGACCGGCTAATCCATGAACGGATTCGCCTAGGAATCGTGAGCGCGCTAGCGGCGAATGAGTCGCTTTCTTTTTCGGATTTGAAGCAACTTCTGGAGACAACGGACGGCAACCTGAGCGTCCACGCGCGGAAACTTGAGGAAGCAGGCTACATCAGCTGCCGCAAGCACTTCGAGGGTCGTACGCCCAAGACCGAATTTCGCATTACCGCCCTAGGCCGGAAAGCGTTTCATCAGTACTTAAACCACATGGAAGCACTTGTAAGAGCCATGCGCTCGCATTCCTCGTGACTGAATCGCCCGAGTCGCGCTGGGATGCTGGCGCGCGATGCGGGCAACAGCCAACCTGCGCAGGCTCTCCCAACAGGGCATTCTTGAGCTGAAAGTTCGTGACGGATGAAGGATATGCCACCAATTTCTCCCATTCATGTCGCCATCATTATGGACGGCAACGGCCGGTGGGCCACGCAGCGCCAGCTTCCGCGGCAGGAAGGTCACCGGGCTGGAGCGCAAGCCGTGCGGCGGACCGTTGAGGCCGCCATTCGGTACGGTCTGCACACGCTCACGCTCTACGCGTTTTCGGCAGATAACTGGAAGCGGCCGCAAATCGAGGTCAACACGCTGATGCTGCTGTTTCGTTCTTATTTGACAGAGGAGGTGGGTGCCTGCGCGCGCCAGGGGATCCGGCTGAGCGTGATTGGGCGCCGTGACCGACTCCCTCGCAGCCTCGTTTCGCTGATTGAGCAGGCTGAATTGAAGACGGCGCGTGGGCAGCGGCTTCATTTGAGGCTCGCCGTGGATTACTCTTCCCGTTATGCCATCCTCGAGGCAGCGCGAGCCGCTTCGAATGAGGAAGAGTTCCGTCGCGCCCTCGGACCCGACGTCGATCTTCTCATCCGCACCGCAGGCGAGCAGCGATTGAGCGATTTTCTGCTTTGGGAGTGCGCCTATGCGGAATTTGTCTTCCTTCCGCAACTCTGGCCCGACTTCGACGAAGCCGGTCTGAGGGAAAGTTTGAGGCAATTCTGGTCCCGGGAACGGAGGTTCGGAGGGTTGCCCGCTGCTTCGGCACGACAAGGCGGCGAGCCCGGAAGTACAGTCCTTCGAGGAGCTAGGTCCTGCGCTTGAGCGAGGTTCTAGCGCTAGAATGGGCCCTATGTTGGAGCGTCGCGCTATCTCTGCCGGCTTTGTTTTTGTCGCTATCACGCTTGCTACGGTTTCGGCGCAGAGCCCAAAACGACCGATTTCTCATCGCGATTACGATTCCTGGCGGTCGATCAGCAACCCGCGCCTGGCAAGTGATGGCAGGCAGCTCGCCTACGCTTGGTTTCCGCAAGACGGGGATGGTGAGATTGTTCTGCGAAATCTGGTGACGGGACAAGAATGGCGGTTTGCCGCGGGGGCCCGCCCTGTAGCATCCACAACAAGTTCTGAAAGTGAGCCTTCCGAACCGCCCGCCGCAGAGAGTTCGACCCGCACGATCTCTCTGGCTTTCACCTCCGATCAGAAACACCTTATTTTCACCACTTTTCCGAGTAAGTCAGCTGTCGCCGAGGCGCGCCGGGCGAAAAAGAAACCCGAGCAGATGCCCAAAGGTGGATTGGCGATTGTTAAGGTTGCCGCGGGCGAGGAGATTCGACTGGCGAATGTGCGCCGCTTCTCGATTCCGAAGGAAAATGGCCGCTGGCTGGCTTATCTTAAGGAGGCTGTAAATCCGGCTGAGGAAGAAAAGTCTGAGGCGGAGGCCAAACAACAGGTAGACGACCAGCGGTCCGCTCGCGGTGCTTCCTCCCGCCCAGCGGATGCTCCGCGCTATGGCTCAGAACTCGTTGTTCGGGATCTGGGCAACGGCGCCGAGCGAACCTTCGCCGATGTGGCATCTTTCGAGTTTTCGAAGGACGGCGAGTATCTCCTTTATGCGGTTGCCTCTCGCCGAGCGGAAAACAATGGGGTCTACGCTTGGCACATTCCCAGCAACCAGCTGTTTTCCCTAGCCACCGGCAAAGGTAAATATGAAGGGATTACGTGGGATGAATCTCAACAGCAGGTCGCTTTTTACACCGACCGCGACACGGCAGATGAAAAGGAGCCCCGCTTTGCGGTTTACCTATGGAAGCGAGGCGCCCGACAAGCGGAAAACTTGATTACCTACCAAAGCCTGGGCATGCGACCGGATTGGAAGATTAGTGAGCGGGGAAGGCTCCAGTTTGCCAAAGATGGCTCTCGATTATTCTTCAGCACCGCGCCCACGCAAGATTCCCAGAAAGCAGCAACGGCAGAGGCGGAAGATCGAGTCATCGCAGACTTGTGGCATTGGAGGGATGAGAATGTGCAGTCCATGCAGAAGGTCCGGGCGGAGCAGGAGCGCCGGCGTGATTACCGCGCGGCATATCTTTTCTCCTCAAGCCGGGTCGTGCAGCTCTGCGACCCCGCGATGCCGGAATTAAACTTATTTGAAGACTCCCGCTTCGGCCTGGGTACGGACGATCGCGAATACCGGCCCATGGTGGAATTCGGCGAGCGCCTCCAAGACACTTATCTCGTTGATACGGCCACTGGCGCCCGGACGCTATTGT
The DNA here is from genome assembly GCA_025056455.1 of Bryobacteraceae bacterium. GTDB lineage: Bacteria > Acidobacteriota > Terriglobia > Bryobacterales > Bryobacteraceae > CADEFT01. The sequence continues at coordinate 63,532 of JANWVY010000009.1, read as the reverse complement.
TCCGCAAGACAAGGGGTAACTACATTCCTTCGCCCGACGGACGTTTTCTTGCGGCGTTCAACGGCGATCACTGGATCAGCTATGAGATTGCCACTGGAAAAACCAGGAATCTCACCGCAAACCTGGGCGTGGCTTTCTACAACGAAGATCATGACACTCCCGGTGCACGGTCGGCTTATGGTTCTGCGGTGTGGACTAAAGACAGCTCGGCAATTTTAGTTAACGATCGCTATGACGTTTGGTTGCTTGCGGCCGACGGCTCGCGCGCCAAGCAAATTACCGATGGTATGGGCAGGCGTAATCAGATTGAATTCCGGCTGCTGCGGTTTGAAGATCCGGACCGGCCAGCTGGAGAGCGGCTTACGGTGGATCGTTCCCAGCCCTTATTGCTTTCGGCGCAGAATTTAAGCACCCGCGAATCGGGTTTCTGGCGCGAGCGCTTAGATGTAGAAACCCCACCGGAGAAACTCCTTATGGCAGCCAAGCGCTTCTCTTCGGTGACCAAAGCGAAAGCAGCCGACCTGCTGCTGTTCACAGCCGAGCGCTTTGATGAGTTTCCTGATCTCTACGTCTCCGACAACAATTTCTCCGACATCCGGCGCGTGTCCCACGGAAACGCACAGAAAGAGGGTCTGCTGTGGGGCTCAGCAGAACTAGTAAATTTCCGCAATGCGGACGGCTTGGCCTTACAGGCCGCGCTCTACAAGCCGGAAAATTTCGATCCCTCGAAGAAATATCCGCTGATCGTTTACATCTATGAGCGACTGTCGCAAACTGTGAACCAGTTTCGAAATCCCCAGCCAGGCACCTCGATTAATCTTCCTTACTACGTCAGCAACGGCTATCTGGTGCTCACGCCAGATATTGTGTATACGGTTGGAGCGCCCGGCCAAAGCGCGCTTAAGTGCGTGTTACCGGCTATTCAAGCGATCGCTGACCGCGGCTTTGTCGATGAAAACGCAATCGGAATCCAAGGTCATAGCTGGGGTGGGTATCAGATTTCGTACATGATTACGCAGACTACCCGCTTTCGCGCGGCGGTGGCGGGCGCTCCAGTCGCGAACATGATCAGCGCCTACGATGGCATTCGCTGGGGTAGCGGACTGCCTCGCCAGTTTCAATACGAAAAAACACAAAGCCGGATTGGCGGCTCCATCTGGCAATATCCTTTGCGATTTATCGAAAATTCTCCGATATTTTTTGCCGATCGTGTTCGCACTCCGTTGATGATCCTGCACAACGATGGCGATGATGCGGTACCTTGGTCGCAGGGCCTTGAGTATTTTCTTGCCTTGCGGCGGCTGGGGAAAGAAGTCTACCTGTTTAACTACAATGGCGAGCCCCATGGCCTGCGTAAAAGGCAGAATCAAAAAGACTGGACTGTTCGCATGCAACAGTTTTTCGACCACTACCTCAAGGGCGCGCCCAAACCGGAGTGGATGGAGCGCGGTATTCCCTATTTAGAGCGCGAACGGGAAAAAGAGACCATCCAGCGCCAGTTCACCGCGGGCGCGAGCGGGGACAAGCATTTCTAAGAGCTTCTGGTGCAGGCGGCAGCGCTTTTCCTTGTCGCGAGGTTCCTGCCAGGACAGCGCCCGCTTGGCTACGATCAAGGCTATGGCTGAATCCGTCCCCACCACCAGCCTTCCGCAAAACCCCGCCGAATTCCGGCGGCAACTCGGACTACTTGATTCGACGATGATTGTCATCGGCTCGATGATTGGGTCGGGTATTTTTATTGTCTCTGCGGAGATGTCGCGCCACATCGGCTCAGCGGGCTGGCTGCTCGTGGCCTGGCTGCTGACTGGCGTTCTCACAATTTCGGGCGCGCTTTCCTACGGAGAGCTTGCGGCCATGATGCCTCGAGCGGGAGGGCAATATGTTTATCTACGAGAAGCGTTTTCGCCTTTATGGGGCTTCCTGTATGGATGGACGCTTTTTCTGGTGATTCAAACCGGGACGATTGCTGCCGTTGCAGTCGGCTTTGCGCGCTTTTCTGGTTTTCTTGCGCCGCTGATTTCAGAAAGCAATTATCTGATTGCCCCGGTTCATCTGAGTCGCGGGTATGCCATTTCGTTATCCACAGCGCAACTACTCGGTATCGTGCTGGTCGCTTTGCTGACCTGGACCAATGCACGAGGCTTACAGTATGGCAAGTTCGTTCAGAATGTGTTCACGGTGGCAAAGACCGGAGGACTGCTGGCCTTAATCGTGGTTTCGCTGATTTGGGGCTGGAACTCGCAGGCCGTTCACCAAAACTTCGGCGATGCGTGGACACCGCGCGGCTACGATGTACTGGCTTCGGGCTTGACGGCAGCCTCCGGCTTTGGTTTGTTCGTCGCGATCTGCATTTCGCAGACGGGGTCGTTATTTTCCGCCGATGCCTGGAACAACATCACGTTCACCGCTGGCGAGGTAGTTCAGCCCAAGCGCAACATTCCTTTGTCGCTGCTTTTGGGAACAGGTACAGTTATCACGCTCTATTTGCTCACCAACGTCGGGTATTTAGTTACGCTTCCGCTCGAAGAAATCCAGGCGGCGCCATCGGACCGAGTCGCGACAGCCACGCTTGAGAGGATTTTTCCAGGTACCGGAGCCGTGTTGATGGCCGTCACGATCATGGTTTCGACCTTTGGTTGTATGAACGGTCTGATTTTAGCTGGGGCGCGTGCCTACTTCGCCATGGCGCGGGACGGAGTGTTCTTTCCTCAAGCAGGGAAACTGAATCAAGCGCTAGTTCCTGGTTGGGCGCTAGCGGTTCAAGGAATCTGGTCCATGCTGTTGATTCTGCCCCGCACCTACAACGAAGAGACCAAGCGTTACGGAAATCTTTATGGCGACCTGCTTGATTATGTGATTTCCGCGGCGCTGATTTTCTACATCTTGACCGTGGCTGGACTGTTTCGTCTCCGTTGGAAGCAACCCGAGGCGGAGCGTCCCTACCGTGCGTTTGGTTATCCGGTGGTGCCTGGGCTGTATTTGGTAGGAGCCGCCACGGTGCTCACGGTTTTGTTTGTGTATCGACCCGCTACAACCTGGCCGGGGGTCTTTATCGTGCTGCTAGGGCTTCCGATGTTCTACTGGTTTCGCCGGCGTTCTTGACATAGCGGTCGAACCATTCGATCATCTCCGCCAGGGTGTGCTCGACCGATTCGCGGCTTACATAGCCATGCGCTTCATAAGGCAAAAGCACCAAACGCGCGGTGCCTGCGTTTCCCCGGATCGCCTGATACATTCTTTCGGACTGGATGGGGAAGGTGCCCGGGTTATTATCCGCCTCGCCATGAATCAAGAGAATGGGCTCTTTAATCTTGTGGGCGAACAGGAAAGGGGACATTCGCAAGTAGATATCCGGAGCTTCCCACAAAGTGCGGGGTTCAGCTTGAAATCCGAAGGGTGTAAGCGTGCGGTTATAGGCTCCACTCCGCGCAATGCCTGCCCGGAATAGATCGGAGTGAGCTAAAAGGTTGGCCGTCATGAACGCCCCATAGCTGTGGCCGCCAACGCCCACCCGATTGGGATCGGTTACCCCCATCGAGGCCGCTTTTTCGATGGCGGCTTTGGCGCTAGAGACAATCTGCTCGACGTAGGTGTTGTTGGCCACATCAGGCGGGCCGACCACAGGCATCGCGGCGTCGTCTAATACGGCGTAGCCACACAGGAGGAAAAACAGATGGGAGGTTCCAGAAATGGTGGTGAACCGTTCGGTCGATCCTCCGAACTGTCCGGCTGTATCGGCATCAACGAACTCTCGCGGATAGGCCCACAGAACCGTCGGCAGGCGGGTTCCCTCTTTGTAGCCAGGCGGCAGAAACAGCGTGAAGGAAAGATTCACGCCATCCTCACGCTTGTAGGTGACCAGCTGCTTCCGAATGCCACGAATCTGCGGCGTGGGATCTTTGAAGTTGGTCAGAGCGGTGAGAGAGCCGCTTGCGTCCCGCAGAAAGTAGTTTGGCGGTTCTGTCGAGCTCTGGCGTTCGATTAGCAATTTGGATCCGTCACGGCTGAGTAGGGATTGGACCCGCTCAAAACCCCGCTCGGCGGAATGAAACAAGCGGCGGGTTTCGCCAGTGCGGAGGTGAAACTTGTCGAGGAAGGGGCGGGCTCCTGTTGGCGTTGCACCCAACCCGCTCAGATAGAGAAACTCGCCATCCTGACTGAGCAAGCGGTGCCCGCTGGGGGTCGTTTCCTCGACGGGAGTGCCCGGATCCCGGTAACGGTCCTGAATGCTGCGGCTGAAGATGATTCGTGGTGCGGCCCCCGGTTCGGCGAAATTGAAAAGCCATGTTTTACCCCACCGGCGCTCGCGCTCGTATTCTCGGACAAGAGCGAATCCCCTGCCCCAGTCCGTTCCGAAAGCGCGGTGTTCGGTCCGCCACCATTCCGACGGCTCGCCCTCAAAAGGCGCCTTCCATTGCATAAGCCGGTCGCGGTGGGACACTTTTTTCTTTGGATCGCCGCCGTCGAGAGCCTCGACCCAGACCAAAGTGGCAGGCTCATCGGGCCGCCAGGCGATCGAGCGCGGCCCGGTCGGCACGCCCTCGATTGGAACAGCATCTTCAAGCGGCAGCCGGAAGAGAATCTTCACCATTCTTCCCTGCCTGTCCCACAAGCCAACGTCTTTCGGGAAGGCTGTATGGGGGTGCAGCAAGGAATAGGGCCGGTGCACTTTCGTAAAGAGAACATAGTTGCCATCCGGTGAGGGATCCATGGATCGATAGATGCCTGGCTCGCCGAAGGCCGTGGCCTTACCGCTGGCTACGTCCACGAGCATCAGCTGGGATGTGGCGTAGTAATCAAAGAGATTTTCGTCGTGTGAGCTGGTTAAAAGATCCTGGTAGGTCCGCACGGGGGAATACTTACCGCTGGCTTGCTGAACCTTTGGTCCGATGGGGACAGCGGGAGCCTCGGGTGGTTTTCCCCGCGTGACTGGAACCGTCTGAACCAGCAAGGCTCGGCTACCGGGCAACCACTGAACCGTCTCTCCGTAGGCCGCATTCACTTTCACGCCGGGCACGAGACGGACGCGCCCTGAAGCAGTTTCCGCAAGCCACAGCTCGATGGCGTCTGTCTTGGCGTTGGTGAAGGCGAACCATCTTCCGTCCGGACTCCATCGCGGCGCGCTGAGGCGGGCGTCCTTAGGAATCGCCAGCGGGACTTCCTTGCCGTCGTCCAGGCGCTTCAACAGAAACTCAACCATCGTTGGGGGCAGGTGCAAGCCGTTATTCCTAGGGTTGATGCGCAACCCAGCCAGTCGCAGCATGGGCTGAGAAACTTCCGCGATTGGGGGATAGCGCCGTGGCCGCATCAACAGCAAGTGCGTCTTTGACGGATTGACCGTGGCTTGCGGCACAGAAGGCGCATGCAAAACGTCGAGGATTTCCTGCGGCGGCTTCTTGTACGGGATGTCTTGGGCGTTCGCCGCCCAGGCTCCAAGTGCGGCCAGAAGAACCAACAAGCTCATGGAACCGACACTACCACACGCCCCCGGGAGATGACAGCAGCGATTCTTCGCGTGTTGCGAATATCCTCGAGCGGGTTAGCGTCGAGAAGAACCAGATCCGCGAGGCGTCCCTTTTCGACAGTTCCAAACTGGCTCTGTTCGCCGAGAAACTGGGCAGGACCCAGCGTTGCCGTCTGGAGCGCTTCCATAGCTGTCAGACCAGCCCTAACGAGAAGTTCCAGCTCCTCATGAAGGCTTTCTCCAGGGGTGATTCCCCCGCTGCCGGCATCGGTTCCCGCAAGCAAAGGCACGCCCATGCGGTGCATCTGGCCAACTAGCGAAAGGGCAGCCTGGCGCGCTGGAGGGCCGAGCGCTACGAGCGTCGGACACTGCCACACCTTGTTCTGCGCTAGCATCCTCAGAAGCGGTTCGCAGATCGAAGCATCATAGCTGGCGATCATTTTGAGCAGCACGTCGCGTAGCCGGCGCGAAGATTCACGGCGCGAAAGCGTCCACAACATGGCCGCGGACCTTAAATCCTCTAGCAGTTTGGGCTCAGAACTACAGGCTTCAAAGATGCCGCTGAGGTGCTCGATCGACTTCTGCCCTGCCGCCACTGCTTCATCCAGGCGGACCGCCAGCGGCACGTGTCCGGTTAATGGCAGCCCAGTTCGCTTGCTCTCTTCGGCGAGAGCAAAGTAGGCCTCGCGCGGAACGAAATCGTAAACCTTCAGAAAGTCCAATCCATACTGTTTGGCTCGCCTGGCGATTTCCATGGCAGAAGCGCGATCGACGGCGCGGGCCGAAGCCCAGTAAACGGGATTCGGGCCATCGATAATCACGCCGTTGGTGACGATCCGCGGACCCGTGTCGCGCCGTTTTGCTTCTAACGCTAAGCGGATGGCGTCTTCCGCCTCGACATGCATATTCCGTACGCCAGTAATGCCCCAGCGCAGCAGACTGTCGGCGGCGTCGGGCAACACGTGCGCATGCATATCCCACAAGCCTGGTATCAAATATTTGCCGTCGCCTGAAAGGAGTTCTAGAGTCTCACCGGGCTTCAGTCGGGCCCGGATTCTACGGCTTTCGCCTTCCTGCGAAGGGCCGATGGAGAAGATTTTGCCGTTGCGAACCAGCACGGTTTGATTGAGTTTGGGAGGGGCGCCCGTACCATCAATTAAAGTGACGTTGAGGATCGCAACCGCGGCGGCAATCAACGAGAGACCTCGCGGAAGAGGTAGTCGCGCACCCGGAGATACCACTCCGGGCCGTAGGTCTGCGCACCTTGTGGTCGACTGGCAGCACACCAGCTTTCCACATCGCTTTCCCCCGACGCACGAACGATACCCAGCAAAACCGCTGGCCTGCCGAGAGACTTCTCAAGCGTCTGGGCTAGGGCCACATCTTGTAAGGCATTGCGCCTTTGCAGCGTTCGGACATTACGCGCCGCGGGCATTGCGCGAGGCGGTTCGCCGCAGACATAGCCGCGCAGAGCGGCGTGCGCCGTGGCTTCGGCTGGGGCTTTGGGGCTTGGGAGCTCCGCATCCGTGATTTTGACTTCCGGAAGAATCCCAGCCAGCGGCCGTACCTCCATCGGGGCAATGACCCAGCCGCTTCCCTCATACAGCTGCGCTTCCAGCCGGAAGCGCTTCAAGTCGGTGAGCGCGGGCAGAAAGATGTCCAGCCAGAAGGTTTCATATCCGCCCTGACCTGTCCCTTGAACGGGAAGTTGGACTGGCTCAAGCTCGCCCTCGTTTTTTTCCCGGTAGAGCCTGACCAGAGCGACATCTTCGGGGTTTTGCGCAATATACAAGGCGTAGGGATGGCCGGCTGGCATGCTCAACGCGACACGGAAGGAGTGCCAAGCGTTGCGCACCAGCCCGGGCGAGAGAATTTCGCGAGGTTTTCCTCCGCGATCCTGAGGCAACAACTCACCGGAGCGAGTGAAGCGGCGGAACTCGGAATAGATGTGCAAACTCTGGGAGGGCGCAACAGAACAAAGAAAAGAAATCAATAGCGCCAGTCTGGCCCGCATGTACCCGTTCGAAGACCCGGTCCTACCTCTCCCAAGGCCGGCGAGGAACGCCACGGTCACGGTCTTGCACGCGGTCGTAAAGATGAAGCTCGTTGACGGTTCCCAGCGCCTCATTATATAGACTGATAAGTCCAAGGGCTTCCCGCAAATCTTCTTCAAAATTGTGCAAGGCCTTCAAATGTTCGGCGGTGGCAGCCGCGCGGACCCCACTCGGCGCAAGCCAGTATTTTTGGAAGCCGGCATCCACAAGCGCACCAATCTCCTTGCCAAGTAACAATCCAGCCTTGGCCACCTTCACGGCTCCATTTCCTTGATCGGTGATCACGGCCGCGCACCCGTTCTTGCTGGCGCGCATTCCGCCCTGATCCGGCTCTACGGCAAAGCCTTGCTTGCGCAGCTCCTCCATCCGTTCGCCGAAAGTGGGCACACGAGGCTTCTCGCGCTTAAAGAACATAACCCTTTATTGTAGCGAGCGGGGCCGGGAGTCGGCGGGAAGCCAAAGGGGAGAGTCCAGTAGCGGGGAAAGCGACGGCGCGCCTGGCGATGGTTATAATTCGAGGGTGTCTTACTTGATCGCTCTTGATGAAGGAACTAGCAGCGCTCGCACCATTGTTTACGACGAAGACGGCCAAGCGTTAGCCATCGAGTCCGTGGGGGTGAATTGCAACTATCCGCACCCAGGGTGGGTAGAACAAGACCCGGAGCAGATTTGGAGCGCCCAGCTAGAATCAGCACGGAGAGCGATCGCGAAGGCTGGAATCGCATCGAGCGAAATCCGGGCGCTCGGAATCACCAACCAGCGCGAAACCACGATTGTTTGGGATCGGCACACAGGCCAAGCCGTAGCGCCTGCCATTGTCTGGCAATGCCGTCGTACGGCCGAATTTTGCCGGCAGCTGGCCGAAGGCTACGGCGAGTTCATCACGCAAAAGACCGGGCTAGTTCTCGACGCGTATTTTTCCGCAAGTAAAATTCGATGGATTCTGGACAACCACCCCGGGTTGCGCGAACGGGCTCAGAATGGCGAGCTGCTGTTTGGCACCGTCGATTCGTGGCTAGTGTGGAAACTGACCAACGGCGCAAGCCATGTCACCGACTTTTCGAATGCCTCGCGCACGATGTTAATGAACCTCGAGGCGGGCGGCTGGGATGAGGAGCTAACCGCTCTGTTTGAAGTCCCCCGCGTGATGTTGCCGTGCATAGTCAACTCGAGCGGCGTGGTGGCGGAGACGGCGCCGGAACACCTCGGGGCCCGCATTCCGATCGCGGGGATCGCGGGCGACCAGCAAGCCGCACTGTTCGGGCAAGCCTGTTTTCGAGAGGGCTATTCCAAAAATACTTACGGCACAGGATGCTTTGCACTGCTGCACACGGGCCAGTTGCGACCCCAGTCCAAAAATCGATTACTCGGAACGCGGGCCGCTAATTTGGACCGGCCGCAGTATGCCATCGAAGGCGCTGTATTTATCGCTGGCGCCGCCGTGCAGTGGCTCCGCGACAGCTTGGGCCTCCTTGCTACGGCTGCCGAATCGGAAACACTAGCGGCCTCGGTGCCGAACAACGGGGGGGTGTATGTCGTGCCAGCCTTTGTCGGCCTGGGAGCGCCACATTGGGATTCCGCCGCTCGCGGCTTGATCACCGGGCTCACTCGGGGCGCTAGCCGCGCCCATCTGGTGCGGGCGACGCTAGAAAGCATCGCCTTCCAAACACGAGAGTTAATTGAAGCCATGGAGGCCGACAGCAACCAGCCGCTGGCGGAGCTGCGGGTCGATGGTGGAGCAAGCGCCAACCAATTTTTGATGCAGTTTCAAGCTGACATTCTCGGGAAACCCATCGTGAGGCCAGCGGATATTGAAACCACAGCGCTGGGAGCGGCCTACCTCGCTGGGCTGGCCACGGGTGTGTGGAGCAGTTTGTCTGAGTTAGAGAACCTTTGGCGCGCGGAACGGGTCTTCGAGCCCAGGATGAGCGAGGATCAGCGAGAGGATCTCTGGCAAGGCTGGCAGCGCGCCGTGCGCCAGTGCCGGGCGACGTCGCTAGTTTAACAGACGGGATTGCGGCTGACTCCACTCAACACAGCCACGGCTTTTTGTGCCATCTGCTCCTTGGTGTAGTGCTGGCGGACTCCCCGATAACCACGTTCTCCAAGCCAGCGCCGCAACGCTTGGTCTTGATACAGCCGCAAGAGCTCGCGGCCGAAACTCACCGGATGGTTTGGCTCGGCCAGCAGCCCGCCACCGGTGCGGTGGATCATCTCAGGAAAGGAGCCGTGATTGGGCGAGACGACGGGCACTCCACAGGCCATCGCCTCCAAAACATAGAGCCCTTTTGTTTCGGCATAGATGCTGGGAACGCACATTACATCGAGGCTACGTAAAAACTCGATTTTGCGAAGCCGATCGAGCGCCCCGTGATAGTGGAACTCCGCTTCCAAACCCCAAGCTTTCATCTGCTTCTCGATCGTCTTCAGATAGGGCTTGTGCTCGGGAGCTAAGTAGCCAGCAGCTTCCAGTCGCGAGGGAGGCAAGCCACCTTCGCGCCGCATCCAATAGTAGGCCTCGCACAACTGATGCAGGCTCTTTTCCGGAGCGACGCGAGCCAGGTAGCCGATGCGAAACACGCCATCGTTGCGTTCCTCGCGCATCTGGAGATCGGACGTGTTCACGCCGAGGGGGACGATGTGCATCCGTTGCGATGAGATTCCGAGATAGGCCGCCATGAGCCGAGCGCCAAACTCGCTGACGGCAATGAAACCTTCGGGCTGGTCGACCTGGCTGCGAATCAACTGGAGAGCGCGGCTGCGAAAAGGTTCTTCGAGGTTTTCTAAGAAAAGATCCTCCCCTTGCAAGGTGACATAAACGGGGCAGCCGAGCGCCTCCCGCACAGGCTTGGCCATCCCGATGAGCAAGGAATTGGGCAGTGTGGCGACGTCAGGTTTTTCCATGCGCTCCAGGTAGCGAGCGAGCTTCTCAAATTCCTTTCGGTAGGGCCCGGCCGGCCCTTCGAGCATGGACACCGTCATCTCGCCCAAGAAGCGCGGGTTGACCGGGATGCTTCGCTTAGAGGCCAGTCGCAGTGTGAGGGTCGAATCCCACAGCCGGTCTAAGAACCACGGCGTTTTGCGGAACAGGCGCGAAACCTGCTGAAGGTAGACGCTGATGCCGCCAAAAAAAACATGGTCCGAAGAAGAGACATTCTCTTCATCCACGAGAGTGGGCGTATAGACGGGCATCAGCACGACGTCGTGGCCGTCCGCCTTGAGCTGCGCAGCGAGCGCATTGTCGCGCAAACAGCTGCCACAATACATTTGTGCGGCGCCCGCGGTGAAGGCGTAGATTCTCATCCTAGCCTCGAAGTCTCTGGCTTAGGGATGCACGAGTTCGCGCACTTGTTGGAAAGCCCGCCGCGCATACAGATGTTCAAAAAGGTTCCCCTCATGGGGTTGGTCCCAGCCAATCTTCATCGTCGGGATCGGACCGAGGTTCAAACGTCCAACGTGCGACGAGGCAAGCAGGCGCGACTTGAGCCGTTCACTATGGGTAATTGCTGTGACTACAAGCGTCGGCCCCATCGCTTCCAGCAACTGTTCCTCAGGGCACTCTACGACACTGGCAAAGGGGAACAAAAACTCACGGTTGGCCAGGCCGTGCTCAGGAGATTCGCAATAGAGGATCGTGGGCAACAAATAGGTTGCGCCGTCGAAGGTCACCAGGCGGCCCCCTGGGCGGTATCGCGCCGTGTAATCTTCCGCTCCGGGCTCGTACAGACCCTTATCAATCATGTTGGAGATGCGCTCCGCGACGCGCGGGTCGGCAAACGGGGCGATCTGGGCGTCGGGATCGTCCGCCGGTTTGGGCTCGATACGGGCTAGCCGTTGCGCAAGTGCGTCGGCGATCTCACGGCCACGCCGTGGCACCCAGACGCCTGAGGCATTGATGCAAGAACGCCCCGAATTCTCGGCAATCGACTGGATCATGACGTCGAGGTAGCGATCGAAGTGGTCGATGCAGTCTCCCCCAATCACGATTTTGCTGTAGCCCGGGCCGTGAAGTTCAACTCGCGGATCGTTTCTCCAGGATTTTACGGCACCTACGTCGCCGAACAACATACAGCGATCCGAGCTGCGGAGAATTTCGCCCGCGCCGGCGTGATCGGTGGGATAGTAGCTAAACACTTCCGGCGGAAAGCCTGCCTTGATCAAGGCTTGGATGACCCGGTACGGCGACCAGGGTTCGGCGCTGCCCGGCTTTAAGACGAGGGGAATTTTCATGGCGATCGCTGGGATCCACAGCGAGTGCACGCCAGGCGAATTATTGGGCAGGACAACGCCCAAGTTGTAGCCGCGGGGGAAGAAACTAACAGCGTGACCATTCACTTCCCCGTAACCCTCATCCAAGACAGCAGGCTCGATGCCGCGCGTTAACCCGCTGATCACGTGATCGATCTCCGCCATGACGCCGTAGATTTTCATCATGTTTTTGCGCACCATGACAAGCGGCAGGCCCGTGGTGGCAGAGATTTGCGCGACGTACTCTTCTGGTGTTTGCCACGCCTCGCCGAGGGGCAACGGATCGTGCAAGAAGAATTCGGCCGCGCGTTTGGTCATGCGCAGAAGATCTTGAGCCTTGTATTGTTGCAGGATGCTCCAGGTCCTTTCTGCCTGAAGAAGGTCGCGGCGAATCAGACCCGGATTCGCCAAACTCAACTCCACAAAGGGTTCCTTGGTCCGGAAATGAGGCGTTGAAGACACGCTGAGGCTGCGGTAGGGTCGCCCGTGGCGCAGGATGGGAAGATGCAGCATCTTAGTACACCCCTTCCACCACCGTTGCAGAGAAGCGAGAAAACGGACGAACGTTGCGGACCCCGTCCCAGGGGTAGAGCGGGTGAGGACGCTCGCGTTCACATTCATCGCGTTCCAGGAACCGGGGCATGAAGAATTCCTTGGTGAGGGTTGTGAGCCGGACCCGTCCCGTTTCGCCGTACTCTACAATCCGGCTGGGATTGTCAGGATCGACAACCTCGATCATGGCGCGCGGCGTCGGCGGGTAATAGACGATGGCGTATCCGTCCTCTTTCGTGAGGGGCTTGTGAACTGCGAGGCCCATGAGGGTGTTGCCGTAGGTGGGGGCAAAGTAGATCCCTTCTAGCAACTCCTCCACCGCAAACCGGCAAAACTGCGGCGTCATCTCTGTCCCGCCACAGAAGATGCCAGTGATACCCAGCTTTTTCAGTGATACTTTCTCGCACAGGGCCTCGAGAAGCTTGGGCGTGGTGAAGATGCACTTAATGTTTGGATGTGCCCTCAACAGGGTGAGAGCCTGGTCGATGACGTGCTGTTTGTAGCGCTCCATCATCTGCATCTCGCCCCACTTGATTAGTTTGATCACCCAGCGAGGATCCAAGTCCACCATGAAGCAGATACCGCCCCGGTATTGTGCAAGGTGCTCAACAGCCAGCCGAAGGCGACGCGGGCCGGTCGGGCCGATGGAGATCCAGTCGGCGCCTTTGGGAAACGCTTCGTCGGGCAGCGTTTCGCTAAACAATTCGTAATCGATTCGAAAGTCGTTGATGTTGATCCGCGACTTTGGCACACCAGTGCTGCCGCCGGTCTCAAAAACAGAAATTGGCGAGTTGGCGTAGGCTTTGGGCACCCACCTGCGCACCGGCCCTCCGCGCAGCCACTCGTCCTGGAAGTTGCCGAATTTATCCAGATCCGCGTAGGTGTGGATCTCTTTTCGGGGGTCCCAACCTGCCTGAGCAGCCCAATCTAACCAAAACGGGGTACCCGTATCAGGGTTAAAATGCCACTCAATGACCTCGCGGGTCCACGCATCGAGGCGTTCGCGCACTTGCTGCTGACGCAAGGCCAGGTCGGTTTCAACGGCGATGGTGCTCACTGTTTCGCTCCTCAAAGGTTTGGGCAAGTACGCCACTAGTGTACTGCGAAATCTCCTTATACTGGATTCCGAGGGATAAGGCGGCGGTGCACAGAATCTCAAAGAACCCTTTTGTACTAGCAACTTTCGGCTGCCTAGCGGTTTGGGCGGAAGACTGGCCGCAGTTTCGGGGTGCGAACGGCCAGGGCGTTTCTGCCTCGCGGAATCTTCCGGTAGAGTTTGGACCCGAGAAAAATGTGGTTTGGAAGACGCCCTTGCCGCCAGGTCACAGTTCTCCGGTGATTGCAGGGAACCGGATCTTCGTCACCGCGTATGAGAACGATAAGCTCTTCACGGTCGCGCTGGACCGTGAGACGGGAAAAGTAGTCTGGCGGCGTGAGGCGCCGCGGCCGCGCAAACAGGAATTGCACAAGGCGAATTCACCTGTGTCCCCAAGTCCGGTAACGGATGGCCGTAATGTTTTTGTCTTCTTCACGGATTTTGGATTGCTCTCCTACGGGCCGGACGGAAACGAGCGGTGGCGCACGCCCTTGGGCCCTTTTAATAACCCGTTTGGCATGGGAGCTTCGCCGGTGCTCGTGGGCCGGACGCTACTACAGGCTTGCGACGCAGAGTCGGGATCCTTCTTTGCCGCCTTCGATGCCGAGACGGGGAAACAAAAGTGGCGCGTGGAGCGCCCCGAATATACTCGCGGCTTTTCGACCCCGGTGATTTATCGGCCCCCAGACGGCCCCGTTCAAGCGATCCTCGCTGGCTCGTACCAGCTGACTTCCTATGATGTGGAAACTGGGCAAGAGGTATGGTTTTTCCGCGGCCTGACCTGGCAACTCAAGCCTACCCCTGTTTTGGGTAAAGATGCCATCTATGTTCTGGGCTGGGCTGGCGGATCAGACACCGGACAACAAGAACAAATCCCGCCGTTTGAGGACGTGCTGAAGTCTTGGGATGCGGACAAAGATGGAAAGCTCAGCAAGCAGGAGGTGCCAGATCCTAAAATCACCAAGGACTGGCGGGCCGTCGATCTGGACGACGACGGCGTACTGGGAGCACGAGACTGGCGCCTCTACCAATCCCGCCGCTCGGCGCAAAATGCGTTTCAAGCCATCAAACTGGGGCCGAAGGGCGACATCAGCGCCGGAGGCCTGCTGTGGCGCTACACGAAAACGCTTCCCAACGTTCCGTCTCCCCTGCTCTATCACAACGTGCTCTATCTCATCAAAGAAGGCGGCATTTTGACGACACTCGATCCGGCCACCGGCGACGTGATTAAACAGGGACGTCTGCAAGGAGCACTGAGCCCTTACTTCGCCTCTCCGGTGGCTGGAGATGGGAAGGTGTATGTCGTTTCAGAGGCGGGAAACGTCGTTGTTTTGAAGGCAGCAGGTGAGTGGGAAGTGCTCGCGGTGAACAACCTGGAAGAAAGTTGCCACGCCACGCCAGCCATCGTGGATGACAAAATTTACATCCGAACCCACAGTGCACTTTACTGTTTCGCAAAAAAAACTCCGTGAATCCCCAAACCTTACTCGATTTACTTCCCGATGTGCCCCGGTATGTGGATGCCCGGGGAATGTTGCTGCGCGGCACGGCAGAGATTTTTGGTGAAGATCTCGCCAACTTCGCGCTTTATGACGCTGACGCCCAGGTGGGTGTGCTGGTTGGAGTGCCTGCAGCCAGTGAGCTGCGGCGCCTCGAAGCTCTCTGTACGGAACAGAGCGTGCTTTTAGCCTCGTCGGAGACAGCAGCCGAGCTCCGCGGGACACTTTCCGGCTGGCGCTGCGAAACCGCAATACTCCACATCCTCCACGACGTTCGGCATCTCCCTGTTTCAGAGGGCGTTCGCCTGCTGACACCCGCTGAAATCGACTCCTTGGAGCTCGAGCAAGAGCTCAAGCAGGAGTTTGCGGACGCAGCCCTGTTTTCGCCTCTGTCGGCTGCTTACGCCGATGGCAAACCGGTGTCCTTCTGCTATGCCAGCTGGCAGACGGAGTCCTTTTGGGATATTTCGATTGACACGCTGCCGGAATACCAGCGCCAGGGTCACGCCACACGCAATTTAGCATGGATGATTCGCTTCCAACACGAGGCGGGCCGCTTGCCTGTTTGGGGTGCTGTCGAGGGGAATCTACCTTCACTCAACTTGGCGCGCAAACTGGGATTTATCGAAGCCGATCGCATTTGCGTGTTCGGCCGGTGAGCGGGTTTTTCCCTTGCGATCGAAAGCCCTTGCCAGGAGCCTGGCCTATCTTGCGCGGGCGGAGGCAAAATAAATCGCGTTGAGCACCAGCTTGAAAGTGCCAAACGTTTGGCCGCGGAACTGCGGGCGGAAACCGAAGAGGACAACGCGCCCTTGCCCATGACGCGCTTCGAGCAGGATCGAACGGCCACTCACCTGGCGCTCGCCCGAAAGCCAGCCGCTCGCCAGGAGATCTTTGGCCGCATAGCGCACGATGCTCTTCACCTCGCGGTCCTCTTTGTTGAGCTCGGGCAGGAGGTTGATATCCCAGACCTGACCGCCCGTCGTGAACACGGTGATGTCTTTGGGCATCCCGAAAGCAATGGGCGAGTTGTGCTCGACTGTAGCGCGAAGAAGCGAGCCCGGGCTATAGAAACCATTTGCGGAGGGCTCAGGCGTGTCGCCATCAGCCGTGGGGCGTAGCCGACCGCTGACAGGCAGAGGGAAAAATTGTACGGGCAGATCCGTGGCGGCATCGAAAGCAATCAAAGTCCCGCCAGCGCGCACAAACTCATCGAGCGCGGCTAGCCCTAGCAGTGTAATTCCCCCCGTAAATTCGGGACGCTGAATAATTCGCAAGGAAGGCTCGGTTGAGTTGCGCCGCCCAGCAACTGGCTCTCCGCTCCGATTGCCATGCAGGATCGACTGCGGGGTTTGGGAGGCGAGGATAATGGCGTCGAACCGGGCCCGCAAACCTCCCGCCCGCATGTCCGCATTGTGAAGAAGCTGGTAAGGGATTTGGAAGTGTTCTAACAGCCACTGCGTCCAGCCCGCATCCATATTCGCCGTGAAGGGCTCATACAGGCCGACGCGCGGAAGCTGGAGTTCGTAAGCAGCACGTTCAAACTCGGCCGGGGGCGTGCGCCCTTCGACGAGGATATTTCCCTCGGCTGACCAGCGTACCTTCTTACCGCTTTCTAAGGCCGCTATGGTCGCCAAAAAAGCGCTGTTATCGCGGTGGTCGAGAGACGGCTCGCCATGGCGGAGATCTGGGTCGCGGTCGGTTTGGACGGCAAACGCGTCATTCACGCGGTCCACTTGAACCCCCATGAGCATGTGCAACGTCCATCCAGCGACGTCATAGGGCCGTTTGGTAGGGCCAGATTGCCCGGCACGGATCTCGGGGTAAACTTGTGGCTCCATTAAATCCAGAAGGTAGGGGCGAAAGGGTTGCGCGGCGCGAAGGATATAGGTTCCGGCCGGGTAAGACTTCCCATCAGCGACGAAAGAGGCCTTCGCGCGCTCAATTTGAATTCCTGCGAGGCGGAGTCGGCGCAGCATCTCCAGAGTGGAATAGCGATCGGGCTGAGAAGCGGAGACCAGGTAGGCGAAAGGCTTGCCCTGGTTGCCGAGTGCGATGTTCGACCGGGCGAGGTCCCACGCCTTGAAGAGAAACTGCTCGGCTCGCGTGGCCGCTAAGTCCAAAATGGCGAAGTCAGCCGTGAGCATGTAGTCCACGGCGTCGCGTAGCGACCACCTGCCGCCAAGCCAGGGCCGCTGGTAGAAGATGGAAGGCTCTCGCGTGGGAATGCCGTTGCCGAAGCGCTCGGGCAGGTCGGTGGCGCGGTAGTTGCGAGGCGTCGCATAGCTGTTTCCCGCCGTTTCGGTTAGAATTCCATGCATGTTGTGGAAGGCAGGCGTGGAACGCAAGCCTCCATTCCACCAGGCGTCAAAACCGTAATAGGACAGGATGCCGGGCTTGTTCTCGCGAGCAAACCGCTCCTTCATCGCCGATCCGATGAGATTGATGCCTTCCATCACTGCCGCAGGAATATGGGGGTTCAGTGGCTCGGCGTAGGGCGGCACAAAGATGCGAGCGGGAAACGCTGGCGATTGGTGCTGGTTGTAGACAATATGCGGAAACCACTCCTCAAAAAGCAACCGCGTGACGTGCCGGGTCTCGGCCAGGTTCAACATGTACCAGTCCCGGTTGTTATCGTGACCAGCATACTTGTGATAAAGATGCGGTAGGGGGGCCAGTTCGTAGGGGGTTCCAACGTTCTTGCGGTACCAGTGGACAATCCAGTCCAGGCCGTCAGGATTGATCACAGGCACTTGCATCAAAATCACGTTCTGGCGGATGTGGCGCAGCTCTTCGCTTTCCTCAGTGAGCATGCGGTAGGCCAGATGGGGGGCATGCTGTACAGGGGCCACCTCGTTCGCATGAAGTCCAGAGTCAATCCAGACGATGGCCTTGCCTTGACGGCTTAACTGACGCGCTTCTTCGGCGGAGGCAAGCCCGAGGGCCAGGCGTTGATTGATGCGGCGGTACTCTTCTAGCTTTTCGAGATTCTGCGCGTCGGAAATAAACGCAACATACATCGGTTTGCCTAGCGAGGAGCGACCAAATTCCACCAACTTGATCCGTGGAGAAGATTTTTCGAGAGCCTGAAAATAGCTGATGATTTGCTGGTAGTCGGCGAGTTTATAATCGTCGCCCGGATCGAAGCCAAAGTGTTGCCTGGGTTCGGGTACAGCGCTCCACAACGGCAAGGCCAGCAACCATGCCATCGGCGCTCGAAAAGACCTGAAGTACATCACCGCTTAGCATACCAGTGAAGCCACCTCGCTCAGCTTTTGCCGGGAGAGACCGTTGCTGCAGCGCTGGTGAGGGCACCGTATTCAAGCTGGATGCGTCGGCACAGCTCGGGAAGGGCCGACTCCACTTGCGGGCTGAGCCCGCGCCCGAGTTCAAACTGGCCGGCTTCGATTCCGTAAATGACAAGGTGAGGGGGAAGTATTTGCAGCGTTTCTGCGAGTTGAACCGCCTCCGCTAGGCCAAAGCTATGGCTAGAAGCGAAGCGGAAGCTCTGGGGCAGCGACCGCCAGGAAGCCAAGCGGTGTATGGTTCCCGGCTGAGCTCCAGAAACCACTGCATCGATGACGATTGCTGCGCCCGCGTTCTGCCAGGCAGCGAGCAAGGCAGTACCGTCGGAGGCAATCGAGCGGATATCGGCGCCGGCTGGCAGGTGCGAGCGCAAGTGTTTGGCGACGAGCAAACCGGCCGCATCGTCGCCGCGGTCGGGGCTTCCATAACCGAGGATAACCACGTGCATTAGCTCCGCTCCAGATGAAGTTTGAGGAAGTGAGTGGCGCAGGAAATGCAAGGATCGTAATTTCGCACTGCTTGCTCACTGCGCCAGGTAATTTCGGCTTCGCTTTTGTCAATCATGCCGTCAACCACCCGCCGCAAATCTTCTTCAATCTGTTTTTGGTTCTGCGAGGTCGGCGGGACGATTTTTGCGGCGAGAATGTTGCCGTTTTCGTCCACCTGGTAGCGGTGATAGATGAGGCCCCGCGGCGCTTCCGTGCAAGCCGTTCCGATGCCTGCACGTGGTGTCACGTCCACACAGGGACGCTCGGGAGGCTCGTAGCAAGCAATAAGCCGCAGCGCTTCTTCACACGCAAACAGTGTTTCTAGCATGCGAACAATGATGCTGCGGAAAGGATTGCGGCAGGGCGGTGACACCCCGCATTCCTGAGCCAGTTTACTAAGCTCTTCTCCGAGCTGAGCAAAATTCAAGTTAAAGCGGGCCAGTGGTCCGACGAGATAGCTTCCGCCCTGGCGCCGGATGGAATGCAGGGCGTTGGAATGCGCCACGTGCTGTTCGATGAAGTGGTCTTCGTAGGCGGTGACTGGGATGTTGAGTCCCCGGTTGGAGACGATTCGGCCTTCGGTGATCGCATACTCGCTGGGATGGCTCAACGCAACAAATTCGTAGTCCAGGTTGAAGTCCGGGAAGTCAAACGCCGCTACCCTGCGCAACAGGCGGAGAGCGAGGTCTCGGGCACGTTCGAGCGGGCCAACCATGGCCTGCAGCTGGCGTCTGGTGGGAGCGCGATAAAACCCGCCGACGCAAAGCGAGACAGGATGGATCTCGCGTCCACCGAGCAGACCCATGAGGTCGTTGCCAGTTTTTTTGAGTGCGAGCACATCCTGCACGAACTGGGGATGGTCCTTGGCCATGGCGAGACTGTCGTCATAGCCAAGGAAATCTGGAGCATGCAGCATGCCCACATGCAGGGTGTGGCTTTCGATCCATTCGCCGCAATAGATCAGGCGTCGCAGCAAGCGCACCATCGGGTCCACCGTGAGGCCGAAAATCTGCTCCATCGCCTGAACACAGCTCATCTGGTAGGCAATGGGGCAAATGCCACAAATCCGGGCGACGATGTCTGGAGCCTCCTGCCAGCTGCGGCCGCGCAGAAAGGCCTCAAAGAATCGCGGCGGCTCATAGATGTTGAGCTTCACGTCCATGACCCGGCCTCCTTGGACTCGAATGTAGAGGCCACCTTCCCCTTCGACACGGGCCAGGACCGGCACATGGATCACGCGTCGCGTTTTCATGGAACCTTGACCTCCTCGCTCGCTTTGCGGAATTCCCAGGCCCACGCGTTCATGCCTCGCCAGGCGTGCTGAATTTGAGTGGGCGTCTGGCCAAGGATGCGGAAATGATCCGAAAGCGCTGTTGTATTGGGGGATTCCATAGGTCCGAAGCAGCCATAGCAGCCGCGGTTGTAAGCGGGACAAATCGCGCCACAGCCGGCCTGGGTGACAGGACCGAGGCAAGGAATCCCTTGCGCAACCATCACGCATACCGAGCCGCGCCGTTTGCATTCCACGCAAACGCTGTAAGTGGGAACATTGGGTTTGCGGCCCGCCAGGAGAGCGGAAAGAAGCTCCAGCAGTTGCCCTTTCTGAATGGGGCAGCCACGCAACTCGTAATCCACCTCAACGTGCTCGGCGATAGGCGTAGAGAGCTTGAGCGTGCTGATGTAGCTCGGCCGCGCGTAGACCACCCGAGCCATTTCGCCGGCGTCCTGCCAGTTGCGCAAGGCTTGAATGCCGCCGCTCGTGGCGCAGGCGCCAATGGTCACTAGAAGCTTTGAAGCTCGCCGGATCTGGTGGATTCGTTGCGCATCATGATGGGTCGTGATGCTGCCTTCCACCAGAGCGATATCAAAGGGCCCTTTTCGCATCCGCCGGGAGGCTTCCGGAAAATAAGCAATCTCCACCGCTTGAGCAACAGCTAGCAAATCCTCTTCTGCGTCCAGCAGGGTGAGCTGGCAACCGTCACACGAGGCGAACTTAAACACTCCAATCTTGGGTTTAGCCCTCTTCTCAGATTTCACGTTTGTAGATCCACCTCTCCAGACTGCTATAGGTAAACACCGGCCCGTCCTTGCAGACGAAATTCGGGCCGTGCTGGCAGTGACCACACAAGCCAATGCCGCACTTCATGTTGCGCTCCATCGACAAGTAAATGTCATGGCGCGAGACTCCTTTCTGTTCGAACTCCCGTGCGGCGTAGCTCATCATGATTTCGGGTCCGCAAATCATACCGACGGTGCGCAGCGGGTTGAGCGCGATGCGGCGAAACAGGCTTGTCACTACCCCAACATTGCCTCGCCAGGAAAGCCCGCCATAGTCCACCGTGGTGAGGATTTCGGTTTGTGGCAACTTGGCCCAAGCTTTTAACTCGGCGGTGTAGATGATGTCGCGGGGGCTGCGAGCACCGTAGAGAAGGATCAACCGGCCATAGTCTGCGCGGTGCGCGAGGATGTGGTAGATCACCGGACGCAGGGGAGCAAGACCAATTCCTCCAGCCACTAGCACGACATCTTTGCCTCGCGCCTGCTCCACGGGCCAACCGTTCCCAAACGGTCCGCGGACACCGAGCCAGTCCTTTGGCTTGAGGCTTACCAAGCGGCGCGTCGCCATGCCCACCGCACGGACGGTGTAGGTTTGTTTGCTCGGATGCTGAGGATCGCCACTAATGGAGATGGGTAGTTCGCCGACACCAAAAACATAGAGCATGCTGAACTGGCCGGGTTGGAAACGCCAGTGCTTATCCGGAGGAGTTACGTCAAGCGTCCAGGTGTCGTGCGTTTCTTTCTTGACATGAGTCACTCGGCAACCAGCAGGCTGCATGGGATCCCGGGAAATGACAGGCATCTCAGCGAGCATCACGACTGCGCACCTCCTTGGCTCCGCCATAAAGATCTAGCAGTTGCAGGCGGGCAGATTCTAAGCGCTGTTCCATGATGGTGGCAAAGCGGGCGAATAAGTGATAGCCGAGTTCGTAGTCGGTCTGGCATTTGCCCCGGAGACATTTGCCATCGAGCACGATGGCCCGAACGGGCGTCACAGCGCGAGCGTCAAAGTGCCAGGTGTAGGGGGCGACCAACCATGACCATCCCAACACGTCGCCTTCGCGAAGGGTTTCAAGGCGCACTCCTCCTTTCTGGGGCAGATACAGCTCCACCGCCACAATGCCGTCTCGCAGCAGATAAAACACTTCGGCGCTTTCGCCTTGGCGACACAGATATTCGCCTTTGTCAAACTTCCGGTTGCTGGCGCAACCTACCAACAAATCGACGTGCTGTTTTGGGAGCCCCGCCAGAAAGGCGTGCTGTTCGAGAACCGGGGCTAGATCTTTTACTTCCATATCTGCCTCCCTCCTTGCGCCCGCGGCCCGGAGCCGGGACTCGCTTTCTACGCCTGGCCTCAAGTTGAGGCATGCGCCCGCTCGCTTCGAGTGAGCGTGCCAAGCGCCTTGGCCTCCGCCGTGATGTCAATTGCCGCTGGACACCAAGTCACGCAGCGGCCGCAGCCCACGCACCCTGAGGTTCCGAATTGATCCCACCAGCTGGCCAGCTTATGCGTGATCCACTGGCGGTATCTCGCTCCCACCGAAGTGCGTACGGAGCCGCCATGAATGTAAGAGAAACTCAAATGGAAGCAGGAATCCCAACGCCGCCAGCGCTGGGCTGTCGCACCGGAGACGTCCGAGCTATCCTCAAAGTTCACACAGAAACAGGTTGGACATACCTGGGTGCAATTGGCGCAGGCAAAGCAACGCCGGGCTACTTTTTCCCAATGCTCGGATTCGGCTTGCGCATACATTAGTTCTCGTAACTCGTTGGTGTCGACAAAGCGTTGAAACTTCTGGCAGGCCTGCCGGTGCAAGTCTTGGGCAGCAGTGCGGTCCTCCTCCTGGGGCGGCGTCACTGGCAAACGGCTGAGAATCGCCTCGCCGGCAGCTGAGCCGGACTCAATCAGAAAACGGTGCTCGGGCTCCAGAATCTCCGTAAGCAGAAGGTCAAAGCCGTGGGTGGCGGAAGGCCCAGAGCCCATGCTCCCGCAAAAACAAGTAGCTCCAGGTTCGTCACAATTGACGGCAATCAGTAACGTGGCCGCACGATTGGCTTCATAGTAGGGATCGCGATAGACGCCGCCGGTGAAGATTCTGTCTTGAACGGCGATGGCGTGCAAGTCACAGGGACGGACGCCAAGAAAGGCTCGCTTTCGGACTGGCGTGGCTAGCGATTCGATCTGCGCCTGAGAGGAATTGAGTGAGATCTGGTAGAGTTTGATTTCGGGTGGATAGAGAAACCGCTTCCAAGCATGAATCGAAGCGGTGGAAGCAAACACTTTTTGCTGGGCCCGCGGAGTAAGGCGATAACGGCCTGGAGCGTGTTCCTCGCGGTAGCCAGCGGCAAGGTCCTCTGCGCGGTCCAAGACGTCGTAAACGATCGCCTGATCTCGGATTTGTGGACCGATGATTTCGTAACCCCACTCTTGTAACGCCTGAAAAAGGGCGGAAAGGCGGCTTCGGGGAAGAACGCCTTCTCGGGGTGGGCTAGAAGCTCGCATTCACTAGCTTGCTTGCAACTGCGCTACCAAGGTCAAAGTATTGGTTTTCCGAGAGATTCTCCGCTTCTAGCAGGGTGCGGGCTGCCTCAGGCTGCGTCAAAGTACGCAACGCTGAGCGTTACTTAAAACTCATCGCTGCGAAGGGAGGCCCGCGAGCGGGGCTGGCAAGCCGCGCCCAGGGACCGCACGCCTGGAATTGTCAGCCTGTGCAGCAAACTGCGACCATAGAACCTTGCAGAAGTAAACGATGAAATTGGGTATTGATTTTGGAACCACGCGCGTCGTTGTCGCGGCTGTCGACCGGGGGAACTATCCTGTAGTGAGCTTTGAAACTGCGGATGGGGCCACAGAAGAATGGTTTCCCCCTCTGGTCGCCATCCGCGGCGATGAGAGGCTGTATGGCTGGGAGGCCTACGCCATGCAAGCGGATCCCTGTTGGACAGTGATTCGCTCGCTCAAGCGTTTGCTCGATGAAGCGGGCCCAAACACCCGCCTGGAAATTGGGCATCAGACCATTGGCTTGATGGAGCTGCTGCGCTCGATTGCCGGCGCTCTGCTACAAAGCTTGCGCGAGCGTTCCAGCCTGCAACTGAAGCCCGGCGAGAAACTAGAAGTCATGCTTGGAGTTCCCGCCAACGCGAACAGCAACCAGCGTTTTCTCACAGCGGAGGCGTTTCGCCAAGCCGGCTTCGAAGTTTTGGGCATCCTCAATGAGCCTTCGGCAGCCTCCATCGAGTTCGGGCACCGCAACGCGAGCAAGGGACTTCAGCGCTTGGTGGTGTACGACCTGGGCGGAGGCACCTTTGATGCATCGCTTGTCGAGCACGACGACAAAATGCATTGGGTTGTGGCCAATGAGGGCATCGCCACGCTTGGGGGTGATGATTTTGACCACTTGCTAGCAGAAATCGCTCTGGAACAAGTAGGGTTGCAGTTGGATGAACTTTCGCAGGGGGAAAGCTTCCGATTGCTTGAAGAGTGTCGGGTGAAAAAGGAAAGCCTGCACCCCAACACGCGAAAGATCACAGTTGACCTGGGGGTGGTTCGAGAAGGTCTGCCGGTGGCTTCTGTGCCTGTTTCCGATTATTTTGAGCGGGCGCGTCCCTATGTAGAGGAGACCCTACACGCTGTCAACGACCTCATCGCCAAGAGCGGCCTTGATGTCATCGACACGCTGTATGTCACCGGCGGCGGCAGTGAGTTGCCCTTGATTGGCCGCGTGTTGCGCGAGGAGTTTGGCCGGAAGATGAAGCGGTCTTCGCACTCGCGCTCGGCAACCGCCATCGGACTGGCGATTCAGGCCGATGCCTCCGCCGGCTATGAGTTGCGGGACCAGTTTACGCGGAACTTCGGCGTCTGGCGCGAGGCCGATTGCGGACGGCGCATCATCTTCGATCCTCTTTTTGTCAAAGGCACTCCTTTGCCAGCTCCGGGCGAATCCTCAGCCGCCATCCAACGCCGTTACCAGCCGGTACATAACATTGGCCATTTCCGTTACTTAGAGTGTAGCTATGTCAATGAATTTGGCCAGCCGGCTGGCGACATCACCATCTGGGATGAAATTCAATTTCCCTTTGATCCGGCGCTGCAAGGCCGCGCGGATCTTCAGTCCATTTCGGTTGAACTTTGCGAACGCGCCCGGGGCGAGCGGATCGAGGAGTCCTACCGGCTGAGTCCCGAGGGGCTGGTCGTAGTGGCCATTCGCGACCTTGTTTCCGGCTATGAACAATCCTGGTCGCTGGGTAGGTGGGCGCCCAAAACGACTACCATCAAAGCGACCCGGAAACGAAAATCCCGATCCCGGTCCAACTCAGCATGAAAAACTTGTTGAAACCTTCGTTGAACTGGCTCCTGGTGTTTGTTCCTCTGGCCGGCTGGCTGGAACATTCT
This sequence comes from Bryobacteraceae bacterium, assembly GCA_025056455.1. Taxonomy (GTDB): domain Bacteria; phylum Acidobacteriota; class Terriglobia; order Bryobacterales; family Bryobacteraceae; genus CADEFT01. The sequence continues at coordinate 38,374 of JANWVY010000009.1, read as the reverse complement.
TCGCCAGGGGCGCACGCTGCGATTTTTCTCACGGCTTGTCTGGGCATTATTCCGCTGGCGGGCTGGCTTGGCCATGCCACCGAACATCTGGCGGCGCGTGCCGGCGAAGCCGTCGGCGGGTTGTTGAACGCCACGTTTGGCAACGCCGCCGAGCTCATTATTGCGCTCATTGCCTTGCGCAAAGGCTTATATGGAGTCGTCAAGGCTTCGCTGACAGGCTCGATTGTTGGAAACGTGTTGCTGGTGCTCGGAGCGGCTTGCCTGGCCGGCGGAGTGAAGTTTTCCGTCCTCCGCTTCAACGCCGCGGGCGCGCGCTCGCAGGCTAGCTTGCTCATGCTTTCCGCCATCGCGCTGATCATGCCCGCAGCGTTTCATTACTTGGGCGGCGCCCAGGCTCTTGAAAAAGAAGCCGGTCTAAGTTTGGAAATTGCCATCGTGTTGCTGGTTACTTATCTGGCGAGTTTGCTGTTTACGCTGCGCACACACAAATCCTTCTTCCAGAGCGCAGCTGAAATCGAAGAGGTGGACACGGCGCATGAGCCTTGGGGCATAAAGAAATCCCTGCTGGTTCTGATGGTCTCCACCGCCTTAGTGGCGTGGATGAGTGAGGTGCTGGTGGGATCGGTCGAGCAGGCGGCGCACTCCTTCGGCATGACCAGCGTCTTTGTGGGAGTGATTGTGGTGGCCATTGTGGGCAACGCCGCCGAGCACAGCACGGCGATTCTGGTGGCGATGAAAAACCGTATGGATCTAGCCCTGGGCATCGCCATCGGAAGCAGCATCCAAATTGCGCTTTTCGTGGCCCCGCTGCTGGTCATCGCGAGCTATTTTGTCGGTCCGCGCCCCATGGACTTAGTGTTTACACCGGCCGAAGTGGTAGCCGTCGTGCTGTCGGTTGCCGTCACAGCGCAAATTGCCGGCGATGGAGAGTCACACTGGCTTGAGGGCGTTCTCTTGCTAGCGGTCTATCTCATTTTAGGAATTGTGTTTTATTTTCTGCCTGAGGCCTCCGGCGCCAAGCTCTAACCGGGCCCAGCGGCACGGTCTGCCGGCGGTCAGGAATTCGAGGAGAGAAAATCGGTGCGAGCGGAATTTGAGGGCAAAACAGCGCTCGTGACGGGCGCTTCGCGGGGGATTGGAGCAGCTACGGCCGTGACGCTGGCTCGTGAGGGCTGTAGCCGGGTTTTGATTCACTACCACATGCACACCGAAGGCGCAGAGCAAGTCATGCGCGAGATTCGCGCGGCCGGCGCCGAAACGGCTGGCTTCCAGTCGGATCTTTCGACGCCGTCCGGGCTTGGCCAGCTCCGCCAGCAACTGCGCCAACTGGCGCCCGAAGTGGACATTCTGATCAACAATGCTGGCTCGCTGGTGCAGCGTGCCTCGCTCGCGGAGTTTACCCAAGAGCTATTTGATCGCGTCATGGATCTTAACTTTCGCAGCGTGTGGTTCCTGTCTCAAGAGGTGGCCCCAGCCATGATTCGGAAGGGTTGGGGCGTGATTGTGAATCTCAGCTCGATCGCGGCCCGGCATGGCGGGGGCCCGGGCGCCGCCATCTACGCCGCCTCGAAAGCGGCTGTTGCCTGCATCACCAAAGGCCTGGCTAAGGAACTTGCACCCCGAGGCGTTCGGGTGAACGCCGTGAGTCCGGGTACCGTTGACAACGACTTCCACGCCAAATTTTCGACTCCCGAGATGCTCGAGGCCATGCGAAAGTCGGCCCCAGCCGGCCGCCTCGGCGACAACCAAGAAGTAGCGGATCTGATTGTTTTCTTGTGCTCGGAGAAAGCTCGCTACATCATCGGCCAGACGATCGAGATTAACGGTGGCATGTACATGGTGTGAAGCCGCTGGGGCCCGGGGCGGGGCTTTTGTCGGACCCCCGTGATTTATCGCACAAAGAGGGTCACGCCTCGCTGGCTGGTGATGCCTCCCACGGTAAAGACAAGCGGTTGTGGACCGGGGGCGAGGGGGCCCGGAATACGAATCACAACCCGGCTGATCCCCGGGCTCGTGGCCGATGGCGTAAAGCTCACAACTTCCGCCGCCAAGCCGCCCACGGTGATCTGGAAGGGAAGTACTGGTTTGGCGGAGGAATCAACAGTGAGTGCTCCCTCCACGGGCAGGGGGTCAAGCGCTCCCTCGCCCGTGGCATAGAAGGTCAGCAAAGATCCGGCAGCCGCAGGAGAGCTTGCCGCGTTGAGCGAGCCGTCCTCGTTGAGCGCCGCAGCCGGACCCGATCCGGCGCTGGTGGTGAAGATGGCCGGGGCGGCAGCCACAACGGGACTGGCGGCGCGGGCGCGGAGTTGTTCATTTCGCCAGACCTCAACCACGGTGGTGAGTTGAGCGGCCAGCCGGTAGGGAGCCTGTACCTGTACCAGGTTCGATTGCGCGTAAAGAACCGGCGCCGGCTGCCCGTCAAAACGCACTTGCACGCCCGCGAGCGCCGTTTCTAGAAATCCGCTAGCGGTGATTCTCCCCGAGGCTGGTTCTCTTGGCCCGAGGTCGTTTCCTTGAAGCGTGAGAATCATTCCAGGCACCACGGGCGACGCTTCCATGCTGGCTGCATTGCTGATGCGCAGCTCGGCGGGCAAATCGGCAGGAAGCGGCGTGGTCACTGGAGCTAGGACGGGGGTGAGGCGGCGAATCCGATGATTGAGGCGGTCGGCTACAAAGATCAAGCCCGCTTCGTCTAAAGCAAGTCCCATGGGGTCATCGAAACGCGCTTCTCGCGCAGGCCCCAGATCACCAGCAAAGCCTCGGAAACCCGAGCCGGCGATCGTAAAAACGGCCCCCGAGGGTGAGATGCGGCGAATTCTCGAATTATCGCTATCAGAAACAAAAACATTTCCCGCGGTGTCGACGGCAATCCCCAGCACGTTGCTGAAGTTGGCTTCCGTGGCGGGTACGCCCTCGCCGCTGTAGCCCTTGCGGCCCGTCCCTGCGAATGTGGTGACTGTGCCGGACAGGCGAATGCGACGAATCCGATGGTTGCCCGTATCGCCGACATAGAGGTTGTCTTGCGCATCGACGGCAAGAGCGCGGGGAGAATGGAACTGGGCCTGGTAGGCTGGTCCGCCGTCACCGGAAAATCCGGCAGAATTGCCTCCCGCAATCGTGACCACCAGGCCGGGCGGGATCAAGCGGCAGATGCGATGGTTCCCGGTATCGGAAAAAATGAGCCACCCGAGGCTATCAAAAGCCAAGCCAGAGGGCCGGTTCAACTGGGCTTCGAGCGCCTGGCGAACGTGTCCGTTAAAGCCGGCCACGCCCGTGCCCGCAACGGTGGTAATGATGCCGGCGCGATTCACCATGCGGATCCGGTGATTTTCCGTATCGGCGATGTAGAGGTTGCCCTCAGCGTCCAAGGCCACGGCCTGGGGGCTCGACAGACGGGCCTCGCGGGCGGCTCCTCCGTCGCCGGAATAACCGGGTGTGCCCGTACCGGCAAGGGTCGTGATGACCCCCGCCGGGCTCACGCGGCGCACGCGGTGGCCTCCGAGCTCAGCCAGGATCCAGCCGCCGTTTCGGTCTGGTTTGATGTCGGCCGGTTGAATTAAAGCGCCGGAGAGGTCGGACAGGGAGGAGATGGTTTCGGCCGTTCCCGCGAGAGTCGTTATGCCGCCTGCGGGCGTGATCTTGCGCACGGCGCGTGGGGAAAGCACAAAAAGGTTTCCCCAGCGGTCCATCGCCACGTCGCGAGCGCCGTGGGCGAGGATTTCAGTGGCGCCCGAGGGTTGGATGCGCAAGGCAAGATCAGCGCCCGAAGAGGCGACATAGAGGTTGCCAGCCGGATCGACAGAGATTGCCGTGGGCAAGTTCAACTTGTCGCTTTCCGCCCAGCGGAGCGTGGTGACGGCTCCGTTGAGAACACGGCGGATGGCGTGGTTGCCGCTGTCGGCAACATAGAGAGCACCGAATCGGTCCACGGCTAGGCCAGCCGGAGCAGAAAACGTCACGGCGAGCGCTGCCCCATCGGTTGCGCTTCCGCGTGCGCCTGCACCCGCATAAACAAAGACACGTCCGGCTGGAGTGAGCCGCAGGATACGGTGATCCTCGAAGTCGGAAATAAACAGCGTGCCGGCATTGTCGATAGCGAGATTTCGCGGGGCGCGGAGCCGGGTTTCGAGCGCGGCGACGCCGTTCGGGCTGGGGGCGAAAGAGCCGCCGCCAACCACGGTGCGGATTCTGCCATCCGGGCTCACCATCCGGATGCGGGCGTTTTGCAGGTCGGCGATGTAGAGGTTTCCCGCTGCATCGAGCGCAAGGCCGTAAGGGGAATGAAGTTCCGCCTGCGTGGCCGGGCCTCCATCGCCAGAAAAGCCAGCTCTTCCGACGCCGGCAATATATTGGATCGTGCCGGCGGGAGAGATCCGGCCGATGCGATGCTTGCTCGTTTCCGAGAAGTAGACATTGCCGGAAGCATCCACCGCAATTCCCTGCGCGTCTTCAAGGGCCGAGTTGTTCGCCAGCGCGGGCCGCTGCGCAGCGTCGCCCCCAAGGAAGGTATCCACCAAGTAAAACGGGTCTTGCGCGGGCAGCTCTTGCGCGGGCAGCCCGCACGCCGCAAAGAGCCCGATGAGAGACAACATGAGACGGAAGCTCGGCGGCATAGAGCAAGAGTTCACAATCAACACATTGATTGAGGGCTAGAGGCTTTTCCTACCGTAATTAAGTGTGCTTCTGCGGTAAAGAATCTCCTCTGTTTCGATAAGGCAGGGTAGATGTTCCCAATCCATTCCCGTGCGCTCGGGGTGCTTCTTGGCTGTGCTATGCTGCTGCCCGCACAGCCGGGCGTCTGGCTGAAAACGTTGAACAAACCGGAGCAAGGAACGGGCGCGACGGGCCGTGCCAGCGCCCTCTCACTCAAGCGGAGAACGGCTGGACGGTGGCACTTTTTGCTGGTCTTTCGCCAAGTTCCCGATAGCACCATGCGCCAGATCCTCGAAGCGCGCGGGATCAGACCACTCGACTTTGTTCCAGAACGCGGTCTCATCGCCAGTGTGCCCGATGGAACGTTTCTCGAAGATCTTGATCTCGAGTGGTCGGGAAGGATCGAACCCCAACAAAAGATCAGTCCGTTCTTGATTTCGTCGGGGCTGCTTTCTGGCGCGCTTGCCCCTTCCGGTCGCGAAGAATGGAACCTGTTGGCGGAATTTCACCGCGACGTGGACCGCGCCGATGCTGTGGGCTTAGTTTTTGAGGAGGGGCTGACAATCGTTGATAATCCGGATCTTGCGCCCACGCAACTACTGGTTCGCGGACCGGCGGAACGCCTAGCGGGCTTGGCGCTGTGGGACGAAGTAAGCTACCTGTTTCCGGCTTCGCAAGAGCTGAAAGACGGCCGTCGGGTTGAGGCGTGCTCGGGTGCAATCACGGCCTCAGGACCAATTGGTCAGATTGTGGCGAAAGTGGGGGAGGGATGGGATGGTCCGGGCAGGGGGGCCGTGGAGCTCGGCTATATCTTTTCTTCTTTCCCAAGGCGGCTGCCTGCTGCCCAAGTGCAGGCAGAGTTTCAACGAGCTTTGAACGAGTGGTCGCGCCAGGTGCAGGTTCGCTTCCGGCCGGCCACCTCGACGAAAGACCCCAAAACGATCCACGTGCTTGCTGGGTCAGGGGAGCATGGCGATGGCTATCCTTTTGAGGGACGGGGCGGTACGCTCGCGCACACGTTCTATCCCTCGCCGCCAAATCCCGAGCCCCTGGCCGGTGACCTGCATCTTGATGATGACGAACCGTGGAGTGTGGGAGAACACCTGGATCTGTTTAGCGTGATGCTACACGAACTCGGGCATGCGCTTGGGCTCGGCCATTCCGACAACCCAAACTCGGTGATGTATCCTTACTACCGGAAAGTTTCGGGGTTAGCGGAGGAAGACATCCGCGCCATTCAAGAGCTCTACGCCAAGCAAGATCAACCTGGATCCTCAGCCTCCGTTCCCGGCCCAGCGCCTGCTGCGCCGCTTGAGATCCACCTAACGCAACCCAACCAGCTCACATGGGTAACCCGCGAGACGCAAATCTCAGTGATGGGTACCACTAGCGGCGGCAACCCAATCGGGCAAGTCGCCTGGACATCATCTCATGGGCCGAGCGGCTTGGCGCAAGGCTGGCGCAACTGGTCGATTGCCGCCATTCCCATACCAGTTGGCGAGACGACGGTCACGATTACGGCCATCGATGGCGCTCAGAGCCGCGCCTGGACGCAGCTTCGAATCGTCCGCCAGCCCCCACCCACTCCTCCGCTCAGTATTCGAATTCTGACACCCACGACACAAAGCTCGATGATCAGTTCAACCAACAGTGTGATCTTGACGGGGGAAGCAGGGCCGCCTAGCGCTGTGTCGCGGATTTTCTGGTCCAACTCGCGGGGTAGCGGAGGATCGATGGCTGGCAGCGCTTCTTGGTCCACACCGCCGCTCCAATTAGAGACTGGCGTCAATCGCATCACGGTGACCGCGGCGACCAGCGATGGGGTGACCGCCTCCGCGAGCTTAGAGATTGACTATCGGCCAGGGGCGACTCCCCCCGTGGGTTCCGATACCGTCGCTCCAGCACTGACCATCCTCGAGCCTTCACTCAACATCTTCACAACGGCCAGCCCCACGCTCACCATTACCGGAACAGCGACTGACAACATCGGCGTGATCCAGGTCAACTGGCTTACGTCGTCCGGACGCACAGGTGTGGCGCAAGGCACCACACACTGGCGCATACCGGACTTACCGCTCCAAGCTGGTATCAACACCATCGTCATTCGGGCTTGGGATGCAGCGGGCAACATGTCTTGGCGGTCGCTCGTGGTAACCCGCAACTGATCCAGTTGCAGTTGGAGCTTTGCTTGCTAAAACCGAGGTGTGACGGCAAACTTCTGCAACAGGGTGGCGGAAGATCGAAAGCCAAGCACTATCTTCTGCCCTCGCCTCAGCCCTGAGCGGCTCTGGCGCATTGATATACTGAAAGTACGTCATTCAGGTCGAAATCCGTTTGATTCATCAATGAGAAGCTTCGTCTTCTGCTTTCTGCTGGCTGTGAGTAGTTCCGCCGGCGCCGATTTTTTCTCCGGAATGGCAGCGCGGGCGGTGATTGGTCAACGCACCTTCACAGCGCAAGATCCAGGAGAAAAGCCTTCGGCGCGAGTGCTGGGTGCGGTGAGTGGCATCGCTTTAGTGAACGGTGATCTCTGGGTGGTGGATGATAACCGCGTGTCGGCGTTTCCCCAAAATAGCCGGGTGTTGCGCTTTCGAGCCATCGACCGCGTGTTGCCCTCTCCCACCGCTGAGCTGCCCGTCACCGACGCCCGGTGTCCTGTTTGTTTAGGGGAGGCCGACCTTGTTTTGGGGCAGCCTGATTTCGAGAAACGCGAAATCGGCTTGAGCCAGTCGGCGCTGAACCATCCGACCTCGGTGGCCAGTAACGGCACAGCCTTGGTGGTGGCAGACACCGACAACAACCGGGTGTTGATTTGGCGGACGCTACCGACACGCAACGGACAACCCGCGGACGTCGTTTTAGGTCAACCCGATTTCCGCACCAACCGCGCCAATGAGGGAGGGCGGCAGCCAACTGCGCGCAGTCTGAGCGGACCGCAGGGCGTGTGGCTCCAGGGTAACCGCCTATACGTGGCCGACACGCTGAACAACCGGGTGCTGGTTTGGCGGAATCTGCCTACACAGAATTTTCAGCCCGCGGATATCGTGCTGGGCCAACCCAATTTCACGGCATTCCAGCCGCAGGACCTCCGCACCCAAAGTTTTGATCCGCGACCGGACAACATGCTTCAGCCGGTCTCGGTGACTTCGGACGGAACCCATCTTTTTGTGGCAGATCTGGGGCATAACCGCGTCCTGATCTGGAATCGCATCCCGGAATCCAACGGCGAGCCAGCCGACCTAGCGCTTGGTCAACCCGATCTGCGCAGCGGCATTGCAAACAACACGCGCAACCTCTGCCCCGAAGAACGCACGAAAGACGCCGAAGGGAAAGACGTCTTCCCACCTGTCTGTAAGGCGAGCTTGGACTTCCCACGTTTCGCCTTGTCTGACGGAACGCGACTGTTTGTGGCCGACGGAGGAAATGACCGCATCCTGGTCTACAACCGCATCCCAACGCAAAACGGCCAGAACTGCGACATCATCCTAGGACAAATCGCAAGCCAACTGAATCAAGTTTCCGATAGCGCCAACCCGTTGGGCCGGGCGAGTTCGGACTCAGTGGCCGCTCCGATGAGTTTGGCCTGGGATGGAACGAATCTTTTTGTCTCCGATCCTTTTCGGCGGCGAATTCTGGTCTTTACGCCAGGCGAAACGGTTGTTCCTTACACGGGTGTCCGCAATGCTTTTAGCCGTGAAATTTTCGCGGTAGGAACGGTTACTTTCTCTGGTTCGGTGAAAGAGAACGACGAAGTCACCTTGAAAATTGGGCAAGGAGACAAGGCTCGCGAGTACAAATACAAGGCTGCGAAGAATGATCGCTTCAAGGAGATTATCGAGGGACTGGTGGCGGCAGTAAACGGGGCGAACGGTGGCGCTGGGGACCCAGAGGTGCTGGCCACCCCCAACGTTGCGTTCAATACGATTGTGCTGACGGCGCGCATGTCTGGCTCGGCCGGTGATCAGGTAGCATTTTCAACCTCGCTGTCGACGGGCACCTCAATCCAGGCCACAACGAGCGGCGCGACGCTAAGCGGTGGTAAGGACGCAGCAAAAATCGCCCCCGGGACGATTGTGGCGATTTTTGGCGAACGCCTCTCGGATGTAACCGCCTCGGCTCCAGAAGACGCGAACCCGCTGCCGCGCGAGTTAGGTGGAGTGCAGGTTTATTTTGATGGCATTCGCGCTCCGCTGCTTTTCGTTTCTCCAACCGAGATCCGAGCACAAGTTCCCTATGATGTCAACGATTCCAACAGCATAACGGCGTGGGTGCGCATCCGGCGTTCCAACGGCGCGATTGTCAACACCGCAGCCGTCGCCGTACCGATTATCGGCGCCAATCCTGGGATTTTAGCCGAGGAGACAGGAATCGACCCGCGTCCTGGGATCATCTACCACTACTCAAGCCAGGCCACGGCCACCGTGTCGGTGGATGGCACGGCGAAAGAAGGCGACGTCGCGACGATCCTCATCGAAGACCGCGAATACACCTACCGGGTGAAAGCCAACGATAATCTGGAGGCGATTCGCGACGGCCTGATTGCCGCCATCAACGCCAATCCAGAAGAGCTGGTCGAAGCCTTCGCCGCTGGCGTGTTTACTCGCGTGCGTCTGCGCGCCAAAATTGCCGGCCCCGAGGGTAACGGCATTCGTATCAGCACCCGCACCAGCGATGGAGCGCAAGTGATTTTGACCGCAACCAATGCGCAAACCTGCTGCGCGAACACCGCATATGCACCAGTGACCCTGGACAATCCGGCCCAGCCTGGAGAAACTCTCGTTGTTTTGGCCACGGGCCTGGGAATTGTGAACCCGGATGAAGCGAAAGCCGCGCTGGCCACAGGTTTTCGCTACGACGGTCCGGAGATCAACCGCCCCAACGAATTCGTTTCCTCACTAGCGGGCGGCAAAACCGCCAACGTTCTCTTCAGCGGATTAGCGCGCGGACTGGTTGGCATCTACGAAGTGCACCTGGAGCTGAATTCTGATCTGCCCACCAATCCGCTCACTCAGGTCACCATCGCCCAAGATATTTATGTGAGTAACATCGTCACCTTCCCCGTCTTCAATCCGAGGGAAGCGCGGCAGCAATGAGCGGCTGGCAGCGGTTAGGTCTTCCGTTTCTGTCGCCGTTTGGATGGGGCCGTCGTTGCAGCCGCGGGCAGGCGGATTTCGGAAGGTGAGGCAAGACGCCACAGACACCAGCTCGTGATCAGAACCGTCACCCAGCAAAACAGTTCGTAGAGAATGGCAGTGCCAAACCATGGCCCTTGCTGGTAGGAATCGGCTAGAATCCAACGCCCCAGGCTCCAGTGGTGATAAACGGCAAACAAGAACACGGAACCGATGAACGAGTAAGCGAGGACCGCCTCGGGGCCCACAAGCGCAAGCCACGGCGTAAACCAGCAGAGGTACTGTACGCCAAAACCTGGCGTGATGCAAAGAAATAATCCTGTTAGGATGGCAATCCGGAGTGGCAGAGCGGCCGGTTTCCTTTCTTGCTGCATCCACCAGCCCAGCCAGGCGAGCAAGCCCAAGGCAAAGAAACGACCGTAGGTTTCGAAAAACTTCGAAATGCCTGCTAGGTCCCAAGCTGCTGCGGCCCAGCTAAGCAGCCGGGACGTTCCCCACTGCGCGTAAACGCTCGGATAGCCGAACAGCCGCCCGGTCACTAGGATTGGATCTTGCGCCAAAAAAGGCATGGAGGCAAGCAAGAAGATAGCCGCCGCCGAGAGCAAAAAGCGCAAGCGCGAATTCCAATCGGGCAACCACACGATAATTGCCGGTAAAAAGATGGCAGGCCACACCTTTACGTTCAGGCTCATGCCAAAGGCCAGGCCCGCCCAGAGCGAGCGTCCTGGTTGGAGCAGCAGCAAAACCGCTAGCAGGGTGAAGGCGAGCACCAGCGAATCTGTGCTGCCATGAAAACCGGAGATCAAAACACTCACCGGCGAAAGCGCCACAGCAAGGAGCGCTAACCATTCCCGTGGCCGTTTCGGTTTGAGCAGTTTGCCGAGCAGGATCACGATCGCCATGTCGGCGAGAATGGAGGGCAAGCGCAGGCAGAAAGGAAAGCTGAGGCCAAAGCGCGTGGCGAAAAAGCCGCAGGTGCGGAGGAAGTGAATCACGAAGGGGGGGTTGCGGAAATGTTCGTGAAAATAAGGCCGGCCAAAGACATCCACGTGAGAAACGCCATCTTGATACAGACCGATGCCGCCGCCAGACTCCAGGCTTTTACGCCAGGAGTATTGATAGAACATCAGGTCGTTGGTGCCCGTTGTGCGGAAAGCGAAAATCAGCTTCGCGACGGTCGCTACAAGAACACACACCCAGAGCCAAGCTCGCCAGCGGAAATCGAGCATCACCCCGTATTTTAAGCGCGGAGAGGAGTACGCCAGCATCCAAAGGGCAGGTCGCTTGCTAAAATTCGGTTGCGAGTCTCTGGAGATGCCGATGAGTGAAGCAACATCACGCCTGAGAAATGTACAGCAGTCCTTGCCCGCCACTCTCGGCGAGCTAAAGAGTAGTGAAAAGTATTCTGAAGCGCGCTTGACCGGTCGGACGGTCAAAGACGAGATGCGGGAGAACCTGATCGGACTTCTTCAGCGCAAAGAGCCGCTGTTTCCGGGCATTGTGGGCTACGAGGAAACGGTCGTACCGCAGATTGTGAACGCCATTCTAGCCCGTCATAATTTCATTCTCCTGGGCTTGCGCGGGCAGGCGAAAACCCGCCTCATCCGCATGTTGACCTCGCTGCTGGATCCCTTCGCCCCCTACATTGCTGGAAGTGAAATTCGCGATCATCCGTACCGTCCCATCTCGCGCTATGCCCGGGATCTAGTGGCGGAACTCGGCGAACGCACGCCGATCGCTTGGATGACCCCGGAAGACCGTTACGTCGAAAAGCTGGCAACACCCGACGTCACCATTGCCGATATGATCGGCGATATTGATCCAATCAAAGCAGCCCGGCGTGGCCAGGACATCTCCGACGAACTGACCATTCATTACGGTCTGTTGCCTCGCGCCAATCGTGGCATTTTCGCCATTAATGAGCTGCCTGATTTGGCCGGAAAGATTCAGGTCGGGCTGTTCAATATCATGCAAGAGGGTGACATCCAGATCAAGGGCTATCCGGTTCGTTTGCCCTTGGACGTTTTGCTGGTTTTTACCGCTAACCCCGAAGACTATACTGCACGAGGCAAGATCATCACGCCGCTTAAAGATCGCATTGGCAGCGAGATTCGCACCCATTATCCGCTCACCTTGGATCACGCCATGGCGATCACGCAACAGGAGGCTTGGATCCACCGCGCAGGCTCGCCGGTGTCCGTGACGGTGCCTCTTTACATCCAGGAGGTAATTGAACAGATTGCCTTTCTTGCTCGGGATGACAAAAAGATTGACAAACGTTCGGGTGTATCGCAACGGCTACCCATCACAGTGACAGAAAATGTGGTCTCTAGTGCGGAGGCTCGCGCCATCCTCTGCAACGAGCGAGATGGGGCTGCGCGCGTCTCTGACGTCTACAATGCCTTACCCTCAATTACGGGAAAGCTAGAGTTGGAATATGAGGGTGAACTCCGGGGAGCGGAAGTGATTGCGCGTGACTTGATCCGCCTGGCTGTGGCCCGGATCTACAGCAATTATTTTGAAGCCGTGAACATGAACCAGATTGTTCAGTACTTCGACCTGGGCGGCTCGCTTAAGCTCGACGCAAAACTGTCGTCCCGGTCAGCGCTCGGAGAGCTTCAAGCGGTTCAAGGCTTGCTCGAAAAGACAGCCGTCCTGGGCATTGGCCCAGGAGCCACCGATTCCGAAAAAGTTTCCGCCGCGGAATTTATTCTGGAAGGGCTTTATGCGCACCGGCGGATCAGCCGTCACGAAGAACTTGGGTTTGTCGGCGATGACCGTCGCCGGAGTGTCGTTTCCGAACCAGCGGAGGAGGATGAGAACAGGCGCAGGGATCGAAAGCGCCGGCAATACAACTAACGGAGGTTTTTGGTCGCCCGCGGTTGGAAAACGAGAGATGGTCTGAAGGAGGAGGCATGCGCTGGGTACGCTACACAAAGTACACGCCGGAAGACATCCAAATTTCTTCCGAGGATCTGTTACGCGCGCTTTCGGATTTTTTCTTGCGGAGTGGCTTTGACAACCCCTATGATCCTAATCCCGGCCGCCGCATGTCGTTTGCAGAACTCCGCCGGGCCATCGAGCAAGCTTTAAACGAAGAGCGACTTTTTGATGAGGAAAAGTTAGAGCAGCTTCGCCAGTGGTTGGAGCGGCTGTCGCAAGAACAGTGGGATGAACTCATAGACCGTTTGGCCAACCAGCTGATTGAGGAGGGCTATCTCGAACCCCGTCCAGGGCCGGGATCGTTTGGAGATGCAGAACGCGCCCAGTCGCTTGAGGTCACTGATAAGTCCATTGATTTTCTTGGCTATAAGACGCTTAAGGATCTCCTCGGATCGCTCGGCAAAGCAAGCTTTGGCGCGCACGACACGCGGGATCTGGCCACGGGCATCGAGGCCAGTGGGGCTTCCAAGCTCTACGAATTCGGCGACACGATGAATCTCGACGTCAGCACGACCTTATTTTCGGCCATCCGGCGGGAAGGATTGAAGCTGCCCTTAGAACTGGATTACGCGGATTTGCACGTGCATCAAGCGGAGTATCGAAGTTCCTGCGCCACGGTGCTGTTGCTCGATTGCAGTCACAGCATGATTCTATACGGCGAGGACCGCTTTACGCCTGCGAAGAAAGTGGCCCTGGCGCTCGCCCACTTGATACGAACGCAGTATCCTGGTGACACTCTGCGTACGGTGCTTTTTCATGACTCGGCGGAAGAAGTCCGCCTCGCCGAGCTTGCCCAAGTGCACGTCGGCCCTTGGTATACAAACACCCGCGACGGCCTGATTTTGGCCCAGCGTTTGCTCCAGAGGGAGCGCAAAGACATGAAGCAGATCATCATGATTACCGATGGTAAACCCTCGGCGCTGACGCTGGAAGATGGGCGAATGTACCGCAACGCTTTTGGACTGGACCCGTTGGTGATGAGTCGGACCCTCGAAGAGGTAGCTCGCTGTAAGCGCCAGGGCATCTTGATCAATACGTTCATGCTCGCCAGCGATTACCACTTGGTGCAGTTTGTCCAGCAAGTCACCGAATTATGTCGGGGCAAAGCCTATTTCACCACGCCCTACACGCTGGGGGAATATTTGCTGCTCGATTACATGAACCGGAAGAGCCGGACCATTCACTGACAAGCACAGCTGGCGAACCATCCCCAACTCCGAACCAAAGCTGCGGCGCCTTTCGTCGTCGGATCGCTCCGCCCGCGTCACGCCCCCGAAATCCAGCTTTGATAAGATTTCGCCCATGGATCGTCGGTTGAGGTTGGCGTGGGTTGCGGGTTTGCTGTCCGTTGGTTTTCTCTATAGTCAAGAGTTTCGAGCAACGATTTCCGGTCTGGTAACCGATCCCTCGGGTTCGCCAGTCGTCGGAGCGAAAGTCACGGTGGTCAGCGTGGAACGCAATGTGACCTACGAGGCCGTGACAAACGAGGTAGGTCGTTACATCACGCGGTTTCTCCCTCCCGGTCAATACAATTTGACCGTGGAGAAGACGGGCTTCAAGAAGGCAGTGCGTACAGCACTGGCCCTGTCGGCCGTTGATCGGCTTGCCCTTGATATCCAAATGGAGCTTGGCGCCCTTGCTGAGAGCGTCACAGTCACCGCTGAGGTCTCCGGCCTAGAGACCGAAACGGCCTCCCGCGCGGCCACCATTGAGAAAAAATTCGTAGAAGATATTCCGGCTAGCGGACGCAACTTATATCAGCTCCTGTACACGCTTCCTGGGGTGATCAAGACGAGTCGCTACTGGGGAGCTTTCGAGCTGTATGCTTTCGGCAACATCAACGGCGTTTCAATTAACGGGGGCCGGTCGGGAGAAAACGAAACGCTCATTGACGGCATCACCTCCACACGGGGCAGCCGCAGCGCTTCGTTTGCACCTGCACTGAACGCTATTCAAGAAGTCAACGTTCTCACGAATTCCTACGATGCCCAGTATGGCCGTATTGGGGGAGGCGTCACAAGTGTCACGCTGCGCACGGGCACCAATGTTCTTCACGGGCAGCTTTATGAATTCCTGAAGAACGACAATTTGAACTCCAATGGTTACTCGCGCAATTCGGTTGGCGTGCGCGAACCGGAATTTAAGAATAATACCTTCGGTTTCACAGTGGATGGACCGATTTATCTCCCCAGGCTTTTCGATGGTCGGAACCGGATGTTTTTCATGGTTTCCACCGAGTTTTTGCGAGAACGCAACCCGCAAACTCAGATTTGGACGGTGCCAACAGCAAACGAGCTACGCGGCGATTTTTCGCAACTTGTGGATAACAGCAACCGGAGAGTGGTCATTTACGATCCGCTCACCACAACGCAGAGTGGCAACAGTTTTGTTCGCCAGCCGTTTGCAGGAAACATCATTCCCCAGAACCGCATTGACCCAGTTGCGGCGCGGGCGGCTAGTTTTTATCCAGCGGCCAACCGTGTCAGCGAAAGTCCCGATGGACAGAATAATTATCTTTTTGTGAACAGCTCGAAGAATAGCTACAACCAGTGGCTGGGTAAGTTGGACTGGAATCTCACCTCGCGAAGCCGGGTAAGCGGGCGATATGGGGAGACTCCGTGGTACAACTTTGCCCGCGTGCAGTGGGGCACGAATGCCGCAGAACCTTCCAGTGAATATCCCTCCACGCGAATTTCCCGCAATTGGGGTGCAGACTGGACCTATACAATCAGCCCAGCCATGGTCTTCAACCTCCGCGGGCGGGGGATTGGCACGCTATGAAGGTTTTAGCGGTAACACCTTCGGGCGCGGCTTCGATCCGCGGCAGCTGGGATTTCCCTCAGAATTGGTGTCTCAATTCATCTCCCTGCAATTCCCGCGGTTCAACTTCCTCGATCGCAACCAGAGTCCGTTAGGAGCAACCCAGACTTCGGGCTACGAAACTTCGGACTCCTATAGTATCCAGCCCAACCTGCAATGGGTGCGAGGCCGTCACAATTTGAAAATGGGCTCGGAGTTGCGGCTCTATAACCAGAACAACATCCGGCCGGGCTCGGCTTCCGGGAATTACTCCTTCACCAGGGCCTGGACGCAGGCCGATCCCCAGCGCGCGGATGCGTTATCGGGAAACGTCTTTGCTAGTTTTTTGCTGGGTCATCCAGCGACGGGTTTTGTCGATCGCAACTCAGACCCTGCTTTGCAGAATCGCTATTACGTTCTCTTCCTTCAGGATGACTGGAAGATTGCGCGGAAGCTGACGCTTAACTTAGGTTTACGTTGGGATTACGAGACTCCCATTTACGAGCGGTTCAACCGCATGGTGCGGGGTTTTGCTTTTGATCAACCCAGCCCCATCGCCAGTCAGGTTCAGGGTCTGACGCTGCGCGGAGGCTTGCTCTATGCAGGCAATCGAGGTTTGGAGCGGTTCGCCTTTTTGCGTGACCTAAACAACTTTCAGCCGCGCGTCGGCCTAGCCTGGCAAGTTCGAGAAAAGTGGGTCATCCGGGGCGGCTACGGCCTGTTTACGATGGGGCAGAATGCAGCGGGTCCGGATACTGGGTTCAGCCAGCCGACCGTTTTGATCGCAAGTACAGACAACGGGTTGACCCCCGCCGTCAGGCTTTCCAATCCTTTCCCTCGCTCGCTGTTTCCGAATGGCTTACTTCAACCCATTGGCAATTCTTTAGGCCTTGCTACGAATCTAGGCCTCGGTGTCAGCGCGCAATTTCTGGACCGTCCCCTGCCCTACTCTCAGCAGTTCAGCTTCGGCGTTCAGCGCGCCTTGCCCCAGCAATGGATCATGGACGTCTCCTATGTTGGAAATTTGACCTCGAAGCTTCCGGTGGCCCTGCCGCTGAATTTCATTCCCGCGCAAACGCTTAACAGCCTGCCGGTTGCCGAGCGCCCGGCGTTTTTTAATGCGCAGGTGCCGAATCCCATGCGCGGGCTCTTGCCTGGCTCTGCTTTTAATGGTCCTACGGTGCCCCGTCAACAGCTTCTCTTTGCCTATCCCCACTTTGCCAACGTCTCAATCAGTAATGTGCCGATCGGCGGTCAAAGCTACCACTCTCTGCAAGTAAAAGCGACGCGCCGCTACCGTAATGGGGTCGCAGCCCAAGCCGCTTATACGTGGGGCAAAACCCTGGAGCGCGTTACGATCCTCAACGCCCAGAATGTCGACTTGCAAGATCTCCGGCGGACAGGCCTCGAGCAGCGCTTAGCTGAATTTGATGTTCCTCATACTTTTGCTGGCGTCGTGACCTACGAGCTTCCGTTTGGAAAAGGCAAGCCATTCTTGGCGACATCGAATAAATTTCTGGATGCCATCGTAGGGGGATGGAACCTCAACGCACAGTACATGTGGCGGTCTGGGATTCCGCTTGAATTTCCTAACGCTGCTCCGCTGGTGGCTCGCAGCGCCAAGCTTACCCAGGCGCAGCGAAATGAACTAGCCCGGGCCGCAGGACGCGACAAATTCAATCCATTTTTTGATAAGTGGTTTGATACGTCCATTTTTCCCAATCGCGCCCAGGCGCCATTCACGTTGCGGGATTTTCCCACGCGTTTTCCGGACGTCCGTAGCGATTACCTTCAAAGCTGGGAAATTTCGGCCTATAAGGAGTTCCGCTGGAAAGAGCGGGCGCGCATTCAGCTCCGCAGCGACTTTCAGAATGCCTTTGACTACGCGCACTTTGGACGGTTGATCTCCCGGCCGAACAATGTGCAAGATACGCGCTTCGGACAACTGGATCCCGCTCAAAGCAACCAACCGCGGGTGGTTGTGATGGTCCTCAAAGTTTTGTTCTAGGAAGTTCCCCTTGCGCGAGGTTCGCCGGGGGAGAACTTCAGAGAGAACCCCGGCCATGGTCGTCTTGCCGTTCTTGTTGTTTCAACCGCCACTGAATTTGCCGGAGCATCCCGAGAATCAGCGGTGCGTCGTGCTTGGAGATGGCTAGCCGTTTCACAACGTTTCGCAACCGGCGGAGTGCGCCTGCGGTGTTCGTGCCGGCATAGTAACCACAGGCTAGAAGAACCGCATAAAGGTGTTCAACAAGGGCTTCGACGTGCTCCGAGGGTGCCGGAACCCGCCTGCTGGCAGCAAAGTTCGCTCCTGGCTGGCAGCGCACGAGCTCGTACAAACACACGGCGACGGCCTGACCCAAATTCATGGAGGAATGTTCTGGGCGGGAGGGAATGCGGATCAGGAAATGGCAGTGGCTCATATCGTCGTTGGAAAGCCCGTATTTTTCCGAACCAAACAGCAGAGCGATTTTCCCCGCTTGCGCCCGCATCAGGCTTGCTCCCATCTCCAAGCGGTGCAGGGGCTGCTCGGGTTCGCGGCGCTCGCCGCTTGTGGTGCCAACCACGAGGTGAGAACCAGCTACGGCCTCCGCGACGGTCTCAAAGATTTGTGCGGCTTGCAGCAGGGGTAAGGCGCCGACGGCCGACCGCGCTTCGCGAAAAGCGACCTCATAAGGCTCCACCAGCCGTAGGTCGAAAAACCCGAAATTGCTCATGGCTCGCGCCGCTGCGCCAATGTTCAGCGGGTTGCGCGGCCGCACGAGCACAACCGAAAGATTCGGAGCGATCTGCGTTTCCGTCAAGTCCCAATTGTGACACGGTAGCAAGAAGGAAACAGCGGCCTGCAGGCGCCCGCCAGTTCCAGCCAGAACCGTACCCGTCTCGCTCCTCACTGCGGGGAGCTTGCGCGCTGCACTGTACCCCACATCTGGCCGCCCGCTCCTTTGCTATTGGCCCAAGTGCCTGCATACTGGCCCCGGTAAATCAGCACGCGCGCAGTGAACGTGCCCAGGCCTGGAATCCCCACATCGGTTAGCGTAATCACCGGCGTGTCGCCCGCCCACTTCACTGTTACCGGCACCGGTACGGTCACATCTCGGCTGCCGTATTGGATCCTGGTGTGGATCAGCCAAGTCTCGCCAGCAAGCCGGGAAACCTTGAGAATCGTGTAGCTGTCCTCAGAGATTTTTTCTCCCGCGGAGAAATTCCCCTTCAGCAGGGCGCCGGTGAGTGTCTGTTCGAACTCTTTTTCGAGCCGGGCTTGTTCGGAAGTAGGATCCTTGCGGCCACACCCGGAAACCAGTAGCAAAATAGTGATCACATAGGGCCAAAAGCGCATGGCGCACCTTCCAGCACCCAAGCTTCGAATCTCGGTACAACTCTAACAGACCAGATCTTCTCTTGAAATCCGTAGACCGTTCAGCGGGCCGAGCAGGGTGAGGGCGATTTTGTCCGCCACCAAATACTGGTTTGCGAGCTCTCGGATTTGCTGCGCGGTGACTGCTTCGGTTTGCTCCAAAAGTTCATCCATCGTGGCGAAGCGGTTGTAGTAGATGTGTTGACGGGCAATGTGAGACATGCGGCTACCGGTGGACTCGAGACTCAGCATCAAAGAGCCTTTCAGATTGTCCTTGGCACGACGGAGTTCGTCAGGCGGAACGGGCCGCTCCTTCAAATCTCGAA
Source organism: Bryobacteraceae bacterium (assembly GCA_025056455.1). Classification (GTDB taxonomy): domain Bacteria; phylum Acidobacteriota; class Terriglobia; order Bryobacterales; family Bryobacteraceae; genus CADEFT01. Next base: position 19,163 of record JANWVY010000009.1, on the reverse strand, counting down.
ACTCGGCTAACGTGAGGCGAATCAATTCGGGAACGGCCTCGGTCGACGTCCCTGCATACACCGACAGGCAGCCAGCATCCTGATAGAGATACTGCTCAGAGAGCACCGAATAGGCGAGCCCGCGCTTCTCCCGCACATTCTGAAACAAGCGCGACGAGACACTTCCGCCCAAGAGCGTATTGAGAACGTAGCCAGCGTAGCGCATGGGATGGGTCATTTCGATAAACGGCACGCCGAGGCAAACGTGTGTCTGCTCCAGGGATTTCTTGCTTCGCATCTGGATGAGTGCGGAAGGCTCATTAGCGGGTTGGGGCAAGCTTTGTTTGCCTGGTGGAAGATGTCCAAATCGCTCCTCAACCAGCTTGACCAATCGCCCGTGATCCACGTTGCCGGCCGCACTGATGACGAAGTTGGCGGGCGTGTAATGGTTGTGGAAATACTGACGGATCATCGCCTGGTTCAGCCGTTTCACGGTGTGATTCGAACCGAGAATCGGCCGCCCGAGGGGATTACCCTTCCAGAAGTGCTCGGAGAAGATGTCGTGCACCATTAATTCTGGATTGTCAAACTCCGCCTTCAATTCTTCGAGGACGACGCCGCGCTCTTTTTCAATGTCTTCTTCACGAAACAGCGGATTCAAGACAAGATCGGCGAGAATGTCAAAGCCCACGGAAAGGTGCTCGTCGAGCATCTTACCGTTGAAGCACACGAGCTCCTTGGAGGTAAACGCATCGAGATTTCCGCCAATGGAGTCGATTTCTCGCGCAATGGCTTCGGCGGAACGATTTTGGGTGCCTTTAAACAGCAGGTGCTCGATGAAATGGGCAATTCCGTTCTCTTGCGCGCTTTCATAGCGCGACCCTGCTTTTACCCAAATTCCTACTGACACGGATCGCACGTGAGGCATGCGCTCACTGATAACGGCGATGCCGTTGTTGAGGATCGTGCGGCTAAGAGCTTCCAAGGAGATCGCCCCGTAACTTTATTGTATAAATTCCAGCTTCTTGTTTAAATTCCGGCGTTCTCGCTCCGCAAGCCCGCCACTGCCAGCCGCTGCCAGCAGGGTTTGAGAGGGCTCCCGGTCGGAGTCTCCCGTCGAGGCTCCGGGCGCAATCGCGCCTAGGCATGCCGGATAATAAAAGTGTCCATGCTAGAAACCCTGGTGGGAATGGAGCTCGGGGAAATTCAAGGCCTGCTGAGCAAACTGGAAGGCGCCTCCGTACCCGCCTTCCGAGCCCGCCAGGTGTATGACGCCATTTACCGTCAAAGAGTGGGGGGCCCGGAGCAAATTACGACGCTCTCGAAATCCCTCCGAGCCAAACTCGCTACGGAGCTTGCGTTTGGCTTACCCCGTGTGCGTAGCGTCTACACATCCTCAGATGGCACCCGGCGCTATTTGTTGGAGCTAGCCGATGGAAAAACCATTGAGTCCGTCCTGATGCCAGAAGGAGAGCGGCATACCTTTTGCATCTCCTCGCAGGTGGGTTGTCCGGTGAATTGCCGTTTCTGCCTGACTGCTCAGCTTGGTTTGGAGCGAAATTTGACAGCAGGCGAGATTGTGGGACAAGTTTTGTTGCTGGCTGCCTTCCATGGCCTCAGCGCCTCGATCCAAAAGCTGAATGTGGTGATGATGGGGCAAGGGGAGCCGTTGCTGAATCTGGATCAGGTGATGAAGGCAGTGCGGTTGCTGGCCGACCCGCAAGGCGTGGGATTGAGCGAGCGGCGGCTAACGCTTTCCACCTCAGGCATTGTGCCGAAAATCGACGAACTCGGACAGCACCGGGTACGCCCGAAGCTCGCCATTTCTTTGAACGCATCCACCGAGGAGCAGCGGCGCGCACTCATGCCCATCACGCGCAAGTATACGTTGCGAGATCTGCTCGAGGCCTGCCGCCGCTACCCGCTCCGTCCCTGGGAGCACCTCACGTTTGAGTATGTCCTGTTGCGGGGTGTTAATGATTCGGACGCCGATGCGCGACGGGTGGTGAAACTGCTGGGTAAGCTGCGTTGTAAGGTCAATTTGATTGCCCTCAATCCAGGTCCAGGAATTCCTTTCGAGACACCGGAGCCAGAACGCGTAGCTAGCTTTCAAAGCATCGTCAAGCGCTCCTTGCCCTGTTTTGTGCGGAAACCTCGTGGGCGGGACATCTTCGCCGCCTGCGGTCAATTGAAACGCATGGCTGAAAGCGAGGCCTTGATCGGAATTCGCCCTCGCTCAGAGTTAGAGGTTGGCGCACCGTTCGCGTCACGCCCTGTCGAACGGCAAACCGAGCCGGTTGCAAACCGTTAAGCGAGAATATCGTGAATTACGTTGCCTGAGACGTCGGTCAGGCGAAATTCCCGGCCACTGTAGTTGTAGGTGAGCCGCGTGTGATCAATTCCCAGGAGATGAAGCACCGTGGCGTGAATGTCGTGAACATGGACCGGCTGTTGCTGCGCGCGGAAACCAAAATCGTCGGTGGCTCCGTAGGTGATCCCGCCTTTGACGCCGCCGCCCGCTAGCAGCATGGTAAAGCCATAGGGGTTGTGATCACGGCCATTTTGAACCTTGACCAGGGCGCTGTTTTCGACGCTCGGCGTACGGCCAAACTCGCTCCCAACAATCAGCAGGGTTTCGCGGAATAGCCCACGCTGTTTGAGATCTTTCACCAGCTGTGCGATCGCGCGGTCAGCATGTTGCGCCAGTTTGCGGTGCACCAAGATATCTTCATGGTTATCCCACGGCTGGCCATTGCCGTAGTAAACCTGCACGACGCGCACGCCCTTTTCCACTAGCCGGCGAGCCATTAAGCAGCCTCGGCCGAACTCGCTGTCGCCATAGGCCTCCCGGACCGCCTGGGGTTCCTTAGAAAGATCAAACACCTCGACGGCTTCGGTTTGCATGCGATAGGCGACTTCCATGGAGTGCATGGCAGCCTCAAGCCGCGGGTCCTGGTTCCGGCTCAGCAGATGAATGCGGTTGAGGTGGGCCAGCAGTTCAAGCTGCCGCTGTTGCCGGGCTAGGCTGTTTCGCGGCTCAAGAAAGGCAATCATCTCCCGGGGGTTGGTTTTCTTGTTGTCAATGTGAGTGCCCTGATAAGCAGCGGGCAGGAAAGCAGAATTCCACAATGGCGGACCAACAACCGGCACTCCCGGGCAAAGCACGATATAGCCGGGCAGGTTCTGGTTTACGGTGCCAAGACCGTAGGTAATCCAAGAGCCCATGGAAGGCCGGCCGGCTTGCAGATCGCCACAGTTCATCATGAACAGCGAGGACTCATGAATGGGCACATTGGTATACACCGACCGCACCACGCAGAAGTCGTCAATGAGGGAACCCACCTGTGGGAAGATTTCGCTGACCTCGATGCCGCTTTGTCCATACTTCTGGAATGCGAAGGGGCTGCGCATGAGATTGCCTGTCGTGCGCTCGGTCTTGGGATTCCCGCCGGGCATGGGTGTGCCGTGAAAGCGCGTGAGGGCGGGCTTGGGATCGAAGGTATCTACCTGCGACAGGCCGCCATTAAGGAAGAGGAAGATGACGCGTGATGCTTTGGCCGGAAAGTGCGCCGGCTTTGGAGCCAGCGGCGACTCAGAGGCGTGCAGTAGGCTGAGGAATCCGACTGCGCCGAAGCCCCCGCCCAGCCGAAACAGTGCTTCCCGTCGAGAAATCATGTTCCCCTCAATCGACAAACTGAAATTCATTAGAGATCAATAACACCTGTGCGTACTCGGCCAGCGTGCCCCCGCGCAGAAACTCCTGCGCGCGAGCTCGTTCTTCGGAAGTTGGCTGGCGATGAAATAGCTTCTGGTAGAGTGCACTGACATCTTTCAGCGAGGCGAGCCTCGCCGCCACTTCGGCCACAAATGAGCTGTTGAGAAAGTACAGCTGTTGCAAAGGGACTTGCGTCACGACGCGTTTTTCGTTGGTGATGCTCGGGCTGGGGAAGTCGAACAGCGCCAGAGAGGGGTCCAGCTGAAAGCGGCTCACCCGGCCATAGATGGAGCGCCGGCTGCGGTCTTTGGCAAGATCCACAGAAGGACCGCCAATCTTGCGGTCGAGCAAACCCGAGACCGCTAGCATGGCGTCCCGCACACCCTCGGCGTCGAGACGCCGCGGACCGGGCCGGCGCCGGTAGGCCTGGGTCAGCACGATTTCCCGAATCAGCTTTTTCACCGAATAACCGCCGGCGGCAAAACGGGCTGCGAGCTCCTCGAGCAGTTCCGGATTGGTTGGCGGTTCTCCCATGGCGCCAAAGTTGCTGGGTGTTCCCACAAGATACTGGCCCATCAAATGGCCCCAAATGCGGTTGACAGCAACGCGTGCAGCCAGCGGGCTAGTGGCGATGACCTCGGCCAGTTGGGCACGACCGCTCCCCTGATTCAGCGGCTGCCCGCCACAAATCTCCAAAAAGCGCTCGGGAGCCTCCTCGCCGAGATTATAGGGGTTGCCGCGCTCGTGGATTCTCAGCCTGCGGGGTTCCTCTCGTTCACTAATGGCATGGAGATAGGGATACTGCTCGCCGAGGGCTTGCTTTCGGGAAGCAAGCTCCTGCCGCATGCGGTGGAGATGCGCTTTCCATTCCCCTTGTAAGAAGCGCTCGATCTCCTCGCCGCCGTAGAAGAGAATCCCCCCTCCCCGCTTTTCAGCTGTTCGAAACAAATCGTTCCACAGCATGAAATCGTCCCGCTCCATGGCGCGTGCCACAACGCTACAGCCAGGACAGAACTCGTCGTAGGTTTCAAAGCCGTTCGGCAAACGAGTTTTCGGAGAGTTGCGCTTCGGGCGCGTGGGGGCAAGCGCGAGTTCGTTTTCCTTGTCGATTTCGGCCTTGAGGGCTAGCACGCGCAGGACGGCTTGTTGTACGCCCTCCGGATTGGTCTTCCAATCCTTCAAAAATGGATGTTCGTGCTGCGGCCGGTCGAGATAGCGCTTCCAACGAAGCAAGGTCTCCTCATCTAAACCCTGTTTGCGCGCGATCTTTCTCCAGTTGGGCCGGTCGCCAGCGTCGCGAATCGCCTTAAGATAGCGCGCTGTGTCTCGCGCCAAAATGACCGATAGCTGTTTGCCTTGCTCGAGAAGAAACTCTTGAATGCTTTTTTCGAGTTCATCGATGCGCTGCTTGTCCTGATCCCATTGGGCGACAGTGGCGGGGTTTGTCAGCGGGTACTCGGCATACTGTGTTCTGGCGAATACTTGCGCAAGGGCGTAATAATCGCGCATGGAGATGGGGTCGAATTTGTGATCATGACAGCGGGCGCACCCGACGGTCAGGCCAAGGAAACCCCGGGTCAGAACATCGACACGGTCGTGCCGCTCGTCGGCACGGGCCTCGGGCGGGGGCGCGTTGGAGTAGTACCACGGCCCCAACCCGAACAAACCGAGCGCGGCGCGGTCATCTTTGCCCGGTCTGGGCAGCAAGTCAGCGGCGATTTGGAGACGAATAAATTGATCGTAGGGCAGATCTTCATTGAAGGCCTGCACAACCCAGTCCCGGTATCGCCAGGCGTTTGGGTAGTCCGCGCGGCCGAGCCCGCGCACGTCGTCTTCTGCGTAGCGAGCCACATCCAACCAATGCCGTGCCCACTTTTCCCCGAAATGAGGCGAGGCCAACAACCGCTCGACCGCCTCTTCGAACGGGGCTTCAAACCAGGGAGGTAAACCGGTAAGGTCGAAGGCAAGCCGCCGCAGCAGCAAGCGTTCTTCGACCGGCTGGCCTTGAGGGGGGCCAGCAATTTCATCCAAGCTTCGAGCCGAGGGTTTGCGCAAGGGCGCTAGCGACCACAGTGGCTTGCGCGCCTCAGCAGGAGGGGATTTCGTCGCCGGGCGCTCCGGCCACTCGGCGCCCAGCTCAATCCACTTACGCAGCGCCGCAATTTGCGGCTCAGAAAGTTTGCGCCCAGGGGGCATCTTCAGCTTGGGGTGGCGATGTTCGATGACAGCGAGAAGAAGACTTTGCTCGGGTTTTCCGGGGACGAGGGCCGGCCCCTGTGTTCCCCCCTTGAGCAGCGCATCTCGCGAAGTCACGCGCAGACCGGAAACGGCCGACGCCCCGTGGCAGGAAGCGCAATTCTCCTCGAGCACTGGGCGCACCTTTTCCTCGAAGAGCTGCTCTGTCAGGCTTCCGCCAAGCAAGACGGAAGTCAGAAGGCAGATCAGGCCACCAAGCCCCATAACTTCAGAATACCTTGCATCAACTTTCGCTCGCTATCGTACAATTTTCGAGTGTCAACGCCTATGAACACGCCGCTGACCCCCATCCGCTGCCTCTACCGGGCCATGGACCTTTTCGGTCACAAAGTGGGTATTGTATCGGGAGCCAAGATCTTCACCTATGGCCAGTTTGGAGAACGCGCACTGAAACTGGCCAGCGCCCTCCGCAAACAGGGTATTGAACCAGGCGACCGTGTGGCCTTCCTGAGTTTCAACAACCACCAGTTGTTGGAGGGTTATTATGGAGCCCCGCTAGCCCGCGCGATTGTCATGCCGCTCAACGTGCGGCTCTCTGTACAGGAACTAGCGCCCATTCTGAATCACTCCGGAGCGAAGATTCTGTTGTATGAAAATGATTTTCTCCCAGCCGTCGAGCACCTACGCAAAAGCTGCGGCGAGATTCACCGCTGGGTCAGCTTGGATGAAAAGATGGGACCCGCTGACCTCAGCTATGAGGAGCTCCTGCAGGAGGGCGTAGCCGAACCGGTCGACTACATGGATTTTGATGAAAACGCTGTGGCCGAGCTGTTCTATACAAGTGGCAGCACCGGAACTCCCAAGGGCGTCATGCTGACCCACCGCAGCCTGTATCTTCATGCCTTGTCGGTAGCCACGCTCCTTGGCGATTCCAAAGACCTCGTGGATTTGCACACCATTCCGCTGTTCCACGCCAATGGCTGGGGGCGCCCGCAGGCCTCCACCATGATGGGCTCCAAACAAATCATGGTGCGGCGGTTTGAACCGACTACCGTGTTTCGCCTCATTCAGGAACACCGGGCCACGGAAATGAGCTTGGTGCCGACCATGGCGAACGCTCTTTTAAACGCCCCCGACCGCAAACAGTACGATCTTTCAAGCATGCGAAAGATTATGCTCGGGGGCGCGGCGGCCTCTCCGGAACTTATAGCGCGCCTTGAGGAGGCCTTTGGCTGCGAAATTCTTTCGGGTTACGGGATGACCGAAACTTGTCCGGTTCTAACCACAGCGCGAGCCAAGGCTACCGTCGATGAAAGTGACGCCGCGGTTCGCCACCGGCGGCGGGCCATGGCTGGTTGGCCTGTTCCCGGGGTTGAGGTGCGCGTCGTTGACGCGAACCTCAATCCGCTCCCCCGCGATGGGAAGAGCATTGGCGAGGTGATCGCGCGCGGCGACCATTTAATGGCGGGCTATTTCAAGGATCCTGAAACGACGCAAGCCACCATCGAGAACGGTTGGATTCACACAGGCGACATGGCTACTTGGGATGAGGAAGGTTACATCCAGATCGTCGACCGCAAAAAGGAAATCATTATTAGCGGCGGCGAAAATATCTCCTCGATCGAAGTGGAGAAAGCCATCTTCGCCCACCCCGCTGTGTTTGAGTGCGCCGTGGTCGCAGCGCCTGACGAAAAATGGGGCGAAGTGCCGGCCGCAATTGTCGTCTTGAAGCCTGGCCAAACGCTGACGCAAGAGGAACTGTTGCGATTTCTCGAACAGTCTCTAGGGCGGTTTAAACTTCCCCGGATTATCGAATTTCGCCAGGAACCGCTTCCCAAGACCGGAACGGGCAAAATTCGAAAATTGCTGTTAAAGGAAGCCTTTTGGGCTGGCAAAGAAAGACGCGTCCAAGGCTGACCGGTGGTTTCGCTCCGATTCCCCTGCCAGGGGCCTGACCGCGAGCTACTCCTGGCTGAGCTTTCTCTCTTTCCAACGACGGGCATCCTCGAAAGCGACGAAGGTTTGGAAGTATTCTTCGAGCAGGAAGAGGCTGCTCTGCAGGTGGCGCGGTCGTATGTGCAGTGGCGTCCGCAGTTCGTCCGGCATCCGCCGCGGGACTGGGTGGCAGAATTCCAGTCCTTTTGGAAGCCGGTCGCCATCGGAAAGCGGCTGTGGCTGGCGCCTCCTTGGGACACCGCGCCGCCGCCGAGCGGAAGAATCCGGCTTGACTATCAGCCCGGAATGTCCTGCGGCAGCGGCGCTCATGTGTGCACGCAGCTTTGCCTCGAAGCTCTGGAAGAGGAGTTAAAACCTGGTGATGCGGTTTTGGACGTGGGCGTTGGCTCGGGTCTTGTGCTCGCGGCGGCGGAGCTGCTGGGAGCCGGCCTAGTGGCGGGGTGCGACCTCGATGAGCAAGCCATTCGCTATGGCGCTGGAGCAGTAGCCTCGCGACGTTTGCTGTTTCTTGGCTCAGCGGATGCCGTGCGGCCGTCGAGCTTTGATCTGGTGGTGGTCAACATTAGCGCCCCGGCCATGGATTCTCTGCTCGATGAGCTCAAACAAATCGCCCGGCGCAGCGTGATTGCATCGGGGTTCTCCCGGGCAGAGCAGAATCCTTCTTGGAGCTTGGGAGCCGTTAGCTCGAAGGCCCGAGATCGAGACGACTGGCTCTGTCTAACGCTGCGCTGGTAAGGTGCAGAGGGCCAACGCCCTACAGCTTTTGAATTCGGATCGAGCCGTTGGATGAGCGCAAGTCAATGAGTGGCCCTCCTGCACCGATTGTGCCCTCAAGTCGGGTCTCGGAAACCGTGCCCTTCACCCTCAGGTCAAACTGGTTGTCGATTTCTCCGTTGGAAGTGGTTGCCTTTAATTGAGCCTGAAGACTGGCCGGCAGTTTCAATTCGATTGCGGCATTGGTCGTAGAGGCGAAAATGTCCGTGGGGGAGAAGGAATCAATCTGCAAACGAATATTGCCGTTGGTACTTTCCAGGCGGAGCGGTCGCTGTGTGTTTGCGGTCAGCAAATGAGCGTCGATGCTGCCGTTCGAGGTGCGGGCCTCGAAGAATCCGCGCAACGCTTTGGCTCGGATCTGGCCATTTGAGGTTCGCACGACCGCACCTGCTGAGCAGTCGTCGATCTCGACCGCCGCGTTGCTGGTGGAGATGTCGATCTCCCCTGTAAGACGGCTGACTCGTACGGCGCCGTTGGAGGTCTTTATGCGGCCGCCGCCATCCAACTGCTCTAAGCGCACAGCTCCGTTCGAGCTGATAATGCGATCCAGCGCGATCCTTCTTGGCGCTCTGATCACATAGCTGACACCGCCATGGCTCCCTGCCTCGAAGGGTTTGACACTGCGAATCCGGAGGCTATCGGGCGTGGGCGAAACCTCGATGCGAATCTGCCCTAGGACATCCCTCGATTCGGCGTATTTCGTTGCTGAGATCTCGACGCTTTCTTGGTCCCAGCCCTGAATCTCGACGGAACCGTTAAAATTCTCGATCTCCAGCCGGCCTCCGAATTTTAGAGGGTGAACTTCGCGAAAATCTTCCCGAAACCCGACTAGCTCTGGGCTAGCGGCGCGAAATACACACGAAGAAAGCCAGATCAAGGCTAGAAGAACTGCTCCGGCGATAAGGCGCGGTTTCATGTGGGCTCTCCTGAGGGCAAGATACGAAGCAAGCGCTCACGGTGTTCCGTGCTACTCTCAGAAATTAAGTTTTTTCCTCGACGTATCACTCCATGAACAAACTGCTGGCACTCAACCGAGGCGAGATTGCAATTCGTATTTTTCGCGCCGCGAATGAGCTACAGATTCGCACCGTCGCCATTTATTCAAAGGAGGATCGGCTGAGCCTGCATCGCTTTAAGGCCGATGAGGCTTATCTCGTTGGAGAGGGGAAAGGGCCCATCCAGGCCTACCTCGACATTGAAGGGATTTTGGCGCTCGCCCAAGAAAAAGGAGTGGACGCCATCCACCCTGGCTATGGATTCCTTTCCGAAAACGCCGAACTGGCGCGGGCCTGCCAAAAGGCCGGCATTACGTTTATTGGGCCGAGTCCGGAACTGCTCGAGTTGTTAGGGGATAAGCGCGCCGCACGCCAGCTGGCGGCACGGGCCGGGATTCCCACCGTACCCGGCACTGAAGAGCCTTTGAATCAGGTGGATGCGGCAATCGCTGCGGCGGAAAAAATTGGCTTTCCTCTGATCATCAAGGCAGCCTTTGGAGGCGGCGGCCGGGGCATGCGGGTTGTGGAAAAAGCAGCGGACTTGGCCGCCAAGTTTGAGGAAGCTCGCCTCGAAGCTGGCAACGCTTTTGGCAACGACGCCGTGTTTCTCGAACGGTACATCCGGCGCGCCCGGCACATCGAAGTGCAGATTCTCGGTGACCGCCACGGCAATATTCTGCACCTTTATGAGCGAGACTGCTCGGTTCAGCGACGCCATCAAAAGGTGGTGGAAGTGGCGCCGGCGGTTCATCTGAAGGATTCCGTTCGCCACGCGCTTGCCGAAGCCGCCGTTCAACTCGCGCGGGCGGCGAATTACTATAATGCCGGCACGGTCGAGTTTCTCGTGGATGTCGACACCAATGAGTGGTTCTTCATTGAGGTGAATCCGCGGGTTCAGGTCGAACACACGGTCACCGAGCTTGTGACAGGCATCGACATCGTGCGAGCGCAAATTCAGGTTGCCCAGGGTTTGCCACTCTTTGGCCCGGAAATGGGCTTACCGAAACAGTCCGAGGTTCCCCTCCACGGCTACGCGTTGCAATGCCGTGTCACGACGGAAGACCCGTCAAATAACTTCATCCCCGATTATGGGCGCATCCATACCTATCGCTCGCCTGCCGGTTTTGGCATCCGGCTGGACGGCGCCTCCGCATACGGCGGGGCTGTGATTACTCCCTATTACGACTCGCTGCTTGTAAAAATCTCAGCCTGGGGAAGGCGGTTTACTGATGCCTGTCAACGCATGGATCGCGCCTTGCGAGAATTTCGCATCCGGGGCGTAAAAACCAATATTCCTTTCCTCGAAAACGTGGTGAATCATCCGAAATTTCAGAGGGGAGAGGTCACCACCAGCTTCCTGGAGGATCACAAGGAGCTATTTCGATTCCAACCCCGCCGCGACCGCGCCACCCGTTTGCTCACCTATCTGGGCGAAGTCATTGTGAACGGCAACCCAGAAGTGGCCAAGAAGCCGCGCCCGGCAAACCTGCGGGAAGCACCAGTTCCTCCCCATCAGTCTGGCGCCCCGCAACCGGGTACCAAGCAGCTGTTAGAAAAACTGGGCCCCGAAGAATTCGCCAAGTGGACGCGACAGCAAAAGAAGCTGCTGCTGACCGACACCACGTTCCGCGATGCGCATCAGTCCCTAATGGCGACCCGCGTGCGAACCTACGACATGCTGCGTATTGCCAATTATGTAGCTCACAATCTACATAATCTTTACAGCTTGGAAATGTGGGGCGGCGCGACTTTTGATGTCGCTCTGCGCTTTCTTCACGAAGATCCCTGGATGCGTCTGGCGAAACTGCGACAGGCGATTCCGAACATCTGCTTTCAGATGTTGCTGCGAGCCTCGAACGCGGTTGGCTACACCGCTTATGCCGACAACGTGGTGCGAGAGTTCATCCTCGAGGCAGCCAAACAAGGCATCGATATTTTCCGCATTTTCGACTCTCTCAACTGGCTGCCGAACATGAAAGTGCCGATGGAGACCGTCCGGCAAACCAAGAGCATTTGCGAGGCGGCGATCTGTTACACCGGAGACATCCTGGATCCCAAGCGGGATAAGTACCCGCTGACTTATTACGTCAAGATGGCCAAGGAGCTCGAGAAAATGGGCGCTCATATCCTAGCCATCAAGGACATGGCCGGTCTTTGCAAACCATATGCCGCCGAAAAGCTTGTGAGAGCGCTCCGGGAAGAAATTTCTCTTCCCGTTCATTTCCACACGCACGACACCAGCGGCATTAACGCTTCGTCGATTTTGAAAGCGGCCGACGCAGGCGTAGATGTTGCTGATGGCGCTGTAGCCTCGATGAGTGGCACCACCAGCCAGCCGAATCTCAATAGCCTGGTAGCGGCGCTCGCTCACACCGAGCGGGACACGGGTGTGAATGTCGAGGCGCTGAACGTGTGCTCAGATTACTGGGAGACAGTACGCACCTACTACCTTCCCTTTGATAGTGCTCCAAAATCTGGCACTGCCGAAGTCTACTTACACGAGATGCCAGGCGGGCAGTACACGAATTTGAAAGAACAGGCTGCTTCCATGGGGCTGGCCGACAAGTGGCCGCAGATTGCCCGCATGTATGCCGACGTGAACATGGCCTTCGGCGATATCGTAAAGGTGACGCCGTCGAGTAAAGTGGTGGGCGACTTGGCCCTGTTTTTGGTCAGCCACGGGATGAGCATCCAGCAGTTTTTGAATCTGGGCCCTAACCACAGCTTGACGCTACCCAACTCGGTCGTAGAAATGATCTCTGGAGATCTGGGCGAACCCGAAGGCGGGTGGCCGGAAAAAGTCGTCGAAGTTGTGCTCAAAGGCGGCAAGCCGCGCCAGGGCCGGCCGGGAGCTCATCTCAAGCCGGTGGACTTGAAAGAAGCCGCCCTGCAACTGGAGAAAAAAATCGGCCACGAGCCATCCTCCACGGACTTGATGAGCTATCTCATGTATCCGGACGTCTTCGTCAAGTTCGCCAAAAACCGTCAGGCCTGGGGAGACCTGGACATTTTACCCACGCCGCAGTTTTTCTATGGCATGGAGAAGGGCTCTGAGATCACCGTAGACATTGAACCTGGCAAAACGCTGATCATCAAATTCCTCGCCGTTAGCGACCCGCATCCAGAAGGCCACCGGACGGTCTTTTTCGAACTCAACGGCCAACCGCGAGAGGTCAACATTCGCGACCAGTCGCTGCAAGTGAAGACAGCTGCTCGCGAGAAGGCCGATCCCAGCAAACCGGGCCAGGTCGGGGCGCCCATCCCAGGTGTGATTTCGAGTATCGCAGTCGAGCCTCAACAGCCTGTGGCCAAAGGGGACCGCTTGCTAGTGATGGACGCAATGAAGATGCAAACGACGGTTTATGCACCCGTGACGGGCGTGGTAAAGAAATTATTTGTCCAGGTCGGTCAAAGCGTAGAGCCAAAGGACCTGCTAGTCCTCATCGAGTAAATCAGGGAAGTTTGCTCATTCCTGCCGCACACGGGATTAGAGCGAAGGGTTGCCACCAGCAACGGGCACATGGATCACTGTAACAGCGTCGGTTTCGAGAGCTTTCGTGAGCGCGGAACTGAGTTGCTCCCGCGTTGTGACCAAGCAGCCTTGCGCACCCAGCGAGGCGGCTAGCTGGGCGAAGGCAACGGGACCTAAGCTGCTCGCGATCGGTTCGCCGAATTGCCGGATATGCCCGAGCCGCGTGATACCCCAACCTTGGTCGTCAGCCACGATCGCGACCAAGGGAAGTTTTTGGCGGACAGCACATTCGAGGTCGGCAACGTTGAAGGTGAAGGCACCGTCTCCGGAAAGCAGCACCACGGGGCGCTGCGGGTTTGCGAGCCGGGCAGCCATCGCGCCTCCCAGGCCGTAGCCGACCACCCCGCTGGGACCACAACTCAACCAGTGGCTCGGGTAATGATGTTCGGTGAGCAGATGATGGGCCCACTGCCCGATGCTGCCGCCGTCAATAATCAAGCTCGCGCCAGCGGCTACCACCGGCCTTAAAACCTCGAGGATGTCGACGGCATGAAGGCGGTCGGCAAGGCGCTGGCTCTCCGCGACAGCGAGTAAGCGCTCGTGGTGGATCTGGCGTCGCGCCTGCACTTCCTCAAGCCAGCCACGAAACGGGCTCACAGAGGTCGCGAGCTCGAGGGCCTGGCGCCAGGCGCCTGCTGCGGGAATGACACGGCAGGGCGAGGCAAACCATTCGGGATTCAAAAAGCCCAAACGGTAGTCCGCCCGCGCCCCGGCCATCACAAGAAGATCGGCGTCTTGTAAAATCCTCGGGCCGCCCGTCAAGGCCCCCACCACCCCCGCAAACACTGAGGAAGGCCGGCCTACAACTCCCCGGTCCCAAACCGGCGTTACGAGCGGGATGGCCAGAGCCTCACAGAAAGCCAAGATGAGTTCTTCTTCGTGGTGGTACCAGGCTTTGCTACCCGCCACCACGACAGGCCGTTGTGCCGAGCCGAGCGCCTCAACCAAGGGCTCCGGCTCGAAATATGGTCTCGGCTCGGCAAGCGGGATACTTGGAACGAGCTGCCGGACTTCAGCCAGCTGCACATCCATGGGATAGGTGATGTGGGCGGGACCGTTCCGGGCTGCCGACCAAGCCTCCTCGAAAATTTGAAGCGTCCGGTCGGGGTGATCGACTACCCGCGCATAGCGCGTGATCGGAGCCGCCAGAGCGACCTGATTCAGGTCTTGGAAGTGGCCAAGCCCCATGGTTCGATGGGCGGCTGCGCCAGAAATCAGCAGCATGGGGGCGCCGTCAAACCAGGCGTTGGCGACGCCACAAAGCGCGTTCACATGAGCCACACCGCTCGAGACCGCACAAACGCCGGCGCGACGCGTCAGCCTGCCGTAGCATTCCGCGATGTAGGAGGCCGTTTGTTCATTGCGCGTGTCAATGAGCCGAATGCCACGCTCTCGCGCCACCCGGAATAACGGATCAAGCCCATGGCCGCACAAAGTTGCCATCCAATCGACGCCCTGCGCTTGGAGCCACGCAACGGCATGTTCCACTGAGGTCATTGCCGCTTGATTCTACCGCATGGCTAGGCGAAGGCGGTGAGAAAACGAGCAGGCCTTTTCGCCTTAAAGGGAGCTGGCGGAACATGAAAGGATCTTGTACCGTATAAAGTTTAAAGAAACAGACCCTCATGCCTTATTGCACTGCTTGTGGGAACCGCGTGGGCGAGCAGGATGCCTTCTGCGCCTTTTGCGGTGCCCGCCAGGCTCCTCCTGGGACGGCTGGCCCGAGTGCAGCCAGCCAGATATCCTCCTCTTCTGGGTCCACGGCAGGCGCGCCCGGAGTAAACTCACAACCGGTCCCGTCCGATCGCACGATGCTCATGCTGTGTTACGTGCCTGTGCTTGGCTGGATCCCTTCCATCGTCGTTCTGGCTTCCGACCGCTTCCGCCACAACCGGCAAGCCCGCTTCCACGCTTTTCAGGGCCTGTATTTGTCTGTGGCCTGGCTGCTGGTGGATTGGGTAGCCAAGCCGGTCTTCGAGCGCCTGGATCTCCCCTTTGGCTTGGTCCGAGTTTCTTCCCTTTTGAAGATGGCCCTCGTTGGCGCCTGGGTTTTCATGCTGGTGAAGGTTAGCCAGAACGAATCTTACAAGTTGCCTCTGGTCGGAGACCTAGCAGAAAAGTCGGTGGCGGAACAACAGTGAACGGAAGATGGACGGAAGACGCCGTCCAGAAGTATAATTATTCATACAAGTGAATATTTAATCAAATGGCCCATCGCGTCGGAATTGTCGGTTTTCGTGGTTACAGTGGAGCAGAACTCGTGCGGATTCTCGCCCGGCACCGCCAGGTTCGCCTGTTGCTGCTGGAGCATCGAGCGGATTCCCAGGATCGAGTTCGCCCGCGCGGCGATCGCGGACCGGATCGTGCCCCATGCACGCCAGAAACGGTGAAGCAAGCGCAGCTGGAGGTTGTGTTCTTAGCCACGCCGCCGGAGGTTTCCATGGATCTGGCGCCCTGGATTTTAGATTGCGGCGCAAAGGTCATCGACCTTAGCGGGGCTTTCCGCTTGGGCACGGCGGAAAATTATCGCCGGTGGTACCACGAAGAGCATACTCAGCCGGCCTTGCTAGCGGAAGCCGTCTACGGCCTGCCGGAGTTCTATCGTGAAAAGATCCGGGGCGCACGTCTTGTGGCCAATCCTGGCTGTTATCCGACGGCGGCCAACCTCGCGCTGCGCCCGCTGATTCAAGCCGGTCTGGTGGATCGGAGGGCGGGCGTGGTTTGTGACGCGAAATCTGGCGTGAGTGGCGCAGGCCGGAAGCCAAGCTTAAAAACTAGTTTTTGTGAAGTGACGGAGAACTTCTCGGCGTATTCCCTTCTGGATCACCGGCACGTTGCAGAAGTGGTTCAAAACGCGGGCCTCGAAGAGTCAGAGTTTAGCTTTACGGCGCATTTGCTGCCCGCTGACCGGGGCATTCTGGAAACGATTTATTTCCGCACGCAGGGGACGAGCAGGGTGGAAGAGATTCTCAGCATTTATGAAGCTGCTTACGCCACGGAGCCGTTTATTCGCCTGTATGAGCCACCCCACACACCAGACCTACGCGCCGTACAGCGTACGAATTTCTGTGATCTCGGCTTGAAATGGGATCCGAATGGCGCTCGAGGAGTCGTCGTTGTGGTCATCGACAACCTCGTTAAGGGAGCTGCGGGGCAAGCCGTGCAGAACATGAATATCTTGCTGGGACTTGCTGAAGAGGAAGCTTTGCTGGAGGGGATTCGGGGATGAAGCTAGTGGTGAAGTTAGGGGGAAGCCTGCTGGAATGCCCCGCTGAGCGAGCGCGGCTGGCGGAAGAACTGGCCGCCATCGCGCGCCATCACCAGATGGTGATTGTGCACGGAGGCGGCAAGCAAATGAGCCAGTTTCTTGCTGAACGCGGCATTGAGAGCCGGTTTGTTGACGGTCTCCGTGTCACCTCCCCGGAAGTTGTCGATGCTGTGCTCAAGGTGTTTGCAGGGACGGTCAATCATGAGCTAGTGGCCTCGTTCGTGGCAGCCGGAGCGAAGGCTGTCGGGCTAAGCGGGATTGACGCCGCACTGGCTGAAGCGGAGTGTCTGCGCCAGGATCTCGGCGCCGTCGGCAAGATTGTTCGCACCAACGCCGAGCTGCTCACACTGTTGTGTTCGCACGATTATCTACCTGTGGTCGCCTGTGTTGCTGGAAACCGGGAGGGCAAGATTTTCAATGTTAACGCTGATCAGATGGCAGTTGCGTGCGCTGCAGGCTTCCGGGCGGATCTCCTCGTTTTTCTCACCGATGTGGAGGGGGTGAGAGGACCCGAGGGTGTGATCAGCGAGCTCACGCCGGCTGCCTGTCAACATCTCATTCAAGCCGGCGTCGCCACAGGAGGGATGCAAGCCAAACTGAACGCGGCGTGCGATGGATTGGCCTGGGGCATTGGCCAGGTGATCATTGTTCCAGGGGCACGGCCGGGTGTCGTCAGCAGCATCCTACGGGGCGAGCAGACCGGCACGCGCCTGGTCCGGGAGAATGCGATTCATGGTTGAAGAGACGGCATCAGAAAGAGAAACCGAACTGGTTTGCCGGAAGGCGCGTTTAACGGACATTGCCGAATTACTCGCGTTAATCAACCGTTTTGCCGCACGAGGCATCATGCTTCCGAGAACGGAATTCGAGTTAGCAGAAAATATTCGGGATTTCATGGTTATTGTTTCACGCAGCGGCTTGGTGGCTTGCGGTGCGCTGCATTTCTATACGGCTCAAGCTGCAGAAATCCGTTCCTTAGCGGTTGATTCGAGATTCCAGAAGCATGGCCTTGGCCGCCGGCTGGTCCAGGCCTTGGAACAGGAGGCCGAAAGCTACGGTCTCGCTGGGCTGTTTGCATTTACTTACGTGCCCGATTTTTTTCGCAAGCTTGGCTATCACGAAGTGGACCGGGGCGAGCTGCCGCTCAAAGCGTGGAAGGACTGTCTCCGTTGCCCGAAGTTTCAGGCCTGCGATGAAATCGCGATGTGGAAAACGCTAGGCCAGCAAGCGGGGGAAACCGCGCGTCTGACGCGGGGAACGGAGCGTCCGGCCGGATCAACACAACAAACAAATCCCGTTCCACTGTTACCAATTTTGCGTTAATACTAGTGTGTTTCTCGCTTCTAACCCCTCCGACAGCCTTTACGAAATCTTTTAAGGTCAATTTCATCTGCTCATGGTGAGAAAAAATCGCCTAAATTTCACTATATTTAGTGTATTATTTAGGCGGCCGTCGTAGTGCGGCCAAATGAGGAGCGATGGATGAAAGCGCAGACCGTTGATGTCAGAGAATCCATGGGGCGGGTTCTCTGCTGCACCATTTTCCGTCCGGGCGGCAAGAAGCTGCTAGCCAAAGGTCATGTCCTTAGCGAAGAAGATGTGAAATTGCTGCAGAGTGAAGGGATGGATCAGGTATGGGTGACAGAATTGGAAGATGGGGAGATAGGCGAGGAAGAGGCAGTAATGGAAGTCGCCCGAGAAATGGCCTGCGGATGTCTGGAAATTCGCTTAGCAGCAGGCGGACGAGCCAACCTCGTAGCTACTGAAGACTGCTGCGTGTTGGTGGATGACGAATTGCTAAAACAGATCAACTGCACCTCCAGTATCGTGATCAGCACCATGCTGAACTTTAGCTACGCCAAGGCCGGGCAGCGGATTTCCACCGTCAAAAGCGCCCCTTTCGCCGTTCCGCGGGCGCAGCTGGAAGCGGTTGTCTCGATTTTGCGCGAGCGGGGCCCAATTCTTCAAGCGCGTCCTATCCGAAACCCTTCGATTGCCGTTTTGTATTCGGATTTACACCATGCCGACCGGGCCAGACAGCTTTTCGAGAACGTGATGCGGCAGCGGTTGGAACGATTCGGCGTGTACCCGAGCTTTGCCCTAGCGGTTGTTGAGGAGGAGGCCTCGGTGGCCCGTGCCTTGGGTCACCTGCTTCGCGCCAAGCCGACCGGAGTGTTAATTGCGTCCACCACGGCGCCGGCGGGGCCTGAGGATACGATCGGACGCGCCATGGCCAAAATCGGTTGCCACTTGGAACGCTTCCTCGCGCCAGTAGAGCCGGGGAACCTTTTTCTGCTAGGATATAAGGAGGACATCCCGGTGATCTCGGCTCCGGGGTGCTTCCGTTCGGCCAAGCCGAACGTAGTGGATATGGTTCTACCGCCGGTTCTTGCTCGATACCGAGTTTCAGGCTGGGAAGTGGCTTGTCTCGGTCACGGTGGTTTGTTGGCCTAGTCGTTCTCCTCCACTACCACAAGCCGTTACCTCCGAGCGGCTTGTGGGTGCTCCTCAGCCGGGCGCCCGACCAGCGCCCGGCATTTTTTTCTTGTAGCCAACGTGTTCTGTAGCCAGCGTGCCGCGCTGACCTCTCCCCCGGGGCTTGAGGCCATCACGAGTCCTTCGCATCACCGCATCGCCCCGGGTTGCCGGCGAGCCTCCCAAAACAGGACAACTTAGACCGGGCTGCCTTGGTTGTTCTTGAGACTCCAGAACTTGTCGACAAAGCCTGCAAATGTCCCGTCGCTCTTT
>JANWVY010000008.1 GCA_025056455.1 Bryobacteraceae bacterium | reverse complement strand
GTCTTGCCATGATCAATGTGTCCGATCGTCCCTATGTTTACGTGCGGTTTCGTGCGCTCAAATTTCTCTTTGGCCATAACAATCTCTTTCCACTGACCACCATGCAAAACCTGTACTGGCCGGGAAGGGGCACCAGGAAGCAGATGGCAGGATGATGTTGCTGGAGCCGATGACCAGGATTGAACTGGTGACCTCGTCCTTACCAAGGACGCGCTCTACCAACTGAGCTACATCGGCCCGTAAGTCAATCACTTGCTGGCGACGCCCAACCGCAACGTCGCAACAGTGAGATCACAGCCCTGCGGAACCTGATTGGTGGACAGGGGAGGATTCGAACCTCCGTAGTCACTGGGACGGCAGATTTACAGTCTGCTGCGATTGACCGCTCCGCCACCTGTCCACGGAAACCCGCTCTCCGCGAGAACAGCGTAGGAGTGCAGGCGCAATTTCATAGTATAACGGATTCGCGGGAAGTTCAAAATGCAAGTGACAAACCGCCGCGCGGGAAGAAGCTCGCCGCCACCCCTCAAGGCTGGCGTTTGGCCGTGCGGAGCCCAGGCGTGAACATGGCTGCGCGAGCCGCGCTATCCTAGTGGCTTGAATCTTCGCCCGCAGCTCGGGCATCCCAACAGTGAACGACCCATTCCAACGAAGAAGGAGATGAAAAACAATGGCGTTTACGCTTCCTGCGCTGCCCTACCCGCACGACGCCCTGGAGCCACATATCGATAAGATGACCATGGAGATTCACCATGGCAAACACCATGCCGCCTATGTCACGAATTTGAACAAAGCTTTGGAATCCGCACCAGAGCTAGCCGGCAAGTCGCTCGAGGAGTTACTCAGCAACAATCTTGCCATCGTGCCGGAATCGATTCGCACGGCTGTCCGAAACAATGGTGGCGGACATTGGAATCACTCGCTGTTCTGGAATCTCATGGGCCCAAACGTGGGCGGAGCTCCGGTAGGAAATGTCGCCGCCGCGATCAACGCCGCTTTTGGCAGCTTCGATGCATTTAAGGAAAAATTCGCCGCTGCGGCGATTGGCCGGTTTGGCTCCGGCTGGGCCTGGTTACTCAAGGAGGATTCGGGCCTTTCGATCACCTCCACGCCCAATCAGGACACGCCGGTCATGGAAGGTAAAAAGGTTGTGCTGGGCTTAGACGTTTGGGAACATGCCTACTACTTGAAGTATCAGAACCGGCGGCCCGACTATGTGGCTGCTTGGTGGAACGTCGTCAATTGGAAGGCCGTGGAAGACCGTTTTAACTCTCTCTAAATCGGCCCGCGTACACAATCCTCGAACGGACTCAAAGCGGACGAGACCACTTCCGCGAGCTGATCAACTAGAAGGCAGTCACCAGACCCGGCGCCGCTTGGCCCGGGTCATTGCTTTCTGCGGTGTTGTTACTGGCGATTCGCAGGCGGAATTCTTTCGGCTTGACTTGCTCATTCCACACGCTCCACCCGGCGCACCAGCAGAAACAACGCCGAGACGGCAAGCGTCGGTAGGAGGCCCATCGCAAGGAAAACAGGCCAATAACCTAGCCTCTGGACGATGGCTCCTGTGGCGAGCGTGACCAGCATGGTGTGAAAGCCTTCGCACATACCGGTTAGACCCGTAATGCGGGCTATGACCTGGGGGGAAAACAAATCCGTTAGAAGGCCGATGTTGTTTGCTGTAAGCGCGCCCATGGCGAAGGTCGCCAGACAAATCAAAGCCAGCGCAATCATGCGTTGCGAGGCGAACGGAACAAGACTGCTTATCAAGCAGAGCGCTCCACAGGTCAGGAAAATCGTCTTGCGCGTACGGTCGGCACTCCAGCCCTGTCGCATGAGCACAGCGGCGAACCATCCGCCACCGACGTTTCCAACACCTGCAAACAAGAACGGCACTCCGGCCCACAAGCCAATCATGTCCATGGTGAATCCGCGCTCGCGCTTCAGGTACTCCGGCAACCAATACCAGTAGAAATGCATCACGGGACCGGCCAGCGTGCGGATGAGCACAGCGCCCCAAATCTGCCTTCGGCGCAAAAGGGGGCGGAGCGGAATGCGCGGTGGCGGATCCTCACCCGCGGAGCGCTCCCGGTAGATCAGCAACCACGGGGCCAGCCAGACAACTCCCAGCAGGCTCACCAGGACAAAAGCCAGGCGCCAGCCATAATGATGAGAAACTTGCACCACGAAGTAAGGCGCAAGAAAAGAACCGAGGACAGTTCCGCTATTAAAAATGCCTCCTGCGAGAGCGCGCTCTCGGGCGGGAAACCACTGTGCGATCACTTTTACTCCGGCTGAATAGTTTCCGCACTCTCCAACACCCAGTAAGAAGCGAAATCCGCAAAGATGCCAGACGTTGCGAGCCAATCCGTGCAGGGCGTTGGCCGCTGACCACCAGGCGATCAAAACCGGCAGGCCCCACCGAACGCCAACTCGGTCCAGAAACATTCCCGAAGGCAACTGCGCCAGGGCCAAACCGAGTAGAAAAGCGGTAACGATATAGGAGTATTGAACGGGAGATAGCCCGAGCTCTTCGCGGATTACTGGAGCTAGCACGGCAAGGACTTGCCGGTCCACCAAATTAATCGCCAAGGAGGCTACAAGCAAAGTGAGGTACAGCCATCGCCGTCTGTCGATGGGGCTCATTTGTTTAGCATAAATCCAATGGAGAGGCTCGCCAATTTGAACCAGCTTCCTGTCGATGAACTCGCACGGGCGGCTCGCATTCCTTTCCGGCTCTTCCCTGATATCCCCAGCTTGCTTGCGGATTTCGCGGAATCGATTGCCGAGGAGGTCCGTTTGGCTCACCGGGAAATGCGGCCCGCAAGATTGATCCTACCGGTTGGGCCAGTGGGACAGTATCCGCTGCTTATCGAAATCACCAATCGCGAGCGATTGTCTTGGCGCAACGTTTGGATTTTTCAAATGGATGAGTTTCTCGACTGGCAGGGAAGACCCATCCCGCTCTCCCATCCGTTGAGCTTCACGGGGTTTTTGAAGCGGGAACTGCTGGGCAAATTGGACGCCGACTTACGCCCACCGGACAGCCAGCACATCGTTCCACATCCATTCCGGATTGACGAGTTTAGCGAGGTTCTGGAGAAGGTGGGTGGAGCCGACTGTTGCTTTGGGGGTATTGGTTACCACGGCCATGTGGCCTTCAACGAACCGCCACTTTCGCGCTGGCGAGAAGTGAGCGTCGAAGAGCTGCGGCAGTCGCTGACTCGCGTGGTTGTGCTGGGGGACGATTCCATTGTGGTGCAAAGCATCGGGTCAGCTGGAGGCGACTCTCAAGCCATCCCGCCGATGGCGGTGACCTGCGGTATGCGGGATATCCTGGCCTCACGCCGTATTCGCCTGTACTGTGCGGGAGGGGAGCGCCATCGCGCTGTCTTTCGGATGGCGGTGGCGGGTCCCGTATCGGTTCGATACCCAGTCACGCTGCTACAGGGACATTCCGACGTTGAGGTTCGAACCGATCAAGCGACAGCGCAACCGATTGTTCTCGGCCTGCGGTAGGAAAACGCAGATTCGAAGGGAGAACACTGAGGAGAAAGCGCATGGTGCGGATGAGAGGACTTGAACCTCCACTCTCTTGCGAGAACTAGAACCTGAATCTAGCGCGTCTGCCAGTTCCGCCACATCCGCACAAGTGGACCCATTTCCGCCTTTTATTGTGAGCGAGGCGGCAGCTGAGTGTCAAATGACGCTAGCCGTCGGTTGCGCGCTTTGCGGAGCTCCAGAATCAGTCCCATGACTAGCATTTCAATCTGGTTCGCCGTTTGGCGGTAACGTTCCTCGTCACCACCGATGGGATCTGGCACTTTCCATTCCCGAACAGCTGGGCCGCTGAGCCTAGCCAGTGTGATCCCGCTCATGTTTACGATGAGGTCGAATTCTTTCAGGTCGAATTCAGTGATCGCCTTTGGATAAGCTTCGCCCAAATCGATGTTTTTTTCAGCCATCACCTTCCGAGTGAAGGGGGCCAGTCCAGGGGCGGGCGCTAGTCCAGCGCTCCGGGCAACCATGACATCGGAGCCGTAACAGCGAGCGAAGCCCTCCGCCATCTGGCTGCGGATGGCGTTGCCTACACAAAGGAACAGGACTCGCGTTAGGTCCACGTTTCCTATCCTATCGAACGATGAAAAGGAGCGATTTTAAAGTCGATATCCAGCTGGGAGAGCAGGACCAAGAGCCCACTGCTCCCCTCTCGGCCCGAAGGCCTAAGGTACGGTCACACGGAGCGTGAGCGGCAGGCGCGCTTCCGCCGCCCCGTAGCCGGCTAGGACGCGGATCGAGGTGCGATAAATCCCTGGTTTGAGCTTTGACGGCTTGAGGACGATGGTCACGGGATCTGAGGAGAGTGCATGGCCTTCCGGTGGAGTCCGGCCTAGGAGGGGCCGCAGATCGATCCAGTCGGCGTCTTCAGCCTCGATCCAGTAGGGCAAATCCCTCCAACTTCCGGCAATCAAAATCCGCTCGGCCAGAACAGGGGTTTGTCCCAGCTCGTATTGTAAGTGGAGCGAGAGCGGCCACACTTGGAGGACCGGAGCCCCTTCGACGCGCAGCACGAAACTGCGCGCAAGCACCAAGCAATCATTGGCGATGCGAACGAGAAAAGGAAATTGTCCGGCCTCCCGCGGCGTGCCTCCGAGATATCCGCCTGAAGAAAGCCACATGCCTTCCGGCAACCGGCCTTGAATCAAACGAAAGGAAATGTTGTTCACAGTGCAGCGTCCTCCCCCTGTCACTTGGATTGGCTCGGGGCCATAGACGCGGTGGATCACAGCGATAGGAAGACTGCTGGGAATGATTTCTAGGGCCTGACTGCTGGGAACCAGCAAAACGATGCCAATCAGAACTTTCACCCACCCCCCTTGATGCTTATCGGATTTAGAATCCGCGTTTCTAATCGGAGGTCCGGTTGCCGATGAGTCGCAAGAGGAACACAACCATGACGGTTCAGATCTCATTCTGGCTTTCGAGTCTCAGAGCTTCAAGGCAATCCGCGGGGCGGCTCGTGGCAAGCCTATTTCTCAGTGGGGCGATGCTGGCGGCAGGTGACAATTCCGCCAATAGCCCAGCCGCTGAAAGTCCGTTGCGGCGCAACGTGCTCACCAATCAGGGAGTGGTTTTGCTGGCTCAGGCAGGCTACACCGAAACGTTTGTGATTGACATCATCCACCATAAACAAACGAGTTTTGATGTTTCGGCCGAAGGCTTGGCCTGGCTTGCGCGAAACGGTTTGAGCGAGAGAATCGTTCGCGCCATGGTGGCCAACGCAAGGAAAGAGGAGAACACGGCCATTCTGCCGGCAACTGTACAACTGGCGCCGCCCGGCACACCAGCGTCTTCGCCCCCAGCCCGAAATCTGACGCCCGGATATGTGCCCGACTGGGCCTGGTCTCGGAAAGCTGGGCCAGCTCAATCAGCGACGGAAGCGTTGGTTCAGCTGGCCATCCCAGTGGCCTTTCCGAGTCCTCCGCCTAGCCATTTCAACTGGTATCTGCGGGCTTGGGTTTCCGAACCGTGGTACGTGCTTCCCCGGATGCCGTGAATCGGGTGTTTCAGCCCTCAACGTAGGGTAAATATCGATGATTTCTAGAGCGCTTGAAAAGAACTGAAATTGGCAAAGGAGTTGCATAATGTGGGGCATGGAGGAAGTGGGGGCAATGTGGGTGGCCAATCTGATCCCGCTGTTTTTTATTGTCGGTTTGTTCTTGGCGATGTTGTCATCCTCTCCCCGCACCGATCGCTGAATCGGAAAAGTTGACACGCCAACGTGTCTGAATAACCCACCTGGAGGCTGCAAAGAAAACAGGGGAAACCGGAGGCCGCAAGGCAAGGCGGACCGGTTTGAACAATCCGCTACAATGACGCCAGATGTCCATTCTGGCGCTCGCGATTTGTCTGCAACCATCCCTCTTGGCGCAACAACCGCTGGATGTACTCATTGTTGGAGGCCGCATCATCGACGGCTCAGGATCTCCCTTTTTCTATGCTGATGTCGGCATCCGCGGTGACTCCATTGCAGAGATCGGTTCGCTTCGTGGGCGAGCGAGCCGGCTGCAAGTCCATGCTCACGGTCTGACCCTCACACCAGGTTTTATCGATATCCACAGCCACGCCCTTGGCGGCATCGACAACGAACCTGCCGCCGAAAACTATATCCGGCAAGGCGTCACAACCGTGATTGAAGGCCCCGACGGATCCTCTCCGCTCCCGCTGAAGCCCGCTCTCGAAAAGCTTTCAAAAACACCGCTGGGCATCAACCTCGGCTTTTGTGTAGGCCACGGCCGGATTCGGAGCGCCGTCATGGGTAGCGCACAGCGGCCCGCCACAGCAGAGGAAATCGAGCAAATGAAGACGCTCGCCCAGCAGGCCATGCTCGATGGAGCATTTGGTTTGTCCACTGGCCTGTTCTATGTACCCGGAAACTACGCCACCACGGAAGAAGTGATCGCGATCGCAAAAGTTGTTGGCAAGCTTGGGGGCTTTCATATCTCTCATATGCGCGATGAGGCTAACGGCGTCCTCGAGAGTGTCCGCGAGACCATTCGCATTGGGGAGGAAGGGGAACTGCCCACGCAAATCACTCATCACAAAATCATTGGCAAAGCCAACTGGGGAAAAAGCGTCGAGACCCTGCGGCTTGTGGAGGAAGCGCGCGCGCGGGGCGTGGATGTCACCCTGGATCAGTACCCATACACGGCTTCAAGCACGGGTTTGGGAGCGGCTTTGATCCCGCAGTGGGCCTTTGCGGGAGGCCCCCAGGCATGGGCCGAACGCCTCCAGGCCCCCCAACAGAGAGCGCGAATCAAAGCCGAAATCGTCCGCAGAATTGAGAACGAGCGGGGAGCGGGGGATGCGCGCAACATTGTCCTAGCTCGCTGCGGATTCGACCCTTCGCTCTCCGGACAGAACCTTGCTGAAGTGACCCGCACCCGGAGGAAGGAGGTGACCATGGAAAGCGTCGCAGAGACCGTCCTGGAAATCCAACAGCGGGGCGGTTGCAGCGCGATCTTCCACGCCATAGCGGAAGCGGATGTCGAGCGAATTCTGAAATTCCCCTACACCATGGTGGCCTCAGATGGCGGCATCCCAGTTTTTGGCAAAGATCATCCGCATCCGCGAAGTTATGGAGCCTTTGCGAGAGTCTTGGGGCGCTATGTCAGGGAAAGAAAGCTTTTGAGTTGGGAAGAGGCCGTTCGGAAGATGTCGGCCTTGCCAGCTCAGCGGCTGAAGATGTGGGATCGAGGGATGCTGCGTCCGGGAATGAAAGCCGATGTGGTGATTTTAGACCCAGCCGCAATTGGCGACCGGGCGGATTTTCTCCGCCCGCATCAGTATGCGGTGGGGGTCCGCGACGTGCTGGTGAACGGAAGGTTTGTGCTCAAAGACGGGAAGATGACGTCTGAGCGTCCTGGTCGCGTCCTCTACGGTCCAGCCAGGCAGTGACGGGGGAGATCCTCCAGGCCACGCTCGAGGGGTAGATCGTGCCCAGCCGTGCTAGCTTGTAGCCAAACAGCGGGGGCGGGATTCGCGAAGGATCGCTTCTTTATTCTTCCTGTTCCCTCTCGTCTGGCTTTGAGTAGTAATAGCTGTGATAGTAGGTGTACTTGCTGTAGAGTTCGCCGCGCCGCGCTCCGTTCACGATAATTCCGAGGACGTTGTTTTCGCAAAGCGACGACATGGCCCGGGTGACCGAGTCAATCGTGGTGGCCCCGATCCGAACCACTAGGATTGTTCCGTGAGCAAATGTGGAAAGCAAGTTTGCGTCCGCGGCAAACAGTAACGGAGGACTATCGATAATCACCCAGTTGAACAGCTGGGGCAAATTTTCAAGGAGGCTGCGCACTTCTTGCAAGTTCAGCAGCTCAAGCGGGTTAATGACAGCTTCCCCCGCTGGCATTAGGTAGAGGTTCGTTCCAGCAACTCGTCTGAGGACTTCGTGGAGCTTCGCTTTGCCCAGCAAATAATCCGTGATTCCCGGACTGCGCTCAATCTGAAACATGTTGTGGACAATTGGGCGCCGGAAATCGAAATCAGCGAGTAGAGTCAAATTCCCCGCCAAGTGAGACTCCGCTAGTGCTAAATTCGCTGCCGCAAAAGACTTGCCCTCTGCAGGCGAGGGGCTCGTAACCACTACGGTGTGAATCGGCTGTAACCCTTGAAGGTGGTTGAGCCGGGTACGCAACGAGCGGAATTCTTCCATGGGGGCCTCGTGGGGCCGGTTCGCATCAATCAAGTGAGCGTCAGGAGAGGGCTGGAACGGAATTTCCTGCACTTGTTCTAAAATTCCGCGGAGATTCTGATCCAGGGTCCGTCCCGTTACGGGAGACCGCGCGCCAGTCACTGGAGGCGGAGAAATCACGGAGGCAGCGCCCGGTTTTGAATTTGGAGGTGGAGGCGGAGTGAGGTAACCCGCTTGTTCGGCCCGCCGTAACGCATCGTGAACACGGCTCATGGTGTTTCAGTCCCTTCCCTCAGGCAACTCTGACAACGAAGTAGTAGTAGTACATGGACCCAGACATGATCAGAACGCCGACGATACAGGCAGTTGACCACGCCAGCCAAGCCAAACGGCGGCGGCGGCGGACGACCAGGTCATTTTCTAAAAGCGGAATACTACCCAAAATATCGAGGTTGGTGTAGGCCCGCACATCTTTTAGGTTCTTAAGCGAAGTATCTTTGAGTTCGCGTGCGGCAGCGAGCAGCAGGCCGATCACCAGTCCAATTCCCACGCCAGCGCCAATCAAGAGCGGCCGGTCGGGCTCAGACGGTTTTTGAGGCATCGAGGCCGGATCGAGTAGCTCGAGATTCTCGCCCTGCTGGCGATTTTCAAGGTCCGTAGCGACGGCCGAGATCGACTTCTTGCGGTTCAACTCTTCCACACGCTGCCTGGCTAAATCACGGTCCCGCAAGAGATCTAAATACTCTTTCTCGCCCAACGGGGTTGCGTCGATGCGCGCTTGGGTGGCCCGGATTTGATTGTCAACGCGGGCGACTTCCTTTCTAGTTTCTTCCAATTCAAGATCTTTCGCCTCGATGGCGCTTTGCACCTTCCGAATCGCGGCTTCAAGTTCCCGGGCTTCTCGGATCGCCTGCGGATTGACCACGGTTTTGGGCTTTGGCTCTTCGGCGGGCTTTTTGCTTTCCTCCTCTTTCGCTAACGCGTCCCTCTTGGCTTTCAGAACCTTTAAAGCAGCCAAGGCGCGCTGCATGTCGGGGTGAGAATCGCGATAGTTTTCGCGCAGGGCGGCAATTTGCGTCTCCATGTTGGTGATCTCGCGGTCATAAGCAATGAGACGCTCGTTTTTCGCCTGTTCTCGCGCTACGTTGACCTGCTCTGTCGTTGAGCCGACGCTTTTCAACTGGTCTTTGTAGATTTGCAGTTGGGATTCCAGCAGGAGCTTTTCTTGATTGATGCGGCTCAAGGTTCCGTTCAGGTTCGTCAAACGTTGCTCAAGCGCGGTTAACTGCTGCATGTTCTGCTGCACCTGATCAGGCAAACGCCCGGCGTTGCGGATGCGGAACGCCGCGAGTTTGTCTTCGACGGCTTCCAGATCCCGGCGTGCCAATTCCAGTTGATCTTTGAGAAACTGCGTCGTAAAGGTGGACTGGTTGGCGCGATCGCGCTGGTTTTCATTGATAAAGCGGCTTACCAAGTCCTGGCAAACCTTTTGTGCGATCATGCGATTTTCATAAGCGAAGGAGATTTGGAAGGCAGGCACCTGCCGCTTGCCCTCGGATGTGGTGAAGCTCACGACATTGCTGATGCGCACGTCATTGCGGCGCATATTTTCCACCACATCTTCCATGGGCAGGCGGGCCCGGTCGCGGGGATACAACCCGTAAGTG
Source organism: Bryobacteraceae bacterium (assembly GCA_025056455.1). Taxonomy (GTDB): domain Bacteria; phylum Acidobacteriota; class Terriglobia; order Bryobacterales; family Bryobacteraceae; genus CADEFT01. The sequence continues at coordinate 175,504 of JANWVY010000008.1, read as the reverse complement.
TTGATGATATTGGTGAGCGTGCTACGGCTCAGAATCTGCTGCGCCATCGAGTTGATGCGCTGAGACATTTCTAAGTTGACGTTGGTAGGAACGAAGGCTTCCGGCACCTGCGGCGGAACCACGCGCACCACGGCTGTCGACACATAGGTGTCGGGCCAAAGGTGAGCCACCACCACGGCGATGACGAGCGCCGCAAACGTAGGGCCGATAATCCATGCCTTCTGGCGGCGTAACATGTCGACATAGTCTTCTAGATCTGGCGTCCGCCGCGCTACGCTGAGCTGCGGTTCAAAACCGTTGTTCGCCATGTTTGTCACGTTTCCCTCTCAAAAAGCTCAAGAACCGGAATGTTTTTCCCCAGCCGCTGGACCTGGCGCCGGCGCCGTCACACCTTGTGTGGAAGAATCGGCTGAAAACCAGCGGGATGCGGGATCCGGTGAAGCTTAAGGCACAATGATGTTATCGCCTGGTTCCACCGTGATATTTTGTTTCAAATTCTTCCCAGCAACGACTTCTTTGTAGTTGAACCTTAGCCGCTGGTTTCCCCGGACAATGACGATCTTTTTCTGATCCGCGAACTCGCGCAAACCGCCGGCGAGACTGATGGCCTCCAAAACCGTAACTGGCGTCACGAGCGAGTACACCCCGGGCTTGTTCACCTCACCGGTTACATAGTAGCGCTTGCTATTGACCTGCTGGACCGAGACAAAGACCTCGGGCTTGGTCATTACTTTGCTGAGACTTTCGGTAATGAGCTTCGCGAGGGACTCTGGCGTTTCTCCGCCAGCTTGGATTTCGCCCACCAACGGAAGCGAAATTTTTCCGTCCGGCCGCACGAGCACAGGCCCGCTCAGTTCGGGCTCGCGCCACACCCGAATGCCTAGAATATCTTCCGGGCCGATCTTATATGTCTTTGGGTCTACGGGCGCTCCCGGCCCTGAAGCAACAGCAGACAAGTCCGACTTGGGCCTTGCGTCTTCTAGGGCTTCCTTCTGCGCCTCACGCGATTGCTTTTTTTGCGCGAACGCGTTTTGACTCGCAGTCAAACCCAACACCACCCACAAATACAGCAGGAGATTCGCTCCAGATCGAACGCTCATTCTTAAGTCCTTCCCGAATCTAACAAACCTAAACGAACGACCTGCTTTCTGCATCCGCCGCGATGCAGCCTCCGATGGTACTAGTATATCGCTACTCAAATACGGTGCCATGAGGGTCACCAGCGGCTGGCCCTGACCTCTACCGGGCAGCGGTTCGCGGATCGCTCCAAAACTTTGATGGCCACTCCCGAGAATCTTTTGCTCCCTCCCGAGAATCTTTTGCTCCCCTCTGAGAAGATTTGCTCCTCTGCCCCCCTCGTCGTCCTTCCTCCCCCCCCTCGTCGTCCTTCCTCCGCCACCCCTGGTCCTCGATTTGTGCAGAATAGAGCCATGGCCTTTTTTCTTGCCAAAACCGACCCAGACACCTACTCTATCGACGAATTGGAGAGAGAACAGAAGACTGTTTGGGATGGAGTTACGAACCCACAGGCGGTGAAGGCAATCCGCACCATGAAGCCCGGGGATTTCGTCTTCATTTACCACAGCGGGGGACAGTCGGCCGTAGTCGGCCTGGCAAGAGTAGTTTCAGCGCCCCGGGAGGATCCGCGCAACCCGAAGTCGGCGGTCGTGGACATGGAGTTTATCTCCCGGCTGGATCCCCCCACCACCTTGGCGGAAATCAAACAGAGCGGCAAGTTTGATGACTGGAGTTTGGTGCGCCAGTCGCGGCTGTCCACCATGGCGGCACCAGAGCGATTTGTCGAGTGGATGCGTAGCCGCTATCGCGGGAAAATCGCCATTCCCTAGCGCCTTGCCACTCGCACTTGGGAAAAGCCTTCAAATGATTAAGGGAAAGAGAGAGATCCGGAGTTTTGGGAGGGATGTCACCGCCTCTTGCAAAAACGTCTTTTCAGGTCTGGCATCGAGGAGGGTCCCATGGGCAGGTTGGGGAAGGGCGGCTGGGATTCGGCATGGATCCGTCGCGATATGGATTGTAGGAGGCTGCTTGCTTTTCGCTCAGCCCTTTGAAAGCTGGCACAACTCGGATTTCGCCCTTCGCCGGCGTTCGAAGCAGTTTACCCTGCATACCCAACTTCGTTCTGCCGACCGCTTTCAAAGGCTCTACCACGCGCGAGTTGGCCCCCTGTTTCAAATGCCTTACAACAGGCTCATTTTTGGCGGCGGCTACTACTATCAAACCAACCGCGTTCCCGGACGCGATTTGGAGGATTCCCACCGTCCGTTTGGTTGGGTCGAATTCCCGTTACGCGATGGGAGGCAACGCGTGGTGAGCCGAGCGATGTTTGAGCGGTTTCTTGGCGCAGCCCGTCCTTCGTTTAATCGCTACCGCTACCAAATCCGTTATACTCGCCAGGCTTCCTGGTCTCCCGTAATTTCGTTCGAATCTTTCTTGGATCATCAAGGCGTATTCGCCTGGCGTTACAGCGGCGCCATGCGCAGAGTGTTAAGCCAGGCTTCCGAACTTGATGTGGGTTACTTCTATGATCAGCGGCGCGCAAACGTTGGCGGGCCGCGCCATGTCTTCTTCACCAACCTCCGCTTGCGCTGGGGCGAATGAGTGTATAATCCGTGTTCCGGAGTTTGTCCGTGCGCTACCCAGTTCTCATTTTGTCAGTCGCATTGAGTTGGTTGTCTTCGGCCGAGACAACTGTTTTTCGAGGCTTCACACTCATCGATGGCACAGGCAAGGGTCCCCAGCCGGATTCTGCCATGATCGTCACAGATGGGCGCATCCGTTGGGTTGGGCCAGCCGCACGGCTCAAGATCCCAGCTGGTGCCGAGACTGTTGATTGCTCCGGCAAGTTCATCGTGCCGGGAATCATCAACCTCCATGGGCATTTAGGCAACGTTGTGGGACTGGTCCAGGACCCAAAGAACTTCACTCGCCAAAACGTAGAGGCGCAACTTGCTACCTACGCCCGCTACGGCGTGACCTCGGTGCTCAGCATGGGCAGCGATCAGCCCCTCATTTTCGACCTGCGAGCCGAGCAGCGCGCTGGACGTCCCAAGCTCACACGCATTTTTACTGCGGGTCGCGGGTTTACTGGCCCAGGAGGCTACCCGACGACCGCCCCGGGAATGAAAGGTGTGCCTTATGAAGTCGCCACCGTCGAGGACGTCAAAAAGGCCCTTGCTGAGCTCGCGCCGAAAAAGCCAGACATTCTGAAAATTTGGGTTGACGATCATCTGGGCAAAGAAGTGAAAATCCCCCTTGAAATCAGCACCGCGATTATTCAAGAGGGAAGGAAACTGGGCCTGCGCACAGCGGCGCACATTTTTTATTACGAGGACGCTAAGGCTCTCGCCGAGCGGGGGCTGTATGCCACGGCCCACAGCGTGCGGGACAAACCCGTAGACCAAGCCCTGATCAACGCCATGAAGAAGTCTGGCACCTGGCAGCTAGGCACGCTGGTGCGGGAACTCTCGGTGTTTGTCTTCTCCGAGCCGCCAGACTTCCTCAAAGATCCTTTCTTTACGATGTCGGTGGCGCCGGAAGTCATTCAAACGATCGACAGCCCGGCTTACCGCAAGCGCCTGCAAAGCGATCCGGATGTCCCCAAATACCGCGGGTTTCTCAAAACAGCGCAGCAGAACCTCAAAACACTCTATGATGCAGGAGTAAAAGTAGGTTTTGCTACTGACAGTGGTCCTCCGGCTCGCTTCTCCGGATTCTTTGAACACAAGGAAATGGAGCTGATGACCGAGGCTGGTTTCCGACCTTTGGAGATCATCACGATCTTCTCGAAGAATTCCGCTGAATTTCTCCGCATGTCCAAGGATCTAGGGACCGTTGAACCGGGGCACTGGGCCGATTTCATCATTCTGACCAAAAACCCGGCTGACGATATTAAGAACATGAGAGCTATTGACGCGGTGTATATCGCCGGCAATCGGGTGCGATAACGACGCTCGACGAGTGCCGGATCGCCCTGCGCCGCACGTCTCTTTTCGAGCACCGACCCTGTTGGCGAGCCGAGGCCGCAGCGCCTTCCTCCGACCGTTACCAAAACTCCGCTAGAATGGGGTTCTTCTGTCATGCCACCCTTCGATGGAGTTTTTGCGGCAGCCGTGACACCCTCCCGCGCTGACGCCTTCCAGCTGGACCCTGGAGCCGCTCTGGAGGTGATCGACTTCTTAAATGCGCATGGCGTTCGCGGGATCGCCCTGTTTGGCGCTACTGGAGAATTCCTTCATTTTCCGGCCGAAGAACGCATTCGCTTGGCGCACCTCGCCATTCAACGTAGTCAGGTTCCAGTGCTTGTCAACGCCACGCACTCCTGTTTTGAAGAAGCTCAAAAAATCGCGAGAGAGGCCGAGGCCAGTGGAGCGGCCGGGATCTTGCTGATGCCGCCCTATTTCTTCCGCTACTCCGCAGAAGATATTCGAGAATTTTTGTTGTGCTTGCGTCAGCAAATCCGGGACGACACACGGTTGTTGCTTTATAACTTGCCCGCTTACAACAATGAAATCCCGCTTGAGGTGGCTTTCGAGTTGATTGCCGAGGGCGTTGTGGACGGGATTAAGGATTCGAGCGGAGATTGGGACTACTTGACCCAACTGCTAGCCAAGCGCCGGAAGCGAGATTTTGCGCTCCTGCTGGGCAATGACAATCTATTTGTGCGCGGTTTCGCTGCTGGCGCAGATGGCGCCATCTCGGGCTGTGCGTGCGCGCTGCCCGAATTGATGACCGCCCTTCAGCAAGCCGTCCAACAATCAAGAGAGGCGGTTGTGCGTCGGCTTACTGCGCGGCTTGGGGAGTTTATCCGCTGGATCGAAACTTTTCCCGGCCCCTATGGCATCCGGGAAGCCATGGCCGAGCGCGGGCTCACCATGGGCAAGAGATCGGTACCGCTCGCCCCTTCAACCGAACAGCGACTGGCTGAATTCCGTCAATGGTTCCGCGAATGGTTGCCGGGAGTAATCAAAGAATCGCAGCAACCGCTGCCTGAAACCCAGCTCGCAGGCTAAAGTCATGTGGCGCGACATGTCTCCTGATGAATTCCGCCGGTATGGGCACCAAATCGTGGATTGGATCGCGGACTTCCTAGCCGACCCCAGGCAGTTTCCCGTTCTCTCCCCACATCCTCCGGGATGGCTCGCGCGCCAGTTGCCGGGCGAGGCGCCTGTTGAGGGAGAATCGATGGACCAGATCCTTCAGGATTTCGAACGGCTGGTTCTGCCGCATTGCACCATTTGGAACCACCCGCGGTTTTTCTCCTACTTTGCTGTGTCGAGTAGCGGTCCGGGGATTCTTGCTGAGCTGCTCGCTGCAGCACTCAATATGAACGGCATGTTATGGCAGTCTTCGCCCGCAGTCACCGAGTTAGAGCAGGTGACGCTCGGATGGCTGCGACAGTGGCTGGGCTTACCGGACGTGTTCTTTGGGATGATTCACGACACGGCCTCCACAAGCACTTTCCACGCCATTCTAGCGGCGCGCGCGCGGGCGGCCCCAGAAGCGCGCAGCGATGGCGTGCCCAGCAACCTGGTTCTCTATTTTTCCGAACAGGCGCATTCTTCGGTAGAAAAAGCAGGGCTGGCAGCGGGTCTTGGGAGGAAAAACATGCGGCTGGTGGCTACGGATGATCGCTTCGCGATGAAACCGGAATCCCTCCTCGAGGCCATCCGTGCTGACCGGGCCGCCGGACTGCGGCCCATGTGCGTTGTGGCCACAGTCGGCACGACCTCCACCACGGCTGTCGATCCAGTCCCGGCCATCGCCGAGATTTGCGAGCGCGAGCAAATTTGGTTACACGTTGATGGCGCCTACGGAGGACACATGGCCGTGGTCCCAGAATACCGGCATTTGCTCGATGGCGTGGCGCAAGCTGATTCCTTCGTGGTCAACCCCCACAAATGGTTATTCACACCCATTGATCTGAGCGCCTTCTACATTCGGCACCCTGACGCTTTGCGAGAGGCGCTATGCCTAGTTCCCGCGTATCTGCGCTCGCCGAGCAACGCCGACGCCGTCAACTTCATGGAGTATACGCTTCCGCTAGGCCGGCGTTTCCGGGCCTTGAAGCTTTGGTTTGTTATGCGTTATTTCGGCCAAGCAAAGATTGCCTCACTCATTCGAGGCCACGTGGAGATGGCGCAAAGACTGGCTCAAACCTTGCAGTCCGACGAGAGATTTGAACTTTGTGCGCCGCATCCGATGTCGCTGGTCTGCTTCCGCCTGCGCGGGTCAAACGCCCAGAACGAAGAACTGCTGGAACGGCTCAACCGCAGCGGCGCGGGCTTCTTCTCGAAGACTGTTCTGGGCGGAAGAACTGTCTTGCGTTGGTCCATCGGCAACATTCACACCTGCTGGGAGGATCTTGAGGCCGCGCTCGCCACGCTGCGGCAAATCGCCACGGAGCTAGCCAGCGGGCAAGATCCTCAGATCACGTTGGATTCTGTGTACGAGCCAAAAACGTCGTAGAACGCCCCGCAAATTTCGCCGACCGTGGCATAGGCGCGAACGGCATCCAAAATTAAGGGCATTGTGTTTTCTTGGCCCTCCGCTGCGCGTTTGAGGGCGTCCAGCGCTTTTTGCACCTTCAAATTGTCGCGGCGTTTGCGGAGCTCGGCAAGTTTTTCTTCTTGCCGACGGGCAGCCGACTCGTCAATCTGCAACAACTCGATCGGTTGTTCCTCTTGCGATTGGAACCGATTCACGCCAACGATGACCGCCTCCCCTTGTTCGACTTTCTGCTGGAAGCGAAAGCTAGCCTCGGCGATTTCGCGTTGGGGGAATCCCGCTTCGATGGCAGGGATCATGCCCCCCATCTCATCAATCCGGCGGATATATTTATTGGCTTCCTGCTCAACGCGGTCCGTCAACCATTCGACGAAGTAACTCCCACCCAGGGGGTCCGGCACCGAAGCGACATTACTTTCGTAGGCGATAATCTGCTGCGTGCGGAGGGCCAGAGTGACAGCGTGCTCGCTCGGCAGGGCATAGGCCTCATCGAGCGAATTGGTATGGAGGGATTGGGTCCCTCCGAGCACACCGGCTAGCGCTTGAATGGTTGTGCGGACGACGTTGTTATAGGGCTGCTGCCAGGTGAGGGAACATCCAGCGGTCTGCGTGTGGAAGCGCAGCTTCCAACTGCGCTCGTCTTGGGCGCCGAAGCGCTCACGCATGATATGGGCCCACATCCGGCGCGCTGCCCGGTACTTGGCGATCTCTTCAAAAAAGTCGTTGTGCGCGTTAAAGAAAAAGCTTAGCCGCGGCGCAAACGAATCCACCGCGAGATTCCGCTTCCGTGTCCATTCCACATATTCCACGCCGTCACGTAGCGTGAAGGCGAGTTCTTGAATCGCTGTCGAGCCTGCTTCGCGAATGTGATACCCGCTAACCGAGATGGGATGAAAGCGCGGCGTGTGACGGGTCGCGAACTCGATCACATCGACGGCTAGTCGCATGGAAGGTCGCGGCGGATACAGATATTCTTTTTGCGCGATGTATTCTTTGAGAATATCGTTCTGGAGCGTACCCGACAGCCGGTCCCAGCAGACCCCTTGTTTCTCGCCCACTACCAAGTACATTGCAAAGAGAACCGGAGCGGGTGAATTGATGGTCATGGAAACGGTCACTTCACCGAGTGGAATGCCCTGGAAAAGGGTTTCCATGTCTTCGAGCGAGCTTACTGAAACGCCACACTTGCCAACTTCACCGGCAGCGTTGGGGTGGTCCGCATCGACCCCCATGAGTGTTGGCAAGTCAAAGGCGACGGAAAGACCAGTCTGCCCTTGAGCAAGCAAATAGCGATATCGTGCGTTGGTTTGCTCCGGAGTGGCGAAGCCCGAAAATTGGCGCATCGTCCACAGCTTGCCGAGATACATGGTTTCGTGAATGCCCCGGGTATAGGGAAACCTTCCAGCCGGAGGCGGGGGCTCGGAGACGTGCTCCGGGCCGTAGTGGAGCTCAAGTGGAATGCCGCTGAGGGTCTCGGCGCGGCGGGCGCCCAAGGTCTTCATTACATTATTATGACGCGGGTTGCCCAGTGGTGAATGGCTACTTGTTCTGCTCTTTTTCCTCCAGCATCCGCTGCAAGGTTTGAATTTGACTGCGGAGGCGCCGCTCCCGGGCTACAAGCGTGAGCACATAAAGGGCGAGAATCGCCCAGGCCGCAGCAAAACCATAAAACATGTACAAGAAGTTTCGTTGATCCATGCCGACTGTCCTTGGAAACGAACTAGAAGGCATGCGTGCGGCGCCGAAGCGCCTCCAGTTCACGCTGCATGGTTTCCTGGCGCATGCGAATCGCAACCAAAACTGCCGCCAACAACATCAGCGCCGGCCAGTTTTGATAAATCATTTGCTCCATGGCGGGGTCGATTCTCCCTCCGCCGGTGCGAATACTGAGAACGGCGCCGGGATGCTGGGTCCGCCACCAGTCAATCGCTTTGAACGTGATGACCACTGAGGTGAAAGCGAATATGCACAGTACGGCGGCGTTCTTGGCTCGCGATGTCGGATCGTCGAAAGCGCCCCGCAGCATGAGGTATCCCATGTAGACCAGGCAGGTGATGAGAGCCCAGGTTAGCCGCGCATCCCAGGTCCACCAGATTCCCCAAATAATGCGCGCCCAGATGGAGCCAGTGGCTAGACCAACAAGAGTAAAGGCCACGCCCACTTCTACGCTCGCCACCGCCAGTGTATCCCAAAGCGAATTTTTCGTCTTGAGGTACAGCCCGCTGGCCACGGCCGCTAAAAAAAAGCCGGTAAAACAAGTGAACCAGCTCGGCACGTGGAAAAATAAAATGCGGTAAATGGCTCCTTGCTCCACTTCGTCAGGGAGAGCCAACAACATCACATATAGGTTTCGAACCAGCCAGATTGCGCTGATTCCGCCCATCAAATAGAGGACTCGTTCGCGCGTCATCCGAGCAGCACAACCTCCGCAAGAGCAATCGCCAATGAGGTGAAGATGATATCAAAGCCCACCAGCAAGCGGACCCAAATCCAATCCTCGGGCGGGACACCGCTGGTTGCGATTAAAACCGTTGTTAGTTGCATGGCGGCCATCAGCGCCGGGATCATCATCGGATAGATGAGCGTGGGCAGCATCAATTCCCGAAGCCGGAGATTGACCGTCAAAGCGCTAAACATGGTTCCAATCACGGTCACTCCCCACGAGGCCAGCAGAAAGACAAGCAAAAGCAACGGCCACTGGCCAAGCCATGACATGTTATAAAGGACCCCAAAAACCGGCAGGCAAACCAGCTCGACGATCATGAGTAGCAACCAGTTGGCCGCGGCCTTGCCCAGAAAGAGGGCGGCCGCGGAGACAGGAGAGGCCACCAGCGCGTCGAGACAGTCATTCGGCAGCTCCCGGGCAAAACTTTGGTTGAGAATGAGCGCTCCTGCAAAGGCAAAGGCAAGCCAGAGCAGTCCACCCGACATCTCCCGAATCTGCTCCGAGGAAGGGTCCACAGCAAAACTGAACAGCACCAGAATGACGATGGCGAAGGAGAGCGCTGCGTTCAAACACTCCTTGGTGCGAAATTCACTGCGTAAATCTTTCCCAGCGACAACGCACACTTCACGAAGCAGCTTCATTTAGCTCTCTCCATGAGTGCGATACAGCCAGGTGGGATCCGACAACATCTCTGCCGGCCGCTCGCCGTAAAAGGTGAGCTGACCACGATGAAGTAGAGCCACGTGCGTGGAAAGCTCCATCGCTTCGCGCAGCTGGTGGGTGGATAGGATCACCGTTGAGCGGCGGGCCAGTGCTTCGCCAAGAAGGCCTTGCAACAGCTTGATAGCTCGATCATCGAGGGAAGTGAAAGGCTCGTCCAGAAGCAACAGCACAGGTTCATGGAGAAAGGCTCGCGCGATGGCAAGTCGCTGGCGCATGCCACGCGAAAACTCGCGCACGAGTGAATCAGAAACGGTATCTAGCCCTGTCCGCTCCAGCCAGCGCCGGGCGCGATCTTCCGGGTCCGCCACGCCGTACAAGCTGGCGAATAGCTTTAGGTTTTCCAAGGCGGACAGTTCCTCGTACAGAGCAATACCATGACCTAAAATTCCGATCGACGCCCGGGAGTTTGGATCTCTCGATTCCCGGCCCAAAACCCGCAAGATGCCTTGTTGCGGTCGAGAAAGACCCGCTAAGATTCGCAGGAGCGTGGTTTTCCCAGCACCATTGCGGCCCAGCAAAGCGAGACACTGGCCAGTTTCAAGCTGGAAGCTGATCTGTCGCAAAGCGGGATAATCTCCGTAGTACTTCCAGAGGTTGTTTGCCTGGACAGCCGTCATGCGCGGCGTTTGCCCTTTCCTGGCAAGATTGGCGCCTTGAGGCTCTCCGTGGCATCCTTTCGGTAAAGCAGGAGGAAGCCGAGCAAGAGGATCGCTGCAGTCAATCCAAGCACCCAGAAGAGCCGCTCGTAGATGCGCGGCATGATTTCTTGAATCGTGGGGCCTTCCCCGCCCGCCTCGGAACCAATCTCGCTCAGCGCTCCGCTTCCCTCAATCTCCACGCGAAAATCCCCACTTTTGACGCTATAAATAGCGGCCTGTGTGGTCGGCTCACGCCCGAGCTCCTGAATCAAGTCGCTTTTGAGCGTAACCCCCCGAGGAGTGACGAGACGCGTTTGTCCTTCTTTGTGCAGAATTCTTCCGCTGAAGACAGGGGGCTCGGGCATAGGCATCTCGTAGCTGAGCTGGAACCTCGTCTCGCCAGGTTTGATGGGGAAATCGACGGCGTAAATACCCGGCGTTTTGGTTGGCTGGGGCTTTCTTTCGACGGGCATGCCGCTGGGAGCAGCGCACATGACCTTCGCTCTTCCGCCAGCTTCCTTGGGCAGGTAAAACTGGAACGATCCTGCCGGGTCGTAGTAGGTCGTTTTTCCGGTGTTTTGATAAATCACGTTTTCGCTAACGATCAACTTGCCATCCACCGGTTCAAAAAGGATCATGTGCTGGCTGACTTTGGCTTCGCCCGGCTTGGTTTGCGCTTGAAACACCTCGAGTTCAACACTGGCGGTAGGCGCCCCGGGATTCAGCATCTTGCTGTACGTCACGCCTTCAAACGTGGCCTGAAGCAGGCTCGCCGAGTCCGAGGCGGGCGAATAGGAGAAGCTGAATTTGCCCTGTGCATCGGACTGAACGGTCTCCACCGGCTGCATGCCAGAATTCCCTAGCTTGAAAAGGGTCACGGCCGCCCCCGGCTGTGGCTTCCCTGTGGTCCCGTTTATTACGACACCGTCGACAGCAGCCCACAACGGCAGGCAAACGGTGAGGAGCAAGCATCGCATCATGTTGAAGCTCCCGGCGTCATCGGTTTGCCGCACTCACCGCAATATTTTAATTCTCGATCGAAGGTGGCCCCGCAGTGAGGACAGGTGAATCCACGAGCAGGCGTAGGAGCGGGAGAAGGAGCTACCGCCGCGGATCTCCCTCTTGGCAAGACCCCGAGCTTCTGTTTGAGAGCGTCAATCTCAGCCAGAATTCTCGCCAGCTCGCGCTGTAACTCGGCTTTCGTCTTTTGATAGTCTTCCTCGGATAATTTTCCCAGGCGGTATTCAAACTGAAGATCGCGCAGATTTTCGTAGATCGCCGCTTTGCGGTCGTCCAAGTGTTGGAAGGGAGATTGGGGAGCAGGCGCTGGGAGATCCTTTTCGCGTACGAAAAAGACGAAGAACAGCGCGCCTGCAATCAGAATAGCGGCGGCGACAACCAGCATCAGTCTAGTTTGGCAAGGTCCTTCTCAATCTGCTCGTGGTATTTGTCGAGCAGCGCGGCGTCGGTAGGCGCAGAAGCGACTGCGGGCTTGTGGAAACGACGGATGAATAGGTAAATTCCAGCAAGACCAATTCCGATAGCGACAAACGGCATCACCCACCCTAGCAGGTTGAAGCCCTCTAAGGGTGGCACCGCCAGGGCCCTAAGCCCCTCCTTCCTCACGAACTCATCAATGATCGCCTGGTCTGACATGCCAGCGGCCAGCATCTTGGCGATTTTCTCGCGCGCTGGGCCAGCATAGTGGCAGCCGAGCATCTGACAAGAGGCCACCGTATTTTTGCAGGCCCCGCACAGGCAAGCTAGCTTCTCCCCAACGCGCCGAACGGCCGGCGTCAAATATTCGGTCGAGCTTTGCGCCATGCAAAGCCCAGCCGTAAGGATCAACAACAGCCTATTTTGTAACTGCCGCATGCCGCTCCACATAGCCGACCACCTCAGTTCGCGCGTACTGCATCTTCACTTTCGAGGGGATCAAGCAAATCGCCGTGCCGAACAATAATGTCACAAAACCGATCCAGATCCACGAAACTAGGGGAAACACGTAGGACTGGATAATCGCTAAGTTGCGCCCGTCGTTGGTGACGCCGGCAAAATTGAGGTAGAGGTCCTCGTTTAAGCGCCGGCGGATGGAAACCTCCGACGTCGACTGGCGGCTTGCTTTGTAGACGCGTTGTTCAGGGTTGAGCGTGGCTACTTGCCGGCCTCCGATGTACACATCAATGACGGCTCTCCGCCAGGCATAGTTGTCATTGTCGCCGTCCAGAAGGTCACGCACCTTGAGCTCATAACGCCCAATGGAGAATTTATCACCCACCCGTACCTCATTCGTCGAGTCCAGGTTGAACGCCGATCCCGTGAAGCCGATAAACATGAAGACGATGGCCATGTGGACGATGTAGCCTCCATAGCGGCGCGTATTCCGGTGCGTCAGCTCAACTGCGGCCAGCAGCAAGTTCTGCCCGGTTTTCGCGGCGATGGCGCGCGAGCCCTTCCAAAATTCCATCAGGATGGTGGCGAGAACGAACGCGCACAGGCCAAAAGACATGAGCGCATAGAAATGACGCACGCCAGCAATCAGCAAGGCGGCCATGACGGAGAGACCTAGTAGCGATGGCCATAAAAACGCCTTCTTCAGGCTCTCAATCGAGGACCTGCGCCAGGCAATGAGCGGCCCCACGCCGGTAAGAAATAACAGAAACAAGCCAATGGGAACATTCACCCGGTTATAGAAGGGCGCATCTACGCTGATCTTTTCGCCCGTGACGGCCTCCGAAATCACGGGGAAGATGGTGCCCCAGAGTACCGCAAAGCAGCTGGCGAGCAGGATGAGATTGTTAAACAGAAAGCTCGATTCGCGGGAAAGAACGCTCTCTAGGTGGGCCTCGCTCTTCAGATAATCGAGACGGTCCAGGATGAGATAGATGGTAGCTGCGATACCAATCGCTAGAAACGCTACGAAGTACTTTCCGATTGGCGACTGAGCAAAAGCATGCACCGAGCCCACGATGCCAGAGCGCGTTAAGAAGGTGCCAAAGATGCAGAGAAAGAATGTGGCGGAGATTAAGACCATGTTCCACACCTTCATCATTCCTTTTTTCTCTTGCATCATGACCGAGTGCAGGAAGGCCGTCGCAGTGATCCAAGGCAACAGCGAGGCATTTTCCACCGGATCCCAGCCCCAATAACCACCCCAACCGAGAACCGCGTAGGCCCAACCGGCGCCCAAAAGGATTCCCGCACTCTGGAAGCCCCAAGTGAGGATCGTCCATCGACGCGTGGTGTGAATCCAAGCGTCCCCTGGTTGGCGGGTGATGAGCGAGCCCATGGCAAAGGCGAAAGGAACCACGAAGCCTACGTAGCCGAGATAAAGCATCGGGGGGTGAATCACCATGGCCCAATACTGAAGCAACGGGTTCAACCCGTTACCATCGGGCACTTCCGTGATGCCTTTCCCGACAGCCAGCACCTGAAACGGATTTTCTGGGAAGGAGATCAGGAGAAGAAAGAAGCACTGCACCGCCATGAGAATCGCCACCACGTAGGGCATCATGTCGCGGAAGCGAAAGCGGTTGGTGAAAACCACCAGCGCGCTGTAGCTGCTGAGAATCCAAGCCCACAGCAGCAGCGAACCCTCCATGCCGCCCCACCATGCGGCGAATTTGAAGAAAACAGGCATGGCGCGGTTGCTGTGTCCAGCAACATACGCGAGACGAAAATCTCCAGTGATCAGAGAGTAGACCAAGATGCCAGAGGCGATCGTTAATAGCGCCCAAATGCCGTAGACCGCGCGCTCGGCGCTAAGTACGAGAAGCGGTTTGTCCCTCCACTTGCCAACCAGCGACGCCAGGATGGCGTATCCAGACAGACAAAGAGCGAGTAAAATGGCGAGCGAGCCAAGATTCTCCATCCAAATCCTCCCGAAGTGCTTCGCTTAGAGGACCACCCAGCTAGGAACGCCGGTCAGCTTGATTGGAGTAGACAGGAGCGCCTTGCTGGCCAGGTTTGGCTTCATATTTGGAGGCGCATTTGGCTTGAATCCGGGTCGCATGGAAGCGACCATCGGTACCCAGCCGGCCATCGGCGACAGCTTGGGCGCGGTCGCGGAAAGTATCCGGCAACGGGTCCGACCCTTCGTAGACAACCCGCAGCTTTTTTGACTCCTGGGTGAGAACGAATTCCACGGTTTGGCCTTTGCGCACGATTGAACCCGGTTCGACATCGCCTGCCACGCGAAGACGTTTCGAGGTTGCGTCTTTCATGGTCTCCAGCTCAGCTACCGTCTTGTAGTAGGTTTTCGTCTCGCTAACGCCGCCAATCGCCAGCCACACTAAGGTGCCAATGATCAGGCTCATCAAAAGGCCAAACTTTAGATAGGTGTTCATGACCCTTCCCTGATTTGAGTATATCGCCTAGGGGGGACCGCCGTTGCCGCCAGATTGCAAAAACTTGTCATGATGTGGCAGCGCGCCATTTCAAGCCGAGGCGGCTGGAAGCGACCCTTTTCTGCCCACAGGCTCACCCCGACTCTTGCTTTGCAAATTAGGCGAAAGCATTTCTTCATGCCTTGCGTTCGTAAAGGAAGACGCAAGGTTCTAGGCGGCTTTTGTCTCCATCGTGGACCGCAAACTGCCGCGGCATGAGCCGTCCTTGGCGGATTCCGCCATTCCACAAGGAGGCGCCAGCATACAGCCCGTCTTTACGCAAGGCGTAAAAGTTGATATCGAACTTTCGCAGACGGTCGAGGTCATCGCCGTAATTGCGCGAAATGCGTTTGAGAGCATCAAGACAAGCCTCTTTGGGTGTCATTCCATGGCGCATATTCTCCACGATGGTGTGCGCGCCAGCGACGCGAATGTTCTCCTCGCCGCGGCCAGTTGAACCCGCAGCGCCTACGTCTTGATCCACATACAGCCCTGCCCCGATGATCGGGGAATCCCCCACGCGCCCTGCCAGTTTCCAGGCCAGTCCGCTCGTGGTTGTGACGCCGGAGATTTCGCCCTTGGCGTTCAATGCAAGGCAGTTGATGGTTCCGGTGGGCGGATTACAAGCCCGGTCCCAGGCATAGGCCAGCCATTCCTCCGGCGCCTCAGGAAACATGCGCTTCAATTCCGCAGAGGGTTTGCTGGGGGGAGCATCCAAGCCATCGGTCCAATTGTTGTGTCCGGCCGCGTCCCTCAGGCTGCGCTTCCACACAAGCCACGCAAGCCGCGATTTTTCCGTCAATAAATTTTCTTCCTTGAAGCCGTAAGCACGCGCAAAACGCACCGCTCCCTCGCCCACCAGCATGATGTGATCGGTCTGCTCCATGACCAGCTTGGCCAGTTTCGACACATGCTTGATTCCGCGCACGCTAGCCACTGAGCCCGCCCGCCGCGTAGGACCGTGCATGACGCTGGCATCGAGCTCCACGACTCCGTCTTCATTCGGCAATCCGCCATAGCCTACGGAGTCATCTTCCGGATCTTCTTCGTTGATGCTCACACCGGCGACCACCGCGTCGAGCGTATCCCCTCCGGATTTTAGAATCTCCATCGCCCGGGCACAGGCTCGCAGTCCGTTGGCAGAGGAGATGACCAAGTTTTTGCTCGAAGCCTGAAGTGCACTTGCCGCGGCAAGCGCTGCACTCCCGCTCATCCAACGCCTTCTGCTGATCATGGACGAATCTCCGTATAAACTAAAAAATGCATGTCCCGAATCCTTGTTCTGCTCATGCTCGCCTCATTGTGCTCCGGCTGGCAGAAAAAAGGCAAGCAGCCGAAGCTGCCGGACGTGGCGCTGTTGGAAATCACCTGTCACCGTAGTAGCGGAGACATTTTTGTGGATGGCCGTCTTCGAGTTCAAAGTCCGAAGCCCATCCAAAAGCTTCATCTCGTCATTGACTTTCTTGGCTCAGACAAACAACTGCTTCAGACCAAGCGGGGGCCCGTCGAAAGTGAGTATCTCGAACCGGGCGAGGAAACCGAGTTTCATCTGCGCGTAGCCGATCCAGTGCGCGCGGTCTTATACAGCGTCCGCGCCGAAGATGGCGATGGGCGCGACCTGCGGGTGGAAAAGGCTGGTCCTTTTCCCATCGAATGACGGCGTAACGGGTTGGGTCAGCCGTCTCCGCTACACTTTTTACGATTTTTTCCGGAACGTTTTGCGGCTTGATCCGTAATCCTTGCAGACATACTTTCTGTGACGGGGTGGAAGATTCCGTGAGCACCGGAGAGGGGCCGAGCCATCCCCAACGTTACGTCGACGAACATCTCGTCTTCGACTCCCAAGCCAAGGTGGTCCGTGTGGACTGCCGCGAGATTCTCCTTACGCGCAAAGAGCAGCAGTTACTCGCTCTGCTGGTCGAAAACAAGGGATTCATCGTTCCGCGCGAGCTATTGCTCGAGAAAATTTGGGGCTACTGCCAACACACGCGCACGCGCACGCTGGACGTACACGTGCGCCGGTTACGGAAGAAACTTTTTCCATACGGAAAACACTATATCGAAACCGTTTTTGGGGTCGGCTACCGTTTTCTGGGCTATCAGGACTCGAAAAAGTTGCGGCTCGCTCCGCCGCAGCGACTTGCCGTCTGAGCTCGCCGGCCGGGCGTCAAACTGCGCAGATATCTGAATCCAATTCAGGGCGAGGCAAACCGTCGCAGCCGGAGGATCTCTAAAAAAGCGATGAAAATATTGACCAATCCCAAGCCGCTAATGGCGCCCCGAAAATAAGCGTTCATCCAGACTCGTTGCAACTCCGGCCGCCAGGTGGCGAAATAGTTTCTTTCCCAAGAATCGAGCCACGGAAACACGAGTAGGAACACGCCGAGCTCGAAGCAGAAGATAGCAAACAGTACTGCGGCGTACTTGTGATACCAGCGATAGGCTGCGCCCGAATGCGGCTCTTGCTCGTTGCTCGGGGAAGTCACGGACAAACTTCTCCGGTCGCCGGGAAGGCAAATAGCGAACGTTGACGGACGGGAGAATACGTCTTGCGATGGTGAGGGGTTGGACCGTGGATTTCGAGCGCGCGAAGATGATCCGCGGTCGGATATCCCTTATGTTGCGCGAAACCGTACTGTGGGTAAACAGCATCCCAGGCCTGCATGCATGCGTCTCGCTCTACTTTCGCCAGAATTGAGGCGGCGGCGATGGTGGGGCAAAGGGCGTCCCCATGCACGATCCCCTGTTGCGGCAGCGAGAGAGTCACTCGCATCGCGTCCAAAAGCAAATAGTCGGCGGGTGGGTGGAGACGCAGGATGGCACGCTCCATGGCGATTCTCGAAGCCTGATAAATATTGACGCGGTCGATTTCCTCAGCCTCAACAGCGGCGACGGCCCAAGCCAGCGCCCGCTCCCGGATGCGAAGCGCAAGAATTTCCCGCCGGGGTGCATCAAGCTGCTTGCTATCGCGCAGGCCGCGAATGGGCTTTGCTGGATCCAGGATGACGGCCGCTGCAAACACCGGGCCAAACAGTGCCCCCCGCCCTGCTTCATCCACACCGGCAATGCGCTGAAATCCTCGCCTGCGGGCGTTTCGTTCAAACGTGCTTCTGAGTGTCGCCGTTTGCCAAGATTTCGGATGTGCCTTGGCGCCCACGCCCGCGTTTCGCCTCTCCTGCTTTAGGATTCACGCTCTCGCAAGCGGGCCGCCTTCCCCTTGAGACCACGGAGATAATAAAGCTTAGCCCGTCGGACACGTCCCGTGCGCACAACAGAAATGCTATCGATCACAGGAGCGTGCAGGGGGAAGATGCGCTCGACGCCATGGCCGAAACTGACCTTGCGAACCGTAATGGTCTCACCCATTCCAGTGTTCTTGCGGGCAATGACGGTGCCTTCAAAAGCCTGGAGGCGCTCTTTGTCGCCCTCTTTGATCTTCACCTGCACCCGGATCGTGTCGCCAATGCGAAATTCGGGCAAATCGGTGCGTTTGTGCCTGTTGTAGAACTTGGTCAGAATCGGATGAGTCATCTCGCTACCTCAAATACTGCGCAAAATTTTTAGTTTAGCGCGGATTGCTTCACTGCGGTGTGGAAATCGAAGCTTTCGATAGCAAATCCGGACGGCGGCGGGCCGTTTTTTCCATGGCTGCTTGTCGGCGCCACTGGCGGATCTGCTCGTGGTGCCCTTGGAGCAGGATTTCCGGCACCTTCCAGCCACGGAAGTCGGCTGGGCGAGTCCATTGGGGGCAGTCGAGAATGCCTTGCGAAAAGGACTCTTGAAGGGAAGACGCTTCGTTGCCCAAGACACCTGGTAGTAAACGCCCTACACAATCCACGATCACGGCCGCCGCTAGCTCGCCACCCGAGAGGACGAAGTCTCCGATGCTCACTTCTTCATCAGCCAGATGCTCGGCCACCCGTTCATCGACGCCTTCATAGCGGCCGCAAAGAATCATCACTTCGTCCATGGTGGCCAGCTCTCGGGCCATGGCTTGATCAAAAAGCCGGCCTTGCGCCGAGGTCAGCAGGAGTTTTTGTCCAGGCTTTCGCTGGGGCCAAATTGACTCCGCGGCGAGAAACAACGGCTCGGGCTTGAGCACCATTCCCTCGCCACCGCCAAAGGGCCGGTCATCCACGGTTTTATGCCGGTCAAACGCCCAGTCGCGTAGGTTGTGGATACGGACCTGCAGCTTGCCGGCTTGGATAGCTTTTCCCACCACGCCGCACTCAAACGGACCGCGGAAAAACTCCGGGAAGATCGTGACCAGATGAAAAATCACAGCTCCTTCAAACCTTCCGGCAAAACTACAACTAGGCGGCGGGCGACGATGTCCTTTTCAACGCAAATCTCTGGGACGAAAGGAATCAAGATCTCGCGCTCGCCAGCCGTGACCTCGAGCAACAAGGGGCCGCCATAGTCAAGACAATCTGTGACTTTGCCAAGCAGCTGGCCCGAGGGACGCTCGAACACGAGACAGCCAATCAACTCGTCGGTGTAGCACGCGCCCTCTGGGGCCGGTACCCGGTCGGCCCGTCGCATCCAAAGTTGTCCGCCGCGTAACTGCTCGGCTTGCTCGATCGTATCAACGCCCGCTATCTTCAGAACCAACCGGTCCCGATGAACCCAAGAAGACTCAATGCGGACGGGAGAAGGAGCTTCGTTGTCGCGACGCAGCTCAAATGCCGCCCGTCCAAGCGATTCGGTTACTCCAGCCGCGCGAAGCTCGGCAATCACTTCGCCTCGGATGCCACGGGGTCGGACGATGCGCGCTGCCAGAATCCATTCTGGCAGCGGGGAGGCTTCCATTACTCCAAAATTTCCAGGGTGAACCGCCGGTTCAACTTCGTTCCTGACGCCCCTAACAGCGTTCGCATCGCGCGCGCCGTCCGGCCCTGCTTTCCAATCACCTTGCCTAAATCGCTAGGAGCCACCTTCAACTCGAGAACCGTGACCTGCTCGCCCGCTACCTCACGAACCACCACTTCTTCCGGGATGTCGACCAGCGCCTTTGCGATTTCTTCCACCAATTCTCTCATCCCCATCAGAAGTCTCCTGTGTTTGCTAGATGTTCGCCTCCGCCCTCAAGGGCGCGAACGCCCGCGACCGGATTTATGCCGTTGCGGGAGCGGGGTGTGCCTTGAGCAGCCGGGCGACTGTGTCTGACGGTTGCGCCCCACACTTCATCCAATAGGCGATTCGGTCATGACGAAAGCGGACCGTTGCAGGATTCGTCAGGGGATTATACAGGCCGACGACTTCCAGCGCCTTGCTGTCTCGCGCCCGTTCTTTTTCGATCACCACCACCCGATAAGATGGTTTCTTTTTCGCTCCGTATCGAGCTAGCCGGATTGCCAACATTCTATGCTGTTAAACTCCTACAATTGATTTCAGCTTATCGAAACTTGAATGCGTCCAGCGACGGCAGTTTCATTTTTCCCCCAAACTTCTTGCCCAACATGCCGCCAGAAATTTGCTTCATCATGAGACGCGCCTGGGTGTATTGTTTGAGGAGGTTATTAACGTCCTGGACCGTTGTGCCACTTCCCATGGCGATTCGCCGGCGACGCGAGCCGTTGATGATCATGTGGTTGCTGCGTTCCTTCGGCGTCATGGAGTCAATGATAGCGACGATTTTGGTTAGCTCCTTCTCCTGGTCCGTCCCTTTGATTTTCTTGAGCTCCTTGGCCAGAGGACCCAGTTGAGGAATCATGCCTAACAGTGACTCCAACGGACCCAACTTGCGCAGCTGTTTAAGCTGATCGCGAAAATCTTCTAGAGTGAACTCGTTATCGAGGAGCTTTCGCTGCATCTCCTCGGCTTTTTTCTGATCGATGGTTTGCTCGACCTTCTCAATCAGCGAAAGGACGTCGCCCATGCCGAGGATGCGGGATACAGCACGATCCGGGTGGAAGGGCTCGAAGGCGTCCGTTCTTTCGCCTACGCCCACAAATTTGAGGGGTTGTCCGGTGACGGTACGGATCGACAGCGCCGCGCCGCCGCGCGCATCGCCGTCCATTTTCGTTAGGATGACGCCCGTGATGCCAAGCCGCTTGTGAAATTCATCGGCAGATTTGACCGCATCCTGCCCGGTCATGGCGTCGGCGACAAACAGGATTTCCGAAGGATTCAGTAACTCTTTGAGCTGCTGCAACTCGCTCATGAGTTCATCGTCGATATGCAGCCGACCGGCCGTGTCCACCAGCAGCACATCGCGATTGGATTGCAGAGCTTCGCGCCGCGCCGCGCGGGCCAGCTCTAGCGGCTTGTCGCTTTCTTGCGGTACGCCCTCGTAGATGGGAATTTGGATATCGCGAGCCAGAACGGCCAGTTGTTGCCGCGCAGCCGGACGGTAAACGTCAACGGAAACCATCAGCGGGCGGTGGCCCTGTTTCACCAAAAACTTCGCCAATTTAGCCGTGGAAGTCGTTTTTCCTGAGCCCTGCAAACCGACCATCAGGATCACGCTGGGAGGCTCACTGGCTAGACGTAACCGGGAAGTGTGACTGCCCAGAATGTGCAGCAGTTCATCGCGAACGATTTTGACGACCTGTTGAGACGGGGAGAGCGAACCAAGCACCTCTTGGCCTAGCGCCTTCTGCTTGACGCTTTCCATGAGTTGCTTGACGACGCGGAAATGCACGTCTGCCTCGAGGAGGGCGACGCGGATTTCTTTGAGCGCCGCCTCCATGTTTTCCGCCGTAAGTTTTCCTTCCCCGCGCAGGTTTTTAAATACCCGCTGGAGCTTTTCCGCTAAGTTCTCAAACATGGTTGGGATCAGTTCACGCGAATGGCGGGCGAGGCGTTATACCCTCTGTATTATACGCGATTTCTCGCAGCCCCCGCAGGGAACCAGGCTTCGAACGCTAGCCGCTATCCAGGCCACCGGCTCAGACTTTTTCCCCCACCGCGAGCAGCGTTTCCAGGAAGGGACTCTTTTCCTCGCGGTGAACGACCGCTACATCAATGTGATCAAAGCCTGCCTCCCTGAGCCACTGGCGCAATTCGAGCTCGGAAAAACCCAGCCAGCGATCGGCATAGAGCGTGCGAGCCTGCTCGAAAGCATGCTTTTTGAGATCCAGAATCACAATCCGACCTTTCGGCCTTAGGAATCGCCATGCCGCCGCCACTGCGTCCCCGGGGTGTTCGGCATGGTGGAGACTCTGGCTGAACAAAGCTAAGTCAAACGATTCCGCTTCAAGCGGTGGCGTCTCTAGGTCCCCGAGGCGTACCTCAACATTGGTTACCCCGTAGCGTGCCGCCAGCGAAGCCGCATACTCCACCATCTTCGGCGAGCTATCCACGGCCACAACCTTTTTCGCCCTCTTTGCGAGCATCAGGCTCAGCGTACCCTCACCAGCCCCAAGATCGGCCACCTCCAAGGGAGGTAGCAGTGAGAGGAAAGTCTCCGCCAGCGCCTTCCAGGAACGGCCCGGCAGGTACTGCCGGCCAAATTTCCCAGCGAGAGCGTCAAAGTATTGCCGGGTTGTATCTCTGCGCTTGCGGAGAATCATCTCGAGCGCTGGTTGATCTTGAGCGGCTTCGGGAATTTCTTGCAGGCTCCGCTCGAGCAGTTTGAGAAGCTGCGGGTCAGCCTGCGGACTCAGACGGTACAACATGTTCTTCCCCGCCCGGCGGTCCTCCACCAGACCGGCCTGCTTGAGCTGGGCCAGATGCATGGAGATGCGGCTCTGGCCCATGTTGAGGATCTCCTGCAACTCGGCTACGGAAAGTTCCTCCCGTTGCAGCAAACCCGCAAGGCGCAGCCGGATGGGGTCGGCTAAGACGCGGAGAGATTTCACGATCGAGATCATTGGTTGACGGGAGAAACGACAATTCGATAATATATCAACGTATCTTGATTCGTCGATAGGATACTATGAGCACAACCATTCATCGAACCGCGACCGACTTTAAGGTGGCCGACCTCTCGCTCGCCGATTGGGGCCGCAAGGAAATCATGATCGCCGAGCAGGAGATGCCGGGCTTAATGGCGATCCGAAAAAAGTATGCGCCGCTCAAGCCGCTTCAAGGGGTGCGCATCACCGGATCGCTCCACATGACGATTCAAACCGCCGTTCTCATTGAGACCTTGGTGGACTTAGGAGCAGAAGTTCGCTGGGCGAGCTGTAACATCTTCTCCACGCAGGATCACGCAGCTGCGGCCATCGCAAAAGCGGGAATTCCGGTGTTTGCCTGGAAGGGCGAGACGCTTGAGGAGTACTGGTGGTGCACCTACCAAGCGATTAGTCACCCCGGGGGGCTGGGCCCGCAGCTGGTCGTCGATGATGGCGGCGATGTGACCCTGCTGATTCACAAGGGCTACGAGTTGGAGAATGGCTCTGACTGGGTCCATACGCCATCACAAAACAAAGAAGAGCAAATCATTAAAGACCTTCTCAAGAAGATTCACGCGGAGAATCCAAACCGCTGGCGGGAAATTGTGAAAGAGTGGCGCGGGGTGTCCGAAGAAACCACGACTGGCGTGCACCGGCTCTACAAGATGAAAGAAGCGGGCACGCTTTTAGTGCCAGCCATTAACGTGAACGATTCGGTCACCAAGTCGAAGTTCGATAACCTGTACGGATGTCGCGAGTCCTTGGCCGACGGAATCAAGCGGGCCACCGACGTGATGTTGGCGGGTAAGGTGGCCGTGGTTTGCGGCTATGGAGACGTGGGGAAAGGCTCGGCACAGTCTTTACGCGGGTTTGGATGCCGCGTCATCGTGACGGAAATCGATCCCATCAATGCTCTGCAAGCCGCGATGGAAGGCTACGAGGTGACCACTGTCGAAGAGACCCTCGGGCGTGCGGATATCTATGTCACCTGCACCGGCAACTGCGACGTCATCACGCTCGAACACATGTTGCACATGAAGGATCAGGCAATCGTGTGCAACATTGGACACTTCGACAACGAGATTCAGGTGGACCGGTTGAACGCCTATCCAGGCGTGAAGAAAACCAACATCAAGCCCCAGGTGGACATGTACACCTTCGATACAGGCCACTCGATTTTCCTGCTTGCAGAAGGCCGGCTGGTGAATCTGGGTTGCGCCACTGGGCACCCCAGCTTTGTCATGTCCAATTCCTTCTCCAACCAGACGCTGGCCCAGATCGATCTATGGAAGAATCGCGACAAGTACCAGGTTGGGGTTTACACCTTGCCCAAACATCTGGACGAAGAGGTGGCGCGGCTGCATCTTGAAAAGATTGGAGCCAAGCTAACCAAGCTGACGGAGAAACAAGCGGCCTATCTCGGAGTGCCGGTTAACGGCCCCTATAAGCCAGATCATTACCGCTATTAACCTTCTCGTTTGTTTGTGGGGCTGGTGGTCGCCACAGTGATCACCAGCCTTTTTCAACGGTCCAAAGCTGCCTCAGGAGAAGGAGTCGAGTTGACTTGGTGGGTTAGCTCCGTTAAACTCCCGCAGGCAGGCGCGGCGTGCGCCAGAGAAGGTTGACGTGGCAGAACTTTTCCCATCGCTTTCGGCTTTTGCCGTTTTTCTCATCCTTGGAGGCGCGGGCTTTCTCTTTCTGCTTGTCTCGCTGGTGTTTGGAGAAATTCTAGAGCACTTCGGCGATCTCGATCAGGGAGGCGGCCTGCATGAGGGCCCCTCCCTTTTTAGTCCCCGCGTCATCAGCGTATTTCTTGCGGGTTTTGGCGCTTCCGGCGCGATTGCCAGCGCCTATGGCGCCTCTCCGCTGTTGGCCTCAGGCATTGGTTTCGCGAGCGGAATTGCCTTGGCCGCAGTGATTTTTGTGTTCGCGAAATTCCTGTTTGGCCAACAGGCCACGACTTCGGTGGACTCAGCCGATGTCGTGGGCCAGCTTGCTCGCGTGGTGGTGGGAATTCCCAGGGATGGGCTCGGACAGGTGCGTTGCAAGGTGGGCGAGTCGCTGGTGGATCGGATCGCGCGCTCGAAGGATGGCGCTCCAATACCCGAGAATGCCACCGTCAAGATCGAGGAAGTCGTGGGTGAAATCGTGATCGTAACCAAACACTAGTGCCACTTTTTTCTTGCCACCGCTCACCCCCGGCTGATACTTTCATTGGCTAGAGGTGAGATTCAAATGCACATGCAGACCCGGAGCAAATTTTTGCCCGCCGTCCTCCTCGCGGCGGCTTTGATCCAAGCCCAGACGCCTCCTCCGAAGACTCATCTGAAAGTGGGTGATGAAGCGCCGGATTTCACGCTTCCGGCCACCACCGGCAAGACCGTCAAGCTCTCCGAGTTCCGGGGCAAAAAGAATGTCGTACTGGCGTTCTTCCCGGCTGCTTTTACCGGTGGTTGAACCAAGGAAATGAAAGGATACCAGGCTGGTATTTCCAAATTTGAAGGCATGGATACGCAAGTCTTCGGAATTAGTACAGATAACGTGCCAAGCCTCCGCGTTTTTGCCGAGCAGACGGGCGCCAGTTTCCCGCTCCTGAGCGACTTCAAAGACCGGAGCGTGGCCAAGGCATATGGCATCCTCTTGCCGAGCGGCGTCGCCAACCGGGCGACTTTCGTTGTGGACATGGAGGGCAAGATCGCTCACATCGAGGAAGGCTCCGCCGCAATTGACCCAACCGGCGCCGAAATGGCTTGCAGCCGCCTGAGGAAAAAATAAACCCACCGTACCGGAACCGCTCCAGGCGGCTGCTAAGATGAAAAAGCCTCTCGCTGAATTGCAGCGGGTGGTTTGTCCATGCGGCTAAATTCCTCTGACTGGCGGCTACTTGCAATTTCTCTCCTCATCCTTCTGGGGACAGCTTTGTATGTGTCCTGGAACTGGGAGGTAGCGTTTCCTCAAGCCTCCCTGGAGTTAAAACTCACACGCGACCAGATTACCGAACGCGCAGCCCGTTTTGTCTCTGAGAGGGGTATCCAGATCCGCGGCTTTCGCCAGTTCACCACCTTTGAGCCCGATGAAGAAGGTCGCCTCTATCTCGAGCGGGAGCTCGGATTGGGCCATGCCAATCAACTGATGCAGTCCGAGGTTCCAATCTGGAAGTGGCGAGCCCGATGGTACAAACCACCAGAAAAAGAGGAAGTGCTAGTTTATCTCAAACCGGATGGTAAGCTGGCAGGGTTTGAGCACCGCATTGAAGAAACGAATCCGGGACCGCGGCTTGACAAAACTTCGGCCCGGCTGCTGGCCGAGTCTTTTCTGAAAAGCCAGAGCAACAAACCGCACCGGCTGGTCGCCGAGCAGACCGAGAAGCGCCCCAACCGCGACGATCACGTTTTCACTTGGGAACAAGAGGGCTTCAAAGCCAAGCAAGCAACCATCCGCCGCAGCGTTGTCATCTATGGGGATCGTGTCGGCAGCTACCAGGAATTTTTATACATCCCCGAGCAATGGAAGCGTGACTTCGCCAAGCTCCGTTCGAGCAACGAACTTTTCGCCGGAATAGCGAGTGGATGTTTCATTTTGCTAGCCATTGCCGCCTTGTTCGCCTTTGGCAGCGCGCTGCGGAGACGCGAGATCGTGTGGCGGCCTCTGTTGTGGATCGCCGCCACAGTCGCTTTCTTGAACTTATTGAACGACCTCAACAGCGTGCCCTTCACTGTGGACAGCATGCCTTCCTCCTCGCCTTACGAGCAGTCGTTGCTACTGGCGATTTTACAGGCCATCGGATCAGCCTCGGGAGTCTATCTCTACGTGCTGGGTCCGCTGGCGGCGGGTGTTGCTCTGTATCATCGCCGTTATCCGAATTTTTTGCGTTTACCGGTCGCTTTTACTCCCTCTGGAATCGGATCGCGGTCATTTTTTCGCGCGACGGTGGCCGGTTTCGGCATGGCAGGCGCCCATCTTGCGTTCGTGACCGCGTTTTATTTGATTGGCGCCAAATTCGGAGTTTGGAGCCCGCAGGACGTCAGCTACTCCGACATGCTCGCCACACCTTTTCCCTGGCTCTATCCCGTAGCCATCGCCATGATGGCTTCTAGCGCCGAGGAGTTTTGGTTTCGCTTGCTGGCGATTCCTTTGCTGGCGCAGTTTGTGAAAAGCCGCTGGGTAGCAATCATCCTACCGGCCTTCGTTTGGGGCTTTTTGCACGCCACCTATCCCCAACAGCCCGGCTACATCCGAGGATTGGAGGTCGGAATCATCGGAATCGCGGCCGGCTGGCTGATGGAGCGGTTCGGAATCGTCGCCACCTTAGTCTGGCATTACGTGATCGACGCCTTTCTGATCGGTCTGTTTCTGTTTCGCGGTGGCAACTGGCTGTATTGGTTCCACGGCGCGATGACGCTGCTCTTCATCCTGGCTCCTCTGCTTGCGGTTGTTGTCGCCTATCGCAAAAACAAGGGATTTTTGCCGGAACCTGAGACCGCGCCTTGCCCACAGCAAGAAGAAGCTCCTGTCCAGGCCGAGCCGCTTGAACCACCTGTCGAACCCCTGCTGCCTGCAACGTACCTTTATGTGGCGGGGGCGGTTTGCGCGGTCTTGCTTCTTTTCGGCCGTCCCTTCAGCTTCGGAGAATTTCTCTCTGTGCGGTTGGATCGCCAGCAGGCCGAAGATGCGGCCAAGCGCTTCCTGGCGCAAAAGGGCGTTCCGATCGAACGCTGGCACATTGTTTCTGATTTCACGCCCAACCTCCGGCCTGCAGAGGTCGAGTATCTGCGCCAGCAACTCGGAGCGGCGAAAGCAAACGAAGCGGTAGAGAAATACCTTTATACCGGGGTTTGGCGTGTACGCTTCTTTCAACCGCAGAATCCCGAAGAATGGTTTGTCTATTTCAACCGGGATGGCAAACTCTACCGCTATGATCATGTGCTCGATGAAAAGGCTCCCGGAGCGAAGCTCACGCCTGAGGAAGCGCGAAAAAAGGCTGAGGAATTTCTTGGAGGCGCGCCAGGCGAGATCGCTGAGTCGCAGCAAGACAAACGCGATCAACGAACCGATCACAGCTTTGAGTGGGAACACCCGGTAAAGGTCGGCGAGGCCCGGTTGCGCACGGCGGTGACGGTAGTAGGAGACGAAGTGTGCGAAAATCGCCGCTACTTCAAATTGCCTGAGCAATGGCTGCGCGATTATGAAAAGCCCCGGCTTACGTCTTACTTCTTTCCGGCTTTCCTAGGCGCCATCGCCGTACCTCTGGTCATTGCGCTAGTCCGGCAGTTAAGCCGGAGTTCGCATCGTTTTCATTGGGGTGTTTATGCAAAACTTGCCGCGCTGGCTACCGTTGTCTCCTTGCTCGATCTCTGGAACAGCCAGCCAGCCTGGATGCGCAGCTACGTCACTTCTACTCCGATTGAGAATTTTTACGGGCAATTGGCAGTGAGTTTAGGCAGCAGTAGCCTGTTCACGGTGGTAGGCCTTACGCTAGCAGCAGTTGCCGCCGACGCTTTCTTACAGCTTGCCACCGGGGCCCGAAGGTTGCCTCCACCGAGTTTTCCTCGCGCGGTTGGGGCGGCGATGATTTTGGGAGCCGCAGTGACGCTGCCCTCGAAGATCCGGGACTACATGCCGGGGCCGCGGTTAGATCTCAAGCTCTGGGAAATTCCCGGCATCGACACGGCGATGCCCTCGGTCGATATCCTTTTGAATTCGATCCTGATCAGCCTGGCTGCCGTTTGCCTCGGCGCGATCCTCATCTTGGGATCGCTGGCCATGCTGAGCAAACGCGGCCTGAAGGTCTTGGTCATTTTGCTCGTCGCTTTGCAAGTGGCGCAGCAGAGTCTCACCCTCGGGCAGATGCCTTATACACTGGCGGGAGCACTGACCGGCATCGGCTTGCTGGTCTTGCTGGTGACCACCTGCGCCACCGATTTGCTTTCGCTCGCGCTTGGGATCTTTTGGATGAGCACCTTGCCCAAAGCCTACCGACTCTATGAGCAAACTTCGCCGACTTTGCGGCGCGAAGGGTTACTGCTGTTCTTGTTGGTGACGGTTGTATCCATCGCCGTGTTCACCTACGGCCGCAAGACGCTAGGCACGTCCAAGACCACTGGGACGCCGGCATCCTCAGAATGAGGACTCTCAAAAGAAACGCGCCTTTGACCAGCGCACCGGTTTCGCATCCGAAGTGAAACGGTGCCGCATTTGAAGTCAGAACGGAACGGGAGTCACAAAAACATCAGCGCAAGCCCTCAGCCCCAAAGGCAGGTGGTAAAACGCGCTAGAAATTGGCGCTGCGGGGCGTTGAGCGGCCGGCGCCATTGACCAGCGTCACGCTCACGCCGGTAATTGCTGACGCGTCCCCGCTTACGGTGAACGGAAGGGTTAGCGTAAACGCGCTTCCAAACTCCCTCGACCGGCTATCTTGGTACCAAGTTGAGAAAGCAGTTGTAACGGGTACGGTCAGGCTGGTTCCCTGGACGTTCGAACCCGGGGCGGCCGTGAACTGAACCTCCGCGGTAGCCACTTCTCGCGTCGACGAGTAGCCCACAACTTCCACGGTGAGCGCATTGGCGCTGCGCCGCGCCGTGATCGCTGTGATCACAGGCGCCGACCTCGGGATTTGTAAGGTGCGAGTGGGTGCTGGACTTGGTGTCACGTCGACGCCCGCTGCGGTGCTCAGCCGGGTGGTCAAGGTAATGACGCCCGCCACATTGCTGACCTGGAGGCTGAGGCCACTCGCCCCAAAGGAAGCCTGTGTTTGGCCAGCTGGAATTGTGAAGGTGGCGGTGCGGCCTCCGCTTGAAAACTGGACTTGTGGGTTATCGCCACCGCCTTCCGCAGTAAAAGAAAGCGTTAGCGTACCGGTGAGCGTGGCCGGCGCAGGAGCTCGGAACGTGATGGAGACAGCAGGTTGGCCAGCAAGCTCCACGTTTTCCGGGCTGATCACGATCGCGGGCAACACAAGGGGATTCACCTGCAGCGAGAAGGAACGCGAATCGGAGGCGCCCGAGGCATCGCGTACGCTGATCGTGATGGGAAAAGCGCCACTTGCACGAGGCGTTCCGCTGATTACGCCAGTGGCGGAATTGAACGTGAGCCCGTCGGGCAAGGAGCCGCTTATCGACCAGGTGAGAGCACCCGTAACTCCCGACGCCGTCAAGCTCACCCGGTAGTCCAGACCCACCGTTGCCACGGGCAAGTTTTCAAGGGAAATCGTAAGTCCGGAGGATACATCGAGCACCAAGCTGCGCGAGGCGCTGCGGTTGGCCCGGTCCTGTACTTGGACCGTAAAGCGGTAGCTCCCCACCCGGGAAGGCGTTCCACTCAGCACACCAGAGGTTAAATCGAGCGACAGTCCCGGCGGCGTTTCTCCGCTGATGGACCACCGATAAGGCGGCTCGCCACCCGTGGCTTGGAAGGTTTGCGTGTAGAAGGCGCCCGCAACCGCCCGCGGTAGCGCATCCGTTTCGAGGGTCAGCCGCGCCACAATCAACACCGTTAAAGGCTGGCGCGCAGTCTGCCCACCGGCATCGACCACCTGCACCGTGAAGGTGAAGCGCCCCGCCGTCCCAGGCACACCGGAAAGAACTCCCGTCGTCGGGTTTAAGCCCAGCCCGGAAGGAAGAGCGCCTTCCACGACCGACCAGCTAAAGGGCGATCTCCCGCCCGTCACAGCAAGAGTCACGTTGTACGTCGTCCCGACTTCCCCAGTCGGGAGAGCATCGGTTGTAATACGGAACTGTCCTTGGATAGTGATGGTGAAGGTTCGTTCCGCCATTTGTTGGTCCGCGTCCACAGCACGAATCGTAAACGTGAATTCGCCGGCCTGGGTGGCCACGCCCGTAATCGCTCCCGTAGTGGGAGACAGCGACAGACCGGGCGGCAAGGACCCACTCAGCACTTGGAATGTAATGGGCGAACGCCCGCCAGTGGTGGAGATGGTTTGGTTATAGTTTGCGTTCACTAGGCCTGTACTCAAGGCTGGCGTCGTGATCGTGAAAGCTCCCGTGACGAGGAGGACGTAAGACCGTGTCGCGGTCTGGTTCGAAGCATCGGAAACACGGAAGCTAACCGAAAAGCTGCCAGCTTGGGTGGGGGTTCCGGAAATGACGCCATCCGCGCCGAAGCTCAAACCTGGAGGCAGGGCGGTTAAGGCGACCCAGCGATACGGCGTGACGCCTCCTGTGGCTGAGAGATTCTGTTGGTAGGGCCGCCCAACAGCGCCTGGCGCGAGAGACTCTGTCGTGATCTCCAAGCTAGCCACCGAGACACTCAAAGTAAAGCTACGAGAGTCTACCTGCTCGCGGCCATCGCGCACGGTGATGGTGAAAGTATAGTTCCCCGCTGTCGTCGGAACGCCGCTCAGCACGCCCGCGGTGCTCAGGCTGAGCCCGGGCGGCAGGTTCCCCGCAGTGACCGACCAGGCGAGCGGCGGTGTTCCCCCTGTCGCGGTGAAAGTCTGCGTGTAGCTGGCCCCTACCTGAGCCGGGTTTATGGAGGAAGTAGTAATTTGAAGTCTCTGCTGGATGACAATCGGCAGGGACGCCGTTGCCTGGCAACCAGCGGCATCGGAGACGCGGTAGGTCGTGTTGAAAGTGCCTGCCGTCGTGGGTGTGCCGCTAACCAGGCCTGCTCCGGTTGCCGTCGTGGAGAGCCCTAAGCCGGGAGGCAGGCTGCCCCCCGCAACACTCCAGCTAAGACGGGAACCGCCCGTAGAAGTCAAGGTGGCGTTGTAAGCAACACCCACCACGCCACCCGGGAGCGAAGTCGTCGTGATGCGGAGAGGCTGAATGGTGAGCACGTAATCGCGTGTGGCGAAGCGCTCTCGACTGTCCTCCACCTGGATGCGGACATTAAACTGGCCAGACTGCGCGGTCATTCCTGAAATCGTGCCCGCAGAACTCATGGATAAGCCAGGCGGCAGGTTGGAAGCGGACCACCGGTAGGGAGACCTTCCACCGGTGGCTGACATGGTTTGTGAATAGTTTTGACACGCCGCGCCCTCCGCGAGAGACGGGTTTGTAATGGTGAGCGCCGGCACCACAACTAAGGTGAATCTTCTAGTTACTGACTGCGGTCGACAGGCCGTCGCCGCGACTCCGTTACAGTCGGTGACGCGTACCGTGAAGCTGAAAGGAGGGTCCTCGCGGGCCTGCAACGGTCTACCGCTTAGCAGACCCGCCGGAGACAAACTGAGACCTGGCGGCAAGGCGTCTTCGGCCGCAAAGACGTAACCAGGCTGTCCGCCAGAAGCCTGGAGCTGGACAGTGTAGGTCGAGGACACCATGGCTTCGGGAAGCGTTGCAGGCGTGATGAAATTCAGCGGAGAAACTTGAGCCCGTGAAGATTGGCTGCAAAGGTAGAACAAAACCAGCCATGCGACTCGTAAGCGCATTTTCGTTACTCCCGATTCCGGGGTTGCCGGTTAGAGGGCGTCTGTTTTCCGAGCCGGTACAAAAGCCATCCGGGGCTCGGGACCACTCAAATCCAGCAGCCACATAGGCTCGTCTCGGAGGCTGTGGATGCGGAAAAGATGCCCCTCGAGGCGGCTGAGGCCGGATGGCTCAACCGGCGGCGTCATCAGACGGACCGTGCGATCAGAGAGCTGAAACAACAGCAGGCGCGCCTCGGAGTCGAGGGCGACAACTTGGCTACGGTCCGCCGCGGCAGCAAGCGCTCGAATAGGAGTGTCCAACAGCATCGCGTGATCCGGATTGCGGACGTTGCGAATGAGCCACAACCCGCGCTCATCGCCCAATAAAAGATCGTGGGAGCCATGAAGAAACTCGAGCGCTGCCAGCACGCCCTCATGTCCGAGCTTCCAGCGATTGCTTTCGCGGTCGAGAATGTGCAACCCATCTGGGAGGCTGACGGCGAGAAATGCCCCGCCATCTGAGACAGCCAGTTTCGAGGGGGTGTTTTCGAGGTTGTAGTGACGCACTTCCACCCTCTCAGGAAGACCCGAAACCCAGGAAATTCGATGGGAATCTTCGTAGAGAAACGCGGCTGAGTCGCCGCTTGGACTCAACACAATCCGCGAGGCGCCCGGCGGAATTTGCGCTAGCGGCGCCGCCTTGGCCGCGGCGAACGGACGAATCAAGTACGCCTGCCCATCCTCAGCGGCAACTCCCAGAGAGAAACGGCGCGTAGTGGCCACTGTGGTGAAACGAACGCCACAGTCAAGAAGCTCGCCAAAGACGGAAGCTCCGGGCAAGCCAAGAATCGGCCGGATACCAGCGGCCTCGCGGTCCCAGATCCACGCTGTGATGGGGCCCTCAACAGAGTTTTGCGCCAAGAGAGCGGTCAAGGCCAGAAGGAAAACTGCACAACGTTTCATGGGCTACTCTCCTTGTAATCTCCCTCTTGCACACCAAGGACTAACGGGGAGGGCCTACCGTTGGCGTGCCCGGGCTGATGACCGTGACGGTTGGTGCTGGCGTGGGAGCTGCGCCGCCGCCTCCGCGACTCGCCGCAACCGCGACCCCAGCTGCGGCGGCCCCACCCACAGCCGCCAGAATGGCGATTAGCTTGCCAGAACCCGCTGCGCTAGCACCCGTTGCCGCCAGCAAGGCATTTTCCTGCGTAATCGTGGCACTGGCGGACTGTCCGCGGAAAGAGGCAGTCACGCGGATCTCAAAACGCCCAGCGACGTTGTTCGGCTGTAATCCCCGCCCTACGGCACGGCCGGCATTGTCCGTCACCGTTGTTAGCATGCGCGCTCCGTTCGGAAAGGAAGCGCCTGCTCCCTGATTGGGCAGCGTAAACACGACAACGACTCCCGCAAGCGGCCGATCGTTCTCGTCTCGCACTTCGACAATGGGCTCCCGCGCCACGCGCTGACGGATGTTGTTGACCGCGCCGTCGCCTTCAACAATAACCAAGTTGAGCTTCTTTGGAGCTGGAGCTTCCTGGGCGAGCCCGCGCACCACAGAAAGATCCAATCCGACGAGTACAACTAACAACCAGCAAAGCCAGTTACGCAGCGCCACAAGCTCTCTCCCTATCCCCTCATCACGCCTTCTCATTATATCTTGTGCTTGCAAAAGCCCCTCGCCAGCCAGTTTCGTGAAGCTGGCACGAAATTCCCTGAATAAAGACGCGGGAAATACCCGGGAATTCCGTCAGGAGTCTCGCCACCGCTGGCTAGCAAATTTTCGACGTAAAATCGAAGGGTGTTTCTGCCCTTGCTCCTATTCGCCCTGCAGGCGCAGAATTCGCTTCCGAAAGATGCCGCTGGCTGGTACACACTGGGGCTCAAGTATGCGCAGGCAGGCGACTTTGAACTAGCTGAACCGGCGTTTGCGGAGGCTTGCCGGCTTGACCGGCGGTATCCGGACGCCTGTTACTCGCTGGGGCGAGTGCGTTACCTGCTGAACCGGTTTGCGGAAGCCATCGGGCCTCTCGAACAATCGCTGGCCAACGGCGAACCAGCAGGAAGGGCTACACTCGCTTTGGCCCAAGCGCGAGAAGGGCTCGACCAAGCAGCTCCAGCCGAGGCCCTGTTTCGAAAAGCGATTTCTCTGTCCGCTACAGACGCGGAGTTACGTTACGCGATGTTTCTCTTGCGACAGGGGCGCGTCGAGGAGTCGGTGGCCATGGCTCTCAAAGCGGTCGAGCGGACACCCCGTTCGGCGCTCGCACTGACCGAGCTGGCCCGGGCGGAACTGCAAGCCCACCAGATTGCTTCCGCTCAGGCTCACCTGGAGCAGGCCCTCAAGATTGATCCGAAGTTTGGGCAGGCCCATCTCTTGCTGAGCCGCGTCTACCATCGGTTGGGAGATCCAGAGAAGGCAGCGCGCCACCTCAAGGCCGCAACAGCTGTCCGGCCTTAACCTTCTCTAGCGTGATGGGCTGGGCGCCGGGTTTGCGGATGACAACGCGCTCGACCACTTGCGCCGCCCCTAGACCGAAGTGCACCACTGGCTCACTGGAGCTGGCATAGCCAACAGCGGTCGAAACATGGTTCCACTGACGGATGCCGCCCGCCGTGAGGTTGACCTCTGAGCCCAAAGGCAAGCCTGCGATTCGCAGCCAGTTGTTTCCTGCTACTCCAACCCCCCGCATCAACACGGGGGTTTTGCCAAGGCGCGTAACCACGACGTCGAGGAATCCGTCGTTGTCGAAATCGGCAAACGCTGCGCCCCGGTGTTGCGCGGGCTCGCCGACAACCACCGGAGGGTCGAAGCGCAGCGGTGAGGCTTGACGCAACAAGATGCACGGTTGCAGCGATTTGCGAGAGCTAAAAAGCTCTGTATTGTCGTTGACATCGCCGTTTGCCACAAAGATGTCTTTCCGACCATCGTTGTCAAAATCATAGAGCCCTGTGCTCCAGCCGCTGTAGGGAAGCGTCGCCGCGGCCAGCCGGGCCCGGTAGGTGACATCTTGAAACAACTGCCCGTTCAGGTTATGAAACAGGGGGAACATCTCGTTGGCGAGGGCAGTAATGTAAGCGTCGGGACGGCCGTCGTCATCAACATCGCGGAAATCCACGCCCATCCCTGAAATTGCCAAGCCGTTGTCGTTCAGCGCAACGCCCGAGTCCATGCCCACTTCGAGGAATCTCGACCCGCCAAGATTTCGAAAAAGGAATGTCGGCGTGGTGTCATTGCTTACCAACACGTCGATCCATCCATCGCGGTCATAGTCGGCGAAAGCCACCGCCATCCCCTTGCCCAGATGGGATCCGATACCGGTTTCCGCACTGACATCACGGAACTTCCCCCCCTCATTGCGCAAGAGAATGTTGGGCAGCTCTTTATAGAACTTGGGATGACAGTAGGTGCGATATCGCCGGAACGCATCCCCACAAAAGGGCTCTTGATCGGGCTTGAAGACGACATAATTCACAATGAAGAGATCGAGGTCGCCATCGCGGTCGTAATCAAACCAGCCGCCTCCAATCGCCCATCCAAGATGCGGTACTCCCGCTTTTCGGGTGACGTCTTCGAAGGTGCCGTCCCCACGGTTTCGATAGAGCAGGTTGCGTTCAACGCCAGCAACAAAGAGGTCGATGAAGCCATCCCCATCGAAATCCCCAGCGGCAGCGCCCATCGAGTAGCCTTCACCTTGGAGGCCGGCACGCTCGGTGACATCCTCGAATTTTCCACCTCCGCGATTGCGGTATAAGCGGTTCCAAAACTGCGGTCCGGTTTTTCGTAGCGATCCAGCGGCCGCGCCGTTCGTAAAGAAGACATCCGTCCAGCCGTCGTTGTCGAAATCCAAAGCGGCCACTCCCCCTGGCATGGTTTCGATTTGATGTTTCTCGGGAGTGGGCGAGTGGTGAAGCTTGTGAGGAAACGGCTCCGTGAGTAGAAACGGAGCCGCGGCGAAAACGAGGAGCATGTGGAGAAACGGAGGACCGTTTCTCCCTGTCGAGCAGAGAAACGGTCCTCTGGTTTTCGATCTGACGTGCGCTTTTACCAGTAGAACTTAAAGCCCAGCTGGACCTGGCGCGGGTAACCGTTGCCAATCCACGCTTGGCTCGGGAAGAGCGTTCCAAAGTTGTCACTGTTTGGATTGGGGTCAAAGTGGGAATCGCGACCAAAGAAGAAGTAATTGGTCGCATTGAATGCCTCAATCCGGATCTGAGCCCGCAAGCGTTCGGTAAAGTAAACATCCTTAGCGAGCGAAAGATCCATGTTAAAGAGAGGTTGTTTGCGGATTTGGCCGCTGCGGAAAGGTTGGGCCCGGCCGGGTACGTTGGTGCCCGGGGCATAATCGGCCATCATGAGCCACGCGTAGTTGGCGCGGTCCGTCCCACAACCGCGGCGGAGACTAAATGGCTGCGGCTCGATCCGGCCGTCGTTGAACTGGCGCAAGACGCAAGGATTGAAGCCAACAACTTGGTGTTTTTTCCAATCCACCTTGCCGTTCCAATCGCCGCCCGGAGTGCGTGGATCCTTGAGCAACAAGACGTTGCCATTGAGGTTGTTCGGTTCCCCGGAGGCGATATTGGTAAAGGTAGAAACCTGCCAGCCACCAATGAGATGGTTCACAAATCCGCTCACGTTGCTAGCGATGGCCTTTCCTCTGCCAATTGGTAACTGGTAGACCGTGGAAAATTTGAAAAAGTGCGGGCGGTCGTTAAAGTACAGCCCTTGCTGCATGATGCCATTAAAGGGATCGGCATAGCCCCAGCGCTCAACCATTTTGCTGAGCGTATAGTTGGCAAGCAGCGTCAAGTTCCGGCCCGCGCGGACGTTGTAGTTGATCTGGAGCGAGTTGTACCAGATGTTGGATTCGGCCCGCCCCTGCTCGAGGAGATTCCCCGTAAATTGCGGGAAAGGCCGATTGAGCTGGTACTGGCTAATATTGGCCGCTGTAAACAAGCCCGTACCAGCAAACGGCGCAAGACCCCGGAATGGATTCGGCACCAGCGCATTACAAACGTCGGGAGATCCGCCCGTCAGCAGGTTGCAACGGCGCAGAAAATCAGCCGACGGAATGTTGAAGTCCCGCTCGGTGTTCGCCTTCCGGGTACGGCTACCCACATAGGAAATGTCCACAGTTGAGGAACTGGTCACTTGGCGTTGAATGCCAAAGGAAAACTGGTGCACGTAAGGCACACGCATGGTGGGATTGAACCAGGCGAAATTTTGGCCAACAAATGTGTTCAACCCCCCGGCCGATCCCAGAGGACGGTTGATTCCATTCGGGTAGGGATTGCCCAAGAGGTTTGGCAACAGAGTCCGACCGTCATCGAGCGTGTTCACAAGCGGCGTGTTTGTGGAAAAGCCAGTTGTCTTCAGAGAATCGTTGTTTGGATTTAAGAAGTACAGGCCGTAGCCACCCCGAAGAACGGTGTTCGTCGTGAGCGCGTAAGCAACCCCGACGCGGGGTTGGAAGTTGTTGCGGTCAAACTCGCCGACGGTTCTGGGATTGCCTCCCACGCCCGCGAACGTCAACCCGCCGCGCAAGTTGCGCAGATTGGGATAACGCGCCAGCATGTCGGCCGGGATCAGAGCAGCAATGGGGCTGGCCGCTGTCGCGTCAAACTGACGATTGATCCGGTTGTATTTCTCATCCGGAAAGAAGTTCGCGTCCCACCGCAGGCCAAGGTTCAAAGTGAGTTTCCGCGTGACTTTCCAGTCATCCTGGAAGTAAGGTGCGAAGTACCACTGGCGGAAGAAAGGATAGACCGGGTAGTTTGAGGAACCGCCAATGCCACCGATCAGAAACGAGGCGTAACCATCGCCAGCGGTGGTTTCCCCTTGGTTCCACAGCCGCTGGGTCCACCGTGTTTCGCCCGTGAATTCCAGGATGTTGCCGGAATTTTGTTGAATGAAGTGATTGCGGCGGAGGTCAATGCCAAACTTCATCGTGTGCGAGCCCACAATCTTCGTAACGTTCGACATCAGATTGTAGGTGTTCGTGATGTTAATGCTCTGGCCGCGTCCCATGGAGCTATAGCCATTGAAATTCCAGCGCCCGAAATAGACCGGACCGGGGAGTTGCGACAGTAAGCTTTGTGGCAGCCCAAGCTTGGTCAGATCGAAATTTTCGTTGGCTCGCCCGAACCCTTTTTCGATGAACCGGTTGTGCGAGGCACGGATATTGAACACGGTAGTTGGGGAAAAGGTCGTGATCCAGTCCAGCACATAGGCGTCATTGATGCGTTGGAACGGCTGCTGACCATCAGTGCCAGGGCCGGAGCAAATCCCGTTAATGCAACGATCTTCAGTGCGATCATTGGACAAGTGACGGAGGAAGCCGCGATTGTTATCCCCGATGTTCCAGTCGAACTTCAGTGCCAAATTGTAGAAGTCATCGGTTGCGGCATAGTCAGGATTCAAGACGTTCTGCGTGGAATAGCGCACGCCTGGAGTCGTCGCGTTGGGCGCTGGCATGAAATTCGTCACGGCGCGCGCCACCGGGTGGATACGGCTAGCAGGAATGATGTTGCCAGGGAAGGGACTACGAACCGGGTCGCCACCTACAAAGGTGGTCGTGTTGGGATCATAAATCAGGATGGGCTGATTCTGTGCAGTGACTAGCTTGCTGAAGTCACCGTTCCTCATCTCAAGACTCGGGTAGGAGTTGCGGAGGAACTGGGGCCACAGTTCATAGTAGCCTTCATATGAACCCATGTAGAACAGCTTGATGGGGCCATCCTTTTTCAGCAGTCCTGGGATATACAACGGACCGTCCGCCTCGAAGCCATACTGGTCTAGCCGGTGAGCAGGTCGCGGAATTCCCACCGCGTTATTTTGGAATGTGTTGGCGTCCAGAAACTTCCGGCGCATGAACTCGTACACCGTTCCGTGATGCTTGCTGCCTCCGCTTTTGAGCACGACGTTGAAGACGCCGCCACCCGTTTTTCCGTATTGCGCATCATAGGAGTTCTGCTGGACGCTGAACTCCTGCACGGTATCAACCGCCGGCACCGCCGCGATGTTGTTGCCACCCATCTGGGCGTTGTTGGGGGCGCCGTCCATCAAAAACTCGTTGTTGGATTGACGGCCGCCATTGACAGACCACTCTGCAATGGCGCCGTTGTCGAAGGGACGCTGCCAGATCGCCGCGCCGCGGAACGTCACGCCCGACATCATCGAGCCCAGCATGAAGGGGTTACGCGAGTTGAGCGGCATTTCGCTCACTTGAATCTGATTGACCACGCCAACGCGGCTTGCAGTTTGCGTTTCTAAGGTCGCCGCCTCGGCTGTCACGCTAATGGATTCGGTGACCGCACCGACTTCGAGAACTACGTTCACACCCGCAATCTGGCCGACTTGAAGAATGATGTTTTCGCGATTATAGGTCTTGAAGCCAGAAGCCGTAGCGCTCAAGTTATAAACGCCAGGCCGGAGAAACGGGATGGAATACGAGCCGGAAGTATCGCTGACCGCAGTCGAAGTCTCGTTGTTGCTGACGTTGACCACCTGAACCTTGGCGTTGGCCACTGCGCCTCCTGAAGCATCCAGAACCCGCCCCGTAATGGTGGCTCGGAATTCCTGAGAATGCGCAACACCAAGGCCCAGAAAAAACAGACACACTCTCACATACCAGTTCATTCGTGGAACCCCTTTCCCCAAAGGTCATCCAGCGAGGAGTGCATGCAGTGAAGCTACATCCCACTGTTTGGGAGACTATATCGAAAGTCGAATGAGAATGCAAGCCGCGGGGATGAAGTTTTCACGATTGAACAGGGGGCGACTGGCTAAGCGGACTGCCACGCTCATGGAGTGCTCGAAGACAGTCCTGTTGGGGCAGC
Organism: Bryobacteraceae bacterium; assembly: GCA_025056455.1. Taxonomy (GTDB): domain Bacteria; phylum Acidobacteriota; class Terriglobia; order Bryobacterales; family Bryobacteraceae; genus CADEFT01. The sequence continues at coordinate 135,746 of JANWVY010000008.1, read as the reverse complement.
CGCGACTTGCTCGAGCCGAGACTGCCCCGGTCAGAAAGTTACCTCCGCTACCAGCTAAAGCGCGCGCGGAGCTGGATGATTCGCGGATCGTTGACTTGCACGCTGAGGTCTTGAAGACCGGTCGTCGTGTTGGGCGATGCGTCCATCGGGGAGTTTGTGACGTTAAAGAAATCGAAGCACAGCTGGAAGCGCATCGATTCGCGGAACTGGAAGTTCTTGTAGACGGAGGTGTCGAGATTCCAAAAACCAGGGCCGCGATAGAAATTGCGGGCGTTCCAGTTGACCAAATCTTCGATCGTTGTCAAACGAGCCGATCCGTCTGCAAGCGGAAGCGGTATACGGTTGTCAAAGAGATGGCCCACGGGACGCAGCACCCTCTGTCCTCGATCAACGGGCACAAGCTGCTGAAGGGCGTTCTGATCGACGTTGGTGGCTTGTCTAGGGTCAAAATCGCCCCGGAACCACAAGCGTTGCGGGCGTCCGGCGAAGGTGAGCAGCAGGCGTTGATTCTCCGCAAGCGTGGGATCGCCAAACAAGTAACGGTTTGCCGCTACGCCGGACCACAAGCCGCTACGCCACTCCCCGATGGTAGCAATCTCCCATCCTCCTAAGATCTGTTTGGAGACACCCCGCAGATTTGAGCCCCATTTCTTACCGGGGCCAAAGGGAAGAGCAATGACCGCGTTGTAACGAACCCGGTGGGCCGGGACGTTGGCCGAGTTGTAGTACACCAACCGGCGAAGTTGATCATAGGAAAGGTCAGGAGCATCGAGGACTTGAATGCGCTCTGGGATCTGGTTGTTGCCGAAGGTATCGTTGATGGCGCTGCTTCCAGCGGAAAAGCCCCCCGCGTCAGAAGTGGTCAACGAACGGGTAAAGGTGTAGAAAGCCTGAAACGCCATGCCGTTGCTGTAGCGGCGTTCAATTTCAGCCTGCAAGGAATGGGTGCTCGAAATGCCAGTGCGGTTGACCGCAGCGAGGGCCCAATCTTTGTTGATTCGCATCAACTCGCGATTCGCGGGCGGATTCTGGCGGGTCCGGCGCACCCAGTTGTACTCGCCTTCGCGGGAGTTAAACGAATACCGTTGCTCGAGATCCGTGCTGTATTGACCGGTATAGGTGAGCCGGACAGCAGTCTCCTGCATCACCTCGCGCTCCCAAGTCAAATGCCAGGAACGCATGCGTGCATCCTTCCAGTTGCGGCCGTCCATCAGCAGTCCCGACTGCGCGGCGAGCGGGATCTGCACGATACCCTCCGTGTCGATTTGCGCCTGGCCGATGCTGAATTGAGGCTGCGGCCGGCTGCGCACGGCGTAGGTGGCGGTACCGTCAAACAAGCCGATAATGTTTTCATACCTTAGATTGAGCGGCGGATTAATCCGCATGGTTTGCAGGATCTGGGACAGCGGCATGGTCCAGAAAAACTCGCCGTAGCTGCCGCGCAAGACCGTGCGGTTGCCCATCCGGTAGGCGAAACCCGCTCGAGGCCCAAAATTATTGTTATCTGCCCGAACCAAATTTCGCGGCATGCCGGCTTTTTCGGCCGTTGTCCAGGTCAATCCCCGCGCCGCCCAAGAGGCAAGCTGAGAGCGAGGAATACCAGGGATCTGTTCAAGCGGGATATTGCCAGGAGTGACCACCTGGAAGACGCTCGCAATGGTGAGCGGGTCCACTTGCACAAATCGATTCCGTGCCTCGGAATAGGGAGACCAGCGGTCATATCGAAGGCCGAGGTCCAGCGTCAAGCGGGGCGTTACTTTCCAAGTGTCTTGCACAAACAGGCCAGTTTCGTGCTGCCGGAAATAAAAATATCCGCGGTTATTCTGCGCTGAGAGATAGGTGGGGAAGCCTAGCAACATGTCCGCAAAGCCGTTTCCTGTGAAAGGCACTCGTTGATCCCCGCGCGGGTCATAGAGAGCGGTCCAAGATCCATCAAACGAGTGGGAGCCTTGCTGCTGCTGCAATTCCCGGACGTTATTCTGTTCGTAGCGGTACTTGCCGCCGAACTTGATGGTGTGGCGCCCAACAACGTAGGTGGTGTTGTTTTCAAGCACGTACCCTGTCAGCTTCTCGTCACGCAAATTGTCTGAGAGCCAGGAAAACGGGCTGGCAACCAAAGTGGGCCAGCCGCGGGCGCGGAAAGGATTCGGGAAGCCTAATTGATCAGCCCACGGAGTAAAATCGGCGAGCGTGCCGTTGCTATTGGCGTTGCGCTGCACGCCGAGTGTAAGCTCGTTGAATAAATTTGGCCGGAAGACGCGGTTATGACGAACTGAAGCCGACCAAACCTCGGCATCCTGACGCTGACTGCCCCATGGGTTCGCAAGATTGGGCGGTGGGGACCCAAAGCGGGCACCCAGTTGTCGCCGGACCAGATCCGTGTACAGGTAGCGGACCGAGAGGTTGTCTTTTGCCGTTAACTGATGATCGAGTCGGGTGGTCCATTTATTCTCATCCAGCCGCAGCGGATATAGAGCATCAAAGTTGTCTCCCAGGAAGGGATTGATGTTGATGGTCGGCGTCGCTGTCACTTCTCGCATTTTTGCGGCCAGCGGGCTAATGCGGTTGGTAGGAATCCGGCCGTTTGGGAACGGCTGCCGGGTGCCATCGGCCGCCGTCGTCAGAGGGTCGTAGATTGTGGTGCGCTGTCCTGCTGCGTTCACGATCTGGCTTAGATCCCCTTGCCACATTTCTGGCAAGGGCATGGCGGCACGGGAAAAAATGCTCTGCCTTTGGCGGAACCCTTCGAAAGCAACAAACCAGAAGGTGCGATCGCGACCGTTATAGAGCTTGGGGATGAGCACCGGGCCACCCGCCGAAGCCCCAAACTCATTGCGGATGAGCTGAGGAGCGGTGTTTCCGTCCTGGCGCTGACGGGCGCGTAGCCCTGCCGCGTTGTTGCGGTGTACCTCAAACAGGCTGCCACTGAAGCGGTTGGTACCACCTTTTGAAACGAGCGACACCGTGGCCGGCCGTGAAAACTCGGCCCGCGAACCGTTGGTTTCGATCCGGAACTCGGCAATTGTGTCTAACCCAGGTTGCACCCGGGCCATCCCGCCGCCAAAGCGGTCCACCAGCGAAATGCCATCGAGAAGCATTTCCACCGAGCCCACCTTGGATCCATTGATCCTTGGATTCGCGCCCCCCTCCACTCCCGGGGTGAGGTTGAACAGATTCGACACCGCGCGTCCGTTGAGAGGTAACTGGCGGATCAATCCCTCACCTTTCACATCGCCAATTTCGGTGCTCTCCAGACTGATCACTGGCGCTGCGCTTGTAACTTCGACCATGGTCTCAACCGTTCCAAGGTCAAGGCTGACGTCGAGCGTAGCCGTTTGACCGGTCTGCAAAACCAGGGAACCGGACCAGCGTTTGAAACCGGGCTTTTCCACCTGCACGGTGTACGGACCTGGTGGCAAGGCCGAAACCGTAAAGATGCCGGCCGAGGTCGTCTCGGTTGCCCAGCGAATATTAGTCTGATCATTCCGGATCGTAACGCGCGCTTCCGCAATCGAAGCTTGGGTTGAATCCGTCACCGTACCACGAATGGTGCTGGTGCCTACCTGGGCTGTAGCGAAGTTGTAACTGAGCACAGTCAGCACCGTGCAGAGAACAACAGATCTGTGAAACGCCATGTTTTCCTCCCACCCGAACGCGCGGAATCTCAGGACATTTGAATCTGCTTACCCGCGAGCGCCGCTCAAAAAGTTTCAGTTTCGACGAAGACGAGTTCCGTTGACATCCACGCTTCGCCAGTATTATAAAACCGCAAAATATTCTTGACCAGCCCGAAAAAGATGACGGGGAGCTCTGGTGAGATGCAGAAATTCAGGGCGCGGCTTCCGCCCGTTTGCGGAGCAGCGGCCAGGGCAATCTCGATCTCAAAACTCATGGCTCTAGGATTACTTTCAGAAGGTTGGGCTCGTGAGAGTAGAGCCGTTGAAACCAGCTGGGACCTTCCTGAAGGGGCGCCTTGACGCTGATGATAGGGTCGACTTTGATCATTCCCCTGACAAGCAAATCGATGCAGGCGGGGTACTCGCCAGAAGAGCCGCAGCTTCCTTGAAGCCGGATCTCCCGAGTAACGACCTGTTGCAAGGGCAACTCCACTTTCGGAGTGATGTTACCGATGAGCGTGACTGCGCCTCCTTTGCGGACAGCCTGAACAGCAGTATGAATCGGCTCAGTAGCGCCCACGGCTTCGAAAGCGACATCGGCGCCGCGGCCGAGAGTACGCGCTTGAATCTCTTGCACCACGTCCGTGTGCTTCGGGTTAAAGGCTTCCTCCGCGCCGAGCTGCCGAGCCAGCGCCAGCTTGTTGTCGTCCAGATCGACGGCGAACACACGGCTGCAACCAGCGGCGCGAGCAGCTTGAAGGGTTAACAGCCCAATCATCCCAGTCCCAACCACAACGGCCGTATCGCCAAGTGTGATCGGGGTGATGTTGACGGCGTGTACGGCGATGGAAACGGCCTCAATCAGAGCTGCTTGTTCAAAGCTGAGCGCATCGGGGAGGCGGTAAAGAATGTGTTGGGGAACAGCCACATACTCCGCAAAAGCGCCATGACGGCGATAGTCGCCACAGGAGACCCCGAGCACTTGACGGTTCTCGCATAAGTTGACCTTGCCCGCACGGCAGAAATGGCACTTGCCGCAAGACACCGTAGAGTCAAAGGTCACGCGATCGCCAGGCTTCCATCCGGTGACCGCCGTTCCAACTTCCGAGATCACGCCTGCTGCCTCGTGTCCCATCACCAGGGGCGGGATGCGGCGCCCAGTGCTTCCATCTAGACCGTGCACATCGCTGCCACAGATTCCGACCGCCCGTACGCGAACCAACACATCCTCCGGCCCGATAGTCGGCGTCGGAAAGTCTGTGTATTCAAGCTCCATATACCGCTTTAACAGAAGTGCTTTCATTTTCCTCTCAGTCTATCAGCAGAAGCGAAGGTTCACTGGCGGCCGTGAGGCCCCCGCACGCGAGATCAACGGGCCGCTTCAAGGTCGAGGGGTAAACCTCTGCTGTGTTAGGCTTGAAGGAGTCCCTCAAAGCCAAAATTTCCTTTTGATCCAGAAGATGAGTCAACCTTGCTCACCGGCGGGCGAAAAGTTTCAGCAGCTTGTCGATATCATGGCGAAATTGCGTTCCCCGCAAGGCTGTCCTTGGGATCGAGAGCAGACCTTTGACACCATCAAGCCATACCTTCTCGAAGAAACCTATGAGGTGATGGAGGCCATCGACAATCGAGACTGGATGGCGCTGGCCGAAGAGCTGGGAGATCTCCTGTTGCAGCCAGTCTTTTTCGCCCAAATAGCGGCCGAAATGGGTTACTTCAGCATTGATGATGCGCTCGAGGCTATCAATCAGAAGTTGATTCGCCGGCACCCGCATGTTTTTGGAAACGGAGACGCCAGAACCGCCGAGCAGGTAAAGGCTCGCTGGGATCAGATTAAGGAGAAGGAGAAACAGGAGCAGGGGCGGAGGGCTTCGGGAATTCTCGACCGTATCCCGCGCAACACGCCGGCGCTGGTGGAGGCGCAACAAATTAGCGCCAAGGCTGCTTCCGCAGGCTTCGACTGGCCCACCCTTGAAGGTGTCCTGGAGAAAATCCGCGAGGAGCTAGCAGAAGTGGAGCGAGCGCGGGAAGGCGGCGCGAACCCAGAGTTAGAGGGCGAACTTGGCGATTTGCTGTTTACCGTAGTCAACTTGGCGCGCTTTTTAGGGGTTGATTCTGAGCAGGCGCTGCGCAAGACCAACGCGAAATTCCGGCAGCGCTTCGCCTGCGTTGAGCAGGGCCTGCGAGCGCAGGGCAAAGACTTCGCCCAGGCGACGCTTGAGGAAATGGAGGAGTTGTGGCAGAAGGCCAAAACCCAGCAGTAGAGCTCCGCGCGCTCGCCACCATCGATGAGTTCGATCAAGCCGTCAAACTGCAAAAAGAAATCTGGGGGTTCGACGACATTGAACTGTTGCCGCGGCGCTTGTTTGTTGTCGCCAACAAAATCGGCGGGCAAACCTTTGGGGCCTATGACGGAGACCGGATGGTGGCTTTCTTGCTAGCGATTCCCGGTTTAAAGAAAGACTTTGGCTATTTGCACAGCCACATGCTGGGGGTTTTGGCCGGGTATCGCGACCGGGGTATCGGGCGAATGTTGAAACTGAAACAACGAGAAGATGCCCTGGCCAGAGGCATCCAGCTCGTGGAATGGACCTTTGACCCTCTAGAACTCCGCAACGCTTACTTCAATATCGAGAAACTCGGCGCGGTCGTGCGGCGCTATGTACTGAACCAGTATGGTATGACGTCCAGTCATTTGCATACAGGCTTGCCCACCGATCGTTGCGTGGCTGAATGGTGGCTGGATCATCCGCGAGTGCACGCCGTGTTGCAAGGAAACAATCCAGACCGGGAAAGAGCAATCGCGCGTATCTGCGTACCGGCCAACATTGCGGAGTTACGACGCAAGGACGTTCAACACGCGCGCGCGATCCAAGAATCAGTCAGCAATCAGTTTCTGGAACACTTTCGCGCTGGTCTTGCGGTCGTTGGAATGGAGCGCTCGTCTGAGACTGCTGCTTACCTACTTGGGCCATGGCAATAAAACTAGATCAGATTATTCTTCGGCAGCTTGAAATGCCGCTGGTGCACTTCTTTGAGACGAGCTTCGGACGAACCTACAGCCGAAAGATCATCCTCGTGGAGGTCCGGGCGGAAGGCCTTTCGGGTTGGGGTGAGGTGACCTGCGGGGAGAACCCCTTCTACAACGAGGAGTGGACCGACTCTGCCTGGTTGATCTTGCGCGATTACGTAGCACCGCGCCTGCTGGCCGATCGACTGGAGTGCGCGGCCGAAGTGGGATCCCGAACCGCGCACATTCGCGGCCATCAAATGGCACGCGGCGGAGCGGAGGTCGCCGTTTGGGATCTCGAAGCGCGTATGGCCGGAGAGCCACTTTGGAAACGGATTGGAGGAGGCGCCCGCCGCGAGATTCCGTGCGGAGTCTCCATCGGCATCCAGGACAGCGTAGATGCCTTGCTCCAGAAGATTGAAGCGGAGACTCACGCGGGCTATCAGCGCATTAAGATCAAGATCAAGCCGGGCTGGGATGTGGAGGTGATCCGCGAAGTGCGCAAGCGTTTTCCTTCCATCAAACTGATGGCTGACGCCAACAGCGCCTACAGGCTGGAAGACATCGAACATTTGCGGCAGCTCGACGAATTCTACCTGATGATGATCGAGCAGCCACTGGCTCATGACGAGATCATCGATCACGCACGGCTACAGGCGGCGCTTCAGACACCCATCTGCCTTGACGAGTGCATTCGCACAGCGCATCACGCCGAACAGGCAATCCGTATGCAGGCCTGTCGGATCCTCAACATCAAGTTGGGCAGAGTTGGTGGATTCACCGAGGCTAAACGCGTACACGATGTGGCACAAGCCCACGGCATCCCGGTTTGGTGCGGCGGCATGCTCGAGTCTGGCATCGGGCGTGCGCACAATGTGGCTCTTGCCACCCTACCGAACTTTGTTCTGCCTGGAGATGTTTCGGCGAGCAAGCGCTACTGGAAACAGGACATCATCGAGCCACCTGTCGAGGTTACCTCTCAAGGAACCATCGTGATTCGCGATGAGCCAGGTTTTGGCTACGCCATCGATCACGATCAGCTCGCCAAGGTCACGGTTCGCACCGAGACCATCGGCTGAAGGCCGTCATCCGATCTCTGTTCTCGGTAAGTTTGATGTCCAGCTTTCTCCAACTTTTGCGCGAAAACCGGAACTACCGGTACACCTGGATGGGGCAGGTGGTGAGCGAAGTTGGGGATCACTTTAACAACATTGCTGTTTTTAGCCTGGCGGTGAAATACCGCGACGGGGGCATGGTCGTGACCGGAGTGTTTATCGCCCGCGCCCTTGCGGTGATTTTGGCTGGCCCGATTGCTGGCGTGCTCCTGGATCGCTGGGACCGGAAGCGGGTCATGATTGCTAGCGACCTGGTGCGCGCGGCTGTCGCACTTAGCTTCATCTACACCTTGCAGAATCCAAGCAGCACCCTGCTTTACGTGCTAAGCGCTCTTCTCATGGTTGCCTCCCCCTTTTTCACCAGCGGAAGAGCAGCGATCCTACCGAGCATTACGACCAAAGAACAGTTGCACACGGCAAACTCGCTCACGCAGACAACTCAGTGGAGCACGCTCACGCTCGGCGCCATGAGCGGAGGGCTGAGCGTGGCGCAGTTTGGCTATGAATGGGCCTTTTTTCTGAACGCCATGTCCTTTCTGTTCTCCGCTTGGTCGATTTCGCTGTTGCGTTTACCGGGAGCAAGTTTCCGCGCGAGTCGCAAAGCGCTCACCGAAAATGATGTCTTGCGGCCGTGGCACGAGTATGTCGAAGGGCTGCGCTATCTGAAATCGCATCCCTTGATTTTGGGAATCGCGGTAATCAACTTCGGATGGGCTTCCGGTGGCGGGGCAGCGCAGGTGCTCTTCAGCCTGTTTGGTGAAAAAGTCTTCCACCGGGGCGCTGCTGGCATTGGGATTCTTTGGGGTTGCGCTGGCGCTGGGCTGCTGGCCGGGGGATTTTTAGCCCACTGGCTGGGACACAAGCTTAGCTTTGAGAGCTATAAACGCACGATCGTGGCCTGTTATCTGGTTCACGGCTGCTCCTACATCGCGTTCAGCCAGATGAAGCAGTTCAGCCTGGCGCTGCTGTTCATGGCGATTTCGCGATGCGCCGTCGCAGTCAGCAGCGTGCTGAATTTTTCGCAACTGTTGCGTCATGTCTCCGATGGATATCGGGGGAGGGTGTTCTCAACCCTGGAAACTGTGACTTGGGGAGTCATGATGGTATCGATGATGGCGGCGGGACTGGCCAGCCGGTCTTACGATGTGCGAACGATTGGAGCTGTCTCCGGAGTACTGAGTTCGCTAACCGCTTTCTACTGGCTATTTCTGGATTTGGCCGGGCGACTCCCCGAGCCTGCTTTAGAAGGCGTGGCGCCCGAAGAGGTGGAGGTGCATGAACCGAACTTGTGATTTAGCTGGCAAAGTCGTTTTGGTGACCGGCGCTGCGAAACGGATGGGCCGAAGCATCGCACAGAGGCTCGCCCAAGAGGGCGCTCGCGTGCTGATTCATTATCACACCTCGCAGAAAGAGGCTGAACAAACCGCCGCCGAGTGTAATGCTGCCGGGCTGTTTCGCGCAGATTTAGCGCAAGTGCCCCAGATCGTGTCCATGTTCCAGGACATTCAAGCCCAATGTGGCCGTCTGGACGGGTTGGTGAATAACGCCGCCCGGTTCACGCGGTTCCACCCTTTCGAAATCACCGAAGCTGACTGGGACTTCATACACAACGTTAACCTCAAGGCCGTGTTTTTCTGCTGCCAGCAAGGTGGCAAGCTCATGCGGAAACACGGTGGAGGGCGGATTGTGAATATTAGCTCGCTGGGAGGAATCCGGCCCTGGGCCGAACACGCGCACTATTGTGCGTCCAAGGCAGGAGTGATTCACCTGACGAAGGCTCTGGCCAAGGCGCTGGCTCCCGACATCACGGTGAACTCGGTGGCGCCGGGTGTATTTCCGTTTGGGAACATGGACCGGAGGATTGAGGAAATGATCACAAGGACACCTGCGGGGCGAGCGGGCGAGGGCGAGGAGATTGCGGATGCGGTGGTGTATTTCTTGAAGGCGACCAACTTCGTGACAGGGCAACTTTTGGTGGTGGATGGCGGCCTCGAGTTGTGTTGATCCGACTCGGCGCCGCCAGCATTCAGCGGCCTAGTGGCTGTTCTGTGGGTTGTGAGGGGGCGGTTGGGGGGAATTTTGGTTGTTCGGCGCGGCATTTTGGGTGGTGTTTTGAGGCGTGCTGTGTGAACCATGATCTTTGTCGCCGGCGCTTGAGACGTGGTTTGTTTTGGTTTGAGAGTCAGTCGATCTGGGGGAAGGTTGAAGATAAGCCACGATGAGAGAAATGCGACGGTTGAGCGGGCTATAGGGATCCTTGGGGTCTCTCAGACGCTGGTCGGCGAATCCGCGGACTTGAGTGACTTGATCTCTGCGTAGTCCGTTGTCCATCATGATGCGGCGTGCTGCATTGGCGCGGTCTGCGGATAGCTCCCAGTTCGAGTAGCCGTTTTCCGAAGAAAAGGGCTTCGCGTCGGTGTGGCCTTCGAGGAATACGTTATTTGGAAGTTTGCCAAGTTCCTGCGCGAGCATGGCGACCAGATTGGCTCCGGCCTCGGTAGGAAGGGCGCTGCCACTCTGGAAAAACATGCCTTTGTCGTTTTCCAGCAGTTCGATGCGGAGCCCTTCGCCGGTGACGAAAATCTGCACGTTTTTGCGCAGGGCTTGGAATTCGGGTTTTTCTTGGAGAGCTTTTTCGATTTTCTCTTTGAGCTGATCCATGTCGGTTTCTTTGATAGGAAGTCCTTCGCCGGAACCGCTCATTGTGGATCCCATTAATTTGCCACTGCCGGTGGGATCTTGAAAGTAACCGCCCACGGCTTTTTGCACTTCTTCGGAGCTGGATAGCAACCACAGCACAATGAAGAGAGCCATCATAGCGGTAACGAAGTCGGCATAGGCGACTTTCCAAGCTCCGCCGTGATGCCCTCCGTGGCCGCCCTTTTTCTTTTTGATGATGATGATTTGATCATCCTGACCGGCCATCAGGCCCCGCCTCCTTTACAGGCTTTCTCCATTTCTTTGAAGGTAGGCCGGACGTGATGGGGCACCATGCGCCGAGCAAACTCGACGGCGATGATCGGGGGACAGCCTTTCGCAAAGGCCATGAGTCCGGTGCGAAGCACGTGATAGTACTGGCCTTCGGCTTCAGCGATTTTTGACATTTGGGAAGCTAGCGGGCCCAGGAACCCGTAGCAGAGCAAGATGCCCAGAAATGTACCCACGAGCGCGGCGGCCACTTTGTGGCCGATTTCCTCGGGCGGGCCGCCGAGCGATCCCATGGTAATGACAACGCCAAGAACGGCCGCAACGATTCCCAAGCCGGGAAGTGAGTCCGCGACGCTAGTCAGGGCCGAAATGGGTTGAGTCGTTTCGTGGTGATGGACTTCGATGTCCTGCTCCATCATCTCGTTGAGATCATGATTGGCAACGCCGCCGGCAATTAACATGCGCAATGTGTCGCAAACGAAGTGCGTCGCATGGTGGTCCTTGACGAACTTGGGGTATTTCGAAAACAGCTGACTTTTGTCGGGCTCTTCGACGTCAGCTTCAAGCTTGGCGAGACTATTTTTGCGGGCGTAAGCAAAGACGTCGTTGAGCATTTTGAGTGTCTCTAGGTAGAAGGCTTTGTTGCAGCGGCTGCCTTTGAGAACGCCAATCAGTCCCTTGAAGATGGCGATGATGGTGGGGAGTGGATTGGCTATGAAGAGGGTTCCGAGGGCTGCACCGCCGATAATGATCACTTCGGCCGGTTGCCAGAGTACGGCTAGGTGGCCGTGTTCGAAAAGATACCCCCCGATCACTGCGCCGATAACTACGAGAATTCCGATGATGGAAAACATAACCTTTGAATCGAATCGCCAACTTTCCGTGCTAGGCCGCGGCCTCCTCCGTGTAGCTGCCTGGAAGGCAAATCCCAGATCTTGGGCTGGACTTTCTGCCAGCCGCCCTTGAGCCTGGAAAGGATTTTCTTGCTCTACCGAAGGTTACTGGCCCAGCGTACTTTACTGGCCTGCCCGACCTCACTGCCTTGCCCTACCTCACTGCCCTGCCCCAACTCACTGCCTCGCCCGACCTCACTCCTCGCCCCAACTCACTGCCTCACCCGGCCTCACTGACTCGCCCGACTTGGATGGTCCGCCCTGCTCTCCTGCCCCTTTCTCCCCTGGCGAGCCGGGCTGTCCTAGCTTCAAAGGTCCGCCCTGATCAGGACGCATTTCCCGCTCCGCTGGGGGTTTGCTTGGGTTGCGGATTTCCCTCGCTTAGCCTCGACCCTTGACTTGCCCGGCTCCCGCGGGCTTGCCCGGTCGCCTCGACTTGCCCGGCCCCCCAGCTTGCCCGGCTCCCCCGGCTTGCCCGGTCCCCCCAAGTGCCGGGTGCCCTTGGGTTGCCAGCCCCCCAAGCGTTCATATCGGGAAAGGCGAGGGAGGTATGAGCGAGAGCCAAGTGATGAAAGAGCGGCAGACTTGGGGTTAGAGGCGGCTCCCAGAGCCGGCAAATGTCGATCCACTATATGTAACTCTCAGGTGCACCTTACCATTGGCCTAGAATGGTGAGGAGAGCGCCAGGTTGCCCATGAACGTTTTCGAGCAGAAACGAGACGAACTAGAACGATTTGAATTCCAGATGGGTCTAGAACGCGGCCGGCTGGCTGTAACACTCGATCTCCTTACTGACGCGCTCGTGCTCGTCGGACAGCACGGAGTTTATTGTCAAAGCGCCCGCCAGGCCGGCAAGCCAGCCATGGACATTCAGTTAATTCAACACGCAATTACCGGAGCAAAGGATCTGGTCTTTAGCGTGATGGAGGAAATCCAGCGCAAAAAATCCGCCGCCGACGCCAACCCGAAATGACCCTCAGGCGGATTCGCAGAAGTCCTCAGGCGTTCATGTAACCGACTAGCGGTCATAGTACTTTTTACCCACTAAGAGGTCTAGCTTAATCCCCTGGTCCTTGATACCTTGTTCCTATACCCATGGAGCTGACAGTAATCCTCGGAGTGGGACTTTTGCTCGCTTTGGCTGCGTTTTTGCCGGCCATGGTGATCAAAATCCTTTGTGACGAAAGGCTGAAAGAAGAGCGGGCGGATTTTCGAGCACGGATTGAGAAGCTCGAGGCGGATTCTCCTGAAGCAAGGTTCACCATCGGCGAGGATGGGAGAATCGTTTCTTTCAACCGGGCGGCCGAGCAGCTATTTGGCTACGCTTCCTCGGAAGTGATTGGCGAGCATGTTTCTTTGCTTCTCCCCACCGCTGGCGAAAACGCAGGTGGCGGCTTAGGTTTGAACCGGCTGCATGCCGCGCCGAGGGTAGAAAACGGAGTTGGGGTGGAAGTCGCGGCCTTGCGAAAAGATGGCACGTCGGCCTTGCTAGAGCTGGTTTTGAAGGAGCAGCGAATCGAAGACAAGCGTGTGTTTCGCGCGATGGTGCGAGACTTGTCCGAGCGCCGGTGGGCGGGGCGACGCACGGGTGAGAATCAAGTGCTTGAGGGGCTGCTTGAGAGCGTGGGTGTTCCCTTAGCAGTCCTTGACCGGGAAGGGAAATTCGTTCGCTGTAACGCTGCCCTAACGAGTTTAGTTCAGCACCGGGCCTCAGAGATTGAAGGGCGTTTTTACTGGGAGGTGTTGCTGAATCCGAGCGAGTGGGGGCGAGCAAAGCTTTCCGTGGCGCAGGTGATTGCCACCGGAGAAACCGAGCGATCTCAACTACTCTGGCGCACGCGAGAAGGCGAGCAGATCCCCATGGCAGTTGTCATGACGGCAATACGGGCGAAAAATCCTCCCCCGCAATATGCGGTGATGGTCGCCTTCGCGCTTTCAGAACTGACGCCAACTGAAGCGACGAGTTCACCGAACATGCAAGCTGTAGAACAACTGGCAGGGGGAATCGCCCGCCAGTTCAACGATCTACTCACTTCGATCAACGGTTACAGCGAGCTGCTGCTGGGTTCATCGCAGCTGCCTGAGCAGGCGCGCAAGGATGTGCAGGAAATCAAGCGGGCGGGCGATCGTGCCGCAGCGCTGACCCAGCAATTGCTGGTCTTTAGCGGCAAACAGCCGATGAATCCAACAGTCTTTAACCTAAACGAATTGATTTCGCAGATGACTCCGGGGTTGAAGATGCTGCTCGGGGATCAGATCCAACTCAGCAGCATTTTGGATCTTAGCTCGCCAAGCGGGCCGACGGTAGAGGCAGATCCGCGCTGGTTGGAGCAGGTGATTCTCAATCTCGCAGTGAACGCGCGGGATGCCATGCCCGGAGGGGGCAAATTGACCCTTGAGACCTGCATCCAAGACCTCGACGCTCCCACAGCGCGCCGCATGGCGAAACTGCCTCCGGGAAAGTATGTTTTGTTAACAGTGACAGACAGCGGTTGGGGTATGGACGCTGCAACGCAAGCGCGTGCATTCGAGCCTTTTTTCCGCAGTGGCCGTTCTCAGGGAATGGGGCTTGGACTGTCAACGGTGTACGGCGTGGTCAAGCAAGTTGGGGGAAACGTGGTCTTGCAGAGCGTTCCTGGTAGCGGCACCAGTATCCGAATCTTTTTGCCTTACTGCGAATCCCGGGTCGCAACCCAGAACGAAACAACCAAGGGGTTGTTTTTGGTTCGGGGAGCGGGAAAGTAAGCGCCGTGCAAGGAGATCCGGAACCGGTGGTTCAGGGGTGACCCTCCCAGGGCTTTTCACCCGAGGGATGGCCTATTTAAACTCGCCAAGTTCTCATCGGCTGCACTTGGCGCAACAGAGTTAACCGTGGCCGAAATACATGAGCCAGCCTAAGCCAAAGAGCACTAGGATGAAATAAGCGAAGCTGCGGAGTCCATAACGAATTCGTTCTGCGTCGGTCTTCTTCGTGACGATGCCCAGCACGACCGAGGTAAACAGCGCAAAGAGGAGGGCAGCTTCAAAATGGCTCAAATTCATCTTCGGCATCGTGATCAGCTCTTTTTGCCAACGGCGATTTCGTAAGCGTCCACCATGGCCAGTACGTTCATCAGACCCGCTGCGACCAGAAACTTTGTGCCGTAGTCATGCACGTGACCAGCGACCTCTGGTTGAGAATAGCCCATCCAGATGGTGAACAAATACAGGATGCCGCTTGCCAGATCACCAAGAAAGCCACCACAGTAGATGATTGTTGTCAAAAGATCCCCCGTCATCGGAGTAAACATTGCTCCGCGCATCAGGATGCCAAATAGAAAGGTGAGGGTGATGGACGCGGCGAGCAGGAGACCACGCGTGGTGCGCCGGAGCATGAGATGGCCGCCGCCAGGCACTAGCCAAGCGAGCGCCAGCACCGGCAACCACACGGAAACCGAGGTGGACGATTTGCTCAAATGAAGATAGCCTCCCAAAGTTTCAGTGTAGCAGATGGCCTTACACGCTCCGCCTGCGACGGCTCAGAATCGAGAGGCTGCATCTCCATGTTGTTTGCTTTGAAGCTCCCTCGTCGAAGAGCCAGAACCATGGCCGAAGTCCTGTTGCTGGCCATGCTAGTAGCGGGCTATCTGGGCGTGATTCTCGATCTTGCCGCAAAGACCGGGGTTACGGTTGATGAGCCGAGTCACATTGTTTCCTCCATCCTGTACTGGGAGGGGAATGACAGTTTATATCCTGGCGACCTGCCCCCGTTAATCAAGATTACGGGGGGAGCTCTGGCCGCCAGCGCCGATTTTCGAATCGTGGAGGAGTCCCACCCAGTCTGGAGTAAGCGGCACGAATGGCCCGTGGGCCTCGATATGATTCGGCGCATGACCGAGCGCCAGATTCGCGAGAGCATGTTTCGGGCTCGGCTCGGGGTGGTGATTTTTCCCCTCGCAACGGTTGTTCTGTTGTGGTGGTGGGCTCGCCAGCTCTTCCCACCGGCGATTGCCTTGGCCTTGGCGGCCTGTTTCGCCCTGGAACCAACAGCCCTAGGCCATGCCGCTCTTTTCAAAAACGATCATGCGGCCACGTTTGGTTACCTGGTGTCTTGGTATTGCGCGTGGCGGTTTTGGCGACAGCCAACACTCATCCACCTCTTGTGGGTAGCGGTGGCCACTACGCTGGCCTGGCTTGGGAAGCTCTCGATGCTGTTTTTGTCGCCTTTGCCACTTTTGCTGGCAGTCTTACGGCTACGAGGGAGGAGTTTGCTGGGAGGTCTACTGCTGGTGGCTCTAATTCCTTACGCACTTTCCGCCGTGGCCTTCGGATTCCAGCTGCAAGCGATTCCAGAAAACGAACTTCAAGCCCTAGCGGAGAGGCGGTTCTTACCGGGATTGTTCGCGAACTTGTTCATGGCCTTAGACTGGTTTCCAATTCCCATTCGTTTGTGGCATGGCATTTCGGGGATTTTATTTAATCTCGGACAAGAAAGTGCGGTGTATCTGCTCGGGCAACGGCATCCCTGGGGTCACTGGAGCTATTTCTTGGTAGCGACTTTGGTCAAGTCCCCCGAACCCTTGCTGCTTGCTGTGGGGCTGGGCAGCATTTGGATCATTCGGGAGGCCTGGCAAAGAAAGCTGACTTTTTCGGACTTGCTCTGGATCATGCCAGCCCCCTGGTACTTTGTCCTCGCATCCAGCTCGAACCTTCAGCTCGGATTTCGGTTGATTTTGCCCTGCCTTCCCTTTGCCTTGTTCATGGTTGGTCGCTGGTTGGCCAGGTTGCCGGCCTGGAGCCCTGCCATGCTCGTGCTCAGTATGTTTTGCGCTGTCGCGCCGCAGTATCCTCATCTGCTGTCATACTTCAATGTTGCTTCGGGAGGGCCGAAAAACGCCCTGCGTTATTTATCTGACAGTAATGTTGACTGGGGTCAAGACCTAAGAGAACTTCGCCGCTGGGTCCAGCAGGCCCAAGTCCCCCAGTTCTTCTTATCCTACTTTGGCAGTGATAACGTTTATGCTTATTTCCGGGAAGATCAGGTGAAGTGGATCGAACCGCCCTACGGAGGATTCCGGCCTCAAACCGCGAAGCTAGAGCCAGGCCCCGGAATCTATGCAATTAGTGCGACCCTATTAACAGGGCAGTTCGCGGACCCCGCATATCGCGACTACTACGCGGCGTTCCGACAGAAGCAGCCCATCGGCTATGCGGGCCATTCACTCTATATCTACCAGATTCCCTGAACGGACACGGCCATCGCGACGAACGGGCCAAACTGAGCAGAAGACGACAGCGAAGCTTAGCGCGGTTCTACCTTTTGTTTGGGAACTTGTTCGCCCGCGGCGAGGCCTGCTGCTAGTTGGATTGGCACTCATTGTCCTGAGTCGCTTGGCGGGGCTTGTACTGCCTGCCTCTACCAAGTTCCTCATCGATGACGTGATTGGCAAACAACGTCCCGAGCTGTTGGCTCCTTTGTTTTCCACTGTGCTAGCGGCAACGGCGATTCAGGCAATATCCTCCTTCGCTCTAACCCAATTGCTTTCTAAGTCGGCCCAGAAGCTCATTGCGGAAATGCGGCTGCGAGTTCAAGCGCATGTGGGACGCCTACCGCTGGCTTATTTTGACTCCCAAAAGACGGGCGTCTTGGCGAGCCGGATCATGACCGACGTGGAGGGTGTGCGGAATTTGGTTGGGACTGGTTTGGTGGAGTTTTTGGGCGGACTGTTGACGGCGATTTTTTCGCTGGTGATTCTTTTGAAAATCAGTCCCGTCATGACGGCTGTGGCGATTGGCGTGATTTTCGTCTTCGCAGTGATTCTCAAACGGGCGTTTTCCACGTTAAGGCCAATTTTTCGAGAGCGTAGCAAGATTCATAGTGAAGTCACCGGCCGGTTGACCGAATCACTGGGAGGCATTCGAGTAATCAAGGGTTATCACGCCGAATCGCGCGAGGAGCAAGTATTCGCACAGGGCGTGCAGCGCTTGCTGGACAACGTCCTCCGATCGTTAACAGGAGTGTCGCTGATGAGCCTCTCCGCGACGCTCTTGCTCGGCATTGTGGGGGCGCTCGTCATGTATGTAGGGGCCAAACAGATTTTTGCAGGCTCCTTGACTCTTGGCGGCTTTGCAACCTTCACAGCTTTTTTGGCGTTTCTTGTAGCCCCCGTTTTCCAGGTGGTCGGCATCGGTACGCAATTGACAGAAGCCCTAGCAGGACTGGAGCGGACGCGAGAGATTCTTCTCGAGAGCAGAGAAGACGAAGCCCCAAATCGCACCATCGTACTCCCTACAATTCGCGGCGAGGTGCGATTCGACAACGTAAGTTTTGCCTATGAGGAGGGTAAGCCCGTCCTACAAGGGGTTTCGTTTCTTGCCCGGCCGGGAACGGTTACAGCGCTGGTCGGCTCGTCAGGATCAGGAAAATCCACCACTATCGGCCTGATTGCTGCTTTTTATGCTCCGACCGGGGGAACCGTGACGGTGGATGGCGTGGATCTTTCCCAAGTCAGATTAGACAGCTTCCGTACGCAGCTGGGGGTCGTTCTTCAAGATACATTTCTGTTTGACGGAACAATTCGCGAAAACGTCGCATTCGCAAGACCCGACGCAAGCGAGGAGGAGATTCTACAAGCCTGTCGGATCGCTCGAGTGGACGAGTTCGCCGAAAGGCTCCCCGAAAAGTATGAGACGATCGTTGGAGAACGCGGCGTGAAACTATCTGGTGGGCAACGCCAGCGACTCTCCATTGCGCGGGCGATTTTGGCCAATCCCCGGATTTTGATCCTCGACGAGGCCACCTCAAGTCTGGACTCCGAATCGGAAGCTATGATTCAGCAAGGACTATCCCATCTCATGCAGGGACGCACCACGTTCGTCATTGCGCACCGGCTGTCCACCATCCGCCGGGCTGATCAAATTCTCGTGCTCGAAGATGGCAAGATTCTTGAACAAGGTACGCACGAATCCCTATTTGCCGCGCGTGGGCGATACTACGATTTGTACACACGACAGCACGGGCTAGAAACGAATCTTTTCCTGGCCCCGGGGGAGGGCGACGCTGTGGAAAAGGACTCAGCCGAACTTCCACTATTAGAGGAGCCGAGCAATCCAAATGAGAAAATCCGCTTCTTCTGAGACGAAAAGCGATCGATTCTCTCCCGACGAACTCCGTATCCTCCTGAAACTGAACAGTCCAGCAAAGATCCAAAGGTTTCTCGATGAGGACGTGAGCTACAACTTAGAACTAAACGGCCCGACTTGTCGGTCTCCGCGGCGCGTTCTGCGTGACCGCCTCGCTCATTGCATGGAAGGAGCCTTGTTTGCCGCTGCTGCGCTAGAGGTACATGGCCATCCACCCACGCTTCTGGACTTGGAGGCCGTCCGCGACGACGACCACGTGTTGGCCGTCTATCAGGTGCATGGATTTTGGGGCGCCATCGCGAAGTCGAAGTACGCGAGCTTACGCTTTCGAGAGCCCGTTTATCGAACCGTGCGGGAGCTCGTTATGTCTTATTTTGAGCACTATCACAATTTGAAGGGGGAAAAATCCTTGCGCGCCTATTCCCGTCCTGTCTCGCTGCTGCGTTTTGCAAACTGGCGGACCGCGGAAGAGGACGTCTGGGCAATACCCGAACACCTAGCAGTGATTCACCATACTCCCCTTCTAAGGCCATCGATGGAGAAACGGCTGAACCTGGTGGACAACCGTCTCCGCCAATCCGAGATTTTTGGCCTCGTACCGTAATTTGTAACATTTCGGCTAAAGCAAGACGCAATCTAGACCGAATCATCTAGATATGCCGGTATATGGTGTGCCACCACGGCAACCTGCACCGCCCCTAGGGCGTGTCGAAACGCTGGTCCGGGCTCTGACGCAGAACCAATTTTCTGCGGATGAGTTCCAGCTCATTCTACGGCGCCTGTCATCAGATGAACGATCGGCGCTGTTTCAATTATTGGATGAGCTGGCGGCAGGCGAGGCGACTCGCATGACGGGCTAATCGGCAGCTTGCGCGTATCCAGCCGGGGGACCTTAGGAAGCTGTTTTCTAGGGCCCCCTTCCTTGCCGCGGCGCGGTTGTTTTTCTTAGGAGAAGTTCCCCTTTTAACTTGGTGCGACACTTGGTTGAGCGTACGACCCACTTTGCTCTTCCAAGCTCTCGCAAAGGGTACCAAATCGTCGCCGGTCGGGCTCACTCCAAAAATGCTGCGCGCTTGGGTTCGACAGGTAGTCCAGGTAAGACCGGCACCAAGCAGGCCAACTCTCTACATGGGGAGGCTGCCGCGATGTTCCTTCAAGAACTTCTCATCGATCTTCTTGCGGCCCCGGAAGCCTTCCTCCAAGCCGTGCCAGTACTCGATCTTCGGCTCTCCAAGTTTCCAACAAAGGTATACTTCCCGGCCCTGGTACAGGGTGCGAAAGTCAATTAACCCGAGATCGAGATCTTTCAATTCACAACCAAATGAGTGAATCCGTTCGATCGCTTCGTTCAGCTTTCGGGCGCACGTATCCCGGCGTGACCGCTCGGCTTGCAACCGGCCAACGTCGACCAGTGCGCCCCCAGAAACCAAAATTCGCTGGGTCTCCTGGCGTAGAATCGCCTCGGCTTCAACGTAAAACTGTTTCAGCTGGATCGCCTGCCGAACCGCCTCTTCGACTTCCTTCAACAGCGCCTCGGCCTGCTCAATTCGGAAGTAAGTGGCCATTCGGGACTGCATCGCTTAAATGCCTTGGACCTGGACCGCGAGGGCTCGACTGCGAGGCCCGTCGAATTCTGCAAACACAATGCTTTGCCACGTTCCTAACAACACAGAAGCGTTCCGCACCTGCAAGCAAAGTGTTTGCCCCATCAGCATGCCGCGCATGTGAGAATCCGCGTTGCGCCGTTCACAGTCGGAAAACAGGGGATCGTTATGGCGGTAGTATTCGTTGCGATCCACCAACTTCTCTAAGAACTGGCGAACATCGTGCAGCAGCGCGTCTTGCCACTCGTTGATGAAAATGGCCGTGGTGGTATGAAGGGTCTGCAAGTGAACCAGACCGTCCTTAACGCCACTCTTGCGAACAATCTCGTTAATGCGGTCCGTGATGTTCATTAATTGCAAACGTTCGCTTGAGATCCAGTCGATCACCCGGTTGTACACCTTAAAGGTGGCAGGCTGCGCTAGGCTGCCCTGCTGTAGGGTATCGACGGACTCGTGTGTCGTGTTCACAGGACTCATTGTCCCCCTCTAAGAATGGTTGATACACAAACCCGCCACTTCGATCCAACTTAATTGAGGATTCTTTTCCGATTATAGCAACGGCCTAGGGTGGGACCGCTAGGAAGGTGAAAAAGGGGGGTTTCGGAAAGCTCAGTTCGAGATTTCGGAGAGGCTCCCCTACGGTCCACAAGCTCCAGTTGGGCCGCGAGACGTCCTGGCTGCTGCCCGCTAGTCGTTGATTTGGGCCCTTTTATGCCCAAAATTTGACCCGCTCAAGGATTGAATGTCGGTTGTGCACCGCGGCTGTGGGAACCTAATCAACATGCGAGAGATAGCGATGGGGCTCTTGTGGATGGTCCCTAGGCGAGGGATGGCCATGGGGCTCTTATGGATGGTCCTTGGCGCCCCGGCCTCAGGTCAACAGCGAGGCGCCATCACGGGCAGGGTGGTCTTAGACGCAACGGGCGATCCACTTCATCACGCTGTGGTTTTGGTGATTCCCTTGGGGCGAAGCGTTCAAACCAACGACCAGGGAGAATACCGGCTGGAGAACATCCCGCCAGGCAAATATGAGCTAGTTGCCCACCTGCATTCCCTAGCGGATGAGCGCCGCACCGTCGAGATAGCCCCAGGCTCATCCGTAACTGCCGATTTTCGCTTGCGTTTGGCACCAGTGCGGGAACAACTCACAGTGACCGCGTCGGGCCGAGAGGAAACCACCCTCGAGACCTATCTCTCAACGACGTCCATCGACACCGTTGAGCTGACGCAGCAGACCGCTACGTCCCTTGGCGAAGTTTTAGAAAACCAAGCCGGTGTTGCCAAACGAAGCTTCGGGCCCGGAACGTCGCGGCCTGTCATTCGCGGCTTTGACGGAGACCGGGTGCTCATTATGCAGGACGGCGTCCGCACTGGCACGCTTTCGTCGCAGTCGGGCGATCACGGCGAACCTCTCGATCCGAATTCGATTGAACGCGTAGAAGTCGTTCGGGGTCCTTCCACCCTGCTGTACGAGGGAAGCGCCATCGGGGGGGTGGTGAATATGGTCAGCGGTCACCACCAAATCCACAAAGAACCTCATACCGGACTTCGCGGATTCCTCACTAGCTTGGGGGGCACCAACAATAACCGCCGCGGTGGAAGCGGAGGGTTTGAGTATGGCGTGAAACGCTGGTTGTTTTTCGGCAACGGCGGCGCCATCTACTTAGACGACTACAAAACTCCAGCCGGAACCGTCCCAAACTCGTTCAGCAATATCAAAGACGCGAGCTCCGGCTTCGGCCGCTATGGAGAAAAAGTCTATTTCAACTTCTCGTACAGCCTTCAAGATGGCCGCTACGGCATTCCTTTCGAACAGGAGCATGATGAAAAGCACGAGGAAAAGGCGGGCCAGCAAAAAGCGGCTGGAAAGGAGGAAGATCACCATCACGAGAATGTGTTTCTTCCTTTCCGACGCCACAACGTGCGCCTGAATGGTGGCTTTAAGAACTTAGCCACAGCGATTGAACAGTTTCAACTGATCCTGAATTACAGCGATTGGAAGCACCGCGAACAGGAAGCGGATAAGGTCGCTAACCGCTTTTACAATAAGCAGTTTATTTATCGCGGTGTCTTTGACCAGCAACCTCGCGGGGCGCTGTCGGGAACTTTTGGTTTTTGGGGTCTAACCCGCGACTACAAGGCCCAAGGCGAAGAAGCAATCACGCCGCCAGTCGATCAAAACGCGATTGCTGTCTTTGCTGTGGAGCAGTTGCGCATGTCCCGGTTCCGCATCCAGTTTGGCGCTCGCTTGGAACATAACCGGTACGATCCGGAACAAGGGCGCAAACGGAGTTTTACGGGAATTGCAGCCTCCACCGGGGTGCATATCCCGTTGTGGGAAGGGGGAGCCTTGGCTGGTAGCTTCGCCAGCTCTTTCCGCGCGCCAGCGCTCGAGGAACTTTACTCTTTCGGACCTCATGCCGGAAATTTGACCTTCGAAATCGGGAATCCAAACCTGCGTCGTGAACGCGGCAACGGAGTGGATCTCTCGCTGCGGCAACGTGCGGGGCGCTGGCGTGGAGAATGGAATTTCTTTTACTACCGGATGAGCAATTTCGTATTTTTGGCTCCAACAGGAAAATTTGAAGACGGTTTTCCGGTGGCCGATTACCGGCAAGGCGGGGCACGCTACCGGGGCAGCGAGGCGCGTCTTAGCGCAGGACTACAGCCGAATCTTTGGTTGCATCTCGGCATGGACGCGGTCAATGCAGAGCTGCGAAATCCCAACCTTCCACTTCCTCGCATTCCGCCAATTCGCGGGCGGCTAGGACTCGAGGGCCGCTGGCGAAGCCTAAGTGTGATGCCAGAACTTCTCCTCGCCAATAAACAGGCCAGAGTCTACACGCTGGAGGATCCGACCGCAGGCTACGCCGTAATGAATCTCAAGGCTTTGTATTCGAAGACGTCCAAACATTTTCTGCACTTGTTTGGCTTTCATCTCTTTAACGCCTCGGACCGCCTCTACCGCAACCATCTCTCCTTTATTAAAGCCTTCGCGCCCGAAATCGGCCGGGGCGTACTGTTCTCCTATACCATGCGCTTTTTCTAACGGATGGGTGCAAACTTCTTCTGGCCCAGACGACTAGCGGGCGGTGGCTGCAGGAGTGTGGTAAGCCTCTTGCGCTTACTCAGCAGGTCTGATGGCCCTGGCGAGGTGCCGTTTTTGATTGGAATACGCCCAGTTCGAATGGGAAGAGGTTCAGAAATCTAGGTCCTTCAGATACTGGGCACTGATTCGCAAACTGTCTAGAGGATTACCAGGTGTTTGATCTTGCTCCACGAAGAAGTGCCGGACTCCGGCGTTCGATCCAGCCCGGAGAATCTGCGCCATCGGAAGTGACCCTCGGCCAACCTCTCGAAATGCATCGCGAGGCACGCGCTCATCCAGACGCTTTTCAACGCCTGGTTTGACATCTTTAACGTGGACCAGAGGGATGCGGCCTGCATACTTCTGGAAGAGCGCTACAGGGTCAGCGCCAGCGACGGCCGCCCAGAAGATGTCGAGCTCTAGGAAAACCAGCTGCGGATCTGTCTTCGCGAGCAGAATGTCTAGTAACGTGCCCGACGGAGTCATTTCAAACTCAAAGGCGTGATTGTGATAGGCCAGCTTGAGTCCGGCGGATTTACACTTTTCTCCAGCCTGATTTAAGTTGGCCGCAAGTTTTTCGATAACGGCAACGCCGCCCCGATCTTGGGGCGCGATGTAGGGGCACACCACGTATTGAAACCCACGCCGCGCAGCGTCATCCACGGCTCCCGGTAAATCGGCCATCCTCGTGGTGAACAAGGACGTGTCCATATGCAGGCTAACCGGTTGGAGCTTGGTTTGCTTGAAACTCTCCCAAATCTTATCGAGCGAAGCCCGGACCACTTCCGCTTCCTGAAAACCCATTTGCTCAATCGCTCGCAAGGTCTCAAGTGGCTTCTCACTCAAGATCGAACGTACGGTGTAGAGCTGGACACCGAGCCGTTGGAGCTTTTTCGCTGGGGCCGGCCCGGCGGCCAAAACCGCGAGGCTTTTTAGAAATTCGTTGCGTCTCATCCGCTTTCCTTGCCGAGGATTTGGGCGCGCTAGCGCCGGAGATAAGCATCTTCACCCCGGAGCCAGTCCTCACGCCGTGGTGAAAACAAGTCAATCACGAGTGAATCTTCAGACGCCGAAACGCTGTGCGGAACGTTTGGCGGAATTACCATCGAATCCCCCGCTTGAACCAAAAATTCTTGACCTGCAATTTGAAAGATCAGACTCCCCTCGAGCACGGTAGAGATCTGCTCATTGATGTGCTGGTGTTCGGGCACGACTGCGCCTTTCTTCAGCATGAGCCGGGCCATAGTCATGTTTTGGGTATGAAGCACTTGCCGTTGAACGAGCGGGTTCATCTGCTCGATTTCGAGTTCATTCCAGTGTTGGACCTGCATTGCTGGCTGATTGTATCATGAGGGATTGTCATGACAGTCGCCTCTATGGACGCCCTGAGCCTCGTCATTCCAAGTTGCGAGCGCGGCATCGGGAAAGTGATCCTACAGGCCGGTTCCGCCGATCTCATCGACGGGGTGCAAGTGGCGCCTTATGCCCTGTGGCCTGATGACCGCGGCTATTTTCTCGAAATCGCCCGACTGCGCCAGGGCTTAGTTTCGCAGTTCCCTCTCGAAACCACACAAGTTTCCTGTGCTTTTAACTATCCTGGCGCGATCAAGGCCTTCCATTACCATGTACGGCAAACCGATTTTTGGGTGCCGGCGCAAGGCATGATCCAGGTGGCGCTGGTCGATTTGCGGCACGGCTCGCCCACCTTTGGCCTGCGCAACACACTCTATGTGGGACAGATGCGCCCCTGGCAGATTCTCATTCCACCGGGGGTCGCCCACGGATACAAAGTGATTGGCATACAACCCTCCATGCTGATTTACGTGACGGACCGGCTCTATGACCCACAGGACGAGGGCCGCATTCCGTATAACGACCCGCGCATTAACTACGACTGGGAAACGCAGCACAAATAGTCACCGCGAGCCGACATGTTGTCGATTCTCATGCCGGTTTACAACGAGGAAGAGTTTGTCGGCGTCATCTTGGAACGGGTGATGCGGGCTCCGCTCCCGGCAGGAATGGAACGCGAGGTGATTGTCGTCGATGACGGCTCAAGCGACGCCTCGGCTGAAATCGTGGAGAGCCTCACCGCCCGCTATCCCGAAATTCGGCTCATCCGTCAGCCGAAGAACCAAGGCAAAGGCGCCGCCATCCGGACCGCGCTTCAACATGCGCGGGGGGAGTTTAGCATCATTCAAGACGCTGACCTCGAGTATGATCCCTCCGATTACTCGCGTATTCTTGCACCCTTGATGGAAGGCCGGGCTGACGCCGTGTACGGCTCGCGGTTTCTGGTGGCCGGCGAGCGGCGCGTGTTGTATTTCTGGCACGCGCTTGCAAACTGGATCCTAACGACAATCTGCAACGTCGTCTCCGATCTCAATCTCACCGACATGGAGACCTGTTACAAAGCCTTCCGGACCTCGCTCGTGAAGAGCATTCCACTGCGCTCCA
Source organism: Bryobacteraceae bacterium (assembly GCA_025056455.1). GTDB lineage: Bacteria > Acidobacteriota > Terriglobia > Bryobacterales > Bryobacteraceae > CADEFT01. Next base: position 109,912 of record JANWVY010000008.1, on the reverse strand, counting down.
ACCGTTTTGGAATCGAACCAGAATTAACGATCAAGCTGGCCAAGCGTGAGGCCCGCATCTACGAAGTGCCTGTAAGCTATCATGGCCGGACCTACGCCGAAGGCAAGAAGATCGGGTGGCGGGATGCCGTTTCGGCTTTGGCCGTGATTCTGCGATATGCGTTGACCAACGACATTTACACCGAAGTCGGACCCAAAACTCTAGAGGCCTTCTCGCCCGCCGTCGCTTTCAACCGTTGGATGGCGGATACCATCCGCCCCTATCTTGGTCAATCTGTCTTGGAAATCGGAGCTGGCATCGGAAATTTGAGTCGCCACTTGATAGGGGGACGGAAGCGCTACATCGCCAGTGACGTCGACGAGCAGCATCTGGCGCGCCTGCGGTCCCGGTTTCAAGAGCGCCCTTGTCTCGAGGTGCGGAAGCTGGATGTAGCCAGTGCCGCCGATTTCGCTGACTTACAACGGTCTGTCGATACGGTAGTTTGCCTCAACGTTCTCGAGCACGTCGAGGACCGCGAGCGCGCCCTGAAAAACCTCTTTACCGCTTTAAAGCCCGGGGGACGGGCCGTCCTCCTGGTACCCCACGGCCAGTTTGCCTACGGAAAAATGGACGAAATGCTCGGCCATCGGCTGCGCTACTCCAGGGGCCAGCTTCAAGAGAGCATCCTCCAAGCAGGCTTTGAACTAGAAAGGATCCTGCCATTCAACCGCATTGCCCTGCCTGGCTGGTATTTCAATGGAAAGATCTTGCGGCGCCCCCAGTTAAGCCCCTTTCAACTGAAAGTATTTGACCGTCTTGTCTGGCTTTGGAGAAAAATCGATCCCATCCTCCCGTGGCCACCCACTTCGTTGATTGCCATTGCTCGCCGGCCAATGTGCGAAACGGTTGTCCGCGCCAAGACGGCGAGGCTTGCCGGTTAGGCGGCCGGCCTCATGCCTGTAGATCAAGCCTCGCGCCTCGATCCACCAGAAACTCACCTATGTGCAGGAACCAGGTCGACCTACGGAGACGCACTAGCAAGACTTTCGAGCGGGCTCGCGTCTCTCCACGCCGTAACTAAAATGTGACACGCCTCAATTGATTCTCTCACACACACTTGATACAGTAAGCGAAGAAATTGCTTCGAAAGCTTGTGTACGCCTAGCGCGTCAGGCATTGACCCTTGCGGGAGCGCGGCAACGCAGTCCGCAGAACTTCAGGGAGGTTTCTCATGCATCACAGACGCTTAGTATTCGTAGCGTTAGGACTTGCTTGGGTGGTAGCATCCGTTTTTGGCCAATCGGACAATTCGTATATTACAGGGATTGTCAAAGATCCCACAGGCGCTGTTGTATCGGGCGCGAAGGTTGTGGTGAAAAACGAGTCCACGGCGGTTTCGAGAGAAGTCGTCACCAATGAGGCTGGAATTTATTTGGCAACGAATCTCCCGCCTGGTTACTACACCATCACTGTTGAAGCGCAAGGGTTTAAGAAATTCGAAAAAACCCGCAACAAGATGGACGCGGGAGTTCCCTTAAACGTGTCGGTGGAGCTTGCAGTCGGCCAGCTTACCGAATCCGTGACTGTTGAAGCTAGCGTGGCGACGCTGCAAACCGAATCCGCAACAGTTGGAAAAACCGTCGAACGGTCCCAGATTGCCAACCTGTCTTTGAACGGGCGAAATCCGCTATTTTTAGCTCTGCTCAAGCCCGGTGTCCGGGGCGGCGCGCTGAATGCTTTTAACTTCGGCTTAACCTCGGGCGGCTTTGCTATCAACGGCGGACGCTCGCAGGATTCCGTGATTACGTTTGACGGCGCGGTGGCCATCCGCACGCGCGCCAACGGGACTTCTATCGGCACGGCCGATTTGGAAACCGTGCAAGAAGTGCAGGTTCTGACGGCAAACTACGCAGCAGAGTATGGCCGGTCCAACAACGGTCAGATCCGGATCGTAACCCGCTCTGGCGGACGCGACCTTCACTTTGCCGCCTACGAATATTTCCGCAACGACAAGCTCGACGCCAACACTTGGGCTCAAAACCGCGCGGGAGTGGCCAGACCTGCGCGGCGCTTCAATCAGTTTGGCTATGTGGTTGACGGTCCGATCACGATCCCCAAAGTTTTCAATACCGATCGCAACAAAGCCTTCTTCCTCTGGAGCCAGGAGTGGGTTCGCTTCCGGCAGTTTAGCAGTTCGATCCAAACTGTCCCCAGCGAACTGATGCGCCAAGGCAACTTCAGTGAACTTCTAAATCCAGCCACCGGCTTCTTTGCTACTCCGCGGGTCATTAACGACCCGACCACGGGGCAGCCGTTCCCCAACAACATTATCCCGGCCAGCCGGCTCAGCCCGAACGGAATCGCCTTCATTCGCACGTATCCGAACCCGACGCCCGGCTTCCGCCAGGGAACCGCCAACTTTTTCCAGATTCGCCCGAATCCGCAGAATCAGCGTAAAGACACCGTAGCCATCGATTACAACCTGACGCAGAAGCAAGTGTTGCGCTTCCGCCACGCCAACTACAACTGGACAGCGATTGACGCCTTCCGCGGTGGCTTCGATTTCGCCGTCACCGACTGGAACCGCCCCAACAAGACGGCCTCTTTGAACCACGTCTGGACGATCAGCCCGACGATGATCAATGAAGTGCTAGTAGCTGCCTCGGTGGACCGCGTATACATTGATATTGACCGGCGCGGCGAGCGTTATCTTCGCTCCACGAGGGGAATCAATTATCCCTATTTGTTCAGCGAGCCGAAAGAAATTCAGGACAAAGTTCCCACCATTGAGATCCAAAACTTCGCCTCGATCGATGGAGGGCCCTATCCAGCCCGGTCCACGGGTCCCATCTATCAGTTCTCCAACAACTTCACCAAGATTCAAGGCAACCATCAATTCAAGTTTGGCGTTTATTACGAAAAAGCCGGGCAGAATGACTTCGACCAAATCAACGTGACCGGAGTTCCAGGCGGCACCAACAACCAGAATGGCCGGTTCGTATTTGCCGACACTCGCTCCGGTGCCACAAGCACGGGCGTGGCCATCGGGAACGCGGCCATGGGACTGTTCTCCACTTACGCGGAAATTGGTCCCCGATCCTTCACTCCCTACCGCGGACACATGTTTGAATTTTTTGGCCAAGACGCCTGGCGGGTGACGCAGAAGTTAAAGCTCGAGTTGGGATTCCGCGGGACTTGGATAACTGGCTACTTCAAGTCGCTCTGGGGCAACATGGCCGTATTTGACCCCAAGTTGTATGACCCCAGCCGGGCGGCAGTTCTTGACCGCGCCACGGGAAACGTCATTTCCGGCGACCGCTTCAACGGTGTCTATATTCCTGGGAAGGAATTCCCGAAAGCCGGCCGCGGCCGTGTGCCTGCCATCGACTCCGGCCAGTTTGACCGTTTGCTGCGCGGCGGCCCCTACCCAGCTCAAGCGCACCTCAACGTGGTGCCTCGCATCGGTCTGGCCTATCAGCTGAGCTCGAAAGATGTCCTGCGGACGGGCTTTGGTGGATTCATTTCAAGGTACGGTGTCTATGACTCCGTCTTCCTTGGTGGAAATCCGCCCTTCCAACCCATGGCCTCTGTGGCCAACGGCCTAGCTGATAATCCAGGTGGCGCCGTCCGTGTCGCCTTCCCCCAATTCTTTATGACGATCGATCCGGTCTTGAAACTGCCCAAGGCGTATAACTGGAACGTCACCTACCAGCGCCAGCTGGGCTTTGAGACGACCGTCGAAGTGGCCTACGTGGGGACGGTGGGCAACCACCTGGCCCGGGAGCGGGATCTGAATCAGTTGCCACTCGGCACAACTTTCCGTCCCGAAAACCAGGGAGCCAACGTAAACTTCTTGCGGCCCTATAAAGGTTTCGCCTTCATCCCGATGCTGGAGCATGCCGGGCGCAGCGAATACAACGGGCTTCAGATGGAGGTGAACCGCCGCTTCACCAAAGGCTTCAGCTTTAGCTTCGCCTACACCTATTCGAAGTCCATGGACCACGCTTCCGGCCCACGAGACCGCTTGTATGACTCCTATAACGACTTCAATGTGTGGGGCAAGTCAAGCTTTGACACGCGTCACGTGGCAGTTGCCAACTTTATCTGGGACCTGCCCTTCTTCCGAACGGGGAACGCCGTTGCCCGCAACGTACTCGGTGGATGGCAAATTAACGGCGTCGCGCAGTTCCAAACCGGCACCCCGATCACGGTTGGAACCGCTCAGGACATCTACGGCATCGGTTCTCCCAACTTCGTGCCGTGGAGCCTGACCTCTCTCACCACGGACCGGCCCAAGCAGTTTAGTGATTCGGTTGCCGATAACAATTTCTGGTTCAATCCCCGGCCCGGTGGCCAACCTTGGGCCCGGCGGCCAGACAACGGTACGTACGGAAATCAAAACCGCAACTCGATCACTTTCAATAACGTTGGCTTCCAGAACTGGAATGCCGCCCTATTTAAGAACTTCCAGTTCGCCGAGCGGCATCGCATTCAGTTCCGAGCTGAATTCTTCAACTTCCCCAATCACCCGAACTGGGGTGGTGTGAACACAGATCCACTCTCGGCGGCATTTGGCAAGGTCACCAGCAAGAGTAGTGAACGAAACGTTCAACTGTCTCTGCGTTACAGCTTCTAAGATCCTCTCAAAAACTCGCCGGAGTCCGCCCGTAGGGCCGGGCTCCGGCTTTTTTTGCCCAGGTCCACACTTTGCTCAGCTGAACTTGTTGGGATTAAGAGGAAACCTGGTTCAGGATGGGGATTCCGAGCCATGCGCAGAGAACCCGGTAGGTAAATCCCCATAGAGGAACTTCTCCTAGAGGGATTCCTGGAACCCGCCATCCAGACGGAATTCCCGGCCCTTCCAGCAACTGATGGCGCGAAGGATCACGCAGGATAGACAAGGGTAGCCATAAGGCCTGGGTCGCTTCAGCCGGGTTGACTTGGATCGAAACCGCTTTCGGAAGGCGGAACAGGTAAGGCTCGACGGCAACCAGCCTTCCCGCAGACCGTCCTGCGTACATGACCTCGAGCGTGGCCACACATTGATCTCGCAGGAGCCGGAGCTCGCACTCCTCCTGCAATTCCCGAAGCGCGGTTTCGAGGAGATCCCGGTCCTGAGGATCGCGTTTGCCTCCCGGAAACGACCACTGCCCAGACCAGGGATCATTCCGCCGGCGGGCTCGCTGGATCAGAAGCACGCTCTCCTCTGGGCCTTGCGCGTGGACAACGGCCACCGCGGCTGCGGGCGCCGCCGAACCGTCCTGGGACCAAGGCGCGGCATGGCTCACGGTGGGCATCTCAACGGGCATCCGTCAAAAAACGCTGTTGCCAGACAGATTACTTCTAGTCTACGGCTCTTAGGCCGTTAGGACAGGTGTGGATCGCGCGCTTGATGGGTCTGGCGGAAACCGTTGAAGTAAGTAAGAGACAAAAGCTCGACCGCGAGGTCGTGAATTGTCCAGATAAAGCGCCAGACGCCGGAGAAACACCAAGGCTCCCAGCACATCAGCATCACGTACGGCGGTCATGCCGCGCTCCTGGGTGAGAGCTTGAGCGTAGCGGTCGATTTCCGCTTGTAACCGCTGCTGAAGGCTTGCTGCGACCAAATCGTCGGGACGGGTTTCGTAGATCAGTCCGCTTTGCTTGGTGCGGTAGGTCTGAATCATGGCATCCAGCGCTTTTTGGATGTCGCGGTCAACCGCGCCAGGAGTCAACAGGGCAGCCGAGAGTAGCATCTGCGATACAGCGCCCAAGAGTGCGTCAATGCGCTCTAGGAACTCATCGCTTAGCTGAATATCGCGGTGCGGAAGTTTGTCTGGCTCGATCTCACTGAGTTTTTCTCGCGTCCGAGACTCCAGTAAAAACTCACAATCAAGCGGACAAGAAATGGATACTTCCCGTTGCGTTCCGCAACAGAGAGCGCAAATTTCACTTCTGATGGCAGGACAAAAACGGCGAGGCTTGCGCACGTCGCACAATCGACATTTCACTTCCGTATCGTATCATTAGGGGCATGTGGCGAAGTGACATCTTCTTGAAGATTGTGGTCGAGCACGAGGAAGAGGAATCGGCCGAGAAGCTAGCCGATGAACTCTGTCGCAACCTTAAGAAGTTGTACGGAGTACGCCACGCGGAGGTTGCTAACATCGTTTCGCACGGCACTCTGCCCTCAACCAATTGATCGGGCAGAGAACGAAGGCGGTCAGGCAAGAGGAGATCAGTTGCGGGTCGCCTGGCAGAAGCGCTGAATCTGATTGCTAATGTGTTCGAGTTCCTGTTCTACGGCTAGGAGATTCTCGCGTACGCCATCGGCGTCTCCGCACTTGGCGCTGGCTTCCAGCTTTTTCGCAGCGGAGGCCACATTCGTCGCCGCTACGGTTTCGGCAGAGGCACAAATCCGACCGGCTTCTTCCGAGACGCTTTGAAAATCCACCTTCTTCACGAGGCGCTGCAACCGTTCGACGCGTTCTAGAGAGCCTTGCAAGAACGCCCGACGGAGGTCGCCTCCCAGCTCGGCGCACGCAGCTTGGTTCCCTTCGCCGGCTTCGAGTTTTTCTTTGCCCTGCAAATGCTCTTCGACTACGCGCAGCAGCGAAGCTGGGTGAAGCGGCTTCGCAATATAACCATTCATGCCCGCGGCCAGGCAGCGTTCCCGGTCTCCGCTCATGGCGTGCGCCGTCATGGCGACAATTGGTAAGGACTGGAACCGGCTGTCCCGGCGGATGAGTCTGGTCGTTTCGAGGCCATCTAGCACCGGCATTTGTACGTCCATCAGAACCAATCCATAGGAGACAAACTCAAGCAGCTCGAGGGCCTCACGGCCGTGGTTGGCTACATCGACGTGATAGCCTTTCTTGCGTAAAATCGCGGTCACAACTTTTTGATTGACGTGATTGTCTTCCACGACCAAGATGGACGGGGCGCGCGAACCGACGACCCCTCCCGCCTTACTGGAAGTGGCCGAGCTGGTCTGAGCCTCGACCGGCTGATCCGCCAGACAGACCTGAGAAGGCAGAGTGACGCGGAAGGTGCTGCCTGCACCAACTTTGCTCTCCACCGTAACGACGCCCCCGTGCATTTCGACCAGTTTTTTGGTAATCGCTAAACCCAGACCAGTACCGCCATACTTGCGGCTGATGCTTCCATCCGCTTGAGTGAACTTTTCGAAGATATAGCTCAATTTGTCTTCGGGGATGCCCACACCGGTGTCCGCAACCTCAATGACCAGGTCACCACCGTGGGCTTTGGCGCGTCGCGACACGTGGACACGCACCCCACCATACTCGGTAAACTTGACCGCATTGTCGAGAAGGTTGGAAAGAATTTGCCGCAAACGCAGCGGATCGGCCGAAATCCGCTGCGGCGCTTCCGGGGCGACCTCCAGCGTCAGTGTAATGTTTTTCTTGCTTGCTTTTGGCCGCTGCGCTCGGACTACATCGTCAAGCAACGCCCGCAGATCGAAGGGAACCCGCTCCAGCACCATCTTGCCAGCTTCGATCTTTGACAAATCTAATACGTCATTGAGTAAAGCCAAAAGCGAATGGGCGCACCGCTGCGCCGTTTCCAACTGGTCACGCTGTTCGGCAGTGAGCGGACTATCCAGCACCATGTCGATCATCCCCAGCACGCCATTCATTGGCGTGCGCAACTCGTGGGACATATTCGCCAAAAACTCGCTCTTCGCCTGATTGGCCGCCTGCGCGCGTTGCATGGCTAGCTCCAGCTGCTGCGTGCGCTGGCGGATGCGCTCTTCCAAAAGTTCTTGATGTTGCCGGACTTCATTTTGGCTGGCGATCAGCCGGTCAATCATCTTGTTGAAACTATGGCCGAGAAACTCAATTTCATCCCCCGTGCGGCTGACCTGGATGCGCTCGGGCCGACCCTCGATCACCGAAGTGATACCTTCCTGCAGCAGTTTGAGCGGCCGGGCCAGCAGTCGCGTGGTGAACTTTGACAACGCCGCCGCCACCGCCAAGACCAAAACGGTCATTCCGAGCACTTTCGGAATGTTCACGGTTTCCGGCCGGAAGTCTAACCCAAAGAGGACCATCACCACCCACACCAGCAGACCAGCCGTGAACACAAAGAACTTGGTGGCGAGCGAACGATATGGGACAGTCGAGTCCTTCGGCCTGCTCATGATTCGTTAGATCTATCATGCGCTGGGAGGGCCACCAGTCCCATTCGCGAGACACCCTATGAACTCTAGTTTTCTGGTTTAGTATTCAGGTGATTCGAGAACCGAGGGTTAGTACTTCGCGGCTAAACAGAACACCTGGGGCCCCTCCCCGATTCAGTCGACATAGGCAATACAATCGATCTGAAGCAGTTGGCCTTTGCGGCGGAAACCCGTTGTCCCAAAATACGAGCGTACAGGCCGGTCCTTAGGGAAGTAAGTGTTATAAACCTCGTTCATGGGCTCCCAGTTGGTTTCCGGATCTACAAGGGAAACTTGCACTTTCAGCACCAGGTCCAGCGAGCTGCCTGCCTTGGCTAAAGTTTCTTTCATAATTTCCAAGGCGTCAGCCGTCTGTTGACGGATATCGCCCGGCACCGGACGACGTTCAGGGTACCAGCCTCCAATGCCACTCAAAAACAAGAAATTGCCCGACCGGATGGCGCCCCCGGGCATCACCTTCTTTTTGATCTGTGGAGGCGATTGGGCTCCGGCCGGAGCGAATCCAGCGAGCATCAAAGCGGCAGCGCTCAGCGCGCGGCGTCGTGACTTCGACTTGCTCAAGTGCGTCTCCTTCCCTCACAACATCCGTGTTGCAAACCATCTTGCCTTGCCAAATTCGCCGAGCTCTACTTCCCCGCTCATGCGGTCCCGCTCGACCGAACCATGAAACCGGTAGGGGATCCGCATCCCTTCCACGACGAGCATGCTGGTGAAGTCCACACGGTGGCCCTCCGTTTTGCCATGCAACCGTGATTTGGCATGCAGGCCCACGTGGAGGCCTTGAATCCTTCCCTGTTGATCCTGCTCGATGAGGAAAGTGTGTTGCGCCTGACCAGCGGTGAACTTCAACTCCACCTCCCAGCTTCCCGTGAGGTTGGTGACAGCTGGAGCCGCTGCGGGCTGGGGCTTCTTCCCGCAAGCTTGAAAAATTTCCGTAAGCCTGCGGGCAACGATGGCTGGATGTTCTGGCTGCATGGCGACCGCCCGGATCAAAAAGCTAGTTGAGTCTCCACCGGCATGGGACATGATGCGAGGCTCTCCGTTCAGCAACTGTTCATAAACTTCGGAGCCAGTGATGGGCAGCTGCTCTGGGTTCCAAGAGACCTCCATCGTGGGAAAGGGGCTCGCCCCTGCTGGCGGATTGATCTTCGTTACAACACCGGGAATCTTGGCCAGTTCGTCAGCAATCGCCCGGTACCAGCTTCGCCACGTCTCATACTCGGCTTCTAAGTTTCGCTTGCCATAGAACAGCTCTAAAGCCGTAACCATTCCCACGATCTCTTCTTTACTGACTTTCATGGCCCGTCCGAGTGCATGATGCGGCGAGCTGTTCCACCAGGCGGCCGCCACAAGATCCTTCCTGCCAGCCAGCACACCGGCGCTTTGTGGGCCCCGCAGAATTTTGCCGCCGCTATAAGCCACTAGATCAGCGCCGCGAGCAAGAAACGGATTGGGCTTGACCGGCAGTTCCGCCGCCGCATCCACGATGACGGGCACTCCACGGCGGTGCGCGGCTTCAGCAAGTTCTTCTAGCCGTACCTGCTGCCTGCTCTCCGCGGTGCCAAGAACAGCCACCATAGCCGTACGCCGGCTCAGCGCATGGTAAAAATCTTCTCGGCGATCGAACTCGACCAGTTTGGCCCCGGCTGCTCGGAAGGCGTGGTCATAATCATTTCTTGACTGTTTGGCGATCAACACTTCGTTCGGCAGGCCGCGCGAATCCGGCAGCTGCTTCATCTTCTCCGGGTCCCCGCCAGTCATGGCCGCCGCGGTCGCAAGCACCAGAGCCGCTGCACACCCGCTGGTGATAATAGCCGATTCCGCTCCCATCCATTCGGCGACGCGGGCGCCGGCCTTCTCCATCAGTTCATCCAGATTCACCGCCCATTGCGAAGCAGCATCCATCGCCAGCTTGACTTCGGGGAGCATAGGCGCGCCCCCGTTAATCGTATAGGTGGCTGTCATGTTGATGAACGGTTTGACGCCAAGGCGCGTGTAGACCTCTGCCGGAGCGGCTGGGGCGAATGCGGCCATCCTTTGAGCTGGCGCCCAGGCTAGCACTGCGCCCGAGCGAAAAACTTGCCGCCTGTTCAATCGGTTCTCTGCCATGGGACTGATGATATCCCATGCTAGACTGAATCGGAATCACGTGCCTCAGTCCGGACAGCTCAGCAAGCAACAGATGTCTGCCTGCCCGCGTCTAGCGACATCGATCTGCGGGATCCCCTTAAAAAACCCTGTACTTGCCGCTTCGGGCACGTTCGCCTACGGCGTTGAATTTGCGAGCGTCGTCGATCTTCATGCCCTCGGCGGCATTGTAGTCAAAGGGCTCTCGGTGAAGCCCATGCCGGGCAATCCCGCCCCGCGCATCTGGGAAACCCACAGCGGCATGATCAACAGTATTGGTCTCCAAAACATCGGAGTACGCGCCTTTGTCGAAGAAAAGCTGCCCCAGTTGCGCGGACTTGAGACCCCGGTCTTCGCGAATGTTTTTGGCTACGCCCCAGAAGATTATCTGGAGGTGGTGCGGGTGCTTGAAGACGCAGAGGGAATCGCCGGCTATGAGATCAACGTCTCTTGCCCCAACACGAAGCACGGCGGCATTTTCTTCTCAAGTGACCCAAGCATCCTCGCCGCCTTGATTGCTTCCATCTGCCGCCTCGGTTTAAAGCGGCCGCTGATTGTCAAGCTCTCGCCAAATGTGGCTCGAATCGAGCCCTTGGCCAAGGCCGCTGAAGACTCTGGGGCGGATGCCATCTCCTTAGTCAATACCTTCGTTTCGCTGGCCATTGATGCGACCACGAGGCGTCCTCGCCTCGGCGCGAACTTCGGCGGACTTTCCGGCCCCGCCATCAAACCCATTGCTCTCCGCCTGGTCTATGAAGTTGCTCAGACGGTTCGGATCCCGGTCCTTGGTATGGGAGGAATCGCTACGGGGGAAGACGCCGCGGAATTTTTGATAGCCGGCGCCTCGGCCGTGCAGGTTGGAACGGCTACCTTTTGGGATCCTCAGTCCCCGATCCGAATCGCTCGAGAACTCGACCGTTTTTTGCAAGAACAAAACGTTGAAAACGTCCGCGAATTGGTTGGAACGCTACGCTTGAATGATTGCGCGAAGATAGAAAATTAGGCAGGATTGCATGAAAGAAATAATTTCTTGCTCGGGAGCGCCAAAGGCCATCGGCCCCTACTCCCAGGCAGTCGTCTATAACGGCTTGGTTTATGTGAGCGGGCAAATTCCCCTGGATCCGGAGACTGGCCAGCTGGTGGGGGGCGACATCGCAGCGCAAACTCACCGCGTTCTGCGCAACTTAAAGGCCATCCTGGAAGCTGCGGGCAGTTCGCTGGAACAGGTGTTGAAGACCACTGTGTTCCTGCAAGACCTGAACGAATTTGCCGCCATGAACGAAGTGTATGCGGAGTACTTCCCGGCTCATCCCCCTGCCCGGGCCACGGTGGAAGTGAGGCGCCTGCCCCGCGACGTCAAGGTGGAAATTGAAGCCGTGGGGTTTGTCAAATGAAGGCCCGCTCGCAGAGTGCATCTCTCCCTTTCAAGCCCCCGATCGGTTTGCGGTCAATTTTTCTGCGGGTGCAGGCTCGATGTTAGTTGTTACTCACAACGAAGTCAGTCCTGACACGGTCCTCGTCCGCCTCCAAGGTAGGCTCATGTTAGGAGAGGATACGGCACAATTGGATTCGCTCGTGAATACGCTCCTTGCCTCGGGCTATAAACGCTTGGTGTTCGATCTTACTCTGCTTACTCACATCGACAGCACCGGGATTGGACGTTTCATCGCCATTTATAACAAGGTGATGGCGACGGAAGGAGCCTCGCTGGCTATGGCGGCCGCCACGGGCGCAGTGCGATCAGCCTTTCGCGTCACGAAGCTCGACACCGTGTTTCAGTTTTTCGATACGGTTGAGGCAGCCCTGGCCTCGATTTAAATCCGGGCGCCTGTTCCGCCGCCGCCACGCCTCAGTTGCGTCACCACGAGTATTTGCCGTGGTTCTCCGCTTCACGCAGAGGTAAGGGGCGCTAGAGGCCTGCTATAAACAAGGGTGTTGAAGTGGGCTCGGGGGAACCCGACTCCGGTTCCACCGTTACGGCGATCTTTACATCTAGGGGTACGGGAGTCAGATGAATGTGAATGGCGGTCCCATCTGAAGAGGACTGGAAAAGTCCGGCTGGGACGGCCTGTCCTTTTTTGAGGAGCCACATTTCATAAATCCGTCCCGCGGGCGCTGGGGGCAGGTTCGAGGCGATCAACGCAACGCCCCGCGACGGGTGCAGTAAGACGCGGCCTTGGGGCATTCGCTGCTGGGGGCCAAAGCTCACCACGCGAGTCTCCGCCGCGTTTAAGAAACCTAGCAGCTTACGCAACTGCTCTAAATCCGCGTTGCTCCGCGCCGCTTGAGCAAGTGTCGACTCCAAGTCCGCTCTGAGCCGGGCCAGTTGCTGCCCACGCTGGCGCGCCTGCTCACCCCAATAGACGCACAAGCTCAGGGAAGCGGCCACGAGTGCGGCCCATGCCCATTTCCAAACCGCACGTTGAGTCGCACCCACAGAAGCCAGAATTCGTTGTCGCAAACTAGGAGGTGGTTCCACAAGGGGAACTGCAGCGGTTAGAATGGCGTTGGTCTCTAACGCCTCCTTCCATCGCGCCAGCAACTCCGGAGAAGCCGACTGCAAAAGTTCCTCCACACGTGAGCGTTCCGGCTCTTCAAGCAAACCGAGTGCGTACAGCTCCAACAGATCGGAGAGTTCGTCTCGCGAGTTCATACGGGAGCCACCTCATCCAATTCTTGGCGCAGAATCTTGAGCGCTGTTCGCACCCAAGTCTTCACAGTGCCGAGCGGCTGCTTCATTCGCTGGGCCATTTCCGTCTGGGACAGTCCTTCATAGTAGGCCATTTCGATCACGAGGCGCTGATTCGGACTTAGCTTGGCAAAAGCTTCGCGCAGCAGCCGCGCGCGGTCGGACTGTATCACGTCCCGCTCGAGATTGACGAAATCCGAAGGGTGTTCGCGCGCTGGCCCGAAATCCGTCGTTCGTTGCGCGAGCCGCCCTTCCACAGAACGGAGGTAATCAATGGCTCGATTGCGGGCAACCGCGAGGATCCACGGGCCCAAAGCCCCTTTTTCATGGTCGAAGAACTGGGCGCGGTTCCAGATTCGGAGGAAGGTTTCCTGAGTGAGATCTTCGGCCACGCCCCCTTCCTTCACGATTCGGAAGATCACTGAGAAAACTAGCTTGCCGTATTGGTCATAGAGGTCTGCCATGGCTTGCGGCTCATGGCGCTTTAGTCTGCAGACTACATCTTGTTCATTGCGCGTATCAAACGCCGCCCAAAGAAAACCGAGCAAGAAGTTCAAGCGAAGAGTTCCTGAATGATTTTTCCAGCGGTTACGGTGGGACGTTCTGGGCGCCCGTTGTGCAGGTCGGTGACCATTTCATGATCCAAGCCAAGCGCATCAAGGATGGATACGTGAATGTCGTGTACGTGCCCCGAGTGTACCACAGCCCGCAGCCCGTTCTCATCGATACTTCCGCTGGTTCGGCCGCCTTTGACCCCGCCGCCGGCCATCCTGATGGAGGAGCCCCAAGGTTTGTGGTCGCGACCGTCGCCCTTCTCGTTGAAGGGAGTACCGCCGAATTCGCCGCCCCAAACAACTAGCGTTTCTTCGAGCATGCCCCTGGACTTGGTAGCGTCGCTCTCCCTGCTGAGATCCACGGCCTCTGACCCGGCTGCCCGCATCTGGAAGGCGAGCCCGTAGGCTCGGATCCGCACTTCTAGCTCCGTATCATCCTGCTTATCCGCACCCGACCGCTCATTGAGTTCTCGCAGAAAGTCCAGCTTGCTGCGCTGTTGAACCGCGGAAACCTGGTTCGGGTTTCTCAAATGGGGGATGGGCGTATCGCCGTTGCGAAATTGCGTTTCCTGATAGGTCGCCGGAAGAAAACCAGAGCTCCAGTTTTTGGGTCCACCTACGGGTTCACGGTCATCCAGCAGGACAACAAAAGTGGGGAGATTCTCGCTGGCGGCTCCTAAACCGTAGGTGACCCAGGCGCCAAGCGCAACCGACGCCAAACCGCTTCCCGCTCGGGAAAAAAATTCTTGCCGCGTGCGTACTTGCCAGCGATGTCCGATCTGGCTCAATCTCATTCTTCCCTCAGTTCACATAGAGAAACTGGTTCGAGTTCAGAGGCATATGACAGAAATCGGCCAAGCTGGCCTGACGATTACCCGTAATCTTGGCCTAGCGCTCGGGGAAAGCGAGCGCGGCTTTCAGGGTCGGCTGGCGCGCCCCAAACATGGGATACCGCATATTTCGTTTGACAAACACGTATACGGAGCGACGGTTGGCTTCGGATTCCTGCGTTTCTACCGTCCAGCCCCCGCGCGTCACCACTCGTGGCGGAAGCGCGGGAAAACTCCCGGACCATACATTTCCGGGTTCAGAAGCCCGCTCACAGCAAGGAGAGCGTCGCGCACTACTTCACCTTCGCGCCGCCGCCTTCCTCAACAGCCGAATTGTAATTCCCAAGAACCAGAATATAGGTCTTAGGGGATTCACTGCTGTGATCGACCATTCCCTGGGCCAGGGGGAGAGCGTCTGTCTTTAGCCCATCGTAGGCGCTCAAGTTCGCGTCCAGCTCTTGATAGCGTTTAGCGGCCTCGGCTTTCAGCCGCTTGGCTGCATCCTCGTCGCTAAATTCAAGTTGCGGGCGAGCTTTATAGTACGTGTGCCTTTGAAAGAGAGTGCGCTTTTCGGCTGGCGTAAGGATCGCCTCCTGAATTTCCGCTGGAAACTTCTCAAATCCACCCAGCCACATGGCTTTCTTGGTGGGCTCTACGAACTTGGCGATTTCCAGCCGAATCGCCCGAGTCTTCTCTTCCCATCAGGCGTATCCGCTTGTACTCCTCCTGGATCTCGGCCTTTGCCAGCACCAGATGGTCGCCAATGCGCAAATTCGTAAAGAAGGCCTGGAGCCGGTAGTAGTCTTTCTGGAGGATGGGATCGGACTTGTGGTCGTGACACTTTGCACAGGCAAACGTCAAGCCGAGAAACGTGGAACCTACAACGTCGGTGATGTCGAACAACAACCCCTGGCGACGGTACATGAGGTTCCGCGCATTGCCTTCATCTGGGAAATGACGGTTGAAAGCGGTCGCGGTAAGCGCGTCCGCATCGTCCGGGTAAAGCTCATCGCCCGCGAGCTGCTCCTTGACGAAGCGGTCATACGGGTTGTCAGCGTTGAGCGAACGGATGACGTAGTTGCAGTACCGCCAGATGTTAGGCCGAGTCTCATCGCTCTTA
The DNA here is from genome assembly GCA_025056455.1 of Bryobacteraceae bacterium. GTDB lineage: Bacteria > Acidobacteriota > Terriglobia > Bryobacterales > Bryobacteraceae > CADEFT01. The sequence goes on along the minus strand of JANWVY010000008.1, from coordinate 94,434 downwards.
AAACCTTCGCTATCAGCGGAACGGGCCAGGTCGAGCCAGTGCCGCGCCCATGGTTCTCGCCGAAGCAGAGGCACCTTGTCTACTGGCCGATTCGGCCGCAGGCCTTTGGCTCCTAGCTGCGCGAGGATGAACGCGTCGATCTCATTTCGCAACCAGGCGGGGGAGCACACCCTGGGAGGCTCGAGCTTTCCGAAACGGTTGCAACGACCATCAAGTTTTGTGCACTGGCGAGAAGTTCACCGCCTGAGCAGCCGTGAATTTAATTGGGCTTCGCTTCAAATCCAAAACCGTAAGAGGAACCCTCCGGCAGGCGCTGGAAATTCGAATAGGCCACTTCGACTTCCGCTTTTCCCCACAAGCGAGTGTCTACCATTCCGAGGGTCTTGCGGGGAATGGCGAGGCCGTTTTGGATCTCATACTGGCGCACGAATTCGAAGCGTCGGACAAAGACAGAAGGATTTTTGGAAAACCGACCCGCCTCCCGCACCGGGAGACACGTTTCTTTATCCAGCCACAATTCGCCCTTAAAGGTGCCAACTTGCTTTTTCTTGGGACTCACCTCGAAAACATAGACACTCCGCCCATCCCGGCTGGTCAGACCCTTGTAGCGAAACTTGTAGAAGGCCGGCGTGATAGGCGGAGCAGTCTTCGCGTCCGATTCCGTTTCTGCCGCAAGATAGCGCGCGATCACTTCGCGCTTGATGGTTTGGTCTCCCTCAAACTTGATGGCGTCGTAGGTGATGCGCCCCAGGCGGGAAATGAAGCGGAGAGCAGACATGTGGCCTTTCTTCTTTAGCTTAGGCAGTTCGGCATGGATGTCGACCTCCATCGAAACTCCCTTCATCTCCTGCTGCTGGCGGGCCAGCGCTTGCACGTACTGATCAAGAACGGCTTCGGATTCTGGGAGTGTTTCCCGATGAGAAAGCTTGGCGGCTTGGCTGTGCGCGAGCACGGAAAAAGCGAACGATAGGGACACCACGCGCAGGCACAAGCTCACGCAAAACCTCGACACAGCAGTTCTCCGCTTCTACTCTAACAGTTTGATGAAAAGGGGGCAAACGCGGTTAGCTTCCGCCAGATGACCATGGCAACGGCCAGCAACTTTTTTCCTCAAAGCTAGAGACGGAGCGCCGCACTGGCAGGGTTCCAGACACTTTTACCGTCGGCGCCTCAGCGAGCTACCGGCGAACCATTAACTTTTTTGCAGATTCGAGGAGAGCTTTAGCCTTTGGCAGCGTCTCGATCGCTTTGTGAATCACCGGGTCCGTTTCAATCGCGATCCGGCGCGCTTCTTCCTGACTGAAAGCGGTGATGAAGAGTTCCCGCCGGATCTGCAACTTCAACCACTCTTTATTTTCCGCAATGTCCGCTTCGGTGAAAGGAATGTTCTCCTTGGCGAGATACTGGCGGAATTCAGCGAGAGTGCCTTCATCAGGAACCCAATCTTTGGACAATTTGACGTCATGCTTGGAGAAAAATCTGGAAGAAAAACCAAAGAAAGCAAAACGCCGGATCAATTCTGATTGAAAGGCGTTAAGCTTCGGAGACGAGAATTTTTCATCTGGGGCAATGCCGCCACCGCCGTAGACAGGCCGCCCGCTGTCGGTCAATCGGACGTCCGCTGGGTTCTGTGTTGCTGTGTCCTTCTTATAGTAGTAGTCCAGGAAAGAGCCACTCGAATAATCGCGCTGAATCAAACGGCCGCTCGGTGTGTAGTATTTAGCGGTTGTCAGCGCGAGGCCCGTGTTCTCCACTAAAGGAAACACCGTTTGTACCAGACCCTTGCCGAAAGTGTTTTCTCCCAGAACGATCGCTCGATCATGATCCTGGAGAGCGCCGGCGACAATCTCTGCGGCCGAAGCCGAGAAACGGTTCACCACGACGACAATGGGATATTCAAAGCCGGAGTTGCCACGAACCGCATAATACGGCTTTTCAGCCGAAGCCCTGCCTTTGTGGGAAACCACTAATTGCCCCTTGCGAAGGAAGCGGCCCGCAACGGCAACCCCTTCGCTGAGCAGGCCGCCTGGGTTATCCCTCAAGTCAATGATGAGGCCTTTGATGTTCTCTTCTCCCAGCCGCTTGAGATTCTCCTCTACTTCGCGGCTCGTGTTTTCGTTAAAGGACCGGATGTCTAGATGGGCGATGCCAGGCTTGAGCCAGAAGGCCGTCTCGACGCTTTTGCGGGAGATTTCGTCACGAATAATTTCGAAGACCAGGGGCTTGTCCACCCCTTCGCGGCTAATGGTTACTCGCACAAGCGTGCCCCGCTGCCCCTTGAGCAGATCGGCGACCTCGGAGCTAGACAGATTATCCGTGCGCTTGCCATTGACTTCCATGATCACGTCGCCGGGGCGGATGCCGGCTTTGTAGGCGGGCGAGCCCGGGAAGGGAGCAATCACGATGGTGCGTCGGTTGCGTTCGGAGACCGACATTCCCACTCCAAAGTAGGCTCCCCGCTGATCTTCGCGAAGAAGTTGGAAGTCTCTCGGATCAAAGAAGGAGGAGTGTGGGTCGAGCGTGCGCAGCATGCCCGGAATCGCGCCTTTGTAAATCGCCTTCTCGGGAGCCACCTTCTCAGCGAAATTCTCCTCCACCAGATGGAGAAGCTTAGTGAAGGATTTTACGTTGGCGCTAATTTCATCCTCATCTCCACTGGCGGCGGCCACACCCGTCACACCAGGCCCGAAGATTCCGCCAAGGATCGAGCCACACAGAATCAGGCACAAAAAAAGAAATGAAAAACGACGGTTATCGCTCAACGGACAGCCCTCCACATCCTCCTCCCTCCCCCGACTTCAGTATATCTCACCGCCTACGGAGACACTTTCTGTAACCAGCTCTTGCGCGCAAACCGCTGCTTTCCCGGCCAGACGTTCAAAACTGGCGTGTGAATCTGGCTCCCGCTCGCCGAAAGCCACCGAAACCCCTGAAGCTTCGGAACAGAAGGGAACGCCTATCCCATCCGGCTGCGGCGGGCCGCTGCCAGAGCTCCCTCGGCGCGGACCGGTTTTTTCGGCGCTGCCGGTTTGAGCGACGCGTTGATGCGACGGACCTGGTCGGTGACGCAAACCAAGAACATGGGCTGGCGGGCGTTCTTCAGAATATCGATCACCCGGTCGCTGTGCTCCTCCAAATAGATGGATTTGCCGTCCGTCACTAAGTGAAGGTCAGAATCATGGGCCAGAACGTCACTCAGCCGCTTGCCTAACTCTCGTTGCAAGAATCTCAACACGCGACGAATCTTTTGTAAAGAAAAACCTTTCCGGCGCAGCTCAGCGATGACCGTGATCTCAACCACTTCTTCACTGGTGTAGATCCGTTTGTGGCCTTCATGGCGGGGCGAAACCACCTTACGCTCATCCCACCATTGCAACTGCCGCAGGCTAACTCCTCCGAGCCTAGCGACTTCGCTACTGGAATAAACACGGGCAGCAAGGTTTGGATCACTTTTTACATTTTTTGTTTTGAACATTCGACACCTCTGCCGTTTGAGCGAAATTGAGCCTAACAAATTCTACCGAAAATGTATTGGGTGTCAATAGGGGCCGCAACGAGCCCTTGCCAGCACAAACGTACCAGGTGTTGTTTGTCGCTGAAGAGACAGGGTTTCGCTCTGCTGGAGTGATAGAATTCGGGTTATGTCGAAATGCGAATTTGGCCGCCGTCGTTTCCTTCAATCGACTGGCGTTACGGCGATCGGATTCACCGCCGCCTCCTACAGCCGGATTCTCGGCGCCAACAATCAAATTCAGCTTGGCGTGATTGGCTGTGGCGGGCGCGGGGTTCACGTGATGGAAGTCTTTCAGAAGACAAATCAGGTGAACGTGAGCGCTGTATGCGATGTCTACGCGCAGCGAGTAGATCGAGCTTTGCAAAAGGCACCCCTAGCGAAGGGGTTCGCCGACCACCGCCAGCTGCTTGAATCGAAGCCGCTCGATGCCGTGTTGATCGCCACGCCGGATCACTGGCACGCAACAATCACCATCGACGCTCTGAACGCCGGCAAAGACGTTTATGTGGAAAAGCCCCTGACGCTGACCATCGAAGAAGGGCCGCAGATTGTGAAGGCTGCGCGCGTAAACCAGCGCATTTGTCAAGTTGGCATGCAGCAGCGCTCCGGATCCCATTACTTGCGAGCGAAGGAAGAATACTTCAAAACCGGCAAACTCGGAAAAATCACCCTCGCCCGTACGTGGTGGCACGGCAACGGGGCACACCTGCAAAAAGCGCCCGATTCCATGCGGCAGAAACCTTCGAATCTCGACTGGGCGCGGTTTCTTGGCCCGGTAAAATGGCGCGATTATGACCCGCAACAGTATTGGAACTTCCGAGCCTATCTGGATTTTGGCGGTGGTCAAGTAACCGACCTCTTCACGCACTGGATCGATGTCGTGCACATGTTCATGGATCAGGACGATCCAGTGTCCGCCGTCGCCGCTGGCGGCATTTATCACTACAAGGATGGGCGAACAGCGCCCGACACCATAAACGCGGTGCTCGAATACCCAGGAGGGTGGAATGCTACCTTTGAAGCGACCTTGGCCCCCGGCATCAAGGGCGCGGCCGTGGAGATGTGCGGTACTGAAGGGAAGTTGCTGATCACACGCAGCATGTATGAGTTTTTATCCGCGGAAAAAGGGGCCCAGCCCGTGGTCGTCAAGGCCGAAGTCGATCAAACCATCGAGCACGTGCAGAATTTTTTGGACTGCGTGAGATCGCGAAAGTTGCCAAACGGCGATGTGTGGATTGGCCACCGCTCTGCTCAAGCATCGCACCTTGCCAACCTCGCCTATCTTCAAAAAAGGCGGATAAAGTTTGATCCCCAACGTGAAGAAATTCTTCCGCTCTAAGGCGCAAGGACGCCGACGAGTATGTCACTTTAGGTGCGCGAGATTTTGCGCGCGCGGAGAAACGAGGCGATGCCGAAATAAAGCATGACGCCGCAGAAGCAGGCAGTCAAAACCAAGCGGAAAACACCCTCCTTGCCGCCTTCAAAATCGCGATACGCTTTATAAGCAGAGGGAAGGGGAACCAGGCCGAGCAGGAGGAAGATGAACCCAATCATCTCGTTCCACAGGACGCGAACTGGCTTGATGACGCTCGGGACCACATGGCGGAGCAACTGCTTGACCTGCGAAATCATTCCCGTTTCTGCTCCTCATCCTAGCAAATCGCATGTAGATTTCGAACCAAACCGTCGATGAGACATATGTGTGGGGGGAGGGGGGTGACGCAGGTTCTCGCTGGTAAGAGTGCGAGGAAAGTAACCTGCGATAGAAGCAAAAAGGGTGCTATCCTGGGTAGGTCCTGAAAGAGGCGGCACTTGGACGATCGACTCAAAGAGCTAATGCAAGAACTCGGCAACGCGATCAACGAGTCGCTTTCCGAATCCGAACGAATCGCCGAAGCCATCGGGGAAATCAAGCGCTCCGGTTACGATGTCTTCCTCGTTCTGGAAGCCACGATCGGTTTTAACAAGCGCGAAGACGCGCCCCAGCCTGCCGAAGAAATCCACCGGGGGCGAGATTTTGACGCGGGAGCCAAACTCAAGTGGACTTCCCAGGACCATAAATTCTTGCGAGCTCTGAAAATTTCTACCGACGACGAATCCTAGTTCCACAGCTGCTCATACACACGCCAGGTTTGACTTGCTGCCTCAACCCAGCTATGTGCTGCTGCCCGCGACAGCCCTTTGCGAACCAGGTCTCTCCGCAGCCCCTCATCCTCGGCCAGCCGGCGCATCGCACCCGCAATCTCATCCGTGTTCTCCGGATCGACGAGGAGCGCCGCCCCCTCTCCAACCTCACGTAACGCCGAGCCGTTCGATGTAATCACCGGCAATCCGTGCGCCATCGCCTCCAGAACTGGAATCCCGAAGCCTTCATCAAGGGATGGGAAGACGAGCATCCCAGCGGTTTGGTAGAGCTTTTGAAGCCGCTGGTCGTCGACGTAGCCCAGCAGGCGAATGCGGTTCCGCGCGCGGCTTTGCCGAATGTGGCTCAAAATCTCTTCTGCGCCGTAGCCATACGCACCGGCGAGCACCAGAGTCCAATCGCTCGACATCTGCTCGAAGGCGTCTACCAAACGGTTGATATTCTTCCTTTTCTGGAGAGCTCCCACGTGCAGCACAACCGGGTCGCGAGCGACCGTTCCGAGCTCTCGCACCGGATGGACCCCGTGCCAAACGACGCGCAGCCGGCTTGGGTCGACATGCAACAAATCGCGCACTTGACCCGCGGTGAACTGTGAGACGCAGATGATGAGGTCGGCGCGCAAGGCCGCCTCGCGGGCTTGGGCAGCGAAACGGCGCCGGAATTCCGGAGTCGAATAGTCCCCTGTCAGCACAAACAGATCATGGAAGGTTACGACACTTCGCCGGGGAACCCGCTTTGGCATACGCTGGTTGAGTCCGTGGAACAAGCAACCGCTGGGAACCCACGCATCCCATAGAATGCGCCGGGAGCAATTCTCAGGCAGGCGCTCTTGCAGAGCCCTCCAGACCCGGTGCGGGCGGTAATACCACAGAAAGCGTTGGCCAGGATGGAGGCCGGCTAGCGCGCGCAGGATCTCGCGCGAGTAAACCCCCACGCCACTCAACTGATCGCCCAAGCTGTAAGTTGCATCAAGGGAAAGCGGTTGCGACGTGAGCGTGACGTTTTGCCTCCCGCTTATTGTCGCACAGCTGCCCCTCCGGTTCGGACATCACAGGCTGGCCCTTGGGCGTTTGCAAGGCACCCAAGGAGCTCGGTTTGATGGAAACTGCGGAATTTGGAGATCCGTGGGTGGGCCCGTTCCGCACCGCATGCAGCAGAGGTTCGAGGTTGACTTCCGCCTGCGCTAGAAGATCCGCCAGAGTCAGTTCTTCACCCGGCTGGCGCCACGCCGTGGCAACGCGGAGCGTGAGCTGGCGGTTGGCTTTAATCCCGAACCAGCGCTGAAGGCCGCGCCGCAAAGCGCCGAGCAGGATGGCGGATTCGCACTGCTGGCCGGTCACGAACGAGAGCACAAAAGACGATTGACCCATTCGAGCCCGGACCACTGGCTCTTTGGCCACGGTACGGAGTAGGTCGGCTACGTCGGCAAGGGCCAGTTGTTCTTCCTCGGCGCCGTAGAGCTGACCAACGGTCTGGAGGCCGCCCACTTCGATAAGGACTAAGGCAAACCACTTCTCTAACTTCTGCGCCAACATCAAATCGTGGCCCGCAACCAGATGGAAACCACGCCAGTTCAACAGACCAGTGGCTTCATCGACCCAGGTCAGGGCCTGCACATCGGTGAAAAGGCGCCAGCGCTCCACCGCCAAGCGGAGGGCGTGCGCCAGCGAAGCACTTTCGAGTGTCGTCTTGGGGAGAAAGTCCTGTGCGCCCTCCCGCACCAAACTGACTGCTAGGTCAGGATCATCTTCGTCAGCGAGAATTACCACCGGAAGCGAAGGCGCACGTTGGCGAAGGCGAAGATAAGAATGAAGACCGTTACTGTCTGCGAGCGTCGGATTCAAGAGCACGACATCGAAGTTTTGGCCGTCGGTGGCGTCCTCCAAAACCGTGATGGCGTCGCTGAGCCGTTCCACAGGAACGATCTCAACACCGTGCATCCAGCCGCCACCGAAGCGGCTTTCTTCAAAATCCGCCACGAGCTCTTGAATCCAACCCGAGTCGCCAGCATGACCGTCGATCAACAGGACCCGGAGACCGTGTTTGGTCATCCCTCTACCCTTACGACTAGTGGCGCAAGGGCAAAAAGATTCTCAGCAGACATCAGTGGCGAGCTGATACTCCTTGAGCTTACGGTAAAGCGTCGTGCGTCCAATGCCGAGTAAGGTTGCCGCCACGCCCCGGTCTCCTTTCGTGTGCTGCAAGGCTTGGAGAATCGCCCGTTTCTCAAGTTCCACTAAAGGAACGAGTGGCAGGTTGAAAGCGTCGCCCGGCGGGCTACTCCGGAGAGATTCGGTTCGAAAGTTTTCGCTCGCAACAGCCGCCGTCACATGCCCCGAAGCTACCGACTTGCCGGCAGCCATCGAAAGAAATGACTGTTTCTTCGCCAGAACGTAGTTCTGGATAGCGGAGGGCAGCGTGTTCACGGTGAGCAGCGGGCCGGAGTTGATCGCCACCATATGTTGAATGCAGTTTTCGAGTTCTCGCACATTACCCGGCCACTCGTAGGCCAGCATGACGTCCAGTGTTTCGGGAGCTAGCTGGTGACCGTTGCCGTAAAGTTGAAGAAAATGTTTCGCTAACACGGGAATATCTTCTTTGCGTTCCCGCAGTGGCGCAAGCCGAATGGAGACGACATTCAGCCGGTAATAGAGGTCCCGCCGGAAGGCGCCCCGTTCCACTTCTTTGGCAAGATCGCGGTTCGTGGCAGCAATCACCCGGAATTCTGAGCGCCGGGATTGTAGCGAGCCCACCGGTCGGAATTCCTTCTCTTGCAAAACTCGGAGAAGTTTCGCTTGAAGATCGAGGGGTAACTCACCCACCTCATCCAGAAAGGCCGTCCCACCGTTGGCGGCCTCGATTAAACCCATCTTGTTGCTGACAGCGCCCGTAAACGCCCCTTTCGTGTAACCAAACAACTCGCTCTCCATTAGGGTTCCAACCAGCGCAGAGCAGTCGATGGTGACAAACGGGCCAACAGGATTCTGCATGTGAATTGAGCGTGCGACGACTTCTTTGCCTGTTCCGGTTTCTCCGAGGATGAGTACAGGCCAGCGCGTCTGACCCATTTTTTCGATGGTCCTCTGCAACTGACGGGTTCTGGGAGAACTGCCGATGAGCTTGGTCTCGATTACCGGAGTTGGCGAAAACATAAGGCTTGTTTTACCTGTCCCCTCAACCGCCCGGCTTGCCGGCGGCTCTTCTAAAACTAGTGCGGCGAGCGAAAGTAAAATCTAACCTTTTGTTCCTAGTACAGCAATACCAGCAAAGGCGTGTGAAGGTATCCGCAGAGGGTGATTCGGGATCCCCGCAGATGGGGTGGGAAGAACTCCAAAGGCGGGGGTGGGAGCCACACGGGGGAGGGGAGGCGGAGGGGAGAGGGGGCGGAGCGGAGGGTAGAGGCGGGAGGGTGGAAGGTGGAAAGGGATGGGGGCAGGCCTCGCGCCGCCGCAACAGCCTTCCCTCGAAGGATTCATGGCGAATTCCCTTTCTCCTCCCGGACAACGATGGCCTCGCTGATGATGGTGCGCACGCGGAAAAGAAGTTGATGGGCCGAATCGATGGAGTCTTCCTGTCCCACCAGAACCCGCCATAGGCCACGGTTGCCGGGGGCAGCAGCGATACGGACTAGCGGAAAGCGAGAAGCGAGTTCTCTTTGAAGACGTTCTGCCCGGTCGCGCTCGCGGAAGGCCCCTACCTGAACGGCAAATGGACCTTGATCCAATCGCGCATTCGGAGGGACTTTCAGCACGCGTATCTGAACACGTGTAGTGCCGGGTCTGATGATGTCCAGCCGCCGCGCCGCTTCCCGCGAAAGATCGATGATCCTTCCCTCCACAAAGGGACCGCGGTCTGTGATGCGAACATCAACGCGGCGGCGGTTCACGAGATTCGTCACGCGAACTTTGGTCTCGAAGGGAAGCGTGCGGTGGGCCGCTGTGAGTTTGTTCATGTCATAGATCTCGCCGTTTGCAGCGGGCCTTCCATGGTAGGGTTCCCCATACCAACTGGCGAGCCCTTCTTCAACCTGACCCACTCGCGGCACAGAAGGAAGAGACACACGCGCACGTCTTCCACACGAAATGATCAAACACATCACAGCGGCGACAACAAGCCATCGAGACAAGGAAATTTGCCTGTGAACCACCTAAAACAATTCTACGCAGAAACGTTTTTGCCTTAGAACCAAACTTTAGAGGTTCCGATGGGTCTCTACTGCATTTTTTCCTTGACTTTCCTTCCGAAGAACCTTATATATGAATCACACTGCGGTCTGTGCAAGATCGCCGAATTTGACGTAGGGAGAATCAATCGATGAAGAACGCAACCAAGAAAGCTGCCAAGAAGGCGCCCGCCAAGAAGGCTGCTGCGAAGAAGAAGAAGTAAGCCAGGCGGATTCAGGTTCGTCACAAAAAGGGGCTCCGGTTGTCCGGAGCCCCTTTCTTTTTTGCGGCGCCTGCAGCCTTTCTCTCGGCAGTCGTTCAAGCTTCGATGATCGTCTTGGAAGCGAGTGCGGAGTCACTCCGCCGAACAATCCTTATCGCAGGGCGTCGTTCCCACGGGGAGCCAGCTTGGCAAGGGTGACCATGGCTTGTGCTTCCGCCGAACGTCCCTCACCCACCGGGCCTACCCCTTCCGCCGTTTTGAATTTCACAGATACGCGGTCAAGTCCCAAGCCAAGGCAAGACGCTAGGCTTTCGCGAATCGGCAGACGGTAGTCTTTGAGCTTCGGGCGTTCTAAAATCACCGTCGCATCGAGGTTCACCAGGACAAAGCCAGCTTGGCGCGCCAGTTCATAAGCTTGGGCCAAGAGCTTCATGCTATCGGCGTTCCTCCATTTAGGGTCTGTATCGGGAAAATGAACGCCGATGTCGCCAAGACAAGCCGCGCCGAGAATGGCGTCGGTAATCGCATGGGCGAGCACATCCGCATCCGAATGTCCGTCGAGCCCAAAGTCAGATGCAATACGGACGCCGCCGAGAATCAACGGCCGGCCAGTGACGAGGCGGTGAACGTCCCAGCCGAGACCCATGCGGTATTCAACGTTGGTTTGGTTGGTCATGTTTGTTGGTCTGGTGCGTTGGTTTGAGCTGAATTCTCAAATGCTGAGGAAGACCGTTAGCAAGCCCTTTCTTGTTTCAGAAACAGGTGGGCGAGATCGAGGTCCGAGGGCTTGGTGATCTTAATGTTGCGGTCCGAACCGGGAACCACACTCACTTCAACTAGGTCCAGGCGCTCAACCAAACTCGCCTCATCCGTTCCCGTGAAGTTGTCTTCCCGCGCGCGTTCAAAGGCGAGCTTGATGAGGTCAAAGCGAAAAACCTGTGGCGTTTGCGCCAGGATTAAGCGATCCCTCGGAATGGTGGCCCGGACCTTATTTAAATGCACTTGCTTGACCGTGTCGACGGGTACGATGCCCACGATGGCAGCTCCCGTTTCGGCAGCCTGAGCAATGACCTTTTCAATCGTCGCTACGTCAATAAACGGTCTGACCGCGTCGTGCACTGCGACGAGCGCCGTGTCCGGCGATAGCGTGGCGAGCGCGTTTTCTACGGAACGCTGGCGAGTCTCGCCACCCTCGACAAAGCGAACCGTCTTAGTGTACTGTTCCTTTTCTACCCACTGGCGGGCCCATTCGATATTGTCAGCCGGCAGGGCCACCACAATTTCTTGCACGCTCGCGCAGGCCACGAATTTGCGGAGTGTGTGAACGAGGATGGGAGCTCCATCTAGCAAGAGAAACTGCTTGCGGCCCCCGAGAGCCTTGTCTGGTTCCAGCCTGGCCATGCGCGTTCCCAAGCCGGCGGCGGGAATGATCACCGAAACCTTCATGGCGAGTGTCCCCATTGTAACGCGAGGCCTCCGCGCTCCAACGGTACGCGACAAGAAAAGAAATGGTTTAGGAGTTTGGCGGAGCCGACGCCGCAGGATGGTGCTCGCGCGAGGGTTTCTCCGAGCCTAAATGCTTGTCGTGGACGGCGTGAACTCGTTCGTCGTACTTGCCGAAGATCATTTTGCCGGCCGTGGTTTGCAAAACGCTCGTGACCGAGATGTCGATCGTCTTGGAGATGAGACGCTTCGCGTTGTCCACAACGACCATGGTTCCGTCATCCAAATAGGCCACGCCTTGGTTGTACTCTTTCCCTTCCTTGAGAATGAAAACCCGCATGGTTTCGCCAGGCAGCACGACGGGCTTTAGCGCATTGGCCAATTCATTAATATTAAGGACATCGACGCCGTGCAGTTGCGCCACTTTGTTCAAGTTGAAGTCGTTGGTGACGATTTTGCAGTTGTATAACTTGGCCAGCTCGATAAGCTTCATGTCCACGTCGCGGATTTGGGGGAAGTCGTCCTCCACGATCTGCACGTTGAGATCTGGAATTTTCTGGATGCGCTGCAAAATATCCAACCCCCGGCGTCCGCGGTTGCGCTTAATTGAGTCTGGAGAATCGGCCACCAGTTGGAGCTCGCGCAACACAAATTGCGGGATCACCAGAGCACCATCGAGGAAGCCGGTTTCCACGACGTCGGCAATCCGACCATCAATAATGACGCTTGTATCGAGGATTTTAAAGGAATGCTTCTGAATTTTTTCTCCACCAAAAACACCACCCAGAGCCGAAAGATTGAGTAAATCCCCTTTATTGGCGCCGAGAATCAAACCCACATAAGTCATCAGCAAAAGGATGAGCAGCTGCAAGAACGGGATCGTGCTCGAATTCTGGGGAAGCGCTTGGCGGAGGACGAGCGAGATGAAATAGGCTCCGATGATACCCAGGATGCTGCCAATCGCTGCTCCAATGAGACGCTTGAGCGTAATTTGCCGGATCCGGATCTCAAAGAGGACAATGCCGACCCCTAAGAGTAGCCCCACCAGGCCTGAAGAAAGAGGGGAGAGAGAAAACGGTTGGAGGAAGAATGCGCAGAGTGAGGTCACGAGAATGAAGAACAGCCGGATGAACAAGAGATCGATCACATTCGCATTTCCCTTCTGGATGACGACGGATGATTTGGATGAGCTCGTCGGTTGCGGCCTACCAACTCTGGCTATCACTATATCACTGAGTTACGAAGTGCGAAATGGGAGATGGGAAATGGGGGTGCACCGCGGGGGAAGGCTTCCGCGCGCCCAAAAAGCATAAGAAGCGCTACCCCTCAACACGGCCGCTTCAACGGCCGCCGCCCCTGGGGTTGCCCGAAAGGCGTTGCCTAGAGCGCCTTGGCCAGTTCCTGGGCAAAAGCACTCTGCGGTTGAGGAGTTTTGTGCTTTTTGTGCTTTTTACCGCCGCGCTTTGGCCGCTCTACGCTGGCCGAGGCTGCGGGCAGGTTGGGAGACTGCCCCTTTGCCGCCTTCGACCGAGGGGGCTGCGCGGGATTGGCGCGCAAGATGCGATCTTCCAGCGGCGCGCGGTCAAAACGGCGAATGATCGATTCCATTTCCTCCGCGTTGGGCGCCTCAATAAAGGCGAAGCCTTTTGACTCCTGGGTCTCGGGGTTCCGGATTACCTTGACTTCATCCGCGACCAAGCTTTCCGCCCTTAGCCACGCAAGGATGTCGTCTTTGGTAACCCATGTAGGCAGGTTGCCAAGAAAAACCGTGAAACTCATTCGGTGATGTAAATCACTCCGTCGGGGATTCTTTGGTGGGCTCGTCCATGGACGCAGTCCATCGAAGCACCTTCATCGTATCACAGCTCTTAGCGAATGGGAAAGATAAAAGCAACGGAAAATTAAGGGAGAAATGCGTTTTTTTCGTTTAATAGCGGGGGTCGGGAGGGCACTCTCTCACCCCTCCCCTTCCCACCTATCTCGTACTCCCCGGCCCTGGGCGGCGTCGTCTCGTTCCTGCGTTCAAGCCTGCGGCTGACTGCCTCAAGCATGTGCGGCAACTTGGTACTGGGCCAGCAAGCGGTCCTCGAAACTGTAATCGATTAGCATCCGTGTTTTGTTACGCAGGTACCAGCGGTAGGTCTCCTTGAGACCCTCCGCAAAGGGCGTAGGCTTAAATTTCAAAACACGCTGCGCCTTGCTAATAACCTGCGTGATGGCGGGCATGTCGAAATACACGCCAAAATAGAGCGGAGCCTTCATTGGGTCCCCGCCCAAGGCGAGAATCCTCTCGCGCGGGATGCGCACAAGCGAGGGTTTCTTGTTGGCAGCCTCGCCGATGGCCTGCACAACCTCCACCTGCGTGAGTGGGCGCGAGTTGGCGATATTGAAGGCGTGGCCAACGGCGTTGGGCTCCTCCATCGCGCGCAGGCAAGCCCACACAAGATCCTTGACATAGACAAATTGCATCAGGCGGCGCCCGTCGCCGGGGATGATGATGGGGCGGCCATCTCGCAAACGGTCCCAGAAAAAGGCTTCGCGATAGAACGGATTACCCGGGCCGTAGATATAGGGCGGCCGGAGCGTCACAACTGGGGTCCCGTAGCGCTGGTGCATGCGGAACAGCAGCCGCTCGGATTGCGCCTTGTTCCGAACATAGGGATCGGGGTGATCGTCCGGCGCTAGAGCATCCCCTTCATGGTGATTCAAGCCGTCGCCGTAGGCCGCCACCGAGGACATGAAGATGTACCGTTTCAAATGATCGCCGCAAGCCTTAACGGTAGCCTCGATGTGCGCTGCCGTCGTACCCCGCTGCCAGTCGTAAACATTGTCAAAGACCACCTCAAACCTATGCTCTCCAATGGCCTGTTTCACAGCTGCGGGGTCATTGCGATCCGCCCTTAAGTTGCCCACTTTTTTGCCGAAGTCGTGCTCGGATTTCCGGTGGAGAATCCAGACCTCATGACCAGCCTTCACCAAGGATTGAACCAAAGGACGGCCGATGAAGAGCGTGCCTCCAATCACCAGGACTTTCATAGAGAATCTACAGCTTGCCTTCTTTCGATGTTCTTAATCGTAGTACTCAAGGCCGAGGTGCGTGATGAGATCTTCGCCACGCATCCATCGCAGCGTATTCTTGAGTTTCATCAACTGGATAAAAATGTCGTGCTCGGGATAAAGACCCGGCGCCGTCATGGGCGCTTTGAAGTAGAATGAGAGCCATTCCTGAATGCCCTTCATTCCCGCCCGCTGCGCCAGATCCAGAAAGAGCACCAAATCGAGTACGAGCGGAGCCGCGAGGATCGAATCGCGGCATAAAAAGTCGATCTTGATCTGCATCGGGTAGCCGAGCCACCCGAAGATGTCGATGTTATCCCAACCTTCCTTGGCGTCACCGCGCGGCGGGTAGTAATTGATCCGCACTGCGTGGTAGAGATCCTTGTAAAGCTCTGGATAAAGATGAGGTTGGAGGATCTGCTCGAGTACAGAAAGTTTGGTTTCCTCTTTCGACTTAAACGAACCGGGATCTTCCAGCACTTCGCCGTCCCGGTTGCCCAAAATGTTGGTGGAAAACCAACCGCTCAGGCCCAACATCCGCGCTTTTAGACCCGGAGCAACCAGCGTCTTCATGAACGTCTGCCCGGTTTTGAAATCCTTGCCACAAATCGGGATCTGACGTTCTCGCGCTAAATCGATGAGAGCCGGAATATCAGAGGTCAGATTCGGCGCACCGTTCGCAAAAGGAGTGCCGGTCATTAGCGCAGCGTAGGCATAGATCTGGCTCGGAGCGATGTCGGGATCATTCTTCGCCAAGCCCGCTTCGAAGTTCGCCAAGGTCTGATGAACGGAGGTGGGCGTATGGTAAACCTCTGTCGAGCCACACCAGATCATCACTAACCGGTCACAGTTGTGAGTCTTGCGAAAGTTCTCAATGTCGGCAATCAGGGCTTGCGCTTTGTCCATCTTCGAACCTTGCGTCTTGACATTTGGGCCGTTCAGACGCCGGACATACTCTTGTTCGAAGACGGCGGGCATGGGCTTGATCGCCTGCAAGGGCTCCTTGACCTGTTCGAGCAGAGCCGGCTCGAGAACCTTCGCATGGAGCGCCGATTCGTAAGCCGTATCCGGATAGATATCCCAGCCTCCAAACACAAGATCTTCCAGGTTGGCCAGAGGCACGAAATCGCGAATGAGGGGCGTGCGACCTTCGGTCCGCTTTCCCAGACGAATCGTAGCCAACTGGGTTAAGGAACCAATTGGGCGCCCAAGGCCGCGCTTAATGGCCTCCACTCCTGCAATAAAGGTTGTCGCGACGGCTCCCAGACCGGGAATTAGAACTCCGAGCTTGCCTTGGGCCGGAGCGATGTTGACAGGGCTGTTAACTGGCAAACGACGTATGGCTCCTTCGGATGGTGGCGCGCTATGAAGCTTGGATGTGCAACATGCTTCAAGTGTTATACTATCACCTTGCGATGGCTTCTCGCGCGGGTCACACTATTCCGACTCTCCTTGCTGACGACGAACCCTTAGCCCGTGAAGAACTTACGTTCCTGTTGAAGCAGTTCCCGGACATTGAAGTGCTCGGCGCCGCCTCCAACGGGCTAGAAACCCTCGAAATGGTTGAGGAGTTAGAGCCAGAGCTGGTGTTTTTAGACGTTCAAATGCCCGGACTGGACGGACTGGCCACCATCCGCCGCGTGCGCGAAAAGCATCCCGCCAACTGTCCTTACTTCGTGCTGGTCACGGCCTTTGATAGCTATGCTATCGAAGCCTTCGAAGTGGAGGCCATGGATTATCTGCTGAAGCCAGTTGACAAGGAAAGGTTGGAGCACACGATTGAACGGGTCCGGCGATATCTCTCTGAACGACAAGCCCCAGCCCAGAGCGAGCCCCCTACGCCCAAACCCGCACTACAACGGAATAAAGTTTTGGTCAAGAGTGGCTCCCGCAACTTTATTGTCGACGCCCAGGACATCATTTACGCCACGATCGAGGATGGTCTCATCACCGTCGTGGCTTCCAATCTGGAAGGCCAGTCCAACTACCGGACGATCGAAGAATTGCAATCGAACCTCGATCCTGAGATTTTCTGGCGTGCTCACCGGTCTTATTTGGTGAACATCAACCGCATCCGCGAGGTCGTGCCTTGGTTTAAATCGAGCTATCAACTCCGCATGGACGACAAACGCCAGACCGAGATCCCCGTGAGCCGGGTACAGACCAAACGACTGCGGGCCCTCCTCAAGCTGTAGCTCGACACAAGCTCGTTGGCCCGGCAAGCCGCGAATCCTCGCTGAGTAAAGCCGCATCCAACAAGATGAAGGGGCTTCCCATCCTTTCACCCTCCGGGATGTTCGACCTGTCTACAAGAGCATTCAGCCTTCGCACGGCGGGCGGCTTGCGAGCGTGCTTCCGTCATCTGATTGTTAGAATGAAAGGGAACCCAAGAGGATCGGGCGAGGCATGGCAGTAACCACCACCTTGACAGAGGAAATTCTAGAACTGAAGCAGCAACGAAAAGCGATCTTACTCGCCCACCACTATCAAGAGCCAGAGATCCAGGAATTAGCCGATGTTGTAGGCGACAGCCTAGAACTGGCCCGTAAGGCCCAGCAAGTCGAGGGCGAAGTGATCGCCTTTTGCGGCGTCTGGTTCATGGCGGAAACTGCCAAAATCTTAAACCCTACCCGAATTGTGGTCGTTCCGGATAAAGACGCCGGTTGTAGCCTGGTGGACAATTGCCCTGTGGAGAAGGTCCGCGCCTTTAAACAGCGCTATCCTGATTACGTTTTGGTGAGTTACATCAACACCTCCGCGGCGGTCAAAGCCGAAAGCGACGTGATTTGCACGTCCAGA
Source organism: Bryobacteraceae bacterium (assembly GCA_025056455.1). GTDB lineage: Bacteria > Acidobacteriota > Terriglobia > Bryobacterales > Bryobacteraceae > CADEFT01. Next base: position 77,092 of record JANWVY010000008.1, on the reverse strand, counting down.
AACGCCGTGGATGTCGTCAACTCGATTCCTGCTGAGCAGCCGGTGCTGTTTCTGCCGGACCTCAATTTGGGCAACTATGTGAAACAAAAAACCGGGCGCGCGAACATGCGCATCTGGCAGGGGGCTTGTTTTGTCCACGCGACGTTTCCTGCCCGGCGACTCGTGAAGGCCCGCAGTGAATTCCCCAATGCGCTCGTGGCAGCTCACCCCGAATGCCCAGCCGATGTGCTCGCCATGGCTGATTTCGTTGGCTCGACTTCAGCCATTATAGACTGGTGCGTGAATCACCCGGCGAAAGAATTTATTATCGTGACCGAAAGCGGAGTTCAGCACACCTTGCGCAAGCGGGCTCCCGAGAAGCTCTATCACTTTGTGGCCAACGAGCAGTGCAACTGCAGCGAGTGCCCTTACATGAAAATGAACACGCTTGAGAAACTGCGTGATTGTCTGCGCGACCTTGCTCCGCGAGTGGAACTGCCAGCAGAATTGATGGATCGCGCCCGCAAACCAATCGAACGCATGCTCGCGCTGCGATAAGCTATGCCGCCACTGGTCGACAGTTTTGGCCGCTTGCATCACAATCTCCGCATCAGTGTCACTGACCGCTGCAACATCCGCTGCTTTTATTGCATGCCGGAAGATGCGAAGAATTTTCAGCCGCGCTCCGAGATCCTGACCTTTGAAGAGATTGAACGCTTCGTCCAGGTGGCTGCCCGTTTGGGCGTGGACAAACTTCGCATCACGGGTGGCGAACCGCTGCTCCGCAAGGATCTCCCCGTGCTGATCCGCAAACTGGCGGCCATACCGGGGATCCGTGACCTGGCCATGACCACCAACGGAGTGTTGCTGGCCGAATCTGCACCCGCCCTTTACGAGGCGGGGTTGCGCCGCATCAACATCCATTTAGACACCCTAGATCGCGAACGCTACCGGCAAATCACGCGCCGCGACGACTTAGACCGGGTGCTAGAAGGCATCGAGCGCTGCCTAGCGCTGGGCTTTCACCCCGTGAAGATCAATGCGGTTGCGGTGAAGAACTTGGTTGAGCCCGATCTTGCCCCGCTTGCCCGCTTCGGCCGCCAGCGCGGGGTGGAAATTCGTTACATCGAGTTTATGCCGCTCGATAGCCAGGGGCTATGGGACCGCGACAAAGTATTGCTGATGGATGACATCCTGGAAGTCCTGCGCCGAGAAATTGGCCCTCTGGACCCCATCCCAGATCAGGACCCCCGGGCCCCAGCCACCGAATTTCGTTTCCGCGATGGCGTCGGCCGCGTTGGCTTCATCGCTAGCGTGAGCAAACCCTTCTGTCTCAACTGCAACCGGATCCGGCTCACAGCGGACGGGCATCTTCGATACTGTTTGTTCGCCCTCGAGGAGCGGAACGTGAAAACGCTGTTGCGCGATGGCTCCAGCGACGAGGACATCGCCAGGCTGATTCAAGAAACAGTCCAAGCAAAGTGGCTGGGGCACGAAATTAACACCAGCCGCTTCGTTCCGCCGCCCCGCCCGATGTACGCGATCGGAGGGTGACCCTTGGTTTATCCTGTCTGGCTAGCTGGTTTTGCCCTCTTGTTTTGGATTGCAGAGCGCGTCCGGCCCTGGCGCAAGCAAAAACTTTTTCGTGCGGGCTTGCTCCAGGATGTCTTCTATATCGTTTTTAACGCCCACTTTTTCGGCATGCTCGTCGGGATCGCGACGGCGGGCTGGCTTCGATCGTTCCCTTCTTACGCGCCCGTTGCACTCCATCTCATGGAAGCAAAGCCGTTTTGGCTTCAGCTGGTGGTCCTGTTCGTGGTCTTTGATTTCCTAAAATATTGCATCCACAACCTCCTCCACCGCGTGCCCTGGCTTTGGCGCTTCCACAAGGTCCATCACAGCGTCGTGGAGATGGATTGGATTGGCAACTGGCGGTATCACTGGGTCGAACAAGTGGTTTACGACAGCTTGCTCTATGTTCCGCTGGCGTTTTTGGGGTTCAGCCAGCAGGCGATGTTCTGGAACGGCGTGCTGGCCACGTTTTTTGGACACTATGCCCATGCCAATGTCCGCCTCGGGCTCGGGCCACTGCGATATGTCTTCAATTCTCCTCAGATGCATATCTGGCATCACGCGCATCCGGATTGCGGGCCCACCAACAAGAATTTCGGGATCTCTCTGAGCCTTTGGGACTGGATTTTCGGTACTGCGTACTTGCCGAGCCAGCAGCCGCCCAAACTGGGCTTTGCGGGCATCGAACAGTACCCTCAGAATTTCTTTCAGCAAATGATCGCTCCCTGGCGGCGATTCGGCCACTAGCGAGGCATGTTGTAGCTGAAGGAAAGCTGCAGGCGGATGTGATCTCCACGGAATTCCGCTGGGAGCGGGGGAAAGGGATTGGACGCGCTAATTCCCGCCACGGCCGCGCGATCCAGCGGTTCGGCTCCAGAGGGTGAAGAAATCACTAACTTCGGCACGCTCCCGTTCTTCGCGATCGCAAACTGAATGACGGTTCGGCCCCTCCGTCCCATCCGCGCACTTTCCGGAATCACGGCAAACCAGTTGCGGCGCACGGTGGAAAGTACCGTGATCAGATATCCGCGGAAATCTGCGCCTTGAGGGTCGCTCAGCAATTCGAGCTGGCTGCCCATCCGGCCTGGCGCAGCTTGCTGGCTGAAACTTTCGGCGCCAGTGAAAGGACCTTCCAGGTCGTCGCCGACCACCAACCGCCCCCCAGGACGTTGGATAACCCGGGCCACTGCCTGCTCCACGCCAGGCTTGGGTGTATCGAGCTTCACTTCTGAGGGACGGGGACCGCCCGAAACGTTCCCCGTTCCGAAGGCTCCACTCGAGACGCTTTCAAAGGAGAGCTTCGGCTTTTCCGGGGGCCGTTCAACGGCCGGCGGCGCAAGCGGGGAAAGGCCGGGGCCCGCCGGCGGAAGCTGGGCCACCTGCGGCAGCTCGGCTTCAATCTTGGGCGCTGCCGGCAAAGGGGGTAGCGCCGCGGGAATCGCAGAAGAGGGCTTCGGAGAAAGCGCTGCAACCGGCGGCGGCGCCTTCCGCTCGGGCCTGGCAATCAATCCCGGAAGATCCAGTTCTGGACTAGGGCGGTTGATGTTCGGGGCTTTCTGCGTCAGCCGCTCGAGAACTTCGCGAGGCGGCGCCGCAAGCGGCGTCACCTGCCGAACGACAATTTGAGGAAACTCAACCGCACGCCGGGCTGGGGGACGAAATTCCACCTGGGTTAACCCAAGTAGACCAACCGCATGGAGCAACACCGAGACCACTGCCGAAGCTCGCGTCCGCTTGGGATCGGACGGAATTTGGAGCAAAAACTGGGGCTCCCGAGCTGGGGAGTCGAACCGATTGGCCAAGGAATTCATCGGCGTCTACTCTTTGAGGGCCAGAGACCTCTTGACCAGCGCTGCGTGCTCTTCGATCTTATCAAGAATCTCGTGGGCCACTCGGAGGGCGCGCATGGCCTCCTCAATCCCTACGATGGGTTTTTTTCGGCTTTGGATGCAATCGACAAAGGACTCAAACTGGAGCTTCAAGGGCTCGGCTTTCGACACCGAAAGCTGTTCGAACGCAATTTGATGGCCGTGAGAAACCCGGATCACAACGCCGTCTTGACGAGTGTAGTCAATCGAGACATATTGATGCGGCTGGAAGAGTCGCAGCTTGCGCACTTTTTCGGTCGACACACGGCTAGCCGTGAGATTGGCGATGCAGCCACCGGGAAACGCCAGCCGACTGTTTGCGATGTCGACTTTGCTTGAAAGAATCGAAATTCCCGCGGCGCGAATCTCTGCGGGGATCTGGCCCACCAGATCGAGCACGAGGTCGATGTCGTGGATCATGAGATCCAGCACCACATCCACATCTAGACTGCGGGGAGTGAAAACGCTCAAGCGGTGAATCTCGAAAAACAAGGGAGTCGTGACGATTTCGCGAAGGGCGAGCACGGCCGGATTGAAGCGCTCGAGATGCCCAACCTGGAGGATCCGGTCTGAACTACAAGCTTGTTGCAGCCGGCGCGCTTCCTCTAAGCGAGAGGCCACGGGTTTTTCGATTAAGACGTCAATGCCTGCTGCCAGGAGCGCGCATCCGACCTCGGCGTGGGTTTCCGTGGGGGTTGCCACAACCGCCGCGTCGACTCGCCCGAAGAGTTCTTCGAGCGAGGATACCGCGGCACAGCCGAATTCCTCGGCAGCGGATTGGGCGCGGGCAGGATCGCGATCGAAAACGGCGACAAGCTGCGCGCGCGGGCAGTCCCGGATCACTCGCAAGTGATGGCGGCCAAATGCGCCCACACCTACCACGGCAATTCTCATTCTTCCTCCGGCTGGAAACCCGCCACCGCAATCTCTGCCTCGTTGGCCAGCTTTAAAAGTTCGGCCCGGTCAAGCAGCAGCGTGCGACCCGCGTCAACAGCGAGTGCCGTAGCGCCGGCTTCCTTCATGGTTAGGATGGTTTGCGGCCCCGCGACGGGTACATCAAACAGCAAGTGACGCCGGCGCCGAGACACTTTAATCAGCGTAATGGGCCGGCCATTGGCGAGCGTCGCAGCGCGGCGCAACATGGCGTCGGTACCTTCCATGGCCTCCACGGCCAGGCAAGCTCGCTCGCAAATGGCCACGCTTTGGCCGACATCGAAGCTGGCCAACGCATTCGCGATTTGGCGCCCGTAGCGCACATCTGCTTCCTCGCGCGCGTTCAGTCTACGGCGCGTCATGACACCCTCGTCCGCCAGCAGCGGCTTGAGCAAGAAAGTCGAGTCGCGCAACTGGATACCCTCCTGCTCGAGAACCTTCGCCACACCTCCAATTAGCGCGTCGGTGTTTTTGGCCTCTAGCGACAACAGCAGCTTCGCCAGCCGCCAGTCCGGGCGGATGTTGGAAAAGATTTGAACGTGCTTGACTTGACCCGCCATGACCAGCTCGGTAACCCCCTCTTGTTTCAGCACCTCGATGAGTTTGGACAGCTGCCCGAGCGAAATCCAGTAAGTGCGGCGGGCAAGTGACTCGATTTCGGGGGAAGCTTCTTCGCGAATCCCAATCGCGACGACTTCGTGCCCCAGCTTACGGGCTTCTTCGAGCGCCAGGACCGGGAAGCGTCCGTTGCCGGCAAGGAGTCCGTACTTCACTTAATGACACCGCGTTCGGAGGATTCAATGAAAGCGATAAGCTCGTCGATTTCGGCGCATGCTGGCACTTCCGCTCGAATCCGCTCAATAGCCTGAGAAGTATTGAGCTGAGCGCGGGTGAGCAAGCGCAAAGCTTTCTGAAGCGCATCGATGGTTTCCGGCGGAAAACCCCGCCGCTCGAGACCGACTTTATTTGCGCCGTAACTCTTCGCCTCCCGCGGGGTAGTGGTGTTGGAAAACGGCATCACGTCTTGAGTGATGACGCTATAGCCCCCGATGATGGCATGCCGGCCGACCCGGCAGAACTGGTGTAATCCGGTAAAGGCTCCGATCACTGCCCAATCGCCAATCGTTACGTGCCCGCCACAAGTCGTTCCATTGGCCAGCACGCAGTGGTTTCCAATCCGGACGTCGTGAGCAATGTGCGAATAGGCCATGATCAAGTTGTCGTCGCCGATGTAGGTGAGCCGTCCTCCTCCTTCCGTACCGCGATGGATGGTCACGAATTCCCGGATGCGGTTGCGGTGACCGATGAGGGTTTCTGCACGTTCTCCTCGGTACTTCAAATCTTGACTGGCAACACCGATCGTGGAGTAGGGATAGAAAAGATTGTCCTCGCCGATCCGTGTGGGGCCTTCGGCGTACACATGGGCCATGAGGCGGGTCCGCTCCCCAATCTCCACCTCTGCGCCGATGATGCAGTAAGGGCCAATCTCTGCTGTCGTTGCGATTCGCGCCGTGGGGTCAATGATCGCGGTCGGATGAATCGCCATGGTTTGCAGGTCTAGGTCGGGGGCAAGCCAGCTTCCCGGTCGGCGAGTTTGCACATCACGGTCGCTTCGGCTACAACGTTGCCGTCCACGACCGCCTTGCCAGACATTTTCGCCACGGTTGCTTTCCTCCGCTCCACTTTCATCTCGATGCGGAGCTGGTCGCCGGGCACGACCGGCCGGCGGAATTTGGCTTCTTCGATGCCAATCAAAAGCACAAGCTTATTTTGCCGGTCGGGAATGTTCTGCAACACTAAAACGCCAGCCACCTGCGCCATGGCCTCCACAATCAGCACTCCGGGCATGACAGGAAAAGCGGGAAAGTGTCCGCTAAAGAAAGGCTCATTCGCCGAAACGTTTTTAATTCCAACAACGCGTTCTTCTTCGAGCTCGACGATTCGATCGACCAGCAACATCGGGTAGCGATGGGGCAGAATGTCGCGAATCGCCAAGAGGTCCAGGCTAGGCATGTAAAGCCGCTATTATAACAGGCAATGGACGCCATTCTTTCTTATGTTCAATCCCAACAAACAGCTTTGATCTCAACTTTGAAAGAAATGGTGGAATGCGAGTCGCCCTCAGATGACGTCGGCGCAGTTAACCGCTTTGTGGACTTACTGGCGGCGCAAGCGAGCGATCTTGGCAAGATAAAAACCTTTCCTGGCGGCCGCTTTGCCCGCCACCTTCAGATCGATTTCGCGCTCCCCGGGCGCAAGAAATCCGGGCAAGTGCTTGTTCTCGGTCACTCCGATACGGTGTGGCCGCTTGGAACCCTGAAGAATATGCCGTTCCGGCAGGCAGATGGGAGGTTGTGGGGTCCAGGAGTGCTGGACATGAAAGCGGGCTTAGCGTTTTTCCTTTACGCCATGCGAGCTCTGCGCGAGTTAGACATTCCCGTAAAACGAAAAGTAGTCCTCCAAGTGAATTCGGATGAAGAGACCGGAAGCGAGTCCTCGCGTCCGCTGACGGAAAAAGAGGCGCGCCGGAGTTTAGCCGTTCTGGTCCTCGAACCCGGGACAGGATTGGCCGGAAAACTGAAGACCGCGCGCAAAGGCGTTGGCCGCTATGAAGTGACAGTGCGGGGCATCGCAGCGCACGCCGGTGTGGATTTCCAGGCAGGCGCGAGCGCCATTGTTGAACTCGCCCGCCAGATCGAAAGGATCGCCTCTTTTACGAATCTGAAAAAGGGTATCACCGTCAACCCGGGCGTCGTTTATGGCGGCACCCGCTCGAATGTCATCGCCGAGCGGGCCGGCGCCGAAATTGACGTCCGCGTCGCAAAGTTGCGGGATTTCATCGCCCTCGACAAGAAATTCCGCTCTTTAAGACCTACGGACCGCCGGTGCGCCATCCAAGTGCAGGGCGGCTTGAACCGTCCTCCGATGGAGCCAAACCCTGGCAGTCGGAAGTTGTTTGCGATTGCAAAGCGGCTTGCCGCGGAACTGGGAGTGAAGTTGGAGCAATCAAGCACAGGCGGCGGCTCGGACGGAAACTTCACGGCGGCGCTCGGAGTACCGACCTTGGACGGCCTGGGTGCGGTGGGGGAAGGGGCCCATGCTTGGAACGAATGTATTCTGATCGAGCGAATGGCCGACCGCACCGCCTTGCTCGCGAAATTGGTGGCCGAGCTTTAGGGCTTCCGAGCGGTCAGCGCAATCGCTGAGGCGAAATCCTGGCTCCAATTAAGGGGAAACGCGGGATGAATCGAGCGCGAGCACTTGGTGAAGATGGTGGTGGGAGGGAACCAAAGTGCAAAAGGTACTAGGAAGACTCGCAAACAGTCCCGCTGCTTGTTTCTTCTCCATCGCGTGCGGAATTGGCGTCATGCTATCCGTCGCCTCGCTCAGCCCCACAGACACTTCTGCCATTCTTCTTCGTAACGCTGTCGGCGCAGTCTTCCTTCTCGCCCCCGCTTTCTGTCAACGCTTCCGAGAGCAGGACACCGACCGCATGGCACGCCGCTAAATGTTGGCTCCCATTCGAGATCCAAGCTTCAACTCGAGCGTGAATCGCCACAGGGCTGGGAAATTAGGCTCTCGGGGCTCATCTTTCAGTGGAAGAAAGCGTGGCTCGGGAAGCTGTCGCAACCGCCTGAGGTCGAAGTTCAAAGTTGGTAAGCTTGCTTTCGATCTCTTGGAAAAAAGACTTCACTAGCATGAAGCGCGCCGCGAAGCGAACATAAAAGTTGTCAGTGACCCACAATCCGGGGGCCGCCTCTTGCCGTTCTAGGCGGAAACGGGTGCCTTTGCGCATCGTGGCCACAACGCCAAAACCAATGTTCACGGTTTCGAAGATTTCCGCCTCAGCCGCCAGCAATTCGTTGGAGAGCTTGTCGATCCAGACCCGGCCCTGCATCTTTTCGAAGAATTTCATCTTCACGCTCTTTGGTTTGTAACCGGGCCGCGGCGAGAAGTCGAAAACCAGAGTTTCTCGCGAGCGCCGGACCTGGTTGCCAACGAAATGGTAATCAAGAGCCTCGGGGAACTCGCGAATCATGGCTTCCCCTTCCCAATCCTGACGCTTTCGCGCTGAAGAGCCGGTTGGATTTAATTTTTCTTGTGCTTCCCTCGTGCGGTATTGAAGCACCTTCTGACGAAGGACTTCTTCTTGACGTTTTTGCTCTTCGGCTGAGATCGGCCGGTCGTCCCGCGCCACAACACGCACGACGGGGACGCCGTCAAAGGCCTCTCGCCGCGTCGTGACGACCGTGCGTGCCTTCACCTGGCCCTCCGAGTCCAGTTGTTTGGTTTCCTTTCGCTGGAGAAAGTAGAACTTATCCAGATTGGCGTCATCTTTCTGTAGCAATTCCGCGGCCCGGCGGATCACGGCGCGGTTTTTTTCCAGCGTCTCGGAGTGAGACCACATCAGAGCTGGAAGCAGTAAGAATCCCAGCCAGCGCATAGCCACTCTCCCGAACTCCCCGTTATCGAAGCCTAGTTCCGGCCCCGAGCGTATTGGATGAAGATCGGCATCACCGAGATGAAGATAATTCCCAGGATTACCTTTTCAAAGTGACGCTGTACAACGGGCACGCTGCCCAGGAAATAGCCTAGCATGGTCATGCTCAGCACCCAACCGATGCCGCCAAATACGTTAAAGGAGACAAAGCGAGGATAGCTCATCTGGCCAACGCCGGCGACAAATGGAGCAAAGGTGCGGATAATCGGGATGAAGCGGGCATAGATGATGGTCTTTCCCCCGTGCTTTTCGTAAAACTCTCGCGTTCGTTGTAGGTGTTCTTGCCTGAAGAAGCGGGAATTTGGCCGGCTAAAAATTGCTGGCCCGGTTCGCCGGCCCAAATAGTAGCCAAAGCCATCGCCGACAATCGCAGCAATCATGAGGAGAATATTAATCGTGATGATGTTGAGGTGGCCAGCGCCCGCCACCACGCCGACCGTGAACAAGAGCGAATCCCCAGGAAGAAAGAATCCCATCAGGAGTCCGGTTTCGGCGAAGACCACAGCAAACAGCATCAGGTAGCCCAGAGGCCCTCCAAGAACGGTGGACAGCAAATGGATGAGCTTGTCGGGATTCGTAAGGGTGTGAAGAAACTCCAGCAGTGCGTGAATCATTCGCTAGGAGTTTTTGTAGGTGTCTACCAAACGCTTCACAGCGTCTTTGTTAATCTTGACGACCCCTTTCTTTTGGAGGAATTGTAATAACCCGTCCTCAAAGAGATCTTTGCGCTCCTGAGCTTTGCGCCCCTTCAAGCGAAGCAAAATGTCAAACTTCTGCTGCTCGAAGTTAGCCATATCGGCAGGCACTTTTTTGACCACCTTGCAAATGTAATTTGTGCCACCGAGATTCACAGGTCCAAACACGGCGCCAACATCACGGCGGAAGGCTTCCTCGAGATTATTGCCCGGTCCGATTCCATCGGCGTTGCTTTCGCGGCTAAACTCATTCGTGGTCTTGACTTCGAGTTTTAAAGCTGCGGCTGCTTTGCGCAGATCGCCATTGTTGCGGCGCACCTCATCCATCAACTGATTCGAGCGTTCCTGGAAAATCCTTTGCGAGCGTTCATTTTGAATGGCGCTGCGGACCTGGTTTTCCACTTCGGACAGCTCGGCGGGCCGTTCCGGAATCACATCGTCTAGGACGGCAACGACAAGCTTGCTGCCTGGAACTTGAACCACATCTGTAACGTCGCCTTTTTTGCGCAGACCGAAAACGGCGTCGTCCAGTTCCACCGATTGACCTACTTGGGGAAGCGCCTCACCCCGCGCCGCTCGCTCCACTTTCACGAAGTGCAAGCTATACTTTGCGGCGAGGGACTCCGCCGCAGCTGGGTTCTTGAGTAGTTCGCGACGCGCCTGCTCGATGTTTTCCTGCATCCGGTCGTAGACCTGTTGTTTGGTTTGTTCCTTCTGGATCTGCTCCTTCACTTCCTCGAAGGGTTTGAGGCGAGCTTCCTCCTTGGCCGTGGTCTGAATGATGTGGTAGCCGAAGGAAGACGTCACGATGTCACTGATTTCGTTGGGCTTCAGCGCAAAGGCCGCCTTCTCAAACTCGGGCACCATCTGCCCCCGGCCAAACCAATCCAGGTCACCTCCCTTTGCGGCCGAAACCGTATCTTCGGAGTGTTTTTTGGCGAGCTCCGCGAAATCGGCCCCCGCCTTCACCTGCTTAAGCAAGTCCTCCGCCTTCTTTTTGAGCTTGTCATGCTCCTCTTTGGGCTTGTCCATGGTTTTAATCAGAATGTGGCGGGCACGAACACGTTCCGGCGTGCGGAAAGAATCTTTGTTGGAGTTATAGAAGCTGAGCAGTTGCGCATCGCTCATCTTGATGGATTCGCCAACCTTGGCCTCGTCGGCGACGAGCATACGGAAGGCTCGCTTTTCGGGAATTTTGTACATGGCGCGGGAAGAGGCCCAGTGGGCGTTGATCTCCTCCTGCGAAACCTTAATTTGGTTCCGGATCACGTTCGGATCGATCTTCACGTAATCGAGGACCACCTTGTCGTTCCGCGCTCGATATTCCGCCTCAATCTCCTGGGGCGTCACCACCATACCCTCAAGCACCATGCCCTGGAGGCGCCGCAACCCAGCTAGCATGCGGGCTCTCCGCTCATATTCGGCGATGGTCGTGTTGTTCGAGGCTAGGAATTGCGCGTAGGCTTCCTTGCCGATGAATTTCCCATTCTCAAAAAGTTGAGGCACCTGCATGCGGATGACATGTGCCACGTCCTCATCGGTGGTTTGGTATCCGACGTTTTTGGCGTAGTAGGCGACGGCGCGTTCGGTAATGAGCTGATTGACGATCTGCGGCGCGTAGATGGAGATGAGGTCTGGCGGGATGTCTCGGCCTTTGAGCGTCTCCTGCAAACTCATGGAAATCTCCCGCATACTCACTTCTTCATCACCAATCGTCGCGACAACCTGATCAGACTGGCCTAGATCGCCCGTCCCGACGCCTGGAATGAGCGTCACCACCATGGAAATCGCAATCAGCATCAACAAGGTGCCCAGCAGGATGCGCGTACTTTTCTCCCTGCTGCGGAACAGATCAAACATCTGTGGAATCTCCTACGGAGGGTAAACCCAAATTATAACAGTCTAGAATCTTCTCAGTCTGAAAACGGGCCACGCCGGATGGATCCGGCGATCAACCCTGTTCCCATCCCAGTGGCGAGCCCAATCCGGAGAGAGCCTTCCAACCGTCAAGAGCAAATCACTCTCCCTCGTAAGGGAAACGCATGACCGCATCGCGGCAGCGCGACAGAGCCTCCAGCAGGGTCTTTCCCCAGCCATTGGGCGTATAGGCGACCGTCTTCTGGTTGGTTTGCTTATCGGCAAAGGCATAGAACGGCAAGGCTGGATCAGGCGGGCTCGCATACTCCTTCACGGTGATCAGAAACTCAATCTCGCGATCGCCTTGTTTTCGGATCAAAGAGAAATAGTGAAGCCTTGCGAGATGGTCTTCCGGGTCCCGTTGCGCGAAAGTCCAGTCCGACATAGCAGTATCGGGAAGTATAACATTCCATGCAAGCGGGGCTTCCACTTTTTGAAACAGGACAAAAGGGGAGTGGGACGAGTCCCTAGGGCAGGCTCTGATGGTCCATCCGCTCGTGCGTGCTGGCGGTGAGGGTGGGATTCGAACCCACGGTACCCGTAAAGGTACAACGGTTTTCGAGACCGCCCGATTCAACCACTCTCGCACCTCACCGCAAGGTTCAGGCAACGCCCCTTGATCATGATAACAGGCAGAAGCGATCCTGTCAGAGCTTCCCCACCGCAACGGCCTTTTGCACCCCAGTGGTAGGCTTGGAAAAGAATGCTGGCAGAAGCCATGCGGGCAGAGTTGGTGGCCTGGTTCAAGGGTCAGCAGATATTGGATCGCTTGATTTATCTGGGCGCCATTCTCTTGTTCGGTGTCGTCGTACCCTGGCAGCTCGGCTTTTCCTTTCTAGACGTTGGCTTCCTTCTTGCTTACATCCTCTTGCCCTGTTTATTCGCGCCTCAAGCCGTAGCCACGCTCGTGAGTTCCCGTCACCCCCAGCCGCCAGGCCCCGGCTACGTGGCGCAGATCTTAGCGCCGATGGCCGCGGGAGTAGCCACCCACTGGTTAATCCTCGCCCTGGGCTTTTCTGTGGTCAGCTTCCGCGGCGAGGCGCCGAGATTGCTGCTTCCCCCCTGGCAACTCTTGCTGCACACCACCTTACTCGGTCTTGCCGCCACGTTTCTGGCTTGCTCGCTAGCCGGCTGGATCACGCTCAACAGCAAAACTCTCGCCAGCGCCAAAAAACAGGCCCGCCAGATTTTCCTGCTCATTCTCGCCGGAGTAATGCTCTGGCTCCGCCTAGGTCCAGCCGGGGCCAAAGGCGAACTCATCGACCGGCTAAACCCGCAAAGAATTCATACGCTGGCGCTGCCCGTCAGTCTTGGGTTGGCGATTCTGGGCGGGTTGTTCCTCCAAGCAGGACGGAAACGCCGCATGGAGGAGTTCTCAGGTCCCATCTTCAAGCTGTGAGCGCTGAGAAGGTCGCTTTCGCTGGTCGCGAAATTTTTTGCACGCGCCATACGCGCCGATGCTTGCCCACCAATCCCAGTCTGTTGCTCCGGCTGGCGGGCTCTTCGATCAGCCTGCCGGAAGCAACCCCTCTGATAGAATAAAAGGTCTCCTCCAAGAGATCGGCTCACCTTGGTGGGTCGCGTTGGACGTCATTGATCGGTTCGGCGAATCAGCAGCCGAACCTCCCGCGGGTGTCTCCTCAGGCGCTTGCGCGTGAAGTACAAGTCAAGATCACGGAGTCACACTGGTTCTTATGGCAATTAAAGTCGGTATTAACGGATTTGGCCGCATCGGCCGGAATGTGGTTCGAGCTGGGTTAGACAACCCAGAGATTCAATTTGTGGCAGCCAACGACCTCACAGACGTAAAAACGCTGTCGCATTTGCTCAAGTACGACTCCATCCTTGGACCTTTAAAAGAAGAGGTAAAGCATGACGCCGACAGCATTCAGGTTGGCCGTCACGACATTAAAGTGTTCGCCATTAAGGATCCCGCAGAGATTGACTGGCCATCGCTCGGCGTGGACATCGTGGTCGAGTCGACGGGAAAGTTTACCGATGGACCCATGGCCGCCAAGCACTTGCGCGGTTCCGTAAAAAAGGTGATTATTTCTGCACCGGCGAAAAACGAGGACGTCACCATCGTGCTGGGCGTCAACGAGTCGAGCTACGACCCAGCGAAGCATCACATTATCTCCAACGCTTCGTGCACAACAAACTGTCTTGCGCCGCTCGTCAAGGTGTTGCATGAAAAATTCGGTGTGGTCAAGGGCTCGATGACAACCATTCATAGCTACACCAATGACCAGAACGTGCTCGATTTTCCGCACAAGGATTTGCGCCGCGCCCGTGCGGCGGCCATGAACATGATTCCCACTACAACCGGCGCGGCCAAAGCCATCGGCTTGGTCTTGCCCGAACTCAAGGGCAAACTCGACGGCTATGCGATGCGCGTGCCAACGCCCAATGTTTCGGTGGTGGACTTTGTGTGTGAAACGGCGAAGCCCTGCACCACGGAAGAGGTCAACAAAGCGCTCAAAGAAGCCGCGGAAGGCCCGCTCAAAGGGATTTTGGGCTACACCGAGGATCCGGTTGTTTCAAGCGACATGATGCAGAACCCAAACAGCTCGATCGTGGATGCCCAGCTCACCAAGGTGCTCGACGGCAACCTGGTCAAGGTCGTCTCTTGGTACGACAATGAGTGGGGCTACTCCATGCGCATCATTGACCTTATTCTTTATCTCGCGAGGAAGGGGCTCTGAGGACCCATCCCCAAACCAGAGCCGCAAATTCGCCTGGTGATCAGAGAAGAGTAGCACTCGACCCGCATCCCAATTGCCGCGTTTCCGAATGCGGCGACAAAACTTTGAGATTCCTCGGCGCCGCGGACCACTAATGGCAGGGGAGCATGCCTTTGCCAGGGGCGCCTGCGGTCATTTCAACCGGGTTTGTGGCGTTGGACCGCCTACTCGGCGAAGGGATTCCCCGCTGCCATCTCATCGAAGTCTTCGGCCCTCCCGATTGCGCCAAGACGACGCTTGCACTTCATTGGATTGCCGCGGCTCAGAAGCAAAGCTGCTCAGCGGTCTACATCGACGCAGAACACAAGTTCGATGCAAGCTGGGCCGCACGCTGCGGCGTTTGTCTCGACGGGCTGGTTCTGGCGCGACCGGACCATGGGGGTCAGGCACTCGCAATCGCCGAGGCATTGCTTCGGAGCTTCAGCGTTGATCTTCTGGTGATTGATACCATCGCCGCGCTTTCGCCTCCCGGAACGCTTATTTTTGGGTCAGAAACGGAAGCAAGTCCGGAACTTGATCCGCACGAGGAGCTGGTCTCGCGGATGCTGCGTAAGCTGAGGCATCTGGCCGGGCGTGGGGGTGTGGCACTCGTGGCTGTGAATCAATTGCGATGCCGCCCCCAGCCGGGCACGCCCGAAACCTCGTCGGCAGGCCGGATCCTTGGGCTACACTCCTCGATTCGTTTGCACCTGCGCCGTGAGAGCTCTCGAATCTGGATTTCATCCACCAAAAACAAGTTCGCCGAACCCTATGAGCAAGTCGCGATGCGGCTCGAGGGGGCACGGTTGATTCCGGACGAGAGTCTCCACCTGCCAGCCAGCGGGTGGCGACCGCCGCGATTGGGCTCAAGTCCCTATGCCGGCAGCCAGGCAGCGGAGAACGAGGGCGAGCAGCCGGTAGCGTCCTAGGTGGCGAAAACAAGAGAGGCAAAAAATGTTTTATTCACGGGAGGCCCGAAAAATGGGCTTCCCAAGCGTTTCGAGGACCGAAAAAATGCGGTTTTTCGGGCTTTTTTACGCTTTCCCCTTTACATCGAAGCGGGGATTCCTTATGATGAGTGTGCGTTGAGCACAGGAACGTGAGTTTCCGTGCCTGGGCGCTATGTCGGGGCAAGATCCATCTTTCTCGCGCAGACCTAGCGCCAATCGATGAGGAAAAACAAGCACGTACATCTTGGGAGGATCGGAAATACCAATGGCTGACCGCATGACGCAATCTCAGTTGATTAAAGAACTTGCTGAAACCTGCGCAGTGACCAACAAGGTCGCCAAGTCGATGATTGAAACCTACGCTGCCATCGCCGTTCGGGAAACGAAAAAGACGGGGCAGTTCGTGCTTCCAGGCATCGGCAAGTTGGTGCGCCAGGAGCGCAAGGCACGCATGGGCCGCAACCCAGCCACGGGCGAGCAGATCAAGATTCCGGCGAAGAAAGTCGTGAAATTCCGCGTGGCCAAAGCTGTCAAAGACGCGATCGTACCCCCGAAGAAAAAGTAGAACCGCACCACACCACACAGCCGAGCGCCGACGGAGGGCCAACCGCCAAACAGGCAGGCCTCCCAAAACCAAGGGTGAAGCCCCGCAAAAGCTAGTGCGAAGCAAAGGCTAGTGGGAAAAAGCGAAAGCCCCGCCGCGAATTACCACGAAGCGGGGCTTATTCGATTCGTAATGGAATGGGTGGGTTCCGAATGAATGCGCCGCCACAGACTTGCGGGCAGCCCAGGGAAGCGTTACGCCTGCTTCTTTTCTTCGGTCTTTTCTTCGCTCTTGAGAGCGTTCTTAAAGTTCCGGATGCCCTCACCTAGACCCTTTGCTACTTCTGGGATCTTGCGACCGCCAAACATCAGCAGAGCGACAGCCAGGATCAGGACCAGCTCCATCGGACCAATTGATCTCATTGGGCCTCCCTTTCGTATTCGACCTTCTCATTGTATGAGCAGGTTTTTCTTGCCGTCAACCGCGCCGCAACTGGCTCCCGCCCCCGGTGCTTACCGTGTTTCCAACAAGTTCTTCAAGGCGCGCAGATGCCGATCGATGGTCGACACCGGAAGGCCAACCACGTTGAAGAAGCAACCCTCGATGCGTTCAACAAACCTAGAGGCTATTCCTTGGATGGCGTATCCGCCGGCTTTATCCATCGGTTCTCCAGTTTGCACGTACTCCTGGATTTCGTCTTCTTCAAGCGGCCGGAAGATCACCTTCGTCTCCACACAGTCCAAAACACAGTGCTCCAGCGTCCGCAGGCAGATTCCGCTGAGCACCACGTGGTCGCGCCCGGAAAGCAGCCGCAGCATTTCCATCGCATGAGAGGGATCGGTTGGCTTTCCTAGCGTTTGACCGTCAACAACCACCTCCGTATCCGCTGCCAGCACCACTTCCCCCACCGCGCAGTCTATGGCGAATGCCTTTCGCTCGGCCAGCCTGGTGACGTAGGCTTTTGGGGATTCCCCAGGCAGCCGTATCTCGTCGACAGCCGCAGCCCGCACTTCAAACCGGAAGCCTGCGTTTTCAAGCAGTTGTTTGCGCCGCGGGGATTGGGAAGCAAGTACAAGCACACAAATTCACCTTAGAAGGTAATGGTCAGGATTGTCGTTTCCGATTATAGTGGGGGAAGCTGGTATGCGGAAACCTCTCCAGGTTTGTTTTCTTCTTTCTGCTTGTATTCTGTTTCTGGGCTCTCCCTTTCGCGCGGATGCGATAGTGGTTGCTGGAACAGATCCCAACGATCCTCTCTATCAGTCGCCTGCTACAGGAGTATCCTTCCTCACCATCGGCAGTACCGCATGCAGCGGCGCACTTCTGGTCACAGGACAGCACATTTTAACGGCTGCACATTGTGTGGTGAATGCGTCAGGACCCACGGCCGCCACGGCGCGCTTTGAAACGCCGTCGGGTACCTTTATTTACAACTCCGCGAGCATTGCCTACCATCCCAACTTCGACAGCTCAAACCTGCTCGCTGGTTTCGATATCGCCATCATTTATTTGGGGCTTACTGTTGACGCCAGCATTGACCGTTATCCCCTCTTCACCGACTCTGATGAATTAGGACAAGTCGGCATCGTGGTGGGATGGGGACGCGAAGGTACGGGAACAAGTGGCGGAGACGGCGGAACGGTCGGCAACCGGCGGCGCCAGGGCGAAAATGAAATCGACCAAATTCTGAATGGACGCATCTTGATCTACGACTTCGATAACGGAAACCCCGCGCAGAATGTGCTCGGCGGAACCGGCCGCGGCCAGATGGAAGTCAGCACCTATCGAGGCGATTCTGGTGGCCCAACGTTCCTCGGTGGTCGGATCGCCGGCATCCATTCCTTCTTCGCCTGTACGCCAGACCCTAGCGGCGGCCGGCGGTGCCTTTCACCACCCGACATTGATACAAGTCTAAACGGAACATTCGGTGAGCTTTTTGGTGATACCCGGGTGTCTAGCTACATCGATTGGATTACCAGCACCATCTCCGACATCCCAGAACCCAATACGTATTTTCTGGCGCTTGCCGGTTTGGCGGCGGTCGTATTGCGCGCTCGCACGCTGCGCCGATAGACTTCAGGAGTGATCCGAAAGCAGTTCGTTTTTTGCCTTCCCTCAATTTGCGCGTTCACGCTTGCCAATTTGAGCGCACAGCCGCCAAGTTCCCCGTCCGGATTGGTGCGCGTGCCAGCTAGCTTCAAAGAAGTTCAAGAAAACGAAACCGGCATCAAGATCCGGGTTCAGGTGCCGGAATTTCTCATCAGCGCCACCGAAATCACCCAGCAGGAGTATGAGCGCGTGGTCGGGCGCAACCCATCGGTTTATCCGGGCAGTGCCCGGCCCGTTGAAAACGTGAGCTGGTGGGATGCTGTCCGTTACTGCAATCTGCGAAGCTTAGCCGAAAATCTGGAGCCCTGCTACGATCTCACCTCGGGCCGTTGCCTCCGAAGCCGCAATGGCTATCGCCTGCCTTCAGAAGCCGAATGGGAGGCAGCAGCCGAAGGTTCCGACATCGCCAGCTCACACTTGGGCCTGACCAGTACAAAAAGCGCCGGAGATCTCCTACGCTTGGTTCGAGAAGTTGGAACCCGGCCCGTGGCCCAGTCCAAGCCAAACTCCCTCGGTTTATTCGACATGATGGGCAATGTTTGGGAGTGGACGGATGATAGTTTTAATCCTGCGTCGAACATTTCCTTTGAGGGTGCGCATGGATTAACGAAAATCATCCGTGGCGGCTCGTTTGTGAGTACCCGCACGCAGTGGGCACGAGGCTATCGAGCCTCGCTCGATCCTGCTTCTCGAAGCCGCTACACCGGATTTCGCGTTGTGCGGTCCATCCCAGGCGCGAGCGTGGTTCGAGTTCAGCTCGACCGCACTCCCTACAATCAGCCTCCACCCGGATACGAAACTTCCGCTGGTGAGCTCACAAAGCTTCCCACGGATCGAAGTGGTCTCACCGCGCTTCGAGAGAAGTGGACTCGCCTTTTAGGGTCCACCAAGCTCACGCCACACAAACCAGAAGTGAAACTCTTAGAAACTCACCGCCAGCGCAACTATACGGGCCAGCTCCTCATGCTGCGGACAGAACCCGATGCTTGGGAGAAAATTTATGTCATGATTCCCGAGGGGCAGCAGCACCGTCCCCGACCTGTAGTGGTGGTTCCCTATTACGACATTGATACTCCCGCGGGCCAAAACCTCGGCGGACGGAGTTTCGCGGCAGGCGGCGTGCGGGCGTATGCCCAACTGGCTGCGCAGCGAGGTTTTGTCGCCGTCGCCATCCGCTGGTACGGCGAGGGCTACGCCGAGCGTTTCGATGAAGCAGTGGCCAACCTGAAGCTCCGCCATCCGGAGTGGACCGGGCTGGGTAAGTGGGTTTGGGATGCGCAACGCCTCCTGGATTACATCGAGACCCGGCCAGAGATGGATTCAACTCGGATTGGCATCATCGGCCACTCGCTTGGCGCGAAGATGGCCCTGTATGCCGCGGCCATGGATGAACGGTTTCGCGCGGTGGTCTTCTCTGAGGGTGGAATTGGGTTCCAGATGTCGAATTACGACGATTATTGGTATTTGGGGGAAGCGCTCGAGAAGTTTCCACCTGGAACCGACCAGCATGAATTACTGGCCCTGATTGCTCCGCGCCCGTTCCTGCTAATTGGCGGCGATGCCTATGACGGGCCGAAAAGCTGGCACTATATCAATGCCGCGCGCCCCGTTTATCGCGCCCTGGGCAAGCCCGAAAACCTTGGCTATTTTAATCACCACCAGGGCCACTCACCGACCCCGGAAGCGATTTGGCACGCCATGCTCTGGCTCGAACAGTTAAAGGAAGATCGCTAAGGCCGTCCATCATCCGGCCGGTAGAAACTCAAGCAATTCTCCCCCTGGGTCAAAATACGAAACCGTGTCATCGCCCCGGGGGTCTCGGGAAGGTGCTGCTTGGCGTGATGCTGGACAATGACCAGTGACGGGGCCGTATCGCCTAGAATTTGAAGGCCAAGCTCGTATTCCTTGGGTTGATCATAAGGTGGGTCGAGAAAGACGATGTCGGCAGGGTAGCGCGGCAGAAACAGTCGCACCGACCCTCTCACCACGCGACACCGCGTCTCGATGCCGAGCGAGCGAACGTTGTCTTCGATAACAGCAACCGCCTGGGGGGATTTTTCGATCAAGATGGCGCTCGCCGCTCCCCTGCTGACGGCCTCAATGCCCACGGCGCCGGTGCCAGCATACGCATCGAGAAAGACACAGCCCTCGATGCGCGGCTGGAGGATGTTGAAGAGCGCCTCGCGCAACCGGTCGGGAGTTGGCCGGGTCTCTCTCCCAGGAACGGCCCGCAAGCGCCGGCTGCGAAACTCGCCCGCAATCACCCGCATCGTCCTACCCAACTCTCGCCAGACCAAAGCGGCGGTTCCAGTGGTCCTGCAAATACCGGATCACGCCATCCCGGTCAGCCTCCGAAACGGAGGCCTCCAAAAAGTCCACAGCCTCGCGCCGGGCAAGATCAAGCACCTCCTGGTCGCGCAGCAAGTTGGCGATCCTCAGTCCGGGCATACCGGATTGCCGGGTGCCGAAGAACTCTCCCGGTCCACGGAGCTTTAAATCCATCTCGGCAATAAAAAAGCCATCGTGGGAATCGGTCAAGGTTCGGATGCGTTCCTTCGCGACATCGTTTAGCCTGCCGGTTACGAGAATGCAGTAACTCTGCGCCGCGCCACGTCCTACGCGTCCCCGCAACTGGTGCAGCTGAGCCAGACCAAAACGTTCGGCTTGCTCGATCACCATGACCGTGGCATTCGGGACGTCCACACCCACTTCGATAACGGTCGTGGCCACCAGGATGTGCAAGTCGCCAGACTTAAATTGCCGCATCACTTCTTCCTTCTGCTCTGGCGACAGGCGCCCATGCAAAAGGCCAACGCGGAATTGCGGGAAGACCTTGTCCGAGAGATGATGGTACATCTTTTCTGCGGCCTTCAAAGACGCCGTCTCTGACTCTTCGATTACCGGATAAACCACGTAGGCCTGGCGCCCAGACTCGATTTCACGTTTGATGAAGCTCCACACCTGCTCCAGGCGCAGCTCAGAAACATGGCGGGTGATGACGGGCTTACGTCCTGGAGGCAATTCATCGATCACTGAAACGTCGAGATCGCCATACGCGGTCATGGTCAGGGTGCGCGGAATGGGTGTAGCGGTCATTACTAAAACATCGGGGTGGAGGCCTTTCTGCATCAGTTGAAGACGCTGGATGACGCCAAAGCGGTGCTGCTCGTCGATGATCGCCAGCCCGAGATTGCGAAAGCTAACGTCTTCTTCGAGCAGAGCGTGCGTGCCAACGGTAATTTGCACCAGTCCTGCTTGGATCAGCTCTTTGAGTTTTCCTTTCTCGCGCGGTGACAGCGAGCCAGTCAGCAAGGCGACCACATAGCCGAGCTTCGAGAAGAGACCTTTAAAGTAGAGGTAGTGCTGGGTAGCCAAGATTTCCGTAGGTGCGAGCAACGCCACTTGGTACCCATTTTCGACGGCGATCACTGCCGCTTCGGCGGCCACCAGAGTCTTACCGCTTCCCACGTCACCTTGCAAGAGACGGTTCATGGGGTGGGGCTGCGCCATATCGCTAGCGATCTCTGCAAGCACCCGCTTCTGCGCTGCGGTCGGTTTCACCGGTAACATGATTTTAATTTGTTCGCGGACACGGTCGGTGAGAGCAAAGGCGATGCCAGGCTGCATCCTTACTTTGCTGCGCCGGAGACGCAAGCCGCACTGTAGCCAAAAGAATTCCTCGAAAATCAGCCGGAAATGCGCCGGTGAGCGGAACGAATTCAGCTGCCGCAGGTCCTCGCCGTTTGGGGGAAAGTGAAGCTGGCGTACCGCTGTCCAGTAGTCTAGCGCTTGGATGCGTTGGCGAACCGATTCCGGAAGAGGATCGGCTTGGGCAGGCAAACTTTCAAGAATTCGCCATACCAGGGTGCGCAGGATCCTCGTGGTGACCTTACCCGCCGCTTCATAGATTGGCACAATCCGCCCCACATGTAAGGACGAGTCCGCCTCTTCGCTACTGTGTGGAAGAATTTCAAACTCTGGGTGCATGACGGTGAGCTCCCCCGAGTAGGTGTCGAGCTCAATTTTTCCGTAGAGCGCCACCCGGCATCCGGGCACAAGAACCGACCTCAGGTAGTCGCCGTGAAACCATTTGGCGACTAAGGGGACCCGGGAAGAGTCCACAAACTTGGCTTCAAACAGCCCGCCTTTGATGCGCCGGACCCCTGTTGATTTGACGCTAGAGACTTCAGCCACCACGGTCGCCATTTCTCCCGGAGCCAGCTGGCGGATGGACTTGACGTTGCTGCGGTCTTCGTAGCGGAAAGGGGGATAGGACAGAAGATCAGCTACCGTAGACAAGCCTTTCGCCTCGAGCATGGCGGCGCGGGCGGGCCCCACGCCCTTGACATACATGAGCGGCGTTTGCAGGTCCATGGGCCTGAAGCGGAAAGCGAAGCGGCTACCACTAGTTAGCGAATGGTTACTTTGTCCACGGTCTGATTCTCGAATTCGTCCGTGACGCGGACGGCGATCGTCGTTTCGCCTTGACCTTGGCGATCGAGTTCCAGCACAAAGTCCAGTTCCAGCGAATCGGAAAGACGGCCTGTCGGCTGCGCCACGAGCCACTCGCCTCCGTTCATGGAATACTCAGCTTTTTCAATCACACTACGGGCGTCTTTGGCCTTCCACCGGACAATTATTTTCCCTCGCTCAATGGAGGCCGTGAGACCGGTAATTACAGGGGGAGTGTTATCAATTAAGAACCGGTCGCTTTCAAGTTGTGTGGTCAAGGCCTGGCCTGGGGGATTACCGGGGGCATCGCTGGCTGTGATGCGTAACTGATACTCCCCATCAGCAAAAGCCGTCGAGTCCCAACTGTAGTGTCGCTCTTTCAGCTCATTTTTGAGCAGCTTCCAGTCTCGCTCGCCGGCGCCGCGGATTTCCAACTTAAATACCAGCGGATCGCCATTATCGTCATAGGCTTTCCACCGGGCGCCCACATATCCCTTGGCATAATTCATCGTGGTCGAAGAGGAGTCCACTGAGACGGCGCTCCCGCGCGGTCGCTGCCCGATGGGCGGAAGCGTGAGAGTGGAGCTCGAGGCTAAGGCAGGGGAACTCGCTGGGAAGCGGTAATTGGCTGGCGTGGCTTCGATCGCTTCAATTACCGGAGCGACATTCTTCATCAGATAGGCGATCTCGATCAGGGAAACTTCAGGAGATTGCCCGTCGCTGGAGGCCGTTAGCTTTAGGCGGTACTGCAAAAAGCGGGCGGCCGGTGAGGCAACCCGGCCGACAAACGAATTGAGGGAGGCCGTAGCCCAAGCGCTCCAATTTCTTTGCGGGCGGTCGAGGTTTCCGCTACGGGTTTCCACCAGCAGCGAGCCGCCTCGAATTTCACCCTCCAGCCGGATTCGTCCCCAGTAGGAAAACCCGCCCGCGTCGAGTGCCTCGCTCTCGAGCACGCCTTCCCGTTCAAGCTCTGGGCCCATTCGATACAGCTTGCCGATATTCCCTGTGATGACATGGGCTCCGCCGTTTTTCGAGAGGGCCAGACCTGTGATTTGAGCCGAGGTCGCACTAACGAGGAGCGTAGACAGGCGGTCGGAGTCCAAGCGGTAAATACGGCCTCGATTGCCAGTCGCGATGAGAGGCATGCCACTGGAATCAATCCCGATTGAGTAGACAAGATCGTTCGCATTCTGCCACACGCGCCGGGGAGAGCCCTCGCTGTCGATACGATATACCTCCGATCCCCCGGAAATCGTGGGAGCTGGGGCCAAGGTGGGGGGAGCAGCTGCTGCGGGCCTGGACACTGGAGTTGGTGTTTGTCCCACCGGCGGATTTACGGGAATGGGTGTAGGCGCCGGTTGGGGCGCAACGGCAGGCAAGGTGGCCGGCGCCTTGTTTCCAACCCCAGCCGCATAAATGGAACCATCCGGGGCAACCGCCACGGCCGTAATTTCCCGCTTACTCGATTGATATAGGACAAAACCTTCGCCGGCGGGACTTACCCGGATCACCAAACCTCCCGGTTCCGTGCCAACAATTAAGTTCTCGTGGCGATCCAAGGTAAGTGAGCGCGCATGGGATTCATCACAGACAAAGAACACACGCCCTTGGCCGCTGGTGTCCACACGGTGCACCTCCCCCTGATCGCCAGTGGCCACAAACAGCTCTCCCTGGCGGTTGAACGCCATGGCCCAGATATATTTTGCTTTGGGATCATAGAAGACTTCCGCCTTGCCGCTCCCAGCGATGCGGTACACCTTGCCATCCGGCGAGGTGGCGGCGTAGACGCGGTCTTTGGGATCGATGGCGATGGCATGGATTTCGAGCCCCGGTAATTCGGCTACAAGCTTGCTGTTGCCCGCGGGGTCGACTTGAAATAGTTTCGCCACGGTTGCACTTGGAGCACCGCCGCCGACATAAACATTTCCTTTGGAATCCTCGGCCACAGCCCACAAATACGCAGTTGAGGCGTCAAAGATCTGGCGGAAGACGGGAGCGAGCGAAAGCCGCCCATCACTCCGCACAGCAACCTTCTGCAGTGTGGCCTTTTCATAGTCCGTCGCTTCGTAGTGCTGCCAAAACTTCGTCTCGACAGCCGTGCAGGTGATCGCCAGGCCAAAGCTTGCCAGCGTCAATCTCGTTCTGTGCTTCATTCGACTTGTATTTGCTTTTCCTGCTCCGTTGCGCCGCAGTGCGCCAACAGCGCTATTTCACCGAAATCTTGAGCGAGTAGCTTCCACTAATGACATGCTCAAAAGGAATCGCCAGCTGCTCGCTTGCGGTTTCGCCAGCCGTGATGAAGGGACGATTCTGCATGGACCCGGATTGCATCACGTTTAGGATGGACTGCGGCAAGCCTGGGAGCGTTTTATCATCGGCGTACACGGTAGGCCGCGCTTCCACAAGCGAGATGTACAGGCGGTTATTGCTGCGTTCTTGATTCAATAGTGACACCGTTTGCGGAATATCCATGTAGCGGTTGACCAATCCCGCAGCGCTTTGCATCCGGTTGAGCGTGTCAGCGTCGCTCAGCATGAGGCGATGTTCTCCCTTGGGCAGGTTCGAGGGGATCTTGATTTTAAACTCCCGCATCATTCGTTCACCCCGGAAAGGCCGCAAGAAAACCTGCCCCTGCAACTCGGCACCAGGCGTGGTTTCCGAGGTTGAGATCCAGGCGGTCTCAATCGTGGCAATGCGGCGTTTCGGCAAGAGATCTACGGTGGCGTCCACGCGCCGGAATTTCGGGGTATTAACGGCGTTTCCAAAGAGGCGGTTGAATTTATCTGCCCACCAGCCTGCTAATAGCATGGGTGCAGGCACTGGCAGCTCGCCCGATGTCTGCATCGTGGAAAGCTGTAAGTTCGGTAATCCGTCAAGCTCTACTTTGCCCTGAAAACGGTAGGTGACCTCATCGGAGAACTCGTTGATTTGATTGATCGAGTTAAACAACGTCACCATCATGAGAAACGGCGTCCAGCGCTGCTGGACAAAAACGTGGAAGCGAAACTCCTTCGCTTTCTCCACCACATCGTTGTCGGCATAGGTGCGCACCTGGAGCGTGACGGGGATCATTTCGGCCGTTTCGCCGAGAACGCCCAAAATGCCGCTGTGCCGGTCTTGACGTAAAGCGCCGACAATTTCCGTTGCGTTCGCAATCTTGTTGGGCTGGAAAGCCGAGGAAAGAGTCATTAGCACTTCGCCCTTGGCCATAGGCATTTCAACTGGGCCGAGGTTGAAGAAGGGGTGACCAAAGGCCAGAACACGCCGGCCATCATTGTAGGAAACCGTGCCCAGCCCGTTGATGCTCATGTCCCCGGACACCAGCACGCCGGCAACCGGATCGCCTGGCTGCAAAGCGTTTTGCCACCCAGGAGCGGGCGTGGGAGATTGGAAAGCGCCGCTGGCGCCGCCCTGCACCGGATTCAAACCCATCTGTCTCAAAAGGGGCCCGAACTCTCGCAAGGTCGCCTCGTGAAAACCAGCAAAGGTAAGCGGAGTCTCGATGGGGGTCATCAGCGCGCTGGCGCTGGTCAACTGGCTGGTTGCGCTAGCGCTAAGCACTTTTTGAAGCAAATCGTGGGGAACTTCTAGGGCGGCCCGGCTCGAAGCCCGGTCCGGACTCTTTGACTCCGCTGGTCGCGACTTGTCAAAGTCGTTGATTTCCAGCATGAGCTCAATGGGCGTGATGCCGCAGATGGCATCGGGCGAAAAAACGCTCAGCCGCAAGGCCACCGCGCCAATCAGCTTTCCATCCACGTAGACTGGGCTGCCGCTCATGCCGCCCGCCACGTTGGTTCTCTGGGCCTTGCCGCCCATTTTTCCCAGAATGATATCCTGCCTGGGACCCCAAGCATTCTTCCACAACCCGATGATTTCGACGGGTACAGCTTCGGGCTCCGTGCCCTCGAAGACCGTCCAAGCCGTGGCCTTCATGCCAGGTTGAATTTGCGAGGTTTTGAGGATTTCAACCTTACCGGCCCGTGGTCGGGCCATCGGGTTCTGGGCCCAGCTGCTCGAGGCAACCAGTAGGAAGATGGCGATTCGACTTACAAGCATCTACAACCTGATTCCATTATCAAACACGTGAGAACAAACCGCAGTGGCAAGTTTGCCTCAAACTTCCTAATCTGTAGCCCCAGCCCGGTGGGTCGTCGCCCCCGTTCTCTTGCTTCGAGCAACCGCTTGTTGAACAACAAGTGTTTCCGTAAGATTTGGAGAGGTCGGACCGGCCCCGTTCTGGAAAGTGAGGAGTAACCAACATGGACCTCAGTTTGACACCGCAACAGCAGGCCTTCCGCGAGGAACTCCGGGCCTGGCTTGCTCAAAACGTTCCGCTGGCCCAGCCCCGGAGCGCCCGCGAGACCATGCAGGAGCGTTTCGAGCGGTTGCGTTGTTGGCAGCGCAGGCTCTACGAAGCGGGCTGGGCCGGCGTGGCTTGGCCGAAAGAGTACGGCGGCCGCGGCGCCTCACTGATTGAACAAGTATTATTTCTGGAAGAGATGGCGCGAGCGCAGGCGCCTCCGCTTGCGAATACCCTCGGCTTGGCGCTCATTGGCCCTACCATCATTCATTCCGGCACGGAAGAGCAGAAACAGCGCTTTTTGCCCAAGATTCTCAGCGCCGAAGAAATCTGGTGTCAGGGTTTCAGCGAACCAAACGCCGGTTCTGACGTAGCAGCTCTCCGCACAAGCGCAATCCTTGAGGGCGATCATTTTGTCGTCGACGGACATAAGGTTTGGACCAGCTACGGGTGGGCCGCGGATTGGTGCGCGCTGGTGGTTCGCACCGATCCCTCGCGCCCCAAGCACCAAGGTCTGACCTATCTGCTCGTGGATATGAGAAGCCCTGGAGTACAGGTGCGGCCATTACGGCAGATGACCGGAGAGAGCGAATTCGCGGAAGTGTTTTTTCACCAGGTACGAGTGCCTGTTGGCAACGTGCTCGGCGAAGTGAACGCAGGCTGGGAGGTAGCGATTCGCACGCTCATGCATGAGCGGGCCACCCTTGGCGCAACGCTCACCGTCGTCTACCGCAGATCTTTCGACCGGCTGGTTGAACTAGCCAAAGAGCGGCGTCGCAACGGCAAGCCGCTGGCCGAGGATCCCGTCATCCGACAAAAACTCGCCCAAGCCTACACCGAGCTTGAGATATTCCGATTGAACCAAATGCGCGCCGTGTCTCGAGCCAGCTCCTCCGGTACGCCAGGCCCGGAGGGCTCGATTCTCAAAATTTTTTGGAGTGAGTACAATCAGCGTTTTCAGCAACTGGCGCAAGAAATCCTCGGTCCCCACGCCATGCTCGAGGAAAGCTCACCAGAAGCTCTCGATAGCGGAGCTTGGGCTTATGGATATCTTCGAGCCCGTGGCAATACCATTGAAGCCGGCACCAGTGAGATCCAGCGCAACATCATAGGCCATTTCGTTCTCGGTCTTCCCAAGTCCTACTAAGGAGCAAACATCCAAGGTGCGGTACGAACTTTCAGAAACGCAACTCCTGCTTCAAAAATCGGCTCGCGAGTTTCTCGCAAGCGAATGCCCGATGACCGAAGTGCGCCGCATCGCCGAAACTCCCACCGCGCACGATCCCCAGCTTTGGAAAAAGATGGCCGCACAGGGTTGGACCGGCATGATTTTCTCCGAGGAATTCGGAGGAATGGGACTAGGCCTAGTCGAGATGGCGGTGATCTTTGAACAAATGGGCCGCTTTTTGCTGCCTGGCCCATTTCACTCCACGGTCACCCTAGCCGGCCCCATCTTGGAAGCAACGGGCGCCCGCACTCTGGTAGAAACCATTAGTCAGGGGACCGCGCTTGCAACGGTGGCGTTGGTGGAAGAGACGGCAGAACTCCATCCTGCAGTCTGGCAAACACGCGCCACAGAATCCGCTCAAGGATGGAGAATTCGGGGACGCAAGCTGTTTGTCCCGGATGCGGCGGTCGCCGACTGGGTCGTATGTGCAGCTCAACGGGAGGGGGAACTTGCGCTCTTCCTCCTAAAAAGTGACGCCGGCCAGCTGGCGGATCTCAAATCGATGGATCTGACTCGTAGACTTTACGCCGTGGAATGGGAGGATGCACCAGCTGAGTTACTGGCGCGCGGCCAGGCTGCCCACATGGCTCTCGAGCACGCTCTCAACGTAGCTACCGTGGCTTTAGTTGCTGAAATGGTGGGGGGCATGCAATGGATCTTAGAAAGCACGGTCAGCTACGCCAAAACGCGAAAACAATTCGACCGGCCCATTGGACAATTCCAGGCCGTGCAGCACATGTGCGCAGACATGCTTTTGTGGACGGAAAGCTCTCGCTCTGCGCTTTACTATGCAGCCTACGCGTTACAGGAAAGATTGCCAGACGCAGCGACAGCGGTCTCGGTGGCCAAAGTATATGCTGCTGACGCCTATCGCGAGACCGGCAATCGCGGCATCCAAATCCACGGCGGGATGGGGTTCACCTGGGAAAACGACTTGCACCTCTACTACCGGCGCGCCAAGGCCTGTGAAAGCCTACTTGGTGACAACCGCCATCACCGGGAACGAATCGCCCGCCACGTCCTTAATGGAAGCGATTCTGCTTCTGGTTCCGAACAGAAGGGGAATGGCTGGCTCAGCAAGTAGTCAGTCCGCTCAAAACATCCGCAAAAGCAGCGGCCGGGAGGCATGTTACCATTCCAGCTTATGCCTGCCTTTGACGTCGTTGGCTTGGGTCTCAATGCGACAGACACCGTGATCTTGGTACCGCATTTCCCTCCCTACGCCGGCAAAGTGGCCTTTGATGACGAACTGCTGATGCCTGGCGGTCAAGTAGCCAGCGCCATGGTCACTTGCGCAGTCCTGGGCCTAAAGACCAAATATATTGGCACCCTAGGGGACGATCTTCGAGGGAGAGTGCAGTGGGAGAGCCTCCAAGCTTCGGGCATCGATCTCTCCCATGTGCAAATTCGAAAGAATTGCCCGAACCAGACAGCCTGCATCATCATCGACCGCACCACTGGAGAACGTACGGTTTTTTGGCAGCGGAAGGATTGTCTGCGCCTGCAACCTTCAGAAATTGAACCGGAGATGATCACTTGCGCCCGCCTGCTTCACATCGACGGCCACGACACGTCCGCCGTTCAAAAAGCCGCCCAGATTGCCCGCGCGCAGGGCATGGCTGTCACCGTGGACGTGGACACAGTCTACCCAGGCTTTGAGCAGGTTTTGCCGCATGTGACGCATTTGATTGCGAGCTCCGAGTTTCCTTCAGCCTGGACCAAGGAAAAAGATCCGGTCAAGGCGCTACGTATGATCCAGCAGGAGTATCGAATGCCAGTTGCCGGGATGACGCTGGGATCTTACGGCGCGCTGGTTGTGGCCGGTGGTGAGGTCATCTATTCGCCCGCCTATGTTGTGAACTGCGTGGACACGACAGGGGCAGGCGATGTTTTTCATGGCGCGTTCTGTTATGCCCTACTTCAAAATCTTCCCATCCGGGAGGCTCTCGATTTTTGCAACGCCATGGCTGCGCTCAATTGCCGGAAACTCGGCGCTCGGGGCGGGATTTCGACAGCCGACCAAGCGCGCCAGCTCATGGCCCGGGCCGAGCGCCGTGTCCATCCGGATTTTGGCAACGGCTACTCTAGCTGAGCCTGCTATTCTGGGTTCAAGCCTACGCAGTAGAACTTCACGCATGATCCCGTTACGTGACACTCAGCCGAGCTACTCAACACCGATCGTGACCCTTGGTTTGATCATCGTCAATGTGGTGATCTTTCTTTTTGAGGTCATGCTTGATGACTTCTCACGCAATGAATTGTTTGCCAGTTGGGGCATCGTTCCGGCGCGCTTCCAGCTGGAGACGCTCGCCACTTCCATGTTTTTGCATGGCGGTTGGATGCACCTGATTGGCAACATGTGGTTTCTGTGGATCTACGGGGACAACGTGGAGGATATTCTCGGGCACGGTAAATATCTGGCCTTCTATCTTGCTTGCGGCGTGATTGCCGGTCTCACGCATCTTTACTTCAATCCCGGCTCGCGAGTGCCAACCATAGGCGCAAGTGGCGCCATTGCCGGCGTCATGGGCGCGTACATGGCGAAATTCCCGCACTCGCGCATTCTTACCCTGGTCCCGGTGTTCATTTTTCTCACGACCGTGGAGATCCCCGCGGTGCTGATTCTTGCCTACTGGTTTTTCATCCAGATCTTTAGTGGCTTTGGCGAAATTGGCTACTCCAGCATCTCGCGCGGAGGAGTAGCGTGGTGGGCGCATGCGGGCGGGTTTGCGGCCGGCTATTTTCTGATTCGCCTGGTACGGACGCACAAGCGTTACTGGCACCGTCCAGACCTTTACTGGTGATTGCTCATGCTGGATCTTGCCGACGACTTTCAGCCACTCGACATCTTGGCCATGGCGGCGCACCCGGATGATGTCGAACAGACCTGTGGGGGAACGTTACTGAAGATGGCCGAACAGGGCTACCGCACAGGTATCCTTGATTTTACGGCTGGGGAATTGGGTAGCCGTGGAACGCCAGAGCTACGCTTAGCCGAAGCCCAGCGCGCGGCCAAAATCCTGGGAGTTGCTTGGCGTGGCAACTTACGTTTTCCGGATGCCCGTCTGGAAAATTCGCTGCCAGCGAGGATGACGCTCGTGGGGGAACTCCGCCGCCTCCGCCCCCGCGTAGTGATCATTCCGTATTGGGAGGCTCGCCATCCCGACCACTACCGCGCCGGCGAACTGGCCTACGAATCTTGTTTTCTGGCGGGGTTAAGCAAGCTCGACGAGGGTGAGAGCGTGCCCCACCGTCCCCTCAAAGTGATCTATTCGAGCATGTACGCGGCGGTTACTCCTTCGTTTGTCGTGGATATCAGCCGCCAGTTTGACCGCCGCATGGAGGCTCTCTTGGCCTACCAGTCGCAGTATGGCGAACAAACAGCAGGGGAATCGCTGTTCCCCGGCCAGGCTGAAATCCGGGACCGGCTGGCTTCCATTGCCCGCTACTTCGGCAACCTCATCGGCGCCAAGTACGGTGAGCCGTTCGTGGTCAAAGAGATGCTCCGGGTGGACGATATCGTGTCCATGGGTGTGCGCACCTTTTGATACAACCACAAGTTGCCTTGCGTAAAGGGCGCAGATTGTCGAATCCTCGGCCTGGGCTTTTTCATCGGTTGATATAGTGAGGGAGTGACAGACACAAGCGCAGGGGAAGCGACCTTTGATGAGTCGGAACTTGTCGCAAAAGCCAAGGCAGGCGATACAGAGGCCTTCACATCCTTGGTCAGAATGTATGAACGGAAGATTTACCGGCTGGCGAAGCACATCACGAATTCCGATGAGGACGCCGAAGACGTGCTTCAGGAGACCTTTTTGAAAGCATACGAGCATTTAGACAGTTTTCTGGGGCATTCCAGGTTCTATACCTGGTTGGTGCGGATTGCTGTGAACGAAGGCTTGATGAAACTCCGAAAAAGAAAGACCGACCGCACGGTTTCGTTGGATGAAACGCCAGAGGGGTTAGAAGAGCCGGTCATCCGTGAGATTGCCGTTTGGGATGGCAGCCCGGAAAAAAAGTACTCCCAACAAGAGCTCCGTGCTTTATTGAATCAAGCCATCCAAAACCTGAAACCTTCCTTTCGGACCGTTTTTGTGCTGCGGGACGTTGAAGAGCTCTCGACCGAAGAAACAGCCGAGGTCCTGAATCTTTCCGTGCCTGCGGTGAAGAGCCGGTTGCTTCGCGCACGCCTAGAGCTGCGTGAGCGCCTCACAGCCATGTTCAAAAAGAAGGGGGACGACGTTTTTGCTTACCTGTAAGGAGTTTCTCAAGGAGCTAAACGACTACCTCGACGACACGTTAGATCCGGAGTTGCGCCGAGAGCTTGAGGGGCACGCCGCGGAATGTCCAAACTGCTGGGTTATTTTTGATACCAGTAAGAAAACCATCCAAATCTTCAAAGGCTTAGAGCCCCAGCCCTTGCCCGCCCGAGTCCGCGACCGGTTGATGGCTGCCCTGGAAAGAAAGATGGCCAGCAAAACGTCCGCGAAAACTCGACCTCCTGGCCCGCTCACTTCACCACAAGCGTAAAATCTAGATTCAACGTTATAGCGTCAGCACTCACGCGGATGGACGAAACCTTGAACTCGCGCAAGTGTTGCGTATAGGGTTCCGCTGGGCGTTCGCGCTCGAGTAGCCTTTTGGCCTCGTCAGCTACGCGGTATTCAAAACGGGCCGGTAGTTGTTTTTCAATCGCTTCGCGCACTTTGCGCGCGTAGAAACTTTCCTTGCCTGGCGAGCTGACCTCAACTTCCTTCAGGCGTATTAAACCTTTGTCGAAGTACGGGGTTGCCAGAATCAGAAGATCAAAGGAGTCGCCCGGCCCGAGGCACAGGCCAAAGAAGTTGGCGCCATTCTTGCCCTGAAAACGCGCCTGGATCCGGATCTTCCCCGGCCCAGTGTCCTGGGCCGCTCCTCCCACCATGGGGTTCTCCAAAAAGGCGTAGCTGCATTTAGTCTTCTCGTTGCCCTTCACGTAAAAGCGGCCCTGGTTGGCGAACATTTGCTGAGCCAAAACCTTCTGAATGGCCGAATACTGAATTTGGAGTTCAACCGCGCCCCAGCACAGTGTTTGGAACAAGGTGCAAAGAAGCAACACCAGCACGGGCATGTGGCTTGGTCACGAAAAGTGGCTCGAAGTGAGCGGGCCGAGGTAAGATGCCGCGCGGTGGAATGCTACAATCGCGGTGGAAGCTAGCCTTGGCCGGTGCCGGGCCTGGTCTTCAAAACCAGTGTGCGGCATTGCATGTCGCAGGTGGGTTCGACTCCCACTAGCTTCCGCCACGTTCCCTCCGCTTCGTTTTACTGTCGTACCCATCTCACACGAAACAGATAGTTATCCGCTCCGCGTTGCGGGTCCTCCACCCGGACTTGCGCCGTAAAACCATTTTTGTCTGAAGGCTGCTCGATCAGCCGGACAGTACCCCTGCCGGCCCTTTTCTCAACCACGCAGCTAAAGGCTCCCACCACCGGGAGAGCAGCGCCAAGATCCACTTTCAGTCCTTGGACGGGCTGCCCCGAGATGACCTCTGGGGTCACTTCCCCCGAGCGCAAACGAAAGTTGACGACTCCGTCTACGGTGCCTTGAACTTCGACCCATCCCTCTCTTGCGAGGGGCGCGATAGCGGACGGCAGAATGGAGGTGGGGGCAGACGGCGAAACCCGCGCTGATGCGGCCTCGCCCGCCGGGTTCGTCGGCGGGGCAGTGTTTACCGGGGCTTGCACTATCGGTGTACCTATCTGAATCAAGGTGCTCGCGGCTGGCTTGGCGTCTTGGTCGCCGATGCCTAGGTAGGGGTTATAGGTGTAGTCAAGGGAAAATGCCATCCCCGAGGGAAACGTTAGGTTGCGGGAAACGGCGTAGGCGGGATCAAGACCCCACTGGCCCGGGGCATTGATCCGGTTCTTCAAGGTTCTCGAATCATGCCACCCCCAAAAAGGCTTCGCCTTGTTTGCCGATTCCTTCCGGCCTAAAAAAGTGGTGCCAATCCGGGGAAACTTCACCCCTGGCCGCCCGCCAAATGGCGCGTAGGGCGCGAACTCATCGAACATTCTCTGGTTTTCTTCAATTGTGGTGCGCACCCACCAGTGCGTCAGAATGGGAAGCAACTCATAGCCTACACGGCGATCGTTGGCGTGCTTCGCACGTTCTGCCACGCCCTTATAGACAAACGTGATACCTGTACCAGAAACAAACTCATCCGAGGAAACGCGGTAGCGGGAGTGCGATGGGTGAGACGAGCCATAAATCCCGTGGCCCCCGGATTCGATAAAGACGACGGGATGCGTTTCGTCCATAAACTCAACTCTGCCATCGATGCTGTGCGCGCCGGGCCGAATCGCGCCGTCATTCACATAGGAGTAGACGTTGTTATGAGCTAGAGTTTCCATGGCCAACAAGCGTCCAAACTCGGACCCATCCCGTTGCACAGTCAAAATCAAGCCCTCATTGTCGTTCTCGTGGCAGCTTCCAGCAACGCACTTATCGGAATAGTCACGCGCATGGAAGACGTTATAGATCAGAAACCAGTGCGTGGAGGTTTCAATCACGGCATAGTAGACATAGGCCTGGGAGGATCCCTTCTCCATGTTGTCCCAGTTGTTGTCACCAATCAGGTCACCATCGAAATCAAATCGCACAGGAATATCCGACTTTGGCTGCCACCAGGTTTCTTGGGCCAGCACCGGCGCCCAGTGCTCGGCGAGTTTGCGAAACCTCTCCCCCTGCCTGTTTTCCGGCCCAAAATGGTATTCCTCTGGCTTCACCTGGCTTGGAGCTTCCTCGGTAACAGTCACGTTAAGTTGTTTTTTTACGCCTTCGGAGTCATTCTCGAGGGTGTAAACGCCTGGGGTTGGAGGGGCAGAATACAAAAACGAATCTTGTACGATGAAGTCGCCGGCCACCTTCGAGAAAATCTGCTGCAGCGCCCCACCCCCTGAATCCACGAACCCGCCCGGATCTTCACCTTGAAACTTAAATGGCTTGGATACCCAGCCGCCCTCACTCTCCACCACCTTCATCGGTCCGGGAGCACGGCGCAATCGTCCCCGGCGGGGCTCTCCACTCGTCGATGGAATCTCGCCGTCCACCAACACCTGCACCACCAAGGTCTCCAAGGGACGGACCCTACAGTCTTGCGGCACACAGCGAAACCGCAGATCCGTGACCTTTGCATTGCGTTGCTTCTGGCGGCTCGCCGTGGCCAAGATTTCACTAAAATCCTGAGAAATCACCGGCGCCGAAACGAGCATCAAACCCACCATGGCGCGCATACTTCGGATCTTCATAGAGCTACCCGGATCGTTTCTTCCCTTCCAGAATAACCGGATCTGGGGGACCAGCGTTTC
The DNA here is from genome assembly GCA_025056455.1 of Bryobacteraceae bacterium. GTDB lineage: Bacteria > Acidobacteriota > Terriglobia > Bryobacterales > Bryobacteraceae > CADEFT01. Next base: position 41,977 of record JANWVY010000008.1, on the reverse strand, counting down.
CCCCTTCACCGCACCTTGCAGCTCAGTAGGGAATGGGTCCTGCTCCAGGCAGCCAGCGCGAAGAAGATTACCGAGCCGGCCGCAACTCAATCCGCTCAACGGTCGCTGATTCGATGGCTTTTCTCGAATACAGCATCGGGTGGTATCTTCCCTCGGCCCATTCGCTGAGCAGATCGCTGTAGTGCGGGCTGTCGGGATCGCCGGATTCGCCAGGAACGTTGGTCATGACGCTCCGGTCCCAGTCGGCCAGATCGAGGATTTGGCGGTAGGAAGCGCCTTGAGTTTGCTGGTAGTCGGCGCCGCCCGTATTGTTTACAGTGTTCGCATCGCCTGGGCGCGGAACCGGCCCGCGATTCAGCTTCTCGGCTAGCTGGGGGGCCCGGAGCGGATGTTGAAACGAGACTTGATGCAGGCGCCCCCATCGCCACTGGTTCGGGTCCTTGCCCAGTCGCTTCTCCAGCTCTCCGGCCGCAGACTCCAGGGCTCTCCACAAAACACTGGGAGGATGCTGACCACTTTCCAATTCTCGCAACACAACGCCAACATCCATGCGGCGGTGCAGCGGCGAATCCAAGAGATAACGCGGAAGGTTGTTCATCCATACAGCGAACAACGTGGGCTCGATGGCATCTGTCGTCATGCGGCAGTCCCACCGCAAGAACCTCTCCACGAGATCTCGATGGAGCTTGTTTTCTGGCGCGCGATGCCTTCGCAGGATCTTTTGAAACTGCCGCGCCGCAAGCGAAGTAACGTCCAGTTGCATGCGCTGAAAATCTTCGACCGAAAATTTGCGATCTTGGCTGAGCAGCTCGGCAAGCCGCTGGTAGCGGTAGGGAAGCGCCCATTCATAGCCAATTTGGTGAGGATAGTTGGGCGGAAGAATCTTGTGGTTCGCAGTCGCGATCCAGTGCCGGGGCGGATTGAATTCCTTCGGCAGCTGGTCCACGCTCAAATAGCCCGACCATTCGTACTCGCCTCGATCTCCCGGCACGGGGAACAGCCCGCTCCAATTCTTCCGGACAGGCATGGCGCCCGCCGCCACCCAGCCGATGTTGCCCGCGCGGTCCGCGTAGACCAAATTCTCCGAGGGCACCCGGTAGCGGGCCACGGCTTGTAAAAACTGAGACCAGTTCTTGGCGCGAGCCAGCGACAGCCCCGCCAAATAACCCGCACCGCCGGCTTCCGCCCCTACCCATTTCAACGCGTAGGCTACATTCTGGGTGCGGTCTTCGTAAATCACAGGTCCATGTTCGGTATACCGCAGCTCGACCGGTTGGGGAGCTTGCCCTTTAACAGCGACGGAATCCCGCTCGACTTCCATCTTGCGCCACTGGTTCCGGCTCCAGTATTCGTCCGGATTCGTCGGGTTGGTCCGCTCTACGTACAAATCCTGCTGGTCCATGTTGACGATAGTGAATCCGAAGGCGATTTCCTCGTTATGGCCTAGCGCAATGCCTGGTAGCGCTGGTTCACCCGCCCCAAAAGCATTCCAGCCCGGACCCACTAGATGCACCGTCTTTCGTAAGGAGGGAATAGAGATTGGACGGTGCGGATCGTTGGCCAGCAGGGGTTTTCCCGTCATGGTGCGCGTACCATCGACCACCCAGTTGTTACTGCCCGGCTCCAGGCCGACCTCAGGTGGAGCGACCGCTTGGTTGTAATCGCGGAGAATCTGGAGATGGATGAATTTGAGATCGAGGCCCGCCGGCGGTTGGAGCGGGATCAGAGGATCAGGCGGACGGACGCGAGTGGCTAAGTCAATACCGAAATCCCGCACGTCGATGGCGCGTTCGACCTCCCGGACGAGGTTGCGAGTCATCAGCAGGCCTGCGATTCTGGCAACACAGTCCTCGGCTCGCCAGAGACCGGGCAGATAGCCCGCGACACGGAACTCGAGGGGAGGATTTTTGGGGTCCAAACTGCGGATATAGGCGTTCACGCCCGCCACAAAGGCTGTCACAATGGCCTTCGTGTCTGGTGCGTAAGCCAGCCACTCCTTCTCCCAATTGCCGCGGTATCGCACCAAGCGCGCGATTCGGTCCCGTGCAACGGCTCGCGGACCAAGAATTTCCGCCAGATGTCCCGAATTCGCCCGGCGCCAAAGATCCATCTGAAATAACCGATCCCGAGCGGCGATGTAGCCCTGGGCGAAAAACAGGTCATCCGAAGTCTGCGCGTAAATGTGAGGCACTCCCCACTTGTCACGCAGGATCTCGACCCGTTGTTTTAAGCCTTCCAGCCGAATGACGCGAGGGGAGATTTGGGCGAAGTTCGAAACTTGGGACAGGGCAACCGGGGTGAGGAGCAAGAACCAAGGCATGAACATCATGCGCCATTGTATTGCAATGGGGCATCAGAGTCTGCCAGGACCGGAAAATGAATTGCGGCTCAGGAGGAAGAGCGTTTCGCCGAGAACAGCGATAAGGTGGCAGGTAATGAGAACAGTGAGCCCTTTTTGGTCTCTTTGGCTTCCACGGTGGGCAAGCGCTTGGGTTCTAGCAATCGCTGTGCCAGCTGCGTAAACTGTTTTCCTAATTCCGAGGCCGGATCGACGGCTTTCCCTTCTGTCATCGCTCGATGCACGCCTTGATAATCATTGGAGAAAGTCATGGCCACCTGGCAATCGAGCAGCTCTTCGACCTGCGAGGGGCCGATCACGGCCTTGCGCTGGCAGCGATTCAGCAAGATGGAGACTTTGTCTGCCAAATCAATGTTGCGTAGGTACTGAATTTTTTCCCGGGCCAAATGCAGGGATGGGATTTCGGGCGTAACGACCAGAAGGATCTTTTTTGCCTCATGTAAGGCTTCGAGGGAAAATTTCTCCAAGTTCCCGGACAGGTCAAAGAATATCATTTTGTAGTTGCGGCGGGCGAACTCAATGATATGGCGCAGGTGCGAGGGCTCGACGCGAATGTCGGGATTCAACCTCCCAGAATGCAAGACATCGAGATTTCCCACCGGAGTGACCAATTGGGGCCAAATGGCGTCATCCAGCTGGAAGGACCGCTCCGCGGCGTCGAGAAGAGAGAAGGAGTTGTGAAGTTGCAACAGAAAACGGATCATCCCAGACGTCAGATCACAGTCCACCAACAGTGTTTTCTCCTCGGGGAGGCGAGAGGCGGCGATGGCGAGATTGGTGGCGATCGTTGTGGTGCCGACGCCCGGCTTCGAGGGCAAGAAGGCGAAAAGAAGATCGGTGGTCTCTAAGCGGATCGGCCGTCGATCAAGCGTTTCTTTGATTCGAAGCAAGGCGTCATACACCGCCTGCCGCTGAAACGGCGGAGCCAAATACTCTCGCACGCCGCTGCGCATGACCTCGAGCAACGATTGTGGGTCGATCGTCTGGCCGATCGCCACGACCTGTAAACCCGGCAATTGCTCATCCGCCACATGGACGATTTCCAGTGCGCGGCTCAGTGACTCGATGCTCAAAAATAAAACTTGCGGCGCACTGGAGCGCAGCATTCGCGTCAGCTCATGCGCATTTGGATATCGGTGAAGAGTTCGAACGAGGGCTACCACTCCCATGTCGGCCAAAAGCTGCTCGAGCTTTTCCGACAACTCTTCGTCCGGGCAGATGACGGCTCCCTTCAGCATCACCATACCTATTCCCCACTCTAGAGAATTGCCTAAAAGCGGAAAATCCAACGAGGACCTTAGTTTTTGTCTGAAAGACCATTACTTTCGGCCACCGCAGGAGGGTCCCACCCGCTGCCACTTTTCCACCCGCTGCCACTTTTCAACGCCCTGCGATACACTTCCCCTATGTCCAAGCCATCGTCTGTCATCGATGTTGTCTGTCCCTGTTGCCAGGCGGCGTTGCGCGTCGACGCCCGCACCGGGGCCGTGCTGGCCCACAAGGAAAAAGAGAGCCCCAAGGGCTTTGAAAGTTTCGAGGCAGCCGTGAAAAACCTACAGGCAGAGGCTGGGCGGCGGGAAGCAGCGTTTCAAAAATCCCTGAGCGAGTACAAGTCTCAGAAAGAAATCCTCGAAAAAAAGTTCGATGAACTGTTTCAGCGGGCTAAAGAAGATCCCTCTGGCCCCGCCCCACGGCACCCTTTTGAATTCGACTAGAAGCGCTCAAGCGGCTGCAACCAGCAAGGCCCCAGCTCACGGGAAGGCGAGCATGCCCTCCGTGCCGACGCGAGCAGGGGCGGGAGGCGCCGTGGCGAGCCTGATAGAATAAGCCCCTTGATGTCGGTTTTCCGGGTAGGGATCACCCCTGATTTTTATGTCGACGCCAAGGGACGCTTCGAGGCAGCGCTTGAGGAGAAGCTTGCCCACGTTGCGGGCCTTGAGCTAGCGGCCATGCCGGAACAGCCGGGAAAAATCGCCACGGCAGATGTTCTAAATGAGTTTGACGCCATCTTCGCCCTCGGGCTGAAGTTCACCCGCGAGAGTTTTCAGGGTGTTGAGCGTCTCGCGCTAATTGCGCGCTGGGGGGTGGGCTACGACATGATCGACGTCGCTGCGGCCACCCAAGCGGGTGTGCTGATTGCGATCACACCGAACGCCGTGCGCCGCCCCGTCGCCGAGGCCATCCTTACCTTCATTTTTATGTTGGCGAAAAACGCCAGAGAGCAGGATCAGCTGGTTCGCGCTGGCAAGTGGCGCGGCGAACTGAGCCGGCTGGGCTACTGTTTGAAAGGCCGCATCTTGGGCTCGGTCGGCTGTGGCAACATTGCGCAAGAAATGTTCCGCCTGGCGAGCAATTTGGGCTTTGCCCGTTTCCTTGCTTACGATCCTTTCGTCAGTCCTGAGGCCGCCGCTCGGTGCAACGTGGAGCTGGTAGAACTAGAAACCGTTTTCCGGCTTAGCGATTTTGTCACCGTGAATTGTCCCCTGAATGAGTCAACGCGAGGTCTCATTCAAGAAAGCCATTTCCGGCTGATGAAGCCTAGCGCCTTCTTTATCAACACCGCGCGCGGGCCGATTGTGAATCAGGCCGCTTTGACGCGAGCGCTCAGCGAGCGCTGGATTCTCGGCGCTGGCTTAGATGTCTTTGAGAAGGAGCCGCTCGACCCGGATGATCCGCTGCTTCAGCTAGAAAATGTCGTGCTTTCGCCCCACGGTCTTGCCTGGACAGAAGAAATCGCCCGCGATAACGGATTCGAAGCCTGCGACAACATTCTGTCTGTCTTTCGCGGCCAGGCGCCCTCTGCAACGGTCAACCCTGTTGTTCTCAACAATCCGATTTTGCAGGCAAAACTCGCCCGCTACCGAGCGTGTTTCTCGGACAGGAGATCCTCGTGAAACCAAACCGATTTCGAAAAGTTGTCGCTGAAGGCCGGATTCCGGTCGGTCACATGATCATGGAGTTCGGCACACGCGGCATCGCAATGATACACAAGGCCGCGGATCTGGATTTTGTCGTCATCGACATGGAGCACACCGGTTTTGATACCGAGCGGGTCGCGGATTTGGTGGCCTTCTACAAGGCAACCGACATCGCTCCTTTTGTCCGGGTGCCTCAGCCGCTGTATCATTTCCTCGCGCGGACGCTCGATGCCGGCGCGCTTGGGGTCATGATTGGAAACGTCGAAACCCCAGAACAAGCGAAGTCGATTGTGGAGGCCGTCAAGTATGCGCCGCTGGGGAAACGGGGTTTAGGTCTTGGCACGGCGCACAACGACTACGTCGTGCCCGATCCGGTGGCCTATCTGCAATATGCCAATGAGAACACCACCGTTATCTGTCAAATTGAAAGCCCACTGGGAGTCTCCAACGTCGAGGCGATTTGCGCCACTCCCGGCGTGGATTGTGTTTGGGTAGGCCATTTTGATTTGTCCAGCGCCTTGGGGATCCCAGGGCAGTTTCAACACCCGGATTTTCTTGCCAGCCTCCAAGCCGTGGTCGCCGCCGCTCACAAGCACCACAAACTGGCTGGCATCCAACCGGGCGATGCGGCTCAAGCCGATCAGTGGATCGCCCTGGGCTTTAATGTCATTTCCTGGAAGGCGGATATCGCGTTGTACCGAAGCGCTCTCCAGACAGAAATCCAAGCGCTGCGGGCTAAACTCAGCAAACAAGCCTGCAGCTGAAACCGGGTTGAGGAGACTGTTCGCCGGATGGAAGAACCGTTTCCCAGCGCTTGCACCAGGCAAGATACAATAAGCCGGTTAGGTTTTTCCATGGCCGCGCTGAAAATTCGCCCCAGCACCAAACTGGTGACAATCAACTATGCATTTGCCTTGCTGCTCACAGCCGGCATCGCTTGGTTGGGCTGGTCTAGCAGTTTCCGAACGAACTGGTGGATGCTGGCTTTCGCGGTGCCGGCCCTTTTGATTGTGCTCGCCGCTAGCCGGCATCTGCGAGCTGTCTTTACTACGCTCGAACTGGTTGGCGACCGTCTGAAGTTTGAAAGCGGGATGCTCGCTAAGACGTCGCGCTCCGTGCCTCTCAGCAAAGTCCAGGACGTAACCGTGAGCCAGACTTTTGGCCAGCGGTTACTGGGAATTGGCGATTTGACGATCGAGACCGCGGGTGAGACAGGGCGCTTGCACATGCCGGAAATCAATTCGCCGCGCGAGGTTGCCGAAAAGATTCTGGACCGCGTGGCCGAGCAAAATCCAAACAGGAAGATCTCATGAAAGAGAAAATGCTTGAAGGACGCGTAGCGGTCATTACCGGAGCGAGTCGCGGTTTGGGAAAAGCGATGGCCCTGGCGCTGGCAGGAGCTGGCGCCAGCGTGGCTCTCATCGCGCGAGATGCAAACAAATTAAACGAAACGGCCGAAGCGGTTCGAGCGACTGGCTCGCGGGCCGAAATCTACCTCGCCGATGTCACCAGCGAAGAACAAGTGGACCAGACGCGGCAAAAGGTAATCGCCGAGTTTCATACCTGCGACATTCTGATTAACAACGCTGGCATTAATTTACGCAAGAATCTGGTCGACTTCACGCTCGAGGAGTGGAACCGCGTCATTGATACCAATCTCACCAGCGTGTTTCTCCTCTGCCGTGCCTTTGTGCCCTTCATGAAAGGCAAAGGCTATGGCCGTATCCTCAACATGACATCAATTATGAGCCACGTGTCCTTGCCGGGCCGTTCAGCTTATTCTTCCAGTAAGACAGCGCTACTCGGCCTGACGCGCGCCTTGGCGCTGGAACTCGCGCAAGAAGGAATCACGGTGAACGGGATTAGTCCTGGTCCCTTCGCCACCGAGATGAACGTTCCGCTCATGCAGAATCCAGAACTGAACGCGCAGTTTCTATCGAAGATTCCGGTGGGACGGTGGGGCAAGGTGGAAGAGATCGGACAGCTGGCGCTCTATCTCTGCTCGCCGGAGGCTGGTTTTATCACGGGCACGGATATCATCATTGACGGGGGATGGTGTGCCGCGTAAGTGGATTCTGCCGCTTGTGGTCACGCTGCTGGCCGCGGGTTGCCGGTCCGCTCCCAAGAAAAAGCAACTAGCTGTGATTCCCAAGGCGACGTCTCATTTTTTTTGGGTCTCTGTGCAGGCTGGAGCCCTTGCCGCGGGCAACGACTTCGGGGTCGAGATTCTCTGGAATGGACCTCCCTCGGAGACCGATTACAGTCGCCAGATCCAAATTCTCGATTCGATGATTGCGCGGCGCGTGGACGGTATCGCCATCGCCGCTGCCGAGCGTAAGGCCCTCGTTCAGCCCGTCGAGCGGGCCGTCGAAGCGAATATTCCGGTAACAGTGTTCGATTCAGGTTTGGACAGCGACAAGTTTATGACCTTTCTCGCCACCAACAACTACGAGGGAGGACAGATGGCGGCCCGTGAGCTGGCCAGGTTGACTGGGGGCGAAGGAGAAATTGCTTTGCTCATGCATGCGCCGGGCAGCCAGTCAACCATGGACCGAGAGAAAGGATTTGAAGACACGCTTGCTAGAGAATTCCCGAAACTCAAGATTGTCGCGCGCCAGTTCGGGCAATCCGACCGCGCTAAATCCCGCTCGGTAGCGGAGAATTTTTTAGCGGGCCACCCCAACTTGAAAGGTATTTTTGCTTCTGCCGAGCCAGGTTCGATCGGCGCCGCGCTTGCCGTCAAGGCGCGCGGCCTCCAAGGCAAGGTTCAGCTAGTCACCTTCGATTCGAGCGACACCTTGATTGAAAATCTGCGCGAAGGCGTAATTCAAACCATGATCGTGCAAGATCCCTTCCGCATCGGCTACGAAGCTGTGCGTACGCTGGCGGAGCGGCTAGCGGGCAAGATTCCTCCCAAACGCATCGACCTTTCCGCGGTCATCGTGCGGAAGGAGGATTTAGAGAAGCCTGAAACCCAAAAACTGCTCTTTCCCGATTTGAAGAAGATCCACTCGCAGTAGGCGCCCATGCGCGAGTCCTTGATCGTAATCTCTCATGAACCGCTGCGCGAATTCGCCCAAGCCATGCTCCTGGGGGCGAAAGTGCCGGAGGATAAAGCAAGACTCGTAGCGGAGTCACTGGTTGAAGCGAATCTGCGAGGCGTCGACTCGCATGGCGTGCAGCTGCTGAACTTCTACATTGACCACATCCTGATGGGCTGCGTGGACGTTCACGCCGAGGGCCATGTGGTTTCTGAAAGCGGCGGCGCCATGGTCTACAGCGGCGATAATGGCTTAGGCCAAGTGGTGGCCCATGCTGCCTGCGAACACGCCATCCGGCTGGCGAAGGCCCATGGCGTGTCCTTGGTTACCGTGCGCGAGGCCAACCATTTTGGCGCTGCGGCGTTCTGGTCACAGAAGATTGCGCGGGGCGGGCTGATCGGTATCAGCATGTGCAACGCAACGCCCTTGGTGCCGCCCTGGCAGGGTCGCGAGCCGCGGTTCGGCACGAATCCGATTTGTATGGCTCTGCCTGGCGCTGCAGATCGGTCCTGGCTGCTGGACATGGCGACGACTACTGTAGCGATGGGAAAGATTTTTAAAGCCCACTTTTCCGGTCAGCCCGAGATTCCGCCCGGTTGGGCCATGGACTCGCAAGGAGTTCCTACAACGCGAACCGAAGAGGCGATCAAAGGGATGCCTATGCCGCTCGGGGGATATAAGGGAAGTGGCCTGGCCTTCATGGTGGAGATTTTGGTCGCCGTGCTAAGCGGAGGCGCGATGTCGACGGAGGTCGGCGGAATTCGCATCCGTAGCCGGCCGATGCGGTGTGGATTCGCCTTTTTTGGCGTCGATGTCAGTCGCTATCTTCCTATAGAGGAATTCCAGGCGCGCATGGACCGGCTGATTGAGTTGGTCAAAAATACGCCTCCCGCCCCCGGCTACCACGAAGTGCTTGTTGCTGGGGAACCTGAATGGCGTAATAAGGAGGAACGCCTGCGCAACGGTATTCCCTTATCGAAAGGCGTGTGGGAAGAGTTGATCAAAACCGCCTCCAAGGTTAACGCAGTTCCGCCTGCCGTGGTGGAGCGTTAAGCCGGCTCACAAAAGAAAATCGCGGAACGCCAGACGAGCGTTCCGCGACCTGGTCATCTTCGGTCGGCGTTAGAAGGCGTACCGCAATTGGAACGTGATGCGGCGCTTGCCGCCATTGGTGTTCCACTGGTTCAGGAAACCAGCGTTGTTGACAAATGCCGTTGGGATTCCAAAATCCCGCGAGTTGGTCAAATTGTAGAAATCGAACCGAAGGTCAAAGGTATGACCTTCTTTATACGGCATTTTGAAGGTTTTCTTCACAGCCAGATCGATATTGTTGATGCCATCTGCGCGAAGAATATTTCTGCCTGCGTCGCCAATCGGCTCAGCAGCCGTGGGCTGGCGGAATAGGCTGAAAACGCGGGTCGCAGTGTTGAACGTGCCAGCGCGGAAAATCTCCTGAACTGACATCTTCGACAGATTCAGGTCGGTAGCCAGGTTGGGACGGATGGCGTTGCCGACGAGGGCGTCGATGCCTGAAAGCCGGAAACCAGGATCGATGCCAGCGAGCGGTGAGAACGGCGGCCCGCTCTGGAAGCTCATCAGGCTCGAGAGGAACCATCCGCCAAGAATCTTGCCAGCAACGCCCTTTTGGTCTCGGAAGAACGGAAACTCGTAGGTGAAGTTGGTTGTGAACCGGTGGGGCCGATCATAGGTGGAGCGCCCGCGATCAGCTCGACGGTTAAAGCTGTCCTGGGAGACGGCGATTTCACCAGCTACTGACGGATTAAAGATCTCCGAGGCGTCGTCGATGAAGGCGCTCCAGGTGTAATGCGCGCCGAGCGAGAAATTCGCGGAGAGACGCTTCTCAATCGAGGTTTGGAAGGAGTGGTAGATCGAAGAAGCGGAGTTGGCGCGCAGGCGAATCACGCCGCGGTCTGGAATCACCCGCAGCGTGCCGTTGTTGTTGTTGCTTGGCAGCGTTGGATTGCCATCGACGGTCTGGAAGAGCGCAGTGCCTTTGGTTGCGATCCAGCCCATGGTGAGAGCCCAGTTCTTGGCCAGCTCCCGCTGGAACTGGAAGGCGAACTGCTCAGAGTAGGGCGCCCGGAACCCTGCGTCGACGATCGTCCGGGGCACGGTCATGGGATTGGTAACCGTCGGAACAATGCGGCCCGAAGCAATGTCTTGAATGCGCTGGAAGCTGCCTGGCTGGCCAGCAGGGAAATTGTTCACAATGGTGAACGGGAAAGCGCTGTAAATGTTGAGTGCGATGTTGTTAAAGATGATGTCGTAGGTGCGAGAGTATCCACCGCGCATGACCAGCTTGCCGTCGCCAGTAAGCCATCCGAGCGGTCCTTTGCCTTGACCGAAACGATAATTAAAGCCAATGCGCGGGGCCCAGTTGTTCCGGTCGCGCGGGGGCGCGGGGTCCATCCGGTAGCGCGGATCGTTATTATTATTGGCCACGACCTTTTCGTTGACCCGGCGAAGGAACTCGAAAGCGTTGCCGGGCGTTTCGTAGCGGATGCCGTAGGTGAGCGTAAAATTCGGCTTCACGCGCCACTCATCCTGCCAGAAGAAGAAGTAATCGTAGTATTTGTAGGCCTGCCAGCGCCCCACTCCAGGGAGGAAGGAATTGATCGAAGCGCTCAGGGGCCGGTCATCGATCACAGCTTGAAGGTCGGCGTATTGAATTCGCCCGCGGATCGTGGGATTAAAATCTTGGTTTTGGTCTTGGCGGCGAAAATCAATGCCCATCTTGATGGCGTGTGTGCCTTTCAAGATCGAAAAGTTGTTCATGATCTGATAGTTCGTTAAAGCCTGAGCCTGAGGTAAGTTCACCGCAAGACCGATGGCCGTCCGCGAGGCCGCGGCGTTGAAACCGATCAACCCCAGACCGTTCACTTCGAACGACGGGATCCGCAGAGAGTTAGGGTCAGCAGCGTTGGTTTGCGAGACCACGCGCTGGAAGCTCACCCGAAACTCATTAAACATAGACGCGGACAGGGTGCTATTGAGGAAGGCGTTGATGTTTTTGCGCGAGGCGGGAGACTGGGAGGTGAGACCGGGCGGCACCGCCTGTCCGCTGATAGATTCCCGGTCATCCCACAACACCCGGCTGCCTAGCGTGTGCTTGTCATTGAAGCGATGATCGCCTCGCACCGACCATTGCCAGGCGTTTAACATGGCGGGCTGGGCCCCAGATAGCGTACCGATGGGAACGGAGATGGTGCGACCGTCAGCCGTCACGGTGAGGGACTGGCCGCTCGGAACTTGCGCACCGGGCAAGAAATCGAGCAACGCCTGTAATTGGGGTCGGGTCGCCGCAAACGGCCGCAGAGCATTTTTGCCCTCCTCAGTCGGCGCGCCTCCAATGCTGGCGCCGGCGGCAAATTCGCGATCTGTCCAACGCATCAAGGAGCCGAAAAAGAACGTTTTGTTCTTAATGACCGGCCCACCGAAGGTCCCGCCAAACTGGTTCTCAATGCGCCAGGGCGAATCGCGGAAGGTTCGCTTTTCGAGATTGGAACGGGTGTTGAGCTTGTTGTTGTTATTCATCCAAAACAACGTTCCATGGAAGTTATTCGTGCCCGACTTGGTGATGATGTTCACGACCGAGCCCGCCGTGCGCCCGTATTCCGGCAGGAATTGATTCGTGATGAGACGAAATTCGGCGATCGTGTCGGGATTGTTGATTTCTTGAAGTAGTCCGCCGATCGAGGCATTGTTCGAGTCCGAGCCGTCGATCACAAAGTTGTTGGAGCGCGTGCGGGATCCATTCACGGAAAAGGAAACGCCACCCGAGGTGAACGTGGAGTTACCGGAAGAAAGTTGCGATACGCCCGCAACGGACAGGGCCGCGTTCAGGATGTTCCGGTTCGGCGCAAGCGGCAATTCTTGAATCCGCTTCGAATCGAAGTTCACGCCAATTTCCGCGTTGGTGGTGTTGATCAGGGCGGCGTCCGCCGTCACAGTCACTACTTCATTCGTACTCCGAAGCTCCATCCGGACTGGGATTTCCGCATTCTGATTCAATTGCAAAACGATCGGTCCCTGCACGTACTTGGCAAAGCCGCTCGCTTCCACCGTGAGCTCATAAGAGCCAGCGGCAAGCTGGGGAACTCGAAAACGCCCGTCGGGACCAGAAACCGTGTTGTGTGTGAACCCCGTACCCAGGTTACGGATCGTCACCTTGGCCGACCCGATCGTGGCGCCGCTCGGGTCTGTCACTGTCCCCAAAATCGCTCCACTGGTTTGCGCAAATATCGAAGAACTGGTGAGACACAGCGACAAGAAAATGATCAGCGAATGAAGCATCGTACTAGCTCCTTCGTTTTTCGAACTTTCCACTACAGAGATGAACTTTCCCCAACTGAGGCTAAGCGGCGGCTTTCGTTGGAAAAGACCCACCTCTTGACTCCCCTGAGCAATGATAGAGTGTAACACAATTTTGCTAAAGATTGAACAGTTTCGCTTGAATTTCGTCATAGAGGGATCGCAGTTCTCCAGCTTCAACCAGCGGCCAGGGCTGGGGCGGTGTCGCTTTGGTAAAACCTAGCGACTCTCGTCAAAAGCGAGAATGGTCAACAGGACCGTTTGAGGGCCTTTCCACGCCTCGGCTGGCTCGAACCACTCCTGGAGGGAATGGGCGTTTGCGCTCTTTCCTCCCCCGCCTAGGGTGATGGCGGGAAAGCCGAGGCTAATTGGAAAGTTTGCGTCTGTGCTCCCAAAGCCGAGGGAGGGAACATGGCCCGTCGCTTTTGAGGCCCAAACCGCTGCTTGAACCAAAGGCGAGCGTTCCGCGGTTTGGCCGGAAGGCCGGTTGCTGACCAGTTTGAGCTCGTGTTGAAGGGAGAAACCCGAGGCTGCTCGTCGCAACTTCTCTGCCTCGAGACCAGCCCGCACGGCTTCATGGAATTTAAGCTCTAAGCGGTCCAGTTCAGCGGGGCTTTCCGATCGCAGGTCAACCTCAAACCAGCTCTCCTCGGCGATGGCATTCACTGCCGTACCGCCGCCAACACGCCCCACATTGAACGTCGTCTTGGGCTTGGATGGTGTCTCCAGGGCGGCCAGCCGCGAGATGATTTCTCCCAGCGCATGGATGGCGCTCGGCCGTCCATAATTTCCGTAGCTGTGACCGCCAGGGCCGCGCAAAGTGAGGCGGTATCGCTTGACACCCACACCCCCGTGAACAATGCGCGCTGGATCCGTCCCGTCAATCGAAATGAAAGCATCGAAACGGCTCCGGTAGGGGCTTTTTTCGAAGAGATACCTGACCCCAATCAGATCCCCAAGACCTTCCTCGCCGACATTAGCCACAAATAGCAGTGTACGGTTGGTTGCAAGATGCGCGGCCTGGAGCGCTTCGGCGATTGCCACCAAAGCCGCAAGACCACGAGAATCGTCCGCCAAACCCGGGCCGTACCATCGATTCCCTTCCTTGCGCACCTTGGTGTTTACACCCGGAGCAAACGAAATGTCGAGGTGCGCCGCAACCACTAAAGTCCGTTCGGTCCTACCCGGCCGCCAGCCCAGAACGTTGCCTTGCCCGTCAATCTCCACATTTTTTAATCCTACGCGCCGGAACTCAGATTCCATGAATTTGGCCCGCTCACCCTCGTGAAACGTAGGTGCTGGAATCTCGGCGATTTTCACTTGTAGGTCGAGGTGACGATCGTGGTTGGCCCGGATGAAATCAAGTGCTTGCCGCACCTCGGGCCGAGAGAGCAAGGCCTCCTGCGCCTGCAAGGCAAGCGAGCCGAAAAGAACAAGTAGCCACCGCATTCCACGATCATAATGTGCGGCTTGATAGGGTTGCGAACTCGCTTTCTTCTGCCTCGGTGATTCCTCTCGTTGCCCTCAAGGGAGGCTCATCGATGCCTCATCTGGCCGACCCAACTGGCCGCCCAATCACCGGTCTGGCGCCGGGCCTTGACAAGCCAGCCTCTCAGGCGCCCGGCCTCGATCTCAAAACATCGGCCGCGTAGTCCATCTCCTCGAGCGTATTGTAGATGTGCGGGGAGTACCGGATCCCCTCTGCCTCCCCCGACAAGGTCCGCGCCGAGGCAATCCGATGTTTGGCATACAGCTCTTGATACAGCTGGTCAGTCGGAACACCCCGAACGGTAAACTTGACAACGCCACCGCTCAGATCCCAATCCATGCTCGATCGCAACACGACAGCCGGATTGGCTGCTAGTTTTTGTTTAAGGTGAGTGACCAGAGTTCGGAGACGCGCCTCGACGCGCGCCATGCCTAGGAAGTTGAGGAAGTCCACGGCGGCTTCAAAAGCCACCAGACGCGGGTTATCCCGCTGGCCGAAAACCTCAAGCTTGCGGGCATCTTGAGGATTTTGCTCCCAGCCAGCGGTGACAATCAACGGCCAGAGGCGGTCGAGCTTTTCCTTGCGCACGTAGAGGACCCCATTTTCTAAAGGTCCCATCAGCCACTTGTGTGCGCTGCCAGCATAGGAATCACAACCAATTTTGTGGAGATTCACCTCCAGCGCTCCCAAGCTTTGCGCGCCATCGACATGCAGCCAAATGCCATGCTTTTGAGCAATCTGCGCGATTTCCTCTAGCGGATACTTATTGCCGGTTGTATTCGTGACGTGGGTGACGGCAAGAACCCGCGTTTTTCGCGTGATCTTACTCGCAAGGGAATCGATCAATTGCTGCTGGCTCCGCGCGGGCACTGGCACGCTGGCTTCGCGCACAACGAGCCGGTCCCGCTTGGCCCGGACCTTCCAAGAATGATTGCTCGAGGGATGGTTGTGGGATGTAATAAGGATCTCGTCACCCTCTTTGAGGTCGAGCCCCTGCACAATGATGTTCGAACCCTCGCTTGTGTTCCGCACAATGGCGATTTCTGCGGGATCCGCTCCCAGCAAGCGCGCCAGCTTACGCCGCAAACTTTCCTGCAGCTTGTCGTATTTTTCCCGGTTTTGGAAGGAGGGATCGGCATGGAAATCGCGCAGATACTCGAAATGACGGTCGAGCACTGGTCGCGAGGCCGGGCAAACATTGGCTGCGTTGAGATAGGTCAAACCGTCGGCAAGGGGAAACTGTCGCTTGACCGTCTTCCAGTCGTCCTCGCTGGTTGGAGGAGCACCTGCAAGCTTGTTCTGAAACGCAAGCCAGCTGGCCGGCAAGCCTCCGGCAAGAGCTTGCAGAAATTTTCGCCGTTCACTGAACATCCTCAGCCCTCCTTGCTGATCTTGACCCTTCCGACAAGCTTGGGCGGAAGGTTTTCTAGGATCTGCTTGGCCAAGACCGCCTTTCGCACCCCAGATTACGCACAGCTCGGGTGCGTCTTCTAGCTTAGTTTTAATTTTGCTAGGTAGATGCTTGCCTTTCCTTCATGAGACGAGTAATAACTCATCCACAGGAAGTTGTCATGCCAGACAAAGCCGGGATAGCTGGTATCGCCCCCGCTCGGTAAGCTCAATTCCGGCTGGTAGCCCTGCTCACTGAGAAAGCCAACTTCGGTTTTGAATGTACCTTCGGGATAGTATCGACGCCCTCCGCCCACCCAGCGGCCGTCTGGAAGAACAATAAAATTGGGACCACCCGTGCGGTGACCACAGGGCTTCCACTGAAACTCTCGATAGGGCGGAGCGCTCCGCCCGATCCAGGCTTGACGGTCTTCACCCTCGCGGCGGACGAAAGCCACGCAGTCGTCATTCGGGAGGAAGCGCAGAGTAGTTTCGTTGGGCCGGCCGGATACTGCCAAGATGTGCCGAACCTCCCACTTTGAGCCGTTTGGACTTTCGCAGAAGCGCAGCTGCCAGTCCCGGTCCGGCTGGCCATGGGGCTCGGTGTAGTAGGAGACGCCGTAAGCCCGGCCCTTGTGCCAAGTTACGCGCCAGAGCCAGTCGCCGCGCTCGAGCACAGCCGCGGGCTCGGTCCAATTTCTGGCGTCTTTTGAGAAGGCAACGCGAGGTTGGCGGCTTTTCAAGATTTTTCCGCCACCGTACACCGATCCCCCTGCTACGATCATCAAGCGGTCATCAGGCGTGATTGAGAGTTTGGGATCTCGCAGGTCAACGCCCGATTCGGAAAGTAGCGCGACCGAGCTCCACGTTTCGCCGTTTTTCGACTCTAAGACGCGCAGCTTTCCGTCGCCGCCGACATGGTCCTCGGCCTCACGAAATATGCAGTACCACCGTTTTCGAAAGCGGATGAGGTCCGTAAAGGCGTTATGCGGAGCTTGGTCCCAGATCTTGAGAACGCGCACAAGCTGGATGCGGGCAGCGGGGGCGCCCCGCAGCATGGCTATCGATAGCGGCAGCCCGCCGATCCACTCTCGTCGGGTCCACATAGGGCCATTATGCCGTCTTTGCTTGGCAAAACCCAAGCCGCCCGCCGAGAGCCCCGAGCTGGCTGCAGGCCAAGCAAAGCAAACAAGAGCTTACACACGGGTGGGAGCTTCCAGCACGCTCTGACGGTACCAAGCCAGCGTGAGCCGCAAGCCTTCTTCTAGCGAAAAGCGCGGCGCATGTCCGAGCTCTTCCACCGCAAGCTTGGTGTCGGCTTGCGAGTCGCGCACGTCGCCTTCGCGCGGCGGCCCATATTGGGCGGGAATCCGCACACCTTCAATCTCCTGCAGCAGCTCCCAGACCTGGTTGAGCGAATAACGGTTCCCGTTGCCCGCATTGAACACGCGGCCGCAGACGGAGCGACCGGCGCTGGCGGCCTTGATGCAAAGCTCAGCCACATCCTCAACATAGGTGAAGTCGCGGGTTTGTTCTCCATCGCCAAAAATAGTCGGTGGCTTACGATCTAAAAGACACCGGTTAAAAATGGAGAGAACGCCGGAATAGGGGCTATTGGGATCTTGCCGGGGGCCATAGACGTTGAAGAATCGCAGGCTGACCGTTTCCAATCCGAAACAAGCATAGAAGACCGAGGCGTAGTATTCCCCCATCAACTTCTGGACAGCGTAGGGGGATTTTGGATTGGGGGCCATCGACTCAGTCTTGGGAAGAACAGGGGTGTCCCCATAGGCCGAGGAAGACGCGGCGTAGATGACCCGCCCCACGCGGCCTGCGTGCGCGGCCCGGAAGACGTTGAAACACCCGTCGACGTTGACTTGGTGTGATGGCACAGGCTCGAAAATCGATCGCGGTACGGAGGGAATCGCCGCAAGATGGTAAACCGTTTGCGCGCCGGCTAGGAGCGGCGCAATCTCTTCGTAATTGCGGATATCGCTGACATGGAGTTTGATTTGCGAGGCAACCTCGGCCAAATTGGACTCCTTGCCCGAAGACAGGTTGTCAATGACATGAATTTCGCCTGCGTCCCGCTCTAAGAGTTTTCGAACCAGCATGGAACCGATAAAGCCGGCCCCGCCCGTGACAACAATCTTCTTCATAGCCTGATTTTGGCGATCTCCGCTTCCAAGTATCGCAGCGACTCGGTGGCGATCCGCTCTCCCCCGAATGAGAAATCAAATGCTTCTAGAGAGACCCAACCGCGGTAGCCACGCCGCATCAGGACGGCGAGCAGCGGCTTGAAATCGTAATCTCCTTGACCGCAATGCTTACCGTCCCGCTCGTTGACGTGGACGTGGCGAATCCACTCATAGTAACGATCGACCAAAGTGGCATGGGGCTCTAGTTCATGGACCGCATTGTGGGTGTCGAACATGGTCTGAATGGCCGGGCTGCCAATCTCGCGCACGATCTCCACGGCTTCGGCTAAGCTCTGTACGACGTCCGACTGTTCCACGGGGAGCGCTTCGACAAGGATCGTCACGCCCTGCGCGGCTGCATGCGGCGCAACGCCAGCCAAGCCCTCGACAAAGCGCCGGGTCGCCTCTTCCCGCGTAGAGCCGCCCGTGGTTGAGCGCTGGAGTGGGGAGCCGAACACCATCACTCCGTTTGGACCCAGATCGGCGCACAGATCCACCAGGCGCTGGATGTACATCCAGCTTCGAGCCCTGAGCGCGTCATCGGGCGTGGTGACGTGTAGACCTTTGGGCGCCACAAGGAGCCAGTGCAGACCGACAAATTCAAGGCCTTCGCCTTGAATGACATTCCGGATTTCGCGGCGGCGTGCCGGATCAATCGTCACAGGATCTTCGCTGAGCGTGAAGGGCGCGATCTCGATCCCTTGATACCCTACTTTCTTGATCATCCGGCAGGATTCCGCAAAGTCCGTACCTTGAAAGATCTCATTACAGATGGCGTGGCGCAGCGCAACAGACATTGATTCTCAGTGTATCGTCTGCCGCCTTCACCGTGCACAGCTCAGGATGTCAAGGTCCCGTAGGGCAACAACCGTGGCTCGGTTTGTTTGAAACAAAAGCTGGCAAATGCGGCGGTGAGGCCCCAAGACGATCTTGCCCAGGGCAAGCACAAGCTTAGGCCGGCAAGCGCTTCTTGGAGGCGACAACCACCAGCGTGAGCCCGCGCCAGGGGATGAGCCAGTCCACACGGCGCCAGAGCCACACCGTTTTGTCAAATAGCTTGAGCCAGAGTTTGCTGATTCTCTTCTGACCAAGAAGGCGTCCAAAGATGAGCCAAGCCAGAGCGCCGACCTTGGCCAAATCTTGCATCGACTCGATGGTAAGTCCTTGCGCCTCGAGCATTTTCTGAATCTCATGGCGCGAAAACCGCCGCTTGTGTCTTAGGGTGCGGTCGAGATGACAGAACAAGGTCTGGCCTTGCGGTGCAAGAATCACGAGGTTGCCGCCAGGTTTTAACACTTGGACAGCGCAGGAGACCATTCTCTCAGGCGCCTCCTGGTATTCGAGAACGTTCATGCACAGTACAGTGTCGAACTCTTGGTCAAACTGTGCGAAATCGGCTGGATTAGCCGGATCGAGCTTGGTCACCTGCACATTCGGAGTGCGAAGGAAGCGGTTATTGAGGGCGTGAAGATACAGCGCGTCGTTTTCCGCAGCTACATAATGTCTCCGGCGCGCCATGAGACGCGCTGCCAGATTCCCAATCCCAGCGCCAATCTCTAACACCGTGTCCCCGAGATGGGGCCGCACAAGCCGGGTGATCCAGCTCAAATACTGTGGGGTGCCGCTTAAATTGTTCAAGAAGGCGCGGCCGTAGGGCTCAACATAAAGATCATCCACTAGCCAGAAGTAGAGAATCACACCCAAGGCCTTCAAACCGTCCTTCCACCCAATTTTTTTCCCCTCCTCGTAGGTCCGGCCGTGATAGCTAATGGGCACTTCATAGATGCGAAGCTTGCGTTTGGCGCACTTCATGGTGATTTCCGGCTCAAAGCCAAAACGGTTGGAGCGAATGGGAATGCTTTTGAGCAAGTCGGTGCGGAAAACCTTGTAGCAGGTTTCCATGTCGGTGAGTTTGATGTTGGAGAAGATATTGGATAGCAGCGTCAGGCACTGATTGATCAGGGAATGCCAAAACGGCAGAACCCGGGTCTGCTCCCCTGCCAAATAGCGAGACCCGAACACGGCGTCGGCATAGCCTTCCAACATGGGTTTGAGCAACTTGGGATATTCATTCGGGTCGTACTCCAGATCTGCATCCTGAACAATAGCGAAATCGCCTCGCGCGTGTTCGATTGCCGTCCGGACAGCAGCTCCTTTGCCTCGATTCACGTCGTGGCGGAAAAGCCGAATGCGAGGTTCTCGGGCGGCAAGGCGCCTTAAGATGTCCGAAGTTCCATCCGTCGAGCAGTCATCGACCACGATCAGCTCTCGCTCCATGTTTTCTGGTAAGGGAGCAGCGAGAACTTGCAACAAGCTGCGCTCGACGACTGTGCGTTCATTGTAGACGGGGATTAAAATCGAAAGAAGCATCCAAAGACATCAGTATAATGAGGAGTCTCTGTTGGGTCGCTGGAACATCGGGATGGCAAAGGAGAACCTAGCAATGAGCCACACCACAAGGCGGGAATTTGGCGCCCGTTCAGCAGGCGCTCTCGGAATCTTAATCGCCAGTTCGCAACAGGTTCGCGGCTCCATGGCGAACTCTGCGTTGAGTATCGGCTTAATTGGCTGCGGGGGAAGAGGCCTGCATGATAGCGGGATCGCCGCCAAGCACGAATTCGCCAAGATTACGGCCATTTGCGACATCTACGAGGACCGTCTGGCGGAGGGGCGAAAACGGTTCTCTGGCGCCAAAGAATACAAGAACTACAAAGAGCTTCTGGCTAACAAAGACATCGATGCCGTCATGATCTGCACGCCTGCTTTTCTTCATCCCGAAATGTTCGAGGCCGCGGTGCAAGCCAAGAAACATATTTTTATGGAAAAACCCGCTGCCGTGGACGCCAAGGGCTGCCGCCGCGTGATTGAAGCAGCGAAAAAAGCCGACAAAAATAAACGGATTTCGGTTGACTACCAGCAACGCTACGGCAAGGATTACCGCAAGGCTTATGAAATTGTGAAATCCGGCGAGCTCGGCGCAGTAAAAATGATCCGGGCCGCCTGGCTCGGCGGGCCACCTCCCACTCGCACCGGACATCCCCAAAGCGAAGAGAAGATTCGAAACTGGTACTTTTACCGGGAGACCTCGGGCGACATCATCGTCGAACAGGATTGTCACAATCTTGATGTCGTGAACTGGTTCATGGGAACTCATCCCACGCGGGCGTCAGGCTATGGAGGGCGCGCCATGCGCACGATCGGCGACGTGCTCGACAATCTTTCCGTCACCTATCAGTTTGACAATGGCGTGGTGTTAAGCTACAGCGCCCATCAATTCGGAAGGCAAACTTATCAGGACATCTCGGAAACGTTCATCTGCGAAAAGGGCTACATCAACACCTCGCGCCGCGGCTACACCGTGGTGCGAAACGGGGGAAATCCCGAGACCGTCGAGACGAAGTATGACATCACGCAAGATGCGGTGAACGAATTCATTGACGGTTGTTTGAACAACAAAATCGAAAATGCGGCGTTTCATGCTGCGGAAAGCACCCTGGTAGCCATCCTGGGCCGGGAGGCAATTTATAGCCGCCGCGAAATGACTTGGGACAAACTCTAACGCTTATTGCTGTTGCTGTTGTTGCTGATGGAAGTAGTCGGCAGCGCCTTCTGCTTCCGAAATGGGGACCCACTGATCTGAAAGGCCGGAGTCGGCTGGCGCTTCGATCGGCGCCTCGGATTGCGTCACACGCACGGTCACAGAAAGTTCCCCTTTGGCCTCACCCTTATACACACCCCGGGTAGGCGGCACGTCCGCATAATCTCTACCAATTGCGGTACGAACATGACGTTCGCAGGCCACAAGGCGATTGGTTGGATCTACGCCCACCCATCCATTTTTCGGCAACAGAACCTCCACCCATGCATGGGTTGCGCCTTCCGCCGAGCGGTCGATGGCCCGGTTATGAAACAAATAACCGCTCACATATCGGGCTGGGATGCGTAACTCCCGCATGATCGCGATGTAGATATGGGCGAAGTCCTGACAAACGCCCTTGCGCAGCCGGATGGCTTCCTCGATCGGTGAGTCCACCCGAGTTAGAGAAGGCTGGTATTCGAAGAAATCGTGGATCTTTTGCTTAGCCGCTAGTACGGTGGTGAGCGGATCTGCTTCGCGCTGAATGTTAAGCTCCATCCGCAACTGGTGCAGTTCGTGACTTGGACGCGCGAAATGGCTTGGCGTCAGCATCTCCCAATAGTCGCCGTGCTGAACCAGATAATCGAGTTCCGCCCAGTCGTCTGCGGTCAGCGGGATGAGTTCGGCCGGTGGCTCGAGCTCTACTAGCGACTCGGCAACGAGTACGAGCCGGGTGTAACGGCCCGGCACATCGAAATGATGCACGATGTTGCCAAGGTAGTCCCGGTAGGAAAAAACGCGGGCCCGCGGCGTGACGCGGAGAACATGGTTCAAGCAGCGCTGATTTCCCTCGGTGCGTGGATGTTTCCGCACCTCCATGACCGTTTCCGTCACCGGCTTGTCGTACTGAAAACGCGTTGTGTGGCGGATGGCGTAAAACATTCCGTCATGCCTCCACGGCGGACTCAATGGGATAGTGGATGTAGATTTGGTAGAGAGCAGCGTGAATTTGCCCGCATTGCTCTTGGATGCTGTCAAGATATTCCCGCATTCCGCTTTGCATGATTTCCTCAATCTGGCTGAAACTTAACGCGGCCTTCAAGCGGCCAGATAAGCGCGTCAGGCGGCTGCTTTTTTTGGTCCAGGCCATATCCGGCAGCGCCTCCAGGCCGTTGTGCAAGCGGTCCACGGCATAGCGTACCGAGTGGGGAAATTCGGGATTCAGCAACAAAAACTCGGCGATCCGATCCGGTTTGGGGTCGGCCGTGTAGACCTTACAGTACGCTTCAAACGCCGTACAGCTTTTGAGTAATGCAATCCAGTGAAGGTGGTCTCGCGGGTCTATGGAGCTGTCTCTGGCACCAAGCTCATGAAAATGCGCGCGCAGCAGGGTGGCGATGTCGACAGCGCGCTCCATATAGCGGCCCACCTGAATGAACCTCCACGCTTCACCATGCGCCATGGTGGAGTCCGTCACTCCATGGAATAGATGCATGCCCTCAATCACCTTGGCGAGAAACTCGATGGGATCGGTGCTTGCAAGATCTGTCAGAGAAGCGCGCTTCAACTCGTGGAACAGGCGGTTGAGCTGCTCCCACATTTCTGAGCTGATCTGCTCTCGGACCTGGCGGGCATTCTCGCGTGCCGTCATAATGCAGGCCACAATCGAGGACGAGCCTGAGCTTGGATCGAAGACGAGAGTTTGCGCCAGCGCGGCGGCATCGGCCGGGCTCGGGGGCGTAAGGCCCAGGCTTAGAGCGGCCCTGGCCCATCCCTGATCCACAGAAGCGTGCGAGAGGTCTAGTGTAAGATCGAGATTCACGGTAATTAAGCGCGCCGTGTGCTCGGCTCGCTCCAGATACCGGCTCATCCAATACAAGCTGTCAGCAACCCGGGATAGCATGCGGCGTTCTCGAGCTTAGGATTCTGTAGATTCCAGAACCCAGGTGTCCTTGCTGCCCCCTCCTTGCGAGGAGTTCACCACGAGCGAACCCTTGCGCAGCGCTACCCGCGTCAAGCCGCCTGGAACGATGTGAACCCGGTCGCCATCAAACAGGATGTAAGGGCGCAGATCGACATGGCGCGGCTCAACCCCCCCATCGATATAGCAGGGGGCAGCCGACAGCTGAATGGTGGGTTGCGCAATATAATTTCGCGGGTCGGCTTCGATCCGCTTAGCGAATTCGGCCCGCTCAGCCTGCGTTGAGTGCGGTCCAATTAGCATCCCGTATCCGCCGCTTTCCCCCACCGCCTTCACCACGAGCTTGTCCAGATTGGCCAGCACATGGGCTCGTTCTTTTTCCTCGCTGCAGAGATAGGTTTCAACATTGGGCAGGATCGGGTCTTGGTCTAGATAGTAGCGAATCACCTTCGGCACATAGGCGTAGATGGCTTTGTCATCAGCGACGCCAGTCCCGAGGGCATTGCACAGCGTCACGTTGCCGGCGCGGTAACAGTTGAACAAACCGGCCACGCCCAAGGCCGAATCGGCGCGAAAGGCAAGCGGGTCGATAAAATCATCGTCAATTCGCCGGTAGATGACATCGACGCGTTGCAGGCCCGTAGTCGTCCGCATGTAGACAAGGTTGTTGTGCACCAGCAGGTCGCGGCCCTCCACCAGGTGAATGCCCATCTGCCGTGCAAGATAAGCGTGCTCGAAGTAGGCAGAGTTGTAAACGCCGGGCGTCAGCAGAGCAATCACGGGCTCGGCGCGACCCGGCGGCGCCAGCGCGCGCAGGGTCGCAAGCAGCGTTTGCGGATATTGCTCGATGGGCAAAACGTTGCACTCCCGGAACAGGACAGGAAAAACCTTTTTCATGACCTCGCGGCTCGTCAGCATGTAGGACACGCCGCTCGGCACGCGGAGGTTGTCCTCGAGAACGACAAATTCCCCGTTCGGATAACGGATCAGATCGGTTCCAACTACCGTGATGTAAGTGTTCTTCGGAACACGCAGGCCACGCATCTGGCGGCGGAAGTGCTTGCAGGTGTAAACAATTTCTCGAGGCACAACGCCATCAGCCAGAATCTTGCCCTCGTGATAGAGGTCGGAAAGGAATAGATTTAAGGCGAGAATGCGCTGCGTCAGCCCCTTTTCAAGCCGCCGCCATTCTTGATCGGTCAAGATGCGGGGCAATAAATCGTTGGGAAAAATCCGCTCGGTGCCCTCTTCGCGCCCGTAGACCGTAAACGTAATCCCCTGGTGAAGAAACGAAAGATCAGCAGCCTGCTTGCGCCGCCGAAACTCCTCGCCCGGCATGTCCAGCAACAAGTCATAAAGCGCCTGATAGTGCCGCCGGGGCACGCCCGGCGCCTCAAACATTTCATCGTAGTAGGAGCTGTCAAACGCGTAGTTGCGGAAAGGAGAACTTCCACTCCGCGTCACTATCTCTTGCTTGGGCGCCATCGACATGAGAGCTTTGCTGAAGATCTTACGACGCGGAAGAACTTTCTTCGAGAATACCACCGGCGGAGGAAGAATTATTTTCTTCTTGACAACTATCGTTTAAACAATTATCCTAATAACAGGAGTTAGTACCATGATCCAAATCATCCCTTCCGCGCAGCGTCATCGCGAGGATTTCGGCTGGCTGTCCACCCGCTGGCATTTCTCCTTCGACCGCTACTATGACCCGCAGAATGTGAGCTGGGGTCCGTTGCGTGTTTTCAATGACGATGTTGTGCAACCGGGCCAAGGCTTTGGCGCCCACGGTCACCGGGATATGGAGATCATCTCTTACGTGCTTGAGGGTTCTCTGGCGCATGCAGACAGCCTTGGAAGCCGCCACGTCTTAAAAGCGGGGGAAGTGCAAGTCATGTCGGCAGGTTCCGGAATCCGGCATTCGGAATACAACGCTTCGGAAACCGAGCCCGTACATTTTTTGCAGCTTTGGATTGAGCCTCGCACCAAAGGTACCCAGCCTCGTTGGGAACAGAGGGCGTTTGGAAGCCGCGCTGGAAAACTTCTGCCGGTGGTTTCCTCGGGCGCGATTCCTGGCACCTTGGCCATCGACCAAGATGCAACCATTTATCTTTCGGAGCTTCAAACGGGCCAAGAGGTTTCGCACCAGCTGGCTCCGGATCGAAAAGCTTACCTTTTTGTGATCCGGGGGTCAGTCGAGCTCAACGGGCATCCCTTCCACCAGGGTGACCAAGGAAGGATCGACCAGGAGCCGGAGCTGCATCTGAAGGCGACGGCTGACACCGAGTTGATGCTGTTGGATCTTCCTCGGTAAGGGGTTTGCTGATTCCCGCGTTTGCCGCGCGGCCTTGGTAACACTTGCGCCCAGCTGATCGTCCTTGTTCAAGTGAAACGGTTTTTGAAGGTGGTCAGCTGGTGCGCGTTGGCTCTCTTCGTTGGAGCTCAAGTCATTCGCCCGGATCGCACGAACCCTCCCGTTGATCCTGCGTTGCAGTATCGCCCTGCGCCAGAACTTGAAAAGATTTTGCGACGCGCCTGTTATAACTGCCATTCGAACGAAACGAAATGGCCGTGGTATAGCAATATCGCGCCTGTTTCCTGGTTGGTCGCTGGCCATGTCCGCGACGGCCGCAGGCGTCTGAACTTTTCGGAATGGCGACGTTATTCGGAAGACCGCCGGAAGGTGTTGACCTATGAGGTCTGCGAAGCTGTCGAGAGCCAGGCCATGCCTATGCCCTCCTACCTGTGGATGCACCCGGAAGCCAAACTCAGCGACGAGGACCGGGAGACAATCTGCGTCTTCTCGGGACAATAGGCTCTTTTCGATGCGACAGCCGCCAGGCGGCAACTGAATCAAGGCGACAAGCAGCGACGGCACAGGATCGACTGAGCAGGCTCGCTTGCTGAGTGCGAGGCGCTTTGAGCTCAGTCGCCAAAGCAGTATAGGGTGTGACGAGTGCGCAAGTAGATGCGATTGTCCACTAGGGCAGGGGTGGCATAAATTTCGTCTTCTAAGTCCGTCTGCCCGACCATTTCCCACTGTGCGCCAGCCTTGACGATTGACACTTTTCCTGTTTGGCTACAGAAATAAACGAGACCAGCTCCTGCTACGGGGGAGGAATAGTAGGTATCCAGCGCCCCAGTTAACCGACCCTGTTTGTAGATCTCGCCTGTTTTGGGGTTCAGCGTGGTCAGGATTCCACCATCTTTGATCAAGTACATAACGCCCTGATAAATCAGCGGCGTAGGGCAGTTGGGAAGGAACTTTTGCATTCGCCAGACGATATGTGTGGCGCCGACATCGCCGCGCCCGCCAGGTCGAACCGCCAAGAGGCTGTTGCGCGAGGCGCGGCGAGCTCGATGATTTTCCCAATCGCGTTCATCGAGCCAGCCATCCATCGCCAGGTCGATGCTGTCAAAGATGCGGTGGAGGCGCTCATCGCGGCGCGTCTCCTCTTTACTGATGCGGCCATCCTGATTCGCGTCGACTTGTTGCAGGATTTCACGAAATCGCGGCGTTTCCGTCACCGTTTCCGCCTCGCCGCCGCTTTCCCACCAATGCGCGTAGATGAGCCCTTCGTACTCGATGGGCATAGATTTTGGTTGCCAGGACAATCCTCCGATCCACCACAACTTGCGTCCGTTCTCAACGTCGTAAGCAATCAAGGTGTAGGCGCCGGGCACAATCAATTCGGCGCGACCGTTCGGGGGCTGATAGACCAGAGGCGTCACATAGCTGCGCGTGAATTCGGAACGGTCAATTGTATAGATCAGCTTACCCGTTCGCTTATCGAGCGCAATGAGGAAAGAATTCGTATCTTGATCGCAAACGAGGAGCAGCATCCGTCCGTAAATGATGGGCGACGAGCCGTGGCCATTCACGTTGTTGAAGGGACCGAGAGGATGGCGCCAGCGTTCTTTTCCGTCGAAGCCGTAGGCGAGGACTCCAAAATCCCCAAAGAACACATAAACTGTATCGCCGTCCACAACCGGGCTGGGAGAGGCTGGAGAGTTGGTAGGCTGGAATCGCTCCTGCCGCGGTCGTGGCGCCGGTTGCATCCACAGAACGCGGCCCGTTTTCCGATCCAAACAGATCGTGAAGAGGCGGCCCCCTTGGTCGCTGACCTTGTTGAGCCCGGCACCGGATTTTTCTCCGCCTTCCGCACCCGTTAAAAAGATCCGATCCCCGCTGATCACGGGCGAGGAGTGACCCCAAGGGAGATTGACTTTCCAAATCACCTTCTGATTTGGCCCGAATTGACGGGGCAGGGTTGAGGAATTCGAGACGCCCCGGCCTTGCGGCCCGCGCAGCTGAGGCCACTCAGCCCCTGCTAGCAACGCTACGGACCCGAGAATCGTGAGGAAAGCGGGCATGCGAGACATGATATCGGAAACCTCGCCCAAGCAGCGTTCAGCTCCCACAGTTTCCCTCTCGAAACGCTATCCAAAGCTGACCCTGTTCATGGCATGATTGAAACAAAAGGGCGGAATGGAGCTCCACACGCAGTTTTTGATTGACATTCTCTCGATCGTGTTGATCGACCTGCTGCTGGCTGGCGACAATGCGGTCGTTATCGCCCTGGCCGTGAAGTCTCTTCCGGCTCGCGAGAGAAAAATTGGAATCATGGCGGGAGCAGGCGTCGCCGTCGTGCTCCGGATTGTGCTCACGTTCTTTGCTTCTCAGCTGTTGCAGGTGCAGTTTGTGAAGCTGGTGGGGGGCGTCCTCATCCTTTGGATCGCCGTAAAACTGCTACTTGAAGACACGGGGCATCAAGAACACGGCAAACAGGCGACCACGCTGTTTCAAGCCATGCTGTACATCCTGATCGCCGACGTCACCATGTCGACCGATAACATTTTGGCCATTGCTGGCACTTCCAAAGGAAACCTAGGGCTTCTGATTTTTGGATTAGGCCTTAGCATTCCCTTTGTTGTTTTTACGAGCAAGCTGTTGTCGAGCATCATGGAGCGGTTTCCCATCATCGTCTGGATTGGTGCGGCGATTTTGGGCCGGGTTGGCGGGGAGATGATTATGACCGATCCCTGGCTGCACCAGGCCTTCGCGCCTCCTAAGACACTGGAGTACGCCGTGCAGGCGGCGTTGGCGATAGGAGTTGTCGCCCTGGGGAGATTCCTGGCACGGCGGGAGAAACCAGACCCAGTCCGCAAACTCACAACCTCCTCAACCAGGCAGAGCCAGGAGGTAGTGATCGAAACCAGCCCTTTCCCGCAACCGGAGAGCGACTAACCCGGCAGCAGATTCTCGCGATAAAATTGGCAGTGAATGAAGGCTGTGCTGCTGCTTGTTGTTTCCGCCTTGACAAGTGCCGTGGCGCAGGACCGCTCGCCCGGAATCGATTTCGTTCAACAAATTCAGCCGGTCTTTGAGAAGAATTGCTATGGCTGCCATGGCGCCAAAGCACAGCTTGGCGGCTTGCGTTTAGACTCCAAAAAGCTCGCGTTTGCGGGCGGGCAGTCGGGCCCGGCGATCGTTGCTGGCAACGCGGAGAAGAGCCCTCTTTACCAGCGGATTGCTGGGATTGGTGATCAAGCGCGAATGCCCATGGGCGGCAAACCGCTTGAGGCCTCCCAAATCGCCGCCATCCGGGATTGGATCAACCAAGGCGCGTTCTGGCCAGATGGTGTTGGGGTACAAAATGCGGAGATCAAAAAGCACTGGGCCTTCGTGCCGCCCAAGCGCCCAGCCCTTCCCGCCGTGCGAAACCGCAGCTGGCCTCGCAATCCGATTGACTACTTTATTTTGGCGCGGCTTGAAAAAGAGGGTTTGATGCCCGCTCCGCAGGCTGACAAAGTCACCCTCTTACGGCGTTTGAGCCTGGATTTGATCGGCCTCCCGCCTACAATCGCCGAAGTGGAGGCTTTTCTAAACGATAAAAGTCACAACGCCTACGAAAAGCAAGTCGAGCGGCTGCTAGCCTCGCCCCACTATGGTGAGCGCTGGGCCCGTCACTGGCTCGACGCTGCGCGTTATGCCGACTCCGATGGTTTTGAAAAAGACAAGCCTCGCTGGGTCTGGTTCTACCGCGATTGGGTAATCTCGGCTCTCAATCGCGATATGCCCTACGATCGATTTTTGATTGAACAACTAGCCGGCGACTTGCTGCCCAACGCGACTCAACAACAGCGCGTGGCGACAGGCTTTCTCCGCAACTCCATGATCAACGAGGAGGGCGGCATCGATCCGGAACAGTTCCGCATGGAGGCAATGTTTGACCGGATGGACGCGATCGGAAAATCCATCCTTGGCCTCACGATTCAATGCGGGCAGTGTCACAACCACAAATATGACCCGCTCACCCAAGAAGACTACTACCGGATGTTTGCCTTTCTCAACAATAGCCACGAGGCGGCGATCGCCGTCTACACGGAGGACGAGGAACGCAAGCGCCAACAAGTGCTTGAACAAATCCGCCAAATTGAGCGGGATTTGCAGCAAAGGAAGCCGGACTGGGAGGCGGCCATGGCGGCTTGGGAAGAAAAAGTTCGCCACAACCAGCCGCGCTGGATCGTGCTGAAGCCCGAAGTGGATGACATTTCCACGGGTGGCCAAAAGTATCTCTTACAGGAGGACCTTTCTTTACTCGCGGCAGGCTACGCTCCCACGAAGCATAAAGCGAAGTTCACCCTGCGCACGGATCAAAAGCGCATCACCGCGCTCCGGCTCGACCTGTTGAATGACCCCAATCTTCCCTTAGGCGGTCCTGGGCGTTCGATTAAGGGTACAGGTGCGCTGACCGAAATTGAGATTGAAGCGGCGCCGGCGGGCGACGACAGCGATCCACGAAAGGTGAAGATCGTGCAAGCTACGGCGAGCGTGAACCCGCCCGAGAAGGAATTGGAGCCAATTTTTTTCGACAAGAGCAAGAACCGGCGAGTCACTGGACCCATTGCTTTCGCCATCGATGGCGACGACAACACAGCGTGGGGGATTGACATCGGACCTGTGCGCCGCAACCAGCCACAAAATGCGGTCTTTGTCTTCGAGAAGCCGGTTGAAAACCCCAACGGTACGGTGTTGACCGTTTATTTAAGCCAGCGGCATGGGGGCTGGAACAGCGATGATAACCAGAACCATAATTTAGGACGGATCCGTCTTTCGATTACGGACGATGATCGGGCCGCGGCGGATCCCGTTCCGGCGCAGGTCCGCGAAATCTTAGCCATTCCTCGCGCCCAGCGAACCGCCGCGCAACAGCAGGCCGTTTTTAGCTACTGGCGTACAAGTGTGCCCGAGTGGGCGGAAGCCAACCAGCGGGTGGAGGAACTGTGGCGCCAGCACCCCGAGGGCACCTCTCAGCTCGTGCTCCAGGAGCGAGAAACCCCGCGTCCGACCCACATCCTCGTTCGAGGAGACTTCCTCAAGCCCGGGAAACGTGTTGAGCCCGGGACGCCGGCTTTCTTGCACCCCATGCCGGCCGGCGCGCCGCGTAACCGGCTGGGCTTCGCTCAGTGGATTACGGACCGGAACTCCCCCACAACAGCGCGCGCCATGGTGAACCGCATCTGGCAGAGTTATTTTGGCGCCGGGTTAGTTCAAACCAGTGAAGATTTAGGAAAGCAGAGCGAGCCACCCTCGCATCCTGAGCTGCTGGACTGGCTGGCCGTGGAGTTCATGGACCAGGGCTGGAGTATGAAACATCTCCACCGGCTGATTGTGACCTCGGCCACTTATCAGCAATCCTCAAAGGTCTCGCGGGAGCTCCTTGAAAGGGATCCTTTTAACCGTTTGCTGGCGCGTGGTCCGCGATTTCGAGTTGAAGGGGAAATCGTGCGCGATATTGCACTGGCGGCCAGCGGACTGCTGAACCCGAAGATCGGGGGACCCAGCGTCTACGCGCCAGCGCCGGATTTTCTCTTTTTGCCGCCAGCCAGCTACGGGCCGAAGCAGTGGCATGAAGAAACAGGCGAGAACCGGTACCGCCGAGCGCTTTATACGTTTCGCTACCGTTCTGTGCCCTATCCCATGTTGCAGGCCTTTGACACTCCAAACGGCGATATGGCCTGTGTACGCCGCAGCCGCTCAAACACACCCTTGCAAGCACTGACCACATTGAACGAGCCGCTGTTTTTAGAGGCGGCCCGAGCGCTTGCCCTAAAAACGGTTCGCGAAGGCGGGCCCACCGACGCCGAGCGTTTGGAATACGCTTTCCGACGTTGCCTGGCGCGAAAACCCGAGCCGCGAGAATCCGCCGAACTGTTGGGTTTGCTGAGACGGCAGGCGGAACGATTCCGGTCGGGCGAAGCAGATCCGGCTGGGCTGGTGGAAAAAGCTCCCACTGGCGTGGACGCGGCGGAGCTGGGTGGATGGGTCGCGGTTTCGCGCGTGCTGTTAAACCTGGACGAAACCATTACGAAGGAATAGCGCAGTGATGAAGGATCCCAAGACCGTTTCTCGTCGCTGGTTTATCGAGGAATGCGCCATCGGGCTTGGCGCCATGGCCTTGAGTCAATTGCTTGGAACCGCCCGTGCCGCAACGGCGGATCCGCTAGCGCCCAAAAGACCTCACCACCCGCCAAAAGCCAAAAACGTGATCTTTCTCTTCATGGCTGGCGCGCCAAGCCATCTCGAACTGTTCGATCATAAGCCTCAGTTAGCGAAATTCGACGGCACGCTGCCTCCTGCCGAGTTGCTGAAGGGCTACCGCGCCGCCTTCATCAACCCGAATTCAAAGCTGCTCGGTCCGCGGTACCGGTTCGTACGCGCCGGCAAGAGCGGTGTGGAGATCAGCGAGCTGTTGCCACACACGGCCCAAATTGTTGACGAGATCGCCATCATCAAGTCCATGGTGACCGATGCCTTCAATCACGCGCCTGGACAGTTGTTAATGAACACTGGCTCGCAGCAATTCGGCCGGCCGAGTATGGGGGCGTGGGTGACCTATGGACTTGGAAGCGAGTCGAAGGATCTTCCCGCCTTCGTCGTTTTTAGCTCCGGCAAAAAAGGCCCTAGCGGAGGTAGCTCCTGCTGGGGAAGTGGCTTCTTGCCCACCGTCTACCAGGGTGTGCAATTCCGCAGCAGCGGCGACCCGGTGCTGTATCTATCGAATCCCAAGGGTGTCGACAACCAGTTACAGAGGGATTCGCTCGACTCGATTCAGCGTCTGAACCAGATGCACTTGGAACGTACAGGCGATCCGGAAATCGCCACACGGATCAATTCCTTTGAGATGGCCTTCCGGATGCAAACTAGTGCCCCCGAGCTCATGGATCTCTCCAAGGAGCCCAAACAGATTCTGGAGCTTTACGGCGCAGAACCCGGCAAGCCTTCCTTTGCCAACAACTGCCTCTTAGCGCGGCGTTTGGTGGAACGCGGCGTACGGTTCGTGCAACTGTATCACGAGGCTTGGGATCAACACCAGAATTTGGTCAAAGATCTGGCCACGAATTGCAGGGATACAGACCGGGCTTCAGCGGCGCTTGTGCTTGACCTGAAACAGCGTGGCTTGTTGGATGAGACCCTTGTGATTTGGGGCGGAGAGTTCGGTCGGACGCCGATGGTGCAGGGTGGATCCGATGGCCGCGACCATCATCCGAATGCCTTCACAATGTGGCTCGCTGGCGGCGGAGTAAAGGCTGGCCTAGTGCTCGGCGAGTCGGATGAACTGGGTTTCAACGTGGCGAGAGACAAAGTGCATGTCCATGACCTGCACGCGACAATCCTACACCTGTTGGGATTTGATCATGTGAAGTTAACCTATCGTTTCCAAGGCCGCGATTTCCGCCTCACCGACGTGCATGGAAACGTGGTGGAAAAGCTTTTGGCCTAGCGCAAAGCGCAGGGTCAAGCCCGACAACAGCACGGAGGTTCGGCATGGCGAGCCGATTGCGTTCCTGCTGGCGGCTAGCCGGGCCCGTGCGCTACACTCAGGGGACAAGCCGCCCGGGTGGCGAAATCGGCAGACGCAAAGGACTTAAAATCCTTTTCCCGGAAACGGGAGTGCGGGTTCAAGTCCCGCCCCGGGCACCAAAAGCTGTCGTGTGCGGCTCACTCACTCGCGGGATCCAGCGGGCCGAGAACAGTCTCACCGTGTGCCACAGCCACCAGCTTTGAAACAAGGAGGCCAGCTGCGAGGAGTAAACTTGTCTTGGGTTGCTGGGCTTGCTCGAGTTGCTCTCGTTCTGGGTTGGCTCCCTGAGTCGAAATGGTGCCGGCGGTAGGACTCGAACCTACGACCTGCGGATTATGAGACCGCCGCTCTAACCACCTGAGCTACACCGGCTTAGCCGAGGGCTTGGACAGTACAACCGCTTTCAGAATACCCGACCCGGCTAGTTTTTTGCAATTCGACTGTATCGTGAATTGGTAGTTCGACTTTCCTCTTGAATTTGTGTAGTCCGACTTTGAACGTCAAATGTTATTCACATCACCCCCGGAAAAGGCGTGGGATAGCGCCACCAGAGACAACGCAAATAAGGACCACGCCGACAGTTGACGACATTCGTCGTTTTGCATAGCATGAGAAGGGTGCCTCCCCTGATCCGCTAAGCGAGTATGATGCCAACTCCGTTAGCGCCATCGGCGCCAACCCCAGAAATTCCAAATAAGCTTTACTTTCGCATTGGCGATGTGAGCAAGTTGGTTGGCGTGAAGCCCTTTGTCTTGCGTTTTTGGGAAAGCGAATTTCCACAGCTTGCGCCGAAAAAATCCGGCACTGGCCACCGTCTCTACCGGCGGAAAGACGTGGAGACGATTCTTGAAATTAAGCGGCTCCTGTACGATGAGCGCTTCACGATTGAAGGTGCTCGGAATCATCTCAACATGAAGGCTCATAGCGCTGGCTCGAGGCCGGGGAAGGCGGCCGCTCGCTCGAAATCGGCTCCAACTCCGGTTCAACCCGATCTTTTTACGGGCCCGGCAACTGCCGCTACCCTCGAAGCCATTCGCCGGGAATTGCAAGAGATTGTTTCGCTGCTCAGCTAGGGCCGGCGCCAGCCACGGCAAAGGACAGGCGAGCGAAGGTGGTTGCTTGTTGTTGGCCATCAGCTGCCTTGCCTGATTTGACATAAAACTTTCCTCTTCAGTAGCTTGGTGATTGTGCCCGATCCTGTTGTCGAATTCCAGGGCGTTTCGAAAAGTTACCCCATCTATGACTCCCCGTCAGACCGCCTCGTCGAGCTGCTCACACTGAACCGTGTCAACCGCCATCGCGACTTCTGGGCCCTGCGCGATGTGAGCTTTCAGATTCAACGCGGAGAAACGTTTTGCGTGATCGGGGAGAACGGTTCTGGTAAAAGCACGCTGCTCCAAATTATTGCGGGGATTCTCCAGCCAACCTGCGGCCAGGTGAAAGTGCATGGCAGAGTGGCGGCGCTGCTCGAGCTCGGCTCGGGTTTTAATCCGGAGTTCACTGGACGGGATAACGTTTACTTGAACGCGGCCATTCTTGGCCTTTCCTCGGCTGAGATCGACCGGCGCTATCGCGAAATTGAAGCTTTCGCAGAAATCGGGGATTTCATCAACCAGCCAGTCAAGACCTATTCGAGTGGTATGGCGGTCCGGCTGGCTTTTTCGGTGGCAATCCACGTGGATCCAGAAATCCTTCTTGTAGACGAAGCGCTTGCAGTTGGGGATATTTATTTCCGCCAGCGCTGTATGCGCAAAGTGCACGATCTTCGCTCTCGCGGCGTCACGATCGTCTTCGTCTCTCACGCCATTGGCGACGTTAAGGCGATTGGCGACCGTGCTCTGTGGCTCGATCAAGGACAGATTCGAGATCTCGGCCCCACGGATTCAGTAGTCGCCAAGTATCTGGCGGCGATGGTGAAGAAAGATGCCTCTTATCTGGAAAAAAAGAAACGCACCCCGTTGGACCGCGACGTCCGCTTTCAGGCCCCGGAAATCTGCGACACGATTCCCAACATCGATCACCGCTACGGCAATGGCGATGCAGAGGTGATCGGCATTGCGATCCTAGATCCCTACGGCTCGCCGCTGCATCTGCTGGAACCTTCCTCGCGCATTGTGGTCCGCATTAGTGTGCGCGCAAATCGTCACCTCGAACTGCCCATCGTGGGTTTTATGATGCGGAATCATCTGGGCGTGGATTTCGCCGGCACGAACACGGCGCGCGAGGGTTTTGAGCTGCCTCCGATGATCCCAGGCGACATCTATACGGTCGATTTTCATGTCGATTTGCCGGAGCTTTATCCCGCTTTCTTTTCCTTCTCACCCGCGATCGCAAATGGAACTTTGAACTCCTATGAAAACTGCGACTGGATTGACAACGCCATTACGCTGCAAATGGGTCATGGAGAAGGCGTAATTTACGGCTACCTGCACCTGCCTTGCCGGGTAGAGCTAAACTCCTGTTTGAAACGTCACACGAACTTGTCGGAGACATCGGTTGGCTGAATTCACTGGCGAGCGAGTGATTCCGGGCAAAGTGCACCCGGACCTATGGAACGAGCATTTTGCGCGCTATGCTTTTGCCGCGCGCCTCGCTCGTCAAAAACGCGTGCTCGACATAGCTTCGGGCAGCGGCTACGGTTCGGCCGAGCTGGCCACCGTGGCGCAACACGTAGTAGGCGTCGATATCTCAGAAGAGGCCATCGAGGCCGCGCGGAGCAGCTACGCCCTGCCAAATCTCTTTTTTCAAGTGGCGTCAGCCGAGCAACTTCCCTTTCCAGATGCCTCCTTCGACCTGATTGTGGCTTTTGAAGTGATCGAGCATCTGGCGAACTGGCGAGGATTGCTCGCCGAGGCTCAGCGACTGCTCGCGCCCGACGGCCAGTTTGTGGTCTCAACGCCAAACCGCCTCTACTACGAAGAAACGCGAGCCGTTTGCGGGCCGAATCCTTACCACGTCCACGAATTCGAATTTGAGGAATTTCGCTCTGCGCTCAGGGCGTATTTCCCTTACGTTTCGATGTTTCTTCAAAATCACACCAGCGTGATTGTCTTTGAGCCGCTTGAAGGTGACTGCGGCTCAGAGGCCCGCGTGGAAGCCGCCGTGTCGTGCCCTGCGACATCCCATTTTTTCGTTGCCGTTTGCGCCCAGAAGCCTCTCCCGGCCGGTTTTCGGTTTGTTTATCTTCCGACGACGAGCAATGTTCTTCGCGAACGCGAGCAGCACATCGCAAAGCTCGAAAATGAGCTCGAAAAAAAGAATCGCTGGCTCGAGCGTTCTCTGCTCGAGCATGAGCAGCTGGTGAAAATCCACACCGAGCAAACCGAGGAGTTGAAACGGCGGAGCCTCTGGGCGCAGGAATTGAACCAGCAGCTCGAAGCGACGCAAGCGCGCGTCGTCGAGCTCCAGCAAGAGCTAGCCGCCGAGCAAAAGGCGGGGGCGGAAACGGCCGCCCAATATGAGGCCAAGATCGCAGAACTCGAGGCAGATCTCAAAGCGCGCACTCGGTGGGCCCAGGAACTCGAAGCCAGCCTTTCCCAGCAGCTCGCCCAAAAGTGTGAGGAGCTAGCCCAATGCGTGGAAATCCTCCACCAAACCGAAAGCGATCTCGAAGAACGCACCCGCTGGGCCCTCTCACTCCAGTCGGATTTGGAGCAAGCCCAGGCCCGCCTGAGCTCCGTCGTCGCATCGCGCTGGTACCGTCTAGGAAGGAGCTTCGGCCTCGGGCCGGAGTTGAATCGCAAGTAGAATGGCCATCTTGCGCCGCCTGCTGGTGGGCCTTCCCTTCTTTCTGCTTTCTCCCATCCTGCTGTGTGCAACGCTCTTGTGCCTGTTGGCAGTGGATCTCTGCTATCAGATCTGGCCCCGCCGCAGACGGGTTGCGAATCCCTCGCCCTCCAAGAAGTCGGCAAGCGTTGTCATCCCGAACTGGAACGGGCGGGACCTATTGGAAAAGTATCTACCCTCTGTTGTGACAGCCATGCAGGGCAACCCCGACAACGAAATCATCGTCGTGGATAACGGCTCATCGGATGGCAGTGTCGCTTTTTTGAAACAGCGTTTTCCCAACGTCCGCGTAATCGCTCTTGCAAAGAATGTCGGCTTTGGCGGCGGAGCCAACCTCGGCTTCCGGGAAGCAAAAAACGATATTGTGATACTGCTCAACAGCGACATGCGTGTGGCGTCCGATTTTTTGGCGCCCTTGCTCGAAGGATTTGAAGATGATCAGGTCTTTGCGGTCTCCTGCCAGATTTTTTTCACCGACCCGGACAAGCTTCGCCAGGAAACCGGTTTGACCCAGGGTTGGTGGCGCAACGGAAAGCTCGGCGTGCGTCACCGCGTCGACGATCAAGTCACAGAACTGTTTCCCTGCTTTTATCCAGGGGGTGGCTCAAGCGCCTATGATCGGAGGAAATTCCTCGAGCTCGGAGGGTTTGACCACCTCTATCAACCTTTCTATTTCGAAGACACTGACCTTGGATTCCAGGCTTGGAAGCGGGGCTGGAAGGTGTATTATCAGCCGCGTAGCCACGTCTGGCACGAGCACCGGGCAACAATTGGAAAACATTTTTCAGCTCCCTACATTCAATCCGTCCTTCACAAGAATCAGACGCTCTTTGCGTGGAAAAACATCCATGAGTGGGACCGTTTGCTGAGCCACTTTTTCCATGCGTGGGCCGACGCGACCCTCAGCTACTTCGCAGGACCGTCGCCTGAGCGGATCTCTGGACAAGCGCTTTTTCGGGCGTTTGTGGAAATTCCTCGCGCGCTGGCCTCACGCTGGCGGGCCCACTCTCTGGCCACACTTACCGATACGGAAGCTTTTCGCCGTCCTTTGGGGGGTTATTTTCGTGACCGGTTCCATGCCATGGAAATTCGTCCTGAACGGCTCTCTGTCCTGTTCGTCTCGCCCTATCCCATCTGTCCTCCCGTACACGGCGGCGGCGTCTTTATGCACGGCACCGCCACCATGCTGGCGAAACTGGCGGACCTGCATCTCATCGTTGTGCTCGATGAAGAGTGGCAACAGGAGCCCCATCAACAGCTCGTGGATCGCTGCGTTTCCGCCAGTTTCCTCGTTCGACCAGATAGCCAAATCTTTGGTTTCGGCTCGATGCTGCCACATGCCGTCCGCGAGTATGCCAATCAAGATCTGGAGTGGATGATCCACCGAACGATCTATCTCCGTCGGGTAGACGTACTCCAGCTCGAATACACCCATATGGGGCAATATGCAGGCGACTACCGCCGGATTTTAAAAGCGCTTTTTGAGCACGATGTCTACTTCCAGTCCGTTGGCCGCAGTCTCCTTCAACCAGGATCCTGGCTCAAAAAGCTCCAGGCCACCTTAGAATACCTTCGCGCGATTCGATATGAGCTGGCGATGCTAGAGACGATCGACCAGATTCAAACTTGTAGCCTGCAAAATAAACAGTATCTCGAGTCTTTCAGTCCTCATCTGGCCCCGCGGATCGAGGAAACACTGCGCGCTGGAATCGACACGAGCTATTACTCGTTTTCCGAACACGGTCGAGAGCCGGACACCATGCTCTTCCTGGGTAGTTTCCGTCACCTGCCCAATCAAGAAGCGCTTGATTGGTTCACCAAAGCCGTCCTGCCGCGGGTGGTTGAGCGACGCCCCCAGGCAAAACTCGTGATTATTGGGTCCGATCCGCCTCCCCGGCATTCTCTACCAGCGAAGGATCGGAATGTGGAAATCCTTGGTTTTGTGGAAGACCTCCGCCAAGCCTTTGCTCGCTATGCCGTCTTCGTGTGTCCGATTTTGAGCGGCTCTGGCGTTCGCGTGAAATTGCTCGAAGCTTTCTGCACGGGAATTCCTGTGGTTTCGACCCGCTTAGGAGCGGAGGGCCTGACGGACGTAGACGGTGAGATCTGTTTTCTTGCAGACACACCCGCAGACTTTGCCAAGCGCATCCTCGATCTTTTTGACAATCCCCATCTGGCCACAGAAATCGTACGCCGCGCACACCGCTATGTGACGGCGGAACGCGACATCCGCCGCATGACGGAACGCCTGGTCCATTCTTACCGGCAGAGACTAGCGGAAAAACGGTTAGCCTTCGTTCAGCCAGCGCTGGGCTCTCCGCCGCAGCGCTAATTCCGCGTTTTTTTTCGTTCTAGCAGAAAGGCCTGGCTATTGATCGCTTTTTCGCCTTTTTCTCTTCTCGCCCGGACGTAGGTGCCGTCCGCCTGCATGATCCGCGCCTTGACATTATCGGCCAGATACACGGCTAAGATCCGGTCTCGGATTAAGCGAATTTGCGAAGGTTTTTCAATTGGAAACAAAATCTCTACTCGGCGGTTGATGTTACGCGGCATCAGATCCGCAGAGCCAAGATAAATTTCCTCGGCTCCCCCGTTCTGAAAATAAAAAATGCGCGAATGCTCGAGAAAACGGCCCACAATGCTGCGGACGTGGATCCGTTCGCTCACTCCGGGCACTCCCGGTCGAAGGGAGCAAATGCCGCGGGCGATCAAATCCACTTGAACGCCGGCACGGGAGGCCTCATAGAGCAGCCGGATGATTCGCGGATCGGCTAGTGCATTGATCTTGAAGATCAGTCGTGCCGGGAGGCCCTTTTGTGCATACTCAATCTCTCGCAGAATGAGGCCTTCTAATCGCTCCCGGAGATTGATCGGCGCCACCAGCAATTTCCGGTAATCAGCCTTCGCGGAATACCCCGTGAGGTAGTTAAAGAGGTCCGAGGCATCCGCTCCAATTTCTTCATTGCAGGTGAACAAGCCGAGATCGGTGTAAAGATGGGCCGTCACCGCGTTATAGTTTCCGGTCGACATATGGACATAGCGGCGAATCACCTCACCTTCGCGCCGCACGACAAGTGCGATCTTGCCGTGAATTTTCAGACCGACCAGACCATAGACGACATGCACTCCTTCCTTTTCAAGTGCGCGCGCCCATTCGATATTGCTCTCCTCGTCAAAGCGCGCCTTTAACTCCACGAGCACCGCCACCTGTTTGCCGTACTCCATGGCTTCTAGCAGCGCACTGACAACAGGCGAATTCTTTCCCACCCGATATAACGTCATTTTGATTGCCAGCACATTTGGGTCACGGGCGGCAGTGCGGAGAAAATCTACTACCGGCTGAAAGGAATCAAACGGATGATGAAGAAGAATGTCGCCCTTCCGGATCAGCGCATAAATATCTTCCTCCTCGCCATGCCCGGGCAGCGAAGCGGGCACAAAGGGAGGCTCCTTCAACTCGGGCCGGTCTAGGGCCGCCAGATGCCGTAAGCGGACTAGAGCCAGCGGCCCGTCCACTTGGTATATATCGGAATCGTCTACATTGAGGTTCTCTCGCAGGATATCCAAGATGCGAGCGGGCATGCCCCGGCTTACTTTCAGACGTACAACGGCTCCAAAGCGCCGCTGCCGTACGCTCTCTTCGACACTCTCGAGCAGGTCCGCTGCCTCAATTTCCTGGATCGCCGTATCGGCATCCCGAGTGACATGAAAGGGATGTGACTCCACCACTTCCATTCCAGGAAACAGCTTTTCGAGGTTGGCTTGAATCACTTGTTCGATCCAAACAAAACTGATCTGCTTACTTGCACTGCTCGTTCGCCGTTGCAAAGGAATGAGCTGCGGCAGCGTGTCCGGCACCTTCAGGCGGGCGAATTGTTCATGACCTCGTTTGTCATGAATGAGTACAGAAAGGTTTAAACTCAGATTCGAGATATGCGGCCAGGGCCGTCCGGGATCATGCGCCAAGGGGGTCAGCACAGGGTAAATCGTGTCCGTAAAGTAACGGTTCACGGACTCCTTTTGCGCGGGCGACAGCTCCTCGTACTCTAGGACACAAATTCCGTGTTTGGCCAGTTCCCGCAACAAGAACTTCCGGCATTGGTGCGCGTCATCCATCAACCGCAGCACGCGCGCCCGGATTAATTCGAGCTGTTGCGCCGGACTCAGCCCGTCAGGACCTGTTTCAAAGATCCCAGCGTCTAGCTGGTTTTTCAGTCCTGCTACCCGGACCATAAAAAATTCATCCAGGTTGGATCCTAGAATGGAAAGAAACTTCACCCGCTCTAGCAAAGGGTTCGTTTCATCTTGCGCTTCCTCTAAGACCCGTTGCTGAAACTCAAGCAAGCTAAGCTCCCGGTTGACGTAGAGCCTGGGATCATCCAGCGAAATGGCTTGCTCGTTTGGAGACTGATTTTGCCCCTTCTTTTTAGGGGCCTTGGTTTTGCCTGCCATAGGAAACGGAACGTGGTTTAAACATCAAGGTAGCGAAGCGAAAAAATAAAAGCCGGCTTTCCAGCCGGAAACCGTCGCCTGTAGCTAGTTTGACACTGTAGCTGCGGTGGAAGCCAAGTGCCGCTGGGCTCAAGCCAGCCGGGTGGTGGACCCGAGAACTGATCAAGACAGAGCTGAGACAGTCCTGCCTTATTTCACCCACTTTTTCCGATCGTAGGGAAACGTCTTCCAACTTTCCGCGGCGCGACCATTGAGGTCCCACACCACACGTCCAGCCCGTAGGGTTAATTCAGTAACGATTCGTTGATTGCCCGGATAGACAGCGCCCGCCGAATCGAGAAACCCGAACTTACCTTTGTCGACGCGAATGACCGCGACATCTGCCTCGGCGCCCACATCCAGATGCCCAAATTCTGTGCGCTTGATTTGTTTGGCGGGATTCCACGTTGACATTGCGATCACCGACTCTAGTGAGACGCCGAGGTTCAAGATGGAGGACATCGTATTTTCCATGGACTTCATTCCGGCATTCATGCTGCTGGTGTGGATGTCCGTTGAGATAGAGTCCGGCGGAAACCCCTGTTCAATTGCAGGTACAGCGACGTACCAATAGAAGCTTGCAGCACCGAAACCAAGATCGAAGAAG
>JANWVY010000007.1 GCA_025056455.1 Bryobacteraceae bacterium | reverse complement strand
GCAGTGCAAGAACAGCAAGGGCGAAGCCTTGTCGCAACGTTTGGTGAAGTGGAAGTCCACAAACTGAACCTTCCCCGTGCCGCCGCCACCGCCATAGGCGAACGAACCCGTCTGCGAGGCCCCGAACGAGTAGGAAAGAAGCTCGATGTGATCGCGGAGTTGCTTGTCTTCGCTTTCCCCCTTAATCCCGTCAATTTCGAGAAACGCATCAAATGCTGCCATGGTGATTGTCTCCCCTTATTTTTGATTGATTTGAAGAGGTGGTCGCCCGTCCTCTACACCTAACTACGTGCAGTAGAGGATTGGAAACCGTCACCGATTTCTTCAAACCAATTTTAGGCGTTTGAGCCCGGCGTGAGGAGGTGGTTAGCTGTGTTTGCCGGAGACCGGAAATTCTCGCACCACCTGAAGCCGGGTAAAGCCTTCTTCTAGCGTGGGGGGTTCGAGCCGAGCCGCCATGCGGTCGAGGACGTCTTCTGGAACGAC
Source organism: Bryobacteraceae bacterium (assembly GCA_025056455.1). GTDB lineage: Bacteria > Acidobacteriota > Terriglobia > Bryobacterales > Bryobacteraceae > CADEFT01. Next base: position 228,900 of record JANWVY010000007.1, on the reverse strand, counting down.
GCGGGAGCGGGAACGATTGCGGTCTTTACACACCTCGAGCGGCACATCGAAAAATACCGCTTCGACCTCGCAGTCGTAAATTTCCGCAAGCGCCAGATACGGCCGGCGCTCGGCCCGCGTCAAGTGGGTCGCATCGACACAACTCAGTGCCCGGCGGAGCGCTAGCCGTTGTTTTAAAAGAAAGCGCAGAATCTGAAAGACTCGACGGTTTGCCCGCTGGTCGGCCGGGTCGTCGAGCAACAGCCGCCGAATCTCATCCGACGAGAGCACCGGAAGGTTTTGTCGCGCCGCCCAGGTCGATTTGCCGGACCCGGGCAGGCCGACAAGCAGGACAATACGGGGTCGTTGCAATGCGCCTTGTCCGCTTAATAGACAACGTATCGTTCACTGGCTAGCAGACGTTCCGCGATCCGGCGCCGCGCGGCGATGGAATTCACGGGTTCGAATTTTGTGAAGCGCTTGAGTACGGCGAGATTCATGCGAAGCGAGTCGCCAGAAGAACAGGCCGCGAGCAGATAGCGGGCAGACCGTTCGATTTCTTCCATCGCGTCACGCAGGAAAACACTGGCCATGTCGCTAACCAGCTCGCCTTTGCCTGCCTTCGCAAGGCGCTTGGTTCGCAGATGCACGGACTCGATTGCGAAGGCGTTCATTCCGATGTCGGTAAGTGCGGCCAGGATTTCTTGCTGTTGTTCGAGTTCTTGCAGGAATTTCTGGTAGGCGACCCCCAAACAAAACAGCATGACCTTCTTGGCCTGTGTTACGAGGGCGTCCTCATCAACCACTGCGCCCAGAGTGGGTCCGGCGAGGATTTCGCTTTGAAGCCGCTTGACGGCTTCCACCAGGGGCAGCTGACCACGCTGGGCGCGCTTCAGGAGCATCCCGGTGGCGAGCATGCGGTTGATCTCGTTCGTGCCTTCGAAAATGCGGTTGATGCGCGAGTCCCGGTAAGCTCGCTCCACCAAGTAGTCCTGATGGTAACCATAGCCGCCATGGATCTGAACCCCCTCGTCGGTCACGTAATCGAGCATTTCCGAGCCATAGACCTTCATGTAGGAGCACTCCATGGCGAATTCCTCAACGGCCTTCAACATGCGCTGGCTGGCATCGGGCAAGTCCCACGAAAAATCGCCAAGAGCAGCGTCAATCATGCCCACCACGCGGTAGCTCATGGTCTCCACGGCATAGATACGGATCGCCATTTCCGCCAGCTTGTGCTGAATCATTCCGAACTCGGCGATTGATTTACCGAAGGCTTTTCGTTCCTTGGCGTATTTCAAGCAGGCTTGCAAGACGTATTTCGCCCCGCCCACAGCGAATGGCCCCAGTTTGAAGCGGCCCATGTTGAGGATGTTGAATGCGATGTGGTGGCCTTTTCCCACCTCGCCAAGCACGTTCTCCACCGGAACACGCACATTGTCAAAATAGACCGGCGTGGTGGAGGAACCTTTAATGCCCATCTTTTTCTCTTCGTTACCGGGTTTGACGCCGGGCCAGGCACGCTCCACTAAAAACGCTGTAAACTTCTCGCCGCCGACTTTGGCGAAGACGGTGTAAAGATCGGCGTGGCCACCGTTTGTGATCCACATCTTTTGGCCATTTAAAACATAGTGTTTGCCATCTTCGCTCAAATCGGCGCGCGTTTTCGCCGCAAGCGCGTCGGAACCGGCTTGCGGTTCACTAAGGCAGTAGGCGGCGACCATCTCGGCGCGGGCCAGCTTGGGCAAATATCGTTGCTTTTGCTCTTCCGTGCCATAAAACAACAAAGGCAGGGTGCCGATGCCGGTGTGCGCGCCATGCCAGGCCGAATAAGAACCATCGCGCGATAAGCGCTCGGCCACAATCATCATGGAGGTGAGGTCGAGCTCCATGCCTCCGTATCTTTCGGGAATAATCACTGCCGTCAGACCGAGTTCGGCCGATTTTTTGAGTACAGAAACTGCGACCCCAGGCTCTTGATGCTGGATCCGTTCGACGTTGGGGGCAATTTCCTTTTGCCAGAATTCGTCCGCAGTGCGAGCGATGGCGTGGTGTTCGTCGGTGAAGTCTTCCGGCGTGTAGATTTCTTCTGGCGTCCGGGATTCGAGTAGAAACGCGCCGCCCTGCGTTTTTGGTGTCGCCATGGCCGTCGCCATTTGCTTTCCTCCTTTGTTACATCAATTCAAAAATGCCCGCCGCGCCTTGCCCTCCCCCGACGCACATCGTCACCATGCCGTACTTCACGCCCCGGCGGCGCATTTCGCGAAGCAGCGTTGCTGTGAGTTTCGCGCCGGTGCAACCGAGGGGATGGCCGAGCGCAATGGCCCCGCCATTCACGTTGACTTTTTCTAAGTCAAGGCCGGCCTCTCGGATGACGGCTAGGGCCTGGCAAGCAAAAGCCTCGTTGAGCTCAATTAAGCCGACGTCGTGAAGCTGGATGCCCGCTTGGGACAGGGCCTTGGGAATGGCGACAACCGGGCCGATGCCCATAATCTCTGGCGCTACGCCACCAACGGCGAAGCTCGCATATCGCGCCATCGGCTTCAAGCCGAGCTGTTCGGCCTTTCGGGCAGACATTACAATCGCTGCCGCCGCGCCATCGCTAGTTTGCGAGGAATTGCCTGCCGTCACCGTTCCATCGGCCGCGAACACGGGCTTGAGCTTGGCCAGAGCCTCGAGCGAGGTGTCCGCGCGCGGCCCTTCATCTTTGCGAAAAGTCACCCGCGAGGTGTGAGGTTTGCCATTCGCTAGCGTTGTCGATTCCACTTCCACGGGGACGATTTCATCGTCAAACTTGCCTTGGGCCTGCGCTTGGAGCGCGTTTTGGTGGCTGCGCAGCGCAAAGGCATCGGAGTCTTCTCGGGAAATGCCAAAGCGCACGCGGAGGCGCTCGGCGGTGAGGCCCATGCCCATGTACAGTTCTGGCTGGTGATCGACAAACCACGGGTTGGGAGCAAATTTTACCCCAGTCATGGGGACCATGCTCATGGACTCGCTCCCTCCGGCAATGAGAATCTCGGCTCCGCCGGCGCGGATCCGGTCGCCAGCCATGGCAATCGCTTGCAAGCCGGAAGAACAGAAGCGGTTGATGGTGATGCCGGGCACCGACTGCGGCAGTCCCGCGCGAAGGGCGATCACACGCGCCATGTTCATGCCTGATTCGGCTTCTGGCATGGCGCATCCGAAAATGCAATCTTCGATTTCTTCTTTTGGAACTTGCGGATATTTTTCCAGCAGCGCGCGAACGACAAACGCCCCCAGATCATCCGGGCGAGTGTTCTTCAGGGCGCCGCGGCCGGCGCGACCTACGGCGGTCCTAAGGCAATCGATAATGACAGCTTCTTGCATGGCCATGACCCAGTCGGGATTCTACGGGCGGAGGGAAGCGGACGTTCCCGCCTCAACCAGCTCCACCCGCTAGGATAACCCTTTGTCAGGTTTAGCACGTCTTCACTGTGTAGTGTTCTGTTGACTTCAGGCAGTGAGCGGCGCACGGCCAAACCCCGCTTCCGGTGAAACGTTAAACTAACCTCATGCCGCTGCCTCTGAAGCCTTCACGACGCAAGTTGCTGGCAAACCTGCTGGCGGTTCCCGCTGTTCACGCCACCAAGCGCACCCCGAATTTCATTCTCATTACCTGCGATGATCTCGGCTATGCGGACATTCAACCCTATCGCAGGGAGGTGAGCTACACGCCGCATCTAGAGCGAATGGCGCGCCAAGGCACTCGATTCACCTCGTTCTATGCAGCGCCGGTCTGCACGCCGTCCCGCGCCGCGCTGATGACGGGCTGTTATCCCAAGCGCGTGGGGCTTGCGCAGGGCTCTTGGCACGCTGTCTTAATGCCGGGCGACTGGTTTGGCCTGCACCCGCAAGAAACCACGGTCGCACGCCTACTAAAAAGCAAAAACTACGCCACGGCCTGTGTAGGCAAGTGGCACCTCGGCGACCAGCCCGAGTTCATGCCCACGCGCCATGGTTTTGATTCCTACTTCGGTATCCCCTATTCCAACGACATGCGTCCGTCGCCAAAGCCAGCTGGGAAGCAAACCAGACCTCATCCTCCCCTGCCGCTCGTGCGCAACGAAAAGCTGGTCAAAGAGGTGACCGATCAAAGTTTCCTCACCGCCGCCTACACCGAAGAGGCAGTTCAGTTTATCCGCGCCCACCGCAACAGGCCTTACTTTTTATACCTGCCGCACTCGATGGTGCATGTGCCGTTAGCCGTCAGCAACCGTTTCCTTCACAAGACCGGCAATGGCCTTTTCGCCGACGCAGTGGCCGAGGTCGATTGGAGCGTCGGTGAAATTCTAGCAGCGGTGGAGCGCAAGGGAGAAGCCGAAAACACGCTTGTGATCTTTCTTTCCGATAACGGAGGTACCGTTCGCAGCGTCAACACGCCGCTGCGGGGACACAAGGGAAGCGTGTGGGAGGGCGGAATGCGGGTACCCGCGATCTTCTGGCGCCCCGGCACCGTAGCAGCGAACCACAGCAGTGATGAAATCGCCAGTAACATGGACATCTTGCCAACCTTTGCCGCCCTTGCCGGCGCGGCACTGCCACGGGTAAAGATTGACGGGCAGAATCTCGAGCCGTTGCTGCGCGGCAACGGTCGGGCCAAGTCTGCATATTCAGCGTTCTATTTCTACCAGGGTCATTTCCTGCGCGCTGTCCGGTCGGGCAAATGGAAGTTGCACACTTCAGGGGAACTGTACAATCTCGAACAAGACATCGGCGAGTCGCACGATGTTGCTCGTGCGAATCCGGACGTCGTCGCTCATCTCCAACACCTGCTGGATCAGGCGCGGGCGGACTTAGGGGACGGTCCGGAACCCGGTCCAGGTTGCCGCCCGGTGGGAAAGGCCAAAGGGCCCCTCAAATTTTGGATTCCCCGGCCGACCTCAAGCGGCTATGAACCGCATGCACCTGTCCAGGAGGTGCCCGGCGCTCCCTATGACCGTACTGAAAGTAAGAACAGCGCAGTTTGATGGAACCGTTGCGGCCCGCGCTGCGTATGCCATCTTGGCAGGTGGAGACTTCTCATGAACGCCGCTTCGTTGCAGTCCCTGGCGGGAATGCTAGGCCTTGCTTTCGCCTCGGGAGTCAATCTTTACGCCGCTGTTTTGGTGGTGGGCCTGGGAATTCGCTATGAGCTGTTGAAAGGCCTACCTGCGGAGCTGGCTCCGCTTGCGCATCCCGCCGTTTTGGTGACAGCAGGATTGCTGTATTGTCTCGAATTTTTCGCCGACAAGATTCCTGTTCTGAGCGCCCTCTGGGACGGGATCCACACCTTCGTCCGCCCTCTGGGCGCCGTGGCGATGTCCCTGCTTGCATCCTCTCAGCTGGGAGCGGTAGAACAAACCGTAATCGCGCTGTTAGGAGGTGCGGTGGCGCTCACCTCCCATGCGACCAAAATGGGGGTCCGCCTGATTTCACAAGGGGAACCTGCCACCCATGCAGGACTCAGCGTGGCCGAGGATATCTTTGCGGTCTCTTTGACAGCTCTGGCTGCGCAGTATCCCTGGCTTGCGCTCGGGGTCACGCTAGTGTTGCTTGTGGCCGCAGTGCTGATCTTAGTGTTCGCCTGGAAGACGGTTAACCGCATGGCAAAAGGAATCGGAAATCGTTTTCGCATCTGGTTGGGAATGTCTCGAAGAGACGCCAGCGGCTCAGCGCCGCTCTCCTGCTGAAGTCTTTCGCTGAAAGTGAACCAGCCAGAAAGAACCTCCGCGGAACTCCGCGATGGAACACACCGTGGCGTTAATCGGGAGCAAGCCAGCGGCGGCTGAATCCGGTGTTTCGATAATCTGGTAGCAGAAGCATTCGCCATGGTCAGCTCGATTTGGCCGTATCTCGGATTTCATCTCCTCTTTGCAGGTTCCCTTTCGGCGGCTTCACCCGGTCGACTCGAAGCCATTTATTCCCCTCACGAGCTTCCCCTTACAGCAGATCCACGGGCGCCGCACTGGAAGGACATTGAACCTGTCATCGCCGACCGGGACCGCTACGGCAAAGTGGTGCCCTCGCACCGGACGGAAATTCGCGCCCGCTGGACGAAAGACAATCTTTATCTTCTGTTCACTTGTCCCTACGAGCAGCTCTCCCTCCGACCCAATCCGTCCACTGACACTGAGACGAATTTTCTCTGGCTCAATGACGTGGCAGAGGTCTTCGTCGGGGCAAATTTCCAAAAGATCCACCAATACCGCGAATACCAGGTTTCGCCGCAGGGTGAATGGGTGGACTTGGACATAAATCGGTTGGAGCCCAGCTCGGCGCACGGTTGGCGCTGGAATTCTGGCTTCCAGGTCAAGGCCCGTATCGACGCCACGAGAAAAATCTGGTACGGCGAATTTAAAATTCCGATCCGGTCCTTCGATGACCGTGGCGCACAGGAAGGCAATGAGGTCCGTATTAACTTCTACCGGATTCAAGGTCCTGAGCCGAACCGCACCTACATCAACTGGCAGCCCGTGTATCAGGAGACCTTCCACACCCCGGAAGCCTTCGGTTTGCTCCGGTTTCGCAAATAACCCGTTATGACAACGCAGCGCCAGCTTCGTATTTCACATGTGGGGTTGCGCGGCGTGGTCGGCATGGGTCTCGAAGCGGGCCATGTCCTGGACTTTGCAGCTGCCTTCGGAACGTTCCTGCCGCCGGGTCCAGTCGTGGTGGGGCGTGATCCCAGAGCCTCGGGCGTGATGATTCGTGAGGGGGTCGTTGCCTCCCTGCTTGCGACAGGCCATGACGTTGTCGATCTCGGTGTGGTCTCTACGCCCGTCATCCAGCACACGATCCAACGCACGGAAGCCGTAGGCGGCATTTCGATTGGCGCTAGCCACAACTCAGCGGAGTGGAACGCGCTTAAGTTTTTCGGAGCGCAGGGCACCTATCTCTCAACGGCCGAAGCCGGGGAGCTGCTCGACATTTACCATTTACACAAGTTCGATTTCGTGGACCACGAACGCCTGGGCAAACTCCGTTTCGATGACTCGGCGTTGGATGCCTACATCGATGAGCTGGCGGAAGTATTCGACATGCAGGCCATCGCTCAGTATAAAGTCCTCGTGGATTGCTGCAACGGAACATCGTCTCTGATTTTGCAGCGGCTCAAGGAGCGCTATGGATTGCAGCTCGTGCTCATCAACGCTCAAATCGAAGGCGTCAATTTTGCGCACGAGCCGGTGACCAATCGCAAGATGGTGAGTTTGCAACTTGCTCCCCTGATGCAGCCACTTGGAGCCGATGCCGGATTTCTGTTTGACATCGATTCAGATCGAGTGGCGCTGGCCAGCGAAGACGGTTCAGCAGTTTCTGAGGAACTCGTCCTCCCGATGCTGGCCGACTACCTGCTGCCGCGAGGCGAGGGCAAGCTCATCATCACAAATTTATCCACCACGGCTCTCATCGAGGAGGTCGCCAGCTGGCATGGGGGAAGGGTCGTTCGCGTACCCGTCGGACGTCAGGCCGCCATGGATGCTCTGGCGACGTTTAAGGCGAATCAAATTGCGCTGGCTGGCGAGGGGACGGGCGCCGTGATGATGCCGCGCTTTCGCTTCATCTACGATGGCATCGCCAGCATGCTGGCAATTCTCTCGCTTCGTCATGAGCGCCAGGAGCCGCTCTCCGCAATTGTGGCTCGATACCCCAAATACTCCATTCTCAAAGAAGAATTGCCCCTGGTTCCTCAGCGCATGCCGCAGCTGATGATGGAACTCCAGCGACAGTATGCAGACGGCCTGGCGGATGTCCGTGACGGACTGCGCATCAGCTGGCCAGAGCGGTGGTTTCATGTGCGGGTGAGCCAGACGGAGCCTGTTGTCCGGGTCATTTGTGAGCAGCGCGGCGAGCCGCCTGTTGAGCTCATGGAGGCACTCCTCGATCAAGTAAGGAGCTTTGCCTGATGCGGGAACACCGGTTGAAGATCGGCGTCTCGGGCATCCGCGGTGTTGTGGGGGAGTTTCTCACGCCGTCGCTGGCGTGTTCATTTGCTCAGGCTTTTGGCACGTTCGTGGGAACGGGTCGCGTGGTTTTGGGCCGGGACACGCGATCCAGTGGAGAAATGCTCCAGCACGCTGTGGCTTGTGGTTTGTTAGCGACCGGCTGCGAAGTGATTGCGGTTGGCATCCAGCCCACCCCGACCATCCAGGTCTACATTGGCGCGGTTCATACGCGGGGTGGGATTTCCGTTACCGCTTCGCATAATCCGCCCGAATACAACGCGCTCAAGCTGTTCAACTCGCAAGGCCTGTTCTTCAACCATTACGAGCGGCGCGAGCTGCTGGACCTCTTTTATGAAAGCGCCTTTCGCAAGGCCACGAACGCAGAGATCCGGCGTGTAATTGTCGATCCAGAAACGCCCCGAAAAATTCATCTCGAGCGCGTGCTCCGCCATGTCGACGTTGCTCGCATTCGCGCCCGCCGTTTTCGGGTTGCTTTAGACGGGGTCAACGGAGCAGGTTCGGAATTGAGTTGCCGGTTCCTAGAACACTCTCTTGGCTGCCAGCTCCGGGCCATTTTTGTCGACCCTAGCAAGCCGTTCCCGCGCGAAGCAGAGCCGCGGCCCGACACCCTCGGCGAGCTGCAACAGCTGGTTCTCAAGGAGCAGGCGGAGATTGGCTTTGGGCAAGATCCTGATGGTGACCGTCTCGCTGTCGTGGACGAAAACGGAAGAGTTCTCGATAATGACGATGTCCTAGCGCTAGTCGTAGACGCCGTTCTGAACTCGATGCCGGGAAACGTGGTGGTCAACCTGACCACTTCCGCCGCGATTGACGACATTGCCCAGCAATATGGATGCAAGGTTTACCGCACGCCGGTTGGCGAAGCAAACGTCGTCGAGCGGATGCAGGCGGTGAAGGCGGTTATTGGCGGAGAGGGCTCAAATGGTGGCGTCATCTTTCCCGCCGTGCAGTATTGCCGGGACAGTTATACGGCCATGGCATTTCTGCTAGACCGGATGGAACGCAGTGGACAACCCATCTCTCAGCTAGCAAACCGGCTGCCCCGATACCACCGGCGCTTTGGTAAGTTGGCCTACGAACACGGCCGGCTCGGGCCGCTGATGCAGGCCCTAGAAGCGTTTTTCCCTGACGCGCAAGCAGACCGAACGGACGGACTCAAACTCTTGCTGCACGACGGTTGGATTCACTTAAGGGCATCGAATACCGAGCCGTTATTGCGTTTGGCGGTAGAATCGCGATCAAAGGAACGCGCTTGCCAGCTTTATGAGCAGGTCACGCGATTGCTTGGCTGACGCTGCCTCGCAAAATGGTTCAACACGGTGTCACGCCGCAGCAAGCCCGGGCCAAGGCCTCCTAGGCTAGCAGTTTGTCCAGCACTCGGCCTGCAATATCGGTGAGGCGGAACTCGCGTCCTTGGAAGCGATAAGTCAGTTTGAGATGATCGATTCCCAACAAGTGGAGCAAGGTGGCATGGATGTCATGCACCTCGATCTTTTCTCCGGCTGGAGAAAAGCCGAGCTCGTCGCTCGCTCCTAGCGTAATGCCGCGCTTGACGCCGCCGCCCGTGACCATCAAGGAATAGCTGTCAATGTGGTGGTTGCGGCCAATTTTGCCCTTTTCTCGCACCTCGCCCATGGGCGTGCGACCAAATTCGCCGCCCCAAATCACGAGCGTCCGGTCCAGCAAGCCGCGCTGCTTGAGATCGAGGATCAGTGCGGCTGTCGGCTGGTCCACCTCCCGGCAGATCTCTTCGAGCGGCTTCGTGATGTCGTCGTGGTGATCCCAGTCCGTATGCCAGAGTTGAACGAAACGGACGCCCCGCTCCACCAGACGTCGGGCCAACAGGCAGTTATTTGCATAGGAGGACTTGCCGGGCTCGGCGCCATACATTTTGAGCGTAGCGGGCGATTCCTTGGAGAAATCGATTAGCTCAGGACCGCTGGTCTGCATGCGGTAAGCCATCTCATAGGCGGCCACGCGCGTGGCGATTTCCGCATCTAGAGTAAGCTCGAGACGCATTTGGTTTAAATCACGGATTGCGTCCAGCGTTTGGCGCTGATCTTCGGCCGTGATTCCTTTGGGATTGGAGAGGTCGAGAATCGGATCTCCCACCGAGCGAAACGGGATCCCTTGATACGCGGTGGGCAAAAAACCAGATCCCCACAACAGAGCGCCGCCACGAGGTCCGCGAGGACCACTTTGCAAGACGACGAAACCCGGCAGGTCCTTCGATTCGCTGCCAATGCCGTAGGTCACCCAAGCACCCACGCTTGGACGGCCGGGCCGTACCGAACCAGTCATGGAAAATAGCTTGGCGGGACCGTGGTTGAAGTTCTCAGTACAAACGCCATGGACAATTGAGATGTCGTCGGCGATTTTGGACAGATGAGGCAGAAGATCGGAGATCCAAATTCCGCTTTGGCCGTGTTGCTGGAACTTGCGCCGCGTTCCAAGCAGCTTGGGCGTCTCCTTAGCGAACGTATCCATGAAGGCAAAACGCTTGCCTTGTAATATGGCGTCCGGCGCTGGTTTGCCATCGTATTTGACGAGCTCAGGCTTGTAGTCAAAAAGCTCGAGGTGGCTCGGTCCGCCCGCCATACAGAGATAAATCACGTGCTCGGCTTTGGCAGCGTGGTGACGCCGGGCAAGCAAAGGCTCGCTCAACAGAGAGGCGAGAGCGATTTTGCCGAGGCCAATGCCGCAATCACGGAAAAACTGGCGACGGGTTTGAAGCAGCAACCGGTCTTCGTACGTCATGAGCTTCTCATTCCCGGGTCATAAATTCATCGAGGTTGAGTAAAACGCGGGCAACGGCGGTCCAAGCCGCTTTTTCCCCTCTTTGGGCGTCGCGCTGAGCGGCTAGAAGTCTTTCCAGGCGGGCCGTTTCTGACGGGGAAGGTTCGCGGCTCACCGCATACAAGAATCCTTCTTTCAGTCGAGCCCGGTCATCGCCTGTGACCTTGAGCAGTCGCAAGGCGAACGCCTCCGCAAATTCAAAATAAGCTTCGTCGTTCAGCAAGGTCAGAGCCTGAAGCGGGGAATTTGAACGAATGCGCCGCGTGCAGGTCACCGTTGCGTCCGGAGCATCAAACAGAACAAGAGCGGGGTGAGGAGCCGAGCGCTGGAAAAAAGTGTACAACCCTCTCCGGTAGCGATCCTCTCCGGAACTCACCTTCCACTCTCTTTTCACTTGCGTGACGGCGTTGGCGCCCGCTGGTAAGGGAGGGAAAACACTCGGTCCCCCAAGCTTCCGGCTCAACAATCCGCTCGCCAGCAGCGCTGAGTCGCGAATGACTTCCGCATCGAGGCGCAAGCGGTTCTGGCGGGCGAACAAGCGGTTTTCCGGATCCGCCGCCTTCAAGTCAGGGCGAAGCTGTGACGACTGGCGGTAGGTGGCGGAGGTCACAATCAGGCGGTGGATCTGTTTTTGGCTCCAGCCGCGGTCCATAAACTCCAGTGCCAAGTAATCGAGCAGTTCTGGGTGGCTGGGCTTGTCACCCATCAAGCCGAAGTCATTCTCAGTGTCCACGATGCCCCGGCCGAAATACTTTTGCCAGATCCGGTTTACGGTTACTCGTGCCGTGAGCGGCTGGCGTTTGTCCACCAACCATTTGGCGAAGTCGAGGCGCGTTGGTCGGCCCTTGACGCCTTGCAACGGGGGCAGGATGGCTGGAGTACCAGGCTCGACGCTCGCCCCGCGACGGGTAAAATCGCCTCCCAGGTGGATGTAGGTTTGGCGCGGCTGGGGCAGTTCCCGCATGATCAGAGCCCTGGACACGGGCGGCATTCGGCGGCGGTGAGCGTCAATGTTTTTCTGTCTCTCCAACACACCAGGATCAAGCAGTGCGCCTTCCCCTGGCAGGCTCTCGCGGTAGCGGTTCAACTCATTCTCAAGAAGCTGGAGCTGGACCTCCCAGGCCGCGTAACGCTTCAAATCTTCTGGGCTGCCCACTGGCAGAAAGGGGCGGTTAAAATCCTTGCGTTCTGCCTCCTTGTCGATTTCATCGACGTTGTTGAGAAAGGCGAACATTTGATAGTACTCGCGCTGGCTGATGGGATCGTATTTGTGGTCATGGCATCGCGCGCAAGCAAGCGTCAGGCCCATCAGCGCCGATCCCGTAGTGTTGACGCGATCCGCCACAGCTTCGACACGATACTGTTCGAAATCGATTCCACCTTCGTAGTTGGAAGGCGTGTTGCGGTGAAAACCGGTCGCGATGAGCTGTCCGGTGCTGGGGTTAGGCAACAGGTCTCCCGCAAACTGCTCGATGATGAATTCGTCGAAAGGCTGGTCGCGGTTGAGCGCTTGAATCACCCAATCTCGGTAGGGCCACATGTCGCGTGGGGCATCAATGGTGTAGCCGTCGGTATCGGCATAACGCGCGACGTCAAGCCAGTGCCTACCCCAGCGCTCCCCGTAATGCGGGGAGGCCAAGAGGCGGTCGACGACGCGTTCGTAGGCATCGGGCCGGGTATCGGCGAGAAATTCGGCAAGCTCTTCCGGAGTTGGAGGGAGGCCGATCAAATCCAAGCTCACGCGCCGGAGGAGAACTGCGCGGCTCGCTTCGGCAGAAGGTTTTAAATTGGCCTTTTCAATCCGTTCGAGAATAAAGTAATCAATCGCATTTTTGGGCCAGCTCACCTGGCGCACACTGGGCAGCGGAACTCGTTTTGGATATTGAAAAGCCCAGTGATCCATTCCTGGCCGCTTGCGTGTTTGAAGGCTGGCGGGCATGGGCAACCCCTGGCGAATCCACTCCTCAAGCGCGGCAATTTGTTCGTCAGAAAGCTTTTTGCCTGGTGGCATTTTGAGGCTCCCGGTGTGTCGCACAGCGGCGATGAGGAGGCTTTCTTCAGGCGCTCCCAGCTTGACCACCGCACCTCGATTGCCGCCTTGGAGAATCGACTCTCGGGTTTCGAGCGAGAGTCCACTGTTGAGATTTTTCTCGGAGTGGCAGGCCAGACAATTGGCACGGAGAATCGGCTGAACCTTGGTTTCGTACATGGAGGGCTGGGCCCAAACCTCACATCCCAAAATGAAAAGCGCCAGCCAGCGGGTCATCCTGCTGCGATTATATCGAGCCCAATCGACAGATCGAAACCGCAGTTGCCGCGCGCCAGGCTCGGGTTGATCGGCCAGTTTTTGCCACTCGAGCGTGTCGAAAGTGATACGATTTGCGAGCGGAGGTGGCGCGTGCAGAGACTAGCTCTAGCGCTTGTCTTCGTTGCGGTGGCTTCGCTTGCCTTTGTCCTCTCGCAGCAGGGACCGCCTTCGCCAGCGGGCTCCGGGGGCGAGGCGCTGCAGATCGATACGGCAGCGGTTCGTATTGAATTCGGTTTGAACGACCAAGAACCGCGTTCCTGGAAGGGATCTGTCTCGGCTCGCGGCGGACGCATCCTGTCGGTGCGCAACTGGCGCCCTCGTCCAGGGGACCGGGTGGAAGCCAACTCCTGGATCCTTTCCACCCGCCGGGGTCCGAATTTTACGCCCCGCGCCTGGGAGACCGAGTCTTTGACCGATCCGATGCGATATTTCCTGATTCCGGGGGTGGTTGTTGACGTTCAAGGCAGCCAAACGGAACTGGATATTGAAACGGAACGGGGGCGCTTCCAGGTGCGCCCGTTCGACCTTGTTCCAGGTTCACGGGCCAGTTTTTTGGACGGCGCGGTCGCAGTGGAACGCACCCTAGCGGCTGAGAAGCTCTCTCCCGATGGCTCCAATAACGATTTCTCTGCCTTAGTGTCCCTTGGTGACGGCAAGCTTGTAAGCGGATGGGTAAACTTCGACGGGCAGCGCAACCAGTTGCAATTCCGTTTTTTCGACGGCAAGACATGGAGTGGTGTTTCCACGATCGCCAGGCACTCCGACATTTTTTTGGTGAAGTTGGGACGCGACCGGGCCAACCGTCCTTGGGCCGTGTGGTCCGCGCAAGTGGACGGCAACTGGGATCTCTTCGCAAGCATGTGGAATGGGACTCGGTGGAGTGAACCCGTGCAATTGACGCAGGATCCCCAGCCGGACATCTACCACGCCTTGGCCAGCGATGCGCAAGGCAATCTCTGGCTCGTCTGGCAAGGGTTTCGGAACGGGAAGTCGGATATCTTCGCCAGAAAGCATACAGGTGAAAGTTGGACGGAAGCCGAGCGGGTTTCCGAGTCGGTGGCCAATGATTGGAGTCCCGCGATTGCCACTGATTCCCGCGGTCGGGTCTACATTGCTTGGGACACCTACGACAAAGGCAATTACGATATCCATTTCCGCAGTTGGGACGGCAGCCGTTGGAGCGGGGTCGCCGCCATCGCCGATACGCCGAAATTTGAGGCGTATGTGAGTCTTGCTGTAGATGCCCAAAACCGGCTCTGGGCGGCTTGGAACGAAGCCGGAATGGATTGGGGCAAAGACACGGGCTTTCTTCTGGTGAAACAAGGAACCCCGATCTACAAAGACCGATGGATGGCCGTTGCCGTGCGCGAGGGCGACTCCTGGAGCGAGCCTTTGCAGCCACCGGAGAGCTCACTTCCGCCTACCATGCGGGATCACAACGACCTGCCAGTGCTCACCACCGCGCACGATGGGCGCATCTGGCTCAGTTTCCGTCACCGCCTGCTCCGCATCCTAGATTTACCTTCTAATACACCAGCTCACCGCGGCGCCTGGGAAATTTATCTCACCACCTACGAAGGCGACCGGTGGCGTCCGGCCATCCAAGCGCCGTTCAGTAGCGGCCGGCAAGATATGCGCTATGGCCTAGCCGCATCTGGCAGTGGTTTGTTTGCCGTCTGGCCCACGGATCATCGCGACTTCGAGGAATTTTTATATACCCGCGCCGAAGTCTTTGCCGCTCGGATCCCTCTTCCCCCTCCTTCCACCCGGCCACCGCAGCTCAAACCGCGCAATCAGCCCGAGCTCAAACTTTTTCCAACGCATTATTCCGAGGCGGAAGATTTGAAGCGGATCCGCGCTTACGAAATCGTTCACGACGGCAAAACGTACCGGATCTATCGCGGCGATACGCATCGGCATACGGAGTTCTCCATGGATGGCAATAACGATGGCAGCTTGCTCGATGCTTACCGATATGCGATGGACGCCGCAGATTTAGACTTTCTGCTGGTGAGCGAGCACAACGTTTTAGGGGGCCCAGATAACCCCTACATTAACTGGCTTCTCCAGCAAATGGCCGATCTTATGCATCTCGGCGGCAAATTTACTCCGTTTTACGGCTATGAACGCAGCGTGAGCTACCCCAACGGTCATCGCAATGTCCTTTTTGCAAAGCGCGGTATTCCGACGCTACCGATTCCTCCGTCGGAGGCCAAGAGCCTGACCGGCGCCAAGCCGCTTTATGAATACCTCAAGAAGAATCAGGGCATTGCGATTTCCCATACCTCCGCTTCGAATATGGGTACCGACTGGCGAGATAACGACCAAGAAGTCGAACCGCTCGTCGAGATCTATCAGGGCGACCGCGTCTCCTCCGAATATGAGGGCGCGCCGAAGGCCGCGCACGCGGGGAATCCCGCTTCTGCTCCGGGAGGTTTCCGCCCGCTGGGTTATGTCTGGAATGCTTGGGCCAAAGGGTATAAGCTTGGCGTTCAAGCAGCCTCCGACCATCTTTCGACGCACATCTCGTATGCCTGCACCATCTCAACCGGGGGTTCGCGCGAGCAGCTGCTCGACGCTATGAAGGCCCGTCACTCCTACGCTGCCACGGACAACATTGTTCTCGACTACCGTATGAGAGCCAACGGCAGAGAATACTTGCAAGGCGATATCGCGGAGGTAAAGGGAGACTTTTCGCTCGTCATTAAGGTCCTGGCGACAGCGCCGATCCGCCAGCTCGATATCATCCGCAGCAATCAATTTATTCTCACTCGCCATTTGTTAGGCAAAGAGGTCGATTTCGAGTTCCGAGATAGTAGCCCTCTGAACGGCGAAAGTTTTTATTATGTCCGGGTCCAGCAGGTTGATGATCAGATGGCCTGGTCCTCACCGATTTGGATCAAGCGGTAGATTCGGTGTATGCCCTACTCCCGTCGCAGCCTTCTTCAGACGCCGGCGGCGCTAGCCCCTGCCTTGCTTCAAGGGCAGCCACGCCGGCCGAATTTTGTATTTTTAATTTCCGATGATCACAGCTATCCCGATCTAGGTGCGCTCGGCAGGCCAGTGCGTACGCCCAATCTGGATCGAATTGCTGCCGAAGGCGTCGTTTTTGAGAACTGCTTTGTTTCGTCTCCGCAGTGCAGCCCCAACCGCTCCTCGATTTTTACGGGTTGTACGCCACACACAACGAGTACCTCGCGCCTTCATACGCCCATGCCAGATTGGGAGCGCACCTTTGTTGACGATTTGAGGCAGGCAGGCTACTTTGCCGGAGCGTTCCGGAAAGTGCACCAGGGGAATGCATTCGACAAGCGCACCTGGAATTTCTATGCAACGGCGCAAGAGCCATTTCAGAAATTCTTCGATGCGCTGCCTCCCGGCAGACCTTTTTTTCTCCACATTGGTTTCACCGATCCGCACCGGGTTTATAAACGTGGACGCTATCCTGTCAAACATGACCCGGCCCAGGTTGTGGTGCCTGCCTTTCTTCCCGATGATGAAGAAATTCGCGATGACCTTGCGGACTACTACAACGCCATCTCCCGCATGGACATGGAAGTAGGCCAAGTGCTGGATTTACTCAAGCAGCGCAATCTCATGGAGAATACGCTAGTTCTCTTTACGGGCGATAACGGAATGCCGTTTCCGGGTGCTAAAGGCACCTGTTACGATCCGGGCATCCGCGTGCCGCTGCTCGCTTGGTGGCCAGGGCGCACGAAGCCAGGCACCAAGCAAAGCGAACTGATCTCGCACGTCGATCTGCCCTGCACCTGGTTGGAAGCAGCAGGCTTACCCATCCCCAAGCGGATGCAGGGAAGAAGTTTTTTGCCTTTGTTAACGGGCTTGGGGGATTACCGGCCACGGGAGGCTGTGTTCAGTGAACGAAACTGGCATGATCATTTTGATCCTCAGCGGTGCGTGCGCACGCGGCGTCACAAGCTGATCTTCAACGCCCTGCCGCACCTACCTTACCGCCCGATCGGTGATCTTCGGGACTCGCCGACATGGGCAGCCTATCTGCGCCTTGCACACCAGGGTAAGCTTTCGGCCGCTCATCTGCGGCTTCACCAACCCGCGCGGCCGATGATCGAGCTGTACGATCTCGAGAAGGATCCGAATGAATTCCACAACGTAGCTACGGACCCGCAATATGCGACAGTCCGCGAGGATTTACAACGAAAGCTGAGTGACTGGATGCACGAAACCTATGACTTTTTGCCGCCCTGCTACGCCACACCAGGCGCCTCTTCGGGTCGCGGCTGGCCGTTGTCGCTTTAGCCGGCCTGGTGGCCGATCCTCCACAAGCGTTGGGCTGCCACCCATAGTGCGCCTGGGACGAACATGGTGAGCCCAGCGCCCACGGCGACGGCTTCGGGCGCTATGCCCTGGTCAATCAAGATACCGGATAGCGAGCTCGAGGCCGACATCGATAGCGTCATAAACGAGAATTCCGCCGAAAAAATTCTTCCCCGGAAGCGGTCCTCGGTATTGAGCTGAAGAAGATTCGTAGAGAATACCCAGATGGTGGAGCCGCCTGCATGAGCGAGAATCACGCTGAAACAGGCTGCTAGCATGTGATGAGATAGCCCAAGCAATATATAACCGAAGGCAGCCAGGGCAAAGCCGAGGCTGATGCCCCGCCGCATCCGCTCTTGGCTAGAACCTGCAAAGTAGGAGCCGAGCAGCGGACCAACAAGCGCTCCCAGGCCGCGAGCACCCATTAAGAAGCTCATGCCCATCATTCCAGCAGACTGCGCATCGAGCCCCCAGAGATAAACCGGATACTTGCGTTCACCCAAAATGGTGAGTAAGACCCAATTGGCGCCGAGAAATCCCAGGCCGCACTTAGCTAGCAGGATCACTACGAGCTTGCGGTCGCGGTTGACATAGTTCCACCCCTCGGCCACCATGCGCCATTCACGGGCCTGCTTCCATTGAAACGGGGGATGCTCCTTCAGATGGGGTTCGTCAAAGCGTGTCCGAGAAATCAGCAGCGCCGAAGCCACAAAACTTAGGGCGTTAATAACAAACGCCGCCTGCTTACCGGCAAACGCCGCGATGAATCCGCCAATCGCTGATCCGACAGCGAAGTTAAACGACCACGTGGTGGAAGAAAGAGCGTTGGCCACAAAGAGATCTTGTCCCGTGGTGACGTTGGGAATCGTCGCATTGCGAGCTGGCTCAAACAGTCCCCAGCAAACGGTTTCGAGAAACAGCAGCAGGTAGATGAACCAGATCATGTCTGCGCTCTGAGCAAATAGCATGAGGCTAATGATGAGCGCGCGCATCCAGTCCGTCGCGATCATCATGCGGCGGCGGCTCAGACGGTCGTTGAGGACGCCGGCCACTGGCGCAGTGAGCATCTGCGGCAGCACTTGCAGCACAAAAGCGAAGCCAATGCTTTTGGCCGCGCCCCCGGTCAGTTCCAGCAAGTGACTGTAAATGGCGATGATGTACAACCAGTCGCCAATTTCACTGACGATCTGGGCATACCAGAGGTGGCGAAAATTCGAGTTCGAGCCCAGCAGGCGCGCGTACGACGAGAGAGTAATGGGCTCGCCGCTCTGCATCACCGCCGCGAATAGACACCCATCCGATCCTTCACCAAAGCCACTGTGGCCTCAGCGACCGGACGTACGCGCGCTGCTGACTCCTCGAGGACTGCATCCAGATATTCGGGGCTAGCAGTGATCTCGCGATAGCGCTGCTGAATCGGCGCTAGGGATTCCACCACGATTTCAGCAACTTGCTTTTTTAGGTCCCCGTAGCGCATGCCCTCAAACCGCGAGCGTATTTGCTCGTCGGTGCAACCAGCGAAGGCCTGGTAAATCGTCAGCAGGTTTCGCACGCCGGCCCCAAGAGCAGCAAAATCGACCGCCGGATTGGAATCGGTCGTGGCGCGCATGATTTTCTTTCGAATGACCTCTGGGGGATCGAGCAGGGCCACGGCGTGTCCAGCTCCAGTCGCCGATTTGCTCATTTTTTTATCTGGTTCATCCAGTCCCATGATGCGTGCGCCGACCGCCGGCAGCTTGGTTTCCGGCATGACGAACGTCTCTCCGTATAACGAGTTAAAGCGCTGTGCGATGTCGCGAGTCAGTTCCAAATGCTGTGCCTGGTCATCGCCGACCGGAACCACGTGTGCCTGGTAAAGCAAAATGTCTGCTGCCATCAGAACCGGATACTGCAAGATCCCATCGCCAATGGTTTCTTGTAATGCAGCTTTGGCTTTGTACTGCGTCATTCGTTCTAGCCACCCAACCGGCGTCACGCAAGTCAGAAGCCATGCCAGCTCAGCATGCTGCTTCACGGTGGACTGCACGACAACTGCCGAGTGCTTGGGGTCGACGCCACAAGCGAGAAATAGCGCCGCTAGGGTGCGAATGTTATTTCGCAGCTCTTCTGGTTTCTGATAGACCGTAATGGCGTGGAGATCAACGATACAAAAAATGCTTTCGTAGTCGTATTGAATCTCGACCCAGTTTTTGAGCGCGCCAAGGTAGTTTCCAATGTGCAGGTTCCCACTCGGTTGAACTCCGGAAAGAACGCGTTTTTTCATGCTTGATAAAGGAAGCGGGATAATTCTTCATGGTACGTGATCGGCAATGAGCGAAACAAACAGGATAGAATTTGACCTGCAAGTTGAGAAGCTCGTCTACGGCGGCGACGGGCTCCTCCGCAAAGAAGGCCAGGTCGTTTTCGCCCCCCGTGTCTTACCGGGAGAGCATGTCCGCGTGGAGGTCACAGAAACCAAGCCGCAGTTGCTACGTGCGATTCCCGTAGTGATTTTACGGCACTCTGAGAAGCGCCGCGCCGCACCTTGTCCGCATTTTGGCGTCTGCGGCGGTTGTCACTATCAGCATGCCGAATATGAATACCAGCTCGAGCAGAAGGTTCTCATCTTGCGGGACGTGCTCCGGCGGGTGGGAAAAGTCCAAGCGCCAGCAACCATTCGCGTCATTTCCGGGCCGGAATTTGGCTACCGCAACCGGGCGCAATTTCACATCGCCGACGGTCGCGTCGGGTTTCACCAAGCTGACTCGAATCTGCTGTGCGCCATTCCTGCTTGCGCCATCTGTTCGCCGAAATTAAACGAAGTGCTCGCAGCTTTCCAGCGCATGGCGACTCAAGCGCGCTTTCCCCGCTTCTTACGTACGGTTGAGATCTTTACCAATGAAAGCGACGTGCAAATCAATGTGCTCAAGACGGATCAGCCGCTTGCCAGACGCTTTTTTGAATGGTGCGCGAAGGAATTTTCTGGTCTTGTGGACGGCCCCCTGCGCTACGAGGTTCTCGGGACCTGCCTGCGGGTGAGCCCGACGGCTTTTTTTCAAGTGAATCGCTTTTTGCTGGATGAGCTCGTGCGGGCAGCTGTGGCAGATACGCAGGGGGAACGAGCCGTGGACCTGTATGCCGGCGTGGGACTATTCACTGTGGAACTAGCTCGGCGCTTTCAAAAGGTAACAGCGGTTGAAATCGCGGCTGCCTCCTGGAATGACCTTCTTGAAAATACGCGGGGCCTGCAAGCTGAGGTGATCGCGTTGCGTACTTCTGCGGAACAGTTCTTACAATCTGTCGACAAACCTGCCGACTTTGTCGTAGCCGATCCGCCACGCTCTGGGCTTGGCAAAGAAGTTGTGGCGAGGCTGCTCGAGTGGAAGCCGCGCCAACTGGCGCTGGTGTCTTGCGATGCTGCCACCCTGGCGCGTGATCTGGCGCCGTTGCTGTCCAGGTACGAGATCGAAGCTCTTACCCTCGTGGACCTCTTCCCGCAGACTTACCACATCGAGACCCTCGCTCGGTTGCAGCTTAGAAGGTAATGCCGTACTCGAGGACAAATCCCGGCTTGCCGTTTTCCGCGTGGTTGGGGAACTTGTAGCCAAAGACCACGATTTGCCGCTTGGTCGGGTGGAACAGGAGGCCGGGAATGAAGAAGCCGAAGTCATGCCGCCCAGCGAACCATTCGGCGAGAACGATCCAGCGCTTTCCAACCGGGTGCTCCACGCCGGCCAGCACACTGCCCGTATTGCGATTAAACAATTGTCGCGTGCCTGCCCATCCTCCGGCCGTCAACCGCGTTCTTACCGCTGGCAAACGAAAGCTGAGGTGGCTGTAAGAAAAGCTGCCAAGACCGGATCCGCGATGATTCAACAACGCCATCTGTCCAACGGTCAACTTCAACTCAAGGTTCGGATTTGTTTCTTTCCACAATTGCGGGGAAGACTTAAAGCCAACTCCCGTGGCGATGTTGGGTTGAAGAGGCGTCCCAGCGTTGTAGTTGGTAATTGCAAACTCGGTCGAGCGCCCTACGCCATAGCAGAAGAAGTTGGTGCCAGCCCAGAAGGCACCTGGTTGCCAGGACCGGAACTGCGTTTCATGCATGAGAAAAACCTTACCTTTGGGCGTGATGTCAGCTGAGGGCATGTTAATGATCGCCTGCTGCGCGACGGCGCCATCCGCCGCCAAGATCAGCAAGAGAAGCGAGCCAGGAACTTTCAGCGAGTCGGAGCACATGCGCCAAGTCGCGCTCCTGCACCGGCGGCCGGAGTAAATCAAATCCGCCAGCATCCAAAACATCGAGCCAAGAAGCGTCATCCGCGTTTCTATCCATCACGACAATTTGAGGTGAAAGGTGAAGTGGCGACACAGCCGCAAGCAAATCGCGCCAGTCGCCGTCAGAGAGCACCGGTGCGGTCACAACGACCGCGCAAGGCCACTGCTGGAGCATGCCCAGAATCTGTTCAATGGAGAAAACTCGTAGGGCTCTCCACTGCTCTCCAGAAGTAACGGCAAACAGCAGTTCCCACTCCGAATCGGGTAGTGACGCGAGCACAATCCCGCGCTCGCTAAGTCGGACTGAGTTGGACGGCGACATGCTGCTATCCCAACAGAGGAAGTTCAAATCTCTTGGGATTCAATTTTGTTTCGGCAGCGATTGGCCCTTTTGCGGCAGCAAGACCGCCACAATGTCCGAACCGGGGCGCAGCTCCCCTAGCAGGATGAGAAAACCCAGATAGTTCCCGACCAGGCACAACACTTGCATAGGGGAAAGGTAGCGGCAACTCCATTGAATGAACTCC
This sequence comes from Bryobacteraceae bacterium, assembly GCA_025056455.1. GTDB lineage: Bacteria > Acidobacteriota > Terriglobia > Bryobacterales > Bryobacteraceae > CADEFT01. The sequence continues at coordinate 206,773 of JANWVY010000007.1, read as the reverse complement.
ACGAATCACCAGGGAAACCGGCCACCTTCTTACGCCTCTGATCCGGATCTTGAACTCGTTGTTCGCAGCAAGCAAGGAGATGCCAGCAGTTTTGAACGGCTCGTTAAGCGTCATGCGCGACGTGTTTACTCGATTGCTCGCCACATCACGCAGTCCGAGGCGGATTCTGAAGAGGCGACTCAAGAGACTTTTCTTCGTGCCTATTCCCGGCTGAACTCGTTTGAGGGTCACTCGACGTTTCAGACCTGGGTGGCCAAGATCGCGGTCAATGAGGCTCTGGCTATCTTACGTCGGCGCCACCGGCTGCGTGAGTTTCCACTCGAAGAACCGGTTCGAGTGCTTTCCGATGAAGACTTAGTTCGCGAGGTCGCCATTTGGGAGGAAAACCCGGAGCAGTTGTACGCTCGGGATCAGCTGCGCAAAATCCTTGAGGAGGCAATCGCGGGCCTGCCCTTGTCCTACCGGGTCGTCTTTCTTCTGCGCGATATTCAAAATCTTTCCACCGAAGATACAGCCGAGGCCTTAAACTTGAGCTTGCCTGCGGTGAAAAGCCGCTTGTTGCGAGCGCGGCTATTGCTAAGAGAGCGTTTGAGCCGACGGTTTCGAAAAAAGCAGGAGCGCAACAGAAAGGTTTGACACGGAGCTGGCGCTAGGGTGGGCGCAAGCTGCGCTTCGGAATAAGCCAAACGCTCCGGCTAGTCAACGACGAAGAAACGCGTTAGACTACGAAAAATTTCGCTTGGGGGCGCCTCCTCACTGCTTTGTGAGTTGGGGAAAGGGTTGATCGTGAGGAGGCGTCTCTCGTTGGTTACTGCTAAAGACGTTATGAATGACCCACCGGTTTCCGATTCGGCGCTGATTCAAGAAAATTTACAAATGCTTCCAAGCCGCCATCCCCCTCACTCTTCTATATCCGTGAGAGTGGTGAGGTAGTTTTCGTAACCCATTTCTGCAATTTGGTGAAGTTGCGCTTCAAGGAAATCGACATGCTCCTCTTCGTCCACCAAAATTTTTTCGAATAGTTCTCGCGAGCCGTTGTCTCGCTCGGCAATGGCGACCTCAATCGCTTTATTTAAGCGTGGGATGGCTTCCAGTTCCAAAGCTAGATCATTTTCAAACTGTTCTTTGATGTTCATGCCGATCCGGAGAGGAAAAAGCTCACTCAAGTTTGGAGAACCTTCCAAATAAAGCATCCTTTCGATGAGCTTCTCGGCATGGTGCATCTCTTCGATCGATTCCTTGCGGGTGTATTTGGCCAGTTTGTGATAACCCCAATTTTCCATCATTTCGGCATGGAGAAAGTATTGATGGATGGCGGTGAGTTCGCCGCGAAGCACCTCCTGCAAACAGGCGATCACCTTTTCACTACCCTTCATGAATTCCTCGCTTTCCGTATCAGACAGCGCTCAGTTTAATTTTAGCAGCGACGCCGCGCTGTCGAAGCTTTGGCAGAATGAAGATTGAATATGCTGTTCGACGCGGGCCGTTATGGAGAGGAAGTCGCCTCGATACTTGCGCTCGACGGGGGCGGATTCCGGCTCATGCCACTGGCAGAGGGGAGATGTTCGTCGGAGGCGGCGCGGGAGCGGTTGCGGAAGGTCAGCGCGCGGGTGCTCCTGCCTCAAGCCAGGGCTCCCGAAGCCGCACTGAGCGGGCTTTGGCTTTATTTTTCCTGCTTGGAAGAGTCACACGCCTTGTCGCAACAAATCCCGACAGCGGAGGGCAGCTTCTGGCATGGAATCATGCACCGTCAAGAACCCGACCCATCCAACGCGGCTTACTGGTTCCGGAGGGTTGGCGCTCACCCTGTCTTTGTTCCTCTCGCCGAGCAAGCCGCCACGCTAGCGAGCCAATTTCCGAACGCTAGTTTTTCCGTAAATGCGCGCTGGGATCCTTTTCGGTTCATCGACTTTTGCGAGCAGGCCCGCCGGCATCCTGGATCCGCGGCCGAGCAGCTGGCACTGCAAATTCAGCGAGCCGAGTGGCAACTGCTTTTCGACTACTGTGCGAGCCCGGCCAAATGAAATTGTTTCTGTGGTTTTTGCCCGTGGGGATGCTGGGTTTGGGCCTGTGGTGGCTCCAAGCGGTTCGCAATGCCCCCCCGGCAGTAGCTTTCACCAAAGTCGCGCGTCAAAGATTGGTGAGTGTCTTGCGTACCAACGGAAAGGTCGAGCCGCTGGACTGGCAAGAAGTCAGGGTCGAAGGTGAGGGCTTGGTGCGCCACGTTCGCGTTGCGTTAGGCCAGCCGGTGCGCCGGGGTGAGATTCTCCTGGAGTTGGATTCCGCGGAGGCGCGCGCTGCCTTGGCCACGGCCGAAGCGGCTGTTTCGCAAGCGCAAGTGGAATACGAAGTCCTCCGCAGTGGCGGCCGCAGCCGTGAGTTAGCAGACTTGGCTGCTTCGGCAGAAAAGCTACAACTCGAGCTAAACCTTGCCCAGCGGGAGGCGCAAGCGCTCGAACGTCTCGCGGCAAAAAATGCAGCGACGCCGTACGAGGCCGAGCGGGCGCGGGAACGGGTGGCTCAAATCCGAGCCGAAATCGAGGGATTGGAAAAAAGGCGACATGCGCTGGTCGGCCGCGCAGATCTGGCTTCTGCGGAGGCAAAACTCAAGGACGCTCAGGCCGCGTTGTCTCTAGCCCGGCGGCGCCTCGAGCTGAGCGTTTTGCGTGCTCCGCTAGCAGGTGTCGTTTACCAGTTGGACGCGCGGCCTGGAGCCTATGTCCGTAGGGGCGATCTGGCAGCCAAAATTGGGGTGTTGAGCAATGTCCGGGTTAGGGTCTATGTCGATGAGCCGGAGTTAGGTGGACTGCGCTTGGGGCTGCCTGTCACGATCAGTTGGGATGCGCTGCCAGGCACATTGTGGCAAGGAAGCGTACAGAAGCTTCCTACGCAGGTCGTGCCTCTGGGCTCGCGCCAAGTGGGCGAAGTCGAGTGCGTGATTTCGAATGAGGACCGCAAGCTCATGCCATCAACGAATGTGAACGTGGAGATCCAAATCCACGTGTCCGAAAACGCGTTGGCTCTCCCGAAGGAAGTCCTGCGGCGCGAACAAGGTGTTCCCGGAGTCTATCTTTGGCGAGAGCAGCGCGTGGTATGGAGGCCAGTGACTCTCGGGATCGCAAGCCTCACCCACATCGAAGTTGCCGCTGGATTGAACGAGGGCGACGAAGTGGCGCTCGCCACAGACTTCCCGCTTCGCGATGGAATGCCGGTCGCCCGGAAGTGACCCTTTCGCCTACAGAGAAGAGCTTCAAGAGTCGAATAAGCGAGCGAGAAACAGTCCAACAGTGACGCCGATCGCGCCAATCCATGCCCAGCGCCAGGGCGGAGTCCGGGGTTGGGGCACCGGAACAGGTGGATTGACAAGCCCCTGCGACTGCAACAGCTGCCGCCCCTCTTCATTCGCGATGACGATCGTTTCCACTTGCGAATCGCGGGCGAGATGGGTTAGCCGTCGGCGCAACTCCTCGGGGATATCATCCAACGATTGAAACACCCGCGTGGTACTGCCCAGAGAAAGATAAATCAAAGAGAACTTTTGTACGAATCGGTAGCCAGAATTCATCCCACGCTCGTTGAGGGCACTCGAGAAGCCGGTTCAGCATGCTTTAGAACCGCGTCAATAAACCCTAACGCCGCCTTCGACAAAGCCTTGTCTTTGCGGTAAATCAGGGCTAGACGCCGAATCATTTTATCAGGTCCGAGGGATATCCCCTTGAGCCGGCCAGCGCGGACCTCATCCTTGCAGTTGGACATCGCGAGGAAAGAAAGACCCAGTCCGGCCATGACAAAGCGCTTGATCATTTCTGTCGAATCGAGCTCCATCGAGACCTGTATCTTGTCTTCGACCGGCTCAAGCCAAAGGTTTAGCCGGTTTCTGGTGGTTCCGGATTTCGGCAACATGATCGTGTGTCCAATCAGATCCCGAGCGTAGATCACGGAGCGAGAAGCAAGCTCATGGTCCGGGCGGCACAGCAAGCGGATCTCGTCAGAATGAATGCGAACGGCCTGAAGCCGTTTTTCTTCTACTGGCAACTGGGCAATTCCAAAGTCAGCTTGACTTTCGAGAACAGCCTCCACCACCCGCGATCCATAGCGGCGGTCGACGTGCAACTGAACGTGTGGATAGTTTCGACGATACTCCGAGAAGACTTCCGGAAGAACATAGATACAGGTCGATTCGTTGGCCGCAATCACCAGTTCTCCGCGGGGGGTGCGCTCTAACTCATTAATCGCATCCTGGGCGCGACGTCTCAAATCCAGGATCTGCTCGGCATATTCGGCAAAAATTTTTCCTGCGGGTGTGAGCGCGATTCGGGTCCCGAGGCGGTCAAAGAGGGGAGCATTGAGCTCTTGCTCGAGCTGGCGGACCTGCGCACTGATGGCGGGTTGAGTCCGAAAGCAACTTTGAGCGGCTTTCGAAAAACTCTTGAGCCTAACGATCTCCAGAAAAGTGTGCAGTTGATCTAAGTCCATTCCAAAGCCTGGCGTATTGCCTTCAAGGACTTGAAGGGTCTGAATTCCCAGCAGGCAAGGATCTTGGCGCGCTCGCGGTTGAAGAAACGGCCCGCACTCTCAGGACCGCTCCCCTCCGCGTCCCCTTGCAGTAAAACTGCTCTTGATTATATCATCTCGCTAAATTACTCGAAAGAAAGCTCGTGTCTGACCCAAGCGCAGCCTTTGGAAGTGCTGCGGTGCACGCTTTCAGGGCGAGAGTTGCAAGCGCCAGGAAGGCCGAAACACGAGGGTTGCGCCCGCGATCAGTAGGCGAAAGCGCGCGGACGGGTGCCCTCAAGAGCAAAACAAAAGTGAAACGGCAGGCAATCAAACTCGCAGCATTCTTCTTGTTCTGCCTTTCCGCTTGGACCCAGCAGGGTGGCCGGAGAGCGGAACGGGTGATGGTCGTGGTGAATAGTAACTCGCCGCTTTCTCGGAAAATCGCCGAGTATTACGTGCGGAAACGCGGAATCCCAACCCGGAATCTCTGCCTGATTCAGACCACGACCGACGAACTCATCCCTCGCCAAGTATACGAACGCGAAATCGCCGGTCCCATCGCTGGTTGCTTGAAGAACAAAGGGCTGACCGAACAGATTGAATATCTCGTCACAACGCTGGGTGTGCCACTAGGGATTCGCGGCACCGAAGGCTTAGACGGCGACGAATCATCGGTGGATTCTGAGCTCACCTTGCTTTACTCCGTTCTTCATGGAACCAAGTACAAAGTGAACGGGCCGGTTCCCAACCCATTCTTTGGCGCGCGCGAGGCGACCTTTCACCGTCCGGCACACCCCATCTATCTGGTGACTCGACTAGCTGCCTACAGTCTAGAGGACGTTCAGGGCATGATCGATCGCAGCCTAGCAGCCGTGAACCGAGGCGTGGTGGTCCTTGACCTCAGCTCGGAGGAAGGCAAACCCGGCAACGACTGGTTACGAACAGCCGCAATTCTCCTCCCGGAAGATCGGGTGGTTTTCGATGAATCGCCCCAAGTTCTAATCGGGCAGAAAAATGTCATTGGGTATGCTTCTTGGGGGTCAAATGACCGTAACCGAAAAACCCGGACCACACGCTTTCAATGGCTGCCCGGCGCAATCATGACCGAATATGTGTCGACGAACGGGCGCACTTTTGAACGCCCGCCGGAAACTTGGGGCTTGAGCTCCTGGAAACCCGCTGATCAGCCCAAGTGGTTCAAAGGAAGTCCTCAAACGCTCATTGGGGACTATCTCGCCGAGGGCGTGACGGGCGCCGCCGCACACGTCTTTGAGCCTTATCTACAATTCACTCCGCGGCCAGACCATCTGTTTCCAGCCTATCTCTCAGGACGAACACTCGGGGAGAGTTTTTATCTCGCGATTCCGGCCCTGAGCTGGAAGAATATTGTCCTTGGGGATCCGTTATGTCAGTTGCGAAGACCTTGAGAAAGCTATAGGATCTCGCTATCGCCAAAAACTTCCTCGCGAATGATACGGTTGGTGGCTTCAGCCAAATACTCCTGGAGAGCTTTTGAAATCTCCTGATATTCAGGCCAGAGCGTGCCGTCCACAAAACTGCGCGGCGCGCGAATGTGAATGGTTGTGCGTCGCTGGCGAGGATAGCGGTAGGGCTCAATCCCGTAACGGCGACATAGGGCAATAAACAGACGCAAAGACCAACCGTCTGGCAAACGGAATTTGTACTCAACGGGGTACTCGACTCGCTCGAAAGCAGCAAGACGTTTTCGGATGCGGTCAATTGCTGCCTTGGCAGCAAGACGTTCGCCTTCGGTCGTCGCGCCGGCATACAGAGCCTCTATTCGCCGGAGCTTTTTGCGGAGCTCTTGTTCTGGGGTCACACGCGGCCGACCTCACCTGGACTCTTCGATGAATGGCTTCCAGACGCAGCGGTTATCTCGGAAAGGGTGGCGGCTTGAGAGCTTCCAAAAACCGGACAGCCACCATGGGGGCCACACGAGGGAACGGAAGAGCGACCCGACCTGCTTATCATCTCGCTGCCGGCCCAGCACTGCTGGACCGCACCGCGTTCCTTTCGGAGCGAAAAAGGACCGGGCGGCGAACCGTGACACGAGAATATTTCTAGGAGCCTTTCTTCAATTTTTCGCGCTGTTCTTTCAGAACGGCCTTTCGGCTCAACTTGATCTTGTTGCCTTCCAAGGCCAGCACCTTTACTAGAATCTGGTCGCCCTCATTCAATTCGTCACGAACATTCTTGATCCGGTTTTCCGAGATTTCGCTGATATGCAGCAAGCCGTCCGTGCCAGGGAAAATTTCGACAAAGGCGCCGAAATCAACCAAACGAACCACTTTACCGAGGTAGGTTTTCCCCACTTCAGCAACGGCTGCAATATCCGAAACCATTTGGAGGGCTTTTTCGGCAGACGCCCCGTCAGTGGCGAAGATGTTTACCGTGCCATCATCGTTGACGTCAATCTTGACGCCCGTCGCATCGATAATGCCGCGGATCACCTTGCCGCCCGGGCCAATCAATTCGCGGATCTTGTCCTGCGGAATGGTGGTTGTATAAATTCGAGGTGCGTGAGGCGAAAGGCTCTTGCGAGGCTCCGCGATGACAGCCTGCATTTTATCGAGGATTTCCAAACGCGCCTTCTTGGCCTGTTCGAGAGCCTCTCGCATGATGGCCGTGGTCACTTTGGTGACCTTAATGTCCATTTGTAAGGCAGTGATGCCCTGACGCGTGCCGGCGACTTTGAAGTCCATATCGCCGTAGTGATCCTCAGCGCCGGCGATATCCGTCAGAATGGCATATTTATCATCCTCGATAACAAGTCCCATCGCGATTCCCGCGACGGGTTGCGAAATCGGCACGCCAGCGTCCATCAAGGACAGCGTACCGCCGCAAACGGAAGCCATGGAGCTTGAACCGTTGGACTCCATGATGTCGCTTACAATCCGCATCGTATAAGGAAAGGTGCTTTCGGGGGGGACAACCGGGCTCAAGGCGCGTTCGGCCAGCGCCCCGTGGCCAATTTCGCGGCGCCCCGCACCTCGCAAAAAGGACACTTCCCCTACGCTAAAAGGCGGGAAGTTGTAGTGCAACATGAAGCGCTTGGAGGTTTCACCTTCGCTGAGCATCTCAAGGCGCTGTTCATCTTCTTTTGTGCCCAGCGTCGTCGTCACCAACGCCTGGGTTTCACCTCGGGTGAAGAGCGCTGAACCATGAGTGCGAGGTAACAAACCGACCTCGATTTCGATCTTGCGGATTTCGTCAAAGGCCCGTCCGTCGGGCCGCCGCCGCTCAATGAGCATTTCGTCGCGGAAGATACGCTCCTTCAGCCGGTCAAAGAGGGCCCCAGCCTCAGCCTGCTGCTCTTCAGGGTATTCCGCTAAGCAGGCAGCACGCAAAGCGTCCACCTTGGCGTAGCTCTCCAGTTTGGTGTACTTTTGCGTGTTCAAAGCATCCTTGAGGTCAGCCCTGTACTTCGCTGCGATTTGCTCATAAAGCTCCTGATTCAGCGGTGGCTTCACGAACTCCCGTTTTGGCTTTCCGGCCAGCTTTTGCAGCTCCCGAATGGCGCCAATCACCTTCTTGCAACACTCATGTCCAAACTCAATCGCGTCCACCACGCGAGACTCGCCTACCGTGCCGTCGCCCCCAGCTTCGACCATGACAATCCCCTCTTCGGTGCCGGCAACAACAATGGAGAATTCGGCCGCTTTGAGCTGTTCGTAAGAAGGCTCGACGATTAGCTGGTTGTTGAGAAGAGCCACCCTCACTCCGGCCAGAAGGTGGTAGAAGGGGATGTCGGAAATTGCTAAAGCCGCCGCTGAGCCCATCACCGCTAGAGTCGCAGGATCATGCTCGGGATCCGCCGAGAGGACCATCGCGATAATTTGGGTGTCGCAGAGAAAACCCTCCGGAAAGAGGGGGCGGCAAGGGCGGTCAATCAGACGGCTAGTCAGGATTTCGCGCTCGGAGGGCCGGCCTTCGCGCTTAATAAAGCCTCCAGGGAAGCGCCCAGCGGCGTAGGTGTATTCTCGATAGTCAACGGTGAGCGGGAAAAAAGTCGCGCCTGGTTTGGGCTCAGGATTGGAACAGGCAGTGGCTAGAACAACCGAATGTCCGCTCTTAACTACAACTGCGCCATTCGCTTGTTTGGCAATTTTGCCGGTTTCAAAGGTTATGACCCGGCCGCCCAGGTCAACCGATACCGTATGCATGAAGTCCTCCAAATCTAACCCGGAACGACTCCGGGGGATTCAGGAAGACTGAACGGGAACTGTTCGAATTTGGCTCCCGCCTGATTGGCGAACTCTCTGGCGGCTGTCCCTGCAACGCCAGTGCCCGCTCAACAAAGCGGTCGGTGGTGGGTCCTAGATGCCGGTCTACCGGCGGAGCCCCAACCTAGTGATCAACTCTTTGTATCGTTCCGGGCTGGAGTTCTTCAGGTACTTCAATAACCGGCGACGGCGGGCCACCATAGACAGCAAACCGAGCCTTGAGTGATGATCCTTGCGATGGGATTTGAAGTGCTCAGTCAGCTGCGCGATACGCTGGCTCAGGATCGCAACCTGCACCTCCGGAGACCCGGTATCGGTCTTGTGGATACGATACTTCGAAATGAGATCTTTCTTCACCTCTGAGGCCAGCGCCATACTAACGTTGCGTACTCCTCGCGTTCCTAATCTTCAGTCTTTTCCTTTCATGAGAGTACCACAGCTTGAGTTGCCTTCGCTACAGTGAGGCAACACAGCGTTACCGTAAAGAAAAAAGGAAACAGGAGGCGAAACAGTGGAGCGTCGTGCGTATCAATCCCAGGCTGGACTCTGGTTCACCGGCCGAGCGATAGGCGCTCGGCGAGCACGGGCGGCAAACCCGCTTCGAGAATTCTTTGCTGGGTAGTTAAGATGTCGTAAGGGGTACGGCGCAGACGCAATAATTTAGCCGGATGGTCAAAGATGGCGTAAGCGGCCCGCGGATCCGCGTCGCGGGGCTGGCCAACCGAGCCGGGATTTAAGAGATAACAGGCATCGGGTTCGAGTTCATAGACGCGTTCCTGCTGATGATAGGGAGGCGGAACTAACAACCAGGCCCGGCCTGGACGCAAACCGAACCCAACCTGAATGTGGGTGTGGCCGAAGAAGCAGATCTCAGAGGGCAGCTCGCGCTGCAACTCGATCGCGTCCTGGCGCGTAACGATGTACTCATCTTCATCTCGTGGCGAGCCATGCGACAGACAGAAACCGCCGGCATCCCGCGGACCCGGGGGAAGGTTTCGAACGTACTCCAAATTCGTTGGTTCCAGCACCTGCCGGGTCCATGCCGCTGCTGCGGCAGCAGCAGGATTAAAGTCTTGCAAGCAAGGATCACCGCTTGACGCCTTATCATGGTTGCCGCGAACGATGGAGTCAACGTGCTGGCGCACCCAAGCGGTGACTTCGTTGGGTTCGGCGCCATATCCGACGATGTCACCCAGGCAGACAATGCGGTCATATTGACCGTCGGCGTCTGCAAGGACAGCTTGCAAGGCGCTTAAGTTGGAGTGAATATCACTGAGGATTAAGAAGCGCACAGTTTTATCAAGGCGATTTCCGGCGGTGCGCCGATGCGTGCAGGCATGCCCACGGTGCCAATTCCGCGCGTCACATAGAGAGCCGCTTGACCGATCTCATACTTCCCGTAGACATACGGAGTAAAAATGCGCGCCACATTCAGCCATGGATGAAGGATTTCAAAGGTGACCTGACCCCCGTGCGTGTGTCCAGCAAGGGTCAGATGGAAGCCCTGCTGAGCGGCCACTGGGAACACATCCGGGTTATGGGACAACAGCAGATTGAAGGCGTCCGGTTCGACCAGCTTTTCTACCCCAACCAAATAGGGAGTGCGAAAAGGTTGGTAGTCGACACCCACCAGATGAAGCTTGGCTGAGCCAAAACGCAGAGTGCGGCTCTGTTGTCGGAGGAAGTGGAGTCCCAGATCGGCTCCCATTTGGGTTGCCAACTGTTCGCAGCCGGCAAAGATCTCGTGGTTACCGAGGCAGCCAAAAACGCCGGCATCGCTTTTGAGTCGTTTGAGATGGAGCAGGCAGATGCCCACCGGATCCCAACGGCCAGTGACCAGGTCACCAGTGACGACAGCCAGATGCGGTTTCGTCTCATTGGCCATGTCTACGACATAGGCCAGCTCGGACTCAGACAAGTAAGGGCTAAAGTGAATGTCGCTCAGCTGTACGATGCGCAGGCCATGGAGGTCGGCGGGTAGGGCAGAAACCGGGATTTCCACTTCGCGCACAGTAAACTTCCGGCGCTCATGAAATACACCGTAACCTGTGACCAAGGCCGGGGAGGCGAGCACGACGCCCTTCGCTAGGTTCAACGCCCTTCGACGGGCGGGGGAAAAACGGGGTGACAGCTGCGAGAATGTGAGCCATACTAGGAGCGCCCCCAATGAGGTGAGCCCCCAGAGGTGGCCTATGCCCCGCCACCAATAATGGAAATCTCCAGGGGGCAAAAAACGCACCACAGGGTGCAGGCTGGCAAAGATGCTTGCGGCGACCCACAGCGCCGACACACCCAAGCCAAGCGCGGCCCATGGACTCTTCCGCACGCGCTGGAACGCAATCCAGTGGACACTGAGCGCGATCGCTAGAAAAATCAGTTCCGGCAAAGATCGATAAATTGTGGCCCAAAGCCCCATTTTTCCTCTCAGTGTAGCGAACCCGCTTGCCGGTCAACGGACCATCGAGAGAATCGGACTGCTTCAACAGCATGCCACCGTTGATCCAGCATGCTACCGCTGATCCAAAAGGTTACCGTCGATCCAGCGTGCTGTTGTTGGTCCACAAGGCCGCCGTTGATCCGATCCACTAGCCCCTTTCGATCCACCAGGCCCCCGCCGGTCCAGCAGGCCCCTGTTTGATCCGATCCACTAGGCGACCACCGCCGATTCAGCAGCCCCCCTTTTTGATCCGATCTACCACGCCACTGCCGACCCACCAGGTCCCCGTCGACCCACCAGGCCACCCGCTCGCGCCGCCCCCCGTTCAGACTTATCGGTTGGGAGGGTGGAAAGAACCAGAGGGTTTGGGGGAGGAAATTTGGTAGGGGCGGCAGGATTCGAACCTGCGACCCTTTGCTTAGAAGGCAAATGCTCTATCCATCTGAGCTACGCCCCCACCTGACCTCATTATCGCAGCCGAAGAAGAAGGATGGGATCGAAGGGTGGGAGAGTTATTTGCGAGTCTGCTGGCACTCCAGCTTACCGGCGCTCCCCTTCGGACACTCGTTCCCAAGGGGCGGGATGAGGGATTGCAGGAGGACGGTAGCGTTTGCGAATCTGCTCAAGCGCTTTTGCTCGATGTTCTAAACCATACTCAAAAACTGCACCTTCCTCGAGAAGACGTCTTTGCAAGTCCGGAACAGGTACGTCCTGCACCGCTCGGTTTGTCCGAGCTGCCAGAGCCGCCGCGACGCCTGCTGCATGTCCGAGGATCATGTACTGCGGCTCCATACGCAAACTAGAATAGGCGATGTGACTTGCGGAAAAACACACTGGAACAAGTAAATTATCAGCCTGTCCACGCCTCGGAACTAGAATCCGGTAGGGAATTTGATACGGATCCACAGCCACCTCGATATTCCCTTCATTTTCAACGAAGCCTTTTTCATTCACGATTCGCTGAACGTTGTGGGAGTCCGAATTATAACTACCCATGCCGATCACGTCGGGTTTGGTCCGCTCCGTTTCTAAGTCCTTTTGCGCGGCCATAAAGTCTCCAACCATGCGGCGACCTTCGCGAATATATAACTGGTCGGGCCAATTTCCGTTGTCGACAAATTCGTCTTTGGCTAATCCCCACTCGCGGATTTCTTGCTGGAGCTCTCTAGGAACACGGGGATCATTGGCCAGGAAGTAATAGAAACCTTTTTGGTACTCCTCGTGTTCTTTCCAGATGCGTTCGCGCACAGCCTAGCTACCATCGGGATAATCATAATTTTTTCCGATATAATCCGGCGAGAATGCGCCGCGATTGTTGAAATCGGCCTTTCCATTCGGAATCAGACGGAGAAGGCTAATCTCGTTCAAGCGCAAGGGTCTACCCAGGTATTTGGTGAGAGCAGGTAAGTAACGGGCAAGCAATTCTTAGCGCTGCGGGTCATAATTATCAGGCTGGGGCCAGGGTAGGCGATTTTCTGGCACATTCGTGGCAATGACGCGGAAATTGTAGGCTTGAACTCGGCGCTCGGCGGAGCCTGGTTTTCCCCTTGGAGCAGGCGAAATTTGTGGCGAGAGCTTTCCATTTTCATCCCAAGGGGATATATCCATGGCAAACTGATGGTTTCGGGTAAAAGCTTGCACCCCGGCAAGCGATTCGCCATACTGGTCGGTTCCTTCCCGTCCAACGGTATAGCTTACCCCTGCTTGCGCCATGAGATCACCCTCATAGGTCGCGTCTGCAAAATAATGCGCAACTAGCGCCGCACCATTTTCCATTTCTAGGGACGTAATGCGGCTTCTTTGCTTGCGCACTCCGCCTTTCTCTTTCAAGCGGTGTTTTTCGAGCAAGGTAACTCCAGCTTATCGGATCAAATTGAGAAAAATTGCGCGGGCCACTTTAGGCTCAGGCATCCAAGCGAGCTCTTGGAGGTGGCGGTTGAGAGCATAGTGCTTTCCCGCGAGATAGTAAAACTCTAGAGCCAAACCTCCAATCACCTATTTTTTCCCACGTCCGTGCCAGACAGTCCGCCGCTGACCATTCCGCCAATTTGTTTCCGCGGTTCGGCGATGGCGACTTTCAAGCCGTTTCTGGCGCCCGCAACCGCGGTCATGACTCCGGCCGCAGTTGCTCCCTAGACAATCAGGTCGTAATTCGACTGGGCAGGAAGAGAAAGTGAAAGACAAAAAGCGATCCATCCGTAGTTTCTGATCAGGATCATATTTTTTCCGCTCAGAATGTCAACCGCAGGCCTAACTGCATCCGTCTCGCATCCAAGGCGCTAAAGATTCTGCCGAAGTTGGCGTTTGTATTCACGCCTTGGGCATTCGGAGAAAACGCTGTATTCGGTGCATTGAGGTTGACGGAATTCAAAGCATTGAAAATCTCCCAGCGCGCCTCGAGCCGGAAGCGCTCTTGGATGCGAAACGTTTTAAACAAGGAGAAAGCGACGTCCACTAACCCCGGAGCGCGAGTGCGAGGCAGGGTACGAGGCGAGTTACCGATGGTGAAGTTAGGGGGGTTCCGGAACACTTCGGTATTGAACCAGCGATTGGGAGATCGCTCGCTCTTGGGCAACGTGGGATCGGCAATGACGTCGGGGTAAGGAATGCCGGTGAAGTTATTAGTGCCCCTGACGGACAAGGGCTGTCCAGTCTGCAAGGTAGCAATTCCATTCATTTGCCATCCGCCCGCAAAGGCATCTAGAAGTGCGGACATGTTACTGCCAAATTTCCGTCCGCGCCCGATGGGGATCTCCACTACCCCGCTGGCCACCAACCGCTGCGAGACGTCATCGGAATCGATGGACTTTTCGATACGGCGGTTATAAAGTCCGAGCCGGAAATCGGCAAGACCGGCAGCGCTTCCTCCACCTCCGACCGAAAGGGCGTCAGTGATCAACTTACTATTGGTGTAACTGAACAGAGCGGAAATGCCGGAAGAAAACCGTTTTTCTACAAAGAGCTGGAAGGAATGAAAGGTAGAACTCGCGTTGTTGGCGGCAAAGGTTTGAACGGTTTGATAGTCGGGATAGGGGCGCAGCAGTTGAGACCGCGCCACGGTTGCTCCGGATAGCGGCCCGGAGGCAATCTGACCGCGGAACGGATTCGGCACGTTGTCCTGAAGAGCGAGACCGAGCGCAAAGAATCGCGGGTCAAGCTGATTTAAGTCGTAGTTGCCTCCGAAAAGCTTTGTACCTTTACTGCCCGCATAAACGACGCTTGCCACCCAGCCTGCCCAGAGTGCGCGCTGGATGGTGAAATTCCACTGTTGCATGTAGGGGGTGAGGCCGTTGCGGTCCTGGTAACGCACGGAGAAACCGCGAAAGGCGGAAGGCCCTCCGGCGGCGCCGAGAGGTTGGAGGAGAAAACTAGGCCCGACGCTGAACTGGAAGGCCTTTTGAGGGGTCGCAGTAGGGGCTTGGAAAGGTGTATCTACGGAAAAGCCCAACGCGCTCGAATTATCGCCTTGTGTGTGGCCAATTTCCGAGATTGTGTAAATGAGACCATAACCCGCCCGAATTGCGGTTTTTCCATCACCTCGCGGGTCCCAGGCCAGACCGATCCGGGGTCCAAAATTATTCCGGTCCAGATCGACGAATGTGCGGGGCCGGCCAACTCCGGCGTAGGTCATTACGCCCGGCATTTGCGTTTCCGGGTTCACGACAAAAGGATCAAAACTCGAATGGCGGTCATGTAACTCACTGGGACCGAAGCTCACGTCGTAGCGTACTCCGATGTTCAGGGTAAGTCGCGGCGTCACCTTCCAGTCATCTTGGAAGTAGACGCCCAGAGGGAGCGAGCGGTACTGGAAGAAGGGCCGGAAGCCCTGCTGGCCGCCCGCTACTTCTCCGAGTAAGAAGGACGCTAACCCGAGGCCCGTATTGGCAGGG
Source organism: Bryobacteraceae bacterium (assembly GCA_025056455.1). GTDB lineage: Bacteria > Acidobacteriota > Terriglobia > Bryobacterales > Bryobacteraceae > CADEFT01. The sequence continues at coordinate 191,705 of JANWVY010000007.1, read as the reverse complement.
ACCAGCGGATTTCCAGTGAGAGCGGCGGTGAAATTGAACAGGCCCGAAGGATTCACACGGTTGATGAAACTTAACCTCGACCATCGCAAATCGATGCCCGTCTTGAAGTTGTGGCGCCCGCGCGTATAGTTCACCGAATCCACAATCTGGACATATTGTTGAGCCCGCAAGCCGCCCGAAAAGCCGCTGGAACCAATCCCGAGAAGACCGGAAATGGTCACAGGAGGAAATTGATCTTGCGGGATGATAGCCGGATAGCCCAGCCGCTGAGGCCAGTTTTGGTCAAAGCTGGGATGTAGGAATGGCAACCATTGGCGGGAAGCCGCAAAGCGAAGATCGTTTAACAGCCTTGGCGAGATCACCCGTGTGTAGTTGAGGATGGCGTTGTGATTGTCCCGCTGGTCGTTTCGCGCGGCTGGATCCGCCGGTCCAAGGCCCCATCCGCGATCCTGGCGTGTGTTTCGGGTTCCACTATAGCGGAAAAACAGCGAATCACTTTCGCTCAGCCGGTGATCAACGCGCAGCGAGGTTACTCCCTGGTTGGACCGCGAGGGAATGAGAGCCGTAAAGTTGTTTGCAAAGGTAAAAGGGTCGGTGGGCGTCGCGTTGGGTTCGGGCATGAAAGCCAGAACCCGCAAGGAGAGGGGATCCATGCGGCTTCGGGGGACGAGGTTGCCGGGAAGCGGAGCACGGACAAACCCCGAGCCAGCCGGATTGGGCGCTGTCGTTGCAGGATCAAACAGCGGGATGAGCTGGCCGCGGCCGTCCCGCAAGTTCGAAAAATTTCCTTCGCGCCACTCTGGAATCGCGACCGAGCCTAGGCGAGGCGCACCGGAAGAAACCCAGCGCCATTGCTCATAACCAACAAAGAAAAACGTTTGGTTCCCGCCATTGTACATGCGGGGGAGCCAAACCGGCCCTCCCACGGTGCCCCCAAACTGGTGATAGCGCAGCAACTGCTTGATTCTTCCAGTGCGGGGATCCGGTTGCGTGGAGAAGGCGTTGCGCGCATCCAGGGCGTCATTTCGGACGAACTCGTAAAGCGACCCGTGAAACTCATTGGTCCCCGACTTGGTCACCACGTTGATGACGCCTCCCGAAGTCTGACCAAATTCGGCCTTCAAGGCATTCGTTTCGACGCGGAACTCTTGTACGGCGTCCACCATGGGCACCACTGCAATCTCGTTGTGCACAGGCGCCGAGTTCACGCTGCCGTCTAAAAAGAACTGGTTACCGTAGGCCGGCCCCCCGTTGATGCGAATCTGGGAAAACGCTTGGTTGGAAATCTCCGCAAAGCCGTCGGTATTGTTGAAGCGGGGCTGAACGCCGGCCACGATTTTCACCAAGTTGAACACGTGGCGGCCGTTTAAGGGCAACTCTTCAATTCGCTTTCGTTCGACGACGGCTCCTAATGTGGAGTCTTCAGTCTGAACGCGGGGTAGCTCGGCCGTCACGTTGACGCTTTCGGAAACTGCACCCACTTCGAGGCGAATATCAAGGCGGAGGCGTTGCGAGACCTCGACTGTGATGCTGCGTTGCTGGAAGGTTTTAAAGCCCGGCGCCGTGGCCACAAGCGAGTAAGCGCCAATGGGGAGTTGAGGGATCACATAGGTGCCATCCGACGAACTGGTGCCGGAATAGGTGAGCATGGTGGCGTTGTTGGTCACGGTCACCTTGACGTTAGGCACACCTGCGCCTTGCTGGTCTGTCACCGTACCGGTGATGGTTGCAAGAGCGGTCTGCGCTGAAAGCGGCAGAACGGTCCAAGTTAGCCCTGCCAACAGCAAACCAAGCAAGCAAATCATGACCAGGTTCTCCCTTCGACAGGTCGAATGTGGGCTCGGTTCCAAGGATCTGAGCCAAATCATCCACTGCTGGCATTCTATGCAGTCGCACTACAGCCCACAACTGCAGTTGAAGGAAGCCAACTCCGCACCGCCTGCGCTTCGGACAGCCGAGTTGTGCTGCCTCAACCTGGGGTCGACGTGGGATTGAAACCCGAGGCAAGAGAATTCGGGCCAGGAATAACTCCTGGACTGTTGTTACGGTTTAACAGGCCAAGGCCCGTTTAAGGGTTCTCTTTTTTTTCAGTTCGAATTCCCCTGGAGCAGGTCGCGACCTTCGGCGGTTGGAAGGGACACTCCGAGAAGATTGGCTGCCGTCTTCGCCACGTCTCGAAGCTCACCCCGGGGCAGCTTGCGCGCCTCTACACCAGGGCCGTAGGCGATGAATGTGCAATCCATCTTGGGTGAACCGGGTGCATAGCCGTGAGTTCCCTTCACCCGCGGCGAAGGAGTCACCCAAGCGCCAGCGCGCGCCGAGCCGATGGTCCAACCTTCCTCCATGCTGATAGCAAGAAACGCATTAGGCCAAGCATTCATCCGGCTGAGCTCCGCACGATCCAAGATCCGGTCGATACCAAAGCTCCCTTCTTGCTTCATGCGGCGAAGCACGCTGGTGACCTGTTCTTGCGCTTCCAAATCGGAGGGGTCCTTGGCGACAAAGGCTGCGGCGCCTCCGGCAATCATAACTCCGACTCTCCACTTCGCCGGGTCTTCTTCCGGCGCTGTCAACCCGAAGCTGGCCAGGATTGCCTCCGGATGAAGGGCCTTCTCGACGCGAAAGAAACCGTGGTCGCTTACAATGATCCAGCGGGTTTGCGAGGCAACGCCCGCAACCTCCACGGATTTCCGTAGTTTTCCGAGCACACGATCGATGTTTTCAAGCGTGCGCAAGGCCGGCTCGCTCTCCGGGCCATGCGCATGTTGATCGTGATCCAGGTCGACCAAATGCAGCAACAGCAAATGCGGCTTTTTGATTTCGAGCAAATAAGCTGCCCAGTCGGACAGCTGCTCATCGAAGTGTTCGCCGTCCGTTTTGGGGCGCCCGCGCGCCGCTTCATACTCAGCGAGCAAGCCCGGCGTTGCCAGAGCACGCCACAACATGAGCTGGTCGGAATTGCGCGGTGTCCGGTATTCGGGGATGTTGTAGTCGATTTGCGCTCCGGCCGTCACCGGCCAGCCCACGGCGGCGGTGGTCAGTCCTGCTTTTTTCGCAGCCTGCCACAGGGTTGGCGCCTTGAGCAGCTCGGTATACCAAAACCAAGCGCCGTTGAGCTTTCGCTCTGGATCAAAAAGCGTGTTTGAAATAATGCCGTGGGTGGCTGGGGCCACGCCCGTCACCATCGTGGTGTGACTTGGATAAGTCACTGTGGGAAACACCCCAAGTAGGCCCTCCGCCGCCGCGCCCCGATCGCGGAACTCGATCAGGTTTGGGATCTTGAGGCCAAGCCGCTCAGCGTTCCAAAGCGTCTGGGCTTTCAGTCCGTCGATGCTAATTAGAATTAAACGGCGCTGCTCGGAGAAAGCAGGAAGCGCCAGGAACAGCCAGATCAACAGACAAATTTTAGTCATCGTCTCTCAGTGTCCCAGATCCCGATTTCAACCTGGCTTCAATCGAATTTCAAATGAAGGCCCGGCCCGTAGCGAGAATGTAACGTCAAACAAATTTTGACTTCTACCTTCCACACCCGCCATGCTGAGTGGGGATTGGTCGTGAACAAATTCCAACTGCTAAAAGCAATTTTCTGGGCTCGGCGGATCCGTTGCGAAGGGTGCAGTCAGGAGTTTCAGTGCGGGCCTTTTTTGGGCGGCTGCTGGTGCGCTCAGGTTACTCTCTCGGACGAAGCTCGGCAGGCACTCCGCCGGTGTTACCAGGATTGTCTTTGCCCGAGTTGCCTCAAAGCCGCTGCCCAAGGTGGTTGCGAGTGGAAGGAGCGGTAGAACCTCGGCCGGGGCGCGCTTCGGAGATTCTTTCATTTTCTGCTTCGCGAGCTGAGGCCGGGAGCAGACCCAGAGCAAGAAGGAGCCCTCACCGGCGCCTTTGGCGAGTTTGAAGGCATCGAAGACGATTTGGCACGGCAATTCGCTGATCAACTGAGCGATGTCTTCGCGAGCCGCTCCGGTCGGGTCGTGACATCGATTTTTGCGATTTCACCGACACCAAATTAGGACGCTGTAGGCCGGGTATTTGTCACGAGGAGGTAAGAATTCCGGTGGCTGGGAGGCAGGGATTCGAACCCCGATACGCAGATCCAGAGTCTGCAGTCTTACCATTAGACGACCTCCCAAGGCTGCTTTTTCAGTTTATCAAAGGGGGTGGGGAGGGTAAAGCCTGTTCGGCGCCAGTTCGATTCTCGAGGTGAGCAAGCCAGTCTACGACCGCCAAATCCACCCAGAATCGGTAGCTGCCTCGAGCCAGAAAGCCCACGTGTCCGCCATGGTTCACCGCCCACAGCTCGAGCCAGGGATTGCGACTGAATGCCGGATGTCGAAAAACGTCAAAAGGGATCATCGGATCATCCTTGGCTTGAATCAAAAGCGCCGGAACGCGAATGGATTCCAGAAACAACTGGGCCGATTGCGTGCCGTAGTAGCCTTCCGCACTGCCAAAACCGAAAAACGGCGCTGTGACGTGATGATCAAAATCGTAAATCGTGCGCAGCTTCTCGAGGTTGTTAAACCGAAATACTTGGGGCATGAGTTTTTCACGCCGGCGTAACCGGGCGCACATGCTCTGAAGGAAGCGGCGCTGGTAAAGCCAGTTCTCTAGGCGATTCATGGCCTGAGCACAAGCCTTGAGATCGATTGGCGCGCTAACAGCAACGACAGAGGCCACTACGCCGCGGGCTTGCTCGCCCAGTTCGCCGGCCAGCTTTAGAGCCATGTTTGCGCCAAGCGAAAAACCGCACACGTGCACGGGCATCTGGTAGCGGGATCGCAGTTGGAAAACCAGAAATCGCAGATCCGCGGTGAGGCCCGCATGATAGAGCGTGTCACATAACGCTTCCGTTCCTCCGCAACCACGAATATTGGACCGGTGTGCGGCATAGCCGGCTTGCAAGGCGAGGTGACTCAGGCTACGCATATAGCCCGCCTCGCTCGAGCCTTCTAAACCGTGCACCAGGAGAAGAACTCCTCGCGGTTCACCACGCGGCGATTGCTCGCGCACCAGGACCTGTACCGCCGGTTCCGTCTGATAAAACTTGGAGCGAACGGGAAACAGATCCGCCCGCTCGGGCCTTCGCCACACCGAGCCCGCAATCGTCTGCAAGTGCGGATTGCGAATGAGTGGATCAAAAGGGCGCAAGTGCCCATCTTAACGGTCGCGCGTCCCGCTTGGCGATCGCCTGGCGCGAGCCTGCCTTTTCGATTGCGGTCATCCTCCGAGGCAGGTCTGAGCCACAGCGGCCTGCCATCCCGCGACGCAGGAACGGGGTGCGGCGAGATGTAGCCGCCTGTCGGAATTAGCTCTCAGAAGCAGCTTCCGACGCAGCAGCTTCCGACGCAGCAGCTGCCTCCGCCTGCCGTGCTTTCACCTCCTGTTGGATGATTTGCTCGGCTAGGTCTCGCATGGCGCGGCGCGAACGCCGGCTGTCATTGCGCAACTTCAGGTAGGCCTCTTCCTCGGTTAGCTTATGCCGTTGCATGAGAATGCCTTTGGCCCGTTCAATCAACTTTCGGGCCTCAAGCTGGCGTTTCATTTCGAGCGCCTCTTGCTGAAGGCGCCGGTTCTCCTCAGCCAGGATGGACTTGGCGATCGCTCCGCCCATCTGCTCACCAATGAAGGACAACATCGCGAGAAGTTGCGGATCGTGTTCGCGAGGAGCCCGGTAGTGTACGTTAATCACTCCGACGATGTCGCCACCGCTGATCAAGGGAACCGAAATAAAGGCTTCGTAAGTATCTTCGATCAGACTTGGAAACCGCTTAAATCGGGGATCTTTCCCGGCATTGGAAGAAAGAGCCACCACCGATTTATGTTCGGCTACCCAACCCGTTATGCCTTCCCCCATTTTCATACGCAATTTCCCGAGCGCTTTGGCATGAGGGAGTTGCGAGGCGCGCAGAACAATTTCCTGCGTGCTGGAATCGAGCAGATAAACAAGACAAGCGTCACAACCCGACGCCTGCACCGTCAGTCCGAGGATTTCTCCCAGCATTTCATCCAGGGACAACTCTGAGCTGACGATGCTGCTAATTCGATGTAAAAGACCAACTTGCGAAGCCAGGGGCTCCGGGCTAACAACACTCATAACTCAGGGTAGTGAGGAACGGCGCCCCTCGTCCAATTCAAAGTTTCTATGGCGCCGATAGGTGCGTGGGAAAACACTGACTTACCGGACCGAAACCACACTTTTCCAGGCTCGCGAAGCAATCAGAATTTCGACCACGAAAACTTCTCAATACGGCTGCCGCTGACCGATAAGCTCGATGTCGGGGGGGGGCCGAAGGGAGGTTCAACCAGAGCAGGGGCGGCTCTAGCCAACACCAGGGGCGGCTCTAGCCAAAAGCACGGGAGGCCCTCGCCAATAGCAAGGGCGGCTCTGACCAACAGCACGGGCGGCCCTAGCCAACAGTAAGGGCGGCTCCTATATAGAGGAGCCTTGCCGAGGGCGGGTGGCAGGTGGGGGGTGCAGACAGAGGCGGGGAGGCAAACGGAGGTGGAGGGTGCAGACAGAGGCAGGGTGCAAACGGAGGTGGGGGGTGCAAACAGAGGCAGGGTGCAGACAGAGGCGGGGTGCAGACGGAGGCGGGGGTGCACAGGCAGGCGGTGGGGCAGTGTGGACTAAGGGTGCAACAGTTAGTGCCGCTCCCAACAGAGCCGAACGTGCAGGGAGCGGTGCGGGGTGCAACACGGGCGGTGCGCCTCCCAACAACTCCAACCAACGGTGGGCCGCTCATACCCCCAGCTGATTGGCTGTAAACGCCTCAGCTTACTTTCGTCTGCAAGTAGTGGGCAGCTTGATGCAATACGAGCAATCGAACCACTCTCCCGCACGCACAAGCAACAAGAAGGAACCCTTCTTGTTGTTCCGCGCTGGAGATACCAGCTTTGCCGTTGCGGCTCACCGAGTAGAGCACCTGCTCGAAAACCCCGTTTTCACCCCAATCGACACGGAACCGGACTGGCTTGCGGGCCTGCTTCATTTACCCCAGACAACAGCTCCGGCAATCGATTTACGGCGCTATTTCGACATCACATGTCAAGGACCTCCCCGGGTAGCCATCACCGTCCGCCTTCCGTTTTCAAGCGGCGGACAACTCGTTGCACTCCTTGCAGACCGGCTGCTGGCCACCGAAAAAATCGCCCCAAGAGAACTTCGCCCCCTCCGTGCAGCCAACGCCAAGGCGCGATTCCGCCAGTTTGGCGTGAAGACTTGGCGCGGGCGTTCCCGGCCGTGTTACGTACTGGAACCTGATTCCCTGTTCAGCCGTGCAAGTTTTTCCCACCTCGAGCACTGGTGGAGGACCATTTGGCCAGCTGGTTAAACCGCCACAAAACGGACGCACACGGGCGTCGGCGCCTCGATGGTCTGCTGGTGGGTGAGCATCCCGTTGTCGGGATTGATCCGGAATAACACGACCGAATCGCTGTTTTGATTGGCCACCAGCAACCATCGCCCTCCTGGCTCAATGGCGAAATTTCGCGGGATCTCTCCCTGAGTCGGAACATTGCCAACGAGCTTCAGGGTTCCCTTTCCCGGATCAATTGAAAACACTGCGATGCTGTTGTGTCCTCGATTGGAGCCGTACAAGAATTTTCCATTCGGATGCGCCACAACTTCCGCTGTCGTGTTCTCAATTTGGACCCCAGGCGGAAGCGTCGAAACCGTCTCAAGCTCAGTGAACGAGCCGCGGCTCGAATTCCAGCGGAAGGCAGTCACGGTCGAAGCCAGTTCATTAATCACGTAAGCGAATTTACCCTTCGGATGGAATGTGAAATGACGAGGGCCGGAACCCGGTTTCACCGAGATGTAGGGGGGGTCGTTCGGTGTGAGCCCCGCGTTGGCCGGATCCAAGCGGTAGACAAGAACCCGATCCAAGCCCAAATCCGCCACCACAACGAATCGATTGTCTGGGGAGATATTCGCGGAATGCGCGTGCGGGCCGCGTTGCCGTTGCGGATTCACCGAAGAACCCTGATGCTGGATGAATCCCGCACCCTCGGCAAGCGAACCGTCCGCTTGGATACGAAGAGCGGAGGTGCTGCCCGAACCATAGTTGGCGACAACAACGGCGCGACCGGTTCGGTCCACACTCAGATGACAAGGCCCTTCCCCTTTGGAGGACACGGAGTTCAGCTTCGTCAACTTTCCAGTCGCTTTGTCAATCGAAAATGCTGTCACCAAGCCCTCTTTGCTGTTGGATCCAGGCGCTTCGTTGACGGCGTACAAAAAAGGACGCTGAGGATGAATGGCGAGAAAAGAGGGATTGGAGCTCTCTGCAGCTAGTTCTGCTGCGGTCAGGCGGCCAGCGGTTGCTTCCAGCCGGGCCACATAAATCCCCTTGGACGCTTTTCTCGTGTAAGTGCCCAAGTAGACCCAGTAGGAAGCCGGTTCTTTGGCCCGCATCAAACTGGGAGCAAGAGCCCCCCACGCGAAGAATCGCCGGCGAGAAATTCGGTGAGACATCCCAAACATGACACCATCAAATCGCAGACAAAGCGAGCTTGCAAGCGCGGCATGACAGCGGAACGAGAGTTCAGCCACCGCGCGGACAAGGGGCTGATGGGGAAATTAGCTCCGTTGTTTGACGGATTTCGTCTCAGGTTTTCGCCTTACTTCGTGAAGCCTTGCAACAGAGGCTGGAGTTCCAAAAGGTGAACTCGAACGGCGGCGAATACTGAGGACCAAAGGTTGCACCCTACGGAAACTTCCTGCTCGAGAAACTCGCCTCGCATCCCACCAACTGCATTCCAGCGACGACCCACCCAACCAGGTCCTCAACTGCCGCCTTCTGGCTTCAACCAGCCAGGCAAAGGAACTCAGCGGTCGCGAGGGAATTCGCGGGGGAGTTTCGAAACGGAACACAACAGACGGGTTGTTTCACCCCGAAACACGAAAAAGCTGCTGGCCCGCTGGGCTCCAGGCGGAAGTGTTTGAAGATGAGGCAAATGGCGTTTGGCATGCGGCCTGCACGAGGACGACACGTAGGAAGAAGGGCGATGGCTGGAACGAGGGGCCTAAGGTTGTTCCTCCCGTCTCGCAAACCACTGATTGCCATCCGCGTTTGACCCACCGAAGTTGTTCCCAGATTCCCACCCAACCGGCTCTTTCCGAGCGTCGCCCGCGCTTTCTACAGTCAACTGCACACAAGCGGAATGTTCGGCACGAACAGCTTGCGTAGGCAAGCTGGGCCTACAGTTTTTCTGTTGTTGACCGATCAGATACATGCAATGACGCAAGCACAGCGTGAAGTTACCAATCACGTCGGTTTCCAAATGAGCTTGTTGCGCTTGCTCACTATTCCGGGCGCACATGGTTCGGTTGCGCCGGAATGCCTCAAGCAAGAAGCAGACAAGCTCGAGGCTCTCGCCCAGGGCATCCAAGGCCGAAAGCATTAGCTTTGGTTCCTTCGCCGCTGGGCGGCAAGGGAACATCCTAAATCAACCGTGGCGAAAACCGCCTCGCGGACACCAAGCTGAGGAGCATGGCCCGCCAGCGGGGCACTGAGACTCGGAACACGGCCGCCCCAGCAAGCACTCACACGGTAAAGCCAACCGCTTCCTCCCGCTCACAACGAGACTCACTGCCTTCGCTATCCTCAGAATTCATGAATTGGGCATCATTCTGCGCGCAAAAGCCGGTCATTGGAATGTTGCACGTCCCCGCGTTGCCTGGTTCGCCCCGCAATCAACTCAATTTCGAGGAAATCTTCAACTGGGTCATCCGTGACGCGGACACGCTCGTCGAAGGCGGCGTCGATGGGCTGCTGGTGGAGAATTTTGGCGATGTGCCTTTTTATCCTCATCAAGTTCCGCCCCACACCGTGGCTTTCTTAACGGCTCTCGCCTTCACGGTTCGCCAGCGACATCGCTTACCACTCGGCGTGAATGTTTTACGCAACGACGGCAGGAGCGCCATGGCCATCGCTGCTGCGGTGCAGGCTGACTTCGTGCGGGTCAACATCCTGACGGGCGCGCGCCTGACCGATCAAGGAATCCTGGAAGGGAATGCGCACGAAATTACACGCGATCGACTGTTGTTGCGCGCGCAAGTCGCGATTTTAGCGGATGTAGCCGTCAAGCACTCCGCAGCACTGGCCGACCGACCCCTAGAAGAAGAGATCGAAGACACCATCCACCGTGGTCTGGCAGATGGCATCATCATCACGGGCCCTGCAACCGGTAAGGCGGCGCCGCTCGAATGGCTGGAGCGGGCCAAAAAAGCTGCTGGTCAAACCCCGGTTTTTGTTGGCAGCGGAGTGAACGAAGGCAACGTGGCGAAATTTCTCGCCGTTGCGGACGGCGTGATCATCGGCACCTACCTGAAGGAAGCGGGCGTTTGCCATGCCCCCGTGGCCTTGGAGCGGGTACAGCGTCTGCGGCTGGCTGCGCGAGGTTCATAGCCTAGCTATTTTTTCTTTCGAAACAGTTCAAGTAAACTCTCCCCCAATCCCTTCTTTTTCTCTGGAGGCGCCGTTTGGCCGGCCTCGGGAGCAGGGCCAGGCGGAGGGGCCTCTGACGCCTCGGTAGTGGCCGGAAGAGATCCCGCCGGCCGATCGCCACTCGGCACTGGCGCAGGACTGGAGCTGGAGTTCGATGCATCTGACGCCGTTTCCTGCCTCTTCCGGCCGGCGATCGCGTCGAAAACCCCCTGCACATTTTTTCTCCGCCCAGCCTCAATGGCGCTACCGACGTTTCCGACTGCCGTGGCAGGATCTTTCCCCACGGGCAGCACGCCCTCGGCACGCATGCGGGCAATCTCCTTGGCGTCGGGAGCAAACACCGGTTTTGGCGCCGTGCCCGAAACCACAGATGGAATCACAAGTTCACCTTTGGCGTTTTGCAGAGCCGAAGTCAGCAAGCCACCAATCTTGTTGGACGAAAACTGATCACTAATCGCCTTCGCCAGCACCGTTGTGAGTTTCAGCTGAAGCGACTGATCAACCAGATTCAAGATTCCGGACCCACCGAGCGTGCCCCCGTCAAACTCCATGAGAAGGCTGTCGCAGTGAGCCACGCCGTTTTCGATCCTCATGGAGCTTGCGAATTTTAAGAAGTTCGTGACCAGCTCGGGATGTTTGCGGTAGCCCAAGAGATTGGCAAGGCGCGCCATTTCGTTCAAGATGTTTACGCCAAGTAGCTTGCCGTCAGCGAGTCGAATTTGAAGCGTGCCGTTCATGCTCTGCGTAAGGAATTCGCCCGGTTTGGGAGAAAAAGACAGGTCAGCCTCGCCGGCAAAACTGCCCGTCAGCACGTGGCGCAAAGGCGTCGCCGATGCGAGTAACTGGCTGGCGTCCACCTGGTTCATCTTCACTTGTAGCGAGTATTTCCACGGCTTACTCCCCAAGTCGACCCGAATTGTGCCGGTCTGCTGGCCCCCAAAAAGCTCTGCAGTGACAGGATCCAAGAGCAGCCGTTCACCCTCCCAAATCACCTCCGAGCGGAGGCGGTGAAGAACCAGCGATTCGTAGGCTAGCTTCCCGAGAGAGAGCGCTCCTCGAGCCGTCCAGGCACGCTGGATTGTAGGGTTTTCTGCGGGAGCTTCGGGTTGGCTAGAACTCGCCTTCCAGAGACGGGACAGCTCCTCCAACTTGACTTGGTCGATCTCCGCCTGAAATCTCAGATCGGGAGAAGAAAAATTCCGCACGCTCAGCGATCCTTGTAAACGGCTCGAACCGAGCGAGCACATCAGATTCTCGATGACAGCGCCTTCCTCCTCAAACCGCACGTCGGCCTGGGAAATCTTGAGAGGTTGTTCCAGCTCCGGTACGAGCAAGGAGCTGTTCCGCAGCCTTGCCGTCCCTGAGTAATCCCAAGGTGCTGAAGTCTTATACCGGGCTCGCATTCGGAAGTCGATTGAAACCTCCCCCTGAGCCTTTACTCCGCCGGCGGGACGGAAGCCATAGGCCGTAGCTACATTCAACAGCTCGCCAAGATCGGCATTTGTCGTTCGCAGCGCAGCTTCAAGCAGCGCGTTCCCGGCGCGATAGTCCGAGATCTTGGCCTGCGCTTGGAGCCGGGTGTTGCCGGATTCAATGGCAAAGCTCGGCGCGCTAATCGCTTCGGGTTGAAGGCGCATCTCCACAAGCGGGATGCGAACCGGTTGTTTCCAACCCCGGCGGCTGATCACCATTTGTTTCAAGCCAATTTGGCCATTGAGAACGGGCCGGCTGACTTCGCCTGCCACTGTAAGCTCGGCATCGAGTTTTCCTTCCACCTTCATGTCTGGCGAGAAAGCAGTTCCGAAGGCGGCCGCGACAGCGGCGAGTTCGCGGATCGAGGAGTTTTTGGTATTCAGTTTGAAGTCGAGCGTGGCGGGCGTTGAACCCGCAAGCAAGCGACCGCTGGCCACAATTGCCAACCCCCCCAGCCGGATACCGGCCTGATGAACGAGAAGCTCTTCGCGGTCATCGATGTAGCTTGCCTCGAGCTTTGTTTGCAGGTCGATTTTCTGCGGCAGATGCATGGTTAGCTCGGCTCGAAAGGGCTGGTTGAAAGCAAAGTGGGAGAGCTCCACATCGATGCCTTGGTATTCCTCTCGCGGCTTTCTGGCCGCCAGATCAGTGATGCCAACCCTGCCGTTAATGAGTTTCAGATCGGCGAGCCGGATTTGAGCCGTCGGACCGGGGGGCCGGGTTTGCTCCTTTTCCTGGCTGAAATTCCAGGCGCCTGAGGGAAGCTTCACGAGCTCTAGCACGGGCTCGACCACATGTAAGGACTCAATTTGAACCTGCTTTTTGAGGAGAGCAAGAAGGTCGACTCTCACCAGCACTTGCTTTGCGGTGAGGAGCGGCCGCGTCTCAGCAAGGGTCTTCGAAGAGGCGATGGAAACGTCTTCGACAGCGATTGAAAGCGGAAAAATCCGCAGCTTCATAGCTCCAAGAGATACTCTTCGTTGGAGCAACTTCTCCAGTTGACTTTGGATTGTTCCCCGGAACTGATTCGGATCGACCAGCAGAAAAAAAACGCCGCCTGCCAACAGGAGCGCTGCCGCGGCTCCCCCCACAACTTTTAGCGCTCGGGCCATGATGTTGATAATAGCGGCTCAAGTTCTCAGCTGGGAGCAAGAAGCCCGACTCCGCCCGCGGCCAGTGAGGAGTTGAAAGGGGAAAAGCAAACCTAGTGAGGGAAAACGATTCACGCGACTGAAATCAGCCGGAAGCCCTTCGCCGACCGAGCCGACTTTCCCGGCGCGGATTCCGCCTTGCACACAGCCAAGGCCTTTGTCCCTACCTGCCCGCCTGGCGAGCTAATCTGCCCGCTGAGCCGACCCAGATCCTCTCGTGTCAGGAGATTAGCAGCTTTCCATTGTGCCCGTTTTCGGCTAGCGCCTTGGCAGAGAAGATCGAGCAAGCTTTGGCTAGCTGAGCAATATCACTGCCCTCTTCAACTGTGAGCTCGTGCTCCACCCAGTTGGACAGAGGCAAGTTGCGGAAAAAGAGCCTCTCTTGGAGAACCATGCACTTCTTGTTTCCAAACAGGGACTTACTTTCTCGCGTATAGTGTCTCTCTTCTACCCGAAAATCGGCGAGGAACTCATTCAGTGCTTCTCTCCGGATGGATTCCTCAGCAGCACGAATGCGTTCTTCCATAATTTTTTGTTGCGACGCGATCGTAGCCTGCGCTTCGAGCAGCAGCGCGCGCTCTTGCGCGACGGCAACTTCCAGACGGGCTTGCATAATGTAGAACGACAGCAGCGCCGAGCCCGCAGCAACAAATACGGGCAGGAGGATCCAAATGAGAGATTCCATATCCGCTCGGGTGATCGGCAAGTACGATGGAAAGGTTTAGGGGCAGGAGCCAACTTTGTGGTTTGAAGTACTATTGCTGGCCCCTGACGGCTGAATTCCCCCGGCTGGCGGCCCGATCCACGGGCGCGTAGGAGGTTGACAACCCGCGCACAGGGGCCTGGAACGATAACCCGGGCCAGTTTGGCCGTCCGAGCGTGAGGCTGCCAGCGCGGTCTGAAAAGTCAACGCGTTGGTGTTCCCTCGAGCGAAATCAGGGCGACGGTGGAATGCGAGCGTCCAGAATTGAAAAAGACGCGATTCCCCGCGCGGTTAAAAGAGGGGTGGGGATGCACCGAGCGGTCTCCATCGCGCAGTCCCGTCGCAAGAAGGATCAAATTGCCAGTAGCCACCTCGAGCAGCCACAGCCTCCCTTGCGCATCATCAAGCACGACGCGGCGGCCATCGGGTGAAGCCGCCGCATGCCAGAAGTGGCCTTCTTTGAGCATCCGAGCCTGGCCCTGTTTGTTGACGAGAATCACTCCGACGCGGTCGATGATCATGGTCATTTCCCCCGACTTTGGCACCCAGGCCTCATGCGTTACCCACTCTTTGAGGGGAGTAAACCAAGTCTTGGGATCGGTGCGGTAATAAAAAGGGCGGTTTCCTGTTCCATCGGTGTTGACAATCCAGGAGCGCTGAGGAGCATAGCCCCCTGTCTCCCAGACATAAAAGATCAGCGGATCGGTGGGACTGTGTTGTACGTGGCCGATGCGAAAACCCTGGCGAATCACGGTACGGTAGGCGCCTGTGTCGAGCGTAACGAGTCCGATTTCCCAAGTTTGAGCGTCTCGTTGAAAAGCCGTGGTCAGGTATTTTCTGTCGCCGCTCATCGTGGGCTGCTGCAAACTGCCTTGAACGGCCGGGATGGTGGCGATTTTCTGGCTGACGCCCGTAAGCGACACCTTCATCAGGTCCGGACCACGAAAGTAATACACGGCGTTCGAGTCGCCCGGATCAGGACAGGCCGTGGTGGCTAAGGTGCGGGGGTCCGCAGTGAGCTGGACCAGTCGCCCCGTCGCCACCTCGTAGCGAAAGATTTGTTGGCCTTGGCCCCGATCCGAAGCAAAGATGATGCTGGAGTCATCCGCCGTAAAGTTTGAGAAGTGATAGTAGAGATTGGTTGACTTTGCGCGGGGCCCGGTGATCTCAGTAATGCGAAGGCCCGATACTGGGTCCTGGTAGCTTGTGTGCTCGACCCCCCAATCCTTTCCTGCTTGCGAAACCAGGGGTTGCCCGCCAAGGATCGATGTCAACAAGAGGGCAGAACTAAACATGAGGGAATTCTAGGCCGGCAGCAAATCCAAAGCCGCCTGAATCTCACTTCGGGTGTGGAAATCGCCCTTTTGTGTGCAAGCGTCAAGACCCCGAAGATAGACTTCCCGAGCCTCATCGAGCCGGCTCAGCTTCTCGAGCGTTTGGCCGAGATGAAAGTAGGCCGCGACGTAGCTTGGGTCTCTCTCCAGGAGCTCGCGGTAAACCAAAACGGCATCTTCCAACCTCCCGTCGCCAGCGTAGGCCTGAGCCAGCCCATATCGGACAAAGCTGTTCTTGGGATCTTGGACAAGGAGCGCTCGCAGAGCTTCAATCCGGTCAATGGACATACTCCCTCCATGCTAATATACGCGCGATGGTGCCTCCTGCCGGTGACCGAGAGACGGATTTACCAACCCACGGGCGCTTTGTGCGCGAATCAGCTTCCGAGATTTCCGAAATGGCTTTGCCGATTTACGCCAACCCGCTTGGTAACCTCCTCGGAGGGCGAGTGATGCACCTTGTCGACATTGCGGGAGCGCTGGCAGCGATGCGTCATTCCCGCATGACGGTGGTGACGGCCTCGGTAGATCACATGACCTTCCTCTATCCCATCCATATCGGAGAGCAGGTAATCCTCAAGGCTAGCGTCAATCGCGTCTTTCACACTTCCATGGAGGTGGGAGTAAAGGTCCTGGTGGAAAATTTACGCACGGGTGAAGTGCGCCACACCAGTTCCGCTTACCTAACTTTTGTGGCGCTCGACGAACAAAACCGTCGGGTCGCCGTGCCACCCGTGATCCCAGAAACTGAGGATGAAATCCGCCGCTGGCAGAAAGCCGAGCAACGGCGGAAATATCGCCTGGAATTAAAGGCCAGAGCCAAACGTTAGCTGGCCGCCTCGTTTTTGTACATGTAGACGATCGCCCACTTGTAGATCAACAGATTGGGACCATCGGTGCGGGTCACCTTGAGGCAGGCCTTGTCATACCACTCAATGGTGCCATGAATCACTTCTCCACCGCGAAGATGAAATACCATAGGAGTCTTCGCTTGCATCTGCTTGACGTAATAAAAATTTTCCGCGTTGGTCTGATCGGGGGGAACCGGTTTTTTTTGTGTTTTCGATTTGTTCGCTTCGGTGGCAGCAACACGCACTGGCCTTCGATTGGCCGTCTCCATGGCGGAACTCCTTCTCTGACCATCAACGAGGACCCCGCCCGGATGGGCGGATGGATGTCAGTTGATGTGTGATGGCTATGGATTCAGTGATAGCACACCGGGGGTTTGGGCGCAAGTCCCTAAATCTTTGAAATACAAAGGACTTGGGTCAAATCTGGCAGGCTTCAAGAGGATGCGGGCGCATCGTTGGGTGAAAGGGGTGAGTGCGCCCGCTGTCGTAACGGGGATTTGACTAGAAAGGCGTTCAAAGGTCGTTTTAGGTTACGGCTGAACTTGAGATTCTTAAATTCTCTTCAGAAACAGTCGCCGCTCCTCACTGGCCGGAAACGTGACTCCCTAATGACGCATAAAATTCGAACCCTGAAGCCCAGCTGAAATCTTCCCCCGACCAGGAAGAGAAGGACACTTGTCGACCACCCAGCCGGGTTTGCAGCGCAGCTCGTAGAATGAACCCTGTTGATCCCGCACACCGTGCGTGGTATACATCAAGGGCCATGATGTGGAGTCTCGCAATCTTTTCGTTTCTCGTTTCAATCTGTTTTGCGCAATCGCCCACAGCGACCATCACCGGTATTGTTCGCGATGGCCAGGGTGCAGTCGTGCCAGGGGTTACGGTGACAGCGACGCGCAGCGCCACGCAGGTGAAGACGACGGCCGTTAGCAACGAGGAGGGGTTGTTTTCTCTTCGGCAGCTAGCCATCGGCCAATACACGATTGAAGCGGAAAAATCCGGGTTCCGCCGCTATCTGCGACAAGGCATTACGCTCACCACGGGACAACAGCTGGAGCTGGACATCGTGCTCGAACTGGGGGCCGTGACGGAAAGCGTCACGGTTTCGGGCTCGGCCTCACTGCTTGAAACGCGCACCTCAGATGTCGGTCAGTTGATTGAAGCCAAGAGCGTGGAGGACTTACCACTTGGCGATCGCAGGTCGTTAAACATTATCCAGACAGTGGGCGCCGCCGTGTTTATCGGCTATGACAGCGGTCAGAAGCCGAATTTCTCCTTAGCAGGGAGCAGGCAGCAGTCCCAGGCGTTTTGGATCGATGGCGGTACGGCCCAGAATATGCGGCTCGGTATTGGCCAAGTGGATCTCGATCCGCCCGTAGAAACGGTAGCGGAAGTGAAGATTCTCTCTAATGGTTACTCGGCCGAGTATGGCGCCTCGAATGGCGGCGTCATCATCGCCACCACGAAGAGCGGCACCAATGAAGTCCGAGGCTCGCTGTTTGAGTATGTGCGCAACGAGAAATTTGACGCACCGAATTTCTTTGCCCCCATCGTCGGGGATCGGAAACAGCAGCCGCCACTTCGCTATAACGTTTTTGGCGGAACCATTGGAGCGCCCGTCTGGATTCCGAAACTGTACAACGGGCGGGACAAAACGTTTTTCTTCTTTGCCTACGAGGGGTCGCGCCGCCGCGATGGAGCCATCCGTACGCTGACAGTACCGACCTTGGCTCAACGCCAGGGCGACTTTTCTGAAACACTCACCAATACAGGAGCCTTGCTGCCGGTTTTCGATCCCGCGACGACAGTGAACCAAGGCGGTCGGTTCGTCCGCTTGCAGTTTCCTGGAAACCGAATCCCAGCATCGCGCCTAGATCCCGTCGCCGTGAGGCTCATGCCTTTTTATCCCCTGCCGAATCGTCCTCCGGATTCACTGGCCGGAGCAAATAATTTCCGCGCCAATTTTGTGAACATTCTCACCCGCAACAATTTCACCGCAAAAATTGATCACAACATTGGATCCAAGGACCGCATTACCCTCCGCTATCTCTATAACAGCGATCACCTTGACCTCACGAGTGTGTTTCCAAATCGCAGTGCGGAAACCAGCAACTCCGCCGTCCGATACCAAAACTACTACTATGGCAGCTGGACCCGCACGATTTCTCCGAGCCTGGTAAACGATTTTCGGCTCACCTATTCCAACCGGGTGAACCATGCCAAGTCTCTTGGCCTTGGCGAGCCGTGGGCCACGACGCTCGGAATTCGCGGCATACCGGACGGCGCGTTCCCAGAATTCAACGCTACCGGGGTCACTGCACTTGGCAGCAGCAACCAGGAGCGACGTCAATTTCCCATCCAGCAATATCAGCTCGTCAACAACTTGTCTTGGATTCGAGGCAAACACGCCCTAAAGTTTGGCGTGGAGCTACGTCCCTCGCTCAACTTCGAGACCAACCGGCCAACCGCCGCGGGCAGCTTTGGTTTCAGCCCCCTCGGCACTGGACAGCCTGGCGTCGCAAATACCGGATTTGGCCTGGCGACGATGCTGCTTGGATTTGTCACAAGCTTTAGTTCGCGACAAACCGAAGCGCTCGATCGTTACAGCTGGTATCTGGCTGGCTTCGTGCAAGACGACTGGAACGTGACGCGCAATCTGACCTTGAACATCGGATTGCGCTGGGAGACCGATACACCCATCACCGATCGCAACAATCGCGGAAACAGCTTCGACACTACGCAAATCAATCCGGTGAGTGGTACGCCAGGAGTTGTAAAGTTTCTCGGTGTTGGGGGATGGCCCACACGCTTCTACGCTCCGGATTGGAATAACTGGGGCCCGCGTGTTGGCTTCGCCTGGAAAGCCTTCGGCTCGGCCCGGACCGTCGTGCGCGGGGCCTACGGAGTCTTCATGGCGCATCCTTTTGACGCCGGCGTTCCCAATGCAGCTTCGCTCGGCTTTGAGTTATCCGCCGTTTTGAATACTCCCGACAACGGCATTACCGCGCCTTTCTTCCTCCGAGACGGTTTGAGCGTAACACTTACCAAGCCGCCGCTGAACGATAGTTTTGGCGCAGTGCGGGTCGGGCAACAACCAAACACGGCAGTCACTTTCTTTGAGTCCAACCGCCGCACCGGCTACTCGCAAATGTTTAATCTCGGCGTGCAGCGCGAACTTGGCAAGGGAATCCTCGTCGAGGTGACAGGCCTAGCAAACCTCTCCCATAAGTTACCAAGCGGCAATATCACCTTGAATCAAGTCACGCCCCAGCGCCTGGCCGAGGTGATCGCCGCCGGCCGCACTCCCACCCAAGCCGACCGCCCCTTTCCACAGTTCTCCAATGTTTCCATCCAAGGGCCGAGCTTTGGGGATGCACGATACTATGCCGGTGTCGTGCGTGTGGAGCGGCGATTCGCAAGCGGCTATTCGATTCTCGCCACCTACACCTTGGCGCGAGCTTTTAATAACTATACCGATGGCGGCTCGCTGGGTTCCGACGTTGGGTTTTCCGACTTCTACAACCGCCGTAACGATTGGGGACCCACCGGCAATGATGTTCGCCACCGCTTCACTGTCACCAGCGTTTATGAGATTCCAGTCGGCAAAGGAAGGACCTACTTGTCAAATCACTGGCTCGGCTCGATTCTTGGCAACTGGTCGCTGGGCGGGCTGCTCACGCTGCAATCCGGTGAGCCTTTCACTGTGAACACCCAGGTGAACAATACGTTCGTCTTCAGCGCTGGTGCGCAACGGGCCGACGTGCTGCGCAATCCCAATCTCCCGAACAAGGAGCGCACCCTCAACCGCTGGTTCGACACTTCGGCTTTTGTTCAACCAGCCCAATTCACCTTCGGCAATCAGGGCGTCAATATCCTCCGCGCTGATGGCACAATCAACCTCGACATGTCGATTCTCCGCAACTTCCCAATTGGCGAGAGAAAGAAAGTCCAAATCCGAGGTGAATTCTTCAATATCACCAACCATCCCAACTTCGGGGGGCCTGGCGCTACTTTGAACGGACCCGGCTTTGGCATCGTCGCTACCGCCGCTCCCGGCCGTCGCATCCAGCTCGGTGCGCGCTTCGTTTTTTAACCGTCTTCACAGAAGCTCACTCGGAGCGCGGAACAACAAACCTTCCGAGAGGATCGCAAGAGCGGACAAATCCAATCCCAGGCCCTTGCCGCCCGTTCCACTCTCTGCCACCCCACGTCCGTAGCGAACGACCGCCGCCATCGGGGAACGGAGTGTTGCTCCTGCAGACTTGTCCCCCAAGCTCAATCAACCGTTGCTGAAACAGACCTTCTCAGAACCGGGACGGCCACTCAGGCCGAGCGAAGCAGAGCGATTTGGGCTTGACAGTCGATTTCAAAGTGATATCATTTAAATATCAGAAGGAGATCTTGATGATACGTGAGTTGGAACGCTCGACGATTTCTGGTATGGCAGTCCTGCTGCTGACCATGATGGTGCTGGTGCTCTGCATCTACGGTTTTGTCTGGATCGGGCGCGAGCTCCCCCGCTCCGAACGCGGGATGGCGATCTTGATCGTATCGCTCGCCATCCTGGCGGATCTTTTGATCATGGCGGGGTTGTTCACGGTTGCGCCGAACCAGGCCGTAGTGCTTCAGTTGTTTGGCAAATATGTGGGTACGGTGAAAACGACCGGCTTACGATGGGCCAACCCTTTTTACTCGAAGCACAAGATTTCGCTGCGTATTCGCAACTTCGAAACCGAGAATTTGAAGGTGAACGATCATGACGGCAATCCCATTGAGATCGCCGCAGTGGTGGTTTGGAAGGTCGTGGATTCGGCGGAAGCAGTGTTCGAAGTGGACAACTACGAGGACTACGTACACGTGCAAAGTGAGAGCGCACTAAGAAACCTAGCAAGCGCGTATCCTTATGACGCCCATAACGACAATGAAATGTCGCTTCGGGGCAACACCGCCGAAGTCGCCACCCACCTGAGAAGGGAGATTCAGGAGCGGCTCGCGAAAGCGGGCGTTGAAGTGATGGAAGCCCGCATTAGCCATCTGGCCTATGCACCCGAGATTGCAGCCGCGATGCTTCAACGCCAGCAAGCATCGGCAATCATTGCTGCGCGGCAAAAGATCGTGGAAGGGGCAGTTGGAATGGTGGAAATGGCGCTGGAGATGTTGGCGCGGAACCGGGTCGTCGAGCTCGACCCCGAGCGAAGAGCGGCTATGGTCAGCAATCTGCTTGTGGTGCTGTGCGGCGAGCGGGGCGCGCAACCGGTACTCAATACGGGAACGATCTATCACTAGCATGACTTGATTTGCGGTGCGATTGAAATCGCGTCTCGCAAGAAGAGGAAGAAGCAGGAATGGACGGTCGGAAATCATTTCTCTTGCGCATCGACGGGGAGCTGTTAGAAGCTCTCCGTCGCTGGGCGGACGATGATCTTCGGAGTTTGAACGGCCAGATTGAATTTTTGCTGCGCCAGGCGCTCCTGCAAGCCGGCCGCCTCAAGCCTTCCCTAGATAATAGAAGCGGATCAGAAAGAGAAGCGTAAGGCCGTAGGCAAGCAAGTTCACCTGGCGAAACTCACCCCTCGCAAGCCGAAGCAGAGTGTAAGCGGTAAAGCCAAAGCTCAGGCCATTGGCGATGCTAAAGCTCAAGGGCACCGTGATGATGGTGAGGAAAGCGGGTACGGCGATCAGCGGTTCTTCCCAAGAAATGTCGCGGGCATGGGAAGCCATTAGCGAACCGATCAAAATCAGCGCAGGCGCAGTGGCGGCAGCTGGAATGCCTCCGGCCACCGGTGCGACAAGGAGCGCCACGAGAAACATCAAACCCGCGACGATTGCGGTCACGCCAGATCTCCCTCCAGCAGCCACACCCGCAGCGCTCTCGATATAGCTCACGACGGTGGAGGTTCCTGTAAGCGAGCCGCAAATTGTCGCCACCGAATCGGTAAACAAGATCCGCTCAAGGCGGGGGATTTGGCGTGCGTCTTGAAACAGCCCGGCCTTGGTTCCCACGCCGACGAGTGTCCCGAGATTATCAAACAAATCCACAAACAGAAACACAAAAACGATCTCCAACAGGCCTACTTTCATGGCTCCTGGAATGTCCAGCCGCAGCGCCGTCCCACCCAGTGCAGAAAGCGAAACAGGCTGCGGTTTCCAGGAGAAGATTCCCGCCGTCACACCCGCGGCCGCTGTTGTCAGCACGCCGAGCAAGATTGCGCCTCGCACCCTCCAGGCCATCAACACGGAGGTTAACACCAACCCCCCGAGAGCAACAGTTGTGGAGGGCGAACTGAGATCACCGAGCGTGACCAAAGTCGCTGGATGGCCTTGGATGATCCCCGCGTTCCGCAATCCAATGAGAGCGATAAAGAATCCGATCCCGACAGCAACCGCCGAATACAGCTCGGCCGGGAATGCGGCCAGAATCAGCTGTCGCAGTCCCGCAGCCGTCAAAACGAAGAACGCGAGTCCAGACAGAAAAACCGCTCCCAGCGCGACTTGCCAGGAAACTCCCAGGCCCTTCACCACGGCGTAGGTGAAGTACGCATTGAGACCCATCCCAGGCGCCAGCGCAATTGGGTAACGCGCCCAGGCGCCCATGAGGATCGATCCAGTAGCCGAGGCGATGCAAGTGGCTGCAGTGACTGCCATGACGGGCATTCCGGCTTCTCCAAGAATGGAGGGGTTCACAAAGATGATGTAGGCCATGGTTAAGAACGTCGTCAGGCCGGCCACGACTTCGGTGCGCCAGTTTGTTTGAAGTCGCTCAAACTCAAAATAAGATTCCAGGCGTTGGCGTAAAAGCTGCATCCTCATTAGTATCGCCAGAAGGCGGAGCCCTAGGCCGGAGCTTGCTCCCACGCTGCCGCAGACCACAGAGTGCATCGCTAAAATGGAGCGATGGCATCTGGAACTACATCGCTTCTTCGGCCAGAGGTGATTGCCAAGTACCAGCCCGTCATTGGACTCGAGGTACACGTTCAACTTGCCACCAAAACCAAAATCTTTTGTGGCTGTCCGACGGGTTTCGGCGCTCCGCCAAACACTAACGTGTGTCCCGTGTGTCTGGGATTGCCGGGGGCGTTGCCGGTACTAAACCGCGCTGCGGTCGAGATGGCCGTTCAAGCGGCACTGGCGCTGAATTGTCAAATCAACCAGTTCTCTCGCCTCGCGCGAAAAAACTACTTCTACCCGGACCTGCCCAAGGGGTATCAGATCTCGCAGTACGACGAGCCGCTTGCGGCCCACGGCTACGTTGAGATTGAACTCAACGGCGTCACCAAGAGAATTGGCGTGACGCGCTTACACATTGAAGACGATGCGGGCAAGAGCCTTCATGAAGGGTTCAAAGATTCCGACCGCTACACCTACGTGGACCTGAACCGGTGTGGCACGCCGCTCATTGAAATTGTGAGTGAACCGGATATTCGGACCTCCGAGGAGGCGTATGCCTATCTCACCGCGCTCAAGCAAGTGCTCCAGTTCGTCGAAGTCTCCACTTGCGACATGGAGAAGGGACACTTACGCTGCGATGCAAACGTGAGCGTCATGTTGAAGGGTGCGGAAAAGTTTGGCACCAAAGCGGAGGTAAAGAATCTCAACTCCTTCCGTTTTCTGAAACAAGCTCTGGATTATGAGATCGAGCGCCAGATTGCGGTGATTGAGAGTGGCGGTCAGGTGGTTCAAGAGACGCGGCTCTACGATCCCGATCTCGGCGAAACCTTCAGCATGCGCAGCAAAGAGGCGGCTCACGACTACCGCTACTTTCCGGAGCCGGACTTAGCGCCGGTCCGCATCAGCGACTCCTGGCTTGAGGCCATTCGCGCCAAGATGCCGGAGTTGCCCTCCGCCAAAAAGAAGCGCTTTCTCGAAACCTATGGCCTGCGCGAGTACGACGCCCAAGTATTGACCTCGACCCGCGCTCTGGCCGATTACTTTGAAACGGCCGCCCGTTCCTCCAGCGACCCTAAGGCGGTAGCCAACTGGGTGATGGGCGATTTGATGGGCGCGCTCAAGGCCGAAGGCAAGGACATTACCGAGTCTCCCATTGCTCCGGAGCGGCTGGGCGAACTCGTTACGCTCATTTCCAAAGGTGAACTTTCGGGCAAGCTGGCAAAAGAGATTTTCCCCAAGATGCTGGCGACAGGGGAGGCAGCGAGCACGATTTTAGAGCGCGAGGGGTTAAGGCAGATCAGCGACGCGGCCGCGCTGGAGCCAATCATCGAGCAAGTCTTGGCGGCAAATCCCAAGCAGGTGGAGCAATTTCGCAGCGGCAAAACGGCAGTTTTAGGATTTTTCGTGGGCCAGGTCATGAAGGCTTCTCGCGGACAGGCCAATCCTGCCTTGGTGAACGAAATTCTCAAGAAAAAATTGCTTTGAGGCCACAGCGTGGCTGGACTACATCCTGCAAGGACGGTGCTCATTGAACCCACGGATTTGCGATCGTGGATCCTCCATGAGGATAAAAACCTGTTGGTTGTGAACAAGCCCCCGGGTATTGTCTGCCATCCCTCCAAACATGGCCCGTGGTCGAGCTTAATTGGCGCCTGCCGGGAGTATCTCCAAGTGGACAGGCTCCACCTGCCAACCCGGCTGGATCGTGAAACCAGCGGCGTTGTTCTGCTCGTGAAGACTCCAGAGCTCGCTTCGCGACTTCAGGGAGCCATGGAGCGCCGCACCGTCCGCAAGATCTATTACGCCATTTTGCGCGGAGCGCTGCAGCAACCGGTGGAAGTGAACCAGCCCATCGGGATGCACCCACATTCAGCAGTCGTGACCCGGCGAGCCGTCGTGGCGTGCGGACAACCCGCTGTCACGAAATTTGAGCCCTTGGCGGCAAACGAAGAATTCACCCTGGTCCGGGTTCTTCCGTTTACTGGTCGCATCCATCAAATTCGGGTCCACGCGGAGTGGCTCGGTCACCCAGTCGTTGGCGACAAAATGTACGGTGTTCCGGACGAAGTGTTTTTGGAATTCCTTCGTGCAGGTATCACTCCGGAACTGCTCAATCGGCTTGCCTTACCGCGGCAAGCGCTCCACTGCGCCCAGATGGAGTTCACATCGGAAGGGCTGCGCTTCAGAGCCCCGTTTCCAGAAGACCTCAAGCATTTCCTCGACCGCCATTTCGAAGCCGTGCCGCCACTGGACTGACCCGCGGCTAGAGCGGAACAAGCCGCCGGAGCTTTAGAAGAACCCGCGGGCTAGAAACGCTGCCATCTGCCCGCGAGAGTTTACGTCATCGCCGCAGAATTGCGTCGGCGTACAACCTGTGGTGAGGCCTAGCTCGCCCAGTTTTTGGATGTAGCTGAAGAAAATGTTGGCCGGCGTGACGTCCTGGAAGCGTTGTACGGGCGAGAAGGGGAATGACTGGTCAAAGCGCACTCCCAGCCGGGCGCGGACCAAGAAAGCTGCCATCTGTCCCCGCGTGACCGGGTCATCCGGGCAGAAGCGCGTCGTTGTGCATCCGGCCGTCACGCCCAACTCGCGCAGCTTCTGGATGTAGCGGAAGTAGGGGTGGGTCGCTGGCACGTCGGTGAAATAAGGAGTCTCCGGGAAGGTGAAATTATCGCTGCCTAATAATGTGCGCACCAGGAACAATGCCATCGACGAGCGCGTAATGCTGGTCTCTGGACAGTAGGCGTTCGCCTCGCAAGTATCCGGTATGTTGTTCAGGCGGAGCAAGGCAATGTAGTCAAAGAAGGGATGGGTGGCGGGAACGTCGAGATATTGCTGGGTGAGAGTTGGGCTCTTTTGGACAAAATGGAGCACAATCCCGGCAATGATAACCCGGGCCGTACGCGGCACAGCCGTCGTATTTGCGGTCACGTTGAAGGCGACGCTGCCGTTCCCTGCCCCGCTAGTTGTTCCAAGCGTTAACCAATCGCCCCTCCTCTGCACGGTCCACTGGCAGCCGGGCGCCGCCGTAACGTTGATTTGATAAGCGGCTGCCGCAGGTGGCAAGACAAGCCCGTCTGGCGCCTGTAGTTGGAAATTGCACTGGCCAGAAGGTTGGGTAATGGTGTAAGTCAATCCGGCAATGGTCACCGTGCCCGTTCGCTGAGCGGCTGTGTTATTCCCCTGAATGGTCAACAGCACGGTTCCATTCCCGGTTCCCGTGGACCCACTCGTGATCTGCACCCAAGGAACGTTCGCGGTTGCAGTCCAGTTGCAAGCGGGACCGGTTTGTACGCGTACTTGACGGAGATCGCCAGAGTTGGGCGGGAAAGCCTCCGTGTGGTCAATCCCGTAGGCGCAAACGGGACTCGGCGTGAAGGAAGCGGTTACGGCGCGGGGCATTACCATTTGCAAATTTTGTGGATTCGCGTTTCCCGTCAACGACCCGGCCCAGCCTGTAAAGTCGAAGCTGATCGCCGGATTCGCTAGCAGTTGCACGGTGGTTCCTGCATCGTAGAAGCCATCGGGCGAAACGGGATTCGCGACAATCGTGCCCGAGCCTGCCGGTATCACCTGGGCCGTCAGCTGATACTGAGTGACATAGTTGGCCGTGTACGTGGTGGCAGCGGCTGGCGTTGTGATGGTCTGGGCGATAGGACCGCCCTGGCTCCAATTGACGAAGTTTTGACGCACCCCCGGAACGGTGTTCACTGGGCTAATCGCCACAAGTGTGTGCTGGCTGCCGACGGCCCACAAGAATGTCTGCGGCGTTACGTAGTTGACGCCATCCACCTGAACCAGCATTCCTTGCGGTGAGCTGGTGATCGTGACTGGCGAGGGAGGAGTGTTGATGTTGGCGGTCACCGTGCGGGGCCCGTCCATCACCACCGCTACTGGATTGGCGTTGCCCGTCACGGCACCGCTCCAGCTGACAAATGTGCTGCCAGGCGCAGGGTTCGCCGTCAACAGAACAGTGATCCCCGCCGGATAGAAGCCATCGGCCGAAGGCGGATCGGCAACAATGGCACCGGCGCCGACAACTGTCGTCGTCAGCAGGTGCTGAGTGATGTAGGTCGCGGTGAAAAAGGTTTGGGTTGCGGGCGCGATGATGGTCTGGGTGGCAGGACCACCATTGCTCCAGTTGGCAAAGATGTACCGCGTGGGCGAAGTCCCGATCTGTTGAGGCGCACTGATGACGTGAGAGCTTCCCGCAGGCCACGTAAAGCTCTGCGGCGTGGTGTAGACGACCCCATCAACCGTAATTTGCAGTCCCGCGGGAATGGAGGTAATGACAACGTTGCCCCCGGGCGTGAAGTTCGCAGTGATGTTCTTTGGCCCATCCATGACGACAGCAAGCGGGTTTTGGGTGCCTGTCGCCGAGCCCGTCCAGTTTTGGAACTGCCCGCCCACAGCGGGAACCGCGGTCAGCGTAACGGTGGATCCTGCATGATAAAAGTTGTCCGCCGAAGGGGGGTTGATCTGGAGCGTGCCGCCCCCTGTGATGTTGGTGGTTAACAGAAACTGCGTGTTGTAAATGGCCGTGTAGATAGTATCGGTGGAAGGGGCAATGATGGTTTGTGAAGCTGGCCCTCCTTGGCTCCAGCTCTGGAATACGGCGCGGGTGGTTGCGCTACTCGGCTGTGCCGGAGCGTTCAGTGTGTGCGTGGTTCCCGAAACCCACGTGAAGCTGACAGGCGAGGTGTACTGCGCACCATCCACTTGCACGAGTAACCCAGCTGGAGCTGTGGTGACGGTAACCTGAACCGTGGTTGCCGTGTTCGAGAAATTCGCCGTCACCGATTTTGGTGCATCCATGACGACAAAGGCCGGATTGGTTGAACCGCCCAAAGCGCCAGACCAGTTGATGAACCAAAAGCCGCTCGCGTTGGCGGCTGAAAGCTGAACCGTAGTGCCGGCGTTGTAATAGCCGTCCGGTGAGAATGGTGAAGTCGCCACGTTGCCACCATTCGTTGGCGACGAGTTCAGCGTCAGAAGATGCTGGGTCTGGTAAGTGGCGATGTAGCTCGTGGCCACTCCGGGCGTAATGATGGTTTGGGTGGCGCTGCCTCCGTTACTCCACGACAAAAACACATGACGGGTTCCTGTGGAACTTTGCTGGAGGCCTGCACTCAACGTGTGGGAAGATCCCGCCACCCAAGTGAAGATCTGCGGGGTAGAATACGCTTGGCCATCGACGGTTATGGATAAGCCCGACGGTACGGTGTCGATCGTGATGGTGACCGTAGGATTCGGGTTTGCCGCCTGGTTAATCGTCACGTTTTGCCCGCCAACGGTAATCGTCCCTTGCCGGGCGGCGTTGTTTTGGTTGGCGGAGATGCTATAGTTGACGGATCCGCTCCCCGAGCCACTTGCTCCGGAAGTGATCGTAATCCAGCTTTCTCCCGTTGTTGCATACCACACGCAGGAGGAGGCCGCCGTGACGCTGATGGTTCCCGTGTTGGCAGCAAAGGTGTGACTGATCGTGGTTGGGCTGACCACATAGTTGCATCCCGCCGTCCCCCGGAAATTGGCGACCGTGTTGCGGGTGTTGTTGAGCGTTAGCCGGTTGTCCGCGGAATTCGGCTGGTTAGCTGCGATGCCGGCAGGCTGACCATTCACCGTCACGTCAGGGTTCGACCAGTAGTTCACCACCGGGCAGGTGACCGTTTCACACGGCACGGTCATGATAGTGCGGAAGGGATTGGGACCCGTAAAGCGGTAGCCGTGGGAGTAAGAGTAAGCGCCGAAGCCCCCCGTGTCACCCACGGTCGAGCGATCGAGCGCCGCGCCCATGTTGTGCCCCATTCCACGAGCAAAACCATAGTTGGGTCCGGGCGCCCAGAACTGTTCAACCGCACTGAAAGCATTAATTGCAAATGCCGTGGAAACCGTCGTCATCTGGTAGCCTAAGCTCACCGCCCCAGCCGGCGCCGGACCGAGATGGTGGATCCACAGGCTCACCAGATCAGCGCCATAGTTGTTGCGCTCGGTGTGAACCTCGTCCATAAAACCGTCACCTGGATCGCGCAGCCGGGTCAGCGCAAGCCCGATTCCTGAGCTCTCGTCGTAGGCGACCTCCATCATGTGAACGAGAACCATCTGAATGTGAACGCCGCTGTTGACAAAACTCTGGTTCACTTCAGCCATGGCCAGTTGAATCCGGTTTTGGATGGCAGCCGTACCGCCCGCTTGGATGCGAGCGTTCGTTGTGTAGGCGACGAGAACGTCGATGATTGTGTTCCCGCTAGTATCGCGTTCCGCGCGGCTGGAGGCGAGCCGCTCGGCGTCTTTAGCGATCGTTGCTGCTTCGGCCGGCGGCGCTACTCCGCGGTCTCCGGGACTCGTCGGCTGCAAATCAACCTGCTCTAGAAGGTGAAGCGCCCCGTCAACGTGCCGGACTTGATAAAACGCTCCTTGATCGGTGCTGATGTTTGCAGACACGATCTCACCTGTCGCCGCCAGCACAATCTGACTACGCTGCATGCCTTCGATCTCGCCGTGCCAAAGAAACGTCTGTTGATCGTGAGACCAGTAAGATCTGGTTTCGCGCGCCACCAGCTGCACATCGGGAAAAAGATCCAGTTGAACGCGGCGGACCCCACTGGTGACGCTCCGAATTGCATCCCAGTTTAAGCGGACCCAACGGCTGCGCCGTACTTCAAAGCCGCGATCCGAGGATACGGATTGAATCTGCCGTGCGTCTGGCACGGCAGTGGAGAATAACGAGGGAAGTTCTTGGGCCCATAACGATCCAGTGAAAAAGAAGATCGAAAGCCTCGAAAGCAGCGAGTGGTAGCACATGATTGACCCCAGCCCTCCTTCCAGAGCAACTTACTGCTCGAAGACGCGATGAAGGGTACTGCGCCTGCTATTATCTTCGAGAATATTCCACTATATCGAGTTCACACACGGAAAATCTGCCGGTAGTGAGAACTAGCGGGCAAAATCCGCTGCTTGCAGGGCGGTGAGCTTCGCCCCACCGCCCTGCGCGTCCGCAAGCAGCGTCTCGGAGAGAGAACGCAATCAATAGGCTCCAAAGAACACTTTGGTCGTCGCCCGGCTGAAGCGGCCCCGGCTGTCGGTCACCGTCAGTTCGAATACATATTCGCCAAACGCGAGCGGCGCAAAGCGCACCGTGGGTGTGGGTGTATCCGCACCAAGAATGGCCTCTGGCTGCCGGCCCACGGCCCGCCAAGAGAAACCGATCAGCAGCCCCTCGGGATGGCGCGACCGGCTACCATCCAAGCGAATTTCGCGCGAGGTGGTCACTTGATCCGGGCCCGCGTCAGCAATCGGGCCGCCGGAAGGCACTCCAACGGCGGGAGCTACCGTCACGCGCACGGTGGCCGAAGTTTGTCCACGGCGGCCGAAGGCGCGAAGCGTATACGAAGTGTCAACCGTGGGGTTCACTTCCACGCTGCCACTGGTCGGCACCGAACCTAGGCCATCAATCGTGGCTTCCGTGGCATTCTCCGTCACCCAGCTCAGGCGGACTGCCTCGCCCGGACGTGGCGAACTGGCGGGTGTCGCGGTGAAGCTCACAATGCGAACGGGGGGAATTACAACCACCGTGGCTGTCGCGCTCACCTCGCCAGCAGCATTGCGCGCGGTCAATACGTAGTTTGTCGTCTGCGCTGGTGTGACGGTCGAACTGCCCGCAGCATTCACGCGCCCGAGACCCGAAATGGAAACTTCGCTGGCTTGATCGACCTGCCAAATTAGGGTGGCCGATTCGCCCGCTCCAATTTCTCCAGGAACGGCCGTGAAGCGCAGGATGGAGGGCAACTCAACCGGACGCACTTGGATGGCCAGCTGCGCGGTTGCCTGTCCGAAGCGGTTTCTCGCAGTGAGCGTGTAGCTGGTTGTTTGCGACGGGCTGACGGAAACCGTTCCGCTTTGCGCCACAGCGCCCAGGCCGCTGATCTCCACTGTGTCTGCGTTTTCCGTTTGCCAGCTGAGTGTAGCCGACTGCCCAGCAGCGAGGGTGAGTGGCGAGGCAGTGAAGAACAAAACTCGCACGCTTGGCTGCTCCACAACTACCGTGACCGTCTCGTTGACTTCGCTCGAGCGGTTCCGCGCCGTGAGGCGGTAGGTAGTTGTTTGCTGCGGTGAAACACTGACTGACCCCGATCTCGCATCGACCCGGCCGATACTGTCAATGCTCACTTCGTCGGCATTTTCCACGGTCCAAATTAGGCTCGAAGACTGACCGGCACGGATTTGTTGCGGAGAGGCTGCAAAGCGAACGACACGCACTTGGGGAATCCTAGCCGTCGTTACCAGAACCCGCGCCACCGAAGAAGCCCCTTTGTCATCGGTCACCGTCAAGCGGAATACATAGGATTGGCCTTCGGCAGAGGTAAAGGTCGCGCGGGAAGTATTGGCGCCAGCCAGCGACACCGCGGGACCTGAGATCTGCGTCCAGGCGAAGGTAATGGGATCGCCTTCGGGATCATAGGAGGCACTGCCATCCAGAGTCGTCAGACCAGCTTGGATGCCGATTTGATCGGGTCCGGCGTCGGCGATGGGAGCCTCATTCCCCGTCCGGACGCGCCTGGTTAAAACCTCATAGCGCACTCGCGGCACATCAACAGGCACGGCGTGCGCCACCTTGTGAAATTCTCGCGGATTGAGAAAATTTCCCCACGCAATGCCGCCGACGACGCGACCGTTGTTGTCGCGTCCTAATAAGGTTTCATTCATACCGCCCTCGAGCGTAAGAGCCCAGTGGTCGTTCAGCGGATAGACCAGCCGGAGTGTTCCACCGGGCCGGTCGGCGTAGCCCCGACTCTTGAGGTAGCCCACGTTTCCTTCCAAGTAACTCCGCTTCCAAAGCGCAATGGCGGCGCTGAGACCGGCCTGGTCTACGATCTTGAGATACGTTTCTTCGTGGAGAGTGCGCGTGATCGAAATGCGCCGGAGAACGGCATGGTCTAGAAATCCTTTGGTCCCAAATGCGCCCAAGCGCCCGCGGCGGAAGATATAGTCCAGCGTTAGGGCCGCCTGGCCTAGCGTTCCCCCGGATTGAAATTCACGCAGCTGGACGTTCTTGAAACTAGCAAAAAGACCCGCTTGAAACGCTTTGATCCGGTTGGCCAGACCGAGGTCGAACTGGCCCTCCTTGCGGTCTCGGAAATAGAGATACTCACCCTGCGCTTGCAGAGCGAAGTTGTCTTTAAACGGCAAAAAGTAGCGCCCGCGGCCGGAAAAAGTCAGCCGGCCCTGGTCATCGGCGCCCAAATTCACACCAAGCAAGGAGAAATGCGGATTGCCCTGCTGTTGAATCGCGCGCGAGGCGCCTTTTTCTGCTGCGGTTTGGGTCTCTTGTAAAGAGAGGGGCTTGGGCTGAGATTGAAGAAGCTCGCGGAGCTGGTCCTGCTTTTTTTGGAGATTGTCAACATGATCTCTCAGCGCGCCGCTCTCTTGGCGTAGCTGCCGTAGGCCGTTGACAATGTCGGCCAGGGTATCAAGGCGCTTCAAAATGTCGGCGCAGCAGTCGTTCAAGCGCCGCTGCAACTCTTCGATGCTTTGCTGGGTTCGCGGATCTGGGGCGCGAGTGGCGGCGGGAGTGGGAGCCAAAGGCGTGGTTGCGGATGCCGCAGACTGAGCACGCTCCAAACTCCGGATGGCGTCTCCAATACCACCCGCACTGACCACGCGCCCTTTTTCGTCCAGAACTGTGATGACGACTCTCCGGTTCATAAACCGGCCGTCCGCCGTACGGTTATCCACTTTTGGCTCGCGCTCCCCGGCTCCAGAGACCAGAATCTGGTCCGGCCGGGCGCCATATTTTTCCAGGAATGCTTTTACCGTTGAGGCTCGCGCGAGAGCAAGACGCTCGTTGTATTGCTCGCTTCCCCAAGAATCCGTGTGACCCACTAATTTTACGCGATAGGAGGGATTGAGCTTCAAAAGTTCCGCCAAACGGAGCAAACTGGGGTAGCCGTCGACAAGGGTGGAAGAGTCGAACACAAAGTTGATCTCTTCCCAGTCCTCTTTGCTCGCTGAGGTCGCTAGACCCTGCGACCAGCCAGGTGGCGCCGACAAAAACCACCACACCGCCAACCAGACTGCATAGCGCACTACTAGACCACCGCCCCCTTTTCTACGTCGCCGCTTGGTAGCGTTCCAGCTGTCTGCCGATGCACAGAACAACCCTCTAGCTACCCAGAGGATCGCTGAGCAAATCAAGCAAGGCGGGGGAGGTGGGGCTCAATTCGCTTGTCCTTGTTTTACTAGAAAAACATTTTTTGGTCAAGATGTTTGAATCAAAAAGCAGTGTTTTTGTCGGACCCGGAACCACGAGGTGTGGAGATCGCAGCCGTGTTTGGCTTTGCCCGGTTTGGCGAGCATACCGGTTGAGCTGCGGAAATCTCCAACCGCCCGCGCTTGTCAAAGTCTTCGGCCAAACGCTCAGCGATAAGCTAGGTCGCTTTCAGGTACGATAAAAAGTTTAAGGGCTTGTGGGGCACTCGAACGGTCAGCTATGTTGAATCGACGGTGGGTTTCAACCCTTGGGTTTGTTGCGCTGGTGGTGATTTTCTCCTCTGCGGCTCGGCAACTCCACGCCAAGCCGGTCGCTCCGGCCGCGCTTTGTCAAAGCTACGGGAAAACGAAAACCTGCGAAGGGGGGCCACCGGCCTGCACCTTGTGCCATTCCGTTGCGCCGGCGCGCAACGCATTTGGGCAGCAAGTGTCCGAACACCTGGCTGTTTCCGTTCCACGCCCCTTAACCGATCAGCAGTTTCTCCAGGCGATTCAGACGGCTCTAAAAGCGATTGAGCGGATGGACGCCGACAAAGATGGAGTGGACAATCTCAGCGAAATTGAACAAGGGTCTCATCCGGCAGATGCGGCAAGCCAGCCGCTGGCGCCTGGTTGCTCGGCGCAACAGATCTCTGCCTCCTCCCGTTCCCGGTGGAACGTTTGCCGCTACGACCCTGTGTTTGCCTTCCGGCGAATCCATCTGGATTTCTGCGGGACATCGCCAAGCTGGGCAGAGGTGGCTGAGTTCTCCAAGCTGGTTCGGGACCGGCGGCAGTGGGAGCCTGCCCTCGCCCGGCAGCTCGATCGATGCCTGTCGTCCCGATACTGGCTTGGCAAAGATGGGGTCGTGTGGAACCTCGCGAATCCGAAAATCCGGCCCATTGACAGCGTAAAGTCGGGTCCAGATAGCGGGCCTGTACCGCTGGCAGATTACTACTTCGATTACGATCTTTTCACGTGGGCGAACTCGGGGGACCGGGACGTGCGCGATCTTCTCTTAGCTCAGTATTTTGTGAAGCGAGTGAGCGACAACCCACCGAGTTTTCGGGTTCTTTCCGAGGAGGAGCTAAAAAAACTGCCTCTTGGCTCCGGCCAGAACGTGCCGCCCGCCAAACGAGCCGGCATGCTTACCACTCGGTGGTTTACGACCGTGAATACCATGTTCACGGCGATTCCTCGCACCACTGCGGCTCAAGCCTACCGGGCCTATCTCGGTTTCGACATCTCCCACATGGAAGGTCTTCACCCGGTCCCCAACGAACCCGCCGAGTATGACCGTAAGGGCGTCACTGCGCCTACGTGCGCTTTCTGTCACTCGACACTCGATCCGCTCGCTTATCCCTTCTCCCGCTACAACGGCATTTTCCGCAATGACTTTGCTCCCGACCGCCTGAAATCCTTTGTCCGTATCGAGGGACCTGATGTGGTGCGCACACCGGAAAAAGGTGTGCTTTTTGGCAAGGAAGTGAAAGATCTTTTGGAGTTCGCCCAGGTGGCCGCCAACAGTCCGGAGTTTGCCCGGAATGTGGTGCGCGATTATTGGAAACTGCTGATCGGCCGCGAACCGCAGGCCCAGGATCAACCGGAATTCGGAGCTTTGTGGCGGGGCTTGATGGATCCTCAAAAATTCAACTACCGGGTGGAGAAGATGTTGCATGCACTGGTGTTGACGGAGGCCTATGGGAGACCTTAAAAAGGCGTGTTGGATCGCCGCTTTGGCGGTCGCGGTCGTCGCTAACGCCCAGCCACCAGCCACGCCCTCGCTTGATCCGCGTCTGAAATTTAAGGATGGAGATCGCTACTTGCGTGATCTGGCAGCCGCTCTCGAAATACCGCGGGACTCCATCTGCAAAGAACTCGGCCAGTATGACTGCTACTTTGACGCCTTCCGCATCGTGCTCGGTGGCGTCGAGCCATACACCATCCGCATTGTTGAGCCGCTTCCGCCCTCTCTGACAACGCCCATAGCTCTGGATCGTGTCGCTTTGCGCGTCTGCGCTACGCGTGTAACGGCTGACGAAAAGGAGCCAGACAAAGCGGTGCTCTTGCGTCCTGCAAGGAAATTTGACGCGCGGTGGAGGCGCGAAACCGCAGCCCTCCTTTACGAAAAACTGCTGCGCCGGCCAGCCTCATCCGAGGAAATTTCCCGGCTAACGGAATTCTATAAAACCGTGGCGTCCGAGCTTCGCGCTCCGGCTGAGCGGGCAGCCCGCGATTGGGTTGTGCTGGGTTG
Organism: Bryobacteraceae bacterium; assembly: GCA_025056455.1. Lineage (GTDB taxonomy): Bacteria > Acidobacteriota > Terriglobia > Bryobacterales > Bryobacteraceae > CADEFT01. The sequence continues at coordinate 156,358 of JANWVY010000007.1, read as the reverse complement.
CTTTGCTGTCGCCACTTCTTTGGAAAGCATCTTTTATTAGAACAAGCAGGGAAAGGAGTCTCAGCGATCATGTTCGGGAGTTGGTCTCGGCGCCGGTTTTTACAAACCGCAGCCGGTGCAGGCATGCTGGCTCACAAAGCGCCCCTGGTTCGGGCAGCTGAGGAGAAACCAGTTCCCCGGTTTCTGATTGTACTTTGCGCGACAGGTGGAGCCTCGATCGTTGATTCCTTCCTTGCTGTTCGCGAGTCCGAATCGAAGAATGCCGCCGCGCTCAATACCTATCCGGATCGCTTGGTGCAAAATGTCCCAGGGGCGGAGTTTCGCGCCATTGATTTACGCGCCGAGCGGATTGGCCTAATTCCGGCTTCTTTTCAAGCCAATCAGTCAAATTTCGTCAAAAAGCATGCCCGTGACATGATGGTGTTCACGCACACGGGCACCAGCGTAAACCACCGCGTCGCTGAACACCGCGCGGTGACCGGAAATGCGGCGTGGCGCGGGAGAACGCTGCAAGAAGCCGTGGCTCTGCAATATGGAGCGGGTTACCCAATTCCGAACGTGCACTTGGTGAATGGCACCGGATTCACCGAACGCGGCACAGACAAATCGCTTCCCGCCTGGGCTTACGGCGAACATGTCGCGGCGCCCAATCTCTGGCCGCTCTCCCTCGATGGCTATCAAGGCGTGCCCGGCGCGCCGAGCCGCAGCTTGTTTGAAAAAGCGCGTGCCTTTCGCAATCAGACACTCGATCCTAAGTCTCCCTTCTATGCAACGTTTCGCACCAGTAAGCGCCTTCAGCACTGGATCGAGTTACGCGACGAGCCAGTCAAGAACGTGGAGAAGCTCGATCTGATCACGAAACTCATGCTTTTCCCCGATTCGCCCAAGATGCCGCTCGCCGCCAGCGGGCTTCGGGGCTCTGAGCTTGGGGAGAAGGTGAGAGCCGCTTTCCCGCGCTACTACATGGACCCGCTCGAGAGTCAGGCTGCCCTCGCCTTCCTCTTGCTCCGATACGGCGTTTCCGTCACAGTCACCCTGGGAGCCGAAGGTAGCGTTGTGTTCAAGGAAGGCGCCTCGCTCCGCGGGGGGCGCGCCCAGCTCGGCGAAGGCGGAGTCATTAATACGCCCATAGCCTTCGACTATTCGCACCAAGCTCACCGCGAGACCCAGGCTCTCATGTGGGATCGAATCCTTAGCATTGCAGACCGTCTGATCACCCTGCTCAAAAGCGAGGAGTTTGCGGCGGGACAAAGTTTCTGGGATCGAACCATGATTTACGTGGCCACCGATTTCGGGCGCACCCGCCGCCGTCCGGAACAAGCCACAAGTTTTGGGTCCGGCCACGATCTCAACAACGGCTCTCTTATCATCTCGCCGTTTGCCAACGGCGGTAAGCTGCTGGGCGGGGTGGATCCCGACACCCTGCTCACCTACGGCTTCGACCCTCAGACTGGAAAACCAGAGCCTGGACGCACCATGACCGAAGCGGAGATTTATGCAGGCCTTGCGCGCGCCTTAGGCATTGACCTGGGAAGCGCTCAACTGCCAGACATGCGCGCTATGCGGCGTCACGCCTAAAATTGCGCCCTTAGTAAAATCGCGCCTTTAGTAAAGTAGCTCTGAGTAGCGCCCCTGGGCAACCAATTCGGTCCGCAGTTTCCGCCATGCTTCCTCGCTGCCAGCCATAGTGATCATCGCCTTTTCGAATTTCTCAGCCACATCCTGAAGGCCAGCCACGTAGACATAGGTGTTGGGATCTTGGATCAGCGACCAGACCTCCTGGCGGTTGTCGAGCAAGAGCCGGTCGACGTCCGGGGGCAAATCAAAGGCTGGCCGCGGACTCACGGCTTCGAAGGCTTTGAAGGTCTTCTCATCGTAGTAGAGCGTAAAATCCTTCACCTTGTCGTTCATGTACAGGAGCTCCGTACCGGTCTTCGCTCCGTAGAACAGGCGCACCCGGCCCTCCCAGCCGCCACGCTCTTCATAGATATGCCGCACAAACGCGCGAAACGGGGCGATGCCAGTTCCCACGCCCACCATAAGTAAGTTGCTTTTGCTGTCAGCCGGCACGGAAAAGTGTGCTCCGTAGGGACCTGTGATCTGGACTACGTCACCAGGCTTTGCGTCGCAGAGGTAGTTTGAAGCCTTTCCCGGATACATCTCTCCGCTGATTTCGTCGATGTAGAAGCAACGGCGCACGCACAGCGAAAAGGTGTTCGGCTTGCCGGCTTCTCCTTTGCGCGGACTAGCTATGGAGTAAAGACGGAGGTGGTGTTTGTTTCCGAATTCATGCGGTCCGGGCGCGAGCACACCGATGCTCTGCCCTTCCACAAAATGGAAGTCGCCCTCAGGTAATTCGAGCACTAAATGGCGGACTTCGACTTTTGAATCTTCCGGCGTGATGCGCTCGGTCTTGATCAGCGTCGCCGGATAGGGGTTGCTGATGTCATATTCGCTCAAGTTCATACGTTCACCCTCGCCTTGTCATCCAACCAGTAGTCGCCGCGGCGGCAGGCCGCTGGCTGTCTTGCGCAAGCCGTCTCACTGCATCCGCCACAGCCGTGAGCCCACGGTTCCAACACGTCCACATCGGAAGGCTTTGCCATTTGCCTGCGAAATGCAGACTGTACCGCCAGCCAGAAAGCCATGAAGATAAAAATCCCGATTACCGCTAGAAGCAAGTCGCGAGCCATTCAGCTTTCTACTCCCATCCCAGAAAACCCCATAAAGGCAAGTGAAAGTATGCCGGCCAGCAGCAGCACGAGAGCAGTACCGCGAACCGTATCGGGGATGTCCGACAGCTCAAGTTTTTCGCGGATCACCGCCATGAGGACCAGCGCGATCGTGAAACCAAAACTTGCTCCGGCCGCAAACACGACGCTTTGGGCGAAGTCATACTGGCGCGACGTTTGAAAGAGCGCCACGCCCAGGACCGCGCAGTTGGTCGTGATCAAGGGCAGATAAATGCCGAGGGCGCGGAATAACGCGGGGCTGGTTTTCTTAATAAACATTTCCACCAGTTGAACCGTGGACGCAATGATCACTATGAAACTGATGATGCGTAGATACTCGGCGTTTAAGACGACCAGCAGAGCATTCGTACCATAGGCCAACAAGCTGCTCACCAAGGTGACGAAGATAACAGCCACGCCCATCCGCCAGGCCGTAGCGAGTTTCGCCGATACGCCAATAAAGGGACAGATGCCTAAAAAAACGCTCAACACGAAGTTATTAATCAGGAGCGCGTCGATAAAGATGTGTCCCAGCGATTGATTGTTCATGCCGCCGCCCTCCATTGCTCTTGTTTCCGCTCCTTCCGGCTCTGCCAAGCGCGAAAAACCAGCAGCCACAACGCCAGCGTCAGAAAGCCTCCAGGAGGCAATAGAAACAACACCCAAGGCTGGAAACGAGGCCCAAAGAGAGGAACCCCTAAGAATGTTCCCGCACCCAGAACTTCGCGTACCGCGCCCAAACACAGCAAGGCAAAGGAAAAGCCAAGGCCCATACCGAGTCCGTCAAGAATGGCTTTCCCCGGCGGATTGCGGCTGGCGAATGCTTCGGCCCGTCCAAGGATCATGCAGTTGACGACAATGAGCGCGATGAATGGCCCGAGCGCCTTGTAGACAGCGATGCTGAGGGCCTTAATCAAGTAATCGACAATGGTCACAAAGGTGGCGATGATGAGAATGTAGGTGGCAATTCGCACTTGTTTGGGCACGCGCTTGCGAACCAGAGAAATCAGCATATTGGAGCAAACGAGCACAAACAAAGTGGCCGCCCCCATGGCCAGGGCGTTCCGTACGCTGTTGGTCACGGCCAGCGTGGGGCACATTCCCAGAACTTGCACAAACACTGGATTCTGCTTCCAGAGACCATTGAAAAAGGTCTCGTAATTTTCGGAGGGAGAAGGCGCCTGGACGAGGTGCGCGCCAGTCATATCATTCTCCTTTCTCAATCCGGCGGAGATTTCGTTCAATGAGGGGCGCCATTTCCCGGATGCTACGGTTTAGCATGCGCCCGACCGCGCGGGAAGAAATCGTCGCTCCCGAAATTGCGTCAATCTCCCAATTGTTCTTTTTTGCGCCAGCCTTCACCGCCACGATGGGGTGATCCGGATCGTAAACGAGCTGTTTGAAATTCTCAAGAAAATTCTTGTCGGTGGCAATCTTGTCACCTAGGCCGGGTGTTTCTTTCATTTCCAGGACTTTAAAACCAGTAATGCACCGTTTCGAGGGAGAATAGGCGTACATGGCCTTAATCATGTCGGCATAACCACGCTCGCTGGCCTCCATCACTAAGCCAAGTAGCTTGCCCGAGGCGTCGTAGCCGGCGTAGATCTTTCCTGCCAGTCGGTCTGAGCCTTCTCCCTTCGACAGCTCGCCACCGTGAACGGAGTAGACGACTTGGCGTTGCATGCCCGGCAAAAGCTCGGCCACCGCCTCGCGTGTCAAACGTTCCTGGTTGCGGCCGATGGCGGAGAGCGTTCCGCGATGCGTGATGACGATCAAAAGCCCGCAAACAAACGACACGGTCCCTAGCAGCCGCACCATTTTGATGCCGTCTGCCGTAGAAAGTGGGGGCCGAGATGGGGCTTGGGAATTCATGCCGTTCTCCTTCGCGGGTGGACTCCGTAAACGCGGGGTTGGGTCAGGTTGTCAATGAGCGGCGAGACGGCATTGCCGAGCAGGATGGCGTACATCACGCCTTCGGGCAAGCCGCCCAGATTGCGGATCACGACCGTGATCAGGCCCATGAGCGCGCCGTAGATCCACACGCCCGTCGGAGTCACCGGTGAGGCCACCATGTCGGTGGCCATAAAAACAGCTCCCAACATCAATCCGCCAGAAAGCAACACAAACCAAGGATGGGGATAAACGGCCGGATTCAGAAAGTGAAACGCCGCCCCGCTAACAAAGGCGCTGGCCAGCATGGAGAAAGCAATGCGCCAGTCCATAAAATTTCGTGCTGCCAGATAAGCCCCGCACAAAAGAATAAGCAGGGCAGGCGTTTCGCCAGCCGAGCCCGATACGGTGCCGAAAAACAGCGGTTGCCAATCCGCCGTTACCTTGTCGAATTTTTGTTGCATGAGCGGAGTGGCGCCAGAGAAAGCATCCACGCGTACTCGCTCGATCCAATCGGCCAGTGGAGGCGGCTGGAGAAAAGGAGGTGTGAAGGTGGTGGGAATAAATTCCGTAAAGCGGTTTTTGGCTAAGGCGGGAGAATAGGCCGTGATTGCCGTAGGAAAACAGGCCTGTAAAAACGCCCGACCCACGAGCGCCGGGTTGAACACATTAAAGCCTAGCCCTCCGAACGCCATTTTCCCTAAACCGACCGATACAAACCCGCCGACGGCGACCATCCACAAAGGGAATCCAGGTGGCAACGTCAGAGCGAGCAGGATACCCGTAATCGTGACGCTCCAGTCGCCCAGCGAGGATTTGCGGCGCGAGAGCCAACAAAACAGATGCTCCGTGACCAGGCAGGAAAGCACCGACACGAGGATCAGCGCCAGGGCGCTGAGACCAAAATTCCACACAGAAAAGGCACACAGCGGCAGCAACGCATAGACGACGTTGCGCATGATCATCTCCACGCTACGGTTGGAGTGGAAATGAGGCGATGTTCTCAATTCGATTTCAGGCGCTAGCGGCGGCATGGCGGGCCTTCCTCTCCCGGTTCATCTGCTTCGCTACACGGAAATACTGCACGAGCGGAATGTGCGACGGGCAAACGTAACTACAACAGCCACACTCAAAGCAATCCATCAGATGAAAGTCGCTTTCCATCTCTTCATAGCGGCCTTTCCGGGCCAGCATGCCCAAGCGGGAAGGGTTCAAGTGTAAGGGGCAGACTTCCACGCAGGCCCCGCACCGGATGCACGGAAAAATGGTATGCCGACTGTTGAAGCTGTCCCGGGCCATGACGAGAATGCCTGTTACGCCCTTCGTGATTGGCACGTCGAGCGAGCTGATGGTGGGTCCCATCATCGGTCCTCCAAGAATCACCGAGGCGGCTTGTTCGGTTGCACCAGCTTGTTCGAGTGCCCACCGAATGGGCGTACCAAGCACGGTGAGATAGTTCCCGGGTTTGCGGACGGCCGTTCCAGCAATCGTGATCACGCGTTCGATCAGCCCTTGCCGCCTGGGTAGCAGGTCACCAATCTGGGCCAAGGTGGCGACGTTAAAAACCGCCACGCCAACTTCGCTGGGCAAACCGCCGGAAGGAACCTCGCGACCTAGCAATACTTCAATCAGCATTTTCTCGGCGCCTTGCGGGTATTTCGTGGGTACGGCCTCGACAGTAATCGCACTTTCGGCTGCCAGAGCATCGCGCAGAGCCTGGATGGCGTCCGGTTTGTTGTCTTCCACACCGATGATGGCCCGGGGAGCTCCCAGGGCCTTCATCGCAATGCGCGTTCCATGGATCACGGCTCGCGGCTGTTCCACCATGACGCGATGGTCTGTCGTCAGGTAGGGCTCGCACTCACAGCCATTGACGACCACAGTGTCCACGGTCCTGCCCTCGGGCAGCTTCATCTTTACGTGCGTGGGAAAAGCGGCACCTCCCAGTCCAACAACACCCGTTTCTTGAACGGCCCGGACAATTTCTTCCGGCGACATTTGGTCGATGTTTTGAGGCTCTCCGTAGAGCACTTCCTGGCTTGCCGCAGGGTAAGGCCGGATGTAAATCGCCAAAGAGAGGTCGCCCCGCGCGCTGGGAGCCAGAGCGATGCGCTCCACCTTGCCCGTCACGGGCGCATGCATCGGCACCGAAACGAAGCCGTCGGGCCTGGCAATCGGCTCGCCCCGCACGACTTCTTGCCCTTCTTTGACGATCGGAATGGCCGGTGTCCCAGCATGTTGGGACATTGGCACGATCACGACTGGGGGAAAGTTCATGCGACGAATAGGCAAGTGCGCGGTTTGCTCCTTGCATTCTGGAACATGCACTCCCCGGTGAAGCGCCTTGTCCCCAAACCAACCAAACAGCTTCATGCTCGATCCCTCACAGATACTTCTGAGCGCGTTTCAGAAGCTTGTCCACATCCTTTTCGTTGCGATCAAACGGTGTACCGGGATGAATCACCTGCGCTGTGCACTTTTCGGCGGCGCGGACCAAATCTCGATAAGGTCCTCCTTTGGGGTCTTTAATGTAGGCGCGCTTGTTCTCGTCATAGGCAAAGATTTTGGGATTGATCTGGATGCATTCGTCGCAGGAGGTGCAGTTGGCGGAGTCAATCCAGGGCGCAACGTAGCCGTCCTCAAGCGCCGGCTCTCGCTGGGCCGTTTCGGGCGCTGGGGCCAGAAGGGTTAGCGGCGCCGCCGGCGCAGACAGATCGGTGTTGCCATCGGTTGCAATCTCGAGCAGGCGCGAGGCGAGCGTTTGCGCGAATTCCAGCCTGACGCGCTGTGCGATTTCCTCAGGGTTGACCTTGGGCCGTACGCCAGCAAGGGCTTTCAGCATGCGCCAGAAGTTGCGCCGGTCTTCGCAGGAGCGTACCAGGCTCTGCGAGGGGATCACCCGAATCAGGCGATTTTTCTTATCGACTGCCCAGATGAAGGGGAACTTTCCTTCTCGCTCACTGGCCTCGAGGTTCAAATAATCCGCCAGAGGCACCATGTTTTCGTTCCAGGTATCGCGCGGTGCCGTCCGGAAATGCTTGCGGAAGCGGGCTTCGGTAACAGCGAAATCGGCGAAGGTCAAGGGCAGTTCCATCTGTGCCTTGAAGCCTTGTTCGTCGGTATAGTGCAGTGTGTAGGTGGGCCAGTCGGTCTCGATCGATGGGTTGCCCTCGAGATCGAAACACTCCTCCGGTGTGATGCCTTTGTCTGGGTTGTAGCGGATTAAAGGATAGGCGCGAGACTCAACGGCGAGCTTGCTTTGATGCTCTGCGACATCGTCTCCGATGCCGTGCTCGGGCATGCAGGCCGAGTAGACGTTGAAAATAGCCGGACGGCGCGCATTCAACCCGTCAATAAAACCTTCGATCAAGTGTGTAGGGTGGGAAATGCTGCCTTGCAGAATGTAGCTGGTGCGGTGCGCCATGCCCACTAAGGCAATCTCTTTCCGGATTTCCTCCTTGCCCTGGAAGGCCTTGCCATACTGGGCCATGTCGGAGATCTGACCCGCAAAGCCTGAGGTGCAGGCCTGGCCGCCAGTGTTGGAGTACACCTGAGTGTCAAGGATCAACACCTTGATCGGCTTTCCAGACATCATCAGACGGGACAAATTCTGGAAACCGATGTCATACATGGCGCCGTCCCCGCCTACTGCCACAACAGGCGGACATAGCAGGTATTCCTCGTCGGAAAAGTGTCGCCAGTTGAAGTAAGTGAAGAACTCCTCGTGCTTTTCCTTCTTGTATCCTTCATTCAGTTCGATTTCGGCCATGCGGATCGCTTTGAAGCCTTCGGCCATCTTCACCATGTGGCCTTCAAAGACGCCCATGGCCATGGAAGGGGAATCCTGGAAAAGATGGTTGGCCCAGGGGAACGGGTACGGGTTGAAGGGATAGGTAGAGGCCCACACCGAAGTACAGCCTGTGGCGTTGATCATCCCCATACTGGCCCGCCCCCGGCGACTTGCGCCTTCGGTGTATTGCCACTTTAGGTGCCGCAGTTTGGCAAGCAGTTGAGTGGCCCAGCGCAGCCACTCCGCATCGATCGTCTTACCCGCGCCGCGCTCATCCAACTTTTCGGAGAAAGTGGCCAAGGTGACGTCCGCATCGCGCAACTCATCGAGCGCGTGTGAGATGCGTTCCGTATCGCTCAGATCCATGGTCGAAGCGAGTTTAAGCCGGATGTGCTGGTCCAGGCGCTGAATCAAATCTTCAATCTTGCGAACGTGCTTGGCTACCCTCGGTTGCATCAGCGCTTCGACAGTTGCGGTGAAAAGATGTACGACGGTTTTCTCGCCGCAGCCCAGGCAAGCGCCATCGCCGCATACCAGAGACATGTAATTGTTTTTGTCCAATAACAAGGTCTCGAGCGCGCCGATCTTCTCGTCGAGATTCTCAATGCGGATGAATTCTGGGGCGGTGGTGGGCAGCGCCATCCAAAAATCCCAATCCTTACGCAGCTTCTCTACCGACTCGGCGGTCTGCGGCACGGGCCGTAAAGCGTCGTCGTTGCACACCTTGACGCATTCCATACAACCTTTACAGGCATAAGGATTCACCGTGATGGACAACAATCCGCCCGAGTTCTTTTGTTTTTTCTCTCGCGAAATCCAGTAAGGCTGCGTCACTGAGAATTTGAAATCGCCCAGCTGTTCGCGCAGCCACTGAAATTCCTGTTCTAGTTGTTTGCGATCGTCTGACTCTGGGGCGTAACCGAGCAAGACATCTCCAATCGCATCGTCGATCAACCGCCGAACATCCGCCTTCTCTCCCGCGGCGGAAATGCGGATGCGCAGTTTCTGGTCGACCAGCCGGATGGCGCGGGGCAGCAAACGGACCTCATGGCCCGCTTTTTGAGCTTGCTTCATCGCAGTTTCGAGCACCGTCAAAGGGGCATGCACCAAGCCGGGAATCGCACTATCTGGACACACCGTATAGCAGGAGCCGCAGGCCGTACAGTTTTCGGGAATCCAGACGGGATGCTCAAAGCGAATGCTTGTCATGTCGCGAAAAACGCCGGTGAGCGCAGGAATCCAGCTCAGGCCGATGAAGGGATCGACCAGGTTATCATTCCCTTTGCCCGTGAGGTAGAAATGCCCCGTTTGCTCCCAGAAACGGTGGATATCAGTAGTTGGAGTGGCAGCGGCCGGCAGCGCTTTGAGCAGGACGGGCAGGTCAGGTGCTCGCCGCAAGGTTGAGCTTGCCGGCGCTGTCAGCTTCTTCTCCTTGATCTCTTTGACTTCATCAAAACCCCGACGGACGACCCGCATGTTGTCGGCCACCACGCGAGCGCCCTTGGCGCCAAATTTGCTCTTCAACTGGGATTCAATCGCGTCAAACAGCTTTTCCTCGGTGAGATTGGCCAGGGCCATTACGCCGGAAACGGCGAAGAACGCTCCCTGAAAGGCAATCCCCTGCATGCGAAATTGCAAGTCCGGGTCGGTTGCTTCTTGGCGTGCGATCTTAAAGGCGTCGAGATAGTACACCCGGATGTTGTTTTCCAAAATCATTCGCTGGAAACGTTCAGGAATCTGCGCCCACACTTCTTGCGGGTCTTCAAACGAGCTTTGCAGAATGAACACGCCGCCATTTTTCAGACCCGCCAGTGGGTTTGAGTGCTTGAAGACGTTTGGATCGGGCGACAAAACGACGTCGACATAAAAGTAGTCGCAGTTGACGCGGATCGGCTCCGGGGCTGCAGAAAGATAGTAGGTTGTCGGCTGACCTTTCTTCTCCGAGCCATACTTGGGGTTCGCCTTGATGTGATAACCCAAGAGATCAAATAACGTCATGGCGAGGTTCTTGCCTGTGGTAATGGCGCCCCATCCGCCTACGGAGTGGAAGCGAACAGTGATGCTGTTCTTCGGCATGAGGTTGGGATTTTCCGAGCCGCGGATGGCCAGCTCCTTAACCTTGGGGTAAGCGTCGGTCACGGCAATTTGGTGAATTTCCTGCTTCGGTGTGAAGGGCTTGTCATGAGCAAAGTCAACGGAAAGGTAGAAAAAGCGGCGTTGGTGGCCACCGGGCAGCATGTTTTCAACTGCCCCAATCAGGCCTTCAGGTTGAAGGTCGCGGCTGCCGAGACCGTAACAGCCGGAATAAAGAGGTGGTATCTCATCTAGGTGCTTGTAGACGGCGTGATCAGGGTAAGGGAGTTTTCCCTGGCTTGCCCGGCCATTTTCAAGAGCGCGACCGAGCGCAGCACGGATCTCCCGGATGAGCGGCAGATCCTCGGCCAGCGGCTGGTCCGTACGTTCGAGCACGGCGACTCCTTTGCGGCCTCGGAGAATCTCGGTGACTAAGTCGCCAGGAAAGGGCCGGAACATGGTCATGTTGACGACGCCAACTTTGAGCTTCCGGGTTTCACGGAGATAGTCGGCCACCGCCTCGGCTGTCACAATCATGCTGCCCATCCCCACGATGAGATAGTCAGCGTCCTCCGTTCGATAGGTGGACACACGGCGATACTGCCGGCCCGTGAGCTCGTAGTATTCGGCCATGGCGCGGTCGGCGAGCTCGGCCACATGGTCAAAGAAAAATGGCCGCTGCGCTGCCACGCTCTGCATGTAGGCGTCCTGATTCTGGACGACACCAAGCATCACCGGATTGTCAACCGTCCACAACTCGGGGATGCGCCGGCGGCGAGGGCCAAACAGTAATCGCTGAGCAGGAGTTGGCGTTTCAATGATGTCGTCGGGCCGCCCGAGATACTCTGCAATTAAATCCCTTTCTGGCAGCATGAGCGACTCGATCAAGTGCGTGGTCAGAAACCCGTCCTGCCCGCAGATGCCTGGCGTCAAGGCGAGCTCGGCGATCCGGTGCGCGATCAGGTTGAGATCAGCCGCCTCTTGGGCGCTTTTGGCCATGAGTTGAAAGAAGCCCGTGTCGTCCACACAGTGGTAGTCATCGTGGCCAGCGTGCACATTGAGCGTCGCCTTGGTAATGGCGCGACATCCCATGTTCAGCACATAGGTCAGCCGCTTTCCGACCGCCGCATACAAGGATTCGTGCATATAGGCGATGCCCTGACCGGAAGAAAAGTTAGCGGCGCGCAACCCGGTCATGGCAAGACCCGCCGTGACAGCCGCGGCTGCATGTTCACCCTCAGGCTCAATAAAGATGAGCGGTCTTCCAGAAATGTTGACATGACCCGCAGCCGTGGCCTCAGCCCAATACTCGCCCATTTGCGTCGAAGGGGTGATGGGATAGGCCCCTGCGCCGTCCGTGGCTTCGCGCTCGCACATAATGACGGCCGTATTGCCGTCCATTGCGGAACGGATTCCTGGATAAGGGAACGTGCGTTTTGTACTCATGCTTTGCGCCTCGCTGTTGGCCTCTGTTTGCGCTCTAGTTTCTCGGAAAATCTGCCACGGCGACAGGGAGGGCAGATTTTCGGGTAATCTTTTTCGCCTCGGCGCCTTTGACAGGTCCTTGATGTTCGTCGAACCAAACAATGGCTCCGGTTGGACATCGCTCAATTGGCGCCCGGCTGGCGAGAGAATTCCGGGAATAATCGACCACCGCCAGGTTATGGACGATTTGGATCAGACCAGGCGGAGCGTCGGCGGCGCAGCGGCCACAGGCTGTACACGCAACTTCACAAACTGCCTCCGCCGCCTCGCCATGTAACAGATTCCGGCAAGCCACCCACAAGCGGTGACTCACCGGGTGTATGGAAAAAAGCTGTTTGGGACAGATTTCAACACAATCGCCACAAGCCGTACACTTGGCCTCGTCTACCACAGGCAGCAAGTGTTCATTCATGCGAATGGCGTCGAACTGGCAAACCCGCGCGCAGTCCCCAAAACCCAGGCAGCCCCAGCTACACGCTTTGCCGCCCCCGGCCACTAACGCGGCGCCGCGGCAGGTCTGCCATCCCGTGTATCGCGCGTGATTCAGCGCTACGTTTGCTCCTCCCGCGCAGGCCAACCGCGCCACACGTTTTTCCTGCGAGCCTGCACTCACGCCGAGATAATTCGCAATCTGAACGATAGCGGCCCTGGTGCTCACGGTGCACCGAGCGGGCTCTACCTCGCCCTTAACAACTTTCTCGGCAAACGCGCGGCAACCCGGAGAACCGCAAGCCCCGCAATTCGCGTTGGGCAGCATGGCCTCGACTTGATCGATACGCGGATCTTCGAAAACATAAAGCCTGCGATAGGCAACCGCTAGGATGCCCCCTAGGGTGACACCCAAGGCTCCCATGATTGCGCTCGCAAGGACCAAATCAGCCACGGTTAACTCCTGCCAGATGGGTTTTCCCACCCGGTTGCCCGGGTGTGGAATCGGGCACAACTGGGGCAAATACCCCGGTTCTGGCGGCCCCACAACCGCTTCTTATTTCTCGCTGTGACGTTCCGAATCATGGAGATAATCACCGAGAATCTTCGTGGATCCGCTAGGGGAGGTGCACGCTGGGTTCCAATCCTAGCAATACAAAAGGAAGGGAGAGATTCGCCTGTGGCGCAGAAAAAAGCACTCCCTCCCGGGAGCGAAACGGTGGCGTGTCTCACCCCCGGGTGCAGAGCGCTTGACTACTAAGGGCAATCCAGCGCAGGCGGGCCCGCGCCGTTTGGTTCTTCTACAGGGTAACGCCGGTTTTCACCCACTTGCCCGTATTCGCGCTCTCGAGCACCGCGTCACAGACCTTTTGGGTTTGGAGCGCATTGCGGAAGTCTGGCTGGGTGGGTTTGCCGGATTCGATCCCCATAACGAAATCCGCCAGGGCATTGAGAAATGTGTGTTCGTAGCCGATACAAGTGCCGGGTACCCAGTAGCGATTCATGTAGGGGTGCTCGGAGTTTGTGGTGTGGATCTTGCGCCAACCGGTGAGATGGCTTTCGACCTTCTTGCCCGATTGAAGTTGCTTGTATTCAAAAAATTGCAGATACTCGGGCTCTTCCAGGTCGAAATACACGCTGCCATCGGCGCCGTTGAGCTCAAAGGTATTAAAGTTCTTGCGCCCGCGCGCATAGCGGGTCGATTCAAACGTTCCCATCGAGCCATTTGCAAACACGGCCAAGAACATGCAGGCATCGTCAATCCGCACCGGGGCGCGCTGGCCGGTCACCTGATGCAGTCTCTCTTTGACGAAGGTTTCTGTCTTAGCCACCACCTCAACGATCGGGCCGTTGAGCCACATGGCCGTGTCGATCGAGTGCGCCAGCAAATCTCCGGTGACGCCGCTGCCGGCGACATCCGCATCCAAGCGCCACAGCGCCGCCCCGCCCTGTGGAACATCCTCGGAGATGGTCCAATCCTGCAAGTAAGTGGCTCGGTAGTGAAAAGGTTTGCCAATTCGCCCTTCTTCGACGAGCTGTTTGGCCAGCGCAATCGCGGGTACACGGCGGTAGTTGAACCAAACCATGTTTGGCACCCCGGCCTCTTCCACGGCGCGAGTCATCTCTTCGGCTTCGGCCACGTTCATCGCTAGTGGTTTTTCACACACCACCATCTTGCCGTTTTTGGCCGCTGCGACGGCAATGTCGCGGTGCGTGTTATTGGGGGAACCGATATCGATAAGGTCGATGTCGGGGGCCTCCACCACTCGCCGCCAGTCGGTTTCTACTCGCTCATAACCCCATGTATCGGCGAACGCTTTTGCCTTTTGCGCATTACGCGCACAAACCGCTTTGAGCACCGGACGGTGTTGAACGGGGAAGAAATCGGTCAGCCGCTTGTAGGCGTTTGAGTGGGCCCGCCCCATGAACCCGTATCCAATCATGCCAACCCGAAGTTCTTTCATTCGTGATCCTCCTCCTGCCCCGGTCAGTTCCCGTAGCGAGCCACCAGCTGGTCCACCGTGTTCTTGCATTTCTCCGTAGCAGCCCAGGCATCTGGCCAAAAACAGAGATCGATGGTCCACCAGTCATGGCTGACATTCGCGGCTTTGAGCAGCTCCGGGATGAGGACGTGGAAATTCAACACGCCTTCTCCGAATGGCGGATGCGATGAGGTTTCATCCTGACCGCTGGCATCCTTGTGGCAAGTGTTGTCAGAGTCGATGAGGTGGATGTGATTGATGCGTCCCGAGAGCTTATGAATTAGCTCGGTTTGTGAGGCGAAGGTCTCCTTTTCACCTTCCTGCCGCGCTCCTACTACACCCACCATCTGGCCGTGACAGGTGTCATAGAGCAGCCCGAAGTTGGCGCGGTTTACCGCATCATGAATCCGTAAGATGTCGGAAGGTTTATTGAAAGCAAAGCCAGGTTCGAACTCCCAGGTAACATACTGCCCGTTGTCAGCAGCGATGTCGCAACACACTTGCCAGGTCTTGACGACGCGGTCCATCGCCGTTCGGTAGTCCACTTCGCGCAAGATGGTGGGGGGCTGCACGCAGTCCACTCGAACCCCTTTGATGTCCAGATCCTTTGCGAATTCTGAATTCTTCTTGAATTCGGCGATGTATTTGGACTGGTCGTCGGTATTGATGAGCTTCTCGCCCCAGAGATTGGCGGCGATGCCGCTAAAGGCCAGTCCCCACTCCCGCATCTTGGCGCGCAATTCCTCGCGCTGCGATTTCTCCGTCAGAGCACCGGGCCAGGAATCATTTGACCCGTTGGGATTGCCCGGGTTGGGGTGTGGTGGGAAGGCGCCCAACTCGACGCCGTCAAAGCCCAGGCTTTTCAGCCTTAGGCAAACCGTTTCGAAATCGATGGGATTCGAGGCGTAGGGACCAATGGTATAGGCCCAAGATCCAATAGAAACTCGCTTGCTCATAGGAAATACCTTTCCGAATCTACAGGGCGGGCGGCGAATGGTTGGCCGTTTTTTCGCTCGCCCGAATCCTAGAGCTTATCATGGCGTGCAACAGGGGGGCGTCAAAAATTTTGGGCCGAAAGCGAGCTCGAGGCGAACTCAGGAAATCAAGGCGCGGCGCAGCAAATCAAGGGCCGATTGCGTGGCGATGACACGGATGCGGTGGCGATCGCCGGGCGCCCATTGAAAACGCTTCGCCTGGCAGGAACTAGCGCTGGCAAGTCCTACATAGAAAACGCCGGGAGGTTCGGTTTCCGGTCCTGGATCCGGTCCAGCGACGCCAGTGATCGAAACGCCGAAGTGGGTCCCTAAGAGTTGCCGCGCGGCTTCGGCCATCGCCTGCGCCACAGGTGCACTCACTGCCTTGTGCTCCTCCAACAGCGCGGAGTCGATGCCCAGCAACTTCGTCTTCGCCTCATAGCTGTAGGTAAGAAACCCGCCGGCGAAATAATTCGAACTACCAGGCACGGAGGTGATCCGCTCACCCAACATGCCTCCGGTGCAGCTTTCCGCCACAGCCAATGTCCAACTGCGTTGTTTCAACAAGTCTCCAACGACTTTTTCCAACGGGTCGCCGTTGCGAGAGTAGATCCGGTTTCCCAGCAGTTCAGCGATTGGATCCCCTACTTCGGCGAGTAGAGCTTCGGCCTCTGCCTCCGTCGCGCAGCGAGCGCGTAGATGGATCTGGATGTCGCCCGGAGCGGCCAGGATGGTCGTGGCTGGGTTTTTGTATTTCGAGTATATCGGCGAAATCAGCTGGTCGAGATCAGACTCGGCCATTCCAGCAACACGGTACTGGCGGGTTCGAATCACTTGCGCCGGCAACAACGCATCGAGGCGGGGCAGACAGTGGGCCTCGAACATCGTTTTCAACTCCACTGGCGGCCCCGGCAACAGCAGAATGTGCTGGCGGTTGTGCTCAACCCACTGACCGGGCGCCGTACCGCGAGAGTTGGGCAGTATGTGAGCTCCTGGGATCACATATGCCTGGCGGCGGTTGATCTCCGCCATGGGACGGTTCAAGCGGCGAAAACGTTCTTCAATGGCCTCTAAGACCCCCGGATCAAAAATCAAGGCCCGACCGCAGAGATCTGCCACGGCGTCGCGTGTCACATCGTCTTCGGTAGGCCCTAACCCGCCAGAGAGGATCAACAGGTCAGCAGCGGCTAGAGCGTGTCGCATGGCCGCAACAAGACGCTGTCGATTGTCTCCGACAACCATTTTTAAGACAACTTCCACCCCTCGGGCGTTGAGTCTTTCGGTGAGGTACAGTGAATTGGTGTCGATCTTCTCGGGAGTGAGCAACTCCGAGCCGATCGCGATGATGGCCGCGTCCATGGAACGACGCTAGCTTAGCAAGCCGCGAATACCCACATCCACCTTGTAGATGGCGTTGTTGGTGGCGATGATCATGGCTCGGAAGGGGGAGAAGGCAACTCCCACGATGTTCGGGCCAGAGAGAAACAAACTCGCCTCGCGTTTGGGGTCAATCCGGATGACGCCTTTGCGGCCTCCTATCGAAGCCGCGACGTACAAATTTCCGTCCACATCAAACGCTATGCCCTGGGGACGACCGAGACCACGGTAGTAGATTTCCACTTCGCCCGCCGGAGACACGCGATAAACGCAGTCAAAGCTAGAAGTTGTGGGGCCGGTTACATAGAGGTAGCGATCGGGACCAAAGGCGAGATGATAAGCAGCAATGGACGGCTCTAGCGTGGCAAAGACGTAAATCTGCCGCTGGCGGCTAATCTTGAAAATGGTGCCACTGCGGTCCCCTACATACAGATTCTCTTCTTCATCGAAGGCCATGCCCGTCGCCACGCCCATGCCCTCGACATACACCGACATGTTCCCGGAGGGCGCGACTTGGTAGACGATGCCGTCGTAGCGACTGGAAACATAGAGCATACCGTCGCGGTCCAGCACGAGCCCGGTAGGATTCATCATGTCGGTGACAAACGGCTTCATCTGGAAGCTCGTGTCGATCTGGTAGACGGCGACGGGCGTCTTCTGTCCGCGTGAGCCACTGAAGGTCGTATAGATGTTGCCAAAGCGGTCACAGGCGGGATTTGCTACCGGGTGAATTCCGTCGGCAATCTGGATGCCTAAATCACACTGCCAGACCGAAGAGGAAAGCACTCCGCTTTCAAGCACCATCCTCCCGCTAGAGGCTCCCTCCGGCACCTTGGCGATCACCAGGGAATTCGAGCCAATGACGATCGAGGCCGGAACATCGCCAAATAAGACCCGGGGACGGTCAATCTTTGCTAAGTTCCTTCCCCGGATTTGGAATTCGCCGCCTGGGATTGCCGCCGTTGGGCTGACCTGGCTAATTTCAGGACGATCGTTATCTTTAAAGATGGCCATCGGTTGTGTGCTTTGACTGCAGGCTTTCTGCTGCTAATACAAATTGAACCACCCTGCTAACGATAAGACAAGGGCTCCGTAGAAGCCCGCCATCAGGTCATCGGCCACAATACCCGCTCCGCCCGCTAGTTTCTCAAAGCGGGCAACAGGGAATGGCTTCCAAACATCGAACAGGCGGAACAGGAGGAAGGCCGCTAGCCAGCTTTTCCAGTTCCAATGAAGCGCTCCACCGAGCGTGACCCACAGACCCAGCGCCTCGTCAATGACGACAATCTGGGGATCTGGTGTGTGGCTGACCTCGGCGACGTGGCCCGCTGCACGCACAGCAGGAGCCAGCGCTGCCAGCGCGAGCAAGGGAAAAACCCAACCGGGAACTTGGGTGAGTTCCACCAGGAACCAGGCGGGCAAGGCAGCGCCCAGCGATCCCATCGTTCCGGGGGCAAGCGGCGAATAGCCGCAACCAAACCACGTGGCCAGCAAAAACGCAGCTTTATTCTTCTTCGTCATCCGGATTGGGCGGGGTGGCCTGATCAATCGGAGTCGAGATCACGTATTTCTCCGACGCCCAATCCCCCAAATCCAGCAACTGGCAACGTTCGCTGCAAAACGGCATAAACGGGTCACCGAAATTCACCGGTTTCTTGCACTGCGGACACTTCATAGCCTCGAAAGCGTCGGTTTCGAACGACTTTGAAGGATGGGAAAAGGATCCGGTCGCGGCCTTGAGGTCGGCTGCGGCGCAGAGTCAACAACGGTGCCCACTAGATCGTAGTCGTGAGCCTCGGTAATCTTCAAACGCCGCATCTGGCCCGCCTTCAGGTTGCCATCAGGATCCTCATTGATGTAGCAGACTCCATCAATTTCGGGCGCCTGAGTGGCCATCCGCGCCTCCCATAAGAGGTCGGTTTGCTCGGATGGCCCCTCCACCAACACCTCTACCTCGCGACCCACAAGCTGCTGGTTTTTTGCCCGGGAAATGCGACGCTGGATCGCCATTAGGCGCTGTTTGCGGTTGTGTTTGGTGAGCCCCGGTATCTTCCCGTCAAGACCGTAGCTTTGGCTCGTCTCTTCGTCGGAATAGAGAAATACGCCCACGCGGTCTAGCCGGGCAGCCCGCAGAAACTGGCACAACTCCTCAAAATCTTTTTCGCTTTCCCCTGGAAAACCAACAATAAAACTGCTCCGGATCGAGACGCCGGGAATCGTCCGGCGCACGCGCTCCAAAAGCTTGAGGAAAATGTCGCCGCTGGCGCCCCGTTTCATGCGTTTCAGAACGCTTGCGCTTGCGTGCTGCAACGGCATATCGAGATACTTCACCAGAGACGGGTAAGCGGCGATTGTGTCTAAGAGCTTCTGGGAAACACGATTGGGATAGGCATAAAGAAACCGCACCCAAACCGGATGGGGCGTTTCCAGCTGCCCGAGACGTTCCAGCAGCAGCGCTAGACCATCTTTGATTCCCAAATCCTCCCCGTAGGAGGTGGTGTCCTGACCAATTAGGTTGATCTCGCGTACCCCACTCTCAAACAGTCGCCTGGCTTCGGCCACAACCGATTCAAAGCGCCGGCTGCGAAATCTTCCTCGAAACTGCGGAATGATGCAAAAGCTGCAGGGATGGTCGCAGCCTTCCGCGATCTTGATGTAGGCAAAGTGCCGGGGAGTCGCCAGCAAGCGCGGAGTAAGGTCATGATAAAGGTAAGGCTCAGTTGCGCCGTTGGCAGGTGAAACTAGCCCGTTTTCACAAACCGCCACAATCGACTCGATGTCATTGGTGCCGAGAAGGTGATCCACTTCCGGAATTTCCTTCTGAATTTCCGGACCGAACCGCTCCACTAAGCACCCCGTGACGATGAGCTTCTGGGCTCTGCCACTTCGCTTAAACTCAGCGAATTCAAGAATCGTATTGACCGACTCCTGCTGGGCGGGAGCAATGAAGCTACAGGTATTGACAACGAGTACATCCGCGTCTTCCGCGCGAGGCGTGATCTCGTGTCCGCGCGCGGTTAAGTGTCCCATCATGACCTCGCTGTCGACCAGGTTCTTCGGACACCCCAGACTGACAAAGCCGATCTTCAAGGCGGATACCAGGAAAGAAGAAGGTTTCTCTTTCAGATTAGCAAAGGTAAAAGAAAAGGGCTGCGCTGACAGGCAGCCCCTTTTCGAATTTGAGCTTTCGGGAGCGAGATCGGCTGAAAGCTCCCGGGATTAAGCAAGCCGGCGGCGAGCCGCGAGTCCCAAACCAAGCAAGCCAAAACTGATCAAGCTCACCGTCGCGGGCTCAGGGATATCCTCTGCCGTTGCCGAGATAATATCCACGTTCAATCCTGATGGATTCAGCTGCCCGTCCGGAATGTTGGCGTTGTAGACGATAAAGTCCAGCGCCATCAAGCCTGCGGAGAAAAAGGCATTGTTCACACCGTGGACGATACTGACGGGCGTAAGCGTAGCCGAGCCTTGCCCCGCGTTACCGGAGCCGGTAATCATCGTGCTTGCCGGGCAAACGGGATCCGACGCGGAGTTGATCGCGCATAGCCGGATATGCGACATCAGCAGAGGGCTGCTCCCATTCGTGTTGTTATCGGAAAGCCATGCCAGCTGGATGTTGGCGGTCGACGGGACCAAACCCATCGCCGTCAGGTTAAACACCATCCGGTAGGCGTAAAAATCGGTGCTAGAAGAGAAAATATGGTTCACACCCTGAACCGGATTGGTTTGATCAGCACGAGGGCCGATCCACTGAGAGTTCGAATCGTTCGGACGAACCCAAGCTACTCCGTTCAGGGGGTACGTGCCGTTCGGACCAAGAACCACATAAGTAGACGGTCCGAAGAGACCCAGGGGACCGCTCGGATTCACGCCATCCTCGGCGCAAGGAACCCCTGAACAACCCGCTGGAAGCTTGATCAGCGTGTAGTGGGGATCGACAGCTCCTCCAGAAAGCAGCGTATTCGACGAGCTGAATCCCGTCGAGAAAACGCCGGGGAAGCCGTTCACAAATACGCTATTGAAGCTGACGATAGCGGCGTTTGAGGTTGCCGCCAACATCGCCGCGCAAGCTAAGAGCCGGAAAGTGCCCATCTCTCCTCCGCAAGAACGTGTAAAACGACCTTTCCTATGGTATCAAGGTACTAACCGATGTGCAAGAAAAATCTCACCCTAGTTCCACAACCAGGGTTGGGGTAGTTCCATCTGAAGGCTGTAGGCCGGGCAGAGGATCACGCCTGGCAACCGTCGAAGTTTCAGTCTTTTCTGAGCCTCTAAGG
Organism: Bryobacteraceae bacterium; assembly: GCA_025056455.1. Classification (GTDB taxonomy): domain Bacteria; phylum Acidobacteriota; class Terriglobia; order Bryobacterales; family Bryobacteraceae; genus CADEFT01. The sequence goes on along the minus strand of JANWVY010000007.1, from coordinate 135,349 downwards.
GTTTCCCGTGCGGGATTTACCTCAGAGGAATGACCAGCGGAGGAGAAATACTAGGGTCTTTGCACGGTGACAACGACCGGATCGGATGCCTGCGCAGTCGCCAGGGATCTTACCTGAACCACATTCAGGCCGGGGCGAACCAAATTCTCCGGAATCTGCGCTGAGATTTGCGTCGGCGAGGTTTGCAGCAGAGGCAACGCCACGTCGTTGAAGACTACGCAGGAACCACCGAGCACGGTCGGAGCAGGCAGCGTATCAGCGGTCGCCGGAGAGGCTAAGTTGCGCCCCGTGACCGTGATAAAGGAACCTGGTTTAAAATTCGGGGTGCCGTCTAGGGAGTTGACGATTCCTCGCGGGCCAGCGGTGATCGCTGGCCGGGTATTGGCCCCGGCGGGCGCCGTTGAGATCACCGAGAGACCAGAAAGCGTGAGAGCATAGGCGTTTCCTTGAGAATCGACCACCATCTGCCGGGCGGAGGTATTAATCCGCTGCTGGCCAAACACGCTGAAGATCGGGTTCTCCGGAACGACGCCAACCAACGATTCGGATCGTGTGCGAGCGTTAATTTGCTCCAACGTGGTTCGAACTTCATCCCGGGTGACCGAATTAATCGCTTGCCGCACGGGCGTCGTCAGTCGTAGGAATACCTCGTTGTTGACGGCCGCGCTGGCGGCAACATTGCGCTCTCCGCCGCTCACCACCGTTTGCGTCGGCGGCTGTCCAGGAGCCGGCGGGGGTCCGAACTGCACTGTACCTGGGCGTTCGGCTCCTCCTACCACCGTCAACGAGGAATTCAAAATGAGGCCGTTGGCAAGGAAGAAGCTGGCGTCGCGCGATGCGGCCATCGGACCGTAATAGCTTTGAATGGGCGCGTTGAACAGCTGCCTCTGCGTGGTGTAATTGTCAATCAGGGCGTTATACAAATAGGCGGCGCCATTCCCGGCAAGGGTCAGAATGTAATCATACTGCGGCGAAGCGAGCATGAACTGTGGACTCGGAATGGTGCTTGGTGTAATGGAGTTCGCCGGCCTCAGGGTCGCTTGGTTTCCCACCAGTTTCCATTGGGTCCCGTTACTCATGATGAATTGGAGCCCGGAAAGACCGTAGGCGAGGGCTACAGGGGCGATGATGTTGGCGTTTCCCGCACGGGGAATCGGGGGAAACTCCACCTCACCCACAACCCGAGCCCGGTCCAAATCCACGATCGAGATCGATTCCCCACCGGCATTGGCGACAAACATCGTCGTACGGTCCGAAGCAATCGCCATTTGCCGCGGAAGTTGCCCCACCGGAATCGGATCAAGAAAGCGTTGACGGCGAATATCGAAAACTTCGATTCGGTTGTAGCCGGCGTTGGCAATGTAAACCCTTCCCCGCTGCTCATCGAGTTCAATATCCCGAAGCCCTTCGGTGTTGCTATTGGGTACGGTTGGAACCGGATAGATGACGCCGCGCATATCAGCGCGCCGGAAGTTCATGTACACACGAATCGTGTTGGGTATATTGATGGCCTCGAGCGAGGCCAAATTCACATTGATGGGATTGCCTGTGTTTGTTGCCGCCCCGGTGTACAGATTGGTGCCTTCCTGGCGAGTGACACCCGCGCGACCCGGTTCCATCACAAAAGTGATGGATGATGGGGCCAGCCCGCTTTGCACCTGCGCCACCAGTGCGGCGCCTAAATTCGGAACGCTGAACGTGAGCCTGCCCTTTCCCAAGTTGTGAATGCGAACCGTCGCCCGGGCGATGCCGCGGTTGCACTCATCCACGGCGAGAAACACTTGGGTCGTTTCTGGCTGGAGGATGGGGTAGTCGTACAGCGTGCTTAGCGGAAGATAAATCAACCCCGACTCCGACATGCCAAAGGCGTGCGCCCCATCGGAGGTGATCACCATCTTGGCCACGATACTTTCGGGAATCTTGATACCGAGATGCACGAGTAAGTTTCGAGGATCCGATATGAGCAGCGTGGAGGCTTCTGGACGCGTCGCCGGTTGGGTAAACGGGGCGCTGTTGAAGGCGGAGTACAAAGCCGAGCCATCGGGCGCGAATACGCTTCCACCTACGTTTTGCAGCGTATTAAAACTGCCGGCAAACAGAAACGGCATGTTCGCCGTGCTCTGCTGGGCGACCGCAGCGAGGGTCTGCGTGTCGTAAAGGGTAAAGCCGGCCATGAACCTCGCACCGTCGGGCGACATGGAGAGAACTGTCGATTGCCCGGTCACGGTGCGGCTCTTCAGCACCGTCCCCGAGAAACTCTCATAAAGGTAAACAATCGTTTGTGTATTGTTGTTGATCGTGCTGATGCCGACGATAAACCGACCATCTGGGGTCCGGATCAGTTTGCCTCGGAAGGTGGTTACCGGACGCGCAAGTACGGCAGGAGCGCCTGTGGGAGTCGGCGGTGGCGGGGGAAACTGCACCGGCTGCACTTGATTCTGTTGGGTTTGCATGGGGTCGAAAATCAACAACGTATTGTTGAGATTTCCCACGCCCGTCCCCTGCGTGCTCACGAGAACCCGGCCGTCAGCTCCCACTTCCACCCCCTCGGGCCGTGCGGGCAAGGTCACGGTTTGGGTTACAAGTTCCAAACCCAAATCAATCACGCTCAGCGTGGAGGCAGCGTTGTTGGTCACATAAAGATATTTCGCGTCCATTGAAATCGCTGCCGCGAGAGGTTGGAGTCCAACCGGATAGGAGCCGATTAATCGCTTCTCGTTGTAATCAAAGATGTCCACCCGGTTGGCGGCCGTGTTCACCAGATACAACCGTCCCCGCGTTTCGTCGAGAACGATGTCTGACGGCGTTCCGCCGAGTTGAATGACTTCCCCGAAGGTCGCCCCAACCGATTGCGCGAAAGTCGCTTGGGCTAGGGCAAAAGCTAGGAAGGCCAGTACGAAACTGCGAATGAGCATAGAGTTCAGAGGACGCCAGGGAGAGATTGCATTCTCCCTCCTAATCCGCTAGTCTAACCCTTCCGGCTCTCCAAAGTTGCAGAGCACCGAAACAAATCACGGGAAAGTGGGTTACACAAGGGCTTGGAACGGGTGCGTGTGCGCAACGCCACAAAGGGGACTGTCCTGGCCGAAGCTTGTCTGATCGCCAACACGAGCGCCACCCGCCGTACCGGTTTGCTCAAGCATGAGACTCTGCCCGAAGGAGAGGGCATGTGGATTGTTCCCTGCGAGGCGGTCCACACCTTTGGCATGAAATTCGACATTGACGTGCTGTACCTCAATAAAAGCAAGAAGGTTTTGAAAATTCGCTCGAGTATGCCGAAACGCCGGATTTCGTTTTGCCTCACCGCCCACTCGGTTTTGGAGCTCCCGGCTGGGATGGCCCGGCAAACGCGCACCGAGGTCGGAGACCAGCTGGAGTTTGAAAAGATTCTATGAGCCGCCTCTGGTTTGCCGCGCTGTTTCTCTTTACATTTCTTAACGCTTGCTCTCAACGGAGAAACGAGCTAAGAGCCGGCGCACGGAGTTACTCCATCCAGCCGGGAACGATGATGCAGAGGGTCATGAAGCGGCAAGTTGAGAATGCCTTGGATGCTGGCGATGGCGACCTCGAAGCCAGGCAGCTGCGCCAGCGCTTCCACGCCGAGCCCAATAACGTGGAGATTCGCCTGAAGCTGGCGGAGCACTACCGGAAAACTGGCTCCGTAGAACTGGCAATCGAACACTTGCGCCTGGCGGCGGAGCGTTTCCCGCGCCATGAGCCAGTCGTGGTCCTGCTCGCTGAGCTGTTACTAGAACAAAACGAACTGGAGGAAGCCGTCCGTTACCTGGAAGGTTATCTCCAAGGGGGGGCAAGCGCTTCCGTCGCGGCCTGGCTAGGAATTGTGCGCGACCGGCGTGGTGAGTGGAAGCTCGGAGAAAACGCTCACCGGGCAGCGCTTGCGCTCGTCCCGACGAACGCGAACGTGCGCAATAATCTTGGCTACAACTTGCTGCGGCAAGGTCGGCGACAGGAAGCCATTGTCGAGCTTCGCCGCGCCGTGTCGGAAAACCCCCATTTACCGGCGGCCCGCAACAATCTCGCGCTGGCGCTTTCCCGAGGCTCGCAGCAGGAACGACAGCAAGCGCTGGCCGAATGGCGCCAGATGATGGACGCGGCGGCTGCGCACTGCAATTTCGCTGCCTCCCTGATCGAGCAAGGAGCGTACTCTGAAGCGCGCCAGCAACTGGACCTAGCCTTATCGCTTCGTCCGAATTTCCCGGAAGCTCTCTACAATCTACGCCTGGTATCGGAGCTGGAGGGCAAAGGGGGAACCTTCAGTGTTGCCTCCACGCGAAACTTGTCACTGGCCCAATCACCTCCTGGCAACAGCGGGGTTCAGGTCGACAGCGCCTTGAAGGCAGCTATGAAAAAACTTTGGTCTGTCGTGGCGGGAACGGAGAAAAAACCGACCGCTTCCGTTCTCTCTGCCGCCAGATCAGAATAGAAATTGAGGGAGACGCATCAATCATGAAAAACTGGTTTCTTCGCCTCTGGAAAGAGGAACAAGGGCAGGACCTGGTTGAATACGCTTTGATTGTCGCCGCCGTTGGCTTGGCGCTAATCACCACCGTGAATCAGCTGTCCACGGCCGTGGTCAGCTTGTATTCCAGCATTACCCAAGGCTTGACCAGTATCGGAGCCACCGGTCAGTAAGCCGAAGGCCAAGCGGTGACTCGAAGATCGGCGCTGCTCCGGATCCTATTTCCGGACGCCGCCCTATGGGTGGCATTCCTTGCTCTGTTGTTTGGCGTCGTGCTCGGGGAAGGGCCGCAGCGCTTCTTCCGGGATTCGGACACCGGTTGGCATATCCGAACGGGCGAGTGGATTCTCGAACATGGCGCTCTGCCAAGGGTGGATCCCTTTTCTTTCACAATGAGCGGCAAGCCGTGGTTTGCCTGGGAATGGGGGGCCGATGTGCTGATGGCGATTGCTCATCAATGGGACGGCCTTAAAGGCGTCGCTCTGCTCTATGCCCTGGTGATCGCCATGGTCACCTGGCTGTGGTTCCATCTGCACTGGGCAGTTGGAGGCAATTTCTTCCTGGCTTGCGCCTTCGCGTCTCCTATGCTCACCACGCTGCATTTGCACTGGCTGGCGCGCCCCCATGTGCTGGGGTGGCTTTTTTGCCTTACGAGCGTGCTGGTCATCGAGAGATTTACCGCCCAGGATGGTCCGGTTTTTCGCTGGCGGCAGGGCGCGATGGCGGCACTGGCGGGAATGGTTTGGGCCAACGTGCATGGCAGTTTTTTTCTTCTCCCCGTACTGTTGTGGATCTACGCCGGAGGCCGTTGGGCCAACGCTTGGCTATGGTCGGCGCAACCGGCCGGTGTGCGGTGTTTGGCGATCTTAGGCGGCTGCGGCGCCTTGGGATCGCTTCTGAATCCCTACGGCTGGGACTTGCACCGGCACGTGGGTGCCTACCTGATGAATCGCGAGTTGCTTAGCCGCATCGGAGAATATCTCTCCTTCAATTTCCACAGCCAGGGTACAGGTCAGATTCTGCTGACCGTGATTTTGAGTTTGGTGGGGGCGGCAGCGGCGCTTTACGGCCGCCGCACTGAACATTTTTTGATTATCATTCTGTTTGCAGCGCTGGCCATCCGCTCAGCCCGGGTTCTTCCTCTGCTGGCGTTGCTTGGATTGCCGCTCGCTAATGGCGGCTTTACAGCCGTCGCTCGCGCTGCCCAGATTCAGCCTATGGTTCGCCGCTGGCTGGACAGATTCCTCGTCTATTCGGACCGGATCCGGCAAATCGACCAGCGCTGCGCTGGATGGGCCGCAGCACCAGCCGTCCTGGCGCTCGCTTTCCTCCTTCTGCATGCGCCAGCAAACGCGCAACGGGCCGCGTTTCCTCCTTCGGAATTTCCCGTCCAGGCAGCCACGGCCGTCGCTCAACTTCCACCCGGCGCGAGACTGCTGGCGCCCGATAAGTTCGGCGGCTATCTCATTTATCGCTTTCAGGGGCAAAGGAAAGTTTTCTTTGATGGCCGCAGTGACTTCTATGGCGTGGACTTCATGAAAAATTACATCCGGCTGGTTGAAGCGCGGCCGGGATGGAAGCAACTGGTCACCGAGTTCGGCTTCACGCATGCCCTCCTGCCTAATCAATATTCGCTGGTTCAGGGCTTAGAAGACTGGGGCTGGAAACAGGTCTACCGTGACAGCGTGGTGACGCTGCTCAAAAAGGAATGATATGGGGAATCTCGATCGGCAGAAGATTGTCATCATCTTCGGCACCGCTTTGGTGTGCGCTTTTCTGATGAGTTGGCTCGTTCTGGCGAAGGCTCAGGGGCCCAAAACCGAGAAGATGGTGAAGGTGGTTGCCGCTGCCCGCGACATGGGGGCAGGCGTGCGCCTCAAGGCCACGGACTTAAAACTGATCAGCATTGCTGAGAAGGATCTGCCAAAGAACACAACGGGCGATCCCAAGCTGCTGCTCGACCGCGTGCTTCTGTTCCCCGTCAACGTCAATGAGCCGATCGTTTCCAATAAGCTATCCAGTCTTGCGGGAGCCGAGGGGCTAGCCGCCACGATTGAAATTGGCAAGCGCGCCGTTTCCGTGCCCATTTCTGATCAAAGCGGCGCAGGCGGCCTCATTCTTCCCCGGTCACATGTGGATGTTCTGTTTACGCGCACCGGTTCCATGAACGAAGCGGTGACCACGGTTTTATTGCAAAACGTGCGCGTCCTTTCCATCGGCCGGATGACGGAGATGACGGCCGTGCAAGGCGTTCAAGGCGCCCCGGGGCAACCCGCGCCATCGACCTCCTCCACAGCCACTCGCGCCGCCACGCTCTTGGTCACCCCCGAACAGGCGGCCAAGCTCGAATTCGCCCGCCAGCAAGGGAAAATTAGTTTGGCTTTGCGTAATCCTTTAGATACGGAAGTCGTCCAGGATCAAGATCAGCCAATTGTGACCGCAGAAGACGTTGGCGTGGGAATCGGACCGCGTTTGCGCCGCGGTGGGCCCCTGGCGGGTCGTGTGCCGAATCTGCGCAACGATGAAGTCTGGCGCCAGTTAACCGGCGGCGCCCCGCGGCTTGATTCTCCACCTCCACCGCCCAAACCCAAAGCCGAGGAGAAAAAAGAGCCTCCCAAACCTAGAGCCGTGGTCGACGTGTACAAAGGCGACAAGCATATTCAAGAAATCTTCCAATAAACCGGACACGAAACATGGATCGACGAAACGTGCTGCTCGAATTTTTCATTGCCTTCGGCGCAGTGAGTTTGTACGCGCAAACTGCCCCGGTGCGGGAGATCGAGTTGCTTGTGGGCCGCGGAGAATTGCTTCAATTTGAGCGTGATCTGAATAAAGTGGTGGTTTCCGAACCCAAAATTGCCGACGCTGTTGTCGTCTCTCCCCGCGAGGTCATGGTTAACGGTAAGGGGGTAGGTAAGGCCACGCTCATTGTCTGGGAAACGGGCAGCTCGCCAAGCCGCTACGACATCACCGTGAAAGAGGACACAGCGCGCCATGAATCCGTGGTCAAGGAAATTCAGGCCAAGCTGCCTGGCGTTACGGTAACCGGTACTCCTCAGAAACTCGTTCTGACCGGCGAAGTGAAGGATCCCGAAGATATCAAGCGAGCGGAAGCGATCGCCGCGGCGCACGCCTCCGAAGTGGTGAACCTGCTGAAACTGCCTCCCCCAGCCGATCCCAGACAAATCTTGCTCCAGGTCAAATTTGCCAGCGTCGATCGCGCCGCACTGACCGAACTGGGGTTTAATTACTTTAGCCGGAATGACAAGATGCTGGGTTCAGTCAGCACGCAACAATTCCAGCAACCGCGGTTCAGTCAGTTGCAGTTCCAAAACCAGGAATTCGCCAACGCCACGGTGAATTTTGCGGATTTGCTGAACATCTTCATCTTCCGGCCTGATTTAAACATCGGCGGCACGATTCGCGCGCTGCAAGGACGCAACCTACTGCAGATCCTGGCCGAACCGAATCTCATTGCCATCGAGGGCAAAGAAGCGAGCTTTCTCGCTGGAGGCGAGTTTCCCTTTCCCACGCTAACGGCCACCACGACGGGCGGAGCGGTGGCGCCCGTGATCACCGTGCAGTTTAAGCGATTCGGAATTCAGTTGGGATTTACGCCAACCTTGACCAGCTCAGGCGCCATTCATCTCAAGGTCTCCCCAGAGGTGAGTTCGCTCGATTTTTCCAACGCCGTCACGCTGCAAGGGTTCTTAATCCCCGCGGTCGCTACGCGGCGGGCGGACACCGAGGTTGTTCTGCGAGACGGAGAAACCTTTGCCATCGCCGGTTTGCTCGACAACCGGGTAGTGCAAGTGCTGAGCAAATTGCCTTTTCTGGGCGATGTACCGATCGTAGGGAATTTGTTTCGCAGCCGCTCGACCAAGAAAACCCAAGACGAGCTCTTAGTGGTGATAACGCCCCGCTTTGTAAAACCCTTACCACCGGGCGAAACTGCGAAATTACCGACTACCATTGAAGATTTTCTGCCAAGCAGCGCGCAAGAGCGAGCCGCCAAGCAGGGTAAAAAGAGGAAAGAAAAGACACCGGCCGTGGTAGGACCTTCCGGCCACCAGAAACCCTAAGCCATGATGCGCGACGTGGATCCTTGCCGAGGTTGGTTGCGGGCCCAGTGGGGGTTTGCCTGGCAACGGCAAGCCAACAAGTGGCCTCCTTGCCGCGGTGGCGTATCCATCCACATTCTCGCCCTCATGGTGCCGGTCTTTTTCGGCTTGATGGGTTTTGCCATCGACTTAGGGCGGCTTTATCTCGCTCATGGCGAACTCAAGTCAGCGGCAGAGGCCATGGCCCTAGCCGCTGCGGCGCGCTTGATCGGAACCGAGGCTTCTACGAGTGACGCTATCGAGGCCGCGCGCCGTCAAGTCGAATCTGCCTCAGGCTTTGGAAACCGTTACGATTTTGGCAGCTTGGTTATTGGCGAAGCGAACGGTTCGCTGAACAGTGAGATTGTCGATCCCACGTTTTACGCCACTCCCGGCGAAGCCACGGGCGAGGGCGATACAGCTGGAGGGCAAGGCACCGTCGGGGGAACAGCAGCGAAACACGTCAGGGTGGAGCTGGTGGGCGAAACTCCCATCATCTTCTGGCGGTTCCTCTCGCTCGGTCAGGAGGGAAAGGTTCCCCTACGCGTCCGGGCCGCGGCAGGCATCAGCGCTCCCCTTTGCACAGCCTGCGGGATTGAGCCTTTAGCAATTGCTCCGCTCGATGCATCTGATTCGGTCAATTTCGGTTTCACGTTCAACACCCGATACACGTTTGGATACTTCTGCACGGGTACGCCCATCCCGCAACCTCTGCCAAATACCGCAGGCCGCGTGCAGTATCTCCTGCTGAACCGCTTCAACGACGAAGCGACCGTGTTCGCCGAGGATTCGCAACAACTGTTCCGGGCGGGCGCACAAGGCTTGCCCCCTTCCTCCAACCAAGCGCGGGCCTGTTTTACGATCAATGCGGAAGAGACCCTTTGGGCCTCGGCTACTGCACTTGCCTGCAACGCAAACCGGGTGCAAACGGCAGTGAACAACTTCCTGTGTGGTCTTGCGACGCGCTTAGATACGTCTAACGTACAAGGATGCGACAGCAGTGTTGCCGAATATGAAAGCCTCTCCGCGCTGTATCAACCCGACACTGACCTCAATGACCTAGAAGACTACACCGGCTATACAGGCAACACCCGTCGTATCCTAACCATACCCATCGTCGACATCTTAAACCCCACGGGCACGATGGTCGTTCTCGGCTTCCGGCAGTTTTTGCTGCAACCAGCCCCCAATTCGACAGGGATTTCCCCCAATGATGGCAACGGCCGCTTCATTGCAACCTACTTAGGCAACGTAGCTCCTTTGCGACAGGGCCGCTTTGGAAGCTGCGGTGTGACGTCGGGCCCAGGGAAGGTGGTTTTGCACCGATGAAATCACGGCGCGGCAGCATCTTGATTGAAACGGCAATGTTTACGCCAGTACTGTTGCTGCTGCTGTTTGGTCTGATTGAACTGGCGAAAATCACGTATACCTACTATGCGTTGCAGAAGACTCTTTTTACGGTGGCTCGTTATCTTGCCACGCAGCAGGGAGTGAACTTTTGCGATGATACCGACGCGCTGGTCGCCGAGGCGAAAGCTTTTGCGCTGACCGGATCTACCGACGCCTCGGCTGAATCCTATATTCGCAATTTGACCGCGGACCAGATTCAAGTCCGCATTGAACGTTTCAACGCCGCCACCGGCGAAATCGGCGAGTGCGAGTGCTCTCCGACCGGATGCGATATTGCCAATGGTGGTCAACAGCCGGACTACATTGTGGTTTCGATTCCCGATGGCTACCCGTTCGTCGTCCGGATCCCCCAGATTCCCACCGACCCGATCCTCCTCCGGCCTCGGGTGCGGGTGCCGGCTTCAGGAATATGAGTCATGCCAAAGCGCGGACAAGCCACTCTTGAATTCATCCTCTCCTACTCGGCGATCTTGCTGCCGGTGACCATGATGATCATCTTCACCGCCAAGATGTTGTGGGTGTGGCATAGCGTTTCGCGCTTTACCCGCGAAGGCGCTCGCTACGCCACCACGCACTGCTGGCAGGCCAACGGGGAAAACGTGCGCAGCTGGATGAGGCAAAACCCACCGTTGACGTTTGACCGAGAGCAATTGACCCAAGGGCCAGCGGAAATTCAAATCAACTACTTTGCTCGCAACGCTGAGAGCGGCCAGCTGGAAGAATTTAGTTGCGACGCCGAATGTAGCGTTTCCTGCATCCCGGACGTCGTTCGCGTCACGGTGGCACAGTACGAGTTTCGATCCTTCATGAGTTATTTGGGCCTTCCGCCCATTCCGATTCCAAATTTCCAGACAACGCTGCCGATGGAAGGCGCTGGCTGCAATCCTGAAACCGGCGAATGCGTTCCCTGAGCCCCACAAGGAGCAAGAATGTCCATCAGTTTGTTGGTCGCCTCCAATGATGAGCAGTTCCGCGAGACGGTGCGAGAGAATCTGTTGAACTTACCCAATTCGCGCGTGATCTCAGAATATCCGGAAATCTCCTCTAACCTTTACATTCGCGTGCTCCAGGATCTGGAGCGCCATCCCGAGGCAGCCCTGCTCCTGGACATGTCCTACGATACGGAAACTGCGTTGAGTGCCTTACAAAAAGTCAAACAGGCAGTACCCGATCTCTACGTCATCGTCTCCAACTTTCAGGCCGACGGAGAAACGGTTTTGGCTTGTCTTCGCGCTGGGGCGAACGATTTTCTCACCCAACCCCTCAAGCGTTTGGAATTCCGTGACGCGATGCAAAGGCTTGAAAGCATCCCCCGGCGGGTGAACATGACTGGCAGCCGGCTTGGAAAGATCTACACCTTTGTAGGGGCCAAGGGCGGGGTGGGCGTGACAACACTGGCAGTGAATTTCGCCAGCGTCCTCGCTCAGCGCAAACAACAAACCGTGCTGCTTGACTTCGACTGGACGGCCAACGAAGTCGCCATGCAAGTTGGGGCCACGCCGCAGTACACGCTCCTAGAGGTGGGAGAGAACCTCAACCGCATGGATCAGGCTCTTTTTGAGGGATTTGTCACGCGGGATCCGCTGGGCTTTTTCCTGGTGGGTCCTCCTGATTCCCTGGAACAGCGCGGCTACTTCACCGAGCCGATGTTTCGGGAATTTGCCACCTTCCTGGTCGAAAAATATCAATCGGTGGTGATTGACGCGGGCCGCAACATCAACGACGAAGTCGTGCTGGCGGCGCTTCAAGCCTCCAATACGATTTTTCTCGTTCTGAATCAGGAGTATCCGGCGATTCGCAACACCCAGCGCTACCTCTCCTTCCTGCTCCGTCTTGGTTTTTCTCAGGACCAGATCAAGATTTTGGTGAACCGCTATTCGAAAAAAGTCGACCCGCACCATGCGACCGTGGAGCAAATTCAGCAGACCCTTAATCAAAAAGTTTTTTACGGAATTCCCAGCTCGCCCCTCGTTTTGGCGTCCATTAACAAGGCTCGCCCTCTGGTCTCCGACCGTCAGGCAGCCGGGGACTGGGACCGCGTCTTCCGGGCCTTTGTCGACAAGGCGACCGGTGTACAGCGCGAAGCTATGGCAAAATCGGCATAGACCCACTTCATAAGGTTTTCACGCACTCATGGGAACGAGACCGATCGTACGGCCCGGTACGGGCGCAGACCGCTGGTTTAGTATCAAAACTCAGATCCACAGCAAACTTCTCGCCTCGCTGACACCTGACCAGCTCCGTGTGCTGAACAAAGAGGGCGTACGCGAACAAATCGGTATCGTGGTCGAGCGCCTCGTTCGGGAAGAAGGCGTTCCCATGACCTCTGCCGAGCGCGAGAAGGTGATTGAGGAGGTTTTAGACGAAGTCTTCGGCCTGGGCCCCCTCGAGCCACTGCTCAAAGACCCCACGGTGAATGACATCATGGTGAACGGCTATGACAGCGTTTACGTTGAACGCGGAGGCCGCATCTCAGAGACCAACGTCCGCTTCAAAGACCAAGCGCATGTGCGCATGATCATCGACCGTATCGTATCCAACATTGGACGCCGCATCGACGACTCCTCGCCGATTGTTGACGCGCGCCTTGAAGATGGCTCTCGCGTCTGCGCCGTCATTCCTCCCATCTCGCTGATCGGACCGGTGATGACGATCCGGCGCTTCGGCAAAAAGCTCTTAAGCACTGAGGATCTCATTAAGAACGAAACGCTGACCACGGGCATGTTGGATTTCTTAAGCGGTTGCGTGGAGGCGCGCCTCAATATTGTCATCTCCGGGGGCTCTGGCTCGGGAAAAACCACCATGCTGAACATGCTTTCCCGGTACATCCCAGAAGAGGAGCGCGTCATTACGATCGAAGATACGGCCGAGCTCCAGCTTCAACAAAGCCACGTCGTGCGGCTCGAAACCCGTCCGCCCAATATTGAAGGCGCGGGCGCCGTCACCCAGCGTGATCTTGTGATCAACGCGCTGCGTATGCGTCCAGACCGGATTATTATTGGCGAATGCCGGGGTCCCGAAGCCATGGACATGATGCAGGCAATGAACACCGGGCATGATGGCTCGATGACCACTTGCCACGCCAATAGCGCTAGGGATGCTTTTGCCCGTTTGGAAACAATGGTCATGATGGCCAGCTCGGCCATTCCGGACCGGGTCATCCGCCAGATGCTTGCCTCGGCAGTGAATATTGTGGTCCATTGTGCCCGTCTCAACGACGGAACGCGGCGCGTCGTGTCCATTAGCGAAGTTCGAGAGGTGGAAGACGACCAAGTCGTGCTGGATGACATTTTCGTGCTGGAACGTACCGGGGTCAACCAGCGCGGAAGAATTACAGGAAGGTTTCGCGCCACGGGCTTCAAGCCCCGTTGTCTCAACCGGCTGAAGGCGTATGGCATCCATCTTTCTTCTTCTGTCTTCGAAGAGGAGATGGCTTTGAAGGAGTAGCGCGTGGCCCCATTTTTGATCAGCTTCTTGATCTTTAGCGCTGCGCTGTTTGCTGCCGCTTACTATGTTTGGGTGGTCCCCGCCAACGCAAGCGCCGATGTGCTTCAGCAGCGCATGCGGGAATTGCGGGCGCGCTCTGGTCAGCGGCGTACCGCTTCCCCAGATCTCATCCGGCGCGAGGAACAGGGCATGTTCGCCGTAATTGGCGACTTTCTGACCTGGATCGGGCCCTTGCGGCGTTTGCAGGAGATGATTGATCAAGCAAATCTCCAATACCGCTCGACGGATGTTTTCGTGGTTTCGCTAGGAATCGCGATCGTGATCTATTTCTTGCTTGGATTGGCTGGCATGAACGCCCTTGCGCTTCGCTTCGGGTTGGCGGCGCTGTTTGGAGCCTTGCCTACTCTGTATATTCTCCGGGTTCGGAATCGGCGCCTGGCCCGCTTCGAAGAAATGCTGCCCGACGCCATCGATTTGTTCAACCGCTCCATGAAAGCTGGCCACAATATCCAAAGCGGGCTGGAAACCATCGCGCAGGAGTCGCTCGATCCAGTGCGGATGGAATTCCGTAAAGTGATCGAGGAGATGGCTCTTGGCTCCCCGGTCGAGGACGCCCTACACGGCCTTGGTAAGCGCGTGCCGGTAATCGACTTGAAGTTTTTCATCACCGGTTTGATTCTTCAGCGGCAAACTGGGGCCAACATGGTCGAAGTGCTGGACAATATGTCCTTACTCATCCGAGAGCGGTTGAATCTAACAGCGAAGATGCACGCGGCCACGGCTGCGCAACGTTTTTCGGCAGGGCTGCTGTGCGCCATGCCGCTGGTTGTGGGACTCGGATTCTGGGTGATGAAACCGGAATATATCCGCCTGTTGTACACGGATGAAACGGGCAGCAAGTTTTTGACTTACGCAATTGTCTCGGAATTGATCGGCATCTTGATTATTCGGAAGATCGCCAGCCCGAAGCTCTAGAATGCCTATGGCCACTGCGCTCCTGGTTTTCATCGCTTTTTTTGCTGTCGTGGCCGCTTTGGTCTGGTCCGGCATTCAACTTTTGTCGAACCGTGAAGACCCTCTGGGCGACCGGCTCTACGAATTGCAATCCGCGGCGATCGCTCCAGAAGCGCGCTCCCCGCGCCGGCGTCTTGGCGGCGGCTTCATCAACAGCTTTCTTTACGTCATCAGTTTGATTCCTGGGGGCGAGGACTATATTCGCGACACGGAAAGAGAGCTGGGACAAGCTGGTATCCGCCAGCGTGGCGCTGTTGTCGCTTTCGCCATTGGCCAGGTCCTGTTTATGGGTCTTCTGCTGGGCGGCATGTACTATATCCAACGGAACAACCCTCCAGCTCAATTGATTGGAGGGATGGCGGCCATGTTTATTCTCGGTTACACGCTTCCAAACGTGTTCTTAAAAAGGCTGGTCAAACGTTACCGACAAAAACTACAGGATGCCCTGCCCGACACCGTTGATCTACTCGGAATCGTTCTAGGAACAGGTCTTGCCCTGGACCAGGCATTTCTGCGCGTGAGCGAAGAGATGCGCTTCATCTACCCGGAGCTGGCCGCGGAGTTTTACACCGTCGTCATGCAGGTGAAGGCGGGTCAAGAACGCACAAAAGCCTTCCAACAACTGGTGCGGCGGACTGGGGTGGAAGACATCAAGTCGCTCGCCGCCATGATCGTGCAGAGCGAGCGTTTTGGGACGAGTCTTTCGCAAGCGCTAAAAGTGTATGCCGACGCCTTGCGCACCCGGCGGCGTTTACGCGCTGAGGCCACGGTTGCCAAGGCGGGCATTAAGATGCTGTTTCCGATCGTGCTTTTTATCCTTCCCGCTCTCTTTGTGATCTCGCTCGTACCGGCCCTATTGAGCGTGATGCGCGATCTGCGCGGCGGGATTGGCGCTCGTTGAAACACTTGTGCAAAAAAGCGCCGCAGCTTGAACAATCTTCTTTCTTCCCTTTCGCTGAGGGAATTGACTCAAAGATGACTCTTCCCTAAGATCCTTACATACGGCATTCATTCAGGGGGAAAGGTTGGTATGCCAGCAGGAGTCATTTTTTTTCTCATCGTTTGTTTGACCCGCTTCCTTGCAGATTCACAAACCGTCGACGCCACCCTGTCTGGAACCGTTGTGGATCCATCGGATGCGGTCATTGCGGCCGCCACGGTGCGAGCGCAAAACTTGAAGACTGGAGTTACGACAGTCACGCAGTCGAATGTGTCCGGGGTGTACTCCTTCCCAGCTCTGCCCTCAGGTGTTTACCGAGTGGAAGCCGAAGCGGCTGGCTTTCGCAAGAAAGTGTTTCGCGAGGTTATCTTGGAGATTGGCGCGCGGGTCACGCTCAATTTCTCGTTAGAAATCAGCACCAGTGCGGAAACGGTGGAAGTCAACGCCGAGGCCGAGTCGGCGCTTGATTACGCCTCAAGCTCCGTTGGGGGCATGGTGACCGCGCGCAAGGTCCTCGAACTTCCCATCACCTCGCGCAACGCGCTCGATCTTACCTTTCTACAAGCCGGTGTGGTCGGCAGCAACTTTGTGGGGGCACGGATCGGCACGCTCAACATTCAGATCGATGGGATCAACGTGCAGGACGCTCGCATCAACACGGGTGTCGCCTCCACGATTTTTCCCAGTACGGACCGCATTGAAGAATTTCGCGTGGTGACCTCGCCGGTCGATGCGGAACTTGGACGGGGGTCCGGCCAAATCCAGATGCTGACCCGTTCGGGGACCAACGAATTTCATGGGTCCTTGTTTGAGTTCCATCGCAATACGGTGTTAAACGCCAATACTTGGTTCAACAATCAGCGGGGTCTCGATCCGCTCACCGGCAAACCGATTTCTCCTCGCAACAACCTGATTCGCAACCAGTTTGGAGGCCGAGTGGGAGGACCGATCCGCAAGAACCGCACCTTCTTTCATTTTCTTTATGAGGGGCAACGCGTTCGCGCTCGCACGGCAGTGACGACCACCACACTGACCGAATCCGCCCGTCGCGGCATCTTCCGGTTCTTTCCAGGAGTTCAGAATGGCAACGTGGAATCGCTCACGCCCGTAGTAGACCTGCTGGGTAACCCTGTTCGCCCGCCCGAAGCCTCCGGGGGTCTGGTGAGCGTCAGCGTGTTTGGCCGGGATCCTGCCCGTCTGACGGCCGATCCCACGGGAGCTGTAGCGCGTCAGCTGGAGCGATTGCCCTTACCCAACAACTTTCGTTTTGGAGATGGGCTGAACACGGCAGGTTACACCTGGAGCCGGAGCAGCACAGATGATCTAGACCAGTTGAATTTGAAGATCGACCACGTGATCTCGAATGCTCACCGGCTTGCGTTTTCTTGGAGCCGTGACTCCGGGGAAGCGGTTAATGGTTTCTTGCCGCAGCCTTATCCGGACACCCAAGGAGGTAGCGTACGAAGCCTCGACTCCATCTTCTCACTCACTCTCACTTCAGTGGTTCGCTCCAACCTTGTGAACGAAATTCGGCTTGGAGCCCTCCGGCCGCGGCTGCGCTTTTACGCCCCCTGGGAGTTAAATCCTTCCATCCTTCCTTCTCAAGCCGGCCAGCCCTACGTGATCGTTCCGGTTTCCTACACCAACCCGATCAATCAGGGTAACGATCCGCAGGGCCGCATTTCGCCGAACTATCAGCTTTTTGAAAAGATGAGCTGGCTGTCGGGGAAACACTCTGTAAAGTTTGGCGGCAACGCGTATTTTGTAAGCAGCAACGGTTTCAATTCGTTTGATGTCTTGCCGCGTGTGAGCTTGGGAGCGGGCGGGGCGCCGGTTCGCGGCATCGACGCCATCCCCGGGATTGGTCGCAACCAAGCAGCGGCGCAGAATCTGTTGCTCGATCTCTCGGGTTCGGTGGCAAGCGTTCGCCAGGCCCTGAACTCGCCGGGGGGTCGCAACCCGGTGTTTTTGCCAGGTGAACCGAAGCAACGCACCTGGTACGCTCGCGAGTTTTCCCTCTTTGTGCAGGATGACTATAGAGTCACCAAAAGCCTCACGTTGACACTGGGGCTTCGCTATGAATGGTACGGAGTGCCGCAGGACCGCAATGGTCGTACGGCTGCGCTGGTAGGAGGGTCGGGTTCCATTTTCGGCCTGAGCGGGCGCAGTTTTGCCGACCTTTATCAACCTGGGCGGCTCGCTGGCTCTCCCACTCGCATTGAGCTCATCGGGCGGAAATCTCCGAATCCTTCGCGAAAGCTCTATCACAACGACTGGAATAATTTCGCTCCGGCCATCGGTGTGATTTGGAATCTGCCAGTCTTTGGCAAAGGCAAGACCGTGTTTCGCGCAGGCTATAGCATGGGCTACGAACGCAACGCCTTGCGGATTGTGGACGTCGTTTCCGGCGACCAGCCTGGCCTTCGTACCATTTCCACGTTTAACAGTTCGAATCCGCTCAACCTCACGAGCTTTAGTTTGCCGCTTGCACCCCTGGCCTCAGTACTCGAAGAAGTGCCGCTCACTGACCGGACGCAGATCGTTCGCACCTTTGACGATAACCTCCGCATTCCCTATGTGCAAAACTGGAATGCCTCCGTGGACCGGGAGTTACCCGGACGCGCCAGCCTGTCAGTTCGCTATGTAGGCAACAAAGGAACACGGCTGATCCGCGGCACCAGCATCAATGAGCACATGATTTTCGAAAACGGGATTCTCGAGGCGTTCCTCATCACCCAGGCTGGCGGCAATGCGCCCCTATTCGACCGCCTGCTGCGCGGCCTCAACGTACCAGGTTTCGGTGTCGTAGACGGGAATCAACTCACGGGCTCGCGCGTGTTCCGCGAGATCAACACCACGACGCAGGGCCATCTTGCGGGGCACAACGTCGGAGCTTTCGCTGCTTATCTCAACTCGACCCCATATCTCACGAACGTAAGGGGCGGATTATTGCGAAACGGCGGTTTCCCGGAAAACTGGATCGTCGCCAACCCGCAATTTGATTCAGCCCGGCTGACCAGCAATTTTGCTGCCTCCAGCTATCACTCTCTCCAGGTGGAATTCATCAAGCGGTTTTCCCAAGGCTGGACATTTCAAGGCAACTATACCTGGTCGAGGGCGCTAGGCGAGGAAGAGGGCTCCGGCCAGGAATTCATCGATAGTTATCGCGATCTACGTAACTGGAGATTGGACAAAAGGCTCATGTCCTTTCACCGCACGCATGTGGTCCGAACCAATGGGCTGTGGGAGCTCCCCTTTGGCCGGAACAAGCCTCTTTTGCGGGGGGCAAAAGGGATCGTGGAAAAACTGGTCGGCGGCTGGCAAGTCGGCTCGATTGTGAACCTGTTTTCGGGCGCGCCGGTGTATTTAAGCTCTGGAGTGAGTTCCTGGAACAACTTCGGCGACAATACTCCGACGGCTCTAGCCCCCATCGACAAGGGTTTAGGCAAGGTCAAACGTTTAGGCAACGGCGTTCAATATTTCGATGGCCTGCAGTCGGTTGTGGATCCATCCGTAGCCGCGCTTTCGACCAGCGGAAACTTGCGGGGCCGCTCGACACTCCGCGCTATTGCAGACGCCAACGGCAACATCTTGATGGTGAATCCTACGCCTGGCACTCTGGGCAATGTCGCCCCAAACTTTCTAGAAGGTCCGGGCGCGATTCGCATCGACCTAAATCTACTCAAGACCGTGCGTTTCAGCGAGGCAAAATCACTCCAATTTGACGTGATCTTTCAAAATGCAACGAATACGCCAAACTTCGACAATCCGAATGCTGACATCAATTCGCTGAACTTCGGCCGTATCACTGGCGCGAGTGGCAATCGCATCATTGTGATTGGCCTGCGATTCAACTTTTAGCTAACGGTCTTGGGAAATATGAAGACCTTTATGGATGGCGTAGAGGGCCAGTTCCAGACGGTCCGAGACGCCAAGTTTGTCGAAGATGTTGTGAAGATGATTCTTCACAGTCTGCTCGCTGATGAACATTTTCTCGGCCATCTCTTTGTTTTTGTAGCCCTGCGCTACGAGCTGAACAATTTCACGCTCGCGGGCGCTTAAGGGCGAGCGCTCCCGTCCCTTGGCTCCGCCTCCGCCAAAATCACTCGACGGATTGGCAAACTGCCGCATGACGGCGGCTGTGGTGTGGGAATCTAGCCAGATCTCTCCTGCATGCACTTTGCGGATGCTCTTGACGATCAGCTCTGGCGCCGTCTGCTTGAGGACGATCCCACAACAGCCGAGCTTCATAGCTTGAACAAATTCGTTTTTGTCATCCGAAGCGGTGAGGACGATCACTTTGGTCTTTTTTCCACTCGTCTGGATGTTTTGAAGAACACTCAGACCGTCCAAATTTGGCATTCGCAAATCCAAGAGGACGACGTCAGGCTCGAGCTCCTGGATTAGTTCGAGAACCTGCCGACCGTCGCTGGCCTCTCCCACCACTTTGATGTCGTCTTCCAACATCAAAAGCTTCTTCAAACCGTCCCTCACGATTGGGTGATCGTCTGCGATCACCACGCGAATGGACTTGTCATTCTGTTGTGATTCATGACCTTCCTGAACTGAATGATCTGCAAGCATGGCTGTCCCTTATTCAAGCCAAGTTCTGACTCACCAACTGTTCTTTTGGAGGCTGATTTTTTCGAGGTCCCAGACTTTCGTGAGCTCCGGACACCTAGTGCGCAGCCTCATCGGCCGGTCAGACCGGTGAGAACTGCCATGACGCGGGCAGACTCTTACGCCGCGCCCCGCCATGACGCCACCAGCACATCGCGCCGGGTATTGGGTGATTGGTGAGTACCACGACCCGATTCTAGTTCGTCCTAGTACTCCTAAAAATCAGCTCGCCACCCTAACGCACTCGGGTGCTTTACCTTAGTCAGTGCCTAGGGAAGACTACTACGGAAGGGCAGCTTCGCCTTCTCTGAAAATACCGTTTGCTTCAAACGGTCAAACGCACGGGCTCGAACCAGCCCCTGATAGTACCAGATGACGGCCCCAGGCAGTCCCCGCTCTCTCGTCGCCTCGATCATCTGGATCAGCACTTCTGGATCGTTAGAGTTGGTAATGTCAACGCCAGGCACCAAACGGCTCGGATCTGGCGTAGCGCGGATTTGGCGGTCAAGCTCAGCAACATAACTCTCCAAGTCCCGACGGTAGACTTGCGGCGTAACGAAATCGAGCGACCCAGCGCGCATCCAGGACGGATAATCTTGCGCAAAGTTCACGTAGGCAAAGGTCCACAAACCGGGCGCGTTCGTAACCAAAAGCCGCCAGTCCTGGTCCTTGAGCGTGCGGTGGAGCCGGGCCACAAACTGGTTGATTTTGGCCGAGCGCCATTGAATCCAGCTTGCCTCGGCCTCGTTCTGCGGAGGCAGACGTCCATCATGCTCGGAGGCGTACAACTGCTTGGTGAACTCATCGTAGCCACAATCAAGCGCAGGGAGCCGCGCGCGATCAAATTGGACCGCTGGCACATCGTAGCGTGCAGCCAGTTCCGCCATCAAATCGAGAAGAAACCTTTGTACTTCGGGATGAAAATGGTTCATCCAGGTGAAGTAGGTTCCGTCGGCTAGGAAGTAGCGGAAGTCGCCGTCCTTTTTGCGAGCTACCCAATCGGGGTGGGCGGCGAAGATGGGCCCTTGGTTCTCCGGTCCTACGCGCCGCGCGCTCCAGCCCCCCACAAAACCATACTCCACCCAAGGAACCACGGATAATCCAACTTGGCGGCCCTCTTCAATGGCTTCCTGGAGAATATCTCTGCCGGCGTACTGCGGGTCGATTCGGATCCCAGTTTCACGTTCGAAGACGTCGCTGGGCCACAAAGTGTAGCCTTGCGACCAGACGAGCACATAGACCAAGTTGAAATTGGCCTCGGCGAGATTCCGCATCATGGTGCGAATCTGGTCCCGAGATCCAAGCGAGTCGCGCGCAGCCCACACGCCACGAATTTCTGGCGGCCCCGCTTTCGCTGCGGTCTGTCCAAGGCACAGCACCAGCGCGGCGACGACCATCAATCGGCACATAGCGACAATCCTGACTGGGCAAGCTACTTCATAGAACCGCGGGCTTCGCGCAGGATACGCGCGGCGCGGGTGGGATTGTACACGCCGCACGAACAAAACCGCGTCATGTAGCTAGCGGCTTGTTCGGGAGTGCGGCGGCCTTCCTTCACCCAGTCGATCATTTTCTTCGCTAAAGAATGGCTAATCATTCCGTGCCCGCACATGGTGCTCAGCATAAGCACCTGCGTATTGGGAAGCTTTTCGGTTTTTCCCTGAAAGCCAAGCGAATAGCCGACGCTATGGCGGGGGATGCCCGCGGCCATACAGCACTGCTCGGCGCCCTCAATGGAGGTAGAGACATTGATACACAGACCAAGGTCAGCTTGCTTGAGCGCCTTGACGAATTCCTCCGCGTTGGTGCGCTTGTCGAACACAGCGGCGACGGTTGTCGGCGTGTTGACGCCGTTGATCACGGCCTCAAAATCGGGCGTCATGTTGCGAAGCCAGTGCTGGGTGGGATTGAGGTTACGGCTCGGCCGCAATGCCCCACCGTTGGACGCATCGCCAAGGTTCACCGGGTGAAAACGGAGCGCAAGCCGCAAAAACTCCTTCAGCTTCGGCACGCAACCTTGATCGTTTTTGCCCCGGCTCGGGATGGCAAAAACCACAAAATCGTCGTGAAAACTTTCGGCGTCGCCGTAACGGTGCAAGGTGTTGGTCATTTCGAAGCTCCTACAGGTTCTTGGCTAGCGGCCAGAGCCGGCTGGTTGGTCACCCTACCTAGCCCAACGTTTGTTTTCGCCCGGTGCAATTGATATCCAAGCTTTTCAAGAATTGGCGCCACTACGTTCTCTTCCCCATGCTCATCGCAGCGGGTGCCCACCCCGAGAGCGACCACGGTATCCAGCGTCTTTTCTACCTCACGAATCTTCTGGATGATGGCTTCGGTGCGGTCCACAGTGGTCTTGATTTCCAAAATGGCCGAGAGCACTTTCTCTTGAAGAATGTCGTCACGAAGCTTACCCTTGGCCGGATCCGTCATGAGCGACGTAATCGGGTTTTTCTGTTCAAAACTCACGCCCATTTCCGCCAAGGCCATCGCCATACGCTCGATTTCCCAGAACCGCACTCCAACGCCTGGCCGGCCAAATTCAACCGTAAAACCGACTTCACCCACTTTGACCCGACCCGTGACGTCGTTTGTCTTCACTTCCTCGGTGCCGCGCCCTTGTACGCCCGTCGATTCGTGCGGAACCCGCGGATCGGAAAAGGCCCGTCTTACGACGCGCGGCCATTCCAATTTGTCAGGCTCAAAGGCCGCCGTCGGGCAGACGTCCGGCTCGGGATCGAAACGCAACCGAAAGATCTGAAACAGCCGGCGGAGGGCGCGTACAAACGTCGGATTCAGATGCTCTTGGCTCAAGCCGTTATAACAGGCATAGCATTCCACGCACTCATCGAGATTGATCGTGGCCCGGTTGATGCTTGGATCAATGTAGATGGCGCCCATCGGACAAACATAGGTGCAGTTACCACAAGCAACACACTTATTCGGATTGATGTACATCTTTCAAGCCTCCCGAGGCTGAATCGGTTTCGTGGCGTCGATTCGGGAAAATAGCAAGCCTCCCAAAACACACAGCGCAGCAGCCACCAAGAAGGGACGATTCCACCCATAAGCCTTCACCAGATAGGCGAGGGCCAAGGGCGAAACTGCCCCTCCAATATTACCGCAGGTATTCATCACCGCTGAGACCGAACCAGCATAGTCCGAGCCGATGTCCAGTGGAATCGCCCAGGAAACTCCCACTGTCAACTCCAAGCCAAACACGGCTGCACATGTATACCATACACAATTGTATGGATTCTCGGTTAGAGTTGCAGGGACGATAAAACCTGCTGCCAGAAGAAATCCGGTCACCGCTACGAGCTTTCGTGCCAGACGCAGATTCCCGGTTCTTTTTCCCAACCAGTCGGAAAGCCACCCGCCCAACAAATCGCCCACGGTGCCCGCCAGCAAGGGAAGACTCGCGTAGAAACCCATCTTCTTGAGCTCGAAACCTCGATAGGAGTTCAGGTAGGTGGGAAACCATTGCAGATACACATTGAGACAGTAGCCGTAACAAAAATACATGGCACTGAGCACCCAGACGTTGGGAGACAACAGGATCGCTTTCCACGGCACCTTCGCGGACCGCGGGCTGCGCGGGTTCGCCAGGTGGGCGCGAATCAACGCGCGTTCCGCTTCGTTGACCGAAGGGTGATGTTCGGGCGAATCGCGGTAATACCAAAACCACACCATGGCCCACAGGATTCCCAGAAGGCCAAATACGAAAAAAGGGGTGCGCCAGCCGTAAGCGGCGATTAGGGTGACAACAATAGGTGGGGTAAAGGCGGCACCTAACCGCGACCCAGCATGAGTGACTCCCTGGGCGTAGCCTCGCTCAGTGGGCAGCATCCAGCGCGAAAGGCTGCGGGTGGCAATGGGAAAGGCTCCCGCCTCGCCAACGCCAAAGAGAAAACGGAACACGGACATCGACACGGCATTCCAGCTGAGCGCAGTGAGCGAAGTAAAGATGCTCCACCAAGTGACGATGAGAGCCAAGGCGCGGCGGGGGCCGATGCGGTCCCCAAGCCAGCCTCCCGGCAACTGAAACAAGGCATAGCCCCAACTAAAGGCGGATAAAATTGCGCCCATTTCCTCCAGAGAGATTTGAAACTCTTGCCGGATCGCCGGCAACGCGGCCGAAATCACTACACGATCCATGTAGGTGATCATGTAGGCTGCCACGGTGAGCCACAGTACAGCATGACGAATGCGAGTTGGGCGCAAACCAGACACAAGTTTTGAGATCGTATCAAACTGGTGACATCCTTTGCGCACGCTTTTGCACTTGCGCCTGCGGAAGTCCCCGGCCTGGCGGGCGATTCGATCGGTGGGGCCGCGCCTGTCCGACGCGATCCTGGCGTCCTCGACTTCGCGGTTTCCGCCAACAGCTCGTTCAGAAGTTACCGAGCGACAATTGGGCGCAGGGGGCGTACATAGAGATTGCGATAGGCCACGGGGCCATGATCTCCTTGCAACATCAGCGGATTCATGGGCGCCTCTGGGATCGGCATGTGTGCCCGTGTTCCGCCGTCGACTTCCACGTCCACCTGCACCACCAAGCCATTCAGCAGGACACGGAGAAATTTGGCGTTCTCGATTTTTCGCCCCTGCGGGTCAAACCGCGGGGAGCGAAACCAAATTTGAAAACTCTGCCACTGGCCCGGCCGCCGACTGGCGTTGCGCGAAGGAGGTGAACCCCCGACTGGTTGGTCCTCAACCCAGCGATGATAAATTCCCCCGCAATCGGAAGTTTTCGGGGGCTCTTTGGAAGCATAGCTGTCAAAGATCTGCACTTCATACAAGCCGTGCAAGTAGACGCCAGAATTCGATCCTTTTGGGATCAGAAACTCAAGGTAGAGCTCCAGATCACCAAACTTTTCTTCGGTCACAAGATTTCGTGTCCTGCCTGCGCCATTGAGGATGGTGCCCGACGGGGCCGGGATCCCGAAAAGTTTCGAGGGCGCCAACAAACGCTCCCACCGCACTGCCTGCGTTGTGAACCATTCGTGAGGTCCGTCCTGCCCCTTCCAGCCGCTGAGGTCTCTGCCATTGAGCAACGGCCTCCAGCCAGGTTCCAGCAAAAAAGGTGGATCGCCGTGGTGTTCGCCGTCATTGAGCTCAAGAGGCGGTTGCGCCAAGAGCAGCGGCACAACCAGCAGGACCAAGCTGAACCAGATGCGCATCGATTTTTCTCTTCATTCTAGCCATCCTGAACTCAAATCTCGGGTGGCCTAGCGCGGTCGTTGACGAGGGCTCGCCAGAAGATTTGCGCTGGCTGGGAGAAGCCTGACTCAGCCACATCGACGCACCAGTTGCCAAAGGAAAGTGGATGCCCGTGCAGCCCAGCCGATAGAATGAAGAATTCGCATGGTCGAGATCATTCATCCTGCGCGCGCCTTGCAAGGCGAGATCCGTCTGCCGGGCGATAAATCCATTTCGCATCGATATGCCATGCTCGCCTCCGTGGCGGAGGGCAAAACGAGGATCCTCAACTACTCGACGGGCGCTGATTGCGCCTCAACGCTCGGGGCGATGCGCGCCTTGGGCGTTGAAATTGAACGAAACGGCGCGGAGGTTGTGATTCACGGCGTAGGTCTTGAAGGCTTAAAACCGGCCGCCGGCCCGCTCGATGCTGGCAACTCCGGCTCCACGATTCGCATGTTGAGCGGCATTCTCGCTGGCCAATCCTTCTCGACCACAATTTCGGGGGATGAATCGCTCAGCCGCCGTCCGATGGGTAGAATCATTACTCCCCTGGAGCAGATGGGTGCGCGGATCGAAGCTCGCGAAGGGAAATTTCCCCCGCTCACCATCCACGGCGCCAAATTGCGTCCGATTGATTACACGCTGCCAGTGGCCAGTGCGCAAGTGAAGTCTTGTATTTTATTCGCAGGACTTTTTTGCGAGGGTGTTACGACGGTTCGCGAGCCGGTTCCCACCAGGGATCACTCGGAAATCGCTCTCCGCGCATTTGGCGCAGAAGTGGAAAGCATAGGGGGCGTCATTACCCTCGAAGGGCGACCGGCGCTAAAAGGTTGCGAGCTTTATGTACCGGGCGATCTTTCCTCGGCCGCCTTCTTTTTGGTTGCTGCTGGTTTGCTGCCCGGCTCGCGAATTGGGATCCAAGCCGTAGGGCTCAACCCAACGCGTTCGGCGCTCCTTGATTTTCTCATCGCAGGCGGCTCATCGATTAAGGTGGTAAACCTAAGCCAGCATGCCGGGGAAGTGATTGGCGATTTGGTGGTCGAGTACCGGCCCTGGCGTGGAGGCGTACTGGAAAAGTCGCTGACCGCGGCGCTAATTGACGAGATTCCTGTTCTTTCGGTGCTCGGCGCAGCCAGCCGGGACGGATTGATTGTGCGCGATGCGGCGGAACTACGCGTCAAGGAAACGGATCGCATTGCCACTCTGGCAGAAAATCTCAAGCGCATGGGCATCCAGATTGAGGTGCGCGAAGATGGCTTTGAAGTACCAGGAAAACAGAAGTTCCACGCCGCGAAACTAGATTCTTTTGGTGACCACCGCATCGCCATGGCTTTTTCGGTCGCCGCCCTAGCCGCTGATGGTCCCTGCGAAATCGAAAATGCGGAAGCAGCTTCGGTTTCGTTTCCTGAGTTTTATCAAATGCTGCGATCTCTCAGCGCGTAAATCGAACAGGCTATGTCGGAGGCTGACCTTAAGCTGCGCGGTCTCGTCCACGATCTCAACAACGTGTTTCAGACGATTCTGGACGCCGCCGAGTTAGTTCCTGAAGGCTCACGCTGGAAACGCATGGCGACCACGATTGCCAATAGCGCCGAACACGGCCTGCGGCTTACCCGAGAACTATTAGAAAGCCACAACGACTCGTTCGATTTTTCCGCCATTGTCGAAAGCGCCGTCCAATTCACTCGAGACGTGTTGCTGGTGACATCCGGTCCACCCATCGAATTTCACACTGAGGTTCCGACGGGCCTGCGGATGCGAGGGACCGCCGTGGGTTGGGAACGCGTGCTGGTCAACCTCTTTCTCAATTCAGCGCAAGTTATGAAACAGGGCGGAGCCATTCATCTGCGGGTTACGCCCCTCAAAGGCAACTTACAAATTTTGGTCTGGGACAACGGCCCAGGGATTCCAGAACCCATCCTGGCCCGGATTTTCGAGCCGCATTTCTCCACCAAAGCCGAGATCGAAGGCAGGAGGAAGAATTTAGGATTGGGCCTGCATATCGTGAAGTCGATTGTGGAAGCCCATGGAGGGGCCGTCACGGCCCGCAATCGCCCGGACGGCGGGGCAGAATTCGAGATTCTGGTGAAGATGGTATCCTGACTCTCGATGACCAAGGTGGAGCTTCACTATGACCTCGTTCGTCCGCTGAGCGATCAGGATCTGGACGCCGTGGCTCGTGTGCACGGAGTTTACGGCATCATCCGAGTGGTTTTGAAACAACCCGAATTAAATGGCGTCACCGTAGAGTATGACGCCTCGCGCCTCACTGACGACGAGGTAGAAGCTGCCTTGATTCGCTCGGGCATTCCGATTCAGCGGCGCTAATTTCGAACTAGGTCTTCCGCTCGGCTAGCCTGCTGGATGATTAGGGCGCGGCTTTGATTTGTGGCAGCTGTGCGCTCCAGTCTACCTCGTTCGCGTCGCGCCACAAGCGCTCTAAATCATAGTACTTGCGTGCAGCCTCGGAGAAAATATTCACCACGTAATCGCCATAGTCCATCAAAATCCATTCAGCGTTGGCATAACCCTCCACGCTGTTCGGTCGTTCGCCCTTCTCCTTAAGCTTCTTTTCAATCTCATCCGCAATGGCCTGGTTTTGGCGCTGATTTTTACCGGTGCAAAGAATGAGATTATCAGCGAAGGTGGTAACGGATGTTAAGTCCAAGACCTTGATATCTTCCGCCTTTTTGGATTCCGCCGCTTGCACGGCGATGAGCCAGAGTGGCGGCTCAGCTTTTACCACCCTGCGAGAGCGCGTTCGGGAGGAACTGGCTGCGGCCTCTGCCACTTTTCGCACGCTAGCGGATTTTGTCGTGGGAGAGCGCCGGGAAAGGCCTTGGCGTGTGCTCTGGGATGCGATCTTCTTCGGGCCAGTGCTTTTCTTCGGGGGCAAAGGAACGTTAGTCTAAGCTCCTCGTTTCATCGTACTACAATGAGAAAGATGCGAAACCTGCTGGGGCTTGTGGGCTTGGCTTGGGCCTTCCCTCTCGCCGCGCAAGCGCCACCGGAAGTGGCCCGCGCTCTGGCCGAGCTCGAGCGCATCGAACGGCTCGTTGAGGCGGGTGGCCTCGCTGCAAAGCACCTTTCGGAGGCGCGCCAGATGCTCGCCGATGCGCAAGATCAAGCTACACTGCGCCGGACGCTCTTTGGGCCGCTTCAGGTAGATGAGCTGTCCGAGGAGCTTGAGCAGGAGATGCGAACTGCCGCCCAACGCCTAGTGGAGCGACAGCAAGCGCGCATCGATCACCAGAGGAAGTTGGTCGAGCAAGGGGTGGCAGCACGCACCTCTCTCACCCCGCTGCTCGAAGAGCTGGACTTGCGCCGGCGATGGCTCATCGAGGCGGAAGCCAGGTCCCGCCTCTGGAACCAGCTGGCAGAAATGGCACGTGCCGAACAGGCGCGCTTAGCGCAGCTCGAGGCCGAGCACATGGAGGCTCTCAAGCGGGCCGAGGGGGATCCAAACTACGGGACCATCGGCGCTGCAAGGCTCAAACGCCTAGAGCAGGAATTTGAGCGCATGTTTGGCCGGCCGTTGCCAGTCAGCGCGCGCGGCGACACACTTTTTCACCGTACTCTGGGCTACAACCATACGGGACGGGTGGATGTCGCTCTCAATCCGGACTCACCGGAGGGCCGCTGGTTGTGTGAGTGGCTTGAGGTAACACGGGTTCCCTACATGGCATTTCGCAGTGCCATTCGGGGCGTTTCTTCTGCCCCTCACATCCATATCGGTCCGCCAAGTGCGCGGTTGCGCCTCACCGATTGAAGCAAGCTGGCGGCGTGAGCCGTTACACTGAAAATTTGAGTCTCACCCCTCAAATCATCGTTCTTGATACTGGTGGACAGTACTGCCATCTCATCGCGCGGAAGGTGCGCGAGTTGGGCGTCTATGCGGAAGTACGCGCCCCGGAAACCCCCGCTGCCGCTCTCAAAGCCGTACGAGGAATCATCATCTCGGGCGGGCCGGCCAGTGTGTATGAAGAAAACAGTCCCAGCGTAGACCCGGCCCTGTTTTCAATGAGTGTACCGGTTCTCGGAATTTGTTACGGCCAGCACTTGATGGCGCATCTGCTTGGTGGCCGTGTGCAGAAGGGCGACCAGGGCGAATATGGCTTAGCCTATCTCGACGTCATCGCCCCCAAGGGGCCTCTGCGAGGAATATCAGGCAAGCAGCGAGTTTGGATGAGTCACCGCGACACGACCGTCGCCGTCCCGCCTGGATTTGAAGTGCTGGCGCAAACCTCCACTTGTCCGGTCGCAGCGATGGGAGATGAACGACGGAAGCTGTTTGGCTTGCAGTTTCACCCCGAGGTGGCTCACACCCAACCGGGCGGCCGCGTGCTAGCCAACTTTCTTTTCGACATCTGCGGCTGCGTGGAGGACTGGGATCCAAGACAACGCATTCCTGCCATCGAAGAGCAGATTCGCCAAGCCGCGGCTGGCCGCAAGGTTTTTTTCTTCGTTAGCGGAGGCGTGGACTCGACTGTGGCCTTTGACTTGTGCTTGCGAGCTCTTGGACCAGAGCGCGTCCACGGAGCCTATGTCGATACGGGGCTGATGCGCGAGGGCGAAACCGAACTCGTACGCACCAACTTTGCAAAACTGGGCGCCCGTAACTTCCGCATTGTTGACGCTAGCGCTGAATTCCTGACTTCTCTAGCCGGAGTCGTGGAACCTGAAGTCAAGCGCCAAATTATCGGGGAGCATTTTGTCGCCATCCAAGAACAAATCCTGCAATCAGGCCACTACACCGATTCCGACTGGGTTCTTGGTCAGGGCACCATCTATCCTGACACGATCGAGTCTGGCGGAACAGCCAAGGCAGACAAGATCAAGACGCATCATAATCGTGTGGCGGGAATCCAGAAATTGATCGAAAGCGGCCGCATCGTTGAACCCCTCAGCCAGTTTTACAAGGACGAAGTTCGCGAAATCGGGCGGCAACTTGAAATTCCGGAGGAGATGCTGAGCCGGCATCCGTTTCCCGGTCCCGCTCTGGCCATACGCTGCTTGTGCTCGCGTGAGGAAACACCCGTCCGGCGCGCCCACGATGGCTATCTTCTGCCCGTGCGGTCTGTGGGAGTCCAAGGAGATTCCCGGACCTACCGGGCGGCATTCGCCTTGCCGTACCTGCCCTCCGACTGGCAACTTCCAACCGAGCTCATCAACCGCCACAGCGAGATTAACCGCGTCGTGGCAGTCGTGGCCACACACACCCCGGTTGGAGGGTTACGCAGTTTCGCCGCGACCATCACGGAAGAACGGCTGGAACGTCTCCGCCGCGTCGACGCAGCGGTCCAGCGCTTGTCTCAAGCGAGTGGATTCGACCGCACAATCTGGCAGTTCCCCGTCATCCTGCTACCTGTCGGAACTCTCGACCGGCCAGATAGCGTCGTGCTGCGACCCGTTGATTCGGTGGACGGGATGACGGCGGAAGCCGTGCGGATGCCGGATGCGCTACTCGAACACATTTGTCGGGAACTCCTCGAAACAGAAGGCGTCTCGACCGTTTTTTATGATCTCACCCACAAACCCCCGGCAACGATTGAGTGGGAATGAGAGATGCACGCTAAGGCGTCACAGTAAAGGACAGTTTCTGCATTTCGGCGATCTGCGCTGCTTTGGTGGCGGGTTTCAACGGGTTGCCCGTTATGGTGACAAATCGCGGCGTGTTTGCTTGTCCGGCCTTCGCCAACGCAATCAACGGAGAAAGGTCGGAGACCCGGTTGCGGTCAAGGTAGAGTTTCCACAGAGAAGTCATTTTCTCAAGCGGCTTGATGTCCGATATCTGGTTTCCGCTGAGGTCCAGCATCGACAGAAATGGCAGCGATGCCAGCGGCGCGATGTTCTGGATCAAGTTGCCATCGAGATACAAGGACGCCAAGCGGTTCAGACCACTGAGAGGCGTAAGATCACTCACTTTGTTCTTCGATAAGTAAAGTGCGTTTAACGCCGTCAGCCCTTTGACGGCTGTGATATCGGAAATTTGATTTTGCGTCAGGTTGAGATACTGGAGCGCCTTGACGGAAGCTAGTGGGGTGATGTCCTGAATCTTATTATTTGCAAGATCTAAACTTTGTAAGTTGGCTAGATCCTTGAGAGGAGTGAGGTCGGAGATTTCGTTATTGGCGAGTTCGAGTTGGGCGAGCGCCTTACATTTTTCCAGACCTGTCAGGTTACGGATTCCGGCTCCATTCGCGGTAATCACAGACAGACTCTTGACGTCGTCTTCGGTGATCGGCTCAGTATTTTCGCGTTTGGCGAAGACGTGCTTGCGAACGGCCGCCTCTAAGTTTTTATCTGGGAAAATATTCACTGGCGCGTCCGCAGCGCTTGAAATTGAGACCGATAAAACAAGCAAGACTGGTGGCACGAAGAACTTCATGGTCGACCCCCTTGCCAGAAATCAAGCTTTTTGGAGTGTGGCGGTGGGATGGAAATCCCTGCCCGTTCGTTCCGCCCTATCTCGCTGAGACAGATCGAAACGAACTTAGAAGTAAGTGCAGAGAGAGACTTACTTCCACATTTGGGATTGTACACAAGCCTCTTTCCGAGCAGCAAGCCTCGATTTGCTTAGGCAAGAAGCTCGCGAATGACCATGCCTCCTGTCTGGCTGAGCTGTTTTTCTCGAGCCGAGTGCATGTGACGAAGATTGTTGTCGTCCAAGCCTAAAAGGTGCAGCAGGGTGACGTGAAAATCTTTGATGGGATGCACCACTTGGATCGCCTGGCCCCCCACCTCGTCCGTGGCGCCAACAAGGTGACCTGCTTTGACGCCACCGCCAGCGAGCCAAACGGGCAGGGCGTTGATGTTATGGTCCTTGCCCCAGGCTGTCAAGCCACGGCGGATGCCGTTGTCGGGGCTACGGCCGAATTCGCCCGCCCAGACGACTCAAGTTTCCTCAAGCAGGCCCCAGCGCTTCAGGTCCTTGATTAAGGCGGCCATAGTTTTATCAATGGCGCGAAGACGGGCGCCATGAGCTTTGTCAATCTAGTCGTGAGAGTCCCGGCCCATGACGATCACTTGAACGAAGCGCACGCCAGCTTCCACCAGACGGCCAGTGCCGCCCAACTGCGTCTACTTCCTTGTTCGCGCTGCCAATGCCGTACATTTCCAGCGTTTTGGGGGACTCCTGAGAGATGTCCAGTACGCGCGGCTAGCGGCGCCATGTCTAGCACCGAAGCACCTTCGGGACGCAGAGGTGTCCCCTGATCGTGGGCAGGCAAAAAGCCGTTGCCCCCATTCGCAGCGCCGCCTTGCGGATGAGCAAGGTCGGGTAAAACCACAAAGGAGGGAAGGTTTTGATTCTCAGTACCAAGCCGTATCCAACCCAGGCTCCAATCGCCGGATCTCCGCCAAACTGATTGCCCGTGTGCAACCACATTCAGAGCACGCTGATCGACCTGCGCTCTGGCCTCAGCCCGAAGGTTTGAACCGCTTCTCTCGATGAGATTGCACAAGACGCGGGCCTGTTTAAAGATCCAGAGCCTCGCGATGTGGTATTACTAATTTTCTAATCTTGCTACCCTGATACAGGCCTCCCTATGATCCTGGTAACCGCTCTGTTCTTTCTGTTTGACTTTCCCACTCCTCTGGCCGCGCAGTCGGCCACGGCCAGCCTTTCAGCGACAGTCCAAGATGAGCAGGATGCGCTGATTCGAAACGCTCGCATCCGTCTCCGGGACCCGGCGCGAGGCACGGTCCGGGAAGGCGTGACCAGCACCGACGGGACAGTAACTTTCCGCCAGCTTCCGCCAAGCACCTATGAGCTCACGGCGGAAAAGGAGGGCTTTACGACGGCCCGCTTTGAGAGCCTGGTCTTAAACGCCAACGACGAGCGCGCCTTGCGGGTTCGCCTCAAGGTGGCAGGACGCGAAGAAACCATCGTGGTGACGGGGGAACTGCCGCTCGTCAGCGAGTCCCCCGCCGTAGCAACCGCAGTTGATCGAGGCTTCATTGAGAATCAACCGCTGAACGGAAGAACGTTTCAATCGTTGATTGCGCTGTCGCCGGGGGTACAGCTAACCACCGCATCGATTGTCGATCAAGGCCAGTTCTCAGTAAACGGGCAGCGCACGGGGACAAACTATTTCACGGTGGATGGGGTGAGCGCCAATTTTGGCTTGCCTTTCGCCACGACGCCTTATGAAGCGGGCGGTGTCGTTCCCGCCCTCTCCGCCCAGGGTGGAACAGCAGCGCTAGCATCGGTCGATGCCGTGCAGGAGTTTACCATCCAGACCTCGACCTACGCCCCGGAGTATGGACGCCAGCCAGGCGCCCAGGTCGCGATTGTGACGCGCTCGGGCACCAACTCACTGCACGCGTCCTTGTTCAACTACCTCCGAAACGACAAACTAGACGCCAATAGCTGGTTTGGAAATTTTAACGGTCTGCGGCGCCCCGCGCTCCGTCAGAATGACTTCGGATTCACGTTTGGGGGTCCGGTGTTATTCCCACGTCTTTATAACGGGCGCAACCGCACGTTCTTCTTCCTTTCTTACGAAGGGCTAAGATTAATCCAGCCGGTTATCTCGCAGCCTTCGCGTGTTCCTTCTCTTGCCGCGCGGGAGCAAGCGACGGGGAAGCTCAAAGCGATTCTGGAAGCCTATCCTCTGCCCGTGGCCCCACCGCTGGCCGAGGCTCCCAATGAAACGCCCTACATTACGAGCTTTTCCAATCCCTCGCGGCTGAACGCTACGAGCGTGCGAGTCGACCACACGCTGTCCTCGCGGTACAACCTTTTTGGCCGATTCAGTTACGCCCCTTCGGAAAACCGGGAACGCGGTCGCTTTGCGACTCCCAGTTTTGTGGCCACTTTGCCCGCCCACGCAGAAACCATCACGGTGGGCTCGACCATGCTGCTGTCCACCGCTCTCAGCAATGACCTGCGCGTGAACTGGAGCAAATCCCGCGCCGCGCAGATTTACGTTCAGGACACCTTTGGTGGCGCGAAGATTCTTCCCCGCGAGCTCATTTTTCCGCCGTTTGCCAGACCAGAAACCTCGCTTTTTTACCTGACCATTGGGGGCAACGACGAGAACACGATTAGTCCCGGCGTTTTCAGCGACAACAAACAACGTCAGTTCAATGTTGTGAACACGACTTCGTGGACGGTTCAAACGCATGCTTTCAAATTCGGCGTTGACTACCGGTGGATGGCTCCCTCGGTGGGTGGACGGCTGTACTCGCAGGTTTTGACAGTGCCCACCATCACCCAGTTGGTGACCGGGATTGTTCCGACGGCCGAGATCCGGCAGGTGAACACGTTTCTCGAGCCGCGCTACCACAACTTCTCGGCCTTTGCTCAAGACGCCTGGAAAATTCGCCCGAACCTCACCATCACCTACGGAGTGCGTTGGGAGGTGAATCCCGCGCCTTCAGAGGCAAGAGGAAATCTGCCCGTAACGGTCCGCGGACTCGCCAACCCGCCAACGGCCGTGCTTGCGCCGGAAGGCTCAAAGCTGTATGACACCACGTACAAGAATTTCGCTCCCCGGTTCGGATTTGCCTACCAGCCTTTCCGTTCTCGTGGCACGGTGCTGCGGGGCGGATTTGGTTGGTTTTACGACCTGGGTTACGCCTTCGCCGGAACTGCCTTGAGTCCAGGGAATTTTCCGTACTCTCGCAGCCGGTTTTTTACCAACATTTCGATAGCTGACCCTGCTTTGTTTGGCGAAGCCGGGCCGCTGAACCGAAACCCGCCTCTTCCTCGCCTCTTTGCGTGGGCCGAGGGCTACCAGTTGCCCTACACGCGGCAATACAGCTTCGCCGTGGAGCAGCCGTTCGGAAACACGCAATCGGTCGAACTGTCCTATGTCGGAGCTGCCGGCAGGCGGCTTGCACGCGTTGAAAGCCTGCGCTCCCAGGTGCTCCGGAACCCAACTTTCACCAGGATCGACTTTGTCACTAACGAGGCTTACTCCGACTACCATTCCTTGCAAGCCCAGTTGAAGCGCCGTTTTTCGCGCGGCTTCCAGGCTCTGCTCGCCTACACCTGGTCCAAATCGCTCGACACTGCTTCCGATGAATCCATCACCAACCTCCAAGCGCCTTCCATTCGCGTGAATGTAAACAATGATCGCGGACCCTCTTCTTTTGATATTCGCCACAGCTTCACCGGCACAGCCAGCTACGAGGTCGGGCGCAATTTCAGCAACCGCGCGGCCAGAGCCCTTCTGGGCGGCTTTGCACTCGATTCGGTGCTACGTCTGCGAACCGCAACGCCCGTCACGGTGATCAGCGGCCGCGATCCTCTCGGGCTAGGGCTGACCAATGTAGCGCGACCTGATGTTGTGCCGGGCCAGCCGCTTTACCTCTACGGAAGTGGTTTTGCAGGTGGCAAGCGATTCAATCCAGCCGCCTTTGATGCCGCTGGCCCCCTGGCCCAGGGCCGGCAAGGCACGCTCGGAAGAGGCGTCATGCGGGGTTTTGGCCTCAAGCAGGTTGATCTCTCGCTGCGCCGGCAGTTCCAACTCGCCGAACGCTTTGCCCTGCAATTCCGGGCCGACGCCTTCAATCTCTCCAATACGCCCAATTTCGCCAACCCCATCGGGGTGCTCACGAGCGCCAATTTTGGCCGTTCGGTTCAGGTGCTCAACTCCGCACTTGGAGGACTGAATCCGCAATTTCAAGTCGGCGGACCGCGTTCGATCCAGCTCGCTTTGAAGCTTCTTTTCTAAGCGGATCTTCGTTTTCTCGGGAAATCTTCACTAGCAACGGAAGGTTTGCGCTGGCATTCGGGTTGTAATCACGGATGGGCCCAGTCCAGAAACTCATCTCACGCCAAACTTCCACACCGTGGAAGAGCGGAATTGCTGGCCCGGCCGAAGAACCACGCTCGGAAACGACGGCTGATTGGGAGAATCGGGAAAATGCTGGGTTTCTAAACAGAAGCCGCTGCGAAAGACGTATTTGCGGCCTTTCCCAGAAAGTGAGCCATCCAAAAAATTTCCCGTGTAGAACTGAACCCCAGGCTCTGTCGTGGAAAGCGTAAGCGCGCGACCAGAAGTTGGATCATAAACTTCGGCAAAAACTCGCAGTGAACCCGAAGGCCCTCGAAGAACAAAGTTATGGTCGTAGCCTTTCCCGATCCGGAGTTGTTCGTCAGGAAGGTGAAGGCGCGATCCAATCCGTGTTGGCTTAGTAAAATCGAACGCTGTCCCAGCCACGGCGCGCAGCTCGCCGGTTGGGATCAGCCCGCCATCGACAGGCAAGAACTGATCGGCATAAAGTGTCAGTTCATGTTTCAGAATGTCACCGGTGCCTGCAAGATTGAAGTAGGTGTGATTGGTTAGATTCACAACAGTATCGCGGTCGGTGTTTGCAAAATAATCGAGCTGTAGTTCGTTTGAATCCTTTAAGGTGTAAACGACTTTCACGGAGAGGTTACCCGGATATCCCTCCTCGCCATCCTGACTGTTGTAAGTCAGTTCAACCGAGGCGCTGCCCGCTCGATGGAATTCCTGGGCCTTCCAGAGGACCTTGTCAAATCCCTTTCTTCCTCCATGAAGATGATTCGGGCCATCATTGGCGGCCAGCTGGTAAATTTGTCCTCCCAGACGGAATTGCGCCTTTGCGATTCGATTGGCATAGCGGCCGATGATGGCGCCAAAGTAGGGGTGTTCTTTCAGATAAGGCTCGAGCGTATCGAAGCCGAGGACGATGTCGCCGAAATTCCCCTTACGATCGGGTACGAAGATCGCCGTGATGATGCCACCATAATTCGTAATCTGGACTCGAATTCCGCGCGAGTTTTGAAGCGTAAAGAGGGACACCGGCGCGCCGTCTCTTGTTTTGCCAAAATTTTCGCGCTTCACACGCACCGAACCGCCGTTGGAAGAAGGCGCCTCACTCGCTAAGAGCATCTCCAAGCTGAGAAGGAACAGAAGTGCAAACTTGCACATGGCCCCTAGGTTATCAAAGCGGGCTGGCCATCTTTGGCGCATGCCCAAATCCCGCTACCGGCGCACCAGCTAGGCTTCAAACGTCTCGCGGACGGAGATACCAATCGAGGATCGCCTCGCGGTCTGAGTTTGGCGGCTCCTGATCCGCCTCGGGATGCGTGCTGCGGAATCGGTCTAACAGGATTTGCTCAAGCTCCGCAACAAGGCCGGGAAACCGCTCCGCCACATTCGTAAATTCGTCAGGATCGGCCTGCAAGTCATAAAGTCGGACGTAGCGTCCTGGTGTAGGGTGATCGGTCTCGTATCCGTCACCGCGTGCGCGTTTCCCGGAACCATAAATCAGCTTCCATCGATGGGTCCGCACATAGGCTTCCTCATTCTCTAAATACTGGCTGAAGATATACGGTCGTGGTTGGATCTTCCGATTTTCGAAATACGGCCTTAACGAGCGGCCATGCTGAATAGGTAAGGGCTCGAGATCCAGAAGATCAACAACGGTGGGCGCAAGATCAAGGTGCTCAGTAAGATCGTGGATCACCCCCGGTCGAATCTTTCCTGGATAGCGCCAGATGACCGGTACGCGGAGCGCAGGATCCCAGCCACAGTGTTTTTCAAACCGCCCGTGATGTCCGAGATCGTAGCCATGGTCGGCTGTGTAGACGACCAGGGTATTTTCCTCCAGATTCAACCGGCGCAGCTTTTCCAATAAACGCCCCAGGTTTTGATCTAAATAGAAAACCGACGTGTAGTAGGCGGCGAGAATCCCTTGTTTGTCCTCCTCGGTAAGATCGCGAAAGATCTTTGGAATTTGCCAGCCATCTTCAGGGCCTACGCGAGGCGGATGAAAGGTTTTTGGGTCAAATTTGGACCGCAATTCGACAGGAAAATCGAACGGCGAGTGCGGCTCGTGAAAGCTCACCCAGAGTGCAAAGGGCGTCTGGCGATTCTCTTCCAGAAACTGTTCGGCAAGTCGGACCTGGTAAGCAGCTTTCATGTCCTGCTCATAGCGCGGGTAGGGCAACTTGTCAGCGTTTAACCAGATTCGCGCTGGGTCGCGAAAGGGCC
Source organism: Bryobacteraceae bacterium (assembly GCA_025056455.1). Taxonomy (GTDB): domain Bacteria; phylum Acidobacteriota; class Terriglobia; order Bryobacterales; family Bryobacteraceae; genus CADEFT01. Next base: position 97,165 of record JANWVY010000007.1, on the reverse strand, counting down.
GCCACGCTGGTTTGGTGCGAATCTCCTGCGGTATGGGACGGGGCCTCACGTTTTTATTCCAGTCCGCGGCAAGCTCTCGTTCGGTGATTAAGTAGTCAAAACCATGCAAGCCGGGGGAAGCTCGGCGGTTGAAATGCATTTTGCCGATGACCGCTGTGCGGTAGCCGGCTTGCTTGAATTGTTTTGCAAGGGTAGGCTTGTCCGGGTTCAACGGGGTTGGCAATCGGGTTACACCTACCGTCGAAGGCATCTGACCGGTGAAAAAGCTTTGCCGCGACGGGGTGCACACGGGCGAGTTGCAGTAATGGGCGGCAAAGCGCGCCCCTTGCGCGGCCAGCTGGTCGAGGTGGGGAGTCACTGCCTGGCGATCGCCGTCTGCCCCCATGACATAGGCCGCATGATCGTCCGCAATGAGAAACAAGAAATTTGGCTGCTTGGCTCTACGCCGCGGGGTCTGCTTTTGCGTCCCTGTCAAAGGGCTCAGGCTCGAGGCGCTGGCCGCGAGCCAGTCTCTCCGGGTTAGCATGGGCTCACTATATCGAATGCAAAAGCTCTGGGCGCAGGCCCGTGCGCAAGGTTTTGCGAGCCTCTGGAAAGGCCTGCAGGACCCGCAGGCAAGATTTCATCGCTCGCAGCACGAAAGCCTAGGGTAGCGCGATCACTTCGACCGAAAAGCTCGCGTCCATCGAAGGCAGACCCTCAAAGAGCAACATGGTGCTGGCCGGGGGCCGCTCGCGATTGAGGAATTCGAAACGAATTTGGCGAATTCTTTCGATGGTGGATGGAGTCAGCGGATAGTAGTTCGTCAACACCGCATTGCGCAGAGAACCACCAGCCTGCTCCACCACCTTGCGCAGCCGGTCTAACGCCAAACGCACATCCGACTCCTGGTTGTTGAAGGCAAGCTGCGCGCCTGTGAAAATCAGTTTTGGCGCATTTACGATGGCCACTTGCGAGTAGTTGGGCGAGACCTGGAGCCCCTCGGGGTTGGCGAATTCGAGAGGTGAAGACGGAGTGGAGGACGTTCTTCCGACAGCCTCGCACTCCACCAGCGCAGGTGTCAATCCACGGAGAGTTTGAACAATGGACAGCGCTGCGCGCGGAAAGCGCGACGCAACCAGCCTCCGCACGGCGAAATAGTCGCCCAGCGCGCTAACAAAGCAGGTTACTCGTAGCATCTCCAAGCGGTCCACTTTGACTCCCCGAGCCGCCAGCTCCAAACGGTCGATCGATTCTTTGACCAGTGGCTCTACCTGTTCGAGCGGTTCCTTGCGGCTCACCTGCTGACCGGAAAAAAAGGCCACTCCATTTGGATTCACCGGCTTTCGTTCTTGTGTGATAGCCTCCAAAAGAACTTGAGCGCCCTCTTGTGGCAGTGCGCCCACTTGTACAGAGGTTAGCGCGGGAATGGGAAGCCGCGCCTCAGTGAAAAATTCGCTCATGATGGCCTGGACCCTTCGGAGGTCTCCCGTGCCAGCTACAAACGCCCGGATCTTGAGAATCTGTGCTCCCCGCACCAAACTCCGAAGCGCTTTGAGACTCTCCCGGACTTGTTGCGAGAGCAGACCTTTTGAGAACATAGGCGCGGTCACAAAACCCAGCCGCTGGGAATCCCCCACGACGGCCATGGGCGGATCCTTCGGCAATTCCAGCGTTTGCGTAATTTCTTCGGGTTCTTCTTTTTTCTTTTTCTTTCGTTGCGCGAGAAGCAAATTAGCCGCGAGCGCCAAGATCAGAGCACTTGCCAAACAGCGGCGAATGAACATGAGCATGGCTGGAAACCCGATTCTATCAAACTGCTTCCCGGTACAACGCCCAGCCAAGCTCAACCGCGATGCTGACGCAGAGCAAAACCCCACAGCGTGAAGCCTGGAGCGGGTCGTGCTCCGCCCGAGGCGACTCCGTCCTAGCGTGACTTAGCCGCGAGCGGATAGGACAGACACCGAGATCCTCCACCGGCATATGCCAAGTGGTCCAATATGGTATGCTTTTAAAGTGGAATTGCTTGCGGCGCTCCGTCCTGACTTCCGCTCAGATTCCCCAATCTATCGCCAACTTGCAGAAAAAATTCGAGATCTCATTCAGCAGGGAATCCTCCGGCACGGCGAACGGCTGCCAGCCACAAGGGAATTGGCTGGTATGCTTGGGCTGAATCGAACCACCGTTTCCGCCGCTTATGAGTTGTTGGAAGCCGAGGGACTTCTAAAGAGTCACGTGGGACGGGGCAGCTTCGTCAGCACTGCGGCAGAGGCAGGGAGTTCACGCATCGACTGGTCATCGTTCGCCTATGCAACCGAACTCGGGCCAGTCCGCACGGCCCCAATCAGTTTCGTGGCTTCTCGGCCGGCGAGTGAGCTGTTTCCGTTACAAGATTTCCAACAAAGCTGCCAAGAGGTGTTGTCAAGCGGGAAGCTGACCGACATCTTACAGCTCGGATCTCCGCTCGGCTACGCTCCCTTGCGCGAGTTTCTGCGCCGCTACGGTCAGAACTCGGATGAAATCCTGATCACGAGTGGCTGCCAGCAGGCAATCGACCTCATTCAGCGAGCGATTGTCCGGCCGGGGGATGCCGTTCTGGTGGAGGACCCTGTATATCCCGGCTTAAAGAACGTGTTCGCCCGGTGCGGCGCCAGGCTGATCGGCGTTCCGGTCACCCTAAATGGTCTTGATCTGGATCGGCTGGAAACAAACATCCGTCGCGAGCGTCCGCGTTTGCTCGTGGTGACGCCAAACTTTCAGAACCCGACAGGTACAACCCTGACCCTGGCGGCTCGAGAAACTGTGCTCCGCCTTGCGCGCGATCACAGCGTCATCTTGCTGGAAAACGACATCTACGGCGACTTGCGCTATGAAGGCGAGAGCTTACCGACGCTCAAGCAGCTTGATGGCTCAGGCGACGTCATCCGAGTCGGAAGTTTTTCGAAAATCGCTTTTCCAGGGTTGCGCGTGGGCTGGATTGTGGGCCCGAAGGCTCTGATTTCTCAGCTTGCGGTAGCCAAACAATCCTGTGACTTGCACACGGATCACCTCTCGCAAGCAGTCCTTTTCCGCTTTGCCGAGTCTGGGCGACTCGACAAGCACCTTGAAAGCGTGCTTTGCGAAGGGCGCAAGCGACTTCAGGCGGTACTTGAGGCCTGCCAGCGCTTTCTGCCACCAGGTTCTCGTTTCACGCGACCGCAGGGAGGCATGAACCTGTGGGTGCGCTTGCCGGATTTGCTCGATACGGCCGATCTGCTCGACGAGGCCGTGGAGGCAGGGGTGAGTTATATGCCGGGGCGCTATTTCGCAGTGGCTCGCTTGGAATCAAGCAGTCTCCGGCTGAGTTTTGCTGGGTTGCCACCAGAGAAAATTCAGCAAGGTGTGGCAATCCTCGGAAACTTGTTTCACAGAAAGTTCGACCAGGCGCAATCCCTGCGGCTGGAGCCTGCAGCGGCGCTGGTTTGAGGAGGTTGAGCGAATGTTGTATCTCGACGAACAGTTTCGTGTGAAGGTTGGCTTGGCCGAGATGCTGAAAGGCGGCGTCATCATGGACGTGACGAACGCCGAGCAAGCCGTGATTGCAGAAAAAGCTGGCGCGGCAGCCGTGATGGCGCTGGAGCGAGTGCCTGCCGACATCCGCAAGGAAGGTGGTGTCGCCCGCATGGCGCCAGTTAGTAAAATTCGCGAAATCATGTCGGCCGTCAGCATTCCTGTCATGGCCAAGGCTCGCATTGGCCATTTCATGGAAGCGCGGGTTCTTGAGGCTCTGAAAGTCGACTATATTGACGAAAGCGAAGTACTGACGCCGGCCGATGAAGAGCACCACATTGATAAGCGCGCCTTCAAGACTCCTTTCGTATGCGGAGCTCGCAACCTCGGCGAAGCGCTGCGACGCATTGCCGAGGGCGCTGCCATGATTCGCACCAAGGGCGAGGCGGGCTCGGGCAACATCGTGGAAGCCGTTCGTCATATGCGAACGATCATGAAGGAAATCAAACAGCTCACCGTACTCGGAAAAGAAGAGCTGGCAAGTGAGGCCAAGCGGCTACAAGCGCCCTTAGAGCTGGTGCAGTATGTTGCCGAGCACGGTAAACTTCCCGTGCCTAACTTCTCTGCTGGCGGGATTGCAACGCCAGCCGACGCCGCCCTGGTCATGCAGCTCGGCGCAGAGGCCGTCTTTGTAGGCTCCGGCATTTTCAAATCGTCGGATCCTGAGGCCCGGGCGCGCGCCATCGTGAAAGCCACAACTTATTACAACGACCCCGAGAAACTCCTCGAAGCCAGTGAAGAGCTGGGGATGGGGATGCCGGGAATTGATGTCTCGAAACTCTCCGAAACCGAGTTGCTCCAGACACGGGGCTGGTAGTCAGCTAGTTCTGCGAGGCACGTTTCCTACATGACGATTGGTGTGCTCGCTTTGCAGGGTGATTTCGCCGCCCACTGTGAAGCGCTAAAAAGGCTTGGCGTCGCCGCCCGGCAGGTGAGATCTTCGACCGACTTAGACGGAATCGACGGATTGATTATTCCGGGCGGCGAGAGCACAACGATGCTCAAATTGCTTCAAGACGAAGGCATGTTTGAATCCTTGCAAGCCTTCGGCTCTGCGAAACCGATCTTTGGAACTTGCGCGGGAGCAATCCTGCTGGCAAAAAACGTCACCTCGCCGGAACAGCCATCCCTCAAGCTTGTGGACATCGACGTCGAGCGGAACGCCTACGGCCGCCAGATTGACAGTCGCGTAGTGATGTTAGACGGCAAGGTTGAAGCGGTGTTTATTCGCGCGCCGATCATCCGGCGCGTAGGCGACCGGGCCAGGATACTCTTGCGCTACAACGGCGATCCGGTCCTGGTGCAGGATGGGCTGCATCTGGTCTCCACGTTTCACCCCGAGCTTACTGCCAACCTTTCCATCCATCAAATGTTCGTCGACAAAGTTGCGCAGCTTACTTCGCGGAAGAATTCGCCACCGGCTGGGCCGGCAAAGGATCATGATGAATCCCCTTCCGTAGGATCACGTAAGGAACCGTCTTCGCCAAAATCTTAAGATCCAGCCAAAGGTTCCAGTTTGAGGCATAGGCGCAATCAAGCCGCCGCCGCACCTCCCACGGAATCGCGTTTCTCCCGCTAATTTGGGCAAGGCCTGTGATTCCAGGACGGACTCGCAGTTTTTCCAAGTCCGCGCGAGAGTAATACTGCAGCTGGTCGACTTGATCCGGCCGGGGCCCCACCAGACTCATCTCTCCTCGCAGGACGTTCCACAATTGCGGAAGTTCATCGAGACTGGTAGCGCGCAGCAGCCGCCCGAGGGGCGTGACTCTGGGATCATCGCGCCCCGAGTAGGTTGATCCATCCGCGTTCCGCAGATCCGGAGCGGGGTGAACCATCGTCCGGAATTTCAGCAGTTGAAACGGCCGGCCTTCTAATCCGAGCCTCGCCTGCCGGAAAAGCACTGGTCCTGGCGAGGTGAGCCAGACAAGAAGAGCAATGGCAGCTAGCAAGGGGAACAATAAGATCAAAGCCACGGCCGCAAACACGAGGTCCATCAAACGCTTTGCCGCCCTCATCCTCTCTTCCAGCCTCTTTCTCTGAAGTCAGTCCATGTTTGCGCCACCGCGGAGCCAGCCGCGCGACGCTTGAGAAGGTCCTGGAATAACTGTTCCCAATCTGCGATGACCTTCTGAATGGAGTAGATTTCTGAAACACGTTGACGCGCATTCTCCCCCATCTGCCGTCGCTCGTCGGAGGATCGCGCCTGGATCTCAATCATGGCTCTGGCGAGAGATTCGGGGTCGGCCGGCGGGGTGAGAAGGCCAGTTTCTCGGTGAACCATGACCTCGCCAATCCCGCCGACGTCGGGTGCCACAGCGGGAAGCCCGGCGGCAGAGGCCTCCAGCAGCGCCATAGGTGTGCCTTCCCAAAGCGATGACATCACAAAAGCATCTGCCCCCTGAAGTAGCTCTGGCACATCGCTGCGAGCGCCGAGCCATTGCACCGAACGGTTGATTCCAAGCTGGCGGCTGAGTTCTTCGAGCTCGCCTTTTAACGGCCCACTTCCGGCGACGGCCAGTCGCGTGCCAGGCCTGTGCTGAACAACTCGGGCAAAGGCTTGCAGCATGGTGGGATAGTCCTTGGGTTCGCGTAGGTTTCCTACTGCCAGCCACACAAAAGAGTTTTGCCAGCCCTCTTTCTGCCGTACCGCGTTTCGAACTGCAGCGTCAGGCGTATAGGGCGCCAGATCAAGCCCGTTCGGTATCCAAAACCCTTTAGCTTTGCCAATAAGCTTGCGCTGCTGGTAACGTCGCAGTCCCCGCAGGCTCACGTTGGTAGTGGCCTCCGATAGCCAGTCAGTCAACCGATAAGCCAGCTCGCGCCACAAACCCCCTTCTCGCATGCTATGCGCAGTACAGACCAACACTGGAAACGGACAAAACAGCCTCACTAGGCGGGCAGCGAGGTTGGCATGAACCATGTGACTATGGACAATGTCCGGGCCAAAGCGACGCAACAGCGTCTTGAGCCGCCACAACGCTCGCGGATCTGCAACCCCGCGACGCATCCCGAGATGGGTGACCTCAATCCTTGCGGCTTCGAGCTCGGCCACATAGCTTTGCGGTGGAAGCAGTGATACCACGCCTACTCTCCACCCACGTTCTTGAAATGATTTCGCAAGCAGTACAACCTGAGCTTCAGCCCCCCCAGTTGCAAGACCAGTGGTCAACAATAGCACGCTAGGCATATGCTTTCCCCCAGGGCTGGGTTCCGAAAACGACTCGCCAGCTCGGCCGGCGCGGTCGGCGCGGCAAGGCAGCACCGATTCCAAGTAACAGCCACGTGGTTTCGCGGTTCTCCCAACTGAGCGAGGTCACCGCCACGGCCCAAGCAAACAGAAGACAGAGCCAAAGCTGGGGTTCTGGTGGCGGCGAATTCCGGGCTCGTGCGAGTACAGCCAGGAAAGCACTGACGAAGAGCACCAAGCCAATCAGCCCGTGTTCAACAGCCAACCCGAGGTAGGCGTTATGGGCCGCAAGCTCGCGGCTCCGCCATGTCCCAACCGCGGCGCCAAAGCCCCCCGCACCATGTCCCAACAGGGGACTCTCCAAAAAGGCGGCATACCCTCGTTGCCAGATGTCCACCCGCCCGTTCATGTCTCTGCTTGAAAGCTGCTCAAAAATGGTTGAAAGCCTGCGAATCGAAATCTCACTCCACATGGCATTCACCAAGGCGAAGGTGAGTCCCACGACTATCGCCAGCCTGAAAATCGATCTCTTGGTCAGGCGGATGAGCCGGGTCAAGGTGAAACCGAGGCAGATGGCCAGCGTTACCAAACCACTCCGGGAGGCGGTCAACAAGACTCCAAATACGGCGACTGGGACGAAAAACCGGTTTATCCATCGCAGCGGCCCTGGTTCTAGGTCCAGACGCCAGGCCATCGGAATCGCTAAGGAGAGCGTAACTGCGAGATCGTTCGGGTCAAATCCCGGCGCCGTGTATCTGCCATCCCCCGTGTAGAGCTGACGGGAGAAATTCCACAGCAGGCCCGCCACCCCGACCCAGCAGCCAAACACGTAGGCCTGCAAGAGCGCGAGATAACGGCCAGAGCGGTCACATCCCTGGTAAACGGACCACGTCACCAAAAACAATTGAAGATAGGAAGCAGCCCGGCGGAGCCCTCGTTCCGCCTCCGGAGTCCAGAGCACGTTCAACGTCGCCCAGACTACGAACAGAAAAAGAAACCAGTGGGCAAAGTCCAAGCGCCTGGCCTTCTGCCTCTTCCACAAAACGAGGATCCAAACAAAGGCCGTGATAAGGGAAAACAGGCGGCTGCCCTGCACCTCGAACGGTAACTGGATCATGTCCCCCCAGGGAATGAGAAACGCCGTCATCCAAGTCAGCGAAACGGCGATGGCCTGCCAGCGCTCTCGCCGACAAGAGCGCGAGAGGTCAGTAACGGAGCTGCCAACCGCCGTTTGAGCCTGGGTGCGATGCATCGTTAGTATCCTCGGATTTCGTCAATCGAGATCTTCGGGAGAGACGGAACGAGTTGGGCGAACCTATCCTTTCGCGTTGGGCCGGTAGTACTTGCCGTAGTGACTGTAATAGTAGTAGCTGTCGCTTAATTCTTGGTGGACCTGGTTTAAAACAAGGCCAATGACGTTGGCTCGGAGACGTCCAAGAGTCGCCAGCACAGCGCCAACAGCCTTGCGGCTTGTTTCACCGGCACGGGTTACAACAACGACGCCGTCCACTGCCGTCGCCATCTGCAAGGGCTCGGCAAATCCGAGCAAAGGTGGAGCGTCGAGCACAACCAGGTCGTATTCCTTCGCTGCTTCCTCTAGCAACTCGAGCAGCCCCCGACCAATGAGGTCCGCGGCGCGTCGCGACGGTGGTCCTGCGGGAAGCACATCGAGTTCCGGCAACCCCTCGGGCTTCACCAGCGCTTCTCTCCAAGAAATTTCACTTAGTAAGACATTTGACAATCCCAGAGTGCTGGACAGCCCGAATCGTTTGTGAACGCTTGGGCGGCGCAAATCGCCATCAATTAGCAGCGTACGGTGATGCTGGCTGGCGTGGGTTGCCGCCAGATGCGCTGCAATGGTCGATTTGCCCTCCCCTGGCGAAGCGCTGGTTACGAGCAGAGACCTTAATCTCCGGTCAAAATCGCTCAAGAGAATGGAGTTCCGAAGCGTCCGGATCGCCTCTGCATATCCATTCACCGCATCATTACCCTCCGATAAGGCCACGAGGGCCGTTCCCGTTCCATTTTGAGCGACAGGTCCGAGGCGGCTGCGCCAGTCTTTCACAACTGGAAGTGTACCGACCACTTCCGTTTTCAGTGTGCGCGCGACATGTTCGGGGTCCCGAATGGTGTTATCCAGCGCATCGCTAACTACCGCTGCGCCGAGAGCCAGCAGCGTCGAGAAAACAAACGCGAGAGCAAGATTCAACTTGATATTAGGAAATACGGGCTTCAGGGCGGGCCGGGCCATATCCGCAATGCGAATCGCGGAGTTCTGAAAACTTGCGTTAATGCCGGCTTCTTTGATTTTCCTCACCAGCTCTTCATAAAGCTTTTTGTCCGCTTCGGCTTCTCGCTTTAAGGCCTGATATTCAAAGGAGCGAGCGTTTAGGCGGTCAAACTCCGCCTTGGTCTCTTGTAACGCTTTCTGAATCATAGCTTCCCGGTTGACCGCTTCCTCATATTCGATCCCTACGCGCTGGATGATGTTCTCTTTGGTCTTCTCCAGTAGCCGCTGCACTTCGGCCAAGTGGGCCGCCGCCTTGCGATATTCTGGGTGCGCAGCCCCGTAGTGGGCTTTGATCTCGCTGAAGCGCTCCTGCGCCTCGTTGAGCTTCTCGGTGAGACGGCGCAACGGTTCGCCTTGCCCAGAAACTTGAGCCGCCTCAAGCGAGCCGTTCCGCACGGATTGATAGGCAGCTTGCTTCCGTACACGGTCGGCCTGGGCATTGGTGTACTCGGAATTGAGCTGGATCAACCGAGCGGAGAGAATGTTAGTTTTTTCTTCTGGATTGATTACATTCAACTCCCTTTCAAATTGCAGGAGCGCAGCGCTCGACTGCTCCATCTTGGCCCGCAGCTCTTCAAGTTGCTTTTCCATGAAACTGGTCAGACTGGCCGACGAGCGGTAGCGGATGTAGTAGGTGTGCTCAAGGTAGGATTGAGCCACCGCGTTGGCTACATCCGCCGCCAGTTGTGGGTCAGGAGACCGGTAGCTGATGAGTAATAAGTATGTGTTCGACGGACGGTTTACTTTCAGCTTGCGTAGAAAGATTGGCGCTTGACCAGCAGCGGCCGCTGCGCCGGACGCCTCATCGAGTTGCCCTTCGTGGCGTAACAGCTGATATTTTTGCGCCACAGGACGCAAGACGCTATCGGATTGGATCAACTTCACCTGGGTGGCGAGAAACTGATCCGCGTCGTTAATACCGTTGGAGCGCGTAGATTCCTGGCCGACGACGCCGGTCGGCGTTTGGCGATCCACATCCACCGTGGCCGTAGATTCATAGATGGGGGTAATTCGCGTGGAGACTACAGCGGTAGCCAGAACCGACAGCGTGACAAACGCCAGGATTTTCCAGCGGTGGCGGCGGAACACCCAAAAGTAGTGCGAAAGCGGGGCTCCCTCTTCTTCGCCCTCGGGCTCGGGGATGGCCACCGGGCTCATCCAAGGAGCAACACGGTAGGGCTCGGGCATGACCATGAGTTCGCGCTCTGTTTTGTCTAGGGGCATCTCAGACGATCCTTCCTCGATGTTTGAAATCCTCGGGACTTGTTGAAGTGATTCTCTCTTGTGGGCCATTCAACGGCGCCAGATGATGATTCCGCTTGCAGTTGCTGAGCCAAAGCCTGCCAGACGCTCAAGGGTGGTGACCGTAAGCCGCTTGCCTTTGTTGTCCGGAATATAGAGGATGTCGTTCACCTCCAGGGGAATATCGGGCGCCTTGCGTTCGACGATTTTTTGCAGTTCGACGGGGATTTCGTGTTTGACGGTCGAATTGGGTGGCTGCCGGTAGATGTAGGCTTGCTTGGCGGCAAACGGCAGCAGGCCCTCGGTGAGAGCCAGCACTTTTAACAGAGTCGTTCCGGAGGCATCTTGCACAGGAAAGGCCCCAGGTTTGCGAACGTTGCCAACCACATAAATTTTGCCCACTTCGGGAACCCGGATTTGTTCTCCTCCATACAGCTGGATATTCATTTCCGGGTCGGCCTCATGAATCAAAGCTCGTACGGGAATTCTCTGGACAATCGTAGCCGGCGCTCCGTCCGGCCCAGGCTGGCTGCGACTGACGAGAATTTCGGGCCCGGCCTCCGGGGTGAGTCCTTCGGCGCGTGTGAGCGCATCCAGAAGCGTGGAGCTGCCCATGGCCTGAAAGGTGAGCGGCTTGCGTACGGCACCGACCACGCTAATGGGCCGACTGTGATACTCTGCGACGGTCACGGTGACGACCGGATCCACAAGAAGATTCTCGGATTGAATCGCAGCGGCAATCGCCAGCTCGAGCTCGGAGGGCAAGAGGCCATCGGCCTTAAGTTTCTGCCTCAGCATGGGGAGGCGGATCAAGCCGTCGGCTCCTACGCGCGCCGACCGGCTTAGCTCGGGAGCGCCATAGACCGAGATGGCTAATAAATCATGGGGGCCGATTCGCTGCGCGGGTAGGTTTGGCATGGAGTCCGCAACTGGGCCTTGAGCCAGCAGACCGGAGCTCACGGCCAGAGCAACGCCGATGAGCAGATGCATGCTTTCGTTCCTTTCTCAGGATTTCGAGTCAAATTCTTGTTGCCTAGAAGGCACGGGGTATTGGTTACGGAGCGCCTCGATGAGCTTCATCATTTCCTCAATCCGCGACTCCAGCTCACTCAACCGCCGGTCCTGCGTAGCTTTACTCTGCAAAGGATTTAGCCCCTCCCCGCTGCTCAGCTCTGCCACGGTGCGCATAACAGCGGCACGGGCAAAATCCGAAAGGCTGCGCGCGTCGTTCAAGGAGCTGCTTGCTTTCAGCTTTTCAAACTCCTCTTCACTCAGGCGAAAATTTACGAGTCGATTTCGTGGTTTGAACACGGGCATAGTTGATGGGCCTTCGTCGTTGCGATTCGCCGTGCGTGGAGCACGGCCGATGAGCTTGGTGCAAAGAAGCGGCCATCGGCCCTTACCTCCAGGCAAGCAAGTGCAATCGCTTGAAAACTCAAGACCGGGAGAGCAACGCTGGGCAAGCAGCCAAGCGCCGTTCTCGCCCCCGCGTTTCGGAATGGGTTTCGAGGTGGAAATCGGTTTCGAACTTGAACAGGCCTGCGGGCAAAGGATCAAGAGGCGACGCGCAATCGCCGCAGGTTTTCTGGGGTCCCAGCCACGACGAGAACGTCGGAATCGCTGATGGGCGCATGGGGGTCCGGCGCAGATATCGGTTCTCCCTTCCGCGCGACGGCTAGAACCAACACCCCAAACCGGCTGGGTAGCGCCAGACTGGCGAGCGTTTGCCCCACCCAGTGAGAAAAGTCACTCGCCTTCACCTCATCGACGGCGAATCGTTCTTCGGAGTTTTCGCCCGGCCCTCCTACGATGGAGAGATATTCGATGGCGCGCTCGAGGGAAGAGGGCTCGCCAGAAAGAAACAGCCGGTCGTTGGGAAACAGCTGAAAGGAAGCACCTGGATTGAAGTATGTACGTCCGCCGCGGCTGACGGCGAGCACCGTGACGCCAAATTCGTCCCGAATTGGAACATCAGCAATGCGATGGCCAATCCATTTGGAAGTCGAACTCAAGCGGACCTGGCGCAAGGCGGGCACCGCGGTCAGAATTGCCGTCAACTTGTCCATGGCCGCCGTGATTGCATCCGCCGCCTGCTCGGAGGCGTCCGCGTAGGGTCGCAACAAGAGATCAGCCCCTTCCAAGCGGAGGAGATCCGCTTCATCCGAGGAATGGCAAGTGACGGCGATTTTGCCTTCAAATCCACGCTGGCGAAGGTTTTGCAGGAGGACACGGCTGACCGACGCATCGGGCGCCGTACAGACAACCCAAGTGATCCGGTCCACCGGCAGGTGGTCAAGCAAATCCGGATCGCTCGCATCGCCATAGCAGACTGGCAAGCCAACTGCTCGCCATTTGGCGAGGGCCTCAGGATCGAAGTCGACGCCAATGACCTTGCGGTTTCGAAGAAGGAGGTGACGAACAATGCCACTGCCATAACGGCCCAGGCCAATGACCAGAGCATCGAACTTGGTCTCAGGAGTGGTGAGATCGGATGCTGACTCGCGAAAAGGCGACTTGCGCTCAAACCAGCTCAGCCAGGGGGAAAGCCTTTCATAGATCCGCTCGGAGTGATTGATGAGGTAGGTCGACACGCCGATGGTCACCAGGCTAATCGCGGTAATGAGTCCCATCGCACCTTGGTCCAGGTGACCGACGCTGACACCAAGAGCACCCAGAATCAAAGAAAACTCGCTAATTTGAGCCAGAGCCAGGCCGACCCGTGTTCCTGTTCGCTTGCGATAGCCCATGGCCCCCATGGCAGCAAGCACAATCAAAGGCTTGCCCACGATCACAAACAGCGACAATCCGATGGCCGGGCCGATGGAAGCGCCAAGCGTTGAAAAATCAAGCCGGGCGCCTAGGTCGATAAAAAAGAACAGGAGGAGAAAGTCCCGCATGGTCACCAGGCGACTGCCGATCGCCTCGCGGTAGGGAGTGGAAGCAAGCGAAGCTCCCGCAAGGAACGCTCCGAGTTCTTTACTCAGTCCGAGGGCGTATGCAGCAGCCGCTAAAACGACAGCCCAGGTGATTCCAAACAGCACAAGCAGTTCCGGCAAGCGGGCGAGGTAGGCAGCCGCCGCTGGCAGTGGCCGCCAAGCAAGAGCAACAATCAAGCTGACGAAGCCCACGCCCTTGGCAGCGACCGCCGAGGCGTGCGCCAATAAATTCGACTCGGATTGAGCGCCGCCGCCAATCGCCACGATCGCGATCATGGCGGCGATCACCGCGAGATCTTGCACAATCAGAAATCCCACTGCGAGACGGCCGTGCAAGGCGTCAATTTCGCGGCGGTCAGAGAGCAGCTTGACAACAATAATCGTGCTCGAGAACGTCAAGGCGAGAGCGACGTAAACCGCCGTCAGCACGGGCATCCCGAGAGCCAGGCAAATCACTAGGCCAATCAAAGCGGTGAGAACAATTTGGGCCGTCGCGGCCAACAGCACCACAGGACCCAAAGTGCGCACCGTATGAAGATCCAGCTTCAGGCCGACAACAAACAGCAATAACGCGATGCCGATGCTTGCAAACAGCTCAATTTCCTCGTGCTTGGTAACGATTCCAGCACCTGCCGGGCCAACCAAAATCCCAACCGTAAGGAAGGAGACAATGAGCGGCTGCCTCAACCAGTAACCAAGGGCGCCGGCCGCAACGGCGGCAAGCAAAATGAGAGCGATCTCGGCAAAACTGCTGAGCGGCATCACCCACCTACTTGGAGACGAACTAGGATCGGAATGAACGAGCTAACAGCAGCGGTTTCCGCGACACACTAGCTGCGCGCTAGGAACTCAACAAGGGCGAGGAGACCCGGACACTACTCGATGGTTGTCGCCCGAAGCATGAGCAGAAAAAACCCGCCGTGCGCACATCGATTCTCTATTCTAGCTTCATGCCGATGATCCCAGTGGAGCCCCGCACTCGGCGCCTGCTACTTGTTGTTCCCTTTCCGCTGGGAAACGGAAGTTACAGCAGGCCGTTTGGTAGCCACTTTCCACCGCTCAGCATCAACGCCCGTGTGCTCGCAGGCAGCCTTCATCCAGGGTAGCGCGTGCGGAATTTGAACCTTGTGCAAAACGCCTCTGTCCTCAACCGGCACGTGCGCAGCGTGTTCCTCGTTGAATACGGCGACGCTCGAAAGTAGCGGCATCTGAAGGCGGTAATAACGGTGGATACCGGTGTTGTCGCGCCCAATTAAGGGCATACTGAACAAATGAGCAAGATCTTTGATTTGAATGATCTTGGTGTTGGAATCCGGGGTGGCGCCTCGGTCCGTGTCGGCAAGCCAGCCAGTAAAGCCGTTTCCGCCGGCTAGCACCCGATTGGCGCGATGCTCCCCTTGCACCATCACGTTAAAAACGTGATGCGCGCCACCTGGAGTTTCGAGCAATTCTAGCTTCAGCTCGCAGGCGAGATTGGGGCGCAGGCCGTCTACATCCAAACCATCATAATCCTCCGGGGGAACAAGCCAGAATTTGTTTTCCCAGAACTGCTCAATGATCAGCTTCACTTCGTTTCGCCAAGCGCGAAAGGCAAGATAGTCCCAGTGCCAAGCGTTCCAGCGATCATCGTGCTCGGGATAAACCCCCCCTTGGGGACCATTACGCAGTTCGATCGGGCGGAAGTGAACTTTGATACGCAATTTTAGGCCCATGTTCCCGTCGTTTTGGCTGGTCACTTTACGGAGCGTGGAATCCCAGTGCGGGCCCCAAAAATTGTAAACGACGCTCTTAAAATTTCGGGGTTTCTTTGACGACATATCGGGAAGCCCTTCGTTGACTGTAACCGAGTCGCCGGCAAGAGGCAAAGTTGAGGTCCGCCGGGGTACAAGCGCTGGCGCTGGCCTAGCTAGCCTCTCTGCTCTTACAAGCGGAAATCCGGTTGAGAAATCCCTCGCGAGCTTCTGTCAAAATAGGGCAAAGGATGAAGATCGCACTGGGCCTGGCCACGCTTGCGCTGCTCGAGCTCGCACCGCTTTTCGCCAATCCGAAGTTCAACGGCCGCTGGGACATTACGGTGCGCAACGAACCGCGCCGGCGTGCTTGGTGGCTTGAAATCGAAGCGGCCGAAACGGCCAACCCGAGAGGTAAATTCATCAGCGCCTATGCCGGCGACTTAAACCCGATTGAGGAGATCCGGATTCAAGGCGATGAGCTAACTTTCGGCTTCCAGGTCAACAACCGGGGACACTTGGTGTATCAGGCGAAGCTAGTGGGCGATCGCTTGGAAGGCACCTTTGAAGTAGAGGGCAATCCGAATTCGCGGCTTGTTTGGACTGGCGTGCGAGCACCAGTGATTCAGGATCGGGATGACGGAAGCTGGGTCGCGGCGAAAACCATCGAGCTTTTTAACGGCAGAGATCTCACGGGATGGCTTCCGGTGGTGTCCGGCCGGGAGCTCGGCTGGAAGGTCGAAAACGGCATTCTAAAAAACGTCGCAGGGGCCAACAACATCCTCACGGCCGAAAAGTTCTGGAACTTTGATTTGCATGCCGAAGTCAGGTTGGGGCCAGGCAGCAACAGTGGGATCGTCCTGCGCGGGCGTTATGAAATTCAGATCCTCGATGACTTCGGCAAACCGCCCAGTCGCCATTCGAATGGCGCACTTTACAGCCGTGTGGCGCCGCTTGTCAACGCCAGCCGGCCGGCGGGTGAGTGGCAAACCTACCAGATCCGCATCGTCGGCCGTCAGGTGACCGTCGTGCTAAATGGCCAAAAAATTCTCGACAAAGTGGAAGCAGAGGGCCTCACGGCCGCAGCCATCGACGCCGACGAAGCGCTACCCGGACCGCTTTTTCTTCAAGGCGACCACGGAGCCGTAGAGTTCCGCAAAATTCGTCTAACGCCTCTTGTTCGAAAAGGAAGGTGAGAGAATCTGATGCTCCGTCGAACCTTTCTTGCAACCGCAGCCGCCCCGCTGGCGGCGGCGCAGTCGAGGAATTCGTCCGTGCGTTTTGGGATCGATCTGTTCAGCGTCCGTTCTTCAGGTTACACCGCGTTTGAGTACCTCGATCTGGCGGCAAGCCACAAAGCCAAGGTCGTGCATTTCTCCGAAATCCGCTTCATCGGGAGTCTCGACCCGGCGCATCTTCGAAAGGTACGCAGCCATGCCGAGCGGCTCGGCATCGAAATCGAATTGGGGATGCGCTCGGTGTGCCCGTCGTCGCAGTCCTTCGACCCGGCACAAGGAACAGCGGAGCAGCAGTTGCTCCGGATGCTCGAGGCGGCACAAATCGTGGGTTCGCCAATTGTCCGGGCCTTTCTCGGCACCATGGCGGACCGCACCGGGAAGCTGCCCATCGAGGCGCATATTGAGAACACGGTGAAAGTGCTGCGCGCCGTCGGGCCCCAGTTCCGAGACGCCAACAAAAAAGTGGCCATCGAGAATCATGCCGGCGATCTCCAAGCGCGCGAACTCAAAATGCTAATTGAGGAGGCTGGCAAGGACGTAGTAGGCGCCTGCATCGATTCTGGTAATCCAGTTTGGGCACTCGAAGACCCGCACTTGACTCTCGAGACACTTCATCCTTACGTCCTTACCAGTCACGTGCGCGATAGCCGGCTGTGGCGCACACCGGAGGGCGTGGCTGTCCGTTGGGTGCGCATGGGTGAAGGCAATGTGAACATCGGGGATTGGGTGCGCAAATACCAGCAACTGTGCCCAGGAAAAGCCCTCTCGATGGAAATCATTGTTACTGGCCCCCGTCACTACGCTGTGCTGGATCCGAAGTTTTGGGACGGTTACCGCTCGACGCCAGCTTGGGAGTTCAGCCGTTTTCTCGCGCTCGCCGAAAAGGGTACGCCGTCACCCTATCATCCGCCGCCGAAAGAAAAACTTGCAGAAACCGAAAGAGAGGATCTTGCCGCCAGCGTCCGCTGGACACAAGAACTACTAAAAGCATGAGCGTGCTGAAAGACCGATTCGCCCTGGTGACGGGCGGAAGCCGGGGCATTGGCCGGGCCATTGCGGAGTTATTCGCCAAGGTTGGCGCCACGGTTTTCATTTGTGGCAGGAAGCAGTATGCGCTTGACCAGGTTGTCCAAGATAACGCGATGCTTCCCGGGCGGCTCATTCCAATCCAATGCAATGTAACTCGCCTGGAAGAACTCGAGGCCATGGTGGACACGATTCACCGCGAAGTCGGCGCCCTAGACGTGCTGGTGAACAATGCCGCTACCAATTTGGTCAGCGGCTACGCCCTGGATCTGGGTGAGGCAGAATTTGACCGGGCCGTGGAAACCAATCTGAAAAGCGTGTACCGGCTCACGCGTCTCGTGGCGCCAGAAATGTGCAAACGCGGGTCGGGCTCGATTATCAACATTGCCGCAGTTGCTGGGATCAAACCCGAACCGGTGAACCTGCTCTATTCGATGACCAAAGCCGCCGTGATCATGATGACCAAATGCTATGCTCTCGAGCTCGCGCCTCGCGGGGTTCGAGTCAACGCCATTGCCCCCGGATTAGTCCAGACGGAGATGAGTGGATATATCTGGAAGGACGAGCATCGGCTAGCCGAACATCTGCGCCTCCAACCGGTCCGGCATTTGGGACAACCCGAGGAAGTGGCAGAAATCGCCCTCATGCTGGCCAGTGAACGCGCTTCTTTTGTTACCGGTCAGACATTCATCGTCGACGGGGGACTGTTACTTGCTTGAGGGGGCCGCTGATATGCTGGGCGTATGCGAGTGATGCTCCTGCTTGTCACCCTCTCCGGCTCAGGCCTCGCCGCCCTGGTGGCTGATGTCCGTGCGGCCCTCGCGCAAGATGATTTTCAAAAAGCGGAATCGCTGTTGAGCGAATTCCGGAAACAGCACGGGGTAACTCCAGAGTGGCTCGAAGCCTACTCGTGGTTGGGACGAGGTGCGCTCGCGCGGAAGCGCTATGACGAAGCTGAACGCTATGCCGCCGAAACCCGGCGGATGTGTTTAGACGCTCTCCAAACAAGAGGACTCGATGACGAACCCCGGCTGCCCATCGCCTTGGGCGCTTCCATTGAGGTTCAGGGCCAGTTGCTTGCTGCTAGAGGACAGCGAAGTGAAGGAGTTTCTTTTCTGCGCCAGGAGCTGGCTGCTTGGCGCAACACTTCCATTCGAGCCCGGATTCAGAAGAATATTCACCTGCTCACACTCGAAGGCCAGCCTCCGCCCCCGCTTGAAATCAAGGAGTGGCTAGGCCCGAAACCGCGGCCGCTCTCCTCTTTGAAGGGCAAGACTGTTCTCCTGTTTTTTTGGGCGCACTGGTGTCCGGATTGTAAAGCTCAGGGGCCAGTTTTGGCACAGCTTCTGGAAAAATACGCGGGCCGGGGACTGGTGATCGTAGGCCCTACTCAGCGCTACGGCTATACCGCTCGTGGCACCGAAGCCACTCCGGCCCAGGAGAAACTGTACATTGAAGAAATCCGGCGGCAGCACTACGCGATGCTCGGGGAAATGTCGGTGCCGTTGAGTGAAGAGAATTTCCGAGTGTGGGGGTGCAGTACGACGCCTACCCTGGTGTTAGTGGACCGCAACGGCCTGGTGCGTCTTTATCATCCCGGCAAGATGGCCTATGAGGAACTGGCGCGAGCCGTGGAATCGACCTTGCCCTAGCGTAGCCACGCCAGCTGCCATTTCTCACTCCACCGTAATTGTTTGTTCATCCGCCGCGCGTTCATTTTCGATGCGAATGGTGACTTCGCCGCGAAGCGTCTCTGGCAGAACGAAATTGACTTGATTTTCGCCTGCATAAAGGATTTCGCAGGTGAATCCATTGGCGAAAACACGCACTGGGCCGCCATCGATTGAAAGCCGCTGCCCGTACATCGCATAGATGTTCTCCGTGACCCTCGCGATTCCGCCTTCGTTAATCCGGGGCCCTAGGTAGCGGACGCGGTAAATGTTGCCATTTCCGTCATCGGAAACATAGACCGCACCATCGGGGCCGGTAATGGCGTGGACCGGTCTGCCCGAGCGGGTTCGAGTGGTTAAATCCAAAAATCCCCAGAGGAAATCCTCCTGGCTAACCGGCTTGCCGTCTTTCATGCGAATGCGGACCACTTTGTAGCCGGTTGGTTGGGTGCGATTCCAGCTGCCGTGAAAGGTCACCAAGGCGTCGTAGCGGTAGGACGCGGGGAACTGGTCACCCGTGTAGAACTCGATGCCGAGAGGAGCCGCGTGGGCCTGCATTTCAAACTCTGGGGCGATGGTCTCGCTGCAGCGGTCCGTGCGGGCCTGCGGGCCCCAACGTAGCGGACGCTGCTTGCCAATACAGTCGGGCCAGCCGTAATCTTTGCCCTCCTCGATCAAATTGATTTCCTCTGGCGGTTCGTCATCGCCTAAGTGATCGCCCCCATGATCGACGCCCCACATTTGCCCCGTAAGAGGGTGGAAGGTGAAGCCCACTGTATTGCGGAGACCGGTTGCAAACAGGCGCTCTCCGGACCCATCCGGGTTGTACTGCACGATAGCCGCTCGCCTGCGATCGGATTCCACACAAAAGTTACAAGTGGAACCGATGCTGAGGTAAAGTTTTCCCTCGGCGTCGATCACAAGCGTCCGCGTAGAATGCTGGCCGCCGGCCGGGGCAGTGAGAACGCGCCGAGCGGGCGAGCGAATCACGAGATCCTCGGGCGTCGGATCAGAAAACCGTAAAACGCCATCGTTGACAGCGACCCAGAGCTCCTGATTGCGAAATACCAGACTGTGAGGACCATTGAGACCGCGCAGAGCAACAACAGTCCGGCCTTGTTCAGGAATCGCGACGATGTTGCCGCCATTCCGCGCAGCCACATAAAGTACCCCGTTGGGTCCAAATGCCATGTGTCGCGGGGCGCCGCCTACCGTGGCGTAGACTGTCACCTCGAATCCCGGGGGAGTTCGTAACTCTTCGATTCGGAATTGTCGTGGAGCCGCAAGCTGGGCGTATGCCGCAGAGTCGCAGGCCAACCAAAACAGAAAGACCAGGAAAAGCCCAGATCGTTTCATACAAGCCATCTGCCCCTTTCTTTCATTCTGATGCAGCTGGCGCCGATTTTGTTGAGAACTCTGGCTAGTCGAGGCAACGAACTTGCTGATGCGCCTTCGGGCTAATCCTTTGCTGTTGCCGGCGCTGTGCTTACTGGCTGGAATCGTAACCGGGCACGCGCTCGGATTTGAGCTGCACAAACTCCTCCTCTTGCTCGTTTGCGGACTTTTGGCGCTCGCTTTCTCAACCTATCGCCTGGCGTATCTCTGTGTGTTCATCTTAAGCCTTGGGGTTTTTCTTGCTTGCTGGCGGCGACCAGGCCCGCGGCCAGCACTTCCCGTCGAGTCTGGAAGCGTAGTGATGTTGGAGGGCTGTGTTGTGGCTCCTCCCGCCTGGTTTGAAAACCGCGTGCAATTCATCCTGGAGTTAGCGCCCGGGGCGCGCGTGCAGGTGAGTTTCTATTTCGAGGAGGACGAAAAGCCACCCCGGATCGCCTATGGCCAGCGGCTGGAAGTGCAGGCGCGACTCCGGCAGCCACGGAATTTTGAAAATCCTGGGTCATTTGATTACGAAGCTTATTTGGCGCGCCGCAAGATCTTCTGGACCGCAACCGTACGCCGCGGTGCCGCTCCCCGGCTTTTGGGAGACTGCGGCAACCCGTGGCAAGCTGCGCTTTACCACACTCGCGCGTTGATCTTCGACCGCCTGGAGCAGCTTTACGCGGATGATCCCTACACGGCAGCCATGCTGCAAGCGCTCCTCGTCGGTGACTCTTCACGGCTTGAGCGGGTATGGGTGGAGGATTTTCGCCGTACAGGAACATACCATGCCATCGTCATTTCGGGCCTTCACTTGACCATCGTGGCGGCAGTCCTCGTGCCCTTGCTGAGCGTGGTTGTGCGAAGAAGAACTTCAGCCCAGCTGCTCGCGGCTCTTCTTGCCTGGGCTTATGTGGGGATCTGCGGCTGGCAAATCCCTCTGATGCGGGCGGCAGCCGGCTTCACGCTGTTTGCTATCGGCCGGTTCTTTTTCCGAGGATGCCGTCCCTTGAATTTGCTTGCCGCCGTTGTCGTCATTTTTCTGCTCGCTGACCCAGAGAGTTGCCGTGAGGCGAGTTTCCAGTTTTCGTTCCTTTCGGTCCTCGCGCTAGCGGCGCTGGCCTCACCGGCCTTGGAGGCCAGCACCACACGGCTTCGCCAAGCTCTGCACGGACTCTTGGAGACGGATCGCGACCTCCACCTCGAGCCACACCAGGCGCAGTTCCGCATCGAACTGCGGTTGATCGCGGAAACCCTCCATCATGTGACAGGGTTGCGCTTCACGATTAGCCTCGGGCTCGTGCGCCTAGCGGCGTGGTGTTCGCTGGCAGCAACAGAAACGGTCCTGGTTTCGCTCGCTGTTCAGCTTGGACTTGCCTTGCCGGTAATTTTTTATTTCCACCGCCTTTCGCTCACGGCGGTCACGGCCAACCTGCTCGTGACACCCTTGTTGACACTCGCCGTTCCGGTAGGCTTTCTAGCTGCGCTGACCGGCTGGCCGCTCCCGGTGTGGCTGGCACAGGGACTCGTGCATGTGTCGGGCAACTTCGCTCGCTGGCATGCGGCCCGAGAACCGAACTGGCTCGTCCCGGATCCGCCTTGGTGGCTGGCCACCGCTTTTGTTGTCTCGCTCGGCGCACTCGCTTTGCTGGGGAAACGGCTACTTTTCATTCCAACTGTGTCCCTACTGGCCCTCATCGTCTGGCATCCCTTTCCTCCGCAGAGCCAGGCCCGTGTGCTCGAAGTCACGATGATCGACGTTGGTCAAGGCGAAAGCCTGCTCGTTGGGTTTCCCGACGGACAGTGGATGATCGTTGATGGAGGTGGAATCCCTTCGCTCGGTAAAACCGGCGCAAAGCCACGCTTGGACATTGGTGAAGACGTCGTCACGCCTTATCTGTTGAGCCGCTCAATCCGGAGAGTCGATTACATCGCCAACACCCACCAGCACGATGACCACGCGGCCGGACTTCTCGCCCTGATCCGCAACTTCAAGCCTCGCGAGTTGTGGGTCGGCGCAACGCCAGAAAGCGAATCCTGGAGCCAGTTACAAGCCGAGGCCCAGCGCCAGTCCATTCGTATCCGCAGCTTACGCAAAGGTCACACGCAGTCAATCGGGCCGGTGATGGTTCGCGTGCTCGCACCTCCTGTTGATTACCAGCCCAAATGGATGACCCCTACCAACCATGACTCGCTCGTCCTGCGTTTGGACTACGGTGAGACGTGCTTCTTGTTGACAGGCGATCTCGAACGGCCAGGCGAAGTGGAGATGCTCGAGGATTTAAAACCTTGTCAAGTTCTCAAAGTGGCCCACCACGGCAGCCGTACGTCTTCCACCGATTCGCTGCTGGACGCTCTGCATCCTAGCTTCGCGTTGATATCGGCCGGGGAGGACAACTTTTTTCGTCATCCTCACCCGAGCGTCTTAGAACGGCTACGACAACGCCACATTCAGGTGTACCGTACCGATCGCCACGGCTTGGTCACTTTACGCAGTGATGGCAGGCGCATCTCGGTGGAACGCCGGCTGGAAGGTAGGCGGTCTGGGCCGCTTGCCCCCTTTTAGAGCCGGCCCGCAATGATAAGCTGATGCCTTGAGATGGAAGATTTTTCAACGCGGCACAAGCCAAGGCGAGCTGGTGCGCCGCGCCATCGAGTTCCGCGAGACGCTGCGAAGAGCCAAGGCCCAGTTCCCAGAGATCGCCTGGTATCCCTACGACTCGCTTAGCAACGTTCAGCATCTGGAAACGCTGCTTGACGGCGGGAGCCGAGCCGCTCTGGACCACCTGGTGGGAGGAAAACCCTGTCTCGATGTCGGTTGCGGCGACGGCGATCTCAGCTTCTTTCTCGAGCATCTCGGCTATGCCGTGCACGCCATTGACAATCCCACGACGAACTTCAACGGCTTGCAGGGGGTCGAGGCTTTGCGCCAGGCGCTGGGATCCTCGCTCTGTTTGCGTGCCTTGAACATCGACGAGCAGTGCCGTCTCCCACAACTGCGGTTCGGACTGGGCCTCGCCCTGGGGGTCATCTATCACCTCAAAAATCCCTTCGTCCTCCTCGATCAACTGGCGCGGTGCTGCGATTGGGTAATCCTCAGCAGCCGGATCATGGCTACAGCGCCCGGGCTTCCGGGCCGGATTGACACCGTACCCGTCGCCTTCCTTTTGGAAGAAGATCAGCTCAATGCGGACAACAGCAACTTCTGGATCTTCACCGACGCTTGCCTGCGGCGCATGATCGCGCGCTCGAAGTTTGAAGTAGTCCGATCGTTCCGGGTTTCGCTCACTCCGGAATCCGACCCCGTGAGTTTAGAAGGCGACGAGCGTGCCTTCTACCTCCTTCGCAGCGTTTGGGCCATGAACCATCTCCGCCTGCTCCAAGGGTGGCATCAAGCCGAAGGCGAGGGTTGGAGGTGGGTGGAAGCGGAATTCTCGCTCGGCCTTGATCCGCTGGCCATAGGCTTTGTGTACCGGATTAGCTTGAAATTGTTTGCTCTGGAGCAGATGATTGACGCAAGCGATCCGCTGCGAATTGAAGCGTTTTCAAGCGGCCAGCTGCTGAGCCGCTACCAGCTGCACGTCAGCGGCGAGCACAGCTGGGTGCTTGAAGTTCCCCACCCTGCGAATTCAGACTCCGTCCAGGTCGATTTTCGCGTCAACCGAGCCTTGCCACCGGACGAGCAAGACCGGCGAGAGCGTGCCCTGATTGTCGGGGATTGCCGCGTCGAAACGGTCGCCATCAGTGACAGCCAAGGCAAGTGAATTTTCTGCCATGGCACAGCGCACAGCCTTGTTTGAAGGACCGCTTGGTGTGGGAGTCTAAATAATCCGGTGTGTGCGAGGCAGGCTTGAGCGATTTGTCGCCCAGGTGGCACGTTTCACAACTAAAAGGAGGATCAATTTTGTTGTGGCAGACGAGGCAATCGGCCATGGCTGGAAAATGGGACTTGGCCTCACTGGGGATGGAAACCGAGGTGGCAATGCCGCGATGGCAAGCCAGACATTCATGGCCTCGATCACCCCGCTTGAGCCAGTCATCGGGCTCTCCCAAGTAGCTTTGTGAGGCGACAGCGGCTCTGAATACAGATGACAAGTTGCCGAGTTTTCCGTGCTGCTCGTGACTAAAAGAGACTACTCGCAGGGTCTTCGGTTTACCAATCGAAACCTCAGCGTGGCAGGAGCGGCAGACCTCAGGTCGGGGCAACAGGTTATCCGCCGGGGAGCGGCTCGAACGCGCCGCCGGATGGCATACCGTGCATTCGGGCTGAAAAGCGAGGTGCTGCTGATGAGAGAAATCAGCTGCTGAAGCTGCCGACCAAATCCAAATCAACCCTTGTAAGAGACGCGCCAAATCTTATTCCCACCGTCGTCTGAGACCAAAAGACTCCCGTCGGGAAGTTCATGAACCGCAACCGGACGCCCCCAAACTTCCTGCTTTTTCGGATCCAGCATCCAGCCCGTTAAAAATGGTTCTGGCGGACCCGCTGGCTTGCCCTTTCGGAATGGCACAAAGTGTACAGAGTAGCCGACCCGCTCCGAGCGGTTCCACGAGCCATGGAAAGCCAGAAAGGCGCCGCCACGATAGCGGGCCGGGAATTGTTTGCCCTGGTAAAAGATAAAGTCAAGCACGGCGACGTGGGCGCCGAGAGAAACATCTGGGACGATCGTCTTTTTGACCAAGTCCTCCCGCAATCCTTTGTTGCGGGGGTCTTCGTTCGGGCCGAAGTAGCTATAGGGCCAGCCGTAAAAGCCACCGGGCTGAATTGCGGTGAGATAGTCTGGCACCAGATCATCGCCAAGCCCATCGCGTTCCTGCACGGCGGCCCACAGCGTATCGGTGCCTGGATACCAACGCATGCCAATGGGATTACGGACACCTGTAGCGAAGAGCTCGTGACCGGAGCCATCCGGGTTGACGCGGTTGATTGCGGCCCGGCGCTCCGGTTCGCCGGGACTCACATTGGACTCTGAACCCACGCCAATGTAGAGCTTTTCGCCTTTGCGATCAAACAGCAGGCTCCGGGTCCAGTGCCCTTTGCCAAAATCCTTCATCGGAAAAATCTCCTCGCCGCCCTCCACGGTCATGTTTGCCCGGTCATATTTGTAACGCTTAACTGAAGTCGTTTCAGCTACATAGAGATAATCCTTCCACCAGGCAAGACCGTAGGGCCGGTCCAAACCGCTCAGCAAAACCTTGCGCTCGTCCACGCGAAAATCCCGGTTTTTGTCAATTAAGAGATGGACCTTGCCGTTTGCAACCGAGTCCGTGACCAAGAGTTCCCCCGAAGGCCCAGCGAGCATAAAACGGGGGCGTTCGAAACCATCGCTGGCGTACTCCTCGATGTGAAAACCGCTGGGCAAAGACAGCTGGGCGCCGTTGGGACGGGGAATTACGCGGGGCCGGTTGTTGGCCGAGGGTGTATGAAATGGCGGCGGCAGTTTGGTTGCGAGCTGCGCCAAGGCGTTCCAGGCGGTGGTGAAGAGACTAGTTGTAAGAAAGATTCGGCGGTTCATGGTTGACTCTGAATGTCTGGTTCAAATCTGCCTTCAGTGTACACAGGATTCGAAGGCTCTGCTTGCGTGCTATACTCGCATGTGCCACAAAGAATCCTGGGTGTGATCCCGGCCCGCTTCGCCTCGGTGCGGTTTCCGGGAAAGGCACTGGCCACACTTGCGGGGAAGCCTCTCATTCAACACGTCTACGAGCGCGCCAAGCAGGCTCGCTATCTCAGTGAGGTGATCATTGCCACCGACGATGAGCGGATCGCGCAAGCCGCGCAGCAGTTCCGCGCACCGGTCCGGCTAACAAGGCCAGACCATCCTTCTGGGACTGATCGCGTGGCCGAAGTGGCCAGCGCGGATTCCGCCAGCATTGTCGTCAACATCCAGGGCGACGAGCCGCTGATTGACCCCGGGGCCATCGACGCAGCGACACTGGCCTTGCTCGATGACACCCATGCGCCCATGGCCACGCTAAAAAAGCGAATCGAACATCCCTCGGAGATCCAGAATCCCAATGTGGTCAAAGTGGTGACGGCACTGGATGGAGACGCCATTTACTTTTCTCGCTGGCCCATCCCCTATGACCGCGGCCATGAGGCAGTCCACTATAAACACGTTGGCCTTTACGTCTACCGCCGGGATTTTCTGCTCGGATATTCTCAGCTGCCCGTCGGCCCGCTTGAGAAGGCCGAGCGTCTTGAACAGCTCCGGGCCATTGAAAACGGTTTTCGAATCCGGGTGATGGAAACCGATTACGAGTCTCTGGGCGTGGATACGCCAGAGGACCTGGAGGCTGTGAGCAAGCTGTTTGCGTCGGTGATTCCAAACCCATGAGAGAGTGGCGATGACCAAGTACATCTTCATCACTGGCGGAGTAGTCAGTTCGCTCGGCAAGGGCATTGCGGCGGCCTCGATCGGGTGTTTGCTGGAGAGTCGCGGGCTGCGCGTGACGTTGCAAAAATTCGACCCTTATCTGAACGTCGACCCGGGAACCATGAGCCCCTTCCAGCACGGAGAAGTCTTTGTGACCGACGATGGCGCCGAAACCGACCTCGATCTGGGCCATTATGAGCGTTTTACCCACGCGCCACTCACTCAAGCTAACAATTTAACCAGTGGCCGGCTCTATGAACAGATCATCGCACGCGAGCGGCGCGGTGATTATCTGGGCAAGACCGTACAGGTGATTCCGCATGTCACCAATGAAATCAAGGCGGCGATGCGGCGTGTAGCGGCCGGCGTGGACATCATCATCGTAGAAATTGGGGGAACCGTAGGCGACATCGAGTCCTTGCCATTTCTTGAAGCCATCCGGCAGATGCGGCACGAGGTAGGCCGCGAAAACGCGGTCTTCGTTCATACGACGCTCGTACCTTGGATTGCAGCTGCCCAGGAGTTGAAGACCAAACCCACCCAGCATAGCGTCAAGGAGCTGCGCGCCATTGGCATCCAGCCCGACATGCTGCTATGCCGTTCGGAACGCCCCTTCGGCCGCGAGGTCAAAGAGAAGATCGCCATGTTTTGCGACGTAGACATCGAGGCTGTCATTTGCGCCAATGATGTTTCCTCGGTTTACGAAGTGCCCCTCGTCTTTGCTGATCAGAAAGTCGATGACTTCATCTTGAAGCAACTCGGCGTGACGACCAAGCCGCGGGATTTGCGCCGCTGGGCCAACATGCTAACGCGCATGCGCAATCCCATTGGTGAAGTCGACATTGCACTGGTGGGTAAGTACGTCACCTACGAGGACGCCTATAAAAGCTTGAAAGAGGCGCTGCTGCATGGCGGTTTGGCTCACGGCGTGAAGGTGAACATTGAATGGGTGGAGGCGGAAGAACTTACCTGGCCGGAATGCTGCCGGCGGCTACAGCCTTACGACGGGGTTCTGGTTCCGGGCGGATTTGGGAAGCGCGGAATTGATGGCATGCTGCACGCCATTCGTTATGCCCGCGAGTTCAAAGTTCCTTACTTTGGCATCTGCCTGGGAATGCAGACCATGGTCATCGAATTTGCTCGAAACGTTTGCGGCCTGCCTCAAGCCGATTCCACCGAGTTTGACCCTGCCACTCCGCACCGCGTGATTTACAAATTGCGAGAACTGAAGGGAGTCGATGAGTTGGGTGGAACTATGCGGCTTGGGGCTTACCCATGCAAGTTAGCGGAGGGGTCACTCGCCCGGGAGGCCTACGGGGTAGCGGAGATTCGCGAGCGGCACCGCCACCGCTTTGAGTTCAACCGTGAGTACGAAGGTGTACTCACGGCGCACGGCATGCGGCTGACAGGTCAAACGCCGGATGGCGTATATGTGGAGATTTGTGAGCTGCCCGATCATCCCTGGTTTTTGGGCTGCCAGTTTCACCCAGAATTTAAGTCCAAGCCGCTTGAACCGCATCCCTTGTTCCGGGCCTTTATTGGCGCCGCACTCCGGTATCGCAACGAGATTTTCCGTAAGGAAGGACGGCATGCAAATTTCCCCGTCGCTGAAGCTCGGGGATCGTGAGCCTTTTGTGCTCATCGCTGGACCCTGCGTCATTGAAAGCGAAGAGCATGTGCAGTTTTTGGCGCAGGCTCTCCGCCAGATCGCCGGCCCCTTCGTTTTCAAGGCGAGTTTCGATAAAGCCAACCGCAGCAGCCTGGGCTCCTATCGCGGTCCTGGACTCAAAGAAGGTCTGCGGATTCTAGGAAATCTGCGTCAGCAAGGCTACACAGTGCTCACCGATATCCACGAACCCTTCCAAGCCGAACTTGCTGCAGAGAGTGTCGACATTCTTCAAATTCCAGCATTTCTTTGTCGCCAGACCGACCTATTGGTCGCCGCAGGCCGCACCGGGCGCGTCGTGAACATCAAGAAAGGGCAGTTTGTCTCGCCCTACGACATCCACCTCGCTGCTGAAAAGGTCGCCTCTACGGGAAACTCCAAAATCCTGCTCACCGAGCGCGGCTCTTGCTTTGGCTACAACAATTTGGTGGTGGATATGCGAGCGCTGCCCATTCTGCGAAGCCGTTGGCCCGTCGTTTTCGACGCCACGCACAGCGTTCAGATGCCGGGCGCTGCTGGTGCTCATTCCGGCGGTCAACCCGAATTTATTGAGCCGCTGGCGCGCGCGGCCGTGGCGATCGGCATTGATGGGTTGTTTGTCGAGGTCCATGAGGCGCCCGAACGGGCCCTTTCAGACGGAGCCAACGCCTTACGGCTGGACCGGTTGCCCGGCTTGTTAGCGAGGCTCCGCGCGCTCGACACACTGGTCAAAGGTTTTGCGGCGGCCGGCCAAGCCGCTGTCTAGGAGAGTGACGCTCGGCTGCCGCGGGTGGGTCGCTCCTGGCGCGCTGGCTCCTGCGTCTGGCAAGGGATCGGGGTAAGTAGCTATCCTCCTTCCACGTTTTTTGCTGTGCTAACGTCAAATCTGATAGCGATAGTTGCCATGAGCAGGACAGCATTCGTTTCCCGTGAACCGTCCGCAAAAAGCGCAGTTGGCCTTTCCCCGCGCCGACGGCGCCAGCGTGGTTTCTCGCTGATTGAAATCATGATTGTGGTAGCGATCATCTTGGTGATCGCCTCGATCGCGATTCCGAAAATCAACGCACAGCGCATGCAGGCCCATGAAATGGCGGCCATTCGCACCATTCAAGCCATCCATACGGCCCAGACCCAGTATTTCTCCCAGTTTGGCCGTTATGCCGCAAACCTTCAGGAGCTTGGTCCGCCCGCAAGCGGCAGCCCGGGTCCGGCCGCTGCCGATTTGATTCCTGGAGACCTTGCTGCGGGCACCAAGAGTGGATACATCTTCACGGTGCAGGGCGGGCCAAACGGATATGTGATTGGCGCGGTGCCAGTAGCCTTCAACAATACCGGGCGACGCACCTTTTATTCGGATCAGACTCTCGTGGTGAGACAGAACTGGAGCCCGGAACCCGCAACAGCCCAAAGCAAGGAGATCAACTGAGAGTTTTAGCGGAGTGCGGGCCGGTCATTTGTGCCGGCGCTGCGAGCCTGCCGTCCCAAGCGATGCTCAAGCGCAAACGGTTCTGAGATCATTCCCGTTCGATTCAGGATGACAATATCCACCCGGCGGTTCCGGGCACGGCCCTCAGGAGTGCTGTTGTCGGCCACGGGCGCAGTGTCCGCGTAACCCGCAATCGCCATTCGTTGGCTGGCAATCCCAAATTCGTCGCGGAGAAATTCCATCATCGCGATGCTCCGGCTGGCGGAGAGTTCCCAGTTGCTTCGGAACCGCGCATTGTGGATCGGAAGGGAGTCGGTGTGACCTTCGAGACGAATGGGATTGGGGAGCTTTCGAATGGCCTCGGCGATTTTTTCGAGAATTTCGAAGGATTCTGGAGCCAGCCGGTCGTCGCCCGGTGAGAAAAAGGCGGCTTCCTGGAGGCTCACAACGAGTCCTCGCGGGGTCATCTGGACGACAACTTTCCCCGCTTCGATTTCGTTTTTCAATTCGCGCGCGAGGAAGCGCTCAGAGGCTTGCAACTCGACAACACTGGGAAACGTTTGCTGCGAGAGCTTTTGAGCGCCCCCCGGCCCTCGCATTTGCGCGTTGCCAATTCCTTTGCGGTCCACCGTCCCGCCGAGGATGCCAGCCAACGCGGTTGCGACTTGGTTTTCTTCTAGGGCTTTCTTGACGGATTCAGAAACCTGTTGCGCACGCCCCTTGTCCGTTTGAGAACTGGCAAAAAGGACGACAAAGAAGGCAAACAGCAGGGTGATGAAGTCGGCGTAAGAAACAAGCCAGCGTTCGTGATTCTCCTTTTCTGGAACTTTCTTACGCCGCATGGCGGGCAGCTCCTTTCCTCCGCTGGCCTCGCGGGACGGATTTCGGGGCATAGGCCTCCAATTTGTTGCGGATCAATTTCGGGTTGAGCCCTTCAACGATCGCGGCGACGCCTTCGAGCATCATTTCCTTGAACCTTACTTCCTCCGCAGCGCGCGCCTTGATCTTACCGGCAGCTGGTAGAAAGAAGAGGTTGGCGACGCCAACCCCGTAAACGGTGGCCACGAAAGCGACTGCGATGCCGTGACCGACCTCGTCGATATTGGCGAGGTTCTTCATCACTTGAATCAAGCCAAGAACAGCGCCGATGATGCCAATCGTGGGGGCGTAGCCGCCGGCCTGTTCGAAAACTTTCGCTTCAGACTCAGCGCGCAGCTCGAGCTGCTGAATTTCGAGTTCCATCATGGAGCGGATCTCCTGCAGGTCGGCGCCATCGACGGCTAAGGCTAGCGCCTTTTTTAAGAACGGATCTTGGATATTTTCAACATCCGCCTCAAGGCTTACGATCCCGGCCCGCCGCGCTTTGGTGGCGAATTGGATGATCTGGTCGATTCCGTCTTCGACGGGCTGCTGTTTTTCCAAGAAGACGGTGGCCAGCCGGCGAAAAGCCGAGCAGAAGGTAGGCAGGGGCGAATTGAGCATGGTTGCGCCGGTCGTACCGCCGAGCACAATCAATGCGGCTGTGTACTGGGCAATATCGGAAATTTTGCCGCCTTCCAGCAGCAGACCGCCGAGGATCCCTCCCAAAGCAAGGAGCACCCCAGCCAGAGATGCGAGATCTGGACGAAGCCCTTGGTTTTTGGCCATCGTGTTCGGCGCCTCGATCTTGCGGGATGGCTTCTTCGGTGCTCGACGTCAGGGTGTTCTTCGGGGATCGCTGGGCCCAGCTTGAAGGCTGAGGTGTCTCGCCAGATCGTGCGCTCGGATCGCTGCCGTGGGGTTGGACAGCGGCGCCAGAGATTCTTGTTGTTTCACTTTTTGTTCCCTCCTGTGGTCTCATTCCCTGTCAGTCGTTTGGCACCCCTGGGAGCTGAGCCGCTGCCCCGGGCCCCCGAGCTCGCTTTCTTTCGACACTTCGGCTGGGATGTGAATGGCGCGGCGGAAGTCGCAGATGCGCTGCACAACTTCGTCCGGACTTTCTAAAACCATGAATCGCTGGCCATTTGTCAACGTGATAACGGTATCGGGCGTGAGCTCGACATGCTCGATCAAGTCCGAGTTCAGATAAATCGGTGCATGATTGAGTCGGGTCAGCCGGATCATGGGAAATTGTTCCTGCACTGGGTCTTATCGGATGGCAGGGGGCAAACTTGGGAAGTTTGGTTCCACGATCTGCTTTGCGGCGCCGTCATAGCTTGTGGATGGCCCCTCCGCCGGATGGGGGTATTTGTGTGAGCCAATGGCTGAATTTCTGCTGAAGTACGCCGACGCGCGCGGGCAAATCAAAGAACAGGTGGCGGAAGCCGATTCCGAGCGCGAGCTCCGGGATCGATTTGCGCAACAGGGCTTTCACGTCTTCACCATCAAGGCGCTCAACCGCTCTTTGACCTCTTCGTTAGGCGTGGGAGCACGGAAGAAGATCAATATCGAGAAATTCTTGATCTTCAACCAGCAGTTTCTGACGCTCGTCAAGGCCGGGTTGCCCATTCTGAAATCCTTGGATTTGTTGGCTGAGCGTCTGACCGACCCCAAAATGTCGAAGCACATCCAGGTGGTTCGCGACGAGGTAAAGAACGGCATGTTGCTTTCCGACGCCTTCGCAGCGGCAGGCGTGTTTCCGCCCATTTATGTGACCTCGATTCTAGCGGGGGAAAAATCCGGCGCCCTGGTGGAGGTCTTGGAGCGATACCTCGCTTATCAGCGCCTCTCCTTGGCCATTCGCAAAAAACTACTGCTGGCTTTAATTTATCCGGCGGTGCTGACGGTGATGGTGTTTGCCTTAATCGTGTTCATGGTCACCTACGTAGTCCCGCAGTTTGCCACGCTGTACTCGGGTCTGTCGGCCTCTTTGCCGCCGATCACACAATTTCTGATCACCTTCGGAACGGCGGCGCGGGACTATATCGTGATTCTGTTTGTGGCGCTGATCGGCTCGATCGTTGGCCTACGGGTGTGGTCGCAAACTGAGTCTGCCAAAGAGATCCTAGACCGCTGGAAGCTGAATACACCGGTGCTCGGGCCCATCTGGGTGAAATACCAAGTTGCCCAGCTCGGACGCGTTCTGAGTACGCTGCTGCTGGGTGGCATTCCCTTGGTACAAGCTCTGGAGACGGCGTTTAGCTCCATGGAGTCGCGATTGTTGCGGCGAGCGCTGGAAAGGGCTCGACAGTCGGTCAAGGAGGGGCAGCCGCTTTCAAAGTCCCTGGCAGCAACGAAAATCTTTCCGCCGCTGGCCATTGACATGATCGAGGTAGGAGAGTCCACTGGCGCTCTGCCCGCGATGTTAAACAGCGTGGCGGAGTTCTACGAAGACGATGTCACCACCCAGATGACCGCCGCGTTGTCCTTGATTGAACCCGCCATCATGATTTTCATGGGCGGGTTCATTGCTTTCGTGCTGGTGGCGCTTTACCTGCCCATCTTCTCCATTTCCGATTCGGTGGGAGGAGGTCTCTGAGAGCATGGCTACAGACCGTCCCCGAGTCAACGATCCGCAGGCCGAGATCCAGCAAGCCAAGGCGCTTGCGGCCCGCTACCGCTGCGAATTCGTCGACTTAAAAGAAGGCCGCATCGATCATGATCTATTCCGGTCCATTCCCGTGGACCTCATGTTTCGCTATAACTTTGTGCCCTTGCGCGCCGACAACGGAACGCTGGAAATTGCTCTGGCCGATCCGCGCAATCTCAATCTGATTGACGAGCTCTCCATTTTGCTGGCGAAGAAGCTGCACGTCAAAGTTGCCACACTATCGCAAATTTCCGATCTTTTGAAAAAGACCGAGCAATCCCAGCGCGTTCTGGAGGAAGTAACCGAAGGCTTTACGCTTGACGTCGTCGGCGATGAAGAAAATCAGGATGAGACGCTGTCCATTGACCGTCTGACGGCGGCTGACTCTGATATTGCGCCGGTCATCAAGCTGGTCGATACAACCATTTTCAATGCGCTGGAACGCCGCGCTTCGGATATCCACATCGAAACGCGGGATCAGGAAGTCGCCATCAAGTATCGCATTGACGGGGTGTTGCAATACGCCATGCCCCCCATCGCCAAGGAATGGCACTCCACCATCATCAGCCGCATTAAAGTCATGAGCGAGCTGGACATCGCCGAGCGGCGCGTTCCGCAAGACGGGCGCTTTCGCGTGCGCTACAAATCGCGGCTCATCGACTTCCGCGTCTCGATCATGCCCACGGTCCACGGCGAGGACGCCGTTCTCCGCGTTTTAGACAAAGAGTCGATGAGCGAAAAATTCTCCTCACTCAATCTCGACGTGGTGGGTTTTTCCGAGCATGATATTGTTCGCTTTCGCCGGGCGATTAAGGAGCCCTATGGCATGGTGCTGGTTACCGGGCCAACCGGTTCTGGCAAAACGACCACGCTCTATGCCGCCATCATGGAGATCAAAAACGACGAGGATAAGATCATCACCATTGAAGACCCTGTTGAATATCAAATCAAGGGCATTACGCAAATTCCGGTGAATGAAAAAAAGGGGCTGACCTTTGCTCGCGGTCTTCGCTCGATCCTCCGCCACGATCCGGACAAAGTCATGGTGGGCGAAATTCGCGACCAAGAAACCGCGCAAATCGCCATCAACGCCGCTCTCACCGGACACCTAGTCTTCACCACCGTTCACGCCAACAACGTGATTGATGTGCTGGGCCGTTTTCTGAACATGGGCGTCGAGCCCTACAACTTTGTCTCCGCGCTCAACTGCATTCTCGCCCAGCGCCTGGTGCGGGTCATTTGCGAGCACTGCAAAAGGCCAGTGCGCTATGACGATTCGGTTCTCCTCGAAAGCGGACTCAACCCGGAGCAATGGCGCAGCGTTACTTTTTATGAGGGAGCTGGGTGCTTCGAATGTGGGGGCACAGGCTATCGCGGGCGAACCGCCATTCATGAGCTGCTCGATCTGAGCGAACGCATCCGCGAGCTGATTCTCGAGCGGCGTCCCGGTTCGGAAATCAAGCGCGCCGCCAAGGAAGAGGGGATGCGTTTTCTGCGAGAATCCGCACTTGAAAAAGTACGGCTGGGCGTTACAACGCTGAAAGAGATTAACAAAGTGACGTTTATCGAAGGGTGAAACGCCCGTGTCGATCATCGCCAAATTGAAACGCCTTGTGGAGGATCCGCCGCCGGAATTCCTGTTTGAATTCTCGGAGGCGGGAATTGCCTGGGCACACCGGGCAAAAACGCAATCGACGGGGTTCGAACCTCTTGAACCAGGGGTAATTTCTCCGTCGCCTGTGCGAGATAACGTGCTCCAACCGGAACGGCTCGAAGAAGCAATCTTCCGCCTGGCGCCGCCTGCCGCTCAACGCAGGCGGACAGCCGCAGTGCTGCTACCCGACTATTGTGGGCGCGTAGCTGTGCTCGACTTTGATTCCTTTCCTAGTGAACCGCAGGAGCAAATGGCGCTGGTGCGCTTCCGTGTCAAGAAGAGCGTACCGTTCGATCTGGACGCGGCGAGCGTTTCCTTTCAGGTGCAGCCGCACCGGATTGGCGGCAAGAAACGCGATGTCGTGGTGGCCGTTGTGTCCCACGAAATTCTCGCGCGATACGAGGCACCGTTGCGAGCTGCTGGCCTTCATCCTGGGTTTGTGACCATCTCCGCCTTGGCGGCCCTCAACCTTGTCTCCGAGACGAGCTTGGTGGTTACTGCCAAGCTCAGCGGACTAGTGCTGAGCGTCGCCGTGACCGAGAACAACGCCCTGCGCATGTTTCGATGCGTGGAGCTTGAAGAAGTCTCCACACGGGAGCTGACGGGCGTTTTGTTCCCGACTTACGCCTATATTGAAGACGAGATGCAAACCCGGCCAAGCCGGCTTCTGTTGTGCGGTTTTGGGCCCTTTGGCGAGGCCCTGACGGCCGATTTAGAGAGGGAATTGAACACGCGAGTCAGCCCGTTGCGGTCGGTATTCGGCGCTCCCGGCCCCTTTAACGCTGGTTTACTTGGCTATCTTCAAACCGTTGGAATGGAAATGGGGGAGGCCGCTTAAGTGAGGCTCACGATTAACCTCGCCACCGAACCGTTCCGCAGGGAGCGGCCCTACCTGGTCGCTGCCTGGGCGCTAGGCAGCCTGCTCACCGTAACGCTTGGCGTGTTCACCTACCTGGCGCTGCTCACCGATGACCTCACCCGTGAGGCGCGCGCCGAGGTCCAGAAAGCCGAACAGCTAGTCCGGAGTCTAGCGGCTGAGCAAGCGCGCCTGGAAGCCGTGCTGCGACAACCGGAAAACAGCGAAGTGATCGAACGGAGCATTTTTCTCAATCAGTTGCTGCTGCGGAAAAGCATCTCCTGGACCCGGATGTTCTCGGACTTAGAAAAGGTGATTCCCCATTCGGTGCGGATTATCTCCATCCGGCCCCAGGTAACGCCTGAAAATCAGGTTTATCTCGAAATGGTGGTCGGCGCGCAGTCCTCTGAGCCGGTTGTTGAAATGCTGATGCGGCTTGAAAGTTCGCCGCAGTTTGGGGCAACCCAAGTCAACAGCATGTTGCCGCCGTCCCAAACTGAGCCTCTGTACCGCTATCGCGTCAGTGTGAACTATGCCCAGAAGCTCTAGCATTCGACAACGGCTCGCGGGGCTGAAGCTGGGCCGGATGGCAAACTCCTCCCTCGCAGCCGGCCGCATTCGCAAGCACGATCCCCGCTTGGTTGCTCGCGTCGTAGTTGGCCTGCTGTTGCTGGCGAATGTCATTGCTGCGCTCTTTGCCTTTCGTCCGTGGGAAGACTCCCCGGAGCAGCTCGAAATGAAACTCGCCGCTCTTCGCAAACAGCAACTTCAACACAAAAAGCAGATCGAACGGCTGACGGTGCTGGCGGCCAAATCGGAAAAGGCGCGTAAAGAAGGCGATCAGTTCTTGGCGAAATTCTTTTTAAGCCGCAGAACCGCCTCCTCAACTCTTGTGAATGAATTGATCACCATGTCGAAAGCTTCGGGCATTAAGCCCAAGGAACACAGCTTCGCCTTTGAGCCCATTGAGGGATCTGACGAGCTCAGCATGATGACCATTACAGCGAACTACGAGGGCACTTATGCTGATTTAATTCAATATGTGAACCGTTTGGACCGGTCTCCACGTTTTTTTCTGGTGGAGAGCATGGCGGCTGCGCCTCAACAATCCGGTCAAGGAGTGCTGAACATCAACCTCAAAGTGAATGTGTTTGTCCGTGAGGAACCGCTTGCACCGGCTACGGCTTCTAGCGCAGCCGTCGCCCAGAGCCAAGGCGTCGCACCTGGAGGCAGACCATGAAACTCGGCGCGGAAAGAAATAAGGTGATTGCGCTGGGCGTGTTAAGCGTCGTAGCGGCCTACTCGATCTATACCAATTTGCTTTCTGGTCCTGATCTTCCGCCAGAAGCAAGACAAGCTACCAACACGGTCCCCAAAAAAACGACTGCAGTCGCACCGCTTGCCGAGCCTCCGCTGTCTCAGCCTCCGCCTGTGCGGACACCTGCCTCGACGCAACGCCGACAAGCGGGCCGCTCCCTCGGACAGTTTGTCCCCTCACTTGCGGTTGACCCGAAGAACCGACCGGATCCGATGACCGTGGATCCGACGCTAAGGCTCGATCTGATCGCCAAACTTCAGAACATCACTCTTGAGGGAGGTCACCGCTCGCTCTTTGATTTTTCCGCAGCTCCACTCTCGCCAACACCTGCGCCGAAGGTGGAAGTGGGTCCAGTGAAGCCGCCCGCTCCGAAAAAAGGTTTTCTTCCTCGCGCGATGGGACCAGAAACCAAACCGCCGGACCCTCCGAAGCCTGTTGAACCGCCCAAGCCTCCCCCACCGCCCATCCCCCTAAAGTTTTACGGATTCAGCGCTCCGCGATCGGGAGCCAAACGCGCCTTCTTCCTCGAGGGTGACGAAATTTTCGTGGCCGGAGAAGGCGAGTTGATCAAGCGCCGCTACAAAGTGGTGCGCATTGGAGTGAACTCGGTTCTGGTGGAGGATACGGAATACAAACACCAGCAGTCGCTTCCGCTCGAAGAGCCAACACAAGGATAGGCCGATGCACAACAGCTCACCAGCACCGATTCCTGGCCAGAAGCCGGCGATCCGGCGCCGCTCGGGCGAGGGCGGTTTCGTCCTGATGTTTGTATTCCTGATGGCGGCGGCCGCAGCCTTAACTATCTACTTAGAGTTGCCTCGGGTGGCGTTTGAATCACAGCGGCTGCGCGAAGAGTTGCTCGTGGAACGCGGACTGGAGTACCGCCGTGCAATCCAACTCTATGTACGTAAGATGCGGCAATATCCGCCGAGTATCGAGGCCTTGGAGAGCACCAATGGAAAACGGTTCTTAAGACGGCGATACGTGGATCCGATGACAGGAAAGGATGAATGGCGGCTCATCCACATAGGTCCAAACGGGGAATTCACCGATAGCGTGCTCTATCAGAACCAGAAGCAAGGCCAGGGCAATCAAAACACCTTTATTACCGAGGGACCTTCGATCGGGTCGGGCCCAACCCAAGGTCCGGGAGGGGCCACCGTGGCCAACCGTTTGCGACCTAGTGAAATGGCAGGCGCTCCGGGCCAGGCGGGCGCCGAGGGCGGCTCAAACAACCCCAGTAATCCAAACGAAGCAGCGGCCGCCGAACAACAACAACTCCAGCAACAAATGCTGCAACAGCAGCAGCAACAGATTCTCGCTCTCCAGCAACAACAACAAACCTGGGCGGGAGGCATCAGCGCGCCACTTCCAGGCTACCCTCCGCAGGCGAACCCGCCTCAACAACAGGTTGTTCCTCAACCGCAAACTGGAATGTCTCCCAGCCTGCCTCCGCCGCAAAATCTCGGGGGCCAGGATCCGAGCGCGCCGCCTCCGCCAAGTGCAGGCTTCCCACAACAGCCTTTTGTTCAACCCGGAGTTGTCCCAGGCTCCGTGACTGGTTTTGCTCCACCCGCTCCGCCGAGCCCAGGAGCATTTCCCGGACGGATCACGCCGGTGCAACCAGTCCAGCCGCCTCAAGGCGCCTTCCCCGGCTACACTACGCAGATCCCCTCAAGTTCCCAAACACAAGGACAACCTGCCTATCCCCAACCGCCGGGCTTCGGACCCCAACCGGGCCTCGGCCAGCAACCGGGATGGGCGCAAGCGCAAGCCCTCGGGCAGCAACCCGGCCTAGGCCAGCCGCAAAACGCGAACGTGAGAGACATGATCAACCGCATCCTCACCACTCCGCGGGCGGGCCCTGGCACCAGTACTGGCCTGGGCGCTCAGACCTTTGGCGCTGGGATTGCCGGAGTAGCCAGCAAATACGAAGCAGAAGGCATTAAGCTGATCAACGATCGCAGTCGTTACAACGAATGGGAATTTCTTTATGATGCGAAACGCGATCCGGTGTTGATGGGAGGCGGCGTCAACTTCAGCGGTCAAAGTGTCCAGGGCACGATGAGCCCGAGCCAGTCTACAGGCTTGCCAGCGGGCGGCGCCATGAATCCAGGACTGGGAACGGGCGCTGGATCCTCGCCAGGCTTCGGCAGCGGCTTCGGTTCCGGCGCCGGCTCCTTTGGAACAGGCGGCAGCTCGGGCCGGGGCTCCGGTTTCAATACGGGAAATCCCGTACCCGGTAGCCGGCGCCGCTGAGTGGCGCTAGAAATTCACAATCGCAGAAAACGAATCTGCATCTAAGCTCGCGCCCCCCACGAGCGCCCCGTCAATCTCCGGCTGCGCCATGAGACCTTTGATATTCTCTGGTTTGACGCTTCCCCCATACAGGATGCGGGTCTGCACAGCTTGCGGATGGCCAAATTTGGCCGAAATCAAACCCCGCAAAAAACGGTGCGCTTCCGCTGCGGTTTCCGGTGTCGCCGTTTTGCCCGTCCCGATGGCCCACACTGGCTCATAGGCGATGGTGATCTTGGCGAATTGCTCCGGCGCCAACGAGCCTAGCCCAACTTCGAACTGCGTTTTGAGCACTTGCTCGGTCGCTCCGGCCTCACGCTCGGCGAGTGTCTCCCCGACGCAAACAATCGGATTGAGACCGCAGGCCAGAGCGGCTTGCGTTCGTTGGAACACCGTGGCGTCGGTTTCCTGGAAGTACTGCCGGCGCTCGCTATGCCCGATGATCACCCAGCGCGCGCCCGCAGCAAAAATCATCGGTCCAGAGACTTCTCCCGTATAAGCCCCTTCGTTTTTCCAGTAAAGATTCTGCGCGCCAATCTCGACCCGACTGGTCTCAGTAGCCTCGACAGCTGCCGGAATATTGACAAATGGCGGGCAGATCACCACATCCGCATGCGTTGCGACGGCAACCAGCGGGAGAAACTTTTCGAAAAAAGATTTTGTTTCGCCGGCAGTCTTGTACATTTTCCAATTGCCGGCCATCAATGGTTTGCGCATAGAGACGTACCCTGCCATTCTCGCAGCTCACTCTCGCGCGGCGCTACCGGGCTGATTGGCGGGCCAGAGTGGGGAACCAAACGTTAGCGGTTGAGAGAGGGTAGCCAGCGGGCAAACGCGGATTTGGATGGCCGGGCGGAGGGAGCCAAACGGTTGCTGGCTACCGGAGTCACGAGCGACCAGGGACGAGGTTTGCCCAAGTACTTGAGATAGAACCAGACGGCCAGGAGCACGAGGAAGTCATCCAGCCACCCTGCTCCAACGATCCAATCCGGCAGAGCGTCTAGCGGGCTCAGCCCGTAAACCGCTCCAGCAGCCGACGCGATTAAGGCCTTCAGCGCGAAGCCCGCCCGTCGCACCATCTTCCAAGCAAGCCAGACCCGCAGCGAAAATCGCAACAGGCGATAGGCGACGTAGAGAAGAACAACGGCGCCGATGAGCTTCGCGGAGAAAATGAAAGACTCGCCCATGAACCCTCCTGCTGGCACTCAATAGATGTCACTCCGCCATCATGCGTTTCACTTCTTCGAGCACACTGGGATACCGCGGATTCCATCCGAGTAGGCGGCCCGCCTTCGTTGACATGACACGCTGGTCCATAACCAGGGCGTCGGCGACGGGCCCGAACTTCTGGCGCGCCAGCTCCAAGGGAACCGTTTCCACGCGAGCGCCGGTCGCCTCCGCCAAGCTGCGAACGGTGAAGGCGGGACCATCCGCGGCGAGAAATAATTCGCCGGAGAGCGGGGACTCAACGGCCAGCACGTAAAGTTTTGCGAGACCTTCCACAGGCACAAAGCTCATGTGGTTTTCCCCGGTGCCAGCAATTTCAACGCAGCCCTTCTGCTTGGCCTGCTGGACAAGTCCCGCGACAAATCCGCCTCCACGGCCGTAGACCATCGCCGGGCGGATGACCATGCCACGCACACCACGTTCACCTGCCGTTAACACAAGCCGCTCAACGGCCAGCCGCCAAGCAACGATGGCAGGGGGGCGGGGCTTCCACATCTCGCCGGCAACGTGCCCTTTGGTATCGCCG
The DNA here is from genome assembly GCA_025056455.1 of Bryobacteraceae bacterium. Lineage (GTDB taxonomy): Bacteria > Acidobacteriota > Terriglobia > Bryobacterales > Bryobacteraceae > CADEFT01. The sequence continues at coordinate 56,109 of JANWVY010000007.1, read as the reverse complement.
AGCACCCAAACACCACTTGTATAGAGGAAGGGTTTATTGGACCGAGCCATCGCCTCCAGCATGGCCCTGACGGCCTGCTCATCGAACTGTGCGACTTCAGCTCCCCAGCAGATGGCCGTATGAATCACCGCGTCGGCTTGACGAGCAGCCGCCTGCAAAACCGGAAGATCGCGCAGGTCCCCCGCTACGACTTCTACACCCATGGCGTGCAGTTTTGCCGCCGATGCCGGCGACCGCGCCAGTCCATAGACTTGGTGGCCAGATTGCTGGAGTTGTTCGGCCACCACTTGGCCAATGTAGCCCGTGGCGCCGGTGAGAAAGATCTTCATGGCTGGGTTCCTCGCATCGAAGGCCTCAAGCAGGCGCTCGCACCGCTAGCAAAAGAACGGGAACGCCTCCCGCCCTGGAAAAATGCTCTTGCCGCTGGCTCATCCTCTAAGGGCGGGCAGCTTGCCTTGAAGATAAGCACCAAGATCCTCGCTCGGGAACCGCAACCCCACGAAGAACGGGCCGAAGCTCGCATACATGGCGCTCACCTCATCAAACCGCATTTCATAAATGAGCTTTTTGAACACGAGCGGCTCGTCAGCAAACAAGTCAACACCCCACTCCCAGTCGTCAAAGCCGATGGAACCAGAAATGATTTGTTTGACTTGATCGGCATAGCGCCGGCCCACAAGTCCGTGCTCGTGCATCATGCGTGCGCGCTCGGACATCGGCTCCATATACCAGTTTTTTTGCTCGCCGCGCCGGCGGTCCATCGGGTAAAAACAGACATAACGGTTTGCTGGGATCGGTGGATAGAGCCTTGGCGCCATAGCCTGGCGCTGGCGTGACAGCACCTCTTCGACACCTTGTTGCCAGGCTGGCGTATGCGGCTCAATTCCTCGCTCGGCGAGCGCCTGATAGGTCTTTGCCGTCGACTCATATAGCCCCAGCTCCACAACTGAAAGGTATGAGTTGACAACCTCGCAGTAGTCCATCAAGCGCAGATGAGACAAATCAAGCTGCACTTGAGCCAGCTGCTCAAAATCTTTGCGGAAATGGAGAAACATCAAGTCGCCTTTGTGGCCGAGCAGCGCGTACATCGCTGACAAGCTGGCATCGGCAAATACGGCCTGCGCCTCTTGCGCGATAACCATCTGCTCGTCCGGAGAGACCTTGCGCAGCGCGCTCCACTGAACCCGCACCATCTGGTGCAGGACCGAAGCCCCTTCAAGGGTCAAGGGAACTGGAGGGAGTTTCATTCTTTCCATGATGATGGCTCAAGGACCGGCGAGTCTAGTTTAGCCAGCCGCCGCCTTTCCAAGATCTCGGTGCACTTCCTTGACCTTGTAACCGGCGCGCATCAAACGCTTGCGGATATCGGAGGCCATCATGACGCTCCGATGCTGCCCACCGGTGCATCCAAAAGCGATCGTGAGATAGCTTTTCCCTTCGCGAATATAGTGCGGGATCAGGTATAGCAGCAGTTCTGAAATTCTGGTCATGAACTCCTGCGTTTGCGGGAAGGACCGGATATAGCGGGCCACCCGCGGATGCCGGCCGCTCAAAGACTTGAATTCCGGAATGTAGTTTGGGTTGGGAAGGAACCGCACGTCAAAGACGAGGTCGCTGTCGGGAGGCAGTCCATGGCGGAAACCGAAGCTGGTGACGCAAATCATCAGTTTCTGCTCCTGGCGTGAGCCTTCGAAACGCTCGCGGATCACTTCGCGGAGCTCATGAACGGTAAAGCGCGAAGTGTCGACGATGTGGTCAGCGAGTTCGCGGATGGGCTGTAAGGCGCGCCGTTCTTTGGCTAGGCTCTCGCTGACGGTTTCCTCACCGCCCAAAGGATGGGGGCGCCGGGTTTCGCTGTACCGGCGCAGCAAAGTCGCGTCGTCGGCCTCCAGGAAAAGCAGCAGAGTGCGTAACCGCCGGCGTAGCTTTTTATAAATGGCGGGGAACTCGCTCAGCCCGGCGCCCTCCCGGATGTCAACGCCAAGCGCTGCGCAACGAATGTCGGGTGAGGATTTTGTGAGCTCGGCAAACTTTGGGATAAGCTCGGTGGGCAGGTTGTCCACCGAATAATACCCAAGGTCTTCAAAGCATTTGAGCACGGTGCCTTTCCCCGAGCCGCTCAACCCGGTCACCACCACCAGTTCGGGCCGGTTCAACGAAGCGCTCTCGGGCTGCTGGGCCATCTTAGGCCTCGATCAAATCGAAATGGCCATCCCGCCGCTTGACCAACACATTCACGCGGTCCGACTCGGCATCTCGATAAACCAGATAGTCGCGGTCGCCATCCAGCTCAATCATAGCCTCTTCGAGGGTCATGGGCTTGCGGCGACTGTAATTGACGCGGAAGACGCGGCGATCGCCGTCGGCCGGCGGGGTAGCCTTCGCTTTTGCCGTCGCTTTAACTTTTGCCTTCTGAACCGGAGCCGTTGACTTGGCCTCTTCCCCGGCAGCCACCACCTTCCAGGCCTTGGCATCGGGGCTGCGTTTCGTATCGCGCCACTTTTCCCGCAGTTTCAGGATTTGCTTTTCCAGTTTCTCAATGGCTCCCGAAATGGCGACGAAGGCATCGCTGTCGTTGTGCATCCCCACCAGGGGATGGTCGTAGTAGTGCGTGGTGATCTCAGCGCGTTGGAGGTGCCGTTCGGTGTTGAGAATGACGTGTACTTCCTTCTCGCCACGGCGATCCAACAGCTTCCCCAACTTAGCGAGCTTGGCATCGACTTTTTTTTGCTGCGCTGGAGACAGCTGCGCTGAGCCAGTGTAAATGACTTTCATGGAGTTCCTCCCCAGGAAATCCGAGCTCCTGCGGCTACGGGTCATCGCACCTCGCTTGGAAAACAAAAGAAGCTACTCTCGACGCCGTCTTTGGTGGGTCGAAGGTATCTTCATATCCTCGCGGTACTTGGCCACGGTGCGGCGTGTCACCTGGATGCCTTCGGCAAGAAGGCGCTCGGTGATTTGTTCGTCGGTTAAGGGATGAGCCGGATCTTCCTCTTCAATCATCTTTTTGACACGCCTTTTCAAAATGAGCAGCGGCGTCCCTCCGCCCGAGGGCCCCTGCACCGCTTCGGAGAAAAAGAAACGCAATTCGAAAACGCCTTGGGGCGTGTGTGCGTACTTGTTTGCCACGGCGCGGCTTACGGTGGAGGCGTGGACGCCGATCTCTTCGGCTACATCCTTGATCATCATCGGCCGCAGATAATCAATTCCGCGTTCCAAAAACTCCGTCTGCCGGTTCACGATGGCCTGGCAAACCTTAAAAATGGTTTGTTTTCGCTGCTCGATATTTTTCATGAGTTGGAGCGCCGAAGCGTAGCGTTCCCGCATGTAGTTGCGTACTTCTTTGCTGGGCTCCTGGTCACGGTCAATGAGGCGGCGGTATTGAGAATTGAGGCGCAGCTGCGGCAAATCCTCATCGCTGATTTGAATGATGTAATCGTCCCCGTCTTTGTAGATGTAAACATCGGGTTCAACCTGCCGGGCGGCTGGTCCGGAGTAGCGCAATCCTGGGCGGGGATCGAGATGCCGGATCACCTGGACTGCGATTTGGATGTGTTCGAGAGGACGCCCGAGAACTTTGGCCAGCTCTTTAAACTGGCGCGTCTCCAACAACTTCATGTGATCGGAGACAATCTGCCAGGCTACGCCCCCTTTTCCATTCCGGCTTTCCAGTTGCAACAAGAGACACTCGCGGGGGTTGCGCGCCCCCACGCCCGCCGGGTCGCAAGACTGCACGGCCTTCAGCGCGGCTTCCAAATCCTCTAGTTGGAAGTTTCCGAGTGCTGCGAGGTCCTCCAGACGATCATTCAAATAGCCGTTTTCGTCCAAATTCCCGACAATGACATCCGCCGCCGCACGAACGGGGTCCGTCAGAACCATCAAGGCAAGTTGCTGTTCAAGATGGCTGGCTAGCGTGACCGGCGACGAAAGGAAGGTCTCAAAGGAAGGCTTTTCGACCGATTCTGCGGCCGGCGATTTGAACCCTGGATCCAGATAATCGTCAAAATAAGAGCCAAAATCGATCTCCTCAAAGCTATCGGTGGTCTGCGAACCCGCGCCCGGTTCTTCCAAGGCGAGCACGGGATCGCCAGCCGAAGCGTCGGCCCCGAGGCCCGTTTCGAGGGCATCTGGGCCCTCCAAACCTGAGGCACCGCTCCCATCTCGCCCCTCCAACTCCCCCGCATCGAGGGCGAAAATGCCATCGGGCTGTGCGGCCTCGCGGATGGTCTCGGTGATGGACTGGTCGGCCGGCTCGGGATTTCTTTCAGCCTCCAGCAAAGCTTGAACTTCTTGCGGCGTCAGCTCCTCGCCCTCGGCGCCTTCCTCCAGAAACGGATTATTGGCCATTTCCGCCGCAATCATTTCGCGCAGCTCTTGGCGGTTGAGCTGGAGCACGGTCACCATCTGGACCAGGCCCGGCGTGAGGATCTGCTTTTGCGCAACCTTTAGCTGTAGCTTCGGTGAAAGCAAGCTCATTCTCTCTGCCCCCATTCTATCGCGCCGTAGAATAAAGAGGAATGCGGGTTTTCCTCGTCCTGCTCCTGCTGGCCGGCCGGGCCGAGCCGCGGTGGCTTAGGCTCGAGGCCGGTCCGTTCGCCATCGTGACTGACGCTGGAGAAAAAACGGCCCGCCAAAGCCTGGAGCAACTCGAGCGGGCGCGCCGTGCGTTCTCCTTCCTGCTTCCCCAATCATCCCAATCTCCCTTACCGGTCACGGTCTACGCCCTGGCCTCAGAGACTCTCTTTGCCACTGTCCAGCCAGGACCTGGAGCGCGCGGGTTTTATCAAAGCGCTCCCTTGCGCGACTACATCGTGGTTCGCGTGGGCGCCGAGCTTTCTCGCATCCTCTTGCATGAATATGTCCACCTCGTGCTGCATCACACGACGGGCCCTTTGCCGAAATGGCTCGAAGAAGGCCTGGCCGAGTTTTACTCCACGCTGGAGTTGGCCAGTGGGAAGTTGCGTTTGGGCCGGCCCATCGAACATCACGTGGCGCTGCTTGGAAAAGCCTCGTGGATGGCAGCTAGCGACTTCGCCGCCGTTACTAGCAATTCGCCAGTCTACGACGAAATCTCCCGCGCGAGCGTTTTTTATGCCCAGAGCTGGGCCCTCGTGCACTGCCTACGCCTGGGCGAAACTTTTCGAGGAGTTTTTTCGGCTTTTTTTCAAGCCGTTGCAGCGGGCGAGCCACCTGGCGCCGCTTTGCAGAGGTTTTTTGGGAAGTCGCTGGCGGAGTTGCTGGCTGAGGTGGAGCGCTACCTCCGCCAGGGAGCCCTGCCTGTGGCGGAATACCCCCTGCTTGTGGAGACGGCGCCCGCAGCAACCACCCTGACGCCGCTTTCCGATATCGAGGGGGAGCTGGCCTTCGCCGAACTTGCCTATGCCTGCCGCCGCCCGGAAGCGGCGCAACGGAGCTACCAGAAGCTGAGCCGGCGGGTAGCCGAAAATCCAGCCGCGATTTCGCGAGCCCTCGCCTTGCTGGCTCTTGCCGATCGGCGTACGCAGCAAGCCAAGCTGCATTTCCAGAACGTGCTAGAGACCCCACAGGTCCCCGCCGACGTGCACTTTGAATATGCCATGTTGCTGCGCGACGAAGGGGCAAGCCGGGAGCAGTATCTACCCCATTTGCGCCAGGCGGTCACCCTGGATCCGAACTACGCCGAAGCACACTTTCTTCTCGGCGTCGACTACCAGCAAAACGGCCAGCATGCGCTCGCAATCCCTCACCTCGAACACGCTGCTTCGGTGTTTCCCCGACAGTCCTACTTCTGGCATGCGCTCGCCGTTAGCTACATGGCTCTCGGTAAGGTGAGCGACTCCCGGGCGGCAGCACGTCGCGCGCTGGACTCTGCACTCACTGCCGAACAGGCCGAAATGGCGCGTGCGGCGCTTCAACTGTCGCCGCCCTCTCCGCGTCCGGAGCGCAAGAAAGTGGACGTGATCCTCCCAGACTCTTGGCGGAAGAACGAAGGTGAAGCCGAAGTTTCTGGGATTCTGGAGCGCATCGATTGCCTCGGTGAGCCAGCTCGCTTTCTCATCCGCACGGGCAATCAAACCATAGCCTTGCTTGTCGAAAAACCCGGCGAGATTTTGCTCAAAAATCTCTCTTCCACCACCTTCGAGTTTCGCTGCGGTCCACAAAAACCCACACCTGTGCGAATTGAATATCGGCGGCGTCCGGACGCCAAGCTTGGAGTGGCAGGCATCATTACGGCCATCGAGTTTCCCTAGCCGCCCCCAGCCGCGGCAAAAGACAGCGAAGAACGAGCGGGTGCAATCGGAGCTCAGGCTGGCGCGGCAAGCTTTGGCGCATTTCTCCCTTGCATCGAGGAAACACGCGGGCCAGGCACGATGATCTCTAAGACACTTCCCGCATTTTCGTCTCAGATCTTTCACTTAAGACAAACACTTCCCGCACAACTTGGCGTGAGAGACTGTTGCATTTTTCGACACAGCAGCAAAGTGGAGGAAAGAATGGGGCCCGGGTTCGTTCTCGTTTATACCCACTATTCACGATTTCGATTGGAAGTTTTCAATCTTTCCAGCTAGACTTATGGTGTACGTGGCACGTCCCTGCTGACACACGTTGCTCTCCGTTGAGGCAGTTCACAAAGAGAAAAGGGGAGGGTCCAAAACAACCATGCCAGCACCACACCACGTGTTAAGAAAACCTTCGCGGAGCACCAGCCCAGCGCATCCGCCCGCAAAAGCGATGCTATGCGACTTGGATTTCGACCTTGCGCAACAACTCGAAAGGGTACTGAAACAGCAGGACGTAACATCCGAATTTTGCTTGAATCTGGACACGGCTCTTCAGCGCCTAGAAGAAACCTGTCCCGACGTGGTGTTTTGCGGCTTCACGAATTCACTAAACGCCTTTCTGGATGCCGTCTCGTCGAAGCGGAGAAAAATTCCCGTGATTGTTGTCTCCCGGCATCCAGAAGTGAATCAGTGGATTGACGCTCTAGAGGCTGGTGCGGCGGATTACTGCGCCGCTCCGTTTGAGCCTACCCATATGCGTTGGGTGCTAGCAACCGCATCGTTGGCAGCAGCCTAGCTCGTTTTCATCCAGCAGAGACAGCTCCAATCTAGCTAGCTGTCGCTTCCCGCTGAATCCTAATCGGGTCCCCTGTTTCGCCGGATCGACAAGTGTCTTCATCTGCCCGCGCGTGCTCCGTTTGACGCATGTTGCTGCCATGCCAGCGTCACGACCGTAACGACTTTTTATTTTGCAAAAACTTAGGAGGAATATTTGGTGTTTTTCTCTCGCCGGATTGGTTTGTGTTTCGTCGCATGGGTTTGGTTTTCCTTGCTGTTTGCTCAAGATTTTCAAAAACGATTCCGGATTTCCGGAGAAGTCATTTCCGATCATGGACGCATTCCAGACGGTTTGATCGTAGAGGTCTATGACTCGTTTAGCCACTTACCAATTGAAAAAGTGCCTCTAGCAGGACAGGGTCTTTTTGAGCTGAATAATCTCACTGTCAACCAGGTGGAAATCCGCCTCGTGTCGCGAGATGGCGTTGTGCTGCGCAGCGAGCACGTCAATCTCGTGAACAGCTATGCGCCAGTCCGGTTGCGTCTTCCCTCATTCGGTGTCCCGCCCGTCACGCAGGAGACGGTATCCGTCAACCGTTTAAAACACGTTCCACCGAAAAGTGCACGAAAGCTGTTTCAACAATCCCTTAAAGCTCAAGCCAGGGGAAATGGAGAAAAGGCTTTAGAACTCCTCCAAGCCGCAGTGAAAGAGGATCCGCTGTATCTCGAAGCTTGGAACAACCTTGGAACGCGCTATATGCGGGAAGGAAAGGTGGAGCTCGCTCTAGAAGCTTTGCGTCGCGCCCAGGCGATCGACGGCGATCATCCTCATGTGTTGACAAATCTCGGCATCGTTCTGATGCATCTCAAACGGCGTGATGAGGCGGAAGCCGTAGCCCGACGGGCGTTGCGCCATGCTCGCCAGGACAGTAAGGCAGAGTACATCCTTGGTCTGTGTCTTGTTCATCAGCCGGAGAAACGGGAGGAAGCTGTTTTTTATCTTCGCAAGGCACAAGAGGAGTTCCCTCAAGCTCGGCTTTCGATTGCACAGATTTTAACGCGCAGCGGCAAATTCGTCGAGGCGCGCCGGGAATTAGAGCGCTATTTAACGGTTAGTTCGCAACAGAAGGAGTTTGTCGAGAAATGGCTGGCAGCCTTGCCCGACGGACCTGCTGCAAAATGATCGAGCTAGACCAGGCGGGGCCACCTGAGGAAGCCGCCCCGCGTGCTTACCGCTCTGCTAGCAGACTTCGAACAAGGTGATCGCGTGCCCTCTCGATGTTTTCGCGCATACGAGGATGAACCGACTCATGCTGGGTGGGGAGGGCGGCTAACTCTGCCCTGCGCCCTTGCAGCTTGGCCCGTAACTCTTCAAGAGCATTGAGAGCTTGCAGCGCGACGTAAAATCCATGACGGTGTAAATTCGCCCGATCCAGCAGAACATCGATGGCTTTTTGGGCAGCCTCGGGCGCAGCGAATTTGGCCAGCGCTTCCGCTGCGGCAATTTGGACAGCAGGCGAGCGGTCAGAGAGACAACGCTCCAGCTCCGGCTGGTGCGCCAGAACGGCGTTTGGTCCCGAAATTCGGAGACCAATTGCCGCCCACATGCGAACGCCGCTGTCTTCATCCTGCAGCGCTTGCGCCAGGAGCCGGGACGGCGGCCGGCGCTTCCGCGTCGCACGGTCAGCCATTGCGATGACTTTGTCTGCGGGATATCGCGCCGGATCGTGCCCCATGGCATAGGGAGCGTCGCCAGCGCTACGCGTCTGGATCTCCGCTTCAGCGAGGTAGCCGACATCTTTGATCTTTCTCGCCAAATCAAGCTGGGCGGCGCGCATTCGCTCAAGGATAGCCCGGTGAGCCTTCGATTCGGCCAGATTTTGGACTTCATCCGGGTCCGCCTGAAGATCGTACAACTCCTCAGCCGGCTTAGATTCCCAGAAACGCTTTTGAGCATCGTTGAGCTTGCCCGCCAGATAAAGCTCATGCCACTTCTGTGTCGTTGGCATTTCAAACATGTAGGCGATATGGGCCCCGTAAACTCGGTGTGGCATGTAGTTCCGGATGTAGATGTAATGTCGATCGCGCACGGACCGGACCATGTCGTAGCGCTCATCCATTCGGCCGCGAAAACCGTAAAGGAAAGGCTGCTCTGGCTCGTTGAACTGACCCATAAAGGCGTGACCTTGGTAATAGGGCGGTTTGCGAATGCCAGCCAGGCTCAGCACCGTTGGGGCAAAATCAACAAAGGAAACCAGCCGGTCCGTCCAGCCGCCTGGCTGGTAATCCGCCGGGGCGAGATGCCGCAGCCTCTCCGGCACATGGATGATCAAGGGCACGTGCAGGCCGGAATTATAGGGCCAGCGTTTACTGCGCGGCATGCCTGCACCGTGGTCCGAGTAGAAAAACACAATGGTATCTTCGGCCAAGCCATCCTCTTGGAGTTCTCTCAGCACCTTCCCCGCCAGGGCGTCCATGACTGTGATGTTGTCGTAGTATTGTGCCCAGTCCTGCCGCACCTCAGGCGTATCCGGATGGTAGGCCGGCAGGCGAACCTTTGCCGGATCGTGGACGAGCTGATGGGGGCGCCTTCGCACTTGGCTTTCGTGGGTCACCGTGAAGTTGAAGACTGAGAAAAAGGGTTGGCCGGGCCGCCGCTTTCGCCAGTGCGCCCGGTTGCTTGATTCATCCCAGACCTGCCCGGTGTGCTCGAGGTTATAGTCTTCCTTCACGTTGTTTGTGCAGTAGTAGCCGGCCTCGCGCAACAGACAAGGGAACATTCTCATGGATGGCGGCAACTTCGTGAAAGAGCGCATGTGCTCTGAGCCTGTGGACGGGGGATACATGCCCGTGATGATGGCCGTGCGAGCCGGGGCGCACACGGGCGCATTCGACCAGGCCACACGGTAGCGGAGCGAGCGCTTTGCTAGTTCATCGAGATTTGGAGAGATGGCGTAAGCATCGCCATAACAGCCCAGATGGGGGCTCATGTCCTCGCAGGTAATCCAGAGAATGTTGGGCCGCCGGTTCTCTCCGCGGGCCCGCAGGACCGGCCCGGCGCCCGCTGCCAGAAGAAAGTTTCTCCGTTTCATCCGACTCTCAGTCTATCGGAGCGGCCTCAAGGCCGGCGGAGATGGCTACAGCAGCTTCTTGCGATATTCCCGAAGGATGTAGTCGCAAGTGCGCACGGTAATGGCCATCATGGTGAGAGTCGGATTTTGGCATCCGCTCGACACCCAGGCGGCACCGTCGGTGACAAAAATGTTTTCCACGTCGTGCGCCTGGGCGTATTTGTTCAATACGCTTGTCTTCGGATCGTTCCCCATTCGAGCCGTGCCAATTTCGTGAATGCAAAATCCTGGCACCGAATACTGGCCCGTCAATCGCACCTCGACGGCTCCCGCCGCTTTGAGCATTTCGGCGGCCTGTTCGCGGCCATCGTGCCACATCCGTTTTTCGTTATCGCTCCACTCGGCGTGGATCTTTAGAACTGGGATACCCCAAGCGTCCACGCGCGACTGATCAATTTCGACGTAGTTTTCTTTTCGCGCTAGACACTCGCCCCACAGCGAGATACTAATTCCCCAGTAGCCTTTGCGCACCGCTTCTTTGTAAGACGCGCCAAAGCCTGGCGCCCCAAAATGAAAACTGGGAAGCGATCCCCCCTGGTAGCCGTAGCCCCGGATGAAACCGTTGGTCTCCTTCTGATTCACGTTGCGGAATCGTGGAATGTAGATGCCGTTCGGCCGTCGCGGAGGGCCGGCCCAGGGTCTTGCTTCAAGATCCGGCATTATGCCAGCAGCTCCCCCCTGATAGATGTGGTCCATGAGATACCTGCCGAGCACTCCGCTGGAGTTACAAATTTTCGAGTTCAAGAGCAAACGCGTCGACTCCAGCGTAGAAGCGCACAAGACGACGAGTTTTCCCCGGACCTCACGCGGCTGCCGCGACATCCGGTCAATGTAGGCTACGCCCTCGGCCTTGCCGTCTTTCATCAGGATGTGACTACACACGGCGTCTGTGATAAGCGTGAGACGGCCCGTCTTGGCTGCGTCGGCAACTGTTGTAAACGGCGAGGAGAAGTACGAATTCGTGATGCAGCCGCGCTCGCACGGGCCACAGTAGTGGCAAGCTGCCCTTCCGTTATGGTTCCGGGTGAGAACCGCAGCTCTGCCAATCGTCACCGTGCGCCCGAACTTCTCTTTCACGGCTTTACGTAGCTTCAGTTCGCCACAGGTCATCTCCATGGGAGGAAGGAAAATGCTATCGGGAAGTTGTGGCAGGCCCTCGGCCATCCCGCTAATTCCTACATATCGCTCGACCTCTTCGTAATAAGGAACGAGATCTTCGTAAGAGATGGGCCAGTTCACGTCGTAGCCATCGTGGGAGGCGGCCTGAAAATCGAGGTTGCTCATGCGGTAGCTTTGGCGACCCCAGCTCAGGCTCCGGCCACCGAGGATGCGCTGGCGGATCCAGTGGAACGGCTTGAGCTGCGTATACGGGTTTTCAACGTCGCTCACAAACCACTTGTAGTTGTGCTCTGTACAGGCGTAGCAAAGACCTTGAATCGGGCGGTCGGGGAGGATTTTTGGCGACATGCCGAGATAAGGCAGCTGCCAAGGCTGTTTGTGCTCCGTAAAATCGGCCCGGGTGATCTTGGGTCCCGCTTCCAGAAGAGCGACTCGGAATCCGCCTTCCGTTAGTTTCTTAGCGGCCCAGCCCCCCGTCGCCCCTGATCCAACGACGATGGCGTCAAATGTCTCCCGGCGTGGCGTAATCTGCATGACAGAAAGTATGGCATAGGCTCAGATGGGTGCAGTCTTTCGCCCGCACCTGTACCGCAACCCGCAAAAAAAGTTACAGGTAGTAGCAAGGTCAACCGGCTCTGACCAGCAGTAAACTGGAAAGCGGAATGGGATTCGATGGCCTGCGCGTCGTGGCGTTTGAAAGCCGCCGCGCCGCCGAAATGGCAACGTTAATTCGCAATCAAGGCGGCGAGGCCTTCGTCGCCCCTTCCATGCGGGAAGCTCCGTTAGAAGATCATCGTCCTACGTTTGAGTTCGCGGAGCGGTTGTTTGCGGGCGAGTTCGACATGATGATTTTCCTCACCGGGGTGGGCACGCGCGCCTTGAACCAGCTGCTCGCTACACGCTACCCGGAGAAGCAGTTTGCTGAAGCGCTCCGCCAAATCGCGGTAGCCGCCCGCGGCCCCAAACCCGTGGCGGCCCTCCGGGAGATGGGCGTGCCCGTTGCGGTCACTGCGCCAGAACCCAACACTTGGCGCGAGTTGTTGCAGGCGATGAAGGATCGCCCCGAGCGGCGCCTGGCCGTGCAAGAGTACGGGCGGCCCAACCCAGAACTGCTTGCGGCGCTCCGGGCGCGGGGCGCTCAAGTCACCCCTGTCCGCGTCTATCGGTGGGCGCTACCGCACGATACGGCCCCGCTGCGGCTGGCCGTGCGGCGCCTGGCGGCCGGAGACTTTGATGTCGCCCTCTTTACTACCGCCATTCAAGTGCCTCACATGATGCAAATCGCCAGCGAAGAAGGGGTCGAGGCGCAGCTGAAAGATCAGTTGCGCTCCTCCGTCGTGGTTGGATCAGTTGGTCCCAGCTGTAGCGAAATGCTAGAGGAATACGGCCTGCCCACCGATATCTCGCCAAGCCATCCAAAGATGGGTTTCCTCGTCAAGGAAACCGCCGAGCGCGCCCGGCAGTTACTGCGGAGCAAACGCAAATGAACCGGGACCGCCGCCTCTGGTCACAATTTAGCCGCTACAGCGCTCTGGCTACCCTGTTACCGGCAGCGACGTTTGTCGGTTATCTGATCGGTTACTTTCTGGACAGCTGGCTCGGGACCACCTTTCTGAAAATTGTTTTCCTGCTGCTGGGTATTGCCTCAGGTATCACGCACTTGATCCGAGAGCTCACCAAGGAAAAACCATGAGCGCTGCAAACTTCGATTTCGACCGGACGCTGAGCCGGTTATGGCGGTTTTTGTGGCTTCTGACAGCGGGTGGCGTCTTGGTTAGCTGGTTGTGTTATGGACGGCGGATTGGAACGAGCTTCTTCGCTGGCGCCGTCCTGTCAGCGCTCAGCTTGCGCTTGACCCACCGTTTTGTCCTGTCGATCGGCCATCCCTCCTCGCCCCGGCCAGCGGCCTGGAAGAGGGCTTTGCTCGGCGCCCGGTGGCTCCTCCTTGCGGGAGTCCTCTATGTTATGATGAAACTTTTCGGATTGCAGATTGTTGCCGCACTCTGTGGAATGCTGGTCGCGGCCGGCGCCACGATCCTCGAAATTCTGTACGAACTCATCCACGGAAGGGAACATTCAGGCACGGAAAATCCATGGCCGAACACGAAATCGCGCTGACTCGCTTCTTCAATGACCATCTGTCGGGCCTTGGCAACGCCATCCTGGGTTTGGTTGGTCTGCACGCTCACAATCCAGCTCGCCCCTGGACCAACTGGATTACAACGCAAATCCTGGTAGCGCTGGTCATCGTCGCCGTTTTCGCGATCCTTCGGCCTCGGCTTTCCATGAATCAGCCCGGCAAGATGCAGCATATTTTTGAGGCTATATACAACTTCCTCTACAGCGAGTCGAAGTCCAATGTGGGCCATCATGGCCATCACTATGTGGCGTTCTTCGGCTCCATTTTCATCTTCGTTTTGTTCTCGAATCTTCTGGGAATCATTCCAGGCTTGGAATCGCCCACGATGTTTCCCTATGTTCCTTGCGGACTTGCGATTGCCTCGTTCCTTTACTACAACTTTGTTGGGGTAAAGGAAAACGGCCTGGGAAAGTATCTTGCGCATTTTGCTGGCCCGATCCCGGCCCTCGCGCCGCTGATGTTCCCAATCGAAATTATTAGCAACTTAGCGCGACCGCTTTCGCTCACCATCCGTCTCTACGCCAACATGTATGCCGGCGAAATGGTGACGGTTCTATTCATCTCGTTGACTTACTTCCTGATGCCGGCCGTTTTTATGGGCCTGCACGTTTTCGTTTCCTTTCTTCAAGCTTATATTTTCGCCTTGATGACCATGCTTTACGTGGGGGGCGCCGTCGCCCACGAGGAGCATTAGAGAGCGGCTTTTTAAAGCCCGCCGCGTGAGCCCCCGGCGCCCCAGCGCACGGAAGGAACCACCTCCGGCGGGAACATTTCATCGAAAAGGAAAACAAGATGAACCTGAAAACGGTTTGGATGCTTCTCGTTTTAATGTTCGTCGCCTCGCCGATGTTTGGCGCGGACGGAACGAACTGGGTCGCGATCACCTCCGGCTTTTCTATGGCCATCGCCTCCGGACTTTGCGCCATTGGGCAGGGACGCGCTGTGGGGCAAGCGGCGGAAGGGATGGCCCGAAATCCAGCAGCCGCTGGGGCGATTCGCGGAGCCTTAATTCTCGGTCTTGTGCTCATCGAATCTCTAGCGCTTTACACGCTGGTGATTATTTTCGTCAAAGTCGTCTAGTGGTGGCATCCTAAGAGGGGGAGCGGGTTCTTTGGGATCCTCTCCCCTCTTGGTGTTTTCGGAGGAGTCAGGTAGCACGTGAAACTTCAAGGCATCTTTCCTCCCATCACCACCCCCTTTCAATACGACGGATCGCTGTATAAGGCCAAGGTCTTCCACAATGTCGAGCGTTGGAACAAGACCGCGCTGGCAGGCTATGTGGTCTGTGGATCCACGGGCGAAAGCGTAATGCTCACCGCGGAAGAAAAACTGGAGATGTTTCGCTGGGTCGCGGAGGCAGCCGCCCCTGGCAAACTTCTGATCGCGGGCACGGGCGCAGAAAGCGTTCGCGAAACGGTATGGCTCGCCAATCAGGCCGCCGAGATCGGATATCAAGTTGCCATGGTCCGCACGCCGCACTATTACAAGAATCTCCTGCAGCGCGACGAAGCTCAGCTAATTTACTTCCGTACGGTAGCGGATCAATCAAAGATTCCTATTGTCATCTACAACTGGCCGCAAACAACCGGCATCGACATCAGCCCAGAGGCCGTCGCCGCCTTGAGTGAACATCCAAACATCCTTGGAATCAAAGAGAGCTCGGGCAACCTTGAGAAGGTGATGCGAATGATCCGAGAGACCAAGCCAGGTTTCCAAATCCTTGTTGGTTCGGCTCCCACCTTGTGGCCCTCGCTAGCGGTCGGGGCCGCTGGAGCGATCCTAGCCTTTGCGAACGCCGCGCCCTACGCCTGCATTACCATTTGGGAAGCGCACCGCACACGCGAAGTGGAAGCCGCCAAGGACTGGCAGGGCCGCATTTTGCAGGCGGCTCGGCTAGTCACCACCAAATATGGGGTGCCGGGATTGAAGTACGCGATGGACCTAAATGGCTATTATGGAGGTCCTCCGCGGTTGCCCCTAACAGTGATCGGCCCCACAGCCAAGCAAGAAATCGAAGAGGCGTTCCGGGAGATTCGAGGTTAGCCGCTTCGCGATCGATCCTGAATTCAGTATCATGTGAAACGCAACGCATGAACGGATGAGGGGTCGAGTCGAGCCATGTTCCACCGTCTTGCCAAACCCGGCAGCGTGCCGCTAGCGATTGTCGCTTTCCTTACGGGCCTGGCCCGGCTTTGTGAGAGCGATCTGGTTCAAGCCGCTGAAGTGCAAGCGCCACGCTTTGAGGTTGATCCCCTCTGGCCGAAACCTCTTCCCAACCACTGGGTGATTGGCGCTACGGTCGGTGTAGCGGTCGATCAAAAGGATAACGTCTGGATTGTTCACCGCCCGACATCCCTGGAAGAAAAGGAACAGTATGCGGCTTGGAAGCCGAAGGCTGCCGAGTGTTGCCTGCCAGCCCCGCCCGTTCTGGCATTTAACTCACAAGGCGATCTCATTGCCGCCTGGGGTGGTCCGGGCAAGGGGTTTGATTGGCCGGCTTCGAATCATGGTATTGAGGTCGACCATAAAGGCAATGTTTGGATTGGAGGGAACGGCCGTACCGCCAAGCCTGGTGCGCCCTCACCGGAAGAAAGTCGATGGATTGCCCAAGGCGGCGTGCACGACGGCATGGTCCTGAAGTTTACGCCCTCGGGACAATTTTTAATGCAGATTGGGCGGCCCTATGCGGGCAAAGGGAGCCACGATACCGAGAATCTGCGACTTCCCGCCAAGACCGTGGTTGATCCGAACACCAATGAACTCTATGTCGCCGATGGCTATGGCAACCGACGAGTGATTGTCTTTGACGCAGACACGGGCAAATATAAAAGACACTGGGGCGCATATGGCAACACACCGGACGACACGGACCTCGGCCCGTACCATCCCGACGCCCCCCTACCCAAACAATTCCGTACGCCGGTCCACGGGCTGACGCTTTCGAAAGACGGCCTGGTCTATGTGTGCGACCGGGTCAACAACCGCATTCAAGTTTTTCGAAAGGATGGAACCTTTGTGAAGGAAGCGCAGGTTGCTCCGCGTACGCTTGGCGATGGCGCCGTGTTTGACGTGGCCCTGTCGCGTGACCCGGCACAGAAGTATCTTTATGTCTGCGATGGCTCCAACATGAAGGTCCACATTCTCCTGCGGGAAACGCTCGAAGTGTTGACCAGTTTCGGCGACGGTGGCCGCCAGCCTGGCCAGTTTTACGCGGTGCACAGCATTGCCACGGATTCTAAGGGCAATATCTACACAACCGAAACCTACCGCGGACAGCGGGTCCAAAAATTTCTCTATCGCGGACTGATGACCGTTACCAAGAAGGATCAAGGGGTGGTGTGGCCAAAGCGATGACGGGCTCTCCGCGCAACACCAGCAATAGCCGCGAAGTTTCTGGCCGGGCGAATTAAAAGCTTGCTGAGCGGAACCAAAGTCTGCGCGCCGTCTCGCCGAGAATCTTTTTTCGGTCTTCCTCCGGCAACGGTAAGTCCCGTTGAAAGATGCGCAAATGCTCAGCGTAGGTGAGACGCGGCGCCCACAGCTCGAGCGGGAAATCGCTTCCCCAAACACAGCGCTCCGCGCCGTAGGCTTGAACAATTTTCAAGCACGGACCGTGAAGGTCGTCACAAGGATAGCCGCTGAGACTGCCCGTGGCGAGAAACGTGAGCTTCGCATGGAGATTCCGGAATCTCGCTAAGCGCAAGACGGCATCCAGGGTCTGCGACATCTCAGGCCCGGCCTTCAAATTCAGACAGTGATCCAAGACCACAGGCAACCGGGAGAATTGCCCCAGCAACCGCGCTAGTTCTGGCGCCTTTTCGCGCCCGATCAACACATTGACAACGATGTCTGATTCTAGGGCGGCTTTCCAAAGTGCGCGCACGCCAGGATGGTCAAGTCGGCCGTCCTTGGCTGGGATCGACCGGATTCCGCGGATGCCGAACTTTTGCACGTAGTGCTTCAACAGCCCCGGACTGTGGGGATCATCGGGATCTAGCGTACAGACTCCCGCTGCCCACGGCTTCGCGGAAAGAGCAGAATCGCAAACGTAGCGGTTGTCGAAGCGATAGAAGGTGCTGGTTTGAATCAGGCACACGCCACGCACCCCATGTTCGGCGCTTTCTTGGCGTAGATCTTCGAGAGAACCTTTGCCGCCAGGGACCCGGAGCGGTTTTTCGATGGGCGGATACTTTCGCTCATCGGGCGAATAGATGTGGGCGTGCGTATCGATGATCAACATCCGCGTCATTGCCTCCAGATTGGATTGGTCATTGCCCCGTTGGCCGCAATGTCCCACACCGCAAGGCGAGCCCATCTCCACTCTGGTGCTTCCACTTCCCACTCATAGCGCTTTTTCTCAAACGGGCCGGTCATCGTGAGCGGAATGATTTTCCGCTGCGTGCTGCCGTCTTTATTACCCCAAACCACTTCGGCAAATTGCAACGGGAAACGGTTTTGCACTGTTGCTGTGACACGAAGCCCGCCATCTGAACCGTGTAGAGAATACTCCGGTAGAAGGACCTCCCCCGTCGTAAGGAAAAAACGTCCTTGCGCCAGAGCCTCCAAAACTGCCCCGTACTGGTCGAAGGAAGGCAACGCTGGCAACTGTACATAGTTGACGTTCATATGGGCATACAGCTCGTGTGTCGAGTCAATTTGGAAGACGTCCACTTCAGCTAGCAGCCGCTTCTTCAACCCCCAGTTGCACATGTCATCGAGCAAAATGAGGGCCCGCTCGCCGAGGCGCGGAGAGGAAAGATCAGAGTTCATCTGTTTCCAGCCGGCGCCAAAGTAAGTCGAATCAAGGAAGTAGCTCTCGCTCCGGATTTTGTCCGGATAGCCTGTCGAGCCCTTGGTCCGAGGATGCGTCTGATAGGCGAATCCCTTTTCCCTTCGAATCAATTCCAGCATTTCATTGGCATTCCCGGTCCGGTAGACCCGGCCATACTTCTGGTGGGGGCTCACAAATTCGGTGCCCTGTGGCCGTTGCATCATCCAGTAAATTGGCTTCGGAAAAACCACCGCCCAGTGTCCGCCATAGTGGACGTTTGCCTCCTCGGCAGGAATCAGCAAGAAGTGAGAATCAGACTGCCGGCGGCAGGCCTGAAATAGAGCGTCCAATTCTGCAAGCCGGATCTCCGTGACGTCGGACGGGTGGCCGTCCCCATGAAAATCCATGATGATGGCAGCGTTCACCCCCATGGTCTGGAGAACGGTTTTAAATGGGGGCGTCCAGTCGAAGCCTTTGTTCATGGCCTGTACGGCGTAAGCAAAATGCCAGTGGGTGGTCACCGTTTGATATCCGGGCAAAGGTTCAAACTGGTCCCGGTTGGTGAAGCGTAAGACGTCTTCGAGTAGGGCTTTGGGCTCCCGATCATCCATCAAGTAAAACACGCTCATGCGTTGCAAGGAGCCAGGCGGCGCGTTGATCCACGGATAATAGGCCGTATTGTCGTCCGGCAGCTGGCGAATTCCGAGCGAGACGTGGCCCCGCCAAACGGAATGCCATAGATAGCCCATGTTAGTGGTGAAGTCGCGGGCAAAGAAGTACTGGTGGGGAGGGGGAAATACGGCGATTGTCCCTTCTGAGGGTTGCGCTGCCAGCGTACGGTAGCGTACCGCTACCGGCGTGCGCTCCGGACCCTGGCCGGGTGCGGCGCGGAATTCGCCGTTGGTGTCGTAAAAGAAGATCGACGCTTCCATGTTTCCGCCAGGGCGCACACTGCGTGGCGAGGCCATGCGAAGGCCGGCGTCATAGTAGTAAGCCGTATCTGGCTCGCGAGTCGAAGCAAGCGCTTGTTGCTGAAGGAATCGAGTTCCCGGGAAAAACGTAAAGGCGATGGCGCCTTCGAAGATTCCCATGCGAAAGCCATCAAAGGCAATTTCGAGGCGGTTGCCTTCGGTGCGTAGTTTCACGCCCCGCACGGCTAGTTCCCCCAGGAACTGGCGAGTGCCATCTGGATGGGAGGGAGGCAGATCGAAGAATTGATCCCATCCTCCCCGCCGTTTGCCCACGGCGCAGCGATACAGTGGCTGGGCATTTTCCACCACCGTGCGCCCATTCAACGTAATCGCGCGGATCAAGGGTTTCCGCGGTTCAACAGTGAATTCTGCAATCCAGCTGCGGGCAAGTTCATCCTTCCAGTGGATGCGAAACAAGTCGCCGTCTTCGGTTACGGTAACCGGGCCCGGGCGGTAGAACGACCGGTCAACTGGGACGCTCGCGCCAGAACAACTGGCTGCTAGGCCAAGCAAAAAGGCGGCTAACCCCATCGCGACTCACAGCCTATCACTGAACAGAAGCGCTAGGAAACCGCTTCGCCGCCCGGCCGGAGTGGGCGCTAATCGCCAGCTGCGCTGCTGAGCTGAACGAATTCTCGCTGGCCAGCTTTATTCTCTGACAAAACCGCTTCGGCCTGCTCCATGGTGAAATGCTCCACTTTCGCGGACATGTTCATGGAACAGAATTTTGGCCCGCACATGGAACAGAAATGGGCGTCCTTGAAACCTTCTTGGGGCAAGGTTTCATCATGCATGGCGCGCGCCGTCTCTGGATCGAGAGCCAGTTCGAACTGCCGTCTCCAGTCGAAGCGATAGCGGGCGCGCGAAAGCTCGTCGTCGCGATCCCGCGCTCCTGGGCGATGCCGGGCGATATCCGCCGCGTGAGCAGCGATCTTGTAGGCAATAATGCCCTGCTTTACGTCCTCCTTGTTCGGAAGCCCGAGATGCTCTTTCGGCGTGACGTAGCACAGCATGGAAGCGCCATACCAGCCGATCATGGCCGCGCCTATCGCGGAGGTGATGTGGTCGTAGCCCGGCGCGAAATCCGTCACCAGTGGGCCCAGCGTATAGAACGGGGCTTCGTGGCATAGCTCCCGTTCCTTTTCGACTTGCAGCTGAATCTGATCCATCGGCACATGGCCTGGCCCTTCGATCATCACCTGCACGTCATACTTCCAAGCTACCTGGGTGAGCTCGCCCAACGTCTTGAGTTCGGCAAATTGCGCCTCATCGCTCGCATCTGCAAGCGAGCCAGGCCGCAAACCGTCTCCTAAGGAGAAACTCACGTCGTACTTTTGGAAGATCTTACAAATCTCTTCAAAATGTTCGTAGAGAAAATTCTGCCGGTGATTCTTCACCATCCACTCGGCCAGGATTGATCCCCCGCGGCTTACAATTCCGGTAATGCGCTTCGTTGTGAGCGGAATGTATTGAATCAGCACGCCGGCGTGAATGGTCATGTAGTCCACCCCTTGCTCGGCTTGCTCCTCAATGACTTCGAGCATCAGCCCCGCCGTGAGATCCTCGACGCGGCGCACTCGCGACAGAGCCTCGTAGATCGGAACCGTGCCGACGGGAACGGGAGAGTTTTCGATGATCGCCTTGCGAATCCGGGGAATGTCGCCACCGGTAGAAAGATCCATGACCGTGTCTGCGCCATACTTCACGGCGTAGCGTAATTTTTCAAGCTCTTCGTCAATGTTCGAGGTCGTTGCAGAGTTGCCAATATTCGCGTTGATTTTGCACTTGGAGGCGATGCCGATGCACATCGGCTCGAGGTTTGTGTGATTGATGTTGGCAGGAATGATCATCCGTCCGCGCGCTACCTCAGAACGCACCAGCTCTGGCTCGAGGTGTTCGCGTCGGGCGACATACTCCATTTCTGGCGTAATGACACCCTTGCGAGCATAGTGCATCTGCGTGCGGACCGGATCATTCATCCGGCTGGCCACCCATTCTTTACGCATAGACTTGATTATCCCTTCCGTTTTCGCGCCACAGCAAGAGCGATCGAGACGCGCAACAGAGCCGGAGCGAGCCGGAGCCAGCCGGAGCCCTTAAATGTCGCAAGAGAGTGCGCTGCGCGGATTCGGACTACTGTTTGGCGAGAACGATTTTCATTTCCATCTCGCCCTGCGGGCTGTTGATTTTTCGATTCAGGATTAGCGTTTGGCCGTCTTCGCTCAGCGTCCAGCGATCGTTCAGGGTGATTTCGTTGCCCTGAAAATCGATCTTCGAATCCACCGTCAACGCGTCACCATCCCACTTGGCAACGCACTTCATCGGCTGGCCCCGGAACTGGTTGGTGGTCTCCTTGCCCTCGGTGTTGTAATTGAGCTCGGCCGTCATCTCTCCGCTTTGAGTGGACTGCGTCGCCACAACCTTCACTTCCGGATCATTGTGTTCGATCTTTTGCTCCAGTTTTTCAGGAACTGGTAGCGGTCCGAAATCACTTTTGTCCGCCACGAGCTTCCACACACCGGTGAAATTCGGTTTTGCCGAAGCAGGCAACGCCGCAACCACGAAGGCCAGCACACCGGCCATCGCTACAGATGCAAGTCGTCGAGTCATCATAGGTGTCCCCGTATCAAAAATAATGGCTATTGTTTATCAAAAGCGATTCTGAGACTAAATTCCCCTTGCGGAGTCTTTAGAACAGATTCTACCTTCATCGTCTTTCCGTTTTCGCCGAGCGTCCAGCGGTCGGTCTGTACAATTTCGATAGACTGAATCGTGCGCCGAGATTCAACGACCAGAGTCTCGCCCTCCCATTTGCAGGTTCCTCGCACTTCACCAGCGCGCGTTGTGTTGGTCCATTCCTTGCCGTCGGTGGTGTATTTCAACTCTGTAGTGATCTCGCCTTGCGCGCCTGTCTGCTGATTCTTGATGTGCAGGTTTGGCTCATCGTGTTGGATCGTGCGAACCATTCGCGATGGGGCGGGGAGCGGACCAAAATCGCTTTTGGCGGCGTTCATGACCCACTCTCCGCTGAAATTGGGTTTGGCCGATGCCCACACGGGAATTAGAAGGGCGATTGTGATCAACCAAGTGGGCCTGCGGATTGAGTGCATGGTCCGAGAATCCTCCGACAGTGGACGCCTTGAGTATAGCTTAGGGCCATCAAGCTACGAATGAATAAATGTTAAGAATCTTGACAACTTCCGGGCTCGAGTCACAGCAAAGAACGAAGCGCTGCGTGAAGCTCGGCGTGGCGGAAATTAAAGCCAGCTTTTTGGGCGGCCTGCGGGAGCACCCTCTGGCTGGAGAGGACCACGCCAGCCATTTCACCGTACATGGCTCGCAAGGCAAAGGGCGGAACTGCGAATAAAGCGGGACGTTTCAGCACGCGAGCCAGTGCACGGGTGAACTCCTCATTGCGCACTGGCTCGGGGCTCGTCGCGTTGACGGCTCCAGACAAGTCCTCGTGAAAGAGGCAAAACTGGATGAGCTCCACAACATCGTCGACATGAATCCACGACATCCACATACGGCCGTCACCCAGCTTGCCGCCGAGCCCCATCTGAAACGGGGGCAGCATCCGTGGCAGCGCTCCGCCCTGCTTGCTGAGCACGATGCCGATCCGGAGCTTGACCACTCGAGACACATAAGGTGTTGCTTGGTCCGCTTCTTGTTCCCAGGCGACGCACACCTCCGGCAGAAAGCCCGTTCCTGGCACAGACTCCTCGGTTAGCACCTCGTCTCCGCGGGAGCCGTAATAGCCAATGGCAGAAGCGCTAACAAATACCCTGGGCTTGCGTGCCGCTTGCTGGATCGCTTCGACAATTGCTCTCGTGCCCCGCAAGCGGCTTTCGCGAATCCGGCGTTTCACCTCTGGATCCCAGCGTTGCGCCACGGGTTCTCCAGCGAGGTGAACCACCATGTCGGCGCCGTCGAGAGCCTCTACGGGAGGCCTTCCCGACATGGCGTCCCATTCGCTAAACCGAGCCCACGGACTGAAATTTTGGGGCTTTTTCCGTCCCAGAACATGGACTTGATGCGGCTCGGAAAATAGCCGCTGAAGGAGCTTTCCTCCAATCAAGCCGCTGGCGCCGGTAAGTACAATTTTCATGCAGTCTCTGCTCAAAGTTCGGCCGCCTTCATTGTATGCGAAAAGGATCCTCACCCGTTGTCGCGAGGTGTTCGATTTCGCGTAGATAGGCTTCGACGTTCGTTTTTCGGCGCATCCCGTCGTAGCTCATGTAGCGCAGCGTCCCGAAGACGGGCCGTTCGGGCCACGGCCGGTCGTGCAAACCAAAACACCAGAGAATATTCGTATAGGTGTTCGGGTCACGCCCATCAAGCGCGTAGCGGTCGTGCAGATAAATCATGGTTCGCAACGCTTCTTCGTGGCTAGGAGACCACTCGATGATCTTTTTGCCCCAGTACATCCGGTAGTAGCCGTGCACCTTGCCCCGTAGCAACATTTCCTTCTGGGTGGCGTTCCACAGAGGATCATGTGTTTCGGCCCGCTCGAACTGCTCTCGCGTGTAAACGTAATTGCGGCGATCGTGATCATGCTTCTCGATGGTGGTTCGGGCCCAATCCGGGAGCGCATCAAAGCTTTCCGGATTCTCTACATGGCGAGCAAAGTTGAAGGCCAACTCCCGGCGTACAATCAACTCCTCGAGAAACTCGTCGGCAATCAAGTGGTGGCGTATGGCCCACTCGCGTACGGCCAGCGCAACCTCAAGCGCATGAATTTGCCCAAAGTGAAGGTAAGGACTTAGATCACTGGTGGCATGAGCTGAGGGCTCATTTCGCTCCTTGGCATAGCGCCGAAGCTTGTTCTCTACGAAATATTGCAGATGTTTTTCGGCCATGAGACGTCCTCCCCGAAACGATATCGAGGGCTTGACGCTGTGGTCGATCTCACACGAGGCTACCAGTTGAGCGATGTTGTCTTCGGTTACGGTGGTGTGAAACTCGGGGAGTTTGTCCTCCCAGGGGCGGTCGACCCGGACCTCGGGCGCAGGCTTGAGGTATTGAGGAAGAAGCCGGTGAATTTTTGGGCGGATGGTGTAGGCAGCGTATTCCCTCTTGTCGAGCAGCGACATCGGCACAATGCAGCTCGAGTCGACGACACAGTAGGGAATGTCGAGCTTGCTGGGCACGCTCTGGTTGTGACGCCGGGCAATAAAAGTTGGATAGTCATCAGTGATCACGGCTGCAGCCCGCTGAGCCAAACAGTAGAGCTGGTTGTTGGCATCTTGATGGCGGCGCCGCAAATAAAACACGTAACCAATGCCCTTGGCTTTCAATCGACGTTCCGTTTCTGGCACTGCTTCCAACATGAAGGTGTGCAAGCGGTCGTTGGCATAGGGGTAAGAACAAGTAATCGCCTCGTAGACGAGCAGGGGTAATTTACAACGATTCGCCACTTCCGCTGCGTAGCTCAGAGCATGGTTGCAGTCGACGCGCCGGTTCATCTGCGACCAGTAAAGAACGTACCGGGCCTTCGATCGTGGGGCCCGGTCGTTCAAATAGCGCACTCGTTCCATCACGACACATGAAGGATGCCAGCAGCCATCTGGAAGCTACAATAAAAGCTCGGACCTTTCGAATGCGAGCTTGGAACCGGGCGAAATTGCTCTGGGCTTACCTCACACGCCGGACCCGTGTGCCAGCGCTCCCCGTTGAGTATATCGTTGAGACCACCGCCAAGTGCAATCTCTACTGCCCGATGTGTCCGCGCGAGACACACCCCCAGCCCAAAGAGGACATGACCGATGAGATTTTTACGCGGCTCATCCAGCAGGCGGGACAAAGCGCCGAGCATATGATGTTGATTGGCCTCGGCGAGCCTTTTCTCGATCCGAAAATTTTTGACCGGATTGAATATTGCCACCGGCACAACATCTCGACCCTGCTTTCCACCAACGGCACCTTGCTCGACCAGAAGATGGCGGAGCGGCTGTTCAACACGCCGCTCAAGCATGTCACTTTGAGCTTTGATGGCGCTAGCAAAGATAGCTACGAGTATTACCGAAAAGGCGCGCGGTTTGACAAGGTGCGCGAAAATTTCGTGCGCTTTGCGCGCATGAAGCACGAACGGCGCGCTCCGGTCCACATCGTGGTGCAGATGGTGCGCATGGAGCGCAACAGCCACGAGGTGGAGGAGTTTCGAAGATTCTGGAGCCGTGTGCCGGGCGTTGACCAAGTGCGGATTAAAGAGGATGAAACGAATTTGATGCGTCCGGAGGCAGGGCACGAGCCATCCGCTTTCAAACATCCCTGTCATTATTTATGGCGCGGCCCGATGTACGTCAAACACAACGGCGACGTTTATCCCTGCTGCCAGAGCTACATGCTAGGAGGGGAGCCAGTGGGCAACCTCGCGCGCCAGAGCCTGGCGTCGATTTTCAACTCCAGCTTGATGCAACAACTGCGTCAGCTTCACGCCCAGGGGCGGGTCGCTGAGATTGACATGTGCTCGCGTTGCTGCACCACCATTCCGCATCCGCTCCTCGTAGCGGGCAGTCTCCTGTTCCACGGGGAAACAGTACGAAAAATGCTACCCGTTGTCGAACGCCTGGTGTACTACTCCAAGCTACCGGGCCGCTGGCTATCGCCGCCAAAGCCGGCCGTCGAGAAGTCTCGTCCGCAGGCCCTGGTGCAAATTTCCCCTACTCCCGATCACCGGAAATAACTTCTAGGGTTTGATCGCTCCGCGCTTGCGCCTCTGCACAGCTACTGAAGACTTGCCGTAACCGCTGGAGAGCTTCCTTGGGAGTTGGTGAGAGTAACCGTCACTGCGCCAATAGCCGCGGCGTCGCCCTGCACGTTGAACTGTTGAAGGAGCGTAAACTGGCTCCCAAAGGCACGCGACTGCTCGCTCTGATACCACGCCCGGGCGGCTTCCGTTAAGGCCACGGTCAGCTCCGTAGTTTGCAGCGCGGTCCCAGGCGCCGGCGTAAAACGGAACAGGGCCTGGGTGATCTCGCGAGAAGTAGCCCAGCCCGTGACCTGGACCTCGAGGGTCGAGCCCGAGCGGCGGGCCACAACTTGCCGCATAACGGGTGACGACCGGGCCACACGCGCCGTCACCGCGATCGCAGGATCTGGCGTTAGGATTTGTTCGCCGGATCGCAAACTCGTCACTGCGAGGCGGATCGTTCCGGCCACGGTTCCGGTCTGCATGGCGAATCCGGCCGGTAGCTGCGCAGCAGTGCTGTTGGCAGGGATTGTGAAATCCACAGTGCGTCGGCCGTTGCTGAAGACCACAGCGGGGTCGTCGGACGGAACGGCGGCATCCGAGGTAAAGGTGAGTGTCAGCACGCCGGTCAGGGGCACCGGGAAAGGAGCGCCAAGGTTCACCGCAAGCCGGGGTTGCTGCGCTGCTTCCACCGTTTCCCCTAGGCCTGTAATCAAAACGCTTGGCAGATTCGGCAAGCGTACGGTGAGCGAGAGGTTCGCCGTCGCTGTCCCGCGGTTGGCATCCGTCACTTGCACCGTAAAGTTAAAGGCGCCTGCGGCGGTCGGCGTCCCAGCAAGAATACCTTGCGCGTTCAGGGTTAAGCCCGTCGGCAAAGCGCCTGCCACCAGGGAGAAGGTGTAAGGCGCAAAGCCACCAGTCGCCGCAATAGTTTGTACATAGGCACTGCCCGCGGTCGCAGGAGCGAGCGGCGAGGCCGTCGTAATGCTGAGGGCAAGCGTCACATTCAGCGTGAAGGTGCGGCTGGCCGTCGTGTTGGTTCCATCAGTCACTTGAACCGTAAATGTGAATAATCCAGCGCTAGTGGGCGTACCCGTGATTTCGCCCCCGGTGGTCAAGGTGACACCGAGCGGTAGCGCTCCGTTCAGCAACGTCCAACTGAACGGAGCAATGCCGCCACTAGCGGTCAGCGTCTCGCGATAGGGCGTGCGGACACTGCCAGGAGGCAGTTGAGCCGGGGTCAAGATGGATAAGCGTCCGCCGATGGTAATCGTGAAAGCCTTCGTGGCGGTTTGCTGCGTGGCGTCGGTAACCTGAACGATAAAGCTGAAACTGCCAACAGTCGTGGGGCTGCCAGAAATCAAACCGGTTGTCGGAGTCAGAGACAATCCCGGAGGCAATACTCCCACCAAAAGCGACCAAGTGTAAGGAGCCTGCCCCCCACTCGCTGAGAGCACTTGTGAGTAAGACACTCCCTCGGTCGCATTGGGAAGTGCGGTGGGTGTGGTGATCGTAAAGGAATCCCCGATCACGATCGTAAAGGCACGCTGCGCGGAGGCTGCCGAGGAATCCTGAACGCGAAGCGTGAAGTTAAAACTTCCGTTCTGAGTCGGCGTGCCTGCAAGGACCCCCGTGGCCGGGTTAAGGGTGAGCCCGGGCGGAAGCGATCCCACCACACTCCACTGTAGGGATCCAATCGCGCCGGCCGCCGCCACCATCTGGTTGTAGGCAACGCCAACCTGACCGTTGGGCAAGGTTTGAGTGACGATGGTCAGCGTAGCTCCGATGGTGATAGACAGCGGCCGTGAGGCCGTTTGCAGGCTGGAATCTGTCACCTGCACCGTAAAATTCGAGATTCCGTTCGTGGTCGGAGTTCCGGAGATTACCCCACTGGCCGACAAGGTGAGGCCTGGCGGGAGGGCGCCTGCAATGACACTCCACACGTAACCAGAGCCGGAGCCGCCGGTCGCAGCAAGAGTTGCGGAATAAGGTTGACCAACCGAACCACCTGGCAGGGCCGTGGTTGTAACCGCGAGACCCGAGTTGATTGTCAGCACAAATTCTCGCGTTGCCCGCCCGCCGCCAGAGTCTACAACCTGTAGCGTGAACGCAAAGCTGCCGGCAACGGTAGGGATTCCTGTCAGAACGCCTGTCGCGCTTGACAGCGTCATGCCGGGCGGCAATTGACCTGCCAGCACGGACCACACCAGGGAACCGCTGCCCCCTGTTGCCTGAAAGGTGGCATTGTAGAGTACGCCAAGAGAGCCAGCCGGCAGGGCTTGCGTGGTGATGGATAATCCAGCGCTTCCAATGGTCAAGGAAATTGGCCGGGTCGCCACATTGCCCCCGCTATCCGTGACACGCAAGATGAAGTTGAACGTGCCGTTTCCGGTCGGCGTGCCGAAGAGGCGGCCGGCCTCCAGCACACCTAAACCCGGAGGTAATGTACCCTCGGAGGACCAGCGGTAGCCCTCTCCCGTTCCACCGGTTGCTTGAAGAAGCTGAGTGTAAAACACCCCTACGGCGCCATTCGGCAAGGAGACCGTGGTAATGGTCAGAGGGTTAGCACCGCCGCCCAAGATCGTAAGTGTGAACTGCCGTTCAAAGGAAGCCCCCAAACTATCCCTTACGCGGATGCTAAAGATGGAGGTGCCGGGTCGTGTCGGTGTACCCGAAAGCGTAGCGTTCGTGGTAAGAAAGCCTAGACCCTCGGGAAAGCTACCCTGACGAATTTCCCAGCTGTAGGGCGGCTGTCCCCCGCTCGCTGTCAGCTGCACGCTGTAGGGTACATTCACAGTACCTGCGGGGAGCGTTGCTGGGTTGTTAATAGTTAAGGTCCCACTGCCGCTACCCGTGCCTCCCGTGCCCGCTGTAACGACGATCGTGAATTGCCGCTGCGCCGAAAGCCCAGTGGCATCCTGCACCCGAACGGTGAAGGTAAATGCCCCCGCTCCGGTCGGTGTACCAGAAATCACCCCATTGCTTGCATTCAACTGAAGCCCAGCAGGCAGTGAGCCTTGAACGATGGACCAGGAATAGGGCGTGCTGCCCCCCACCGCGGTCAAGGCCAGATTATAGGCTTGGTTTAAAGCTGCATTCGGCAGAGGATCCGGATTCGTAATAGTCAGGCCGCTTGCGTTGACAGTCAAGCTGAACTGTTTTTGCGCCGAGATACTCAGAGAATCCTGCACTCGTACGGTGAACTGAAAGACACCCTGTAAGACCGGGGTACCGGTCAGCTGACCTGTCGACGGGTTTAGCGACAATCCTGTGGGTGGAAGTCCGGCCACAATAAACCAACCATAGGGAGCAGTTCCTCCCGAAACCGTGAAGTTCAACGAGTAAGGAGCATTGAGCGTTGCAGCTGGCAGCACCTCAGGATTCGTAATTGTCATGCCCGTCGTAATGACAACGGTGTAAGTTCGCTGGGTTGTATTGTTTTGCGAATCGGTGACGCGGACGGTGAAGGTGAAGGTCCCCGCTGCGGTAGGCACTCCGGAAAGAACACCCCCTGGCGAGAGGATCAATCCTGGGGGCAAGGCGCCACTCCCGGTGACCAGCGTAAAGACATAGCCACCGGCTCCCCCGCTGGCCGTAACCGAGGCAGTATAGGTAACGCCCACGGATCCAGAAGGCAGCGAAGCCGGTTCGATGCTGAGCGCCGCTGAAAGCGAGACGGTGAGCGTGAAATTCTGCGTCGCGACGGCGTTCAGTGAGTCACGCACTTGGATGCCGAAAGTGTAGGTGCCCACCACGGTAGGCGTTCCAGCGAGCACGCCTGATGGCGTAAGATTGAGCCCAGGCGGCAAGGCGCCGAGAACCGACCAAGTGTAACCCGCCCCGCTGCCGCCGCTAGCTTGTAACGCCGTGGTCGGGTAAGGCACGCCCACAACCCCGTTGGGAAGAGAGGTGGTTACAATCGACAGCTGGTTCGTTGCGCCGATCCGCAACGAAAACTGCCGCGTAGCGCTATTGCCGGCGGAGTCCACTACTCGTACCGTGAAAACGGAAATAGTCGCCGGTCCAGAAGGTGTTCCAGCTAAGAGTCCTGTCGTCGGGTTCAGGGTTAAGCCATTCGGCAGCGCACCACTTGACAGACTCCACACATAACCTGCGCCAGAGCCGCCCGTAGCCGTCAACAAAACGTTGTAGGCTACGCCGACTGTTGCGTCCGGAAGGCTTGCTGGTGAGATGGTCAGCGGACTGCCAATTTGCCAGGTGTACTGCTGGGTAGCCGTGGAGCCCGTCGCATCGGTCACCACGACGGTAAAGTTGAACGTGCCTTGCTGGGTGGTTGTGCCAGAAAGCTGCCCGTTGGAGCCCAGGGAGATTCCTGCGGGCAAAGTCCCGCCACCTGGAAGCAGCGACCAGACATAGGGCGGAGAACCGCCTGTCGCTTGCAGGGTTTGCTGATAAAACACTCCCGGCGAGGGATTCGGCAAGGTGTTCGTGGTGATGGCCAAGCCGGAACTCACCGTGATGCTAAACGGTCTTTCCGCAGTCGCATTGAGCGTATCCGTCACTTGAACGACAAAGTTAAACGTCTGCGCCGGAAGCTCTGGCACGCCAGAAATTCGTCCCGTGCCGCCGTTGAGGGTCAGGCCAACCGGCAACGCCCCGCTGGTAACCGCCCAGGTGTAAGGTCCCGTGCCCCCGCTTGCAGTGAGAGTTTGATTGTAGGAGACGCCAAGTGTCGCGTTGGGCAGAGGCGAGGAAGTTATGATGGTCAGGTTTGAGGTGATGCTTAGCGTGAGGGCACGCGCTGGAGTCGTGGCATTGGCGGCATCCCGCGCTTGGAAGGCTAGGTTGTAAGTCCCCGGAATGGTTGGCGTGCCTGTGATTTCCCCAGTCGCGCCGTTTAGCGTCAACCCTTGCGGCAAACTGGACCCAACATTGAGGAAGGTGATGGGAGGCGTACCGCCGATGGTCTGCAACCGCGCGCTGTAGGGTTGGCCGACGTTTCCCGGGGGCAAAACGCTGGTGATGATGCTGAAACCCACCACCTGAAGGCCGAGATCGGCAGTAGCGGTCAAGCCACTCGAGTCCTGCACCCGGAAACGGATGTTGAAAGTGCCAAGCTGCGTGGGTGTACCGCTAATCACGCCTGTACTGAAATCCAAGCTAATTCCCGCTGGCAACAAGCCGGTCACGATGGACCACACATAGGGGCTTTGTCCGCCTGTCGCAGTCAGCGTTGCCGAATAAGAGGCGTTCACGAGGGCGACCGGCAACGAGGTGGTCGTGATCTGCAAATTCGGCGCATTCACCGTAAGCAGGAAGCTTTTGGTCGCCCGCCCGCCTGCATTATCAACAACTTGCACCGTGAATTCGGCCGTACCTGCCGCGGTTGGAGTTCCGGCAACCACACCGTTAACGGATAGGGCGAGACCAGCCGGCAATACACCCGAAGTGATGGTGAAAACGTATCCGGAACCCGAGCCACCCAACGCTTGCAAAGCGTGGGAGTAGGTAGCGCCGACGGTCCCACTTGGCAGTGGGGAGGCCGTATTGATCGTGAGTGCGGAGGTCGCGACAAACAGGTTGAAGGTGCGCTGCGACGAATTGTTCGCCGAATCCTGCACAGTAACCGTGAACGAGAACGCGCCCCCGGTTGTGGGAACGCCACTCAGAACCCCAGCGGCTGAAAGCGATAAGCCTGCTGGCAGCGTCCCGCCGGTAACGCTCCAGTTGTAGCCGCTCCCAGAACCACCGCTTGCCGTAAGCGTCGCGTTGTACGCCGTGTTCACCACAGCCTGAGGCAGTGGAGACGCTGTTGTGATGGTCAGTGCGCTGCTGAAAACAGTGATTGTCAGGGCACGGGTTGTCTCATCGTTAGCGGAGTCCACGACCCGAACCGTGAAATTGAACACGCCCGTAGCCGTTGGAGTGCCGCTGATGACGCCACTGCTTGAGAGCGCTAAACCTGGAGGCAGCGGATTGCTGCCTGAGGCGAGCGACCAAGTATAGGGCGGAGAGCCTCCCGTGGCGCTCAGCGATTGATTGTAGAAGTTGCCGAGCGTTCCGTTCGCTAAGTTGCTGGATGAAATTGTGAGATTGCTCACCCGCAAGGTGTAAGTCCGGGTGACGGTGAAGGGAGGCGTGGTGCTATCGGCAACAGTAAGGCTGACATTGTAGGTGGCGGGAGCAGTCGCGGTGCCCGAAAGTTGACCCGTGCTTGGGTTAATTGAGATTCCGCTGCCGCTCAGACCAGTTGCCGACCAGCTGTAGGGAGGCGCACCGCCGGTCGCCGCAGGCGTGAAATTATAGGCTGCCCCTGAAACAGCCGCGGGCAGGGCCGCAGTGGTGATGGCGAGCTGAGCCAGGACGGTGAGCGAAAACGTGCGGGCTGGGGTTTGGTTGGGCGTGGGTGTAGCGCTATCGAGAGCCCGCACTTGAAAGCTGAAGGGGCTGCCCGTGGTGGCAGTGGGAGTGCCACTTAACGTGCAACTGGTTCCGCTTACTCCCAACGTGATTCCATTGGGTAGAGCACCCGAAATTAACTGGCAACTTGTGAGATTTCCGGTGCCGCCAGTGGTAACCAAATTCTGGTTGTAGACGGCGCCCACCATGGCGGCGGGCAACGGTGAGTTGGTGGTGATTTGAAACTGCGCGAAAGCCGGAGCCGCCATCGCTACCCAGAGCCACGGCAAAAACCTAATCGAAGCCAACATGATGATTTACGTCTCTACCTCGGAGGACCAAACGTTGAACCGCCGGCAGAAATTGAAGTTCCGCCTGGCTGGCTGGGATTGGACTTCCCACTCCGGGTGACGCCTAAAGCGACAGCGGCTCCGGCTCCACCCAGCACGGCCACGAGAATCGCGGCCTTTTTGCCGCTACCGCTAGATGCCTGCGGAGCAGCGTTGGTTTGTTTAATCACAGCACGTGCGGTCTGTCCCTGATATGACGCCACTACGCGAATCTCAAATGGCCCCACCACATTGTTGGGCCGCATGCCCCGGCCCACAGCAAGGCCGTCGGGGCCCGTGGTGACCGTGGTAGAGTAGCCCTCTGGAAACATGGCCCCTGGCCCCAGTTCGGGAAGGAGGAAAGTGACCGACGCTCCAGCAAGCGGACGGTCGTTGGCATCCGTCACCAAGACGACAGGCTCTTTGGCCCGCATGGCCTTAATATTGTTGAGAGCGCCATCGCCTTCCTTGACCGTGAGCTTCATGCTTGCGGGAGCGCCTGGAATGGTCAGTTGGGCGTGAAGCACGGACCACGGAGCGAGCGTAACCACCAGGATGCTGGCCAAAAGACCGCGCCAAGGCTCCATACGGATTAAGTCGCACATGGTTGATTGACCTCCAGGCGTCGCCTCCGAGCGCCGATGAAATCCGTACGAAGGCCAGTACGGTACTGCCGAGATTATACCGCAATCGACTGCCTTGGGCGCCGCTGATGTTTTAGTAACCCAGTGAATTTGTGCTACTTTCAGACAAGAGCGAAAGGTCGTTCACCATGATGCCCGCGCAAAGTGGGACCGAAGTTGGTGTTTGGACTGTACCCGGTTACCCAGTGCGAATCGAGTACTCGCGGTCCGTACTGAGTGAGATTGTCTCCGAGGTTTGCGACGCCTTTGAGAGCTACCTCGGAGGAGGGTATGAGGTGGGCGGAGTTCTCTACGGTGTAAGGGAAGAGTTTACCCTTCGCATCCTGGCTTACCGCGCCCTGGAAATACAGCCTCCGCGTCCATCCTTTGTGCTCTCAGAAAGCGACTCTCGAAAGCTCGATCAACTGCTCGAACAAGGACTCGCCGACCCAGAGCTTCAAGGCATGGCGCCCCTCGGATGGTATCACTCGCACACGCGTAGCGAGATTTTCCTGTCAGAAGGTGACCTAGAAGTCTATAACCGCCATTTCCCCGAGCCCTGGCAAATCGCCATGGTGCTCCATCCCTCCGAATTCGAGCCAGTGCGGATTGGGTTTTTCTTTCGCGAGCCAGATGGATTCATTCGCGCCGACCAGAGCTACCAAGAATTTGCCGTTGAGGCTCCCCTTCGCCCAAACCGGCTGCGCAAGACTCCGCCCTGGAAGCTGGATTCTTTCGGGCAGCCGGAAGATCCTGTCCTCGAAGCCGGCCCGTCCGCGGGCCTCGAAGCCTACGAGCTAGCGCCGGAACCCTCAGAGCCGCCACTTCGGCGCCGGTGGCAGGCCTGGGCTTTCGCCCTGCTGGCGGTGATTGCTCTCGCGGCTAGCATCTATAGCATTTGGATCTTGCGTCAAGCGAAGTCGGAGCTAGGTCTGCGCGTTACTGCCGAGGGCGAGCATTTGCGGATCGAATGGAACCGGGCGAGCCCGGCGTTTCGCCAAGCCCAGAAGGCAGAGCTGATCGTCCGGGAGGGGGAGGGCTCTGAGCGGATCATTTTGCAACCCGGCCAGTCTCATGTTCTCTACCGCCCCCGCTCCTCTCGCCTCGATCTTGTGCTCCGGACCTCACCAGCTGGACAAACGATGGAAGAGCGGATGACATTCGTCTATCACCCGAATCTCCATCAGCCGGCTCGCGCACTGGAGGAGGTCCGCAAACGGGAACGCGAGCTTCTCAACGAGTCTCAGATTCTCCGTCAAGAACTCGACCAGCAGCTGTCCAAAAACCAGGAGCTCCAGGAGCGTGTTGCCGCCTTGCGCCAGGAGCGTGAGCGAGAGCGCCAAGCGCCTGTGGCCGAGCGGATGACTCCCGGTGGGAGTTCTCCGTCAAAACCGGAGATCCGCGAGGCGGCGGACCCGCGAAGGCTGTCCCCCTTTCCCCTCACAGGAAACCGAACTGGGAAGGTTCTATCAGCCGGAGTCAAATCTTCTGAGACCCAACTTCCAGCCGTTAGCTTGATCGAGTCGCCCCCTGTGGCGCCAGCGCCCCCCGCCCCACCGCCTCTGCCACTCCTGACCTCCGTCCAAGCACCTAGCGCCATGACTCCCCGTCTGGCTCCAACCCCCCTTGCGCCGCCAGTGGCCTCGCCGGCGCCCGCGTCGCTAGCGGGACTACCGCCTGCGGCAGCGCCTCCCAGACCAGCGCCAGCCAATTCCACTTCTGGGCGGTTATTGTGGGTTGGAGAGTTAGCCAAGGGGGCAGAATTATCCATTCAAGGGAAGAAAGCCTCCCGCGGCAGCGTGCTCAGCGGGGAACTTCCTGCCGGCGCACTCCGAGTCGGCGCCTATCCGGCCGAGTTGGGCGCAAGGAGTCTTCGGGTGTACACTGCGAACCCTGCGTTTGCGACCAAACCGAGGACTGAACCGCCAAGCGCCGCAAACGGGTGGAACATGACAGAGTATGTCTACGATCCAAAAAGCCTCAATCAAGTGATTGTGGAACGCACCCCGGGATCAGGTTCACAATCTGCGCTAACGCTGCGCGCAGGCAACAAAAAGGTTTCCGTAATTGTGATCGAATGGCAGTTGGCGAACCCTTGAAAACCGTTTCGCTGTGGGCTCTTGGGGCGGCTCTGACGCTGCTCAGCGCGCAGACTGCTGCGCAGCCAGATTTCCGGAAGGCGGAGTCGGCCTTCACCCAGGCACGCCGCCTGGAGCAAGCCAATCAGCTAGCAGAAGCCCTCCAACGATACAGCGAGGCAATTCGGCATGCGCCGGACTTTGGAGCGGCCTACCGGCACCGGGGAAGAATTCGAGCTCAGCTGGGTCAGACCGCCGAGGCGCTTGCGGATTTCAACGCCGCCATCCGCCTCCAGCCCGATGATGCTGAGGCGTACCATCTTCGAGCTGACTTGTTGCTTCGGACCAACGAGCCTGAAAAAGCGCTAAAGGACTACGAGCAAGCTTTGTCGCTCAAACGCGAACGCATTGAGATTTACACAAGCCGCGCCGCGGCCTACTCCATGTTGCGGCAGCACCGGCGGGCGGCCGAGGAATACTCCCGAGCCATCAAACTGCGCCTCGACCGCGCCGATTTGTATCAAGAACGCGGCTTGGCGTTACAAAAGGCTCAAGCCTATCAAGAAGCCATTGAAGACTTCACGCGCGCCATCGAATACAAGCCCGGCTACGCAGAGGCTTTTCTCGAGCGAGGCTACACCTATGGTCAGCTGGGCGAGTTTACCAAGGCCATCCAGGATTTCACCAAAGCCATTGAGCTCGACGCCAAAGTCGCCCGAGCTTGGGGATTGCGCGGCGAAGCCTACCGGCGAATCCAAGACTATGAAAAGGCCGTGGCCGATCTCAGCAAGGCCATCGAGTTGGATCCCCAAAATCCTGATGTTTATTTGGCTCGCGGTTCGGCCTACGTCCAATTGCGCGAGCTTGAAAAAGCCCTGGCCGACCGCGAAAAAGCGGTTCAACTGAAACCAGACTACGCAGAGGCTTACATCGCGCGGGGAGGATCTTATCACCTGCTGGGAATCCACGAAAAGGGCTTAGCGGACCGTACGGAAGCCATTCGCTTGAAGCCCGGGCTTCCCGAAGCCTGGCATGCCAGGGGCAGCGCGTATTTTCTACTGGGTCAATATGAAAAGGCAGTGGAGGATTTGAAGGAAGCCATCCGCCTGAATCCGAACCTTGTCGAAGCTGCAGAAGTGCTCCAACAGGCCCAAGAGGCGCTGGCCAGAGCACAAGGGACAGTCGCCTCGGCTCAGACAACTCCAGCAAGCCCGGCCGAATCGGCCGCCCCGGCAGCAGAAAAGGCGGCAAGCGCCAACCAACCCGCAGTTGCAACTTCAGCGACGGCTGCACCTGCTGCACCCGGTTCGCCCGCCGCTAGCCCGCTGTCTGGATCCAATCCCTCCCTGGCGGGCGAAAGTCCCCAACTGGCTCCCAAGGGTTCATCCCTACAGGCCGATGGCTCTACGCCGAGCTCCCCGGCGCCAACCGCCCCTCCTCCACCCTCAGCAGCTGGCCCCCTTTCGCCGGCAGTTAGCGCCGAGCGAATGAAGTCTGCCGCTGAGGGTCTTCACCGCCAAGCTCGAAAATTTTTGGAAAGCGGAGACTATGGCAAGGCGGTGGAGCTTCTCACTCAGGTTGTGACAGTAAACCCAGAACATGCGCTGGCCTGGAACGCGCTGGGATTCTCCAAGATGAAGCAGAAGGATTATGAAGGAGCCCGCGCCGCGCTGGACACTGCAATTCGCCTCAATCCCACCTATTCGAACGCCTACCGCAACCGGGCTGCGTTGCGGAAATTGATGGGGGACGCGGAAGGAGCTGCTTCCGATGCCGCCAAAGCCGCCCAGTTCCTGAAATAATCGGCTTTGTTTTTTGGCCGGCAGGCAAGACCTGGATCACCCTCGTGCGATAAGGCCGAGCGAGCCACGACACACTGGCCTTTCGGGATTCTCGGTCTTTCCGACCAGACCTTATACAAAGCGATACTTGTTCGTCTTCTCGTCGAAAAGGATCTTTTTGTTGTTGCGGTAAGACAGGGTGGCCATATGACCGGAAATGGCCGCCTGCTGGCCGACCTGGACGGGCGCAATGAGTTTCGCTTTCCCCCGGATAGCATCCAGCCAGTTGGCAAGGTGCGCTTCGACGGCCAGATTGTCGTTTCCCGGCCGCTCGATCCGGATCTCTTTCCGCGCGGCGACGTGAGCCGGCGCCTTGCCGCCAAATTTCTCTGGTGTGAAGGTGAGCACCTGGCGGTTCAGGACTTCAATGGTCCCCTCGTTACCCAAAAACTGCTCGCCATACCCATAGTTCACGTTGCCGAAGTAACAGGAGTAGTTGATGTGAAACTTGCCAGGATACTCATAAATGGCGCTGAACGTATCCGGCACTTCGCGATCGTCGTTAGGATCGGTCCAGCGATAAATGCCGCCCGAGGCCATGCAGGAAAGAGGAACGGTTTTGCCGCAAACAAAGTGGGTGATGTCAGTTTGATGAACCAGGAGATCCGTGGAGATGCCGCCCGAGTAATCCCAGTACAGACGCCACTGGAAGTAACGACCTTTATGAAAGGGACGCTTCGGAGCCCCGCCTAAGAACCGCTGCCAGTCCGTGTTTTGCTCGTTCGTGTCTGCTGGTATGGTGTAGCGCCAAGCAGGGTTATCCGGAAGCGAGTTGCGATACCAGAAGGCACGGACATAGTGGATGTCCCCGATCATGCCCTTCTGCACCATCTCGCGTGCCTCTTGATACAGGGTGTTGCTCCGGTTTTGAGTCCCAACTTGCACCACCTTGCCTGACTGCTCCGTGGCCTTCACAATCTCCCAGCCTTCTTCGATGGTGTGCGCTAGGGGCTTTTCGATGTAGATGTGCTTGCCCGCCTTGAGCGCCGCCATGGCCATGGGATGGTGCAAGTGTTCGGGGGTAGCGATCACCACGGCGTCGATCGATTTCTCGGCGAGTAGATCGCGGTAATCCTTGAAGGTTTTCGGCGTGTTGCCGCCCATGGTCTGCACGCGGTCTTTCCCTCGAGCGAGATTGCCCTCGTAGGTGTCACAGGTAGCGACTACTTTGAACGGCTTTGCATTACTTTTGTAAGCGCGCTCAAGAAGGTAGTAGCCGCGACTACCGGTGCCAATCCAGCCAAGCTGCAACTCACTATTGACATTCTGTGCGGACAGAATGGCCGGCGCCACAGCGGCGCTCGTTTTGACAAAACTCCGGCGTGAAACCGAATCAGACATGGATCAACACACTCCTTTGCGGGCTCCTTCAGGCAACCAAATCGCCTGGAGTTCCCTCGAAGTTCCCTTCCAGCATAACACCGACCCTGTACTGCCGTAGCGCCCCGTTTCTTGCCATGCGGCTGGCCTCCCCACAGGCAACTCCACCCACAAACCACTCCGGAAGCCTGCTTTGCTAGAGTGCGAAACATGGACCGTCGACGCCTGCTGATCGCGGCGCTGCTGGCTACGCTCCTGCCAGCACAAGCTGCCGAGTATCGCGCTCCGGCCGGTACAAGAACCCCGCTCCAGCGTGGCGGAGGGCAAAGCATCCTCCCAGGAGGACGGCTGATTACACCATTCGGAAAATTTTTTAAAACCGGACCTGGCTCCTTTGGCCTGGCGGTGAGTCCGAATGGAAAGACGATTGTGACGGCAGACGGCGGCTCGCGACGTTTCTCGCTCACCGTCTTGCGGGCGCTGCCCGGGGGGCGCTACCAGCGTACGTCGCTTGCCCCCTGGAAGGCCGATCAAGAGCCCGAGGAAGAGGACTGGCGCGGGGTTTTCATGGGTCTCGCCTTTGAGGATGACCGCGGGCTGTACGTCTCGGAAGGGAACTCCGGCCGGGTGCGCTTGCTAGACGTTCGAACGGGCCGCACAAAGCACGTTTACGATTTGAACCAAGGTGGGTTTCAGGACAGCTATTCTGGGGACTTGGTTTTCGACCCAAAACGGTCGCTGCTGTTTGTGGTCGATCAGGCCAACTACCGGCTCGTGATCCTTGACACCAAAAAGAAGCGACTGTTGGCCTCGGCCAAAGTCGGGCGCTTGCCGTTTGCCGTGGCCTTGTCGCCCGAGGGCAACCGCGCCTTCGTCACCAACATCGGGATGTTCGAATATCAGCCCGTTCCAGGCGCTGACCGCCGCCGGGCGCGAGAAACTGGGCTAGAGTTTCCGGCCTTCGGTTTTCCCTCCGCCGAAGCGCGCGCGGGCGCAACGCGCCTCAACGCGGCCGGCCAAGCGGTAAAGGTTCCAGGTCTCGGAGACCCGAATGTCGCAGAGTCAAACTCGCTTTGCGTGATCAACGTGGAGGATCCCTCCAATCCCGCCGTAGAAGGGTTTGTGCGGACGGGATTACCGTTTGGAGGCCAGAGCTTAGGTGGTAGCAGTCCCTCAGGCGTTGTCGCCACCAAGGATCGCGTCTATGTTTCAAACGCCCACAACGACACGGTTTCCGTCGTAGATCCCATTCAGCGGCGCGTGATTGAGGAAATTACCATCCGCATTCCGGGCCTGGAAAACTACCGGGGGGTTTTGCCCATTGGCCTGGCTTGGCATCAGGCATCGAACTTGCTTTTTGTTGCGGAAGCAGGGATCAACGCGGTGGGTGTTGTCGACTTGCAAACTCACCAAGTCGCCGGGCATATTCCGGCAGCGTGGTTTCCGGCACGCTTGGTGGTAGACCGCGATCAGGTGTACGTCGCCAACGCCAAAGGAGACGGGACAGGACCCAATGCCACAACTGCCGGCCCCTTGCCAGAAAGCTTCATGATGAATTTGCGCCGCGGGGCCCTCACGTTTTTTCCCGTTCCCGACAAAAACGATCTGAAGCAGCTCACCAACCGGGTACTCGCCAACAACGGTTTTCTTCCCGTTAGGGAAGCTGCACTTGCGCCTCCCAAAGAGATTCGCCATGTGGTGATCATCGTCAAGGAGAACCGCACCTACGATGAAGTTTTTGGAGACATCCAACAAGCCTCCAACGGCGCTCCGCGAGGCGTCTGGGATCTGGCACGGTTCGGTCAGACGGGGAATGTTTATCCCCGTCAGGGCAGCGGCCTGCAATTGCGCTTCGCCCTGCGAAGCGTCAACGTGACACCGAACCATCATCTCTTGGCTGCGCGCTATGCCTTCAGCGATAACTTTTACGCCGATTCAGAGGTAAGCGTAGACGGTCATCATTGGATTGTCGGCTCCTATCCCAATGCCTGGATTGAAAGCAGCCTTCGGTCGAGCGGGCAAAAGGATTTCCGTTTGCCAACCAAGGCGCCTGGCCGATTACAGTTCATGGAGAGCAATTCCTCGGTTCATCCGGAAGAGCAGCTCGAGGCCGGCACGCTTTGGCATCATCTCGAGCGCCATGGCGTTTCGTTCCGTAACTACGGAGAAGGCTTTGAACTCGCCGGCGTGGACGAAGGGCCCGGACTCAAACCAACCGGGGCGCGCTTGCTTACGAATGTTCCGATGCCCGAGCCGCTATATCGAAACACAGCTCGGGATTACCCGCAGTACAACATGAACATTCCTGACCAATACCGGGCCACACAGTTCATCCAAGACGTGGAAAAGCGCTTCGTGAAAGGCGGAGAAGAATTTCCCCGGCTGATCTTTATTCACCTTCCGAATGACCATATTGCAAAACCAAGGCCAGAAGACGGCTACCCCTTTGAAGCCTCTTATGTCGCCGACAACGACTATGCCCTGGGGCGAATCATCGAATACCTGTCTCAGACGCCGTGGTGGAAGACCATGGCAGTTTTCATTACCGAAGACGATGCCCAAGGTGGCGTGGATCATATTGATTCACACCGCACGGTGCTTCTTGTTGTGAGCCCGTACGCCAAGAAGAATTACGTCTCGCGTGTAAATACGAGCTTCCCTGGTTTGCTGAAAACCGTATTCCGGATTTTGGGCCTGCCGCCGCTCAACCTGTACGACGCGACAGCGGCGGATTTATTGGACTGTTTCACGTCCACACCGGACTTCACCCCGTATGTGGTGCAACCCATCCGCCCGGAATTATTCGATCCGCAACAAGCCCGCGAGCCACTGGATCCGAAGCCAAGCCCCCGGATGGATGATCCCCGCGTACTCGAACAACAGCACCGCCAGCGCCGGCCCTAGGCTTAGCCTGGCCAGGAGACAAGCGACTGCCTCAGGCCAAGATTTTCTGAACGACTTCGCCGTGAATGTCGGTCAGGCGGAAGTCCCGACCCATATGTCGATACGTGAGTTTCGTATGATCCATGCCCAAGCAATGGAGAATGGTCGCCTGCAAATCGTGGACGTGGATCCGGTCTTCCACAACCTGCAAAGCTAGCTCGTCGGTTTTCCCGATTGTAAAGCCTGCTTTGATTCCCCCGCCAGCCATCCACATAGAATAGCCGTTGGGATGGTGATCGCGGCCAATGCTGTCCGGATCATCCGGGCGGCGGATTTCAGAAAGCGGGGTCCGGCCAAACTCCCCACCCCAAATGACCAGCGTCTCTTGCAAAAGCCCCCGCTGTTTAAGGTCTTTGAGCAGAGCCGCAGCAGGTTGATCCGTGGCTTCGCACATCCGGGGCAGACCCTTGGCCAAACCGCTGTGATGGTCCCAGCTGGCGTGCATGAGCAGGACAAAACGCACGCCGCGCTCCACAAGCCGGCGAGCGAGCAAACAGTTCGCGCCAAAGGCGCGCGTCTTTTCGTTGTTGAGCCCGTAAGCTTCCAGAGTTTGGGGCGACTCCTGGGAGAAGTCGATCAGCTCGGGAGCGGACATCTGCATACGATAGGCAAGCTCGTAGGAATGAATGCGCGAGGCAATCTCCAAATCGCCAGTCCGCTCCAGATGCTCGAGATTCATCTGCCGGATCAAATCAAGCCGCTCTCGTTGGGTCTGCTGATTCACTCCAGCAGGGTTGGAAAGATACAGGATGGGATCGCCTTGGCTCCGAAAAACAGTGCCTGCGTAAGAGGAAGGTAAGAAACCGCTAGACCAGTTATCCGAGCCAGCGCTCGTTCCCACACCCGAAGCCAGCACGACGAACCCTGGCAGATTCTGGGATTCGCTCCCTAGCCCATACTGGATCCACGCCCCCATGGTGGGACGTCCCGCCACCATGCTGCCGGTGAACAAAAACAATTGTCCCGGGTGGTGGTTAAAGGCCTCACTGTACATCGAGCGGATCAGGGTGATCTCGTCGGCGCAGGAGCCAAGGTTGGGGAGCAACTCCGACAACTCCATGCCACACTGACCGTAACGGCGGAAGCGGAAAGGGCTTGCCAGCACGGTAGCGGTCGGTTTAATGAACGCTAGTTTCAGGTCTTTGGTCAGCGAAGCGGGAAGCGGTTTGCCATGCCATTTGCGGAGTTCTGGCTTCTCGTCGAAGAGGTCCATCTGGCTCGGCGCCCCCTCCATAAAAAGGAAGATGACATTCTTGGCTTTCGGGGTAAAATGTGGCGGTTTGGGAGCCAGGGGATTGGCGCTGGGTGAAGCAACTGGGGCGCTATAACCATCGCGAGCCAGAAGATGGGCCAGCGCCATGGCCCCGATTCCGCCCGCGCAATCGCGTAGGAAGG
Organism: Bryobacteraceae bacterium; assembly: GCA_025056455.1. Taxonomy (GTDB): domain Bacteria; phylum Acidobacteriota; class Terriglobia; order Bryobacterales; family Bryobacteraceae; genus CADEFT01. Next base: position 13,360 of record JANWVY010000007.1, on the reverse strand, counting down.
CCCGGCGCGAGTGGATGGCGAGCAATTGTTCCGGGCGGAGAGGTGAGGGCATCGAAATCAACTCCTTCCGATTGAACTAGCTATTCTCGGGTAACGAATTCATCAACATTGAGAAGTACGCTGGCAAGAACCGTCCAAGCCGCAACTTCGCCAGAATCCCCACCTTGCTGGTGTTGTTGCTTTTGGCGCGCATAGAATTTCTCGAAATGGAGGCGTTCGGAGGCGCTTGGCGGGCGGCTGAGAACGCGGAAGAAGGCCTGGTTTAACCGCCCGTTCCAATCCTCCGAGCCGGTCATCACCTCCCGCGCTAAAGCTTGGGCGGCTTCAAAGAACACAGGGTCGTTGAGAAGATTCAGGGCCTGCAAAGGCGTATTGGAGCGTTCTCGCTTACACTGAGCGACTGCCGCTTTCGGCGCATCGAAATTCATCAGCATCGGATAGGGCGTCGTGCGCTGGAAATGGATATAGAGCCCGCGCCGGTACTTCTGTGCCCCAGCCGATTCTTTCCATCCCACTCCCCAACCCTTGGCTCCGTAGCCCAGTTCTGTGACACCGGGGGGTTGCGGCGGCATAAAACTCTTGCCTCCGATCTCGTGTGTGATCAGCCCGCTTGCCACAAGAGCCGAATCGCGGAGTAGCTCCGCCGGCAGCCGCAGCCGGTTTTGACGGGCCAGCAAGGCGTTTTCTGGATCTCGCTCTTTTAGCTCAGGGCGGACGACTGAGGATTGCTTGTAGGTCGCCGAGGTTACGATCCGGCGGATCAGCCGCTTCAAGCTCCAGCCATCCTCACGAAACGTATAAGCCAGGTGATCGAGCAAGTCAGGATGCGAAGGCGGGTCGCCGCGCACACCAAAATCGTCAAGCGTTTTCACCAGGCCCCGGCCGAACAGTTCGGCCCACACCCAGTTGACGGTAACGCGAGCCGTCAGAGGGTTCTCTTTGGAAACTAGCCACCGGGCCAGATCCAGGCGGTTGGGCCGGCGGCCTTTCACGCCGAGAGGCGGCAGAATCGCCGGCGTCGCCGGTTGAACCGGGATGCCAAGCGAGCGGTAATCCCCGCGAACACGCAAATAGGTCGGCTGCTCCGAAGGCTCCTCTTGGAGCGTCATGGCTTGGGTCAGTTGAGGATACTTCGCCGCAAGCTCGGTGAGCTTCTGATCAAGCTCCTTAAACTTGGTTTCGGCGTATTTCTTCGGTCCAACAGCGAAGTGATAGTTGCGAATGAAATGGTTGGTGAGGATGTCGTGCTCGCGTTGAGTGCGCTTGTCCCAGGGAATCCGGATGATTTTCTCGCCATCGCCAAATTCTGTTAACTTTAGCAAGCAGTCCCAGGCCAGATCCCAATCGGTTCGCTCGCCCGGGTTGGCGGCGGCGCGCAGCATCTCTTTCTCCCAAGCAACCTGCTGTTCGTGCACTTTGTATTCGGCAAGCAGGCGGTTGCGCTCCGCGCGATATTCATCGCGTTTGGCGAAATAAGGTTCCAGCTCTCCCGGCAAAGGCGCATCAATGTCTACTTCCTCGACGTGTTCAAAGAATGCAAACAGCTGATAGAAATCTTTCTGCGTGAACGGATCGTATTTGTGGTCATGGCACTGGGTGCACGCCATGGTGAGGCCGAGCCAGGTAGCAGCGGTCGTGTTCACGCGGTCGACAGCGGTCTCAAAACGGAACTGCTTGTTATCGATTCCGCCCTCGCGGTTGGTCATGGTTTGGCGGTGGAAGCCAGTCGCCACACGCTGTTCGACGGTGGCTTGGGGCAACAGGTCCCCGGCCAACTGCTCGATCGTAAACTGGTCAAAAGGCAGATCGCGGTTCAGCGCGTTGATCACCCAGTGGCGGTAGCGCCAGGCATAAGGACGGATCCAATCCTTCTCATACCCATCGCTGTCGGCGTATCGGGCGCGGTCGAGCCAGGGGCGCGCCCACCGCTCCCCAAAGTGTGGCGATGCCAGAAGTTTGTCCACGAGCCGCTCGTAGGCGTCTGGCCGGGCGTCGGAAAGAAATTCTTCCAGTTGCGACGGCGTTGGAGGAAGACCCACCAGATCGAGATACACCCGGCGCGCCAGTGTGTGGCGAGGCGCTTCAGGAGAGGGCGAAATTCCCAGCGAATTCAGTTTCTGGCGCACAAAGGCATCGATGGGATTGGACAAGGGAGGAAGGCCGGCACTTGGGATCCTCGGATTTGCAACCGGCTGGAAGGCCCAGTGTTTCGAAACCAGAGTCTGGGCGAGGCTTTTCGCCGGCTGAGAAGCATCCGCTGCCGATTCGGGCCAAGAGGCGCCTTCGTCAATCCACTGGCGCAGAATGGCGATCTCTTCGGCGGACAGCGGTTTGCCTCCGGGCGGCATGAGCATCACGCCCTTAGCGCCCGTCACGCGGTCAATTAACTTGCTCTTGGCGCTATCGCCAGGAACAATCACCGGACCGGAATAGCCGCCCGCGAGGGCGCCTTGCTTGGTGTCTAGGCGAAGACCGCTGATTTGTTGGGCCGCGCCGTGACAAGCTTGGCAACGGGCACGGAGGATGGGTTGGACTTGTTTTTGGAAGTCGACGGCAGCCATCAAGTCTGGGCGCCAGGCCAGTAAGTACAAGCCTGCAAGCAACGGAGAGAGCACCCGCATGATGCCACTATCTTATTTCGACCGCCAAGCATCTGTGTTTCACTGGATGAGACTTGCGCTATCGTCATACGAGACGCTATGAGCGACTACGTGGAAGCCGTGCTTCGAGCTTGTGAGATTTTACGCTGCTTTGCGGGTTTGGGGGGAGATTCAAACGCCATTCTCCGCGTGCAAGACATCGCCGACCGTACGGGCCTGCACAAGGCGACCGTTTCCCGGCTTTTGAAGACGCTCGAAGTGGCAGGATTTCTGGAACGGCTAGGGCGCCGCGGATACCGTTCTCAGCTCAGGTTGACGGCACGCCGGCTCCGCCTTGGCTACGCCTCGCAAACTCAGCGTTCGCTCTTTGCGCAGACCGTAACAGAAAGCATTGAAAACGCGGCCCGGGCCCAAAACGTGGAGCTGATCACCTTCGACAACCGTTACGACCCAGAAACCACGCTCCGCAATGCTGAACGCATGATTGCCGAGCGGGTGGACGTGGCCATCGAGTTCCAGACTTTCGAGAAGCTGGCGCAAACGCTAGCCGCTATGTATCAGCAGGCGCGCATTCCGGTGATCTTCGTCGATCTGCCCGCGCCGGGGGCGATTTATTTCGGGGCCAACAATTACGAGGCGGGGCGGCTTGCCGGTCGGGCCGCGGCTAGGTGGGTGCAGCAACATTGGAAGCAACTCGATGAGGTGCTGTTGATTGAGCTGGCCGACGGTGGCGCGCTGCTGGAATCAAGGATGGCGGGTGCGCTGGCCGGGTTAAACAGCTTCCGGAACTGGCCCGCGCGGGTGATCCGCCTAGATGGCCGGAATACCTTCGAAGGGGCCCAAGACGCTGTCAGGCGCTACCTGCGGAAATCGAAAGCGAAACAAATTGCCGTTTTAGCCATGAACGACCCGAATGCCTTAGGGGCACTCGAGGCCTTTCGTTCGGCCGGCCGGGAGCAGCACTGCATTGTGGTCGGCCAGGGCGCCACAGTTGATGCGCGGCAGGAATTGCGCCAGCCCGCCTCGCGCTTGATTGGAACCGTCGCTTATTTTCCTGAGCGCTATGGGGACGGCTTGATCCGGCTCGCCTTGGATGTGCTTCAGAAGAAAAAAGTGCCTCCCGCGGTCTATACCCGCCACCGCATCGTAACTTCTACCAACGTGGATCACATCTATGCAGAAGACTGCAAGCGCCAGGGGCTTGCGGTTCGAAGAATCCGATAAACTGGCAAATCGACTCATATGGAGAACTCGACGCCGCCACCTCAAACCATGCGGACCACGGAGTGGCTTATCTGCATTGTCGCCGCCCTCGGCTTCGCCTTTGACATTTATGAAGTGCTCGTGCTGCCGCTCATTGTAGGGCCAGCCTTATCCGAGCTCGGTAATTTGAAACCAGGCACGGCTGCCTATAATGACTGGGCCGGGAATCTCTTCTACATCCCGGCCATGGCGGGAGGAATCTTCGGGCTGATTGGGGGCTACCTCACGGACCTTTTCGGCCGGCGCCGCGTACTGGTCTACAGCATCTTGCTGTATGCTTTTTCGGCGCTGGCAGCGGGCTATGCAACCTCGCTCGAGATGTTGCTTTTGCTGCGGTGCACGACATTCATTGGCGTGTGTGTAGAATTTGTCGCTGCTGTGGCCTGGCTAGCAGAACTCTTCCCGAATCCGAAACAACGGGAAGCAGTCTTGGGCTACACGCAGGCCTTTTCCTCGATTGGCGGACTGATGGTGACTGGGGCTTACTACCTGGCAGTAACCTATGCCGATTCGCTGCCAGAAATTCATGGCGCACATTCTGCCTGGCGCTATACCTTGATTTCAGGCGTCATTCCTGCCTTCCCACTCATGATCATCCGTCCGTTTTTGCCGGAGTCCCCCGAGTGGAAGCGCAAGAAAGAAGCCGGACTTTTGAAGCGGCCGAGCATCCGCGAGCTATTTGAACCCCGTTTCCGCCGCACGACGGTTGTGACGACCCTCATGTTTGCCTGTAGCTACGGAGCCGCGTTCGGCGCGATTCAGCACATGCCGCGCATTGTTCCCAGCTTGCCTGAGGTCGCGGGCCTGGCCCGGCCCCAACAACAACAAATTGTCAGCAACGTGCAGCTGTATCAAGAAATCGGGGGGTTGACAGGCCGGGTGATTCTCGCGGCGCTGGCGGTGTGGATCGTGAGCCGCCGCCGTTTGCTGCGAATTTTCCAGATTCCAGGGTTACTGTTGGTCCCCTTCACTTTTAGCGTTGCGGCCACTAGCAGCCTTGACTTGACGCGGCTTGGAATCTTTCTCGTTGGCCTCGTAACGGTTGCGCAATTTAGCTTCTGGGGAAATTATCTTCCCCGGGTCTATCCCGTCTATCTGCGGGGCACCGGCGAGAGCTTTGCGGCGAATGTCGGCGGCCGAATGATCGGCACGTGCGCCGCCTTGGTCACAACGAAACTCGCGACTTGGCTCCCCGGGGCAGGTCCCGCAGCGAAGCTCGCTCTAGCCGCAACCATCGTAGGTACGAGCGTCTATTTGATCGGCTTCGTGGCGAGTTTCTGGCTGCCGGAACCAAGCAAGCAAGACCTCCCCGATTAGCATCGGCGTACCGTGCACGGCCCTAGCAGCTTGCTACTCTTGTAGCGATGCGATCCGTATTTTTCGGAGGAGTAAGCCAACCTGACCGTTCCTCTGAATCTTTCCTTTTACCGGAGTTAACGGCGGAAGAGCTGCGCGTACTTGGCTGCCTCATGGAAAAGCAATACCTAACGCCAGACGTTTACCCGATGTCACTCAACGGCGTCATGACCGCTTGTAACCAGAAAACCAGCCGCGACCCCGTGGTCGCCTACGATGAAGAAACCGTTTTGCGGACGCTCGAGTCCTTGCAAGCTAAGGGACTTGTCGAACGCATTGTGGGGCCGGAGCACCGTGTCCCGAAATACCGCGAACTGTTCAGCGAAAAAGCGGAACTGAGGGTCTCCGAACTCGCCCTGCTGTGCGTCATGATGCTGCGCGGGCCGCAAACAACCAGCGAGCTCAGGGAACGCACCAACCGCATCCATGAGTTTGCCGATGCTACTGAGGTAGAGGCTGTGCTGGAACGGCTGGCTCAGCGCCGGCCTCAACCACTTGTGGTGCGCCTCGCGCGGATGCCAGGACAGAAGGAAGCCCGTTCTATGCATTTGCTGGGCGGCCCAGTCGAGCGAGAAGCCGTCCACTGCACAAAGACGGTCTCTTTGCCTTCCGCAGCCCATCCGGCCCCAGATTCCCAGCAAGAGCGCCTAGAGCGGCTTGAAACCGAGACAGCAGATTTGCGAACTCGACTGGCCGAACTTGAAAAGCAAGTTGCAGAGCTGCGGAGTTTGCTTCTGTAAATCTTAGCTTTACAGTCGCTTGCGCAAAAAGACGAAAGGGTGTAGAAACGGCGGTGGGGGTTTTCGTGCTTACGAGGCTAGTCTGCTTTCTCAGTGTGTTTCCGCTGCTGTTGTTGGGCCAGCGGACAGAGACCGTCTTCTTCCGCGCAATCTTGTCTCCGGCCAACGAAGTGCCTCCTGTCAATATCAATGCTACCGGCACGGCCACCATCCGGGCGCACGTTGTCCGCAACGCCTCGGGGGAAATCATTTCCGGTTCAGTGGATTTCATCGTGAGCTATTCCCTGCCAGGTGCAGCCAGCTTTACAGGCTTGCACATTCATCGGGGGAGAGCCGGCGAGAACGGCCCGGTGACGATCAACGCAGGAATTGGGGGTGCCGCTGGGAACTTGGAAGACCCTTCCGGCCGGGGAACCATTGAGCGGCAGGCGCAAGTATTTCCGGGCGATGGAAACGGATTGGCGACACTGCAAGGCATGCTCGAGGACCCCTCTGCCTACTATGTGAATTTGCATACCACGGCCCACCCGGGAGGAGTTCTGCGTGCGCAACTGCAGCGACCACAAATCATCACGCTGCTAGGAGCCATGTCGCCGCGCAATGAAGTACCCCCGATCCTCACTTCTGATGCTTCGGGCGTAGGAGCCATCACCGTGATGCGAACTGTCGATTCAAACGGCAAGATGGATTCCGCTTTGGTGATCTTTGACGTTGACTATGTCTTCCCGAACCCAACCACCTTGACCGGCCTGCATGTCCATGCGGGTCCGCGCGGGGTGAACGGCCCCGTCACGATCAATAGCGGTTTGACGAGCCTTGCTACGCCCCCAACTGCGCGCGGACGCTTGCTTTATTCGGTGGAAGTTGATTTATCACGCCCGGCCCAGGCAGAGACAGTGAATGGACTGTTCATCGATCCGGAGAGTTATTACGTCAACTTACATACCACCGAAGCCCCTGGTGGGCTCGTTCGGAGCCAGCTTCGACGTACGGATGAGATGCGCTTTCAGATGGAGCTGTCTCCACGCAACGAAGTGCCGCCGGTGAATTTGGAAGGTAGCGGGCCCTCCAATGTCGTGGTGCAGTCGCTTCGCGGCGACGATGGCGAAATTCAAATTGCTCGGGTGACTTTCGATATCAATTACCGCCTGCCTGGCGCCTCAACGTTCATTGGTCTTCACGTGCACAACCAGGTGGCTGGGCAAAATGGTCCGGTAACCATTGATAGCGGCATGACTTCGGCCACACCCGTTGTGAGCGATAGCGGGTTTGGCAACATTTATCGACAGGTCAACGTCAGCACTCCGGTTGGCATCACCACCTTGAACTCTCTAGTGGCTCGGCCAGAGCAACATTATGTAAATCTCCATTCAACGGCTCACCCTGGGGGCGTGCTGCGCGCTCAGGTTGGGGAAGCATTCCCCCGGCCGCCGGCTGTTGGAGATGCACTGAGCATCGTTGTAGATCCTGGCCAGCGGAATGTAGCTCCCGGCGGATTGATCTCACTTTTTGGCGAACGCTTCGCCCATGTCCCTACAGATACGTTTTCTATGCCGGGCTTGCGTTTACCCTTGTCGCTAAACGGGGTCGAAGTGAACATTGGAGGAAGACCGGCCCCCTTGCTCATGGTGTCGGAGGGCCGGATTGATGCACAGGTGCCATTTGAGGTCACGCCAGGCACAAGACCCGTGGTGGTAACCAATCCCGCGGGTTCCAGCGCTGGTTTCAACGTGGAGGTGGCCCCTGTGGCACCGGCACTTTACCGCCTCGATCAGCAGATTGCGCAAGCCATTCGGGTCGCGGATTTCGTCTTCATCACACTGGACAACCCGGCAACTGCGGAGGACGTACTTGCTGTCTGGGCCACCGGTCTCGGCCAAACCATGCCCCCCCTTCAAACCGGCGTGAGTATTCCAGACGATGGCTTATTCTTCGTCCCGCAGGCGGTGACAGCAACCGTCGGGGCACGGTCGGCCACCGTACTCGGGGCGGGCGCGGCTCCCGGTTTACCCGGCTCGTATATCGTTGCCATTCGAGTTCCTGCTGGTCTAGCTGCCGGCTTACATCCTTTGCAGATCCGGGTTGGGACGTCGAGCTCAAACACGGTGATGCTCCCGGTGCGATAGCGCAGATCCACGGCGCGATCTTTCCAGCTAAACGCAAGGCTCGCCAGACGCGGAACAATCCGGACTTCGGCGCCCCGCTGTTCTTACAATGGAAACATGGCGCGGAGCCTTATCCTAGTCTTTCTAGCGCTTGCTCACGCGGGCAAGGCAGACACCGTTATTCTGCGCAATTCGGACCGCCTTACGGGCCAGATCCTCAAACTCGAGGACCAAAAGCTCCACCTCAGGACCACGTACGCCGGCACGATCCAGATTGATTGGAGAATGGTGGAGCAGGTCGTTGGTGACAAAGAGCTGCTTGTGGAAACAGACACGGGTCGCCGGCTCATTGGCAAAATCCGGCCCGGCGCCGCTGGCATAGAGGTTACTGGAACCACAGACCAGGCCGTGCTCAGCCCCGTAGCTATTGTAAAAATTGGACCTAAGCCGGAAACGCGAGAAGCGCTGCTCAGCAAATTTAGCGGCAGTACGGACGTCGGATACAGCATCACGCGGGGCAACGCCGAGTCGAACACCTACTCGTTAGGTTTTAAGGCTCGCTACATCGAGCGGAACTGGCAGCTTCAAGGTGATATGGCCAGCCTCTTCACCACCGTCGCAGACAGCAGCGTCAATCGACACACGGGCCAACTTCGAGGAGATTATTCTCTCAGCAGCCGTTCTTTCGCCTTCTCCCTGGCCAACCTCGAAGCGGACGAACGCCAGCGACTCAACTTACGAAGCAATCTGGGAGGCGGCGTGGGGTTTAAACTGTTGCGGAGCACACAGCGACAACTGTCCCTGCTTGGCGGCAGCACCTATGTTTATGAGGCCTTCTTTGACCGCTCCAATACTACCGGAGAAGCGCTTGCGGGCTTCAGCTTAGACCGCATGCAGCTTGGCCGGGTGGCGCTGACAACCAGGCTCTCCGTTTTCCCCAATCTCATTGACACTGGTCGCGTGCGAATGACTCTAGATGGCGGAATCACCATGCCTGTGGTGGGGCGGATGAATTACAACCTGCGCTGGTTCAACCGCTTCGACAGCCGGCCGCCGCAGGCCGTCCAGCGTAATGACTACGGCTTGGTGAGCAGCTTCGGCGTTTCCTTCTAAGCCGTGCCATCCTGGCCGTCTGACTCAAGCCGTTCGCCCAGGCCAGATCGGGGTTACCAGCTCGCCCCCTCAAGAATCCGCAGCGAGGTGGAGGCGTCCTGGATGAAAACTTGGTCTGGGCCTGGGTAGAATCGGGCGCATGGACAGAATTCTCTTTAGCCGACGAGGCTTTCTGTTGATGACTGCCAGCGCAGCGGGAGCTCTCGCCCAGCAAGGCCCCCGCGCGCCGTTACCTCCTGCACGAGAAGGGAGGTCGGGTGGAACGGGAAGCACTTCCTACCAAATGGAGGTCACCGTGGAACGCCCCGTTACTGGAAAGCCATATCAGGGTAAAGTGCTAGCTGCCATTCAGCCGCACTGTGACGATATCGCGATCTTCGCCGGCGGCACGGTTCTCAAGCTTATTGACGAGGGGTACACCGGATATCTCATCACGCTGTCGGATGATTCGATGGCGGGTGCGGGTTCCTCCTATGGCGAGATCGTTTGGAAGAATGAGAAAGATACGCTTGAAGTGGCCAAGCGGCTTGGTTGCCAAGATGCGTTGTTTTTGAACTATCCGAACCACAATTTTGATGCCTGGCCCACGGTCGAAATTCGCGCGCGCTTAATTTTCCTGTTTCGGTTGCTGCGGGTTGACACGGTGCTGACCTACGATCCTTCTGCGCTATACGAAGAGAATCCCGATCACTACGTCGCAGCCAAGGCAGTGGAATCCGCCTGCTGGATGGCCGGGAGCCAGTGGGATTATCCGGAACATTTTCGCGCCGGCCTGAAGCCTCATGCAGTGACCCGCAAATATTATTTCGCTCGGGGGCCGCAGCTGGTAAACCGGGTGGTGGATATCTCAAAATACATGGATCAGAAGGTCTGGGCCAACCTCGCCAACGTCACTCAAGGTCCTGCTGGCAACCGGGGCGCAGCCTTGCGCGAGCGCCTGGCCCGCGAGGGCAAGCGGCTAGCGCTGTTAGGGGATGATAACGATACAGCCAACCGTCAGTATACGAAATACTTCGCTTTGTCCCGGGATCGCGCGCGCGGACAAGCCTACGGAGTGGAGTTTGCCGAGTACTTTCACTACATCGGCCCGGACGATTCGCTGGAGGAAGAATACATTCAAAAGTACTCCCAGCCGTTATAACGGTTTCATGGCGCGAAGCCTTCCCCGTCGACAAAACCGCTCGCCGCTTTTGGCGCCGCGGACCCGCGGCCCTTTGAGCGAACCTCTTCACCAATGAGCAACTGGGTGCTGCTGTTTGGTCGTCCCGGTGCGAGCTCCGCATTTCAAGCTGGCCAGAACTAGGTCCAAGCTGTTTTCAATCAACTGTTCTTTCTCGCACCAAGGAAAATGTGGATCGCCGGAATTTAGGATCAGCAGCGATACAGTTCCGTGAATGAACATCCAGACCGTTTGCGCCGTCAGTTCGAGATCTTCGAACTCGAGCAGGCCAACCTGGCGGCAGTGTTGAAGGGAGCGCCGGAGACAATCAAAAGTTTCCAGCGCCGTGCGGTTTGTTTGTTCGAACTCCGGGGTCTTTTCTAGCTGGCGGCAGTGATGGTGCGGTGTGCAGAACGTTAGCAGATAGTGATTGGGGTGCTGGAGCCCGAAATCGATATAGAACCGGAGCCCGGCACGGAGCTTCGATAATGGGTCCGCATCCGCCTTCTCAAGTTCGAGCAAAGCCGCGAGCAGTTGCGAGAAAGTCTCCCCGCAGAGCGTATTGAGTAACTCCGCCTTATCGCGAAAGTAAAGATAAATCGTTGCAGGGGAATACTCGATCCGGTCTGCAATCTTACGGAGGGAGACGTTCTGGAAGCCTTGTTCAACAAAAAGTTGTCCCGCAGCTTCAAGGATTTTTGAGCGAAGCTCTTCTTTCTCGCGGGCTCGACGCTCGGCAATGCCCATTTCCGTCTCGCTATCCGGCAGGTTAGCGAACCGACTCGGGCGCCGTCAATGCGGGGAAAAGGAGGCGGGCAAACAGCTCGAAATTGCGGAAGTCAAATTGTGCAAGGCGAGCTAACCGACCACATCCACGCCCATGCTCACGCACGTTCCCTTCACGCAGTTAATGGCTGCCTCGAGGGTGAAACAATTCAGATCGGGCATCTTGATTTTTGCAATTTCCTCGATCTGCTTCATCGTGATCTTGCCAACTTTATTCTTGTTTGGCTCGGAGGAACCCTTGGCGAGATTCACAGCGCGCTTAATGAGGACGGGCACGGGTGGGGTTTTGGTGACGAAGGTGAAGGTGCGGTCAGAGTAAATGGTGATGACCACAGGAATGATCAAGCCTTCATTCTCTTTGCCAGAAGTTTTGGCATTAAAGGCTTTACAAAACTCCATGATATTCACGCCTTGGGGCCCGAGTGCGGTGCCCACAGGAGGCGCAGGAGTCGCCTTTCCAGCAGGGATTTGTAACTTTACCTGACCAGTAACTTTCTTCGCCATGAAACACCTTTAACCAGTAAGTTTAAATCTTTTCCACTTGGAGAAATTCCAGCTCGACCGGTGTCGCGCGGCCGAAAATGGTAACGAGAACTCGCAAGGTATTTCGGTCCGCATTGACCTCGTCCACTTTGCCCGAAAAGTTGGAAAAGGGGCCATCGATGATGCGGACCGTTTCTCCTTTTTCGAAAGTAAGTTTGGGCTTGGGACGCTCAGCCGAGGATGCTTGCCGGTAGAGCACTGCACGGACTTCCTCCGGGCTGAGCGGAACGGGGGTATTGCCTCCGCCAACAAATCCCGTCACCCGGGGAGTATTTTTAATTTCGTGCCAGAGTTGATCATCCATTTCCATCTGCACGAGGACGTAGCCGGGATACAGAAGGCGGCGGCTCGTCACTTTTTTGCCATTGCGTAATTCCACCACTTCTTCGGTTGGAATGAGAATCTGCCCAATCTTGTGGGCAAAGCCAAAAGCCTCGGCTCGGCTGCGAATGGATTCGGCAACTTTCTGCTCGAATCCGGAGTAGCTATGGATGATGTACCAGCGTTTTGTGGGATCCTCAAACGCTTCCACGGGGGGTAGAGAGGAACTCTCAGGGGCCGTATCTGGTTCTGCGGTGCGTTCGCTGCTGCCGCTGGCAGCAGCGTCACGGGTTTCTTCGCGCACAACATTCGTGTCTTCAGACATGTCACACCGCCTATTTTGCGAACGTGTCGAAAATCTTGGTAATCAACCGTGTGATCAATAGATCTACAACGAAGAAATAGGCCGAAAAAGCAAACACAGAAATAATGACAACGGTGGTGGTGGCGCGTACTTGCTTCCAACTGGGCCAAGTTACGCGACGCATTTCAGCTTTCAGATCTTCGTAGTAATCCTTGACGCGCTGGGGCCAGGAACTGATCCGCCGGCCAAGCGATACCGTTTCAATTGAAGTTTCGCCTTGCATACCCACCACTTTTCACCACTCGCACTGCCGAGATGGACGATCTGTCGAGATTTGGGCTCTTGACGGAATGTCGAACCGGGAGGTGGCAGGGGCGGAGGGATTCGAACCCCCACAGGCGGTTTTGGAGACCGCTGGTCTACCGTTAAACCTACGCCCCTAGGAACTCCTAACCTGCCATTGTATCTTGAAACATCTCGTGCCGCCATGGACCGGTTTGGAAGTGCCGCCTAGGGAAGCGAGTAAGCCCCCAAGGGCCATTCCCAAGCTGGACCTAGGCCGGCCACTCAGCTATTCGAGGATTTCAGTCACCGTACCGGCACCAACCGTGCGTCCGCCTTCGCGGATAGCAAACCGCAACCCCTTGTCCATGGCCACCGGCGTGATCAGCTCCACCGTCAGGTTCACATTGTCCCCCGGCATCACCATCTCCGTCCCTTCCGGCAACAGCGCTACCCCCGTCACGTCTGTCGTCCGAAAATAAAACTGCGGCCGATATCCCTTGAAAAACGGCGTGTGCCGGCCCCCTTCTTCCTTCGTCAGCACGTACACCTCGCCGCGGAACTTCTTGTGCGGCGTAATCGACCCCGGCTTGGCGATCACCTGCCCCCGCTCTACCTCGTCCTTGTCAATCCCTCTCAGCAGCAACCCCACGTTGTCTCCCGCCTGCCCCTCATCCAGCAGCTTCTTGAACATCTCCACCCCAGTCACCACCGTCTTCCGCGTCGGCCGGAACCCTACAATCTCACACTCATCCCCAACCTTGATCACCCCTCGCTCGATGCGCCCC
>JANWVY010000006.1 GCA_025056455.1 Bryobacteraceae bacterium | reverse complement strand
CGCATCTTGGCTTCGACCGTGGCGCCGAGCGCGCGCTCGTAGAACTTCAAAGCCTCCTCGGCTTGCCCGTCAAAGAACAGATAGGGTTCGAGTCTCACTTGATTGCTCTCCTCTTACGGGATGTGGGCAGAAGATGCTCGATGTAACGGCGCAGGTGCGCAATCTCATCCAGCACGATCTGCGGGTTATTCAAAGCTTTGGCCAACACGAAAGCGCCTTGCAGCACAGCTTGCGTGTGGCGCGCCAAGTCTGCGGCGGACCATTCGGCATCCGGCGCGTACCGCGCCTTGGCCGCTTCGATCGTAGGCACCAGCGTCCGGGCGTGGATCTCGATTCCATCACCACAGGCGGCACGCAGCGCCGGATGTGTGGCAAAGGTCTCCTGGACGAGCGTGCCGAGCAGGCAGGTGAACTCCCACGTTTCGCCGCGTACGAGCTGGGCGCGGAAGTCGAGATATGCGAACAACCGCTCCCTGGGGTCGCTGACAGCCTGATAGGAGGCGCCGGCGAACAGCGCCCCGGTTAAGTCGTTCCAATGCTGAATGGCGGCGAGAGCCAGAGCCTCCTTGCTCGAGAAATAGTGGAAGAAGGTGCCTTTGGTCACCCCAGCGGCACGGCACAAGTCATCGACGGTGGTATCCGTGTAGCCGCGCTCCCGGAGAAGCGCCAACGCAGCGTTCAAGAGCTTCAGCTTGGCTGAGGATGTACTGGCTTCTTGCATGTATACCAGCCAGGCGGTATACAGCAGTGTACCAACCAGTTGGTATACTGTCAAGAAAAAACCATCATCAAACAGCTGCTCGTAATGCTGGCAGTACGGCTAGATCGGAGAGGCGCCCGGCTGCAAATCGGTCGCTTGCGCGCAGTTCGTCTGTAGCGTTGCGCAGAAGGTAACTCAACAATCAGACTGATTGCTGGGTGCTCAAACTTCGTGCTCCGACGCCTGGAGACCGCTGAGCCAAGGATGCCGCTCAAAAGCCCAATTGACGACAGCACTCTGAGCGCAGCCAGACCACCTTTACCGCATAATTCGCAGGGCCGGAAACTCGACCGAGGGCTTGTGAGCCTTGAAATCGGTGGCCATCCGAACCTCGTGTGGATCTTGTGTCGTCAAACTTGGCAGCAAAGGCCAGGATGTCGTGCCCGGAGATAGGCGCCTCGGCGAACACGTAGACACCCCGAGCGCCTCAACGTCTCGTGGAAGAACCAGGCGCTGATGGGCGGCGAGCTTCAGGGGGCGCTCGGTCCTGTTCATTTCCTTTTTGTCGGTGGTTGTTGATGTCTACAGACACAATTCAACACACGCCGAGGTCGCTCAAGTCCGAGCCCACATCGAAGACGCAGCTGGCATCTTGGGCACGATTGCATGTATAGAGAAGCATCGTTTTTCTCCACGAGAGAAACGTCGAGAGGCGGGGACAATCGCGCGCGTGCGCGTGAGCATGTGGCGTGCCACGGCCGCCTGGACCGAGGCCGTTGGTGGAGTCCGTTTGGAGTCCAAACCTCAAATTCGCCTCCATGGCGTCCAATTGGCGTCCAAATCACGCGCCGCTAAGTCTTTTGTTTCTCGCGTCGACGCTTGCAAGTGATTGACCGGGAGACGATGGCATGGAAGAGGTCATGGGTTCGAATCCCATCAGGTCCACCAAACCTTTCAAATACTTACCGACAGCTGACCTGGAAAGAAGGCAAGCGTTCCAAACACCGCTGACGCGATTGGTAAAGATCGTTGCTAGGGCACCTCGCCCTTCACCTACCAGCGATGGGCCATCACAATGCGCGGCGAAACGGGGGTACGTCCCGCAACACGCGTTTCAATCACAAACTGCAGATTAAAACGGTGCCAGTCCCGCCCGATTAGCTGTTCTAAGTAGCGGAGCACAGCCGGGTTGGTGAGTACTTCCACCGCCGCCTGCGTCCCGAACTGCGTAATTCCACCAAAAGCGATGACTGGGCGGCCTTGGGTGGAGCGGAGCAGGCGCGTTACCAGGGCGTAGTCGGTGTCTGTTTCCTGCTTGGGAAACACCCCAATCAGCCGCCACGTTTTCCCCGTTACACGATCGGCGATCAACCACGAAGCTCCCGCCGGGGTTGTCTCCCGGCGATAGGAAAAGCGGAGATCTCGCGTGATCTGGATGTTCACAATGTTGGAAAAAGCGCCGATGACCACCGCAGGCACGTCGCTCTCGGAATCGGGCGGCGAAAAGTTCGCCCCGAATGCAAGGCGGTATGGTCGCTGATGCCGGTTAAAAAGAACGGCTAACTGCGCAATCGCCACGGCGTCGGCCATGCTGACATTCAAATTCGACACGGGCACGATATCCTCAACCCGGATGTCAAGATCTGGAGTCGGCACAAGGTGGTAAGGTACCAGGTTGGTCAGATATTCTGGGTGCAGCTGTAAAAAGCGGTCCTGGACGCGCCGCGAGAGCTGGTACAGATTCGATTCCCCTAGCACGATTGAGATGGGTTTGTGGTGAGCGAGTATAGGAGCCCAGAAGCGCTCCACCTCGTTGGCGAAACGGAAGCCACGAAATGCCCAAAGGCTGAACAGGAGGATCGCAAGCCCAGCAGCCGCGGCGATGGCGAGCTTTTTGCGCGACGTAGACGCCAACAGAAATTGAGTCGGCGCAGGCACCGGCTGCTCGCCCGGGGTATCTCGCGGTAGGATCGAAACAATATAGCCGCCCGGAGGGAGTTCAATCCGGAAAGGCGCCTCAGCTCCCTCCTGCTTGTGGTACAAGGCCAGGCGCTTCCGCACCTCGTTGGCTTTCACCCGAACGATCGGGTCTTCGTGCGTATCATACGAAGCATCCCGTCCAAATAGTTCAACCCCGATGCATCGCTCTTTCAGCCGGTCTAGTTTTCCGTCCAACGTATTCTCCACCACGAAGGCCAGAAACTCCCGGCACCGTTTACTGCCGCGAAACGCGTTGCTGTTTAGGATGCGGGTGAGTTGCGCACGAACCTCTTCAGGAGAGGCTCGAAGAGAGGGCAAAACTGGGGGCTGGGCAGCCATCTCATCCGTTAGCATACTACCGCGTAACCCGTAACAGAAGGGGTCGTTCGCCAAATCTAACCCAATGATTCTCCAGAACCGATCCCGTTACTCTGGCGTATTGATCCTTCCCCAAGCGCCAGGGGTCGGCTAAACTCAGGGCGAACCTGAGGTACAGAGTCTCACCCTCTTCGCGAAATCACTTTCGAGGGGCTCATCCGGCACTTGGCCGGCAGCCCCGGGGTGTGTAGGTGGTCAGGTGGTGAGTTGCCGGCTGATCTTTAGGCCAAAGGGCTGGACTTCGATCGGCGTCTAATCCCCACTTGTCCACGACTTGAGAAAAGAACCGGTCTGAGGAGATTGGAATGCTCCCTCTTGCTACCGCCCCGAACTGGCTTGGCTCGCAGAATTCGCACTAAAGAAAGGAACACGTCATGAGTCGACTCAGTCAGCAGCTCTGCATCATGATCTGGGCGCTTGTCCTCGCTGGCGGCCTTCGAACCGTTTTGGGGCAGGTGCGGTCTGGTACGATCTTCGGAATCGTCACGGACCCGTCTGGCGCGGCCGTGCAGGATGCGACCGTCGTAATCCGCGACACACGCAGAAACATTTCGTACGAGACCAGCACAAACGAAGTGGGGGCTTACACTATGCCCTACCTGCCCTTCAGCACGTATAGCATTGAAGTGAAAAAGCCGGGTTTTAAGACAGCGAATGTCGCTAGCCTGGAAGTGGCTACCGCCACGATTGTTCGCGCAGATGTCACGCTTCAAGTGGGCACTGTCGAAACAACCGTTACCGTGGAGGCATCCGCTGCTGCTCTGCAAACCGATTCTGCCACCGTACAAAACGCCATCGGCGAACCAGTCATCAAATCCATCCCGAATATTCAAAACAACCCCCTCTTTTATATTCAGCTGCAGCCGCAGGTCCAAACTCACTCGCGCTTCAACGATTCAACGAGCACCTATGGCTTCGGCATTGGCGCAGAGGGCAGACGGAGTTTTTCAGCCTTCTCCGTGAACGGGGGCGACACCTTTTCTAACGATATCCAGGTGGACGGAATCAGCGTACTTGGCCACGGATGGAACGAAGCTACAGTGCTACCCAACCCAGAAGGAATCCAGGAAGTGCGCCTTCAAGCCAACAATTACTCCGCAGAATATGGGCGGGGTCAAAGCCTGGTGCAGGTGATCACCAAGAGTGGCACCAACGAGCTGCACGCTTCGGCTTCTTACCGGATCCGCAATGAGGTGCTCAACGCCAACTCCTTCTATCGAAATATGCTGGGTGAAAGCAATCCCCTCTCGCGACGTCCACCCTTTAAGTCGCACCTTTACGGAGGCACCTTCGGCGGTCCGCTGATGTTTCCGAAGCTGTATAACGGCAAAGATCGGACCTTCGTATTTGGCAGCTTTGAGCGGCTGCAATTCAACCGCGCTGTGGACTACACGCGTACAGTTCCAACTGCTGCAGAACGGCAAGGCGACTTCAGCCGCAGCGTCGCGAACGTTGGTGGCACGCCAGCACCTCTGCTGCTCTACGATCCTTTGTCCGTTCGCTTCGAGGGTGGCCGCTTCGTGCGCACGCCATTCCCTAACTCGATTATTCCGCAGGACCGCCTGGACCCCGCGGGGCGCTTCCTCGTCAACAGCTATCCTGCGCCTAACATTTCACCGCTCGATCCCGTCTTCCTCCTAAACAACTACCAGGCTCGGTTTCCCCAGCAATTCCGACGAAACAACTTTAACGGACGGCTAGACCACCGCGCGGGCGCCCACAACATTTATGTCACAGGGGGCTTCAGCTTTGGCGATATTCTGACCGAATCGGGGTGGGGCCCGGACAATCCTTTTTACAGTCAGCCAGAATTCGTAGGGCGCGAGAACCGCGACCGCAACCCCTACCTCTCCGTCGGAGACACCTGGGTGATCTCTCCGACGTTCGTTCTCGATGCCCGGCTTGGTCTGAATCGCGTGAACACTCGGAATCTCGCTGGCTCGGTCAACCCCGCGCTGTACAATCAAGTGCGCGTGCCGGGAGAGATTCAAGCTTTGGCTGTGCCCTTCGGCGGCACGCCTCACGTGGCAGACGGCATCAACTACTGGAGCCCTCTTTCGAACACAGCATATCTCTTCAAGATCGAGAAGCAGACCAACTGGGTGACAAACCTCAACCTCACCAAAATCATCGGCAGATGGACGGTGAAGTTCGGCGGTGAATATCGAAATTCCCTGGCGAATTTCACGGATAACGCCTTTCCGTTCGCCATCCGAACTAGCCCCAATTTCACACGTGCCACAGTCAATGCGAGTGGCGATCCCAGCGACGCGCTCACAGCGGATCGCGTGGGCCACGGAGGGGCTTCTCTCTTGCTCGGCTATGGCGACGTCTTCATCCAGCCGGGCTTTGCTCTACAGCCAGCACTATCAGCGAAATACTGGGCACTCTATGTGCAAAACGACTGGCGGGTGAACAGCAGACTGACACTGAACTTGGGGCTCCGCTACGACCAGCAGCCAGGACCGACCGAGCGATTTAACCGATTAATGCCGGTCGACCTTTCGGCCAGTAACCGGTGGGGCTCGCCAGGCCGCTGGCTCTTCCCTGGAACGAGCGGGCTGAGCCGTAACTACTGGACGAATAACTCCCAGGAGTTCCAGCCACGTCTGGGTATGGCGTATCGGATCCGGACCAACCTCGTCTTCCGGGCAGGCTACGGACTCTCCACGATTCCCTCGAACACCGGCTTCAACGGCGGCCCGGGCCACTACAATATGTCTGCTTTTACCCCATACACCATTAACACTCCGTACGGTCCGACGCCGAGCGGTGTGCCTGTGGGCAAGTTCTATGAATCAGGGGTCAACCGGGTGGTTACCCCGATTGGCGCGAATCCAGATGATCCCCGTCTGTATGGAAGCGGCTATATGTCGTTCGTCCGCGATGATTATAAGACAGGACGGTTGCAGCAGTGGAACGCAGCAATTGAAACCCAGCTCTTCCGGCGCTACCAGTTGTCGGCCACCTACAACGGACTGCGAGGCTACCGCCTGCCGTACTCGCGACTCCCATTCAACAGCCGGCAATTCTACCCCGATTCCGCGATCCAGATGTTTCGACAAGAGTGGATCGCCAACAACGGAACGAGCGATCCGCGGAACATTCAGGTTCCAAATCCGTTCCAGCCAGCGGCGGGCGATCTTAACGCCTTCCAGGCGCCCTGGAACGGCCGAACGGTCAACCGGGAGCTGCTCTTCAACTTGTGGCCCCTGCTAGGCAGCTATGCTCAGGTAGCCCCAATCGGTTGGAACAACTACCATGGCCTCACCTTGTCACTCAGCCGTCAGTTCTCCAACGGTTTCCTGATCAATACGCACTACACTTGGAGCAAGGCCCTAGACTGGGTGCAGGGTGAGATGCAATTAAATGGCGGCTCAGAGGCCGTGGGCAATATCCCTGGTGACCTCGACCGGCGCAACTTGCGGAACAACCAGCGCTATAGCGACCACGACATCCGCCACCGCTACGTAGCCACGTGGGTCTACGAACTACCGTTTGGCCGAGGCAAACGCTGGAGCGTGGAGAACGGGGTTGTGAACTGGATCCTGAGCGGCTGGAAAACGGGCGGAGCCTACCTGGCTCAAAGCGGCACTCCAAATAACATCGGCGGCGGCAACACCAACTCAATTAACGGCCGGCCCTTCCGTATCGAAGGCGCGCCCGCTGAGGTGCCGAAAGATTTACAGCGCTGGTACGACGGAAGAACCACCGTTACCTTGCCGAACGGGCAACGGATTACACCCTGTGCCTTTTGCTTCTTGAAGTACAATCTCGGAGCCTTCCGTGGCGCAACAACCACCGCGGCCAACGGCAACACCATTCTAGACATGCTGTGGTGGGGCTCCGCCGCGACAAACTACGGCGACATCACCGGACCTGGACGCGACAACCTCAACCTGAGTGTGGAGAAGAATTTTAAGGTCAAAGAGAGGTTGGAATTCTTATTCTCGGCCGAAGCCACAAATGCCTTGAATAACGTTCAGTTCCGGCCGCGAATGCGAAGCGTGAGCCTAGGAGCCTTGCAGCCAACCCGCGATCCTGCGCGAGGCCTTGAAGTCGGCATGGGCACGAACTCCAACTTCGGCACAATCGATGCCTCGAATACGTTCGACCCGCGTCAGATCGAGTTCCGTTTACGGATCCGTTTCTGAGATTGCCGGACAACGAACCTCGCGCACGACGGTCACACAGTTTTGACGGCTACGGCGGTCGCAGTGCATCCGTTGAGGCGCCTAGGCCAAAGCTTGTAAATGCGCATCCAATTGCGCCAGTAGGCCCGCGCCGAAGTGGGCAATCACGCGGTAGCCGCTCCGCTGTAGCCGCTCGCCATCGCGGTTGGCCTGCGAAGCTCCGCCAAGAAATCCTCCCGGGAGAAGATGCCGGCTGAGGAGCTCACGGTGTGCAGCGCGAGCAGCCCTTACGGCACGCGAAGGCGCCCGCAGCCAGCGTGCGCCTGCCGCCAGAGCAGCGGCAATGCCCGCCGAGCCAGACGTCTCGACTTGCGTTTCGGGTTGATCCAGAAAACAGTGCCACAGCCCGTTGCGGCTCTGCCATTTCATGGCCAACTCCAAGCACCAGATCAACGCACTACGAAGTTCGGAAGGGATTTCCTCTTCGCGAAGCTCTTGGAGCGTGCGCACTAGTCCGAGGGCGAACCAAGCCAGACCGCGGGCCCAGTTTGCAAACGTTCGTTCGCCGTTCCTGCGGGCGCGTAGGTAAATCGTGTCGCCTGCAGCAAGTTGTTTCACCCGGTGTTCCAGCTGTCGGACAGCGAGCGCACGCAAACTGGGGTCGTCGCGAACCGAGCCAAGCACCGCGAGCGGGTAGGCCAGCGTGTAGCAGCCTTCGGCGCTTGTCACGTCCCCGTCCACAATCACCCCACCATTTGCCGAGGCGGAACGTAAACAAAATTCCAACATTCCATCAAAAGAGGGATGTGCAGGATGGTGGCGGGCAAGAACGGCAAATGGCAACAGGCCCTCGCTTCCATGGCGGACCGGAGCCTCTGCATGCGGCACATAGCGCGGCATCCGTTGTTGGTCAAAGAATGTTTGGAAGTGCCACTCCAAGGCCCGCTGGTCCTGCACCGACCTCAGCAAGGCCCACCGCTGCTGTAAGCCGTCCAGGACGCAACCCTCCATCCAACCGAAAGGCTGAGCAAGGGCTGGGGAGAGGAGCGCCTGTCGAAAATCCGAAGCTGTGACCCGCTTCTCCTGCTGGAAGTGAGGTGGCAGAAGCGATGCTAGGCGTGACGGTGCTTCGGCCACTAGCCATAAAGGCCGGCTACCCTGCTCGAGGATTAGATCCAAGCCCTCTGCAAGCGCTCGGTCTACTTGCCGCGCCGATAAAGGGAGGTCAAACGGTTGGAAAGGATAGGCAAAGCGGATGTCAAACCAGCCCACAGGCTCATTCGCCTTGCTTGTCACAACCGCAAGGCGAAGATTTTCCCGGGCATCAAAAGCAACGGTAATTCGCAGCCGCGCCGGCCCCGATCCATCCTTCCATTGGAGGGAAGCGCGCCCAGCAGGTCCCGGTAAAAGACAAAAGCAGGACCACCCTTTTCGAACAGCCTCCGGAGGCTCGGCAGCGGCTCGTGCCAGAATCGTTGCTACCGAACCAGAGCTGCGATGCTGAAACCCGCCCAAGCAAAAGCCACCCAGGGCTGTCACAACCTCTCGGCGTTTCATCTCAAACTCACAATGGGTATCCGGCTTGAATTCTTCTCTCGCAGGTTATTCCCCAGTTTAACGTTGATGTTCAAGTAGCTTGTGTCGTGATAGTGTTGTCTCAACCGTCCGCACCAGCGAATAACGAAGCCGGAAAAAGTTGCTCCGAACGCGCTTGCCTA
The DNA here is from genome assembly GCA_025056455.1 of Bryobacteraceae bacterium. Lineage (GTDB taxonomy): Bacteria > Acidobacteriota > Terriglobia > Bryobacterales > Bryobacteraceae > CADEFT01. The sequence goes on along the minus strand of JANWVY010000006.1, from coordinate 335,108 downwards.
GGACTCGCTGGACAGTGCGCTAGGATCACGTCACCCCCGAGAACAAAACCAGCAAACAAGATAAAGGAGTTTAGTTTCACTGGCGGCTCGATCGAAAACCAGGATCGGGCATCTGGCTTCACAAAACGAGACCCAATTCGACGCTAGAAGAGCTGTGATAGACTTCAACCAGCGAATCCCTTCTGCTCACGCGGCATGAGATTCAGGAACGCAAATCTCCCGTGTTAGAGGTTCAGAAAAGGAGTACCTCCATGCGGTTCGTTCTTCTGGTTGTCTTAACACTGGCAACGGTGACTATTCCGCTATCGGCCCAGGTGGGTCGCGCTGGAATCTCTGGTGCGGTGACCGATCCGTCTGGGGCGCCCATTGCGAACGCCCGCGTACAGGTCATCAACGCAGAGACGAATGTGGCCAGCATCGCCATCACTAACGAAGCTGGTTTCTATGCCTTGCCATACCTCTCGGTCGGCACCTATCGTGTCGTGGTCGAACAGCCCGGATTTAAACGCGCAGTTCGCGACGGGATTACCTTACAGGTTGATCAGCGAGCGCAGGTGGATCTGGTTTTGGAAGTGGGCAGCCTCACCGAATCCGTTACCGTCACTGGCGAGGCGCCGCTGGTTGATACGGGCTCGAGCACAATCGGGAAAGTAATCGAGAATCGACGGATTCAGGATCTTCCCATCAACGGACGCAACGTCCTTGCCCTCACCTTATTGAATCCGGCCGTGCGCACTACTTTTGGCGGCAACCCCAATGGCTTTGCGGACCGCGGAATCGCTCTTTCCGGCATGAGCATCAATGGCGGACCCTCCGCCTTGAACGCCATTGTCATCGACGGCGGCAATAACAATCAGGGCTATCTGGCCGACGTCAACGTGAACCCGACCGTGGACGCAGTACAAGAATTCAAGGTTCAAACTGCGACCATGTCGGCGGAATTCGGTTTTACGGCGGGCGGCGTCATTAATCTCGTTACGAAAAGTGGGACCAACCAGTTTCATGGCACCCTCTACCACTTCTTCCGCAACGACAAACTCGACGCACGCAACGCCTTCGCCGTTGTGCGCGCCCCCTTCCGCTATAACCAGTTTGGCGGCGCGCTCGGTGGTCCGCTTTTGTTCCCCAGGCTGTACAACGGAAAAGATCGTACTTTCTTCTTCTATAACGCCGAGGCGTGGTACTACCGCCGCGGCCTGAACCCAATTGGCTCAACCCCAATTGAAAGCTGGCGGCGCGGCGATTTCTCAAACTTTTTCACCGACAGGGGCCAGCTCATCCCCATCTTCGACCCCGAGACGCTGCAACGCGATGGAACGCGTGTGTTCCGCTCGCCGTTTCCAGGGAATATCATCCCGCAGTCCAGGCTCGATCCAACCACGCTGGCTTTCCTCCGTTACATGCCGCTTCCAAACCGCACTCCCGTTAACCCCTTTACGCAACAAAACAACTTCATTTCCAGCTTCTCGGAAGGGCGGGAAATGCAGCAACATACGGCGAAGATCGACCACCGCTTTACGGATCGCAATTTCTTCTATGGCCGTTACACCTACTACCGTCATTTCACCAATGCCGGCAACCTCCAATCGCCTTGGCCCGACCCGATGGTCCGCGCGCGGTTTGATGATTTACGCAATCAGAATGTGGTTCTAAACGACACCCATACCTTCTCTCCAACCTTGTTGAATGAGTTCCGCATTAGCGTCGCGCGGTCCTATTTCCCCTTCCAAGCGGCCAGTTTCGGGCGTAATTTGCCCCGCGAATTGGGACTGCATCCGTCCATTCCCTCCGACACGCTCCCCTTCCTTAACAATTTTGGGTTTGCGAATTTCGGCGCCTTTACCGTCGGCCTGCGCAGCAGCACCAACTGGCAGTTTTTCGAGATGCTGACGAAGATCAAAGGCCGTCACACGCTCAAACTTGGTTATGAGCATCGCCTGAACCAAGCCAATAACTTTCAGCGCGAGATGCCCTCGCATTCGTTTACCTTTGGGCCGGGATTGACCCAAAACCCCGCTTCGCCGGCTGGGACAGGCTCTGCCTTTGCCACGTTTCTGCTTGGGGCGGTTTCCACGGCCACCGGGCTTACTTATTTGGGGGAGTCGCAGAAGAGCTTTTCATCCAGCGCATTTTTTCAAGACGACTGGCGCGCGAGCCGTCGCTTGACGCTCAATCTAGGCTTGCGCTGGGACTATCAGCAGTGGCCTCGGGAGCGGAACCGGGGCAGTTCGAACTTTGATCCCGTCGGTCTCATCCCTAACCTGAACTTGCGAGGCCGCACGATTTTTGCGGGTATTGATTATGGTCCGACCGCTTTCGAACCCATCTATAACAACTTCGGCCCGCGCGTAGGCCTAGCCTACGATGTTACGGGTCGCGGCAGCACGGTTTTCCGCGCCGGATACTCAATTTATTACCCGACCGTGTTCTACCGGGACCACTTTGGTTCTACGGCGGGCTTTGCCGTCACCACAACCCAGTATGTGCCGCCGGGCGGCGACCCCAATCTACCAGCCTTTTATTTCCGCAACGGGTTGCCCTTCCCACCGACCCAGCCGTTGGGCTCAAGGCTCGGCCCAGCCGCATTTCTTGGCCAGAACGTCAACTATGACCAAAGCCAAGAAAGGGTGCCGATGTCGCAGCAATGGTCGGCCTCCTTACAACAGCAACTGAAAGGTTGGTTGTTGGATGTGAGCTATTCTGCCAATCGGGGAACCCATCTCGTCAGTGGCAGCTATAACATCAACGGCGTACAACCCGAAAACTGGGTTCACGGCCTGCGTTTGTCTCAGGAGCGAGTACCCAATCCCTATGCCGGGCTTGTGCCAGGCTCGCTTGGCGCGCCCACGATCACCTTCGGCCAGTCACTCGCCGCCTATCCTTATTACAACGCCGTGTTGGTGCGCCTCCCGCACATGGGCAATTCGACCTATCACGCGTTGCTTTTCACGGCTGAGCGCCGCTTCCAGCAGGGCCTTGTGATGTTGTTTTCCTACACCAAGGCCAAGTTGATTAGTGATTCCGTTGTGACGCCGATTAATTTCGGCCCGGGCCTTGAGCAGGCTGGTATTGTCGGCTTTCAGGACCCTCTTGCCTCACGGCGGCTTGAACGCGCGATCGATCCGACTGACATTTCGCAACGGGCCGTCGTCAGCCTGGTTTATGAGCTGCCTTTCGGCCGTGGCCGTCGCTACGCCGCAAACTCGAACCGGATTCTGGACACAATCATCAGCGGCTGGCAGCTGAACACCATTACCACCATGCAGACCGGCATGCCCGTGGTGATCACCGGCGCAAACAATTTTCGAGCTACCCGGCCAAACTCAACCGGACAGAGCGCGAAGTTGAAAAACCGGAACGAGAACCAGTGGTTTGATACTACTCAGTTTGTGAATCCTCCGAACTTTACTTTGGGGAACATCGGCCGTACTTTGCCCGATGTGCGCGCTCCGGGCCTTTTCAACATGGACCTCTCTGCAATCAAAGACACCCGGCTGACCGAGCGCTTCCGGCTTCAAACACGAGTCGAAGCTTTCAATTGGTTGAACACCGTGAATCTCGGCCTACCCAATGGCGCCTTTGTTCCTGGCCCTGATGGGAGAAACCAGAGCGCGGCGTTCGGCACGATTGTGTCGGCTCGAGATGCCCGCATCATCCAGCTTGCGTTGAAGCTCGTCTTCTAGTCCTTCATCTCGGAGCGAAAGTCAATGCTCAACAAGTTCACACGCCGCTCTGCGCTTGCGTCTCTCTTTGGCGGAGTGACAGCAGCGCAAAGTCATCTTCCTGGACTGCCAAATATCGGCTTCCGTGCCGATACAGGTCCACCCCGTTCCGAGTGCGGCGTGGGAGCGTTGATGCCCTGGGCCGATAGTTTGTGGGCAGTCACCTATAACTCCCACACGCCGCGCACAGGAACCGGTCTGGGACTCTACCGGATCGACGAAAAGCTCCAGCCAACTTTGGTGCACATACACGATGGCACGCACGCTAATCGCATGATTCACAAAGAATCCAGCCAAGCCTTTATCGGGCCCTACGCCATCGACGCCAAAGGTAACTGGCGCTTCCTTGAGGAGTTCAAGAACGAACGAATCACCGCTACCATGCGGCACCTCTTCGATCCCAGTAACCGCATCTATCACCTCACGATGGAGGGCCTTCTCTATGAGATTGACGTCGGTGACCTCAAGCGACGGCTGGTGGTCGATCTCGTTAAGGAGCTCCGACTCAACGCCCGTCCCCATTTCAAAGGCGGCTACACGGGTCAGGGGCGTGTGATCGTCGCTGCGAACGGGTTTTATGAATATGGCGGCGACGATTCGGGCTTGCACGAATGGGACGGAAAGCGGTGGAACCGTTTGAGTGGCAAGCCGCACATGGAATGCGCTGGCCGGGAAAACTTAGGAAATGTTGTTTTCGCTACCGGATGGGATGAGGCTTCCACGCTATTCTGGGCGCTCGTCAAGGGCCAATGGCAGCGCTATCGCCTACCACGGCCTAGCGCGGTTTACATGCAGGCGTGGCAGACCGAATGGATGCGGATCCGGGAAGTGGAAACCGAACACTTCCTCATGGATATTCATGGCATGTTCTTTGAATTGACCCCAGTCGCCTGGCAGAATGCCGTCTGGGGAGTGCTGCCCGTCTGCCACCATCTGCGCACCATCCCAGACTACTGTGCTTTTCGCGGATTGTTGGCGCTTGGGGGCAACCAGACCACTCCCAACGGCGATGCCAATTTCTACGTCGGACAACCGCAATCTGGCGTTTGGTTCTGTAAAACCGATGATCTGTGGTCCTGGGGAAAACCCAAGGGCTGGGGCGGTCCTTGGCGGCGGACCCAAGTACAAGCTGGTCAACCCTCCGATCCGTTTTTAATGACAGGATTTGATAAAAAAATGCTGCACCTGCGAACGGACCGGGTCGCAAGCTTCGCCCTCGAGTATGACTTTCTGGGAGATGGGGACTGGATTCCCTACGAAAAGATCACCACAGCGGGACCCAAGAATTCAGCGCGGCTCATCTTCCCGGAAGGCTTCTCAGCGCACTGGATTCGGATTGTGCCGGAGACAACCTGCGCTGCTTCAGCTGAATTCTTCTTTTCTTAAAAACCAAGCGGCTGGTTGGACCCAAGAGGGGACTCGACGCTCGCACGCAGGGCGATGTCTGAGACCGAGCTCAACATCTTCTGAGAAATACTAATGCGGCTACTGCTCTTCAAAAGATGGTGAGTATTTCAAAGGCAAGTGCATGGGTTCCACTTCATCGCGCTGGTAATATTGCCAGTCCAGGCTACTAGCCAAGCCGCAGGCGATCGCAAGAAGGTCGTAGTCCGATTCGAACCGCGAGCGGTCTTGAAGCTTTTCCGGAACATCTAATGGCCTGATGGTTTCCAAAACGAAATTTCCAGGCAGAGTTCGTACCTCGAGTGCTTTGCGCAGGGAGGTCAACCGCCCGCCCCCGCCGATCAAGAACAGATCAAACCGCTTGTCGTCCGGCGATATGAGCTTTTTATGCTTCGCGATCTCGCCACAAGTCCTCCAGTACTGGCTGCGAATCTCTTGGAAGGTCTTTAGCGAAGGGATCGGATGTCTAGCACGCTCTTTTTGTCTCCGCGCCTCTAGAACGCTGCATTTCCAAAGTTCGGCCAATTCCAAGTCCATGTTCACTCCGCCGATGGCTTGAGTGGAGTCTGCAAGACAGGAAGGCCGGAACGGCTGACCTGGCTCGGTCATGGCCCGCCCGTTGAAAAAGAATGAGACCTCCGTGGTTCCGGCACCAACATCTACAATGGCGTAGGTCTTCGACTCCGCTTTGTGCGATTCCAAAAAGCTCTTGACCGCTGCCAAAGTTTCTGGACAGACAAAGTAGTTGCGCTCCTCCTTCGGGGGAGGGATCAAGGAACTGGCGAGCTTCGTTGCCAGAGCAAGAATGTCAGCAGGAACGGGATTTGAGATCTGATGGCGCAATTCGATCGCCGCCCCGGTCATCCTCTCCCAGCTGCTTCTCAGGTCTTTCCGATCCAGGTGGTCAATCGGGCAGCTCACATTCCAGAAGAGCGTTAAACTCACCTCAGGAAAGCGCCGCTGCAAGCCTTCTTCTACCTGGCGGAACACGTTAGCCAGAAACAAAGAAACCAAAGCCGTCGCAGGAATGCTTTCCTGCGAGCCTGGCAAACAAACGGCTCCACGATGGGCTGCCGGGTTGCCACAGCAGCAGATAACGGAGGTCCAGGGACATAGGGCGCACAGTTTGAGCGACTTCAAGTAGAGATCGCTGTTCCTAACTTCGGATTCTGAGACCCCGAAGTGAAAACATCCGTCTCGGAGCAGAACGGTCGAGGGCAGGAGGAATTTTGGTCCAACCTCACGGACCTCTGGCCATTCGATCACTTCGAAAGAATTCTGATTCAAATCCTGCCACATGACCTTGGTTGTGCTGGTCCCAAAATCAACGCCTATCACAATCGTTTTCTCCTCCCGGCGAGCTTGAGGCAGAAGTATTTTGGTTGGTTCAAACAGCGGCGGTTCACTCGCCGGGGCTGGAAGTACCGGCGGTCGTCCTTCGGGCTCAGGCTGCGTCAAGGGTGATGTTTGTTCGGATGGGGCTTGCTTGCTCGCCAGAAAGGAGAACCAACGTTTTAAGAACGGTGATCGGATCTTGAGGATGACTTTCATCGGAGTCTAACTCCTTGAAACTTGTAAGACGCCAGCTGCGATGAGGGAATGCTCGGCGGTCACCAAGCGTAAGCCCTCAATCTCGGCCTCGCGGCACCCCAAGTCTGCCTCTAGTTTGCGAATTCCGCCCTCGAGCATACGCACATAGACAGCTTGTTGCTTCTTTTTTAAGGCGTTTTCGAGAAGCGCTTGCCTGCGTCCGATTTTGAGCCGGTAAGATTCCCGCACGCTGGCCAAGCGGGCATCGACAAATGCCTGATTGAGTCGCTCGGCTTGATCGCGGCGGGCTTGAAAGCGTTCGACCAGAACCGATTCGCCAACATGGAAAGCACGCTCCAGGCACTCTTTTTTCATGTAGGGGAGGATTACATCTTTACCCTCACTGATCATCCGCGCGAGACAGATGTCAGAAGCATCCTCGTCCAGCGGGACCATTGACTCTAAGTTCACTAGGATGGGAAGCAAAAGGTCCTGTTCGCGCGCCGCTCGAATAGTAGCTCGCGCCACAAGATACAAATAAAGTCCAGGTTGTAGGCTGTCGGACGCGCTTAACTGTAATTGCGCCACCCGGTGAAAGTAGGTCCGTTCCTGCCGGTAGGTTCGAATGATTGTGCGGATGAAGAAATGCCGAATATGGATAAACGTGAGATCCAGTTCTCTCTCTGCAATCTCCGAGTCGAAGGTGAGCGGCACAGTGTTTTGGCCTACACGGGCGCAGAAGTTCCCTTTTTGCGGGTCGTCAGGCTGGCTCATCAGAAGCTTAACTAGCTTCTCGCTGGCTTTTAAGTGATAAATGCCCGGACTTTGTTCCTTCAACTCTGACCGCTTGTCGAAGTAGGAAAGGAAATCTTCTACCAACCCGGCTATATCCACCGGGCGAATGAACCTTCCGAGCGCCTGCACACGCTGGACTTCCTCCTGGTAGTACTCATCGTGTCCGATAAACTGCGGGCTTGACTTCTCCCACTCTTCAAACTGCATTTTTCGCTTTTCGAGCAACAGAGCCACCCGCTCGATCCGCTCCTGCCGCTGTGCATCGGAAAGCTCCGGGTCGAACAAATCCTTCGTGAGAGCTACAATCTCATTCCCTAAAATGGCTTCGAGATCCCCGATGTAGGACTCAAACAACTTGATACGCTGGTACAGCCTGCTCAGGATTTCATCTTCAATCGTGCCAGGCGCCGAAAGGTTGAAAATCAGGATCTTCGGTGCCTTTTGTCCAAAACGGTCCAAACGCCCGATTCTTTGTTCGACCACCATAGGATTCCAAGGCAAGTCATAGTTGAAGAGAATATGGCAAAACTGCAGATCCAGACCTTCACTACCCACCTCGGTGGAAAGCAAGATCTGGTAATCCCCGTCGCGGAAATGTGTGAGTTTTGAGTCTCGCTCCTCAGGAGTAAAGGACCCGCTAATGATTGTGTTCGAATAGCCAAGAGCCGTGAGTCTCCGCGAAAGATACTCAAGAGTCTTTTTGAAATAGCTGAAGATGACAATCCGCTCTCCCGGTTGGTTCTCTTGCAACTCTCTAAGGCACTGCTCAAGTACGGAGAACTTGCTATCCGGCTGACCAGCTCGACGCCAGATCTGGATGAGCTCGAGAAGATCGCGACGCCTGCTTTCTTTTTCACCGCCCAGATCATCCGGGTAATCTTCTGGATCTAGATCAGACATCTCCGCGTCGAGTCCACCAGGAGCAAGGCTGATGCCGTCCTCGTAAAACTCAACCATCGCCGGAATGCAGCTGGCCAGCTGCCGTTGCGGCATCATAAGCCCAAAAAGTAGGGCAGTATTCTTGCCTTTCCGAAGATAACTCTGGCGGACGAATTCCAACACTTCGTTGTAGAGGCGGCGCTCAGCATCGGTCATGTTGACCTTTTTGACCACGGCGACTCGCTCTGTGCCAAGGTGGACGTCCCGGCGGCGAGTACGGCTGAAAATTCTCGACAGAAAGTTCAGCTCGGCCAGATTGCGCTGGATTTCCACCGTCGCGCGGCGGCTCGCAGGATCGGCTTCAGTTAGCAGACGAAGAGTCTCCGGATAAAGCGGATGACGGCAAAGAGTCTCCCGGACAGCCTGCCGTGCCTGTTCCAACTCGAACGGTTTTAAGCGCAGGGCTCGCGCCCGGATCCCCTTGTCGAACAATTCAACACGATCGTTGCCGAGCGCGGTCAGAGTCTGGTAAACGACCTGAAACCGGTTGGGGTCCGTTTGAGTGATTTTCTGCTCAGCCTGAACGATGTAGCGGTTAAACAGCATGCAAGCCTCAAAGTACGGATAGGAGGCAAACTCCTCTTCGTCTAAGAGGGAGAGGAGATTGAAGAGATCGCGCGAACCCATTTGAATTGGAGTCGCCGTCAAAGCTAGCACCGCTTCGGCCGATTCTGCCGCGCTCCGGCAAGCCTTGTGGGCGCTTGTTTCCGCATTTTTCAGGTGGTGCGCTTCATCGATGATCAAAAGATCCAAAGTCGGTGCCATCGCTTCCCATTCCTCCCGCAGCGGCACACTGCGGAACGACTCCAGGCTGCAAATGGCCCAAAGCTCGAGATCCTCGCCCTCGCGGGAGCGCCGGAGGAATTCCCCCAACCGTTCGGCACGCCAAATTTCAAATCGGAGGTCGAACCGTTTGCGCAGCTCCATCTGCCACTTCGTACAAAGCGACGCCTTGCAAATGACCAGAACTCGCCGGAAACTATCCGGGTGCCGGGCCAGCAGCTCACACAAAATCAATCCTGCCTCAATGGTTTTCCCTAACCCTACTTCGTCAGCCAGCAGCAAACGTTGTTTGGCGGAACGAAGAAACTTGAGTAGCGGCTTAAATTGATAAGGCTGAAACTCGGTCCGGCTGGCCCGTAACGAATACAACGTATCTTGGAGAGGATGAAATAAGCGCTCGTAAGTCAAAAGACGCGAAAACGTTGACTTGCTACCAAACTCGCCCTCGAGCAACCTCTCCTGAATCGACTTTTCAAAGTTGAACTTCTCAAGGTCTCCCTCGGGCACCTGCACCGGATTGGGATTGCTCGGGAAGAGCACCCGATAGAAATGTCGCCCGGCCAGCTTCTGCGCCGGACCGCAGATTGTCCCACGTTCATCATGGCGGTTCCGCCGGACGACAATGTCGCCGGGCTGAAAAAGAGGCTCCATCATGGCTCAGCTCCACACATCTGGGCTGTGCGACCGGATTATTCCCTCGGCCAGCAAAATTTTCTGGTGGATGTCGTTATATCACGGCCGCGCGATCGTTGAACGCGGCCAGGCTCAGCCTTACCAAGTGAGATCGTGGGTCACAAAAAGGCAGGTGTGGCTTCACTCCGCGTCGCAGTGCGCAGCGTGCAGCTAGCGAGACCGGCAAAATTCAAAAAAGACTTAACGGCAAGAACCCGAACCGGGCCCGGGGGGAGCTCAACCGCCCCCGACGAAACGGTTCAGCAAAAGGAAGGCGATGACGACCAGGACAATCCAAACTGGTTCCATTGACTTTCAGAATAACCTTTTTCCTAACGGGGGAACAGGCTTGGATTCAAACCCGGCACCAATTTGAGGGCGTTTTTGTAGTAAACCTTGCGCAAAACTTCGTCCGGCAGATCCAAACCATACATCTTCCAGATGCCGTGATACTTGCGATCGTGGTCAAAATACTCATCAGCGGTTTCCAGCGTCCGGAAGTAGGTGCCATACTCGGCTTTGCGATAGGTGTCCTTCCCGAAGAGAATGCGGTCCTGATACTTGATAAAGAACTGCCGTGCAGTCCGCGGCTGGCGGCCTAGCTCTTCCACGACGGCCCCGATTTCCGTATACATGTTTGGCAACTTGTCAAGCAGGCTGCCGAGCTTACCCAGATCAAAGCCATACCAGCCAAGATGCGCCGCGATGAAGATCGTCTTGGGATGACGGGCAAACAAACGGTGCTGCTCCGCCATTAAATCGTCAAAAGAAGGAAACATTTCCCTCAGCCGCAAATGACGGGGCCGCATCGCTAGCTCAAGCCACCGTTCGTTCGTCTTGTCAAAGGGTAGAAAGAGTCCTTTGGGCTCACCCGTGTGAATTAAAACCGGAATTTTGTATTTTGCGCAAACCTCAAAGACACGGTCAAACCGCGAATCGTCGGTTTTGATGCGGTTGCCAGCGCGATCCTTGAGGTCCATCCCAAAATTCTTAAAAATCTTCAACCCTTGAGCACCGGCTTGAATGTCTTGTTCGAGGCGCGCTGCCGCCCGCTGCGGGTAATCCGGCGCATCGAGATCCGTAAAGTCGATATTGGCGAAGATGGCGAAGCGGTCCTTATATTTCGTCTTTTGTCTTACGATGTTTTCCTTGAGCGCATCGCCATAGCGGCCGGTCAAGTTCACCATCACCGCCATGTTCAAATCATCCATCTCGCGCACCAGCTGGTCCAAACGCTCGCCTCCCACCGAATTTTGATGGTTATGGATGTCAACGAAAGGGTACTTGGCGCGGCTGACCTTGTGTTCGGGTACGACCAGCAGGGACTTCGGTTCATACTCCTCAATCGTCATGATTGGCTTCGGCGATGGGGCCTGTGCAGCGAACTGGCACATCCAAGCAGCAATCTGAAAATAGGAAAGGACGGGCGTCATGGAAGTATCAGCCCTCAGTTTAAACCAACGCCGCTTGGTGTGCGCTTTCCCGTTGCATGGCCGCAATGGCGTTGCGCACGCGCTCGGTCAGGATCCCCCGGTCGCGCGGGGAAAGACCTTCCGTGGGAATGGGATCGCCAATCCTCACTTCCACTAGGCCAGGCGTCATGAGGAGCGAGCCCATGGGCATCACCTCCCGCGTTCCTTTCAACATCACGGGAACAATTTGCTTGCCGGCGGCGATGGCAAGCATCGCAGCTCCCTCTTTAAAGGGACGCAACTCACCTTCGGTCCGTCCACCCTCCGGAAAAAGCAGCACCGAAATCGCGCGCTCGCGCATCATTCGCGCTGCCTCCTGCAAGGCGCGAACCGCCCCGCGCGCATCCTCCCGCGGAACAGGAATGTGCCCACCACGCCGCAGATGAAAACCAATGAAAGGGATTTTGAACAGTCCCTCTTTCGCCATGAAACGGAAATTGCATGGGATGTGGGCAAGGACGGTGGGAGTATCTGAATAGCTTAGGTGGTTGGCAGCAAAGACATAGCTTCCGTTGGGTTGAATTTTTTCCAGGCCAATGACAGAAACACGCACGCCGCCAATCCATAACAAAGCGCGTGACCATGCAACAGCGATTCGATGCTGCGTGTCACCCGTGCCATCAAAGAAGCTCACCAGGAGATCCAAGGTGCCGTAGATGACGGTGGCCAGAATCACCATAGGCCCGGTCCAACAATAGCTGCGCAGATAGCGAAACAGCATGGTTTGCCCGTTCTGGATTCTATTTTAGGAGCAGGGCCCGAGCTTCTCCCACCAAGAACAAAGACCCGCTAATGAAAACCGCGTCCTCAGGCTTGGCTTCGGCTCGAACCAGGTCCAACGCCGCCCGGAGATTCTCGCAAACACGGGCCCGCGGATGATGGCTCACCCGCAGCAACGAGGAAGGGTCGAGGGCGCGCGGCGAGTTGGGACGCGTCAAAATAAGTTCCCCCGCCAAGGGGAATAGAGTTTCGAGAATTTCGCCAATGCTTTTGTCGCGCATCGTGCCATAAATCAGCCACACGCGGCGTCCCGCAAAGAACTGTTCAATGTAGCTGGCCAAGGCGCGGGCCCCAGAGGGATTGTGCGCGCCATCCAAAATGATGTCGGGTTGCGAGGAGATGTATTCTAAGCGTCCCGGCCAGCTCGCGGCGGCGATTCCCCGCGAAATAGCGTCATCTGGCATTCCGAGACGCCGCAAAGCCAGCGCGGCTGTGATCGCGTTGTCGATCTGATGAACGCCCGGCAAAGGACACGTCAAAGGGATACCCTCCCACTCGATCTCGCTGCCACGTGCGTGGATGGAAACGCTTGTCGGAGGATGATCCACCATTCGCCAAACGGCACAACCGAGCTCTACGGCCCGAGCCCGAATCACGCTCTCGGCTTCTGCGCGCTGCCGCCCCAGAATTAATTCGACGCCCGGCTTCAAAATTCCAGCCTTCTCCCAAGCAATGGCAGCGATCGTATTCCCTAAAAACTTCTCATGGTCGAAATCGACTGGCGTGATCACCGCTAATTTCGGGTGAATCACATTGGTGGCGTCCAGCCGCCCGCCCAATCCGACTTCCAGCACGGTCGTCTCGACCCGCGCCTCCCGGAACAAGACGAACGCCATGGCCGTGACCGTCTCAAAATACGTGGGGTGATGTTCGAGCTTCCCGCGAGCAATCAAGCGCTCGCTCGCTGCATGCACCAGGTCAAAGGCATCCGAGAATTGTTCTTTGGAAACTGCTACCCCATCAATTTGAATTCGCTCAGTTGGTTCCACTAAGTGCGGCGAGGTGTAAAGGCCGGTCCGGATGCCGCCCGATCTTAACCCCGACGCAATCATGGCGCAAGTCGACCCCTTACCATTCGTACCGGCAACATGCACATAGGAACAGGCGCGCTCGGGATGGTCGAGCTCCGCCAGCACGGCCGCAATGGCATCGAGGCCGAATTTGACGGTCTTCATTTCGTTTCCGAGAGAATAGAGAAACCGGACCGAATCCGGATAACTTTTCAAAGACAGCACTCCTTGGCTTGGACTTTCAAAGGTGTCGGACGGATGGAGCAGCTTGCTTCACGGAGGAACTGGCTGCATCCGAACACTGGCTAGCTCTGATGCTCGGGGTGCTTGCAGGCATAGCTGGCTGGCACGCGCCCGCCTTTGTTGAGCTCGCGAAAACCAATTTCCGTGGCGTAGTAAATTCTCGCGGTAAGCTGTTTAGCCAGTCGAAAGAACCGGTTGCCGGTTTCCAAATCCCCTGCTTTGTTTTCTTCGAAGGCTGTCAAGATGGCTGTCTGCTGTTCAGCGCTGCAACGAACAAACGGCGTCTGGAAGGTACGAATTGCATAGCTATCAAGGAAAGCCAAACCTTCGAGAAAACGGTGCCGTTCCGCCGCTGGTCCATCCGCTAGCAAAAGATCGAGGTAACGATTCACCTGAGCCGCTTTTGCGCCAGGGGTGTCGGTTGCGGGAAGGATCGCTTCAGTGAGCGCGATTACGGTTTCGTTTTGATGAGCATCAAAGAGCCGCGGCGACCAACCCGGCGCCTGACCCAATCCGGGATTCGAGGCAACCACACCCGCCGCCACCAGCATCCAGTCGCGACGATTCATATCGTTCTGCTTCATCCTAGCACCAGACTCGATCACTCCCAACGAAGACCCGCTTCGCCGTCCCAGATCACCTGCTCCGGAATCCTGTCACTCTGCCTGACAAATGCACAGTAGCAGACAACAGCGCTCTGTTTGGCGGGAATCCACCGGTAGCCCGGCGTGCCAAACAGTGAGCCCCGCTCGATCATCTGCCGCCGTGACTCTGGCATAGGACTAACGCCAAACTCCAGGCCCCAAGTCACCGTGCGCCCGTTCCAAGGCGCAAATTTCCGCGCGCAGTTTTCCTCCCATAAAGCCATCCACGGAAAGTCCCTTTGCCGCCACACATAACCGCATAGCACTTTGGTTTCGGGATGCCAGGCAAGGACAAAAGCCTGTTCTCGCTGCGGATCCATCAAATGCGTTGTCAAACCTCCAGAAGCAGCCGCACCGGAATAAACACGTAAATCCCTGGTGCCCCCGTTTTTGAGAGGCACGTTCGGCCAGTCAAAATCCGCTCCGGGTTTGAAAAAGCCAAACTCGCCGGCAAAATCCGCCTCGTAGACCCGCGATTTTGTTGCTGTGGCCCGGAGCTGGGTTTTGCCCGGCTCGATAAAGGGTGGACCAAGCGTCGCATGCTGGGTCCAAGCCGTCGGCTTATCAAGCGGAGAAAGATTTTCCACTTCCTCTTGCACTACCGCCACTTCACCGTAAAGGCGGATTTTCCGGCGAAAAGCGAGCTGGGCCATCGGAAAAACTGCCCGGGCGAGAAGTTCTCCGTTTTCGACGCGAAGTTCATATGGCACGATGGAGGCTTCCCCGTGCGGCGTCATTCCAGCAGCAAGTTCTTGCTGCGATGGCATGCCAAATAAATCCATGCATAGGTTGTGCCCCATGAGACCAGACAGGAGCTTGCTTTCGGCGTGGGCCCCGTAAATCTCCCCGTGGATCGAGGGATCAAAGCGGGAAGGTTCCATCGAAGGCCAAGGTGGAGTCCACAACGGGTTCACACCGCTCGCCTTGTGCAGAAGTTCCGCGATGTGTCCGCCTTCAACCAAAACCGTTACTCGAAGGTGGTCATTTTCAAGGGAAACTGCACGACGTCCGCGATAGCTGATTTCGCCCATTCGCAGCCAATATAAATGATCGGCCAGGGGGAATGCTCGCCAGCTGCAGCATTCTTCGGCCCGTGGTTGAACTTGGCAACCGGCACGGACTCAACAAAGCACCAGCCGCTAGAAAAAGCCACGTGCAACAAATGCCGCCATCTGCCCGCGCGTGTTGAGGTCATTGGGACAGAAGGCAGTCGGTGTGCAGCCGGTCGTGATCCCCAGTTCGCGCAGTTTTTGAATATGAGAGAAGAAGATGTTGCTCGAATCTACGTCTGCAAAAGGCTGCCCCTCGGGATAGGGAAATGATTGGCTAAAAGTGATTCCCAGTCGCGCTCGCACGACGAAGGCCGCCATTTGGCCCCGCGTGACGGGCTCCGAGGGGCAATAGTTGCCGTTACCGCAGCCATTCGTAATGCCAAGTTCGCGGAGTTTTTGGATGTAAGCAAACTGAGGGTGAGTGGGAGGCACATCTTGGAAGAAGGGCGTTTGCGGAAACGAAAAGCTGTCCCCGACGAGCGATCGTACAAGGAAGATCGCCATGGAAGAGCGAGTAATGGTCGCGTCAGGACAATAAGCCCCGCTGAGGCACCAATCCGCTACGTTGTTCAAGCCGAGCAGCGTGATGTAGTCAAAGAACGGATTCGATGGTGCGACATCGGTAAAAATCTGCGGAGTGTTTTGACCTTTTTGAACGAAGTGTAGGGTCACGCCGCCGATCGTAATCGTAGCGGTTCGGGGTGTCGAGGAGAAATTGGGCGAGGCTGTGAAACTCAAGCTGCCGCTCGAGGTGCCTGCGCTGGCGCCTGCGAAAGTCATCCAGGAAGCGGACTTCATCGCGGTCCAGGAACATCCAGGCGCAGTCGCTACGCTAATGGCATAGCTTCCCCCGGATGCGGGTAAAACGCCGCCAGGACCCGTCAGTTGGAACGAGCATCCAGCAGCGGCTTGCGTGATTCGAAACGTGACACCCGCAATCTGCACGGTAGCCGCGCGGGGAACAGCCGTGAGGTTAGGGCCGATTGTCATTTGTACAGGACCGCTACCAAGCCTGGGTGCCGTTGATGGAAACTGCGCCCAGCTCACGGAGCTCGACACAGTCCAGCTGCATTCTGGACCTGTTTGCACAGCCAGGTTCACGACGTCGCCCGAGGCGGAAACGTTCGCCTCAGACCGGCTCAGCGAGTAGGAGCAAGCCGAAGCTTGCGCAAATTGAGCGAGAACCGAGCGCGGTCCGCTCATCGTGATGGTGGCTGGGTTGGCGGTGCCAGAAAGGTCGCCCGACCAGCCCGTGAAACTGAAGTTGGCGGCTGGTTGGGCAGCTAACTCTAAACTAGCGCCCGCCGCGTAAAACCCGTCAGCAGAGGGTGGTGTAACGGTGACGACGCCGCTGCCAGCTGGAGAAACAGCGGTTGCGAGGGCAAACTGCGTGACGTAATTCGCTGTGTAAGTGGTGGTCTGAGATGGCGTGGTAATGGTTTGTGAAGCTTCGCCGCCCTGGCTCCAGCTTGAAAAGATATACCGCGTGTTCGCACTGCCCTGTGGCGTGAGGGCAGCCAGCGTGTGCGTCGAGCCAGCTTGCCAGCTGAAGGTTTGAGGCGTCGAATAGACCGTTCCATCAATCCTCACATTCAAACCCGCCGGTTGGGTCGTAACCGTGATCGTGACGTTGGTCGGCGCAGCCGCATTCTGCGTGATGGAAAAGTTGAATCCAGCAACCGTGATCGCGCCGCTGCGCGAGCTAGGGGTCGAATTTTGGGTGTAGG
This sequence comes from Bryobacteraceae bacterium, assembly GCA_025056455.1. Lineage (GTDB taxonomy): Bacteria > Acidobacteriota > Terriglobia > Bryobacterales > Bryobacteraceae > CADEFT01. The sequence continues at coordinate 318,335 of JANWVY010000006.1, read as the reverse complement.
AATAGGTGACCGTACCGTTGCCGCTGCCACTCGTTCCCGAGGTCAGTTGCAACCAGCTGGTTGCTGTCGAGGCGGTCCAGGCGCACCCCGCGGGAGCGGTCACTGAAATACTGCCGGAACCGGCGCTACTGCTCACGGTCGTCGATTGCGGGCTGATTTGATAAGAACAACCGCCAGAGGTGGCTCGAAAAGCCGCCACAACGGACCGAGTGTTATTCAACGTTTGCGCGTTATTGGCGGAATTCGGCTGATTGCTCGGAATGCCCGTAGGAGCGCCATTGTAGCTGACTGCAGGGTTCGACCAGTAAGGAATCTTGGGACAGTTCATGGTCGAGCACTGATAGGCCATGATGGTGCGAAACGCCGATCCCGGAACTCTGTGCTGGTAGCCGTAGGAATAGGGGTAGGCTCCTGGACCGTCGGCATTGTCGCGGTCATGGTTGGCGCCCATATTATGGCCGATTTCGTGCGCCATGGTGTAAGAGGGCGCCCAGTATTGTTCCACGACGCTAAACGCCCAAGAGGCGAAAGTCGCCGACGGAGTGAGCATTTGGTATGCATAGCCGACAATCCCGCCCGAGGGCCCACCGGCCGAGCCGTGGATCCACAGGCAGACAAGATCTGCGCCGTAGGCGTTGCGGGCCGCGTGCACTTCGTCCATGACGCCGTCGTTCGCAGCGCGCAGCGGAGCCAGCGCCGCTGTCACCCCGCTGCCCCCCTCGTTGTAGTTCACCAACATGGTGTGCACCAGATTTAACTGGATGAGGACACCGCTGTTGGCGAACGCCTGATTCGTCGCCGCAACCGTGGTTTGAATTTTATTCTCGATAGCGGCAACACCACCAGCGGCGTCGCGGGCCGCCGGCGTATAAGCGACAAGAATGTCGATCACCGTTTCGCCCGCCGCCTGCTCTACGACCAGGGCGTTTTTGTCCCCATCTTTCACTGGCTCAAGCTCCGCCAAAGGAACTTGTAGCGCGTCATGCGTCGCGAAAGGAGCTTCGATGTCAACCTGCTGAATCGCATGAAGCGTTCCCTGCACCCACTGGATGCGATATTCTTCTCCCTGGTCGGTGTTGATCAGAGCAAAAGCGACCTCCCCGGTGATACCTAGCACGACCCAGCCGCGCTGCATGCCTTCGATGCGGCCATGCCAGAGATAGGTGGATCCATCGAGCGACCAGTAGGCCTTGGTTTGCTCTGCAACCCACCGTGCATCCTCAAACAAATTAAGAACGACGCGGCGGCGATCGCGGGGATCGCCCAAAACTGCATTGCGGTTTAATTCGACGAAGCGGCTCCGAAGAACGCGAGCATCCGTAACCGGCCGTTCTCCTCCTTTGGCGACTGCCGCAGAAAGCAGTTCGGGAAGCTCTTGCGCTTGAAGCGCAACCGCCACAATTAGCCCCAAAGCTCCAGCCCAATACCACAGCCGAGCAGTCATGACCGCTTCCTGCTCCAAGGATTGCAATCCCTAAATCATTTCGGCAAGCACGGGGGATCACTCCGAAATTTTTTGTCAGTTTAGTGGACAGGCCCAAAAATTGGAATCGGGGATGAACCTGGCAGTCGCGCTAAGGTCTTAGAGAAAGCGCCGTTCTTGACGCCTGAGAAAAGCGGGAATTTCTAAGTCCTCGGTTCCTTTCAGCGGCTCGTCAGGCGGCGTTTGACCAGCGGGAGACACACCTAGCGTCGCAGCCGCTGAATCTGGAGGCTGGCTGGTCACAGGGTGCGGCAAGGCAGAGGCAACTGCCACCGGTGCAACGATTTCCTGACGCTCCGGTTCAGCCGGCCACGGTTCTGGCGCAGGCTCGGCAGCCGGAGTGCTCGTCATGGAAGCCTTCCCCCCTCGGCTAACTCGCTGCCGGGCCAGGTCGCCAGAACCAGCCGGGAACCCGGTCGCGATGACGGTGATTTTCACGTCCTCGCCCATCTTCTCATCCAGGACAAATCCAAAATCGACTTGCACCTCTTCATTCTCTGCTGCATTTCGAATCAGAGAACAGGCGTCATGGATGTCATGCAGAGGAATCCGGCTGGAAGCTGTGATGTTGATCAGAATCCCGCGTGCTCCGCGAATGCCGTGGTCGTCAAAGAAAGGGTTGCTGATCGCCGACCGGGCCGCCTCAACGGCCGCGTTCGGCCCCTTGGCCACCGCCGTGCCCATCATGGCGTAGCCCATCCCCTGCATGATGGCGCGAATATCGGAGAAGTCGCGGTTGATGAGACCGGGTGTATTCATGATGTCCGAAATCCCAATGACGGCTTGTCGCAAAACGTCGTCCGCCACACGAAAGGCATCCAGCAAGGAGGTGCCCTTCGGCACCATGGCCGTGAGCCTTTCGTTGGGAATCTGAATCAGCGTGTCCACGGTAGAGGCAAGCTCCTCCACCCCCTGTTCGGCGGCTTGCATCCGCTTGGCGCCCTCAAAGGCGAACGGCTTGGTCACAATGCACACTGTGAGAGCGTTGAGTTCTTTGGCGAGCGAAGCGACAACCGGAGCTGCGCCGGTGCCCGTTCCGCCCCCTAGGCCCACGGAGAGAAAAACCATGTCCGCGCCTTCCAGGATCTCAATCATGCGCTCCGTATCTTCGAGAGCAGCCTGCTTGCCGATCGCTGGATCGGCGCCTGAGCCAAGGCCGTTGGTGACTTTCGAGCCAATCAGCAGCTTGTTGGGAATGGGCGAGGCGCTGAGGGCCTGGCGATCCGTATCGAGGGCGTAAAATTCGACTCCTGCAATGCCATCCTTGTACATGCGGCTGGCAGCGTTGCAGCCCGCGCCGCCGATGCCAATCACTTTAATGCGAGTTCCCGCCGGCGCATCCTCGGCGATTTCAAACTTGAGCGCATCCAACTTCGAATCTGACTGTGGCATCTTCGAGGCCTCCTGTTGCCATGGCTTGCTATCTCAATACCATTCCCATCAAACTGGGCACTCTCGGCTTGGGCTCCTGCCGGGACTTCAATCGTGCGGAGTACATCGCCAGTCCGGCCGCAGTAACCCAACTAGGATGATTGATTTCCTCCGGCCAGTCTTCCACCCCTAGGACTAGGCCATTGCGGGCTTGACAGTTCAAGACCGCTTCCGCCATGTCGCACATGCCGGACAACTGGGCGCCGCCGCCGGTAAGGACCACCCCTTCGAGCAGCGATTGCTCCATTCCCGATTTCGCAATCTCGGCCTTCACTAGCAAAAACAGTTCTTCGGCCCGCGCCTCGAGGATCTCATTGAGATGGCGCCGCGTTGCCTCGCGTGGCGGGCGCCCGTCGGGCGAGGGCAGCTCGATGAGGCTGCTGTCGGAAGTCAGTCCGACGAGCGCACAGCCGTACTCGATTTTCAATTGCTCGGCATCCGCATGCGACAGCTTCAAGCACTGCGCCAGATCGCGGGTGAAATGATCGCCGCCAATCGGAATGCCGCTGGCGCGTAACAGGGCCTCCCCGTCGTAGACGATCAAATTCGACCCTTGCGCGCCGATGTCCACCAAAGCGACGCCGCGGCTGCGATCCTCGGCCAGCACACACGCATAGGCCGCTGCCAGGGCTTCAAAGACAGTCTCCTCCACGGCCAGGTGCGCCGCGTGCACGGCCGATACAATCGCGTGGTGCTCCTGGGCCGAACAAGTCAAAACGTGAACATTCGCTTCTAAACGGGAACAAATAGCGCCCTTCGGGTTGCGAAATCCCGCTCGGCCGTCGAGGGTGAAATCCATGGGGAGCATTTGCAAGACCAGCCGGTCATTTTCGAGACGCACCCGCGAGGCCAGGTGCACAGCGTAGCTCAGATCGCTTGGCTCGATCTGTCTCGGCCGGCCAAACTCGTAAAGCCCGCGACTTGAAAACGCCTCCAGCGTAGCTCCTCCAACTCCCACGACTGCCGATTCGACCGTGACCCGGGCCATGCGCTCCGCCAGCCGCACTGCATAGTGAACCGATTCGGTGATGGCGTTGGCATCCGTCAGCCGGCCACGTGTCCAACCCCGCGCTGCAGCCTGGCCGTAGCCCAGAAATCGCAGGTTGCTATCTTCGAAAGCAAGAATCACACAGCGAACATGACTGCTGCCCAGGTCAACGCCAACCGCCAGAAAGTTTTTTCTACTGTGGTTGGCCATAGGATGCCACCTCCGCGGCGAAAATTCTCCGGTCAATCCGGAGGTCGAAATAACGGGCTTGTGGTCTTAAACGGCGCATCTCGGGATATTGCGCTAAGAAGTCTTTGAATCGGCTGAGAAAGTTCTTGTCGCCGAGCTTCAGCGTGACGACATCCTGATCGACCTGCGCCACCACTTGTAGATTGCCCGGATCCCGCACATCAATTTCGGAAACGTAAGCGTTCAAGTCTCCAATCTCGTGCAGCAGAGCCAGGGCTTGTTTCACGCGCAGGCGTCTGGATTCGATGGCGTCGCTTTCTCGAATCCCGGTGAGAACGGGGAAATTGAATTTCTCGTTCGGGGGGATTGGCAACAGCACTCCGTCGGCATCGATTAATTTGAAGGTTGGTGCCGCGTCCTTGCGATTGAGCTGGACAAACGCCACAGGCTCGCGCTCGACAATCTCAACGACGATGCGGTTTGGCCACCGGCGCGACAGGCGAGCATCCTTGATCCAGTCTACGGCCAACAACTGACGGCGCCTTTCTTGCAGAGGAAACAAATACAAGCTCTTCCCAAAATCCGGCGCAAAGACCTCGAGGATGGCGCTTTTCGACGCCCGCCGGTTCCCCGCCAAGCTCAACGTGGGCGGATCCTCGCCTGTTTCGGCCGGCGGCGGCAAACGGAATCTCGCATCGCGGATGAGGACCGCTTCTAGCTGGTGGAACAGAAAGATGAGAAGCAAGACCCCGAAGAGAGCAAAGAAAGGCAAAGACCAATAAAACAAATCAATGGTCCGACGTCTGGGAATAGATGGTCCTTCCCGTTGGGGGCGCGGGTGGCGCGCCAGTCTTTCTCGCAACGCTTCGCCGCCTTCTGGCTCCGGACCTGCTCGAAGCTCAGTTTCTTCCAGGCTTCTGCGGGACATTAGGAAACACTCCTCTCTGACTGTTGCTGCGCTCGCAAGGTCTCTAAGATTCGATCGCCAGCCTGGGAAACATTGCCCGCTCCTAAGGTGACAATCACGTCGCCAGGTTTTGCCGCCGCTGCAATCATGCGCACGCCATGGTCCAGTGATCCGGCGTACTCTGCGCCACGGTGCCCGAAAGCGCGAAGGCGCTCGCACAGCAGCTGTGAGCTCACTCCCTCGATCGGTTTCTCCGAAGCAGCGTAGATATCGAGCAGGAATACTAGATCGGCTTGATGAAAGCAGCGAGCGAAATCATCCATCAGGTGGTAGGTGCGGCTGTAGCGGTGCGGCTGGAACAACACAAGCACACGTTGAAAGTTGCCCGTGCGCGCCGTGGCCAGTGTTGCTTTCACTTCTGTTGGATGGTGTCCGTAGTCATCCACGACCGTTACTCCCGCCACCACGCCACGAATTTGAAAACGGCGGTCTACGCCGCTAAACAAAGCCAGCCCCTCGCGGATGCGGTCAACCGGCACATCGAGTTCGAGGCACGTGGCCACGGCCGCCGCGGCGTTCAGTACATTGTGCGCGCCTGGCACGCCGACCCGGAATTGACCCAGGTCGTGCCCCTCAAACCGTAGCGAAAACTCGCTCGAGGTTGGGCCGCTGGTTGCGGCCGTGATGAAAGCATCGGCCTGGGGATTCACGCCATAAGTGACCGTGCGGCGTTGCACGCGCGGTAGAATTTGCTGCACGTTTTCATCATCTAGGCACAGGATGGCCGCGCCGTAGAAAGGCACCTTATTTACGAAGGCAGCGAACGACTCAAGCAGATGATCGAGGGAGTGGTAGTGGTCTAGGTGCTCCCGGTCAATATTGGTGACCACGGCAATGATGGGAGCGAGCTTCAAAAACGAGCCATCGCTTTCGTCGGATTCCACAACCAGAAATTCGCTTCTTCCCACCCGCGCATTGGCGCCGCCCATGCCTTTCACGCGCCCGCCAACGACAACGGTTGGATCGAGGCCGGCGTGGCTCATAATTGCGGCGATCATGGACGTGGTGGTCGTTTTTCCGTGGCTTCCAGCTACGGCAATCCCGTACTTCATGCGCATCAACTCGGCCAGCAGTTCGCCCCGCGGGATGACGGGAATTTGCAGCCGGCGCGCTTCCTGCACTTCGGGATTTGAGGGATCAATCGCGGAACTCACCACAACCGCCTTCGCGCCAGCGACATGGCGCGGATCGTGGCCCTCCCAGATTTGAGCGCCAAGCGAAACAAGCCGCTCGGTAATCGGAGACAGGCGGAGGTCGGACCCCGTTACCTCATAGCCGAGATTCAACAGCACCTCGGCGATGCCGCTCATGCCAATGCCCCCAATCCCTGTAAAGTGAAACCGCTGCGGTTTAAAAAACATTTAAACCCCTAATTGTTTCGGCAGGCCCTGGCCACTGTCAACCCCTCTGCAAGCCAGCGGCCTGCAAAGCCTCCTCCTCGAGAATCTGCGCCGCGCGCCTTGCCGCCTGCGGACGCGCAAATTTCCGTGCCGCTTGCCCCATGGCTTCCAGCAGTCCTGGCTCGGAAACAAGTTCTTGAACGTGGTGAAACAGTTCCGCACCCGTACACTCTTTGTCCAGAATGAGTCTCGCTGCCCCGGCCTTGGCCATCGATTCCGCGTTGCGCAACTGGTGGTCATCAGCGGCAAAAGGAAATGGGACCAGAATGGAAGGCTTGCCAGCGGCGGCCAGTTCCGATACCGTCCCCGCACCGGAGCGACAGATGACCAGATCAGCTTGGGCGAAGGCTTGCGGCATGTTTTCTAAGAACGGAACGACGAGCCCTTCGCAGCCTTCCGCCTCAAAGGCTTGTTTGATTCGCTCGAAGTCCTGGGCCCCAGTCTGGTGGATCCAGCGGATCGGAACCCTTCGCTCGCGAAACTCTGCCCAGCTTTGTTGTGCCGCTTGATTCAACCGCTGAGAGCCGCGGCTGCCGCCGGTCACCAAGACAGTGATCTTGGCCCCCGGCTTTTTCGTTGGAATTTGAAAGAAGTCAGATCGCACAGGGAGGCCCGTCACCTCCACCCGCGAGGCGGGAAAATGGCGTGCTGCTTCAGGAAAGCTCAGCAAAGCGCGTTTGGCCACCCAGCCGATGCAGCGGTTCACCAACCCGGGAACCGCGTTTGGCTCCATGAGCACGATCGGCAGGCCAAGCAACCACGCAGCAATGGTCGCCGGTCCTGCAACATAACCTCCCATGCTGAACACAGCCGCTGGACGGTACTTCCGGATATACCGTATGGATTTCCAGGTGCTAACCGGCAACTGGATCAGCGTACGTAGGGTTTGCCGCCAGCCCACGCGCTTCAGCCCTCCAATGTCGATGAACTCAAGAGGGAAGTTCTCCTTGGGGACCAATTTCGCTTCGAGCCCCTCCCGGGTGCCAATGAAAAAAGGCTTGTGTCCCCGACCTCGCAGTTCGCGCGCTACGGCGATGGCGGGAATCACGTGTCCCGCAGTTCCACCACCTACCATTAAGAACGATAGTTTCGGACGCGCGTAAGTCAAGCGCGTTTGCGGTTCGGCGCGCTTCCGGAGGCGAATGCGAACCTTCATGCAATCCCTAAGATGCGTGGTCGCTTACGCTCATCAGCATACCCAGACACGCAAGGGTGCTCAGCAGTGAGCTGCCACCATAGCTCACCATCGGTAAGGGAATGCCTTTGTTTGGTAGGATGTCAACCACGACGCTCATGTGGACAAAAGCCTGGGAAACGACGATCGTGGTGATGGCCACGGCCAGATAGCGGCCGAAATCATCTGCCACGGCCCAATAAAGCCGGAAGCCGCGCCAGAGAATCAGCAAGAAACCGGCAATCACCACCGCGCCTCCCACCAGTCCCAGCTCTTCGCAGATCACCGCGAAAATGAAGTCGTTATGAGCCTCCGGAAGAAAAAGCAGTTTTTGTTTTCCGTTCATCAATCCAAGGCCGAGCACGCCGCCAGTGCCAATGGCGATCTTCGATTGCCTCACCTGATAGCCGACGTCGCGCGAAGCGGCTGATTTCTCCGCAGCCTGCCGGAGGCGACCCTGGGGATCGATCTGGGAGAGAATTTCGTTGTGCGGATCGATAAAGCCGAGGATGCGCAAAATACGGTAGGGCTTGGTGACAACCGCTGCCGTGACAACCACCAGGAAAGCGAGCACGGCAGCAAGAAAGTAGCGCCGCTCGAGTCCGGCGACACAAAAGACCGCCCCAGCCGAGAGGAGAAGGATGGCAGCCGTCCCTAGATCAGCAACGATGACGCTGCCTCCCAGCACCGCCAGCGCGAGCGTGGCCGGAAGAATCGTGTGCCTGGTGTTGATTGCATGAGCGCGGCGCGTGACAAACCAGGCCAGAAAGATCGCTAGTGCGGGTTTGGCAAACTCGGCAGGCTGAATTCCGAGCCCCCCGATTTTGAGCCACCGGTGTGCATGAGCGTCTCGCAGATAGGCAACTGCTAAAAGAACAAGAACGAAGCCAAGCGGTGCAAACGCCCAGCCGGGAGTGGCTAGCTGCCTGTAGTGAGTGCGCTTAAAGTACATCAGAACAAGGAAACCGAGGACTGCCCAGGCCATTTGACGGATGAGGAAATAGTAGGGGTTGTGATGAAACTTTTTTGACATCTGGGCCATGATAGAGGAGGCGCTGTAGATCATCACCAGCCCGAAGCACACCATCAGGACAACCGTAAAGAAGAGAGTCCAATCGGTTTTGAGTCGCTGCGCCATTTTTCACTCCAGGCCACTCGAAGCCTCGGAGCCAGAAACAATCTGGCTCACAAATGTTTTAAACATTTTCCCTCTTTCTTCGAAGTTTTGAAACTGGTCGAAGCTGGCGCACGCGGGGGAGAGTAACACGATATCGCCGGAAGAAGCTTGGCGAGAAGCCTGGCGCACGGCCTCTTCGAGCGTCCCGCAACGAATGACAGGGACCGCGCCCTCAAGCTGCGAGGCAATCTTCTCTGCAGCCGAACCAATCAGCAGGACGCCGCGCGCCTTTTCTTGCAAAGGCTGCCTCAGAGGCCTGTAGTCGCTATCCTTATCCTTACCGCCCAAAATCATCCACAACCGGCCTGCGAAAGAGTCGATCGCTTTGATTGCCGCATCCACGTTGGTGGCTTTGGAATCGTTGTAATAGCGGACACCAGCGACTTCGCGCACAAACTCCATCCGGTGCTCGACGCCGGGAAAGGTCTTGGCCGCCTGGCGGATGGCTTCGGAAGACACACCGGCCAATCGGGTCGCCGCAGCCGCGGCCATCAAATTCTGCAAGTTATGCAGACCTGGCAAAGGCGATTCTTCAGCCCGCATCCACTTGACTTCTCCCTCCTCGCCCACCCAGTGAATCCACTCGCCGTCAAACCACAACCCGAACGGTACGGGCTGTTTCAAGCTAAACCAGCAAGGCCGGGCCTTGGTATACGAGGCAAACTCGCGCACGGTGGGATCATCCGCATTGAGGACAGCCCAGCAACCAGCCGAGTTCTGCGTTTCCACAATCCGCCGTTTTGCCGCAGCATACGCCGGAAAACTGTGGTGGCGATCGAGGTGGTCAGGCGTGATGTTAAGCGTCACAGAGATGTCTACCGCGAAGGTGCGAATGGTTTCGAGCTGAAAGCTCGAAAGCTCGAGCACGTTCCACTGGTCTTCGCGCGAGGAGGCGACCATGGCACATAGCGGCCAGCCGATGTTGCCTCCGACCTGGCAGGACACGCCAGACTCTCGCAGCAAGTGCCCGATCCAGGCCGTCGTCGTTGTCTTTCCATTCGAACCGGTGATTCCAATGCGAGGTCCTCTCAAGAACGGACCGGCGAGCTCGACCTCCCCGAGAATCTGCGCCCCGCGCTCGCGCGCCTGGTTTACCTCAGGAAGATCTACGGGCACACCGGGAGAAAGAACAATCCAGTTCGCGCTCTGAAAGGCAACGGACTGTTCGAGAAAGGGCACCTGTTTTTGTTCTAGAAAAAGACCGGCTCCCGGCAGCTGAGACAGCGGCCGGGAGTCGGTGGCCAAGGGCTGTGCTCCCTTCTCGACCAGGAGCTCGATGGCGGCTAGGCCCGATTTTCCTAGCCCCACCACCAGCACCTTTAAACCCTTCCAGTCCATGACATCACCTCAGCTTTAGGGTGGTCAGTGCAAACAGCGCCATGACGAGGCCCACCACCCAGAACCGCACAATCACCTTTGACTCATGCCACCCCATCGCCTCAAAGTGATGATGGATCGGAGCCATTTTGAAGATTCTCTTGCCGCGCAACCGGTAACTTGCGACTTGAAGAATGACCGATAAAGTTTCAATCACAAAGACGCCGCCAATAAAAATCAGCAAAATCTCTTGTTTGATGAGCACGGCAACCGTGCCCAGCGCCCCGCCCAGCGAGAGCGACCCAACGTCGCCCATAAAAATTTCTGCCGGATGCGCGTTGTACCAAAGGAAGGCAAGCGAGGCACCTGTCATCGCCCCGCAAAACACGGCCAGCTCGCCCGCTCCCGGCAGCCGCGCTAGATCCAAATAGGTGGCAAACTGCGCGTGCCCGCTCGTGTACGCGAGCACTGTCATGGCCCCCGAAGAGATGATCATCAACCCGATGGCTAAGCCGTCCAGACCGTCTGCAAAATTGACTCCGTTGGCTGAGCCTACGATGATGATCACCAAAAACGCAAAGAAAAAGATGAATGCTAGGGGATAAGTCCAGCTGCTAGCCAACAGGCTGTCAATCAACAAATCCGGCCGGATATGTTTAAAAAACGGAACGTTGATCTCGGTTGAATACAACCCGCGCGCATGCAAGATCAGCAAGAAGAAACCGATGAGCAGTGCGGCCAGCACTTGCAAGAGAAACTTATGGCGAGCCGTGAGGCCCAGATTTCGCATTTTCCGAATCTTGGTGACGTCGTCGTAAAATCCAATGGCCCCGAAGCTCAACAGCGCAAAGAGCGCAATCCACACGTAGGGATTTCGCAGGTTGGTCCACAACAGGGTGGGAATGACAATCGAAATCACGATGAGCAGGCCCCCCATGGTTGGCGTTCCAGCCTTTTTTTGATGGGAGCTTGGACCTTCTTCGCGGATGTATTGGCCGATCTGAAATTCCCGGAGTTTGCGGATCAGCCACGGTCCGAGGACAATTCCCAGCAGCAAAGCAGTGAGACTGGCAAAAGCTGTGCGGAAGGTGCCATAGCCAAACAGTCGGAGCACGCCGAACTCGGGATAGAGCTTTTCATAGAGGATCCAATAGAGCATCGCTCTAACTCAGAAACTTTTCTAAAGCCAGTTCGACGCGAGTGCCGCGCGAGCCCTTCCACAGAATTACATCTCCAGGCTGGGCGAGACTTTTCAGCCACTGGCCAGCCTGTTCAGGATCTTCAAAAAACTGCGCCGCGCGCGCCGGCAAACCCGCCTCCACCGCAGCTTCGACAAGTTGCCGGGCGGCGCCGCGGATTCCCACCAAAAGGTGAATACCACTGGCGGCCACATAGCGGCCGAGTTCCCGGTGCAGCGGCTCGGACCACCGGCCCAGTTCCAACATTTCGCCGAGAACCGCAATCCGGCGCGAGGCTGGCGTATCCACCAAAAGATCCACCATGGCGCGCGCCGCGTCGGGGTTGGAATTGTAACAGTCGTTAATGTGCTCGATGCCGTTGCGATGAATCCGCTGCCCCCTCATCGAACCTGGCTCGATCAAAGCGGCCGTCTCCACCAAACGCTCGAAGGCTAGGCCATAGATTTGAGCAACAGCTAGGCCCGCCAAAAGATTGAGAACGCCATGCCGACCAGCGAGCTTCGTTCTGAAGCGCACGCCCCCACACACAAACTCGCAACCATCGCTGGCATACTGGACTTGCTCAGCGCGGACATCGGCCCGGTCGGATAAGCCGAATGTAATGGTGCGGCCAGGATGAACCGTGGCAAAGGCGCGCACCCTCACATCGTCAGCGTTCAGGACGGCGATGCCTCCAGCTGGCAGCGCCTCGATCAGTTCCCGTTTCGCGGCAGCGATTCCCTCGACGGAGTCAAAGTTCTCGATATGCGCATAGCCTACATTGGTCACTACGCCAATTTGCGGGCGCGCCAGGGCAGCTAGCTCGGTGATTTCGCCCCGGTGGTTCATGCCAATTTCGATGACCGCAACTTGACTATCCGCTGGTAGCCGCAGCAACGATAACGGCACACCGAGATGATTGTTCAGGTTGCCGGCACTCTTGCCCACGCGGAGGGAGGTGGACAGCAAAGCCGCGATGATCTCTTTGGTCGTCGTTTTGCCTGCGCTTCCTGTGACGCCAACGACCGGGCCGCCCCACTGCGTCCGCGCCCAGGCGCTCAGCCGTTGCAAGGCCTGCAGGACGTCGTTGACAATCATCAGCGAAGAGACCTCCACCGCTTCGGGAATATGGTCGACGACAGCGCCCGCCGCGCCTTTGGCAATCGCCTGGGCCACAAAGGCGTGCCCATCGTGATAGGGACCACGGAGGGCGAAGAACAGGTCGCCCGCGGTCATCGTTCGGGAATCGATACTCCAGCCTTGAATCCGCCCGTCCGGACCAGAATAGAGCGCCCCCATGGCGGCCGCGGTTTCTCGCATCGTAAACTGCATGTCGCTTTATTCTCTCTGCCGGCCGTAGCCACTTTCTTCTAACACTTGCCGGGCCACTTGGCGATCATCAAATGGTAGCTTCTGGTCCTTCACAATCTGGTAATTTTCATGACCTTTACCAGCTAGCAGGATGAGGTCTCCGGGCTGCGCTTGGGCGACGGCGCGCTGAATCGCCTTGCGGCGGTCGGGCTCAACTTCATGGGGCGTATCATAGCGCCGCAGTCCAACCAGAATGTCGTTGATGATGTTCAGCGGGTCTTCCGAACGAGGATTGTCGGAGGTCACAATCACCCAATCGCTCAATTCACCCGCGGCCATTCCCATGAGCGGCCGTTTGGCTCGGTCTCGGTCCCCACCACAGCCAAACACAGTTATGACTCGCTGCGGTTTCAGCGACCGCGCCAGCTGAATGGCGTTGCGCAGGGCATCGTCCGTATGGGCGTAGTCGACGATGAGAAGAAACGGCTGGCCTTGCTCGATCCGTTCAAAACGACCCGGAATGGCCCGGCACCTTGGAATTCCACTGGCGATGATGGGAAGGTCAAACCCGTAGGAGAGGCCCACCCCTAAAGCTGCGAGGATGTTGTAAACATTGAACTGGCCGAGTAGGGGAGACACGACGGAGCTAGAGGCCCCCTGATAGCAAACCGTGAATCGCAGTCCGTCCCAGCTCATTTCAAGGTCGCTTGCTCGCAAGTCCGCCTCCGGAGAAAAACCATAGCGGATCCGCCGCGTTTGTTCAGCAACCGGAATCTGACGGCCATAAGGATCATCCCAGTTGATAATGGCCCAGTCCGGCGCACTCGCCCCGTTAGCCTGGAACAAGCGCGTTTTGGCCTCGAAATAGGCCTCCATCGTGCCGTGAAAATCCAAGTGATCCTGCGTGAGATTGGTGAACACGGCAGAGTGAAATCCGATGGCGTAGACCCGGCCCAGGGCGAGCGCGTGAGAGGAAACCTCCATCACCACATGGCTGACGCCCGCGCTGCAGGCTTGCGCAAAGAGCGCGTAAAGATCGAGGGACTCGGGCGTCGTGTTGGCCGTCTCATAGACCACACCTCCAATTTGATTTCCCAGCGTGCCGAAAATCGCCGATTTCACGCCAGCGGCTTCGAAGACGGCTTGCACCAAGGAAGTAGTTGTTGTCTTCCCATTGGTTCCGGTAATCCCAACCAGCGACAGCTTCTGCTCTGGTGGACCGTACAAATTCCGGCACGCCAGCGAGAGAGCTTGGCGTCCGTGTTCGACCTGAATCCAAAGACCGGAAAAAGATTGGGGTTTGGGGCTTTCGCTGACAATCGCGACGGCGCCCTGTTCGAGTGCTTGCTGGGCAAAGTTCGCGCCATCGGTACGTGAGCCGGCAAAGGCGAAAAAGAGGTCTCCTGGTCCAACGCGGCGGGAGTCGTATCGCAGTCCCGTAACCTCGACGTCAGGCAGCGGAACTGTCGCGCGCCTCTTCACTCCCGCTAGCACCTGGTTGAGCAGCATGGCACACTGGCGAAAGAATAAATTTGCTGATCCCAGAGTTGGGAATTTGCGTCTGCGGGCGGAATCCGTTTCATTGCTGCCTCTATTGCGCCAACTGGACGTAAATCCGCTCGCCAGGCTGGAGGATGCTACCCGGAGCAGGCCGTTGAAATTTGGCGAGGCCCTGCCCTCTCGCCTCGACAACCAGCCCAGCTGCGGCACTCTCGCTCAATACCGTACGCAGATTTTTCCCCAGAAAGTTCGGCGCCCGCACCCCGCCGACGGTCACCACAAGGCCAGCGCCGGCCAGCGAGGAAGGTCCTTCAATCAACGCCGCTTCGCCCCCAGCCTCGCTCGGCCGCGAATCGCTGGTTTTAGCGGTTGATTCTGCCTGCTCCTGCTTGCTGGCCTCCTGCGCTAGCAGCATGGTTTCCGGACGGTCCTTTGGCACTTCCAGGATACGAAGTGCAGCCTGGGCGATTTCTCGGAACACCGGCGCAGCGACCTCGCCGCCATATTTCGGTGAGCCGTTCAGAGTCACCACCACAACCAGGGCTGGATTGCTCAGCGGCGCAAGGCCCATGAAAGAGGCGTTGTATTTGTGTGTGTACTGGTTCAGCTTGAAATCATAAATTTGAGCGCTCCCCGTTTTGCCCCCAGCCGAGTAGCCTGATAAGCGCGCCTTAGTGCCGGTGCCGCCCGGCAGAATTACATCTTCGAGCATGGAACGCATGAGCGCCGCCGTCTCGGCTCGGAGTACGCGCACGCCAGGGGCGACCGGCTCATGCTCGATAGGCTCACCCGGACGCTGCTTGAACAGAACCAAACGAGGTCTCACCAGCACGCCATTGTTAGCAACGATCGCTGCGGCTTGCGCCAGCTGGAGCGTTGTTGTTGTCACCTCGTGACCCATGGCCACCGACCCCATTGAAGTTTTGGTCCACTCGCGCGGAGGATGCACCTTGCCCGGCGACTCAGATGGGAGGGGAATGCCCGTTTTGCGCCCGAATCCGAAACGGACGATGAAATCATAAAGACTCTTCACTCCTACTGCCAATCCAATCTGGACCGCCCCTATGTTGCTCGACTTGGCCAGAACAGCTCGCATGGGGATGACCCCAAAGCCTCCTTTCGCCTCCCCGATCGACCGGCCAAAAAGCGAGAATTTCCCGCCGTAGCAGTTGATCAGGGAGTCCGGCCGCAGAGGAGTCGTTTCAAGCGCCGCCGAAAGGGTGATCACCTTGAAGACCGAACCGGGCTCAAAGGGCGCGGCGATGGCAAGATTCAACCGCGCCGACAGATCCTCCCCATCCTTGACGGGCTCATTGGGATCAAAGCTCGGGAAGGAGGCCATGGCTAAAATGTCGCCATTGCGGGGATTCATCACCACCACGCTACCGGATTTGCACGCGCAGTCCGCCACAGCGTTATGGAGCGCTTTCTCAGCTACGTATTGAATCCGTTCATCGATCGTGAGCGTAATGTTTTTACCAGGCAAGGCGGGAGTTTCGATTCGCGACTCGTAGCCGCGCCGAGCAACATCCGTCATCAGGCGAAGGGAACCAGGAATTCCCTCTAATTCTTCCTGAAGCCCGAGCTCGATTCCCGCATTGCCCTTTTCTTCGTGATCGACACTACCCAAAACATGCGCAGCCAGGGCTCCTTTTGGATATCTCCGCGACGTTTCATCGCGGAACTCGACGCCAGCCAGCTTGAGGGATTCTAACCGTGCCGCTTGCTCTGGAGAAACGCGACGCTTCACCCAAAGAAAACCGCTTTTACTGGCAATGGCCGCTTCGAGGTTCTTGCGAAGTTGGGCCGCATCGAGCTCGAGGATCCGGGACAAAAACTCCACCACGACTGAGACATCGCGAACCAGCAGCGGATTCACCAGCACGCTCTTCACGGGTAAGCTCATGGCCAGCGGCTGACCTTCGCGGTCAAAAATCATACCCCGCGGGGCCGCGATTTCCACGGTGCGCTGCTGTTGCGAGGCCGCTAGGCGCACGAATTCCTCATGGCTGACAATTTGCAAGTGAACCAACTTGCCCAAAATCACGACCGCCCAAAAAAAGCCTAACCGGGCAAGGTTTCGAAGCCGCCGCGCCGCATCTTTGTGAGCTGGGGGTTCGGGCAAACACCCGCCGTCGAAGTAAGCGCTAGGGTGTGTGGACATGAATCCGTCCTCAAGCTGAGAGCAAGCCCGTGAACAAACAGTCTGTCCTTACTGTTTTTCTGCGGCGCGAAGGCTAGAGTTCCACAAGCTGGGATTCATCGCTAAGTTATATTTCCAGGGCAAATGGATCACGCTCTTTGGGTCGGGATCGACGAAAGCTTGATCCTGCGCGAGCTCGGCCAGGTGATCCGGACTGACCAGCCGAGCTTCTTCCATTTCGAGAGCGACCTTCTGCTGCAAGAGCAGATCCCTTTGCTTCCGGAGATCTTCGATTTCGTAGCCGGCAATCAGCCGGCAGGCGCTCGGCAGCAACAATCCAATGAGCAGCACAGCACCAGTTGTCGCGGCAGCAATCGTCTTCCAGCAAGCACTGGGCGTGGCCGGGTCAGCTTCGCGCACCACCGTCGAGTTGTCGATCACTTTGACAAAGAAGTAAACGTCTTCATTTGGGAACGCTCGAAGCCGGCAGTCGACGGGTTTGTGAAAACTGCGCTCCAGGTGGGCTTCGCGATCCGCGGCCTCCGCCTTGCTCCGGCCCACAAAGCGATCAACCAACGTTGCTACCAGAGTCGCCATATGCGCTTCCTCCCTCCTTAAATTCGTTCCGCAGCTCGAAGCATGGCACTGCGAGCCGCAGGGTTATACGCGATCTCCTGTTCTGTCGGCCTCACCACGTGCTTGGTGAGGATTCGCAGACTTCCCTCCTTGGCGAGTTCCCGAAACCGGAACTTCACCTTACGGTCTTCCAGACTCATGAACGTAAGGAACACGACTCTTCCCCCCGGCTTCACGAGCCGGGGAAGCAGCTCGAGTAAGCCGTCTAGCTCTTCAAGCTCCCGGTTGACGGCGATGCGCAGCGCCATAAAGGTTTGGGTCGCCGGATGCAGCCGGCCCGTTCGGGCAATGGCCCGCTCGATGACCCTAGCAAGCTCTAGGGTCGATCGAATGGGCCTCGCCTGAACGATGGCTCTGGCTATCTTCCGCGCCCTCCTTTCCTCCCCGTAACGGTAGATCAGATCGGCCAAGTTTTCCTCGGCCAGTTCGTTCACAAGTTGGTAAGCGGACGTTTCCTGGGTGCGATCCATTCGCATGTCCACAGGACCATCCGCCAGCAGAGAAAAACCCCGCTCCCCTTGAGTTAGTTGGTAACGGCTCACTCCCAAATCGGCTAGCAGACCATCGACGGCATCCACGCCGGAGGCCCTCAAGGCTTCGTCCAAGCGCGAAAAACGACCGTGGTGAAATCGAATCCGCCCTGCCCATTCGGCCGTATACCTCCTGGCCAGCTCTAGGGATTCCGCGTCCCGATCGTTGGCAATCACAAATCCCGTCGTGAGCTGGCTCGCAATCTGAGCCGTATGTCCGCCCAGTCCTGCCGTTGCATCCAAATAAATTCCTTCCGGTCGCACGGCCAAATACTCAATAACCTCTCGACTGAGCACCGGAATGTGCATCTCGCGCCCATCACGTCATGCCAATCGACTCTACATACTCCAACTTCGCCGGCAGATCTTCGAGTGCCTGGCGCTTGCGATCTTCATAGACTTGCTCGGAATAGAAGGTAATGACCCCCGCCGCCGTGCACTCCAGATAAATCTTCGCGTCCTGAATCCCGAGTTTTTGGCGCACCTCCACCGGAATGCTAATTCGCCCGGAATCGTCCATTTCTGCATCGCCCCCCATGGCGTTGGCCAAAAACAGAATGTGATTGGCAAATTTCTTCTTTTCTGGTGGTACCTCCGCCAAAAGCCGCCTGTTCTCGTTCCACGCCTTGGTGGTGTAAATCTTGGCCGTCACCATATCAATGGTGGTGCAGAAAACTTTACGCTCATGGAGCGCTTTGAGATAATTCGCCATGTCCGCCGGCAACTTGAGACGCCCTTTGTCATCTAGCCGGGCGGAGTAAATCCCGCGAGGGGCGTCAACAAGCGCTGCCACCGGCTGGTCCACGTTAGGCCACCCTAAACCTTTTTAGGCCTTTTTAGGCCACTGAGCGATTGTGGCACAGCTTCCTCGGCTCCTGCAAGTCCTTTTTGATGTTCATCTTCCATTTGCTTTCTGTTTCCTTTGAAGCTAAGGAAAATTCTACTGATTGTGGTGATTCGGTCTATCACACCGAATGATGTGGCGAATAAAAAGAGAAGTAGGAGACTGTCCAGCCGGGGCGCGAAGTTGGCCCTCCAGAAGCGGGGGGACCAACTTGGACTGCCTTTTCCTAGAATCCCGCAAGGAGAGCCGTTGAGTCAGCGAGTCCCTGGCCGGTTCTCGTTGGTATCCTGAGGAAAGGAAAACGCAACAAGAAAGGTCGGCCAGGCCATGAAGCGCGGGCTAGGCATTTTCTTTGTCCTCGTCCTCTCGGTCTGCGCTGCCGAGCTGTGGCGGTTGACCGGCGAGATCGCTCGGGAGTCGAGCCTCGATGAGGCTCGTCCGGTGGACGCCATTGTCGTCTATGGTGCGGCGGAATATCGGGGTAAACCTTCACCGGTATTAAAGGCGCGTTTAGACCACGCCTTGGATCTGTATCGCCGGGGGATTGCCCCGCGCATTATCACCACAGGGGGCGCAGGCGGGGATCCCCTGTATACGGAAGGTGAAGTGGGACGAAGCTATCTCAGCCAGCACGGGGTCCCCGTCGAGTCCATCGTCGTGGAGTCGGAAAGCGAAACCACGGCACAAAGTTCTCTTGCCGTTGCCGAGATCATGAAGCGAATGGGACTGCGGACGTGCGTCGTGGTAAGTGACGGCTATCACATTTACCGCGCGAAACGGATGCTACAGCAAAGGGGAGTGGTCGCCTATGGCTCGCCCCGTCCCATGAAACATTCGGGCAAGGACTGGGAGCAGCGCTGGTTATTTTTCCGGCAGGCGGTGGGATACGGGCTGTGGTCCATGGGAATCCGCCTGTAAGAACCACCAAAAACGAGAAGGGTG
Source organism: Bryobacteraceae bacterium (assembly GCA_025056455.1). GTDB lineage: Bacteria > Acidobacteriota > Terriglobia > Bryobacterales > Bryobacteraceae > CADEFT01. The sequence goes on along the minus strand of JANWVY010000006.1, from coordinate 299,125 downwards.
CGAGGACTTTTCATCCTCGCACCCCCGCCGAAGAGAAACGCAACGACCTGAGCGCCGCTTAGAACTCCAAGCGAAGCCCCATCGTGATGATGCGCGGACCCTGCTGCGGACCGGTCGGACGGCCGAAGTTCGGGTTACCGACGACGCCAACAATTCCGCCGAAGTTCGTGCGGTTGAAGATGTTGAATCCGTCGGCGCGATAGATGAGGACGACCGGGTTGCGGTCATTCTCCCAGAGCACGGTTCGCTTCACGATGGACAGGTTCTCGGTAAAGACCGCCGGCTGGCGGAAATCATTGTCAAAGAACGCCGCGGTACCCAAGGTGAACAAAGGAGCCGGGGTATAGGCGTTGACGTTAAAGAAACGGCTATTAGGGTTGTTGGGATCGAGCGTTTTGCGATCCACTCCGGTCCGGATCGGTACTCCTGGGGTACGGTTGGCCTTGGTGAGCGGTGCGAACAGGACGCCGTTACCCAGTGGGTTGCCAGGCGTGACGGCCTGGATGAGAGTTCCCTTGCGGTAAACCTGAGCCGTAGCGACCGTCCAGCCAGAGAACAACCGCGATCCAAGCGGATTATTTGTGTTCAGGAATTTTCGACCTTTTCCAAACGGCAGGTCAAAGGTCGAAAGGATGTTCAACACGTGCGGAATGTCAAAGAACATGTGGCTCTTGGCATCTCGCACGTTATAGAAGTCTTGAGGTGACGCAACGCTACCGAGCTGGGAGAACACTTGACGGAAGTGCCCGTAGCTCAGCGACTTTGACCAGGTATAGTTGGACATCAACTGGTAGGCACCAAAGCGCCGCTCCACCTTCACCTGCATGGCGTCATACCAGGACCGGCCAAAACCGGCAAACAGGCTGGCCACCGTGAGGTAGTGAGGGAAAGGCCGCAGCGCCTGAGCCACGCTGAGGTTGTTGGGGAAGCTGTCAAACGGTTTGCGGATCCCGGCGGCCTGCGCAGCCGGAGAATCAATCCGTTGCTGCAAGAGAGTACCCAGACTCAGTCGGCTGACGGGCAGCTGATTCAAATCCATCGTGGAATTCAACCGGGTCCCACGATTGCCCTGGTAGGCGACGTCGAACAAAAAGTTTTTCCACTCGCGCTGAATACTGAAGCTCCAGTTGAAGATACGGCCCGGCTGACCTGCTGTCGGCCCTTGATACTGAACACTTTGGAAGTTGACAATCGTGGGATCGATGATGGGCGGCGGGCGATAGCCGGGCTGAAGCGGGATCCCGTTATCCCAGTTGATCACCGCATTCAGACCATCGCTTTGAAGGTCGTTGGAACCCGCAAACCCGAAGCGGCAACCGCAGCCACCACTCGAAAGACCCTGGTAGTAGATCGCATATCCGCCGCGAAGCACCGTCTTCGGTGTCAGCTGATAAGCGAAACCTAAGCGCGGTCCAATGTTGGAGAAGTCTGTCGGATAGAACCGTTTCACGCCTAAACGGCCGGGTCCCGTACCCGAAAACACGAGCGCACCCGGAAGGCCACCTGCACCAGGGTTCGGAACTCGGATGTCAACATGCGAGTAACCATTTCCCCCGGGAATATGCCACCCAATCGGCACCTCGTAGCGCAGTCCGAGGTTCAACGTGAATTTCGGAGTGACTTTCCAGTTGTCTTGGAAATAGACCGCCGTGTCGTAGTAATAAGTGGTGTCAAAGAGCACTGGGGGAACAACGTTCGAGGCCACGTCCACCTGACCGAGCAACATGCTGGCGAACTCGTGGCCGGTTGTGGTCAGAGCGGTTGGTAGGGCCGTTTGCGCGCGGTTAAACACATAGCGACCGTTGGTTCCCGCCAGGTCCTCACCGCGGGTACTGAACCGCCGCCAAGCAAAGCCGAACTTGAGCTCGTGCTTGCCGGTGAGCAAGGTGTAACCCTGGCTCAACCACCATTGCCGGTTGAACTGTGCACCATTGGCGACCTTCCCATCTTGCACCCCGTAGGGCGAAAGACCGGCCGGTCCATTGAACTGAATGCGAGGCGTGGCGTCGGAATCTCCCGAAAGGTTGAAGCCGAGCCGGCTTCCCCAACCCTTTTGGAAGGGGTTATCCCAAGTTTGACGGGTGATCGAGAAGCCGTAGGTGGTGTGCATCAAAAGGTTTGTCTTGATGTTGTAATCGTGGTTGATGCGGTAGTTATACGGCTTTTGGTTGTTGTTCAGCCCCGTGCCCAGTGGTCCAGGGAAGTTCTGCAAGTCGGTTTGAGACTGCACTTCGTTCGAAAAGAAGAAGGAGACCCGGTGCGTTGGGGCAAACGCATGGTCAAACTTAAGGCTCCAGATCGTCCGGTCGAACGGCGTCTGGTTGACGAAGTCAAAGTTCTGGGCCAACGTGGGCCGCGTGGGATCGGGAATCTGTTGCACCACGTTTCGCGAAATCCGGCTGAAACGGGACTGAGGGATGATGTTGCCCGGAAAAGGCTGCCTCACGTTGCCAGCAGTGGTCGCAGGGTCATAGATTAACGGCAAGCCAGGTTGACTGAAGTTACCTTGCTTCATGGCCGCTGTGGGAACGGTCAGCACAGGGAAGCTAATCGTGGCAGGCCGCAGGTCCTTGGTGTAGGTGAAGAACCAGAAGCTGCGGTTGCGGCCGTCGTATAACTTCGGAACCAGGATTGGCCCGCCTAGCGAGCCTCCCGTTTCATTGAAGCGCTCCTTCGGCCGGAAGTTTGCGGCAGGGTTGGGGTTGGCGTTGCGCGCCCAAGCGTTGGCGTTCCAAATGTCGCGCCGCATATTATGAAAGGCCGCGCCATGGAACCAGTTGCCACCGCTTTTGGCGACGTAGATCTCGATTCCACCACCAACTCGCCCGTACTCCGCAGAGTAGTTCGAAGTCAACATCTTGAACTCGGAAAACATTTCCGCCGAGGGGAAATTAAATACGGCGCTTGATTCTACGTTGAGAGCCGAGGCGCCATCGATCAGCACCTCCTGGGCTCTTCCGCCCGATCCGGAAACACTTTGCTCGCCGTTGTTCGTCACACCTGCCATGTAGTTCACAAACACGCGCGGGTTGCGAATGCCACCAGCAAACAACGGCAAGTTATCCATCATTTTCACCGAAACTGCGTTGCCGCGCTCCGCGGTGGAGGTCTCTAACAGCGGGGCCTCGGCGCTCACCTCCACGGTTTGCTGCACATCGCCGAGCTCCATGGCGAAATTCACGTCGAGACGTTGCGCGACGCGAATCTCCAGGTTTGTGCGAGTCAGTTTCTTAAAGCCGGGTTTTTCGACCGTAACGGTGTAGACGCCCGTCGGAAGCACCGTGAACACGTAGAGTCCAGCCTCCGACGAGATGGTTTTTACTTCCGTGCCGTTGGCCTGGTTTCTCGCCGTCAACGATGCGCCAGGGATAGCCGCACCGTTAGGATCCGTGATCAACCCGGCCATGGAACCGGTGGATACTTGGCCCGAACTCACCGCGACCAGCACGGTGAGGATTGCCCCTATCAAAACGGTTGTCTTCAACTTCATCCTCAAACGCCCACCTTTCTGAGATACGAAATGCCCCCGCTCCGGGGATGAATGCCACCATCATATTCGGTGGCGCAGACTTTACACAATAGTAATTCGTCATTGTATTCCAGCTACCGCAGAAAGTCATGCCAGCCGGAGAAGGCCGCAAGCCAGAGTTGACAGGAGGATAATTATTATCGTTCAATAGAGATTGGTGATCTCTCCAGGGCTGATTCAGCAACGCATGGACATGTTCCGCAAGCGCTGCAAGCAGCTGGGACTGGCCTGTACGCATCAGCGCCTGATCATCTACCGCGCCCTTGCTTCCTCGGCCTCTCATCCGACGCCAGAAGCGATTTACGACCAGGTGCGACACGAAATTCCTTCGATTAGCCTGGCCACGGTTTACAAAAATATCAAAACCTTTACAGAAGCCGGTCTTTTGCGCGAAGTCAGTGTGTTGCATGATTCCTTGCGTCTTGACGCCAATCTGGGGAATCATCATCATTTGGTGTGCACCCGCTGCAAAGCGGTTATCGACATTCCGGAAGAAAAACTTGATCCCATCCGGCTACGGGGAAAGCTGCCCGATGGCTTCGTAGCAGACCGTTTTTTGGTGGAGATCTTAGGCCTTTGCGCGGCTTGCGCCAAGGGCAGGACAAATTGAGTTTGGATTCTTAACGACTACTATTCACCAGCGAAGGAGACATTCATGGCAACGCTCAAAGGGTCAAAAACCCACGAGAACCTTAAATACGCGTTTGCTGGCGAAAGCCAGGCTAACCGCCGTTATCTCTATTTCGCCAAACAGGCCGATGTCGAAGGCTACCCTGATGTTGCAGGCTTGTTCCGGGACACGGCTGAGGGCGAAACGGGGCATGCCCACGGACACCTGGATTACCTCAAGAAGGTAGGTGATCCTGCGACCGATCTTCCAATCGGCGATACGATCTCGAACTTAAAGTCCGCAATCGCCGGCGAAACCCACGAGTACACAGACATGTATCCGGGGATGGCCAAGACCGCCCGGGAAGAAGGATTCGCCGAGATCGCAGACTGGTTTGAGACCCTCGCCAAAGCAGAAAAGTCGCACGCCGGCCGCTTCCAGCAAGGTCTGGATGCAATCAGTTAACAACGCAGCGATTTCAAGGGGCGGAGCCTTCTCCGCCCCGAAACATTCCCGCAGCTCCCTCTCATAAGGTCCACCATGGCCGTCATCAAAGGTACACCAACACCTGGTCTCACCTACAACCCAAATGATCCGGTTTACTGGGATCGGCAAGCCCTCCAGCAGGAAATGGAGCGGATCTTTGAGATCTGTCACGGCTGCCGCCTGTGCTTTAACTTGTGTCCTTCGTTCCCCGCGCTCTTTGAGGCTGTAGATCAACACGAGGGCGATGTTCGTAAACTCACCCCCGAGCAGACCAACCGGGTTATTGATCTCTGTTATCAGTGCAAGCTTTGCTACGTGAAATGTCCCTACACGCCGGACGACAAACACGAATTTCAACTGGATTTCCCGAGGTTATTGCTGCGCGCCAACGCCGTCCGTCGCAAAGAGAATGGATTGCCGCTGCGTTCTCGGATCCTGTCGCGACCCGAGAAGATCGGCCAGTTCGGTGGTCTGGCGCCCGATCTGGCCAACTGGGCTAACAGCCAGCCATGGATGCGATCGCTGATGGAGTCGATTCTCGGGATTCATCGCGATAAGCAGCTGCCAGAGTTCCAAGCAGAGACTTTCGAAACTTGGTATCAGGCCCGGCCCGCCCCGCCCGGCGACCCGAATCAGGCCGTGTTGTTCCACACTTGTTACGTAAATTTCAACCAGCCGCAGATTGGCAAAGACGCGGTGGAGGTGTTTTCGAAAAACGGCGTTTCACTCGGCTGCCCGAAACAGAATTGCTGCGGAATGCCAGCACTCGAAGCGGGTGACGTGGAGCTCGCTAAAAAGCTAGCCACCACCAATGTCGCCACCTTGCTCGGCCATGTTCGCGCTGGCAAGAAGGTGGTGGCAATCAATCCAACCTGCTCCTACATGCTGCGGAAAGAATACGTCGATCTAGTGCCATTCGGTGAAGCGCGTGAAGTGGCTGCCGCTACGATGGATCTCTGCGAGTTCCTTTTTGAGCGCAAACGACAGGGCCAGTTCAACCGCGAATTTCAATCGACACCCGGGCGGATCGCCTACCATGTTCCCTGCCACCTCAAAGCTCAGAACATTGGCTATCGCTCGCGAGATCTCATGCGGCTCATCCCTGGCGTACAGATCCGCATGGTCGAGCAGTGCAGCGGGCATGACGGCACCTGGGCCATGAAAAAGGAATTTTTTCCTCTGTCTCTGCTCGCCGGAAAAAAGGCTTTTGACGAAATGCAGGAAGAGCCTTCCGATCTTCTCGTATCGGATTGTCCGCTGGCCGCCATTCAATTTGAACAAGCCGTCGGCAACCGCCCGCTACATCCAATTCAGGTTCTGGCCCGCGCTTACCGTAAAGACGGATTCCCCACGCCAGTGGAAACGGCTGACCAAAAGGAGAAAAGCAAAACATGACGCCTGTTTCAATTGAGGAAATCAAAAATATCGCCGACTACGAGCGAGAACGGGAAACTTGGCGCCCTCAGGTGCTTGCTCTTAAGGATCGGAGACGCATTCGCGTGGGCGATCATCTCACTTTCCTGTTCGAGAATCGAGAAACCGTGCGCTATCAAATTCAGGAGATGATGCGCATCGAGCGAATCGTCAAACCGGAAGACATCGCTCACGAAGTAGCCACTTACAACGAGCTGATTCCAAAACCGAACTGCCTTTCGGCCTCGTTGTTGATTGAGTATGAAACGCCAGAGCTGCGGGCGGTTTGGTTGCGCAAGCTCTTGGGATTGGAACATCACGTGTGGTTTGAAGTAGGCGACACGCCGCGCGTCAAGGCGAGTTTTGACACCCGCCAAATTTCCACGGACCGCCTCAGCTCCGTGCAGTATATTTCATTTCAATTTACTCCGGAGCAAGTGGCGCGGTTCACCCAGGGAGCAGCACTTGTCGTCGACCACCCGCACTACCAGGGGCGAACTGAGTTGAACGCCATGCAACTGGCCGAACTCGCCCAGGATTTTCGTTGATCGAACTCCGGAGTGACGTAGCGCTCTCGAAACTGCGAAGGGCGTGAGCAATGATCTAGCTTGGTTCAATCATCACCTTGCAAGCGCCTTCGCGGTAATGTTCCACCGTTTCGAAGGCGTCGGCAATGCGCTCCAGGGGAAAATGATGGGTGAGCAAGGGAGCAAAAAGCCTCCGGTGTTCTTGGAGCAAACGCACGGCGGCGATCGTTTCATGGTTGGACCGGCGCACATTGAATAACGTGAGCTCCTTGCGCCGAGCCTCGTGGAACTCTAGGGCCACGACGGCTTCGGATGGGATCCCGGTGTATACCACCCGGCCTCCGTTGCGCGCCGCATAGAGGCACTGGCTCATTGTGCGGTCTTTCGCCGCGCAATCGACCACAAGGTCCACGCCCCGCTGCGCGGTGTCCCGTTTGATCTCAGCGACTGGATCCACCTGGCGAGGGTCCAGCGCGGCGTCTGCCCCCAGGGAAACGGCTAGATGGCGCCGCTCGGCCACCGGCTCAATGACCCATACGCGTTGAATCCCTGAGAGTTTCAGCACGCTCAACGTCATCAGGCCGATGGGGCCAGCGCCAAACACCGCCGCCGTCTCGCCGGGCTGCGGTTGGGCGAATTTCAGGGAATGCAGAACGACGGCTAAGGGCTCGGCTAGGGATCCTTCAGCGAAGCTCAACCCGGGCGGTAGCGGCAGGAGGTTTTGGACCGGTAGGTTCACCAGCTCGCGAAAGAAGCCTGGCTCGCCCGGCGTGCTCAGAAACCGTAGGTTGGCACACACATTGTGGCGCCCAGTGAGACAAAACTCGCAGTGGTAGCAGTAGATGGCTGGCTCGAGGATGACCCGATCACCAGCTTGCCAGCCCGTGACCTGAGCCCCAGTTCGCAGTACGATTCCGGCCGGTTCGTGCCCGATCACCGCCGGGTACACGCATGGAGTATCACCAATTCCGCCTTCGGCGTAATAGTGCAAGTCGGAACCGCAGATGCCGACGGTTTTTACCGCCACCTGAACTTCGCTCGGCCCTGGCTCAGCAACGGGGAGGTCGACTAGCCGAAACTGGCGCACGGCCTCCAGTTGAGCCACCTTCATCCTCTTGTCAGCCCCTACTTCTTGAACAAACTGTCAAAAGCCGCGCGGGCGTCGCTCGGACTTCTTGGCTCTAACACTTTTGGCGCAATTAGCGACGAGGAGGGCGCATTCGCCGTCCCAGCAACGTCTCGAGCCACGGTAACTCGCGGCTTGAACAGTTCACACTGGTTGGGCTGATCCTTGTAAGCAATGCGCGCCGGAATTGGCTTCAAACACTGGAACCGGGTTGAAGGCTCGAAGTGGGCGCACTGTTTACAACAATGAAGCGGCGAACCACACCGCGGGCAGTTCCCCTTGAAATCAATATCAGAGGGTAGCGCCGTTGCGCAGTTCCAGCACCTCGCCGCCGTTACAGCTTGAACCAAACGAGGCAGGCGGGGTCCTGTCACATCAAGCGGCAAACGTTGCTTGGGTTTTTGATGCTGAGAGTCACGATAAGAACTTTCGCGCTCCGAGTCTTGGTAGCCTCGGTGCCGGTATTTACGATCACCTTCCATGACCGTGTTCTCCTTGCGGAAGCTGTCACTCCGTGACAGTGTTCCTGCGGATATTGCTTCATCGGGTAAGTCGCCTGGAGGAAGAACGCCTGCCCGCATCGCTTAGAAAGATCCCCTAAATCCGTACAATCGAATGGATTCTAGCGTCCATCCCGGCGGGCTTTCTTTAGGGATTACGACGGAAGGCCGGTGAACTGTGCCCCAGGGAATCCGCTCCCCTGGTCTAGACGACCCACTTCCTATTTATCACGGAACTCTTCTCTTCGCAACATTTTCTCACTTCGCTGTTTCCAACTTCCGGGCGGCCCTGTACTGGCGAGCGGCATGAGCAGCGCCCGGGAGGGGTTCTAGAGCCGAGCCTCCAGCCTTGTAGACTCGGTGCAGCGCCCGTTGCCACGCCGTACTAGGAACACTGGGGTCGTTATCCCTGCCCCGGGTTGGTGGGGTCCAAGCCCCCGCTAAAGTTGTAAGCCAAGGTGGAGCGCGTAATTCGGAATGCAGTGGTTGTGCAGGTATTGGAATGCATCGGGGATCCGACCGTAGGAGAACTCATTTCTCCACCGCGGCAGGGGGAGATATTCAAAACCGGCAGGTCGAGAGCGTGTTGTCATTCCGGTTAAGAACTGGCGCCTCCGTGCCCCGCGCGGCTGAGCGCAGGCAATGCCTGCTGCCGGATCCAGATTGTAGACCGCTTCTAGGTTCAGACAACCGCTCACCGCCCCCACAAAACTGTTGAAGTCAAAAATTCCACTAGAAAACGTAAACGCCTCGACGTGATCAAAGCGAAAGGCATCTCTCGTCAGCTCGGCCACTTTTTCCAGGCAGTCGCAGACAAAGCGCCCGTTGGAAGCAAACGGACCGAGTTCCGGTGGAGCTCCCCGAATCACGTGAAACAGCCCGGTGCGCGTCTTCCCAGCCAATACCTGGGGGCCCCAGCGGTTCACAACGTGCGCCAGTAGCACCCGTTCAAGAAGGGGTCTCGACCGCGGGTTCGTCCAGCCAAGCTCCCGATAAATATGGGCATTCTGGGCAAATCCGTGACTAATTCCCAGCACAATCCGATCCACGGTTCCCGTTGGAGGAAGCACCAAAACAGCCGCCCGTTCGAGAGAACCGTTACTACAGGCAAATAGGCCCAGCCGGCACGTCGTACCCGCGACTCCCTTGAAGCTAAACACATTGTCTGGAGAATTCACGCGAAACGTAGAAACATCGATCACCGAGATGGCGGGCAGAATTTGAGAGATGAGATGATCGGAGCCGGTAGGAACACCAAGCACCTCGGTCGTAATCGGCGTGACGCTCGTGGGCATGTCTCCTCTCCATGGATTGGCGGGTGCGGAAAACGTGTGCTCGCAAACCAAAAGCTGAAGGCTTGCTGACCTAGCTCAAAGCTTAGCCCAAAGATTACCTGCCCGGTTCAAAACTCCCCTACCCGAGCGAAAGGCTCCCTCACCTAGCCAACCGCGCTTCGGGAACGAACGCTCTCCCACATCACCATCCACTCGTCTGCCTACCGAAAAGCCGGCCCCCTTCGCGAAAAGACCCCAGACCCTGTGAAAGCCCGCCCGCTCCTCGAAAAGCCCGCCAGCTTCGCCAAGAGCATGGCTGCTCAGCGAAAGGCCCGCCGGTTTCGTTCGAGGCTTGCCCGCGCCTGGCAGGGATCTTACCCCCCTTCAGTGTCGATGGGAGGATGCGGCCATCCTCACGAGAGGCAAATCGAATTCGCGTCGGTTGAACCCCAAGCTGGCAGCACAGCCCCCACCCCCGCGCTAGCTCCAACGAATTGGCGTGTAGCAGGGGCGACACAACGGATCGTCCTGATCGTTGGGACTGACCCGCATGGCATAACCGAGGCGTCCCGTGATGACCGGAACGAACTGGGTAGCGAATTCGTAGGCTGAACCCCTCTCACCCACAGGCGCCAGCGTCATCACTTGCGTTTCTTCCAAATGACCCACGGCTCCAACCCGTCCCACCACCGCTTCAACCTTGAGGTCGGAGGGACGCAAGCCAGCCAGCTCCACCACGGCTCGTAAGGTCACGGCCTGCCCCGTCAAAACACTCCGTCCGGCCGCCGCATCCACGTCGACAATCCTGACCTGGTCCCAGACACGCCGCACGTAATGGTTCCAGAGAGCGCGCTGCCGCGGACTTTGGTAGTGATCCCGCTCGAGCTCCAAAAAGGCCTGGTGCGCCGGCTCATACAGTTGCGTGTCGTACTCTTCCAACATTCGAGTGCTGTTGAACCGCGGGCTCAAATTCATTAGGCATTGTTTCACCCGCCGCATCCATTCCTCCGGAAATCCTTCCTCTTTCCGGTCGTAATACATGGGGACGATTTCGTTCTCTAAGAGCGAATAGATGGAGCTGGCGTGGATCTCATCTTGATCCTCGGTATAAGGCTCCCGGTCGCCAATCGCCCAGCATCCAGAGTACTCATAAGCCTCGTCGAACCAGCCGTCAAGGATGCTGAGATTCAGAACGCCATTCAAGCCCGCCTTCATGCCACTGGTTCCGCAGGCCTCCTCGCCCCGGCGCGGCGTGTTGAGCCACAGATCGACTCCCTGGATCAGTTCCCGCGCCACCTCTATCCCGTAATCCTCAATAAATACCAGGCGCCGCGAGATTTCCGGATCGCGCGTTAGCAGAAAAATTTCACGGATCAGAAGCTTCCCGGGATGATCCTTGGGATGGGCCTTTCCGGCGTAGAGGATCTGCACGGGCATTTTCGGATTCAGCAGGATCCGTTTCAAACGGGCAACATCTCGGAAGAGCAAAGTAGCCCGCTTGTAAGTGGCGAAACGGCGCGCAAAGCCAATCGTAAACGCATCCGGATCAAGCGTATCTTGAACTCGCCGCAATTCCGAAGCCGAGGCTTTCCTACCCAGCAATTGCGCGGTCAGCCGCTCCCGCACAAAAGTAATTAACATCCGCTTGCGGTGCCGCCTAGCTTCCCACAGCTCCGCACTCGGAATCTCCTTGACGAGCTCCCATGTTTTCGGGTCGGTGTGGTGGTCGCGCCAGTCCGCTGCCAGGTAGTTGTCATAAATCGTCGCCAGATCGCCGTTGAGCCAGGTCGGTAGGTGTACCCCGTTGGTGACGGAGGTGATGGGAACTTCCCAAGTCGGCAGATCGGGCCAAAGATCCGACCACATCTGTTGAGAAACCCGGCGATGGAGCTGACTGACAGCGTTACGGTAGGAGGAGGTTTGTAGAGCCAGAATGGCCATAGAGAATGGCTCTTGAGCATTCTGGCCGTTGCGCTTACCGAGCCCCATCAGTTGCTCGAAGCTAAAGCCGGCTTCCTGACAATAGTCGCGGAAGTACATGTACATGAGTCCGGTGTCGAACAGGTCAATGCCTGCTGGCACCGGCGTATGGGTCGTGAAAACCTGGTTGCGCCGCGCGGCCTCCCAGGCCTCCTCAAAAGAAAGCCCCTGTTCGCGCATTAAGAGCTTGATGTGCTCTAAGGCGAGAAACGCCGAATGACCTTCATTCATGTGGAAGACCGTGGGATGTAAGCCGAGCGCACGCAGCGCGCGCATCCCGCCAATTCCGAGGACAATCTCTTGGCGAATTCGCGTATGAATGTCGCCACCGTAGAGCTGGTCGGTAATGTCGCGGTTTTCTTCCACCGTATTTTCCGGGACATTCGTGTCAAGCAGATACAACTTCACCTGCCCGACATTCATGCACCAAATCTTGATGACGACTTCCCCGGTCGGCAGGGTCACCGTGACCTGTGCTTGGGTTCCGTCCTCGGTGAGCACAGGCAACACGGGTAGGGTGTAGAAATCGTTTTCGGGGTTCCGCTCCGTCTGCCAGCCGTCTGGGTTCAGCCTTTGCTGTAGGTAGCCGCGCTGGTAGAGTAAGCCCACTCCCACTAGCGGTATCTGGGCATCGCTAGCGGATTTTAAATGGTCGCCTGAAAGGACCCCCAGCCCGCCCGAGTAGATTGGCATACATTCCAGCAGTCCGTACTCCATCGAAAAGTAAGCAATCAACTTCCCCTTGGCGACGGGCCGGCTCATGTAGGCGTCATAAACTTCACAAGCCTTCCGGTAGACAGCGCGGTAGCGCTGATCTTTGGCCATGCGCTCGAGCGTGCTCTGGGGAATCTGCCCCAACATGAGAACCGGATTGTGACCACAGGATTTCCACAGCACAGGGTCCAAGCGGCGAAATACCGCTCGGATGTTATGGTCCCAGCTGTAAATGACGTTGTAGGCGAGCTCCGAGAGACGAGAGAGTTCGTCGGGAACAGCAGGTAAAACCAGGAATTCCTTGACGGGCTTTAATTCAAAGGGCATTCAAACATTCGAAAGCTTCGGAACTTCCACGATAGCAGAGCGAGAATCACGCCGTCGAACCCGAAACCGGCTCCCTCACCTCGAGGCGGGAGGGGTTGGGCAGCCTCAGGCAGCGCTCCCTAGTTGGCGCCTTGCCGGAGGGCATAAGATAAAGGGTATGAAGTTGAGCGCGCAGGAAGAGTACGGGCTGCGGTGCCTGCTGCACATGGCCCGACTCGGAGAGGGGCAGAGCTTGAGCATTCCAGAAATTAGCCGCGCTGAGGGGCTTTCCGTGCCAAATGTCGCCAAACTCATGCGGCTCTTGCGTTTGGGAGGGTTTGTTGAAAGCGTCCGGGGGCAAGCCGGAGGTTATACCCTGGCGAGACCCGCTGAAGAAATTTCGGTCGGCTCGGTGCTTGACGCCCTCGGGGGCCGCTTCTACACACCCAAGTTCTGCGACCGGCATGCAGGTTTGGAGCGAATTTGCACCCGCTCGACGGACTGCTCCATTCGTACGTTATGGAGCACCGTGCAGGAAGTGCTTGACTCTGTGCTCAGGCGCGTCACTTTGAGAGACTTGATTTGTAATGAAAAGGAGATGATGGTCGTTCTTGAACATGCGACTTCTCACCTTTTGCCGTTGCTCAAAGAGGGACGTCCTGAAAACCGCATCCCCGAGAAAATACCCCCACCGAACAGCTGCCCCGCGCCGTGACGAAACCATCATGAGATTGTAACCGCAGGCAGCTACTCTGAAACCGCTGGGCGATTGGGGGTTTTAAGCGTTGCTTTCCTGCAAAAACAATCTCCATGAAGCCTGTAACTCCAGTGTGTAACTTTTCTCCCCAAAAGGCTGAATAGGAAAAACCGTGAGATCCAAGTTGGTCAGCTTTGGTGCGGCTGTGGTGGTGACCTGCTTTGCCGGCTGCTCCCACAAACCCGTTCTAAGGTTAGCCGCCCAGACCAGTTCCGAACAACACATGCTCACCGAGATCATCGCCCAACATCTGGAGCGTCAGCTGGGCGTTTCCGTGCAACGAAAATTGAATGTCGGAGATTCGGCTGCGGCTTTGAATGCTTTTCTCAACGGGGAGTTTGATCTTTATCCAGAATATTCGGGAGTGGCCGCTCAGATGATTCAGGGGCTAAACCCGAGCGGCCCTATCGAACTGGTCCGGCAACAGCTCGAGCAGGAGTATCGCAAGCGGTGGAATGCGGAATGGATAGCGCCGCTCGGATTCGACGCTTCCTACGTCATCGCCGTCCGTCGAGCTCTGGCCGACCAGTACGGGTTAGAGACACTCGCGGACGTAGAAAACCAGCGCGGGCGGACTTGGAGGCTCGCCGTCAGCTTCGAATTTTTCGAACGTCCGGAATACCTCAAGAAGTTCAACCGGAGCTACGCGATTCTCTGGGAAGGCGCGATTACCACCATGGAGCCTAACCAGCTCCCGCACGCCCTGGCTCAGGGCGCCGCCGACATGATTGCCGCCCCGCGCACGGTGGGCAGCTTTGCGGTCGTGGACGCCAAGTTTCTGGTGGACACCAAGGGGATTTTCCCGCCCATGGAAGCGGGGGTCGTCGTAAGCCGCCAGGCGCTCCGTCGCTTTTCCGGCCTGGAATCCGCGCTGCAAGGTCTCCGCGGCCGGATCAGTCTTGAGACCATGCGCCAGTTGAACCGTTCCTTGGAACTGGGTCAAGAGCCTGCTTCCCTGCTCGCCCGGAAGTTTCTCGACGCTAAAAGTCGGGGTTGGATTTCTTCCCCTTAGTGCTTTGCTATGGTAAGGGTCGATGACCACATGCGGCTGTTCCGCCGGGCAGCGTCTTTTGGAGGCCGAAGCTTCCAAAGAGAGGTCGCTTGCGCTGTTGGTCGTACTTTCTTGTAAGTTGTTGCGGCACGCCCGACAGACCCGACAGAGAGGATTGGAATGATCCTGGTGGGCGGTGGCAGCCGGAGCGGCAAAACACGGTTTGCACTTGACCAAGCTCTCCGTCGGGGCTCGCGGCTCGGTTACATTGCCACGGCGGAAATTCGAGATGAAGAAATGCGCGCTCGCGTCCAGGCGCATCGCGCCGAGCGGGGCCCGAATTTCGAGACCATCGAGGAGCCTCGCCAGCTTGCGGCCTTACTCCATCATCGAGGTGAGTCTTTTGATGCGATTGTGATCGATTGCCTCACCCTTTGGGCGAGTAATCTCCTGCTTGATGGACAGCACGATCTGCGTCCGGCTGCCTTGGAACTCGCCCGGGCCGCTGCGGCGGCGAAAGCCGAAGTCATCCTGATCACCAATGAAGTCGGTTGCGGAATCGTACCTGAAAACGAACTGGCGCGGCGTTTTCGCGACCAGGCGGGCTGGATCAATCAGATCATGGCCGACCAAGCCAACGAAGTTTGGTGGATGGTCTTTGGCTGCGGGCTGAAAGTCAAAGGATGAAGCGACTCCGGGGTGCAGTGCGGTTTCTTACGATCTTGCCCGTACCGGGCGAAGTAGCGCCTCCGGGCGAGTGTGCGGTCTTCTTCCCCTTGATCGGCGTCGGGATCGCATGGATTGGCTACCGGCTGGTTTCGCTGCTGGAGGCTTTTGTGGGCAGCGCGCTCGCCGCGTTAGTGGGGGTCGCGTTTTGGACCTGGATCGGAGGGGGTCTGCATGAGGACGGTCTCGCGGACGTGGCCGACGCCTTCGGCTCCCCCCGTCCAGCCTCAAAAATTCTGGCGATTCTCAAGGACAGCCGCATTGGAACTTGGGGAACGCTGGCCTTGATCTTCGTGGTCGCTTTCCGCTGGCAATCCGTACAACGCCTGCCGGCCAGTGCGGCTAGTGAGCTGGCCGCTTGTTTTGCCTTAGCTCGAGCGGCGATGGTTGTTCTGGCGTGGACCACCCGCCCAGTGGGCGAGGGACTCGCTGCGCGGTTTGCGGCAGGATTGTCGAGCCCCGGCGCGTTGGTTGCAACCGGCTCAGGCCTCATTTTCGCCTTCGCGCTCGCCGGCTTCCAGCTCGGCCTCTTGCTCACTGCTCTGGCCGTGCTTCTCACCTGGATGCTTCGCTCATGGTTTGAAGCAAAGCTCGGCGGAGTCAATGGTGATTGCCTGGGAGCCACCTGTCTACTTGTGGAATCCTTCTTGATGGGTGTGGCCTCATGCCGGACTTGTACTTGGTGAGGCATGCCGAGCCCGCGCGCAAAGGCGTCTTGCTCGGCCGGCTAGATCCGCCGCTGAGCGAGTTGGGTGTGCGCTCAGCTGCACGGCAAATGCCACGGCTTCAGGCTGCCATTGCCTACGTTAGCCCCTTGCGGCGCGCTCAAGAAACCGCTGCTTTCCTCACCGCTAACATTCCGCGAGTCACGCTTGCAGAGCTCACTGAAATTGATCTTGGCGACTGGGAGGGGCTGAGCTGGGACGAAGTGGAGCATCACTGGCCGCAACTTGCGCGGCGGAAGCTGGAACGATGGTTTGAAACCCCTGCCCCAGGAGGTGAGTCGTGGCAGGAAGTACTCAGCCGGGCTCAGTCCGCCCTTGAGATCGTCCGCCAGGGCCCACGCCCGGCGATCCTCCTTGCTCACTTAGGCATCCTTTCCGCTGTCGTCCACTTGCTCACTGGATTGAATCCCGAATCGCATGTCCAGGATTACTGCCAGATCTTGGAGCTCAACTTATAAACGTTCGTGAGGATTTGCAAACCATGTTGATCACCGATTTGGTGCGCCGCCGTCTCGATTCCCTCACCAAACCACCCGCAAGCCTAGGACGGCTCGAAGAGCTGCTCATGGAATATGCCGAGGTGCGCGGGGCCGAGCCTCCTGCGCGCCCCCGCCTGCTGGCCGTGGTCTGCTGCGGTGACCACGGCGTGACAGCGGAAGGGGTGAGCGCCTGGCCGAGCAAGGTCACCCGCCAAATGATGCAAAATTTGGTTCGCGGCGGCGCAGCCATGAGTGTGCTTTGCCGCCATTTCGGCATCGATATCTGGGTGGTTGACGCTGGAGTACAGGGCGAACCGGTCGATGGTGTACGGTGCTTGCGGCTCGGAGAGGGAACGCGGAATCTGGCGGTCGAACCAGCGATGTCACTTGACCAGGCGCGTCAAGCTCTCGAGCATGGCCGCCAGCTGGCGCGCGAGGCTGCTTCAGCCGGGTACGATTTTGTTCTTACCGGCGAGATGGGCATCGGCAACACAACCCCAGCTACGGCGTTGTTGTGCGCCTTCAGCGGGTTGTCTCCGGATTCGGTCACGGGCCCCGGCGCAGGACTTGATCCAGCGGGAGTCAGCCACAAGGCAAGTGTGATTGCGCGTGCGCTAAAGCGGCACGCCAGGCGCGAGCCGCTGGAGCTTGCCGCATGTCTAGGTGGATTCGAAATTCTCATGCTCGCTGGTTTGCTGCTAGGAGCAGCCGACAACCGCTTGCCCGTTCTGTTTGACGGCTTCATTGCTGGCTCGGCGGCGCTCGTAGCGCAAGCACTCGAGCCGGCTTCGCTGCGGGCTGCTTTCTTTTCCCATCGCTCGGCTGAGCCCGGACATGAGGCCATGCTCAAAAAACTGGGCGCTCGACCTCTCCTCGACCTCGACCTGCGGCTCGGAGAGGGTACAGGCGCTGCTCTGGCTGCTTCTCTGTTCCAAGCCGCTTGCCAGCTCTACCACGGTATGGCCACTTTTGAAGAGGCTGCCGTTTCTGGAAAGCTGTAGAATCAAGCATTATGACGAAACACGCCATCAGCCGGCGCGTAATGCTGGCTTCGAGCTTCGCCGCCCCGGCGCTGCTTCGTGCCAGTTTTACGAAAAAGCCCTTCTTCTATTCAGAAATCGAGGCCAAGATCGCACGGCGCGACTTCCGCGGCATCACCAAAGAGGACCTACCCACCCCTTGCCTCATTGTCGACAAACCGCTTTTCGAGCAAAACCTCAAACGCATGGCAGGACATTGCAAGTCCACGGGCATTGACTTGCGCGCCCACTGCAAGATTCACAAATCGGTAGACATTGCGAAACGGCAAGTGGCGCTCGGCAGCGTTGGCATTTGTTGCGCCACCATCGCCGAATGCGAGCTCATGAGTGGCGCCGGGATTAAAAACGTGCTGTACACCGTACAACCAGCAGGCAAAAACAAAATCTGGCGGGCGGTGACGCTTGCAGCGAAAGATCCCACCTTCATGGTCGTGGCGGACGACCCGCTGACGGTTGATTGGGTGGACGAGGCGGCCGCGGCGCTAAAAATCCGGGTGACGATGCTTGTTGATCTCTTCTCGGGATTAACCCGCGCGGGCCATCCCACAGGGACCCCAGGCCTGGAATTGGCCAAAAAAATTGACTCAAAGAAACACCTCAAATTCGGCGGCGTGATGGGCTACTCTGGTTACGCTTCGCACACCAAGGGTTTTGAGGAGCGCCGCCAGCGCTCGATCATGGATGTGGGCCCGGTTGTCGAAACTGCCAACCTCTGTAAGAAAGCCGGCTTGAATGTCCCCCTCATCACGGGCGGTTCGACTGGTACCTATAACATCGACAAAGAAATTGGCTTGACGGAACTGCAAGCGGGCTCCTATGTGTTCATGGACACCGGCTACATGTACATTGGCAGCAAAAACGGGGACAAACGCTATGACGATTTCCAGACCTCGCTGACCGTTTTGACTACGGTCGTCAGCAAGAATCATCCTCATCAGGTCACCATTGACGCGGGCAACAAAGCCATGTTGCGCCCAACCGACCAGGTGAAGGACCGGCCCGACATCATCGTCGAAAACCAAGGCGCCGAATACGGCATTCTCAAGTGGAAAGACGGCGAGGAACTGAAACTGGGACAAAAGGTGGAGCTTTATTGCAGTAATTTGGACATGAGCACCAACGTCTACGACCGCTACTTCGTATTTGAAGGCGAGCGCTTGGTGGACGTCTGGCCGATTATGGGCCGCGCAGGCGCCCTGCAGCGGTAAACCAGCGCCAGATTCGCCTTCAGGCCCCGCGCAGGGGGACTTCGGCCGCGGTCAGCTCGCGCAAAGGAAGTATCCGGCGTAGGAACTGCCCCGTATAGGACTGTTCACAGGCAGCAACCATTTCAGGAGTTCCCGCAACAACGAGCTCCCCGCCAGCGTCCCCACCCTCCGGGCCCAGATCAATCACCCAGTCGGCGCTCCGTATCACTTCAAGATTGTGTTCGATGATTAACACGCTGGCGCCGTTCTGGATCAAACGCTGAAACGCGTCCAGAAGTTTGGCGATATCGTCAAAATGGAGGCCTGTGGTCGGCTCATCAAAGATGAACAGAGTATCCTTCACCGCTGGCTGCGAGAGATGCGCGGCAAGCTTGACACGCTGGGCCTCCCCGCCAGATAGCGTTGTGGCCGATTGTCCGAGGCGGAGATAACCAAGCCCGACATCAGCCAGCACCTTGAGTCTCTGCACTAACTTCGGCACGTCGCTAAAAAACCGCAGCGCCTCTTTCACCGTGAGTTGCAACACCTGGTGGATGTTGAGACCACGGTATTGCACCTCCAAAATGGAGTTCTTGTAGCGGGTTCCCTTGCAATCTTCACACACCAGCTCGACATCGGCCAAAAATTGCATTTCCACTGTCACTGTGCCGTCGCCCTGACAAGTCTCGCAGCGGCCACCAGCGACGTTGAACGAGAAGTGACCCGAGGTGTAGCCGCGTTTTTGCGCTTCGGGGGTTGAGGCAAATAGTTCGCGAATCACGTCAAAGGCCTTAACGTAAGTCACTGGATTGGAGCGGGGCGTGCGCCCAATTGGCGATTGGTCCACCAGCGTGACATAGCTAATCAATTCGGCCTTCTCCACGGAGCGACAGCTCGGCAACGGAGAATCAAGCACGTCGCCTCCTAGGTCGACATCCTCGCCAATCCGCTCTCGCAGACGCTGCAAGATCGACTTGTGGATGACTTCGTGCACCAGAGTCGACTTGCCGGAACCAGAAACGCCCGTCACCACTACCATCATGTCGAGCGGGAGAGCGACGTCGATGTTTTTCAGATTATGGGCGCACGCTCCGCGGAACGTGACGGTACGCTTCGGGGAAGGCTTACGGCGGTGAGGTTGCATCTGCGAAGCGCTCAGCTCGCCACGCAGGTAACGGCCAGTCAAACTCGCGCCACGCTCGACAAGCTCTGCGTAGCTGCCTTCAAACATGACCTTGCCACCAGCTTCTCCGGCGCCGGGCCCTAAGTCCACAATGTGGTCGGCGGCGCGCATCACATCCGGGTCATGCTCAACAACGATAATTGTGTTTCCGAGATCCCGCAAATTGTGCAGAATGCGAATCAGGCGGTTGGTGTCACGCGCGTGGAGCCCAATCGAAGGTTCATCCAGAACATAGCAAGCCCCCACCAGGCGCGATCCTAAACAAGTGGCCAGGGTGATGCGCTGCGCTTCACCCCCCGATAGCGTCGAAGAAAGCCGGTCTAGGGTCAAGTAATCCAGACCCACATCGCGCAGGAATTGGAGCCGTTGCCGAATTTCAATTAACACTTTTTCGGCAATCGCCAATTCCTGGGGCGTGAGATGCAACGAATCGAAAAACTCCCAGGCTTGGGCCACATTCATTGCGCAAACCTCAGAGATCGTTTGCCCGTGGACGCGGACGCGCCGGGCTTCAGCGCGGAGCCGCCCTCCGCGACACTCCGGACACGTCGCATAACCCCGGTAACGGCTGAGGAAAACGCGGACGTGAACCTTGTACTTCTTGGTTTCCACTTCGCGAAAGAACAAGCGCACTTGTTCTTCGACCAGCGCTTGCTCCTGGCGCGTGAGCTGGTTGTATGGAACATGAAGCCGCACGCGCTTGCCAACGGCCCGGCGAAATTCGTCATAAAACCAGCTGTACTGCGGCTTTCGCCACGGCTCGACGGCGCCCTCAGCTAGGCTTAAATACTTTTCCCGCACCACGCGGTTCATGTCGTAGTCAATCGTGTTGCCGAAACCTTGGCAACGCGGACAAGCGCCAACCGGGTTATTAAAGCTGAACAGCAGCGGTTCGGGCTCCTTAAATTCCAGGTTGCAACGCTTACAGGAAAATTTCTCGCTAAAAATGAGCCGGCGCGGGGGATTCACACCCGCTTGTTCAAACACGACTTCACCGGCCTCTTGGTAACAGATCTCGGTTGTGTCGGCGATACGCTGGTGCTGGTCGGGCCGCACGACCAAGCGGTCCACGAGAACAAACACAGGCTCGGCAAAGTTGATGTCAAGCAAGGACTCCGGCGTGGCGAATTCAAAAACGCGAGCATTTTGAAACAGGCGCGTAAAGCCTTTCTTTCGCAACTCAAACAAATAGTCCCGGCGCTCCTCATTGCTTTGGAAGCTGCGCACGGGGAACAGCGCATACCAGCGCGAGCCTTCGGGCTCGGCAAGCATGGCCCGCGCCACTTCATCCACCGTATCGCGGCTGACGCGCCGACCGCATTGATGACAAAACGTTTGGCCAATGCGCGCCCACAGCAACCGCAAATAATCGTAAATCTCGGTGGCCGTGGCGACCGTCGAGCGTGGATTGCGAGTCGTGTTTTTCTGTCGAATTGCAATCGGTGGAGCAAGGCCGTCGATCTCATCGACATCAGGCCTTTCCATACGCTCCAGAAACTGCCGGGCATAGGCTGAAAGCGACTCGACATAGCGGCGCTGACCCTCAGCGTAAATGGTGTCGAAAACCAGCGAGGATTTGCCCGAACCCGAAACCCCAGTGACCACCGTCAGACAGTTATGCGGCAAGTCCAGGGAGACGTTTTTCAGATTGTGCAAGCGCGCGCCGCGAATGCGGATGAAATCGGTGGATACAGCGGGCATTCCGTTGGTGGGGTTAATCTCTCAGTATAGCCTGGGAAAGTTTCGATCCTGTCACGATGACCGAAGAGTTTCGCGAGGCGCTGGCGCGCTGGTATGACCAGCATCATCGGGATCTTCCCTGGCGTAAAACGCGCGATCCGTACCGCATTTGGATTTCGGAAGTCATGCTGCAACAAACGCGCGTTTCCGCCGTCTTGCCTTACTACCAGCGTTTTCTAGAACGCTTTCCTACAGTCGAAGCGCTTGCGGCCGCCGCAGAGGCCGATTTGTTAGCTGCCTGGGCGGGACTGGGCTACTATTCGCGGGCACGCAATCTCCAGCGCGCTGCCAAACAGATTGTCGCCCAAGGCGGTTTCCCCCGCCACTATGACCAGATCCGCGCCCTTTCTGGCGTAGGAGACTATACGGCCGCAGCCATCGCCAGCATTGCCTTCCACCTGCCATACGCCGTCCTCGATGGCAACGTCATGCGCGTGCTCGCGCGCTTGGACAATGACCCTTCGGACATCACCGCCTCCGCGACCCGAAAAAAAATGCAACAGCGGGTCCAGCAATTGCTCGATCCGGATGAGCCAGCCAAGTTCAATCAAGCCATGATGGAGCTCGGCGCGACCATCTGTTTGCCGAAGCAACCCCAATGCGGACAGTGTCCGGTTCAAACCTGGTGCGAAGCTCGACACCAGGGCACTCAGAACCAGCTCCCGGTCAAGGGCCGCAAGCAGCGCTCGCTTCAAATCGAGCGCGTTCTCCTTATCGTGGAGCGCAAGGGCGCCATCTTGCTATGGCGTCGCGGTCCAGAGTCGCCCAAGCTCCAAGGATTTTGGGAGCTGCCCGAAGCGGGGCAGTTGCCATCGGCAAAGCTGGGTAAGCCGCTTGGTGAGTTCCGGCATTCGATTGTGAACCACAACTACCGCGTCTTCGTCGTGCCCGCGACGTTAACAAAAACACCCGCTGGCTTTCAGTGGTTGGAGCCGAGCCGCCTTCGCCGAGCGCCTCTGAGCACCATGGCAAGAAAGGCGCTCGCCCTGGCAGGTCGCGCTCTTTAGCTTCGAACCACCAGCCCAAAAGGCCTCAACCCGGATACTGCAATGCGGTAGAATCAAGGCCGGGGAGAGGGTGCCGAAGACCTGAGGGCAGAAACCGATGAAGGATCCGGGAGACGCCAGCACCTGCAACATGTTTTCGACTCATCCGCATCTTAGCGACCAAATCAACCGGCATTTGGTGCAATCGGAAATTGAGGGGGGCGTCGAGTTGGAAGATTTGCCGGTGAACAGCACACTCGAGATTGAGACGCAGAATCGCTTCTACCGGCTCGTTCACCAGGGAGACGGTAAATTCCTTATCAGCGGCCATCCGAAGTTTTGTCCCCGGCCAACAGCAGTAACCATCACCGGTTCAAACTGGGGCGGCTCCATGCTCAAAAGAGCCTACGTTGGCCGGGGAATGCATCTCGAGTTTGTTCATCCGAACTACGACCGCCCCATCGTCACCAGCCGCATCCTTGAAATCCGACTCGTGGAGCCATGAAGCTCAGAGCTTACCTCCTGACTTGCTTTCTATAATTGGAAAAATGGTCTCTGGCAACCAGGCGGCAGAAGCGCAGTGGGCGGCTGGCGCGCTGGCGTCCATTGAGGGACTTCGCATTCAGCCCTCCGCGCTTCTTAGCCAGCACACCCGGTTCGGCCTCGGAGGTCCTTGCTGGGCACTCATCGACATCTCGAACGAAGGGGCTTTTCGACAAGCTCTCGGTCTCATTCGCGCCAGCCAAGCGCCGCATGCCATCATTGGCCAAGGCTCGAATCTCATCGTCTCGGATCAGGGGTTTGCAGGGCTGGTGCTTCGCTACACGGCGTCGAATCTCATCCTGCGGGACGGTCAGATCGAGGTTGAGGCGGGAGTTCTGCTTCAAACCCTTGTCGACGTGAGCATCCAGGCGGGCCTAGAGGGTCTCCACACCATGACGGGAATCCCCGGCTGGGTGGGAGGAGCTATTTACGGAAATGCTGGCGCTTACGGGCACTCCATCCATGAGTTCGTCCGGCAGGTGCGCTTCTTCGACGGCGAACAAGTGCGCGTCTTCGACCCATCCGCCTGCCAGTTTGCCTACCGGGAAAGCATCTTTAAACGCCGCAAGGAGTGGACCATCCTGAGCGCAATCCTGGAGCTGCCACCCGGCAACCGCCAGGCCCTTCAGGCCGAAGCGCACCGCATCCGTCAAATTCGAGACCAAAAATATCCTCCTCAAATGAAGTGCGCGGGAAGCATTTTCAAAAACCTTCTTTTCTCTGAACTTGAGGCGGATGTCGCCGCCCGAGTTCCGTCCACTGTCATTCGAGAAGGGAAGGTGCCCTCAGCTTGGTTTTTGGAGCAAGTCGGAGCCAAGGGGATGAGGCGCGGCGGCATTCAAGTAGCGGCTTACCATGCCAATCTGATTTACAACGATGGGAACGGAACAGCGGCAGAACTGCTCACCCTGATACAAGAGTTGAAAACGCGAGTCTGGAGGGAATTCGGGCTGCAATTGGAAGAAGAGGTACAGTATGTGGGTTTTTCCGACTGAACCAGCGTGCGCCGCCTGGCGGCGTCGAGTAAGCCCTCCTCGCTAGTCATGGCTGTCGCGTTTCACCATTGCTCGCTCGCGCCGCTTCAATCGTTGAACGCCACCGCGCCCAGTGGTTACGTGATCGGGGTGATTGGCGAGGCGGGGTCTGGCATCGAGACCTTGTTGCAACTTGCTGCGGGAGTCGAAACGCCACAGTTTGGTTCGGTCGAAGCCAGCGCTCCGGTGCAATTTTGCGGTCCTTGGGATCCGGTCACAAGTTGGAGAGCCGGTAGTCTGGCGCTGTTCCATACACTCGATCTCAAGGACGCCTTAACGCGGGCGCAAGCCGCCATCGAGTTAGAGAAGCTACGGCGCGCTGGTGGAACCGCTCTGCTGGCATCCCATGATCTGGAGCTGATTTTGTGGCTGGCCGATGAAGTCTGGTGGCTTGACGGCGGGCGCTTGGCGGCCAAAGGCGACCCCAAAGAAACTGTTCAAGCCTATCGGCATCACATTGCCCGGCGTTTGTCTGAGTTGGGACGGGGCGCCAACATCGCTTTGACCCCGACCTTGCGAAAAGGCGATGGACGAGCGTCGCTAGAAATTGTCGAGCTTCGGAACAGTGCCGGAGATATGACCTCGGTCCTGTGCACCGGAGAAACGGTTTGCGTGAGGGTCGTGGTGCGCTTTGCCGCGGAGGTCGCCGCGCCGGTTGTCGGCATTCTGATCCGCACGCGGATTGGCTTTGAGGTTTTCGGAACCAACACCGAGCTCGAAAACGTGAGCTTAGGACCTTGCCGCGCGGGAGAAAGGGTAGAGGTCGTCTTTCGCTTTCCTTGCCATCTTTGTCCCCAGGAATACACGCTGACGGTAGCCTCCCACGACCCGGATGGCGTTTGGCATGACTGGATGGAGGAGGGGCTGGCGTTCTCGGTTACCGATTATCGCTACACGGCAGGAGTAGCTTGCTTGCGAACCCAGGTGACTGCCTGCAAGCTCTAGCAGAGCGCACAAATCCCAAGCCGCCCTGAGCCCTCCGCTGGCCAGGCCGCTCGGAAAAACTAGTCTCCCAGCAGCCGGCCGTAGGCGTCGAGCTCGCGAACGTTGTCGCACACGGCCTTGATACCCGCCGTGATGGGAATCCCCAGTACCAGTCCCGCCGCGCCCCAAAGCGAGCCCCAAAACATGAGCGCCACAGTGACAGCCAGTGGATTTAAATGGACGCGCGCCCCGACCAGTTTGGGGTAAAGAAGATTTAAAGCCAGCAGGTGAAGAAACGCCACCGCACTGCCAATCACCAAGTAGGCGCCCAACTTGTTGTAAATCGGCAGTGCGGCGAAAAACGGCGGTACCAGAGCCAGCGGCATTCCCACGTAAGGAACCAAGCTCAGAAACGCGCTAACCGGACCAATCAACAGCGGGTAGGGGAGATTCGCGCGCCAAAAAATGAGAGAGCTCGCGGCGGAAAGCATCAAGCCCAGCAAAAAGTTACCCACCACATAGGCGCGTGCCATATCCGCTACGCCTTCCCAGCTTTTCCCCGCGATCATCCGGTCCGGCCCTTCAAACAGCTGCAGGAAACTCCGCCGGATGTGATCCCGCCAGCTCAGCATGAAATAGACCAAAAACGGAACAAAGGAGGCCATCAAAAACACGTCGTAAAAAGCGCTAAAGTGGGGCGCGAGGCGGTCGAAAATGGACTCCCGCTCCCGGCTTAGCCTCACCTCCTGCACCTGAGTGATTGTGGGCGGCGGTTCCGCCGATCGCCGCCGCGCCGAAGTTTTCGTCGGTGGAGCTGGGGCAGACGTGATCACCTGCGCCTTACGATCCCCCCCCTGAAACCTCTTGGGCACAAGGAGCGAGTAGATGGACTGTTCGGTCTGCTCCAACCGCGCCAGGGCGTGATCAACAATTTCATTGATTCGCTCGCTATAGGCCGGTAGATCGGCGAGCAAACCAGTGGCTTGGGTGTAAAAACCAAGCGCCGCAAAATACACCAACAGCAAGGCCAGCGAACAGGTAAAAAAGCTCGCCACCCCGCGCGGCATCTTCAGCCGCATGAGCACTTCCACCATCGGGTCGAGGATAAAAGCCAAAATCACGGCAATCGTGACCGTGATAAAAAACAACCGCCCGTAATACAGCAGACCAATCATGGCGGCCAGCGCGAGTACCCCGCTCGCCGTAAACTTCGGTTTTTTCGCGCTGTAGGTGGAAGGCGTTAGAAGTTCCACGAATCTGAGGCCCGCTAGAGCTAATCTAGCATGCGCGCGTCTATAATGAGAGGCGTCGCATGGCTATGGGCGATCCGGGGCGTCGTGTTTTGGGTCTCGACGTAGGGCTCCGTCGCGTTGGCGTCGCGATCAGCGACCCCCTCGGACTGACCGCGCAAGGCCTGGACACGCTCGAGCGCACCAACCTCCGGCAGGACCTAGCCCGGTTGTCGGCGCTCGCCAAACAACATGGCGTCGAATTGATCATCGTGGGCCACCCGCTCCATCTCAGCGGTAAACAGGGCCGTCAGGCCGAACTCATCCAGCAGTTCGCATCCAAACTCGCCGAGCGGAGTGGGCTGCCCGTGCAACTTTGGGACGAGCGCCTCACCACACTGGTCGCCAACCAAGTTCTCCGAGAAAGCGGGCTGAGCCGGCAAAAGCGCGCTCGGGCCGTCGACCGGCTGTCGGCTGTTTTGATCCTGCAAAGCTACTTGGATTCGCAATCCTCGGGTGGTCTGAGAGGTCCCCAAAGATGGCTCGATGGCTGCTGAGCCGCAAGCGGTGGATGCTGGCGGCCCTCCTGCTCGGCGCGGCCGGCGGCTTGCTCTCCTGGCTGGCAGTTACGCTGGTTCAACCCTACGCAGGCTTCGACGGACAAGCCATTCTCAATTTCCCCCGAGGTTCCAGCACCAACCAGATCGCCGCCCAGTTGCAGCAAGCAGGAGTCATCCGGTGGCGGTGGCAACTCTGGGCCGCCCGGTTATTGCGCCCAAAAACTGCTCTC
Organism: Bryobacteraceae bacterium; assembly: GCA_025056455.1. Taxonomy (GTDB): domain Bacteria; phylum Acidobacteriota; class Terriglobia; order Bryobacterales; family Bryobacteraceae; genus CADEFT01. The sequence goes on along the minus strand of JANWVY010000006.1, from coordinate 272,326 downwards.
CAAGCAGGCGAGTATCGCTTCGATGAACCGGCCTCTCCTCTTCAGATCTACGACCGGCTGGCCCGGGGCGATACCTTCTATTACGAACTGACGGTCCCCGAAGGCGCCAACATGTATGAGATTGCCAGTCTGCTGGACCAGGGCGGCATCATCCGCGGGTACGATTTCCTCCAGGCAGCGGCCAATCCGAATGAGATCCGCGATCTTGCGCCCGAGGCGCCCTCGCTCGAGGGTTATCTCTTTCCTGCCACCTACCGCTTAAGCCGCCAAACCACGGCGGCGGAACTGGTCCGGCGCATGACAGACCGCTTCCGCCGCGCTTGGAAATCTCTTCGAACTTCAGAAGACGTGCATCGTATTGTGACGCTCGCTTCACTGGTTGAAAAGGAAGCGGTCCGCTCCGAAGAACGTCCTCTCATCGCCTCAGTTTTTCGTAACCGTCTGGATCGCGGTATGAAGTTAGATTGCGATCCCACCACAATCTACGCCGCTTTGCTGGAAGGCCGCTATCGGGGTTCGATCTACCGTTCGGACCTCGCTAGCCAGAACCCGTACAACACCTACCAGCATGCTGGCCTGCCGCCTGGACCGATCGCCAACCCCGGTTTGAAATCCTTGGAGGCAGCCCTGCGCCCCGCCAACACAAACTATCTTTACTTTGTGGCAACCGCAGACGGTTCCGGCGCTCACATCTTTTCATCGACCATCGAAGCGCACCAGAAGGCTGTAGCCCAGTACCGCCGTGCCGACAAAAAGAGAAAAAAAGAAAGCCCAATTACAAGCTCTGCTCGAAGCCGAGCACCCGGCCGTGATTGACGAGGAGCTGCAAGCTCGTCTCCGTGTGGCCCTTTCTCCCCTGAGCGAGACGCTCTTCAAAAGCTTGCTGCGCGAATCCGGTTATCCGCTCGACCCGCTGGTTGAAGGCGTCCGTCAAGACAATCTCGAAGAGCTTGAGAGGACTCTGATCGCTCTCGCCAAGGTCTATGAAAACGCCGCATTAGAGGGCCGCAAAAAGATTCGAACGTGTGTGATCCAGGCGAAAGATCACGCGCGCTTGGTGGCGCGCAACTCTCGCGTCGACCCCGCGAAACGCGCCTCCAAGCGGGAAATGATGCTCTGGATGCTCACTTGGTTAGAGAATCCAGCCGTATTCGAAACCTGGGTACAACTGCGAAAACAGGTTATTGCAGTTCAATCGCCGTCACTTGGATGACGTCTCCGTCTAGCTTGCCGGTGACCTTCGCCTTGAGATCCTTGTCCTTAGTTGAAGCTTTCAGCTTGGACAGCGCCAGGGCATTGCCGCTTTCGTCGAACTTGACGAACTTACCGTCCGAGAGCACCAATCCAAACCCGCCTTTGGCGCAATTGAGCGCACATTGCCGAGTGTGATTGGCGACATCCTTTCCTTTACACATCACGTCCACGACAGTGCCCGTCCAGGTTTCCGCCCACACCAGACTGGCAAAAAGAAGCGGGAAAGCGAAGCGAATTTTCATCCGTAACCCCCTCGTTCAGATTCCAAATTTTAGGGTAGCGAAATTTTTTCCTAAACTCTGGGTAAACCGCCAGTCCTGGGCCAGGGAGGACAAGGCGAGCGGATCTTTGCCCTCACCTGCCGGCTGGACACCGCTCATGCCGGTTTTTGGCCACCAAGTCGCTTCGGACCGCCACGCGAACACGTCTCGATTCTTGGATTTCCACCTTCCGTCTTGCCAGAGCTCGAGTGGGTGTTTATACTAACGTTTTTCTGGGACCCGTACGAATGGATAGGTCGGGGGAGTGCCGGGATGCCAATCAATGACGAGTTTGACCCCATGGCGACTAGAAGGGAGGCAGCCATGTTTTATGGTCTCTTCCTGCGCGGCCATCGGGTTGAAGACATCCGCAAAGATATCGCTATCTCTAAGGAAACCCTGAGAAAGTGGCGGCTGTATTACGGCAAAGACGGGTTCTGGGAAAAGCTCCAGCGCGTCTATGAGTATCGCCGGCAAGTGCTAGCGATTTTTGATGAATTAGTAACCAACGAGCGCAACCGGCCGCGCCTTCAGTAGTTCTCGCCTATCCGGCTTCAACCCTCAAAACTTCGCACTGGAAAGAAATCAAATCGTGTTTCCGCGCTTCCGCCACTGGAGCGAAGCTAGCAGCCTTGCCGAGCGGGTGCGGTGCCGCTCGATATCGTACGCGGAGCAAACCACGGGTAAAGCGCGGGTAAAAGGAATAGGGTCAGCAGTGTAGAAGTGAACAAACCGCCGATCACGACGCTAGCGAGCGGCCGCTGTACTTCTGCACCCGTCGAGCTAGAAAGCGCCATGGGGATGAAACCGAGGCTTGCCACCAGCGCCGTCATCAGCACCGGTCTCAACCGCGTGCCTGCCCCGCCGACAATGGCCTCCTGGAGCTCTTTCCCCTCCATGCGCAAGCGGTTGATATAGTTAACCAAAACAATCCCATTCAAAACCGCAACGCCAAACAGGGCAATGAATCCCACCGCAGCCGAGAGGTTGAGATTGAGACCGCGAAGCCACAGTGCCGCCACTCCGCCAATGAGAGCGAATGGCACATTCAGCAGGATCAGCAGCGCGAGCCGGAAAGATTGGAACGTCGAATAAAGCAGCAAGGTAATGATCAAGATAGAGAGCGGAATGACAATGGTGAGTCGCCGCATCGCCCGCTCTTGGTTTTCAAACTGTCCTCCCCAGTCAATCGAGTAGCCGGGGGGAAGCTTCAGACGCTCGGAGATCTTTTGTTGAGCCTCGCTGGCGAAACTGCCAAGATCACGGCCACGCACGTTTGACTGCACCACAATGCGCCGCATAGCGTTCTCCCGCGAAATGATTTCCGGGCCCCGTTGTAAGACGAGGTTCGCCACCTGGCCCAAGCGAATGCGCTCTCCTCCAGGAGCAGTAAGAGGCACCTCGGCAAGCGACAGCGGATTCTGGCGGTAGCGTTCCGGTAGACGGAGCACGATGTCGAATCTTCGCTGCCCTTCATAGAGCGAGCTAACCGGACTCCCAGAAATTGCCGCTTCCACCATTTGACGCACGTCCGCAACATTGAGGCCGTAACGCGCCAAGGCCGCGCGATCGGCCTCCACGCGAATCTCCGCCACTCCGGAGATCACCTCCATCTGCGCGTCGGCCGCTCCGGGAATGGCGGAGATCACTCTCAGGGCACGTTCGGCTAGCTGCTCCAGCACTGCAGCATCTTCACCAAAGATTTTCAGCGCCAAATCTGCTTTGATTCCCGAAACAACCTCATCCAAGCGCATGGCCATCGGCTGCGTGAAGTTGTAACTAACGCCTGGAATCTGTTCAAGCCGCTGGGCCATCTTCTCAACCAGTTCATTTTTGTTGCGAGCAGTCTTCCATTCCGCGAGAGGTTTCAGCAAGACGTAAACGTCACCCTCATAGACGCCCATGGCTTCCGTTGCCAGGTCTGGCCTGCCCAGCTTGGTCACCACGCGGGTGACCTCCGGAAACTCCAGCAGCGCTTTCTCGACCCGCAGGCTGAGGGCAATCGAATCTGACAAGGCGATGCCGGGCAGCTTCCGCGTCGTAATCAACAGCGAACCTTCATCGAGCCTGGGCATGAATTCTGTACCGATGAAGGCCAGTGATCCGAGTGCGCCAGCCAGCAAGACAACCGCAGCGAGAATCACCCAGCCGCGCCGGCGGAGCACAAAACACAAGGCCTGGACATAAGCCTGGCGAATCCCCTGAAACCATGCCTCCGAGTGCGGCTTGACCCCTCGGCCGAGGAAGGTTAAAGCAGCGGCTGGCGTTGCCGTCAAGGCCAAGGCCAGCGATCCCAACAAGGCAGAACAAACGGTGATGGCCATGGGGCGAAACATACGCCCTTCGAGTCCTTCTAAGGCCAGGATGGGAATGTAAACGGCGATGATGATGCCCACCCCAAACACAATGGGCCGGGAGACTTCCAGTGCGGCCGCTTCGATCCGGCTCATGGCGTCAAAGTCACAATCCTCCGCTCGTCGCTCAAGACGCCGCACGGCGTTCTCCATCATGACCACCGCGCCGTCGACAATCATTCCAAAATCCAGCGCTCCAAGGCTCATCAAATTGGCCGAGACACCAAATACGGCCATTCCCAGAAAGCCAACCAGCATCGACAGCGGAATCACACAGGCGACAATTAGCGCCGCCTTCCAGTTGCCCAAAAAGAGAAATAGGACTGCAATGACCAGCGCGCCAGCTTCCGTCAGGTTCCGGCGCACGGTTTGAATCGTGCCCTCGATCACAACCGATTGGTCATAGAAAGGCACAATCTTGACATCTTCTGGCAGCGCCAAAGTCGCGATTTTGGACTTGACGCGTGAAATCACCTCGCGGCCATTTTCCCCCTTGAGCATGATGGTCATGCCCGAAACCGTTTCCCCCCTTCCGTCGCGGGTCACCGCGCCTTGCCGCTGCATGGCTTGATCACGAACGACCGCCACGTTGCGCAGCAAGACGGGCGTCCCGAGGTGCGAGGTCAGCACGATCGCCTCCAAATCCGTAACCTCGCGGACACGACCAACGCCGCGGATGGTGTACTGCTCGGAGGCGTGCTCAATGAATCCTCCCCCAAAATTTGTATTGTTCTCGCGGATGCGTTCGAAGACGTCCCGCAGCGAAAGGTTATAGCGGAATAGGGCCTGAGGGTCGACCTCGACTTGAATCTGCCGTGTTTCCCCGCCCCAGCTGTTGACCTCGTTCACACCACGAACGGACCGCAGATAATTACGAATGGTCCAATCGTGGAGGGTCTTTAATTCCCGGGCGGAAAGCTTGTCGCTTTCGAGCGTGTACTGGTAGACCTCGCCAAAGGCAGTGGCGACGGGTCCCAAGGTCGGTTCTAAGCCTTCGGGAAGCCGGCTTCGCACTTCCTGCAAACGTTCGTTAATGAGCTGCCGCGCGAAATAAATGCTGGTGGAGTCATCGAACAGAACCGTCACGAGCGACAAGCCGAGCTTCGAAATGGAACGCGTACCCTGCGCACGCGGGACGCCCATGAGCGCGACCTCAATGGGATAGGTCACGAGTTGTTCGACTTCAGAAGGAGGCATGCCAGGAGATTCTGTAATGACCACCACCTGGTTGTTCGTCAAATCGGGAAAGGCGTCGATCGGCAGCCGGGACAGTGTATACAAACCGCCGCCCATGAGAATCAGCAGCCCAGCCAAAACAACTAGACGGTTGCGCAGGTGAAAAGCAACAATGCGGGCCAGCATCTACTCGTCTTCCGCCAGAGACGCTTTGAGCAGCTGGGATTTTAAAAGATAGCTGCCCTGTGTCACCACCCGATCGCCGCTGCGCAAACCTTGCCGCACCTCCACCCGGTCTCCGAAGACGCTCCCCGTCTGAATCGCTCGCACCTCAAATCGCTCGGGATCAAGCTGGAGAAACACGACTGGTTGTCCGTTGACCTGTTGCACGGCGGTCTGAGGAACGGTGAGGATTTCGGCGCTGCCGCCAGCCTCGATCCTCGCCATGGCATACATCTCGGGCTTCAACATCCCTAGGGGATTGGCCAGTTCTACGCGCAACTGCACGGTTCGCGTCGCCGGGTCGAGTTGTTCGCCGATTTTGGTAATCTTGCCGCGGAAGGTGCGGTCCCGGAAAGCTTGCGTGAGGACCTCAACGGGCATTCCCACACGTACGCTTCCGAGATGCTCCTCCTGAAGAGCGGCAATCATCCACACCGTCGACAGGTCAGCGATGGCGAAAAGCTCCTCACCTGGCTTGGCCACAGAACCTGGCGTTACGTTGCGTCGAATCACGGTACCTGTGGCAGGGGATTTTACTGGCACCAAGTCCTCTTCGTGCAAAGCGTCGCCCGTCTTATGATCGTCGTGACCTTCCACCGGCAGCTGCAAGAATTCAACAATGTGGATGCGATGGCGCTCCAAATCGGTTTCTGCGTTGGCTACCGCGGCCTGGGCGTTTCTTAAGTCCGCCTCAGCGTGCTCCAGTTGCTCCAAGGAGGCGGCCTTGAGTTGATACAGCCTTTGCAAACGGTCTCGCTGTTTGCGGGCAAAGGCCTCCTGCGCTTGGGCACGAATCAGCTCCGATTTCGCCCTCCAGTAATCGGCACGGACTTCGTGGATGTCATGACTGTGCATGCTAGCGATGCGCTGGCCCGCTTGCACCGTATCCCCCGGACCGGCGTAGACCCTTACGATCCTGCCTTCCACCACCGCCCCAAGGGACCACATGCGGTTTTCATTGATCGTGATGCGACCGCTTGCTTCAATCGACAGAGGAACGGAGCGCGGCTGGACAATCTCTACAGCAAGGCTCGTCTGCGACTGCTGCTGGCGGCTCAGCCGGATCACGCCAGCTTCTCGGCCAGTTCCTTCCGAGACAGCAGACTTCGCCTCCACTTTTTCCGACACCACAGCCTGACGGCCACAGGACAGCAGCAAGGACAGCTTCCAGCAAAGGCAACAGGCGATGAGCTTGCTCGGCTTCATGGCTTCATTCCGAAGGCGGCCTCCAAGGCTACGATGCTCTGTCGGTATTCGGTCAGTGCACGGTAGTACAACAGTTGAGTCTCAATTCGCAGGCGCTCGGCATCGAGCAGCCGCAGGAGATCCGCTCCGCCCTCGCGATAAGCGGCCTGGGCAATGCGAGCCGATTCATCGGCGCGGGCGCGCATCTGCGCGAAAAACCCACCCAGTTGGCGTAGCCGGATGTTCGATTCCCGCTGCGCTGCTAACACCTCGGCGCGCACCAGCGCCTCCGTTGCCGCGAGCATGGACTCAGCGACCCGAACTTCGGCGCTCGCCGCCGCAATATTGCCCTGGTTACGGTTCGTAAAGGGCAAGTCGATTTGCAGCCCGCCCATCATCGAGTCAAAGCCGGTCGCGCGCTTATAACCAAACAACACATCGACGTTGGGCGTGGCGTTGGACTGCTGGAGTCGCAGCGCGGCCTTTGACTGGTCAACCATGTGCCTGGCTAGCCGGAGTTCCGCTCTCTCTTCTAGAGCCTGCTCGACGGCCATCACCGGCGGGGCCGGAGGCGGCTCTAGCGGCTCCGTAAACTCCACCTCCGGGAAATCCGTCTTTCCCATCTCACGAAACAGGTTAATACGCGCCCGTTCGGCTTCTAGCGTTGCATAGTTGAGAGAAATTTCCAAGCGTTCGTTCTCGAGCCGGATGCGAATCAGATCCACCTCAGCCATGGCGCCCTCTTTGACGCGAGTCTCGTGATAGTCCACGATGCGCCGGAAGCTTTCGACATCTTGGGCCAGTAGCCGCTCCACTGTTTTCGCTCCCGACGCCGCCCAGTAGGCGGTTTTTACACGCACTGCGATCTGTCGGCGGAGCACTTCCTGTTCGAGCTCGGCCCGCCGCAAGTTGGCCGCCGCTGCATCGATCCTCCGCTCGCGCTTCCCTCCCGTCTCCACCGTCTGCTGCAAGTAAGCAAAATTGTCTGTATCGCGGGGGAATACGAACGGACTGTACGGGCGCGTATTCTCCGTCTGGAGAATCAACCGAGGGTTCGGAATGAGGCCGGCCTGCTGGCGTAGCCCCTGCGCCAGGACGATCCGCTCCCGGCTTGCTTGCAAGCTGGGATTCCCTTCGAGGGCCTGATTGACGGCCTCGGAAAGCGAAAGCTTCACCTGCGCCTGGGCGAAGTGCAAGGGCGCGGCCAAAAAAGGAAACGCTGGCCATAACCACAGCGCTCGGCACGTGGCCCAGCGCCGGAGGCCAAATTTCCGGACGGTCTGCTCACAGTTTGCCATGTCGCTAAACTTTTGAAGTGCGACTTCCTTTCTACCAGGTAGACGCTTTTACGGACCGCTTGTTTGGCGGCAATCCGGCCGCAGTATGCCCGCTCGAAAGCTGGCTACCTGATGCAATTCTTCAGAATATCGCGGCTGAGAATAATCTCGCCGAAACAGCGTACTTCCTCTCCGCGGGAGATGCCTACCAGTTGCGCTGGTTCACACCCACGGTGGAGGTCGATCTGTGCGGCCACGCGACGCTGGCCAGCGCTTTCGTGCTTTGGCGCAAGCTCGGTGAACACCGGCCCCAGATCGACTTTGATACCCGCAGCGGAAGAATTTCCGTGAGGTTGAAAGGCGATTGGATGGAGCTGGATTTCCCCTCGCGGCCCCCAGAAAGCTGCCAGCCGCCAGCCCAACTGCGAAAGGCCCTAGGCGGCGCCCCAGAAGCGGTTCTCGCCGCCCGGGATTACCTGGTGGTGTATGGCAGCGAAGAAGAAGTCAGGGCGCTGAAACCCGACCTCGAAGGGCTCAAGCAGCTGGACCGCTTTGCCGTGATCGTAACCGCGCCCGGCCGCGAATGCGATTTTGTCTCGCGCTTTTTCGCGCCCGCCCAAGGCATTGACGAGGATCCCGCCACCGGCTCCGCACACTGCACCCTCACCCCCTACTGGAGCCAGAGGTTAGCCAAGAAACGCATGCACGCCAAACAGCTTTCGCAGCGAGGTGGCGAAATGGTGGTAGAAGATCGCGGGTCCCGCGTGGGAATTGCTGGTCAAGCTGTGCTCTATCTCGAGGGATTCGTCGAGATCTAGCAGAACGACGAGTGGATCGGTGCGTGCGCCGAGACCGTGCCTGCTTATGTCTTGAGGCAAACGCTTCACAATTTTCAGAGAGTTCCCATCCGCTCCAGCCACTAATTGATGGTGGGACTCTATCGTGCGCGCAGCGCCGCGGTCTTCGGCATTGACGCCCAGCCCATTGACGTCGAGGTCGATCTTTATCCCTCAGGATCGGCCCGGGATTTCGTCACTGTGGGAATGCCAGATACGGCCGTGCGGGAAAGCCGGGAAAGAATCAAATCCGCCTTGATCAATTCCGGCTTCGGCTACCCGGCAAAGGCTGTCACCATTAATCTGGCCCCGGCCAATGTCCGCAAAGAAGGCGCTGGATTTGACTTGCCCATGGCCATGGGCATTCTTGGCGCCATGGGAGCAATTACCCCAACGGAGCGATTTTTGTTCGTTGGCGAGCTATCGCTCGACGGACAGTTGCGGCCGGTGCGAGGCGCGCTGCCCATTGCCGTGTGCGCAAGGAAGCAGCGAATTGAAAATTTAGTCGTACCCGAGGAGAACGCCGCCGAATCGGCGGTGGTGGAAGGCATCTCGGTATACGGCCTCAAACACCTGGCCCAGGTAGTCGCGCTCGCCCGGGGAGAACATCAATTCCGACCTGCGCAACCCCCTCCGCCGGAGGCCGCTCCCAGCACTCACAGTGATCTCGATTTCCGCGATGTCAAAGGACAAACTGCGGCTAAACGAGCTCTAGAGGTAGCGGCCGCTGGAGGCCATAACGTCTTGCTCATCGGACCTCCTGGTTCCGGGAAAACGATGCTTGCCAAACGCTTTGCAGGTATTCTTCCGCCGCTGAGTTTCGAAGAGGCTATCGAAACCACAAAGATCCACAGCGTGGCGGGACTGCTGCCGGCCGGCGGTGGATTGTTGCGCCAGCGTCCTTTTCGCGCTCCCCACCACACGATTTCCGATGCCGGATTAATTGGCGGCGGTACGGCCACCTTGCGTCCAGGCGAGGTGAGTCTCGCTCATCATGGCGTGCTGTTCCTCGATGAATTGCCGGAGCTAGCGCGGAATGTGCTCGAGTTACTCCGCCAGCCTATGGAAGACCGCCAAGTTGTGCTGGCCCGCTCCTCGATGACCGTTTCCTTTCCCGCCGCCTTCACCCTAATCGCCGCCATGAACCCTTGCCCCTGTGGTTTCTATGGCGACGCCACACGCGAGTGCCGTTGCACCGGCGCCATCATCACCCGCTACTTGGGCAAGATCAGCGGCCCACTGCTGGATCGCATCGACTTGCACGTGGAAGTGCCCGCCGTAGCTTACAAGGAATTGCGAGGCCAGGATGATGGCGTCGGATCCGCGCAAATGCGCGAGCGAGTGCAAGCGGCCCGTGAGAAACAACAAGCGCGTGGCTTTTCCAACTGCAACTTGCCTCACAACCAGCTGCGAGAGCTGTGCGCGCTCGATGAAGCCGGAGAGCGCACGCTCGAAATGGCGGTCCGCCGGCTCGGATTGAGCGCCCGCGCCCACGACCGCGTGCTTAAGGTGGCCCGCACCATTGCCGATCTCGATGGCGTAAGCCGCGTCTCAGCAAAACACGTGGCCGAGGCCGTGCAATATCGCAGCCTTGACCGTTCCTACTGGGGCCAATGAAGTTTTTAGCCTCTCGCGAAGCTGGCTAATCTGGCCCTTCCCCTCGGTCTCAGCGCTGCCCGGAGGGCGGCGGAATCAACACGTCGGTGCGCTGTTCTTTCCTGCGTCTGGCCCGCATATCGCCCAGATGCGGGTGGCTGTATCGCTTGCTGAGGTCGACCGTAGCGACCGCCACACGGCCTTGCCCGGAGGCGACGGAAAGGCGCTCTCCATCCGGATCCATGATGTAGGTGGGATGGTCGTAGCCGGAGGTCACCAGAAAAACGCGATTCTCGATGGCGCGCGCCCGAGCCAGCACTTCATCGCCTCCCCAAATCGGCAGCAAAATCATCTCAGCACCCTGCATGGCCAGCGCCTTGGCCGGATCTGAGAAGAACACGTCGTAGCAGATCATCAGCCCGAGACGGCCAAAATCGGCATCAAAAACCGGAAATTGATTGCCGGGCGTGAGACCCGCCTCATATTCTTCGCGCGGCAGATACACCTTGCGATACTTGCCGGCCAGCCGGCCCTGCCGGTCCAGCAACACCGCCGTGTTATACACTGCTGTGCCTTCGGCCTCATAGAGGCCGGCCACGATGTAGCTGTTGCGCGCCTTCGCTAGCTTGGCCAGTCTTTCCGTGGTGGGACCGGGAACACTCTCTGCTACCTCCACATAGCTGCGCCCGGTTCCCACCACCGTCATGCCTTCGGGAAAAAGAATGATGTCGGTAGGGCCATGCACCTCGTTTTGGAAACGCTCAATGAAGGCTTCGACGTTCGCCTGAGGGCCAGGGCTGTGTTGCGGGCGAAAATGAACCGCCGCGATGCGAACGTGACGTGGCCCCGGCGGCGGAATTTCTTCAAAACGAACATCGTCCCACCAGACGACGCCGTGAGGAGCATGGCTCAGAAAAAGCTGAACCGTGGCTACCGAGGCGCGCTCAGGTGCAGCCGCCTCAATCCAAGTGCGCATCCAATCTCCCTCGGGACGCTGTTGGTAAAGATAATCGGGAGGCGCAACGCGCTTGTTTTGGGAATCCCGCCAGTCGATCCGAGCAACAATTTGCCAGACCGGATGCATCACGCCTTGCCAGCGGTAGGAGACTGACAAACGGTACCACTTGCCCGGCGCTATTGGCCCGAGATCGTGCTCCCAACCGCCATGGGCCAGCGCGTTCCCGTTGCCTGAAACCGCCAGTGAGGCTCGCCCACTGTGACTGACCGTGGAATCAACAAAGACGCGGGGAGCCGTCGCAGCGCGGTGGCTCCACAGGCGCCAGCCGAGCGGGGGATCCTCAAAGTCTTTCAACCGCACCTGAAGCGGTCCAGCAGACAAGTTGCTGACTAGCAGTGCAAGGATAGCCAGGGTTTTCATGATCGAGGCGCTCCCTGCCTCATCATACGCCAGCCCAAACGCAGATAATCCCCTCCGCTGGCAACGGTTCCGGCCGCCGCCGCCCAAGTCCAAGCCTCAGCCACTTGGACGCTGCACCAGCCGCAGCGCTCACAAAGAACAAAAAGCGCCGCCCCAAGCTGAAAGGCCGTGCTCAGTTTCCCGGCAAGGCTCGGAGCGAATTCCCGGGTGCCAGTTCGTAGGGCGATGATCAGAGCGCCAAGAAGAATGAACAGATCCCGTCCGAATACCAGAGCCACTAGCCAGCCGCGAACAGCCCCCGCCATCCACAGCGCAAAGTACACCATGGCCATCAAGGCCTTGTCGGCTAACGGGTCCAGCATCCGCCCAAGAGCGCTGTGCCAGCCAAAGCGGCGCGCGAGGTAGCCGTCGAAAAAATCCGTGCCCCCGGCCACGAAAAACAAGGTTAAGGCTTTGGGAAATTCTGCTTCAAAGATGGCGATCGCACACCAAGGCGCAAGTGCGAATCGGAGCAAACTCAGCAGATTGGGTAGCTGCCTCAAGCTCTGGCTCCACGACCTGCCGCCAAAACTTGCCGGCTTGCCAATCACGCCAGGGCATGCGCCAGACGCGCGGCCTCCGGCTGCAGCGTCAACTGCTCGAGCGTCACCAGTTCATACAGCGAGGGATCAGACATGATCTTGGAAACGAGCGCGAAATGCATGGCATGTCCGGCCCGCTCGGCAATCACATGCCCCAGGAGCGGTTTTCCTATCAGCGCGAGGTCCCCAATTAAGTCCAAAGCCTTGTGACGGCAACATTCGTCGGCAAAGCGGAGCCCGCTATCGTTCAGCACCCCCGTCCGGTCAAAACAAACCGCATTCTCTAGACTCGCGCCGCGAATCAAACCCATGTCCCGCATGGCGTCCAGCTCCCAAGCAAAGCCAAAAGTTCTTGCTGGCGCGATTTCCCGAGCGTAATTTTCTGGTGTCACCTCGAGATCCAACCGCTGGCGGCCGACTAGAGGATGATCAAAGAAAACATCGCAAGACAGCCGGAAGGTTTCCGCCGGAAGAATTGCAATACGCTTGCCCCTGGCTTCGACCTCCACGGGACGGCGAATCCTCAAATAGCGTCTGCGCCGGCGATAGGTCCGGACACCCACTTGTTCGATGAGCTTCACGAAAGGTGCGCCACTGCCGTCCAAAATGGGCACTTCGAGATTGTCGATCTCGACATAAGCGTTGTCGATCCCCATGCTGTAGAACACGCTCAGAAGATGCTCCGTGGTAGAGATGAGCACCCCCTGGCGCATGAGGCTGGTGGCATAGCTTACGCGCGCCACGTAGCGCCAGCTGGCGGGAATCGCAAACCGGTCCAAATCGGTTCTTATGAAAACGATACCCGTCATCGGCGGGGCCGGGAGAATGCGAATCTTCACCGCCACGCCGTGATGAAGACCCACTCCTTCGGCCTCGACAGGCCGGTGAACGGTCGTCTCGAAGCGCACCTTGCGCCTCCTCAGTGGGGTTGCAGCACGCCGGCTGCTCAAGAAGTGATGATCTCACAATAGGTTAGAGCTGTCACCTGTATCATTTTTTCAACACTCGAGGGGAGCAAACTGTGTCGAAATCGTCACGGCTTGCTCCCAAACCCTGAACCAGCCCCCTGGGCGGCTATCATAGAGGCAATGCCTCGCCCCCGGTTGTTCTTGGTTGACGCCTTCGGATTTATCTTCCGCGCCTACCATGCTCGAGCACGCACCAGCGCACCCCCCATGCGAACGAGCAAAGGACTTTCCACGGAAGCCGTCTACATTTTCCACAACATGATGCGCCGCCTGGTTGAAACGCATGCGCCCGAGTATCTGGCGGCAATCTTTGAAAGCACGGGAAAAACTTTTCGTGAACAACAATTTACCGAGTACAAGGCCAACCGGAGCGAGATGCCGCCCGACCTGGCTGAGCAAATCCCCTGGATTCGCCGCCTGCTAGAAGCCCAGCGCGTTGCCCTGCTGGAGTACGAGGGCTTCGAGGCGGATGATGTCATCGGAACCCTGGCCAGGCAGGCGGCGCAACAGGGCGTCGACGTGGTGATCGTTTCGAGCGACAAGGACCTTTTGCAACTGGTCGGCGATCACATTTTCATGCTCAATCCGATGAAAAACGACACCCTGTATGATGCGGAAAAAACGAGAGAATTCCTCGGCGTACCGCCCCATCAAGTAGCCGATCTGCTGGCGCTCAAAGGCGATGCCATTGACAACATACCAGGAGCCCCGGGCATTGGCGACAAAGGCGCTTGCGAGCTGCTCAAGCAGTTCGGCTCCTTGCAAGAGGCCCTGGACCGGGCCAGTGAGGTGAGCAAAAAGACTTACCGCGAGAGCTTGCAAAAGTACCGGGATCAGATTCTCTTAAGCCGGGAGCTGGCCACAATCCGTACCGATATCCCGCTGTCTTGGAACCTCGAGAGCTTGATTCGACAGCCACCCGATGTGGCGAAATTGAAACAGATATACCGCGAGTTGGAGTTTTTCAGTCTGGCCAAAGAACTAGGGCCCCAGCCGGCACCCTCCGAAGGGGACTGGGCGACGCTTTCCACAGAAGCCGAGTTTCGCAATTTCATCGCCAGTCTCGACCCAACACTTCCGGTTGCCATCGCCCTGTCGTCGCCCTCAGAGGCCGAGTTCGCGTTTGGATCTGTCTTGGGCCTGGCACAGCAGCCCGGCAGAGGGCGCGCCTTTCCCTTTCAGCCCGCTTCAAGTGTGCGGGAATTTCTGGCTAGCCCGGCCTTACAAAAGATCACACACAATTGGAAGTCCTTGCAGCTAGAGTGTTTCCGGCACGGCATGAGCACCGAGAGGGTTGTGCGAGACATCATGCTGGAGGCGTTCCTGCTTTCAGCGGATCCTTCCGTAGCGGAGCTCGATCAGCTGTGCGAGCGCTACCTAGACCGACGCCTGTCGTCGCAAGCCGACCAGCGAGCCGCCTGCGTGGTTGAACTGGCTGCCGACTTGGCAGAGCGAATGAAGAATAAGCCCCAGCTTGAGAACCTCTACCGAGAGATTGAGTTACCGCTCGCAGAGGTGCTGGCGCGAATGGAATATGTTGGCATCCGAATTGAGACCAGCCAGCTAGCGCGCCTTTCCACCCAAATGGATGCCGAAATCCAACGCTTAACGGCGGAAATCCATCAACTGGCGGGCCGGCCCTTCAACATCAACTCCCCCCAGCAACTGGCGAAAGTGTTGTTTGAAGAGATGGGGTTGCCAGCTCCGGCCCGCTATGGCAAGGGCAAGCAGGTCTCCACGGCAGCTGAGGTACTCGAGGAGATGGAACATCCGATTGCCGCCAAGGTTCTCGAATATCGTCAATTAACCAAGCTGAAGGGGACCTACGTGGACGCCCTTCCCCAGCGCATTGACAGCCAGAGCCGCCTCCACACTTCGTTCCATCAAACGGGGGCAGCCACGGGCCGTCTTTCCAGTTCGGATCCGAACCTGCAAAACATCCCCATTCGCACGGAACTCGGACGCGCGATTCGCGCCGCATTTGTTCCGGAGCCCGGCTGGAAACTGATTGTCGCAGATTACTCTCAAATCGAGCTGCGATTGTTGGCGCACCTCTCCGGCGATCCGGTGCTTGTGGACTCCTTCCGCAAAGGCGAAGATATTCACACCCGCACGGCCTCGGAAGTATTTGGCGTGCCTAGCTCGGAAGTAACCGCGGAGCTGCGCCGCAACGCCAAGGCTGTCAACTTTGGAATTGTCTACGGTCAAACTCCGTTCGGTTTGGCGACACAGCTCGGCATCCCGAGGCAACAGGCCGAGCTCTATATCCTCAACTACTTTGAGCGCTACCGGGGAGTGAAAGACTTTATCGAGGAGACGATTCGCCAAGTCCGCCAGAGCGGTGTCTCAAGGACAATTTTTGGCCGGGAGCGGCCAATTCCAGACATCAACAGCCGCAACCCGAGCGCTCGCGCCT
The DNA here is from genome assembly GCA_025056455.1 of Bryobacteraceae bacterium. GTDB lineage: Bacteria > Acidobacteriota > Terriglobia > Bryobacterales > Bryobacteraceae > CADEFT01. Next base: position 256,823 of record JANWVY010000006.1, on the reverse strand, counting down.
TCGCCGAGCGCACGGCAGTGAACACGCCGCTCCAGGGAGCTGCCGCCGACCTCATCAAGCTCGCTATGGTGCGCATTGACCGGCGACTGCGCACCGAAGGCTGGAAGACGCGAATGCTGCTCCAAGTGCATGATGAGCTGGTTTTCGAGTCGCCGCCTGCCGAAACCGAAAAAGCGGCTGATTTGATCCGCCAGGAGATGGAATCGGTTCAAACACTCCAAGTGCCACTGGTCGTCGAAACGGGGATAGGAGACAATTGGCGTGATGCAAAATAAGCTGCTGGTTTCGGTCGGTGTTTTCCTGCTCGCGGCATGTGCTCCGGCCCCCGTTGCAGAGAAAAAGACCGCCCAATCCGCGAAACAGGAGAAAAAACCCGCTCCCGACCTCTACCGCGTGAAGCTCGAGACGACGAAGGGTGACATCGTGGTTGAGGTGCAGAAACAGTGGTCTCCCCGCGCCGCGGAACGTTTCTACGAACTGGTTCAGGCTGGCTACTACGACGAGGCGAAGTTCTACCGGGTGATTCGCGGCTTCATCGCCCAATTTGGCGTGGCTGCAGATCCCAAGAAAGGGGCGCTTTACCGCGACTTGAAGTTTTTGGATGAACCCACCCGTCTCTCCAACAAAAAGGGCACCCTCGCCTTTGCTCAAAACGGGCCCCACACCCGCTCGGTCCAGGTCTTTATTAACCTCAAGGACAACAGCGCGATGCTGGACAAAAACTTCCCGGCTTTCGCCAAGATCGTCGAAGGCATGGATGTGGCCGAGAAGCTCGCCTTCGTCTACGGGGAACTGGCGCCCAAGGGTGCCGGACCGGATGGCGTGAAAGCGGAAATGCTCGGAAACGCCTATCTCGAACGTGAATTCCCCCGCTTGGACGCAATCAAAAAAGCAACCATCATTCGGTGATCCGCACGAAATTCCAATCTCAGCCGGAAGTTGGGGAAAAGATCTCTCCCCTTCATCTCCACACAAGCACAGTTTTTTCTGTTTTAAGTCCCTGGTGCGGGTTGGTCATACTGAAGCTATGCGATTGTTGCTTGCCGTTTTCCTTCCGGGACTGGCCTGCGCTGAACTCCGAAGCGTAACGCTCAAAGAGGCAATCGAGCTTGCCTTGCGCCAAAGTCCGGAGCTGTTCATGGCACGGCTTGAGGAGCAGAAAGCTCAGCTGGCCATCCGCGAAGCGAGGGACCCGTTTCGACCCAAAGTCTATGCCGGCAGCGGGCTAGCTTATACCAGCGGCTTCCCCATGAGCATTGAGGGCTCGGCGCCTTCGGTGTTTCAAGCGCGCGGAGTTTCTGCAATTTATAACAAAGCGCAGAACTACAACGTGGCTCGAACCGTGGAACAATCTCGGGCCGTAGCCATCGACACCCAAATCCGCCGCGAGCAGGTGATCTATCAAACGGTCCTCTCCTATCTGGAGGCGGCCCGGTGGGCCCGGCTCGCAAGCAACGTGCGCCAGCAGATCGAAGGAATGCAGCGCGCCGTCGAGGTGGTCCGCCTTCGAGTGCAGCAGGGACGAGAACTCGAGCTCACGGCGCGACAACTCGAGCTGAGTCTGGCCAAAGCCAAACAGCGGCTCTTGGTGATGGAGCAAGAACAGGACCAATCGGAAGCTTTCCTCGCCAATCTCTTAGGGTTTGGCCCAGACGACCGGATCCGTCCCGCCACCGATGCGCCGCTGGGTCTCGCGGCGCCGGAATCCGAAAGCCAAGCCATCAGCAGCGCGCTCGAGCAAAGCCGGGAACTCAAAAGACTCCAATCCGCCATCCTGGCCAAGGAACTTGAAAGCAAGCAGCACTTGGCGACACGCCTGCCCACCTTCGACTTGGTAGCACAGTACGGATTGTTTGCCCGCTTTAACAACTACGAGGACTTCTTCCGCCGTTTCCAGCGCCACAACGGCCAACTTGGCGTCTCTGTTCAAGTGCCGTTATTTCTCAGCGCAGCCGCCCGAGCGGGGGCCGATCAAGCCCAAATCGACGTGTCGAAACTCAAAACCGAGATGCTTCAAACCCGAAACCGGATCGCCCTGGAAACCCGGCGCAGCCATCAGCAATGGAAGCGAAATGAACAGGCGCGCGAGGTCGCCCGCTTGGAGCTTGACCTCGCCCGTGAGCGAGTCAACGTCACGCTGGCGAAGTTTGAAGAAGGCCGCGCCACGCTCGAAGAGCTAGAGCAGGCACGTTTTCAGGAACAAGAAAAGTGGATCGATTTCTACGAAGCGCAGTTTGCCGTGGAACGCGCCAAGCTGGATCTGCTGCGCCACACGGGAGACTTACTCGCTGGCCTTCCCTAAAGCCCTTGGCATCATAGGGATGAGGCCGCCGGTGCAACTTCTGCTATGATTCCGGGTTAAATCGTGCTGATGTTCCGCTGGTGGTATTTATTTTTCGCCTTCTTCAGCTTACCGGATGCCAAGGGCGCGACGTTCGGCAGTGTGACCACCGTCGTCGGTAGCGTGTCGGACATCGTGCTTGATGAAAACCGCAGGCGCTTGTACTTGGTCAATGGAAGCCAAAACCGGCTAGAAGTCTACTCGCTTCCTCCCAACCCCGTTCGCCTTGTCCAGAGCATCGCTCTCGATTCCTTGCCGCTGGCCGCGGCGATGTCTCGGGACGGAAGCCGTCTTTACGTCACCTGCCACAACGCCTCCAACTTGAACGTGATCAACCTCGACACCCTCACCGTAGTGGGGCGGCCTAACCTCCCGGCTCGACCCGAGGGCATTGCCGTGGGCGCTGACGAACGGGTTCTCATTACCACCATCGGCACCGGTCCAGGGAATTCGCAGAATACGCTGTTGATTTATGACCCGAGCGAGGGCTCGTTAGCAAGCGTGGTGGTGGTGCCGCCGCCACCTACACCTCCTCAACTGCCTCCCCCCTCGGGCCGTGCTTTTCTAACCAATCGAAGTCACCTAGCGACCACGGCTGACGGAATGTTTATCGTGGGCGTGAACATCCCCAACAATACCAACCGTACCGTCTTCGTCTACGAAGTGGTGTCGGGCACCGTGCTGCGAAGCCGGACCGTAAACAACGTTTCCAGCGTACTGTCCATCTCGCCCGATGGCAAAAAGTTCATGTCAGGCCTCACCTTGTTCGATATGGAAACGCTTGAGGTGATCGCGCAGCAAAATTTAGCCAACGCCCCCTACCCGATTCAGCCCGGCACCAACTTCAACTTGCAGCAGAATCAAGGGGGAAGCGTCTTCGCCCCGGACGGCTCGGTGATGTATTCCGCCTTCAACGTCGCGCCGGTGACCAACCCGCCGGGCCGGCCGAACGTCTCGCAATTGATGATCAACGACCCTGACAATTTGTTGATCCACACGGCGCTGCAAATGCCCGAGAACTTAGCTGGCAAGATGGTGATCACGTCGGATGGCAACACCATTTACGCCATCTCGGAATCGGGTTTTGTGACCATTCCCATCGGTCAAATGCGCAACAATCCCATTCTGGAACTGCCCACAACCGTTGCTTTGGTGGCGAATGATCAATGCAACGTCACGGCCGACCAGCGGAGCGTGAGCATCCCGGTCCTCAATAGCGGCCGAGGCCGGCTGACAGCCACAGCCCAGGTTCTCCAGCTGACTCCGACCGGACCAGGTGGTCTGGGCGGCCAAGGGGGAGCTGGGGGAGGATTACCAGGAGGCGGTGTCGTCATCGTGCTCCCACCCGGAATTCCCGGGGCTCCCACGCCGCCGGTCGGCCCGGCGATTCCCGGAGCCACGGCTCAACCCGCCACCAACGCCGCCATTTTTCAAACTGCCCCGACCGTCCGTACCAGGAATACGCCAGACGGCCCGGTCATCGATATCTCCTTCAATCCTGTCAATACGCGCAGTCTGGGCACGGTTTCCCCCATCCATGACTTCCTCATTCAGTCGCCTGAGGCCATTAATATTCCGCCACGGCTTCGCGTTTATCAAAACAACCGGGATGCCGAAGTACGGGCCGATATCCGCACCGTCCCGGTAGGCATCTCCGCCAACGAAGGGCTTGAAGATATCGTCTATGACCCTGTTCGCAACCGGGTCTACATCGCCAACTCGGGGATGAACCGGATTGAGGTCTTCGACGCTCGTTCGCGGCAGTTCCTTTCGCCGATCAAGGTCGGGCAACTACCCCGGAGCATGGCGCTGATGCCGGACAACAACACGCTTTATGTCGCTAACACGGGTGGTGAGAGCATCAGCATCGTGGACCTGAACGAGGGCCGCGTCGTGGGGAGGGTGAAATTTCCCCCGCTGCCCTTCAACGCGACCTCTCCCTTGATTACTCCTTCTGCCATTGCCGCCACGCAGCGGGGTCCGCTGGTGATCATGAGCAATGGCACGATTTGGAGCGTCATTGGCGACGAGGCGATCCCTCGCACGGTCAGCCCTGTGATTGGCAGCAGCACGGTAGCCGCACCGCGCAGCATGATTTCGACGCCCAATGGCGAGTACGTCATGCTTCTGGCCGGCAACGGCTTTGTGTATCTCTATGATGCCGCCGTGAACGATTTTGTGCAGGGCCGGCAGATTTTCAACAACCCGATCCAGGGCTATTACGGGCCTGTGGGCGCGGGCCCCAACGGACGCTACTTCCTCGCGAATGGGCTCGTGCTCAACCCGGCCCTCACCCCGATCGCTTCGGCAGGTGCACTGAATGTTCCCGGTGCGGGCCAGGCAACCGCCTCCGTTGCCCGGCCTGTGTCTGCCGTTGCCGCGCTAAACAACACCCAGTACGTTCGCTTTGTCCAGCCTATCCGACTTCAAGCTAACAACCCCCTGGTGAACGAAAATCCGCTGGTTGAAGTGGTGGACGTCAACACAGGGAACGCACTCCGTGCGGTCGCCGCCGTGGAAGGTCCGCTCTCCATTCAAACTGGCAATGCGCGCGTGAATGTTTCGGGCCGTACCCTGGCAGTGGATCCCGCCGGTACGACAGCCTACCTATTGACGGCTAGCGGACTGAGCATCGTACAACTGGAAGCTGTTAGTCCGGCGGAACGGCCCGTGGTACTGCCGAGCGCGATTGTGAACGTTGCCAACCAGCGGACCACGATCGGCCAAGGTAGTCTGATCTCCATCGGAGGCCGGAACTTGGCCGCGAGCGCCTCCACGAATCCCACCGTTAGCTTGCCCATCACTTTAGGCGGGGTTTGCGTGACCGTCAATAACCGTCCGTTACCGCTGGTTTCAACCTCCCCAACACAGATTACAGCGCAGCTGCCGCCTGACCTCGCACCTGGTCGTTATCCTCTCGTGGTCCGAAACCTCGAACGGAAGACGAGTTCCCTAGTGCCCGTCCAAATGACCATCGCCAAGTACGCCCCCGCCGTTCTCATCGACCCTGACACCAAGCTACCTGCCATCTTTAAACAGAACGGCAGCATCGTCTCGAAGCAGAATCCCACCACCCGAGACGAGCGGCTGACGATGTACGCCATCGGCCTTGGACCGACCAAAGGCGCCACCATTCGTGCGGGGGAACCAACTCCGGAAAGTCCTCCCGCTGTAACCGATCCGGTGAGCGTGTTTTTCGGCGACCCCCGCTATCGCCAAGCGGCGGTCGTTGTCGAGTGGAGTGGACTCGCCCCGGGACTCATCGGCATCTATCAGATCAAGCTGTACGTGCCTGGGGATCGTATGCGCGGAGATGATCTCGACGTGACGGTCCGCATTGGCAATGTGAGCAGTCCAACAGGCGGAGAGCTCGATCCCAAAATTGCAGTTCGCTGAGCCTGCCCCCTTCGAAGCCTTCACTTTGAGTCAGATTCTGCCGATGATTCTATTGCCGTAGGCTGACGGAATACTTGTGTCGCTTCGGCCTTTTATGTTGAAGTAGCACTCAGGGAGAGTGTCTCGAATCATGACAAGCAAGGTTTTCATCATTGCTTTGCTGGCGCTCGAACTTGTGTTTCTGGCTGGCTGTAGCCGGGACCCAAATGTAGTGAAAGTAAAGTATTTGGAGCGAGGCAACGAATACTTCAAGAACGGCAAATATAAAGAAGCCTCGATCATGTACAAAAGCGCGCTCAAAAAGGACATGCGCTATGGCGAGGCCTATTACCGCCTCGGTTTGTCTGAACTACGCCTGGGCCGCTACGTCGACGCCGTCCGGAGTTTACGGCGCGCGGTCGAACTTCAGCCTGATAATCTGGACGCCACCACCCAGCTGGCTGACATTTACTTGGCCGTCTTCGTTCGCGACCCGAAAAAGAACACTGAGTTCGGGAAAGACCTGGAACAGATGGCCGAGCGTTTGCTGAAAAACGATCCAAAGTCATTCCTCGGTTTGCGCATTAAGGGCTTCCTGGCGGTTGCCGCTGGCGACACCAAGACGGCTCTCGAGCATTTCGAAGCTGCCAACCGGGTCAAACCATTAGCCAAGGAGATCATTGTCCCGTTGGTGCAGAGCCTGGCCGTCAACGGCAGATTCGAAGAGGGCGAAAAGCTGGCCTATCAAATGATTGAGAAGGACAAAACGCTGGCTGCGATCTATGACTGGCTTTATCTTCAATACATCAATCGCAAGCAATTAGATAAGGCCGAGCGAGTCTATCGCCTCAAGACCGATAACAATCCCGAGCAGGCCTTTTATCTTCTTCAGCTAGCGGGCCATTACTTTCTTACCCGCAACAATGCAGAAATGGAAAAAACGCTAGCCCGGATCATCGCCAACCCCAAGGCGTTCCCGCTGGGTGATGTCCAAGTTGGCGATTTTTATATCCGGATTCGCGACGTGGACAGCGCGGTCCGCCATTACGAGGAAGGACTCAAGAAAAATCCCAATAACAAGGCTTTGTATCAAAAGCGGATCGCGGAAACCTTGGTGCTTCGAGGGCGCAGCGCCGAAGCGCTCGATCTGGTCTCGCAAGTGATCAAGGAAAACCCCAACGACTACGAGGCCACGGCCATGCGCGCCTCGTTGTGGCTGCAGGACGGCAGCCGCGATAAGGTGCAAACTGCCATCTCCGAGCTCAACTCGGTGATCGTCCGGCAACCGGAAAACGTGGTCCTTCGCTACAATTTGGGCCGCGCCTACGTGGCCAAGGGCGATCTTGAACAGGCTCGAATCCAATTCCAGGAAGCCATCAAATACCGCCCGGACTATACCCCAGCGCGGATTGCGATCGCGCAGCTGCACCTGGCTAAAAACGAGTTCACCAAAGCGCTTCAGGCCGCCGAAGAGATTCTGCAATATGACAGCAGCAACATCACGGCGCAGATGATCCGCACGGGTGCTCGCATGGGACTCGGCGACCGTCCCACGGCGCGCCAGGAACTCACGCAGCTTCTGGCGCTCAGCCCGGACTACCCAGACGCCCTTTTCCAAATGGGCGTACTGAACTACCAAGAGAAACGTTACGACGAGGCCATCGCCAATTTCGAGCGCTTACAAAAGGTCGCGCCGAACGATCCGCGCGGCCTCCTTGGGAAAGTACAGACCCTTCAAGGTCTCAAGAAGTTCGACGAGGCGATCCGGCTACTCCAGGAAGACTTGAAGGTCAATCCGCAACGCTCTTTCTACCGCCTAGCGCTCGCCAACACGGCCGTTGAGGCCCAGCAGTACGACCTGGCCATCGGCGAATATCGCAAACTGCTCGAAAAGAACCCCAAGAACTTCGACGTGCAAATCCGCCTGGCGGAAACCTACCGGCGAAAGGGAGACCTAAAGACATCAATCGCCGAGTATGAAAAGGCCAAGGAGCTCAACCCCAATGATGCGGCAGCCTATGTCCCGCTGGCCTTGCTTTATGAAGGCGAGGGCCGCCCGCAGGACGCCAAACCGCTCTACGAGCAAATCTTGAAGCTCGAGCCCGACAATGCGGTGGCGCTGAATAACCTGGCGTATTACATTGCGGAATACGGCGGCGACCTTGACCAGGCCCTGACCTTGGCCCAAAGGGCGAAAGCCAAGTTCCCACATCATCCGGACATTGCCGACACCCTTGCCTACATCTTCGTTAAGAAGAATCTCAGCGACAACGCCATTCAGATCCTGCGCGAAATCGTGAACAAGGACCAAAAAAACCCAATTTATCGCTACCATCTCGCTGTCGCGCTGGCGCAAAAAGGCGACAAACCTGCGGCCCGGAAAGAAGCCGAAGAAGCGCTGCGTAACAAACCGTCCAAGCGAGACGAGGAACGCATTCGCGAATTGCTGAGCCGGATTTAGTCCGGTTTGAATTGGAGCGACCAGCAAAAGGCGGTTTTTTCGGCTCACCCTCACCAAAATGAACACCCATCCCTCGCTGCCTTACGTCCTTCCGTTTGCTGCGTTCCTGGTTTTCTTGTCCCTGGACGGCAAACTCGGGATACCTCCTGAAGTGGAATACCCGCTACGGGTAGTGCTCCTGTCGCTGTTGCTTTGGTTTGTTTCGCGGCGCGTCATTAGCTTGCGCGCTCCCCACTGGAGCGGTTCGATTCTGCTTGGAATTCTTGTGTTTGTGGTCTGGATTGCGCCGGACACGCTGGCGCCCACTTGGCGCAAACACTGGCTATTTGCCAATCCCATCCTCGGAGCAGCCCCGGTCCCCGCCTCTGGCTATGCTTCCCTGCCCTGGCACACTTTGTTGTTTCGGGCTATACGCGCAGTCATCCTCGTGCCAATTGTGGAAGAACTTTTCTGGCGAGCCTGGCTGATGCGCTGGCTCATCCGGCCCGAGTTTGAATCAGTTCCGCTTGGTCAATACTCGGCTCAGGCCTTCTGGATCGTCGCCGTATTGTTTGCTCTCGAACATGGTTCCTACTGGGAGGTCGGGTTCCTCGCCGGCGTCGCTTACAACTGGTGGATGGTGAAAACAAAAAGCCTTGGAGATTGTATCTTGGCCCATGCAGTCACCAATCTCTGCCTGTCCGCCTACGTGTGGATAGCCGGTAAATGGCAGTATTGGTGACCAGCGTGCGAAAATGGCGCGAGGGACTTGCGTCCGGAAAGCACGCCTGCTTGTGTCTCTCTTCATGGTCCTTAGTTCCGGGCGCCGTAAAAAGGAATGATTGAAATTATCAACCGCGTGCCCGCAAGCCGTGCGCGCGTCGTCTTGTTTGACTTTGATGGCACGCTCTCGCTCATTCGCTCAGGCTGGGTCGAGACCATGGTGCCCATGATGGTGGAGGTACTGGCGAGTTTGAAGACCGGGGAAAGCGAGGCCGAGCTCACCGAAATTGTCCGTGACTATGTGGGCCGGCTGACCGGCAAGGACACCATCTATCAGATGATTGAGCTCGCTGAGCAAGTTGCCAAGCGTGGCGGTAAACCCGAAGATCCCCTGGTTTACAAACGCCGCTATTTAGATCTCCTGTGGACGAAGATTCGCGATCGCGTGGAAGCGCTGCGCTCCGGTGAGGCCTCGCCTGAGCAGTACCTCGTTCCAGGCTCTCGCGCGCTGCTCGAATCACTCCGGCAACGCGGCTTGAAGCTTTACCTGGCCAGCGGAACCGATGATCAAGACATGAAAGAGGAAGCTCGGCTGCTTGACATTGCCCGTTACTTTGACGGCGGCTGCTGGGGCGCACTCGACGATTACAAGTCCTTTTCCAAGGCCATCCTAATTCAGCGCATCATTCAAGCGGCGGAGGCCAAAGGCGAGGAGTTCCTAGGCTTTGGCGACGGTTTTGTGGAAATCGAGAACGTGAAGCAGGTGGGCGGCGTTGCAGTGGGAGTCGCCACCGAAGAGCCCCACTGCCAGCGCATTGATGCTTGGAAGCGCGAGCGGCTGGTCAAAGTGGGAGCAGATTACATCGTAGCCAACTATCTTCCGCTGCCCCAGCTTCAGGAGCTGTTGTTCCCAAACGAATGTTAGCAGCCTGATGCCGTCCCGCTATCCTCAGTTTGACCGCACACGCCTGCGCCTTGCGCCCCTGGCCGAACGCGTCCACGATTTAAGTCTCGGGCGGTGGCTCGCACTCGATGATCCAACGCCAGAGTTCTCACACCCGGACTTGTCGAAAGTCGCCGCCAGTCTTGTGGCTGCCAAGCAGGCGGCGGCCGCACGGATCCTGATGATGGGCGCCCACGTGCTCCGAGCCGGTGTCAACCGCCACCTCATCGACCTGATGGAAAGGGGGCTCGTCAGCCACATCGCGATGAATGGCGCTGGAGTGATCCACGATTACGAGCTAGCGCGCATCGGAGCCACGACCGAAAGCGTGGCGCGATACATTCGTTCCGGCGAGTTTGGCTTGTGGAAAGAAACGGGAGAATTAAACGACTGGGTACGCCAGGCCGCGGCCGAAGAGCTAGGACTTGGCGAGGCTGTCGGCCAGCGCCTCCTGGAAAGCAAATTCCCGTACAAAGATTTGAGCGTACTAGCGGCGGCCTACCGCACAGCCGTTCCCGCAACCGTGCACATCGGCATTGGATATGACATCCTCCATGAGCATCCCAACTGCGACGGCGCAGCTTTCGGAGCAACTAGCTACCGGGACTTCCTGATCTTCGCCCGTGCCGTGGAGAACTTGCAGGGAGGTGTGCTGCTCTGTTTTGGCTCTGCCATCATGGCCCCCGAGGTGTATCTCAAAGCGCTGGCCATGGCTCGCAATGTCGCCCATCAACAGGGTCGCCGGATTCAGCGCTTCACAACGGCGGTCTTCGACCTAGTGCCGATTCAAGGCAACATCCATCGGGAGCTGCCGAAATCCGATCCTGGCTACTACTTCCGGCCGCATAAGACCATCTTGGTCCGAACGGTGGCCGACGGCGGGGAAAGCTTCTATTTTTGCGGGGATCACCGAGCGACGCTGCCCGCCTTGCGAAAGGCCGTGCTGGAGGCGCTGTGACGGCAAAAGACGTTGAAAGCGTACTCAAACAGTTTGCTTCCCAGCGCGCACTTGTGATCGGCGACATCTGTCTCGACCGCTGGTGCCGCTACGATCCAGCAGAAGCCGAACCTTCGCGCGAAACGGGCATCCCGCGCATCGCCGTCCTTACCACCGAGACCACGCCAGGAGCTGGCGGAACCGTGGCAAACAATTTGGCGGCCCTCGGCGCTGGTAAGGTCGCAGTGCTCGGAATCCTCGGCGATGATGGCCATGGATACGAATTACGTCAAGCGCTCGCCCGCCGTCAAATCGACCATTCGCTCTGCCTGTTCACCCGTGAATGGAACACCTTCACCTACACTAAATTGCTCAACCGCGAGACTGGCGCAGAAGACAAGCCGCGCGTGGATTTCATCAATACTGCTCCCCTGCCGACGCATCTGGAAGAGCAGTTTCTGGTCCGGTTTCGCCAGGCCGCTCCAACATTTGACGTCATCCTCGTTTCCGACCAAGCCGAAACGGGCGCTGGCGGCGTCGTGACAGAAGCCGTTCGAAACGAGATTGCCCACTTTGCGCGGTCCTCTCCAGCGACTGTAGTATGGGTGGATTCGCGGCGCCGACCCGAACTCTTCCGCGGCGTCATCGTGAAGCCGAACGAAGAGGAAGCTGCGGAAGCCTGTTTGCGGGCCTTGGGCCGCGTGGATTATGTGCAGCTGCAAGCGCTCATTGGCGGCCCGCTGCTAGTCGTGACTCTGGGACCAAAAGGAGCGGTCATCGTCCAGGATGGCCAGCAATCTTGGATTCCTACTCATCCCGTTGAACATCCGGTCGATATCTGTGGCGCCGGAGATAGCTTCTCGGCCGGAGCGGCCCTCGCCTTCAGCGTTTGCCGCAACGCCGCTTGGGCGGTCACGCTGGGAAACCTGGTGGCTTCGGTCACAATCATGAAAAAAGGCACAGGCACGGCAACCCCAGACGAGGTGCAGGAGGCTGCCCGGCGACTGCTATGAGTTACACGCTCGCCATTGACATTGGAGGAACTAAGTTCACCCTCGCCGCCTTCGATGGCGATCGCCTGGTCTTGCGCCACTCTGCTGCCACCAACCGCGAAGCCGGACGCGACTGGATGCTGGAGCAGGTCGCCCGGATCGTGGCTGCGTGGAAACAGCAAGCCTCGTTCGATCGCTGCGGCGTCGGCTTTGGCGGCCCTGTGGATTTCGCCCGGCAGCGCGTAGCGTGCTCAACGCACGTTGGCGGATGGCAGGACTTTGATTTCCCCTCCTGGACACAAAAGGAGCTAGGCCTGGCCTCCGTTCTGGACAACGATGCGAACGCGGGGGCGCTCGGAGAATTTCTCTACGGCGCTGGCCGCCACAGGGACCCACTCTTCTACATGACGCTGTCCACGGGCATCGGGGGCGGAATCGTTTCCGGTGGAGAGATCCTGCGCGGCGCCGACAGCTACGCCGGGGAAATTGGACATCTCACGGTGCGCCCCGGCGGCCCACCTTGCCTGTGTGGCAGCCAGGGATGCTTGGAGCGGATGTGCGCCGGGCTGTGGCTCGAGCGGGACTATGGGATGCCCGCAGCAGAATTATTTGCTCGTCCAGACTTTGTCGAGCGATACGTCGTGGACTTGGCGCTCGGTCTGAAGTCCTGCATCATGCTGCTCAATCCTTCCCGCATCGTCATTGGCGGCGGCATCAGCAAGGCCGGAGATCGGCTGTTTTCCCCCCTCCGCGCAGAACTACGCCGCCAGATCACAAACTGGTCGCGCGCACGGATCGACATCCAGCCGGCTGCCTTAGGCGATGATTCCGTCTTATGGGGAGCAGCCGCGCTGGCGCGCCTCAAGCAAGCAAGAATGGAAAACAAGGAGTGTTTGTAACGTGAGTTTTCCCGAAGCTTACCGGCAGGATTGCCTCAAAACCCTTCACTTGATCGATACCGCCCTGGTTCAGAAGGCCATCGACATGTTTGCCGAAGCGCGCGCCCGCGACCGGCAAATCTTCGTGTGCGGCAATGGGGGCAGCGCCGCCACTGCCTCCCACTTTGTGTGCGACATGGTCAAGGGCGCCAGCTTCAACCGACAGAAACGCTTTCGCATTCAGGCCCTCACGGACTCCATGCCCACCATCACGGCCTATTCCAATGACGTCGCCTACGAGGCGGTCTTCGTGGAGCAGTTGAAAAATTTTGCTCGCCCCGGCGATCTGGTCATGGGCATCAGCGGGTCCGGCAACTCGCCGAATGTCTTGCGCGCGATTGAATACGCCAACTCCATTGGCTGTGAGACGATTGGGCTGACCGGGCGAGACGGAGGTAAGCTGGCGGCGCTCTCGAAGCTCAACATCCACGTGCCCAACCCGCACATGGGCCGCATCGAAGATGCCCACATGATCATTTGCCACATGATCTGTTACTACTTTATGGACGCTGACGGAAAGTGCTGATCTTGTCCTAGAACCGCTGCTCGACAGAAAACTCTCGAGGCGGCTGTGCACGGCATGCCTGGCCCAGGCGTGCGCAAGAACATCTCTTCACCCGCTTCACACCCACACGGTTTCCAGCGGCAAACCCTGGCGGCACAACAGACAAGAATCTGCATCATTGGAATAGTGGGCGTCGAGCTTGGCAAGATAGAACAAAGGAAGGTTGCCGAAATCCGGCGTGCGAGGCGTTGGTTGATACACCATCACCGCCAGTCCAACCACTTCGCCCCCGTTCGCCTCAACAAGCGACTTCAATTCGCTGAGTCGCTTTCCCGAACGAAAGATGTCATCCACTAGAAGCACCTTTTCGCCCGGCTGGCTTACGAAATATTGCCGGAAGTGCAGGGGCGTATCCTCACCATTCGATTCCGCCCAATAGACCTGCTTGGCGCGTAAGGCCTCGCACACGCCGTAGGCCACTGGCACACCACCCCCCGCTGGCGCCACGATGGATAACTGTGGAATCATGGCCCGCAATTCTGGGTTTTGTCTCACCTTGCGGCTCAAGCCGACACTCAAGGTTTTGAGATGTTCATAGTGCCGCATGGCAAGCGACACCTGGAGGTATTCATCGGCGTGGAGGCCGTTGGGATAAACAAAGTGGCCCCGCCGCAAGGCGCCGGTTTGCTCCAGTAACTTGATGACGTCCTGTTGGGAAGGAACGAGGTCCATGCCTTCAGTGTAGCTCCCCCCGGGCCTTTGCCCGGCGGCGAAGGCCTGGCCCCTAGACCTGCACACCCCTTAGATGCATTCGGAAATTTACCCTTACGCCTTCTCTAACACCTTGCGGCAATACTCATAGCAGCGTCGGACTTCGGCCACCGTATCCGCGCCCTTATACTCATACTCGATCATGGCCGGGATCTTCCATTTTTTGTCCCGGAGCAATTGGAGCACTTCCTTGATCTTGGTGTCACCCTCGCCAAATGGCACATTCGGACCTTGATCCTTCTTGCGGTCCTTAATGTGCAAAGTGACAACGCTTTTGTGATGTTTTTCGAGAAACGACACGGGGTCGAAGTTCGCTGCGGTAAAGTGGCCGATGTCGAGATTAACGGCAATATATCGCGACATGCCGCGCATGGCTTGCTCGAAGTCTTCGGGCGTAGCAAACTCATTGGGCGTAATGCGGGAGTGGTTGTGCATGCCGACGGGCACCTTGGCCTTGCGCGCGTAGGGATCGATGCGTTTGGCCGTCGAGACGTTGGAGGACGCCGTTAGCGCCTGCACGCCCAGAGCCTTGGCGAATTCAAAGCCCCGTGCAATCTCCTGCTCATCGAAGTCATCGCGGAAACTGTAGTTATAGGCGTAGAGCACGATTCCTGCTCGACGAAACTTCTCCCGGACTTGACGGAAATGATCGAGCGAAACCGTCTTGCGCCACATGCGAATCTCCTCGCGCGGGATGCGCTTCTGAGGCGTGCTGGTGGGCTCGACGTGTCCGCTCCACAGCTCACAAAATCCGAGCCCAATCTCCTGCATCGCCTGAATGGCGTCATCCAGCGAGCGGTCGCGGAAGCTGTAGCTCTGGGCCCCGATCATGACCCCGCGGACCGTCGAATCAATAGCAGCCTGCAGGGAGGTTGCGACTGGAAAGGCGAACAGCGAGCGGAAAACTTGGCGGCGGGTGAATTCAGCGTGCTTCATCAACCTTGGATCGTATCACGCAGGGCAAGCTGGGGGCGTAGGGAGCCGCCAACACATCTGCTTCCTCGCTCTAAAGCCACCCGGCCCTTCAACCGATCCCTAGCGGTAGGTGCAACCGTTCGTTCGCCGGTCTCCAGACGGCGGGCGTTCATGGCTACAGCTCCAGCGGGGCGCGCCGTTTGGGGCAAGCGCCATGCGTTTTCGGCGTTTGGCGGAGCCCTAGGCTCAAGCCAAACGCCGCTTCTGCGGTCCCTCTTCCTTGTTATCTGAGGATCTCGCAGCCGCACTTGCCCGGCCGCTGCACCGCAGACGAGTAGAGCCTAGCGCTTTGACTTGCCTGCCCGTCACGGCGAAGACGGCTACTTCCGATGAAGAAAACAGCGACAGCATTTGCTCAGGCACTCCCTCGCGTACATCGCACCCCGCAGCAAACGGTGAAAAAGCTGGCAGTACCGTCGCCTTGGAATCGTGCAGGAAGACCGGCAAGCGGTGAAGGGCTCCAGCCGCATCGCGGAGACCAAGAGTGGGATGAAAATGGCCGACGATGAGATGGTGGGCAGGCAGGTTGAGCTCAGCCCGGTCACCGTGGATCGCGCAAACTTCGCCGCGCTTCCATTCCCGGCAAATTTCGAAACCCACATGGCCAAAGTCACGGCGAAAACCCCGGTCATGGTTGCCTTCCACAAGAATCAAACGGGTGCGGCTCGCCAACCACTCGAAGACCGCTTGCAAGAGTTCCCCTTCTTCTGGTGTGGGGCGCGGCGCATGCACCAGATCGCCCAGAAACACCGTTGCGCTCGGAGTGAGCTCCTCCACCGTGCCGCGCAGCTTCGCAATCGTCTCCTCGTCCCGCAGTGGACCAAGTTGGCCGCGGCGCCGCATAGCCCACCCGTAGCCAAGATGAGCGTCGGCAATCACCAAGGTTCGAATTAGCTCCAGCCACAGCGCCCCCGAAGCATGCGCCCAGATCCCCCGAGCAATTTCCACCAAACGGCTCACAGCGAACTCCGGTCTCCTTCCTGCCACTCGTCATAGGCTGCGGCCACGTAGTCGTCGAGCGCTCGATCCGGATCAGCCGCTTGCACCACTTCCCGGTTGAAGAGGGCAAATAGAGGCAGAGCAAAGGGCGACGGACGCGGAAGCTCATAGATCTCCCAAGGCGCAGCGTAAATTCGCTGGCTCTCTTTCTCGGCGCGCTCGGCGTCGATCTGGTCCTCCATGGCCTCTCGCACCGCTTCCCGCACCAGAGGATGATCGGGTTCGTATTTCAGCAACGTTTTATATAGCAGCGCGCTGCTCCAAGTAGATGACTTGGAAGAAACAGGCCCGCGGAGCGAGCGCTTGGGAATCAAGTGGCCCGTTTCGGCGACACCGCGAAATTTCCTTCCTAATGCTTCGTTGGCCTCCAGCGCTGCGCGCAGGTCCGCGCGCCAGTTGTCGGGATGAAAGCTTTGGCGTAGCTGGCTCTCGGAAGGAGACGCCTTCTTGTCAATGGATAACAGGAATCCGTGGTCATCGAAGTTGGCCACGACACTACCGGCCAACGCCAGGCGGTGGCTCACGACAAAAGCCAAGGCGCGGTTTACTTCACGTCCTGCCACCACGTGGAACAACAGGAGCTCTGCGCGGCGCTGGCGCAGGCGTTCGATGGCGACCGGCGTATCCACGGGGATGGGAAAGGCACGTTGCTGGCGCTCGACGTAACGGGCCAGCCGTTCGGCCGCCGCTCGATCGAGACTCCAGCAGGTCTCTAGCACCGACACGCAGGCGTCGAAGCCGCCCCGCTGCCAGGCCTGACGTAGATCCCGCCGTAAACGCAACTGCTCGGCAGCAAGCTGCGCTGAGAGCGGCATCTTGCCGCCCATCCAACGCGGCGTCTTCACTTGCTCGCCTCGCGCCGGCTCCACGATGGCCAGGTTCTGATAGTAGCTTTTGACGCGCACCGTCTTACCGCCCAGAATAAAAGCTTCACCCGGCTGGAGGCTCGACAGGAAAGCATCTTCAACCGCCCCAAGGTAACGGTTGCCTTCTGTCACCACCTTGATTTGCGTGTCGTCGCTAATGGCGCCAATGTTGGCGTAGTACATCCGAGCGATTTTCGGGGAAGCGATGCGAAATCTGCCCTGCGTGACAACAATCTTGCCGTAACGTCCAGAAGGCCCGAGCACGGCGCCGCCGCCAGCTAGATACTCGATCACCCGGTCAAAATCTTGGCGTGGGAGATCGAGGTAGGGACCGGCTCCACGCACGAGTTCGTAGGCTTCATCGAGCGACCAGACCCGTTCCACCGCCATACCTAGTAACACCTGAGCCAAGACGTCTAGAGGAGCCCGCGGCACGCGAAGCTCATCCCAGCGCCCTTGATCTGCCGCGCGACGCAACGCTACGCATTCAGCCAAATCGGGCAGACTGAGCGGTACAAGTGCGCCTGCGGCCACGCCGTCCACTCGATGCCCGCTGCGGCCAAGTCGCTGCAAGGCTCGGGAAACCCCACGCGGCGCGCCAATCAAAAGGACTTGGTCCACGGCTTGAAAATCGACACCCAGCTCCAAGCTTGTGCTGCAAACCACCGCTTTCCATCGCCCTGTAGCCAGACCTTCTTCAATTTCGAACCGTTCGTCCTTCTCAATGGAGCCATGATGCACGGCAATCTGCTCATCGTATTGGGGCAGCAGAATTTTGAGCGCCAGTCCTAGCCGCTCCGCGGCCGAGCGCGTGGAGGTGAAAACCAGTGAGCATCGGGCACGCTCCACCAGGTCGGCAACGGGCTGAGCCACGCGGTAAGGGTTGAAACCAGCGGGTGGCAGCGGGTGATCCTCTGGCGGAACCACGATTTCGAGCCGGTGCGCCTTCCGTTGATCGACCATCGCTACGGCACAAGGGCGCTGCCCGCAAAGGAATCGAATCACCGTTTCCACTGGCCAGGCTGTAGCCGACAACCCAAGTCGCTGGAGTGGCCCTCGGGCCCGATGCTCCAGCCGTTCCAACGCCAAGGCCAGCAGCGTGCCGCGCTTGTTTTCCGCAAGCGCATGGATCTCGTCCGCAATCACGACTGCTGGATCGAGGCCGTCGTGAAAGGCGCTTTGCGAAAGAAGGGAACTGAGACTTTCCGGAGTCGTGAGGAGAAGGTGTGGCCGTTTGCGCTGCTGGCGACTGCGTTCGCCCGCCGCTGTGTCCCCCGTCCGGACCTCCATCCGGATTTTACGCCGTTCGCTAAGCTCCCGGTTGATTGCCTCCAGCGGTTCGGACAAGTTGCGCAACACATCCCGTGTTAAGGATCGCAAAGGAGAGACATAAATCGCGCACACCGCATTTGGCAACCGCTCGCCTAGTTCCGCTAGTCTCGCCAACACAGAGAGAAACGCTGCCAGCGTCTTGCCGTGACCGGTTGGGGCCAGAATCAGCGTATTGTCGCCCGCTAGGGTGTGCGGTAGAGCAAGTTGTTGAATGGCCGTGGGTCCAGCTGGAAATCGCCCCTCAAACCAATGCCGGAGGGGGCGCGGCAGTTCTTCGATCGAAGCCTGGCTCACCGCAACGACGCCTCGTAGAGATGGATTACCCGCTCCAAATCGTCGGCTTGATCCGGCTTTTTGTCGCGACGCCAGCGCAGAATCCGCGGAAATCGCAAAGCGAAACCGCTCTTATGACGCGGGCTTTTTTGGATTCCATCAAAGGCCACTTCGAGCACGATCTCGGGCTTGACCAGCAGCACACGGCCATAGCGAGCAAGCGCAGAAGCGCGAAGCAATTTCGTCAACTCCCGGATTTCTTCATCCGTCAGTCCCGAATAGGCCTTACCCACATTCAAAAATTGATCCTGACAACGGACCGCAAAGGTGTAATCCGAAAGCATGGTGGCGCGACGCCCATGCCCTTGTTCTGCAGCTGTAATGACGACATCAAGTGTCGCGTATGGCCGTTTGACCTTCACCCACTGACCCGTGCGGCGGCCCGGCTCGTAAAGGCTCGCTGCTCGCTTGAGCACCAAACCTTCATTGCCGTGTTCTCTCGCAAGTTGAAAACGGCTTTCTAGGGCCTCCAGGCTCTCCAAGCGCTCCTGACCCGAAACCAGCAACGGAGCGCCGCGCCCGCAAAGCGTCCGCTCGAGCAGGGCTCGCCTTTGCTCGAGTGGGTGGTCTAACAGCAACTCGCCATTGCGATAAAGAATGTCGTAAGCCATGAACACAACGGGGATTTCGCTCAAATGCGCATCGGTAAGCTTTTTGCGCGCCAGGCGCTGCTGCAGCACCGTGAAGTTCAGCGCCCGGCCGTCTTTCCACGCCAGAATTTCTCCGTCCAGAATCAGGCTTTCCGGCAAATACCGAAATGCTGCGGTTAGCTCCGGGTAGGAAGCGGTGATGTCCTCCATGCCCCGGGAAAAGATCTGCACACGGTTGTGCGAGAGGTGCACTTGGGCGCGGATGCCATCATACTTCTCTTCCACCAACCAGCCACCTGTTTCCATCTCGAGTTCGCGGACTTCTTCGAGTGGCTTGGCGAGCATGAATTCCATAGGATGAAACAGCGTGGCTTCAATTTGATGAAGTTCGCCGCGGCGCGCCGCCAGGGCCACACGCGCCAGATCCCCACAGCGATTGCTCGCCTGGCGAACGGGGGCATGAGCCACGCCATGCGCCAGGGCGATGGCCTCCTCCACCATCTTTTCTTGTAAACCGATCCGCAGGTTCCCCGTGATGACCTTGACGAAATACTGAATGGCGCACGGCTGGTAGCGGGAAAAGATCGTCGTGAGTAAGGACACCTTGGCGGCTGGACGAGCCCGGTCGAGCTCCTCGTAGAGCTGCTCGGCTTCGGCCAGTGAAAGAGGTTGATTGGCCGTTTTACCGTGTAGCAGCAAACCGATGGTCTCGCCCGTGTCCCCTACCTCGCGAAAGCAAAGCCGGAGCGTTTCCAAGTCCCAGCCCGAGGCTGCGAGAACGGCTTCCCGAAGCTTGGAGTGGCCCACCGCCAGGCGAGCGTCGGGGTTGGCCAGCGGCTGGCCCGAAAAGAAACGCACAGCGCGCTGTAGATCCTGGTCATCTAAGCTCCGCAGATAATCCGCCACAAAGGCGATTTTGCGCTTGCGGCTGTTCGTTTGCGCCACCTGGTGGCAGACTTCGGCGAATCGATCCATCTACTCTTGGATTGCCTCCGATGGTCCCTCAACCGCTTCCGCCTCGATTCCGCGCTGGCGGAGAATGCGGGCAAAGGCGCTGACGTAGCCATGCACCACGTGAACGCGCCGCGCCCCAGATTGAGTCACAAGCTGGATAAGCTCCTCAAAATCAGCATGGTCAGAATACGGAATCAGGCATTCGGCCCCAACCCGCGCACGGGCGTTGCTGACGGCCGCCCATCCCGAGACATACGCAATGCGATAATCCTTGCCGGAGGCCTCGAGAAACTTCCGCATGCCCGGCGCCAAAACCAGCGCCCGGCCCCGGTGCGATCCCTTTTCGTAAGGCTCCCATCCCGCAGCATCGAATCCTTGCTCCGCATAGAAAGGGAGAAAGCGCGCGATGGCTCCGTGCACCGCTACCGGGATTCCAGCTTGTCGCAAGGCATAGACAATTTCCTGCCCACGGCCGAGAGCGTAACCAAGGAAAACAGGTGTCGCTTGCTCGACCAGACACTCCTGTGCAAAAGCGGCAATGCGCTGGCGCGCTTCTTCCCGCTCGATGAAATGGTAGATGGGTAGACCGAAGGTCGACTCCACAATCAGCTGGTCGCAAGGCACTACGACGCTTTGGGTACCGCACAGAGGCGCACGGAGCTTGATGTCTCCGGTGTAAAGCAACCGTTCGCCACCGTATTCCACCAGAAGTTGCGCCGCGCCCACGATATGTCCTGCGGGCAGAGCCGTCAACCGGGCGCCCCGCCACTCGAGGCACTCCCCGTAATTGAGGGCCAGCATTTGATTGCCACCCCCAAGCTCACCATTCACGCGGGCCTGATACAGTGAAAGCGTGGCCGAAGTGGCGACCACCAGGCCGTGTGCCGATCTGGCGTGATCGCGGTGCGCGTGCGAAATCCAGCAGGCCGGCGACGGCTCGCGGGCGTCTAGCCACAAGCCGATCTCAGGGAGGCAAATCCCGTTCGGCGTCGCTTCAACAATCATTTTTCGGGGAGCGCGTTTGTAATTTTAAAGCGGGCGCCCACAACTGGGCATCTCGTTGGATGAAGCGGTATGGGTCCTCGTTGGAAGAAATACACACTTTTCGCGGCCGGCGTCTACAACCTCGTTTGGGGAGGCTTCGCCGTACTATTTCCGCTCACCATCTTCAACTGGCTGGCCATGCCTGCGCCCAATTATCCCGAATTGTGGCAGTGCATCGGGATGATCGTTGGAGTTTACGGGGTGGGTTATCTGATTGCAGCGACGGACCCAAACCGTCACTGGCCAATTGTGCTGGTGGGCCTGCTCGGTAAGATCTTCGGCCCGATTGGATTCCTCTCTGCAGCCTCGCAGGGCCGCTTGCCCTGGAATCTGGGTTGGACGATCTTGACCAATGATGTGATCTGGTGGATTCCTTTTGCGCTCATCCTGAAAGGGGCCCATGACGCTTCTCTCGGCCGCCGCCGTGTGGCCTCGCCTGAGATCATCCGCATGTCTCTTCGCACGAAAACACATCAGGGAATGAGCCTTCTAGAAATGAGCCGGCGCTGGCCGACGCTCGTGGTCTTTCTCCGGCATTTTGGCTGCACCTTCTGCCGCGAGGCCCTGGCTGACCTAGCGAATGCCCGGGCCAAGATTGAAGAGTCGGGCGTCCGCCTGGTCCTGGTTCACATGGGCACCGAAGAACAAGCCGAGCAGTTTTTCCGCCGTTATCAATTAGAAGACGTCGCGCGCATCAGCGACACGAACCAAGCGCTGTACCGGGCATTTGGCTTGACCCGGGGATCCCTGAGCAAGCTCTTCGGCCCGAAAGTCTGGTGGCGTGGCTTTCAGGCTGGCGTCTTGGAAAAACATGGCGTCGGAACGTTGGTGGGAGATGGCTTCCAAATGCCTGGGGTCTTTCTCCTCTATCACGGAGAGGTGATCCGCAGTTACCGGCACCAAAGCGCGGCCGACCGCCCAGACTACATCGCCCTCTCCGCTCCCGTCACCCAAGCCGAAGCGGTGTGAGTTCCTCCCCGCTGATTTGCCTGCCCCCGGACCGCTAGCGTCCCCAAAATTTGTTTTATAGTCGCGGAATGGAACCTCGCAATCAGAAAACGGCCGCCTCCAATGGCGGTCTCTTCTCGCTGAGAGTGTTCGGCGTGCCCGTCCGCTTCCACTTCACATTCGTCCTTTTTGTGATTTTTCTAGCCGTGATTGGCTTGGAAGGCCCTTCTGGCGCGCAAGCAGCAATCTACGTTCTGGCCTTGTTTGGCTCTGTGCTTCTGCATGAATTTGGGCATTCGTTCGTTTCCCGGCGCTACGGAATCCGGACGATTGAAATCGTTCTGTTTCCGATCGGCGGGGTCGCGCGGCTTGAACGAAATCCCAAACCAGCCGAGGAATTGTGGATCGCTCTGGCGGGACCGGCCGTTAACATTGTGATCGCCGGCGTGTTGATTGGCCTCGCCGCTGGCCTGTTCGGAAGTCTGGATTGGGATCAAGTCTTCCGGCGCCGGGGGGGTAACCTGCTGGGTCAGGTCGCCCTGGGGAACATTGTGTTAGCTCTGTTCAATCTGCTGCCGGCGTTTCCGATGGATGGGGGGCGGGTGCTGAGATCCATGCTCGCTCTGAAATACGGCGAATCGCAGGCCACCGAACTGGCAGCCAAAGCAGGCCGCATCCTCGCCATCGGCATGGGTCTCTATGGTTTGATTAGCGCCAACTACATGCTCATCTTTATTGCTTTCTTCGTCTATCTCGGCGCGGCGCAGGAAAGCGCAGCACTCATGGGCCGGCAATTGACGCAAGGGGTGCCGGTGAGCGCCGCCATGATTACCGATTTCCGAACCTTGTCCCACGGGCAAACGATCCGGGATGCAGCCAACTTGCTACTGGCGACTTCCCAGCAAGACTTCCCTGTGATGAGCGGCTCGAACGTCATTGGCTTGTTAAGCCGCGGGACGCTGCTCCGCGCGATGGCTCAAGAAGGGCCGGACAGCTACGTCGCTGGGGTGATGGAACGCGACTTCCTCCGTTTGGACCCCCGAATGGACCTCTCCGAAGCCATGCTCTTGCTGGCCCAAGCGGGAACCTGCGCCTTAGTCATGGAAGGCGAGGAACTCCGTGGTTTATTGACCGCGGAGAACTTGACTGAGTTCTTACTCCTTCGCCGCCTGGATCGCACCAACGTGGAACGCGCATGATTCTGCTCATCCACAGCGCCGCCACCCTGTTCATGACAGGCCTGATCTGGTTTGTGCAAGTGGTTCACTATCCCTTAATGGCGCGGGTCGGAAGAAGCGGCTTTGCCGAGTATGAGCAAGCGCATTCAGCGTCGACCACCCTCGTGGTTGCAGCGCCGATGTTGATCGAATTGGGAACAGCCATTTGGCTCGTCGCCTTTCCTCCGGCACGCAACCTCTCTGGCGCCGCCTGGCTCGGACTGATCCTCGTCGTTTTGATCTGGGCCTCCACCTGGCTTCTCCAAGTGCCCCAGCATGAAATTCTCGCCCACGGCTTCGAGTCCCAAGCGCACCAGCGGCTCGTGGCGACAAACTGGATCCGGACCTGGCTGTGGAGCCTCCGCGCCATCCTTGTGTTGTGGATGCTTCGAACAACCTCGTAGGCTGGCGGGTTCTTGAGCTGCGGGGTGTGGAATCCAGATTGGTCCCCTTCGCGTGCGTTCCAGCAGCGATTCTGAGACACTTTCTCGAAGGAGCTCTTCGCCGTGAAACTCAACCGCCGCCAGCTCACCCGAGCCGCCATTACAGCTTTCAGCCTGCCCGCAAATTCCCAAACCGGCGCCCTACAAATCACCCATGGACCCATCCTCGGCCGTGTCGGGCCTCGCAGCATTCACATCTGGGGCCGCACCTCCTCGCCGGGTCCCTTTCGCGTGCGCTATGGGACACATCCTGACCGCATGGATCAAATCTCAGCGCCCGTTGAAACGGTTTTCGATCACGACAACAGCGCCTGGATTGAAATTCGGGATTTGAAACCTGACACGCGGTACTTCTACCAGCTTGTCGCCGGTTCGGCAACGGCCGGATCGAATCAACACGGCGGCTCCTTCCGGACACTGCCGAGCGAGGATGACTATCGTGGCGAGCTCAACCCGCGCGGCTTGTTTAACTTTCGATTTGAATTCGGCTCTTGCAACAATCAAAAGCCGAACCAGGGCATGGGACCGGACCTTCCCGCCTTTCAGCGCATGCGCCAAACGCTGCTCGATAAAGTGCATTTCGCCATTCTGAACGGCGACTGGCTTTACGAAGACAAACGCGACTTCACCGTGGAACAATGGCAGCGCCAGACTGGCTGTCCGGAAAGCGCCTTGCCGCCCATCGTGAAGCTCGCCCCCAGCATTGTCGGCGTCTGGGAGAATTACAAGTTCTTTCTTGAACGTGGCGTCCCTATGGCCAGCTGGCACAAGGACGTCCCCTGTTACTTCACCCCAGACGATCATGAGATTCTCAATGACGTCTACGGCACCGGCACTGCGGGAATCCGCACACGGCGTGCAGTCTTCCGCGACATTGCCATGCGCGCCTGGTTTGACTACATCGCTGGAAGCAATCCCCTGGAAACCTCTCAACCCGCCCATTTCGGCCGGGCAAGACTCAAAGCCGGCAGCGACGTTTTGACCGATGAGGCAACGGATTTCACCCAGCTTGATCTTCAGCATCTCAGCAACCTTCACGTGCACTGGGGAGGTCAGCTTGCAGGCGTCGATGATCCGAGATTGGATCACTCGGATGGCGATCCCAATGCCGGCGTTTATCAAATTGTCAAAGTGCTTGACAAACACGCGCTTCGAATCTTTCCCCAAGCGCGCATGGATGGCAACTGCGTCTATTCGATCGGCCGGCACTCCTATGGCAAGTTTCGCGTCGGCAATGCCGAGTTCTATTTACTCGACACGCGCAGCTTACGCGACCAGCATGACCCGAAAGATCCCTACCGCAAGGGTTTGTCCATGCTTGGCCAGGCCCAGCGCCAATGGCTCATCAAAAGCATGTCCTCAAGTGACGCGGATTTTTTCTTCCTCGCCTCGTCGGTGAACCTTATGATTCCGCACGTCGGCACACCCGGCTCGGACGGCCCAATCTCCGGCAAAGACGACGCCTGGACCGCCTTCGTCGAAGAGCGGGAGATGCTGATTGACTTCTGGTCCCGCTTGAATAAGCCAGTCCTCGTGTTGACTGGCGATTTGCACAACAGTTTCGCCATTCGGGTGACAGACAAAGTGTGGGAGTTCTGCTCCGGCCCCCATAATTCCGCCAATCACCCGGCGCGGAGCGAAGGTGACCGCCCGCCCAACGGAATCTTTGACTCGCGCGGCCGGAAGTGCGAAATTCGGTGGTCGACGTTTTTCCGCAATGATGTGCCAAGCCACTTGCGCCGGTGGCCGGTCTATGCCGTGGCTCAAGTGAACAATGTGTTTTCCAATCCCCTAAGCGAACTCGCTTCGCGATGGGTGGCCTACCCCAAGCCGCACGTCGTGATCCAGTACTTCGACGGCCGCACCGGGGATCTGTTATATGCCGAATCGGTGCACGGCGAGCCAGGCTAGAGCTCTAGAAAGGCGATCCGAGGCCGTTGGCTATCGTTCAAGCCTTTATGCGGTCGCCAGATGCAGCGCAACAATACCGAACGTCAAACGTTCGAATTCAACTTCGCGGAAGCCACACTCTCTGAGCAGCATCGCAAGCTGCTCGGCGTCGGGAAACTTGCGAACCGAATCAGGGAGATAGACGTAGGCTGAGCGCGAACCCGAAATCCAGCCGCCTACTGCGGGTAGAACCCGCCTGGAGTAGAACGCATACAGCGAGGCAAAAATCGGAGTACGCGGTTGAGAAAATTCCAGAATGGCCGCGAGCCCACCGGGCTTGAGCACTCGCTTCATTTCTTCGAAACCTTTCCGGTAATTGGCGAAATTGCGTACCCCAAAGGCTACCGTCAGGAGATCCAAACTTTGATCGGCGAGCGGCAAACGTAAGGCGTCCGCTTCAAAAAGAAGCGAGCGCAAGCGCCGAGCGTCGATCTTGGTCCTTGCTCCTAGCAGCATCGGGTGGCAAAAGTCGCTGCCCATCAGCGGCCGGCCAGCTCGTTTCTCCAGTTCGACCAAGAGATCACCAGTCCCGCAGCAAAGATCCAGCACTCGCGCATCAGGTCTTTGGAGGACCTGCTGGACGCGCTGAGCGGTACGGAAGCGCCAGTAGCGGTCCAATTGGAATGACAACAAATGGTTGAGTTGATCATACCGGCCCGCCACCTGGGAGAACATGTCACGGACCCAGCGCGCGACTTGTTCTTCTCCCTGAACTCCGTCCGGCGTGGTACCCGCTGCCTTCATCGCAAGGCCGCCTCGGTAGCTTCGAGAATCTTTG
This sequence comes from Bryobacteraceae bacterium, assembly GCA_025056455.1. GTDB lineage: Bacteria > Acidobacteriota > Terriglobia > Bryobacterales > Bryobacteraceae > CADEFT01. Next base: position 230,429 of record JANWVY010000006.1, on the reverse strand, counting down.
CTTCTTCCAGCCCAGAAACAATTTTTACGGCGCCAATCCTTTCCGGCAGAACGAAATGCACCTTCCCTTGAACAGTCTTTTTGTCGGCGCCGAGCCGCGCCACGAGGGCCGAAGCCTGGATGCCTTCGAGCGAAGGGATGGGACCATAAGCAGACACGCAAGAGAGAATTCGCTCGCCGTCCTCTGGCCCTAACACTCCCGCCAGACGCGCTAAATGCGTCGCTGCCTTCATGCCGAAAGCCACAGCCTCGCCGTGGAGAAAACGGCTGTAGCCGGTTTCCGCCTCTAAGGCGTGACCCAGCGTATGGCCAAAATTCAGGATGCGGCGGAGATCCCCTTCCCTTTCATCCGCCGCCACGACTTCAGCTTTGATTCGCACAGATTCGCCGATCATCTCCTCCACAACCGCTGGTGTCTGTGCGAAAACATCGGCCCGGCGCGTCACCAGCAAATCGAACAGGCGCGGACTTCGGATCACACCGCATTTGATGATCTCGAACAAGCCGGCGCGGTATTCTCTCTCAGGCAGGGTGCGCAGAACGTCAGGATCAATCAGCACTGCGACGGGCTGATGAAAGCTTCCCACCAAGTTCTTCCCGCAAACCAAGTTGACCCCAGTTTTTCCCCCCACTGCGGCATCGACCTGAGCCAGCAAAGTGGTTGGAATTTGCAAAACCGGGATGCCCCGCATGAAGATGGCGGCGAGAAATCCGCCGACGTCGTTAACAATTCCTCCCCCAAACGCAACCAGAAGACTCGAGCGGTCAGCGCCGGCTTGCACCAGCTCCTCGGCTAGGCGTTCGACTTCGCTCAATCGCTTGTGTTCTTCTCCACCCGCAAAAAACAGCACCTGGCGAAGTCGCCGTCCGAGTGCGCTCTGGAGTGTGCTGCCATGCAGCCGCCAAACATCCTCCGTCGTTACCACAAACACCGCGCCGGCTTTTGCAGGGAGAAACTCTGCTGCTCGCTGGAGAATGCCGCGTTCGACAACGGCGTCATAGGCGCTTGAGGACGCCGCTACCCGAAAAACAGCCATACCCAACCGTTGTACCATGGAGGCATCGGACAGCCTCCTGAAATACTGACCACGGATTTTCTCGTAGTTGGCGCGGGCGTCGCCGGACTCCGCGCCGCAGTCGAGCTTTGCAAAGCGGGCGAAGTCGTCGTTCTCGCCAAAGACAGTATGGAAGAATCGGCTTCGCAGTATGCACAAGGCGGCATTGCCGCGGCCTTGAGCGACGACGACCAGATCGAGCTCCATGAGCAAGACACCATTGCAGCCGGCGACGGGCTATGTAACCGCGATGCGGTCCACGTGCTGGTTGAGGAAGGACCGGACGCCATCCGGCAACTGATTCACTGGGGCGCCGAGTTTGACCGCGAGGGTTCCAAGCTACTTTTTGCCCGCGAAGGAGCGCATTCGCGCTCGCGCGTCCTGCACGCCCACGGAGACTCGACAGGCCGAGAAATTGTTCGCACCCTCTACTGGCGAGCTGCTTCCCTGCCCCGGATCCGCTTTGAGAGCTTTGCTTCCGTCACTGATCTGCTCGTTGAGGATGGCGAAGTGGTCGGTGTTCTAGCCCTTGATGGCAACCGCGGACAACTCATCTCCATCCGCGCCCGCGCGGTTTTGCTGGCAACTGGCGGCCTGGGCCGCGTTTTCAAGGAAACGACGAACCCGGACGTGGCCACGGGTGACGGAGTAGCCATGGCGTCACGAGCCGGCGCTGACATCAGCGATATCGAATTCGTCCAGTTTCATCCTACAGCGCTGCACCTTGAGGGTGCGCCCCGCTTTCTGTTATCCGAGGCCTTGCGTGGCGAAGGCGCCTACCTCCGCAACCGGAAGGGTGAGCGCTTCATGCTCGCGCGTCATCCTTTGGCGGAACTGGCGCCGCGAGACGTTGTTTCCCGCTCCATTGTCGAAGAACTTGCCGCCTCGGGCGAGGATCACGTCTATCTGGACCTCACCCACTTAAGCGGGATTCGCCAGCGCTTCCCGCGCATCTATGAAACTTGCCTCCACTTTGGCATCGATCTTGAGCGGCAGCCCGCTCCAGTGCATCCCGCTGCACACTACGCCATGGGCGGCGTCCGGACCGATTTGCATGGCCGCACCAATGTTCCCCGGCTCTACGCTGCGGGCGAGGTTGCTTGTACGGGTGTTCATGGCGCAAACCGTCTTGCTAGCAACTCGCTACTGGAAGGCGTTGTTTTCGGGGCCCGCGCCGGCACGGCCATGAAGGACTGGACCGGCCGGCCAGCTCCCACTCGCAGCCAGCCGCCAAACCTTGTCTTCCCCGAAATCGAAGAAAACGAGCTGCGCGAACTCGCCTGGCAGCATGCCGGTCTTGTGCGCCATGCAAACGGATTACGGCTGTTGTTAGACCGTTTGGAGGAAACGCGCCACCGCACAATCGCCATGCCCGAGCGCTGCCACTTTGAACTGCGCAGCCTGTTCACTGTAGCCGGCCTCATCGCGCGTTGCGCCGAAGCGCGCCAAGAAAGCCGGGGAGGCCATTACCGGAGCGATTTCCCATACAAACGCGAAGAATTTCAGAAACACTCGGTCATTCGCCAGGGTCTCCATGTGAGCTTTGAGTGAAGCTCAGCCCAAGGCCGGTTCCTTCAACTGTAAACCGCTCTCCCAAGGCCTGGCGCTACGTTCAGCCCTGGCAACGGCTGTCTGCAATTACCCTTTCGCCGCCAGGTCACTGCGCTCGAGTTTGACACTCCCGCCGCCGTACCAGTACACTAGCGAATTGAATTAACGCCCAAGAATGCTACTTGCCTCCGAATTCATTCAGTATCTTGGACGCGAAATCGTCAAGAGGCTTCACCCTCACATCCTTGAAACTTCCAACCCCGTAAGCGGTGCTCAAGTACTGGCTTCCATCATCGAGGAAGAACTTGCCGTCGAGGACCGGCTGAACGAAGAAGTTCGTGAAATTCTCGCCCAGTATGCCGACTATATGCGGCGTGAGGGCGTCAGCTACCAAGAAATGTTCCGCCGCATCAAAAACCAGATGGTGAAGGAGCGCAAGGTCATTCGCGCCTCCGGACGCGATACGGGCGATGGCATGAAGCTTTCGCGCGACAAAATCACCGACATCTCACACAAGCTTATCACCGCTGTACGCAAGGAGCGCTACTTCCGGCTCAAAAAGGAACCTAATGACGTCCGCCTGGAAATGGTGAGAGTAATCACCGATTTGCTCGGCATCGAAGAGAAAGTGGACCGCGCCGCGCGCGCGAAAATTCGTTCCCAAAAACGCGATATTCCCGAAGGCAGCGAGGAGTGGGACTTACTTCACAAACGCTACTACGCAGAAGAGTTGAAGCGCTTCGGCATCGATTTAGCATCGCGTTGAGCCCTTCCGGATGAAGCCTCTGGTGGTGGTGGCCGGCAGTCTGAACATGGACTTTGTGCTGTCGGTGGAGACACTTCCAGCCCCCGGCCAAACCGTGCTCGGCTCAAACTTTCAAATGCTCCCAGGCGGCAAAGGGGCCAATCAGGCTTGCGCTTGCGGGAAGCTGGCCCGGGGCGAGGTTGCAGTCCGCATGGCCGGGCGTGTGGGCTATGACCTCTTTGCCGACCACCTCAAAGCGAGCTTAGCTGCGGCTGGCGTGGATGTGAGCGCCGTGCACGCCACAAAGTCCCAACCCACCGGAGTCGCCATGATCTGGGTGGACCGGCAAGGACGCAATTCGATCGTGGTCGCGCCGGGCGCAAACGCTGTCTTCACGCCCGCAGACCTCGGAGGACTGCGCTCTACCTTTCGCAACGCGGACTATGCGTTATTTCAGCTCGAGACTCCGCTTGAGACGGTTTCGGCAGGACTTCAACTGGCGCGGCAAGAAGAAGCTGCCACGATTCTCGATCCCGCGCCTGCGCGGACACTGGACGCTGGGCTGCTGTCATTGGTGGATATTTTGACTCCAAATGAAACCGAGGCTTGCATGCTGCTTGGCTCGGCCCCTCGCTCGCTTGATCTCGAGGAAGCCGCACGCCTGGCGCGCGAGCTGCGGACTCGCACCAGCGTCGGGGCCGTGCTCTTGAAACTAGGTGAAAAGGGCTGCCTGTGGTGGGATGGGCATCAAGAGATCCACGCCCCAGCCTTCCCCGTTCAAGCGGTCGATACCACCGCGGCGGGCGACACCTTCAATGGGGCTCTCGCCATTGCCTTGGCTGAGGACCGCCCACTAGGCGAGGCCCTGCGTTTCGCCAACGCCGCCGCGGCCCTTTCGACCACCAAAGCGGGCGCACAGGCCTCCATCCCCTCACGCGCCGAAGTCGACGCCTTCCTCCAGCAGTCTACTTCCCTTTCAACGGAACCACGGTGACCTTATTGGCCTCAATTTTGATGTCCTGATTGATCGTGCCATTGATTGGCGACTCGACCCGCAGCTTGTATTCGCCAGGAGGCAACAGCAGCCCCCCACCTACGTTGTTTAGCTCATCGACGTAGCCATAGAAACGGTCGTTGATGAACACTGGAGTCACATCGCCCGCCGTCACAGAAATGAAAGACTCGGCCTCGCCTCCCCCAAAACGCAACCGGCCGTAGGGCGGAGGCGCGAGCGGCACTTCCTTCAGCTTGTATCTCACTTTGGCCGTCTTTCCGGGCGCCACCGTCACCTTCGTCGTAAAGTCTTCGTAACGCGGATCTCGAAGCGTCACTTCGTGCTCACCGGGATCCACGGGGTACTTTTCCGTCACCGTAAAGCGGCTCGCCGGGCCTACATATTTTCCGTCGATCCAGACCCCGGCGCGTCCGGGCTTCCCAACTGCCTTAATCGCTCCCGGTTTATCCGCGCCGAAGGCAAGGCTAGAGCAGGTGGCCGCCGCAGCAACAAGTACAAGTAATCGCATGAATATAGGGTATCACTCTGAGACGGCCAGTTCGAAAACCTATGCTTGTCCGCTCCCGTAGACAGACTCCAGCCAGCGAGACGGATTCAACGGATTTTGTACACATAGTAGCGGCGGTTCTCAAACACCGGTTGTTGGCCCTTGACCGCTTTGCTGAGCACGACGTAATCAATATCAAACCGGCGGTAGGCCAACAGATCGCCCAGAAAGCCTTGCGCCATCGTCTCTTGCCAACGCGGCAGCCAGACCTTGATGAAGTCGCGCAAGAAGTTGATTTGGCCGCCACCCTTCCAATCGACGTAGACGGTGCGCAGCGCCTGGGCCCGAAAAACGCCAGGGACAAGCGCTTTTCCCATGTCCGGAAACAGAAAAACGGCTTCGCGCGGGGTCTTCTCCCGTGCCCAGCGGGACAATTCATCGAGCTCGGCGTGGTGCAGCGCGGGGTAATTGCGCACTTTGGCCAGCGCCGGCATCGCCCAGTAGGGCAGAAAAGCAACCACAACCAGCGCTGGCCAAGCCCGGCGCCAGCGGCTCGCCGCCACTGCACAGGCCGCAACGAGCACAACCGTAAGCGCAGCCGCACGAAAAGCAGGATTGCTCCAATCGAAGAGCACTTGAACGGTTCTTGTGTGCGAAGAAGGGCTGTAGGCGATCAGAAACCAGGCTAGAGCCTCCGGCCACCGCCCCGCCCGCGCTGCCATCACACCTGCGGAGCAAGTAAGAATGACAGCCACCGCCACCACGTAAAGGAGCGCCCGCATGGGTTGTAGTTGCGGCATGAGAATCCATTTCGCACGCTCTAACAGCAGATACGAAACCGGCATGCTCAACAACCCTAGGGCGGGCATCCACGCCAGCAAAAGACCTACATCGCGGTCCAGAGTGCTGCGTAGGCGAAACCAGGCCCCGTACAGAGCTGCTGCGTAAAACAAGTAGTGCCCGATATAGGCCGGCGGCCAGAGCGAAATCCAGTTGTAAGGGGCCCGCTCCCGCATCATTTTTTCGAGACTCGCGTCAATCGTGGCGAAGAATTCCTGTTTTTCCTTCACTCCAGGTTGCCATTGCGAAAGCAAAAAGAGAATCAAGACGGACACAGCCATGGGCGCTAGACCCTGAATGCGCCGGCGCATCCAATCCGGGGCGGAAGGAATGAGGGAAAGCACGAAGTACGACAGCCAAAACGGATATACCGCCGGAACGTGATAGAGGAAGGCTGTTCCGGCCGCTACCCCCGCCAAAAAATGTTGGCGATGGGCGACCAGTCCCGTCGCTAGCAAAATTAAGGCAATGGCGTTGGTGCGCGGGTTCGGCTCGTATTCCACCACCAGAACAGCTGGACCCACGATGGTGGCGCCCAAACCTAAGCAAGCCGCCACCAAGAGCGCCGCTGCCTTTCCTTGTTGCAGCGTAAGTCCAAATAAATAAACACCCAGCAAAGCGGCAAAGCGAAAAAAGATCTGCTGGAGGAAAAGCCCCTCGCGCACGCCCATCCCGGTGAGTCTGCGAAGACCTAAGGTCACTTCGTCATACATGGTGAAGGCAACATGCGGCTTTTGCGCGACAAGGTCCTTGGCCAAGACAGACGAATCCCACAAACGCTCGAGAATCGGGACGTAGATTTGCGTGTCAGATTGTAAGTAAGTATGGCCAGGAAAGTGGAAGAAACTGATCGCGGTCAACGCCGCTAAGGCGCACACAGGGCCGAGATGAGCTTTCATTCGCGGGGCGTTTTCTCCAAAAGTTCCTTCGCCCACAACCTGTCCGGGTTTAGCTCCAGGGACTTTTCGAGCGCCTTGCGGGCCTCAGCAAATTGGTTCGTTTTTCGATAGGCCACCCCCAGCCAAAGATAAGCGTCCGCCGAACGAGAGTTTAGTTCGATCGCCTTCTGAAAATCTTTGATGGCTAGCCCGACGCCTCCTCCAAAGCTGGGCGGAAGGTAATAATTGCCAACCCCTCGGCTCAAATGCGCTTCCCAAGATTTGGGATTAAGCTCGATCGCTTTATTGACGTGCTCAAGGGCGCACTTGCCGTAGCGGATTCCCGCTAGGACGTTGGCCGGAATCACCTGGCCGCAAAGCGTGCCTAAAATCCGGTGATATTCCGCATTTCCTGACTGCAAAGCGACTGCCTTTTCAGCCGCGCGGATCCCCGCCTCGGCGGCCGCCTTCGCTTCATTGCGGAGCTTGAGTTCGAGGTTCACCTCCGCAAGGTAGGATTCGGCTAGAGCCAGATGGTAGTGCGCCGAAGCGTCGTCGGAAGCTCGTTCCGCTTTGGCTGCCAGCTCAGCCACGATCTTCTCAAGCGCCGCGCGATCTTGCCGGTCCCGCGCCCGCTTCAAACCGGGAATACTTGCCGCCAGCGCAGTCAAAACCAACAGCAGAAAGGAAACCGCTAGCCTCATCGTTCTTTTCCGATTTTACCCTCACAACTCCGATACCTCTTTGCGCGCACATAGAAAGTAAAGAGACAGCAAAGTCAGCAGGGCCCCGTTGGCGGCAATGACGGGCGGGGCAGAAAAGTCATGAATGAGTTCGCCAGAAAGCAGGCTGCCCAGCGGCATCCCTCCCCGGAAGGCAACGTTGTAGACGCTCATCACACGACCGCGCATCTCATCCGAGGTGATCAATTGCACCAGCGAGCTGATCATGGCAAAGCAAATAATCAGCGCGGCTCCGCCCAAAAACAGTAACAGGCAGCTCAAAATTAGAGTTCGCGACAACGCGAATCCGAGCATCAACACGCCGAGCGCGCCCATCGTGGCCAACGTGAGCTTGCCTTTGTTCCGGATGTGACCGAAGGCGGCTACCGTCAAGGCGCCGGTGACAGAACCTGCGCCCGACACAGACAACAACAACGTGTAGGTATTGGCGTCCTGTAAAAAGACATCGCGAGCAAAAACGGGCAGAAACACCACTAGCGGGATCCCCAGGAAGGTCATCAGGAAGGCCAGCGCAATGAGCGGTCGCATGGCCCGGCGCTGGCGGATGAACGCCAAACCGTCCTTCATGCTATCGATCACCGACTTGGAGGATTCCGCTGGCACATAACGCTCATGCAACAACAGGAGAGAAACAATCACGGCGATAAACGACGCCCCGTTGAAGGTAAAGCACCAGGCTGCGCCTAGCTTGGCCATCGCAAGCCCCCCCACCATCGGCCCGATGATGCGCGCCAGATTGAACTGAATGGAATTGAGCGCGATGGCATTGGGCAAATCTTCCGCCTTGACCAGCCGCGGAATCAAGGCCTGATAAGCTGGTCCCCCAAAAGCTTGGGCCAGCCCAGTTACAAAACTGAGCGTTAGGATGTGCCACACCTGCACCACTCCAGCACCCAGCAAAGCGCCCAATAGGAAAGCACAGGTCATTTGCGTGACCTGTGAGGCCAGAAGCAAATGGCGGCGGTCGTGCCGGTCCGCGATTACTCCCCCCACCAGCGAGAACAGCAGGATGGGAATCTCACCAAGGAAAGAGTCCAAGCCCAGCAGCCGGGAAGAACCAGACAGCTCCAGCACCAGCCAGCTCTGCGCCAGCTTTTGCATCCAAGTGCCAATGCTCGAGGTGCAGGCGCCGAGCCACATGAGACGAAAATCGCGATACTCGAACGCCTTGAAGATCCGCCGGATCAAGGAGCGACCTTAGGGCAGTGGCTTCTCGCGCTGGATCAGGTGCAGGATATTTCCGTCGCCGTCTTCAAAGAACACGAGGCGATTTCCTTGATTGTTGTAAGGTTCGGTTAGGAATTTCACGCCCTTTTCCTGGAGTGCTCGGTGCGCTGCGTCAAAGTCGTCGACGGCGATGGCCAGATGTCGGATGCCAGGATCCTTCATTCCAGGTCGCTCGAATGGGCCCTCCGATGGGATGATCTCCAACATCGTACCGTTCGGCGCCTTCACGAAGTAAAACACATCGTAAGTGTAGTTGATGTGAAAACCAAGGTGATCGCAATACCACTGAGCCAGCCGCTTGGGATCCGGCGAGGCAATCGCCGTGTGCTCGAGTCCTTGAAACATCATGGTGATTCTACCAGGATTCCGCCAAAATTTGAGCGTGATCTACCGCACCTCTTAATCCACTGCGGCCGCGCCAGCCATGGCAATAAACACCTGCTTGGCGTTGCCACTGTAACCCGCATGCTGCATGAGAAAGACACCCACAAGGTCCTTGGCCGGATCAACCCAACCGTGTGTCCCAAAAGCCCCGCCATGACCGTAGGAACCAACCGACATCAGATTCAGCGTGCCGGCTGGCTCTTTTGTCACTTCCCATCCCAGACCAAAACCACAGCCTGGATTGTGGCCAGCCTTGAGATCGCCCGTGTGCAGGGCAGTCATCACCTGCACGGAAGTCTTCGAAAGCAAACGGGCGCCGCCATGGACACCCCCCGCCCGCAGCATGTTGTAGAAGGTCGCCAGGTCTGAGGCCGTAGAGTACATGCCAAACTCGGGCGCCGAGTAGCGCGCTCCCGACCGGAACTTTCGAGAATCACCGCCTAGAATCGTTGCCGGCGCGTCCACGATTTTGCCATTCACAACGCTATGAACCACAACAATCCGGTCCAGCTTATCGGCAGGTGGAAACAAGAAGCTATCCTTCATGCCTAGGGGCTGAAAAATTCTCGCCTCGAGAAATTTCTCAAAACTCATACCGCTGGCCACTTCTACCAGCCGCCCCAGCGTGGCGATTCCCGTGTTGCTGTAAAGCCAGCGTGTACCGGGTTCGAATTCGAGCGGCTGCTGGGCAAAGATCCGGACAGCATCTGCCAGCGACCAGTCCATCCGCGTGTAAAGCTCGGCGAGGGAGGGCGGGGGCCCAGTCATGCCCGAAGTGTGGGTCATCAGATCGCGAACCGTGACCGGACGCTTGGGCTTTTCTAAGCGCACACGGCCCTCTTCGCGCGCCGCCACCATCATTTGCCCGCGGAATTCTGGCAGATACTTCTCCACCGGATCATGAAGAGCGAGACGGCCCTCTTCCACCAGCATCATGATCGCCGTGGCACACACGGGCTTGGTCATGGACATGATCTGGAAAATCGAATCCGTGCGCATGGGCTTCTTTTCGACGGCATCGGCCCAGCCAGCGGCATGCAGAGCGCCCAGCACGCCATGCCGGGATACTAAGGTCACCACACCTGCCAATTCACCTCGATCCACGTAATCCTTCATGCGCTCGGCAATCTGCGCGAGACGTTTCGGGTCTAGACCAGCCTGCTTCCAATCGCCGACCGGTTCGGCCAGAATCATCCGGCCGCTCAACATCATGAGAAAGAGCCAGATCCAAGTCATCATGGGTATTCCAAATTAATGGCGCTCAAGCCACGGGCTTAAGCCCAGACGAAGCCTTTGGCAATTATAGCCGGGCTTGCCGAAAGTGGAACTTAATTGACAGGAATTTCGAAATAGAGCAATTCTTCTCCCGTACTCGCGTCGGCGATGCCGCTAATGTACAGAGTCGCGCCTTTGCGGAGACCAGATTGGAAATACACAAAGCCGTGCGCCGATTCGCCAGCGGGAAGCATTTTGGCGTGGAATCCAAGACCTTCGATTTCCGGCGCCGCCAGTTTACTTCTTTTTTTGCGCGGAAACGGGTTGGGCAAAGGGCTGCCCCCTAAGCTTGGTCGCTGGGGTCCCTCAAGATATTGCACTTCGGCCGGCGGAACCGGTTCAATCTTTGAGCGGTCTGGACCCACCAGATAAATCGTCATGCCACCCAAGCGCAGGGCTTTGCCCGTCTCATTCTGCATCACGAGGAGCAGCGGGAGCACGCCATGTTCGTAAGGATTCACCTTGCCAAAGGCGCTTCGGGCTTGCTCGGCTGTGGTGTAGGGGATCACAGCAATGGTGAGTCCGGACACGGTTTGTTTGTTGGGATAGCTACTTGCAGGATTGACGCGGAAGCGTTTGTCTTTGTCCGCCCCTTGAACCGCTATACTCAGGAGAAGTATTAAGCAGAAGCTGCGCGTGCTCATTGATTTGCTTTACCGCCTTCTCAGCGCACTCATCTTACCCTGGATCCTACTTTACTTTGTCCAACGTGGCTTCCGGGACCGCCGGTACTGGAAAGGCTTAGGGGAACGCTTGGGCCAACCGCCTCGCCTTCTGGATGCGACGGTTCCCGGCGGCATTTGGTTGCATGCTGTCTCCGTGGGAGAGGTCTTGAGCGCAGTCGCTCTCCTTGAACAGCTTCGCGCGGCGTGGCCCTCCACGCCGTTGTTTCTCTCCGTGACCACCGTGGCCGCCCGCCAGGTCGCCGAACAACGCCTGGCGGCTCTGGTCGATGGCGTCTTTTACGCCCCGGTTGATGTTTGCTGGATTGTGCGACGGGTTCTGCGAAGACTCCGTCCTAGCGTACTCGTCGTTTTGGAAACCGAAATCTGGCCAAACCTCTACCGTGAGGCCAAGCGGTTCGGCTGCGGTTTGTTGATTCTCAATGGACGCATCTCAGATCGCGCTTTTCCCAAATATCGCCGCTGGCGGTGGGCTTTCCGGCACGTGCTGCGCTGGCCAGACCGGATTTTGGTTCAAAACCATCAGGCCGCCGGACGCTACCTGCAACTGGGCGCCCCGCCAGAAAGGGTGCAGATTAGCGGAAATCTCAAATACGATTCCCAACTCATCAACCACCCGCCCCCTGCAGCGATTCAAAGCTTTGTCAAACGCTGCGCGCCAGGCCAGATCTGGATAGCCGCCAGCACGATGCCACCGGCGGGCCCCACCGATGTGGACGAAGACGACGCGGTCATTTCCGCTTTCCGGCAGCTCGCGGCGGAGTTCCCCCAACTGCTGCTGATTCTAGCGCCCAGGCGTCCCGAGCGATTCGACGCTGCGGCCTCGAAACTGACTTCCGCCGGCATCGACTTTCGGCGTCGCTCTCTGCTTCAAGAAGACGATTCTCTGGCCTTGCCCGGCGTGCTTCTGCTGGACACGATTGGAGAACTTGCCTCCTTGTTCCCCTTGGCCTCGGTGGTTTTTATAGGCGGGAGTTTGGCTCAACGCGGCGGTCACAATCTGCTCGAGCCGGCCTTTGCCGCCAAGCCCGTCATCGTTGGGCCTCACATGGAGAATTTTCCCGATATTGCCGAAGAATTTCGTGTGGGGGGGGCGGTGGCTGTGATTGGCTCAGTCGAGGATCTCGCCCCAGCCGTAGCGACGATTCTCCGCGACGGCATCCGGGCTTCTGCGCTCGGACGGCGGGCCCAGCAACTGGCAGAGTCCAAACGCGGCGCTATTCAACGGGCTTTTGAAGCGATCGATGAGGCTCGGCGGCAGGCCGTGCCGGAACCTCTTCGCCCCCTCTGCGCACGGCTCATCCTCCGACCGCTATCCGCTTTCTGGCTGGCTGGGCTCTGGATCGACCGCGCAAGGAAGATGCGCCGCCGCCAAAAACTCGAACGACCCGTGCTTAGCGTGGGTTCGATCGCCATGGGCGGAGCCGGCAAAACGCCCCTGGTCGCCTACTTGGCGGAGAATTTGAACCGCCGCGGCCTGCGGGTGGCCATTCTCACTCGCGGTTACCGCCGCCGCTCGTCTCAACGACAGCTCCTCGTTTTCCCGGAGAAAAGTTCTAGCACGGCTTGCACCGGCGACGAAGCTCAAATCCTACTGCGGCAAGGCCATGCCGCCCTGGGTATTGGCCCGGATCGCGTCGGCTTGGCACGGCTTCTCCTCGAGCGCTGGAACCCGCATCTCTTCCTTCTGGAGGACGGGTTTCAACACTGGCGCCTGGCCAGGGACGTGGACATCGTTGTCATCGACGCCCTAAATCCTTTTGCTGGAGGCCTGTTCCCGCTTGGCCAGCTGCGTGAGCCCCCTTGCGCGCTTCGCCGTGCCTCTTGTTTCCTCATCACCCGGAGTAGCTTTACGCCCTGGCCCGCCCTCGAACAGAAACTTCGCAAGTATCAGCCGAGCGCGCCGGTCTTCTACGCTCAGACCGAAGCCGTGGAGTGGGTCAGCGTGAGCGAAGGCCGCTCACTCCCGCTCCCCGCACTCCGACAGGAGCACGTGGCGGCCTTTTGCGGCTTAGGCAACCCGCAATCCTTCTGGAAGACGCTCAAAGAGCTGGGCTTACGGCCAAAATTCGCGTGCGCTTTTCCGGATCACCACCACTATCGTGCTCGAGAGCTGCAATGGTTGAGGTCTCAGGCTCTGACCTCAGGCGCCACGGCGCTGTTAATGACTGAAAAGGACTTCGTGAATCTACCCGAAGAGGCGGCGCATCTGCTCAAGGGGATTCATACATTTTGGTTAAAAACACGACTTCGGCTGGAAGCAGAAGAGAAGTTTTGGGAATGGCTAGTACCGAAGCTAGCGCCCTGTCCTTGATCCTTATGCTATAACCTGGAAGGTTTGTCCTTCACTTTTGAAAAGATGGAATCTGGTAAGAATGGGTTCGATCGCACTGGCTCCTTCGCCCTGGTCACCTACATTCCCGACCCGCTCGGCAAATTCCTGGACGAGCTGAGGCTTAAGCTAGTGCCCGGCTGCGACCCGCACGCCCACGTTACCTTGATGCCTCCTCGCTTTCTTCCCTCGACGGAAGAACTGGCTTGGCAGCACATCCTCAAGCACACCAGCCACGTTTCCGCCTTCGACCTTGAGGCCAAGGAAATTGAAGTGTTTCCGACGACTAACGTGGTTTACATCGAACTCGGCGAGGGTCGCGAGAAGCTGATGGAGCTACACCAGATTCTCAATAGCGGCGCGCTGGCCTTTGAGGAACCTTTTCCCTATCACCCGCACATCACTTTAGCTCAAGGCATTCCGGTCGAGTCTGTTCCGGCGATCGCAGAAGCGGCCCGCAAGCTCTGGGCGGAAGCGCCGGTCTCCCGGCGCTTCCCCGTGGAACGTCTGACTTTCGTTCGCAACATCGGCTGTAATCAGTGGCTAGACCTCGCCTCGGTCGAGCTACAACGGCCAGTGGCCGTCCCTCGCTGAGTCTTGGATTGTCGCGAAAATCGGTCTGCCCCGAAGCTTACAGGCGCGGCGCGTAGTAGCCTTTGCGCGCCCGAACGATCAGGTCCTTGCGAGACTTCACGCGAATCTCCACGCGATGGTACAAACCATCGGTGTGGAGCGGATCCGGCCGATATAACAGGTTGTACTGGGAGCGGAGCTCGTTGGAGATGTTTTCGAAGGATTGCGCTAGATCCTCTACCTTGAAGGGAAACAGCGCCAAACCGCCCGTCTCCTGCGCGAAATACTTGAGGATTTTGTCGCCGTCTGACTCAACCCGCGTGATGTTGGTGGAAATGGTATAAATCACCGCATCGGCCTTCTGAGCCATTTCCAGAGCTTGCTCTCTCGTGTAGCGGCTCTGGTTATCGTCGCCGTCGCTGAGAATCACAATGGCCCGCCGGAATTTGTGGCGGGGCTGGTCTCTCATCAGACGGTCCCGACAGGCCATAAAAATTGCATCATAGAGAGCCGTGCCACCGCCTGGGCGCAAGTCGCGAATGGCTTTCACTAACTTCTCGTGATCGTCCGTGAAGTCAGCCACCAGCTCCGGCGCGGTGTCGAAACTCACCACCATGGCGCGGTCGACACGGGGTCGCAGCAGGCTATTGAGGAATTCGATGGCCGCCTCCTGCTCAAAACGGAAGCGGTCCCGGACGCTATTGCTCGTGTCAATCAGAAGCGCTAAGCGCAGCGGGAGATCGCTTTCTGCGGTGAACTCGAGAACCGTCTGCCGCTTCTTGTTTTCGAAAACTTCGAAATCATCTTTGGTGAGATTGGTCACGAAGCGGCCTTTTTTATCCGAAACGGTGTACAGGATGTTGACGCGCGTTACGTCGAGGATGATGCGGTTTTGGGGGTCCTCCGCATCCGGTTTTGCAGGGGAGGGGGCTGAGGGATTGCTCTGCGCTAGCAGTCCGAGCGCCAGCGCGGTTACGCTGGCGAGAGAGACGAAAAGCTTTCGCATTAAAGTCGACTTCATGAAGTGAGCTTCCCGCTTCGATTATAGGAGCGTTTCAAGCAACTGCTCAAGCTCTCGCGGCAGGGGGGCTTCCACACACACCACCCTGTGGTGGGCCGGGCTGACAAAGCGAATTCGATGGGCATGCAGGAAGAAACGGTTCAGCCCGGCAAGCGGGCGCCCCCCGTATAAACGGTCTCCAGCAACCGGATGACCGAGGCTTGCCAAGTGCACGCGGATTTGATGAGTGCGCCCCGTGCCCAGGCTCACCTCCACCAGCGTGTGCCGGGAAAAACGGCGCAAGACACGGTACTCGGTTTGCGCAGCGCGACCCGTACGGAGCCGGGCCGTCATCCGGATACGGTTCTTGGGATCCCTGGCAATTGGCTTATCGACTCGCCCTTGGTCGCCCCGCATCACTCCATCTACCAGGGCGAGGTAGATCTTCTCGACTTGGCGCGAGGAAAACTGAGCCGCCAGGTGATGGTGCGCCGCATCGTTGCGGGCCACCAATAAAACCCCGCTGGTATCCTTATCTAGACGGTGCACGATGCCTGGCCGCAACTCGCCCCCAGCCGAAGAAAGTTGTTCGAAGCGGTGCAGCAAGGCGTTGACCAACGTGCCCGAGCGCACTCCGGCGCCCGCATGCACCACCATGCCGGCAGGTTTATTCACGGCAATCACCGCAGTGTCCTCATAGAGAATTTCCAAGGGTAAATCTTCGGGCTGGGCCTTTAGAGGCGGCCGAAGCGCAGGTTCCACCTGTACCCTTTCGCCGCCTCTTAAAAGATAAGACGCCTTGGCCGGTACACCGTTCACTAGGACGCGGCTCTGACGAATCCATTCCTGGATCTGGGCCCGGCTAAATTCCGGCAATTGCTGTTTTAGCACCTGGTCCAGACGCTTTCCGGTGTGCTCTGCAAGGGTGGTCAATTCAATGGCCAAGTTTCGATCATAGAACGAACTTTTCCCCCTGAAACATGCTGCAATAGAAGAACTATGCGCAACTGGATAAGGAAGCTGTTGGCCTGGATTGGCGCCCTCACCGTGCTCGGTGCCGTGCTGTTGCTGGTTGCCGCAACCATTCTGCGCTCGGCGAAAGGCAAGGTGCCAGCTGTCGCCATTCTCGAACTGAACCTAGAAACGGCCTTGCTTGAAGACGAACCCGACGACCCCTTCGCCAAGCTGGTGAGTCAAAACACACCCGTGCTCCGCGATATCGTTGAAGCGCTCAAAAAAGCGGAAGATGATTCGCGCGTTGTGGGCCTAGTGGCGCGCCTCGGCGCCGCCTCCATGGGCATGGCCGCCATCCAAGAAATTCGCGACGCCGTTACTTCCTTCCGGTCCAAGAAAAAGTTTGCAGTCGCTTTTGCGGAAACCTTCGGTGAGTTTGGGCCGGCCACTGCATCCTACTACTTGGCGAGCGCCTTTGATGAAATTTGGCTTCAACCCTCGGGCGACATCGGATTTACAGGCCTGCTCTTGGAAGGGATGTTCTTAAGAGGGACCTTCGACAAACTGGGCGTCGTTCCCCGCATGGATCATCGCTTTGAGTACAAAAACGCGATGAACATGTATACCGAGAAGAAGTTCACAGCGGCCCACCGCGAGGCGCTCGAACGGATCCGCGACTCCTTTTTCGACCAAATTCTCGATGGTGTTTCCAAGGGGAGAAAACTGCCGGTTGCCCACGTTCGCGCCCTGGTCGATCAAGCGCCCTTTTTCGGCAAAGAAGCGCTGGATGCCAAGCTCGTGGACGGCCTGGCCTATCGCGACGAAGTGTTTGATCGGGTCAAAAAGAAAGCCCCTGCGGGCGCGGAGTTTCTCTACTTGTCCAAGTACCTGGACCGGGTCGGCCGTCCCCATAGCTCGGGCCCGGTCGTGGCCTTGATCTTTGGAGTGGGCCCGGTGATGCGGGGCAAAAGTGAATTTTCGCCAACCGATGGCACCTCCACCATGGGTTCAGACACCATCACCGCAGCCTTTCGACAAGCCGTTCGTGACTCAGACGTCAAAGCCATCCTTTTCCGCGTAGACAGCCCCGGCGGAAGTTATGTCGCTTCCGATGCCATTTGGCGGGAAACCGTGCGCGCCAAAAAAGCCGGCAAACCGGTGATTGTCTCCATGAGCAGCCTGGCAGGCTCCGGCGGATATTTTGTGGCAATGGCGGCTGACAAAATTGTAGCCCATCCTGGCACAATCACGGGATCCATTGGAGTGCTCGGCGGAAAGCTTCTCACCAGCGGTCTGTGGGACAAAGTGGGCGTCTCCTGGGACGAGGTTCATGTCGGGCAAAATTCCCGAATGTTTTCTACCACATCGGACTTTTCCAAAGAAGAGTGGCAACGCTTTCAGCAATGGCTTGATCGAGTCTACGACGACTTCACCTCGAAAGTCTCCGAGGGTCGCAAACTGCCGAAGGAGAAGGTCCTGCAAATCGCCAGAGGCCGCATCTGGACCGGGGCCGACGCAAAATCGATCGGCTTGGTGGATGAGCTGGGCGGCTATGAAGTCGCGCTGAAACACGTGCGTCGCGCCATCCAGCTCAAGGACTCCGACAAAATCACCCTCCGGACCTACCCGCGCAAGCGAACCCCCATCGAGGCGCTGGCCGCTAAACTCACCGGCGATGAAGGAGAATCGAGCGAGGCCAAACAAGCCGAGTTGATTGTGAAAATGGCGGCCTCCCTTCAACCGCTCACAAAGCTTCTCCGCCTGCTGAACGCCAGCCAGCAAGACGTCTTGTTCATGCCAGAAGTTCGCCTGCGGTGATCGCAGGAAAAATTGGAACGTGGAGGATACAGATTGATTCGAAGCGCAATTGTGCCCGTTGCCGGCCATGGCACGCGGTTGCTTCCAGCTACGAAATCTCAGCCTAAGGAGATGCTGCCGGTGGCACGGAAGCCCATTGTGCAGTATGTGGTTGAAGAACTCGTAGCAAACGGCGTGGAGGATATCCTTTTCGTTACCGGACGCAACAAATCCTCCATTGAAAACCATTTCGACAGCGATCCAGAACTCACCCGTCTGTTGAAGCAAGGGAACAAGCATGAGCTGCTGGCCGAGCTCGAGTTCGAAGACCTGGAAGCTCACTTCTTCTACACCCGCCAGAGGGCTCCGCGTGGCCTGGGTGACGCTGTGCTGTGCGGAGCAAATTTCGCCGGCGAACAACCGGTCATCGTGGCGCTCGGAGATTCGATTCTAGGTCTCAACGCCCAGTCAAGGGCTGTCTCCCGAATGGCGGAACTGTTTGATGTCAAACGCGCTAGCGCCGTAATCGCAGTGGAAGAGGTCCCTCGCGAAGAAGTGCGGCACTATGGCGTTGTGGAAGTTAGCGAAAACGCCGATGGCACGCTTTTAGTTTCGCGCATCGTTGAAAAACCATCCCCGGAAGAAGCCCCGAGTACGCTCGCCGTGGCCGGCCGCTATGCATTCTCGCCCCTGATCTTCGATATGATCCGGCGCGTCAAGCCGGATAAACGCAACGAGATCCAGTTGACCGACGCCATTCAAATGCTGTGCGAAGAGGGCAAGCGAGTGCTGGCGTTGAAATTACCGCCAGAAGAACGCCGCTACGATATCGGCAATTTCCCGAGCTACTTTGAAACTTTTGTCGAATTCGCCCTGGCCGATCCCGCCTATGGCCAGGATTTTCGCCTGAAGCTCGAAAAATTGCTAGCTCGCACCCAATGACACCCCGTCACGGACTCCTTGCTGCGGCCTTGCTCGTGGCGGCAAGCCGGTTCTGCCACTGGCGCGTGGTTTGGGTCGAAGAAGCTTACCCGCTAGCGGCTGGGCTTGAAATGTTGCGCGGCAAGATGCTGTACCGCGACGTGTGGTTTGATAAGCCCCCGCTCAGCGCAGCTTTCTACACACTTTTCGGAGGTTGGTATGGCTGGCCCCTCCGTCTTGCCGGCACGATTCTGATCCTTTTTACGTGCTACTGCGCCTACCTATTGGCCCGGGAGTGGTGGGGCCAGCGAGAGGCTCGAACTGCGGCCGCGTTGCTGGCGTTTTTCCTTACCTTTGGTGTCCCTTCCGCGGTCTTGCCCGTGGCCCCCGATCTGCTTTTGATTGCGCCTCACTTGCTGGCCATCTGGTTCTGCCTCCGTAGCCAGCCTTTTCGCGCGGGAATCGCCTGTGGAATCGCCATGCTGGTTCACACCAAGGCTCTGTATGTCGGCGCGGCATGCCTTGCCTGGCAGTGGCGCTCGTTTCGAGCGCTGGCTGGAGGCTGCCTCTTGATCCAAGCCCCATTCCTGATCTGGCTCTGGGGTGGAGGCGCCCTCCGAGAATATTGGGAACAGGTTTGGCAGTGGGGCTTCCGCTACGCTGCTGACTCGCCTTATCCCTCTCCTTGGCTCGAAGGTTTGCGCCGAACTCTGAACTGGCTAGGCTTTCACGCGACGCTCGCCGCCAGCACAGCATGTTTCTTCCTCCGCCGCCAGCGATTCAACCGCCAGGCTGCCCTCTGGCTGCTGGTCTCTTGCGCCGCCGTTGCAGCTGGAGCGCGCTTTTTCCCTCGATACTACTTCCAACTTCTAGCGCCCCTGGTCGTGCTCGGGGCATGGGGCGTGTCCGCCTTGCCATCCTGCGCCCGGACCTGCATCTTGGCCTTGCTGTTCATCCCGCTAGCTCGCTTCGGACCGCGCCACGTGCTGGTGGGGATGGGAAAACCGTGGAACGACCTGCTGCTGCACGACGACAGCCGGATGGTTGCCGAGGAGCTAAAAAAGCGTAGCGTGCGCTCGCTGCTGGTCTGGGGTTACCGGCCCGAAATCTATGCCTACTCGCGCCTTCCCGCCGCCACCAAGTTTTTGGATTCACAGCCGCTCACCGGCGTGATTGCCGACCGGCATCTGTGGACAAGCAGGCCCACCTTCCCACAGCTGGCTCAAAACAACCGTCTTCTTCTACTGCACACTGCTCCCGAAGCAATCGTTGACGGTCTCGGACCCTTGAATCCTTCCTTGGCCATCACCAACTATGAAGATCTCAAGCCCTGGCTGGCGCACTACGTTGTGGCCTACCGCAGCGCGCGATCCATTGTCTATCTCCGCACCGCTGCCAGCCAATGACTCCCTCAGCTCAAGCGTCTCAGCTCAAGCGTCTCAGCAATTCGCGCTTCCAAGCAAGAGCGAGCGCCGGACAAGCAGCAAGGCGGCGAGCCGCCTCTAGGTCCTTCTTTCGAAAGTGGAAAATTTCGTGCACCAGTGGGAGAGGCCATTCCGGATGGGGCCGGTCAAGAAGCTCAAAACGGTCCCCTGCCTGAACCTCTCCTTCCTCGAGAACCCTCAAATACCAGCCCGTTCGTCCCGTTTGGTTGATCCGGACAACAAGATCGGCTACTCCCCACCTTCGTGCCTGTTTCGAGCAGGGTTGACGGGGCTGGCTCACCTGGACCGTAGCGCCGCCCAAGCGATAAATGTCGCCCACCGCCACATCCGCCTCCTGCATTCCCCTCACTGAAAGATTTTCGCCGAAGGCGCCATAGGGTAGTGGCTGCGAGATGACGTCTGGATGCCATCCAGCGTAATGATCGGCGCTGTAGACGAGAGCAGCTTTGTCCGGGCCGCCGTGATTCTTCCGGTCCGCTTGTTCGTCTCCGGCAAATCCCAACCTGCTCAGCCAAACCGGGCCTACGACGGGTTCCTTGAACGTGGCAGTGGTCCAGAACCGTCCCTCGGACTCGAGTGTTCGCACCTTGCCTACCTGTAGCGAGGCGACCGTTGCCATGATTCCCTAGGATAGCGCGCGGGTTGCATTACACTGTGAAAGTGCGCACGTACTGGCGAGTATGATCGAAACGCCCCTGCGTGAGGTCTACGCACGCCGCCGATCGAGCCACTGGCGCGATCGCCTGCGCCGGCTCTTAGAGCCTCCCGCTCCTCTGATTCACAACCCGCAAGAGGACCCCGGCTTCCCGGTCGGCGCGCGGAATCTCTACCTGGGCGGCGCTGGCTCATTAACGCCCGGCTATCTCAACGTGGACCTCCTGGCAACGCCCGAAGTGGACGTCGTGGCCAACGCCGAAGCGCTCCCTTTTCGCCCTGCTGTGTTCGACCGGGTAGAGTGCGACGCCGTTCTCGAACATGTGCGCCATCCGGACAGGGTTATCCGGGAGATCACCAGGGTGTTGCGCCCGGGAGGCTATGCCCATCTGGTCACGCCGTTTTGCCATCCCTTTCACGCCTACCCTGACGATTATCGTCGCTTTACGCCACAAGGGTTGAAATTGCTGTTGCCGCCTGAGTTAGAGGTCATCCACGAGGGATGGCGGACGGGACCGGCTGCAACCATGCTCGTCTTCACCTTGGAATTCGTCAAGCAATTACTGCCCTGGAGGCTGTGGAGAATTGCGGCGCACGGGGTGCTCGGCTGGACGCTGTGGCCACTGCGCTACCTCGACTTGCTGTTCTTCCGCCGCAATGACGCTGGACGCCTAGGCAACCATTGCTTCCTCTGGGTGCGTAAACGCGAAAGACCGCACTCCTAATCGAGAGGACAAGAGCCCGCTAGGACCACTTGCCCTCCTCAACCAACTGCCCTAGAAACGGACATTCACAATGACGTCTGAGTGCGCCGCGGCATCCACGCCAATATGCAGCCGGCGCATCCGCTCATCATATCGCCAGCTCCCCGGCGTGAGCGGACCTGGGGCTGGCGCCTGTCGATAAATCGGACCCGAAACCTGTTCCACGGCCGCTGGCTTGTCCATATGATGCAGGACCCACTCATACAAGCGGCTCACCTTGGATTCAATCTCCAAGCGGTAAACCTCCGCGGCGGGACTGGCGTGAATCTGCGTATAATCGCTCGCCTCCGGCTCGTAAATAAAAAATTCGCCACCATTCTTCGGAAAATAATGCAACTGAGTGGGATCGCCAGACTCAACTCCGGCAACTGGCACAATAGAGCCGTTCTTGATGAGCAGGATCACTCCGTCGCCGGGAGCCTCAAGTTCCACTTCGCGCTTGCCCGGATAGATCCGCTCCGTGTTCCAGTCCGTCCATTGCCCCATGGGCAAATAAAACGTCCTTGGCTGGCCATCGCAGAATGGCGCTACCAGCATCTCATCTCCAACCATAAACAGATCCGCACGTCGAGCGGCGAGCGGATCGCGGGGGAATTGCATCAGCAGCGGATGGATCACGGGATAACCCCGCGCTCGAACCTCATCGGCATACACCAGCAAGTAATGGTTCAGCTGCTTTCTCCGCTTGGCGACTTGGTCCAACATGGTTTGCCTTGAGGGCGGCCAGGTCTGTGGCGAGGAGTCGAAAAGAACAGGCGCCAGCAAACCCAGGCTCACAGCGCGCTGGAAGGTCGCTTCCTCGGCCTGCTGGTATTTGGCGAGATCAAAGGCAGGAAGAAAAACTCCAGAAAGAGCAGCGTGAACAAGCGCGCGGGCGTCCTCGCACACCTGGCCTGTCATCGGCAGCGGAGTCGCACCCCGCGGCAGCCAGGCGCCACGCAGAAATTCCACATCTGCCGCGGCCACCGTTTGCTGCATGGATCCCTGCACTTTCATCCTCTGCTCCCAGATCTCTTTCACCGAGGGACCAAAGGCCAAGAAATACTCCAAGTTCCCGATTTGCTGACCGCGGATCGACAAGCGGTCCTTCCGCGAGCTCCCAACATCAAACTCAAAGAGCGGAGATCCAGGAAACCAAACCGAGTAGCCGCGGCTTGAGATGTAGGAAGGCGTGGCAGACTTCAACAGCAAGCCGCGGGCGTCGAGTTCCCAGTGGGGTCGCGGGCCAAAACCATATAGTTTCTCGCTCGGCTGAATTTCAAATTCCAACCGCGCCGCGCCATCCAGCAGCTGGGCCGCCGTCTCGACCAGCAGGGTCAGCCCCCCGAGCAGGCTCACCCTCACCAGACCATCGGTGTTGGAAACTTGAAGCCGTAATTCCTGAGTGTCAATCTGCAACCCTCCCGGCAAACCCGTCGCATGGGCTTCCACCGGCTCGTCGGTGTAGGGACGGCGGGAACTCGACAAAACACCTCGTGAAACTCGGACCAGCGACGCCGTCACGAGCTCGATCTCCATCGGGCGCTTGCCGATTTCGATCCGAAACGTATTGGCTCGGCGTTGCCACAGCAGCGGACGCTGAGCGCTAACAGGTAGGACACTGGCAAGCCAGCTCAACCCGATGGCGCAGACAAGCCGAACTGGCCAACCGCGTTTCACAGCAGCAAAAGCTTCTCCTGCACTTCTCCGGTCACAACGGCCTCCCGCTCCCCAACATAAACGTTCACCTCAGAACGGATACCAAACTCGGGAAGGTAAATTCCCGGCTCAATGGAGAAACACAAGCCGGGAATGATCTGGCGCGTGTCATGACTTTCCAGATTGTCCATATTGGCTCCCGTTCCGTGAACCTCAGTCCCGATGGAGTGACCCGTACGGTGAATAAAATACTCTCCCCAGCCACGAGCCTGGATGAATCCGCGGCAAACGTCGTCCACTTGATAACCCGCCAGCGGCGTTTGACTGGCGACGGCGTCCTTCACGGCTTGGATGGCGGCGTTGCGGGCCCCAATGACAACATCAAAAATTTGAAGCATTTTTTCGGGCGGATTGGGACCACAATATCCTACCCAGGTGATGTCATAAAAGACACTGTTTGGCGCTTCCAATTTGGCCCACAGATCAATGAGCACCAAATCGCCAGGCCGGATCTCGGCATGGTCCTTCGCCGTCGGGTCGTAGTGAGGATTCGAGGCATTGGCGTTGACCGCGACAATGGGGCCATGGTCGTCGATTACCATCCCGTTCTGGGCCACGGCTTGCCGGATGAACTGCTGGATCTGAAATTCGTTGGGGATCTCGCCGCGGCGGTGAGCATCGGAAATGCGCTGAAACGCGGCACGGCGAATGGCATCCACCCGTACGCCCGCCTCAAAGTGCGATTGCCGTTGCTGTTCGCTCCAGCGCGCTTCGAAATACTGCACCAAGTCCGCCGAGGTCACCACGCGCGGCCCCACGCTTTGCACCAGCTCTACCGTGCCACCGTCCACAAGCGCCACGTAGGGGATGGCGCAATGTGGCGAATGTTGCATCGCCACGCTTTCCACGCCTTCCAGCATCACGGCAAGCGCCCCAGCCAGCGATTCCCAGCTTGCGTATAGACGCTTATTTCCCGGCAGCGCATCCAGCATCCCCGGTTCGATGCGATGCACCAAGGCCTGGGGCTCTCCCTGCGCCGGGATGAAATAAAACCAGCGCCGCGTTGGCGTGCGCGGCGGCTCGAACTGAAGAATCCGGTACGCAAGCGGATCCCGCCGGTGGTGATCATAGAACAGCCACCCTGGAATACCAAGCTTTCGCAAAATCTCTTGAATCTCAGCGATGCGAGACACTTATTTCACTCCGCCCATGAGCCGGACGATCGGACGCACGAAGAGGGCTAGAATCACCCCAGCGCCAATCGCAAACAAGCCAATGGTCAAAAACAACGTGGGCAAGGAAAGGGAGGCGTAGAAGCCGGCCACCTTCCCACCTAAGTAATTGCCAGCAGAAATGGAGAGAAACCACACCCCCATCATGAGGCCAGCCACTCGCTCTGGCGCTAGCTTCGTGATGGCGCTGAGCCCGACCGGGCTTAGGCACAGCTCCCCGAGCGTGTGCAAAAAGTAGGTGGCTGTCAGCCACAGCGGGCTTACCTTGGCCCCGCTAGCAGCCTGTTGCGCGCCGAACATCAGCACGACGTAGCCGGCGCCGAGCAGTACCAGCCCCCAAGCAAACTTCGCCGGACTGGAAGGCTCGCGGTCACCCAGCTTGAGCCACATCCAAGCAAAGACGGGCGCTAGCGTCCAAATAAACAGACCGTTCAGCGACTGGAGCCAGCTTGGGGGATATTCCCAGCCAAAAATGCGGTTGTCCGTGCTCCGAGCCGCGAAAAAGTTTAAAGTCGAACCTGCTTGCTCGAAGGCAGACCAGAACAGGGTCGAAGCCAGGAAAAGGACCGCGATCACAGCTATCCGCTTGCGCTCCTCCGGGGTCCAGCGCATGGCGAAAAACAACCACACAAACAAACCCACCGTCACAAGAAACAAGACAACGCCAGCCGCGTTGTTCAGCGATTCCGCCGTAATCAGAACAAGTCCACTGCCCTGCGCCGCTGCCAGCACAGCGACGAGCACAGCGCTAGCCACAAGCACCCAACGGAGAATCGCTCTCTGTTTTTGGTCCTCGCCCGGTGAGAGGCGGACCGGGCGCAGGCCAGCTTCCCCCAAATAGCGGTAGCCGTAAAGGTATTGCGCCAAGCCCAGAACCATCCCAACGCCCGCCACGGCAAGCCCGGCCCGCCAGCTCACACTGCGAGCCACCCAGCCACAGGCCAAGGGCGCAAAAAAGGCCCCCATGTTGATCCCCATGTAAAAAATCGAAAAGCCAGCATCGCGTCGCGGATCCCCGGGTTTGTAAATCTGGCCTACAATCGTGCTGATATTCGGCTTGAGCAAGCCCGTACCTGCTACGACAACGACCAGCCCTAGGAAAAACAGCTCCTCGATAGGAATGGCTAGCATCAAGTAGCCCGCCGAAATCATGGCTCCTCCGACAAGCACCGCTTTGCGCTGTCCGAGAATGCGATCGGCAATCCATCCGCCCGGTAAACTAGCAAGGTAGGCCGATGCCGTAAAAAGCCCGTAAATGGCTGCGGCCTTGGCGTCTGAAAACCCCAAGCCACCCTGCGCTGCTGCTGCCGTCATAAACAGGATCAGCAACGAGCGCATTCCGTAATACCCCCACCGCTCCCAGAATTCTGTGAAGAACAGAGTGGAGAGACCTCGCGGATGACCAAAGAAAGCTGTGTCCTCGTGAAGCTGCGCCGTTTGCCCGCTCACACCCGCCGCGCCAGTTTGCATCGCGCTTTCTTGGCCCCTCCTGCCATCGTTTCCCTGATCATCTAGTCCAACACCCGGCGCCAGCTCACCGTCGCGCGCAAATCCACAACGCCAGCAATGTCTCTCGGATCAGCCACGCGAAAGCTGAGCGCGTCATCCACCCAGTCCTGGCTGGCCCCGTCGGCATGTTGCGTAGCGACGGTCACCGTGTATTCGTTGCGCGCCAACCAGCACTCAAACGTGAAGTCCAATTCTAGCAATTCACCGGGTTGAAACTTTCCGAGATCCACTCCCTCAATCCTCGAATTCGTGCCAAAGATGTCCATTCCCAGGCGGTTGCGGATCAGCAGACCCACCATGGGCTGCTGCGAACGAGCATGGAAGCGAGCCCGCAGGCGAATGGTCACTGTTTCTCCGCGCCGCACCACGGCGGCTGGCTCGCCGCGGCTGTTCAAAATCCAAATGGCTTCAATCCGGCTGGTCCCATCCCCGTGGCGGAAACTACCGAAGTCCTCCGCTCGTCCCTCAAGCTCGTGTTTCCGCTCACGCTCGTGCACCAGTCCAACGTAACGGTTGACGACGTCACTGGCAGAGCCTAGCGCCGCTACTTCGCCGTTTAGCAACAGCACGGCCCGGTTCGACAGCCGCTTCACCAAACCGAGATCATGCGAAACAAATAAAACCGTCACCTTGCGCGCTTTGAGTTCTTCAAACTTTTTGATGCACCGGCTGGCGAAGATTGCGTCACCGACAGACAAAGCCTCGTCCACGATCAAAACATCGGGCTCGACGTGAATCGCCGTGGAGAACGCCAACCGCACGTACATCCCGCTTGAGTACTCCTTCACTGGGCGGTCCATGAAGTCGCCAAGTTCCGCAAACGCGGCGATTTTCGGGAAGGCGCGCTCCATTTCGCGCCGCGAAAGTCCGAGAATTTCCCCGCTGAGAAAAACATTTTCGCGGCCGCTAAATTCGGGATTAAAACCCGCCCCGAGCTCGAGCAAAGCGGCCATGCGACCCTGGGTCAGGACTCGCCCGCTCGTGGGTTGCAGAATCCCGCTCACAATCTGTAGCAGCGTGCTTTTGCCAGATCCGTTTGGCCCGACCACGCTCACAATTTCCCCCCGCTCAACCTCGAAACTGACGTCGCGCAGGGCCCAAAACTTGGTGTGGCGAGGCTGGCCAAAAAACGGCAGCGCTTCAACCAGTCGGTCTAGCGGTCTTCGATACAGGCAATAGACTTTGGAAATGTGTTGAATGGTGACCACGAGCAATTTCACCTGGCCGTTGCATCCGCTTGCAACTGCTTGACTATACCGCGAACCCCGCCTCTCAGGGGTTCCCAAACCGAAAACCTGACCGGGACCAAGAACCGGCCCTGCCCATCGTAGAATGAGGGAAAGAAGGCGTGAGGATCACAATTTCCAAAGAGAACTATTTGAAGGCGATCGCAGAAGCGGAGAGTGAAGGGGAAGTCGTGATTGCCGCTACGTTGGCGCGCTGGCTCAAAGTCTCGCCGCCGGCGGTCACCATGGCCATCAAACGGCTCAAGCGTGATGGTTTGATCCTGGTGGAGCCAGACGGGCAGCTTCGCCTGACGCCCTCAGGCCGCGAGATTGCCAACAAGTTGCTAAACCGCCATCACCTGATCGAACGGATGCTGACGGAAATCTTTGGCATGGAATGGTTCAAGGTGCACGAGGAGGCCGAGCAACTCGAGCATGCCGTGTCCGCCGACTTTGAGCGGAAACTCCTCGATAAGCTCGGGCCAGCAGAAGCCTGCCCGCACGGCAACCGGATCGGGATGGACACGCCGGAAGAGCGCCGCCGCCGCGGCTGGTTGCCCCTTTCCGAGCTTTCGCCCGATCGTGACGCGCGCGTGATGAGCGTCTTCGAGCGGGACCGAGAACTGCTTGAGTTTCTGGACGGCCTCGGCATCCATCCCGGCGCGCGCGTGCGCATGATCCGCAAAAACTACGACGAGACCGTCACTCTGGAAGTCAAAAGCGACAGGGTCCAACTCGGAGATGCGGCCTCTAGCCGGGTGTGGGTGGCTCCCCTCACCTCTTGAAGGACCAAGCCCCTCGCCCACCCGGCGCCGTTCGGTCCAATCCGCGAAATCCTCTAAACTGAAGCGATGGCCGATCGACCAGTGGCGTGGATTACAGGCGCCTCGAGTGGACTCGGGTCGGAGTTCGCCCGGCAGCTTGCTGCCCGCGGCTACGACCTGGTTTTGATTGCGCGGCGGAGGGAGAGGCTTGAACAGCTGGCCCGCCAGTTGTCAGTCCACTGCGAGTTGATTCGCTCAGACCTGACCCTGCGCTCGGAGCAAGAGATCCTCGCGCAGCGTCTGAGCCAAGAACCACGGTTAGCCCTCTTGGTGAACAACGCAGGATTCGGAACGACGCGCTTGTTTTGGGAAGCAGAGCTTCAAGGCCAGCTCGCCATGCACGAACTCCATGTGATGGCGGCGGTGAGGTTGACGCACGCCGCCCTCAACAACCTAGTGCGCCAAGGTCAAGGGGGCATCATCAACGTGGCCTCAGTGGCCGCTTTCGCCCGCAGCCCCGCCAACGTCAGCTATTGCGCAACGAAAGCTTGGATGCTCGCCTTTAGCGAAGGTCTCGCACTCGAGCTGCGCGCCCGGAAAAGCCCAGTCAAAGTCCAAGCTCTCTGTCCTGGATTCACCTACACCGAGTTTCACGATGTGATGGGCGTGGATCGTAACGCAGTCCCTCGCTCCTGGTGGATGCAGGCCGAAGAGGTCGTGCGGGCGTCGCTTGAAGGGCTCGACCGGGGCCAAGTTTGCGTGATTCCCGGCTGGCGCTACCGGTTTCTTGTAGCCGTGCTTACAAAACTCCCCTTCGCGCTACGGATGATCCTGCAAGCCAACTCGCCGCATACACGCGGCCGCCTTTAAGCCCGCCCCCCGCAGTGCTATGGTAGTCGAACCAGCAGGGACAACGCTCAGATGTACGAACAAATTCTCTACGATGTCACAGATTGGGTGGCCACGGTCACCTTGAACCGTCCAGACCGCTTAAATGCTTGGACCCGCCAAATGGAGGAAGAGTTCAACGCTGCCCTACGCTCGGCCAGCGAGGATGAGCGGGTGCGGGCAATTGTAATTACCGGCGCTGGCCGGGGCTTTTGTGCAGGCGCGGACTTGAGCTTGCTGCGTTCGGTGGCCGAGAGCGGCCAGCCCGCAGAGCATCGCAAGGTGAGCGGCGCGGAAGCTCAAAACAGCCAGCGCCAGCACTCCTGGCTACTTTCGATTCCGAAACCGCTCCTGGCCGCGATTCATGGACCGGCGGTTGGCTTGGGCTTTGTCATCCCGCTGTATTGCGACTTCCGCTTTGCTTCTGAATCCGCTAGCTTCAATGTCATCTTCTCGCGGCGTGGTCTCATTGCGGAGTACGGCTTAGCCTGGATTTTGCCGCGGCTGATTGGCCTGCCCAAGGCGCTCGAGCTAATGTTCACTTCCCGCAAAGTGGAAGCGCGGGAGGCGCTCGAACTGGGCTTGGTGCACCGCCTTTTGCCCGACGAAGGTTTTGTCGCTGCGGTCCAGAGCTTCGCCCGCGAGCTGGCTACAACGGTTTCCCCCCGCTCGCTCCGCATCATGAAGCGGCAGATCTACGCTGCTCAGTCGCAAACCCTCGATCAGGCCATGGATCTCGCCATTCAGGAAATGTTGGAAAGCTTGGATTGCGAAGATTTCAAGGAAGGGGTGGCTCACTTTCTCGAGAAGCGAGAACCGCGCTTTACCGGGCGCTAAAGCTGCAGCGTCGCAATCACCGTCGTATCGGTAAAATCGCGGCGGATGCGAAATCCGATGGCGCGGCAAATGGCTTGCATGCGTTGATTCTCCGCCGAAATCTCGCCAAACAAGGTCTCCACTCCCTCTTTTCGCGCAATGTCGAGGATCCGCCGCAGAAGTTCCTTGCCAAGGCCCAGTCCTTGGAACTCATCGCTTACCACAAGGGCAAACTCGGCCTCCCGTCGACCTCGGGCGTAGGCTTGCGGATCCTTATAAAGACGGGCTACAGCAATGATGCGATTTTGCCATTCCACGACCAGAGCAATTTGGCGCGCATAATCAATAAAGCAGATGCGCACTAGCCGCTCGTGTGCAATCCGGGTGGAAAGTTTGAGCGCCGATAGGTAGCGAAAGTAGACCGTGCGCTCACTCAACGTTTCATGAAAGCGAGCAATTAGAGGCTCATCCTCAGGCCGGATGGGACGGATGATGACGGTCTCGCCGTTTTTCATCTTCCAGGTATCGACATATTCCAGCGGATAAGGACGGATGGCTGGCTTGGGCAGCGAATCGAACGCTTTGCTTGAAGGATGAAGCACAATCTGTGCCTCGCGCGCAGAGAGGCGGCATCTCTCAATTCGCGGTTGCTCCACCACCATCCGCCCCAAGCGCACCAGAATTTGCTCCATGGATTGCCGCGGAGCATCTAGGCCTCCCAGCTGGTCTAGCATCAATCCCGCCAGCGTAGTCGTGAGGGGCGGCAAGCCGACCGCGCGCCGCCCAGCAGAGCTCTCCACAAAAAGAGCTGGCCCAAATTGTTCATCAACAAAACTGCCAACCGTGAGCTTGCACCCAACCGGCAACCGCAACGCATAG
This sequence comes from Bryobacteraceae bacterium, assembly GCA_025056455.1. Taxonomy (GTDB): domain Bacteria; phylum Acidobacteriota; class Terriglobia; order Bryobacterales; family Bryobacteraceae; genus CADEFT01. Next base: position 200,155 of record JANWVY010000006.1, on the reverse strand, counting down.
GCGTCCACAAGCTGCTGGATCTCGGCCTCACTCAGCACTTCTTTGCCTTCCAGCAGCGTCCGCGGATCACCCGGGGGCAAATCCCCTTGCGTGGGCTCGAGCGCAGGAGTTTCATAAATGGCGCGAAGATTTTCATGGTGCGCCCACATGTATAAGAACATGCGGGCCGCCGTGTCCGGATAGGGAAACGTAGGGATGTCAGCAGCTTGCAAGATGCTCGCTCCGCTGGCAACCTCGCAGGCGCCCATCCAGCTGGCCAGAAACGGTTTCCCGGAAAGACGGGCGAAGGGCCTTAACTGTTCCGCCGTCCTAGTCGCGTCGGTGGCTGCCTGTGGCGCAAGAACCGCCAGGACTCCGTCGGTGTTCGGATCCTTCGCAACAATCTCAATCGCCTTGGCGAATCGTTCTGGCGGGGCGTCCCCGAGAATGTCAACTGGGTTGTTATGGCTCCACTCGGGAGGTAACGCTTCGTTGAGCTGTCGCTGCGTTTCCTCAGCGAGCGGCGCGAGTTCTCCCCCTGCGCGGATGAGAGCATCGGCGGCAAGCACGCCTGGGCCTCCCGCGTTGGTGACAATCGCGAGCCGTTTGCCGCGTGGACGGGGCTGTTTGCCAAGAACCTCGGCCATGTAGAAGAGCTCGGAAAGCTGGTGCACACGGAGAACCCCGCAACGTCGCAGAGCCGCGTCCACAACCTCGTCATTTCCTGCTTGCGCCCCCGTGTGCGCAGCGGCGGCCTTTGCTCCCCCAGCAGTCCGCCCCGCTTTAATCACCAGGATGGGCTTGCCGAAAGACACCTCGCGTGCGGCGGAGAGAAATCCGCCCGGATCGCCAACCGACTCCATGTAAATCAAGATGCTGCGCGTTGAAGGGTCCTGCCCGAGATACTCAATCCAATCGCCCCAGCCAAGGTCAGCCATGGAGCCGGTCGACACAAATGCGCTGAAGCCCACCATCTCCCTCCGACCCCAATCCAGCACAGCCGTGCACAGGGCTCCACTTTGGCTCAAAAAGGCGACGCTGCCTGGCCGCGCCATGCAGGAGGCGAAGGTGGCGTTTAGGCCCGTCACCGGCGACATCACTCCCAAGCAATTCGGCCCCACGATCCGCAGAGCACCTTTGCGCGCTTCCTCCACGACTTGCTGTTCCAGCGCGAGTCCCGCCGGCCCGAGCTCGCGAAAGCCGGCGGCGAGGATAATCGCTCCCTTGACGCCTGCCTCAACACATTCCCGGATGACGCCAGGGACCGCCTGAGCTGGCGTAGCAATCACCGCCAGATCAATCGCTTCGGCAATCTTGAGGACAGAAGAGTAAGCCTTGACCCCTAAGACGCTATTGCGCTTGGGATGAACAGGATAGACCACTCCGCCAAAGGGTGAGCTGATGAGATTCCAAAACGTCGCCCGTCCGACGCTGCCCGGCGCTTCACTAGCACCAACGACAGCCACTGACCGCGGACGGAAGAACACGTCAAGCGGATGACACTCCCGTCCAAGCAGCGATGCCACAGGCTCGATACCCGGCTCACCCATGCCTTAGCCGATCCTAGCGAATTCAAACCACCGCCCGCTGGAGCGGCAACGCGACTACCGTATGGGGAAGCCTCCAAGCGGCTACGCCTCGACCCTCCTTCCAAGCCCGGCATGCTAGAAATTGCGTATCATGCGGCGAGGAGGATTCATGCCCAACAGTCGCAGAAAATTCCTAGCCGCAAGTCTGGCTGGCGGCGCTACTGTCGCTGCGAGTCCAGCGGCGAAGGCTCAAAACAAACCCCAAAAACGGGTGCATTATCGCAATGGCAAGAAGCCAGAAAAAACACCTTTGTTTAGCGGCGCCGTCTCCTACGGTAACTTGCTCTTTATTGCGGGAATTGGCGCCCATTTTGAAGGCGACATCAAGGCCCACACCAAGCACGTACTCGATGAAATCCAAAAACGGTTAGAAGAGTGCGGCTCCTCGATGGAGAAGGTGCTAAAGTGCAATGTTTACCTCAATGACCTCAAAGACTACCAGGCCATGAACGAAGTCTTTCTTGGTCGCTTCGGGCCAGAGCCCCCCGTGCGAACCACCATCGCCGCCGCAGGAGGCATCCCCGGCAACTCCCTAGTCGAGATCGACGTCATCGCCTACATTTAAGTCGACTGGCCCGCTCCGGCAATCGATCCTGCCTCCTCTGTGGGCGATACTAAAAGTTCTCCCATGAAGGACTTGATGGCAGAATTTCGCTGGCGTGGGTTTCTGGCGCAAACCACCAGCGAGGACCTAGATCGCTACTTGCTTGAAGCCCGGCGCACGCTCTATGTGGGCTTCGACCCTACGGCGGCAAGCCTCCATCTCGGCAGTCTGATCCCGATCATGGGCTTGGCTCATGCGCAGCGCGCCGGGCATCGCCCCATTGTTCTCGTCGGCGGCGGCACCGGGCTGATTGGCGATCCTAGCGGCAAAACCAGCGAGCGGGCACTGCTCACCCCAGAACAAGTGCAGGCCAACTGCGAAGGCATGCGCAAGCAGCTGGCGCGCTTCCTCGATTTCTCGCCGCCTCAAGGAGCCCTCCTGCTCAACAACGCCGACTGGCTGTGCTCGCTGAAACTGATCGACTTTTTACGCGACATTGGCAAACACTTTTCGGTGAACGAAATGGTCAAGCGCGACTCGGTTCGCATCCGCCTGGAAGGCCGTGATCAAGGTATTTCTTACACCGAATTCAGTTATATGCTGCTCCAGGCCTATGACTTCCTGCACTTATGCCGCGAGTACGACTGCACCATTCAAATGGGAGGCAGCGATCAATGGGGCAACATCGTCTCCGGCGCCGATTTGGTGCGCCGGATGCTCAGACGCCGGGCCGAAGGAATCACCTTCCCCTTACTGACCACCTCAACCGGCAAAAAATTTGGCAAAAGCGAGGAGGGCGCGGTCTATTTAGACGAAAACCTCACCAGCCCCTACCAGCTGTATCAATACTGGATCCAAACGGCCGATGCCGACGTCATCGCCTACCTCAAGCTGTTTACGTTTCTCGATCCCGCTCAAATTCAGGAACTCGCCGCCATCACCAGAGAGAAACCGGAAGAGCGAACTGCGCAGAAGGTTCTGGCCGCCGAATGCACGCGAATGGTGCACGGCGAGCAGGCCCTGCGCGCCGTCGAACAAGCCTCTCGCCTTTTGTTTGGCTCAGCGGATCTTGTTCCCGACGAGGCAACACTGGAGTTGCTGGCGCGGGAAGTGCCCTCAAGTACGGTTTCTCGCGCCGAACTCGAAGCCGGTCTCGCCTTGCCGGATCTCCTCACTCGCACGCGAATCGCAGAAAGCAAGGGCGCGGCGCGAAAGCTCATCGAAGGCGGTGGGTTTTACCTCAATAACAAACGTGTCGACGCCACGCGGAAAACCGTGACTGCTGCAGACATGGAGTGGCCTGGGGCCATTTTGCTGCGTTCGGGCAAAAAGACCTATCATTTGTTGCGCGTGCTGTGACCCGCCGGCCACAAGATGAAAGAAGATGGGGAATGAAAGATAATAAGGGGCGTACCACTAGGATTGAAATCGATGTTTGATGCGCGGATCCAGATTGCGCCCCTGTAAACGCGCGACTTGAAGGAGGTTCAGCCGAGCTTGTCATTGAAGGTCGGAGTGGTGAAAGAAACCGCGCCCGGGGAGCGCCGCGTAGCCATGACGCCAAAAGCGCTGGACATCCTCAGCAAGCTGGGTGTTGAAGTGTGGATGGAAAAAGGCGCGGGCGCCGCGGCGGGTTTTCCAGATAGCGAATATTCTGCCAAAGGAGTCAACTGGGCCGACAATGCTGAACAAGTACGCGAAAAAGCTCAGATTCTTCTTCACGTGCGGGTGAACGAAACGCAAGGTCTGAACTCGAACCACACCCTAATTGGCTTTTGCGATCCTCTGTCCGAGCCCGCGTTTGCCGCGAAGATTGCTTCCACCGGAGCCCGATTATTCGCCATGGAACTGGTGCCTCGAATCACACGGGCGCAAAGCATGGACGCGCTCTCCTCCATGGCCTCGATTGCTGGTTACAAAGCCGTGTTAATTGCGGCGCACGCCTTGCCGCGCATGTTTCCCATGATGATGACGGCCGCAGGCACGGTGCCCGCTGCCCGCGTTCTCGTCCTTGGCGCGGGCGTAGCCGGGTTGCAGGCCATCGCCACGGCCAGGCGCCTTGGAGCCGTCGTGATGGGCTACGATGTTCGCGCCGCCGTCCGCGAACAGATCGAAAGTTTGGGAGCAAAATTTCTTCAAATTGATCTCGGGGGGGCGAAAGGCGAAGGCGAGGGCGGATATGCGCGAGAGCTCTCCGAGGCCGATTATCGCCGCCAGCGCGAACAAATGGCCGTAGCCTTGAAAGAGCAAGACGTCGTCATCACCACGGCCGCCGTGCCTGGCCGCCGCGCCCCGGTCCTGATCACCAGAGAAATGGTTCACGCCTTGCCGCTCGGATCGGTGATTGTCGATCTGGCCGCCGAACGCGGCGGAAACTGCGAGCTCACGCGGGCCGGAGAAACCGTCTGGGAAGGCGGCGTGCAAATCCTTGGACCCGTAAATTTGCCTTCTTCTGTCCCCTATCACGCGAGCATGATGTACTCGCGCAACCTAGCCGCCTTCCTCAAAAACATGATCAAAGACGGACAGATCCATCTCAATCTCGAGGATGAGATCATTCGCGAATCGCTGGTTGCCGAAGGCGGCCAGGTGGTCCATCCGAAAGTGCGTTCTCTCCTGCAAACGGCGGTGCAAGCATGAGCGTGGAAGTGGAACTTAGCATTTATGTGTTCGTTCTGGCGGGATTCCTCGGCTTGGAGCTCGTGCATAAGGTTTCCCCATTGCTTCATACACCTTTGATGTCGCTGACCAACGCCATCTCGGCGATTTCCGTTGTCGGCGCCATTCTGATCACCGGTTCGGGTGAGGCGACCGTTCTCAGTAAGGTCTTAGGGACCTTGGCTGTAGTGACCGCCACGATTAACATCGTCAGCGGCTTCCTCATCACCGACCGCATGTTGAAGATGTTCAGGAAGGACGACAAGAAGTGAGCCCGCAAGCCTTCTGGCAGATCTCCTACCTGATTGCTGCGATTTTAATCACCCTCTCCATTAAGTGGCTGAATTCGCCGACAACGGCTCGCCGCGGCGTGCGAGCAGGACAAATCGGGATGCTGTTTGCTGTCGTCGGCACGCTGTTGCGCCACGAAGTCGTCAGCTATGAATGGATCGTTGTGGGGATGGTTGTGGGCAGCGCCATCGGCGCTCCGCTCGCCTTTCTCATGCCTATGACAGCCGTGCCGCAGTTGACGGCTCTCTCGCATGCCTTCGGCGCGCTCGCGGCTGCTTTGGTCGGAACAGCGGAATACTACCAGCACCAACCGCACGGCTTCCGCATGTTCGCCCTTGTCGTTGAGACCCTCCTCGGCTATCTCACTTTCACCGCCAGTGTCATGGCCTTCGCCAAATTGCAAGAGCTGGTGCCCACGCGCCCGGTAACCTACCGCGGGCAGAACGTGGTCAATCTTTCCTTGTTGGGAATCGCCGTAGCCCTGGGGGCTTGGACGATTGAAGGGAGCGCGCCCGGTTGGGCCTTCCCTGCATTTAGCTTGCTTGCGCTCCTGTTCGGCGTGCTGTTGATTATTCCCATCGGCGGCGGTGACATGCCTACAGTGATCGCGCTGCTTAACTCCTACGCCGGAATGGCCGCGGCTGCCATGGGTTTTGCTCTCAACAACAAGTTGCTCATCATTGCCGGCGCCCTAAATGCAGCTTCCGGCTTCATTCTCTCGGTGTTGATGTGCAAAGCCATGAACCGCAGTTTCACCAACGTTCTTTTTGGCGCTTTTGGCCAAGCACAGGAAGGCTCCACCACGGCCGCCCAGCAGCGGCCCGTGCGCAGTGCCTCGCCTGAAGACGCTGCCGCGATCTTGGCCGCCGCCCGCAAGGTGATTGTGGTCCCAGGTTATGGCATGGCCGTGGCCCAAGCGCAGCACAAAATCCGCGAGCTCACTGATCAACTCGTCAAACGTGGGGTGGACGTGCAGTTCGCCATCCACCCCGTGGCGGGACGAATGCCCGGCCACATGAACGTCCTGCTGGCCGAAGCCGACATCTCCTACGAGCGTTTACACGAGATGGAGGAAATCAACTCCGAGTTCAGCGAAGCGGACGTGGCGCTCGTCATTGGTGCGAACGACGTTGTGAATCCCGCCGCTCGCCACGACACGTCAAGCCCGATCTACGGCATGCCCATCCTGGATGTCGATAAAGCGCAGACGGTCATGGTGATTAAGCGCAGCTTAAATCCAGGCTTCGCGGGAATTGACAACGAGCTTTACTATTCCGATCGCACCCTGATGCTGTTTGGAGACGCCAAACAGTTCGTCGCTGAGATCGTCAAGCAACTCCCCAAGGTCGCCTGACCGCTGCGCTTCACCTCCGGCGCGAGAGATTCGCAGGCCGCAGCCACGGAATTCGTCTGGCCTGAGCCGGCCGCTTGTCCCCCACCTCCTCCTTACTTCTCCGCTCTCAAAGAAACATTTCGGTCGGGCTATGTTTGTTTGTGTTTCGAGCCTTCGTTTGACACCTCTTCCTACGCCTCCGTATGATCAGAATTTAGGGGAAAAGAGCCAAACACATGCCCTCCACCTATCCCGAACAATATTTCCCCATCCTGTTGCAAGTGCTGCTTGGGGTGGTAGTAGCCGCCGCTTTGGTGGGCCTTTCTTTCCTCGTTGGCAAGCGGGTCAAAAACAAAGTGAAAGATACGCCCTATGAATGCGGCGTCAATCCCATTGGCTCGGCCAAAGAACGCTTTAGCGTGAAGTTTTATTTGGTGGCCATGCTTTTCATTTTGTTCGACATCGAAGCAATCTTCTTGTACCCCTGGGCGGTTGTTTATCGCGATCTGAAACTTTTCGCCTTCATTGAGATGTTCTTGTTCATCATTCTGATTCTGTCCGGCTTCTTTTACATCTGGAAAAAGGGGGTGCTCGACTGGCAGCTCGAAGACGAGCAGACCTTCCAGCAGAAGAAGCAGGTGTTGAAATGATCCCCGAAACTCTCCTCCAAGATCCTGTCGTTTCTGCGTTAACGGCTCAGTTTCCCTCGGCAGTTCAAAGCGCCAAGCTTGCTTACGGCGAAACCACGCTCATCCTTGATCCGGCGCAAATTGTTGACGTATGCCGCTTTCTAAAAACAGAGCAAAATTTCATCCGCCTTTCGAGCGTCACCGCTGTGGATTGGTATCCGCGCGAGCCGCGCTTTGAAGTCGTCTACCACCTACAATCCCTGGAGAAGAATCGCTGGCTGCGGTTGAAATGCCCCGTGAGCGGAGAAAAGCCGGAAATTGACTCCGTATACTCGGTCTGGCGGTCTGCCGATTGGTACGAACGGGAAACATTTGACTTATTTGGAATCACTTTCCGCAATCATCCCAACCTCAAGCGAATCATGATGCCCGAAGGATGGAAAGGGCATCCGCTTCGAAAAGATTTCCCTATCCACGGTTATAAGTACAGCTACGCCGAGCAGCAGTAGCGAGGCGCAATCAAGGAGTTGCCCCCAATGGCTGATTACGAGACGCTGGTTGAGCTAGCCGAAGAAGCTGGTGAGCCTCAAGCCGGAACCACGCGGCGGATGACCCTGAACATGGGCCCGCAGCACCCCTCTACGCATGGCGTATTGCGTATTGTGCTAGAGCTGGATGGCGAAACCATCACCAAGGCGGTCCCCGAGATTGGCTACTTGCATACGGGCATCGAGAAACAGTGTGAGGTGCGGACCTGGCAGCAAGTGGTTCCCCTCACCGACCGGGTCGACTATCTGGCCAACCTCTCCAATAACCTGTGCTACTGCTTGGCGGTCGAAAAGCTGCTCGGCCTCGAAGTGCCCCCGCGCGCGCAGTTTATGCGCGTCATGCTGACCGAGATTACGCGCATCAACTCTCACCTCGTCTGGCTGGGCACGAGCGCCTTGGATGTGGGCGCTATGAGCATGTTCTTCTACTGCTTCCGCGAGCGCGAAGAAATCCTGCGGCTGTTTGAGTTCTTCTCTGGACAGCGCATGATGACGAGTTACTTCCGCATCGGAGGCCTGGCCCTAGATGCCCCCCGGGGATGGGAGAAGTGGATTGATAAGTTCCTCAAGGTCATGCCATCGCGCCTGGACATGTTCGAGGGACTGCTCAACGAAAACCCCATCTTTAAGCGGCGCACCCAAGGCGTCGGTTTCATCAGCTTACAAGACATGCTGGATCTTGGCGTCACCGGGCCCATGCTGCGGGGCGCCGGCCTGAAGGTGGACGCTCGCAAAGACGCCCCCTACTCGGGCTATGAAAAATTTGACTTCGACGTTCCTACCCGCACCGAAAATGACGTCTACGCCCGCTACTTAGTCCGCATGGCGGAAATGCGGGAAAGCCTCAAGATTATCCAGCAAGCCCGCGATGGAATGCCCGGCGGGCCGGTGACGGCGGATGCTCCTAAAGTCGTGCTGCCCGATCGCGAAAAGATGAAGACCGAAATGGAGGCCCTGATCTACCACTTCAAGATCGTTACCGAAGGCTTCCGGGTCCCAGCTGGCGAAGTTTATCAGGTGGTGGAGTCGCCCCGCGGCGAGCTCGGTTATTACGTGGTCAGCGATGGCACCTCCAAACCGTACCGGGTTTTTATGCGCACGCCTAGCTTTGGCAACCTTCAAGCCCTTCCCACGATGTTTGAGGGCTACCCGATCGCTGATTCCATCGCCTCGCTCGGTAGCATGGACTTCGTCCTTGGAGACACAGATCGATGACTTTCTCTCCCGAACTAGAAAAGAAATTGGCCAAACTGATTGCCAGCTATCCCCCAGGCAAGGAGAAAAGCGCCCTTGTCCCCATGCTGATGTTTACTCAGGACGAGGTTGGCTGCATTACGCCCGAACTGGTACAGGAAGTGGCCAAGCGTCTCAACATCCCGCCGGTTCAAGTGGATGAAGTAGTTTCTTACTACTCCATGCTTCATCGCAAACCGATGGGCAAATATCACATTCAAATCTGCACCAACATTAGCTGCTTGTTATGGGACGCTGACAAGCTGTTTGAACACGCTTGTCAAAAGCTCGGGCTTGGACACAAACAAGTGTCGGCCGACGGACAGTTTTCTCTTGAGGAAGTAGAGTGCATCGGGGCTTGCTCATGGGCTCCGGCCATCCAGGTGAATTACGACTTCCATCATCATGTAACTCCCGAAAAGTTTGATCAGATCATCGACAGCCTGAAAAAGGTCCAATAAGAGCCATGCTGTACAACGAACCAAGTCCGCTTGAGACACGCGTGCTAACGCGCCGCTTTGGTTTACCCAATTCGGCTCATATCGATACGTATTTGGCACACGGCGGCTATCGATCCTTTGAGAAGTGCTTGGAGATGACACAGGAACAGATTATCGAGGAGGTGAAAGCCTCGAACCTGCGTGGCCGTGGCGGGGCAGGCTTTCCCACTGGCTTGAAATGGAGCTTCGTTCCACGTCAGTCGCCCAAACCCAAATACATCGTAGTCAACGCTGATGAATCCGAGCCAGGCACCTGCAAGGACCGGGTGCTCATGGAAAATGACCCCCACCTGTTGATTGAAGGCGTTCTCATCGCGGCGCAAGCAGTGGGCGCCAAGCGGGGCTATATTTACATCCGCGGCGAATACCGCTACTTGATCGACATCATGGACCGGGCGATTGAGGAAGCGTATTCCCGCAATTATCTCGGCAAGAATATCCTTGGCCGCGGCATCGAGTTTGATCTTTATACCCACACGGGCGCTGGCGCCTACGAATGCGGCGAAGAGTCCGCCTTGCTCGAATCGCTCGAAGGCAAACGCGGACAACCGCGGATCCGCCCTCCATTTCCAGCCGTTGCCGGGCTCTACCAATGTCCCACGGTTCTGAATAACGTAGAAACGTTCTGCGCCGTGCCCAGCATTATCGAGATGGGGGGAAAAGCGTGGGCCGAACTAGGGGTGCCTAAGGCGGGCGGAACTAAGCTGACCTGCTTGACCGGACACATCAACAAGCCAGGAGTGTATGAACTCCGGCTCGGATTCCCGGTCGAGAAGATGATCAACGAGGTGGGCGGCGGCATTCGCGGCGGCAAAAAGATGAAAGCCTTCATCCCAGGGGGCTCCTCCTGCCCGGTGCTCACGGGCGAAGAAGCCTGGCCGCTTACCATGGACTACGATTCCATGGCCAAGGCTGGCACCATGCTCGGCTCGGGCGGGGTCATCATCATGGACGAAGACACTGACATGGTGAAAGCCGCCTTGCGCATCATGCACTTCTATCAACACGAAAGCTGTGGTTGGTGCATTCCCTGCCGCGAGGGCACAACCTGGTTGAAGAAGTTGCTGACACGGCTCGACCAAGGCCTCGGCACAAGCCGCGATATCGACCTGGTCGGCGACCTGGCTCAGAATATGCTCGGCCGCACCTTCTGCCCGCTCGGTGACGCCGCTGCCTTGCCTACCATTTCCATTGTTCAGAAATTCCGTCATGAGTTTGAAGCGAAAATCGCCAAGGTGCAGGTCGCAATGCCGGCCTCGGCGAATCATCCGTTTGTAGTTGTCCAATAAAAGGCGGTCTGAAGAAAATGGCTGATTTGGTCACTCTCACCATCAACGGCAAAACGGTTCAAGCGCCTCCCGGCACACTCGTGATCGATGCGGCTAAGCGCGCGGGCATCGAGATCCCGGCCTTCTGCTATTACGAAGGGTTTTCGCTCCAAGCGGCCTGCCGGATGTGCCTGGTTGAAGTAGAAAAGATGCCCAAACTCCAGGCTAGCTGCACCCTCCCTGTGGCCGAAGGCATGGTGGTGAAAACGGAAAGCGACCCAGTGGTGAAGGCGCGCAAATCGACCCTGGAGTTCCTCCTCACCAATCACCCCTTGGACTGCCCGGTCTGCGATAAGGGTGGCGAGTGCGAATTGCAGGACATGGTGTTTCGATACGGAGCGGCCGAGAGCCGTTTCACAGAAATCAAGCACCATGTAGACGAAAAACAATGGTCGCCGATTGTGTTTTACGATGCGCCTCGCTGCATTCTGTGCTATCGCTGTATCCGCGTCTGTAGCGAGGGGATGGGCGTTGGAGCTCTGGGCATCGTGAACCGCGGCGTCTACAGCGAAATTGCACCCAGCCATGGCGATCACCTGGAGTGCGATGAATGCGGAGCTTGCATTGACATTTGCCCTGTCGGTGCGCTCACCAGCGGAACGTACCGCTACCAGACCCGGCCCTGGGAAATGAAGCACGTCGGTACGATCTGCACCTTTTGCTCCAATGGCTGCAAGACCACTCTCGGCGTGCGCAACGAAAAAATCGTCCGGGGCAATAACCGGGACAAAAGCGGTATTAACGGAGAGTTTCTCTGCATCAAAGGGCGGTTTGCCTTCGACTTTCAGGACCACCCCGAACGCCTTACTTCGCCCTTGATGCGCATCGATGGAAAGCTGCAAGAGGTGAGCTGGGCCAAAGCGCTCGAGGCCGTGGCCAAGAAATTCGCCGAAGTCAAGGCGCGCAACGGCAAGTTTGGCATCGTAGGCTCCACCAAAACGACAAACGAAGAGAATTTCTTCCTACAGAAGTTCGCCCGGCAAGGACTCGGCACAAATAACATTGATCACCACCGCTCGGGGGATGTGGTGACCCTCATGGATGCTCTCGCGGGTCGCACCAACGCACTGGCCACTGTCGAAGATTGCTATCAGATGAAAGCCGCGCTCGTGGTAGGCGCTGACCTTGCGCAGGAGCACCCGCTGCTGGCCTATCAACTTCGCGCCAACTTCCGCCATCACAACGCCCGAGTCTACACCGTCACGCGCGGGCCGGTGCGCGAGGACCAGTACTCAGTTTCCCGGGTGCGAACCGAGCCTGGAAAGGAATTGGAAGGGGTTGAATCCCTCCGCCCCATGCTTTCGCAGGAGCCGGAGCTGCTCATCCTCTTTGGCTCTTCCATCAAAGGGGAGGATGTCCGGCGGCTGGTTGCATTTGCTGACTCGCTGAACATTCCCGTCAAGTATATTTGCCTGGTCGACTACTCCAATTCGCGCGGCGCAGTCGACATGGGCTTGTTGCCCGATCTCGGGCCTGGCTACCAGCCTGTTGATAATCCTGGCTTGACGCTGCCGGAAATGATGGCCGCAACCGATCTTGATGTGCTCTGGGTGGTTGGAGCCAATCCTCTCGCGCGCTATTCCTTAGCTGCGGCAAACGCTTTCGTTGTCGTCCAAGAGATGTTTCTCACCGAAACCGCTCAGCGGGCTGACGTTGTACTACCGGCGGCCAGCGCCTATGAAAAGAACGGCACGGTGACCAATGTCACGGGTCAGTGCCAGAAGCTGACGGCCGCCGCCAAGACCATGGGAACGAAACCGGACCTCGAAATCATGGGCTTACTGGCGAAGGAAATGAAGCTGAACCTCGGAATTTGGACGGTGCAAAGCGTCTTTGAGCAAATCCGAACCCAAGTTCGAGGCTATAATATTCCTTTGCCAGTCGTCGCCACAGGACAGGCTGCGCAAACCAGCCCCCTGAATGGCAGGATTCCGGTGATTTCTCGGCCGGACCTGATCCAGTCGGCGAGCAACACTCTGTTCACGTCTGGCTCTTTGGGTCGTTATTCGAAGAAGTTGACGTCTGTTCTCGAATACCCGGGCGAGCTGTACCGCCCTTAGTCTAGCGGACAAAGAATGGAATTTTTCATCATCACCGGCATCAAGGCCGCGTTAGTGGCCTTCGTTTTGCTCACTACCGCCGCATACTTAGTTTGGATCGAACGCAAGGTGCTCGCCCATATCCAGTTGCGCGTGGGACCCTACCGCGTCGGTCCGCATGGTTTGCTCCAGCCTCTCGCCGATTTGATCAAGCTGGTGACCAAGGAAGGTGTGCTGCCTGCCCAGGTCAACAAATTTTATTACCTTCTGGCGCCTTTCTTGGCCGTCGCCCTGGCGCTTGTGTCGATCTCGGTCATCCCCTTTGGAAAGCAAGTTGAAGTCTTTGGCTACAAGACCTATCTCGAACTGGCGAACGTCAATCTGGGCATTCTGGTGATTCTAGCGATCTCGTCGGTTAGCGTCTACGCTGTCGCGCTTGGCGGTTGGGCTTCCAACAACAAATATGCCTTGCTGGGCGGTTTGCGCAGTTCGGCTCAGATGATTAGCTACGAGCTTCCGCTAGCGCTGGCTATCGTTTCGCCCTTGCTGATGTGCAACACACTGAGCTTGCGCGAAATTGCAGAGGCTCAGGCGGGTTTCTACTTTGGCCTCATCCCGAAGTGGCACATTTTTCAGATGCCGATGCCGCAGCTACTCGCTTTTATTGTTTTTCTCATTGCTGGCTTCGCGGAGACCAACCGTGTGCCCTTCGACCTGCCAGAAGCCGAAAACGAGTTGGTAGCCGGCTTTCACACCGAATACAGTAGCACCAATTTCGCCGCATTCTTTACCGCGGAATACTGCAACATGGTGACGATTTCCGCCGTAGCCACCCATTTGTTCCTGGGGGGTTGGAATCCACCCCTGCCAGAAGTCATTTCAAATTGGATCCCCCCGGCCATCTTCGTTGGATTCTCCTTGCTGGCGTTCTATCACGCCACCCAAACCAGTCCCACGCGTCCCTGGGATAAGTACACGTTTCCCGTTCTAGGCGTCGTCCTTCTCGGTTTGGCGGGTATTTTCACGCTTCCCCTGTTGCGCGACGCGTTAACCCCCTTGTTCTGGTTCGCCGCCAAGACCGGCGCGATTCTCTTCCTGTTCATTTGGGTTCGCGGCACCTTGCCGCGGTTCCGCTATGACCAGCTCATGAAGTTCACCTGGACGTTCCTGTTCCCGGTGTCAGTCGTTCAACTGCTCGCCACCGGAATTCTTGTGGCGATCGTGAATTGAAGTTCGAGCTCGACGATGGATGCGATTCTCTTTTTGATTTTTGCGGCAATTGCCGTCGGCTGCGGCGTCAACTTAGTGGTGCAGCGGCACCCGATCTCAAGCGCCTTGTCCTTAGTCGGCGTGATGGCTGCTCTCGCGGTGCTCTATTTGCTTCTAGGCGCCGAGTTCATGGCTGCGGCTCAGATGATCGTCTATGCCGGAGCCATTATGGTTTTGTTTGTCTTCACCATTATGCTGCTCAATGCGGGGTCAGAACGAAAAACGGACAAGGCCCTTTTTGCGCGCCTCTTTGGTGTTCCCGCTCTTATCGGTTTCATCGTGCTCATCGGCTTCCTCATCCGGACCTTGCTCCCGAAGACCGAGAACGTAGTTTTTGGAACCTTCACCGAAGGAACCGCCCGCGGGGTGGGCCTGAAGCTTTTCACCGAGTATCTTCTGCCCTTCGAAGTGACTTCCTTACTGATTTTGATCGCCATTTTAGGTGCGGTTGTGCTCGCGCGGAAGGAGATTTAAAAGCCATGCCGAGTTCTGTGCCTCTGTCCTGGTATCTGATCCTGAGTGCCATCCTGTTCGGCCTTGGTGTGGCAGGCTTCGTCGTCCGCCGAAACATCATCACGGTCTTCATGTCGATTGAACTCATGCTGAACGCCGTGAACCTGAGTTTCATTGCCTTTTCCTATCAATTGCGCCAGGTCGATGGCCACATCTTTTCATTCTTCGTCATGGTGGTGGCGGCAGCCGAAGCGGCCGTTGGTCTGGCCATCATTTTGACTGTGTTTAAAAACCGGGCCACGCTCGCCATTGACGACGTCAGCTCGCTCAAAAACTGACCATGGAACATCTCTGGCTTATTCCCGCACTCCCACTGGCCGGCTTCGCTCTCAACGGGACGGTTGGCAAACGCTTGCCCCAGATCGCCGTCAGTTTGATCGCCGTCGCAATGCCCGTGCTCAGCTTCCTGTGGGTGTTAAAGACGCTGTCTTCGCTAGGCAGTTTGGAGACCGCCTACATCGAGCGCTATTTCACCTGGATAGAAAGCGGCGCCTTAAACATCGGCGTGGACTTCATGGTGGACCGGTTGACAGCAGTTATGCTGCTGGTGGTCACCGGCATCGGTTCCTTGATCCATCTCTACGCCGTTGGATATATGGCGCACGAGGGCGGCTATTACCGGTTTTTCGCCTACCTCAATCTGTTCATGTTTTTCATGTTGACGTTGGTGCTCGGCGCCAACTACTTGCTCATGTTTGTGGGCTGGGAAGGCGTAGGCCTGTGCAGCTACTTGCTCATCGGTTTCTACTTTGTCAGAAAGAGCGCTGCCGACGCTGCCAAGAAGGCTTTCATCGTAAACCGCATCGGAGATTTCGGCTACACGCTGGCCCTGTTCCTGATGTTCGTGCAGTTCGGATCGCTGGATTTCGGCAAAGTGTTTGCTGCCGTCGCGCCGATGCCCGTCGAACACTCCGCTGGCTTGCTTACGGCGATCGCTCTCCTGCTGTTTGTTGGCGCAACCGGTAAATCCGCACAAATCCCGCTTTACGTCTGGCTGCCTGACGCCATGGAGGGCCCCACTCCCGTATCGGCCTTAATCCACGCCGCAACCATGGTCACCGCCGGTGTCTACATGGTGGCTCGCTCCGCGGTGATCTATCAGCATGCTCCGCTAGCCATGGAGGTTGTGGCGATCATTGGGCTGTTGACCGCTGTTCTCGCCGCCACCATCGGAATCACGCAGTATGACATCAAAAAGGTCTTCGCTTACTCAACGGTCTCGCAACTGGGCTACATGTTTCTGGCCTGCGGCGTGGGCGCCTTTGCAGCAGGGATTTATCACGTGGTGACGCACGCCTTCTTTAAAGCGCTCTTGTTTCTTGGCGCGGGCAGCGTGATCCACGCCCTGGAGGGTGAACAGGACCTCCGTCAGATGGGTGGTTTGCGTAAAAAAATCCCCATTACGTTCGCTGTGCTGTGCTGTGCCTGGGTCGCCATTGCGGGCATTCCACCCTTTGCGGGTTATTTCTCGAAAGACGAAATTCTGTTGGCCGCGCATCACCACCATCCCTGGATGTACTGGGTTGGAGTGGTTACGGCGGCGATGACCGCGTTCTACGTTTCGCGCGCGATGTTCCTGTGCTTCTTTGGCCAGTATCGCGGACATCATCACCCCCACGAGTCGCCCTTTATCATGTGGGGACCGCTTGCTGTGCTGGCGGCTCTGTCACTTTTCGGGGGCTGGTATTTCAAAGTGCCAAACTATCTGGCTCCGCTGTTCCCACTTGCCGAAGGCGGGCATGAGATGGCGCTTGTGGCGATCTCAGTGGCCGCAGGCGTGCTCGGGATTGGCGTTGCGTATGTGCTGTATGTCGTCAAGCCAGGGCTTGCGGACTCGATCGCGAGCGCGCTCGGCGGCTTCTACAAATTGGTCTACAACAAATACCTGGTCGACGAATTGTACGACGCTGCAGTTGTGAGGCCAATTGTCCACGGTTCCCGGTCCCTGTTGTGGCGCGTCGTCGATGTCGGCCTGATTGATGGCTGTGTGAACGGAACCGCAACGCTGGCGCGAGGCGTGGGCGGTGTTCTCCGCGCCTTCCAATCCGGCAATATCCGCAACTATGCCGCCTGGGTCACGCTAGGCTCGGTCGCGGTACTGGTGGTGCTTGGCATCGCGGTGGGAGGAGCGCGATGACCCTGCTCGACGTCACCCTGCTGCTTCCTCTCCTGGGCTTTGTCGCCTTGTTGCTGCTTCCGCGCTCTGCCGAGAACACCATTCGGCTTGCCGCACTTGTTATCTCGCTGATCGTTTTCGTGCTCTCGCTAGGTCTCACCATCCCGTTTTATGAGACCCCGAGCGGAAATGCGTTTGTTACGGACGTGCCTTGGATCCGCACGCCAGAAATTCGCTATCACGTCGGCGTAGATGGCTTGAGCATCTGGCTGGTGATCCTCTCCACGCTGCTGACTCCTATCTCGGTGCTCGTCTCCTGGAAATACATCGACAATCGCGTGAAAGAGTTCTATGCGTTTTTACTCCTGCTCGAGTTTGGGCTGATTGGCGTTTTTGTAGCCTGGGACCTGTTTTTGTTCTACGTGTTCTGGGAAGTGTGCCTCGTCCCCATGTATTTCCTCATAGGCATCTGGGGACACGAACGCCGCATCTATGCCGCCGTCAAATTCTTTCTCTATACGATGGCCGGTTCCGTTTTGATGCTCGCGGCCATCATCTACCTGTTTAACAAGGCGCAGACCTTCGACTATGTCAACATTTTGAATCTGCTTCAAAGCGGGCGGCTGGTGCTCAGCAGCACCGAACAGATGGCCCTGTTCCTTGCCTTCTTCTTTGCCTTCGCGATTAAGGTGCCTTTGTTCCCCTTGCACACCTGGCTGCCAGACGCGCACGTCGAGGCTCCCACTGCGGGCTCCGTCATGCTTGCCGCCGTGATGCTGAAAATGGGTACTTATGGCATTGTGCGGTTTTGCCTGCCTTTGTTCCCATCTGCCTCACGGGAATGCGCACCTTGGATTGCCGCGCTGGCCATCATCGGGATCATCTACGGGGCGCTCGTGGCCCTGGTGCAGCCGAATATGAAAAAACTGGTGGCCTACTCCTCGGTGAGCCACTTGGGATTTGTCGTCCTCGGCATCTTTTCCTTCACCCAGAATGGTTTAGACGGCGCCGTTTACCAGATGCTCAATCATGGTATCTCCACCGGCGCCTTGTTCATGCTGGTGGGCTACTGCTACGAACGAACTCATTCGCTTGAGATCAAAGACTATGGCGGCGTGGCCACGCCCGCGCCTGTTCTCGCAACGGTATTCCTCATCACTTCCCTGGCCAGCATTGGTCTGCCCACTCTAAACAATTTCGTCGGCGAGTTCCTGGTGTTGCAAGGCACGGCGCAGGTCAACTTCACCTGGACTGTTCTGGCCGCCATTGGCGTCATTCTCGGCGCGGCCTACATGCTGTGGCTCTACCAGCGCGCCTTTCTCGGCGAAACCAATGAGCAGTTGAAAGGGCACATGGCGGATTTGAACGCTCGGGAGTTGGCAGCGGCCCTCCCCTTGTTGATCCTCATGGTTTGGATGGGAGTTTACACCAAAAGCTTTCTGCCCACGATCAGCGCCGCCAACGCGCGCGTTCTCGAGCAGAGCAAGCAAGGGGTCGAGTTTCGCGTCGATTTGAATCCGCATCCAGGCTTGGCGCAACTTGGAGAGATCGCACATGGACGCTAGATTCATTCCCGAACCGGTTCATCTGATACGGTTCGCGCCCGAATTGCTATTGACGGTGTTCGCCACCCTAATCATGGTGCTCGACCCGTTGACAAAGGAGGGAGAGAAGCACCGATTGGGAATTCTTGCCCTTGTGGGCCTGCTAGCGGCGGCTTGGGGTGCCGCTGTCGCCGCGGCGAATCCCGGAACTGCTTTTTCCGACATGCTCCTGGTGGATGGCTTTGCCACCTTCTTCCGATACTTGTCGATTCTCGTCGGAGTGCTCACGCTTGCTTGCTCGTTTGCTTATTTGAAGCGTGAACAGGCCGACTCGGGCGAATATTACGCCTTGCTGCTGTTTTCGATCGCTGGCCAGTGTGTCATGGTGAGCGCCAATGAGCTCATTATGATTTTCATTGGTCTGGAAATTTCCTCCATCGCGAGCTACGTGCTGGCTGGGTATCTCCGCGACGACAAGCGCAACAACGAATCGGCGCTCAAGTATTTCCTGCTAGGCTCCTTCGCCACTGCGTTTCTGCTCTACGGAATCGCTTGGATTTACGGCATCACTGGCTCGACGAATTTAGCCGAGATCCAGCGCGTGCTCAGCAACCGTGACATCGCGCCGAGCGTGAATCTGATTGGCGCATCCGCTGCGCTGATGTTTGTGGGTTTCGCCTTCAAGGTTTCCGCCGCCCCGTTCCAGGTCTGGGCGCCAGATGTTTACCAGGGCGCCCCAGCGCCAGTGAGCGCCTTTCTCTCGGCCGGTCCAAAGGCAGCGGCTTTTGCAATCTTCCTTCGGGTTTACATTACGGCCTTTGAACCCATTGCCGATCAGTGGCAGGCAGTGTTGTGGGCCTCGGCTCTGGCCACGATGATCGTCGGCAACTTCGCAGCCCTTCTCCAGTCGAATATTAAACGGCTGCTTGCCTACAGCTCGATCGCCCACGCTGGCTACGTGTTAGTGGCGGTAACCACACACTCTCAGATCGGCACCGCTGCGGCCATGTTCTATTTAGCTGCCTATGCCTTCATGAACGTCGGAGCCTTCGCCGTTGTCACGCATTTTGCGCGCCAGGGCGAACGCTACGTGAACATCGAGGATTTGGCAGGACTCGGCCAGAGGCAGCCTGTTACCGCCGCCTTGCTGTCGATCTTCTTGCTGTCCTTCATCGGCGTGCCTCTGACGGCGGGATTTTTCGGGAAGTTCTATATCTTCAAAGCGGCACTGGACGCCAACCTCGTCTGGCTAACAGTTCTCGGCCTGCTCAACAGCGCCGTAGCCGCCTACTACTATCTGCGCATCATCGTGGTGATGTACTTCCACGAACCGAGTGAAAGCGTAGCCGACCTTCAATCACCCGCGCCTGGTATTCAAGCCGTCCTTTGGGCTTCGGCCGCAGCCACGTTAATTTTAGGAGTCTTTCCTTCCTGGGTGTTAGACTTCGCCGGGAAAGCCGCGCTCAAATAGAAGCTCGAGTGGTGGGGGGCACGCGAAAGGGGCACGCGAAACTGGTCCTCCGGCCCCCGCGGCGTTGTCCATCCCTTTGCTTTAAATATCCTGGTTTTCGAGCGGTTGCTTTACCTTCTGCCGGAATACTTGTTCAAAGCCGCAACGAGTTTCTGCGCGCTCGGCGGCACGGCTGTGTCCCCCAGGACGATCGCCCGGTTGTCGAGGTCTTTGCCATAAAGTCCGCGAATCGCTTCTCGATCTGGCCGCAAGGTAGCGCCTTGAAGAGAAATGCCGGCGAAGACACCGCGCGCCCGCGACCAGGTGAGAATCTCTGCCCGCATGGTAGCGTCGGTCTCCGCGGCCGCTGTGCGACCGACCGGACCGGCAGCTGCCGAGGCATCCCCTCCGACCGTGAATTTACTGCCAAGGAGACGTTCTGCTCCGCGGTCGTTCATGACGAGCATCACGACATCTGTTTCGGACCCGCCAATCTGCAATCCGAAGCTGCCGCCCTCCACGCGTACAGCCCCTGGAGCAGACCAACCTGGCCCACTTTTTTTCCGGCAAAGCACGAACCCTCGCCCGTACTTTGCGCCGAAGACAAAGGCGCCCTTCTTGAGTCCCGGCACCAAAACCGCGCACGCGGCTTTATCCAACAAATCCTGCGGGATCTGTTTGTCCTTGATGCCCATGATTTCTTCAAACATTAAGGCTGCGTTTTCAAGCCGTTTGTCTTCTTCGGGGCCCGCCGTAAGTGTCGCTGAAACAACAAGGAGGAGAAAAAGATTTCGAAGTCGCATCCCTTTCGATCATAGCCGATGGCCACCCCGCCCAGACACTTTCGCTCACGCTCACCGCCGGCCTGCCTGCGAAAACCTTCGCCCTGAGAGCCAGCCAGGTGCTTGAGGCCTTCAGCGGGAGCCCGGCAGCCTTACCTGCAGGCGCAAGCCTTTCTGCTCCGCAAGAAGTCTTGCACAGCCGCGGTGCTTCTCACAAATGGTCTGGACACTCGCAAACGCCAGTCCTAGACCGCTTGGTACATGCGGCGAAAAGGGTTTGAACAAATTTCCGCCATCCCCTTCCCAGCGGGAGACACTCACGGAAACCTCGAAGAGAACGGATTCGCCCTCACTCGCTAATTGAATGCGCAAGGGCTGATCGCCTGCCGCAAGCTGGCGAAATACATGAATCGCAGTGCGCACTAGGTGCTGTGCGTGGGCTGGATCGAGAAGGACCAGGATTGGACTATCGCTGGCAGTGAAAACAATTTCGCTCGCGTTCGCAAAGGGCGGCTCCGCCAGAATCCCACCCAGGATCTCGCAAAGATCCACCAGCTGCGGTTTCGGTTCGATGCTGCACAGGTAGTGTACGAAGTCTGCCAGAATCCAATCAAGGTGCTGGACACCTGCCTGAATTCTCGACAAGTGGGAGGTGATACTGGCATTAGGATGATTTTGGAGAAGGACCTGTAAATAAAACGCTGAGGATTCAATCGTGCTCAGCGGCTGGCGAAGTTCATGCGCCAGATGCCGGACGACACCGGCAGCGTCGACCTTATTTCCCTCGACAGAAGAAGCGCTTCCTTCAATGTCCACAAGTGAGGATTGGAGCATGGGTAATCACACAGGTAGTTTGTTTTCGGATTGCCTTTTTCTTTCTCTTCTCTTGAAAATGTTGTTCGCAACGAGAAGCGATTTCGGGGGAGCTTTTTTGATCTTATAGCCCACTACCCGCATGGAGTCAATGGGAGAAGTGCGGAAGTTAAAACCCTTCGATGAGATGGCCGAGTTTCTCTTTTTTTGTGCGCAGATACTCCTCTGTGCTCCCCAACACAGGAACGACGCAAGGCACTCGTTCCGTAACTTTCACGCCAGCCCGTTCGAGCGCTTCGATCTTTTCTGGGTTGTTCGACAATAAGCGAACGCGAGTGACGCCGAGATGGCGGAGAATCGCGCCTGCCAATTCGTAATTTCGCAGATCGGCCTCGAAACCGAGACGTTGGTTGGCTTCTACCGTGTCCGCACCTTCATCCTGAAGAGCGTAAGCGCGTATCTTATTCATCAAGCCGATTCCCCGGCCTTCCTGCATCTCATAGAGGATGACACCGCGTCCTTCCGCCGCAATCTTCTCAAAGGCGAGCTCCAGCTGCATGCGGCAGTCACACCGTAGGCTGTGGAAGACATCCCCTGTTAAACACTGAGAGTGGATCCTCACCAGGGGAGGCGCACCCGAGGCGACATCGCCCATCACCAGCACAGCCGCTTCTTCCTGGCGCTGTTCAAAGTGGCCCTGGAAGCCATAAATGCGAAACTGTCCGAAGCGAGTGGGCAAATTCGCTTCGGCCGATTTCTCAAGACGAAATGTGGAGGTTGCGCTCATCGAAGCCGAGCAGCGCGCCTGAAAGCGCTCAGCCTTCTTCATTATAATGAGCCATCGGAGCGCGATGCTCGAAGAGTACCTGGTCATTTTATTTGTGAAATTAGCGGTTTCCGCATCGCTTGCTTCCATCTTTGCCCGGCCTGCCGCCATCCAGCGCTTGCTTCTGCTCGAGGAGCGAACTCTAAGCCAGCGCCTCCGCCTTGCCCTTGCCTTCACCATCGTCTTCGGCACCGGCGTTGCCATCCGCGTGGTTAGCCGCAATAACTATCAGGCGGTGGATATCGGCCTCGAAGGTGCTTTGCTAGCGGGTCTTGTGGCGGGCTATGTGACGGGACTCGTCTCCGGATTGCTCATTTCGCTGCCCGCAATGCTTTTGAACGGAGAACTGCTTTCCATGCCCTTGTTCGCCGGACTAGGAGTCATGGGAGGTCTCTTGCGCGATCTCGCCCCAGATAAGGAAGAGATCTGGCGGTTCTCGCCGTTCTTTGATTTGGGATGGCTCCGTCTGGTCCGCAAACAGGCAACCTATCGTCATGTTTTTTTTCAGCACGTCTGTCTCGCCTCGATTCTCTTTGCTGAGTTTCTGCGCTTCAACCTGGCGCACAACTTCGGAGCCAAGTATCTGTTTGTCATCTATCCGGGCTGGCCGGACGCACACCTGCTCACCGTTGCCGCCACCTACGGCACAACCGTGTTCACCGTGACTTTGCCCCTGAAGGTTTGGAACACCATCCGCGTCGAACGCAAGCTCGAGTCGCAACAAGTGTTACTCACTGAGGCCCGCCTGGCAGCTCTGGCGCGCCAGATTAACCCGCATTTCCTTTTCAACACGCTGAACTCGATTTCCACCCTCGTTCGCCTCGATCCAGATCAAGCGCGAAACATGATTCAGAAACTAGCCAGCATCATGCGCAGGCTCCTGCGCAAACAGGAAAACGTGACCCCCTTACGCGAGGAACTCGCCTTCATCGACGATTACCTTTCGATCGAGGTGGTGCGGTTTGGCGACAAGCTGAAAATTGAAAAAAAGATTGATCCCTCGACGCTCGACTGCGCCGTTCCAAGCATGTTGCTTCAACCCCTGGTGGAGAACAGCATCAAGCACGGCCTTAGCAGCAAGGTGGAAGGGGGACGGATCTGGATTGAGAGCGCTCTTGCGAACGGAATGCTCCTGATTGCCGTGGAAGACGACGGGGTAGGAATTGCCGAGGACCGCCTAGCCACTTTGTTCGAGCAGGGCATTGGAATTAGCAACGTCAACGAAAGATTGAAGGTGCTCTACGGCAACGAGTTCCGCTTTTCGGTGATGAGCAAAGTCGGGGAAGGCACACGCACCGAAATTGAAATCCCGGCAACGGTGTTTGCTGCGGCAACCCCGCCTGCACTTCCCTCGCAACCGGTGGCCGCTTCCCGAGCTTAATCCGGAAAAACATGCGAACTCGCCGCAAGGAAAAAACGGTAGGCGCGCTAGCGGAGTGCCTCAGAAAACATCACGGGGTGGTCGTCGTCGGGGCTAGCCCGGCCCGCAAATCTTCCCTGCGCGGTCCGCCGAGGCGGCCTCTTCGCATGCCGGACCACTCAACGCCGCGTTCCTAGTCAAGGCTGCACGGGCTGCGCGCACAATTTGCGAGGCTTCGTCTGGAGAATGCGCCAACGCCGTCAGATGCCCCATTTTACGGCCGGGCCGGGCTTCGGTTTTGCCATAGAGATGGATCTTCACTTCGGGGAAGGCCGCGGCAGCACTCCAGTCGGGCTCTTGACCGGCCCAGAGGTCGCCTAAGAGATTGGCCATCGCCGCAGGACGCATCAATTCGGTGGACCCAAGCGGCAAACCACACACCGCTCGTAATTGTTGCTCAAACTGGCTTGTGATGCAGGCATCAAAAGTGAAGTGACCAGAGTTGTGGGGGCGAGGCGCAAGCTCGTTGATGAGAAGTTCATCCTCGCCGGTCAGAAAAAACTCCACGCACAGCACACCAACGACGTCGAGTTTTTCTAAAACCGTACGGGTGATTTCTTCCGCCTGCGCCCGCACCCGATCGGAAACTCGCGCCGGAGCAACCGTTACATCGAGAATGTGATTGCGATGTTCGTTCTCAACGACGCCGTAGTGCGCGAATTCCCCTCGAATGCTGCGCGACGCCACAACAGACACCTCTTTGGTGAAGGGCACAAAAGCTTCTAGTACAGCCTCCCGTTCGCCAAGTGCGGCCCACGCCGCCGCCGCCTCAGATGGCGCGTTGATGCGCCGTTGCCCTTTGCCGTCGTAGCCGAAATCCGCTGTTTTGAGAATGGCCGGACAGCCAAGCTCAGCAATCGCTACGCGCAAATCTTCCAAGCGGTCAATGACCCGGTAGGGCGTCACTGGCAAACCATTCCGCGAAAGAAACGTTTTTTCGCGCACGCGTTGCTGCGTGGTGTGTAGCACAATGCCCGCAGGACGTACCGGAGCGCGTTCCGCCGCCGCTGCTGCGGTCGCCGCCGGCACGTTTTCAAATTCGAACGTCACCACCTGGACCCGCGAGGCGAATTCCCTCACCTTATCCAAATCCTCATAGGAACCGGTGATTTCCTCATCGCTCACCTGGCCCGTGGGCGTATCCGAATCTGGCGAATAGGTGTGTACACGGTAGCCCATACGCCGCGCCGCGATTGCAAACATCCGCCCGAGCTGCCCGCTCCCAAGCACACCAATACAGGAACCCGGCAGGACAGGTGTTCCGTCAGCAGGATAGCTCATGCGCTGGTTTCCAAGATGTCGGCGAGAACTTTTTCTGTTTGCTCGCGGCGAAACGCATGCAATTTCTTGCGCAGCTCTGGACGCGAGTTCGCCAAAATGGCAATCGCCAGCAACGCCGCATTCGCCGCGCCCGCTTTGCCAATGGCCAGCGTGCCAACAGGCACACCTCCCGGCATTTGCACAATCGATAGCAGCGAATCCAAACCGCGAAGAGCCTGACTTTCTACCGGAACGCCAAGCACCGGAAGAATCGTGTGCGCAGCCACCATCCCCGGCAGGTGGGCAGCCCCCCCAGCGCCGGCGATAATCACCTCTAAACCTCTCGATTCGGCGCTCGCTGCATACTCCGCCATCCACTGCGGAGTTCGGTGGGCGGACACAATCCGGCACTCATGGGCCACCTGGAACTTGCGAAGAGTCTCTGCGGCATGCCGCATCGTCTCCCAGTCCGACTTGCTGCCCATGATGATGCCGACCAGTGGCCGTTCACTCGACATGCTCTTAGAATCACTGCCCTTGACCTAAGGAGAATCCGGCCTGGCCGTCAAAATTGCACAAGGTCTCAATCTTGGTGAAGTCCAGCCCCCCCTCCGTGATTCGCTTCATGAGGTTGAGGATCTGCTGAGGAGCAATCGCGCCGCCCGACTCGCTTTGAAAACGGCAGCGCCAGGTATCGCACACCGTCGTGTCGGGGAAACCCTCGGGATAGACCTTCACGCCGCGGTTGGAAATCATGACCAGTTTGAGGCCGTCGCCGTTGTACTTTTCCACCAGCCGGCCAAATTCTTCAGCCGTGCCGCCCCACCAGTTAATAAAAATGTCCACGCCGACCAGCTCTTTCTTTTGCGGCGGGCGGGCGCTCACCATCGAAGTGAGTGTCTGTTTTGGAGCCGCGCTGTAGGTGACGGGCTTCAACTTTTCCGGCTTTTGCCCGAGGCGTGCCACCACCGCCTGGGCGAATTCTTTGGTGCCAACCTTCTCTTTGCTTACACCCTCGGAGTAAATGTCATAGGTGTGGATGCCATCTTCAATCGTCTTTAACCAAGCGTTGTGTACGCGCTCAGCGATATCGGGCTGATCGATGTGCACGAGCATCATCACCGCTCCCAGCAACAGCCCCGAGGGATTGGCGAGATTCTGGCCCGCGCGGCGTGGCGCCGAACCGTGAATCGCCTCAAACATAGCGTACTTCTCGCCAATGTTGGCTGAGCCTGCCAGCCCAACCGAACCCGCAATTTGTGCCGCCACGTCGGAGAGAATATCCCCATACAAATTGGGCATTACAATCACGTCAAACGCCTCGGGCGTGTCCGCAAGCTTAGCCGCCCCAATGTCGACAATCCAGTGTTCGTTTGCGATGTCGGGATATTCGGCGGCAATTTCATCGAACACCTTGTGGAAGATCCCGTCGGTCAGCTTCATGATGTTGTCCTTCGTGAAGCAAGTCACCTTTTTGCGATTGTTACGACGGGCGTATTCAAAAGCGTAACGGACAATCCGCTCACAGCCGGGGCGAGTGATGAGTTTCAGGCATTGATACACCTGATCGGATTGACGGTGCTCGATCCCCGCATATAAGTCTTCTTCGTTTTCCCGCACAATCACCACATCCATCTGCGGATGCTTGGTGCGCACGTAAGGATGGTAAGCCACGCAGGGACGTACGTTGGCATACAGACCAAACATCTTCCGCGTGGTCACGTTGAGACTCTTAAAGCCGCCTCCCTGCGGCGTGGTGATCGGGGCCTTCAAAAACACCTTCGTGCGCTGTAGCGACTCCCAGGCGCTCGGCTCCACTCCGGCTGTGTATCCGCGTAGGTAAACCTTCTCGCCGATTTCGATTTCCTCAATATCAATGCGCGCGCCGGCCTCTTTGAGAATGTGTAAGGTGGCGTCCATAATTTCCGGGCCGATGCCATCGCCCCGGGCTACCGTGATTGCTCTGTTGGCCATGGGTTTGAATGAAGTAGGAAGTGAACTCTTTACTGTATCGTGGCCGGAGCCGCACGGGCAAGCCACTAACGGGTTGCGGCAGAGACCGCCGCCAGTGTCTCACCGCCGCAAACTCAGTAAGAGTAAAGCCGCTCCAGACGCGGTCAGCAGAAGCGTACTGGGCTCCGGAATGTCGGCCGCTGGGGCAACTTCAAAATTGAATGTCAAACTCTGCCCAGCCAGGCTCCAGGAAATCGAATCCACCGCGCCAGAAAACACGCCGTTCCAGCCGCTGCCAACTCCGGCGCTGAATCCAATGACCAAAGCATTCGGGAAATAGGCTTGCCATTCGGCCAGCGTCGCATCGTAGGCGAATGGAGTCGCATTAATGTTGGCAGCAAAACCAAGACCTAGGCCGAAGTTCCACAAATAAGTCCCGGAACTCACAGTGTCCGACACCCAAGTATTCACAGCGACGCTGCCGGAGTTATAGACCCGCTCGAAAACCAGCCCGCCACGATCCCCCGTCGTAGCAAGATTTCCGTCGGCATCTAAGAGGACCCGCATCACAGGATGGAGGTGGGAAGCGACTGTGCTGGAACTACTCCGGTACCAGCTGTAGGAAAAACTCTGCAAATCCGAGAACCGCCCTAACGAGGCACCCGAGACATAATTTCCAAACACATTCGCCGCGTTTGGGAGATACTCAATGTCTGCTTTGGCCGCCCCGGAAGGGCTCTGAAAGAAGACCGAGCCGCTTGACAGGTAGGGAAACGAAGCGCGAACTCCCACCGTGCCGTTATTGCGCACGTTGTTGTAGTACCAACCCGAGGAGCCAATGGCCTGCCCCAAATTCAAATTTGTGGGGTTTGTGAACTGATCACTGAGCGGACTGTTGTTGGAGTAGATGACAGCCGCCACACTTGGAAAAAGCCCCAACAAGCACCCAACAGGAAACGAATGATGGCGCTAGAAAACATGCAGATGTGTTCTCCTCCCGTCAAACAAAAATTTGATTTTTCTAAGGTGGGAGCACATTCGGACAGCATGGACTGCCCACCACCCGTCACGCAGCCCGACTACAAGGAAAGAACGGCTTTCTCAAGCTGCGATGACGAGTTCGCCGCTGCCTGGGCGAGAAGGTAAGGCTTAGAGGGAATTCGCCTTCTTCGGGTTCCCGAAGCTCCTACAGACTCTACCTTACAGACAGTTAATTTTAAATTACAATTCGTTTTCTTTCGTGTTAACATACGGGTGGAATGGTCGTCCGGCTGACCACCCTCGTGTTCATTGCCGCGCAGGCCTGGATGTCTGCCCGGACGGTTCCGTTTTGTCTCGAGGATCAGTCTCGCTGGCGAGCCAGTGATCTGGCTCAATACAAACAACTTCTGATCTCGGCAGCAAGCTCATATGGCTGGCAACTAGAGGAATCCTGCAGGTCGGCCTCGCCAGTTTGGATCACCATCCTCCCCGAGTCATTCTCAGCGGATCTCCATGTTTTAGGGGCCACACGGGCGGAGGGGGGACGGATTCTGCCCGAGGTTTACCTGTTCCGCTTTCCCATCCGGCGCATGCTGTTGAGTGACTTACCGTTTTTTGAGATTCGCGCCATGGTGCTGGTGACGCTTCATGAGCTTCGCCATTTTCTCGAACAGCGCTGTCAGCACGATCCTACGGGTGGATTTTCTGCGGTCTTCACCCCCGCTCAGCTCTTCGCCTGGAGCTCTCACATTCAATAACGGGGCTTTTGCCGCCACGAGGCGGCCCGCTTCACCAGGCGGCGCTTCCGCTCGGCGCGGAGCACCTCGTTTTCCTCCAGCCCAAAATAATGCGCGATTTCATGCCAAACCGTTTCGGCAACCAAGTCCCGCAACTCCTCCTCGTCGCGCGCAAGCCGTTCGTGGGGCCCTTGATAAATCGTGATGCGATCGGGCAAGGCAACTGGCTCGGTGACGCTGCGGTAGATTAAGGGGCGCCCCTCGTAAAGCCCCAACAAGCCCGGACTCGGAGGTTCTTGCTCCACCACAAAAACCAAATTTTTCAAGCGTTTGCGGAAACGCGCCGGAATTTGGCGAAGCGCCCGTTCGACGAGCGCGTCAAACTTTTTCGGCGTCATGACCAACCCCGCCCCGGCCTCCGTGGCCAGCAGCGAAATCCTTTTTGACTAAACTAAAAGGGTGGATCAGAACACCGAGCCGCCTGTCTTGACACCCCAAGAAAAAGACCACCTGAATCAAGTCGCCGCCAACCTCGGCCTGGCGAAGATCGAGCGTCACATTTTCTTGTGCGCCGACCAGACCAGCCCAGCTTGCTGCTCGAAGCAGGAAGGCCTCGAAGCTTGGGAATATTTGAAGCGCAGGCTCTCTGAACTCGGACTGACCCGGGGGAGTCGCGTCATTTACCGTACCAAAGCCAACTGCCTCTACCGTACCAAAGCCAACTGCCTCCGGCTGTGTGAACACGGGCCTATCGCTGTGGTTTATCCCGATGGCGTCTGGTATCACTCGGCAAACCCGGCCGTTTTGGAACGCATCATCCAAGAACATCTCTTGGGCGGTGAACCCGTGGAGGAGTTTCAGATTCTTGGAGATACGAGCCGGCATGAAAGCTAGATCGAACCCGCCTCGGAAGCGGCCTGAGGGGAATCCAGGAGGAGATTAGCAGTTTTCCCCGAACCCCGGCTACGCTGTCCCTTCCAGCCCCACCCCCCCTTTATGGTACCATTGTCTTTTTTAATCCATCGGTATCCAGCCCGGTCTTCCGATTGGTGCTGGATCGGTTCGAAGTTTTCTGTAGTCCTCCCCTGACCACAGAAGCGTTACAAGGAGTGCATGAATTTGAAGTCTATTGTTTTGCAGCTAACCGCTTTGCGCCAGAGTCGAGGCATTTCTTTGAATGCCATCTCTGAGCAGACAAAGATCTCGCGTTACTATCTGCAAGCAATCGAGGATCTGGATTTTGATAAGCTGCCGAGCGGCATCTACCGGAACAGCTTCTTGCTTCAGTACGCTCGTGCCATCGATGAGGATGTCGCCGAGGAGCTGAAGTTTCGGATGCAAAAGGCCGCTCGCGAAGCGATGGAAGCCGAAGCCCGCGCGCTGGCCAACCACACGCTGGCCCGCTACATTAAGGAGAAAACCGCTCAAGGACTGGCTCTCCTGTTCTTGGTCCATGGCCCATCCTCCGCCGCGGGCCAGACCCAGACCCAGGCCAGCACGATTGCCAAGAAAGACGATCCGCGGCTAAGGAGCCTCCGCAAATTCTTTGGAGACCGCAACTGCCCGATCGGAGAACATTCGGCCGACTTCCTTGCTGCCGCCGACCGTCACGGCCTGGACTGGCGTTTACTGCCGAGCATCGCCTTCCTTGAGTCCAGCGGAGGCAAGCATCTCAAGAACCGCAATCCTCTCGGATGGGCTTCGGGCAAAGTGCGTTTCCAATCCTTACAGGCCTCGATTTATCACGTTGCAGAACGTCTCGCCAACTCGCCCATCTACGCGGGCAAGGACCTGCGCACCAAGCTCAAGCTCTATAACCCGGCACGATCGGATTACTATGACCGCGTGACGGAGATCATGAACCAGCTTTCCCCGCCGTTGATGGCCGGGCGTTAACGAAAGATTTCCAAGCCGCCAAGCCCTTTGGCAAACCTCAGCCGGGTGGCTTCGCGTAAACCGGTTGAAAACCGCGCCGAGCGAGCGGGCGCGTCCAGTGTTATGTTGGATTCACACATGTTAGCCCTGCTTGTCTGCCTCCTTGCGCCCGCTTTCGCCAGCGAGCAAGCCGTGGTTCCTACGCAAAAAATCCCCCTCTTTAACGGCCGGAATTTGGACGGCTGGTACACCTGGCTTCGCGATTTCGGCTATCAAGATCCAGAGCGGGTTTTTCGCGTGGAAAACAACATGCTTCGTATCACTGGAACGCACTGGGGCGGCCTGGCCACCCGTCAGGCCTACCGGGACTACCACTTGATTGTGGAGTGGAAGTGGGGCGGCCCGACGCACGGTGAACGCAAAGATCGAGCCCGTGACAGTGGCATTTTGGTGCATGCAGTCGGCGAGGATGGCGCTTATCGCAACACCTGGCTCGAATCCATTGAATCCCAAATCATTGAAGGTGGATCGGGGGATTTTATTCTCGTTGGGGGAAAGAATCAACCCCGCATGACCGCCAACGTCCGCATGAGCCCTAACGGTGAAGCCTATTGGGACAAAAACGGCATGCCACTCACCAAGGATCGCGGCCGCTTCAACTGGTGGGGCCGAGATCCTGACTGGAAGGACGTTATTAACTTCCGCGGCAAACAGGACATCGAAAAACCCCTCGGTCAATGGAATCGCCAGGAGGTTATCTGCGACGGCGCAAGAATCACAAACATTCTGAACGGAGTCGTGATGGCGGAAGGCTACGATCTGAGCCACCAAGAAGGTAAGATTCAACTTCAATCCGAAGGCGCCGAAATCTGGTTTCGCAAAGTGGAGCTCCACCCGCTCAAGCCGACCCGCCAAAGAAAATGACACGCCGCCGCGCCCTTGCTACTCTAACCGCCGTGGCGCCCATGCAGGCTCAAGCCAAACGCCGTGCCCGGGATTTCGGCATTTGTCCCGGGGTCTTGTCTCCGGGCAAGCGCAACGCCATTACTGACGTCGAGGGCGTGCGGGTTGGTCACGTCACCCTGATCCAAGGTGACTCTGTCCGCACGGGAGTCACCGCAATCCTGCCCCATGACGGAAACTTGTTTCAACAGAAAGCCCCAGCAGGAATCTGCGTTGGAAATGCCTTTGGCAAGCTCGCTGGCAGCACCCAAGTCGAAGAGCTAGGCAACCTTGAAACCCCAATCATTCTCACCAACACGCTCAGCGTGGCGGAAGGCATTGCAGCAGTTGTCGAATACACGCTCTCACAACCCGGCAACGAACAAGTCCTGTCCGTCAACGCCGTGGTGGGGGAAACCAACGATGGTCGCCTTAACGACATTCGCGGTCGCCACGTGACGAAGGAACATGTCCGCCAAGCCATCGCCCAAGCGTCCCGTGAGGTGGCCGAAGGCAACCAGGGTGCGGGTACTGGAACCATCTGCTTCGGGTTTAAGGGCGGAATCGGGACTGCTTCCCGGCGGTTGCCAGCATCGCTCGGCGGATACACCGTTGGCGTTCTCGTACAAACCAACTACGGCGGCATCCTTCAGGTGGAAGGGGTCCCCGTAGGCCGGCTGCTCGGCCGCTACTATCTCAAGGAATTTGCCGAACCCGCGCCGGGAGGCTCCTGCATGGTTGTTATTGCAACGGATGCCCCTTTGGATGCCCGTAACTTGAAGCGCCTGGCAGGTAGGTCGCTACTTGGCCTTGCCGCCACGGGATCCTCAGCCAGCAACGGAAGCGGCGAGTACGCGCTGGCTTTCTCGACCCGCAATCTCGTCCCCATGAATCCCGGCCGCCAGACCCTGACCGGCGAATATCTCACCAACGACGCTATGTCTCCGCTTTTTCAGGCCGTGAAGGAAGCAACGGAGGAAGCCGTCTACAACTCGCTGTTTCTTGCCGAGACCATGACCGGGTATCGAGGCCTGCGTGTCGAAGCCCTTCCGAAAGAAAAAGTGGTGGAGCTCCTCCGCCGCGCTGGCGCCTTACGTCCACGCTGATCCCAGACAGGCAGCAATCGAACATTTACTAGATATACTGGTAGGCTTGAACCTCGAGCCCCTCACCGATGACTACCTGGTCAAACTAGCCTCTTCTGACGAAGAGGCAATCCGGCATTTTATACAGTACTTTGGCTCACTCTTGCTAATCAAACTGCGCGCTCGCATGCTCCCTCCGCTGGTCATCGACGAAATTCGCCAGGAAACGTTTGCACGTGTCTTTGCTGCTCTCCGCAAACCCGAAGGAATTCGGGATGGCCGCAAGCTCGGCTCCTTTGTCAACTCTGTGTGTAATCACGTTCTGGCTGAATATTATCGGCGAGACTCCCGCTGGAGCGCTGTCGATGACGTAAACTTAGATCAACTTGCAGCTCCAGAAAATACCGAAAAGGCCCTCCTGGTCCGCGAACGCCAGCAAATCGTCCACTCCATTCTCCAATCCCTCCCCACCCGGGAACGGGCCATCCTCGAGGCGGTTTTCCTTGAGGAAGCCGACAAGGATGCCATCTGCCACCAGTTTGGAATTGACCGCGGCTACCTTCGTGTTCTCGTTCACCGGGCCAAGGCGGCCTTTCGCCAAAAACTCTCTACCTCGACTTCGCGGAAGACCCAAGCAGGGGAGCCAGCCCCATGACGTCGCAAAACCAGCCTCTTTTTGAAACAGTTTTGTATCCATCGGACACTATTCCAGCGAACAAGATGTTGAGGTCCAAGATATGACCCACGAGCAAGCGGTCGCCGCAAACATGGCCGAAAAATATCTGCTCGGGGAACTCTTGGACCACGAAAAGGAGGAGTTTGAACAGCATTTTTTTGAGTGCGCCGTTTGTGCCGCGGATATGGTGGCAGGTTACCGTCTTCGAGAAACGATTCAACAACTTCAACAACAAGGAACAATCCAGCGCACCACGCCACTTTCCAAAACCGTTCCAGTCGCTAAATCCAGCCACCGGCCAACCTGGGGGTGGGTAGAAGGCTTGCGCCGGAACTGGGCCGCCTGGGCCGCAGGCTTGCTCTTATGCGGGCTTGGCTATCAAAACCTCGTTGAGCTTCCCCGTCTGAAAGAGAGCCTTCGCTGGGCTACTTCTCCCTACATCGCCACTCATCTCGTGCCCTTCCGAATGGGGGAACGTGCCGGTGAACCAGCACCGGTCGTGTTCCGCCATGGCGAGCCGCTCATTCTCAACCTCGATATCCCTCATGAAGCGCGCTGGCTCGATTACGAAATCCGGATCTCAGGACCCTCGAACCCACCCCCACTCTCGGTACCTGCCGATCGTGTGGAGCAATCGGTCCCCCTGGTCTTGCCAAAAGGCAGCCTCAAGCCAGGGAATTATCAGATTCGCGTCTTCGGCCGGGCCATCGGAGGTAGCGCGCAACTACTGCAGCAAGGCGCGTTCCGTGTCGAATAGTCTGGAACCGCCACGGTCATGGAGAAGGACTCATGTACGTCTATACAGCCAATGCCTACGCACTGGGGGGATTTTTGCGGCGTCCCTTCCAGCAGGTGATCAACGTCCCTGCTGCGAGCAGTCTTTCTTGGGTAGGCGGGTTCCAGTCCTCGGAGAGTGGCCCTTTTCAACTGAACGGGATTCTCTCGTTTCAGCGCGCTTACACTCAAGTTTCCGGCAGCGTGGACAACCGGGGAGCGGTCCCTGTCTACAACGCCCAGGCTACCGCCGTCCTTGAGGATTTTCGCCTTCAAGAAGTGGTTTCCGCAAAACGCGTGGTGGCCCAGCTGTCAACCAAAATTCGCACTGATAACAGGAACCCAGTTCCGTCTTCAGAACACGAGTTTTCCTTTTCTGGAACCCACTTCGAGGAACTCCGCATCAACGGCCAGGCCATTGACGCTGATTTGAATCTAGATTTTTGGAAAGACTGCCCCACTCAAAGCGCCCTGCGTCAGCGTTATCACGATGATCCTTCAGCCCGAAGCGAGTTGAACGCGATCTGTGGCTGGAAAGATCACCTTAAGAACTGCCCGCTGCTCGATCGAGCTGACCCGGAATGGACCCGGAAGTTCAGCGACGAGGAAATTCCCGAGCGCGGGGGCGCAATCGCCGCTACACTCCTCAAGCACCCCATTCACGTGCGCGGCGGCTACACCGAAGGCTTCGCCATCCGCATCCCAGACTTTGGCAAAATTTACCTGGCGGAAATAATCGTCGAAAACCGTTCCCGCCGCTTGAATATGCTACGCTTCGAACTCGGAAGCCCAAATGAGGGCGAGTTTGCCGCTGGGGGCGTAGCCGGCAATGGGACTTGGTATCCCTAAGAGAACGGTTTCCGGTGCTTTTCTGTTCTTGATCCTCGCGCTTGCTGGGTGCCATCGCTCACCCAGTCCCTCTCCGCTCGCGCAGTGCCTGGCCGAAGTCGAGCAGTGGAAACTGAAAAATTATCGCTCCGCGTTGCAACAGGCGGAAACCTGTTTAGCCCTGGCAAAACCTGAGGAAAAACCCCTGGCTCGAGCGCGCTACCTGGAAGTGCTATCTTGGCGCGGGGAATGGCAAAAGATCCTCTCTGAAGCTATTCCCCCGGCTGCCGAGCCGAAGATCGCCACTCTCTGGCGCATTCTTCATGGTTTGGCGGCGATACGCACGGGCGATTTTGCCAGCGGCATATCCATGCTGCAACAAGCCCGTCAACAAGCCCGTCAACATCAGTGGCACGAACTGGAAATCCGAGCCCTCCTCTATCTCGGCGGTCGAGGGCAGAATTTTGACGAGGAAACCTCCTATCTGCGCCAGGCCCTTCAGCTGCTCGACAAAACTCAGAACCTGCAGCTGAAAACCTCCGTTTACGGGCAGATGGGAACTCAGCATCTGCGCGCGGAGCGCTGCGGCGAAGCCGTGGAATGGTTTGAGCGCGCCCTCGAGGCGGCCGAACAGTCCAACGATATTCCAAATCGCGCCCGCACGCTCGGGAATCTTGGTTGGTGTTACCTCATGCTCGGCGAAACCGAATTCGCCCTCGCCCTCAGCCAGCAAGCCGCCGACCTCGCCCTTCGCACCGACAACATCGGAGATCAGATCAAATGGCGCAACAACTGTGGTGTCGCTGCCTTCTTGCTCAACCGGCACCAGTTGGCGGCCCAGTTTTACCACGAGGCCTACCGCCTCATTGAAAGCTCCAACCGCCGCACCGACGCCGCCGACTGTCTAATTAATCTCGCCACGCTCCATCTCGCACTCGGGGACTTGGAAAAGGCCACCCAAGCGCACCAGCGCGCCATCGAAATGCTTCATCCTTCCGACCACCGGACTCGCTTTTTTAGCGATGTCACTGCAGCCAACATCCTCTTAGCTGCAAAACAATACCCGGAGGCCGAAAACCGTATTCGCTCCCTGCTCCAATCGAAAGAGGCAGAGCTCTACCAGCACTTGGGAGTCCGGGAAACTTACGCCGAACTGCTAGCCCATACGCAGCGCCGCGAGCAAGCCGCTGTCCAGTTTGAAACCGGTCTCCGCGAAGCCCTCGCTCGCGCCAGCGACCTGCGCCGCGAGGACTTCCGCCTCTCCTATCCAGCCACCAACCTGAGCTTATTTCGGCGTTACGCGCGGTTTCTTCTCGATGCGGGACGGATCACAGACGCGCTCTGGGTGGCCGACGCCGCGCGCTGGAGCAAGTTCGGCGACCGTGCCGTTCCCCTCCGTAACGTCGATCCCCGGACCATCGCCTCGAAACGCAACGCCGCCATTCTTATCTACTGGCTGGCGCCTCGCCGGTCTTCCGTGTGGGTGGTTACCGCAGATGCCGTCCGTCACGATGAACTGCCCGGCGAAGACGAGCTCGGCCAGCTGATTGAGAAGCACCATGCCAACCTGCGCAATTCTCGCCAAGATCCGGACACCGGACAAAAACTCTTTCAAATTCTCGTGGGCGATCGCCTGGCGAGCAGCCACACTCGCGTCATTGTAATCGGCGACGGCGTGCTTCACCGCCTCTCGTTTGACACCCTGAATCCCCGCCCAGGACGCTTTTGGATTGAAGACGTCACCCTGTCTCGAGCCCCCTCGCTCCGGTCTTTACTCGAGGCCTCAGCCCCCTTTCCCGCTCGAGCGGGCAAACTTCTGCTGGTGGGCAACGCCAACCTGGCTCTCTCCGGCTTTTCGCCCCTTCCGCGCGTGAAAGAAGAACTTGCAAGCATTCTCAACGAGATGGGTCCTCAAAACGTCGTGCTGCTTGCTGAGGCCCAGGCCACCCCTCAAGGCGTACTCGGTAGCCGCCTTGAGCAGTTCGACTTCATCCACTTTGCGACCCACGGAGTGGCCAACAACCGGACCCCCCTAGACTCTGCCCTCATCCTCTCGCCCGGGCAAGGCGACTACCGTTTGACCGCACGCCAGATCGTCCGCCAGAAGCTGCGCGCCCGCCTCGTGACGCTGGGAGTCTGCCACAGCGCCGGCGTCCGCGCTTACCGCGGCACAGGTCTCATCGGCTTAGGCTGGGCTTTTCTACGGGCTGGCGCTGAAGGTGTTACCGCCGGCTTGTGGGAAATCCAGGACTCCGCCTCCCTGCACCTCCACACCACCATGTACCGTTTCATCCGCCAAGGAATGCCCGCCCCAGAAGCCCTGCGCCAGGCGCGCTTGGACCTGCTTCGCAGCAACACGCCCTTCCGCGCCGCTTACTACTGGGGTGCTTGGACCTTCATGGAAGGCCGGCCTTGAGCTCGCTCCAGCAGCCGCTTTAGTCCAGCGTTTTGTGGAAGCGCCGCGCGCTAAAAAACAAAATACTCACTCCAAACACGCCCAGCAAAACCATCTGCGGCCATAATGTGTCCACGGAGCTGCCCTTCAAAAAAACTCCCCGACAAATCTCAAGAAAATAACGGTTCGGGTTGAGCAAGGTCAGATATTGCACCGGTTCGGGCATGTTGC
The DNA here is from genome assembly GCA_025056455.1 of Bryobacteraceae bacterium. GTDB lineage: Bacteria > Acidobacteriota > Terriglobia > Bryobacterales > Bryobacteraceae > CADEFT01. The sequence continues at coordinate 163,014 of JANWVY010000006.1, read as the reverse complement.
GAATCGGGAAAGCGAATCCGCTCAGCATAAACGCGGGCTGGAAAAAGAAAAACGTGGTCATGATCGCCTGCTGCTGGGTGTGGGAAATCGTGCTGATGAACAATCCAAAGCCCAGCGTCGTAAACAAGAACAAAATCGCCGATCCGAATAGCAAGACGGCGCTCCCTTGAAACGGAATTCGGAAGACAACAAGCGATAGAACAATAATCAAGCCCAGATCAAATAAAGCAACGAGCGCAAAGGGGAGCGTCTTACCGAGCATCAATTCCACGGGCTCGAGTGGCGTCACCATCAGCTGCTCCATGGTCCCAATTTCCTTCTCCCGGACAATGGCCAAGGAAGTCAACATGAGAGTGACCAGCGTCATAATGTTCACCAAAATGCCTGGGATGAAATAATTTCGGCTCTTTAGCTCCGGATTAAACCACACCCGCTGCTGCATCTCGATCCCCGGCGCGCTCAACCGGGCGAGCTCGCCGCCTCGAGCCAGCCGTTTCTGGTTTTGCAAGTCTGCCAGCCGTTCCGCGGCAAAGGAACGCACGATCTCCCCAGCGTAAGCCGAAAGAATGGAGGCGGTGTTGGAGTTTGTGCCATCGACCAGCACCTGCACCGCAGATTGCTTTCCCCGCACCAAGTCTCTGGCAAAACCTCTTCGGACCACTACGGCCGAATCCACGAGTCCTTGATCCAAGACCTTCTGTAACTGCCGCTGCGTATCCGCTACGGCCGTTAGCTGGTAACGCCCCGAGCCAAGAAAGGCGTCGCGCAACTGCCGCGAGGCCGCCGTTTGATCTTGGTCCAACCATGCGAGCCGGGAGCGCTCAACGTCCAAATTCACGACAAATCCAAAAACTAGAAATTGAATAATGGGCGGCCCCACCAGCAAAGCGCGCAAACGCGGCTCGCGAAAGGACTGTCGGAATTCCTTGCGCATCATCTCCACAATCCGGCCGCCACTCATGCCAGCTTCTCCTTCAATTTGCGCGTCGTGAGCACGAACACAATCCCCGCGTAGACCACTAAGAAAACGAGCTCGAGCCAGAGCACCTCCAGCCCCACACCTTTTTGAAAGATGCCCTTCATGAGCGCAACAAAATAGCGCGCGGGTACGATGTAGCTGAGCAAGCGAGGTATCAGAGGCATCTGCTCAAGGGAGTAAACAAAACCGGACAGCAAGAAAGCTGGCAGAAACGAGCTCAGCAACCCAGCTTGAAACGCCTGCAACTGGTTGCGCATCGTGGCGCTCAAGAAAATTCCCCAACACAGCGCCCCAAACAGAAACACGCAAGCAGACAAAAACAACAGCCAGACGCTTCCCCGCATCGGAACCCCGAAAATAAAAATGCCCGCTGTCACGGCCGTAAGCATGTCCACAAACCCCAAAGCAAAATAAGCGGCAAGTTTCCCCAACACGAGCTCTGCCGGCCGGAGTGGCGTTGACAGCAGTTCCTCCATCGTGCCGTTTTCCCACTCCCGGGCAATACACAACGAAGTCAACAAAGCGGCAATAATCATCAAAATCACCGCAATAAGGCCCGGAACAATATAGTTTTTGGATTTCAATTCTTCGTTGTAGATGACGCGCAGCTCGAGCTCGACCGGCGGCTTGATTTCTCCGGCCCCCTTGCGGACTTGCCAGGCCGTCCGAAGCTGGCTGGAATAGGAGGAGACGAGCGCTTTGGCATAACCAAGCGCAATCGAAGCGGTATTTGAATCGCTGCCATCCAGCAGGAATTGGATCGCCACAGTCTCGCCTTGTTTTAGCTTTCTCGAAAAGTCGGTAGGAACCACGAGCGCAGCCAGCGCTCCTCCACGGCGAAACCCAGCTTCAATCTCGCGGTAGCTTTCCACGCGGGCTTTGAATTGAAAAAACGGAGAAGCGGTGAAGCGGCGAATCAGCTCTCGGCTCTCCCCGCTGTCATCGTGATCAAAAACCGCGAGCGGAATCTGATCGACATCAAGCGACAGTGCATAGCCAAACAGCACCAGCAAGAGCATAGGAATCGCGAGCGCGAGATACAAGCTGCGCGGGTCGCGCAGGACGTGCAGAAATTCTTTTTTGGCAATCGCCTTCGTGCGCCGGTAGCAGATCACAGCCTCGCCTCCTGGGCTTCAATCATGGCCACAAAGACATCCTCCATTGTTGGCTCCAGACAGCTCGCCGACTGAACCGAAGCCTTGAGCTCTTCTGGCGAGCCCAGCGCAATCACGCGCCCCCTGTGCATGAGCGCACAGCGGCGGCAGTATTCGGCTTCTTCCATGTAATGCGTGCTCACCAGCACGGTATGGCCGGCATGCGAGAGATCGTTGATCAGATCCCAGAAAGCGCGGCGGGCGATTGGGTCTACACCACTGGTCGGCTCATCTAAAAAAATCACAGCGGGCTCATGCAAAATCGCACAGCCTAAGGCGAGACGCTGTTTCCAGCCACCTGACAGCCATCGCGTCAAATCCCGCCTCCGTTCCGCAAGACCGGCCATCTCGAGCGCATAGGCCTTCCGTGCGGCCCGCTTCGCTCTCGGAACATCGTATACGCCAAGAAAGAAATCGAGATTCTCCTCCACAGTCAAATCGTCGTACAGCGAAAACTTCTGCGACATGTAGCCAATGCGCTGCTTCACTTGCTCTGGCTCGTGGCTCACATCCAATCCGGCGACCATCGCCCGGCCCGAGGTCGGTTGCAGCAAGCCGCAGAGAATCCGAATCGTGGTCGATTTACCGGCTCCGTTTGGTCCAAGAAATCCAAAAATTTCACCCGGGGCAACTTCGAGCGTCACATGGTCAACTGCCGTGAAGTCGCCAAAGCGCTTCACCAGCTGTTCTAAGACGATACTGGGCCTAAGGGGTTGCATGAATCTGCCGTCCGCGGATCGTGGCAATAAAAATGTCCTCGATAGAAGGGAGAATTTCCCGAAATTGCGCTTCTGGCGCAATTCTGCCGAGCTCTTCGAGCGAAACTTCTCCACTCACCAAAACATGCAGTGAGCAGCCCGCAAGATCGGCGCTAAGTACTGCCGGATGAACCCGGAGCTGGTCGCGCGTGGCTCTCAGATCGAGTGATCGGACCTCCAGGCAGCGCTCGCGCAAACTGCGGCGCAGCGTCCAGGGAGAATCGACGCAAATCAGCTCGCCGCGGTCCATTAACGCCACCCGGTCGCAACGTTCTGCCTCATCCAAGTAGGAAGTTGTCAGCAAGACGGTCATCCCTTGTTGAACTAGTTGCGTGAGAATCAACCAGAAGTCGCGGCGCGAAACTGGATCCACGCCGTTGGTGGGCTCGTCGAGAAATAAGATCTCGGGCCGGTGCAACAGCACGCACATTAGCGCCAGCTTCTGTTTCATCCCCCCGGAAAGCTTCCCTGCTGCCCGGTTTCGAAAAGGCTCCATGCGCATCTGCGCGAAGAGCTCCGCCATCAACCTTTTGTGCGCCGCGGGACGCAAACCAAATAGATCGGCATAGAACTTCAGGTTTTCTTCCACCGTGAGGTCCGTATAGAGACCGAATTTCTGCGCCATGTAGCCGATGCGATCTTTGATTGCTTTGGCCTCGCTTTGGACGCTCCTGCCCCCGACAAAGGCTTCGCCAGAGCTTGGCTCCAAGAGTCCGCAAAACATTCGCAGCGTAGTTGTCTTTCCCGCCCCATCCGGCCCGACGAGGCCGAAGACTTCGCCTCGGGCGACAGTCAGGTTCAGTCGGTTCACGGCCGTTACCGCGCCAAAACGGCGGGTCAAATCCCGCGCTTCGACCATTGTCATAGCTGGATCTCCGCATCGACTGGCATGTTTGCCTTCAGCTCTTGATTGGGATTTTCGACGTCCACCTTGATCCGGTAGACCAGTTTCACCCGCTCGTCTGGCGTTTGAATCTGCTTGGGTGTAAACTCTGCCTCGGAAGAAATAAAAGAGACCCGGCCCCAGTAAATCTTTCCGGGATAGGAATCGGTGGTCAGTTTTACTTTCGCCCCGAGCTTCACCCGGCCCAACTCGCGCTCACCAATAAAAGCGCGCAACCAGGGCCGGTCCAGATCGCCAACCGTGACCACCACGGCGCCCGCGGCAAGCACCTCGCCCACTTCCGCCGCTTTCACTAGGACGATCCCGTCCATCGGGCACAAAATCCGGGTGTCCTCCAGCTGTGCGTCAACGATCGCCACGCCAGCCTTCGCCCGTTCCATCTCAGCGCGGCGAACGGCAATTTCTTGCTCCTTGCGCTGGAGCTCGAGCCGGTTGGCCTCGGTCAACCGGATCGCTGCCCGGGCCCGCTCCAGTTGCGACCGGGCCACTTCGATTTGCGGTTTGCGCGGTCCTTCTTCAACCAGGGCCAACCGTTGCTCAGCTTGCGCGACGAGCTGTTGCGTGCTCTGCAGTCGGGCGCGAAACTGATCGTACTGCGCGCGCGAGATGTCCTCATTCAAAAACAGCTTTTGCGCCCGCTCCCAATCTTCACTGGCCTGCTGGCGCCAGGCCTTGGCCTCCTCTAAAGCTGCACGCGCTTGCGCGATTTCCTGCGGACGTGCACCAGACAACAAGTCCTGAAGTTGCGCCTCGGCCGCGCGCAGCTCCGCCCGCCGTAAGGCGAGTTCATTGTCCAGTTGCTCGCGCTGAAGCCGGACCGCCGTCAAAATCTGTTCCAACTGCGCGCGCGCTGCTTCCAACATGGCCTGCTGTTGGGCCTTCGCCTGCAGCGTCGCCGTGGCGTCTAAACGCGCCACGAGCGCCCCTCGAGCCAGCCGCTCCCCTTCTCGAACAGGGAGCTCCACCAGTTTGCCCGGGATCTTAAAAGCGAGGTCCACTTGCGTCAGCTCTAAGTTGCCTGAGACGCGCAGAAACGGAACGCTCTCCTTCTTGAACCATCCGGAGTATAAGTAGGCTGCGGCCAGAATCGCCAGGAGAATTACAGCGGCAAGGATCTTCTTCATGGCTCTGCACCCTTTCTAGAAAGAGCATGCCTTTAGGGCAAATAACGGTCGATGGCTCCGAGCGCAGAACCCAGCTCGAGCCTGGCGACGTTATGTTGATACAAGGCTTGCAAGCGGTTGTCCCGCGCCCGCACCAGGCGAGTTTGCGCGTCTGTGGCCTCAAGGCTAGACGCCACGCCGGCTTGATAACGGCGCTCAGCTTGCTCAAATTCCTTCTGCGCGAGCCGCAAGCCTTCCTCAGCCGTGGCGACTTGCGTCTCGGCGGACCGCAAGTTATCGAAGGCAATCCGCAAATCGAGCTCCAGTTGTCGACGCAATTCGCGGCTGCGAATCTCCTCAGCACGCAACTGCGAGGCCACTTCCACCTGACGGGCCTGCCGCCTGCCTCCATCCCAAACCGGCACGCGGAGAGCGAACCCGATGGTCCGGGTTGCGCGCGCCTGACCCGCGCCCGGCCCGATCGAGCCGTAATCGGCAAAAGCACCGAGCGAAGGCAGCCTTTCGGCCTTCACCGCCGCATACTGCATCCGGACCGCGGACTCGCGTTGCCGTTGAGACTGGTAATCGGCACGGTTGTTCAGAGCCATCTCCAGCGCTTGCTCGATGCTCAGCGGCTCGGTGACTTGGAAGCCCAGCCGGTCCACAAGCTGGAGCTGCGCATCGAGACGCAGGTCGAGGGCTTGCAACAGCCGCAAGTGCGCTCGCGCCCGTTCGTTTTGAACAATCTGCAGGCGCTGCCTTTCATGGGCCAGCTGCACCTCAGCCCGAGTCACTTCAATGGCGGTGCCAGTCCCCGCTTCTTTCTGTGACCGCGCCAACCGCAGCATTCGTTCGGCTAGCACCAGGTTGGCTTGCGCTGCCTCGACATGACCTTCGGCAAGCAGCGCCGCCAAATACGCGCGGGCCACCTGCTCGGTGACCTGCTGACGAACCCAGTCGCGGTCCAATTTTGCGCCTTCCACAACCGAACGAGTTGCACGATAACGGCCCACGAGGCTCAAATCGAAAACGCTTTGCGATAAAGAAGCACGAGCGTCAAAAATTCGAAACGGCCCGACAAAAGGAGAAAAGGTGAATCCCGGAATCGAAGGAAGCTCAATACCAAAGGCCTGTAAATTCCGCGTTACATCTTGATAGCCAATCACTCCCTCAAGCGCCGGAAACAGCGCGGCCCGCGCCTGCAAACTTCGTGCTTGCGCCTGCAGGAAAGCTTCGGCGGCAAGTTCCACCTTCGTGTTGCCTTCGGGGGCTGTCGCGATTTCCACCGCCTTGCGAAGTGTAAGCGGGATCGCCTCTTCTGCGATTGCCACACTCCACATGGCAAAACTGAAGACCAACACACTCCACCGGCTCATTTTGAACTCTCCAAAGCCCGCACCCGCAAGCCCGCTGCTGTGTAGTGGATGAGCTGCCGCATCATCTCCTCGGGTGCCGGCAACTCTGGGAAACCTTGAAGGCCTTCCATGGCCCGACGGGCCGCCATCATCTGCAAAAAAGACCCCAAGAAAAACTGCATCCGTAAAAAGAGCTGCGGTCCCGACAGGTGAGGCAAAGCGAGCCGCAAGGCTTCGAAAAACTCCAAGCTCACGGGGCGGAATAGCGCATCGAAAATTTCGCGGAACGTCTCCCGGTCCTGCAAGTACACAGTCCGGACCATCAACATCGGAATGTGAGGCGCCTCATCTAGAATCTCAATCGCAGGGCGTAAAAAGGCCTCCAAAATCGGTTCCGACTTCAGCGGCCGCCCGACCGATCCTTTGAGATAAGACCGTAAAAGCTCCACCCGGCGCGCATTGATGGGCGCAACCCGCCGCTCATAGACCGCAAGAAGCAGCGCTTCCTTGGATTGGAAATGGTAGTTGATCGCTGCTAGATTCACTTTCGCTGCGGCCGCAATCATGCGCACCGACGCTGCATCAAAACCGTACAGAGAAAAAAGTTTTTCAGCCGCATCGAGGATGCGGTCCTTGGTTTGCAGGGCGGCGGAAGCAGTCCGGCGAGAGGCGGCAGCGGCAGGGTTCATACAAACGTCCGTTTGAGTTGATCATACGTTCGTTTTACCCTCCTGTCAATCCACAAACCCGGTCCTCCGCCCAACCTCTATTGCGATACGCGTAGCGTCGGCAGTGGCAGGCTCGGCGCTGGCTCAAACAATCCGAAGGCAAAAATCGCCGTGGCCGACGCAATCGCAACGTATTGTTTGCCTTCCACCGCGTAGGTGATAGGCGACGCCGTCAGCCCCTCGCCCATCTGAAAATGCCACAGATGCTTGCCCGTCTTGGCGTCCACTGCGACGAGATGCCCGTCATCATCACCGAAAAACACTACGCCGCCCGCCGTGGACACGGTCCCTGCCCAAGATTCCGCAGGACCCGTCATTGGATACTCCCAAACGCGCTTCCCCGTTTTCGGGTCGAATGCGCGCAAGAAGAACTGGCCGAGATCCTGAGGCCGCGGCCCGGCCCCTCCGCCCGAAAAATTCTTCTTCGGTTCCGGCTCTTTCGCCGAGCTTGTGAAAATATCGCACTGTTCCAGCGTCACAACATAAAGCAAGCCCGTGGCCGGGTTGAAGGAAGGCGACATCCAGTTGGTGGCGCCTCGAACCCCCGGACAAACACGATTTCCTGATGGCGTCGGTTCCTTCCCCGGAACGCGAACCGGCCGGCCCTTGGCGTCGATTCCTGTGGCCCAATCCAATTTATCGACAATGGGAGTCGCTCGTAAGTATTCCCCCGTCACCCGGTCCAAGACATAGAGAAACCCGTTGCGGTTGGCGTGCAGCACCAGCTTGCGCATCCTCCCGCCAAACGGCAAGTCCACGAGCACGGGCCAGGCCTGCGCGTCCCAGTCATGGACATCGTGCGGTGTGAACTGGAAATACCATTTCATTTTGCCCGTATCGGCATCGATGGCCAGCAGCGAGCAAGAGTACAGGTTGTCGCCTTTGCGGTCGCCTCCGTAGAAGTCCGGCCAAGGATTGCCCGTCGTCCAATAGACGAGATTGAGATCAGGGTCATAGGTGCCGCTGAGCCAAGTTGCCGCCCCGCCATATTCGATGTAGTTGCCCCAGGTTTCCGATCCCGGCTCGCCTCTCGCGGGCACGGTATAGAGCCGCCACACCTCCTCCCCGGTTTCGGCACGAAAGGCAGCGATGTAGCCGCGCATTCCGCTGTCGCCGCCGGCAACCCCAACCAGTACCTTATCTTTCACCACCAGAGGAGCTAGCGAAGCAAATAACCCGTCTTCGACACTCCCGTACTGTTTTTGCCAGATCACGGAGCCGTTGCGCCGGTCGAGCGCCACCAAATGCACATCCGCCGTCACGAAGAAAACCTTGTCGCCCAGAATGGCAGCGCCACGGTTCACCGCCTCCTTTTTCGCCCGCGTGTCCTTATAAGCCCAAATCAGCCGCCCCGTTCGAGCATCGAGGGCGCGAACCTCGTTGGAATTGGTGACATACATGACCCCTTGGTAGACAATGGGGTTGGTCCGCAACCCGTTGGCCTTGGGCATGTGATACACCCACTTGGGCACTAGCGAGCTGGCGTTGGCCGCCGTGATTTGCGCCAGCGGGCTGTGCCGTTTGCCCTGATAATCGCCGGCATAGGTGAGCCAGTCTGCCCCCGGCCCCTTCAAAATGTCCTCGTAGCGCACCTGAGCGCTCAGCGGTAGCGATAAGATGGCGACAACAGCGAGCCGTTTCATGCTATTTCTTCTCCGCCGCATTGTAAGGCCGCACCGACTGGCGGCTTAAATAAGCAATTAAATCCTCAAGTTGCTGAGGCGTAAGTCTCTTGGCGTAATCTCCCGGCATGGGCGAGCGGGGCGAAATCTTGAGATCCGCCACTTCAGCTATGGACAACAGATGCAGCTGACCCTGCGCATCTTGAATTTGAATGGAATAATTGGTGCGATTCCGGGCCACCCCTTGAATTGACTTGCCGTTTTTCAAAAAAGCCGTGACAGCCCGGTAGTGATGAAAGCCATCGGCATGGGGGTCCACAACCGATTCCCGGATTTCCTCCACCGGTTTGGTAGCGCCAATGTTGCTGAGGTCTGGCCCCAACATTCCCCCGCGGCCCAGAATCCGGTGGCAGTTGCTACAACCCGCGCCGGCGCTCCAGAAAACTCGCTCGCCAGCTTCGGGGTTCCCCGGCACGCGGTTCTCGATGGCCGGCGCCGTCAACGACCGCACAAAGGCCACCAGTTGCCAAATTTTATCTTCCGGCAAATTCGTCGCCGGCATATCTGCTCCCGGAACACCCTTTTGGATGGTTTTGAACAGCTCGTTATCATCCAGCGGATGCCACATCCCACGATGACGCAGATTCGGCCCGCGCCCGCCCTGACCCTTCGGACCGTGGCAGCCCGCACAGGAAGCCATATAGAGCTTTTGCCCTTCGGCGATGGCTTGCGGGTCGCCCAGTGCAGGATGCTTCTTGCCTTCTCCCTCCACGGCATGTTGGGCCCATAACGAGGCGCAAGCAAGCGCGCCAACAAACCCGATCCTCGAATGCCACATAGATGCGGCTACCATTTTCCCTCGATTTATAACCTTCCGCCTAGCTGGCGCCTCCCCCCTTCGAACGCCCGCTGCCTTCTTACCCCAGCGCGCCCTGTATCATCAGTAGACAGGGGAACTCAAAGGAATATCATGATCGAGATCACTTGGCTTGGCCACTCCAGTTTCCAGTTTCAGCTCGCCAGCGGCGAAACCATCCTCATCGATCCCTGGCTTGAGGGCAATCCGAAATGTCCGCCCGGCTACAAGGTAAAACGCTGCGACGCCATTCTGGTGAGCCATGGGCACTTCGATCACATTGCCTCCGTTGTGGACATCGCCAAAAAGCACAATTCCACCGTTGTCGCCATCTTTGAAATCGCCACGTGGCTTGCTTCAAAGGGGGTCGCCAGCACCATTGGCATGAACAAAGGAGGCTCTACGCAACTAGCGGGCATCTCCGCCACCATGGTCCATGCCTTGCACTCCTCCTCCATCCAAGATGGCGACCGCGTACTCTACGGAGGGGAAGCCGCGGGCTATATCCTCACCTTCCCAGACGGCCGCCGCGCTTATTTCGCTGGCGATACGGCTGTCTTTGGCGACATGCGCTTGATTGCCGAACTCTACCAGCCAGAACTGGCCTTCCTGCCCATCGGCGATCTCTACACCATGGGCCCAAAAGAAGCTGCCCACGCCTGCCGCTTGCTGCGACCCAAAAAAGTCATCCCCATGCACTGGGGCACATTCCCGCCACTCATCGGGCGGCCGGAAGAGCTGGCCGAACAAATTCAGGATCTTCCTGGAACTTCCGTCTGGACCTTGGAGCCGGGCGTCGCGGTCCAGTGGTAGGCCTCTAGAAGTGACCACGCCATGCTCCGACCTTGGGTTGTCGGCCTTTGGATTTGTTTGGGGGTGGTCCCTCAAGCCTCCAGCAACAGCGCCGTCGCCGAACCGCTGCGCATTCCCATGCGCGACGGCGTTCTTTTGGCCGCTCATTTGTTCCGGCCTACCCAAGCTCAGCGTCTCCCCGTCCTCTTACTTCGCACGCCATACGGCAAGAGCCGGAGCCTGCCCCCAAACCTGAAACCATTCTTTGAAAACGGCTACGCCATCGTCATCCAAGACGTGCGCGGGCGCTATGATTCTCAAGGCGTGTTTGATCCGCTCGGCCAGGAGCCGCAGGATGGCGACGACACCCTACGCTGGATCGCCAAACAGCCCTGGTCCAACGGCAACATCGGCATGCTGGGAGGATCTTACCTGGGGATCGTGCAATGGAAGGCTGCTCTTACTGGCAACCCTCACCTCAAGTGCATCTTCCCGGTTGTTTCCGGCTACGACGATTACTTCGACCGCTTCTATTCAACTGGCGGCGCCATGAGGCTCGGCCACCGGCTCATGTGGCTCGCAGCAAATCTCCGCGCTCCCGCTTATGCGCCCCCGAACTTCTGGGTTTACGTGACCCACCTGCCGCTGCGCGAGGCCGATCGCTTGGCCACCGGGCAAGGAAGCGAACTATTCCAAACAGCCCTTGATCATCCTTCCTACGATGAGTTCTGGAAATCGGTGAGCACCAAGCAGCAATTGGCCCGCATCAACATTCCGGTTTTTAGCGTCGGCGGCTGGTATGACACTTTCGTGCAGAGCGATCTCGAGGCATTTGCCGAATTGCGCCGCCTTGGCCGCGAGGTCCACACGATGATCGGTCCCTGGCCGCATAATATGTCGGCTGGTTTTGAGAAGTTTGATTTTGGGCCCGAGTCGCGAGCGCCCATCAGCAAATATCAAATGCAGTGGTTTGACCGGCACCTTCGTGGCCGGGAGTCGCCCCCGTTGCCGCCGCTGCGTCTCTTTGTGATGGGCGTCAACAAGTGGCGCGAGGAGCAGCAATGGCCGCTGGCTCGCGCCGTCCCAACCGCCTTTTATTTTCACAGCCGCAAAGGCGCCAACAGCCTCGCAGGCGACGGGCGACTGATGCGGCGCCCCCCGCAGCGCTCACACCAGGATCGTTTCACCTACGATCCCAACAACCCGGTACCCACGCAAGGCGGAGCCACGTGTTGTAATCCAAAAGTTTTTCCTTGGGGGCCGCAGGATCAAACTCCGGTGGAAAACCGTCGTGATGTGCTCGTTTACACGAGCCCGGAACTCGATCACGATCTCGAAGTTACCGGTCCAATCAAGGCCTCGCTCTTCGTCTCCACGACAGCTCGTGACACAGATTTTACGGCCAAGCTCGTTGACGTCTACCCAGATGGCCGCGCCATCAACCTGACCGATGGCATTCTTCGCTTGCGCTACCGTGACAGTTTGGAAAAACCCGTCCTGGCAGAACCAGGAAAAATCTATCCCATCACCATCGACGTCGGCGTGACCAGCAATGTTTTCCGCGCTGGACACCGCATTCGCGTCGAAATCTCTAGCAGCAACTTCCCCCGCTTTGATCGGAATCTCAACACCGGAGGAATTCACGGATCGGAATCCACCGGGCGCATCGCCGAGCAAACCCTCTACCTAGGCCCGAGCCATCCTTCCCACATCCTCTTGCCGCTGATCCCACAATAACGGTTTGCTTAGAGCTCCTGTGCATCGGCCTTGCGCGCCGCGCGCTAAACTAGGAGTGTGACCCGCCGCACATTTTCTGTTTTGTCCCTCTTGTGCGCACAGGGCGCGCTGGTTCGACGAGCCCGAGCCGAGTCCTCCCCCAGTTCCTTGCGTGGCAAGCTCACGACGGTGGGCGAGCAAGCCGGTGCCCTTACCCTGCCCGGGGGCGAACTCGTTTTCCTCACGGGCGATGAACCAACTCGCGGTGTTCTGCGTGACGCCCGCCTCAACGGCGTAGACTTTGAAGTCATCGGCCGGCGCCTGAGGCCCGGCTGGTTTGAAATTGAGCCGATTCACAAGCGTGCCATGTTCGTTCACAAGGACGGCAAAAAGCTGTTTGTCACCTACTGGTGCGCGGTGTGCGCCATTCGCACTTACACGCCGGGCATCTGCTGGTGCTGTCAAGAAGAGACGGCACTCGACTTGCGGGAGTCCCTGGAAATCTCCAACTCATGACCCATCGAGCCGAACGGCAAATCATCGACGGTACTGAAGTCGTCTGCTTAACGGACAAAAGCACACAAACGGAAGTGCGCATTGCGCCCTCGTTTGGAAACAATTCCTATGACATGAAGGTGGCCGGACAGGCCGTCTTCTGGTGCCCTTACCAAAGTTTGGCGGAGCTCAAGGCCAAGCCCGCACAAGTGGGAAATCCCTTCCTTGCTCCCTGGGCAAACCGCCTGGATCAAAACTTTTACTGGGCGAACGGAAGGAAATACCTGCTGAACCCGGAACTCAAAAATTTCCGTTACGACGCTTTTCAGCAGCCCATTCACGGCCTCTTAGTCTATGCCCCCCACTGGCAGGTAACGTCCCTGCGCAGCGGCGATGATCATGCCTCCGTCACCAGCCGTTTGGAATTCTGGCGCTACCCGGACTGGATGGCGCAATTCCCCTTCGCCCATGTTTATGAGATGACCTACCGTTTGGCCCAGGGCCAGCTCGAAGTAGAAACCGTCGTGGAAAATCTTTCCAGCGAGCCCATGCCTCTTTCGATTGCCTATCACGGCTACTTCACTCTGCCAGGCTCACCGCGCGACGCCTGGGCCATCCGCATCCCCGCGCGCGAACACGTCGTGCTGAATTCGAAGCTCACGCCAACCGGGGAGCGAAAGCCCTTTCCCGCCTCGGAACGCTTTCCTTTACACGGCCGGCAATTCGACGATGTTTTCACATCGCTCGATCCGGGCTCAGATTTCGTTTTAGAAGGGCCTGGCAAGAAAATCGCCGTGCGCTTCGGTGAGAAATGGCGCGTGGGTGTGGTGTACGCCCCATCCGGCCGCGACTTCGTGTGCTTTGAACCCATGTCCGGCCTCACCAACGCGTTTAATCTCGCCCACGCCGGTAAATACGACGGTCTGCAAAAGATCGCTCCGGGAGGCCAATGGCGGGAAAGTTTTTGGATCAAACCTTCCTACTAGCCTGGGCTCTCACCAAATCGATGAGACCCTCCGAGCAGTAGTCCGGCGGCTCCACCTCAAAAATTGCTTTCGAGCGGATCCAGCGCTCGGGTAGGCCCCAGGGATTTTCTTTCCTCTCGCGCCGCACCCTTACGCAGGCGTCGGCACGGTTGAGAAACAGCCGTGCCGATTCCTTCATGTCGGAGACGGCGTAATCGAGCACCGCGATGTAGAGATCGGGCTTCAGGAAGCGGAGAAGGCTATTTGATTCCGCAATGGTGTGTTCCCATTCGCCAAGCAGCTTCCGCACAACAGGCATCGCGTCGCCCAGCTGTCCTTGGGCCGTGCGCAACCACCAGGAACGCACCGCCCCGGCCGCCAGATACCGCCCAGAATCCGTTCCATCGGGGGTGGTTTGCTCTTCTATCAGGTAAGGGTGGATGGCCTGGCGGGGCTCACAATCACAGGGCTCGCCATCCCGAGAACAAACGCCGTGACCATGCTGCGTCACTTTGATGGCCTGCCAGTTGAGCTCCCGCGTGGCGTGAATAATCGCAGCCATCACGGACGTTTTGCCGATATTGCGGCTGTGGCCACCCACGACTACTAACACTACCGTCTCTCCTCCATCAACTGGGCCAGCTGCGCCTTGAGTTCCGCAACTTCCTGCCGCAGGGCGGGCAACCGGGCCAAATTCGCCAGCTGTTCGAGAATCTCCTTAAGCGGGCGCGCTGGCGTCCCCCAAACCACTTCCCCACTGCGGATCACTTTGGATGTCAGCACCCCGCAACCAGAACCAAGTACGGCCCGCGACTCAATGCGCGCTTTATCTCCAACGCCAACTTGACCGCCAATCACCGCATAGTCTTCCACCACCACCCCACCCGAAAACCCTGTCTGCGCTGCCACAACCACGTGCTTGCCCAAACGGCAGTTATGACCCACATGCACTAAGTTATCCAGCTTGACTCCATCGCTAATCCAGGTGACGCCAAGCGCCGCGCGATCAATGCATGAGTTGGCGCCAATCTCAACATCGTCTCCAATTTCCACCCGCCCCACTTGGGGGAACTTCTCATATTTGTCTCCACTCAGCACGAAACCAAAACCATCTGCCCCGATCACACAGCCTGAGTGCAGCACACCCCGTTTGCCCACGGAACAGTCATCGTAAATCGTCACCCGCGCGTGCAAGACGGTGTCGGCGCCAATAGCTACGCGCTGGCCCAACACGCTGCCTGCGCCAATCTGCACCCGATCTCCAAGGCGCGACCCCGCTCCGATCGACACATAAGGACCGATGGCGACCTCGGCCCCCAGTTCTACATCCTCGGCGATCACCGCCGTGGGGTGAATACCCGCACTCAGGCGGGGAGCCGGATGAAACAGGTGCACTACGCGCGCGAAAGCCCCGCGCGGGTCCTGCACCCGAATGACGGTCCGTTGCTTCTCATTGTTGAAGTTCAGCGGCACAATCAGACAACCTGCTGCCGAGCGCTCAGCTTGCACGACCGCTTTTCTGTTCCCAACGAAGCTGATCTCCGCAGCGCCGGCCGAATCAAGCGCGGCGACGCCGCTTAGCTCTCGCTCGCCGTCGCCTTCATAGGTGGCGCCCAACCACTCCGCGATTTCCCGCACTCGCATGGCCGTCTGCCTCGCTTTCCATACTCACCGTATGATTTAAGGTTATGCCGATTGACCCTTCCGCATCCATCGCACCGACCGCCCGCATTCATCCCGATGCGGTCATCGGTCCGCGCTCGATCGTGGGTGAATACTGCGTCATCGAACAAGATGTCGTCATTGGCGCTGGCTGCCGTCTCGAGCCTTATGTCTACATCAAACGTTGGACAACGCTCGGCGATGGGAATGAAATCTCGGCCTGCACCGTCCTGGGAACCGACCCGCTGGACAAAAACTTCACGGGCGAGCGCAGCTATCTGATCATCGGCCACCGCAATAAGATTCGCGAACACTATACAATCTCCCGCGGCACCAAACCCGAATCCAAAACCATCATCGGTGATGAGAACTACATCATGACCAGCGGACACATCGCCCACAACTGCACTATCGGGAACCGCTGCGTCATCGCCAGCTGCGCGCTGGTTGCCGGCTACGTGGAAATCGAGGATCAAGTGTTTCTCTCAGGCGGCGTTGTGGTGCACCAGTTTTCGAAAATTGGCAAACTCGCCATGGTTGGAGGCAATACCCGCGTCAACAGCGACCTGCCTCCTTTCTTTCTTTACACCGGGTTCAACGTGGTGCCACACGGGCTCAATAGCGTGGGACTGCGGCGCGCCGGATACTCCGCTGAGGACCTCAGAAAGCTCAAATACGCCTACCGGCTGCTTTACCGCATGAATCTGAAGCTTGAAGAAGCGCTCGCGCGCATTGAAAACGAAATCGGCGGCCCGCTAGCCCAACACCTGGTGGCGTTCATTCGATCCTGCAAGCGCGGCATCGCTCGCGAACCCGCCACACGCTCGGCTCGCGCGCTCGAAGAGTAACTCCCGTCTCAGGCCCACAATTCATGGACCGGTCCGTAAAGATCTCGGTCCGCAAAAGGCACATACTCAAACCCGCGGCCAAGCGGATCATCCCGCCGGATCGTCGTCCAGTCAATGCCCAGAGCGGAATAAATCGTGGCTTCGATATCTTCAGGCCGGATGTCGCGTTCGCGCTTCCAACCCGGCTCCTTGGTGGCGCGTCCCAGCTCGTCGGTGGATCCCAGCACGCGCTTGCCCCGGATCTTTGCGCCCGCGAACAGAGCCGTTTGCTGCATATGGTGATCGCGTCCTGCGGAGACGTTCAGCGGACCCACCGTCCTGCCAAATTCCCCCATGGCAATCACCAGCGTCTCATCCAGCAGACCGTCCGATTTGAGATCCGCCAAAAGCGCCCCCAGGGCGGTGTCAAACTGCCGGCTCAAGGCCTGGAGATTGGCATTGGGCTGATAAATATTGACGTGGTGGTCCCAACCGCCTTGTGTGATTTGAACAAAGCGCGTGCCCAAGTTTGCTCGGAAAAGATTGCGCGCCGTGATGCAGGCGTTGCCGAAGGCGGTGTTGCCATAGCGGTTGCGTTCGTTTTGGTCGAACGTGAAGATCCGGTCCACCGCCGGGTTGTACATCAGCTTCTGTGCGCTTTCTTGAAAAGTAAAGATCTCCTCCGGCTTCGGGCCCAGCTGGAACGAGCCTCGCATCTCCGTCTCCATGGCCAGCAGCAACTTAGCGCGCCGTTCATAGGCCGCTGGCCCATCCCGGTGAGCTGTGTTGGCCAGCCCACCGCCCGCGGGGTTCACGTAAAAAGGCCCGTGCTCGGCTGGAAAGTAGCCCGCGCCGGGACCGTTGTTTGTATTCAAGGCAAGGAAGGCTGGTAAGGTGCGGTTTGGCGACTTCGGCCCGAGTTCCAAAGACACCACCGACCCGATATGAGGCGCGATTTTCGAGGTGCTGGCTACTGGATTCCGCCCAATCAACAACCAGTCCCGCGCCAGCTGGTGCACTGCCGCCCAGGGCTTGATGGACCGCACCAAAGCGATGTGCTCGAGTTGTTCCGCGAGCCGTGGCATCAGACCCTGCGGCCACCGAATCTCGTCATAGCTGGTGGGATTGAAGAAAGAAGGAGTCCAAGGACCCTCCTTGAAATCGAAGGTATCCACATGGCTTGGCGCGCCAGCAAGGTGAATGAACAAACAGTTCTTGGCCGTACCAAGGGGTGAGACCGCGGCTCGGGCAACCCTCTCCATGGGACGCGCGGGCATCAAAAAGTAGCCGCTTATGGCCGACGCCACATGGCGAAAAAACACCCGCCGGCAAAAGTGAGGATTCCTCCAGAACTGCGTGCCGGAAATTCCCGACCAGTCAAATCCAAAACGATCTTTCATGGCCCTCCCCTTCAGTAACTGAACACAAATTCCACTTTGTTGATCAGCACCCAGGCGAGATCTTCGACCGCCAGGTTGCGGGCTGCAGCTTGACTCGAGGCCGCAAAAAGTTTCAGCCCCTCAGCCCGTTCGCGATCGCTTGGCCTTCGCCCGAGGAAGCGGATAAACAGTTCTTCCACGGCGCTCCCCGCGTCAGCCCGCGCCGCAAGCTCGCGTAGGACAGGGGAGGCTCCTACCTTGACTCGAGTGAGAACGAAGGCGTCGTTCATGAGGTTCAGTTGTTGCAAGATCGAGCCGGCCTGGCTCCTCGGTTGCGTGTCTCGGTTGCCCCTTAAAAAAGCGTTTAGAAAGCTGGCCACCGCGCCATTGCTGCGTGGCTCTAGCGGATCGGGCAACTGCATCGCCCAGTTGACGGCATAGGGAAAGTTCTGCACCGTGTAGCTGGCGGTGGTGCCTGTCGCCTTGAGAATAGCGTCGTGAATTTCCTCTCCTTCTAGCCGGCGAGGATAATGGCGCGCAAACAGCGGAACATACTCTAGCTTCCATTCGCCCTCATAGCGCGAGCTCAACTGATAGGCGCTGCTCATCACGAGCAGCTTCACGAAATTCTTCAGTTGAAAGTTCTCTTCCACTAGCCGCTGCGCCAGTTTTTCAAGCAAGTGCGGGTGCGTGGCTTGCAGCGTCCACGGCTCGGGCGGCGGATTGTTGGGATCGAGTCGCGCCGGATCCATGGTATCCACCGGATCCACCAAACCCAGATTGAACAGCTCTTTCCACAAACGGTTGGCCAAGTTACGGGCAAACATCGGATCCCACACCATGTTTTCCGCAAATTCCTCGCGCCAGGTTCGACCCGGCGACGGTTTTCTGCCGCTAAAGTGATACTCCGGCTGCAAGTTGATTCCCGCGGAACAGCGGTTATTGGCCACTGTGGCGTTTGGTGCGCAACGGGGCGGGCGGTTGCCATTGGTCGTGTTCGCTACGTAATCACCCGTCGTGGCGTCGGTCACGAGGAAAGCGCCCGAAAAAAACGAATCGCGCACATTGGCTTCTGGATGATTGCTGATTCTTTGCCGGGCAAAGAACGCCGCCATGCGCTGCGCCTCGATTCGCGTCGCTGTCCGGCCCCAAAGACTTAGTTGATCCAGCCGCCCGCGCCCGTTGTGGCACAAGATGCAATCGTAATAGCCCATGCCCAAGAAGGTTGAGGTTGTCTTGGCCAGCATCGTGTCGTATTGGTCTTGGATTGGACCGCCGGGCGTAATCGAGGCCACCACGAAATTCGCTGCGCCGTTCTCCATCAGGTAGTTATTTCCAGAGCCAGTCACCGCTTGATAGGCGATGTCCTTCAACGAGCCGTTGTCGCTGAGCATCGAGCGCAGCCAGAGATAGAAGGCATTGCGGCCATTGATCTGGCGATTCACGTTGGTTGCCGTCGCGTTCACCTGAAGCAAATCGCCAAGCCACCAGGTCCACTTATCGATGAACTCCGGCGAGGCGATCAGCCGGTCGACCAGCGCCTCGCGCTTGTTGGGGTTCGTATCAGCGAGAAACGACGTAAAGTCTTCCAGCGAGGGGATCCGCCCGGTTAAATCCAGGCTCACCCGCCGCAAGAATTCAGCGTCGGTAGTCAGTGGGGCTGATCGCACGCCGAGCTGGGCCAGTTTTCCGAAGATCTCGTCATCAATGAAATTCCGTCTGGGAATGCTCTGCGGGTCGACATTGCGTACGCCCACCATGCGGCCTAGCTTGGCGAAGCTCTCCACGGGCCGCAGACGCGCGCGCGCCTGCGCTCCCAAAAACTCATCGGGTTGAATCAGAAATTTGCAGTCGGCTGCGGGGACAGAGTTCTCCTCGGCAAAAACCGGCGTGGAGATCCAGACAGCAGACAGGATCAGGCCGCGCAATAGGGCGGCTGTTTGAAGGCGGCTCACCCAAACCATACAAGGCTTCCCCGTTTCAACGCTCCGGACGCGTACAATTAGGGTAGCACTAGGGAGCCTGATGCGCCGCCGCCTGCTCGCAAACCTTCTTGCTTGCCGTTCCGCTCATCCCAGCGGAACGTCCTTGCTCGGATTCGCCTTGACGCTCGCGCTTCCCTTGCTTGTTGAAGCACAATACCGTTACCCTCGGCACAACGTTCATCTCGGACTCGGCGCCGGAGTTCCACAAGCCGATCTACGACCGTTGTTCGATCCGAAGGTCGGCTTCCGTTTTGGCTACGGCTACCGTTTTCAGCGATTCTTCCAGGCCGATCTAGGTCTAGACACGGTGGTTGGCGCAGCCGGGGTCCGCGATTTTCTTCAAACTCAACTAGGCGTCCAGCGAATCCGTGACTTTCAGTATTTTCTTCCGCTCGGCGGCCGGGCCATCATCCCACTGGCGGGCGACCGCCTTCTGATTCATGCTGGCGGAGGAGGCGCCTATATGCGCTACGCCGAACGAATCAGCCAGCCTAGCGACTACATCCGCCTGGCTTGCCCCGTCTGTGGCGCGCGCAGCGGTTGGGGATACTACTCGCAAGTAGGTTTTAGCGTCGCCATGGACCGTTTCCAGCGGTTTCGTCTTGGCGTCGTGTCGCGGGTCTACCGCGGCTACACCAACGGAGAGGCCATCGGCGCGGTACCCGGCGTCCGGACGCGAGACCACTGGGTGAATACGATGGCGGAGTTTGGCGTGGCCTTTTAATACCGCTGTTGGCGCCCGCCGCCCTTAGGGTAGTTCTCTCAGGGTCAGTAACCAGTTCAAGGGTTCCTTCCGGCTCACACGCTCTGGTTCTCGCGGTCCGCAAACGGGCCGGAAGTCGCACCATTTGCAGGCGTCTGGAGCCGGCGCAGCAGGCAGCATGCCCCGCTCAATCGCTCCGTCGATCAGCTGGAGGGCCTCAGCGAGTCGGCGGCGCGATTTTTCATTCACCGGAAACTTGATGCTTTGATAGCCACCGCGCTGTGTGGCGTAGTAAAGCCGCGTCTCTGCCACGGGAGCCCCTAAAAGCGTCTCCGCGACCAGCGCATACAGCAAGGGCTGGAGATAGCTTCCCCCACCCACATACGAAGGCGCAGCCTTGGGCGGCTGGCCCGTTTTGTGATCTGTGATGCGGAGCTGCTGAGAACCAGCTTGACGTTCAATCCAATCCACCGATCCGCGGAGTTGGATCCCGTCGAGAATCGTGGCGTGTTCGGGCCGGCTGTGCGGGTCACGTTGTTCCTCGTCGAGTGGAAGTCCAAAGGCCAACTCCGCGTACTCGGGCTGCCAGAGCCGCTTGTCGTCCTGCATGCGCAGCAACCATCCCCGCAGATCCGCTCCTAGATCCTCTACCTCCCGCTGCCAGACACGCGGTATGGCAGGCTTCAGTCGCTCGGCATACTCCGCGGCGACCTCGGCCAGCACCTCGCCAGCTATCTCCCTCATCGCGTCCGGATCTCGAGTCCTTCGAAAAAGCTCAAACTGCACGCGGTGAAAGATCTCCCCCCGAACCACAGGGTCCATCTCCTCGACTGGCGCTGCATCCTGGCGTGGACGCAGGTGGTGCATTCCGTGCAGCACAAAACGGTATGGACAAGCGGCAAACAGTTGCAAGGTAGTGGCCGACCACGGATATTGGCGAAGCCGGTACCGGCCCAATAATTCCTGCGCTTGTTGCCGTTTGTCGCTCGGAAACACAAGACCGTCGGCTGGAGTCCACTTCCGCTCTTTCCAGCGCTGATACCGCGCGCGGAGTGAGCGCGCGAGGTGCGGATTGACCTCCACGAGATAACGCGCACCACCGTGCCCTGCACCGCTCTCGCCCGCTGCCAGCCGTTCGAGCCAAGCGAGATCAAATTCCAGATCATCCACCGCTCGAGCCGGATCCGGAGGCGCGGGCCAGCCGAGCCGAGCGAGCGATCCCTGGCTAGTAAGACGCTCGAATTCCCGGAGATCAGGCCAGCGACCCGTCGCTGCTCGTATTGCTTCTAGGGCGTAAAATGAGGGAACGCGAGAACGATTCTGAGAAACGTCCGAGCGGGAGAAGGAAACAATCAACCGCTCGCTGGCTGCCGCAGCCGCCACCTGCAACAAGAACCGTTCCTCACCGATGCGGTCTGGCCGTGTGGGCAGCCCGGCCGAGGACTGTTTGCCAGGATCCCTTCCCAACTTCTTGCGCAAGGCATCAAGGAGTAACGGATCTTCAAAAGATTTTTTCGGGAAGTTGCCCTCAGACACACCCACGAGAAACACAACCCGGAAGGTATGGCCCCGGGCCTCTTCGATTCCTCCTACCCACACCTGCCCGTAACGTCTTCGAGTTGGCTGGCGCCTGAGAAAACACATCCGCTCGCTGAGCACGAGATAGGCCTCGTCCAAAGTCAGGGGCCCCACTTCCGACATGGGCCATAATTCGTTCAACGCGAGCAGAACGGAGTCCGGATGCCGCAGGGCCAGCTGCGCCAGATCCGAAAAATGCGAAATCCAATCTCCCCAGCAGGCTGAAGCTGGCAACGCGGCCAGCCGTTCGATCAGTGGTAGGGCAACTCGCTCGAGGTTTTCTAACAGCTCCAGCTGGCGCTCAAAATGCTGGCGAGCCGCTTCGTCGCCGTCTTCGACTCGAGCCAGCTTGAGCTGATACTGCTGCTTCAGGCCACTCAGCCGCCGCTGCCACCGTTGGCGCCCGCCCACGACCGCAGCATCAACCAGCAGTTGCTCCCAAGCCACCGGCGTCTGGGGCGATGGCTCGGCCCGCGCTTCGCGCGCCGGCGCCGCTGGCTCGCGGAACAGCAGTTCGTCTTCGACACCCCACACCGGCTCTTCCGGCACACTCTCCGCACCAATCTCCGGAGTCTGGGCAAAGGAAAGGTATTCTGCAAACCGGGTCGCCGGATAGTCCTCCAAGCGACAAGCTAGTAGCGTCAGAAACGCCCTTCCGGCCGGATCCGGCCGCACAACCCCATGCGTAAAGTAGCAATCCACGCCAGCTCGGGCAAAAGCTTCCTCCACCAGTGGTTGGTAGCGCTCAGGCGAGCGCAGCAAAACGGCGATCTCATCAAAACCGACGCCTTCCCGGGCAAACTCTTGAATCCGCCGCGCCACCTCTACACACTCTAAGCTGTCGCTAGCGGCCGAAAACACTTCTAGGCTCCCATCAAGCGGCTGCGGCGGGGCCGAAGAGGCCACAAATAGGTGCTGGCGCATCCGCTCGAGAGACGTCCGAGCCGGGCTCGTGCTGGCGCTCGCTGCCGCAAGCTCCCAGTGGCGCAAACTCGCTTCGTCACCCTTGAGCAGCAGCACTGCTGAATCGCGGGCCAGGCCACGGAGCGTTGCGCACAGCCGTCCTGAAAGCTTACTGGCGACTGGCACGTCAAAAAACAGTACGGGCAAGCCCGCCAAATGGTGATCTTTGGCGCAAGCCAGCGCCAACTTGAGCATTCGCGCCTCGTCTGCCAAGGCGCTTTCTGCCAGCAGCTCTTCATAGATCCGGCCGAGCCGCGCAAGATCTTCCCCCGCCGGCCCAAGCGCGCCTACCGGCTCCGGCGGGATTTCAAAAAGCCGCAACTCTGATAAGGTGCGCGCCAGCGACCGCGCAAAACCGGGCCTGCGGCACACCGGCTCGAAATACCGAAACTCCTTGCGCGAAAACAAGCGATGTGCGGCCCGCGCTGCCAGCGCCTCGATGCCAAAGAAATTCACCGGGGCAAGGCCCCGTTCCGCCATCGCCTTCTCGCTCAAAACTCCGACCAGTTGCCGCAGCGTGTAACGGTGAATGCCTGCCAGTGCCGGACTGTGAAGCCGGATCAAGTCATCGAGTGCACTGCGGCTGGGCCCCACGACAAGCACTTCGGAGTGCGGCGCTTGGGCTTTCAAAAATGCGCAAGCCGCCTCGATGAGCTCCGCGTAGGTTGAAAAAAGCCGCACCATCATGGGTCTTCTACGCTGCTCGGCGGGAAGAAACGTTCCCAACGGAAGAAGTTCTCAAGGCCCCGTGCCGTGGCGGCGTCCTCAAAGGCGGCACCCACGCGAGTGGCTTGTTGCTGGGCTCTTTGAAAATTATCCCGGCGAACTTTCATCACTGGCAGCTGGCTTTCAAAAAATGAAAACACGGCCGCATAGCGCAGGGGAATCTGCGCCGGATGCAGATCCCAGCCCTGAAAAAAGCCGCAGGCAAGCGCGTGCTGAATGTCCTCCCATTGCAGCCGCCAGGCTCGCGCCACTTCTTCCCGCCCGCCAAGCGGCAGCACCGTCGTGGGGCCATCCGACAACCAGATGTTGCGTCCGGCTAAGGCGACGAGCATGGTGTTCCGGGCGTAGTCACATAGCGGGTGACGAAGACCTTGCGCGCTCGAGACGATGCCGCAGGCCGCCGTGAAATCATACGGACCAAAGTGCACCGCGCGGCAGCTCGGACCGGCAGCGTCAACAAAGTCCCGCAGCGCAAGCAGTGCTTGAGGGGTTTCGACCATGAGCTCCAAGGCGAGCTGCTCGCCTCGGTTTGACACCGCCTGGCGAAAGTCGGCGACCTCTTCCACCGTAGAGGCCTTCGGCAAACAAACCGCGAAATCATCGGGTGTTTTGCCGCCGAGTGAGCGGAAAAACAGTTCCAGCGTGCGGATGGCGCGGGCGCGAGTGGCCGTATGGAACGACTTGATGCGGATGCCCATCATTGGGGGGAGCGTTCCCTCCTCCAGACCCCGCCGCACGTGCTCGGCGGCTGCCTGCGCGTGGTGGTCTTCTTCGTCGTCGCTGCGATATCCGTAGCCATCCTCGAAGTCAATCCGGAAATCCTCTACCGCTTCGCAGCGGAGCTTGCGCTCAACGCGGCCTAAGATTTCGGGGGAGGTTGGAATGAGGTCATCGTGTTGCTCGAGGGCGCACAGCGCCAGGCTGGCCAGCTTCGCTGCGGTGTCATGACGGAAGAGATGCGCGCCGCCATAGACGGTATGGATTGGCTGAGGCATGCTTCAATACCTTAGCAACAAATGCATCCGTGGCTCGATGGCGGCACCTCTTGGACAGCCTGCGCTCAAGTGCGGCAAGGCCCCTGGTGGAGCATCAAAATCCGGGCGGAGGATCCTCAACGGGGTTTGGTTCGGCCGGCAACGGCGCAGGCAAAGTTTGGGGTGGTTGAGGCTCAGCTTGTGCGGTTGCCGCTTTGCGGGATTCTTCTTCCCAAACCGGTGGCTTTGCCTTCTTCGGCATGGAGACGGCGGGCTTTGGCGGCTGCACAACGGGTTTTGAAGGAGAATCCTCGGCCTGCGCAGGTGGGGGAGAAGCGCCACCAGAAGCGGGTCCGGACCCCAACTGGTCAGAGAGAACAAAAACCGTTTCCCCGGGCTTGACCAATTTCATCCTCTTGCGGATTTCCAGCTCTTGCGCCGCCTGGCTTTCTCGCAACTGGCGCACGCGTTCCGCCTTTACCTCAATCTCTTGCTTGAGAATGGCGTTCTCGCTATGCAGGCGGCGGATTTCTTCCCGTTTGGCTGCAAGAGCCGACCAGCCTTGCGGTCCGTTCAACAGGAAATAGATGTAGCCGAACGCCATTAATACGCCGACAATCACCGCAACTGCTCGAATCATGGGCATGACCTCGCGCCGGCACGCCGGCTTCACGTAATATAATCCCACTGTTTGAAACAGGCGACAAGAGAAACGGACGAAACATTTATGACAGATTTTGTTGTTGTCCTCAGTACGTGTGCAAGCGCGCAGGAAGCCGAAACCCTAGCGCGCCATTTGCTCGAGAAACGTCTAGCGGCGTGCGTTAACGTAGCACCCGCCGGCAAGAGTATCTACCGCTGGAAAGGTGCGATCGAAGAAGCAAGCGAGCACTTGCTGGTGATTAAATCCCGCCGACCGCTGCTCCGCCAGCTAGAAAAGGAACTAAGCAAGGTGCACTCCTACGAAGTGCCCGAGCTTGTCGTGCTTGCGGTGGTAGATGGATCGCGGAGCTATTTGGAGTGGCTAGAGAGGGAGTTGCCGGAAGAATCAACTCAATAGGTTCTGAAACGAAAGATTTCAGATTTTCCTAGTCTACGTGCTACACTTTGTGGGTCATGGAGCTCACGCGACTAGAGCGGCGCCGGGCTGTGGATGAAGTCTATGACGCGCTGCGCCGCGCGATTCTCGGACACGTGTTTCGTCCAGGCGACCGACTTCAAGTGGAAGAGATCGCCCAAAAACTGGGAGTGAGTCTGACGCCAGTTCGCCACGCCATCCAACAGTTGGCCGCCGAGGGCTTAATCGAGATCCATCCTCGTAGCGGCACCTATGTAACCCGGCTTTCGCCGCGCGACGTGGAGGAGACGGGGCAGATCCGCCGGGCCTTAGAGTGCTTGGCTGGCGAGCTAGCCGTAAAACGGATCACGCCCGCCGAGCTGGAGGAAATGGAAAGGCTATTAGCAGAGATGGCGCAACCTGTGGAAAGCGAGGAGGACCGAAAGCGCCACGAAGAAAACAACCGGCGTTTCCATTTATTGCTGGTGCGGGCCTCTGGAAACCGGCGCTTAGCGGAAATGTACGATAGCCTAAACGCGCATTTGCAGATTGCTCGCGTGCATGGAGCCGAGCAGGAGTGGCAGTCGCGACTTGAGCAAGAGCGCGCCGAGCACGAGGAGATTTTAGGGGCCCTCCGGGCAGGCGACGCGCTGCGTTTGAACAAGGCTTTAACAGCGCACATCGATCGGGCGAAGGAAGCGCTACAAAAGGCTTTGGAGGGATCGCGGTGAGCGCTCCCTGGCGGGGCGTCTTCCCCATTGTCGCGACGCCATTTCATCCCGACGGATCAATCGACTGGGAGTCGCAAGACCGGCTAGTGGAATATCTACTCGAGCAGGGCGTACATGGTTTGGGGCTGTTTGGCAACGCCAGCGAAGCCTATACCCTATTGGCCGAAGAACGAGTAGAGTTGTTGCGCCGGATCGTGAAGCGTGTCAACGGGCGCGTACCGTTGATTGTTGGCTCGGGACACACGGGTACGGATGCCGCCGTGAAGCTGAGCAAGGAATCCGAGGATCTTGGGGCAAGCGCTTTGATGGTGTTGCCGCCGTATCTGCTCAGGCCGGATGGCGACGGGTTGATGTATTATTTCGAGGCCATCAGCCAAGCCGTAAGCATTCCCATCATGGTGCAAGATGCGCCTTTGATGACCCAGGTCTCAATGCCGGTAGCCTTGCTGGCGCGGATGGGACGCGACATTGAGCGGGTGAAGCTGGTCAAAGTGGAAGCTCCTCCCACGGCGCCCAAGATTTCGGCGCTCCGCGCAGCGGCTGGGGACGGACTGGTGTTATTTGGCGGGTTGAACGGGCAGTTTCTTCTCGAAGAACTGGAGCGCGGGGCGGCAGGCACGATGCCCAACTGCGACATTCCGTGGATGTATGTAGAGATTTGGAAGCGCTGGACCTCGGGGGACCGGCGCGGGGCCTGGGACTGCTTCACCAAAGCACTTCCGCTCATTCGATTTGAATTGCAGCCGGGACTAGGAGTTTCCGCAGCAAAGCACAACATGGTGGCACGCGGCATCATTCGCAGCGCCCGCGTGCGCCATCCTACCTCATCGCTAGATGACGAAGGTTTGCGAGAGCTAGAAACGCTTCGCAAGATGATTGAACCAGCATGAAAATCCGTCAGCTCGAAGCTTGGCCCATCCGTCTGCCGCGCGACCTGGCTTCAGCGACCGGCACGGCGGGATCCCCAACCAAGCTGGCTGGAACCGGAGAAGGATACCGCTGGTCGGCCGTTTATCCGTGCTTATATTCGACGCAATTTGAAACGGCGCTCGTGCGGGTGACGCTGGAGAACGGGCTTTCGGGCTGGGGCGAGGCCCAGGCTCCTCTAGCGCCCGAGGTGCCCTGCGAGATCGTGCGCCAGCTGCTGAGGCCTGCCCTCGAAGGCGCAGAGTTTGACGGAACGAGAGCCTGCCTTGAAAGACTGTGGCACCGCATGTATTCGACGATGCGCGTCCGCGGCCAAACGGGCGGTTTTATGCTCGACGCGATTAGCGGGGTTGACCTTGCGCTCTGGGATCTAGCAGGAAAGCTTGCGCAAAAACCAGTCTTTGAATTGCTGGGCGGTTGGCGGACGAAACTTGCGGCCTATGTGAGCGGGCTGGCGGCCGAAGGGCGGTTGGAAGCGGCAGAGCGTTACCGCGGGGAGGGATTCGATCAATTCAAACTCTTCTTTGACACACCCGGAGAGGCGGAATTTCTGGAGTTGCTCGATGGTCTGCCCGCCGGGTGCCGCTTCGCTGTCGATGCGCTTTGGCGGTTTGATCTGGCGGCGGCGCAACGATTTGGCCTCGAGCTCGACGCGCGCCAGGCGCTGTGGTTTGAAGCCCCCTTGCCGCCCGAGGATGCACAGGAACATGGAAAACTCGCCGCGTCGATTGCCACACCGGTTGCGCTCGGCGAGAGCTATCGCACCCGATATGAGATCGCACCGTTTGTGCGCGAGGGCGCCGTTGAGGTGTTCCAACCCGATCTAGGCCGGTGCGGAATCACGGAAGGGTTGCGAATGGCGGCGCTCGTCCAGGCGCCCGTGGTTCCCCATGTGAGCATCGCCATGGGGCCTCAAATTGCGGCGGCCCTGCATTTTGCCTCAGCACTTCGCAACTGCACGCTGGTGGAATACAACCCGCAAGTCGTCGCCCTGGCGAACCACTTTCTCCGCGAGCCGATCGAAATTGCAGGGGGTTGTTATCAGGTGCCGCAAGGGCCTGGCCTCGGCATCGATCTCAAAGCGGATCTGTTGCCATGAAAGCCATCCGCTGGCAAGTGGCGGCACTGTTATTCGCCGCTACGGTGATTAACTACATTGACCGGCAGACGCTGTCGGTCATCGCCGCCAAAGTGACCAAGGAACTGGGCATTAGCAATACGGAGTACGCCAACATTCTGACGGCGTTCCTTATTCCTTACACGGCGATGTACGTCGTGTCAGGGTGGATGGTGGACCGCTTCGGTACGCGGCTGAGTTTAGCGCTTTTTATGGCCTGGTGGTCGCTGGCGAACGCCCTGCATGCTTTGGCGCGAGGGGCCTGGAGTTTGGGTGTTTTTCGCTTCCTGCTCGGAATGGGCGAATCCGGAAATTTCATGGCAGCCGAAAAGGCAATCTCGGAATGGTTCCCGGCCAGAGAACGGGCGCTGGCCAATGGTCTAGTGAATGCAGCCGCGGCGACGGGCGCCATTCTTGCCCCGCCGCTCATTGCTTGGATTACCCTTCTTGCCGGCTGGCGCTTTTCCTTTGTTCTGACGGGCGCTCTGGGGTTCTTTTGGCTTGTGGCGTGGCTGCTGATCTACCATGTGCCGGCTCATCACCCCCGCATTAGTGAGCAGGAACGACGCTACATTGAGCAGGGCCGGGTGGAACGAACGGACGTGGCTCCTTCCTACAGAGACCTGCTGTGCGAACCGGCTACTTGGGGACTGCTGGTGTCGCGCGTGCTGGCGGATCCAGTTTGGTGGTTCTACCTGTTCTGGTTGCCGAAATATCTTCAGGAGGTGCGCCACTTTTCTCTGGCGCAGATTGCCTTGTTTGCTTGGATGCCCTATCTCAGTGCAGACATCGGCTCGCTAGCGGGAGGGTGGCTGTCGGGTCGATGGATTCGGCGCGGCCGGAGCGCAATCGACGCCCGGAAACTCACGATGATTCCGGTGGCGCTATTGATGCCGCTGGGAGCATTCGTGGCGGAGCTGCCCGCCCAGCCGGCGATGGCGCTGATTTGTTTGGTGACCTTTCTTCACATGGCTTGGAAGACCAATCTCATGACCATGACCAATGACGTGTTCCCAAGCGCCATGGTGGGTCGCGCGGCGGGCGTCGTGGGACTAGGCAGCGGCCTAGGGGGTGCACTCTCGACTCCCGTGGTCGGCCGTGTGGTGGACGCCTTCGGCTACCATGCCGTCTTCTGGATCATGGGTTTTCTGCATTTGTTTGCGACCATCTGCGTCTTGCTTACTGTTCGGAGGAGTTTTTCCCCGCGTGAGCAGCCGGGAGCTCCGGGGCGGTCGCGCTAGAATGGCCGATAGTGAATCACCGGCGGATGTGCTCCAATTGTCGGGCTTTCGTGGATGCTTCGGAACGAGTTTGCCCCTACTGTGAGGCCCCTTTAGGACGGCCTGCGATCGATTTGCGCAGCTCGGGCGGGCTAGCGGCTGGTCTGATTCCTCATGCCCGGTTCACGACGGTGATGATCCTACTGGTGAACACGGCACTGTTTGTGGCAACGATGATCGCCAGCATGCAAAAAGGCCGGGACGGTGCCCTGTATGATATTGACGGGCTCACGTTGTTCAGTTTCGGAGCGAAATTTGGGCGTTCGGTTTTCGAAGGGCAGTGGTGGCGGTTGGTGACAGCGGGCTTTTTGCACGGCGGGCTGTTGCACATCCTCATGAACAGCTGGGTGTTGTTCGACCTGGGAGCGCAAGTGGAAGAGATTTACGGCTCGGCGCGGCTCATTGTGTTCTACTTCACGGCGACCGTGCTCGGTTTTTTGGCCAGCACCTGGTGGAACCCAGCAGCTTTGAGCGTGGGAGCTTCGGCTGGAATCTTTGGGTTGATTGGGGCCATGATTGCCTTCGGGACGCGTAACCAGACCTCACTTGGCTCGGCAATCCGCGGGCACTACCTCCGCTGGGCGCTTTACGGGCTACTGTTCGGCTTGTTGCCAGGCCTGCGGGTGGACAACGCAGCTCATCTTGGGGGGCTCGCGGCCGGGTTCGCCACGGCCTTCGCGGCCGGCGAGCCGGGCGAGGGTTGGCTCAAGAGCGAAACCTTTTGGAAGATCGCAGCGGGGTTTTGCCTCGCGGTCACCGCCATCTGTTTTCTCAAGATGTTCCTTTGGATGACGCAAACCCAACGCTAGCGGGCCCCGGGCTCTCCATGGCGAACGCGCTGGGATTACTCGAAACGTTTTGAGAGGCGGAAGGGTGAACGCCCGAAGCGCACTTTGCCCTTCCGACCCCACCAAGGACATCACGGCATCTAACGAGTGTTTGGGGAGTGCTCCCCGGCGGAAGCCAGAATCCGCATCTGACGGCTCTCGACAATGTCCCCGCGCATCGGGGCGAGGATGCCGAGCAGGGCAGCTTTTTCCGTTACCGGCACCCGAAATTTATCAAGTGCCAGCACCAGGTCTTCGACGAGCGCATCGAACTCATCGTCGCTGATATTCATGCCTTGGTGCGCCGTTTTCATGTCTGCGCCCTTGTAGACGCACGGACCCCCTGCCGCCGCGCATACCTGATCAATGAGATGCTGCCGGAGCGTCGCCACGCGCGCCGGGTTGGCGAGGGTTTGCGTGAAGAAGCGGTTAATCCGCGCATCGCCCACAACATTTTTGAGAAATTCGTCAACTACGGCTGTAATGGCGTCCAAACCTCCCAGACGGGTGAACAGGGTGGGGAGTCCTGGCGGTTCGATGGCAATAGCCGAAATTTGATCGAGGACCCCAATGGTTCCGATCAACGTGGTGATTCCCCGGGAAAAGTCAATCTCATAGAGCTGGCTGCGGGCGGCGCTTGTTTCGCGGGTGGCCAGAAAACCTTTGTTTCCACTGGCCGAGATGTTGAAGCCAGTGACTTCAGAGAAATCGGCTCCGCGGATCTGGAAGTTGAGGTTGAGAACGCCTTCGTTGGGGGGACTCTGCGTGACAATCGCGCGCCGGTTCAAGTCGAAATCGTACAAGGTGGTCGACGTCGCCGTGGCAATCGGGTTGGTATAAGCACAGGCAACGACGTAGGGCACAGCGTCGTCTCGATAACGAAGAAAGCCATCCACGCCTACCACGAGTCCTGTGTCCGGGTGCACACGCAGGTTCTGACCTGTGTTGCTGACGATGCGGATGCGATCGACGGTCGGATTGAAGTCGAAGCCGAATTTGGTTCCGTTGAGGGCTGGCAGAAAGGGTGCGCTTGAGATAGCGGTAGCCGCTCCTGTCCCTGGATCAATAATGTAAATCCGGCTTGTGCTACCTAAGGCGTAGAGCCGTCCGTTAGCCGGACGGAAATCCAGACCGAGAACAGTTTCGCCAGGCTGAAGGCCTCTGACGACCGCCATCGAAAGCGCGAGGGCAGGACGGTTAGAATCAAAACTCACGAGCACGGCTC
Organism: Bryobacteraceae bacterium; assembly: GCA_025056455.1. Taxonomy (GTDB): domain Bacteria; phylum Acidobacteriota; class Terriglobia; order Bryobacterales; family Bryobacteraceae; genus CADEFT01. Next base: position 131,626 of record JANWVY010000006.1, on the reverse strand, counting down.
GAGAGTCGATGGCATACAGTTTTTCCGCTCGCGCCGCAGAATTGGAAATTGCAAAGCAGACGACAAGCGTGAGAGCGTTGCGCAGAAGCATACAGAGTCCACCTCAAAACGAAGGAGTTACGCTGGTTTGTCAAGTTTCGAAGCCAGCGCTCAGACAAAGCTACGAAGAATGGGTGGATTCGGATGCGGTCCAACCCGGAAAACTTGCGGCCTTCGGCTTTCGGGCACGCTCCTCGGGCAGCGGTGTTTGTTTCCAGGCGCCGGCTCGTGGAAGACGAAGAAACAAACTTTGGCAGACAACGGAAACACCTCTCAGGCGACAATAGGCCTTTGCAGTGTTTTCGCAAATCTGCCCTGGAAGATGAGAAAAGTTCTGTTTGTTTTTGGCACGCGACCGGAAGCCATTAAACTTGCGCCGGTGATTCTTCATTTGCGCCAGCGGCCCGAGGAATTTGAAACTCGGGTCTGTGTGACGGCGCAACATCGCCACTTGCTCGACCAGGTGCTGGGGGTTTTTGGCCTGGCGCCAGACTATGATCTCGACCTCATGCTTCCCGGACAAACGTTATTTCAATCGACCTCGCGCATCCTGACGGCGCTGGAGCCGGTGTTGACAGCCGAGCGTCCGGACTGCGTGCTCGTGCAGGGCGACACCACCAGCACCTTTTGCGGCGCACTAGCAGCCTTTTATTTGCGGATCCCGGTGGGCCATGTCGAGGCTGGGCTGCGCACCTGGGATCTTTATCAGCCATTTCCTGAAGAGGCCAACCGCTTGCTCACCGGGCGGCTGGCAACCTGGCATTTCGCGCCCACTCCACAATCGCGAGAAAATCTGCTGTCTGAGCGGGTGCCCGCAGACCGGATCGTGGTGACGGGCAACACGGGCATTGACGCTCTGTTCTACGTGCGCGGGGAATTGGAATCAGGCCGGCTGCGGGCGCCTTCGTGGCCCTGGCTTGATCCGTCCAAGAAATTGATTCTGGTGACGGGCCATCGCCGCGAGAACTTCGGACAGGGCTTTGAAGAAATTTGCCAGGCGCTCCAGCAACTCAGCGAACGGCAGGATGTCCAAATTGTCTACCCTGTCCATCCTAATCCGAACGTGCAACAGCCCGTTTACCGGATTTTGGCCGGACGAAAGAACGTGCACTTGATCGAACCGCTCGACTATGTGCCGTTTGTGGATTTAATGCGAAGGTGCCGGTTCTTGCTTACGGATTCCGGTGGGGTTCAGGAAGAGGCGCCTTCGTTTGGCAAACCTGTCTTGGTGATGCGAGAAAAAACCGAACGCCCGGAGGCGGTAGAGGCTGGTACGGCGACGCTGGTTGGTGCGGACGCGGGCCGGATCCTGACGGAAGCTGCGCGTTTGCTCGATGATGAAACCGAGTACGAGCGGCGGTCGAAGATTCATAACCCGTTTGGAGATGGCATGGCGGCGCCAAGAATCGCGCAGGCGCTTGAACAAGGGTGAGATAGGCAAGCAAGCAGCAGAGGCTGGTTGCAGGCGGCCGTCGGTGAGCAAACCCTAAGGCAGTTCACTGCGCGCGAGTGACAAATTCTTTGAGACAGGAGAGCAAGAGCGGTGAGCATTTACGATAGCTTCGGGGTGCGTACCCTCATCAACGCCAAAGGGCCGTCAACCCGTCTTTCTGGGGGATTTCTCGATCCGGAGGTTTTAGCAGCGATGTCGGACGCAGCACAATACTGCGTCGACATGGCTGAGCTGCAAGCAGCAGCCAGTCGAGAGATCGCTCAGGTGACGGGGGCGGAAGCGGGCCTGGTGACAGCGGGCGCTGCGGCAGGTCTGCTGCTGGGCACGGCGGCCTGCATTGCTGGACTGGACCCAGCGAAAATGGGGCGGCTGCCGGATACCCGGGGTATGAAAAACGAAGTGATCATGGTGCGGAGTCAGCGTAACTTCTATGATCACGCCATTCGCGGGGCTGGGGCTCAAATTGTCGAAGTGGGTCTGCCCGACCGTTTCGCGGGCGCCGGTGTACGCGACGCCGAGACTTGGGAAATTGACGCCGCGATTACGGAGCGGACAGCAGCCGTTGTCTACGTCGCTGGCGGTGCAGCTCAGCCTCCGCTTCAAGAAGTGGCGGGCGTGGCGCGCGCAAAGAATGTGCCGGTGCTGGTGGACGCCGCGGCTCAACTGCCGCCGGCCAGCAATCTCCGCCGCTTTCTTGCCGAAGGCGCGGACTTAGTCGCTTTCAGCGGGGGCAAGGCGATCGGGGGACCCCAGGCCTCGGGCATTCTCGCCGGCAAACGGGACCTGATCATGTCGGCCGCACTCCAGCAGCTTGATCTTGATGTCTACTGGGAGCAGTGGGCGCCACCAGCTTCTTTGATCGACAAGCAACGGCTGCCAGGCTTGCCACAACACGGCATCGGCCGTCCGTGTAAGGTGGGCAAGGAGACCATCATCGGACTTCTGGTCGCGCTCCGGAAGTTCGTCGCCGAGCCAGAAGAGAAACGTTCGCAACGCTTGGGGAATTTCATTGCGCGGCTCCATGCCGCCCTCGAAGGCGTCGCACACGCACAACTTCACGTGACCGGCGGGCTGGTTCCCAAACTGGAGTTGCACTTATCTCCAGAAGCCCCTCTCAAGGCGCTTGAACTTTGCCTACAACTCGAGCAAGGCAACCCGAGCGTGCACGCCGATGCTTCGCGCGTTCGCTCGGGCGTGATTGTTTTCCATCCCTGGTGCCTCAAAGAGGCGGATCCGGAACGGATTGCAGCCCGCGTAAAACAACTGTTACTGTCTTCAGACCGCTAGCGCCGCTACCAGAAATCGGAAACCCGCTGCTCGGGGACCCAAGGAAGGAACGTTTGCGTGGCGCCTCCCGCAAACTCCTCGCTGATCTTGCTGAAGTACTCCTTTGGCTCGATGGTTCGCCAGGCCTCTTTGGAATAGTAGCGCTGCGGTAGCCCCCAGGCCTGAATGGCCGGAACCACATCGTTCACCTGAAGGCGTAGAACCGATACGCGGTCGCAGGCGCTCCAGTCCATGCTGATGGCCAGTTTGTCACGCAGCCAGTGAAGACGGTCGGCAGGGTTGGGTCCAGCGCTGGCGCTGCGATCAAGCAGGCCTTGACTAAACCACCAAAAACCGTTCTTCGAGCGCGGATAGGCGGAATTCCACAGCCGGTAGAGCTGGAGGGGGCCTTCCAGCAGCAAGGCTTTGGCCCGGTGTGCGCGAACGGCGTTCAGATCCGAAAGCTGGTTCACTAATAGAGTTGCGTGCATCAATGCCATCTCGGAAATGGCCTGCCGCTTTTCTTTTGAGACGAGCTCGAGTTTGCTTGGCAGCTTCCCAGACAGACCCGCACGGTTGAGGAAAAGCTGGTATTCAGGGTTTCCCAGCAAAACCTTAAAAATCTGCGACGCCATCAGCTCAGCTAATTCGTCTTTCACCCTTTGCCACATCAGCGCTCCTTTCGCAATCCCAACCGAAACTCCCTCTCGAAACAGAACGCGGAAGCCTCCGGCCGGTTTTGATCAACGAATCCGCATACGGGCAGCATTTTATCCCGGTAACAAGCCGGAAAGCGGCAAGGCAGTCTCTTTTATCGAGCGAGGGGAACCGCGCCAAAAAGGCTTCTGTCTGGGCGGTATACTAAAGGGTTTCAAGGAAGGAGTTTCTCTGCCTGAGCTGCGTAAAGATCCGGTTACGGGCCGATGGGTGATTATCGCCACGGACCGGGTGCGACGCCCGAGTGATTTTACAAGAGAATCAGTTGTGATTCGCGGCGGACGCTTTTGTCCGTTTTGTCCCGGCAATGAGCTCAAGACGCCGCCTGAGGTCTTGGCGTACCGAAATGGTTACGGCCCGAACCAGCCGGGCTGGACCGTACGGGTAATTCCGAATAAGTTTCCTGCACTGCGGGTGGAGGGCAATCTCGACCGGCAAGGCGAGGGGATGTACGACAAGATGGTGGGTGTGGGCGCGCATGAAGTGATTATCGAAACGCCCGATCACCAGGCGACACTGGGCGACTTGAGCGAGAAACAAATCGAGAGTGTGTTCTGGGCCATGCGAGACCGGGCCCTGGACCTGAAGCGCGATGAGCGCCTGCGCTACATCCTCTTTTTCAAAAATCACGGCGAGCCGGCCGGTTCGTCCTTAGAACACAGCCACTCACAGCTGATCGCCTTGCCCGTGATCCCCAAGCGTGTGCAGGAGGAACTGGACGGCGCCAAGCGTTACTTTGAGTTCAAGGAACGCTGTGTCTACTGCGATATGGAGCGGCAAGACCTGGAGTCTGGCACCCGTGTGGTGCTGGAAACCGACCGTGTGATCGCCATGTGTCCCTATGCTCCTCGTTTCCCTTTTGAGACTTGGGTGCTGCCGCGCCGGCACGCCTCGCATTTTGAGACCGCCGATGCACAGCTTTTAGAGAGCCTATCTTGGGTCATGCGCACCCTGACGCGGAAGATGGATAAGGTGCTGGAGAAGCCGCCCTACAACTGGGTTCTGCACAGCGCGCCGGTGCATGATCCGGTGTTGCAGCACTATCACTGGCATCTTGAGTTTATTCCGAAGCTCGTGAAAGTGGCGGGTTTTGAGTGGGGATCGGGCTTTTATTTAAATCCCACGCCGCCAGAGGAGGCGGCCAAATTTTTGCGGGAGGCAGGAGTTTAAGGGCTTGCTCTGCTGGTGGGCCGGCCGGCCTAGCGCTCTGCTTGCGGGCCGGGGGGCGACGTGGACTGGCTGAATGGACTGGCTAAACCGAGTAGCGGGGTTGATCGCGGAGCAGGGCTAAGAACCGAGGTTTAGGCGCGGTGGTTTGCATCCAGCAGGTCGTATGACCATGCTGTCCGCTGATCGCGATCTGGCCGTTGCGGCGGGTGACCCGGTAGGCCATGGGAGCCCCGCGTTCGGCGGCCAAGCGCTGAAGTGGCCAATCGCTATCGACGATGAGGTGAATCTCTCCTCCGGCTCCAATTAACACTGAGAGGGACTCAGAGCCTCCGCCCGCAGCGGCCGCTTGGAGGGCAGCTTCCATCAACTCCTTGGCATGATCCCAAAAGATGGTCACAGAATGCTTATCGGTGAGCGGGCGGCGTTTTCGAGGCCCGGCGACCGGAGCCGGCTTCAAACGGCGGGCAGGGGTCGCAGAAACGACACCTCGCCCTCGAGTTGCAAAAGAGGGAAAGGGCTCAGGGGCGATGCGGAGAGAGGGCGAGGGCTTTTTCGGCCGCCAGCCTCCCGGTGCGAATACAGTCCGGAATCCCGATGCCCGAGTAGGCATTTCCGGCCAGGAAGAGCCGGCCGAGCGGCTTGATCCGCTCCTCGATTTCGCGAACGCGGGCTTGATGGCCGAGGGTGTATTGGGCCATCGAGCGGCTCCAGCGCGAGATGCGGTGGTGGTCTGGGGCCCGGCTGATGCCCGTTAGCAGCTGGACGTCGCTGAGCGCTGCCCGCAGGATTGCCTCGTCGCTTTGCGAGAGAAGCGCTTCGCTGCCAGCGCCCCCAATAAAACATCGCAGAATGGCGTAACCGCCCGGAGCGCGGTGAGGGAACTTGTTTTGTACCCACGTACCGGCCATCAGGTGGCGGCGTTCCTTCCGGGGCACGAGGAAACCGAAGCCGGTTGGCCGACGTGGAAGGTTACGGTAAACCAGGGCCATGGTGATCGAGGAGGAATATTCGATGGAATTAAGCAGGCTGGCTAAGCGGGCATCATGAGGAGCGAGTAGTTTTGCCGCCTGATAAGCGGGAACGGCCAGTACAACAGAATCAGCCTCCATCCAATCTCCGGTGAGGCGGAGCCGCCAGCCTTGCGCGCTGCGCTCAAGGGCCTCCACTTCACCACAAACAAGTTTGCCGCAGGCGACCAGGCGAGAGTGTAGGGCCTCGACCAGCTGGCCAAGACCGCCTTTCAAGGTGGCAAAAAGAGCCTTGGACGGCGATGGTCCCGCAGGCTGAGATTTGCGCGATTGAAGTACGCCACGGGTCAAGCTGCCATACTTCGCCTCGAGTTCCACAAAGCGCGGCAGGACGGCATTGACCGAGAGCGACTCGACATCGCCGCCGTAAACACCGGACAGCAGGGGCTCTGCGAGATAATCAACAGTTTCTTGGCCGTAGTGCTCCCGAACGAAGTCGGCGACGCTGCGCTCTGACTTTGGACCTGGCCGCGCCGAAAATAGCTCCAATCCCATCCGGACTTTCGTGCGCCAGCTGAGCAAAGGCGAGAGGGCAACAGGAAGAATGCGGGTTGGAGCCATCATGACAAGCCCGTCCGGCAAGGGCCTCATGCGGCCGTTTTTCCAAACAAAGGTGACGCGTTGATGGTCGTTGGAGGCGATTAGTTCGGCTTGCAAGCCGAGTTCGCGAATGAGTTCGAAGGCCTCGGGCTTGGCGGCAAGAAAACTGTCCGGGCCAGCCTCGAGCACACAATCTTCCCAATAGGCGGTTTCAATGACGCCTCCCCAGCGCGGCTGCTTTTCAAAAAGGGTAAAGGGTTTCCCCGTTTGTGCAAGATGCCAGGCGGCGGACAACCCTGAAATGCCGCCTCCAATAATGGCGATCACGGTTTAAAGTCACGCACAATCTGGACCACAGCCTTGACGTTCTCTACGGGGGTTTCCGGCAAGATGCCATGTCCAAGATTGAAGATATGTCCGGGTCGCGTTCCGGTACGCTTGAGCAGCTCGTGCACGCGCGCCTTTAATTCAGGCAGCGGAGCAAAGAGAACGGCAGGATCGAGGTTGCCTTGTACGGCCGAGCGGTAGCTGATGTCCATCCAGGCCTGGTCAATGTTGATTCTCCAGTCAACTCCCATGACGTCGCCGCCAGCGGCATGGAGCTCTTTGAAGAAGCCCGCAGCGCCTGTACCGAAGTGAATGACGGGCACGCTAGCCGAGCGGATGCGCTCGATGAGCGCACGAGAGTAAGGGGCGACGTAACGCACATAGTCATCCGGACCGAGGGCGCCCACCCAGCTGTCGAACACTTGGATGGCCCGGGCGCCGGCGCCAACTTGCATGAGAGCGAAGGGACCGAGCACATCGACAATTTTGCCCATCAGCCGGCGCCAGAGCACCTCATCGCGATACATCAGCTGTTTGGTGCGGAGGAAGGTGCGAGAAGGACCGCCTTCGATCATGTAGCTTGCCAGGGTGAAGGGGGCACCCACAAAGCCGATGACAGGCACTTTGCCGCCTAGAGCGCGGACAACGATTTGAATGGCTTCGCCAACGTAGGCCAAATCGTCGGTATTGGAAATTGAAAGTGAATCAACATCGGTGGAGGTACGAACCGGATTGTCGATGCTGGGTCCCTCGCCGGAAATGAATTCCAGTTTTAAGCCCATGGGCTCGACGGGGAGCAAGAGATCGGCAAAGATGATGGCCGCGTCTACGTCGAGGATTTCAACCGGCTGAAGGGTCACAGCCGCTGCTAGATCCGGGCGTTTACAGATTTCTAGGATCGAATGTTTGGCCCGAATCTCCCGGTATTGTTTCATATAGCGGCCTGCCTGCCGCATAAACCACACGGGGCGAACGTCAGTTGGCCGCCTCCGGCAGGCGTCGAGAAATCGAGAATTCATTGGAGCCACGCGCATGCCTGTTCCAACCCGCCTTTGTTATCTTCACAGAGAAAAACGCGGAATTCCTTCCGCAAATGCCGAGAGGCCCAAGCCCGTCCGTTGATGAAGACGGGCTTGGTCCAAGCCTCGCTATCGATGCCTTTCGGCGCGATCACGGTCACGGAGAGCATGCCTTGCGCGGGATAGCCCGTCCGCGGATCCATGATATGGCTGTAAAGTTTGCCTTCTGCTCGGAAAAATTTCTCCGATGTGCCGGACGTGGAGAGCGAGGTGTCTTTGAGGAGAACCTCCTCGATGGTCCGGCGAATGTCTTTGGGGTGGCGAATGCCGATTTTCCAGCCCTTCTCGCCCGGGGGCGAGCCCAGAGCGACGATGCTGCTCGAGCCGGCAGAGATGAGGGCGGCGTGGACTTTGGCTGCTTTTAAGATTTCCGCCACACGGTCCACTGCGTAACCCTTTCCGATGCCCCCTGGGTCGAGCGACATGCCGTCCCGTTCGAAACGAACCGTGCGCCGAGCGGGATCCAAAATCATCCGACGATACCCGATGCGTCCCAGTACGCCTCGGATCTCGGCACGGTGCGGCAACCGGCCCGAACCTTTATAAAAGCCCCAGATTTTCATCAAGGGGCCAACGGTAATATCGAAGGCTCCATCGCTTTCTTGGCTATAACGCTGGCAGGCTTCAAGCAGCGCGAACAGTTCGGCGCTGACGGCGACGGGCCCGCGTGCTGCTTCCCGGTTTACCCGGCTCAACTCGCTGTCCGGGCGGTAGTTCGACAGCATGCGGTCGAGGCGCCGGACCTCTTCAAAGGCTTGATCCACAGCCCCTAGTAACGCCCCCCGCTCCTCTCCATAGGCGACAATCGTATACACGGTGCCCATGGCATCTAGCGACTGCTCGAGCCGCAGCAACTCGCCCGCCGCCAGCCAAGCGGTGCTGGCCTTCAAAAACCAAAGTAGCACAACGGCTTTCACGCTAACTCGTTTCTGTTGAATTTTCTAGAATTTCCGCCTCGGGCTGGTCTTGACGGGGACGTCCCTTGCGAATTCGCTTGAACAAGTACTCCATGCGCGCGCTCAACTCTGGCGAGAGATCGGCTTCAAAGCGCAGGTCGGGAACGCGAAACAGGTCGAGTCGGTGGGCGATCTCGCGGCGGAGGAAGGGCTTAGCCCGCTCCATGGCGGCCAGCGTATCCCTCTGTTGCTGGCGGTCCCCGGGGATGGACAAGCGCACCGACAACAGGTTCCCGTCCGGGCTAAGGTGAACCTGGTTCACGGCAAGGCCTTGCAGGCGTGGATCTTCGAGCTCCAAGGCCACAAGTTCAGTAAGTTCGGCGCGGAGCGCCTCTTCAACCCGTTGTCTGCGGTGGGGATCCATTTATCCGTATTGTATTGCAGCTTGGCGCTAAGACCCAATTCACCCCTGGAAAGTCAACAAAAAATGCAACTTAATCGATCCACTCGATGTTGGAGCCGATCAGGGCGCCGGCCAGAAAATCGGCGGCGGCCGTTTCCACGGTCTGAAGAATCTGCTCGGCGTGGATGCGGTCGTTAGAGACCGTAACGGCTGCGACGGTGGCCCGTTGCCAACTATCGAGGCCGTCGATTTCAGCCACGGCGACATTGAACCGGTGCCGGAGCCGATCCTTTAACCCTTTGACAACGTGCCGTTTATCCTTCAACGACTGGGAGTCTTGGACGAAAATTTCAAGCGTGAGAACTCCAATTGCGGGCATGGCTCACAACTAGCGGCGGGCTGGGACAAGCCAGCGGCCGTACCCCTCAGTGTTGCTGGCAGGACGGCAAACTGGCAAGAGAGATTCGACGTCGAGTCGCAAAAAACAACCGCGCAGACCCCGGCGCGCGAGCTTTAACTGGCGTGGCGGGCCAGGCGCTCGAGTTCGGCGACAGCGGCATCCAGACCAGCGACCGAGTTCCAGGTAACGTGCTGAGAACCGAGCTGCCAAGCGGCGCAGGCTTGATCCAGCGTCTTGATCCCGCCCGCCTCCAACAAAGCCCTGTCCCCGCAATGTTTTCGCAGGAGTTCCAGGCCATCGGGCTGGGTGGAGGCGACATAGTGCGCATTCACCCGCTTGGCCATCCGGCAGAGAATAATTCTCATTTCTTCATCCATCAGCGCCTGGTCAACGACCACCTTGAGCGTTGCGCCAGCTTCCAAGCAATCATCAGCCATCTGAATGAGTTCGATTTCCTGATGCTGGAACTGCCGCGAGGCCATCTTGCCGGGGTTTGGAAAGGCATAGATTTCACGGACTCCGCGGCGGATGAGGTCGCGACATTCGTAGACTTTTACTGCTGTGGCGCTCGAACCCCAGGGGAAACCAACGGTGCTCGCCACGCGGACCGAGCTGCGCTCTAAGAAGCGCAACGCGCTGTCAACATCGCAAGGCCGGACGACGACGGCGGCAATGGCGTGGGCGCGGGCGGCTAAACAGCAGTCATAGAGCTGCTTTTCGGTCAGCGCCGCTTCGAGGAGGGAGAGGTTGACCTTTTTGACGAAGTCTTCGACTTTGAGGTTTTCCTTGCGGAATTCTTGGCGGCTGCTTTGGTTGGTTCCACCTTGGGAGGCGGCGGTTTGTAGAGGTCCGACATGATCCATAGTGTCCCCCAGTGCCGCAGCTGCGTGCGGACGTCTTTTGCTCCGGCAAACCAGTTTTCGTGATGGAAGTTGGCGAAATTTCCCTCTCCCCGCTCTTTTTCGTCAAGATCGCCGATGGCGATGTTCAGGCCCATGGCGCGGTTCCCAAGCTCAGGAGAGTAGAATTTGCCCGGTTCGACTTCAAGGCAGGGATTGAAGCTGACTGCCCACTCCATGATATAGCCTTTGCCCGTTGGCTTAGGTTTGGCGACGCATTCCATAGCCCGAGTTTCAATCCAGTTCTGGTAGGTCTGCCAGGCGGACGGTTTAGTCCGGGGCTCACCCTCGAGCAAACCGCCTATGCCGACTCCGCCAAGCCTGGATTTGGTCAGATTACACACCATTTGCCAGCTCGCACCATTGCCGGCGGCCGTCTCATCGCCTTCCCACTTGTTGGCGGCGTTAACCAGAAGCTCGATTTCGTCTCCAAACCAGGGCCAGCCCTGTGGGGAGAGTTCGTGAGCTTGGGGATTGCGGTCCGGCAACCAGCGCGGGGTGTCGATGCCATAGAGAACGTCGTCGACGACATCGAAGGCGAAGTAAAGGCGCTTGCCGTCATGCTTGACATAGCCGTGGAGAGAGAGATCTCGGTCGTCGGTGGTGGGCGAGAATTGAGACACCCAGTTTTGGACGCCAAAAAATTGTGTGGCGTCCTCCCACTCACCAGCCTCTAAGCGTCCATCGAGAGTTGGGGTTTTGCCGGGGAAAGCGTAAAGAACTTGGCTGTTGCGGGAATTTTGTTGGGCCGAGACAGCCAGCGGGAACAACACCGAGGCCAGGACGAGCCAGCTCATGTTCAGCGGCGTTTTCTGGCCGTGGAGGCGGGGGAGGAAGCAGGCCGGCCTAAACCTCGTAACAGCAGCTTTGCTTTTCCTGCGGCCTCACTGTTGGGGTATCTCCGGACGACTTCGTTGAGGGTCTGAGAAGCTTGGCTTTTGCGGTCCGCCTTCAGCTGTGCTTGGCCTTTCATATAGAGCGCGTCGGCACTCTTGCTGTTTTCGGGGTAAGACTCAACAACCGCATCGAAGGCCTGAATCGCCGCCTCATAGTCTCCCTTGTTGTAAAGGATGTCGCCGATGTAGAACTGCGCGTTCGGCGCCAGTTCAGTTTTGGGAAACCAGCGCAAGTAATTCTGGAAGTGTTCGAGGGCCAGGTCGAGGTTGCCTGTCTGGCGGTCCCGGAGGCCGTTATTGTAGAGTTCTTGCGCGTCGAGCCCCTGAGGCGGGCCACCGCTTTGGGTCGGAGGGGGCGGGGGCGGTGCTTGGCTGGCGCCGATCATCTTCACCGCCACCGCGACATCAGAAAGCTGGGTTTGCATGCGCGCCAAGCGGCTGTTCAATTCCGCGACCGTTTCCTTGAGGGCAGAGAAGTCCATTCCCATCTGGTCGACTTTGTTGCCTAGGCCGGCCACGGGGGCCGCAACCATGTTCTGCTGCTCTCTCAATCCGTCGCGCAACTGGCGATCGAGTACGGCGACGGCGCGGTTGGCCGCCTTGGACTCTTCGAGACTTTGCTGAAGAAGCGTGGTGATGACGGCGATTTTTTCGTCGAATTTGCTGTTTAGCGTCTTGACATTTTCCTGAAGCAGCGCCATGTCGCGTTGCAACTCGCGGATCATGTCGCGCTCTCTTTGCGCCAGCAAGGAAGAGGCGCTGGAGAGGAGGGCGAGCAGTGGCCAAAAGCGTCGGAAATGCATGCTATTCCTCAGATAAGCAGAAAAGGACCGGAGCGGCAACTGCGCCCCGGCCCTGGAAGTAAGACGCGGCATCGGCAATGCAGGATTAGCGGCGGATTGGAGGCACTTGCTGCGCCGCCAACCTTGCTGCGACACACCTTCCTCGGCGCTCACCTTACTGGGCAGTGAAGTGAGCGCGCCGGTTCTTTTGCCAGCACTCCTCGTTCGATTCCATACACTGCGGGCGCTCTTTTCCGTAACTGACCGTCTTCAAGCGGTCGGCGGGAACGCCCAGCTGAACGAGGAAATCGCGAGCCGCGGTGGCGCGCCGGTCCCCCAGTCCGAGGTTGTACTCGGCGGAGCCGCGCTCATCGCAGTGGCCTTCAATGACGATCACGCCTTCACTGTATTCTTGGAAGATTTGCTTGATGCGATCGGCGTTGGCCGTCAGAACAGCGCGGGCGTTTTCGTTGATGTCGCTCTTGTCGAAATCAAAGTAGGCGTCGCGGATGTCACGAGCTACGACCTCGGCGAAGGTAGCCTTTGGTGCAGCCGGTGGCGGCGGCGGCGCTGGGGGTTCGGTGACCCGCAAGGTAACCGTTTGACGAGCCTCACCGCCTGGACCGCGTGCAATTAATTCATACTGTGTGGTGCTTGAAGGAGACACCGAGCGGGAGCCGCTTGCGTCGACGGCTCCAATTCCCGGATTGATGGTAACGGAATCGGCATCCTGAGTCGACCAGCGCAACATCGCCGACTGACCCCGCTCAATCGTTGAAGGCTCCACAGTGAAGCTGGCAATGGTTGGGCGCTTGGGTGGAGGTGGTGGTGGCGGCTCCGGTTTTGCCGGGGCGGGCGGAGGCGGGGGCGCAGGACCCTTCTTCTTACAGCCTTCCGCAACCATCAAAAGAGAAAAGCTTAAAAGTACCGCTCCAAGTTGTCGCTTGCTCATCCTAAAACTTGCCTCCCTGTCACCCGGCCAAACTTGCCGGGCCTACTGCTGGATTTTGTTTTTTTTCTGTTCCTATCGTGGACTCCAAACGGGCATCTCATTGCGGCCCGCGCTCGTCAGCCGCCGAACCCTGGTGCCATCGGCGAGCATGGTGTAAATCTGCATGGAGCCCCCGCGGTCGGACGCGAATGCAAGGTGCCGTCCATCAGGAGCCCAACTGGGATTCTCATTGCGGCCTTTCCCAGAAGTCAGTTGCACGAACTTTTGGGTGGTGACATCCATGAGAAAGATATTCCAATTTCCCGGCTCGTAGCCCCGGGTCCAGGAAAAGGCGATGATCTGGCCGTCGGGGTGCCAGGATGGGTTGCTGGCCTGACCCTCCCCGGTCGTCAGCCTCATCACGTCTGCTCCGTCCATATTCATCTTGTAGATCTGCTGCGGGCCGCTACGACCCGAGACAAAAACCAAGTCTGCTCCGGTTTTCGGATTGATCTTTGGTTCCACCTCAATCGCTCGCGTATTTGAGAGCCGCCGGAGCTCTCCGCCGTACTCGTTCGCCACATGCAGCTGCGCGAAGCCCCCCACCTTTGACGCAAACACCACGGTTTTCCCGTCAGGGGAAAAGGACAGGGTCGCATTCAACGAGCCCGGCGGATTAAGAAATGATAATCTCCGTCCCTCAGATGAATGTATCACAATCTGCGGTCCATTCGGAGTAAAACGTGTAAACGCGATTTTACTACCATCTGGCGAAACCGACGGCATGGTGCACAGTTCCCGGTAATTAGCGAACTGTCTTTGGTTCGATCCGTCGTAGTCCATCACCCAGATCTGCTTTTCTCCCGTCCGGTTTGAAACAAAGTAGATTTTCGATCCGGCTAGGCTTTTTGCGCCAAACTGCCCCAGGATGTCGGCGGCAAATTCGCGCGCCACCTGCTTGGCGCCCTCGGCGGAGATAGCGCCAAAATAAAGTTTTCCAATGACTTGGGCACTTTCTAAGGGCTGGGTGACGTCGTACAACCAGCCAAATAGCACGAGGCGGTCGTCTTGAATTCCGGTGTATCCAAAGGCGAGGTATTTGGCGTTCACAGGAGGCGACGACCAGTCCGTAATCCAGTAGCCTCCGCCGTTCCCTCTGGGCTGAGCCGGGCGAAAATCCTGCGGCGTCTGCGGGTTGGCGCGAGGCATCAGACTTCGCGGGACCAGTTTCAGGACGCCCGAGTCCTCGATCTCCTCGTTCAAGGTATCGTTAAAGATCGCCATGAATTTGTTGGCGTCGCCGCTGCCGCGAAACTGAGGAATGGCAATGGCAGGGCGGTCGCCTTTCACGACATCAATCACCAAATTCTGGGCTGCCGCGAAGTAATGCAGGAGCGTCAGCAGCCCGGTGGTAAAGACAAGAATCATCGTTTGCTTTCTCATTTCATCGCCGGAAGTGAAATCGAATTTCGACAGTTGCCGTGTTGCCCGCAAAACCCTGAGGAAGAGGCGGCAAAGGGCTCGCCTCTTGGATGGCGCGGCGCGCGGTCGCATCCACAAGGTAGTTACCGCTGGACTGGATCAAGGTGGCGTTGCGGACCGCGCCGTCTCGCAAAATCTCGAAACTGATCACTGCGGGCGGCGCCTCCTGCAGGCGCGGGTCAATGTCCTGGGTGCGCCATTTCTGGGAGATCCGTTCGGAAATCAGCCGGGCATACCAACCAAACTGCGCTCCGAACGGGTTCCCTGACCCCACGCCGACACCGCCTCCGCCCGAAGACAAAGGAACAAATAGGGATGAGGAGGCGCGGGCCCCAGTTGTGCTGGCAAGCTGATTGGAAGGTTGCTCCTCTTCGCGGAAACGCTTCATCGCAGTCTCCCGCCGTTCGGCCTGACTGCGTTTTTTCAGATCCTTTCGACCAATGGCAATGGCATCGGGATCTTCTTGGCTCCGGCGGCGGGGCTCGGGCTTGGACGGAGCCGGCACCTGACTCTCCGTATCGTTGGCGACAGGGTTACGCGGGCCACGGCTCATCATGGGAATCCCGTTGGTGGGTTGGATGGTAACCGCACCTGGAATCCCAATTTCATCGCCAAAGGGTGTCGCTTTGCGCCGCTCGTGATACCACGTCCAGCCTAGGATGACGCCGGTTACAAACAGATGCAGGGCGATTGAAGCGGCTAGGGGCTTGTGAAGCGGCTCGCCTCGATCCATCAGTTCCGCGTAGGACATGGCGGGGTCTCGCTAGCGCCGCCGGGAGAGATCTGCGAGATCCTGAGGCTTGGTGACAAGTCTCACCTCGAGTTTCGCCTCTCCGATCGCGCTGACCAATTGCGCCAGTACATCCCAGGTGACGTTTTTGTCCGCTCGCACGTATACAGCTTTCGTCTGGGGTCCGAAGCGGCGGAGAACCTCATCTTTGAGATCGACCAGCTTCAGCTCGCGCTCGTTGAGATAGACCAGGCCTTGTGCGGTCATTGAGATGACTGGCAATTCCTGCGCACTCGCCCGCTCCTGATTGACCTTGGGCACGTCGATTTCAAGGCCAAATTCCATGACTTGCGCGGTCAGCATGAAAATGATGAGCAAGACCAGCACCACGTCCACCAAGGGCACGACGTTGATTTCCGACATCACGCCTAGGTCGCCCCGGCGCCGAGGGCGCATGTTTCCCAACCCACCGGTCGAAAACGCCATGAGTTATTCCTCGAATGTTCTTTCCGTCAAGTTCATGAACTCGAGGGCGAACTCATCCATGCGCACACCGATTTCCTTGATGACGTGACCAAAGTGGTTATAAAAAATGGCGGCAGGGATGGCGGCTCCTAAGCCCATGGCAGTGGCAACGAGCGCATCAGCAATGCCCGGACCTACGGCTCGAAGACTTGCGGCTCCGGAGAAGCTCAAGGCGTTGAACGCTTCGATGATGCCCCACACCGTTCCAAACAACCCCACAAAAGGACAAACCGTGGCCGTGGTGGCAAGCCAGTTCATGCGGTTTTCGAGCCGTCCAGTTTCTTGGCTGATCCCGAGCTGCAACATGCGTTCGATGGCGGTTTTGTTGCGGAGTTGCCCTGCGGTGCGGACTTGCCGCTCCACCTCTTCGTAGCCGAAACCGAAGACATTCGCCAGCGGCGACTCCTTGAACTGCTCCGAGGCGAGGGCGAGCGCGTCCAGTCCCTGCGCTTTCCGGAACGCCCGGAGAAAGTGGACATTGGCAGCCCGCGCCTTCTTGAGCATGCTCCATTTGGCGAAGACGAGTGACCAGGAAAAAATCGAGAAGGCCAAAAGGAAGAGAAGAACTGCGAGAGGAATGGGCTTTTGAAGGTTAATTAACTGCGATAGGCTGACCTGGAAAAGCGCACAAACAGGCGTCAATCCGTCTCCTTTCTGTACCGCTTCTTATCATAACGGACGCGTACCCAAGTGCGTTGAGTTGCGAGAAAGAGCTGACAGCGCTGAACCGCGCAGCATGGCAGCGGGAAGCTGACTGGGGCATGAGGCAACTTGGGCCGTCAGGCAAACTGGGCCACCCAGAAAATTGGGGGTGAAATTGGGGGTAAAGCAGGATCGGCTGTGCGGCAGGCGAGAGACCGGCTCCAGCACCCCAAAAAGCCGCTCAGTCTTCCGTACGATCGAGATGACCAACCGACTTCAGCCGTTGATAAAGACGTTCTACCTCGGCCTCGTCGTCGGGCAACAAAAGGTGATACTTCGGGGCGGCAAGCGCTTGCTTGCGCTCGTTTTGTGTGGGGATGGCTTCGCCCCAAAACTGGCGGTAGGGGATACCGTCAATGAGAGCTTGACGGCACATCCGGCGCAGGTGGCGCAGCAAGGCATGAGATGCTTCAAGACCGCCCGGATAAATCAATAGAATCCGCCGATTCGAAGTGAGCGTGAGGTGAAGCACCAAGGGGCTAATAAATCCAGTGCGGTCCAACCGTTTGATGTCGTCCCAAGCGATCAGGCGATCGCCGATGGCGAGATGTGTCTCGTGAAGTTCGATGGCCGGCATGAATCCGAGGATTAGGATGAAGCCGCCCGTGATCAGAAACAGCCCGGCCGGAATCCAGATTAAGGGCCATTGCCAGGCCAGGATGGCGCAAAAAAGCGCAAGCACGAGGGCTGCTACGCCGGCATACTGATATTGCTTTGAAGGCAGATAACGCGTCATCGAGACACCCGCTACTTTAAGACTACCCCCCCGGCTAGATGGCGTCAATTGCCAAACTGGTCCTAGGGCATAACTGCTTGTGGGGAGGGCAATTCCGAGTTTGATCCGAGCTGGGGACTAAGATCCCTGGCGCCATTCTAAGGTTTCGACGAGCGTGAGATTGTCTTTAATAAAAACCTCGAGGCGAAAACGCACCACGGGCGTGATGTGCCGGTAGTAGACATTGGGATTTTGAAGTTGCAACGCGTCGAGGTCGACGACACCACGGTAGGAGCCATCTTCGATCGTAAGCACACCGCGCTGGGCGTTTTTGATCGCGACGCTTGTCCGGTCCCATCGAACATGAAGATCATTGCCGGCGCGGCTAACCCCGAGAGAAAGCCGGAATGCATCGTTGAGCATGGAGGCTGTCTTGGCAGGACGGTAGGAGATGGCCAGTTGCATGCCCACCAGCACACCGAGGAGCAAGAAAAGAAACGACAACGGAATCCAGACATTTCGCTTGCGGAAGCGCGCAACGGGAGAATCTGAATCCTCCGTAGAAAGAGGCGCTCCGCCTGTGAAGTCTGGCGTTGAGAGAGTCTCTGGTGGAGGCAGAAAACTCGACTCCTCGAGCGGCGGTTGAGTGGAGGAAGCCGGTCCAGGGGGGATATCGGCCGCAGCTTGCCACGCCGTGGCGCCCGAGCTCTGCGAAGAGGGTGGCGCACCCGCCGGACTGGATTCTTTGCCTCGCGAGGCTGGGGTGGCCCCACCTCCTAATTCTCTACGGCGGAAGGGAAATTCATGACACGGAGTCTCGGCATCCAGCGTTCCGTCTTTGCTGCGAACAAAGTAACCGGCTACGCTCACCCGCGTGGCGAATGGCTTAATGAGGAGAAATACCTGACCGGGCTCGGGGAAGTATTTGTCAAAGTGACTTACATCTTGGGCGGTGAGCGATAGGCCTTCGCGCGTGTGGCTGCGGTAACAGCCCACTGGATAGAGCTTATTTTCCGGGCTTTCGCGATAGCGAAGTAAAGCGCCTTCATAGATGAGCAGGTCGGTGTCGGAAAGAAGAAAGGAGGGACCACGACGGTATTCACAGGCGATGGGCTCAAAGTCCGTGACCCGGATGACGAGCTCTGAGCCGCGCTCGATGCTGCCGAGCAACAGGCCGCCGACCTCGGCTCCGCGGCGAGGAATCGCTCCAAATCCTCGCATCACCTCGACAAGCAGACGGTCGATAACGGCGAAGTCCAAATGGATGGTGACCCCTTGGCCTTCCCAGACATAGGAAGTGCCAACGGTCGAGCTGTGTCCGGGCGCCTGCACGGTTTCCATGAGTGGCGTCTCACAAACGATTCTCGCCTGGGAGGTGCCACCCTAGCCCACTGGCGGGCGCTGCTGTCCCAGGTGGTACCGCTAGGGCCGCCACCAACGATTATCGTAAAGTGCGACCCTAGGCGGACTCAAGCTATTCTATCGGTGATTTGGCGAGAAACCTTAGCTGGGATTGTGAGCGGAACACTGTATATCGTTGCTACCCCAATCGGAAACCTAGAAGATCTCTCCCCTCGCGCGGCGCGCATTCTCGCCGAGGTAGGACTGATTGCTTGCGAGGATACTCGCCAGACGCGAAAATTGCTCGAGCATCTGGGCCTGCGGCGTCCCCTGGTAAGTTTTCATGAACACAATGAGAAGGAGCGTTGCGAACACCTGCTCGAGCGTTTGGAAGAAGGCGTGTCGGTAGCGCTCGTTTCCGATGCCGGAACTCCGACCATTTCCGACCCGGGCTACCGGCTGGTGCGCCAGGCCATTGCCCGCGGCGTTGCGGTGACGGCGATCCCCGGGCCAAATGCCGCGGTGACGGCGCTCTGTGCGAGCGGTTTGCCCACGGATGCGTTCTATTTTGGTGGGTTTTTCCCCGCCAAGCGCAACCAGCGAGTCCAGCAGCTTAAAGAACTCAAAGATCTCCCCGCAACGCTAATTTTTTATGAGAGCCCGCACCGCATTTTGGCTTCGCTGGAAGATGTCGCCCAGGTGCTGGGGGAGCGGCCGGTCGTGGTAGCGCGCGAACTCACCAAGGTGCACGAGGAATTTCTGCGCGGCTCAGCAGCCTCGATCCGCCAAATGCTGGAGCAACGCCCGGCCGTACGCGGCGAGATGACGGTGCTGATTGCCAAAGCCGGGCCGGTAGCCGAACCAGCCGCTCGAATCCCGTCCGACCCTAGCGCTGCCCTGGAACGCTATTTGGCTCAAGGTATGAGCCGGATGCAAGCCCTAAAGGCCGTGGCCAAAGATCACGGACTGTCCAAACGGGAGCTTTACCGCTTCCTTGAAAAAACTTCGCGCCGCCAGTAGCGTGGCGGCATTTGTTGAGGGTCCAAAAGCATGTGCTCTGCTCCCACGATTCTCTGCTTAGCCAGTTACGAAAAAGGCCATGACTTCTTGCGGGAGGCCAAGCGCCAAGGCGCCCGCCTACTGCTGCTCACCTCGCTCAGCCTGAAGGAAAAAGCGCGCTGGCCGAAGGAAAGCATTGATGAGATTTTCTACATGCCCGATGACGACAAGCGGTGGAATCAAGCCGATACGATTCGGGCCGTCAGCTACCTTGCGCGCACGCAGTTCATCGACCTTCTCGTGCCGCTCGATGATTTTGATCTCGAGATGGCGGCGGCGCTCCGCGAGCATTTGCGGATTCCGGGCATGGGGCAAACCACGACTCGCTATTTTCGCGATAAGCTCGCCATGCGCATGCAGGCGCTCGAAAAAGGGTTGAATGTTCCGGACTTCGTGCACGTGTTGAATTACCGCAAAATCCAGGAGTTTCTGGACCGCGTGCCGCCGCCCTGGGTGCTCAAGCCTCGGCTGAGCGCGGGGGCGATGGGCATCAAGCTGGCGCACTCGCAAGAGGAGTTTTGGAATTTCGTGAACCGGCTCGGCGATGAGCAGTCTTACTATCTCGTGGAACGCTACGTTCCAGGTGATGTGTATCACGTCGATACGATCGTTTACGAACGCGAAATTCTGTTTGCCGTGGCAAGCCGCTATGGTCATCCGCCGCTTGATGTGTCCCACAAGGGAGGGGTCTTCACGACCAGTCTTTTGGAACGCGGCTCCGAGGAAGAACAATCCCTGCTGGCAAAGAACCGGATGGTTCTCCAGGCGATGGGAATGGTGCGCGGCGTCTCGCATACGGAATTTATTCGCAGCCGGCACGATGGGAGGGTGTATTTTTTGGAGACCTCCGCGCGTGTGGGAGGCGCTCATATCGCTGAGCTCATTGAGGCAGCCACGGGGGTGAATCTTTGGGCGGAGTGGGCCAAACTCGAGCTTGCTCGAGGCAAACAACCCTATTCGGTAAAACCTTTGCGAGAGGAATACGCCGGACTTCTGGTGTCGCTTGCAAGACAAGAACACCCGGACACGTCGGCTTATGATGATCCGGAAGTCGTTTGGCGCATGAGCAAGAGGCACCACGTGGGGATGATCGTGCGCTCGCCAAGTTACGCCCGGGTGCAAGACTTGCTGGCCAGCTATGCGCAGCGAGTTCGAGTGGATTTCATGGCGACGCAGCCGCCGCGCGACCGCCCCGCCGACTAGAGGAAAGGGGGCCGCAAGTTGTTTTCCCCCGCCCACGCGTCAGGCGCGTGTTCAGAGATTGTGGCCATAGATGGGGATTGCTGCGCCAGAAATTTGCTCGCTTTCTTCGGAGGCCAAATGAAGGAGGAGAGCAGCGATTTGCGCTGGCTGAACCCATTGACTGGGGTCCGCCTGGGGCATGGCTTGCCGGTTGGCGGGAGTATCAATGGTGGCGGGAAGAACAATGTTTGCGCTAATTCCGAAGCGGCGGTTCTCCAGGGCTGTGGTGCGAATCAGGGACAGGAGCGCGGCTTTCGAAGCGTTGTAAGCGCAGGAGCTGGCTTGGGGCTCGAGCGCGGCCTTGCTGCCCACGGCGAGAATGCGGCCTTGGCGGCTAGCTTGCATCCCAGGCAAGACCGCGCGAATCATATGGATGGCTGACCAAAGATTCACCTGAAGCATGCGTTCAAAGGTGGCGTCATCGGTCTCCGCGACGGACCGGCCTCCTTCCCACGCCCCTACCAGATGCACGAGGGCATGAATGGCTCCGAGACGCTGCTGGGCCGCGGCAACAATCTGCCGAGCGGCCTCAAGACTGGATATTTCGCCGGGGATGGCGAAAAAATTCGGCGACGGGAAATCATCTGAGCGAATAGATCGAGAGACGCCGGCCACCCGGGCGCCAGCGTCCAGGAAGGCCTGGGTCACGGCACTTCCTAATCCCCCTTTGGGACCGGTAATGAGGACATTTTTGCCTTCGAACCGCGCCATCTCAATCTCCGGGTTGTCCAGAAGTCTGAGCCGTCGCGCCAGCAGAAGAAGCGGGCGAGGCAGCAGGCAGTGTCACGGGTTCCGTCTTGGCGTCAGCGACCTGCCACTTTGCTTCTTCAAAGCCAATGTATTTGAGAATTTGAAGCAAGCCACCGGGCGCCTCTAGCAAGTCTCCAACTTCTAGCCGCTTCTCGGTATTTCGCAGTGCAGCCCATGCGGCGTAAGGCGATTCGGCTTCTACAACGCCTGATTCCTCATACTCCTTGGGCTTGACCAGCGAGACCCCGCAGGTGTGCGGCAGCCAGCGGAATTTCTCGCGCTCTCGTTCTTTCAGGCGGAAGATGCGGTAAGTAGGCATGGCAAGGCGAACCGTCATTATCGCAAAACGGCATCCACGAAACATACCTAAAACGAAATGTTTTGGGTGGCGAGAAAGGCTTTTGCGTCGCGCTTGCCCTGTTCGATCCACTCGCGCACGTTGCGTGTCCCGAAGAAGATGGCATCGCGCCAGCCGCCAAGCTGGTGGGAAGGGGAAAGGATCACGGTGTGCGCGGGTCGGCGGTTGAACTTCGAAGCACGAAAGGGACGGAGCGCAGTTCGGATGAGCCAGGGCATGCGAGGCATGGAAGAGAGCGCGATGACATGAGTTGCGTGGACGGGATCAGCGGCCCAAAGCGGCAAGGCGCCGGTTACGCCGCCGTCGGTGTAGATGCGCTGGTCAATACGCTGTTGGGGTAACAGTCCAAACAGCGCGCAAGAGGCCGCCAGGTGCCGCCAGCTGACCTCCCGGCCCTCCACCATCCGCGGCTTCATGCGCAGCAAATCGGTCAGGATAGCGTAGTACTCCATTTTGGGCTGGTAGTCGGCATGCAGGCGGCGGATCCAGGGTTCGATCTCGGAGAATTCGAGGAGGCCATCCCAGGCACGGCGGGGAAGGCGCAAGCGGACCCGCAAGGTGGAGGAAGCCTCAAGCCACCGCGCCTCGAGCTCTCGCGGATCACATCCGCCGGCAATGGCCCATCCATTCAGGCTCCCCACGGAGACGCCGATGACCACTTGCGGCTGGAATCGCTCGCGTAACACGCTCCAGGCCCCTGCTTGCCAGGCCCCGAACATCCCACCCCCAGAGAGAATCAAGGCTCGCTTCATGGCCAGGAAATCTTCTACCCCAAAGTATGACGTAAAATCGAAGGTTGTCGACGCCGAGCGTAACCGTCGTGATTCCCACGCTGCGGGCTGGGCCTTTACTAGAAGATTGTATTTGGTCGGTGATGCGGCAAACCCGCTCCGATTTTCGGATCGTGGTGGTTGACAACAGCGGCCAGAGGTTAGTCCGGCAGATGAAAGATCTGCCGCCGAGCGTGGAGCTGATCGAGAATCCGCAGAATGTGGGCTATGGTGCGGCGATCAACCAGGCTTGGCGCGCCACGGACACGCCGTTTGTAGCGGCCCTGAACGACGATGCCGTGGCCAGCCCGGAATGGCTTCAAGAACTCATTTTGCCCATGGAGAAGGACCAGAGAATCGGGATGTGCGCAAGCCAGATACTTTTGGCCGGAAAGGGCGTCCTGGATTCAGCCGGTATGTTGCTCAGCTCGGACGGTAGCAGCAAACAGCGCGGTCATGGTCAGCCTCCTTCGGAATTCGCCTCTGGCCAGGCCGTGTTGTTTCCCTCGGGGTGCGCGGCGCTCTATCGCCGCACGATGCTGGAGGAGTTGGATGGCTTTGACGAGAGTTTCTTTCTCTACTGCGAGGAAACCGATCTCGGGTTGCGGGCCACGTGGGCGGGCTGGAAGTGCGCCTACGCGCCGGGTGCGGTGGTCGAGCACCGCTACTCGGCCACGGCGGGCGCGTCGTCTCCTTTAAAAGCCTATTATGTGGAGCGAAACCGCCTGTTCGTGGTGATCAAGAATTTTCCCGGGACGATGCTGTGGCGGACACCTTGGGCGGCCCTAGAGCGTTATTTTTGGCATGGCGTGTCGATTTTTACAGGCGCAGGCGCCGCTCACGGATTTCTCCAACAGGGCAACTCGGCCTGGCAACTCGTGTTTATTGTGTTTCGGGCGCATGTTTCCTTGCTGAAGCACGGACCGCGGCTGCTGCGGCAACGCCGGCAGATTCGGCGTTTCGCCCGCATTTGCGCGGAGGAATTCCGTCAGATTACTCAGCAGCATTTCATCTCCCCGCGACAGGTGGCTGCCCAGTGACCGCAGCTTCAAAACCCGGGGAGCTGATGATTCTCGTGCCAGCTTTGAATGAAGAAGCGGCCATTGGAGCTGTGATTCAAGAAGTGCGTCAGGTCATCCCCGGCGTGCCGATCTTGGTGATTGACGACTGCTCGGCGGACTCAACGGCAGCGGTTGCGCGTCAAGCGGGGGCAGATGTGCTTTCTTTGCCCACCCACCTGGGACTCGGCGGATGCGTGCAAGCCGGCTACCGGTTAGCCTTTGAGCTCGGTTTTGACTATGTGATCCGTCTGGATGGCGACGGCCAGCATGATCCTCGCTACATCCCGCAGATCTTGGAAAAGCTAAAAGAATCGGGAGCGCAAATGGTGATTGGCTCCCGGTTTCTGGATGAAGACACCCCCTACACCAGCTGGGTGCGCAAGTGGGGAATCTATTTTTTCCGGGCCATTTTGCGCCCAATTCTCGGCAAACCGGTGCGCGATCCGACTTCGGGATTTGTGGGAGTCAACCGCGAGGCGTTGGCCTTGTTCAGCAAAAGTTTCCCGCTGGAATATCCCGAGATTGAGGCGCTTGTCGTGCTGCAACGGCGGGCGTTTCGCTTTGAAGAAGTGCCCTGCCAGATGCGGCCTCGACGTACAGGACGCAGCACGATCACGGCCACGCGTTCGCTTTACTACATCATCCATGTGCTTCTGGGAGTGTTTGTCAATATCCTGAAATTTGAACGCCACCGCTGGCGGAGGTAGAGGAATGGATCGGCTTTCGAATGCGCTTTCGCTATTCAGTTTGGGCCTCTTTGTTCTGGTGCTTTCCTCGCTGCGACGGGCGCACATCCGCGTCGAGTATTCGGTGAGCTGGTTGGGCGCGGCCGCAGTCCTGTTTGTGGTTTCGCGCTCGCCTTCCTTGATGCGCTGGCTTGCGGACGCGCTAGGCATCGACGATCCGCCGCTGGCGCTGCTGGCTACTTGCATGGCGGTGTTTTTGTTTGTGTTCTACCGGTTCTCGGTGATGGTCTCGAATTTAAAAGACGCGAACATCGCTCTCACTCAGCGGCTCGCGATTCTCGAGTTTTACTTACGGTCCCAGAATGAAGGCAACAAAAGCTAAGGTCGGGACCGCGGCGCCGAAAGCCACGCCAGCCTGGTGGTGGGTTGCCGGGTTTGCCGCCGCGTTTTTCCTTCTCCTGGAAATTTACTGGCCCGCGGTGAACGGACCGTTCGTTTTCGACGATGAATATTTGCCTTTTTTCGATCCGGGGTTTCTCGAACACGGATTGTCGCGCTTGGGTCTCTTGCAGCGGCCGCTGTTAATGGTCAGCTACTGGCTGAACTTAAAACAATCGGGTCTCGAGCCGTTCTCCTATCACCTGGTTAACATCACGCTGCACTTTGTGAACTCTTGTCTCGTATTTTTCTTGATGAAGAAAGCCCTGGAGTGGGTATCGCTGGAGCCAGGTGAAAGGCGGTTGCTGGCGGCCTTCTCGGCTCTGCTTTTTTTGGTCCATCCGGTGCACACCGAATCGGTGGCGTACATCGCGGGACGGTCAGAAACGCTTTCAGTGGCTTTTTTCCTGGCTTCCTATCTCGTCTTCTTAGGCAGGCGCGAGCAAGGGCTTTCCTGGGGAGCTTCGGCGGCCGTGATTCTCCTGTTTGGGGCGGCGTTTCTGAGCAAAGAGCATGCAGTGGTTTTACCAGCGTTGATCCTCTGGACCGACCTGTATTTCCGCACGAGAGACTGGCGAGAGGCCATCTGGCGCAACT
The DNA here is from genome assembly GCA_025056455.1 of Bryobacteraceae bacterium. Classification (GTDB taxonomy): domain Bacteria; phylum Acidobacteriota; class Terriglobia; order Bryobacterales; family Bryobacteraceae; genus CADEFT01. The sequence goes on along the minus strand of JANWVY010000006.1, from coordinate 106,344 downwards.
GGCGGCTGTACGCTCCTCTAGCCCTGATGGCGGCCGTTGGAGGCCTGTTCGTGTGGCGGGTGCTCGCTGCCGCCGATTCAGCGGGCTTCCGAGTCATGCCCTGGCAGCACTACTTCTACACGCAATGGCGCGCGATTTGGGTGTACTTGCGGCTCTATGTTCTACCCATTGGTTTAAATGCCGACTACGATTTTCCGATTTCACGCACCCCGTTTGACCATATGGCGATTGTCGGCCTCATGGGGCTAGTCCTACTGCTAGCCACGGCCATCGCTTTCCGCAAACACCTGCCCCTGGCCTTGTTTGGCTTGGTCGCATTTTTGCTTCTACTTGCTCCGACTTCATCGGTTGTACCCATCAAAGACGCAGTTGCTGAAAGACGGCTCTATTTGCCCTTTTTTGGTTTGCTGCTTGTGACTTGCGATCTTTTGCGGAGTTGGAAGGCCTCGAAAACGGCCAAGCTCACCGTCATGGGAGTGTGGTTGGCGCTCTTTGCTTACCTCAGTTATGCGCGGAGTGCGGTGTGGGGCGACCCGCAAAAATTGTGGGAGGATACCGTTTCGAAATCGCCGCACAATGCGCGAGCTCATTTTCACCTCGCGATGGTGCACTACACGCAGGAGCGTTGCGCCGAGTCCTTAAAACACTTCGCCAATGCAGAGAAGGCTGGCTACCGAGAACACAGCTTGTATGTCGACTGGGGTCTTGCCCATCTGTGTTTGAACCAGTTTGAAGAAGCGCTAGCGAAGCTTCGCCAAGCGGCTGCGCTCGAAAACACCGGGCACGTGCGGTCGCAAATTGGCATGGTGCTCGCCCGCCAGCAAAAGTATGCCGAAGCGCTCGCCGAACTCAATGAGGCGGCTAAACTGGATAGCAATTACGACATGACCTTTGCTTACCGTGGCCGGATCTTTCTCATCCAGGGCGAGCTTGAGAAAGCGGAGGCGGATTTCCGGCGAGCGCTGGCTCTGAAGCCAGACAACGAGACGGCTCGTCAGGGATTGGCGGAAATCGCCGGGCGAAAGGGGCTGGCGCGCTAACCATGCCTGAGGCGCTGCGCATTGGCGTCAATGCGCTGTATTTGATCCCAGGAGGGGTCGGCGGTACGGAAATCTATCTGCGGAACTTGATGGCCGCGCTCGCCTTGGTTGACCGGGCAAATCACTATTTTGTATTTACGAACCGGGAAACTGGTGCCGACTTAGCGCCGGGAGCACCGAATTTTCATGTCGTTCCGCAACATGTGCGAGCTTCTGTCCGCCCGGCAAGGTTGCTCTGGGAGCAAACTCTGTTGCCATGGCAGGCGCGGCGGCAGCGCCTCGATGTCCTATTTAATCCTGGCTTTACGTCTCCTTTTCTTGCGCCTTGTCCCCAAGTAACGGTGTTTCATGATCTTCAGCACAAGCGCCATCCGGAATATTTTCGCTGGTTTGATCTGCCGTTTTGGCAATTTTTCCTCTACTGGTCAGCGAAACATTCCAAGTACATCGTGGCAGTCTCTGAAGCCACGCGTGACGATCTTCAAAAATTCTATGGTCTTCCCGGCGCTTCGCTGCGCGTGGTGCAGCATGGCGTAGAGGAGGCGTTTTTTGAAGTTGGACGGCGTCGCCAGGAAAGCGAGTTGCGGCCCTATATTCTCTGTGTGTCGACGCTGCACCCGCACAAAAATTTAGATCGCCTGGTCCGCGCCTTCCGGCAGGTACACCAGCGATGGCCAGAGTTTCGCTTGGTGATTGCCGGCATGCATGGCTTTCAGACCAGCGCCATCGAAAAAACAATTATTGAGTGCGGGATGGGGGCTCACGTACACATTACAGGCTGGATTCCGCGAGAAGAATTGCTGGATCTGTATCACCGCGCCTTTGCCTTCGTCTACCCTTCGACGTTTGAAGGTTTCGGCATGCCGGTTCTCGAAGCGCTTGCATCAGCCATTCCATCCGCGGTTTCGAATATCGAGCCCATCCGTTCCGTTGCGGGTCCAGCCGCGCTCCAGTTCGATCCGTTTTCCGAAGAAGCCATTGCGGAAGCGCTCCGGCAAGTGGTTGAGGATAAGCAGCTCCGCGCCCGGCTGGTGCGTGCTGGGCCGCAGCAAGCCTCTCGCTTCAGCTGGAAAACAGCAGCCGAACAAACCTTGCGAATTCTGGAGCTGGCAGCGCGCGGCTAGCGCAACAGTTCTTCGAGCTGGATTTTTGCGTCGGTCTTTTCGTCGCGGTATTTGACAATGACCGGAGTGTACAGCGAGATGCCCCACTCCTTGCCTGGACTGGAGGTTACGGCGCGTGCGCCAGCCACGACGACCGCGCCTTCGGGGATCACTAGAGGCTGATCCGCGGAGGCGGTCAACACCGTTTGTTTCACCAAGTCATACACAGGGGTGGAACGGTTGAGAATAGTGCCCGTGCCAAGAACAGCGCGCCGTTTGACGATGGTTCCTTCGTAAACGCCGCAGTTTCCACCAATCAAGACTTCGTCCTCAATAATGACAGGCATGGCTCCGACAGGCTCGAGAACGCCGCCGATTTGCGCGGCAGCCGAGATATGGCAGTTTTTTCCCACCTGCGCGCAGCTTCCAATCAAGGCGTGCGAGTCCACCATCGTTCCATCCCCCACATAAGCGCCGACGTTGATGTACATGGGAGGCATACAGGTGACGCCGCGGCCCACATAGCAGCCATCGCGAATGCTGGAGCCGCCTGGCACAATGCGCACTCCGCTTGCGAGCTGAAACTGTTTCACGGGATAGGTAGCTTTGTCGAAGAATGGCTGGCGGTGCGCATCGATGGACATATCTACCACGGCTCCGAGCCGGAAGCCTAAGAGAATGCCTTTTTTCACCCAGGCATTCACGCGCCAGCCAGTGGGTGAATCTGGGTCTGGCTCCGCCGAGCGCACGACGCCCTCATTGAGAGCTTGTTTGAACCGCTCAAACAGCTGGAAATGAGCTTCCTGATAGCTTCCAGGGGGATGGTCAAAAAGTTCTTCAATCTCAGTCTGCAGCATGGGCGCTCCTGCCGCTTAACAAACCTGTGTCGATGAGCACGGCTTCGATCTTGGCGAGATTGGCTGGCGAGGGAGGACACAGAGGCAACCTCCAGACAGGTTCGAGCAACCCCATGAGCGCCAGAGCCGCTTTCACGGGAATGGGATTGGACTCGAGGAAGTTCACTTCCATGAGCGGGAGATATTTGCGCTGGAGCACCCGCGCCGAGGCAAAGTCGCCGGCTGCGCAGTGCGCCGTCAGTCGCGTCATCTCCGCGGGAATTTGATTGGACACAACGGAGATGACGCCCCGTCCGCCGAGGGCCATCAGGGGAAGGGTGACGGCGTCATCTCCGGAGAGCACAAGGAAGCGTTCGGGCACTTCGTGAATGACGCGGGCCATTTGGGCGATGTTGCCACTGGCTTCCTTCACGCCGATGATATTGTCGATTTGCGCCAGGCGGGCGAGCGTTGCTGGCTCGACGTTCACGCCCGTACGGCCCGGGACGTTGTAGATGATGATGGGGATCGACAGGGAGGAAGCGATGGCGTGGTAGTGCTGGTAGAGCCCTTCTTGGGTCGGCTTATTGTAGTAAGGAGTTACAGAAAGAATGCCGTCGACGCCCATGGATTGGAGCTCGCGCGCAAGCTCGATCACCTCGCCCGTGTTATAGCCGCCTGCGCCGGCCAGCACAGGCACCGTGCCTTTGGCTTCCTCCAAGGTAATTTCAACCACGCGCAAGTGCTCTGCTCGTTCGAGCGTCGGGCTCTCACCCGTGGTTCCGCACGGGACAAGGAAATTGACGCCGTTGTCGATTTGCCGCCGGACCAGGGACCGGAGCGTATTTTCATCTAGGGACCGGTCGGGTGTAAACGGAGTTACGAGAGCCGTACCACAGCCTGTAAACATATGGTTCCCCCCCTTTCAAGATTGCGCCGCTTACGAGAGCCGTTAGTTGCGAAGCGGCTTGCCAGTTTTGAGCATATATTGCATACGCTCCTGTGTTTTCGCCGTCCCGCAGAGACTGAGGAAAGCCTCTCGCTCCAGGTCGAGCAAATACTGCTCGCTAACCAAATGTTCCCCGGTCAGGCGCCCGCCCGCGAGCACATGGGCCAACTTTTCGGCGATCAACAGGTCGTGGTCGCTGATGAAATTGCCTTGACGCATGGACCATGCCATTAACTTTAGGGTGGCGAAGACGCTCTCACCGCCGACCTTGATATCGGCGCGCGGAAGTCCGGGCGCATAGCCCGGAGCCAGCGACAAGGCCAGCGCCTTGGCGTCGGCAACCAGGCGCTCGTAGTTCATAGTGATGGGATCTGCCTTGTTGAGTAAACCGAGGTTTTTCGCATCTTCTGCGCTGGAGGAGACTTTCGCCATTCCGGCCAGTTCGAACACCTTTTGCGGGTTTTTGAGACGGATGAGAAGTTCTTTGCAGCCGCCGCCAGCAGGGATGACGCCGACGCCCACCTCGACGAGTCCCATGTAGAGTTCCGCCGCAGCCTGGCAGCGCACCGCATGCAGCGAGATTTCGCAGCCGCCACCGAGCGTGCGCCCGTGCGGTGCGACGACAACAGGTTTGGGAGCGTACTTGATGGCCATATTGGCTTGCTGGAAGCGGTGGATGGCGGCGTTTAGCTCCTCCCATTCGCCTTCCTGAGCGGCCAGCAAGACCAACACCAGGTTGGCGCCCGCGCTAAAATCCGGCGCCTGGTTCGCGATGACCATCGCTTCGAAGTTTTTCGTGGTTTCTTCGATGCCGGCATAAATCATGCCGATTTGATCTTCGCCCAGAGCGTTCATCTTGCTGTGGAATTCCAAGCAAAGAACGCCGTCGCCCAAATCAATTAAAGAGGCGCCCGGATTCGATTTCACTACACCGCGAGCGCGCTTGAGAGCCGCTAGCGAGATGATTCCTTCGCGCTCAGCCAGGGGAGCGTAGCCGAGCCTGGCGAGATCAAAGTACTCCGTACGCGGTTGACCATTCTGGTCTGCCGGGCGATAGAAGCTGGTTTCGCCTTGGCGCAACATTCTTTCAACGGCAGGGGGAAGGGAGCGGCCTTCAGACTCGATTCGTTCGGCCGTTTGCCGGAAACCCAGCGCGTCCCACAGCTCAAAGGGGCCGAGCTGGTGGGCGTAACCCCAGCGCATGGCCTGATCGATCTCGACGATGCGATCAGCGATTTCAAGGGCCGTGGATGCGGAATAAAGAACGTAATCGCTGAACAGCTTCCAAAGAAAACTCGCTACGCGATCTTTGCCCTGGACCAGCATCTTCAAACGCGTGGCGAGATCTTCCACCTGGCGCGCGGCTTCGACGGAGGGAAAGCTCACCTTGGCTACAGGACGGTACTCAAACGTCTTGAGATCGAGAGCGTGGATTTCCTTGTTCGGGCCCACGCGTTTGTAGAAGCCCTGGCCCGTTTTTTCGCCCAGCCAGCCCCGGTCAACGAGGGTCTGGAGAACCGAATTTGGCAAGAAACGCTCGCGCCACGGATCATGAGGAACAGCCTCATAGAGGTTGCGGTTGACCATATACATGACATCGATGCCGACGATATCCAGCAGGCGGTAGCTGGCGCTGTTGGGCAGGCCGATGAGGCTGCCGGTAATGGCATCTACCTCTTCCACGCTCCAGCCCTCTTCGAGCGTGATCTTGCCAATCGTACAGCCGAAGAAACTTCCCAAGCGGTTGGCAATGAAGTTGGGGGTATCCTTACATCGGACCACGCCTTTACCCAGGCGGCGGTCACAGAATCCGGCTACGAAATCCAGCAACTGGGCGTCGGTGCCAGGCCCGGGGATGAGTTCGAGCAGATGCAGATAACGCGGCGGGTTGAAGAAGTGAGCACCAAAGAAATTGCGGCAGAAGGTGGGAGAAAAGCCTTCGCAAATCTTCGCTAGCGGAATACCGCTGGTGTTGGTGGAAAGGATGGCATCGGGACGGCGGTAGATGTCGACGCGTTTCCACAAATCTCGCTTGGGCTCAAGCTGTTCGACGATTGCTTCAATCACCCAATCGGCTTCGGCGATTTTGGGAAGATCGTCTTCAAAATTCCCAGGCTGTATGAGGGAAGCGCCTGCTTCGGTAAAGAAGGCGCCAGGCTTTTGTTTGAGAGCCGACTCGATTCCTTTTTTCGCGGCCGCGTTGCGGTCAGGCTGGTTGGGGATCACCAGATCGAGCAGCAGCGAGGGAATGCCGGCGTTTGCGAAGTGGGCAGCGATGCGAGAGCCCATAACGCCCGCGCCAAGAACGGCCACACGGCGGATGTTGTTCATGAATGTTACCTGCCGGATGAGGAAGTCAACGGAAATTCGCGCAGTGAAAGTGCGATTGCAACAACCTCGATTATATGATGGAAGGGAAGGCATGAGCGGCGCCGTGATTAACGGCGTGCGTCGATTTTTCCCGTCGTGGTTGGGGCCCGCGATCGTCTACGGCATCTCGATCGGTTGCCTGGTGTGGGTGTACCACGACTTCGACTGGCACGCTGAACTCCCACGATTGAAGCAAATCCATTGGTTGTGGATTCTGCTGGCGGTTACGTGCGACATTTTGGTCTACGTGAGCCAGGCCTGGCGTTGGAATATTCTGCTTACGCCGGTGGTCCAGGCGCCGCTCGGCCGCTCGGTTCGCGCCATTTACATCGGCCTATTCGCCAACGAAGTGTTGCCTTTGCGCAGCGGCGAGGCGATTCGTTGCTATTTGCAGCACTTATGGAGCGGCATCTCCTTTCCGGTGGCGATCTCAAGCGCCCTGATTGAGCGTCTTTTCGATGGCATCTGGCTGATTCTCGGATTTTTTGTCACGGCCTTCTTTGTGGACTTGGATGCGAATTTGAAGTACGGAGCCAGCGTGCTGGCGGTGCTGGTGGCGGCGTTGGGCGTACTTCTGGCTTATGCCGTTCATCGACGAGATGAGGCGCAGGACATGCTGGCGCGGAACCGGTGGCTTGGCGTGCTGCGGCATCTCATCGAAGGATTGCACGCCATGGGACGGTCGCCCTCCTTCTGGGTGGCGGCGCTTGCAAGCCTGCTCTATCTCGGGCTCCAGGTTGTCCCGATCTACGCCATGATCCGCGGCTACGGTCTCGATCTCACCTTCGGCCACGCGGCCGCCGTTTTGGTGGTGCTGCGCTTGGGAACGGTCATCCCCGGGCCGCCGGGCAATATTGGCGTGTTCAATGCTTTTGCGGTCGCGGGACTGATGATGCTCGGCGTCGACCGGCAAACGGCGGCTGGGCTTTCCGGGGTGATGTTTTTCATCATCACGGTCCCACTTCTGATTGCGGGGTGCTTAGCGCTGTTTGTCACGGGCGCCAAATTGAAAGAAATTCAGCGCCGCGCGCAGTCCCACTTGCGGCAAGCGCCCGAATCAGTCTCCTAACGGGCCCCCTGGTTTTGATCGCGCCAGCGTTCCTCCCTGCATTCGAGGTAATTTGTTTAGTTCATGCGCATTGATTTCTCGGTTTCTCCCGTCGCCTTACTGCCCAAGATTCGACGCTGCTGGGAACTGTCGGCAGTCAAGATCGAGTCCATTGAAGCTAGTTATCAACCTGCACAAGGGACGCCTGTTTTTACCCGTGAAGGCCGCTACACGAGCCGGGGCTGGACGGAGTGGACACAAGGCTTTCAGTTTGGTTCGGCTCTGCTGCAATTTGACGCTACGGGGGAGCGCTCTTTTTTAGAAACCGGACGGGTCCGGACGCTGACCCTGATGGCCCCGCATGTCTCGCATGTGGGAGTGCATGATCATGGTTTTAACAATATCAGCACCTATGGCAACCTTAGGCGTTTACTTGCCGAAGGTCGTTACGAGTCAAGCGAGTGGGAGGCTCATTTTTGCGAGCTCGCGCTGAAAATATCAGGCGCCGTGCAGGCCTCGCGCTGGACAGCGATTGCCGGGGGTGGCTTCATCCACTCTTTCAACGGACCCCATTCGCTCTTTGTGGACACGATTCGGTCGTTACGAGCTTTAGCCGTTGCCCACCGGCTGGGCCATGTCCTGATGGGGGAAAACGACCGGAGAATTTCGCTGCTCGAGCGGTTGATTCAGCATGCGAGCGCGACGGCGAGCTATTCGGTCTACTATGGCGAAGGCCGGGATGCGTACGACGTCTGGGGACGCACGGCCCACGAGTCGATCTTCAACACAAAGGATGGCAACTATCGCTGCCCGAATTCCCAGCAGGGCTTTTCCCCTTTTACGACTTGGACCCGGGGGCTGGCGTGGGCGATGCTAGGCTTTGCGGAGCAATTGGAGTTTCTAGACACGGTGGAGGACGCGGAACTCGAAGCCTACGGAGGGCGAGCTCGCATTACGGTCATGATGCGCAAGGCGGCGCTTGCGACCTGCGAATTTTATCTCGCCCATACGAGCTTGGACGGTATTCCCTATTGGGACACGGGAGCACCCAATCTCCACCGTCTGGGAGATTACACGCAGGCCGTCGCTGATCCCTTCAACCCCTGGGAGCCCGTAGACGCTTCCGCTGCGGCCATTGCCGCGCAGGGACTACTGCGTTTTGGCCGGTGGATGGAGCGGCAGGGAGAAGATGGCGCGCGGTTCCGGCAAGCCGGACTCACCGTCTTAGCCACCCTGCTTGAGGAGCCTTATCTGAGCACGAGCAAAGAGCACCAGGGTCTGCTTCTACACTCGGTTTACCACCGCCCGAATGGCTGGGATTACGTTCCGCCAGGTAAAAGAACGCCCTGCGGGGAGTCGAGCATGTGGGGCGATTATCATTTGCGCGAAGTGGCGCTTTATGTGCAGCGCCTGGCGGAAAATCAACCTTATTTGCAATTTTGGATCTAAAGTTGGCATTACCGGCGCCAAAGTTGGCGCTTACTTCGAGGGTTGCGAGACAGGCGAATAGCCTGGCGTGGCCTTACGACGGGCAACGAAGCGAATCAGCCCGGCTAAGCAAGCGGCCAGCAACACAGCGAAAATAGCGAGGTGGGGGGCATGCTGTTTCAGCCACAGGCCGGAGTTGTCCCCTAGCTGGGCCCCAAGAAACGCCAGTCCGAAATATCGAGGAATGCGGGCGGCCAACACCGTGAAGAAAAAGCGGCGTGGTGACACTCCCAGAGCGCCGGAACACAGCACAAAGACTTTCAGCGGCATGGGAACGGGCAGCAAACAGGGGATAAAAACAGTGATCAAGCCGTAGGTGTGGAACCAAGCACGAAGCCGTTGCGCCCGAGCACCCCGGGCTCGCGCGTCAAGATAGGCCTGCCCACCCTGCCGCGCCAAATAAAACAGCCCAAGACAACCGGTGACAGAGCCCGCTACTGCGAGCGTCGCGCACCAGAAAGCCTGGGCGGGATTAACCGCGGCCGTGGCCACCAGCAGCGCATCGACCGCGGCGGGCAAGGGAATTCCCGCCGAGTCGAGAATGGCCAGCACAAAGACGCCGGCCGCACCCCACGAGGTTAGAACTGCGACGATTGCCTTCAACGTCTTATTGTCCCAAGAGATCCAAGAGCGCTTTTTCGTCCAGGACAGGAATTCCGAGCGATTGCGCCTTGGCCAGTTTGGATCCGGCCGACTCGCCGGCAACCAGGAAGTGGGTCTTCTTGCTTACAGAATCGGTGACCTTGCCGCCAGCGGCCTCAATCCGGGCCTTTGCTTGCTCGCGCGTCATGCTGGAGAGAACGCCGGTGAGGACGAATGTCTTGCCGGCAAGCGGGAGTCCCTGCTGGCGCTGCGCTTGGTGCTGGAAGGAGAGTCCAGCCTGGCGCAATCGCTCAATCAGCTCGCGGTTGCGTGGATCGCCGAAGAATCGCACGATGCTTTGCGCCACTTTGGGCCCGACTTCCTCAGCCGTTTGCAAGGTCTCGGCATCAGCGGCCGCAATGCGGTCTAGGTCACCGAAGGTTTCGGCTAGAATTTGGGCGGTGCGCTCCCCGACAAAAGGTATGCCTAAACCGTTGAGCAAGCGCGACAGGGGCCGGTGGCGAGATTCCTGAATCTTGTTCCAAAGTTTTTCGGCTGACTTTTGGCCCATTCGCTCGAGCTCCGCTAGGGTCTCAACGCGGAGCTCATAAAGGTCGGCGATGCTGCGTACCAGGCCACGGTCGACGAGCTGGTCGACGAGGGCCTCGCCTAGTCCATCGATGTCCATGACGCCGCGCGCAGCGAAATGCAGCAGGGATTCTTTCAATCGAGCGGGACAGTTGGTATTGACGCAGCGACTTGCGGCCTCGCCCTCGCTGCGCACGATGCCACCGCCACAAACCGGGCACTGCGAGGGCATGCGAAACGGCCTGCGGTTCTCTCCTTTTTCAACCACGCGCACGACTTTTGGAATCACGTCGCCGCTGCGCTCGACAAGCACCTTATCGCCGATCTGCACGTCGAGGCGCTCAATTTCATCTTCGTTGTGAAGCGTAGCGCGCGAGACTGTAACGCCGCCAACAACAACTGGCCGCAAATGGGCCACGGGTGTGAGAACGCCCGTGCGGCCAACTTGAACGCTGATGTTTTCGACGGTGGTTTCCTGCTGGCGCGCGGCGAATTTGATGGCGATCGCCCACCGCGGCGCCTTCGCGGTCCAGCCAAGCTGTTGTTGCTGGGCAACCGAGTCAATCTTCGCTACTACACCGTCGATCTCGTAGGGCAAGAGATCACGCTGGGCTTCGCGCTGGCGACAAAAAGCGAGGACTTCATCTACGTGAGCGCATCGCGCGCGGTGCGGGTTCACTTTGAAACCCATTCGCTGCAGCGCTTCGAGCGATTCCCAGTGGCTGAGAAAATGGGGCTTTCCGTCTACTAAGAAGAGGTAGGCGTAGAAATCCAGCTGGCGCGAAGCGGTGATCCCCGGATCGAGGACGCGGAGACTTCCGGCGGCCGAGTTGCGCGGGTTCGCGTAGCGGGGTAGGCCCTGGCGCTCACGCTCGGCGTTGAGTAGTTCGAACGCCTTGCGCAGCATAATCACTTCCCCGCGGACTTCAAAGCGGTCGACCGGAGGCTTGTCCACCAGCAGGGGCAAGGAACGGATCGTGCGGGCATTCTCGGTGACATCTTCCCCTTCGAGCCCGTCGCCGCGCGTGACCGCAAGCTGGAAGCGGCCATGATCATAATGAGCCGCCATCGAAAGGCCGTCTAGTTTGAGCTCCGCGACATATTGATAGTTTGTGTGTCCGAGCAGTTCGCGCACCCGGCGGTCGAAGTCGCGCAATTCGCCTTCGTTGAGCGCGTTGTCCAGGCTGAGCATGGGCGTGCTGTGATGCACCTTGACGAAACCTTCGCGTGGCTTGCCCCCAACACGCTGGGTGGGCGAGTCGGGCGTCACCAGCTCGGGATGCGCTGCTTCGAGCGCCTGCAAGCGGCGCATCATCTGGTCGTATTCGGCGTCGCTGATTTCGGGTTGGTCGAGCACGTAGTAGAGGTATTCGTGCCGGCGCAATTCAGCGCGCAAGGCTTCGATCTCTTCAGCAACAGAGAGCGGCATGAACGTTTTATTATGGCAAGTAGCAGAGGATTGCGAGAATCCGGACCTACCACAACGCACAACTCATCTACAATCCACAAGCGGGAACGCTGAGGCGGCACAACAAGCTTGTCGAAGCCGTGCTCCGGCGCCTGCAGGAAGCCGGTCATCGTGTCTTTCTCCGGCCCACCAGACATCCCGGAGATGCGACACAACTGGCGAGGCAGTGTGTGGAGGAAGGCGCGGATGTGATTCTGGTGGCCGGCGGGGATGGAACGATCAACGAAGTCGCCAATGGCATGATTCATTCGGATACGCCGCTGGGGATCCTGCCCGCGGGAACGGCAAATGTGCTGGCCATGGAGCTGCGCATGGGAGCAAGCGCTTTGCGGGCGGCCGAGAAGCTCGGCGAATGGGAGCCAGTCCGCATTGGAGTTGGGCTCGTGTGCGAGCCCAGCGGGGCGGCTCGCCGGCACTTCCTGCTCATGGCGGGGGCGGGGCTGGACGCCCACATCGTCGCCCACTTGAACCTTTCCTGGAAGCGCATTCTGGGTAAAGGGGCCTACTGGGCCGCAGGGTTCGCCTCCCTGGGCAGGCGCTTGGAAGAGCTCGAAGCGCGCAACGGGACCCGTTCCATTCGTTGCAGCTTTGCCCTTGCCAGCCGCGTGCGCAACTATGGTGGCGATCTCGAAATCGCTCTCGGAGCCAGCCTTCTCGAAGATCATTTTGAAGTGGTTTTGTTTGAGGGCTCAAATCCTTTCCGCTACCTGAAATATTTTGCTGGAGTGCTCACGGGCACAACGGCGCGGCTTGGCGGCGTGACTTTGCTAAATTCCACTCACCTTGAATTGCGGCCTGCTGGCGAGGCTCCTGTATATCTCCAAGTAGATGGAGAGAATAGCGGCTTTTTGCCCGTGGAGCTGCGCTTTGTTCCCCAAGCCCTGACCCTGCTAGCGCCGCCGAAGTATCTGGCCTCAGAACGGGCGCGATGGACAACCTGACGCACTCCTTACTGGGATGGACACTGTCGCGCGCGGGCCTGCGCCCGTGGTGTTCGCAAGCTACGGCCGTGCTGGTTGTGGCAGCGAACCTGCCGGATGCAGACCTAGTCACGCTGGTCGGAGGCCCGCTGGCCTACCTGGATCATCACCGGGGACTGTCGCACAGCTTGATGGCGTCGCCGCTGGTGGGAGCCGCGGCAGCTGCCATCGTAAGGCTGTTTTCGAAGGGGCCGTGGTCGTGGGCGCGATCCATGTTGTGCGGGTGGCTGGGTGTGTTGAGTCACTTGCTGTTAGATTGGACAAACGTTTACGGCATCCGGCTGCTCGTTCCTTTTCGCTCCGACTGGTGCCGGCTCGATAGCACGTTTATCATCGATGTTTGGCTGTGGGCGGCGCTGTTGTTCGGCCTCGCAGCAGGAGCCCTCTCGCGTTTGGTGAGCTCAGAGATTGGGGCCAAGGCGGGCCCGGGCCGTGGCCCGGCCATTGCTGTACTCCTGTTTGTGGTCCTCTACGAATACGGACGCCTGCTGCTGCATGCGCGCGCAGTGAACACGCTCGACTCGCACGTCTATGCGGGAGCCCCAGCAGTGCGGGTTACAGCACTCCCGGATCCCATCAATCCGTTCGCCTGGACAGGAATCGTAGAGACGCGCGATTTCACTTCCATCTACGCCGTCAATCTCCTCACGCGTTTCGATCCAGAGACAGGGAAGCGCTACGATCCACCCCGGCCGGGCCCTGCGTTTGAAGCAGCGAAACGTCATCCCACCGTTCGCGGCTTTCTCCAGTTTTCTCAGCTACCGTTGTGGCAGGTCACTCCTGTGGACCGGCCGGAGGGTGCAGTGAAGGTCAGCGTATTTGACCTGAGATTCGGCACGCCGGGCTCGTCTCGTTTCTTCGTTTCCGTCCTTGTGGATCGCAACAACCAAGTGGTGAGGGAAGATTTTTCGTTTGGCTGGTTGCGTGCTCGCTAGTAGGCGCGCGGCTCCGGTCGGGCCGCGCTAGCATAGAACCGATATGGAATATCCCATGCGGATCGGCGGTGAAGCCGTGCGCACGGAAACCACCCAAGAGGTCCGCCTTCCCTTTGACGGTTCGCCAGTGGGTGTAGTGTTTCAAGCTGGCCAGCAAGAAGTGCACAGAGCGGTGAAGGCGGCTCAGGCCGCGGCGCCCCTCATGCGAGAGATGACTTTGAGCGAGCGAGCCAGCATTTTGCGCAAAGCTCATCAGAAGTTACTCGAGCGCGCGGAATCCTTCGCTCAGGCCGTGAGCTCAGAATCTGGCAAGCCGCTCAAGGAGGCGCGTCTCGAGGTAGAGCGCGCCGCCCTTACCCTGCTGTTCTCCTCGGAGGAAGCTCACCGGCTGAGCGGGGAGGTCGTACCGATGGAGGCCTCACCAGCGGGCAAAGGTCATATGGCCATGACCGTTCGCGAGCCAGTTGGTGTAATTGCGGCCATTACCCCATTTAACTTCCCGCTGAACCTGGCCCTGCATAAGATTGGACCGGCGCTGGCCGGAGGAAACACCGTGGTGCATAAACCTGCCTCGGCGACCCCGATCAGCGCCGTCTTGATGGCGGAGCTGTTCCTAGAATGCGGACTGCCCCAGGGTGCGCTGAATGTGATTACGGGACCGGGCGGCTCGATTGGCGAGCAGCTGGCGCTGCACAACGATGTCGCCATGATCACATTTACGGGGAGCGCGGAAGTTGGCCTGCGGCTTCGCAACCTGGCGGGCATGAAGCGTGTCACCTTGGAGCTTGGCAACAACTCAGCGGTGATTGTCGAGGCAGACGCAGATCTTGATGAAGCAGCTGCGCGATGCGTGGCTGGCAGCTTCGCGCACTCCGGACAGGTTTGCATTTCCGTACAACGCATCTTTGTACAGGAAAAGGTCCGGGACGAGTTTCTCGAGCGCGTCCTTGCTCACACGCGCAAGTTGAAGCTCGGCCATCCGCTGGAGCTGAGCACGGACATCAGCTCGCTAATCACGCAGCAAGAGGCCGAGCGCGTAGAAAGCTGGATTGAGGAGGCAGTGAAGGCGGGCGCCCGGCTGCTTATCGGAGGGAAACGCACCCGGGCCACGCTTGAGCCAGCCGTGCTTGCCGATGTTCCGCCCTGGGTGCAGCTGGCCTGCCGCGAAGCGTTTGGTCCTGTGGTGGGAGTCAACCGCTACCGACAGCTTGAAGACGCCATCGCCATGGTGAACGATTCCCCCTATGGCCTTCAGGCGGGAATTTATACGCGCGACATCCAGAAGGCGTTTTGGGCGGCGCGGAAAGTGCACGTAGGGGGATTCCTGATCAACGAGATCCCACAATATCGCGTGGATCAAATGCCCTATGGGGGCGTGAAGCTGAGCGGTATGGGACGGGAAGGCCCCAAATACGCCATCGAGGAAATGACGGAACCCAAGCTGATTTGCTGGAAGCTCTAGTTCCCAGGTCCGCTTCCTTGAAGACCGAGTTAGCGGGCGTACACGCGTTTGCCGCCAAGATAGGTTTCGAGAACTTGGACCGACCTGACCTGGTCGATAGGACAGGTGAGGATATCGCGGTCAAGCACAATGAAGTCGGCGAGCTTGCCAGGCTCGAGCGAGCCCTTTTCCTTCTCTTCAAAAGTGAGGAAGGCGTTCTGGATTGTATAGAGGCGGATGGCTTGTTCCCGGCTAATCCGCTGTTCTGGGTGGAGCACCTGGTGAGTCCACCGCGGCTGGCGCGTGAGGGTGATCCACATGCCAAAGAATGGATTGTAGGGGTTGATCGAGCGCATCCCTCCGATCTTTTGCATATGGTCGGATCCCCCGCCAACCATGACGCCTTCGTCAAACAGGGTCTTGTAGGGCTGGAAATAGGCCAGCCGCGCATAGCCGAACTGTTTGAGTAGGGTTGCGCCATCGCGTTCCAGCCAAGCGGGCTGTAAGTCTGCGACCACGCCGAGTTTCTTCATCCGCCGGATGGCTTCAAGAGTCATGAAATTGGCGTGCGTAATGCAGGGGCGACCCGGGCGCACGGGCATGTGCTGGTCGATGCGTTCGTAGACGTCGACCATGGTGGTGACAGCGCCATCTCCAACTGCGTGCGCTGTGGGTTGCAAGCCGTTTGCGAGCGCAAGCTTGAAGATCTCGTAGAGTTTGTCTGGCTCGATATAACGCATGCCGCGGTAGCTTGGATCGGTGATGGAATAGACGGCACTGACGCCCCACGGCTGGAGCATGTAGGCGCTGCCAGTGAGCATCCCGCCATCTAAATAGACTTTGATGGCACGCAGCCACAACTGGTTGTTGTAGCGATGAAGCGGACTTTGGCTTGCCTGCTCGATGCGTTCGCGAATTTTTTCCATCGTCGTGTGTGGATTGACGGAGAGGTTGAGGAAAATGCGAACTGTAAGTTGGCCCGAGTCGCGGAGCTTGCGGTAAAGCTCGACAGCCTCATCATCCGCGTCGCGATCCGCAATTGAGGTGAGACCGACCGCATTGTAGTCCTTGAACAAAAGCTTGATCTGCTCGAGCTTATCTTTCTCGGTGGGAGCGGGACCGCTCGGCGTGTACTTGATAAAGCGGGCACAGTTGCGCAGGATTCCCGTTAATTCGCCGGTTGAGTCACGCTCCAGCCGGCAGGGTGCTCCGTCCGTTACTTGAAAATTTCGGTCGATTCCGCTGCGTTGAAGGGCCAGGGAGTTCAGGGATGCATCAGGACCAGTCCGAAAGACGACGGGATGTTTGGGGGCGACCTGATCGAGTTCGGAGCGTGTGGGAAAGCGTTGTTGTCGGAGCCGGGTGATAAAAACTTGAGAGACGAAGATCCATTCCCCTTCTGGCAAGGCCTTAGCGCGGTTGGCGATGTAGCGCAGCACATCGTCGATGGACTCCATTTCTGGCACCGGATGCGTCCACTCATACATCGCGGCATCTGAGGCATGGGTGTGGCTATCCATTAAGCCAGGTAGGACGGTCCGCCCGCGCAAGTCGACCTTGCGCGTGCTAGGCCCGGCCAATTTCAAAATTTCCGGATTGGAGCCCACAGCTAGAATGCGCTCACCCGCGGTGGCCATCGCTTGCACGATCTCGAAGCGGTTGTTGACGGTGATAATCTTGCCGTTAAAAAAAATTGCTTCAGGCGGCAGCGCGGCCACCACTGTGGCGAAACCAATCCAGAGAACGATGCCAGATGGGAGCACGTGCGACATGACGGTGGGATTATACCTTGGGGGAAACGCGGTTGAGGTCGAAACCTTCCTACAAGAGGTCAGATTCGTGTATCTTTACAAGTACTCGGGATTTTCAAAAACTGACAGGGGTACTTCAACCATGATCCATCTTCCGTTGGGCAAGGGGCTTGTGTTTCTCTTCTTGTCTCTGACTTGCTGGGCCAACAGCAGCGGTGCGCCTGAGGGGCATACTGGCGCCCCGGGCGAGCAGACCTGCACCGTTTGCCACACAGGCACGGTGAATTCTGGGCGAGGCCGGCTGCGCATCGAGTTCCCAAGCGCTGGATATACACCCGGGCAAACCTCGCGCATGCGGGTCATTCTGGAGGATCCGGCAGCCTCGCGGTGGGGTTTTGAGCTCACCGCTCGCTTGGAGAGCGCCCCACAAACTCGCGCCGGCACGCTGGCCAGCGTAGATGGAAACACAATGGTTAACACCGCGGGAGCGATGCAGTGGATTACCCACACCGCCGCCGGGACGCGACGTGGCACAACTGGTTCGGTGACGTTTGAATTCAACTGGACTGCACCGGCAACCGACGCCGGAGCCGTTGTGTTTTACGCCGCCGGGAATGCCGCCAACGGCAATGGCACCGTAACTGGGGACAACATCTACACAACTTCGCTACGGGTGGCCGCAGAAAGCGGCGGAGGCGCAAGGCCAACGTTCACGGCTTCCTCGGTAGTGGACGCCTTTACGGCGCGCCCGGGGATGGCCCCAGGAGCCTGGGTCACGATCCAGGGATCCGAGCTTGCCGGAAGCGAGACACACTGGACTCCTGTGGGAGGACGGACTCTCGATACACGACTTGGGGGCGTGACGGTGAAGGTGAATGACGCGCCAGCGGTGCTGTCATTTGTGAGTCCGACCCGAATTACGATGCTCGTTCCGGGCAACACGCCTGAAGGCGAAGTACCTGTCGTGATTGAGCGAGAGGGCGCCGCCCCCTCAACCGTAAACGTGCGGGTGTCGGCCGCGCTACCGGCGATTCATTGTGTGCCCGATCCATCAGGCAACCGCTTCTTTGCCTCGGTGACTTCGGCGGGAGCGGGAACTAGCCTGGCCCTATTGAACCCTCGTGGTTGGATCCTGGGCAATCCAGCGGTAGACAACCGCGCCTTGCGCGGCGTGCGCGCCGGCGAGGAAATTGATATCTATGCCATAGGTCTGGGAAAAACGGAGGGGGAAACAACAACCGACCGCCTGTTTGCGAATCCGGTTCCACTGGCGACGCTGCCCACGGTTCGCTTTGGCGAGCTGACGGCCACGCCGAGCCTGGCGGCGATGATCGCGCCTGGCCTTTATCTGGTTCGAGTGAAAGCACCGGAGTCGCTAGCGGCGGGTGAAGTCGCTTTGACGCTCGAAGTCCATGGCATGACGAGCGCCCCGAACGTTTTTCTGCTGGTGCAGTAGCTAGGCAGGAGGACCGAACTCGAGCAACCCAATCGCTGCGCGGGAAAGCCTGTGGGCCCGCGCTATGATGAGAGCGGTGACTGGGTCCTGGTGGCGTATCCTGACTGGCTCTGGGTGGCGCCTGGCGGTACTCGCGGCCTTCGCCCTGCGGCCAGCCGCACCACAAACCCTCCCCGTCTTACTCGGCTTAGATGCCTACGTGCCGGCTCCTGAGAGCAATCCGCTCAAGCCGGAACGGGTTGAAGTGGGAAAAGCTCTCTTCCACTTTCGAGGTCTCTCCGCGGACCGAAGCTTGTCCTGTGCAGGCTGCCATCAGCCGGAGCGCGCTTTCACGGATGGCCGATCGCAAGCCACCGGGGTAAGGGGCCAGGTGATTGGCCGCCGTACGCCGCCGCTCATCAACCGGGCGTGGGGAAAATCTTTTTTCTGGGATGGACGCGCGGCGTCCTTAGAAGATCAGGTGCTCCAGCCCGTGTTGAATCCCAAAGAAATGGGCTTATCGCTTGAGGAAATCACCCGGCGTGTGCGCGAAGACGAGGTTTTAAGAGCACAGATGCAATCAGCCTTTGGCCGCGAGGTCACGCTCGAGGACATTCAGCTCGCGCTCGCCAGCTATGTGCGATCCATCCTGAGTGGCGATTCTCCCTATGACCGGTTTGTCGCCGGAGATGTTTCGGCCCTCGACGAGCAACAAAAATGGGGGCTGAAGTTGTTTCGCGGCAAAGCGAATTGCGTGGCCTGCCATGTGGGCGTCAATTTCACCGATGAGCGCTTCCACAACACAGGGACTGGCTGGCGCGACGGCCGCTGGTTGGACCAAGGGCGGGCCGGTATCACTGGGAGGGCGGAGGACCGGGGAGCTTTTAAGACGCCTGGCTTACGAGAAGTCGCCCGGACAGCTCCCTATATGCATGATGGAAGTTTGAAGACGCTTGAGGAAGTGATCGATTTTTACGATCAAGGCGGGAGGGAAAATCCAAACCTGGATACCGAGATTCGCAAGTTGGGATTAACCCTCGAAGAAAAACGCGCTTTGGTGGCTTTTCTTCATAGTCTCAGCGGGAAAGTGAGGGAAGGATGGCCGGGCGCGCCGTAAGCTTGCTAGCGGCCATCCTTGCGGCGCAGCAACCAGATTTTGAGCCCCTTTACCGCCAAGCGCTCGCAGAAAGAGAGCAAAAGCTCGGCAAAGGGGATCGAAAAACGCGGGAAAGCGAGCGAGATCTCGCCTTGTATTTAGCTCATCGCGGCGAGTATGCCAAGGCAGAACCCTACCGCGAGACAGCCCTAGCGCTGGCGGATACGCTTGAAGCGGCGACGGCGCTCCACAACTGGGCGGTTGCTCTGGAACAACAGGATCCGCCCGGCGCAGAGCGGATGTACCGGCGAGTGCTCGAAATTCGAAGCAAGCTCCTGCCGCCTCAGGACGTGGAACTGGCGGCAACGAAGTTAAACTTGGCAGCCTTGCTGATGGCGCGCAGCGGCTCTGAGGCCGAAGCGCTCGCCTCTCAGGCGCTCGCGGCGTTTGAAAAAAAATTTGGGCCGGTGGATACGCGTGTCGGCGCCGCTTGTCAGGTTCTAGGAGCGGTGCAGGCGACTCGGGGCAAGGTTGTGGCGGCGGAACAGCTATTTCGCCGCGGCTTGTCCATTGCCGAAAAAGTGCATGGCCCGGAGTCCGAACAAACAGCCGCCGCCTTGGAGAACCTCGCCGAATTGCTCCAGCAAACAGGAAGGGAGTTATCGGCCCGGCCACTGCTTGAGCGGGCGCAGCGGATTCGCTTGAGGACCCGTTAACTGGTAAATTCCGATCCAGTGGTTGTGAAAGCTGAGCCAGGGAGAAGGGTTCACCACGGGCATATGACAACTCACGCAGGACCTGTTTGAAACATTAGATTGGTGTTTTGGTTTGGGGTGACATTCGGCACACTTCAGGCTGGCGCTAGCTGGCTGGTCCGAGTGCGGCCGGTGGCAGGAAAGGCAGGACAGCTTGCCGTCCGATTTGCGGAAGCAAGCGCTTTGCGTGAAGTAGACCGGTTGGTGCCGGACATTCCAAGGATTCTCAAAATTCGTCTCCTCGCCTTGGGCTGGCGGCATCCGGTGGCATTGTCCACAGAGCTGGTTGAGTTCGGCTGCGGTGAACCGGGCAGGATTCCGGATGTTGTGGCGAGAGGGCATCCGGGCGTGCGCCGCGGCGGGCCCGTGACAGGCCTCGCAGCGTACGCCAAGTTCCGCAGGTTCGATGCGGCGTTGCGCACCCAGGCGCAGCATTCCCGTGGAATGGCATTGGAAGCAGCGCAAAATGGCGGCGTCCGGGGCGAAGGTGCGGTAGGTCACACCACGGCTGTCGGGATGGCCCGGGGTCAGGGCCAGTCCATCAATCTTCCGATACCAGGAAAGTCCATGTTCGACGTAGGTGTCCTCCGTTGACTGGGAAACGTAGGTGATGGCTTGCGCCCCTGCCCCGAAAGCCCAGCGACCGCCGGGCGCTTCGCTTAGCGCCCGTGCGTGATG
Source organism: Bryobacteraceae bacterium (assembly GCA_025056455.1). Lineage (GTDB taxonomy): Bacteria > Acidobacteriota > Terriglobia > Bryobacterales > Bryobacteraceae > CADEFT01. Next base: position 85,801 of record JANWVY010000006.1, on the reverse strand, counting down.
CGTCTTGGCCTGCGTTTGCGCGATCTCCGCGTGGCACCCCGCGCAGATCGGGGAGCCCGCAAATTCTGGCGATGCGAATAAAAGAGCAAAAACTACCAAGTAAAGCGGCCGCTATATTGGAACTGGCGTCCGAAGTATCCGGGACGCTGCGCCGTAATGGCGCCAAAGGCAGACGTGCCGAAGTTTGTGCTCGGTAAGTCACCGTTGAAGTTGTTCGGCACGTTGTAGCTTTCCATGCGCAATTCGAACTTGACGCGTTCGGTAACGACAAAGGATTTGGCCAAAGTCATGTCGAGATTCTTAAAGCGCATGCCTTTGACGCCGTCGTACTGCAAAGGATTGGTGCGTCGAGTGAAAGGAGGCAGCGCACGGAATTTCGACGTATCGAAGGCTCGCTGCTTGGTCGGATTCTTGATGGAAGGATCCCCATCCACCAGCAGGCCCCCAAAACGGAGATATTGCCCGCTGTTGAAGGTGAACAATCCGGTCAGCGACCAGCCTCCCAAGATGCCGTCCACCACCCGGTTCGCGTTGGAAAGAAATTTTCGATCCCGGCCAAACGGCAGCTGGTAGATGGAGGCCGCGGTCAGGCGGTGGCGGGGATTCACCGATGGTTGGAAGGTGAGGTTGTCAAGAAAGTTGTCGAGCTCATCGTAATATTCTTCGTTTCGCTCGCGGTTGTAGTTATAGCCGAAAACGAGATTGAAGCCGTTGACAAAGGGGCGCTGGACCGAGAGCTGCAGGGCCTGGTAACGGCTGTCGGCTTGACCGGTCAGCCGCTGTTGAATGTCTCCATAATGCGGATAGGGACGCAGCAACTGGGTTACCGGGACGTTGGCCTGGGTACGCAGCTGGCCTGGCATTTTATCTGCGGGCAGCCGGTTAAAGAAAGGATTCGGCACATTGGCGGCCGTGGCTGCCCCTCGCGTGTAGATAATCCGCGGATCCACTTGGTTGAGATTGCGAGTGACAGGACCGTAGCGTCCAAGATTCACAAAGTAGGTGGCATCAAGCAGCAACTGGCCAGGAAGCGCCCGTTGAAGGCTCAGATTGATGCGGTCGTTGGCGCCAACCCGGAAATCCTGGAAGTAGAAGATGGGCGAGCCTCCCAAATCGGTGTATCGACCTAAGCTCTTGCCAATGACAGGAACTAAACCGCCCGGGAACGGATTGCTGAGGCGCGACTGGGGCACGCCGGTCAGCAGGGGCAATCCCCGGGTCGTTGCCTCAAAGCCAGGATAAAAGACGCTTCCTAAAACATCCAGGCCATCAGTAAGCGTTGGCGGCACAAGATAACGAGCCCAGCCCAAGCGGAGCGCGGTCTTGTCATTCAAGCGATAGGCTAAGCCCACCCTCGGCATAAACAAAAGCTTCTGAGCGTTCCAAGAGCCACGATTTTTCGAATCCGTGAAGATCCAAGCCCCGTTGTAGATAGGGTCGCTCGTGCGAAGCGCCTGCGCAGCAGCCGGCAGCACGGGAGTATTTGGACCCTGAAATTCTGGAATGGGAGAGGTCAAATCCAAATAGCGCGACAGCCGGTTTTGAGGATCCACCATGGGCGATTCGTATTCATAGCGAATTCCAAGATTCAGCGTTAGTTTCTGGGTGAGTTTCAGGTCATCCTGGAAGTAAAGGCCGTAGAAGGTGTTGCGGTGGAGCTGGATGGGTAAATTTTGAATCAGCGTATTGTTGTCGATGGCCCCGACTAGCAAGGTCGCCCAGGCATCGCCGCTAAGATTCAAATCCGGATTCAGGAAGGTAGCAGCCGTCATTTCCGGACGGATATCAAAAGCGACAGGACGCGGGCGCACGGCGACAACGCGCTGCGAGCGCCACTCGCCTCCCACCTTGAAATAATGCCGGCCCTGGGCACGGCTGATTTTTGACTGAAGGCTGTAGGTCTCCGGATCCTGATACCAGAAGCCGGTTCGCCCTAAATTCGTCGGAAAGGGGCCGCGGCGAACGATGAATCCAGGATAGTAGAGCGCTGGAGCATCCTTGGTGTAGGGCACGTGCCAGTCACTGCCGAGAATCTCGGTAAGCTGGGCGGAAGTGATCTGGGCCTCCTTAACGGCGAAAGAATCAAAGATCCGGTTATAGCCGGCCCGCACGTTGAACACAGTTGAGGGACTGATCGTATAGACGGCGTCGGCCACTGAGGTCCAGGCGTGACGCTCGCTGCCATTGGGCTGCACCGCCCGCGTGCCAGCGTAATTATCCTGGGCCACGTAGGTTTTGAACATGGAGTAGCGACCGAAGATTTTGAGCTTCTCAGAAATGTTCCAGTCCACGCGGTCCGACAGGTTCCAATATTTCACGCGCTCGGCGAACCCCATGCGGTAGTTGTTGACGCCATCAGCACCTTCTCCGGGAAGATTGGGCTTCCAAATGTCATTCATCACGCGGCGCCCGACCGGATCTTGCTGGCTCACCGGGATGATGTTGTTGGGGTAAGGCTGGCGCGTCGCCGTGCCGTCGGGATTCAGCACGGTCGTGAATGGGTTGTAGATGACCCGCAGGCCGCCCCGGGCGTTGATGGACCGTGAAAAATCGCCTGTTCGTTCAGCGTCTGTCGGCAAGGTAAAAGCGACCGAACGCGGGTCTTGGCTTCGCCAGGCCTCGTAAGAGAAGAAATTGAACAGGCGGTTCTTGATGATCGGTGAACCGAGCGTGCCGCCGAAGATATGGTTGCGGGTGAGGTTTGCCCGCCGCGTAATGTGGTCGGCGACAGCGTTAATCGCCGGGTTGCGGCCCAAATAATAAGCTGTGCCGTGGTACTCGTTGGTGCCGGACTTCATCTGTACGGCGACAATGCCTCCAGCAGAATGGCCAAACTCGGCATCGACGGCGTTTTGCTGTACCGTGACCTCTTGCACGGCGTCCATGGCCGGGGTGTAAGAGGATTTCTCAGAGGCCATGTTCGGCACCCCGTCGACGATCACGTCGTTTTTTGTTGTGGTGTTTCCGCCCACATCAATCTGCGTAGCAGCCCAGTGGTGATAAGGACTCTGCTCGGTTGTCGAACGCAACACAGCCGCCGGGTTGAGCTGCGCAAGGAGGAAGGGGTTGCGATTAATCACCGGAAGCTCATTGGCCATTTTCTTGTCCAGCGTCAAGGCCATGGTGGACGTGTTGAATTGCACCGAAACAGGCGATGCTTGCACAGTTACGGTCTCCGTTGCCGACCCAATATCAAGCGTCGCGTTCACCGTGACATCGCCGCGGCTTTGAACCAGGACGCCACGCTGGACGAATTTCCGGAATCCTTGCATTTCGACCGTAATGGTGTAGTTGCCTCCGATCACGTAATCAAACAGATACTGGCCGTTACTGTTGGTTGACGTGGTGGCGCTGACATTGGTCCCTTCATTGGTAAGCGTGACGCGCGCCCCGACGATGACAGCTTGCGAAGAATCTGTCACCACGCCCTGAACGCGGCCCCGGACATCTTGGGCACGGGCTGGCAACGCTAGGGACACGAGAAAAAGCAAACAGAGCTGAATCTTCGTCATGATTGTAAACCCCTCGACTTACAGAGCGTGGCCCCTAGTATATAACAGCCAGCGGAGAAAAGGGGAGCGAGCGAACACAACTTAACATTTTGGGTAGAGCCTGTCATTTGCCGGCTGCGCCCAAATTGCCTTCTGGCAGGGGCGATTGCTATGGTCGGATTCGGAATGACGCAGGGAAAACACGAGCAGCGGCGACGGCCCGTGCGAGTGCGACGGGTCGATGAATGCCGCACCCTAGAAGAAGTTTTTTTGAATTGTCTGCCAGCCTTTGGAGGCGCCTATTTGCGGCGCATTTATGAAATCTTGGATGCCGCCATTGGCATGGGCTGTCCACTCACGATTTCGATTTCAGGCCCCGTTACGGTATCAGGCCAGCACCAAACGTGGTTGATACCGTTGCTGGAAACTGGTTGGGTTGCCTACTTAAGCACCACCGACGCAGTTTGCTATCACGACGGCCACCGCTCGCTACGCCACCACACACAAGACCCGATCTTTGAAGTCCCCATCTTTGGGGATGACGCAGCGCTGCGGCACGAGGGCACGATTCGGGTTACGGACATGGCCTTCGACGAGCAAGTACTTCTCGATCAAGATGCTTTTCTTTCCCAAATTCTGCTGCGGCCAGAGTTTCAGCGCAAGATGACCGGAACCGAGATGCGCTACTTGTTAGGGGGTTTTTACGCCGAGCAGGAAACACAGATGGGAGTGCGTCCCGGTTTGCTCGCAACCTGTCACCGGCTGGCGATTCCCGTACTGGTGGGCGCGCCAGCTGACGGCAGCGTGTTTTTAAATTCCATGAAGCTGTGGGCCATGCGGAATACTGGGTTGATCGAGGACTACCGCTTTGAGCTGGATCTGCATGCCGAAGTATTTGAAGCGTGCGCCTACCATTGGTGGGGATTGTTCGAGCACCCCGTCGGGCGGCTGGCCACGCTGATCCTGGGCGGAGGCGTCCCCAAAAACTACAATTTGCAGCCCGAGCCAGCCTTGGGCCAGGTTTTGGGCTTGCCCGACGTCCGTGGCTACTATTTTGATGTTCAGATTGTGTCGGCGCCGGTTACCGACGGATCGCTTTCCTCCTGCCCTCCCGCTGAGGCTGTGACCTGGGGGAAGGTGGACAAGGATAGTTATCAAAAAACCACCGAAAGCCTGCAAGCCGATTATTCGATGCTGATGCCTTTTCTCGTGAAGGCGCTTCTGGACAAACGAGCAAAATTTCAACGGCTGCGGGCCGAGCTAGGCGAAGAAGAGCTATTTGTCCGGCATCCGGAGGCGCGCGGGTACCTGCGCGAGCCAGCGGGCTATCGCCTGTTTGAACGGCGCCAGGATTTGCGCCAAAAGCTCGAAGCCGCGGTTTCAGCGAACAAACAGTGGCTTTTCGAGTCCATTCGAGAGCGGCGCTAGCAGCTCCACGTTTTAGGCTTCGCTGAGCGCGGCCACAAGAGCGCCCTTGGCTGTCGAATGAAGGGGTTCAGAGGCAACACGCACCTCGGACAGGGCCAGCGGAAAATTGGAGTTGCGAAGAACCTGTTCGAAGCGTTCGCGGAAACCACGCGGCATCACGCTCCCTCCACTCAGCACGAGCGGAACCGGGCGTCCTAGCCGAGGCAGTTTTTTGGTGTTGGAGAATGCCTCTTTCATGGCCGTGACGAGCGTTGTGATCATGTCGTCATAGAAGACACTGAGCACCTGGTGGGCCTTATCGCTGTAGTTTCCGTTGAAGTGAAAGTCGGTTTCTTTGGCAATGCGGATGCGTGTGGCAAGCTCTCCCATGGCTGCGGCGGCGCTTGAGTCAATAAAATCCCCCGCCTTGGGAACACTAAAACTCAATACAGGCACGGACAAGTAAGCGAGACAGACGTTGCAGAGCCCGCCGCCACAGCTTACGCCAATGCCCGTGAAGTTGGACGATTCAAGTTCACCGTAGACAACGGCTAGGCCCTCGTTTATGGCCTCGACTTGGTAGCCCATCCCGGATAGCAGGTTTCGAATCGTGGCCTCGTGGTAGGTGAGATTTTCCTCGGCTCCCAAGGGAGCAGCTGGCACGGTGAAGTAAATCTTCCGCCCGTTTCCGTCCTCCTCTCCGAGCAAAGCACGAAAGATGAGGCCGAGCTGCTTCTCACCTTCAACCTCTGCTGGGTTCAGCAGGCCGCTCCGCATGGGACGTCGCGCCTCCTGGCCGAGCAGGTCAGCGAATCGCTCCGATTCGTTGCCGTGAATGACCAAATCGCCTTGAGCCACCGTGTAAGGTACTTGTTCCTTTTTGAGTACACCCTCGGTGATTTTTGAATAAGGGATTTGGACAAATGCATTGAGCTGGCTGCGGAAGGAAAAACCCCCGCCGGCTTGATAGGCGAGTACGACGCGGCTGGTGCCCACGTCGAGACCGAAGCATGGAGCGTCTTTCATCGTTGGTTACCCTCCTCTGTTTTCTGTTTCCGCGAAACTTCCAGGAGTTCGAGGTAGCGCCGGTTGAGAATTGCGCGGTAAGCCGGCAAGCGGACACCTCGCTGAGCGGCGCTCTGGCGGAGCTGTTCGTTGGCCCACAGCAGGCTTTTCCATAAACTGGCCTCTGACATTCGCCAGTAGAGGTTGTCATACTGGAACCCAAACAGCGTGATGCTGGGCAGCGGGATTGAATAGTTGTCGGGCAATCCGAAGGCGGCGAAAGGAAAACGCTGGGCCCAATCGGTGTGCGCACCCACCAAAAAATTGTCCGGATTCACCGACACCTGGGCATGCGTTACGCAGTTTTCGGCCGGGATCTGGTATTTGCTGCGCAGCATTTCGGTGATCATCTGCCCGGCCCGAACTTGTGCCGGATTGATCGACTCTGAGCCATCTTGGGGTGTGGTTTGAGCTTCGAAGGCGACTCCCAGGAAACTGTCATTCAAATTCAGATAGATGTGACGGGCGTCTGCCCAGACCGACCAGCCGGAATGATGGGCGATGCTTTTTTCGTCCACCACGCGATGCACGCGGCCGAAGCGGTCGATTAAGTAGTGGTAAGACCTGGCCTGGCGGACGTAGGACAATACACCCTGAGCGAGCCGCTGGAGAGTCTGCGTTTCGGTGGAACGGAACGGCGCGATGTGGCTTTCGGTTGTGTGATAGACGATGCCCGCAGGAGCAGTTTCAGTGCGCCAAGGCAGGTGGGACATCGGATTATCGTCCGGGCTCTCAGGTTTTGGAATGAGGAAATACTTCCGGGGCGCCTCGTGAACGGCGCCATGGGTTTCAATCCGGAGGCCGTTGGAATAGATCTCGTAGCTTGTTTTGGTTTCGACCAACCACACCTCAGGGGGCCGGAGCACGCCTCGAGCCTCAGGCCGGAGCACCTCCAGCGGGGGTGCAGTTGCGCCAGTCAGCTCACGAAAACGGCCGACTGGCGGCGAAAGCGTCCACCCCAGCGTCACCAAGGCAAAACCAAGGAACAAGACCATGCGGCGATGTGGTTTCCACGATATTCCAGCGTAGGGGGCCGACCGGCGTAGGAATCGAAGACGCTCGATGGGATCCGAGATTCGCCTCGCTCTCCACTCAATCCACCAGCGAGCGAAATCGCGGGAGGCGGTCCGGTTTTGACTGCCTGGCTCCCCGCAGGCCACGGGCTCCCTCCCCGGCCAGACAGACTGATCCGGGGGCATCCGGAGTGGTGGAGGAGTGGGCACGTTGGGAGTCTTTCCGCCAGAGTAAAGCCTTCGCACTGGCCGCCTTCGCAAGCTTAGAAATCGTCCGCTGGGGCGAGGAACCTTAGGCCGCCTAAGGTGTTTTTTGGGTGCCGGGCGCCGCTCTGTACCGGCTTACGTTGATTCGTCTATGGAATTTGGTAGCAGGCTCGGTTGGGCGCTACGATTCTTCAGATCGGCGGTTCGTCGGGATTTGTATTTTCAAGCGTTTAGCTATGGCTATCAGATTGCACCCGCGCTGGCAGGGTTGATAGAGGTATTTCGCTTGGTGGTGGCAGTTGCCTCCAGCCAAACGAGTTTGTGCCCGGAATGCGATGTGTGATGGCAGCTTCCGGGCTTTTTCTTTTCGGCACTCCCGCTCTTCTTGAGGTTCCCAGCGAGTCCCGTAGTGTTCCCAGACCCTGTTTGCGCCCGGCTTGATTGCTTCGCCAAGGGACCAGCCGCTAGGATGGATGGGGAAGAATGATTGGGGATCTCTACGCCAAGTGGATTGATCAGTGGGAATATAAGCTGGCCACGGCAGATAAGAATCGAGTGGTCCGCCCCTTTGAGTGGGGCGTCGAATGGCTCACGGATCAGCCCGTCAATGGCCAAGCCAAGGAAGTCGTCTACCGCTTAGCGGAGGAGGCGGCGCGGCGTTCGGATCACTTTTATCACTTTGAGACGCCGCGAGATTTTCGTCTCGACGGGAATCACCTGACGTTCACTAGCGCGCTAGCCTCGCCCTATCCAGAAAATAACACCGTGCATGCGGACTTCTTTCCCGTCTCCGGGGACCGCGGGCGGGCCGTGGTCGTTTTACCTCAGTGGAACAGTGACGTGAAGGGACACGTCGGGCTTTGCAAACTTCTGAATCGATTTGGGTTAACTGCCTTGCGGATGAGCATGGCCTACCATGACCGGCGCATGCCACCGGAGCTTCAACGGGCCGACTACGCCGTGTCGAGCAACATCGGCCGCACCATCCACGCCTCGCGGCAAAGCGTCATCGACGTGCGCTCGTGCTTGAGCTGGCTGGAGCAGCAAGGCTACCGCCGGTTGGGGATCCTGGGGACGAGCCTAGGTTCGTGTATCGCCTTTATTGCAGCGGCTCATGATGAAAGGATCCAAGTGGGCGTATTTAATCATGTTTCCATGTACTTTTCCGACGTCGTCTGGACCGGACTCTCCACCCGCCACGTCAGGCAAGGCTTCGAAGGACACGTTACGCAAGATCAACTGCGGAAACTTTGGGCGGTGATTAGTCCTGCCACCTACCTGGAACGGCTCAAAGGAAGAGGGATGAAGTCCTTGCTCGTATGGGCCAAGTACGACACGACGTTTCTTCCCGAGTATTCCCTTCAGGTGTTAGAAAGCTTCAAGCGATACCGGCTCCCGCACGAGGTCTTCACGCTTCCCTGCGCGCATTACACGACAGGAAGGTTCCCTTTCAATTGGATGGACGGTCTTGCGATGTGTCGCTACCTACGCCGCCACCTGTAGCACGCTGAGCTGGCATACATCATCTAGTGGCCAAGTTCCCAAATTTTCATTTGACAGGCTTGCCGTTTCCCGCTTAGTATGTGGCTATCACTGAGAAAGGAGGTGGTCCAGTCATAGATATGAGTACTGGTAGTAGATCTTCCACGCGTGAGGTGGCCGACTGTTGAAGCGAGCGTTGTTAACGTAGCTGGTTTCGTTCAGTGGCGAACCTAAGTTCCTGTGGACCGGCCGCCTACTGCGCGAGGGAGGAGACCGGTGCCCCGTAGGCATGGAGCGATTGAGGGTCGCGCCTCCGGGTTAGTCACTTAATTTCTCTCCTCACGGCTCAGCGAAATCCCTGCCGGCGTGCTCCGTCGCGCCAGCGGGGATTTCGTTTTTTCGGGCTCTAGAGACCGCCAGAAGCGATGCCGATTAGTCGATTTTGCGCTGTGGAGCTCGAAAGGCAGCATGCACTCGAAATGGAAACCGGTCCTCGGGGTATGGTTGTTCATTCTTTTCACGCAAGAGGCGAGCGCGCCTTGGACGCAAAGTGTTTTCCGCAAGGATCCAAGGCTGATCCGTCTGGAGCGCTTCTTCCGCAAATACTCCTGCCCGATCACGCCCCTGTCGCGGGATTTTCTCCAAGCTGCAGATGCCTATCAGCTGGACTGGAGACTTTTGCCCAGTATCGCCTTTGTGGAGTCGAGCGGGGGGAAGAATTATCGCAACAACAATATCTTCGGTTGGGGGAACGCGGAGATTCCCTTCCCTTCGGTAAGAGACGGCATCTATGCGGTTGCCGAGCGGATGGCCAACGCCCGGCCTTACCAAGGCAAGCGGCTCGAGCAGTTCTTAGCTACCTATAACCCGCATGAGGGATACCCGGACCGAGTAAAAGCGGTGATGGTGGAGCTAGGGCCGATCGAACCGTCTTTCTGGTTGTTGGACTAAGCTTTCGCTGGTGAGAGGTCGATGGTGAAAGTATGTCGACGGATCGCGGTCCGAGGCAAGCGGGAGAGGAGCGTGTTTCTGGCAAGATGGGCAGTCAGTTCGCCGAGGATGATCTCGCCAAGAAAGCCCAGGTATATGATTTCCGACGTCCCGACCGGATCGCCAAGGACCAGTTGCGGGCCATCCACCTTCTGCATGAATCCTTCTCGCGCAGCCTCTCGGCGAGTCTTTCAGCTTACCTCCGGAACTACGCGCTGGTGACCTTAAGATCTGTCGAGCAGTTGTCTTTCATCGAGTTTTCGCGTTCGCTCCCGGCGCCGACTTGCATTGTTTCCATCGGGATCCGGCCTTTTGATGGAAACGCCATTCTGGAGATTAATCCCTCCCTGGTGTTTCCCATCTTGGAGATGCTGCTGGGAGGCACGGGCAAGGGCACTGCGCGGCCCAATCGGGAAGTCACCGAAATTGAGCAGAGCATTCTCGAAAGCTTGTTCCGGATTGTGCTCCACGATTTGAAAGAGGCCTGGTCGACGGTGACGTCGATGAGCTTCACGATCGAAGCTTTTAAGTCCGAGGCCCAGCTGCTACAAATCCTGGCCCCTACCGAGGCTGTCGTGGCAGTGAGTCTGGAAGTTCGCGTGGGGGAAAACTCGGGAAGAATGAACATCGGCATGCCCTCGATCATCATTAAGATGTTGCGTCAAAGATTTGACCAGCAGTGGTCGATGCGCAAGTCCGAGTCGACGCCGACCGAGCGGGAGCGAATGTTCTCTTTGATCAAGCCCTCGATTCTTCACCTCGACGCCCGCCTGCAGGGCCCGACGCTCACCTTAGAAGACCTTTTGGCCATCGAAGAGGGGGACGTCCTCACCTTCGATTACCCACTGGAAAAGCCGCTGGACTTGCTGGTCAACGGCAAACTCAAATACCGGGGCAGGCTGGCCACGCAAGGCAGAAAAAAAGCCTTGCAAATTTCCGATTTGTACCGCCCGGTTGAGTAGCGTGGCGGCGGCCCCTCCGCCCCGCGCTTGCCTATGTTGCAACCGCCGTGTTTGCAGGTCCCGCTGGCCGACTCGTATGCCAGGAGCGTCCGCTTGTCCCGCGGCGCAAGAATTTGTCCCGGCGGCTGGACTCCAAGTTCGGTGGGCTTGCTTTTCCCTCGCCTTGGCATAGAATGCCTCGAAAGCCGTGGGTGGACTTCCGCCGTGCTGCAGGCGGCGCCACGCGTGGAATACCTCACAGGAGGGTGGAATGCGAGCGAGCAAGTTGTATCTCTGGGCTTTGCGGGCGTTCTTGGTGTCAAGCTTTAGCCTCATTCGTCTCTCTTGGGGCAAGGCGACCGAGGGGCGATCACCGGAGTGATTACCGACCGCACTGGGGCATCCATACCCAATGTCACCATCGAAGTCGTCCACACTGCGACCAACGTTCGTACGGAAACGATTTCAACAGGAACGGGAGCCTACCGTCTGGTCGGCTTACCGATTGGCATCTACGATTTAATCGCCAAAGCGAACGGTTTCAGCACCTATATTCAGCGTGGTATTCAAATTCAAACCAACCAAACGGCCACGATCGATATTACGTTGTCGGTCGGTGCACTGACAGAAAGCGTGACGGTAGAAGGCGGGGTCCCTTTGATCCAAACCGAGTCGGCCGACGTTGGCATGGTGGTGGAGGCGAAGCAATTTCTAGATTTGCCCCTGGCCCTTGGGGGCGGAATCCGTAATCCGTCCACCTTTATCAAGCTCTCGCCGGGCGTTGCGCCCACCGGCACCTGGACGAAGTCGATTTCCGGTGGCGGGGGCTTTCAGGATCAAGTTTATTACGACGGGATCGCTTTAAGCCGCGGCGACCTTTCCAATGACGCCGAAGTGAATCCTTCGGTGGACGCGATTGCGGAATTCAAATTGATCACCAACAATTACTCGGCCGAGTATGCGCACGCGATGGGTGGCGTCACGAGCTTTACTATGAAGTCGGGAACCAACCAGCTGCACGGAACCGGCTTCCATTTCCTCCGCAATGAGAAGCTGGATGCGCGTGGATTTTTTCCGGCCGTACGAGCGCCGTCGAAACAGAACGAGTGGGGCGGCACGCTCGGCGGACCCGTTCTGATCCCCAAGCTCTACAACGGCAAAGACAAGACCTTCTGGTTTTTCTCCTTCGATCAGTTCTACCGCCGCGGGGGCGCCTTGGGTGGATTAAACACCTTGCCCACGGCGCGAATGCAAGCTGGCGACTTCGGCGAATTGAACCGCTTAATTTACGATCCTGCCAGCTCGACAAGTACGGCACAGCGTACGCCCTTCCCTGCCAATCGCATTCCCGTGAGCAGGTGGAGCGCTGTGTCATCGAAAATGGTCCCCTACATTCCAGATCCGGAGCTGCCGGGTCTGGCCAACAACTCGATTGCGCCGCTGGCGAGTCCGACTGCGGATGAACGAACGACTGGTTTCAAGATCAACCATTTGTTTAGCGCCAAGCACCGAGCTAGCGGCATGTACAACGACACGTTCCGGCCCTCGATCAAAAGTCCTGGGCCATCGCGCCTGATTCCAGTTGGCGGCATCAAGGAAACCTTGATTCTGAACTACAATCTGCAAAAGGTCCGCACCAACGTTCTGCACATCAACATTGACTCGAATCTCTCGCCCACCGTGTTGAACCATATCGGCCTGGGCTATAGTCGCTTCCGCAATCCAAATTTCTCACTCGGCTTCAATCAGGGTTGGACTCAGCCGGACGGAGGCAAATTAGGGTTACGCGGTCTGCAATTTGATCTTTCACCCACGGTCTTGTTTGACACGGAGGGTTATACGCGCTTTGGCGACGATATTGCTAGCGACAATTATTTCCACACCTTCACCGTGTTAGACACGGTCACGGTGATTCGCGGGAATCACACCTTGAAGCTGGGCGGTGAAGTTCAGCGCCACCGCGATAATTACCGGAACTTTGGCAACGGTGGCGGCACGTTCCGTTACCGGCGGGAAACGACTGGATTGCCTGGGGTGGCAAACTCTGGCGATGCGTTTGCGAGCTTTCTTTTAGGCGAAACCTACTCCGCGAGCGCCTTCTTCCGCGATTCGCTCCCTGGGGGCCGTTACACCGTCTATGGCTTCTTCATCGACGACACTTGGAAGCTAACGAGCAGGTTGACGCTTACCCTGGGCTTCCGATGGGAACCCGTGACGCCTCATAGCGATCCAGTGGGCCGGATCTCGTATATGGATCCGACCTTACCGAATGCAGCGGCAGGAAACCTGTTGGGCGCCATGCGCTTTGGAGGCAGCCCCGGAAACGGCAACCGCTATCTCAATATGCTGTGGCACAACTATGCGCCACGGTTTGGGCTCGCCTTCCGGCTCACGAATCGCACGGTTTTACGGGGCGGAGCGGGCATCTTTAACTCCAACTACATCAATCAAGGCTTGGGGCTCCCGGCTTTCGGTTACGCCACTACGGCTTCCTTTGTTTCCGCCGACGGAGGGACAACAGCGGCTTTCAATTGGGATGGAGGCTTTCCGCAAAACTTCCGGCGTCCTCCGGTGAAGGACCCAGTGGCCGCTAACGGACAAAGCGTTACGGCCGTGTATCCAACCGAGTATCAGCTTCCCTATAAACTTCAGTGGAACTTTCTCATCGAGCACCAATTCGCCGATGATCTCTCCATGAGCTTTGGCTACGTGGCCAGCGTGGGGCGACACTTGTATAATGCACAGGCGCTGAACGAACTGCCAGATCAATACAAGAGCCTGCCGGTGTCTTTGCTAACGGCGAATATCAATTCGGAAACAGCGCGTGCAGCCGGCTTCCGTGAGCCATTCCCGGGCTTTGCGGCCTTATACGGAGCGGCGGCCCGGGTGAACCAGGCCCTGCGGGCCTTCCCGCAATTTCAGGGAGTCACGATTTACGGCTCGACCTATGGCAATTCGAATTACCAGTCCTTTCAATACAAGCTGGACAAGCGGTACGGACGCGGCCTTTCTGGAACGGTCGCCTACACGTGGTCCAAATTCTTAACTGACGCCGCCATGTTCGATGGCAACCCGGCGCAACAAACCGCCTACTTCCGGGAAAAGTCCTACCATCCGAGCGACTATCCTCACGTCTTCACCTTTTCGCTGAACTATGACCTGCCGATCGGCAACGGCCGCCGTTGGAAGCCAAAGAATACCGTAGTGAATCAATTGGCTGGGGGTTGGAACATCGCTGTGGTGAATAGCTACACCTCAGGGGGGCGCTTGTTCATCACGACGTCAAATACGCTGCCCTGGTTTAATCTTGGGCTCCGGCCAGATTATGTTTCCGGTCCGATCCGGTCGAACATTTCGATGGCGGAGTATGATCCGAACGATCCACGACGCAACGCCTATCTCCTGCGGTCGGCCTTTGCTACGCCAGCTCCCGGGAGGCTCGGAACTGCGCCGAGAGCTCTGGAAGAGCGGGGTCCGATGCGCTTGGACGAGTCCTTGGCGCTGCTGAAGAACACCAAAATTACGGAGCGGCTCACGCATCAATTCCGTGTGGAAATGCAGAACCCGCTCAACCGTGTCGTGTTTGGCAATCCGATCATGGACTTCACTTCCGCCGCTTTTGGACGAATCAGTGGTACGCAGATCGAGCCGCGCAACATTCAATTTGGCATGAAGTTGATCTTTTGAAACGCAGATTACGGCCGGGAGGGAGGCCGGCTGGGAGGCGTGAGGATGAGGGTCTGGCCGGCTGTAACCTTCTCGAAGAGTTGTTTTTGCCCGTTGGGCGAGAGGACCTCGAGGTCCGTCTCTGCCGCTGTTGCGATTCCAAAATGCAGGAGGCAGCAAACGCTCGAGGCGTAGCCGCGGGAGGAGTACATCTGTTGCCATTGCCGGCCCGCTCGGACCCGCGCCCCATAGGGAGCTTGAACGGAAATCCAGTTGCCAGCTCGTGGCGTGGTGTTCCGCCAGATTTGGGCTGGCTCGCCGAGTACGGTTACCACCAAGTCCAGCAGGCCATCTCCGTCGAGATCGGCAGCCGCCAAGCCGCGGTTTGCGGCTGGCGGGCCGAGTTCGCCGCCAAAACGGAATGCCCCGCCCTCGTTGAGCAGGATGAGGTTGGGCTCGCGGTAGCGTTCGGAGCGAAACTGCTCGATGTTATCGGTGACGTGCGAATTGGCCGTGGCGATATCCTTAAGGCCGTCGTTGTTGAGATCGGCAAGCGCGACACCCCAGCCGCTGCGGCGCACGGTGAAAAGTCCGACTCGGGAGGGATAGGTGACGTCACGAAAGCTGCCGCCCAAATTGCGAAACAAAGGAAAGGTCTCGCCCACTAGCGCCGTAAAGAGAATATCAGGCCGGCCGTCGTTGTCATAATCCGTAAACTCGGCACCCATCGATGAGACTGGCTTACCCATGTCATTGAAGGCAACGCCCGCGGCAAGCGCCACCTCCTCAAAGCCTTGACCCGTGTTGCGAAACAAGAAATTCGGCAGGGTATCATTCGTGACAAACAAGTCCGGCCTGCCATCCGCATCGTAATCGGCAACGGCGACGCTCATTCCTTTGCCTGTATGCTGGGCGATGCCGGCTCGCTCGCTGACATCTTCAAATCTTCCCCCGCCGAGGTTACGGTAAAGTTTGTTGGAAGTTCCGCGGAATTCGCTTGGATGGCAGTAGACGCGCAACCCGCGGGAAGGGTCGCCGCAGAAGCGGTCGATTTTGGGGGTCCAATCCAGATAATTGACAACAAAGAGATCGAGGAGGCCGTCGAAATCGTAGTCCAGCCAGGCGGCGGCGACGCTGAACTTTTCGTCGCGGATGCCAGAGTCACGGAGCAAATCGAAGCGTCCCCCGCGATTGTGATAGAGAAGGTTTCGTCCTGCCCCGGCCACAAACAGGTCGAGCCAGCCGTCTCTGTCGAAATCACCAACGGCGGCGCCGATTGAGAAGCCGTCACCTTGAAGTCCAGCTTGCTCGGTTACGTCCTCAAACTGCCAGTCGCCGAGGTTGCGGTACAGACGGTTAAAGAAACGCGGGCCAGTTTTGCGCAGAGCTGGCAACTCTGCGCCGTTGGTAAAAAACAGATCCAACCGCCCGTCCTGATCGTAGTCAAAGATGGCGAGTCCGCCCGCCATCGTAGAAACCAGCTGTTTGTCAGGCGTTGGGAAGTGTTCCAACCGGAAAGGGATTGATTTGCGCTCAAAGCGAACGCCGGCGGCAGGTTGGGAGGGAGAAGGTGGTAGAGTGGCAGCGCGTTCCACCTGTTCGAGAATCCGCTTGGCTTCGGTGTGGGATGGATCCAACCGGAGAGCGGACTGAGCTGAGGATTTCGCTTCCGCCCAGCGGCCGAGCTTAAACAGCACCGAAGCTTCACCAGATAAGGAATCGGCGTGTTTGCGGTCGGCGGCAACCGCGCTGCGGTAGGCCTCAAGCGCTTCGAGATAATTGCCGCGCTCCTCCTCGATGCGAGCTTGAAGGTGCCGGGTGCGAACACGCGGTTCGCCGAGCTTTTCAGCCCGGGCGTTCCAGCTTAGAGCCTCCTCAAACCGCCCGCGAAAAAAAAGTAACCGGGCCAAGGCGTATTGGGCTTGGGCCCACGCAGGCTCGCGCTGAACGAGGGTCAGAAGTTCCGCTTCGGCCTTGGCGTAATCGCCGGCTTGTTGCCAGCTTAAGGCAAGTAGGTAGCGTGCCTGTTTGTCGTTCGGGTCCTCGCGGAGCCACGCCTCCAGCGCTGCCGCGGCTTCCCGAAATTTCTGTTCTCGAAATAGGCGTGTTGCTTGCTCGCGCACAGCACTCCCTTGTGCAAGTAGGAGGGCCGCGGCGAAGAAGGCGAGCAAGGTTTTCATGGCAAGATCCGCTGGGGAAGCCGTTTGAGATACTCCGCTTTCCAGTAGGATGCGCGAGCGGGCTCGATTTCGGCAAGCAGGGCATAGGCTCCCTCGAGAAGAGGCTCGAGCCGGATGGCTTCAACAGCCTCAGCGCGCGCTGCGGAGCGATCTCCTCGAGCCAGCAGAGCGGCGGCAAGGTTCAATCGCCGGAGTGAATGAGTGGGCTGCTGTTGAACCGCGAAGCGGAACCAGCGTACCGCCTCTGCGTTCTTGCCTTGTTTGAGGAACAGCAACCCGGCTGCCTGGGCCACGGCTCCGTCGACAGCGCCAGAGGCCAGCACCTGGTTGAGGAGCAGAACACCTTGTTGCAAGCGGGCCAAAGCCAGATCGGGCTGGGCACGAAGTTTTTCCGAACTGGCGATATAGGCCAGCGCTAAATTCCGCGTTCGCAGGGGTGAGGCTGGTTCCCGCCAAGCCCGCAATCTAACCTCAGGCGCCTCCGCCTGCGAGGACTCGCCCCGTCGACGGATCTGGTGGTCCGTGAACGCCGTATGACCACCATCGTAGGCCCGCCTGCGGGGCATATGACACCCGGTGCAATCATCGCTGCTGACACCTTGGTGCCTGGTTTCCGTGTTGGGATGACAGGCCAGGCATTTTGCCCGGTAGTAGACGGCACGCGTTTCAACAGCCGGCCTGCGATGCGGATCATGACAGGAGACACACCAAAGGCGCCCCTTGCTGTGCTGAGCGCACCGGCTGGCCGCTAGCTGTTCGGAGTGGCTGACGACCTTGAAATCCCGCTGCGGGGTGTGAGCCGGGACGTAAACAGTAAACACATCCTCTAGCTTCCGACCCGGACGGAAATCCAGAAAGTCTTTGCCCGGGTTAGGAATGCGAGCTTCGCCAGAGAGATGGCAGGCCTCGCAGACGCTGTCGCGCTCGATGGCGGGCAGGCGCGAGGGATTCACGATGTTGCCAGCAAGCGGTCTGCGGATGTGGTCAGAACCATCGCCGTGACAGCGGTCGCAGGAGATGGCGGCCGGCAGGAAGGGCGGGTCCTGATAGCGGTTCTGCGTACCGTCGATGGGCCGCACGGCGCCAGCATGACAAAAAAGGCACTCTGTGGTGATCGGGCGATAGAAATCCGGTGCTGGATCCTCTTGATAACCGGGAGAAAAATCCCACTGGCGCCGCTCTGTGTACCAAGCAATTGGGGATTGAAAGAGCGCGTCGCCTTGCCGCCAAGCGTAGCTTTTGCCCTGGTTTCCTGATCCAATCGCGAACTCCATCCGGTAGCTGGCGCGAAGGTGGCGGAAGCGGATTCCATGGCGCAGGCCACCCTCAACAAACAACTCTCTCCCAGACAACGGATGTCTCCACTGCCGGCTGGTTTGCGCCTCGTCGACAGCGGGACCAAGGCTCCGCCCCATGCCCGTTTGGAGGTAGCTGGCGACGATTTCGGCATGGCAATTCGCACAGCGAGCATCCGCATAGGCCAAGCTCACAAGCCAGCAAAGCCACAGCACTGCGATTCGATTCTAACAGGCACAGCGATGCAAGCTGACAGAGGGAAGGGCCCATCCTTCGCCGCGCGCCCGAAAGCGGGGAGCTTCGGCCTCTTGCAGCATTCCGCGCAGGCTTTCAGACACCGGAAGGCCGCTCCGAGCAGCAATCCTTACCGGGTCAAAGGCGCCGCCATCTTGGGAGGTGGAGGGATCTCGGGCACCTGAGTGTAATCCGAGGGGATCTGGAATAGCTTGGGATCGGGCTCCATCGATTCCACGATGCGGCAGCGGCACAACTGCTCGCCAAAAGGTCCGGTGATGCGGGTCAACACGGGTAACTGCGACTGGACTGCGGTCCAAACTTCGGTGATCATCGCCGCCGGCTGCGGCGTTTGCGGAGCATCAGGCAGTTGCGGCGGATTGGGTAAGGCGATGCGGTATCGTTTGCCCTCAGCCTCGATGCCGTCGATCATTTTGCGGCCTAGCTCTTCGACGGTTGCAGCGTCAGCCGGTGGTTGCCAAGCGGGTAAGGAGGAAGGATTCCAGGAAGGCAGCGGCGCTTGGGGCATGGGTGGTGGTTCAAGGACGCGTACTTCCTTTCTGAGATGGTCGAGGATGTAGGCTCGCGGATCGCCCAGCTTGGTCAACACGGAGGTATCGCCAAAGTCGGCCCGCATCCTCCCGTCGGCGGAACGAAACAGTCGAGAAGGATATTGCTGCAGGCCCTCGATTCGGTGGGACTGCAAGGTGGTGACGCATTCGGCGCAGGCCGAAACGAGTTTTTGGGTGTTCCCAGCCACAGCTGTCAGCTTAACACTCGCCGCGCGCTGCGGCAGTGCGTCCTCATTCGACAGCCAGCGGGCGCCGGTACCAGAACGCGTTTCTCGTTAGAAAGCGATCTTAGCGCCAACTTCGATCCGGCGCGGGGCCGAATTGACCGCAGTCGTCGAGCCGAACACTGCGGAATTCACTGCCGTGACCGGTCCAGCAAAGTAAACTTGATTCAGCGCATTAAAGAAGCGCCCTTGCAAGATGAGGGTCCAGCGCTCCTTGAGCCGTACGTTCTTGTCCACAGAGAGGTCCCAGTTCTTGGTCGTGTCTTGCCGCACATTGGGTAGAAACCGCGGTCCGTTAGGGATGACAAATTCGGGAGTAACGGTAAAGGCGGCCGTGTTGAACCAAGGTTTGGTGCAGAAACAAATGGGGTCAAAGTCGCGTGCATTGGCGCGTGATTGCGCGAGCGGCAGCTTTGGCTGCTGGCCGGCAACCACGCTGGCTCGCGAAGGCTCAGCGCCGCCGAGCCGCGATAGGTTGGGGCCACCGATGTCGATTGGGCGTCCGCTCTCATAAGTATGGAAGCCAAACAGCGTCCAGCCGCCAACCAGGTAATCGAGCAGGCCGCCGCGGTTGAGTAGCCTCTTTCCCTTGCCGAAAGGCAATTCATAGGCGTAGGTGATGATGAGCCGTTGCGGTACGTCCCAACGCGAGACCGAGCGCTCCAGCCGGATGTTGTAAATATCGCGCAAAGCAGAAGGATCGTTGAAGGCATTGCCGTTGCCGACGCCGCCAATATCGATGAGTTTGGAGATCGTGTAGTGGGCGCTCACCGAAAGGCCCGCAGAAAACCGGCGTTCGAATTTGAAAGTCGCGGCGTGAAAAATGCTGTCGCCAGCGGGATAGCGGTTGGCGAGCAGACTGCCTCCATAGGCGTCGGTCAGGCTCGGGGTCGCATAGTGGGGATAAGGTTTGAGAAGCTGCATGCGGAAAACGGTCGGCTGCGCCAGGGGGCCAGTAGTGATTTGACCCAGAAAGGGGTTGGGGACGCGTTCGTTCAAGAAGGCTCCGCCCCGGGCGAGATTGTCGGGGTGGATTTGGTTTAATTGCACGCTAGGCAGCGGCAGTTTCACGCCGCGCGAGCCAAAATACGTAGCGTCCACAACATTGCTGCGGCCGAGCTGGCGCGAGAGCGCGAAATTCCACTGTTGGATGTAGCCAGCAGGAACGCGGCGCACGACCGTACCCCGGCTTGGGAAGCTGCCCGTCAAGTAGGTGCCATCCGTGATCCGGTTCACGGTGAGATTCAGACCGCCACCGAAAGGATCGCTGAGCGTGGTGCGAGGCGTAAAGTCGGGATTCACCGAAACGGCTGGAATGTTGAAGTCAAAGGGGGTGCTGACAACGCCAGTCTCAAGTCCGATGGGCAGATAGAAAATGCCGTAACCACCGCGCACGACACTTTTGTTGTTCAGGCGGTAGGCAAAACCGAGACGGGGACCGAAGTTGCGGAAATTGGGGTCACGGACGGAACGAGGCTTGCCGCCACCTGTAAAGAAAATGGCGCCCGGGCGGTTGACCAGAGGATTTTGCGCCTGGGCGTCGAAATAGGTGAGCCGGTTGTGGGATTCTGCCGTACCCGTCTCGGTCTCCCAGCGCAGGCCGAGATTTAGGGTGAGACGCGGCGTGATCTTCCAGTCGTCCTGGAAGTAGACGCCATAGTAGTGGCTGTAGGCGCTCAGCGGCTCCACCCGTTCAAAGGAGAACGAGCCGACACCGAGCAAGAAGCTGGCAAGACCGAAGCCTTCGTTTGGACGCGTCGCAGCTTGGTGATCCTGCTGGGTGAAGCTGGCGCCGAAACTAAATGCTCCGGTGGGATTGAAAATTTGAAAAGGATAGAACTTGTAAATGCGCCATTCCCCGCCGAAGCGCATGTTGTGTCCGCCCTTGACGTACACCATTTGCTCTTGCGCGCCATAGGTGTCTCGAGGTTGATTGTTGTAGGCCCGCCCGCCCATGTCGGTGAAGCCAAAACTGAAGTTGGGATAAAACAGCACCGCGGCGTTATCGCGCAGATAAGAGGGCAAGCCAAGGGTTGTGGGGTCGAAGCCTAAGGTCGCCTTGGGAAATTGATTGGCGCGGAAGCGTGCCCAGCTCAAGCGGAAAACATTGGAAAGCCGCGAGGTGATCTGGTAGGTGTCATCCAGGCCCACATTGCGGAAGGTGTCGCGGACCGAAGTCGTGTCGGCGAAACGCACGATCTTGCCAGGAAACGCCTGGAGATTTTCCTGGATGTTGAAACGGCCAAAGAGGCGGTGTTTTTCGCTGAAGAACTGGTCAATCCGCGTAGAAAACAGGTCCCGGCTAAATCTCAACACGTCACGAAAGAAGTAGTTCTGGCGGTTGGTGACCGGATTGCCTTCGATATTGCCGAGAGGGTAATCCTGCAAGACCCGCCGTGCGACGGGATGGATCCGCGAGCCCGGAATGATGTTACCCGGGAAGGGATCGCGGGTGCGGACCCCACCGACAATTCGCGAGGTGGCGGGATCGAAGATGCGGATTACCTGGGGCTGGTTGTTGATCACAGCAACGGTTTGGGAAAAATCTCCCGCGCGCTCGCGTTCGGTGGGAGAGCTGAAGAGGCTCGGACCGATGGGATCGTTTTCCCGTCGCCCTTCAAAGCTGGTAAAGAAAAATGTTTTGTTTTTGCCATTGTAGAGACGGGGAACGAGCACCGGGCCGCCAAAGGTCATCCCATACTGGTGCCGCCGTACGATGGGTTTTGCAAGACGGTTGCGGTTATTGGTAAAGCTGTTGGCGTTGAAAGCATCGTTTTGGTGATAGTAGTTGACAGTGCCGCGAAAATCGTTGGTTCCATTTTTAGTGACGATATTGACGGCGCCGCCGCCGCTACGGCCGAACTCCGCGGAATAGGTAGATGTCTCGACGCGAAACTCTTGCACCGAATCTTGCGGCGGGACGATGGCCACACCGTTGAAATCGCCAATCGTATTCGGCGCGCCATCGAGGAGCACCTCGTTGGTTGAAGTGCGGCCGCCGGCGACTGAAAAGTTGGAGTTAAAGACATTGCGTCCACCCCGAGCGTCGCCGACTTGGGAGGCCGAAATCACTCCCGGAATGCTGCGCAACAAGCCCATGATGTCGCGTTGAATGAGAGGGAACTGGGTGATTAGCTTGTTTTCCAGCGTGGCGCCGACACTGGAAGTCTCGGATTGAAGCAGCGGGATCTCGGCCGTTACTTCCACACGAGAGGCCACCTGCGAGGGAGCAAGCTGGAAGTCAAGTGTGGCCGTCTGGTTGACTTCGAGGCGGACGTCGCGGCGCACTTGTGTTTGAAAACCCGCAAGTTCGACGGTCACCTCATAGGTCCCGGGCAGAAGTAAGGGAATGTTGTACACACCGGAGGCTTCGGAAACCGCCGTTTTACGCACCCTCGTAGAGACTTCTATGGCCGTTACCGTGGCGCCCGGGACAACGGCGTCGGTTGCGTCTTTGATGGTTCCCGTAATGCGGGCATTAAAGGTTTGCGCGCTTGCGAGCGCCCAAAGAAGAGAGAAAACCCCGAAAACTCGACTCATGGCTTTAGACTACCAGTATTGGTGGGGAATGAAAGGGCTAATGCGCGCTCAAAGCGCAAAACTTTCGCCCAGATAGACGCGTTTCACTTCGGGGTCCCGGCCCAAGGCCTCGGGCGTGCCGGCGCGAAAAATTCTGCCCTCGTTGATAATGTAGGCACGGTCGGTGACAGCCAGCGTTTCGCGTACGTTATGGTCCGTGACGAGAATGCCGATGCCGGCGCGCTTCAGATCGAAGACGATGCGCTGTAATTCCATCACTTGAATGGGGTCGATGCCGGAAAAAGGCTCGTCTAGTAGGAGGAAGTTCGGCTCAATGACTAAGGAGCGGGCGATTTCCACGCGCCGACGTTCTCCGCCCGAAAGAACATAGCCCTTGCTTTGGCGCACAGCGCCAAGACCCAGCATTTCCACTAACTTGGTCATGCGCTCCCGTCGCTTGGCATTGCTTAAGGGCATGGTTTCGAGCACTGCCATGAGGTTTTCTTCAACCGTCAGACGGCGGAAGACGGAGGCCTCCTGGGGCAAGTAGCTAATGCCTTTCCGTGCGCGCTGGTACATGGCCAGGGAAGTGATGTCTTCGTTATCCAGAAGCACTTTTCCCGAGTCGGGAGTGATGAGCCCAACAATCATGTAGAAGGATGTGGTCTTACCAGCGCCGTTCGGGCCGAGCAGCCCGACCACTTCTCCGTTGGACACCGAAAGAGAAACGCCGTCCACAACCTTGCGTCCGCGATAACTTTTGGAAAGCTCAGAAGCTTGCAGAACGGGCATGATCTATTTGCGCCGAACTTTGCTCACGGCTGGATGTTGAGGGACCCCATTCACGAGCAGCCTATCATCGTTGGCATAGTAGATCAATTGTTTGCCGCGGGTCAGGCCTTGCACGGAATCTTCAAGTTGCGGCTGGCCTCCTTCGAGAACCACGCGTCCCTCGGCGACGAAGTATTCAGCATGTTCGGAGGACCCTCGTTTGGTACGGCCAGCCAGATCTTGAATAATGAGAACCGAGCCATCGGCCACGGCCCGCTCAAGTGACGATTCGCCTGGTTTCGTTTGCGAGGAATCCTTAAAAAACGCTCGCAACTGTTGGGATTTGACGTCGAGGTCTCCGCGTTTTAGGCTTACGCCTCCGCTGTAGTGAGCCATGCGCTCTTGGTCGCTGTAAACCAAGGATGAGGCCCGGATGAGGGTGAAGACCGGCGAGCCAGGGCGGGCGGCTCGATTTTTTGGGCTGTTGGAAGGTTCGGAGCGAGGGGCGTCACTTGGTTGATCCAACAACTGGCTGAAGACCCCTCCGTAGGCGAGGAGGAGGGAACGGGCGCGATCAATTTCAATCCGGTCCGCTTGTAAACGGCTTGCTCCCTGCCAGAGGACTGCTTGGCCTTCGTAGGTGATCACGGTTTGGCGCTGGCGCGTCCACATGCGCGCGGCCTTCGCTTGGATGGGCTCTTCGCGAGACAACATCGCCGTGCCGCCGCCCTTTTGGTTCGGCGTTTGACTCGATTGCACGTTACCCTCGGCGCGAAAATCTTCAGTTCGCTGGTCCAGCACAATTTCATCGGCGCTTGTAGCTCCTTGCGGGTCCCACAAGCGAGCTTGTTGAACCAGCATGAACTGCTCGATTTGAGGCTGGAAGATGGCACGTTCGGCCCGCGCGCGACGCTCGCCCTCTTGGTAGCGGAAGTCGCCCCACTGTTCGAGCCGCGCCAGCTCGCCCTGCGCGTTGAACTCCGCCGCGAGCTCCGCGCTGTTGGTAATGGCGGGTGGCCCAGGCTTGTTGTCCTTCGGCGGGTTTTCCGTTCGCGTCGTGGCTTTGCGAGCGCGAAAGGATTCTAGCTGGTTGCCTGGCGCATAGGCAAAGTGAAATGCCTCGCCTTCAATGCGCCGCTGCTTCTGATTTGGCGCCTGAGGCAAGAATTCCAGCACGGAGGCCAGGGGCGCATCCATGGTTTCAATTTCTTGGCCTCCGGGCCGCATCGCGAGTTCAATCACCTCACTGCGAAGCGATTTGGATTCCAGAGGCGCACGGCCGGGGCCCGCTGGGAGAGGCTTGGAATGAACCCGGCTAGCGCCCCGAGCCGTCACCTTTTTTAGGACGCTGTCATCCCGGTGTGCTTCGAACTCCATCTCCACTTGGTTGGTTTCGACGGTGGTGACCGCCTGGGTTGCAGTCGTCACCAGGCGGGCGTTGGTACGTCCCACAATCCGTTCAATTTCGCTGTTTGCGGAGAAGTGAAGGGTGAGCTCGCCGGCGGCATATTCGATTTTGCGATGGGGCGCCGTGTCGGAGCCCTTGGCATCGGTGGTTTCAACGAGGCGAATCCCGTCTTTGTCCAGGGTGACGGTGGCGGCCTTCCCCTCAAGAACCATGGTGTCGCGCGAGAATTTCGACCACGGCGAGAGATAGACCTTGGCTTCCGCTTCTTTGTAGACCACGTGACCAGCCTCGACCTTCATCGGTCGCGGCTTCGGTCCCTGGTCCTTCCAAATCAATTCCGCTTGACTGCGAAGGATGAGCTCCCGGGTCGCGGGATCGTATTGCGCACCGATGGCCCTGCCCTGTCCTTTCTCGAGCTCAAAGGTCACCTCGCGATCGGTCTCCGCTTTGCCAGTTTTGCTGTCAAACCGGATGCCGGAGGACCGGATCCGGACGATGCGGCCCGCAGGCAGGGGTTGTGTTTCCTCGGTTGGGATCCCCATGGTGATGTCGGCCTCACCCTCGGAGTATAGGGAGGAAGCCGCAAGGTCGAACTCAGCGTGATCGCTGGTGACAAGGTCACAGGCGCCCTTCTGTTCGCTGCAAATCTTCAATTCCACTTTCTCGAGCTCGAACCGGCTGGGCTCCTCGAGGGCCTTGAAGTCCTTTGCTTTCACCGAAACTGCCGGCCCGCCGTTTTCAGAGCTTTTCTCCCATCGCCAGGACTCGGCGGTGGACCGCACGCGAGGGGGAAGTTTTGGGGGAGGGGGAGGAGCATTCCGGCGCTGCTCTTCGACTCGCAACCGGTAGGTGTATGCAAGGTAAACGCAAATGCCGAGAATCGAAATTAGAAATAGCGGGCGGATCCGCCTCATCGCAGACTCTTTCAGAATAGCAACCTCGAAAAGTAGACCGCTTTTTTCCGCAAGGGCCCAAGTGAGCAGGCACAGTTTCCTCCGGTTTACGAGCCCGTTTACCCGCCCTAGGAGCTTCCATTATTCTGGGGATTCATGCTTCTGTTTCTTGTTCGCTGCTGGATGGTTGCCAGTGTCGCAACCCTGTGGAGCCAGAAATTCGAGTTCTGGCCCGGAGCTCAATACGATCCTTCGATTCCCACCATGCGCCAAGTTCTCGGCTATGACAGCGGCGAGCGCATCAGCTCCCATGCCAACCTGATGCGCTACATGGAGGCGCTGGCCGCTGCAGCGCCATCAAGAATGAAGATTGTCGAATACGGCAGAAGTTGGGAAGGGCGCAAGTTGATTTACGCTGTGATTGGTTCAGAAGCCAACCTCCGGCGTCTGGCGGAAGTGCGCAGTGGGATGCATCAGCTGGCGGATCCGCGAAAGACGCCGGCCGAGGTGGCACGAAAGCTGGTGGCCGGCCTCCCCGCCGTAGTCTGGCTAGGTTACGGAGTGCACGGGAATGAGATTTCTTCTCCCGACGCAGCCCTCCGGACGGCGTACCATCTTCTGGCGGCGCGCCAGGACAAGATGGTGCAGGAGATTCTCAACCATGTGCTGGTCTTCATCGATCCGGTTCAAAATCCGGATGGCCGCGATCGGTTCGTGCACAACTTTGAAATGGCTGAGGGCCTAGAACCGGATGCCCACCCCCTCGCCGCGGAACATAACGAGCCGTGGCCAGGAGGCCGGACGAACCACTATCACTTCGACATGAACCGCGACTGGTTTGCACTGACGCAACCGGAAACGCGGGGGCGCGTGAAAGCTCTGTTGGAGTGGTATCCGGTGGTGTTTGTCGACTTACATGAAATGGGTTCGGACTCGACCTACTATTTTGCGCCGGAGGCCGATCCCTTTAATCCGCACCTCAGCAAGGATCTCATGGAGAGCTTAGAGTGGATCGGCAAGAACAACGCCAAATGGTTCGACCAGTTTGGTTTTAGTTACTTCACGCGGGAAGTTTACGACAATTTTTATCCAGGCTATGGCGCCAGCTGGCCTTGCTATTACGGCGGAGTGGCCATGACCTATGAGCAAGCCTCGGCCCGAGGCTTGCGGATGCGAAAATCCGACGGCACCGAATTTCACTTCCGCGACACGGTGCGTCAGCATTTTGTGGCTTCGCTTTCCACCCTGGAGACGGCAGCTCGCTACCGGGAAAAACTCCTTGAAAAGTTTTACCGGTTCCGACAAAGCGCCGTGGAGGAGGGTTTGAAGGAACCCGTCCGGGAGTATGTCTTTCCCCGCACGGGCAACGTCACGGCGGTGGACAAATTGGCTTCGGTTTTGGCCGAACAAGGGGTAGAGGTGCGGCGTTTGCTCGCCCCAACCAGGCTCAAGGATCGAGAGCTGCCAGCAGGCAGTTACGCCATCTCGCTGGCGCAACCTGCCAAGCGGCTGGTGCGTGTGCTTCTCGACCGGCAGGTGCCGATGGAAGCGGAATTTCTGAAAGAACAGGAACGCCGGCGCGCTAGAAAACTTCCCGACGAGATTTACGATGTAACTGGCTGGTCGTTACCCCTGCTCTACAACGTGGAAATGCTCTCCAGCGAAGCGCCAATTACGGCCTCCTCGGAGATGGTGAAACCCGGCGAGACGCCAAAAGGCAAGGTGGTTGGCGGACCGGCAACCGTGGCGTATCTAGCGCCCTGGGGAACCAGTGGCGCGGCCCGCTTGCTCGTGGCATTGCTGCGGCAGGGTTTTAAGGTTTGGAGCACGGACAAAGGCTTCCGCCAACAGGGGCGCCAGTTCCCAGCAGGAACGCTCATTGTGAAAGTAAAGGAGAATCCAGCAAACCTTTCGACGGCCATCCGTGATTTGGCGACGGACACCGGGGTGGAGGTCGTGGCCACGGATACGGGCTGGGTGGAAGAGGGGGTCAATTTTGGCAGTCGATATGTGCTGCCCTTGCGCAGCCCGTCCATTGCTCTGGCCTGGGATGTGCCCACAAGCGCCACTTCGGCAGGACATACGCGCTTTGTCTTGGAACGGCAGTACGGTATTCCCGTGACGGCGGTGCGGACTCGCCAGCTGGCCTCAGCCGACCTGTCGCGCTTCCAGGTGCTGATCCTGCCGGATACAGGCCCTAGTGGTGAAAATTACCGGTCTATGTTTGGCGAAAATGGCGCTCGCCGCCTCAAAGATTGGGTGGCGGCGGGCGGCACGCTGGTGGCCGTGGGCGGTTCGATTCCCTTCCTCGCCGATCCCAAGGTCGGACTTTTGGCAGTCTCGCAAGAAAATCGAGCAAAGCTGGGTGATGGCGCAAAGAAGAAGGAGCCTGAAGCCCGCGTAGCCGGACAAGTCTTCACGAAACAAGAAGATTTCGACAAAGCAATTCAGGCAGATGTTGAGTTACCGGATTCGCTCTCAGGCGTCCTGCTGAAAGCGAAGCTCGATCTCGAGCACTGGATGTGCGCCGGCTTGAGCGAAACGGTGTTTGCCATGGTGGATGGCAGGGCGATTTTTACACCGCTCAAGTTGGATGCGGGCTACAACGTGGCTTACTTTGTAGGGCCAGAGGAAATCTTAGGGTCGGGTTATATCTGGGAGGAGAACCGCAAGCAGCTAGCCTACAAGCCCCTCGTGATGGTCCAGCGCGAGGGGCGCGGGCACGTGATCGCCTTTACCGCCGACCCCAACTTTCGCGCTTTCTTGGATGGGATGAACTTGCTGTTTCTGAACGCCGTGTTGCGCGGCCCAGCGCACGCGCGGCCAGCGCCTTGAACGCTCTCTCACTAAGCAACCAGCTTGGCGAAACGCGCCGTGAGACGGGACTTGTAGCGGGCAGCCGTGTTCTTTTTAATGATTCCCCACTTCGCGGCGCGGTCAATGATGGAAAAGGTTTTTGGAAAGGCCTTCCGCGCCCCTTCGATGTCTTTCTTCTCCAAAAGCCGCCGCATGGCGCGAATTGTATGCCGCAAGCGAGACTTGCGCATGCGATTCACGGCGGTTCGGCGCTGAGTCATCCGCACGCGTTTCAGTGCAGAAAAAGTATTCGCCATTCGTCAAACACCAATCGATCAAAATTTCGAGCGAACTTTCAGAATAGCGAAGGGGATTTCAGACGTCAACGACATCGGCAAGCGTTGAACGCCGGTCTGTGGGGGACCGGTGAACGCTTCCTCCGCGGATCTTAGGGCCGGCGACCCTCGTTTGAGTCGTGGCGAAAGGGAGCGTTGAAAAATCGGGAGCGCTACAATGGTCGAATCCTGCAATACCAACATGTCCCTTGCCGTAGACGCCTTCGTTCAGACCAATCAGCAGCGCTTTCTCGACGAATTGTTTGAGTTTCTTCGCATTCCGAGCATCAGTACGTTGCCCGAACATGAGCCGGATCTGCAGCGTGCGGCCCAATTCGTGGCGGACCGGTTGCAGGCAGCGGGCCTGGAACACGTCGAGGTCATCGACACGGACAGGCATCCTCTGGTGTACGCAGACTGGCTGCACGCCCCCGGAAAACCCACTGTGCTTTGCTACGGGCACTATGATGTTCAGCCTCCGGACCCGCTCGAGCTTTGGCGCACCCCGCCCTTTGAACCGACCGTTCGCGACGGAAATGTTTACGGCCGGGGCGCCGCCGACGACAAGGGCCAAATGTACACCCACATCAAAGCAGTGGAGGCTTTGCTCGCCGCTCACTCCACCCTACCCGTAAACGTGAAGTTTTTGATTGAAGGAGAAGAGGAAGTCGGCGGCGCGTCGATTGCTCAGTACGTCCCTTTGCACACTGAAAAATTGCGGGCTGACGTCGCCTTGATCAGCGATACATCGCTGTATGCGGAAGGCATTCCGACGCTTTGTATTGGTTTACGCGGGCTGATCTACACCGAGGTGGAGTGCACGGCGACAGCGCGCGACCTGCATTCCGGACTATACGGCGGCGCGGCCCCGAACGCCGTTTTTGCGTTGATTGAATTGTTGTCCAAGGCAAAAGACTCAAATGGCGTCATTCAGATTCCCGGTTTTTACGACGAAGTGAAGCCACCGGCTGCGGCGGAGCTCGAGAGCTGGCACAGCCTTCCGTTTGATGAGCAGCAGTTTTTGAACCACGAGGTTGGCTCCACGGCGTTGGTGGGAGAACCAGGATACAGTGTACTCGAGCGGGTGTGGGCTAGGCCAACTTTGGAAGTACACGGCATCGCCGGAGGATTTACAGGCGCTGGGGCGAAAACCGTGATCCCCGCCAAGGCTACTGCCAAGGTGAGTTTTCGGCTCGTCCCCGAGCAAAACCCCGAAAGGGTGATCGAAAGATGGCGGGAGTTTCTCGCTACCAATACGCCGCAAGGCACCCGGATCGAGCTTCGTGTGCTCAGCGCAAGTCCGGCGATTCTGGTGAATCCGGATCATCCCGCCATCGGCGTGGCCCAAAAGGTGTTCAGCGATCAGTTTGGTCGCCCAACGGTGCTGACGCGATCTGGCGGCTCCATCCCGATCGTTGGCGAGTTTGCGCGGCATCTTCGAATTCCCACGGTGCTGATGGGATTCGGCCTGCCCGATGATGGGTTACATTCTCCAAACGAGAAATTTAAACTGGAAAATTTTTATCAGGGCATTCTCACGATCGCCCATTTCTTGGAAGAATACGGAGCATAAACATTCGCACGACCTCACCCATACCCGCGGAGCCAGCAGTGCCGGCTTCGGATCACGTTGTCCGGTCCGCTGGTGTCGCCTCGATCGCCATCCTGTCGAGCAGGATCACGGGCTTGGTGCGGGAAATCGTCATGGCTCGGATGTTCGGGGCGGGCATGGCCTATGACGCGTTTCTGTTAGGCTTCCGCATTCCCAATCTCACCCGGGATTTATTCGCCGAGGGCGCTCTGACGTCCGCCTTCGTGCCGGTCTTCACGCAGTATTTGACAGCGCGTGGCCCGCAGGCCGCGGCGCGGCTCTCCAACCTCGTCGCCACGGCCCTGATCTTGATCGTGGGAGGGGGATGTTTTTTGGGAGCGGTGTTTGCGCCCGCACTGGTCAATCTTCTCGCCCCTGGATTTCATCAAATTCCTGGCAAATTCGAACTCGCGGTGACAATGACCCGCATCATGTTTCCCTTCCTGTTGCTGGTGGCGCTGGCGGCACAGGCCATGGGAATCTTGAACGCCTGCGGACAGTTCGGCGTCCCCGCCTTGTCTTCCACGATGTTCAACATCGGCTCGGTGCTGTTCGGTTTGCTGTTGGGCAGTGTGGCAGGACCGCGAATCGGCATCTCTTCGATTGAGGGAATGGCCTACGGCGTGGTCCTTGGTGGCGCGCTCCAGCTGCTCTGGCAACTCCCCAGCCTCTATCGCCAGGGCTTCCCGTTCCGCCCGGAGATCGACTGGTCAGATCCGGGATTGCGCAAGATCATCGCCATGATGGGACCGGCCATCTTGGGAAACGCTGCTGTGCAAATTAATGTCATGGTGAACACCAACTTCGCAGCGTCGCTCTTTGACGCCGTTCGCGGCGCTGACGGGCCGGTTAGCTGGCTCGGCTACGCCTTCCGGTTCATGCAACTTCCACTAGGCATCTTCGGCGTGGCCATGGCTTCGGCTACGTTGCCTGCGATTTCGCGCAGCGCGGAAATTGGCAACTTCGATGAGTTCCGCCGCACTCTCTCGCGCTCCCTGGCGACCGTGTTTCTGCTCACCGTTCCATCTTCCGTCGGGCTGATTGTCTTGGGGGAATCCATCATCGGGGCCATTTATCAAGGCGGGCGGTTTGAGCTTTACGACACCCAACAAACGGCCGAGGCTCTGTCGCTTTACGCCATCGGGCTCACTGGCTACGCAGGACTCAAGGTCGTGGTGCCAGCTTTTTATGCGCTCGGGGATTCGCGCACGCCAATGCTGGTCAGTTTGCTGTCAGTGTTGATTAATTTTGCGACGGCAGCCACGCTGATTTACGCCTTTCATTTCGGGCATTCGGGCCTGGCTTTTTCGACCTCCATCGTAGCGATCTTCAATTTCTTAACGCTGTTTACAGTGCTGAGATGGCGCCTGGGCGGGGTCTACGGGCGCGATCTCGTGGCGAGTTTCTCCAAGGTGACACTTGCAGCTGGGATGATGGGAATTATTGTGGCGGCCTCCCACCAGCTGATGCTCGGCTGGTTTGGTGAACGGCGTGTCGCTTTCCTTGTCGACCTCGCTTTGTCGATCCCTCTCGGTCTGTGCGTCTTCTACGCTGTCTCACGGCTGTTGGGAATCCCCGAGCTCGAACCGGCCATGCGCGCACTCTCCGGCCCTGTTTTGAGGCGGCTTCGCGGGCGCCGTGACAAAATCCGGTAAACTTTGTTTCGATGAATCCGGATCTTCGAAGAATTCTTACGATCCAATCTTTAGACCTGAAAGTCGCTGAGCTCGAAAAGGAAATTGCGGCGCTCCCCAAGCACATCGCTGAGATCGAAAAACAGCTGGACACCCACAAAAAAAAGCTGGAAATCGACAAGGCTGCGCTGGCGGCGAACCAGCGGGAACGTAAGAAACTCGAAGACGACATTAAGGTTCAGGATCAGAAAATTTCCCGTCTGAAGGATCAGATGCTTTCAGCGAAAACGAACGAGCAGTACCGCGCCTTCCAGCATGAAATTGAATATTGCGCCAACGAAATTCGAAAGTATGAAGACCGCATTTTGGATTTGATGGCGGAATCCGAACCGCTCGAAGCCGCGGTGAAAAAAGCCGAAGCCCAGCTTGCGGAGCAAAAAAAACAGGTTGAACTGGAGAAGAAATCCGCGCTTGAGCGCTCCGCAGCTGACCAAAAAACGGTGGTCGAGCTGCGGGCACGGCGGGCCGAGCTCGTAGCCGCCACCAGCGCAGAGTGGATCAACACCTACGAAAAGATTCGGAAAAAAACGCCCGTTGCGGTTGCCGAGGCTGTGGACGGCCGCTGCTCCGCCTGCCAGCTGGTTTTACGGCCACAGCTCATCCAAGATCTGCGAAAAGGAACAGACGCTATTCTCTATTGCGAGTATTGTAAGCGGATTCTCTATTACAATCCGCCACAAAGCTTTGAAAACGATCTTCCCTAACGGCCCACTGGCGGAGGATCTTGAGCTTGGCGTTTTTCAGACTGTGGCAGTTGAACTTGGTAACAAGCGGAGCTTACTGTGCAGCTAGCGGGCGACGGAGCGGCTGGCTGATTCTCTGGGCGGTTCTAGCGGCCCCGGCCGGCGCCCACGTCATTAGTATGAGCACCGCCGATCTCGAAGTGAGCGGCGCCAAGGCCGTGTATCGCTTGCGCATGCCTCTCTACGAACTGCAACACATGCCGGGCCCTGAAAAAGCGATCTTTGATCACATCCGGATCCTCAGCCAGGGTAAGGCAGGCCGACTCGTCGCAAAAGACTGCCGAGAGGACGCCAAGGAGGGCGCTTTTCTCTGTAAAGCCGAATATGAGTGGGATAACCCAGTGGAGGAGCTCGAAATCGTTTGCACATTTTACGCGGTCACGGTGCCGAACCATGTTCATTTAGTTCGAGCTGTAAAGGGCGAGAAGTCCGATCAGGCAGTGTTTGATTTTTCGCAGCCGAAGGCGCAAATACGCTTCCGGCCGCCAACTCCGTTTGAGACCTGGATGACCGCGTTTGGTTCGGGAATCGCGCGGGCGTTTTCAAGTGCTGCGGCGGTACTATTTCTCGCTTGCCTGGCGCTGGCAGCGCGGAACTGGATCGAGCTCGGCTGGATCACGCTGGCATTTTTTCTTGGAGAAACTATTTCGGCCATCGTAGTGCCTTTGATGCCCTGGAATCCCTCGCCCCGTTTCGTGGAGGCAGCGCTGGCTTTGACCATCGCCTATCTGGCGGTTGAGATCCTCAGTTTGCCAACCGCGGGATATCGCTGGGCCGTGTGCGGCGTGCTGGGTCTGTTTCACGGGCTGTCCTACGCTATCTACCTGACGGCGACAGGTTACGAGGCTTTGCCGGTTCTTGCTGGCGTGGCGCTCTCAAATCTCGCCGCGGTGGCTTTCTTTTCGTATCTACGGGACCGCATCGCTCGGGGCTTTGTTGAACTCGCGCCGCTCGGGGGTAAGGTTGCAGCGAGCCTGTTGCTGCTCACCGGGCTGGTGTGGTTCTACCAGCGGCTCCGAGGATGACACGAAATCCTTCATGAGAGAATTACGGGTTGGCCATGTTTTTCCTGCCTTATGGCGAATCATCACTGGCCGTCAGAGTGGATGGGGAGCTGATCCGTCATCGAGACTGTCCGCCCCAAGAGGATGAAACAAGAGCCATCGTGGAGGCGCTTTCGCATCCCATCGCTAGCCCGCGGCTCGATGAGATAGTCCGGCCTCAAGAGCGCGTGGCGGTGATCGTGAACGACATCACGAGGCTCACGCGCAGCGACTTGATGCTTCCCCCCTTGGTACAGGCTTTAAATGCCGCAGGCATTCCCGATCGCGATATTTTCGTCGTTTTTGCGCTGGGCATCCACCGCCCTCAAACGCCAGCCGAAAGACGGCGCATTCTCGGTGAGGATCTCTACCGGCGCCTTCGATGTATGGACCACGACGCGTTTGATGAGGCAAATCTGGTCGAGGTCGGCGTCACCTCCTTCGGCAACCGGGTGCAAATCAACCGGCACGTCCTGGAGGCCGATCGCATTGTGCTGACCGGTGAAATCATTTATCACTTGATTGCGGGCTACAGCGGAGGCCGCAAGAGCCTGGTTCCGGGCGTGGCCGGGGCTCGCACGACCACATTCAATCACAACATGATCTTCGATCCCCGTTGCCGCAGTGGCCGCTTGGAAGGCAACCCCGCTCATGAAGACCTCATGGAGGCCTGCCGGCTAGTGGAGCCGGATTTTCTGCTGAACGTCGTGCTCGACCCCCGGGGGCGGCTGGTGAAAGCTGTCGCCGGGCACTGGGAGCTGGCCCACCGCGAAGGCTGTAAAGCAGTCGACGCCATGCTGCGCGCCGACCTTGAAGAACCCTTCGATCTCCTCATTGCTTCGGCAGGTGGCTACCCGCTGGACATCGATCTGCGTCAGGCGCACAAAGGGCTCGAGAACGCCGTACAGGCCCTGAAACCAGGCGGGTCTATCGTGTTTTACGCAGAATGCCGCAGCGGATCGGGTCATCCTGGCATCGATGATTACCTCCATCGATTCGCCAACGATCAAGAGATGGAGGCAGAACTCAGGCGCAACTTCGCGGTGGGCGGACATAAAGCCTGGTGGATTGCCCGGCTAGGTCGCCTCTTTGACGTGCACTTGGTTTCTCAACTACCCGAGGATTTCGTCCGTCGCTGCCATTTTCAGCCTGTCGCTCCAGAGCGCCACCAGCAGCGGGTCACCGAACTGGCGGCCAAGGCTCGGCGTATCGGCGTGCTGCCCTATTCGGGGTTCACCCTGCCATTTCTCAGCGGAAAGGAAGCACTCGCCTCATGAACCGCCGTCGATTTCTTAGCGCGAGCGCGGCTTCGCTTGCCCCGGCACAGCAAAAGATTCGTTTTGCGCTCTATGGGACCCGCCATAGCCATGCACGCGGCAAACTGAACGCCTTGCTGAATTTGCCGCACTATGAGCTAGCTGGGATCTGCGAGCCGCAGCAACCAGCGCTTCCCGCCAGTTTTGCCGCCTATCCAAAACTTAGCGAGGAGCAACTGTTCCACGACGCAACAATTCAACTCGTGGTCGTAGAAACACCGGTCTGGGAGGCGATGGACTATGCCCGCAAGGTGATCGCAGCCGGAAAGCATCTGCACCTCGAGAAGCCACCGACGAATGAGTGGAAGCCTTTTCAAGAATTGATCCAGCAAGCCCGCCAAAAGCGGCTGCTCGTGCAGCTTGGCTACATCTGGCGGTTTCATGAGGGCATTCGCCGCGCCATCGAACTGGCCAAAGGCGGCATGCTTGGAAAAGTGTACTTGATGCGGGGGGCCATCCACACCGACTTAAGCGAAGAAGCACGCGCGCCCCTGGCGCGCTACAAAGGCGGCATGATGTTCGAGCTCGGTTGTCACCTCCTGGACCGGGCCGTCGATCTTTTCGGACGTCCGAAGGTAGTCAAAAGCTGGCTGCAAAAAGGCACGAACGGAAAAGGTGATTTAGCGGATCACGCGCTGGCGGTGCTGGAATACGACTCCGCCTTAGCCGTGATTACAACTTCTGCGCGCATGTCCGGAAGCTCGGAGCATCGAAGCTTTGAGGTCATTGGCAGCGACGGTTGCGTATTGATCCAGCCCGTTGAGCCCGGCACGAACATGCGCGTCAATTTGCGCACCGCGCGGGGCAGTTACCAAGCGGGCTGGCAAAATATTTCACTGCCGCCGCAGCAACGTTATATCGGGGATTTTCAAGATCTTGCGCGCGCCATCCAAACAAGCTCCCCGCTTCGCTATTCCTATGATTTCGAACTCCTCCTCCAGGAGACGATCTTGCGCGCCTCCCAGGAATTGTAATCACGTATGCAGGGCAACTACAGCAGGTTCATTCGCATGTTCTTCGTGCTGGCGGTTGGCCTTGCCAACCAGGTCCTGGCCCAGCAAACGGGCGGAAGTCTTTTCGGCTATATCTGGGATCCGTCGGGGCGGGCCGTGCCAGGTGTTTTGGTTGAGGCGCGTGAATTTTTGCGCCAAGTCACCCGGCGCACGACAACGGACGAAACGGGATTCTTTCGCTTGGTGCAACTGGCGCCGGGAACTTACCAGGTGGCGGTTTCCAAACCATCATTTCAGAGCCAGCTGAGCCCGCTCATTCCCATTACCGTGGATTCGTCACGCCAAGTGGACTTTCAACTCGCACTCGACACCGCTTCCACGACCGTGGAAGTCAAGTCTACTGCTCTGCAAACTGAGGCGAGCGACTCTGGCTACACGATCGAGCGCCAGCGGATTGAGAAACTTCCACTCAACCGCCGCAATTTTCTCCAACTTGCGCTCCTTGTGGCCGGCCTTGCCCCACCTGTTCAGGACTCCGAGCTCTCGACGCGTGGCGCCTTCGCTGCTCACGCCAACGGAGGCCGCGAAGAATTCAACAATTTCTTGCTCGACGGCGTCGACAACAATGATCTCTACACCAACCGTTACGTCATGGAGCCTTCAGTTGATACGATCCAGGAGTTCAAGATCACGGCTGGCAGCTACTCGGCCGAATACGGGCGCAGCGGCGGAGCGCAGATCAACGTCATTACCCGTAGTGGAACCAATTCATGGCATGGCACTCTGTACGAATACTTTCGCAACCGCCGGCTGGACGCCGGGAACTACTTTGAGACAAACACCAGGAACAAGTACGGACGAAACCAGTTTGGAGGTGTGCTGGGTGGTCCCGTGCGCAAGAACCGTACATTTGTCTTCTTCAATGCGGATCTGCTCGAAGAGCGCCGCGGTTTGTCAAGGCTCGCCACGGTCCCGCGAGCGGTCGAGCGGGAAGGCGATTTTTCGAGCCGCGAGGTTGTGGTACGTGATCCGCTGGCCTGGTCGCCATTCCCAAACAACCTCATTCCACCCAGCCGCATTCACCGCCTTGCGCGCAAGATTGTGAATTTGTTTCCAGCAGCAAGCTCCGAGTCGCTGGCGGGAAATCTACTTGCCCAACCGGTCTTGCGCGAATCGTTTCCCCAAGGCGGGGCGCGATGGGATGAGCACTGCAGCGGGGGACATTCGATCACGGTGCGGCACTTTTACGGGCGTCAGCATCTTTTCGAGCCCTATGCCGAGGAGTCGACCGACGTTCCAGGCTTTGGGAATTTCGTTCAAAACCCCGGACACAACGCCTTGGTGCATTATCAACGAAGTTTTCGCTCTGGAGTCCTCAGTTCTCTCCGGCTGGGATTCAACCGCGCCACGCGCAAGGTTTTGCCGGAGAATCACTCCCGGAATATCGCCCAAGAATGGGACGCTCAGTGGCTCGACGGGATCGCTCCCCGCTCCTACGGCTATCCGTTTTTTAATGTGCAAGGTCTATCTCCCGTGGGCGACGCCACGCCGCTGCCGTTAATCCGGTTTAACACAACCTACCAGCTGATGGAGGATCTGGCCTGGATTCGAGGCCGGCACACGCTTAAAGTTGGATTTCAGGGACGAGCCACGCGGTCGAACGCCAACGTGGACCTACTGGCGCGCGGTTCGTTGTCCTTTAGCGGCGCGCTTACCGGTGTCGGATTCGCAGATCTGCTGCTCGGGCTGCCCTCCTTCACGCTGCAAGCCAAGCTTGACAATACGCAAACGCTGCGCACGACGTCCTACAATCTGTACGCTCAGGATGAATGGCGCCCGCGGCCAAGGCTGAGCCTGGTGGCCGGACTGCGGTATGAGTTCAACACCCCAGCGACGGATCCCTACAATCGCATGAGCGTGTTGAACCTTGGCACCGGCGAAATCGTGCGGGTTGGGACACAAGGTGTTTCACGCTCCGGAATTGGCGCCGACCGCAACAACTTCGCACCCCGTCTGGGCCTGGCCTGGAATCTACGGCCAAACCTGGTCCTGCGTACGGGCTATGGTTTGTATTTCGACAGCGGGATGCTAGTGGTGGCCTCTTCGCAGTACTTCAATCCCCCGTTTTTCGTTCTGCGCGCTTTCTTCCCGACCTCGAGCGCACTGTTGAGTTTAGACGACCCTTTTCCCTCGCGGGGTGGGATCTGGCCCGTGTCGCCCAGCACGGTGAACCCAGACTTCTCCACAGCCTACGTACAACATTGGAGTTTTGGCCTGCAACAGCAGTGGGGCGCTGCGACGACGCTGAGCGCCTTTTACGCTGGGTCCAAAGGGACGCATCTCATCCGGTCGCGCGATCTGAACCAAGCGCCACCGGGACCTGGCGACGTTGCAAGCCGGCGGCCCGACCCGCGATATGGCGGAATCATCTTCATCGAAAGTGCCGCCAGTTCAAACTACCATTCCCTACAACTGACACTCGATCGCCGCTTGTTCAACCGCACGTCGTTGCTCGCCGCTTATACGTGGTCGAAATCAATCGACGATACTTCTGCCTTTCTCAGCACCAAGCCCGACAAGAATTTTCCGCAAAACAGCAACGACTTTCGCGCCGAGCGTGGTCTTTCGAGCTTCGATCTTGGACACCGCCTGGTGGCAGCCGCGGTCGTGGCCCTGCCCAAGAAGCTAGAACTTAGAGCCATCCAAGCCGTGCAAGGCGGTCAAGCGTTCACGCCCCTGCTTCGTTTCGACAACAGCAATTCGGGGAATACTGGCGGAAATTTTGGTTCAGACCGACCAAACGTGCTGCGCCGGCCAAGTTATCCGAAAACCGTTGCACAGTGGTTTGAAACCGCCGCTTTCGCTGTCCCGCCGCGCTTTCGCTTTGGCAATGCTGGGCGGAATGTGTTGCGCGGGCCGGGCTATGCGAGTTTGGACGTCGCTCTTTCGCGGAGCTTTGCCTGGAATGACCGGCTGCGTCTCACGCTTGAATTTCAAACCTACAATGTGCTCAACCGGAGGAATTTTGATCTGCCCGAACGGTACGCAGACGAACCGGCTACGTTTGGGAGGATTTTTTCGGCCAAGGCTCCGCGCCAGACACAGCTTGCCCTCAGGCTGGGATTTTAGGGCGGCTCCGGGCCCCGCTCTAAACGCTCAAACGCTTATTCGGCGTAGGCAATGCTCGTGATCTCGATGGTGTCGCCCGAAATCTTGCCGGACACTTTCACCTTCTTCTCGAGAAATTTCACCGCCTTGCTGGAATCGGCAATTTTGTAGACGGCTTTGTCTTTTTCGGTGACAAAAACAGCCTTCGCTCCGCCCTTGATGCAAGCAGCAGCGCATTCGCGGGCACCTTTGTCGCTGCTGGCGTTGGCTGCACCACAGGAACTGTCGCTAATCCAGCCCGTCATCTCCGCTGCGGAGAGCACGGACCCCAGAAGAATCGTGGCCAGAAGAGCTCTTTTCATACTTACCAGAGTAGCAGGAAGTAGAGACCTGCGCCGAGGGAGAAGCCGCCATAGCCATCCCGCGTAAGCACTGCTTTCCGAGGCTCTCGCCGCGCACCTACAATGAAGATATGTCGGATCGCATCGTCATTGCCGGAAGAGAGTTTCGTTCTCGCTTGTTTGTGGGAACGGGCAAGTACCGGAGCTATCAAGAAATGGCCCGGTGTCATGAGGCTTCCGGGGCTGAAGTGGTCACGGTTGCGGTGCGCCGCGTGAATTTAACGGACAAATCCAAGGAATCACTGCTGGACTATATCGATCGCTCAAAGTACTTCCTTTTGCCCAACACTGCCGGTTGCTACACGGCTGAAGAAGCCGTACGCACGGCGCGGCTCGCCCGTGAGCTCGGGCTCTCCGACTGGGTGAAGCTGGAAGTCATTGGCGATGAGCGCACCCTGTTTCCCGACAATGAAGGTTTGCTCGAAGCAACACGGATCCTCGTCAAAGAAGGCTTCACTGTGCTGCCTTATACCAACGACGATTTGATTAACGCCCGCAAGCTGATTGATGCTGGCGCTGCGGCGGTCATGCCGCTCGCCGCGCCCATCGGTTCGGGACTCGGCATCCAGAACGTAAGCAACCTCCGCATCCTCCGTGAAATGATCACGTCCGTTCCGCTGATTGTGGATGCTGGCGTCGGGACGGCTTCCGATGTCGTTGTGGCCATGGAACTCGGCTTTGATGGCGTGCTACTCAACACAGCGATTGCAGCCGCCGAGGACTCGGTGAAAATGGCCGAAGCCATGAAGCTGGGCGTAGAGGCGGGCCGCCTCGCTTATCTGGCGGGACGCATGCCGAAGAAGCTCTATGCCACGGCAAGCAGCCCGCTTGAGGGGGTCGTTCGCTAGGCGAGCGCTTGGGGCAAATCCTCTTCCGAGAAACAAATTTTCGTTCCCGCTTCGAAATGCAAGCTCTGGCGGGAATCCCTTTGGAGTGCAAGGCGCTCGAGGGTTGTGGCGATCACGCCCCCCCTTGAAAACAACGTTAGCTGGGTGGCGGCTTGCCGGCCCCCTCGCAGTATGATGAAACGCATGATCGTCCGGTTTCTCCTTCTCCTGCTGGTGGCGTCGGCCGCCGAGGCTCTGGCGCAACCACGTTTCCGAGTGGCGATTGGCGGATTCGCGCACGAGTCAAACTCCTTTAATCCTTCGCCGACAACGCTGGAAGACTTCGACATTGAGGAAGCGGGAAACTCGCCGGCTGAACTGCTCGACCTCTGGAGCCGTTCCTCGACCGAGCTGGCAGGTTTTATCGTTGCGGGCAAGCAACTGGGCTTCGAGCTCCTTCCTGCGCTCTACGCCGACGCAACCCCCAAAGGCCCCTTGACGCAGAGTACGTTCGAGACCATCGCCTCTCGACTCATCGCGAAAATGAAATCGCTTGGGAAGCTGGATGGCATCCTGCTGGCGCTGCACGGAGCCATGGTGGCGGAAAATTTTCCCCATGCAGATGAAGAGCTGCTGCGGCGATTTCGAGCCGCCTTCGGCATGGAGCTACCGATTGTGGTGACTCACGATTTTCACGCCAACGTTTCGCCGGAAATCGTACGGTTGGCAACAGCGCTGATTACCTATAAGCAGGTGCCCCACCTCGACACCAAGGATCGCGGCATTCAGGCGGCGCGCATCCTCAACCGGGTCCTGCGAAAGGAGGTTAAGATCACCCAAGCCATCGTCAAGCCGCCGATGGTCTATAACATCATCTTTCAGAACACCTACCAAAAACCGTTTCTGCCAATCACGCAAGCTACGATGGAACTGGAGAAACATCCCAAAGTGCTAGCGGCGAGCGCTTGTGGAGGATATCAATGGGCGGATGTGCCCTTTATGGGCCCGTCGGTGATTGTGGTGACGGACAACGACCAAGCTCTCGCCGAGCGCGAGGCGCGGCGCATCGCAGACATGATGTGGGCCAGCCGCCACGAACTGAGGCTCAACCTGCCGGGGCCGGCCGAAGCCGTGCGCCGGGCCATCAACGCCCCGAAATTCCCCGTGGCGCTGATGGACACCGGGGACAACATTGGCGGGGGATCCGCGGGAGACAGCACGTTTATCCTGGAAGAGCTGCTCAAGCAGAAAGCCCAAGGCTGGGTGTTTGTTCTGGCTGATCGCGCCGGGGTAGAAGCAGCCAAGAAGGCGGGCATCGGCGGGGTTTTCGACTTAGAAGTAGGAGGGAAAACTGATCATCTTCACGGTAATCCCGTCCGCATCCGAGGAAGAGTGAAGTCGCTGCACGACGGGCGATACATCGAAACGGAGGTTCGACACGGCGGCGGACGCTATCACGACCTGGGACATGCCGCTGTCATTGAGGTGGAGGGATCCACGCGCGACCTGCCCAATCTACTGCTGCTCACCACCCGCCGCTCGAGCCCCAACAGCCTCCATCAGATCATTAGCGTTGGTATCTATCCTGAGCGCCAGCGAATTCTCGTAGCGAAAGGTACCATCGCGCCGCGCGCCGCCTACGAACCAGTCGCAGCG
Source organism: Bryobacteraceae bacterium (assembly GCA_025056455.1). Classification (GTDB taxonomy): domain Bacteria; phylum Acidobacteriota; class Terriglobia; order Bryobacterales; family Bryobacteraceae; genus CADEFT01. The sequence goes on along the minus strand of JANWVY010000006.1, from coordinate 43,979 downwards.
GAAATCATTTATGTGGACTCGCCCGGCGCCACGGCCGTCAATCCCGCGCGGTTTCGGTTCAAGCTGGTGCGGCCAGGACTCTTCGGAATCCAGTGAAGGGCTAGCGGCGTTTTTCGGTCACTTGGCGCACAAGCCGCAGCGTATTTTCACCTAGAAACTTGCGAATCCGCTTCTCGGAGTATCCCCGTTTGAGCATGGCCTCGGTTAACAGCGGGAGATCCCGGATGTCGCGCATGCCTCGCGGTAAGGTCGGTCCGCCATCCAGATCTGTGCCCAGGGCGACATGGTCCTCTCCGGCAATCTCGATGGCCCGGTCCACGACCTTGAACCACTCGTCCAGTGACAGCTTGATCTCTTCCGGAGCGGGAATACCCACGGAAGGAAACAACGGCGCCACCAAGCGGTCAATTTCAAAAATCGTCAGCTGGGCCTCCTTTTTGCCAATTTCTCGAGTATCCCAAAACGGCTTTCCGGCGCGCTGGGTGCGGTAGTCAAAAAAACGCCGGCTGTGGAATTCGCACCCGAGATGAAAACCCATGACGCCGCCCTTGGCCGCGAGTTTTCGCAACAAGTTCTCGGGCATCGTGCGAGGGATGTCGTTAAAACTGCGCAGACCGTGATGCGTCGCCATAACGGGGTCCGTGCTAATTTCCAGCACCTGTTCGATGGTAGCGTCCGAAGCGTGCGAGACATTAATCACCATTCCGAGGCGGTTCATTTCCCGCACCACGGCGCGGCCGTGTTCATTCAGCCCTTTCACGGCGCCTTGGGCACAGCAGGATTCTGCAAAGTGATTTGCCCAGTTGTGAGCAGGCAGCTGCACCACGCGCAACCCCATCCGGTACAAGCTACGCAGCACCGCCAGGTCGCCGTCTAGATCAAATCCGCCCTCAAGGTCGAGCATGGCGGCGATCTTTCCTTCGCGGTTCAGGCGAACGACATCGCTGGCGTTTAAGGCTAGCCCTACAAGGGACCGGTTTTTTTCGATCTGTGATAAGGCCAAATCCATCAGCCGCAGCGCCTGCTTGGTCTCATAGCGTGGGGGATAGTAATGTTCTGTGACATAAAGGGTAAAGAACATGGCGTCGAGACCGCCCTCGCGGGCGCGTACCAAATCGACCTGCCCGTCCGCCACGCGATCTCCAATATCGCCGCCGTGATAAAACTGCCGGTTAATCATGTGCAGGTGGGCGTCAAAAACCAGGGCGTCGCGATGCAGTTTGCGCGCATCCTGAGCGCAGAGGACAAAATTCGCAACAAGGAAGAAAAGAAGCTTCATGCCGTTTGCAGAAACCCTTTGGATTGGAACCGGCCGGGCGGCAGTTCCTTGCCTTAGTGTAATGCGGCAGGCTTTCCGGCAAAGATGCTGGAGTTGCGGCCAGCCATCAAAGGCAGCAGGCGACTGGGCGTGAGGGGGGCTGGGCCAGGATGCTCGACGCTTGGTTCGGGGAGCGGGAAATCTGGCACTCGAGCTGATAACCTAGCTCTGCGAGAAAGCGCGCACAAGCCTCGTGCAAGCCTACATTTGCTCCCCCCAGAAAATCGTGGGTGTCGAGAAGAACTGTGGGCCGCCATTGGGCTAACATTTGGCGAGCGCCACGCAGCACCCTCAACTCGGCTCCTTCCACATCAATTTTTATGACGTCGGGAGGCCGGATCCGGTCCTGGCTGGAAAGAAAGTGGTCCAAGGTCACGGATCTGACCCGAAGTGTCCCTTGCTCGGAAAGCCGACCTGCCATAAAACCCGGGCCAGGGTCGAAGCAGAGTTCTCCGTCGGTGTCGCTCACAGCTGCTCGGACCGGCTCTACGTTGAAGATTTCATTGAGCGAAAGGTGCTTGACGAGCATTTCGTAGTTGCGCGGCAGCGGTTCAAAAGCATATACCCGACCGCTTCTGCCCACTAGCCGCGAGGCGAGCAGGGTGTGGTAGCCAGATTGCGCTCCCACATCATAGACAACACCGCCTGGCGGGACTGAAGCCTGCATCTGCTCAAGCTTCGCCCGCTCATAGATTCCCAGCCAGCAAGAAGCCACGCTCGAGCCGGCAACCCACTTCTTTCCCCGTAGCGGGCCGCTCAGGATGGGAATTACGGCATCGCGAGGGACCAGGCGGAGGGGGAGCCTGAGGATGGTGCTGGCCATCCAGCGAGGATTTCCGTGGAGCACGACATTTAGTGCCGGGAACTTTCTGATTTTCTCAGGTTTTGCTGAGCGTTTCGGCAGACGAGGAGGTGAGAGGCCCGCCACAAACGCGAGACGGTCTCAACCGCCTAGGCGGCGGCACGCTCGCCGTCCCGAGCCTGCACTCTGTTTTTGCAGGCAGGCCTGGGGAACTCCCTCCCCCGCCACCCCGGCTGGCAGCGGTCGACAGAGGAGATCTTATTGTTTGAAACAAAATTTATCTTGAATGTTTTAATTGACTCTGCCAAAATTTGGGAGACACAGCGTCAGAAAGATGTCCGGGAGGCTTGGGGTGCTTGGGTCTGCACTTGCTGGGAGCTAGGCTAGAGGTCAGAACTCCGTGGTAGCCCCGGTTTGCAAACTTACCTCGCGCGGGATCCAAGTTCTGTTCGTGCCCGGGCACTCATTCTGGTGTTTTTCGAATGATTCAGGAGAGGGACTGTGACTGGACGTAAGGAAAAAGGCACCGTGAAATGGTTTAACGCTGCCAAAGGGTATGGCTTCATTCAGAGGTCAACCGGCGAAGACGTCTTCGTTCATCACACTGCGATCAAGATGAGCGGCTACCGTAGCCTGACCAACGGCAGCGAGGTGGAGTTCGAGTTGAAGGAGGGCCCCAAGGGTCTGCACGCCGAAAACGTGCTGCCGAACTAACGGGCCGCAGTGGCCACCCGGCGCCGCGTCAGGCTACCCACTCTTGGGTGTCGAGGGTGCCTGAAACTCCCAAAGGCGAATGACAAAAACTGAGAGGCCTGTAAAGGGAAACTCTACGGGCCATCAGGTTTTTTCCTGCTGCGAATTAGTTTGTGATGTCGTGCGTCCGGCTTTCTCCCCGCACGGGAAAGTAAATTTTCTCCCAGGCGCGGTGTGCCGGATGATTCTCGTAGGCCTTGAACGCCGCTTCGTCCACAAACTCCATGACAAATGCGGTCGTTAGAGGGACTCCATTGGCGTCGCCCTGGACTTTAATGCTCTTGAGCCAGACGTTTTTGATGCCGGGAATCTTTTTTCCCATCTCGTCGACACCATCCAAAACTTTTTTCTTGTCCGCCTCTGTGGTTCCAGGCTTAAAGTACAAGGTCACCACGTGGATGATGGATTTCGGCTTGTCGGCGCTCGAAGCCGGCCCGCTCAGCAGAAGCGTGGCCGCCGCCACAAACAAGCTTCTCAACAACCAAGTTTGCATGGGGTGCTAATCTCCTTTCGATTTTGCGAGGGAGGGTAGCTTGGCCAAACGAATGCCGCTCCACTCCTCGCTGATCAGGATGGAATTCGCCGGGTTGCCCGGCGCATATTTGATCACGGCCGGTCCCAAAAGTAAGGACAGATCCTGGGGAAGCATGTGCGCAAACAGCGCTGCGTCTTGCGTGGAGTGATAAGTAACTCCGCCCACTTGATAGCAGTAACAAAGTGTCAGGCCGTCGACGTCGGTCACTTCCGCCTCGGCGACTCGACCGCGCAGGCTGAGAAACCGGCGGCGCGCTCTCTCTCTTTCTTCTGCCGAGCGGCGCTTTCCGAGGAGTAGCCACCCTACAAGGATCAGGAGCGCAGCGCCAAAACTGCCAAGAAAAGCAAGGGCGAGCGTCGGACTCACAGGCGATCAGCCAACTGCGCCGCTTTCCTGAAACACTTTCGCGTGATCTTTGAGGAACTGCTCGAGCCCCTTATCGGTCAGGGGGTGGTTGAAGAGCTGGTCCAGAACTTTAAAGGGCATGGTTGCAATATGAGCGCCGGCCAGAGCAGATTCCGTCACGTGAATTGGATGCCGGAGCGAGGCAGCCAGCACCTGTGTGGTGAAGCCGTAGTTTTTGTAGATGGCGCAAATGTTGCGGATTAAGTCCATTCCGCTGGTGGCGATATCATCCAAGCGGCCGACAAACGGACTTACGATGTAGGCGCCAGCCTTGGCTGCCAGTAAGGCCTGGGCAGGCGTGAAGCAGAGGGTGACATTGGTGCGGATCCCCTCTTTGGAAAGCGCCGCGCAGGCTTTAATTCCTTCTCGGATGAGCGGCAACTTCACCACCACGTTTTTGTGAATTTTCGCGAGCTGGCGACCCTCGCGGATCATTTCCTTGGCGTCAACAGCAACGACCTCGGCGCTAATATCGCCGTCGATAATTTCACAAATGCGGCGGATCTGCTCCTCAACTGGCCTGCCCTCCTTGGCGATCAAGGAGGGGTTCGTGGTGACTCCATCCACAATGCCCCATTCCGCCCCTCGGCGGATCTCATCGAGATTCGCAGTGTCCAGAAAAATCTTCATGGTTAGCCTCGGACAACCGTGTTTTCGAGCGCCCCGATACCCTCGATTTCGACGCGGACCGTATCGCCCGGTTCTAGTGGACCCACTCCCGGAGGAGTGCCTGTGGCGATTAAATCGCCTGGTTCTAGTGTCAAAAACTGCGTGACGTAGGCGATTATAGCACTCACCGAAAAAATCATCTCTTGGACTGAGCCATCCTGTTTCTTTTCCCCATTCACCCAGGTGCGGATGCGCAAGCGGTCGAAGTCGACCTCGCGGGCAGGAACAATCCAAGGCCCCACCGGACAAAATGTGTCAAATCCTTTTGCCCGCGCCCACTGGCCGTCCTTTTTCTGTAAGTCCCGTGCCGTGACATCGTTGACAATGGTGTAGCCAAAGACGTAATCCAAGGCATCCTCGGCACGGACAAACTTGGCCTGCCGTCCCACGACGACGCCGAGCTCTCCCTCGAAGCTGACCATCTGGCTCAGCGAGGGATAGACAATGGAATCGCCGCTTGCAAGGAGCGAGCTGACCGGTTTGTAGAAGATCAGGGGCTCACTTGGAACCGGATTGCCAAGTTCCTTTGCGTGGTCCGCATAGTTCCTGCCGACACAGACGATTTTGGAAGGCCAGCAGGGTGGAAGCAGGCGGATGTCGGTTAGCGCAAACTCATCCTTGGTTTCTGTGGACCACAAGGAATCGGTCTCATAGACCGTATCGCCTTGGACAATACCGTAGCGAACTAGGGGAGAGCTATCGGGCGCGGTAGGCCAGGTCTTTCGGTTGGGGCTGAAGCGAATGTGCTTTCTCATAGGCGTATGCATGATCATATGCATGATCTTCTGAGCGAAGGTTAAGGGGGGGTGGTCACCAGCACCGGCACTGAGGGAGGACTCTCGTTGCCCGCCACATCGAGGGCGCTAACCGCATAGCGGTAGCTGCGCCCAGCTTCGACGGTTTTATCGGAGTAGGCCGGCGAGGGCAGCGGCCCGGCTAGGCGCACAAATTCGCCGCCGGCTAAGGCGCGGTAAACAACGTAGCCGCGGAAATCGGGTTCTGTGTTGCGGTCCCAGACCAACTCAACCGAATTCACCCCCAGGATAAAGTTGAGGCCCGTTGGTGTGGAGGGTGGAAAGACATCCGCCGGCCGGATGGGCACAATCTCCGAGGCGTCGCCTTCGATCTCGCTGCCTTCCTGTTTGAGCACAGCTCGCACCTGGTAGCGGTATGGTTTGTCGTATTCCGCGCTTTTGTCAACGTAGGGCGACGCCAGGGTATCGGCCAGCAAGTGAAATTCTTCCTCGCCTTCCTGCTGGCGCCAGATACGGAAGATCATGCCGGCCCGGGATTCGGCCACCTGCCAGCTCAGAATCACTCCCTCGGGCGCTGACCGGGCGAGCAAAGCCTCCGGTCGCGGAAGAGGTTTCACAATCCGCAAGGCGGCGAAGTTCGACCAACCGGACCAGCGCCCCTTGGGACCAGCGGCGCGAGCGGCGCAAGCAATCTCCTGATCCACGAAATCGGTGACTGGAATCTCGAGGCGAACGGGCGAGGCCACGGAGAGATGGCTTACGGGAATTCGCCGCGCTTGAGCCGCCCAAACCTCCGGCTGGAAAGGACCGCTCGGGATGGGACCAATTCGGAGCTCCGCCTCGCTCCACCCAGCAACGGACAACCCCTCGGTGGTCATGCTGGCGTACTGGTAGGTGACGATTAGGTTGCCCCCTTGTTGCTGGACCGTCAGCTGGTAGGGTGGCATCGGTATCAGTAAAGCTGGCGGCATGGGGTCTCCGACATAGCCACACCCGCTCAAGACGCTGACCAGCCAGAGGGTAGCGACAACGACACGGCGAGCCCTGGCGTGGGATGGGTCCTTCATCAGAGGATGTAACGGCTCAGGTCCTGATCCTTGACAATCGGCGCCAGCTGCTGGCGCACATAGGCAGCGTCGATCTTCACATTCTTCTTTTTGAGGTCCGGCCCCTGAAAGGAAATCTCTTCCACCACTTTTTCCATGATGGTGTGCAAACGTCGCGCCCCGATGTTTTCCATGGACTGGTTTAGCTGGGCGGCATAGCGCGCCATCTCTTCGATGGCATCGTCGGTGAAAGTGAGCCGGATGCCTTCGGTTTCAAGCAACGCGACGTATTGCTTGATGAGAGCGTTTTTTGGCTCTTTGAGAATGCGAACGAAATCCTCCTCGGTGAGCGACTTCAGTTCCACGCGGATTGGGAAGCGGCCTTGCAATTCGGGAATCAGCTCGCTTGGTTTGGCGACGTGAAAGGCGCCAGCTGCAATGAACAAAATGTGATCTGTGCGAACGAAGCCGTAACGCGTGTTAACCGTTGTACCCTCTACGATGGGCAGGATGTCGCGCTGGACACCTTCACGGCTCACGTCGGGCCCATGCCCGCTTTCGCGCCCAGCGATCTTGTCGATCTCGTCGAGGAAGATAATCCCATTTCGCTCCACGCGCTCTAAGGCAACACGGGTCACCTGGTCCATGTCAATCAGCTTTTGCTCTTCCTCTTGAGTGAGGTAGTCGAGCGCTTCATGAACACGCATCTTGCGCTTCTTCGAACGGGGGCCAAAGAGGTTGGGCAGAATCTCTTTGAGGTTGATGTCCATTTCCTCAAAGCCCGGGGCGGCTGCAATCTCAAAGCTAGGACCTCGCTCTTTGACGTCAATCTCCACCGTCCGGTCATCGAGTTTGCCGGCCCGCAGTTTCTCCCGCAGCTTCTCGCGCGTGCGCTCAGCCGACTCGGAAGGATCGGCTTGAGGAGGCATCAGCAAGTCGAGCAGCCGCTCTTCCGCATTGCGCTCGGCGCGCTCGGCTACTTCGTCTAAGCGCTCCTCACGCACCATCTCGATGGCGATTTCCACCAAATCACGGATCATCGACTCGACGTCCCGGCCGACATAACCCACTTCCGTGAATTTGCTGGCTTCGACTTTCAAAAACGGGGAGTTTGCGAGCTTGGCGAGCCGCCGCGCGATCTCCGTTTTGCCGACCCCGGTCGGCCCAATCATCAGAATGTTTTTGGGCATCACCTCTTCGGCCATTTCGGGCTCAAGCCGCTGGCGGCGGATGCGGTTGCGAAGGGCGATGGCGACGGCGCGCTTAGCTTCTGACTGTCCGATCACGTGCTTATCAAGTTCGCGCACAATCTCCGCCGGCGTAAGTTCATCGAGGGCCGGCTCTTCATCCAGAGACTGGCTAGGCAGATAGATCACCATTAGGCGAGATCCTCAAAAACGGTGTTGCGGTTGGTGTAAATACATAAATCGCCGGCGATCTTCATCGCCTTCTCCGCGATCTCGCGGGCGGACAACGACGTATTCTCATAAAGCGCGACAGCAGCGGCTTTGGCAAATGGGCCGCCAGAACCGATAGCGGCTAGAGGCTCGTCGGGCTCGATCACATCGCCGTTGCCGCTCACAATGTAGGTGTTCGCCAGGTCAGCAACCAGCAGCAGCGCCTCCAGGTGACGCAAGATTTTGTCCGTACGCCAATCCTTGGCTAGCTCCACAACAGCGCGGGGAAGGTTGCCATTAAACTGCTCGAGTTTACTCTCGAAACGGGCAAACAAGGAGAAAGCGTCCGCCGTTGAGCCGGCAAAGCCGGCGAGGATCTTGCCGTTATGCAGCCGGCGGAGCTTTCGCGCGTTGGCTTTCAACACCTCTTGTCCAAGCGTCACTTGGCCGTCTCCCGCCATGGTCACCTGGTTGTTTCTGCGAACACAGAGGATCGTGGTGGAGCGAATGCGGGACTTCATGAAAAGCTAGTATTGATTCTACCGCAGGGTGGCCAGCGCAGAACCTCGCCAGAAGGCCAGAAGGGGTTCGAAACCCGAGAGCCAATCGCCCACGCCACGTTCGCGAGCAAGGCCCTGCCTCAAGCTCGAAGCGCGTTTGTAAATAGCCTCGCAAAGGCCCGTAGGGCGGAGGGAAAACCAAGCGCGACCCAAGGCGGGATAGACTGAAAACGTGGGCGCGGTTGTTACATTTCTGCTGCTTTGCTCGGCGGCGTTAAACGGCGCCACAGCGGGTGAGCTGGCAAAACTTGCCAGAAGCTCCGGCCTCGATCCCGCTGCCTGTTACCGGGTTCGCGACCTGCGTTTCGCGCGCGATGAGCTCAAAATCTACTTCAGCGAAGGCTACTTAGTTTTCGCCAAGCCGGTCCAGGGGCAGCGCGTGGCCGCAATTTTTTCAACCGAGGTGGAGGGCGGCGATGGCGAAGTGCTGTTAATCCCTCCCTTTGTGCGCGAAAGAAGGTCGCTTGCTTCCTTCACCGGCTCGCCAACGCTCAACGAGCACGTCCAAAACGCGGTCCTGGTGTTCACTGACGACACAGCCGCCGAGCTACTGAGCATGATCCAGCAGGCCGAAAGTAAACCCAGTCCGGAAATGGGGAATTTACTCGCGGAAAAGTGGAACGGAGTAATTCAAAACTTCCTGTCCAGCTTCGAAGTCCGGCTGGCCGAAGACTTGCTTTCGCCGCATCGGCGAGAACTCGGCTTTTTCTTCGGGGCCTTCACGGGAAAAACGCTTGGCAATTTCGATGTCATTTGGGATCCCCGGGCCGCACATCAAATCAGTGTGGGGCAGGTGGCCTTCCGGGAAAACCGGCGCTTTTTTGATACCTGGACTCATTTCCAAGCCCGGCCCTGGCGCACGGGGACGAGACGAGCGCTTGGGGATGGTCTCCGTATCCAATCCGTCAAAATTCAAGCCGAGATCACGCCAGAACTGTATTTGCGAGCCGTTACCACGTTGCGGATTCAGCCAGAGCGCAGAGAAAAGACGCTTGCCCTCGAGCTTTCCCAGCGCATGAAAGTTACTAGGGCCACGGTTGATGGACAAGCCGCCGAGGCTTATTCTCCCGAGTCGATTCGTGCAAATCTGCTGCGGAGCATCGACAACCAGATCCTCTTGATTTCAGCTGGCGCAGGTGAATTTGAACCAGCAAAGGTGGTGGAAGTCGAGCTCCACCACGAGGGACAGGTGATTTTAGAGGCCGGTAACAACGTGTATTATGTGGGCTCACGCGGCTCCTGGTATCCGAACCGGACGCTCCAGTTCGCGCTGTATGACGTGACCTTCCGGTACCCCAAGTCGCTCGACTTCGTTGCCGCAGGAGAGATTGTGAGCGAGGAGACGGTTGGGGATTTCCGCGTCACACGCCGCAAAACTTCTGCCCCGGTCCGCCTGTTCGGCTTCAACCTCGGCGATTTTGAGAGAAAAAAGGTGAGCCGAGGAGCTTTAACGGTGGAAGTGTGTGCGAACCGTCGCGTAGAAACCGCCTTGCAGCCCAAACCTCGCCCCTTGGAAGTGGGGAACATGCCGGGAAGTCCTTTTCCGCCCCGCGGGCCCTTGCGGCGTCCCCCCGAAATTATCCTCTTGTCGCCCCCAACACCCGATCCGACAGCACAACTCGTGAAACTCGCAAACGAAATTAGTGACTCCTTTGCGGAACTTTCGGCACGGCTTGGCCCGCCTCCGCTCAACCAGCTCATCGCCTCTCCTATTCCCGGCAGGTTTGGCCAGGGTTTTCCGGGCCTTCTGTATCTCTCAACGCTCGCCTATTTGGATCCGGCGGAAAGACAGCTTTCGCGCTCAGAGCCAATTGATCATTTGTTTTATTCCGAGATCATTCATGCTCACGAAGTGGCGCATCAATGGTGGGGCAACGGAGTGACCTCGGCAGACTACCAAGACGACTGGCTTATGGAAGCCTTGGCCAACTACTGCGCCCTCCTGCTGCTCGAGAAACGCAAAGGGAGCCGCACGCTCGAGGCCGTACTCGAATCCTACCGGTCCAACTTGCTGAAGAAACTGGAGGATGGCCGGACGATCGAATCAGCCGGCCCGGTCACCATGGGCCACCGTTTGTACTCTTCCCAGTCGCCGGCCTCGTGGTCGGTGGTGACCTATGAAAAAGGCAGCTGGATTCTTCATATGCTGCGACGTAGATTAGGCGACGGGCAATTCTGGAAACTCCTGAACAGCATCTACCGGCAGCATCTGTACAACCGGATTACCACCGAAGAATTCCACAGGGCGGCAAGCCAGCACATGCCAGCAGGCGCCGTAGACCCGAAACTCGAAAACTTTTTCGAGACCTGGGTCTACGGCACTGGGATCCCCACGCTGAAACTAAGCCATACGCTAACTGGCAAGGCGCCAAAGCTCGTGCTTCGAGTAACCGTTACGCAGAGCGCGGTGGACGAGGAATTCAGCACTTGGGTCCCAGTGGAAATTCAACTCCCGCGCCAGCGCGCCATCACCAAGTGGGTCCAAACGGGCTCAACGCCAGTCAGTTTTGATTTGCCAGTGGCGGCGCCACCCACCAAGGTTGTTCTCAATCCGGGATACGCCGTCCTGGCGCAATGACGGCTCGAGGAAAGAAACGCTCAGCGAAGATCGCGAAAGCTCGAAAGCTCAATGCCGAGGCGTTGTATGGCAGCCTGGGTCTCGGGTGCGATAAGGGCTTTTAATTCTTCCTCGCGGCTTTCTTTTAGACGCGTGCGCGCGGCGAGCAACTCAGAGCTGCAGTAGCCAGGATGCGTCATCAACTCGGTGACGCCGACCGGCAACTGTTCGAGCAGTTCGATCAGTTCCCGGGTTTTGAGAGAACCGGTGAAACGGAAGCCTGCAAAATGATCCGTCGTGCGGCAACCGTGCTGAGACAACACGCGGTGAACATGGGGGCCGAGCAAGCCCAGCGTGCCGCTGAGCAGCCGCCGCGTCCAGGGAAGTTGCCGCGCTTGAAGAGGGAAATCAATGGGTCGCCGGACCCATGGCACTTGATATCGAACCGCTAAATTCGCCACCACATTCAGCACCGGGGGCAGGAAGTGTGTGTGCTTGTGCGTATCGAGGTGCGTGGGTTGAATTCCAGCCTGGAAAAGCTTGAGCAGCTGAAGCTCGAGTTCTTTTTCAATATCGAGGTCTCGCCGCGCCAGGGCCAGCAAAAGTCCCTGGATGCTGGCTGGCAGCGCTTGACCCGGCCGGGATAGCGAGGGACCGCCGACCAGCACCAAGTGACAACCAACATCCAGCGAAGGATGTTGGCGCGCCAGGCAAACCGCGTCGTTGAAAGCCGCACCGTTCGCCATCAGCGTAGTGGCTGTCAGAATGCCAGTGCGGTGCGCCTGCACGATACCGGCGTTCACGTCGCGCGTGAATCCGAAGTCGTCGGCATTCACAATCAGGATGCGCCTGGCCGCCACGGGTCAGAACAGGCCTAGCTTAATATGAAGGAATTTCTTTGGATTAGCCCGGAAGTCCTTAAGTAGCCCAGTGACTTCGCGCGAAGTCAAATTCAGCTGCTCATACAGCTGCGGATTGACCAGCAGCTGCCCGAGCGTACCTTGCCCGCTGTTGATCTTTTCCAGCGTGGTGTCCACACGGCGCATCAAGCCTGCGATCTGGTTGTGCAGTTCTTCGCTTTTCAGCAACTTCCCAGCGGTGCCTTTGCCGGCTTGCAAATCTTCTAACAAGGCACGCACCAGCAGGAGGTTTTTTTGGAGCTCGTCGTAGATGGCCGGATCTCGCAACAGTTTTCCGGCTGTCCCTTCGCCTTTTTCGATTCCCGCCAGAATGCGATCGACGCGAGACAGAGAACCTCGAATATCTTGGTAGAGTGCATCTTCATAGAGCAAGCGACTAATCGTGCTTTTGCCGTCGTTCACCGCGGCCGACGTTTTTTGGAACTCGGCCAAAATGTTGTCGATACGTTTATAGAGTGTTTCGTCTTTGATGAGTTTTCCAATATTGCCCTGTCCGCTTTCAATAAAATCGACAATGTTGTCAATTCGCTTCAAGGTGACTTGAACCGAGGTGAGCAACGGAAAGAAGGAGTCCATAATTTCGAAGATTTCCTTCGAGGCGAGACTCGCAATCTCGGCGCCGGGCTTAACAAAGGTTTGGCTTTTGCCTTTTTTAATGTTGATGAACTTAGCGCCCAGCAAATTTTCAGCGCTAATGGTCGCCACCGAGTCAACGGGAATCTCTTTGAGCATGCGCTCTTCGACGGCCATTTCCACGCGGACGATGCGCATGGGATTGGTGTCTCCCGACAGGCCAATGTTGGCGACATTTCCCGCATTGATGCCATTGATGCGCACAGGAGCTCCGACGGCTACAGCTGCGCCATCCCCGAGATAGGTATAGATGACCACCTCGCGGGCAAAGGGATTGCGTACGCCGGTCAACAAAAAGACCAAAACGCCGATCAAGCTGAGCGCAAATATCGCCGTGATTCCGACTCGAAGCTGCATCCAGGTGATTTTGCTGGGCGACGGCATGGCGAACTTTTAGTGTCTCATGACGAACTTGGAAATGTAGGGATCGGTGGAGCGTTGTAGCTCTTGCTGGCTCCCTTCAAACACCAAACGCCCCTGCTTCAGGACCAAAAATTTCAATCCCTCGCCATCACGCTGGGCGGGCTCAAGCGATTGCGTTTGAGGATTGTAGCGATACTTGTCCATGATCAGGCCATCTTGGAAACGCTGGGTGACGATCACGGTTGTTGCGCGCCGCACATCCCTTTCCTTGACGATCAGGGCCATAATGTTGTTCGCGGTGATGGGATCTAGTCCGGCGGTGGGAGAATCATAAAGCACGAGGCTGGGCTCGGTGACATTGGCGCGGGCGATTCCGACGCGGCGGCGCATGCCCCCGGATAATTCACTGGGATACTTATCGAGGGTATGCGCAAGCTCCACAAAGCGGAGAGCCTCCTCGACACGTGCTCGTACCTCTTCCGGAGGGCAAGAGACCGACTTCTGATTCAGCAGGGGATAAGCCACGTTCTCTTCAATGGTGAGGGAGTCAAATAGAGCGCCTTCTTGAAACAGCATTCCGCAACGCGCGCGCAAATCAAACAGCTCATGCTCTTTCATTCGGGTGATGTCGTGGCCGAAAAGAAACACCCGTCCGCGCTCGGGCCGGAGCAGGCCCAGCGTTGTTTTTAGGATGACAGTTTTTCCGCTCCCGGCGGCGCCTAGGATGACGCGGCTTTCTCCGGGGAAGATTTCGAAGCTGACGTCCTCAATGGCGGGCACGCCGTCAAAGGCCACGGTGACGCTCTCAAAACGGACGATCGCTTCGGCCATGCCTTATCTGCTCACGAAGATTTTCGTGATAAGAGCATTCAAGGCGAAAATCCAGACAATCGCCACGACAACGGCTTGCGTGGTGGCCCGACCTACGCCTTGGGTTCCACCTGTGGTCCGCAATCCATAGAAACAGCCCACCAAAGACACTACCATTCCAAAGATGAATGGCTTAATTAAGCCCTGCGCCAGGTCATCATATTCGAGCGCCCGGTAGGCCCCGTTCCAATATTCTGCGCTAGTCAGATGAAGCAAGCCAATGGCGATGATGTAGCCCCCAATCATGCCAACAAAATCCGCAATGGCGGTCAAACAGGGCAGCATGAAGGAAGTGGCAAGGAAGCGCGGCTTCACCAGTTTGAGGATCGGATCGGTGCCGAGGGCGCGCATAGCGTCAATTTGTTCGGTCACTTTCATCGACCCCAGCTCGCTGGCGATGCCCGAAGAGTTCCGGCCAGCGGCCGCTACCGCGGTTAGTACAGGTCCCATTTCCCGCACCAGGGTGATGGCGACGATGGGACCGGTTTGGCTCACCGCGCCGTAGGTTTGCAGCGCGCGCGACATCTGCAAGCCCATAACGACGCCGCTAAAAAACCCCGTCAGCAACACAATGGGTAGCGAGCCCACGCCGATGATGTCCATTTGCATTAACAGGTCGTTCAAGTAGTGCGGTCGGCGTGGGATGCTTCTGATGGTGCGGCCAGCGAGAATAAAGAACTCTTGGATGGTCAGAACAGGCGGCTTAAGAAAATCGAGCAATCCGCTATCCCTTGAAACTTGATGCTACCATACCGGTGTCCAAAAGCTGATGAGCAAGGGACTCACTGACATTGCTGGGATTCGCGTGGGACACGTCTCAGACTTTCACGGCCTGACCGGATGCACGGTGATTCTCTGTGAACGAGGAGCCGTGGCCGGTGTCGACGTGCGAGGCTCAGCCAGCGGTAGCCAAGAGTTCGAGGTGCTGAACCCGTTGCATGTGACTCCCCAGGTGCATGCAGTCACATTCGCTGGCGGAAGCGCTTATGGCTTGGAAGCGGCCAGCGGCGTCCGGCGCTATTTGGAGAAGAAGAAGGTTGGATTCCCCGCAGGCGCCGCAGTTGTTCCGCTGGTTCCTTGCGCCATCCTCTATGATTTGGCGATCGGCTCGGCTTCAGCGCGGCCAACGCGGGAAATGGGGGAGGCCGCGGCGGCCGCGGCGCATGAGGGAGCAGTCGAAGAGGGTTGCATCGGCGCAGGAACAGGGGCGACTGTCGGTAAGGTGCTGGGGATGCGCCATGCCATGAAATCTGGCGTGGGCAGCGCAACGGTGTGGCTGGATGGCGATCTGGCGGGTGTCCGGGTGGCCGCCTTAGCCGTGGTCAATGCCTGGGGGGACGTTCGCGATCCCGAAAACGGGCAACTGGTGGCGGGCGCTCGCCGTTCACCCGACAGCGAAGACTTGATAGACGCCTGCGCGGTTCTCAAACGGGGTGGTGGCAGTGGCTTTGCTTCGACGGCGAACACCACGCTGGTGGCCGTGGCCACGAATGCGAAACTGACCAAAGTGCAGGCCACAAAACTGGCTCAGTTCGGCAGCCTTGGCCTGGCCCGCACCATTCAGCCCGTCTGGAGCCTCTCAGACGGGGACACCGTGATTGCTCTTTCACTCGGCGACGCTTCAGCACCCTTAGATTCCCTGGGGGTCGCGGCTGCGGAGGCTGTGAGCCGGGCGATTCTCCGGGCTGTCCGCACGGCGACCTCCATGGGCGGCGTGCCGGGTCTAGCGGGCCGGCACAAATAGGGCGACCGTAGCCAGTAACGTTAAGCCCAAGACGGCGAACTCAAAAGCTTTTTGCGGGATCCGCTTGAGCAGCTGGCGGCCCGTTAGCGCCCCAGCGATGACCGCTGGAAGCATGGCCGCGTCAAACGCCAGCGACGTTCTGCTGATCATCTCATGGCTCACATAGACCGGGAGCTTCGCAAGATTGACGAAAAAGAAAAACCACGCTCCCGTTGCGACAAAATCCTCGCGGGCAAGCTTCTTGGTGAGCAAATACAGGTTCATGACGGGCCCCGCAGCATTGGCAATCATCGTGGCGAAGCCCGCAAAGACACCATAAAAGGCGGTGAAAAAAGCCCCCTCGGTTGGCATCGGATTCACGGCGCGTTGGCGCAGGAGGTAAAGACCCAGCATCACCAGGATGATGGCGCCCACTAGGGGCCGCAGCACGCGGTCATCGTAGCGGAGCACCCATGCGCCGACAACAAGGCCGGCGAAAACCGAGGGCATCAGCGAAAACAAACGCTTCGCCGCAGGGTGCCGGCGGTAGTAATACACGGCAAAAACATCCGCGCTAATCAGAACCGGCAAGAGCCATCCGGCTGAAAGCCTGGCGTCACCGACCGTAAAAACAAACAGGGGGATGGCGAAAATCCCGAGTCCAGGCACCCCCGTCTTTGCCACGCCAATGTTGAACGCGCACCATGCTCCGAGCAGCCATTTCCACCACGACAGTTCAGGCATCGTTTTGGCGTCAAATCCTTGAAGTATTCCCGTCGACCGAAATTGCGCGGCAAACAACAGCGGCCGCTTGGGGAAAATCCGTTATTCAAGCTCAGCGCAGCTTTGGCGCTCAGGGAATCTGCGCGGCGCTCGAGTTGAGGCGGCGATTTCGGCGGCGACTAGATCAGCTTGTAGACGCCGGGGACGGGAATCGGAGTGACCGGTATCTTCACGTCGTAGCCCATTTCCTTGGGCATAAGATCCAGCTGGGACTGCATGATTCGTTCCCAGGTCACCATCTCGCCCGAATAAGCTGCTTCGCGCGCCATGATGCACGCCATGGTGCTTTCAGCAACGGCCATGGCATGGTTGACGTAGGGACCGTCGCCACGGATGCTGTTGGCTAGAGCCGCGTGCTCGTTAACGTAAGGATTGCCGCCTTTTTCGCCCATATCGTTGCATTTGCTTCGACCCTTGGTGCCCACTACGAGTTCGCTGATGTTGTTGTGTATGTTGTTACCGCGCGGGTATTGGCGGCAGTAACTCGACAGACGAACACCATTGGCAAATTCGAAATCGGCGGAAAGATGGTCGTAAATGTTGCCATAGAGCTCCTCATTCGGACGCCAGGCTCGGCCGCCACTGGCCCAGACTCGTTCCGGATGCGTCCCCATAACCCAGCAGATCACGTCGATGTTATGCAGATGCTGCTCCACCACCTGATCGCCACAAATCCAAACGTAGGAATACCAGTTGCGGTGCTGCCAGGTGCCATCGCCCCACTTTGGATCGCGCCCTTTCTGCTGGATCACGGGCGTGCCCACCCAATAGGCATAAGTGGCCACGACCTCGCCGATGGCGCCATTCTGAATTTTCTCGATGGTTTGTATGTACTCGGTGGCGAAACGACGCTGCGCGCCTGACACAACGGTTAGTTTTAGCTCCTCGGACTTTTTTGCCGCTTTCATGAAGCGGCGCACACCGACCGGATCCGTGCCAAAAGGTTTTTCGCAAAAAACATGCTTCCTGGCCTCGACAGCGGCCTCAAAGTGAAGCGGACGCCAACCTGGAGGCGTGCACAGCATAACGATGTCGATATCGGTGGCCAGCAACTTCTTGTAGGCATCGAAACCAATAAAACGGTGCTCTGGATCCACCTTGATGCGGTCCTGAAATTTCGCATGGCTCGGGGTTTCTTTCAGCCAGCGTAAATTGCCTTCAAGTTTGTCTTCGAAGATGTCGGCCATGGCGACGAAGTCGATGTTCTCGGTGCCGTTCATCATGTCGATAACGGCTTGTCTACCCCGTCCGCCGCAGCCAATCAGGCCGGCTTTCAACTTCTCCTTGCCCGCTCCGCGCACAAGTTCCGGTTTGATGATTTGAAAGGCAGTCGCTCCAGCCGCGGCGCTTGTGGAGGTTCGAAAAAAAGAACGGCGAGAAAGGTTGGTGGATTCCATGAGGGCTCCTTTTTCTTTTGGCTTTCTCATTTTATCGCCAGCGAACGCGGGGCTCGCAGGCTCACCTTTCCGCCGGCTGCCCGCAGGGATATGATCTGCAGAAGCGGAGTGAATCCTATGAGCGAGATTAGCCGACGAGCTTTTACCTTTGCCCCGGCCGTGGCCATGGCGCCCGCAGCGTCTCCGGCCCCGCCGCCACCCAAATTTGCCCCTCTCACCCCGGGAATTAAGATCTCCATGCAGGTGAACGAGGACGTATCGGACGAGGATTTGAGCTGGATCAAACAGATGGGCGTGGAGTATCTCAACGTGCAGACAGGCAAAGGCCGGGCCACGTATGAAAACTTCGTGGCCATCAAGACCCGCATGGAATCCCATGGCCTGAAAGTTTGGAACATTTCCAACAACGACAACCGCAACATCGAAGAGATTACTCTGGGCCTTCCAGGAAGGGACCAAAAAATTGAGTGGCTGAAGCAGTACATCCGAGATACAGCAAAAGCCGGAATTGGCTATATCACTTACGCGCATATGGCCAATGGAATTTGGTCCAGCGAACGGGAGACGACCCGCGGTGGGGCTCCCGCGCGGGCCTTCCGGCTGGCAACCGCCAAAGGGTACTGGAACGGCAAGGTCTACGAGGGCCCATTAACGCACGGCCGGCGCTACTCCAAAGAAGAACTCTGGGACAACTACACCTATTTCATCCGCCAAATCGCGCCCGTCGCCGAAGAGGTGGGCGTGCGCATTGGCATCCATCCCGACGATCCGCCCGTGCCAGAGCTTGGGGGAATTCCCCGCCACATTTTTGGCACTTTTGACGGCTACGTCAAGGCGCTTGAAATCGCAAACTCACCAGCAATCGGCGTTTGCCTGTGTTGCGGCACGTGGATGGAAGGCGGAAAACACATGGGCAAGGACGTCTTTGAAGCCGTGCGTGCCTTTGCCAAGATGGGGAAGTTATGGAAAATTCACTTTCGCAATGTGTCTAGCCCGGTTCCCAACTTCGTGGAGACTTTTGTCGATAACGGCTACACGGATATGTACAAGTTGATGAAGACGCTGGTTGAAGTGGACTTTCGTGGCAACCTCATCGCCGATCACGTCCCGGCGATGGCAGGAGGGAGACATTCAGGGTGGTCCTATAGCATGGGCTACATCCGCGCGCTTTACCACGCCGCTCAGGCAGAATTGAAGCGCGGTTAGTGGGAAGTCAAAATCGGGCGCCTGTTGCAACTGCCGGGCGCTGGCCGGGTTCCGGTTTCGCCACCACCGCCTCGCCGGCGCCGCCAGTAAACCGGTTCCCGTTACTGACCAGACCAGCAGGGAGCTCGCTTCTCAAGAAAAGCGGCGATCCCTTCCTGTGCATCTCCGGCCAGAGCATTCATGCTCATGACCTCTTTGGCGTAGGCGTAGGCCTTGGGCTGATCAAGATCAATCTGTGCATAGAAGGCTTGTTTGCCGAGCCCAACCGTGAAGCTGCTGGAAGCCGCGATTTGGAGAGCCAAGTCACGAACCGTCGAGGCCAGCTGCTCGGCTGGAACCGCGCGATTAATCAAACCCCAGTCGGCAGCTAGTGTTGCCGGCACGGGTTTACCAGTTAACAGCATTTCCATGGCGCGCTTGCGCCCAATGGCGCGCGTCAACGCCACCATGGGAGTCGTGCAGAAGAGGCCGATTTTGACTCCTGGCGTTGCAAACCAAGCATTTTCGGACGCGATTGCCAGATCGCAGCTGGCTACAAGCTGGCAGCCCGCTGCCGTCGCTACGCCTTGAACTTGGGCGATGACGGGCTGAGGAATCGATTGCAGCTTGACCATCAGCTCTGTACAAACATCAAACAGCCGGCGGTAGTCGTTGATGGAACCGGCGGTCATCTCGGAAAGGTCATGGCCCGAGCAAAAGGCGACGCCCGAGGCTTTTAGAATTACCACCCTGGCGTCCCGGTTTTGGGAAATGCGTTCCAGGCAGTCGATGAGCTCGAGCATAAGTTCGAGAGATAAGGCGTTACGGCGTGAAGGACGGTTCAGCGTCACCACAGCCAAAGGAGCCTCTACATCGAGAAGCACATTTTGATAGGCCATATTAGTTGACTCTCTTTTCGCGGCCCGCCCATTCGAGTTCCCGCAATTCATTCTTCCGAATCTTGCCCGTCGCCGTTTTTGGCAACGGGCGAAACTCTACGTGTTTCGGACATTTAAAATGCGCCATTCGCTCCCGGCAAAAGGCAATGATTTCTTCTGGCGTTGCCCAATGCCCCTCTTTGAGTGTGAGGAACGCTTTGGGAACCTCGCCCCACTTTTCATCGGGTACGGCCACGACGGCTGCCTCCAGCACAGCAGGGTGTTCATAGAGCACGCGCTCTACTTCCACGGACGAAATATTTTCTCCCCCTGAAATGATGATGTCCTTTTTCCGGTCGCGAATTTCTAAATAGCCGTTTGGGTGCATGACAGCGTAGTCTCCGGAATGAAACCAGCCGCCCTGAAAAGCCTGCTCCGTTGCCTGCGGGTTCTTGTAATAACCGATCATGACGTTGTTGCCCCGCATGACTACTTCACCCATCGTGACGCCATCCGCAGGCACGTCATTCATTTGTTCATCCACCACCCGCACGTCGGTTCCGGCAATGATGTAAGGCACTCCCTGCCGGGCTTTGATGCGCGCTCGCTCCTCGGGAGGAAGCGCGTCCCACTCTCGCCGCCAGTCACAAAGCGTCATCGGCCCGTAGGTCTCGGTCAAACCATAACAATGAAAGATTTCCGCACCCATCGCTTCGGCGGCGCGGAGCACGGCCGGCGAGGGGGGCGCTCCCGCCGTAATGATGCGCAAGCCGTGATCAAAGCGAATGCCTTGCGTAGCAGCGTAATGGGCCAGGCTCCCCACCACCACGGGCGCACCACAAAAATGAGTCACCCGGTAACTGGCGATGGCGGCGGCGATTTGCTCCGGATGAGCCTGGCGCAAACAGACGTGGGTTGCACCAGCGGCCGTTACGGCCCAGGGAAAACACCAGCCATTACAGTGAAACAAGGGCAGCACCCACAAGTACACGCTGGATTCGCAAAGTCCGTACTGCAGGAGCTCGCCGAGCGCGTTCAGATAGGCGCCGCGGTGCGAGTACATTACGCCCTTGGGAAAACCCGTCGTGCCGCTCGTATAGTTGATCGAAAGCAAACCGTCTTCGTCAGGTTCGGGCAGTGGTTCAAGCGGCAGCACACCCCCAGCCAGGAACGCCTCGTAGTCTGTAACGACGTGCTTGAGTTCGGGCATTTCCGCGCGGTGCGGATCAAGAACTTTGACCAGTTGGGGATCGGCGAGAATCACCTTGGCGCCAGAGTGGTTGAGGATCCAGGCGAGCTCGGATCCCGCCAGCCGGGTGTTCAACATGACCAGCACAGCGCCAATCAGCGGCACGGCGAAATGTGGTTCCAAGGCCATGGGGGTGTTTGGCGCAAGCACCGCCACGCGATCGCCCGGCTCAACGCCCAAGGCGCGCAAGCCGGCTGCCAAACGGTGGCAACGATCTTGAAACTCGGCATAGCGGAAGCGCAGGTCATCGTGAATGACCGCGACCTTGTCGCGGTACACGAAGCCGCTGCGGGCGAGAAAGGTCAGGGGCGTGAGTGCACGCTTCATCCCGCCCCCCATTTTACTTGGAACTGGTGTCCATGTCGTTGCATCTAAGCAACAGCATGAACAGGGCGATTCTTTTTCTCACAGGAGTGTTGATGATGTCCAGCACCGTCTCGGCTGCTTCCTCTGTCCACGACTTTTCGCCGAAGTCGATTGACGGCAAAGTGACGCCGCTATCGAACTATAAAGGCAAGGTTTTGCTGATTGTGAACGTGGCTAGCCGCTGTGGCTATACGCCTCAGTATGCAGGCCTTGAAAGCTTGTATCAAAAGTACAAGGACCGGGGGCTGGTCGTGCTTGGTTTTCCAGCCAATAACTTCGGCGGACAGGAGCCGGGTTCCGATGAAGAGATCAAGCAGTTTTGCACCCGTAATTACAACGTGACCTTTCCCATGTTTTCCAAGATCTCGGCCAAGGGATCTGACATCGCGCCGCTCTACCAGTTCCTAACTCAAGGCTCTGGTGAGGTCCGGTGGAACTTTACGAAGTTCTTGGTCAACGGCGACGGCAAGGTGATCGCTCGATTTGAGCCAAGCGTCCGGCCTGACGCCCCGGAGCTGATTGCGGCCATCGAAAACGCACTCAAGAAGTAGAGCCAGATTGGGCGCACTGGCTCAGACGTCACATGAGCCAGTGCGCATCGCTCTCCTTCGAACTTCGCTAAAATAAAAACGTGAAGGTGCCATCCCAGGCGCGTCCCTCCCTTTTTGGCTGCGATTAACAGCCCGCCCTCCTGCCGTCTCTCGCTGTTTTTTCACGTGAACGAAGATTGTTTTGGAGGAGGGTGAGATGACTCAAGCGTTTTCTACAGTTCGAAAGGATCTTCCTCACCTGGTGACGCCGCTGCCCGGGCCACAGGCGCGAGCCATCATCGCGCGCGATCACACGGTGCTTTCTCCGTCCTACACCCGTCCCTACCCTCTCGTGGTGAAGAAAGGGGAAGGTGCGATCGTAGAGGATGTCGACGGGAACCGCTTTCTGGATCTCAACGCCGGCATTGCCGTGGTGGCCACCGGTCACTGCCATCCCAAGGTTGTGGAAGCCATCCAGCGCCAAGCCGCACAGCTCATCCACATGTCGGGCACCGACTTCTATTACGAAAACATGGTGCAGCTTGCGGAAAAACTGGCGCAACTGGCTCCAGGCAAACTGCCTCGCAAAGTCTACTTTGGAAACAGCGGGACCGAGGCCATCGAAGCCGCTCTCAAGATGGCACGCTACCACACTGGACGCGAGAAATTCGTGGCTTTTCTGGGCGGCTTCCACGGCCGCACCCTGGGTGCGTTGTCGCTGACAGCAAGCAAGGCGGTCCAGCGGAAGGGTTTTGGCACTTTGCTCCCCGGCATCGTGCACGTGCCTTACGCCAACTGTTATCGGTGTGCTTACAACCGCCAGCCGGAGACCTGCAAGGTGGAGTGCGTGAAATTCATCGAGCACGAAGTGCTGCGATGCATGCTGCCAGCCGAAGAAGTAGCAGCGATCATCCTGGAGCCGATTCAGGGTGAGGGCGGCTACATCGTGCCGCCGCAAAAATTTTTTGACGAATTGCAGGCGCTTGCCCAACGGCACGGAATCCGCCTCATTGTGGACGAGGTTCAGTCGGGGATGGGCCGCACAGGCAAAATGTGGGCCTCCGATCATTTCGGCCTCGAGCCAGACATCCTCACGGTGGCCAAGGGAATCGCTAGCGGGCTGCCGCTCAGTGCAACCATCGCCCGGGTTGAGCTGATGCAGTGGAAACCTGGCGCGCACGCCTCCACTTTTGGGGGGAATCCCGTCGCTGTGGCGGCGGCCCTCGCCACGGTCGAGTTGCTCGAACAAGAGCTTATCGACAACGCAGCGCGTGTTGGTCAGCACATGCTAAACCGCCTCAGTGAGTGGCCTCAGCGATATCGTTACGTCGGGGACGTCCGCGGTCGCGGACTGATGATTGGAATCGAATTCGTCAGAGACCAACAAAGCCGGGAACGATTTCCCGAATTCCGCGATCAGTTGGAGACGCTCGCCTTCGAGCGGGGCGTGCTCGTCCTGGGCGCTGGCCCCAACAGCATTCGCCTCAGCCCTCCGCTTACCCTCACCCGCGATCAAGCCGACTTCGCCATCGACACTCTGGAAGACTGTGTGAAAACTCTTACCATGAATACGTGAAGATTCTGGATGTCGGCTGCGGCCGCAAGAAATACCCGGGAGCGATTGGCGTTGACCGCAACCCCGCTACCGCAGCCGATGTGCTGTGCGACCTCGACCATTTCCCTTATCCATTTCGCGACAGCAGTTTTGATCAAATTCGCGCCATCCACGTCATCGAGCATTTGGCCGATGTGATCAAAACTTTGGAGGAGTTTCACCGTCTGCTGAAACCAGGGGGACGGATCGTACTGGTCACCCCCCATTACACGGACTTCAGCTCCTTTTGCGACCCGACGCATCGCTGGCACCTCAACAGCTACTCCTTCCGCTACTTTGGCGAGGATGACGCCGGTTTTGGCTATTACAGCTCAGTGAAACTGCGCGAGATTTCCGTCCGCGTCAAGCTACTAGCATTGTGGAGATATTTGGGTTTTGAGCTCTTAGTGAATGCGTTCCCTCGATTCCGGCGCTTCTGGGAATACTATCTCTGCTACGTCGTGCGGGGCAAAGTGATCGAATTCGAGCTGGAGCGGCCATCTTAGGGCGTAGGCGATGTTTCTGCGGCTTTTCGACGACTTGCGGCACTGGGCGAGGTTAGCCCGGTGGAGCCATGACCGTGCCTGGGGACGGCGCGGTGAGGACCTCGCCCACCGCTATCTCCGCAAGCTTGGATATATCGTGGTCGCAAGAAACTACAGGACGCGTTCGGGCTCCGGCGAGGTCGACTTGATCGCTTGGGACGGCGATGCACTGGTTTTTGTCGAAGTAAAGTTGCGAAAGTCCGCTGATTTTGGCCCGCCGGACCGCGCCGTGGACCAAGAGAAGAAGCAAAAGCTCATTCTCGCGGCTCGCGACTACGTCCGGCGCGCTGGCCTGGATTGGAACCGCACTCGCTTCGATCTGGTCAATGTGATCGGTGAATGCCGGCCCGAAATCACTGTGATTCGAGACGCCTTTTCAAAAACGCTCACTGCAAACAGCTGTTTGAAGTTGGGATAGGAGAAAATCGCGGATACCGTTTCGAAAAGTCAACCCTTTGCACAGAGCCAAGGGCAGAGTGGAAAAACAGGTTTAGACGTAAGAATGGCTGCGTGTCTTTTACTTGTGACGGTACGTAATGCGGCCCTTGGTCAGATCATAAGGCGACATTTCAATCGTCACACGGTCACCGGCTAGCACGCGGATCCGGTTTCGCCGCAGCTTGCCGGCAAGATGAGCCAGGATGATGCGATCCTGGTCCAGTTGTACGCTGAACTGTCCGCTTGGAAATTTTTCAACTACAGTTCCAGTTACTTCAATGCTATCCTCTTTGCTCATTGTCCTCCAGTTGGGATTATAGCCCAGCTGCGTGGCAACTTCGCATCCCCCTGGCGGTCTTTGCCGCACATCAGACCCGGAGAAGGCGGACCCGCACGCGGGCGGGGCGTCTGGGAACCGGAGCGCCGCTTGGGCCGGAAGATTTCCGCACCGCAGCAGTCATCTTCCATCACGCTTGAGTTGCATTGCGCCACCGGGATGCTGTATGACTGATGCTCGTTACTCTCATGCCGTATCCGGAGCAGCTTGCTGTTATCTCGATTGCCTCCAAACAGATCTCTGTCGTGGGGCTAGGCCTGATGGGCACGGCCCTCAGCGCGCGTCTTCTGGAGCATGGCTGGCAGGTTGCCGTCTGGAATCGAACCGTCGCGAAAGCAGAGCCGGTGCTGGCCAAGGGCGCCCGGTGGACGGATAGGCCGTTTGCTGCGGACTTGGTATTGATTAGTCTCTACACGAGCGAAATTGTTGAGCAAGTGCTCCAGCAGCATAAGGCCGATTTGCACGTCGGCCAAGTTCTCATTGATACAACGACGGCGGAGCCAGAACACAGTGCAGACCTCGGCCGACGCCTAGCTGCGCGTCATATTGCTTATTTGGACGCGCCAATCTCGGGCTCGAGTGAACAAGCGCGCCAGGGTGAGGCGACGCTGATCGTAGGAGGCGACCGCGCGGTGTTTGACCTTTGCGCCGAGTTGTGGGGCGTCTTAGCTGCCCGCGTGTTCTACAGCGGAGCTTGCGGTAGCGCCGCTCGAATGAAGCTGATTTCCAACCTCGTGCTGGGACTCAACCGCGCAGCGCTGGCCGAGGGTCTGGCTTTCGCCGAGGCCCTGGGGGTAGAGCCCTCCTCGGCTCTGGAAATCTTGCGCGGGAGCATGGCCTACTCGCGCACCATGGACGTCAAGGGGCGCAAGATGATTGATCGCAACTACGAGCCACAAGCACGCCTGAGCCAGCATCTCAAGGATGTCCGCCTGATGCAGGAGGCCGCCCGCCAGGCGGGAGTTGAGCTACCGCTCACCGCGACCCATCAGAAACTCCTGGAGCAAGCAGAAGCCCAAGGCTACGGGGCTTTGGACAACAGCGCCATCTTTGAGGTGCTGAGGCGCCGGCCCGAGTGATTGGCCTACCCTGAGGAACTTCCACCATGACCCCGCTCTCCCGACCTTCCCGGCTGGCCGTTCTATGGGCTTCGTTTCTCGCTTTGGTGTTTGATGGCGTGGAACTAGGGCTCATGCCGCTGGCTTCGCTTTCCGTTTCGAAAAGCCTGCTGGGCGAGGCTTACACGCCCACCCTTGGCGGCGATTGGTTTGCGCGCTTCACCGCCGCCCTGATGTTGGGCGCGGCGGTTGGCGGTGTGGCGCTGGGTCATCTCGGTGACCGGTTGGGACGCACGCGTGCCATGGGCGTGAGCGTTCTCTTCTACTCCGTGTTTGCTGCCCTCGGCGCATGGGTCCAGACGCAGGAGCAAATGCTGGCACTGCGGTTTCTGGTTGGACTTGGCGTGGGGGGTGTTTGGCCGAACGGCATGGCGCTCGTTTCCGAATGCTGGCCCAAGGCATCCAAACCGCTGGTATCGGGAGTGATGGGTGCGGGTCTCAACGCCGGCATTCTTTTGCTCTCCCAGCTGGCGAGGCTCAAACCAATTACGCCGGATTCCTGGCAATGGATTTTTCATCTGGCTGGTGTTCCCGCGTTGCTTGGCCTGCTGGTGCTCGGTCTGCTGCCTGAATCTCCCCAATGGTTAGCCGCTCGCTCTGCGGCACGAAAGCCTCAGCCGCCGCTTAGAGAACTCTTCCGGCCAGGCTTGATTCGCTTGACAGTGGCCGCAATCGCTGTGAGTGCGATTCCGATGGTGGGAGCTTGGGCCGCTAGCAAGTGGATGATCCCCTGGGCGGATAAACTTGCGGGCGCGGCAAACGCCGATTACAAAGCCGCGACACAGGGATGGTGGGCTGTGGGCGCTACGCTCGGCAGCTTCTTCGGCGCCCAGCTTGCCAGCTGGCTGGGACGGCGCCGCAGTTACCTGCTGATGAGCCTAGGCTCGACCGCGCTGACCGTGTCGATGTTCCAACTCACGGCCCCCCTCGAAGCTGGATTTCATGGCGTGGTGTTCGCCCAGGGCTTTGTAGCGACCCTGTTTTTCGGATGGCTGGCCCTGTATTTGCCAGAAATTTTTCCCACGCATGTCCGGGCGACGGGCAGTGGCCTGGCCTATAACTTTGGGCGCTTTGCAACGGCGGCTGGCGTACTGGCGGCCGGCTTTTTGTTCTCCGCACTCGGAGGCGACTACCCGCGGGTGGGAGCCATTTGCGCGTTCATCTACGCTCTTGGTCTTCTGGCTATCTGGCTCGTACGCGAGCCAACGACCGAGCGTCCCATCCCTCGCATGGCCAGAGTTTGATCAAGCCAGCGGCTGCGAAGTCTTTACCGCCCGCCGCCTGCTGTGAAACCATGTTCAGGTGATGAAAATCAACCGGCGAGAAGTTGTCAAAAGCTTGGCTGCCGCGCTATGGCCGAATCTCGGGACCGGCTGGGCGCGATCCGCGCAACCTGCTTCCGGCCCACCGGGCAAGCGTCCGAACATCCTCTTGATGATCGCCGATGATTGGGGTCGCGGTCACGCAGGGGCCTACGGCGCGAAATGGCTTCAAACCCCCACCTTTGACCGGGT
The DNA here is from genome assembly GCA_025056455.1 of Bryobacteraceae bacterium. Lineage (GTDB taxonomy): Bacteria > Acidobacteriota > Terriglobia > Bryobacterales > Bryobacteraceae > CADEFT01. The sequence goes on along the minus strand of JANWVY010000006.1, from coordinate 16,739 downwards.
GGCGCGCGAGGGCGTGCTGTTTACAAACTGCTTTACCTCCAACCCGAAGTGTTCCCCGTCCCGCGCTACGATCCTCACCGGACGCAACTCCTGGCAGCTCAAGGAAGCAGTAAACCATTACTCCATTTTTCCCAACGAATTTCCCGTCTACCCGGATCTGCTCGAAAAAGCTGGCTATCACGTAGGTATGACCGGAAAGGGCTGGGGTCCAGGTGATTACCAATCCACTGGCTGGCCCCATAATCCAGCTGGACGCGAGTATCAAAAGCGCCGGCTAAAGCCTCCCTATCAAGGCATCTCGAACGTGGACTATGCGGGTAACTTTGAAGACTTTCTCGCCGCGCGTCCAAAAGGCGCTCCTTTTTGCTTCTGGCTAGGGACGCAAGAGCCTCACCGCGTCTACGAGCCTGGCTCCGGCGAGAGGGCAGGCCGTAGCCTGGCGGATGTGGTGCTTCCGAAATACTACCCAGACCACCGTGTGATTCGCAGCGACATGCTGGACTATGCGCTCGAGGTGGAATGGATGGACCAGCAATTTGGCAAAGTCTTGGCGCATCTAGAGCGGATTGGGGAACTCGATCACACGCTGGTCGTTATCACTTCGGATCACGGAATGCCCTTCCCCCGCGTGAAGGGGCAAATTTACGAGGATGGCTTCCACGTCCCTCTGGCCGTGCGTTGGGGCCAAGGTTTTCAGGGTGGCCGCCAGGTGGAAGACTTCATCAATTTCCGCGATCTGGCCCCAACCTTCCTCGAGGCCGCAGGACTGAAGCCCGCGCCAAGCATGACCGGCAAAAGCTTTCTCGACGTGCTGAAGTCAAATCGCAGCGGGATCGTGGACGCCTCGCGTGACTTTATGCTGATCGGCAAGGAGCGCCACGACTTGGGGCGGCCCAACGATCAGGGCTATCCCGTGCGCGCCATCCGCACCCGGGACTTCCTCTACGTACGCAACTATGAACCAGATCGCTGGCCTGTGGGCAACCCGGAAACGGGGTATCGAAATTGTGACCCAAGCCCAACAAAAGATTTCTTGACCAGCCGCTTTGATGAATACTACCGGCTTTCCTTCGGCAAGCGCCCGGCCGAGGAACTCTACGATCTAAAGTCTGATCCGGAATGTCTCCGCAACCTGGCGGCCAATCTCAAATACGCTGACATCAAGCGCAAGCTCCAAGCCAAGATGAACGAAACGCTCCGCGCTGAGGGTGATCCCCGAGCGCTTGGTCAAGCCGAGTTTTTCGACACGATTCAATACACCGGACCCCGGCACCACGCCTATGATGAGTGGTTGAAATACCAGAAAGCACAGTAGGAACTCGAACGAGGCATGCCCTTTGACGTGGATCAGGTGTCGCAGCGGCTTGGTGGGCGAACCGTTCTGTGGCTGACCGAAACCGATTCGACGATGAACGACGCGGCTCGGCTTGCAGCCCTTGGCGCCGCATCGGGTACAGTTGTTGGAGCTGAACGTCAAACCGCGGGCCAGGGCCGTCACGGACGCAGCTGGTATTCGGAGGCCGGTCTGGGGCTGTATTTCTCTGTGATCCTCCGCATCGCGCTGCCTGCGGATGAACTTCCCGTGGCCACCCTGGCGCTTGGGTTAGCAGCGGCAGAATGCATCACCCAGCTCACGGGACTCGCCGTGGACTTGCGCTGGCCCAATGACGTGCTCGTCGGCGAGCGGAAAGTGTGCGGCATTCTCATCCAGCAACAGCAGGAGAACTTAATTTGCGGCCTCGGGTTGAATGTGAACCACACCGCCTTCCCGGAGGAACTCGCCTCGATTGCAACCTCACTGCGCCTAGAAACGGGGCGAGAGTTTGCTTTCGAACCGCTTTTCATCGATCTCATCCTCTCCATCGACCGCCATCTGGAGATTCTCACGACACAGGGCAAGGAAGCGATTTTGCGGCTCTTTACGCAAGCCTCGAGTTACGTCGTTGGACGCCGCGTCGTCATCGATCAGGGGGAAACGGCCTTGCGGGGAACCACGGCCGGCCTAGATGAAAACGGTTTTCTTATCCTCCAGGGCGACGATGGGAAACGAACCGTTGTACTGGCTGGTGGCGTGCGCCCGGCTTGAGGATCACGGCTCAGCCAGCTTGCACACTACAATGATTTGGGAATCTTCATGTTGCTAGCTCTCGATGTGGGAAATACGAACGTGACGATTGGCTTGTTTGATGGAGCCAGTTTGACCCATCATTGGCGTCTGCGCACCGTTCATGAACAGACTGCAGACGAATGGGGCATTCTGCTGCTCAATCTCTTCCGCATGTCAGGACTCGAGCCCGCCCGCATCGAGGGAATGATCGTTTCGAGTGTCGTTCCAGTGCTGGATTCCACCTTGGCGACCACGGCGCAGCGGTATTTTCGGACCCAGGCGCTGTTTGTGAGTCCCGACCTCGACACGGGCATGCGCATCCTTTATGACAATCCCCGCGAGGTGGGCGCCGACCGTGTCGTGAACGCCGTAGCTGCCTTTCATAAATACGGCGGGCCTTGCGTCGTGGTAGACCTTGGAACCGCCATCACCTTCGATGCAGTGAGTGCTTCTGGCGACTACATGGGCGGGGTCATCTGCCCAGGTATTGGCATCTCCATTTCCGGCCTTTTCGCCAAAACCGCCCGCCTGCCGATGGTCGATTTTCGCGAGCCCGAAAAACTCATTGGTTCAAACACGGTCGGCAGTATCCAATCTGGCCTCTATTACGGCATGATCGGGATGATTGACGGAGTTCTCGAGCGTTTGATCCAGGAAATGGGAACGCACACCAAGGCTGTTGCAACCGGCGGCCAGGCAAGTCTCATTGTGCCCGCCTCGCGATATCTCCGGTTGCTCGATGAGGATCTCACGCTCGAAGGCTTACGTTTGATTTGGGAGAGGAGCCGGTCTTGGGGGAAGAACTAGAGTCACGCGAGGACTGGCCTCGAAACTACTTCAATTACTTCACCGAGATCGAGGAACATTTTCAGCGCGCCCGAGGCACCGGCCTGTTTCTTTTATCTCCGCTTGATTGGGCGCTCATTGAAGTGTGGAAAGAATCTGGCGTTCCGCTGGAAGCGGTGCTGCGCGGCATTGACGCTGCCTTTGAGAAATGGCGCAGCCGCAAGTCTCGGACGCAGCAGATCAATTCCCTTGCCTACTGCGCTCAGGCTGTCCAGCAACAAGCGCAACAGCTCGCGCGCTCAGCGACACCCGTCGCCTCCGCGGAGCCTCCGCCCCCGTTTAGCGCCCCAGAGCTCGAAAACTATCTCCGGCACAACGCTTTGCTGGTACGTCAAACGGGACACCCGGCGCTTGAGGAAATTAGCGCATCGTTGGAGCGTCTGGCGGGCGAAGTAGACAACCATCTCCGAGACCTGGAAAGCTTGGAACAACGGCTCACTGCGCTGGAAGACAAATTACTGGCCATCGCACGCGCTGAACAAAAGGAAGAGGACTTGTTTCAAGCTCGTCGCGAGCTAGATCAATATCTCCGTCCCTACCGTGGACGAATGACCGCCGCGCAGCTCACCATGCTTGAAAAACAGTTCCTCGATCGCTGGCTGTTGGAAAAGCTCGGAGTGCCCCGCCTGAGCTTATTCTATCTCCGTTAATTTCACGGCTTTGTGCCGGTAGGCCCAGCTCGAGGCAAGCAGCTCGCGCTGGCGAGCGGAAGTCTCGCGCCGCAGGCGCGCGATGGCGAGGGCGAGTTTTTAGAGCTTGGACCGGAGGCCAGCAGCAAGGCGAGGCAGAATCTCACTGGCGGAGCCGCGCAAAACAACATCCACCTGCGAGCTGAGCCTCGTAGCTTGGTTGTTGACTTCAATCACCTTGGCGCCATGCTGTTGCGCGAGAGAGGCTAGCGAGGCGGCCGGCATCACAACAGCGGACGTACCAACCACGAGAAACACTTCGGCTCGCTGCGCAGCCTGAAGCGCCTGGGACCACACATCGCTCGGAAGGCTCTCTCCGAACCAAACTACGCCAGGCCTTAAAATCGCCCCGCACGTGCAGGATGGCGGCAGCGGGCGAATCTGGGGCGATTCATTCCGTCCCGACCAGCCGCACGCGGTGCAGGCCAGCGTCCAGATGTCGCCGTGCAGGCAGAGAATCTGCTGGCTACCCGCACGCGCGTGCAGACCGTCGACGTTCTGGGTGATCAAGGTGAAGTCGGAAAGCTGGGCCTCGAGTGCGGCAAGGGCGTAGTGGCCCGGATTCGGCGCAGAGCCTGCAATCAAGCCCCGGCGCCAATCGTACCACTCCCAAACAAGCCGGGGATTGTGTTTGAAAGCTTCAGGTGAGGCGAGTTGTTCCGGGAGACAACCGCGCCATCTCGAATCCGGCCCGCGAAAGGTAGGTATACCGCTCTCGGCGGAAATTCCTGCCCCCGTCAATACGGCGACGTGGTTGGCTTGACTCAGCCAGTGGAGCGCTAGCTCCAACTCAGAGTCCATGCCGGAAGTCTAACACTCTCCGCTCTTGGGAGGGGAGGCGGTTCACGCCGTCAGCGTTGCTGGGCCCAGCCGCCCTTGATGCTTAGCGAGGCGGGAGCGTAGCTCCAAACGCGCGCGAAGAAGACGAGACTTTGCTGCGGCCACCGAGATGCCCAGCTGTTTGGCCACATCAGGCATCGGCAGCTGCTGTACGTCGCGGAGCAGAAACACATTCCGCAATAGCGGCGGGATGCGGCGGATTTCCTTTCGAAGCAGGTTCGCCACTTCCTGTTTACCCAGCTCCTGTTCGGGCGTCTGTTCCGGCGCCGGAAGTTCGAGCGTGCCTACCTCGTCTCCAATCATCGCGTCATCCAAATATAAGAACTTCGCTCGGCGCGTTTGTCGCAATCTCATCAGACACTGGTTCACCACAATGCGCGTCAACCATGTGGAGAACCGCGCGTCGCGTTGAAACTGTCCGAGATGTTCAAACGCTTTCCAAAAAGCGTTCTGCACTTCATCTTCCGCATCCGATCGGTCGCGGAGAATCGACATCGCGAGCTTTAGGCACGAAGATTGGTGTCGCCGTATCAACTCGGCAAAGGCGGGATCGTAGCCCCCTTGAGCCAGCACGACAAGCTGGTCATCACCTAGGGAGCTCAAGTTGTTTAACTCTGGTTTCATCGGGCCCCTCATTGGTCGTTACCAACTAACGACCCAACTTCAAGGTAGCAAGGAAGGACGGAAATTTCCAGGCGTCGCTAAATTTCAATTTAGCTATATAGAAAATTGCCGATCGGATTTGAGCTAAGCTAAAATCATTTTTGTGATTGTTGAAACAGGGACCCGCGAAGCAGCTCCCCAAGAGACCAGTGAGCAGACCATCACGCGCGTGCTTTCCTCTTACGAGCTGGGCAACAAACTCCGCATGCTGCGCTTGCGAAAAAAAATCTCGCTAGTTGATCTTGGAAAGCACACGGGCCTGTCGGCGTCGATGCTCTCGCAGCTAGAGAACGGCAAGCTCGTGCCCACACTGCCCACGCTGGCTCGCATTGCCATGGTCTTCGATGTAGGTCTGGATTACTTTTTTGCGGACAAGCGGCGCAGGAAGCTGTTCTCCATTGTGCGAGCCAAAGAACGGATGCGTTTTCCCGATCGCGCGGACAATCCAACCCCAAATTACTATTTCGAAGTTTTAGCCTTCTCGGCCCAGGAGAAAGGTCTTCAGGCCTATCTTGCTGAGTTTCCCGTAACCAACCGGGAAACTCCGGAGCACTACCATGAAGGGGCTGAGTTTCTGTTTATGCTGGAGGGGGAACTCGCAATCACTTTTCAACATGAGACGCATGTTTTGCGACGAGGCGATAGCGTATATTTCGACTCCTCAGAGCCGCATTCTTACTCCGCGAGGAAGCCTGCCAAAGCCATAGTGATCACGACGCCACCTCGCCTGTAGGCAGTGCTGGAGAAAGCTCTCCCCCGCAAACCACCCGGGCTAGGCCAGCGAGCTTTCCGCCGTTTCGACGGCTAAAGCGATCGCGCCTCGCTTCTGGCCTCAGCAGCGAGGGCTATTGCGGTGCTAGCACTGCTTTAGAATAGGTCGATAGGGAGTTCGCGCACCCACGTTCGGGAATCAGGAGGAGGTCCATGAGCAACTTTGCCCAGCAACCCCATCAACCGGCACCATCGAGCGGGGCCAACGTCAAAATCGCCATTCTTTTTGGAGCCGTCCTAGCGCTTCTGGCGGCGAATGTTTACCTGTTTTTGCAGTTGGATCAGACTCGTCAGGATCTCACCAAGACGCGCGAGTCGCTACAAACCGAGATCGCAAATCTCCGGGAAGCCTCTTCAGTGAGTGCGCAGACAAGCAAGCGGACCCTTGAAACGCTTCGAGATGAGCTTGAGACCGCCCGCCGTCAAGCCAGTCTCGCTGTCGGTCAAGCGAAGACCGAAGCTGAGGCCAAGGTGGCTCAGGTTCAAAAGCAAATTGAGCTGGAGCAGAAGAAAAACCTAGCTGCGCAGCAAGCCATTCGCCAAGAAATTGGCGAAGTGAAGTCGGTGGCCGTTGAGACCAAGGAAAAGGTGGGCGAGGTCAAGTCAGAAGTGGGCCAGGTGAAATCGGAAGTGGCTTCCGCGAAATCCGAGCTCGAAAAGACCATTGCTGAGTTGAAGTCTGTGCGCGGCGATCTTGGCGTGCAGAGCGGGCTCATCGCCACCAACGCCAAAGAACTCGCGGCCTTGAAGGCCCTAGGGGAACGCAATTACTTCGACATCAATCTGGGCAAGACGAAGACACCGGTAAAGGTGGGTGACATCGCTCTCTTGCTTAAAAAAGTGGACCAGAAGAGAAACAAGTACACAATCGAAGTTTGGGCTGATGACAAGAAAACAGAGAAGAAGGACAAGGGAATTAATGAACCTGTGCAGTTTTATACGTCGAAGGCCCGGATCCCTTACGAAATTGTCATCAACGAACTGCGGAAGGATCAGATCATTGGCTATCTCGCCACACCCAAGGTCACTGTGGCTCGCTGACCTGAGAAAGAAAGCGCAGCGGCCCTGGCGCACGGGGCCGGCCAGCTTTCACGGCAACAGCCCAAGACAAGCCGACATTTGATACACTCTCTGTCGCCGGGGGTGTATCGTGTCGAAGCTTTTGTGGCTCGTGTTTTTGGTTGCGCCCGCAATTCAGGCGCAAACGACCTTTGCCTCGATTACCGGGAATATCACCGACCAGACAGGCGCCGTCGTGTCCGGGGCCAAAGTGACAGCCGTTCATTTGGAATCCAACTACTCCTATACGTCGGTTTCGAACGATGCTGGGAATTACACTTTGGCGCAGCTGCGAGAAGGCGTTTATTCGCTCCGGGTAAAAATGGACGGATTCAAAGAAGTGTTCATTCCACGCATCGAGCTCGTTTCTCTCGACGTGCGGCGAATCGACATCAAGCTGGAAGTTGGCTCGGTCGATACCAAGGTCGAGGTCAGGGCAGAGGGAGCGCTAATTGAAACCGAAACCGCGCGCATTAGCGATTCCAAAAGCGCCATGCAACTCAAAGTACTTCCGCTCAACACGCGTTCGTTGTGGAACTTCATAGGGTTGTCGCCGGGTGTGGTTCAAGCGGGGGCTGGGTCAGCGAACCGGCGCTTTTCTGGTAGCCGCCTGAACCAGTCTGACGCCTCGATTGACGGTATCACCATTTCGAACGGTTGGGACGGAACGCAGATCTCGCCACTCGTCTCACAGATTGAGAGCTTTCAGGAAGTTCGGATCGATATGGCCAACAACACGGCCGAATTTGGAGCCATTGGACAGGTGACGATTGTTTCGAAGGGCGGCACCAATGAGCTGCATGGTGTCGGTTTTGATTATTATTCGACACCCTGGTTCCGTTCTCGAAATCCTTTTGCCGCGCAGCGCGGTACGGGCGTACGGCACGAGCCTGGTGCGGCCATTGGCGGCCCGATCTACCTACCGAAGCTGTACAACGGGCGCAACAAAACGTTTTTCTTCTATTCGTTTGAAACCTCGCGCGGAAGCCAGGTGTTGCAGTTACTCGATCCCACGGTGGCGCCACCCTCCTGGCGCGGGGGTGACTTTTCCCGTCTTGCTCCGGGCACCGTGGTTCGCGATCCTTTCGCCAATAACGCCCCCTTCTCCGGCAACATCATCCCCGCATCGCGCATCAGCAGCGTGTCGCGACGGATTCAAGAGCGCTTCTTTCCCCTCCCGAATCAACCAGACCCAGAAACATTCCGGGCGCAGAACTACCGGGAACAACTTTCGCGGCCATTCGATCCCAACACCTACTGGACCTCGCGCATCGATCACCGCTTCAATGATCGCCACTTTATCTTTGGACGTTACACCTGGAACCGCTCCCACTCCCGCGAGTACGAAGGGAATCTGCCGGCAATCGGGCGTCGCTGGCAAACCCGTGACACCAGGGCTTTGAACCTCTCCTACACGGCAACGCTGCGCAGCAACCTCATCAATGAATTTCGATGGGGCTACGCTTATAACAACAATCCGCGGAATGGTCCTTTGATGGGCCAGGAGGTCGTGCGCGATCTTGGCATCACGGGCTTATTAGACAACTTGCCGAACATCAACGGTCTGTTCCGCGTTTCGTTTGCTGGCATCGGACTCACCGGATTAAGTCAAACCGACTGGCGACATCCGGGCTTTGAAAACAACGCACAGCAGTATCAGAATTACCTCTCGTGGTTCCGCAGCAAGCACAACATCAAGTTGGGAGCCGTTTTAAACCGCACTCAGTTCCGCGATCGCAATATGCCCACCGCCTTGTTTGGAAGCGTCAACTTCTCCAATCGCTTCACCGGACATCCTTACGCGGACTTTCTCCTTGGGATCCCCACAACGGCGTCGCGTCAGGCGCCCGCCATTCTGGTTGACCGGTTACGTAACGCTTGGGACTTCTTCATCACGGATGAGTACAAGGTGACCCCAAAGCTCACGCTCAACCTGGGATTGCGCTACGAGATCAAGCCCGCCTGGAGCGAGGCCAACGACCGGCAGGCCGTATTTGACATTGTGGCAGGCAAGATCGTCGTGCCCGATGGCGCTTTGAATCAAATCAGCCCTTTGATGCCCAGAGACTATGTTGAGATTGTGGAAGCGAGCTCGCTTGGATATCATTCGCGGCTGCTGCTCCGCAACGACTGGACCAACTGGGCGCCGCGCTTCGGTTTGGCGTGGCGTCCTTTCTCAAACCGCACGGTCTTCCGCACCGGCTATGGCATCTTCTACGACACCATCACGCGGGCGGCAGGGGCTGGCGGGGCGCCTTTTGTAGTCAACGAACCCTCGTTCACCAATCCTACTCCCGTGCCCACGCTGCTTTTCCCGCGCGTCTTTCCCGAATCCGTCGCAGGCCCAACCACCATCACCTTGCCAAGCGGCGTGAATCCTTCCCTGCGCAATCCTTACTCCATGCAGTACAACGTCACCATTGAACACGAGCGATGGAACACTGGCTTTCGGGCGTCTTACATTGGCACCAACACCCGCCAGGGTGAGTTTGGCTACAACGCCAACCAGCCCGTGCCGGACGGGCGTGTGTTTGTGGACAAACCGCGTCCCTTCCCGCGTTTCCCAGCAATCACGTACATCACCAACGGCGCTGGTCACCAGTACCATGCTCTGAGTTTAGAAGCCGAGCGGCGTTATGCCCGTGGTCTTGCCTGGCAGCTTTCCTGGGTTTGGGCTCGCGACATCGGGGACTTGGAGCGCGGCGAAAGCCCTGAGGACGCTTTTGATCGCAGACGCGAGCGCGCCGTCTGGCTCGACATTCCAACCCATCGCGTGACGGGCAACATGTTTTGGGAATTGCCCTTTGGACGGGGGCGGAAATGGCTGAGCGGGGCTCGTCCACTGGTGCGCGCGCTGGCCTCAGGCTGGGAACTCAACGCCGTCTTCAGTACGTATTCGGGTCAATTCCTCACCCCGCTCTGGACAGGGCCCGATCCGACAGGAACGGCCTTCACTCCCAACCGGACTCCCGCGCAAGTCACGATTCGCCCCGATCACCTGCGAAACGCCAACATCGCCGACCGCACGGTCAACCGATGGTTCGATGTTTCGGCTTTCAGCGCGCCAGCGCAAGGCCGCTTTGGCACTTCCGCCAAGGGTGTGATTAAGGGTCCAGGTTCGATCGTCCTCAACGGAGGGGTGGCCAAGACCGTGAGCTTCCGGGAACGAGCGCGCTTGCGTTGGGAACTAACGGGCACGAACGTGACCAACACGCCAAACTGGGCGAACCCGGGCACCAACATTGTGCAGGCCGGTCAAGTTGGGGTGATTACCGGCGTGGGCGGCGTATCTTCGCTGGATGCCTCAGGCCCGCGCGCTTTACGCACTGGCTTGCGATTGGAGTTTTAGGCGCTGGCTGGGAGCTTTAGACGACACACCAGATTCCGGTGCGCGAATCAATCTGCCACGGAACACTGTCGGTGTTCACGTGCGTGCCCGGCGCCCACAGCGGGCATTCGTTAATTGGGACCAACGGATTTTTCGCCGAGGTTCGATCCCATCCTGCAAGGAGTTCGAGGCAACCGGCGAGTTTTTGGAAACGGTCAGAGGGCTGCGCGTGGGCTAGCACACGGTTCGTATGAATGCTCGGTTGGTCGTTGTACTGTACCGGAGCGCCGAAGACGTCAGACGCCTGATTCATATCCAGGCGGCACAGCCGGCCGAGCCCGTACCGGGTGTCGCCGCCCAGAAACAGAGCCGTGAGGTCGCGCAGTTGCGGCAAGTCCTGCTGAAGGAATACATAGCCCACAAGGGCGACGGGGGATTCGATGTCTCGCCATTGAGGCAACACGCACTCGGTTTCCCGGAGGCTACCTTCTTCGGCGCTATCGGAATCGGGATCAATTGCGGTGCCCGGACGGGCTTCGAGCAGCCGCAGGCGCATCTGACGGTCAGTGAGGTCATGCTTGCCGTCCGGCCGGTCCTCGCGACGCCAGACCAACCCATCGCGCTCTTCATACCGCGGCAGCCAGGCTCGCCAATGCTTCCCGTCGCATTCCGCAGGGAACAGATAGCTGAAGCGGGCGTTCTCGTGGAGCGCCGTGCCCTCCGTTGCGTAATTCGGGAAAGCATTCGCGCGGCGTCGCGCCAGTTCCGCCGTGAGGGCGCCCCACAGAGCCCGGGCGGGCACGTAGAGCCGGCAACGATTCAGGCTCCCGGCGGGTGGCACGCCCACAAACAGCGAAGACTCCAACCGCCAGGTCCAGCGATAAAGCGTCCAACTCACGACGCTTTCGCCTCCTTGGCCTTGGCGTGATAGCGGCCATAGACGAGCGCCTGGCGGAGCAGGTCTCGCGCGAACAGCAACTTGTCGACATCTCCGGCGAGCGCTTGAAGGGCGGTGAACAAGTCGCCTCTCCCGAGCAGGGGCGAACCTGCGGGAAGCTTTTGAAGAAACTTAGCAAGCTCGCCACTGACCTCCTGGCCAGCCGGCCCTCCTTGGGCGTTCAGAAAGAGGAAACAGGCATAGACGCCTTGCTCTTCCAACACGCCCAACGCGCTGGTCAGCGTCTTGTGATCAACTTTATCGAGTTGAGCGAGCTCTCTGCCGAGGTTCGCACATTCGACGTCCAGGTTCTGCATCAGGCGCCTCCGGTCTGTTCTTGGGGAGCGGCGGGCTGCTGTGGAATAGCTTTGAACGACAACACGCGGAGACGTCCCATCCCGCGGGTGCCCATTCCGCCGACGCCAAGGCACTCCAAATAGGAATGTGCTGCCTCCACCACTTTGGAAACGTCATTCATGTCCTTCACGGCACTAACTGCGGCATCGCCCACCTTGAAGTGTGTTGGGTTCTTCGAGATCACCTCCCACAGGAGCACCGTGGAGCGAGGCAGGGCTTCGTAGGTAAACAGCGCCCCTTCCTCGGCTGCTCCGGTCTCTGGATTGATGGACACGGACGTCCGCACTTCCAGGTTGCTGTTGACGATATGGGAGAAGAGCTTGTCGGAGACCAGAGCGATCCGTTCGCTAAGGTAGGCCGGAACTGTTGACTCAAGTCTTTTCAACCCATCGTTCGGTTGAGGGAACTGCTTGACTGGCAACATGAGCCACCCAAGATTCAACGACTGCCCTCCTTTGGAACGGTATACCGCGGCATCGGTAAGTTCATCGATATCAGCTTCGGCGAGCCGCATCGCTCCTGGACAGCTGATCCACACCGGGCCTTCTCGGGTCGCCACCGGGAAGAACAGCACCTGCGCATCGCTAAAAGCGGCCAGCCCGGCGAATCCGCCGCCCGCGCTCCGAGCGAAACCGAACACGGTACAGATGGGACAGTCAGGCTTGCCGCAATGGCCTCCCTTGCCCTGCTTGTTCGGCTGTCCCTGGCCTGCGCAGTCGGGGTACTTCTGTTTGGCCATGGCGGCGTAGGCGCGGTAGACACCGGCCAGGCTCGAGCCGGGAATCTTCGGCACGCGCGTTACCGGGTCCCGGACAATGGACTGATCCACCCGCCCGAGCCGCCCGCCCCCGGTGCCGACGTGAATTGGATCGACTGCCATTCCTATGACGCGATGCGTTTTGAAGCTTTCTCCCATGCTCAACGCTCCATTCCTAGCTTCAGCCAGCTCAGATGCCATTCGATGGCCCATTCCAGAATGCCGTCGCGGGACGTTTCCACCAAGTGTTCCAGCGCCGCGCCGGAAACGCCGAGCCGGTCGCTCAGCACAGCGCGCGCCAATTCGATCCACTCCTGGTCTGCGCCGTCCACCCAGCTGCCGTCTGCGTTGCGCCAGGCAACTAGCCGCTCTTCCAACTCGGCCCACGCACCGCGCAAGGCGCCCAGGCTCGGCGCGACCTGAGCGAGCAAGTCCCACGTGTCCCGCATGCGGCGAAAATCGGAAAGGTGCCAAAGTTTGCCCTTCTCAAACCGGCGAGCGGTTGCGTCCAGAAAGACCGCGGTTATGCAGCTCGGGTAGACAACGACGCCGTCTCCAGGACGGAGCGCCGCGGCATGCCGGTACACCGTTCCGTCCGGGTGCGAGAAGTCGCGCGCGTCCCGGAGTTCGCGATCTTCCACACGGAAGTACGGATAGAAAACGTCATCCCGGCCGTCGGGCAAAGCCGTGGGCATGAGAACCGTTTCACGCACGCGATCGGAACGAACGAGCATCAAAGCCGTTACTCCGTCTTTTGTGCGGCGATCCTGCAGGCGCCAGACTTCAGGTTTTGCTTCTGTCAGATCCGCTTCCAAGTTACGGGCGCTCTCGATCACTCCGTGAAAAGGAGTCATCCTGGGGAATGCGACGACGCCTGTGCGAATCGGCATCCGGTCCCAAACGCGCCCAAATTCTTCCTCCCACTTTTTCATCGCCGTTTCAATGCACGCTGAGGCGCATTCCAAAGGAACAAGCACCCGGAACCGTTGGGGACTGCGTTCAAGAGGAATCACTGGCGCATAGGCCGCGATCTTGTCGGGAGTGCCGACGCGTCGAATGGTGAAGGTGCGCGTCTGGCCGTCGTCGCCTTTCACTTTCACGGATCGACCTTTGAGGCTTCGCTCCGACTTATCCGCGTCGAGACAACGAGCCAGATTGCAGATGGTCACGAAGCGGCCGATGTCGTTCCGGTACAGCACCTCAAACGGAGCGTCGCCAAGCCGTTCAGCATACGTTTCCCGGTCCTCCCATCCGCCCTTGCTGTTATCCGGCTCGAGCACCAGCCGGCGAGTCCTCCACCGGTTCGGATAAGCGGCGGCTATCTCACGGAAGCGCACGAACAGATCGTCGAAGAAGATCTCAGCAGCGCGCCAGAAGCGGTGGATGCGGCCAGGCGACGGTAATTTGCGAAAGAGTTGATGGACGATCCACCGGGCTCGCGCATCATCATCAAGTTGCCCCCATTCCGGCGCACCGGAACGGTCCTCGACGATCTTAGAGAAGAAGCTGGCCCAATTCGATTCGTACCGGTAGCCCTCTTGCAGGCTGCGGAGGACCGGATCATTCTTGTCGAAGTTCGAGAGCTTCGCCCGAACATACTCAACCAAGGACACGAACGGTTTGGCAAGATCGATCGGGTTGTCGCGATTATCTAGTGTGGCGTTGAAGCGCCGCCAATCAAGGATGCTTTGCGCGCGGAGCGAATCCACGTGATCGCCGCCAATCCAGGCTTCGATGTCGAGGTTGAAGCTCAACAAGGCGACACGGTCATTGCTGTCGGCGACTTCGGAGATCCAGATCGTGTCCCCCTCGCCATCGAGCCAGGCATCGAGCCGCCCTTTCCGCCGATCCGCGCAGACCGCGCAGACGCGCTGCTTACGGGCATTCTCGGTCTGGTCATTCGTGTGCGGTTGATTAAAGCGCACCTGGCAGACGGGACAGACGTGGCCTCCCGCCGTCCCGGGCTCCGGGATCGCCCATGTCCGGTGCAGGGGAATGGCAAGCGTCTCACGTGCCTTGCGAAGCTGCTCCACCATGCCGATGAACGATCGCGTGGATTCGGACAGTAGCGTCAGAGGTGGGGTCTCAAGTTTCCTGGCCTGTGCAATCTGTTCAACCTCAGCTCCCATCTCTCTTCGCAGTGACTCCGCGCACGTATCGTCGAGACTGCCTTTGGAATCCTGACAGGTCGCGTCGGAGCGCAGGCCCGGGAAGGTGAAGGCCAGCGTCTCATCCTCTTGAAAGATCAGGGAACCTAACGCGAGGTCCACTTCGATCAAGCGCCGGACTTGCTTAAAGAAGCCGTCGATGTCACGCCGGGCGCCCACCCAATCTCCGATCTTCACGGCCCGCGCCTCGTAATGCCGGCTGCCCAGACCGATGGTGAGCACGCGCCAGCGTGTCTGCTGCTTCAGGTTACTCCACTCGTTGCACCCTGCTAGCAGAGCCCCAGCGACGGCGGATTTGAACAGTGCAGCCGCTACATAGGATTGATCCCACAGGGTTACGTCGTTGTTGGGCAGCCGTGTTTCAGCAAGTGTAGAAAGGAACGCCTCGCGCAGCCAGCCGTCAGGACCCGTAGCCGCCTCGCGCCATTGCCACCACGCATGCACGTCTGTGCCCGCGGTCTGAGCGAGCGTGTGTAGATCGTCAAGCAATTTTCCGATGCGATTCAGCAGGCTGTCGAAGGCGCCCGGCGCCAGGACGGGCGGCGGATCGGCAAGCAGATTCCTCACCGGATGCCCAAACGGCGAAGCCAGCCACATGTGCGTTATGTCCTGGCCAAGGTACGCCGAGGTGGAGGAAGGCAGGTTCTTCTCGATGCCTGAGGCCATCGCGTGGGCAGCCTGGAGGAAACCGACCAAGCTGTTCTCTGATTGCCCCGCATCGTACTTCTCCAGAAACTCGGTAAAGCTGTCGGGCAGAGGCATCCCACTGTTGGACGACCTGAGCCAGGCGAGCCGGTCGCTCCAGGCTGGCATGAGAGTCTTGTACCAGTCCTCAGGCTTGTAGCTCACGCCGGCGCTGCCGTGGCGCCGGAGGAAATCGGGATGCGCCTTACCGGTCATATGGAGCCAGCCGATGGCTTCGCAGGCCAGCAGGAGCGCCCGGTTCTCCCGGAGCTTCTTGATCATTGTTTCCTGGGCGGGAACGCTCATCTCGGATCGACCTCGGAGGAAAGCAGAGTGGCAAGCTCGTCCTTCAACTCTTGGAAGGGATTCTCTTGTTTCCACTCCCCGCCATTGGCTCGGGCTGCTATCACTTCGGCGATACCCCAGCCGCTAGTACGCTTGGCAGAAAAACCGTAGACCGTCAGGAGTTGTTTGGCTGCATCGAGCAGCTTCTGGAGCGCATCGGTGCGCTCGGCATCTCCGAGGCCATCGTCGTCTGGGAGGGGCGCATAAAGCAGGCGCAGCACGCCTTCGGTATCCCGCGGAACCACTTCGTAGAGAATGGGCTGGGTGCCTGCACGCGTCTTCCGGCTGTGCGGATTAATCACTTCGAAGCCAATTTTGTTGAACCAAGTCGGATAGAAAACCAGCGCACCACGCAGAAAATCCTCCGTCTCCCCCTTCTCATTGCCGAAAAGATGGATGATCCAATCCGGGTCGGACCAGTCGTCCATCTTGCTGCCGTGCCGTTGAAGGTGCTCTTGCAGACCTGCCTGCATCCGGCAGGCCCAGCGGAGAAGCCCTTTCCAGCTTGCCGCGGACATGTAAGGAACACCAAACACCCGGTCCTTTCGCACCGGGTTGTCCAACACGTGGAATGGGCGGTCGTCCTTGGAATACCAGGGCAAAAGCAGCTTGAACTTGATCTCGATAGAAAGCCAGCCCGCCGGGAGAGGCGTTCCCAGGTCCGGATCCAGGTTGAGCCCGGAGGGAAGTTGGAGCGTACCGGCGGCCGCATGCTTCCGATAGCAGTCCCGCGCCTCATTCTTGGGCTTGCCATCACGCGCACTGAAAGCTGTGCAGCAGTCAACAAATCCTGACGCCAGCCTGCCCGGCGCCGACGTCGTGGGGCATGCCTGGAGAGACACCAGCTCAGCGTACAGATCGAACCTCATCGAGCACCTGCCTTAGCCTCGGTCAACAGACGTTCGAGAATGGTTGAACTTGTCAGAAACTTCTCGTCTTTCAGATCTGACCAGACGCTGTTCAAACGCTTGCGCATGTCATCCAGAGACAATAAGCCGGGTTTAACAAAACCGAATGTACGTGCCGGGTCTTTGAAGCTGAACACCTTCTTGCTTTCCTGCTGCCCGCCCGCGAGCCATCCATCAGCGTCACTTGCCTCTGCCTGAAAGGGCTGTCCCTGCCGCTTAGCTTCGTCACGCCCAATCACTCGATTGAATGTGCTCGCGGCAACATTCTCTCGCCGCAGAT
>JANWVY010000005.1 GCA_025056455.1 Bryobacteraceae bacterium | reverse complement strand
CCGTCTGGGTTTGCCGCGGGAAATTCAGAAGAGAGCTACCAGCGGCCCGCAAACTGAAAGTAGTCACGCGGCCAGCAGCCTCCGCGGTTACAAGCACGACCCCGTCACTATTTTGCAACCGAACAGTGGCAAAAGCTTCGCCTCGCTCATCGGTCACTGAAGAGGCATTTAAAATCGTGGAACCAGGGGAAGCGTTAAACCGTACGGAAACACCGGTCACGGCATTTCCCTGCTCATCCCGGAGAGCTACCACCAAGGGAAACGGCAGGCGCGAACCCGGCAGGCCAGTTTGCGTGTCTCCTCGTAGACGGACCAGTTGCAGCGACGAGTCACTTAACGACGTAACCGTAAAATTTGCCGCGCTCCTGCGATCTCCTTCCACAGCGGTCACGGTGATGGTTCCGCTCCGCGCGTCTGTGGGAACCGGGAGATCCCAAGCATAAGCTCCCGTTTCACTTTGGAATCGAAAGGCGGGAAACGTCGTTGTTCCGGAGAAGCTCACCTGAACGGGGGTATTCGGGGTGAATCCACCAATGGCGATCCGGACCCTGGCGCCAGCAGCTACCCGGGAAGGGCTCACATTCACCGAGGGTTTTCTCTCGAGCTCCTGTAATTCCGGCTCGGAGTCTCCAGGATCGTAAAAAAACGCTCCCCCTTCGAAATCTTGTCGCCTCCGCCCTGCCTGCTGGTATTCGTCGGACACGGGATAACCCAACCTTCCCAGAGGTCCCCCCAAAGAAGCGTACTTCTGCAGGATAATTCCTGTCACGATGAATGCTTTCAAGGCGAATGGCCCGCTATCAAGCGCGTAAATCTGTCCCGAAGCAAAGGCTTGGCCCGAACCGATGGTGCCCGTGAAGCTCAAGGAGACAATCGGATCTCCTATGGGCGGGCCGAGAGGACCGGCTTCATAACCGGACTTCGCCCACAGGTCCAAAATTCGTCCCGTCACGGCATGCACCGGGTTGCCTGCCAACACGCCGCGTTCAAAATTCTGCCGCCCGTTTGAATTGGCATCACTCGTGGGGTAACCCAGCCGACCGGCCGGTCCGCCCTCCAACTCGTAGGCTCGCAGCAGATCCCCAATCACGACAAAAACACCAGGCGATTGATCCGACCGACACAGAAGAAAGCGGACGGGAGGGTTGTCGGCCGTTTGCAGCTCCTGGACATAGCCCATCCCTACGCGGCGAACCGGGTTGGCGGCAGGAAGCTGCACGTTGAGCCGGTTCCGAGTCACCGCGTCCACAAAGGACTGTGCAATGGCTGTGTTTGGAGCTCCCTCGCCAATTTGGCAACACGGGGCGGAAACAAAAATGGTAAGCGCCGGACTCAGCTTGCCGTCGCTCACCGCTTGGACGGTCGCCGTACCGCCCCCTACCGCTCGCAGCGTCGCCTGATTGCCGCTCGCGGTGATAGAAACGACACGACTGTTTGAGGTGATCCACGATACTGGACGGTCGGTGAGCTCACCACCAACTGTCGCTAGCACCGTCGCCCGGATGACCAGCGTATCACCAAGATTCATCCGTGCCACGTCATTGGTGGAGAGGCTTAACACCACTGAGCCCACCGCCGGGCGAACTACAGCATCAGTTGTGGCCGAGTATTCAATAGCGCCACCTTCAAAATTTTGGCGAAATCGGCCTCCACCCGCATTCAACTCATCGCTGGTGGGAAGCCCAAGCGAGCCGGCGTGGAGACCAAGCGAATTGTAGAGGGTAAAAATCTTTCCGGTGACGCTGAAAACGCGCCCCGCCGCTGCTCCTGAAGTGATCGAATACAACGCACCAGCGGCAAACACTTGATTCACTGCCGTGATCCCCGAAGTCGAGCTAATATTCGTCTCTGCGCTGGTTGCGGGCCCCAGACCAGCAATCCCTCCCAGCTGGTTCCATCGCTCGAAGAACGGCGGTTTGACAGTGTACTGCGCGGTGATTACGGAACGCAGCCGGGACGGACCGTACACGAAGAGAGCGTAGTCTTTGTCGAAGGTTTGGTAAGCGCAAGTCGTTCCATCGGCCAACGAAGCGCAGGCGCCGGTATCCATCGTAGGGAAACCGGCGTTGTTCACACCCACAGATTGGTAATAGGAATTGAGACCTGGATATAACTGATAGGCTTCGGTCGCCCGGAGGCTTGCCGTGACCAAAGCAAACCGGTTCGAGCGGTCTCCCGAGGCATCGGGAAATTCTTGAATATATCCGGTACCGCCGAACGTGCGTACCGTGGAGATGGCGGGCAAGGAAGTCAGGGCATTAAAGCGGTTGCGGAAATAGGCATTCAGGAAGCGTTGCTCAACTGCCAGCGGCGCACCCTGGCCAACGTCTTGGCTGTAGAGGTGGTGAGGGAAGCAGAGGACAAGCAGAGCGAGAACACGCTTCATGAAAACAACTAGACTCTCTAGTGTAACCCGAGCGCACCACCCAAGTTGCGCTAGCCGTTGGGGATGCGAAGTCACGGACAAAACTTTGAGGCTTTTTGGGTGGGCCGCTGGCGACAATTGCGGTTGAGGCTAGGAATGCGCGACTGTGATGGTGATGGCACGTCGCTCTCCACCTCACGGTTCCCCCACGGAAACCGAAGTTAAAATCGCAATTACAAAACCGAGCTTCGTCGCCCGCAGCCTTCTTCAGGCGGGGTTCAAACGGCGGCGCCCCCGCACGTTTGAGGCGAATGTGCTCCTCGACACGGCGGATCAGCGCCTCCGGCAAGCAGGATCGGTCTTGCGCGTGCGACAATTTGGCAAGCAAGCTCTGTTGACGTTTAAAGGGCCGGCGGCCGCGGGACGGCATAAGTCTCGCGAGGAACTAGAAACGACTGTAGGCAGCAGCGAATGCTTGCTTTCTGTGCTTGAAAAGCTCGGCTTTGTGCCAGTGTTCCGGTACGAAAAATACCGCACAGAGTATACCGACGGAGAGGGTCTGGCCACGATTGATGAGACCCCGATTGGCAACTTTGTCGAGCTTGAGGGTTCACCTCCTTGGATTGATCGCACCGCCCAACGGCTTGGCTGGTCGGCGCAAGAATACATCACTGAGAGTTACGTGCGGCTGTACGAAGAAGAGTGTCAGCGCCGCGGAGTAAAACCCTCCAACATGACGTTCTAAGACGTTTGTGCACCCCTGAATCAAAATAACCTTAGTTGGCTTTTGTTTCCTTGATCGTTTGACAAGCCGGTGGCAAAATGAGGGCAAAGCTTTTTAAGGACGCAGAACGCCATGTTTGCAAGCTTAATTATTATTAGCTTCTCCGTGCTGCTGTTCCTCTACTGGTTCCGTTATTCGTGTCTGCTAATTTTGAGCACGAAAACGACGCGAGATTACGCCCTGGAAGTGGCAAGCGCCAACCGGTTGGAACTGCCTCGCATTCAGGCAACCCTACAGTCAGCGGTTCCGGCGGAGGATCTGGAGGGCTTACAACATTCTCTCGACCGCGACTATCGGCTGATCACCGGACTTTTGCGCCATGCAGCGGAGTTCCGGCTGGGCGGCGTCTCTCTGGAGGAGAGAATGCTCATGATCGATTTCCAAATCATGCGCCTGTCCTACCGGGCCGCCTGCCGTCTGTCGCAGTTTGCCTTTGCGCAGAAGGCCTTAGAAGAGATGGCCGACATCGTGTCGCACTTTGCGAATGCCATTGGGGAACGTTCCGCCGTGGCAAGCCGCTAAGGGAAGTCTGGCGGCGTAGGGTCAAAGCGCGACCCCAAGGCGGGGATGTCGAGAGAGGGGAAACTTCACAACGGGGATGACCACCCATTCAATCCATTCTTCAGCAGCCTCCCCATCGTAGCCTAACGGAAGCAACCGAACCGACATAGCCGCTAACGGGGGCCACCGAACCGACACCGCTGCGAATGGGGGCAAGAGACTCCACACAACCGCGAAAGGAGTAACTGAGCCGACACAACCGGCAGAAAGCCCATCGCGGTCGTCCATGAAACTCCAGCGGTCCGCTGGCTCCGGATGGCGCGAGAGTCAGGGAGCGCTTGCACTAGAATGAAGGTGTGTTAATCGATCAGCAAATCCTAGAGGCAAGCGCTCAACTCGAGCGAGTCCGGCAGGAAATCGGCAAAGTAATTGTGGGCCAGCAGGATGTCGTGGATGGGGTCCTCATCTGTCTGCTGGCAGGCGGTCATGTCCTGCTGGAAGGTGTGCCTGGCTTAGGAAAAACAACGCTTCTTCGGACACTCTCCCGCGTTCTTCATCTTCGCTACTCCCGTATTCAATTCACGCCGGACTTAATGCCCGCCGACATCGTCGGCAGCATGGTGATGGAAAATGATGACCGAGGGCACAAGGTTTTGCGCTTCCAACCGGGCCCGATCTTCGCCAACCTTGTCTTGGCGGATGAGATCAACCGGGCTACCCCCAAAACGCAGTCCGCACTGCTCGAAGCCATGCAAGAACGGACGGTGACAAGCGGTACCACAACCCATGAACTCGAAGCCCCTTTTCTGGTGATGGCTACCCAGAACCCCATTGAAATGGAGGGCACTTACCCCCTGCCGGAAGCGCAACTCGACCGCTTTCTCATGAAGATCTTAGTGAGCTACCCCTCGCGCGGCGACCTCTACAAAATTCTCGACCGCACGATCCAAAGTGAAGAAATTGAAGTCGAGCAAGTCATGCGGCGCGAGGAAATTCTTCAGCTACGGGCCATCTGTAAGAGCGTACTCGTGGCAGGCCATGTGCAGGACTATGCGGTCGATCTGGTGATGGCAACACAGCCCGGCACTTCGCATGCGCACGAGCTGACGAACCGCTATGTGCGCTACGGCAGCTCGCCACGTGGCGCACAAGCCCTTGTGGAGTGTGGCCGGGTTCTGGCTCTGATGCGTGGGAGGATGCAATTAAGCATCGACGATATTCGCTCGATTGCACCTTCCGTGCTCCGGCATCGCATTATCCTCAACTTCGACGCCCACGCGGATGGCCAAACGCCGGATTCGGTGCTTGAAAAAGTGATCGATTCCGTCACGGCCGCAAAAGCTCGCTGAGGATCGACCGATGCCAGCGCCTTTATTGGACCGCGAGTTTCTCGAGCGGCTTGAACGGCTGACCATTCACTGGACGAAATCCTTCGCCGGACTCGTGGGAGGTCATAATACGTCGCGCTTTGCGGGCGCCGGGCAAGAGTTCCTGGACCATCGCCACTTTCATCACGGTGACGATTTCCGGGCTATCAACTGGCGCGCTTACATGCGGCTTGAAAAACTGTTTCTGAAAATGTTTCAAATCGAGCCGCGGGTGCCCGTCCGCATCCTGATCGACACCTCTTCTTCGATGACGACAGGCGCGGGAACAGAAAAATTCGACTTCGCGCGCAAACTTGCTGGAGCACTAAGCTATGTGGGCTTGGTACGGCTGGAAGCAATCCAGCTGCAAACTTTCGCCGAGACACTCAAAGAATCGTTGAGCTGCGGCGGTGGCCGGCATCGATTTGCCCCAGCCGCAGAGTTTTTGAGTGGACTGAAGCCGGGCGGCAACACCCGGTTCTTTTCTGTCGCTCGGGAGTTCGCGCAAGCCTACCCGCAACGCGGCATCCTGATCCTGATTTCTGACTTTCTCGGCGAAGATGAATGTGAGCGACCTCTACGCTATCTTGCAGATTGCGGGCACGAGCTCTTGCTGTTGCATGTTTGGGCCGAGGAGGACCGTACGCCCCCTTGGAGCGGTGAGCTAGAGGTGGAGGACATCGAAACTGGGGCTACCTTGCAACTCTCTTTTGAAGAAGATGCGCGCCGTCTTTACACCGAGCGCTTTGATGCTTACGCGCGGGGGCTGCGTGAGCTGGCAATTCACAAAGGAGGCCGTTATCTTGGCTTTTCGAGCCGCACCTCGGTGGAAGAAGCCGTATTTGGCCCTCTCAGCCAGATCCAGGCGGTTTACTAGATGTTTTTCTTCAATCTCAGCGGGGCAGAGTTTGTAGCGCTTTTGAGCGCAGTTTCCTCCTTCGTCCTGCTCCTCTACCTACTCGACCGCTCGCGTCGAAAGTTGCGAGTGGCAACCTTGCGCTTCTGGCAGGACTCCACTGTGGCCGTGCAACGCCAGCGCCGGCGCAGAATCCAGCAACCCTGGTCGCTACTTCTTCAATTGATCGCCTCGTGTTTGCTCTTGCTGGCGATCGCCCAGCTGCGTTTGGGCTCGCCAGAGCGCAGCTGGCGAGACCATGTCCTGTTGGTAGACGCCTCGGCGTGGATGGGGGCTCGAAATGCCAGTAACCGTCTGTTGATGGAGGAGGCCAAGGCTCTTGCGGTCCAGTATGTGCGCGCCTTGCCGTCCTCGGATCGCGTGATGGTAGTGCGGGCCGATGCCTTGGCTACGCCACTGACCGGGTTCGAGAGCCGTAAGCCAGTGCTCGAGGCGGCCATCAACCAGCTGCAACCGGGTGTGGGGGCGCTGAATTTGGCGCAAAATCTCGAGTTCGCCGCGCAGGCCATGCGGCTGGAGGGCAAACGCGCAGGCGAAATCGCCTATGCCGGTCCAGGACGCCTCACGGCAGACGGATTACGAGATTTGCCCCCAACTCCACGTAATCTTCGAGTGCTCTGGGTGCCAGCCCATGTCGAAAACATTGGGATTCGCAAGCTCAGCGCCCGCCGCGCCACAACTGACTCCGAATTATGGCAGCTGTATCTCACGGCGCGGAATTATGGGCAGCGCCGCAAAGAGGCACCACTGATTGTGTCTTTTGGCGGCGCGCCTGTCGCCTCACGGCTGCTTGCGCTCGCTCCGCAATCGGAGGCAGATTTCACTTTTGAGTTTCGTACTCGTGCCGCTGGCTGGCTCGAGGCGCGGCTCCAAGCCAATGATTCGTTTCCCCGAGATGACTCCGCTACCGTGGAACTTCCCGCAGCAAGGACTCTGCGCGTTACCGTTTACTCTCCTGAACCTGAACTGCTCCGGCCTCTGCTTGCTGCCCATCGCCGGCTCACTGCTGATTTCCGCCGCCCGAACGACGACCGCAGCAACGAATCCGCAGACTTGCTGATTTTCGATCGCTGCCGGCCATTGACCACTCCGAAAGGCAGCAGCCTTTGGATTGAACCGCCGCGCGCCTCTTCGCCCATTCCTGTACGGACAGAGAGGCGAGAGATTACCCTCCGCTGGCGTAACGACCAGTTGCTGGCGGCCGGGTTGCGATCCGAAGATACCAAGCTTGAATCCACGCAGGTATTCGCCGCGGCCGAATCAGATATCCCCATCGCTGAGGTGGAAGGAGGTCCGGCCATTGTCGCTCGGAATGGCCCGCCGAAAATCGTCGTCATGGGCTTTCATCCTCTCCGTTCCGCTCTGCGCTATCAACTCGTCACCCCGCTCCTGTTCGCCAACATCCTCCAGTGGATGGCTCCGGAGGCTTTTCAACGGATTGAAATTCAGGCAACAAGCATCGGGCTCATTCGGATTCCGCTACTCGCCGATCACGAGCCGGAGCGCATATCGGTCGTTTCCGAAGGGCAGACATCTGTGCCCTTCACGCTCCGCGACCGCACGCTTCGCTTCTTTAGTGGCGCACCCGGAATCGTCCGCGTGAATCTTGGCGACCGGGAGGTGGTTCAGGCGTTGAGCCTGCCCGAGGTGGGTGAGGCCCAGTGGGAGCCGCCCAAACAAGTGATGCGAGGTTTGGCAAGAGTCAGCGGCGGCGAGAACTACTGGCGTGAAACCTGGCACTGGCTGGCGCTCGTAGCGGCTTTCATCCTTGTTGTGGAATGGATGTTGTTTGGACGCGGTAGTTCTCGCCAGCTTGCTGCAAATTTGCTCCGGTTCCCCTGGCGGCGCTCAAGATTTACCGCGCAGAGGAAAGCATCATGACCTGGGAGCGTGGTTGGGTTTTGTTGTTTGCTCCGCTAGTGATCTGGTTTTTGGTTGAGGAATGGCCTCGCGCCAAATCACGGATCGGATTGGTGCTGAAAACAGCGACCCTGCTGGCCATTTTGCTCGCGCTCGCCGAGCCGCAGATTACCGTTAACGAAACAAAAATGGCAGTGGCGGTTCTCGTGGACACCTCAGACAGCGTCTCCCAGCAAGATTTGAGAAGGGCTTCGCGGCTCATTTCACAGATTGAAAAGGCCCGCGGCCGCCATTGGGTGCGCGTCATTCCTTTCGCCCGGACGGCTAGGCCGCTTGCTCCCAGCGAGCGCGGGCCAGAGTGGAACCTGAAACCCACCGCAGGAGAGGCCGCAAAAGCTACGAATCTCGAAGCCGCCATTCGGGACGGCGCCGCATCGTTACCGGCTGGACTGATCGGGCGCTTAGTTCTAATTTCCGACGGGAAGGAGAATCAGGGGAGCGCTGCCCGAGCCGCTTGGCAAGCGCGCCAGCTTGGTTTGCCCATCGACACGTACTTGCTCCAAGGCCGCCCGAAACCCTCGTTGCGCATTGAATCCTTGAGTTTCCCGTCGGTCGCCTTCACCGGCGAACGTTTCCCGATTGACCTGGTCGTCAGTGCGCCAAAAGCCATCGCCGCAGTGATTGAATTGTGGGCGGAAGGGCGCCAGCTCGGTTCTCATCCCGTGGAGCTTGGGGCCGGAGAAAACGCTGTGCGAATTTTCACCAGCCTAAGCGCAGCTGGCGCTTTCAACCTCGCTGGGGTGATCCGAACACAGCAGGGAGACGAAGTGCGCTTTGAGCAGGCAATCTCCGTTCGCCAACCACGCGTACTTTTCGTCTCACAGGATCCGCCCGAGGTTGACTCCCACTTACTGGCTGTTTTAGAGGCAGGCAAGTTCCAAGTGGACCGCGTGGAAAACGCCAGTTCAAGCCGTTTTTCGGCCTATCAAATCGTGGTTTTCAATAACCACAATCTGGAGACTATCCCGGCAAACAAAAAACTCGAGCTGGAAACCTTCGTGAAAGAAGGCGGCGGCTTGCTCGTCATCGGGGGCGAGCAAAATCTGTTCGTCGAAGGCAAGAAAGAAGAAGATCCGCTCGAGCGGGCCCTACCCGCGAAGCTAGCGCCGCCCCGTTCGCCCGAAGGCACCATGGTCGTCCTAATTATTGACAAGTCTTCCTCGATGGAAGGGCGCAAGATGGAGCTCGCCCGTACCGCCGCCATCGGCGTGATCGAAAATCTCCGCCCTGTGGACCTCGTCGGAGTTTTGATCTTTGACAACTCGTTTCAGTGGGCGGTGCCGATCCGCAAAGCCGAGGACCGTGCAACCATTAAACGGTTGGTGGCGGGAATCACCCCGGACGGCGGTACACAAATCGCTCCGGCGCTCAGCGAAGCTTTCCGGAGATCGATCCCAGTGAGAGCCACCTTCAAGCACATCGTTCTTCTGACGGATGGCATCTCCGAGGAGGGAGACTCGCTGGCGGTTGCCCGGGAGGCCGCCAATGAGCGAATCACCATTTCTACGGTAGGACTTGGGCAGGATGTGAACCGCGCCTACCTGGAGAAGGTCGCTCAATTTGCCAAAGGAAAGTCCTACTTTCTAAACGATCCTTCAGGGCTTGCCCAGATTCTGTTGAAAGACGTTATGGAGCACACCGGCTCCACGGCAATCGAAAAACCGATCTTGCCGGTGGTCACCAAGAACAGTGAGATTCTCGCCGGCGTTGAGATTGCTTCAGCTCCCCCGCTGAAAGGATATGTGAAGTTCATTTCCAAACCCACGGCCGACACCATCCTCAGCGTGGAAGGACGCGATCCTCTCTTGGCGCGCTGGCAGTATGGTTTGGGGCGGGCCATGGTTTTTACTTCGGACGCTAAGAACCGTTGGGCCGCCGACTGGGTGGTGTGGAAATCATTTGACAAGTTTTGGGCCAACCTCTTCCGAGATCTGTTGCCGCACTCCCAGCCCGGCGAAGCCCGCCTCGATTTTGACGCTTCGAGCGGCGAGCTTGTGGCCGACTACCGCCTGGGGGCGCGCCTGCCGGAACCGGCCACCGTTCCCCAGCTATATGTGTTTGGTCCAAATGGATTTCAACAGGCGCTGGAACTGCGCAAAATGGCCCCGGGAGTGTTTCGAGGGAAAGTGGCAATCGGGAACCGGCGAGGTCTGTTTCGCGTGCGCCCGCTCGCCGAATCAGAGGCTTTTCCCGAAATCGGGCACTACCGCCCTGAGGACGAGATGAACGACTATGGCGCCGATGAACTCTTGCTGAAGCAGCTGTCAAGCTTTACCGGCGGGCGCTTCCAACCCAAACCAGAAGATGTTTTCACAGCGCCGGGCCCCGGTAAGCCCGCTAGCCTCAGGCTCTGGCCCGGGCTTTTAGGGGCCGCTCTCGCACTGAACCTACTTGAATTGGTTCTGCGCAAGTGGAAAGGATTGCTGCTCTCCTTCCGGCCTCAAGCAGCTTGAGGTGAGCCCATTACTGGATCGGGCCGGAAATCGATCCCTGGAAAAGCAGAATGGCGTCCAAATCAGGAACTATTAGCAGATTCCGTTCGTAGGAATAGACGCCAAGAGCCAAAGAAGCATTCCAGTTCACCGGGTCTGGCCAGGGCCGGTAGTCCAGCGGAAGATCAAGCTTTTTCACGTCCGCGATGGGGGAAATGGCTAACAAACCAGGATCCCGCTTGCTTCGGCCGACCGTGCCGCGGCAAATCATCAAGCGCCGGCTCACCCCCTCTTGCGTGGGGCGCATCCCGAACCAAGCCGCTAGATCCACCACTGGCACGGGAAGCGAACGCCAGTTGATTAAACCGCGGACAAAAACAGGCGCTTGGGGAACGGTTACCAAAGAGGTATGACTTACAATTTCGAGCGCTTGCCCGGCGCTGAGGGCGAAGCGAACCGGGGTTGAGAAACGATGCTCCAAGGTGAAGGTGATCAATTGTTTCTGTGCCGGGGGGCGCGGCTCGGCACCAGGCTGGGCGCCTTGTTCGAGCGCCAAGCGGACAGGCGATGCGGTTTGCGGGCTGAGCAAGGGCGGCTGCTCGGCCACACCTGAGACTGCGGCTGGTACGAGAAGCCCGGGAGCTAAATACAAATCGAGTTCTTGCTCCTCAACTACCACCCAGGGAAACCGCCCGTTCCCATTGCCAGTAACCGCTGGCAAGGGAAAAATCCGTTCATAAGCAACTTCAACTGCGGACCCGATCTTATCCACCAAAAAGGCCCAGCTATGATCTCCGCGGCGAAGAATTGCAATCGTGCCCTGCCCTGTGAATCCGCGCGCGAGACCTCCGAGCTGGTCCGTCAAGCGGAAAACGGGAATCTTCTGCTCGCCCCAGCGCACCCATCCGATTGAACCGTCGGCGCCGCGACTCGGATAAAGGGCCTCGGCGCTCTGCACGCCGTCTAAGAGATCGTGGTCAAAGCAAAAAGAATGCGGTCCCGCCCAACAACGGATCACACGGCGGGTTGTCATCATGGGTTTCGTCATCGCTTGCCTGCTTGCCTGGCCTGTTGAACGACGTGTCGTACCGTCGTCAGCAGTTCTTCATCTTGATAAGGTTTGATCATGTAAGCCGTGGCGCCAACTTCTATGGCCTTCTTGCGATGCTTTTCCCCGGCTCGGGAAGTCAACATTACCACTGGGACATTTCGATAAAGCGGCATGGAACGTAACGTGGCCGTGAACTCATAACCGTCCATCCTCGGCATCTCGATGTCGAGCAGAACAACATCCGGACGAGCCACGCCAGAGTGCAGCAACTCCAAGGCGTCCAATCCATCCTTGGCGGTGTGCGGCGTCCAACCCGCATGGCGCAGCAAGTTGGCCACGACACGGCGTACGCTCGGCGAATCGTCGACAACGAGCACCTCCAAGCCATCGCTGGCCTGCTTGGCTACCGGCTGGGGAGTTCGCAGACGGAAGTGTTGCCCCATGGTGTGCTGGAGCATGTCGTTCGGGTTCAGCACCAGCACTACGCTGCCGTCGCCCATCAACGTTGCGCCGATGACTCCGTAAACCCGTCCTAGCATCCCACTCAGGGGCTTAACCACCACCTCCCGAGCCTCAAGAACCTGATCCACCAGGAGCGCCAGCCGCTGTTCTCCGATCGCTAGCACGATCGCTTTAAGCTTTGACAGATTGGACTCCTTGGCGGGCTGGCCCACGATTTCGGACAGGTGGATCGTCGTCACGGTATTGGCCCCCAACCGCAGCATCGGCCGGCGGCCTACCAGTTCCATCTGTTCCGGCTCAACACGCAGCACTTGAAAGATCGAGGAGAGCGGAATCGCATAGGTGTCGCTGCCAGATCGCACCAACACCACGCGGGTCAGCGCCTGTGTGATGGGAAGACGAATGGTAAAGGTGGTCCCTTTGCCCAGTTCCGAGCTGACGGAAAGAGTGCCCCGCATCTTGCTCACCGTCGCCTTGACGACGTCCAAGCCCACACCGCGGCCCGAAATCTCGCTGAGCTCTGAGGCAGTGGAGAATCCAGGCAAGAAGATCAAGTTAAACAGTTCTGAATCGTTTAAGTGTTTAGCTTCTTCGCGGGACACCAGGCCGGCCTGGAGCGCCTTTTGGCGTAACTTCTCCGGGTCAAGGCCCCGGCCATCGTCACGAATCTGGATCACGACCTGCGAACGTTCGTGAGAGGCGCGAAGCCAGATGTTTCCGTGCTCCGGCTTCTGGGCTGCCAGCCGCTCAGCCACTGGTTCAATCCCATGGTCAATCGCGTTGCGCAAAATGTGATCGAGCGGGCCAGCCAGCTCTTCGATAGCGGTTTTGTCGATTTCCACTTCCTCGCCTTCAAGGACGAAGTTAATGGGCTTTCCGAGTCTCTCCGCCGTCACCCGCACGGTGCGATGGATGCGTGAAGCAATGTGGCGCAACGGCAGCATGCGAAGGCGCATGAGCTTTTCTTCGACCTCGCTGGTGAGCTGGCCCAGGCGGTTGAGATACCCTTCGAAATCCGCAATCAGATCGCTCAGCCGAGAGCCCGTATTGTTCATGTCACCCGAGGTTTCGGCCAAGTCGCGCGATAAAAGGTGGAACTCGGTGTAGCGGTCGAACTCGAGCGCATCGAAATCATCGGATAAACCACTACTGGTTCCGGCCGCTGAACGGGACGGGGCGGAAGCGTAAACGGCCCGGCGGTTGGCCTCCTTCAGCCACACCGCCTCGTAATCAGACTGCAGCTTGCGCGAGATCCTGCTCAACCGTTCGATGCTCAGCTGGAGGTCATCAACTTCGCGCACATAAGCGCCGAGATACTGCTCAAAGCGAGAGCGATGAATGACCAGTTCGCTTACCAGACGCACCAGCTCGTCGACGCGCTCCACGGGCACGCGAAGAAATTGAGCGGATTTTCGCACTTCCTCGGCGAGGTTGCTGGCTTCCGCAAACGCAGCGCGGCGCTCTTCGGAATCGACAGAAGGCAAAGCCTCCACAGCTGTCGCCGGGAGATTTTGAGCCGCAGGCGCTGCCTCGGTGCCGGGCTCTAGGCTAGGCACCGCCGCCATCACGGCCTGATAGCGGTCCAGCAGTTCTTTGACCGCCGGCGCTGCCTCCTCCGGCAGACCTCGCAAGCTCATGGCATCGCTAAAAAGGTCAAACGTGGCAAACAGCAGCGGAGTAAACTCAGGGGAGTAAGCAAGGCGTCCTTCGTAAAGCGCATCGAGCAAATCTTCCATCCGGTGTGCGAGCGCGGCCGTTAAGCGCATGCCCACCACCCCGCACGCGCCCTTGAACGTGTGAACGCTGCGACGCATCGCCTGAATTGATTCCGAACTCGGCGTACTAATTTCGGCCTGGCGCAACAGTTCACTAATGGAATTCAGGTGTTCTTCAGCCTCTTGTTGGAAGGCATCCCATAACTCATCACCAGCTTCCACAGAGTCCTCGAAGTTGACCCGGGAAGGGGATTCTGGCACTAGGGAAACAGCCTGGCTGTTGAGCATATTTGCGGCTTGCGGTGGCGGCACACAACAACCCGCTAGGGCTTCTTCAAACTCGGACTGCAAGGCTTGCGCGCGCTGTTGCAGTCCTGCTCCGGTTCCGCGCCCGCCGATCGCTTCTAACACGATTTCGAAGGCTCTTTCGAGCAAATCACGAAATCCGGGCTGATACTCCGCTTCGCCCTCGTGGATAGCATCCAGAAGTTTTTGCGCTGCGGCGCAAATTTTGCTCGTGTTGCGGAGGCCAACGACGCCGGAAGCACCTTTGAGCTGATGAAAGCTTCGCCGCACTGCCTTGAGGGTCTCTGCCTCTGCACCGCCTCGCAACTTCTCGAGCGATTCGGCGAGGATTTGAAAGTGCCCGGCGGATTCTTCAGAAAACGCGGCCCACAGTTCTTCGTCCGCCTGGGGCTCGTCAAGCGTTTGCATGAGACTCGAGCCATCGCCCAGGGCAGCGGAAGACGCTCCCGCGTCGAAAGGAACCTCGCAGGACGAATCCGGTCCCGGCTGCAAGCTTTCCTCAGCGGTAGGGTTGAAGAAGTGTTCGATGGCTTGGGGGTCTTCCGACTCGGGCAGCGCCATTAGACGGCGGAAAGACCGAATCAGCCGCTCGAGCGCGCTCCGATCGGGAATCTCTCCCGAGACCATACCTTGCAGCAAAGCGCCTGTTTCAAGCGTTGCGGCTTCCAGCAAGCGGCCCACCTCGTCATTCCAGCGGATTTGCCCTTGAAGAATTTGTTCAAGCGTATCTTCTTGGTATTTCGCCAGCTGGCTGAGCATGAACAGCCCGAGCGTGGCACCAGCTCCTCGAATGCCGTGGGCGAGACGGTGCGCCTCTTCGAGCTCTTCCATTCGCTCCGGGTTTGCTCGAAAGCGTTCGAGTTGCTCAAGCAGTTTCGGAAGGTAGCTTTCGACTTCCTTCACGAAGCCCGCGATGATTTCCGGGTCAAGGTTTGTCGTCATGCTTTCCTACCTTGCTGAGGGCGGGGCTCGACGTGCCATAACGCCTGGCGCTTACAAGTAGCCGGCTCGGAGCTAGGCCGCTTGACAATCGCATGAGCCCCAAGGCGACTACCGCATGGCATAGTGCGGCTCTTCTGCCGGGAGCTTGAAGCGTTGCATGCTGCGGCGTAATTCTTCCGTCAGCTCAGTGAGCTGCTGGATGGAGGCAGCCGCCTGTTTGGCGCCTTCGGCCGTTTCTTGCGTGTGAATCGAAATTTCGCTCATCGAACGCGAGATGTTTTCCGAACCAAGCGCTTGCTCTTCCGAGGCGAGCGAAATTGTGCGGATCAAGCTCGAAAGCTCGGCCGAAACGGACTCGATTTCGCTGAGCGTACGACCAGCGGCATTGGCGAGATTGCTTCCTTCCACCACCTCGCGGGTCGTTTCCTCCATGGCTGTAATGGCTTCCGAAGTATCCGCCTGAATGGATTTAATCAGTGTACTGACCTTCTTGGTGGCTTCCGCTGCTCGCTCAGCAAGCCGTTCCACTTCCTCGGCAACGACGGCGAATCCGCGCCCCGCTTCGCCCGCCATAGCTGCCTGAATGGAGGCGTTCAGCGCCAGGATGGAGGTGCGGTCGGCAATATCGCCAATCAGCTGGACGATGGAGCCGATTTCCTGCGATCTCTCGCCCAGACCCTTGAGGCGTTTTGAAGTTTCCTGCACTTGATTTCGAATGCCGCCCATCCCCTCAATGGTCTTCTGTACGGCTTCTGAACCCTGCTTGGCCCGCTGGAAGGTCTGTTCGGCGACGCTAGCGGCAGTGGCTGCCGTCGCCGAAACCTCGCGAATGGACCGCACCATGGCTTCGATGGAGCCGGAAGCGGCGGCGATCTGGTTGGCTTGGCTGACGCTACCCTGAGCCAACGTTTCGGCTGTGGCCAAAACGGAACGCGCCGATAAGCCGACGTGCGTGGTGGTTACGTTGACGCTAGAGACCAGCTGTCTTAGCTCCGAGATCATGTAGTTGAATGAATCGGCAATTGCGCCCGTAATTTCGGCCGTTACCTCCGCCTCTTGAGTGAGGTCGCCTGCTGCCACGCCGCTAATATCATCCAGCAGCTTTTGAATGCTGGTCTGGATCCGGTTGCGTTCCTCGCGCGATTGGATGAGGCTGAGGGTGTCGTCCAAAACGGCGTTCATGGACGCCGCCATGGCCCCGAGTTCGTCCTTGCTTGTTACCGGCACGCGCACTTCGTAGTTTCCCTGGCCGATTTGCTGGAAGACATTGTTGATCTGGCGGATTTGCTTCGTAATGAGCGAGCTAATCCAGCCAAAGGCTAAACCCACGAGCAGCACAACCACGAACACGCCAAGCAGCCGGCGCGTGGCGTCCGCTTGCAGATCCTCCACCCGGGCCTCGAGCAGGTTGCGCAAATTGGGCAGTGTTGCATCGTAGAGCGCGAAAAACGCGGCCAGAGCGGAATTGGCGCCTTCCGAAGCGCGGTCAAGCCCCGCAAACCGGTCCACGTTCCCCTCCTTGAGGGGGCGCAGAAAGCTATCCGAAGCCCGTACCGCGTTTCCCAGCGCCGCATTCACTTTCGGCTCCAAAGCTGGGTTTTCGCTAAAGGCGACACCGAGGTTCCGCTGCATATTCTGGACCATGGCGTCAATCTGCTCGGCGAGAATTTGGACGGGGACACGTTCTTCTGGCGTCTTCTTGAGCGAGGCACTGGCAACGAGCGAGCCGAGCAAGCTGATTCGGTCGACAATCACGGGCAGCTGTTGTACGGCAGCGTCCATGAGGTAGTAGGCATCGAGATGAGGATCCGACACCAGCGTCGACCGCTCGCCGATGACCCGCATGTACTCAAGCAAATCCTGCATGAGCCGATTGTGAGACTCCAGGTTTTCGCGCGCTGTCGCCTTGAACGAGTTGGTCTTCACTTCCTGCCACCCGCGCTTCAGTCGCGTCAGGCGCTCGGCTGTGCCAAACCGCGCGTCATGCAGGCCGCCAACGGCTTCCAAAGCCGCAAAGGCGCGGTCAATGGAAGGCTGTAGCTGCTCGGCGCGGACCCGCATCGTGTTGTCTCCGTTGAGCGCGCCATTCATCAAGGCGCGGTGCTGGGGAATGGATTCCGCTAAGCTACGGAGCGCGGCAATGTACTCCACTCCGGCGATTTCTTTGCGCGTATTCTCAATCTGCTCCTGGCGACTGGCATGCAGCATATAGGTGAGCACCAGAATGGGGATCAGCGCCACACCCATGATCAGGCTTAGTTTTTGCTTGATTGGTAAGTTGGACAAAAAGCTCGACGAATTCGAGGCCATGTTCCCGTCTCCCTGTAAAATCTCCTGTCTCCTAGCGGTGAAATCCTTACCGGTTTTCGAGCTGGCGGATCTCCTGAAGCTGGAAGAGCCGCTCCAGGTCAAGAATATTGAGCAAACGATCGCCACGGCCGTGTACGCCGCGCAACACGGAAGTCACTTTGTCATCCATCAGCCCGGTCACTTGTTCCAGCTGTTGGGAAGGAATTCGTTGGATCCCTTTCACGTCATCGACGAGCAACGCGCTTGCTGCAATTCCATCCCGCGAGCGGAGAAACAACACACGTCCCTTGCCGCCGGCTGGACCTTCTTGGACTCCCAGCAAAAGCTGAAGGCTTAGCACCGGCACCACTTCCCCACGCAAGTTGGTTAACCCGCGAATAAACTCTGGAACGTTCGGAACGCGCGATATGGCTGGGACACGGCCAATTTCTGCAACGTCTCCAACCGATACGGCGTAGTCCGTTCCACACAGGCTGAACACCACATAGTCGTCCAACTGGCTGTACTGGCGGTGGGCGACCGCCGGCGTGTCGGTTGCGAGGTTAAGGCTAGGAGCTTGGGCAAGCGCGTCGTCAATGGCTTGGATCACATCTTCCAAGGCAGGCTGCGGTCCCAGGGCAACCGCTGGCGGTTGTTCCAACTCAGGTTGCTCTTGCAGAAGGCTTTCCGCCTCCGCCATCATTTCGGCGAACATTTCGTCCGTGGCGGTAAGCTCGCCCGAGCTTGCGGTCTCGGAGGGATTCATCGAGGCGAGCAATAATTCGGTTGGCTCCTCAATCTCACCGAGCTCCTCAGGCTCACGAAGCTTCTCAGGCTCACCAAGCTGCTCTGTCTCAGCCAGGTCTTCGACGTCCACGGCCCCTTTCTGAGACTCTGGCGCTTGGTAGGCAGGACCGGCTTTGACAGCTCCGGATCGGAGGGTCTCCTCCTCAGAAGCCAACGCTTGGCTGGCCTCTGCTTCGACCGGCGGGGTAGCTTCCGTGGCAGAATTTACTTGCGCAAGAAGCTCTTCGAACAAGCCATCCAGAGTCTCCGGTTCTTCGAAGCATTCGGCTGCTTCTTCCGCCCAGGATTCACCAAGCGGAAGATCGGAGGCGGTTGTCCCGGCCAGCAAGAAGGGAGGCTCTGGAGGACAATCCTCTCCGCCTCCAGCATCGAGCAGATCCGCGTCCTGGAAGTTCGTAACATCTGGCAGTGACTGGTCCGAGGTTTCGAATTCCGGCGTGTGCGGTCGCTGCGGCTTCCGCTTCCTTTTCATAGCGGGTCCTCTGTGCTCGCTCCTACTTGGATGCCAGCTGCTCGGCAATCACGCTGAGCAACTCTTCTTGCTTGACCGGCTTAAACAAATAAGCATCAGCCCCTTGTTTGAGCCCCCAGTAGCGATCGGATTCCTGGTTTTTGGAGCTAACGACGATAATTTTGATTGACTTGGTTTCGGGCGAGGTTTTGAGCTGACGGCAGACTTGAAAACCGCTTCTCTTTGGCAGGATGACGTCGAGCAGCATCAAGTCGGGCTTTTGCTGAATGGCCTTTTGCAGCGCCTCCTCTCCATCCGTGGCGGTCGTGTAGTGATAGCCGCACCCCTCGAGAAGAGTGGTTAGCAACTTCAACTCCGTCGGACTATCTTCTACTACCAAAATCGACTTTTCTCGCATGGGAACCTATCTCTCTGCGTGAAAGCTTGGGTCTTTCCCCTCTTGCCGGCGCCAGCAGTCATGGCAGATATTTTTTGATGGTCTTCAACAGCATGTCAGGATCAAACGGCTTGGTGACATAGTCGTTGCAGCCAGCTAGCTTGCCCCGCACCTTATCAAACAAACCGTCTTTACCTGAAAGCATCACCACGGGCACCTTTCGTGTCAGCGCCTTTTCTTTAATCTGCTTGCAAACCTGGTAGCCATCCATCCAGGGCATGGTGATATCTAGGAGCACGAGGTCTGGCACGGTTTCATTGAGTTGCTCCAGAGCATGGGGCCCATCCTCGGCTGTCAGCACCCGGTAGTCGTTTTTCTCCAGGATGGAAGAGAGCGCTTTCCGGATGGTCAGGCTGTCATCCACAACGAGAATTACCTTGCGCCACTGCAACTGATCGAGAATGCCGAGCAAGGCCCACTCATTCCTCCGTTGCGCCGTTGCAGCTTTGAGATAAGGGATCGCGCGCGTCGCCTCGCGAAGATTGAGGTGTCCAAGCGCGAGAGCCGAATTCTGCTCGAAGGTGCGTTTATCGGCTGGAATCGCCTCGTAGCGCGCCAGGGCTTCGCGGATGAACTTTTCCTGGACCCCCTCATTCTTTTCAATCTCTTTCAGGTCTTCGAGCACCGTAATGGCCTGGCAGGTCGGGCAGCGCTTAAGAACGGCTTCGCTGGCGTGCTGACAGAAGGGACAACGCCACTTCGGTCCTTTTTCAGCGGCCGGGGAAGGCTTGAGGGCAGGAGCCACCGAAGCCTTAGTCGCCACAAAGGGAATCACAGTGGGTTTGGGACGGCTTTCAGCCGCCTTCCCTGCTGGATAGTCTCTGGTAAAAGCGGCAGGAGACGGATCCGCTTCGGGCGTTCGAGTTGCGCCAACCGTTGCGGAACTTGCTCCCGCCGCAGGCGCTGTGGCGGCGCTCTCGGCTGAGGCTTGCACGCTTCTGGCGAAACTTTGCATCTCTGTCGTCACGCTTGCCGCCGACGGGGCCCCGCTCAAGGATGTTTGAGAGGCTGAAGCTTGGGGCGAGCTCACCGGTTGTGGCTTCGAGGTGGCCGAGACGGGGAAACTGGGGGAAACAGAGGGGGGAAGCTGCGTGCCAGGATTCCCTCCAGATGTGGGGCTCGGCACCTGGGGCGCAACCGGGCCAGGGGTCGCACTCTGCGTTGGCACACTCCCAACCAAAGCTGCCTCGGGCTCTGGCGGCTGCGACAGGTTTTGACCTACGGGTTTTAGACCCTCAGGAGCTTTTCCGCTCGGAGTCTGCCCTTTACATTTGTCTAGCCAGGCCGTCGCCTTTTGGTTTTGGGGATTGATGCGAAGCACTTCTCCCAAGTAGAAAATCGCCTCTTTCGGAGATTCCGAAAGCGACGCCCGCCACAGCCACACTAATTCGTTGTTCGGATTGTGCACGCTGGCTTGCCGGAGTAGCTGACGGGCGGCCGCCTTGTTACCGAGCTTGGCGGCTGTCACCGCTTCGCGTAGCAGTAAAGCATCCTGCGTTTGCGCCATAGGTTCCCTTGTGTCTAGGCCCACTGCGAGCCTAAATCCCAAACACGCTTACATCTCCTATTAACGGCGCTTAGAAACCTTCCTATATAGGGCGGAAGCCTTATAGAGTTTCACCCACCAACATGGGGAAGCCGAACTAAGTGCTTCGCCGTCTACCCCTGGCGCAAGAGACTGACTTATAGTGGCAAGCAGAACGGATCTTTCATGTTCTTTCGAACAACTAATGAACCCTCGCGCGGCGCTGCCCCCTATAACCTGCTTGCTGTGGCTTCCGAGGATGCACCTTTCGTGGCTACACTCCGGCAACTCGGGCAAGATCACCCGGCCTACCAGCTGGTCTTCGTTTCGAATGTCGAAGAGGCGGGACGAATCCTGCGCCGCGGCCCGGTGGCTGTGCTTTTGCTAAGCGGAAGTCCGTCCCAGGCGGGTAGTCTCGAGCTGCTCGTTGAGGCTTGGCTGAAGGATCGTCCGCCGCGTTGCATCATCTTTCGTGACGGTGTCTTGGCAGGACTACCCTCGAATCTGTCCGGGCTCCGGGTAGCGCACCCCCAGCTAAGCCAGGAGCAACTCGAACGCTTGCTAGCGCAAGGCTGCCAGGAGTTCGAACAGATGGTCCGCTGCGACTGGTCGCCGAGGGACCTGCTCGCTGTATTCGCTCTCTTTCCGGACGCAGCTTGGATTCGCTTTTCTCACGAGTCTGGAGAAATCGGCGATCTGTGTATTCGGGGTGGCCGCGCCGTCTATTGTGAGACCGGACGAATGACGGGCGCAACGGCCCTCGCGCGGCTGCTTTCTTGGAAGTCTTGCCGCTTTGAGTACCGAGATTTTCCCTCTTTTGCAGTATCCAATTTAAACGTTGCCCTTTCCGATCTCGGAACCTTTCCGATCGAGCCCTCGACCGAGCCGCTCGCTGCGGCTAATGCTCCGGAAACACCCCAACTGTACTCACGGCCACAACCGATTCCAACTGACTACGCCGCACGCCCCGCGGCAAACGCTCCCACCGTGGAAGAACCGACCGAGTTTCCCGTTTTATCCCAGTTAAAAACCAACCACTTGGCGCTAACGTCGCTCGGGCCCGCAGCCCGGACGCCCTCGCCAACCGATCCGAGCTTGGACGAACCCGAGGAGTTTCCAACTTTTAGTGGGGATCCTGAACCTGAAATTCAAGTCGAAGAACCGACCGAAATCCTATTAGTGGAAGAAGCCGCAAATCGGGCTCGGGTGTCCTCCTTCACAGCGGGCGACATTCCTGCGAGCAGTGATGGCAGTGACTTCCGTCCCGAAGAGCCCCAATCGTTGCCAGATTTTGACTACACCGCGGCCCCGGAAGAACAACTCAACTCGACGCTCTTTTCCGCCGTGGCGGTCTGCAACGCCCACCACCTAGTATCTTGTCATCCCCCGGATGAGGCCGCATTCTTCGAAGCTCAGGGGCTGTTTGAGTTGCATCAACTCGCAAATCGCTACCTGCGTCAACAAAATGAGGGCGAGTGTGATTTCTTGCTGCTGAGCAACAAGACAGCTACCCTGGCGCTCACACCCGTGGCCGGAAGCGAGAATCTCCTGGTGGTCCGTTTCGAGGGACGGAACTTCGGCGAGCCGGAACGTTTCGAAATGCACCGCCTTCAGGAAATCCTTCGCGTCCGTTTCACCGCCATCCCGGTTTGAGTGAAGCGCCTGTCGCTCCAGGATGCGCCCCAACCTGTTCCGCTCTCGAACCCTTGACCATCACCCTCCGTGTTTTCTTTCGAGCGCGCCAGATCCACAATCTCCCGGGCGGTCCGCTCGCCGGAACGAACCGAAACACGCTACTCCGCAACTCGTGGCGCACAGTGACGCGAAATTTGCGCTTGAAAGGTACTGGAACTGGGAAATCAGGAGTACCATGGTGTTTCGACCGTTTAGCCCATTGTGAGGCGGGACAAGTCCTTCCACACTCAAAACGTGGGAGAAAAATCATTTGGAGCGAACTGATCTAGAATTCTGGACACCGCACCAAGTGGCCAAGCTTCTCACGTTACTTGAGAACGAAAAACGTTACTTCCAGGAGATTCTTGCCTCGGTCCCGGTGGGCCTAGCCATCGTTGCCGCAGACTTGTCGCTGGTCTCGGTCAATCGCGCATTCCGAAAACAGTTCGACTTGGCCCACGAGGATGTGGCGCGCGTGACGCTGAGCGAGCTCATCGCCGAGGAGGCCGTTTTAAGTCGCGTTGCGCAGTGCCGGGAATCCCGTCAAGCTACCGAGCCTGTTTTTTTTCGCCGCAGCCTTCCCTCTCGACCGGATCAGAACTTGCGTCTTCAAGCCTTTCCTTTTGCCGACTGGTTCAGCCAGGAGGAAAGCGATGTCCTGGTTGTGGTTGAGCAAGCGGAGGGTTTACCGCCGAGTGTTCAATCCATGGTGCGGGCCCTGCCGGGCGTTGTCTGGCGGACGGATGAAAGCCTGAAGGAGTTTGAGTTCGCCAACCCCGACACCCTCACCCGAATTAGCAGCCTGCAGCCCGAGCAATGGCGGCAACGAATTCTCGAGGCGGATGCTGGGCGCGTAGCCCGGGTTTACCAGACCGTTTTCTCCGCAAGCGTGGGGAGCACAAGCAGCAATCGAGGAACGGAGGACGGGACCGAGAAGGGGGGGATGAGCGGAGTCGTTGACTATCGACTCGACCGGGGAAACCAGGATTGGGTTTGGCTCGCCGACGAGGTGCAACGGGTGGAGGGTGACCCACCTGTGCTCCAGGTTTTCACCTCGGATGTGACTTCGCGGCGCCACGACACTCGACGCGCCCTGGACACGGCAAAAATTGACGCGCTCTCCCGTTTTGCGGGGAAGCTGGCTCACGACTTCAACAATATTCTCATGGTGCTTCAACTGAATTTAGAAGAAGCTCTCCAAGGTTTGCCCGACGGCGATGCCCGCAAAGAAAGCCTCTCTGAAGCGCTGCAAGCAACCGAGCGCTTTGCGAGCATCAATCAGCAGTTGGCGCTGCTCGGAAAACAGCCTTTAACGGCCAGCAGGCTCATCAACCTCAACGACTGGCTGACCCAGATGAGCTTTCCCGCCAGTCTTTCTCTCAGCCCTACGCCCGCCACGGTTGAGGTCGATCCCTCGATCTTGGAGCGAGCTGTGCGCGAGCTGCTAACAACGACAGACGAGAGCCCTTACATTCATTTGGAACGCGCGCATGTCATGGTTGACTTCGCCTCTGGCATGGGTGCAGGCGAATATGTCCTCTTAAGACTTGGCCCCCTCCAAAAGGTGACCGACGAGCTTGAGGATCGCTGGAACGAGCCCTTTCACGGATTGGGGAACGGTGTCGCCACGGCCTGCGCCACTTTGCGCAGAGCAGGCGCACATGTTTACCTGAGGCGCTTCCGCAGCAATGCCGCGGAATACGAAATCTGCTTTCCGCTCGCTCAGCCGCCGGCCCAGCCAGAAGCCGCTGCAGCTCAGCAAACGGAAGCCGTCTTGCCGTCACGCGAGACAATCCTGGTGCTGGAGGATGAGGCCAGTATTCGAAGCTTAGTCGCGCGTGTGCTCCGCCGCGAAGGCTATCAAGTGCTCGAAGCGTCTTCCGGCCAAGAGGCTCTCCAAATTCTCTCCCAGCACGCAGGCGAACCTGCCTTGATCGTGAGTGACGTCATGCTTCCCGACATGCTCGGGACGGAACTCGTGGCCCAGCTACGATTAATCCACAAGAGAATGCCAGTGGTATACATGTCCGGATATTCCGACGAGAGAGCGCTGTCGTCAGGTAAACTTGCCCCTTATGAAGCATTTCTTGCAAAACCTTTCTCGCTTTCAGTCCTGCTACAAACCGTTCGCCTGCTGCTTTCCCAATCCCGCGGCTAACACCTTGCACTGATTCAGAAAAATCTGAACTTAGCGCTAATACGAAGTCACTCGGAGGCCGATAGAGTGAATGAGGGGAAACGTTGCCGACCTTCATGACTTTCCAGTGGACCACGCTGGCCCTGGGCGTTATCCTGCAAGTCCTGCTCATTTCGGCCCTGCTGAAAGGAGCTTACCGCCAATATCCGTTTCTCCTTGCCTACGCTGTGAGTGACGTCTTGAATTCCGTAGTGATGGCTACGGCCTACTTCGATCTGGGGCGCTGGACGAAAGCAAACGCCAAATACTACTGGATTGGCGAGGCCCTTCAGTATACGCTAATTTTTGCTCTCTTGCTCCACCTATTGTGGAAGGTTGTTCGAAGCCACAACCGGAGTAAATTGCTTCACGTCGTCGGAGCAGGCATTCTCTATATTCTCGGCTCAATTTGGCTCGCTCACCACGAGAATCAAAATCTCTGGATGACTCAGACGCTCCGGAACATCAATTTCGGTTCCATCTTTCTCAATCTCACGCTGTGGACCCTCCTGCTGCAACGGAAAAATCGCCAAATGCTGCTGATCGTCGCCGCGTTTGGCGTTCAGTTTGCCGGCGTGGCCATCGGACACTCGCTGAGGCAATTGTCCAGGGATATGGTCGTGCTGGGAAACCTCGTCATTACCGCCAGCTATTTCATTTGCCTGTTCTCCTTGTGGAGGGCGGTTTCCCCCGTTGCCAGCTCTGCGTCTCAGCTCCAGGAAAACAGCCGAACTGTGTCCCACGACACGGACGACATCATCGATGATTGCTCCCGGCAGCGCAACTCCTTGCCGTTTGCGAAGGGGTGACGCTACGCAAGTTCGACTTGGGGAGGAGGCCAAACCCTAGACCAGCACGACGGGCGCGGCTTCCGGAGAGCGGCGAAGCTACATCCCGGGACCAGTAATACCGGCGCGGTTTCGTGAGAGTGCCGAAGCTACACCCCGGGACCAGCAGTAGGGGCGCAGTTTCGTGAGAGGGGCGAAGCTACACGTCAGGCAAGAGGAAGCTACGCGTTAGACAGGAGAGGGATGTGCAGTTTCGACACAGGACGAGGCCCCCGCTACACCAGGGGCTGATGGGCGGTTTCAACACAGTGGGGAAATCCGTTAGACAAAGGTCCGACTCCGCCTTGTCTGGCCTTTATACAAACCAGCAAACCCGAGGAGGAATCACCGCGGCGACATCCTTAGCGCGCCATCCAAGCGGATGACCTCCCCGTTGAGCATCTCGTTCTCGATGATCGCCTTTACGAGATGAGCATACTCCTCTGGTCGTCCTAGCCTTGGGGGAAACGGCACTTGCGCAGCCAAGGAGGCTCGTACCTCCTCGCCCAGTTCCGCCAACATGGGGGTATCGAAAATGCCGGGAGCAATGGTAACAACACG
Organism: Bryobacteraceae bacterium; assembly: GCA_025056455.1. Lineage (GTDB taxonomy): Bacteria > Acidobacteriota > Terriglobia > Bryobacterales > Bryobacteraceae > CADEFT01. The sequence goes on along the minus strand of JANWVY010000005.1, from coordinate 352,319 downwards.
GATCCCGTGACGGGCGAAATCCCGTGCTAAAGGAAGAGTCATTCCAACAATCCCGCCCTTGGAAGCCGCGTAGGATACCTGTCCAATCTGGCCATCAAAGGCCGCAATCGACGCAGTGTTTACAATCACTCCGCGCTCGCCCGAAGAGGAAGGCGAATTGGCCGCCATAACCGCTGCCGCGAGTCGAATCGCATTAAACGTGCCGAGGAGATTGACTTCCACGACGCGAGCAAACCGCTCCAGCGCGATGGGGCCCTCCTTGCCCAGCACGCGCCCCGGGTCACTAATACCCGCGCAGTTGACCAAAATGTCTAGCGTCCCAAACTTGGACCGGGCAATCTCCACGGCTTCGGACATCTGTTGCGGGTGGGTTACATCAGCAACTGCAACTGCGACATTTTCAAACGGCGCGGCTTGCACCTCAGCTGCTGCCTGGTTGCGGTCCACAATCAAAACATGAGCTCCTGCCGAAGCCAGCACTCTTACTGTCGCCGCCCCAAGCCCAGATCCTCCACCGGTAACCATTGCTGATTTTCCTGCCAGTTGCACTTTGAACTTTCCTCCACCCTAGAGAATGCCGTACTTTTCAAAAGCTTCCCGGGCAGGCATGCCAGCCTCGATTTCGCTTCGCACCGTCTTTTCAGCCCTGGCCTTTTGAATCGCCGCCAGGAATACTTCCGTTTCCGCCTTCCGCGGTACGACACAAACTCCATCGCAATCGCCAAAGAGGATATCGCCTGGCGCAATCACCGCCTGCCCAATCTGGATGGAAATTCCGTAGTCGACAACTTTACCCCGCACGCTTTGATCCTGCGCAAACGAGCCCCAACAAAACACGGGAAACTGCAGCGCGAGAATCCCTCGCAGATCCCGGGTGTAACCGTTTAGCACCGCCCCGGCCGCCCGGCAATACATGGCCCGCGTGGACATCAACTCTCCCCAGAGAGCATACTGTGGCGAGCAGCCCGTCACCGTGTAGATCTCGTTTGGCTTGAGACTGTCTAGAGCCTCCATCATGAGTCCAAAGGATTTTTTGAGCGCCGGGTTGTGCACCCCGGCGATATCCTCTTCCAACCAATCAACACCCAACACCGGCATCGCCCGGCCAATCATCACCAAATCGCGCTTGAGAGGTTGAATTTGAGGAGGGAGAAACTGCCGCCGCAACCCCATCTGATCCATCACGTCCCCAACAACAGCAACAAACAACTCCTTGCGGGCGAGCTCAAATAATTCCTCATCATCATTCCAAAGTTTCATTCCTAGCAATCCATTTGTCGTTGTCCGTTGGCAGGTGCAATCCCAGCCAACGCCGATTTTTGTCTCGAAAACTCTGCGCACAACCAAGGCCGGCCTCCGCATGTTCTCCCCAGCGGAGAGCATATACCGGCAAACCAAATTTCACCAGCGTTTACAAGGCAAACCGGTTGTTCTCATTCTCTTCCCCTGCCAAACGCGGATCACCCCCCGTAGCCGCCAGAATTTCCGCCATCCGCCGCTGCATGGACTTCACCAGGCTCTTAGTTTCTGGATTTCGAATCTGCGTCACATAACGGCCACGCATCCGTGGACCAATGGCTGCGTCGGCAACCAGGTTTCGGATCTGTTCGGGATCCTTTGCCACATCGTACAGCTCTGGGATGTCCCACAGGCCCGGATATTGCATCAGACTATGCGTTTCCGTTCGCAGCCCCACAATATTCGGTGTGTAGGGGAAGTCCTGCTCCCAGGCGTATTCGTAGAGAAAATCCCGGCGCCAATCTTCTGGCGTTCGCCCTTCTGCAAGAGGTAGCAGGCTGCGGCCCTGCATGCCCTCAAGGGGACGGATGCCGGCGGCTTCCAAAAAAGTCGGGGCTAAATCAAGATTCAGCGCCAGATGGTCTACCACTCGGCCGGCCTTTCCAAATCGCGCAGGACAGTGCGCAAACAAGGGAACTCGAATCGAGGGCTCATACATCGCGCGCTTGTCAATCAAGCCGTGCTCGCCCCACAAATAACCATTGTCACCCATATAAATCACCAGGGTGTCGTCGAGCAGCTGCTTCTCTTCGAGAGCCTCGAAGATCTCCCCCACGCTTTCATCAATTCCGATCAAACACTGGCAGTAACGCCGGTAATGCACATCGAAAGCTTCATCGCTGTCGAGCATCCCGTCAACGCCATGCCGCGTAACGCGGCGTCGCTTGACCCACTCCGGCCACTGCCGGTACCACTCCTCCTTCCACCACATCGTCCGGGGCCGGGGTACCGTCAGACCTTGAAACAGATGCGCGTGACGCGCTGGCGGCTGAAACGGGGAGTGAACGGCCTTGTGTGACAGGTAAACACAGAAAGGACGCGAGGCGTTCTGACGAATAAACTGGCGGGCCTGCTGGGTGAGAATGTCCGAAATGTTCCCTTGCCGCCGTCCCCGGACACCGTTATGGTTGACTTCCGGATTCTCATACTCTCCTTGCCCGCGAAAACTTAGCCACTCATCAAAACCGGGCTGCGGCTCATCCGTATCCCCACCCATATGCCACTTGCCAAAAAAGCCCGTGCGGTAGCCATTCTGCCGTAGAAGCTGAGGAAAGGTTGGAAACTTCCGATCAAGCGGCGTGAAGTTGTCTGAAACCCCGTGCGCGTGCATGTACTTCCCGGTAAGGATCGTGGCGCGACTGGGTGAACACAACGAGGTCGTTACAAACGCATTCCGGAAATACACGCCTTGCCGGATCATCCGGTCAAGATGCGGCGTATGGCTGCTCAACCAGGGATGCCCTAGCGCTCCCACCATGTCATAGCGATGATCATCGGAAAGGATGAACACCATGTTTCTTCGCGGTGGTTGCGTCCGCACGGCCGGAGCCGAGGCAAACGAAAGCGCGGTCGCTTGCATAAACGAACGTCGCAACATGGTCGGATTTTAACAATCGAGCGCCTACCAGAATTTACCCTATCGCACTCTCTTCCTAAGAGACCTCCCACTTTTTTCCGAAAAGACAAGTGGGGGGCCGGCCAAGAATGAGTTTTCCTTTGTTGGATCGCGTCCCCCGGACATGGAGCACAGGGAGACCAGGATGAATCTTACTCCGTTAACTTTCACAGGTGTGAGTTCTTTCTCAGAGGATTTCCAAACGATCCTCAACCGCGCGACACAAATCGCGAACCTACCAGTGAAAGCGCTACAAAATCAACAAAAAGATCTGCTCGAGCAGAAACTCCTCGTCTCCAATCTCAGCTCGGCCGTGGGAGCTCTAGCCACCAGCCTGTCGAACCTGGGTGCCACGAGCTCTCAAAAAGCACTTCTCGCAACTAGCTCTGATAGCACCAAGCTAACCGCGATGAACATCAACGCTTCCTCTCCTGCGGTTTACACGATTTCAAATGTCACCTCTCTGGCGAAATCAGCTGCTGAAACAACGCTTAGCGGCTATCAAAGCGCAACCTCCACACCTGTTTCTTCCACCGGCTTGCTCACTCTCCGAGTCGGTTCCAGCTCCTATGCCATCAACATCACAGGCCAGAATAACTTAACGGCCCTGCGCGACAAGATCAACCAGGCCAATGCAGGAGTCACCGCAAGCATCTTGACGACAGGTACCGGATCCAATCCCTACTACCTGTCGATTACGGCGAATCAAGCTGGCGCCACCACTCTCGAACTCCGGGACGATCCAAGCGGCGCAAACATCAATCTGCTCACCACAAACAACCAGGGAGCCGACACCGAGTTCCAACTAAACGGCGTAACCATTCGCAAACGGTCAAACACGATTCACGACGTGGTTCCAGGATTGAAATTCAACATCCTGAAAACGACCTCCGCCGGCGAAACCATCACCATCACGCTCGCTACGGATCGCACGCAGATTGCCCGCCAGCTAGAAGACTTGGTCCAGAACTACAATACGGTGCGCGAGTTTCTAAATGGGCAAATCGGGAGCGCAGCAGGACTCTTGAGCGGGGATTTCTTGATCCGCGAAACAATGGACCGGTTGCGGGCCCTGACAAGCTACAGCGGCACGGGAAGCATTAGATCCCTGGCCGACCTCGGCATTGAGTTCGACTCAAAAGGCATGGCGAGCTTCCAAAGAACCAAGTTCGATTCCCTCTCAGAGTCTCAACTCGAAGATGTGTTCACCTTCCTGGGAACAGAACAAACCGGCCTCGGTGGCTTCGGTGCCCAGCTTCGTCAAATTAGCGACTCCGTCACAGGACTCGCCCAACTCCAGATCCAAAAATACGACGAAACGCAAAAGCGCCTCGAACAGCAAATCACAATCCTGAGCAGCCGAATCGAAGAAATGAAAAAAACTCTTTCCGCAAAACTCCAAGCCGCTGACACAATCCTGGCCTCTTTGCAATCGCAGAAACGCGTCTTGGATGCCTCTTTACAAAGCCTCAACTATACACTCTATGGACGCAAGGAAAACTGACCCCCCCACGTCGGACCCTGCGCCTACGTGTCGTAGCCTTGCCGACACCCTTACCAAGCTCCATGATGCCTTAAACCAAATCGAGTCCATCGACACGTGTTTGCTCGATTGCGACGACTGGTTGTCGTCTCGCACAACCTCTCTGGTCAACGACCGCGCCGTCGCTACCGCAACCGTCGTTAGTTGCCTGTCGGAATTCCAGCGCCACGGAGTTACGCCAGAAATGAGTCATCTTTGCCGCATTTTCGTTACCCTGGACAGGCTCAACGATCTGCTCCGCCTAGCCAGTGTCGTTCACCAGCAAACAGTCCAGGAAATACGCCAACTTAGCGGGCAAGAACTTCTCCTAAGCGCTCTTGCCCCAGATCGGGCTGCGGCGCCCCATTTGGACTGTTTGGGCTAGCTAGGGGCCGCTGGTAAGGGTGATGTCCCCGCAAAAAGTCCACCAGCCTCCCCTCGTGTGGAATCACCACCTGACCAGCCTGAATTCCAAGCCGCGCCATCTCCTCAACGATGTCACGGGCACGCCATTGGGTGGGAATCACCAGCACGTCTGGCCGCTGCTTCACCAACACCGCTGCAGGCTGAATCAATTGCCCGGTGCCTGGAACATAGCTGCCAATCTTTGACGGATCGGAATCGACAACGAGAGGGAAGCGGTGCGCATCCACATGGTGCGCCTGCAAAAACGCCGCGCATTTCCCCGTGCCCCCCCAAAAGGCCACTTTCCGCCCGGACATGTAGTGTTGGGCTAGCTCCATCATCATGGCTTGTCGGGAGGCTTGGGCCATCCTCTGAAACGCCTTCGCCTGCCGGGCTTGGTGGAGATGTTCAAGCTTCCCTTTGAGACGGAGAAACGCATAAACCACCTCCCCGTCATAGCCATGATCGAGGGCATCAATGGAACAGAATCCGCGCGCCAGCATCCGCGAGAAGCTTTCCGTGGTGAAATGCGAATTGTGCTCGTAGTAAAAATCTTCCGTCCGGTTGGTGGCAAGGGCCCGGTCGATGCACGGAACCTCAAGATAAAGGACGGGATTTAAACCTGCGGCAGCTGCGGCAAATGAAAGGCTTTGGACAAAGCCCAGCGGGTCGGCGAGGTGTTCTAAAACGTGCCGGCTGATAAGCAGGTCCGGCCGCAGCTCTGCCATGTGTTTTGCTGGGACGAAAAGCGCCCGACGGTAATTCACATTCTCCAAAGAGCTCTCCGTGGCCCCATGAGGATCAAATCCATAAAACCGGCTCGAGGGCTGCATCCTGGCTAGCAATTCCAGAAACGAGCCATCACCATGTCCAATCTCCACGACAACGGAGTTTGCCGGTAAACGCCGGATGATTTCACGGGCGACGCGCCGCAGGAATTCGCTCCACCGCAATCCTTGGTTATACATGCGGTTTGGCTGATCGCCATAGGGAACCGCGGCGTAGTCAAACGCGGCGTTAAAAATGTGACCGCAATCCAAGCACCGCACAAAACGGAGTGGGAGCTTTGGCATCGCTCGCGCTTCAGCCGCGGAACGAGGCCAGCCCAGCGTGGCCAAGGGTTGGCGTCCACCATCATAGAAGAGGATCCCGACATGAAAACCACAAGCCGGGCAGCTCGTCGTGTGGACATCTTGCTCACTCCAAACCACTGCACCACCGTCTCCAAACCATCCGAAGTGCATTCTCCCAACTCCTTGTGAACGCTTTTGTGTCGCCGAGCAGCGAGCTCCGGACCTGCTGCCGCAAACAGCGACGAATTTCAGCTAACTTTTGCGAGTCTTGAGCGAGCGCCACGGCCAGCTGTTGATAACTTTCGGGTCCCTCCGCTACCCAGCAGGCACATCCGGCATGGCGAAGAATCGTGGCGCCCACCCGGCTGACAAAACGGTCACCGGCCAGAGTCACCACCGGCACCCCCATCCACAGGGCTTCGCACGTGGTTGTGCCACCGTTGTAAGGAAAAGGATCGAGCGCCAGATCGACGTCCGCGTAACGAGCCAGCAACTCCCGGTGTGGCAAGCCCCCTCGCAGTTCAATCTGCTCGCTGCCCAGGCCATGACGCAAGAATTCGCCACGCACAAGCTCGCGGCAACCCGGATCATCTAAGGTCGCATTCTGGAGCAAAATGCGTGAACCGGGGACCTGTTTGACAATTCCCGACCATAGCGCGATCACTTCCGGCGTAATCTTTGCCATGGTGTTGAAGCAGCCGAAGGTGAACTGGGAGCTCCTTTGCGACGGAGGTGCTACAACCTCGGGGGCATACGGAGGCCCCTCGTAGCACAGATAACAGCCTTCGAGCCGCAAAGGCTGCTCCACAAAAGGCGCCTCTTCGTTTTCCGGGGCAAGGACCAAATCCACCACCAGGTAGTCCATGGCGCGCATGCCGGTCGTGTTGAAATAGCCCAGCCAGCTCATCTGAACCGGCGCTGCCCGCCCAGCAAAGGCAAGCAAACGGTTGCCCGCCGTGTGCCCAGAAAGGTCAATGAGAATGTCAATCTCATCTTGTCGAATGGCGGCACACAATTCCGAATCGCTCATCCCGGCAGTATCCCTCCATCCAGATACGGCTTGGCGGACCTGTTTGGTCCATTCATCGGGCTGCGTCACGCCGGAATAGCAAATGGCTTCTATCCCTGGACTGTGATGCCGAAAAACAGGCAGCGTAAAAAACGAGACCGGGTGCTGGCGAAAGTCACAGGAAACATAACCCACCCGGAGTCGCTTGTTTGGGTCCCGAAGATTCCGGAACTGGGGGCGAGGTGGGGTGAGCGGGTCCGCATGGCGTTCCGCCCACAAGCGGTGCTGTTTGAGAAGTTCAGCCGCGGGAATGGCGGGATCGTAATGCATGGAAAATAGTGCTGCTCCGTGGGCGATGGCATTGTCGGGCGAAAGATCGAGAATGTGGCGGAAGGCCTGGCAGGCCTCCCGCTGCCGCCCCTGCGCCGAAAGCGCGGCTGCATAATTCACCCAGAATTCAGCGCAATCAGGGGCCAGAGCTAGTGCGGCGCGAAAGCCTGCAACCGCCTCTGACAGCCGGCCCAGCGAACGTAAGGCGTTCGCCCGGTTGTTACGGAAAATTCCGTTCTGAGAATCGAGTCCGACACAACAATCGAAACACTCCAACGCCTCGTTTGCTCGTCCCAAAGCCAGTAAAACATTCCCGAGATTCAGCAAAATCGGAATGGCTCGAGGACTGAGTGACCGAGCGCGCTCAAGCAGCCGTAGCGAATCTTCATAGCGGCCCAGATTGCGGTAGTGGTTGGCGAGATTGTTCAAGGCATGAAGATGATTGGGGACGAGTTCGATTGCCTTTTCAAAACAAGAAATCGCCTGCAGGTTCTGACCAAGCTTTTCAAACGTATTGCCGGCGTTGTAGTACACGTCTACGTTGGCTGGATCAAGCTGCTGCGCCCGCTGGTAGCAAGCCAGAGATTCCTCGTAGCGGGCTTGACTTTGCCAGATGTTTCCAAGAAGCACCCAAAAGGGCGCTTTTTGTGGGTCAATCGCGAGGGCTTGTCGCACCAGCTCCTCGGCCAGAGAAACATCTCCCGAAACCGCCGCAATCGAAGCAAGCAAATACAGCGAATCAGCGTGTCGAGGAAACCGCTCGAGCAAGAGAATTAGGATTTGCCGAGCCTCTTCGTGTAGCCCTGCAGCGAAGTGTTTTGCCGCGGTGGTGAAGGCCCGGCTCACCCAGGCGGGCGCTTGCAGCGGTGACCCCGACGCCGCAGGCAAAGGCGGAGTACGCATCCCACCCTTCGATCGGCTTGGAAAGCCGGAAGTTTAGTAAAACAAAAGAAAACCCGCCACCGCAGAGCGGGCGATGGCGGGTGAGTCGCCAAGGTGTGTGCCGAGAAGGTTGCTTTGGGTTGACGCCAGACCGGCTGGAAACCCGCATCAACTGGCTCTAGCCTCGGAGTAGAGCCAGCACTTGCTGTGGCGCAGAGTTGGCCTGAGCGGCGGCGGCGATACCGGCTTGGAGCACAATTTGCGCTTTGGTCAAATTGGCGGCCTCTTGCGCTAAGTCGGCGTCGCGAATCCGGGATTCGGCGGCTGCAATGTTCGTGACTTGCGACTGCGCCAAGTTGATCGCGTAGTTGAACTGGTTTTGGCCGCGCCCGACTACGGCTTGCGCATCGCCAAGTCTAGCCACAGCGTTGGCGAGGGCCGTGACCGCTGCTGTGGCGCCTTCGATGTTGCTGATGTCCAGCTGGCTGCCTCCATCCGATTGCGTAGCCTTGGTCACCAGACCTTGCCCAAGCACGCCGGTTCCTGACGTGCCGTCATAAATTCCCACTTCGTTGGCCGCCGTCGAACCGGAGCTGACGCCAATCGATACGCGGAAATCTTTGAGGGTGCTTAGGAAGCGAATGCCTTCCTCCTTGCCGTCCGAGGTTTGTTCCTTCACTGCCACCAGTTGCTTGAGCGTGGGATCGGCGGATTGCTGCAACTGGCTGTTGATGGTTTTAATGGCTTCGTCGATGGACCTGGCGTTGCGGTTGGTCGCGTCGTTGCGGAGCGTGATGGCGATGGATCGCTCGCTTCCTTGTGAGTCGACCGCTGAGAGCGTGATGGTTTGGTCTTGGGAACCATCGCGCAGGGGATTGAAGCTGAAGACTTCTTTCTTGGTTCCCAATTCCGTTGCGTAAGCGCCGCCAGAGTTCACCGTCGCTTTGTCAGCGTAGTTGCTCTGGCCGACCGAAAAGCCAAGCGTGGAAAGCGCCGAGCTATCCACCAGCGTGATCTTGGTGTTTGGCGAGTCGGCCGTAATCAAGATGGAGCCATTCACCACATAAGCCGTCGCTGCAGCAGCAAACGTCGCGTTGCCATTCAGATCCGCGGCAATTTGCGTCGCGGTCCGGCTTGGACCCGCCGTCAGCGTGATATTTGTGGTCGGCCCTCCGTTGACTGAAAACGAAAAAACGTCATTCGAAGACGCTGTGATGGCGTAGGGACCGTCTGTCGTGGAGTAGATGGCATCTGCATAATTGGCCGAGAAGGCGGTTCCGGTACCCGTGGTGGCGTTGGTTCCGAAGCCGAAATTGTCTTGCGTGGGCGCCAGGGCGTTCATTCGGAATGCCGTCCCGTTGGTGGACGCAATTTGAATGACGCCGCTTTGCACCGAAGCCTGCAAACCAGCTGCTGATAACGTTGAATTGGCGGCAATTCCTGCATTAATTGCCGCGACCGCTGCTGTTACTGTACCGGCCGTCAACCCGTTAACAACGACTTGTTGCACTGGTCCGCCGCCGATGGAAAACTCGAAGGTTTGAGCTGACGTCGTGGAAAGAGAAACGGCGCCACCCGTCACCGAGGTGTAGTCAAACGAAGTCGCTGTGTCCGTCGCTAGGCGGAAGCTGCCCAAACCAAGGAGATTGTCGTTATCCCCTGCGATCAGAACCTCGAAGCGGTCGCCTGCACGGCTGCGGAACACGAGAGATTCACCCGCGACGGGCGTGTCCAGCGAGATGCCAGCTGCCTGCAACGTGGCGTTGTTATCAATGGCCGTCTTGAGCGAGTTTGCGAGTTGAATCGCTGTTGTGGTGCCTTGCGTGATATTCAGTGTGATGTCTACCGGGCTTGCTAAGCCGCTGCCTTGCACCCGCACAATGACGTTGGCCGCACCCGAGCCGGTCGACGTACCGGTCACGACACCAGCGCCCACAAACACCGTACTCAGATCCTTGCCTGTAGCCCCATTAACAAAATTTCCTAACAAGGCGTTTGACAACCGGTCGCCGGCCTTGACCTGAAAGGCTCCCGTTGAAGACACAAATCCCAGCCTTTCTTTGACCGTCCCGTCGGCTTGCTTATCCGTAACAACCACAGCGCGAATGTTGGCGTTCTTAAACGCTGTGGCAGCTGAAGTCGAGCCATTTCCCGCCGCAGCGATCGCCGAGTTCACGGCTTCCACCAAAGTCGAAGTGTTAGTAATTCCTGACAGGTTGACCGACACTTTGATTCGATCGGCGTCGGAAAAGCCAGCTCCGCGGAAATAGAAATCCGTATACCCTGCCACGGCCGTGGAATTGCGGTTCGTCGTATCGTTCACAATTGCTTGCACACTGGTTGTAGAGCTGGCCGAAAGGTCGGTACCGATCCGGCTTGCCGCCTGCACACCGCTTAAACCAAGACTTTGCGTGTCGACAGTGGATGAGGTCAGATCGACACCGACTGAGCCGTTGGTGATTTCCGTGATTCCTCCGTTGGCTTTACCGCCTCCGATAAAGACGCTCAACGCCTTCGCAAATTGCCCGCCACGGTCTAAACCAATCGTCTGCGCTTGACGGTTGATTTCTGTCAATACGCTTTGGAATTCCGCATTTAACACCGAGCGTGAACCGGTGAAAGTGCTGGAAGCGGATTGGGTGGCGAGCGTTCGGGCGCGGTCCAAGAGCTTGGAGATGTTATTAATGCCGCCGTCGATGATTTGAAGCGTGCTCAGACCGTCATTGGCGTTGCGAATTCCCTGGGTGAGCACGGCGATATCCGAGCGGAAGCCGTTGGCAATCGCGAGGCCAGCCGCATCATCACCCGAGGAGGTGATCCGGAGCCCGGAGGTAACGCGTTCAATGGTCTTTTGCTGGAAAAGTGAAGTCTGTCGCAGGTTCTCCTGTGCCACCAGCGACGGAACGTTGGTGTTAATTCGAAAACTCATGTTTCTCTCCTAGAAACGAACTGTAGGTAGGGATCCATCCCATGCAGGCGCCTCCCAGCTCGAGGGGAATTGCCTGCTGGGCTTATCGGTTTTACAGGGGGTCGCGAGCCGCCAAATTCACCTTAGGCGGAGGAGTAGGAATATTTTTGTCGGGCTAGGTTTCTCGGCGTAGGTTCCGCACGAGGCGCTTCAAAGCCTGGTCGGAGCTTGAGTGAGAAGCATGCCGGTTGGATTCCGCCGCTTGTTGTACCTCCTTGCGGAGGATCGTCCACTGGCGGGGCGCGCAGATGCCGAGCGTCACGCGAGAGGGACTGGCGTCGACGACGAGGATTTCGATTTCCTGGCCAATGAGAATCGATTCTCCGACGCGGCGTCCAATCACGAGCATACTTCCTCCGACGCCGGCCCCAGAGGGTGAGTGAAGGAATAGGGGGATTCGTTCAGAATCACTTGATAGCCCTTGCGGAGATGGCGGTGAATCACAATGGGCGCTTTGAGATTAGCCGTTGGAGGCCCCGAATCAGGCACGGTGAGCAGCGCCAGGCAAAGCAGGTCTTGCCGCGAGGCGGTTCCTAGACGGTTCTCTTGCTCAGAGTCGAGCGTAAACTCGTAGCGCGAATCGACTACCTCCACCGGCACGCTGAGGAAGCACAGACCTGCCGTTTTGAGGCTCTGTAGAAAGAGGATGGGCGAGGTTTCCGGACGCTCGATTAGAATGAATTGGGTCTCGTCTTCAAAGGCGGGCAGCCCTTCTGGAAACTCAACGACGGACTCGGCGGAAAATTCCACCCAACCGAGACGCCGGCTGAAGCAACGCTGCATTCTCTAGAATTCGTGCGGGGGGCAGAGGAAAGCTCTCACAAGATGTGAGGTGAGCTAAAGGCGAGGCCCTAGTAGGCGCCGCGGGTGAGCAACATCGTTTTCACGGTATGAAACATGATGAGAAGATCGAGGGACAGCGACATGTGGCGAATGTAATAAAGGTCGTATTCGAGCTTGACCACGGTATCTTCGATCGTGTTGCCGTACCGGTAGTTGATCTGCGCCCAACCCGTAATGCCGGGTTTTACCAGGTGGCGGTGGAGGTAAAAGGGAATTTTTTCCGCCAGCGGCTTCACGAATTCGGGCCGCTCGGGCCGAGGACCCACAATGGCCATTTCTCCTCGCAGAACGTTGAAAAGCTGGGGCAGCTCGTCCAGCCGCAGGCTTCGTAACCAGCGGCCCACCGGCGTCACGCGGGGATCGTTGGCTTGGGCCCAAACAGCCCCCGTTCGCGCCTCCGCATCTTGGTACATAGAGCGGAATTTATACAGTGTAAAGGTCGCGTTATTAAGGCCCACGCGCGTTTGCCGGAACAGGATCGGACCGGGCGAACTGATGCGTACCGCAAGGGCTACCAACAACATGATTGGGGCTGCAAGGGTTAACCCGATTAATCCGATGAGAAAGGAGTAGAGATTGTGGATCAAATAATTTCGTGAGGGGGGTTGAAGCTCGTTTCCAACAGCAACGTCTTCGGGGCGCAGGCGGCTTAAACAAACCCGCCCTAAAATGCTTTCGTAAAGTTTGGCCACATCCTCCACAAGGATGCCTTGCTGGCGAGCCTCGAACAAGCCTTGGAGATTTTGCTCCTCTTGGGGCTCAAGTCCAACAATGAGCCGGGAGGGCTTGTGTTCGGCGAGAATTTGCGAGAGTTGTCCAAGCGAGCCCAAGTGGGCAAAGTCTGCCGGCGCTGGAGCTTGGCACACGATACCTACGGGCAACAGTCCGACTTCCGGATGCTCCAGCATATGCAGTCCCAGTTTGGTCAAGGCCGGACTGCTGCCCACCAGAAGCACGCGCTCAGCTCCGAGAATTCGCAGTATCACTTTGCTGTAGAAAATCCGCCAGGCGGGTAGTAACACTAGGCAGGCGCCGCTACCGAGTAACATGGCTTTCCGCGGCATGCGCCAGCTGACGTTGAGATAAGCAATCGCGGCTTGCAATAAGAGCGTGGTACCGATCGTAAGGCTCACTTGTTGATAAATGAGGAGCCGCGAAGGAATGCGCGTTGTGGCGTAGAAATCATTAAAGTGCAACCCGAGCATAATGCTCGCTAGCACCACGAGCAGCCTTTCAAGACCGGCTTCCGCAAGCAGGAAAAGATAGAGACCGCTCTCTACGGTGAAGTAGCAAGCTACAGCAAAAACTGCCGATACAAGAAGAATATCTGAGAGCAGAAGACCGAGAATGGTAGTGGGGATGAAAACGCTGAAAAGTCGGATCATCGAGAGCGTAACAGCAGGCGCTGCCTCCCGGCCTAGCGGGCCGGCCTCTTTCTCTCAGGATACACTGCAAGCGCGAGCCGATTGGCGAGGTCGTCTCTTGCCTGGACGCAAACGGTTCTCGGAGCTAGGGTGTCTCCCCATTTTGGCGTAGAGCCAGAGGCCGTTTTTGGCGTAGCGCCGTAGAGCCGACGGGCGGGGAGCGGTGGTAGCGCTAACGGGATTCGAACCCGTATTTAAGCCTTGAGAGGGCTTTGTCCTAACCCTTAGACGATAGCGCCACGGTGGAGTTATTCACAGTATAACCAATTCGCTGCCCTGACCACCAACTTGCAGCCCGTTGAACGGCTGAAATCGCCAGAGACACTTTTTTCAGTCTCCCGCAACTTGGATCACTCACTCCCGGCCCCTGGAACGCCCTTCCTCTCCCGGGCGTTTAGGCCGGGATTTCGAATAGCACATCGGCGAACTCGAAACATCCTTTGCGCCCGGGCAGCCATTGCGCGGCTCGAAGCGCGCCGCGTGCGAAGCCTTCCCGGTTCCGCGCCGAGTGCCGGAGGGTGATGGTGTCGGCGGGAGAATCGAATCCGATTTCGTGCGTACCAGGATGCGATCCGGCACGGTTGGAGGAGATGTCGATGCGGCGGTTGAAGCCTGCACTTTTCATTTCGGCAACCAGTTTTTCAAGCGTTCCGGAAGGAGCGTCTTTTTTGGTGGCATGGTGGATTTCCCACGCCCACGCGCCATAGGAGGGCTCGGAGGCCATCCACCGCGCGGCTTCCCGCACCAGCCGCACGAAAACGTTGACGCCAATCGAAAAGTTTGGACTCCAGACGAGGGCGGATTCGTAATCAGCAACAATCTTCTGCACATGAGGCAGATGCTGGCTCCAGCCCGTGGTGCCGACCACGGTAGGAATTCGCAGCTTGGCCAAGCGTTCGAGGTTATCGACAACAGCGGAGGGGGTGGAGAACTCAATTGCGACGTCCACGCCTTGAAAATTTTCCGCCGTGATGCCAGCTCCTGCGTGGTTATTGACCTCATCCAAACGCAGAACCGTTTCAAAGCCATACTCTGGGGCAAGCTGATCTAAGAGTTTCCCCATTTTGCCGTAACCCACCAGCGCCAGCTTACGCATTTTAGTCAAACACCTCCGGGTCGAGGTCGCGGAAGAATTCCTCATGAAGAGCCTGCATTGCAGGTTTCATATCATTCTCGGCAACAACGAAACTGAGGTTGAGCTGAGAGGCGCCCTGAGAGATCATCCGCACATTGATGTCACCAAGCGCCCGAAAGACGCGCCCTGCAATGCCCGGCGTGTCCTGAATGCTGTCACCGACAACGCACACAATCGCCATCTGTTTCTCCACAGAAACTTCGGCAATGGCCCGCAGTTCTTCGCAAATTTCTGTCAAATACCTGGGATTGTCAATGGTCAACGACACGCTTACTTCACTGGTCGTCACGATGTCGACCGGCGTGGGATAACGGTCAAACACCTCGAAGATGCGCCGCAGGAATCCGTGTGCCATTAACATTCGTAAGGACTGCACCTTTACAACCGTGATATTGGGTTTCGCCGCAATGGACTTGATCACATTGCGGCAAGGCACACTTGTGGAAACGATTCGCGTCCCTTCGACTTCGGGTCTTCGCGAGTTCAAAATTAGGACTGGAATGTTTTTCTCAATTGCAGGATGAACCGTAGCCGGGTGCAAGACCTTAGCGCCAAAGTAAGCCAGTTCCGCGGCTTCAGCGAAGGAAATCGTCTTGACCCTCCGGCCACCAGCTACGATTCGCGGATCGCACGTCAACATTCCGTCGACATCGGTCCAGATCTGGATCTCTTCGGCGTGAATTCCAGCCCCCACGATAGAGGCTGTAAAGTCAGACCCTCCGCGTCCCAAAGTTGTGGTTGCGCCATCTTCGGCAGAACCGATGAAGCCACCCATCACGACAACGTGCTTGGCGACCAGAGGAGGAATGGTTTGCGCCAGCCGGGCGTAAGTTTTTTTGAGTAGTGGTGACGCCTGAGTGTGCCGGGAATCGGTGACGATCACATGGCGTGCGTCCAAGTGAACCGCATCGATACCGAAGTGTCGGAAGACGAGGGTGAGGATGCGGCTGGATATCCGCTCTCCAAGAGAAGATACGGAGTCCACCAAACGGGGAGAGAACTCCTCGACCTCAGCAATTTGCGCGACGTAGTCCTGTAATTCGCCGAAGTGATCGGTGAGGATTTGCTCTAATTCAGCGGCATCGTCGGACTTGATGACTGGAGTCGCTTCCCGGCGGTGATACTCCTTCAGGTCGCTAAGCAATTTTAAAGCCTCATTTTGCTTACCTTCCGCGGCCGCCGTAGCAATCTCGAGGAGCCGGTTTGTGGTTTTTCCCATGGCGGAAACGACCACCACGGGCTGGCGGTCCAAACGCGCTTTCACAATCGAGGCGACTCGCTCCAAGGCGCTGGCGGACTCAACCGAGGTTCCGCCAAACTTCATGACAATCATTCCTCGAGCAGCCCCTCTTGGTACATGAGCTCCGCATTGAGTACAGCCGCGCCAGCCGCGCCGCGCACGGTGTTGTGGCCAAGAGCGAGAAACTTATAGTGAAAGACTGGGCAATCGCGCAGGCGTCCAACGAAACAAGCCATGCCGTTTTCTCGCTCCACATCGCGCCTGGGTTGTGGGCGGTCGCATTCGGGCATGTAGATGACAGGCCGTGGGGGTGCGCTGGGCAGCTCGAGTTGCTGCGGCCTCGGATGGAATTGCTGGAGCGCGGCGGACATTTCTGCTTGAGTTGGTTTGTGAGAGAACTCTACGGAGATCGCCGCAAGATGCCCATCGACGACGGGAACCCGGTTGCAATGGGCACTCACCACAGCTTCTAGGGGCTGAATCCGGTCCTCTGCAAATTCGCCCAAGATTTTCTGGGTTTCAACTTCGATCTTTTCCTCCTCGCCGCCGATGTAAGGGATGACGTTAGCCATGATGTCCATGGAGGCAACGCCAGGATATCCAGCCCCGGAAATTGCCTGGAGCGTGGTAACGATCACGCGCCGGATGCCGAAAGGTTTGAACGGACCGAGCGCCAAGGTGAGGACGACGGTGGAGCAGTTGGGGTTGGTCACAATCGCACCCCTCCATCCACGCCGCTGGCGCTGTAAAGGCAGAAGCTTGAGATGGTCTGGGTTCAACTCCGGCACGAGCAGGGGAACGTCAGGGTCCATGCGGTGGTTTTTCGAGTTCGACACGACGATGTGCCCGGCACGCGCGAACGCTTGTTCAATTTCGGTGGCCACGGAGGAATCGGTTGCAGAGAACAAAAGGCGGGGAGCATTCCCCGGCTTACACTCTTCGACCATGAGATTCGCAGCTGGTTCCGGCATAAGCCCGCTCAGTCGCCAGCTTGTCGCGTCTCGATATTTCTTGCCCGCGGATCGATCACTAGCGCCGAGCCAAACCAGTTCAAACCAGGGGTGGCCCTGGAGAAATTTCACAAAATGCTGACCCACCATACCGGTGGCGCCGAGAACGCCGACTTCGATCTTTTTTTGCATTTTCCTTTCGCTTCGCTTCTGTTCAGGATTTGCACCAAGCTGAGACAGACTACGTGAGTAGCTGCTGGGCCATAGATTGATAAATTCCGATTGCTTCCACCAACTGCTGTTTTGGGACCCTTTCTTCAGAAGTATGGGCGACATGGATGGTTCCTGGCCCTAGAAGAAACGGCTGGCCCCAAGTGCCGCCGAAGGCGGGGATGTCGGTTGTGTAGGCGACAACGGTTGTGGGAAACCCTTCGAGTTTTCCCAGCCGGAGCGCTGGAATTCGCAGAACTTCTTTCACTTCACCGCGCTGGCCAATGAGCTGTTCAGCGGCCGCCTTGGTGGACAATCCGTCGTCCACCAAGCGAATTAAGATTTCTGCCTGGCAATAATCTGGCACGATGTTGGGCGCGCGACCACCGCTGATCGTGCCAATATTGAGCGTGCTGGGACCCAAAAGCGAATCCGTTAAAAGCGGCATGGAACGTAAGTCTTGGAGGATGTCGAGCATTTTTTCGATCGCAGATTCTCCCAGATGCGGATACGCGGAATGGGCCATCTTCCCACGGGTGATCACCTCCAACCGCAGCGCTCCCTTGGAGCCGAGCGCGAGCTGGTTTTCAGTGGGTTCACCGTTGATCAAATACCGAGAGCCGCGCGGCTGTTTTGACATCCAGTAGGCGCCCGCGCTATTGCGTTCTTCGCCCACAACCAACAACAGCGCAAGATTTCGCCGGCCTTCGGCGAGTAAGCCTTCGATGGCGTGGATCATGCTCGCGATGATTCCCTTGGTGTCGCAAGCCCCGCGTCCCCAAATGTAGTCGTCGTCTTCTCGGGAAGGGAAAAACGGTGGCACTGTATCCATGTGAGTGGAAAAGGTGACCGTTGGGGCACCCCAACAGGCAAGCACATTAAAACGGTTGGGCTCGACTTCAATTTCTTCCACGACGCCGTCGTACTTCTGGCAAAGGCCTTGAAGGAGCTTTACCAGGTACTGTCCAATGCGGCGTTCATTGCCGGTGATGGATTCAATATCAACTAGCGCTCTAGTAAGCTGAAAGACGTCCATGCTTGCCTTCTTGCGGAGAGGATCACGGAGCGGTGGGGACAGACAGCGCGTGCCCAGACGGCGGGCCTGTTTCCCTGATAGCGCTCCATCCGGATCAACCGGATGACAGTGGCCAGGTATTAGCCTGGACCCCCAACCGCTGCCTCAGCTACTGGGACAACGATTTCGGCGGAACATTTGCCGGCCCCTTTCCTCGCGCAATCTGGAGTGCTCCAGAACGGCTTGCGCAACTACTCTTGGCCGCCGCACCTCTACCAAGAACTTCTCAGGATACCACGGGGTGGCCTCAGTACAATAGTCGCCATCATGACAAACCAGAAGAAATTGCGCTCGGCGGCTTGGTTCGATACGCCGGAATATTATGGCTTTTCCCGGAAAGCTTGGTTGCGATCGGAAGGTTTGGGAAGCCATATCTTCCACGGCAAGCCAGTCATAGGAATCTGCAATTCCTGGAGCGAATTGAACAACTGTAATTTGCATCTGCGTCAGGTGGCGGAAGCGGTCAAGCGGGGCGTGTGGGTGGGTGGTGGCGTTCCACTCGAGTTCCCAACAATTTCGCTGGGAGAGATGTTTCTTCGCCCGACCAGCATGCTGCTGCGGAATTTGATGGCCATGGATGTGGAGGAGTCAATCCGCGCAAATCCACTGGATGGGGTGGTTCTGCTTTGCGGTTGCGACAAAACAACTCCGGCGCAGTTAATGGGGGCGATCAGTGCGGGTATCCCGGCGATTCTGGTCCCAGGCGGGCCGATGCTGGGTGGTTTGTGGCGCAATCAGAAATTGGGGGCGGGCACTGACGGCCGGCGTTTATTTGACCAGTATCGCCGGGGCGAACTGGGACCTCGAGAATGGTCTGAAATCGAGGGCGCGATTGCAAGAAGCGCCGGCCACTGCGCTGTCATGGGAACGGCATCCACGATGGCCTGCGTCGTCGAGGCGATGGGAATGACCCTTCCGGGCTGTGCCGCGATTCCTGCGGTCGACTCCCGCCGTTATGAAATTGCAGAACGAAGCGGGATGCGCATCGTGGAGATGGTGAAAGAGGATCTGACGCCATCACGGATCTTGACCCGGCAAGCCATCGAGAACGGCGTTACGGCCATGATGGCCTTAGGAGGATCGACGAATGCTGTTGTCCACCTTCTGGCGATTGCCCGGCGCGCCGGGGTCGCACTCCAGCTGGACGATTTTGACGTTATTTCTCGGAGGACACCCACGCTGGCCAATGTCAAGCCATCGGGCGAGTATTTGATGGAGGATTTTTTTGCTGCTGGGGGCGTTCCCGCACTTCTCATGCGGATTCGGGAGCTTTTGAATGGCGACTGCCTGACGGTCAACGGCAAAACGCTTGCCCAGAACTTGGAAGCAGCGGCCTGTTGGAATGAAGAAATCATTCGTCCGTTGGACCGTCCCTTGAGCCAGCAAGGAGCGATCGCCGTTCTCCGCGGGAATTTATGTCCGGACGGAGCGGTCATCAAACAGAGCGCCGCCTCCCCCGCTCTGCTGCGCCATCGCGGACCGGCTTACGTGTTTGAGAACTATGAACACATGCGCGAGCAGATCGACTCGCCGGACCTACCTGTAGACGAAAAGACAGTTCTGGTGATGAAGAACTGCGGGCCCAAGGGAGCACCTGGCTTTCCCGAGTGGGGGCATATTCCAATTCCGAAGCGCCTGCTCGAGCGAGGCGTCCAGGATGTGGTGCGAATTTCTGATGCCCGGATGAGCGGCACGAGTTTTGGGACCATTGTGTTACATGTGGCGCCGGAGTCCGCCGTCGGAGGCCCACTGGCTGCAGTGCGGACTGGCGACGAAGTGACGCTCGATGTTGAGTCCCGGCTTCTGCAGCTCGAGATATCGAATGACGAGCTGGAAGCGCGCCTGGCCCAGTTTGTGCCTCCTCCGCCACACTACCAGCGCGGCTATGGCAAGCTCTTTCTCGACCACGTCACACAAGCCCATCTCGGCTGTGATTTCGATTTCCTGTGAAATCGCATCCGAAAAGGCTTTTTAACGTCGGCCCGGAGAAACTTTCTCAAAAACGGTGCGGTCTGGGCGCGGTAGAATCAACCAGGGAGGTTCAGCAGCATGGCGCGCGCACTCCGCCCCATCTCTTGGGTGGTATTTACCGGCCTTTTGTTAAGCGCCGCAGACAAGAAACCGATTTCGGCCAGAGCCAGCAATCCCGACCTGAAGGTGGAATGCATTGCCCACCTGGACAAAGAGGCAGTCAAGCAATTGCTTGGCACGGATCTTGGCGGCAACATTGTCGTCCTGGAGCTCACCGTCACGCCCCGGCCTGGAAAACCCATCAAAATCTTTGGGGATGATTTCACGCTGCATTCCTACAAAGATGGCCAGAAGTCGCAGCCGTTCCATCCCTCGCAGCTTGCCGGAGGCGGCGCACTCCAGCTCAGCGAGCGGCATGGCGGTGGAGTTTTTACCGGCAATCCGAACGGGCCAATTTGGGGTGGCCTTGGAGGCGGGCGTCCTCGCAGACTGAATGGTGACGGGGGCCAGATTGGAAACGCCAACACCCAAGGTAGTGCGGAGGTGACGGCACAAGCGGAGAAATCAAGTGAGAACCCTCTGCTTGAATTTCTCAAGAAAAATAGTCTGCCGGAAGGCGAGATCGAACAACCGGTAAAGGGTTATCTGTATTTTCCTCTCGAGGGGAAGCACAAAGCGAAAGACCTTGCGTTGATCTATCGCGGCCAGGCCGGCAAGCTTACGCTGGAATTTCAACAGTAACTGCATGCGGATCTCGGAACTGGAAACGCCCGCGGTTGTGATTGACTTGGACATCATGGAGCGCAACCTGAAACGGGTGGCCGGTTACGCCAAGTCTTACGATTTACGGTTGAGACCGCATACCAAGACACACAAGATTCCAGCTCTGGGTCGCCTGCAACTGGAGCATGGAGCCATTGGGCTCACCGTGGCGAAGGTAGGTGAGGCCGAGGTCATGGCCCAGTCCGGCACTCCGGACCTGCTGGTAGCCTACCCCGTGATTGGCCGCAAGAAGTTAGACCGGCTGATGGAAGTCGCCAAGAAAACACGGCTGACCGTAAGCTTAGATAGTCTCTTTGCGGCCCGGCAGCTTTCTGACGCCGCGCGCTCTGCTCGCGTTCCGGTGTCGGTTCTGGCGGAAGCGGACGTGGGGATGGGGCGCGTTGGCGTGACCCCAGGAGAAGAATTAAACGAATTGGGACGCCAAATTGCGCGGCTGCCCTATCTCAACCTGGAAGGAATCGCTTTTTATCCCGGGCACATTCGAACCGCTCAGGGAGAAGGCGCAGAAGAGCTGGCCGAACTGGCTTCGCTCGTTCAATGGATGATCTCCGAATGGAAACGTGCGGCCCTCCCATTGAACGTGGTGAGCGGTGGATCAACGCCCTTGCTGTGGCAGTCCCACCAAATCCCGGGGATGAACGAAATCCGGCCTGGCACCTACATTTTCAACGACAAGAACGTCTGGTTAGCCAGCCAGGCTTGTCAGCTGGATGACTGCGCCGCCTCAGTGCTGGTGACCGTCGTCTCGACGGCGAGACCGCGGCAAGTGATCATTGACGGCGGCTCGAAGACCTTCTCCTCCGATCGCCTGGCTGGGACCTCGGAGATGAGTTTTGGCTATGTGGTGGACGCGCCCGAGGCGGTGTTCTTCAAGATGAACGAAGAACACGGCTACATCGATCTAAAGCGCACCGAGTGTGAGTTTGCTGTAGGCGACCGTTTACGGATTATTCCGAATCACATCTGTGTCGTGATGAATTTGCATGAGCACGTCTATGGCGTTCGCGGAGGCGAGGTCGTCGAAATCTGGAAAGTGGAAGGTCGTGGGAAATTGCAATGAAACAACTAGCCTCTCTGCTGCTGGCGGCGACTGCCTTGGGAGCTGACCTGATGGATCGCGTCGAACATGGTTATGCAGACAACAAAGGCGTCAAGCTTCACTACGTGACGCTGGGCAAGGGACCGTTGGTAGTCCTGATTCATGGATTTCCTGATTTCTGGTATTCCTGGCGGCATCAGATGGAAGCCCTGGCGGAGAATTTTCAAGTCGTTGCGATGGATCTTCGGGGCTATAATCTCTCGGACAAACCCAAAGGCGTAGAAAACTACGACATGAACTTGCTCGTGTCAGATGTTCTAGCCGTGATCCGCCATCTTGGCAAAGAGAAGGCCACGATTGTTGGACACGATTGGGGCGGGGCGATTGCATGGTCGGTTGCCGCCTTTGCGCCTTCGGCAGTAGACAAGCTGGTGATCGTCAATCTTCCCCACCCCCACGGCTTACGACGGGAATTAGCGCATAACCCCGAGCAGCAGAAAAATAGCCAGTACGCGAGAAACTTCCAGCAGGAAGAGGCGCACCGCAAGCTCAGCGCGGAGGGCCTGGCCGCGATGGTTCCAGCGGCCGAGAGAGAGAAGTATATCGATGCATTTCGCAAGTCGGACTTCGAGGCGATGCTGAATTATTACAAACGGAATTATCCTCGCGAACCCTACCGGGCCGAGGGGTCAGTTCTGCCAAACATTCAGGTCCCGGTGTTGATGTTTCATGGATTGAAGGACTGGGCGCTTTTGCCGGGCGCGCTGAACGACACTTGGAAATGGATCGAAGCGCCACTCACGCTGGTGACGATTCCCCATGCAGGTCACTGGTCACACTGGGATGCTGCCGATTTGGTGACCAAGACCATGAAGTGGTGGCTGAGCCAGTAGCGGTGTCCGGTCCGGTTCACAAACTACTTTGAAATTGCGCAGGTTTTCCGATGTGTCATGCGTTCAAACAGTTACCGCTCTGGTCGGGGAGCGGTGAATTCTGGCCGGAAAACCTCGTCCCGCTAAGCTAAGGGCAGCGGAGCCGCCTTCCCCCAAATCCCAAAGCAAACCGCGTGACGCTTCACCGAGCGTCTGATTCGCACGGCGGAGCCGCGCCCGGCGGCCGCTCTACAGCCGGGCTTAAGCCTGGAGGCAATGCATGTTTGGAAATCGGATTTTGGCTCGAGGTGTGTTTGCCGTAGCCTGTTTGTCCTGTCCTTTGGCGGTTTGGGCGCAGCCTCAACTGACAACCATCGAAGACACGATCTACCGCGCAGACGGAAGCAAGTTCAACGGGATTGCCCTCATTGAATGGCGAAGTTTTCTCGCCTCGGACTACTCTTCGGTCCCCGCCTATAACCGTACCGTACGGATTGTGGATGGCGTGTTAAAGGTCAACTTAGTGCCTACTACCACGGCCTCTCCCGGAGCCTATTATGTGGTTCGGCTGGTTGTGAACGGACGCGTCCACGCAACCCAATACTGGGCTGTGCCGCCGAGCACAACACCGAAGAAGATCAAGGATGTGCAACTGGTCGGACCGCCGCCTTCGGGAGGCTGGCTGCAAAGTCCAAACGATGGTCCCATCGACATTGGCAGCGTCGTTGGTCTAACCGAGGAGCTGGCGGCCCGCGCCAAAAAGGGCTTGGGGTTCATGCCCTCAAGAGCGGCGGTGATTAATGCCGCTGGAGAAATTGAGGGCGCCGTGGGCCAACCCACCGATTGTATCCGCGTAAACGGAACAGTCGGGCCATGCGCCTCGGGGGCCACCCCTGCCTTTGTCGACCATGAAGTGCCGGCAGGCTTATTGAATGGTTCGAACGCCACTTTCACTCTGTCCAATACACCCAATCCGGCCAGCAGCCTTCAGCTGTTTCGGAATGGTGTGATGCAGAAAGCGGGACTCGATTACACGCTAGCTGGCAATACGATCACCTTTGCCCCAACTTCCATCCCCCAAGCCAACGACATCCTTCTGGCTTCTTACCGCCTCGGAGGATCCATCCAGCCAGGACTCGCTGTGGGCGGTGCGCTAACGGGTAATTTGCCCGAGCCGCAGTTGGCGCAGGGCGTTGTGATGAACCAGCACGTAGCGGCGAATGCCGCTATCGCGGAGTCGAAGCTGGCCCTGAATTTTCCTACACATTCCTCAGCGAATGACCCGACAACAGAGCAAAAACAGGCCCTTCTCGGAACGTCGGGCACACCCAGTGGCTCCAATCGCTATGTCACTGACGCCGACCCGCGAATGACCAACCCCCGGCAGCCCACACCACATCCCCTGCTCGGATCGGGTCATCAGGATACCAATCCCGCCACGGTGGCTCGAGGTGACCTGATCGTAGGGGTTGGAACGAACCCCACATTATGGTCGCGGTTGCCCTTGGGTGCAGCGAATCGCTGCTTGGTTTCAAATGGCCTCGACGTTGTGTGGAACGCTTGCTTATTCACGGGCTACCCTGGTGGGTCGGTTCCCTTTGTGGACGCAGCCGGAAATTTAGCACATAACAGCAGCCGCCTGTTTTGGGATAATTCCGCGCGGAGATTGGGAGTGGGTACGAATGCGCCGAGCTCGACCTTGACCGTGCGGGATGCGGCTTCGGGAATCGGGTCGACGACCCTAACAGTCCGTGCGGGCGAGGGCCAATCAACGACAGCACTCCAGAGCTGGCAAGATGCAGCGGGCAGCGAGCTTGCCCGCGTGGAAGCCGATGGCTCCATGCAGGCGTCAACGTTTCGCGCCAGTTCGACCGTGGTGAAGGCGGCCTGGCAGGAAACAGGAACGAGCGCTGATCCTTCTAGTCCGGCCAATGGACATGCTTGGTACAACTTAGCCGAGCATGTTCGAAAGACGCGGGAAGGCGGTCAAACACACACTTTGCCACAGGTGATTTGCTCTCTGGCCGGGGTCTCGACTTCGTCGACAACCGCCTCAGCCTTGGGAAGTTGCCGGATTCCGCAAGTCCTGGTTCGCAACGGAGACCGGTTTGAAATTCGCGCCGATCTCTCGCACGAGGGGACGGCGACAGGGTTTAGCTATGCACTGTACTGGGGAAGCACGTTGCTTGGCTCGCGGAGCGGCCTGGCCGCAGACACCGTAGCTTCAATCCGTAGCGACGCGGTACCGATCGGGTCCAACCTTTACTGGACAACGCAAAGCTGGGCCACAATTCTCGTTTCAAGCACCGGAAGCGCCTCCAGTCTGCCGCTCGGCGATGTCGTCGTCGAACTGCGCGCGCAAATGTCCAGCAGCACAAGCGAGACGGTTACGCTCCGCAATCTCAGCGTTTTGCGTCTTCCAGCACAGACAAATCCCTGAGAGAACACCAGCCGTTTGGTCCTAATCTCGGGCGGGAGCTACAGCAGCTAGGGGCAGGAATCAGTTAAGGTTTTTTTTGGCTGGCGCTCGCCATCGGAAACGGCGATGATGAGGATGGAGACCAAGATGCCGGCCATCCACAAGCATCCAGTGTTGGCTCGTCTTCGTCGTGCCGAACAGGGTCAAGATCTGATTGAGTACGCCCTTTTGGCGGCCATGATTTCGCTGGTCATTTGGGCCCTTGTGCCGTACACCGGCTATCTGGATTCGCTCAGTCACATCTGGAACCGGGTTCACTGCGTGTTGATCGTTTACGGCGGAGGCTAAATCAAGTTACGAAGTGTACGCGGACGGCCCGCAGCTGGCGGGCCGGCGGCACTTCGGGCTCGAATGGAGCCAAGCTAGATACTGGATGGAACGACGGCTCCCCTCAGATCCGTCGGTCTGACTCGACGCAGACGCGGGATGCCGTTTAGGCCCCCTTACCCAGGTATTTCTCGAGATTGGGATTAAGTTGCTCTTTCACGTCCGGCTTATCGAGATCCTCTTTCCGGATGAGCCTCGGGGCAAGATTTTGAAACTTCGCAGGAGTCTCTCCGTTCAGCTTGGCGACAGCAGCCTTGACCGATTCATACCCCATCTTGAAAGGATGCTGAACGACAAGCGAGTCGATCACTCCGGATTTCAGATCCTCGAGAAGGCTTGGACTCCAGTCGAAACCCACCATTTTGATCTTGGTTTGCCGCGCCTTCAAGGCCTGCGCAGCACCAACGGCGCTGGATTCGTTGGAAGCAAACAAGCCCACCAAATCAGGATGGGCAGTCAACATGTTTTCTGTAACTGCCAGCGATTTGGCGAAGTCGGCCATGCCGAAACGCTTGTCCGCAATGGTGATCCCGGGAAATTTTTCTTTGATCCGATCTTCAAACCCTTGCTCGCGAGCCATCGTAGAGGCTGCACCAGGCTGTACCGCTACGATAACCACCTTCCCTTTTCCACCGGTGATTTCGCCCATGCGATCGGCAGCTAGCTGGCCCGCAGCGTAGTTGTCGGTGGCCACCTGGGAGACGAACTTGTCGGTGTCAATTCCCGAGTCAAAAATAATGACGGGGATGTTCTGCCGGTCCGCGCGCTCGACAACACTCACCATCACTTTCTTGTCAATGGGAGCCAGGGCGATGGCGTCGACTTTGCGGTTGATCATCGCTTCCACAATCTGCAATTGCCCATTGAAGTCGGTTTCGGTGGCAGGCCCGTTCCAGATGATTTCTACGCCGAATTCCCGCGCCGCAGCAATGGCGCCAGCGTGAACAGACTGCCAGAACAAGTGCGCGCGGCCTTTCGGGATCACCGCAATCTCACGTTTTTTTTCCCGCTTGCATCCAGCTAAAGAAAAAGCAACACCGGCGAGAAAGGCTCGCCGGCTTGCAAACCAGAAATTCACTGTTGTCACTCTGGAAACTTGGTGGGAGCCTGAATATTCTGCCATCCTTCCCCGCTTAAGGCCTTGAGAAACGCGACCAAATCTTTCTTTTCCTGCTCCGTCAAATGGAGGGGCTTGATTTTCTCGTCTAAATTTTTATTGGGCACACCACCTTGGTTATAGAATTCGACCACTTCTTCAAGCGTTTTTAAGCTGCCGTCGTGCATGTAAGGCGCTGTACGCGCGATCTCGCGCAGCGTAGGAGTTTTGAAAGCGCCCCAGTCGGCAGGATTTTTCGTCACCGCAAAACGGCCTTCATCCGGATTCGGCTTGTCCATGCCCACGCCGAGATTGTGATAAGCGTTCGAGGTGAAATTGATCCCTTCGTGACATTGATCGCACTTGGCTTTGTTGAAATAGACGTCCATGCCGCGCACTTGCTCGGGCGTTAGGGCCGACTTGTTACCTGCGCGGTAGCGATCGTACGGCGAGTTGCCCGATAAAACTGTGCGTTCAAAGGTGGCGATTGCCTTGGCGACGTGATCCATGGTGATGTCCTCAGTTCCGAATGCTTGCTGGAAGAGTTTGCGGTAACCCGGGATTGCCTTGAGTTTCTGCACAACATTGTCATGGGTTTCGCCCATTTCGATTGGGTTCTGAATGGGTCCCTTGGCCTGTTCTTCCAGCGTGGGTGCACGCCCATCCCAAAACTGAGCCAAACTGTACGCCCGGTTGATCACGGTCGGCGCGCTACGACCTCCTTTCTGACCCCGGATTCCTGTGGATACAGGTTGGCCGTCGGTGAAGGCGAACTTCGGGTTGTGACAAGTGGCGCAGGAAACCGTATTGTCTTTCGAAAGACGGGTGTCGAAGTAAAGCAATCTGCCCAGTTCGGCCTTTACTGCAGAGTAAGGGTTGTCTTTTGGCCATTGGACAGGCAACAGGCCGAGTGGAACCACGGGTGGCGCTACGGAGCGCTTGTTGTCAGCAGCCCTAGCCATCGCGATCGAGAGCAGGGCAAGCAGAAGCCAGCGGTACATCGGCAGGGGATACATGTCTGTCACTCCGCTACTTCTTCAAATAACCGTGTACGTAAAGGGCCTTGTAACCGCCGTGTTCGGAGAGCGTTCCAGTCACTTCCATGATGTGAGCCGCGTGCTCGATGGCGGCCTTGCGGAAATCAGTTAGGCCGTCTCGCCGCGGATCATGCTCTTCCTCCATGAGCAAGTACATCGTTCCGTCTTCAGCAAGTAGCCCAATCGGCTGGCCCGCATTAAAACACTTTTGAGCACAAGAGCGGTGTTTCTCGCCATGCTTGCCGATTTGCAAATAGCAAGAAAAATCCAGAATTTCTCCCACAACAGTAGTGATCTTTGCCGGATTCGGCTTACCGTCAATGGCGGCTCCCATGGTCGTAGCTGTCCACACCGCCTCGGGGGTACTGCCGAGCTTCCCCATGGGCGCAGCGTAGGTGCCTTTTTCTACTTTTCCCCACTCAGCCTGAAGAATACCTGGCCCCTTCTTGCCGGTCTTCTTCTTTACTTGTGCACTCGCTGCGGCCAACACTAAACCCGTGATTGCTGCCGCCATCCCGAGATGCCGTAAGAGCCCCTTCATTCCTTGATCTCCTTTCTCTCCTTGCGTTTTCTACAGGACAAGTCTCGAGCTTGGTTCAACCGCGTACGCTTGCCGCCGCGATTTTTCGAGTCAAGTCCAGCATTTCTTGTCGACTCTCACTCCCAATGGTGAAACAATCGATGACTTCTTGAGCAAGCGCAAACTGTAGGCACGGATCCGCTTGATCGCGTAATTTGCCCGCGCCCAGAATCTTCATGCCGATAATCCCCTTGCCTTTCGCCTTCATTTCTTTGAGTACACCGAGGACGGTTTCGGGCGGAGCATCCATGGCTACGCCCGCCGGATTGATGCGGGCCAAATCGACTTGCACCCAGTCCGTAGCCGCAGCAGTTTTCAGGGCCTCGAGCGTGTGACAGCTCACGCCGTGTGTCCGTACGATGCCCTTCTCGCGGGCCTCGGAAAGCACCTCCATGGCGCCCTTCTTGCGGTCAGGCCAATTCTTATCGAGCATGCAATGGAGGAGAACAATGTCGATATAATCTGTGCCAATTTCCCGGCGGAAACGGTCGAGGTCGGCTTTCATTTCCTGTGCCGTGGAGGCATGGGTTTTCGTGAGAATCGTCACCTTCTCCCGTTTCACGTGCCGCAGGGCAGCCTTCATATGGGGGTGCGTTCCATACTGATCGGCGGAATCCCAGAACGTGATGCCCTGATCGAAGGCCGCTTGAAACAAATCCGCCAAACCCTGTACACCCAGCTTCTTGGTTTGATTTGAGCTTCCGCCGACTCCATTCGTTCCAGTTCCCATGGCAAGCCGGCTCACCTCAACCCCCATGGGGCCAAGTTTGATCCGGTCGCTGGCTTGTTTTTTGGTGGTTGACGCATAGGCGTGGTAGGGAAAGCTTTGGAACACGGCCAGGCCCGCGGCTTTTCCCGTTGATTGGAAGAAGTGGCGTCGATTCATAGGTACTCCTCCGGAGAACCGGTCCGTTTTTGCTCGGGATTCAATCGCAAGGTAACACAATTTCTACGCGGCATGCCCGTTGTACTTGGCAGTTGGCGGGTGTAGCTTGAAGACGAGGGCGAAGCATGCGCCTCACATGGTTTTGGTTTGCTCTGGTTTGTGTTGGGAGCGCGAGATTGGACGCGCAACCAGTGGCAGTTTCTACCCCAGGCCCCATAGTGGCGATTCCCCTGGAGTCGGTCGTTCATCCCATCACAGTCGAAATCGTGGGCCATGGGATCGAGCTGGCGAAACAACGGAGCGCAGCAGCCATTTTGGTGCGTCTGAACACCCCAGGGGGCCTGGGAGAAGCCACGCGGCAAACGATTGAAAAGCTGCTGGCTTGTCCGGTACCCGTGGTCATGTTTGTCACGCCCAGCGGTGGGCGTGCCGCCTCGGCTGGCTTTTTCCTGCTCCAAGCTGGCGATGTAGCCGCCATGGCGCCGGGCACACACACAGGCGCTGCGACACCCGTGCTCTTGTTTGGCCAACCCGTCGAGCCGGTGTTGCGCAAAAAATTGGAAAGTGACGCCGCGGCCTGGGTGCGCAGCTTGGCCGGCGCGCGCGGCCGGAGTGCGGAAGCAGCCGAGCTTGCTGTCCTAGAGGCGAAATCGTTCACGGAACAAGAAGCGTTTCGACAAAAACTGATTGATCTGGTCGTCCGCGACGAGTCAGAACTGCTGGCTAAGCTGGACGGACGGGAGATTACCCGCTTTGACGGTCGCAAACAGATCCTGCGGTTAGCTGGCTCGGCGGTCATCAACTATCCGCTCTCTCTGCGCGAGCGTGTGACATCCGCCTTGGCCGATCCCAACATCGCTTTTCTGCTGGTGGCCGTGGGAGGCATCTTGCTTTATGTGGAAGCTTCGATGCCTGGCGTCATGTTGCCGGGCGTTTTGGGCTCCATCTTGATGCTGCTCGGGCTCGGGGCGCTGTCGATTCTGCCCATCAATTTCACGGGCGTCGCACTCTTGCTGCTCGCGCTGGCCCTGTTTGTCCTCGAAGCGAAATTCGCCTCGCATGGCATCTTAGGCGCAGGTGGCGCCGTCGCCATGACGCTTGGCGCCATCTTGCTGGTCGATGGACCGCCAGAGCTGCGAATCCGCACAACCACCGCGCTTGCTGTCAGCATTCCCTTCGCGCTCATTACCCTGCTTCTGGTCTCACTGGTGATTCGCTCGCAAGCGGCTCCCCCGTGGAACTTCGTACAGGAAACAGGAGTCGCGTTTACGGACCTAACGCCGGAAGGCAAGGTGCTCCTGCATGGTGAATACTGGGATGCGATTTCTCGAACCCCTGTTTCGAAGGGGCAGAGCGTTCGCGTCCTTGCCATCGAAGGGTTACGTCTTCATGTAGAACCGCTGGCTTAACTCCATCTAGAAAGGAAATTCTATGCTGTCTCTTCCGCTGGTGGTCGCTGTGATTGTAATTCTGTATCTGCTTTCCTCGATTAAGATTTTGGCGGAGTACGAACGCGGGGTGATTTTTCGCTTGGGCCGCGTTCTGCCTCAACCCAAAGGTCCGGGCCTGATTCTGGTCTTTCAGCCCATCGACCGCTTGGTAAGAATCTCGCTGCGGCTGGAGACACTGGATGTACCGCCCCAAGACGTTGTCACCAAGGACAATGTCACGGTGAAAGTCAATGCCGTGGTCTTTTTCCGGGTCATCGATCCCAAACGCGCCGTGCTTGAGGTCGCAGACTATCTCTACACAACTTCCCAGCTTGCGCAAACCACCCTGCGCAGCGTTCTCGGGGAAGTAGAGCTGGACGAATTGTTAAGCCAGCGCGAAAAACTCAATCTTCGCCTCCAAGGCGTCTTGGATCAAGATACTGGACCTTGGGGGGTGAAGGTTTCGAAAGTAGAGGTCAAGCAAGTGGACTTGCCAGACACGATGATCCGCGCCATTGCGCGTCAGGCAGAGGCCGAGCGCGAGCGCAGGGCAAAAGTAATCCACGCCGAAGGTGAGTTCATGGCCTCGGAACGTTTGGCGCAAGCTGCCGAAGTGATCCAGCGTCAACCGGTCGCCATTCAGCTACGATACTTGCAAACGCTCGTTGAAATCGGCTCGGAGAAAAATACAACCATTGTGTTTCCGCTCCCGGTAGACCTGGTTCCCGGCCTGAAAAACACGGTCAAGTCAAGCTGAGCGTGGGGGGAAGTGTCCAGCTGCGCGAGGGCGGCGAAGCCTTCCACTAGGCAAGGCCAACGTGTGGCAGGCGAGCAAGAGGCGCACCGTCGGGCGACACAGGAAAAGTGCTACTGCGAGCCGTCGATTTTCGTGCCACTCAACAGATGCAGGAAGAGCCTCCAGGAGACGGCGGGTTGTTGAAAGCTGAGCACGGCCACCAGTGTGCTGAGCACTGCGCTCAGGCGAAACCACAATCCAGCGAAAAACCCGGCCCGGCGCTCGAGAAATCGGGCCACGCCACTGGCGCGGTCCGCAGCCAACAGCGCCCGGTCCGCTGCCGACAAATTTTGGACCTGGTCTGCACCCCGGTCGGTCACACAGACATCCCGCAGGATGAGCACTTTTTTGCCAGCGTGGCGGATTTGGAAGGCTAACTCGAGGTCGGCGCCCCACTCTCCGTAGTGCTCATCGAAATAGTTCATCCCTCGAAGAAAGTTCAGGCGGATCATCAGAGCGCGGCGGCCCGGGTATTCGCTGACAAGTTCCTGCTCTTCGGGTTTTGGAGCAGGAATCTCCGCTGGGATCTCTTCGCCGCTTCGCCAGGTCCGGACCAGCAACTCGCGGTTCGGAAGCTGGCGCACTTGCGGTAAAGGACTGCGCTGTTCATCAAGCCGCAAAGGACACACCGCAGCCGCCTCGCGATGGGCTTCGAGCCCGGCTAAGAGCCTCCAGATCGTGTCCGGCTCGACGATCACCGCCGGATCGAGAAAGAATACGACATCTGCTTTGGCGGTTCGCAAGCCGATGTTCAGCGCCTTAGTGGCGCCAAAGTTTCGCGGCATGCGCAAAATTGTCACGTCCGGGAAGTCTGGCTGCAGCGAGGTGACGCTATTTTGCGAGCCTGGATCAAGCACGATAATTTGCAAACGCTGTCGGTCCGAGGATCTTTCCAAGGCCTGCAGACATCCCCTCAGGTGGGCGTCGCGATTAAACGCCAGGATCAGAACCGAGACGGCCAGAAGCGGCGGTTGCTCAGCTTGGGGTTGTGTTTGCTCCATGGCGGACACCTGATCATAGCAAGGCACGCCGAGCGCTGACACCGCGGACTGGGGCAGTGGGCCGCGCAAGGGGCACGTTAAGATAAGAACGTGTTGCTTGGGGTAGTCCTCGCTGCCAGCCTCACGGCCAATTTGTTCGGCCAGCAATATCACGCCTTTTGGGTGGACGCCTTCAACCCTGGTTTTAAAAACCCGGCAGAAATTGAGGCGCTGGTAGAAAATGCGGTCACGGCGCGAGTGAACGCTATCTTCATGCAGGCTCGCCGCCGGGGAGATGTCTACTATGTCAAGTCCGTGGAGCCGCCGGCCCAGGATCCGAATTACAACCCAAATTTCGACGCCCTGGACTATCTCATCCAGAGGGCTCACGCTCACGGCATCGAAGTCCACGCCTGGTTTGTGATCACGCGTTTGTGGACCGCTCCTGCTCCCCCCGTGAATCCGCGCCACCTCTGGCATCGCCACGGTCCCGGCGCGCAAGGGGATGACAACTGGATGAGCATCAGCTCGGCGGGGCAAGTTGGCAATTCTCTCGATGTGGGACATCCGGCTGCTGCCCAGTATCTTGCCGATCTCGTGGTCAACGTAGCTCGCGATTATCCGGAGATCGACGGGCTCCATCTGGACTACATTCGCTACCCGGAAGATGCTGATTATGGATGGAACCCAAAAGCCATCGAGCGCTTCCAGCGGCTTGAGAACCGCACCGGCCAGCCGGCGCGAAATGATCCCCGATGGTCCGACTTTCGGCGCCGCCAAGTTACCCAGCTGGTTCGACAAATTTATTTGCGGGCCACCGAAATTCAGCCTCGAATCAAGATTTCGGCAGCAGTGATCACCTGGGGCAACGGGCCCACTGGAGCTGACCTTGATGCATCGTATCGTAGTCTGGATGCCTACGCGCGCGTGTTTCAGGATTGGCGAGGCTGGCTCGAAGAGGGCATCCTGGACATTGCCATGCCCATGAATTACTTTGCCGAAGCGCGCAACGCGGCGTTTCTGGATCGCTGGATGACCTACGCCAAAGACCGGCAGTACGGCCGGGCCGTAATGATCGGGCTTGGCAATTATCTGAATCCCATTCCCGACACGCTAGCGCAACTGCAAAGGGTATTCTTGCCTACGCCTCTGGGCAATCTACCGATAGGTGTTAGCTTTTACAGCTACGCCACGACGAATTCTGAGTCCACTTTGCGCAACCCAGACTTCTATCGCGCTCTCGGAGCCTACTTTGCCAGCGCTGCGCAGCCGCCGGAGCTGCCCTGGAAATCCCGGCCCACGAAGGGTCACCTATACGGCTGGCTCCGTGTCGAGGGAGGCCCAGAATGGCTCAAGGATGAGGCAACGGCAATTGTGGAATCCGACACCGGCACGGATGTCATACGGCGGTTGACCACCGATGGGAATGGCTTTTTTGGTACAGTCGACCTGCCGCCGGACCGCTACCGGGTGCGGCTGGAGCGGGCGGGCCTCGAACTGTTTCGAACGGCTCCGAAAGAGGTCCCGGCTGGGAGGGTGGTTCCTTTCGAAATCTTCATGCGGGCCGAGGACTTTGAGCAGGCGATGCCAGTCGTGGAGAGGGCTTCGGCCTCTGTAGCTGCCCCAGGCGATGTTCTCGCCATCGAAGGCAGAGCTTTCTCTACAGCCTATGGCGCCGCGATGCAGGTTCCTTTGCCAGTTGAACTCCATCACATGCAACTCACGGTGAACGGCGAGCCGGCGCCGTTATTCGAAGTGAGACCCGATCGCATTCAGTTTCAGATTCCCTATCGCGAAGCCTCGCAGTGGCGTCTCGTGGTCAAACATCAGGGCCTAGAGTCCAAGCCGTTTGAGCTGCCAGCGGTCGCGGCAAGGCCTGTGATTCTTGGTGTTCAAAACAATCTTAGGGGCTTCCTTGAGATTTATGCGACTGGTCTCGGCTTGGTGGATCCACCCGTCGTCTGGGGAGGTGGATCTCCCGGGTTTGAACCGTTGCCACGCTTGACACTGCCCTGCCGCGTCCTGCTGCGCACGGACCAGCAAACTTTAGAGATCGAACCCTCGTTTGCTGGCTTAGCGCCCCACTACCCGGGCTATTATCAAGTCAACACGCCGGTTCCCGAGGTTCGGATTCTGGGTATCCGTCTGCGCGTGGGCGTCTTCGAATCGGCAGAATACCGGCTTGATCCCTGAGGTCGTGGCTCCGCGCGTTTCTAGGATGGGGTCAATTCGCCGAGTTGCTTTTATGTTGTGGCGGATGCAGCAGTCGGTCTGGCTTCTCGGCGCAAAAATTCTCTTGCTGGTCCTGTTCGGGGTCAACCTGTATCGCGCTGCCACGCAATCCATCACCACAGATGAGGCCTACACCTACAACCGTTCTGTGGTCACTCCAATTCCAGACCTTTGGCGCGACTTCGACGCCAATGACCACGTGCTGCACACCTTGTTTTGCAAGCTGACGACGCAAGCGTTTGGGGTCTCGGAGTTTACCTTGCGAATGCCGGCGCTTGCGGGCGGCGTGCTGTATTTTTGGACCGTTTTTGCGCTGTGCCGGATGCTCTTCCGCGACGGGCCTTTCTTGCTCCTTGCTGTGGCCAGCCTAACCCTCAACCCCCTGATGCTTGATTACTGTTCGATTGCGCGCGGATATGGGATGGCAACGGCGCTACTGCTGTTTGCCTTTTACCATATGCTGCGGTTTCAAGAGTCGGTTGCCGAGTTGTGGCGGCTGCATGTCGTGGGATTTGCTTTGGCGCTTGCCGCGGCCGCCAATTTAACCGTCATTCTACCCGGGACTGTTCTCGTGCTCGTATTCACGGCCTGGTATCTCGGTTCGGCGCGCAAACACCGGAGCCGATTGGTGGCTCGGTTTGACCATTTGCTCAATCGCCTTGTGATTCCTGGGGTTGTTACCGCCTCAACCCTCCTTCTGATCCCGCTTCTCCCAGCAAAGAGAGAGAGTTTCTACGTAGGTTCTACCGAATTCATTCACTTCCCAATTAGTCTTGTTTATGCTTGCTGGTGGCGTCCGGCAAACCTCCTTGAGCACACCGCATTCCATGCCATCGTGGAAAATGCCTGCTTGCTGGCCGGCAAATGGATTTTTCCCGCCCTTGGTTTGGTGCTCGCCGGATTTGCCTTTGCCCGGCGGAAAATTGACGTGACGCAGAAATGGCTGCTGGCCACGTTACTGGTTACAGCAGCGGTGCAAGTGCTGCTGCACCACTCGATTGGCTTGCTGTATCCGGAGCGGAGAACGGGACTCTACTATGTCCCTCTCCTGACGCTGAGCTTTCTAGCTCTCACGGACGTTTCACCTCGAGTCCTCAAAGCGGCAGGTTTGACGCTGGCCCTAGCAGCAATCGGGATGTTCCTGATTTCCTGGAATACGCGTTTTTACGATGAATGGCTTTTTGACGCAAGCACCAAGGATTTGATGCACCAAGTACGGTCGCGCTATGGAAGCCGGGGGCCGATTCGGATGAGCGCCAGCTGGCCCCTGCTCCACGGGGTTACCTTCTACCGGAATTTGTACCGCCTGGATTGGCTCGAGCTTCCTCCAGCAAATTCGACGGTTGCAGCTGGCTATGACCTCTATTTGCTCACGCCTTCGGATTGGTCTTTGATGGAGCGGTGGCGATTGCAACTCGTTGTCGAACACCCCTTCACCGGCGTCCGCCTCGCGAGCTACCTCCCAGTTGAGCCTCAGTCCACCCCCTAGCCGGTTAGTCCATAGCTGGCGGGTTGTTCTGACGGCTACCGCTTGGCCGGATTGATTCGAGCTTCCTTTTTCCCCAATCCACAATTCTCCGAGCCCACGGAAACTCCTCACCAAGGATCACCAAACCCAGAATCATCAAGGCGACACCCGGTCCGGGCACGAAGGGCAGGGCCAGAATGAAACCGACCACGAGCAGCGTAAAACCACTGAAAAGCCGAAGGATCCGTTTCATTCCTGCCTTTCCAGATTAGCAGCACACACACTGCAAAAGCAGACGCACGCCCCGCCCGGCTGGGTTTCGGAAAGATTTCTGGTTGGGAGAGTACTAGGAAAACTTGGTTCTGAATCTTAGTACCAAACAGCAACAAGACTGAGCTCGCGGCTTGACGGCGGTTGAACCAGGCACTTAGAGTGAAGGGTTGTGAACTGGATCGATCAACGCAGAAATCCGCGTTTTGAGCTCCGGCTGCCGTTCGAGCTCGTCCGGACGGGATCGACGCAAGTAGGTTTAAGGGGCGAAACCATCAACCTGAGCGCAAGCGGAGTGTTGTTCACCTTGGATACTGCCATTGAAGTTGGGGAGTCGATTGAATTTGTGATCACTCTGCCCACGGAGGCTCGGCTTCGCTGTGTGGGCAAAGTGGTGCGGAAGGACGACAGGCTCAGCCGGGGACAACAGTGTGGAGGCAGTGTAGCGGCCACGGTAGAACGGTTCGAGTTTGTTCGAATGAAGAATCCATAAACTCAACTGCCAAGATCCAACGGGCGAAGATCTCTGCCAGCCTCGTTCTAGGACCCGGCAACGAACGATGAGACGGGTTACCCTATAGAAATGGGGGCCACGGGCGGTTGGGGTGACGCTAGGCCGCTGCTGAATCTGCCGTGAATCTTGATCTATTCGCCTCTGAGGATTCCGAGTCCCGTGCTGTGATCCACCGGCCGACGCTGGATCACATCCTGGCGCGGATGCAGGATTGGATGGCCCAGCCCAACTCCCCGGTGCGCTCGGTTCACCATGAGCCGGCGCGGGCTGCCCACCTTGTTGACTTTCCTGAGCAGCTAGCCCCAGCCGTCGCGGAAATGCTTCAACAGCGCGGTATACGCCGTCTCTACTCCCATCAGGCGGAAACTTTTCGCCACGCAGTTGCGGGTCGCAACGTGGTCGTGGTGACGCCCACGGCGAGCGGGAAAACCTTATGCTACAACCTGCCCGTGTGGAATGCGCTGCTTGAAAACCCCGAGGCGCGCGCCTTCTACTTGTTCCCCACTAAGGCCCTATCCGAAGACCAGCTTCATGAATTTCACAGCTCGGTTGAGGCGATGGGGGCCAAAATCCGCGCCTTTACCTACGATGGAGACACACCCCAAGATGCCCGCAAGTCAATTCGAGAGCGGGCCCACGTTGCTCTCACGAACCCTGACATGCTGCACGCTGGGATTTTGCCCCACCACACCAAGTGGGCGAAGTTTTTTGAAAATCTGAAATTCCTCATTATCGATGAGTTGCATTTCTATCGCGGTGTCTATGGCAGCCACGTTGCGAATGTCTTGCGGCGGTTGAAGCGCATTTGTGGGTTTTACGGATCGAAACCCCAAGTAATTTGCAGCTCGGCAACCATTGCCAACCCCAAACAGCTGGCTGAGTCTTTATTGGAAGAACCTTTTGAACTCGTCGCTGACAACGGAGCTCCATCAGGAGAAAAATACTTTGTCTTTTACAATCCCCCAGTCGTCAACGCAGAGCTCGGTATCCGTCGAAGTTACCTGAATGAGACCCGGCGGATCGCCGTCGAAATGATCGAGCGAGGTCAGCAAACACTGATCTTCGCCAACAACCGCCTGGCCACCGAAGTACTCGTCACCTATCTCAAAGACGCTTGCGAGAAAGGCCTAACGCCTCCCGGAGCCATTCGCGGCTATCGTGGAGGCTATCTTCCGCGAGAACGGCGTGAGATTGAGCGGAAGCTGCGTGAGGGTGAGATTCGAGGCGTTGTGGCCACGAATGCGCTCGAGCTCGGCATCGACATTGGATCGCTTGACGTTGTCGTGATGGCGGGTTACCCAGGGACGATCGCCTCAACTTGGCAGCGAGCCGGGCGCGCTGGACGGAGGCAAAATACATCCCTCGCAATCTTGGTTGCCTCCAGCAATCCGCTCGACCAGTATATTGTCGAGCACCCGGAGTACTTCTTCCGTCAATCCCCCGAACAAGCTCATATCAACCCGAACAATTTGGAGATCCTCATCAATCACCTCAAGTGCGCGGCGTTTGAACTGCCAATCCAGGACGGGGAAAAATTTGGGTCCCAGGATCTGGCGCCGCTGTGCCGTTTTTTGGGAGAACTGGGCTTGCTGCATCCCTCCGCTGGCGCTTGGCACTGGACGTCAGACACCTACCCCGCCGATGCCATTAGCCTGCGCTCAGTAACAAGCGACAACTTTGTCGTGATCGACGTAACGGGCAAGCCGCGCGTGATTGCCGAGGTTGCTTTTCCGGCGGCGCTTGTCGAACTCCACGAGAAGGCGATTTATCTCCACGAGGCAAAGCAATTCCAGGTGGAGCAGCTGGACTACGAGCAGCGGAAGGCTTACGTGCGTCAAGTCGAGTGCGATTACTTCACCGATGCGATTGATTACACACAAGTGAAAGAGCTCGAGCGCTTCGCCGAAGCTCCACTAGGCACAGCCCTTGCCGCGCATGGCGAAGTCCGGGTGAACCGTCAAATTGTTGGTTTTAAAAAAATCAAGTTCTATACCCTGGAAAACGTGGGCGCCGGACAGCTCTCCATGCCGGAACAAGAAATGCACACAACGGCATTCTGGCTGCATTTTCCGGAAGCTTTTCTTGCGAAATTTCCGGATCTCTCGCCCACGCAAAAGCAAAATGGCGTTACAGCCTTGGGCAACGCGATGCGAGCCATGGCGGCCTTCCTGCTCATGTGCGATCCCCGCGATCTCGGCGTCGCGCTCACGGAGGATATTGTCAAAACCCATTCCAGCTTTGAGCCCGATCTTTTCCTTTATGACAACTACCCGGGTGGGATTGGGCTCAGCACCCCCTTGTTTGAACTTCGCGACAAGCTGCTGGCCGTCACAAGGGATCTCATCTTACAGTGCCCGTGTGAGAAGGGTTGTCCGAGTTGCGTGGGACCGGTCGGCGAAATTGGGGATGGGGGCAAGCAAGCAGCCCTGAGAATCCTGGAAGAGCTTGTTTCAGGCTCGAAAGCCTAACTACGACGCTGCCGGCTCACCCAGCGCAAATAGCGCCAGAGCTGTTGCCGGTGATCCCAAAGAAATCTCCAGAATTGCTTGGCGCCAATTCGCTC
The DNA here is from genome assembly GCA_025056455.1 of Bryobacteraceae bacterium. Lineage (GTDB taxonomy): Bacteria > Acidobacteriota > Terriglobia > Bryobacterales > Bryobacteraceae > CADEFT01. The sequence continues at coordinate 313,016 of JANWVY010000005.1, read as the reverse complement.
GGCGTGGAGCCCCGAATAGGTTTCGATACGCCAGCGCAGATACGGACTTCGCCACGGCCTCAGACGGTAACCCCGCGCTGCTTGCCACAAGAAAGCTATCATTGCCGGAACGAATTGGCGACGTTGCGACTCGCGGCTGAGGAAGGCGAGGCGGGCCCTTTGGGCAAGGGCGTGGCGTAGTAGCCGCTCCGAGTCCGAACCGTAGGCTTTCCAGGAGCGTTCACCAACACCTTGATTTGCCGGAAGGAACCATCCATGGTTTGGTTGGTGGGTGTGTAGGCGATCATGAACTGATTGCGAATTTCGTAGGCGACATCCAGCGCGATTTTTTCTACTTCGGCAAGATCCTTGGGGAAAAACGCTAAGCCGCCGGAAGCGTTGGCGATTGCGGTCAGGGCCTTTTTCGCCTTCATCGCTTCACGGCGCTCTTCTTCGCTTAATAGGCCAATGCAGTAAATCAGGACTTCGGCTCGGTGCGCCTTTTCAATCAGCTTCTCCAAAGTCACTTGACTCGTGTTGTCGTTGCCATCGGTAATCACGAGCAGGACTTTCTTGTTGCGTTTGCCCTTCTCCTTCACTTCATCGATGGACATGCTCAGCGCATCTCGCATCGCAGTGCCCCCGCGCGAATCAATGCGCGCCAAACCCTCCTCTAATTTTTTCTGATCGTTGGTGAAGGGAACATCGAGGAAGGCGTCATCGTTGAAGTTGACAATCATGATTTCGTCATTCGGGTTGGAAGCTTTCACTAGGGCCATAGCCGCCGCTTCCACCTTGAGGCGCTTATCGCGCATGCTGCCGCTGTTGTCAATAATCAAACCCATCGACACGGCAATATCTTCTCGCTTAAAATCGCGAATCTTTTGCTCAACTCCGTTCTCTAAGACGCGAAAGGCTTCTTTCGGCAGGTTGTTGAGCAACTTTCCGTTTTTGTCCATCACGCTGGCATGCAAAACCACGAGCCGAGTATCCGCCGTGAAGGTGGGAGAGTCTTCCTGCTGACCCAACAAGCGCGCTGTTAAAAGCAGCAGCAAGAGGCCATTATTGCGTAGGGGCATAATAACCCATTCGGTAGAAAGCTCTTAACTGGGGATAGCCTTTTGGCTGATTCACTTTCACTCGCACGCGACGATACTTGCCGTCACGAGCAAGATTGGTGGGAGCGTACCCTAAGACATACTGGTTCCGCAATTCAATACCAATCTTGGCCGCCACATCGGGCAATTCATTCACGTTCTCGATCGGGAAATGGCGCCCACCGGTCTGCTCCGCAATTTCGCTCAGCAGGCTGGGCCCGGAGAGCTCTTCCGCCGTCCGTCCACGAGAGGCAATCGGTTCGAAAATTCCCATCGCATAAATCTGGACGTCGGCCTCTCGAACCAAGTTTCGAATCTCGCTTTCCGTGTAACGGCTTGAATTATCTCCGCCGTCGGAAAGAACGAGAATTGCCTTGCGGGGATTTTTCGCTTTCTTCATCTGGTGGATCGCTAAGTAAACCGCGTCCAGTAAAGCCGTGCGCCCCTTGGCTTGGGTAAACGTGAGCCGGTTTTGGATCTCTTCGGTGTTGTGCGTGAAAGGCACCATCAGCTCGGCGCGATCATTGAACTGCACAAGGAAGAACTCATCTTCTGGGTTGGCGATTTTGAAGAATTGCGCCGCGGCTTGCCGCGCCTTGCCTAGTTTGTTGGACATACTTCCGCTCGCATCAAACACCAATCCCACAGAAAGAGGCGCATCTTCGCTCGAAAACTGGGTGATGGTCTGCTCAACATTGTCTTCGTGGATCCGGAAGTAGTCCTTATCGAGACCAGTGACAAAGCGGTTTAGTGGGTCCGTCACGGTCACGGGAATCAGGACGAGAGTCGAGTCCACTCGGATGTTTGCTGCCCGGCCCTGTTGGGGGGAAGGCGCTTCCTGGCCTTTTTTGGTTCGAGGCTCAATCGCTACCTTGGGTTGAGGTCCGGTTTGGGCCTGATCGGCAGGGCTTTTGACTTTCTCCTCCGCGAGTGAGCCGCTGACAGCCAGAACAACAGAAGCGAGAAGAAGGGAGACTTTCCGCGTAGTCATTCCACCGTCCCTCCGTCAAACTACCCAAAGTATAGCACGCGTGAATTTGCAAACCTCACAACCGTTATGAGGAGTCTGAATGGTGTTGATTACCGCATTTTTGGATGCACGGCAAGCCAAGGAATCTACAATAATGCCATGAAAACTTCGGACCCTGAAAATCGCCGTCTGGATCGAAGAGAGTTCCAGATCACAGTAATTTACGGGTTGAGCGCGATCATTGGACTGGGGTTGGCCGCCCCGGCCGCCATCTATCTGCTGTTTCCGCCACGATCCAAAAAACAGGACCAGTGGGTGGAGGCCGGAACCGTCAGCCGGCTCCAAATCGGCGTGCCGGAGGAACTTGTATTCCGGCGGAAACGCGTCGATGGCTGGAAGGTGTCAAGCGAAAAAACTTCCGCCTGGGTAGTTCGCAAATCCGATAGAGTGGTGGTGGCCTTTGCGCCTCAATGCACTCATCTCGGGTGCGCCTTCCGCTGGGAGGAGCGAAAAAAAACCTTTCTCTGCCCGTGTCACACCTCGAATTTCGACCTGGAGGGCAACGTGATCGATGGGCCCGCGCCGCGACCGCTAGACCGCTATGAAGTCCGGATTGAGGGCGATAAATTGTTCCTCGGAGCGATTCGCAAGTCGGAGGGTTGAGATGAAGCGGAGAGTCATCGATTGGCTGGAGTCGCGCACCGGCCTTGAAACTGCCATCAAAACGTTTCTCTATGAAGACATCCCGGCCTCAGCAGGGTGGCATCAGGTTTTGGGGAGCGTAGCGCTGTTTTGCTTTCTGGTGCAGGTTTTTACGGGAGTTTTACTCGCGTTCAATTACGCGCCTACACCCGGCGAAGCCTATAACAGCGTGGTGTACATCATGAATGAACTAACGGGAGGCAAGCTGATTCGTGGCTTGCATCACTGGGGCGCCAGCTTAATGATCATCGTGGTGGTGCTGCACATGGTGCAAGTATTCATCTGGGGCGCCTACAAAAAGCCGCGCGAAGCGACCTGGGTGGTGGGCGTTACGTTGTTGTTGATCACCTTAGCTTTTGGACTCACTGGTTATTTGCTGCCATGGGACAACCGCGCCTACTGGGGCACGGTCGTCACCACCCAAATTGCTGGACTCGCGCCCGTTGTTGGCCCCTATCTGGTGCGCTTGATGGGCGCCGACGGGGGAGTGGGGGTGGTCACTTTCGCCCGATTCTACTCCTTGCACACCTTGCTGCTTCCGCTCGCGATGGTATTTCTCATCGGCTTCCATATCTACTTGGTTCGCAAGCATGGCGTGGCGCCGGCGGCCGGCGATGTAGCTCCCCCCAAGAAGTTTTATCCCGAACAGGTTTTCAAAGACACAGTGGCGGTCTTTATCGCGTTCGTGGGGTTATTCACCATGGCGATTGTGGCCGAGGTTCCACTGGAACGGCTGGCCGACCCCACCGATACTTCATACATCCCCCGTCCCGACTGGTATTTCCTGTTTCTGTTCCAGTTGCTTAAGTTCTTCGAGGGGCCGCTGGAGGTAGTCGGCGCGGTGATCCTGCCGAACCTCGCCATCCTGGTGTTATTTCTCGTTCCCTTCTTGGATCGAGGCGCCGTGCGCAAAGTGACGCAGCGCACAACGGCAATTACTGCTGTGGCGCTGGCGGCCCTTGGCTGGACCGGATTGACAGTGGCTGCCATCCGGTCCACACCCCCCGGCTCAACCCAAGCCCGCGTGGATGGCCCGCCTAGCTGGGCAGCCCTTTCACCAGAAGAGCTGGCGGGCATCGGCTATTTTCGCCGAGAGAATTGCAGCAGTTGTCATACGCTGGGCGAAGAAGGCGCCAAGATTGGTCCGGATCTCGCCAAGCCCCTCCTCAAACGGGATGCGGCCTGGATGATCAAGCACTTCAAAGAACCTCAGTCCATGCGGCCGGGCTCTCAGATGCCAGCGATTCATTTACCGGATGCCCAACTGAATGCCCTAGCTGCTTTCCTTTTGAAATTGAACCCAGCCAATGCCAAGGAATTGCGCGAAGCGCCCGAGGTGGCCGTAGAAGGCGCCATGATTTATCAGCAATTTCAATGCGGCTCCTGCCATCAAGTCAACGGAGTTGGGGTGAAGATGGGGCCTAGCCTAAACGGCTTATCGAAGCGCCGGGATCGTGCCTGGGTGGAAGGACATTTCTCGGAGCCCCAAAAATACTCTCCTGGCACGATCATGCCACCCTACCGGTTTACCCCGAAGCAGATGGAGAGAATTACCAGCTACTTAATGTCGCTGTGACCCAAAATAAGAAATCGGGCGGCAGTTTGTCCTACCGCCCGAAGCTAACCAGCATCACGAGACTGTCAATTGTGGGTTCATTTTGTGTTATTTTTTGCGATTTGCGCCCACAAGGAACAAGGTTCGAGGCAAACCATTAAAAATCGCTTTGGCGCTTTCGAACCAAAAATTTTTCCAGAGCGCCGGGATCGGCGAGGATATCCTCCTCCAGTTCTCTCAGCTCCCTCTCAATGAGAGACCATTCCATGTCCCGACCCAGGGTCGGTGTCGACGTCTTGTCGCGGCGGCCGTCAAGAATCTCCAAAATGAGCACGCCTTGCTCTAGCCGTTCCTTGATGCTCCTCATGACCATGCCTCCGTTGGTCTGATCCTGCTTGTTGTCTTTATTCGCTGTTGGCTCACTGCCGTTCAGCACCCTCACACTTATATACGTGCAAGCCAGCTAGGGAATTCCGCAGTTTGGGATTTTTTTTCCTCACCCCTTGACAACGCGTTCGTAGCCTTGTGGGATACGAGCTATGAAACGTCGCGATCTTCTTCGTGGAACTTCGTTTGCCGCCGCTTGGCTGGGGTCAGGCGGGGAGCCTCAAGCGCAAGCTGCGCCGCCACCGCCCTTTGCGGGAGAAAAAAGCAAACTGAAAATTACAGGCATCCGCCTGGTGCGCACGCGGCCCATTAAGCCTTTGCCAGCTTACACGCCAGCTCCTGGTTCTTGGTCAACCCAAGGCGTCGAGGTTGCCAATCCCATGTCCATCTACCCGGAATACAAAGCTATGCGCTCGCTCTTCATGCCCGATCCGGGGAAGGTGCCGAGTTTCACGGTGGAGGTCTCCACCGATAAAGGGATTAAAGGCTACGGCAGCGGCGGGCCAGGCGGAGGCACAATTGTCATCGAACATCTCTCGAAACTCCTCATGGGGCGGGATCCTTTCGATATCGAGCGCAACTGGGATATCTGTTGGCGATCCACCATGCACTACGGCCGTATGGGCGTCACGATGAACGCCATCAGCGGCGTCGATCTTGCGCTCTGGGATATTATTGGCAAGGCCCTGGACATGCCGGTTTATCGCCTGATTGGCGGCGAAGTCAAAGACCGGGTCCCTGCCTACTGCACGGGCAACGACATCGAACAGCACGTCGAGTTTGGTTACAAGCGATTGAAGCTTGCCATTCCGCACGGTCCCGCCGACGGTAGGGAGGGAATGAAAAAGAATGTCGAGCTCGTGAAACGCGCGCGCGCTGCCTTGGGACCGGACGGCGACATCATGCTCGATTGCTGGATGTCGTGGACCGAACGCTACACCATTGAAATGGCGGAAATGCTAGAGCCCTACCGCGTCTATTGGATGGAAGAGGTTTTACCACCTCACGACTACGCCGGCTTTGGGCGATTAAACGCTCAAATCAAGTCTACGCGGATTGCTACTGGCGAGCACGAATATGGCCGGTATGGATTTCGCTATCTGCTGGAAGCCAAGGGTGCATCCATCTGGCAGCCCGATATTCAATGGTGTGGCGGGCTCACGGAACTGCGGCGGATTGGGGCCCTTGCCGCTGCTTATGATATCCCCGTGATTCCGCATGCCGGGGGGCTCAACGGTGCGATCCACTGGACGATCGCCAATGTGAATGCCCCGTGGGCCGAGCTCTTCCTGCCCCCGCCAGGCGGCCCCAAAGAGGTGTATCAGATTCACGAGGAACAGTATCAGATCAGCCGGGGCCCGGAGGGTATCTATACCCGCCCGCATGACAAACCTGGCTTTGGCTGGGACTTCGAGCCGGTTTCTTAATCCGGCGCAGCTCGACTTTGAAGAGCGCGCAAAAGCCAGTAAAAAGCGGCCTTGGGTCCGGACTCAAGGGGTTCGACTGCGCAACGAGAGCGATCTCCGTCCGCCTACCGCCTGAAAATCCGAAAAAAATGTTGAGAATTTTTTACCCGTAAGACCACTTTTTGCTTGTTGCAATTTCGTCTGCGCGCCGTGGACCGTTCTTTGGACACCGCCAGTCTTCGCCGGCTATGCCACGGCGGCGAAGGAGCAGCATATCTGTGTCAAAGGAAGAATTTTCTACAATTGTCGCCGATAAACAATCCCTCATGAGCGAATCGCTGGCCGCTCTTTGCCAAGGCTTTTCTGGTTGCCGAGTACTCGGCCATTGCGCGAATGGGGACGAATTGTTGCGCATGGTCGAACTCCTGAAGCCAGACGTCGCCTTGGTCGATCTTTGGCTTCCTGGGGTAGCCACCATGGAACTTTTACGGCGCTGCCGGGGCGGGGCGTATGCAACCAAGTTCTTCGTCCTCGCCGAACAGGCGGATCGTAAGACGGTTTTTGAGTTGCTGCGATCGGGCGCCAAGGGTTTCCTGTTGAAGAGTGGCAACGGGCGACAGCTCGAGGAAGCCTTGCGGCAGGTGGTTGCCGGAGCAATCTATGTGACGCCGTCGATCAGTCTCCAGAATCTGAAGGATCCAAAACAAGAAGAACGTGAGGACCCGTTGCGAACCCTCAGCAGTCGCGAATACCAAGTATTCACGATGCTCGTAGCAGGCATACGCGCCAAAGACATCGCCTCGAAGCTGGAGCTGAGTCCGAAAACCGTCGACACCTACCGGGCAAACCTAATGCGGAAACTGGACCTCCATGATGTTCCGAGTTTAGTCAAGTTCGCCATCCAGCGAAAGCTGACCCAGTAGCCAGAAGTAGGATCAAGGATCCGGACCTGCCAGGGAATGCGTGCGGGCTCCTTGCGGACCGGAATGCGCTCTTCCTGAAGGATCATTACGAGGTTGCAGCTCGTAGAGCTTGATCCAGATCCCACAAGATGTCGTCAAGATCCTCGAGGCCGATCGAGAGCCGGACCATTTCCGGCGTTACGCCAGCTGCGCGTTGCTGCTCTGCCGATAACTGCTGGTGGGTGGTGGAAGCGGGGTGAATGACCAAGCTACGCGCATCGCCGACATTGGCCAAGTGCGAAAAAAGCTTTAGGGAATCGATAAACTTCTTACCAGCCTCATAGCCGCCTTTGATGCCGAAACTAAACACGGCCCCCGCTCCTTTGGGTACGTATTTCTGAGCCAGACCATAGTACGGACTTGATTTTAGAGAGGGATAGTTCACCCAGCTTACGCAGTCGTGTTTTTCTAAAAACTCCGCCGTGGCGATCGTATTCAAGACATGGCGGTCCATGCGCATTCCTAAGGTCTCGATTCCTTGCAGGAATAGAAAGGAATTAAAGGGACTGATGCAGGGTCCAAGATCGCGCAGTCCCTCCACGCGGGCCCGCAGGATAAAAGCCAAATTGCCGAATACCTCGAAAAAATTCATGCCATGATAGGCGGGCGAAGGTTCGGTAAGTTGGGGGAATTTTCCTTTGCTCCAATCAAACCGGTTACCCGAGACGATAATCCCGCCAATCGAGGTCCCGTGGCCACCCATGAACTTGGTGAGGGAATGCACGACAATATCGGCGCCAAAGTCGAGGGGGCGGCACAGATAAGGGGTGGCAAATGTATTGTCAATCACCAGGGGTAAATTGTGCTCGTGCGCGATTTTGGCGACCGCTTCGATATCCAGCACATTGCCCCGCGGGTTGCTGATCGTTTCTCCGTAAATCAGCTTCGTTTTGGGCGTGATGGCCTTGCGGAAATTTTCTGGATCGTCAGGATCAACAAAGCGCACCTGATAACCCATGCGGCGGAAGCTCACATCAAACTGTGTATAAGTGCCGCCATACAAGGTGCTCGCTGAGACCATCTCATCACCCGCTTGCATCAAGCTATTCACGGTAAGAAACTGGGCGGCCTGCCCGCTTGAAAGAGCTAGCGCCATAGCGCCATTCTCGAGCGAAGCCACGCGTTCTTCGAGCACAGCCGTGGTGGGATTCATGATGCGCGTATAAATATTGCCGAACTGGCGCAAGGCAAACAGCGACGCGGCATGCTCACAGTTGTCAAACGTAAAAGAAGTCGACTGATAAATCGGTACGGCCCTAGCATGCGTGGTGGCCTCCGGCGAATAGCCTGCATGGAGGGCGCGTGTATTAAATCCGTACTGTCGTTCCTGCTGGGACATAGCTCGTTCCATTATCATACGTATCGATGTGGCGCTTGCTTCCACGTCGTTCCTTGTTCCTTGCCCTAGCTGGGGCGGGGGTTTTGCGCTCCAGCGAGCGCCGGTTGCGCGCAGCTGTGGCGATGACAAACATCACGCCTCCGCTAGGCACCAACATTGCAGGAAGCATGCGCAACCACACGGCAAAAGACATTCACGACGAGCTGCATGCACGCTGTTTGTTGCTTGACAACGGGCGGAGCAAGCTGGCGATTGTCATCGTCGATTCCTGCGCCCTGGCCAACGAGGTCGTCGCCAGCGCCAAGAAACAAATTGAACAGGCCACTGGCCTTGCGGCTCATCAGACGCTCTTGGCCGCCACGCACACGCACAGCGCGCCAGCCGCGGCGTTTCTCTTTCAAAGCAAACCCGATCCGCGCTACCAGGAGTTTTTGGCGACGCGCATCGCCGACGCCGTGCGGCTGGCCATGCTCCGGCTTCAGCCAGCAAAACTTGGTTGGGGAGTTGGCAGGGAGCCGCGGCTACTCTTCAACCGTCGCTATTTCATGCGACCCGGGTCCATCCCCGCCGACCCGTTTGGCCGCCAGACCGATCAAGTGCTGATGAATCCCGGCCTGGGCAACCCCAACATCATCAAGCCCGCCGGACCCATCGATCCGGAAGTCTCGATTCTCGGGGTTACCACAGACGCAGGCGAGCCACTGTGCGCCTTGGGCAGTTATGCCCTTCATTATGTGGGCGTGCCGGCGGGCATCATCAGTGCCGATTACTTCGCCGTTTGGGCCAGCCAAATGCAATCGAGGCTTCAAGCCGGCCCCGCGTTTATTGCTATTCTTGCCAATGGTTGTTCAGGAGACGTGAACAATATCAACTATCTGGGCTTGGAAAGAAAGTACAGCCCCTTTGAACGAATGCAAGAGGTGGCCTCGGTGCTGGCCGAAGAATCCGTTCGCGTGTGGCGCCAAATTCGGTTTCAGGAATGGGTGGATCTTGAAGCAACGCTCGAAGAGGTGGAGCTAAAAGTGCGCAAACCGTCTGTCCAGGAAGTGGCCGAGGCGCAGAGATTGCTCCAAGGCGCTCCTGAAGATCTTTCCGATCGCCGCCAAATTTACGCCAAAGAGACTTTACAGCTGGCGAGCTATCCGGACCTGGTGCGAGCGCCGGTTCAAGCGATTCGCATCGGCGATCTCGGCATGGCCACGTTTCCCGGCGAAGCTTTTACGGAATTAGGGCTGGAAGTCAAGCGCAGAAGTCCGTTTCAACCCACCTTCCTGATCGAACTCGCCCATGGCTACTACGGCTATATCCCAACGGTGGAAGCACACCGGCTCGGCGGCTACGAAACCTGGCGAGCAAAGTCGAGCTTTCTGGAAGTGGAAGCGGCACCCAAACTGGTGGAGGCTGCGCTGCGAGGTCTGACCAAGCTTCACCGACGTGAAAGCCGCTAAAAACCGCCCGGGCGGTTGAGGGCGTCTGGTCGACTTATAGCAGCGACTAAGTGCGGCCTAACCGCCGCAAAACCCGCTCCGCAGCCCGCACGCCACGGTACTGCGCCTCCTCGAAAACCGAGAGCCCACTCAAATCCGAGTTCGCCAACACGATGTCCGAACTCCACGCCAGCAGGCGCCTTCGTGTCTCTCCGAAAATCCAACCCGGGTAAGGACGAACCATCGCATGCCCAAGACGCAGGATGTCGATTCGCGACACACACTGGCGGATATCGGGATGGGCTCGTTCCAGGTCCCTGAGAATCTCCTCCTTCCAGAAATGCCAGTCTTTCTCGAGAAGCATCTGCCGGATTCTTGCGGGCGGCTGGTCGGCCAACGCCCAATAGTAGGTCCACACCGAACGTTCCGTGCGAGAGGCTAGGTTCTGGTGCGTCGCCACCACATAACCAAGGGCAGGAGAATCAAACAGAACGTTATCCCAGGCGCGTTCGGAATCTCGTTCCGCCGGCATGCGGTCCAACGTTAAATTGGCGGTGAGCCAGGGCGAGTAGGTTAATCCGCTTGTATCGGGGCACTCCTCGAACACGTAGCGAAGCACAAAGGTCGGCGCTGCCCAGATGACGGCCTGCGCCAAGTAGGCGGTCTCGCGAGCCTCGACGGAAAGACGCCCCTGGCGCCGACGAATCGCGCCAACCATCGATTGGGTCCGGACATACTTCGCAAGCTTGATCAAGAGCTTACGCACGAGCCAGCCGTTGCCTTCCGGCCAAGTCAGCGGCCCCCGCTCGGCTCGCTCCCGCGCCGCGAAATAGTGAATTCCGGCCCAGGCCGAAGTGTCCCGGGCGCGGCTACCGTAATCATCCCGGCAAGCGTAGTCGACATACCAGAGCAGATAAGGAGAATCAAAGCCTTCCTGACGTAACCACTCGGAAAAAGAAATGCGGTCAAGCGGCGATGGTTTGGCGCCGAGTTCCATGGGCAGCGTAAACTGCCGGGTTTCGCGAAATTGCTGCATTTTTTCGTGAAATCGGCGGAATTGATCCCGCTGCTTCCGGGTCACGCCAAGCTCGGGCTCCAAGCCTTCCTGCCAACGGCCGTGAAGGAAGAGCCGCTCTTGGGGCGAATGGCAGAGGTGACGCTCTTGCCAGCTTCCCTGAGCGTCGAGCAGGCCAAACTCCCGGCAAAGTTCTCGTACCAGGGTGGATTCTTGGTTGGGCAAGGGAAGGTAGTGCGCACCCCAAGGATAGGCAGACACTTCATTTTCGCCCCACCGCGAGTTGCCTCCCGGCTGCTTTTCGAGTTCCAGAAGGAGGAAATCGCGGAAGCCACGCCGCTCCAACCACCAAGCAGCAGACAGGCCAGCAATGCCCGCCCCGACGATCACGACAGGAATACGCACTTCCGCCTTCGGTAACGCCCGGATGGTTCGATCGCGAAGCCGGTGGGCAAGCTCGTGGGAATCGTCGACAAAACGTCCTTGCACAGGGCGCTCCGTCTTCGGGCCCAATCCCACTAGACCGAGGCTCAGGAGCCGTCGGCGATCGAGCAGCTCGGCGTGGTCCGCAGTTTGCTGGCTTGATTCAGCGCGCAATCCGGCTCCACTCCTGTTCGTAGTAGCGCACTAGGGTCTGGTCGTTCAGACGGTTGGGCGCCGCTGGTACGGGCCCCATATCGGCAGGGAATTCGAAGAGCTGTGGAAGCATGGCAGGCGTCAAAAACCGGAGACCGGAAGGTAAATCCTGCGGCGGCGAATAAGGACGTTTTCCAGCGAGGATAAATCCCCACTCGCCAAACGAGGGAACATAGGCATGATAAGGGTACACTTGAAAACCGGCTTGCTTCATGGTTTCCGCTACACACCAGAAGGATTGCCTTGCGAATAAGGGGGATGTGGACTGCGCAACAGCCAGGCCGCCTTGCGCCAGATGCCGCCCTAAAAGCCGGTAAAACGCCGTGGTGTAGAGCTTGCCCAGCGAAAAATTTGTTGGATCAGGAAAGTCCATCACCACGAAATCGAACATCTCGTCGTTAGACTCCAGCCAGGTGAAGGCGTCAGCGTTAATCACTCGCACTTTTGAGTGGCTAAGTGCTCCGCGGTTGAGAGACGTCAGCAGAGGATGCGACCGGAAAAGCGAGGTCATCTCAGGATCGAGGTCGACCAGCGTAATCTGCTCAACGCTGGGGTATCGCAAAAGCTCCCGCACCGCGAGTCCGTCTCCTCCGCCCAGCACTAAAGCCCTCCGCGCTCCGGCCACAGCAGACATCCCCGGATGCACGAGCGCCTCATGATAGCGGTGTTCGTCGCGGGAGCTGAATTGCAGGTGAGCATTCAAGAATAAGCGCACATCATCACGCCACTTCGTCACGACAATGCGCTGGTAACGCGTATTTCGCGCCAGAATGACTTCGTCGGCGTAGAGGTTGCTGTCGGCTAGGTCTAGTATCTGATGTTCATAGGCCAGACCTACACCAAGAGCCGCCAGTCCAGCAACACAAAGAGCCCGCAGGCGTGTGAGCCCGCCGATGCGCTCGCGGAATAGATAAGTGGTCCACAGCGCAACCAGCGTATTGAGAGCGCCAAAAAATAGTGCCCCGCGGACCAAACCCAGTTTCGGCACCAGCCATAACGGAAACAGAAGCGAGGCCCCCAGCGCCCCGAGATAGTCAAAGGTCAGCACCTGCGCAACCAGATCTCGAAATTCGAAACGGTCCTTCAAAATCCGCATCATGATGGGAATTTCGAGACCCACAAGAACGCCAATCACCACAACCAGGGCGTACAGCAAGAGGCGAAACCCCTGGGTGTAGGCGAAGCCGAGAAACAAAATGGTGGAGGAAAAACCTCCGATTAAGCCCACCATCAACTCAATTTGCACGAATTTCGAGACTAAACCCGTCCCGATGAACTTGGACAAATAACTCCCTATGCCCATGGCAAACAGATAGCTGCCAATGACGGTGGAAAACTGTAGAACGCTATCACCGAGCAGATAACTCGCCAGCGTGCCGGCCAGCAACTCATAGACCAGCCCGCAGGCGGCAATCACGAAAACCGAGAAGAGAACTAGCGTAGACAAGGCTCAGTGCACGGCCGAAGCGATGATGATGCAGATACCAACCGACATCGCCCCGACAAGGATCGCGAGCGCCGTGTTCTTCTCCTCCACAATCTCTTTCCACAGCGCGTAGGGTGTGAGCTTATCGAGGACAACAAACGAGATGACAAAGATTACAATTCCCAACACTGCGTACAGCAAGGCGTTGAGAACAAAACCAGGATGGAAGTCCGCCATCATTTTTATTTGCCTCCAAGGTAGCGGCCAAGGCCGCCTGTGCGGTAATGTGAGCGCCAGGCTCCTGGGTTGTCTCGAATAGAGCGAGGGATATTTTTTACTTCATCGGCGCGGTCGAAACTCCAGCCGCGCCACTGCGAATAGCCTACCCAGCCACTCACCAGCAGTCCATAAATGGAGAACCAAGACCTTCGGGTCATCTTTTTCCCGCCCTCCCTGTATGTTTCAAGACGAGCTATAGTCGCTTTCTGCCCAGCGCTTCATTTCGAAGCTGCCGGCGCGAAGAGTCCGGTAAACCGGCGGTATTAACAAGAGTAAAACTCCCATCCAAAAAAAGCCCCAAGTCGGTACATCCCGGGTCACAGTGATCTGGTAGTTTACGCCTTGGACACGGGCCACGGTCGTGCGAGCCCCTGGGAGTCTCTCGGCCTGAGGTTCCATCTCCGGCTCGATGCGTAGATAATACTTGCCTGCGGGGATCGAGCTGAGCACGACCGAGTCCTGAGGTGAGCCTTCTGTCCAGGCCCCATCGCTATCCCGTCCATGGTAGTAACTCACTTGGCGTCCGAAGGCGAATGCCTGCCCGTTGTCTGCATTGATTAAGGCGATTTGAAAGTAAGCCCAGTTATTGTTGAGGTCGGTTCGGAGATCGAGTTTGACGTTACTGGTTCGCCCCTTCAGCTCGAAAATATCGGTCACGAAGGAATGTTCGCCACCCACATTCGGATTGAAATAGTAGGTCCGAGAAAAGACTTTTTTGTTGGCATGGAAGAAAACAAATAGGATCTGGACGCAAACTAGCACCAACGCCCACGTTGCAAACTGACGCCAGGCCATGCCCAGCATCCCTTGATCGGGAGCAGGTTGATTGGCGAACACGCCGATCGGTTCAGGCAGCTTCTCCTTGAGTTGAAAATTCTGCTCAATGACAGTTTTGGGCGTATACTCTCCCAGGCTCCAGTTTGCTTCACCCTCTTGCTGTTCCCAGGTCAAGATTCGCGGAGGATGGACGTAGTCATCGCAGAGGACCTCCTCCCCCACTTGCACTTTCCAGGGAAACTCCCCCATGACATACGTAGTCCGGGCACGATAGTGCTGGAAGTGTCTGAATTTTTCACCTAAAAGCGTTACCACCGGGCGGCCAGCCTCGAGGCTCTGCTGGGGTTGGGAGTGCACCACGACGATATCATTCCAATGGCCGTTGTACTCGCTGAGGTAGCGGAACCCTTTATAGGGATTGAAAAGCACATACTCTGACCAGGAATAATCGATTCCCTCTACGGTCATGGTCCGCACTTGAAAGCCAATCACTTCGTAGAGATCTCCGCGCATCTTGCCACGAACCCCAAGAGGGATCCGCGGCCGGATTCGCTCCCTCACCTGAAACCTCTGGAGGATTTCAAGGCTTGGGGTGGAGGCGTCCAAAACACTTAGACACTGGATACACACCACGGACAGACTCCGGCCCAGGCCTCTCAACTCCACTGTCCCCCCACAATTGGGACAAGAAACGGAGCGGATGGAAGGTTTCGGCGTTGCCGGTTGGGAACTCATGCTACCAACCTTCGAACTCCCTCAGATGTTTGAGACGCAGCGAATCGAAGTCCACCATTTCCCCAAGGAAAACCAGGGGAGGCTGCTCAGAGTAGTCAATCGTAGCGAAGCGCGCATCCGGAGTGCGCAAGTCTACAAAGATACACTCGTTTTTGTCCCAATACTCAAACGGGAGCTCGCCTTGCACGCCCCGGTAGCGCGCTTTGGTGACGTGGGTGACTTCGTAGTTGACACCATTCACAAGGAACCGTTGCCCCGGCCGCATCTCTTCGGCTGCAGGCAAGTTCAAAGGGCGGGGCTTAGCCTCCTGCGTAATGGCGTATTGCGCCATGGCGTCGGAAAGCCACAAGCTTGTGCCCTGGTGCGTCACACAATGCCACTCATTCCACGACCCTAGCTCATATTCGTAAATAATGCGGCCAACAACTTGAAAAGAAAGACCGCGGTAAACACCTTCGGTCAACAATTGAATCGGGCTGACTTCGGGGGGCAAGTCGGCCACCACACCGACTTTCTCGAGATTCACGTCGTGCCGCACAAGAATCGACTGGCAATACGGGCAGGTGGTTTGCACCGCGCTAGAGAAATGAAACTCGACTGGTGCACCGCAATTCGGACACTGGCCAACGGGTTTCGCCATGGTGTTTTCCCCGGCTTAGGCAGCCTCTTGAGGTGGCGTGCCATAGGGGCGGTCCAAGCGCCGTACGCGCACGTGGCTAGCCCCAAATTCGCGAGTCAACAAAAGCACAAAGTTAAACTCTGGGCGCGGCTTGCAGCAGAAAAGGTTCAGGCATAGCGAGCCGTACTCCGGAAAGGTATGGCAACACAAATGCGACTCCTCCAAGATCAAGTAGCCGGTCAACCCTCCCGTCTCCGGAAACAGATGCCATTGGGCCGGACTGACAGGGTGAAGTTGTAGCACGTGGACCACCCGCTCAAAGAGTTTGTCTAATTTTTCACGGTCTTTGAGCGCATCAGCGGCACAGCCATAAGCATCGACAATCCACTCACGACCGGTCATGGAAGTGTGAAAACAATGGCCTCCGAGATTTGTTGCGCAGGGAATGAGACCGCCTTAGACCTGCGAGGCCCCACAGCTTGGGCAGAATTTTGCTCGGGCGGGCATAGAGGTCCCGCACTCGATGCAAAATTTGGTTTCTTTGCCAGGGACCGTGGCTCCTCCTTGCGCGGGAGCCAGGGGCGGAGCAGGCGGCGCGGCGGCAGAACCGCTCACCCCGGCCGGTGGCGGTTGCATCCCTGCCCCTGGAAGTCCAGGTTGTAGAGCGCCCATCATAGCCTGCGCCATGGCCACTCCTGCTCCTAGCTGCGCCCCGAGGGCCGCATTGCCCCCACCCTCATTGGCCGCAGCGATCGGCATGGATTGCGCCACCTGGAATTGCGTGTAGCGCCCCATGTCCCCGATCATGTTCATGGCGATGCGCTCATCAAGCCGCTTTTGCAGCTCTTCCGGCAAGGACAGATTCTCCACAATAAAACTGTCCAAGGTGAGACCGAGTTCGGCGAATTGTGGCTTCAGCTGGGACGCAATTCGTTCGCCGACCTCCAACTGATTCGCCGCCATATCCAAAAATGGAATTTGGCTTTCCGCAAAGGCGTCGGACATGCTACCGACAATCATCTTGCGGAGCTGCGCTTCGAGATCTGCAACACGATAGGTCTCTAAAGTGCCGCTCACCTTGGTGTGGAAGGCCCGGGGATCGGAAAGATGCCAGGAGTAGATGCCGTAGGCGCGCAGCCGGATCGCCCCAAAATCCCTGTCCCGGATGGTCACCGGAGTCGCCGTGCCCCATTTTTGATTGGTCTGAATTCGGGTAGAGAAAAAGTAAACGTCGCTTTTGAAGGGAGATTGAAAAAGTTTGTCCCAATTTAGGAGGTTTGTCAGCAGGGGGAGTGTTTGTGTGTTGAGCGTGTAGAGGCCCGGACCAAAAACATCCGCCATGCGCCCTTCATTGACAAAAGCCGCCATTTGCGACTCGCGCACGGTCAGTTTTGCGCCATTCTGAATCTCCATGTCCTGCATGGGGAAACGCCAAGCGAGGATACCCTCCTCTGGCTCGGTCCAGTGAATGACGTCGATAAATTGCTTTTTCAGGAAGTCTTTTAGCGCCATAAGGCTCCTGCGTCCCCCAAAGTATACGCTAAAAACAAGGTTTCTGTTCCCCGAAAGCGTGCGCACAAGTGATTTCCCCGCAAACCACAATCCCCGCGCGCCACCTCCGTGCTCGACAAGCAACTCGCTAGGATGAGGAAATGACACGAAGAAACTGCCTTGGCGCTCTACTAGCAGGAGGATTTGTGGCCATCGATGCGCAATCGCAGAATTGGAAAAAACCCAAGCGTCTCTCTGCGGGCGACACAGTCGGCTTGATTACGCCGTCTGCTTATGTCTCCGACCCCGACCGGATCGCGTTGGTCGAGCGCACCGTGAGGTACTTTGGTCTAAAACCGAAATTCGGGCGGAACGTCAAAAAGCGCGACGGATATTTGGGCGGCTCGGCGGAAGAGCGCGTTGCGGATCTTCATGACATGTTTTCGGATCCTGAGGTGAAAGCTGTTTTTGCCATTCGCGGCGGATTCGGCGCGGCGCACCTGCTTGATAAAATCGACTACGCGCTGATTGCACGCCACCCCAAGATTTTTCTTGGCTACAGCGATATCACAGCGCTTCACCTCGCGATTCACCGGAAGGCGGGCCTGGTGACTTTCCACGGACCCACCGTGCTCTCGCGCTTCTCACCCTACACGCAGGAACATTTCCGGCGCGCGTTGTTTGACGCTCGGCCACTCGGGGTCCTGACGAATCCGCCAGACTCCGACCCGTTGCGTCCGGCCCACACCTTACGAACCGTACGACCCGGCAAAGCGCGAGGACCTTTGGTGGGAGGGAATCTTACGCTGATCAGCACAACCCTCGGCTCACCTTACGAAATCGAGACCAAAGGTAAGATTTTGTTCCTCGAAGATGTGGATGAACAGCCCTACAGCATCGACCGGATGTTAACTCACCTGAAGCTGGTAGGAAAATTCGACGGCGTCGCCGGGATTGTGTTTGGCGAGTGCACCGACTGCCGCCCCCGAGACTTCAAGCCATCTTTTGAATCCAATTTCTCGATCGGGGAAATCGTAGATAGGATCTTGGGCAGCCTAAACGTTCCAGTGCTTTCCGGACTCACCATCGGACACACCGACGATCAACTTACGTTGCCGCTTGGCGTGATGGCCACCCTGGACGCCGACCGCGGACAACTGATCCTGGAGGAGCCAGCCACGGTTTAGCGCCAAATCAATCCTCTTTCCCGTTGTACAGGGCGGCCACATACTGTTCGTAGCCGTTGTACATCAACGTCGGGCGCCGCTCGCCATGCGGAATCAAATTTTCATAGGCCTGCGACCACCGCGGATGAGGTTTCTTCGGGTTGACGTTGGAATAGAAGCCATATTCCGAGGGCTGCATTTGGTTCCAGAAGGTGCCCGGCATTTTGGCCGTGAATTCGATCCTCACGATCGACTTTGCGCTTTTGTAGCCATACTTCCACGGCACAACAATACGAATTGGGGCGCCGTTCTGCTTGGGCAGCGGTTTTCCATAGATTCCGGTCACCACAAGCGTGAGTGGGTTCATCGCCTCATCCATTCGCAGACCTTCGTTGTAAGGCCAAGGATAATAGGCCGCTCTCTGCATGCCGGGCATCTCTTTGGGCCGGCTGACAGTGGTGAAGCGCACAAATTTTGCCTCGGGCTTCGGATCCACGGCTTGAATCAGGCGGGAAAGGGGAAAACCAGTCCAGGGCACCGCCATGGCCCAGCGCTCGACGCACCGAAAGCGATAGAGACGCTCCTCTAGGGGAAACTTCCTTAAGATATCGTCGAGATCGAAGACGGCTGGCTTATTCACTAGGCCCGTCACTTCGACTTTCCATGGGCTGATCTGAAAGGCACCCACTTTATCCTTGACGGCCTGTTTGTTTTCCGGGTCAAATTCGTAGAAGTTGTTGTAGCCCGTGGCGGCCCATTCCTCAGTAATTGGACGGTCGAGCGTGAATTCAGGATTTCGTTTGGCGGGATACGGAGATTTCGATTCCGTGGCCGTCAGCGGGTTGATCAGGCCCATGAGACCAGCTGCCTGAAGAAGCTGGCGCCGGTTGAAATAAACGCTCTCGGGCGTGGCTTCACGCTCGGGGATTTCCCAGCCTTTTGGAATCCGGATCAGCATGTTGTTCTCCTCGAAGCCCTAGCTTGATTTGTTCCCGCCGGGTGTGCGGCTGCGCTAAGTTGAGGCGCGAGCACCACCTCCCGGCCCCCCTCCCCTGTCTACTATGGTATATGCGAATGCCGGGCTTGAGGATTGGGGCTTTTTAGTCGATTTAGTCGATGCGCAACAGGATGGGATTACTGCTCCGTCCGTTGATTCGCACTCTCACGGCAACCGTTTGATCCACCACGGTGAGATCTTCAGGAAGGCGGAATCTAGCACTGGCAATACCGACCTGTCCGGCAACTCCACCCGCCCAGATCGGTTCTACCAGCCGATCGCCCACCCACACTTCTACCGGATCAAGACACGTATAGGTGAAGGAGGAGGGTAGGGGGAAACCATCGACCACCACGCGATCGTAAGGCCCAAATCCGGTTCCAAAGATCGAGACGATTTCCCCACGGCGGGCGGGAGCGTCGGGGGAAACCTCGCGGCCTTCGCTGTTCAGAATCCGGGGAAAGAGTCCAGGAGCATTTCTCACTACGCGCATCCACGCGGTTACTTCTGGCTGGTTATTCCATCGCGCAGCCACCTGGTAGCTACCTTCCGCCAAATCGCTGGGCACCTGAAAATTGATCTGTTCCGGTGAGACCGAAACGAGCGGTAGGAAACGGTTGTCGATTCGCAAGGTAACGCCGCCCAAAGTCTGCGCCAATGGATTCTGCGGGCCAAGCTGGGAGTCGCCGGCTAGGTTCAGACCCACGACAGAGGCAATGGAACCGGGCGCAACTACTATTTCTGGGGTTTCTCCGGCGGCGTTGCGAACCCCTGCGGGATCGGCGTAGGGCACCGGTTCTAACACTGCGCGCACGAGGCGAGGCCCTGACATGCGCACCACTCCAGCGCCGAACGTGCCAGAAAGATCGCCATCCCAGCGACGAAAGCGGTATCCCGGGCGTGCTTCCGCGGTCACCGTTACACTAACGTCAGCCGGGAAGAAGCCGTCTGGCGAAGCCGGGTCGACCCGGAAGATCGCGGCCTTGTCGTTGGGCTCTGCCATGGTTGTCAGACGATGTACGCTGCGGTAGGTCGCCACCAGATTCGTTTCTGGGCGGTCGGTGAAGGTGAAGCTGCGACGAGCTTCGCCCCCGTCGGACCACCCTTGGAATTCGAGCCGGCTATTTTCTGAGAGCGGAATCACCTCGGGAGCCACCAGCTGCACCAGGGCTCCAGCCTCGCGATCAATCGAACAGCTCGCCCGGCATTCAACACCATCGATCAGAACAGGCAGGTTGGGCGGAAGGGTCGTGATATTCAGGCGGCTTTGCGGCTCATAGTTGGCAATGAGGCGGAATCCTGTCGTGACATGCTCGGCCGTGATTTGAATCTCCTGGGTGGCGGGCCCTTGGTTGGACCAGCCCTTAAAGACCCAGCGCCTCCCGCGAGCGTCCACTTGTTCAAGCGGGGCCGAAACTTGATACTTCATGCCCACGCCCCAAACAAAGTTGTAGGCGGGCCAGTTTTCTCGACCTTCAACCCGCAAACGCAGGCCGGGCGGGTTGGTGACAAAGCTCACCTGAGCCCCGCGCACAAAGTAGCCCGTGATGGTTTCTGGGCGCGTGTTGTTAGGAACCACATAGGGATCGTTGATTCTGGCCCCGTTGGACCAGTGTGAAAAGACCCACAAACGCGACGAGTTGTCCTTCTCGGCCTGGGGGCTTACTGCACCGAGAATGTGCGTGGTTCCCGTACCCCAATCCACTTCAACCGGCGAGCGGCTGGGGGTACGATCCGGCGCCAATAACAGTTCCGCTGGCTCACTGAGCAAGGTGATCCGCTTGGCTGGGGCAAAAATGTTGGCGAAGGTAACCGCAGAGGTCATACGGTGCGTGTAGGTAAGGGCTGTTGAAAAGCCCGAAGGGTGACCCCAGTTCACGAACACAAACCCAGGACCCGGACGGGCGGAAAGCTGCACCGAACTATCCGCTGGCAGCCATTGCTCGACGTCGGATGTAAACGCTGCCCCGCCGACGAACACGGTTCCCGGTGGTCGACACTCGCCCGGAACTACTTCCCGGCAGCTATAAAACAGCACGCGAAGCAGGTATTCCTTTGTGAAGTTGAGCTGAATGAAAGTGATTGCTGAGCTTGCAGAAACCGTAATCGACTCGGCTTGGCCCAGCTGGTTTCCAGCTGAATCCAACCACCCGGTAAATTTCAGGCGTTCCCCCGGAAAGATGGCCTGCTCAATATCCGTGCTTATGGTGTGCTTGCTTCCTTCTGTCCAATTAAAAGCCTGTGGGCTTCGATAGGGTACTCCATCCACCCAAAATCGGGCTCCAAGAGGCTGCGTTAGAATTCGCGTGGTCACCACCCGCTGAGCGAGCGCCTCGCTAGCACTACCCACAAGGACTAGCCAGAACAGAAGAAACCTGCTCATGGGCAGATGATCGGCGACAGCTCCACCGAGCTTTATAGCCACCCCAGTACGAACTACAATGAAGGTCTATTTGGCCCCTTCATGCACCTTCTACTTCTTTGTTTCCAAATGGTTACAACGATGGCCGCACAAACCGTTACGGTGACCGCCGAGCGCGGTTTGGCAGGCGAAGTTGAAACCTCCGCCTCGGTCGTGCACGTCGCCGACCGGCGCTCGTTTTTGAATCTTCCCTTACCGACCGTGGGCAACGTCTTTGCCAGCACAGCTGGCGTTCTCGTGCAGCAGTCTACCTACGGTCAAGTTTCTCCGTTTCTCCGCGGACTTACTGGCTACCACGTTTTGAATCTAGTGGATGGCATCCGCTTCAACAATTCGACGTTTCGCTCCGGCCCTAACCAATACCTAGCGTTTGTCGACCCGAGCCAGGCTTTTCGCGTGGAAGCCGTCCTCGGGCCGCAGGGCGCTCTCTATGGCAGTGATGCCATGGGCGGTTCAATTCAGGTGTTAACGCCGGAGGCCCGGCACTCGGATGGTCTGAGCATTCATGGCGAATTCCGCCTGCTGGCCGCCTCGGCAGATCGTTCCACGGGCGGCCTCGGTCAGATGAGTGTGAGCAATCCACGGCTTGTTTGGATTGTGGGCGGGTCGATCCGTAATTTGGGCGACTTGCGGGCGGGCGATGGAGCGGATTCCCGGCACGTTCTGCGCCGGCTGTTCGATTTGAGTCAGGATCAGATTCGCAGCATCACGGGCCAGCGGATGTTGGGTAGCGGTTTTTCCCAGCATGGCTTCCATTCCAAACTGGCCTGGCGACCCAAGGATCAACACCTGCTCACCTTCTGGGCCCAACAAAGCGCACTGGACAAGGTTCGCAACTATCGAGATGTGTGGGGCGGGCTCGGACGCTTGCAATCTGAATTCACGCCCCAGACTCTAGACTTTGGCTATGTTCGATACGAGAAATTAAAGGCCGGCCCCCTGGACACCCTCTCGCTGACCTTTGCCCTCAACCAGCAGCGAGATGGCACGGTGCGACAAGGGTTGCGGCAGACGGACCCGATCACGACCGACCGAAGCCGGGTCCGTTCTTACGGCTACACGTTCCAGGGGGGAGCCTATTCCAAAGCTCGACAGACCCTGATCTTTGGAGGGGATTTTTATGACGAAGGAATCCGTTCCAGCCGGACGGTTTCCACTAGCACGCAACCGCAACGGCCGCTCTATCCAGATCGCTCGCGCTACCGCACCCTCGGTTTGTTTGTCCAAGATAGCATTGACCTCATCGCGAAACGCTTGCGGGCGGTGCTCGTAGGCCGTTGGACCCATATCGGCTACCAGGCCTCACCGTATACCCAAAGCTTCCGGGATCTCACCGGACAAGGCAGCCTGTCCTGGAACCCGAGACCCTGGCTCGGGGTTCATCTCTTGGCAGGACGCGGATTCCGCGCACCGAATTTGAATGATCTGGGAGCGCTTGGCTTAAACGATCTCGGCTATGAAATCCCGGCCGCAGATGCCGTACCAGCTGGGGCTCTAATTGGCGACAACGCTGGCGAGGGCGCCATTGCCGTGGGCAAACCAGTGTCAGCTTTAAAACCGGAGCACCTGGTCAACTATGAAGCCGGCTGGACCCTCCGCATGCAGAAATTCTACGGGCGGGCGCAAGCGTTTTATGCCAACCTCTTTGACCCGATTGTGCGGCGTACCTTGCTGTTTCCAGCCGCTCGGCCACCACAGCAATTGAGTGGGCTCGCGGTGAACCCTCTTCCGCCTACCCCCGCCCAGCGCCAGCAGGGCGTGGTAGCCGTGTCTACGGCTCTCGATCCTCGCGCTGTCAAGGCGTTTGTGAATGACGGGCAAACGCGTTATTACGGTCTGGAGGGGCTGGCGCGCTTACGCTGGTCCGAACACTGGCAAAGCGAGCTTGGCTACAGCTACATTACGGGCCGGGATCTGTTCCCAAACCGCAACGTCCGGCGTCTTCCGCCACAAATCGGAACAGTAGGCCTTCGCTACAACCGCCGCTGGTGGTGGGAGGCGCGCCTTACTGCGAATGGGGCCCAGCGCCGACTCAGCGGCGGCGATCTGGATGACGAGCGCATCGGCGCTTCGCGGCGCCGGCGCGACATTGCAGACCTCTTTCTTGGATCCTTAATTTCCCCCTGGATTGCAAACGGCGTGTTTCTCCCAACAGGCGAGACGCTGCTGGCGATTCAAAACCGTGTTTTGCCGCTCGGCGCGATGGTGAATGGGGTCCGGATTGTGGACGATAATTCTCGAGCGCCGCTCTACCTCAAGACGGCCGGTTGGATCACACTGGACTTTACCGTCGGCCTTCCGCTCGGGGAACGCTGGAGCCTGTCGGGAGGAGTTCAAAATCTACTGGATCGAAATTATCGTGTGCACGGCTCCGGAATGGACGCGCCCGGTTTTAATGTCTTTTCTAGCCTCTGGTTTCGCTTCTAAGGCAGAGCATTCTGGTTCGTTGTTTAGCTCGAGTGAACAAGCGCATGCACGCTGCCATGGCTTCGTGTAGCCTAGTGCCCAGATTGGGAAATCTTCGATTGGGAATCCGTGCCATGCGTTCCTCGTTGATCTTTGCCTGCGCTGTCTTATGGGCCGGCCTACCAGGGTGGGCTGCGTCCAAGGTTACCTACAGCAAAGACGTTGCTAGAATCTTGAACCATCGCTGCGTCGAGTGTCACCGAAGCGGTGAAGCCGCCCCGATGACCTTGACCTCTTACAAGGAAGTCCGGCCTTGGGCCAAGGCGATCAAAGCGGCCGTACTGACGAAAAAGATGCCACCCTGGCTGGCCGATCCAGCTCACGGGAAATTCGCCAACGACCGCCGCTTGACCCCCGAAGAAATCGAGACCATTGTGGCTTGGGTCGATCAAGGAGCGCCCGAAGGAAATCCCAAGGATCTTCCCCAGCCGCCAGAGTTCGTCACAGGCTGGAACATTGGCAAGCCCGATCGGATCATTGACATTGGGCAAGATTTTGAGGTTCCCGCCTCGGGTGAGGTGCCGTATAAATATTTCACTGTCGACCCAGGCTTCACCGAAGACATGTGGATTGAAGCCGCGGAGTGCCGGCCGGATCAGCGCAGCGTGGTGCACCACATCATTGTCTTTGTGGTCGACCCCAAGGAACCGCAGCTGGCGGCAACCGGTGGCAACCTGCTGGTGGGTTGGGCGCCTGGAGATCCACCGATGAACTACGCCCCAGGAACTGCGAAGTTGGTGCGCGCTGGATCCAAGCTGCGATTCCAGATGCACTATACGCCGAACGGCGTGGCAGTACGCGATCGCAGCTACATTGGTTTGCGCTTCGCGAAAGAGCCTCCAAAGTACCGCGCTCTGACTGGTCGTGCCATCAATTTCACCTTTCGCATTCCTCCTGGAGCGCCGAATCACGAGGTGACGGCGAGTTACACCGTGAAGGAAGATATTCGGCTCACCAGCCTGATGCCCCATATGCATCTTCGCGGCAAGGACTTCCGCTACACCGTCACCTTCCCCGATGGCCGTTCGGAGGTTTTGCTGTTCGTTCCGCGGTATGACTTTAACTGGCAGCTCGCCTATGTTCTGCAAGATCCGCTCTTTCTACCGAAGGGCTCGCGCATTGATTGCGTCGCACACTATGACAACTCGCCCAACAACAAGTGGAACCCGGATCCCACGAAGGAAGTCCGCTGGGGAGATCAAACCTGGGAAGAGATGATGATTGGCTGGTTTAACTACACCGTCGAGGCCCAGCCAGCGGGCAATTTACTTTCGAAATCGGGAGCCGAATAAAAGCTTCGATCCGCCGCGAGAACTGGCCGTTCCCCATGGCGGGACCGCTTCCGACTTTTCGAACCGCAAGCAGTGAGGTTGGGATAGAATCAGACGGTTATGCGTTACCGCAGCCGGGTGCTGATTCTGCTCTTCCTGCTTTCCATCATTACCTACATTGACCGTGTCTGCATCTCGGTGGCGGGACCGAGAATGCAACACGATTTGAATATCTCGCCGGAACGCTGGGGCTGGGTCGTTGGCGCCTTCACGATTTCCTATGCGTTATTCGAGATACCGAGCGGTGCAATGGCGGACCGCATCGGGGCGCGCGCCGTACTTACGCGCATCGTGCTGTGGTGGTCGGCTTTTACCTCGCTCACAGGGGTGGTGTCGAATTATTTCGTGTTGCTAGCGGTGCGGTTTGCCTTTGGAGCGGGGGAAGCAGGAGCTTACCCCGGTAGCACGTCGGCTGTTTCGCGATGGTTTCCTTCGGCGGAACGGGCCAAAGCAACGGGCGTAGTCTGGATGGCGAGCCGGATTGGGGGCGCAATCTCGCCGTTGCTCGTGGTGTGGATCCAGCAGCGCTACGGATGGCGAATGTCGTTCTATGTATTTGGCGCCGTTGGAGCCGTGTGGTGTGCTTTCTGGTATTGGTGGTACCGCGATCACCCAGCTCACATGCCCGGGATCAGCCAAGCCGAGCTAGACGAAATTGGCGGCGGATCGCCCAAAGCGCATCACGGACTCCCTTGGGGCCGAGCGCTACGCTCGGCGAATTACTGGAAGCTGCTGCTGATGTACCACACCTATTGCTGGGGGAGCTACTTTTACTTGTCCTGGTTGCACACTTATTTGCAGAAGGGACGGGGCTTCACCGAAAACGAAATGGCGCTGGCTGCCACTCTCCCGTTTGTACTTGGGGCCACGTGCAACCTCATGGGGGGTGTTCTCAGCGATCGCTTAATCCGCTCCAAAGGCCTGCGCTTTGGCCGGCGAGTGGTGGGAGCGATGGGACTGGCGCTGGCAGGATGTTTTATGCTCGCCACCTCTCAGACCCCCAACAAATACCTTGCGGTCCTCTTTCTTGCCCTGGGCTACGGAGCCATGGACACCATGCTGCCCGTGGCCTGGGCCGTTTGCTTAGACATTGGGGGCCGCTATGCGGGCGCTGTTTCAGGATCGATGAATATGGCCGGCCAGTTTGGTTCCTTTCTCTCTTCTGTCATCTTTGGCTACATTGTGGCTTGGACCAACCACAACTACAATGCGCCTTTGTTGCCCATGGGGTGCATGCTCCTGTTGAGCGCTTTTCTTTTTTCCCGGATCGACCCGACGGTTCCCCTGGTTGACGAAGGTGAGGAGAGCAGGCGAGAGCTGAAACAAGCAGCATGAATTTCGAAGTCATCGAGCACACAGCTGACATCGGTTTCCGGGCCTGGGGCGCAAGTTTTGAACAACTGCTGGTGGGAGCAAGCCAAGCCTTGGTGTCGATTGCGATGGACCTCGGAACCATTGAACCAGCCCATGCCTATCCGATTGCGGCCGCCGGTGAAGACCGCGAAAGCTTGCTCGTCAACTGGTTGAGCGAGGTGCTCTACTACCTCGACGGGCAGCGGGTCGCGCTAGCCCGCTTTGAAGTTCATCGCTTCAGCGAAAGCGAGGCCTCCGGTTTGGGATGGGGCGAGCCCCGGCAGCCGCGGCACGAGCCGCGCCTAATCGTCAAGGGCGTCACCTACCACCAGCTGCGCATCGCTTGTGAAAATGGGAAATGGGTGTGTGAAGTTTATCTCGACGTTTGAAAAAAAGCATGCATCTGGAGCGGTTGGACGAATGGCGCGTGCGCATCCCGAAAGATGAGCGCCGCGGCATGAGAACGGACGTGATTGCCTACGCCAGCGAGACTCTGCTCGAACAAATCCGCAAAGACCTTTCGCTCGAGCAGGCGATGAACGTAGCGACTCTTCCCGGCATCGTCGGACCGAGCCTCACCATGCCGGACATCCACCAGGGCTATGGTTTCCCCATCGGCGGCGTTGCAGCCATGGACTACCGTCATGGCGTTGTCTCGCCAGGCGGCGTCGGTTTCGATATTAACTGTGGAGTCCGGTTGATGAACACCACGCTGTATGAAACCGACGTGCGGCCACGACTGAAAGAGCTTGTGGATCAGATTTTTCGTGATGTTCCGTGCGGTGCTGGAGGTCAAGGCCCGTTTGACATTACCGCCAAGGAGCTCGAGGAGGTGTTGGTGCGGGGGGCAGATGCTGTGGTGCGCAAGGGTTTTGGCGAAGAGCGCGACTTGCGCTTCGCCGAGTCGCGCGGCTGTTTACCCGAGGCGGATCCTGAGGAGGTCTCTGCTCGAGCTAAAGAGCGCGGAAGACCCCAGCTGGGAACCATTGGTAGCGGGAACCATTTCCTCGAGATTCAGTACGTGGAAAGCATCCATCATCCGGCCGCCGCACAGGCGATGGGGCTCGAGGTAGGCCGCGTGGTCGTGCTTCTGCACTGCGGTTCGCGCGGACTCGGACATCAAGTCTGCACGGATTATCTCGCCCAGATGGGCAGCGCCATGAAGCGCCATCAGATTTCCACACCCGACCGCCAGCTGGCCTGTGTCCCCATCCAGTCCGCCGAAGGCCAGTCCTATCTCAAGGCGATGCGCGCGGCGGCCAACTTCGCCTGGGCGAACCGGCAGGCCATCCTCCATCTGCTCAGGGGAAGCTTCGCCAAGATCTTTGGCAAATCGGCGCGACTTAGCGTGCTCTATGATGTTTGCCACAACATCGCCAAGCGAGAAAAGCATACCGTCGACGGCGTAGAACGCGATGTCCTGGTGCACCGCAAAGGAGCTACGCGCGCCTTTCCCCCCGGACATCCGGAGATTCCCCGCGAGTATGCCCACATCGGGCAGCCCGTGCTAGTGCCGGGTAGCATGGGTACGGCTTCCTGGATTTTAGTGGGGGCGGAAGGCGCCATGGAGCATACTTTCGGCAGCGTCTGTCACGGCGCTGGGCGGTTGTTGAGCCGAACCGCAGCTAAACGCGGTCAGGATGCACGTACGGTTCGCGACAAACTCGAACGTCGGGGAATCATCGTGCGTAGTGAGACGCGAGACGGGATTCTCGAGGAAATCCCGGAAGCTTACAAGGACGTGGATGAGGTCATCGCCGTAGTGGAGGGCGCAGGCCTTGCGCGCAAAGTGGCCCGTTTGCGGCCCATGGGCGTCATCAAAGGCTAGCGCCTACCACGCCTTTCATCCGCGAACCAGCGGGAGAACTATCTCCTGCTAAGTCCGCGAATCCACCTTCTGCCTGAGTCCCTCCGCGGCCAGTTGCGCGACATCCATCAAGGCCGGAGGGGCTTTTGAAACCGTACCGAGAGCGTCGCGAAACATCGTGTTGCAAAAGGGACAGGCCGCTGCCACCACCTGGGCGCCAGTAGCCAGGAGCTCTTCTGCCCGAGTCACGTTCACCCGCGCACCCTTTTCTTCACCCAAAAAGGCTAGCCCACCCCCAGCTCCGCAGCAGAAAGAGCGCTCCCGCGCGCGTGGAGGGTCTACGACGAGTCCACCGAGAGAGGCGACCGTACGGGGCTCGTCGTAAACTCCGCGATAGCGCCCCAAGTAGCAGGGATCATGAAAAACGACTTTCCGGTCCATATCGTGCTTGGGCAGTTTGTCGCGGTGCCGAGCCAGAAATTCACTGTGGTGCTCAATTTGAAGGGAAGCGCCAAACTCTTGATAGTCCTCGCCAAGCGTCCGCACGCAATGGGGACAGATGGACAATAATTTCACCGCCTTCGAGGAGCGCAGGACCTCCAGATTCGCCTCCGCCAACTGGCCAAACGTCAGATCATTTCCGAGCCGTCGCGCCGCGTCACCCGTACAGCGCTCCTTCCGCAACACTCCATAGCTGACGCCGAGGTGAGACAGTACTTCCACAAGGGCGCTGATGATTTCCTTTCCTTGCGGATCATAGGCGCCCATACACCCTAACCACAAGCAATACTCCTGCGTACCGTCAAAAATGGGGACCCCCAGTTTTTGCAGAAATTTTTCCCGTTCGCTGGGAGAGAAACCGAGCGGGTTGCCATAGCGCTCGAGATTAAGGAAAAGCTTATTGCCGTAATCGTCCTCCCATTTGCCGGTGTTCGTGGCTCCCCGGCGCAACCCGATCAGGATCGGCAGATGTTGAACGCCCACCGGACATTGATACTCACACGCGCCACACGTGGTGCACTGAAACACCGCTTCCTGGCTGAGATATTTGCCCAGGAGCGGTTGTTCGGAAGCCGGACCGAACTCATCCAAATAGGAGCGGACACCCAAAATGATTTCTTTCGGATTTAGCAGTTTGCCGGTGTTGTTCGCCGGGCAGTGTTCCGTGCAGCGGCCGCACTCCACGCAAGAGAAGGCTTGCAACGCCACAAGCCGGGTCAAATCCTTGCCTGTATCTAGCCCAAAGTCTTCGTCTCCGACGAGTGGCGGGATTTTACTGAATCCATCCCGTTTAAAGAACACTGCTGCCGGACTGAGGATCAGATGCAAGTGCTTGGTGTGCGGGATCAGGGGCAGAAATACGAGAATGCAAGCCGAATGCAGCCACCAAAGGCCACGCGCCGCAGCGCTCTTGCTCCAGTTCGGATCTTGACCGTGCAAGAGGTAGTCGGCCAAATAAGTCCACATGAGAGTGAAGATCAAAAGGGCAATGAAGCCCGATTCATAGGAAACCTTGCCGAGCCAGCGTGGCCTGAGAACGAAGCGCCGGAAAGCAAGCGCAAGGATCGAAATTGCCACGACAACCGAAAACGCGGCTGCGAAGCCAAAATAGATCCGGCCGAAAAAACCGCTGGGAGAGATCAACTCAAACCCAAATCCGAGCGCAAAGTGATTGAGCGTCACTAGCGCGAAAGCGCAAAATCCCCAAAAAACGAAGGCATGAGCGAAACCCGGCAGCGGCCTCTGGGTAATGACCTTGGCCTGTAGGAGCACCTCCCAGACAAAGGTGGCTGCGCGCCGGGCGACATCGCCGAGTTCGAAGTTAGCATCCTTCTTTGCCCCTTGAATGAGCTTGAGCACTTTGCCAAACCGGCGCCAGAACCCATATCCGGACACGGCCATGGCCACTGCAAGCAGCACCTTTTCAAGTAGCGACAGGGCAACCATAGAAGCTGAGATGGTAGCACGAGCCGATCCGCTACAATATCGTTAGTGCGGCATGAAGTGATCAGCAGAAGATTGAACCAAGTCTAGGCAGGGGATCGGATTCGTTTGCGTTTTCTGATATCTGGGGCAGCAGGATTCATTGGATCTCATCTTTGTGACTACCTCCTCAGCGACGGGCACACGGTCGTCGGAATTGACAACTTCATTACAGGGTCCAGAACGAACCTTGCCCATCTAGAAGCGCATCCCCGGTTCCAGCTCCTGGAAGGTGACGTTACTCAGCCGGTCCGGGTGGATGGCAGCTTCGACGGGGTGCTTCATGTCGCTTCCCTGGCAAGTCCGCGGCATTATTACGCTCATCCCATTGAGACCTTGGAAGTAGGATCCACCGGCACGCGAAACATGCTCGAGATTGCGCGGAAGAATAACGCGCTCTTTCTTCTCACTTCCACTTCTGAGTGCTACGGAGACCCCGAAGTGCATCCGCAGGTAGAAACCTACTGGGGCAATGTCAATCCGGTGGGCCCGCGTTCCTGCTATGACGAAAGCAAACGCTACGCCGAGGCGATCACCATGGCCTACCACCGAAAGTACGGATTGCGGACCACGATCGCGCGGATCTTCAACACCTACGGGCCGCGGATGGCGCTCAATGACGGTAGGGTCGTGCCTGCCTTCCTCGATCAGGCCCTACGAGGTGAACCGCTGACCGTGTACGGCGATGGTTCACAAACACGCAGCTTCTGCTATGTTCGGGATTTGGTGGAAGGGCTGGTCAAGCTTTTGTTCAGTGACGAGCGCTATCCCGTGAATCTCGGTAATCCTAACGAGATGACCATCCTGGAATTTGCGGAATATGTCCGCAGGGCAGTGAACCCCAACATTCCCATCCGCTTTGAACCGCTGCCTCAGGATGACCCCCGGCGCCGGCGCCCCGACATCACGAAAGCCAAACGGCTACTCAACTGGGAGCCGAAGGTGAGCTTGCGTGAGGGATTGGAAGAGACGGTACGCTATTTTCGCGAACTGGTCCGGTCGCCCATTCCCAGCCGCTAGTCTGGTGGCTGGACCGTGTGAGGGGTCAAGTTGTCCCAGCCGCACCACGTAGCGTAACCTCAAAAAGGATGCGTACTTTATTCCTCAACCCGCCTTCTTTTGAGGGGTTTGATGGTGGCGCCAGCTCACGCTGGCCAGCCACTCGGGAAATCGAATCCTATTGGTATCCAGTGTGGCTTTGCTACCCAGCCGGCATGCTGCCAGACAGCAAGGTTGTCGACGCTCCGCCGCACAAGATCTCCATCGAGCAGACCGTTCAGATGGCCAAGGAGTATGAGCTGGTCGTGCTGTTTACTTCCACGCCCGGCTTTGAAATCGACGTCAAAATGGCGTCGATGATGAAAGACGTGAACCCGAAACTAAAAGTATGTTTCGTGGGACCGCCAGTCACCGTCGATGCGGATCGGATTCTGCGCACAACCCCCGCTATTGACTTTGTTGTCCGCCGCGAGTTTGACTACCCCATCGTGAAATACGCCACTGGGACTCCGCTTGAGGAGATCTCCAACGTAAGCTTCCGGAAGGATGGAAAGATCGTGCACAATCCTGAGGGCGGCTACGTCGAGGATCTGGACAGTCTGCCCTGGGTCACGAAGGTATACCGGCGAGATCTAGATTTCCGGCGCTATAACGTGCCATTCCTGCTGCACCCTTTTATCGCCCTCTACACCTCGCGAGGCTGTCCCGCTCAGTGCACCTTTTGCTTGTGGCCGCAGACTCATTCCGGTCACCGCTGGCGCACCCGCTCGGCAAACGACGTGGCGAATGAAGTGAAGTGGGCGCTTGAGAATTTCCCAGGGCTCAAAGAGATTTTCTTCGACGACGACACTTTCAACTACCAAAAGAAGCGAACACTGGAAATCTGCGAGAAACTTGGTCCGCTGAATTTCACCTGGTCCTGCACCTCACGCGTGACCACCGACTATGAGACCTTGAAGGCCATGAAGGAAGCCGGCGCCCGGCTCATGATTGTCGGTTATGAAACGGGCGATCCCCAAATTCTGAAAAACATCAAAAAGGGCGCAACACTTGATATGGCGCGGCGATTCACCGAGAACGCCCACAAACTCGGACTGGTGATTCACGGCGACTTCATTGTTGGCTTACCCGGAGAAACCCGCGAATCCATCCGGCGCACGATCGAATTTGCGAAATCGCTCGATACAGAAACCATTCAAGTGTCGATTGCTCATCCCTACCCCGGCACGGAGTTTTACGACTATGTCAAGCAGAACGGCTTGATCACAATCGACGCCATGACCGATGAAAAAGGTCATCAGCTCCCCAACATCCGCTATGAGAACCTCGATCGCGCGGAACTTGTAGACTGGGTTGAGCGTTTCTACGGCGAGTATTATTTCCGGCCGAAAGCTGCGTGGCGGGTCGTCCGTAAAGCGCTATTTGACAGCGCCGAGCGCCGCCGCCTCTACAAAGAAGCGAGAGAATATCTGGCCCTCCGCGCCAAGCGTAAACGGTTCGTTCGAGAGCAACGTGCAGCGACTGCCATTGCCCGGTCATGAAATCCACGCCGGCCTGGAAGACTGCTCTGCTTACCCTCATCGTGGTGCTAAGCAATGCCTCTGGCAATCTGTTTTTAAGCCT
Organism: Bryobacteraceae bacterium; assembly: GCA_025056455.1. Classification (GTDB taxonomy): domain Bacteria; phylum Acidobacteriota; class Terriglobia; order Bryobacterales; family Bryobacteraceae; genus CADEFT01. Next base: position 280,067 of record JANWVY010000005.1, on the reverse strand, counting down.
GGGCATGAAGTCGTCGACAGGAGTTTGGTTTTGGTGGATCTTGCTTGGCGTAGCGCTTCTGATCCTGTGGACACTCAGCCGCATGACCCTGCTTTCGTGGGCAGACTTAAGCTTTGTGCTCCCGGTAACTGCCGCTGGCTATCCCCTCTCGGCTCTGTTGGGGCGGTGGTTTCTCCAGGAACAGATCAGCGAATTGCGCTGGGCTGGCACGGCTTTGATCGTCGCCGGCACCGTTTTGGTGGCATCTCAAACAAGCCGCTTGCCTGCATCTCAACGGGATGACGGGCGGGGACACCATCCATGAAGTGGCTGCTCGTCTTAACGATCGTGGCCGCAACGGTAGCCAGCGACCTTTTACAGTCGCGGGAGATGAAGCGCCAGGGGGAGATACAGGATTTCCGCCCTGGCGCCCTCGGGCGCCTGTTTGTCCGGCTCTTCCGCCGCCGGATGTTAATTCTCGCTGTAGCCTGCATGGCGATTTCGTTTTTTGCGTTTCTCGCCTTGTTGCGAATTGCCGATTTGAGCTTTGCCGCGCCAGCTACAGCGGCCACCTACGTGGTTGAGACCCTACTGGCCAAGGTGCTTCTGAAAGAGAACGTCAGCTGGCAGCGTTGGACCGGCGCCTGTTTGGTGGCAGGTGGAGTCGGGCTGCTGGCGTGGTGACGTGGCTCCTGGGCGTGGCGTGCGCCATTGCCGCAACCTACCAGCTGATGGCGGTGATCGCCGTGTTGCGGCATCTGTTCGCCAAACCCTTCCCCCTGACTCAAACGCCAGGCGTATCAATCCTGAAACCGGTACGGGGCGATGACCCTGGATTCGCGCAAGCGATCGAATCGCATGCCCGCCTTGATTATCCCGACTTCGAGCTCCTATTCGGGGTCAACCATCCGGAGGATCCCGCCCCGGCGCTCATTCAAGATCTGGCTCGACGCTACCCGCAACGCCGGATCGAGATTGAGCAGGTTCAAACGAGCTCGCCGAACGGAAAGGTAGGACTCCTGAGCGCTCTTTCCGCACTTGCGACCAAGCCGGTGTGGGTGGTCAACGACGGGGATATTCAGGTGCCTGCCGGCTACCTCAAGCAGGTCGTAGCGCCTCTTGAAGATCCTGGCGTGTGTCTGGTTACCTGTCTTTATCGCGTTAACGCCCGGGGGCTTGCCGCGTGTTGGGAGGCCTTTGGAATCTCCACCGACTTCGCCCCGAGCACGCTCGTTGCGCCCCTGGTGGGAGTGAAAGAGTTCGGTCTTGGATCCACGCTCTGCTTCCGGGCGGCCGACTGGGAAGCCGCAGGCGGCTTTCGCGCCATTGAGAACTATCTCGCCGATGATTACCAACTGGCCAAACGGCTTACGCGACGGCTCGGGCAGCGCGTCGTCGTTTCCAAGCAGGTTGTTGAGACCAACATGGCCTACCGCTCCTGGGCCGAGATGTGGCGGCATCAGCTGCGTTGGGCGCGGACAATCCGCGTCTCGCGCCCAGATGGCTACCTCGGCCTGCCGGTCACTCATGCCGGTTTTTGGGCTCTCCTCGCTCTAGGCTCTGGCATGTGGCAGGTGAGCGTCGTTGTCCTCCTCATCCGCATGCTGATGGGCTTTCTCTCCAGTTGGTTGTTGTTGCGGAGTCAGCAAGCCTGGGCTTTTCCGCTGGCGCCGTTGTGGGACGTTTTCGCTTTCGCCATTTGGATCGCTGGCTGGATGGGCGACACCGTTGAGTGGCGCGGCAACCGCTACCAGCTCAGCCGCGACGGCCAGTTGTCGCGGCTCGACTAACCCTGTTTTAGAACTTCTGGGATCGAAAGGGTGCGACATCCGTACCAAGAAATTCGGTACGACAGCGCCTGGCAGGACGCAAATTTACGAGTCATTCAGAGGTATGAACGGTCGCGGGGCCATCCGGTTTTCTTTTCCGGTTCTGCTTGTGTTCATGCTGCCGCATACAGAGGCGCCGCTTGCTGGAGTTGAGCGCCTTTCCACAACCTACCGGATGGCCCCAGCTGTCCTCAGGTCTGACACCACAAGCGTGGATGACTGGATTGGGGAAGCTGGGCGGTACTACCGTCAAGGACATTTCGAAGCCGCCGAAAGTGCCTCGAGAAAGGCGATCGAATTACAAAGACTCAATCGAACGGCGAGATACTTGTTGGGACTCAGCTTGACGGCGCAAGGAAAGTTCACAGAAGAAGCCCTCGAAAATCTACGGCAAGCCTCAGCGGACCATCCTGACGCCCATCTCGAAATCAGCCGGATTTACCTGGAAACTGGCCGCCTTGCAGAGGCAATGACGGAACTGGAGAAATACCTTAAACGGGGTCAACTACGGGCGAAGTAAAGGGCGGCGGCCCGCTCCAGATCCGCCTTGGTCATCCGGGGCGGGCGGTTTTCGTATTTCCCGATTGCCATCAGAATGTTACAGATGTCGTTGGGGTAGCAGGCGCGGAGTTCGGTCCGGCCATCGCGCAAACAGAGCTTGCGCAGATACTCCGCGCTGTCTGGCTCGCAGGGAATGTTTCTTGCCGCCACCACTCGGTGAAAAATCTGATCGAAGCTGGAAGCGTCCACCGCTTCCACAAAGATTTTGTTGTGAATGCGGCGCAAAAAAGCCTCATCCGCCAGGTCGGCCGGGTCTAGGTTTGTCGAAAAGACAACCATCAGCTCAAACGGAATCTGGAATTTGACGCCATAGCGCAGGGTAAGGTAATCCACGCGGCGGTCGAGGGGGACAATCCAGCGGTTGAGCAAATCCCGGGGACTCATCAATTGGCGGCCGAAGTCGTCGATGATAAAAATCCCATTATTGGCCTTCATCTGAAGGGGCGCAGCGTAGATGCCAGTAGAATCATCGAGGCGGAGCTCCAACATGCTGGGAATGAGCTCGCCGCCCACGACAATACAGGGACGCTTACACAACACCCACCGAGGGTCGATTTCTGGATCCTCAAGTTCGATGCGGTGGTGCACGACTGGGTCAAAGAGGGAGATCACTTGTCCGTCAACTTCCACGGCGTACGGGATGAGAACAGCGTCCTGATACACGCGGAGCATCCGTTCCGCTAAGCTGGTTTTTCCGTTGCCCGTCGGCCCGTAGATAAAAATCGAGGTTTGAGAGATGAGCGCGGGCCCGAGCTGGTCGAGCATTCGATCCGTGATCACCAGATCGGAAAAAGCACTGCGCAGCGTCCGTCGGTCGATTTGAACCCGGGCAGCTTGCGCCTTCACCGCTGCGTGGTAATCCTTGAGACTAACTGGGCAGGCTCCTGCGTACTGGGACACCTGGAAGCGATCTGACGCCAAATTCTTGCCCGCCTGGGAAAGCTGGAAGCTATAATCGTTACCCACCATGCCCCGCACTTCCACCAACTGCTGCGCTCTCAAAGAACGGAACGTGGCATCGATGATGGGAATCGAGAGCCTTAGCTTTTGACTCAAAGTTTGAAGGTTTGAAAAGCCTTCTAAGAGGAGGCGGCGCAACACCAGGTCCTGCACCAGCGCTTGGGAAATCCGTAAATCTTCAAATGTTGTCGGGACGGGAGGGACGAAGGACGAACGAAGGGCATCTGGCTCGGTCGTGATCACGGCTGATCTATCGGCGGAAATTCCGAGGGAGTTTATCCACGGATGGGCGCCGAAAAACGTCAACTGTTCGTGGTGAAATGGCGCTCGCTGGGTGCGGCCACACCGCGCTGGGCAGTGTGGGCAGCGTCTGTGGTGTGCCTAGCCGCGGGCAGCGCTGAGGATCTAGCCAAGAGGGCCCGCAAGGCTGAGCAGGAAGGCCGTCTCACCGAGGCCTATCTGCTTTATTCTCAGGCAGCTGCGGCAAACCCGAAAAAATCCGAGTACTGGGTCAAAAGCCATGCCCTCCGCCGCCGGGCAGTAGAGTCAACCAGAGTGCTTCCCTTGCCGGCTACGCTGAACACTCCACTGAGCCGCGAGGAAGCTCGCGTCGAAGAGGACAGCGGCGGGCCCCGGCTCGGCGACCGGGTTTTGCCTGAAGAAGAAGAGGAAGCTCGCCGTCCCCTCCCACCCCAGGAACTCGCCGTGCCCCCAGGGGTCCGGTCGTTTGACTCTTTTGGAAACGCCAAGCAATTGTTTGAAACGGTAGCGCGGGAATTTGGCTTGGATTTAGTTTTCGATGCTGACTATCCGCCGGGCAACCCGTTCCGCTTTCGCCTGGATGAGGTAGACTTCCGCACGGCCATCCGAGCCTTGCAAGCGGCAACCTCCTCTTTCATCGTGGCTTTGAGTGACCGAGTGTTTATGGTGTACAAGGATACGCAGCAGAAGCGGGCCGAGGCCGAGCCCACCGTTGCTGTAACCCTGCAACTTCCCCCACCCGTTTCGGTTCAGGAAGCCCAGGAGCTAGCCCGCGCCGTTCAGCAGGCGTTGGAAATCCAGCGCTTCGCCCTTGATAGCGGCCGCAGGCTGGTGCTCATGAAGGACAAAGTGTCCAAAGTTCGGGCCGCGCAGCAGCTCTACCAACAGCTGCTTACCCACCGCTCGCAGGTGGTTCTTGAAGTTGAGTTACTCGATCTTCAAGGGCAACGCGAACTAAACTACGGAATGACCCTGCCGACGCAAAGCGCCCTGACGCTCCTTGGCAGGCAGGCCCCTGCAGCGAGGAAACTAGCGGGATTTCGCGTCATCCCGGAGGTTGTTCGCGGATTTACCAAATTCGTCGTGACCGGAGGAGGCTGGAGCACGGTAGCGGTGGCCGTCAGCGACGCCAGCGCTTTTGCCAGTTTTCGCCGGTCTGACTCGCAAAGCCTCTACCGGGCGACACTTCGCTCGCTCGATGGACAACCCGCCACGCTTCACATCGGCGACAAATATCCCATCATGACCCAGCAGTTTATCGGAGTCCCGACTGATACGCCCGCCCTGGCCGTGCCTCCGACATTTAATTTTGAAGACTTAGGGATCTCTTTGAAACTTACGCCGCGAATTCACGATGCGGCTGAGATCTCGCTTCAGCTGGAAGCCGAATTTAAGGTGTTGGGCAATGGCAATTTCAACGGAATCCCCGTGATCGCCAACCGCAGGTTCGCCTCCACTGTGCGTCTAAGGGATGGCGAATGGGCTGTTGTCTCGGGATTGCTGAGCGCCTCCGAGGCGCGTTCACTCACCGGGCTGGCCGGACTTGGTCAGATTCCTTTGTTGAGTCAGCTGCTCAGTAATCAGAGCCGGTCGCAGAACTCCGGTGAAACCTTGCTGGTTATCAAGCCGCACATTGTCGATTCCCCCAGCACAGAAGTTGCCCTCCGGACCATTTACACCGGGACGGAAAGCCGCTGGAACACACTACCTTGAGTGCACACGCCAACACCTTGAGCCCACCTGGCAACGGCGATCCAGTCCTCCACGCTATTCTCAAAAGTTATGTCCAAAATGCGGGAGGAAATCCTCCAACAACCGGTGGCGCTCGACAAGACACTGCGGCTCGAGCTGCGCCGCATTGAGAAGTTAAAGAAGATCTTGCAGGCGAATCCCCCTCAGTTGATCCTGCTTGCCGCGCGAGGCACCTCCGATAACGCCGCGACCTTTGGCCGGTATCTTTTGGAAATCACCACGGGCATTCCGGTTTCGCTCGCTGCACCGTCCATTTTCACTTTGTATGGGGCGAAGTTCTCGTTCAAACAAACCCTAGTGGTGGCCATTTCACAGTCCGGCGAATCCACCGACACCAATCTGGTTTTGCAACGCGCGCGGGAAGCTGGGGCACGGACGGTAGGCATTACCAATGAACCTCAATCGACACTGGCCCAGCTGGCCGAGCACTGCTTTTTGGTGCGCGCGGGACGCGAACAGAGCGTAGCGGCGACGAAGACCTATACCGGGCAGTTGATGATGCTCTACTTGCTGGCCTACGCTTTAGGAGCCAAGATCCAGATTGAGCAACTTCGACGGGTGCCGGAGTGGGCCGAGCGGGCCTTGAAACTTGAGCCCGAGATTCGGGAGCGCGCGGGCCGTTACTGCTTCATGCGCCATGGCGTGGTGGTCGGGCGCGGCCTCAATTACGCCAACGTTTATGAATTCGCGCTGAAACTCATGGAAACTTGCTATGTAGTAGCCGAGCGCTTCTCCTCGGCTGACTTTCTGCACGGTCCGATCGCCATGGTGGAAACAGCTTTCCCGGTCTTTTTGTTTGCGCCACCCGGCGTGACCTGGCCTTCCACGAAAGAAATCCGTGAGAAGCTGCTTCAACTGAGAGCCGATACGTTGATGATTACGGACCAGTCCAACCCTGAGGCGCTGGCTGCTGACCGGCGGCAGGTGATTGAGGTGCCGGCGAAGCTTGCCGCGCGCGCACCCCTGCCGGCGGACCTTTTCACCCCCATTCCCTACATCATCCCAGCGCAACTTTTCGCCGCCAGCTTAGCCGAGGAAAAAGGTTTAAATCCAGATCAACCCCGAACGCTATCCAAAGTAACCCGCACCCTTTAGGGCGCGAGCGCCTCACCAGCTGACCGGCTGAAAATCTCAGCCACGGCATCTCACTTGACATTGATCGTGCCGCGGCAATTTTTTGCGCCGCAGTTACAAGGAACACGTTCTACATCTTTCGGAAAGTGATAGTCGATAGTGAGCTCTTCGCCGGGCTGGATGTCGCGCAGAGACATATAGAGGATGTGCCCCTTCAAAATAACGGCGCGCAGGTTGGGCTCGCAACTGTGATTGATGTATTCGGCCCCGCTGCCCCCTACGGCGCCGTCAATCGTCCAGTATTTATCCAGCGTGAACAAGTAATGCAGCGGGCGTGAGTCCCGCCGTTTGGTTTCCCGGCGGCTGATCTTCTCTCCCGTGTACTCAATCACCTTGCGGCGGGCCGGGATGTGCTCTGCGGCGTAGATGCCCCAGCGGTGGATTTTCGAGGGCTTCACCTCGAGTTTAAAACAGGCGTATTTTTCTACAATTCGCGGGTGGTTGGTGGATTCTAGGAAAGCTTCGTTTGACATCCGGCAGGGGCTGGCATCCGGTTTCGCGAGCGGGGAGCTCTTCTTCCCCCGGTTGGCGACTGATTTCGACATCGGATACAATGCAGGCGTTCGAGCCGGGGTACCGGTCTTGGGCGTCAGATCAGATTCGACTTACACCGCAACGGCAGACTTCTGCATTAGAAGTCGTCTTGCGATTGCTGAGCCTTCTTCTTGTTCTTCCGCCTCACGATAATGGCCACCACGCACAGCACCGAAAGGATTCCAGCAACAATCTGAACGGTTTGTTGATCCATAGTGAATCGCTATCTCCGAGACTCGTATTCAGTCCTGAAACCTTGCCGTCAGCTAGCGGTTTTTTGTTGAATGGTGTTGATCAGCTCTCTCACGGCGGCAGCGCTTTTATCGAGCATGGCTTTTTCTTCCGCCGTCAGCTGGACTTCGTAAATCTTTTCAATCCCCAAAGCGCCCAACTTCACAGGCACTCCCACGAACAGATCCCGGTAGCCGTATTCCCCTTCAAGATAAGCCGCGCAGGGCAAGACTTTCTTCTTGTCTTTCAGGATCGACTCCACCATTTCCACGGTGGCCGCCGAGGGCGCATAGTAGGCGCTTCCCGTCTTGAGATACTTCACAATTTCGGCCCCCCCATCACGCGTCCGTTGGACAATTTGATCGAGGCGGTCTTTCGGAATGAGTTCTGAGACCGGGATGCCAGAAACCGACGTGAAACGGGTAAGAGGCACCATCGTATCCCCATGCCCGCCGAGCACCAGAGCCGTAATATTTTCCACGGAAACACCCAGCTCCATAGCGAGAAAAGTGCGGAATCTCGCGGTATCTAACACGCCGGCCATGCCAATGACGCGGTTCTTTGAGAATTTTGACACTTGATACGCGGTCCAGCACATGGCGTCAAGCGGATTGGTCACCAAAATCAGAATGGAATTGGGTGAGTACTTCACCGCTTGCTCGGTTGCGGTTTTCACAATCTCATAGTTCGCCATCAGCAGATCATCGCGGCTCATGCCCGGTTTGCGAGGAAAGCCCGCCGTAATCACCACGATGTCGGAATTCGCCGTCGGCTCATAATCATTGGACCCGATGACGGAAACGTCGTATCCTTCGACGGGACCAGATTGCAAAAGGTCAAGACCTTTACCTTGGGGAACCCCTTCAACGACATCCACTAAGACGACGTCAGCCAGTTCTTTGCTGGCGATTCGAAGAGCACAGTTGGCGCCAACATTTCCTGCGCCAACCACAGTCACTTTTTTACGCATAAAAACCAGAGCCGCTTCGGCCTGAAGGGGAATTATACCAGCAGGCCACAGAAATCGGATGAGAATTTGAATCTCCAGCAAGATTCAGGGCAGAGGATTTGCACCCGAACTAGCGGATGGTTCGGGTTCTTGAATAGCCGAATCCCCTACAATGAAGCTGAATGCCGGCTCCGCAAACCGCTCTGGATTTTATGGCGAGGCTCAAGCAGCGCGCCCGAAGTTTTCCCCAAAAGAAGCGAATTGTGTTTCCCGAAGGCCAGGATCCCAGGGTACTCTCAGCAGCTGCTCGGCTGGCTCAGGAGGGTTTGGTTCAACCGATTTTAATTGGGCCGCCGGTAGGTGGACTCGACCGCGAAGTCATCTTCCTCGATCCTGCACAATCGCCGAAGCTCAAAGCCTACGCCCGGATTTATCACGAGCGCCGCAAGGCGAAAGGGGTTACGGAGATTGAGGCGCAAGAGATCGCGACGCGGCCGCTGTATTTCGCGGCGCTCATGGTGGCGGCAAACGATGCCGATGGTTTTGTGGGGGGAGCCGCAAACACCACGGCCGAAACGGTTCGCGCCGCCCTCCACTGCCTTGGAAGCGCTCCCGGCGTACAGACCGTCTCGAGCGTATTTCTCATGGCGATCCCCAATCCCTCTATCGGGCATCAGGGCATGCTGGCTTTCGCCGATTGCGCCGTTGTGATTGAGCCCACCGCAACCCAACTCGCTGAAATCGCGATTGCCACAGCTGGCAGCACCAAAACGCTGCTTGGCGTTGACCCGGTTGTTGCTCTCCTGAGTTATTCCACCAAGGGCAGTGGCACTGGACCGCTGGTAGACACCGTGGTCGAGGCTTTGCGGATTGTGCGGGAGCGGGCTCCCAACCTGCACATTGACGGAGAATTTCAAGCCGATGCCGCGCTGGTGGAGGCAGTTGGGAGATCGAAAGCGCCTGGCTCGACCGTGGCTGGAAAAGCCAATACGCTGATTTTTCCGAATCTCGCAGCGGGTAACATCAGCTACAAGCTGGTGGAGCGCCTGGCCGGGGCTGCCGCGATCGGGCCATTTTTACAAGGTCTGGCGAAACCAGCAAACGATCTTTCCCGTGGCTGTTCGGAAGAAGATATCTATCATGTAGCCATCATCACCGCGCTTCAGTCTCAGATCTGACGATGCCCAAGATCGCACTTGTCTATCACGATGGATATGATCTCCAGTTCGGGGATCATATTTTTCCATCGGTAAAATACCGTCTCATCCGGGAAACCCTGGTTGAGGAAGGCTTAGCCACGCCGGACTCCTTTTACACCCCAGAGCCTGTTTCTGATGAAGACTTAATGCTCGTGCACAGCGAAGACTGGATCAAGAAGCTCAAACAGGGGACCTTGAATTACGGTGAGATTCTCAAGCTCGAAATTCCCTACTCGCGAAGAATCGTCCATGCCTTCTGGCTGGCTGCAGGCGGGTCTATTCTAGCGGCGAGACTAGCCCTGAAACAGGGTGTGGGCTTTAACATTGGCGGTGGGTTTCACCATGCCTTTCGCGAGCACGGCGAAGGATTTTGCGCGATCAACGACGTCGCTGTCGCGGCCCGCAAAATGATCCAAGAAAAAACAGTGGAACGCGTGATGATCGTTGACTGCGATGTTCACCATGGCAACGGAACAGCAGCGATTTTTCAGGGCGACCCGCAGGTATTTACGTTTTCGATCCACCAGTTCAACAACTATCCCGATGTCAAGCCGCCTTCCACCCTCGATGTTCACTTGCCCGACGGCGTGGGTGATGAAGAATATCTGGCCCGCCTCGGCCAAGCCTTGATCCCGGCGCTTCACCAGTTCCAGCCGAATCTTTTGTTCTACATCGCCGGCGCGGATCCGTATTTAGAGGACCAGTTAGGGGGACTCAACCTCACCCTAGAAGGGCTAAAACAGAGAGATCGGCTGGTGATCCAAACGGCGATTGACAGCGGGGTTCCGGTCGCGGTGACCCTGGCCGGAGGTTACGCTTTGAAACTGGAGGATACGGTCCGGATCCACAGCAACACGGCCTGGGTCGCTGAAGATGTGCTGCGGCGGTCAAACTGGGATCCGCGCTGAGGAGTCATTTTTTCCGCTTGCCTGAGTCTTTGGACAAGCGTGCGACAAGTTCACCTCGCGCTCCCTTTTTCCACAAGTCATGGATTTCTTCTTCGGGTAATCCGGCTACTCGGCCAAGGAGAAGGAAGGCGGGGAAGGCGTGTTCGAGCACTCGCCACTGAGCCATTTCAAGAAGCGGGGCAAGCGCACGTTCCCGGATGTGATCCAGAATGCGAGCCTCACGCGTTTCGGTTAGGGTCAGCAGCGCCAGGGTCGCTTTGTTGCGATCCGTGAAGTGAATGGAGTGCAGCATTTCCACAAACCAAGTAACCGGAACTCGAATCTCCGATTCCGGATGCTGCTGGGCGAAAACAGCAAGGGCGGTGAGGGCGCGCATGGCGTGGTTGCGAACGGTGACGTCCGGATCGCGCATCGCTGCTTGGAGATCATTAACGACATCCTTCTTCTTGTCGGAATAGCCGAGGATGTAGGCAGCAATCGCACGTTGCTGTTCGTCACTGGAATGATGCAGCACTTCACGCAGCAGCTCAAAATGTTGGGCCGCAAATTCGACAAACTGAAGCTGGCTTTGTCGTACCTGGAGATTCTGAGAAAAAGCGTGCCCGCGAGAAATATCTTCAGCGACCTCTCCCTGCCGGGCCGCTTCGGCAAGTGCATCCAGAAACCTCGCCCACTCTGCAACTACGCCTTCGGGAAGCCGGATTTCGCCGTTGGGTGGTTCGCGGTATTCAAAGCGTTCGCCGCCCCGCTCCTCCACCCCGACATAGAGAATCGCCCGGCTTTCCTCGCAACAAACGGCCTCGATGCTTGCCCGAAGGATGCCGTCTAGCTGCTCGACTCGCTCTTCGAGACTCGCCTTAGAGGGGGGAATTGGGTCGCCCTCTTTTACGCCTAGCGCCCGACGGATCTTCTCTGGCGCGATTCGCTGAGCTCCAAACACTTGCACGGCACCCACCCTCGGTGGCTGCGCCCAAGTGATCGCTGCTCCCAGAAGGAAAAGAAAAACCGATTTTCCCATCGCTAATACGGACGCGCTTAGCTGGACGCAGGATACGAAGGAAAGGACGAGGCTTGCCGCAGTGCAAGGTCACCGATCAGGGGCAGCACAACACGCTGTTTGTTGTAGGTCTTCCACATCAAATACAACCAAACGATAACCAAACCGAAGCTCAATAAAACGGAAACCGCCCACACGAGGATCAATAAAACGCCCGGAAGAAAGTAGGCCAGAAAGATTTCTGCCACATAGAGAGCCGTCAAGCCTCCGAATAGGAAAATCGATTGCCAGGCATGAAAGCGGATGTTCCGGTTGTACTTGTAAGGTTCTAGCGTGAGGAAAAGCACGCCCGTGATGACGCCAAGCAAGTAACACAAGGCCGCCGCAGCTTCCTCAGGCAAATCCATGGCTGCGGCTTGGGGCGGGTTCGATCCAGCCAACCCCGGCGCGCCGGCGACGGCAGTTCCACAGCGGGCGCAAAATCTCCCCTCGACCGTGGCGCCACAATTGATGCAAAAAGGCATCTCGCTCCCCCGCCGACACTCTAGCACGGCCCGAAACCCTTCGAAAACGTCACCGTGTTCCGCCGCGCTTCCCGCCGACCACTGGCAAGAAGCGGGGCTGTGCAGATTCGCTTCCGGCTAAGTTCGCTAGAATGCAAATGGGATGCGGCGCCGTTGGGTTTTCTTCCTGTTGCTCATCGGGATGACCTTTGCACAACAGCCGCCGCCGCAGCCGCCGCCCGATCTGTTCTCTCGAACAACGCCCGATGGCCCTCCTCCCCAGGAACCAGCTAAGGCCCCGCTGGTGTACACTGGCAAGCCTTTAAAGCTTGACGTGGCTTGTAGCGACGATGATATCGCCGCGTTCGGACTCACCTGCTCGCCCGAAGACCCCTGCCCGGTTTTCCTCGAGTTATCTGGAGTCGAGGTGTTGCCGGGCGACCGAATTTTTCTCACCGGCAACCTCCACTCGGAAACCGTCACCATGTGGAGCGTCCTGCTTACGAGCCCCGACGGGGGAAAATCTTGGACCGAGCCGCTGGAGCGAATGAAGTCGACCGGGCTTGAGCAGATTCAGTTCCTTGACCTGGAGTACGGTTGGATTAGCGGCCAACAGCTGCTTTCGCTCCCCCGTGATCCCTTTATTTTGCGAACGACCGATGGCGGCAAAAGCTGGCGCAAACGCCCGCTATCGTCCGAGCCCCGGGTAGGAGCCGTAGAAACCTTTCATTTTGAGACCCGGACGGAAGGTCAACTCATCGTGGACCGCACGCAGACTGGAGATTCTGGCGCGCGGCATGAACTTTATGAGACCAATACCGGGGGCGATACCTGGAGCTTACGGGAGATCAGCGCCAAACCCCTCAAGCTCAGACGGCCCCGCGTTCCCATCGCGGGATGGAGGCTACGGGCGGACGGACGCACCAAAACCTTTAACCTGGAAAAACAGGCCGGCCCCCGCTGGCAGCTCATCACGAGCTTCTTGATCGAAACTGGCGAATGCAAGCCCGCGGAATCGAAGCTTGAGGAACCGCCAACCCCGAGCGAAGAGGCTACTGGTGTGCTGGTGGTTCCCCAGTCGAAAGGTTCGCGTCAGCCTCCAACCCTCAAAAAGAAGAAGCGCTGAGGCCGGATGAAACCAGATCCCATTGAGCTTGAATTGTTCCGCCACTTGCTGATTTCTGTGGCTGAAGAAATGGGCACCGTGCTCCGGAAAACTTCGTTTTCAGCCAACATCAAAGAGCGGCGGGACTACTCCTGCGCTGTCTATGACCCCATGGGCCGCACCGTGGCCATGGGCGATCACATGCCGGTTCACTTGGGCGCGATGCCGCTTTCGGTCCAGCAGGTCCAAGAGGCATTTGATTTGCGCGCTGGTGACGTGGCCATCGTTAACGATCCCTTCCGCGGCGGCACCCACCTTCCCGACATTACGGCAGTCACCGCTGTATTTGTCAAAGGCTCCGCCAAGCCAGCCTTCTTTGTCGCAAACCGCGCCCATCATGCAGACGTGGGGGGAATGAGCCCGGGTTCGATGCCGATGGCGCGCGAGATTTATCAGGAGGGGATTCGAATCCCGCCGGTGCTCCTCGTTCGCCGCGGCAAGGTGGACCGGCAGCTGCTTGATCTCGTGCTCGCCAATGTGCGCACACCCTATGAACGGGAAGGTGACATTCTCGCGCAGTGGATGTCGCTTAAACGGGGGCAAGAGCGATTGCAAGCCATCGTGGCCAAATACGGACTGCGCCGCGTCCACCGAAATCTCGAGCATTTGCTCGATTACAGCGAGCGCATGATGCGCGCCGCCATCGGCCGGCTGCCCGAGGGAGTCTATCGCTTTGAGGATTTTCTGGATTCGGATGGAATCTGTCCGAAGCCGGTGAAAATCGCAGTCAGCATTACGCTCCAAGGCTCGGGCGCCAAGGTAGATTTTAGCGGCAGCGATCCTCAGGCGGAAGGCCCAGTGAACGCCAACTATGCGATTGCTGTGGCCGCCACGATGTACGTATTTCGCTGCCTGATCCGCGAGGATGTGCCCTTCACGCAGGGTCTGATGCGCCCAATCCAGGTGATAGCGCCCGAAGGAACCGTGGTGAATGCAAAAGCTCCCGCGGCTATGGCGGCAGGAAACGTAGAAACCTCGCAGCGGATCACGGATGTTTTGCTTGGGGCGCTGGCTCAAGCAGCTCCGGACGAGATTCCCGCAGCCAGCTCGGGAACCATGAACAACTTGAGTTTTGGGGGATGGGACCCCCGCCGCAACCGCGCCTTTGCTTACTACGAGACCATCGCTGGCGGGATGGGGGCCAGTGCTAGGGCCGATGGGTGGAGTGCCACGCACACCCATATGACCAACAGCTGGAACACGCCGATCGAGGCTCTTGAACACCTTTACCCGGTGCGTGTGCGCCGGTATCAAATCCGTCGCGGTTCGGGAGGTAAGGGTTTGCACTGCGGCGGCAACGGCATTGAGCGCGAGCTGGAGTTCTTAGCGGCAGCCGACGTAACGATTCTTTCCGATCGCCGCCAGCGGGGACCTTACGGGCTTTGCGGAGGGTCTGCTGGTGCACCGGGCCGGAACTTGTTGGATGGCGCGCCGCTAGAAGGCAAAACCACGTTCCGAGTAGCGCCAGGCAGCCGGCTCCTCATTCTCACTCCCGGAGGCGGCGGTTGGGGCGAAGTAAAATAATGGTGATGAGCGACGAAACCAAAGTGCAAGAATCGACTGCGGAAGAGTCGGGCGATGAACTGCCCCTCCCTCCACCGTCTTTTGAGTTTCTGACGCTATCTTTCAAAACGCAAGCTGAAATGCATATGGGCTTGCTTCACTTTGGAGATGAAAAAGACCGGCCCAAGCCCAACGCCCGCCTGGCTCGACACACCATTGATATGCTGGCCATGCTCCAGCAGAAGACTAAGGGCAATCTGACTTTAGAGGAACAGCGCCTGCTTGATAATTCTCTGACTGAACTTCGCTTTCGTTACGTCCAGCAGTTTGATAAGCCGAAGTAATCCATGGCGAACGAAATCGGCGAGGTGAGGCTGACCGTGCTCGGTTCGGGCACAAGCGCCGGCGTTCCCACCATTGGTTGTCATTGCCCCGTATGCACCTCGCCGGATCCCCGGGATTCGCGGCTTCGGCCCTCGGTGCTCGTCCAGTTCCAGGGTTATTCGGTGATTGTGGATACATCACCCGACTTTCGCGCCCAGATCCTGCGTGAACGGGTAGAGCGAATCGATGCGGTTCTGTTTACGCACGCCCACGCCGATCACATCATGGGCTTGGATGATGTACGGCCATTCAACTTCCGGCAACGGGGACAAATTCCCGTTTATGGTTCCGAAGAGACGCTCGCCGTCATCCAGCGCGTCTTTGCCTACATCTTTTCCGATGAGCCAAGCGAAAGCTGGGTACCACAGTTGAAGGTACATGCTTTTGCTCCGGACGAAACGCTCGATCTGTTTGGTTATCAGGTGACGCCCATTCGCCTGAAACACGGTAAGGGTACGGTTTATGGTTTCCGGTTTGGCCCGCTTGCTTATCTCACCGATCACAGTGAGATTCCCGAGGAGTCTCTGGAGAAGTTAAAGGGGGTGGACGTGGTGTTTTTAGATGCGTTGCGGCACAAGCCGCATCCTACGCATTCGACCGTGGCGCAATCGCTTGCCTACGCCAACCGGATTGCGGCACGCCTCACCTACTTCACCCACATTTCGCACGACTTGCCGCATGAGGCGACGGAATCCGAGCTGCCTTCCCATGTCCGCCTGGCCTACGACGGGCTGCAAGTTACGGCGCGAGGAAACGTCTGAATGACCGACCTAAAAGTATTCCGGAGCCTCGAGGAGGCGCGCGCCGAGTTTGGTCCTTCTGCGCTGACGATTGGAAATTTCGACGGCGTGCACTGCGGCCATCAAGCGATTTTCCGCGAGGTTGTACAGCTTGCGGGACAATATGGATGGAAGCCCTCGGTGTTGACGTTCGATCCTCATCCGGCCAAGGTTGTTGCTCCAGCCAACGCTCCTCCCCTGCTAAGTACGCTCGAACAACGCTGCCGCTGGATTGCCGAGGCAGGCATCCGTCAAATCATGATTCTGCCTTTTCGGAAAGAGACTGCTGCTCTCACACCAGAGGAATTCGTGCGGCAGGTTCTGGTGGAAGGTTTGCAGGCGCGCGCGGTCCTGGTGGGTGACAATTTTCGCTTTGGGCGCAACCAGAGCGGAACCCCCCAGGTGCTCGCCGAGCTTGGAGAGCAATTTGGATTTCTTGCCCGGGCGCTACATGCGGTCAGGTGCCGGGGTGAGGTCGTTTCGAGCACTACAATCCGAAAACTCGTGCGCGCAGGCAGGATGACTCAAGCTGCACGCATGCTGGGGCGCTTCTTTTGCCTTGAAGGAAAGATTGTGAGCGGGCAGGGTATCGGAAAGCGACTGACAGTTCCCACGCTCAACTTGGAGACGCAGACGGAAGTCATCCCGCTGGAGGGGGTCTACGTTTCTCGTATCTACGACTTGGATACCAACCGGCAGTGGCCTTCGGTGACCAACATTGGCCACCGTCCGACCTTCGACGGCGCCTCGATTTCCATCGAGACGCATTTGCTCGAAACACTTCACGGAGCGACGCCTCATCGCATTCGGGTGGAATTCACCCACCGGCTGCGAGAGGAACGGCGCTATGCAGACGCCGAGGCCTTGAAATCGCAGATCCTGCGCGATGCCGCTCGCGCACGGACCTGGCACCGGCGCTTTGAGCTTTGGCGGCGGGCGCAACTGGCTCAACGCTTATAAATCAGGAGTCCACGCGCATGGCCGTAAACTAGCAACGTTCTCGTAAAGGAATGAAACCCATGGGTCTTTCGGAAGGAAAACTCAAACACATGAAAGCGCTCGCCGATGGGCGCGGAGTCATTGCCGCGGCGGCGATGGATCAACGAGGCAGCCTTCGCAAATCCATCGCAGCAGCGAAGGGGGTTGGCGTCCACGACATCACGGACGAGATGATGACGGAGTTCAAAGTGGCCGTCACCAAGGTGCTGACGCCTCATGCCACCGCCATCTTGCTCGATCCAGAATGGGGGCTTCCTGCCGCCAAGGTGCGAAGCCCGAACGCTGGACTGCTGCTTGCGTACGAGCACAGTGGTTACGACAACACAAAAAAGGGTCGCCTACCCGATCTGCTGCCACACGTTTCGGTTCAGCGAATTGTGAACTGGGGCGCCAACGCAGTGAAAATCCTTATTTACTACACCCCCTTTGAAGACGCGGAAATTAACGATATCAAGCACGCCTTTATTGAACGCATTGGCGCAGAATGCGAAGCTCATCAAATTCCCTTCTTTTTGGAATTTGTCGGCTACGATCCGGCTGGAGGCGATGAAAAAGGTTTTGAGTTCGCCAAGATCAAGCCGGAAATTGTCAGAAGAAGCATGGAGGAATTCTCTAAGCCGCACTACCAGGTGGACGTGCTGAAGGTAGAAGTCCCGATTAATGCCAACTACGTCGAAGGCAGCATGGTTTATCAGGGGCAGAAAGCACAGTCCATGCAGGAAGCCTTGGACCATTTTCGCGCCTGTGCTGATGTCGCAAAAAAACCATTTATTTACCTCAGCGCTGGGGTGAGCAATGCGCAGTTTACCGAATCGCTGCGAATGGCGGCCGAGGCGGGAACCGATTTTTCGGGCGTACTGTGCGGTCGCGCCACCTGGAAAGATGGCATCCCGGTCTATGCGAAGCACGGCGTGAAGGCGCTCGAAGACTGGCTTGCAGTGGAAGGCGTTAAAAACATCACCGCGGTAAACGAAGCACTGAAACCGGCCAAGCCCTGGTATGCCAAGCTCGGCTTGACAAGCGTTTAGCGATCTTGCCAACTCTCGGCCGGTGGGACACACCGGCCTTTCCTGGCGACAGGGAAGCCCCAACAATAGGCGACAGCCCACTGCTGCCAGTGGCCTGCGGCAGACTAAAGTTTCGGCGCCAGCGGAGCCGAGAGGGAATTTCATTTTGCTTTGGGGGCTACCATCGCCGGCGGTTTGAAGGTGGGGGTGGGGGGCCCGGACTGATCTTACCTAGAATCACTGGCCCCCGCGCCCCAGTCGCTGCGGGCAGGTTTGCAGGCCGCCCCTTCCAGCTCTCATGAGCAAGCACAGCGAAGGCCAGGGCCTCCTTTGCGTCGATGTCGATCCCGAAGTCAGAGGCCAGACGAATTCGGATCTCGGGTAGCTCGCGCTGAATCATTCCCAGCAAGGTGGAATTATGGGCCCCTCCTCCAGAGACCACCACTTCATCGACTTTCATGCGGTTGGAAACGATCTTGCGGATTGCTAGTCCGATGCTGGCGGCTGTCAAAGCGGTTGCAGTCGCCACAAGGTCCGCTGCCGGCAACCCTGTTTCGAGCAAATGGGCCACGAATTCGCGGCCGTATTCTTCTCGCCCGGCTGATTTTGGGGGCTGTTTCCGAAAGAAACGGTGTCTGAGAAGCAGGCCCAACAGCGACTCGTGCACACGGCCGCGCGCAGCAAGCTGGCCGTCTTTGTCATAACAACGAGCCCCGTTTGTAAAATGCGACACCAAACTGTCGATCACCATGTTGCCCGGCCCGGTGTCAAAGGCGATGACCTTTTCCGGTCCCGCGCCGGCCGGAATCGCCGTAACGTTCGCAATGCCTCCGATGTTGAGCGCCACGCGGCCAAGCCGCGCGTGTCGAAGAAGCAGGTAGTCCACGTAGGGCACGAGCGGCGCGCCTTGCCCTCCAGCAGCAATATCGCGAGGGCGAAAGTCGGAGACGACGGGAACTCCAAGCCGCTCCGCGAGCACGCTTCCGTCGCCAATCTGCAGAGTCGAAGCCACGCGGTAGCCCAAAAATCGCCTTGGAGTGCCGGAGTGAAAAATGGTCTGGCCATGGCAGCCCACGAGTTCGAGACTCTTGAGCCGCAGTCTGGCCCCCGCGCACACATCGATGACCGCTTTTGCATAAAGCTCAGACAGTAAAAAGTGCAGGTGAGCAATCTGCGCGGTGTGAGTTTCCGCGTTGGATACAGCCAGAAGAGCCTCGCGGACTGGGCGGGGATAGGGCCTGGTCCCATGAGCCAGTGTCTGGACCCGCTTCTTCCATCCCTCCCCGCGAATGTCCACAAGAGCCACGTCGACCCCATCAAGCGAGGTCCCGCTCATGATTCCGGCCACGATCAATTGCGTTTCAACTCCTTCTGCAACTCTTCTAGCAACTGCAAAGCTTCAATGGGCCGCATTTGATCCAAATTAATAGACCGGATCCGTTCGGCAAGCTGGTAGCCGACAGGCTCGAACATCGAGATTTGTACCGGCCCCGGCTTGAGCTTAGGCGAGATTTCATCGCTCAGCGCGTGCTCAGTTTTTTCGTGGAGCTTCAGAATCTGGCGAGCGCGTTCGATTACCGAAAGAGGCAAGGCTGCAAGCCGCGCTACCTCGATGCCATAGCTTTTGTCGGCGCTTCCCGGCAGGACTTTTCGCAAAAAAAGGATCTGGTCGCCCGATTCTTTCACGGCCACTTGGAGATTGGCTACGCCGGAAAGGTGTTCGGCAAGATCCGTAAGTTCATGGTAATGGGTGGCAAACAAAGTCTTGGCCCGGATGTGATTGTGAATGTGTTCAATGACCGCCCAGGCCAGTGCCATCCCGTCGTAGGTGGCTGTACCGCGGCCGACTTCATCGAGCACAATAAAGCTCGACGAGGTCGCCGTGTTGAGAATCGCCGCCGTTTCGGTCATTTCCACCATGAAGGTGGAGCGTCCGCGCGCGAGATTATCCGACGCCCCCACTCGTGTAAAGACTCGGTCGGTCAACGGCAGCTCCGCACGATCGGCAGGTACAAACGAACCAAGTTGCGCCAGGATGATCAGCAAGGCACACTGTCGCAAATAAGTCGACTTGCCACCCATATTAGGGCCCGTGATGACCGCGATGAATTTACTCGCCGGATCGAGATAGACGTCGTTGGGAATAAAGCGTGCGCCTTCGGCTTCAGCGAGTTTTTCAATCACCGGATGACGTGCCCCGCGAACATCCATGCGTCCCGAATCAGAGAAACGGGGCCGGCTAAAACGGTTCTCTGCGGCGACCTGGGCCAGTGCGGCGGTGAGATCGAGCTCGGCGATGGCTGCCGCCGTTGCGCGAATGCGTGAGGCTTGCGCTGCCGCGGCGGCGCGGAGCTCGGAGAAAACTTCCTTTTCGATGGCGCGGATGCGGTCTTCAGCTTCGAGAATTTTGCGCTCTAGTTCTTTGAGTTCTGGGGTCGTAAATCGTTCTGCATTCACCAGCGTCTGCTTGCGCTCATAGTCGGCGGGGGCCAGGTGCAGGTTGGCTTTCGAAATCTCGATATAGTAGCCAAAAACATGGTTAAAACGGACCTTGAGGGAAGCGATGCCGGTCCTCGTACGCTCCCTTTGCTCAATGAGAGCGATGTACTGTTTGCTGTTGCGCGAAAGATCACGCAGTTCGTCCAGCTCAGCATGGAAGCCATCGCGAATTAGGCCACCATCGGCCAAGTTCACTGGTGGATGATCTGCCAGCGCGTTGAGAATTTGTTCCCGGACTTCGGCAACCTCATCGAGCTGCTGGGCCAGCTGGCCGAGCCGGCCGGGAAGAGACAAACAGGCTTGTTTGAGCAGAGGAACCTGCGCGAGGGATCGGCCAAGCGCCAGCATCTCTCGAGGATTCGCTGTTCCCAAAGCAACGCGGCTCAGCAAGCGTTCGAGATCGAGAATTCCGCCCAGAATACGCCGCATTTCCGACCGCTCGATGGTTTTCTGAAGGAGGGTTTCAACAGCATCGAGCCGGCTCTCAATTTCCGCCCGGTCCAGCGCAGGCCGCAAAATCCTTTTCCGCAGCAGGCGGGCACCCATGGCGGTCATCGTTTGATCCAGCACGTGTACTAGCGTGCCCTCTTTCGGGCCATCCGCAAACAGCGGCTCAATCAATTCCAAGTTGCGCACCGTGGCTGGATCCAGAATCAGCGCGTCGCCGCGGTCATACCAGCTGGGGCGGTCGAGGTGTTCCAGGGCTGACTTTTGCGTCTCTCGGAGATAGTGCAGGATGGCGCCAGCAGCCCCGACAGCGAGTTTTTTTCCACCCAATCCACAACCTTCCAAAGCAAGCAAACGGAAATGTTCACAGAGTGCCCGTTCGGCATAGGCAGGATCGAAAACCCAGTCCTCAACGGCCGTAAAGCAAGTTTTTCGGTTCACAGCGGGAGGACTTGACGCGCCAGCATAGAGAATCTCCCTCGGATTCAAGGCTTCCAGCGCGGGAGACATTTCGCTTAAAAACATTTCCGTGGCGCGGAACTCGCCCGTTGTGACATCCACATATGCCAGCCCCACGCGGTTTCCATCGGGCGAAACTGCTGCTAAATAACTGTTTTCTTTCGCACTGAGAACGCCGGCCTCGGTCGCCGTGCCGGGCGTGACCACGCGCATGATCTCGCGTTTGACAAGTTTCTTGGCAAATTTCGGATCTTCGGTTTGCTCGCAAATGGCAACCCGGTATCCCTTCTGAATGAGCTTGCTGAGGTAGGACTCGGCGGCATGGTAGGGTACGCCGCACATGGGAATGGCTTGACCTTTTTCTTTATTGCGCGAAGTGAGAGTGATTTCGAGTTCGCGAGCTGCGATGACAGCGTCCTCGTAGAAGAGTTCGTAGAAGTCGCCGAGCCGGAACATCAGCAAGGCATCAGGGACTTGCTGTTTGAGTGCGTGGTATTGCCGCATGAGCGGCGTTGACGGCTCGTTCATGAACGCCTAGGCGTAAATCCCTCGGAGTTTGATGGCAAAACTCACCCGGTCGAGGGCCAGCATATAGGCGGCAGTGCGGTTGTCAACCCGATACTTTTGGGCATAGCCTGTCACGTCACGGAAACTATTCACCATGATTTCTTCCAGCCGGCCATTGACCAGCTGCTCGTTCCAAAAGAATCCCTGCCGGTCCTGTACCCACTCGAAATAGGACACTGTCACACCGCCCGCATTGGCCAAGATATCGGGAATCACAAAAACGTTCTGCGCCGCGAGAATTTCATCAGCGGCAGCGGTCGTCGGGCCGTTAGCGCCTTCGCACAGGATTTTGGCGCGCAGCTTATGAGCGTTTTGGGAAGTGATCACCCCTTCCTTGGCTGCCGGCAAAAGGATCTCGCACTCTGTGAACAAGGCTTCTTCGCGGTCCACGTTCTCAGCTTCGGGGAAGTCGAGAATCGAGCCTGTCTCCTGGCGATGCTTCATCAACCCGAGCACGTCAAGGCCTTTGGGGTTGTGTACCGCGCCATCATATTCGATGACGGTAATAATTTTCATTCCCAGGCGCTGCATCAACTTGGCCGCCATGCCGCCGACATTTCCAAACCCTTGCACAACGACGCGGGCTGAAGCCGGGTCAATGTTAAAGTGTTGCAGAGCCTGCAAGGCGGTAATGAGGCATCCTCTGCCAGTGGCTTCCGTACGGCCGTGGGAACCACCGAGGTTGATCGGTTTACCGGTCACCACGGCAGTGACGGTCTGGCGGTGGTGCATGGAGTAGGTATCCATGATCCAAGCCATGGTCTGCTCGTTGGTGTTCATGTCAGGAGCAGGGACATCGATTTCCGGTCCAATGAATTCGATGATCTCCGCCGTATACCGGCGGGTGATGCGCTCCAGCTCGGCCTGCGAAAGCACAGTTGGATCGCAAACGACGCCCCCTTTGCCGCCCCCGAACGGAATGTTTACCACCGCGCATTTCCAAGTCATCCAGGAAGCTAGAGCCCGCACTTCATCCAGCGTAACGTCGGGCGCATAGCGGATTCCGCCCTTGGCAGGGCCCCGCGCAATGGAATGCTGAACACGGTAGCCCGTGAACACCTCCAAACGGCCGTCGTCCAGCATGACGGGGATGGATACGGTGATTTCGCGGGCCGGCGAGCGAAGAACCTTTCGCATGCCATCGTCCAGTCCCAATTTCTCCGCCGCCAAATCAAAACGAGCTTCGGCAGCAAGCCAGGGATTCAGTTCTTGTTCGAGTGACGACGTGGCATCGACCATCATGTGGGGGTTGCCTCCGCTTTCATTGTAGGACAGCGCTACCAGGGGAGGGCTCCGCTGGCCAAGGCGAGTGGGGTTCTAGCTAAAACTAGGCTGCGTAGACTTCGTACACCCGTTCGAAGACGCGGTCCCAAGTGTTGCCGCAGCTATACTGACGGGCCTTGGCGCGCATGGCGGCATGAGTTTGCCGGTCGCGCATCAGATCGAGCACACAGCGGATGAATGCCGTTTCGCTGGCCGCCACCAAGCCCGTCTCGCCACTGCGAACCAGATACTTGGGCCCTCCTTCGGGAGTCACGATCGCAGGCACACCTGAGGCCAAGGACTCTTGGATCACATTGCCGTAGGTGTCCGTTGTGGAGGGAAATACGAAGAGGTCCATGTTGGCATAGGCCTCTGCGAGGGCCTCCCCTCGCAAAACACCGGTAAATTCGGCGTTGTGGAGATTCCGGCGCAGCCAGTCTTGCTCGCTTCCCTGCCCAACAATCAGAAATCGATAGGGGCCGAGTCCAGCGCTCTGAATTGCTTCCTCAATCCGAGCCAGCAAGCGGACGTTTTTTTCCGGAGTTAAGCGGCCGACATAACCAAGCACGAAAGCGTCGTCGGTGCGCGTGCGGCGCTTGGGATGGAAAAGCTCAATGTCCACGCCACGGCCCATGGGGTAGGTTGGCTTGCCGGTGCGTTCGTGGAGCAGGCGTACCAGGTCTGGATTCGGCGCCAGCAGTTTTCGGGCAATCCGGTAGAAGCGAACGCAGCAGGCGAGCGCACTCGACTCAGCACAGCGGGAGATGACACGGCGGACGGATCCGGGCACAAAAGAAAGCAAGCGCTCAAGGCGCCTGGCACCGAACTCGTGGAGGTTTGTGTGCCAGCTGGCCACCAAAGGGATCTTCAAATCATGGGCAAGGATGGCGCCCAAGATTCCAATGTGGCCAGGCCCTGTAATATGAATGAAATCCGGCTGAAACGTCTTTAATTGTTCGCGAATCTCTTTGCGGTGCTGCAGCGCTAGCAAGTCGAAGCGCATGTCGGTTTCCAAAGGAAATGAAACCCGACTGATAGAAAGCTCGGCGATGGTGAGCGGCCCTCGTTGAACCAGGCTGTCTTTCGGCCCCACGTGAAGGGAAAAAAAAGGAAGCTGCCGCCGCTCGGCGAAGTTCTGGAACTGGCGCGAGGTGTGCGCCACTCCATTCACTTCGTAGAAGCTGTCGCTAAAGAAAGCGACCCGCGGGGCCGAAGCCGAGTTCACCAGACCATCTCCTCTTTCGCGCCCAAAGCTACCCGCATGGCAGATCTTACCGCATGACAATCCGCCATGCGAATAGACGCGAGAAAGAGGCGGACGATTACAGGGGGTCGTACCCCATGAATCCATTCCTCGGAAAGGGACCGGACTCCATCCGGGGTTCGACGGAACACACGGTCGGTCCAGTGGGCCCAACCGAATGGGTGGTCCGGATTGGTGCGCAAGACGTCGCACACCGTTTCAATTACGCGCAAGGTCAGCGAGGTGCGGTACTGCGGTAGAAAGAGGATGTCGCTGGAGCGTCCGACCCGAATCTCCTGGGCGAATTCGGCGAAATTCCGGGCATTGGTGAGATTGATGTTGGCGTTCGGTTCTAGGCCATGGCGGTCGCCGCCAGAAATCAGCGGGAGTCCCAATTCGAGTCCCAGGCGAACAGTCTGCAGATTCTCCCTCCAGGGCCTCAATCCGTTCAATTCCAAGGCGTGAAGAAATGGACGGTACTGGCGGGCAAAAGACTCCACCATCGCCGCATGCTTCTCGGCGCCAATCCATTTTTCGTCCCAGTAGGGGTGGTTCAAGACAACGAGGGTCTCGGGCCAGCTGTTGAGTTCCGCCAGGATGTCGGCTAGGCGGTGGGGTTCCGGTTGAGCCGTAAAGCCGGCCAGCATGGCCATGATGGAGTGCGCCTGGGCCGGGGGAATATTATGCACTCCTAAATGGAGAACCGACTGCTGGGGTGTTGGGACGCTCCACTCAACGCTCACCACAGCCTCCCGAGTCGATTCCATGCTCTGTAACTTCCAGACGCCTTCGATCGTGTCATGGTCGCTCAGGGAGACCATAGGCCGCAAACCGAGCTTCTCGATTTGCTGTCGCTCAAGCGCAAAGGCCTCGACGGCCGTGAGGGGAGGAGTCCACCAAATGTGGCGGTAGTCAAGCTCCGTTCCGTGCACCTGCTTGTACTTCCGTAGCGCGGCGCGTTCAAATTGGCTCAACAGGGGCACACGCGATAGCAGGCGCGGAATAAAGTCAAGTAGTTCTTGGGACGAGGACGTGTGGCTGTGCAAGGACACGCCCGCAGCAAATCCTCGGCACGGATCTGCATCTTTCCAATAAAAACGAAGTCGGGATCCGCCGTTCATCGATATCCAGAGTCGAAGAACGGCGTTTCTGGCATATCAGAATTGTGTAAAAAATCGAAAAAAACGTAAATATACTCGAATGTTTTGGACGGCCGCGGCGAATTAGATCACAAAGCCAAAGCCGATGGAGACCTCAAGCTGGCGAATCAGCCCGCGACGGTTCTGAAGAAAGTCAAACGGCTTGCCGTTTTGGTAGTACCGCCCATCGAAGCGAATCGCGAGGATGGGCGTAATCCGCACTTTGAGACCGCCGCCGTAGTTAAAGCCTAATTTGGTGGATCCCCCACCGGAAGTGACACTGGTGCCAGGGGGTGTGTAGTTATTGAAATGAACCCCACCGGTAGCGAATGGCCTTACGGTTGCCCCGTCCCGGGTCGCGTACGCCAGAAAGTTGTAAAAGCCTTGGTGGATGGCCATGCCAAATTCCGCTCTGCGGGTTTCATTCCGCAGTTGCGTTCGATTATAAGCGTAGCCGAATTCATGGCCAAAGAAGCGGTAGGTATTCAAGGTGGTGCGGAAGCCGATTCGCCATCCGTCTTGCAGGCTGTAATTTTCTGGGCCAAGGTCACCAATATTGCTATTGCTGAGTCGGGAGACGCCGCCGTGGATCGAGAACTCGGCTGTTTGGCCAGAGAGGATGGCCAGGGGTAGGAAAGCCAAAAGGGGAAGCAGCAGCATGGAACTATTCCACATCCTCATCTACGAAAATTACCTGCACGAGGCGTGGGCCGTGAACGCCACGCACTAAGATCATTTCGATATCCGCGCTGCGGCTGGGTCCAGTAATTAGGATCATGGCGCTGGTTTCCTCAGCCGGTTTCGCTTTTCTGTTGTATAACTCATCAAGGCCGCTTAATAAACGGCTTACGGGAACGACGGCGATGTGGACTGGGGGTAGCAGGCTCACCAGCCGGTCTTCCTGAGCAGAGGCCATTAACACCAGCGTACCCGTCTCCGCCAGAGCGAAGTCAGCGGAAGTAATTCCATAGGCCGCGTTGCGACAGGCCTCGCGTAAGGCAGCCGCGTCCCGCAACCCAGAAACTACCCGCGGCAGACTCGGAATTCCGGCTTTAGCTAGCACCAGAGAATTCGAGGCGACCGCAGGACCATCCAGCAACTCTGCGACAGCCTGACGGGCGGCGGCGAGGGTTGGAACCTCCAGAACCTTTCCCCCTAATTCCTCCAGACGACTCCGAAACAAAGCGAGCCGCTGCGGGAGGGAAAGCTCGGGAATCACGATCCGCGGCGGCGGCGGAGGAGGCGGTGCTTGGCCCTTTTGCCGCCCGAGCGCCTGGCGCACCTCCGCTAGCAAGGCGTCGCGCCCGTTCATGGCAATCTCCCTGCCTGCCGCTGTCGCCAGAGTTGCCGGAAGCTCGCGGCGGCTGGCTTCGGCGTCTCGCGCTGGCTCGCCCACAGCCTGGCAGGACCCAAGGAAAGCATACCCGGCAGCCGTGCCCCTAGGGCGGCTGCGCGTCCTGCAGCCGCGTATAGTTTGGGTTTCCGCATCACCCAGGAATAGGCTCGGAAGGCAAAACGCTCCAGCCCATTTTTCCCCTGCCGCCGTTCTTCCCGAGTGACCTCATGCCGCAGTTCGAGGAGAATCCTCGGGATGTCGATCTTCACGGGACAGACTTCCGCACAAGCTCCGCAAAGGCTCGACGCATAAGGTAGCCAGGGATCCTGGCTTAAACCCTGATACTGGGGGGTGATAATCGCGCCAATGGGACCAGAGTAGGCCCAGGGGTAGTTATGCCCGCCGATTTTCCGGTAAACGGGACAAGCATTCAAACAGGCGCCACAGCGGATACAAAACAACGATTCCCGCTTGCTAGAATCGGCCAGCAGTTTGGTCCGCCCGTTGTTCATCAACACGACGTAAAACTCTGACGGGCCGTCTACTTCGGCCGCCCGCCGGGGGCCGGAAAGGAAAGACGTGTAGACGGTGAGCCTTTGTCCAGTGCCACTACGGGCAAGCAACTTGAGGAAAACTGGCAGGTCCTGAGCGCGAGGAATGATCTTTTCGATACCCGCTACGGCCACGTGAATGGGCGGGGCCGAAACGCAGAGCCGAGCATTGCCCTCGTTTTCGACAAGAACAACAGCGCCGGAGTCCGCAACCAGGAAGTTCGCTCCCGAAATCCCGATCCCAGCGGCTAAGAATTTCTCGCGCAGCGTACGCCGGGCGATCATCGCCTGATGCTCGGGAACCTCCTCGCGCTGCACACCGAGCTTCTGGCTTAGGATGTCTGCCACGTCATGCCGTGTTTTGTGAACGGCCGGAGCGACGATGTGAAAGGGGCGCTCATGAGCCAGCTGGAGGATGTATTCACCTAGATCAGTTTCCACCGCCTCGAGCTTTTCCCTCTCGAGCGCTTCATTCAGGTGAATCTCCTCCGTCGTCATCGACTTGGATTTCACTAGCAGAGAAACACCGCGCTGTTTGGCCAGCGTGGCAATGAATTCCCCTACTTGCTTGCCAGTTTGCGCGAAGATCACCTTCCCGCCATGGGCGAGCACGTTGGCTTCGAACTGCTCGAGATAGTAGTCCAGGTTTTCCAGGGCGTGTTTTTTGAGCTGGTGGGCGCACTCGCGGAGCTGCTGATAATCGGGCAATTCCGCGGGGCTCACGGCCTCAACACGCTTCTGCTTGAGGCGCGCCGTGGCCGAGTAGACCGCCAGCTGGAGTTTGGGATCGGCTACCGCGCGCTCGATGCTCTGCTTTCGCTCGGCTGAAATGATCATCGCTTTGTCCCTCACCTACTGGCCAGAATCTCAGCTAGGTGCTTGGTTTCTAGGGGAACTCCCATGCGGGCAATCACGCCTTGTAACTGCATCAGACAGCTGGAGTCAATCGACACGATGGTGGATGCCCCAGTTTTCAGAATGGATTCGATTTTCGTGCGCGCCATGCCCGCTGAGACTTCCGGGAATTTGATCGAGAAGGTGCCACCAAATCCACAGCACTCCTCGGCGATGCTCATTTCTCTCAAGGTAAGCCCCCGGACCTTGGCGAGCAGGCGCCGCGGTCCTTCCCGAATTCCCAACTCCCGCAAGGCATGGCAGCTGTCGTGATAGGTGACTACGCCTTCAAAGCGGGCGCCAACGTCCTCCACCTTAGCCACTTCCAGGAGAAATTTGGAAAACTCCCATACCCGCGGAGCCAGATATTCCACCTCTTCCCGAAGATCTGACCCAGCGGGGAAGAGTTCGAAAAAATGGTGGGTGATCATCGAGGTGCACGATCCCGAGGGGACCACGATGAAATCGGCATCGCGAAACACGCGAATGAAGTGCTCCGCCACGGCTTGCGCTTCCTCTCGGTAGCCGCTATTGAAGGCAGGTTGCCCGCAGCAAGTCTGTTGGGGGCGAAACTCTACCTGATAGCCGAGTCGCTCGAGAACATCGGCCACGGCGAGACCCACATTCGGGAAAAGCTGATCGACCAGGCAGGTGACAAAGAGAGAAACTCGCCCGTACATGTAAAACCAGGATTTTAACAGGGTTGAGGGGCTGACACGGCTAAAGGTTTCCCGTGCTCGGAAAGACGCGGGACTGGCGAGGGGCTGGTTGCCGCGCCTGCGAGCCCCGCGCCGCGGGCCCGTTCGTCAAGGCTTTCGCCTGCAGCGACCAACACGGACACCCTCCAGGGCCAGCCGGCCGACTGGACAAAACTAGATAACGCGTTCCGTCGCCGCCGCATCTATCATATCGGCATGAGGTCGACAGTTCGGGTAATTCTCGCAGTTGGCTTTGTCATAAGCCTGCTTTCTGCCGCCCAAACCCCAAAAAAAGACCAAGCCCCACCCGAGGATTTGCCGACCATCCGCGTAGACGTTGACTTGGTGAACGTTTTATTCTCCGTGCGGGATAAAAAAGGAGCTTACGTCGCGAATCTCACCAAAGACGACTTTCAGGTTTTTGAAGACGGAAAAGAGCAACAGATTCGGGTGCTGACACGGGAATCCGACCTCCCCTTAACCATTGGTCTTCTGGTCGACGTTAGCCGGTCGCAGGAAAATTTGATCGAAATCGAAAGGCGGGCTGCCATGCAGTTTTTCCGTCAAGTCCTCCGGCCTAAGGATATGGCCTTCCTCATTGCCTTCGGCAGCGAGGCGGAGCTGTTGCAGGATTACACGAATTCGGCAAAAATGCTCTCGGAAGCTTTGGGCCAGCTCCGCGTAAATTCCGCCGTGGGCGGCCTGCATCCGAGTCCGGTGCCGACGATTGGCCAGCCGCGCGGCACCATCCTCTTCGACGCTGTCTACTTGGCTGCGGATGAAAAGTTAAAGAAAGAAGTGGGGCGAAAAGCCATGGTCCTAATCACCGACGGAGTGGACGTGGGCAGCCGGGTCAGATTGCGCGACGCCATCGAAATGGCGCACAAAGCGGACGCCATCATTTACAGCATTCAGTACATCGACTGGAGCGTCTATGGCGGTTTTGGAAATCCGGGAGATGGCGACTTGCGAAGGATGTCGGAAGAAACCGGCGGGCGGCTTTACCGCGTGGATCGCAAATACACCCTAGAGAGAATCCTGGATGAAATTCAGACCGAATTGCGAAGCCAGTACGCATTAGCCTATTCGCCCACCAACCCGGCCAAAGATGGAGGGTTTCGCCGGTTGGAAATCCGGACCAAGAATAAAGATTTGAAGGTTCAAGCGCGCAAAGGCTACTACGCACTTCCCCAGTCCGCTCATTGATTTGGCGCTTCGGTGATGACAAGGGTTTGGCGCGCGCGGGGATTGAGGATTCTCTGCGTTACTCCGCTCGGCCACACCACTTCAACCGCATTCACTCTCGGATCCTGACCAAGACCAAACGTGAGCGCAAGCTCACTGGCCGAACAGTAACTCGACCCGCTATGAACCATGCGCCACAGCGTGCCGGACGGGGTTATCACGCGGACAACAGCGCCAATCCCGTTTTGGTTGGAGCGCACGCCCTTGAGCCGAACTCGCAGCCAGTGGTTGCGGTTGCCGCCATCATTGCGCAGTAGTACGGCAGGGCCATTGTTGTTGGTTAGCAAGATGTCGAGGTCCCCGTCTTGGTCAAAGTCGCCGTAGGCCGCCCCCCGAGCTAACTGGGGCCGGGCAAAATCTGGGCCCACGGCTTGAGTGGCGTCCTCGAATTTTCCCTTTCCCAGATTCCGGAATAGCAGAGGCGGCTGCCGAAACCGTACCTTCGGCTGCACGCGTTCAATTTCTTCATCCAGATGCCCGTTGGCACAGAAGATGTCCAGCCGCCCGTCCAGATCGTAGTCGAAGAAGAAGGCTCCAAAGGTCAAACTGAGCAGGCTTGCACGCCCAACGGTGGACCGGGGCGCCTCATCCACAAACAGCCCGTTACCCTCGTTGTGATAGAGGGCCAACATCTGGTTAGAAAAGTTACCCACCAGAAGATGAGCGCGCCCAGAGCCATCGTAGTCTGCGGCATCCGTTCCCATGGCGCCGCGCGCAACGCCATCCTCGCTAAAAGCTACTCCAGCGGTCAGACCGACCTCGCGGAAGGAACCATTGTGGTTGTTGCGATAGAGCTTGTTTGGCTGGGTGTCGTTGGCGACAAAAATGTCCACCCAACCATCATTGTCAAAATCAAGCAAGGCAACGCCAAGGGATTTCGAGCTGGAGTCAGCGATTCCGGCTTGCTGGCTGACATCCACAAACTTGCCGCCTCCTAAGTTGCGGAACAACTTCGACGCCACGCCGGGATAGGATTCTGGAGTGCAATACGATTTCACGGCCCCGTCCAGTGAACAGAACAAGTCCGTTTGGGGACTCCATTTCACGTAGTTGGCGACGAACAAATCGAGCTGGCCGTCGCGATCGTAGTCTAACCACGCAGCGGAAGTTCCGAAGTCGGCATTGCGGATCCCGGAACTCGCCGTGACGTCGCGAAACTTACCACCCCCTTCGTTATGGAAAAGCCGGTCCCCTTCGAGGGCCGTGATGTACACATCATCGCGTCCGTCATGGTCGTAGTCGCCGATGGCCACACCCATGCCGTATAACTGAACGTCCAGGCCTGAGCCGGCCGTGATGTCGGCGAAAGTTCCGTTGCGCTGGTTGCGATAGAGCTTCTGGGTGACCTTCGCCCCGCGTGGCTTCCAAGGCCTGCTGTTAATCAACAGCAGATCCAGCCACCCGTCGCCATCGGCATCGAAAAACGCGCACCCCGAGCCCAGGGTTTCGGGGAGCCATTTCTTGCCAGACCCGCCGTTATGATGCCGGAAGCGGATTCCGGCGGTTTGTGTCACATCGGTGAACCGGACTTGAGCCAGGAGAACCGTGGAAACCGCCAGCAAAAGGAACAGCCGCGCTCTCATGGCAAGGGTGCGCTTTCGTGGTCGTGGATTGGCTGTCGCTCATTGTTGTCTTCTGGACTCAACAAGCGGGGCTTGGCGGTGATGGTTTGGGCCGATTCGTCGGCCTTAAAACGCTGGAACAGCTTCGCATGATACTCGGCCTTCGGCAGATCGCCCAAGCCCCGAAAAGCGAGCATTAAGGTGTAGTGAGCCTGTAGATCCTCCGGATCGACGCGCAAAACTCGCTCGAGCGCCGCGACGGCCTTGGCAAAATCGCGCTTTAGAAACAGAATCCGCCCGATTTGGTTGAGCACCACTCGATCTTCCGGGTATTGGGAGGCGACCTTAGCCAGGTGACTGAGGGCGCCGTCATAGTCGCCGGCCGCCTTATCGATCATGGCCTGAAAGAAGTGTGCGCGAGCTAGTCCCGGGGCTAACTCGAGTGCCCTCGCGACAAAGGGCCTGGCAGCCTCAGTTTCCCCCTCCTGGATCAGCGCCCGCGCCAGATTCAGGGGGCCATCGGCGTAGTCTGGCTTGGACTCCATGACACGCCGGAAGGCGTACTCTGCACCCTTAAGATCGCCTTGAAGCAACATGCCAATGCCCCAGTCGTTCCAGCGTTCGTAGTTTTTTGGATCGGTGACCTGCTTCCATTCTGGTTTGCCAAGTGCGACGCGAATTTCCTGCTGGGCGAGCGTGATGACTGGTAGGTCGGGAATCCTGTCTTTCATGGCGCCGGAAACATTCCTCGGAATATTTGTTGGGGAAAAAAAGTATTGCCGGCTGTCGTGATTGAGGCTAAATAAGCTCGCGGGCTGGCCTGAAACTGGCTGGCCTGCATAGGCGAATTGCGTGTAGTAATGCATGAATTTGCGGTAGTTGACCTTCGCGCGGAAGGTCAGTGGAGCCTTCGCAGATTTGGGGATCCGGACCAGATAGTGAACTGTGTCGGCGGCGCCTGGAGGAATCAATCGAACGTAGAGCACGCTGCGGGTTTGCCAAGCATTGCGTTTGTTAATTGGGTTGCCTTCGGCGTCCAGTTGGTAGGAGCGGTAGAAATGCGCCCCTTTTTCTACTGGGCCGCGGCCATCCTCTTCCACGCGCCCGCTCCAAAAGATGTGTTTTCCTTCGGCATCGAAAGCCTCAAATTCGACCCAGACGTCAAAGGCATCGACCGTACCGCCAGGAAAGAAGTGGCCGATTTTCCGCGTGCGCACCACTACATCGACCCGCACCGTCGAACCTGGCTCTAGACGCATTTCGGAATGATCCAGCGGAGCCGCTACTTTACCGACCTCGCGGAGAAAAACTTGACCTGCGGATTCGGCTTCTTCTCCGACAGCAAAGCTAGTGAGCGCGGTGTGCGGGCCCGGCTCGGCGCGGCGAATCATCTTGACATCGCGGGTCGCTGTAAGCGGGCTGGCGGCGAAAATATCCACGGTGAGAAATCCTGATTGCAGAAATTTTTTCGTCTCTTCGAGCTGTACCTGATCGCCGTTGACAAAGGGCACAGCCGTGTTGGCGCCGGGAAACCGGTGAGAATGCACCATGCCGTTCTGGTTGCCAGGATCCTTTGAGGGCACCAGCGGCATATGGCAGGTGGAACACGTAGCAGGCTTGGCGGGATAGTAGAAGGAACGCGCGCCGCGGCCCGAAACCCCACTGGCCTGCCAGTTATCGTAGTCGTTGAATCCACGGATCCAGCGATAGTTGTTTACGGGAACATCTAGATGCACTTTGTGACAGGAGGAACAGAACTCAGAAACATCGAGACGGTGAAACGGCTTTAGAAAAGTGCGCCGGTGGGGTTCGGGATTTAAAAACGTCAGGAAACGATCGAGAGCCTGTACGTATTTGTTCTTGCTCGCTGCGATCTCATGGAGCCAGTTGTAGTCCAGGGTAAACGCGGCGTTTCCCATGGTGTTGTGCACTTGGATGATGGAATGGCAAGAGGTGCAGCCAAGCCCGGCGTGCGCTTCGGGCGTATCGATCTGCTCTCGGATCGGCCGGTCCCACTTACCGGCAAAGAGAATGGCGTGATCATGACAGGCAGCGCACCAGCGGCTGGGCTGGGTCGAGCCTTGAATTTCCTGCATGTACTCAATCGATTTGCGATAGAACTGATTGTTGAAACTCGCAAAGTGGTGCACCGAGCTCTTCCACTGCTCGTAGATGTCTTTATGACAGGAGCCACACTGTTCCGAGTCCATGAAATAAGAGGACGGAATTTTTCCAGTCGTCGTCCTGGCTGAGGAGGGCCAAAACAGTCCGCTTGGTCCCTCCCCTTCCTGCTCCATGGAAACCGGAGTTACGATCGGGTTGACGATGCGGTCGCCCGGATTAGGAACCAGCCGCCGGTAGATCTTCGCCCCTGCAGGAAGAAACACAAGCAATGCACTGGCAAAGCCAAGCAGCTTAAGCCTCGCGCCGCGTTGAGAAAAAGCCCACCGGATTAAACAAGCAACAGCAACCAGGGCCAGGACAATATGCGCCAAGAGCCAGGGGGCGTGTTCCCGCGTGTTCCCTCCGACAACAAGGTAGGCAGCGGGAATCGCGGAAGCCAGCATCCACCACACAGCAGGTTTCACCCGGAGCGCTGCGCAAACGATCAAACCCAGCACCAGGTGCAGCACGACGTTGGCCATGTAAAAGATCGTGGGAGACGGCAGCGCCCACAGGTAAGCGGAGTTCAGCACTAAGGCGACAATCACCAGGAAGAGCCAGTTCGGCATCATTTTGCAAGGGACCTCAAAAGGCGAAGCGCCGGCCGGGTGTTGTACTCGTCCCGATATCGCCGGTGCTCAGCCGTCTCCGGGTAGCTCTCCTCCGGCCCATAAGGATATCGCGTCATGGCGTGAAAAGGGAGTGGCTCGACAGTCTGCGAGTGTGCGGTGTTGGGATCGCTATCCTTGGCCCAGCCATCCACCAACAGCAAAAAGTCCCGCTTCCAACCTGGCGGGGGCGGTGCAATTTCTGCCCCAAAACGCAGTTGAATTTCATCGCCTGAGCCCATAATCACGTATCGATCGTCAACGTGCGTCAGCAAGGCTCTTACGTCCCCAAAGCGAGTGTAGAATCCAGCCGTGGGATTCCACGAAGACACTACGCTTGCAGGGGCGTATTCGAAATGCTCGGGCTGGCGCCGTTGAGGGTGAATCCGGGCCTGCGAAAAACCATGGAAGCGAAGTTCCGCACCGCGCAAGGGCAATTCGTGCAAACGGTAGTCGGGCTTGCGCTCCTCCACGCCTAAAAAAGCTTCGTCCCAGTAAACGCAAAGATTGGTCACGATACGAATCTCCCGCGAGGAGGAGAGAAATTTCCCAGAAAGATCCACGGCGATGGTTTTTGTCTTACCCGAGGGCATTCCCATGTCTTCGATTACTGTCCGCCAAGCGCCTCTGGCGTCGCGAACCTGTAAATAGGGAGGTTGGAGAGCACCTCCAGGCTGTTGAGCTTGACGCAAAAAGGTGCTGCCGTCAGCCCAATCTACCCATCCGGTGAGGACCAGAAACACCCCCTGGCTCGGAACGCCAGGACCGAAATCTAGCTCCAGCGAATGCAGGGGGGCCGTCTGGTCCAGACGCCTCGGAAAGCGGTCAGCATAAATGCGGTCCCGGCTTAAGAGCGCCCGGCGAACGTCGTGACCCAAGCCGTCCAGCGCGCGACGGGGGTAGATACGGCGCTCGGTTCCGAAGAGGCGAAATTCAGGATAGGGCGGAGCTTTCCACTTGTCATTGGAATAAAGCTCGGTTTTGACTGGATGGTCTACGGCGAGCAGTTGAACGTGATCGATGTAGCTCACCTCGCTCAATTCTTCGGTAATGCGCAAGTCGTAGAAGCCTTCGCGAGGTTTCAGCTTCGAAGCCGGGATCCAGACATACTCGTCATGATCCGTGGCGAAGAAGCTTCCATCGCCCGATGAGGCGCCAAGTGGCGCCACGCCCAACACGTCCGTTAAAAACTCGAATTTTTCGCCATTCCAAGTGAAGATCATGGGACAAGAGCCCGATAGTCGTTGGGCTTCTTGATACGCCACTAACCGGCCTACCGGTTGCCGGGCCTCGTTTTGAATGAGGCCGTTGGGCCAGGTGATTCGCACCATGTCGATCTCGGAGTAGCTTCGCAGACCGAAGACAAGCGGATAGCCCTGATAGAGTTTTTTTTGGTAGCGTTTGCCGCTGCGCACTTCAATTTCCGCGCCTTCGGCCAGCTTGCGATTCTTGGTTCCCACAAGCTTAAAGGCGACCCAGCGGTTGCGGCTGGCAGTCGTATTTTCGAGAATTTCGATGCCGCCGCGAACGACCGCTAGGTCCAAGCGGCCGTTGCCATCAAAATCCGCCGTGGCTAGGAGACGTCCGCCAGCAAGCCCAACTGCCTTGCGGCGAGTTCCGGTGAGCGAATAAATCGCGGCGGCGCTGACCAGTTCCGCCAGACCAAGGCCGCTGACATCCTCTATTCGAAAGGTCGCCTGAGACAGCGCCGGCGCTGGATGCGGAGTCCACGTCCAGCGGCGATTCGCAAGTAATCCTGGTGTTTGGTTTGACACATAGGCCAGATCCAGCTGGCCGTCATGATTCCAATCGGCGGCCTGAAGATGCGTTGCGCCCCGGGCAAGCGCCGGGAAAGGCACGGGATCGTAACGGCCGGCCAGACGGTCGCGATAGAGTACGCTTTCGCGGTCGCGGTAGCTGACGAGAATGTCATTGGCCTTGCTGTCTGCAAGGACTCGAATGGTGATGGCGTCAACAGGCTCGCCCGCTAGGAACGGGATGGCGCCTGGCTGTTCCACAAGCCCTCCCTCGCCCTGATTGCGGAAAACGAGAGATTTAGTCCCGATGAGAATCAAGTCGAGATCGTAGTCGTGATCGTAGTCAAGCCAGAGGGCTTTGACAAACCGGCCGGAGGCGATCGGTTTGGCAACCGCCGGGAGAGCTCCCTTCTGATTTGAGATCAAGTGCGCTCCTTGCGCGGTGAGCATGCACAGATCCGGGAAACCATCATTGTCGACATCGCCGGTTGCGAAATGAATTCCGGATTTCAGGACATCGCCGGCAATCAAGCTTCGAGCGCTCCGGTAAAGAAGTCCGCCTAACGAAGACCAGACCAGAAGATCCGGCCGCGAGTCACCATCAAAGTCTAGAACGAGTGCCTCTGGAGCCTCACCCACCGGGCCCGGCAAGGCCCGGCCTTGAAAGCGCAGGATCGGCTCATCGGCAAGATCGCCGCTCGAGGTCTCGGGGTCGATTGGGTCGTAGATTTCCGAGTAGTCGCTCCAGTCCATGTCTTCGCTAATGCCTGAAAGCTCTTGTGCGCGCTTGAGCTCCTGAAAGCGAGCCAGGCTTTTCTGCGCTTGGTCGGTGTTGCCAGCAAGTCGGTAAAAATTGAAAAGCTGGAAGTGAGGAGCAGCCAGATGCGGGGCAAGTTCTGCAGCGTGAAGAAAATGGGTGACGGCTTCCGCGTCACGACCGGCTAGCTTGTAAAGCGCACCCAGGTTGTAGTGAACGACCGCATCGCTCGGCGCCAGCTTTGCCATTTGCTCCATCTGCTGGATGGCGCGTTCTGTTTCCCCCGCTTTTTTGTATTGGATTCCAAGATTGAACCAGGTGTGGGGCAAGGTGGGATCCTGCGCCTGCACTCGCTTTAACTCTTCCATGCCTTCGGCAGTCTTTCCTGCTCGAAGCAAGGCCAGGCCATAGTTTAGGCGTTCGCGGGGTGAATCTGGGGCGAGTTCCAGCGCTTTTTTGAATTCTTCAACCGCCGCGTTTGGCGTCGTGGGATTTTCATAGAAGGCTTTACCAAGATTACGATGACGCCACAATTGCTCTTCTTGAGCCGCCGGGCGGTGGGAAGGTTTCGCTGGCCGGTCCTGCGAAACCAGCAACGTAGCGGCGCTGAAAACCACAGCGACCATGAGCGTACTCACGGGTTGGCGCATCAGTCCACTCCGAGCACTTTGAGCGCCCTGCGGACGACGGGGTCTCGCTGGAGCTCAACTTGATCCCCTTTTTCGACGCCGAGAGCCTGGTTAAGGATTTCTTGTTTGAGCCGGGACTCGATCCAAGGCCGTTCTGCCGACCACTCGGCTAGCGACGGTCGAATACGGCTTTCCGATAGAAACACTTGAAGCTCGTTGAGTAACGCCGGCGTCACCTCGAATTTCTCATCCACCTGGTGGCGCAGATTGTAGCTGGAGGCGAAGGTGGTCAAAATGCCGCTTGCATCGAGTACAGCTCGCAGGCGGGTGAGCGGCTCAGGCAGTACGATCTCGTCAGGCTGGATGCCTCCTCCGCCACTCACTTTGCGTCCCTTCGTGGTGCGATACTCCAGCTGAGGAGAGCTGATCAGTTGATTGAGTGAACCTCCTTGCAAAGGTCGTTGAATCGACCGGCCGCTAGGAGTGTAGTAAAAGGCAGTGGTGAGCGCTAGACCTGTCGCTGCTGAAAGCGGATAAACACTTTGCACCAACCCCTTTCCAAAGCTTGGCTCACCAAGGACCTGGCCTCGGTCATGGTCCTGAATCGCACCAGCGACAATTTCCGAGGCGCTCGCCGACTTTCCGTTGATGAGCACGACAAGCGGAAATTCGTAGGGCTTGGCCGAGTCTGGCACGAGAATTTCTTCGGGCTGCTTGGAGCGGCCGCGGATTGTCAGAATCTTGGCGCCAGGTTTTAAGAAGAGGGAGCAGACTTGGATGGCTGCTGGAAGCACCCCCCCGGGATTGTTGCGCAGATCGAGAATGAGCCCCTTCAGCTGGTTGCCTCCTAGGGATTCGATAGCTTTTTGCAGTTGCTCGCCCGTTTCAGTCTCGAAGTTCGTAATCCGCGTATAGCCAATCCCGGGCCGCAGAGCAAAGGCGCGGTCCACCGCCGGAGAAGCGACTTCTTCCGGTGTCAGTACGAAATGCAACAGCCGGGCGTTGCCAGGACGGCGCACATCCAAGCTTGCTTGCTGCTGGCGAGATTGGCTGAGCAATTCAATCAGTTGCTCCATATCAAGCTGGGCCAGGGGAATGTTGTTAATGGCCAGAATTTCATCTCCCGCGGCCATGCCCGATTTGGCCGACGGCGTGCCAGGCAAGCATTGCAAAACGATCACCCGGCCGGGCAACACCGAAACGACGCTGCCAAACCCCTTGCGCGTGCTTTTCTCAAGTTCTTTCAGCTGTTCAAACTGGTTGGCGTCGAAGAAAATCGAATGGGGGTCGAGCCGCCGCAAAAGACCTGGGATTGCCCCTTGATAAATTGCCTGGTCGGGATGGACGGGATCGGCGGCCTCCTGTTGCACGGTCACATAGACGTCCACCAAGGCCTTGATCAGCCTCTCCCAGGGCTCTTGCTCCACGGCAAGAGAGATTCTCGCGCTCAGACCAAGCCAGGCCAGCCACAGGAAAGCGAATTTCCAACCCCGGCACATCACTGCTATCCGAAAGAGTATCGAAGTTTTTGCTTCGCCTCATGTCGTTCCAGAGCGAGTTCGATCAGCCGGTCAACAAGTTTTGGCAAGGGTAGACCGGCATGTTCCCACATTTTTGGAAACATGCTGATAGAGGTGAATCCTGGAATGGTGTTAATCTCACTGATGTAGAGACGGGACGTCGCAGTTTCCAGCAGGAAATCCACGCGAGCCATACCTTCGCCTTGCACAGCCTGGTAGGCCTGAATCGCAAGCCGGCGAACCTGTTGCGTTAATTCATCCGGAAGACTCGCTGGGACAAGGCATTGAGCTTTGTCCAAGACATATTTGTCCTCATAGTCGTAGAATTCCCGGGACGGAATGATTTCCGAGGGGAGCGAGGCGACTGGATCGCCATTTCCAAGGACTCCGCATTCTAATTCCCGGCCCACAATGGCCCGCTCAACGATCACCTTGCGATCGAACTGAGCCGCAAGGTCGATTGCGCGCCGCAGCTCTTGCTCGTTGTGGACCTTGGAAATACCCACTGATGAGCCGAGATTGGCCGGTTTTACGAACATGGGAAATGGCAGTTGTTTACAGGCTTCCAAGGTACTTGAGAACGGCGGGCGGAGGGTGACATATTCAACCACTGGCAACCCTTGCGCCCGGCACAATAATTTCATCGCCTCTTTGTCCATTGAGGCTGCCGAGGCAAAGACGCCAGGACCCACATAGGGCAGGTCGGCCAGCTCACAAAGGCCTTGCAGGGTTCCATCCTCGCCAAACGTGCCGTGCAGGACGGGGAAGACGACATCAATGTGTGCGTTGGCGCGCGGTTCGGGCTGGATGGGCTTTGGGGACCACTTACCCTCTTTCGAAATGAGGTGGGGCAGCACGACATAGCGCTGTGGGTCGAGAGCCTCCATCACGCTCTTGGCTGAGCGCAACGAGACCTCATGCTCGCCGCTTCTGCCCCCATAGACCACCGCTACTCGCAGCTTCACAGAATCCTCTTTCCTAACGCCGACATCGCTAACTCGACGGCAAGTTCTGCTGTGCGATTCACTTCATCGATCACCGGATTCACTTCTACGAATTCCATCGACACCATTTTCTGGCTATCGTTGACGATCTCCATGGCCAAATGGGCCTCGCGATAGGTGATGCCGCCTCGAACAGGCGTGCCCACTCCGGGAGCAAACTGTGGATCGAGCGAGTCCATGTCAAACGACAAGTGGAAGCCGGCCGTACCGGCGCAAGCAATCTCGACAGCTTCTTCCATGACGCTCCGCAAGCCGCGCTCATCGATATCGCGCATGGTGAAGGCCCGCACCCCAGACTCTTTCACATGTGTCTTCTCCAACGGATCCACGCTGCGCAGACCCACTAAGGCAACGTTTTTTGGGTCCACCTTGGGAGCGTAGCGGTAGAGGTGCGTCAACTCCTCCGGGCCCTTGCCAATCAGACAAGCCAAAGGCATGCCATGGATATTGCCAGTGGGCGAAGTTTTGGGAGTGTTCATATCGGCGTGGGCATCGATCCAAATCAAACCTAGGTTTCGCTTCTTGGTCCGGAAATGACGCGAGACGCCGGACACGGTTCCGATGGCCAGCGAGTGATCGCCGCCAAGGACTAAAGGCAATTGGCCAGCAGCAGCGGCCTTCTCCACCATGGCCGCGAGCTTCCGGCATGTTGAGGCGATTTCGGGCAAATAGCGCGCGTCCTGGCGTCCTCGTGGCAGGCTTTCCGCCTGCTTGACTTCTACGTTGCCAAGGTCTTCGACCTCGTAACCTAGCGATTCGAGCCTGGCGTCCAGGTTTGCTACCCGGATGGCAGAAGGTCCCATATCCACGCCACGCCGGCCGGCGCCTAGGTCTAACGGTGCGCCGATCACTGCAATTCGCGAAAAGGGCATGTCCTTTCCAGTGTAAGCGCTCAATTGAAGCGATGTTTTGAATAGGAGCCAAGCGGGCGGTCCGGGGCTCGAAGTTGGCCGTTCTCGATCTCCAAATCGATCACCAGGCAGGTGTTAAAGTGACACGAAGGTGTTACACTGCGGTACATAAGTGTTAACAGACTTTGGTGGAGGTCAGGTTACGGGGAACTCCGCGTCAGCAGCAGGCCGTGCCACTCTCCCAACGTTGATTTTTCTCACGAAAGGGTTATGAAGGTGTTCAACAGGGTAACACTTGCACTTTGGTGCGCGCTCGTGTTTGCCGCTTCGCTCCGAGCGCAAACGCTCACCTCGCTTACCGGCCTGGTGACCGACCCCACGGGGGCGGCAATTCCAGACGCCACGATTACAATCACTAACACCGGCACCAACCAAGTGCGGGAAGTGAAATCGGACGCAGCGGGACGCTACTTCTTTCCGCAGGTCATACCTGGGGAGTATCGCCTGCTGGCGAAAAAAGAGGGCTTTTCGGATGTCTCGATCCAGGGCATCCGTCTTTTGGTGAACACTCCGGCGACCGTGAACGTGGCCTTTGAAAAAGTGGGCCAGGTTGCGACCACGGTGGAGGTATCGGCGGAAGCGGTCCAAGTGAATACGACGGACGCCACCTTAGGTAACTCCTTTGGTACGAAGCCAATCCTGCAATTGCCCTTTGAGGGTCGAAATGTGGCCAAGATCCTGTCTCTGCAAGCCGGCGTGTCTTGGGTCGGCGATAGTGATACAGTCAACGGCGGAGTCAGCACGGCCATTGATCGAGGTGGCGTGGTCAACGGCGGGCGTAGCGACCAAAGCAACATCACCCTCGACGGAATTGACGTGAACGATCAACAAACGCGCGCCGCTTTTACCAGTGTGCTGCGCGTCACTTTGGACTCCGTTCAAGAGTTTCGCGTCACGACAACCAATGCGAACGCCGACGCCTCGCGCGGGTCGGGAGCGCAAATCACGCTCGTGACCAAAAGCGGTACCAACGACCTGCACGGTTCGGCTTACTGGTTTGTGCGGAACCGGGAATTTAACGCCAACACCTTCTTTAACAACCTGACTGGTTTGCGTACACCAAAGTTAAATCGGAATATTGCTGGGGCGAGCCTGGGAGGACCGCTCAAGAAAAACCGCCTCTTCCTTTTTGGCAATGTCGAGGGGCGGCGAGATCTTTTTGAGCAGAGCATCCTGCGAACAGTTCCAACGGCGACGATCCGGCAGGGCATAGCTTCCTATGTCTCCCGGGCCGGCAACGTCGTGCAAGTATCACCTGCGGAGCTCGCCTCTCGTTTGAATTACGCCCCTGGGGTGAACCAAGCGGCGCTGGAAGTATTTCGCTCCTACCCGTTGCCGAACGATCCCACAGCCGGCGATGGCATCAACACGTCCGGGTTCCGCTTCAACGCTCCGATCCGAAACGACTTCTACACCTACATCGCAAGGCTTGATTACGTGCTGAATGACAAGCACAATTTCTTTGTTCGAGGGCAGCTCCAGGACGATGTGGAGAACGGCCCGCCGCAATTCCCAGGACGTCCGCCAAACTTCCGCTCCCTCACCAACAGTAAAGGGATTGCGATTGGTTGGAACGCAACGCTGCGGCCCACCATATTCAGCACAACGCGCTACGGGCTCACCCGGCAAAGCCTCGAGGATGCTGGGATTGGAACCTACGAGATCGTTTCCTGGCGACCGCTTTCGGATCCCGTCGGTTTGACTCGCTCCTTCCGCCGCATCTCGCCAACTCACCATTTGACCCAGGATTTCACCTGGACCCGCGGGGCCCACACCTTCCAATTTGGGGGCAGCTACCGCCATTTCACCAATGACCGCCTGAGCTGGGACAACTCCTTCTTTACGGCCAGCAGCAACTCATCGTGGCTGACGGCGAGCGGGAATATTCTCAGCGCTCCATTCACCACAGGGGACCCTTCTGTAGCGATCAACCCAGGGGGCCGTACGCAGTTTAACGACGCCGTGGCGATGGTTTTTGGCCTCGTTACGCAGGTGAATTCCCGCTACAACTACTTACCACGCAACGGACAGGTGGTTCCTCTGGGCCGCGGCGAGCCCAATCCGCGCGCGTTCCTGGGCACGGAAAGCGAGGTCTACTTTCAGGATACTTGGAAGCTGACGCGTAGCCTTACCATGACGGCTGGCCTGCGCTACATGTACTGGCCGGCGATTTATGAAAAGCGTGGCGTACAGACCAGCCCGACCATCCCGCTGAGCGATTGGTTTGACCGCCGCGTGGCCAACGCCAACGCCGGTCTTGGCGCCCAGACCGGTCTGCCGCCCATTGAATTTACCCTGGCTAACATGCCAGGCGGGCGGCCGCTTTACAGTAATCTCCACAACTGGTCACCCCGTATTGCACTGGCATGGTCGCCACAATCGGATAACGCTCTGGCGAGGTTTCTCTTCGGCGGCCCGGGAAAGAGTGTGCTGCGCGCGGGATGGGGGATGTATTACGACGTTTTCGGCGCGGGCTTGATTCGCGCCTACGATGCCAGCGCTCTGGGTTTGTCGACGAACATTCCCAACAGTTCCGGGCGCTTGACGTTGGCCGACGCGCCGCGCTTCACCGGAACATTCAATATTCCGCAACAGCTGATTACTCCTCCGCCGCCGGCAGGTTTTCCCATCCGCCAGCCCAATTCCTTCCAGATCACCAATTCTCTCGATGATCGCTTACGCGCACCGTACGTCATGCGTTGGAACGTGTCTTGGCAGCGCGAGATGAAGG
This sequence comes from Bryobacteraceae bacterium, assembly GCA_025056455.1. Classification (GTDB taxonomy): domain Bacteria; phylum Acidobacteriota; class Terriglobia; order Bryobacterales; family Bryobacteraceae; genus CADEFT01. The sequence goes on along the minus strand of JANWVY010000005.1, from coordinate 236,450 downwards.
GCGGCTGGTTGCTTTCCATGGCCTATGTGGCTAGCGAAGGGCGACGCACGCTGACCAGCGAGGATCTGGCCACACCGGTTAACCTGCGCGACCCCGCCAGCGGGCAGACGTGGTACGAAGCCGCTGGTTTATTAATTAGCCGCATGGCCATCAATGAGCGGCGCGAAGTCCTGCGCCCCTTGACCAACGCCGAGCTGTTACGAGTGGCGCCCATTCCGTTCTTCGAAAACATGTTTCCTGGACTTGCAGGAGGCGGGCTCACGGCCACCCAAGCGGCCTTGCGCTTGATGGAAGACGCCCATCCTGACGCTACTTATTGGCTGGAGTTGACCGACCGCTTCGGCGATCCCGCTTTTAGCCGTTTGGGCCCGTTCGCCTTCTACAGCCCACAGTTCTCCTATCTGCGCGCTATCCGCAGTGTCGGCGCAAGCAGCTACCATTCGGCTCAGCTTGGCATCCGCAAGCAATTCCGCAACGGCGACCAGATTGACTTTAACTGGACCTGGTCCCACTCCATCGACATGGGCTCGGTGACGGAAAACAATCAAAGCACCAGCGATGGTCTACGCGGCGTTATTATTTCGCCCTACCGGCGGCACTTGATGCGCGCCTCCTCCGACTTCGACCAGCGCCATAATTTGAATGCGAACTACGTCTACAACCTGCCGCTTGGTCGGGGTCGCCGCTTCTTTGGAAGCATTGGCAAGCTTTCGAATCTGTTAGTGGGCGGCTGGCAAATTGCCGGCTTGTTCCGCCAGACTACCGGCCTGCCGACTAGCGTAGGTCACAACCGCACCTGGCCCACCAACTACAACATTACGGGCTGGGCAACACAAATTGCCCCGGCAGCAGACGGAACCAACAAGAATGCTCCGGCGCCCGTAGCAAACCCGGCTAACCCGCAAGCCGAGGCGCGGCTCTCTGGCCCGAACATCTTCCAAAACCCGCGGGCGGCTCTCGACGCCTTTGGGTTCACCTTGCCCGGCGATATCGGCAACCGCAACAATATCCGCGGCGATGGCGTGTTTAACCTGGACGCTAGTCTCGCCAAGAATATCTTCATGCCTTACAACGAGAAGCACACGCTCCAATTCCGCTGGGAAGTTTTCAACGTGACGAACACGGTGCGATTTGACCCGGCAAACATTAACCTTTCGCTTGGCAACCGCACCAACTTCGGTCGCTATCAGGGGACGTTGCAACCTTCGCGGGTGATGCAACTTTCCGTGCGTTACGATTTCTAAACCGCACGCAATCCAGAAGTTCAGATCTGTGGCTGGGCTCTAGGCCCAGCCATTTTTTATCGCAGCGCCGGTGGCCGGGCCCGAGGTTTTTCTTTTACGATAATCGGATGCCCACGATCGTGATTCCAGATGACGCCCCCGCTGTTCTGGGACCGAGCGCTGCCTACAAAAAGTTAATCGCCAGGACGCCGGTCCTCTATTACGACACGCTTCCTGGAAGCGAGCAGGCGCTCATTGAGCGGATTCAAGACGCAGAAGTTGTGATCAACATCCGGTCGTCGACGAAATTCAGCCGGCATGTTTTTGAAAGTTGTCCCCAGCTCAAATTGCTTTCTCTGTGGGGAACTGGCACAGATCACGTGGATTTGCAGGCGGCTGCCGAGCATGGCGTGACGGTGACCAACACCCCCGGCGTGGCGGCTGTGTCGATCGCTGAGCACGCTTTAGCGCTGCTGCTGGCCGTGGCGCGCCGTTTACCGCTCACCGATGCCCGAGTGCGAAGAGGGGAGTGGCCCCGCGGCGCTTCCATCCAACTCCATGGCAAGACGTTAGGCGTTATTGGGTTGGGGGCCATCGGCCGCCAGTTTGCGCGCCTAGGGCAAGGCATTGGCATGCGGGTTCTCGCTTGGACGTTTCATCCAGATCCCTCACTCGGCTTCCCACTGGCGCAGGATCTCGATGAGCTATTCCGCCAAAGCGACGTGGTGAGCTTGCACCTGCGTCTCTCCGAACAAACCCGGCATCTTTTAGGGAGAGCGCAATTTGCCGCCATGAAGCCAGGCGTCATCTTCATCAACACGGCGCGTGGCCCGATTGTCGACGAACAAGCTCTAGTGGAGGCCTTGCAAAGCGGCCAAGTGGGAGGAGCGGGATTAGATGTCTTCGAAACCGAGCCGTTACCCCCAGGTCACATCCTGACGAAACTGGACAATGTTGTGCTCACGCCGCATTCGGCCGGCATCACTCCTGAGGTTCTTGAAGCCGGGCTCGAGCTGGCCATTGAAAATGTATGGAGCTACTATGCAGGCTCCCCTCAGAATGTGGTGAAGACGGGTTGAAACGGCACTAGGCGGTTTCGACGCTTGCCGCTCCTTGCAGCCCGCGCGCCGCGATTTCCGCTTCTCGCATTCGAAACTTCTGGATCTTCCCGGTCACCGTGAGCGGAAATTCGTCCACGATGCGGATGTAGGCGGGCGTTTTGTAATGCGCAATGCGCTCCCGGCAATACTCGCGCAGTTGCTCCGCCGTCGCCTGAAAACCAGGCTTGAGACGGACCCAGGCGCAGACCACTTCACCAAGCCGCTCATCCGGAACGCCGAAGACGGCGACGTCAGAAACAGCGGGGTGTGTATAAAAGAAATCTTCAATTTCACGCGGATAGATATTTTCGCCACCCCGGATAATCATGTCGCGGGCGCGGCCGCGGATTCCGAAATAGCCATTTTCATACATCACTGCGAGATCGCCAGTATGAAGCCATCCCTCGGGATCGATGGCCTCCTGGGTGGCTTGAGTATTGCCATCATAGCCTTTCATGACCAGATAACCTCGGGTGCACAACTCGCCGACTTGGCCCACGGGAAGCGTCTCGCCGGTTTGGGGCGACACAATTTTGACTTCCGTGGCAGGCATGGCGCACCCCACTGTGCCGACCCGCAATTCGATGGGATCCTCGGGATGGGACAGTGTAATCACAGGCGAACTTTCCGTCTGCCCATACGCAATGGTCATGCCCGAACAATGCATGTCGTGAATCACGCGGCGCATGAGTTCGATCGGACAGGGCGCCCCGGCCATGATTCCCGTTCGCAAGCTGGTCAGATCAAATTCTGCAAAGCGGGCTTGTTGTAGCTCGGCGATAAACATCGTGGGGACACCGTACAACGCAGTGGCGCGCTCACGGTGCACCGCTTCCAGCGTGGCCAGCGGGTCGAATTGGGGAGCAGGAAGAATCAACGTGGCTCCAGTCACAAAACACAGCAACGAGCTCATCACGCAGCCGAAGCAATGATAGAGGGGCACGGGTGAACACAGACGGTCGGCCTCGGTCAGGCGTAACCGTTGTGCGATCAACCAGGCGTTGTTGACCAGGTTGCGATGCGTGAGGAGAACCCCTTTGGGCGAACCGGTCGTTCCTGAAGTGTACTGGATGTTTACGACTTGACTGGATGAAAGGACTGGTAACACGTAATCTCGCCCTTCGGCCAACATCCGGTTCCAACTGTCGTGATCGAAGAAGACCGTATGTTCCAACGACGTGACCGCCCCCTCCAAGGCCCGCGCCAAAATTTCGCGATAATTCGCGCGTGCATCCCTTTCCAAAAGAAAGAGCGCCTTCATCCCGGACTTCTCAAGGACATATTTGAGCTCCCAGGAGCGGTAGGCCGGGTTGACATTAATCAGGACAAGACCGAGGCGTGCCGTCGCCAGTTGCAGAAGAATCCATTCGAGGTTGTTTGTAGACCAGACGCCGACCCGGTCGCCCGGACGTAAGCCGAGTCCGGCAAGTCCGCGGGCGGTGGCTTCGACCCGCAAATCGAGCTCGCGCCAGCTTAGTCGCTGGCCTTGGCGGCTAACCACCAAAGCCAGGTGATTTCCCAGGCGTTTCACGGTGCGTTGAAACGCCTCATCCACGGTCAGTTCTAACAGCTGTGCGTCAGGACCTTTCACATAGCTCAACATTCCAGGAAGTATAGAGCAAAACACGACGGCGCAATCTTCGCTACACTCGCGGCATGCTTGCGATTGAAGCCTTGCAAGGTATTCGCGTGCTGGATCTAACGCGTCTGTTGCCAGGCCCGCTGGCGACCCAATGGATGGTGCAAATGGGCGCCGAAGTGATCAAGATTGAGGAACCAGGACAAGGCGACCCGATGCGACACATGCGGCCGGAGGGGCTCTTTGAGCTGGTGAACCGGGGAAAGAAAAGCGTCGTCTTGAATTTAAAGCTGGCCTCCGACCAGCAGCGATTCCATCAGCTTGCTGCTTCCGCCGACCTGGTGGTGGAAGGCTTCCGCCCGGGAGTGATGGACCGTCTGAACTGTGGCTGGCAGGCGCTTCACCGCCAAAATCCCCAGCTGATCTACGTAGCCGTGACCGGGTATGGCAGCCAAGGGGCTTTTCGAGATCTAGCCGGGCACGACGTCAATTATCTGGCGATGGCTGGCGTTTTGGATCTGATCGGAGAGCCAGAAGGCCCACCAACAATTCCAGGGATCCAAATTGCAGACATCGCAGGCGGCTCCATGCAGGCGCTGATCGGCGCTCTAGCGGCCCTGCTCAAACGGCGGCAGACGGGATGCGGCCAGTATGTAGAGATCAACATGATGCGCGGTGCGGCCAGCTTCTTAGCGGTAGCCAGAGCGCAGCTAGAAGGCGGGGCAGTTCCCCGGCGCGGCCAGGAGGTCTTAAGCGGCCGCTATGCCTGCTACCACATCTACGCAACGGCGGACCAGCGCTACATCGCCGTCGGAGCGCTCGAGGCCAAATTTTGGAGAAATTTGTGCGAGGCGCTGGGTCGCCCGGAATACGCGGCCCATCAGTTTGCGGAAGATCCCCAGCGTTCGGAGATCATTTCTGTGTTTCAAGCGATTTTCCGGCAACGCAGCGCAGCCGAGTGGTGGGACATGCTCAAGGAACGGGACGTTTGCGTGACGCCGGTACGCACGGTCGCAGAAGCCATGGCAGATATTTCCTTTGACTTCCCCGGAAAAGTCCCTGCCTTAGGCGAGCACACGGAGGAGTACCTCAGCCGGTGAAGGTTTGGGCCGCCGCCTTCGCTTGGGGAGAGCTTCGGCCTGTTGAGGGCGCCCGCCTCAAGGTGCATTCCAATTCACCCAGCCAAAAAATCCCGTGACCAGCACCAGCAATCCAAAGGCGATCCGGTACCAGGCAAAAAGGCTAAAATCGTGTGAGCTTACGTAACGAAGCAGCCAGCGCACGCAAAGATAAGCCGAGAGGAAGGCCGCCAAGGCCCCTAAGCCGAAGACCGCCAGGTCAGAACGGGAAAGCAAATGGCGGTGTTTGTAAAGATCGTAGGCGCCCGCCGCAGTCAGCGTGGGCACAGCTAGGAAAAACGAAAACTCTGTCGCAGCGGGCCGGGACAGGCCAAACAACAAGCCCCCCAGGATGGTCGCTCCTGATCGCGACGTGCCCGGTATGAGAGCCAGGCATTGAGCGCAACCCACCTTCAACGCATCTAGCCAGCACATTTCATCCACCTGGCTGACGCGGATGGAATGTTTTCTTTTTTCGGCCCACAAAATCAGGAGCCCTCCCAGAATGAAGGCTAGCGCTACGGGTAGCGGCTTGAAAAGTTGGGACTTAATGGCCTTGCCAAAAGCCAGCCCGGCGATTGCCGCCGGTAAGAAGGCAAGGGCAAGGTTCAAAACAAATCGCTGGCAAGAGGGGTCCTTCCACACGCCGCTCAATACGCGCCGAAACCGCTCGCGGTAGGCTACTAAAACCGCCAACATGGCGCCGCTTTGAATAAAGATCTCAAAAACCTCGCCTTTTTCATTGGCAAAGCCAAGAAGCGAGCCGGCTAGGATGAGATGGCCGGTGGAGGAGATTGGCAAGAACTCAGTGAGTCCCTCGATGACGCCCATGAGGAGCGTTTTCCAAAGGAGGGAGAAATCCATGGGTGCAATTGTAGCGAAGGCGGCCAAACGGCTCGTGGAAAGAGGCGCGGGTCGCTAAATGAATGGTGCCTTTACCCGGTCAGAGGCAGTCAACGGATAGGCGGGGAGCGCTCCGCCAGCATCCTCCAAGATTCGGCGCTGAGCTAAAGCAACGCGGTCGGCTGCTTTCGGGGCGATATTCTCCCGGAACGGGTGGCTGGCTTCGAGATCAAAGAGGCGTATGTTTTGCCAGTGGATGGTGGAGAAATACCAGATGCGGGAGTCGGCGTACCACACGCAGTTGCTGTAGCGACAGGTCTGATACTCTCGGCCGGAGAAGGCCTCGCCTTCCAGCAGCGGTAGTAGGTTCTTTCCGTGCAGGCCCTCGCGCGGAGAGACGCCCGCCGCGGCGCAGACACTGGCTGGCAAATCGAGCGTGGAAACCCGCTGTTGAAATCGTTTTCCGCCACTTTTTCTCTCGGGATGACGGACTAAGAGCGGAATGTTCATGGTTCCGGGATAAAGGGCGCCGGCAGGCTTCCCCGTTACACGCTCGGGATTATCGCCGAAATTGGTGCCATGATCGCTCAAAAAGAACATCAGCGTGGAGCGGTCCTTGCCAAGCTCCTCGAGCTTGCCCAACAGTTTGCCGATCCAATGATCCACCATGGTGATCAGCCCCGCATAGTGCGCTTGTGCATTTTTGACCGCTGCTTCGGGCACGGGCGTCTGAAACAGCGTGTCGTAGGGGAGGCTGAGATAGGTTTTGCCTTGATAAGCAGGATCGCGGTAAAGCTGGTAGTACTGGCGGGGCGCCTCCCAGCTTTCGTGCGGTGGAAAGGTGTCCACGTAGAGGTAAAACGGCTGCTGATTCTCGCGGTTCTCTTCTAAAAACCGCATGGCGGCGCTGATGGTGCGAGGTGTCGTAAAGGCCATTTCATCCGGTTCGAACCCGCCAAGATTAGCGACGTGCATAGGCCCGCGCCCCACATACTTCGCCTGAATGCGGGCCTGATCGTAGGGCGCTGGACTGCGGTAACGATCTTCGGCTGCGCCGCGAATAAACTCCCACTGGTGAAAGCCGCGGGTGAAGTTCATACCGGGCACGAAGTAGTGGGGGACGTCACTCACAAAACCGCAGATATAGCCGGCGCGCCCAAGCGCTTCGGCCACGGTGTCCTCCTGAGAGGACATCGGCATCCAGCCCGGTAAATAGACGTTATCCCACGGTAGCGGCTGGTAGTTGCGAAAAGGAAAGGCGCGGCGGCCGGAGTGCAAAGTTCGCCGGGTGGGAATCGTAGGGAGCGATTCGGGCCGCGCGTTTTCAAAAACCGCGCTTTCTTGCGCCAAGCGTGCCAGGTGGGGAGTTCTTACCCAAGTGTTTCCATACGGTTCCAGGTAGTCCTGACGTAGGGTGTCGGAGACCAGGACTAGAATGTTCCACTTGCTTTTAGCCTCGGAGTTCTGAGTAGAAACAGACGGACCGGCGAGTGCCGTGGACCAAGTGGCGGCGTGCAGAAAGGCGCGTCGTTGCATGGCGTATATCCTATCAGGCAACCGCTATACTTTTTGCACCCGGCGAAGCGTGTAAATTTCGGGATGGACCACGGAATGAGCGAGCTTTCTCCACTCGTCGTTGACGTGAATAATTTTGCCGCTGATATGGTTCGATGTTTCGGAAGCAAGAAACAGGGCAAGAGCAATTTGCCGCTCCGGTGACACGCCGCCCGTCAGCCGGATCTGCTGGGCGTCCGCAATCTCCTTGGGACCCGCCCGTTCTCCAGCCCGCAGGATCTCATCGGTCATGTTGGTGTAGGTGCCTCCTGGCGCCATGCAATTGATTTGCACGTTGTGGTGACGTAGCTCTTCCCCCAAAGTCTCCACAAAGCGCACGACAGCGGCCTTCGAGGCAGCGTAAGCAGAAAAATTGGGACGGGCGGTACCAGCTCCACCGCCGCCCAGAACGATAATTTTGCCCCTACGTTTGGCGATCATGCTGGGCAGCGCCGCCCGGCACACGTTCATGACTCCGAACAAATTGGTTTGCACAGCCTCTTCCCAGTGCTTCGGTTGCACGTCAACGAAAGGGCCGATGGGACCTTGAATTGCGGCGGCACAGACGACGACGTGCAGATCGCCGAAATGGGCACGCAGGCGCTCCACCGCAGCGTTCACTTGCTCATAATCGCGAACGTCGGCACGAAGGCGAAGGCTCGATCCGCCAGCGTGTTCGATCTCCAAATGGGCGAGGTCGAGTTCCGCTTTGCTCCGGGCGAGAAGACCAAGGCGAGCGCCCGCATGAGCGAAACCGAGTGCAATCCGTTTTCCAATGCCGCGTCCTGCGCCAGTGACTAAAACGACGTGGTCTTGAAATGGCCGGTCAGTCGCCATCGTTCTCCACCCTAAGGGTATGGCGAGACAGGACGGCCAAGTCAAGTACTGGATTCCGAGGAGGGGGTGCCTGTGGAAAGACAACACCGTATAAGAAGGTGTAGACTCCAAGGTGGCAGCTATGAACACTCGACGGGAACTCCTCAAGATCGGATTCGCGCCCATGATCGTTCCGAGCCGCGTGCTCGGGCAGAGAGCCGGCGCCGTCGCACCGAGCGATAAGATCCTGTTTGGCGGCATCGGCATCGGCGCTCGAGGCCAGCACGTTTTAAGCAAAATCTTGAAAATCGAGGCCGCTAAGTTTATTGCCGTTTGCGATGTCCGTAATGAACGCCGCGAGACGATCAAGTCGATGGTGGATCAAGCGTATGGAGATCGCGACTGCAAGATGTATGACGACCAGTTTGAGCTTTTGGCTCGAACCGACCTCGATGCGGTGCTGATTGCTACAGGAGACCGGTGGCACACGCCCCTTTCCATTCTCGCCGCGCAGCATGGCAAAGATGTCTATTGTGAGAAGCCGTGTTCGATGTCCATTGAAGAAAGCTGGGCCCTTGCAGCGGCATTTCAGCGCTACGGCCGTTTGTATCAAGCGGGCTGCCAGCGGCGCAACGGCGCCAATTTCCAATTGTGTAAAGACTTACTGCGCTCAGGAGCTCTCGGCAAATTGAAGGCTCTTTACGCGAACGTGGGCCCGGCAGTGAACTGGCCGCCCATTCCTAGCCGGGACTGGCTGGCCGAGGAAGAACTGCCGCCAAAACAGGTCGTCGACTGGGATCGCTGGCTGGGGCCCGCGCCCTGGCGTCCCTATCATTCCTCTTATGTGCGTGGCGGCTGGCGCAACTTTTACGATTTTCACGGAGGGGGCATTCTCGAATGGGGTTCACACACCGTAGATCTTTGTCACTGGGCCGCCGGATTGGATGACACGCAGCCTGTGCGGTACGAGCCAGAGGGGAGTAACGCGGGTCCCTATTTCGTTCACTGCGAATATGAAAATGGCGTCAAGCTTGTCATGCGCGACAACGGCTGGGACGGCGCGCTTAAAACCGGCTCCTGTAGCTTTCGCATTGAAGGCGACCTCGGCTGGGTGGAGACGGGGGACCAGACGCGGATTGAGTGCTCGGACAACATCAAGCCCCTGTTGCGCCCCACCGAACCGGCTAGTCTAGCGCTTGAAAATCATGTGAAAGAGTTTGTGCGGTGTGTGGCGACGCGCCAGCAGCCAAGCGCCCATGCGGCCGCAGCGGCCAATTCCCATGTCACTTGCCATGCCGCCTTCATCGCCTTTCAGCGCGGCAAAACTCTTTACTGGGACGTCAAAAAGCGGGCGTTCACCAATGACGACGTGGCGAACAACATGCGGTCGCGCGCTTTGCGGGAACCCTGGCGCATTTGAGAAGGGAGGTCGAGGAAGATGCAGCAATCCGTCCAGACAGCACAAATCCCTGCACCGCAATCTGCCAAACCGAAACCCGAACCGCCCAAAGCCCCACCCCAGTTCACGGAAGGCTCCATTGCGAATCTCGACGTCACTGGGCTGGTGGCGATCCTCAAAGATCCGAATGCGTCCGAATTTCAGAAAGCCAAAGCTTGCATGCGTGCGGGAGAGCTTGCCGACAAGCAGGCGGTCCCGGCCCTGGCTGCCCTTCTGCCTCATCCCCGATTGAGCACTTACGCCCGTTATGGATTGGAGCCGGTCGCCGACGAAAGCGCCAGCCAAGCGCTCCGGATGGCTCTCAGCAAAGTGCAAGGAGAGCTGCTCATCGGCGTGATCAACTCGATTGGAAAACGCCGGGACTCGAAAGCCCTGCCGGCGCTGACCAAGCTGCTTTATTCCGCAGATGCCAACCTGGCCCAGGCAGCTGCCTCTGCAATCGGGAAGATTGGGGGTGAAATGGCAGTCAAAGAGTTGCGCGTGGCTCTGGGAAAGACCAAGGGTCAGCTCCAGTTGGCCATTGGCGACGCGGCGTTAGTTTGCGCCGAGCAGTTTCTGGCCGCTGGCAAGCGGAAGGAAGCCCTAGCCATCTATGCTTGGCTGAGCGCTCCGGATGTCCCGAAGTCGGTGAGGCTAGCTGCGATGCACGGAGTGATCCGCGAGGAGACTTCGCCGGGGAGGCCGCGCTAATCGCCGTTCGAGGGCAGCTGTTTCCCCGCTCAAGCGAGCACGGCTCGGGCAACTCAAGCTAACGCCAGTTTGGAAAGGGTTTGGCGCATGCTATTCGGCAGTCCTCAAGCAGGTGAGGGACACGCTTCCGGCGCCGGTAGAGCTGCTCGAGAAGCCGCTCCAACTCCTCCCGGTCGCCATTGAGCCAGCATTCGGGAACCTTCCGGAAAGCGTGGTCGAGGATCTCCGCAGGGAACTCGAGGACCCGCGTTAGCCACGGTTCGAAGGACTCTAGCCCCTCAATCGTTTCATAGACCAGCGGGCGCCCGTACAACCCGGCCAAGGGCGCGTCCTCGAGCTTCCAGGCAGGGCCTCCGAAGATGTAACCATGGTCTATCATCATGGCGACGAAGGCGGTTTTTTTGGGACCGTGGTCGCCAGCCATCCAGTCGCGAATCTGGGCTCGAAACAGCACGCATTGTCTTGAGTCGAGGTTTGACACCCATTTGTCGAACACCAGAACGCCAATAAAATCACGCAAATTGGCCACTTGTCGTAAGAGGGCGTCGGGTAAATAGTCGTAGATTGCGAACCGGTCGGGATTCACCGGCAACCGGGAGCCAAAGTGCCATCCAGGAAGCACTGGCTCGCGGCGTGAGCCCAGGGTGATGGCGATTTCAGGGTTCGCCTGGAGAAAGGATTCCGAACAACTTACGATTTCTACGGCTGCGGTTGGAATCTCCAAGTAATTCAACAGGCAAGCAGCCACCATTTCGTTCACTAGGACTCGGCGATGCTGAGCGTTTTGCTTGAACTTAACCACATAATGGTGTCCGTCGGAGGCGACCATGAGGTGGGCCTGGGAACCACCGCGCATTTTACGGATCCAGCGGAGGGCTTCAACGGGCATGCTCAGCTACACTAGTCACTATGGCTGACCAATCCACACAAAGCAAAACTTTAGCTGGAGAAGGCCGGGCGAGCGTTGAAGAGGTAGCACTGGAGATGATGAAATTCATCGCCCTGACTACCGGCTACGGGAAGCCAGCCACGGCTGGCGCGGGCTTTGGCGCCACCAAGTCCGCAAAGTCTAGCGCCGAGGAATATGCCGACGCCTTGCTCGAGCTGTATCAACGGTGCCGGCAAGTGATCCAACAAGGGCGCTAAAGGCAGCCCCGAAACCTCAAAAATACAAACAACAAGGGCGCGGACTCTCGGGTTGAGCCGCGCCCAGGCGCTGATTCGGGAGAATCGAGTTCCGGAACTTACTTTTTCTTGGCTGCTTTTTTTGTGGCTGCCTTTTTCGCCGCCTTTTTAGCCGGCGCCTTCTTGGCGGCCTTCTGCGCTGGCACCTTCTTGACCGCTTTCTTCACTGCCTTGCTCGCAGCTTTCTTGGCCGGCGCCTTTTGTGCGGACTTCTTCACTGGAGCCTTTTTGGCCGCCTTTTTGGAAGCTTTTTTGGAGGCTTTTTTGGCTTTAGCGGCAGGCTTCCTAGCCGGAGCGGGGGGTGCAGCCGGTGGCATCTCGGATGCCGGTTCCGAAGCTGGAGCAGGTTCAGACTCATTTGCAGCAGTCTCCATCGACACCGAGGCGACTGCTTCCGTCACGGTAACACTAGTGATTTCCTCTTCCATCAGTTCTTCGTCGTCCTCTCCGTAACTGTACTCTTTGATCTCGGAAATGAGCTCCACGTGTTCGCCGTCATAGTCGAAATCATCCATGTCTTCTTTGACAGGGGCGAAATCGAACATTTTCGGAGCGAATTGTTCCCGCATGATCATCATCAGAATACACCGTTTTATTGCCAGTGCAAGAGGAGAATCATGCAAATCCTCGCAAACAACGGCATGGCCTGGTAGCTCAGCGGCAGCGTCCTTTTTGGGGCAAGATGCCGACGCAGACTGGCAATCGAAGAAATAGATCAGCGGGACAAAGACCGAGAACTCTGGGGATAGCGATAGGCAAGGGCGGGGCCACTCCGCGGCGACTTCTGGGGAATCGCCGCGCGCCGGGCCGTGGGTTTGCTGGCTTGAGCTTTGGCCATGGTGGTCTTGGTCGAAGGCTGCTTGAAAGTGCCCGCCGTCGCGGAAGGACGTTTTGTTGCGGAGCGCTTGGCAGGCGAGCGCCTGGCGAGGGAGCGTTTGGCTGTGGAGACTGGCTCACCTGGAATGAGCAACAGATCCCCCGACTGTGGCTCTGCTTGAAGCCCCTGGCCAGCCGTTAGGATCCGGGAAGGATGAACTCCAAAGCGCGCGGCAACTGAGGCCAGCGTCTCACCGTCAGCCAACCGGTGGGCTCGCCACAAGGCTCTCTTCTCGGCCGGAATAAGGGCTAATGCTGAGAGAAGAGAGCTTGCAGAGCCTTTGGGAACATGAATCTCATAGCCGGCCGGGGCCAGGTTGCCCAGCAAGGCGGGATTCAATTCCCGGAGTTCTGCCGGCGAGATCTCTAAAAGGTCAGCCATCAACAACAGGTTGGTGTTGGCCTCCAGTTTCAGAGTGTCGTAGACCAGCGGCGGCTCAACATCCAGATGGTCAAGGTCAATGCCATAATCCTTGGCGTTTTTCACGATGATTGTGATGGCCAAAATTAAGGGGACGTAGTTTGCCGTTTCTCGAGGTAGGACACCTAAGCGGCGTAACGTCCAAAAGTCGGCGTAGCCTGTTCGCCGCACAGCATTTTGTACGCAGCCCGGCCCGCAGTTGTAGGCTGCCATGGCCAAATACCAGTCTCCAAACTGGTTATAGAGATCTTTGAGATGACGTGCGCCGGCCCTCGTCGCCTTCTCCGGGTCTAAACGGTCATCGCTGTACGCTGTTTGAAGGAGTCCGTACTCGCGCCCCCGCCACTGGACGAATTGCCACAAACCCGCGGCCGATTTGGGAGAAAGGGCTCGAGGCATGAATCCAGACTCGGCCTGCGCGAGAAAGATCAGCTCTTGCGGGACGCCCTCTTCGGCTAGGATCGAACGGATCATTTCCTGGTATCGGCCAGCGCGACGCAACCCTGCCAGGAGCGTCTTTCTTCCTTGCTCGCTCGAGAAAAAGTTGATGTAACGCAGTACTTCGTCGTTCTCCTCCAAAGGCAACTCCGACGAGGTCGCGCGGATCTGATCCAAAACCTTGCCTTTTAGGGAGGGATCGACCGGGAAGGTCATCTCGAGAATTTCTTGTAAGGGCGACCGGTCATACCCTGCGATCTGAGGATCGTCGCCAGCTCCCAAGCCTTCGACGTCGTAGCGGTGGATGCGATCCACCAGCTCCTCAAAGCGACGAATGAATTCCGAACGATCCTCATCTCCATCTAGCCCAGACAGCAGGGTTTCGATTGCGGTGTCAAACTCGCGGCGCGCAGCCAAGAAATCCCCTTCCCGGTAGGCACGCTTGCCTCGTTCAAACGCCTGTTCGGCTCGCTTGAATCGACTCTCGGATCTTTCCCGAAAAGCCGGCCGGGGTTCAAACCGAAGAAAGTTGGGAATTTCGCGGGACGGAGCGAGGGTAAGGACGAGAGGGGTTTCCGAGACCTCGGTTTCCGAAAACTGAACAAGCTTCGGAGTGCTAGCCGTAGAAGGCGCGGCTGTTGGCCGAGGTGCAGGGGGAAGAAACGAGGAGCGGAAACTTTGGCTCGCCGGAGAAGCGCAACCAAGAAAAACCAACATCGGAAGAACCGAGGGGATCGCCAGGCGCGGGAGGTGGCTTTTTGTCATTCCTTTGTTGCTCGTCAATTAATAAGTGTTCGTTATGTTGGGATTACATCGGAACTTTTTGACTCTACACCCTAGATGGGGATTGGGTCAATCCCCCCGACCGCAAAAGCCGCGCGGCCAAGTCCCCAGAATTTTCTCTCCGGACGAAATTTCGGCCAGCAGTCAAGGAGCATCCGGTGCTGGCGACAGCTAGCCGAGGGGTTCATCATTCCTCTTCTTCTTCAGTGCCCGACATGGCAGCCTTGGCCGCTGCGATGATTTTCTCTGCCTGAGCCGCTGGTACGAAGTCGTAATGGTCAAACTCCATGGTGAAGGACGCCCGACCTTGGGTCATGGAAATTAAGTCGTTTTGATAGCTGAGCATCTCCGCCATGGGTACCAGCGCGCGGATGATCTGGGTGCCACCCTTAGTATCCATTCCGGTGATCCGGCCGCGGCGTCCATTCATGTCTCCCATGAGATCGCCGGCGTATTCTACGGGAGCTTGCACCTCGACTTTCATAATGGGTTCAAGCAGGGCGGGCTTCGCCACGGCCATGGCCGCCTTAAAAGCCTTTCTCCCCGCTAGTTTGAACGACATTTCAGAGCTGTCGACTTCGTGATAGGAGCCGTCATAGAGGGTGACCTTGAAGTCCACCACAGGATAGCCGGCCAAATAGCCTTTCTCCGCCGCTTCCAGAATTCCCTTTTCAATGGCTGGGATAAAAGTCTTCGGAATCGCGCCGCCAAAGATCGCATTGACAAACTCGAACTTGGCTCCCCGGGGCAGCGGCTCCATCTTAATTTTGCAATCCCCGAACTGGCCGTGGCCGCCCGTTTGTTTCTTGTGGCGCCCCTGGACGTCGGCAACGCCCCGGATGGTTTCGCGGTAGGGGATTTTGGGCGCATTGAGCGTGACATCCACTCCGTAACGTTTCTTCAGCTTGCTCACTACGATCTCAACATGTTGCTGACCTGTCCCAGCCAGAAGAAACTCACGGGTTTGGGGGTCACGGTAGAAGCGCAGCAAGAGGTCTTCTTCGAGAATCTTCTGAATCGCGTTGCCCATCCGGTCTTCGTCGTTGCGACTCTTGGCCGATACGGCAAAAGCGATCGAAGGCTCCGGCAAGGGAATGGGAGGAAAGGCGATCGGGCTGGACTTCTCATGTAAGGTGTCGAAGGTGAGCGTCTCGCGGAGCTTGGCCACAACCCCAATATCTCCAGGGTGGAGTTCCGTGACCGGATCCATGGTTTTGCCGCGCAGAACGCTCAGATGCGCCAGCCTCTCAACTCCCCCGGTGCGCGAGTTGACTAGGTTGGCATCGGTTTTCAGGATTCCCGAAACAACCTTCAGATAGGTCATCCGGCCGGCGAAGACATCCGCTACGGTTTTAAACACAAAGGCGGCGACGGGCTGGTCGGTGCTGAAGGGGCGTTCCGCTCCATTGGTGCTCTTCATCGGCGCCCGTTCCGTAGGATTGGGGAACTTTTCAAGGACGAAATTCAGGATTAGATCCGAGCCGATATTTCGAAGGGCAGAACAACAGAGAACTGGCATCAAGCGCCGTTCCAAAACAGCTTGCCGCAGACCCTGATGAATGTGCTCGACTGGGAGCGTGCCGCTCTCAAAAAACTCTTCCATCAACGCGTCGTTGCCCTCGGCTACCATTTCGACGAGCGCTTCGTGGGCTTTGGCGGCTGCCTCGGCGAGATTCGCCGGAATTTCGATTTCCTTTCCTTTTCCGTCACCATCCAGCGTATAGCTGTAGGCCTTCATGGTGATTAGGTCGATTACTCCTCCGAAATCTTTTTCCGCGCCGATGGGCATCTGAATCGGTATGGCCGCACGTCCGAAAGCGGCTGTAATACTCTCCAAAGCGCGCTCAAAGCTGGCGCGCTCGCGGTCCAGCTTGTTGATGACGAGGGCCCGGGGCAGCTGAAAGTGATCGCAAAATTCCATCACTTTCTCGGTTTGCACTTCCACCCCGGCGACCCCATCGACCACCACCAAGGCGGCTTCCGCCGCCACTAAGGCCACCTTGGCGTCATTGATGAAAAGACTGAAGCCGGGTGTGTCAAGCAGATTGATCTTGTTCTTTCGCCACTCGAGCGCAGCGCAAGCCGTCGAGATGGTGATCTTTCGATTGATCTCTTCTTCGTCAAAATCCGTGATCGTATTGCCTTCGTCAACTCGCGTCAACCGGTTCGTTACTCCCGCTGCGTAGAGCATCCCGGCCGCAAGCGATGTCTTACCGCAATTGCCATGCCCGATTAAAGCGACATTCCGAATCTCAGTGCTGTTGTAGACTTTCACGAATTTGGCTCCTCCGGGCTAAAAGTGAAGAGTAGTTCCGCAAAACTAAAACGGGATAGTAACACAATTGCGACAAGACTGGATTTAGGTTCACAGCCGGATATGGACCCACAAACTGAAGGTCTGAAGAGCGACTCGCTAAGACGCGCGCTGGGCGAGCGTGGCTGCTCTACCTGGCTTGGTTTCGCCGTCGGCTGACGCCTGGCGGTCTTAGCGCCGTTCGAGCAGTCGCACAGCCGGCAACCGGTAGGGCCTAGGCCGGCAAGGGAGACCGCATCTAGGCGCGAGCGGTTTCAGCTAAGGCTCATAGGCTTCGTCGACAAACGTGCTGTCGAAGGCCCGGTCCAAAACGTCCGCCGTCAGCAGCCAGGGCAAACCCTCAAAACGAATCAGATCAATTGCATGAGTGACGATGTCGCGGGGGTGGCACCGGCGGAACATACGTTTCGATGCCCGGTAGCGCCGCTCGATGAGATCCGGCAAAGCGCCATCGGCAATTGGCAGCTGCTGGCTGTCGCAATAGCGGCGGAAAATCTCCACAAATTCCGTCTCATCTGGGCTGCGCAGAAACAGCTTGTACTGAATTCTTCTTAAAAACGCCTCGTCGCCAATCTGATTGGGCCGCAAGTTTGTGGAAAAGACCAAGAAAACCTCAAAGGGGACTTCCATCTTGCCGCCGGAGAGGAAATTGAAGTAGTCGACGCCCTTTTCCATGGGGACGATCCAGCGGTTGAGCACCTCCGCCGGGCTTACCTTTTGCCGACCGAAGTCATCGATGAGATAAATGCCATTGTTCGCCTTCAGCTGAAAGGGAGCATCGTAGGTGCGGGAGTCTGGCTTGAAGGCGAGATCGAGCATTTCGAGCGTCAGCTCGCCGCCTGTCATGATAAACGGACGCTTGGCTAAAAACCAGCGCCCATCATGCTGTTCGTCCTGCGAGATCCAGATGGAGTTTTCATCCTCCTCTAGCTCGAGACGTTCGTGGTAAACAGGATCATACATCTGAATAATCTGTCCCTGACATTCAATTGCGTAAGGGATGTAGATGGGATCGCTCTCGATTCGGACCAGAGCCTCGGCTAAATAGGTTTTTCCGTTTCCGGGCTGGCCGTAGATCAGGAAGGACTTGCCAGCATTGACGGCCGGGCCAATCTGGCTGAGGATCCGCGGGTTGAGGACCATGTGCCGGAAGGCGGCCTGAAGCTTTTCTTTTGTAAGCCAGTTCTGGGGACGCCGTTGGAGTTTGACGGCCGCAGCATACTGCTCGAGCGGAACTGGCGCTTTGCCCGAGTACGTATTGGTCTCCAAGTACTTCTGCGCCAGATTTCGGCCTTGATCCGAGAGCGCGAAGGCCGCTGATACATTGCCAATTCCAAGGGATCGTTTCACCGCGACCAAATGTTGCAATTTAAAGGACTCGAGCAAGGGTTCAATGACGCTAAAGTTCAGCCCCAGGAGCCTGGCAAGATCGCGACCGACGACCTCTCCGCGAAAGAAGAGCGATTTGAGGATCATCTGTCGAAGAAAGGTTTCCGACAGACCTGTCTCCTCGATGGACTGGGGAACGGGCGGCACGAATGGTTCAGACAGGGAAACGCCCGGCAGGTTTGGGGTAGGATCCAGCGTAGAAATCATGCTTCTGTAACCACAGTGTCGCCTGGAAGGCAGGGGCTGCCAATTCGGGCTTTTTTCCGAGCAGCGCGCCTAAGTGCCCGACGCCCCTGTGGGGAAATCACCTTAATTGTGAATCGCAGCCCAACCCGGACAGGATGAACTCGACTTAAACGCCCAGGCGGTTAATTCCATCGAAGGCGGCTGTTTTATAGCACTCGGCAAGCGTGGGGTAGTTGAATACGGCGTCGATAAAGTAATCGATCTTACCGCCGTGAGCCAGAACGGCTTGGCCGATGTGGACCAAGTCCGAGGCGCCCTCCCCGATGATGTGGACGGCGAGCAACTTTCGATCCTCGGGGGAGAAGATGAGCTTAAGCAGACCAGTCGAATCCCCCAGAATCTGACCGCGCGCGATTTCGCGGTACCGTGCTTTGCCAATCTCGTAGGGGATGCCGGCTTTGGTGAGTTCCTCCTCATTTCGGCCGACCATGGAAATTTCGGGGATTGTGTAGATGCCATAAGGAAACAGCTCGGGGACGGCGCGGGAGTTGATGCCGAAGGCATGGCAGGCGGCAGCGCGTCCCTGCTCCATAGAAGTAGAAGCAAGGCTAGGGAAACCGATGACATCACCAACCGCGTAGATGTGCGGGACGTCGGTCTGGTAGTTGCTATTGACCTTGATCCGGCCCCGGTCGTCAGCTTCGAGCCCCGCCGCCGGGAGGTTGAGCTTCGAGGTGTTGCCCGTGCGTCCGATGCTGTAAAGAGCCTTTTCCGTGATGATCTGCTTTCCACTAGCCAGCAGGATACGGACCCGTGGTCCGTTTTCATCGTAGATACGCTCAATTCCGCTGACTTCCTCTCCCAGCCGCATGGTAACTCGGTTTTCCCGTAGCTGATAGGTGAGGGCATCGGCGATTTCTTCGTCGACGAACGGAAGCAAGCGAGGACGTTTGTCCACTAAGGTGACGCGCACGCCTAAGGCGGCGAACATGCTGGCGTACTCACACCCAATCACGCCGGCGCCGATCACCGTGAGGTTTCGCGGCAACCGGTCAAGCTTGAGAATATCGTCACTGGTGAAAACGGACTTGCCGTCAAAAGGAATGTGGGGGTCCTCCGTGGCCTCGGTACCCACCGCGATCACGATGTAACGGGCTGTGACGTTCCGCGTGGTGCGGTTATCGACGAAATCGAGCTTTAGGGTGTGCGGGTCCACAAACGACGCGTGGGCAGAGATTAACTCCACCCGGTTGCGCATAAGCTGATGGCGGGTGACATCAATCTCGTGCCGGATCACTTGATCGGTGCGGACCAGCAGGTCCTCCATCGTGATGTTTTGTTTGACGGTATAGGAAGCCCCGTAAAAGTTTCGTTCTCGATATCCCGACAGGTAGAGAACCGCCTCACGGAGCGTTTTGCTGGGAATGGTGCCGGTGTTAACGCTCACCCCGCCAACGACCGTTTTCCTCTCAATGACGGCAACCCGCTTGTCCGCCTTGGCGGCCTGGATAGCCGCCTTTTGCCCAGCCGGGCCCGAACCGATCACCAGCAAATCATAGTCAAACTCTGCGCTCACAAATCTTTCCTTGCTGTTCTGAGCTGCCTCGGGGGAGGACCGTGAAGATCGGAACCACGGACTTGGCCCCCCCTTCATCATAGGATCATCTTGGCGGCAAAAGTAGGCGCGGTTTCGCGCTAAGAGACAGTGAGCCCCCTCCTCAGTACCCCGAGCTCACCTCTGCGAACACGCGGTGAGTCGTTTCTATTCGATGGTGACTCGAACGGGTTGCTCGATGAGCTTAGGATCCGGTCCAGCGGTCATCAGCATGATGCTGAAACGGCCGGTCTTCATATTCTCTGGGATGCGGCACTTAATGGAAGTCGCCGTTTGAGACGAAATAACAAGCTTGGTGTCATTCTGACCATCGGTGAGATAGATCTCTTTGACGACTTTGGCGTCTAAATTCTCTCCTGTTACGGTGAGTTCAGCACCCGGCTTGGCATTGGTGGGTTCCACGGCAGTCGTCTTCGGCATCCCTTGCGCGAACACGAAACATGCCGACAAGAAAACCAAGAAAATCAACATCCAGATGAAGGGTTTCATCGCTGGCGCACTCCTCAACACGAGCTAATTTTAGGAACATGCTATGTCGAAGGAATCGGAAAGGCAAGCCTTAACAGCGGACTAGCAGGATGCGGTAACCCTCCTGCAGGGGAACTGCCAGAGGGGATTTTCCAGTAAAACCGGGAGGCAAAAATCCTGAAAGAGGTCGTCGGAAACTCAGGTTTTTGCCGCGAAACTATTCACGGGTTGCCGGGTTACGATGGATAAGTCTAGTATTGTCGGGGATTCCAGCAATGAACGAGAAAAACCAAACTACCGTGGCAAGAGTATTGCTGTGGGCAAGTGCGGCCGCGGTCCTCTCTAGCGTCTTCTTCTTGCGGGCCCAAGATCAACAACATGAATTCGCTGTCCAGCATGCCGACTGCGTGTTTCTCGGGCCCCGGCAAAGGGAGTTTAAAAAAACTGGTTTGGAGGCGCAGGCTCTGCGTGAATATATCTACAGCCAGCAGACAGCCCTCGTCACCAGCCAGCTGGGTGTCAAAGCAGCCACCCAGGAGCGCTTGCAGACAAACTCCACCAATGTAATTGATCAACACTTGTTCCGGGCCTGGAGGGAGGCGGGCGTAACCCCCGCCAACAAAACCACGGATTACGAGTTTTTACGAAGGGTCTCTTTTGACTTGACAGGACGGCCACCTTCGCTCGAGCGAATCCAGCGTTTTATTGCGGACTCCGATCCTCAAAAGCGGGAGAGACTGGTCGATGAGTTGTTGGCCTCGGAGGGATGGGTAGACAAATGGACGATGTTTTTCGGAGACCTCTACAAAAACACCGTCCGGACGAGCCAAGTTGTGCGTTACAACGAAGGCAGAAACGCTTTTTATCGCTACCTCAACCGTTCGCTAGCGGAAAACAAACCCTATAATCGGCTGGTTTCGGAGCTGATCTCCGCTAGTGGGGAAAACAGTTATGAGCAAGGCAATCTCGGCTGGCTCATCTCTGGGGTGGTGGTCGGCGGGCCGGTACAAGATATCTGGGACCAGATGGCAGTGAATGCAGCCGAAATGTTTCTGGGTATCGCTCACTACAATTGCATCGCCTGTCACGACGGCCGGAGGCATCTGGATACCTTGAGTTTGTGGGGGAAATCCGCGACGCGCGTTCAAACCTATCAGATGGCCTCCTTTTTCTCCCGCACGGAAATGTTGCGAGTCCGGGTGAACCCAGCCGATCCAAATCCCTACTACTACTCTGTCCTTGACAACACCCGGTATCGTAGCGATTATCCCTTGAACACAACGACCGGAAATCGGCCGCCCCGCCAACCGATTGGCGCCGTGCGCACCATTGCTCCGGAGTATCCTTTCACCGGTGGCAAACCCCGTCCAGGAGAGAGTTATCGCGTGGCGCTGGCCCGGGAACTTACCGGTGATTTTCAGTTTGCCCGAGCCACTGTGAACTATATCTGGAAAGAATTTATGGGCAAGGCGTTTGTCGAGCCGCCAAACCAGTTCGATCCGGCCCGACTCGACCCAGATCATCCCCCGCCAGCGCCTTGGAAGCTCCAGCCTAACCAGCCCCGTCTTTTGAACGCCCTCGCACAGGCCTTCATCGACGGCAATTACGATCTGAAGAAGTTGATGCGCACCATTGTGTTGTCAGAAAGCTACCAGCTACAAAGTCAGTACCCCGGCGAATGGAATCCTGCCTGGGAGGACCTCTACGCCCGGCACCTAGTGCGCCGCCTCTGGGCCGAGGAGATCCACGACGCAATCGTGTTATCGAGCCATATTCCGGTGAACTACGCCGTGCCTGGCTTGCCCAATGTCGGACTGGCCATGAAACTACCGGATGTGGTGAACGTGCCGGGAGGGGACATCCGCTCTTTTTTGGACAGCTTTATGCGGGGTAACCGGGATAATGAGGAACGACAGGGCGACGGCTCCACCTTGCAAGCCTTAAACCTCATGAACGATTCGTTTGTGATGAGCCGGACGCGCGCTACGGGCACGGCCGAAACGGGGAGTCTATTGCGACGCGCCCTGAATCACGGCGCCAACGAGCAGTTGATCACTATGCTCTTTCTCTCCGTGTTGAACCGCCCGCCAACAAACGAAGAAATGTTAACAGCCTTGGCAAACCTCAACAGCGGAAACCGCACGCAGCGCGCCGAGGACTTGCTATGGGCGCTCTACAACAAAGTGGATTTCCTTTACAACTACTAGGGGGGTGAGCCGTGAAAGGACAAGAGAATTTCGACCGGTTCGTCGCCAAGCACCCGCACTCGCACCGGTTTTTTTTCGACCGGCCATTCTTGAGCCGGAGAACCTTCTTTCAACTCGTTGGCGCGGGCGTGAGCGGCTTTTTTCTCCAGGGAACTGGGTTCGGTCAAAATACGGGAGTCGTCGCGCGGGGAAATCCAAAACTGATCAATAAAGCCAAGAACGTGATTTTTATCTTGCTGTCGGGTGCGCCCTCGCACGTAGATACCTTTGACCTGAAGGTGCTCAACGGGACGACGCCCAACAGCTTTCAGCCCGAAACGATCAGCGGCGTGCTGTGGCCCAGCGGTCTGATGCCCAAACTCGCAGCCAACCTGCCGGACTTGGTGATCTGCCGGTCTGTCCGTTCCTGGGCTTTACAACACAATTTAGGGCAAGTTTGGGCGCAGATTGAACGATCTCCTGCCGCTGCCCTCGGAGACATCGCGCCGCACTTTGGAAGCATCATCGCCATCGAGAAGCAAAGCGAACGCCGGCCCACAGACACTTTCCCCACTTTCTTGGCCCTCAATGCCAACGACGCCGTGGGCTCCGGTTATTTGCCATCAGCCTATGCCCCAGTCCGGTTCTCCCCGCAGTCGAGTGGTTTCCCCGACACAACCAACCCTGACGGCCCGGCGCGCTTTGAGAACAAATGGTCGCTGCTCTATGCCCTTGATGGCCGGCTCCGTACAAATTCCCCCCACGGCCCCGAAATGGAAGACATGGATGGTTTCTATAAAGCGGGGCGGGGAATGATGTTCAACCCCAAGGTGGATGCGGCTTTCCGCTTTACGACACAGGAAAGCCAGAAGTATGGCAATTCCGGCTTCGGCAACGCTTGCTTAACGGCGTTTAAAGTGCTGGCCCAGGACTCCGGCACCCGAGTGATTCACATCACCTTCGGCGGTTGGGATCATCACCAGAACATCTACGATCCCAATACGCTGCCTCGACTGGCGGCCCAACTGGATGGAGGACTCTCCTCTCTTCTCAACGATCTGAAGGCGAGTGGCCTGTTGCGGGAGACGCTAGTTGTGATGATGGGAGAATTTGGCCGTACTCCTGGACGGCTCACAAGCCAGGCCGGACGCGACCACTACCTGCAACAATTCGTCGTCTTTGCGGGCGCGGGTGTAAAAGGGGGGCGCGTACTGGGCGTAACGGACGAAACCGGCGCTTCCACAAAAGAGTACGGTTGGTCTCGAGAGCGAGATTTCCGCACCGAGGATGTCGGCGCAACGATCTACTCGGCCATGGGAATTAATTACACGAACATACGCTATGACGATCCCTTTGCTCGCGGGCTTGAATACATCCCTTACGCGCACGAGGACCTCTATGGTCCGATTAACGAACTTTGGGCGGACTAACTTCGTTGGGTCGACTCGATAGGAAGCGTTGGAAGAGCGCGTCCTGGTTCGATGGGAATGCCAAAATAACTTTCCTTTTTGCAGAGCGTTAGTTTCTCGCAAACCAGCTGCCGTTTCCCCCTACCGGCTAGGGTGGAGTTGGAGGTACTTACAGAGATGGCAGCACTACCTTATCCCACTTACGGGATTTCGCATCTCTATTTATTCCCGGTCTACCAAACGAGAGAGGCGTTCCGCCAGGCGACGGGGTTGGAGCCGCCGCCCTATGACGAAAAGAAGCCCATCAAATCGTGGTTCGATCCTCGGGCGTTAGAAAATCCGCGCCGCAAAATCATCTATGAAAACGTGATCGGCTACGCTTCAAACGGCGCTCCGCTAGTAGGGCCGGACGGCAAGCCGGTACTCGAGCCACTGGTGCTCGACCGCGAGTTCGCGGCCACGGTAAACATCCCGCCAAAGGCGCCCGGCGTGCCCGACCTGCCCCATACGGGGGAAGAGATTCCCGTTCCGCTACGTCCGCTGGAACCCAACGAAGAGCTGTTCTTTCAGTTTGGTGGGTCCGTGGCGGTGAAGAACAAGGACCTGTTTCAAAAACTCGCCGAGAGCGCCGGTTTTAGTGAGCAAGACCGGCTCTTACTCCGCAAAATTGCGGCCAAGCTCGGAGTAGCCGACTAGAATCTCACCAGTCCAAAGCGTTGCATCTAAGGCAAGAAAGTAAGGCGAACCGCCATCTGTTGGTTCAGGGGCAGGACGGCAAACCGCACTTCCTCAGTCGTACCGGCTGGCCGCAACCGCGTTTTATCTGGCGTGAATTCGATGGTTAAGGTGGCCGACTCCTCCGGCTTCAACTGGTTGCGGTCAAGGCGCGCTTTGAGGTCGGGCGCATTCAGCGGCTCCAGCCGCAGTTCCACCACACCTTGCATGTGATTGGTAATTCGGAGGCTGCGGACCAAACCTTCCTCGGGAGACAGACGGAGTTCGCGCGGCTCGACTTCGATCATTTTGCGTAAATCGGCAGGCGTGGGCCCTTTGGGCAGCTGCAAGTCCGTAGCGGGGCCCTCGCCAGCCTTCATTAAGCCAAAAGGGCTCTCCTTGCCTCGCGGCTCAACAAACCAAAACCATTGGCCTGACTCCACCCGCCAAGAGCTAGCAAGAGGCATGGTCACCTGCATCAGGCCCTTGGGTGGCAACAGCATTTCTGTCTCGCAGCTAATCACCACCCGCGCGCGAGTGAAATCGGCTTCGTAGCTCACCTTGACGATTTCGAACTTGCGACACCGTCGCTTCTCCGCTTCAAAAAACGTGTCCTTGCTCGCCTCCGAAACGTATTGATCAGCGAGCCGAAACTTCCCTTCTTGGTGGGCTTGATAGAACTTCTGAACACGCTCGCGAAGCGCCTGGTCGATTTCTGGAGGTGCTTTCGAGAAGAGCTCGAGTGAGCTTTGGGCAAGCGCTCCGACATTGAACAGGGCGACCCAAACTGCGGAAACGCTGCAGAAGATCAAACCGGCCCGCATGATTTGATTGTATCAACCCCCACTTCAGACCTCGCGGTCGCGCGTGGTAGATTATGGGTTCACCCGTTTTGCGGTTTCCCCATGTCGATCCAGATCTTTTTGCAGGGCAAGTTTCAAGGTCTGCGTGACTTTCTGGAATCGCCCTGCCCCAGTGGCGACGCGAGCGATGCCGAATCAGTGTTCATCGGAAAGTGCTGGTGGATTGCGTTGCTGAGTGAGGTTCTTCCGCGGGCGTTGCTCGCGGAATTGGGTTTGTCCCGTGTGCTGTTAGGTTCGAGCGGAGGCGGGCAGTTTCTTCTGGTGTTGCCTTCCGAAATGCAGACCCGCGCCGAAGAGTTTTTATCCTCGGTACAAACCGAGCTGGCGGCTCTTTCCGGTGGATCTTTACGATTGTTGTGGGCGGCAACGGAGAATCTAGGAGATTGGGCGGTTGTGCGGCGCAGGCTTCGCGAGGGGATGATAGCCAAGCGCGGAGCGCCCTTGAGCTTTCTGGTTTCGGCAGCTTCAAATAGCAACACCCGCGCTGCCGCTTCCGTCCCTTTATCAACGCTGACCTCACCGGCGGACTCTGAGACACAACCTACCCCCGACGTCTCCGGGCCGACCACCGTGGACCCGGTAGACTCCACGCCGGACCCTACCGCGAGCTTCTTCCGTCCCGGCGCGGTTCCGTCGCTGGCACAGGCAAGCGAGTATTTCGCCGAGCTAGCCGCTCAACTGGTTGAGCAAACCACCGTAGGCTGGTCACCGGAACATCCCGGGCGTATCCTTCTTGGTAAGGGAAAACATACTTGGACCCTTGGTTCGGAGGCAGACCAAGTCCCATTCACACGGCATGTTGCGCTCTCAGACGACGGCAAAGAGCCCTTGGGTGCATCTGGCTTGGGTCAGCGCGCGGAAGGCAGCCCCATCTGGGGCGTTCTCCGCGGCGATGTGGATAACCTCGAGTTGCGGTTTCGGCGAGCCCAGTCCATCGAAGAACACGTGCAGCTTTCCGTGCTCTATAAACAGTTCTTTGCGGGCGAACTGGAAGTACTTTGTTCGATGCCAGAGTTCTGGCGGAAGGTGACCATCCTGTATACGGGAGGCGACGACTTTGCCGCTTTTGGCTCCTGGGATTCGCTCATTTTGCTGGCGCGCGAGCTGCAACGATTATTCCGTCGATTCAGCGAACAGAGCCTCAAAGATTTTCCCGGCGGTGAAGCGAAGACCATTTCCATGGCTCTGGCTTTAGCCGCCGATCCCCAAGCATCGTTGGCGCGTGTTTATCAAGAAGCGGGGCGAATGCTGGAAAGCGCGAAGTGCTCTTCGCGCGATTGCTTTTCACTGCTGGGTCGCGTGCTCGAATGGCGACAGGTGGCGGGAGCTGCTGAACTCAAAGATACCATGGTAAAAATTGTTCAGCAGTTTGGAGGTAGCACGCAGTTTCTTCGCGAGCTGGCGGCTTTCTACCGCGAAGAAGTATTCGCTCCCCCTAACACGCCTCGCAAACGCGAGGGCGAGCTCGAGAAACCGTGGCGTTTGCACCGTCGCGTCTTGCGAGTTTTGCCGCCGGCCCGAGATCGGGAATCTGAGAAGCTGCGGGCTTCGCTGATTCAAGAATTAGTTGGGAAGAACGCGTCGCAAATCAAGCTGCGCCCAGCCGGAAGAGTCGCGTTAGAATGGGCAAGGTTGCTCACAGCGTCGGCTCAAAGCTGATCAGGCTCCGCCTGGTGATGGCAGCAGCGGATCGGAAGCGGCCACCCAGCTCGAACAGCGAGAGGCCCTTTCAAGCGGGCCCTGGCGCTTGACGCTGGAATTCACTCCCAGGTCGGTCCGGTGGGACGCATGGATACGTCAGAGGCAAAGAAACATGGCTGAGGAGAAGAACGAAAAACAGAAGGATAACCGGCCTCCCCGCGAGCCCGGCAATCGCGAAGGCGGTCAGCGGGGAGAGCGTGCCGAACGCGAGCGGAGTGCCTCTCGCGGAAGTGGGCGGGCCGACGGACCGCCCGAAATCGACCTGGATAAGCTCATCGCTGACAGTCTCTATCTGGACAACCAGGCGCACAGCGTTGTGAGTCGCATGCGTGACCTGGATTCCGGGACGAAGAGCCAGTTGCGCCGCCTGTATAACGCCGTGCGCCGAGCTTGCCGAGCTCCGGAGTCGGAACGGCAACATCAGTTTGTAATGCTGCGCGCGCGGCTGGCCTACACCATTGCACGCCACTCGCTGCGTAGCTTAGACACTCTCGAAAAACTCTTACTCCAAGTTACCCGAAAGAACGATCCGCGGGGCTACGAACGCTTCCGCGACCTCTTTGAAGCCATCGTGGCATACAACGAATAATTTCAGGCCCCTATGAGTTCTCACACAGCACAAACCGAACTGAAATTCCTTGGGAAGTTGATTTTAGATGCCGATCTGACGTGCGACACAGGTCTACACATCGGCGCCGGCAAAGGTTCACTCGAAATTGGCGGTGCAGACAATCCCGTAGTGAAGGACGCCTTCGGAAGGCCCTATGTGCCGGGAAGCTCGCTGCGGGGAAAGCTCCGCTCCCTTCTCGAACAAGCCGCCGGATTATCGCCATCGGAAATGGTATTTCTTTCCAAACGCAAGGGGCAGGAGGTTCGAATCCATCAAAGCGACCGGCCCGATGATGAAATCTGCCTGCTGTTTGGTCGGAATCCCGGGCGCATGGAGCGGGTGAGCGGTGAAGTAATGGAAGGCGTAGCCGCCACTCCAGCAAGGTTGACGGTTTGCGATGCTCCCCTTGACACCGAAAGCATCACCCCCCAGATGCGCGAAAACCTGGATGATGAGCTCACCGAAGTCAAAAGTGAAAATGCAGTCGACCGCTTGACCTCCCAAGCAAACCCCCGTACCCTCGAGCGCGTTCCCGCTGGCGCTCGTTTCAAAATGCGCATGATCCTCGACATTTTATGTGAGGAAGACAAAGAATTGGCCGCGAAACTGGCCGAAGGCATTCGTTTGCTCGAAGACGACACGCTCGGTGGAGGCGGGTCTCGCGGAAACGGCCGCGTGCGGATTTCCGGAATTCGAGTGGCCTGGCGTGCTAGATCCTACTATGCAGAAGGAACTCCGGAAAAGGAGCTGCTTTCTGGCGGAGACTCGGCATCGCTGCTTGCTTTGGTCCGAAGTGCAGACTTTGCTGCGCAGTTGTCCTAGTCCCTCACCATGATCCCGAGTTTCGTCATTAAACTGCATCCCATCTCACCTTGGCGAGTCGGTCTAGGTCCAGCCCGTGAGACAGCGGACCTGATCTACCATAGCGATAGCCTGTACTCTGCAATTACTCTGGCCATGGAGCAGTTCGGCTGGCTTTCCGACTGGATCGCCGCTACGGCCGAATGCGACGAACCAGACGTCCGTTTCACCTCCTGCTTCCCCTTTGTGGATGACACGCTATTTATCGTGCCACCGAGGAATCTCTGGCCCCCAGCTCCGTCGCCGCGCGTTCGGTGGAAGTCAGCGCGATTCGTTCCCCTGACCTTGGTCTTGCAGATGTTGAAAGATCCCGACCTGCGCCTTCGTGAGGAGGAGGGCTGGGGGGTTGACCCAGACAGTGAATGTCTGTTGCCAGCGGTAAGTGGGCAAAGAATGCGCGCCCCGTTTCGCCTCGCGATCCGGCGCTCCGTTTCGGTTGACCGGTTGACAGGGCAGACGACCGATCCCACCCAAACCGCTTGCCTTGAATTTTCCCCTGGTTGCGGATTGTGGACCGGCGTGTGGTATTCCTCAGAACAGGCCGCCACCCGCTGGGATGCTCGCCTCAAAGCCTGTTTCCGGCTGCTTGCTGACAGCGGATTTGGTGGGCAGCGAGCACGAGGTTTCGGCCGTACGCAGCCGCCTGAGTTTCTCGAAAATGCCTTTGCCGACTTGCCCGCAGTTTCAAATGACTCCCCAGTTTCGGAAACCGAAACTCCGGAAGCGGACGCATCCACAGAGCACGCTTACTGGTTGCTCTCCCTCTTCAGTCCCAGCAAGCAAGACCAAATCGACTGGACCCGTGGATCCTATTCTGTTGTCACTCGTTCCGGCGTAACCGCATCGCGGCCCCGCCCCGGCCAAATCAAACAGAGCTTGCAGATGGTCGTTGAAGGCTCCGTCTTGTTTGCCGCAAAGCCGCTCAAAGGAGCCGTCACCAACGTGGTGCCTGAGGATTTTCCTCACCCCGTCTATCGCTCGGGCTACGCCATCGCGGTTCTGATTCCCTGGCGGGTTTTGTTATGAGATATTCCGTAACTTGTCTTACTCCCACTCTTGTCGGAGATGGCAAGAAGCTATCGCCCATTGACTATATGGTCTGGAAGGACCAGGTCAACGTGCTGGACCAGCATCGCATTTTTAAGCTCCTAGCGAAGGGGCCGAGGCTGGAGAGCTATTTGGCGCAGTTACGAAAAGCCGATAAGCTGGATTTTGCGAGTTGGGGTGGATTTGCCCAGAACTTCGCCGACCGGCGAATCCCGTTTGAACATCCGAGTTTGACCGCTTTCTGGAATGCTCAGCGCGGTGAGGGCCTGTTTATTCCCACTTTCTGTGCAGGCCCCAAGGGGCCTTACCTTCCCGCCTCCGCTCTGCGTGGCGCCGTACACACCGCTTTGATGTTCTCTCTGTGGTCGGATCAAACGTGGCGCCGGATTTCGGAGAAATGCCAGGCCGATCGCCTGCCACGATTTCCCGCGCAACCAGCAGAGGAGTCCACGGTAGGTGCGCCGGGCACAAGCCGCATGCGCAGCTTCGCCCTCGCCGATTCCACTCCCGTCGACCGCGGCAACATGAAGATTTTCCTCATTCGTGTCGCAACTTTGTTAACTCGCGGGGGCAAAATCGAACTGGGCTGGAAGCAGAGCCCAAAGGGCAGCGTCGAGGCTCGCCGCGTGGACGAAAGCACCGCTC
The DNA here is from genome assembly GCA_025056455.1 of Bryobacteraceae bacterium. Taxonomy (GTDB): domain Bacteria; phylum Acidobacteriota; class Terriglobia; order Bryobacterales; family Bryobacteraceae; genus CADEFT01. Next base: position 206,357 of record JANWVY010000005.1, on the reverse strand, counting down.
TTTTCTGTGAAATGGCCGACGTGGGGACTCGCTTCGAAGGCGAGTGGTTTGAGCGGAGCCTCCTACAACAACCGGAGGTCCTCAAAGCTCTGGGATGGCGCGAGTCTATCTCGGTACAGAATCTTGTGGCGACGGCAAACGCCTGGTCTGAAAAATTACTCGAGTTGCACCGGCAGTATGCAGCGAGTGCAGGGTTGCGACTGCTGGATCAAAATCTCGAATCCTTGCAAAACCAGCTGGCAGAAGCGCGGAACCGGCCCGGCACCTGTTTGCTGTGCCTTGGCTGGGGGGGCGGCTTTCTATCGAAAGCCGCGAATCCAAATACCGACCTAGAAAACTACCGGAAGATCCTCCGGCTGTTTCCCTCCTATACCAAGGCAATTCAGACCGGACTGCCGTTTCCGAAAACTCGCCGCATCGTCTTCCTCGGTGGGTTGCCGGCCTGGATCCCCGGTTGGGTTCGCCTGCAGTTTGACCTTCCTGAACCCCGCTCTTCTTAAACCCATTTCAACCCCTCTTATGAAATTTCCGTTTCTTGCCGAATAAAAGAGGGGGGCTCAGGAACGCGAGGGGGATCGCAGAACGAAAAAACGCAGCAGGACTAGGCAGCAGAGAAAGGCGGTAGGACTGGGGCAACGAAGCAAGGCGGGCAGAACTGGGCAACGGAAGAAAGCTGGCAGGACTGGGCAACGGAAGAAAGGCGGCAGGACTAGGCAGCGAAGAAAGGTGGCAGGACTGGGCAACGGAAGAAAGGCAGCAGGACTAGGCAGCGAAGAAAGGTGGCAGGACTAAGCGGTGGCAGGACTGAGCGGGCGGGGTTAGGCAGCGGAGAAACCTAGCTAGAAGAGGCGGAAAAAATCAAGCGATACCGAGGAGCGAGGGAGCAGCAAAAATCTGAAATCCTGAGCAAGCAAGAGGCTAGGAGTGGCACACCAAGCTGTGGAAGAGCTGCCAGCAGGGTGAAAGAAAACACAATGGCAATCAGAAGCAGACCAGCATGGAAAGATCGATGCGAAACTCAAGCGAAGACCGATTTTCAGCTCCCCCGCAGATGTCGCTCCCCTTTCAGCATGTCAAGGTTGGAAGATACGTCCGAACGTGTTAGGATGCTAACAGCGTCGCGCAGCAGATTCATCCCGCTGTTTCGGGTTTCCTAGGCGAGGTTATGTATAACGCCTTCTTCGGTTTCAAAGAAAGTCCTTTCAGTCTGAGCCCGGATCCGACCTTTCTCTATCGCAGCCCCCAGCACGAGGAGGCGCTCGCCAATCTCATCTACGGCGTTCAGAGCCGCAAAGGTTTTATTGTCTTAACCGGCGAGGTCGGCACAGGCAAAACGACCATGCTCGAGTGCTTGCGCGATTTCCTGGAAACACAGTTCATTGAATTCGCTTTCATCTTCAACAGCCGGATCAACGCTGATCAGTTCTTTGAGATGATCGCCTATGATCTTGACTTGCGCTGCAATCGAAGTTCGAAAACCGAAGTGCTCTTCGCGCTGAATCACCTCCTCATTCAGCAAGCCAATGAGAACCGGACGACCGTTTTGATCGTGGATGAAGCGCACAATCTCGACTGGGATGTTCTTGAGGAAATTCGCTTACTTGGCAACCTCGAAAACCGCCGCGGGAAGTTACTACAAATCGTCCTGGCTGGACAGCCTGAGTTAGACCGGAAACTGGATGCGCCAAATCTTCGCCAGTTGAAGCAACGCATCGTCCTTCGCTGTAGCCTCCGGCCTTTCCGTGAAGAAGAAACGGTGGCTTACATCAATTCGAGATTAGAAAAGGCCGGGATGCGCGATCAAACGGTTTTTCCCATCGAGCTCCTCTTGGAAATCCACGTGCGCTCTCAAGGAATCCCGCGCGTCATAAACGCGATTTGCGATAACTTACTCCTAACTACCTTCGCCGCCGAACAGTACACGGCCACACTAGAAATGCTTGACGAAGTCTGCCAGGACATGCGCTTGGAGTGGCCAGGCCGGCACGGACGCACCCGGACAAGTAGTCGCTACACCCAGGAATCCTTCGACCATCCCTCCATCTTTACGCGCGGCGATTAACTTCCCTGAAATCTCCCCCTCATCCCAGGTCTAAGTTGGAGTTCCAGCTGGCGGAAAAAGCCTAGCGCCTCGGGCTCCCCTGCTTCACCCAAGAGATTTGAGGTGAGCAGTGCCAATCGGAGGGCTCCGGCTCGGATTTTTCTGGGGTTTCACACGATTTCGTCCCCTCTTCTACTTACTTTCTCCCCTCCTCTGCGTCGAAGGTGTGCTTTAGGACTATCGGTCCCTGTAGTTCTGGAACTTTTTTAGGTGGAGCACTAAATTTCTCGTTGCCGAAATGAGAGCACTTGTGTATTCTTAGTGTGGTCACCCTAGCGATCCTGATTTCCCCGGACGGGACGCCAAGGGATATCAGATTGTTTGTCTAGTGGAGTTCCTATGGTTCGCTTATTGCGTTCTTTCGTTGTTTGTGTCGCGTTGACCGTCGGGGCCTCAGCGGCTCTGGCGGACGATGTTCCATTCCCGATCTGGCCGCCCGATCCTTGGGAAGAGGCTGCTGCTGCGACGGATCAAGTCCCGTTCCCGATCTGGCCGCCCGATCCTTGGGAGTAGTTTGCTTATAGTTACCGAGTTCTTTTTTAGGCCCTGCGCCTTGTCGGCGCAGGGCTTTTTTATCTCCGCAACACAAAACTGTAGGTCCGCTCGCAACCGCTTCTTTTAACCGCCCCCAACGCAGTACACTAGGTCAAGATTTTCTTTGCGAAACATCGAGGAGATTCATGTCACAGCAGTCCAATCGAAGGAACTTTCTCAAACAGGCGGCCGGCGTTGGAGTCGCTTGGAAGGCGGCTCCCGCAGTTGCGGCAGCGTCACCCGCCGCGAAGATGTCCGGACGGATTCTGGGCGCCAATGATCGAATTCGGGTCGCTTGCATTGGGTGTGGAGGACGGGGCCACTACGTCACAAATGTCTTCTTTAAGCATGGCCAGGAAACGAACTCTTGCGAAATCGTGGCGGTTTGTGACGTCTATCAAAAGCGTGCAAACCGGTCCAAAACGGAATACAAGGCCGAGATGGCCACTCTAGACTATCGCGAGATTCTCAGTCGTAGGGACATTGACGCAGTCATTGTCGCTACACCCGACCACTGGCACGCTCGAATTGCCCTCGAAGCGATGGATACGGGAAAGGACGTTTACCTCGAAAAACCGATGTGCCACACCATCGAGGAAGTCAAGCAGTTGATGCAAACCGTAGCGGAAACCAAACGCATTGTTCAGGTTGGCTCTCAAACCACTTCCGGCGACCAGTGGCACAAAGCGAAAAAGGCCATTGCCGAGGGGATGATTGGGAAGCACATTATGAGCCAGGGCTCCTACCACCGGAACTCTTTAGAAGGGGAATGGAACTGGCGCATTGATCCCGATGCGGGACCGGACGCGAAGGGCGAGAATTACGTTGACTGGAAGATGTGGCTAGGTCCGGCTCCGAAACGTCCGTGGAATCCAGACCGCTTCTTCCGCTTCCGCAAATACTGGGATTATTCGGGAGGCATCGCCACCGATCTTTTCTTCCACGTGGCTGCTCCGATGAATATTTGCTGGGGTGAGCCTCAGTTTCCGGCTAAGGTTGTAGCGAGCGGTGGCATTTATGGTGGCGAGGCATTTCTCAAGGACCGCGAAGTCCCCGACACCTTTCATCTGCTTGCGGAATACGCCCAGGGATTCTCCGTGGTCCTCAGTTCGTCGATGGCGAATTCTCAGCACATCCCAGGTCTTATCCGGGGCAAAGACGCCTCTCTGATTATGGTGGAGCACGGCCGATTTGAAGGATTCGCACCCTATATTACGGTGCGGCCTGAAAGGGCAGCCTCGCCGGCTTACAAAGAACGCTTTGGGGTAGAGGAAATCAAGATCCCTGTCGATAACGTAGACACGATGAAAGCCCACGTTGGCAATTTCTTGGAGTGTATGCGAACGCGAAAGAAGCCAACGCTCGATGTCGAGACCGCGGCTCGCGCCCAAGTGCTGATTACGATGGCCGTCCAGAGCTACCGGCAAGGTAAGGTCTTGTACTTTGACGAAAAGCGTTTTCGCGTGACGGACAAGCCGGTCTCCGCCTAGCCTTGCGAGTAGTTTTTATTTGTCCTTCGCTGGATTGTGGGAGAGTGCCTCCAGTAGGTTAGGCAAGAAGCTCCGTCTTTGCCTCTCAGCTGCTTGGTGGCCCGGATTGCGGGTTCTCTCACCCCCGAAAATGCTATTTTCTTGCCTAGAATAATCGCACCGTGAAGATCACTGACATCCGGGCCACGACCGTCACGGTCCCGCTCGAGGCGCCTCTGCGCCATGCTAACGGCTGTCATTGGGGGCGCTTTGTTCGCACGATTGTCGAAGTAGAGGCTGACAACGGGCTGATTGGCCTTGGGGAAATGGGGGGAGGAGGGGAATCCTCGGAGGCCGTTTTTCGCGGGATGAGGCCCTATTTGCTCGGGCATGATCCCGCGCGCTTGGAGCAGCTGCGCTTCCGGATTGCCAACCCAACGGCATCACTGTATAACAACCGGACCCAGGTTCTCGCAGCCTTGGAATTCGCCTGCTTGGATTTAATGGGTCAAGCCTGGGGCGTGCCAGTGAGCGAAATCCTAGGAGGGCGCCTCCGGGACCGGGTGCCTTTTGCCTCTTACTGCTTCTGTCGCTATCCGAACCCCAACACGGGTCAGGGCGAAGTGCGAACCATCGATCAATGGGTCGCGTTCGTCCGAGACATGAAGCAGCGCTGCGGATTCACGACTCACAAAGTAAAAGCGGGCGTCTTTCACCCAGATTACGAATTAGAAATTTACCGGGCGATTGCAGCGCAGTTTCCTCAAGACCGTGTTCGTTTCGATCCGAACGCGGTTTGGTCCACGGAGCAGGCAATCCGTTTTGGTCGCGCGATTGAAGACCTGAATAACGATTATTTAGAGGATCCCGTCTTTGGGCTGAACGGGATGCGTCTGGCGCGCCAGCGACTGCGGATCCCTCTGGCCACAAACACCGTTGTCGTCAACTTTGAGCAACTCGCGGCCAACATTCTTCAGCCGGCGGTCGACGTCGTCTTGCTAGATACGACATTTTGGGGAGGAATTCGCCCATGTGTGAAAGCGGCTTCCATTTGTGAGAGCTTTCAGCTAGGCGTTGCAATTCACTCTTCTGGGGAGCTCGGAATTCAGCTGGCGACAATGCTCCACTTAGCAGCTGTCATTCCCAACCTCACTTTTGCTGCCGACGCCCACTATCACCACCTCACTGATGACATTCTTGAAGGTGGTCCCATGCATTATGAACAGGGCGCCCTTGCCGTGCCGACGGGGCCTGGCCTGGGCGTACGCCTAGACCGTGAGAAGCTACGAAAATACGCCGAGTTATACCGTGAGTTAGGCGACTATCCTTACGATCAAGATCCGCTGCGTCCTGGATGGGCCGCGCTGGTTCCGAATGACCGCTGGGCGGATCCGCACGATGACCGGATCCCCGACTTGCGACGCCGTTAAACCAGCGGGCTACTGCCCCAGTTCGTGACATGCCGTGCATCCTTCGGTAGCCTGCCGTTGTTTGTGGCAATCCACACAGTCCTTCATCTTGACACCCCGAAAGAGCTGAATGCGCTGCTGGCGCCAGACATCACCGTGACAGTCCCCGCACGGAGCCTTGCCTTTGGCGTGTACAGCGTGGCTGAAAAAAACGAAATCGGGCAGCTGATAGATGCGCTGCGAAGGGATCTGGCCAGCGTAGTCGCGGTGACAGGTCTGACATTGGGCTAACTTGGGGAAACCAGCCCGATCGCTGGACTCAGCACCCTCATGGCAACTCGTGCAGTTCAAACGCAGCGGGGCATGGGTTTTGTGGGAAAACTCCCCTTGCTCAGCCGCCAAGAAAAAGCCGAGCAAGATGACCGTCAGCCACTTCACAATTCTCTTGTAACAAACCTAGGAGAAACGGACCAAGTCCGCTCAAACGATCTGCCGAACAGGCAGTAAGGCTCTGCCGACCCAAATTTAGAACGCGCTGAAAAACATACGGCTCAAGAAAACAGCCATTTGCCCTCGCGTAGTGTTGTCGTTCGGGCAGAACTGGGTGGGCGTGCACCCCGTCGTGATCCCGACCTGCCGCAACTTCTGAATGAAGCTAAAAAACAGGTTCGAGGGAGATACATCCTGAAAATAAGGCGTTGTCGGGAATGTGAAGTTTGATCCAAATTTCGCTCGCACCAGGAACGCAGCCATTTGTCCCCGCGTGACGGGATCATTCGGGCAAAACTGGATCAAGTTGCAACCCGTTGTAATCCCCAGCTCCCGCAATTTTTGAATCCATCGATACTGCGGATGGCTCGGGGGTACGTCCTCGAAAAAGGGTTGTGGCGGAAAGAGGAAATTATCGGTTCCGAGAAGGGACCTGACGATGAACACAGCCATCTGCCCCCGCGTCGTATTTTCATTCGGGCAATAGGCATTGGGCGCACAGCCTGAAGTCACGGCGTTGTTTTTAATAATGCGAATGAAATCGACAAACGGGTCCGTGACTGGAACATCCTGAAACGGCGGTGTCGTTGTGGAACCTTTTTGCAGAATGTGAATCCAGTTGGACGCAACATGAATCGCGCCCATTCTTGGCTCTTGGCCGCTGTATGGCGCAACGGTGTAATTTAAGGCACCCGATCCTTGCTGGAGAGGAGAGCCAACAATGGTGATCCAGGGGGTGGTCCGGAATGCCCACCAGTTACAAAGACCAGTCACTCCAACACCGCCCGCGCCTCCGGTCCCTTCGTAAGTCGTCGCTGTAGGACTCACTGTCGAAACGCAATCCGTGAGGTCAAGATTCGTCAGCCGCGAGACGAAAGCATCAATCCCTTGGTTATAGGTTCGATCGAATACATTAGCGGTGGTGATAAAATCGGGCGAGTTTGTGCGCCCAGCAATGTAGATCTCACCAGCGGCATCCGCAGCCATGGCTCGTGGCTCCTCAGTAAAGCTTCCGGGAAACACAGAGGAAAAGCGGAGACCCTCAGCGAGCGGACGCAGAATCGCAAAAAACACATCGCCGAAGAAATTCGCGGAAACCCCAAAGGCTCCTGGCGTCGTTGGGAAGTTGTTTGACTCCGAGTAGCCTACGACGATCGGATGACCTCCTTCCCCGGCGAGCACCGATCTGCCGAATTCCCGCCTGACAGAGCCCAGGAGAGTACTCGCGATGAGAACTTCACCATTGGAGCTAAATCGTGCGACGAACGCTTCCGAGATACCGAGCAGGTTTCGTTGGAGGGCCTCAGGAGTGGTTGGAAAAGCCGTGCTTGAAGTCTCTCCGGTTAGCAGAATACGCCCGCCCGGTTCAACCGCGATGCCTAAGGCCTCATCGAACTGCTCGCCTCCCAAATAGGAAGAAAAAATAAGTCTCTGGCCTGTTTGTGAAAGTTTGGCAAAAAAGGCATCGTCCACCCCATTGTAGGTTGTGTCAAAGGCTCCCGGCGTGACCGGAAAGTTGGGGGAACTGGTGGTTCCTGCCAGGTACAGGTCGCCAGCGGGATCCGTAGTCATGGAAGCCACAGTATCCCTCAAGCTTCCTCCCAGAAACGTGGAGAAGATTAATTGCCGGCCCTGCGAGTCGAACTTCGTGACGAAGACGTCGTCACCACCGTTTTGACTACGATCAAAAGCCCCTTCTGTAACGGGAAAGGTGGCGCTGTTGGTCGTTCCCGCGACAGTCGGATTGTTGCTGCGGTCTAAGACAATTGCCAAGCCGGCTTCGAATGTATCGCTTGTGCCTAGATAAGTGGAAAAAACAAGGTTGTTGCCAAAGGGCGAGAGCTTTACGACGAAGGCGTCTTGGACACCCGAAAAATCTCTCTGAAACACATTCTGGGTGACGGGGAAGCCAAACGACCCTGTCAAACCGGTCAAGTAAGCGTTTCCAGCAGAATCTGCCGTTACGGCGTTCACGGCGTCTAAAAACTCCCCTCCCAAGTAAGTCGAGTAAACCAGAGAACCGCCGCCAATCGCAATTTTCGTCACAAAACCATCGCCGCGGTCGCCATAAGCGGCCTGAAAAGGATTCAAAAGCGGAAAATTTGTAGAGGAAGTCACCCCGACAACGTAAACTGAACCTGCGGGATCAGCGGCGATTCCGCCAACATTCTCCTCTCCGGACCCTCCGAGAAAAGTGGAATAAAAAATCTGCGGGTCGATGACTAGCGGATAGTTCCGGTTCCACGGGGCAAGGGCAAAACGGACACTTCCATTCCGCTTTAGCGAATAAGAGCAAGGAATGCCAACTCGTTTTCCAGAAATGGTTTGATAGACCACGGGGCGACGCTGGCGGATTTCTCCTCGAGAGGTCTGTAGCACGAGGTCGCCCGAGTCATCCAGCCGCACGGCATCCGCGCCTTCCCAACTGAGTCCGATGACGGCCGGATCGGCATGTGGCGCGACGATGAAATCGTATTCAAGACGGTTGCTGCCGCTATAAAAGACAACATCAATGCCAGGATAAATCTGGCGGAAGCGTGCCCTTTGATAGTGGGGAATGTTCGTCCGCCACTTGGTGGGGTCCTTGCCATAGAAATAGTTGCTGATCCCTGGCAATCTTTCTTCCAGTTCGCCGCTCAAAGGAGCTTGCGCCCCCGAAAAACGCAAAAGCAAGGGCTGGGTCAACTTTGAGTTTTGCAAAACGACTTCCTTGCCCGTTAGAAAAGCCGTGAATCCCCCACCGCGCGAGATGAATCGCACGGCGGGGTCCGCTTGTCCGACGTTTGGCTCAAAATAGAGCGGCAGCTTGCCAAGCTCGGCATAAGCCCTCGGATTGCGCTGGGATGAGATTTCGCCGCGGGGTTTCAATGACCGGGTGGAGGCGCCTTTGGATGCTGCCGCAACGAGAGATTGAGCCGGATAAAACCCGGATAGAACAAGCGCGACAAGCACAAACAAGACTAGAGTTTGGCCTCGCCCCGTTAGCAACGCTTTTTCCATTGAGAGACACCTCCGCTCGACAACTAGTCCAGATGGCGGGAAACTCTTTATCTTAGCGCCTTTTTCGAAGACTCACCCCAAGCCGGAGCTTTGATTTGTGGGTGTCAGGCGCTGCGCTGCAAAATCACGCCCGTATCGGTAGCGGCCCAGAGATTGGCGGCTTCAAATCCGGCTAAAAAGACTTTCCGAGCCGCCAGACCCTCGGGGATGGATTCAAGCCTCCACTGCTTCAAATCTTCACTGGATAGGATAACCACCCGGCCTGTCTCGTCCTGGGCAGGATCAACCGGCACGCATATTCCAGCAAGCACGCCGAAACCTTCGCTGTGAGTCAGCGCGATGTCGGTGATGGCGATTTCCTTCTCCCGGTATACGCGTTCGGATTGTCCGTTGCGGAGGTTGATTGCGAAGACCTCGGAGGGATATTCAAAGGCATCGTGGAATTCTACCAGCGATAACCCCCGGCCGCCGCGGCTGTACTTCACACGGTTGATTTGCCCAAACAGAGAGACAGATGTATGTTTCCAGTTCAGGCCATCGCGCGTTTCAAGAATGATGGTAACTCCTGGCCATTCCGGGCGGCGGCTTGCTCGCGAAGGATCGCGCCAAGCGGGCATCTCATTGGTTGTCCCCGACCGCGGGGGACGCGAACATCCCGTAATTACGCCCACGCGCGGCGTAACAAAATCCACCCAATGATACGTTGTGAACTGTGGAGTTGTCCGCGGTTCAGCGGCTACATCGAGGGGATTCCAGCTTTCGCCTCCATCGGTGGTGAAGATCACCGTTTTATTTGCTCCCACGGCGTAGCCACGGCGCTCGTCGGCAAAGCAGAGATGCTTGATCCCCTCCGCTGGCCACTGTTTGGTCCAGCTTCCTCCCCCATCCCGTGAATGCCAAATGCCAGATAGCCCCGCCAGCCAGCAAAGTCCATCCACCAAGGGAAACAGAGAATGGCTCGCTTCAGGAAGCGGGCGGCGAGTCCAGGATTGTCTTTCTCGGACCATCAGCTGCGGTTTGGCTGCCGGGCCGGCGATCACATAGACCGTACCGTCTTTGGAAACGGCGAGCTGGTGGAGGGTTTGGGTGGAGCTGCGCCAGGCAACCGACCATGGGGATGGCCGGCTTGGGTCGGCCAGGGCCAATCGCGCCAGGCTGAGCAGGTAACCGACTTGGCGCCGGGACCACATGCCAGTACTGGGCCTAGCGGGGAGTCAAAGGGCCAGAGGCTAAAACGAGCTCTGCGTGGTTGGCCTGTTCAATCGCAGAAGCTGGCATACGCGCCAGAACAAGCAAGCAACCTACCTGTTCGCCGATCGTCTTAAGGACTTCCATTTCGTTGCCAGAATGGGAGTGAGGCTGGCGGTGCTGAACGTTAATTACGCCGACCACGCGATTCCGCGCTATCACCGGGGCCGAGAGAAAGGCTTCGTAAGTATCTTCGGGCAGGTCGCTGAAGAATTTAAATCGAGGATCGCGATAAGCTTCTCGCGATATTGCCACCATGCGCCGCTCACGCGCTACCCAGCCGGTAAGACCCTCAGACATCTTTAGGCGAACGCGCCCAAGGCTGGCTGGCGATGGGGAATTTGAGGCGCACAAAACAAGCTCGTCATTATCCACCAGATAAACGAGACAGGAGTCACAAGCCATAAATTCGACCAGTAGGTCGACTACTCCCTGGAGCACTTCTTGCAGGCTGAGGTCGCGGACCATAAAGCGGCTCACACTCTGAAACAAACGGAGCTGCTTTTCCGTCCTTTCCAGGCGCTGTTCCAGTTCCTTCAGCTTGGACACGTCCTTATTATCCCAGAACTGAAAGACGCGAGCCTGTGTATCTGGTTTCCGCAAAACCTTCTCAACTGGCAAGGCAAAAAACTCACCTTGCGTTTTCGGTAAGCGCCATTTACCATGGGAGTTTGTAGTTGGTGTTCGCCGCGTCTCTCCCCCCGGCGGCGACTGTGAGGTTGCGGAAAGATGTCAGGCCGGGCAGCAGTCTCGCCGCCGGTAATTCCGCAAAAGAGCTTCAATCTGGGAAGGAGTCTTCCGGTATGTGGTCACGTCGTAAAGAGGAAGAGTATACGCCCCGCACGTCCAATCCCACCCCATCCCCCGCAGAAGCGGGTAAGGAACTTGGATCTCCCTCGAGCCCGGCACACCGAATGGTTGAACCAGAGCCAATTCGCGCTTCCGCAAACGCCGCCTCGATTGGGAAATCGGTCGTCGTCAAAGGCAACATCATCAGCCGGGAGGATCTCTATTTCGATGGTGAACTGGAAGGCACTGTCGAGTTGCAAGAACACCGGCTCACGATCGGCCCGAACGGACGGGTTCAGGCAAATGTCAAGGCCCGTGAAATCGTGATCCTGGGCACGATTCACGGCAACGTCGAGGCGACCGACAAGATTGAGATCCGCAAAGAAGCGAAGCTCGTTGGTGATATTCGAACCTCGCGGATTGTCATCGAGGATGGTGCGTTTTTCAAAGGCAGCATTGATATTGTTAAGCCGGAGGTCAGTAAACCGCAGCCAGGACCGCAACCAGCTCCCTCGCGGCAGCAAGTCCTGGCGGCGGCTGCGTCGGTCACATCCAGTGCGGTAGCAGGAGTTAGCGAAGCGAAACGCTAACACCGATCGATTGGATGCGAGTGAACCTTGTGGCTTCAGCTAAAAGCATTATTCCGAAGGGAGGCAGAGCCGCCACCTCCTAAACAGGCGCCTAGTCTAAGTTCATGCAAGCCAAATTCATGGCCGGTAGTCTATCCTGCCGAGGAGACGACCCGGATTAGCCGCGGCCTTGAGGAATTCTTAGTTTGCATCCAACGCTGCCCTTCCTCAACGATCGTGGATATGGGTGGGGCCAACCAGGCGAACGTGAATTACCTCACGAATTTGGGCCACCGGCTGTGTTCTGAGAACTTGTTGCAGGCGCTCGATGAGATCTGCAACACGCCGAATCTGTCCGAGTCGCGGAAAATCAGTGAGTTCCTTGAGGAGACACTCAACTATCAAGCTTCCAGCATCGGCGGCGTGCTGTTGTGGGAGGGACTACAGTATCTACCCGCAACCGTTTTAGAGGCTTTTGTTCACCGTTTGCACTTGTTGTTACAACGCGATGCACCGATCTTTATGGTCTTTCACGCTGAAGATCGGAGTCACGTTGTGCCCACCTATGCCTACCGGATTTTGGATTCCCACACGATCCAGCTTTCGCCGCGGGGCCTTCGATCCCGCGCTCGGACATTTTCCAACCGTAGTCTCGAAACCCTTTTTCAGGACTTCCAGTCGGTCAAATTTTTTCTGACGCGCGACCATTTTCGAGAGGTGCTCATTCGACGCTGATCGCGCGGCCAATTTCGAGAGTAGAATTAGCGCCGTGTGGGCAACTGGCCCAATCCAAACTCAAAACCCGCGTAGATATCGAGGAGAATCACGCCGCCCAGTACGCTGGCAAGAAAGCCCGTAAGGCTCATTGGAGCGTACCAGCCCATCATCCAGCCGAGCATTCCCCCAAGTAGGGAGCCGGTGACGCCGAGGAGGATCGCGGTCCAGAGCCCACCGCGGTCGCCGCGTAGCGCAAACCGCCAAGCCCCGAGAGCCACCGCGATGCCGAGGATTGTCGAAAACAGAATGCTAAACATCGAAGAGCTCCTTTTCTAGCCCCCCACCCTGATCCGTACACCCTTTGAGTCCGGGCGTCAATCCCCCCAGCGTGCCAAGCAGTGACCAAAAACTTTGGGCGCTAGCGGATCGAAATCGCTAGCGCCCAGCGCATCCATCGAAGGGTGGAACGAGCAGCGTTAGAAGGTGAGCCGGAGACCGAGACGCAAAATCCGGTCGCCGTTCGGCTCACGCCCGCCTGAGTTGGTGCTTGTTACTTCAAACACCCCACCGCGGAATGAGCCATCCGGGTTCGTCAGCAAGTTGTTAATCGCCGACGATGGATTATTGAATTTCGGCGTATTGGTCCAGTTGAAGTACTCGGCCCGGAACTGAAGGCCCCACCGCTCGCCGAAGTCAAACTTGCGGAACAATCCGAGGTCGCTGTTAAAGAACTCGGGGCCACGCAAACTGTTAAAGCCAGCCGTTCCGAAGCGTGGCTCCGTGACGCGAGCAAAGGCAAACGGATCAAAGTAAGCGACACCTCGGCCGATGCCACCGAGCTTTTGCACCTTCGGTTTGACTTGGTCTGCGCGCTGCGTGCTGCCGGGCAAGCGCAGCGAGCCGCCATCGGAGGTGACGCGAACTGGAGTGCCGGTCATGAAACTCGTGAGCGTGTTTAGCTGCCAGCCGCCAAGCAGCAGGGCAGCCACGCCGGAGTTTGCCCACCTCTTGTTCTTGCCAAAGGGCAATTCGTAGCTGGCCGTGAATTGCCAGTTATGGGTCCGGTCGTAGTTGAGTGGGACGCGGTTGAGGTTGGTGTAGGCTAACGCCGGAACCAGTGGCCCGCCGTTGTTGTCTTCGTTGCAGCACCAACCCATCACCTTCGACCAGGTATAGGCCATGTTCATCTGCAACCCACCGGTGAAGCGCCGCTGCAACGTCGCCTGAAGGCTGTGGTAGTCGTTGTCGCCCATAGGCCCGACCAGGCTTGTCTCTACGGCCCGGTTAAACCGCTGGAAGAGAGGCTGGCCGGCGAGGTCTAGGCCGATGACTTGACCCGCATTCAGGTTCAGTCGCCCTGAGACGCGTACGGCGCGGCTAGCGACATAACCGACCTGACCCGTGAAGTTACCTCCGAGCTCCCGCTGAATCGTGAAGTTGTAATTGAAGATGTAGCTGCGCAAAAATTTGTCGCCAGTCGTGTTCACGGCATAATTCACAGGGATCGGAATGCGTCCATTCGCACCCACCTGCGGGACCGGCAATTCGGGAAGTCCCTGAGATAAGGTCGTTGCCCAGCCTAAAGCAGGAGGAGCCAGATTGAAAGCGGCGAGAATCGGGAAGTTGGTCCGCAAGGGACGCGCTAAGTTCCACGGGTCCCAGTTCACGCCAAAGCCAGTGCGCACGACCGTTTTTTCCGTGGCGCGATAGGCGATACCGAGACGGGGTGAAAAGAAGGGGCCGCCCACGTCGGTGCCGCAGTTGCGGGGCGTTCCGCCGACGCCACACACGATCATTTCATTGGTGTTGAAGTCATAACGCTCCAAACCGCGGTTTTCGCGGGTCGGCATGGGGAACAACTCGATCCTTGTGCCGTAGGACAAGGTCAGCTTTCGATTCACCTGCCATTGATCCCGCACATAGAAACTAAGCATGGAGGTGCGGGTGCGATAAACATCAGGAACCTGAAGGATCCGCCCGCCGCTGTCGACAAGACCCAGCAGGTAGGTCGCCATGGCGTTGAATTGATTGCCCGGCGCTACGTTTCCGTTATCTAAGCGCAGTTGCGTCGGACCTTGTCCGAAGTTGAGGCGCCCTGCGGCTCCACCCTGCGCCCCAGCAAACTCAGGTTGCGTGTGGTTGAGCGCAAGCCGGTAGATGTCAAATCCAAACCGGATGTTGTGGGAGCCCTTTAACCAGTTGGCGTTTCCCACATATTGCGACTGTGGATCGGTCCGGTAGTATGGCATGTAGGTTTCCGTGGAGCCAAACGGGGCAAAGCCGCTAATTCCGAAACCCGGATAACCAGACTCAAAATAGCGGGTGCCATTCGTTCCAGGAATGCGCAAATCTTCCCGACCGATATTTCGTCCCAGACCCGGTTGCTCGACGTTGGTGTCCATCAACGTGTAGCCATAATAGGCGTCAATGATGAAGTTTGGCCGTACGGTGTAGGTGGTGGCGAGGGTTCCACTCCATGTGTTTCCGAACCCCTTGCCAGGATTGCCAAAGGCGATCGGTTGCCCTCCAATATCTCCGAACGCAGTGGGCGCAACCATATCGAAATCCAACCAGCTCAGCCGGGCATAGGCCGTCCACCTATCCGAGAGATTGAAGTTGAATTTCGAATCGATCGTCCGGCGATCGAAGGCCGCCGCTCCAGTGGCGAAGTAGTTGTTCGTTGGAATGCCCGTGGGAGAAGGGTTGTTCTCCTGCGGCAAACGCTGCATCAACAACGCGGCGGTGGGATGAATGCGCGAGGCAGGAATTCTGCTGTTGGGGAAGGGTTGGCGTCCGGTCCCATTCGCCGCTCCAGTCAGCGGATCATAAACCGGAAGGGGAGAACCTGACAAATCTCCCGTTCGCATGGGCGGCGTAGGGATCGTAAAGAGAGCGCCGGCGAAGCGGTGGTCGGCTGTCCCCTCATAGGAGACAAAGTAAAACGCTCGATTCTTTTTAATGGGTCCACCAATGCGCCCGCCGTACTGGTTGTAAACAAACTTCGGGTTCTTCTGGTTTTCCGGAAGGAAGAAGTTACGCGCCTGGCTCCAGTTGCCCTGATGGTAGTGGAAGAGCGCACCATTGACATTGTTGCCGCCAGACCGGATCGTCACGTTCACACTCGCGCCGCCGGCAAGCCCCTGTTCGGCGTCAAAGGTATTGGTCACAATGTTCACGCTTTCGATGGATTCAAGTGCCGGGACGTAGCTCGCGATATGTGGCAACCACACGTTTGTGGCGCTCGCTCCGTCAATTCTTGTGTTGTTCGACGCTGTGTTGTTTCCATTCGTCTGCCACTGCATCGCTCGAGACGGATTGGAAGGAATCGAGTGCGGCGTTGTGGGTGGAGCAATGCCTGGAATTGTGATGAACAGGGCCTGGTAATTTCGCTGCCCTGGAACAGGAATGTCTGTCAGCACCTTGGTTGTGATTTCGGCTTTTACTTCGGCGCGATCGGTTTGCAATCCCCCCGCAACTGCTTCCACCGTTACTGACTCAGAAACCTGGCCGACAGCCAACTTCAAATCAACGCGAGTGACGTTGTTGATCAACACCTCGACGTTGTCTTGACGAACCGTGCGGAAACCTTCTTTTTTCACCTCGATCGAGTAAGTGCCATTTTGGATTGTTGGAATCACATAACTACCAGTTTGATTCGTAGTTACGGACCGTACCGCCCCAGTTTCCTTATTGGTAATCGTTACTGTCGCGTCAGGCACGGCCGCGTCACTGGCATCTGTTACTGTTCCGACCAGTGAACCGTACAAGATCTGGGCATCCAGCCTGGCGGTGACACCGTGGAGAAAACAGGCGCAGATGCAGATGGCAAGCAAGGTTACCCTTGGAAGCGGACGCTGTTTCATAATTGACCCCAGTTTTTAGGTTTGCGGACTTGGCAGCCCGTTGTCGTGATCTTATTATAGGAGCTTTTCAGGTGTCGTAAAAGCCTGGGTGCAATCCAGTGCTTGCTGGGCTGCCGTGCTTGCCTCTGCGGCGAGCCGTGCGTTGCGCGAGCTTCTGTTTGAAGGCAGGTCTAACGCCCCCAATACCAGAACAACCAAAGTAAATAGAGCCAGAGTAAGCCGAGAAAATGCCAGTACAGCGTCGCAAGATCTACTGAGGTTCTTCTTCCGGGCCCAAGTTCGAGCCGGAGGGCGCGAAAGGCGAGATAGGACATCCAGAGCCAGCCTCCTGCCAAGTGCAGAGCGTGCGCGATGGTTCCCACGTAGAAGAAGGCGCTACCGGGGTGACTGTTGAGATAAACCCCTTGGTGCTGGAGCTGCTGCCACATAAGGATCTGACCTACGACAAAACCGCCGCCAAGCAACGTGGCGAGTATCCAAGCGAAGTTGAATTGCTTCCGGTCACCCGTCCGCAGTTCACGGCGCGCCTTCTCGGCAGCTAGGCTACTTAGGCCTAGCACTGCGGTATTGATCCACAGCAGATCCGGGGTGGGAGTGCTCTTCCAATCCTCGGAAGCTACCCGCCGCAGGACCATCGCGCTTGTAAATCCGGCAAAAAACATGATGATGGTGATCAAGAAGACATAGAGCCCCGCAAACGATGCCTTGCGCCGCGCGCCAGCGCCGGGCGGTGGTACTTTCAAAGACTTAACTCCCTTTGCTCCGTTTTGGCAGGAGGTTTCCCGCCGGTTCGTGATGACCGATTATCAACCCTAGTAGTCGTTCTTTCCAGCATGACGGAAGACAGGTGCGAAAGGAAGATCCCAAGTTGGGGGCTTGTGGCGACACAAAACGAGGGAGAGGCTAGCTTGACGAGGGAGCCCCAATTCCCTCCAATCCCAGGGCGGCGGCGTTTTGCCGCATGGCATGAATGCAGAAGGCGATGTGTTCATCCAGATCCACGCCCAGCTCCTGCGCTCCACGGATGATGTCCTCGCGGTTGACGCTTCGAGCAAATGCCTTGTCTTTCATCTTTTTGCGCACGCTCGCAACATCGACCTCATGAATGCTGCGACCCGGCTTTACATACGAGATAGCAGTGAGAAACCCGGCGAGTTCGTCACACGCAAAGAGTGTTTTCTCAAGCAGGGAGACTCGAGGCACACCGCTGTAACTTGCGTGAGAAAGAATCGCGCGCCGGATTTCTTCCTCTACCCCGCGACTCGCTAAGATGGGCTCGCCCTTCATCGGGTGATCTGGCGCTTGAGGATGGATCTCCCAATCAAAATCGTGCAGCAGGGCTGTGACACTCCATTTCTGTTCATCTTCACCGAGTTTGCGGGCGTAGGCCACCAGGCACGTCTCAACGGCAAGGGCATGGCGGCGGAGAGCGTCCGACTGGACGAACTCACAGAGAATTTTCCAAGCCTCCTCCCGATCCATCTTTCCGCATCCTCCTTCATCGATTCACTGGACGAGGGAAACGGTTCGGAATCGTTGATTCGATCCTTTACGGAATCATTGCCCCCCAGAGGGTCGTTCCGTAGCCCCGGACTGTCGCTCGGGTTGAGGTTTTGGCAGGGGCTTGCGGGGCAGTAGCTCACTTCGCATGGCCGTGTGGTAAACAAAGGATGCCATCACGGCGGCCGCTTGCATCAGATCGCCGCGCGAGACATGGTCATAGACATCCATGTTTGAGTGATGGGTGCGAGTGTTGTATTCGATGGGATCTTGGATGAATTGAAAAGCGGGAAGTCCCACGGCGTCAAACGACAAATGGTCGGTTCCGCCGGTGCTTCGAATGGAAAGCGTAGTGGCTCCTAAGTCCCGGAACGGCTCAAGCCAAGCCGCGAAAATCGGGCGCACCATGTCGTTACCTTGTAAATACACGCCTCGAATTTTGCCCGTCCCGTTGTCGAGATTGTAGTATGCCGACAGTTTTGCATGTTCCGAGGTTGGGATCATTTTCGCCGGATCGGCAAAATGCGATTTCACATAGGCCCGTGAACCAAGCAAACCTTGCTCCTCGCCACTCCACAAAGCCATCCGCACCGTGCGATCCATGGCGACATGGAGCGACTTTAGGATGCGCATGACTTCCAAAACGACAGCGCTTCCGGCAGCGTTGTCAGTCGCGCCTGTGCCTCCATGCCAGGAATCCAAATGCGCCCCAATCATCACCACTTCGTCTTTCTTGCGGGTGCCGGGGATCTCGGCAGTCACGTTCCACGAATCTTGATTGCCTTCGGAGATGCGGGCCTGCACCTCGACTTCCAGCTTGACAGGAATCTTTCTCTCCAGCAGACGCACGATACGGTTATAGTGCTCGGGGGTGAGAACGATCATGGGCGGTGGTAGGGGCGTTTTCGGATCGTGGGAGCCTCCACTCGTGGCAAACACCGTACCGCCGTCGCCTGCTGTACCGTTTGAGATGGCCATCAAAACCCCCTCCTCTCGAAGAAATTCCGCCCGCTTTGTCCGGAACCGGCGCAATTCCTCCATGCTGCGAAAATTGCCAAGGGGTGAAGGAGTCCCTGGCTGCGAAGGACGACCAAAAACTGGCGAGATCGCCCCCGGATCGGGCGCTTGCTCGACTCCCGCAAGGTCTCCATCGGTGAAGCGCCGGGAGAGGGGATTGAACAGCAGGGGTGTTTCCCGAACGGGATCAATCAACACGATCTTACCCTTCAGCTTCCCCTTGTGTTTGTCGAGATCTTCAAAGGACCGCAAAATGGCTTGAACGGGCTCGCCCAGCAGTGTGCCATTGGTGCCTTGGGTCCAGGCCAACGGAAACCCGATTAAAGGAGAATACGCGGGTTCGATTAGATGGGCCGCAAATTTGGTGTAATCCCAAGTGCGCCCAAAGGGCCCCCAGCTTTCAAGCTTGGCGTTCTCTAGACCATATTCTTGAGCGCGCTTCCGAACCCAATCCGCAGCCTTTTTGTAGCCTTCCGAACCCGTAAGCCGGTGGCCATTGACGTCTGTGAGATAAAAAAGATGCTCCATGAGCTTGGAATTTTGGAACGCCTCTTGGCGAATCCGGTGCACGATGGCTAGGTCGGCCTTGTCTTCCGCGAGCAAAGCAGAGAAAGTGGTCAGCAAAACCAGGCCAAGCCGCAAGGATTGATACAGGTCCATAGGTCTCATTAGAGGGAAGCATAGCAGGCACAAGCAAACCGTAGCATCCGCATTCCTCGCATCGCCCAGGCCAGCACCGACTCGCCCGTTTTGTTACACTGAGGTCGTTATGGGAATCCCGAATGTGAAGCGCTTCCGAATCCAGCATCCGGAAACGGGGGCGTTTGCCACGATCATGGCCGTTCTGCCCAAAGGAGCAGACCAGCAGGCCTATCTTGCCGACGCCGCCAAGCGTTTTGACTGGAAAGCCTGGCAAGAGGCTCAGCAGAAGCAGTTCAAGGTCCGCGTCGGTCAGCAGAAACAGAAGAAGGCCAAGTAGAACTACGGGTTCGAACGGGCCCTACAACGTATCCGTTTTTCCTCAAGGCAATCTGGCTTGGATCGACCGGATTGCCTTTATGCTTTCCTGCGACACCTCCGGATCGGCATCCGTCTTCCAGGTTTCAAGTGCCCGTAAGGTTTCCCGGTCACCGGTAGAGCCGAGAATTCGAATTAGGCGCAACTTCTCTTCTTTCGTCCCTTTGGGTAGAGCGGCGTAAAGCTGCTGGCGTACGGCTGGTTGGCGGCTCAGTTCTGCGAGCAAGGGGGCGGCGGAATCCCGGTACAACTTGGAATTCAGGGTATTGATCAGATACTGGAGAGGGCTAAATTCTGATAGCTCCAACTTTCCCATCATGACCAAGGCGAAAGCGGCGGAGAGACGGGGACCCATTTTCTTTTCGCTTTCAAAAGCCGCTTCCATGGCGGGTCGGTCGGCGGGATCTTTTAGCCGCCCCAGGCCTTCGGCGGCTGCTCCGCGTAAGCCGTCGTCTTTGTCCTTGAAGTATTGAAGGAATAAGTTGCGGCTGGATGCGTCGGCCATCATGGCAATCGAGGTGAGGGCAGCTCGCCGGATTTTAGTGTTCCGGGCTCGTTCCATCACGTCCCGCAGGTCGGGCAAAGCAGCGCGGTTGTGAAGAATTCCAGCGGTCTCAATCGCAGCGATTTGAACGCGGTCATCCAAGTCGCGAAGCAGATATTGAACCCGAGAGGCATTCGCAGGATCGCCGAACTTTTGGAAAGCGATCAAGACTTCGAATAAGACTGCGCTGTTTTTCGATTTCAACGCTTCGAGGAGGTCCTCAGTAGCGGCTTTGGCTCGCAAGACGCCGAGGGCTCGGGCGGCGTGGGCTCGCGCCTCGAAGCTTGATCCGCCCCTCGCCACCTTACCCAACCCTTCCACCACATCCGGCCTGGCTTGAACATAGGCTTCGACCACGTCGCGATTTTCCTCGGACAGACGCGCGCCTGTTCGGGAATAACCGGGATGATAGAAGTTCGTGAGCCCGATGACAGCAGCAATCTGGACTTCTGGCGCGTTGTCGCGCAAGGCTTTGACCAAAGGGTCCAAGCAGCGCTGGGTGCCGATTCCCGCGATGGCTTTGGTGGCTTCTAGCCGGACGGGCAGGTCAGCGTCGGCCAGATAGGGCTCAATTGCAGGGATTGCACTTGAGCCTTGTTTGGCGAAGTCGCGAATGCCCTTGATCCGCTCTTTCGTGCGCGGATCATTTGCGCCGCTCCCTACGTTCGCCAGCAACAGGAGCAGACCAACTCGCAAGAGGCCCGAATTACCCATGCTTTGAAGACGTTCAGCGAACGAATTCCAGTTTCACTTGTTGTGGGATCAAGCCTGCCTCATAGCCTAAGTCCAGCAACTTCTGGGCGGCCACCGGTAGGAGCTCGCCACAGTCCACCGTGTAGTCGTTCACATACATGCCAACGAATTTCTGCGCCATCGTGAGGTCCATGTCGCGGGCGAATTGAAGCGCGTAATTAATGGCTTCTTCTTGGTGGTCCAGGCTGTAGCGGATGCTCTCGGACAACAGGCGCGTACATTCCGACTGGACTGGAGCAGGGAGGGAGCGGAGGATGGCGTTTGCCCCAAGCGGCAGTGGCAAGTTGAATTTACTCTTCCACCACCGCCCGAGGTCTACCACGTTGTAGAATCCCGCCTTGGCATAGGTGAGCTGGCCCTCGTGAATGATGAGCCCGAGATCCACAGCTTGTTCTTTCACGGCGGTTAAGATTTGATCAAAAGCCATCGGAACCGCTTCGAAATCCGGCTCCATCAATCGTAAGGTCAGATAGGCCGAGGTGAGCGTTCCAGGAATTCCGATCCGTTTTCCTTTAATTTCGTCCGGCCCAAAAGGGCGGCTGGCGACCAAGATCGGACCATAGCCATCGCCTACGCTTGAACCAGCGGCGGTCAGAACATATTTGTCCGCAACGTAGGGGTAGGCGTGATAAGAGATCGCGGTCATCCCATAGACACCATCGAGGGCCTTACGGTTGAGCGACTCGATATCCTCAAGGACATGGCGAAGGGTAAGGATCTTGGAGCGTATTTTTTTTGTGGCAAGCCCGTAGAACATGAAGGCGTCGTCAGAATCGGGACTGTGGGCGCAGACAATTTCGGGAAGTTCGGGAGAACTCATAAATGCGGGAAACCACAACTATAGCAGACAGTCCCGAAGCTCCAAGCGTGCGGCTGGGAAGCCTTGGGGGTGGAGAGGCGTGCGATACACGCAACCCTGCGTTAAAGGTGCCGGTTGGCCGCAGTCGCAAGACGGCTTGCTCGCTGCGGCGCTAGCGCCTGGAGAGGCTCGCTCAGTGCGAGGCTACGAGCCTCTCCATCTCCGGAAGCAAGTCGGCAAGTGCAGTTTCCAAGGCCTTCAAGGTTTGCTCGGCCTCTTCCAACTTGCCGGTACGCCCAACAATCTCCAGGGCGAGCGCGGACTGGTAGGCGGTTGACGCCGCAAAGTTACCGACAGACCCTTTCAAGCTGTGTGCCGTTCGCTCAATCGCTTTGGCGTCTCGTTGCGAGACAGCGTTTCGAATGGCGGAGATTTGCGCTGGATATTCTTCAAGAAACAGCTGAGCCATCTCACGCAAAAGATCCTCATCGCCACCCACGCGCTCCAGGGCGAGCGAACGGTCCAAGACACAAAGCGAATTTTCTACCTGCACATTGTCCCCCAAAACGGAGGGTAAACCGGTTTTCAAGTTCTCGACTGGATGTTAGCCAAATCCTCTCACTTGCGCAACGACAGCTGGACTGAAGCGTGAGGTGTATCCACCGCGTCATCGCTCCGTCCCGACCCCTGCCGACAGCTTGCGCCTAGCCTTGCTCAAGCCCTAGCCTTCAACCGAACCGGGGCGGAAGATCTAGCTCAAGAACCAAGACCTGGCCAAACTTACTGGAGCACTCCGGACCCTCCCCCAGTTTGATCGGCGAGGACAGGAAACGACTTCATGTTTGAGGGAGAGGGAATGCTGGGGAAAATTGCCTGAGAGGAAATCACCTGAAGGAATGTTCCTATTTTTTAGGAAGCCGGGCTCTTCGCAGAATGTGGTTCCTTCGCCGCCAGCGAGTGCTAATAGAGGGCGAAAAGCTGTCACTTTTTCATGATTCGAAAGAGATTGCTGTAATCGTCAGTCCACAGGTTGACCCCTTTTCGCCTTTTGGGGGGAGGGAAGTCCCGCAAAAGAGGTGTTTGGAGCGCCTCCCGACGGCTAGAGACGACGACCATGTCCGTACTAAAGAATTCTCCGTCTGAGGATCCTGGGTCCTCGACCAGGACGGCATATTTGCCCAACGCCTCGACGGCGCAGGCCACCACCGGCTGTAAGTCGAGGTAGCGGTTTGAAATGTGAATAACGAGATAGCCGTCCGGCTGGAGGTGTTTGAAGTAGATTTGAAAGGCCTCGCGGGTCAGCAGGTGAACGGGGACGGAATCGCTTGAGAAGGCGTCGAGGTGTAAGACGTCAAAGTTCTGCGGCGGCTCGCGTTCGAGAGAAAGCCTGGCGTCGCCAAGAACGATGTCCAGCTGAGCGGGGCAATCCCGGATGAAGGTGAATTCGCGTTTTGCGATGTCAACCACCAGGGGGTTAATTTCGTAGATCCGGTAGTAGTCGCCAGGGCGAGCGTAAGTGAGCATGACGCCAGCCCCGAGACCGGTTATGCCAATACGCTGGGTTTTGTTCCGGTTTTTACTGTGAATGGCTCTCGCAACGCCGGTTGTCGGGCCGAAGTAGCTGGTAGGTTCTTTTTCGCGTCCCGGTACTAGGTATTGCTCGCCGTGGTTAATAATTCCGTGGGTCAGTTTGCGGGATCGATTATGATCCTCAAACGTGCCGTAGTCAGCTGTTTTCAAGCTGCCGTAAAAGTTTCGTGCCACCACGCGATAAAACTGAACAGATTGTTGCAGGTAACGAACCAAGTTCACGGATATGGCGAGCGTGACGGCAGCGCCAGCCACCCATCCCCAACCGCTTTTGGTGCGGTGGAGAGGACTGGCCGGATCATAAAAATTCACCGCCAACACGAGAACCGCCAGAGAGATCATGGCAACTGGCATCTCTAAGAAGAAAGAAAAACAGTAAGGGGCGATAACGGCTACAAAAAGAGCGCCGAGGGCACCGCCCAAGGAGATCATCAGGTAGAAACCGGTGAGATAGCGCGGATGGGGTTTGAGCGCCGCAACTTCGCCGTGGCAGGTCATGCAGCAGAGAAACAGGGATGCCGAAAAGATCGCAAGTTTAGCCGGAATATTGAGGTTTTCGGCGGTGCCAAGGGCCCAGGACATGCCACCCAGCGCGGCCGCCGTTAAGGGCAAATATAAGCCACGGCTGTACCAACCCGAGCTGTCAAACGTGAGAATGAAGCTCGTTAAATAGAGACTCAGAGGAAGAACCCACAAGAAAGGTATGGGGGCAACATCCTGAGTGAGATGATTGGTAACCGACAGCAGCAGGGCGGAGGCGCAAGCCGTCAACCCTAGCCAAAACAGCCAGTGTCTGGGTTGCGGCCGCGCGTCTGTTTGAGCTGAGGGAAGAGACGCGTCTGTTTGAGCTGAGGGAAGAGAACTAAAAGAAGCGGCTTGCCGTGGGTGGCGGCTTCGCCAGGCACAAACGGCGCACAAACCCGCGAAAGCCACATACGCGGCGCTCCAAGCAAACGCCTGCTGGCGCGTGGGCAAAAAGGGCTCCACGAGGACGGGATAAGCAAGCAGAGCGAGCATTGAGCCCAGATTGGACAAGGAAAAAAGCCGGTAGGGAGAAGCCGACGGAAACGCACGAGCGTACCAGGCTTGAATCAGAGGACCTGTCGAAGAGAGCAACCAGTAGGGGATGCCAACGGTTACCGCCAGCAGTAGCAAGATGCGTACGGTGGGATTTTCTCCGCCGGCCGGCTTCCAGGCCTCGGCGGGAGTTACAGGCAGAGCCAGCAAACTAAAACCGAGTAACGCGATGTGGAGGAAGGCCTGCTTCGGGGCGGTCAAGCGGCGAATCGTCCAGTGCGAATAGAGATAACCCGCTACCAGCATGCTTTGAAAGAAAAGCATGCAAGTGGTCCACACAGCGGCGCTCCCACCAAACCAGGGAAGGATGATCTTGGCGATCATGGGCTGGACGTGAAATAGGAGAAAAGCGCTGAGAAAGACTGTAGTGGCGTAGAGGAGCACGAACTTACAAGTTTACCTTTGCCGTCTTACGCCGCGAAAAACAACAACCGCAGGGGTGCATGGTCTCCGGCATCGACGGTTTGTGAGAGAATACGGGCCGTATGCCGGTCACAAGAAGATCCCTACTTGCTTTTGGAGGCGTGGCGAGTTCGGCTCTCGCCGCCCCGCTGGCCATGGCGAACAACACCGCGAAGGAGCAGTTTCAGCTTGGCGTGGCCAGTTATTCGCTGCGACAGTTCAGCCGTTCGCTCGCCATCAAAATGGTGAAGCAAATCGGTACGCCTTATATCAACATCAAAGAATTTCACTTGCCGTATCGCAGTACGCCAGAGGAGCTGGCGCGGGGTCGCGCTGAGTTTGAAAAAGCAGGGCTCAAGATTTTGGGAGGGGGCACCATCAACCTTCAGAAAAACGACGAATCCGACATCCGCTTTTATTTTGAGTATGCCAAGGCAGCAGGTATGCCGTTGATGGTCGTGGCCCCCACCGCTCAAACAGTACCGTTGATTGAAAAAATGGCGGTTCGCTACAACATCAAGGTAGCCATCCATAACCATGGACCAGAAGATCCGCATTTTCCCACTCCGCAGAGCGCACTCAAATTGATCCGGAATATGGACCCGCGGATGGGCCTCTGCATCGACGTGGGCCACACGACGCGAACTGGGGTAGACGTGGTTGAGTCGATTGCCGAAGCTGGCTCCCGCCTTCTCGATATGCACATGAAAGACCTAAAGAATCTCAAGGACCGGGACTCACAATGCGTGGTGGGTGAGGGCGCCATGCCCGTCGTGGCCATTTTCAAACAACTTCGCAAGATGAATTACAACGGTGGCGTCATGCTGGAATATGAGATTGAAGCCGATAGTCCGCTGGTGGGCATGCAGCGCTCCTTTGCCTATATGCGGGGCGTTCTTGCCGGGCTGAATGGCTAGATCCCTGTCCTTACGCCGCAAGTTAGGAGTGCTGCCGCTCTGTTGCTAGGAAGCGCGCCGCTTGGATCTACAATAAGAAGTAAATGGTGGCGCTCGTCGAGAGGGCCACAGACCGCACTGGGTGAGCAACCAATGAAGGGGCATTCTTTGACCGCGATTCTGTGGGCGGGGCTGTTTCTCGATGCAGCCGCAGCGCAAAGCTTCAAAATCCTGCCGGAAAAAGTGGAACTCACTTCGCCGCACTCGCGCCAGCAGCTGCTTGCCGAGGCTTTCCAAGATGGCTTTTCTGAGGACTGGACGCGCCTGGCGGAGTGGACTTCCGACAATCCGAAGATCGCCGCTGTGGATCGCACCGGTTTGGTGCGGCCGGTAGGGGATGGCGAAACCGTGATTCGCGCCCAGGTCCGCGGGCAGCGCGCTTCGGTGACTGTCCGAGTGAAGGGCATGCAGGCCCCGTTTACTTTTAGTTTTCGCAATCACGTAATCCCGGTACTGACCAAGGCGGGGTGTAACCAAGGCGCCTGTCACGGCGCACAAGCCGGAAAGAACGGCTTCAAGCTCACACTCCGCGGCTACGATCCTGAACTGGACTACGACGTGCTGACGCGCCAATCGTTGGCCCGGCGAGTGTCGCTGGCCGAACCAGCAGCCAGCTTGATTCTCCAGAAAGCCACATTCAGCATTCCGCACGGCGGGGGACTGCGTTTCAAAAAGGACGCTTTCGAATACCGGGTGATTCATGACTGGATCGCAGCCGGCGCTCCGCCGCCTTCTCCCCAAGATGCCGAGGTCACGGAACTGGAAGTCTTCCCGAAGGCCGCGACGCTCAAGCCGAACCAGGAGCAGCAGATTGTGGTCCGAGCTAAGTATTCGGATGGCCGTTTGGAAGACGTCACCCACTGGGTGAAATTCAGCTCGAATAATGAAGGGGTCGCCTTGGTTGATGACTCGGGCAAGACCAAAATTACGGGTCATGGCGAAGCCGCGATTACCGCCTGGTATGCCAGCAAAATCGTCTACACGCGGCTGACTTCACCGTATCCAACAAAAGTTTCTGAGGCCGACTACCGGCACTTTGAACGGCGCAATTTTATTGATGATCTGGCCTTGGCCAAATGGAAGAGCCTGAATCTTGCACCTTCTGCAACAGCCTCGGATTCTACGTTTATCCGGCGCGCCTTTTTGGACGCTGCCGGCATTTTGCCAACCACCGAGGAGGTGGAACAGTTTCTTGCCGAGAAGTCACCAGATAAACGCTCTAAGTTGATCGACAAGCTCCTCGAACGAGAAGAGTATGTCGACTACTGGGCCTATAAGTGGTCCGATTTGCTCTTAGTCTCCAGCCGACGGTTGCGACCCAACGCCATGTGGTCCTTCTACAACTGGATCCGCGATAGTGTCAAAACGAACAAGCCCTGGGATGAGTTTGCTCGCGACATCTTCACTGCCTCGGGCAACACGCGGCAACATGGCGCCTTAAATTACTTCGTTTTGCATAAAGATCCCATTGATCTGACGGAGAACGTGACGCAGGCTTTTTTGGGGCAAAGGTTAACCTGCGCGCGTTGCCACAACCACCCCCTTGAGAAGTGGACGCAAGTTCAGTACTACAAGATGGCGAACTTGTTCGCGCGGATTGGGATTAAAAATGGCTCGGAGCCTGGCGAGTCGGTCGTGTTCGCTAAAACCACGGGCGAGGTGAACCATCCCCGTCTGCTTCGACCACTGCCACCGACGCCCCTGGATGGCGTCCCCATGCCGTTGGAATCGACCGAGGACCGTCGCCAGCATTTCGCCAAGTGGCTGACTTCACCCCAAAATCCCTACTTTGCTAGGGCCATTGTTAACCGCGTATGGGCCAACTTCATGGGCCGCGGCTTAGTGGATCCGGTGGATGATGTTCGCGAGGCGAATGCGGCCTCCAACGAAGAGTTGTTCGCGGCGTTGGTGAAAGACTTCGTCGACCACCGGTTTGACATCAAGCATCTTGTTCGCACCATCATGAATTCAGCTGTGTATCAGCTGGCATCCGAGGCCAATTCCACCAATGGCCACGACAACTTGTATTACTCGAAATACATTGTGAAGCGGTTGCCGGCCGAGGTGATTCTCGACGCCATGAGCCAGGTCACGGGCGTGCCAACGCCGTTTAGCGGGTATCCGCTAGGTACGCGGGCGCTACAGCTGCCAGACTCGCAAGTGGCCTCGCAGTTTCTCACGGCGTTTGGGCGGCCGAACCGCATCATTTGCGATGCGAGTGAACGCTCGTCCGATCCGAGCATCGCGCAAGCGCTCCATGTCATCAATGGAGATACCCTGAATCAGAAACTGAGCGCGAGCGACGGAACAATCGCCCTGTTTTTGAAGCTCGGCTTGTCGGATGCGCGGATCCTGGAGCATATCTTTTTGGCTGCCTATTCGCGCTATCCGACTGAGGCGGAAAAGCAGTCTGCGCTGGCCGCCCTCGAAAAAGCCCGCCAGTTGAAAGGCTCGGCCGAGGCACAAAGAGAAGCCCGGCGGCAAGCCTTGGAAGATCTGCTGTGGGCCGTGCTCACTAGCAAAGAGTTCTTGTTTAACTACTAAGGAGATTGGAGATGACAACGCCTCGAGGAGCGCTACTCGCTCTCTCCATGCTCCTCATGTGTCATTTTTCTCCGGCCCAAAAACTCCCTCCTAAAAGGGCGCAGATCTATGCCTTAGCCTATCGTCCTGATGGAAAGCTGCTCGCGTTGGGCGGCTACCGGGAAGTCCGGCTTTCCGAACCTGCTAGCCAGGCCACGGTTGGGGTTTTGGAGGGGCATGCAGAAGCCGTGCGCGCCCTCGCTTTTTCGCCGGATGGGAAGCGCTTGGCCGCCGCTGGTGGGGTCCCCGGCAAAAAAGGCGAAGTTAAAATTTGGGATCTTGAGGCAAGATCGGTTGCCGCTCACTTCGAGGGTCATAGCGATTGCATTTATGCGGTTGCTTTTTCGCCGGATGGGAAGCAGGTTGCGACTTCCAGCTACGATAAGCTCATCAAGCTGTGGGATGCCTCAAGCGGCAAGGAGATCCGTACCCTCAAGGATCATATTGACGCGGTCTACGCCGTGGCCTTCACGCCGGACGGCAAGTACCTACTTTCTGGTGCAGCAGACCGCACGGTGAAGATTTGGAATCCGCAAACTGGTGAACGTCTTTACACGCTCAGCGATGCCGTGGATGGGATTCAGGCGATGGCCCTGGACCCCACAGGGCAGATGGTGGCGGCCGGGGGCCTGGATAAGACAATCCGGGTGTGGGCGCTCAAGGAACGGAACGGCGACTTGTTGAACACCTTGATTGCGCACGAAGATGCCGTGCTCCAATTGGCCTGGTCGCCAGACGGCGAGACGCTCATTTCCTCCTCCGCCGACCGCACCATCAAAATTTTCAACGCCAGGGACCTGTCTGAGCGCAAGGTCCTAGCGAATCAGCCAGATTGGGTTTTAGCCTTACGTTTCTCTCCCGATGGCAAGCGTTTTGCCGCGGGACGCTACGACGGTTCACTCACGATCTATGATGTGGGACAGCTTTTAAGCACCCCCGCTACCAGTAGGATTGCCGCGAGGTGAGATCATGCTTGTCCGTGCTTCCAAATGGATGTGTATTGGATTCGCTCTGATGGTGGCGAGTTCCGGGATTGCAGGCAAAACCGACCATCCAACAGGGTCGCGCATTACACCCCCGACGCTCATGTCAGTTTCGCCTTTAGGGGTGGCTCGCGGCGCCACGGTCGAGATGACCATCGAAGGTTTTAATCTCGCCAAGGCAAGCGCCATCTACTTCAGCGAACCTGGAATCAAGGCGCGAATTCTGCGCATCAAGGAGCTACCGGATCTTCCCGAAGTCCGGCTCGGATCCGCCGGTACACAATCAACGATTGATCTTGGACCTTTGCCGCCTCGCAACCAGGTGACCCTAGAGCTCGAAGTGGCGCCGGATGCCGAGGTTGGCGTGGTTAAGTTTCGCCTCTTAACGCCGCTCGGCACATCGCCTGAGGGGCGCTTTCTCATCGAGCCCTACTACGGCGAAAGTCCAGATTCCGAGCCCAATGATGTTCCCGAGCGGGCTTTCGAAAGTTATTGGCCCACCATCTTGGCAGGCACGATTTCCCGCCCGGGAGACGTGGATTACTTCAAGATCCAGGTGAAGGCGGGCGAGGAACTCACGTTTGAAAACGGAGCCTCTCAGCTGGGGTCACAGCTACAACCCGTGGTCGCCATTTTCGCCGAAGACGGTTCGGTGGTTCGGGAATATGGCTACAACAATCCTCTCCAGGCGGAGCGATTCTCTCACCGTTTCGAGCGCGGCGGTGCTTATTACATCCGCATCAGCGACTATTTGCAAAGCGGGCGCGCGCAGAACTTCTACCGTTACAAAGTGGGCAAGTTCCCGTTAGCGGTCAGTGCGTTTCCCCTTGGCTTACGGCGCGGGGAGACAAGATCTGTCTCGCTGCTCGGCTTTCAACTTGGCGATGGGAAGCTGGCGGTAAAGGGTGAGGCATCACCTGAGGACGATAACGCCGTCGTTCTACGCCCGCAGATTGGCAACACGAAGTCGTTCAGTCGTCTGCGGTTAGCACTTGGCGACGAGCCTGAGGTAGAGGCGACGGGTGCGAACATCTCGATCGCTTCGGCCCAAGTCGTATCCTCGCCAATCACCATCAATGGCAAGATGAATGCTCCGGCGCATTACTACCGTTTCCCAGCGAAGAAGGGGCAGAAGTTTGTTCTGGAGGTGAATGCGCGGCGCCTGGATTCCGAGCTGGATTCAGAAATTGAAGTTCTCGACGCGAAGGGAAAGCCCATTGAGCGCGCTACGGTGCGCGCGGTGAGTGAGACCTATACCGTTCTGCGTGACCACGACTCGCAGTCACGAGGCATTCGCATTCAGTCCTGGAACAGCTTTGCCGTGGGCGATTATCTGATGATTGGGAGCGAAATCGTGCGGATTCAAGCCCTGCCCCGCACACCGGACGACGACTTCATCGCCGAGTCATTCAATAACCAGCGCATCGCTTATTTCGGTACCTCGAGCGAGGCCCACGCGATCGATAAACCGGTCTATAAGGTTCAAATTCATCCTCCCGGAACGCAATTCGCTTCCAACGGGCTGCCACTGGTGCGTCTCTATTACCGGAACGATGATGGTGGGCCGGGCTATGAGAAGGATTCCTATTTGCAATTCACCGCCCCGGCCGATGGTGACTACCTTGTTCGAATCCGCGACGTACGAGGGGAATACAGTGAAAGGCACTCCTACCGGCTGACCATCCGCGCTCCCAAGCCGGACTTTCAGTTGAGTGTCTCCCCCCGCAATCCGAATGTACCGCGAGGCGGGAGCATACCGCTGACGGTAACCGCCTTCCGGATGGATGATTTCGAGGGGCCCATTGAGGTTGAAATGGAAGGGCTTCCTTCCGGTGTGAGGGCGACCAAAGGCATCATCGCGAAGGGTCAAGTGAGCACCACTCTGCTTCTCAGCGCGGAAGAACATGCAGAGCTTCCCGAAGCGGTCCGGATAGAAGTGGCGGGGCGCGCCGAAATCGATGGACGCCGGCTGGTGCGCCGGGCGAATCCGGAAGACCAGTTGAAGCTACTCGCTCTCATGCCAAAACCGGACATCCTCATGAAGACAGAAACTAAGGAAATCGTGCTGGAGCCCGGCGGCACGGCTGAAGTGGTGGTGAGCGTGGCTCGGCAGTATGATTTCGGGGGTCGTATACCGGTGGAGGTACGGAATTTGCCTCCGCGGGTCCGCGTTTTGGATGTCGGCCTTAACGGCGTGTTGATTACGGAAGAGGAATCTCGCCGCAGCTTTCAGATTGAGGCGCTGCCGTCTGCTGAACCGATTGAGCAGCTGATTTATGTGAGCGGTAAGGTGGAGACGCGTTCCCCACAAGAGTCCTCCTATGCGGCTCCCGAACCGATTCTGCTGAAAGTAAAACCGAAAGCGCAGCAGACCGCCAGCGTGAAACCCGCTGCCACACAAACCGCCGCTAGCCGGCGGTGACATCCTTCTCCTGACCCTTTGAGGAGCGGGAATCTTCTGGTTTTTGGGGAGCTGAGGACCCCGCTACGCGAAGGCTCACCCGGAAAAGGTGCAGGCTGGCGCTCAAGGGCCGGGATCGAAGGGGGTGCCAAAGCGACGGGCCTCTTGGCATAATCTTGTCTGAACTTTTGGAACTCTCCGTCCTTGGTTTGCGTCGACAAGCAACGGGAGGGCTAGCGATGACGGCTCGCCGCTTCTTTTTATCAGCGGGTCTGTTATTGATTCTCTGGCCGAGTGCCAAGGGGAATGAATCCGCGCCTGGCGTGGTTTTCCGCAGTGATGTCTCTTTGGTGCGTGTCGATGTCCAGGTGCTTGAGGGTAAGCGCGCCGTGAGCGGCCTCCGCCGCGAGGACTTCATCCTGCGAGAGGAGGGTATAGAGCGCGATATCCGGAACTTCCTGGCCGAGGACATGCCCGTGGACTTCGTGTTGTTACTCGACGTGAGCGCCAGCATGAGGCCCCATGTCCAACGAATTGCGAATGGCGCGAGCCAAGCCTTACAGGTGTTAGGTCGGGAAGACCGGGTCGCGATCATGGTCTTTGACCGTCAGACGCGGCTTCGCATGCCGTTTCAATCCAGTCTTGAGTCGGTCGAAGATGAACTGGCGAACTTGTTGAATCAGGAGAGATTCAACGGGGGCACTGACATTAACCGGGGAATTTACGACGCCGCACGATACATTCAGGGGTCCGCCCGCAAGGATGCCCGTCGGGCGATCGTGATCCTGACGGACGATCAAACTGAATTTGAACGCGATGAGTTTGCCGTTGCGAATGCCCTAGCCCGTGCGGATACAACGCTGAGTTTGCTGCTGGCGCCAGACGCCATGCGAGGCCGTTGGGGCGGCGGTGCACCCAGCGGAGGAGGTGGAGACAGAA
Source organism: Bryobacteraceae bacterium (assembly GCA_025056455.1). Lineage (GTDB taxonomy): Bacteria > Acidobacteriota > Terriglobia > Bryobacterales > Bryobacteraceae > CADEFT01. The sequence goes on along the minus strand of JANWVY010000005.1, from coordinate 173,608 downwards.
CCAGCTGGCCCGTAGGCCTGAACTGGCCGGACATCATTTTCGGCCGGCGGGGACCGTCGTGGCCGGGCAGCGGAGGCCCGGTGATCCGTGGGTCTGGAACACGTTCCGCAGGGACGGCAGAAATTGCCCGGCTCTCTGGCGGCGATTCGATGAGCATCGATGAGGCCGGCGCTCTCGAACGCACCTTCAGCCGCCTGCGGCAACGTTACGCGCTGCACTTCCTGCTGCCGGAAGGAGCCCGCGCTGGTCAACAACGCCAGGTCGAGGTGCTCCTAGCAGCTGCTGCCCGCCGGCGATATCCGGACGCAGAACTCAAATATCGACGCACTTATCTTGCCGTGGACAGTGCCTCCCCCGCTCCATCAGGGGAACCAACAACGGTGAGCTCCCTTCCGACCGTCTCCGAAGAGCCGAGCCCTTCCTCTCCTTCCGAGTCCGAGCGGCCACGTCTGAGGCGCCGTCCCATCAATGAGCCTCAAGGCTCTAGCGGCCCCCTGCTCTCAGAAAACAACCAGGAAGGCACGAGCACCGCTCCCAAGGGACCTGTGTGGCGGCGGGTGGACGGTCCTCCAGAGAACGATCCCTCGCGCGTAGCGACGACGCCATCCCCCGCCGAGCCGGGGCCAAATTCGGCCACAGATCCGCCTGCTACCGGGAGATGGCGCAAGCTGAAACCAGGAGAGAAACCGTAAGCGAGTCTTGGACTTGCGGGGCGTCCCGGGTTACCAATCTGTCTCCTCCCGAATCACCCCGGAGAGCCTCTTACTGACGATTACCTCCATGCCGTTCGCCATCCGTAACAACCAGCGTTTGCTGCTGAGCGGCGAAATCTTCCGGATCTGGTCTGTATTGATAATCGTGGAGCGGTGCACACGGCGAAACGTCGCCGCGGGGAGTTTCTGTTCGAGAGCCTTCAAGGTGTGGTTGGCGTAGTAGCGGCCTTGCGCTGTGATAATGAAAACTGTATCGCCTTGAGCCTGAAAGGCAATTACCTCGGAGGGGTCCAGCAGGTGGAGGTCGTTCCCGAGACGGCCGACGATTTTGCGGCTCGCAAACGAGGCAGGCTTGGGGGCCATTTTCCCTGCGAGTTGGGAGCGAGCCTTTTGAAGCGCTGCCTCTAATCGCTCCTTTCGAACAGGTTTTAGGACATAATCCACGGCCCCAGCGTCAAAGGCCTGAAGGGCGTGACGCTCGTAGGCAGTGACAAAAATCACAAGCGGCGCGTGTTCTCCGGGGAAGGCCTCTTTAACTTGGAAGCCGTCCAGACCAGGCATGTAGAGGTCAAGGAGCATGACGTCTGGCTGTAGCTGGCGTGCAAGCGATACGGCTTCCTTTCCGTCCGCGGCCTCGCCGCACACGACCGTTCCTTCAATCTCTTCGAGCAGCTCGCGCAAGATTTGGCGTGCAATGGGTTCGTCGTCGGCAATCAACACTTTCATCGCAACACCTCTTGCCGGTTACCGGTTTTGGCTGGCTTGCCGGCTCCCTGCTTTGTTTCCGATTGTCTTAAGGGAACCTCGAACCTTACCTGAGTGCCCTGCGATCCAGTTTGAATTTCCAAAGTCGCTTCAGGGCCATAGCAGAGTTCAAGCCGCTTGATGACGTTATCGAGACCGACGCGTGCACCCATGACCGCGGAAACTTGAGCCGGAGAGTCGTCAAAGCCAGCTCCAGTGTCCGCCACCAGCACCCGCATCCGGTCGCCGCAGACGGAAATCTCGAGACGAACCGCGCCGCCTTCCGCTTTTGCAGCGACCCCGTGCTTGACGGCGTTCTCAACCAATGGCTGGATGGTGAGCACAGGAATTGGCACGGCAAGCGCTTCTGGGGCCACGTTAATCTCGGTGCGGAGTTTCGGGCCGAGTCGCAGGCTTTCGATTTCGAGATAAGCTTGGACGATCAGAAGTTCTTCTTGCAAAGGAATCCAGGCGCGGTCCGTGCGCAGGAAATAGCGGAAAATGTCGGCCAGGTTTAGCACCGTTTGACGCGCTCCCTTGGCTTCTCGAGGGATCACCCCATACAGCGTATTCAAGGCATTAAACAAAAAATGCGGATGAATCTGCGACTGGAGAGCGCGGAATTCCGCCTGGGAGACCAGCCTTCGCATCTCCGCCTCTCGGAAGGCTTTGAGCTGCTCGGTCAATTCCGCTTGAACGCGGGATAGAGCAGCGAAATCTTCGCTAAGGTAACGCCTGCCTCCCCGTCTGCGGCCAAAGAGGAAAACCCTCGCTTCAGAGCCTGACAGGCGCAAAGGGAGAATCGCTTGCGCTCCAGCTTGTTCCATCGGACCCCGGATTTCGGCGGGAAGATCCGCCACCGGGCAAGGCGTGGCAGGAGGCTCACCTGGGAAGGGAAAAGCAAGGACAGAAGCCTCCAGAAATTGCGCGATCTGCTCTCCAGCCGTAGCGAGAAATTCGTTCTCGTCCTTACAAGCCATCGCGATTCCCCGCAAATCCTGCACAATCACATCAAGATCTGGCCGCGGGAACAGCAGCTTTTGCAAGCCTTCTTCAAGGGCCCGGCGGATCCCCGCAAAGGCGAGCAGAAGAAGACAAGTGCAGACGATTAGCATCCCCTCTTGAAAGGGATCTTGCGCAGCTTGCGCCAGCAGCTGCCGAACGTCGAACAAGCTCACCACCAGGAACACGAAACCCGCGGCCAGCATCATGCTCGCCAACAGCCGGACGAAAGCGTCGAGCAACAAAAACCGGTAGTCCTGCAAGAGCACAAACAAGGCAAGGGCGATGCCCGCATGATGCGCCACAAGCTCGACTGGCCAGAAGACCGGGGCGGCGGTATCAATTCCAAAATGGGCAAATGACAGCGAGAACAGGAACAGCGACATCGTCCCTGCCAGACGGCGGCTGAGTGTTCGTGTAGAACGGAGTTGGAGCACAACCGCAAGAAGCGTCAGCGCTCCAAAGCCGTAGGTCGTTAGTCTCAAGGCAAGCAAGTGCTGCTCAAAGCCGTCAAACCAGGGTTCAGTCAGATGGATTAGAATCGTGATTCCGCTGAAGAGGTAGCCTCCCCACCGCACGCCAGAAAACTGGTCTCCCAGAGAAAGATGGAGTAGAACGGCTGGCAGAAGGCTGAGAGCCGACGAACTGATAGCGACCAAAATCTCAGACGGGGCTGCCAGAACCGCGAGCGAGGTGGCGTTCCAAAGAAACGCCAGCGTGGCGGCACACAAGGTGAGGCGGCTGCCTCGTAGGCGGGCCCCAGCGCGGTCTCGTAGAAGCAAATAGAGGAAGGTAGCGAAGATCAGGGTACCGGCACTGTGGCCGAGCGTATTGACTAACACCGGCTCGTGAACGGTAAGTACCTGGCGCAAGTCAGATCTCTCCTCTCCTCGCAGCCGCCCTGAGCTACCCCTCTTGTCTCATCTTACGCAGGCTCGTGGCTTCAACGCCGTGGTTATGATGGAAGGGATGGGTATGCTGGCTTGGATCCTGCTGCTTGTGTCCGCCCTGTGCGGCCAGGATTTCACGGATCTAAGAATCGAAAAGCTAGCAGGAAATTTTCGCTTCACAGACGGACCGGTGTGGTCGAAAGAAGGCTTTCTGCTCTTTAGTGACGTCCCAAATAACCGGGTCGTCAAGTGGACGCCAGGAATTGGCCTCCAGACTTACCGCGAGAACTCCGCTGGTGCAAGTGGCCATGCCTTCGATGCCCAGGGCAGGCTGATTAGCTGTGAAACAAGAAACCGCCGCCTGGTGCGCAAAACCAAGGACGGCTGGGAGGTGCTGGCAGATCGTTTTGAAGGCAAACGTCTGAATGCGCCCAATGATGTGGTTGTTCGCCGGGATGGCCACATTTACTTTACGGATCCGGCCTTCGGCGAGCAGCTCGACCGGAGAGAACTGGATTTCTTTGGCGTGTACCACATTAGCCCGAAGGGCGAGTTGGAAGTGATCGCCAAGCCGAAAGGACGCCCGAATGGCGTAGCGCTGTCGCCCAACGGGCGCATCCTTTATGTGAGCAATTCCGATGAGCGCGCCGTCTATGCCTATGATCTGGATGGCGCTGGAAGAGCGTCGCAAGAGCGTCTCCTTTTAACGGGCATCGATGGACCACCTGCCGGCATTCGGACTGATGAAAAGGGCAATCTTTGGGTGGCGTGCAACCAGCTGGCCGTTTACAGTTCGCAGGGTAAGCTTCTCAAAACAATCGAGCTCGCCGAGACGCCGCGAAACTGCGCTTTTGGCGATGCGGATTTTCAGACCCTCTACGTCACCGCCATGACCTCGGTCTACCGCGTCCGTTTGAATGTGAAGGGCGCAATTCCTTACTAAAATCGCCGGCTCAGGTCAAAGAAAGAACCGCAGGCCGGCAGTGGCCCTTGGGGTTTCAAAAACCACCCGAACCGTAGCACCGCGCTAGCGAAGTTCGGCGAACTTCCGGAACTCGGCGGCGATGTTTGCCGAGGCCGTATCCCCAGGATGAATGAGCACACGGTACAGGAAACGGAGCGACTCGCCTTTTTTCAAAAGCAGGCTGCCGTCTTTGGTTTTGTCCCCGTAGAAATCATGGAGCCCGAAAATATTCGCGGCAAATAAGCCATAGGCGCGGGAATGCCAGTGCGTCGGATGGCGGGGGTTGCTCGGGTGATCCAGGATGGCAATTCCGAGTGGCTCCCCGTCGATCGTGCCGGCATAATCGACCCAGGCGCTCGGCCGACCCCATACTTGTTTTTCCGTCTGGGCGCCTTCAGCATTCGTCATCTTGCCCGTTCCCTTCAGCTCTTGCAGTTGAGGATTCAGCCGCAAGCCAAAACTTCCCTCCTTGGTGTCGCCAAACTTCACGTCGCGGTTGGCGGCGGTGAGCCGGGCTTCGATATCCATGGTGCGGCGGTCGGTCTCGGCATAGAACGTGATGGTGCGGTCCTCCACCAGGTGCACGGCGCCAGACTTATCGCGCCACTCGAAGGTGGCCACAATTTGCCCTTTGTCGCGTCCGCCTTTGGCCCGGTGGATTTGCTTGACGGCGATGACTGCGCCGTTATCATTTCGCGCCAGCGGGTCGCTCATCCAGAAATCGACGCCGTTAACGTCGCCGTGCGTAAACCAGAGTCCGCGGTGATGGGGATGATCCTTCGGTTCGCCCTCGACGTTCTCCATGGGATAGCGCCGCGTCACGATTTTGCCAGAGGCGGAACGCAGCGGGTGAAGATAGGGCTTACGCACGTTGGCAATGTAGAGCGAAGTAAAAGGAGCCCCGTTGATGTCTACGCTGATGCGGTCAGGAAAACGCCGGATCTCCACTTGAGCAGCTAGGGGCATGAGCTGTGCGTACGTCAAGCTTAGAATAGGAAGGAAAACAGTGCGCAGAACCATCACCCCAAGTAAATCACAGCCTGCCGGCGCCGGCAAACGAAGTAGTTTAAATTGGCCAGCATGTCACGCACCCTCCTTCTGGTTGCCTTGCTGATCGTCGCTCGCTTGGCGCAGGGCGCTGAAATCATCGAGGCCTTTGGGCTTCGCTGGTTTGCACCGGTTGCCTCCGATTGGAAGTACTCAAACGGTGTGCTCGAACTTCTGGTTCCGCGCCCTTCGATGCAACCGCGCCGGCCAAGCCAGTACGTGATTGCCGACACCGCGCCTTTTCGCAAGGTGACGCTTCGAGTGGAGCTACAAGCGGAACCTCGGGCGATTCGCGACCGCCGCAATTCAGTAATTCTGGTCTATGCCTGGCGGGATCCCGAGCACTTTAATTACGCACACCTATCCGTGGACGCCGCAAAGGATGTTCCCGTGCACAACGGAATTTTTCACGTCTATGGCGGCGATCGCGTCCGGATCAGTTCAGAGGAAGGGCCCCCGGCGTTGCGGGACGAAACCTGGCATCAGGTCAAACTGACCTACGATGCCGGAACAGGCCGCGTGGATGTGTGGGTGGATGGCAAGACAAGCCCCTCGTTCCGCGCAGTCGACATGAGCCTAGGACCCGGCAAAGTCGGATTGGGGAGCTTTTTTGATACCGGAAAATTCCGAAGCTTCCGGTTGGAGGGACAAACCGTACGCTAAAGCCTGTAGCTATGTCGCAGCTAGGCTAGGTTAAGAGCTTTCTTCAGGGTGCCGCGCTCGTTTTCCATTTTCTTTTGGAGCAGCATAATGGCGTAAATGAGCTGCTCGGGCCGAGGCGGGCATCCAGGTACGTAGACATCCACCGGAATCACTTGATTCACTGGGATCAGCGCGTAGTTGTTGAAGACGCCCGTAGAGGTCGCGCACGCTCCCATCGAGATGACATATCGCGGCTCTGGCATTTGCTGGTATAACTGCCGGATGACGGGCGCCATTTTATTCGAGACGCGACCCGCGATAATCATGCAGTCGCTTTGACGAGGTGAGCCTCGAAAAACCTCCGCCCCGAAGCGCGAGATGTCAAAGCGAGAAGCGCTCATGGCCATCATCTCAATCGCGCAACAAGCCAATCCGAAAGTCATGGGCCAGATGGAATTGGACCGGCCCCAGTTGATGACCTTGTCGAGCGTTGTAGTTAAAACGCTTTGCGAGATATGCTGATAGTCTTCGTTGTCCACGCGGGCAAACAGATCATCAGGACCTTCCAGATTTAACTTGTTCTCGCCCACAACAGCTTGCACAGTGCACTCCTCACTCATCCTGATTATCCCACGAAACAGGTAGAATCAGAATTTGTGAATGGCGCAATCCCCAAGTCTAGACGTTGAAAACGCCTCACCCATCAATCCCCTCGAGCAACTGTGTCAAGCGCATGGCATCGTTGCCGAGTTTTGGGACATTTGGGGAAACCGCCACACTCCGTCCAAAGATGTGCAGCGCGCCATCCTAACCTCTTTGGGGTGGGATGTATCCACGCCGGAAGGCGAACGCGAAAGCTTCCGCGCTTATCTCCGAAATTTCTGGAACGCCACCATTCCGCACACCGTTGTTGTGCCCCACGGCCAACCCTTGCGGGTTCCCATCCGTATCCCAACACATCAGCGAAAAGCTCTCTTTCGCGCCGAGCTGGTGTGTGAGGATGGGACCAGACAGAGCGCGGAGCTCCCTGTTGCGCATTGGGCCGTCAGCGCGCAGGCAGAACTCGGCGAGAAATTCGAGGAGCGCTTGGGAACTTGGCCTTTTGTTGCCCCGCTCGGCTATCACCAGCTGCTGCTACACATTCAAGATCAGGACAGCACAAAAACGGCGCAAGCGCATCTCATTGTGGGCCCCGACCGCGCTTGGGTTCCCGAGACTCTTGAGCAAGGTGGGAGGGCCGCTGGCGTCGCGGTCAGCCTCTATGGCGTTCGCTCGCTACGGAATTGGGGCTGCGGCGACTTCTCCGACCTCCTGGAGCTGATCGATTGGGTTGCCGAAGATTTAGAAGGAAGTTTCCTCGGGCTCAACCCGCTGCATGCCATCGATAACCGTCAGCCCTACAACATCAGCCCCTATCTCCCCAATTCCACGTTTTGGCGAAATCCGCTTTATCTCGACGTCGAAAGCGTCCCTGAATTTCAGGAATCTGAAACCGCCCGGCAATGGTTTCAAAGCGCAGAAATTCAAGCTCAAATTCAAGCCCTCCGGGAATCGGAGCTTGTCGAGTACGAAAAGGTGTGGGCGCTCAAGCAAAAAGCGCTCCGGATCGCTTTTACGCACTTCTTGCAAAAACAGCAAACCGGCGCCGATCCTGACAGGCTGGCCGCCTATCACCAGTTTGTCGCCGAGGGGGGTGACAGGCTGAGGCGCTTTGCGCTTTACTGCGCGCTTTGGGAATATTTGCACGAAAAGAATCCCCAACTCTGGATCTGGCCAGACTGGCCTGAGGAGTACCAAAGGCCAGATAGCGACGCGGTGGAGGAATTCGCCCGCAACCACGAGGATCAAATCCACTATTTCATGTACCTACAGTGGCTGATCGACGAACAACTGAGGCTAGTGCAGGCCAAAGCCAAACAGCGGGGCTTACCCATCGGCCTGTACCATGATCTCGCCTTGGCCGTCGATCGCTGCGGCGCGGATCTTTGGGCTTACCGAGATTTCTTTGTTTCTGGATGCCGGGTGGGATCGCCGCCAGACGGATTTGCTCCTCAGGGTCAGGATTGGGCTTTTCCGCCGCCGAACTCGCAGCGGCATTTTCAAAGCGGCTATCGCTTGTTCATTGACGCCATCCGCGCCACCAGCCGCTACGGAGGCGCGCTCCGAATTGACCATGTCATGCGGCTGTTCCGCCTGTACTGGATTCCCGATGGATATCCAGCCAGCCAAGGCGCTTACGTGCTCGATCGATCCGAGGATCTGCTGCGCATCCTCGCCCTGGAAAGTCATCGCGGCAAATTCTTAATCGTTGGCGAAGATTTGGGCACCGTGGAACACCGCATGCGCGAAGCGCTTGACCGATTCGGCATTCTAAGCTACAAGGTGCTTTACTTTGAGCAATGTCACGGCCGGATGCGAAAACCTCAAGAGTATGCCCGGCAAGCCCTCGTCACCTCAACCACGCACGATTTGCCGACACTCGCCGGTTTCTGGATCCATCAGGACATTGAAGCCCGCAAAGCCGCCGGCCTGTTGAACGAAGAGGCCTACCAGCGACAGCTCGCCGAGCGGCGCCGCGATCGCCAACTGATTCTCGAAGCTCTGCATGAACTGGAACTGCTCCCTTCGTGGTTTCCCCGCAAGGCCGAAGAAGTAGCCGAGCTCACCGGAGAGCTACATAACGCCATCATCGGATTCTTAATGAAGACGCCCTGCATGCTGATGGTCCTTAATCAGGAGGACCTGACCAAAGAAATTCACCAGCAGAACCTCCCGGCGAGCACCTGGCAGTACCCAAACTGGCGGCGCAAAATGCGCTTCAGTGTGGAGCAGTTGCGCCGCCTCAGAGAGCCCCAAGATTTTGCAGCCATGTTCCGCAACTGGTTGAACCTTACGGGAAGGTCCTTAAAACAGCTTCGGTCCACTGCTTAGTCCCAGTTGACAAGATGGTTTTGCCGCTTCGATTGCACGTTCTAGATGAGCGATGAAATTCTCATCAAACAGCGATTCTTCAGCCTGCAGAACGTATAATCAAGACTGCTGGAGGTGAAGTCGAATGGGCCTTAGACTTGTGGCGGCTTTGATTCTCTTCTTTTCTGCCCTACCTGGGGAAGCACAACAGCAGAACCGAAAACGGCGTGTCGCGGTGCTCAATTTTGACTACGCAACGGTGCAAGATTGGGTGCAAATGATTTTTAATTCGAACGTCGATGTTGGCAAGGGGGTCGCCGATCTTTTAGTCGATAAGCTGGTCTCTTCCGGGGTGTACCAGGTTTACGAACGGAAGGAAATGGACAAAATCCTCAACGAACAAAACTTTTCAAATTCAGACCGCGCCAATCCCGCCACAGCGGCCCGCATTGGCCAGCTGATTGGTGTCGACGCCATCATTATCGGCAGCATCACGCAGTTTGGCCGCGACGACCGCTCAACCGAGATTGGCGCTCTGGGGCGCGTGGCTGGCCGTTACGGAATTAGCGGCGTTGGGCGAAAAGAGTCGAAGGCCGTGGTTGCGCTGAATGCCAGGATCATTAACGTCGATACAGGCGAGGTGATCGGCGTGGCTAGCGGGCAGGGTACTTCGACACGGTCCGGTGCAGCTCTCCTTGGTAGCGGCGGGGCCCAGACCGCTTCTGGCGGCGGATACTATGACATGAGAAGCGCTAATTTCGCCTCCACAATCCTCGGCGAAGCCGTCGGCAAAGCAACCGAGCAACTTGCAGCCGGACTCAATGGCAACGCAGATCGGATCTCGCTCCGCACTGTGAAGCTCCAAGCCCTTGTCGCCGACGTGAGCGGAGATACGGTTATTATCAATGCCGGTTCCCGCGTCGGGGTCAAGGTGGGAGACAAGCTGCTCATCACCCGCTCCAACCGGGAAGTCAAGGATCCCGCCACTGGCCGCGTCATTAAGCGAATCATGGACCAGATTGGAGAACTCATCATCACAGAGGTGGACGAATCTTCGGCCACTGGAAAATTCAAAGGACCAGCAACACCTCAGGTTGGCGACACCGTGAAGACGCCGGAGAACTAACATGCCATTCCGCATCGGCGACCGCGTCGCCGACTATGAAGTGGTCCAAATCCTGGGCGAGGGCGGCATGGGCCGCGTCTACAAGGTCCGCAATTTGATCTCCGACCGCGTAGAAGCGATGAAAGTACTATTGCCAGACTTACAGAGCGATCCGGCGCTTGTTGACCGCTTCTTGCGCGAGATCAAAGTTCAAGCCGCCTTGTCCCACCCCAACATTGCGTCACTGCACACCGCCCTTCGCCATGACAACCAGCTTTTGATGCTAATGGAGTTTGTCGAAGGTCAGTCATTGGATAAGGAGTTGGACAGGCGCGGGCGGCTTCCTGTAGCAGAAGCCTGCGCCTATGTCGAGCAGGTCTTGCGAGCGCTCAGCTACGCCCACGGTCGAGGCGTGATCCACCGCGACTTGAAACCTGCCAACATCGTCCTGACGCCCGAAGGCCAAATCAAGTTGATGGATTTCGGAATCGCCAAGCTCCAATCAGAAAAACGCTTGACCCAGACCGGAACGACGATCGGATCTCTCTACTATATGTCCCCGGAACAGATTAACGGGCGAGAACCGGACACGAGATCCGATATTTACTCGCTAGGGATCACGCTGTATGAAATGGTGACGGGCAAGCGGCCGTTCGAAGGGCCGAGCGACTACTCGATCATGGCTGGCCACCTGCAACTAGCGCCCCAGGCTCCCATCGAGATCGTTCCAAACGTTCCGCCGCTGCTCAACGAAGTGATCCTCATGGCGCTGGCGAAAGATCCGCAGCAGAGGTTTCAGTCCGCGGAGGCGTTTCGCACGGCAATTCTGAATGTTCAGAAAGCGATGCAACCTCTCGCCTCATCGAGCGTTTCTTCCGCGCCCGGCTTGATTTCCGCAGCGTCTTCTCCCGGAACACCGGCCTGTTCAACGACTCCTCCTTTACCAGCGCAGCCTGCTGCCCCAGGTGCTTCTTCCGCCCCCCAGCCAGAGGCGAGGGTTGCTTCAACCCGGCAGCCCGCCCGGCGAATGCTTTGGATGGCGTTGGGGTCTCTCGCCGCAGTCCTCGCCCTAGCGGCTGGTTTGACCTTTGGGCCGAACTTCTTTTCATCGCGTGCCAACTCGCCCGCACCGGCACCCTCGAATCCAGCGAACACCTCCGTAGCCGGAACTCCTGCGCCCGCCCAGCAAGGAGACACCGAGGCGCCGCCAACCTCAAATCCAGAGCCTCGTCCCACGGCGAGCGCTTCCCCCGCTCTGCCACCCGCCAGCACACCGACGCCCTGGGAACAAAAATCATCCCAGGCCGCGCCGCCGGTGCGGGCGAGTGCCTCACCGCCACCACAAGTCAATCCGGCGAACCAGCCGAGCCTGCCAGCTTCCACTCCGCCCGTTGCCCACTCCTCAAACCCAGCGTTGGGCTCCCCTTCAGAATCACGGACCCAACCCGCATCTGCTGGCCAAGCGGCCTCCCTTCCACCCCAAAGTGACCGGCTCGCCCTCGAAGCTCAACAAGACCGGATGGTCAAGATTGCTTCTCGCGCCGTAGCCGTTCGTAACAAACTCCAGCGCTTGGAGTCTCAGCAAAACGCCATGGGACTTGGCATGCGCGCCGATTTTAAAGCTGCCCTGACTCGCATGGAGCAGTATCTCGACGCCGCGGAAGATGCGTTGAAAGCGAATGACCCAGCCCGGGCCAAACAGAATCTAGACCGCGCGGATCGAGACCTGGAGTTTCTAGAAGAGAAGCTCGGCATCCTTTGATCACCCCTCTAAACCCTCTCACCTCCCCCTCCGATCAACCTTTTGGGGGGACGAGGCGGCCTAGGGGAGAACGGAGGCTTTCGAGAACAGGCCGTGCGCGTGAGACCCAACCGCCCGCGAGTTTCGCACCGATTCCTGGCGAGTCCGCTCCAACGAGCTAACTGGGTTCGCCAAGGAAGCCCCGAGAAAGTGGACAAAATAAAGACCTGTGCCTACTTACAGAAGCCGTGGTTACTTTAGAAACATTTACACTTCCTTAACTTCAAAGCCGAAACATTTTGCTTCAGTTTGTGTAAAACCAAACATGAAGGTGGTTGCTGCGCTGACTTGGCTTACCCTTACCCTTCCAATCGGCGGCAACGCGCAATTTCACTTCCAGCACACTCCCGAAAATCATTGGGTGCTTTCGAATGGTTGGATCGAGGCGGAGTTTCAATTCACGCATCAGCAAACCTTCGAGTTTGTTGCGCTGAGGAATCTTCGAACAGGAGATATTTGGAAAGCCCACCCGGCTCTGGCCTCTTCCCCCGTCCGGTTTGCCAGTGAAAGCGAGGCGGTGGATGCCTACATCCCTCTGCGATTTGTCCAGGAATCTATTGAACCGATCCCACCGCGGGGGATGCGGCAAAACCTGGTTTTTGACGAAAAAGGGGGCGGTTTTCGCATTTTCCTCGCGCTCGAGCTCTACGACAATGAGCCGGTTCTTCGCTACAGCGTCCGGATTCGCAACCTGCTCGACCAGCCACGCCGGATTCGTATGGCGGACATGCTGAGCTGGAACTTTGAAGAACCGGGAAATGAATTTCGCCTTTTGCGCGTCAACCAGTGGTCGGTTTTACCCCCCTTGCGCAATTTCGAACCACAAGACATTCTTTTACCCAGCGATTTCCGACGTGAGTTTGTCTATTCGGGAGCTGGAGCAGCCCACTGCGCCTGGCTAGCGGTTCGCGACCGCCGGGACCGCGGGCTGATCGCAGGATGGGAATTTGACGGGCGTACCGAAGCTAGCGCCCGTTACCGCGCTTCTGACGGCCGGCTCCAGCTTTCCGCCTTCATCGAGAGCCTGAATCGCTACGTAACACCGGGTGGCGAGTTTCAGGTTCCGCCGGCATTCATCGGACTCTTCCGCGGAAACTGGGATGAGGCCGGATTCCGGACCCAGCGGTTCGTCGAGCGGGTTCTCGCAAAGCGAGTCCCCGAAGAGCACAAATTTCCGTACGTCGTCTGGGACTCTTGGGGATATCAGACGGACATCAACGAATCGCTGATCCGGCGAAATGCTGACATCGCCGCCCGTCTCGGGATGGAAATGGTCATCGTTGATCTAGGCTGGTCGAGAACCATTGGCGACTGGCGCCATGATCCGGTGAAATTCCCCAATGGTTTAGCACCCCTGGCGGACTACGTCCATTCGCTGGGAATGAAATTCGGCCTTCACCTGGCAATCGCTGAAGCCGCCCTCGATTCACCAGTAGCGAGAGAACATCCGGAGTGGCTCTCCACAGAGCCCTATAGCTATTTTGGCGCCAAGGGTCTGTGCCTTTCCCATAAACCCGTTCAACAGTGGTTGATTCAAGAGATCGTCCGGGTCATCGACGAATATCAAGTGGATTGGATCCTCCAGGACGGCGAGCATCTTGTGAAACGCTGCACCCGCAGAGATCACACGCATGATCCAGATGACAGCAACTACTCAAACGCTGTGGATGGTTTGAATGCCATCCTGGAGGCAGTTCAGAAACTCCGGCCAGCCGTTCTTTGGGAAAATTGCGCGAATGGTGGCAGCATGATGACCTTTAACATGGTCAAGTACTACGTCACCTCGATCACCAACGACGCCTCTGGCGCCCTCGGCTCGCGCCAAGCGGTTTTTGGAGCCACTTTCCCCTTCCCCGCCCGATATACCGATCGCTATATGCCGGAGCAGCCCTCCAATACCTACATCACTCGTAGCTATATGTTCGGGGGACCTTGGATCTTCATGAATAAGCTAGAGGCAATGTCTCCCGCCGAGCTCGCTCTGGCGGCTAACGAGATCCGCACCTACAAGGCCATCCGCCCCCTCATGCGCGACTCAAAGATTTTTCATCTTACCGATGCTCCCCTTGAGGGCCGGGTGGATGCCATCGAAGCGTACTCTCCATCCAGGGATACCGCGGTCGTTGTGATCACTCGGGACGGCGTTCCTAGCAACCACCACTTGCTTCGGCTCGAGGGCCTCAATCCGGAATCCAGTTACCGCGTGCGTTTTCAGGACGACCGTCGGATCTATGTCATGACAGGGCGCCAGCTGCTGGAGGACGGGGTCCCTGTTGTTTTGCCAGCGCCACAATCATCGGAAATCGTCTACATCGAACCAGCAGATCTCGCCTTCGCCTTGCCCGATTAGGTCGGCCGCGATCCCAGGAAATCGCCTCGGACCGCACGGGCGGGCCTTTTCTGGAACCGGGCGGCCATAATGGAGAAAATGATCCGCTGGCTTCAGGTCATCCTGAGCTTCCTGATCCCCTTCGGCCTTCTCTCTTATGCGGTCTGGCGGGTTCCTGTGGCCGACGGCTACGTAGATCCCGTTGGCCGGATCGCAGCTCAGGATGAAGCCCTCTATAGCCACATCTCCCTGCGAATGGCCGCAACCGGAGAGTGGCTTGCACCAAAATTTCTCGACCGGTTAGCGCTATTCAAACCCCCTTTGCTGTACTGGCTGTCTGCGGCCTGCGTGCGGCTGTTCGATGCCAACCCGTTTGTTTTACGACTCCCTTCCATGCTGGCCGGAGCCGCAACAGCAGCACTCCTCTTGGGGATCTTGCGCAGCTGGGCGGGGATTGCCGCGCTCTTGCTCCTGCTGGGAGATCCGTTGTGGCACACGCTGTCCCGGTTGGCGCTAACCGATGCGCTGCTGGCTGCTTTTACTGCGGGTGCGGTTCACGCGATCACTCGATCCTCTCTTCTGCAGTTTGCTACGTGTACGGCGGCCGCCTTAATGACGAAAGGCATCGCTGGCCTGATCCCGATGATCGCTCTCACCATCTGGTGGCTGGTTTCAAGTCCGGTTCATCGCTGGCCGCTCTCTAGACTGATCTTGTGGCTTACGGCGCCCCTGCCTCCCTTTCTCCTGTGGGCGGCTTCTCAACTCTGGCTCCATCCCCGCTGGTTCTGGGCCGAATTCGTTCAAGTCGAAATTCTTGGCTATTCATTTGGGACGCCACCGCAAACCTCTGAGGAGTCCAAGCTCGGGTTTTATCTCGGCCGTCTTCTTCGGCTCGATCCCCTGTTGCTGGTGGTACTCGGGACGTGCTTTTTGCGTGCGCGATACCTCCTTGGCGATCCAGCGCATAGAGCGTGGCTGTCTTTGGTTCTGGCCGTGGCACTTGCTTTGAGCGGCAACCAGTACCGCAATATCGCATATGTTCTTCCAGCAGTCCCGGCGCTTGCCTACTTTGGTGGATTGCTGGCCGCAAAACACGCCCGGCCGGCTGCAATCTTGCTGGCGCTGGTCTATGCTTTCCGCGCCACGCAACCTGACCAACCTTGGGGGTTACGTTTCCAACCCGTGCATAACATTAAGGTCCGGCAGTCGCTCGAAACTTACGCCCAGCTGGGTCGCACGCACGATCTCTTGATTGTCGATCCCGAGGATGAATTCGTAGCCACAACCTTGGGCCTGCGCAAGGTTCGCTATGTGTACTTCGGTGATCTCGAACCGTATCGACGCTATGGTCTCGATTTCCACGCCTTAGGGATCGCCGTCACGCTGGAAGAATGGAGGGATCGCAAGGCGCGCATTCCGCGTTATTTGAAGCTTCTCCGGCAGTGGGGTGTTGACTCGGCGGAACCCATCGCTTCAGTGATCGTCTTGCGCGACGCCAGTGAGCTTCCAGTCTTGATTGAGACAACGCCAGAGGCTGATTTTCTGCTCCGGCGCCGCTGGCCAAGCCCGCACCATGAAGTGAGGGAGCTCCCTGAGGGTAGAGTGTTTCTCTACGCCCCGTGATGGGAATTCAACCCTTCACCGGGGCATGGTGGTTGACAGGCCCGGACCCTCCCCCAAGACCAGGATTCGAGCGGATTGCCTCTGTTATAAAAGCTTTGGCCCGGCGTATGGCCTCCGGCAACGGAAGTCCGATGGCGAGGCTGGCGGTGATCGCTGCCGAATAAGTACACCCCGTGCCGTGAGTGTGCGGGGTGATGATCCGTTCGGACTCGAACACTAAGCTCTCGCCGTTTTCCAAAAGAAGCCAGTCGGCTGCTTTCCCCGTCAAATGACCGCCCTTGACCAGCACATTCCGAGCGCCAAGACCCCGAATTTTTTCGGCCGCTCGGGCCATGTCCTCGAGGCTCGTGATTTCGAAACCAGCAAGAGCAGAAGCCTCGTGGAGATTTGGAGTCAGGAGCCAGGCGCATGGCAGCAGTACACGTTGCAACATTTGCTGCGCCTCGCGGGTCATGAGAGGAGCGCCGTGCTTGCTGATCATGACTGGGTCCACAACAAGGGGAAAGCTGAAACTTCGAGCCCGCTGAGCCACAGCTTCCACGATGTGGTGATTTCCCAGTGCGCCCGTCTTGGCAGCCCTAGGGGGAATATCCTGGATGACAGCATCGATCTGTTCGGTGACTAAACGCGGATCCAGGCATTCCACGCGATCCACGCGCTGGGTGTTCTGCACGGTGATTAGCGTGAGGACCGCCTCGCCGTAGACGCCGAACTGATGAAATGTTTTGAGGTCTGCTTGAACGCCGGCCCCGCCACTTGGGTCAGAGCCGGCAATAGTAAGAGCTACCGGGTACACACTTCTAGGTTACGGAGGCCGACCTTCGTTTGGCGACTTGAGGCGGCGAAAGAGCAGAACCAGAAGCCTACCACTCGAAGCGCAGACCCATGCGGAAGGCGCGAGCGCCGGGCTGATCCCCAGTAGAGGCGCCATTGACGCCGCCAACGCCACTGATCACCCCCACCGCCGCTGTTTGTACGATGTTCGTCCCTGGGTTACTGTAGTTCGGGTGATTGGGCAGGTTGGTCGCTGTGATTTCCCATCGCAGCAGAGGTCCGTTTTCTCGAATGAAGAAGGTTTTAAAAAGCCCAGCGTGAAGCGCGTTGACGTCTGGGCCCTTGATTACACCCTTCGCGGAGGTGCCAAAACGGCCGAGCTGTGCGACACCGGCAGGCGGGTCTAGGCGGCCAAAGGCAGTGGGATCAAACCACCGGTTGAGTGAACGTTGATCAGCCGGAAGATTCGCATTGCGCAAGTGGTCGGGACGCAATGTGACATTGGCGGGCGTTCGGGAGGGAGAGAAGGCGATTCCAACCGGATCGGGCCCGGTCCAAAACGGAGTGAGAAATTGCCCCGAGTAGTAGCTATAAATGGCGCTGATGTCCCAGCCGCCAAGAGCCAGATTGACCCACTTATTGACCGATCTGCCGAAGGGACGCCCCCGGCCAAAAGGCAACTGGTAGAAAAGATTCGAGGTGAACCGGTGCGTCGGAATGTCCTCCCAAACGGCGCGTTCGCGCCGCCGATCATAGGGGTTCTCCGGAGCACCGCCCCGCTCAAGGTCGCCGATATCGCGAGCCCACACCCAAGAAGCTTGGAAGTAGAGGCCTCGCGCCATCTGCCGCTCCGCCTCAAGAGTCAAGCTGTGATACTGATGGCCAGCTCCATTGGTGAAGTAGCTAATTCCCGGATAACGCGGAAACAGTCGCGGTTTGTCCACGTAAGGCCGGTTGTCAGGCAGGGGCGCGTTAATGTCGTAGGCCCAGTCCCCTTGACGCGTATTGGTACCAATGTAGCTCACGCGGAATCCGGTATCCCAGCGCGAATGTTCAATCGTCACGTTGTACTGCATCGAATACGGGATCTTGAGACTGGTGTTCACTGCGGCGGGAATCCCGACTGTGCTGGGGCCGCCACTCCCCGTCGCAGGGAATACACTTGGCAGGATCACAACTGGGTTTTCTAAAGGGTTGGTGTAGGTTGGCTCCAAGAGTACGAAGGGAACACCGCCATGGTTGATGTTGCGGGGAACCACATCGAAGTAAATACCGAAGCCGCCGCGAAATACTGTACGGTTGCCAAACGGGCGCCAAGCAACCCCAAAACGGGGCGCGAAGTTGTTTCGATCCGCCCGGATGATGGTGGCGCCGGGCAGGCCGAGGCTCTTCGCCTCCACGACGTCCACATAGTCGCGCGGCATCAGAGGACTGACCTTCGAAAGCGAGCCATTCTGCACCACAATCTTTCCGGATCCAATATCAAACATCGACCCTAACCCGCCCTGTTCGGTCCAGACGGGATGGTACTCATAGCGCAGCCCTAAATTCAGCGTGAGGCGGGGAGTCACTTTGAAATCGTCCGCGACAAAAAAGTCGTATTGGTATCGCAGCCGGTCAATTCGAACAGGAGCAAACGCGCGGTTGGCCGTCGTAGGAGTACCCAGTAAAAAGTCGGCGTAAGGATGGCCAGTGAAACGATTCGAGAAGTTGAGATTTCCAAAGAGGCTGGGATGGGCCGCTTGATCGTCCCACTCAATTCGGCCAATGTTGGCCCCCAACTTTAAGCTGTGTCTTCCGCGGAACCAGCTAATGTGATCCTGAAATTCCTGGAGGAAATTCAAGAACCCCGGGTTGCGATGATCCAAGCTCGTCAAACCCGTCAATCCAATTCCCGTCCAGCTCAACTTGAAAATACCGGTTAAATTATCCGGAATTCCCGGCGCCAAACCCGTTAAGCCAAGCTCCCGAATGAGCTGGTTTCCATTTAACGGTGCGGCGATGGTGTTGTTGTTGAACGCAAAACCATAACGAAACTCGTTAATCAGAGTGGGCTTAAAGGTGTGCGTATAAGCTCCTGTTAGGGCGTAGTTGTAGCGGTGCTGATAATGCTTCCCAATCGTTGGGAGATTTCCTTGCCAGGACTGCGCCACTAGATCTTGCGTCGTGAACCGCACGAAGATCGAATCCTTATCGGAGAAACGGTGATCTCCTCGCACCGTCCAGTACGTGGATGGCACAAAGGGCTGAATCTTATTCTCGCGGTAATTTTGGGGACGGACATCGGGAGAGAAATCAAAATTTGGCAAGGGGAAAAAACGGTCCTGGATCCGGATTGCAGTTGGATTGAGCCGCGAGGCAGGGATGCGGCTCCCGGGGAAAGGCGCGTTGCCTCCGAACGGATCCCGGATCGGCGCATTGATTGCCGAGAAATCGCCCGTGCGCCACGGCGCGGGCGCGACCGTAGGATTAAGCAAGGGATTCTGGGGGCTGCCCCGGCTGGTCTCAAAGGAGTAGAAAAAGAACGTTTTGTTTCGACCGTTGTACAGTTTCGGAATCAGTACAGGCCCACCCGCAGTAAAACCTGGCGCATGGCTGACGCCCGTTCCCCGCGCAAGGGCGAACGGGTTGCGGGCACGGAACCACGGGGTCGAATAGTAATCAAAAATCACGCCTCGGAATTGATTGGTGCCAGACTTGGAGATCATCGTCACCTGACCGATCGTTCCGAACTCCGCGGTGTTGTTCGACACATCGATCTTGATCTCTTGAAAGGACTCGATATAGTTGGCCAGAGGCCCGATCTGGGTCTGGCTTACGCCATCGCTCATGGTAGTTCCGTCAATCGCCCAGTTGGACTGATTGGTGCGGCTGCCGGCAAAGCGGATCGTGGAGGAGCCGCTGCCAGCCTGGAGGACTGCGGGAGACAGCGCCAGAAATGCCCAGATGCCTCGTGTGTTTAAGGGAATCGACTTCAAAATCTCAGCGGTCTTAGTATCCGAAATGCGCGCCGATTCCGTTTCAATGAGCGTTGCACCGGCTTTTACTTCCACCGAAGTCTCGACAGTGCCAACGCTGAGCTCAATGTCCAGGCGCCGGTAGTCACGAGCAACGAGAACAATGTCGTTGGCCACGTACTCCCGAAAACCCGCTCCTTTGGCCCGCAAGGTGTAGGTACCCTCCTTGAGCTGGGCGAGTGTGTACACGCCAAGTTCGTTTGACACTGTACTGGTCTGGATATTCGTGGCCGTGTTGGTGACGGTGATGGTCACACCGGGGATCACTGCCCCAGCTGGATCCTGAACCGTTCCCGTGATGGTGGCAAAAGTTGTCTGGCCCCATGAGGCATACGGCAGAGCAAACAGTAAACCTAAACGCGCCCAGCGCATACGCACCTCCCAATCAGCTGTTCTCCCCGTTTCCTGCACGTTATACCTTGTGTAGGGTTGAGTCAATAGCTCGATCAGGATTTTTGGCATTCTCGATCGAGATTTAGACTGCATCCTACCTAGTCGTCCAGCCCGCTGGACAGCCCAAACGTCCGCACGCCACCAGAACAACCCTCCCGGTAGTCCGAGAGGGGGAAAAGCTCGCTACCGGAGGGGTGATAGACTGGTAGCACGGCTGGGCATTCGGAATGAAAATCTCTCTCGGCGCCGATCACGCCGGTTTCGCCCTGAAAGAAAAATTGCGTCAAAAGCTTGAAGCCGACGGTTATGAAGTGGTGGACCATGGCACTTCGAGCAACGTCTCGACGGATTATCCCGACTATGCCGCTGCGGTCGCTGAAGACGTTCGCCAGAACAGAGCGGACCGGGGTTTGCTGATTTGCTGGACTGGGGTGGGAATGTCAATTGCCGCCAATAAAATCCCTGGAATTCGCGCCGCTGTCGTGGTGGACCGCGAAATGGCCGAGCTGGCGCGCCGCCACAATGACGCCAATATCTTGGCGCTTGGCGCGAAATTCACTCCGGAAGACAAGGCGGCTGAGATTGTGGATGTGTTTCTGACTACGCCCTTTGACGGTGGCCGTCATGAGCGCCGCATTGAAAAAATTCGCGCCATCGAACAAGGCGTATCGAAGGAAGGAGCTTAGCGAGTGACCGAACAGCAGCGCATGGCGCGACCCCTAGCCGTGGTCGATCCTGAAATTTTCGAGGCCATCCGCAAGGAGGTGGAACGGCAGAACTCTGGCATCGAGCTCATCGCCAGCGAAAATTTCACCTCCGAGGCCGTTTTAGAAGCCACAGCTAGTGTTTTCACCAATAAGTACGCCGAAGGTTATCCGGGCAAGCGCTACTATGGCGGCTGTGAGTTTGCAGACCAGGTGGAGAATCTGGCGCGAGAACGCGCCAAGAAGCTGTTTCGGGCCGAATATGCCAACGTCCAGCCGCACTCCGGCTCCCAGGCCAATGAAGCCGCCTATGCCGCCGTTCTTCAACCTGGCGACACCATTCTTGGACTCGATTTAGCGCACGGCGGCCACCTCACCCATGGCCACAAGCTCAACTTTTCAGGCAAGACCTACCGCGTCATTCCCTATGGCGTGAGGCGGGATGATGAACGAATTGACTATGAAGAACTAGCGCGGCTAGCCGAGCAGCACAAGCCGAAGATGATCATTGCTGGCGGCAGCGCTTACCCGCGCATTCTCGACTTTGAGAAATTCCGTCAAATTGCAGACTTGGCGGGTGCAATCCTGCTCGTTGACATGGCTCATTTCTCCGGTTTGGTGGCTGCCGGCCTCTATCCGAATCCGTGCCCGTGGGCAGATATTGTCACCTCAACGACGCATAAGACGCTTCGCGGGCCGCGCTCAGGCATCATCCTCGCCAAGGAGAAATATGGTCCAGCGATTGATAAAAGTCTGTTCCCAGGCGTGCAGGGCGGGCCGCTGGTGCACGTGATTGCTGCCAAGGCAGTTAGCTTTCTCGAAGCGATGTCTGCCGAGTTTGTGAACTATCAAAAGCAAGTGGTAGCCAACGCGCAAACGCTCGCTGCCACGCTTGCCGAGCAAGGCTTCCGCATCGTGTCCGGTGGAACCGACACTCATCTGTTGCTTGTCGACGTTTTCGCCAAAGGTGTTCGTGGCAAGGAAGCCGAACAAGCCCTCGATCTGGCTCACATCACCGTGAATAAGAATACGATTCCGTTTGACGTCAACCCCCCGCTCAATCCCAGTGGAATCCGTTTAGGGTCGCCGGCCGTCACCACGCGCGGTTTTCGCGAAAGTGAAATGCGAGAGGTTGGGCAGCTGATCGCAGAAGTGTTGAGCAATCTGCACTCACCAGAAGTGATTGCCTCCGTGGGGCGCCGCGTTCATCAGCTCACCGAGCGCTTTCCGCTTTACGCCTGGAAACTCCAGCCTGCTATCACCCGCTAGGTCTCAGGCCTATGGCCTTTTCGATCGCCCTGGACGCGCGCCATGTTCGCGATTTTGGCGTCGGAACTTACATCCGGAACTTGGTTCAAGCCCTGGCAAAGATCGACGATAAAAATCACTACACGCTCATTACGTACCGCCGTGACGCCTCCCTGCTTGCGGGCCTGCCGTCGAACTTTCGAATCCTTCACTACGAAATCAATGACACCGAATTTAGGGACAATTTCGCCTTTCCCATGTTCCTCAAACGTCTGCGGGTGGATCTCCACCACATGCCCCTGCCCAACATTCCGCTGCTGATGCCAAAGCCCTATGTGGTGACAGTCCATGACGTGTCGCGCCTGTTGTTCGAACAAGTTTCGGGCTGGCGCAACGATTTGCACCGCTATCAGCTTCGGCGGGGATTGATGCGGGCGGAACGCATTTTTGCGGTCTCCGAAGCCACCCGGCTAGATGTGGAAAGCCTTTTGAATATTCCGCCCGATCATGTGACAGTGATTCCAAATGCTCCGGATCCGCGCTTCTTTGAACACTCGCCTCCGGCTGATTCGCGCGCCGCAGGCCCGGACATCGTGGAGCATGAAAAACGTCGCATCTTGGAGCGATACCAAATCACCTACCCTTTTCTCCTCTATGCCGGCACGATCCGTCCCCAAAAAAACATCCCCAGACTAGTGGAAGCCTTCGCCGTGCTGCGCGGCGAGCTGGAAAACCATCCCATCTATAAGGATCTCCGTTTGATCATCATCGGAGATGAGATTTCACGTTTCCCCGACGTGCGCAGAACCGTCGTCCAGACACGCACAGGAAATGCAGTCCGCTTCCTTGGATTCGTTCCTTTTGACACCCTGCGGGTCTTTTACGAAACGGCCGAAGCCTTTGTGTTTCCCTCGCTATATGAGGGTTTTGGCCTGCCTCCGTTGGAAGCGATGGCCTCGGGCACACCCGTGGTGACTTCAAACGTCAGTTCACTTCCCGAGGTGACTGGTGACGCAGCTGTTGTCGTGAATCCTGAAAACGTCTTCGATATTGCGCGTGGCATGAAGGAAGTTCTCCTGGATGAGAACCTGCGCAGCCGGCTGGTGAAGGCGGGACTCGAGCAGGCCCGCCGCTTTAGCTGGGAACGAACCGCCAAACAGGTGCTCCGGGCCTATGAAGAGTGTTTGGGCGTGCGCTGAAACGCGAGCTCGAAATGCCCAACTGGGCGCTTTCGCCGACCAGAACACTGCCCCGAAAAACGCTTCCCTCTACGGGCGAATCCCCCGAGCTTTCATCCGGATCCGGTACAACCCCGTACGCGCCGTTACATAAAGCGTCCGGCTGTCCTCATCACCCCAATGCAGATTTGCCGGCTGCTCTGGAAACACCATGACTCCCAAACGCTGGCCATCCGGCGCGAAAACGTTCACTCCTCCCGGACCCGTGCAGTAGAGGTTACCGAGTTCGTCGAGTTTCATCCCGTCGGGCACTCCACTTGCGGCGTCTGCCGTGAGGTCGGCGAAGATCTCCGGCTCACCCAGCGTGCCATCCTCGAGAACCGGAAACCGGTTCCAGTACCGTCTTGAAGGATCGGAGTTAGCGACGTAAAGATATTTCTCGTCCGGAGAGAACGCCAGTCCATTCGGCTTGGACATCTGCTGGTAGAGCAGCGTTAACTCTCCCTCTTTCAGTCGGTAGATCCCGTTGAAATCAAGCTCCTTTGCGGGATCTAGATCGAGCTTCGGCAACCCGTAGGGCGGATCGGTGAAATACAAGGCGCCATCGGATTTGTAAACGGCGTCGTTCGGACTGTTGAGCCGCTTGCCCTGGTAGTGAGAACAAAGCACGGTGAGCGAGCCGTCCCGTTCTAGCCGCGTCACCCGGCGATTGCCGTGCTCGCAAATCGTCAGCCGGCCTTGCGCGTCGAGTGTCAAGCCGTTCGATCCGATGAAGGCGCCCGGAGAGGCATCGCTTCCGTCATAGCCACTTGGTTTGCGAAAGATCGAAACCGTTCCACCGGGGTTCCAACGGTAGATCGTGTTCTCGGGAATATCAGAGAACAACAGGTACCCCTCGGATACCCACACCGGCCCCTCGGTGAAGGTAAAACCTCCTGCTAGTTTTTCAACTGCCGCCTCGGACGCGATCAGAGAATCCAGCCTGGCATCAAGACGAATGATCCGACTTGCGTTCATGTTCCGCTGACCCAGTTTCAATCGGCATTGTGAACGGCTACTGGATCACTCTTCCTCCCGCCGTTGCGGCGGCCTGGGGCTCGAGCCGGATCTCGCCAAATGCTGCCTCGTACTCTTTCACGTTTTGCTGCAGCACGTTAAGCAAGGCTTTGGCTTGCTGCGGACTGAGGTACACGCCCTGGAAATTGTGAATCGACACCGCATCTGGGCTTGTTTGTTGGACAATGCCGAACATCAAAAAGAAGTCCCACAGGTTTGCGCGGACTTGAACGCTGTTGGCGTAGCCCTCACGATAATCGGGACGCTGGACAAGCTCGATCTTCGGCGATGGTGGGGTCATAGATAATTTTAGGATACCCAGATTTTCCGGCATTGCGGCAAAATGCCGGGCCGCAACTTGGGTGTCTCCTGAGCGGCGCGTCGGCCCGGTTCCGGCAACCCGAGCGAGGCTTTCAGCCAGCGGCAGGATCTGATAGAGTTTGGAGTCATGACCGTCCTGGGGCTCGTGGCCTGGGTTGCACAGCTAATTCACGCTGCGACAAATCCAGATTTCGCCCGCGAAATCGCGCCGTTGCTGGCCCAAAAATGTTCCGCCTGCCACTCTGCGAGACTCACAACGAGTGGATTTTCTGTGGATACGCTGTCTGCCGTCGTGGCCGGTGGCAAGAAACATGGCAAAGCAGTCATTGGGGGGCGCCCCGAGCTGAGCCCGCTGATCAAGATCGTGCGCGGCGAGCTTGCGCCGAGAATGCCGGTCGGCGGCATTCTGACTCCCCAAGAAATCGAGAAGCTCGAAAAATGGATCCGGAGCCTGCCTCCCGAGGAACCTCCTGTATCCCGGCAGTGGCTCTGGCCATTTCAAAAACCAGTCAAGCTGCCCCCTCCCGCGGTGAGAAATACAGCGTGGTTGCGCAATCCCATTGACAATTTCATCGCTGCAAAACTCGAGGCGGCGGGATTGAAACCGGCGCCCGAAGCTGACAAACGGACACTCGCCCGCCGGGCCTATTTCGATCTTCTCGGAATGCCTCCCCATCCAGAGGAATTGAACGCCTTCTTACAGGACGACAGTCCAAGCGCATACGAGCGGTTGATCGACCGATTGCTGAGCGATCCCCGCTATGGTGAACGGTGGGGTCGTCACTGGCTAGACGTGGTGCGTTATGGGGAAACCAGCGGCTTGGAAGGCGATGGGGAAATCGGTAACGCTTGGCGCTATCGCGATTGGGTCATCGAATCCTTTCAGCAGGATCTTCCTTATGACCGCTTTGTTCTGCTCCAACTGGCCGGCGCCGATGAGCATTCCAAAACCCGCAACAACTATCAGCCCGACGTGCAGGGTCACATCCCGCTCGGCTTTCTCCGCCTAGCCCCTTGGGACCGTTCCAATTTAGTGGCGGAAGAGGTACGTCAGAATTATTTGAGCGAAATCACAACGGCGACGGGATCCATTTTTCTCGGTTTGAGCCTCGGTTGCGCCCGCTGCCACGACCACAAATACGATCCCATCCCCCAGCGCGACTACTATCGAATGCAAGCCTTTTTCAATGCCATCGAAGTGGAAAACACTCTTGTCCCCTACAAAGACCCAGAGTTTCGCGCGAAAGCGGAAGCCAAGATCGCTGAACTGGAGACCCTGCTAAAAAGCGGTCCAGATAAACAAGCACTCGATCAGTTTGAACAGCAAATGCTGCAAACCTACATCGCCGAGCGAAGAAAGAGCGCGGAAGGCAAAGAGCTCACTCGGGAAGACTTGCGACTCGAGATGTTGCGCCAGGAGCGGTCGCTGTTTCCGCTGGCGATTCGAAACCGTTACTGGGATCTGCGCGAAGATGCCGAGCGCACGCAAGACGCTGAGGAGAAGAAGCTCCTCGACGAATTCGAGAGCGAGTTGCTGCCGCAACTCACGGCGGCTTACGCTTCGCGCCCGGCGCACGCCGCCACCCGCTTTGATGCCCTGACGGTCGGCGATCTACGCGCTGAGATGCGCCGTGCGAACTCGAAGATTTTCTCTTCCGAACAGCGGGATCGTCACCGCGAGCTGTCGGAACGTTTGGAAATCCTGCGCCGCAGGCTCGAACGGTGGCGACCGGTCGCTCTCACGGTCAAAAACGTCGCTGGACCACCCACAGGACCTATGATTGCACCCACCCGTGTCCTACTCCGAGGCGACTACCGTCAGCCGGGAGAAGCGGTGGAGCCTGGATTTTTGAGCGTGATCGAAGGCCACCAACGGCCTGCCGAGTTGATTACGGACCGCTACCGTCAGTTTCCCACTCGGGGTTTGCGCTTGACGCTTGCCCGTTGGATTGCTAGCCCGGAAAATCCCCTGACCGCGCGCGTCATGGTGAACCGCATTTGGCAATACCATTTTGGCAAGGGAATCGTGGCAACCCCGAATGATTTTGGGGCGAATGGTGAACGGCCGACTCATCCTGAGCTGCTCGACTGGCTAGCTTTACGCTTCATCGAAGCAAACTGGAGCATCAAGGCTATGCACCGGCTCATCATGACCTCGGCGACCTATCGCCAGGCGTCCGAAAACCGCGAGGTTCGAGCCGAGTCCCAAGATCCGGACAACCGGCTGTTGTGGCGTTTCCCGCGCCGGCGCCTTCAGGCGGAAGAAATCCGGGACAGTATTCTCATGATCAGCGGGCGGTTGAATCCGGAACGGGGTGGGCCAAGCGTCTTCCCTCCGCTGCCCGAGGATCTCGCCGATTTCGCCCGCTACGGCCGCGGCGGTGCACTCATGTGGGAAACCAACGAGAAGGAGCAAGATGCAAGGCGGCGCTCTGTTTACGTCTTCCAGCGGCGCTCAATGCCCCTGCCTCTCATGGCGGCGTTCGACGCTCCGGTCTTCAGCGAGCCATGTGAACGGCGGAGCGCTACGACAACGCCCCTCCAAGCCCTATCGTTGATGAATGGGAGTCTCGTGCACGAAGAAGCGGCGCATTTGGCGCGGCGCGTGATCGAAAGGGTGGGCCCTGGTCGGGAGGCTCAAATCGCTTACGCCTTTGAACTCGTTTTAAACCGCCAACCTACAGGCGAGGAGCTTCAGCAGTTTCGCAACTTCTCCGGCGCTCTCGACGCCATCTGCCGCGTCCTGTTCAACTCGAACGAATTTCTGTATGTTGACTGATTGAGGCGAATTTCCATGAATGCCAACCGTGAATCCATGCTTCGCCGGGATTTCCTTTTCCGCAGCTATCTCGGCCTAGGGGGCCTTGCCTTAAGCCACCTCTTCTCCCCTCGAGCCGCAGCGAGAGGAAGTGCTGCCAATCCGCTGGCGGCCCGCGCGCCGCACCGGGTGGCCAAGGCCAAGCGTTGCATTTTTCTTTTCATGGAAGGCGGCGTCAGCCAGATGGACCTGTTCGAGCACAAGCCGCGCCTCCTTGAAATGGCAGGCAGGCAGATGCCCAAGGCCGAGGGTACGGTCGGCGAAATCGCGACCTTTTCCGCCGCGCCAAACCGCATCATCCCGCCGGTAGCCCCTCTCCGCCAAGCCGGTCAAAGCGGACGTTGGCTCACAGAGCTGATGCCGCATTTTGCCACGGTGGTGGATGAGACGGCATTCATCCATGGCGTGAAGGTAGACAACAACAACCACGGGCCTGCCGTCTACCACACGCTCACCGGCAGCCAGTTTCCCGGAAGCGCCTCCCTTGGAGCCTGGGTAACCTACGGCCTGGGGAGCGAAAACCAGGACTTACCGGGCTTTGTGGTCTTAGGAGATTATCGCGGAGCGACGATCGGCGGCGCTGGGGTGTGGGGGAACGGGTTTCTGCCTGCTGCCTACCAAGGGACTTTGTTTCGCCAGGGCGACACGCCGATCGTGGATTTGCGCCGGCCCGCCTCGATTTCCGAGGCTTCCCAGCGAAGCGAACTGGATCTGTTGCGTTGGTTCAACCAGAGGCACCGGGACGCCCGCTCTGACACGAGCGATCTCGATGCGCGCATTGCCTCCTACGAGCTCGCTTTCCGCATGCAGATCAAGGCGCCCGAGCTGGTGGCGATCGATCGCGAATCGGAGGCAACACGGAAGTTGTACGGCCTGGATGATCCCGTCGCCGAGGCCTTCGGCAGGCAATGTCTCCTGGCCCGGCGTATGGTAGAGCGCGGCGTGCGCTATGTGATGGTTTTGCATGGCGCTGGGAATGACCGCTGGGACGATCATGGAGACATTGCCACCCGCATTCCGAAGCATTGCAAAGAAGTCGACCAACCCATCGCAGGCTTGCTGAAGGATTTAAAAGCCCGGGGCCTACTTGAAGAGACTCTCGTGGTGTGGGCTTCGGAAATGGGCCGTACGCCGTTTGACAACAACTTAGTTACGGATCGGCCTGGTCGCGACCATAATCAGTATGGGCTGGTCGTGTGGATGGCGGGAGGAGAGGTAAAACCGGGTGCGGCGTTTGGCGAAACAGATGATTTCTCGGTGCGATCCAAAGAGGAGCCTGTCCCGCTGCGGGATGTCCACGCTACGATCCTCCACCTAATGGGTTTGGATCAAGACCGCCTTACGGTGCTCCATGCCGGCCGCTATAAGCGGCTCACCGACACCGGTGGGCGTGTAATTCGAGAGGTGTTAGCCTAGGCGGATCCCCTCAAGTGGATGCAGGCCGGCTCGGCCGCCACTGTCGCCCGTCACGTCTTCGATGTAGTCCAGCGCGTGACAACTTCCCTCAGCTGGGAAAGATCGAAGGGCTTCTGCAAGACGTCGTTCATTCCAGCGGCGAGGGCTTTGCGAATGTCCTCGGGGTAGCCGCTTGCAGTCACACCGATGATGGGAACATCGCGGACCGCGGAACTTAAGGATCGGATTTGGCGTGTTGCGTCAAAGCCATCCAGCTCCGGCATACTCCCATCCATGAGAACGAGATCGAACCGCTGCTTTCGCACGAGCTCAACCGCCTGAGCGCCATTGCGCGCAATTACGGCCGTACAACCGAGTTGTTTGAGTTGAGCAGCCAAAAGGCGCTGGTTCACCGGATGATCGTCGGCCACTAGGACCGCCGTCTCTTGCTTCGATTCGGCCTCGTCGTTCTGGCAAGATCCGGCGGTTTCCTTGCGGGCAGGAACCAAGGGAATCGTGAACCAGAACTCGCTGCCCTGGCCCAGCTGGCTTTCCACGCCAATTTCTCCTCCCATGAGCGCAACTAGTTCGCGGCAAATGGCCAGGCCGAGGCCCGTGCCGCCATAGCGGCGCGTGGTAGACCCATCCGCCTGAGTAAAGGCCTGAAAGATCCGCTCGCGCACGGCAGGTTCGATGCCGATTCCCGTATCCTTGACCGAGAATCGCAACCAAGCGCGGCTGCGGCCCTGAATTCGGAGGCAGGTGAGCTGGACCTCTCCCTGTTCCGTGAACTTAATAGCGTTGCTCAACAGATTGTTAAGCACCTGGCGAAGACGCGTCGGATCTCCCAGAACATACTCCGATACCTCTGAACTCGCGAGTAAGGTTAACCCCTTTTTCGAGGCCGTCGCCTCATACAGCCTCTTGACCTCCTGAATCAGAATGCGAGGAGAAAAAGGAATACTTTCGAGTTCCATTTTGCCGGCTTCGAGCTTGGAGTAGTCCAGCAAATCATTAATTTGGGAGAGCAAAAGCTTTCCGGCTCCCTCGATGGCTTCGACATAGTCACGTTGCTCGGGGCTAAGGGGAGTGGAGGCTAACAGTTCCGTCATCCCAATCAAACCATGAAGCGGCGTGCGTATTTCATGGCTCACGTTGGCGAGGAATTTTGCGCGGAAATTGGCAGCGCGCTGGGCCATTTCTTTGGCCTTCCGCATCCGAACCGTAGCGTAGGCTAAGACAAAGACAATGACTAGCGATGCGAGAATGCCGCCTTTCCACCATTGGTCTCTGGCCCGCGCCGCCTCAAGTTGCTGGGTGAGCTTTCGCTGGTTGGTGACCACTACCCCCCAGGGCTCGCCAAGGCGGGTCATGGTCCCATCGAGCGCCATCCCGACGATCTCTTCGTGCAAGCGGTCGGCGAGGAACTTGAGGCCTTTGCGCACTCCTACGCCGTAAGTCAGATTGAGTTCAGGAAACCAAGCCATCGTCAGATCCTGGTTCCGGCACTCGTTCAGAAATTGAAGCGAGTTAGCCAGGCGGGTCTCCATGATCGCGGCATCGGAATCACCCTGGCAGACGCTAGCAACGACCACCCGGTAATCGGTTGAAGGCTGCGGCAGCGCCTTCGGGAACAGTTTCATCATGCGCTGCAGGCCAAAGGAAGCATGGATGAGGGAAATCTTTTTGCCAACCGTATCCTCAGCCGTGCGAACGGGGCGCGAGCGCAAGGAAACCAAAACTAGCGAATTCTCCCACCACGGGCTACTATAATCCACCAAGTGCGCTCGCTCGGGAAGGATCGCAAGCATGGGGAAAATATCAATGTCCCCCTTACTCAGAGCGACATCCGGAGAACTTTGGTAACGGGTCCAGGCCAAGCGGATACCGCTACGCCGCGCCGCCTCCTTCAAGACCTCCACAGAGAAACCAGTTGGGCTACCGTCCGATTGAACGATGAAATAAGGAGGAAAAGAGCTGTAGCCGATCTTGTAGGTGGCTCTCGCTTGACCCCGCTGGGCAAAAATTGTATAAGCCAGGACCAGAGCGAAGAATCCCCAGCGTCTCATCGAAACGAAGTTGTGGCAGGCGCGATCCAAGCGGATACAAGTTTCCCCTCAGGATATTATCGACAGCATACCCCGCTGCCGATAGCACCTCGCCGGGAGCCGATGAAAAAGTAAACGGCCATTTTTACTGGTGGGGCCCAGGCCAAACGAGGAAGCTACACCCCGCCGGCGCCTGTCCAGAAATCCGTTCCTTTTGAATCGCAACAGGCCGCGAGTCGACCTGAAATCAATCGCCTTGCGCTTGCGCACGCGGCGCCGGCTGAGCCAGCTGGCTAAGACTCACGTGAATTTGGGGCATGGCGCCCTGATCCAGCGAGTTCTTCACGGCCTCGTCCGAGTTCAGGCGGTCGAGCTTCTCCTTCAGCAGCTGGCGACGTAAACGTTGCTCAAACTCAGCCAGTTTGCGTTCGATCTCCGTCATCTTCTTACGCCGCACCACCATATCCTCCCGGTATCGTTTCAGGAAGTAGGCGATGGTTTCCGTGCGAATCTTGATGGAGCCGGTGGGTTTGTTTTCGTCGATATCCTTGAAACAGAAGTATGGGGTACCCGAGTGCTCCACGATTTCCTCCACCACTGTGTAGATGGGCGCATCATGGCCGCACTTAAAACTAGATAACTCTAGGGCCACCAGATTGGGGTGCCGCGCAACATATTTCGCGGCCCACACCTTGCGAGTCGTATTTTCGGAATAAGAGTTCTTCCACACATCAGTTACCGCTAGCGGGTGTGGGATTTCACCGGCGTTCACTTCGTCGCCGAACAGCCGCCAAACGATGTCGTCGTCGATGGGCAAAGAGTCCTGCGTGAACACTGGATAGCCCAGTTTCTGGAACTCTTCGAGGATTTCGTGGTTAACACCCGGATCATTGTGGTAGGGCCGCCCAAGCAATACGACACCGAGGCGGTCTTCGCGTTCCAGCTGCTCGAGCACCTCTCGCGCGGCACCGCGGAGGATCACGTTGTTGAAGTAGTGCAGCGCTTTGTAGCCTTCGCGGATGGCGCGAGCGTTTTCCTCAGGAGAAAGGCCCAAAATGTCCTTGAACTGTTCATACATCTGGCGCTCGAACAAGTCAGGCTTGGAAATGTTCACAAAGGTGTCGAGGAAGAGGACTCCCTTTTCCTTGAACAAATCCCCCTCTTTGGTGAACGCCGCTTTGACTGCTGCCGGCGTTGCGGCAACCGTTGGACAAGCCCGCGAGGCCTGCGTGTAGGTGAGATCGCTGGTCAAACAGTCGATCATCGGGAAAAAGATGATGTCTAGCCGCTTTTTCGCGTGATGCACATACAACAGGTTGTGCACATGGGGAATGCCGAGCTTGGATGGGAAGCAAGGATCAATAGCGCCGCGCTTGGCCCCTTCCTTATAGAGTGTTTCCGAAGTGTAGTCTGACCAGATCATGTGCTCCGGCTTGATTCCGAGCGAAGCGAAGTAGCCCGTAAACACCGGCGCCTGGGAATACATGTTCAGTACGCGAGGCATGCCGATCCGCAGCTCTGAGCGCCGCTTCATCAGTTCGATGCGCCGCTTCTGCGCCGCGGTGAAGGCAAACTTGGGCAGCGGGTCCGCCACGATCGGCACGTCCTGCACCTTGAAGGCCTGACGCGCGGCAATTTCGACAAAGTTGGGATTCTCTTTCTTCACCTTGTCGAGGTTCCCTTTAATGGTCCGCATCTCATTGATGTCTTCGACCGTGCCTTTTTCACAAGTGGCAATAATTAGCCGTTGCGAACCCTCTTCGAGCGGGACCTTCGATTTCTTTGGCACGTAGGCATTCTCGTTGAGAACGCTCGTCTTGACATCGATGAACGTGCGGAGGCATTTGTTTTTGCAGAAATAGCACCGCGTTTGCTCGTTGCGCGTGGTTTTGTATTGGATCTGTCCCACAGCCTCAAGGCCGATGAAGGTCGATTGCCGGCCGTTATCCCACAGCCGCCCAGCCTCAAGAGCCGCTCCGATGGCTCCGGCTTCCCCACAGTGCTCATGCACGATCACCGTAGGCTGTTGTTCTTTGCCCTTAAACCGGGACTCTATAAAGTCCACCTGCGCCTTCACGGCGGCGAGGTTGTATTGAGTGCCGCCTTGCAGCAAGAAGGTTGAACCAATGGCCGCTAGATTTGGTATCTGCGAAACATACAGCCAAATGTTTTTGGGAAGCACGTTGCACAAGCCGGCCATGATTTCTTCCGGCTTCCAGCCCTGACGCTGGAAGTCCACGATGTCGGACTGCATGAACACCGCGCAGCCGTAGCCAAATTGCGGGAAGCCTGTCGCGCTAAAAGCGACATCCGCAAACTGTTCAACCGGGTAGCCGAAGCCCTGGGCGGTGGATTGCAAGAAATAGCCATTGCCCGCCGAGCATTGCGTATTGAGCTTAAAATCCTTCACCCGGCCATTTTTGAGGATGATGATCTTGATGTCCTGGCCGCCGACGTCACAAATGACGTCCACATTTTTGTAGAAGTGCAGGCCTGCTTGCGTGTGCGCGACCGTTTCCACCACAGCGGCATCAGCCCCCATGACATCCTTCAAAATGTCCTTGGCGTAGCCGGTGGTGCCCACGCCCAAAACTTTGAGCGTGGCCCCCTGGTCAGCGATCTGTTTTTCGAGTTTGGCGAAGATTTCGATCGAGTCCTCAATCGGGTTCCCCTTGGAGAGCTGGTAAGCCTTAGCCAGCACACGGCGCTCTTTGTCCTTGGAAAGGAGAACCGCCTTGGTGGACGTTGAGCCTCCATCAATACCGATGAATCCTTCGACGATTTCACCCGGCTGGAAGGTCGCAGGAACAAATTTCTTGTGGCGGTACTTGGCTTTGAACGCTTCGAGCTCGGCCTCACTTTTCGCCAGCCCGCCACCACCGCCTTTTTTCTTCTTCTCTTCGTCGCGGCCAACCTCGATATACCACTGGAGTTTTTCATAGCCGAGATATTGGCCAACATGCTCGTCCTCGGTTTTGCCGAACTCGACGGCGCCTATGGCGGCGAAATACTGCGCGTTTTCTGGCGTCCGGATGAGATCCTCCGGGGGTACGCCTTCGGGCAGCGGGTATTTACGCTCCTCCCAGATTTTCGGGATGTTGTGCTTCCAGCAATCTCGCATCCCGACAATATAGGTATTCGGTCCGCCAAGCAACAGCACAACCGGACGGAGCGTGTTGCCGCGTGTCAGAACCGAAAGGTTTTGCATGACGATCGCCTCGAACAAGGAGGCCATCAGCTCGTCGGCGGGCACACCGCTTTTCTGCAGACCGTTGATGTCGGTTTCCGCAAAGACGCCGCACTTGCCCGCTACCGGATGAAGCTTCAGCCCTTTGTAGCCCATCTGGCAAAGCTTTTCCGGCGGGATGCGCAATTTCGCATTGATTTTGTCGATGACGGCTCCCGTCCCCCCGGCGCACTTGTCATTCATGGACGGGATCTTCTTCTTGCGCCCTGTTTCAGGATCCTCTTTGAAGATGATGATTTTGGCATCTTGTCCGCCCAGCTCGATGACAGATCCAGCTTCCGGATA
Organism: Bryobacteraceae bacterium; assembly: GCA_025056455.1. Classification (GTDB taxonomy): domain Bacteria; phylum Acidobacteriota; class Terriglobia; order Bryobacterales; family Bryobacteraceae; genus CADEFT01. The sequence goes on along the minus strand of JANWVY010000005.1, from coordinate 139,354 downwards.
GAGTTTTTCGACGGCGAGAGAGACGGCGTTGACTTCCTGGACGAATTTTGCGCCGAGATACTTGCCAAGACCACTGCCGCCTGAGCCCGTGATGAACAGGCGGGCATTCTTGGCCTGAAATCCGTCAATTTCTTCCTCAAAACGCTTGAGAAACTCGAGACACTTCTCCGGCTGCTTGGTGTCATGGCGCTGATAATCGCGCCAGATGATCTGGTCCGTGGCTACGTCGACCACCACGGCCTTGACCGTGGTGGACCCCACGTCCATGCCAATCATGAACTTTCTTTCCATGTTTTGAACCTCGCGCGATGGACGCTCGATTAGTGTACCGCTTCGGCAACAGCAACGATGGGCTTGCGGCTCCAGCGCTCTTTTTGGATGCGGTCCGCAATATGTAAAACGAAGTTGGCAGCCGTTCCGACTACGCCTTTCACGTGCGGCACGCGGTACATGGGACGCTTTGTTTCGGGATGCTCGTCAACCCAAGCGCGGCAGTCATCCAGCGTGAGCCCGGTGCGGGCGAGAGTTTCTTGAAACTCCAGCTTCGCCTTGTTCTTCGCTTCACCCAGCGCCATTTGAACTCGGCTGTGCGCGTTGATCTCGCCTTCCCCTGAGGTCTCGATCGGCAGGTAGATCATATCGCGGTACTGGCTGACCACGGCCGCTTGGGCTCCGTCGGATTGGGTCGATGGCATACAACCAAACGGCTTGAGGCTCAACACAAAGTGCGCCAGATCCTTGTTGGAGTAGTAAATATTCTTGGCGACTTCCAGATGGCCTTCGCCGCCGCCGGTACGCGAATTATAGAAGGGGTGACCCAAGCGCTGAAGCTCATACTGGTCGACCAGATGGTGCGCCAACCCTCCCAGGGCGTCCACCAAGCGGTGATACTCCCGCTTGAAGATGGCTTCGGCCAGCTTCAGCTTGGCGACCTTGTGGCGGAAATTCCACTCAATTTTGGTCCTCTGATCCAAGCGCCAGAGCGGAGGAAGCGTCGCACCCACTTCTAGCCCTTTGGTGTCCCGATACTTTTGAATCACCTGGTGAATCATGTACATGATCCAGGTGCCGATGGGCTCCACCAAAACCTGGGCGCCCTCACGCTCCAAGAACCGGAACATGTTGAAGTTGCCATCGCCTTCCGTCGTTTGAGCCCAGAACTCGCCCGTAATCTTGACGATGGGCTTAACGCGAAGTCGGTCCACTTCCACCTCGTTGAACATATCCCGGCAACGGTGTAGCGAGGAGGTAATGTCGTCCCCCGTGAGCTGGTTTACGAACTTCCCGATATATTCAGCCGTATCCTTAAAACCAGCCAAAAAGCCCGGCAGCCGGTCGCCGATCTTCCAGGGCTGTTTTTTCCGGAAGACCTCTTGCATGTAATCCATGATCCGGTCCACGACTTGATCGGTCTGGCCTGGCTGCACCTCAAAGGGCCGGATCTGGTAGGCGACCTCGTTGATGATGTCACCGCAATTCAAGGCATTGAGAATCCCTAGGAAGAAGTCGAGGTTCATTTCCAGGCCAGCTTCGGCATCCGACTGGCTTAACCCGCCAGACTGCTGGAACAACAGCACCCGGAAGCCGTCAAAGCCAGCGTTGCGAAGCGCAAGCCGGTATTCTGCCTCGTACATCCCAAACCGGCAGGGACCGCAAGCACCAGCCGTAAAGAATACATACCGGTCGATGATTTCCTGCTTGGTTAGCCCTTGCTCTTCGAGACTTTGGAGATACTGAACGAGATTCCCGACCGTGAAATACGTCGGATTGCATTGTCCGTTGTTGCCGTATTCTTTTCCCAGTTGAAAAGCGGCAACGTTGGGCGTCGGCAAAGCCTCCGCCATGTAACCCAAGCCTTCCAGTGCGCCGTGAATCAGCTTTTCATGCTTCCAGGTGAGCCCGCCAAACAACAGGGTTGTATGCCCTCGCTGCTTCGCGGTAAATGGTCGCTCGACCGGGCGCTTGAAATGATGGATTTCTTTCTTCTCGAGACCTGCTTCTCGCTCTAGGCGAGCCCGCTCCTCAGCAAGACGCTGCTGAATGATGTCCTCGATCGATTGATGAATCTGAACCAAACCAGTTCCCAGGCTGGGTTTGGGTTCGAATGGCTGCGTACTCATGTTGGATAGCCCTCGATAAACCTATAAGATTCTGTCAAGATTCAGACGGCCACAGTACTCCGTATCCCAGATGGTTAAGTTTGCAGTCTTTGCCATTATAAGGGAATAAATCTTCATCGAACGGTGAAGTTTGTAGCTAAATGGAAGGAAAGTCAGATGAGCGGAACGTGTTGCAAATTAGACCGTTTTAGTCTTAATTGATTAGTTGATACAGTATAAAATTATCTGTCTTTGGAAGAGTCTTGGCGTTCCCTCCGCTCGCCCGTGGACGCGCACGGTGGCGCTATGATACGTTAGTAGACGGTCATCGCGCCCATAGCTCAGCTGGATAGAGCGTCTGGCTACGAACCAGAAGGTCGGGTGTTCGAATCACTCTGGGCGCACCACTCTCGATCTTTGGCCGCAGTGGGTACTCCCCTTACTCTTTGATCATTCGCTGGAGCCTGCGCAATTTGCTTCTGAGCTCGTCGGAAGCCTCCGTCATCTCGTTTGTATCGTAAATCACGCGGGGCGTCATGAAGACAACCAGCTCGGTGCGCTCTTTACTGTAACTGCGATTGCCAAACAAGGCGCCAACTCCAGGAAGCCGATTGAGAATCGGGATGCCCGCTGTAGAGGCCGTGTCCGATTCCTGAATGATCCCTGCGATTGCAATCGTATCGCCGTCCTGGACGGTCACCTGAGTCGTCACGTTGCGTTTGGAAAAGCTCGGGGACTGGATGGCAGCGCTCGCCGGCGGGGCGATTGGTGAACTGACTTCCTGATTGATCACCAGGGTGACAATCCCGCTTGGAATGACGCGGGCGAGAATTTGCAGAGTGACGCCCGCATTGCGGTTCGTGATCGTATTGGCGAAAACGCTACTGCCGCCGCTTTGAATCGGGGTTGTAGAACTGGCGCTCAGGGTGGGCACTTCTTGGCCGACGTTAACCAGCGCCGGTATGCTGTCGGTAGCGATTACAGAGGGCGCAGAGACGACCTTGGCCCGGCGTTGTTCTTCCTGCGCCGTGAGAAATAACAGCAGCTCTTTCGTCTTGCCCACCAAGCCCGCCGTCGATAGGGCGACCGCGCCATTTTCGAGTGACGCTGACAACAAGCCGCGGTCGTTTTCCCGACCCGCGCTCCGCTTTTGCAAGAAGGCCTGCACGCCGCTGGCCAGTGCGCCGGTCAGCGTGACTTCATAGATGCGGGCCTCGATCAACACCTGACGCGGGGGGACGTCAAGCTTTTCGAGCAGCCGTACGATCTGGTCATATTCAGTTGGGGTACCTTGTATGAGCAGCGTGTTATCGAAAGGATTGGGAACCACGCGAGGAATTTTCAGGTTCTGTGTGGTCGCGCCGGCTGCCCCCAAGTAGGTACCCGTTAGATCAGCGCCACCCGCGGCCATGGCTGAGCTCGGAGTAGTGGTGGTAAGAGGTGCGGCTGCCGAGGCGCCTTGGGGAAGCACGCCCGAGCCCGTAAACACGGGGGGACTCATCATGGGATAGCCGCCCGCACCCATCCCACCCAAAGCCGGAAAACCCATGCCTCCGCCGTACAGCCCGGCCATTCCCATTCCAGCGCCGTACATCCCGCCATACAGGCCAGCGCCAAAAAGCCCCGGACCAAACATACCGCCCATGCCCATCATCCCCATGGCGCCAAAGCCATACTGCAGACCGCCATACAACTGCATGATGGCGATGGCCAGCGTCTCTGCCCGGCCATATTTCACCCGGTACACATAGTTGTCCGTGGCGCTGGCGCTAGACTTCACCGGAACATCGAGCCTCCTAATCCACTTCTCCACTTCCTCGAAGACCCCGGGGTTTGGCGCTACGCCAATCAGCACGCCAATCCGGTCGACGGCGATGAATCGCACCGCGCTCACTTTTTCACTCAGAGCGTAAGCCTTAAACACGTTCTCCAATTCTTTGGCGAGGTCGCTTGGACGCGCCTCTTTTACTTCGAAGATCTTCACGCGCTTGGTGGCGAAGGTGTCGCTATCAAACAGGGCAACCAGCTCCATGGTGCGTCGCATGTTGCGGTTGTTATCGAGGACCATGAGCAGATTCGCGGGTTCGTAAATGGAGACTTGGGATCCTTCGCCCCGGAAAGGTTCGAGCAACTTCGCCATGTCCCCGACCTGCGTGTATTTGAGGAAGATTAAGTTCAAACTCATCCGCTCGTCTTCCGGAATTTCCTTCGCGTCCGGGTTGACCTGAGGTTTGAGCGGCAGTCGGCCCGCCTCAGCGATGGGAACGATGCGATAGATATCGCCCACCTGAATCATGGTGGCGCCATTAATCCGCAGGATGGTTTCCAGAAGAGAACGCGCGTCCACGGACTTAATTTCGCCATAGGTTTTGACAATCACCGTTCCTTTGACCCGCGGATCCAGGATGTAGTTCAACTTGAGATGTCGCGCAAGGATGTTGATGACGTCCACCAAGGAAGCGTTGGGCAGATCCAGCACCAGGTTTCCCGCTGGTGAGGCGGTTTGCACGGGCGGCGGAGGTTGCTGAGCAGGCGGTTGCTGTTGCCCTTGCATCAGAAACGCGATCCAAACAGCAGTCAGTAGTCTGCGAACCATGAGTTCTCTTTCTGCTACTTTTCGGACTATTTGTCTTGTTTGGTGGCCTGAAGTCGCTGCCAGACTGCTTGCTCGACCTTGCTCATTTCGGTCTTCTTCACTGTCCAGCGTTTGACGCCGCCAAATGGGTACGGTCGCTCGAAGGTGACCGAATCACCCTCATCCCGAGCTGTCCAATCCGTGGGAATTACGTCTGCGGCCTGTTCTTTACTCTCAGGAGCGCGCATCCACCCAAACGGCGTTTGCTGGTAGATCCAGGCCTCTCCTTTCGAGTCCACGTGACGGTAGGTGCCTGGCAAAATCTCTTTTGCATCCTTGGGAAGGATTGTTGCTGGAGATGCAGGTTTTTTAGCGGATGCCTTGGAAGACGGGCGCGCGCCTTTCGGCGCTTTTGTGTTCGGTTGCTGCGTCTCAGCCAGCCCAGAAAAGAGGCAAAGTCCTCCTAAAAAAGTCAACAAAATGATCTTCTTCATGCTGGTCTCCCTCCCTGGTAAATGAAGTTTTTCTACTTGACAGGTTCCCATCGACAGACCTTGGAAAACGGCGTTTCGGTCACTACTTTGCGCATATTGTTGATCACGGTGCCCGGAGGCGAAGAATCTCCCGGGTTACAGGCGGCGAAGCCACCGCCGATGTCAGCGCCGGGGCCTGGTGCCGCGGGCTTTGGGGGTGGCGGCGGGGCAGCGGGCGCGGCGGCAATCTGTGGGGTCGAATCCGAGGACACTTCGCTGCGATCCGCTAAGTCGTCAAACTTTTTGGGGAACCTCTTGCCGTCCCACTCAAACACCAGCGTGTCCTCTGCAATCTCTACCAGCTTGTAGTCGCCGACCTTTTCACCTGGGCGAAAAGGTTTCTGTTGGCTGGGCCCGTCGCTGAGAATCGCCATCATGCCGTCGCCCAAATTCATCGCGCCGTAAAAACGCGGAAAAGGCGGTTGCGGCTTTGGCGGCGGCGCCTCAATTACGACCACAGGGTTGCGATCTTTGGAAAACAACATTTGTTGCGCGACATCGGCGTAGCTTGCTGCTTGCACAGGGGCAGGGGGCGGAGCGACGGGCAGTGCTGTGGCGGGAATCGCCGTTTCCGGCTTTGGCGCAGGTTTTGCAGCCAGTTTCTTCTCCCGCTCGCGGGCCGCCTTCCAGCTGACATGCAACTCACGAGCAATGAGCGCTAGGCCGCTGATAAGAAGCAAATTGAGAAACCACAGTTTCTTTCTCAAAAGGCCACTCCCTTCCGCTCCGGCACAAGCTTTTTGGCGACAACCGCCGACACCGTAAGTCTCACGTTCGTCGTCTTCTGTTTTTGGTTGGCGGAATAGACACGAAGCTCCTGCAAGGCCACGAGCTCAGGCTGGGATGTGAGCTCCGCGACGAGATTCAAAAGTTGTTCAATCCCGCATTCCATCGTGATGGAAACTGGAATCTCGCCATAGTGCTCCCCAAAGGCTTTTACCGGGCCGAACTCGCTGTTTCGGATCTCAATGCGAGGGGACTGAGCGCTCGCGATACGTCGCAAAATCGTGAGCAGTTGCGCTTGCGCCTGGGCAGCAGTATCGGCCGTGAGCATCCGTTTTTCACGCTGCGCAAGCTGCTCCATGACCTTCTGATAAACCTGCGTCCGGGCTGGCAGTTGAGCAGCTAGCTGCCTCATGCGCTCGACACGCTTTTCGGCGGCTGAAATTGCTTGCTCGAGCGAGACTGCCGTTGCTGTTTGTTCCGGGGCGTCTGTGATGGCGACATAAAGTAGAATCCCAATCACTGCGCAGCCCAGCAAGAGCAAAGCCCGGCGGTCGCGTGCGGAGAGCTTCATGGCTCAGCACCTTCCCGCGCGGAGCGGATACGGAAAACCTCCGTATTGCCCACGCGCATTAGCGGCACGAGAAATTCTGATCCCTGGAAGAGAGGCGAACCATCGAGCGCTTTCAGCAGCCCCGTCGCCTGATCTGCCTCGCCCGCCACAACCATGGCCGTGCGGCTCAGCTCAAGCGTGTTCAACCAAGCTGGAGGCGCAAGGATTTTCGTTGCTTCGCGGAGGGCATCAAGATCTGTTTTTGTCCTGGCCTGAAAGCGATCGAGCAGCTCAATCCGGCGGCGCGCTTGGTCGGTGCGGGAATCTAACTCCGCTAGCTTTTTGACCAGTGGCTCGAGCGAGGCAATCTCAGCTTCAAGCGCGCGCAGATACTTTAGGTTTTCGTATCGCGAGTACACTCCCACGGCAACTAAGCCAAGAATGAACAATGCGCCCAGAACTAGAGTGGGCACATAGATCCACCGAGAACTCTGCACGCGCAAGGCGGGCGGCAGCAGGTTGAGGCGCAAAGCTAAGTGGGGACAAGCCGCAGCTAGCGCGGCCAAATAGGCCAGCATATGGGTTCGCAAGGGCTCCCCTTGGGTAGCGGGAACTCGTCGCGGAGGGGGAAAGAGTTCGACAAGTTCCCGCGGCCGGCTGGCAGAGCTCAATCTGAGCTCCGCCAAGGAAAGCACAGCAGCCCGCTCCCACGGCTCAAGATAGCTCGCTGAATAACAGGGACGCGCTGGGCTTTCGCCGTACACTTCGACGCCGCCAGGGGTTTCCGTTATTCCCAAAAAGCCCTCTGCGGGAGGTTGGCCCATAAGCCGGACGGCGCTGTAGCAGAGAGCGGCGGAGAAAGTGAAACTGGCGATCTTAATGCCCGCCTCTGCAAATTTCTCCGCATAGTGGTCAATCACCGGCTGTCGCGCCAGGCCGACAAGTACGGCTCCCGGCGCATGGAGTTTCGCCCAGGACCAAGCGGCTTCGCCTTCGGGATAAGGGTGCAACCCATCGATTTGTAGAGCCAGGGCCGCTTCTAAATCGTTCTCCGCGACACCAGGCAGCAAAACGGTGCGCACAATGACATCGCGGCGGGGCAGGGCGACTGTTGCAGAGAGGTGACCGGCGCCGTGGCGGCGGATTAACAAATTGTACTCTTGACCCCACTCGGCGGCGGGACGTTCTCGGAAGCGCTCGATCGAGGCTGCTGCGAGCACGTCAATTCCAGACGGGCGCACTCTGGCTAAAACCACACGGAGATCGTGGTCCTGGATTTCAATCCCAACGCCCGTTCCGAACGCAAGCCAGGACCGCAGCCCCCCACTTCTCGCTCTCACTGCAAGTCTCCCCTTAGCAATCCCGGTTGGTCATACCAGCGAATGACGTGGTAAGGAGCGTCGCGCGTGACGGGAGCCAGTTTTACCAAAGCAGCCACGGTGCGCTTCAGATCGCTGAGCTGGCCGCTGGCAAGACGGAGGCGCGCCGTGGCCCGGACAGTGAGAATCGTTCCCATGCCCACCGTCAACCTGCCAGAAACCGGACCCAGTTGAGCACTGAACGACCGCAGTTGCTCCACACTTTGAAAGGGCGCCAGGCGGCGCGCTTGCACCAGGGTGGCAACGGCATCAGGCGGCAGTCCCATGGCGAGCAACGTTTCGGGCTGCGCCGAATTGACGTCCACTTGCTCGCCGCTAGCATATACCGAGAGGCAGTCCTTCAGACCGGCTTTCGCAAACAAATTGCCCTCTCGATCGCGGTCCCAGCTTCCATGGAATAACTCAAGCGTCATGCCTCTGACGTTTAATACTTCCTCGATCTCTTCTATGGACGCATGGCGGGCCAGAAAAGTCGGAGTTCGCAGCAGATAATATTGATCGAATTCAGTGAGGCCCTGCGGGGAGGGTGTACGCCAGTCCAGGATGGCGGCAGTGATTTCTCGGGCGCGCTCGGCCGGGGCGCCCAAAGCGAGAAGCAGAGCGAACAGTTCCCCAGGCCGGATCGTGTTGACATTGAGCTTTCCCAGTTCGGGGATCAACTGCACCTCTACTTGGCCCGCTGGGAAGTCGAAATTGAGCCGGCGCGCTCCTGGAACCCAGTAACGATAGCTGCCGTCTGGGTTGCGATACAGTTCGCTCCAAACCATCCAAAGAAGCGCCCGCTCAATCGCTCCGCGCGCTAGGAAGTAGCTTTTCACACCGTCCGTAGCGGTCGAGGAACGCTCCACTTCGCCGCGAATCGTCGTCGCGACGGAGAAGGCAACAGCAGAAAGCGCCGCCGAAAGCCAAAGTACGGCAAGTAGAGCGCCGCCCCGGCTGGAAGCAAACCTGAGAACCAGCCGTTTGCCCCGGCAAGCGTTAGTCACTGTAGACCCCCAACGGCACGCGGCTCCTCACAAATACCGGGGAAACGAAACTTGTGAGCCCGATTTTCGCTGGGTCGAGTGCCAAAGGTTGCATCTCCACGCGAATAGCGGCAGGAAGGTAGGTTGCAACCCAGCGCGGCAACCAGCGTTCAAAGGGTGGATCCGGAAGAGTTTCTTTGTAGAGGAAACGGCAGAACGCAAGCTGGTCCGCGAGCACAAACGAACCGGGTCCGGTGACGACGGGCGTAAATCTCGCCAGCGATGTTCCAGTTTCTGGGTCGGGCGCAAGGCCATAGCAGAACCTCCCGGTACTGAGCGGTCCCGTGTAGAGGTGCTCATTCACAATGAGCCGCACGCCGCGCCCCTCCTCACCTGGAATCACCTGAAATTCGAGAATTTGGGGAAAGCCACGCGAGGCTCCGGCCAACGAAAATTGGGAAACGAAACGCATGGTTTGCGGCTCACCCTGAAAAAAGTTGATCTTGGCAGTAGGCTGCGGACCCCCTGAGGCAATGCAATCAGCTGCCGTCACTACAAACCCAGCGAGCTGCTGTTCGAGGATGCGCTGCGCTCCAAGAGCGCGGCGGTTGGCCAGGAAGCGGGAGTTTGTCTTCTGAAGGGCGTCCAGGCCAACCCTCATGGCCAGAAGCACACCCGCGACGAGAAGCGACAACAACGTCACCGCGATGAGCACTTCGATCAAAGTGACGCCGCGTGACGCCTGACGATTCCGGCCCCGGCTTGCGGTGTTCGAAATCCAGTTCATGGTGGTGTTAAGCCCTGGAGAATGTCCTGGGGTGTGAGCACGGTGGTGCGATAGGCCTCCAGTTGAAAGCTGCGCCGGCGATCCGCTTCCATCCACCAAATCTCACACTCCACGCGCTCCAGAATGGAGTTACCGGGCTCGATGTTGGGTGGAAACTCGAAAGGAGTCATGCGGGCTCGCCATCCTCCTTGAAGACCTGCGTCTTTGAGGGGAGTCAGGGGTCCCTCGAGCACTTGATAGCGGGGCAGACGGGCTTGAACCAAGAGCTCCTCCATCTTCCGCCTTGCAACCAACGCAGCGCGATCCTGGTTGGTGAGACGCGCGGCGTTGCGCAGGGAAGCCGACAACGCCGATAGTAGTCCCACGACCGCAACAGCCATAATGGTCGTGGCCACCAGCATTTCAAGCAGGGTGAACCCTGCCTGCGAAGGAATCGTGGAGCGGCGACTCGCGGCGAAATGTTTCATGAGCTTGTCATTTCTCCGGCGTCAAGTTCTCAATCTGCGGCGCACCCGTCATGGGATCCAGCTGGACGCGTTTCCGCGCGTTGCGGCGGTTCTTGAGCTCAATTGAGATCTGGGGCGCGGCGCCACCCGGATACAAAAAAATGCGGCGCGGCGAATCCTCCGCGAGGGGAACCTCGGGAAGCACCGTTTCAATCACAACGCCAGGCGGCAAGGAGAGCTCCCGGAGGAACTTGGCTTCCGAGGAACGCAGAACTAGTTTATTCTCCGCTGTAAGGATGGAAACCTCCATCACTTCCTGCCGGCGCTCGGCGCGGTTGAGAGCGGCGTTGAGAAAACTTGCTACCGCATCGGCCGCTGAGATCAGCCGCAGGGAATCCAGGCCGGAGCTCACGGCTGGAAAACTGACGCTCACCATTAATCCCACGAGCGTCACGACAACCAGCATTTCGATAAGGGTAATGCCGGATTCCCTGGATGGGGGTGGGGTTTGGCCTTGTCGCGCCGGCAGAGCCGGGCCGCTACTGGCTTTTCCAGCTGACAATATCGGCATTGATTCCCTCACCACCCGGCACGCCATCGGCCCCGTAGCTCATGACGTCAGGCTCGTCGCCATGTTCTCCTGGATACTTGTAGACGTAAGGGCGGCCCCAGGGGTCCAGCGGAATGTCTTGCGGCAAATAGGGCCCCTGCCACTGGTTGACGCCAGCCGGCCGGGTGCGCAAAGCTTGTAGGCCCTGTTCGGTTGTTGGGAAAAGACCGGTGTCCAGCTTATAGCTTCCGAGGGCGGTCATAAAGCCATTAATTTGGGCACGTGCGGCCGTGGCCCGCGCCGTGTCGCTCTTGCGAAGCATGCGGGGGGCGACGACTGCGGCAAAGAGTGCAATGATCGTCACCACGACGAGCATCTCGATGAGGGTAACGCCAGCTTGCCTGAAATCTCGATTGTGTGTCATATCCAACTCCTCACATTCTTAAACGGCTACGTCGTTCATGCTGGTGATCGCCAAAAGCATACTTAGAATCAGGGCGCCAACCATCAGGCCCATCACGAGGATGACCAAGGGCTCGAAGAGAGCCGTGAAGCGGCGAATGGCTACTCGTGTATCGTTTTCATACACGTCCGCCATGCGGTGAAACATTTCGTCGAGTTTACCGGTTTCCTCGCCCACACTGAGCAAGTGGCCGGCTAGAGGGGGGAATTCCCCTGTGCGGCGCAAAGGCGCGGCAAGGCCCTCGCCTCGCTTCACGCCCTGAGCCACAGCCTCCAGGGACGCGGCAATTTTGCGATTGTTCAGCGTTGCCGCTGCGATGGACAAGCTTTGTACGAGAGGCACACTGTTTGCAACGAGCGTAGCCATCGCTCGCGCAAAACGGGCAGTCTCGGCTTTACGTAACGCAGGGCCAAGGAGCGGCAGCTGGAGGCGGAAAGCATCCCACCACATGCGGCCTTGGGGCGTTCGGGTGTAGCTATACAGGAAAACGAGGCCGGCAGATGCGGCCAGCAAGGCCAGCCAGCCGTAGTTTTGCAAGGCGCGGCTTGTTTCCAACATGAGCTTGGTAGGCAGCGGCATCTGCATGCGGGATTCTTCAAACACTGCGGCAAAGCGCGGCACAACAAAGTTGAGGAGCACGAAGATCGATCCCAGACCAACCAGCGCGAGCAGGGCCGGATAAATGAGCGAGGAAACGATGTAGCCGCGGAGATCATCGCGCGTACGCTCAAAATCGGCCAAACGAAGGAAGATCACTCCTAAGCTTCCGCTTGCCTCGCCTGCGCGCACCATGTTGACATACAGTTCAGAAAAGTGTTCGGGATAGGTGGCCAGCGCATCGGCAAACGATTTACCAGCTTTGATCAGGCGAAGCACGTCAGAGATAACGGAGCGGAATCGGGGACGTTCCGTAAGCTCGTTTGCGATCGAGAGGGCTCGGTCGAGGGGAACGCCAGAGTTGAGCAGCGTCGCCATCTCCTGGGTAAAGAAAAGGAGATCTCTGCGCCGGGCGCCGCCGAACGGAAGTTTGAACGAAAAGCCGGAAGAGGTCTTCTGGAGTCCGACATAGACAGGAGTCAAGCCTTGCCGCCGCAGTTCCCGCACGACAAGCTTCTCGCTACTGGCCGTCAAAGTGCCGGTGCGAGCTTTTCCATCCGCTGCCACCGCTTTGTAGAAGTAGGTGGTCATGACTAGAATTCCTGCGTCACGCGAGTAACTTCCGCAGCAGTCGTCACGCCTTGTTTCACCTTGAGCCAGCCATCCTCCCGCAGTGTGCGCATGCCATTGCGGCGCGCTGCTTGGGTGAGGATGGAAGCGTCGGCATTTTGCATAATTAGGCGGCGGAGCTCGTCATTGAGCTCCATCATTTCAAAAATGCCCACCCGGCCCTTCATGCCTAGACCAAAACAGCGTTCGCAGCCCTGGCCCGTATAGGTGAGAATCCGTTCACCAGCCGGAGTGAGCACTTCGCCGTCCGGAACGCGGCACGAAGGACAAATGACGCGCACCAGCCGCTGCGCCAGCACCGCGACCAGCGAGGAAGTGATCAGGTAGTTTTCGACTCCCATGTCTGTCAACCGGGTAATCGCGCTCGGGGCGTCATTCGTGTGTAAAGTGGAATAGACAAAGTGGCCCGTCAAAGCGGCACGAATGGCGATATCAGCAGTTTCACGGTCGCGGATTTCTCCTACCATGATGACGTCTGGGTCCTGTCGGACGATGTGCCGCAGGCCTGCTGCGAAGGTCAAACCGATTTGCGGGTTGACGTGAATCTGGTTGATTCCGTCCATTTGGTACTCGACAGGGTCCTCGATCGTGATGATCTTTTTGTCGGTCTGATTGATGCGCTTGAGAGCGGAATAAAGCGTAGTGGATTTGCCGCTGCCCGTAGGTCCGGTGACGAGGAAAATGCCGTGCGGGAGGGAGGTGAAGTACTCCATCCGCTTCAGCATATGGTCGTCAAATCCCAAATTGCGCAAGTCGTAAAAATCTCCTGCCGAACGGTCCAGCAGGCGCATGACAACGCTTTCGCCGTAGAGCGTGGGTAAGGTTGAGACGCGCAGGTCCACTTCGCGTCCCATGGTTTTGAGTTTGATGCGCCCGTCTTGCGGCAGGCGCCTCTCGGCGATATTCAATTTCGCCATGAGTTTGATGCGGGAAATGATGGCCGCCTTCATTTCCTTGGGCGGTGGATCTTGGTTGTGGAGGACGCCATCGATGCGGAAGCGGATTCGGAATTCTTTCTCAAAGGGTTCGATGTGGATGTCGCTGGCGCGTTTTTCCACCGCTTGAGCGATTAAGGCGTTCACGAGCCGAATCACGGGTGCCTCGCTGGCCATGTCACGCAGATGTTCCAGGTCGTCATCTGGAACTGGAGTGTCCACGTCAACCTCGGCGCGCGTTCGCTCCCCGAGATATTTGTCGATTGCGTCTACAATCTCTTGCTCTGGCGCGAGAAGCGGGATGACGCGCAGCCCAGTGACAGATTCCACCACACGGATGGTCTCCACATCGAGAGGATCAGCCATGGCAAGGCGCAAGGAGGAATCCTGCATACCGACGGGCAGGGCTCGGAACTGGCGAAGGAAGCGGGGAGCGAGGGCTTCCGTTTCGGGTGAAACGAAGGGCGGGCCATCGACGGTGACCAGTGGCAGGCGCAGTTGCTCTGCTAGCGTAGACAGGACATCTTTTTGACTCACGAAGCCTAGGTCGACTAGGATCTTGCCCAGTTTTTCTCCCCGTTCTTTCTGCAGCTCTAGGGCGCGCTCCAGTTCATCTGGAGTGATCAAGCGGCGCTCGATCAGCATTTCGCCCAAACGCATCTAGAATTCCTGCACACGAACCACGGCGTCAAGTTGGGCGCGGTCGCGGCGTCCCGTTTGAATTTCGAGGAGCTGGCGCTTTTGGGCCTGCATGACGACCTGGTGAGGCAAACCCGTAGTGTCTTCCCAGGAATGCCGGAACAGGGTGACGCCAAGCACGATTTGTTGTTCCGCTGGCAGACCGTCAAGCGAGCCCGCCATATCGAGCAATTGCTGCTTCATAGCATTGCGAAGCAAAGGTAGGCGAGCCATTTTCTTCTGCCGGAGGCGCGCCACATCGTCTTTCGTCACCTCAGGATGGAAGGGGCTAATGCCTGGCCCTTGAGCCAGGTTCACCTCGGCCGAATAGACGATGCCAAAGCCTTCGATATAAATTCCCCGGGTGAGCCCAAGCAGCAGAAACGGATCGCCATCGAGCACTTCGCGCTCCAGGCGGCGATTAAAACTTTTCTCCATGGCCGTCACTGCTGCGAGATTTAATCGCGGCGCGGCGATCGTCAACCAGTGAAGGGCGAAAAAGAGAATGGCAAATCTCATTGCAAACCTCTTTCCGCGCTAGCGATGTAGAAACGGTTCAGCTGCTTGCGCAACTGAGTGAGATTTTCCTCCACCGAGACCAACAGCGCCTGGCGTTCGAGGGCGTATTTTTTTTCCGCCTCTCTCATCGCGGCGGCGATTCGCAAGGCTGTGATCTGCTGTTGCTTGGATTCAACTGCCGCCACTGCTCGAGCAAGCGCCGGTTCCAGACGCCGGGCCACTTCCTGTTCCACCCGCGCCTGGACGATGGCCTCAAGATCCGCAGGCCGGGCGCCGGCTACTGAGGCAGGAGGTTGAGGTGCAACCGCGGCGGAGCGAGTGAACCAGGCGTGCGCCAGAATCGCCAGCGAGAGCATGGCCAACCCCGCGAACACCGTCCGGGCAGGTGAGCCCCACCATCGCCGAAACCAGTTTGGCTCGAAAACCTGGTCGGAAACAAAGGCGATCCGCCGCGGCGGCTCCTCTTCCGGCAGCCGCCGAAGGAGCTGGTGCGTGAGCGCTAGCCGTTCCACGTGCAAGGCCAAATCAGGATCCGAGGCGATCCTCTGTTCCACTTCGAGCCGCTCGGCAGGCGACAGCTCGCCAAGAATGTAGCCGTAGAGTTCGGCTGGAGAAGAGTCTGGCTGATTGGTCATTCTTCCCTTCCACTTCTTCCCAGGGGGGCTGGGGCGAGATACTCCTTTAACCGTTCAAGCCCGGTATAAACCCGGGATTTGATGGTGGACACAGGCGTTTCCAGAATTTCGGCGATCTCTTCGAATTTAAAGCCATGGTGGGTTTTCAGCAGTACGGCCTCGCGCTGATCCAACGTGAGGCGCTCCAGGGCCCGCTCGATGGCTAGCGACGTCTCAAGCGGGAGCAGACGACTCGAGGAAAAAGTCGTCAAGTGTTCTGGCGCCGGTTCATCCCCAGGACGCGGCTTTCGTAACCAGGAGTAGGCTTCGTTATGAGCGATCCGAAACAACCACGGTCCAAACCGCCCAGGATCATCCAAGCGGTGGAGGTTCTGGTAGGCCTTGAGAAACACCTCCTGGCTGAGGTCCATCGCGTCGTCGCGGTTGTTTACTAAGCGCAGCAAATAGTTATAGATCCGTTTTTCCCAGCGGGAGACGAGGAGGTTGTAGGCGTCGACGTTTTGGCGCCGCGCCTTCAGAATAAGGTCTCGGTCCTCGACTTCCCGAAAAATCAAATTTGTCGGGCTCCTGGTGAATAGACGCGAGGGAGGGAGCAAAAGTCGAAGCCAGCCCGCGGATTTGTCAGCGCGGTCGAAGCTGCGAGTGCCTCCTGCGCGGTTCACCAGACATTTTTGCATCACAGCAAACCTTGCTTTCGTCCGTGTATAGTGTGGTTGGGGGGGCGGTTCGCAGAATGTTGAGCAAGATGGTACAACGAAATGCGCTGGCACTAGTGTTGCTGTGGAGTGTACCGAGCTTATTGGGACAGCCAACCTACTCCCGGGAAGTGTCGCGGATTATCCAGAGCAAATGTCAGATTTGCCACCGGCCCAATGATATCGCCCCATTCCCGCTCATGTCCTACCAGGATGCGAGTACTTGGGCCGAAGACATCCAGCGCGCGGTTGCCGAGCGGCGGATGCCACCCTGGAAACCGGTGCCAGGATACGGCGAATTCCGGGATTCCTATGGTTTGACAGAAGAGGAACGGCAGACGATTTTGTCTTGGGTCCACGCTGGGGCGCCGGAAGGGGACCCCGGCGATCTTCCCGAGCCGGTGGTGAGTAGCGGGGAGTGGCAACTTGGCGAACCCGACCTGGTGGTAGAAATGAAGGAGCCTTACACGCCACCCCGGGGCAAGGACACTTACCGCTGCTTCATCGTGTCCAATCCGAGCCAAGAGACTTTGTATGTAAACGCGTTTGACGTGCGTCCGGGGGATCGCCAGATTGTCCATCATGTGATTCTCTACATCGATGAAAAGGGCCTCGCGGAGCGGCTCGACCAGCGGGATGAAGGACCGGGATATAACTGTTTCGGCGGACCCGGCTTCGAACTGTCATTCAGCAGCATGCTTGGCGGCTGGGCTCCTGGTACGATCGCGCGACGTCTACCTGAGGGGATCGGGATTCAGATCCCACGGGGCGGCAGGCTCATCATGCAAGTTCACTATTACGCGGCGGGCAGGACATCAGAGGATCAAACAAAGGTTGGGCTCTACCTCACGAAAGGTCCGGTGGAGCGGCGTTTATTCTACATCCCTGTGGTGAACACGCGCTTTGAGATCCCCGCCGGCAACTCAAACTACGAGGTGCGGGCGAACTTTATGGTCCCCCCTTTGCTGGATGCGAAGGTGATTCAAGTCTTCCCTCACATGCATCTTTTGGGAAAAAAGATCCAGCTCGACTACGTTGATCTACGGAGAAATACCAGACCGGGCATTTTGATCGACGACTGGGATTTCAATTGGCAGGGCTTCTACACCTATAAGGAAGCAATCGCTGTGCCGGCCTTCACGGACATTCGCCTGCGGTGCGTCTTTGACAATTCGGCCAACAATCCCCGAAACCCGTCAAATCCCGTCCGGAACGTGGGTTGGGGTGAAGGTACGGAAGACGAAATGTGCTTAGCGTTTCTTGGCGTCACCTTTGATCGCGAGAATCTTCTGCCATTTTCAGGCAGTCAGCGTTAGGCCGTAGACTCCAGCAAGTGATCAAGGCGGTTTAAGAGAGTAATTTTTACGAGCCGTTCTACCGATAAGGAGTGCAGCGACGGTCATGGGCTCCCCAACAAAAGTTTTCGGCGAAGGCAACCGCATCATTCTAGACTTCGAGACGTTAGCCGATGCCCTCCGATTTTGGAAGCCGTGGGGTGATTGCATGCGGCGTGTTGAGGTGACGGAACTCCTTCACAATGCGTTGTCCTCGGTCGGTGTAAGTCTAGAGTTACGGGTGCAAGGGAAATCAGTTGCTGAACTCGGTGGCGACGTAAAGTCCGGGCTTGCCCTACGGCTCATTGCCGGGGCCAAAGGTTAAATCTTGGTAAAAGCCCGATCAAACGCGATCAGAGGCTCACTCTCGAGTTCTGTACTGCTGGCTGATCGACCTTAGCTCAAAGTCCCCCTGCAACGTCAGAGGATTCTAAGGAAAGGATTGAAGCGATCGGCAGGCCTAATGGAGTGCGGCAAGAGTTTGCCAGCATCAAGTGCAACGAAGGTTGCGGCGGAATGCAGATCGGGAAAGCTAGTGTAGGGCGGCTAGTGCCTGCTGGGCCGCGTGGCGTATCCGCTGATCCGTCACAGCCAGCCCAACTTTCTCGAGCTGATCGAGTAGTGTGAGACAGCGGCCAAGAAAGGCTTTGCGCTCCGAACGGGAGTCGACTAGACTGGCCTGTTGGAACAGGGCTAGCGCTAAGGCCCGACCGTTCTCCGGATTCGGATCGCTGGCATACAAAGCTTCAAAGATTTCGACCGCTTCCTGGCTATTGCGTTTTGCGTTCACAAGGTCACCAGATTTCGCCGCCAGTTCACTCACTTTGAGGCTTGCGATTCCGAGGGTGTGCTTCGCCGTGCTGCTTCGAGGGTCCGTTTGGATCCAACTGCGAGCTGCATCCTGAAAGCGGCGGTAGCTATCGAGCGCCACTTGGAGATTTCCAGTTGTGAGGTGGAGGTTTCCGATCTTTTCAAAAGCTAAGCCGACGTCGCGGCGGGCAAGGATATTGAACTGATCTTGGGACAATAGCCGGTGAAAAATTTCATGTGCTTGCCGGTAATGCTGTAGGCTTTGGGCGGGCTGGTTCGCTTGGAGGAAGGCGTCGCCCACCCGCATCTCGGCGTAAGCAAGATCTCGAGCGGCTTGTGCATTGCGCGGATCGGTCGATGCAAGGTCTCGGAAAATTACGAGAGCTTTTTGAAACCAGGAAGCGGCCGCGGTGGACCGGCGAGCAAGGGCATTCCGGCCAAGGTCAAGATAAGTTTGCGCGATTTCGCGGCGAGCTCGCGGATCTTGAGCTGTTTCTTGCTGCGCCTGTTGCTGAATGCGGAGCGCCCGATCGAGCCATTCGGCTGCCTTTTCATGGTCTCCGAGTCGTTCGTAAAGTGCACCCGCGCGGTTGTAGGCAACAGCGAGGTTGCGCTGGGAAACTGGATTCCCCGGATCAGCGTCGGCCAGCTGCTGGCCCAGAGACAGAGCTTTATTGTTGAAATCGATGGCCTCTAGGGTCTTCCCAAGGTTCAGATAGGCGTCGACCAGGCTCTGGTAGTTCTGAGCCAGCTGAACTTTAAGAGTGCGGTCTTGCGGCCGAGTCGAGCGAAGAGCCTCTAAGATGCTGCGGGCGCGCTGGTAGGATTCGAGTGCAGAGCGTGTGTTGCCGAGCGTGAGGTAGAGATCTCCGAGAGCATCTAGGGTCGAGGAGAGATCGACTTGAAGTTCAGCCTGGGAGGGATTCGCTTCGATCAGGCGGCGTCGGATTTCGGCTGCCTTCTGGTAGGAGCGTAGAGCGGCGCTTGTCTGGCCAAGATTGGCGAAGCTAGGGTTGCCCTGGAGGTCGCCGAGGCGGTGAAAAGCGGTTGCTAGCTCGCGTTCCAGTTGAACATCACCTTTAGATTCTGCAGAAAGAGCATCCAGATATTGCTGGGCTTTTTCCACCAGGACTTGGCGCGCCATAGTGGTTCCGGGTTGCGTGGCGAGCGCGTCGTGGACTTCAAAGAGGAGAGAGTTGGCCAGTGTGCGGACTTGCTGAAAGCGGCGCTCTGCCTTCCGCCCTTCTCTGCTAGCGATATTTGCTTGCCAAAATGTGGTGGTCAAGACGCCGGCTAAGGCGAGGACGGCGGTTGCCCCAAGGAGCACACTGGTGCGGTTGCGATGAAGAAATTTGCGGAGTTGATAACCCGAGTTGTTCGCGAAGAGACTAATCGGAAGACCGCTCAGGTGCCGGCGAATGTCTTCCGCGAACTGCTCCACCGAGGGATATCGCTCCGCGGGGTTGCGTGCTAAGGCTTTCAAGAGAATCGCGTCCAGCTCACCGCGTAGCCGAGCCTTGAGTTTGACCGGCGTGCCTTCGCGGGTTTCGGCAACTTTTTCCGGAGAACGAATGACGATCTTCTCTCCCCCAGGTCCCTCTTCTTCAACTACCCGATCGATGGCCACGCTAGGCGGATCGGGGTTGTCATTGGCCAGCATGGTGATCAGCGCTGCGCGGTTGGTGTAGTGGAAGGGATGGTGGCCGGTGAGCAGCTGGAAGAGGACGATGCCGAGTTGGTAAACGTCGGTGGCAGTGGTAATGGGATCACCCCGCACCTGCTCTGGGCTGGCGAATTCGGGAGTGAGCAGTCGCATGCCCGTGGCAGTCTTTTCCATGGCGAAGCCGGGCTGAGGCTGCAATAACTTGGCAATGCCAAAGTCGAGTAGCTTCACTGTGCCATCTTTTCTCACCAAGATGTTGCCTGGTTTTAAATCCCGGTGAACGACCAGGTTTTGATGAGCATGATGAACGGCGCTACACACCGTAAGGAATAAGTCAAGCCGGGCGGAAATTGGTAGTCGGTGATTGTCGCAATATTCGTCAATCGGTACGCCCTCTACATATTCCATGACCAGGTAAGGGAGGCCATCAGGCGTTGCGCCGCCGTCCAGCAACAGGGCGATGTTGGGGTGGTCAAGGTTGGCGAGAATCTGACGCTCGCGGCGGAAGCGTGCAACCAGCTTTGCATTTTCTTGGTCGGCAAGAAGGATTTTGATGGCAACGTGCTTGTGGTACTGTTCGTCGGCTCGGGAGGCGAGGTAGACAACGCCCATGCCGCCACGTCCAAGTTCGCGCTCGATCACATATTGGCCGATGCGTTTTGGTATTTTGGGGGCTTCTGCTTCGAACAGCTTCGCGACCGACTCGGCGGGCGGGCGGTCAAGAACGCCTTCTGGCTCGGTATCTGAGCGCAGCATCGCTTCCACTTGACGGCGAATCTCTTCATCCCCCGCGCAGGCACTTTGGATATAGGAAAGGCGATGATGAGGGGGCAGTTCGAGAGCTTGCTGGAAGATTCGCGAGGTCTTACGGTATTGCTCTGGGGTCATGACGGTGGGACGCTTTGCGAAGAACGGCGATTGGCGCCCTTCTTTTCCTAGTTTATCGGGCCGTCAAAAGTTGGGAACGCGGGCATGGCTAGAAAGCCAATTTTCCTTTGTAGCCGTTAAACGAGAAGCCGAAAACCGTTTCTCGCCATAGGTCACAACGACTGCGCCCACCCAACCCGGCGATTCGCATCAACATTGCCGCTCTATGATGCTGGGGAGGAAGGAGTGGACCGCCCCTTGAGATCAGAAAGCTGAGAGTGAAGCCAAGCCTTGGCCGAGCGCCACTCGCGTTCGATCGTCGCCGTGGAGAGCCCCATAACTTCAGACGTTTCCTCGGTGGTGAGTCCGCCAAAAAAGCGAAGTTCCACAATTCGACTCTGTCGGGGATCGAGCTTTTCGAGTTCTTTGAGACAGTCATCTAAAGCAAGCAGAGTCAGGTCTTTTTGGGGAAAGTAGTTGATTGCTTCTTCGAGTGACAGTTTTGCGACAGCCCCTCCACGCTTTTGCGCCCCGCGGCTGCGGGCGTGCTCGACGAGGATGCGACGCATGAGCTGAGCGGCTACCCCAAAAAAGTGGGCGCGGTTCTTCCAGTCAACGCGGGTTTGGTCGACTAACTGAAGGAAGGCTTCATGGACGAGCGCAGTGGCCTGAAGCGTGTGATTGGGACGCTCACGACGCATGTACGCTGCCGCGATGCGCCGTAATTCTTGGTAAACGAGGGGAAGGAGCTCGTCCGCTGCGCCCGAGCGGCCACCCTGAAGGTCGCAAAGCAACTGTGTGACGGCATGTTTGTCTACGTGGTCAGGCACGTTTGTGGCCTCACGGTGCGTTTTTGAGAGAAGGTCGAAACAATCCGCCCTATTATAACGTGGCAACAGCCGACCCCAAAGGGTATGGTAGGGACGGGCAGATTCGAACTGCCGGCCTGTCGCTTAGGAGGCGACCGCTCTATCCATCTGAGCTACGTCCCCGACGCCCTTCATTCTACCAGCGGCGGAGGCCTTTTTTGCCGATATCTTTCCGAAAATGCATCCCTGGGAAATGTATGCAGCTGACCGCGCGGTAGGTATTTTGGATGGCGGCCGCAAGATCCCCTCCGGTATGCGTGACACCAAGTACCCTTCCACCAGCAGTCACAAGACGGGCATCTACAAGGCGTGTCCCAGCGTGAAACACCGTGGCGCCTGTCGCTTCGGCGGCTGCGATCCCTTCAATGGTATCGCCACTCCGGACCGCAGACGGGTATCCCTCCGCAGCGAGCACGACGCACACCGATGGACGCGAGTCCCAATCCAGACTGTAGCCTTGCATGCTTCCCCTCACAGCCGCAGTTACTGCTTCCAGCAACCCCCCGCGGAGGCGGTGAAGTAGGCTCTGGGCTTCTGGGTCACCAAGGCGGACATTGAATTCGAGAACTTTAGGGCCGGCGCTCGTGAGCATGAGTCCGGCGTATAAAAATCCGAGAAATGGCGTTCCCGAGGAGGCGAGATAGTCCAGCAACGGATGAATGATCAAGTCCATCACCTCCTGGATTTGATTCGGATCTAGAATCCGGTCGTCGGAGTAGGAGCCCATCCCGCCAGTGTTAGGACCCTGGTCACCGTCGAAAACCCGCTTGTGATCCTGGGCGGGGGCTAGGGGTAGAGCATGGCGCCCATCACAGAGGACAATAAAGCTTGCTTCTTCCCCTTCTAAAAATTCCTCGAGGATCAGGCGCGGTCCAAACTGCGTCGTTAGTAGTTCAATCGCCGCCCTTGCCTCGTGCAGATCCCCGGCCAGGATCACTCCTTTGCCAGCCGCGAGGCCATCGGCTTTGATGACGATCGGGTACTCAAATCGCGGCAGCGCTTCGAGGGCCTGGTCCACTGTATCTGCTTCCACGTACCGTGCGGTAGGTATTCGGGCAGCGGACATGACCCGCTTGGCGAAGATTTTGCTCCCTTCAAGACGGGCCGCAGCGCGTGAAGGTCCGAACAGATGAAGACTGTGTTGGTGGAAAAGGTCTGCAACACCTGCCACCAGGGGAGCTTCGGGACCGGCGATTGTGAGGTCCGCGCCAATCGATTTCGCCACAGAGAGGTAGTCTTCCGGGGAGCCGCCAGAGAGGGGAATACAAGTTGCGAGACGGGCCATCCCAGGATTTCCCGGACAAGCATATATTTCTGCACGCTTTTCTTGGTGAAGCCGCCAGACGAGGGCATGTTCCCGGCCTCCACTACCCAGGACGAGTATCCTCACGTGAACTCCAATCTTGAATCATTAAAATGGGGACAAGTAGGCATGATGCCAAATTTGGGCCGTTCGACGAAATATGACGTTCTTGTGGTGGGCGCCGGCCATGCCGGATGTGAGGCGGCGCGCGCCTGCGCGCGGCTCGGGCTGCGGACTGCCTTGATCACAATGAATCTCGATCTGATCGCGCAGATGTCCTGCAATCCCGCCATCGGTGGTATCGCTAAGGGTCATCTTGTGAGGGAGATAGACGCCCTGGGTGGTGTCATGGGGGAGGTGGCGGACGCCGTTGGCATTCAATTTCGCCTGTTAAACACGAGCAGAGGACCTGCAGTTTGGTCTCCCCGTGCGCAATGCGATAAGAAGAGATATCGCGTTTATATGCGCGAGCTGCTTGAAAAGGAGCCAAATCTTCGAATCATCCAAGCAGAAGTGGCCGACCTTTGGATTGAGGGTGAGGGCAACCAGCGGCGCGTTGTTGGAGTTCATCTTCGAGATGGCCGGAGTGTTTGCAGCTCGACGGTTGTCGTAACAACCGGGACCTTTTTGAATGGTCTTGCGCACGTCGGAGAGAGTACGTATACCTGTGGCCGCAATGGGGAGCCGGCATCCGAGCTGCTGGGCCAGCAAGTTCGCCGGCTGGGGTTGCGCTGGACGCGGCTAAAGACCGGCACTCCGCCTCGTCTCGATGGGAGAACCATCGATTGGTCACGGTTTGAGCCCCAATGCGGTGACCAGCGACCAACCCCTTTTTCGTTCCTCACTTCGGAGATCACACGCGAGCAGATTAAATGCTACATCGCCTATACAACCGAGGAGACACATCGAATTCTGCGAGAGAACATTCACCGTTCGCCGCTTTACAGCGGGCAGATCGAGGGGCTCGGGCCTCGATATTGCCCCTCGATCGAGGACAAGGTCGTTAAATTCCCCGACAAATTGCGTCACCAGATCTTCCTGGAGCCGGAAGGGCTTGACACGTATGAGGTTTACGTGAACGGGATGTCGACTAGCATGCCGATCGACGTGCAAGTGAAGATGCTTGCTTCTGTGCCAGGTTTGGAAGACGCCGAGATGATACGTCCTGGATATGCGATTGAATACGACGCGATCGACCCGCGGCAATTGACTCATGGGCTTATGGTAAAGACGGTTCGTGGACTATTCTTCGCCGGACAGATCAACGGAACCTCAGGTTACGAAGAGGCGGGCTGCCAGGGCCTCATGGCGGGGATTAACGCGGCGCAATTTGTCGGCGGAGCCGACCCTGTGGTACTCGAACGGTGCGAGGGCTACGCAGGCATTCTGATTGACGACCTGGTCACAAAAGGCGCCGACGAACCTTATCGGATGTTTACTTCTCGAGCCGAGTTCCGGTTGCAGCTGCGAATCGATAACGCGGACGAAAGGCTTACCCCATTGGCGATCCGGCTTGGATTGTGTTGTGCCAAGCGCAAGGAACTGTTTGAGCGGAAAATGGCTCAGAAGCAGCAGCTCAGGCGATGGCTCGATTCGACGCGCGTGGATTGTAACGAGTTGGGGCTGGCTCTAGATGACCGGCCGACCTACGCTTTATGGCTGCGGCGCCCCGAGGCTACAATATGGCGGCTCGAACAGAGATTAAGGGCCGTCTTAGGAGAGCCCCCCGTGGAGGGGTTGCTCGCTTCGCTAGAAGTTGAGTACAAATATGCGGGTTACTTGAGCCAGCAGGAGCGTCAGGTTGCGAGGTTGCGGAGCTCGGAATCTCGCCGGATTCCCACTAACGTTGAGTTTAGTGCAATTCCTGGCATCAGTCGCGAAATCGCTGAGAAATTGTCGCGGGTTCGTCCGGAAACCCTGGGTCAAGCCAGTCGGATCCCTGGTGTAACTCCGGCAGCGATTGCGATTCTGGATGTGTACCTAAGTCTCTCCGAGATTCGGGAGCCGACTGTTTCTTAAGGATGGTTGGAGAGACTTCAAATCGTCGCCTGCGGCCGCTCTCCCAACGATGACCGCTAGGTTTTCTAAGGTAGGATTTCTTTTTTGGCGTTCCATTTCTAGCTGACGTTCCACGTGGAACGTTCATCTTCCGTCGCGACTCCCTTTCTGTAGCGCCCCATCGTGCTACACTGGGCTTTCTAACCACCGCCCATGGGCAAGGTCATCGCAGTCGCGAATCAAAAAGGGGGAGTCGGTAAGACAACGACGGCCATCAACCTCGCAGCCTCGTTAGCAGCCAACGAGCTCCGCATTCTCCTCATCGACCTCGACCCCCAGGGTAACGCCACCACCGGTCTCGGCGTTGATAAACTCGGCCGAGAGCAATCGATCTATGACGCCCTCATTTCGGATGTCTCCCTCGAATCGTTGGCTCAGCGTACCCCCTGCGAGGGATTAATCCTGATTCCCTCAGATCGCAACCTTGTCGCTGCGAATCTTGAGCTCGTAGACGCTCCCGATCGGGAAAGCCGCCTGCGCCAAAAAATTGCCTCCATCCACGGCAGTTATGATTACATCCTTATCGATTGCCCGCCTGCACTCGACCTGCTGACATTAAACGCCCTGGTCGCCGCTGACGCCATCCTCATCCCCATTCAATGCGAGTTCTTTGCCCTTGAGGGAATCTCGCAACTCCTTGACACGATCGCCCGCGTCCGCGACTCCTTCAGCCACGACCTCCCTATCCTTGGCGTCCTTCTCACCATGTACGACGATCGAACGAATCTTACGCGCCAAGTCGCTGACGATTTGCGTGACTTTTTCCAAAAACAAGTCTTCGAAACCGTTATTCCGCGATCGATTCGCCTCGCAGAAGCTCCCAGCCATGGCCTCCCGATCCTCCTTTACGACCCGCGTTCGAAGGCTGCGGAAGCCTATATCCGACTGGCGAAAGAATTTTTGACCCGCGAGCGCGTATTACTGAAACCTCAAACGCTCTCCACAAACAATGTTTAGAGACCATGTCCAAGGTACCGGATTCCAAACGCGTGTTAGGTAAAGGCCTGTCTGCCCTTCTACCGCAGCGGCCTCCCTTCGAGGCGTCCGTCCCGTCTCCACCCGCTCAACCCGGCGCCTCCGCTGGTCCCGTCGTTCTGCCCATTGACCGGATCGACCCCAACCCCCTCCAACCCCGCTCTATTTTCCAGGCAGACCGCCTTCGTGAACTCGCCCAGTCGATCGAGTCCAACGGCATCATCCAGCCCTTGATTGTGCGCCAGGTCGGGGAGAGATATGAGCTCGTCGCTGGTGAACGCCGTTGGCGGGCAGCACGCCTTGCTGGTCTTACTCACGTACCAGTCGTTATTCAGAACACTGCTCCCGAGCGCGTTCTCGAACTCAGTCTCATTGAGAACCTTCAGCGGGAGGACCTTAACCCGATCGAGGTCGCCCAAGCGCTTGACCGCCTCCATCGCGAGCACTATTTGAGCCACGAAGAAATCGCCCGCCGCACTGGGAAGGACCGCACGACAGTGACCAACATGCTGCGCCTTTTGAAGCTTCCCCCGGATGTGCAGCTCCTTTTGGCGGAGAACCGAATTTCCATGGGGCACGCCCGCGCCCTCTTATCCCTTCAGAACGAAGAGCATCAAAGGCTGCTCGCGGAGAAGGCCGCAGCACAGGGTCTGTCTGTTCGACAAGTCGAGCGTCTCGTTCGGCAGATGACCTCAGACCGTGCCGAGAGTGAGCCCCCAAAACCGCAAGATCCCAACGTGAAGGCAGCCGTCGCGGAATTAGAGCGGGTTCTCGGCACCCGCGTCAGGATCATCGAAAAAAGTCCGAAACGTGGCCGCATCGAGATTGATTACTTTAGCCTGGAGGAACTCGACCGCATCTACAACTACCTCATCGAGCCAAGAAAGTAGCCATCCCCCAACGCCCTTTTCAGCCTCCTATTGCCGCGGCAGCTCCCCGCCGACACCCTCGTCCTCCAGTTCGCTAAATATAGGCTGAATGTAAGATCGTGGGTCCTGTGTTGCCTGTTGCATCACTTCTGCGGATACTTCTTTACCCTGATCGCTAGGTCCGATCTCGCGCATCCCCTCCCGAACCCAATCTCTCTGAACGTGATTCAACAAAGCTGGGAAAGCGCCACCATGTTTCTCCAACCCCGTTGACCAAAAGTACGGATGTTCTATCGGGACGAGGATCAGGGCATACCGGTTTCGAGCCTAGTACCGCCGTCTTCCCGGTCCGGACCCTCCACACAAATTCCGTTTCACCCTACTTGACAACTGTCGCTCGGCTCTCCCGAAGTTTATCCGCAGGCCTTGACTCTCCGTTTCGGCTTGCCGGCTGGTCTCTTTCTTCCGAGTCCTCCAACCGCGATCCGCCGGAGCCCGACACTTGGGCGTTTCTTCCTCGAGGAGGGCCTGAAGACGTTGACAAGGCGTCGAAACTCGTTTTCCTCGATCCATCAAAGCGCTTCCGCCCCGCTCCTTCCGCAGCCAGCGGCCCGTGCTGTACCGCGATCGATTCCGTTACGAAAAGAATCCTCACCCGAATCGGCCGCGCTCGTGCAAAAGCCCGTTTCGCAGAGCGAATCGCAAAATCACCTGATGAAGTTGACATCGATAAAATCTTCTGTAGCGATCCTATCCAGCTTGGCTGGCCGGAGCGCCGTGCCACTGCACTCTGCGAACTGTTCCGCAAAGCAATCACTCACACCGCCTTCGGCCTCGCCAAGCATCGCTCACAGATGAGCGCCGTAGACGGCTTTCAACCGGCACACCCACACCCTGGTCTTTATTGTTTCTACTGGTCCGCGATTATTTGTTCGCTGGTTAACGCGCTTCGTTTCGCCCGCCGCCCTGAATAGCGATCCTTGCCGCCCTCAGCCGAGCCAGCCTTTTCATTTGTCGATGTCGCAGAATCAAAACACTTTTATTCTTTTTTGTTTGATTCTTGTCACGGCCCTTCTTAACACCCGCGCGAGAACTTCACCAGCTTCACGACTGCGGCCGCCGTTTCTCCTTCTCTTCCCCGCCGTTTTCTCGCGACGCCGATGGTGGTCGCTTCAAAGGTTTTCCTTCCCATTCGGCAGCGTATGGCATCGCTACCGTCAAAACATTCTTGGTAAGATCTGTTTCAAGCGATCGGCAACCTCCCTCTGTCTCCGCCACTACGCAACCTCCGGACCCCCTCGGCCCGTCGGCGCGATTCCTCGCCTGGCCGACGGCCACCCGCCTGTTCTTCCCGCACCGTCGGCTGGATCGAACACCTCTGTACCCAACTCAACGACCGCCGCTCCAACTCTCCGCCAACCTGCACCACTCTACCTTTTACCCTCGACGTCCTTTGGCACTTCGGCATTCCAAAAGCATCGACCATGGCTTTCGCAACCTCAATGGGATTCTCGGCTAGCGCGCCCCAACCTTCGCAACTTCGAAAGTCACCCGCAGCGCTTGTTCGCCCTCACAGCTCGCTCTGCCTTACGCGTTGACACTCGCCTAACGCTGGTAACTGGAAACGCGCGGTACAACTGGACAAACGAAACCAACCTCACAGGACGCTTCACCAGCCACACCGGGACGAGCGCGAGTGTTTCGCACTCAGATTGAACGCATCAGCCGAGAAGCCTTCCTTTTCCTGGGTTCGAACACCTTTCGAATCCCGGTCATGGTCATATCTACGTCAAGCATCCTCAGAAGGCTGACCCAGCATGACCTACACCGAATGGTACCGTGCAGGTGATTAGGTGTTTACCGCGGGCGGTTTGAGGGATTTGGAGCGGGAGACGGGATTCGAACCCGCGACATCAACCTTGGCAAGGTTGCACTCTACCAGCTGAGTTACTCCCGCCCGAAAAGCGGAACCTTCATTGTGGCCCGATTCCATCTTCATGTCAACCACTCCCTCCCTTGCTTTGAATTCCCTTGATTGCGCAGCCCCTTCCTACCCTCCCGCTGAACCCCTCATCGTCCTACCGTTGTCAAAAACCCAAAAAACATTAAATATATGAAAATAAGAAAGATATAAATGTGAGATTTCTGTTGCGGAATCCCCACGCGTTGTGTGCTAGACTAAGCTTCCGCAGATCTGTTGCAGACCGGTGTTGTGATCCTTACCGGACCGGCAAGCATCCGCACCAACTCCAGTGACGAAGAGATTGAATTAAATTTCCACAACATGTGGAAAACTTGTGGGAATCGTGCGCGACTCCCCATCTCAGGAAGCGGTTGAAGATGAATTTCTGGGAACAAATCAAGCTACAGCTTGCCTCTGGGATAAGCACCGAGGCCTTCGAGAACTGGGTTCGCGACACAGAGTATGACCGCTTGGAAAACGACTGCCTTTTTGTCCGTGTCCCCTACGACTTTTGCAAAGAGTGGATGGAATCGGAGTATCGCGATCTCGTCCGGAGCGCCATCGCCCAACTGAAGTTGCCCATCCGCGAGGTTTTCTACGTCGTTGCGCCGTCGCGCCTCGGAAGAACGAGCGTCCCCATCCCCCCTGCCGGCTTCCAGCCCAGCTCCTCTCCTCCGCAGCTTCCTTCCCCACTGCTTGGCCCCCTTGGCGCCAACCAGCTCAACTCGAAGTTCACCTTTGACACCTTTGTCGTCGGCTCTTGCAATCAGTTTGCGCATGCAGCCGCAAAGGCAGTCGCCAACAAGCCCTCTGGCAGCTACAACCCCCTGTTCATTTACGGTGGTGTCGGAATGGGGAAGACCCACCTGATGCACGCCATTGGCCTACATCTGCTGCAACAACACCAAAACATGCGCGTCGTTTACACGTCAAGCGAGCGTTTCATGAACGAAATGATCACTTGCATTAAGACCGAGCGCATGACGCAGTTTCAGCAGTACTACCGCACGGCTGATATCCTCCTCATCGACGACATTCACGTCCTCGCTGGTAAAGAACGAACTCAGGAAGAATTCTTTCATACCTTCAACGAACTCTACGACCACCAAAAACAAATTGTGATTTCGAGCGATTCCTCGCCAAAACAGATTCCCGGCCTCGTCGAGCGCCTCCGCTCCCGCTTCGAGTGGGGCCTTATGGTGGACGTCCAACCTCCCGACCTCGAAACCAAAATGGCTATTCTCGACAAAAAAGCAGAAGCCGAAGGCGTTCACCTTCCTGAAGACGTCCGGATCTTTATTGCCACCAAGACGAAGTCCAATGTTCGCGAACTCGAGGGCGCGCTTATCAAACTCATCGCCTACTCTTCGATGACCGGTTCGCCCATCACCCTGAGCATGGCTCAGCAGATGCTCAAACATTTGATTCAAGGCGGCGAAAGGAAAGTCACCATGGACAGTATCATCCGTGCCGTTGCCGAGCACTACGGCCTTCAGCCCTCTCAAATCAAGCATCGCACGAACGCCCACCACATCTCTTTCCCGCGCCAGATTGCCATGTATCTCGCAAAAGATCTCACACAGGCCTCGCTTCCTGAAATTGGCCGCGCCTTTGGTGGCAAGCATCACACGACCGTGCTCCACTCCATCCAAAAGATCGAGTCTCTGCGTCACAAAGATCCTGAATTAAACAACATTCTTCACAAGCTAGCCGATTCACTCCATTAGCTTTAGAACAGCTTTCCACAGCGAGGAAGAACAATGCCCTGTTTCCACTTTCGGATATCCCTTAAACCCCCTTTTTCTGCACCGCTCGAGCGCTTCTTTCCACATCTACGAATCACATCAAAACATTTTCTTTTGTATAATTTAGAAAGATATTCACATTTCCACAGCTCCGACGATTACGGCCTTATAGAACTTTCTTAAGAGCGACGAATTCACATCGAGCAGGAACGGAGACACACCAACATGGAGTTTACCGTTAGTAAGTCCGATCTAGTCCGAGAGCTCGGCTTATCGCAAGGCGTTGTTGAAAAAAAAGCCACAATTCCTATCCTCACGAACGTTCTTGTGGAGGCGCTGGACGATCAACTCGTGCTTACGGCAACCGATCTTGAGCTTGGCATCCGGTGCTCCTGTCCTGCGAGAGTTTCTCGCCGTGGTGCAGGAACGATTCCTGCTCGCAAGTTGCTGGACTATGTCCGGCTTTTGCCAGATGCCGACGTGCATTTCAAGGTTGGGGAAAATCACTGGGCAAACCTCACCTGTGGACGCGCGCGCACGCGGATTGCTGGTATGTCGAAGGACTCGTTTCCAGAGCTGCCGCAAATGCCACCTGTTCTCGGGGAGTTCTCCATCGGTACGCTGGCCTCGATGATCTCGCGAACTATTTTTGCGATCTCCGCCGAGGAGTCGCGGTTTACACTCCATGGTTCGCTACTTCACCTCAAGCCGGGCCAGCTCACCATGGTGGCGACTGACGGTCACCGCTTAGCGCTGGTTGAGCGTCAAGAGGACGTGCCCGGGCTTGAGGCCTCCTACCGAGCTCTCTTGCCCCGTAAGGCAATGGGTGAAATTCTAAAATTCGCGTCGGCTGTTGAACCGGAAACGCCTTTGAAGTTTGCTGGTGATGAGAATCACCTTTTCTTTCAACTCGGTGATCGCCTCTTGATTACGCGAAAACTTACTGGGAATTTTCCAGATTACGAACGCGTACTCCCCAAGGACCAGCCCCACATCGTGCAGCTGCGTCGGGATGATTTGCGTTCCGCCATCGAACGTGTCGTGCAATTCGCTGACGAGCGTTCCCACGCCATCCGGATCCGCTTCGCTCCCGATGAAGCCAAGCTCTCTTCATCGCTTTCGGACACTGGAGAAACTGAAGAAACGATCCCCGCTACCTACTCCGGCGGCTCTGTTGAAATGAGCTTTAACGGTCAGTACCTGCTCGATTTCTTGCGCGTCATTGGAGAAGAGCAGCTCGAGTTCCGCTTCAAGGAACCGAATACCGCGGGTGAACTCCGACCAATTTCCACCGAATCCGCCATGCTCTACCGCTACATCGTCATGCCGATGCGACTGTAGTTGCTTCTACCATGCCAGGCGCAAGCATGCTGCACCGACATCAAGAGGGAGAAACTGTGACAACCACTGCCAACTACGACTCTTCGAGCATTAAGGTCCTCGAAGGCCTTGAGGCTGTCCGCCTGCGCCCTGCTATGTACATTGGCTCGACGGGCGAGCAAGGCCTCCATCATCTGGTCTACGAAGTCGTGGACAACTCCGTCGACGAAGCCCTCGCGGGGTTTTGCACGGAGATCCATGTTACGATCCACATGGACAACTCCGTCACAATTGTCGACAACGGCCGCGGCATCCCTGTCGATATCAAGGAAGAGTACGGCGTCTCGGCCGCCGAAATCGTGATGACCAAACTCCATGCGGGCGGCAAATTTGATTCGAACACCTACAAGGTCTCTGGCGGTTTGCACGGGGTCGGCGTGAGCTGCGTCAACGCCCTCTCAGAGGTACTCAAACTCGAAATCTGGCGCGGCGGCTACACCTGGGAGCAGGAGTACGAACGCGGCGTGCCAAAAGGGCCGTTGACCCAAACCGGGCGCGCCGGCAAGAAAACCGGAACCAAAATCACATTCAAGCCCGACCCGACCATCATGGACGTCACAACGTTCAATTTCGACACGCTATCCAAGCGGCTGCGCGAATTGGCGTTCCTCAACAAAGGGCTTCTCATTACGCTCACCGACGAGCGCGAGGATCCTGTCCGTCGGCACGAATTCCACTACGAAGGAGGCATCTCAGAGTTCATCAAACACCTCAACAAGGGCAAGAACGTTCTTCACGACAAGCCCATCTACTTTTGCGGTGAGCGCGAACTCCCCAACGGGACGCTCACCATGGAAGTTGCTCTGCAATACAACGACAGCTATACGGAGAACGTTTTTAGCTTCGCCAACAATATCAACACGGTTGATGGCGGCACACATCTCAGCGGCTTTCGAAGCGCGCTGACGCGAACCATCAACTTCCACGGTCAACAGGCCGGTTTATTCAAGGACGTCAAGGAGAATCTCACTGGTGACGACGTCCGCGAGGGTCTGACCGCAGTGGTCAGCGTGAAGCTTCCCCAGCCGCAATTTGAGGGACAAACCAAAGGCAAGCTCAATAGCGACATCCAGGGCTATGTGGTGCAGCTTGTCAACGAGAAACTCGGCGAGTACTTCGAGAAGAATCCTGCTGTGATGCGCCGCATCGTCGGCAAGGCGATCGAGGCGGCGCGGGCGCGCGAGGCCGCGCGGAAGGCCCGCGATTTGACCCGCCGCAAAGGCGCGCTCGACAGCGGCGGCCTACCCGGCAAACTCGCGGATTGTCAGGAGCGCGACCCTGAGCGCTGCGAGCTTTTCCTCGTGGAGGGCGAGTCAGCGGGCGGATCGGCCAAATCCGGGCGCGACCGTCGCTACCAAGCCATCCTCCCTTTGAAAGGCAAAATCCTCAACGTCGAAAAAGCTCGTTACGACAAGATGCTCAGCCATGAAGAGATCCGGACCATGATCACCGCGCTTGGCACCGGCATCGGCAAGGATGATTTTGACATCACCAAGCTCCGCTACGGCAAGATCATCGTTATGACCGATGCCGATGTTGACGGGTCGCACATTCGCACTTTGCTGCTCACCTTCTTCTTCCGTCACATGCAGGAAATTATCACTCGCGGCCACCTCTTTGTTGCGCAGCCTCCTCTCTACCGCATCAAGAAAGGCAAGTCCGAAAAATACATTAAGGACGACAAGGAGTTCACGCGAGAAATTCTGCGCCGCGCAACGGAAAACCTCGTGGTTGAACTGGGCGGGAATCAGAGCCGGCTCGAGGGAGGGGAACTTCGCGCATTCCTCATGCAGTTGCACGAACTCCATGAGATTTTCCGCAAGGTCGATCGCTGGACGCGTGACAGCCGGGTCACTGATTTGCTCAGCCGGCCGGAACTCGATCTGGACGCGAAAACCGATTTTGCCGACCACAGCAAAATGAGTCAGCTGGCCAGGGCGCTCACAGACCTCGGCATCCAGCCTGAACTGCGAAAGGATGAAGAGCACTCGGCTTGGACCATCGCCTACCGGGATGCCACTAACGCCGAGCGCATCCTGGGCCTCGAACTCGCCAGCCAGCCCGAATACAAGCGACTCCGTGTTGTCTCGAAACAAATCGCCAAGTACAATACACCCCCCTTCATCATGCTGCGCGACAGCCAGCGCGAAGAGATTGCTCACTGGCGCGACCTTCTGGCCAAGGCCAAAGAGGAAGGCATGCGCGACGCCAACGTCCAGCGCTATAAAGGCCTCGGCGAAATGAACCCCGAGCAGCTGTGGGAAACGACCATGAACGCAGAGACGCGCACGCTGCTCAAAGTGAACCTCCAGGATATGGTGGAGTGTGAAGAAATCTTCTCCACCTTGATGGGAGAAGACGTCGAAAGCCGGCGCAAGTTCATCGAGGAAAATGCGCTCGATGTGCGCAACCTCGACGTCTAGCCAGCGGTCTGGAACCGGCGCGAGCTCGCGTAGCGCTCATACCAGCCCTCGATGTCCTTCGTTTCCCAAGCTCCCGTGGTGATCCCTACGGCGTATCGCAAGCGAAGCTGCTCGCCAGATTTTACCGTGAAGGCGCCACGTCGCGACTGCTCCCGAGCGAAGCTTGAAATGGCGAATGGATTGGCTGCAGCCAAGCCGTAGCCACGGGCGTGCCAGCCCGTGGGATGGCGGAGATTGCTCGGGTGATCAAACATCACGACGCTGGTTGGCTCACCGTCCACCTTCGCGCTGTAGCAAATCCAACGCGCTGATTTGCCCCAAATTTTTTCCGTTGTCTCAAGCCCTTCTGAATTGATGAGGCGGGCCCCGCGGTCCTGGCGAAAGGAATCGTTCAATCGGAAAGCGAAACCGCCATCGTCCGTATCGCCAAACGTCAAGTCACTGCCTTGATTGGCCAACACAGTAATCGTGGCGAAAATCCACACTTGCCGTGGGAGTTTCTGGAAGGCGTAGAGCTGCTCGAGCAAGCCAATTGGCTTGCTCCTGCCTGGGGGCCGCAACTCAAACCGCGCCTCAAGCATGGCGGAGACTTCGCGCAGATGGGGCTTGCCTTGAAGCGTCAGGAGGCCCGTTTTACTGGGCTCGAGCTCGCGCCAGAAATCATGGCCGTTAATGTCGCCATGCCCCCACCAGATTCCTCGATGCCACGGATGATCTTGGGATTCGCCAGGCTGAGGATTCAAGGGAAAACCGCGCGAGACCAGTTTGCCGCTCGCCGTACAGAGCGGGTGGAGGAAGGGTTTATCCCAAGCGGCATAGTGCCAGGCGGTGATTCGCTCCCCACCAGCGAGCACGTCCACCCGCCCTTCTCCTTCTCGAAAACGAATTCGGAAAGCTTGAGCCATCGCCGCGTCGGACGCTGCTGCAGCTCCACTGGCAAGGAAATTCCGCCGCGTCATACACCCTCCGCGACGGGTGTGGACCAGTGCGCTCGGTATTGTCGCCCGAGCAGCGAGTGGGCCTCGGCGTCGCCCAAAATGGTTTCCGTGGCTGGATCAAACCGCACGGGGCGCCCGGTGCGAGCAACAATATTCCCCAAATGACACAGTGAGGCCGACAGGTGGCCTGTCTCGACGCTTGCGTTCGGCTGTTCGCGCCTCCGCACGCAGTTCAGGAAGTTTCGCAGGTGGTGGTCGTCCGGACCATCGCCACCCTGGGTGTGATCCTCCACCAGCTTCCCCTTTGCATCATAAACACGATAGCCCCAGGGACCCGTCCAGCGGCCAATCTGCACCACTCCATCGGTGCCATAAATCGCCACCCCGTTTTCCTGTCCCTCGAGGCCGTAGGGATTCCAGATGCGCATCTCAAAAAGGAGCATCTTGTCCTGGAACTCGAAATTGATGTTCATTGTGTCCGGGGTCTGCTGGTCGTCATCAAAAAAGAGCTTTCGACCAACGCCTGTAACGCGCTGCGGATGCTCGACCCCCAAGGCCCATCGCGCGATATCTAACTGGTGCACGCCATCGTTGCCCATGTCGCCCGTGCCGTAGTTCCAATGCCAGTGCCAGTTATAGTGATAACGATTCTCGTTGAAGGGCAGCAGCAGCGCGGGTCCTGTCCAAGTGTCGAAATCGACGCCAGGCGGCGGTGGCGAATCCGGCTTGCGTCCGATGTTCTTGCGAAGTTGCACGTTCCAGGCTTTTGCCATCAACACTCTTCCAATCTTGCCCGACCGGGCAACCTCGACGGCGCGCTGCGTAGAGGGCCGGCTGCGCGATTGCATGCCGACCTGCACCATGCGCTTCGACTTGCGGGTGGCCTCAACCAGCATCCGGCCTTCCCGCAAGTTATGCGAAAGCGGCTTTTCCACATAGACGTCCTTGCCCGCTTTGAGAGCGAGCAAGGCGGCCGGCACATGCCAGTGGTCCGGCGTGGCAATCACGACGGCGTCCACCGAGCGATCGTCCAAACAGCGGCGTAGATCCTTTACATGGGGCGGGCGTCGCCCGAGCGTTGCCTCAATTGCGTTGGCAGCCAGGGCGTAGCAGGCATCGTCAACGTCACAAAGAGCTGCCAGTTGGACTCCAGAAAGGGAGGCTAGTGTCAGACCAATCGATCGTCCTCTGCCTCTCACGCCGAGGATGGCGACACGGACTGTGTCGCTTGCTGCGACCGCGCCTATCGTCACGGCCGCCGTCGCTGCGTTTCCCGCTTGAAGAAAAAACATTCGCCGGTTCATGGTTTGAACGGAGCCTCACTTGCCCGAAGTGCTCACGGCAATTATACGTAACCTGCGCCGCGCGAGCCCGGCGCCGGAGTAACCCACCGAAGGAGTCCGCTACGCGCCGTCAGCTCCAAGGGTCTCGCCGCGTTACAATAGCGTTGCCATGTCTCAAACGACCGCTCTGCTCCGCGAAGCTCTTGCCAGAAACGAAGGCTTGCTGCGACTTGCCCCCTGTTGGGTGCCGCGATCCTTTCTGATGCCAGGCGGACGCCTGAAACTCGACCCGCGCGATCTCTACGCTCTGGGCGCCCATCGCGGAGGCATCGACGAACGCTGGTTTTCCTCGACCACCAACGCCGCAAACGGACCGGGTACGCCTGAGGATGAGGGTTTAAGCTATATCGACATCGATGGAAAACGCGTACTGTTGAAGCTCGCGATTGAAACCATTGGCGATGAAATCCTCGGCGCGGAAGTCATGCGCGAACAGGGCGGCTGGAACGTTCTCTGCAAGTTCTTTGATAACCTCGGCCCCATCCCCCATCACATGCACCAGATGGATGAGCACGCCAAAAAAGTGAACCAGAAAGGTAAACCTGAGGCCTATTACTTCCCGCCCCAATACAATTTCAAAGAGAATCATTTTCCTTACACCTTCATGGGCCTGGAGCCCGGCACAACCAAAGATGACATTTACCGTTGCTTGCAGCGATGGAACGAAGGCGACAACGGCATTCTTTATCACTCCCGGGCCTATCGTCTGAAGCCGGGCACCGGCTGGCAAATTGACGCGGGCATTCTCCATGCACCCGGCTCGCTCGTTACCTACGAGCCTCAAGTCAACTCCGATGTGTTTGCCATGTTCCAGTCGCTCGTGGAAGGCCGCACTGTCCCCTGGGATCTGCTGGTCAAGGATGTCCCGCCCGAACACCATCACGATTTGGACTACATTGTGGGCATGTTGGATTGGGAGGCGAATGTCGATCCCGAGTTCGCCAAGCATCGCCTCTTTCATCCGAAACCGGTGCGTGATGAGGCCCAGATGAATGCCGAAGGCTACTCGGAAAAATGGGTCGTCTACTCGACCAAACACTACTCGGCGAAAGAGCTCACCGTTTTCCCGCGGCGCTCGGTCCAAATCCAAGACGCTGCGGCCTACGGCTTGATTGTGGTTCAAGGTTGGGGCTCGGTGGGAAAGCTTGAGGTTGAAACGCCCACGCTGATTCGCTACGGCCAGATGACCAAGGATGAACTGTTTGTTAGTTACGAAGCGGCGCGCCGCGGGGTTGTTGTCACCAACCGCAGCGACACAGAAAACTTGGTTTTGCTCAAGCACTTTGGTCCCGGCAACCCGGATGCCGCGGCGTTGATTGTCTAAGTTCGGCAGTTGCCAAGGATTCGGGCCAGGGCTGTGGTCGAAATTGAACGGGCTCGCGTTGAAGACGCTGCAGCCATGGCTCGCATCGCCCGGAGCTTGCTTCTCGAAGGACGCGACCTGAATGTGGCGCAGGAGCGGGGTTTCTTTCTCTTCGCCGGCCGTGAGGAGTTTTATGCGCAGATGATTCGCTGCTCCCGCTACTGCTATGTCGCCCGCGACTCTCCAACCTGCATCGGCTTTCTCACCACTCGCGAACCCGACCAGCTGCGCGCCATGAAGCCCAGCAAATATCGCGACATCTTTCTTGAGCACGGTGAGTTCCCCCTTTTAATCGATCAGCTTGGCGTATTGCCCTCTTACCAGGGACGCGGCGTGGGCCAAGCCTTGCTCGACCAGCTTCTCGCCGATTGCCCGGCCCCTCGGATTACCGCCACCGTGGTTGTGGGTCCTGTCCGGAATGCTCGCTCGATTCGCTTTTTCGCTGAACAGAACCATTGGACCTTGCGCAAGCAGGTGAACACCGGCGATCACGTCTGGTCTTTCTTCGAGCTAAGGCGATAAATGCAGTCCGGGGCTGCGCCTCCTCGCTAGCAAGCCTCGATCCGTGGCAACGCAAGGGCCGCGCTGCTGCGTCCTATCTGCTTAGAGCTATACTCAAACTGAAGAAGTCTCGCTGTCTTTGGTCGATCCTTGAGCGAGCGCACAGAAAGTCGGTTCGTAATGAATCTCAAACTCTTCACAGCAACGGTCTCTTTCCTCGGCGCGTTGACGGCGGCCTTTGGCCAGCCAGCAACTGCGGAAAAAAAGGTAGACAAGGCGGCGGCTTACTACAACTTTTCCATGGGCCACCTCTACAGCGAGCTCGCCGGCCAGTTCAACAACCGGGCGGAGTACCTGAACAAGGCCATCGACCATTACCGCGCCGCGCTCAAAGCTGACCCCTCGGCGACATTCATTGTGGAAGAGCTGGCGGAACTGCAAATGCGTTCTGGCCGGATCCGCGAGGCTGTGCTGGAGGCCGAAGAGGGCCTTAAGCAAAACCCCGATGATCTTAATCTGCGGCGGCTGCTGGGTTTCATCTACACGCGTCTGATTGGCGACGCGCAGCAAAACCGCATCAACGAGGAGATGCTCAAAAAAGCCATTGAGCAGTACCAGCGGATTACGGAAAAGAACCCCAAAGATCTCGGCGCTTGGTTGCTGCTGGGTCGCCTTTTTAAAGTCGCGCAAAATTCCCCGGAGTCGGAAAGAGCTTATAAGAAGGCCCTTGAACTTGATGGCAACAATGAGGAAGCGCTGACTGGGCTGGCCATGGTGTACGCTGATGTCGGCGATACGAAATCCGCCGCCGAACTCCTGAAGAAGGTAAGTGAAAAAAGCCCCTCCGTCCGCGTGTTCGTTGCGCTGGCCGCCGCCTATGAACAACTGCGGGACTATCAAAGCGCCGCTTCCACCTTGCGCAAAGCTTTAGAGCTTTCGCCCAACAATCAGGAAATCAAGCGCGGTCTTGCGCAGAATCTGTTGCTAGCGGACAAGCTCGACGAATCCCTCGAGCTCTTCCAGCAACTTGCGGCCGAAGAACCGCGTGATCCGCTTCCTCACCTTCGCATGTCGCAGATCTACCGCCAGAAGCGGGACTTTGAAAAAGCCCATGCGGCCGCCAAAAAAGCCGCTGAGCTTGACCCCAACAGCCTCGAGATCCGCTACAACGAAGTGAATTTGCTTGAGGCCGAAGGCAAGACTTCTGAAGCCATTGAGGCGCTCCGGCTAATTCTAGCCACCACCTCTAAGCGCAACTACAATCCAGGTGAACGCAACAATCGCATCATTTTGCTCGAGCGCCTAGGCTACCTGCACCGCACCATTGAGCAGTATCCGCAGGCTGTTGAAGCATTCAAGCAAATCCAGCAGCTCGACGAAGATCAAGCGGCCCGCGCGTGGGTCCATATCATTGAGACTTACCGCCAGGCGCGCGACATTCCGAAAGCCTTCGAAGAGGCCCGGGCCGCTCGCGAAAAGTTCCCCAAGGACCGCGCGGTCCTGTCGATGTACGCATTTATTGCCGCGGACTCCGGCAAGCGCGACGAAGCCGAAAAACTCGCCAAAGAACTCATTTCCGCCAAGAAAGATCGCGAAACCTGGATTTCCGTCGCGCAGATCTACGAACGCACGAAAAACTACACAGAAATGGGCAAAGCCCTCGATGAGGCGGAAAAACTCTCTGAGGAGAAGGAAGAAAAAGAGGGCATTCACTTCATGCGCGGCGCCATGTACGAAAAGATGAAAAAGATCGACCTGGCGGAGGCTGAGTTCCGGAAACTGCTTGAGCTGAATCCCAACCACAGCTCGGCGCTCAACTACCTCGGCTACATGCTGGTAGACCGTAACATGAAGGTGAACGAGGCCTACGAGATGATCAAGAAGGCGGTCGATCAGGAGCCGAACAATGGCGCTTACCTTGACAGCCTAGGCTGGGCGCTCTTTCGCTTAAACCGTTTGGAGGAGGCGGAGACGTATCTGAAACGCGCCCTCGAAAGAACTCCGAAAGATCCAACCATTCACGACCATCTGGGAGACGTCTACGCCAAACAAGGAAAAATCAAGGAAGCCATTCTGATGTGGCAGCGCTCGCTCCAAGAATGGGAGGCGACGCCCGTCAGCGAGCAGGACGCGACCGAAATTGCCAAGATTCAAAAAAAGCTCGATAGTGCGAAAGTCCGACTAGCGAAAGAGAACGGCCAGAAAAAATAGCTGAATGGGATCACACCAGGGCCTGTTGGACCTCTCGGCCAGCGATGTGTTGGCTGCGCGGCTTTTTGAGGCCGCGACTTCCCGGAATGCCAGCCTCAAGACAGATTGTCAACGAGCTGGTCGATGTCAGCCAGAGTATTGTAGAAGTGTGGGGAGACTCGCAACCGGCCATGGCGCGCGGAAACCAAAATTCGGCGCGTGCGCAACTGGGCCACCAGGTTCTCTACATCTACAGCTTCCAAGTGAACGGCAACAATCGGAGTCTCCGAATACAGGATTTTGCCCCCAACCCCTGCTAGCCGCTGTGCTACGTAGGCGGCGAGATCTAACACCCGGCGCTCAATCACTTCTGGGCCGATTTCGAGCATCAGCTGGATCGATTCACCCATGGCCAGGATTGCGGGAAAGGGCAACATTCCGCCTTCGTAACGTTCCGCAGCGTCCGTGAATTCTGGCTTGCCATGGTGGAGAGAATTGACCTCGCGCCACCGCCGGTCACTACGCCAGCCAATGGTCAAAGGCGGCAACCAGCGGCGTACTTCCGGGCGGATATAGGCAAAGCCTGCGCCATTGGGACAGAGTAGCCACTTGTAGCCATCGACGGAAAGCATATCGGGTTGTATTGCTTCACAGTCGAAACATAACGCACCAACGCTTTGCGTCCCATCCACGTAGACAAAAGCGCCCGCTTGCCGGCTTAACTTCACTAGGCGTTCCACGGGCAAGCGGAACCCCGTAATGTAGTTGACCGTGGAAGCCATCACCAACCGGGTGCGCGGGGTGAGACATTTCTCGAAATCGTCCCAGGAGGCTTGATCGAAGACCACGCCCCGCTCGGAGAGCATCGCGCCGGCGTAGAGCAGATTGGGAAATTCGTAGTCGAGGGTCAGCGCGCGGTCTCCAGGACGCCAGTCGATGCCCGAGGTGACTTGAGCGAGCGCGGAGCAGGCGTTGGGGAAGAAAGCAATGTCTTCTGGCTGGCAGTTGACTAATCGCGCCGCGAGAGCGCGCACTCGATCTGCTTCGTCAAACCATTCCAGAAAATCGCTGCAAGCGTATTCCTCCCGGCGTGCGAAATGGCGCGCCACCGCATCTTGAGCGCGCCTGGGCAGCTGGCCGTAGGTGGCCGTGTTTAGATACGTCCAGCGACGTAGGGCGGGAAATTCCTCACGAATAGCCGCCCAGTTGATCATCCGGCAATCAGCTGCTTCACGCGCTGGGGCGCTTCAATCGCGGGCACATCGGTGGATTGTTTGCCGTGCCGCACGAAAAGTTCTACCGTGCCTTGAGAAAGCTTTTTGCCAACGGTGATCCGGAAAGGCACGCCAATCAAGTCAGCATCTTTGAATTTTACGCCCGGCCGCTCATCCCGGTCGTCGAGCAGGGCATCGAGGCCTAAGTCTTTGCACTCGCTATAGAGTTTTTCCGCGCCCTCACGCTGCGCCGAATCATTGTAGTTGACGGGTGTAATGACGACATGAAAAGGCGCAATGGAGGCGGGCAGCACCATTCCATCCGCGTCGTGATAAAGCTCAATCGCGGCGCAGAGGATGCGTTCGATGCCGATCCCATAGGAGCCCATAATGGGCGTGACTTCTTTTCCGTTCTCGTCAAGCACGCGCAAACCCATGGATTCGGAGTACTTGTAGCCAAGCTTGAAAATATGGCCCACTTCCATGGCCTTAAAGATTTCAAGCGGCTCGCCAGTGTGAATTTCCGTATCGCCTGGAGCGACTTGACGTAGATCGAAGAACTCGGCCTGAAAATCCTCGCCAGGCGTAACATGCCGCAGATGGTAATCGTCGCGGTTGGCGCCAGCGATCATGTTCTTGCGGCCCTGTAAGGCGAGGTCCGCCAGAATGCGCATGTTTTTGACGCCTACCGGGCCAAGAGAGCCAGCATCGGCGCCGAACCATTCGCGAATTTCGGCTGGATGGGCGGGTCGGATGGCCGTGGCGGCTAAGGCCGTCGCCAGCTTGGTTTCACTTAACTGATGATCTCCTCGCAACAGGGCAAGCACTGGCTGGCCGTCAGCAACCATCACCAAGCTCTTCATTTGTGAGGTTTCCGGTAACCCAGTGAACTCGGCGACCTCGGCGATTGTCTTTCGCCCCGGCGTGTGGAACTCCTCTGGCGTCAGATCACCCTCAGGATCGGCCATCAAGGGGGGTACGGGGCGCGAGACAGCTTTCTCGAGGTTCGCCGCGTATCCGGTCTTCGGACAGACGACGATCAAATCTTCGCCAGCGTCGGAGGCCACCATAAATTCGTGAGACTGGCTGCCCCCCATCGCTCCGGAGTGCGCCTCGACCACGGTGTAGCGCAGACCGCAACGATCAAAGATGCGACAGTAGGCCTCGTAATGCTTCTGGTAGGAGATGTCGAGTCCGGTCGCATCGAGATCGAAACTGTAGGAGTCTTTCATCAAGAACTGTCGCACTCGCAGTAGGCCCGACTTTGGACGGGGCTCGTCGCGGAATTTGGTTTGGATCTGATACCAGATTTGCGGCAGTTGTTTGTAGCTGCGCAGCTCGCCGCGGGCGATCACCGTCATGACCTCTTCGTGCGTCATTCCGAGGCACAGGTCGCGGCCCCAGCGATCCTTCAAGCGAAACATATTGTCGCCCATGACGGTCCACCGGCCGGACTCCTGCCAAACTTCCGCCGGATTTAGACCAGGCAATAGCATCTCCTGGCCGCCAATGGCGTCCATTTCCTCGCGGACAATGTGGATGATCCGCTGTAAGGAGCGCTGTGCGAGAAACAGATAGTTGTAAATGCCTGCTGCCAGCTGTCGCACGTAGCCGGCACGCAACAGCAGCTGATGGCTGGCCACTTCCGCCTCGGCCGGGTTCTCCCGTAATGTGGGAATAAAAAGCTTGCTCCAACGCATGCAAAAACCGTTTCTATATGACTTGGGCGCCAGTGTTTGAAACCGGCGCCCAAGTTCGTGAGATCAAAATTTGAAAAGTCCTTCTTCGGAGGCTGTCGTTCGCTATTTTTTCTTGGCCGCCGGGGAAGCAGGCGCTGGCGCGGGCGCTGCGGCAGCTGGCTTCGGGGCTGACGCCGCCGGAGCTGGACTGGAAGCAGGCGCAGCCGAACTCGTGGATGAGGAGCTGATCGTTTTATCGTACAACTCGATAATGTCCTTGGTCACATCCACTTCGTTGGCCGCATAAAGGACTGGCGTTTGCTGGTTGCTCACATCCAAGATGATCGCAAAGCCCTTCTCCTTGGCGTATTTGTCGAGCACAGCCATCATTTTTTGGCCCAGTTCCTGGAGAATCTTTCCCTGAGCTTGTTCCAATTCGGCGCTATAGTCTTCCTGGTCGCGATTGAACGCTTTCGTCTGCTGGTCAATATCGGCCATGAGCTTGCGGCGCTGTTCTTCGCTCAGAACGGCGCTTCCCTTCTGGAGTTGCGCCTGCATTTGCTGAACGGCCTGTTGTCTCTTTTCGAGCTCCTTTCGCTTGGGCGCAAACTGTTGCTCGAGCTCTTGAACGGCCTTCTGTCCGTCCTTCGTCGCTACGAGAGCTTGTTGCACACTGATGATCCCAACTTTTGTTGGCGGTGGAGCTTGACCGGCTGCAATCCCAGCAAGTTGTGTTGCCAGCAGAGGCACGAGCAGCCATTGCACCTTTTTTTCCATTGCGAAACTCCTCAATTTATTCAATGTAGCAGGTTCCCCGAACTCCATGGCGGGATCGCCTTCCCCGTGAACCTCTCAAAATGTACGGCTGATGGTGAAGCGGAACGTCCTCCGCCGCTCAAAGAACGGCGAGGGCTGGCCGATGATAGACACGGAATTCACAAACGACGCATTGTTTGGAAAATAGGACCGGTCCACCACCACCGGCGGCACAAGAAAATCTTGGAATAGGGTCGGGTTATACGCCCAGTACAAACGGAACGGGGCATTCACGACCGGCATCATGATCTGCAGCTCCAGACCCGTCGAAGTACGCATCTTCGTCGTCGCGCGATTGATCACGGCGTTGGCGTCGAAGTTCGCCTGAGGAAACGCGCTGTTTAACTCGGCCAGGCGTCCCGGATTCAAAGCCAGCTGCCCTGGACGGCTGATCTTGTTCAAGCCCGCATCAAAAAACGCTGCAAGCACCACTGGCCCCACGATCGGAATGCGGTACTCGAAGTTGCCCACCCCTTGGGTGTCGCCTCCCGGAAAAATGAGCTGGTAGATGGGAATGTCCTTGGTCACCGTGACAAAGGATTCCACACCATTCACGATTACCTTTTGCTGTCGCGCGGAGCCATCGGCATTGAGCAGCGGAACGGAAGCCCGGCT
The DNA here is from genome assembly GCA_025056455.1 of Bryobacteraceae bacterium. GTDB lineage: Bacteria > Acidobacteriota > Terriglobia > Bryobacterales > Bryobacteraceae > CADEFT01. Next base: position 94,674 of record JANWVY010000005.1, on the reverse strand, counting down.
TGGAATGTAGGCGATCGGGCTAATGCCCCAGATGTCGAAGCCGCGAATGTCGTTCTCTCCTCCCATATAAAACCGGTTAAAGGGAGGAGCTACGCGTCCGCCATAGCCGGAAACGAACCGACCCAGGAAATGCATTCCGATGACGTGCCCCTTCTTAAACCCGCTGCGGAAGTACTTGAAGTCAAAGGTCGGCTCCACCATGTTGACGTTGCCGCCAAAAGCGCTGAAGGCCAGATTGGTCGTCAAATAAATGCTCCGGCCCCGGCTGGGCGTGATGGGGTGATCGACGGTGTTGTAGGAAAGCGAAGGCACCACCTGCACCGTCCGGATGCCACTCAGCGTGTTGGGACCACTCAAACCTTGAAAGTTGATGAACTCAAAATAATTCTGCGACGCCGTGCTCAGAGTGCGGATATTGGACCGGTTGTAGCCGAAGCTCAAGCCCGTCCGCCAGAAACTACGGCGCAACTGATAGCTGGCGAACACATTAAAACCAGCCCCGTTGGAAACATAGTTCAACAAGTTATCGCGGCCCAAGGACTCAAACAGCGGGATAAAGTTCCTTCCCGAAAGCAGGGATACTTCCCGCGCCTGATCGTAGTTGAAGCGCTGGAGGAAAACCGTGAACCCGGCTTGAATCGGCCGGTCGAAGAGATAGGGCTCTGTAAATCCAAAGGTCACGTCACGCACCCGGTCGCCAAGCTGGGAGTTGATGGATAAGGTCTCGCCGAGGCCCAGAAAATTGTTGGTCGAATAGCCGAAGCCGACAAAACTACCGGCAATACCCGAAACGCCACCATTGAGCTGCACCGAGTTCCGCCCCCGCTCCTTGACCTTCAGCGTGATGTCCACAGTGTTGTTTTTCGTGTCGCGGGTGATGGTCGCAGCTTCGTTTTCTTTTAGTACTTCGAAGTAGCCCAACTGGTTGAGGCGGAGGATCGAAACTTCCCACAGCTGGGTGTTGTAGATATCGCCTTCATCGATGAGGAGCTCGCGGCGAATCACTTTATCCCGGGTGGTGGTATTGCCGGAGAAATCGATGCGCCGGACGAAGAACTGCTTGCCTTCATCCACGGTCAGCGTCAAGTCAAGCTTGTCGCTGTTTGGGATCACGTCAAAGCTTGGCTCCGGAACAAAATCGATGTAGCCGAATTGCCCGTAAAGTTTACGCATCTGCTCTAGGCCTTTGCGCAACTTTGCCGTCGAAAATACGTCTCCCTCGGCCATTTGAAAGAGCGGGCGGGTCAGCGACTCTGGGGTCCGGAATAGCTTCATGCCCACGAAGTTGATTTTGTTCAAGCGGTACTGACGCCCTTCTTCGACGAAAAGCTTCAAGTCGGCACGCTTCCCAGGCCGGTTCATGTAGAACAAGGGCACACGAAATTTCCCCCCTCCCACATCTCGGATCGAGGTCTCGTGCTCGAGCACGCGTGCCGTGAAGTAGCCTTTCTCTTGGTAAAAAACTCGAGTACGGTCCTTATCTTCTTCTAACTTAGTGGAATCGAACGATTTGGCGAAAATATTCTCAAACAAGATGGACCGCGGGATGCCAATCGGCTTGAGGTTTTTCATGGCGCGGATGACTACCCGGTCACTGAAAACCTTGTTGCCCTGGATGTCAATCTTTCCCACCTTGACCTTCGGACCTTCGACAATCTTAAACAGCACCTCAAGCGATGAGGGAGGGATTTGCCGGATCTCCGGTTCCACCTTTGCAAACTGCCGCCCGCGCTCGGCGAGAAATTCTTTCAACACGTTGGTGGCGCGCTGGACCTTGTTGGGGTCGTACTGTGTTTCTACCGAGAGTCCGACACGGCGGTCCTTAAATCGGTCTAGGATTTCGGAGATGGTGATGGATTTGTTTCCCTCATATTTGATGGACCGCACGATTCTACGTTCGACGAGGTTGAAACGGATAATCCAACCGCTCACGCCCGGCTCCTTCTGAAGCGTGATGTCATCGAAGCGGCCAGAGTTCCAGAGGGCCATGAAATCCCGGTGTAAGGCGTCCACATCCAACTTGTCGCCCTTGCGGCTAAAGATGAGCGCCCGCAGCGTGTCCTGGGGCACCCGGCGTGAGCCGCGGAACTCAATGGCCTCGATCACATCTTCAATTTGGGTTTGGGCTGGTTTGGCCGGTTCGGCGGGCTTTGGCGTCTCGAGCTCGATCTTTGGCTTGGCCGGTTGCGCCGGCTCCGTACTCAGCGGGACTGCCTCGAAAGGATTCGCCTTTTTCTGCTGAGGGGGCGATTGGGCCGGTTTCGGGGGCTCAGCAGGCGGCTGTTGCTGCGCCCACAAAGTCCCCAGCGCGTTACTCCATCCAAGAACGAACAACAAATGCGAGACGAAGAGGAGAGACAGGCCCCCAAGCCTGAGAAACGTCATCGATACAACGATCCTTTCCTCTCTGCGCCTTCTTGAAGACGTCCCATGGATACTTAGGGTTTCATACTGGTAAAGACGAAACCTTGCGAATCCACCATTCTAGCAGACCCCCAAGGACCGATCCCACACCCTGGATTGGGCGTTTCGCCGCTTCATTCCGAGAAACCTAGCGATTCCCGGAATCCTCTCCGATCACAACAACCCCTCCGCGATCCCGCCCAACTTGGCCCGAACCACCCGGGCCGCTTCCACGACCTCCGTCATCCGCCACCGAGGATCCGCTGTTCAGACTCAAACGGTCACCTTCCGGCTGGACTTTTATACGAACCGTTTCGCTCCGTATTATCTATGGCTTGCGGACTTCTTCTGGCTGGCGAAACCCCTCTTCTTCCTAGGCGCCAGTGCTAAGACACGAAGTGAAAGGCGAACCAATGCGCAGCGCAACGACACGCTCCCGGCGGTCCGGGACAGAAGTAACGCCGGATCTGCTTAGTCAGCTGAGCGAAAGAATTGTGGGCCAGCCTGCGGCGCTGGAGGCGATTGTGCCCTACATCCTCATGCACCAAGCTGGGCTCTCACCGGAGGGCCGTCCTGTGGGCGTCTTTCTATTGCTGGGGCCTACCGGGACTGGCAAGACTCGGACCGTGGAGGCGCTGGCTGAGGCTCTCCACGGCTCCGAAAAGCATGTCCTCCGGATTGATTGCGGGGAATTTCAAATGGAGCATGAAGTGGCAAAACTCATTGGCGCCCCGCCCGGCTACCTGGGCCATCGCGAGACCGTACCGATGCTCAACCAGCAAAAGTTAAACGCGGTCACCAGCGAACGCTCCAACCTTTCCATCGTGCTCTTCGACGAAATTGAAAAGGCGGCTGCTTCGCTACAGCGGTTGTTGCTCGGCGTGCTCGACAAAGCGGTTCTCCGTCTCGGGGACAATACCACGGTTAACTTTGAGCGGTCCCTGATCTTTATGACAAGCAATCTCGGTGCCCGGGGAATGAGCCGTGAAATGCGCCCCAACTTTGGCTTTCAGGCCCTAGCCGGCATGCCCCGCCAAACTGTACGCCGGAAACTAGAAAGTATCGCGTTAACGGCCGTACGCAAGCGGTTCTCGCCGGAGTTCGTCAACCGGATTGATGTCATCAGCACCTATTATCCCCTTTCCCAAGAGGCACTTTTTCAGATCCTCGATCACCAGATTGAGGGACTGCGCCGCCACATTAGCAACCGCCTCGGGGCGCGCGCTTTTAGCTTCGAGGTTACCGAAAGCGCGAGGCTCTTCCTTCTCGAACAAGGCGCTAGCGCCGAATATGGCGCGCGTGAAATGAAGCGCGTCGTTCTGCGTCAACTGACTCAACCCTTGGCGTCCTTGGTGGCCCGCGGGCGAGTTGATGCCGGCGCAAGCATCCTCATCGACCATAAACCGGGCGATGATCAGTTGAGCTTTATGGTTCAGTCCGGAGAGGAGGCTCTCGCCGCATAGGCAAACCACCCCGGCGGCCCGTCCCTCCAGAACTTCGGGCCAAGCCGGGAGTTGCTCGGGGGCGTTCGAGGCCCAGTGCTCCTCAAACGAGCCGCTTCTCCACGGCTGCCAAACACGAGGAAGCTACTGGCTGATGGTTCTCTTCGCGCAGGGCGCGTTTGCCCGCTTCAATCACGCGAAGGATGGAGTCGGCGTCATAAACGCTTCCTCCCCACGTACCTCCACTGATCTCTTGCAGCGCCGCCCAGATGCGGGTGTCGAGTGGAAGTTGCGGATCAGGGGCAAGATCGGCTCGCATGCTCCGTTTCTCTAATTCCTGGCTGCCCCGTTCCACACTCCCGTCGACAATCAAATTTACACTTCCTTCCAAGTTGTTTCGGTCGATGACAATCTCCACCAGATCACCGTCTCGCAGCTTGCCCAAAGGACCACCTGCCAGAGCTTCAGGAGAAACATGGCCAATGCAGGCGCCCGTTGATACGCCGCTAAACCGCGCATCGGTGACCAAGGCTACATGTTTGCCAAACTCTAAGTGTTTTAAGGCGGAAGTGAGCTGGTAAGTTTCCTCCATTCCAGCTCCCATGGGGCCCCTGCAAATCAGCACCAGGACATCGCCCGGTTGGACCTCGCCGCGTTTGATCGCGCCAATGGCATCCGGCTCGCTCCGGAAGACTCGAGCTGGACCCCGCATGCGATACACTCCATCCGCTCCCACCACACTCGGGTCAATCGCTGTGCTCTTGATTACCGAGCCTTCTGGGGCCAGATTGCCCTTGGGAAAACAGACGGTTGAGGTCAATCCAGCCCGCTTGGCGCTTTCCAAGGAGTGAATCACCTCTTGTGGATCCACACGATCTCCTTCGGCCAGCATCCGGCGTAGAGCTTGCCTGCGCTCGGACTTCTCCCACCACTCCAGGTTTTTTTCTAGGGTCTGACCGGTTACGGTCAGGGCATTCAATCGCAGCAGACCAGCCTCACGGAGGTGAAGCATCACTTCGGGCACGCCTCCAGCGAGGAATACCTGGATCGTCGGGAATGAACGTGGACCGTTCGGCAAAGCGTCAACGATGCGGGGAACCCGCTTGTTTACCGCTGTCCAATCTTCAACAGTTGGACGCCGCAGGCCGGCCTGGTGGGCAATGGCCGGTAAATGTAAAATCAAGTTGGTGGAACCACCAAAAGCCGCGTGCACGACCATGGCGTTGTGCAAAGCGTCTTCGGTCAGGATGTCGCGCATGGTGAGACCCTTCGCTTGGAGCGCTAACACGGCGCGAGCGGAACGCGTCGCCATATCTCGCCAAATCGGATGGCCACTGGGCGCCAAAGCCGAATGCGGGAGTGACATCCCCAAAGCCTCGCCAACGACCTGGGAACTGGCCGCCGTGCCCAGAAACTGACACCCGCCTCCGGCTGAGCCGCAGGCGCGGCATCCCATCTCCTGGGCGTGTTCGAGGGTGATGACGCCATGCGCAAAACGCGCGCCAAGGCTCTGCACTTTGGCTGTGTCTTCTGCCCCTTCGGAAAGCAACATTACCCCGCCTGGAATGAGGACGCAGGGCAGATCACGCGAACCGGCGAGCGCCATCATCATGGCGGGCAGACCTTTATCGCACGTCGCTACTCCAATCACCCCGCGCCGCGTAGGTAGGGAGCGAATCAGCCGCCTCAACACCATGGACGCATCATTGCGGTAGGGCAAGCTGTCAAACATACCAGGCGTGCCTTGCGTTCTCCCGTCACAAGGGTCTGTGCAGTAGCCTGCAAAAGGGATCGCCCCTGCGCGGCGCAACTCTTGGGCTGCCGCCTCTACTAGCAAGTTCACTTCCCAGTGCCCCGTGTGGTAGCCGAGTGCAAGCGGGCGGCCATCTGGTTGGCGGAGTCCTCCGTGCGTGCTGAGAATGAGAATTTCCGCCCCACCTAACTGAGCCGGCTCCCACCCCATGGCCACGTTTTGCGTCCAGCCAAACAGATCGCCCGAGGGTTTGGTGAGCAGCATCTCCGCGGTGAAGGGCAACCGGCCTTGCGGCGGCTTGCCGTAACTGCTGACTTCAAACAGCGTCGGGTCCCCGGAATCCAGAATTTGGCTGAGCGAATCCTGAGTCATAACAGTTTTCATGATATGATTCCGGCCATGTCGGCAACACGACGAGGTTTTGTTTCGGCTGTCATGACCGCAGCCTCCTACCGAAAAATTCTGGGCGCCAACGACCGCATCCAAGTCGGTTTTATCGGCTATGGCCTCATCGGCCGCCAGCATGTTTTCGATTTCAAGAATCAGAAGGACGTTGAAATTACAGCGCTGGCTGAGGTTCATCAGCCGCGGCTTGAAGAGGGCTTGCAAGACTGTGGCCCGCGTGCCAAGGGCTACCGCGATTTTCGCAAGCTCCTCGAAAGCAACGACGTCCAAGCTGTGGTCATCTCCACCCCAGACCACTGGCACGGTTTAATGACCATCCTTGCTTGTGCAGCCGGCAAGGACGTCTACGTAGAAAAACCCCTCTCGTTGTTCATCGATGAAGGCAAATGGATGGTGAGAGCCGCGCGGCGCTTCCAGCGAATCGTGCAAACCGGTACCCAGCAGCGCAGCGGCCTCCACTACCAAAAAGCCCGCCAACTCGTGCGCGAAGGCTATCTCGGCAAGATCACGAACATCCGCATGAGTGCTTTTCGTAATATTACTCCAGGTTTTGGAAAGTTCCCGGAAAGCCAGCCTCCCTCCGAGCTCGACTACGAAATGTGGCTGGGCCCTGCTCCAAAACGGCCCTACCATCAGCTCCGCTCGCTTTACCACTTTCGCTGGTTTTGGGATTATTCCGGCGGGCAAATGACCAATCTCGGCGCGCATCACATCGACATTGTTCAGTGGTTTCTCGCCACGAAGGGCCCAACGCTCGTGGCGTCAATTGGTGGCCGCTACGTCCTGGAGGGCGACGGGGAGACTCCTGACACCCAAGAGGCGATCTTCCAATATGGCGATTGCACTGCTGTGTGTTCGGTGCGCGAAGCGGCACAGGGCCGTCCTGGAAGCGGTGGTGGGTTGGAATTCTTCGGCCACAAGGCTAGCCTTTCTATTGGACGGGGTGGATTTGAAATTACTCCGGAAATGAAAATCGATCCCAACAACGCCGTGCCTCAATTCAGGGGGCACAGCTCGGGCGGCGTAACCCGGTCGCAAATCAAGGCTGAGCCCTGGACCGCACCGATCAAAGAAAAGGGTTCAAGCGACCAGCAGTTCGACCTTCACGTTCGCAATTTTCTCGACTGCGTAAAAACTCGCCAGCGGCCCATCGCAGATGTCGAGGAGGGTCATCAGGTGACCACGGCTTGCCATCTGGCCAACATCTCGCTGCGTTTAGGCGGCCGGAGCATTCGATGGGACCCGGAGAAAGAGCAAATCTTGGGCGACCGTGAAGCAGCGGCGATGATGCGGCGGCCTTACAGAAAGCCGTGGGATCGTGTCCTTGAAGAACTAAAGCTTGCTTGAAGCAGCCGGCGTTTTACCGAGCCCGCACTCATCGTGAACCGCTCGCACAGCCTTTTCCAGCCCTTCCCGCCGAACCACAATGGCAATGGTCAGTTCGCTTGAGCCCTGGGCAATGGCGATAATGTTCACTCGTTCGCGGGAGATTGCCGTAAAAATTCGACCCGCTAGGCCCGGAGTGCCGCGCATGCCTTCGCCTACGACCGCCAGCAGCCCCACATTCTCGTCCACATCGAACGGTTTCATGTAGCCGTGGGCAAGCTCGAGCGCAAACGCTGTCTCAAGCGCCGCCATGGCGTGCGGCAGCTCGTCGCGGCGGATCAAAAAACAAAACGATTGCCGGTAGCTCGAACTGGTTAGGGCCAGCAACTCGGCATTGGCCTGGGCCAACGCCGCAAGCGCCCGTGACATGATCAGGGTCGCGCTGAGCTCTGCACTGTCGGGTTCGATCGACACCAGCGCGACGTTCGCCATCGAAGTGACCGCCCGGGGCCCGCTCGGGGCGTTCACGGATGGCAGGATTTTGGTGCCAGGCTTGTCGAGGGCAAAACTGTTCTTGCTCCAAACTGGAATTCCCTTCTCAATCAACGGGGCCAGTGTCCGGGGATGTAAGACCTTTGCGCCGTTGTAGGCCAGCTCTGCTGCTTCCGCGTAAGTCACCTCCGGCAGGACGACCGCGTTCGGCACCAAGCGCGGATCCGCGGTCATAATTCCATCCACGTCGGTCCAAATCCACAGCTCGGAGGCGTCGAGGGCGGCGGCCAAGATCGAGGCCGAAAAATCCGATCCTCCTCGTCCCAGGGTGGTCGGTCGGCCGTCGGGCGTTGCCCCGTTAAAACCCGTCACCACCGGCAGCACACCAGAGTCAATCAGCGGCCGCAAGACGTTGTTCGCCTTCTGCCGGGTGGCCTCCATGAGGGGCGTCGCGTTCCCAAAAACAGCGTCTGTCACCACTACCTGGGCCGCGTTAACGGCTTGGGCGGGGATGCCCACCGACTCTAAATACGCTGCCACTAGGCAAGCCGAAAGCCTTTCCCCCACAGCCACGGCTTCGTCTACCGAGCGCGGCGGCCGCTCGCCCAACATCATGATTCCTTGTGCAATCCGGCGAAAATCGTCAATGATGGCGTGCACTTGCTCGAGTACGGCGGGCTGGCGGTCTGCGGGCAGCAGTTCCGCACAGGTGATCACATGGCGATCTTCCAACTGTTTGAGATTCGCCTCCAAGGCCGCCTGGTCATCACCCTCCGCCTTGCGCAACGTATCCAGCAGCAAATCGGTCACCTTCGACATGGCGGAAACAACCGTCACCACGGGTCGTTGCCGGATCTGTTCCGCGCAAATCGAGGCCGCAACCTTCATGCGTTCGGCTGAACCCATGCTGGTCCCGCCAAATTTCATTACTAACAACTGGCTCAACGGGAAAATTCCTTTCCATTCGCTGTGCGTTCTCGGATGAGCTTGAGGATCGCTTCCTCCACTTCTTCAATGCTCAGCCCGCTGGAATCGAGATAGACTGCGTCGGGGGCTTGCATGAGGGGGGAGGCGGCCCGTGTGCGGTCGCGCTCATCGCGCTCGCGGATTTCTTTCTCAACTTCTTCGCGCGTTGTTTCAATGCCTCGAGAAAAAAGCTCTTTCAATCGCCTTTCGGCACGCACGGCTACACTGGCGTCTAGGTAAACCTTGATGTCCGCGTTCGGAAAAACGATGGTGCCAATGTCGCGGCCTTCCATGACCACGCTTTGTTCGGCCGCCATTTGACGCTGCTTTTCCACCAGCGCGCGCCGCACGCCAGCTACCGTAGAGACTTTTGAGGCGCCGTCAGAAATCTCCTGTGTTCGAATCGCCGAGCTAACATCCTCGCCGTTTAGCAACACCCGCCGGCCTCCGTTTTCCAAGCTGACTTGGGCCGCACAAGCAAGTTGCTCCAGCCGGTGCACGTCATCGAAATCCGTTCCGTTTCGCAAGGCCCACAGGGCGACCGCGCGGTACATCGCGCCTGTGTCAATGTAAAGAAAACCCAATCTCTGTGCCAGTCGCCGGGCAACGGTGCTCTTGCCTGCGCCGGCCGGCCCATCGATAGCGACCACGATCTTCTTCGACATGCAATAATCGCCGCGGCGAGCCTTTAGCTCGGGGAAGCCGCGGACCTTTCAGTTTACCGCGCTGGCTAGCAGGCGCCCGCTGAACAGCGCGCTCCTTGAGAGTCGCTGCTCCTGGAAAGGGTAGGATCGGGCAGCTGCTGCCTTTGTCCGGTAGGACCTCGCCGAAAGCTAGAATAAAACTATGACTCGACGGCCTTTTCTCGTGATTGGTTTTTCCTGGTTGTTCCTGGCTCTTAGCGGATTTTCCCAGAGCGTCATCGAAGCCGCCCGGAAAAAATCCAAAGAAGGGAAACACGAAGAGGCGATTGCCGCGCTTGAGGCGGAGCTCAAAAAGAATCCCAAGGACGACAAACTGAAGTCGGCCCTCGCCGAAGCTCACTTTGCCCACGGTGAGTATTTTATGTTCAATGACCAGATGCCTCCTTTCCGCAAATACCCCTCCGCGCTTCGCCAGTTCCGAAAAACCCTCGAATACGACCCCTCCAACAAAAAGGCGAAAGATCACATCGCTACGATTGAAGGGATTTATAAGTCGATGGGTCGGGAGGTACCGAAGTAAGGGTTTGCTTGCGGGGTGAAACTCCGCCCTTTCACCAGCTGTTCTGCTCTCGCAACTCAGGCGTAGCGGCCCCAGCGAAGGGTTCAAGCTCTGGCTTGAAAGGTCAAAGCTCAACACGCTTCTGGCCGCGTTGTTCGGCCTTCCAGCGCCGGATCTCCTCCAGACGCTCTTGAATTCGTTTTTCCAACCCGCGATCAGACGGAAAGTAAAAACGTGCGCCAGCTTGCGAGGGCGGCAAACACTCCATGTCCGTCAGCGCGTTCTCTTGCAGATGGGCATGCTGGTAGCCTGCGCCGTAACCAATCTCTTTCATCAGTTTCGTCGGCGCGTTGCGCAAGTGGAAAGGTACCGGCTCCGCCAGGGCCGTGCGCGCTTGCTGGCGAGCTGCCTCGAGAGCCCGATAAGCTGCATCCGATTTTGGTGCGACGGACAAGTAGATGGCTGCTTGCGCTAGCGCTTGGTCGCCTTCGGGAATGCCGAGAAAGTGTACCGCCTGCATGGCGGCGATAGCCTGCTCCAGCGCTCGCGGATCCGCCAGGCCAATGTCCTCAATGGCCATCCGTACAAGGCGCCGGGCAAGATATAAACGGTCCTCACCGGCTTCCAGCATTCTCGCCAACCAGTAGAGGGCGGCGTCGGCGTCGCTCGAGCGCACCGATTTATGAAGCGCCGAGATGAGATTAAAATGCTCCTCCCCGGATTTGTCATAGAGCAGCACCTTTCGTTGGAGCACGTCCTCGAGGATTTGCCCAGTCACGCGGCCGCCGGTAGCGGCTGCCGCCACAAGCTCAAGCGCTGTATAGGCCGTACGGGCATCCCCGTTGGAGTAAATTGCAATCTGCTCGAGTTGCGCCTCACTGACTTGAAGCTGGCTCCGACCGAGCCCTCGTTCGCCATCCTCCAGCGCGCGGCGCAACAACTGAATCACTTCTGCCATGGTGAGGGCGCGAAGCGTGTAGACCCGGGATCGCGAAAGCAAGGCCGAAATCACTTCGAAGGAGGGATTTTCGGTTGTAGCGCCGATCAGAATCACGTCGCCGGCTTCCACATAGGGGAGAAAGGCGTCTTGCTGCGACTTATTGAAGCGGTGGATTTCGTCCACAAACAAGATCGTGCGGCGCCCCATCTTGCGGTTGCGTTCGGCCTCGTTCAGAACCAGCTTCACTTCCTTGATGCCGCTTGTCACGGCGCTAAAAGGAACGAAATCACACTTGCTATGGCGCGCAATGAGGCGGGCAAGCGAAGTTTTTCCGACTCCCGGCGGACCCCACAGGATCATGGAGCTGAGTTGATCCTGCTCGATTTGTATCCGCAGCGGCTTGCCGGGTCCTAAAATGTGTTCCTGGCCAACGTATTCGTCAAGCGACCGCGGACGCATGCGTTCAGCTAATGGCCGAGAAAAATCATTTCCCGCGGCCTGCGTTTCCGGCTCAAATAAATTCATGCTGCGCCTCCCGGACGCCGTCGCTGCCGGCTTGCCTCATAAAGAAGCACTGCCGCCGCCATCGCGGCGTTTAGCGATTCGACTCCCGAGGTCGGAATGGACAGTTGCCGGGCACCCTCTCTCAAGCAGCTGCTTACCCCGTGAGCCTCGCTCCCAATCATGATGGCGCACTTCCGCCGGAAATCCACCTCGTCTGGGCGGAGCTGCGCCGCCGGCATCGCCGCGAACCTCTCGAGCCCTTTCTGCCGCAAGACGCGCAGCACTTCATCTGCGCCGATCCCATACAGGATGGGGAGACGGAAGAGAGAGCCTGCCGAGGCGCGAAGAGTCTTGGGGTGATAGGGATGCACTGAGCCTTTCACAAACACGGCTCCGCTGGCGCCAAAAGCTTCTGCGGCGCGAACGATGGTCCCAGCGTTACCCGGATCCTGGACACCGTCCAGCACAACGACCAGGCTCTCGGCGTTGAAAAGATCTTCGACGGCCCACGGTTTAGGCTTCACCAGAGCGATCACCCCTTGGCTGGTTTCCGTCGTTGCGACGCTTTGGAAAAGCTTGTCTTCTACGACGGTCACGCGCAGGCCCTGCAACGGCTCCACTCGCTGCTCGAGTTTTGGGAGAGCCGATTGAGCGGCCAAAATCCCGCCAAGCTCGCAGCGGCTTTGCAAGGCCTCCTCAAGCAGGTGAAAGCCCTCGGCGAGAGCGTAGCCATCGCTGGTTAGGCCGCCTCTTGCGAGCGCTCGGCGAAGCTCTTTGAGCAGCGTGTTGCGCGCGCTTGTAATGGCCCTCGTCTCCAAGGCGGTGATCCTTTCTCTTCCATCCTGGCGTTGTTGAGATGTGTCTGCGCTTCCATCCTGCCGAAAATCGACCGCACGGCCCGAGCCGCTTGTCGTGCAGCCCGCGAACGACTTGCAGCAACCCTTAACTCTCGCCGTTTTTCGAGTCCCGTCCTTCGCCAAACAAAGAAAACCGAGCCGCCTCCAGGATCGCCAGCACCGCCGGGTGTTTGAACTTCCGCTCGATGGACACCGCATAGACCTTGAATTGTAGGTCTGGAACATCGCCGAGCTTGACCACCCGGTAAGCGCTTTCGACTTCACGCGAAACCACGGTTGGCGCGCAGAAAATCCCCAGACCCCCTTGACCGAAGGCTTTTGCCAGTGCAGTGTCCTGAAATTCAGCCACGAGCCGCGGCCGAATTCCTTGGGCGTTGAACCAGTGTTCGATCATGCGGCGCAAGCCTGTGTTCTCCAGAGGCAACAAAAACGGTGCGCCGTCCAAGCTCTTTGGAAACCCCTCACTGTACCTCTTTACCAGCTCGCCCGTTGCGAAAAACGAAACCCCGCTCGATCCAACCAGATGATGATAAGAACGGATCCGCGCAGACGACGTCACGAGCGTGTCCGTAAGCATGACGTCCAGCTTGTGCAGAGAGAGACTGACGAGCAAGTTTTCGGGGTGATCCTCGTGGCAAATCAGGTGCACCGCTTCGCGGATTTGAAATACGGGTGATAGAAGCCGGTGAACTAACGTTTTTGGAAGCGTGTCGGCCACGCCCACCACGAGGCGAAGCGGTTTTCCGGTCGGGCGGCCGCGGATGAAATCCTGTAGCTCCCGGCCCAAACTGAAAATTTCTTCTGCATACTGGTAAACCGTACGCCCAAACTCGGTCAATACTAAGCGCCGCCCGCTGCGCTGAAAGAGCTTTTCGCCGATGTTTTCCTCAAGGGCATGAATCTGGCCGCTAATCGTCGGCTGCGCGAGCAAAAGCTGCTCACTGGCTTTGGCGATGCTCCCTTCTCGGGCGACCACGTAGAAGTAAAGCAAATGATGATAGTTCAGCCATTCCATTCGCTGGACGCATTATACCTCGCGCCTCTGCTTACTTTGACAATCTCTAACAATGCAGATCTATTGTTTTTAATTGTCGATGTATGCCGCGTTTTGGGAAAGCGCTGGAGGCTGATCTGACTTGAAGATGCCGCTGGTACGGGATTCGCGCTCCCGTCCCGCACCGAGTCAGCTCTCTCGTGAAGCTCGCGGCGCGTTTGGGCCTAGTTGTGGCCGGCCACCAGTTGCATCACTTCCTCGGTGTCCACCTCCGGTTTGCCGGGGGCGACTTCTCCGAGCCGGTTGTCTAGAATCATCCGTTCCAGCTGCTCGATCGCCTCATAAAGTTGGTCAAAGTTGTCGATGACAAACAACAGCGGCTGGTATCGATCAATTTCAAAACTCTGGTGGATGACCCAATCCAGTTGAAGGTTTGGTCGGTGAACGTCGGTGGATTCCAGGGCGTGCGCGAGTTCTCCGTACGAGCTCAATAAACCGCTTCCATAGGCCCGCAAGCCGGCCCGCGTGCGGATGAGGCCGAACTCGATAGTAAACCAGAAGAAACGAGCCATCGCGCGGGTGATAGACTCAAGTCGCGCCCGCTTGCGCTGCGAATCCCGGATGGCTTCAGCCGCCTCCGCCGCACGGTGCGCGCATTGGCCAAAACGAACCAGTGTGTCGGCGAAGCGACGGTCCGTGTGCATCGGAACATGACCGGCTACGTCGTGAAAAATATCGGGCTCTGGAAGGTAGTCAAGCCGGTCTGGCGGTCGAATCGTAATGGTTGTGGGAAACTCCCTCTGTCGCAAGCTTTCAAAAAAGCGAAAGGCCGGAATGTAGCCGCTTACCGCCCGGGCGCGAAACCCGGTCAAGGGCGCCAGCGCACGGTTGATCTCATCGAGCTTTGGGATTCGTTCGGAAGTGAGTCCGAGCTTGCTCAGACCGTCTAAGAATACCGGATTGGCGTAGCGTTCCCACCGTGGCGTCATTCGCTCATAAAGCAGTTTCCACGCCTGGTGGTTTTCTTCGGAGTACAATTCGTAGGGTTGGGAGATATAGATTTGCCCTGCCTTGCGGGCATCCTCGATCCAGGGAGCCTGAGTGGTCGTCAGTCCAAGCATGCAGGTGCACCCCCGTAGCTTCAGTGTAACTCCGAAAGCATCATAGATCCACTAAAAAGTGGTGTCTTTAGAAGGTGACCATTCCCATGACCATCCACCCCAGCGCACACGACCCCCGAGACATCTACAAGCTGCTGATTGGAAGCGTTGTTCCAAGACCGATCGCTTTGGTGTCTAGCCTGAGTCCGGAGGGGATTCGCAATCTTGCTCCCTTCAGCTTTTTCAACGCCATCTGCTCGAATCCACCCTGTCTTTGTTTTTCCACGGGCTTCCGGCCCGGTAGCGGGCAAGCAAAAGACACGTATGAGAACGTCCGCGCCACGGGCGAATTCGTCGTGAATACGGTGAGCGAATCGATGGCTGAAGCCATGAACCTGACATCCGGCGACTATCCCGCCGAGGTCGATGAATTTGTGGTGAGCGGCCTCACTCCAGTTGCCTCGGTGTTCGTCCGACCTCCCCGAGTGGCGGAAAGCCTGATTCAGATGGAGTGCCGCCTTCAACAGATTGTGGTGGTGAGCAACCGACCCTCGGGCGGCGCTCTCGTGATTGGCGAAGTGGTATGTTTCCACGTCGATGACCGCATCATCGAGCAATTTCGAATTGATCCAGACCAGCTCCTGGCGATCGGCCGCATGGGCGGCAACAGCTACACCCGAACGCGCGATCGCTTCGAACTTGCCAGACCTAATGTGTCGCCAACACCGAGCCCGAAATAAGCCCGAAGTAACTTTGAAACGGCTAGGCGGAACACGCGCCGGAAACCGGAACACGGGTTCCCCGTGTGCAGGTTAAAGCAGCGGGGACGACTCAGGTTTCCGACTCGGTCCCTCCGCTCCCTCGGAGCTTGGCACAAGGCCGTTGAATCTGCCTTTGCACGATGAAAACAAGGTTCTTGCCAGGCGCGTGCAGGCCCCTCCCATTCATCGGTTCTATCGAACAACCAAAACTGAAATATCTAATAGACGGATTTGTTGACGTTTTTTAAGATAAAGGCAACTAACCTCCAGAAAGGGAAACGCTCCGGATCGCAGCGGACGTGACGATCGGCGAAGTCCCCTCTCAATGCGCGAAACCCAAGCTTGATCTTCGTCCGCTGCGACCGGCCCACCCACCTTCTCGCTTGTCCTGCATTCCGTTTTTACAACCTCACTTCGGTTCCACGCCCGGCTACAGGCATAACCACTAAACCTTTTTTCTCCCCCTACCGATCTATCCCGGGGGGTGACGGCACGAATCACCGGCCAGGTTTACGATGGTGTCCCCACTTTGCTTCGCGTCACCGGGGTGGTTCAGGGCTCAATCACCGACTCCGATGAACTTGGCTGGGTCGGTTCGACGGGAACCATGGCCCCGGGAGTTGAGCTCAGGCCGCGATGAATTGGGCTGTATTTAAACAATGACCCTGTCTAGGACGTCACCGTGACCACTATCAGCGACAAAACCCTTAAGACTGACCAAGCTGCACTCGGTGCGGACCAGGGAAAGGGGGAAGCTGGGCTGACCTTTTCAACCCTTCGGAATCAAGGATCACCTAGCTCGGAAATGCTGAACCCCACTGTCCTGAAGGGTGACAGCAGCTTTTGGAGTTCCACGCACACTCCTACGATTCTCGTGGTGGACAGCGAAGAGGTGAACCGTCGCCTGCTTAAGGCCATGCTTCGGTCGGAACCGTATCGCATCCTTGAGGCGCGGAAAGTCTCTGAAGCCGTACAGGCTCTCGAGCAGCAACAGGTCGATCTCATTATCCTCGACCTCATGCTCCCCGAGGTCAGCGGCATGGACTTTTGTCGCTGGTGCAAAGCAAATCGCCGTACGCAGCTCATTCCCATCCTGATCATGACGAGCGTACAGGGCGTCGAAAACGAGATTGCTGGTCTGAATGCCGGTGCCGATGAGTTTCTCATCAAACCCCTTTCTCCGGCTGTGGTCCGCACGCGGGTGAAAAGTCTCTTGCGGAACAAAGCGGCAGTGGATTCACTCGAAGAAGCTGAGACCATCCTCTTTGCACTGGCGCAAGCTGTTGAACAGCGAGATAAGCACACCGGCGATCACTGCCAGCGTCTGGCCACCTACAGCGTCGCGCTGGGGATGGCGCTGGGTCTCCCAAAAGTCGAGCTCATCGCGCTATACCGCGGCGGATATCTCCACGACATCGGAAAGGTTGCTGTGCCAGACGCCATCCTCTTCAAGCCCGGACCTCTTACCGACTCGGAATGGGAGATCATGAAATCTCACACCGTACGCGGAGAGGAAATCTGTAAGCCAATGAAAAGCCTAGCCCCCGTGCTGCCCATCATCCGCAGCCATCACGAAAAGTGGGACGGCACGGGGTATCCGGACGGCTTGGCGGGGGAGCAAATCCCGCTTCTGGCGCGGATCCTTCAAGTGGCTGACGTCTACGACGCGCTGACCAGTGAACGGCCCTATAAAAAAGCCTACTCCCACGAGGAAGCCATGGCGACGCTCAAAGCCGAAGTCGCCCGCGGCTGGCGGGATCCTGCCCTAGTGGAACTTTTTGACGAGCTCTGCAACCGCGCCAGCGTTCCCAAACCAGGCCTAGTCGCGCCGCCGGAATGGCCCGATGCTTCGCCCCTTCAGATCTCCCTGCACAACATGAGTCGAGCCCTGCTGGCCTGAACAAGCAAGGGATCTCGGGCTTGACCCCCGAGGCTCTCTCCTCCGCGAATTCCGTTTCAGCTCCTCACCTGCGGCCGCTTATCGCTCCACCCTTGCCGGCAGCGCCAGAAGCGGTTGCCCAGTTTCGAACTCGCCGAGAAGTGATTGCCCGCTAAGTTTTTGCTGCCCGAGCGCTCGAGGTACAATAGCGTCTTCGGAGCTACTGTGGCCAATCCTGTTGACGTCAGCGCGAGCGAAGCTAAGGCGCCCGCTCGAAAGTCCAAGAAAGAGACCCCTCGAGGCGCTATCGCCGAGTGGACCGTAACCATCCTCCTGCTGCTGTTCGGTACGACGACGCTCGTTCAGGCTTTCGTCATTCCAACTGGGTCCATGGAGGATACCTTGTTAATCGGCGACCACCTGCTGGTCGACAAGTTGACCTATTCACCGCCTGGGCCGATTAGCAAGTATCTCTTGCCCTACCGCGAAGTTTCGCGAGGCGATATCATCGTATTCCGTTACCCGGTGGACATCCGCCAGACCTTCGTCAAACGGGTGATCGGCATCCCTGGCGACCGGATTCGAATCGAGAACAAGCAGGTTTATCTGAACGGGAAAAAGCTGGTAGAGCCCTACAAGTATCACAAGACGGAATACATCGACTCCTACCGCGATAACTTTCCTGGAACACCGAACGTTCGCTTACTCGGCAAAGCGGAAGAGATGCTCGAGAAGGATGTGAAGAACGGCGAGGTGATCGTGCCACCTAACCACTACTTCGCGATGGGCGACAACCGCGACTCCTCGCTCGATAGCCGTTACTGGGGCTTTGTGCCCCGCGAAAACATCATTGGCAAACCGTTGATTATCTACTGGAGCTACGACGCCCCAACGGAGCGGCTCGCTAGCCCCACCATCGGACTGGATCATGTACTCGATCTGGCGCAGAATTTCTTCACCAAAACCCGCTGGCGGCGCACTTTCAAACTGATCCGTGGATACAAGCTCGAGTAGTCAGCCAGGCTCAGGGTTCCCTTCTCTGAGCGTCTGCGCTCCTGGGTGAACGAGCAAAAGCCTCATGTCGAACTCGCACTACTATGGCCTGATTCTTGCAGGCGGCCGTGGCACGCGCTTTTGGCCCCGGAGCCGGAAGTCCCGCTCCAAACAAGTGCTCGAATTTTTCGGGCAAGGAACGTTAATTCAGCAAACCGTGGAGCGCCTTAAGGCTGTTCTGCCCCCTGAGCGGCTGTGGATTCTGACCAATCACCATCTCCGGGAGGAAATCGTCCGCCAGCTGCCGCAGGTTCCCAAAAAACAGATTCTCGCCGAGCCGGCTCAGCGCAATACAGCCCCAGCCATTGGTCTTGCGTCCCACATCCTCTACTCAATCGACCCGGACTCGGTCCTCGGCGTTTTCCCTGCCGATCATTACATCACGAAACCTGCAAGGTTCTTACGTCTTGTCCGGCCCGCCCTCAAAGCGGCTGAAAAAGGCCATCTCGCCGTGCTCGGCATTCGGCCGCGCTGGCCTGAAACAGGGTATGGATACATTGAATTCAGCCCCGATTTCCGCTTCGGATCCACGAAACCGTCGAAAGTGCTGAGCTTTCGCGAGAAGCCAGATCTCGCAACAGCAAAAAAAATGGTTGCTGCCGGCAACTTCTGTTGGAACGCGGGGATGTTTTTCGGCCGTGCCTCGGTTTTCATCGAGTCGCTCCGTACTTATTTGCCCAAAACCGCGACACTGCTGGCGGGTTTACCCTCGTTTGGCCACCGCCGGTTTCAACAACAACTGGTTGAGGTCTTTCCGCGTTCGGAAAACATCTCCATCGACTACGCCGTGATGGAAAAGGCGCACAATGTCGTCGGGCTCGCCGCTGATGATATCGGTTGGAGCGATGTGGGTAGCTGGAACGCGGTCTACGAACTGCTGGAACGCGACGCTCAGGGCAACGCCGCCCGCTCAGAGGCCTTACTGGAATCGAGTTCCGGCAATTACATCGACGCCTCGGGCAAACTCGTCGCTCTGCTCGGCGTGAAGGACCTCATTATTGTCGACACGGCCGACGCGCTTTTGATCGCCAACCGTCACGCCGCTCAGCGCGTTGGCGATTTGGTGAAGATCCTGGAAAAACGAAAGCGAGACGATTTACTTTAATCGGAGCCGTCCACTCCTGCGGACCCCACTACTTTGGCTCGCAGGCGGCGCATCCCGCGCAGCCAGCGGTCGTAATCCGCTGCTTTGCGCTGAAAATAAATCGCCACCTCGGGGTGAGGGAGGATCAGAAACTGCTCCGCCGCGAGTCCCGCAATGACCGCCTCAGCCACCTCTTCGGGACTCACCGACCCGGCTTTCAAAAAGCTGTTCCGCTCGCTCTGTTCTCCTAGCAGCATTCGCGTTCGCACGCCTTGCGGACAAACAGCCGAGACCTTGATTCCCTGGTCACCGTATTCGATCGCAATCCACTCTGCTAGGGCCAGCGCAGCGTGCTTGCTCGTCGCATAGAGGGCCGACCCAATTTGAGTTAACAAACCTGCCGCCGAGACGACTTGCAGCAGATAGCCGCCCCCTTGCGCGATCATCTCTGGTAGAACAGCACGCGCTGCGTAGAGATGAGCTTTAAAATTGACGGCAAAGATCCGGTCCCAGTCGGCATCGGGCGCCTCCAGGCCCCCTTCAAGAAAAATTCCTGCGTTGGAACAAAACAAATCGATCTTTCCATAGGCTTTTGTTGCCGCCGTGGCAAGCGCGCGCACGTCGGCTTCTCGGGCCACGTCGCAAACAACGCTCATCCCGTCTACGGCGGCGGCGACTCGACGGGCAGCATCCGCATCCAGGTCCGCCACGACCACGGCGCGCGCTCCTTCAAGATGAAACCTTCGGCAAAGGGCCTCTCCAATCCCATTTCCTCCGCCTGTGACCACCACAACCTGGTCCTTCACATGCAAGGGTCTGTCCCTCCCGCCACTCATCTTACTCTCGCGCTAGATTTGCAACAGAGGAAGCCGATTTCCTTTCTTCCGGAAATGAAACCGCTAACCGCGAGGCCGCGTCCCTGCGCGTAGTGAGACCCGCCGCCATCCTGGTTGTCCTGCTCTGGTTGCTGCCTCGTTTCGCTGCGCAGCCGCCAGCTGAGATTGCGGACCGTAGCCAGCTTTCGCGCTACGCCTTAGTTCTCGAGGCTCCGCCTCTCTCCGCACAAAACGAACGAGGTAAGGAGACTCAGCTACGCGCCGCCCAGCAATCGATGCGTTCCGCCCTGGAGCGCCGCGGTGTGCGAGTGCTCGGATCCTCAACGCTTTTAGTGAATGCCATCTTTGTTTTGGCCACAGACGAACAGGCGCAGGAGCTAGCGCGGCTGCCTGGAGTACGTCGTGTGGAGCCCGTGCGTAAGATCCGGCGCTCGCTGAATCGCGCCACTGAGCTCGTGGCTGCGCCAGCGGCCTGGGGAGTTGTAGGCGGGATCGACCGTGCAGGTCAAGGAGTGAAAATCGGCATTCTGGATTCAGGGATCGACCACCGCCATCCAGCCTTCGCCGACGCCGGCTTTTCCCTTCCCCCAGGTTTTCCCAAATGCCGCGGCGCCGATTGTAACTTTACCAACCGTAAGGTGATCGCGGCGCGCAGCTACGTCGATCTTCTCGTTCTTGCTGGGGAGCCGGCTCTATCGCGCCCAGACGATGTTTCGCCTCGGGATCGTGTCGGTCACGGTACTGCTGCTGCCTCGGTCGCTGCTGGCCGCCCGGTGAACGGTCCCGCAGCGCCCATTCGAGGTATAGCGCCTGGCGCATGGCTCGGGAACTACAAAATCTTCGGTTCTCCGGGAGTCAACGACTACACCTTCGATGATGTTGTTATCGCCGCCTTAGAGGACGCAGTCGCCGACGGCATGGACCTCGTCAGCCTGTCTTTCGGTTCACCCGCGCTGTGGGGCCCAAACGATCGTGGGTCCGTTTGTTACGAATCAAGCTCAGGTCCCTGCGACCTTCTTGCTGATGCTGTACAAGCGGCGACGAAGCTTGGCCTGACGGTTGTGACTGCGGCAGGCAACGACGGCGACTTGGGCCTGCGCCTGCCTACTCTCAACTCGATTCATTCCCCAGGTACGGCCCCAAGCGCTGTCACTGTGGGCGCATCCACGAACGGGCAAGCCTACTATGCGGGAGTCAACATCAGTGGGAACGATGTACCGGCCAATCAACGCCGGCTCCGCGCGCGTTTCGGTGACGGTCCTCGCTATGAGGTGAGCGCACCAGTCCGGGATGTTGCCCGGCTGGAGGACAACGGCAAGGCTTGTTCTCCCCTAGCCCGCGGCTCGTTGAGTGGCGCGATCGCTCTGATCCAGCGGGGAGATTGCTCCTGGGCGACGAAAGTCATTCACGCTCAGCGTGCTGGCGCTCTCGGCGTCATTCTCTATCAGCCGTCTGGATCGAATGCCGTGTTCGCGCCGCAAGGTTTAGCCGATACGGGCATCCCAGCGGTCTTCATTGGCTCTGACAGCGCAAGGATTCTTAAGCAATTCGTGGAGCGCCAGCCAAACCGCACCATTACGCTCGATCCGAACTTGCAACCTGTGGCAGCCGAGCCGAATCTGGTTGCCTACTTCTCCTCGCAGGGTCCTGCGATCCGTACCCTCGAGCTCAAGCCCGACCTCACGGCAGTTGGTGCGGATCTCTATGTGGCGACCCAATCCTATGACCCCAACGGTGAGCTGTACGACCCAGCGGGTTATACGGCGGCCCAAGGTACAAGTTTCGCTGCACCCATGGTGGCCGGCGCCATTGCGATCCTCAAACAACGAAATCCTTCGTTGACGCCAGCACAACTGAAATCCCTGGTTGTTAATACGGCTTCCGACGTCCTTGATGATTTCGATTTTGATGATCGGCTTGTGCCCGCGCGGTGGGTGGCTGGCGGCAACGGCCTGCTGAATGTCCGCGACGCTGTGCGCGCCAACTTGAGCTTCGAACCCTGCTCGCTATCGTTTGGTGTGATCCAGTTGGGCAATCTCCCGTCTCAGACCCTCAAGATCAGCAACCTTTCCAACTCGCCGGTCACATTGAACTTCGAAGTGAGGCGGCGCGATCCAGACCGCAGCCTAAATCTCACCGTAGTTCCCGATCGCCTCGGCATCCCGCCCAACTCGAGCCGGGAAGTAACCGTGCGGCTGAGTGGTACGCGCCCTGCGCCGGGCGCCTATGAAGGAGAGATCCAGGTCCACGGCGGGGCCATCATGATGCGTGTCCCGTTCCTCTACTTCGTGCCGGACGGGCGACCCTTCAACATCTTCCCGCTGCGAGGATTTGACTTCGTCGGAATTGTCGGCGAGCGCCTTCCCTCCCCGCTCACCTTCAAACTTATTGACCGTTTGGGTCTACCTGTAGCTGGCGCGCCCGTCCGCTTCCGCGCGATCGTCGGCGGGGGCCGCCTGGAGCGGGTTATGGAGCGTACCGATGAGCTGGGAATCGCAGAATCGAGGGCCATTCTCGGAGCCCAACTGGGAGATCAGGAATTTGCCGCCGAAGCCGGCGGCTTGACAGTTTACTTCTCTGGCTCGGCGCGCTTGCGCCCTACCATCGAAACGAGCGGAGTGGTCAATGCCGCCAGCCTCAGGCTTGGAAATGGCGTGGCGCCAGGGTCCTACATCACCATTTTCGGCCGGGGTTTTTCCGAGGTTAGCCGGATTGCGCGAACTCCCTATCTGCCGCTTTCGCTTGCCGGGGTGAGCGTGAGTTTCGACGTTCCGGGCCGCCGCCTCAGTTTACCCGGCATGATTTACTTTGCGAGCGAAAACCAGCTCAACGTGCAGGTCCCTTGGGAGCTACAGGGCTTTAACAGCGTGCAGTTGAAGGTAAGCTACGGCGATTACTCAAGCGCTCTCTACACGGTCCCGCTGAACCCTTATTCACCAGCCGTTTTCGAATACACGGAAGCCGCCACTGGGCGGTTGCTAGCAGCCGCTCGCGATGAAGCATTCCAACAAATTGATTCCGCGAACCCGGCGCGTCGCGGCCGCCCCATCCAGATCTACTGCAATGGTCTTGGGCCGGTGAGCCACACCCCAGCAACCGGCGAGGCCACGCCCGCCTCACCGCTTGCGACTGTGTTGGCTTCCGTTCAAGTGACCATTGGAGGCCGTCCTGCCCAAGTCCTTTTCCAAGGCCTCACTCCAGGAGCCATCGGGCTCTATCAGATGAACGTCATCGTACCCGAGGACGCTCCTGCCGGAATTCAAACGGTGAACCTCACGGTGGAGGGCGTCGCCGCCAAGCCCGTTGCTTTGCCAGTCCGCTAAAGCAGGTGCCCCTCGGCTTCAATTCGCGCGAGGCGGTCTGATCTTGCTCCACTTGCAAGCTATAATATGGCGGGTGGAGGCTGTCCTAGCCTCCTCTGCTTTTTTGCGGTAGGCGATGGAAGATCTTAAGAAGAAGCTTCAGGAAGAAATCGCGGCTCTTGAGTACGAGCTGCGCAATGAACTCCCTAAGGAGATCATGAAAGCGCGAGCGCACGGCGATCTCAGCGAAAACGCGGAGTACCATGCCGCCAAAGAGCGCCAGTCTTACGTCGACGCTCGACTGGCCCAGTTGAAAGCGCGCCTGCGCGAGTTCTCCATGGTCGACTTCAGCAAGATCCCCAGAGACCGCGTGGG
Source organism: Bryobacteraceae bacterium (assembly GCA_025056455.1). GTDB lineage: Bacteria > Acidobacteriota > Terriglobia > Bryobacterales > Bryobacteraceae > CADEFT01. The sequence continues at coordinate 70,999 of JANWVY010000005.1, read as the reverse complement.
TTTAGGCTCCCGAGTCGTTCTGCTTGACCTTCAGAGAGATGTCAAGCTGGAGTACAAGTTGGTAACCAGTGAAGAAGCGGATGCCTCGAAAGGGTTAATCTCCACGTCGTCGCCGATCGGTCGTGGGCTGATTGGCAAAGCGGTAGGAGATGAGGTGAAAATACCCATACCGGGTGGCGTGCGTGAGGTCGAGATCCTCGAGCTCACCACCATCCACGACCAGACCGAGTAGTGTTGTTTCTGTGGCCCACGAGGCTGAGCCAGACACTCGCCGCAGGAGGGCCGAAAGGACGCTGGCGATGACTTACACCCAGGCGATCGGCGCTGCCTGCAATCGAGTAATTGTCTGGATTGTCCGCGGTCTTGCGCTCACCAAAATCAGTCCGAACGCTCTGACGTTCATCGGCCTGTTGATTAACATTGCAGCTGCTTTCCTGCTCGCTTTCGGCCATTTTCGCTGGGCTGGAGTGGTCATCATCTGTGCGGGCATCTTCGACATGGTGGATGGCCGCGTAGCCCGGGAAACCAATCAGGTGACACGGTTTGGCGGGTTTTTTGACTCCGTCTTGGACCGCTATTCAGACCTTGCCCTTCTGATGGGCTTGCTGGTCTATTACGCCTCCATCGGCCGCAACTTTTACGTCGTTCTGACCGCCGTTGTGATGACAGCGTCGGTCATGATCAGCTACACACGAGCGCGCGCCGAAAATACAATCCCTCAATGCAAAGTAGGCTTCATGGAGCGCCCAGAGCGCATTGTCCTGCTCATTATTGGATGCTTGTTCGAGCGCATGGCTCCTGTGTTGTGGGTCATCGCTGTGTTGGGGAACTTAACTGTCATTCACCGCATGGTCTACACCTACCAGGAGAGCAAGCGTTTGGAGGATGCCCAACTGCGGTCGGTGAACACGCACGTCGAAAGACACCGGGCTTAACTCTTCTCGCAAGCGATTGGCGGGGCTGATCGGCGGCGCCGGCTGTCCCCGGGGCTTGCCCTACGCAGAGCTGCCCCCAGACCCTCATTCAGGCGGCTAGGCTCCGACGTATTTCGCATACAAGCTGCGAGCGACCCCCACGTCTTGCGTACCTTTAATGATGGCTCTCCCGTCGGCGAAGATCGTCAGCTCGTAGGACGGAAGGAAAAAACGCAGTGCAAACTCATTCCGCCGCACAGCGCCGAGCGGTCGGAGTCGCGATTCGAGCTCGGCTAAATCAAGCGGTCGCTCCCGTTCATGAATTTGCACCGCGTTGCGCCCACATAAGCTGACTGGCCTGCGTTTCTTTCCTTCCAAATGCAACAACTGGCGCAAACCGCACGCCGGGCAATCCGGCTGGGGTCCGGGCTGCTGGACCTGCCGTGTTTCCCCTTTCCAGACATCCACCGTGAAAATCTTTCGAGGCGCGCCTTTCCATCCGTCAACGAAGAAACGCAGGGCCAGACTCACCTGCCACGAGGCGACCAAAGCCGTCACCGTGTTTACAACACCCGCCGTCTCGCATGTTGGCTGGACACCAGAGGGCGGTTCTGGGTAAATACATTTGAAGCAACAGGTCACCGAAGGCTCCACCAACATCGCCAGTCCGTAGCTGCCAACGGCGGCGCCGTAGATCCAGGGAACGTTTCGCCAAACAGCAAAATCATTCATCAAATAGCGGGTTTCGAAGTTGTCCGTTCCGTCGAGGATCAAATCCGCTTCGCTTAAAAGCTCTTCCACATTCCCTGGAGTGAGATCAGTAACCACGGCTTGAACTGAAACCTCGGAGTTGATTTTCGCCAGGTGTCGCGCTGCCGCTTCGGCCTTGGGCAGCGCTTCGACTGCGTCTGACTCCTCAAATAGCCATTGCCGCTGTAAATTATTCGCCTCCACGTAGTCGCGATCAATGAGCGTAAGCCTACCCACGCCCGCTCGCGCCAGGGCGCCGGCGTGGAAGGCGCCCAGCGCACCGACTCCAACCACCGCCACGTGTGCGGCCGCTAGCTTTGCTTGCCCTTCGCGCCCAATCCCAGAAAACTGGACCTGGCGCGAGTAGCGATCCGGAAATTGATGCGTGTCCACTCAGTTTCAGCGTAGCATCGGCCACAGAGCCGGCTGTCGTATGATGAAGGCAAGTGTGGTCCCGCGTTTCTTGGCCAAGCGCGATCGCCATTTTGGGAGTTCTCTGGGCAGGTCTGGCCAGCGGTGCGCCTTCCGATTACGAAGGTAAAGAAGTCGCGGAGGTGCGCTTTGTGCCACCCGCTCAGCCCCTGCCTGCGAGTGAACTCAATCGGCTGGTGGGAATTGCTCCCGGCCAGCGGCTTAGCGCCATCAGCGTTCGCTCTGCGATCCAGCGGCTCTATGCGACGGGTCGCTATGACGAAATTGCTGTTGACGCCCAGCTGCAGGACCAGCAAGTCGTTCTCACCTTTCTCACTCGTCAGAACTGGTTCATTACGAGGGTTACGGTGGAGGGATTTGTTGAGCCTCCCAACCGCGAACAGCTGTTAAGCGCGACGAAACTCGAGCTTGGCGCCCGCTACAGCGATGACCAGATGGTGAGCGCAATTCAAGGTTTGCAGCAAGTGCTGCGCGCCAACGGGTTTTATTCGGCGCGGATCCAACCTCTTGTGGAACGCTTTCCCGATCAATACGAACTGCACATCCAGTTCCTGATCAACCCCGGCCCTCGCGCCTATTTCGCCCGGCCCCGCATTGCTGGCTCCTTAAAGCGCGACGAGTCTGAGCTGCTGCGCGCCACCCGCTGGATGCGATGGTGGGGTTTGTTGGGCTGGAAGCAACTTTCCGACCAGCGCCTGCAACAAGGCATTGACCGCGTGCGTCGCTCTTACTTGAAAAATGATTTCCTGCTGGCTAAAGTCGATCTCACTTCTGCCGTTTACGACCCTGATGAAAACCAGGTACGGCCCGAACTGCGCATCGAAGCTGGTCCGAAGGTGACCGTGAAAGCAAGTGGCGCCAGATTGTCAAGGGGCCAACTCAAAGACTTGGTACCCATCTACCAGGAGCAATCCATTGATCAAGATCTGCTGGTAGAAGGCCAGCGTAACATCACGCAACATTTTCAGGCGCAGGGCTACTTCGACGCCAAAGTCGGTTTTACTCAGCAGCAAGTTTCGGCCGACGAGCGAAACATCGAATTCACAATCGATCGCGGAGCTCGATACCGCCTCGACCATCTTGAGGTCACCGGCAACCGGTATTTCGATATGATGACGATCCGGGAGCGCATGGGGATTCTCACTGCCCATCCGCTTCGCAACCGTCACGGCCGCTTTAGCGAAGAACAACTGGCGCGAGACCAAGCCGCAATCGAGGAGCTGTATCGGTCCAACGGTTTCCGGGATGTGGTGGTGAAATCGCGGGTTGAGCGCAACTATAAAGGCAATCCTCGCAGCGTCGCCGTTTTCTTGGAAATCCTCGAAGGCGATCAGTGGTTTGTCAACGACCTAGAGATTTCTGGGGTCGACCTCCGCCTGTATCCCTACGTTCAATCTATTCTTCAGTCAACCCCGGGTCAGCCCTACAGCGCCTTTAATGTCGCCACCGATCGCGACAATATCCTGAACTTCTATTACGACAACGGCTATCCAGACGCGACGATGGAGATTATTTCAACGCCCGCCGACCGCCCGCACACGATGAACCTGAAATATGTCGTTCAGGAAGGGCGCCGGCTCTACGTGCAGGATGTTCAGGTAAGCGGACTGGCCTCGACGCGCCCCTCGCTCGTGAGAAGCCGCATCAGCCTTGAGCCCGGAGCCCCCCTATCGCTCAGCTCAATGGTCTTCAGCCAACGCCGACTCTATGATCTGGGGATTTTCGCCAAGGTGGATATGGCCTTGGAGAACCCAACCGGCAACACACGCGAAAAACGGGTGCTCTATCAGATGGAAGAAGCCAGCCGCTATTCATTTAACAGCGGCCTGGGCGCGGAATTCGGGCGCCTCGGGGGCAGCCAAACTAGCCTTGCCTCTCCGGCTGGAGGCGCGGCCTTCGCGCCTCGCGTGTCGTTGGGCTTGAGCCGCCTCAACGTCTTCGGAGTGGGTCATACGGTGGGCGTACAGACCCGCTTTTCCACCCTCCAAAACCGGGCTCTTTTCACTTACCTGGCGCCCCAGTTTCAAGGACGGGAAAATTTAAACCTGACCCTGACCGCTCTTTACGACGACTCCCGGAACGTTCGAACGTTCGCTTCCCGCCGCGCTGAAGGCGCCTTGCAATTTGGCCAGCGCTTCACGCGGGCCGTCTCTAGCCAGTTTCGGTTTGTCTACCGCCGGGTTTCGGTTGCTGACGTGAAAATTGAGCCCTCGCTCATCCCGCTGTTCTCCCAGCCCGTCCGAGTCGGTCTTGTGTCGGCGACCTTGATTAATGACCGCCGTGACGATCCCTTAAACGCAACCCGCGGGCTCTACTACTCTCTCGACCTTTCTCTCGCCAATAAAGCCTTCGCCAGCGAAGCTGCCTTTGGGCGAATCCTAGCGCGGAATTCTAGCTACCATCGCGTCGCGCGCGACCTCATCCTGTCTCGCAACACGACCTTCGGCTGGATTGGCAACTACGCAAATGTTGACATCCCCTTGCCAGAACGGTTCTTTGCAGGAGGCGCCGTCTCCCACCGTGGCTTTCCGGAGAACCAGGCCGGGCCACGCGATAACGTCACGGGTTTTCCCCTTGGCGGTCGTACGTTGCTGTTCAACCAAACTGAGCTTCGTTTCCCGTTTCTTGGGAATAACATCGGAGGCGTCATCTTCCACGACGCTGGCAACGTGTACACCAACTTTCAATCAATATCTTTCCGCGTGAACCAAAAAAACCGCCAGGACTTCGACTACATGGTGCATGCGCTTGGTTTTGGAGTCCGCTACCGCACACCGCTTGGTCCTGTGCGCGTCGACTTTGCCTACGGCGTCAATTCTCCCGCCTTCCGCGGCTACCGGGGCTCGATCAATGATCTCATTAACAATCTTGGAAGTCCGGTTGACCAGCGCGTCAACCGTTTCCAGGTCCATTTCAGCTTGGGGCAAGCATTCTAATGTTCGGCCGATTCCTTACGATCGTGCTCTTCGCGCTGGGCTCAAGTGCAAGCAGCCGCGCCGAAATCATCGACCGCATCGCAGTGACCGTTGGATCGAATGTCATCACCGAGAGCATGATCCTTTCCGAGATCCAGCTGTCGGCTTTTCAAGATGGTCGCGAGCCGGATCTTTCACCTGCCGCCAAACGTCAAGCGGCGGAACGTCTCGTTGACCGGATGTTATTGGTTCAAGAAATGGACGAAGCCCGCTATCCGGTCCCACCCATGGCCGACATTTTGGAGCAGATTGCACAGTTCCGAAAATCTAGGTTTCCCACGGAAGATGCCTTTCGCCAGGAGTTGGCCCGCCGCGGAATCGACGAGAACGAACTGCGCGAGTTCTTCCAGTTGCAAACCCGGGCGCTTCAATTTATCGAGGTTCGGTTTCGCACCGGTGTTCAAGTGAGTTCTGAAGAAGTTGCCTCCTACTTCAACCAGGAGATCAAACCCAAGTTGCTGGCCCAGAATCAGGCCGTTCCCTCGCTCGAGGATTTGGCTGTAGATATTGAACGCATTCTGGTCAACCAGCGGGTTGACCAAGCCATGGAAGACTGGCTCAAGCAGACCCGGTCGCTAGCCCGCATTCGCTTCCGCGAGGAGGTATTTCGCTAATGCGCAACCTTCGGCGATGGTCCTTGCGATTGCTGCTGCTGACCAGCATCCTCATACCTTTGATGGCCCTCGCCGGATTCTATGTTCTTCGCTCCCAGTGGCTACGCGAACACCTCCGCGCTCGGATTCTCGTAGAAGCCGAAAAAGCTACCGGCGGCAAAGTTGAGCTTCGAAAATTCGATTTCGATCCTTTGGCTTTGCGCGTATCTGTGGAGCAATTCGTACTCCGTGGCAAAGAGCCGTCCGGTGAGCCGCCGTTAGCCCGCATTGAGCGAATTGAAGTGTCGCTGAAGATCGTTTCCTTGCTGCGCAGAGATGTCTACGTGGAATCCCTTCGAGTTACCCAGCCGCGAATCCGCATTATCACGTTTCCTGATGGAACAACCAACATACCTGGTCCCCCTGCTACCAAGAATTCGAAAAGCGTCTTCGAGCAGTTCGTTGCCCTCTCGGCTCGCCAATTTGAACTACAAAATGGAGTTTTCGAATACGATCACCAGCGGCTTGCTCTCTCCCTACAAGCTGAAGATTTCCGCGTTCACTTCGCCTGGCTGAAACCAGAAGCGAGCTATCAAGGTGAGGTCTCAGCGGCCGCGGTTCGGATTGCCTGGCCTCCGCTCCAGCCTCTGAGCTGGAGGGCGGACATACGGCTCAAGATGGACAAGCTGGGGCTAAGAGTCGATCGGGCGGAGCTGCGCCATCACGATTCGACACTCGTCGCTCGCGGGGCGCTCGTCGGTTATCGAAACCCCACGCTTCGTCTCGACGTAGACGCGGTGCTTCCACTTTCTGTGTACGCCCAGCCCTTGCGCCTGCCCCTCCTGCCGGTGGGAGTCGCACGTTTTCTTGGCCAGCTCCGCTGGAGTGGCGACGACTACCTGCTCTCGGGTCTCCTTCAAGCCAGTGGCCTCGGCATCCAGCGCCAGGGGTGGACCGTTTCTGACATCGCTGTGACCACTGATGTCCACATCCAACCCCGGCTGGTGTCCCTGGCAAAGCTTCGCGTCTCGGCCCTTGGCGGCGGCTTTCAAGGATCGGGCCAGCTCCAGGATTGGAAGAATGTCTCTTTGCGCGGCGTGGTTTCTGGCCTTTCACTTGACGGGTTGCGACTCGTTCAACCCAACTCCCGCCCGTTTGCCTGGTCTGGCGTGATTTCCGGCCCCGTCGAACTCGCTGGTGCGCTCACGCCCCACGGAATTCAACAGATGCGCGCCAGTTGTCAGCTCGTGATCGAGCCTGGCCAGGGCCGTGTACCTGTCGCTGGTCTGCTGCGTTCCCGTTATTCCGAGCGAGACAACTCGGTGCGAATCGATCCCTCCTTTCTACGCACCCCCCACACGCGAATTGATTTTCAAGGCCAAGCGTCTGACCGCATCCGTGTGCAGCTGGACTCCTCAGACCTCAATGATTTCCTCCCAGTACTGGTATTTTTGTCTGACCAGCCGCCGCCGCAACTGCCAGTCCAGCTTGATGGCGGACGTTTGCGATTTGATGGGATGATTGTTTCCCCTCTTCAGGCCCCGCGGGTTCGGGGTTCGCTTGATGTCACAGCCTTTGTGGTCGAAAAACGTCGCATCGACCACTTGTCGACCAGCGTAGATTGGGACGCGACTCACGTCGTCGCGCACAATCTCCGGCTGGAGCAAAAGAACGCTGTCTTTGAGGGCGACCTTCAAATCTCGCTTCAGAATTGGGTGATTCGTAACGATGACAGTCAGGTGATTGCACACATCAACCTCCGCCAGGCATCGTTGGCGGAACTGCTCAAAAGCTCCCAGGGGCCAGACCTCAACGGCTTCGTTTCCGGTCAAATTACGGTGGAAGGTACTGTGGCCGATCCGGAAGTCCACGCCCGCTTAACGTTGAGTCAGATGGTTGCCGCTGGGGAGCCAGTTTCGCAGGTGCGGCTCCAGGCCGCCTATGCCAAACGGACGCTCGAAGTGGGAGAAGGTTTCGCAGAGGGACCTGCGGGGCGGCTTTCGTTTCGGGGTCGCTACACCCACCACGAAGGTCACCTGCAACAGGGCAAGCTCGAATGGCAAGCGGAAGCCAAGGCTCTGCAACTGGCTGGCTTCGAAACCCTTCGCCGTTACCGCAACGACTTCCGCGCCTCGGCCGATCTCAAAGCCGGAGGTTCGGCCCAAGTGCTGGAACAGGGCTTGCAGCTTGATTCGCTCAACTTGGCCATCCAACTCCGCGAGGCCAGCCTGGGCGGCAGGCCAGTCGGAGACCTTGAACTTCGCACCTTAACCAACGACGAAAGGCTGGTTGTCAGTTTGACGGGCCGGGTGTTGGGAACTCCCGTTCAAGGACGCGGCGAGTGGAGCTTGCGCCCAGACTCCTCTGGTGTCGGCGAAGTTGAGTTTGGCGCCGTTTCCTTTGCCAAGCTGCGAGACCTGCTGCCGGTCTTCGGCTTCCAACAGCGTCCTCCCTTCGAGGGAGCACTCGAAGGCAGTGTTATCGTCACCGGATCCCTACAAAATCCCCAATCTCTTCGCGCGCGTATCCAGCTTTCGCGCTTTCAGCTTCAACCGTCGAATCCAGAGGGCCAATTTAGCCCGTCGGTGGTGCAAGAACTTACGCTTCGTAACACGGCGCCATTTTCTATTGAACTCGACCGTCAAGGCATCCGGCTCATGGAGGCGAACTTCACGGGCAAGGACACGAATATGAAGATTAGCGGCGGCGTGAGCTATGCGAGCCGGCCTGTCTGGAATCTGAACTTATCGGGCGGTCTGAACTTAGGTCTTTTTCAAAACTACGTGCCTGGTTTGCGGACTACTGGTCAAGCCGTTGTGAACGCCACGCTGCGGGGGCCCCTTAGCGAGCCCCAGCTGGGGGGACGCATGGAAATTCGCGACGCCAGCCTCTATCACCGTGACATTCCCAACGGCCTGGACAAAGCCGCTGGAGTGGTAACCTTCGACCGCAACCGCGCCTTGCTGCAAAACTTCACTGCACAGTCTGGGGGAGGTGACTTGAAGCTCAACGGTTTTATTAGCTTCGGAGCCAGCAACGAGCCCGTCTCCTACCGCGTGAACGGCCAGCTTGAACGCGTGCGCATCCGCTATCCCGAAGGCGCGAGCACGACGGTTAGCGCCGCTCTGTCACTCACGGGGACCGCGGACCAAAGTCTCGTGGGCGGCACGGTCACCATCTTGCGGTCCGGATTCACCCCACGCACCGATATCGGCAGCTTGATCTTCGCGACATCCAGACCGATGCAAACGCCGACGTCAAGCTCGTTGCTCCGAGGCATGCAATTTGACCTTCGAATCCTCAGCGCGCCCAACCTCCAGCTGGAGACCTCTTTAACCCAAGGAGTTCAGGCCTCGGTCGACCTCCGGCTTCGCGGAAGTCCTGCTAAACCAGTTCTACTCGGTACGGTGTCAGTGAACCAGGGTGAGTTGAATTTCTTCGGAACAAACTACGTCATCACGCGCGGTACTGTTTCGTTTTTCAACGCTGCTCGTATCGAACCTGTTCTGAATCTAGACCTCGAGACCATTGTGCGCGCCGTGACCGTCAACATCAATATCTCCGGACCCGTGGATAAACCCAATATCACCTATCGCTCGGATCCTCCCCTCCAACCCCAAGACATCGTTGCGCTGCTTGCCGTGGGCCGCACTCCGACCGGTTCGACCGTCGCCTCGCAAACCAACCTTGCTGGCCAGCAGGGTGCTGGATTGTATGCTGGTGCTGAAACGCTGCTCGGTCAAGCGGTTAGCGCGGGGCTTTCCAGCCGGCTGAACCGTTTCTTCGGGGTCAGCCGCGTCAAAATCGATCCCCAATTGATCGGGCTTGAGACCACCCCCCAGGCGCGACTCACGATTGAACAGCAATTCACGCGCGATGTCACGCTCACCTATGTCACGAATCTCACAGGTGCGCTCCAGCAGCTCGTTCGCCTGCAATGGGACATCAAGAAAGACTGGTCAGTTGTCGGGGTGCGCGATGAGAACGGCGTCATCGGAGGCGACATCCTTTTCCGGAAGCGATTCAAATGAGACTCCGCAAGCACGAAGGAAAACTCAAAGTTGAACACAGCATCTTGGACGGCGTACGCCGCATGCTCGAACAACTTCTTGAGTCCAACCCCGCAATCCGCAGTGTTATTCCGGGCGTGATTAAACCGGTGCGTGACGCCCGGGGTCCGGTCAAAGTGCGGGTGACGGTCCGCACTGCCAATGGATGGAAGGCCATCGCCTTAAGCGATGGCGCACGGCAAGAGCTTTTCATCAGCACTGCTCTGGATAAAGAAGCTCTGGAGGAGGCTTTGAAAAAGGCAGCCGCCTCATAATCTACACTGGGGAAGAACGCGTTTCTATGCCACCAGCTTGGCGAATTGTGTTGCTTGCTTTGTGTCTAGCTGCTGCTGCGGCTGCCCTCGATCTCACCAAGCTGCAACCCCAGGGCCACGTCAGCGATTTCGCCGGCGTGTTGAATCCGGCTCACCGCGCTGAACTCGAGCGCTACTGCCGCCAGGTGGCCGCAGCAACGAAAGTGGAAATCGCAATCGTAACTCTTCCCACGCTTGAGGGCGAACCCATTGAAGACGTTGCGAACAGCCTCTTTCGCAGATGGGGAATTGGACAGAAAGGCCAGAACGAAGGCCTTCTGCTGCTGCTAGTCCCCAATGACCGCCGGATGCGTCTCGAGGTTGGCTATGGTCTGGAAGGGGCAATTCCCGATGGCTTTTCGGGAAGCTTGCTCCGCTCCATGCGCCCGTTGCTTCGCGAGCGCCGCTACGGTGAGGCTCTGCTCGAGGCAGCTCACCAGCTCGGTACGCGCATCGCCGAGGAAAAAAAAGTCTCGCTGACGGGGGGCTTGCCCTCCCGGCGTGATGTGTCGGCGGAACAATTCCGGCATTCCCTCATCCCCTTTCTCATTCCGCTGGGTTTTTTGGCGCTGTTCTTTGCTCTCGCGGCTGCTACACGGCGCCGCCATCGCCGCTCCCACGGCTTCTTCCCAGTCTTTTTTCCAGGCGCGGACTGGAGCTTGGGTCGCTTCAGCGGAGGAGGATTTGGCGGCTATGATTCCTCAGACTCTTTCGGCGGCTTTGGAGGCGGCGACTCGGGCGGCGGTGGAGCCTCCAGTGACTGGTAATGTGTCATGCAGAAACTGATTGCTGAACTGACGGAACGACTCACCAAAACATTCTCTGACCGCCTTGTTTCCGCGATCCTCTACGGCTCGGCGGCCACCGGCGAGTATAACCGTGACTACTCTGACATCAACGTGCTTTGCGTGCTAACTCGCGTCACACCCGCGGAGCTGCGGGACTCCGAGCCCATCTTTCGCTGGTGGCGCCAGAAAGGAAATCCCGCTCCGCTCCTGCTTAGCGAAGAGGAAGTTCGCACTGCCGCCGATTGCTTCCCAATCGAGTTCCACGACATCAAAGAGCGGCGTCGCATTCTCGCTGGAAGGGATTTGATTCAAGATCTTGTAATCGATGATCGCTACTACCGTGCCCAGATCGAATATCAGCTCCGCGCCAAGCTCTTGCGTCTCCGCCAAAAAGCCGCAGGGGTTCTCCATGACAAGGTGTTGCTGAGCCGCCTTCTGCTCGACTCGATTTCCACTTTCTGCATCCTCTTCCGCCACGCGCTCAAGCTCGCTGGTTATAGTCCGGACCATTCCCGCCGCTCGGTTGTCGAGGAACTTGGCCGGCGCTTCCAAATCGATCCCGCCCCACTTTTACAGATCCTGACCCTGCGAGAGGGTAAACCGGTCCTTAATCCCGAACCGCCGGAGCACTTGTTTGCCGCCTACCTTATACAGATTCAGAGGGTGATTGACGTCGTCGACCGCTTGAACCAACCCGAGATTGTAAGCTAAGGAGAGCCTTATGAAAATCCTCATCGCTGTTCTGGTTGTGCTCGTGCTGCTGGTGTTCGGCGTGGGAGCGCAAGTGAAAGGGATCTACAACACTCTCGTCACCGAGCGGGAAGCCATCAACGCTGCCTGGTCCCAGGTCGATGTGGCTTTACAACGCCGGGCCGATCTCATTCCGAATCTAGTGGAAACGGTGAAAGGCTTCGCCAAGCAAGAGCAGTCGGTGATCAACGCGGTTACGGAAGCTCGTGCCGCGATGCTTGGGGCCCGCACGCCACAAGAAAAAATTGAGGCGTATGGCAAAATGGAGAGCGCTCTCGGCCGGCTGATGGTGATCGTGGAGAATTATCCCAATCTCAAATCAAACGAAAACTTTCTGCGGCTCCAGGATGAACTTGCTGGCACGGAGAACCGTATTGCTGTGGAGCGGCGGAAATACAACGAAACGGTTCAGCGTTACAATACACAAATCGGGTTGTTCCCGAACAACCTCGTAGCTGGGTTTTTTAACTTCACGCGCAATGAGGCTTACTTCAAAACTGAAGCTGGCGCCCGCAACGCGCCTGCCGTGAAATTCTAAAACGCATCGACCATGGCGAATACCTATCCCAACTACATAAATGGCGAGTGGCGCACGCCGCTAGCTACCTTCGAAAATCGCAATCCAGCTAACACCGACGAAGTAGTCGGCTTGTTTGCCAAGGGCAGCTTTGCCGACATGCGCGAGGCTTGTGAGGCGGCTCAGAATGCGCTGCCAGCTTGGTCGGCCATGCCCGCTCCGGCCCGTGGCGCCTTATTGTTCAAAGTCGCCGAAATCTTGGAGAGCCGGTTCAACCAGTTAGGAGAAGAGATGACGCGCGAGGAGGGAAAAACACTGCCCGAGGCCAAGGGCGAAGTCCGCCGCGCCATCAACATCTTTCGCTATTTCGCTGGGGAAGGGTCACGCATGCCGGGAATGCTTGTACCCTCCGAGCGCGACCGGGTGCATATGTTTGCCATCCGCAAGCCGGTGGGAGTGGTGGGCCTAATTACCCCTTGGAATTTTCCCATCGCAATTCCAGCCTGGAAAATGGCCCCAGCTTTGATCTGCGGGAACACCGTCGTCCTCAAGCCTGCTTCCGCTTCCCCGCTTTCCTCCTGGCGGATTGTGGAAGCCTGTCATGAGGCGGGCATCCCCAAGGGCGTGGTCAACTACGTTGCCGGCCCCGGCGGTGAGCTCGGCAAGGCCATGTTAGAAGCACCAGAACTTCGCGCCATCTCCTTTACCGGCTCTTGCGCCGTCGGCAACTGGCTCTATACAGAGGCCTCGAAACGCCGTCTCCGCATTCAGATGGAAATGGGCGGCAAGAACCCGACCATCGTGCTCGCCGACGCCGATTTCCACTCCGCCGTCGAAAATGTTGTCAACGGCGCGTTTTTCTCGACCGGACAAAAATGCACTGCCACGAGCCGGGCCATTGTGGAAGACTCTATTTACGACGAATTCCTATCGGCGCTCGTCGAGCGTACGAAGCGGCTCAAAGTCGGCAACGGTCTCGAGCCTGGTGTGGATATCGGGCCAGCCATTGATGAAGCGCAGCTCGAAACCGATTTGAAGTACATCGAAATTGGCCGCCAGGAGGCCGGTGAGCCTCTTTGTGGCGGCTACCGGCTGACCGGCGAAGGGTACGAGAAAGGCTACTTCATCGCCCCCACGATTTTCGCCGACGTTACGGAGCAGATGACCATCGCGCAGGAAGAAATTTTCGGACCGATACTGGCCGTGATGCGGGCACGGGATTTTGATGACGCCATGCGCATCGCAAACAATATCCCCTTTGGACTTTCTGCTTCGCTTCAAACCACGAATATCTCACGCGTGTTTGAATATGTGCAGCGAATGGAGGCCGGCTTACTCACGGTAAACCTTCCGAGTGCCGGCGTCGAATATCAGCTTCCCTTTGGCGGCTCCAAGGAATCGAGCTTTGGGCCTAAGGAGCAAGGCCCGGCCGCGTTGGAATTTTATAGCGACTACAAGACGGTTTACCTGAAGTACTAACCAGCGACTGGGAAAGCAGCGCTGGCTTGTCCTGAGGTTTGATTCAGGGCTTGCTCGCCCCAAGCTGCAGAGAGAGAGAAAGTCGAACCCCATGAAACTCGGACAAATCCGTTGGAACCACGAAGTCACCGCTGCCGTGTTTGAAAACGGCCTCGCCCGCCCGATTCCGGGCTATACTCTCCAGGGGCTCATTGAGCGTTCTGAGAAAGAGGGGATTCCTCTGGCAGAACTTGCAGCCCGCCGCGCTGCCTCGCACGGCGAGGCGATCCCTCCCATCATTCCTCTTCACCCGCGCGAAGTGTGGGCCTGCGGCTGCACCTACGAAACGAGTGCTAGCTTCCGCGACTCCGAACATGGAACGCGAGAAGGCTTTTATGCCTATGTCTACCGCGAGGCCCGGCCAGAAATTTTCTTGAAGGGTACAGCACGAGTTTGCGTGGGGCCAGACAAGCCCATCGGCATCCGCGCGGATTCCAAATTCACGGCTCCCGAACCAGAGCTCGCTCTGGTCTTAGGCCCAAAAGGCATCATTCTGGGCTTTACCATTGCCAACGACGTCTCGGCCTGGGATATCGAACGGGAAAACCCGCTCTACTTACCCCAATCCAAGATCTATAGTGCCTGCTGTGCCCTCGGACCCGTGATCGTCACACCAGATGAAATTCCCGATCCCTACAATCTGGAGATCACTTGTACGATCCGGCGGGGCGATCGCGTCGTGTTTTCGGGCGGAACGTCGACTGCCAAGCTACATCGGAAATTCGAGACGCTGATTGAATACCTGTATCGCTCGAATCCTGTTCCCTCGGGTTCAGTGCTTTGCACAGGCACTGGAATCATTGTGAGAGAGGATGCCGCCCTGCAACCTGGCGATGTCTGCTCCATCACCATTCAAGGCCTTGGCGAGCTTTCTAATCCTTGCGCTGTCGTGGAGTAACGTTGAATGCGGGGGAGGGTGGTTAAGAGGCCTGACGGACGACTTTTTGAATCTCTTCGCTGCTTGAAAGAATATGGTGGCTCATCGCCTGGCGAGCGGCTCGCTCCTTTTTCCTGCGAATTGCTTCCAGGATGCGGCGATGTTCGATCAACGAGCTTTCCGCGCGCTTGCGCTTGCCCTGGCTTAAGGCCTGACGAATCCAGCTCTGAAGGTGGCCGCGGATGCTGGCCAAAAGATTGGCCAAAATGGAGTTTTGCGAGGCTGCTGCAATCGTTAAATGAAATTGCAGGTCCGCCTCGAGATATCGCCCGTAATCGCTTCCAGCTTGCTCCATTGAGTTTTGCTGGCGCTCGATGGCTGCCAGCTGTTCGTCTGTAGCGCGTCGCGCCGCTAGGGCTGCCGCTTCGGGTTCCAATAACAGCCTCGCCTCGATCAGCTCTTCGATCCGAATACCTCCCAGCAGTATGCCCACTTGCAGAGCGCGGTCCACGGCTGCCGCAACGTTTGCCGAAACAAAATGGCCCTCGCCTGCCTGCGACTCAATCAAGCCCATGGCCGCAAGCGATCTGAGGGCCTCGCGCACAGACGTCCGGCCAACGCCAAACTGCTCGCTGAGCACCTTCTCAGACGGCATTCTCGTCCCGGGCTTCAGAACGCCACGCGCAATCAGAGACGTCAGCTGGTCCACGATTTCATCGGTGAGCGATCTTCTTGCCAGCGGCTTGATTCCGTCAATCATGTAGACTAGACTGAGGATCAGCTTGTCAGACAAGCAGACAGCTGTCAAGCCCATGGCTCTCACCCAAGATCTTGGCCGTCGCCTGGAGCTCATCTCCATGGATGTCCACTGTTACGACATCTCGCTCGGTTTGTATTTCGACCAAAATGCATACCGCATTCATACGTATTCCCGGCGGCCAGAAGCGGCGCAACGCATAAACTTTCTGACCGAGGCCATGGCGTTGCTCGGCGGCATGAGGAGTTCGAACGGTTGGCTTTGCTTCCCATGCGGCGATCCTCACTCCGCTGCGGCACGGCGGCTTTTTTTGGAAGTAAGCAAACTCCCTACGGCAAGCCCGCTCTCGCCGCGCCCGCTCGCCGTCACTGACAAAAAATCGGGCGCGGAGATTACCGTCTTGGCTTTCGGAGCGGGTCGCTACGGTCTTCAAGGAGCTGACCCGTCCCGGCTTGACGCCATCGTTCACGGTTTCCGCAAGCTAGCCGGCGCCATCTCCACGGATACTGGGCGAGGGGAGTTTGCCTTTCCTTGCGGTTCCGGCCATGATGAGCTGGTGGGCCTGCTGCTGCCACGCGCCCTGAATGTGAGACAAGTGATCCGCGAAGAGGAGGCAGCCGCGTCGAAGGGCGTGCTTGTGGCTCCCAGCGCGCAAAAGTGAGCACCGTCCATGGTGGAACAGATCCCGAGCATGACGTCGAGACAGCGGGTGCTAGCGGCCTTGCGTCGCCAGCCAGTGGACCGCACCCCGGTCTGCAATCCGACTTCCATAGCTACGGTGGAATTGATGGATCTTGCCGATGCGCCCTTCCCCGACGCTAATCGCCAGCCGGAATTTATGGCCAGGCTCGCAGCGACAGGCTATACCGAGCTTGGATTCGATTCCATCATGCCAGTGTTTTCGATTATTCAGGAATCCTCCGCACTGGGCTGTAAAATTCAATGGGAGCAGAAGGACAACTGGCCGACCGTGCGGATGCGCGAGCCCATTTACCTAAAGCCTTCGGATATTCACATCCCGGAGGACTGGATCGAGCATCCGGATGCGCAGTGTGTTCTCAAGGCCATTCGAATCCTCCGGCGCGAGTTTGGTGAGGAGGTGGCCATTATCGGCAAGACCATGGGCCCGTGGTCGCTTGGCTATCACACTTTTGGCGTCGAAAATTTTCTCCTGATGTCGCTTGATTCGCCGAGCGATACGAAATACTGTCTGGACCAGCTCAAAAGGGTGACGATTGAATTCGGCCTGGCCCAACTTGAGGCTGGAGCCGATGCGCTGACCCTTCCTGACCATGCGACGGGTGACTTGGTGAGCGCCGAATACTACGCCCGCTACCTGAAGGATCTCCATCAAGAATTCGCCGAGACCATTCCTGCACCGTTGATTCTTCATATCTGTGGGCGCACGGTCGACCGCATGCCATACATAGCCGAAACGGGCATGGCTGCATTCCATTTCGATTCCAAAAACTCGCCGGCCGAGGCCATGGCTGCGGTGAACGGAAAAATTGCTCTCGTTGGCAACATCAATAATCCCGAAACGCTTTTTGCCAAATCACCAGAAGACGTACGCCGAGAAGTCTATGCGAATCTCGAAGCCGGCGTCCAACTGATTGGTCCCGAATGCGCCATCCCGCTTCAAACCACCATCGAGAACCTCAAAGAAATTCCCAAAGCCGTTAAAGACTGGCACCGTGAGCGCACGCTGAGGAATTCCCACCATGGCCGAATTGAGTGACATTCAGAATGACTTCATCCGCCAAGAAATTGAGGAATTCATTCTCAAGCCGGAAGAGCGCCAGCGTTTGATTGATTTATTCGCTAGCGCCAGCCTTCGCATGCAGGCCATCGCCGCCGCCTTGATTGATGGCGACAACGAAACGGTGAGTAATCTTACCCGCCAAGCTCTAGCCGAGGGCGTGGGAGCGCTCGAGGTCATGGATTATGGCTTAATTGCTGGCATGGCGCTCGTTGGGATCAAATTCCGCGAAAATTTCATTTTTGTTCCTGAGGTGCTTTCCTGCGCACGCGCCATGAAGGCCGGCATGGCTCACCTCGAGCCGATTCTCTCGGCTTCCGGGATCGAACCCGTCGGAAAGGTGATTATGGGAACGGTTAAGGGCGATCTGCACGACATTGGGAAAAACCTCTGCATTATGCTCCTGCGCGGCGCGGGTTTCGAGGTTATCGATCTCGGAGTGGATACGCCTCCCGACAAATTCATTGACGCGGTCGAACAGCATGGCGCCCCGTTAGTTGGCATGTCCGCCCTGTTGACCACAACCATGCCCAACATGGGAAAAACAATTGAGGCTTTTATTGACGCTGACCTGCGCGACAGTGTGAAGATTATGGTCGGGGGCGCGCCCGTAACGCAAGATTTTGCTGATGACATGGGTGCGGACGGTTACGGCAAAGACGCCGTCGCATGCGTTGCTCTCGCCAAAAGGCTTCTTGGCCTTTCTGCCTAGGCCGACTTAAGGAAAACCTGATGGAAAAGATCGACCCGAACGAGTTTCGAAAACGCCGCGACGAACTTTATCGCATCCTGGAAGGCATCGCGCGGCACGCGGACCAGCAGTCGCAAGGCCGCTGCCCTTACAAAAACCGGTACAACCAGTGCACTGCATCCTTTGGCTGCCGTAATCAACGTAAACCCACGCCGCCTGAGAGCAAGCCTCGATGCGTTGGTGACGACAAACTCAACTACCGGGGCGCATGGGTAGTCTGACGCTTTTCGAACTCGCCGACTCGAGCTCCATCGAAATTCCTAGCTCGTGTCACCGCCAAGGTTTTTGCAACGAGTGCATCGTGGAGGTTCAAGCGGGCTTGGACCAGCTCTGTGACCGCACTCCAGCAGAAAGCTTCCTGAAGGATCCTTACCGGCTTGCCTGCCAAGCTCGCCTGCTGGACGGCGCTGCCAAGCAAAACCTAACTTTTGCTCCGGTCCGGCGGCGGCCTAAAATCCTCACCAGTACATGCCGCCAAGCGCCGGTTTGTTTGGACCCCCTAGTCAGACGCCAGGGAGATACGGTGTTTTATGGCGACCAACCCGTGGATGTTTTCCGCGGCGCCATGTTCGGCATTGCAGTAGACTTGGGCACGACAACGATTGTCCTTGATTTCGTGAATCTAGAAACTGGCGAATCGGTTCACCAGGTGGGGATCGAAAATCCGCAACGCTTTGGCGGCAGCGATGTTATGACCCGTATCAGTTACGATGCGGGGCCGCATCATGGGCGGTTACGCAAGGTCACGGTCAACGCACTCAACGCAGAAATTAAAGCCTTTTGCCAGGCGCACGGGGCCGACCGCCATCAAATTTACGAGGTGATCGTCGCGGGCAATTCCACCATGCGCGATCTATTTTTCGGCGTTGATATACAACCCATCGGCCAGCGGCCCTACCAGTCGAAAATTGAGCAGGAGTACCGGCTCGGCTTGCGTCAGACGACAGCGCTTACGGAATTCGCCCACCGCCTCGGTGTGCTTGCCCATCCAAAGGCGCGTGTCTTTGGCCCTCCGCTAGTGGCCAGCCACGTCGGTGCCGACACGACTGCGGACCTTCTGGCCATCGACATTGAGAAACGCGAGGAAACCTTCCTTCTTGTTGACGTTGGAACGAACACGGAAGTCGTTCTCGCACATCGAGGGCGTTTTCTTGCGGCGTCTTGTCCCGCAGGTCCTGCTTTTGAAGGCCGTGGCATTCGGTTCGGAATGCCGGGTGCTGAAGGCGCGATTGAACGCATCTGGTGGACTTCGCAGGGCTGGCGTTACCAGGTCATCGGGGACGTAGCTCCACAAGGAATCTGCGGGTCAGGCCTCATTGACCTTCTGGCCGAACTGCGCCGGAACGGGCTGATGTCGCCCAAGGGAGTCTTCCTGAATCGTTCTTACGAGATCCCGATCGCGCCCGAATACGGCATCACGTTTTCGCGGGAAGACGCCAGCCACCTTGCCCAGGCGAAGGCGGCGAATTATTGCGGCCAGTTCATTCTGCTCCGCGCGCTGGGCGTCGATCCTTCACAGATCGACAAACTTTATCTGGCCGGTGGCTTTGCGAATTCTATCCAGGTGGCCAACGCCGTCGAAATCGGCTTCCTAGCCCCAGTGCCCGAGCAACGCGTGGTCAAAATCGGCAACGGGGCTCTGGAGGGCGCCCGTCAAATGTTGCTTTCTCAATCTAAGCGGGCCTCCGTCGAGCGCATCCTAAAGCGCATCGAACATGTGGAGCTTGAAACGACCCCCGATTTCTTTGAGATTTTTGTTGAAGCCTGCCAGTTCAAGCCAATGTCCATCCCGAAAGGAACGCCGCAATGAAGCCAGCCGGCCTAGATCGTGAATTCGTGATTATCGGCGAAAACATTCACACTACACGCGTCGTCCTGCTCCAAGGAAAACTCGTCGACAAGCTGCCCGGAGGCGAAGAGGGCGTTCGTTATGTGGATGAGCAGGGCCAGCAACGCCACCTCATCATTCCCGATTTCATCAAGGCGCGCCAGGATTATCAGGAAGGTCGCGTGAAGCATGTGCTCATCGCCGTGCGACTGGCCATGACGGGCGATCCCGAGGGGCTGCGTTATCTGCATGCTCTGATCCAACGCCAGGTGGAAGCTGGTGCCGACTATTTGGATCTGAACATCGATGAGATTTCGCTGAAGCTTGAGGAGCAAATCGAGGCCATGCGCTGGCTTGTGCAGATGGTTGAAGGGCGTTCCTCGGTGCCAGTGGCCGTCGATTCGTCGAATTTAGAGATCATCCGCGCTGGGATTGAAGCCTCGCGCTCCCCCTGCGGTCCTCCCATGCTCAACTCAGCTTCGCTAGAGAGGCTGGAAGCCCTGGATCTTGCCGCCGCCCGGGGCCTTCCTGTAATGGTGACTGCGGCCGGTAAGCGGGGCATGCCCCAGGATGCGGCCGAGCGCGTCGCCAATGCATCCCGCATGGTCGAGGCCGCCCTCGCGAAAGGCATTCCCAAAAACCAGATTTTTATTGATCCGCTCGTGTTTCCCATTGCTGTCGACAGTAACTACGGCCTTCACTGTCTCGAAGCAATCCGCGCCCTGCGAGAGAAATACGGACCAGAGATTCACATTAGCGGTGGATTCAGCAATATCTCCTTTGGGATTCCCTTGCGCAAGCTCGTCAACGAAGTCTTTATTCATCTGGCGGTGGAGGCTGGCGCAGATAGCGGGATTGTAGATCCCGTGGCGAATAACTTCCGTAACCTGTTCCTTGCTGACCGGGCCAGCCGTTCCTACCAACTTGCCGCCGAGATGTTGCTCGGCCGCGACCGCAACTGCAAAAACTATCTACGCGCCTATCGACGAGGAGAGCTGGCGTGACCACCTATCAGGTGCTCTACTGGAAACACATTCCTGCTCAGATCAAAGTTCAAGCTCCAGGCAAACGACCACTTTCCGTGCCTCTCCCCGAGCGTTTTCAACAGGAGATTGATCGTGTTGCGATGAAGGAGGGGCTGGCTGGAACCGACACCTACCTGGAACAGTGGCACTGGAGCGAAAAACGCCAGCGCGAGGGGACAGCGGAAGAAGTCGTCCAAGCCGTTCTCCAGGAGCTGATTCAAGCGTTCGATTCTGCGAGGTAATCGTTCTTGGAGACCCAGCCCATCTCCCCGAAGCCGCCAATATAGTACACGTCATCGACGCGCATTTGGTAGAGGCCAAAGTCGCCGAAATTCAGCCACGGTTCCGCATCCGGGTGTTTTTGTAAGTAGAGTGCGCGCGCCTGACTGCTCCCGCCTGGTTCGATCTGTGTGACTTCCCCCATGAGATTGAGGCGTGCGGCGCCGAGCGGGTCAGTTTCCGCCGCAGGTTCATAAACCAAGAGGCTCGCCCGCGGATTCTCCAATAAGTTTTTGGTGTGCACGGCAAGCCGGCTTAATAGAAAGATGGGTTGCCCTTTGGAATCGCAAGCGTAGGGCATAACTGAGGCGAACGGGTAACCCGGCAGGCGCTTGGAGAGTGTGGCCAGAACGCCAAAACCGCGCGACTCTACTAAAGCCCTCGCCTTTTCGGAACGTTTTTCCATGGTTGAATCCTTTCTCGTTTCAGTCTAGGGCGGGAAAGGTTTTCGGGAGAAGCGCCCGTCGAGTCTGCTCGAGCACACTTCTGAGCGAGGCCTCAGGGAGCTCGCTGATGATGGGCCGGAGGAGACGAGACATGCCGAACGGAATATCCCGCGACAGGGATAGCGAACTGCATTCTAGATAAACCCCGCCATCAGCTTCTTCAAAGCGCCAGAAGCTGTCCAGCCGCCAGCAATAGCCATGCCCTGTGTCTGGCGCGAGTTCGGCCTCACGCTTCGAGCCGGCTCCCTCCACCTCGGCAATCTTCGTGCTGCGCGAAACACTCTCCCATTTGCGATCGCTGATTTTGCGGTATCGAACGCGATGCTCTGTTTCCAGCACCACAGTGACAATCCTTCTTTTGAGCAGGCGGAGACGGACTCGAAACTCTTCGCCGCTTCGCGAAAGCGTTTGGGAATCCATGACTTCAGGACGGTAAACGTGTTTGTGCTGGTTGTAATTCTGCACCAGATCGAGCACTTGTCGCACACTAACAGAAGGGAGAAAAATGGAGCCCTCCCAGTGATGGATCAATCCATCGGGCGGGTCTTTCGGGCTACGACGCTCCTGGATGAGAATCTCCCCTTGGCGCAACCGGTCCCGGCCCCCGGTTCCATCGACCCTTAGAAAGTGCCGTCTGGACTGGAGCTCCTGGTCCACGCTCCGCCAGTAGTCTTCATAGATCGCGAGAGTCTTGGGACGGAGTTCCGCGCCGGGCGCAACGGCGGTTACAAAAATGACAAGGAAACGCCACACGCTTTTTCTATTGGACCACGCTAGTCACTGTTTCGGTTTCGGGAAACCGAATCGCCGGTTGGGTGTACGGAGTCGGCCTGGCCGCGCCGCTTGAAAGATGCATCTTGGCTCAAAGCACTTGCTTCTAAAAAATTATGGGTGTTGTTCTCGTTTTTCTTTGCTTACTTATCACTTCGTTGACGGCTCAGGACACGACAGGCGTTGCAACGCTCGCTGGCCGCCTCCTCGATGCAGAGCAGGCGCCTGTTGCAGGACGCCGGGTGTGTGCTCTCGAGGCGCAGCGTTGCGACACCACGAGAGAAGATGGCAGTTTCCGCATTGCGGACTTGCGTCCTGGTTCCTACACGCTTATCGTGACGCTTGACAATAACCAGGAACTAAAAAGTGAGCAAGTGGAAGCCCGCGCCGGAGTCGAGGCCAGTGTGTTGATCACCCTCCCGAAGATCACCGCTGTCGAGCAGTCAATCACCGTGACCGACAGGGTGTTTCTACCTCCTGAGGAAGTGAAGAATTCCGGTTACTTGGTGGGCCAGCGAGAGATTTTTAAAAGCGCCGGTGCGCTGCAAGATGTTTCGCGTTATGTCCAGACGCTCCCTGGCATCGCGATTGGAAGCGACGACTTTCGAAACGACATTATCGTGCGCGGCGGCTCGCCGCTTGAAAACCTGTTTATCGTCGACAATATTGAGATTCCTAACATCAACGCCTTCGCTAACTTTGCCTCAGCTGGGGGTACCGTGGCGCTTCTTGATGCAGCCCTGATTCAGGATGTGACGTTTCTGACAGGCGGCTATCCAGCGCCGTTCATTAACCGCACCAGTGGCGTGCTTCAAATTGCGCAGCGGGAAGGCGATCGCGAACAGTTCCGCGGACGCGCGACCTTGGGTTTCGCTGGGGCGGGGACAATCCTCGAGGGGCCGATTCGGAAGGGTAAAGGCAGCTGGGTGACGAGCATCCGACGGAGCTTTCTCGATTTCTTCACCAACAATATCGGATTTGGCGGGGTGCCCGTAGCCTATACCTACAATGCGAAGGTGCTTTACGATTTCTCTCCGAAGGACCGCCTGTGGATCGCAAACGTCAGTGGTAACGACCGGATCCGGCTCGGGCTTGCTGAGGGGAACACCGACCTCACGCAAGAGATCAACAATTTTGACATCCGTTACAATGGCTGGCGCAGCGCAACAGGCCTAAACTGGCAACGCCTATTAGGCGAGCGCGGCGTGAGTCTTCTGGGTCTGACGCACTCGGAGGCTCGCATCCGCTCGAATGTGAAAGATCTCGTTCGCTTTGGCCTGCCGCCTCCCAACCAGCCAGTGGCTGAGCAAATCGCCAACGCGCCCACGGTCTTCAGGGAGTCTTCGGCGGAAGGCGAATCGACAGTGAAATATGATCTCACTGCCTATCTGCCTGGTTTCGACAAACTGCAAACGGGTGGGAGCTTTAAGATTTTTCGCCCGGCCTACAACACGGCGTCGCCCTTTGGACGCGATACGCCCTTTTCCCTTGTGCCCGGAGTAAACCGTTTCGCGGTCAACACCTCTTTTCTGGCTTATCAATCGGGTCTTTATTTCCAAAACACCCGGAATTTCGGCGGCCGCATTAACCTAACCTGGGGTGGGCGGTTTGACAATTATCAGTATGTGTCCAGTTCACGGTTCAGCCCGCGCGTCGGCTTGAGCTATCGCATCAACGAGCGCATGAGCTGGCGAGCCAGCTACGGCGCTTACTTCCAGCAGCCATTTTTCCTGTTTCTTGCCGTGTTTCCGGAAAACCGCGGGCTGATTCCCTGGCGCGCCGATCATTACGTCACAGGCCTGCTCTATACGATCAGTTCGAGCGTGCGGATGAGCGCCGAAGTCTACCAGAAGGACTATAAAGATTATCCCGTGTCGCTGCAATTCCCAACATTGAGCCTTGCCAACGTTGGCGACACATTCGATGTCTCGAGCTTGCTGTTCCCGCTGACCAGTGCGGGCCGGGGCCGCGTGCGCGGGCTTGAAATATTCATCGAGAAGCGGTTCAGCGAGAAATGGTTTGGTCAAGCAAATTTCTCGCGTCAGCGTGCGCGGCAAGCAGGCTTAGACGGCATCCCCCGCCCGGCAAGTTTTGAGTATCCCTACATCTTCAATTTGGTCGGCGGCTACCGGATCACGCCCAAATGGGAGCTGAGCCTGCGCACTGCTTATCTAACCGGGCGACCTTTTACCCCGTTCAACCTTGTCGAGAGCGCGCGGCAGCGGCGGCCCATCTTCGACCTCAGCCAGGTGAACGCCTTGCGCCTGCCCGATTATTTTCGTTTGGATATGCGGCTAGACCGCACGTTTACGGTGCGCGGTAAACCGCTGCTCGTGTTTTTTGGCGCGCAAAACGTTACTAACCGAAAAAACATTGCTGGATTTACCTGGAACCGGCGGACCAACCAGCAAATCGCCAACGAGCAACTTGGTCTCTTTCCTCTCGTGGGTCTGGACTGGCGCTTCTAGCATTCAGTCAGGCTTCGACCCATCGGCGGCTGGAGCTACTCTCTCTCACGTCCAAGTTTTGCGCCATAATGCCTGTCCATGCAGGCCTCCGTACTTGTTTTTCTCATCGGGACAACCCTGTGGGGGGAGACACACCGAGTCGAAGCTACGCGTTTTTATCACTCCTTTGACCACCGCCACCCGGTGCTGGCCCGATTGAAGTCAGGCGACCGGGTCGAAACCAGGACCTTGGACGCTGGCGGCTACGACCACCTGGGCCAGAAAAGGGCAGAACGCGGTAATCCCCTCACTGGTCCTTTTTATCTCGAAGGAGCTGAACCAGGCGATTCCATCGCGGTTCGGATCGACCGGCTGCGGATGAATCGCGATTACGGCTATACGTCGTTCCGCCTGGGTCTTTTTTCCCTAGCGCCCGAATCCATCGAAGGACTCTACCCGCGCGCCTATCGCCGGGGAGCGGTCGTCGCAGACCGCGACGACATTGTGAAGTGGCGGATTGATTTAGCCAAGAACACTGTCCGGCTACTCGAGCCGGTCAGCAAGGTTCATCCGCTGGAGTTCGCCGCTCGGCCCATGCTGGGCTGTATTGGGGTTGCCGCCCCTGGCGTCTTTGGGCCGACGTCTGGCATTTCAGGCTCCTATGGCGGCAACCTCGATTACAACGAAATCGTTGAAGGAACGACCGTCCTGCTGCCGGTCTATCATCCGGGCGCGTTGTTGTTTGTCGGCGATGGACATGCTCTTCAAGCGGATGGTGAGCCGACGGGCACGGGCGTTGAAACCTCCATGGACTTGGCCATGACCATCACCTTGCGCAAGAAAGAGCCACTTGAAAATCCCCGCGTGGAAACCCCTACCCACATCATCAGCATCGGCAGCCAGCCCGAATTCGTCAGCTCCCTGGATCGCTCCATTCGCATTGCGACAAGCGATATGGTGAACTGGCTGACCCGCGACTATGGAATGGAGACTTGGGCCGCTCACCTCCTCATTGGCTACCAGGGCCGCTACGACGTAGTGACCGTTGCGGGCTCGATGGCCTTGCGCCTGCCGCGAACTGCGTTACCAAAGAAGTAGGGAAACAAAATCGCATCCGAGCAGCTACAAAAAATTGCGCCTCACGCCGGTGCGCGCGAGGACTAGGCAGAAAGGAACTGGGGACGTTCGCCAGGCTTAGAGTCCTGCGCGGAGAAACGCAATGACGTCCGCCAGCGCTTGCTTGCTTAATGACTTCTCAAACTCCTCCGGCATGAGGGAAATGGTAGAAGAGCGAATTTCTTGAATTTGAGAGCGCAGCAGGGTTACATCTTCATCGGGACCGCTGCGAAGGGTAATGGTTCCGGGTGTTTCGTTGACGAGAACGCCGTCGTACATTTGGCCGTTCTTGGTAGTGACGACATAGTTGACAAAGCGCGGCTCAATGGAGCGGCTCGGATTGAGAATCGCCTCAAGCAGCTCTTCCTTGGACTTATTGTTCACTCCTCGCAAGTCCGGGCCGACTCGAGCCCCCTGTTTTCGCGCCGCATGGCATCGCGCACAGTGTTCCTCAAAAGCGAGTTTTCCTCGTGTGGGATCGCCAGGGAGAGAGAGGACATCGCGGAATTGCTCGACAATCTGAGCACGGTCGCCCGTTGCGCTCGCAAAGATTTTTCGCGCCCGCGCTGCGAGCGCCGGATCTGGTTCTTCGAGCAGGCGGTTGCGCGCATTGATCTCTAAAGCCGCGGGGTCTACCTCCCTTTTTTCGATCGCCTCTAAGAGGACCGCTACGCGCTCCTTTTGGGACAGCATTCCAGCCACAGCTCGCACACGCGCCTCGGGCGAGTAAGACTTCCACGCCGCCAGGAGGGCCCGGGTGGCCTCCGGATTTCGATAACTAGCCAGAACATCCACCGCGGCCGCTTGCAGGGAGGAAGGCGGATTTGTTGCGAACAGTTTTCGGACGAGTGCCAAGGCGGACTCGAGGGGGATTCCTCGCCAACAGCTGACCATCGCCGTGCGCGTGGGCAGCGGAACTTTTTCGTCAAACGCCTCTCGCATGGCCCGAGCTTGGAGGAAGGCAGAGCTGAGGTTACGGGCAACCTCCCACGCCGCCCGTTGCACCGAGGGGTCGCGTGCATCGACGAGAGGCTGGAGCTCCGCGTCGAAGCCCGGCAGTGGGGCGCCGTCGACACGGCTTAATTCCAAGCCGCGCGCTAATCCTTCGAGGAGAATTTGCGCGGAGCTCAGACGGCGAGCGTCGGAAAGTAAGGCACGAATTTCAGCGCTTTGCCGGCGCGCTCCCACCAAAGAGCCGACAGCGCGCAGCAGCTCGCGGTTGCCAGCAGCCTTGGCGCTGCCCAGTTTGCTCAAAAACTCTCCTGGCCAGGAGTAGGCGGCGCTGAGCGTAGCGATTCGCATCCAAGGGTTGTCTCCATCTCGGACGGCGAGCGCCACAATTGCGTTTTTGGCGGCGGCCGACGAATAGGCGCCCAGCGTGAATGCGGTTTGCAGGCGCACGCGGATCTCGACATCGGCCGAACGCGCAATCAGCGCCCGTTCGAGTTCCGCCGAGGGCGGTAAGGATTCGGAAAGCCGGACCGCATGCTCGCGAATCCCAGCGTGTGAATCCTTCAGCGCCGTCAGCACGTCCGCAAGCTCAAGTACGCCCAGCCCCTCGAGAGTCCAAAGCGCGTGCAGCCTGGCCAGAGGTTTCTCGCTGCGGGCCAGCTCCCGCAACTTTGCCGTAACGGATTTGTCCTGGCGCTCCACCAGCAGACGCTGGGCTGTTAGGCGATGCCAGCCGTTGTCGTGGCCCAGCAGGTCTACTAGATCCGCTGACGAGGCGTGGCTCAAGCGAACGCGGAGAGGACGCTGGTGCCGCGGCTTGTTCGACACGATGCGATAAATACGACCGCGGTCATCGCCCCGGTAGAAATCCAGCTTGAGCCGCTTTTGCAGCTCCTCAGGAATAGATAACGGCGTTTCGATAACCTGGCGGTAGATGTCCATCATGTACAGATTTCCATCGGGAGCGTTGGCAAAGCAGGTTGGACGAAACCACGGGTCTGTCGAGGCGAGGAATTCTACATTGTCCTTCGCTGGCCGGGCGACGAAGCTCACGCCCTCTGGAGACAAAATGTCGCGCCGCACGAGATTCCCGCTCACGTCGCCAGTGAAAATCGAGCCCCGGTACTCTTCCGGCCAGGCGTCCCCCGTATACACGGTACCGCCCGTAGCCCCGCTCATGTAGCCGGTGGCGTGTTCAACACGCCCGGTCTGCAGCTCGTCGTAGCGCTTCTGACGAAGTTTGGTGCGTTCCACGCGCCATGGTTCGGGCGGCGTCAGCGGATACATGCGACGTTCGCGCTTGCCGTAGGGATCGTGGGTGAAGGTGCTCACTTCAAGCAGAGGCGCGCGCAACAAATACTTCATTTCAACCACCACGTGGCGCAGATGTTGTGTGTTCTGTGAAATGAAGCGGTTGCCCCAGTCGTCAAAGCTAAGACCGTACTGCGCGCTGCCAGAAGCTGGTTGCGCCAAATGTTTCGAGGGGTGGAAGCGGAAGTCCATGCCCCGCACCTGCACGGCGGGCAGGTGCGGCCACTTGGGAGAGGTAATGCGGCCAGCATTGCCGGTATTGGCGAAATAAATCCAGTTGTCGATCGCATACCGTGGATTGGTGATCTGCGCTTCCGGGTTGCCTTGAAAGAATCCAGTGAAGAGAATTTCCCTCACGTCAGCGCGGCCATCGCCATCGGTGTCTTTCATGTAGTAAATGTGGGGCGCCGAGGGCACAATCAGGCCACCCTTCCAAACTGCTAGCCCGCTCACCTGCAAAACATTTTCGGCAAATACGGTGCTTTTGTCTGCCTTGCCGTCGCCATCTGAGTCTTCCAACAAAACGATGCGTGAACGTGCTGGTTTGCCTGGGGGAGGATCCCAGGGCAAATCGAGCATGTCGGCCACATAGGCCCGGCCATCCTCGTCAAACACCATGTCCACAGGATCAAGCACCAGGGGCTCGGCGGCGAACAATTCGAGATGAAAATCCTCACTCAATTGGGCGGCTTTTAAGGACGCCTCTGCGGACAAGGGCTTCGAACCGCTACTTGGCTTCGAGCACGCGGCAACTACCCCAACTACGAGACAAACTACCCAGCGTTTCATGCCGAATTGATCAGCGTATCATCCTTATCCGGTATGGTAGCCTGAGAGCTATCCGAGAACCTTAGAGTGGGGGCTCAACATGATCCGTTTGAAGGTGAATGGCGCGTCGCGACAATTTGACGGGGATCCGGACATGCCACTGTTGTGGTATCTGCGCGATCTCCTTGATCTGACTGGCACGAAATTTTCTTGTGGCATGGGGTTGTGCGGGGCGTGCACTGTGCATGTAGAAGGTAAAGCAGCGCGAGCTTGTGTCACGCCCATGAAAAGCGTCTCCGGCAAAAGCGTCGTTACGATTGAAGGTCTCAGCAAAGACGGGACACACCCTCTACAACTTGCCTGGAAGCAATGCGCAGTTGCGCAGTGTGGCTACTGTCAACCAGGTCAAATTATGCAAGCGGCGGCCTTGCTGCGAGAGAAACCCAAACCGACGGATGCGGAAATCGATAGCGCCATGCAGGGCAATATTTGCCGTTGTGGAACGTACCAGCGCATTCGACAAGCGATCAAGATGGCTGCGGGGGTGAAGGCATGATGCGGGAACAGAACGTGCGAATGGTCAGCCGCCGGGGGTTCTTAGAAACGATGTTTTCCGCCGGCGCCATGGTGCTGGGAGTTCAGATTCTACCTGAGGAGGCGCAAGGCGCCGTGAGCTGGCAACCCAGCGTGTACTTAGGTTTCGAACCGAGTGGCACGGTTGTGATTGTCGCGCACCGTTCGGAGATGGGAACGGGAATCCGTACGGCCCTACCCATGGTTTTGGCCGATGAACTGGAAGCCGATTGGAAGCAAGTACGTATTGAGCAGGCGATTGGCGATGCGAAATACGGTTCGCAGAACACCGACGGCTCCTGCTCGATTCGAGATTTCTATGTGGCGATGCGCGATGCCGGAGCGAGCGCGCGCTTGATGCTGGAGCGCGCTGCGGCAGCGAAATGGAATGTGCCCGCTTCCGAATGCAAGGCCCAGTCTCATCAGGTGGTGCATGCCAAAAGTGGCCAAAAAGCTGGTTTTGGAGAGCTCGTGGCGCTGGCTGCCAAGCAAAGCGTCCCGGCCAAGAGTGAGCTGGTATACAAGACACCAGCCGAGTTCCGCTATGTTGGCAAAGATGTGCCCGTGGTCGATCTCGATGGGCTGGTGACCGGTTCTGCGGTATTTGGCTACGACGCCAAGGCGCCCGGTATGTTGTACGCCTCAATCGAGCGCTCGCCCGTCTTCGGGGGCCAGCTCAAAAGTTACGACGATTCGGAGACCAAAAAAGTCAAGGGCGTTGTGGCCACGGCCACTATCGACCCGTTTAAGCCGCCGCACGGTTTTCAGGCTCTAGGCGGAGTGGCTGTACTTGCGGAAAACAGCTGGGCCGCCATGCAAGGGCGCAAGAAACTCAAGGTGAACTGGGAGCCCGGCCCCAATGCCAGTTGGGAATCCGGCGCTCTCAAGCAAGCTCTGCTCGAGGCGGCTCGTAAACCTCAAAAAGTAGTGCGCAATGTGGGCAATGTCGAGGCGGAGTTTGCGCGAGCGGCGAAAACGTTCGAAGCCGAATATTATGTTCCCATGCTGGCGCATGCCGCCATGGAGCCTCCCGCCGCTGTCGCTGAATTTAAGAACGGAAAGGTGACGGCCTGGGCGCCCACGCAAAACCCGCAGGCTGTCCAAGACGCTGTTTCTGCGGCGCTGGGAATTCCGAAGAGCGATGTGATTTGTCATGTAACGCTGTTAGGCGGCGGATTCGGCCGCAAGTCGAAGCCGGATTACGTGGTCGAGGCAGCCTTGTTGTCCAAACAAGTAGGCCGGCCGGTCAAGGTGATCTGGAGCCGTGAAGAAGACATCAAATTCGACTACTTCCACACGGTTTCGGCGATGTACTTCAAAGCAGCGACGGACGCCAAAGGACGGCCGACGGCCTGGCTGCACCGCAGCGTATTCCCAACCATCGGGTCTACGTTTGTGGCCGGCGCCACTGATGCGCAGGACTTCGAGCTAGGCATGGGGCTGGTTGATCTTCCGTTTGATATCCCGAATCACCGGGCCGAAAATGGCGGAGTAAAAAATCCAGTGCGAATTGGGTGGATGCGAGCTGTGGCGAACATTTATCACGCCTTTGGCATTCACTCGTTCGTTGATGAACTGGCGCATGCCGCCGGGCGCGACCGGGTGGAGTACTTGCTCGATGTGATTGGCAGTCCGCGGAAGATTGATTTAGCGGCTCAAGGCGTGAAGTACTGGAACAATGGCCAGCCCTTGGAGAAGTACCCTGTGGACACCGGCCGCTTGCGCCGTGTGATCGAATTAGCAGCGGAGAAATCTGGCTGGGCGAACAAGAAATCAGGCCAGGGTCGTGGGTGGGGCATTGCCGCGCACCGCAGCTTCTTGACCTATGTTTGCGCCGTGGTCGAAGTAGAGGTGGATGCAGCAGGCAGGGTCCGGATCCCGCGTGTGGACGTGGCCGTGGACGCCGGCACGATTGTTCATCCGGATCGTGTGAGAGCGCAATTTGAAGGTGCGGCGGTTTTTGGCGCTAGCCTCGCTCTGATGGGTGAGATCACGGGCGCCAAAGGCGAAGTCCAGCAGTCGAACTTTCACAATTATCCGGTGGCGCGGATTCACGAGGCGCCACGGATGACCCACGTGCATGTGGTCCCAAGCAGTGAGTTGCCGGCAGGCGTCGGCGAGCCGGGCGTCCCTCCAATTGCTCCAGCGATTGCGAACGCGATTTTTGCAGCTACTGGCAAGCGGATTCGCGAATTACCGGTGAAGAGGCACAAGCTGGCCTAGAGCGAGCTCCTGTGGCGCTGGCCAGGAGAAGCGTCACGGCGGGCAGCGGAGCTTGGGGGGCGTGTCAGCCATCCTCGCGCCCACGTTGAGGTGTGTCTATCGCTCCAAGGGATGACGCCACCAGGCCGGGAATCGAGCTGACCCCCCGCGCGTGAAACAAGGGAGGGCTCCACTTACCTAAAATTTTCGAACCGTGTTCGTTGGGCTCCTAGCAGATTATCTTTGGTTAGTACTGGTGGATTCAGCGGGCTGAGCCTCAGGCCATAAAAGCCCAAAGCCAACATGGCGACCCCGCCCAACGGCGAGGGGCCCAGTAACGGGACGATCAAAAGTCACCCGCAAGTGCCAACGCGGTGTATCGGCGAGATAGCCATCGACCCGGTAGTGCCGAGCCAGATGGACGCCGGCTATCGGGCCACTCGGCATCACCTCTACGGAGACCGGCTGGGCGCCGCTTGTACCCACCGCCTGCGTCAGTGAGCGGACGACCAGTTCCAGTCGGCGGTCTCGCAGCCGCTGTTCGAGGCGGGCTAAGTCCCCTGCGCTTTCGGCTGCAGCTCGTCGCATCGCGCGGAGCCGACTCCACTCTGCCGATGTGAGTTCTTTGGCCGGTTGGATCACAGGTGTCACACTGACCCACGTACGCGAACTACTCATAACCGCCTTCAGCCACTGTTGATCCGGTTCGGTTTCCAGTCTCACACCGGTTCCTAGGGCATGATCGAGAAGCTCCCGGCCATGAAGAAGGATTTGCGTCAATTCAAAGATGGTGCGACGAGCTGGGTCTTGCCCACACCCAAGGTCCACCAGAGCGACACGCCGTATCCTACCGTCCGGATACGGGCCCAAGACGCTGGGCAAGGGAAGGACTGCCAGATGTGGCTCCCGCACGGGATCCCCGCATTCATCGTGGCCAAGGAGCACGCGCTGCGTCAGCGCGTCTAGGCGTGCCCGTTCTGTGGAATCGCCCGCAAGTACGTCGACGACCTCGCCGCGCACTTCATCCAGAAGTTTGCGAATAGGTCCAACAACTTGGCGTAGAAGGCGCGCATCGCAGGAACGGCGCTTTCCCCGCCACCAGAGTGCCAGCACGCTAACTGGATGGCGAACTTCGATCGCGCTACTGGACGTGTATCGGACGGATCGTGTGCCACTTGCCGGCAAAGGTGGATCGTGGGCGGATCGCGAAAACATGGCATCGCACACAGCGAGGCACCCCGCGTCGGGGATTTCTAGCCAAGCCCCCGCCTCATCTTGACCGGTCGCTTCGCGCCAGCGGATCAACTCCGGAGGGGGAGGTGCTTCCAGAACGTCTACGAGAGCGAAATCTTCACCCTTGCCTACGCTCCAAGTGTGTCGGGCAAGTTCGCGCACTATGTTTGCGAGTTCGGCCGGAGCATCGGGCCACTGATACCAGATGGTGGCCGGCGCGTCGAGGTCCCAACGCAGAATGGACTCAGGTTCCAGGTCAATACCCTTCACCGGATTGAGCTTCCTCTGTGTTGGCCAGTTCTTCGAATTGTTCGGAACAAACCGGCGCTGGCCCGGCATGCGGAGGACTGCTTCCGGCGCGGCGATGACGGGCGCTGTCCCCTCAAGCTTGCGAAGCGCCCCATCGATCGCTTCGCGTTTGCTCGCAGCCCACCCGTTACGTCCAGCAGACACGAGGGCCTTGAACAGGCGCGCCGGGCTTGGCGGCCACTCCCTCCCGGAGTACCCTGCGAGGAACTGGACCCGTATGGAGAGCGGCATCAGGGCTCCGTCGGGCTCGAGTCGCCTCCCGACCCACCCGAGTCCTCGGGCCCGGCGGCGGGAGCCTGCTTTTCCTGCCACAATTTCTTAAGTTTGCGAAGGTCCATCTGCTTGAGTTCCGCCTCTTTCCCCGCATAGTCTTGCAGCGCTGCCAGCCTCTCAACAAAATCTTTCTTTGTCTTGGGCTCCGCGACTGCGGCATATGCGAGTTTGGGCGCAAAAGTGAGTTGCGTCGCTTTAGGAAGGCCATTCTGGAAGAAAGCGTCCGTGGCGGCCTCCAGGTATGCTTCGACATCAGCTGGCGAAGGCAGCGTAAAGGATTGTTCTTCGCCGTTGAAGCGCACCAGTGTTGCTGTGATGGGAGTTTCCCCGTCACTGAGATCCCCGGACGGAGGCGGCCCATTTCGCACGAGAATACATCCCTCGCGGAGGTCCCAGGCACCCGGGTCCACCACAGCCGCAAGCGACAACGCAAACAGGTAGCGGCGAAGAGCCAAAGTCTGGTCCGGATCGATTACCTGCGCGTTAGCATTCCCCGCAGATGCCTCGCTCTGGGCTGACGTCGGCGCCGGGAAAGCGGTGAGCGATCTCAATCCGGATAGTGCAATCATCGAGGTCCGCTCGATCTTCCCGAAGGCGATCACACCTCCCGGAGATTCTGGTGCGGGCACGTCGGTCATACCTAACTGCGAGGCGGGGTTCTTCGTCTCAGGGTCTCGACTTGCCGCCTCCTTCGCCTCCGCCAAGATCTGGCCCAACTCCTCATTTACCTCGGGGTCGATGCTCGACCAGTACTGGCTGCGCTTCGTCACACGCGCCACGTTGTAAGCGACGATTTCACTGCGCAGGATACGACGAGCCTTAGACTTGGTTCCGCCCGGGCGACTGTCCCAATGCCCGAACACGAGTGAGGTTGGAGCAAGGCGCGCCAAGGGAGCCGCGTCGCCTGCCACGAATGCACGGAGAGCCGCTCTGAACGGTTCGTAGCCGTTGTCAGCAGTGTAGCGCAGGACCGCATCAGCGACGCGGTGTCCCACCTCCAACAAATCGAGCGATTGTTCCCCAACACGGCTCCCCGAGATGCTCACCTTGGGGATGTATTTCCCCGAGTAACGCAGCAGGCGATTCTCCAACCGATTGGCCTGGGACGGAACAGAGTCCACAGTACACCGGTTGGCGATGACGCCGTCGCGCGCTGCCCGTTCCGGATCGTCGGCGAGAGGCCCGATACGGTCGATGTGGTAATCGCTCTTTTTCCCCTGTCCAATAGCAGCGAACGTCGGTGGAAAGAACACTCCACGGGGTCCCTGAACCGGACGGAGACGCTCGCGAATCACAATGGCTGCAATGTCCGCCTCATCTCTGAGGAAGCCGTCGTAGTCCGAAAGAATGTTGGTGTCGCTAGTCATGGGAGTTCTCCTCAGCCATGTCCTCGTCCGTGCTTTCGTCAGTCACCGCTGCCATACCGCCTACGCCGGCTGGGCGTGCGAACCGCAGGTACGAGTACTGGCCCATCCTACCGATCGGCGCCTCGCGCCGAACGCCCTGGAACCCAGGGACGCCTACGCCTCGGGCGCAGAGGCGCGCAAGGCAAACAGGCGCTTGCGGCGTCCAGGTGAAGTAACGAAAAAGCCGTTTATGAACTGCGACGGTTCCGTCAGGCGCCGCATCCCCGTACCGGCGCGGCGGGAAGAACGCTGACAGGCCGATCGCGGCGAGCAGTTCGAGACCGGGCCGACCAATGGAACCACCATCGGCGGCCGCGTCGTTCGCGCTTATGCCACGGTCGATGGAGGAGCGGGTCGTCGCTGCATCCACGTTGAGCCGACTGCTCCCAGATGAACCAAACGCAAGGACTTCCTGCAGACGTGTAGCACCGTTCAGGTTTGCCGAAGCATCCACCAAGTCCAGCAGAAGCCCGGTGATGCCTTTGTTGCCATCTTGCTGGCCGGCCCAAAATTTCCATCTGCCCTTGCCATCGCGTTTCTTATCGGGTTTCTGAACCACGCGATCACCCTTTACAAAGGCCCACTCATACCAGTGATCGATGACGATGGGATCGCAGGAACCGGGAAGCACGAACTCGACACCGGCGGTCCACTTTGCTACAGCGTTGGCCAAGGGCACGCGCGCTTCATCAGTGACGGCGTACCATGCATCTCGGGAACCGAGTCCCCTTGCGAGCTTCTCTGAAAATGCCGCTTCCTCGACGCGCGTCAGAATTTCGCACACGTCGCATACGGCTGACGGCGCCTGCTCTACCAACCCCGGCTTTCGGGTCCAAGCCGATGTTGACGACTCGTCAAGTCGGCCGACCAACTCGATGATGCCGCACACAGCCAAGTATTCACCCGGATTGGTGGCATCAACGGCTACGATGAGGGAGTTCATTCTGCCTCCTCCTCGCGCGACGCGAGGACGTCGGCCGCTTTCACCAGAGCTTCCAGCCAAGCGAGGCCCCACCAGCCATGCGCCGCCTGTACCCGCGCAAAACGCGCCGGAATGGCGTCGATGGCCTGCTGGAGTTCTTTCCTTGGAATGGGCCCCATGGCTTCGGGTCGGAATCCTGGCCGCCCATGCCCGTGGTGCGCAGCAACAAGATGTAGGAGAAGGTCAGCTGCGCATGGCTCCATGGAAGTCACCGAGGCCGCCTGTTGCAGCATGGAGACGGACCCGAGCTCATGCCGATAGCCCTGATTGATTGCGTGGTTGAAATCCTCCTGCCCGGATTTGGCAACTGGCGGATTGGTGAAGCTTCCGACCGCACGCTGCCACCACGGGCAGTCCTTGCCTACATCGTGGCCTCCTGCGGCCTCGAGCACAGCTGTGCGGATGTTGCCATCGGTCACACCTAGACGCTCACAGAGCAGTTTGGCCTTTTCGCGGGCATCGAAGAGATGCCTCTTGAGCGGCACTGGATTGCGAAAGCCCAGAGCGGCTTCGTCATCCTCGGCTTCTGTGATCGCGTGGTGGTCTTCACGCGCCACTAACACACCGTTTTGGCCGTCGCCAGCGCTTGCAACCAGCCGCCAACCAGCACCGAGCAGAGTCCTGACGGCGTGGGCACTCTCTGCGGGTAACTCCTCCTCCGTGGTCTCGGGATCGATGTATATTCTGCTTGAAATTGATCCATCGCGCGCGAGCCCGATCCAGCCAAAGCTTATCCGTAGTCGACAGCGGCGCGCTCGGTTCGACGGCTGAGCGTCTTCCGCCACGTCGACCACAGGGTTCCTCGCTTCAGGATCGACAAACCGGCCATCGTAGCCACCAACCGATGCGGGCAGCACGACGAGCGCATTGTACAGTAGCCGGCGAAGCTCGTCCTTGTCTGTTGGCAAGGATCGCAGGGGTTGCCCTTCAGGAACACCATCACGATAGAAAAACACGCAACGATTGCCGAGACTTTGTTCCTTGCCAGCGCGGTCACGAGCCATCGCGAGCACCTCAACCGCTTCATAGATAGGGCAGCGTGCCGTCTCGCGCGGCGCAATAGGAAACGAGTGCAGGAGTCGCGCAAGTCCCTCAACGTCAGCGATCCAGTCCAGTTCGTCTCGCCAAGCGATTTCCACGTACAGCGATGCATCCTCAACGCTGCCATGCAGCCAGCGGCTAACATCGACGCGCGCATTCTTTTTTGGATACTTTGATGTCATTGACAAGTCGTCGAGTACGGCAGGCGTAAGCGCCGGAGGAGGCACGCGCACTTCGAACAAACCATGGGCTCGATCCCCACCCAGCAACAATCGAGGCAGTGTTTCAGGCGAGCCGCACAGCGGACCGTTGTGCTGCAGCTGCTGGAGACGCAAAAACACTCGTCCAGCTGCATTCGTATCGTCGGCCTTGCCGACAATCACCACCGTCGAGCCAGGTTCCTGGTGTAACCCTAACCTGTTAACTCTTCCTAGCCGCTGAATAAGACTGTCCGCGGCGCACACTTCCGTTCCCAGATGGTCACAATCGAGATCCGCTCCAACCTCAATACATGAAGTAGCGACCAAAAAGGCAGGTCGTGTGTGTGGGACCGACCGGTCGCGCCCGCAACGAAATCTGTCGTACTCTTTTGAGCGCGTAATGGTGTCCCGATCGTACCCACGCATACTGCCGGTGAGAGTTATGAAATCGGCCTCAAGTAGCTTCGCTTTAAGGGCGCTGGCGCACTTTTTCGCTTCCTCGACCGTATTCAAGATCAATCCAATCGAAGCACTTGGTTCGTGTTTGACCTTTTCGATAGCCCATTTGGCAAGTTGCTGACCTGCTCCCGCAGCTACCTCAATTAGCTGAATCCATTTCGGAGCAAGTAGCCTGTCTCTCAGTTTCTGCTCAGAGACCTCATTCTCGCGTAACTGAAATGGTTGTCTGGATGGGCTAAACGGTAATCCAGGAGTCCTTGATAATAGGTCAGCAACTGGTTCCATCGTGGCTCCCATGCGGATCACGCCGAATGGTGCAAGGCTGCTTCGTTGACGTTCGATGGCTGCCAACGTGGCAGCGAAGGGGGAACAAAGATGCGCCTCATCGAGCACAACCAGGCAATCCTGACCAAGCAAGCCCGCTTCGAGTGATCGGGTCCAGGGCCCAACCCGCCCGTACCCGCTGAAAAGTAGCCGGGAGCCGACCATGTCCACGGTTCCTATGATGATTGCCGGCCGAGAAGGATCATCCCGCCACTGCGTGTCCTGGGTTCGCTGCCCGCGTAAAGTTGATGTCTGGAGTACTCCCGGTGTGCATCCAGCGTCGCTCAAGGCCGCTGCGTAAGGCTGTAAGGGGTTCTCGGGGTCATCTACCGCCTTCTCCAGGCGGACCCGGACTTGCTCAGCGAATTCCGACGCCTGATCAACGACCACCCGGCGATCCACAATGTAAGCCAAGCGACGTGGCACAGGGCAATCCGGGCGACGAATCGCTCGTCCCAGGGCAAGCACCCAAAGGGCGATGATGGAAGTTTTCCCGAGTCCGGTAGCGAGCTCTATGTCCGAAGGAAACCTACCGGCTTCAAGATCACAAAACAGCCTATACTGCCAAGAAAACGCGCTGTCATGACCCGTTATTGCTCGGTACACAACCTCAAATTCTTGAAAGTCCAAACTCATCGAAGCGAAGTTAGAACCGCGGTCTGCCACAAAATAACACTTTTGTCCGTCCGCCCCTTCGATTTTTTGGACAGTGTACACCAAGTTTTTCGTATACGCTGCGGCGTTGCCCTACACTCCGAAGACAGTCCGGCCGGAGCGAAGAAGCTTTACCCCCATACAATCGGATTTGAGGAGCATAAAAAGGTAGAATTGTCCCTTTGCGAGACGCTAGTGATCTTGCCCCGTCTCCAACCCGCAGCCGGACGAGCCCGCAACCTTGCTCTACGCCACGACCTCGGCTGTGGCTTCACTCGCCGTAAAGTAAGTGCAATCCGGATGATGAAACACCATGGCGCTTACGCTAGCCTCCGGTTCCATCATCATGCCCTCGGTTAGCCGCACTCCAATTTCTTCCGGGTTGAGCAGCTTCCAGATGCCCGCCTGATCGTCCAAATTGGGGCAGGCCGGATAGCCAAAACTGTAGCGCTTGCCCCGGTAGCGTGAAGTGAACCGTTCCTGCATGGTCATGGTCGGAGGGTCGGGAAAGCCCCAGTCCTCACGAATGCGGCGATGAAGCCACTCCGCGCAGGCTTCCGCCGTCTCGATAGCAAGCGCCTGTAAGGCGTGCGCGTAAAAATATTCCCCCGCCGCCTTGGCTGCTTCCGCATGCTCGCGGACCCCTTCTCCCGCCGTGACCACAAACAACGCCAGGTGATCCCGCCGCGAATCCTCCGGATCTAAGATGTAGTCGCTCAAGCACAGTCCGTCTTCTTTGGGCTGGCGTCCGAAGCGGAAAGTATGCACCGGTGACGAAGCTCCTGGCTCGAATAAGTGAATGGAGTTCCCCTCGCGCTCGGCTTCAAAAAAACGCCAAACGGCGCGCACCTTCATAAACTCCGCCGCCCGCTTCTTCACCTCTTCTACCTGGTGAAAGAGCTCCAACGCTTTCGGTTCGCGATCATGCAGATTCTTTTCAAAATTCCCCTTGTAGCCCAAATGACGGCCGTAGAGCATGTAGGGGTTGATGTAGCTCCAAATTTCAGCGAGGTTCGGCACCACACGCACTTTGCGGTCCAAGTACGGCGCGGCAGGAATCGGAAGATCGACGCGGACCTTCGGGCTCCGCTTCTCCGACGCCGGCGCAGCGCGGTGGACGGGTGCCTGAATATCCACGTTGCCGCCACTCCAAGTGTGGGCCCTCAACATCTCCTCCCGTGTCGCCGGGTCCATGATTTCATTGAGCAGCCGCAGCCCCGTCATGGCATCTTTGGCGTAAAACGTGGGCGCGCAGTAAGCCGGAGCAATCTTCGTAACCGTAAATTTCTCTGAAAGCGCTGCGCCGCCAACCAACAGCGGAACCTGAATTCCGGCTTCTTTTAGGTCATTGCCCGTTACCACCATTTGCTGCGCGCTTTTAACGAGCAACCCCGACAAGCCGATGGCATCCGGCTTGTGCTCGCGATAGGCTCGGATCAAATCCTCGGGTGGAACCTTGATGCCCAGATTCACCACCTCATAGCCGTTATTGCTCAGGATGATCTCGACGAGATTCTTGCCAATATCATGGACGTCGCCCTTGACGGTGGCCAGAATGATCTTGCCCCGCGTGCTCGTATCCGCCTTTTCCATGAATCGCTGGAGGTAGCTCACTGCGGCCTTCATGGCCTCGGCCGATTGCAGCACTTCCGCGACAATCAGTTCGTTATTGTTGAACAGCCGGCCGACCTCCGTCATACCCGCCATGAGCGGCCCGTTGATGATGTCTAGCGGAGTGGCTCCTTCG
Organism: Bryobacteraceae bacterium; assembly: GCA_025056455.1. Classification (GTDB taxonomy): domain Bacteria; phylum Acidobacteriota; class Terriglobia; order Bryobacterales; family Bryobacteraceae; genus CADEFT01. The sequence continues at coordinate 30,910 of JANWVY010000005.1, read as the reverse complement.
GCGAGCTTGCGGTCGAGATCAGCAACGAGCCCATCTTTGACCCCTTCAATGATGTAGTTTGCCAGGCGCTGGTCGAGCGGAAGATCCTCTGCTTTTTTTCGCGCCTTGGCCGCCGCTTTGCGGAAGTGCTCTGTAATGGCGGCAATGTGAAATTGATTGATGGCGATCTTTTGTTCCCGCGTTTGCTCGCGCCAGTCTTCGGGCGCTGTTTTGAGGAGTTCGGCATCAGGGTGATCGCCGGGCACCTCCTCGGGTGGCGTGTTAAACAATAAATGCTCGGCCAGGCGCCGCTCTTCAATCGGGATGGAGGCGAAACGCTCGAGCTTTTCGGCGTTCACAATGGCCAGATCCAAACCCGCCTTGGTGCAATAGTACAAAAAGACGGAATTGACGATCTCGCGCGCGGCGGGCGGCAAGCCAAAGGATATGTTCGAAATCCCCAAAATGGTCTTGACGTGAGGGATCGCTTCTTTGATCAGGCGGATGGCTTCGATGGTTTCAACGGCGCCCCCAATGTAGTTCTCATCCCCCGTGGCGCAAGGAAACACCAGTGGATCGATGATGATGTCCTCAGCAGGAATGCCGTACTTCTCCGTCAACAGCCGGACCGAGCGCTGGGCGATGGCCAGCTTGCGTTCCCGAGTGAAAGCCTGCGCTTGAACCGGGTCCTCATCAATCGTGCCGACAACGATGGCCGCCCCGTAGGCGCGGGCTAGCGGACAAACTTTTTCAAACTTCTCCTCGCCGTCTTCCAGATTGATGGAATTAATAATGCTTTTGCCTTGGCAGTAGGTGAGCGCCAGTTCCACGGCTGCTGGATCCGTGGTGTCGATCATAATCGGCGCTTTGATCTTCCGGATCAGATGCTCATAGAAAGGAGGGATATCCTGAAGTTCATCGCGTTCGCTCGATTGCAGGCAGACATCTACGATATGGGCTCCGTTGCGCACCTGACGCCGGGCGATATCCGTTGCCTCTTCCCACTTGTTCTGCGCCACGAGCTCTTTGAACAGCCGCGACCCGATTACGTTGGTGCGCTCGCCGACAATGAGCGGGCGGTTGCTGGGCTCAGCTTCTACGAGCTCGACGCCCGCGTAATAAGATCGGTGTGAAGGCGGGCGATTGGCGCGCGGCTTCTTGCCCTCAACCATCTGAGCGATGTGCGCGATGTGATCTGGCGTCGTGCCACAGCAGCCGCCCACAATATTCAGCCAGCCGTGGTCGGCGAATTTTTCTAATTGCGCGGCGAGCGATTGCGGGGTTTCCAGATAACGGCCTTCCTCATCCGGCAGGCCCGCATTGGGATAGCAGGAAATGCGCGTTTGAGCCATTTCGTGGAGGGTGCGGATGTGATCCGTCATAAACTCCGGCCCAGTGGCGCAATTCAGACCGATTGATAGCAAATCAGCATGGGAGATCGAGGCGCAAAGAGCGTCCGCGGTTTGCCCAGCCAGCATCGTCCCCATGGGCTCAATGGTTCCGGACACCATCACCAACAGCCGCTCGTTTCGCTCCCGCGCCAAACGCTGGATGGCGAGCAAAGCGGCTTTTACGTTGCGGGTGTCCTGGCAGGTTTCCACCAGCAAAACATCCGCACCGCCTTCCACGAGGCCTTTGGCTTGTTGATAAAACGCCTCTTTGAGCTCGGCGAAGGTGACCCCGCCGGTTACTGTGATGGCTTTGGTTGTCGGTCCCATCGAGCCGGCCACAAATCGCAGCCGGCCCGGCCGGGAGAATTCGGCGGCCGCCTGCCGCGCTAGCTGTGCGGCGACGTAGTTGATCTGGTAGGCTTTACTCTCCAGGCCATACTCGGCCAGAACAATGCTCGTACCGCCGAAAGTGTTGGTTTCCACCATATCGGCGCCCGCAGCAAAATACCTTTTGTGAATCTCAAGGACGACGTCGGGCCGGGTCAGAACGAGATTTTCGTTGCAGCCTTCTAGCGCCGCTCCGCCGAAATCCGCCGCGGTTAAATTCGCTTGTTGCAACATGGTGCCCATGGCGCCGTCCAGCACCAGAATGCGCTCGGCAAGCGTTTCAAAAAGGGCCTGGCTACGAAGAGTCCGGTCGTCCATGAACAAACTACTATTGTCCCATAGAGTTTCCTGGTGACTGGTCTCCGGGATTTACCCTAAACGACTGAAGTTTCGAGATTAGAGCAACCGCGGTTTAGAGGAAGAAGTTCATCATCGTCGTGATGATGATGGCGTTGGTGAAGTCAATTAGGAAGGCGCCCACCAGCGGCACCACGATGAAGGCGCGGGGCGCTGGCCCGTACTTCTTGACAATTACGTCCATGCAAGCCATGGCGTTGGCCGTGGTTCCCATCATGAAGCCGCAAAATCCGCCTGACATGACCGCTGCTTCGTAGTCGCGCCCCATCCCGTAGAAAGTTAGGAAAAAGCACATGGGGAAAATGAGCAAGAGCTGTCCTACGAGAAGAATAAAGAACGGACCGGCTAAGGCTGCAAGCTGCCACAGCTCCAGAGTCAGTAGGGCCATCACAATGAACACGTAGAGCGAGATATTACCAATCGAGTCAATGTGATGCTGAGAGAGTTTGAGAAAGCCAAACCGGTCGTCGAGGTTTCGCAGCACAGCGGCAGCGAGCATGGAACCGATATAGGCCGGTAAGACGAGTTTCTTCGAAGGGTCCCAGGGAAGGGGCAGCGTGCTTAACCAGCTGCTAATGACCGAGCCCAATCCCATGGCGATGGCGATGGCAATGACGCTAGAAAGCAAGGCATTCTCTTCGGCCTCGCTCTCGTCTCCCAGCACCGCGATGGGCTCGGCCGGAGGATCGGCCGCATAAGCAACTTCCGAGGCTGAAGGGTTGTGAGCCGCTGCGGCGGCCATGGCTTGCCGGGGTGCCGAACGAGCGCCAGCTGTGGCGTTCGGGGCAGCGGGGCGCAAATGGTGTTTGCGGATCAAGCGCCCACCAATCCAACCGCCCAGAAGACCGCCCATCGTGATGCCGAACATTGCAGAGGCGACGCCGACGGCTGTGGCGCCCTGGACGCCAAACTTTTCAAACTCTTTGCCAAAGGCAAGGGCGGTCGCCGGCCCCCCAGTTAGCGCCACGGCGCCGGAAATAATACCCAGCAGCGGATTAATTCCCACCAGCAGGGCTAAGCCGATGCCGAGCAAACTTTGGAGGACCGCCCCGAGCGTCGCGAGAGCGAAAAAGGTGAGGACCTGGAGGCCGCCTGCTTTGATGAGGCGCAGACTCGCGCTCATGCCAATGGTGGTGAAAAAACCCACCATTAAGATGTCGCGCAGGACCAGATCCATTCGAAAGTTGACGACGCGGTCACGCAAAACCAAGGTGAGCAGCGCATAGATCAGGCCGCCCACAATGGAAGACGGGATGTTCAGCTTGTCGAGCACCGGCAACCGGCGCTTCAGCCAGTTGCCAAGTCCCACGCCAAAGCAAGAAATCCCGAGAACATGATAAGCGTTGAGCGTGACAACAGGAACAGGCATGGTCTTTCTAAGATAGCCCAGCCTTGCTCCATAACTCATCCACACGCTTCTTCACGTCAGCGGACATCCGGATCACGTCCGGCCAGCGACGCGTAAAGCCTTCGCCAGGCCATTTCTTCGTTGCGTCAATACCCATCTTCGAGCCGTAATCAGGAAGGCGGCTGGCGTGATCGAGCGAATCCACTGGACCGAGCACGAATTCAATGTCGCGTTCCGGGTCAATGTTGTTCAAAACCTTCCAAGCGACTTCACTCAAGTTCTGCACATCGACGTCTTCGTCCACCACAACAATGCACTTGGTGAACATGGCTTGTCCCAAGCCCCAAATGGCGTGCATCACCTTGCGCGCATGGCCAGGATAGGATTTGCGAATGGACACGATCATCAAATTGTGAAAAATGCCTTCGGCGGGCATGCACATATCGCGCACTTCCGGCAGTTGGAGGCGCATCAGCGGCAGAAAGATGCGTTCAATCGCCTTGCCCATATAAAAATCCTCCATGGGCGGGGGACCCACAATCGTTGTGGCATAGATGGGATTCTTCCGGTGCGTGATGCAATCGATGTGGAAGACGGGATAGTCGTCTTCAAGCGAATAAAAGCCGGTGTGATCGCCAAACGGTCCTTCACGGCGCAGTTCGCCGAGAATCACGTGGCCTTCCAGTACAATTTCCGCCTGCGCGGGAACCAGAATGTCGCTCGTTTCGCACTTCACCATCTCCACGGGTTTCGACCGGAGGAAGCCCGCAATCATCATCTCATCGAGATCGGGAGGCAAGGGCAAGATGGCGGAATACATGGTGGCCGGGTCGCAGCCGATGGCTACAGCCACTGGCATTTTCGTTTGTTTCCCTTCCGCCAGCAGGCGCCGGTAGTGTTCCGCGCCTTGTTTGTGGGTTTGCCAATGCATGCCGGTCGTGCGGTGATCATAGACCTGCATGCGGTACATGCCGCAGTTTCGCTTCCCGGTTTCCGGGTTATGGGTAAACACCATGGGTAAGGTGATGAAAGGTCCGCCATCACCCGGCCAGCAATGAAGGATCGGGAACTCCTGCAGCGAGAAGTTTTCTTTGCGGATGACTTCTTTGCAAGGGCCATCCGAGACGGTCTTAGGGAAGAAAGCCCCCATTTCCGCGAGCTTGGGCAGCATCTTCAGTTTGTTGATGAGCCCCTCGGGCATGCGCATTTGCAAGTATTCAGCAATGCGGCCTGCAACTTCTTCTACGGAGGACACCTGGAGAGCGATTTCCATGCGCCGCATGCTCGCGAAGGCGTTGATGAGAACGGGAATGCTGCTGCCCTTGGGTTTTTCAAACAGCAAAGCTGGACCGCCGCGCTTGACCGAGCGATCCGCAAATTCGGTCATCTCCAAGCGCGGATCCACCTCAAAGGGAATGCGCTTCAATTCTCCTTCTTTTTCGAGCGCGCGGATAAATTCGCGAAGATCCTGATAAGCCATAGAGGATTAGGGATGGGCCTTCCTTCTACTATGATGGAAATTCATGCCCCAACGTACTGCATTCATCACCGGAGCAAGCCGGGGAATCGGTCGGGCCTGCGCCTTGGCGCTTGCCGCCAGTGGTGCTCGCGTGATCCTAGCAGCTCGCCACGCCCAAAAGCTGGATGAGACTGCCGAGTGGATTCGCTCCAACGGCGGCCAAGCAGAAGTCGTGTGCCTGGACTTGGCTGATCCTGAGAGCATTCCTCGCGCCTTTGCGGAAGCCGTCTCCAAGGCGGGCCCCATTCAGATTCTGGTGAACAACGCCGCCATCACGAAAGACGGCTTGGCGGTGCGGATGAAGAGGGCCGATTTCGACCACGTTCTCCAAGTGAACCTTGGCGGTGCCTTCTTGTGCATTCAGCAGGTTCTGCCTTCCATGATGCGGGAACGCTGGGGGAGGATCATAAATATCTCCTCGGTGGTTGGGCAGACGGGCAACGCCGGTCAAGCCAATTATGTGGCTTCGAAGGCTGGATTGATTGGACTGACCAAATCGCTAGCGCAGGAGATGGCCAGCCGCAATGTGACGGTGAACGCGGTGGCTCCCGGCTTCATTGACACGGAGATGACGCAAGTGCTTCCCGCAGAGGTGAAGGAGCGAATTCTCCAGCAGATTCCGCTGAAACGGATGGGAACGCCCGAGGATGTCGCTGCCGCGGTAAAGTTTCTAGCCAGTGAGGAGGCAGGCTATATTACGGGTCACGTTTTAAACGTAAATGGAGGCCTCTTTATGGGATGAGGCCCGGAGCTTGCATGCTATACTGAGAGGCGGTCGACCGGGCCACCCTAGCTCAGCTGGTAGAGCGGCTGATTCGTAATCAGCAGGTCGCCGGTTCAAGCCCGGCGGGTGGCTCCAGCCGATGTCGTTTTCCCTTCCTTCGAGCTGTTACCACTCGTCTACCGCTTCACGGAGCGTTAAAAGTAATACTTCAACGAGAACTGGATTCGCCGCGGATCTTCGGCTTGGTTGATGCGGCCCGCAATGGGTGTGCCCAAGGCCGTATTTGGCGCACCAAAGTTGGCTGTATTGGTGAAGTTGAAGGACTCAAAACGGAACTGCATTTGGTGTTTTTCCCACGGCATGCGGAAATTGCGCGCCACCTGGATGTCCAGGTTCTTGCGCCCGGGTCCGTCGATGACGTTGCGTCCCACGTTACCAATGAGGCCGGGAGGCGTCGGCTGCGCAAAGCCCAAGTCAAACCAGCGATCAATCGTACGCTGGTCAGGGGGCAGATTCGGATTGCGCACCCAGTCGCCGCGAACCGCTCCCCCAAGATTCTGATTATTGACGTTAATTGTGTTGCTGACCGGGAGCCCCGAGTACAGGCTCAAGATGCCGCCAAGCTGCCATCCCCCCAACAACCAGCTGGCGGGACCGCTTTGCAAGAAGGGTTTACCCGGGCCGAAGGGGAGCTCCCAAACACTGCTCACGACGAATGCCAAGCGGCGGTCAAGAGTCGAACGCGAGCGCTCACGGGAAAGATCGTAGGGTGTTACGATGCCCGGCGATCCGTCTAGCAACGCTTCGTTACCCTGATCAATGTTCTTGGACCAGGTGAACGAACTGAGCAGCGTGAAACCCTTCGAAAAGCGACGCTCGGCTTTTAGGGTGAGCGACTGGTAGCTGGAATGAAGCATGTTCTCGGAAACGTTTACAGCATTGAACCGGGGTCGCACAAAGCGCTGGTTAGCGGGAATGGTAGCGCTTGGCGTCGCTGGGAGGTTGATATTCCGAGTCACCGGCAGGTTCGTGCCCTTGGTGCCGTTATAGCCGACTGTAAAGAGAAAGTCGCCGGGCAAGATCCGCTGCACATCGAAGAACCACTGGGCTGCGTACATCGTAGGCAAGAAGTCTGGCGCCGGATTGACGTTGACGCCAGTCGGCACGGTGCCGATCGGCAGCGGCGCAAACCCGTTGCGGACCAGAAGCGTGGTCTGTTCGAACCCCTGGGGTGCGTTGATTTCGATGCCCCTGGGCGGCCCGGTCGAATAGCGCGCTGCGCCATCGACGTTGTTCGACTCGCCATAGAAGATCCCAGCTCCGGTGCGGATCACCGTCTTCGCCGTTAGGTTATAGGCGAGACCGAGCCGCGGCGCAAAATTGTTGTAATCGTTTTTGCACCCGCAATCACGCCCATTCTTGGGAAAAACGAAACCTTCTTCCGCTGGACTGATCCGGTTGACCTCTGGGATTAGATATCGACTGATGCGTTGCGTTTCCGGTTTGGGGAAGCGCGCACCAAAGAACACCTCATGGCGCAGACCCACGTTAATCGTCAGATTTCTTGTCACGCGCCAGTCATCCTGGAGGAAAAAGCCCATATAGGGCAGCAGGGCGTTCTCGCCTAGATTGGTTCCCCACGTGGCGTTATTCGCCAATCCGAGAATAAAGTCCGCCATCGAGTTGCCCGTATTGGCGCGGCTTGTGCCGACGTTCGGATTCTGCGCTGTGTAGCGGCCATCAAAGGCAAACTGGCCGCGGCGAAAACGGCTGGCATCGCGGAAGATCCCAGCTCGCCGCACCTCGCCGCCGAACTTGATGGTGTGCCTTCCTTTCTGGATGCTCATGGCGTCCGTGATCATGTAGTTGACCAGATTGTTGATGTTAGGCCAGAAGCTACGTGCTCCGATTTCGGTGAACTGCGCCGGAGTAAACCGCGTCCAGCCTTGGTCGCGACCGTCGTTGAACGTGTCTCCAGGCGCACCAACGATTCCGAGTTCTTTGTTCAGGTTTGTGGTGAACTGAAGGCCGAAGGCCGTATCAAACTTCGAAAACCCGAAACGTAGTTCGTGAAACACGTTTGGACGGAGGGAACTACTCAGGCTAGCGGCGATGTTTTGTCCCCTGAGATCGACGGTTTGCCCTTGGCCGCCAGCCGCGGGAAACGGCAGAATGCCGGGCTGGTCACGGAACTGGTCACGCAAGGAATAGCGCGCAAAGAAGCGGTGGTTCTGGTTGAGATTATGATCGCCCCGGAAGTCAAACTGGTGAGCATCATCTTTGTCTGAAGGGGAATAGAAGTTGTTATCGGGCAGGTGCTCGCGTCCTGCGATGTTCGGTGTGGGATAGAGCGCCAGAACGCGGCGCGACACCGGGTCCCAGCGGCTAGCCGGAATGATGTTACCGGGGAAAGGTTGCCGGACGGCCGCCGCGCCTGTGCCGGTCAACGTCGCCGGATCGAAAATATTCCGGCGAACAGCGGGCTGTTGATTAAAATCTCCTCGCTCGATGATGTCGCGGCTGGGAAGGCTCGTGATGTAGCTCTGGCCCAAACGGATGTTCGTTCCCTGATAGCTGCTAAAGAAGAATGTCTGGTTACGTTTTACAGGCCCACCGAAGGTTCCACCATATTGGTTTTGCCGGTAAGAGGGCTTGCGCCCGCCCGAGCGGTTGGCAAAGAAATTGGTGCCGTCTAGCTTTTCGTTGCGGAGAAAGTGATACAGCGAGCCATGGAACTCGTTCGTGCCCGACCGCGTCGAGACCAGCACCTTGGCGCCTGCGCGGTAACCATACTCGGCGCTCATGTTATTCGTCACCACCTTAAACTCCGCTACCGCATCTACCGGCGGCTTGACAGCCTGCGCTTCAAAGCCAAGAGGACCGCCGGAGGTCCGGGAGCTGTTGTCGTTGCCGTCGAGCAGCACGTTGTTCTGAGCGATGTGCATTCCAACAGCAGCAAAGGCGCCTTCATCACGTGCCCTGCTGCCGGCGTTGAGTCCACCCCCGGGCAACACGCCCACGGTGAATTGCGCCAGCTGGAGATAATTGCGGCCATTGAGCGGCATCTCTAAGATGCGCTTGTTGTCGATCACTTGGCCGACTTCGGTCGTTTCGGTGTTCAGCAGTGCTACGGCGGCGCTGACCTCAATCCGTTCCACAACCGAGCCCACTTTCAGCTCGAAATCGACACGGGCCGTTTGAGCAGTTTCGAGCCGGAAATCAACAACCTGTTGCGAGGCAAAGCCCGAAGCGCTGCATTCCAGACGATATAGCCCAGGAGGCAGCGACGGCGCCGTGTACAAACCGCTCGCGTTTGACCGGTAGCGGCTTGTGACCCCAGTCGCTTGATTCGTAATTGTGATTACTGCGTCGGCAATCGCGGCGCCAGTTGGGTCTTTCACCGATCCCTGAAAACCGCCATCCTGCGCGAACATGCAGGTGGTGAAACACACGATCCACGCCCATCGCAACATGCCCAAATTATATCGATGCCGCGGACTCCTCACAGCGCCAGAGGAGAACCCGCCTGGGTTGAGCGTACAGACCGGCAGGGTTCGAGCGCCCAAGGGGGCTGTGGCTTGCAGAATTTGACTTCGAGCTTCCTAGCCGCCTCCACCGCGCCCGGGGGCGGCGCCTCCTTCCACCCGGTTGATTGCGCCCTGCGGCAGTGATATAAATGTGAAACATTTGGTAGGTTTTGCCGGCGGCCGGTCCTGCGGGCCGTCGAGGGGTTTTCAATGCTGCGTAGCCAAGATAGCGTTCAACGTATGCGGCCTGGGCCGCTTCGTCATGTAGTTCGCCCAGCTGTGTGTCGGTGCCTGCTGTTTTGGCTGCTTCTAGATGATCGCGCTAAGGTAAGACCTCCGCGGAGGTGCGGATGCTCGCGGCTGCGCCCCGACGGATCATGGTTCAGTCAAGCCATCGCGGGGATTCACAGTAACCAGATTTACTGGAAAGGATTGGAACGAGAATGAGGAAGCTGATCCACTTTCTGTGGGTTTGTCTGTTGTCGTCGGGCAGTCTCTTTGCCCAGACCTTCGGCGACATCTCAGGTGAGGTGCGCGACCCGTCGGGTGCTGTAATTGCAGGGGTGACGGTCACGCTGACCAATGTCGCCACCAACGCCACCCGTACCACCGAATCGAATGACCAGGGAATCTATGTGTTTCCAGCTCTCCAACCAGGCGAATACGTGCTGAAGGCGGAGAAAGCAGGCTTTAAAACTTTCACTCGCAGCGGCATCCGGGTAGAAGTCCAGTTGAGCGCGCGTATCAACATTGAACTCCAGGTGGGCTCCGTTTCCGAATCCATCGAAGTGAGAGACCAAGCTGCGCTGTTGCAGAGTGAGAACGCCACCGTGGGAACGGTGATTGACAACAAGCGCATTCTGGATCTCCCGCTGGCTGGTCGCAACGCTTTCAACCTGGTGGCTCTGGCGCCCAACGTAAGCTTTGGTTTTCCAGCCGCGGGCCAGGCCGGTGCCCGCCAGGGCGGCATCCGCGCCGATCAGAGCATCTCGGTCAGCGGCCAGCGAGCCCAGTTCAACCGCTATACCTTAGACGGCGTTGAGAACACGGACCCCAACTTTAACACCTTCGTGGTACTGCCTTCGGTGGACGCTTTACAAGAATTCAAAGTGCAGTCCGGCATCTATCCTGCCGAATTCGGACGCGGCGCCACTCAGATCAACATGTCCACGAAATCAGGGACTAACGAATATCACGGCACGCTGTTCTACTTCCTGCGCAACGAAAAACTCGATGCCAAAAACTACGCATTTACCGCGGCGCGGCCGCCCAAGGATCCGTTCAAGTGGAATCAATTCGGTTTTACCTTGGGCGGACCGATTTCCATTCCGAAGATCGTCAATGGAAAGAACCGCATGTTTTTCATGACGAACTATGAATGGTTCCGCCAGCGCCGCAACGTTCAGGCTGTCAACAGTGTGCCGACAGCGGCCATGCAAGCTGGTAACTTTGCCGACGTGCTCACCACGACCAACCCGATTTTGCGCACGGAAGGAATCTTCGATCCTCGCTCGCGTGTGCCAGGAAGCAACGTCGCTACGCCCTTCCCCAACGCGGTCATCCCGGCCAGCCGCATCCACCCCATTTCTCGCCAGTTGCTCGAGTTTTTGCCGACGCCCAACCTGAATACGCCAGACTTGCGGAATAACTTTGTGCAGGCGCAGGGAAGGCCTATCAACCGCGATCAATTCATCGGGCGCTTCGACGTGGTGGAAAGCCCCAAATCGCAGTGGGCCGGCCGTTACAGCTGGGGTGATGAAAACCAGACGGTGGAGCAGCTGAAGTTGAACGGCGACACGGTCGTCAGCAACTTCAAGCAAGTCATGGTTTCGAACACTCGCGTGATTAGCACCAGCATGGTGAATGAAGCGCGCTTTGGTTATACCCGTTTTTACAACACCAATGGCCCCGAACTGGCCTTCAAGCGCGACGTAGTCGGGGAATTAAAGATCCCTGGCCTAGCGAGCGGGCCGCCCGTTCAGTGGGGTATCCCCAACGTTTCGCTTCAGGGTGTCTACAGCGGTTTCGGCAACAGCTCGGAAGGACCGTATGAGATTAATAACGGAGCCATCCAGTTTGTAAACAACTTTTCTATGGTGCGCGGCAAGCACTCCATCAAAATCGGGGGTGAGGTGCGCCGCGATCGCTATGATCAGGTGGGCAACCAGTTTGCTCGCGGCCAGTTCACCTTCACCAACAATGCCACTCGTAGTCTGGCTTTGCCGGGCCGCTCGGGTGACAACTTCGCTGACTTTCTATTAGGCGAGACTTTCCAGGCCGAAGCAGCCGTTTCCATTGCCAACGCCAAATTCCGCGCCACGGGGTTCGCGCTGTATGTGGACGATGTATGGCGGCTTTCTTCGAAGCTCACCATCAACTTTGGCCTGCGTTACGAACTGACGCCCCCTTGGGAGGATCAAACGGGCACGCTATTCAACGGCATTGTGCCCTTTGATGCTCGTACCACGCTGGAGGCCCCGAATGTGGCCGACCGCAGCCTCTATCCTTTCTTCATGCGGCAAGGCGCTCCACGGCAAAACTGCTACGAAGGCATCAACCTGCGCTGGCCCGATATCACCGTCCGCTGCGACGGCACCCTGGGCAACCGGTTAGTGGGCCTGGATCGAAACGATTTCGCCCCGCGGCTGGGCATTTCCTGGTCGCCCAACGCCAAGTGGGTTTTCCGCGTCGGTGCGGGCATCTTCTATTCGCAGGACACGGGCAATCCGCGCTTTGACATGGCGCGCAACCTCGCCGGACGGCTGCGCGACAACTCGCGGACGGACATCCCGAACCTGCGCTGGGAGAATTCGCTGGCCTCGATTGCGGGTGGTATCGCCAACGTTCCGCGCCCCTACACCTTCGCCAACCCTTACGACCGCCGCACGCCCTACACCCAGCAGTGGATGTTCAACATCCAGCGCGAGCTACCTTCCAACACTGTACTGGAAGTCGGCTATCTGGGCAGTGTGAGCCACCGGCTTGAGGCGCTGCGGGCCGTTAACGAAGCCATTCCCGCCGACCCAGCTGTGGACCGTCGCGCCGTGTTTGAACGCTCGCCGTTCCCCAACTTTGGTCGTATCCAGCTGGTCGATAATGGCGGCAATGGCAACTATCACTCCTTAGCCTCAAAGTTGACCAAGCGTTACTCCAACGGAATTACGGCCCTGGTGAGCTACACCTGGTCCAAGTCAATCGACACTGCCACGGCTATCCGCAACCAGGGCGGCGACACGCTCTTCCCTCAAAACAGTTATTGCCGTCATTGTGAGCGAGCCCGTTCAAGTCACGACACGCGCCATCGTATGGTGACATCCGCTCTTTGGGATCTGCCCTTTGGTAAGGGACGCCGGGTGGCGATCGAAAACCCGGTAGCCAACGCCATTGCTGGCGGCTGGCAGATGAGCAGCATCTTGACGCTGCAAACTGGCTTCCCTGTCACCGTTACCAACGGGCAAGACGCGTCGAATACGGGCGCCTTCTTTGACCGCCCCAACTCCACCGGAAAGAATGCGGCTTTGCCCCGCGGTCAGCAAGATCCCCAGCGCTTCTTCGATACCTCCGCCTTCACACGCAACGCCAACGGCACCCATGGAAACGTGGGCCGGAACACGCTTACCAGCCCGGGCATCATCGGCTGGGATTTCTCCATGCTGAAAAACTTTTCGCTAGGCGCCGAATCCCGTTACGCCCAGCTCCGGTTTGAGTGGTTCAACTTCCCGAATCATCCCAACTGGGCCAACCCGAACACCAATATCGCTTCGGGCGGCTTCGGGCAGATTACGGGCACGCGAACCAACATGCGCCAGCTACAAGTCGCTCTGAAGCTCTACTTCTAGCTAGTTCGCGAAATCTCGCTTGCGAACTTTCGCCATGGGAGGGCAAGGGGAGGAGCCTTCGCGGGTTTCCTCCCCGTGGAGCTAATTTCCAACCGCGTTTTTGCTGCTGGGATCGAGGCGCGCTTGTTTTCCGGGGTGGCCTGCGCGCTTGGCGCTGGTCGCAGTCAAAAAGAGGCAATTTGACAGTTCCTCGCGCTAGCGATACATTTCAGCTATCCCCATCCTCGAGGTGAGTAATGTTGCGCTGTTGGTGTTTGATTCTGGCCCTTGCGCCATTTGCCTTGCGTCCAGCCGCCGCCCAAGTCCTCTATGGTTCGCTCGTTGGAACCGTACTCGACTCTGGTGGCGCAGTAGTTCCCGGCGCACGGATTACGGCCCGCAACACGGGTACGGCTCAAGAGTTGAGCACAGTGAGCAACGAGATCGGCGGCTATACGCTGAACAACCTGTTGCCAGGCGTCTACGACGTCACGATCACCGCCGATGGATTTCGGTCCATCACCAAGCGAGCGGTCACGATCACTGCCAACGTCGTCCGTCGAGAAGACGTCCAGCTCGAAGTGGGCCAGTTGACCGAAACCGTGACCGTCCAAGCTGGTCAGGTGACGCTCCAAACGGATAAAGCGGATCTTCACACGGAGCTGGGGTCGAAAGAGGTGATCAATATGCCTCTGCCCCGCTATCGGAATTACCAGAGCCTGATCAACTTGGTTCCTGGGGCAACGCCGGGACGCTTTCAGAACAGCCCGCAAGCAGCCCCCGCTCGCGCCTTGGACACCAATGTAAACGGTGTCAACCGCAACAACAACGCCACCCGAATTGACGGAGCGCTCAGCATATTTCTCTGGCTGCCCCATCATACGGCGTATGTCCCCCCAGCAGAAACGATTGAGACTGTCAACATTTCCACGAACAATTTTGATGCCGAGCAAGGATTCGCTGGCGGAGCTGCCATCACGGTGATCACCAAGTCCGGGACCAACGCGCTTCATGGTTCGGCTTGGGAGCTGCACGACAACACGAAGCTGCAAGCCCGCAATTTTTTTAATCCCGACGACAAGCCGTCGAATATCAACAACATTTTTGGCTTTACGCTCGGCGGGCCCATCCGCCGCAATCGGCTCTTCTTTTTTTCAGCTTGGGAAGGAGTTCGGGAGCGGCAAGGCGCGACCCGCCTTCTGACCGTTCCCACTGCGGACCAGAAGCAAGGAGACTTTTCGCGCTATAACGCGGTGATCTATGATCCCGCGACGGGCGCTGCCAGTGGTGCGGGCCGCACGCCTTTCCCCGGCAATCTCATCCCGTTGAGCCGGCAAAGCGCCATTACGCGCCGCATTCAAGATTTAATTCCGCTCCCAAACCGTCCGGGCACTGGTGCGAATTTTCTGGCCAACGGCTCGCAGCGGCTCGACCGCGACAACATTGATACAAAAATCAACTGGAACCGGAATGCTGCGCATACGATTTGGGGTAAGTACTCCATCATGCAGGCGACGGTGAGCTGCGACGCTGCCTTCGGCCCGGGAGGAGGCGCCCCACTGTGTCCCGCTGGTTCGCTCATCGGCGATGGTACACTTCGCACCCAAGTCGCGACGATCGGGTCGACTTATGTCTTCTCACCGGGTTTTCTCTGGGATGGCGTCATCGGGTGGACCCGCCAGGGTCAAGCCATCACGGGCTTCGGCTACGGCTCGTTTTATTACCGCGAGCTAGGGATCCCTGGCGTCAATGGCAACTCTACAGACATTCGTGACAGCGGAGCGCCTCTCATCCAGATTTCAGGCTACACCAACCATCTCAATGACACAGACACTCGCCCGTTTTTCGCCTACGACTCCACTTGGACCACGCAGCAGAACTTCTCGCTGTCCCGCACGCGCCATGACATTCGTTTTGGATTTGAGGGCATCCGCCACCACCTCAACCACTACAATCCCGATGGCGGTGGAAATGGTGGTCCCATGGGCTCGATTTCTTTTACCCAGGGCATCACTTCGATTCCAGGCGCTGCGCTGACGCAATTTAATTCTTACGCTGCTTACTTGCTGGGTTTGCCGGAAGTGATGAGGCGCTCGGCGCAGTTAGAGACCATGACCGCCTACAACTACCAGTTTGGTTGGTACATTCGCGATCGCTGGCAGGTTTCCAAGAAACTCACGCTGTCGCTCGGCCTGCGCTATGAGCTGTTTCCCTTGCAGACACGCGCTGGCCGGGGAGGTCTAGAAGGCTACGATCCAACTACGAATCTCGTCTCGCTTGGAGGTGTCGCGGGCATCCCAAGAGGGCTAGGCATCACCACCAGCAAGCGCTTGTTTGCGCCCCGCTTCGGCCTTGCCTTCCGGCTCACGGATAAAACGGTGATCCGAACGGGTTACGGGATCACCTACAACCCCATGCCCCTGGCCCGGCCGTTGCGAGGCTTCTTCCCTTTGACTTTTGCAGCAACCTTCAATAGTCCCAACACCTTTACCCCGCTCCGCCGGATTGAACAAGGCATTCCCGACATCGTGTTCCCGGATCTCTCCTCTGGTAGAGTTCCGTTGCCGGCCACTGCTCTGATGCGGTATATCCCCGACTCAAGACTTGACCGTGGCTACGTTCAGTCCTGGAATTTCACGGTGGAGCGCGAGCTGCCGGGCAAGTTTGTCACCTCTGCTTCCTACGTTGGCACGGCTACGGTTCGGAGTTTCGCGGATTTCAACATCAACGCCGCAGCCCCAGGCGCTGGGAATGCCGGCCGCCCCTTGGCTTTACGCTTCGGCCGCAATGTGGATACTTGGGCCTGGGATGGCTATCTTAGCGCCAATTATCACGGTCTCCAGATCGCCGCCAACCGGCGGGCCGCGGACGGCTTGCTCATTAAAGTGGCCTACACGTTCTCGAAAGCCATCAACTGGACTGACGAAGACGGCTGGACGGGAAACTTGCTGTTTAACTGGGAGCCTGCCTTCCCCCGTAACCGGGCGCAAGCTGGCTACAACATCCCCCATAACTTCCAGACTGGTTTTGTCTGGGAGCTACCTTTTGGCAAAGGCCGCAAATTCGCCAATACGGGTGCTGCGCGCTGGATTTTCGGTGACTGGCAAGTCAACGGCGTGTTTGCTTCCTTCCAGGGCCGTCCGTTCACCGTCGTCGCGGCGCTCGGCGCCCTCAATGCCCCGGGCAACACGCAAACGGCCGATCAAGTAAAACCGACCGTGCAGAAACTTGGCGGGATAGGGCCCAACAGTCCGTTCTTTGACCCCGCGGCCTTCGCCGCTCCCACTGGCGTGCGCTTCGGAACAACCGGCCGGAATCTGCTCCGCGCTCCCGGTGTCGTCAATCTCGACCTAGGGCTTTTCCGCCGCTTCCCCATCACGGAGCGGATCACTCTCGAGTTCCGTTCAGAAGCCGCCAATGCCACCAATACGCCACACTTTAACGCGCCCAACAGCAACATCAACGGTCCCAATTTCATGGCAATCACCAGCGCACAACCCGACCAGCGGCAGATCCGCTTCGGGCTTCGTTTGGCTTGGTAAGGGATCGTTTCGTGGCCGGGGAACAAAACCACGTTCTGGTGAGCCGAGGGAGAACCGAGCCGAGTTCCTCATTCCGCATTCTTTCCAGCGAGTGAACCGGTGTTAGAACTCCCGTCACCGTTTGTAATCGATTCGGAACGGAGGCCTGCTATGCTCAAGGCATGAAGCTTCCCTATCGAATCGCGGCGATGGTTGGGGTTTTTCTCGTGTGGGCGACTTGCCTCGATGCGCAATCGTTAGCTGGTTTAGCGGCCTTAAGCGGTACGGTGACCGACAGCGCGCAAGCCTCTGTGCCAGGTGCTGAAGTGCTGGTAACGAACACGGAAACAGGCCTCACCCGGCGTTTGACCACCAACGAGTCGGGCTACTTTCTCGCTCCCTCCTTACCCCCCGGGCGAGGCTACCAGGTGAAGGTCAGCAAATCCGGCTTCGCCACCTATGAAGCGAAAGGGATCCTGCTCGAAGTGGGCCAGAACGTGACGCTCAACGTCACGCTCAGCCTGGCCCAGGTGAGTGAAACCATCACCGTGGAAGACAGCACCCCCGTGGTTGAGAAAAACAAAACGGGAGTGACACAGGTCGTTACCTCTTCACAAATTCTCAATCTCCCGATTAACGGGCGCCGCGTGGATAGCTTTGTGCTGCTCAGTCCCGGCGTGACCCCGGATGGAACGTTCGGTTTAGTCAGCTTCCGTGGCATGCCTGCGGGAAATGCCTTTTTGCAAGATGGCAACGATACCACGCAGCAGTTTTACAACGAGAACGCAGGCCGGACCCGGATTAGCTCAAACATCAGCCAGGATGCGGTGCAGGAATTTCAGGTCATGACCTCGGGCTACAGCGCAGAGTTTGGACGCGCTGTCGGCGGTGTGATCAACACAGTCACCAAGAGCGGCACCAACAGCGTACACGGTACCGGCTACTGGTTTTTCCGGAATCAAGATTTCAACGCCCGCGACCGCTATGCGGCGTTCAATCCCCAGGAATCACGGCACCAGATGGGGGGCAGCATCGGAGGACCCATCCAGAAGGATAAAGTGTTTTACTTCGGCAATTTCGAGGCGACACGCCGCAATTTCCCCCTCCTTAGTTCGATCCTAAACCCGCAGTTTTTTGACGCCTCGGGACGGTTCATCGGCGTTTGCGGTCCTCCTGCGACACCTGCCCAGTGTAATGCCGCGGTCGACTACTTCCGGCGTTTCTTTGGAACCGTCGAACGCAGGGCGTCGCAAAACGCAGGTTTCGCCAAGCTGGATTTGCGGCCCACGGACCGCCAGAGTCTCAGCATGAGCTTCAATCTGATGAACTGGGAATCGCCCAATGGCATTCAGACCGCCGCCACTCTCACCAACGCGGGCGCGATTGGCAACAACGGCTTGTCCACTGTGCGCACGCGATGGGCCCGCCTGTCCCACACCGGCATCCTCAGCAACACCACAGTGAATGAGTTCCGTTTCGGGTGGTTTAAAGACCGGTTGTTTGACGATACGAACTACGCCCTCGCGCCCCCGGGCGTACGCTCCGCAGTCACCGTTCAGGGGCAGGCCAACCTTGGCGTTCCCAACTACCTTCCCCGGGTGCAGCCTACGGAAGATCGCTTTCAGTTTGCTAACAGCCTCTCGATGACCCGCGACCGGCATCTCTGGAAATTCGGCTTTGACATCGCGCACACGCGCGACGTCGAAGATGCGTTATTTAACGGCACGGGCTCCTACAATTACGGCTCTATCACGGCTTTCGCGCAGGATCTCGTGAATCTTGATGGCGGGAAGCGCTGGCAGTCCTACAGCCAGGCCTTTGGCCCTTTCCGCACCAGCATCTTCGTTCGCGACTTCAATTTTTACGTGCAGGACCAGTGGAGGCTCACCAAGCGCCTCACCTTGAACTACGGTCTGCGTTATGAGTTTGCCCAATTTGCCCAACCTGCCGTCTTTAACCCTCATTATCCAGAAACCGGTCGAATCAACGAGCCGACGAGGAACTTCGCGCCGCGCTTTGGGTTAGCTTGGTCCTTGAACGACAAAACGGTCTTGCGGGCGGGTTATGGCATTTTCTATGCTCGCTTTCCTTCGGCTACCATCGCTCGTTTGCACCAGCTGAATGGCGTCGTGCAAAGATCCTTAACTTTGCAGGGGAATGTACCAGCGGACCTGGCGGTTGGCCCCGTCTTCCCGAATCGCCTGACGAATCTAGACCGGACCCCGCCTCCAGGAACCGTTACTATCTCGTTTGCAGCGCCTGACCTGGCGACGCCTTACACTCAGCAAGGCGATCTGAGCTTGGAGCGCGAGCTCACGCGGAGCACAGCCCTGACAGTCTCCTACTTGTGGAACCGCGCGCTCAAGAACATGACGCGCCAGGACCTCAACATTGGCCCCGCGACGGGCTCTTTCACCTACCGCATCCTCGACGCAGCGGGCAACCAAGTCGGCACCTACACCACCCCGACCTATCTTCTCGCCAACAGGGTCGACCCGCGTTACGCCCGCGTCGTTTACATCGATAACGGAGGGCGCAACTGGTATGACGGCCTGGCGGTGCAACTACGCCGTCGCGCTTCGCAATGGCTCGAAGGCACTCTGTCCTATACTTGGTCCCACGCGCGGGATCTCTCCCAGGGTGCGGCGACTGCCAACATCTTCTTCACCGACGGGCCCGCCACCGTGTTTAACGGAGATTATCGGGGTGAGAAAGGGACTTCGGTTCTCGACCAGCGGCATCGGGCTGTTTTCACTGCGGTTATCACGCCACCGCGCCGGAAATTCGCCAGCGCGTTTGCCAATTACTTGCTGAATGGTTGGCAGCTTTCACTGCTCGGCACCTTTGCCGCGCCCCAATACGTCACGCCGACTGTACAGGTGGTGGGGGCGCAGTATCCCGGCCAGCCTTTCAACAATACCTTAAATGGTTTTGGCGGCAGCAGCCGTGTGCCTTTCGAGGGGCGTCAAACCATCCCCATTGACTCCGTCCAGCGCGTCGATTCGCGTTTGAGCAAAGGCTTTCAACTCGCAGACAGCGTTAGCGCGCAATTCAACTTTGAGGTTTTTAATACGTTCAATCGCGTGAGCAACACGGTCGTCAACTCGCTGGCCTACCAGGCCACGGCGGGTGTGCTCAGACCGGTCCCTGGTCTAGGCGCTGGTACCGCTTCAGGAGGGTTTCCAGATGGCACGAACGCGCGCCGTGCGCAGATCTCCCTGCGCGTGATTTTCTAAGTCTCACCTTCCTTCGGGGTGTTGGGAACTTAGAGCAGTCCAACCCTGGCTTGTCAGAAACACGCATAACATCCCCACGAGAAGGCCGACGAGGTAGCCGTAGGGGATCGAACTAGCGATTAGTCCAACCAGGAGAGCGATCCGGAAATTCGTTTGGTCGGGCGCCAGATCACGCAGCAACGCTAGCAAGCTAAGGGACTCAAAAATGAGAAGTACTCCCAACAAAGGGAGGGGGAAAGCGTTCACCCAAGCCTGAAAGCCCGGACCGAAGAAGAGTCCTAGGCACGCAAACAATGCGCCATAGATAATCACCGATCCACCCGTCCGTCCCCCGAAAGCGTAGTGGCCAGCCAGACCACCCGAGCCGTGGCAGGTCGGTACCCCGCCAAAAAACGGATTAATCAGATTCATCGCTGAATAAGTCCAAGCGATTCCCCGCGCGGTGATTCGCCTTTGAGGGAAGAGATCTTCAGCAATCTGGCGCGTGGCGAGGATGGAGTTGCAGATGGAAAGCGGGATCTGGGGGAGGGCCAGGAGCAAGAAGCCAGTCCAGACGTCGGCTAGTTTCGGGGCCTGCAACTGGGGCAGGCGGAAGGCGACGCTTGCCGGTAGGGCTGCGAGATCGAGCTTCCAAAAGGCGCCGTAGGCCGCGCCAAGCGCCACTAGGATCAGCGCAGCTGGAATGCGTCTCCGTCCTAAAAGAAACAAGGTAAGGAAAAAGCCAACCCCAGCCAGCGCAACACCGCGGGCGCCCTCCGAGGAGAGGTACTCCTTCAGCGCGATGGCGGCGAGCTGTAAACCAAGACCGCTCTGAATCCCACGCACGACGGGTTTACTCACCACCCGGTTGATGAAATCAATGAAGCCGGTGGCAGTGAGCACCAGCATACTTACACCGATCGCCAGACCGCCTCCATACAGCACTTCTGGTGCGACTTTTTGAGAAATCACGATGGCTGCCATGGCCTTCAGCGGCTGCACGGGCATGGGCATTCGATAGAGAACAGCCGTGGCGATCTGCATGAGGCCAAAAACGGTAAGAACACTCGTGGCGTCAAGCTGGGCGGCGAGGATCATTCCCGCAAGCAGTGGCAGGTCGGTTCCTAAGTCTCCAAAAGCCCCTGACCATTCCCTGCGGTCGAAACGCAGGCTAGGGGCTGATTCAGACGGCGTGCTGGCTGTTGCTTGCGTCGACATCGATGGCTTCGAGAGGTGACGGGTTCAGTTTACAATGTGAGCCGCTGCCGCCGCCGAGCGACCGCATTTGGAGGACGCTTCGCCCGGCGCAACAAGCGCCCAGACCATTTTCCCCCGGCCGCTTGCTTACCACCTCTCTCCCCTCCATCATGAAGGAGGGAGAGTTTGCCCGGCCGGATTCACGCCAACAGGAACCGGGCGCTAGGTTCTATGAAGCGAATTTATATTGCTGCCTACCACCAGTCGAAGTTCGGCAAGTTGATGGGCATGACGGTGCCTGAGATCGTAGACGCCGCGATTCAGGGAGTTTGTCGAGATATCTCGGTTCCAGCCGAGGCGCTGGATGTTGGGTCCATTGCGGCAGTTTGCAACATGACACTCAATGAGCAGGGCCTGTTGGCGGGCCTTATGGCCATGACCCCGGGACTGGCCGGTAAGCCCCTAGAGGCTGTTGAGAACGCTTGCGCCAGCGGTGGCCAGGCCATTCTCTCGGTGATCGCTAAGCTCCAAATGGGCTTGGGAGACACCGGCCTGGCCGTGGGCTTTGAAAAAATGCGCGACGCAGAAGGTAAAACGGACGGCAAGCTCATTGGAAAGGCGCTGGGCTATTTCTCCCATCCCGACGAACGGGAAGGCAAGATTTTCGTTTTTCCCCATCTCTTTGCCGAGGTCATGCGTGATTATATGGCCACCCACGGGGTTGGAGAGGAAGATCTAGCTTCCATTGCCGTTCAGGAGTACGCCAACGCCAAATACAATCCCTATGCCCAGATGCGCAATGTGCAGATCACCTTGGAACAGGCCATGAAAATCGAGGGCGTGAACCGGTATGTCGTCGAGGGGCTGCCGCTCAAAACCTATGACTGTTCACAGATCACCGACGGTTATGCGGCGATGATTTTGGCTACCGACGAAGGATTGAGAAAGCTGGGCGTCGAGCGCTCCGATTGCGTCGAGATTGCCGGATTTGGCCAAGCAACGGACCCGCTCCGAAAATCTGGCCGTGACGTGCTTAGGCCGAAGGGCGCCTACTGCGCCATGTCTCGAGCCTATCAGATGGCAGGAGTCAAACCCGCCGATGTGAACGTGGCGGAAGTACATGACTGTTTCACTGTCATGGGAGCCATCGGAGCGGAAGTCATCGGACGCGCTGCCTATGGACAGGGCGCCCGGTTCTGGCGCGATGGCAAAGCCGCGCCGGATGGCGAGTGCGCGATCAACACTTCTGGGGGATTAATTGCCAAGGGACACCCGATTGGCGCGACCGGAATTTCCATGGTGGGATGGGCTGCGTGGCAATTGCTTGGCAAGGCGCCCAAAGAATTGCAGGTGGCCCGTCCCCGCGTAGCTGCCACCTTCAACATCGGCGGTCCGATTTGCGCCTCGGTTTGCATGGTGCTCCGTGCGGCTAGCTAAGGAGTGGCGGGTTGGCCGGCGGAAATGAAGGATCGGCGAGCTTGGCGCAACGGGAAGGGTGAACGAAGCGCTGGGCAGGGGGTGTTGGGGGGGAATGAGGTTCAGCAGAGGCGGGCTGCTTTATTTGGTTCCGGCTTGAGCGAGGCGATTTTCACGCTTGGCTTTTAAAGCGTTGAGATACTCCGAAAGTTTCATGGGTGCACGCGCGCCCTTTTCCATCTGCCTTTGGACGGATTTTTGATACCGCCGCAACATTTCCTTCTTGTTGGAGTCTTTGAGATCGCAGCGCTCAATGTCCAATAAAAGTTCAATCTCCCACGGTCGGAAGGTGTTCCGGCTCAGAGTGCCCCGGAGCAGTTCTTGGATGAGCTTATTGAACTGATGAAGCATCAGCTCGCTGTCCTCTGGAGGCGTAACCATACCCTTTCTGTCATTATCGGCGACTCGGCGCAAGATCTTAAGGCGGCCCCCCTCGATCCCGCTTCATATTTGTGCTCCTTTCGCCACTGTCCGCAGGAGTAAAAGGCCGCAGCCTCGGTGCTGTGAACCGTCATTCCTGATAGACGACTTTCCCGTCCATAACGGTTAACACGACCCGGACGTCGCGGATCCGCTCGGCCGGAATGGCGAATAAATCCTGCGAAAGCACGGCAACATCCGCAAGTTTGCCTACTTCCAGCGAGCCCTTGTCCGCTTCCTCAAAACTGGCGTAGGCGGCTCCCCAGGTGTAGGCCCGCAGAGCTTCCTCGACGCGAATTTTTTGCTCTGGGACCCACCCCTGAGGATGCTTGCCGTCGAGCGTCTGGCGGGTGACCGCAGCATAAATGCCGAGAATCGGATCGATGGGTGCGACAAACCAGTCCGAGCCGAAAGCAAGCGTCACTCCAGCGTCCAGCAGGGAGCGAAAGGCGTAAGTGCCTTTAGCGCGCTGAGCGCCAATTTTCTTCTCCGCCCACCGGCCATCGTCGATGGCGTGGTAGGGCTGCATCGAGGCAATGACTCCCAAGCGGGCGAATCGAGCCATGTCGGCCGGGCGCAGGTGCTGGGCGTGTTCGATGCGGAAGCGGCGGTCGCGCGAACCATTTTCGCGGATGGCCTCTTCGAACATTCCGAGGATGGCATCATTGGCGCGGTCACCAATGGCGTGGATGGCAAGTTGGAGCCCCGCACGGTCCGCTTTCAGAATGTTGTTTCTCATCTTCTCAGGCGGGATCATTTCGTCGCTCGGCAGTCCAAAATTAGTAGGCGCATCCGCATAGGCATCAAAAAACCAAGCTGTCGCTGATCCCAGTGAGCCATCCGCAAATCCTTTCAATCCGCCAATGCGGAGCTTGTCGTTGCCAAAGGCGGCCCGCACACCCGCGGCCGCAAGCCTTTCCCACTGCACAAGCGGTTGCAAACCGTAAACCCTTACTGTCAATTCGCCCTGCTGCAACAGCCGCTGGTAGACTTGCAGGATGTCTGGCGAGGCGGAGACATCGTGAACGCTCGTCACACCGTGGCGATTGGCATGCCGCATGGCGGCGCGGAGGGCTTCCTCAATTTCCGCTGGTGTCGGGTCGGGCATTACGCGGTAGACCGCGTTCATCGCGGCGTCTTTGAGCACGCCGGTTGGCTCGCCCGACGCGTCGCGAACGATAGAGCCGCCAGGAGGATCCGGCGAATCACGCGTGATGCCGGCCAACCGCAGCGCCAAGCTGTTGGCGAGCGCCATGTGCCCGTCGAGGCGGTTCACAAATACCGGGTGATCGGGCGTGACCGGATCGATCAGTTCCTTCACGGGAAGCCGCGCGGAAGGAAAGTTTTCATGATCCCAATCGCCCCCCGTAATCCAGCGGCCTTTGGGCAGCTGGCGGGCGAAGGCCGCGATGCGGTCCCGGAACTCCGCCTCTGACTTCGCGTCGCGCAGCTGGACGCTGGCCAGGCGGGTGCCCCCTGTATAGAAGTGAACATGCGCGTCAATGAAACCAGGTACGGCGAAGCGGTTTTTCAGGTCGACAACTTTCGTTTGCGGGCCCCGATAGAGATCGACTTCGGCGTTTGAGCCAAGCGCCAGAATCCGACTCCGCCAGCAGGCTAGCGCCTGGACCCGCGGTTGTTTCGAATTTCCCGTCCAGATCTGCCCGTTGCGTAAAATCAAATCAGCGACCGGAGCCGCCGCCTCCGTCGGGATGGCCATCATGAAACAGACTCCAAGATAAGTCCATAGCGATTTTGGTAGCATCAACCCATTATGTTGCGAAGGGATTTTGTGGCGAGTGCGGTCTTGGCGCCAGTTTGGGCACGGGGCGAAGCCGAAAGCGCCACAGCGTTCGTCGAGATCGAGAACATTTTCCCTCTGGACATCAAACACAACCACGCGTCTTGTATCGTTGAGCTTCCCAACGGCGATTTGTTGACCTGCTGGTACCGCGGCTCGGGGGAGCGCTCCGCCGACGACGTACAGGTGTTGGGGGCGCGGAAACGTAGGGGTAGCAAGCAGTGGACAGCGCCATTTTTGCTTGCTGATCAGCCAGGCTTTCCGGATACCAACCCTTGCCTGTTTGTCGACAGCCGCCAGCGGTTATGGCTGATCTGGCAAACCATCATCGCCAACGAATGGCATACGGCCTTAACCCAGTATCGAATCACAACCGACTGGGACCGGCCGCTTGAACCCCGTTGGCAAGTTAGCGAGCCTTTGTTATTTATTCCCCGCAATTTTGTGCAAAAAGTGACCGAAGCGCTGGAGCCCATGACAAAATCGAGCGATGAGCGCACAGCCAAGTGGGCTGCAGACCGTCTCCACAAGGCCAGAGATAGATATTTTTCTCGCATGGGATGGATGACCCGGGCCCATCCCGTGGAGCTGCCCTCCGGGCGAATCATCGTGCCTCTTTACTCAGACGGCTACGATTTTTCGATCATGGCCATTACCGACGACGGCGGCAGGAGCTGGACGAGCAGCGACCCCCTGCCAGGTTTTGGCAACATCCAACCCACCATCGCCCGGCGCAAAAATGGTGTGCTCGTGGCTTATATGCGAGACAACGGCCCGCCTCCCAAGCGGCTGCATGTGAGTGAATCCAGGGACGACGGCCTAACCTGGTCCCCCGTCCAAGATACGGACATCCCGAACCCGGGCAGCGGGGCTGAGGTGATCGTGCTCAAAGATGGGTCGTGGTTACTGATCAACAATGATCTTGAACGCGGTCGCCACGATCTCGTCGTGCGACTTTCGGATGATGAAGGCCGCAGCTGGAAATGGAAGCGGAGCCTGGAGGTGGACAATCGTGC
Source organism: Bryobacteraceae bacterium (assembly GCA_025056455.1). Classification (GTDB taxonomy): domain Bacteria; phylum Acidobacteriota; class Terriglobia; order Bryobacterales; family Bryobacteraceae; genus CADEFT01. The sequence continues at coordinate 5,214 of JANWVY010000005.1, read as the reverse complement.
CCAGGGGCCAAGCTCATTCCACTATCCCTCTGTGGTGCAGAGCCGCGACGGCCTTATTCACGCCTCATATTCCTATTTCTTGAACCACCTACCGGCCACGGCCCCGCGCAAAACCATCCGCCATGCGGTGTTTAACCAGGCTTGGGTGAAAGGGGGCTGAGGACAAACTAAGGCACGTCAGTGACATCGATCGCCCATTTGGTGCGCGCCACACCAACCACCATCATTTCCAACGGTTCATTGCCTCGGTTTTCAAACGAGCGCACTTGGCGAAAGAAAACGGGAACGGCGTCGCCCGCTTGAATGGGAGCCGACTCCTGATCAATGTGGGCCACTCCGGAACCGCGGATAACATACCAGAATTCTTCAACGCCCTCGGAGCGGTGCTTGCCAACCGAGGCCCCGGGCGGCACGAGCACGTGATCGACATAGGACCAGGTTGTGAAAAACACTTCCGGCGGCAAAGCGCGGCGATATTGGACAGTGGCCTTCCCTCCATGAAACCCCACCACAGGCCGGAGCAAAGATGGATCCAAGCTCATGGTGATGAAGACGGGCCGTGGGTCGAGGGGCACACCAACCCGGTCATCGCCCAGGTCAAACGCATCGTATTTGCCCTTGATGCTTCCAACCGCGATGTTCATCCATTGCACAGGCTTCTGCGTGTGGTTGTAGATGGCATGGGAGCGGCCCATGCGGCAGGGCGCGCCAGCCGGGCCTTTGAGCAGCGAGGTGCGCCCATCAATGGTGAATTGAGCCTCGCCATCGAAGATGACAAACATTTCCTCCATGTGGTTGTGATAGTGGTGTCCGATGCCGCCACCCGGAGGCAACACGCCGCGGTGGAGAAAGATGACGTTGGTGTTGAAGGTTTCCGCGTCGAACAGGGTTTGATAATGTAACTCACCAGCGCCGCCGTGGACATTTTTGGCGACGCGATACTTTGCAGGATTCGTATGCGCAATGCGCTTCTCGAGCGGCTCGCGAGCAGAGACCGGGATGATGCAGAGGAGAATCAGGGAGAGCCACATGGCCCTCTATTGTTTCACGGAGTTTGCCTCCGTGCAGCTAGGCCTTTTTGCTGCGTACGCCAGTCCTGCGTTGGACAAGCATATGTTTTCAAATTCCTCCCGAATAGACTGGAACTTGAAGGCGAAAACGCCTATAATCAGGGGCTGTCTTTCGGACTAGACTGGGAAAGCTGAAGTGAAAAAGGTTAGCCTATGGGACAACCGAAGACGTTGATTTTGCTAGTCGGGTCCAATCCCTTACCGAATTACCTAGTAGCGCGGGTCCTGAAACCCACCAAAAAAATCGTTCTTATCCATACAGACGCCACCCACCAAGTCGCAGAACGGCTGGCGAGCATCCTCCACAACGGGACAGAGATTCAGCTGGCATCCCTACCTAGTTCCTCGAACGCCAACGCGATCGCCAATATCGTGACTTCGGTTATGGACGAAGAAGGCCCTGAGTCCGTCCACCTGAACTATACCGGTGGGACAAAAATCATGGCGGCCCACGCGTTACTAGCTTTCCGGGAGAAAGGTGGCCTGGCCGAGAACGCGTCTTACCTCAACGATGGCTCGCAGTCCTTGGTTTTCGACGACGGCACTGGGACCTGCCTGAAAGACCAAGATCTTGGGCTCACGCTCGACTTGATCGGGCGCCTCCATGGCTGCGAGAGGAAGTCTTCCTCTGGCTCCGCTCAAACTACACGGCCAGAGCCTGCGGGCAAGTTGCCGCAAGAGCCGGATGCGTTCGAGATTGCGAAGAAAGTCGCTACGGACGCCAGGCTAGTGGAGTCTTTGCTCCAAGTGGGTAACCATTTGAAGAAGTGGCCCCCCGAAAACATTTGGCGCCCGCAAGGTTTAAAGCTTTCGGTGACCCAGGTGCCGGAAGAAAGCTGGAGTAAGCTCGAAGCTGAGCTCTGGGAAAAGTTTCTCCGTGGCGGGTGGCTCGAAGTAGCCGTTGCAGCTTGGGTCAGAGAGGCGGTTGATGAAAGCCCATGTCAAGGGATCCAATGGAAGCTTCCTGGGGGTCGTCAATTTGAAATCGACGTCGCGCTGGTCCGCCATAACCGCCTTTATGTGATCTCTTGTACAACCGACAGTGCTCTTAATCTGTGCAAATCCAAACTGTTTGAGGTTGCTATGCGATCTCGGCAACTGGGAGGCGACTTGGCGCGCTCGGCTCTAGTTTGTTTAACCGACAAAGGAGAAGGAAATAGTCAAAGCACCCATATCGACCAGCTGAAACAGGACGTCCAGAGTCTTTGGGAAGCACCAAACAAGCCCGAGGTTTTCGGCTTGGCCTGCCTGCGGGAATGGACAGGTTGTGAACGTCCAAAGACCCTTACCAAGCTTGAGGAGTGGTTGAAGTCCTAGCGCATTTTGAGCCTTGAAATGAGGGTTTTGACGGGCATCGACCTACTTGGTATCCAAAACTATGTTTTTGCGTCGAACCGACTCCGTGACGTCGTCTCGGCTTCCTGGCTCGTTCACTGGGCAACCTGGCGAGAGGGGGCGCTTCAGCCATGGCGTCAACAGGTGCTGCATGCGGGCGGCGGATCGGCCCTTCTGGCATTTGATTCGCTAAAGGAAGCGAAATTATTTGCAGGCGCCTACACTCGCCGCGTTCTGGACCAGGCGCCGGGCATCGATCTGGTTGTGACGCACTGTCTAGGAGAACAAAAACGGATCTCGGAGTCCCTCCAGGACCTACAAATCCTGTTGGCTCGGAAGAAGCTGGAACGGAAGCCGCATGCTGGGTCGCTCGGTCTCGGAGTTACTGCCGCCTGCGAGATCACCGGGCTTCCAGCGGCGTATGTTGACGCTTTAGACTCTGCGCCAATCTCGAGAGTGGTGGAGACGTGGAGGAGCGAGGAAGTACGGAGAAATGCGGAAAGCCGTTGGAAAGAGATTTCTAGTCTTGAGCCAGAGTGGGAGTTTCCCGCAGAAATCGACGATCTGGGGCGCAGTTGGGGGGATACGAGTCTTCTGGCAGTGGTCCATGTGGATCTGAACGGCCTGGGAGAAAAAATCTACCAGTGGTTGTCGCAGTGCGTGAGGGACAATGTCGATGACAAGGATGTCCTAGTTCAGTATGTAGAGTGGTCAAGCTGGATCGACGAGACCTTTCGTGGTGTTTGGCAATACCTAGTGAAACGGGTGCTAGCAGCAATTCAAGATGAGCACCTACAAGGTTCAATTCCACGATTGAACTTTCGCTTGCAGGCGAACAAACTGCCTCTGCGACCTGTTCTGCTTGGTGGGGATGACCTCACGTTCTTGTGCGATGGCCGGATTGGTCTCGACCTTGCCGCCGCGGCCCTGCGGGAGTTAAGCCGCAAGTCCTGCCCTCATCTGGGTCAAATGAGCGCCTGCGCGGGGGTAGCGATTGTGCGTGCCCACTACCCGTTTGCACGGGCATACGAACTTGCGGAAAAACTTTGCGCGCACGCGAAGGCTGTTCGGCGCAAGCGAAACGATGCGGGGAGCTGGCTGGACTGGCATATCGGGGGCGTCCGCTCCGGAGAGCCGGTTTCGGATTTTAGGGACCGTCTGTACCGAGCCAACTCCTTGTTACTGACATGTCGGCCTTACCGTTTGAAGGGCACGCCAAACGAACTCGAGACTTGGTGCTGGCTTTCAGAGACGCTTCTAGGAACAGGTGAAACCGGGCTGCGGGGCCCGGCCTGGGGGCGGCGGCGAAACAAGGTCAAAGCGTTGGCCTCTTTGGTCCGGCAGGATCCCAAGGCTGTTCAGACGGCTTTACACGCCTGGCAGACCGTGGACGAGCACCTGAAACTGCCGGATAGTCTTTCGAATTTGGAGTTACTTGGTACCCGAACGCCTCTTCTAGACGCCATCGAGCTCGTCGACATCCATCTGCCCTTGGGAGATGAATCATGACAAAGCCGAGCCAAATTACGATCGAGCTGCTTTCCGACACCACCCTCGGCCAAGGTTCGAGCACACCAGGCTTAGTGGACGTCGAAATCCTGCATGATGATCTTGGGCTGCCCTATTTGAGCGGAAAAACCTTAAGGGGCTTGATTCGAGATTCCTGGTTAACCATGGCAAACCACTTTCCCGAACTGGACGGCGCCGCCATGCGAATTTGGGGGCCAGCTGGAGACCTAGGGGAAACTTCAATTTTGCGCTTCGGAGATGCCCAGATCGATGCTTCTGTGCGTGAGTGGATCAACTGGGCCGAGCACCGGCAAGGTGATCCCCTTTCGCCAGCAACCGTGCTAGAGGCCTTCACGGAAATCCGCAGTCAGACGGCAGAGGATCGAATAACGGGAGCCTCGGCGAGAACCACCTTGCGGTCGATTCGCGTCTTGCTTCGCAATCTTCGGCTCACCGCGCCGCTGACTTGGATCAAGGAGCCAGGAGAGCAAGATTTGCAATGCCTTGCGCTAAGTGTGCTCGGAACGCGGCATCTTGGACTGGGACGTAACCGTGGCCGCGGTTTTGTGCGAATGCTGCTTGATAGCAAGCATCTCACACGGGCACTTGCTCAGAAGGATTAACCAAGATGGTGAAATACTTGCCATACACCCTCACCCTGCGGGCTCCTGCAATTTTAAATGCGGCTGGACGGGGCTCCACTAGCGCGGCGACCATGGATTACATTCCAGGGAGCGCAATCCGGGGTGCCCTTGCTGCCCGGCTGGGTGACCCCGACACCCAGGAGGAAATCCGACCAGAGTTCCAAACTCTCGTTTTGGACGGGAGCGTGCGCTACCTCCACGCCTACCCCCTGAACAGGCTAGACCGGCGGCGTACTCTTCCAGCCTTACTTTCGCTGCGGTCCTCTCGAGACTCAGACACTTGCTACGACCTCGCAGCTTTTGAAGGAGAGAGCCAGGAAACGTGGCCGAAGGAATCACTGTCTCCTCTCTCGTGGCACTACGTGTTAATCACAGCCGCAGAGCCGGTCGGAGTAAATGCGGAGATCGGAAGCCGAATTCACCATCAGCGAGACCGCCAACGAGGAAGGGCATGGACAGAACGGCAGAATGGCCGTGAGATTCCTCATGGAACGCTGTTCAGCTATGAGTTTTTGAAGCCTGGTCAGAGCTTTGGTGGTTTCATTCAAGTTTTCGGGGCTGACGAGCAGCAATGCGAACAACGCATCAACCGGATCAAAGAGATCCTTAGTGTTCCGATCCACCTCGGCCGCTCCCGACGGGCGGGCTATGGTGGC
>JANWVY010000004.1 GCA_025056455.1 Bryobacteraceae bacterium | reverse complement strand
TCGTCTCATACTCCACATGCGCCACCGCGATCGTGATCCCTCGCGCCTTCTCCTCCGGCGCATTGTCGATCGAATCAAAACTCCGAAACTTCACCTTCGGATTGTGCTTGGACAACGTCTTGGTGATCGCCGCCGTCAACGTCGTCTTGCCATGATCAATGTGTCCGATCGTCCCTATGTTTACGTGCGGTTTCGTGCGCTCAAATTTCTCTTTGGCCATGGTTTCTCTTCTTCCTCAATCAAAAGATGGTCCTGCCCAGACGCTACTTTGCTACCTTTCCTTGAACTCGTGCAATGATCTCTTCAGAAACGCTCTTTGGCACTTCTTCATACTGGCCGAAGTGCATGGTGAACGCCCCGCGACCTTGCGTCCGCGATCGGAGATCCGTCGCATAGCCAAACATTTCCGACAACGGCACCATCGCCTTGATAATCAGCGTTGTGCCGCGCGTTTCGGTCCCCTCGAGCCGGCCGCGGCGGCTAATTAAATCGCCGTTAACCGCACCCATATACTCTTCCGGAACCACCACTTCCACTCGCATCACCGGCTCTAAAAGAACCGGATGGGCCTTCGAAGCAGCTTCTTTGATCGCCATCGAACCAGCGATCTTAAACGCCATTTCCGAGGAATCCACCTCGTGATAGCTGCCGTCCCACAGAATTACCCGGATGTCGGACATTGGAAACCCTGCCAGAACGCCTCCTTCCAGGGCCTCCACAATGCCTTTTTCCACCGCAGGAATATACTCTTTGGGTACCGCGCCGCCAACAATCTGGTTGACGAATTCGAATCCTTTGCCCGGCTCGAGCGGCTCGACGCGGATTTTGACATGGCCGTACTGGCCACGCCCGCCCGTCTGCTTGGCGTACTTGTGCTCTGCCTCGGCGCTCTTGCGAATCGTCTCCCGGTAGGCCACCTGCGGCTTACCCACGTTGGCCTCAACGTTAAATTCCCGCTTCATGCGGTCAACGATAATCTCCAGGTGAAGCTCACCCATGCCGGCCAGGATCGTCTGCCCGGTTTCACTATCGGTATAAACCCGCAAGGTAGGGTCCTCTTGCGCCAGCTTCTGAATGGCGATGCCCAGCTTCTCTTGATCGCCCTTGGTTTTGGGCTCAATGGCCAGCTGAATGACCGGTTCGGGAAAATCGATCGACTCCAAAACAATGGGAGCGCTTTCGGCGCAAATCGTATCCCCCGTCACCACATTCTTCAGGCCCACGGCGGCGCAAATGTCCCCAGCAAAGATTTCCGAAATTTCCTCGCGCTTGTTGGCGTGCATCTTCACCAACCGCCCGACACGCTCCTTACGGCCTTTGGAGACATTCAAGATTGAATCGCCCGCCGCAAGTTTCCCGGAATACACCCGCAAAAACGCCAACTGCCCCACAAAGGGGTCCGTCATGATCTTGAAAACCAGAGCCGAAAACGGTTCATCGTCAGAAGCACGGCGCACGAGCTCCACGCTCGGATCATCCACCGCCGTACCCTTGACGGGCGGAATATCTACCGGAGACGGAAGATAATCGCACACTGCGTCCAGCATGTTCTGCACGCCTTTGTTCTTAAACGCAGACCCGCAGATGACGGGGAAGATTTTCTGCGCAATCGTGGCTCTCCGGATGGCCGCCACCAGCTCTTCCGTGCTGATGGTCTCCCCGTTGACAAACTTTTCAAACAAAGCGTCGTCGGTCTCGGCAACCGCTTCCACCAAGCGCTCGCGATACTCTTGTGCCTTGCTGAGCAAATCCGCCGGAACTTCGATATCGTCGAACTTAGCGCCCAGAGTCTCCTCGCGCCAGATCCGGGCCTTCATCTTCACCAGATCGACAACGCCTTTGAACTGGTCTTCGGCCCCGATGGGAATCTGAATCGGCACGGGCCTGGCCCGCAAACGGTCCACAATGGTCTGCACCGCGTGGTCGAAATCTGCGCCCACGCGGTCCATTTTGTTGATGAAACAAATACGCGGAACCCCGTATTTGTCAGCCTGCCGCCACACCGTCTCGGATTGTGGCTGCACGCCCGCAACGGCGTCGAACACCGCCACCGCGCCATCCAATACCCGCAAACTACGCTCCACCTCGGCGGTAAAATCCACGTGGCCGGGGGTGTCAATAATGTTGATGTGGATGTCCTTCCACTGGCAAGTCGTGGCGGCTGACGTGATCGTAATGCCGCGTTCTTGCTCCTGGGCCATCCAGTCCATCGTCGCCGTACCCTCGTGAACTTCACCGATTTTGTGCGTGCGCCCGGTGTAGTAGAGAATACGCTCGGTCGTCGTGGTTTTACCGGCATCGATGTGCGCCATGATGCCGATATTTCTCATCCGTTCAAGCGGTACAGTGCGTGGCATAAAGTCTTTGAGCTCGCCCCTCTACCAGCGATAGTGCGCGAACGCCTTATTGGCTTCCGCCATGCGGTGAACGTCGTCCTTTTTCTTGATCGCCCCCCCGCGCATGTTGGCGGCGTCATTCAACTCGTTGGCCAGCTTCTCGGGCATCCCTTTATCGGGACGCGCCCGGGCATTGGCCAAAATCCACCGGATGGCCAAACTCGTGCGGCGGTTCGGCGGCACTTCAACCGGCACTTGATAGTTGGCCCCGCCTACGCGGCGCGTCTTCACCTCCAAGACCGGCTTACAGTTTTCGATGGCCTTCTTGAACAATTTCAGCGGATCATCCCCCGTGCGCTCCCGAATCTTTTCCATCGCCGCATAAAAAATCCGCTGGGAAGTCGACTTCTTGCCATCCCACATCATGGAATTGACGAATTTCTCAGCAAGCGTGGAATTGAAAACAGGATCCGGCTGTACTTCCCGAACTTCCGCTCTGCGTCGACGAGGCATGTTCCAACTCCCCCTTTAAAACCGCATTCCCTTACGACTTCGGCCTCTTAGCGCCATACTTCGACCGGCCCTGCTTGCGATTCGCAACCCCAGCCGTATCCAAGGTTCCCCGCACGACGTGATACCGAACGCCGGGTAGATCCTTCACACGGCCCCCGCGGATTAACACAATGGAGTGCTCTTGCAAGTTATGTCCGACCCCAGGGATATACGTCGTCACCTCAATGCCATTGGTCAGCCGCACACGCGCTACCTTCCGCAGCGCCGAGTTCGGCTTCTTGGGCGTCGTGGTGTAGACGCGCGTGCAGACGCCCCGCCGCTGCGGGCAACCCTGCAGAGCCGGTGAAGCCGTTTTAAACTTGGGCGGTTTGCGACCCTTGCGCACAAGCTGGTTAAAAGTGGGCACGTAGCTTCCCTCTTAAGCCTAAATTTTCGAAATCGCGTTTTTGATCTACAAACCGAAGCCGGGCACGCTGGTTACCGCCTTCGACCCGGCCGGTGACGCTGCGTTCACTGGTTACAGCCCTGGCTGCCGCTGACCATCTGCCACCGATGCCAAGCGGCCGCCCTCAGACTGCGTTCTCACTGCGAGGCTGTTTCGGACTGGCCCATGCCACGGCAAGCGTATTCATCCGCCATGACCTCGGGGCCGACCCCTAGCCGGACCTTCACGTGTGAAGGTGGTAGCTAGGAGCAGAAGACAATCGACTCGCCAAACCCTTCAAGTGTAGCACGCCCCCTGATAAGGTTGTCAATACCCGGGAAAAAGCAGGTGAATTGAGCTACTTCTCCTTCCCCTCCCGCCTCGCCATGACCCCTCCCCGCTCCACAACGGCCAACTCCCCCTTAACGGGTCACTTTCCGGCGCAGGCTCCGTTTGCGGATGACCGGCGCAAAGGCGAAGGCATTTTCGAGAACATCCGCCTGTTCCTGCGCATGCCGCTTGCTGGAACCCGTGGCCGGGCTTGCGCTTTCGGGCCGGCCAACGTAACGGATTCTCCGTTTGTAGTCCAGCAGTGGTTCGAACTGCTCTTGCATAAAGCGCCAGGCGCCGCTGTTTTTGGGCTCTTCTTGCACCCAAAAGATTTCGGTATTCGGCCCGTACTGTCCGAGGATGGCCTGGACCTGGTGCAAGGGAAAAGGATACAGCTGCTCGATGCGGGCAATGGCCACATGCCGCGCGTTGCGCTCCTGGCGTGCCGCCACGAGCTCCCAATAAATCTTGCCGCTGCAAAAAATCAGCCGAGTGATTTCACTCGCGGGCACCCCGCTTTGGTCGGGAATGGCCTCCTGGAAAGTGCCCGAGGTGAGGTCTTCGATGCTGGAGACAGCTTTCGGGTGGCGCAACATGCTCTTCGGCGTGAAGATGATGAGCGGCTTGCGCACACCGCGGCGGTCGGGCCCGCCGCGCATCTGGCGGCGCAACAAGTGGAAGTACTGCGCCGGAGTGGTGCAATTGGCCACCTGCATGTTGTTTTCCGCGCACAGTTGCAGGAAGCGTTCAATCCGCGCCGAGGAATGCTCCGGACCCTGCCCCTCATAGCCGTGCGGAAGAAGCAGAACCAGCCCGCTTGGTTGTCCCCATTTGGACTCCGCTGCGGCGATAAACTGGTCGATCATGATTTGCGCGCCATTGGCGAAATCGCCAAATTGCGCCTCCCACAAAACCAGCGAAAACGGGTCCCCAAGCGTATAACCGAACTCGAAGCCCATCACCGCGTACTCGCTCAGCGAACTGTCGATCACATCGAAGTTGGCTTGGGCGGGATCCAGGTTGCGCAGGGGCACATACTGCCCGCCGGTTTCGTAATCATAGAGTTCGAGATGCCGCTGGCTAAAGGTGCCACGCGCGCTGTCCTGCCCGCTGAGCCGGACGGGAGTGCCTTCCAGCAAAAGACTTCCAAAAGCGATCGCTTCGGCCGTCGCCCAATCGATGGGTGCGCCGCGGAGCACCTCTTTGCGCCGCTCCAGAAAGTTTCGCAGCTTGGGATGCAGGTGGAATCCTTCCGGTAGAGTTGTGATGCCAACAATCACGCGCTCCACCATATGGCGATCAATCGCTGTGCGGGCGCAGAAGTCGCCTGGTGTTTCCGGAAGCACCGCGCTCAGATCCTGGACCTCGAATTCTTCCCCTTTCTTTTGCGCTTCGTCAAAGGCCTGGGCCAGATATTGCTGGAAGCGCCGGGCGATTTCGTCGACTTCTTCCTGCGTCACGACCTTCTCGCGAATCAAGCGGTCGGCATAGAGCTTGATCACCGAAGGATGCTGGCGAATTTTGCGGTAGAGAAGCGGCTGGGTGTAGCTCGGGTCATCGCCTTCGTTGTGGCCGTGACGGCGGTAACAGAACATGTCGATCACGACGTCTTTCTTAAACGCCTGTCGATACTCAAAGGCAAGCTGAGCCACGCGCACGCAGGCCTCTGGATCGTCTCCGTTGACATGAAAGATGGGTGCTTGAACCATCCTCGCGACGTCGGTGCAGTAGGTGGCCGAGCGGGCTTCGTAAGGATTCGTGGTAAACCCGATTTGATTGTTGATGATGAGATGGATCGTCCCGCCGGTGGTGTAGCCATCGAGCTGGGACAAATTGAGCGTTTCCGCGACAACACCTTGTCCGGCGAAAGCCGCATCGCCATGCACCAGCAACGGGATGACGCGTTCGCGTTTGCGGTCACCGAGCCGGTCTTGCTTCGGGCGCGCAATCCCCACCACCACCGGATCGACGGCCTCCAAATGGCTGGGATTCGGGGAAACCGACACCTTCAGTTCGTTGCCGCGAGGCGAGCGATGGATTCCTTTCGCGCCCAAATGATACTTGACGTCTCCCGATCCTTGCGTGCTTTCCGGATCCAGTTCTCCTTCAAACGCCGAGAAAATCTGGCTCACCGGTTTGCCAATTAAGTTGACAAGCACGGTCAGCCGTCCGCGGTGAGCCATGCCCATCACCACTTCATCCACTCCAGTATCCGCAGCGTGGTCGAGGATGGTGCCCAAGATGGGGATGGCGGATTCAGCACCTTCCAAGGCGAAGCGTTTTTGCCCCACAAAGCGGGAATGCAAGAAGTGTTCGAAGGCTTCCGCCTCGATCAGCATTTGCAGAATGCGCCTGCGGGTTTCGCGATCGAGCGGCCAGGAATTGGCTTGCGGTTCCATGCGCTGCTGGAGCCATCGCTTTTGTTCCGGATGCTGAATGTTCATGTACTCGCATCCGATCTTGCCGCAATAGGTGTTGCGCAAGGTTTCGAGGATCTCGCGCAAGGTCGCCACCTGCTGGCCGTCTTCGCTTGAGAATGGGCCTAGGTTTCCGGTCAGAAAGTGTCGGTCTAAGTCCCAGATCGTTAGCCCGTAGGTGGCCGGATCAAGCTCGGCGTGATATTGAGGTTCCGAGCCGAGGGGATCAAAGTCGGCAATAAGATGGCCGCGCACGCGGTAGGCGTTAATCAACTGGAGCACGGCTGCCTGTTTGGCCACTTCGTCGGAATGCGGTCCCAGGGCGCCCCAGGCCATGGTTTGGCGGTCGGGTTGCCAGCGCACCGGATGATAAGGCAGCCGCAGGTCGGCAAAGATGGAATCGTAGAATTCGTGCTGGCCCTCTAACAACTCCTGCAAATATCCCAGAAACGCTCCCGATTCAGCACCCTGAATGATGCGGTGGTCGTAGGTGCAGGAGATCGCCATCACCTTGCTGATGCCAAGCATGGCGCGTACGCTCGGCGACACTCCCGCATACTCTGGCGGATAATCAATGGCTCCGGTGGCGATAATCGCCCCCTGTCCAACCATCAACCGCGGAAAGGAGCTCAGAGTCCCTACGGTGCCAGGATTGGTGAGCGAGATGGTGGTCCCCTGAAAATCAGCGGGAGTTAACTTGGTGGCGCGGGCTCGCGCCACCAAGTCATCAAAGGCTTGCATGTACTCATGGAAATTCAGCGCGCCAGCATTTTTGATATTCGGCACCACAAGCGAGCGGTTGCCGTCTTTTCCCGCCACATCCACCGCAATCCCGATGTTGATCTCATGGCGTATGAAGCGGTGCGGTTCACCGTTCACTTCTCCGTACGCGTTGTTGAGATTCGGATGCTTGGCCAGCGCCTTCACAATGGCCCAGGCCACCAAGTTGGTATAAGAGATTTTGCTTTTGCCCGAAAGCGTTCGATGCTGGTTGAGAATCCGGCGATTTTCATCGATCACTTTCACCGGGATCACGCGCTGCGAAGACGCCACCGGAATGGAAAGGGATCGATCCATGTTGGCGGCAATTTTGGCCGCCGCACCGCGCAAAGGCACGGGATCGCCCGCGGGAACTGGCAGCGACCCGGTAGTGGGAGCGTGGGCCTTGGTCAGCGTGACAGAAGCCGTATTACCATTGGTCGGTTGCCGCGGCTGGCGAGCGCGGAAAACGTCGCTCCAACTCTCATCAACGGCCCGGCGATCGTGCAAGTACTGCGTATACAGTTCGTCTTCCAACCAACTGTTTACGGAAATTGGCGGAACGGATTCATTCGACATGGTTCGTTCGTGGCGATCCAAGGCGGATCCGAAGACCGGAGGGCTGGCCCTTGGCTCTACCGCTTTCATAATAGCTTGATGCATTCCAACGGTGGAGGTCTCAAAGAAGCCGCACTCAGATGGCTATAATCAACGTGAGCGGCAATGAAACTCTTCTCCTTGTTTTTCTGTTTTGCTCTACTTGCTTTCTCACAAGAAGCGACTGCCATCTTTGCGCCACTTGGCATTCCCTGTGATCCCGCAGGCCCGAGCCCTCTGGGCCCGGGATTTCCCTTCCTTTGCCCGCCCGAAGAAGAACAAGGCATTCTCGTTTTCCTTCGCACCGATAACCCGGGGGCCGCGGGCTACCGAACAACCGTGCGCTACACGACAGCTGGGGGTGAGCAGAAGGAGGCTGTTCAAAGCGTGGCCAAACGCGAGTCCGGTATCTGGACCGTCGACGTGTTTCGCATTGGCCGGTTGCGAACCGCCACCTTATCGGGAATCACAGTGGATTCGGTTCAGGCACAAGTGCTCACGAGTTTAGAGCAACTCACCATTCCCGCCACCCTCACCGCGACTGAGAAACGCAAACCGTTGAAGGCCAGCGAATAGTGCTAGGACTGGTCGTCTTCGGTTTCCGGTTCTGCCTCTAAGTGCTCGAAGATTTTTCGGACCGCCTCGAGCGGGTTGCCCCAAGCCGGATCCTCGCGCAGTTCCAAAAGCAGGGGGTATTGTTCGCTGCGCGAGCGCAGAACTTGCATGGTGCGGCGCCAGTCAATTGTGCCATCTTCGTGTAGGTACGGATAACGGTGTTCGTCCGCAACGCCGTTGTTGTCGTGGACGTGCGTGCTGCGAATGCGGCTGCGCATGATTTGGTACTCGGATTCCACGCTGCCAGCCATGTGCGCGTGTCCGGTATCAAAGCAAAAGTGAAGATCCAGGTGCGTAATTTCCAAAAACTGAATTAATCGCTCAGCGTTTGAAAGTTTGTTAGGAATATTTTCCAGCAGGATCTCTACGCCGCGCTGTTTGGCAAAAACCCGGAGTTCGTCCAAAGCAGTGAAAGCAGCTTCGATTTTGCGCTCGTCATATTCCTCGCCCGCCACCCCGAGATGCTGGATGAGATAGCGGAAGGGCATGTATTCGGCAATTTCGAGAGCGCGCTTGATTTCATCGACCATGGGAATGCGTTTCGCCTTGACTGGCTCGGTGATGGTAATCACGGCGTTGGGCCCGGTACGTCCCCAGCAGTCGTCGCTATACATGGGCGAATGCAAGGAAAACAGCTGCATGGGGGAATCCTTGAACCAATGTGCGAGTTCCTGGATTTGGGCCTTGTTGTGATAGTCCATGTGCTGGCGGGCGCAAAAGATCTCGACAGCCGAAACGCCAGCCTTCCAGATGCGATCTAGCCAAACCGTGGTCAGGCGATGGTTCACCACGAGGTGAGTCGAGAGAGCATGCACCATGAGAGCGATCCTGAGAAACCTGCCTAAAAGCCTGCGGCTTTGCCGTGGGCGCGACGGTCCGATCCGCCAGCCAGGAAACCGTTCTCCACAACAATGGCCTCGACCAGCGCGACATTTGGGATGGAGCGAATCTGATGGCCTCGCTGTTTGAGGAGTTCGATCGTGTCGGGTGAGAAGCCGCTTTCTAAGCTCAGCTGGTCCGGTCTCCACTGGTGATGAAACCGCGGGGCGTCAATTGCCTCCTGGACATTCATTCCAAAATCGATGACGTTCAGGATCACCTGCAGGACTCCAGTGATGATGCGCGAGCCGCCAGGGGCGCCCACCACCATGAAGAGCTTACCATCCTTCAGGACGATGGTAGGGGTCATGGAGGATAGGGGCCGTTTATAGGGTTGAATGGCGTTGGCCTCACCTTGAACTAAACCGAACATATTCGGCACGCCCGGCTTGGCGGCAAAGTCATCCATTTCGTTGTTGAGCAGAAAACCAAGACCCGGCACGGTGACGCCATTTCCATAGCCGCCGTTGATGGTGTAGGTGAGAGCCACGGCGTTGCCCGCCGGATCCACAATGGAGAAGTGCGTCGTTTCGGCGCTTTCCGGGAGGTGAAAATCGCCCGCCTTGACCTCGTCGGAAGGGGTAGCGCGATCGGGCCGGATGCTGGCTCTTCGCTTGGCGAGATATTGCGGGTTGAGCAAGGCAGAGAGGGGAACCGGGTGAAAGTCAGGATCCGCGAGATGCTCGCTCCGGTCGGCGTAGTAGCGTCGCATGGTTTCAGCCACAAAGTGAATGGCGGCCGCTGAACCAGCGCCATACTTTTCGTAGCCGGAAGGCTCGAGCATACCCATCATTTGCAGGATGCCAACTCCGCCCGAACTGGGCGGAGGCGCAGTAAGGATTTGATACCCCTTATAGCTGCCCTCAAGCGGGCGCCGCATCACGGTGCGGTAATTTCTCAGATCTTCTTGGGTAATGAGACCGCCGTTGGCCTTCATTTCGGCGGCCAGTTTTCGGGCCGTTTCTCCTTCGTAGAATTCTTTGGCGCCCCCTCGAGCAAGCCGTTGCAGCGTGCGAGCGAGTTCTGGTTGAACCAGTTTGTCTCCAGGCTCGAAATACTTCCCATCGCGCAGGAAGATTCGCCGGGATTCCGGGAAGCGGTCAAGCAACTTGGCGGAGAATCGCAAGGACTCGGCGAGAGCATAGGAGACTGGGAATCCATAGGCGAGCTTGATGGCGGGAGCCAGTAAGCTGGCCCAGGGCTTCGAGCCGTACTTTTTGTGGGCGGTCTCCAAGCCGTGCACCGTGCCGGGAACAGCGGCTGCTTTCCAGCCAATCATGCTCTCCCGCGTGAGATTTCCAGAGCTGTCCAGGTACATGTCGCGCGAAGCTGCAGCCGGCGCCCGTTCCCGAAAGTCAAAGAACTCCGTTTCCCCCTGTGCACTGCGGTACAGAAGAAAGCCGCCGCCGCCGAGATTGCCAGCAACTGGGTACGTTACAGCGAGCGCAAAAGCCACGGCAACGGCAGCGTCGACTGCATTTCCGCCCGCGCGGAGTACGTCCACACCGACTTCCGTGGCGTGGGGCTCCTGCGCCACCACGATCGCCTTGCGCTCGCGCACAGGGTGGCGCGCCGCCAGACCAGAAACGAGAGCAAGCAAAAGGAGGAGGACCTTGCAAGTGCGGGACATTGACTCGATTCTACCGCCGGAAACCACCGGACCGGGATTTTGGCGATCTTTTTCCACATCGATATCAAAGTGCTAGAAGCAGGCCGGGCCCCGCTCCTTGGGGGGTTCGCGCAGACGTGGAGGCTGGTGAGAGCCTAGCGGCTAGGGTTGGGCCGGGCGGATCTCAGTAACCTTGCCATTCACGAGCCGCACCGAGCCTTCCGGATATTTGTAGACTTCGACCAATCCTTCGTTATTGGAAGTTGTGAGGCGTCCAGGAGGTTTTCCCCACCGGCTAAGGACGTCTTCACGGGAACTTCCGTTGGAAAGCTCACTGAGGTTTCGTGCCGGGACGGCGGCCGAAGAGCTGGACCCTGCCGGCGGCGAAGCCAAAGACAGGGGTTCAACCAGTGTCGGGGCAAGCGCGGGTGGGGCCTCAAGATTCTTCGTCTTTGAAGGGCTTAGTTCTGCCCGTCGAAGGGTCGAACGAGGGGTTGCGGGAGCTGGTTTTGGCGCAGCGCCAGCCGCTGCAGGAACGGAAGGCAGAGGCGGGATTGGGGCGGCAAGTCGACGCCGCTCGTCCTTCTGAGCGCCGGTGCTGGCCGCGGCCTTCGCCACGCCGCTTAGTTTGCCCAGCACGGCGTCGATACCATCGCTGACCTTCTTACCAGCAACACCGGCTGCGCTTCCACCAGCTGCTGCCGTGGCGCTTTCTAGCATGGACTGGGATTTCGCTGGTCCCGCAAGGAAAAAACTTCCGAGAGTCGCTGCAGTGAGGATTTTTTTCACAAACGACCTCCTTCCTCCTTCCTCCTTTCCTGCTACCCCCTTCTAGCGCTAGCCCGGCTTTTTCTTCTCTCCCCCTTCTAGCGCTGGCCCGGCTGTCTCTTCTCTCCCCGGCCTGCGTTTTTTCCATCCCTCTGGCCGGCCTTTTTCTTTTGGCCTGTTTTTTGGCGTACCGCTTGCCCTTGCTAGCGTGCGGGGGCAGCAGATGGCCTCAAGTTTGTAGTCTAGGAGGCTCTCCTGTTCAACGCCATGGGAGAATTCACCTAATCAGGGCAATGGTTGCCCTGAGAGTGGGCAGCTGGCCTCTCCTCGCCACAGGCCCGTCAGGGGAGAGGTGTTGTCTTGGGCTGGAACAGGCGCAGCGGCAGCTCGAATGAGCTGGCCAAGGCGGTTTGGAGCACAGCGAAGCGCCACTGCGCCCGTGCGAAGGCTGTCAGCTAGGCCGTGCGTGTCCGTTCGGATTGATCGCCCGCAATAGCCGCTTGCGCTGCAGCAAGCCGCGCAATCGGCACGCGGAAAGGCGAGCAGCTGACATAGTTCATGCCAATCCGGTAGCAGAATTCCACTGAACTCGGCTCGCCTCCATGTTCTCCACAAATGCCGACCTCGAGGTCTGGCCGCGTGGAGCGCCCCGCTTCCACGGCCATTTTGACCAGCTTGCCAACTCCCTCCTGATCAAGCACGGCAAAGGGATCAGCCTTGAAAATTTTCTTTTCCTGGTAGTCTTTGGAAAACTTCGTGTAGTCGTCGCGGCTCAGTCCCATCGTGGTTTGGGTGAGGTCATTGGTGCCAAAGCTGAAGAACTCGGCTTCCTTGGCAATCTGGTCGGCGGTGAGGGCGGCGCGCGGAATTTCGATCATCGTGCCGATCATGTAGTGGAGGTTTTTCATGCCGGCCTTTTCAAGCACTTCGTCGGCGACTCTCTTGACAATGGCTTTCTGGTTTTCGAGTTCCGCCACGCTTCCAACGAGCGGGATCATGACCTCGGGGATGACCTTTTTGCCTTTCTTGGCGACCTGGACCGCGGCTTCAAAGATGGCGCGGGCTTGCATTTCGGTGATTTCAGGGTAGGTGATTCCGAGGCGGCAGCCGCGATGGCCAAGCATGGGGTTGAACTCATGCAGCTCTTCGACGCGTTTGAGCAGCTCGGGTAGCTTTTTCTTCAGCTCCGCCACCGTCATGCGGTAGCGGGCGGCCATCTCCTTTTTGGTTTTCGTATCGGCATAAGGCAGTTTGGCGAGATCAACCAGCAAATCTTCGCGCTTGGGGACAAATTCATGGAGCGGCGGATCGAGGGTTCGAATGACGACGGGGAAGCCGTCCATGGCTTCGAATAGGCCGGCGAAATCCTTGCGCTGCATCGGGAGGAGCTTAGCGAGAGCCTTGCGCCGGTCCTTTTCGTTGTCGGAGAGAATCATGGCCTGGACATGAGGCAGCCGGTCTTCGCCGAAAAACATGTGCTCAGTGCGGCACAATCCGATGCCTTCTGCGCCGAATTTGCGGGCGATTTTGGCGTCGCGGGGGATGTCGGCGTTGGCGCGGACGCCGAATTTTCCGCGGAATTCATCAGCCCAGCTCATGAATTCCGCGAGATCGCCCGAGGAGGGATCCGCCTCGATGGTTGCGGCCTGTCCGGCATAGATATCACCCGTACTGCCATCAATGGAGAGCCAGTCGCCTTCTTTGAGCACGATTTTTTTGCCGTTGACGGTAGCGGTTAGGGTTCTGGCGCGCTCATCGACCAAGATCATTTCGGCGCCTGCAACACAGGGTGTGCCCATCCCGCGGGCGACTACCGCCGCGTGGCTGGTCATGCCACCCCGCGACGTGAGGATGCCTTTGGAAACCTCCATGCCGTGGATGTCATCGGGGACGGTTTCTTTGCGCACGAGAAGAACGGGATACTTGGAAGCCTGCTCCACTGCATGGTCAGCGCTGAAGACAATGCGTCCGACGGCGGCGCCGGGCGAGGCAGGCAAACCGCGCCCGAGTTTTGTGAGCTGGCCGAGATGTTTCGGGTCGAGACGCGGGTGCAAGAGCTGGTCAAGCTGTTGAGGGTCGACACGGAGCACGGCTTCGCGTTTGTCGATGAGCCCTTCATGCACCATATCGACAGCAATTTTGACAGCGGCCGGTCCGGTGCGCTTCCCGTTGCGGGTTTGCAGCATGTAGAGCTTGCCCTCTTGAATGGTGAACTCGAAGTCCTGGATGTCGCGGTAGTGTTTTTCTAGAGTGGCCGTGATGGCGCGCAGCTCTTCGTAGGCTTGCGGCATCACTTGCTCGAGCTCGGAGATGGGCCGCGGTGTGCGGATGCCCGCCACCACATCCTCGCCCTGAGCGTTGATGAGGAACTCACCGTAGAAAGTGTTTTCTCCCGTAGCAGGGTTGCGCGTGAAGCCGACTCCAGTGGCTGAGGTCTCCCCGAGATTGCCAAAGACCATCGCTTGGACATTGACCGCCGTGCCCAAGTTGTCGGGAATTTTATTCATCTGGCGATAATACTTGGCGCGTTCGTTGTTCCAGGAGCGGAAGACAGCATCGCGGGCCATTTCAAGTTGCTGGCGTGCATCTTGAGGGAAATCAGCCTTGGTGTGCTTTTTGACAAGCTTCTTGTACTGCGCGATCACCTCCTGGAGATCCTTGGCCGTCAGGTCGGTATCGAGCTTGGCTTTGGCTTTCTTCTTTTGCGCTTCGAAGATGTGTTCAAACTCGTCCTTATCGATGTTCAGGACGACGTTGCCAAACATTTGAATGAAGCGCCGGTAGCAGTCGTAGGCGAAGCGTTCGCCCCCTTTTTGGGCCAAGGCTTTTACGGTTTCATCATTCAGGCCGAGGTTGAGGATGGTGTCCATCATGCCGGGCATCGAGAACGGGGCGCCGCTGCGCACGCTCACCAGCAAGGGGTTTGAGGGGTCGCCGAGCTTCTGGCCCATCCGCTCTTCGAGCAGGGCCAAGGCTTCATACATCTGCTGGTTAATTTCTTCCGGAACCTGATTGCCATTGTCGAAGTACATGTTGCAGACCTGGCAAGTAATGGTGAACCCCGGAGGGACAGGAATGCCAGTCCGGCACATTTCGGCGAGGTTGGCGCCTTTGCCGCCCAGGATATTTTTCATGGAGCCGTCGCCGTCGGCCGTGCCTGCACCAAATGAATAAACCTGTTTCGACATATTTGAAGGTATCTCTCCTTATGAACTGGTCACGATCTCCGAGAAGTCGGCGATCGAGGAAAACTCGGTTAATAGATTGGCGAGCAGCGTGAGGCGGTTCTGCCGCACGGTCTCGTTCGAAACATTCACCAAAACGTGATCGAAGAAGCGGTCCACCTGCGGGCGCAAGCTGGCAATGGCGACAAGCGCCGGCTCGTAGTCTTTCTTTTCCCGCAGCGCACTAACCTGGAGGCGAAGCTTTTCAAAGGCGGCGAAGAGCTCCTGCTCGGGGCCGGGTTCGAGCAACGAAGCATCGACGGCGCCGCAGCCCGTGAATCCAGCCTGGCGGAGGATATTCTGGATGCGTTTAAAGCTGGCCGCCAGGGGCTCAAAATCCGCAGTGGGACGAACGGTCTGGATGGCCAGCAAGCGCTGTTCGACATCCACTAAATCGTCGGCCGCCGAGGCTAGCACGGCGTTGACTTCGTCGTATCGAAAACCGCGCACGTCTTTGAAGTAATAGCGCACCCGATCGAGGAGGAAGTCCCTGAGTTCGTGATTGCCCGCGGCGAGCCTGTCGAGAGAAAGGGCGATCTTTCCTTCCACCAAGATCTTGACCACGCCCTGAGCGGCGCGCCGCAAAGCAAAAGGATCTTTTGAGCCGGTCGGGGCGAGGCCGAGCTCGAAACAGCCGCGCAAGGTGTCTACCTTATCAGCAAGGGCTACCAGGCATCCGCCCAGGGTGGCGGGAATTGAATCCTCCATACTCAGCGGCTTGTAGTGATCATAAATGGCGCGGGCCACTTCCTCGGGCTCTCCCTGCTGGCGCGCATACAAACCACCCATGATCCCTTGCAGCTCGGTGAATTCTTTCACCATCTCGGTGGTGAGGTCACATTTTGAAAGCAGCGCGGCCCGCACGGCATGGGCGTCGCCGCCGAATTCGCGGACGAGCGCCACCATGCGGTGCGTCTTGTCGAGATAGGATCCGAGTTTGGCTTGAAACGTCACATGGGCAAGATCTGGAACGCGGTCCTCAAGCCTTTTGCGCTGGTCAAATTCCCAGAAAAAGCGAGCATCGTTGAAACGGGCCTGCAAGACGCGCTCATTGCCATGCCGCACGATTCCTTCGGGATCGGAGGCCATATTGATAACGGCGATAAAGTTCGGCGCGAGGCGCCCGGCTTCGTCCTCGAGGCTGAAATATTTTTGGTGATGCCGCATGACGGTCACCAGCACCTCTTCTGGCAGCGCGAGGTAGTGGCGGTCGAAAGAGCCGAGAATCGGCGTTGGGTACTCGGTCAGGAAGACCAGAGTTTCTAGCAGCGCACTGTCGGCCTTCACGCGTAGACCCGTGCCCTCAACCAGCTTCGCCATACCGTCCAAGATGCGGCGTTTCCGTTGCTCGGAACAGACAATCACGCCATTGGCTTCAAGCTGGGACACATAATTACCGGCGTGCACGAAAATGGCTCTTGCTCCCAGCCGCCGGTGCCCATCGGTAATGTTGCTTGAGGCTACGCCTTCAATCTCAAAAGGAATGACTTCGTTTTCGCCCAGAACGGCCACCAGCCAGCGGATGGGGCGGATGAAGCGAGCCCCACCCTTGCCCGTCCAGTACATCGTTTTCGGAAAGTAGATTTTCAGGATGAGATCCGGTAAAGCTTGTGCGAGAATTTGTTTGGCACTGCGTCCAGGCGTCATCTTGCGCACGGCTACATACTCGCCCTTGGGCGTGGCTTCAATGCGGAGCATGTCCACCTCGACGCCATTTTTGCGGGCAAATCCGAGCGCGGCGCTGGTTGGTTTGCCGTCCTGAAAAGCGGCTGATTTGGGGGGACCGAACACCAGCTCTTCGCGGTCCGGCTGTTTGCTGAGAACCTGGTCCGCAATCAAGGCGATGCGGCGAGGCGTCGCGTCCGCAAAACGGATCACGCCTCCCAGCTGCTCTTCTGCGAGCAGGCTGGTGACCATCTCCCGGAAGTTAGAAACGGCATTTCGAATCATCCAATCGGGAATCTCTTCCGTCCCGATTTCGATTAACAAGGGCAGAGCGCTCATTGCACGGCCACCTCATTGAGCGACTCTGAAGCAGCCGATTGCTGGTCAAGCCAGAGCGAGGCGACACCCACGGCAAGCTTCCGCACCCGGCCAATCACACCCACCCGTTCGGTCACGCTGATGGCTCCGCGGGCATCTAGCAGATTGAACAAGTTGGAACACTTCAAAACGTGGTCATAGGCGGCTAGCAAAGGGAAGCGGCTCTTTTCCGGATAACTGGCGTAGGCGTCCAGCAGGCGCTGACACTCTTTCTCGTGCAGGCTGAACAACTGCCACAGGGTATCGACCGAAGCCAGCTCGAAGTTATAGACGGAGTGTTGCAACTCCTCGGCCAGCCGCACGGTGGCGTATTTCACCTCTCTGGTCCAGTCAATGTCATAGACGCTCGAGCGGCCTTGCAAAAAGGCGACCAGACGCTCCATGCCATAGGTGATCTCGGCAGGCACCAAATCGAGATCCACGCCGCCACATTGCTGAAAGTAGGTGAACTGAGTGATCTCTAACCCGTCCATCATCACCTGCCAGCCGATACCCCAAGCACCCAGTGTTGGAGATTCCCAGTTGTCCTCCTCAAACTTGAGGTCGTGTTTGTTCAGGTCAATGCCGATGGCCTCGAGCGAACCCAGATACTGGTCTAGGATGTCGGCCGGAGAGGGCTTTAAGATCACCTGAAGTTGCTGGTGCTTATACAGGCGGTTGGGGTTTTCGCCGTAACGGCCATCGGCCGGACGGCGGCTTGGTTGGATATAGGCCACGCGGTAAGGCTTCGGCCCGAGCACGCGCAAAAAGGTCTCCGGACACATGGTGCCGGCGCCCACTTCCACATCGTACGGCTCGGTGATAATGCAGCCGCGATCTGACCAGTATTGCTTTAACTTGAAGATGGTTTCTTGGAAGGTATCCATGCGATTGGTTCACTGAATGGTTACAGACTCTCGAGTAAGGGAACCGTAAGCAGCCGCTTTTCGATTTGTTCCTCGATCGTGCGATGGAGGAACTGGCGAAGATCTGATGCGGTTTGACGCGTCCAAGCCCGCGGCGAAAGCTGCCCAATCGGTTTTTCGAACATCTCTTGCGCGATGGCCAAAGAGTCCGGGTTTACACGCAGTGGAGGCAAAAAGCCAGATAGCCGCACAGCCCAAAGGCTGGTGTAGAGAACGGCAGCCCAGATAGAATGAGAGTCACGGCGCAGAGACAAAAAGTCGAGCACGGCGATCAACAGGCGGAAGAACCGGTCGTTAGGCTCGTGGGGCGGCAACAATTCCTCGGCCAGCTCCGCGATGTAATCCAAGCCTACCGCCGTTTCGTAGCTGGACTGCAAGGCAAACTGTGAGCGGATCAGGTCGCAGGAATCAAGCGTGACCAACTCTCGATTCTCGCGCTGGTAATAGTGCATTTGAACCACCGATAGGCGTTCTAATCCTGCTCCGAAGCTGCTTTTCGGACGCCGTGCGCGCCTAGCCACTCCGCGAAGCTTGCCCTGATCTCTGGTGAAGAAGCTCACAATGAGATCGGCCTCTGCGAAAGGATAAGTGCGGAGAATGATGGACTCGCTGACACGGCTAGCCAACCGATTTTAATCCTTCAGGGTACCACAAGGAGGCTGGGGCTTCGGAGAATAGGCCCGGGGCCACGCGCCGTCGCCTACCGGCGTAGAATGGCACAAGAAGTGGCGGAAATAGGGCGTTTTTTCAAGACCGGGAATTCGACAGCCTGCCTTCGCTGCGGCCGAGCGGGCGCGCGTCGATATGAGTCGCTCGCCTTCGGAGACCCGGGAGAGCCAGCCGTGGCGAAGGTGCAGACTTTGTGTCCTGCTTGCGCGCGGAAGTGCCGGAGCCTAGTGGGACAAAGCCGGGGAATCCCACGCAGCGTTTGGATTGAGGAGTGTAACCGGTTTTTTGAGGACAGCGGCATAAGGGAAATCTGCCGCCGATGCCACGAACAAGGAACGGGCTGTTGTCCGCCCACGTGCCGGCGGCTGACCCCGCACGGATGCCGGGAAAAAACCGTTTGGTGCGCTGCCTTTGTGTGCTCGGCGCTGCTGCTAGCAGTCGAGGAGTGCGATCCGGCAACTGCACGGAAGCTCAAGTGGGCGCGGCGAGAAGTTGGCCCGTCGGAATACCGGTTGTTCCAGCTTCTGACGCGCGTGCCCAGCGAGCATCGCGAGCCGGAGTACATGCTGGCCGCGCCGAAGTTTTTGCCTGGTCCGCTTAAGCTGGATGGCGCCAAGATCCGCACCCAGCTGCTATCGCTTGCGGACAATGTGCTGGAACTACGCAGGCGGTGGAGCGAGCAGGAGAGCAAGGAGCAGGAAAACTTGCTGGCAGAGAGCAACCGGCCAGCCGCAAACTGTCTCTAAACGCAGCTTTGTTGCGCGAAGCGATTAAAACCTCAGGCTTGCGGCAACACGTAGACGCGCCTGGGCCCTCTTCGCGGCATTCAAAGCGCGAGCATAGTCGATGTTCTCTTTGATGGTTTCGAGCCGTTCCATAGCCCGCTTTAAGGCGGCTTGGGCGCGGCTGGTATCGATGTCTTCGGGCCGTTCTGCGGTCATGGCGAGGACGCGGACATACTCCGGCTGCACCTCAACCACGCCTCCCGCAATGGCGATGGAGTGTTTCTTGCCTTCCACAAGATAGGTCAGCTCGCCAATGCCAAGTTCGGAGAGCAGGGGAGCATGGCCCGCCAGCACCCCGATCTGGCCCGAAGCACAAGGGATTTCGGCTTCTGAGACGCGCTCCTGAACCAGCAGACGCTCTGGCGTGGCGATTTCGAGTTCGAACGTTTCTAGGGCCATGTCACATTTGCTTTTTCATTTGCTCGTAGCGCTCGAGCACTTCGTCGATGGTTCCTTGCATGTAGAAGGCCTGTTCGGGAACTTCATCATGCTTCCCATCGCAAATTTCCTTGAAGCCACGGATGGTGTCCTCGAGCTTGACGTATTTGCCCTTGATGCCGGTGAACTGTTCAGCGACGTGGAAGGGTTGGGAGAGGAAGCGCTGTAGTTTGCGCGCGCGGGCAACGGTGAGCTTGTCTTCCTCGCTCAGCTCGTCGATGCCGAGGATAGCGATGATGTCCTGCAAATCTTTGTAGCGTTGCAGAATTTGCTTGACACGCTGCGCGGTTTGGTAGTGCTCGGCGCCCACAATCATGGGGTCGAGAATGCGCGAGGTTGAGGCTAGTGGATCTACAGCGGGGTAGATACCGAGGGCGGCGATTTCGCGCGAGAGGTTCGTGGTGGCGTCGAGATGGGCGAACGCGGTGGCGGGAGCGGGGTCCGTATAGTCATCCGCGGGGACGTAAATCGCCTGCACCGACGTGATGGAGCCTTTGCGCGTGGAGGTAATTCGCTCCTGCAACTCGCCCATCTCGGTGGCCAAATTCGGCTGGTAGCCGACGGCCGAGGGCATGCGGCCGAGAAGAGCGGAAACTTCCGAGCCCGCCTGGGTGAAGCGGAAGATATTGTCGATGAACAGTAGCACGTCCTGGCCCTCTTCATCGCGGAAGTATTCAGCCACGGTTAGGCCCGTTAACCCTACGCGCAGCCGTGCCCCGGGGGGCTCGGTCATTTGCCCGTAGATGAGCGCGCACTTCGACTTGGTGTAATCCTTAGGGTCGACCACGCCGGACTCCTGCATCTCCAGCCACAGGTCATTGCCTTCGCGCGTGCGCTCGCCCACTCCAGCAAACACCGAGACGCCGCCATGCTTCATGGCGATGTTGTTGATCAGCTCCATGATGATGACCGTTTTGCCGACACCAGCGCCGCCAAACAAGCCGATTTTTCCACCCCGGAGATATGGCTCTAGCAGATCAATGACCTTGATGCCGGTTTCAAACATTTGCAGCTCGGTGGACTGCTCTTCAAAGCTCGGCGCGGGGCGGTGAATGGGATAGAACTTTGTGGCGGGGACAGGTCCCATGCGGTCGACGGGTTCGCCGAGCACATTCAGCACGCGGCCTAGGACTTCCTTGCCGACCGGCACCATGACCGGGGTGCCTAAGGAGATGGCCTTCATGCCCCGCACCAAGCCCTCGGTGGGCTTTAAGGCGATGGCCCGCACACGCCCTTCGCCGATGTGCTGGGCCACCTCGGCAATGATATCGATGGGCTCGGGAGTATTGAAGCCATCGCTGGTGATGCGGATGGCAGTTCGAATGACGGGGATCTGGCTTTCAGAGAATTGAAGGTCGACCGCGGGTCCGGCCACCTGAATCACTTTGCCGACAACTTGGGTGGAAGTTTCCATTCTCGATTACTCCAATGCGGCGGCGCCGCTGACAACTTCGATGATTTCCTTAGTGATGCTCGCCTGGCGCACGCGGTTCAGATGCAGCGTGAGCGAGTCAATCATCTTGGCGGCGTTGGATGTCGCCGCGTCCATGGCCACCATGCGCGCAGCTTGCTCGGCGGCCGCTGATTCCAGCATCGCGGCATACACCATGATGCTGACATAGTGGGGAAGGAGATTACTCAGAAGCTGGTCTGGCGGTTGCTCGTAGATATAATCCGATGTCAGTTGGGCGTCGGGAACCGGAACGGGCAAAATGCGCTTGATGGTGAGCTTCTGGGAGATGACGCTGCGAAACTCGTTGTAGAGCAAATAAACGGCATCCAACTCCTGGCTGGCGAAACGTGCCATGGCCGATTTCGCAATTTTGTCCGCTTCGGCAAAGGGCGCCTTGTCGACGATGCCAATGTGCTCGCCGCTCAGGGGAACGTGCCGGCGTTTAAAAAAATCGCGCCCTTTGCGTCCGACAGCCTCCAGCTCCAGGCGGGCGGCCTTGCGCTCTTCAAGAAAGCTTTGAGCACCGCGGATGAGATTAGCGTTAAACGCGCCAGCATAGCCGCGGTCGGCGGTGATGAGGATGAGGCGGATCCGGTTTTCTGGCCTGACAGCGAGGAGGGGGTGGGAGGAAACGCGCTCGTCTCCCGCAGCGGCAGCGACGATATTGGCCAGGAGCTTGGTGTAACTGTTGGCAAAGGGCCGCGCGGCGATGACGCGTTCTTGCGCCCGGCGCAACTTGGCCGCGGCGACCATTTTCATGGCCTTGGTGATCTGTTGGGTGTTTTTGACCGAGCGGATGCGCCGGCGTAGATCGATCAGACTGGGCATGGATTACGCCTTTGCGCTAGTAAAGCGCTCCTTGAACTCTTTGAGCACGGAGCTCATCTGCGCTTTGAGCTCATCGTCCAAGCTTTTCTTTTCCCGGATCGTGGCCAGCAGCTGAGGATGCGCGTTTTCGACAAAGCGGTATAGCTCCTCTTCAAACCGGCGTACCTCGCTCACTGGCAGATCGTCGACAAAGCCGTTCGTCCCGGCAAAAATAATGAGGACTTGCTTTTCGACAGGCAGGGGAGAGAACTGGGGTTGTTTCAGGATCTCGACTAGCCGGGCGCCGCGGTTGAGCTGGAACTGCGAGGCTTTATCGAGCTCGCTACCGAACTGCGCGAAGGCCGCCAGTGCACGGTATTGCGCCAGCTCGAGACGCAAGGTGCCTGCCACCTGGCGCATGGCCTTGATCTGCGCGTTGCCTCCCACGCGGCTCACCGAGATGCCCACGTTAATCGCTGGACGGATATTGGCGTTGAACAAGTCTGACTCAAGAAAGATCTGGCCATCGGTGATGGAAATCACGTTGGTGGGAATGTAGGCAGAAACGTCTCCGGCTTGGGTTTCAATGAAGGGGAGCGCAGTGAGGGAACCGCCGTCCTTGAGTTTGGCAGCACGCTCAAGCAAGCGGCTGTGAAGATAGAAGACGTCGCCCGGAAAGGCCTCGCGACCTGGTGGCCGGCGCAGCAGGAGAGAGATCTCGCGGTAGGCAGCAGCGTGCTTGGAGAGATCGTCATAGATACAGAGGGCGTGCCCGCCTTTGTCGCGGAAATATTCGCCCATGGCGCAACCGCTGTAGGGGGCGAGATATTGCATGGGGGCCGGATCGCTAGCTGTGGCCGCGACCACGATGGTGTAGTCCATGGCGCCGTAGCTTTCGAGCGTTTTGACCACCTGCGCCACGGTGGAGCGCTTCTGCCCGATGGCGACATAAATGCAGATCATGTCGCCACCCTTCTGGTTGATGATAGTGTCCAGAGCAACGGTGGTTTTTCCTGTCTGGCGGTCTCCGATGATCAATTCTCGCTGGCCGCGCCCGATGGGAATCATGGCGTCAATTGCTTTGATGCCCGTTTGGACGGGCTCCTTCACGGGCAGCCGGTCGACCACTCCTGGCGCGAGGCGTTCAACCGGGTTGAAGTGAGAAGTTTCAATTGGCCCCTTGCCGTCAATAGGACGGCCCAGCGCATCGACGACACGGCCCACCAGAGCCTCGCCAACCGGGACCGACATGATGCGACCTGTGCGGCGCACCTCGTCACCCTCTTTGACATGCTCGAAATCCCCGAAGAGCACCACGCCGACTTGGTCCTCTTCTAGGTTCATGGCCAGCCCAGAGACGCCGCCTTTGAATTCCACCAGCTCGCCGTACATGACGCTCTCCAGGCCATGCACCCGCGCAATGCCGTCACCCACCGCGATGACCGACCCGGTTTCGGCGACGCTAACTGCACTTTCGAAATTTTCAATCTCTTCGCGGAGCAGCCGCGTAATCTCATCTGCTCGGATTTGAGCCATATTAACCTCTCTCCAAGCGAACCCCGCCCGCCTAGGCGGTCAATCTACGGCGCAAGGCTTCAAACTGGCCACGCACCGAGCCGTCGTACACTTTGGAGCCGATGCAAGCCACCACGCCGCCAATTAAGGCAGGATCCACCCTGTAGTGACAACGCACACGCTTGCCCGTAAGACGGGCGAGTTGTGCTTCGAGCGCCGCTTGCGCGTCCGCGTTCAAGGGTGCTGCGCTCGTTACGTTTGCCTTCACGAATCCCATGCGTTCGTCCAGCACTGCTTCGAAGGCGCTTCGGATCTGGCCAAGAAGAGCCGTGCGCCGGTGGAGGACCACGATATGAATAAAATTACGAAGCACACGGTCCAGGCTTAACCACTCGCACAGACGGGAAATCACCGCACTTTTTCGCGTCATAGGCACGGCCGGGGAGCTGAGCACGTGTCGCAATTCGCGCGAGCTGTGAAATACTTCCTCCACCGCTTGAAGCTGTTCCAGTGCTTTCGGCGGGGCGAGAGTGGATTTGGGCCCCAAGATAACATCCGCCAGAGCGTTGGCATAGTGCGATGCGATGGCTAACGACATGGGTGCGCTTAGTTCTTCATTACGGAGCCGAGTTTGGCGGTAAACTGGTTCACCAGGGTTTGATGCTGGGCTGGGGTCATGCGCTGGCGGATCTCGGCAGCAGCCAGTTCCAGCGCAAGGTCGGCGGAAAATGCCTTCAGTTGTTGCCGTGCATGCTTGGAAGCGGAAGCAATTTCCATTTCCGCTTGGGCGAAAATTTTTGCGACGGTCCTAGCTGTGATTTGCTGCATGCGCTCGGCTTCGGCCGCCATTTCTTGCCGGGACTGCTCGCGCAGCGACTGAACTTCTCGCTCAAAATTTGCTACCTTGGCCTCAATGTCTGCGATGCGCCGTTCGGCTTCAGCTCGCACCTGCTCAGCCTGTTCAAAGGCTCCGCGAATGGCCTGATTGCGAGACTCAAAGAAAGGTCCGGCGTATTTGCGGATTAACGCGGCAAGAGCGCCCGCGAGCAGAATAAAATTGGCCCATTTCCAGAGGATGCTCGGCTCTTGGCTGCCCGCTCCGTGTCCAGATTCTGAGCCGAGCAAGGGCGCCATCAGAAAGAGAGCAACAAGCAAACGCTTCATGCCGCTCCTCCGCTCAGCACGCGTTGGGCGATCTGGGAGGCGAGGAAACGGCTTTCAGCTTCCAGGACCTTCTTTGCGGCCACCAGGTCTGACTCGATTTCGGCCTTCGCTGACGCCACCATCTCCTTGGCCTTCTGCTGGGCAGAAGCGACTTGTGCATCTTGATCTTGCTGCCATTTCCGGCGCATGTTTTCTTGCTCTTGATAGATCTCGGCGCGTACCTGCTTCAACTTTGCTTCATATTCGTTTGCTTTCGCTTCGGCTTTTGCGAGACTCTCCTCCGCCCGCTGGCGCGCCCCTACGGTCGCCTCGTGGCGCTGTTTGAGAATTCTCTCGAGCGGCCCGAAGAACACCGCCTTCAAGTAAAAATGCAAAAGCAAAAACAGCAGGAAAGTAGGAATGGCGTTCAGCAGAATGCCGCCGAGCGCGTTTATGGTCGATTCCATTGCGATGCTATGGGAAACGGTTTGAGCGAGCCTTTGAGGCCAAACTTAAATGCGTAGGATAGCATGCCCGGGGAGAACGAATCAAACTCCCACGGCCACCTGTGGTTGGGTTTCAGACACCGCTGCTGGGGTGTGCTTTCTCCGGATCCTGGTGGTCAGTGTTTGAAGCCAGAAATCCTGCTGGTCCTCGGCATCGAAGACTTCGAGCCAGTAACGGCGAAACTCCCGACGTTTTTTGCGGCTCGCTTCGTCGAGGTAGGAGAACAGCGCCACCACTTCAGGGCGGTTCTGTTCGCTTTCGAGCAACTGGCGGGTGGTCGCGTAATCGTTCAGGTCACCGAGGAGGTTTTGGATATGGCGGAGTCTTTTGAGCAGTTCTTCGACTCGCGGGGCAAGCAGCGGTTGAAACATTTCTACCAGGTAGCGAAAGTGCTTGGTGGCCAGGCGGAACTCGTGCAGTTGCTCGACAGAGGCCCGCTTTCGCGCCGCCTTGCGACCGGCCGTGAAATAGGCCTCGATGAATCTGGGCAGTTCGCGCTTGAGATTGACGGCGCAGGATTGGTGGGGCTGCCAGCGCCCTTCGAGCCGTTTCATGGAGCGACCTCCGGCAGACTGAGCAGCTGGCGCCACTGCCGCCAGACTTCTTCGCGGCGCCAAAGTCTCAGCTTCGCCCGCAGCTTTCGCGCTTGCTTGTCGCGCTCTTTGCGCAACATCTCGCCGGCAGGGCAGTTGGAGGGAATATCGGCCGCTTGAAACAGTTCCAAGGCGATGTCCCGGCTGCGGATTTCAGCGGCGATGTCCATAACTTCACGCAGACGGGAACGGACCTGGCGGACGGGCTGTTTGCCAAACAAGGAGCGGAAGGCGCGCAAAGCCTGTGTGAGCCGGCGGATGGCGACACGCAGATCGTGAATGGCGTCGGCTCCATGTTCGGTGGCGGCACGCCGGATTTCGAATTCCAGCCGGTCAATCAGCTGGCTTACCTGCTGGCGAACAAACTCTTCCAAGGTCATGGCGAACCCCTTTCGCTGCGCAGGGTCAGTTCACATCCATAAACTTGACGGAAGACGTCAGCGACGCGTTCGGCGGCCCAGAGATCGAGGTCCACGCCGGCGCCTGCGGTCACACGCAGCGCCACCGCTCCGTTGCGGCATTCGCAGTCCACTTGTTGGATGAGCTGGGAGTGGCTGCGGTCGAGGCTATCGGCCAGCCGCAACAGAGGCACTAGATAGAGCAGAGTGCGCCGGTCCTCGGGCGTCATGTCCTGCACCGCCTCGTGCTTGCCTGCTGGCATGGACTTGCGGTGAAAGCGGCACAGCATGGCGATCAAGTGGCGTTCTGCGACCGTGAAGCCGGGCATGGGGGAGTTGGCCACGATGTAGGCAGAGTGCTTATGATGGGCCGAGTCGCTGATGTAGTGGCCGATGTCGTGCAGGTAGGCAGCCGCTTCGAGCAGACGCCCAGCCGGAGGCGGGAGTTTGTGAAGCGGCTGGAGGATTTCAAATAAGCGGTGGGCCAAAGCCGCCACTTGCCGCGCGTGGGGGACGGATACGCCGTAGCGGCGGGCCATTTGCTCAACGACGCGGCGCTGCTCTCGATCAAGCAGGGAGCGTTCCCGCCCGACACGGCGTTGGGCCAGGTCGGCAATCACGCCATCGCGGACTCCCGCCGTGGAGTAGAACAGCGAGGGAAGACGGAACATCTCCATCACTCGATCGAAGACGGCCACGCCGGGGACAATAATTTCCGCGCGGCGCGGTCCAACGCCAACCTGTTTCCGCCTTTGGGCGAGATCCTTTCCGGAAAGATCGAGGTAGAGCCGCCGGACTTGCTGGCGGGTCACCTTGAGGCGGTCGGCCTGCTCGCGCCGGGCGCGCGGAATCCGGTGGATAGCGCAGACCAGAGCGGCCGCCGTGGCAGAGGTGCCAATGGCCCGCTCAAAGGGGGCGGTCCCAATCCGCTCGAGGGCCGGTCTGACCTTTTCCGCGATATATTCTTCGAGCCGGCGCAGCTCAACGGCCTGGGGAGGATCATGTTGCAGAAAGACTTCCTTGAGACGGACGGCTCCGAGCGGTTTGGAGAAGGCCGCCTTCAAAGCCTGGCCTTCACTCAGAATGATCTCGGCGCTGCCGCCCCCCACATCAATGATGAGGGCTCGCTGTTTTAGGCCAGGCCAGCGGGCTTGGACTCCCAAATGGATCAAGCGCGCCTCTTCAAGACCGGAGATGATCTCCACGGGAGCTCCAATGGCCGAAGCGACACGATCGCGGAATTCTTGCTGATTGCTGGCGTCGCGAACCGCGGAGGTCGCCACCACTCGCATTCCATCGAGATCGTGCTGGCGGATGATGGTAGCCATCCGTACCAGCACCGCAGTGAGATCGTCGAGCGCTTCCGCGCTCAAGAACCCCTGGCGGAACACGCTTTCCCCCAGCCGGATGACCGTGCGCTCGTCAGCGAGCACCTTCATCTGGCCGTCAGCGCCGATCTCAGCCACCAGCAGGCGCACGGAGTTGCTGCCAATATCGATGGCGGCATAACGCGGCATATATGGTCATCCTATCGCAAAGGGTGCGGGCCTTCGCCAGGCCGCAGCGCAAGGGTGAGAGTTCAGCGCGAAAGCCTTCAGCTGGCTTTGCGGGCGGCTTGGATCTCGTTGTGGGAAAAAGGGATAGGAACCGGGATGGTATCATGGAGGGGATTTTCGACAGCTGGAGGAGAATTTCTTGCGAGTCCTAGTAACGGGAGGTGCCGGCTACATTGGCAGCCACGTGGCGAAGGCGCTTGCCCGAGCCGGGCACCAGCCCATTGTTGTAGATAACCTTTCGATGGGTCACCGCTGGGCGGTACGCTGGGGGCCGCTCATTGAGGCGGATCTGGCAGACCGCGCCCGGCTTTGCGAGCTTTTGAAGGGAGTGGACGCAGTAATTCATTTGGCGGCGTCGGCCTACGTCGGGGAATCGGTGCGCGATCCCGGCAAGTATTACCGCAACAACTTTGCGAATTCAATTCATTTGCTGGACGCCATGGTGGCCAATCATGTTCAGCAAATTGTGTTTTCATCGACCGCCGCCGTCTACGGCGAACCGGAACAAGTTCCCATCCCGGAAACCGAAAAGCGGCGTCCGATTAATCCGTATGGAGAATCGAAGTTTTATGTTGAAGAGGCGCTGGCCGCCTATGCGCGCGCGCATGGTCTTCGCTGGCTGTCTCTTCGATATTTCAATGCGGCCGGCGCGGACTTGGGTGGGGAAATTGGCGAAATGCACTCCCCGGAGACGCATTTGATCCCGCTGGCGATCTATGCCGCTTTGAAGCTGCGGCCACATATCGAAATTTATGGCGATGATTATCCGACGCCCGACGGTACGGCGGTTCGAGATTACATCCATGTGGACGATCTCGCGGAGGGTCATGTCCGGGGGCTTGAGTATTTGCAAGAGGGTGGCCAGTCAGCAGCGATGAATTTAGGGGTGGGACGGGGATACAGTGTACGCAGCGTAATTGACGTCGTGCAGCGGATCAGTGGCGCGCCGGTGTGTGTCAAGCAAGCTCCGCGGCGTCCAGGCGATCCGGCAGAGCTGGTGGCCGCGCCCGACAAGGCGAAACGCTTGCTGCACTGGCAGCCCCGACACTCTGATCTGGAGACCATTGTCACCTCAGCGGTACGGTGGCACCGGCAGGCGC
Source organism: Bryobacteraceae bacterium (assembly GCA_025056455.1). Classification (GTDB taxonomy): domain Bacteria; phylum Acidobacteriota; class Terriglobia; order Bryobacterales; family Bryobacteraceae; genus CADEFT01. The sequence continues at coordinate 352,037 of JANWVY010000004.1, read as the reverse complement.
TCGAGTCTGGTTTGCATCGGGACTGAGGAAATTTACTTTAGTTAGCAAAAATCTGGCGCTCTCCGGGCCAGAAGAGCCGATAAGGAGAATGACCAGGAGTTTGAACTTGAAGAAGCCGTTGACGTGGGTTGCCGTCTCTGCCTTTTTGTTTTCTCGCTCGCTGGCCGCGGGAGCCAGCTCCAAGCCGGGCGAAAAACCTCCCCACAGCAAACCCGCGCAGATCCAGTCCGCAAAGGATTCCGGACACTCCTCAGACGAGCAGAAGCCCTCGGCCCTCGGAGAGGTGAAAAAGCCGGCCAGCCATCCAGGACAGATGCCGGCGCACGGACCCGAAAAAGGGGAACAGCCTCACCACCGGGATGCGGGCCAAAAGCGAGAGGGTGCACGGGTTGAGCGGAAAGCGCCCTTCTTGCGGCCTGGTTCCTATGTGAAATCCACTGCTGCTGCGTCCGAGACAGCGACGCGAACGGGTCGAACCCTGCGGCGCCAAGCGCCAGCTCGGCAATCGCTCGAAGCGCCTTACTCGGTGCAGGTAACAGCGGAGGTTGACGCCGAACTGCAAACACCAGAAGAGATCCTGCGGGCCTTGGCCGCAGGAAATCAGCGCTGGGTTGCCTCCCAACCGTTGCGGAACGCGGGAGTGCCCCGCCCGTATTCGCCGAAAGCCATTGTTTTGACTTGCTCCGACCTCAGCGTTAGCCCGGAATCTTTGTTCGCACAACGTGCAGGCGAGCTGGTTTGCGTGCGCACGGCCGGACCGGTCGCCTCGCGGGATTTAATCGCCTCGGTGGCGCATCCGTTAACCTACACCAAGGCCAAGTTGCTGGTCGTGCTCGGTCATCTGGATTGCCCTCTGTTGAAAGCTACGGTAGGAGGGGAGCCAATGCCCGAGGAAATCGCGCCGCTATCCCATTTGCTGGATGCCGCAGCCCACCAAACGCGGCACTATAACCCAAGTCTTCGTGGCCAGGATCTGCTGGAAGAGACCGCGCGCGTAAATGTTTGGAATGTAGCTCAGAACCTGCTTCGCGGCAGCGCGACAGTTTCTAAGAGAGTACGTTTAGGAGCCGTAAAAATCGTTGGGGGAGTCTATGAACCGCACACGGGCAAGGTCAATTGGATGGGGGAGTTCCCTGCTCAACTGGCTTCCCTACGGCCCTAGGGGCGGGCTTTTTTGCGGCAGTCCTCAGAACAAAAGTAGGCCGTGCTGCTCCCGAACTGCAAGGTCTTGGCCACCGACGCCAAAACATACGCGCCACAACTCTGGCAAGGTTTTAGCTCTCCACTCGTTGGAACCGCCCCGCCTCGCCGTGCGCGCTGGCCGGCCGGTGGACTGCCTTGCGGGCGAAGGGAATCGGCGACCGCTTTCATCACGAGACCTGCAACGAGCCGGATCACCGTGATGGCCACGATGCTCAAAACCGCATAGAGCAGAGCGCGAATCATAGGGGACAGATACACGAAAAGGGGACGCTCGTGCGTCCCCCGTTCGCCTCATCAAGAAAATTACTTCTTCTTGGTCGACTTCTTGGTCTGCTGTTGCTGCGCTGCCGGATTCTTGTACTCGGTAGCGACAGTGGCGTCGAGAGAAGCGAGCATCCCTTTGGCCGATTCAGCAAACGGGCCATCCGGTTTCAACTCCACGTACTTTTGGAAGGCCTCACGCGTGCCTGGAGGAGGGACGACCTTGCCATCGGCAGTAGTGATAGCCTTGGACAGCAGATAAATCCCATATTGATACTGGGCATCAGCGTAATTGGGGTCAGCTTCGATGGCTCGCTTGAAAGCTTCACCGGCCGGCTCATTCTGCCCCGAGTTCACAAGCACCGCGCCAAGGTTGTAGAAGTAGCGGCCGGCATTTGCTGGATCTAGCTGCGCCGCCTTCTCGAGTTCGGCTTGAGCCTCGGAAATTTTCTTGGCCTTGACCAGAGCCAAACCGTAGTTGTTGCGGTAGGCGGCATCGGTGGGAAGCAGCTCAATTGCTTTACTATAGGCTTCGAGCCCTTTCGCGTAAAGATCTGCCTGTTCCTGACCGGTCTTCGTGCCGCCTAAACCCATATAGGATTCCGCCAGTTGGGCCCAGATGACGTGCTGCTTCGGATCCAGTTCGGCGGCTTTGGTGAACGATTGCACCGCAGCGTCATACTGTTTGGTTTTGAGCGCTTCCATGCCACCGTTGAAGGCATCGTTCAAGGCCTTGTTCTTGGCCATGGCGGCCGCCCGCTCTTTCATGGCTTTTTCAATCGCGGCCCTTTGCTCAGCCGACATTTCCCGGGACTGCTCTTGGGTGAGTTGTCCGGTTTCCGCCGCTTTTTGCATGGCCTCTTGCCTTTGCTTCATGGCGGCAAGGTCGAAATTCACAACGACAGGATCACCCAGCCGCGTACGGACACCCTGTACGCGGTCTCTGACCTTGCCATCGATTTCGAGCGTTACGTTATAGACGCCCAGCGGCAGCCCTGCGTGAAAATAATGTCCCTTTTTGTCGGTGGCCGTTTGGTAGTTGCCTTTGATGTCGGTGCGCTCGATTTTGATACAGCCGCCGATGGATTTCTTGCAATCACCTTTCGGCAGTGGCTTACCGTCTTCGCCTTTTACGTCACCTTCTATCGCACCCGTCTGAGCGAACGCCATTCCCGCAAGCAAAGCCGTGGCCGCCGAAAGCAAGCTCAGTCTGCAAAAAGCGGTCATCATAAGCGGACCTCCCATGATTGGAACCTCTGCCTTACGATCTCAGAATACTATAACCGCCCGGAAGCAAGGTTTGGGTTTGAGCCAGAGCGAGGCCCGACGCCTTACCGGCCCGGAGCATCTGGCAAGGAAGACGTGGCGGGCTTTGCTGCGGTTGCCGCTGGTCGTGCGAAGAGCGCCGGAAACGCTTGTTCAAAAACAAGTTCAGAATCGAGGCAAGCCATTCAGCATGGCGCGCGTGCGCGGATCGGTGGCGTCGATCGGTTTCCAGTTTTCGTTCATGGTGCCGATATAACGAGCCTCTTCGCGGTCACTGCCCATGAGAATGACGTACCAGCCCTTGTCCTTGTAGCGAAGAACGCGGTACTGAAGCTCACCGATGTCCGACTTCCAGTAGTCCTCCGTCGGCTGCCCGAGTTTGCGGACAACATCATGATATTTGTCCTGGGCGGTGAGTCCGATGGTTTGCTGAAGGATAGGGACAAAGGTCACCCGGGAAGGATCGGTACGGGCGCGAAAGAAGCTGACCACGCCAAAAGTGACGAGCACGCCAAGGACGAGCGCCGCCACAATCAGCTTTCCGATTCGGGATTCCGCGCCGTCATTCAGGCGAATTCCGGTCACGTTGCGAGGCTTCGGAGCGGCCTGTGGCTCCGTGGGGCTGGGAGGCAAGTCATTGACGGCTCGTGGCATCTCGATCACTCGGCGTTCGTGAGGCCAGAGTGCGCCTGCTTTATATTCGAGCTCGCGCTTTAAGCCAACAATCATCACTGGCTCGTCGACTTTCGAAACTTCGCCTAGAAAGCGCCGCGGCACCCAGACTTCCTCTTGAGTTTTTGTGTTGAGGACAAGGATCTCAGACCAGGTGGCCCGCTGGTACACCCACTCGTTGTGCTCAATGTTGACGACAGGCGGATAGAAAGAAAAAGGCCTGCGGCCGAGACTTTCCAGAGAGGGTGGAAGGGGAGGAATGGACATTCCGCACCTACAATCTTATCCCGAGCGCGGAGAGTGTCTCGGTGCACTTGCCGGGCTAGGAGTTGTCGCGCGGACGGTAGCGACGCTCAAACTCTTCGCGGGTGCAAAAACTATTGGAGTCAATCGCACGGTCGATGGCGAGAATGCCGTCCAAGTGATCCATTTCGTGTTGCAACAGCTCGGAAAGAGCACCGCTCGCCTCAAGCCTCTGGGGGTTGCCCTCGGAGTCGACGTACCGCAAGCGCACGGCGTAGGAGCGCCGCAGCCGTACGAGGAGATGGGGAAAGGAGAAACAATCATCCCAGAGTTCAAACTGCTCCTCGCTCAACCAGTCCAACTGCGGGTTGACGAGCTGGTAGCGTACACCCTCAAATTCGAGATAAATCAGGCGTTGAAGTTCGCCAATTTGTACGGCGCTGATGCCGCGGCCAAAGCCCCAGGTTCGCTGGAACTCGTGTAGGGTATCCTCGAGGTCGTTAAAGATGCGGCGCGCCAGCGAGAAGTCGGATACGGGACAAGAGGCCTGGCGCAACAGAGGGTCGCCCAGCTGAAGAATCCGTCGTACGGCCATTCTATTTCAAATACTGCTCCACCCATTCCAGATGTTGCTCAGCGATGTGCTGGAGAAATTTTGGCTCGCGGGGCCCGTGCGGAGTGCGCGGATAGGCGATCATTTTCACCGGTACGCCCCGGCGTTTCAAGGCGCGATGAAGCTCATAGGCCTGGCCAATGGGAACGCGCTCGTCTTGTTCGCCGTGGAGGATCAGAGTAGGGGTTTTGACCCGGGAAACATACTCGATAGGCGAACTTTTTAAGTAGACGAGCTTGGAATCCCAAGGAGCGCCGCCAAAGTAGTCTTCATAGACGGAAGGAATGTCGTGGGTGCCATACATGCTGATGTGGTTGGTAATTCCTGCGCCGACGGCGGCGGCTTTGAATCGAGCGGTTTGGGTGATGATCCAGGCCGTCATGTAGCCGCCATAGCTCCAACCCATGACGGCCAAGCGTTCGGGATCAGCCACGCCGATTCCAATCACGTGCTCGACTCCACTCATGAGATCCTCAAAATCTCGTCCTCCCCAGTCTTGGACAACGGCTTGCCGGGTTGCGGCGCCGTAACCGGTCGAGCCCCGGGGATTCGGACGCAGTACGGCAAAGCCCCGGGCAGCGAAGGAAGCAATCGGGTAGATGGTGGCAGCGCCGGTAAAAGTTTCTGTAAATACACCGGCTGGCCCACCGTGAATATTGAGGATGAGGGGGACACGGCGTCCCGGCTGATAGCCTACCGGATAAGTGAGCAAGCCCTCGACCGAGCGGCCATCCGGGCTCGTCCAGCGAACGACTTCCGTGCGGCCCATGGGGGGCAGCGCCAGGTTGACATGAGCGGCGCTCACCCGGAGGGGGGCTTGTTTGCCATCCCAGAAATAGGCCTCCTCTGGTTCCTCGGGCGACTGTTTGGTAAAACCACAGTGCTGGCCGTTAAAGGAGACAGCCCCCAGGGTGCCGCGTGGAAGTTCCAGCACCGTTTCCGCTTCTCCATCGAGAGGCAGGCGATAGATGCCTGTCCGCACGCCACGAACTTCGGTGTAGACCAGAGCTTTCGAATCCGCGGTCCAACCGATTAAGTTGGGAGCGTCATCGTGCGTTTTTGCCAGCAGACGCAGCTGTCCCGAGGCGAGGTTTCGGAGCGCAATCCTCACCCCATCCACCCGCCGTGTCCCTAAGGATTTGGCATAGGCGATGAAACGACCGTCTGGAGAGTAATGTGGAGAATCTTCGGCCACAGCTTCCGTGGCGATCGGAGTCACCGCTTGCGTGGCCACCTCGACTTCGGAGATGTCGGATTTGCCTCCAAAATCTGCCTCTGGCCGCGGCCGGTGGACATAGGCAATCTTCTTTCCGTCGCGCGACCAAACGAGACTTACAACGTGATTCGGGCCATCGACCAGTTTTTTCGGGGTGGCGGGCAAAGCTTCGGTGAGAGCGGCAATCCACAGAGATGAGTTTTTGGGCTGGTCATCAACGATGCGAAAGTCGAGCTTGGCTTTTTTGCGCTTCTCTTCTTCGGGGTCCTCTTGGCGGCCGACAAAGGCGAGCAGCTTTCCGTCGGGAGAAACTGCAAACTCCGAGAGCGTACCCTTCCAGCTAGTCAGCTGCTCCGCCTCGCCGCCCTCTAGTGCGATGCGGAAGACGTTGCGCTTGCCGGCACGTTCCGAGGCGAAGAAGATGTAGCGGCTGTCGGCGGAAAATTGGGGAGAGTCGGCGCCCTTTTCACCCCGGGTTAGCTGGAGCCTCAGGCTCGCGTCACTGCGGCTCAGAAAGAGCTGGCTCAAATATTCACTTTTGTCATCGCTCAAAATGGCCTCGCGCTCGGTCCACACAACCCATCTTCCGTCTGGTGAAACAATCACTTGGGAAAGATTGCGAAACTTCATCGAAAAGGCGGGAGACCAGCTTGGCGGCTGCGCCGGAAGAAGAACTCCAAGGAGGGTGAAAAAGCTGAGCAGCGGCCCCATGCGCTGATTCTAGCGCCTTTCGTCTCATGGAGAGCGAAAATTGGCCAGTGGTAGGATGGAAAGAGTTGGGTTATGAAGAATCTGCTGGTGTGGGTTGCGGGTTTTCTTTTCGCCTCGTCCGCGGTTGCGGCGACAAAGAAGGCGACATTTTATCGCGATGTGCTGCCCGTTTTGCAGAAACGATGCCAGGAGTGCCACCGGCCGGGAGAAGCAGCGCCGATGTCATTTCTGAGCTATCAAGAAACCCGGCCCTGGGCGAAGGCGATCAAGGCAGCGGTGTTAAACCGGAAGATGCCCCCCTGGTTCGCCAACCCGGCGCACGGGGAGTTCGCCAATGACCGGCGGCTGAGCCAGCAGGAAATGGATCTGATCGTTGCCTGGGTGGATGCCGGCGCTCCACAAGGCGATCCAAAAGACGCTCCGCCCCCAGTGAGCTACGCCGAGGGATGGAGCATTGGCAAGCCCGATGTAGTCTTTGAGATGCCTCAACCGTTTAAAGTGCCAGCCACTGGAACGGTCGATTACACCTGGATTGTCGTGCCTACGAACTTCACCGAAGATAAGTGGGTGGAGAAAATTGAGGTGCGCCCAGGCGCCCGCGAAGTGGTTCACCACGTCGTGCTGATGGCGCGCCCCCCGGGATCGGGTTACATGAAGGCGGCCCAGCCCGGCATTCCCTTTACGCCTCCGCCAAGCAAACCGATGAATGGACCGGATACTGGGCGGGGATTCTTTTTCATGCTGGGCAACGGTCCAGAAATGGTGAGCGTCTACGTGCCCGGGGGAATGGCTTATGAGTGTAAGCCGGGGCAGGCGCGACTGATCAAAGCTGGATCCGACCTGATCTTCCAGATGCACTACACGGCGAATGGCAAAGAAACCTTTGATCGAAGCCGTGTGGGAATTGTCTTCGCGAAGCAGCCGCCCAAAGAGCGCGTCGTCAACACGTTCATTGCCAACCCGATGTTGCGCATTCCGCCCGGTGAGGCCAACGCTAAGGTGATGGCCAAGGTGACCATTCACGAGGATGTCATGCTCCAGAGCATGTTTCCGCACATGCATGTGCGGGGTAAGGCCATGACCTACCGCGCCATTTATCCGACGGGGGAAAGTGAAATTCTGCTGGATGTGCCGAAATATGATTTCAACTGGCAGCTCAGTTACTACCTGAAGGAGCCGAAAAGGCTGCCCCGGGGAACACAACTCGAAATTACGGCGCATTATGACAATTCCCCGAACAACCCGTATAATCCGGATCCGAAGCAGGAAGTGCGCTGGGGCGATCAAACCTGGGAGGAGATGCTTGCGGCCTTTGTCGACTTTGTGATCCCAGTCGATTTAGATCCGACTTACATTGGCAGGCCACGCCCTCAAAAGAAAGAAGTTTCCGCCAGTCTGCAGTAAGTTTTTTTCAAATGCACTAGAATGGAGGGCGATGTTTTCTATTGCCCTCTTCCTCGGCTTTTTCTCTCTGCTTCCTGCGCCCGCGCAAATCAAGTTGGGAATTGTCGGCACGGATACGTCTCACGTCCTTGCGTTTACCAGCATTTTCCATGATGTCAACAACCCAAACCACGTGCCTGGCGCGAGAATTGTGGCAGCATTCAAAGGGGGGAGCCCAGATGTCGAAAGCTCCCGAACACGCGTGGATCAGTACGCCAAGGAGCTGGAAAGCAAGTGGGGCGTGGAGATTGTTCCCACGATCTCGGCCCTGTGTCCGAAAGTAGACGGCTTCTTGCTCGAAAGCGTCGATGGGCGGAAACATCTGCCGCAGTTCCGGGAAATCGCCACCTGCGGCAAGCCCGTGTTTATTGACAAGCCTCTTGCTTCCACGCTCGAGGATGCCCGCGAGATTGCGCGAATTGGCAAGGAAAAAAACGTCCCGTGGTTTAGCACATCAAGCCTCCGCTACACGGAGGCATGTGTGAACTGGAGCTCACCCCAGAACCTTGGCGTTATCACCTGGGGTCCAGGACCGACCGAGGAGCATCATTACCTGGATCTATCCTGGTATGCGGTACACCCGATTGAGATGCTGTTCACGTTAATGGGAAGGGGTTGCGAAACCGTCACCCGCACGGTGGGAAAAAACGCTGATGAAATTACCTGCCGGTGGAAAGACGGCCGGATTGGAACTGTGCGTTCGCTGCGGCCTTCGGGCGATTACGGAGTGGTTGTTTTTCGCGAGAAGGAGATTTTGCAAAGCCCCCCGAAGATGCGCGTGAACTATGCGCCGATGTTGAAAGAGGTGGTGCGTTTTTTTCAAACCAAACAGCCGCCCGTGCCAAATGAGGATACGCTAGAGATCTTCGCCTTCATGGACGCCGCCCAGAAGAGCAAAGAACAAGGCGGAAAACCCGTGAAATTGCGATAGTCAAAAAGAGCGGGGACCTTTGGATGCGGGGCAGTTTCCACTTCCGGAACGCGCTATGCTTGTGAGTTTGTGAGCATGATGTGGAGCCGACGGAGTTGGATTGCTTCCTGTTTGACGACTTCTTTGCTGGGGGCAAAGAACCGGATTGACCTCTCGCGCGTCAGCGTGATTACCGACGAGGTGGCCCGGACGGCCGAGGATGCCGTAGCTTTCGCCAAGCAATACGGTCTTCGTTGGGTCGAACTGCGTCAGGTGCCTGGCAAGCGGGCTGAATATGCCTTTCTGTCCGAAGAGGAGGTCCGGACAACGGCCCAGCTGCTGGACCGCCACGGTTTGCGTGTTTCGTTTTTGAACACGAGCCTGTTGAAGGTCATGATTCCAGGGCTTGAGCCGGCTCGCTGGTCGAAGGACGACGGCGAGCGCCGCCTGGCTCGGATGAAGGCCGATCAAACGCGTTTTGAACGCCGATTTGAAGATCTGCAAAAAGCGATTCGTGCGGCAAAAATTCTGGGAGTCGACAAGGTGCGTGTTTTCACGGGCTGGCGGACACCAGACCCCATGGCCGCCTTGCCGCGGGTTGCCGAGGTGATCCGGGAGCTGGCTGCGGTGGCAGGCTCGGAGAAGATTCATCTGCTAGTGGAGAACGAGGTAGCCTGCAACGTCGGCACCTGTGCGGAGCTGGCTGCCCTGTTCAAGCTCATCCCTTCGCCGTGGGTGGGCATCAACTGGGACCCGCACAACGGATCAGCGCACCAGGAAAACCCGTTTCCTGACGGCTACCGTCTCTTGCCCAAAAAGCGGATTTGGAATGTGCAGATCAAGGGTAAAAGCATTTTGAACTATCCTGGCAAGCTGGACTGGAAATCGATCTTCCGGGCACTTCAAGAGGATGGCTATCCAGGACAGGTCGGACTTGAGACACACATTTTCGGAGACGGGCAAATTCAAGCCTCACACGATTCGATGCGAGAACTCCTCCGCCTCTTGGCCTAAATACGACGCCGTTTATTTGGTGATTGCACCGCTACAGCTGGAGCCGGATCCAGCCGTGCAGCCGTAGCAATGCTGGCCGACCACAATCTCTCTTGCGCCCAGCTGCATGGGGTCGAAGTCGCGAATGTGCCGCGGCAGTCCTTGGCGGACAGGTAATTCGAGCATTTGGTTAAAGTCGCAGTCATAGAGCGTGCCGTCCCAACCAACGGACAGGGTTTTGCGGCACATAACGCCGCGGGCGGCGACTGGGTTAAAACTGTCGATCAACCGCTGGATGTAGCGGTCATAGTTCCCGCTGCGCAGCAAAAATTCTAGGAACCTGCTCACAGGCATGTTGGTGATCGTATAGAGGGAGTGAAATTCAATGCCGTAACGTTTGCGCAACTCACGCCGGAAGTCCGCCTCAATCGCATGTTGGGCCGGCGGCAAGTAAGCGCCTGCGGGATTATAAACCAAATTCAACTTCCGGGAGCTGCCCGGCATCCCATAGCCGAGCCGGTTGAGCCGGCGTAAGGCCTCAACGGACTTTGCGAAAATGCCCGGACCGCGCTGCGCATCTGTGTGCGAGGCCTGGAAATAAGGCAAACTGGCGATGATTTCGACCTCGTGCGCGGCTAAGAACTCCGCCAAATCGCTTTGTGAGGGCAGCAGCAGCACGGTCAAATTGCAGCGGTCGATCACGTGGCGGCCCAGGAGTTTGGCTTGTTCCACGAGCCAGCGGAAATGCGGGTTGAGTTCTGGGGCTCCTCCGGTAATATCCAGGATGGGGATGGAGGAGAATCGCAGTGCCCGGATGCACAGCTCGGCGGTTTCCCGCGACATCGATTCCCGTCGATCGGGCCCTGCATCGACGTGACAGTGCTTGCACGTCTGGTTGCAGAACTTTCCAAGATTCACCTGGAGGGTCTCTATGGCTGTGGCGCGCAGCGGGTGCAATCCGAAACGCGCAAGCGATTCTTCAAAACGCGGCTGGCTCTGGCAGCAGCTTTGCAAGATGTGGAGCTGCTGCGCGGCCTCAGCCAACGGATGGCGCTCACTGTGCAGGCTCACAAGCTCACCTTCGCAGCCGAATTCCGCATTTGCAAACCGTGCACTAGGGAGGCGCCTCCGCGGATGGCGCTTGCAACATGGATCGCTTCCGTCATTTGATCCAGATTGGCCCCTTTCTCCAGGCTGGCTTGAGTATAGGCGTCAATGCAATAGGGGCACTGCACGGCATGGGCAACGGCGAGCGCGATTAAGCATTTTTCCCGCTCGGAAAGCGCACCCTCGGCAAAGACTGACTGGTACCAGTCGGAGAATTTCTGCCACAGTTCTGGGGCGTGGTCGCCGATGGAGCTAAACCGCGCTAAATCCTCTGCATGGTAGTAACCGGGCATGGTGGTCCGTAACAACCTCCGCTCGAAATGGCTTTAAACTGGTGAGAGTGACGGGGACGCACTTGGCGACTGTACTGAACGTCTTAGTCACAGTTTAGCGAGTGGGAGAATCCCGCCTTGCACCAGGCACTATAGGGAAGAGATGATGGCAGGAGGCGGATGGAATTAAGGATGTGTCGCGATTGGGTGTGGTTGGGGATTCTTCTGGGGTCGCTTCCCCTGTCGGGACAAATCCGCGGGCCCATGGTGGGCTGGGTTTGGGATAGCCGGCAGGAGTGCATCCGGCCGGTGCTTGGCATCGCGGGCTCGTCCGTCTTAGGCAAGGCAATTGACGCCGGCGGACCGGTGAAACAGGCAGCGATTTCCGGCCGCGAGGAATTTGCCGTGGTGCTGCTGGGAGAGGCGATGACAGCGAGGGTGGTGGACTTGCGGCTGGTCGAGACGCCTTCGCGCCCGCTTGGAGCCCCTGATGGCGCGCAGCAGATTGTGCTGAGTCCGCGCGGCGAAGCAGCGGTCTTGCTTTACTCAGACCCTACGGTGGCGCGCGTGGTGGCGGGTTTGCCCAGCCAGCCCGCGATCATTCGAGAAATCGACCTTTCGGTAGAGGGCTTACCAGCGCGAGCGGCGATCTCAGACGATGGAACTTTGTTGGCGCTTGCCTACCCCGAACAAAAGCAAGTGACGTTCGTGGATGAACATCTCAACCGGATCCAGCTCCCGGAGCAGATTGTGGTTCGGTCCTTGAGCTTTCTCGAAAAGAGCGGGAAGCTGCTGATTGCGGGCGAGGATGGCGTGACGCTCGTACAGGGCGCTCCGGTCAATCTGCAATCCCAGCGGATCTGGGAAACAAGTTCGCATGCGGTCGCGGGGTTATCAGAAAACCGCATCTTGTTGGTGGATCCTGCCATTCAATCCGTCGTCGAAGTAAACCTTGAGGCAGGGAGTTTGCGCGTGGCGCAGTGTCCCTGCGCTCCAACAGCCATTGTAAGGATGTCAGGAAATGGCATTTTTCGCCTCACGGAGGTGTCGGCTGAGCCGCTTTGGTTGCTGGAGGTGACGGAGGCAGGTCTGCGAACCGTTTTTGTTCCTCCGGATGCAGGACTGGCTCTCGAATAAGCAGAGCGGGCTTGGCTCTTGCTAGGGGGTCGAAATTCCCAGCAACTCAACTTCGAAAATCAGCGCCGAGCCGGGCGGTATACTGGGACGACCCTGATCGCCATAGGCAAGCTCAGCGGGGCAGACCAATCGCGCCTTGCCGCCAATTTTCATCTTCTGTAAGCCTTCTGTCCAGCAGCGAATCACGCCCGTGAGGGGAAACTCGGCTGGCTGGTTGCGCTTATAAGAGCTATCGAATTCCGTGCCATTAATCAGCGTGCCGCGGTAGTGCACCTTCACGATGTCGGTGGCCTTGGGAGAGGGACCCGCGCCGGGAACGAGATCAAAGAAGATCGCCCCCGATTCGGTTTTTTGGGCCCCGGCCTGAGCGGCTTCTTTTTCTAAAAATGCTTGGGAGGCCGCTTTTTCGCGTTCGAGAATTCTTGCAGCGCGTGCCTGGGCCAGAGTCTGAAACCTGGGGGCCCATTCATTGAAATCCACGCGAGGAGCGCCAGCTGCAGCGTCGGTCAGAGCTTGCTTGATCCACTCGAGTTCGGAGGGCGAAAGATCAAAGGCGCCCAGCGAGCGGTAGAGGGACAAGCCGAGGGCGTAGATGGTTTTCTCATCGTCCGTGTTTGGCGTCTGGTGAGGCCGGTTGTGACTCGCAGTAGTTACGACGCTAGAAGGCTTGGAGGCAGCCACTGGTTTGGTTAGGCCGGTAGGTTTTGAAGGTGACGGTTTCAACGGGACTGCTTTCGAGGCGGCCGAACGAGGAGCCACAGCGGCGGGCTTGGGATTCGCGGAGGGTTTGGCGGCAGGAGCGGGCGCTTGACCCAAGAGGGAGTCTCCAGGCAGCCAATAAGCAAGCCAGGTCACGGCAAAGAAACGCCACATAAGCATTAGGGTACCGTGCTAGCCTGCAACTCCGCCTCGATCTCCGCCACACTCGCAAGCCGCCCTCCGTGCTGGCGAACTTCGTCCAGGAACTCGCGCGCCTTCGATTCCTCCAGGCACTGGATGGCATCGGTGATGAGGACGACCTCCGTGCCGCTTTCCCACAGTCCTCGCGCGGCGTTCCGAACGCAAATTTCGGTCACAACGCCGTAGACCACAGCGCGGCGGACTTGGAGGGTCTCAAGCAAAGTGCGAAGGTTGGGATTGGTAAAGCAATCCGTGGTTTGCTTTTCGAGGAGGATTTGTTGCGCGCCGTTCAGGTGGAGATGAGCGGGGGCGCTGGGGATGGTGACTTTCCGCTCCAGCAAAGTCATGGCGGGCTTTTGCTGCCCCACCGTGTTCGAGACGCAATGTGGTGGCCACTGGCGAAACTCCGGGTCATCTTCGGCATGCGCGTCCATGGTGGAGATCACGACGAGGCCGCGACTTGCAGCGAGCCGGTTCAAGTGAGCGATCACGGGCGTGAGCCGTTCGGCCTGCGGCACGTACAGCGCCCCGGCTGGATAGAGGAAATCGAGCTGCGTGTCGACGTCAAAAAACACCGTTTTCATGCGCCCTCCCCCTGATGTGAATCGCGGATTTTTCGATTGATTTCTAGTAATTCCTGGCTCAGGTTGACGGGCCAGGGGCGGGATGAGACTTCTAGACTCAACAGCTCGGCTGGAAGCTTGGCAAGCGCCTTGCGCACCCTTTCTTGCGCCCGGCGGAGGTCCCCGACCGAGTCATCCACAAGTTTACCGGACAGCATCAAAGGTCTTAATAGCGCTTCGGAAGTTTCACCGCAAGACAGGCATTCCCAGCTACAGCCAATCACATCATGGTCTGCGAAGCGGAAAACCTGCTTGGGGGCACCGTAGGTGGCCTTGTGGTCGCTCAATTTCGCGGTGAAACGGACGCCCGCGGAAGTACGCAATTCGACCAGTTTATACACAGCGCTAAGACCTGGAGCATCGAGCGACGTGGCGAGGTCGGTGCCGACGCCAAAGAGATCCACGGGCGCCTGAGCGGCTACAAGCTGCTGGATTTTGTACTCGTTCAGATCCCCACTGGCCATGATTTTGACATCTTGAAGTCCGGCTTGATCGAGAATTGCCCGGACTTGACGAGACAGGCTGGCCAGGTCACCACTATCCAGCCGTACACCCCAAAGCGGTCTGCCGATCGATGCGGCAAGCCGAGCGCCGCGAAGCGTGTCGTAGGTATCAATCAGCAGCACGGTGTGTTCGCCTAAGAGCTGCTGCAGCTGTCGAAAAGATTCCTGTTCGCTTGAAAAGGCTTGGGTCCAACTGTGGGCAGCAGTGCCAAATACCGGAATCCCGTAGCGCATCCCCGCCAGCACGTTGCTGGTTCCGACGCAGCCGCCCACATATGCCGCACGCGCAGCCAGGGCGCCGGCTTGCGGGGAGTGCGCCCGGCGCGTGCCGAAGTCGACGACAGGACGACCAGCAGCAGCGTGGACGACTCGCGATGCTTTGGTGGCAACGAGCGTTTGAAACGAAATCATCGAAAGGAGGTAAGTTTCTGGAATCTGTGCTTCGATGATTGGCGCGCGGACTGTAAGAATCGGTTCTCCGGGAAAAATGGGCGTGCCTTCCGCAACAGCGAATACATCGCCCGTGAAACGCAACTGCCGTAAGTAATCAAAAAAGTCCGGTGAGGCATGCCGAAGCTGGGGCAGCCCTCGCACATAAGCAATTTCTTCGTCTGAAAAACAGAAGCTCTCCAAATAGGCGACCGCTTGTTGAATCCCAGAAGCAATCAGATAGTTGCGCTGGGGAGGAAGCTGCCGGACAAAGAGCTCGAAAGTGGCTTTCTCCTGGACCTTACCGGCGGCAAAGTAACCAGCCGCCATGGTCAGCTGATAGAGGTCCGTGAGAATCGCCTCGGGCACTTACTTCTTTTTCTCGTCTTTCTTTTCGTCTTTCTTCTCAGAGGCGTGAGGTTTGATCTCGCCAGCCGCTTTTTTAAGGTCCTCTAGGACTCCTGGGCCAAGCACATAGATTGTCGGCTCTCCCTGGCGGATGGCATGCGCACCCGTGCCGACAGGAGCAATCAACACATGGTCGACCAGCTTGCCCTCCTTCGCCGTCAGCCGGATCTCCAGCGCGGGATTGGTCACCGTACCCTCGGAAAAAGAGGCCGCTGAAAGGTCGCGCAACTTATCCACAAAGGACTGGACGCTCACTGAGTCCATTTGCTGGTTTCCCAGCATCCATTTTTCGCCAGATTTCTGGTAGACCTTGGAATCAGCGCCGATCTTCACTTCAATCCGGCTGGGATCACTGAAGCCAAAATCAAAGACCTTTTTGTTGCGGAAATCATCCAGCCCTTTGTTCAGACCTTCCCCGAGTTCAGTTGTGACCTTGTAAATCCCAGGCAGGGCGCTTCCCTTAGCGAAATAATCATTGTCTTTTTTCCGAACCTCAATTTCATGGGTGCCCGATGCATCCGTTAGCCGGGCGATCGCGATCTTGGTTCCCGTGGCAAAGCTTGTTTGCGCCTTTTTTGTATCTTCCTCGGAAATGTTGGTGTCCATTTTGGCGTCTTTGATCTTTCGCACTAGCTCCTCTACGCCCCAGTTGTCTGCGCGCGAAGGTTTAGGTTTGACGATTTGCCACTCGTTTTGGCTATTTTTACCGAATTCGATTGGCGCGCCCTTGGCGATCAGCTCCACACGAGTCAGTTTGTCAGAATCGAAAGCGAGCAAGCGTTTGTCGCGAATTTCTTGCGTCGTTTTATCGAGGGAACTCTTGATATAGCTTCCAATGGTATAAACTTTATTTTCCGAGCCCAGCTTGGCAAAATATCCGCTGCCGGTAGCGGTTTCGTCACCGATCACCAGTCTGGTTGACTTCCCATCTTTCTGCGTCACGACGACTTCGACCGTAGGCGCCTGGAGACCAAAAGTGGCGAGGTCCGTGGCATTTTCCTCCACCACGCGGTCGGCTGTAAGACTAGAAACAGAAGACAGCATAGAATTGACGACATCCTGGTCGACGGCGAGCGTTTCTGGGGCCACGATCTGCCACTTATCACCTTTTTTCAACGTTGTATTCTTGCCATCCTTGCGTTTTATCTCGAGCTGAGTAATTTGATCTTCGGGTATGGAAAGAATTTTTGGAGTATCAGGAGAGCCTTTTTTCTCTTCCTCCTTCTTCACTTTGTCCGACCAGTAAACTAGGCCACCCAAGACAGCCAAGATGATGACGGCAATGAGTAACCCACGAGTTTGCATGAGTGCTTATCTCCTCTTCCACCACACGCTGACGCCGGCAACAAGGACCAGCAAAGGGAGGACAATCATGCTGGAATAGAAGACCAAACGCATCTGGGACCGGGTTAGGCTTAGTCGGCGGTCCTGGGGGTCCTTGGGCCGGATAGAAATCAAGTCCTCGTCAGCCGACAGCCAGTTGAACAAATTCATCGCCATGTCGCGGTTACCGTTAAAACCGATGAGGCTATTGGCCATGAAGCCGGACGAGCCCACTACAACGAAGCGGCCCTTGGCGCCTTCCGGCCCTCCCGTGCCTCCCGTACTGGTCCCGGCTACAGCGAGAAGGTGCGGGCCCTTTTTGTCTTTGCTCGGATTGATGCGGATTTCTGGCGAGGAAAGGTTTTCGGTGGCGTAACTGTTGGACCCCGTAGAAAACAGTTTTTCCACCTGGGCAATGCTTGTTGCTTTGGTTTCAAGCGACCGCGCTAGTGGGTAGGCGGTGGCCACTTCCCGCATGTCGCGCACCGTCACATGAGATTCGTAGTTGGTGACCAGCGGGACAACTTCACTCAAGCCAAAGAGTTGCCCGACGCCGCTAGTGTCCAGGATGAGGTTTTTCTGGGCAGTCACGCCGAGATCTTCAAGCAATTTCAAAAGGGCGGCATTTTCGGAGATTTCCGAACGCGCCATTTTGAGCGGCGGATCGAGTAAGAAGAAGATTTTGCCGCCGGCAAGGAAATAGGAGCGAAGGGCGTCTACAGCCGGCTGTAGGTAGTCGAAACGGGGCCCTGCGACAAGAACAATCGTGCAATCCTTAGGGATCTCGGGTTTCTCAATGAGCCGGATGCTGCGCGTTTTATAGTTATTTCGCTCGAGTAGGCTCTTGAGACTGGAGTAGCCATTCGAGCGGTCAAAGTCATCGAAGTTCTTTTCCCCACTACCTTGGACCGAGCAAACCACGCGCTCGCCAGGCTTCAGGGCTCGAATCAAGGCGCTCGTGACCTCTTCTTCGGTCAGGCTGCGGGCCTCTTCGCGCTTTCCGCCCACCTCAACGTACGTTGTGGGGATGCTGCGCAAGCCATAACTTTTGGCGACCATTGGCTTCTTGTCTGGGTCGATGTATTCCACGCTGAGCTTGGTGGACATCACGTCGTAACGGTCAAGTAAGTCTTTGGCCTGGGTGAAGGCTGAAGTCCGGTCAAAGTGAACGATTTTTACGTCTTGTTTCAGCCCCTTGACAATCTTTTCGGTCTGGTCGGAAAGGCTAAAGCGCTTATTGGCGGTGGAATCCCAGCTCTTCACATGGCGCTGGGCGAGCCAGTTGATGGCTGTGAGGATGGCCAACACAACCAATACATACAGCGAAGCATAACTCCAAAATTTCGTTTGCCGTTTTTGCAGCCAGCTCATTTACGCCCTCCAACGCAGGTATTCCATGGATCGCGTTGTCAGAAAAAGTCCAAAAAAGATAACAGACAAATAGTAGATGACGTCTTTGGAATCCAGGACGCCTTTTGCAAAGTTTTCAAAGTGTCCCATGACCGAAAGATAGGAAATGACTCGCCCGGTTGGGGTCGAGTCATAGGCGGAAACCCAGTCGAGCACCCACAGAAGCAGGCACACGGCGAAGGTAGCGGCTCCGGCAACCAGCTGGTGACGCGTTGTATTCGAAATAAAAGTGCCGATGGCGAGCAGGCAGGAGCCTTGGAGCAACAAACCCAGGTAGCCGACCAACAGCGGTTTGACCTCTGGCTTGCCGTAGATGAAAAGGATGCTGAGATCGATGGCGGAAACCGCCAGGATGCAGACGTACAGCAGCACCGCCGCCAGCCATTTGCCGAGGATAATTTCGATGTCCCGGATGGGCGAGGTCGCTAGCAACTCGATGGTGCCGGAACGCTTTTCCTCGGCAAACAAGCGCATGGTAATCATCGGGATCATAAACAAACCAAGGACGCTGGCGTTCATCAGCACGGGCCGGATGACCCACTCGGTCACATCCATAGGCATGCCGCGCTGGGCCATCATCGGATCGGTGCTGCGTACGACGAAAATGGCGGTAGCGGCATAGAAAAAGTAACCGCACACAAGGGCGAAAAACGCCATCAGACCGTAAGCAATCGGAGAGGCAAAGTAACTTTTTAATTCTTTTTTACACAAGATCCAGATGTTGCCAATGCTCACTTGGAGCCTCCTTTTTCTGTGCTCGAAGTAAGTTGGATAAAGATTTCTTCGAGGCTAAGTCCAATGGGGTGAAGCTCGGTTAGGTTCCAGTCCGCTTGCACCACAGCCCGGGCTAAGTCGCCGCGAATCGAGCGACCTTGTAAACTTTCAACTTCGAATAGCAACCGGGAATTTCGCTGCTCTCGGAATAACACTCGACTTACTCCGGGCACCTGCTCGAGTTTCTGCTGCACGACCTCCTGGGCGAGGTGTCCGTTTCGTGGCTCGACTTCGACCGCCACCAGTTCTGCGCCTCGAAGCCGGCTATTGAGGTTTTCCACTGTGTCTGTGGCGACTAACTTGCCTTTCGAGATGATGATGACGCGCTGACAGGTTTGTTCGACTTCGGGCAGAATATGGGTACTTAAAATGATCGTGTGTTCGCCTGCTAGCTCTTTGATGAGGGATAAGGTTTCCCGGCGTTGTTCAGGGTCGAGGCCGGCTGTTGGCTCGTCGAGAATGAGGACATCCGGGTTGTGAATGATCGCAGAAGCCAGCCCCACACGCTGCCGGTATCCTTTCGAGAGTTTGGAGATCAGTTTGGATTTCACGTCGGCGACGTTACACCGTTCACAAACCTCATCCACTCGTTTGAGCAGCCCGGCCCTGGGCAGGCCTTTTAATCTTCCGACAAACTCAATATATTCGCTAACCTCCATTTCCGGATAAAGAGGAGGAGTTTCGGGAAGATAGCCAATGCGGCGCTTCACCTCCATGGCCTGCGTCATCACATCGAAACCAGCGACCTGCGCTTTTCCTTCGGTGGGCGGTAAAAAGCAGGTCAGCACGCGCATGGTGGTCGTTTTACCGGCGCCGTTTGGTCCTAGAAAACCAACAATCTGACCTTTCTCAACTTCGAAAGAGATATTGTCTACGGCCACGTTGCGTGCGTAGCGTTTTGTGAGGCCTTCTACTTTGATCATAGGTTGCTAATGGGATGAACGAAAATCCGCCGCGCCAGATTTTAGCTTGTCTGCAACCGCTTGCTGGCTGAGGATGGCGTCGCTTACTCATGATAGAAACACCGTAAAGCGCTGTCAAACATCGCGTTGGGGAGCAAGTTTTCAAAGAGGCCATGAAAGTTAGGCCGAGATTGGAGCCCGCAAGCGGGCCGATTTTGCGCGGCGTGGAAGGCTCGCTGCGGGGGTTGCCGCGAGGGCGGGAGCCGGCATCTAGGTGGGCGCAGGGTGCTCCTGCTATACTGTGGCAAGGCAGGCGGGCGCAAACATGAGAGTGGGCTAGCAGCCCACTTTTTTGTTATGTGCTCGAACCTTTGACATGCTTCTTGCAGGATGAATCATGGCGTCAGTCACCAAGCAGGCGATCGTCGCCAAGGTGAGTGAAATCACAAGCGCCGTTGGCGCGTCGGAAGGAATCGAAGTGCTCGAAGTCGAACTGTTTGGTAGCGGAGCCCGGCGCACGCTGCGGATCGTGATTGATCGGCCGGAGGGTATCACTCACCGCGACTGTGAGCTCATCTCTCGGCGCGTAGGAGATATTCTTGACTCGGAAGATATCGTGCCAGGTGCGAGTTATCAGCTAGAAGTTTCTTCTCCTGGCGTGGAACGGAAACTGCGAGGGCCGCGAGATTTTGAGCGGTTCGCCGGGCAGAAGGCCAAAATTGTTTTGCGCACCCCTGTTGAGAACCAGAAGCGCTGGGAAGGTAAGCTGCTGGGAATTCGCGGCGACGTTATCTCGCTCGAACCCTACCCAGGTAAACGGATTCAATTCAGCATTGACCAGGTGGAACGAGCCAATCTGAAGTTTGAGTGGTAGGTTCTTTCTCGCGTCAAATCAACCCGAAATACAGGCAGGAAGGAGCAGAGTTTGGATACGATCTTTCAGTCCATCGAATTGCTGAGTAAGGAGAAGGGCATCGATCCGCAGATTATTCTCGATGCCGTGAAAGATGCCATGCTCGTGGCTGCGCGCAAGCATTTTCGCACCAACGAGGATCTTGTGGCCGAATTCGATGACAGACAAAAAGGGGTCGTGCAAATCTATGCCGTGTATAAAGTGGTGGAGGCCGTGACAGACCCAGCTCGCCAGATGACGCTCGAGCAAGCGCGCAAAGTCGACGCGAGCGCCGAGATTGGCTCTGAAATTCGAATTCTTAAATCGACCGAATCGCTGGGGAGAATCTCCGCCCAAACCGCCAAGCAAGTGATCTTGCAGAAGGTTCGAGAAGCCGAGCGGGAAACTGTTTACGCGGAGTACGCCAATCGCATTGGCGAGCTGGTGAACTGCGTGGTGAAGCGAATCGAGGGGCAGGATCTGATTTGCGATCTGGGCAAAACCGAGGCCCGTCTTCCCAAAAAAGAGCAGTCGCGCCTGGAGAATTTCACGGTTGGGGACCGGGTGCGGTGTGTGATCCGAGCTGTTGAAAAGAGCGGGAAAAACGCCGGAGTGATTGTTTCTCGCGCTGCGCCCGAGTTTGTCGAACGCCTCTTTGAGCAAGAAGTCCCAGAAATTTATGACGGCACGGTGCAAATCAAAGGGTGTGCCAGGGAGGCCGGCGAGCGGACAAAAATCGCTGTGACAAGCCGAGACCGCGACGTGGATAGCGTGGGCGCTTGCGTTGGCATGAAGGGGATGCGCGTGCAGTCCATCATCCGCGAACTGCGCGGAGAAAAGATCGACATTATTGAGTATTCGGACGATCCAGTGGTTTTTGCCACGCATGCGCTGAGTCCAGCTAAGATTGGCCGCGTGACCATTCTGAACGCTGCCGAAAAGCACATGGAGGTCATTGTCGATGACAGCCAGCTTTCGCTTGCGATCGGCAAGCGAGGACAGAATGTGAGGCTCGCTTCGAAATTGCTTGGCTGGAGGATCGACATTAAGAGCGAGGAAGAGAAACGGCAAGAGGTGGAGTCCGCGATGGCGGCGCTCACGGGGCCGGGAGCGCCCGTATCAGTGCTTCTTGAGCATGGCTTGAGCGAAAGCATCGCGGCGAAACTGCTTGACGCCGGCGTCTCTACCGTGGAGCGCTTAGGGGCGATGACCCCTGAGGAACTGGAGCAAGCTGGCTTTTCCGCTTCCCAGGTAGAGAATATTCAGCTCGCGGTGAACCAATATTTTCACGACTACGAGGCGGCCGCTGAGCGAGGGGAGGAAGCTGCGGTGCCAGACGAGTCAAGCCTCGCGGAGGAAACCGCCGCTCCATCTCGTTCACTTTCCGGAGAAGCTTCCGCGACCGAACAGATTGAATCTGATACGATAAAGAACGCGGACTGACGAACTACTGACATCGCAGCATCTACACGACGCTTGGATTGTGCCTGAAACAACTGTCATGCGGCAAGAGAGTCGGGGCGCGGGCTTTATTTTTTATGAGTAAGATTCGAATCAACGAGCTGGCGCGAGAGCTTGAAGTTAAGCCTCATAAGATTCTCGACTTGCTGCCCGAGCTGGGAGTGTTAGACAAGAAGACGCATTCCAGCTCGATTGACGAGGAAATCGCCATCAAGGTGCGGCGCCATTTTGGTTTTGAAGAGGCGGCCGCAGCTGGCTCTCCGCGCGACGGCGGTCCCATTGCGGCTGTGGAGGAAGCGCCCCAACCCGTGGAGGGGCCAGCGGAGCCTTCGAAGGCGGTGGCGGAACCAGCCGTGAATCCGGCGCCGGCCGAGATCGCGCAGGGAGTTCCCCCCGCACCGGTCCCGATTCCACCGCCCGCTGTAGCGCCTCCGCCGCCATCGCCAGCGGTGACAGCAACGGCAGAAACTCCGGTCAAGCCGGTTGTTGAGCCACCGCAAGTTCCTGAGACGCGTTTCGTGCCGCGGCCTGCGGCTCCCCTGCGACCGCCGCTCGCCGGGCCCTTGGCTTCGACGCTTGCGCAACCGAAAGAACCGCCAGCGGCGACCGCGAGCTCGCCGGCTCCGACGCCCGCACCGCCGCAGCGGACCATTGCCATTCCGGCTAAGCCTGTGCCTCCGCCACGGCCAGGGCAGATTCTTTCCGGACCGCGGCAACCGTTGCCGCCAGTTGAGCCAGCACGCGTGGTGACTCCTGCTCCGGCGGCGCCAGCCGAAGCGCCGGGATCGGGAGCAGCGCGCCCTAAAACGCCAGCGCCAGCTCCCAGCACGCCCGTTCCAGGCCGGCCGATTACTCCGCCTCCCCGCCCGGCACAACCGCAAGCTTCGGCAACGCCAGCCCGTCCGCCCGTGCTAGCTGGTCAACCCGTGGCGCGCCCGGTTGTTCCTCCGAGGCCCGATCTCGTGGCGCGGCTCCAGCAGCAAACGCAGCAAAAGCCCACGCCCGGTCAACCCATCGCACGGCCGCCCATGCCGGGAAAGCCCCCGGCGCCTACCCCCATCCCGGGGCAGCCAATTTATCGGGGCCCAATTCGACCTGGCCAGCCAATTCTTCGCCCAAGTTCACAACCTGGACAAAGCCCCACCAGTCGATCGGGTTCAACGGCGCAACGTGCCCGTCCGACCCACCCTACGGCTCCGGTTCGGATCGACCCCAGTGTCGTGCCACCGCCAGCTCCAGATTCCGGACGCCGGGACGCCAAAAGACCTTCGCGAGAACGGCACCGCCAGGTGGAGCCCGAAGAAAAAGATCTCCGTCTCGTCCGCCGGCCGGAAACGGAACAGGTTCTGGCTGTCAATCGCGAGATCACCATCTCGGAGGGCATGACAGTCAAAGAATTCTCCGAGAAGCTGGGAATTAAGGCCAATTTAGTCATCAAGAAGTTGGTGGACCGCAAGATCTTCGCCACCATCAATCAAACGCTGGACGTCAAGCTGGCCGAAGAGCTGGCAAAAGAGTTTGGCGCCACCACCACGCAAATGAGTTTCGAGGAGGAGACGGTCTTTGATCTTGAGATGGCCGAAGAATCCTCGGACATGCTGCCGCGTCCGCCCGTGGTAACCATCATGGGTCACGTTGACCACGGGAAAACGTCGTTACTGGACGCCATTCGCGAGTCAAATGTGGTGGAAGGGGAGTTTGGCGGCATTACACAACACATTGGCGCCTACTGGGTAGAAAAAAACGATCGCAAGATCGTCTTCATCGATACGCCGGGGCACGAAGCGTTCACGCGCATGCGCGCACGCGGTGCGAAGGTGACAGACATTGTGGTGCTGGTGGTGGCGGCCGATGACGGTGTGATGCCTCAAACGCGCGAGGCCATTGATCATGCGCGGGCCGCGAAAGTGCCCATCATTGTGGCCATCAACAAGATCGACAAGCCAGAGGCGCAACCCGAGCGCATCAAGCAACAACTGTCTGATATCGGCTTGATGCCAGAAGAATGGGGCGGCGACACCATTATGGTTCCGCTTTCAGCCAAGACTAAGCAGAATATCGACCTGTTGCTCGAGATGATTCTGCTCGTGGCGGATATGCAGGGCTTGAAGGCGAATCCCAATCGTCCAGCTGTTGGCACCGTGCTGGAGGCGAAGCTAGACCGCGGGCGTGGCCCTGTCGCCACGGTGCTGGTCAGAAAAGGGACGCTTCGCGTGGGCGATTACTTTGTTTGCGGCGCGGTCTTCTCCCGCGTGCGCGCGATGTTTGACGATCGCGGGAATTCGTTGAAGGAAGCCGGTCCCTCCATGCCTGTGGAAGTGCTTGGCCTGGAAGACGTGCCCGAGGTGGGAGAGACTTTCCAGGTTGTCACCGACACGGCAAAGGCCAAGCAAATTGTACTCTATCGGGAAGCCAAACAGCGTGAAGAGCAGCTAAAGAAGGGCTCTCGCGTCAGTTTGGAGGCGCTGGCCAAGTCCCTGAAGGAAGGCGAGGTCAAGGAGCTCAACATCATTCTCAAGGCGGATGTGGGCGGAACCTGCGAAGTGCTGGCTGACACACTGCAAAAGCTGAGTACGGACAAAGTCAAGGTCCGCGTTCTGCATACGGGAGTGGGCGCCATTACCGAAACCGATGTGTTGCTTGCCTCAGCCTCGGACGGCATTATTGTGGGTTTTAATGTTCGTCCAGAAAAAAGCGCTGCGGCTCTTGCGGAAAAGGAATCGGTCGACATTCGACTGCACACGATCATTTACGAGCTAACGGACGAAATGAAGAAGGCCATGGCCGGTCTGCTCGAGCCGGTGATCAAGGAGACCTTCAAGGGCCGGGCGGAAGTCCGGCAAGTCTTCCGCATCAGCAAAGTGGGCACCGTGGCCGGTTGTTATGTCAACGAGGGCGTCATTACGCGCGACTGTCAGGTGCGGCTACTCCGCGACAATATCGTGGTCCACACCGGGCGCATTGGCAGTTTGCGAAGGTTCAAGGAAGACGCAGCAGAAGTAAAGGCCGGTTATGAGTGCGGTATTGCCATCGCCAACTTCAACGACATCAAGCCCGGGGATGTGATCGAAGCCTTCGTGACAGAAAAACAAACGGCGGTGATCTAGCGCGTGGACGGCGTGTCCACAGAAAGAAGCACCAAGCGGGCAGTTGGCTTCTTATTCGCGACAGTCTTCCTGGACTTACTTGGGGCCGGTATCCTGCTGCCCATCATTCCTTACCTGGTGCATCAATTCCGGTCGGATGCCACAACTGTCGGCGCGCTGTCTCTAAGTTTCTCCGCGGCTCAGTTTCTTGCAAGCCCGGTGCTGGGAGTGCTCTCGGATCGCTATGGGCGGCGGCCGGTGTTGTTGTTCAGCATTTTAGGCTCCGCCTTGGGTTATTTTCTGTTTGCCCTGGCGAATTCGTTGCCGTTGATGTTTGCCGCCCGCATTCTGGATGGGATTACGGGGGGCAATATTTCTACGGCGCAAGCGTATCTAGCTGACATAAGCCGGCCCGAAGACCGCGCGAAGAATTTCGGGCTGATTGGTGCAGCGTTTGGCTTGGGGTTCATTTTGGGGCCTGCTCTCGGCGGCGCCTTGAGTCAGATCAGCTTGCACGCGCCGGCGTATGGCGCTGGCATTCTCGCCCTGGTTACGGCGGTGTTTGGATATTTCACCTTGCCCGAATCGCTACCGGGCTCGCAACGAAGATTCGGGACGTTCCGGATCTCCGAGCTCAACCCGCTTGCTCCGCTGCGCGAGGTCCTTAGCCGCCAGGAGCTGCGCCCGTTGCTTGGCGCGCTCTTTGTCATGAATTTTGCCTTCAGCGGATTACAGAGTAACTTCGCCGTCTTCACGGCCGTGCGCCTGCATTACAGTCCTTCGGAAAATGCCTGGACCTTCGCCTACATTGGACTCCTAGCAGCCATCGTGCAAGGATGGCTGGTACGGGCACTTTCTGGCAGGATGACGGAATTCCGCATGGCGGTTTTCGGACTGGTTATGCTGACCGCTGGCTTTCTCGGGGTGGCGCAATCCCAGCGCCCGCTGCACTTGAATTTCGCGATCGTTGGGGTATCGGGCGTGGGCTTGGCGAGTACGGCACTGACAGCGATGCTGACCCAGCGTGTTGGACAGCGCGAGCAGGGCTGGTTGTTGGGCTGTACGCAGTCTTTGCTGAGCGTGACACGAGTTTTCGGTCCTCTTTGGGCGGGAATTGCTTTTGATCGAATGGGCCCAGCAGCCCCCTACACCAGCGGCGCAGCGTTTCTCACCCTAGCCTTGCTGCTCACCTACTTTTCACGTTCGCGGTAATAGACGATGAGATCGATGGGCGGAGGAGTATAGCCCAAGGCTCGGAGCATGGCGGAGACTTGTCCGCGGTGATGCGATCCGTGATTCACGACATGCAGAACGATCTGCCACAGCGGAGTCGAGTAGGCGTTGCCTTTGAGGTCCTGGTAGGGGATCCGCCGCTGCACGGAATCGTCGTTCTCGGCGGCGAGAAATGCGCGCCAGCGCTCGGAAATCAGCGGCCACTCCTGTTGTAGGGTCTCCAGTCGCAGATCCTTCTCCGGGTCGAGGAAGGTGGCTTGAGGGGTTGCCGTTACGCGGTTGATCCAAATGCGATCGGCAGCGAAGATATGCGCGAGAGTTCCTAGGATCGATTTGCTGGCGTGTTTAAAATCCCTGTGGAGTTCCTCCTGGCTTAACGAAGCGGCAGCCGAAACAAGGCGCTGGGAGGCCCACTCGCTGTAGCCGAGATGCTGGCGTAAAATTTCCGCGGGAACTGACATCGTTTCTAGCGTAGCGCGGCGGCAGCTAGGGGTTGGAGCAGATGCAAGCAGAAATCCATGCCGTGGAAACTGCCAGTATTATCGAGGGTTGTGAAATTCTGAAGGTATGCACAGGCATGTGGTTGGGTTCACAATCTTGTTCATTCTCTCAAGCTGCCGGTCTTCTTCTTCAGATCTGGGAGAGATGGTCAACGTTGGCGACCCGAAGATGGCGATTCAACTGGTCAGCGGCTTCCACCCAATCGAAAATGGCTGGCGGTGGACCACGGGTCACTTCGTTGTGGGCGTTAAGACTCCCAAACGCGCGGCAAGCGAGGGCGCCGTGTTGCTGCTGCGTTATAGCGTTCCGGAGATTCTCCAAGGTGAGCGCTCTCAAACGAAAATTCAAATGTCGGTGGCTGGGGTCAAGCTCGCCGAGGAAGAGACCAGTCGTTTCGGCTTGCAAGAAATCCGCCGTGAGGTGCCGGCCGAGGCTTTACGAAATAAAGATATTGTGCGTTTGGAGTTTTGGGTTGAGCCCGTGCGGCAACCTCAAGGGGAGGATCGGCGCGAGTTGGGCGTGATTGTCCATGAAGTGGGCCTGACAAGGAAATAGCAACCGCGAAAAGTCGGGCAGGAAACCAGGCCCGGCGACAGACTCTCGCGGAGTTGATGGGCGGAACACCGTCGGCTCACCCCGGCTGCTTTCAGGGAAGGCCAGGCGCCGTTAGGCGGGAGGGATGACGGGGTTCGCGGGAGGAGCTGCGGGTTTTTCTTTCTTCGCGGAACTGTCCTTTTTCAACGGGCTAATAATCACGTGAAAAGCCCTGCCTTCTAAACGTGGCTGGCCTTCGACGGCGCCATAGGCGGCGAGGTCTTCGGCAAACCGCTGCAGCAGCTTCTGGCCCAGATCTACGTGAGCAATCTCGCGACCGCGGAACTGCACCACGGCCTTCACGCGATTCCCTTCTTTGAGGAAACGAATCGCGTGATTCTTTTTAAAGTCGTAATCATGGTCATCGGTATTGGGCCGGAATTTGAGCTCTTTTACCTGGATGACATGCTGCTTCTTTTTGGCCTCGTGCGACTTTTTCTTTTGCTCATACTGCCACTGGCCATAATCCATGGCTTTGGCAACGGGCGGGTCTGCGGTTGGGGAAACAAGAATCAGATCGAGCCCCAAATCCTGCGCTTTCCGGATTGCAGCCTGGGTAGGCATGATTTCGACGACGCCATCCGGAAAGACGGCCCGGACTTCCTTAGCCCGGATTGCCTCATTGACGTTTTCGCGAATGCGAGTACGGCGTGGGGGAAAACTTTTTGGTGGAAACATTCGAAACTCAAACGCCCTGGGCTGCTAGTTCAGCTCCTTTCCTAGCCTTTTGTGAAATATCAAGAAACTTTTTGAGATGGGTACACATCCCCTGTTGCAAGAACGAGACTGGTGAATCCAGCCAACAGTGTAATCGGAATGCGAGCTGGTGTCTATGGGGGATATCAAAAAAAAGCAAGTTTCCCCGCCGCCGTTGTTGCCGCCGGGAGGTTTTTGATGCCGGCGACGAGCGCAAGACTGGCAGCTTGGATGGGAAGCCAGAAGCGGATGTCTTGCGGGACACACCACAATTCGGACCGGTTCCAGCGCCGCTTTGGCTACAATGAAAGCTGGATTAAGATCAACGTGCTGTTGCGCTTGCCGAAAGGTTTTCAAGCGGCCAGAGTGGCCCTCGCCCTGGCTCTAATGGGAGGGATCACGCGGGGGCTTGCCGCTGAAACCGGACAACTCGATGCAAACTTAACGCTGTTTAGCGTCATGGCTGCCCTCAACGCTGCCGGTTTTGACGCTGATCTTCAATCCTGTTTTAACCATCCCCTGCGCAAACAAGTTCGACAGCAAATTGCCGCTAAGAATCCACCGTCGGCCTTCGAGTTGAAGCGATTCCTGCGTGATCACCGCCTTGGTGACGATGCCCAGACTATGGCGTTGTTCGTGTCGTTTGCCCTTGTGGTGGAAGCACCGTCTTTTAAGTACCGGGTTCGGGAAAACGACGTTCCACCTGAGGTAACCGCCCTGAGCGGACTGCAAGACTTAATGAAAAAATTCCACCAGGAGGCGGGCATTGACGAGCTGTGGAAGCAGGCGCAACCTTGGATTGAAAAGCAACTGGCAGCGTATCATGAACCGGCTTCCCGCGCCGTTCTCGAAGCCAATGGCTATTTGCGCAATGTTACAAGCGGGTATCTCGGGCGCCGTTTCCAAATCTATCTCGACCTGCTGGGACCGCCCAACCAAGTGCACACGCGCAGCTACGGGGATGAGTTTTTCGTCGTTATCACGCCTTCGCCCGAACCCCAATACGAAGAGATCCGTCACCGCTATCTTCAGTATCTGATTGACCCGCTAACGCTCAAATACAGCGAGCAGATTGAGAAGAAGAAGAGCATTTTAGACCTGGCGCTGGCTGCGCCGGCTCTTCCGGAGATTTACAAAAACGATGTCACCCTGCTCGTCCAGCGCTGCCTCGTAAAGGCAATCGAAGGCCGCCTGATGAGCGGACCAGGCGCCAGCGAGAAACGCCAGCAGTGGGTTCAACAAGCGGCGGCCGAAGGTTTCGTGCTGGTGCCTTATTTTTCCGAAGCTCTCGCGGCCTATGAAAAGCAAGAGCAGGCCCTGCGGCTGTACTTTCCAGAGATGATTCAGGGCATCGATCTCCGCAAAGAGGACAAGCGCTTTGAAAATTTTCAATTTGCCAGCGCGCCTTTTCCGCGCAAGCCGAGACACACCTGTCAACAAGAAGAAGTAGTCACGCCTTCAGGTTTAGACAAAACGCTCGAAGACGCCGAGAAACTGCTCAATGCGCGACCCCGGCAAATCGAAGAAGCGCGAAAGCTGTTTCTGTCCGTGCTGGCAGACACGGATGAGAAGGCCAAACGCGCGAAGGCCTATTATGGGTTGGCGCGAATTGCTACGCTAGAGAAAAATCCAGAGCTTGCTGAGCGCCAGTTCCAGCGCGTGCTCGAGCTCGACCCAGATCCATTTACGAAAGCCTGGACGCTGGTGTATCTTGGCAATCTGTCCGATCTGGCGGGCGAGGCGGATCGGGCCCGGGAGTACTATCAGGCGGCGACGGCTGTCGAAGGCGCTTCGGCCAAAGCCAGGGAACAGGCGGACCGGGGACTAAAAGGCGAGTTTCGCCGCAAGGCGCAATGAGATGTCGACAGTAATGTCGGGGAGAGTTTGAAACGCAAGGAGTCGATCATGAAGAAGCTTGTTTTGAGTGCGGGAGCCCTGCTGATGAGCCTCCCGCTGGCCGCCCAGAAGCAGCCCCAGCCCAAGTCCCAGAAGGAAGTGGAAGCGATCATGGCGATTCAAAACGCCCCCGATCCGGATTCCCGGATCGCCGCTGTGGAGAACCTGCTGACCAAGTTCGCTGACACCGAGTTCAAAGGTTTTGCTTTGTACATGGCCACCGTTTCCGCGCAACAGAAAAATGATTTTGAGAAGCTCATTCTGTACGGGGAGCGTACGCTCGAAGCCGACCCAAAGAATTATGCCACCATGCTGTTGATGTCGAGCGCCATTGCGATGCGGACGCGCGAGCATGACCTCGATCGCGAGGAAAAACTGAGCCGGGCTGAAAAATTAGCCAAGGATGCCGGCGAAGCGCTCAAGACGGCCACCAAACCCAATCCCCAGATCCCCGACGAGCAGTGGGAGGCAGCCAAAAAGGATTTCCAAGCGCAGATGCATGAGGCGCTGGGCATCACCGCTTCAGCCCGGAAAAAATACGATGAAGCCATCCAGCACTTTAAAACCGCAGTGGAGCTCAACGGCGATCTGAGCACCATGGTGCGGCTTGGCTCTACCTACAATCTCGCCCAGAAGTATGATGAAGCGATTGCGACACTGGACAGGGTCCTAGCGTCTGCAGACGCCCCGCCACAGGTCAAACAGGTTGCTCAGGCGGAACGAGAGCGAGCCGTGAAAGCCAAAGGAGCGAAGAACTAGCCGCACCCTCTCATGAGCAGCGACCTAGAACTGCTGGAATCGAAGATCCAACATCAGTTTCACGATCGAAGCCTTCTAGAGCGCGCGCTCACACACAAATCCTACCGCTTTGAAAGGCCTGGCCAGGGGCCTGGTGTCTTAGAAGACAACGAACAGCTGGAATTCCTGGGCGATTCCGTCCTCGGATTTCTTGTCGCCGAACAGCTCGTCAAGCTGTACCCCAACATGTCGGAAGGCGGGCTTTCCAAGAGGAAAGCCCATTTGGTGAGCGCGCAACGTTTATATGAAGTCGCGCAGCGGTTGGAGCTGGGACAGTTTCTCCGCCTGGGCCGGGGGGAAGAACTTAGCGGAGGTCGCCAGAAGCGAGCGCTGTTGGCCAACGCTCTCGAGGCGTTAATCGCCGCGCTGTTCCTCGACGGTGGCTTGGAATTAGCGCGAAATTTTGTTCAGGCGCAAATCGTTTCCGAGTTTGCAGAAAACCCGGATGGCGAGGCGCAAGTCAAGGACTATAAGAGCGCTTTACAGGAGAGAACCCAGCAGTTAAAGTTACCTACCCCGCGCTATTCCATTGTTCACGAAGAAGGTCCAGAACACTCAAAAGTGTTCACGGTGGAGGTGCGTGTGGGCAAAGAACTGTCGAGCCGGGCCGAAGGATTGTCCAAGAAAAGCGCCGGCCAAAAGGCGGCCCAACAAGTTCTCGAACGGCTGCGGGCCATGGAACCTCGCCCGGAATAAGGCTCGCGGGCCGTTTCCAAGCAAAAACATTTGCCCCTGGTGAAGCCGAAATTCGCTGTGATCTTCCTTTCATTAGTGGTAACATCTAGGGTTTTGACAAACTACGACCGTTAGCGGGCGGTGGAAATCCCGCCAGAGGGCTGCCTGCAAAAGGAGAATTCCCATGTTGCTGATTTTGGCCGCAGTAAGCGGCGTGTTGATTTATGGGATGGTGGCCGCCTTGCTCGGGACAATTCTCCCGGAGCTATCGAAGCGCCTCCAACTGACACCGAAACAGATGGGACGAATTGCTTTGTCCCAGGCGCTTGGTCTTGTGCTGGCGTCGATTGTGGTTGGGCCACTCATCGGTTTGGCGGGGAAGAAAATTGCGCTGGTGGTTGCGCTGGCCATTGTGACGTTTGGCTTGCTCTCGCTGCCGCGTTCCAAAAGCTTCGGCACAGTCGCCAGCATGTTGTTTGTTATTGGTTTTGGAGGGGGCATCATCGTTGCGGGAGCGAACTCTCTTACGGCCGATATGGGCGCGGGAATGTCGGAAATGACCAAAACGAATCTTTTGAATTCGTTTTTTGGCCTGGGGGGACTGCTTACTCCGTTCATCGCCGCGAACTTGTTTAAGGGCGATTCGGCCAAGCTGCTCAACCTGATCGCCGCGCTCGCTGGGGTGTCGCTTGTGCTCTGTGCGGTTGGTCCGGTGCCAGGTCCTGTTGGAAGTGGCGACGCCTTTGGCGGAGCAGGCGCTGTGCTTGCGACCGGGGCGTTTTGGCTGGTGAGCCTGTTGTTTTTTCTCTATATTGCCTGCGAGGTTGGGGTTTGGAATTGGCTGGTGCAGCACCTTGTGGCGCAAGGACTGCCGGAGAAAAGCGCTTTGAATGTGCTCAGCTTGGGCTTTGCTCTCGGGTTGCTGCTCGGCCGCCTGTTAATTGTGCCCTTCTTACCGAAGGACCTGTCGCCTGTGCAGGTGACCCTGGGCGCAGGGGTTCTGATGGCTCTGACCACCTACGGCATGCTCCAGGTGCGCAGCGCCACGGCTGCGGCAGCGGCTGTTTTTATTGGCGGCTTAGCGATGGCCCCCGTCTTCCCCAACGCGATCGCGATCACAAACATGACCTTTCAGAGCAACCCCACAGCGCTTGGTCTGGCTTTGGTATTTGGCTGGATGGGGCTTGCCGTGAGCTCTCCGATTATTGGCGCGCTGGGGGGTCATGATACGCGGCGGCTCAAGACCGCGCTACTGGTCTTGCCCGTCATGTCAATCTTGATCGTTGGCGTGAGTGCCTTGCTTCTGGGTAAAAACTGAGAGACCGTCCCTCTCTGCCCCGGTTTGCCTCTTTGAGCGTATCGCCAGGCTCCGGAGGCACTTTCGAAATCGTCTGAAAAGATGAGGCTAGACGAAGAGTTCCCTTACGGGATGCACACCTCTGTCTACGACCGGGATGGGGCGGCCCTGTGCTCCTGGAAGCTCGGTTTCTAGGTCGATTCCCAAAGCGTAATAGATGGTTGCGGCAATTTCCGCGGGAGTAGTCGGCCGGTCCTTCGGTGTGGCTCCAATGTCGTCGGAAGAGCCGATGATTTGACCGCCTTTGACGCCGCCGCCTGCCAACAAGATGCTCCAAACTTGAGGCCAGTGATCGCGCCCACCCGCTGGGTTGACCTTGGGGGTACGGCCGAATTCTCCAAAAGCAACGACGAGCGTGCTTTCCAACAACCCCCGTTCGTGCAACTCTTCGAGCAGGCTCGAATAGGCCATGTCGAACATGGGACCTACGAGATCGCGATAGCAGCTGATCGGACTGAACGGTTTCGAGCCGTGAATATCCCAGGTAATTTCATCGAACACGGTCTCGAACATGTTGATCGTGACGAAGCGAACGCCGGCTTCGATCAGCCGCCGGGCAAGCAAGCAGCTCTGGCCGAAGCGGTTCATTCCATACTTTTCGCGCACGCCCTCGGGTTCGCGGTGCAGCTCAAAAGCCTCACGCGCCTTCTGCGATGACATCAACGTATAGGCCTGATGGAAGGTGGAGTCAAAGAGGCGAGCATCCTGTGAGGTTTCAAACTTGCTCACCATGCGGTCCACCATTTCGCGCCAGTTCCGCCGACGATCCACGCGCAGGGCGCTGAGATAGTCTGGCGGAAGCATATCGGGAACGCGGAAATTCGGATCGGAAGGATCGGCATTGAGCACGAACGGATCGTAGGTTTTGCCGAGGAACCCGGCATTCTGCCCGTGGGGCATGTTGCCGCCGGTATTGCCGATGGGTTTGGGCAATAAAACGTGCGGGGGGACGTCGCCTTTGGGACCCTTCAGCTTGGATAGCACACATCCCACGTGAGGGTGCTCGACGCCGCCCTGAAACAACCGGCCGGTCTGCATCATCTGATGGCCGGTGTCGTGGACAGCGGCTGCCGTGTGATACATGCTGCGCAGGATGGCGTATTTGTCAGCATGCTTGGCCATCCGGGGGAAGTTCTCGGAAATTTCAATCCCGCTGACGTTGGTCTTGATTGGCTTGTAGGGACCGCGAATTTCAATCGGGGCGTTGGGCTTCATATCCCAGGTATCGAGCTGGGAAGGCCCGCCCACCAGCATCAGCATGATGCAGTTGACGTCCTTGCTTTTATCCACAGCCCCTTGCGCCTTGGCCTGAAACAGATGCGAGAGACCAAAACCTAGGGCCGAGAGCGCACCAGCATGAAGGAAGTCGCGGCGGCGAAAGCCGTCACAGAAAGTGACCGCACGATCAGCATCCAACCGGATCATGGTCGAACTCCTCGGAGAACAGGCTGATCTCATTGTATCGGCGCGGCGATTTGCCAGCAACCGAACCTCCACGGCCGGGGCGACGGGGTTGGGCCCAGGCCCTTGCTTCGCCGCGCGGGCGGATCGGGCGCCGTCAGAAGGTCAAACGCAGCGCGAGTTGCATCACACGGGGACGCTGCGCGCTTTGCAGCGTGCCAAAGTTCGGGCTCACGACATTTTGGTCGGGCGGATTGAACTGGACGTTGTTGAGACCGTTAAAGGCTTCGGCGCGGAATTGAAGAACTTTGTTTTCTCCGAGATTAAAGTTTTTAAACGCGGAAAGATCAAAATTCCACCACGCCGGCCCAGAAAGAATATTTCTTCCGGAGGTGCCGAATCGCAGCGGCGCGGGAGGGGCGAAGGCGGCTGGGTTGATCCAGAAGCGCCTGGTGTTGGCGCCGCCGAAATCCTTGCGTGGTGTGATGTTGCCAAACGGCGAGTACATGCCCACGCCGGTGGCGTCAGCGCGCTGGGAAACAAAGGCTAACGTGGTGTTATTGGGCGCACTGATGATCCGGGGCACACCGCTCTGCCAGGAAGCAATGGCATTCACTTGCCAGCCGTCAACAACCAGCTTTCCGGTTTTGCCGAGTCCATTGAGGAACGGTTTCCCGGTGCCGAATGGCAATTCGTAAATCACGCTGGTCACCCAGCGATGCGGGATATTGAAGTCGGAAGGCCCCTTATCGAGCTGAAAGTTGGCTGGATTTAGATTTGGAGTACCCCAAGAACCGGCTGAATCCGTGTCGATGGATTTCATCCAGGAGTAAGCCATGAGCAATTGCACGCCGTTGTGCAGGCGCCGGTCTAATTTCAGGTTGAGGCCGTGAAATTGAGACATGCCCGCTTGGGAGGAATACAGCATTCCCGTCAACTGGGGATAGTAGGTAGCGACCCCTGGCGTGACTTCGTACAGGACACCTGGCGTGGCGTTGGCATACGCGTTATACCGTTTCGACAGCCGGCGTCCCTGGGATCCGACATAGGCAGCTTCGGCCACCCAGTTGGCGCCGAAGGATTTCTGAATCGAGAAGGTCCACATGTAAACGCGGGGTTTTCGCCCGTCTAACTCCGTTGCGAACAGATTCGTTCCACGAGGCGTCACGTAATTGGCGTCCACTGGGGGGATAACGACCACGGGCAAAGTATTGCGGCCGAACTCAAACTCCGGCAATCCGCGGCCTGTGGCATTCCGATTTTGCTGGGTATAAGCGGGAGGTCCGTTGGTGGTGAACTGGACCTCGTTCATTTGCGTTTGATCGAAATAGATACCTGCTCCGGCGCGAATGGCGACTGTGGGCATCCATTTGGGGTTGTACGCAAGTCCCAGGCGGGGAGCGAAATTCTTATAGTCGGGCTCTACAATCGAGTTTCGGATTTGCCCCAGAATGGGGAACAACTGGCGGCCCGTTCGGAAATCGAAGCCGTAGACGTTGCCCCGCTCTTGTTTGATGGCCTCGGCTGGCCCGACGAATTCCCACCGTAGGCCGTAGTTGAGCGTAAGTTCGCGCGTGATCTTCCAATCATCCTGGAGAAACAAGTTGTGCATGTGGAACTGGAAGTGGGTTAGGGAGGTTCCCACGGCGCCACTCATATTGGTGGGATAGCCGAGCAGGAAGTCGGCGACGCCGTCTCCGGTGCGCGGCACGGGGTTGCCTGTGACGGGGTCAAGCGCGGCCGAGTAACTGGCATTGAAAGTGAAATTACCGCGGGGGCCGTTATCGCTGTCTAAAAGGAACCGGGATTGGCGGATTTCGTAGCCAAACTTGACGGTATGGCTGGATTTCACCCACGTGGTGGCATTGCTGAGCTGATAGTTATGGAGGATATTTCCTTGCGTGAGGCCATCGCTGCCGATGCCACTGTAACCTTGCCAGTTCACAACGGGAACACCCCAGTTGAGCCGCGTTGTGGAAACGCCGGTAATTCCAATTTCGGCTGCGAGGTCTCGATCGACCGTCACTTGCTTTCCGAACAGGTTCATGTAGGCATAGGCAGCGCGGAAGACATTCACCACGGCAGGACTTAAAGAAGAGGTGAGTTGGGCCACCGCGGAAATACCTTTCGAGTCGACCTGCCGTCCCGCCAGGGGCGCAAGCGCAGCAGGCGACAAGGGGGCATTCTGCCAGGTGTAACGTCCGAAGAGGGAGTGCTTGGAGTTAATGATCCAGTCACCGCGCACGTTATACTGCGTGTCGTCCAGACGCTGCACCGGAGTGCCCTCCAGATTCGCCCCGTTTACGACAGGACTGTCGACAACCGGGATGTAGGGGAAAAAATTGCGCGAGATGCGGTTGATGCGGTTTTCCGGAATGCGATTGCCGGCGAAAGGCAGCCGCGTGTTGGTGGCGGCGTTAAACGTCAGCGGGTCGTGGATGATTGGAAAGCCTGTAAAATCGCCTCGAAGCTGCGTTTGGGTGGGGAAAATGCCGCGTTGAACGACACCCAGCCGCTGGCGAAAACCTTCGAAATTTCCAAAAAAGAAAACCTTGTCTCGTTTGACGGGACCTCCTAGGACGGCGCCAAACTGGTTGCGCTTGAATGGTTCCACCTGGCGGGCAAAAAAGTTGCGGGCGTCCATCACGTTGTTGCGCAAAAACCAAAAGATAGAGCCATGGAACTCGTTGCTGCCGCCCCGGCTTGCGACATTGATAATCCCGGGAGAATTCCCGAATTCGGCTTGGAAGAAATTCCGCTGGATTTTGAACTCCTGCACCGCGTCGAGAGAAGGGGTTACAGAACTGTCGCCAATGCGCGGGTTGCGCATTTCAACCCCGTCATAGAGATAACTGGTCGAGCTTTCGCGATTTCCTCCAACTAGCAAGCTGCGGTCGCTACGCTGGGTTGTCGCGCTAATGAAGCTTGCTGGCCCAGTGGAGGCGGGAATTTGCGGAATCACCCCAGGAGAGAGCGAACCCAAGGTGATGTAGTTTCGTCCATTCAAAGGTAAATCGTTGATCGCCCGGCGAGTAATCACCTGCCCCAGCGAGGCCGTTTCGCGTTCGAGCAGCGGTGTAGCGGCAGCGCTCACCGTCACTTGTTCTGTAACCGCGCCCACTTTTAAGGAGATATTCAGAATGGCCCGCTCTGCGATGGCGAGCACAACATCGCCGGCTACCGCAGTTTGAAAACCGGAAGCTTGAACGGTCACTTTGTAGCGGCCCGGCGGCAGCTGCGGCAAAACATATTCGCCGCTTTCATTACTCACGGCTTCGCGTTGCAGGCCCATATTTTCGAGCGTCGCCGTGACCTTGGCGTTCGGTACAACCGAACCAGACTCATCGGTAACAACGCCAGCAAGGGTTGAGGTATTGACTTGAGCCTCGACGAAAGCAAACAAGCTGCTCAGGAGAAGAGTGGAGAGCAATCGTGATTTCATGGTTTTGATCACCCCGGCTCGAGAAAATTGCCGAGATTATATCACAACTTCGTTTCGCGTGAGCAAGCTGAGGCAATCATTTTGCGAGGGATCCGAAAGCCCGGGTTTGTGGCGGGGGAAAGGGCAGCAGGGGAGCTTCGCCAAGCGGGAGGGAGCTGAGCTTGGTGGCCCGCTCGTCTCCGTGCCGCGGACTACGGTTTTGTGGAAGCTGGCTGGGCGGCGCTTAATTCCAAGAGGAAGCCCCGCTTGCCGACATTGACAGCCGTGGTCGGGCCGAGGGTGGTGCGCACTCCCTCGGCCTCGTGGATATGGCCACAAAAGAAGTAGGCCGGCTGGTGTTCGTCAATAAACCGTTTGATGGCAGTGCTGCCGTAATGCAGTCCATCGCCCACGCGATCCAGCAAGGTGCCCTTCGGCGGACAATGGCAGATCAGGATGAGAGGCTGAAGCGTAGCGAAGGCCTGTAACCGGGCGCTCAGTTCTCGTTCGCTGTACTCGCCGGGCGTATGAAACGGGGTGGGGCAGGAATAGCCGAGACCCGCGACATGGAAGCCGCCTATCTGGAATGAGGCGCCGTGGAAATTCTGCAAACCGTATCGCTGGCACAGCCGCTCGATGTCTTCGACGGACTCGTGATTGCCTGGCAAGACGAACATGCGGTCTTGGCGGCGCGCCAAGACAGGCCCCACTTGATCTAGCCCACGGGTCCAACTGACGAGATCGCCTGCCGCGACGTAGTAATCGGCTTCGATATCCATGAGGCGGTGCAGCGCCGAGAGATCATTGTGGATGTCCGAAAAGACGAGCAGTTTCATGTTCTGCTAGTCGCCCACTTCCTCCAGGTAGGTGTAGCCGTGCAGGCCGTCCTCATAGAAGCGGAGCAGGCGGCCTGACTCCTCGAAGCCGATCTTACCATCGCGAAGTGCGGTTTCCACATCCCGGCGAAAATCTTCAAGAAGCGTGCGGGAATTGAACTGGACGTAGTCCAGTACTTCGCGGACGGTGTCCCCTTTGACGAAGGCGTCGAGAATCGGCTCATTATTGGGACCTAGCCGCACGTGAACGGCGTTGGTGTCTCCAAAGAGATTGTGCAGATCTCCGAGGATCTCCTGGTAGGCTCCGACCAGGAACGCGCCGAGGAAGTAAGGTTGATTGACGAAGGGGTGCAGGGGGAGAGTCCTCTTGACATCGCGGCGGTCGATGAACTGATCCACCTTGCCGTCGGAATCGCACGAGATGTCGCCAAGGATCGAGTGCCGGGTGGGAGGCTCGTGGAGACGATGGATCGGCATGATGGGAAAGAGCTGCTTCACGGCCCAGCTATCGGGCATGCTCTGAAAGAGAGAGAAATTGCAGAAGTAGGTATCAGACAACATCCCGTCCAGGCCTTCTAGATCCTCGGGATAGTAGTCAAGCTCGCGAGCTAACCGTTGGATGCGGCGACAGATCGCCCAGTAGAGGTTTTCGGCCATGCTGCGCTGCTCCAGGGAGAGATAGCCGAGGCTAAACAGGTTCAGAGCTTGATCGAGAGCTTGCTGAGCGTCATGAAAGCTCTCCAGCATATTTTTGCTCGCAAGCGACTTGTAAGTTTCAAGCAAGTCGATGAGCGGTTGTTCGGCATCCTCGGGCAGCTTTTCCGGTACTTTCTCATCGCCGAAGCCACTCACGCCAAGCACATTAAATACAAGGACACTGTGATAGGCGGTAATGGCGCGACCGCTTTCGGAGATGATCGTGGGGTGGGGGATTTCGGCTTCGTCGCAAACGTTTTGAATGTGGTAGACGACGTCGTTGGCGTATTCTTGAAGCGTGTAATTGACGCTCGATTCAAAGTCGGTCTGGGAACCGTCATAGTCGATGCCGAGCCCACCACCCACATCCAAATACTCAAGTCCCGCGCCTAATTTTTTAAGTCCGGCATAGCACCGGGCGCCTTCGATGACCGCTGCCTTGATTTGGCGAATATTGGTGATCTGGCTGCCGAGGTGGAAGTGGAGCAGCTTGATAGAATCGGCCATGTCACGCTCTTTGAGCAAGCGCAGCGCCTCGAGGGCTTCCGTTACGGTTAGTCCGAACTTTGAGCGGTAGCCGCCAGAGGACTTCCAGCGTCCGCTGCCGCGGCTGGCGAGCTTGAGCCGCAGACCGATTTCCGGAGTGACACCGACCTTGCGGGAGTACTTGATGATGAGGTCGAGTTCGGTGAATTTTTCCACCACAGGGATGATGCGCCGGCCAATTTTTTTGGCAAGCATGACAAACTCGATATATTCGTCATCCTTAAAGCCATTGCAGATGATCGGGGTCTCATTGTCTGCAATCGCCAGTACGGCAAGCAGTTCGGGCTTAGAACCGGCTTCTAAACCAAAGCGATAGGGCTTGCCATAGCGGACGACCTCCTCGACGACATGCCGCTGCTGGTTGACCTTGATGGGATAAACGCAAGAGTATTTTCCCTGGTAGCCGTGCTCGTGTATGGCGTTTTCAAAGGCGTTGTGGATCTCCCGCAAGCGGTGCTGCAAGATTTCGCCGAAGCGAATCAGGATCGGGGGGTTGATGCCGCGCAGCATCAACTGATCGACGAGCTCTTTTAAGTCAATTTTGCGGTGGGGTTCCGCCGTAGGGTGCACCCACAGATTCCCGTTGTCACCCACGCTAAAGTATCCTTTGCCCCAACGGGCAACTTCATACAGTTCGGCGGCGTCGGTGGTCGTCCACCGATCGGTAGGCTCCCAAACCGTGTCCCGCTCCGACATTTTCACGCTCAAAGCTAACATCACTCCTGTGGTGAAATCCGATGCAGATTTCAGTGTCTGATGAAATGCCGCGTCCGGCAAGTGGAAAACCATTACAGAAGCGGTACAAAGCAAAATTGGTGAGTTCCGCGCTGGCCCGGGCCGTGATATGCTGATGGTTCGGCAGCTCTCCGCCCGAGTCACACCGAGCGGAATCAGCCGTTTCCCGTCCCAAAAAGCGAAGCAGAGAGCAAGAGTCGAACTAAGAGGTGGAATATGGCAGTCAACATC
Organism: Bryobacteraceae bacterium; assembly: GCA_025056455.1. Taxonomy (GTDB): domain Bacteria; phylum Acidobacteriota; class Terriglobia; order Bryobacterales; family Bryobacteraceae; genus CADEFT01. The sequence continues at coordinate 311,663 of JANWVY010000004.1, read as the reverse complement.
CGTCCTTTGTATGACCGCGTCATTGTCGAGCGCGTAGAGGAAGCCGAAACGGTCCGCGGAGGCATTATTATTCCCGATACCGCGAAAGAAAAACCGCAGCAAGGAAAAGTCATCCGCGCCGGGGACGGCAAGATGCTTAACGATGGCACTCGCGCGGCGCTCGAGGTGAAGGAAGGCGATCACGTTCTCTTCGGTAAGTACTCCGGTTCGGAGGTGAAAATCGACGGCAAAGAGTATGTGATCATGCGCGAGGACGAAATTCTCGCGGTATTGGACAAGTAGGAGATTAAGTCTGGATTAAGTTTGTTACTGGCGGCGGTGCGGTCTCGTCCAAAAGACGTGCCGCCGCGCGCATGACCCCGTTTGTTTTGCTTGCGCGTAGACGGAAGCACCTGAAGGAGTGAATCGCGATGACCGGACCCTTTCCCCGTATGCTTTGGATCGTGGTGTGGATTTGCCTGAGCGGCCTGGCGTTGAAATCCCAAACGAAGGTGGCGATTGTTGACCTGCGCCAGGCTGTAAACGATACGGCAGAAGTCAAGAAAGCGATCCAAGCTCTGGAGGCGCGCCTGAAACCGAAGCAGGCTGAGGCAGAGCGCATTCAGAAGGAGCTGTCTGATATTCAGAACAAGCTTCAGACGCTTCAGGGCAAGCTGACCCCGCAGGGCGAAAGTGACCTGGTCACGCTTGGCCAGCGCCGGCAAAAAGAATTACAGCGACTTCAAGAGGACATTGAAGCGGAGCTGTCGCGCGAGCAACAGGAAGTTGGGACGCGGGCACTACAGCGCATGCGCGAAATTGTGAAGAAGCTGGCGGAAGAGCAACAGTTCGATGTGGTCGTCGACGTCAGCAATACTGTCTACTTCAAGCCTGCTCTCGACATTACCAAGACAGCCGTAGCGGCCTATGATAAAGCCTTTCCAGCAAAATAGGGCGTTTCTCGATGTCTAGCTATCTCGAGGGTTACGGCGCCGCGGATGTAAAACGCGAAAAACTTCTCAAGCGTCTGGCTCTCGGTTTCGCCGGCGCAATTGCCATCGGCCTTACTCTCTATTTCAGTTTTCGGGACTACCGCTACGAACGCCAGATCCGGCTCTTCGTGGAGGCCGTCCAGCGGCAAGATCTCAAGACCGCCTATACACTATGGGGCTGCACGGTGGAGACCCCTTGCCGGGACTACTCCTTTGAAAAATTTGTCGAAGACTGGAACCCGAACTCAGCCAATATGAAAGCGATCCAAGGCGGCAAACTCTATGAGTCCGAGCGCTGCGGGACGGGCTTCATTGGCGTGGTAAGTCCCAACAACGGAAAAGACGAAGTTGCCTTGTGGGTGGAACGCTCGACGGGAATCGTCGGTTATGCTCCCTACCGAGAGTGTCCGGAACCGAAATTGCGCATTGTAAAGTGGCTCAAAATGCGGTTTGGCAATCAGCCGGCCCCTGCCTTGAGGTAACATCAAAGGCTTGATGTGGCGTCTTTCTGTTGCTAGCCGGTTTCCCCGGGGTTACGATGCGAGAGACCGGAGGATCTGCTAGCGCCGCAGCGGCTTGCGAGGCTAGAAAGACTCCCGGCAGCGGGGCGCGTTGGTGGTTTCATACAATCAAAACTTCTTTCCTGATAGGAAGTTAGGAGGCCTTTTGCGAATTCGAAAGTGCTTAGCCGCTGGGCTCGTGGCCGCTCTCATCCTGCCCGCCCAGCAGACGACCCCGCCCAAACCTCCCGAGTCGGGCGGGCTCAAGATTGTGGTGGTGCAAGGAGAAGGCGCTAAGAACAATATTCGCAGCCGCACGGCAACAGCTCCGGTCGTCGAGGTACGCGACAGCAGCGACAAACCTGTGAGCGGGGCGGAGGTGGTTTTTCAACTGCCTTCTGCCGGACCGAGCGGCAACTTTTATGGTTGGCTGAAGATGCAAACCGTGAAGACAGACGAAAACGGCCGGGCAGCGGCCACTGGCTACACGCCAAACGACGAAGAGGGACGCTTCAACATCAAGGTTGTTGCAAGTTCTGGCAACGCCACAACTAGCGCCGTCATTGCGCAAAGCAATGTCAGCAATGGCAACGCGGGGTCATCGGCTCGGTCCAGCCGCCCTGGATGGTGGAAGTGGGCGGCTGTGCTGGGCGGGGCCGCTGTGGCAGGCGGAGTGGTCGCTGCGACGCGTGGCGGTTCAACCTCTTCTGCAGCCACTGCAACAAGCCGGCCGATCAGCATTGGCGCCGGCGCCATTACAGTGGGGGGACCACGGTAATGCAATACTTTGCGCTTCTGTTTTGCTTGAGTTGGTCCTCGCTGCAGGCCCAGACAAATGGTTTGGTGACCGGACCAATCTCTGGAATTGTTTTTGAGCGGGGCTCGCTTCACCCCGTCCTTGGTGTGCCGGGCTCTTCCTATCTTGGACCCGCTCTGCTGAAGGGGGTTGACTTGGCCGAAGCCTCGCCAGATGGCCGCTGGGTGGCCTTTGCGCGATCGGGCCAGATTGCCGTGCTCTCGCTTGCCGACGGTGTCGAGCGCGTGCTGGCTTCCGGCTCCTCGCGGAAAATGGCCTGGAGTGCTCAAGGCAACGCCCTGGCTTTCGAGAATGAAGGGCAGGTCTGGTGGTGGCGTGTTTCTGCGGAATTGGCAACGCCGTTGGGACAGCTCAGTGACGTGACCGATCTTGTGGCGGATGCCGACGGGGAGTTCGTGTTTGCCGCTGTTGGAGGTGCGGAGAGCGGCGTTTACCGCCTGCAAGCCAATTCGCCACCCCAGCGACTGGCGACTCTTGAGGGTGGGGGATGGCTCAGCTGGGATCCGTCACAACGGTCTTTGTTCGCTTGCGATCAGCGCGGTGTCTGGGAAGTAGGATGGAACGGTGGAGCGGTGCGCCTGGCCTCACAAGTGCGGGCACCAGCGGGCCTGGCTGTGAGCGGCGACAACCGCTATATCGTGGTGGCGGATCAAGCCCTCCGGGCGGTGTTGATTTACGACCGCTTCACGAAAGCCCTCCTCGAGCAGCACGAACTCAGCTTTGCGCCCACGCGCTTGAAGCCGCTGGGAGCGAAGGTTTTCCTGTTGAATGAGAGATCGGAGACTCAGCCGCTCGAGGCGCTTTCGATGGACGCCGGGACTCAGGTTTTCTTCATTCCGGCGGGGGTACAGCAATGACGTTTGTGAATTGCCTGGCAGCAGTCCTCAGCCTCGCCGTCGCGCCTGCGCTGGCGCAGGCGCCCTCCCCTTTTAACATCCGCTTCCAACAAGGTCAGAATTTGTTGGTGCTGGCGGATGGCGGCACAGCAACCTTAAGTGCCGACGCCGTTGGGGTGGCTACCACTGGCACCCTCTCGCTGACCTACCGTGGAGCCTCGAGTGCGCAAATCACGATTAACAGCGTGGAGCTAGTGGGCTCTCTCGATTTTTCCCTCGGTGGCTTTGCGCAAAGCTTGCCGCTTACGGTCACGGGCGGAGAAACCGTCTCGGCTCCCGTCCGCTACCTTCCGAGCTCAGGGAACCGGGCCAGCGCGCGGCTTGTGATCAGCTACACCGAGAACCGGGTTACGGCAAGCGTCACGCTCAACTTGGTGGGCCTGGCGCCAGATTTCGCCTTCAGTTATACGCCGCCAGGAGGGAATGCGCAGCCGATCGTTTCGGGGAATCCAATTCTCTTTCCCCAAACGCCTGTGGACACTACTGCCAATGCCGTTTTCACAATCATCAACCGGGGAAGCGGTCCTGGCGTGATCAACAGCATTACAGCGAGCGGAGCTGCTTTTCAGCTAGTAGGGGCTCCCTTGCCCGGGACGGTGGTGGAAGGGGGCCGTGAACTTCGCGTAGGCCTCGCATTTACACCGCGTCAAACGGCTCCCTCCACGGGTTCGCTGACCGTGGAGTTGTTTAACCAGCGATTGAGCTTTCCCCTAGAAGGTTCTGGCGCAAGCGCCCAGTTTTTATATGAGGTGATCGGTGAGCGGGGAGCAGCGCTGGTGCAGCCGGAGCAGTTAATCTCCTTACCAGACGCTCCGGTCGGGGAGCGAAGTTCGCTGAACGTGCGCGTGACGAACGCAGGCAATGCGGACGGGCGTATTGCGGTGATTACGGTTTCAGGCGCTGGCATTTCGCTCACGGATCTGCCGCCTCTTCCAGTTGTTTTGGCGCCCGGCAACCGGTTCACTTTCACCCTGAACTTTGCTCCCAACCAGGCGGGCCGGGTCAGCGGGCGACTGCGCATTGGCAACGACCAGTTCGATCTTTCCGCCACGGGTTTAGGGGCCGTGCTGAGTTTCGCCTATGTGGTTTCTGGCGTTTCCACCAGCGTGCCCAACAATGGAGCCGTTAACTTCGTTCCGACAGCGGTGGGAACGAGCTCGAGCGTCACGTTTCAGATCACAAACACAGGGACCGCGCCCGGTTCGGTAAACAGCATCAGTATTAGCGGCACGGCCGCTGTATTTGAACTGGCCAATGTTCCGGTGCTGCCAGTGACTCTGTCTCCGAACCAGACAGTGAGTTTTGTGGTGCGCTTTGCGCCGAATTTGGTAGGTGTGGCCAGCGCCACGCTTCGCGTCGATACGAATTCGTTCAGCTTAAACGGAGCGGGCACGGCGCCGGCCCCGCTTCCCAGCTATCGTTTTGAGGGAGCGAGCGGAACACAAGAGCCTCTCCAGCAACCGGCCGTGTCGCTTACCCTGGCCAGCGGCTATCCGCTCACACTGAATGGAACGCTCACTTTAGCATTTAATTCCGAGGTCTTCGCCAACGATCCGGCGGTGCAATTTGCCACGGGCGGCCGTACCGTGAATTTCACCATTCCCGCCAATACAACGCGCGCGATTTTTGCAAATGGCGCCCAACAAATGCGTTTGCAAACGGGAAGCGTCGCCGGATCCATTGTCCTTACGCCAAGCTTTGCAACCGAAGGAGGCATCAACCTTACGCCCCCGAATCCTTTGAGCTTGACGCTCACCGTGGCTCCGTCCGCTCCGCGCCTGCTCAACGTCAGCCTTTCGGGCCGGACCAGCACGAGTTTGACTTTGCTTGTCAGCGGGTATGCAACATCGCGCTCGGTGACAACGATGGAGCTTCGCTTCACCCCAGTTTCGGGCGAAAATATCGGCACTACACAACTGACTTTGAATGTGGAATCCGCCTTCTTGGCTTGGTATCAAAGCCAAGCCTCGCAAGCTTTTGGAAGCCTATTTACCGCCACGATTCCGCTGACCATTACTGGCGACATCAAAAATGTGGCAACTCCGGCGGACACCATCCAGTCTATTGCTGTCACCGCCCGCAACGCACTTGGGGTTTCAAATTCCGTGTCTCTGGCGCTTCAGTAGCGCTCGGTCAAAGCGAACCGGGGAGGGCCGCGCAGGACTCGCGCCTTTCTCCGGCTGGCTGTTAAGAAGCGCGAAAAATGGAAGGTCTGGCAACTGGTCGTAAAAGCACGATGACCAGAGCACTAACCAGGGCAAAGCCACTCAGCGTGAGATATACCTCGTTATAGCCACTTGCAAGATTTCCGGTCAGTTTAGCCCGGTCCATGATTCGGGCGAAATACCCCGGAATCAGAAAGCCGCAGATTCCCCATGCTGTGAACAGGAGCCCGTAATTGGCGCCGACGTTCTTTGAGCCGAAGTAATCGGCGGTGAGAGCGGGCATCAACGCGAGATAGCCACCATAGGAAAATCCTGCCAGGCACAAGCCGGCCAGGAGCGCCCAAAAGTCTGTGGCCTGGCGGAGGAAGCCCAGGCAGGCCAGCACGGAGACGAGACACATTCCGAGCAGCGCGCCTTTGCGACCCAGCCGGTCGGAGATGCTTCCCCAGGCTAAACGGCCGAGGCCGTTAAAGAGACTCATGATGCCGAGAGCCAGGCCCGCCGTCAGGCCGGCGCCCCTGTTAGCCATTTGTTGCAACTGCGGTGTGGCCTCGCCAATTACCGTCAACCCCACCGACGTGCCTAGAAAGTAAACCATCCATAAGGCGTAGAATTGCCAGGTGGCCAGCGCCTCCCGCGGGGGATAATCCGCCTTGGCCCCAGGAGCGAGGGAAGGCGGGCTCCAACCCCGCGGCTTCCAACCCGGTGGAGGCGTCCGGTAGAACTGGGCTGCTCCCACCACCCCAAAAAAAGAGATCACAGCCAGGATGCGAAAGGTGCGTGGGAGAGTTAAGGCCAGCCTCTGCGTGTCTTGCCCGAGGAGAATCTCGAGCAGGGGGCCGAATACGAGCGGGCCAATTCCGAAACCCATCACCGCGAGGCCCACGATCATTCCGCGCCGGTCCGGGAACCATTTTACACACGTAGCAATCGGGGTGACGTAGGCGAAGCCGACGCCCAAGCCAGCAATGCAACCGTAGGAGATAATGAGCCCCTCTACCGTGTTCCCAGCGAAGCTCGCCAACAGCCAGCCCATACCGAGCAAGAGTCCACCTGCGCTGGCGACGATCCGAGGACCTTTCCGGTCCTGCCACAAGCCCCCTAGGATCATGCCAGCGGCAAAGGCGAGCAACGAATAGCGATAGGGCGCAATTGTCTGAGCCTTGGACCATCCGTAGGCGCGCTCAAGGGGGCCGCGGAATACCGACCAGGCGTACAGCACTCCCAACACCATCTGCATCGCGATGGCGGCCAAAGCGTAGCGCAGGCGGGGAAGGTCGAGCGAGGAGCCGGCAGAAGGAGGTGCTTGGGTCATCGGGATATTGTATGCTGCCGGGCAGAACCGGTGCAGATGATTTTCAGGCGCCAAGCCTGAAGTTTGTTTGGTAGCAAGCCGCTTCGTCCTAGAACCCCCCCTTGCAGTACTCAAACGCGGGTCCCAAGAAAATCTAGAACTCTGTCCCTCATTTTCAGGCTTGCGTTCCAGATCAAAAGAATGACCGCAAATGGGAGTTCCGTCCTGTTGGAGCAAACAAATCGAATTCTTACGTTTGAAGGGCAAAAGTCATTACGGCTCCGGGAGTCTTTTGTGGATTCCCGGGGACAAGCAGGAAGGGAACCAAGCAGAAAGCGATGAGAATTTCGAAGTTAGCCCTCGCAGTTGCCCTCGCCATGGTGTTTAGCAGCTTGGCGGCGGCCACCACAATTACTTTCAATCTGGAGTCTACAACGCAATTAATTTCAACCTCTGGAACCGGATTTGGAAACACGTTCACCTACCAAGCAGGGGGATTGACCGTGATTGTCAGCGCCTTTGGCTCTACAGGTCCCGGTGGCGCTTTGCAGACAGCACAACTGCAACGCTTTTCCGGTGGACTGGGGGTGTGCAATCAATCCGAAGGTTTGCATTGTCCGACAGGTCCACACGCAGTGGACAACATGGGTGGATCCACGGACTTCTTGTTGTTTCGGTTCAACCTGCCCGTCGATCCTCTGTCCATCCGGCTTGGTTATGACGGCGGCGATATGGGAGTGAGCTACTGGATCGGATCACAAACCAATCCGGCGGTAGCGGGCAGCACCCCGAGTCAATTTGGCGCACTCGGCTTTGGTCCGCAATTCGTCGACCTCGGGGATTCGATCCGAACGTTCAACGTCCAGGGTGGAGCGGGCTTTTCGATGCTCGTAGCGGCGCGCCTGGGCGACTCCGACGACGCATTCAAGGTGCAGACGCTCACGGTGAACGTCATTCCTGAACCGGCCACACTAGCGCTGGTGGGTACAGCGCTGGTTGGGCTTGGATTGATCCGCCGCAAGCGTTAAACCAGGTCAGGCTGTTAGGGATCCATCCCTTTCACGCAACACGACGGACCCAGATGTGATATCTGTATCCGTCACATGAAGCGGATCATTGCTTTTGTTTTTGGTTTTGCTTGCCTAGTTGCCGCAGAGGATTTTGACCTCCTGATTTCGGGGGGACGTCTAGTGGACGGCACGGGGAATCCTTCCTTTCTTGGCGATGTGGCAGTGAAAGATGGCAAGATCCAAGCAATCGGGCGACTGAGGGGCAGGTCGGCCCGATTGCTGATTGACGCCACAGGAAAAGTCGTCGCACCGGGGTTCATCGATATCCATAACCACTCCGACGACACAATTCTGGTTGATGGCCGAGCCCACTCCATGGTGCGTCAGGGTGTGACGACGATGATCTTCGGTGAGGGGGGCTCGGCGGCTCCCTCAGCTCAATTCCCCCGCTTTGCGGATTACTTTTCCGAAGTCGAGCGGCGCGGAGTTTCCACGAACATCGCCAGCTACGTGGGTTCGAGTCAAATTTACACCTTCATTCGTGGCTACAAGTCAGGTCCTCCGAGCGCCGAGGAACTTCGCCGGATGCAACAGAAGGTGCGGGAGGCCATGGAGGACGGGGCCCTGGGTGTAGCAAGCTCGCTGAGCGGGCCACCTGGATCCTGGATTGACACCGATACCCTGGTGGCTTTGTGCGAAGTCGCCGCGAGCCTGGGCGGAATCTACTCCACACACTTGAGAACCGAGGGGCAGGGTGTTTTCGAATCGGTGGCGGAGGCTCTCGAAATTGGGCGCCGCGCGAGGTTGCCCGTCGACATCATTCACTTAAAAATTGCCGATCACAAATTATGGGGCCGGATGCCAGAGCTAGTCGCCGTCTTGGCCCAGGCGCGTGCGCGAGGGCAGGAGGTAGAGGCCAATGTCTACCCGTATCGCGCCGGGCAAAATAATCTCTCCTCCATCATTCCCCCGTGGGCCCATGAAGGCGGCCCTCAGGCCCTGATTGCGCGGCTCAAGGATCCAGGGCTACGGAAACGCCTCGAAAGTGAAATTTTGCAGGGAATTCCCGGCTGGTACAACCACTATTTGGCAACGGGCTCCTGGGAAGGGATGTTGCTCGTAAGGCTTTCCCATCCCGCCTACCGGCAGTATGAAGGCAAACGGATGGATGAAGTCATCCGGCAGATGGGGTTGTCGCCGCTTGAGACGCTGTTTCGCCTGCTCATCGAGAACAAGGGTTCGGTCCCGACCATTTATTTCCATCATTCTGAGCAAGACATGCAATACGCGCTGAAACAACCGTTTGTTTCGGTGGGCTCGGACGGGGCAGCGGTGGCGACGACTGGGCCCTTATCGGAAGGCCATCCGCACCCTCGATGGTATGGCACGTTTCCGCGCTTGTTGGGCCGTTACGTACGAGAGGAAAAAGTGCTCACCCTCGAGGAAGCGGTGCGCAAGATGACTTCCGCCAACGCGGCGAAAGTGAGAATTTATGACCGCGGCTTGCTGCGGGCAGGCATGGCGGCAGACATCACAGTGTTTGATCCCGCCGAGATTGCGGATCTGGCGACGTATGAGAAGCCTCACCAGTATCCGCGCGGAATCGAGTATGTGATTGTCAATGGCACGGTCGTGATTCGCCAGGGCGAGCACACCGGGGCCAAACCGGGCCGGGTTCTTCGCGGCCCTGGATCGAAGGCAGGCTCCTTGAAGACAGTCGGTGCGCAGCAGAACTGGCTCTCTGCCGGAGCTGAAACGTGGGCTTTTGCTCTGTTCCGCCAGTAAGCACGCTCATTGGGCAGTTGCTGGCAATTAGGGTGAGTTGGAGACCACAGTGATGCCGGATTCGGTCACCGTGTAGCCTCGCGCGCGGTCCTCGTCCGGATTGAGACCGACTTCGCTGGCTTCGGGCAGCTTCACGCCCTGATCGATAATCGCGCGGCGGATTCGGCTATAGCGTCCCACCTCGACGTTGTGCAACAAGATGGAGCTTTCCACTTCGCAATAACTGTTGATGCGCACGCCGGGAGAAAGCAGGCTTCTCACCACACGGCCCCCGGAGATGATGCAACCCGGGGACACGATCGAGTCGATGGCTACCCCCATGCGGCGGCCCTCCTGGGCGAATACAAACTTCGCCGGCGGCGCCTGTACCAGGGTGGTACGAAGGGGCCAGTTGGGGGAGTAGAGATTGAACTCTGGAGTAACGGCTACAAGGTCGAGGTTGGCTTCGTAGTAGGCGTCGATGGTGCCAACATCGCGCCAGTAGCGGGCGGTTTTGCCGTTCAAGTCGCGAAAATCATAGGCGATGACTCGGGCCGTTTTCACAAGTCGCGGTAGAACATCTTTGCCGAAGTCATGCGAAGAATCGGAACGCTCGGCATCCTCGCGCAGCGCATCCAGCAGAACGGGCGTGCGAAAGACGTAAATTCCCATGGAAGCGCTGACCATCTCTGGATTGAAGACGCTGCGGGCGGGATTGCCATGTTGCGGCTTTTCCTCAAAGCCAATGACACGGTAGTCGGGAGCGATTTCGGCCACACCAAAACGGCTGGCTTCGGAGGGTGAAACCTGAATGGTAGCGATGGTGACGTCGGCGTGATTCTGGCGGTGCCAGTCGGTCATCTCCTGGTAATCCATTTTGTAGATATGGTCACCGGCTAGAATCAGGGTAAGTTCCGGCGCCTCGGCCTCGATGCTTTCGATGTTTTGGTACACGGCGTCGGCGGTGCCGAGATACCAATCATCGTGCACGCGCTTCATCGGGGTAATGACTTCGATAAATTCACCGAGTTCCGGGGAGAAGATCGTCCAACCTGCGCGAATATGACGGATCAAGTCAAGCGCCTTGTACTGGGCGAGCACAAAAACGCGCCGGATGTTGGAATTCACGCAGTTGGACAGGGTGAAGTCGATGATTCGATAAATGCCGCCGAATGGCACGGCAGGCTTGGCAGTTTTGCGGGTAAGGGGCGCCAAACGTTCGCCTGCGCCACCGGCCAAAAGAATACCGAGTGTGTTCTGCATCGGCTGCGATTCCAGTGTAGCGCTTAGCGGAAAATGGGGGCCGGCCGGGTGGTGCCAGTGGAGCGTGGAAGCGGGCTAGAAGTCCTCCCCGGTTCTCGAAAACTAGCCATGAAGAAGAGGGGGAAAAAAACAAGAGGCGCGGCTCAGCCCCTTGGGCCAAGCCACGCCGGGTCAGGAGACATGGAGTCAGCGATGCGTCGACTCAACCATGCCGCTTTCGTGGTTCCACTCCACTCGATTAGTTCTTCAACTCCACCTTGACGGTTCGCGGTTTGGCAACTTCTTTCTTGGGAAGCGTGATCGTAAGCACGCCATTGTGGTACTCGGCAGCAACTTTGTCGGGATCCACCGTATCGGGCAGGCTGAAGTAGCGAGCAAAAGAGCCATAGCTCCGCTCAATGCGATGGTAGCCGTACTTCTTATTTTCGCTCTCAAATTTCCGAGAGCCCTTGAGGGCGAGCGTGCCGTTCTCGATCTCCACTTGAATATCCTTCATGTCCATATCGGGCACGTCAGCCTTCAGGATTAACTCATTGTCGGTTTCCAGGATATCGACGGCCGGGCTCCAGGGACGGCTCTCGCGATGGAAGTCCTCGAGGAGACGCCCGAGGGAATCCTGCAACAACCGGAACTCAGAAGGCAGAGTTTCGAGAGCAGAGAAGGGATTGTAACGAGTCAGCGCCATAGCTTGTTCCTCCTAAGAAACCATTGCGATGAGAATTAATCTGGCCAGCGGGTGCTGGCCCGCCGACCATCTCTACATCCTCAATATAAAATTTTAGTGTTTTATTGTCAAGTCTTCTGATAAAAATTTTTACATATTTTTCTTGGCCCCAACTCTCCTCTTCTCGCCAAAGGCCCGGTCCCGAAAACTTAGCCCATTCATGACCCGGAATTGGCCCCCCTCAGCGGGATTCTCCTACAGGGTCGTATCCTACCCGCCGATATACAACCGAAAGTGAAGCTGCCCCACCGCAAACTCGTGCTGGCGGCCACGTTAGTGTTGCCTGCAGCAATCGGTTCATTTTGGAGCCTGGCCAGGCCTCCGGTGGACCGAGAACGCATTTGGCGCATCGGGTACAACGAAGCCTACCCCTACTATGTCTCTGGCGTGGATGGCCGTCCTGATGGTTTCGCCTTTGAGGCGATTGACGAGGCGGCTCACCGGGAAGGGATCCGCCTGGAGTGGGTTTATGTGAAAGGTGGGCCAGAGGAGGCATTTGCCAAATTTGACGTGGATTTATGGCCGAGAATGAGCCCGCGTTCGGACCGGAGCCACTGGCACACGACTGCGCCGTGGTTACGGTTGAGCTTTTGCCTCATTCAGCCGCGGGCGAAAAGTTCAGGGTCTTCGTCAAGAACTCAGCCACGCAAAATTGCACATGAAGGCTCCACCGGGATCCGGCAAACGGCGAAGCTTCATCTGCAGGACGTGGAACAAAAAGTCTACCCAAGCCCGACAGCCGCCCTCGTGGCTGTTTGTCGAGGCGAAGCGGATGCCGCCTTTTTTGAGTTTCGCAGCGCTCAAGCTCTTTTGCTTCAAAAACCGGCCGCATGTCGGGACATGGATCTGCATCCGACTCCGCTGGACGGGGTGACGGTCGCGGTGGGACTCGGGGCGCAAAAGCGAGCGAAAAACGTGGCGGAACGCTTACGTTTGGGTCTAGAGCAGCTATGGCATGACGGAACGCTCGCCCGGCTCCAAACCAAGTGGTTTTTAAGCCCGCCCAGCGAGGTGGAAGCAATCCTTGAGGGCATCGCTTCCCGCAAAATGGCCTCTTATCTGTGGGCCGGCTTGGCTATGCTTGCGATTATCCTGGCGCTCGCTATCAAGCAGGTTCAGGCGGCGCGGCGGGAAAAACGGCGGGCTGAACGGGCTTCGGCAGCCAAGTCCGAACTTCTCGCCAACATCAGCCATGAGATTCGCACGCCTATGAACGGCGTGATGGGGATGGCGGCACTACTTGCAGATTCTTCCCTGACCCAGCAGCAAAAGGAGATGGTGGAGACCATCCAAACCAGCGCCTCCTCCCTGCTCGCAGTGCTCAATGACATCCTGGATTACTCCAAGATTGAGGCCGGCCGGTTTTCCATCGAAGAGGCGGATATGGATTTGCGAGAAGTGGTCGAGGACGTCGTGGCGTTGCTGCGCGGCAGCGCCGTGGCGAAGGGCATTGAGCTTAGCCTGAACTGGGACCCCTTGGCTCCACAATACGTGCGGGGAGATAGCACCCGGATCCGCCAAGTGTTGATGAACCTGGTTGGCAATGCGGTCAAATTTACTTCGGAGGGGAAGGTGACGGTGGAAGTGGGCTATCGGGGAGACCGCGATAATGCCCGGCTGGTTCGCATCGCCGTCACTGACACGGGAATTGGCATCTCGCCCGAGGCTGCCGAGCGTTTGTTTCGTCCCTACAGTCAAGGGGATTCGACCATGACCCGCAAATTTGGAGGCACCGGTCTGGGCCTTGCAATCTCCAAACAGCTAGTGCGACTCATGGGCGGCGAGATTGGTGTGCAGAGTGAGCTCGGCAAAGGCTCCACGTTCTGGTTCTCAATTCCCTTCCCGCTGGCTTCCAAGCCGGTAGCGCCCCGGGCTATAAACTCGCTGCAAATCCCGGAATCAGCCCGCCGGGCGCGGATTCTCCTCGTGGAAGACAATCCCATCAACGCAAAAATTACGACCCGACTACTCGAGAAGATGGGCCACGAAATCTTGACTGCCTTGAATGGCGTAGAGGCCTGCAAGATGTTTGTTCCCGGTCGCTTTGACCTCATCTTGATGGATGTCATGATGCCGGAGATGGACGGCTTGCAGGCTACGCGGGAGATCCGGCGGTTGGAAGCCAGCTCCAAGCGCCGCACGCCGATCATCGCCTTGACGGCCTCGGCCATGGAATCGGACCGGAAACGCTGCGAGACTGCTGGAATGGACGATTACTTGACGAAGCCCATTAGCCCGCAACAGATTGCGGAGAAAGTTGAGCGCTGGCTCTCGGTTGCGGAGATTACCACGACCGCGACACATTTTGCCGACAGCTCCCCTGATTCCACTCCGGCTGAACGCAGATCGGTGAGAAACCAAAACAACACTGTTAGAATGCCCGTATGAAGATTTCTCTTCCTGGCGCCTACTTCGGGCTAGGCGTCTTGAGTACAGTTTTCGCCCAGGGCCCGCTCATGCAGGCGATTCTTCCAAGATATGATCTGGCGAAGCGGAATCTCATTGAAGCGGCCGAATACATGCCTGCCAGCGAATACAACTTCCGGTTAACTCCTCCCCAACGCTCCTTTGCAGAATGGATCGACCACAACGTGCTGATGAACTATAACCTCTGCGCCCGGGTGGAAGGCAAAGCTTCGAACCCCAAGAAGCCCGCAAGCCAGTCTAAAGACGACTTGGTGGCGGCGCTCAAGGAATCGTTTCAATACTGCGATGTGGTGTTCCAGAACATGACCGACGAGAAGGCGTTGAAAGCTGCCGAGGCGGGGAGCCGTAGCGCACCGCCAGTCGACGCTATGCTGAGCTTGCTGGTGAGTTGGAACCAGCACTATGGCAATCTGGTCGGCTATCTTCGCGCCAAGGGGATCGTGCCGCCGACAACAGCTCGTGCTTCAGGCAAGAAGTGAGCTTGGTGAACCGGGCCTAGCCGGCTGACGGCTGGAAGCGACTCCGGCCGGTTGGGAGTTCAGAGTCGACTTCAAGCGGTTCGGAGTTTAGAGCCATGGTGGCCGAGGTCTTGGTTTCTCTTTGGGGCGTTTCCCCCCGGGCATTCTCTCTAGCCGATGGCTTCCCCGGGCCGCCACTCAATCGATCACGGAACGCCAGCCGCGACGGTTGAGGTCCCAATAAATCACCGCGCCAGCGGCAGCAGCGATCGCCAGCATCGCCCCGCCTAAAGCGTACTCTTTGAGTAGGATCTTCCCTGCTCCAAACAGGGCGCCGTAAATCATCACGCATCCGCAGAGCCAGTCCAGCAAATTCCAAACACCGTCTTGCACGGGTTTGACGTCGGGGGCCTGCCGCGCGATAGGTCCCCACCCCCAAGAAGGTTTTGTCCGCCGGTAGAAGTTCAGCAGCACGTGATCGGGCTCAGCTGGCGTCAGGACGGTAACGAGCAACCAGACAGCTGTCGTGATCGAAACGGTCAGGATCATCACCCAGGCGAAGTCGACAGGTTTATCGGTATCCATGCCCTGAACGGTTTGCAGGTAGAGCGAAACGGTGAAGGCGGCCACCATGGCTGAGATTTCGCTCCAAGCGTTGATACGCCACCAGTACCAGCGCAGCAAAAGCACGCCTCCGGTGCCGGCGCCGGTCACAAGAAGCAACTTCCAAGCGCCGCTGATCGAATCCATGGAGAAGGTGACGAGAGCGGACAGCAGGCTTAAGGCTACGGTCGAGGCCTGCGAGACGCGCACTAGGGTTTTCTCGCTGGCCGTAGGGTTCACAAACCGGCGGTAGACGTCGTTGACGAGATAGCTCGCGCCCCAGTTGAGCTGTGTGGCGATGGTGGACATGAAGGCTGCGGCAAAGGCGGCGATCATGAGACCTCTGAGCGAAGCAGGCAGATAGTCGATCATCACCCGGACGTAGCCGGTTTCCGGGTCGGAGAGATTGGGATATAGGACCATCGAGGCCAGGCCGGTCAGAATCCACGGCCAGGGCCGGATGGCATAGTGGGCGATATTGAACCACAGCGTGGCCAGCAGAGAATGTCGTTCGTCCTTGGCGCAGAACATTCGCTGGGCGACATAGCCGCCGCCTCCTGGTTCGGCTCCGGGATACCACGTCGCCCACCAATTCAGTGAGATATAGACCAAAAACGTAATGAGCGGCATCCAAGCCGAGTTGAGATCGGGAACAAAACTGAGAGCAGCGCCCCGGCTCATGCCGCGCCCCCCTCCCTGTTGCTCAAGCAGCGCCAGTTTCGCCATCAGGCCATCAATTCCTCCCACTGCGTTGACGGCAACGATGGCGAGAACGATCACCATGCCCATCTTGATGACGAATTGAAAGACATCGGTCACCAGCACGCCCCACAATCCGCTAAGAGTCGAAATGTAGGAAGTGACAGCAATGAGCCCCATGACCATCACCAGCGACAGAGTTTTGTTCACACCGAGAACCAGCATGAGGATTTTCACCATGGCTAGGTTCACCCACCCGAGCACAATGCAGTTGATCGGCACGCCGAGATAAAGCGCGCGAAAACCGCGCAAGAAGGCGGCCGCGCGGCCGGAGTACCGGATCTCGGCGAACTCGATATCGGTCATCACGCCGGAGCGGCGCCACAGGCGCGCATAGAAGAAGACCGTCATCATGCCGCTGGCGACAAACGACCACCACAACCAGTTCCCTGCAATCCCGTAGCGCGCTACCATCCCCGTGACGGCCAGAGGCGTGTCGGCGGCAAAGGTCGTCGCCACCATGGAGGTGCCTGCTAACCACCAGGGCACGTCCCGCCCGGAAAGGAAGAACTCGCCGACATTTTTGCCCGCTCGGGATTTGTAATACCAGCCAATAGCGAGATTGAAAAGAAAGTACAGGCCAATGACGGCCCAATCCATGGAGCGAAGTTGCACGGTCTGAGATTATACCGCCCCCGGGACGAAAGACCGTTGCAGCGCGGGTGGGAGTGGTTGGGCAAAACTGGCGGCAACTTGACAGAATAAGGGGCATGGGGTTGTTGGAGACGGCCCGCGAGCTGGCTTCTCATCCTGACCGGGCGCAGAAAATTTTGCAAGCGGCGATTGAAGCCCTGGGTGCTGATAGCGGAACGGTGCACTTGCTGGGCGACGACGGCCTCCTCCATCTTGCGGCGAGTCATCAGATTCCGCAAGCAGTCTTGCAGCTTGTGGCAGAGATTCCGGTGGGCAAGGGAATGGCGGGGCTGGCCGTAGAGCGGGGACAACCGGTGACTGCCTGCAACATCCAAACGGACACTTCTGGCGACGTCCGCCCAGCTGCCAAGGCTACAGGCATGGAGGGGGCCATTGTCGTGCCCGTGTTCCGGGGTTCGCAGGTGGTAGGCGCTTTTGGCGTGGCAAGCCGGCAGCAGCGTACTTTTACCGCCGACGAGGTTGCGCTGCTTGTCGAGGTCGCGCGCTGCGTGGCCTAAGCTCGTGGCAGGTTGCTTCGACCTCGGGGCGCGAAAGCATTTAGAGACTTGTAACAACAGAAAGGGGGAGCTCCTTAGGATGTGGTCGCGGTCTTTGCTGGTTGTCGCTCTAGCCGGACCTTTCAGCTTCCTGTGCTGGCCCGCTCAACGCAGCGCAGACATCATCATTTATGGCTGTAGCTCGGCCGCTGTGACCGCCGCCGTGCAGGCCAAGCGCATGGCGAAGTCGGTCCTTCTGGTGTGCCCCGAGAAACACTTAGGAGGACTCACGGCGGGCGGTCTGGGCTGGACGGATTCAGGAAATAAGGCTGTCATTGGGGGCCTTTCCCGCGAGTTCTACCATCGCGTTTGGCTGCACTATCAGAAGCCCGAGGCTTGGCGATGGCAGAAGAGAGAAGAGTATGGCAACCGCGGACAAGGGACCGAGGCCATGGATCAAGCCCGGCGAACCATGTGGATCTTTGAGCCGCATGTGGCAGAGAGAATTTTTGAAGACTGGATCCGAGAATACAAGATCCCGGTTTACCGCAACAGCTGGCTGGACCGCAAAAGCGGCGTCGTCAAGAAAGGGGACCAGATTCAATCCATCCGCATGCTGAACGGCGATGTTTACCGCGGAAAAGTGTTTCTGGACGCGACCTATGAGGGTGATCTTTTGGCGAGCGCGGGCGTGGACTACACCGTGGGCCGGGAATCCATTCGTACCTACGACGAGAAGTGGGCGGGCGTACAAACCGGTGTGCTTCATCACCGGCATCATTTCGGGGTTTTACCGAGGCCCATTTCACCCTATGTGGTTCCTGGTGACCCCAAGAGCGGTGTTTTGCGGCGCATCAGCACGGAACATCCCGGCAATTACGGTGAGGCTGATAAAAAAGTGCAAGCCTACTGCTTTCGAGTGTGCTTGACGAAGGTGCCTCAAAATCGCGTTGCTTTCACCAGACCCCCAGGCTACGATCCACGGGAATACGAGCTTTTACTCCGCATTTTCGAAGCTGGCTGGCGCGAAACGTTTCATAAATTCGATCCCATTCCCAATCTCAAAACCGACACCAACAACCACGGACCATTTTCGACGGACAACATCGGGCGCAACTGGGATTACCCCGAAGCAAGCTATGAGCGCCGCCGGGAAATCCTGCGCGAACACGAGGAGTATCAGAAGGGACTTTTCTACTTCATTGCTTCAGACCCGCGCGTGCCCGAGGAGGTACGCAGCGAGATGGCGCAGTGGGGACTGGCCAAGGATGAGTTTGTCGACAACGGGCACTGGCCCCATCAGATCTATGTGCGGGAAGCGCGCCGGATGGTGGGCCAATTTGTGATGACGCAACACGAGCTGCTGAAGACGCGGCCGACGCCCGAGCCGGTTGGCATGGGATCTTACACCATCGACTCGCATAATGTGCAGCGCTACATCACCCCGGAGGGATATGTGCAGAACGAAGGGGACCTTGGGGTGAGCACCAACGGGCCTTACCAGATTGCCTACGGGGCTTTAGTCCCCAAGAAGGGGCAAGTCGCGAATCTCCTGGTGCCGGTTTGCGTGTCCAGCTCCCACGTGGCCTACGGCTCCATCCGCATGGAACCGGTTTTTATGATTCTCGGGCAATCAGCTGCAACTGCCGCGGCGATGGCCATCGACGGCCGGCTCGCTGTTCAAGACGTTCCCTATGACAAGCTGCGCGAGCGTTTGCTAGCCGACGGCCAGGTGCTTGAATATCAGTCCCTCCGTTGAGCTTCGCAGGGCCGCTTTAGCTGGCCAGCACTTCTCGGATTACGTTGCCGGCAACGTCGGTCAAACGCATATGACGGCCGTTGTGGAAATAGGTGAGCTTTTCGTGATCAAAGCCGAGCAGATGAAGCATCGTGGCGTGGAGATCGTGAATCGATTTGCCGTTCTCCGCCACTTTGTAACCAAACTCATCAGTGGCGCCGACGATCACACCGCCTTTTACGCCGCCGCCGCACAACCAGATGCTGAAGCAGTGGGGATTGTGATCCCTCCCGTTCATGCGCTGAGAAATCGGCATGCGGCCGAACTCGCCGTGCCAAATCAGTAGCGTGCTATCTAAGAGTCCTCGCCCTTTCAAGTCGCGGATGAGCCCGGCGATGGGGCCATCGGTTTCGGCGGCATGCAGGCCGTGGTTGTGCTGGATATCCCAGTGGGCGTCCCAGCTGGACTGGAAATTCCCGCCACCTGAATAAATCTGGACGAAGCGAACGCCGCGCTCCACTAGGCGGCGAGCCATTAAGCATTGCCGGCCAAAGTAACCTGCCACGGGATCGTCCACCATGTAGAGTTTACGCGTCGTTTCGCTCTCCTTGTCCACGGCGACGGCTTCGAGAGCATGCGTTTGCATGCGATAGGCGAGTTCATAACTGGCAATGCGCGCGGCAAGCTCGGTGTCTTCGGGATTCCGGGCCGCGTGTTCGGCGTTCAGCTTGGCGAGTAAATCGAGCCACCGTCGCTGCCTTTCGGCGTCCATGGCCTTCGCCGGTTTGAGATCCACAATGGGGTCTCCGGTGGAACGGAACTGTGTTCCTTGATAAGCGGCAGGCATGTACCCATTGCCCCAATTCGGCGCACCACCAATCGGCCCCCCGCGCGGATCCGTGAAAACGACAAAAGCGGGCAGGTTTTGGTTTTCCGTTCCGAGCCCGTAGGTCACCCAGCTACCCATGCTAGGGTGGCCCGGCAAGACGCTCCCCGTATTCATGTGAAAGAGAGCTGGACCGTGATCGTTGGATAGCGCGTACATGGAGCGAACCAAGGCGATTTCGTCAGCCAGGGCGCCCACCTTAGGGAAGAGATCGGAGACCTCCATGCCGCACTCGCCGTAGCGCTTGAACTCCCACAAAGAAGGCATCAAGCCGCCCGGGTTGCCCTGCGAAACAACCACTTCTCCTTTGCCGGTTAGCGCTTCGCCGCGGCGGCGGTAGAGTTCGGGCTTGGGGTCGAAGGTGTCCATCTGGCTGACCCCGCCGTAGCAAAAAATGGAAATGACTGCTTTCGCCTTGGCAGGAAAATGAGGGGGCTTGGGGGCCAAGGGGCTGACGCTCGCTGCGCCCCGGGCCTCGCGCGCGAGTAAATCCGCAAACGCCAGTCCAGCGATGCCGCCTCCGGCCCGCCACAGAAGCTCTCGTCGGGACCAAAATCGTCTCTTCATGGGATGTAGACAAACTCGTTGCTGTTAAAAAGCGCCTGGCAGAAATCGACCAGCGCCTCCGGACCGGCAGCAAGGAACTCCAAGGCCCACTGCTTTTCTTTGCTCGACGGAGGACGTGCATAAGCCAGCTCAAAGGCCAGTTCCACCTGCTTGGCTGGATCCAAACCTGCCTCGCGTTTCAAGCGTTTGGCAAACTGTTCGGCTTGTAAGTGGATAAATTGATTGTTCATCAGAATTAGGGCTTGCGGGGCAATCGTCGAGCGGTTGCGCCGGGCGCAGGACGAGATGGTGTCCGGCTTGTCGAAAACCTCGAGCAGGGGAAGCGGGATGCTGCGTTTGGAAAAGACATAAATGCTACGCCGCCAGGTTGTCGGGTCGTGGTCCTGCTTGCCGGGCCAAGTTCGACCGGAACTGCCTTGCCAGAGGGCGGGGTCGATATAGGGATGAACGCCGGGACCACCCACTTTCCGGTCCAGGGCGCCTGAGACGGCAAGAATCGAATCGCGGATGATCTCCCCTTCCAGCCGTTGACGGGGCATTCGCCACAGCAGGCGGTTGTCCGGATCGACTGCACGGCTAGCTGCGACGTCGTCGCTCGACATGCGGTAGGCGTTGGAGGTCATGATGAGGCGGTGCATCTGTTTCATGCTGAACTTCCGCGCCACGAATTCGCTCGCCAGCCAGTCGAGCAGTTCTGGGTGCGTGGGGCGTTCTCCGGTTTTTCCAAAGTTGGAGGGCGTCCGCACCAACCCCTCCCCAAAGTGATGCTGCCAGATCCGGTTGACCATTACGCGGGCAAACAGCGGATTTTCGGGCGAGGTGAGCCATTCCGCAAAGGTCTTCCGCCGGAGGCTCGATTTCGCCGTTGCAGGCGCAGAGGGAAACACCAGTTCTTGGCGGCAGATCACCGACAAGACACCTGGCCGCATGAGACTTCCTTTGGAATCCGGGCTTCCCCGGTGCAGGAAATAGGAGGGAAGCGGCTCCGGCCCGTCTTCGCCGATGGCCATTGCCGACGGCAAGGGGGCAGGCCGGAGCTTTTCTAACTCTTGGATCTTTTTGGAAAGCTCATCGTGGCGGGCGCGATCTTCGAGACTCATCGAGGCGATGACGTCCTCGTCCGTAAAGTTGCGGGTTTTTTCCACCTGCCTGACATTGAGTTTTTGCCCCTCGGTACGCTTTTCCGGCGGCGTGCGCAACGCCTCTTGGATGTAGTCAGGCAGCTTGGCGCGTTCGGCTGCAATTAACTTTTCGCGGTAGGGTTTCTCTAATTCTTCCCGCTGTTGTTTGAAGGGTTGCACGAGCGCATCAATGCGTTTGTTTTCCGCTTTGTGGCGTTCGACCTCCTCGCGCGGAACGAGCGGCACATCCTCATGCTTTGTGGAGAAGAACACCGCCTGCATGCGGTAATAATCTTTTTGCGGGATGGGATCAAACTTGTGGTTGTGGCAACGGGCACAACCAACGGTCATGCCGAGAAAGACGCTGGTGGTGGTGGACAGGATATCATCGAGTTCATCCATCCGTGTAAGCTCTGTCTTGATGTTGGCCTCGGGCCCGTGACGCAGAAAGCCGGTTGCAATGAGGGCGTCGGGATCGCCAGGGGCGATTTCATCCCCAGCAATTTGCAGGCGGGCAAACTCGTCGTAGGGCAGGTCGTTGGTGAAGGCGCGAATCACCCAGTCCCGGTAGCGCCAAGCATGGGGACGGTCGCGGTCATATTCGAAGCCGCCCGAATCGGCGTAACGGGCAAGATCGAGCCAGTGGCGGGCCCAGCGCTCTCCATAATGGGGGGAATCGAGGAGTTTGTCGATGAGCCGTTCAAAGGCGTCGGGCCGGGAGTCCCCGAGAAATTCTTGAACTTGGGCGGGTGTCGGCGGCAAGCCCCACAGGTCCAGATAAGCGCGCCGGACAAGGCTTCGCTTGTTTGTCTCAGCGGAGGGCCGCAGGTTTTTCTCCTCCATCGCTTTCAACAGGAAGGAATCGATCGGATTTTTCACCCACGCCCGGTTAGCAGGAACTGGCGGCGTAACCCGCTTGACCGGAAGAAAAGACCAAAACTGCCGTTCTTCCTCTGTAATCGGACGCTCCTCAAGGGCGGCCATGGATTGGGATAAATCCGAGCTGGCAGCGATGGGCTTATCCAACGGCGCGCCAGTCGCAATCCAGCGGGAAAGCACTGTGAGCTGCCAGGACTGCAGCTTCTTGCCGGGGGGCATCACAGGCTGGTCTAGACCGGAAGCATGGCGGAACAGAGGACTGCGGTTGGGGTCGCCGGGCACAATGGCTGGACCTTTGTGCCCGCCCTTGAGCATGGACTCCCGGGTGCGCAGATCAAGCCCTGACATCTTGATTTTCTCGCCATGACAAGTCAGGCAGTTTGCTGCCAGGATCTCGCTGACCTGGCGGGGAGAATCTTCCACACCTTGCGCAACCCACGACAGGAAGAGTGAAACCAAGACTCCACGCATCACGCTGTCTGAATTGTACTTGATTTCACGGAAAGCGGCAGTTGCTCAAATTCGGGCGGGGAGGAAGGCGAAACGCTTGCGCTAGATTCGACAGGGCGAGTCAGGCCTGCCGCGGATTGAATGCACCCGTAGGCGGTCGATATGATGGTGACGTTGACCCCGGGGATCGAAGTTGCTCATCGTAAGTTTGTTCGGGTTTCTGACCTTCGGCTTTGTCGCGCACGCCGACGTGCGCCTGAACGGAAAGATTACAGGTGAGACGGGCAAACCAGTCCCCGGCGCCCGCATCAGTTTGCGTGGCGATGGTTTGCTGGAAACGGCGATCTCCGATCCTACTGGTGCGTTCCAGGTTTCCCTGCCTAAGCCCGGAAGGGTGGACGTGGAGATTGAGCGCGAGGGGTTTTTTCGGCTTAAGACATCCCTAGAGCTTGCGGAAGGAGCCAACGAAGCACAATTTGTTCTTTCCCTGCTGCGGGAAGTTGTCGAGTCCGTGGATGTCAATGCCAATCCTGGCTTTGTTGACATGGACCGCACGTCTCCACAAGTATCTCTCAGCGGCACGACTTTGCTGGATGTGCCCTACCCCGCCACCAACACGCTGCGCAACGCGCTGCGCATCATTCCTGGCATGGTGCAAGACGGAAGAGGTGGTGTGCATCTTCACGGCGGGGCCGAAGAACAGACGCTCTACACGCTAGAGGGTTTTCAGCTCAACGACCCGTTGACAGGGCGCTTTGAATCCCGGCTCAGTGTGGAAAGCGTGCAATCGATTGATGTAACGGCCGGGCGGCCGCCCGCAGAGTTTGGGAAGGGCTCCTCGGGGGTGCTCGCTGTGCGCTCGCGCACGGGCGACGACCGGCTGCGCTACTCAGCGACAAATTTCGTTCCAGGCATCGAGTATCAAAAAAGCCTCATGATTGGAGGATGGACGCCCCGCGCCAATCTTTCCGGTCCTTGGAAGAAAGGGCGCGCCTGGTTTTCCGATAGCCTCGATCTCCAATTCGTCAACACGGTGATTCGCGATTTGCCGCGGGGGCAGGACCGTACCGTTGCCTGGCGAGGAAGCAACCTGCTGCACAACCAAATCAACCTCACCCCGTCGAACATTCTCACCGTGGGCTCACTTTTTAATTTGTGGTACGCGCCGCGAAACGGTCTGAGCATCTTGGACCCTCGTGAAACTACCGTCGACCGGCGATCCCGGCAATGGTTCACTTATTTGAAGGATCAGATCTACTTCCGGCGCGGGGCACTGCTTGAGTTTGGATTCTCCTACAACCGCACCTATGCGCGGGAAATTCCGCAAGGCGATGGTATTTATGTGGTGAGCCCTTTTGGCAGGCGCGGGAACTATTTTTTAGATTCCTCGCGGCGCGGAGGACGGGACCAGTGGATTACAAATCTCTTTGCGCCGAGCTTCACTTTTTTAGGGGGACACCAGCTCAAGGCCGGTTTGGATCTCACGCGGCAGTTCTACTCGCAGAGCGCCCGGCGAAGCGGCATTGAATATACAACCGCTGACTTCACGCCCGTTCGTCGCACGCTGTTTTATGGCAGCGGGCAGCTACGACGGTCGAATTTCGAGACCTCGAGCTACATCCAGGACTCCTGGCGCATTCGTCCCCGCCTGCTCATCGAAGCGGGCCTGCGTCAGGATTGGGACCGCATTCTCCGGAACTGGAATTTTTCTCCCCGTCTCGGCTTTGCGTGGTCGCCTTTCGGCTTAGAGGGGACGAAAATATCGGGCGGCTTTGCCCGCATTTTCGACCAGACGAGCCTGCGAGTTTTTAGCCGGCCACTAGATCAGTACTCCGCGTCGATTTATTTCGGCCCCGACGGCGACATCGCGCGCGGCCCCGCACTTTCGGTTTATTGCATTGACAATCCGCGTCTGGCGAGCCCGCGCTACCACAATTGGAATCTGGGATTCGAACACGAGCTGCCGATGTCGATTCAAGCAAGAGTGAATTTGATTCAGCGCAGTGGCACCCGCGGATTTACCTACATCAACCGGCTGCTCAGCCACCCGGATGATCTCCCCCGTGTTTTTGACAACCTTGCCGATCCCGTATTTGACGCCATCTACGTGCTCAGCACACAGCGGGCGGACCGCTATCGCGCAATTGAAGTCACGCTGCGCCAGCCCATCCGCCAGCGCTATGAATGGATGCTGAGTTATACTCGCTCTCGCGCGCGTTCCAACGCCGTGATTGATCAAAGTGTGGATGAACCACTCCTAATCAGCGACAACGCTGGTCCTTTACCTTGGGACACGCCCAATCGCTGGTTGAGCTGGGGATACTTGCCGACGCCGTGGAAGAAGTGGGCGGTAGCGTATTTGGCGGAGTACCGCACGGGTTTCCCCTTTTCGATCCAAGACGCCAACGGGCAGCTGGTCAGTAAGGTGAATGAACTCCGCTATCCGGCCTTCTTTGAGCTCAACCTGCATGTTGAACGTACCGTTTTTTTTCGAAAACAGTGGTGGGCCATCCGCGGCGGCTTCATCAATCTCACCAACCATCGCAATCCCAATGTGATTAACAACGTGCTTGGATCCCCGAACTTCCTGAAGGCCTATGGCGGGCAGGGACGAGCCTTTAATATCCGCATTCGGTGGTTAGGGAAGCAGTGAAACGCTCATTCACCACGCCGCTGTTGCTCGCAGCAACCTGCCACGCAGGTCAAATTCTGTTTGAGCAACGGACCTTGGCTACGGATTTGAAAGGCGGCTATCAAGTTCTGGTGACGGATTTAAACCAGGATCGCCGCCCGGACCTCGTCGCGCTTGCAAGTGGCATGAAAGAGCTGTTTTGGTTTGACAATCCGGAATGGGGCCGCCACGTTTTGGCCCGTGGCTTCCAGCGGATGATTCACTGCGCCGCGGTGGAGCAGGGCGGAGCAGTTTCCAGCTTCGTGCTCGCGCACGAGTTTGCAAACGTGGCGAAAAACAGCTTGGGGGTTATTTCTTTGCTGGAGCCCGATGGCGATCCCCGCCAACCGTGGAAGTCTCGCGAAATCGACCGCCTACCAACGGCGCACCGCCTGCGCGGAATGCAGTTGCGATCTGGTCGAGTAATTGTGAATGCACCGCTGACCCATGGGGAGGCGGAACCGCCGGAATACCGGGGGATTGTCCCGCTCGTGTTTTACCGGCCCCCGCACTGGAAACGAGAGAGGATCTCCTCGACGATTTCTGGGGTGTTGCACGGCATTTTTGTTACGGATTGGGATGGCGACGGCTTTGACGAGCTTTTGACCGCCAGCTTCGAAGGCATTCACCTTTTGCGGCAGCAACGGTCGGGACACTGGCGGCAACAGCGACTGGCGCCGGGCGATCCCACTCCCTGGCCGAAAAGTGGAGCGAGTGAGATTGTCGTGGCGCGGCTGGGCAAGCAACGGTTCCTGGCTACGATCGAACCCTGGCACGGCCATCAAGTGTGTGTTTACCGCCAAGCCGGAGCAAGCTGGGTGCGCCAGGTTATCGACGCATCGGAACCGGATGGCCACACTCTGCTTGCCGCCGATTTGAATGGCGATGGCAACGACGAACTAATTGTGGGATTTCGCGGCCCAGGGCGCAGCGTTTATTACTACGAGGCTGATCGCACGGGCTCCGGTTGGCAGCGACATGCAATTGATCGCGGCGGGATTGCAGCGGCGGGGTGCGCTGTTGCTGACTTTGATGCTGACTCCCGGCCCGATGTGGCCTGCATTGGATCGGCCACGGCCAACCTCAAGCTCTATCGCAACCTGGGTGCGGGCGCCGCTGCTGCCAGCTCTGAGCGCTGAATTTGATTCACTTGGCTGGCGCTCGCCGGCTTGGCGGGCGGAAGTAGGGATCGGCTTCGGGGATGGCTGCACCATCTTTGCGCGGCGAGGAGGCTCCGTAGTTGACTCCGCGCTCGAAATCGCGCAGAACAACCTGCCCCCCACCCATCCATCCGGAAAAGTCGCCTTGAACCTCGAGAAGGTGACCATATTCGCGCAAGATGCGCCGGGTGGTTTCCGGCAAGCGCGCTTCCACCATCACATCGCAGCCCCCGAAGTTGAGTTTGGTGAAGCGAGGGGCTTCCAAGGCGGCCTGAATGTTCATTCCGTGATCGACCAAGTTGCTCACAAACTGCGCGTGAGCCTGTGCTTGGTTGAGCCCACCCATGATTCCGAACGCGATTTTCGTCGATCCTTTCTCCATAAACGCCGGAATGATGGTGTGGAAAGGGCGTTTGCCGGGGGCCAGCGCATTGGGGTGATCGGGGTCCAATTCAAATAGCGCCGCGCGGTTGTGCAGATGGAAGCCGAAACCCTCAACGGCCACGCCGGATCCAAAACTCAAGTACAGACTTTGAATGAGCGAAACCATGTTGCCTTCTTGGTCCACCGTGGCCAGATAGACCGTATCTCCACCGCCGGCGGTGAATCTGCCCGGCGAAGGATCGCAGTTGGCTTTCTCGGGTTGAATGCTCCGAGCGCGCTCTGCCGCGTAGGATTTGGAGAGCATCTGCGCGATGGGAACGGTGGAAAATTTCGGATCTGCGAGATAGCGCTTCAAGTCCTGATAGGCGAGCTTTTGGGCTTCAATTTTGTAGTGCCAACTGACAGGGCTCTCCGGAGGGTATTGATCCACCGGGAGCGTCTCCAGAATGTTCAGCATGGCCAGGGCTGCCACACCCTGGCTGTTCGGGGGGAGCTCCCAAACAGTCCAGCCACGGTAGTTGGTTTGAATTGGTTCGACCCACTCGGCCGAGTATTTCGCGAGGTCTTCGGCTTGCAGGAAGCCATTCCACTTGCGGGAAGTATCAACAATCGCTCGCGCGATCACTCCGCGGTAAAAAACGTCACCGCCCTGCTCAGCAAGCAAACCGAAAGTCTTGGCAAGATCTGGGTTTCGAATCACTTGGCCCACCTCGGGCGGGGCGCCGTGAAAAAGGAACGTCCTTCTGGCGTAGTCTGTGGATTGCAGCTTGGCCAGGCTTGAGCGCCAGTGATCTTGGATGATCTCCGTGAGGGGAAATCCCTCCAGGGCGTAATAACGTGCGGGAGAGAACAGCATCCTCCAGGGCAAGCGGCCGAAACGCTGATGCAATTTACGCCATCCGTCTACACAGCCGGGAACGGTGACCGAATGAATGCCATCCTGCGGCATTGTGTGATAGCCCAGCTGCTTTAGCTTGGCGATGCTCATTTGCAGCGGGGCTGGGCCGCTGGCGTTGAGCCCATAGAGCTTCCGCGAGCTGGCTTGGTAATAAATCGCAAACAGATCGCCGCCAACGCCGCAGCTCATTGGCTCGACGACGGTGAGGACGGCGTTGGCAGCGATGGCCGCATCCACTGCGTTTCCGCCACGAGCAAGAATCGCGGCCCCGGCTTGTGAGGCGAGTGTTTGGCTCGTGGCTACGATTCCCCGCTGGGTGATAACCATGGAACGGGCTTGAGAGCGCTGCTGGGCCTGGAGCGGGAACTCACAGCCGATAAGGGTGCTTCCTACAGCGAGCAGAAGTAACGTCGTCGAATGGCCCGGCATGAAGCTAGCTTGGAAGATCTTCCCATTAGCTCGCCGGTTCATGTGGAAGAGCTTCAACGCGTGTTGTTTGGTGCGCCGCCAGAAGCCAGGAGGTCCCCTTCTTGACCCACACGTGAAGCATCATGACCTTGTCATCGAAGGGGCCAGCCGGATTCGTTCCCGTAACGTGGACCCAAGAGTGCGTGATTGCGGCCTCGCCATGGATGCGTACCGAAACTTTATGCTGCTCCAAAGTGCGGTAGATCTGCTTGCCAGACCGAAGCTTTTCGAGATAAGACTGCTTGGTGTCGACAACGCCAGAAGCATGGGCGTAGATCAAATCTGGCGCGAGTAATTGATCCAGCCGGGCAAAATCCCGTTGCACGACGGCATCGCGCCAGGCGCGGTCGAGGGCCTCGATCTCGGCTGAGCTGATACCGGCCGCCGGAAAGGCGAGCACAGACAAAATCAGACACGTTCGAGCAGCGAACATCAAGCGTAGTATATCAGCGGCAATTCTTTGTCTTGCTAACTTGCGAACCTGCGGGAAGTTAGGACCTTGCTCAAAAGCCGGCCCGCAGACGGGATTCTAGCTGGGAGCCTACAATGGGAGTGATGAACACCAAGGTGCGGAAGGCAGTCTTCCCGGCGGCCGGTCTTGGGACCCGCTTTTTGCCAGCGACCAAGGCGCAGCCGAAAGAGATGCTCACCCTGGTTGACAAGCCCTTGATTCAGTACGGGGTGGAAGAAGCGATCCATTCCGGCATGACCAACATCATCATCGTCACCGGGCGAGGGAAAACCGCCATCGAAGACCACTTTGACGTCAGCTTTGAGCTCGAGCATCTTCTAGAAACCCGCGGCAAGCGAGACCTCCTGGCGAGCGTGCGTGCGATTTCAGACATGATTGACGTCTCCTATGTGCGCCAGAAAGAAGCGCTTGGCCTGGGACATGCGGTTTTGCGAGCCAAGGAACTGGTTGGGCCCGAGCCTTTCGCCGTGGTCTTATCCGACGACGTGATTGACGCCGAGATTCCCTGTCTGCAACAGCTGCTGGACATTCACAATTTTTATGGCGCCTCGGTGCTGGCGTTGATGGAAGTGAATGGCCCGGAGATCTCGAACTACGGGGTTGTGGACGCTGATCCCGTCTCCCATAACGGCCTGAGCGGGAAGTTATTCCGCATTCACAACTTGGTTGAGAAGCCCAAAGCAAGTGAGGCTCCCTCCAACCTCGCCATTATTGGGCGTTATCTTCTGACGCCAGAGATTTTTCGCTCCATTGAGTCCATTGAACCTGGGTCTGGAGGTGAAATCCAGCTGACGGATGCGTTGAAGCACTTGCTTCGCAGCCGGCCAATTTACGGGCTGAAATTCGAAGGGCGACGATACGACGCAGGCGACAAGCTGGGTTTTCTGAAAGCGACCGTTGAATTCGCCCTGAAAAGGCACGATCTCGGCGGCCCGTTTCGCGAGTATCTAAAGACCCTGAATCTTTAATTCGAAACCGATGAGTATTCCGTTTGAACTTCCTATGAAGGCCAGTGAAGCGGCTGCGCTGGCCGATATTATTTTTCAAATGGCAGAAGGCAAGCCACTGACTGAGGAGCTGCGGCAGCGTCTTGCCAACCGCGCCGCCTTGCTGAACTTGCAAAGTGTCACGCCGTATTTCGGCTCGTTGCAAAAGGATCCCACGCACCAGTCTACGTACTATTTGGCGGTTGACGGGTTGAACCGGGAAAAGCCGCAACCGCTGCTCTTACACATTGCTCCGGCCTCGGCTCCTGCGAGCGCTCTTTTTCCTCAATCCTTTTTGATTGGCCGCATGCGTCCAGGGGGTGGTCGCGAGGTGGTGGTCAACGGCGTGCCATTCAGCTCCTATGACGGAGCTAGCCTGCGTGCTTACGCAAGCAAGGTGGACCGATCCTTTCTGCCGAGACCTCAGGGCTCGCAGTCCGCCATTGCCGCCGGCAACCGTCATCCCGAAATCAGCCTCCCAGCGGTTTTTGTAGCGTTCCGGACGATTTTAAAAAAAACAGGGCTGAATCTCGCTAGCACCGTACAATTGTCGGCAACGCGCGAGATGAGCACGGACGAGGTGATTGCCGCGCGCGACGGAGAGAATCCTCTTGCTCCTGGCCATACGAGAGTTTCAATTCGGCACCTTTATGAGGCGGGCCTGTGGGCAGCCATTCGTGCGGGATGGCGTGACGGTTACAACGCCGAAGCCGACCATTTCATTATCAGCGGCAACAATGAGCAGGAAATTGCCCAGTCCGTGGAGGCCACCAAAGTCGCCATTGAACAAGCCGCCGATTACACAAAATTCACGACGGACACTTCCCGCCTGTTTGAACTGCGTGCCGACCTGCGCCATCCCGATCCCTGGTCCGATACGGAGGTGGAGGATCGCTTCTACCAAATCTTGACAGCGGACGAGGCTGGCTGGTTGTTGGAGGAATTCAGCAAGCCGTTTTCCACCGGACAGGCCACCTACCACTTCACCCGGCAGGAGGTGCTGCGCCTGGGTGTGAAGTTCTGCCGCAGTCTCAAGCTCAACGAAGAACTTTATGACCACATCCGGCGAACCAAGATACGCGCCGAAACAGGCAAGGCTTTCGACTTTGAACCTTCGATTGATGAAGCAGAGACGCTCACCACACCGAAGGAACTGCTGTTCTACATGCACTGGCTCAAGTCGCGCGGCCGCCCGGCTCAGCTGATTCCGCCTAATCTGGGCTTTAAGAAACGGCAGCCCTACCCCGTGGCGCTTGACACTCATCCCGATACCGGGGTTGGGCTACGCGATTATGTGCTTCACAAAATGTGGCCGGAACTGTTGCCGCGAGTGATTGAGCAGTATGACGGCAAGCCGCTGGAGGAGTTCCGCGCGCGTGTCAACGAGCTGGCGGCCGTGGCCCGGTATTTCAATGGCACACTGAGCATCCATTCAGGAAGCGGCAAACAAGCCGAGGTTCTCGAGCAAATTGCTCGCGCAACGGCGGGCCGCTGGAACTATAAGATCTCCGGCGAGCTACAGCTTCAGCTCTTCGATGTGCTGTCGGAGCAACCCCTGGATTCGCCTTGGAGGCAACTCTATGAGCGGATGGTTGACCGGTGCCACCAGTTTGCCGCTCAAGGCGCGTTCGGGGAAGAAAGCCAACTCGCGCAGAAATATCTTTCGGCGGGCAAAGGAAGCTACCTCGGGGATCCGGCCCGCGGCCGTGTCGATGGTAACCTGTTTCTCGTTTTCTGGTTGGGCAATGTGAATGGAAGCCGCGACCTTGTTGCGCCAGATGGCGACCACCGGTTCTTCAAAGAGAAACTGGACGAGCTGCCCGCCGATCTCGTGGAGGAAGTGCGCAGGCGCAATACGGCTTACATCATCTGGCTAGCGGATCAGCTGCGCGGCTAGCGTGGCGCTTCGGAGGTGAATTCTTCGCCTTCTGCCGCGCGTTCTAGCTCCCAACTTAGTGGCGCTGGCATGCCTAAGATCCAACCTTCGATCTCTCGGACGTAGGGCGGCCAGCATTCCTTCACTGGCGCTTGCAGAGCTTCGATCATGCCCAGCAGACCCACAAAACTGTCGAACGGATCCTCTCCTTGGGGGCCTGTACCGAAACCGTTCTGCAAGCTCGCGCGAAGCTCAGCAGAGAGATGCACGTCATAGCGGCGACACCAGGAGAGAATCCGCTGCAGTTGGGCCAGCCGTCCTTCGGGGGAGCGTTTGCCGAAGGCTTTGTCTAGTCCTAAGTGCGTGTAAATTTCGGCTGGATATACCTCGGCGACAACGAGCGAACCTCGTTCACAGAGCTCGAGCAGATCGCCGTGAAAAGGCCAGATAAGGATTTCGCCCCGCGCTAGCGCCGGTTGCAAAAGTTCACGCCAACCCGCAATAGCTGCCTTCCCCACTTGATTCGCTCCCAGAGTCCAAAACAATTCGCAAGCTTTGCGCCGGCGCGGACTGGCGCGTTCGCATTCGCGCAGCAAGCCTCCGAGTGGAATCCCCAGCGCGTTCGCCCAACGGTTCTTGTTCGCGCCCCGAGGACGGGCAGGGAAGAAAGGCCGATGTATCGAGACTTCTTCCAAACAGTTACAGGGCTCAAAGAAGCGTCTCCAGCGAGCCGTTCCGAACTGGCAGATGGCGTCCAGAAACCGCTCAAGGCCCGCACGTTGGGCATATGCTCGGGGAAGACCGATCGGAAAATCAAAACCAAGGAGCGCGCTGCGTGAGCCCGTTAAGCTGGCGCCCAAGCCAGCCAGATTGCCGGCGGGCCTCGAGGTTTCGATGCGATAGCCGCTAGCCGTCCGGCGGGCCGCTGTCAACCAGCGCTTCGCTGGTGTGACGCTCCAATCGAAGTGCAGGAGGACATCGGGCAAGCGCATGTCCCCATCTTAGAGGTGAAGCACGCGGGCAATCGAGCGGTCAGATGGTAGGAGTTGTGACGAACCGATGAAGATTTTGAACCGCACCAGCAGAAGGCGGCATCAGCGAGAAAAGAAGCGAGTTGGTTGAGCTCCCCTCCTCGTCGGTTTTGCCCTGCTGCGGAGGGCCGCAACTTCTGTGGCCTCAGTAGCGGGGCCGGCATTCACGATCGGTGCGAGACATTTCTACTTTTAAGCTTTAGGGAAGGAAGGTCCATGCGTAAGCTGTGTCTGCTTTTTGGAGTTAGCCTTGGGGTTTTGTCCGCGCAGACAGAACCTGCCCGCATTCGAGTGGTGCATGCATCTCCGGACGCCCCAGCGGTCGACGTCTTAGTGAACAATGCGAAGGTCCTGGAGGCCTTGCCCTTTCGGGAGTACTCCGAGTATCTGACTGTGCCACCTGGCCGCTATGAGGTCAAGGTGAACGTGAGCGGGACGGCAACAACGGTTCTCAGTGCAAATCCCATGCTTGAGTCGGGACGCTTTTACACGGCGATGGCAGTGGGTTTCGTCGGCCGGACCCCAAGTCTTGAGTTGCTTCTCTTGTCCGATGAAATCGTCGAGCCGCGCAGCGGTTTTGTTCGAATTCGCGCCATTCACGCCGCTCCCAGCGCCCCAGCCGTCGACGTTTACGTCACCTCCCCCTTTGAAACGCTGGAAGGCAAGACTCCTGTTCTGACTGGCGTGCCCTTCAAAGCCGCTTCTGGTTATCTGGAAGCGCCCGCTGCGACCTACCAAGCACGCGTCACGGTGGCAAATACGAAAACGGTAGCGATCGATTCAGGGCGTGTGGGGACTTGGAGCGGAATTATTCGTACCTTTGTCGCCATCGAAAATCCCGGCGGAGCGACGCCATTTACGTTCCTCATCCTGCCTGATAAAAATTGAACGACCGGATCGGAAGACAGCAAGTTTGCCAAGAGCGTGCGGCCAGCTTCTCGGCATCACCGAGACCTGGTCTTTTTTAATGCTTGGAGTTGGGCCACACCGCAACCAGCTACTGAGGGTAGAAGACGAGCTCCCAGTTGGAAATTCCATGGATGTAAAGCCTGGCCACGGCACTTGCAAGCGTGTCGGTTTCGCCGTATTGAGTCCCGAGGACCTGGGGATAATAGCCGGGAGCGTAGCCGATCTCGTTGCCCGCCAGAATGCGACGCGGTTGTTGCCAGCCCAGGGGATCGCTAACGTCGTCATTGAAGCTAATGTAAATCCCCTCTTGAGGCCAGCGCGGCTGACAACAAGCTCGATTGAGCAGAACCACGTACTTTTGCAGATGGGTATTCCAGTGGACTGACGGCCCCCAAAACGAATCTGCGTCGGGCCGTTCCCAGGTGACCCTGGAAGGGAAAATCGCTGTGACCCGCCCACCTAATCCCGGCTCATTCCATTCGCCTTCGTAGTACTTGTAAACGGCGCCCACAGGATTGTGCCGGTCCTCGTAAGCCATTCGCGCAATCGCGACGCCCTGCCCCTTGGGATCGCCCGCATAGTTGGTGAACAGGAAATAGAAATATTTTTGCTCGCGGTCCAAAATCACGGAAAAATCGCCGTGGCCACCGGCGAAAAATCCGTTTTGAGCGCTGCAATTGACGCGGTCACCGGATTCGAGCACAATGCCCAAGTCATAGAAGGTTTGACCGCCATCGGTGGAATACATCGCGCCGATGACGGGCGCCGTAAGGCCGCTGGGACAAACATCTCGCGGTTCGTGGTGATACCACGCCCAGAGAGTGCCTGCTTGATCCAAGTGCGCAGCTTCGATCCAAAAAGGCTGGTGCTTGGAAGTTTCAAATTCCACCGCCTCCGTATCACCTTCAAAGTAAAACTGATCCCGCCCGCTAGTGAGTAAGGCTACCCCGGCCGAGTTTAGGATCATCAACTGGCCATCCAGCCAGAACGCGGGACTGTTCGAGTCCACTGGCGTCGGCATCGCTAAGGTCGGCGCGTTGCGCACCTCAACGCGCTGGGCCCATGCAACAGAAAAGCTCAAAACAATCGTTAAGATCGACCACCTGCGGATCATTTACGCCCCCGTGTAATTTCCTCGTTGTTTCTCGCCTTTCGGCTAGCGAATGCTAATTGACATGGTGAATTTGGCGAAAAAAAGGTTACGGTCGAGGCCACCGGGCAGGAACTCCGCTGGCCCACAGAGCTACCGGGATCCGCCCCGATGGAAAAACACATTCACACGCTGTCAGGATGCATCGCCATCGGGGATGCGATGGAAATTCTTGTAAAGTTTTGTAAGTGGGGGCGCAAGTTTCTGTCTGACTGGGTGCAACGAGACGGACTTCCACCGCGCGGCCCGGTTTTTTGCGGGGCGTTGACGGTAGGATGTTAAGCTAGGCGCTGGGGAGCCGGCGGGGACGACTCAAGGCAACCGGCAAGAGGCCCGGAACCTGGCAAAACAAATCTAGCTTCCGGAAGAAGGTCGAACACGGTGTTCGTTTGCCGTTACTAAAAAGGAGAGGCTTCGCCAAACATTCGCATGATCGAAGATATCGTTACTTACTTGAAGGGCGTCGATACGCCAACTCTCTGCAACGCGATTGAACTGTTGGGAGTCCGCAAACACGAGGAAGGTTTTACACCCCTCGCCATTCGATGCCTGTTTCCGGAGCTCGGCCGGATGGTTGGCTACGCGGTAACGGCCCAAGTGGAAACCGTGACCCAAATGGAGCCGCGTGATAATCACCTCTTTCTCCATCTCTACGCGCTTGTCCAACAGAGTCTGAAGCCAGCCGTGGTTGTGCTGCAAGAGATTGGGGGACATGGGGATTATGCGGCGCACGCGGGCGAGGTGATGTGTACGATTTTTCAGAGACTGGGCGCGGTCGGTCTGGTGAGCGATTGCGGCGTGCGGGACATTCCGGAAGTCCGCAAACTGGGTTTTCACTATTTTGCCCGGGGAACAGTGGCCAGCCACGCGAACTTCCGGATCGCTCGGGTGGGACTGCCGGTGCAGATTGGCGCCGTGGTCATCCAGCCTGGCGATTTGCTCCATGGCGATGAAAATGGGTTGACAGTTGTGCCAGTCGAAAAACGAGATCACCTCCCAGCCATGGTGGAACGCGTTCGGAACCGCGAAGGGGCCTTATTGGATTACGTGCGGAGCGACGAATTTAACTTAGAAGGTCTGCGAAAACACGTTCTCGAGTAGCGAGCTTCTCTTACAATGTAGCCGTGGCGACGCACATTCTCCGCCAAATCTGGACCGCGATTTCTCACCTCAACCCGAATGATGTTCGCTCGCTAGCCGAACAAAACTTGGGGGTAGGCCTGCATGCAAGCTCCGAAAAAGGCTACCAGGAGATGGAGGAGTTTCTTTGTCCGCGCTCGCTATCGCCCCAGCGCCGGCTTGAGGTTCTGGCGCATCTTTACCGGGCGCAACCATTAAGCCCGCCCCCACGATTGGATGTCGAGATCTATCATGCTAGCCTGGCTCCTGCGGCGGGAGGATTTATTTTTCAGCCGGAGGCCCCCGGAAAGCTGGTCCGAGAAGTGCTAGCGGAGCGAGCGAATCTGTCGCTCACGTTGGCCCGCCTGTTCCCTCCCTTTCGCGAGCCTGTGATCGACGACATCATCTGGACCGTGTCGAAAGAGAACGCGCTGTTTTCGATCGCCACTGCCGTGCCTGACGTGGTTCCGAGCCTCATTCAACTGCCGTGGGCCGTGGGCCAAGTTGCTTCCGATACGGCCTTTCTGACCGGGAATCAAACTCGGATGGCTTTTCTGATTGCCGCGGCGAGCAACCGTCGAGTGGGCTATCGGGAGCAACGGAATGAAATTGGAAGTATTCTAGCTGGCGCCTTTGGTTGGCGAGCCCTCGCACGGCAACTTGTCGCCAAGATCCCCTTTGGTGGAGGCCTAATTCCAAAGGCTGCCATTGCTTTTGCCGGCACCTACGTCGCTGGCCGCGCTTTAGAGCGTTACTATCGCGATGGCTACTGGTACACGGCACAAGAACAGAAAGTGGCCTACGAAGGCGCATTTGAAACCGGCAAACGGGTTGCTCGAGAGCTTCTCGAGACGTTGGGAATCGACCAAGGCCGCGGCGCACGGAAGTAATCCCGCGCGCCGCTCTGGGATTTGTCTGGCGCTTCTTACAACTCGGGGATCACCAGCTGGTCACCAGGATGGATCACCGACTTCTCGTCCTTTAAACGGTCCGGATTCGCCTCAATAATTTTGGGATAAAGTGCGCCATTGCCGAGCGTGTTTTGGGCGATCTTCCACAACGAATCGCCCTTCACAACGGTATAAATCCGTTTTGGAGGAGGCGGCGGCGCAAGGCTCGGATCGATGGTGATGTCGCATGTAAGATCCGAGTACGTGGGATCAATTAGCTTGATCTGGTTCCAAACTTCATTCTTCACCTCCTGCGATGGCGCAGCGCCTTGGATGAAGAGTTTTCCATCCTGTAAGTGGACGTGGGCGAGGCGGACGCCCTTTTGTTTGGCCAAGTTGATTACCGATTGGTATTTGAGCTTAAGACTTTCGAAGTCCATGGTGAAGCTTCTCCTAGCTACTGCATTCTGCCTGTTTCTCTCAGGCTGTTTTCGCACCGGCCTCGTCTAGCATCGCGCAAGTTGCTCTCTTCTTGCAATGCTTCACGCGGCAGTGGTGGGAAGCGTGCAGCTATAATGGGCAGGCAAAACACGGCAGATGCTGTGGCCAAAACCTCCGGTGCGTGAATCGTCCAGACGAATCGAAGTCTTATTCAAGGAGAGCCTCAGATATGAATCTCATGGAAGTTTTGATGAACGCTCAGGGTGGCGGCATGATTCGCCAGCTGGCCAACCAGTTTGGTCTTGACGAACGGCAAGCGACGGCGGCAGTCGAACATCTGTTGCCAGCGCTAACTGGAGGTTTGCAGCGAAACCTGTCCCAAGAAGGCGGACTTGAAAGCCTGCTCGGTGCACTGGGCAGCGGTCATCACCAGCAGTATTTGGATGATCCGGAGCTGCTTGGCCGTTCCGAAACCGTCGCCGATGGAAACGGGATCCTGGGTCATCTACTTGGCAGCAAGGAAGTCAGCCGGCAAGTGGCCCAACGGGCATCCGAACAGACCGGCATTGGGGCGTCGGTGCTCAAACAGATGTTGCCATTAGTCGCCACGATGGTGATGGGCGCTTTGAGCAAGCAATCCGCCGCGCACGGACTGACTGGCGCTGGCGCGCGCGCGCAGTCCGCGGATGCGCTCGGCGTCATTTCGCAGTTTCTCGACTTCGACCGCGACGGTTCGGCACTGGATGATGTCCTCGGAATGATGGGTAAGATCTTCCGGGGCCGCTAGCCAGCTGTTTGCTCCACGCGCTGAGGCGCCTCCGTCGAATCGTCCGTAATCCACCGCCAAAAGGCTCGCAAACCACCGCCAAAACGAACATCCCGCACGCCCTTCACGCCCAAAATTTGCGCTAGGGCTTCTTCGGACTTGCGGTGCCGGGGGAAAAAGCGGAGCACCGTCCGGGGACTGGAGGAGCGCTCCGCTGTTTCCAACAGAGTGGGATGGAACAGCCCGATGCCAATCTCATAGCCTTTATCCGGGGCAAGCGTGACGGTTTTTGAAAAGCCCAAAAGCCATGGGCGGCCGCAAAGTTCGAGGGCGCCAGTTGGTCCCCGGCGGATATGAGCAAAGCTCCGCTTGGGAATACCCTGAATGCGACGCGCCGTAAAGCAGGGGATAGGCTCGGCTGGCCGCGGGGTGACAAAGCTTGACAGCAAAAGCGTGCGAAGCAAATCCCAGGAAAACGCCGCGCCAAAGACCATCAGGCGGAAAGCCCATCCAAACAGCAAGACGCAGATCAGAATCACAAACGCGCTGAGCAGTGCGCCCAGGCGCGGGTCAAGAAGCGTGATTCCGGCAACGGCTGTAAAGAGGCTCGTGCGTGCGGCTTTTAAGAGCAAATCGAATACGGGAAAGGGACTAAGCAAGACGAGCACATCGATGGCATGGCCCACCAGCCACACCACAATGAGGATGATGCTGCCACCGACCACTAGAAGCGCCCCCATGCTGGCGTTCCCCGCTCGCTCCAGCAGGGACGGCGCCGATTGTGCATAGGCCACAGGCTCAAAAGCGAGGAAGAATTTCCCTAGAGAATCGACACCCATCAACTTCGCTGCTTCATGAAAGACCACCGGAAATCCCACCAAGAATAAGGATGCTTTGTTGAGCATTAGCACCTCGATTGCATCCAGTGGTTTTTTGAGCAGCGGAGCAACGCCGCCGAGGGTGTCTTTACAGAGAATTCCAACAAGCAAAACGGCAACAGGTATCCAAAACCATGGCGAAGCATAGCCGGGCAAGGACTGGCGCTTGGTCTTCTCGGTGCGAAAATATTCCCAAGCTCCGAGCACGCACACGCCAAGCAGCGGCGAGATGGCGGTACTGGTAACAGTGGCGACAGCCTCTGAGATCTGCTGCCCCCGCAACAGGACCAGAGAACTCTTTGGGTCAAGAGCCTGCGGCGGAGCTCCGGCATTCTGGGCCCAAAGCAGGGTCAGCAGGAGTAACGTCGCTGCCATGGCCACTAGCCAAGTCTTCATCCGAGGGCTTCCCGTAAAAGGTCGAAATACAAATCAATGTCTTGCGGACGTGTGTGAACGTGGACCGCTAGCCGAACTTGCTTACTTTGGAAACACCAAACCCGCTTTGCTTGCAAAAGCTCATGAAATTTTTTCAAATCGTCCTGCTTAAAACGGATGGTCACTAGGGCTGCATACATGCGGTCGTCCTCTGGCGTGAGCAACTCCACGTGGGGGCATTCGGCGGCGCGGCTCCGCAGATAACGTGCGAGTTGGTGCATGCGGTCGCGTACCGCTTCCGGACCGAGTTGCTGATAAAACCGCAAGCCGGCCATCATCCCTTCGACGATCGCCCGGTTATTGGTGCCGACGTTCATAAAGCGGGCCGCCTTGAGCTTGGTTTCGTTCCAGCCTCCGCTGATAATTGTTGGCCAGAGCTTTTCGAGATTTTCCTCGCGGATGTACAACAATCCCGAGCCCGCCGGGGCGAACATCCATTTGTGAGGACTGCCTGCCAGGTAGTCGCAATTGAGGTCGGAGATGCGGAAATCGATCTGGCCATGCATGTGCGCCCCATCGACCACTGTGATGACGCCCTTGGCGCGGGCAGCGGTACAAATCTCGCGGACAGGCATCACCAATCCGGTCGGGCTGGTAATCCCGCTAAAGCTGAGCACACGTGTTTTGGGCCCAAGGGAGCGAATCAACAGCTCGGCTAACTGCTCGGGGCTTTCTGGGGGCAGCGGAATGGGGATTTCTCGAAGGGTCAGGCCGTGACGCGCAGCCTTCATCTGCCAGCACCCGCGACCGCTGGGGTGCTCTTGGTCGGTAATTACAATCTCGTCGCCAGGCTTTAAATCAAGGCCGGCGGCGATCATGGACATCGCCTCAGTGGCGTTATGGGTGATGGCGAGCTCGTCCTTTCTACAGCCGAAGAAGGCAGCCAGCTCCTGCCGGAATTCGTCCAAGGTTTCATACCCCCAACGGGGGTAGTAATCCATTTCCAGCGCGGCGGAGCTAGCCAAATAGTCAGCCACCGCCTTCACAACCAGCTTGGGCGCCACGCCCAAGCTGCCATTGTTTAAGAAGGCGCGCCAGTTAGGCAGGAGAAACTGCTCTTCCCGAATCCGTTTCCAATACTGCTCAGGGTCGCGCTGCCGCAGCTTGGGGTCAGGAAGCGGAGGAGGCGATTCGGCCCTCCAGGCCGCTGAGACGCCAAGTAGTGCGCCTGCCGCTTCCAAAAACTGTCTGCGTTCCATCTCGCCTCGATTATAATTGCTGGGACAATGCACCGGACTGGGTTTTTTTTCCTAGCCTGTGTTCTCGCAAACACAGCCCGGCTTTGGGGAGCGGAGGAAAACGGAGGCGAACTGTTTCAAAAACATTGCGCTGCCTGCCACCGCGATCCACCTGTTAACCGTGCGCCTTTGCCGGAGGCGCTTCGCAAGCTTTCGCAAGAGGCGATCCTCTCCTCCCTGGAAAGCGGCAGCATGAAGGAGCAAGGGCGCCTGCTGACTCTGGGCCAACGCCAGGCAATTGCCTCCTTCCTAACAAGGGGCGCGGACCGGGCTGCTGGGGCGACTTCCAGCGTTTGCCCCGCTGGGTATGAGCCTCGCACGAGTTCCTCGTACTTCAATGGCTGGGGCGCCGATGTGACGAACAGTAACTTTCAGCCGGCGAGCCGGGCTGGGTTGCGCGCGGATCAAATTCCAAAGCTACAGCTCAAGTGGGCGTTTGGATTTCCTGGCGCCTCGGCCGCAATGGGTCAACCGACGCTGGTGGGCGGCAGGTTGTATTTTGGCAGTCAGGATGGCACGGTGTATTCCATCGACGCGCACACGGGCTGCGTCTTCTGGACATTCAAGGCGAGCGCGACTGTTCGCGCAGCGGTGACCATAGGCACCGTAGGACATGCTCGACAGGCGGCCCTGTTCGGAGACACGCAGGCGCAGGTTTATGCCGTGAATGCGCGCGACGGCTCGCTGATTTGGAAAGTAAAGGTAGACGACCATCCGCTGGCACGAATTACAGGGGCGCCCAAGATGCATGGCTCGCGCCTTTACGTACCCGTCTCCTCGATTGAGGAGGTAAGCGGGGGCAGTCCGAAATACGAGTGCTGCCGGTTCCGCGGCAGCGTCGTGGCGCTGGACATCGAGGGGGGGAAAATTCTCTGGAAAACCTACACGATTCCAGACGAGCCGCATCCAACGAAGAAAAACAAAGAAGGAGTGCAACTCTACGGACCCTCCGGCGCTGCCGTGTGGCTGTCGCCCACCCTCGATTTGAAGAGGCGCTGGGTCTATGTGGGCACGGGTAACGCCTACTCAGACCCTCCAACCCAATTCAGCGATGCGATTCTTGCGCTCGAAATGGACACCGGTAAGCTGGTTTGGTCCAAGCAACTCACGGAACGCGATGGGTGGAACTTCGCCTGTGTTAATCCGAATAAAACGAACTGTCCAGAGAATGCCGGACCGGATGTGGACATCGGGGCCTCCCCCATTCTCCGGGAGATTGGCGGCGGCAAACGCGTTCTGGTGGTGGGGCAAAAATCAGGGATGGTGCACGGCTTGGACCCGGACGCCGAGGGCCGCATTCTCTGGCAAACGAGAGTGGGCGAAGGCGGATCTCTGGGCGGCGTGCAGTGGGGCATGGCAGCCGACCAGGAGCGTGTCTATGTCGCGCTCTCCGATGTTCACAAGCGTCTGGAAGCGGGAGGACTGTTCGCGTTGAGCCTGGAGAAGGGAGAAAAAGTTTGGTATGCACCCCCCGTGAAGCCTCCCTGTGCTGGCAAGTTTGGTTGCACGCCTGCCTTGATGGCTCCTGTGGCGGTGATGGACACGGTTGTGTTTGCCGGGGCCATGGACGGTGTCCTGCGAGCGTATGAGTCAAAATCAGGACAGCTCATTTGGGAGTACAACACGCTGCAAAGCTACTCCACAGTCAACGGGGTGAAGGCGCAGGGAGGTTCGCTGAGCGCGACGGGCCCGGTTCTTGCCGAAGGCATGATGTTTCTAAACTCTGGCTACGGTTTGCTTGGGGGCATGGCCGGAAACGTTTTACTGGCCTTCAAACCAGCGCCGTGACGCGGTAGCCAGCATGGTGGCCCGTTGCAGCGAGGCGCCACTCCGGCACATAATTCTCCCCATGCGACCGCTGCTTGTTGTGCTGTTATGCGGGACTTGGCTCCGAGCCGACATCGTGGAGCAAGGTCCCAGAAATTCTCGGCCGTCAGGGCTGCTGGCGGGCGTGGCGCGCGCCGACATCACGCCGCCCGTCGGAATTCCCCATCTGAATTGGGGCTCGCAAACTCACGTGGAAGCCATCGGCGTGGATCCTGCTGGCATGATGGTCACGGCTTTGGTCGTTTCTGACGGCAAGCAAACCTTTGCCATGGTGGATGTGGACACGCTTCTTGTGGGCGGTTGGGAGGACATGGTCGAACAGGCGGCGGCGGCTAGCGGCATTCCCGCTGCCCACATTCGGCTCGGAGCTACCCATACGCACGCTGGCCCCATGTTTCAGCGGGAGAAGGGACCGCTCGGCGTAGATCCCGCACCCTATGAAAAAATGATGGCCGCCTATCGCAATCAGGTGGCTAGGGCGATTATTTCGACCGTCACACAAGCCAAGCAAAAATTACAGCCCGTCCACGCTTGGGCGGCGCGCGGCGTCGGGACAATAAACATGAACCGGCGCGTGCGGGCAACCAGCCAGGGACCGGCCGCTGTGGGCCTGAATCCGGAAGGCTTCGTGGACCGTGAGCTGGTGGTGCTGCGCGTGGACGATGCAAACGGCAATCCCTACGCCGTTGTGGTGAATTTCCAGTGCCATGGTACGGTGCTCACTTACGAGAACAAGCACATTTCGCCGGACTGGATCGGGATGATGCGAAAAACCGTCGAGCAGGCTCTGCCGGGCGCGACGTGTTTGTTTTTCCAAGGCGCGGCTGGTGATCAAGGTCCGGTCGAAGGGGGCACAGGCGATCTGAGCGTCGCGCACCGGCTCGGGCGCATCCTGGGACTTCAGGCGGCTGCTCTTGCCATGCAAATTGAAACCGTGGACCGCGCCCCCCAGTTTGAGGGTTTCGTTGAGTCAACGGCTTTCGCTGCCAAACAGCCGTGGCGGGTCCGCGGTCCGCGCGATGCAACCTTGCGTTTTGTGCGCAAAACGGTGGAATTGCCCCCGCGCCAGTACACTGAAGCAGAAATCCGCGACATGGAGCAGAAAGTTTTGGCTGCAGAAAAGCAGCTTACACCAGCGCGACAATCCGGTGACCCGTGGCGAAAGCACCAGGCCGAAGCCCGCCATCGGCGTTTTGCAGATTTGCTAGCGAAATGGAAACGCCCCTACGATCCGACCCCGATCAAAGTCGATGTGCAGATCCTGCGCATTGGTGAACTGGCGATTGTGGCGATGCCTGGAGAACCGTTCGCCGAAATTGGAGTGGCAGTAAAAAAAGCCTCGCCGTTTGCCTTTACGATGTTTTGCGGCTATTCCTCCGGGCAAGGGGGCGACTACTTGCCGGTGGAATCAGAATACGCGCACGGAGGCTACGAGGTCGAGCGAACGCCTTACGGCAAAGGCGCGGCAGAAAAACTAATTCGAGAAATTCAGGGACTTTTTGCGCAGTTGCGATAACCGACCCGGTGTTAAGATGGCCGCATGGGCATGATTCAGTTCGTCGGCAACTACGACGATCTGTCTTCCGACCGGGGCTATCAATTTCGTTTTTATTGTGACAAATGCCGCAATGGCTACATGTCGCGTTTTGTGCCGTCGAAGGTGGGCCTCATTGGATCTGTGTTGCGGGCCGCAGGGCATTTCTTCGGCGGGGTGGTGGGCCGTGTCGGCTACTCCAGCTACGACCTACAGCGGATGATTGGGGGGCCGGAGCACGATGCGGCACTGCGCAACGCGATGGAAGAAGGGAAAAAGTACTTCCATCAATGTACGCGTTGTGGCAAGTGGGTGTGTCCGGAATCCTGTTGGAACGCTCCAGCCAACATGTGCGAGGACTGCGCGCCAAACTTTCGCGAGGAGCTCGCCGCGGCGCAGGCGCAAGCCAAGGCTGAAGCGGCACGCTATCAACTTCTTGAGAAAGCGCGTTCGGTCGACTACGCCTCGCAAGTCGACCTGAGCGCGGATCACTATCTGAAGGCGGAGCCGCCTGCCGAGCGACCTCCTTCAACCCCGGTCTGCATTCACTGCGGGGCAGATTTGATCGCTGGGGCGAAGTTCTGCCCGCAATGCGGCAAGTCCGCAGCCAGCAAGGTGGCGAGCAAGTGCACGGTCTGTCATTTTCGGTTGGAGGCAGCGGCGAAATTTTGTCCCCAGTGCGGTAACCCCATGGAACCGGTCTTCTGACCGAGGGCTGGCGTCGCGATGACTCGCGCCTGGTTGCTCGACCGACTCGCGCGCTACCGCTGTGCCACCGCCCAGGAAGCCGATCTTCGCGTTCGGTTTCAGGCCTTCGTTGCGGAGTATGAAGAGTGTTTCGAGCGATCCCTCAAGATTGGCCACGTAACCGGGTCAGCGTGGCTGGTGGATTTGGAACGGACCCATGTCCTGCTGACGCATCATCAAAAACTCGATAAATGGCTGCAACTGGGCGGACATGCTGATGGCGATCGAGATGTTCTGCGCGTGGCGCTGCGCGAGGCTCAGGAAGAATCCGGCCTGTGCAGCATCCGCGCCGTCAGTGATGAAATTTTTGATCTGGACATTCACCGC
This sequence comes from Bryobacteraceae bacterium, assembly GCA_025056455.1. Classification (GTDB taxonomy): domain Bacteria; phylum Acidobacteriota; class Terriglobia; order Bryobacterales; family Bryobacteraceae; genus CADEFT01. Next base: position 267,034 of record JANWVY010000004.1, on the reverse strand, counting down.
ATCCCGGCCCGACAGAACGAACCAGAACACTGGCACTACGATGTGCGCTTCTTTTGTGAGGCGGACCGCAACGAGCCCCTTCGATTAAGTAGTGAATCAAAGGAACTTCGATGGGTTGGGCTCGGTGATTTGCCTAGGCTCACCAGCGAAGAGTCGATTCTGAGAATGGCCCGGAAGATGAAAACTTGGAGGGGCCACAGCGGCGGCACCTGCCTTCCGGAATCGGGAACGGGGGGGCGCGCTAGCGCTTGGTGATGCGGTAGAGTTTGCTTTCCGTACGAATCAAAAGGCTGCCGCGAGCGATCGCGGGCGAAGCCATGCAAAATTCATCCAGGGAGTTTTTCCCAAGGATCTTGAATTGCGGCCCTGCCTGAATGACAAAGGTGTCGCCATCTTCGCTGAGGACGAAAACTTTGCCGTTGTAGGCCCAGGGTGAAGCCGTGTAGGCGCCCACTTCTTCTGAGATTCGCACGCGGGGATAGATCTCCTTGCCGGTTTGCGCATCGTTGGCGGCAAAAAATCCGCGGTCATAAAGCGTATAGTAGATGTCTCCGTAAACAATTGGGGAGGGATTATACGGCCCCAGTTGACCGTGGAACCAGGCAATGAAGTCGTTGCTGGTTTGGCCCTTTTCCAGCGAGATGTCGCCCCGCGCTCCTGACCGGATGGCGAAGACGGGCCGGTTGGAATCGCCGACGTAGCCCGAACTCACATAGAGAAGGCCAAACTTGGAAAAAGGGGTGGGAATGGCGATGGAGGACATTCCACGGAGTTCCCACAGGAGTTTGCCATCAAGGTCGTAGGAACGGACGCGGTTGCTACCGGCGGTGACGATTTCGGTGCGTTTTCCGCTTTGCCAGACATAGGGCGTTACCCAGTTGCTTTTCTCGTCCCGGGGCACCTCCCAGATCGTTTTGCCCGTTTTCTTGTCCAGAGCGAGCAAGACCGAGCGGTCTTCGTTGTCATTCACGATATACAGGCGGTTGCCGTCGAGAACCGGCGAAGCGGCAGTTCCCCAACCGTAACGCGTACGCACGGGTTCAAATTTGCGGGACCAGACCAGCTTGCCGCTAAAATCAAAGGCGAAAACGCCGACGCAGCCGAAATAGGCGTAAACGAGCTGGCCGTCGGTCACTGGCGTCTCGGAGGCATAGCTGTTTTTGAGGTGGCGGGAGAAAGAAGGCGTGGCGCGGTGTACTTCTCGCTCCCACACCACGCGGCCAGAATCAAAGTCGATGGCATAGACCATCCAGCGGTGTTCATGGTTGGGGGCACTGCGCTCGCCGCCGAAGTAAAGCCCTTTGCGGGCTTTTTCCTCGGGTTCGGCGCTGACAACAGTGGTCACGAAGATACGGTCTCCCCAAACGATCGGCGAGGACCAGCCCCGGCCCGGAATTTGGATTTTCCAAACGACGTTCTGGGTCGAGCTCCACTGATCTGGTAGACGAGGATCGTCTTCAGCCACCCCGGTCGAGCCTTCGCCGCGAAACTGCGGCCAGCGCTCGGTGACGGCTGGGAGCCAAAAGCAAACACCGAAGACCAGGACAAAAAGTCTCCTCATTGTGTCCTCTCCCACACCGCGCCTAGACTTCGAAGGCCAACCAGGGCTTGGCCTCCGTCACAAACGTAGACAGCGCCGGTAATGAAGCTAGCGGCTTCGGAACATAAGAATAGCGCGAGATTGGCGATGTCGTCCTTGGTCCCCATGCGTCCCAGCGGCACGCCGGTGACGACGGCGGCCCGGGCCTCCGTTGTTGGGGCTAGGCGCCTCATCCCCTCGGTGTCATCGATGGGTCCGGGAGTAATGATGTTGGCTCGAATGCCGTCGCGGGCCCACTCGAGAGCAATGGTTTTGGTGAGCAAATCCACACCGGCTTTCGCTGCACAAACGTGCGCTTGGTAGGGGTAGGGCTGAGAGGCGTGGTTTGCGGAAATGCTCAGGATGGATGCGCCGGGCTTTCGCAAGTGCGGATAGGCAGCGCGGCAAGTGTTGTATGTTCCAAGCAAGTCGATGTCCACCACGGCCTTAAACCCATTAGCCGACATTCCCAGGACGGGGGCCGGGAAATTTCCCGCCGCGCCACACACCAAAATATCAATCTGACCGTAGATTTCAGCGGCCTTGGCGAAAGCGGCTTCTAGCGCAGCGTAGTCGCGGACGTCGGCGGCATAGCCGTGCGCAACACCTCCTTTTGAGCGGATCGTTTCTACAGCCGCTTCAAGCTTTTCTGGGTTGCGGCCGAGCAACATCAGCTTGGCGCCCGATTCGGCAAACCGTTGCGCGATGCCGAAACCGATGCCGCTGGTGCCTCCTGTGAGGAAGGCGGTTTTGCTTTCGAGAAGATTGTTTACGAACACGCTCATGCGATTTGCCACAATAGCAGACTAGAATGGCCCTGACCGCACGCTGTCGATTTGAACTGGTCAAGGCGACCCCTTGGCGCCGGCTATTGCCTCTGATCGTGCTTCTGATCGTGGCGGCGGTTTTCTCTTGCCGCGCACTGGCGCAGCCCGCCGATCCGCACATCCGGGACATCGAATCCCGGTCAAGGCTTGCGGAACGAATGCAGGAACTCCACGTTCCGGCGGTCAGCGTGGCGGTGATCGACGAGGGCCGCATCGCCTGGGCAAAGGCGTGGGGCGCAGCCAACACGGATACGGTGTTTCAGGCGGCCTCCATTAGCAAGCCGGTGGCGGCCATGGCAGCGCTTCACATGTCGCAATATGGAAATTTCGGCCTCGATGAAGACGTTAACGCAAAACTCAAGTCGTGGAGAGTTCCAGAAAATGAATTCACGGCGAACAAAAAGATCACGCTTCGCCGGTTGTTGAGTCACACGGCAGGGCTAACGGTGCGCGGGTTCCCCGGTTATCCCAGCGATGGAGCGCTTCCCAGTTTGAAAGAGATTCTCAGCGGGGTGCCGCCGGCCAATACGCCGCCCGTTGTCCCCGATGCCGAACCGGGATCCGAGTGGCGCTATTCCGGCGGGGGCTATACGGTTTTGCAACAGCTGATGGTGGACCGCCTGGGCTGGAGTTTTCCGCAAATCATGGAACGCATGGTGTTTTCTCGCCTTGGGATGAAGCGCAGCACGTATGAACAGCCGCTGCCGCCGGCTTGGCATGCCAACGCGGCGACAGGGCACGATCGCAACGGCTCGCCGGTCAAAGGCCGCTGGCACGTGTACCCGGAGATGGCGGCGGCTGGACTCTGGACGACACCTTCGGATTTGGCGCGATGGGCGATCGAACTACGAGAAGCGTATCTTGGCAAGTCCAATCGGGTGATTGAACCGAGCACGGCGCGCCAGATGTTGACCCGTCAGCAAGCCGCAGGTAAACCCACCCGCTGGGGGTTGGGCGTTGAACTGCACGGCGATCCGCCGCTTGCCTTCAGCCATGGGGGCTCCAACGTAGGCTTCAAGTGCCGTTTGCTCTTGTACTTGGAGTCTGGCGACGGAATTGTGGTGATGACCAACGGCGATCAGGGCAACCAGATTGTTGCAGAGATCATGGACGCCGCCCGCGCGCTGTATCATTGGCCCGCTCTTCCGCTCGCAAGCCCTTGAGCAAGGCCAGCCTGCGCAGCGCGTACCATTCCCGTTCCCAAATCTAATTTTCCAAATTCCATACCAGCAACTTTTCACGGGCCAGCCGAGTTTTTCCAAGTGCGAAAAGTTGGGTATTCTGAAGGCAGGCCTTCTGTTCATTGGTGGCAATCCATTTGCTAGCACTATTACCAGCCTCGTAGTGTCCTCGGGAGTGTCGAGAAGTGAAGGAGTTGAAAACCCAGCTGATCAACGCGCTACTGGTGGTGCTCACGGTAGCTGCGGTGATTGCTGCGGGTATTAATTTTCAACAGCAATCACGCTACCGGCTCCCGGACGACGGCGTCAGCTGGGTGGATCGGACGATTCCGAAAGGCGGGGCCCGGGCGCCAGGAGAGGCTGGCAGCCTCCAGCGCCAGGTGGTGGCCTCGATTGTAAGTCCCGACGGGCCGGGCGCCCGCGCCGGAATCAAGCCGGGCGACGTGGTGCTGCGAATCAACGGATCGCTGATTGAGAGCGCGAACGCCGTTCCCCAGGTGCTGGCGCGGCTTGGGGCTTGGAGTAAAGCCGAGTATCTCCTGCTGCGAGATTCGGTGGAGTTCAAGGTCAACGTTTACGTCGCGGAGGGTGTTCCCGAGCCAGCCGTCTATTATCAGTACATCGTTGGGCTCAGCTATCTGCTCATCGGAATTTTCGTGTTCGTCCGGCGGGGCAACGCAGCCAAGGCGCTCCACTTTTACGTGCTGTGCCTGACGTCGTTTGTGGCTTCTTGCTTCCATTACACCGGTAAACTAAACAACTTCGACAAGATTATTTATTGGGGCAACCTAGGGGCGGGGCTACTGGCGCCGACTATTTTCTTGCACTTCTGCCTGTCCTTTCCGGAACGTCGGGAGTGGCTGCGCGGCAAGCGTATCCTTTTGCTATATCTGCCAGCCGCGTTGATTCTTACGATTTTTGTGCTCGTGGCCAGCGGCTCTCTGGTCACCAGTTTTTCGCTTCCCGACTTGCGCTGGATGCTGGACCGGATTTGGACGTTCGCCTATGGATTCCTCTATCTTCTAGGTGCGTTGGCACTCGCGCTTGAGTATCGCCGCACGGAGGACCCCATCGTCCGCCAGCAATTGAAGTGGCTGCGCAACGGCGTGGTCTTTGCGATGCTGCCATTCACTTGCTTCTACTTGCTCCCCTACGCCATGGGGCACATTCCGGGCCCCTGGGCGAAGATGGCGGTTCTGGCGCTCCCCTTAATGCCGCTGACTTGGGCCTACGCCATCATCCGCTACCGTTTGATGGACGTGGACATTATCTTCCAGCAAGGTTATGCCTATACGCTCGCCACGCTGGCCGTCATTGGCCTGTTCTACATTCTGATTCTCTCCTATGGCAACTATTTGGAGATCACACCCTCAGCGCTGGTGGTCATGATTCTGGTTGCGACCTTCGTCTTCCATCCCATCCGCAACTGGATTCAAGAGCAGCTGGATCGTTACATCTACAAGGATCGATACGACTACCGGCGCACGCTGATTGAGTTTGGCCGCGAACTCAGCGCCGAAACAGACCTCCAGCATCTGTTGACCAGCGTGATTGACCGCTTGCGCCGGACGCTGAGCGTCCCGCACGTTGCCTGTTTTCTCTTTGATGAGAACGCCAACCGCTTTTATCTGGCCGCTTCGAACCGCCCTTTGGACCCATTGACCCGGCAGCGCCTGGATTTAAGCTTCCTCGATCCGTCGTCCAAGGAGCCTTATCTGTTCTTCGAACGGACACGGAATTTATTTGATGTGGTTTCGCAAGAATGGCCACAGTCGGTTCGCTTGACGATTGCCGATCTGGACCTGACCTACTATATCCCGTGCACGGTGCGGGGCCGTAAGATCGCCTATCTCGGTCTGAGCCGCACGGACCAAGGCGACTTCCTGTCGAGCGAAGACATCGACTTGCTGACCTCCCTGGCGGGATATTTAGCCATCGCCGTAGAGAACGCCCGGCTTTATCAGTCGCTCGAACGCAAGATGCAGGAGTTTGAGAGGCTGAAGGAATTCAGCGAAAACATCGTTGAGTCTATTAATGTAGGGATTCTGGCCGCGGACTTAGAAGACCGCGTGGAGAGCTGGAACTCGCAAATTGAAAAGTTAACAGGGATACCCCGCCAGGCCGCCCTGGGAAAGAAACTCGACGAGCTCTTGCCTGCGGATTTGTGCGAGCGTTTGGACGCCATCCGCGGCGAGAGCGGTATCCACAACATCTATCAGTACACCTTGCGCCCCCCTTCGCTGCCGCTTAGCCCCGCTGGCCGCGGAGCCGGGTTGGGAGCTAACGGAACGAATGGAACGAACGGAACCAACGGAGCCAAAGGGGCGGCAAGCTCAAACGGACGCCGCGACACCCGGTTTCCGTCGGAATACATTGTGAACCTTGCTGTGGCGCCGCTGGTGTCGAAGGACGGGGCTCAAATTGGACGGCTCGTCATCTTTGACGACATCACCGAGCGCAGCCAGCTCGAGCGCCAGTTAATCCAGGCGGATAAACTCAGCTCGATTGGTCTGCTTGCCGCCGGAGTTGCGCACGAGGTCAATACGCCGCTGGCGGTGATTTCCTCTTATGCTCAAATGCTCGCCAAGCAAGTTTCTGGTGATGAAGCGAAAGCCAAGCTGCTTGACAAGATCGCCAAACAGACCTTCCGCGCTAGCGAAATCGTAAATTCTCTTCTGAACTTCTCGCGCACCTCCGCCACGGATTTCGACGAGGTGGACCTCAACAAAGTGCTGCGCGAAACCGTGAGCTTAATCGAACACCAATTTCAAAAGGCGCGTATCGAGTTAATCTTGGACTTGGCCGAAGGGCTCGGGCCGATTCGCGGCAACGCTGGCAAGCTTCAGCAAGTGTTTCTCAATTTACTGCTCAACGCGCGCGACGCGCTCGAAAATGGCGGCACGATCCACATCCGCAGCTATGTAGACGGCGACCTGGCTAGGGTCTCGGTTGCGGACAACGGGCCTGGCATTGCTCCAGAACATCTTGAGAAAATCTACGATCCTTTCTTCACGACTAAAGGCGCGAAGAAAGGTACGGGACTCGGTCTTGCGGTAACCTATGGCATTGTGAAAGAGCACGGAGGCCACATTGAAGTGGAGAGCCGCTTGGGCGAAGGCGCCTGTTTCCATTTGGATTTCCCCTTGATACGCAAGACCGTCAATGCCTAATCGAACTGCACGGGAAGAACTGACGGCGCAACCGGCACGCATTCTCATCATCGACGATGAAGCCGACATCCGTGAGAGTCTAGAGACGCTGCTCACCATGGAAGGCTATGTTGTTGACCAAGCGGCTACCGCACGGGAAGGATTGCGCCGGCTCGAACAGACCGATTATGATCTCGTGCTGCTCGATCTCATGATGCCGGACAAGTCCGGCATGGAAGTCTTGAAAGAAATCAGGGAGCGGGATCGAGAAACGCCGGTTTGCATGATCACGGCGTACGGATCGCTGGAGGTCGCCGTGAGCGCGCTCAAAGCCGGCGCCAGTGACTACTTCTCCAAGCCCTGGGACAATGAAAAACTGCTCATCGAGATTGAAAGGCTCATCGCGCGCCGTCGGCTCGAGCGGGAAAACACCTATCTGAAGCGCGCCCTCAAGCAACGCTACGCCTTCCCTAATATCATTGGCAAGAGCGAGAAGATGCTAAAAGTCTTAGAGCTGGTGAGCCAGGTGGCAGCCAGCCGCTCTACGACGGTCCTGATTACAGGAGAAACAGGAACCGGAAAAGAGTTGATCGCCAAAGCGATCCATGCCAACTCCTCGCGCGCCGACCACACCTTTGTCGCCGTCAACTCCGGCTCCCTTCCCCCAGATCTTTTGGAGTCCACCCTGTTTGGGCATGTACGCGGCGCTTTCACTGGCGCACACGTGAACCGCAAAGGCTACTTCGAGGTAGCCAACCGAGGCACGATCTTTTTCGATGAGATTGGCACCATCAGCGCAGATATTCAGGCCAAACTTTTACGCGTCCTTCAGGAAAAGGAATTTATCCCTTTAGGCGCCACCGAGCCGGTGCGCGTGGATGTTCGCGTCATTGCCGCGACCAATGCCGATTTGAAGCACATGGTGGAAGAAAACCGCTTCCGCCAGGATCTTTACTTCCGCTTAAACGTCATCAATATTGTTTTGCCGCCGCTGCGCGAACGCAAGGAAGACATCCCCCTGCTGATCGAACACTTCTTTGATAAGTACTGCCAGGAAAATGAAAAATTTCTGGATAGCTCGGGCCGCTCCGTGTTGAAGTTTGACAGCGAGGCTATGCGCGTCATCATGGATTATTCGTGGCCGGGCAATGTGCGTGAGCTTGAGAACGTGGTGGAGCGGGCCGTCGTGCTGGCGACTTCTCCTGTCGTGAGCGCCGATGTTCTCCCAGAGTCCTTGCTGCACTCTCAGGGCATCCGTATCCGCCAGGATGAGTCTCTTCCCTTGCCTGCCGACGCGTCGCTGTTTGAGATTGTGGCGGACTATGAACGGCGAGTCATCAAAGAACGCTTGGAGGCCTGCGGCTGGAGCCAGACAGAAGCCGCCGAGTCCCTCCGCATTCCCCTCTCCACTCTGAATCAAAAGATCAAGCGGCTGCACATTGACGTCAAACGGCAGAAGAGCGGCGCAGCCTCGTGAGGCTTAGCAGGCAGCCCACAGCGATCACCACAAGACAGCCAATGACGTTGTACCACAAGAAAGAAATTGAGGTGAAACGCCAGCAATAGAAAATGGCTGCCTCGCCCGCCAGCACTCCCCAAAAAGCGCCTTGTGCGCCAACGAAACGGAAGAAGAAGGCAAGAACAAAAACGCCCAGCATTCCGCCATAAAAGAGGGAGCCAACGATGTTGACGGCTTCAATGAGGGAGCCCAAACGGCCACCAAAGCCAGCAAAAGCCACGGCGTACAAACCCCAGAAAATGGTTGCGCCCCGCGAGGCCCAGAGGTAGTGCGAATCGGTTGCGCCGGATTTTACAAGCGGCCGGTAGACGTCCATCACGGTTACCGTCGCTAGGGAATTCACCTCACCGGAGATGGTGGACATGGCTGCAGCGAAAATCACGGCAACGATTAGCCCGACGACACCAACCGGCATGTAGCGGATGACAAAGTTCAGAAAAATGTAGTTGGTGTCTGGGCCGGCACCCAAAAGGCGGGCAGCTTCGGCGCGCGCCTGATCGAGGCTAGCTTGGGCTTGACGATAGGTTCGAAGGGCCTTCGTTTGCCCAGCAGGATCGTGTCGTTTGCGCGCCTCGAGATAGGCCCGGGCAGATTCTCTCCTCACTTGATGTGCCTCGTCAAACCGGCGGACCACAGAAGAATAAGCCGGCTCTCTCTCCAGGTTTTTGAGATCAGCCGGTTGGAACAGCAACGGCGGTCGTTCGAAGACGAAAAAGACGAACACCATGGTCCCGATAAAGAGAATGAAGAATTGCATCGGGATTTTGGCCATGGCATTGAAAAGGAGACTGAGCCTGCTCTGCGCAATGGAGCGGCCTGTTAGGTATCGCTGCACTTGGCTCTGATCGGTGCCGAAATAAGCAAGGGCTAAAAACATGCCTCCGAACAGGCCGCTCCACAGGTTGTAGCGATCATTCCAGTCAAACTTCGTCACTACCGCGTTGAGCCTACCAGCCGCCCCGGCCAGCGCCACCGCATCCAGAAGGCCGATCTCTTCGGGCAAACGAACCACCGCAAGAACCAGGGCTAGGATGAGCCCCGCAAAGATTAAGAGCATTTGTTGGACGTCTGACCAGGTGACCGCTTTCACACCGCCTAAGGTCGTGTAGGCGATCACGAGCAGGCCCATGAACAGCGTTGTGACCTGTTCAGGCCAGCCGAGAACAACAGACAGCACAACAGCAGGAGCATAGAGCGCAAGACCAGCTCCGAGACCTCGCTGGATGAGGAAAACGATACTCACCAGGATTCTGGTCCTGCGGTCAAACCGCTGTTCGAGAAATTCATAAGCGGTATAGACGTTGGCCCGGTGAAACAGCGGCACGGCAGTCATGCTGAGGATAATCATGGCCAGCGGCAAGCCGAAGTAAAACTGAACGAATCGCATGCCGTCGACATAGGCCTGGCCAGTCGTGGAAATGAAGGTAATGGCGCTCGCTTGCGTAGCCATGATGGACAGCCCCATGGCATACCAAGGCATGCTCTTGCCCGCCAGCAGGTAGCTTTGTGTGGTTTGCTTGCCGCGGGAGCGGTAAAGTCCGTAGAGAATGGTGAAAGAAAGCCAGCTTGCCAGGACGGCCCAGTCCCACGCGCTCATGGGGTGGCCTCGGGTGTATTGGCCTGGGTGAACCAGGCGAACAGAGCGATGAGGACCAGGAGATAGAGCACAACGAGGGCGTAGAGGGTGAACCAGTCGCCGCCAAGGGGCGGGGGCTCTTCCGACCTGATTTCGCGCTTGGTCACTGCCTGGCTCTTCCTGCGCTGATCAAGTTTGCGAAGATGCGATACGCTCCCGGCACACCCGCTGGGAGCTGGCGAAACCAGGAATAGGCGGTGAAGATGTAAGCGCCTTTGCCGTATCGCGTGTAGAGCATTCCTCCTGGCAACCACTCTTCACCCGGATCCTTGGCTGCAAAAAGGCTTTCATAACGAGGGTCAAATTCTTTTGGGAAGTAAAGTCCGCGTTCCTGAATCCAGCCGTCAAAGTCCCGCACCGAGATGGGATTCGGCGTTCGCAATAAGGGGTGGTTGGGGTTGGGAATTTGGATGGGTGAATCTTCTTGTGTCACGCGGTCCCGGCTCAACTGAATTGGATACGGGCCCAGCCTCTTAATGGGATCGCGCGATTCGCGTCCTGGAAAACCCTCGAGGACGTTGTACTGGACGACGAGCGTACCGCCCTGTTCGACGTAATCGAGCAAGCGCTGAAAATTTGCGCGCAAGGCCGCGCGCGTGTTGAACGCCCGTACGCCCGTCACAATGGCGTCGAACTTCGACAGGTCGATGGAAGCCAAATCCGCATCGCTGAATAAAACGACTTGCAGGCCAATCTGGCGCAGAGCGTCCGGAATTTCGTCGCCAGAACCCATTACATAGCCAATGTTTTGAGACAAGGTGCGGATCTCAGCCCGAACCAGTTTGGCGGAAGCAGCGGGGAAAACGGTTTGCGGCGGAATGTGAGGATAGGAGACGGTGCGCATGCCCTGGCCATATTCGCGCCCTTGAACCAGGGCGACTGCCTGAAGCTCGGTAATGACTTCCGAGGCGGGGGGCGTGATTTGAAAGGAAACCGTGGCCTGCTGACCGCTCTCGGTCAGCTCGAAAGTCTGCTCGGCAGGTTGTACCTTCCAATCTTTCGACAGGCGTAATTTCACAACCCCGGAAACCGGGGGCTGATTGGCGCGCACCAGCACATCCACCCGCCGGCCCGAGGCAGAAGGAAAGAGAATCACGGGATCGCGAAGCTCGACCACGACTGGGGGACCAATGACGAGGGGTCGGGTACGCTCGCCGAGCACGCTGTCGACATAGCGGTGAGACACCGCGCGAGTTGCGAAAAACTCGATCCCATTCATCCGGAAGCGGAAACGAGCGGTGACTGGCGGGGGGTTTTCGGCCATGCCGATCCACCGCGGGTCTTCAACGCCGTACAGCCAGCCGTCGCGGGGCCGGGCAAGCCAAAAAGGCTGCGTGTAGCCAGCGGTGGCTGGCATCATCCACTCCACCCGGTTTTGGAGAGGTTCGTTCACGACGAGTTTGTTTGGTTGGGTTTCAATTTTGGGCAAAGCGGTAACGCCGTTAAATTCTACGCCGAGAAATTCTACCGGGGCGGGCATCCGCTGCACGACGGTGGTCTGCACGCGGACGGTGGATCCAGGCGTGACTAACCAGCGGTCCACGGAGGCATCGGCCCAAATGCCTAAGCACTGCACCAGCAATTCATCGAGCTCATCCAATTTACGTTTCGCATCCGGATGTTCGATTGCGGCCACCCGGGGACGTGCTTTTAACAGCAGTGGCGCTATGGCTTGAGGCTCAGCGGGGCGGAACATCTGCTCCGCTTGTTTCAGCATCTCCCCGACGGCCGCACCCCCCGGAAGCCGGCCCCAGCTCGTATCGACGCCCTCCAAAGGGTCTCGCGTTGCGGCATCTCCAGCTACCACCACGAGGTGATTTTTGATGGAGCCCCGGCGCTGAGCGGATCCCATACCCTGGCTTGCGTGCTGGCTACGACTAATGCCCGCAATTTCTCCGTAAGACCGGCCCAGCAAAGGGTTGAATTCGCCCGCGTCGATCTCGAGGCGGTTTGCGAGCTTGGCGCTGGCCCGCTCCTGATCCGGAGTGAAGGCGAAGGTGTTAAATAGCACGCGCTTGGCCTTCCACGGTTGCACATACTTCAGTTGTTCGGGGAATCGGCCTGGGTCGGCCGCGGCGAAATAAGCCTCTTTGCCTAGGATGGCCGAACTCTGGTGGTGCCCATGACCGTCCCGGGGCGTGCCGGAAAAACGCAAAATCAGGATGTCGGGCCGAAAGCTCCGGATCACCCAAACAACATCGGCAAGAACTCGTTCGCGCCCCCATTTGGCGAGCGTCTCTTCGGCAGTTTTCGAGAAGCCAAAGTCCACGGCCCGCGTGAAGAACTGTTCGGCCCCGTCGACGCGCCTGGCCATGAGCAGTTCTTGTGTGCGGATAACTCCCATGAGCTCACCCTGTTCGGGACCAATCAAGTTTTGCCCGCCCTCACCTCGGGTCAGCGACAAGTAGCCGGTGCGCAGATGGCGGCCCAGCGCATAATAAGCCAGTAAATTCGTGTTTTCATCGTCGGGATGTGCGGCGATCATCAAAACGCTGCCTAAGGTATTCAACCGTCGCAGGGACTGAAGGATCTCGTTTGAAGCGGGCGCCTCACGCTGTGCCACTAACCCCGGCGCAAGGACAAAAAAGTAGGTGGCGAAAAAAAGGACCAATTGCTTGAGCATGGCTTTCCTAGGCCAGAGGATGCGTTCTTTTATGGTAAGAGATGCGGGGGCTGGATTTCACGAATCCCCGTGATCTAAGATGGAGGCCAAATGTCGCAAAAATCGCGCAAGATGACGATCGCGCTCACTCCGGGCTCGATTGGCGTGAAGGCGACGCAAGCTGAGGCGATTGAACTCGCCCACTACTACGGCTACGAGTCCGTGGAGCCATTTGCAACCTACCTGAGCACGCTTTCCGAAAGCGAGATTCGCAAGACTGCCGATCACGTTCAGTCTTTGTCCTTACAGTGGGCGGCGGCGGGACTCCCAGTTGAGTTTCGACAGAGCGAGGAGCAATTCCAGGAAGGCCTGAAGATGTTGCCGAAGCATGCCCGGGCCCTTCAGGTCGCTGGCGTGACGCGTGTGGGAACCTGGATCCGCCCCACGCACGATACGCTGACCTACCGGCAGAATTTCGACCAGCATGTGCGACGGCTGGGCGCCGTAGCCCAAATCCTGGAGGATCACGGATTGCGCCTGGGTTTGGAATATGTGGGGCCGAAGCTAAGCTGGTCTGCGCAGCGCTACCCCTTTATTCACACCCTAGCGGAAACCAAGGAGCTGATCGCCGCTCTGGGGCGCAAGAACGTGGGTTTTGTCTTGGACAGCTGGCACTGGTACACAGCGAAGGAGTCCGTGGCGGATCTTGAAACCCTCTCCAACGCCCAAGTTGTTTCCGTTGATTTGAACGATGCGCCGCGCGGGCTTTCCATCGACCAGCAGGTTGACAACCAGCGCGAGCTGCCGTGCGCAACCGGAGTAATTGATGTGGGGGCCTTTCTTAACGCTCTGTATCGTATGGAATACGATGGTCCGGTTCGTCCGGAACCCTTCAATGCCGCCTTGCGCCAGCTGCCCAAAGATCAAATCTTGTCAACCACGCTAGAAGCGATGCAGAAGGCTTTTGCTTTGATCAAAAGTTGAGTCCGGGGCCGGCTAGCCTCGTCAAGTCGGCCCTAGCTGGAGCCAAGGCAGGCCGAAAGCGCCCGCTTGGGCCCCCATGCGCCGGCGGTTTGTCTGAAAGCCGATACACTCAAAAGAAGAATGCTCAGACTGTTTACACTAGCCGCGGTTTTTGCGGTGCCGGCTCTAGCGCCGGCGCAAGAAATCCGAGGATCGCGCATCCGGGCGCACGTTAAGTTTCTGGCGAGCGACTTGTTGGAGGGTCGCGGCGTGGGGGCTCGCGGCGGAGAGCTTGCGGCCGAGTATCTCGCCGCGCAGCTGGCTCTTGCTGGTTTACAGCCCGCGGGCGAAAACGGATCCTACTTCCAGCGCGTGCCGCTCGTTGGAGTGCAGCCGCTCGAGACTTCAGAACTCGAAGCCGACGTGGCTAACTTCAAAGTCCGCTTTCGCTGGTTGACGGATTTCGTTGGCTACACCCTTCAACAAACCGAGCAGGCATCCCTCGACGCGGAGGCGGTTTTTGTGGGCCATGGCATCTCGGCGCCGGAGTTTGGCTGGGACGATTATAAGGGGGTGGACGTGCGTGGCAAAGTGGTGGTTCTTTTCACGGGAGAGCCACCGTCGCAAGACCCGGCCTTCTTTGCCGGCAAGGCGCTCACCTACTATGGTCGCTGGACTTACAAGTATGAGGAGGCGGCCAGACGGGGAGCGACGGCGGCGATCATCGTGCACACGACGCCAACGGCTAGCTACGGCTGGGATGTTGTGAAAACTTCCTGGGGACGCGAAGACATGCAGGTGCGCTTGGAGGCTGGCCAGTCCGCTCTCACCTTTGCGGGTTGGATCACGGAAGCAATGGGTGACCGGATTTTTTCGGCAGTGGGAAAAACAGCAGCAGAAATGCTCCAGGCTGCGGGCAACCGGGGATTTGAAGCTATTCCGCTCGGCGTGCGCTTCCGGGGGCGTTTTCCGGCTAAGATCCGCATGGTGGAGTCGCAGAACGTACTGGGCGCCAGTCCTGGGAGCGATCCGCGCAAGAAGGACGAGGCGGTCGTGTTCACGGCCCACTGGGATCACCTTGGCGTCAACCGTTCGCTGGCGCCCGATGGCATCTTCAATGGCGCCGTAGACAATGCCACGGGATGCGCTATGGTGCTTGAGATCGCGCGCGCTTGGCAAACGCTCGAAGTCAAGCCCCGGCGCAGTGCGATTTTCCTTTTTGTCACGGCAGAAGAGAACGGGCTGCGGGGAGCACACTATTATGCTGCTCACCCGGCCGTCCCCGCTCACAAAACGGCGCTCAATCTGAATTTTGACGCCTTCTTCCCCTATGGCCGGACAACCGACGTCGTGGTGAATGGCGCCGAGCGCACCACAGTGTGGACGACAGTTCAGAACGTCGCCCAGCGCTTCGGGCTGACCCTCGCGCCAGATCCCCGGCCGGAGAGCGGCTCCTACTATCGCTCGGATCACTTCGCCTTTGCTCGCGCTGGGATCCCCGCTTTTTCCATCAGCATGGGCACGAGCTTCGCTGGCAAACCTGCCGACTGGGGCCTCAATTTGATCCGGGAGTATACGGCGAAACACTATCATCAGCCCTCGGATGAATATCAGGAATCCTGGGATTTTTCCGGTTTAGAGGAGCTTGCCAAGTTTGGGTTCACCATCGGTCTGGATGTCGCCAACAGCGAAAAGATGCCCACCTGGCGGCCGGGCGATGAATTTCTCCCGGCGCGGCAAAAGAGCGGAGTTCGGTGAATGGAGCCCGTTTCCCACTATTTTTATTCGCACCGTTTAAAACTTCAGTTTTGGGACTATGGCGGGGATGGCAAACCCTCGCTGCTGCTGGTTCACGGCGGCTTGGATCACGCTCGGAGTTGGGATTGGGTGGCCCGCTCGCTGCGCGAGCACTTTCATGTTTATGCGCTTGACCTCCGAGGGCATGGGAACAGCGCCTGGGCTCCTGGAGCGCTGTATAGCGTGGCCGAGCATGTTCTGGACGTATCGGCGCTGGCGGACATCATCGACGATTTTCCCCTCTACTTGACTGGCCACTCGCTGGGCGGCATTATCGCCCTGGTTTATGCCGGCATCTACCCAGATCGTGTGAAAAAAGTCATCACGATTGAGGGCATGGGATTCCCGCCCGGAAGCAAATATGATAAGCCGGCCGATGAGCGGCTGCGAGGCTGGATTGAAGCTGTTCGCAAGACGGAGCAGCGAGACCCGCGCACCTATCCCGATCTGGACTCGGCCGTGGCGCGGATGAAGGAGGCCAACCCGCACCTCCGGGAGGACGTGGCGCGGCATTTGACTCTCCATGGCACCAACTGGCAATCCGATGGCTCGCTGATCTGGAAATTTGACAACTACGCTCGCCTGCTTGCGCCCTTCGGCAATAGTCTCGAAGATTTTAAGCAGATCATCGGCAAAATTACCTGTCCCGTGCTCATTTTTTGGGGCATGGAAAGCTGGGCGCCAGACCCAGAAAAAGACGGGCGCACCGAGACCTTAAAAAATTACCGCATGGTCCGGGTGCCCCAAGCCGGACACTGGCTACATCACGATCAACTCGAAATATTTTTGGCCGAAGCCAAAGCCTTTTTGCTATCCGATTCCGAACGGGAAGCCGCCTCGGGCTAAGGGCAAATGGCAAAGCAGGGACACGAGGAAGGGGCCGCTCGCAGCATCCCGGCCAGAGCCGCATCTTGTGAGAGGAAAGCGGTCTCAACGTTTGGCGGCTGCTTCGAGCGCTTCTAACTCTCTGCCGGCCTCTGCCCACTTGCCCTGAGAAGCAAGTTCTCGGTAGCGCTGCATGTGACGCCGGATTTGATCCAAACGCCGTTCGGCATCAGACGAGGGGGAAACTGGCGCCGGCGCTGAGGGAACCGGCGCGGGCGGCGCCATCTGAGTAACTTCAACTGGGGTTTGGGGGCGCAAGCGGGTGAGCTCGGCAAGAGCCTGTTCGTAGGTGTCGGCGTAAATCAAATTATTCCCGAGAGCGACCGCCACCTTCTTAAGCTGTGGCATCCGAGCTTCTGAAGCCTGAATGTAAATGGGTTCGATGTAGACGAAAGTTCCGTCGACAGGAAGCACCAACATTTGACCGCGCAAGACTTGAGAGCCTTGTTGATTCCACAAGGACAGATCCTTCGAGATGTTCTGATCCTGATTGATGCGGGCGTCGATTTGCATGGGCCCAAAAATCAACTCTTGTTTGGAGAGCTGCAAAAAGACTAGCTCACCGAGTTTCTCGCCATCGCAGCGCGCCACCATAATGCCAATCAAGTTGTCCTTGTTGCGAGGCGTGAAGGGGATCATGAGGAGAAATTCGGGCTTGGTTTCTCCCGGCAGGGTTGCGACGACATAAGTTGGCGTCACGGATTCAGGACGCCCGTCCCGCGAAACTAGGCTGCGCGCGATGTCCCAAGAGTCTTCCTTGTTATAGAAAGCCTCAGGGTCGCGCATATGGAAATTGCGGTACATCTCGGCTTGAATGCGAAACAAAAATTCGGGATAGCGGGCATGCGCGCGCAAGTCGGCCGGCATCTGAGATTCGGGTTGAAACAGTTTTGGGAAGAGCTTCCAATAGGCCTGAATGATAGGATCCGAGGGATCAAACACGTAGAAGATCACGGAACCGTCGTAGGCGTCTACGGTCGCTTTTACGGAGTTGCGGATATAGTTCAAGCGCGGGCCGCCCTGGATACCAACGTGGCGCGAGTAGGGGTGGGCGTCAGAAGCCGTGTATCCATCGATGATCCACACAAGGCGGCCGTCTTCGGTGATGACCAGGTAGGGGTCGTTCTCCCAAATGAGAAACTCCGCGAGTTCAGTCACCCGCTCCCGGACGTTGCGGCGCAACATCATGCGGCTTTCAGACGTCAGGAAGCCGGTCAGCACGATATTCCAGTCAGCCCGCGCGAGAGCAGCGGCTAGGCGCATGGGGAAAGCGGAAATGGGGAAACCGCCCTTGCCTTCATAACGCGTATGGACGTTCTCCGAGCCCGAGGGGTAGTTGAATTCCTGCTGACCAGTCCGGACAAAAACCGGCTCATGCACTTGTTCGCCGTAGTAGATCTCCGGACGCGTGAGCTTCAAACTCGTGGTCTTCACCTCCGGCGGGGCATTTTGAATAAACAGAACTGGCAAACCATCCGACGTGATCCGGCTGGCTTCCGCCATCACTAGGCCGTAGCCATGGGTGTAAATGAAATGTGGATTCATCCAGCGCGAACGCGCATCCGCGCTCAATTGCGAGACGTCCAGCTCGCGTGGGGTCAGCATGACCTGGCGCAATTGTCCGTCGATACGGTAGCGATCGACATCCGTATCTTTGAAAACGTAATAGGGCCGGAGGGCTTGAATTTGGGTCACCGTGTCGTGAAACGCGCGCCAGTCCCACAGCCGGACGTTGTCAAAGAGAAGCTTGTTTTTGACGGGATCAACCGGCGCCTCGAGCTTGGCTTTGTATTCGACCTCTTTACTCCGACGGTCTAAACCGAAGGCCGCACGCGTGGCCTGGATATGACGCTCGATATAAGGGCGCTGGATAGAGATTTCGTTGGGGCGCACGTAAATGGCTTGGACCAAAATCGGTAGCACAGCGCCCAAAACGACAGGAAGAACCACTGCCGCTAGGGCGAACCCCCACTTCCGCAACCACAGCAACAGGGCTGCGGCCAGGCAAGCGCCAGCGCCCAGTAGAAGCAGGGGCAGGCGCACGCGCTCATCGACAAAGTCAATGCCCACCATAAACTGGTGGTCTGTTGTCAGCAGAGCATAACGGCTCAACCAGCGTTCTACGGCCAGGGCGAGCAAAAACACAGCCCCGGCCGCGCGTAAAAATGTCGCGTCGAGCCCTGACCTCCACTCCAGTTCCTCAAACTCGATGCCGCCAGCTTCAGTAATGATGGGGCCGCGCAGGCGCGCGCTCCACAACAGTCGCGTGAGGAGAAAAATCAACCCACTGACGAGAGATACGACGAGCAGGACGCGTAGCAGCAGTCGGTAGAAGGGAAGCTGGAACAGATAAAAGGCAAGCGGATGCTGAAAGACAGGATCTCGCCAGGCGCTGGAATCCGCCGCAAGTTGCGCGCCGCCGAAATAAAGTACGGCAGTCCAAGGGTCCACGCTTGCCGACGCCACGATGTAAGCCAGAACAAGCAAGGCTAAGTTGGCAATGCGGCTATATCCGGGATGGCGGCGCAGACTCGTCCCTGCAGCTTTCATGCCGCGCGCATGAGCCGCCCAAAACAAGGCGAACGCGACAATCCCGGCCAAAACAACGGGCGTAACCCCGTAAGTGATGGTGTTGAGCAGGGTCTCGAGCTGCCCGACTTCCTTCCACCACTGGTAGTCGAGAATCCATCCGGCGATTTTTCTCACGCTGCCTAAGCCGAAGAGCAGCAAGAGAAGGATAACCAGCGTCGTAGGGGAGCCCAACACCGTTTTTAGACCTCCTGGTCGCGCCGCCACACGAATTTGCCACCAACAATCGTTGCCACGGGTCCGCCGACGAACTCACGACCATGGTAAGGCGAATTCCGGCTTTTCGAGTACGACCTGTTCACATCATAGGTCCACTTGGTCTGCGTGTCGAAGATCGTAATGTCAGCCACGCCTCCCACGGACAAGGCGCCCCGGTTGAGCTTGAGGATGCGGGCTGGGGCCGTGGTGAACTTCTCAATGATTTGCATGAGGTTTAGGCGCCCAGTGTGAAAAAAGGTTTCGAGAGTCACTGCCAACGCCGTTTCGAGTCCGAGAATACCGAACGGGCAGCGTTCGAATTCTTGCATTTTTTCACTCCCCGCGTGAGGAGCATGGTCAGTGGCAATGGCGTCAATAGCGCCCGAGGTGACACCTGCGATCGCGGCTTCCATATCCTGCCGGCTGCGCAGCGGCGGTTTCATCTTGAAGTTGCTGTCATATGTGCGAATGTCTTCATCGGTGAGTGAGAAATGGTGGGGACAGACTTCCGCCGTCACACTAAGACCGCGCGACTTCGCGTATTCGACCATGGCAATGGAATGGCGGGAGGAGATATGCGCGACGTGAAACCGTGCCCCGGTAACCTCCGCCAGAAGGATATCCCGTGCGACCATGACATCTTCTGAGCACGCTGGGATGCCCCGCAGTCCTAGCCTCAAGCTTTGCAGACCTTCGTGCATGTCGCCCCCGGCGCTCAGGTTGAGATCCTCGCAATGGTCGATCACTACAAGATCCAGGCTCCGGGCAAGCTCCATCGCCCGGCGCATGACACGGGCATTCATCACCGGGTGGCCGTCGTCGGAAATGGCGACGATGCCCGCTTGTTTCATCGAACCGATGGCTGCTAACTCTTCGCCCGCGCTACCTTTGGTGATGGCGCCAATGGGATACACATTCACCACGGCGACGCGCTTGGCCTTCTCCACGATGTAGCTCGTCACCGTCACACTGTCATTCACTGGCGAAGTGTTGGGCATACAGCAGATCGAAGTAAAGCCGCCGGCCGCGGCCGCTCGTGCTCCGGACTCAATGGTTTCAGCGTGCGTAAAACCTGGCTCGCGCAGATGCACGTGCATGTCGATAAAACCGGGCGCCACGACCATTCCAGATGCGTCAAAGACTTCAGCGTCTGGGGCGTCAATTCCGGTATGGACCGCCGCAATGGAGCCGTCTTCGATCAGTAAGTCAGCAATCGAGTCCAAACGGCTGGCGGGATCGATCACCCGGCCATTTTTGAGCAGCAACTGAGCCATGCGCTACCTCATGATTCTCTCGAGAACCGCCATTCGCACAGCGATGCCATTTTCCACCTGATTGAGGATGACAGACTGCTTGGAATCGGCGACATCGGAAGCGATCTCGCGCCCTCTGTTGATCGGACCGGGGTGCATCACGAGCACGTCAGGACGGGCTAGCGCGAGGTGCTCACGCCGCAAACCGTAAAAAGGGTAGTAATCGCTGGCTGGAAACGGCGACTCGTTTTGTCGCTCCAGTTGGACACGTAACATCATGATGACATGGGCGCCCTGAATCGCCTCTTGCATGTCGTAGGTCAGCGAGACGCCCGGGGCCAGCTTGGCCATCTCAGCAGGCAGCAGCGGAGCGGGGCCGCAGAGCACGACGTCGGCGCCGAATTTGGAAAGCAAGTAAATGTTGGATCTGGCCACGCGGCTGTGCACGATGTCGCCGATAATGGCCACGCGCAGGCCTTCCAGCGTTTTGCGGTGATCGAGAATGGTCAGGGCGTCCAGCAGAGCCTGGGTTGGGTGCTCGTGCGTGCCATCCCCGGCATTAATGATTGGGATGGGCAGGTAGCGAGCAAGAAAATGGGGCGCTCCGGAAGCGGAATGACGCATGACAATGGCGTCCGGCTTCATGGCGGCGAGTGTATTGAGCGTATCCACGAGCGACTCGCCTTTTTGCAAACTGGAACCAGAAGCGGTAATCGAAACGGCGTCGGCCCCTAGACGTTTGGCGGCGATTTCAAAACTCGTGCGGGTTCTTGTGGAAGCCTCAAAGAAGAGATTGACAATCATGCGGCCGCGAATCAAATCCAAGCGTTTGTTGGACTGGTTCTGAAGCGGCTGGAAATCCTTCGCGCGCGCCAAAATCTCCTCGATCTCACGGCGATCGAGGTCCTCAATACCCAACAGTCCTCTGGCCATGACCCTTCTTGGCGGTGGTTAGGCGGCGCCGACCTTCTCGACCAGCATTACCTTTTCGACGCCATCAATCTCCTTGAATTTGACCTCAATGATCTCGTTCTTTGTGGTTTGGACCATTCGGCCGACGTACTTCGCTTCGATGGGTAGCTCGCGGTGTCCGCGATCGATTAAGACCAGCAGTTGAACACGAGCGGGCCGCCCTTGGTCAAAGAGCGCATCGAGCGCGGCGCGGACGGTCCGGCCCGTATAGAGAACATCATCGGTGAGGACGATGTCGCGGCCGGTTACGGCAAAGGGGATATCGGTATTGTTTACAACTGGCCGTTCACCCACGGTGGAGAGATCGTCGCGGTAAAGATTGATGTCTAAATTGCCGACCGGAATTTTGCGGTTTTCCAGGGCCTCAATTTTCGCCGCCAGCCGCTGCGCCAAAGGCACGCCACGCCGCCGGACTCCGACAAAGGCTAGCTGGTCAAGATTTTCCGTTTTCTCGAGAATTTCATGGGCAAGCCGAACCAGCGTGCGGTCGATTTCGGAGGCGCTCATAAGTTGGGCTTTTTCGCGAGTGGCCGACATATCCGAAGCCGTAGAGTAACACAAGGAGCGCAGCCGTGGATTTTTGCGGCAGCTACCGACGAGCAACAAGGCCAGAGGGCGGCGGTTGGACCAAAACGGCTCCGATCGTACGTCCGGGGCCGTGGTTGGAGTGAGATTTGATCCTCGTTGCTAGCACTAATTCAAGGGTCGCCCGGCGGGCCAGGAATGCCAGGAGCACTCAAGCGGCTGGGCGACAGGCTCGCGGCGACCGTGAGGAGGATCGTGTTGCGTGCTGTCGTCGGCCTACTGGCTAGCTGTCAACTGATCGGGCTCCCTGCGGCGGATCTGCCATTCAGGCCAGCCAGTTACCTCTTACCTCACTTTGAACCAAACGTAGGCCAATTCCCCTCTGCCGCGAACTTCGTATCGAGGGGCCCGGCAGTGATGGTTCTACTCTCGGAGACAAGCATCGAGTACCGCGCTGGCGCAGATGTCATTCGCTTGATTCCCCAGAATGCCCGGGGAAAGAAACGGCTGGAGGGCTTAGCCCCAACTGGCGGGCAAAGCCACTACTTAAAAGGAGCCGAGCCAGCTAGCTGGCGGACAAAGATCCCGCACTACCGCCGCGTTCTTTGCAAGCAGCTTTACCCGGGGATTGATTTGGTTTTTTACAGCACACATCAGGGCTATGAATTTGACTTTCTGGTTGCCCCGGGCGCCAACCCGGAACAGATTCGAGTGCTGGTGGACGGCGCGCAAGCTCTTGAGGTCGTGCCATCGGGAGATCTACTTCTCAAGACCCCCCAGGGCCGTTTGGTTCTTCGAAAACCTTTCGTTTATCAATGGGCTGGCGGAAAGAAAAAACCAGTTCCTGCTTCTTATGCGCTACGTGGCCCAGAGTTCGGTTTTGCCCTCGGTGACTACGACCGCACAGTGCCTCTGGTGATCGATCCCATTACATCGAGCTACCTCGGGGGCCGCGACATCGACATCGTCAACGGCGTGGCTCTCGACGCATCGTCCCATATCTACGTGACGGGCTACACAACCTCGACCGATTTCGCCCGCTCGGCCAGCCCGCTCAAAGCGACTCTCGCCGCAGGCGACTCGGACGCCTTTGTGATGAAGCTCAACCCGGCTGGTACGGCGATCATTTACTCCACATTTCTCGGAGGAAATGCGGCTGACGTCGGGCGGGCGATTGCGGTAGATGGTACAGGGTCTGCCTACATCACGGGCTCTACAATTGGCCGATTCCCCATCACAGCCGGCGTGATTCGTCAAACCACAGCAGTGGCGCCCGCCATCTTTGTCGCGAAGTTAACGCCCTCTGGCGACGCACTGTCCTATGCTACTTATCTCGACGGAGCAGGCTCCGGACAAACCATTCAGGTCGATGCGACAGGCAACGCCTATGTGGGTGGGTTCACCTATACGGCGACTTTTACAACGACATCCGCGGCCGTTCAGCCGAGCTATGGCGGCGCCACCGACGGCTTTGTTACGAAACTGAATCCAACCGCTACCGCCCTTGCGTACTCCACTTTTCTGGGCGGTGCCGGCGAGGACCAGGTGACCGGGTTGCGGGTAGATTCGGCTGGCGCCGTTTATGTAACGGGTTTCACAAGCTCGTCGAATTTTCCCACCACCAGCGGCGCGCTGCGGACATCCTACGCAGGGGCGACCGACGCCTTTGTGTCCAAGCTCAATCCTGCTGGCAGTTCGCTCCTTTATTCCACCTTTTTGGGGGGATCCAATACGGATCGCGCCCTCGCCATCGACATCGATTCCTCTGGCCATGCCTATGTGACGGGGCAAACCGCGTCCACCAATTTCCCGACCACTTCCGGAGTCCTGCAAGCTAGCTTTGCGGGTGGCGCATTTGACGCCTTCGTCTCGAAGTTGAACCCGGCGGCGACCGCCTTGTCCTTTTCCACCTTTCTCGGCGGGACAGGCGATTGCAATCTCGCTGATCCGTTCCGTCTCTATCAGTGCGATTCAGGACAAAGCATCTCCGTCGACGCGTCGCAAAGAGTATTTGTCACGGGCTTTGCGGGTGCGGGTTTTCCCCTGGTTTCCGCCGATCAGCCATCGTTTGGAGGCAACGGCGATGCCTTCGTGGCTCAGGTCAACCCTTCGGCCTCAGAGCTGTTGATGTCCACTTATTTAGGGGGAAACGGCGGGGACATCGGATTGGGGATTGTCCGGGGCCCGAACCTCGCGGTGGTCGTGGGAATGACGACGTCGGCCAACTTTCCTGTGACGAGCAATGCTCTCCAAGGGACCTCAGGTGGCGGCACCGCAGATGGATTTCTGGCCACCTACGGCAACTGCTCTTACAGCCTCGGCTCAACCGGTTCGTTCTTTCCCAATAACGCCGCCTCCTATTCCATCGATCTGTTTACGGGCGCGGGTTGCCCGTGGACTGCAACGGCGTCTGATTCCTGGATCACTCTCACTGATCCAAGCGGCTCGGGTTCCGGCGTGATCCGTTTCAGCCTGACGCCGAATGGCGGCGGGCTCCGGACGGGCACCATCACCGTTCAGGGTCAGGTCTATACGATTCAACAAGTCGGTGGAGCCTGCGTCGTCACTCTGGGCGCTTCGGAATCCTGGTTCCCGGCGCAGGCCGGCACCTACAGCGTCCCCGTCTTTGCCGGCCCAGGATGTAGCTGGTCGGCCACGGCGCAAGAGTCCTGGATCACGTTGATCGTGGCAGCTGGCAGCGGCAACGGCCAGTTCCAGTTTGCTCTTTCACAGAATGCGACGTCTTCAGCGCGCACCGGATCCATTTCGGTTACAGGAGGCAACGTGTACACCGTCCGCCAGGTGGGGGGCCCGCCTTCGCTGGCCTGTAACTATTCGCTCAACCGCTATGGCGATGTCTTCGACGTCTTCGGGGGGAGCAGCTCCATTTTCGTGAACACGACCCCAGGTTGTGAATGGTCCACCCTGAATCCCAATGACTGGATTTTGATCACTGCCGGATTTGCAGGCTCTGGACCCGGGGTGGTGGGTTATACGCTGCGGCGTAACCGAAGCGGCCAGACGCGGGTTGGCCAGATCATCATCGCGGGACAAGCGGTGACGATTGTGCAACTGGCCCAGTGAGGTTGGAGTTCGCGCCCAGGCGGAACGCGCAAGAAGGGGTCATTCTGATTTATTAATAATATTTAATTAATTTTAACTATTTTTTGAATCAATAAATTATGGTTTTCTATTGTCACTCCTCGAGCTAGTGTGCTAATAGTAGAAGACGTGAGGGCACACCTCCCGAGCGCGGAGGGTGCGCCCCTTTGAGTCCCATCCCGAAAGAGTCGAAAAACACGTTGGAGGTAAGTCAACCATGAACATTCGACCCCTCTACGACCGCATCGTGGTGAAGCGGATCGAAGAGAAAGAGACGGTCATGGGCGGCATCATTATCCCGGATTCCGCCAAGGAAAAGCCCCAGGAAGGGGAAGTCGTGGCCACTGGTAAAGGGAAGCGGCTGGAAGATGGGAAGCTGGTCGCCCTGGACGTGAAGGTCGGTGACCGCATCCTCTTTGGGAAGTACTCGGGCAGCGACATCAAGCTGAACGGGGAAGAGTATTTGATCATGCGGGAGGACGAGGTCCTCGGCGTGTTGGAGCCGTCGACCAAC
Organism: Bryobacteraceae bacterium; assembly: GCA_025056455.1. Taxonomy (GTDB): domain Bacteria; phylum Acidobacteriota; class Terriglobia; order Bryobacterales; family Bryobacteraceae; genus CADEFT01. Next base: position 241,743 of record JANWVY010000004.1, on the reverse strand, counting down.
GGCAACAAGAAGAAGTAAGAACTTGGAGAGATTGAGGAGCGAAACATGCCTGCAAAACAGATTGTTTACAGCGAAAGTTCTCGTCAGGCGATCCTGCGCGGCGTTAACCAGCTTGCCGACGCGGTGAAAGTGACCCTCGGGCCGAAGGGCCGGAATGTTGTTCTGGAGAAGAAGTTCGGCGGTCCGACGATCACGAAGGACGGCGTTACGGTTGCTAAAGAGATTGAGCTTAAGGATCCGCTGGAGAACATGGGCGCCCAGATGGTGCGCGAGGTGGCCTCGAAGACTTCCGATGTGGCCGGAGATGGCACCACGACGGCGACCATTCTCGCTCAGTGCATCTTCCGGGAGGGTGTGAAGTCGGTTGCCGCCGGCGCGAATCCGATGGCTCTGAAGAGAGGCATCGAGAAGGCCGTGGACGCGGTCGTCGAGGAAATCAAAAAGCTCAGCAAGCCGGTCTCGGGCGAGATGATCGCGCAGGTGGGCACCATCTCCGCCAACGGCGACGAGACCATCGGCAACACGATTGCTGAAGCGATGAAGAAGGTGGGCAAGGACGGCGTCATCACGGTCGAAGAGTCCAAGACCATGCACACCGAATTGCAAACGGTGGATGGCATGCAGTTTGACCGCGGCTATCTTTCGCCCTACTTCATCACGGATCCGGACCGGATGGAGTGCGTTTTGGAAGATCCCTACATCCTGATCCACGAGAAGAAAATCAGCAACATGAAGGATCTGCTGCCGTTGCTGGAGCAGATTGCTCGCGCCGGCAAGCCGCTCCTGGTTATTGCTGAGGAAGTGGAAGGTGAGGCCCTCGCGACGCTCGTGGTCAATAAGCTGCGCGGCACTTTGAATGCTTGTGCCGTGAAAGCCCCCGGATTTGGCGATCGCCGCAAGGCCATGCTGGAGGACATCGCGATCCTCACGGGTGGCAAGGCCATTATGGAAGAGACGGGGATTAAGCTTGAGGGCGTGCGCTTAGAGGATCTCGGTCGCGCCAAGCGGGTCACGGTGGACAAGGACAACACCACGATCGTGGATGGCGCTGGCAAGCAGAAGGAGATCGAGGGCCGCATCAAGCAGCTGCGCACCCAGATCGAAGAGACGACTTCCGATTACGACCGCGAGAAGCTCCAGGAGCGGCTGGCGAAGCTGGCGGGCGGCGTGGCCGTGATCAAAGTCGGTGCTGCTACCGAGACCGAAATGAAGGAAAAGAAGGCGCGGGTTGAGGACGCCTTGCATGCGACCCGTGCAGCCGTCGAAGAGGGTATCGTGCCAGGTGGTGGCGTAGCCTTGCTGCGCGCCTCGGCCGTTCTCGACAACCTTAAGACGACGGGCGATGAGCAGATTGGGGTGGACATCGTTCGCCGCGCCTGCCAGGAGCCTCTCCGGCAGATCGCGGGCAATGCCGGCTACGAGGGCGCCATCGTGGTTGAGAAGGTGCGCGCTTCCTCCGATGTCAACTATGGCTTCAACGCTGCAACGGGCCAGTTCGAGGACCTGGTAGCGGCGGGCGTCATTGACCCGGCAAAGGTCACCCGTTCAGCCTTGCAGAACGCCGCGTCGATTGCTGCGCTCATGCTGACCACCGAAGCCATGGTATGCGAGATTCCGGAGAAGAAGCCGGCTCCCGCTCCGGGCGGCGGCCACGGTGGGGACATGGATTACTAATTCCAAACGAGAGCGAACCTCAAAGAGCGCCGCGAATTTTCCCCACGCGGCGCTCTTTTTTTCTATCGCGATGCAGGATGTTATGAACGCTGGAGCTCCATCGCGATCAAAGGACGCACCCGGTTCCGGTAGGCAATGCACTCCTCTAGGACGCGACGGTACTCGTCGATCTCCACATCGCGCTCGCTGCAAATCAACATCAACGTCCCGTCACTTTTAAAGTTGCCGTCCCACTCCATCACTTGCTCGTCGGTCCACTCCGGCGAGTAAGTTCGCATTTTCTCATCGGGCATTCGGTCGAAATAAGCGCGGAGATTGATGTCGGTTTCGTCAGCTCCTTCTGGATAGGGCTCCTGCTCGAAGTTCCAAACCGGTTGTTCGAACGTCATGACACAAATTTTAAAATTGCTTCCACCAGGCCGTCCATCGTGTGTTCGGCCGCTTCTACCGTGATGCGCAATCCGAGCTGGCGGGCGGTTTCGGAGGTGACCGGGCCAATGCTCGCCAGGCGAACGCTTTTGAAGCGCTCGCTCTCGACCAGCGATAGAAAGTTTTTCACCGTGGACGAACTAGTAAAGGTGATCCAGTCGGGTTTGCGTTCAAAGATTTCGTTGATCGTTTTCGGGTCGACGGTAGGCAGCACGGTTTGATAGGCCTCGACCACGTCCACCTCCGCACCTTGCTGGCGCAAGGCGACTGGGACGACGTCGCGCGCCACTTTGGCCCGGGGCAATAAAACGCGCTTGCCGGCCAGCTGCTGTCCTTGAAAAGCTTCGACCAAGCTCTCGGCGACATACTGCTCCGGCATGAGATCGACTTTGAGGTGCAACTGCTCGAGCGCACGTCGCGTTGCGGGGCCGATGGCGCAGATCTTCCCCTTGATTTGACGCAAGTCTAGGTTGGACCTATCCAAACGGTCGAGGAAATACTGGACTCCATTGACACTGGTGAAGATTAACCAGTCGTATTGGGAGAGCCGCTGGATTGCCGTATCAAGCGGCGAGGGATCATCTGGCGGCGCAATTTCAATTACCGGGAATTCGACGACTTCTGCTCCGTAGAGGGCAAGCTTTTCGCTCAACTGCGTGGCTTGATTGCGAGCTCGCGTCACCACAATGCGCTGGCCAAACAGCGGCAGCCGTTCATACCAGTTCAGCTGGTCTCTGAGCTTGACTACCTCCCCAATCACAAACGTCGCGGGAGGTTTCATCTGAGCAGCTTCGGTCCGATCGGCGATATCTTCCAAGACGCCCACAATGGTCTGCTGAAAAGGGCGGCTGGCCCAGCGGACGGCCATGGCTGGCGTTTTCGGATTCTTGCCGTGAGAGATGAGGCGGGCCGCAATTTGCCGGATATTGGTAAGTCCCATGAGAACCACGAGCGTTTCGGCATGACCGACTTTCGCCCAGTCGATCGCCTCCACGGCGTGTCCCGTGACGAAGGTAACTGCGGAAGTGTGTTCGCGGTGGGTCAAGGGCACTCCCGCATAAGCGGACAGCCCGGAAGGCGAGGTCACACCGGGGACGACCTCAAAGGGAACACCCGCCTGAGCCAGCGCTTCGGCCTCTTCGCCTCCCCGCCCAAACAGGTAGGGGTCGCCGCCCTTGAGCCTCACGACACATAGGCCTTGGCGCGCGCGCTCAACCAGCAAGGAACAGATCTCTTCCTGGGACTTGGGATGGTGGGATTTCTTTTTGCCGACGTAGATGCATTCCGCACCTGGTTTCACCAGCGCCAGCAGGGCGGGGTTTGCCAGGTTGTCATAAAGGACACAGTCCGCCTGCTCTAGCACAGCCCGGCCCTTGAGCGTCAGCAACCCCGGGTCTCCTGGTCCGGCGCCAACCAGATAGGCCTTTTTCATGTTTTGAACACCGACTCTAAAATCTCCCGACCGCCAGCCTCCAATAACTCACGAGCCAGGTGTTCGCCGAGGGCCAGTGCATCCATTCCCTGTGCCGAGCGGCGGACCATGGTCGCACCGTCGGGCGAAACGATCACCGCTTGTAACTCGAGCCGCTCGCCTTGCAGGCGGGCGTAAGCGCCGAGCGGAACTTGGCAACCGCCCCCCAAGGCAGCTAAGAGAGCGCGTTCCGCGGTCACGCAGCGCCTCGTCGCCACATCGTCTAAGAGCTCGCACGCTTGCTGGCCAGTTCCGCCATCGTTCCGCGTTTCAATGGCGAGCGCCCCTTGTCCAACGGCCGGACACATCAGTTCCGGCTCAAACAGCTGGGCGATGCGGTCCTCCCAGCCGAGGCGGCGCAGTCCGGCCGCTGCCAGCACCATAGCATCGTATTGCCCTTGTTCAAGCTTTTTGAGGCGGGTGTCGAGGTTGCCGCGCACGGGTTCAAGCTGGAGATCAGGCCGCAAGGCTCTTAGCTGTGCGGCGCGGCGAAGAGAGCTAGTCCCAACTCTTGCCCCCTTGCCAAGCTCCGCGAGCTTGCATCCAATCAACGCATCGCGAGGGTCTTCGCGAGTCGGTGTGGCGGCGAGCATCAAGCCGGAAGGCAACTCCGTGGGCATGTCCTTCAAGCTGTGCACGGCCAAGTCGATGGAGCCGTCGAGCAGAGCCTCTTCAATCTCCTTGATGAAGATCCCTTTGGTTCCGACGTTGGCCAGCGGTACGTCGCTGATTCGATCCCCTGTGGTGTGGATAATTTCGATCGCGCAGGAATGCCCGCTTGCCTCCAGCTTCGCCTTTACCCATGCGGCCTGCCATAAGGCGAGCTTCGATCCTCGACTTCCGATAACCAGCATGTCTTTCCACTCAGGCTCGCACAGCGCGCTTCCGGCTAGCAGCTTGGCCCGAGCAAACAGGGTTCGGAGCAGCGAACAAGCTAATCGAACATCCCTTCAAACAAGACAGATGTCAAATAGCGCTCGCCGGAATCAGGCAAGACGGTCACGATGGTCTTGCCGTGAAATTCTGGCAACTTCGCGAGCCGGACCGCGACCGCCACCGCAGCGCCACATGAGATGCCACAAAGGATGCCCTCTTCACGGGCCAGCCGCCGAGCCATTTCGATGGCTTCTTCATTGGTCACCTGCTCGACGCGATCCACCATGGACAGGTCTAGTGTATCGGGGACAAAGCCGGCGCCGATGCCTTGAATTTTGTGCGGTCCGGGCTTTAAAGGTTCATTTCTCAACGTCTGTGTGATCACGGGGCTTGCGGCGGGCTCAACGGCCACGCTCAAAATCGGTTTCTTTTTCTCGAGCTTGAAGTAACGCGATACGCCGGTGAGGGTGCCACCCGTGCCGACGCCGGAAACAAAGACATCGACGTTGCCCCCGGTGTCTTCCCAAATTTCCGGGCCCGTCGTTTTGAAGTGAATCGCCGGGTTTGCCGGGTTTTTAAACTGTTGCAGCAAAACGTAGCGATCAGGGTCCGATTGCAGGATTTGTTCGGCGCGGGCGACAGCCCCGCGCATGCCTTCTGCGCCAGGGGTGAGGATCAGGTTGGCGCCAAAAGCTTTGAGTACTTTCCGCCGCTCAAGCGACATGGTTTCTGGCATGGTGAGTGTGATGGGGTAGCCGCGGGCGGCGGCGACAAAAGCCAAGGCGATTCCCGTATTCCCGCTCGTAGGCTCAAGAATCTCCTTGCCCGGTTTGAGAAGACCTTTTTCCTCGGCGTCCCAAATCATGGCCGCGCCAATCCGGCACTTGACAGAATAGGCTGGATTGCGGCCCTCGATTTTGCCGTAAACGGTAGCTGGCGCCCCGTCGGTCACCCGGTTTAAACGGATCATCGGCGTACGGCCGATGCTGAACGAATTGTCTTGAAAAATCAAGGCTTAACTCCTAAATTTCCCAGTTCGGAACATATTTGGCTTGCCGCTCTTGCCAGTTGCGAGCGAGTTCCGCGAAGTTGGTTCGATCCACAACCGCGGAAACCGCTTCATCGACGCGTTGCCAGAGATGGGAGAAGGGGCTTTCGCCGCGCTTGCGGTGGTTCTGATTTTTCGCCCCGTCGATGTAGCGTATCACCTCACCCACGGTGATGCTTTCTGGCGGCCGGGCTAATAGATACCCCCCTTCGGCGCCTCGTCGCGAGACCACGAACCCGCCCTGTTTGAGGGAAGCCAAAATCAGCTCGAGAAATTTTTGGGGAATCTTTTGGCGCTTGGCGATTTCTGCAATGCGCACAGGCTCGCCCTGGGGCTGCATAGCGAGATCTAAGAGGGCAAGCAGAGCGTATTCCGCCTTTACGGAAAGATTCATCAGCAACAATTATCTGAAGCGCCGCCGCGCTGTCAACCAGCCTTATCTCGGTTTCTCGAAGATTTCCGTCACGACCCCATCCACTTCTTCGATCCGGATCTTCAGGTTGCGGCGCGACAACAGCTTGGATTCCGGAACTTCGAAGCGCGCCGCCAGCATGCGGTCTACCGTCTGGCCACTGTCCAGTTTCTCTCGCATGCGAAGCGTATCATTAAACTTCTGCCCGATGGCCGGATAGGCATGAAAGAAGCGCTGCGCGTCAATGTCTGCGACCACCGCCCCTTCCATCCAGTTTCCGTCCAGATCGGCAAACAATTCGACTTTGCCGACAACATAGCGAAACTTGGACGGGTTTTTGAGGCGAAAATCCACTACTAAAGCACAGGCATCGTCAAGAGCCTGTGTTCGAACCTTTTGAATCGAACCATCTAGAATGAGTCGCGAACCGCGATTCATCCACAGCACTCCGCCAGCTGCAGCCAGGACGACGGCCAAGCCAATCGCCAGGGAGATCAATTTTTCGCGACCCATGCAAACCGGCTAGTCCTCACTTGAAAAAATTCCGCCGAGCGCACCGAGCGGACTTCGCTCATCGCCACCGGTACGTACGGGGGCCAGTTCCCGACGCAGTTTCTCAAGCGTCATACTCTGCACAATCACCTTACCTGGACCGGTCAGCGTAGCTAGGAAAATGCCTTCACCGCCAAAAATCGCCGTCTTGATGCCGCCAACAAACTGGATATCGTAGTTGACGGTTTCATCAAAACCCACCACACAACCCGTGTCCACCTGAATTGTCTCGCCAGGATTCAAGTCAAATTCCACAAAGTCTCCCCCGCCATGGATGAAGACGACGCCTGGCCCGGTCAGCTTTTCTAAGATGAAGCCTTCGCCCCCAAAAAATCCGGCGCCAAGTTTTTTTACCAGGGCGATATTCAACTGCACGCTGGTCTGGGCAGCAAGGAAGCTGTCGCGTTGCACAAGGACGCTTTTCCCGGCTGGCAGATCGAAAACTTGAACCCGGCCGGGATAGTTTCCCGCAAAGCCGACCTCACCCGGGCTCGTGGCTTTGAAGTAGGTGAGAAAGAGCGATTCCCCCATCATCGTCCGCTTAATCGCGCCCCAGATCTTTTGGCCGAGGGTGGCGCCGCTCATCTTTGTTTCCCACACGACGTTGGCGGTCTTATAGAGCATCTTGCCGGCTTCCGCATACACCTCTTGGCCAGGCTTCAGCTTCACACGGACCACTTGGAGATTGTCGCCCTGAATGGTGTACTCCAAAGGCGTCACAACCGGGGCATAAGCGTTGGCGGCGTAACCAGGAGCTGGCGCCACACCAGGGCCCACACCAGCGCCGCAACTCGGGCAGAAACGCGCTTGCTCAAGCACAGCGGTGCCGCAAGAAGTGCAGAAAGGCATGTCGAAAGGTACTCCGTTCTCTATCTTACAATGGGGAGGTGAAGCGGCTCTTTCGATGCGGACTGCCGTGGGCCGCTCTCATCGCCGTCTCCACGGCAGTCGAAGCACGCCAACCGGATGTCGTCTGCGGCGCTGAGCGGCACCTTGCGCAAGAAGAGCTATTTTTACACCGGCGCTCGCTCGAAAGCCTGCAGCGAAAGGGAGCGTCGCGCACGACTTCTGGCGCGATCGGGCGGGACGCTGGCGACATTGCCGTGATGTTCGATTCCGGGGGAGTAGTGGCGCGCCGGAATCCCTTCAATCTTCAAAACCGGGGCTTAGCCTTTCGCCCGGTAGCTGGAAATCGCTATGGATTTCGCGTCACGGAGGAGAATTTCGACCGCGCTGCTTCCTCGGCGGGCGCGCGCATTGAAGGCCTGCTCGATGACGACACGAGACGGTTTCCGCTACCATTTCGCTTCACCTTCTACGGCCGCACCTACCAGGACATCTGGGTGAATTCAGATGGCAACGTCACGTTTGGCGAAGGTGACTCGGCGTCGGTGGCGAAATCAGTGGGCTTGCTGGCTGGCGGACCGCCTCGCATTGCGCCGCTGTTTGTGGACCTCGATCCCACCCGGCCGAATAGCCGGGGGGTTCGCGTCTTTTCCGATCCCACACGGTTTGTTGTCACGTGGGAGTCAGCCGAGTTTGCTTCTGGATCCCGGCCCGCTCAACTTTTCCAGCTGCGGATCTACCCGAGCGGGGAGTTTGAGTTTTCCTATCCTTCGGTTTCGGTGACCGATGCTGTGGTAGGGATCTCGCCGGGCCGGGCAACCGGGGTCACGGAAATTGTCTCTTTTCTGGCGGGAAGCAACGAGACCTTTGCCGCCACCGTCGCCGAGCGTTTTTCAGGCAGCGAGGCCATTGACTCGGTGCTGCTGGCCCAGCGCTTTTACCAGATCCACGATGACGCCTACGACTATTTAGCCGTTTTCAACACGGTGGGGATCGCGGCGCGCCCGTTCGCCATCGCCACCGAGCTTACCGTGCGAAGCCTTTATCGCGAGGGTTTTGGAGACACACCCGTCGACCTTGGGCGGCAGTATGGTTCTGCACGCCGGCTCCAAGCTTTTCTGAACATGGGGCAACTGTCGCAATATCCGCGAGACCCCCGAGCGCGAGTACCAGCGCGGGGAGCAACGGGAGACACACCGCTCACCGTACTCGCGCATGAGGCTGGACACCTATGGCTTGCCCTGGCCAGCATTCGCGACGACGTGGATCCTGCTCAGCGCCCCATGCTGGGCGCGGGCCTCGTGCACTGGAGCTTCAATTTGCACAGCGACGCGTCGTTTCTAGAAGGCAACCGGATCCGGGACAATGGCGAAAACGCCAATCCGCGTTTCACCACCACTGGCACCGTGGAGCGCTACTCTGAGCTCGATCAGTATCTGATGGGGTTTCGCGCCCCAGAGGAAGTTTCGCCTACGTTTTTGGTGCGGAGATCGCCCTTTGCAAACGACGAGGCTCCACGCTTAGGGGTCAGCTTCAACGGGCAGCGTCAGGATATTTCCATCGAGGATCTGATCCGCGTCGAGGGACGGCGTTCGCCGGACCATACTGTTTCGCAGCGGCACTTCCGGATGGCTTTCATTCTGCTGGTGCGTGAGGGCACAGAACCCAATCCAGCAGATCTCGAACAGCTAGAAACCTTGCGGCGGGAGTTTGAGGTTTTTTTTGCCCAGGCGACCTCTGGACGGGCTGCCATGGAGACAGGGCTGAAGCGCAATCTGAGGCTGAGCATCGCCCCGGCAGCAGGCATGCTTGAAGGCGCCACGCTCGAAGCCACTCTCCAGGTGGACCGGGCCCTTACCACACCCTTGACCGTTCACTTGCGAACCCGAAATGGGGTCGCCCAAGCCCCCCCGTCGGTCACCATCCCGGCGGGCGCTACTTCAACCACCCTCCCCATCCGCGGTTTGACGGCTGGTGTCGAGGACATTGAGGCCGAGCCCGCTGACCCGGCCTACCGAACTGAGTTCGCGAAGTTGCAGGTGCGCTCGAGCGCCTCTGAGCTTCGCTTGCAGGTGGTGGGAGGCGACAAACAGCTCGTTGTACCGGGCGAAGCACTGGTGGAGGAAATCCAAATCCGGGCCACGGACATCAACCTCATCCCTTATCCCGGGCTCACCATCCACGCTACCGCCACCGGAAGCCTGGACCGCTCTTCGGCGACAACGGATGAGGACGGGATCGCCCGCTTCCGCTGGACGCCAAGCACTGGCGCTGCGAACCGATTGCGCGCTGTGATCGCAGGCACGGACATCGAGACCACCGCAACGGCTTTATCGCGGCCCGCGTTTCACCCGGATTCGGTATTGAACGCGGCTTCCTACCGTCCAGGATTGACGCCGGGTGCTTTTACTGCGCTTTTTGGCGCCAGCTTGGCGGCGGGACGCACGGCCGTGGCAGGTTCCTTGCCCTGGCCCTTCCAGCTCGCTGGCGTTCAAGTCCTCATCAACGGCCAGCCAGCCGCCCTTCATTCCGTGAGCGACGGGCAGATCAACTTTGTCGCGCCGCGAAACCTGGTAGGACCCTGGGCGGAAGTCGCGGTTTATACTGCCCTCGGTAGTTCCGAAACACGTCGCGTGGCGGTGTTGCCCGTATCGCCTGGCATTTTTTTCCATCCCCAAACCGAAGAGGCGGCAGCCGTGGTCACAGGTAGCGGCCAGCTGACGAGTGTGCGGCCAGCACGGCCTGGCGATATTCTCGAGGTTTACGGCACCGGTCTCGGCGCAGTGCGCCCGGCGGCTTCGGGCTGGGTGGAGGAAACCGTAATTTTGCCCCGCTTCTTCGTGGGCGAGCAGGAAGCCGAAGTTCTGTTCAGTGGTTTGAGCCCGGGCATTCCCGGCCTCTATCAGCTGAATATCCGCGTTCCGGCTACAGCGCCCGCGGGCAAGCTCCCCATTGCCATCTGGATGGGAGACCAAACCAGCAATCAGCCCTTGATCACGGTTGTCCGATGAAGTTGCTGTACGGGCGGCGGGATGAGCAGTACTTAAGCGGGAAGGGAGGATTCCCCCATGAGATACCTATCGACTCCTCGAGCGGCTTTACGGCCTTCGGAAATCGCCCAAACAACCAAGGATTGCCCGCGCCGCGCGTCCCCAGCAGCAAAGATTCCGGGAATCGAAGTCATGTAGTTTTCGTCCGTTTGGATGTTGCCGCGAGAATCGAACTGGAGGCCCTCGGCTTCGAGCGACTCGAGCAAGCCACGTCGCACGGGACCCGTAAAGCCCATGGCCAGCAGCACTAAATCTACGTCGATGCTAAATTCGCTGCCTGGGATCGGTTCGAATTTCGGTGGCGGTCCGACCTTGACGGCGTGCAATTTTGCAACGTGGCCGTTTTCATCCCCGGTAAAGTGGGTGGTGCTAATGCTCCAGTTGCGCACCCCGCCCTCCTCATGCGAGCTCTCCTCGCGCAGCATGAGCGGCCAGAGCGGCCATGGTGTTGAGGGGGACCGCTGAAGGGGCGGCATCGGCAGAATCTCAAATTGCTGGACATGAGCCGCCTTGTGGCGGTGCGAGGTTCCCAGACAGTCTGCTCCAGTGTCCCCCCCACCAATGATGACCACGCGCTTGCCAGTGGCCAGGATGGGCTCAGTAAGCCGCGTAGGGTCGGCCGCCAAGTCTGTATCTCCCGCCACGCGCTTGTTCTGTTGGGGCAAAAAGTCCATGGCGAAATGAATGCCTTTGAGTTCGCGGCCGGGAACCTTGAGGTCACGCGGCGACTCAGCACCAATGGCGATGAGGATGGCGTGGAACTCCTTGCGGAGATCAGAAACTGGAATCGCACTGCCAACAAACGCCTTGACGTGAAAGATCACGCCCTCGGCTCTCATTTGCTCAAGACGGCGGTCAATATGGTGTTTCTCCAGTTTGAAATCCGGAATGCCATATCGCAGCAAACCGCCAATCCGGTCCGCCTTCTCGAATACTTCAACATGGTGGCCTACGCGCGCTAACTGCTGGGCGGCCGCCAGCCCCGCTGGACCAGATCCAATAATAGCGACTCGCTTACCTGTCTGCCGTTCGGGAATTTCAGGCCGGATCCAGCCCTGACTCCAGGCGTAATCTACGATATTCCGTTCAATCAGCTTGATGGCTACGGGCGGCTCGTTGATGCCAAGCACACAAGCCGCCTCACAAGGCGCCGGACAGATGCGCCCTGTAAACTCGGGAAAGTTGTTCGTGGAGTGGAGAATGCGGATTGCTTCTCGCCAGCGATCGCGGTAGACCAGATCGTTCCAGTCCGGAATGATGTTATGAACCGGGCAACCAGTATGACAGAACGGCACACCGCAGTCCATGCAGCGCGCTCCCTGCGTGCGAACTTTCTCCAACGGGAACGGCTCATAAATCTCCAACCAATCGTTGGTGCGAACGGAAACCGGACGACGCGCCGGCAACTCCCGCGGGTATTCGAGAAATCCTGTCACCTTCCCCATCTCGTCCTACCTTCTCTTGTTTCGCTTGCTTGGAACCGGAAACGAATTCCACACTCCTTGATGCTCCAGGCTAGTCACCCGCCACCGGACGCCTTTCTGGCAGCACACTCTTTGGCACGACTGGTGCATAGATCCTTTTCGATTTCGGTACGCCGAGAACGCGTTTGTATTCATGGGGAAATACTTTCACAAACAGTGGCAGCATTTCCGAGAAGTTATCGAGAATCCAAGCAGCACGAGGGCTTTGGGTGTAATCGCGATGTTTCTCAATAAGCCGCTTGAGCAATTGCACATCCTCGGCGCTTTCGACGGGATCCAGATCCACCATGGAAAGGTTGCAGCGGTTGGCCGCAAACTGTCCATCTTCATCCAAGACGAAGGCGATTCCCCCGCTCATCCCGGCTGCAAAGTTACGGCCGGTGGGACCTAGAATGACTGCCACGCCCTTGGTCATATACTCACAGCCGTGGTCGCCGACGCTTTCGACGACGGTGATGGCGCCGGAATTTCGGACGGCGAACCGCTCGCCGGCCATACCATTGAAGTAGGCCTCGCCACTGGTGGCGCCGTAGAGGGTCACGTTGCCGACAATGATGTTCTCCTCGGGCTGGAAGTTGGAACCCCGCGGTGGATAGACGATAATGCGGCCTCCGGAAAGGCCCTTGCCCACGTAATCGTTGGCGTCCCCTTCAAGAATCAGCGTGACGCCCTTGGAAAGGAACGCACCAAAGCTTTGCCCGGCTGAGCCTGTGAAGTGAAACCGAATCGTGTCATCGGGCAAGCCCTGGGCTCCGTAGCGTTTGGCGATTTCGCCGGAGAGCATGGTTCCCACTGTGCGGTGCACGTTGCGAATGGGCATTTTGAATTCGACGGGGGTACCATTCTCCAGGGCCTCTTTGGCGTGGTCAATCAATTTGTGATCCAGGGCCTGCTCGAGACCGTGATTTTGCGGGATGCTGGCGTAGCGGCCAATTCGCTTGGGGACGTCCGGCATGTAGAGGATTTGATCCAAATGGATGCCTTTCGCCTTCCAGTGGTCAATCGCGTCGCGCATGCGCAGCTTGTCGGTACGGCCAATCATTTCGTTAACCGTCCGGAATCCGAGACGGGCCATAATTTGCCGCAAGTGCTCGGCGACAAAAAAGAAGTAGTTGATGACGTGCTCGGGTTGTCCGGTGAACTTGGCGCGCAGCCGCGGATCCTGGGTTGCGATGCCCACGGGACAGGTGTTCAGATGGCATTTGCGCATCATGATGCAGCCCATGGTGATCAGGGGAGCCGTGGAGAAACCATACTCCTCAGCGCCGAGCAAAGCGGCGATGGCGACGTCGCGTCCGGTGCAGAGCTTGCCATCGGTCTGCACGACAATCCGGCTGCGAAGATCATTGAGCACCAGTACCTGCTGCGTCTCCGCAAGGCCAAGCTCCCAGGGAATGCCGGCGTGTTTGATCGAGGTGAGTGGGCTTGCGCCGGTTCCCCCCGTGTCACCGGAAATCAGTACAACGTCGGCATGGGCTTTGGAAACGCCAGCGGCGACAATGCCAACACCCACCTCCGCCACCAGCTTCACATGAATGCGCGCTCGGGGGTTGGCGTTTTTCAGATCGTAGATGAGTTGCGCCAGGTCTTCAATCGAGTAGATGTCGTGGTGAGGGGGTGGAGAAATTAAACCGACGCCGGGAGTTGAATGCCGGACGCGAGCGATGATCTCGTCGACTTTGTGGCCGGGAAGCTGGCCTCCCTCTCCGGGCTTTGCACCTTGCGCGATCTTAATTTGAAGATCGTCGGCGTTGACCAGGTAATTGATCGTCACGCCAAAACGACCACTGGCCACTTGCTTGACGGCCGAGCGGCGGGAATCGCCGTTGGGATCGGGAATATAGCGCGCGTCATCTTCCCCGCCTTCCCCTGTGTTGGACTTCGCTCCAATCCGGTTCATCGCGATGGCGAGGGTCTCATGCGCCTCTTTGGAGATTGAGCCAAACGACATGGCCCCTGTCGCAAAGCGCTTGACAATCTCAGCGGCGGGTTCTACTTCCTCGATGGCAAGGGGCTTTTTGGCCCAGTTGAAGTCCATCAAGCCGCGGATGGTGCACAAGGTCCGGCTTTGATCATCGATGGCCTGGGCAAATTCCTCGTAAGTTTTGTAACTGTTCTGAGTGGCTGCATGCTGAAGTTTGCTGATCGTCAGCGGGTTCAGCATGTGATACTCGCCGCGCACGCGGAAATGATAGTTGCCTCCCACCGGCAGCTCAGTGTCGCATTCCCGCACCGGGCGGAATCCGAGTTCGTGCTTGAGGCGCGCTTCTTTGGCGAGCACATCGAGACCGATTCCGCCAATTCGCGACGGCGTGCCTGTGAAATACTTGTCCACTAAATCTTGATTGAGGCCGATGGCTTCGAAAATTTGGGCGCCACGATAGCTTTGCAAGGTGGAGATGCCCATTTTGGAGAAGATCTTCAACAGACCCTTGTTAATGGCTTTCTTGAAATTCTTTAGCGCGGTTTCAAAGCTCACGCCGGGTGGAAGCTGACCCTTGCGGTGGAGATCTTCGAGCGTTTCGATCGCGAGGTAAGGATTAATGGCGCTAGCGCCATAGCCGATGAGCAGGGCGAAGTGCATGACTTCACGCGGCTCGCCGGATTCGACAATCAACGCCACTTGCGTCCGTGTTCCCTCGCGAATCAAATGATGGTGAACGGCCGAAAGAGCCAGCAGGCTGGGAATCGGAGCGTAATCACGGTCAATGCCGCGGTCGGAAAGTACAAGCAGCGTATAGCCATCCTTGATGGCGCGCGAAGCCCGCCGGCAGAGCCCGTCCAGCGCTCGTTCGAGTTCCTTCTCTCCGCCGTCGACTCGGAAGGTCATCGAAAGGGTCGCTGACAGCAGATCGCCCCAGGAGACACGTCGCAGCTTTTCCAGGTCGTAGTTGGTTAGGATGGGTTGCGTGAGTTTAAGCGTGTGACAATGTTCGGGCGTTTCGAGAAGGATGTTTCGCTCGGTTCCAATATAGGAGGTGAGCGACATGACCATCTCTTCCCGGATGGGGTCGATCGCGGGATTGGTTACCTGCGCAAAAAGCTGTTTGAAGTAGTGGAAAAGAGGCTGCGGCTTGTCCGACAAGCAAGCCAGGGGGGTATCTGTACCCATGGAACCGACGGGTTCTTCACCCTCACCGGCCATCGCGCTGATGATCATCCGCAAATCTTCATCGGTGTAGCCAAAGGCCCGCTGGCGCTCCAAAAGGGTGTCGAAATCGGTGGGATGCCAGCGCGGTGGCGTGGGCAGGTGTTCGAGGGTGATTTGGTGTTTTTTGAGCCATTCACCATAGGGCTGACGAGCCGCAAGCTTGGCCTTCAGCTCCTCATCAGGGATGATCCTGCCTTCTTCCAAGTCAGCCAGCAGCATCTTGCCCGGCTGTAGCCGCCCTTTGAACTTGACTTCCTCCGGCTTCAAGGGCAGAACGCCGGTTTCAGAGGCCATGATCAACAGGTCGTTGTGAGTGATGACGTAGCGTGCTGGGCGGAGCCCGTTGCGATCCAGCGTGGCCCCAATCACCCGGCCATCAGTGAAGGCAATTGCCGCAGGGCCGTCCCATGGCTCCATCAACGAGGCATGATATTCATAGTAGGCACGCTTGTCCTCGGGCATGGTCACATCGTGATCCCACGCCTCGGGAATCAGCATCGACATGACGTGCGGCAATTGCCGGCCCGCTTGATAGAGCAACTCGACCGCATTATCCAGCATGGCCGAATCCGAGCCGCCAGGCACACAGATGGGGAACAGCTTCTGAATATCGTCGCCAAACAGAGGGCTGGCTAGCACCTTTTGCCGGGCCACCATCCAGCTCACATTGCCTCGAACCGTGTTGATCTCACCGTTGTGGCAGATGTAGCGGAAGGGATGGGCCAGCTGCCAGGTTGGAAACGTGTTGGTTGAGAAGCGCTGATGGACCAAACACAGCGCGCTTGTCACATCCGGATCGTTCAATTCCCCGTAAAAGCGGGCAATCTGATGAGAAAGCAGGAGCCCTTTGTAGACAATCGTGCGGGTGGAAATCGATGGAATGTAGAAAAAGTCGTTTTCCTTAAAGTCGGCCGCGGCAATCTCGGCTTCCGCCCGCTTGCGCACGACGTAAAGCTTGCGCTCGAGTTGGTCTTGGGTCATAGCTGGATCGGCCTTGCCCAAGAAAAGCTGTTCGATATAGGGTTGGGAAGACCGTGCCAAACGCCCAATTTCATTGCTGTGTACGGGCGTATCGCGCCAGCCGAGTACCTCCAGCCCCTCCTCGCGTGCAAGCCTCTCTAAAATCCCCTCACAGCGGGTCCGGGAGTGCGTCTCGACGGGCAGGAAACACATCGCCACGCCGTAGTCGCCCGGAGGCGGCAACGTAAAACCCAGCTTGGCACACTCTTTCTGAAAGAATTTGTGAGGGATCTGAATCATGATGCCCGCACCGTCGCCCGTTTCGGGATCGCAGCCGCAAGCCCCGCGATGGGTCAGGTTCACCAGAATCTGGATCCCTTTTTGGATGATGTCGTGGGACTTCTCGCCCTTGATGTTGGCAACAAAGCCTATTCCACAGGCATCTCTTTCGAAGCAAGGATCATACAGCCCCTGCTTGCGGGGCATCCCAGGGTGCGAACAGTCCTGTTTTTTGTATGACATGCAGGCGACTTCACCTCGAAGAGAAACGACTTAGAACCGCAGGGCAAGGCCCCAGGCCGGCGCACTCGCCCTTGCCCCAAACGAACGGGTTAGAGGACAGTATACGACGAGCCGGTGTATTAGTCTAGCGAAAAATATCAACCTATTTTTATAAGTATCACTGATAGTATTGACGTTTTCGCAGAAATGGTTTCATCCGCACTTCCGGCCCAACCGCTAGAGCGAACGCTCACTCTTGGAGGGTGCCGGATTGTGCTGGGCTTCGAGCAGCCGCCACAGGGCCCAGCCAACAACGGGAAGCAAGGCTGCAAGGAGGAAGGCCGCATCATAGCGGCGCTGGTCGAATAATCGGCCAAAGCGGGGCATGGCGAAGGCCACGACGAGAGACCACGAGCCCGCTCCAAGTCCGGCCAGAAAACCAGAACGATCGGCCGAAAATACATGAGTCGCGTAGGCGACGCTGACGATCACAAAACCTGCGGCGATAAACATGGCGAAGAACAAGTGCGCCATGAGTGGTCCCACCGAAGCGGTGCGGGAAGCCAGAGCGAGGGGAAGGCTTAACAGCATCATGGCAAAAAAGAGTTTACGGAAGACCTGGGAGCCTTCCGCCGAGCGCGCGTGAGTGCGATCCACGACCCAGCCCCAAAAGAAGTAACCAAGCTCCCAGCCGAGCGGGGGAATCCACAGGAGTTTGCCCATGTTCCACTGCGTTTGTCCAAGCGCTTGTCCGAGGTAAATGGCGGCATGGTAGAGCACAAAGGCTAACGGAAGCCCGCCCAAGGCATACGCGGCCATGTAGCTCCACAGGCGGGGGTCGCGGAAACTTGGCCGGGTAAAAGCGCTGGCCGTGATCTCTTGGTGGTGTCTAAGCTCTGGGCGTTGGGCCACGGCACGCCAAAAAAGGAGCCAAGCTGCCCCAATCAGGCCGGTAAACCAGAATGCTCCGCGCCAGCCCCAGGCCGCCGCCACGGGAGTAACGATCAACGGGGTGAGGATGGCTCCCAGCGAGCCGCCGCTGTAGGCGACGGCGATTCCGCGGGAGCGCCAGCGGGGTGGCAGAGTTTGCATCACGGTGCGCAGCCCCCCGGGGAAGGTCGCGCCTTCGCCAAAGCCGAGAGCGGCACGCGCGAGGGCGAAGCTCCAGAAACTGCTCGCGAAGGCGTGAGAAACGCTGGCCAGAGTCCAGAAACTTACGGCCAGAAACATACCGGCACGTACGCCGATGCGGTCCAGTAAGCCGCCCCAAAGCGGGTTTCCCAGCATGTATAGGACCGAGAAGGCCGAAATGATCCAGCCATACTCTTCGTTGGTGAGTTGGGTTTCTTGGAGAATTGTGGGGGCCAAAAGGGCGAGTGTGTTCCGGTCGATGTAGCTGATCAGCGACACCAGCGTCATGGCCAGTGCCGGAACCCAGAGAGAGAATGAGGCAAACCGAGTATTGGGGTCTTTGCGGCTCGCCGTTTGCATTTTGCGTGATCTTGCGGGTCTAGGCTCTTGCGCCGAGTTGGATCAGTTGCTCGGCATGCTTTAGGGCTTCTGGAGTGAGGCGCTCGCCAGATAGCATCCGGCCAATCTCGCGCGTGCGCTCGGAGCCGGTCAATTCCTCCATGCGAGCGACCGTGCGTCCTTCGCGCTCGTATTTTTCCACCCGGTAGTGGTGATCAGCAAAGCCGGCAATCTGCGCCAGATGGGTCACACAAAGCACTTGCTGGTGGGCGGCAAGCGCTTTGAGACGGCGTCCAACGGTCTCGGCCGCATGCCCTCCGATGCCAGCATCAATTTCGTCGAAGACGAGAGTGCGGGCCGGGAAGTGAGGATTCTGCGCTCCGGATGTGATCACCGTCTTCAACGCCAGGGCTACGCGCGAGAGTTCGCCGCCAGAAGCGATGCGATCCAGAGGCTTCGGCTCTTCACCTAGGTTTGGCGCGATGAGAAACTGCACAGCATCGGCACCCCGCTCCGACCATGCAGCTTTGTCAAAAGCCACGCGGAAGCGAGTGTGCTTCATGGCCAGCAAAGCGAGCTCCGCCTCCACCTTCTGCTCCAGGTTTTGCGCAGCTTGTTTGCGCAACGCCCGGAGCGAGTCGGCGAGCTCTTCGAATTGCAGCGCGAGTTGGTCCACGCGGGCCCGACATTCCGCCTGGCGAGCCTCCAAATTCTCGGCAGAATCGAGCTGGCGGCGAGTCGCTTCAGAGAAAGCGATCACCTGCTCGAGAGCCGGGCCATATTTCCGCTTGAGTTTATCCAGAGCGGCCAAACGCGCTTCAACGGTCTCCAGCCTGGCGGGATCCGACTCAAGCCGGGCCAAATAATCTCTGAGCCCCAGGGCCACATCCTCAAGTTGCGCTTCCGCCGAGGTTAACGGGTCGAGGAAGGCTTCCAATCGGGCGTCGATTCTGGCCAGCTCTTCCACTTTCTTGCGCGCCGCGCGAACCTGGGCTAGGGCGGCCTGCGGCGACTCGTACAGCGCCCCGTAGGCGGCCGAGGCGCTTTCCTCGATCTTGGCCGCGTTTTGTAGAATCCGCCGCTCTTGCTCAAGCGCCTCATCCTCGCCAAGCTTGGGCTGGACGGTTTCGATCTCCTTGAGCTGATAGGACCATAAGTCAGCCAGCCGGAGCCGCTCTTGTTCGTTACGCTGGAGCTGCTCGAGTTCTTCCGTCGCTGCTCGCCACTGGCCGTAGATTGAAGCCACTTGCTGGCGTAAATTCTGGGCTGCTGCAAACTCGTCAAGCAGCGCAAGCTGTTCGCTTTTTTCAAACAAGCGTTGCTGGTCATGCTGGCCGTGAATGTCGCCAAGCCAGGGAGCCAGCTCGCGCAGGAAGGACACCGTAGTCGGACGGCTGCTGAGAAAAGCGCGGGATTTGCCATTGGAAAGAATCTCCCGTTCAATGAGCAGCTCGCCTTCTTCGAGCGCCACGCCGAGCGGCTCCAAGCGGGCGCGCAAGTCGGGGCTGTCGTGAACTTCGAAAATGCCCGCCACTCGCATGCGATCCGAGCCAGCGCGAATGACCTCGGTCGAGGCGCGCCCGCCAAACAAAAGGCCAAGCGCATCCACGATGATGGATTTGCCACTTCCGGTCTCGCCCGTCAAGACGTTAAAACCTGGGTGGAAACGAACGCGGATGCGCTCCACGACCGCAAGGTTTTCCACGATCAGCTCGACCAGCATTCTCCGACATCATAGCTTGGATGGCCGGCCTGTCCAGCTGGGGCAACCTCCGGGGGTGGCTACAATGGAGGAAAACCCTCCTTAGCATGCTCGAGAAAATCACCGTACACGGGGCAAGACAACACAACCTGAAAAACATCGACGTGGAGATACCTCGCAACAGCCTCACCGTGATCACCGGTCTCAGCGGCTCGGGCAAAAGCTCACTTGCCTTTGACACGATTTACGCCGAAGGCCAGCGGCGTTATGTGGAGACGCTTTCGCCCTACGCCCGGCAGTTTCTCGATCAAATGGAGCGCCCCGATGTGGATTCCATTGACGGGCTCAGTCCAGCCATTTCCATCGAGCAGAAAACCACAAATCGCAGCCCGAGATCTACAGTCGGCACAGTCACCGAGATTTATGACTATCTGCGGGTGCTGTACTCCTCGATTGGCGTGGCGATGTGCCCCAACTGCAACATTGAGATCACACGGCAGTCGACGCAGCAAATTGTGGATCAAATTCTCGCGCTCGGCCAAGGAGAACGCATCATGATTCTCGCCCCCGTGGTACGAGGGCGCAAGGGCGAGTACAAGAAGGATTTGGAACGCTATAGCAAGCAGGGCTTTGTGCGTGCCCGCATCGATGGAGTTCTGCTCTCGCTGGACGAAGAGATTACCCTGGACAAACGTAAAAACCACAGCATTGAAATCGTCGTGGACCGCCTGCTGATCCGCGGCGGGATTGAAAAGCGGCTAGAGGCCTCGGTTGAGACGGCAACGCGGCTGGCCAACGGACTCGTGCTGGTGAGCGTCGTAGGAGGCCCAGAGAAGCTCTTTTCCCAGAAGATGGCTTGCCCGGATTGTGGGGAGAGTGTTCCCCAACTTGAGCCACGGTCCTTTTCGTTTAACAGTCCCTATGGGGCTTGTCCGCGCTGTCACGGGCTGGGCAGCCAGTATACCTTTGACCCAGAGAAAGTGGTAGCCGACCCCTCCCGGCCCTTGCTAGACGGCGGCTTGAGCGCTGGCGCGAATTCCGTCATCATGCAACGCTATTTGGAAGAAGCCGCGCGCCGGTTCAAGATTCCGCTCCGTACGCCGTTTGAGGAATTCCCCGCAAAAACACAAAAACTGTTGCTCGAAGGCGGGCCTGGGTTTCCGGGCATCGTCCGCATTTTGCAGCAGATCTACGAGGAGTCGACCAGTGAGGATTACCGGCAATGGCTGTTTGAACAAATGACGCCAACGACGTGTCCGGAGTGCAAGGGTGCGCGGCTCCGGCCGTCCAGCCTGGCCGTTCGCGTCAAAGGCGTATCCATTGCCGAATTCACCCGCTCTTCGGTGGCGCGGCTTTTGCCGTTACTCGAAAGCTGGCGTCTTTCTGAGCGCGAGCAGCAGATTGCGGGACGAGTGCTCGAGGAGATCCGGGCCAGGCTCGAGTTTTTGTCCGCCGTTGGACTCGACTATCTGAGCCTCGATCGTTCCTCTGCGACGCTTTCGGGCGGCGAAGCGCAGCGCATCCGGCTCGCTACACAAATCGGCAGCAAATTACGCGGGGTCTTATACGTTCTCGATGAACCTTCCATTGGCTTACATCCGCGGGACAATGAACGGTTGCTCAATACGCTCACACAGCTCCGCGACCTGGGCAATACGGTGCTTGTGGTGGAGCACGATCAGGAGACCATCGAACGGGCGGATTATGTGATCGATCTGGGCCCCGGCGCTGGACGCCTGGGCGGCGAAGTGGTGGCGCAGGGCCCGCCCCAACTGATTCGAGAAAACGAGGCGTCACTCACCGGCCAGTACCTTTCTGGCAAGCGGCGCATTGAGACCCGGCAGAGTCGACGGCCGGGCAATGGGTTTTTCCTAACCATCCGCGGGGCGCGCGAACACAATTTGAAAAACATCACCGCCTCCATCCCGCTGGGAGCCCTCACGGTGGTGACAGGAGTTTCCGGCAGCGGGAAATCAACGCTGGTGAACGACATTCTCTATCGCAAGCTGGCGAATTTGCTGTACGGCTCAAAGCACGAGGTCGGTGCGCACGATGAGATTGTGGGAGTGGAGCGTATCGATAAAGTGATCGAGATTGATCAATCCCCAATCGGACGGACACCTCGGTCCAATCCAGCCACCTACACCGGTGTTTTTAGCGCGATTCGCGATTTGTTCGCCATGTTGCCGGAGTCGCGGCAGCGAGGATATAAGCCGGGGCGGTTTAGCTTTAACGTCAAGGGTGGCCGCTGTGAGGCCTGTCAAGGGGACGGTTTAAAACGGATTGAGATGAACTTCTTGCCCGATGTGTTTGTGAGTTGCGACGTCTGCCGGGGCAAGCGATATAACCTCGAAACTCTTCAAGTCAAATACCGGGGTAAATCGATCGCGGATGTTTTGGAATCTACCGTCGAGGAGGCGCTGGCGCTGCTTGAAAACATTCCCCAAATCAAGGTGAAATTGCAAACGCTCGTCGACGTCGGCCTAGATTACATCCACCTCGGCCAGTCCTCAACAACCCTTTCTGGGGGAGAGGCGCAACGCATCAAGCTAGCTCGTGAGTTGAGCAAACGGCAAACCGGGCGAACGCTGTACATTTTGGACGAGCCGACGACAGGGCTGCATTTTGACGATGTGCGAAAGTTGCTCGACGTGCTACAAAGGCTGGTGGATCTGGGCAACACGGTCGTCGTGATTGAACATCATCTGGACGTGATTCGCGCTGCGGATTGGATCATCGACCTCGGTCCGGAGGGCGGCGAGCGCGGCGGGCAGCTGATGGTAGAAGGTCCGCCGGAACTTGTCATGAAAACCAAAAAAAGTCACACGGGCCAAGCCCTGTTGCGCGCTCAGGGCGGGGAAGGAACTCGAAACATTGCCTAGCAAATACCAGCAAAGGCCTTTATCGTTTGAGAATTTGAACACCGTGCCGATCGCAGACCGCGGCGGCAAGGTGAGCTGGGCGCACATGGCGAAGCCCTATCAGAAAGGCGCTGGCTTGCCGGGCCTGCTTTCATCGCTGCCCCAAATTCTGGCTGCGCCGAACTTTCTGGAAATCGTGGAGGCGATCTGCCGCGCGCGCGAAAACAAGCGGGCGATTCTCTTTGGCCTTGGTGGTCACGTGATCAAATGCGGGCTGGCGCCGGTTCTGCTGGATCTCATGCATCGAGGTTTCATCACAGCTTTTGTGATGAACGGTGCGGCGTCGATTCACGACTTTGAAATCGGCCTAGCTGGCCACACCAGCGAAGACGTGGAGGCAGTGTTGCCCGACGGCCGGTTTGGCGCGGCGGAGGAGACAGGCCGAGAAATGAACGATGCGATTGCGGAAGGCGCAGCCGCGGGTCTGGGTATGGGGGAAGCGCTGGGCGCCCGGCTAGAACGCTTGGCCCAGCCGCAATATGCCCCTTACTCGGTTTTATTAGGAGCCTGGCGAGCTGGGGTTCCGGTCACCGTGCATGTGGCCCTCGGCACAGACACGCCGCACACGCACCCGCGCGCCGATGCCTCGGCCATTGGCCTAGCTACGCACCTTGATTTCCGACTGCTGTGCTCGCTGATGCGCGATTTGCATGATGGCGGAGTCTATCTCAACGTCGGTTCAGCCGTTGTGTTGCCGGAAGTTTTTCTCAAGGCAGTATCGGTGGTGCGCAACTTGGGCTACCCGCTGGCGCGCTTCACCACGGTCAATTTCGATTTTCTCCAGCACTACCGGCCAACCGTAAATGTAGTGCACCGTCCCCACGCCAAGCGTGATGGCAAGGGATATGCGATCACGGGACACCATGAGCTGATGATCCCGTTGCTCGCTGCGGCTTTGATTGAACGAACGGCATGAGCTCTGATTTCGAACCGATGGTGCCAAGACCCCGGCTGCCGGAGTCGACGCCCGAGTTGCCGAAATCGTTGCAGTATCCGTTTTGGAACTACGAAGATGTGGCTTTGTTCTTCGGCATGGGTTTGCCCTGCTTGGTGCTTTCGGTGGTGGTGTTAGAGGGGCTGCTGCTGATTTTGCCCGCCGAACCGTCCCGGCCCATGCAGCTTCTCACGGCCCAATTCATCGGCTATTTGTTGTGGTTCGCCTCGCTGGTCTTATTGCTACGGGTTCGTTATAACGCGCCATTCTGGCAATCACTCGCTTGGTTCATGCCCAATCAAGGCTTTTGGCAGGCTGTTTTCCAGGGCCCGATGCTTGCCTTCGCGGTTGCGCTGCTGAGCCTCGCTTTGAAGACGCCACAAATTGAGATGCCCTTCAAAGACCTGGTGACCGACAAGCTGTCCTTGATGCTAACAGGAGCCTTCGGCGTGACAGTTGCCCCGCTTTGCGAGGAGCTGGCCTTTCGCGGCTTCCTTATGCCGCTGCTGGTGCGCAGCCTCGGCGCTTGGCCCGGGATCATCATCACCGCGCTGCCGTTCGCCTTGATGCACGGGCCGCAATACGCTTGGTCATGGCGGCACATGTTGCTGCTCTTGCTTGCTGGCGTCGCGTTTGGCCGAGTTCGTTACCTGACGGGCTCGACCGCAGCCGCGGTGATGACGCATGCCACCTATAATCTGACGTTTTTTAGCGCGCTCATTACGGCGCGGGCAACTTAAGGCGCAGCTATGCGATCCCAGCCCAGAGCATGCCGTGAGCCAAGATTCCGTTTCGAAAGGTAAAACGAGTCATATGGTGGAAACCATTCAATGGGCAGATGCGGGGGTCGTCATGATTGACCAAACACGCCTGCCCCGGGAAGAAGTTTACGTCACTTGCCGCACCTATCAAGAAGTGGCTGAAGCCATTCGGACCATGGTGATTCGCGGAGCACCGGCCCTGGGCGTCGCCGCCGCGATGGGGGTGGCTTTGGGCATGCAGCGGGTTGAAGGAGAGTTTCGCGCCCATCTCGATCGCGTTTGCGCAACCCTAGCAGCGACTCGTCCAACGGCGGTGAATTTGTTTTGGGCGATTGACCGGATGAAACGCCTGGCCTTAAAGCTAGAAGGCCAGCCGCATGACCAGATCGCCGCCGAGCTGGTGGCCGAAGCCCAGCGAATCCGGGAAGAAGACATCGAAATTAACCGCGCCATTGGACGGCACGGGGCGCCTCTGGTGCCGGACGGCAAGCGCGTGCTGACCCACTGCAATGCGGGGGCGCTAGCTACCGCTGGCTACGGCACAGCGCTGGGAGTGATTCGCGCGGCCGTAGAAGCGGGCAAAAAGATCGCAGTCCTCGCCGATGAAACACGACCGTTCTTACAAGGCGCCCGGCTCACAGCCTGGGAGCTGCAGCGGGACGGCATTGAAACCACGCTAATCACCGATAATATGGCCGGCTATTTCCTCAAACGGGGTGATATTGGTTGTGTGATCGTGGGCGCCGACCGCATCGCGCGCAATGGAGACGTCGCCAACAAGATCGGAACGTACTCAGTGGCCGTGCTGGCCAAAGAGAATGGCGTCCCGTTTTACGTCGCGGCGCCGCTTTCAACCCTCGATTTGAGCTTAGCCAGTGGCGACGAGATTCCCATTGAACAGCGGCCAGCCTCCGAAGTGACGCATGTCTTTGGCGTAAGTGTTGCTCCTGAAGGGATTCACGTGGAGAACCCAGCCTTTGACGTAACGCCCAACCGGTACGTGACCGCCATCATCACCGAGAAGGGCGTGGCGCGCCCTCCGTTTGAAGAAACGCTGGCAGTGTTCGCGCAGAAATGAAGTGGTGCCTAGGCTGCGACGCCTCTTGCAGGAGTGCGCTCTTAGCTGCTGCTTGGGGTGCGCGCCTTCCATTGCCGGTAAAGCCAGAGCAGCAGGATGGCGCCCAGCACTGACATGACCAACCCGGCGCCCTCCCCGGGCGCATACCAGCCGATGAGCCGGCCGAGGAAACCTGCCACCATCGAGCCCGCAATGCCGAGGAGCATGGTCACGAGCAATCCGCCCGGATCTTTACCCGGCATGATCCATTTGGCGAGTGCACCAACGATCAGGCCGATGATGCACATCCAGACGAAATTCAACATGTTATGCCTCCACTTGGAATGCGTGGGCCGATCCGGAACACGCCCATCCGCATTTTTCTGACAACCCGATACTACTACCACGAATCCCAGGTTGTTGCCAGGGGGCTGCTCGTTTGGCGGCTAGACTCTTGGTGGTTGACTTCAGGACAACATGGCCCGCAACATCCAGGCCATTTTTTCGTGATCTTCCATGAGACCGGTCAGAAAGTCACTGGTGCCGGCATCGCCGAACTCCTCATCGGCGCGCTTCAGGTCCTCCCGAAGATGCCGGATGACGGTTTCATGGTCTGTCAAGAGCCGCTCCAGCATGACGTCGGCACTTGATAGTTCTCCGGCGTGCTCTACCAGTCTCGCACTGGCGAGGAACTCGGCAAGCGAACCCGGAGCCACGCCGCCGAGTGACCGAATGCGCTCGGCGATTTCGTCGATTTTCTCATCCAAAAAGTTGTACTGATCCTCAAAAAACTTGTGCAGATCGTGGAAGCGCGGCCCAGTGACATTCCAGTGGAAGTTCCGCGTTTTTGTATAGAGCACATACTCATCCGCCAGAAGGGAGCGAAGTAAACCGATCACGCCCTCCCGTTGCGCGTCGGCGAGACCAATATTAGCTTGTAGTTGTTTCACAATCATTTGGATGCATCTCGGGGAGAATCGATTCAGCTCGGCTCGAGGCTTACAAGCTATAGAATAGCGCGCATGGAACGACGCACCTTTCTATCGAGCAGCTTGTTTTTTGCCCAGCAGGAGCCGACAGCGCGCGAAGTGGAAGCCGGAGGCACCGCCAGTACGTCTTATCAAACCCCAATCACGATTGAACGTCCGCAACCTGGGAAGCCCCATCGCGGTCGCATGCTGGCGGCCATCCAACCTCACTGCGATGATATCGCCATTTTCGCCGCAGGAACTGTGCTCAAGCTAATTGACGAAGGTTATCGCGGCGTACTGATTACCCTCTCGGACGATTCGATGGCGGGGAAAGGCTCCTCTATCGGCGACATTGTGCTGAAAAATGAACGGGATACGGTAGAAGTCGCCAAAAGGCTAGGCCTTGAAAAGAGTTACTTTCTAAATTATCCGAATCACAATATGGACGCCTGGCCAGTGATCGAAATTCGCGCCCGCCTGATCTTCCTCTTTCGTCTGCTGAAGGTCGACACGGTGTTTGTGTACGATCCATCGGCACTCTATGAACGTAATCCGGACCACTATGTCACGGCGCGGGCCGTGGAGTCCGCCTGCTGGATGGCAGCCTCGGAGTGGGACTATCCAGAACACTTTGAAGCGGGTCTTCAACCCCAGGTGATTCGAGACAAATACTACTTTGCGCGGGGACCCCAACTGGTGAACCGCGTGGTCGACATTACTCCCTACTTTGAGAAGAAAATCTTCGTAAATCTTGCCAATGTTACTCAAGGCCCGGCTGGAAATCAGGGCGCGGAGTTGCGAAAGAAACTCGCCGCTCAGGGTAAAAGGCTCCCTCTACTGGGCAATGATGATGAAACGGCGAACCGCGAATACACCCGGCATTTCGCCCTGGCGCGAGATCGAGCCCGCGGACAGGCGCACGGACTCGGATATGCGGAGTATTTCCACCATATCGGGCCAGATGAATCTCTGGTTGAGGAGTACGTCCAGAAGTACGCGGTGAGTTTGTGATTCTGGAATCGGCGATACTGGTCGAGGTGAGCTTGCGCAACCGTATCCTTGCAGGTATTCACCCTGTGCGAGAGGCATTGCTCGCTGGCCGGCCTATCGAAAAAGTGGTGATCGCCAAGGGAGCCGGAGGCCTCCGCCTCCAGGAAATCATTGAGCTGTGTCGGCAATCCCAGGTCCCGGTCCGCTTCGAGCCGCGCGATTCCTTGGACCGCACAAGTCCAGGCGCAGCCCACCAAGGCGTGATCGCCTTCGCGGCGGAAAAAAGGTACGCCTCTGCCGAGGAAATTGTCGGCCGGGCGCAAGGTCTGGTGCTCTTGGATGGGGTCGAAGATCCGCATAATTTGGGAGCCATCATCCGGACCGCGCATGCGGCGGGCGCCGGAGGCGTCATCATTCCGGAGCGCCGCGCGGTCGGGCTCACAGAAGTGGTGGCAAAATCCTCGGCAGGAGCTTTGGAGCATCTGCCGGTTGCGCGCGTGGCCAATCTTCGCCAGGAGCTCAACCGGCTGAAGGAAAGCGGCTATTGGATTTATGGCTTGGACGAGCGAGGTTCACTCGACTACGATCAGACGACCTACTCCACTCCCACCGCTTTCGTGCTCGGTGGTGAGGGAAAAGGTTTGCACGAGCACGTCCGAAAGCACTGCGACTTCTTGATCCGGATCCCGATGGCTGGGGCGATCGCCTCTTTGAATGTTTCCGTGGCGGCTGGCATTGTGTTGTTTGAGTGGCGGCGGCAGCTGCGGGCACGCAGCTTCAAAACTTGAGGATGGGTGGTGCGGGCGATTCCGCACCCCGTTGCTGCCGCGGTTCGCCTGCAAGGCCAGCAGCCGACGGTTGCTATGTCCGGTGCGGACGTGTCAAGATAAAGAAGCCCCGCGGAGAGGTGGCTGAGTGGTCGAAAGCAGCGGTTTGCTAAACCGTCGTACGGGCCTAAACCTGTACCGAGGGTTCGAATCCCTCCCTCTCCGCCAGTCGTTTTCGTTGGAAAGCCAGCTGCTGGACTCCCTCTTGTCCTTGCCTTCACCGGTCACCCATAACGCAATCTGAAGACGGTTGTTGCGAGTAGGCGACTTTTGGGGTCTCTCCGGGCCTTGCCTTGTTCCTCAATTAGTGACGTTTGGCTCAGCGGGAGGAATCGAAGTCGGACCCGGTCCCGCGGCGCTGCCAAGTTTTGGAGCTTTGTAGGGGTAGACGTCAGGAATCACCCGCACTCCGGTCGTCACCTTGAGCGGAAAAGAGATGCCGCTTGGATAGGTCAGCTCGACGAAATAAGCCGTCCAGCCTTTCGCGGGTTTCGGCACCTTTCCCACGTAAACCCCTGGTCTTGCTTCCTGAAGGACCGTAGCCTGAAAAGCCTTCCCAATCACATCGAGACGGAAGTCTCGCTTTTCGGGATTCGTCGCCTGCCAGAGCTTCACCTCCGTCGGCCGGTCGGTGGTCTTCACCACAATCGCGCCATTCTTCTCAAATTTCCATTCATAACGCGGGCGCGGACGGTTGTTGAGCACCATCGAATAGAACGCGCCGATCGTTTCGCGAGCATCAGAGCCGGCTAGCGAGTGCTTGGTGTTGGGCACATAGCGCAAGTGCTTCTCCCCTTTGAGGTCCTTGAAATAAAACTGTGAGGAGTCTGGGAGAAAAAACTCATCGCCCGTCGCGTTCACAATGTATTTCGGCATGGTGAGACGGTCTCGGTACTCATAAGGTTCGACGATTTTTAGCATTTCCCGGTAGCGGGGCGTCCCCGACCAGCGCATGATGTCATTCTCGTAGTAGTCTTTGACGGCAGGTGACCAAGCGCCGTAAACCTGCCAGTGGTGGCGAAACGAGGGCTCGATGTTGAGCAAGTCAATTACAGCAGGAACGATGGCCACGACACGCGAATCGGTGGCTGCGGTCGTCCACGTCGTCCAGCCACGTTTGGAGCCACCGGTTACCACAAACCGGTCAACCTTGGTTCCACCCTGCTGTGCCATCACGGCCGTCACCGTATCCATCGCCCGCACCGCGCTTTTCGTCATGGGCAGCCGCGGTAGCCACAACTCACTTCCGCCGTGGAGAAATTTGGCCCACGCAAAGGCGATGATCGAATCCTCAGAACGTGGCTTTCCATCGCCAACGAAGGTGAGCGGCTGGTTGGGCACGTTGCGCAGCTCGGCCGCCACGGAGTGCGTGATCGTCGCCACCTGGGTGATGAAGCCGTCGGCGCGCTCTGGAGCGCGGTCGCGGTTGCTTCCGCCGCCAATCACGAGGAATCCCACGGAGTGATCCACGCGGTCCGGCTTAACGATGGTCAGCCAGTGTTTCCACACCGGCTTATCAACCTCTTTTTCGGTCAGCCACGCTTGGGAGGTGAGCTCCACGACATAGACGGTGTAGTCTTTCCCAGGAATTGTCTTGACAACTTCGTATTTATAATGCGAGTCCGGGGCCTTTACGTAACGGTCTAGGGCTGTTTCCGCCGCTACCACCGAAACAACAAACAAAAACAACGACAGAACACATTTCATACGCGGAATAAAAAGCTCCTTTAGATTCCGGCAATGCCACTCAGGCTGCGCCAAAGATACCAGCATGCCACTGAACAATACGGGCGCCAAGGTAGGGCAAGTTCCACCATTTGCCTCGGTCTTGGCAACTCGGTTAGATGATAGGCTCGCTGCATCGCCTTGCGGATTCCCAGATCGCTAATAGGCAAAACGTCTGGGCGGCGGAGAGCGAAGATGAGGAACATTTGCGCCGTCCAGACGCCGATACCTTTGATTTTTGTTAAGGTTTCGATCACTGTCTCGTCGCTGGCCTGGCGCAGGGACTCAAAGTTTACTTTGCCCTCAACCGTATGCCGGGCCAGTTCTTTAATATAGGTGATTTTTTGCTCGGACAAACCAGCGCCGCGAAGCTGATCGTCCCTGATTTTGAGAAGCTGGGAGGCGCTGAGTTCTTCCTCGCCCGCGAGCGCGTAAAGGCGCTCTGCGATTATGCGCGCCACCTTTCCGCTCAACTGCTGCGCAAGAATGCTCCGAACTAAGGTGTCAAACGTTGGGGGACGGTAGGCGATTCGACAAGGCCCAACGGTGGCGATAATCTTGGCTAGAGTAGGATCTGCGGCTTGCAGATGGCGCACGGCGCGATGCATGACCTTTCAGTTTGGCGCAATTCTTCGCTTCCGACCAAGAGGCCGTCAGTTGCGCGGCAAACCACCAAGATGCTCTACTGGAAGTTTAGAATAGGCAGGGGAAGGCCATCTTTCCCCTTCCTCAAACCGCTCACCCGTTTCTTCACTTGAGACTCGAAAAAGGGGTAAGCGAAGACAATGTCGGGGCGTGGCGCAGCCTGGTAGCGCACCTGCCTTGGGCGCAGGGGGTCGCGTGTTCAAATCACGCCGCCCCGACCAACTTCCTTCGGGCCGCTTTCCTCAACCTCCAAGCTGACCTTCCTCGATGTGGTGTTTTACCCCACCTCGGCAACGCCCTCGCTGGGTGAAAGAGCACATAGTGGGGAGGATTCCCCAAGAACCGCCGCGTTGGTCCTCGGCGGGGTGCGAAAGATCAAGCATTTAGGCAATGGCAACTTGCTTGCCTCACAGCGCGATGAAAGGATGGCTCCGATGCTTGAGAACTTCCAAGGAATGATTCCCCATCTGGTGGCGCTGTCCGTTTTGGTTCTGATCACGGTCGCCCTGGCTGTTTATCGCGCGGCAATCGCACAAAAGCAGGATTTCCACCTGCATTACGAACCAGCGGAGAGCGTGACATTAAGCAAACAGATCGAAATCGACAGGCGCATGCACTTGGTGGACAACTTGGGCAAGGCGTTTACGGTGCTAACGGTTCTGTATTTTTTGTTCGTTGCCGGGCTGGTGGTCTACGAGCAGTGGCAGAACACCTATAAGATCACGATGTCGAATTGAGAGACTGAAGTCCTGCCTTCCGAATTCACGCTGTTTGGGGGTAGGGTTGAGCATAAATCCTTCGAGGAGAGGGAGAGTGCGGTGACTCAGAGTGCGACGTGGCAGAGCTCGTGATGCGAAGGATCCCTTCTCTTCCTGCTCGCGAACAAGGGTTGACAACAGGCTAGCCTCTTGAGCGCCAAGGAGGGGAATGGAGGAAGGGAGGCGCCGCCATGATTTTTTCACTTCAGTTTGAAACCCTGACTCTACGCGATTTGAGCGGCTTGGGCAATCCGCAGCCGCCGGCGGTCACCGTGCTGGTTCCAGGGTCCAGTCAGGGCTCGGTGGCCAAACCCATCGCTTCGCGCCTCAAGTTTGCGGTCGATCAAGTGACATACTCGCTCGATCAGCTAGCCCTTCCTCACCGGGACTTGGCCATATTGACGACACCCATTCTCTCCCTCTCCCATGAACCAGCTTTGCGCGAAAACCGCCGAAGAGGGCTCGCAATCTTTGTCGATCGTCAAGGCTTCCATTTTTTTGATGCTCCGGGCGAAGTTGTCGAAACGGTAGTGGTGTCAAACCACTTTTACGTGAAGCCCTTGCTTGCCGCGCTGCTTGAACCTCGCCAGTTCTTCATCTTGGAGTTGGGCCCGGCCAAGGTCAGACTGATTGAGGCGGATGGTGAAAACATGCGGGAACGGCCTCTGCCCCGCACCGTGCCCGAAAGCCTAGATCAGATATCTAGCCCGGAGTTCGAAGATCACACGCGGATCAGCCGCTATCATCGCAGTCGCAATCGGGAAAAGGCACAGGTAATTTCGTTTGGCCTGACTTCAGCGAATGAGCAACGCCGGATGCAGTTTTTCTGCACCTTGCTGGACCGGGGCTTGAGCTCTTTCTTGCAAGAGCGCGGCCTGCCGCTGGTCCTGGCTGGAGGGGACCGAATCGTTGAAGCTTACCACCGCGTCAACAGTTATCACGAAACGGTGGATGGCGCGCTACACGGTGATATTGATTACCTTTCGCATGACGAAATCATCGAGCGCGCTCGCATGCTCATCAAAACGGATCTTACTCGCAGAGGCCTCGAAACCCTTGCCGAATTTCAACAAAGCGCCCCGGGCGATCGCTGGACGGACCAGATCGATGAGGTCGTGGCAGCGGCGGCGCAAGGTAGGGTCTGGAAATTGTTCCTCGCCGAGGGCGCACACTCCGAGGGGGATTGTTCTAGCGTCATTCCCACCTCTGAGAGAAAGTTGCTTCCGATCCCGGAGGACCTCGTCAATGCAGCGGCGGCGGAGGCCATCGCCTCTGGGGCAGACATTTATGTTCTGCCACCTGCCCTGCTCCCCGCCCCCGCTGTAGCCATCTACCGTTATTCGCTGATGTGAGACGCTACTGGGTTCCTGTCAAAAGCGGCTCCGGGACCGAAGCAGGCCAACCCGAAGGACCGCGGAATGAGCTTATCTCACCCATCCCGGCGCAAGATACGCGTAGAACACGACAACCAGCCCAATGACCGAGGCAAGGAGGATGCTGTGTTTCAGCGTGAAGCGGAAAAGCTTGGCCTCATCATGAGAAGGCATCCCAGTAGCGGCCGCAGCAACAGCGAGGCTCTGCAAACTGATCATTTTGCCCATCACTCCGCCCGAGGAGTTGGACGCTGCCATCAGCATCGGATTGAGACTCAGTTTGTTGGCCGTCACCACCTGTAAATTGCCAAACAGCGCGTTGGCCGACGTGTCACTGCCGGTCAAAAACACACCCAGCCAGCCGAGAATGGCGCTAAAGAAGGGGAACAGCGCACCGGTTGCCGCAAAGGCAAGTCCTAGCGTGGCCGTCGCTCCGCAGTAGTTCATCAAGAACGCCAACCCTAGGACAGCGGCAATCGTCACCAGCGACAAAAACAGCTGGCGCATCGCGGCGCGAAGAATTCTCAGGTACTGAGCCCACGATACTTGTAAAACCACGGCCGCCAGAATTGTAGAAAAGAGGCAAGCCGTGCCCGCGGCCGAAAGCCAGTTGAGGCTGTAGACGGCTGAATAAGGCGACGCTTTGCTCACCACCGGGGGCACGCGCTCGACCAGATTATGCAGCATTGGCCAAGGGATGGTGATGGTGAGGCTATTGAGCACCTTTCTCACCCCTTCTTGCCCCCACAACAATACGAAACCGACCAGCAACAGATAGGGCGACCAAGCCAGCAAGATTTCGTTGGGCTTGTGTCGTTTCGGCGTTGTGGAAACGGCCGCTCCAGCGAGCTCGAACTGGTCGGTTGGGCGCCAGAAGCGAAATAACAGGACCAGCCCGACGATGGCGGCGAGCGAGCTTAGGATATCGGTCAGTTCTGGTCCCAGATAATTCGATACGAGAAACTGAACAACCGCAAAGCAGCCGCCACAGACAATCGCCGCCGGCAGGACGCCGCGGAGGGCTTTCCATCCGCCCATGACCAAGATCAGATAGCCCGGCACGATCAAAGAAACGGGAGCGCAAATGCGGCCCACGTTGGCGCTGAGATCGGCCGCGGGCAAACCGGTAATGCCCGCCAACGTTGAGACTGGTATACCGATGGAACCAAAGGCGACTGGCGCGGTATTGGCCAGCAAGCAAATTCCTGCGGCATAAAACGGAGAGAAGCCCAGGCCGGCCAGCATGGCCGCCGCAACAGCCACGGGAGTCCCGAACCCGGCTGCCCCTTCTACGAATGCGCCAAAGGAGAAAGCAATAAGCAGGGCCTGTAACCGCCGATCGTTCGTGAGCCCGCCGATGGAATCCTTGATCATCTCGAATTTTCCCGTCTCCAGGGCGATGCGATAAAGCACAATGGCCCAGTAGACAATCCAGCCGATGGGGAGAAGGCCGAAGGCCGCGCCAAAGGTCACAGAACCAAACACCAGGCCCGGCGGCATGCCGTAGGCGCCTAGCGCTACCGCGATTGCGGTTGCTAATCCGCTCAGACCGGCCACCCAGGCCGGCTTCCGCAGAACTCCTAATAAAAGCAACAGAACGAAAATCGGCAGAGCGGCCACACTGGCCGATAGGGCCAGGCTCTCGCCGAGCGGTGTGTAGTGTTGTCGCCACATGGATTCCATGGATTCTGAAAGACTATCACTTCGGGGAGGCAGTCTGGGCCTTTAACCAGGAGATGGGGAAGCGCGCAAAACGAATTTCCTCATAGGGCGATTCAGTCCCTCTTTCGTACAACAACCCAACCCAGCCCCCGGCGAGCTCAACCAGGTTGGAATAGGCGGCAGGACCTGGATATACCGTTTTTGAGAACATCCAAGTTTTCCCTCCGTCCCGGCTCAGCCGCACGACCATGTTCTCCCTCTTGGTGCTTGCCGGGTTGGAGAAAAGCAGTTCTCTTTTGCCCCACCGGATGAGGCTTGCTTGACAAACAGGCTCAATCAAGGTTTCATCGAGTACAGGCTCGGTCCAGTTCAATCCGCCGTCGCGGCTGTAGGAAACTGCCCTCCGGTTTTTTCCGTGGTAGCTCCGCATATTGAGCACCAGCCCGCCATCCGGCAGCTCGGCCACTGTCGACTCATTGCACTTTGGTCCGACACTTCCGCCGAGTTTCCAGCTCGCTCCGTGATCATCGCTGTAAATGACATGGGAATATCGTTCCTCGACGCCGCCGCGGTTGTGATCGCAGGCAATCACGATCCGCCCGCTGCGGAGCTGAATGCCGTTGCCGGGCCCAGTGGCATACCAAGTCCAGCCGGGCTTCTTCACAGCCGGGGTGATTTCCTGTGGCTTCGCCCAGCTGAGGCCGCCGTCTTTGCTGTAGGTCACCCACACGGTGCGGGTGCCGGAGGAGGTACGGTTGAGGATCTGCTGCTCGGTGTCCTGTCCCGGATTTCTGGTCAACAGGAGCCAGATGACGCCCGTTTTGCGGTCCACGACGGGTGCGGGATTGCCTACTGTATCGGTTCCGAAATCGGCCACGATGATCGGCTGCGACCAGCTCCGGCCGCCATCCTGGCTTCGCTTCAGCAACAGATCAATGTCGCCTGTATCGGCTCGGCTGTTTCGCCGACCCTCGCAAAACGCCAGTAAGACGCCAGTTTGTGTGCGCACGATGGCGGGAATTCGATAGGTGTGGTAGCCGCCCTCCCCGCTGCGAAAAACCGCTATGTGTTGTGGCTGCTCTGACAGC
The DNA here is from genome assembly GCA_025056455.1 of Bryobacteraceae bacterium. GTDB lineage: Bacteria > Acidobacteriota > Terriglobia > Bryobacterales > Bryobacteraceae > CADEFT01. Next base: position 206,405 of record JANWVY010000004.1, on the reverse strand, counting down.
GCGGCGAGGGCGAAAAGCGGTCCAATCCACCAGCGCATGTGCCTCCCTCCAAGTCGACTTAACTCACCACGTTCTGCGGTTTGCCCTCCAAAAACGCCCGGAGATTGCCCGCGGCGATTTCCATCAACCGCCCCCGGGCCTCCTTCGTCGCCCAGGCGATATGGGGTGTCACAATACAGTTCTTCGCAGAAAATAGCGGATTGCCTCCCACCGGAGGCTCCACAGAAAGTACGTCCAGTCCAGCACCCGCAATTACACCCTCATTTAAAGCGTCGGCTAGGTCCTGGTCTACGGTCAGACCGCCTCTTGACGTGTTGATGAGAAACGCTGCCGGCTTCATCTGGCGCAAGCGTTCCCGGTTGATCAGACCTTGCGTCTCGGCAGTCAGCGGGCAGTGCAAACTGACGACATCCGATTCGGCGAGCAACTCTTCCAAGCTGGCCCAGCGAAAATTTTCATATTCTGGCGGATCCGTTTGAATCGCATCACAAGCAATCACGCGCATGCCCATGGCGTGTGCAATCTTTGCGGTTTGCCTGCCAATCCGGCCAAAGCCGACAACTCCTAGAGTCTTTCCCGCAAGTTCCACCAGTGGCGATTTCCAGAAGCACCAATCTGGATTCGCCGACCATTCTCCGTTCCGGACCGCTTGCGCATGCAGGCCGACCTGGTGACAGAGCTCGAGCAGCAGCGCAACTGCGTGTTGCGCCACTGAGGCCGTACCATAGGTAGGAACATTCGACACCACGACGCCGTGCTGCCGCGCCGCCTCTACGTCGACGATGTTATATCCTGTGGCAAGCACGCCCACAAATTTGAGATTAGGCAAGGCAGAAAACACAGCGGCGCTTAATGGCGTTTTGTTCGTCATGACGAGTTCTGCCTCGCCAATTCGCTCGATCACGGCGCCCGCTGGCGTTCGATCATAAATGGTGACGTCTGCAAGGCGGCACAGCGGCTCCCAGCTGAGATCGCCAGGATTTAAGCAGTAACCATCAAGCACGACAAGTTTCATGGCAGCCCTGATCATAACGGTTATAACACCGTGGCCTGCGGTCGCACTTTTGGGGGCGAGTAGCCGACTGCAAAGCGGGCGGGCTTCCACGAGCCGGAGCGAGGGAGAGGAGTTGATAGGATGAGGGGAAAAGAATGCCGGCTGATCGCATCCTGGAGCTCCGACCGACTGCCGTCAATCGCATCCTGTCTGAGGTTCGGAAACTGCAAGCACAGGGAGTTGAACTTGTCTCTCTCCTGCGGGGAGAGCCGGATTTCCGCACGCCGCCCCACATTGTCCAAGCGGCCAAGCAAGCCCTGGACCAGGGGCGGACGAGCTATCCGGATAATCGCGGCGAAAAAAAGCTGCGCGAGGCAGTCGCCTGGAAACTTGAGCGCGATAACGGCCTACGATACGATCCCGCCACGGAAATTCTTATCACGAGCGGGGCCACCTTTGGCCTCTGGGCGGCACTCGCGGCGATTCTAAATCCAGGGGACGAAGTTTTATTACCCGAGCCAATTTACGACGCCTATTACTCGCCCATTGCCCTTGCGGGCGGCTGCGTTCGCAGCGTTGCTGGCCGTATTGTAAACGGCCGCTTCTCAATCGAAGTCGAACATCTTCAAAGAGCTTGTTCTCCGCGGACGCGAGCGCTCGTGCTGAATACGCCCTGGAACCCGACTGGCACGGTGCTCACTTCCCAGGAGCTTGCGGCGCTTGGCGAATTTGTTTGCAAGAACGGCTTGATGCTGATCAGCGACGAGATCTACGAAGCGCTCCTCTACGGGCAGGCCCGGCATGTGAGCCCGGCCGCGCTTTCGCCGCAACTGCGGCGACACACGATCGTGGTGAATTCGTTGTCCAAGACTTACGCGATGACCGGTTGGCGCGCCGGCTATTGTGCAGCAGAGCGCCAGTGGATTGACGCCATGTTTCTTGTCCTTCAGCAAGCAAGCCGGGGCCCTGCCACGTTTGTTCAAGATGCGGCCGTGGCGGCCCTCACCGGTCCTCAGGATTGTGTAGCCGAAATGCGTGCCGAGTATGCTCGCCGCCGGGAAATAGTCCAGAAGGCGCTCGAGGCCGTCAACGGTGTCCGGCTGCTCGTGCCAGAAGGAGGCTTCTTCGCCCTGGTGGACATTGGCGGCTTGGGCCTGCCCTCCGAGCTCGTACAGCGCCGGTTGATGCAGGAGTTTGGCGTTGTGGTTGTTCCCGGTTCGTTCTACGGACCTGCTGGCGAAGGCACGCTCCGAGTCTCCTTTGCGGCCGGCGGAACCGTCCTAGAGGAAGGCCTTCAACGCCTCACCAAAGGTTTGATCCGGATGTACGGAGAGCGAGCATGAGTTTGATAAGCCTGGAAACGACAACCCCAGTCCCAAAGGCCAGCGCCGCGCTGGTCGATCGCCAGCGTCTCTATCACGCTCTGCGCCAGCGGGTGGAAGGGGAGGTTCGATTCGATAAATTCAGCCGCGCGCTATACTCCACCGACGCTAGCGTCTACCAAATTGAACCCCTCGGTGTTCTGATTCCTCGATCGCAGCAAGACATTATAGAAGCGGTCCGGCTGTGTCACGAGTTCCGGTGTCCGATCACTCTGCGTGGAGGCGGTACTTCCCAGGCCGGACAGGCTGTCGGCGAAGGGCTTCAGATCGATACTTCTAAATACGTAAACCGCCTGCTCGAGGTGAATGCTAGGGAGCGCTGGGCTCGCGTCGAGCCCGGAATGGTTCTCGACGAGCTGAACACTCAGTTAAAACACTACGGGCTTCGCTTTGCGCCAGACATCACAACGGCAAGCCGCGCCACGATCGGCGGGATGATCGCCAACAACTCTTGCGGCGCGCGGTCGATTCTCTACGGAAAGACGATTGATCACGTGCTGGCGCTGAAAGTCGCGCTAAGCGACGGCTCGCTGGCCGAGCTCGAAGAGCTGGACTCCTCGAGCCTCGAAAGGCAATGTGCGGGGGACTCGCTTGAGGCCCAGTGTTACCGGACGGTACGCCGCCTGGCGCTCGAGCATGCCGCAGAAATCAAGCGGCGCTATCCGAAGATTCTGCGCCGTGTGAGCGGGTACAACTTGGATGAATTCGTTGATCCCGCCCGGCCCTTTCATCTCGGGAAGCTGATCGTGGGCTCCGAGGGCACGCTGGCCGTCGTATTAGAGGCCAAGCTTCGCCTAGTGCCCCTCCCCAAGCACAAAGCGGTGCTTACGGCCGAGTTTCCCGGAATCCTGGACGCACTCAGCGCAACGCCAAAAATTTTGAGTCACCATCCTTCAGCCGTGGAGGTGATGGATAAGTTTATTCTTGACCACACCCGTCAGAACCCAGCGCTAGACCGCGTCAAGAAGAGTTTTCTTCGGGGAGATCCCGGCGGTTTGCTGTGCATTGAATTCTACGATGATCGGAAAGAGAACCTGCTGCCGCGCCTGCAAGCTCTGGAGGCAGATTTAAAGGGCCTGGCCACTCATTGCCACTATGCCCTCGATCTGGCCGAGCAACAGCAGATTTGGGGAGTCAGGGAAGCAGCGCTCGGACTGTCCACAGCGATGAAAGGGGACGCGAAGTCCGTTTCTTTTGTTGAGGACACGGCAGTGGCTCCGGAACGGCTGCGCGACTTTATCGAGCGATTTTTGGCGATCATCCACAAGCACGGAACCGTAGCGGGTATCTATGCCCACGCCTCGGTGGGCTGTCTCCACGTAAGGCCGGTCGTCAATCTGAAGACGGAGGCCGGCGTACGCCAGTTTGAGTCCATCGCAGCCGAAGTTGCGGACTTGGTGCTGGAGTTCGGAGGCGCGCTCTCTGGAGAGCACGGCGACGGTCTTGTGCGGAGCCCTTTTCTGCGCAAGATGTTCGGAGCGACGATTTATGAGGCCTTTCGGACCATCAAGCGCACTTTCGATCCTCAGGGAATTTTGAATCCTGGCAAAATCGTTGATGCCCCGCCGTTGACGACGAATCTTCGCTTTGGGCCGAGTTATCAAACTCCAAACCCTGCCACCGAATTTGATTATTCCGAGTTCGGCGGCCTTGGAGGCGCCGTTGAGATGTGCAGCGGGGTCGGCGCCTGCCGCAAGCGTCTGGAGGGGACGATGTGCCCGTCCTTCATGGTGACGCGCGAGGAAATGCACAGCACGCGGGGCCGGGCTAATGTGTTGCGTCTTGCAATGATCGGACAACTGGGCCAAGGAGATTTGGCTCAAGAAGGCGTGAAACAGGCGCTCGATCTTTGCCTGGAATGCCGGGCTTGTAAATCCGAATGTCCCGTGGGAGTGGACATGGCCCGCTTCAAAAGTGAATTTTTGGCGGCTTATTGGCGAGATCACCGCACGCCGCTCCGGGCGTACGTCCTAGGGCGCATTCCTCTAATCTCCCGTTCCGCCGCGCCGTTTGCTCCGCTGATAAACCGGCTATCGAGGACTGCGGCTGGGCGCTGGTTAACGGAAAAGACGCTCGGGTTCGACGCCCGGCGCATGCCGCCGCCGTGGGCACGCCTGCCGCTCGAGCGAATCGTCAAACAGCCGGCAGATCCCGAGATTTATCTGTTTCGGGATACGTTCACCAACTTCTACCATCCGGAAATTGGCGTTTCAGCGCTGACGTTGTTTGCGGCGCTGGGCCTGAATGCAGGCCTTGCGCCAAACGCCTGTTGCGCCCGTCCACTAATTTCGCAAGGTTTTCTCCGAGAAGCGCGTCAGCGCGCCATCGAGAATACGAAGCAGCTGCACCCCCTTGCGAGTCGCGGGCACGCAATCGTGTTTTGCGAACCTAGTTGCTTATCCTCGGTGAAAGAAGATCTGCCCGACCTGCTCCGTGGTGAAGACCGGCGAAAGGCGCTCGAGGTGGCCCAGGCGTGCTGGGGGTTGGAAGAGTTTTTGGAATCGCGCTATGGCGACCAGCTGGCTCTGCGCGCCGGTCCGAAGCGAATTCTGTTGCACGGACACTGCCACCAAAAGTCCATGGGTTTGCTCCGATGGACCAAGTCCTTGCTGCAGCGAGTGCCCGGCGCGGAAGTCGTCGACCTCGATGCGGGTTGTTGCGGGATGGCAGGATCGTTTGGCTATCTCAAGGAGCACTACGAGGTCTCGGTCGCGATTGCCGAGCGGAAGCTGCTGCCAGCGGTGCGCGCGCTCAAAGACGGCGAGGTGGTTGTAGCGCCGGGTTTTTCCTGCCGGCATCAGATTTTGGATTTAGCGCACTACCAGGCGCTCCATCCGGCCTCGTTACTCCATCAGTTACTCCAGTCGGCCTGACTAAGTATGAATCTAGCATGGTTGTCGTTGGGCGCCTTAGTCGCAGCGCTGGTCACAAGCTGCTTGAGCAGGCTGAATGTCGGGGTGCTGGCCATTTCGCTGGCCTGGTTGGTAGGCGCCTATTGGGGCGGTATGCCGGTCAAGCAGCTAGCTGCAGGGTTTCCTTCCGAGCTCTTTCTAACCCTCGCGGGGGTGACCTTATTCTTTTCGCAAGCTCAGACCAACGGCACTTTGGATCAGCTGGTGGTTCGCGGCGTGAGGCTGTGCCGCGGCCGAATCGCGCTGTTACCGGTGATGTTTTTTCTGCTCGCTGCGCTGGTGGCTTCGGCCGGCCCGGGCAATATCGCTACAGCAGCTCTGCTTGCGCCTCCAGCAATGGCAGCCGCGAGCCGGAGCCGCATTCCACCCTTTCTGATGGCGATCATGGTGGGCAACGGAGCGAACTCCGGTGCGCTTTCCCCCCTGGCGCCAACCGGCATCATCGTCAACGGAATCATGGACCGCATCGGCCTACCAGGAGCACAGTTGGACACCTGGACCGCCAATTTGTTGGCGCACGCCTCGGTCGCGCTGGCCGGCTACGCGGCGTTTGGTGGGCTAAAACTCGCGCGCCACGGCAAGGCCGGCTTTCAAGAAGATTCACCTCCGGCGCCGCTAACGAAAGGTCAGTGGATCACGCTCATCTTAATGGCCGCACTGCTAGCGGCTGTTCTTTTCGCCAGAGCCAATATCGGTATGGCTGCATTCACCGCCGCTGCCATTTTGTCGTTTGCGGGAGCCGCAAGCGAGCGCGAGGCAATCCAAGCGATGCCCTGGAACACGCTTCTGATGGTATCGGGAGTTACGGTTTTGATTGCGCTATTAGAAAAAACGCAAGGGATTGACCTCTTTGCAAACCTGCTTGCAAAGATTTCCACCCGAGAGTCCGTCACCGCAGTCGTCGCCTTCGTCACCGGGCTGGTGTCCGCCTACAGCAGCACATCCGGAGTTGTACTTCCTGCCTTTTTGCCCACCGTTCCTGCACTCGCCGATCAACTCGGAGGCGGCCGGGCTTACGCCATCGCCGGCGCTATGAATGTTGGCGGGCATCTCGTCGATGTATCACCGCTGTCGACGATTGGCGCGCTTTGCGTAGCGTCGGTTGCCAGTCAAGAGGAAAGCCGGAAGCTGTTTCACCAACTGCTGGCTTGGGGTCTTTCTATGACCGCAATCGGCGCGATCTTTTGCTATCTCTATTTCCGCTAAGCCTTGATGCCACTACGCGCGCTCGGCTCGCACAATGGCGGCTGCTCCCGCATAGAGCAATCCGCCGATGATTAAGGTTTGCACCAACCCGAAATACAGGGCAAAGAAGATCGAGCAGGCGGAACCAAGAACGCTAGAAGCGGCGTTTAACGACCAAGCCCAGCGAACCGAGGGTTTGTGGCGCCGTTCGAGATAAGACAGTCCCCGCGGAAAGGGCATTCCCATCGCAAAGCCCACTGGGGCGATTAGCGCTATGGCCAGGAGAACCTTCACCCACCCCGGCCAGCCCACGCCAGACGATGTAATTGGACCGGCTAGCACAGCTAGCCCACTGACTCCCGCGGCTACAAGAATCAGCAGCAGACTCCACCGCGGGCGCGAATCTCCAAGCAAACGCCGGCAGAAAAAGCTCCCGACGCCGCTTGAAATCAACATCGAGAAAATGATGACTGTGAGGGCGTAGGTAGGCTTTCCTAGAAATAAAACAAACTTTTGAATGAGGGCGACTTGAATCAAAATGTATCCAACGCCGATGGCGACAAAGTAGAGCAAGAAGCGGCGCAGACCTGGTTCGGCAGGCAGGCGGGCTTTCAGGATCAAGGGCGGGAGCGCGAGCGTCACCAGCGTCGCCAGGAGGCTGACTGCCAGCAGCCCGAACAGTAAGGGGACCGCGCGGTTGATTTTGTAATCCGCTGATCCGGGAGAGGCCTGCGTCAAAAACCGCTGCACATCGCGCGGCTGTACGGTGTAGAAGAAAAAGGGCCGGTTGTCGGACACAGGGCGCACGTCGTAGGGGTAATCCCGGTAGAAGCGTTCGAGGTTGTGGCTGGTGAGCAATCGCGCAAAAGCGCTTGAAGAAGCAGGGTCACCCGGTAAATAAACCGCCTCTAACTTCGCCTTGCGGATCGCTTCTTGAATCGCGCCAAGGGCTTGTTTGGCGATCGGTTTGCGCGTGACGATGACAGTGTCCGTCGCCCCCCACTGATCAATCAGGTTCGCGTTCTCTCGGGCCACCACGAAATGCCGGGCAGGATCTGTTTCACCTAGTTTGAGCAACGCCACCCTCGCCAGGGATAGCAAGCGCAGCGACTCCCGGGGAGGTTCAAAACCCCACCGCGTAAAGGCAAGCATCCCGTCATCGGTCAAATGGCTCAGGTAGTCATAGAAAGCGTCTGTTGTGTAGAGATTGTTTTCGGTCAAGGCGAAGGCCCCTGCCGCGGTGGCCGCCCACGTGTCGACCAGCGTGGCTTGTAGGATTTGATATTTCTCGGAGGTACGCCGCACAAAGGCCCGCCCATCCTCAACCACAAGCCTTACCTCAGGGCGGAAATACAGGTTGTGGCTCATTTCTCGGAACCGGTCGCGCATGATCTGATTCGCTATGATCGGGTTGATTTCAACAGCGGTGACGTCTTTCGAGCCGGAAGCAATCGCCCGTGCTACGTCGTATCCTCCGCCGGCACCAAGGATCAGGGTTTTTGCGGCCGCTTTGATCCGGTAGGGCAAGGCAGGTCCGGAGGTGAGCAAATCCTCACGCCCTTGGGGGCTCAAGTGGTCTAAATCCACGGTCGAAATACCAGTCGATGCATCCGCGTCAATCACAATCCAGTGGTTGCTGGGCGTAACTCCGATGCGAGAAAAGCTATTCCATTTGGTGAACAGCTCGGGTTCGAGTTGTTTGCCTTTGGCGTACTTTACTTCCACTACCGGGTCTTTGAAATTCAGGATCACAAGCGAAGTTAGAGCAAGTGCGAGCAGGACCGAGGCGGCGCGTCCTTGGATGCGGCCCGCTAGGTGGAACCAAACGGCGCCAGCCGTCGTAAAGAGAACGCCGGAGGCGATAACCGTATTCGGTCCGCCTAAGAGGTTTAAAAACGGAACAAGCACTAGACAGCCCAGGCCTGCACCAAGGAGATCAAAAAAGTACACGCGGTCAACACGCTGAATCGTTTCCGCGATCGCGCTCGAAACAACGATGCCCGCGATGAGAAAAGGGAGGGCGCAGGAGAAATAAACAGCTGCCAGCTGCCAGTTGCTAAGCTCCTTTCCACGCGTCAGCAAGAAGATCAAAGCGAGCGGCACAGCCACGCCGTTCAAGGTGGACAACCAGCCGAGCTTGGGAAAGACTTTGCCCTGCCAGGAGCTCAGGGCGTAACTGAGCACTCCGCCCGCACCGAGCCCGAACAGTGCGATGGAAACTGCCAAAAAGGCGAAATGATAGTAGAAAATTACCGAGAAAATGCGGGTTAAAGATAACTCCAGGACGAGGGTTGCAAGCGTGGTGAGGGCCACTGCCAAATACACCTGGGGCCAGCTGATTGGCTTTCGGGGAACGGGCGAATCGATTCGGGCGGCTAGGTTTCGGATTTTCAACAAACCCTTATCGTAACGCACGCTAAGGAACAAGGGTCGCTGCTGCAACCGTAACGCGCCAGTCGTGCGCATTGCCGCTTGCGTCAATCACCTCCCGGTACACCAATCCGTCAAACCACTCTTCAATTCGGAAGCCAAACGAGGAGAGAATCTCCCGGAGTTTACCAGGACCGGCCAGGGCCTGCCATTGAACCGCGTCAAGATAGCCGAAGGGCGTTGCAAGCAGGAGCCTCCCTCCGGGCCGCAACACCCGGACCATCTCGGCCAGTCCGCGCAAGGGGTCGCTCAGGCGGCACAAAAGCAGCGTCGCAGTGACCGTGTCAAACGTAGCGGCAGCAAAAGGCAAGTCGAGAGCGTTCGCCTGAGCAAGGTGAACATTGGGCAAAGGGCCCACCCCACGCAAAACGGCTTGGCTCATCCCCCGATGTTGCCAAGCCGGCAATCGAAGCTCGCCATTCGACTGAAGGATTCGAGCGGCGCGCCGGCACATCTCGTAAGAGTAGTCAACGCCCGTAAATTGGGTGTGCGGAAGGGCCGGTGCGCAATCATAAAGCATTCTGCCGACGCCGCAACCGATATCGAGCAGCCGCTCGCACTGCCGTTGCGCTAAGACAAGAGAGCTCATCGTGCGGTACAGGCCTTCGGCGGCGCCTTCGCCAAACAAGCGGTAGCCATAGGCTAGGCCCGTGTAGATGTCCACGTTGGAAGGATTGCCATCGAAACGGTCCTTGCTGCGCTCCTCCTCACTGCGGGGCGAAAAGACAGGAATCGCCTGGTCAATCCATTCCAGCGGAGGACGGATCACCGGCCAGGGGAAGGTCACGATCGGCATGTTTTTTTGAGGCTAGCATGCAAGGCGAGTCTTCCAGGCGCCCTGCGGAGCAAAGGCATAACCAGACACTGCCCAATCCCCGGTCCCTCTAGACAAGATCGGGGAAATGTTTCTTTAAACGAGTGAACCAGGCATAGCCGGCAAAGAAGGTGAGGATGGCCACCATCCAGAGTTTGATCATGGAAGACGCCTCAGGCAGGCGTCCTTCAAGCAAGATTTGCCGGTAACCACGGACCAGTTGAAACATGGGGTTTTTGAGGAGCACTGGCGCCAGCTCCGCCGGCAAGGACGTCTCGGGGTAGCAGATGGGCGTAACGAAAAACCAGAGTGTAAGCAGCGGTCCAATCATCTGAGCGAGGTCGCGGAGATACACGCTCGTGGCGGCAAGAAACCAGCAGACACCTAGCGTAAACAAGATTTGAGGAACGAGAAGAAGCGGCAGGGCTAGCACCGTTGACGGAACGCCGCTTTGAAGGACGCCAAGGGCGAGAAGAAACAGCAAAGTTGCAAGCAAATTCGTGACTAGGCCGGTAAGAGCGAGATTTACGGGCAGAATGGAAACTGGGAACACTACTTTTTTCACGAAGATTCGGTGTTCCAACACGACTACAGTGGCGCGTGCAGCGGGCTCGCTGAACTGAAGCCAGGGCAACATGCCCGCCAAGAAGTAGAGCGCATATCCGGTACGGCTCGGGTTGGCGCCAAAACGGGTTTGCAACACCAAGCCAAACACAAAAAAATAGGTGGCCATGAGTAGCAGCGGATGAAACACGGCCCACAGCGCATCGCCGAACGATCCGCGATAGCGCGCCAGCAGGTCGCGGCGCACCATGGAAGCAATCAAGCTTTTTGCCCGCCAGAGTTCGACGAATGGGCTGACCAGGAGTTGTCTGAGGGCGAAAGGGAAGTTTTGCCAGCGCATGCGCCGCAGTGAAGTCTGGACCAGGCGCTCGACGATCGCGTTTTCATGGGTCACCGTGACGTCAATCACCAGCAGAGGCGCCTGATGCAAGTAAAACCAGCCGCGCCGCGAATCCCGCGGTGAAATATAAACACGGTACGGACCGGGCGGAGGGGGAAGCTCGATGCAAATCTCTACCGGGAACCGAGCACCGGGCGGAAGATCACGGGCCAGAGCGAGCCAGGGTCCCTCTGTGAGAAACAAAGCGGTCTGAGGGTCGAAGATCTGGCTACCAAGTGCCACCTGCTCGCTTCGCAACCAGTCCCCAGCGGAGCGGTTCTCCAGCTCGAAGCGGACACGGAGCGTATACCTTGGCTCTACTTCCACGACTACATCGTGATAGCCAACCATCTATTGATACAACCACGAAGGATAGCGCTCTTTCACCGGCCCGACTTTTCGGCCTACCGCGTAGATGCAATCCCCGCGATGTTGGGTCGAGAGCAAGTAGCGCTCGAGCAGGTGCCGGATCCAGTGCTCTTCGGGTCTGGGGGCGTCCAGGAAGGGCCCTGTCTCCAAGAGCGTGACTTCGAAGCCGGCGTCTAGAAACAGCATGGTGATCTCCTGCGGAGTGTATTCCCGGGCATGACGAGCCTCGATGCCTCCGCTGGCCGCGGGTTTTAGATAAGCGGGGAAAAAACCCGGGTGGTAGCCCATGAGAATGGCTTTGATGGCCCGCAAGGAGGCGATATTGGGAGTTGTCAGCACCAGGTGTCCGCCCGGCCGCAGCACGCGGTTCACTTCCGACATGAGAAACATCGGGTCGTGCTCGAGGTGTTCAATCAACTCGCAGCAAAGCACAGTCGCAAAGTGACCATCGGGATAGGGGAAACGATCCTTTTCGGCATTGAACAGGTCGATTTGGCAGACGAACTCTTCGCCCTCGGCGGAAACGACGCGCTTCGAATCGATCTGGCCAGCGGGGCCGAGATAGCAACCGCGTACCTCGCCATAGCCGAGCTTTGTCCGGAGCGCAGGCGTGATCTGAAGATAGGCGCCCATTTCGAGAATCCGGTCTGCGGCTGTGCCCGGCGGTATGATCTCCAGAGTCCGGCGCAGGCGCGTAAGGTGCGTCTGGAGATACTGGCGCGAGTCCGGATCGCAAGCCCAGCTTTTGAGGTAGTCCTGCAAATGCGTGGCGCTTTCATCGACGGCTGGAGGCGGCTCAACCAAAGCGTCTCGATTCGGTTCTTCTAACTCGGCCAGAGCGCGCACCAGGACAGAGGTCGGCGCTGTCTCACCAGGGGAGGCAGAAGCGGAATTGTCAGGGGGCGCTGGCGCAGCAACAGGAGAAGTGGAAGGTGAGTGAGAAAGTGCGGGCCATGGCTGTCCCTCCGCGACACAGCGAAGAAAGTCTGCGTACAATCTCGCCACGCGCGCCCAGCTACATTCCTGCTCGACCCAGCGGCGCGCGTTCCTGCCGAGCTGCCGCATGAGGCTCGGACGCGAAAGAAGAAGATTTAAACATTCAAACAGGAAGTCTTCTTCAGAAGCATCCACAGGGACTTTGAGAACGATGTTGTCAGGAAGTTCGGCGAAGGATCCGACGTTAGAAACCAGGACCGCCTTGCCTAAACCGAGGGCGCGCATCAAAGTACCCGAGCTTTCCCCTACGGTGGGATAGCGGAGGTTCAACACGAGATCCACCGCATCGAGGTAGCCCATGAAATCCTCAACCGGGGTGAAGCCAAGCAGGCGGACGTGGGCCTCTAGATGCAAGCTACGGATGAGCGAGGCTAATGGCAGTTCGGGGTGTGGTTCGCCGACAAGAATCATTTTGGCGTCCGGAATCAGCGGCACCACCCGTCGGAACGCACGCAGCGATTCCGCGATTCGTTTGTAAGGCTTGAGAAAGCCGAAAATTCCGACCAGTAGCGCATCCTCGGAAAGACCCAGGCGGCAACGAAAATCCATCCGGCGCGAAATGGTAGGCAGCCAGCCGCCGTGCGGGATGACTGCCACCGGCTTTTGAAATCCAGAATTTCGCAACTGGCGCTCCACGAAGCGGCTGTGAACAATGGCGGCTTTTGATCTTTCCAGCAGGCGCCGCAACATGGGCACGCCCTCGTAATCTGGGCCAACCTTTTGGGCGCGCACTTGTTCGGCGTGAGCGCGCGCCGCAGGACCGCCGTTGTATTCAGCTTCGGCGACGTAGGCATCCCAGTCGTTGCGCCGGATGGTGAGGTCACAGATGAGGTGGTGGAGATTGGCCTCGTGCAGGACCACGACCCCAGGCTGTTCTAGGGCGCTTTGATAAGCGTGTAGATGGTGTTCGTTATTGCCAATCTGGTAGAGGGCAAGGTCATGAGGGGGGACCGGCGTGTCCGGATCGCTGATCACAACGACGTCTAGTAGTTTGCGAAGCTCCTCCAGCAGCGCTGCCGAGTAGTCCGCAATCCCGCTTTTTGCGGGAGGCAGCGGTGAATAAAAGGCCACCTTCACTCGCCAACCAGCTCCATGGCGAACAACCCCAAGCTGAGGGGAAGCTTCACCAGCAGGGGCGTACGAGCCGAATCCCTCGCAAAAAATAGTTCCAGGCTAAACTCTGAGGCTGGTCCCTTCACGCTGGCCTGAATGCGATCAGCCTCCACAAAGCGATCGCCGAGCCGGATCCGCTGCACTCCGCCGAAATCCAGTTTGACGTGATAGGGGGCTCCGTAAAAAACGCGCTGAGCCGCGGGGATTCGCCCTTGGGCCAGTTCCCGGCGGAGATAAAAAACAAAGGCCAGGGCATCGCGCGCACAGGGCGGGATTTGAAGCGTGGACTTTCCACCCCCCAGCGTTTCGCGAGTCGCAATTCCCGCCTGGCTGTCAAAAGTAATCCTTTCCCGGGATTTGCGCTTGCCGTGGTGGATGTCCTTATCGAAAGAGGCCGAGCATTGATTGGCGTTGGTAAGTGAAGTGAACCGGTCAGCGAGAGCAAAACCGGGGACGGCAGCCTGGAACTCGAGTTCGAAACTCCAAGTTTCCTCGCCTTGCCGCGAGGCCTTGAGGGTCGCTTCGCCCAGGCTTAGGCCGCTCGGCCAGTTGATACTATAGTTGAGCACTTCGGGAGCCGTCAGATCGGCGCGGCATAGCGATGCCAGAACCAAAGCTTTCGCTAGCAAGGGCCAAATCATGATTTTCCTGCTCCTATCGAATGCCTGTCTGGGGCAAATCGGCGGTCCGATCCCGCTACTTCATAATAAACCTCGAGCGTCTGGCGCGCTGTGCGATCCCAGGAAAACACGGAAGCGCGGGCCAGGCCCAAGCGTTGGTAACGGCTTCGCATCTCAGGGTTGAGTACCAAATCCTGAATCGAGCGCGTCATTTCGGCTGTCGAGCGGGGATCAAAGAAAATGGCGGCGCCGTCAGCAACCTCGGGCATCGCCGACGTCTTAGAGCAGGCCACTGCGCAGCCGCAGGCCATGGCTTCAAGGATCGGGATGCCGAAGCCCTCGTAAAAGGAGGGAAAAACAAATAACTCGCAGGCGTTATAAAGCAGGTGCAGAAACGCGTCGTCCACGTAGCCAGTAAAGTGAATGCGAGAGGAGACAGCCGAGCGCGCAGCGACTTGCTTGACCAGTTCACCGTCAAACTTGCTTTGTCCGACGATCACCAAATGGTGGGGCTGACCCGGGTTGTGGCGAAGAAATTCTTCGAAGGCGCGGATCAAACCCGTTTGATTCTTTCGGGGTTGGAGGTCGCCCACATTCAGAAGGAAGGGTGAAGAGAAACCGAGAAGTCGTTGCACGCGTGCGCGGGCTTGGTCGCGCGGAATAGGTCGGAAGGCGGCAGAAACCGCATTTGGCGTCACGCAAGTCTTCCCCCGAGCCGCAGGATAGTGCCGTTCGATGGCGGCACGCGAAAACTCACTCACGGTGAGCACGCGCGCAGCCCTTTCGACCGTACGCTTGACGGTTTGCTGCAGCTGCAAAGCACGGGGAAAAGAAAAGAACTCCGGGTGTTCTAGAAAACTCACGTCGTGAACGCTCACCACGATCGGCACTTTGCTCCACAAAGGCGCGGTGTATTGCACGTGGAGCAAGGCTGGCCGCTCAGCGTTAATCTTCCGGCCAAGCTCCCAGCCGAGGCGAACAAAGGGGTTTGAGGAAACCCAGCGGCGGAGAATGCGGTTGGGAAGCCGGCTGGCGGCCGCCGGCGAGGAAAAATAGGCGATGAAGTCTGCCTCAGAATCGACGCTTGCCAGCCGATCTAGCAAATTTCGGATGTAAACTTCGTTCCCCGTCTGATGCTGCCCGATCGCATGGGCGTCAATGGCGAAACGCATGCGCGTCTTTTCAGTATAGACGCTCACGGTGGAAGGAATTTTTCTCCCTGTAGCAGCTTCCAGGCCGCCTCCCATGTATAGCGCTCTTCGTAGAGTCTTCTGCCGGCCGAGCCAAGGCGCATCCGTTCGGGCTTCGCTTCTAGTAGCAAGGAAATGGCAGTGAGAAAATCCTCAGCTGAATCAGCAGTCAGGAAGTGGACTCCGGGAATGGCTTGAAGACCTTCCGCGCCTAAGGCTGTGGAGACCACTGGCAAACCTGCCGCCCAAGCCTCAAGAATTTTTACTCGCGTTCCACTCCCACTCCGCACCGGTACGATCGCCACTTGCGACTGGGCCAGTTCCGTAGTGGCGTCAGCCACAGGCCCCGTGAGCACAATCCGGGGATCTCCCGCGAGCTCACGGGCCACGCCAGCGGGATTCTTGCCAACGATGCGCCATATGAGATTCGGCCACCGACGTCGAAGCCGTGGCCACACGTTGCGGGCGAAGAAGCGAACGGCGTCTTGATTTGGTCGGTACTCGAGGTTGCCAGAGAATACGATCGATTGATCCGGTCTGCTTGGCGGCTGAACCACCCAGGGAATGCTGTTCGGATAGACTCGAACGTGCGGGTAAGGAATCTTCGCCAGTTCGCGTTCAGACGGTACCAGCACGTGATCAAATCTCGGAATCCATTTCCGTTCAAGAGAGAGGCAACGCGCGGCGAACCGCCGGTAGGCCATCGCAAGCGGGCCACTCGCTATCTCTGCCGCACGGTCAAACCACTCTGACTCCAGATTGTGCAAATCGAGCACCATTTGGCGGCAAGCCGGCTTTAGTACCTCCCAGTAGGGAGCACACCAAAAATGTTCGATCCAGCCGAGGTCATAACGCCGGCCCTGGAGGAGATCCTTCAGTTGAGCTTCAAGGTGGCCGTAACGGTCAACCAGAGGCGGGATGCCCCGGGCCAGGCGCAAGACATTGCGAGCGACCCGCGGCGCCCATCGCTTGGAGTGTGCGGGCAAACGCAGCTTGAACACGTTTCGGGCTAAACCTCGGGGCAGCGAAGCCTCTGGATCCGATGCGCCCGCTACGGCAAATAAGACAAGGTCTAAGTCATAGCGTCGGGCGAGGAACTCCAACAGCGAGGCCGTCCGGTAGCAGCCACCTCCTGCCAGTGGATAGGGTGCTTCGGGCGACAAAAATAGAATGCTGGCCATCGAACACGCAGCAAAGCGACGTTCTTCTAGTCTGCCACTATGCCTTTCTGGAATGACTGCAAAACGAACTTCCCTTCCTGCGCCATAAAAGACGGGCGGGACCAAGCTGGACCACGGCTTCTAGCCAGCCCGTCCCGGCCATGGATTCTAGCCAGGCGCTGAGCCGTAGTCGCGAATCTTCATGGTTTCCCCGTCCCGCAAAGCGGACTGGTGGGCCACGATGCCCGGAAGCGTATAGGCAATCGCTTCCCATACATTCACGGTTGGATGACGGTCTTGCTGGATCGCACTGATGAATTCGTAGGTGAGGAAGGTGTGGGAATTGCCATGGCCGGTCTTTACGCGCATGGGTTCTGGCAGTTTGCGGAGATGGTCTGGCTCTTGAGGAGCCATCCGTTCGACCTGGCCCTCGGGATAGCCATTGCTATCGATCACGGTTGCTCCATTTTTTGCAATGCGGAAGACCGTATTAGGCGACCCCTCCGGCCGCTGCATAAGATAACTCATGCGGTCGCCATAGAACAGCCCACGCTCGGTGCCCCCCGCTGCAACATGCCAGAAGATGGAAATGCGGGCCGAGTGTCCCTTCTGGGTACGGAACAAACCGACGGTGTTCCAAAAAGGATTTTTGTAAACGTTTGTCTTCAGGACTTCGTGGCCGTCCCCCCAACCATAGGCTGTGACTTCCACCAAACGCTCGCCGGTGACGGGGATCACGATTCCAGTGCAATGAGTCGGATAGAGCATCGGAGGGAAGCCGTGACGCCAGGTGGGCAGGCCACGTTCGTCAAACATGAGCTCGAGGAGACCTTCGTGGTGGTATTCGGCCTCGGAATAAAAAATGGTGCCGAAGCGGCCTTCTTTGGCCCACTCCATGCAGGTCATGACTTCCGGCCGGTAATAACTCGTTTCAGCCATCATGTACTTCATTCCAGTGGTCTTTACGGTCTCTAGCAGTTCAACGAGTTCTTCCTCGGTGAGGCCCGCCGGAACGGCACTGATGACATGTTTGCCAGCTTTCATGGCCGTAATTGCCATCCAGGCGTGAAGTGGAGCTGGGGTGAAGACGCCGACGGCATTTAGGCCGGGATGTTTCAACATCTGGCGAAAGTCGCGGTAGGTGTTGCCGCAGCGGTAGACTTCGGAAAGCCTCTGAAGGCGCTCGGCAGAGATATCGCAAACGGCAACCACCTTACAACCCGGGGCTAAATGCCACTGAAACGTCGCGCCGAATCTTCCCCCTACGATTCCGATCTGAACGGGCGGTTTCTCAGCAGCCTGCGCAGCAAGCAGAGCGGAAGAAGCAAGAAAAGAGCGTCGATTCATGGCCTTTATAGTTTACCGCGCGTGGAAAAAGCGTCCCAGGGAAGATCCCTCCTGTCTAAAATCCTGGCGCCAATCTGCGAGGCAGCAACTCACGCCAGGCGCAGAGGTTTAAGCGCGCTTTCTCGCGAGCTGGCCACGAAGCTCGCGGATGGGACCTTTGTCCGGGATTAGTCGCACCGTGTAGGCGCCCTCGCGGGGCACGCCTAGCACCATTTCCGCTGAGCTTGCGCGAACGGTACAAACGATCTCCTTTGTCGCCTCCTCCACTACCTGAACAACCACTTCGGCCGATAGTCCAACAAGCGGCGGCAAATGGTAGGGTGCGCCGTTTGATCCGTTGTCCAGCTGGTGGATTGTGATCGGCCAACCCGGATACGGCTTCGCGCCGGGGCGAGACGGATCAACCCACCGCGGCCAGTTGGTAAAAGTAATCTTGCGAGTGCTCCTCTCGAGTTCGATGATGCCGTAGCCGGGAGCCCGATCGTTTACGATCGCGGGCTCCACTCCGTAGCGTTGGGGATTCGCTACAGCGTGAACCGTCATGCGATTGCCGAAACCGTCAAAGTATTCTCCACAATAACGGGGCGCCTGAGCAGGCCGGTTTCGTCCGGGCTTAGGTGGATACCAGCGGCGAGGAAAAAAATTGGAAATCGCAGGCGTGCAGATCACATAGGGACCATCATTAAACTGATCGATTCCGTACTGGACCGTGCTGCCAAGGTGTTGGTCGCCCCCGATGTGAAAAGCAAGCGCCTTGCGCACGACGCGGAGCGCCTCATTGCGGGCCGTCTGGGGCCAGCCGTTGGAATCGTGATCAGCAGTGTGGACCTCATTCTCGGGGTAAGCTCCTGGGGCAAGTAACGGTAGCCGGGGTGTGACGGCATCGGTGTTTGCAGGCGGAGGGAGCGTGCATAAATTTGTCCAAATGGTCTGCGAAACAACCGCTTTCATCCAAACTTGATGGCTCCAGTCTGCCGCCCAGCGCTCGAGAAACTCCATCTGGCGTTTGCCGAGCAGCTCCGCTCCCTTGACATCGCCATCGCGTACCGGCTCATAGCGTGGATTCTGAGCCCACCCGTTGCGAATCGCAGCCGCTGGAATCAGGCCGCGGGGAGCTGATTTCCATTTCCGGTCTTCGATTAGTGCGAAGCTAACGCCGCCATACACGAGCTCGGTGTAGTAGACCGTAATGCCTTGCTCGACTGGCGTCGGATCATAGGGATCCGGCAGGTGGCTGGTTTGCGTTCGCTGCACCATGTTGACCCATAGGGCAGGCATTTTGAAACCACCCGAATCTTGAAGAGCCTGGACTCGATTCGTACTCGCTTCTGGATCGCCTTCGGCCGAAGCTTTCTTGCCCCCTGCACCCCAGATATTGCCATGATAGACGTCGTGATCGTCGGGAAGAGTTACGACTGGGATGTCGCGAAACAGATCGCCAAAGGCCCAGCCGAAGATGTACCACTTGCGGAGATAATCGAGCGTAGCTTGCTCGATTGGCTCTAACTGATTGCCGTAGCCTCCAACACGCTCATAAATCTGGTCACCCGTGAAGAAGAGGATGTCCGGGTTGTGATGTTTCAAGGCGCGGGTAATCTCGCTGTGCGGGAAACCCAAATCATTGCAGCAGGTCAAGGCGGCAACGGTGATTCTATCCTTGTTGCGGGGGTCTTTTCGAATCGTTCCTGTCAAGGTGTGCTCGGCAGTTGCGCCCTCTTCGTCCTTTCTCCGAAGCAGAAGCCGGTAGGGGATGTCGCGCGAGTCATCCCAGCTGGCGATTCGATAATGAACGGTGCGGGACAGTGGATCGGGTTGGGCCCGAGAAACCGTGCGCCAGGAGTTCCCTTGGCGTATTTGAAGATGGACCTCAAGGCCTGGGTCATCGAGCGGCGCTAGCTGGGCGGTCATCTTTAAGACGCGCCGGCTCAGCGTATGCAGGGCGAAGAGAATAGGGCCGTAGGCGCGCTCCGGATAGGCAACTAACTTTGAGCCAGACACCGTCCAGTCCCGGAACCAAAAGCGCAGGGTGCCACCACGGCGGGAATCCCGGCGGTCCTGACCGCTTGGCGTGATGAAAGGAGGGTGGGGAGTGCGGACCACCTGTCCCGAGCTACAAACCAAGCCAAGGCCACCGTGCAACCATTCCCGCGGCGCCGGATTGCGGATCACGCTGGCCAGCACAGCGCCATGTTCGTCTGCAACCTCAAGAGCAATGCGGTAAGCTTCGCCTTCCGGAGCTGCCTGGAGCCGGAGCGTGAGGTTCTGCTGATTTAGATTGATGCGCGGCCCCTGGGTTTCCGGATCGGCGATAAAGAGCATCCCATCCCCCGTAACGCCGGCGTTGACACCGATTCCATGAACAGCCGTGTCGCGATAATCGCCAAACTGGCCCCGGATGCCGAAGCGAAACCCAACGAAACCCTGCCCAAGGGGCGACTGGTCTTCTTCGAGGCGGCCAAACCGGACGGACATCTGAAGCTCACCGGCTTGCGGCGACAACTCGCGCGTGAGGAGAATCACATGGCGATCTCCACCGGCGACGAAACACTCCAAGCGCCCGTTGCGCAAGCGCCAGTCTTGGAGCGGGTTGGCCCAGTAGTCAGGGCCGAGCCAGGGACGGGAGATCGTGCTGGACCATTCGCTTCGAAACTCTTGAGCGTGAGCCGAAGCAGCGGCGATGGCGCCGGCAACGAACCTGCGCCGTGAAACGGTGTGGCACTCTCGCTTGGAGGCGGCGGGCAATCTTCTCATGCGGTCTTCCCCAATTCTAGTTCGCCCCAAGCGACATTCTCACACGTGGCCCACAACTGGTTTGGCGCGAGGAGAGAGGCGCCGGCCAGCGGCCAACGTTGGGTAAGGAACTGGCCGGTCCTTCCGGGGAGTCAACGGGTCGCTGAGCTGGCCGCCTATTTTGCTGCGCGCTTAGAGATGCGCATTCAGCATGCGTTCGAGGTCGCTTTTTCCGGTAGCGCCAACTCTTTGTTCGACAACCTGCCCGCCTTTAAATAACAGCAGGGTGGGAATACCTCGGATGTTATAGCGCATCGCGGTTGCGCCGTTTTCATCCACATTGAGCTTTCCCACCTTCACTCGACCCGCATAGTCAGCGGCGATTGCATCCACCGTGGGACCCATCATCCGGCAAGGACCGCACCACTCGGCCCAAAAATCGACTAGGACAGGAATATCTGAAGCAAGTACGTCGGTATCAAAGTTGGCATCTGTGAAAGTCAGCGTTTTTTCGCCAGCCATGAATTGTCGCTCCCGAAATTGAGATGCAGTTGCAGGGGATGAGGATTCAGCCCTGCCGATGAACTTGCGCTTGCCCAAAACCTGCAGTTCCTAACAGCCGCTGGTATACGTCCAGATAGCGCTCGGCAGAGGACCGCCAGGAAAAATCTTTCCGCATCCCTTCACGCATCATGGAAACCCAGCGTTCAGGCTCAGTCCAATAGGTTGTAAGCGCAGCGCGCAACGCCCCCAACATGGCGTCGCCGGAATAAGGCCGGAATTTGAAACCCGTTCCCTCTTCTATCGTATCATCGAGTCCTCCCGTGGCGTGCACGACAGGCACGGTCCCATACCGTAGGCTGTACATCTGATTCAAACCGCAGGGCTCGTAGCGGCTCGGCATAAGAAAGATGTCAGCCCCAGCCTCAATCAGATGAGCCAGGCGATTATTCAGTTCGAAGCGCGCAGCGAAGCGGTCTGGCCGGGCGTTCATTAAGTGGCGCAGGAGGTTCTCGTATCTTGCCTCTCCAACGCCTAGCGCCACTAGGCGGATGTCCCAGTTGACCAAATCCCAGGCAACGGATCCAATTAAATCGAATCCCTTCTGCGCGGCGAGCCGCGAGACCATCCCGATTACAGGAACTTCCGGACGGTCCGCAGGCAGGTTGAACTCAGCAAGCAAAGCCTGCTTGCACTCTTTTTTTCCGGCTAGATTCTCAGCACTGTAGTGCGCGCTCAGATAGCGGTCCGTCTCCGGATTCCACTCGGCATAGTCGACGCCGTTGAGGATGCCTACCAACGAAGCGCTGCGGGCGCGGAGCAATCCATCTAGGCCGAATCCCTGTTCTGGGGTCTGGATCTCGCGTGCGTAGGTGGGACTGACCGTCGTTAAAAGATCCGAGTACACAATACCACCCTTGAGCAAGTTGATCGCGCCGTAGTGCTCGAGCAAATCCGAACGGTAGAGCCATTCCGGAAGACCGAGCCACCAGAGCTTCTCTTTGCCGTAGCGTCCTTGATAGCCGAGATTGTGAATCGTCAGGATCGTGCGCACGCCGTAGAAGGTAGGATCGCTGGGGAAATAAAGGCGGAGGAAGACAGGTGTCAGCGCCGCTTGCCAGTCATGGCAATGCAGGATGTCGGGACGGAAGATGTGCCGGGCGATGCCGAGTGCAGCATGACAAAGTCCAGCAAAGCGGCTGTAGTTGTCATAATGATCCACGCCATGGACGCTATAAATGCCGTCGCGATCAAAAAAGGCGGGAATATCGGCGAAAAAATAGCGCACTCCCTGGCGATCTACCTCCCAGATGGCAGCATCATAGCGTCCTGGACCAACCCATAGCTCCATGTGATCCCAGATCCGGCGAGCGCCGTCTAAGGGCACGCTGCGATAGCGGGGGATGACAACGGCCACTTCGGCTCCGAGCGCGACCAAAGCTGCCGGCAGCGAGCCAAGAACGTCGGCTAGTCCACCGGTCTTGGCAAAGGGTGTGGCCTCGGAGGCCACCATTAAGATGCGTGGCATGTCTTCTTATTGTGCTTGATGCTGGCGGGAATGGATCACCGGCCTGCAGCAGGCTTCTGCGGGTTCCGAAAGTGGTCAAAACCCGCCAGGGGCAACTCTCTGCCCCCCAGTCGCACCACTCCTGGCCGGCCGCCAACGATGGTTCCGATACGGGTCAGGGGGACGCCAGCCAGCTGGCGCGGAGGCCGCGTGGAGCTGGAGAGTGTGAAGAGCAGTTCATAATCCTCACCTCCATGGAGAGCTTGATCCAGGGTTGCACCGGGCCACAGAGGCAGGTCACCGTCAAGCTCAGCAGCAACACCCGAAGCGACACAGAGGCGATGAAGATCGAGCGACAGGCCATCGCTCAGGTCCATCGCCGCCGTCACCTTTAGCTTTTCGCGGAGCGCGATACCGAGTTTTAACCGTGGCTCGGGACGAAGATGCCGCCGGAACGCCGGGCCACGTCGCTGGGCAAGCCCGAGAGCCGAACCGCCGAGAAGCCCCGAGACATAAATCGCATCTCCGGGCCGTGCCCCGTCCCGCCGTAAGGCTTGACCTTCGGGGACGCTGCCACAAACGACCACGTCGCACACAATTGTTTCCGCGCGCGCCAGATCGCCTCCCACCAGAACCGTTTTCTGCAACCGCGCAAGTTCGAACAAGCCGTCATAGAACCGTTCGGCCCACCTGGTCGTGGCCCAGCCGGGTAAGGCAAGCGAGGTCAAACAGAAGCGTGGCCGGCCACCCATGGCAGCGATATCGCTCAAGCCGCGCGCGAGAGCCTTCCAGCCGCAATCGGAAGGTTGATGTGTTTCCCGGAGGAAGTGCACGCCTTCGATCAGTAGGTCGGTGGTGAACAGCAGTTGTTCACCCGCCGCCGGCTGGTAGATGGCGCAATCGTCGCCAATGCCCAACACCAGATTGCGCGCTTTCGCGGCGCGGCGGCGAATGCGTTCTACCAGTTCTAGTTCATTCATTTATTCCGTTCCGCCCGCAATCACTAAGCCAGAGGGCAACTCCTCGCCAAACAGCTTACCCAGGGCCGCTATGTCGCGCTCGGCCTCGCCTTCCAATACGGCCAGGGCGGCGTGGTTTTCACCAATCGCACGGCGGGCAAGCACAAGGGTGGTTTCCGGCAAGTCGCGCGCGGCGTCTCCCGTGCGGGAAGCGAGGATCGCAATCGTGTCGGCTGTGTTTTTTACCTTGGCCAGCGCATCCACCCAGCGGCTCACGGTCGACGCAGGCAAGACTTGGTTGATAGGTCCGTAAAAGAGTTTTCGCGCGCCAAGACGCGCAATGCACCACAAGTCGCTTTCACTGGCTTCGCCGGCTTTTACTTTCCGTATGAGCGCCTCACCCAGCTCCGTTCGCGTTGAAATGGGCAACAGCTCGAGGCTTGAGGCTGTGCGCCACATTTCGCGCTCTAGGCTTGAATTCAGCCGGCGCCGCTTCTGTCCGCGCGGCAGGAGATACTGCGCCAAGCGCTGGTAGATGTCCACCTGCTGATTCCGGTTCAATCCGCCTGCCACACGTCCCCAAAAAATCCACCACTCAATCTCGCACTGCACCTGATTGGCGAAAGTGAGTCCACCAGCAAAGATCCGGCGTGCTTGTTCAATGCGTAACTCATCACCAGGAAAGCCAAAGCCGGGACGGAGACAGAAGCCAGTGAGGTTCAACCACCGCGCTTCATGTTGCGGCGAAAGCTTGCGTCCAGAAGCGTGTTCAAGGAGGCGGTCCGCCAGTTTGCGAATGGCGCTCGAAGGCCAAGAATTACGGCCGAGGGCCATCGCTTGCTCAAGGCGGGATGGCAACTCCGCCGGATCGATCTCGGTCTTGAGGAAACATCCGGCGAGCAGCTCTTCCGCTCGAGAAAGCGCCTCGTCGCTCACCACCGCGGCGGGCTTTGCAACGTTGGTTTCGGCGCGCTTGCGCAGCTCAAACTGCAAACGCCAGCGCTGCTCGCTCACCTTCGACTGGGCCCAAATTTCGAGCGTTCCGACTTCGGTCAGCCTGGCGCCGAGTTTCACTGGTATGAGCCGTTCTTCGATTTTTTTGCCAAACCGGATGACGGCATGGAGCGGCGCATGATGGTGCAGCGAGGCCAACTCTTCCGGGCTGAAATCGACCAGGTCGCCCAATTTGTCATCGGTCCGCGTTAGCGAGCTGTACAGGCGGAAGGAGACAGGCCGGTTGGCGACTAGCTGAAGCCCCTCTAGATCCAAATCCAGCACGGCCCCCTCTTCGGTCCCGCGCGGCGCGAGGCAGACTGTGCGCACCTTCTCGCCCTCGCCTCCGTCCAGGGCGATAAAGTAGGCGCGCGGCAGACCGCCCCGCACCAAAATGCCGCTTCCGCTATCCCGCGCGTAGCTGTAATAGGCGGCGCCCACAGCGACGGCAAGGTCCAGATCCTGATTTTCGAACACAACAGGGCGCTGGCCATACCAGCGCTCCACGACCTCTGTGACGCGCTGGCGGCAAACTTCGGGGATAAAGAACCCGCCATTAAAGAGAATGGCATCGATCCGTTCCACGCCAGAGGAGGAAAGAAAGGCGGCTAGGTGTCGCGTGATGGCAGGATCGGACACGTAAGGCAGGCCCAGCTCGCGGAAGAGACTCTTTTTTTCTTCTTTGGGCTGGTCGTTGAGCTGGCAATGCGGAAGAAAGCCTTCTAGGGTTAATTCGAGAGCCTCGTCGCGCGTAATTTCCGTGCGGAGCGTTCCCCCGACAAGGGCCGAGCCAGCGCCGAGCACCGTAATCTCCACGCTCTTACGGGTCGGGTCAGAGAGGAGGGTTTCTTTGGCGGAGGCGCACTGCCGACGTAAGGCGCTGCGTTGCCGGACCGAGAGCGGTTTGCCGAGTTTGGCCTCCACCAGCCAGGCTAACGTCAGATCCAAGTTGTCGCCACCCAGCAACAAATGTTTCCCCACCGCCGTGCGGGTGAAATCGACGCGGTCCCCGTCGCGGTGCACGCGGATCACCGTAAAGTCGCTAGTGCCGCCGCCAACATCGCATACCAACACGGTCTGGCCATCAAAAAGCGTTCTTTGAGATTGCGTCAGATGATTGGCGATCCAGGAGTAAAATGCAGCGGCTGGTTCTTCGAGCAAGGTGAGGCGCTCCAAGCCCGCTTCGGCTGCTGCCTGCACGGTTAACTCGCGAGCCTCCTCATCAAAGGAGGCAGGCACGGTTAACACCACGCTTTGCTGCGCGATGGGGAAATCTGGATGTGATCGATTCCAAGCGTTTGCCAAATAGCCAAGGATCCGCGCCGATACTTCCACCGGTGAAAAGATGCGACCGGATTCTTGGGCATCCCAGGGTAGAATTTTGGCCGTGCGGTCGGCTTCTGGATTTGAAAGCCAGCTCTTGGCCGAGTGCACCGATCGGGTGGGTACGAGCGCGCCTTGCTCACGGGCATAGGCGCCGATGATCTCCGTTTCCGCAACATACAGGAATGAGGGCAGCGTGCGGCGGCTTTCGATCCGTCCTTCCGCCACTAGCTGAGGGACGTCGAAGACCCGGATTGGCGGAAAATCCGTCTCTCCCGCTTGGCGCGGATCGATGAAAGCCAGCGCGGAATTTGTTGTGCCGAGATCGATGCCGAGATTCACCTAGGCCACCCGTTCTCTGACGTTGAACTCCAATTTCCATCGGCGCCCGTCCTTGGCGACACACCAAAGCTGGAGCAGGCCTGTCTCGGTGACTGTCGATTCGAGAGTGACGCGGACCGTGTCGCCCGTTACACCATCCGCAGAGAGCGTCACATCCATCGGCGCCAGCTCCTCGAGCTCCTCTGGATCCCACTCTTCGAGCAACGAGCCCACCGGATCGTTTTTCCGCGTTGACGAGCAGAAGAAGCGAAATTCGGCTGGCTCCCCCACAATCAGGCCAAACTCACGGCCAGCAAGCTGGTGCGAGCTCCCTTCTTCCATGCCGAAAGGCACGACGGTAAGCGCCTTTATCGGAGCCGGCATACCGGGGACAGCCGGCATGGCGGTTTCAATGCCCACGTAATAGGTGCGAGGCACGCCGCCACGAATTCGGATGCCTTGGCCGCGCCGCGCCATGCCATAGTAGGCGGCGCCACGCGCTACGGCGTGCAGGAGATCCTCACCAGCGAGGATTTGAGCGGCGGGCATGCCCTCTTGGTCGAGCCAGCAATTCACGACTTCGAGCAAACGGCTGCGGACCGGCTGGGCGCTCAGCACTCCGCCATTCAACAAAATGTGGGTTGGAGCTGCTAAACCGCTGCGCGTGCGCCGGATCGCGCCAGGCTCCACGGAGGCGGCAGGTTGCCGCAGGAAACGCGCCAAATGCCGGGTTATTGCCGCATCCGATGCATAGGGCAAACCGACCTCTTGCAGCGCCAGACGTCTCTGCTTGGCGGGCATTTCGTCGCTCGAAACCTTGGGAAAGAAACCGTCCAAGACAATTCTTTCGAGGTCCTCGCGCGCCAGCTTAGTTCGAATGGCGCCGCCCACTAAGCCAGTGCCCCGGCCGAGCAAGGTGATGGGATGCTCACTAGCTTGGTTGGAGTGAGCCAGCAATTTCTCCTTGGCGAGACGACATTGTTGCCACAGAGCGTGAAATTGCACGGCGTCAAGTTTTGTGTTTTTGGCAGCGAGTTGTTGTTCGACGAAGCGGGCCAGCGCAAGATCCATGTTGTCGCCGCCCAGCAGGATATGCTCACCGACAGCGACCCGCTCTAGGCTCAGCTCTCCACCTTCTTCGCACACCGCAATCAAGGTGAAGTCGGTCGTGCCGCCGCCGATGTCGACCACTAGGATCAGATCGCCTACGTGGACGCATTCCCGCCAGCCGGGATGGCGCTCGAGCCAGGCGTAGAACGCCGCTTGGGGCTCTTCGAGCAAGGTAACGGCCGGGTAGCCGGCCTGTTCGGCGGCCCGCAGCGTGAGTTCGCGTGCGACCGCGTCAAAGGAAGCGGGGACCGTGACGAGGACTTGCTGCTCCAGGAACGGCGCATCCGGATGCGTATAGTCCCAGGACTTCCGAATATGCTCCAAGTAGCGGCTGGAAGCCTCTACAGGCGATACCTTGCGAGCTCCATCCGGCGCATTTAACGGGAGTATTGGAGCCGTGCGATCCACACCAGAATGGCAAAGCCAGGACTTGGCAGAGGTCACTAAGCGGTTGGTCCGCTCCACTCCCCGCCGTTGCGCGAGGACACCCACAACGAAATCCGGCTGCTGCTCCCAGGGCAGCTGGATCGAGCCTTGGGGGAAATCGAGTTCGTCGGGAAGATAAAGCGCCGAAGGCAGCAAATTCTGGGCTGCCACCTCACCAGGATTTACCAGCTGCACGACGGGCTGAAGCTCGACGGGAGGCAAGTGCAGCGCATCGGCTGCCTGCGAAGGCTCGACGTAAGCCACGCCGCAATTGGTCGTGCCCAGATCGATCCCAATCACATAACGCTTGGACATCCAGCCTTACTCGACCTCGATTTCGGCTGGCGCAAGTAGGGTGCGGTCTTGCCTCGGGGAAATTTGCGGCAGCTCGACTTTTTCCACCCTCCAGCCTCGATGCCTTAAAATGCCACCCTTCGGCGGCGCACCTGAGGGCACGTTGCCCACAAACTTCACAGACTCCACGGCGGCCAGATCGAGCTTGACAAAAGCGCCCTCCACGCCGTCAATCACCGGCGATAACTGGACGTATCGCTGAAGGCAGGCCCGGGCCTGTTCTTGCATGGTTCGCACGGCCGCCCCCACTTGATCGTCGGTGTAAGCCGAGATGTCCTCGAGGAGGAAATCCACCAGCCGCGCGTCACGTTGCAGAATTCCCAGAACCTGCACGGCTCCATCGGCAGGTTGAAAAGCCGGTGGGGGCGGAGGGGCCGGCTTCTCCTTGGCCGGTTTAACGTAGCCAAAGTGCTGGGCGATGTCAGCCGGCAGCTGTCCTTGAAACAAGATGCTCCAGAAACTGCGCAAGGCAAGTACAATACGGCTCAAAGGAAACCTCTATAAATCAGGTGATTGGAAGCACAAGGAGCGCAACTTATTAGGATACAACGCGCGGGCTCGGACAACCCTCCCCGCCGCCCAGCTCGGCGCGCTGCGAGCGGACAACCGCCGCTTCCCGTAGCTTCGCCAGCTCGCGGCGGGCGATCTCGGCCCACTCGCTCGACGGATCGAGCTTGAGATACATCTGCCAGTGACGCACCGCCCTCATGTGTTGTCCTGCGCGCTGATAGAGCAACGCTAAGTTGTAATGTGCGTCGGCATAGTTAGGAGCGGCGCGCAGCGCTTTGTGATAATGCACAAAGGCCTCGGCATAATTGCCCAGTTCATCGTGCAGGTTTCCCAGATTGAAATGCCCTAAGGCGTAATTGGGATCGATGCGCAAAGCCTCCCGGTAGCACTCTTCCGCGCGCTTCCACTGTTTGGCATGGTAGTGGATCGTACCAAGATTCACCCATGCGGCTACACAATTCGGATCGAGTTCGAGCGCCTTAGCGTAAGCTTGCTGTGCCTCATCTAAGGCCAGGCCAGAGCTCTCCAGCTCTACGCCCCGCGCAAACCACTCCATGGCCTGGGCGGACTTTTGTTGTTCGCTCCCAGACTGGCGCTTGGTTTTGTGGTTTTTGGGAAAGCTCAGCAGGCGGTGAATTTCCTGCGAATCGAAGTTGAGCAAAAGTTGTCCCGAGAGGGCTTCCATTCGTTGACCGCCGGCCAGCACATGAACCTTTCGCCCCTCTAACGATACAGTGACTTCAGTGGCCGGGTTGCGCACTCCGGAAAGCTTTTGCCGGATGGCGTCGAAGATCGAGCGGATGCGCTTCGGCCCGAGCTTCGCATTGCGGAGCCGAACCAGCGTTTGGACCGCTTTGAGATCGGTCAGAGAGTAGCGGGAACGGGCGTCAATCAGGCCTGCTCGCTCCCAGCTCCGGAGCTGGCGCTGGGAGATGTTTGCCACTCGTAAAAACTGCTCGCGCGTGTACTCTTGATGCAACGGCTGACGCGGCACGGTCGAGATTGTAGCATCGAGAATTGAGTGACATCTATCGAAGGAGAAAAAAATTGCCTCGAAACTACAAAGCGGAGCTTGTGGCAGTTCTTGGACAACCCGTGGCCGAAAATCCGACGGGGGTCATGATGGAGGCGGCCTTTCAGGAACTCGGTTTGAACTGGAGATATTTGAACTTGGAGGTAGCGCCGCACCAGTTAGCAGATGCCATGACCGGGGTCCGCGCCTTCGGCCTGCGGGGGATCAACCTGACCATTCCTCACAAGGTAGCGGTGATTCCTTACCTCGACGCGCTTTCCCCCGAAGCGCGCGTGATTGGCGCCGTGAATACAGTACGCCGCCAGGGAGAGCAACTCCTGGGAGAAAACACGGACGGGAAGGGATTTTTGCGAGGCCTGCGCTCTGACGCCGGCATCGATCCCAAAGGCAAACGGGTGGCGATGCTTGGCGCTGGCGGTGCAGCTCGCGCCATCGCCGCCGAACTGTTGTTAGCCGGCGTCGCCGACTTGCTGGTCGTCAATCGTTCTCTGAGCCGGGGGCAGACGATGGTGGATGATCTTCGCCAAGCCACCAACGGCCCCATTCGCTTTGAGCTCTGGCAGGGCGCCTTCCGCGTCCTATCCGAGATCGACATCTTGATCAACGCCACATCGATCGGGTTGTTCCCAGACGCAGAGGCAAAGCCCGACGTCGACCTTTCCCAATCGCGAAAGGACTGTTTGGTTTGTGACGTTGTGTTTAACCCTCCCGTCACGAGATTGCTCGCCGAAGCGAAAGACCGCGGCATGCCGACTTTGGACGGCTTATCGATGCTCGTCTACCAAGGAGTCATCGGATTTGAGCTGTGGACAGGTCACAAGGCGCCAGAGGCGGTCATGAAGCGCGCCTTGTCTGCCGCTTTACTCAGCTAGCGATGGAGCGCGGATTTTGCGCCGTATTTCCACCGCGAAGAACAGTAGGACCCGGCAGACCAGGACGGGGAGCCGGACCAGGACCTCAGGCCCTGCTTGGCAGCCAGAACGGATCTGTGGGGGCGGGACTTGCCAGCCTTAAACCAGGCTCGTGTTGCTTCTTGGCCTGAAGTGGGATTCTGTTTGGTGACCCCTCACGCACGGAGTGAGTTCAACTCCGGGCGGTCAACGACGTCCAATTGTGTTTTGGAGAAAGGCCAGCATATCCGTCCACTCGTCGATGCGCTTCGACGTGGGTTTACCGGCTCCGTGCCCGGCGCTCATGTCCACTCGGAGCAAGATCGGCGCTTGGCCTTGTTGGGCATGTTGGAGCGCGGCGGCATACTTAAAGCTGTGCAAGGGGACCACACGGTCATCGTGATCTGCGGTCATTACAAGGGTCGGGGGATACTGCCCGGGCCGGATGTTGTGCAAGGGCGAGTAGCGATAGAGAATGGGAAACATCTCCGGGTCGTCCGGCGAGCCATACTCCACGGTCCAGCCGTGCCCGATCGTAAACTTGTGAAACCGGAGCATATCCATAACGCCTACAGCTGGAATGGCAGCGCCAAACAGGTCAGACCGCTGATTTAAACAGGCGCCAACCAGCAAACCACCGTTACTCGCGCCGTAGATTGCTAGTTTGGTCTTGGACGTGTAGCCTTGGGCGATTAGCCATTCAGCTGCCGCGATGAAATCGTCAAAGACGTTTTGCTTATTTTTGAGCATGCCGGCACGGTGCCACGCCTCACCGAATTCCCCACCTCCGCGAAGATTGGCAATGGCCAGTACACCGCCTCGCTGTACCCAAGTGAGATAGAACACGCTGAAGGCAGGTTGAAGCGAGATATCAAATCCCCCATATCCGTAAAGTAGCGCTGGCTGGGGTGTGGCGAACTTCAGTCCCCTTCGATGGACCAAGAACATCGGGATCTTCGTGCCATCCTTGCTTGGATAGAACACCTGCTTGGTTTCGATCGAGGCCGGATCCCAGGGCAGCTTCGAGTCAAAAAACACCTTACTGCTTCCCGTTTTGAGGTCATAGCGATAGAGCAATTCAGGCTGAGAGAAAGAGACAAAAGAATAAAACTGCTCCGGCTCCCCAGCCTCGTTGAGAGCCCAGTTGGCCGTGCCAATGCCGGGTAGGGCGACGTCGCGGATAGCCTTTCCGTCTAAGCCGAAGAGCCGGATTACGGTTTGGGCATTGCGAAGATATTGCACGGCGATGCAACCTCCGCTTAAAACCGCCTGTTGAAGGGTGTCAGCCGTCTGCGGAACGATTTCCCTCCAGGCACTGCGTTGCGGTCTGGATAAATCGATCGCCATCACGCGAGATCGGGGCGCCTTCCAGTCTGTTACGAGATAGAGCTGTCCGTTCCAATCGCCGATCGGATCGTATTTTGCGTCGAAAGCAGGAGTCAACTCGTAGGGAGGCGCGGCTTTGCCGGTTTCTCGTAACAGGAGGAAGCGTTCGCTGCGCGTGCCTTCATGGACGGAAATGATGAGATAACGGCCATCGCTCGTGACGTCGGTGCTGAATCTCCATTCCTTGCGGTCGGGCCGTTCGTAAATGAGCTCGTCGCGGGCCTGGGGTTCGCCGAGCCGGTGGTAGTACAGTTTATTATGATAATTCACCGCCGTGAGAACCTGGCCTGGCGGAGGTTCCGGGTAGCGGGAGTAGTAGAAGCCGCGGCTGTCTGGAGACCAGGTAGCGGTTGAGAATTTGATCCAGTCGAGCGTATCTGAGAGATCCTTCCCCGTGGCGACGTCGCGCACTCGCCACAACTGCCAGTCCGAGCCCGCCTTGGCGACGCCGTAGACCACCCATTTTCCGTCCGGGCTGGCAGCCCACATGGCCAGAGCCGCAGTCCCCTCCGTTGAGAGTTTGTTGGGGTTGATCAATTCCCGCGGGGCGCCGCCAGCAGCCTCCTGCACATACAACACCGGCTGGTTTTGAAGGCCATCCTGTCGCAAGAAAAAATACCGTCCGCCGCGCTTCACAATACCGGCATAGTTGCCGTTGCCCACCACATAAGGCGCGCTCCGCGTGTAGGCGAAGTTCTTGGTGAGCATTTGCCGGATTTGGTCCCTTCCAGCCAGGGAATCGAGAAAACGGCGCGCGTATTCACTTTGAGCGAGCACCCACTGCCGGGTCTCTTCCGAATCGTTTTCTAGCCAGCGATAGGGATCTGGAACACGGACGCCATGAATTTCATCGACATGATCCGATCGCCGGGCGGCAGGCGGGCCTGCCGCGAAGGACTCGCTTCCGGACAATAGAATCCCCATATAAAGAAGAAGCATGACCTCTATTTTGTCATCTGCTAGAATCTGGGGACATTTGCCGTCATGCTGAGACTCTTGGCCAGGGTCTTCTTACGCTTGATCTTTCGCTTGGAAGTTTCAGGCGTACCGCCATTGCAGCCCCGTCCCAGAATGCTTGTTGTCTCCAATCACGAATCCTTTGCCGACGGCGTTTTGATCCAGTCGTTCTTACCGTTCGCAATCACTTGGGTGGTGCACTCTCAAATTGCGCGGAAGTGGTATTTCCGACTCGTGCTGCGCTGGGTAAGTCACATTCTAGTGGACGCCGCCAATCCGCTCTCCATGAAGCGCGTCTTGCAAGCCGTTGAAGCCGGAGTTCCCGTTGGGATTTTCCCGGAAGGTCGCGTCACGGTCACCGGGAGCCTGATGAAAATCTACGATGGCACAGCCTTTCTCGCTGCTCGGAGCGGCGCCACGATCCTCCCCGTTCATATTGAGGGTTGTGTGAACTCCTGGTTCAGCCGGATGCGCCCTCCCTACCCCGTGAGGTGGCGGCCGCGAGTGAAGCTGACGTTTCTGCCGGAGACTTCGCTGCCCGTAGCGGAGGCCTCGTCAGCCAAGCAGCGACGGCGAATGGCGGGGGAGGCCATGCGGCGGATGATGCAAGAAAACATGGTGGTTTGCCGTACGCCCAAAACGCTGTTTGATGCGCTGCTAGATGCAATTGAGCTTCACGGCCGCCGTGCTCCGATTCTAGAGGACATCCGCCCGAAAACCGACACCTATGGGGAGTTGCTGAAGGCATCGCTCGCGCTGGGCCGTCTGATTTCGAAACTGACGGCGGAAGGCGAGCGAGTTGGCGTTCTGCTGCCCAATGCAGGCCCGGCGGTAGCCACTTTATTCGGTTTGTTTGCCTTCCGGAGAATTCCAGCGATGCTCAATTACACCGCAGGCGTCGATGGAATGCAGAGTGCAATTGACCTGGCCTGCCTGCGCTTGATTCTAACTTCGCGTGCCTTTGTCGAAAAGGCGAAGCTCACCGGCAAGCTAGCCCAGTTGAAGAACGTGCGCACCGTCTATCTAGAAGACTTGCGGCCGATGTTTGGCCTGCGCGACAAGCTGTGGCTGCTGTTTTGGGCGCTGTGGTTTCCGCGCCAGGTGCGCCGCCCGACACGCCCTACAGATCCAGCCGTTGTGCTCTTCACCTCAGGCTCGGAAGGTAAGCCGAAAGGCGTTGTTCTTTCGCATGACAACATCCTGGCCAACATTCGCCAAGTGGCGGCGGTAATCGAGTTTTCCAACAAGGACCGGTTTTTTGTCGCCATGCCCATGTTTCATTCCTTCGGCCTGACAGCCTGCACCATTCTGCCTGTGGTGTCCGGGACACCCATTTTCCTCTATCCGAGCCCCCTTCACTATCGCATGGTTCCGGAGCTTACCTACGATCGCGATTGCACGGTTTTATTTGGCACGCCAACCTTTCTGAAAAATTACGCGCGATTTGCCAATCCGTACGATTTCTATTGCCTGCGATACGTTGTGGCCGGCGCCGAAAAGCTGACGGAAGACGTCCGATCGCTGTACCTGGATCGTTTTGGTCTCCGCATACTCGAAGGGTACGGAGCGACGGAATGTTCGCCGGTCGTGGCGGTCAATAGTCCCAAAGCTTACCGCCGCGGGTCGGTGGGCCAGC
The DNA here is from genome assembly GCA_025056455.1 of Bryobacteraceae bacterium. Classification (GTDB taxonomy): domain Bacteria; phylum Acidobacteriota; class Terriglobia; order Bryobacterales; family Bryobacteraceae; genus CADEFT01. The sequence continues at coordinate 172,314 of JANWVY010000004.1, read as the reverse complement.
TGTTACCTGGTATGGAAGCGCGGCTTGCTCCCGTTGCTGGCATCGAACGCGGTGGCCGCCTGCACGTACGTGGCCCGAACGTCATGCTCGGCTATTTGAAATATGACGCCCCTGGCGTTTTGCAAGCTCCGGTTTCGGAGTTTGGCGACGGATGGTATGACACGGGTGATCTCGTGGAAATTGACGCCGAAGGCTTCCTTTTCATTCTGGGCCGGCTGAAACGGTTTGCCAAAATTGCTGGCGAGATGGTGGCGCTCGAATTGGTGGAGAAAATCGCTGTTGAAGCCTCCCCGAAATTCGCGCATGGGGCAGTTTCTTGCCGTGACCCCAACCGCGGCGAAATCCTCGTGCTCTTCACCGAGGACCGCTCCTTACGCAGGGAGCAGCTGGTTGAGGCTGCGCGCCGGCTAGGCGCGCCTGAGGTTGCTGTTCCACGAAAAGTCGAGTTCCTCGAAAAGCTGCCCAGACTAGGCTCTGGCAAGACAGACTACGTCACCCTGAACCAGCTGGCAGACAGCCCACTGTCCAAGGGAGCGTGATGCCAAGTTACTCGCGCAGAGAACAGCGGGGATGGCTTTTTTATGACTGGGCGAACTCCGCCTTTTATACCACGGTGGTCACCCTTTTCTTTGGACCCTACCTCACTTCACTAGCGCAAAAGGCAGCAGACGCGGAGGGGTTTGTTCGTCCTCTCGGCGTGAAACTCGCCGCGGTCTCCGTATGGCCGTATTTGGTTTCGTTGAGCGTTCTGATTCAGGTTTTCATCTTGCCCCTCGCAGGCGCGATCGCCGACTACGGGAACCGCAAGCGGGAGCTGCTGGGAGCGCTAGCCTGGACGGGCGCTGCTGCCACAACGGCCATGTATTGGTTGGAAGGGGACATGTATCTCCTTGGCTGTGGGCTGTTCTTGATTGCGAACTCTGCCTTCGGCGCCAGCATCGTTGTCTACAACTCTTTTCTGCCGGAAATTGCCGGGCCTGAACAACGCGACGCGGTGTCCTCGAAAGGGTTCGCCCTGGGCTATGTCGGGGGAGGTGTGCTGCTCGTTGCCAATATTTTCCTCTACCAGCAAGCTCCCTCGCTTGGCCTGAGCGAGGCTCTCGCTGTGCGGATCAGTTTGGCCTCAGCTGGCCTGTGGTGGGCGCTCTTTACCGTGGCGCCAGTGTTGACGCTGAAAAACCGTCCGCCCAGAAAACAACGCCGCCCGGGGCTCAGCTACGGGAAAGCGGCCCTTGGCGAACTGGCGCAAAGTCTGCGCGAAATCAAAAAGCTTCCTCAAACCTTACGCTTCCTCTTGGCCTATCTCGTGTACAACGACGCCATTCAAACCATCCTGGCGCTAGCCTCGCAATTCGGCCAGCAAGAACTCAAACTACCAGTGGGAGCGCTTACCACAGCGATTCTGATTGCGCAGTTTGTCGGCATCGGGGGAGCGATGTTCTTCAATTGGGTCGCAGCGAGAGTGGGCAACAAAAATGCCGTCATGGTCACGTTAGTCATTTACTGCGCAGTGTTAATTTACGCCTACGCTGGCGTAGCGACAGCAACGGAGTTCTACGTGATGGCAGGAGCCGTAGGCGGCGTGATGGGCGGAAGCCAGGCCTTGAGCCGTTCCATCTTCTCCTTTATGATCCCGAAGGGACACGAGGCGGAGTACTACAGCATCTACGAAATTAGCGATAAGGGGACTAGCTGGGTTGGCCCGCTGTTTTTTGGGCTGGCGCTCCAGTTCACAGGCAGCTACCGGCTCTCGATCCTTTCTCTGATTGTCTTCTTTGTGGTTGGCATGTTGCTCCTGGCGACGGTCAACGTCCGCACGGCAGCGCTGCAAGCCGGCAATGAACCACCCCCGCGGTGAACCGCTTCCGGGCTGGGTCGTACCGGGTAACGCCGGAGGGCATGCCTCAGGGGAAATGAGAGCGGGGAAACGGAACGCTCGGAGGCTTTCGGGGAATAGTTGACGGTTGAAGAAATTTCCGCCGGCGTGTTGAAATAGGAAGGACACCTTCCCAGAGGAGCAATCATCTTGAATCACGCTTTGCTCGCCCTGGAAGACGGGACTGTCTTCGAGGGCCGCGGCTTTGGTGCGCGCCAACAGCGGTATGGCGAAGTGGTCTTCAATACTTCCTTAACTGGGTATCAAGAAGTTTTTACGGACCCTTCCTACGCCGGACAAATCGTTTGTCTCACCAATCCACAGATTGGAAACTACGGCGCCAATCCCAACGATTGCGAGGCGCCGCGTCCTTTTATCGAAGGACTCGTGGTCCGGGAATTCTCTTCCATCGCCAGCAACTGGCGAAGCGTGGAAACGGCCGATCAATTTCTCGCCCGTTATGGTGTCCCGGTCATCGCGGAGGTGGATACGCGCAAACTGGTGCGGAAGCTGCGAACAGGCGGTGTGTTGCGCGGTGTCATTGGCTTTGGAGAGAGCGATCCGAGTCAGTTGGTGGAGATTGCCCGCAGCTCGCCGCTGATGGCTGGACTCGACCTCGCCACGAAAGTAACCACAAGCGCTCGCTATCATTGGAGCGAACCGGTGACGCCTTGCTCGCCCTCCGAGCGGTTGCCCAAAGCCGCGGCCAAAGAATTTCACGTTGTGGCCTATGACTTCGGCATCAAACGCAATATCCTTCGCCGGCTCGCGCACGTCGGTTGCGAAGTGACCGTGACACCAGCAACAACAACCGCAGAGGAAGTGCTTGCGCTGAAGCCCGATGGCGTGTTTCTTTCCAACGGTCCGGGCGATCCAGAGCCGCTCGAATTTCAGGCTGCCCAGGTTCGCAAGCTCATCGGAAAAGTCCCGATTTTTGGCATTTGTCTCGGACACCAAGTACTGGGACTGGCGCTTGGGGGGAAGACCTTCAAGTTAAAATTTGGTCATCGCGGCAGTAACCATCCCGTCCTCAACAAACTCACCAACAAAGTGGAAATCACCTCGCAGAACCACGGTTTTGCGGTCGACCCGGACTCGCTTGCCGACAGCCAGGTCGAGCTCACTCACATTAATTTGAACGACTACACCTTGGAAGGCATGCGCCACCGCCAGTTTCCTGTCTTCTGCGTTCAATATCACCCAGAGGCGGCTCCTGGACCTCACGACTCTCAGTATCTTTTCGAAGAATTCGTGCAACTGATGCGCGATCACAAAAGGTCATAAGCAGGGATGCCTAGAAGAAACGACATCCATCGAATTCTGATCGTGGGCTCAGGTCCAATCGTCATCGGGCAGGCCTGCGAATTTGATTATTCGGGCGCTCAAGCTTGCAAAGCGCTGCGAGCCGATGGTTACGAGGTGGTGTTGATCAACTCCAATCCAGCCACCATCATGACCGATCCCAATCTAGCGGACCGCACCTATGTCGAGCCGCTCAGCTTGGAATTTGCTGAAGAGGTCATTCGAAGGGAGCGCCCCGATGCCTTGCTTTCCACGGTCGGCGGGCAGACGGGACTGAACCTGGCGGTAGCGCTGGCAGAAGCTGGAGTGCTTGAGAAGTACAACGTGGAGTTGATTGGCGCCAAGATTGACTCCATCAAAAAAGCGGAAGACCGCCTGTTGTTCAAGGATGCGATGCGCTCAATCGGGCTTGAAACGCCGCAGTCGCAGCTGGTGAATAATGTCGAAGACGGCCTAGCCTTTGCCGCTAAGATCGGATATCCGCTGATTCTGCGTCCCAGCTTTACGCTTGGTGGCACCGGGGGCGGCATTGCCTACAACCGGGAAGACCTCGTCCAAATTCTCGAGCGCGGCCTCGACCTTTCACCCGTGCACGAAGTGTTAATCGAAGAGAGCGTGCTCGGCTGGAAAGAGTTCGAGTTAGAGGTGATGCGCGACCTGGCCGACAACGCCATCATCGTCTGCTCGATTGAAAATTTTGACCCCATGGGCGTTCACACCGGGGATTCGATCACCGTAGCTCCGGCCCAAACGCTCACTGATCGCGAATACCAGATGATGCGCGATGGCGCCTTGAAATGTCTGCGCGAGATTGGCGTTGATACGGGAGGCTCGAATGTCCAGTTTGCCATCGATCCGAAAACGGGCAAGATGGTGATCGTGGAAATGAACCCGCGAGTTTCGCGCAGCTCGGCGCTAGCCTCTAAGGCGACAGGCTTCCCCATCGCTAAGATCGCTGCGAAGCTGGCCGTGGGTTACCGCCTGGACGAAATCGCCAACGAGATCACGCGAAAAACGCCGGCTTGCTTTGAGCCAACCATCGACTACGTCGTGGTGAAGATTCCGCGCTGGCAATTTGAAAAATTCCCCGGCGCAGAACCTGTCCTTGGAACGCAGATGAAATCGGTGGGCGAGGTCATGGCGATTGGCCGCACGTTCAAACAGGCTCTGGGCAAAGGTATTCGAAGTCTGGAAACGGGTAAATCTGCGACGGCTGAAGTTTTCGATGTGGATCTGATTCCGCAACGGTTAATCACGCCCAACCCGGAGCGGCTCAGCTACATCCGCTTCGCCTTGGAGCAAGGCTACACGGTGGAACAGATCCACGAAATGACTTCCATCGACCCGTGGTTTTTGAGGCAGATCGCAGAGGTGGTCGAGTTTGAAAAGGAGTTGGCCCAAAAGTCGCTCGATACGGTGGACCGCGCGAGTTTGCTCAAAGCCAAGCGCGACGGGATTTCCGATGCCCGGTTAGGACGGATGTGGAATGTTTCCCAACTGGACGTCCGCAAACGGCGGAAAGAGCTAGGCATTACCGCCGTCTTCAACCGCGTCGACACGTGCGCGGCCGAGTTTGAAAGCTTCACGCCCTACATGTATTCGAGCTATGAATCCGAATGCGAGGCGGAGCCAACCAATCGTAAAAAGGTGATGATTCTCGGCAGCGGACCGAACCGCATCGGCCAAGGCATCGAGTTTGACTACTGCTGTTGCCATGCCTCCTACGCGCTGCGCGAGTTTGGTGTCGAGTCCATTATGGTGAATTGCAACCCGGAAACGGTATCGACAGACTATGACACCAGCGACCGGTTGTACTTTGAACCTCTAACTTTAGAAGAAGTCCTAAACATCTACGAGCGCGAAAAGCCGGATGGCGTGATTGTGCAATTCGGCGGGCAGACGCCTTTAAACTTGGCGTTGCCCTTAAAAAGGCAGGGCGTGCCCATCCTTGGCACCGACCCACAAAATATCGACCTTGCGGAAGATCGCAAGCTCTTTGGCAAGCTGCTTGACGATCTCAATATCCCAGCGCCAGCCAACGGCACGGCCACAAGTGAGCAAGAGGCCCTTGAGATCGCCCGTAAAATTGGTTTTCCCGTGCTAGTCAGGCCTAGCTACGTGCTGGGCGGACGCGCCATGGTAATCGCTTATGACGAAGACACGGTGCGCAAATACATGCGGGAGGCGGTCGTATTTTCTCAAGAGCGACCTGTGCTGATTGACCGCTTCTTGGAAGACGCTACCGAAGTGGACGTCGATTGCCTTTCCGACGGAGAAGACGTCTTAATCGCAGGCATTATGGAGCATATCGAAGAAGCCGGCGTGCACTCTGGCGATAGCTCTTGCGTCTTGCCTCCGACCTCACTGTCGGAAAGAGAACGGGCGACCATTCAGGAGTACTCGGTCCGTTTGGCCAAAGCACTGCAAGTCATCGGCCTGATGAACGTCCAGTACGCCATTAAGCAAGGGAAAGTTTACGTCCTGGAGGTGAACCCTAGAGCATCCCGCACGGTGCCTTACGTGTCGAAGGCGACCGGAGTGCCGTTGCCGAAAGTCGCCGTCGGTCTGATGCTGGGAAAAAAGCTCCGAGAGCTGGCGCATCTGACGCGCGGAATGACGAGCGGAGTGCTCAGTGTGCCGCAGTTCTTTGTCAAATCGCCGGTATTCCCGTTCAACAAGTTCCCTGGCGTGGATCCGGCGCTCGGACCAGAAATGCGCTCCACAGGCGAGGTGATGGGCGTTGGGGAGAATTTTGGGGAGTCCTTCGCAAAGGCCCAGTTAAGCGCGGGCACGCCCTTGCCTGACTCCGGTTGCGTCTTTTTAAGCGTGAATGCAAATCACAAGGCTGTCGCCGTGGAGCTTGGAAAAAAATTTGCCGACCTCGGTTTTTCACTTGCTGCGACGAGGGGAACGGCGGCGGCTTTGCAGGCGGCTGGGCTCAAGGTCAAAACGGTCTTCAAAGTCAATGAGGGGAGGCCGAATGCGGTCGATCTTCTCAAGGCCGGATCTCTCCAATTGATCATCTACACAACAACTGGAGGCCATTCCTTCAGCGATGAAAAAACGATCCGTCGCAATGCGTTGATTCATCGTGTGCCCTGTATTACGACCATTAGCGGCGCCCGCGCAGCAGCCGAGGCCATGGCTTCCAAGCGCCGGGATCCGATCCGCGTGTGGAGCCTTCAGGAAATTCACGAAAAGGCGAACGCCGCAGCCACTCAGTGAAGCCGGATGCTTTTCCTGCTGCTATCTCTCCTCGTAGGTGGCCTCGAATCTAAGGACCGGGTTGTTTTTCTGTCGCTCGATGGCTTTGGATATCAGCGATGGCTCGAAGGCGATGTTGTGCAGCAAACGCCGTCGCTGGCCAAGATCGCACGCAGTGGAGTTCACGCCGAGGGCATCGTGCCTCACTTCCCCAGTACGACAGCGAACTCCCACGCCGCGCTTTTCACAGGCGTTTACGGGGACCGCAACGGAATCGTGGCCAATGAGAATCCACCTTTTCCTCGCGCAGGGCGCCAGTTTACGGAACGCGTCTCTGGGTTCCGCTCCGAAAGTTTGAAGGTTGAGCCCATCTGGGCTGTGGCGGCGCGCCGGGGACTCTCCACTGTGGCCCACCAGGTCACACAAGCCTTCCCTTTTCAGGGACCGACCATTGCCCAGGGAGAGGCCCGCGAACTGGTGCTAGTGAACGGATATCAGACCACTCGCTACGCCCAGGATGCCGTGATCACGTCCCGGGAAGTGGAAGACGACGATCATCCGCGGCCAGCGGGCATCCCGGCAGGCCGGCAAGTGCGCTTTCGCGCCGGACCCGTGATGTTCCACATGGTGCTTACAACCCGGGACGCCTATGTGTGGGTTGACGGTGCACCGTTTGTCCGCGTGCCCTTGCGCGCGACCGAAACAACTCCGCCGCAGGGTCGCACTCTCGCCCGTCACTTCAGTTCTTCTCTCTACATTCCAGCGCTGCGGGCAGGGGTCTTCTTCCGCCTATTCGAAAACCAGCAGGGCCAATTTTTGCTGTATCACACTGCGCTGCGGGAACTCGGCGTTTATGGACCGGAATCGACGGCGGCCGAGATGCTCCGTTCTTGCGGAGGCTTCGTCGGAAACGCTGCCAACTTCCTGTATGAGCGCGGCCGGTTCGGGCCGCTGGGCAGTGGCCTGGCCGAGCGTAGGTATCTGGAGACAGTCGAGTTGAATGGCCGCCAATCAGCTTGTCATGCGGTCTGGCTCTGGAAACGTTTCAAGCCCGTTTTGTTCGTCGACTATTTCAACCAGCCCGACGATCTGGACCATGCGCTCCTCGGTATGGATCGAGCCGGTAAGCGCGATATGAACGTCTGGCGGGCCTGGGGATACCAGGTTGTCGAACACCGCCTCAAAGCCGTGCTTGAGCTTTTCGATTCAGACGATCACATCTTCATCGCCAGCGATCATGGCATGACCTCCACTTCCAAAAGACTCCACGTCGATGCTGTGCTGCGCAAAGCTGGGCTCGCCGACCGTGTTTCTTGCCTGACTTCCGGATTACTGCTCAACACGGTGGACTGGAAAGATGGGCTCATTGTCGAGGATCAGAAAGCCTCCGTGCTGGCCGCGGCGCGTAAAGCTCTTTCAGAAGTTTCCGATGGCGGAAAGCGGGTGGTGACGGAGTTTTTCGACCCGGCTGTTTTTGGGGAGCGCTTTGGGATCCATGGTCCTAACAGCGCCGACCTCTACTTCGATGTGGCGCCTGGTTACTATCCAGTGTGTGGCCCGGGCACCGAAGAAATCACGGAAGATCCCCATCCTCGGGGCAGTCACGGTATGATGCCGGAACGGATTGATATGCTCGGCATCTTCTTTGCCCGCGGTCCCACACTTCCATCCGGAAAAACACTCCCTCGCATGCGCTCGATCGAGGTTCTTCCGCTCGTTAAAGGAGCACTCGGCTTGAATTGAGCAATCGGACTGGTGCGGAGCCAGCTTTTCAAGGGAACGCTCATTGAGGAGTCCCGTCACGGGATTGAAGACGAGCTGTTTAGAACGCTCAAGCCAAGAAGCAAATCGCAGAGTCTCAGCTCCGCACCCAATTCACGCCATTTTCGAAAAACTGGAGATTTGCATCCCGGTGCAGGGCGCGCTCGGGGTGATTCATCAAACCGAACACCTGTCCATCAGCCGTCGCGATTCCCGCGATGTCCTCCATGGAACCATCCGGATTGGCGCCAGCTGGATAAGAAAGCACGCGACGCCAGCCCTGGCGCGAGGTGAAAATGAATTTCCCCTCACCATGAGCGCAAGGAAACGTTAGAGTCTCACCTTCTAATCCACGTAGCCAGGGGGTACCGTGGTCTCGAGCTACGACGTGCGGCTGCTCGGCGATATCCTGGAACGTGCCGCAGTCATTCCAAGTAAGCGTAACGTGTGGGCCGAATAATCCCGCTCGGATCGCGATTTGGAAACCGTTGCAGATGCCGAGGATGAGCCGCTGCCGACAGTTTGCGAGTTGATCTTTCAGACCGTGCGTCAATAACACCGAGGCCACCAGTCCACCCATAATGTGGTCGCCAAATGAGAATCCGCCAGGAAGACAGAGGATGTCGGCGCTATCGAGACGCGACCTCCCTTGGAGCAGATCCGAGGCGAAAATGAGATGGGCCTTAGCGCCCACTCGCTCGAAGGCTCGCAGGGTTTCACGCTGGCAGTTTGTGCCGGGGAAATACACCACGTTGACCGTGGGTGTCATTCGAGCATCCTCCGAAAGGAGTCTCGCCAGGCCCGTATCGCTTCTGGCGTCAGCAGCTCAACGTCACCACACCGCACGGAGGCGGGTCCAGCTTCAACCTCTCCAATCACTCGCGGCTGAAGAGCCTTAGGAAGCGCAGAAAGAGCCGGTGGTGACACCTCAAGGATTGCGCCGCAGCGGTGTTCCATTAAGAGCTCGCGCGGCTCAAGCTCAAGGCGCGCGCCTAGACCGGTAGCCAAAGCTTGGCGAACCGCAACTCCTAGAATTCCAGCTGCCTCCACTGGCATCCCGCTCGCAACGCCTTGGCGGTCCAGGCGCTCTAGGGCGAGCAGGTACTCTCGATAAGAATCGACATCAATTTCATCGACGTCATTTCCTGGGAGCCGAAGGACGCGCTGGGCGACCGTTCCGGCCGCAGATGCGCAACCCGGTCCAATGAGCACCAAAAGATTGCCAGCTTTGCGCCAGGGATTTGTGAGCAGTTTGTTGAAGTCATTCGCTTTGCCTAAGGCGGAGAAAAATACCGCGGGAGGAACGCTAATTATTCCTTCTGGCGTTTCCACAGAGCCGGCGGAAGAATCTTTTCCGGAAATGACCGGAGCGCCAAAGGTTCGCACCAGCGCCGCCACTTCCTCCACCATCGCTACTAACCAATAAGCCCAATCGTGCGTCAGATGGGGCGTGTAGAAGTTGTCGCACAGGCAAATGTCGCGCAGTTTCGATCCAGCGAGAACGAGCTTGTTCAAGCAAGCCAGGAAGCCTTGACGCGCCGCCAGGCGAGGATTGGCTTCAAACAGCCAGGGATTGAAGGAAACTGCGAAAAGGCTGGCATAGGGTTTATCGGGAATCAGCTGGGCTGCCCAAAAGCTCGTGGGCACGCGCGCCCGGTAGGGATCACCGAAGTAGGGTCCGTAAGTGAGGCGTCCCTGGACCGTCGAATCATACTGCATGCTGGCGTAGATTTGACTGGCGATTTCGGCGTCAGCAAGCAGCTCTGGGACAATCGCTTGCAGCTGGCTGGGGGTCCAGTGGGGCCAGCAAGTCGCCCTGGTAGGTAGCCGCGGAGCCTCGGGCGGTAAAATCGCTTCCGGTTCGTATTTCAGAAGAGAGAAGGGCACGTCAATGCCAACTTCACCTGAGCGCGGCAGCTGGGAAGCATCGGTATTTACAATTTTTTCCTCATCAAAGGAGGGATCGTGGATGACCGTGTAGCGGCCCTGGCCAGTGAACTTTCCAATGACTTTGTGTCGAACTTCGTGCCGCGAGAGGATGGCGCGCGCCAAAGCAAGCTTTTCTGGAACGATGGCTAGGGTCATGCGCTCCTGAGATTCGGAAAGCAGGATGCGCCACATCGGCAAGCCACCGGTTTTTAGGGGCACGAGAGCAGTATTCAACCATACGCCGCAAGGGTCTCCCATTTCGCCCACGGCGCTATTCAAACCTGCACCGCCGACATCCGTGATCGCGCGGATGCATCCGGCATCGCGCAGCTCCATGATGGCTGCTCGAAATTTCACCTCTTCGAGAGGACTGCCAATTTGCACCGCTGCGGAATCCATCTGCGCTCCCGCCGAGCTCGCCGAGGCGCCGTGAATGCCGTCATTGCCCGTAAGCCCTCCCAGCAGAAGCAACAGGTCGTCTTTTTGAGGAGCCCCTTTCTGGGCAAGATTCTTGGGGATGACGCCGATACATCCGCCCAAGGCAAAGGGTTTGGCGCGGTAAGCAGGGTGGAAGGTCATCTGCGACCACATCATCGGCGCCCCGAACGTGTTGCCATATTCCCGGATGGCGCGGATCGTTTCCTGAGCGATCTGCTTGGGGGAAGGGCGTCCGCGAAGAGGAGAGGGTGTTCCGGGCACGCCCGTGGCCGTGTATTCGAAGACACCTACCGGATCGGCGCCCTGCCCTGCGCCTAAGATGTCTCGAAGAACGCCGCCTAACTTCGTGAGCTGGCCAAAGTATGCCGAGATGGCCGAGGGACCGTTGTGCGTTTCTGCTTTCAGGGCGACTGCAAGGCCGTCATAGAAATCCCACACTCCGGCGTTGTCCTCAAACATGGAGACAATATTGGGGTTGGCGGTATCGCGAGAGGCCTGAGCCAGTTTTTGGAGCAAGTGACCCAGCGCTTTCCAGGTTGTGTGGTAGCAGTGGTCGCTCCACCGCGCGTCCATGGCCTCAAGCAAAACATCGGTGACGTAGGGCGCCGAAGTGGCTTGTTGAATCTCCCGGATTTGCCGCATCATCCGCAGGTTGAGATTCCGCCCACCCTCTTGACCGAGACTCTCAAGCTGGGCGTCACTCAGAGCCCGTAAATCATAACAACGCATGGGGATGTATTGCCCCAAAGGCTGAAGAGAATCGTAGAGAGGCTCGGCGTCATGGATTTCTTCAATGTTGGGATTGAAGCAGTGTGTTTCGATCGCGCTGCGCAAGCCCGGATCACCTGACCGATAAACGGTAGCAACTTTGGCCGCCTTCACGCCCTCGATTCCCAGGAGCGTGCACATTCGCACGATCGAATCGCATTCATTGTCAATGATCCCGCGCTGATAGGCGATCCAGCATTCATACGCCGCTGGTGTGTGAAATCGCTCGCTGGCCTCTTCGATGATGGGATCGGCCAGCGCGGCGCTCAACTCCGCTCGCTTGGGAGCTGGGAGTTCCGAATCCGTTTCGAAGAAGTAGGCACGGGAGATCTCGAGGTCGGCTAGCCCTAAAGTTGCCGCCCAGCGCTGCATGTGCCGCGCCGAGTACTCCGGCTTCTTCACAACAAGAATGCGAAAAACCATAGGGCAATCAGGGATTGCAGCGAGGCTTGGAATCTAGGGGAAGGCAACTTTTTAGGGTAACATAGGGCGGAGGATGACATTTCAGCACTCGTTCCAGATGCACTTGTCTTCCGTGCGGTTGCAGCGCCCCAGCCTTGCCGCCGCTTTACCGTTTCTGGACAAAGTCCTTGCGCCGTAAGAGCAGTTTCGATGCGAGGAATCTGTTCTTCGAGGAATCCGCTGGCCACCAGGCTTCCACCGGGAGCGAGCAGGCGGTTGAGCTCTGGCATGAGGTCAGTTAGAACACCGGTGGGCAAATTGGCGACCGCGAGGGAAAAGCCGTGGGTACGCGCTGCGTCGGCTGTTCCCCGCCATCGCAACAGTGGCGTGTTTCGATCCAAGGATTCGATCGCTTCTGCACTGAGATCACAAGCGGCAATCAAACGGGCTCCCAGTTGTCGACACGCCTCGGCTAGGATACCAGTTCCCGTTCCCACATCCAGCACACGGTCTTGCGGTTGAACGAGGGACTCCAATAATTCGAGACAAAGCTGTGTGGTGGGGTGATCGCCCGAGCCGAAGACATTACCGGGACGCATGGGCAGCCGAATCCGGCCCCCGGGCGTCGTGCTGGTGTCCCCGGGTGGGGACAAGTAGAATCGCTGGCCGATGCAAAGCGGCCTCCAGTAGCGCTGCCAGTTGGCCGAGTAGTCCAGCGTTTCCTCCTGCTGGACGACGGGCTGGCGCGTGGCGAAGTGTGCGCTACACAAGTGCGCCGCTTGTTCTGTTTCAAAGTAGGCCGTTAGCTGCCCGGGCTCTTCGCGAAGGCCAACCGTGCCAAGGTCCACCAATTCGGCGACCAGCCAGTCAAGCTCCTCATCGTTGACGCAGAGAGTCACCGAAAACATGTTGAATTCAACGAACCGCCCTTGAATCGAGCGACGTTTCTATTCTGCACTTGTATCTGGGCTGCAATCGACCGCTTCTTCCGAGCTCATGAGAGCTAAGATCCGGAAAGCCTCGGCCACACTCCAGGCTTGGGCCGGAGCGCCCACGGGACGGTGCGGGGGGTCACCCTCGAAAATTTCAGGCAACGTGCCGAGACAGCCCCGTTCCAGTTCCCCCGCAAGCCTTTCGAGGATCGCAGTGCGCTGGGGCGCCGGAAGTGGGGAGTTGCCGAAGGCACGCCGCTTGGCGAGCACAAAAGGGCCCAAAAGCCAGAGCCAGATCGTGCCTTGATGATAAGCGCCATCCCGTTCCCGCGGACCGCCCCGGTAGCGGCCTCGATATTCTGCATCGTTGGGATCCAAGCTCCGCAAGCCGACAGGCGTAAACAGGCGCTCTTCGACCACGCGAACAATCGACCGCCAGTGTTCAACCGTCATTAGCGGAAAGGGCAGACTGACCGCAAAGATTTGATTGGGGCGGATACGAGGGTCTGGTCCTTCCTCAAACAGGCAATCATAAAGACAGCCAGCGCCAGCATTCCAGAATTTGCTCTCAAAACTCGCTGCGATCTGGTCCGCCATTTGGCTGAGCTCGAAGGAGCGCTGGGGCTCACCCAACTGCTGCGCCCAGTGCGACGTCATGCGCCAGGCGTTATACCAGAGCGCGTTGATCTCAACCGGTTTGCCGTGACGCGGCGTCACTACCCAGTCGCCCACTTTGGCATCCATCCAAGTGAGTTGAGTTCCCGGCGTTCCAGCGCAAAGAAGCCCGTCTTGAGGATCCATCCGGATGCCATAATGCGTCCCCCTTTGGTGCCAAGCAAGAATTTCGTGAGCTCGGGGATACAGAACCTGTTGAAGGAAACCTTCGTCGCCTCCAGCCACTTGATACGCCCAGGCGGCTTGAAACAGCCACAAGGTGGCGTCGGCCGTATTGTACTCGGCAGCTGCGCCTGCGTCCGGAAACCGGTTGGGAATTAGGCCTTGGTTCAGGTGGGCCAAAAAGCCTTCTAGGATGAGGCGTGCGAGTTCAAGCCTACCCCGGCCGATAAGTAATCCGGGCAGGCTAATCATGGTGTCGCGGCCCCAATCCGTGAACCACGGGTAGCCGGCGATGATCGTAGGGGATCCGTCTTTGCGCCAGACGAGGAATTGACTCGCTGCCGATTCCAATCGATTCCAGAGATTGGAGCGTCCGGGGGTGATCTGCTTGGCGCGGTGGCGGACTTCCTCTTCTTGCCACTGCAAGACCTCGGTTGGCGTCACAGGTTGGAGATTTTCGATTGTTGGAATCAGAAAACCAAACTCACCTGCCTGGAGTTCAAAATTCAACCATCCTGGCGAGTACAGATCTTCGCGGTCGTCCAGGCCCCGCTCGGACTCCTGGCGATATTCAACCTGATAGTACCAGTGCGCAACGTGAGCGAAGTCTCGGGCGTTGTGATGGATCTGAAGAGGTGGCAGATCCGCTTTGGGGCGCAGGGTTACCCGCTGATTGCTGAGGGCAAGACCTCTCTCCCAGCCAGCCTGGGCGCGCTGCATCGAATGATAGTCTCGAAACGCCAGAAACAGCCGGACCCGTAAGCGCAGGTCTTGATTGGCCCGGTACTGGAGGAGGGCAGCCTGTTTGCCATGCCGGAGGAAAAAACGTTTTTCGAGTTGCCGGTTTCCAAGTTGATAAAACCAGGTTGGGAAGGGATCAAGGCGGAACTCCTCAAGCCACCGGAAACCAGACGGGCTGATAACGCCTGGATACTGGCAGGCGCCTAGGTTGACCCACTCGCCGTCACAGAATACCTCTTCTTCTACTCGCGAAAGGAGGTTATATCGCTCGACCGGCGGCTGGAGCGAAACCGTTAGAAGTGAGTGATAGCGCCGTGTGTTGGCGCCCGCTACAGTGCCCATGGCGAAGCCACCGGAGCCGTTGGTTTCGAGCCATTCCAGTTCTGAAGAAATCGCCCAGTTCTGGCAGGCCAAGCGCGGGATGACGATGGGCTTCATTTCCGTTAGGCAAGGCTATCACGACCAGACTTTGCATGGCGCCCTCCTTCGCTCGGAATTCAGCCTGGTTTGCTCAGGAGCGCGACCTTGAAAAGGTAGCAAGGACTCAGAACAGAAGCTTGGAAAGAATCTGAATCACATATTCTTTCGTTTCCGGAATATCCGGCACTCCACCCGCTCGGTCGACCCGCCCTGCTCCGGCATGATAGGCACTCAAGGCGAGTTCAACATTTCCCTCATAGCGATCCAGAAGCCTTTTGAGAAGTTTCACGCCGCCATCGATACTTTGCTGAGGATCGAACGGGTCGACGATCCCAAGCTCCTGCGCTGTGTCTGGCATCAGTTGCATGAGACCCAGCGCACCTTTGGCGGAAACGGCGCAGGGACGAAAGCTGCTCTCGCGTTCGATCACCGCACGGACGAGAGTTTCCGGCACACCTTCCCGTTGCGCCGCGAGGCGAATGATGGGGGCGAGTCTCTCTGGTGGCAGCGGATCGCAACGACTCCCGCCGCGCTCAGCGACGTTGGAAAATCGGGCAGGAGGAGCCGCCACGGCAGCGGGAAAGGAAAGAGCGGCAGCACCAGGCCAAGGCGTGGAAAACCAAGAGATGCGGTTTCCGCCCACCTGGCGAATCGTTGCCTTGAGCTGCCTCTCCACGGAAGCTTGCTGTTTTTGAATGGAGCCTTGTTGTCTTTGGAGAAATGGCGGAAGGCCGGATTGCGCCGAGCCGCGAGCCGACGCTACTCGTTCAGCGTGGTCCGCGCCTTTCGGTTGCATACTTTGCTTGGCCGGCGCGGTCCCAGCAGCCGGAAGGCCGGTGAGTAGCTGTGGTGAAGATTTCATTTGAGCCTTACTGAGAAGTGGAAAAGCGCCGGCCAGCAAGACAAAAAACAAACATTTGTTTGCCAAATCCCATCCCTCCTTGTTTTATCGACTGTAGGATTTGCTTTGCTTAAGAGGGGAGTTTCGTGCCCAGATAAGGTCATTCTGGGAGCCCTGATTAGGGTCGTTTTTCCTTCGCCACTCAACTACATGAGCAAGCCAACGCAACCGATAGACAAGTATGCAAGACAGGCGTCTTCAACCTCGATTGCTTTGTGCGGACCTCGTGAACCTCCAGTGGCGCGAGGAAGACGGACGCACGCGACGAGCCGTAGCGAATCTTGAGGATATTTCGCTTTCCGGTGCTTGCCTTCAACTCGATCAGGCGATTCCGCTGCGCACCGTTGTTCGAATTTCGCACCCCAAGGGCTATCTTATCGGCCAGGTTAAATATTGCGTTTATCGGGAAATTGGGTATTTTTTAGGAGTTGAGTTCGAGCCCGGAAGCTCGTGGTCTCGAAAACAGTTCAAGCCGCAGCATCTATTCGATCCCCGGCGCCTGGCGAACAAGCCGAGAAGGACGACTCCCGACCTTGAACAACCTGCCAGCATGAGGCCGAACTAGAACCCGCCTTTCCCTTGTTTCTCACAAGGTGATTCGGCCACTCCCTCCCCAAGTTTATCCAAGCAAGAGGGTCTAGCTCCTGCGGGCTAATAAGCGGCCAGCCAGCGGACTTTCGCCAAGAGCTTGTCCGCATCAGGCAGGAACGCCGCCTCCAACGGAGGACTGTAGGGGACGGGGGTGTCCGGAGCCGTTACCCGAAGAACAGGCCCGTCTAGATATTCGAATGCTTTTTCCGTAATTCGGGCGACAATTTCACCTCCAAAGCCTCCCGTCATCGTCGCCTCATGGAGCACGATCACTTTGGAGGTTTTTCGAACGCTCTCTAAAACCGTTGCTTCATCGAATGGCACGAGCGTCCGCAAATCAACAATCTCAAGCGAGATACCTTCCCGTGCAACGATTTCGGCGACCTGTGCGGCGACGTGCACCATGGCGGAATAGGTGACGATGGTCAGATCCCGCCCAACGCGGTGAATGGCGGCCTTGCCGATGGGCACGGTGTAGTCGCCTGGCGGGATTTCTTCCTTAATTTTTCGGTAAAGCGCCTTATGCTCGAAAAAAATTACGGGGTCGTTGTCGCGGATTGCGGCTTTAATTAAGCCCTTGGCATCTCGCGCGGTGGCAGGCAAGACCACTTTCAATCCGGGAGTGTGCGCAAACCAGGCTTCATTCTGTTGGGAGTGAAAGGGGCCGCCGTGAATTCCACCGCCGCAAGGGGCGCGGACAACAATCGGAACGGGGGCATTCCAGCGGTAGCGGCATTTGGCTGCGAAATTGACGATCTGGTCAAAGGCGCAAGAAATGAAGTCCGCAAATTGCATTTCCGCGACTGGCCGCAGCCCCATAAAGCTTGCGCCGATGGCGGCGCCGACAATCGCCGACTCGGAAATCGGTGTGTCGATGACCCGGCGCGCACCAAAGCGCTCCAAGGCCCCAGCGGTTACCTTGAAGGCGCCCCCATAAACGCCAATGTCTTCCCCGAGAAGAAAGACATTGGGATCGCGCTCCATCTCCTCCAGGATCCCTTCACGAATGGCTTCCACGTAACTGGTCAACATGGGATTTCCATGATCCTCCCAAATCGATCACGCCTCGTTTTCGTAGACTCGCAACAAAAGCTCAGAGGGATCGGGATAGGGACTTTGTTCAGCTTGTTCGATGGCTTGATCGACTTCCTGTTTGATCTGTTGGTGCAAGGCGTCAATTTCCTGGCGACTTGCCCAAGAGTTGTCCAACATCCTTTTTTCCAGTTGTTGGATGGGGCAACGCTGAGACCATTTTTGGAAGAGATCTTTGGGCACATAATCGGCCGGATCGTGCGCCGAATGCCCCGTCATACGGAACGTTTTGCACTCGATCAAATAGGGGCCGAGACCGGCGCGAGCATGGGCAGCGGCGCGTTTGGCGGCTTCGTAGATCGCCCAGACGTCGTTGCCGTCGACAATTTCAGCCGGCATGCCGTAGCCTGGCGCGCGATCGGCCACGTTAGCGCAGGCCATTTGCTTGTCGAGCGGCGTCGAGTAGGCGTACTGGTTGTTATTACAGACCAGCACGAGCGGGGCTTTTTGGACGGTGGCAAGATTGATGCCTTCGTGCCAGTCGCCGCGGCTTGTTGCGCCATCACCAAAGTAGACGAATACAACCGAATCTTTGCCCTGGTACTTCAAGGCCATCGCCGCTCCAGCCGCCACGGGCACCGAGGCCGCCATGGCGGAAATAATCGCGACTAAGCCCTTGCTGAGGTCGCCCATGTGCATATTCCCATCGCGGCCCTGAGTGAGTCCGTCGCGGCGGCCCATATACTGCGCAAACACTTGCTTGGGGGTCACCCCGCGGATGAAGTAAAGGGCGAGATCGCGGTGGGAGGGAAAGAAGATATCGTCTGGCCTGGCGGCCAGTCCTGAACCTACCGGAATGGCCTCTTGACCGCGCCCCACATAAACGCCTCCCAACACTTTGCCTTGGCGATACAACCGGCGCTCAATCCGCTCTTCAACTTCCCGCATGAGCGCCATATAGTAGAGAAATTTTCGACTCAGCTCGGCATCCGTGGACTGGAAGGCGTTCTTGCGGGCCGGTTCAGGTTTTGCTACGGGCATAGTACTTCCTTCAAGACAACCGATGCGCCGGGGCCTCCTCGGAAAGCAGCTGGCGCTTGGGTTCAAACTCCCCAGTATAAGTCATTTTGCCCGGCGCTCCTTGAGATGGAGCATTTGTTTCGAGGGCACCCGGTTCAGGAAGCTCAAAGCTAACCTTCGAGGATGACAAAAGCCATCCCAAAAGACGAGGTATGTGTCAGAGAAACAGACACCTGTCGCACGCCAAGACGCGCTGCCAGCTGCGAGGCGACGCCTGACAAACGCAACGTCGGCTTGCCTCCAGGCAGATTCACAACTTCAAAATCACGCCAGGTTACGCCCTGCTTCCAACCAGAACCAATCGCCTTCATACCGGCTTCTTTGGCCGCAAACCGGGCGGCATATCGTTCCCATGGATTGGCCTTCCGGGAAACATAGGCGATTTCTTGTGGCGTATAAATGCGGTTCAGAAAACGATCCCCATACTTCTCGATTGCCTGGCGGACACGTTTTACTTCCGTAAGATCGATACCCAAACCCACAATCACATTTCCTCTCCCGCGGCAGTCATGGTCAAACTTCCGTGTTTGACACCTTTCGTGCTAATGAGGGTATCCGCCAATTTCTGCACTTTCGCTGCTTTGCCCCGCAAAACCAGAACCTCGAGGCAGTGGTCATGGTCGAGATGTACGTGCAGCGTGGAGAGAACCGAGTGGAGCGCTTCATGCTGAATATCAGTCAGCTTTTCGTTTAACAAGCGGACGCTGTGATCATAAACAAGGGTCAACGTGCCAAGAACCTCTGCATCCGGATTCTGCCACTTCGAGCGGACGAGCTCAGCGCGGATCAAGTCACGAAAGGCTTCCGAGCGGTTGTTGTAGCCCCTTTTCGCAATGTGGCGGTCAAATTTCTCAAGAAGGCCTTCCTCAATTGCCACACCAATGCGAGCTAGATTACCCATCTGTACTGCCAGCTTAACGGTCCTAGCCTTTTAGAGCAACTCCTGGCGGCGGATTCTGGCGCAACTCGACCGGCAGCGGGGCCTAGGGTAAGCTCGATGGCTGCGGTTCGTTACTGGCCTTCGCCACTCGCTTCTTTCTTTTTTCGAAACGCCTCCCAGCGTTTTTTCTGAGCTGCGGCAATTCGCTTCCGAGCGGCGGGACTGAGTGTTCGTTTTTTTGCGGACCTTGCGGAAGCTGTAGTGGTTGAGGCAACGACCGCTAGCGGCGAGGAAGAGGCTGGCGGACGACCGCGCCGCGGGGCGCCCAAAATCGCTCGGACTTGGCGAATTTGCTCTTCCAAGCGACTTTTCTGCAGTTCTAAACCTTCAAGAGCGGCCGCCCACACGGACTTATCGACGATTGGTGTATCTTTCGGTCTAGCCATTGGGCCTCCTAAACCTCCTCACTATATCGTAAGTTACACATATTTTGTCAAATTCTATTCAGGCAAACTAGTTTTCGGAGTTAGGCGATTCCAGAATGAAGGTCACTGGCCCGTCATTGACAAGCTCTACTTGCATGGAAGCCTGAAAAATGCCCGTGGCAACCGGGATGCCACGCTCCTGGGCCTTTGCAATGAAATACTCATATAGGCGTTTGGCTTCGGCCGGGGGAGCCGCGGAATCAAAGCTGGGTCTGCGCCCCTTGCGGCAGTCGCCAAGTAAAGTGAATTGCGAAACGACAAGTAAGCTAGCGCCGACATCCGCAGCAGAGAGGTTCATCTTATCTTGCTCGTCAGGGAAAATCCGCAAGTTATATATTTTGTCCAGCAAAAAGTCGGCGTCCTTCTCCTGATCGCCTTTTCCAATGCCAAGTAGGATGACAATTCCTCGTCCAATCGCTCCAGTAACATTTCCGTTAACAGTAACTGAAGCCCGCGATACGCGCTGAATCACAGCGCGCATCGGAAAGCTCCCATCGGACTCATGTAATAATTATCGGTGATCATGATCGAGACCTACGCCTATGCCCGAGCGGGTCTGTTGGGTAATCCCAGCGACGGTTATTATGGCAAAACCATTTCGTTTTTGGTCCGAAATTTCCGTGCTCGCGTGCTGCTTTACCCGAGCGCACGACTTGAGATCCGCCCTGGAAAGTCCGATCTTCCCGTCTTCGAATCGCTTGATGAGCTGTACCGAACGACGCGCTGGCGGGGTTACTATGGCGGTATTCGCGTCATTCAAGCGCTGATTGTGCGTTTTATCGACTATTGCCGGGAATCTGGCATTGAGTTAGCCGAGCGAAATTTTACCTTGGAGTATGAAACAAACATTCCGCTCCGGTTGGGCATGGGCGGTTCCAGCGCAATTATTACAGCGGCTTTGCGGGCCCTTATCCAGTACTTTGGTGTAGAAATTCCACTGCCAATTCAAGCCAAACTGGTCCTCGAAGCTGAAACCAAGGAACTGGGCGTTCCAGCTGGACCGCAGGACCGCGTCATCCAAGCTCTCGAAGGGCTGGTATACATGGATTTCCGCCGCGATTTAATGGAATCGCGCGGATATGGAGAATATGAGCATCTAGACCCTGCGTTACTTCCTAAGATGTATGTCGCCTATCGCACATCGCTCAGCGAGGGAACAGAAGTCTTTCACTCGAATATCAAGGAACGCTGGTTACGGGGAGACCCCGAAGTGGTGGACGCCATGAAGACGTGGGCCTCTTACGCGGAACAGGGCCGCCAGGCTCTGCTTGAGCGCAATTATGAAGAGCTTGGCAGGTTAATCAACCTCAACTTTGATTTGCGGGCGCGCCTGTATCAAATTAGCAAAGGCAACCTAGAAATGATTCAGTTGGCGCGCAGCACCGGAGCCAGCGCCAATTTTTCGGGTTCTGGAGGAGCGATCACAGGCATTTACGAAGATGAGAACATGTTTCAAAAGCTCGTGGAGGTCATGGCGCCACACCAGATCGCCGTCATCAAGCCGGTGATCGTTCCTCAGTCGAAAGGATCGTGAGTTAGACAGTAGAGTCCGCGGGGTTTTCTAGGGGCTTCTACGGATGCCGTCGCCGGCGCGTTGAAGCGATAATCGAGGCGTGATTTACCGCCGTCGCAAAAAGGGTGCCGCTCCGGGAGGGTTTTACCGGTTTGAATCCTTGCGCAATCGCACAACGATGTACGGCTCCGGCTTTGGCGAATACATTCGCCTGCGCGACGAGTTTGGCAATGTTTGGCGGGGCGAGGCAGAACTCCAAGCTGACGATACGGTCCGTTACCGTTTTCGAGATGCAACTGGCCGCACCATCTCCGGCGTCTCAGACTCCTACGGCATCGTGCTTCGCGATGAACACGGAAATACCTGGCGCGGCTTTCTCGACTAGACAAACTGACTTTTCCGCCCCGCTCACGAACGGTCAGGGGCGGCCCGAGTAGCGCTGATACAAGCGAGTGTGTTTGCTCTCTAGCTCGACTTCCCGGCCTTGAATGAACATTCTCTTGACTTGAGTTTTTACCTCTAGTGGATCTCCATCGGTGAGGATCAAATTCGCCCACTTCCCTTTCTCAAGGGATCCCATCATCGAGTCCACCCCCCAGATTTGTGCCGGGTAGAGCGTCACGGACTTCAAAGCCTCTTCATAGGGTAAGCCGAAAGCCACAGCCGAGGCGGCTTGATAAGGAAGATTCCGGGCGAACTGGTTCCCAAAACTACCAAAGGCGAATTTGATCCCCGCTTGATAGAGTACGCCTGGCAAGCTATAGACCTCATCGTAAGCATCATCCTCCTCGAGGGGGAGAGCTTGGGTCGGGCCCAGAATGACAGCAATTCCCTGGGCCTTGATCTCGGCGAGGGTATTTCCGGGCTTTCGCACTCCCGCTAGGATCACCCGCACTTTCTCCTTTTGCGCCCAGCTGAGCGCGTCGCGAATGGAGCGCTCACGGCTCGCGTGAATCAGGAGCGGCAGTTTGCCTTCGATGACGGGAAGCATCGCTTCCATGGCGAGATTCGGTCGGAACTCCGGGCTAGGCGCTGCTTTTGCCCTCTGGTAGGCTCGCGCCTGTTCGAGGTAATCCTGAAGCTGTTTCACGCGGTTTTCGTAGGTGCGGCGCATTTCCGCCAAAGAGGGGGGCGTCTCGGCTGAGAAACGGGAAGGGCCTGCTCCAAAGGTGGGAAAATGAAGCACCATGGCGACATCCCGGCGAATCGCCATTTCCTCCCACGTCCAGCCATCCAGGTAGAGAAAAGCTGCTTGCCCGCTAATGACTCCCCCTTGTGGCAGAGTGATTGCTGCGACGATTCCGTTGGCACGAATGACAGGAATATGTTCGCTATCGGCATTCACAGCAATCACGGTTCGTAGCTGCGGTTTAAAGTCGCCGAGCTCCGTTGTGTCGTTCGTTTCTCGAACGGAGCTAATCTCTGACAAACCAACCTCGGTGGCTGAGTCGATCATGCCTGGATAGACGTGCAGCCCTCTGGCGTCAATCAGGCGGGCGCCTTTCGGAGGCGAAACCTTGGGGCCTATCTCAGCAATCTTTCCATCCACAACCAATAAATTCGCGTTCTCGATTTTTGGAGAGCTGACTGGATGGATCGTTGCGCCACGGATCAGAAGCGAGGGGCCAGCGGCCTGGCAGGCGGTGGTCAAGAGCAAAGCCAGTAGATACGCCAGTCTCATATGGGCCTCCGGGAAACGTTTTGTTTTTTGGGTTGGGGTGGGCGCTGTTTTTCTTTTTCTTTTTCTTTCTCAAGCAGAAGTTTCTTTTTGAGTAAGAATTGTTCGCGTCCGCTCAAATCCTTGTCGCGGTCAAAATAAAGCTCGCCGTCAATCCACACACGCGTCACCTTGGCGAAGCTAGAGAGGGGGTGCTTGTCAAAGAGTACAAGATCGGCGTCCTTCCCCGGTTCGATTGAGCCAACACGGTGGTCAATCGCAAGCTGCTTGGCCGGGTTAATGGTGATCAGAGAAAGCGCCTCCGTTTCGTTTAAACCTCCGTACTTGATGGTCTTCGCGGCTTCTGTATTCAAGCGTCTCATTAGCTCCGCTGAATCCGAGTTGAGCGAAACAAGGACCCCTTTTCGGACCATCACCGCCGCGTTGTAAGGAATTGCATCCAAGGCCTCCATTTTGTAGGCCCACCAATCGCTGAAGGTAGAGGCGCCAGCGCCGTGCTGAGCAATCTCTTTGGCGACTTTGTAACCTTCGAGGACATGCTGAAGCGTTCGAACGCGGAAGCCGAACTCCTCGGCCAAGCGCAACAACATGAGAATCTCGTCGGCGCGGTAGCAATGGGCATGCACGAAACGCTTGCCCTCAAGCACTTCGACCAGCGGCTCGAGTTTGAGGTTGCGGCGGGGAGCTAGCACGGTCTCGCCTCGGGCTTTGCGGGCATGGTAATTTTTCCAGTCCTGTTGGTAGGCTCTGGCCTCTAGAAAGGCCTGGCGAATTACGTCTTCAACACCCATGCGAGTGGCGGGATAACGGAGATTTTGGGGCGGCGTGGCGCTCCGGCCGCTAGGAGCCATTCCCTGACGCTTGGGGTTTTCGCCGAGGGCGAACTTGATTCCCGGAGTTGCGCCCTCAAACCGCAGGCCCTGGGCATCTTTGCCCCAGCGCATCTTGATCACTTCACACTTCCCGCCAATGGCGTTGGCGCTGCCGTGGAGGATGTTGGCGGTGGTGACGCCGCCTGCCAGGGCGCGGTAGATCGCAACGTCGGTTGGGTCGAGCACGTCTTCAATCCCGACCATCGAGGAGACACTGGTACTGCCTTCGTTGATGGAATCTGTCGCGATGTGGGAGTGACAGTCGATGATTCCGGGCATGAGGTACTGGCCCGCTGCTTCGACAATTTCCGCCCCGGACGGAATGAGCACCTTCTCTCCCACCTCCACGATCTTGCCGTCTTTGACAACCACAGAACCCTTGAAAGAACCTTTCGTAACCGTAAGAACGGTAGCGTTCTGGATCACGAAAGGCGGCAGAGACCACGCCGTCACGGAGAGAAAAAGGAAAAGAGTACATGTCTTCATTCGATGGTCTCCTGTTGTGTCGGCTCTTGAGCTGGTGAGCTTAGCTCGCGGGCAGGCTCAAATTTCCTGCCGTCGATAAACACGTATTTCACTTCGACGCCCTCTTGGAAGAGGTCACCTTTGGTCACAACGAGGTTTGCGATCTTGCCCTTGTCCACGCTTCCGAGGCGGTCTGCGACGCCATAAATTTCCGCTGCTGATAAAGTTAGTGCGCGCAGGGCGGCGTCTTTGTCGAGCCCGGCATCGATCGCCTTTTTGACAGCCCGCAAAATGTCGCTCGGCCTTTCGATGCCACCGGAGTAGAAAGCAAATTTCACGCCGGCTTTGGCAAGGACGGCTGGCGAGGCCGGGGCTTGGTCACGGAACTCCAGCACGCGGTAAGGCTCCTCCCGCTCTGGATCGAGGTCACGCTCCCGCTCGGGCCATTTGAGGTTCACCAGCACGGGGAGATTTGCTGCCTGGAGCAGGTCCGCCGATCGATAGCCTTCTTGCACTCCATAAAGAACAGCGCGCAAATCAAGTTCTCGGGCCAGGCGCGCCATCCGGTCGATTTCACGGCGCGTGTTGGCCGGCAGAAGAGCCCGCGGAGAAGCTAGCAATCCTTCCAAGACGCGGTCATACTCCGGGCGTCGATTGCCAAGCGGATGTTTGGCGTAAAATTCTTTGGCCTCCCGGTAGTGCGCCGCATCGAGATAAAGCTGGCGAATGTAGGCAATGACCCCCATCAGCGAGGCAGGGAAGCCGGCACTCGAAAATCCGCTGCGAATGGTGATCAACTGCCCAACGGGAGAGTGCACGACCATGGCGCCTGGTTTTTCTCCCGCCAGATTGATGAGTGCGCCCTGGCCTGCAAAAATTTCTCGTGAAGGAAAGACCACAGCAGACGTGAACCCGGCGCCGCGGGCCGATTCAAGACGGCGGTCTCCTGGCTGGATGAGGTCAGCAGCCAACAGATAGCTAGCATTGGATGGCCGGTCCTCGGGCCCCCGGGCCGGAGGAGGCTGGGGCGACCCCGAGCCAGGGGAGGAAGCAGAGCCAGAACTGCGGCCGGTGGCCGGCGAGGAGGAAGGCATCCCCCAGGAACTGAGGCTGTCCACCAGACCGGGATACACCGTAAGCCCCTCACCCTCCACAATCCACGCTCCAGGTGGCTCAGCCACGTTCTCACCCACGGCCTCAATCAACCCCTGGTGAAGAAGGACAGTCCCTTTCGGGATGACGGGGCCACTCACCGTAACGATGCGGGCATGGCGGATGGCAATCCACCCCGGCGCATCGGAGGCAGAAAGAGTCAAGCTCGCTAGCGGCGAAAGAATCAGCAAACCTAAAAGCCGGTGCATAAACTTAGTCCTTCATTATGCCGCGAGTTTTGGCTCAAAGCCGGCCCGAACTGCGGCGTCCCAAACGGCCGGATTCGCCCTTCGGTTGAGTGTCCGTTTGTTGCGCCCCTGGCCGCATTCCGTCGCAGTTTTTCTCGTGGTGGCAGATGGGCAAGGCCGCTATGATAGATCTTTGTTGCTTGCATGAAATCCTCCAAAAGGCCGATTTCTTACCAGGACGCTGGAGTCAGCATTGACGAAGGGGACCGTGCCGTTAGTTACATCCGGGGTCTCGCCGCAAAGACGTTTAACAAACAGGTCTTGAGCCAAATCGGGGGCTTTGGCGGAGGTTATCACCTCAAAGGATGGAAAGATCCCGTTCTCGTTTCTTCGATCGATGGGGTGGGCACGAAGCTGAAAGTCGCAGTGCTGGCCAAACGCCACGATACCGTCGGCCAGGACTTAGTGAACCATTGCGTCAACGACATCATGGTGCAAGGAGCCCAGCCGTTGTTTTTTTTGGATTACTTCGCTGCCGGCAAACTGCAAGCAGAGGTTGTCCGCGACGTCGTTGCGGGAATCGCACTCGCCTGCCGGCAGAATGGTTGCGCGCTGATTGGTGGCGAAACGGCGGAAATGCCCGGGATGTATGCCGAAGAGGATTATGATCTAGCAGGTTGCATCGTAGGTGTGGTCGAAAAAAAGCGCCTCATTACCGGCGCGCGAATTCAAGCCGGCGATGTGCTGGTAGGACTGCCCTCAACCGGTTTACACACGAACGGCTACTCCTTGGCGCGCAAGTTGCTGTTTGAGGTCGCCGGATATCGCCTCGACAGCTACGTAAAGGAACTCGGCACAACAGTGGCTGAGGCTCTGCTAGCAATTCACCGCAGTTACCGCGCCGCGATCACCACCCTGCATGATGCCGGTTGGCTGAAAGGCGCGGCGCACATCACGGGTGGCGGGATCACTGAAAATTTGCCTCGTATCCTACCGGCGGGGCTAGCGGCCCAAATCGACACGAAGGCTTGGACCATCCCCCCGCTGTTTGAGCTCCTCCGGCAGATTGGCCAGGTTCCGGAAGAGGATTATCGCCGGACATTCAATTTGGGAGTGGGGATGATCTTCGCTGTGTCAGAGACGAAGGTGGAGGCCGCCCGAGCGTTGTTGGCTCGCCGCAAAGAGAGGTCTTTCGTCCTCGGAGTGGTTGTGAAGTCAAAGTCGGGGCGGCGCGTGATTTACACATGATCCGGTTGGGCGTGCTGATATCGGGCCGGGGCTCGAACTTGGAGGCCATTGCAGCAGCAATCGAGCGCGGCGAGCTCGAGGCGCGAATCGAAGTGGTGATCTCGAATCGAGCCGAAGCGGCGGGGCTCGAACACGCCCGGAGGCGCGGTATCCCCGCCGTTGTGCTGCCTTCACGAGGTCTGGATCGGGAAACCTACGACCAGATGCTGCTTGACGAGCTGGCGAAGTGGCGGGTTGACCTCATCTGCCTGGCTGGTTATATGCGGCTGCTCAGCGCTTCCTTCATCCGCGCCTACCCCATGCGCATCCTCAACATTCACCCTTCGTTGCTGCCCGCCTTCCCCGGGCTTGACGCACAGCATCAGGCCCTAGCCTACGGCGTCAAATTTTCCGGCTGTACCGTGCACTTCGTGGATGAAAACATTGATAGCGGACCCATCGTGCTGCAAGCGGTGGTGCCCGTGCTGGATCAAGACACGGTAGAAAGCTTATCGGCACGGATACTGGCCGAAGAGCACCGCATTTACGCAAGGGCGATCGCCATCGTTGGAAGTGGCAAATACCGCCTCGAAGGCCGGCGGGTGATTTTCGAGCCAGACCCGGCCCAAAACAATCCTGGATAAATTTGTTTCCTTGGCTTACAATGAAAACTGGCCAGTTTGGCCGCGAAGATGATCGCCTCCCCCAAAAACTTTCCGCGAATTTTGGCGCTGCTGTTGACGGCCGGGCTCACGACAAATGCCGAGCAAGTCCCGGGCGCCGCTCGCAAGATTGGTCATGGCGCGATGGAAATCGGCCGCGGGCTCAAGGACAGCGCTCTCGGAATCGGTCAATCCGTTGGGGCCTGCGTCGGTAAAACCGCCCGCGGAGTGAAGCGGGCCGGAAGCAGCACAGCAGGAGCAGCCGGCAAAACAGCTGGTACCACCTCCGAGGGAGCACGCCGCCTCGGACGCGGATCGAAGGCCGTCGGACGAGGAGTAAAAGACGGCGCGGTTGTTGCCGCAGAGGGAGTCCGCGAGGCGGCCCGGGAAGTTGTGAAAGGCCGATCTTAAAAACTCCTCTCGTTTCGAATAACTCCGCCCAGCTGGTGGGAGAAAACCACTGTTGCCGGCACCCCACCTGACAGAAGCGGGATCTCGCGACCGGCGTCTGGTCGACCCGGATCCGGTTGGTTAGCTAACCCGCGTCGCTACCGGATTCGGTTCTGCGCCCACCCCAGCTTCGGTGGGCGCCTGGAGGTTGGTTGTGCCGCTCGAAACGTCTGTAGCACGGTCGGATCGAATCAAAATCGAAGGGTTCGCTGCATCCGCCCCCCAAATACTCCGCGTCTGTTCGAGAGCCTCGCGCATCTCTTGCGCTTGAAGGACATTGGCTTCAAGAAACTCCAACCCTTCCATAAGCCACGTGGCTAGTTTGGGTTGGGTTAACTGGTAGTAAACGTGGCGCCCTTCGCGGCGCTCGGAGACCAAACGGTGGCTGCGCAACAAGCTCAGGTGTTGGGAAACGCCGGAATGCGCAACGCCTAGAACCGCCTGGAGCGAATTGACGTCCATTTCGCCATGGCGCAGCTCTTCAATGATCCGGATTCGATGCGGGTGAGAAAGGACACCAAGAAGTTTACCAAGTTCTTTGGAGATGACGGTGCGAGCAGGCATCGTTCGCTTCAGGATACCGTATCAGTTTTAAAAAGTCAAACATGTGAACATACAAATCTCTAGATGTTCAAATATATTGACGTCTAGACTATTTGATTCTATCATTAAAGTATTGTCATGGCAGCCCCTACGCTCGACCTCACCCCCTTGTCCACGACGCAGGACGAGTTAGTCGTCCGGATTCTCCTGCTAGCGGCAAAATCTACGGGATTGGAGACGACACCGTTACAGGCGACCGAAGCCGTCCGGCTCGCGACGCGATGCAATCATTACAAGAATTTACAAAGCATCATCACAGCTGCGGGCGAGCAATGCGGTCTTCACTTTTATTCCGTGCGCCGGACCTTGGGACAAGTCGCGGCAGCGGTGCATCGAAGGGCGATTTGGATCCATCTTCGGCCGGACGGGCCCTCCTGGCGGGGCTTGGTGATCTTGGAAGCGCGGCCCGGTGGGCTGATTGTGGAACGTTTGGACGGACTTGAACAAGAGGCGTTCGTCCGGCTCAAGGATCTTGAGGTTGAGATTGAGGCCAATGGCGATGTGACGGAATGGCTCGCCGTCGAGGCCGCAGCGCCCCTGAGCGATGCGCACCGTCACGCTCAAAAGGAAGAGCACCCCTATCACGGGGTGTCACCATTAGTCCGGCTCCGGGGTTGGCTGAAGGCGGAGCGCACGGACCTCTGGGTGGCGGTGGTCTACTCGATTGCCATTGGCATTCTTTCGTTGGTGGTGCCGATCGCTGTGCAATCGGTGGTAAATACGATTGCCTTCGGCACCCTGTTGCAGCCGCT
The DNA here is from genome assembly GCA_025056455.1 of Bryobacteraceae bacterium. Classification (GTDB taxonomy): domain Bacteria; phylum Acidobacteriota; class Terriglobia; order Bryobacterales; family Bryobacteraceae; genus CADEFT01. The sequence goes on along the minus strand of JANWVY010000004.1, from coordinate 143,173 downwards.
CGTGATTTTAGTCTTGATTGTGCTGGTTGGCCTGGGCTTTTCCACGGTGTTACAGGCTTTCCGGACCTATGTTATTGAAATCATTCAGCGGCGGATCTTAGTTCGGGTCTCCACAGATGCGGTGTACCGTCTGTTACGGGCGCGTCCCGAAGCCTACGACCACCATCATGGCCCGGAACTCGTCAACCGGTTTCTGGAGGTGGTGACGGTGCAAAAAAGCGGCGCCATGCTGCTGATTGACGGGCTGTCCATCTTCATGCAGATGGTCGTGGGCATGGTGTTGCTGGCGGTGTACCACCCGTTTTTGCTGGCCTATGACGTGTTCCTGCTGGTGGCCATCTTCGTAGTGATTTTTCCCATGGGCTCTGGCGCCATCGCCACCAGCATCAAGGAATCCAAAGCAAAGTATGCTCTGGTGGCCTGGCTCGAAGAACTGGCTCGCTTTCCCATTACTTTTAAATCCAAAAGGGGGGCAGACTACGCCGTTGAGCGCACGGACGCGCTGGTGGGCGAATATTTGGATTATCGCGGAAGACACTTCCGGATTCTGTTGCGACAAATTGTCGGATCGCTAGCCCTCCAAGCCATTGCGAGCTCGGTTCTCCTAGGGGTAGGCGGTTTTCTGGTCATCAACCGCCAGCTCACGCTCGGCCAGCTCATCGCCGCTGAGCTGATTGTCACCGTCGTGGTGAGCGGATTCAGCAAGTTTGGCAAGCAACTGGAAACGTTTTATGACTTGGCGGCGGCGGTGGATAAGCTGGGATACCTCACCGACCTTCCGCTTGAGAAATCGGGTCCCGATCCGCTTCCGGCGCGAACCACGCCCGCAAGCCTCCACCTCCGGAACGTTTCCTTTGCTTACGGTCGAAAGACAGTCTTGCAAGAGGTCAACTGGCACGTGCCAGCGGGTAAACGCGTGGCCTTAATTGGCACGGGCAAGAGTACGTTTTTCGACGTGATCTACGGTCTGCGGGAAATGCAGTCCGGTATCATTGAGGTGGATGGTTGCGACACGCGCGAGATCCGCAAGATTGACTTGCGATCGCAGATCGTGCTGGTGAGAGAGCCGGAAATCTTCCATGGTTCCGTGGTGGATAATTTACGGCTGGCGTCGACCGATATAACTTCCGCCGAATTGCGGCAGGTGCTTGAATCCATCGGTTTGCTAGACGAGATTCAGTCGCTTCCGGAGGGCTTGAACACGGAGTTGCAGACCGGAGGCGCTCCCTTGTCCCCGGGCCAAGCGATGCGGCTCATGATTGCCCGGGCGGCGCTTGCCCATCCCCGCATTTTGATTCTCGACGAGTGTCTCGACACGATTGACTCGCCGAAGCACCGGAAAGAGATTTTGGACTTTCTGTTTCACGAGCACCACAACTGGACGCTATTGGTAGCGACCAGAGACCAGGATATTTTGCGACGTTGCGATGAGGTGTACTCATTGCACGACGGAAAGTTGGATTTAGTCACTCGGTAACAGGAACTCGCTGATGGTGAACTCAACTCATCCCAACATTGCTCCATTCGAAGGCGAGCTTCTGCCCTCGATGCGCCTGGTACGCTCGCCGAATACGGTTCGAACGATGGCGCGACTGCTGGTTGTCGGCTTTGTCGTGCTCCCCATTTTCCTGCTGCTGAGTCCTTGGCAACAGAGCGTGACGGGAACAGGGCGCGTGAGCGCCGTGAACCCGATCGAGCGGCAGCAGACCATCGATGCTCCGGTTGAAGGACGGGTGGTTCGATGGCACGTGATGGAAGGCAGCCGGGTCAAGGCCGGCGACCCAGTGGTTGATATCTCCGACATTGACTCGTCGATCCTCATGCGATTAACGCAAGAGCGCGAAGCGATTCTTCGACGGATCGAAGCGGCGCGTGCGCGTGAGCTTTCTCTGTCAGAACGCATCATCGGCATTGAGGGCTCGCGCCGGAGCGCCCTTGATGCGAATGCTTCGCGCATTCAGGCGGCGATTGACCGGATTCGCGCAGCCGAGCAGAATCTCTCAGCGGCCGAAGCGACATTGGTCGCCGATCGATTAAACCTCGACCGTCAAAAGCGTCTCCTGGAAAAAGGTCTGACGTCTACCCGGAATTTGGAGCTTGCCCAGGCCTCCTTTGACCGGTCGGTGGCGGAGGTTGACCGTCTCCGGGCTACCCTCAACGCGGAGCGAAACAACAAGGCCGCCTTGGAGGCTGAACAGGTCAAGATCATGAATGATTTTAAGGCTGCCATCGAGGAGGCGAAGGCAGCCCGGGCCATCGCGCTTACCGAAATTGCCAACGCCAACGTGGAGCTGCAGCGAATTGACGTCCGGCTCGCCCGTCAGAGCAACCAGACGGTGAAGGCGCCGCGTGCGGGCACCATCTTCCGCTTGCTGGCGCAGCCAGGCAGCGAGGTTCTTAAGGCCTCGGACCCGCTGGCCATTTTGATCCCCGAGACCAGTTCGCAAACGGTAGAGCTCTGGGTGAGCGGAAACGACGCCCCGCTGATCACCCCGGGCCGCAAGGTCCGCCTCCAATTTGAAGGGTGGCCGGCGATTCAGTTTGTCGGCTGGCCTGCTGTCGCGGTAGGCACCTTTGGCGGAATTGTCATGCTGGTGGACGCCACAGACAATGGCCAGGGCAAGTTTCGCGTGCTGGTCACGCCGGATCCCAACGATGATCCCTGGCCAAGCAATCGATGGCTCAGGCAGGGGGTCCGTACAAATGGCTGGGTACTGTTGAACCAAGTTTCTCTCGGCTATGAGCTGTGGCGGCAATTCAATGGATTCCCGCCCGTGATTTCGACCACAGATCCGGATAAGCCGAAAGGCGGGGAGGGCGATAAGAAGTGACGCTTCGCTTAGCGGCGATCCTTCTACCCGTTTTTGCCAACGCTCAGCAAACCCTCCGGCTGGAGGACGTACTGGAGTCAGTCAATCGCAACTACCCCCCACTGCTAGCCATTCTCCGCGATCTCGATATTGCGCGGGGCGACATGCGAACGGCGCTCGGTCGCTTTGACACTGTGCTCCGCCTGCGCTTCGATGCGGAAGAATTCGGCTTTTATGATAACGAGCGCGTGGACTTCGGAATTGAGCAGGCCACCCCGTTCCTGGGAACCACGTATTTTGCCGGGTGGCGTCGCGGTGAGGGCAACTTCGCCTCCTACGACGGGAAGCTAGAAACGCGCAGTCTAGGTGAGCTCCGCGGCGGGTTTCGCCTTCCGCTGTTCCGGGACCGGGCCATTGACAGCCGCCGTGCGGATTTGCGGAAAGCGGACCTGGGAATCGATTCCGCCCGGCTGTCCATCGACCAACAGAAGATTGTCATTTTGCAGTTGGCCACGCAGCGATATTGGTCCTGGGTGGCTGCCGGCCAGCGTTTGCAGGTGGCCGAGGCTTTGCTCAAAATCGCCACCGACCGGGACGCATTCCTGCGCGAAAGCGTCCGGCTGGGGCAACTTCCTCAAATTGAAGTCACCGATAACGAGCGCGCCATCCTGCAACGCCGCTCGCAAATCGTGGAAGCCGAACGGGGGTTACAGCAGGCCACCATTGAATTGTCTTTGTTCTATCGTGACTCCGCAGGCCGCCCCGTGCTCGCCCAAGCGTCCCAGCTGCCGGCGGGTTTTCCGCCCATGGAAGCCATGACGGAATCCCGGCTGCAAGAAGATATTGAAACTGCACTCCGGCGGAGGCCAGAACTGCAACGTCTCGTTGTGCAGCGCGCCCAAACGCAAGTGGATGCGGACCTCGCGCGGAACCAGTTGCTGCCCAACGTTGACTTGCTGATGTCGTTTACGGCGGAAGGCGGCAGCGGCACGGTGAAACGCGGGCCGCGAGAGTTAAAAGCTTCGGTGGTTTTTGACTTGCCCTTCCAACGGCGGCAGGCCGCGGGCCGGCTCCAAGCAGCAGAAGCCCGCCTTTCCCAGTTCGATCTGCGTCAACAGTTTGCTCGGGAACAAATCACGGCCGAGGTTCAGGACGCCGTTTCGGCCGTGCAGGCCGCCTACCGCCGGGCGCTGTTGATCGCCGAAGAAGTAAAGGTGGCGCGCCGGCTTCAAGAACTCGAAAAAGACCGGTTTGATCTTGGCGATAGCACACTTTTTTTGGTGAACCTGAGGGAACAAGCTACCTTTGAGGCGGCAGTGCGAGAAGTCGCTGCACAGTCAGACTATTTCCGTTCCCTTGCGCTCTACGAGCTGGCCATTGCAAGCGCCCTTAGCCCGCAACCGCAGCCGCCGAAAAAGACTCCTTAGCGTCCAGGTTCTCAAAAGCGGGTCTTCCCTTTGCCTCCGCCTCAACCAGAGATCAACCAGAAAAGCGACGGATCGCGGTCGCGTAAACGCGGCGAGTGAGTTCGGCTGTCTTGCGCCAAGAAAATTGTTGCGCCCGGCGCAGGCCGCGCTGCTTGAGCTCGCCGCGCAGTTCCGGGTTGAGCAACAAGTTGCGCATGGCTGCCGCCACGGCGCGGGTGTCGCGGGGCGGTTCGAGGAGACAGGCCTCTCCAGCCAGCTCGCAGATTGCCGCCTGCTTGGCGGCAATCACCGGTGCGCCACATTGCATCGCCTCTAAGACCGGTAATCCAAAACCCTCATAAGACGATAGATAAAGACACCCGATCGCATGTGTATAAAGGTAGGGCAATTCTGCTTCGGACGTCTCCCCAAGCACCCGAAGTCCAGGTAGGCAAGGCAATGGGGGATATCCTTCCCGGATGCGGCCAGCCAGCACAAGATCGACGTCGTAGCTGTGGCGGAGTTCGTGCCAAGCTGCAATGGCAATATCGACGTTTTTGCGCGCCTCGATCGTACCTACGTAAAGGAAGTAGGGTCTTGGAGGGGGAGCCTCCAGACTCGGGGTGAAGTGCTCGGCGGCTGCTTCTGGAATGGCAACGACCTCCTCGGGCGCGAGACCGAAAGACTCGATGAGTTCCGAACGCACCGCTTGGCTAGGGGTAATCACCATGGTGGCCAGTCCTAGCCGGAGCAGCCAGGGAGTGCGCCGGCGCACGCGGTCGGACGCGCCAGAATCACGCCACGGCGAAAGATCATGCACAGTCATCACGGCGGGCCGCACCGGGAGGTAGGGAACGGAAAAATCGGTCCCGTGAAAAACGTCAAACGATTTTTGGCGGAGCAGGCGCGGAAGACCAATGAGCCACCAGTGGCGATCCAGCCCCCGAACGGGCCCGCTCTCTTTGCCCGCGTACGGTTGGTCTGAGACCAGCGCATATTCGTCCTCGGGATACAACTCGGTCAGCGCTTTGGAGAGTTCAGCGGTGTAACGTCGGATCCCCCCAACCGGTCCTGCCAGCGGCGTTGCATCCAAAGCCACACGCATGCCCAGATACTCAGGGTCGCCGGTGGTAGCGGTAAGTTTCAAAGTCGAAGTCAAACTGGTCTCGATTGGGTTGAGGCGGGGCGCTTGAGGCTGGGATCCACCGAGCTAGCTCTCGCTTGACGCTGAGGAACCGGGGATCCCCAGCAAGATTTTTCCATTCGTTTGGATCCGAATTCCGATCGTAGAGTTCTTCCGAGCCATCGTGATAGCGAATGTAGCGCCATCGCTCGGTCCGTACGGCGTGATTGCCTGCTTCGTGGGTGATGACGGCTGGGCGGTGTTTTGCGCTGGGGTTGCGCAGCAGCGGAACAAGACTTTTCCCCTCCAGGTCACGCCGCGGGCTCAAACCACACATTTCCACCAAAGTGGGATAGAGGTCGAGCAAAGTGACTGGCTGCAAGCGATCGCGGCCGGGGTACTGTACGCCGGGTCCGGCAAGGATCAGCGGGACGTGGGTGGCGCGTTCCCACAGAGTGGACTTATGCCAGTGACGTTTTTCGCCGAGATGCCAGCCGTTGTCCGACCAGAACACGATGATCGTGTTTTGAGCATGAGGGCTCGATTCGAGCGCCTTCAAGATGCGCCCCACCATCGCGTCAGCGAAACTGATGCAAGCTAGGTAGGCGCGCACTGCGTCCCTCCATTTCCCCGAGGTGACAATGCGCTCGTACTCATCGCGCCGGAAAGCCGCGAAGGTCTGTCCGATTTTAGGGATGTCGTCCAGATCGTTTTCTGGAACCTCGGGCAAACGCGGATCGGGATACCAGTCAAAATATCGCTGGGGAGCATACATCGGAATGTGCGGATGCCAGAGCCCCACCGCCAGGAAAAAGGGTTGGTCGAACTTGCGCTTCAAAAATGCCTCGGCCCATCTTACGGCATGCATGTCGCCGTAGGCTTCCTCGGGGATGTCCAGCACACCCCAGTCAAACTCGCCCGCAAACCCGTCCAGACCGTTGAAGGGATGGCCCTTGGGAGGGGGAATTTTCTTGACCCAGGGATACCATTCCGCGCGGCGGTACCAAGGGTCGTCAAACTGTTGAAGCTCAAATTCATGCCACTGATCCGGGGGATTGAAACCGGCCACATGGTGAAACACCTTCCCAACCCCGGCCACATAGTATCCGTCCTTTTTGAAGTGGACTGGAAGCGTCACAACCTGGGGCAGGTTCGGGCGCAAATACTGTTCGTTGTTATAAATTCCGGTCGTGTCCGGCCGCAGGCCGGTTAACAAGGCGGTGCGCGAAGGGTTACAGAGCGGCGCCGTACAGTGGGCGTTGCGAAACAGAACTCCCCGTCTTGCAAGGGCGTCAAGATGCGGCGTGCGCACCCCGGGATAACCTTCGAGACAGCCAACCCAGTCGTTCATGTCGTCGACCGAAAGGAACAAGACGTTGGGACGCCCGGCAGCAGCAGCTCCCACAGAGGCGAGCGAGGCTCCGGCAAGCGCCCGGAGAAACGCGCGACGGTGCTGCATGATGATTCAGCATATCTTGAACCAGCACGAAATGTACGCCAGCGTCGCTGGAAGCGGCCAGCGCCGCCCGATCGCGGGGCAAAGGAACCCGGGATGCTCGCGCAAACGGGGCGATAATGAACCAGAGATGGCTTTCTTGACCGTGTGGGGAGAGCCGGGCAGTCAAGTTGAGGAGATCGCCCGGCTAGCCGCTCAGCGGCTGCGCTTTGAATTCGTCAACGAGGCAAAGCTTCGAGAGCTCATTACCGAGGAATTCGGTTCGGAAACTGCGATTCCCGACCGAGCCTATGCCGCTGCAGTCGTCTCTCTGCTGGCGCGGCTAGGCACACAATCGCCAATCGTGCTCTGCGCTCCCTCCGCCGAACTCTTGTGCCAGGTATTTCCTGACGTCCTAAGGTGTTACGTGGTGGCGCCAGAGTCGCGGCGAATCGGCACTTTAATGCTCGAGCACCGCTTGGAGCGACCGGCGGCAAAACAACTGCTGGCCCAACTCGAACAAGCCCAGAAAGCGGTGCGGCGCAAGCGCTTCGGACGCTCGCGGATCCAGCCGGCTGAGGTTGACCTCATGGTGAATGCAGAGCATTTGGACTGCGATGCGATTGCAGCCTTGCTCGAAAAGGCCGCGCAAAGCCGGGGCCTGCTCGACGCCGTCTTGCTTTCCGCAGCGGTGGAAGCTCAAATTCAGTTCCAAACACGGCTCAAGCTCGCCAAATACGGCATCCACCCGGCGCAGAAAGTTGCCTGGAAACGCAAACCGTTCGCCAACGCCAGTGAGGAAATTTTCGCCAACCTGCTCGACTTCTACCGCATTGCCTGGGAATATGAGCCGCGGAGTTTTCCCATCCAGTGGGACGAACACGGCCGCGTCATTGAGGCCTTTACCCCAGACTTCTATCTCTCCGAATTTGACTTGTTTGTCGAGCTCACCACGATGAAGCAAGCCCACGTCACCAAAAAGAACCGCAAAGTGAAGCGGTTGCGGCAACTCTACCCGCACATCAACATCCAGATTTTTTATCAAAAGGACTTTCGCGACCTGATTTTCAAGTACGGCTTGCTCGATCGTTCAACAACCACATTCACGACCGGGTAGAGAGGACTGGGAACTTGGAGAAGGCTGGCCGGGCTAGCGGCCTGAGGAACCAAAACCAGCACCTCCCCGGAGCGAGTCGTTTAAATCCGCCTCCTCCCACTCAACGGTTTCATAGCGGGCAATCACAAGCTGTGCGATGCGGTCGCCAGCGCGAATCTGATATGGCTCTTTGCCAAAGTTATGGACAATCACTTGAATCTCGCCCCGGTAGCCCGGATCGATCGTAGCCGGAGAATTGGGCAGGGTGAGCTGGTGCTTGAGCGCAAGTCCGCTACGGGGACGAATCTGCGCTTCATAGCCTGGTGGCAGTTCAATGGAAATGCCCGTCGGTACAAGCCGGGTCTCACCTGGGGCAAGGAGCGAATCGACCGCCGCATAGAGATCCATACCAGCATCTTCGTCTGGACCATGCGCATAGGTCGGAAGAGCGCTGGTTTCCCGAACACGCTTGATGCGGATCTTCATGGAGCATTTGCTATCTTAGCGAAGATGTCCGAGCTCGCAGGCAGCCAGGCCAAACCGGCACGTGTGGTTATGCTTTCGCCGATGCCTCCCGAAAAATCGGCCTATGCGCTTGCCCGATACAGTCGCTCTGCCGATTCCATTCACCAATCCCTGGAATGGGTGCGCAGCCATGACTCCCAGAAATTCTTAGAGAGTTTTTACTTTCAATACGGGCATGCTTCCATTGCCGATCTGGGGCACCTGGCAGTGTGTCTCGAGGGAATCTCAGAGCTTGCCGCCACGGAAGTCGAAGACGAACAGCTGTGGGATGGACAAGCCAAGTCAACGCGATACCAAGACTTCTCCCAAGTGGGCGTGATCACTCCCCCGGAATTTCGCCCGGCAGAAGCAGCCGCGTACTTGCAGCAGGCTCAGGCCATGATTGCAGCCTATCGCGAAACGCACGCCAAAGTTCTCGACTGGCTCAAGACCGAGCTGCCGCGACCCGAATCCATGAAGCCCGAGGCTTATGTGCGCAATCTCTCGGCCCGGGCCTTTGACGTAGCCAGGTATCTGCTGTTTTTTGGCGTGCCGACCAATGTGGGACAAGTCGTGAGCATTCGCACCCTAGAAAAGCAAATTCGCCGTTTAAAGGTCTCCGAGTATGCGGAGGTGAGAGATCTTGCCGGCGAACTTGCCAAGGCTTGTGCGGAACGGCCCGCTTGCGTTTGGGATGCAGCTTTGGCCGGAGAAGCCATGGCCCCTACGCTAGCCAAGTATGTCAGTGCGGATGAACACCGGCGGCGCGCCCGTGCCGACCTCAAGCTCTGGGCCGAACAAAATCTTCCCCCGCCTTCCGGATATAAACCTGACTCGGTGGACTTGGTGCGTCCCGCAGACCCTGTGAGCGAAATCGCTGCGACGCTTTTGTATCCGGTCACCAACCGGCCTTACCGAGAGCTTCAGGATTTGGTCGCAAGTTGGAGTGAAGAACGAAAGCTGGAGGTACTGGGGGTAGCGCTGCAGTCACGGTCGCGACGAGATGAACTGCTCCGCGAATTCCGCACCTCGACCTTTATTTTTGACCTGATTATGGACCTTGGCGCCTATCGCGACCTGCACCGCCACCGACGCTGTGAGCAATTCCGGCAAGCCTATAGTGCGGAGCTTGGCTACGAGACCCCCGAGGCGGTCGAAAAGGCCGGGCTTTCGGCGCTTTATTCACAGACCATGGAGGCGACGATGAAAGTGGTGCAATCGCTGCCGCCCCCAGGGTCCCACTACCTGCTGCCATTCGGCGCCCGGGCGCGATTTCTTTTCAAGATGGATTTCGCGCAGCTTGAATATATCGCTAAGCTTCGCAGCGGCGTGAAGGGGCATTTCAGTTATCGCCGCATTGCCTGGGAAATGAAACGCAAGTTAGAAAGGATCGAGCCGTCCCTAGGACGCCTCATCGAAGCCACGCCGCCCTGGGAGGAAGATCCGCTCACGCGTTAGGTTGGGCGAGCTCCGCTCGATCTGCATGTTGCTCAATCATGGCGTAGAGCTGCGCTGGATCAATGGGTTTGGGCAAAAAATCGGTCATTCCCGCATCCAGCATCTTCTGGCGGCCTGGGTGTCCGACGTGCGCCGTCAAAGCGATCATGGGCACCTTCCTGCGGATTTCATCGCCCAAGGCGCGAATTTGCTCGGTTGCTGTCAAGCCGTCCATTCCCGGCATTTGTACGTCCATGAGCACGACATCAAACCGCTCGGCAAGAGCAAGCTGGACGCCTGTGTTCCATAGCTGGCCCGAACCGGGGTGTGTCCCCGTTTCTCGAGAAGACGCATGACCAGCCGCTGGTGGACCGGGTTGTCTTCGGCGACAAGCACGCGAAGAAGGCGCTTGGCTGGTTGGGATTCGACCGTTGGGAGGGGGGAGTGTGGAGGGGGCCCTGCGACTTCCGGCCCGCTTTCCGCAAATTCCAGTTCCACGGAGAATGTTGAGCCCTCCCCAAGCGTCCTCTCCAGCCACACCTTCCCGTTCATCAGCTCCGCTAGCCGTACGCAACTTGAAAGCCCGAGACCCGTACCGCCAAATTCCCTCGTCGTCGAGCGGTCCGACTGTTCCAAGGGTTCGAAAATGAGACCTCGCTTTTCCTCCGGGATACCGGGCCCTGTATCGCGGACGCTGAGGAGAATACGAATCTTGTCCTCGTGTTTGGAAACCAGTTGAGCGCGCACGGAGACAAAACCCGCTTTGGTGAAGTTGATGGCAAAACGTGCAGCAGCCCAAGTGGAAACGCGCAGATGTTCCCCAATCGCAAACAGGTGAACGACCCGGGCGCGAGAAATACAAGAGATGGGAGGTTTCTAAGAGCCAAAGCCGCGCCAGCAAGCTAGAAATGGCTGTTCCCGCGGTTCCGGTCACGAGGATTGCAACCAGTGTGCTATTCCCGTGCTCGGGTCCGTAACTCTCGATTACGAAAGCAAGAAAGAATCCCCAGGCAGCGGCGTTTGCCCATACCGCCGCTGCGAGGTAAAAAAGCCAGCGGTCGCTTCGACTTGGGTAAAAATTACCCAGGCTACAGCAGAGCCATAACTGGATCAGAGTTGTGCTGAGGGTGAGGGCCGAAAGCAGCCAGAAACCGAGCGCGGATTTCTTCGGGAGGTCCGTGGCGAGAATGAACAGGAGAATAGAAAGCGGATAGAAAACCGACGCCGCCTTGGACCGGCTCGCGAGGTCCCGTCGATCTGAAGCCTGAGCTTCGGCTCTACGGCAACGAGCTTCGCGCAAAGGTTCACTTCATACGGTATCACCAGTAAAAAGGTCTTTCCCCTTGAACGGAATGTAGTGGGCGGCTGGGGTGAGGCAGAAGGACCCACAAGCCCCACCCGGAGAGCTGAACCATCGTTGTAAGTGATTCAGCCCGCGAGCGTAACCCAGTTGGCAATCAACATGCAGTGCCTCCAGCCAGATGCGGCCAGATTCCTACGGTTCGTCGAACAGCCCGAAAGGCCCTGTTCCCCCATGCGCCAGATTTGACCGGTGGGCGTCTTCCAGGCCTTGCACAAACCGACTTCTGTCAAAATAAAGATTGCATCCCGGGCTGTCGCAGAGCCAATTCTTGGGGCTGGCAGATGCAAGAATGAGGAGGAGCCTCGTGCTGAAGAAAATCGTTGTTTCGGTCCTTGGGTGGTCGACCCTGGGCCTGCTCGCTGACCCAGTACACGCCCAGGTGTTCTCGGTAACGCCATCCAGCGTCACGTTTACAACGCCAAGCAATACCCAGACACCAGCTGCAACTGCTCTGGTTGTGGTGAACTCTACCTCTGCCGGCTTCACTGTTTCCGTGAATCAGCCGTGGCTTAGCACCACGGTTGCCAGTTCGGTCATCACGGTTTCTGTGAACCCCCAAGTCCTGGCGACCTTGGCGCCGGGCCAGTACAACGGGGTGATCACGGTGACGCCAGCAGCTAGCTCGGTTCCTCCGGTCAATGTGCCGGTTACGCTGACGATCGGAACAACGGGCACCGGTAGCGGCGGGTCTCAGGCGGCTGCACCTGCCGTAAGCGTCTCGCCCAACAATCTTTCCTTTCAGTCCCAAGGAGGAGCCATACCAGCTTCCCAAGTGTTTACGCTGACTGCTCCTGTCGGATCGTCATACCAGCTGACGCCCCTCTATGCTTCGGGAGCGGGCTGGCTAGCGGCGACGCCAAGCTCAGGCACCACCTCCGCGACGACGACCCCCATCACGGTGTCCGTAAATCCAGCAGGGCTTGCGGCCGGAACCTATTCGGCCGCGATCCAAGTCCAGATCTCGAACCAGCTGCCGCAAGTCGTCCTGGTGACCTTCGCCGTGGGTAGCAGCCCAGCTTTCACGATTTCACCAAACGTCGTCAACTTCAATTTCCAGCCTGGACAGACCGCGCCCGCGAATCAAACGTTTACAATCACCGCCTCGCAGCCGGGCGTCGCCTGGGTGGCTTTTCTGCTTCCGATAGCAGGCGGCGCTTGGTTAAATCTGCCTGTGAACAATGGCACGGCGACGCCAAGCTCCCAAGTGTCTGTAGGCGTGAATGCCTCCGTGATTCAATCCCTTCAGCCTGGCATTTATAGCACTCTGATCGCCATCTCACTAACGATCCAATCGCAACCGCAGTACGTCCTGGTGACGTTGCAAGTCGGGGTGAGCGGGGGAGGAACAGGCGCTGGCACGGGTGCGCAAGGGGTGACCTTCAGCCCCGCCTCGTTAACTTTCAACGTGGTCCCGGGGCAAAACTTCCCACAACCTCAGCAGGTGACCATTAACGCCCCCCAAGCGTTTGACATTACGGCCACGGCATCGACGGATTCGGGGGGAACGTGGCTCGCCGTGGGTCCTGGACGTGTGGTCTTGGCGGCAACTACGACCGGATTCACGACCAACATTTCGGTCGGTTTAATTGCGACTCAGATCGTTGGCTCGCCACCCCTGCCGAACGGCGAGTATACCGGCCGGATCACCATCACGCAGACGGGAACCAGTACGGTGCTGGCAACGATTCCCGTCCGACTCATCGTGGGGCCGACAACGGGGACTGGCACAGCAACCGGGACAGCAATTCCAAGCCAGCTCACCTTCACCTTCCAAGCAAACGGCACGAATCCGCCAACGCAGATTTTGACGCTTTTGCCTCCGGGCGGCGTCTCGGCCAGCTATAGCGCCCAAATCGTAGGGCCCGGAGGAGCTACAGTGAACTGGCTGCAACTGGACCCGGCGACGGGAACGGCCCCGGGCGCGATGGCAGTAAGAGTCATCAACGTCGGGACGCTGGGCCCCGCCACCTACACGGCGACGATTAACATCACGTTCAGCGGCTCGTCGACCCCAGTGTCTGTACCCGTCACTCTCATTGTCCAAACCACCCCCTCTTTGAGAACTAACATCAATCAAGTGACGTTTAACTATCAGGCCGTGGGAGGTGTGGTACCGCCTGGCCAGGGGGCTAGTGTTGAAGTGACGAGTACAGGAGGAGCCACCCAGCCGGTCACCTTCCAAGCGACTGCGGCCGTGACTACGGGCACGGGATGGTTGACCGTGACGCCTTCCTCGGGAACAACGCCCGCTACCGTTACAATTTCCATCAACGCAGGAAACCTGCAGCCGGGGACCTATACGGGGAACGTGACGCTGACCTACCCGGGAGGTCAAAATGTCATCCCCATCACGCTGAACGTGACAGGCAGCATTGCTCTGCTTAATTCGAGCGCGACAAACCTTGCTTTCCTGCATACGATTGGCAGTGCGAACCCCTCGCCCCAAAACTTGACCATTCAGTCGACCGGAACCCCGGTGAATGTGACGCCCGTCGTAAATCTGCCTTCCGGTCAATCCTGGCTGTCGGTCACACCTCTGCAGGCAAACGCTACACCGGCCACCTTCCAGGTTTCGGTGAATCCGTTGGGGCTGGCGGAGGGCATCTACTACGGCTCGATCGTTTTCACAGCGCTTGCCGGAACCGCGGCGAACTCGCCCCTGGTGGTGCCTGTGGCGCTGAATGTGACGGGCTCGGCAGCTCTGGTGATCACCCCCGGCCCGCTGACCTTTACGCAGTTCCAAGGCGGAGCCGCGCCCCCGCCCCAAACCTTGAATATCGCTTCGAGCGGCGCCTTGCTGTCCTACTTGGCGGAGATTTCGATCCTGACCGGAAGCGGGTGGCTATCGATCAACGTGAATTCGGGTATCACACCCGGCACGATTCAAGTGACGGTCAACGGCGCGCAGCTCCCACAAGGGACTTACACTGGTTCCATTATTATTCGCTCGCAAGGAGCGACGAATTCGCCGCAAGTCATTCCGGTGACACTCAACGTCGTTGCCCCGCCAACTGTGACTGCGACGCCAAGCAACATTACTTTTAACGCGAATACAAACAACGTGGTGACCCCAAGCACGCAGACCATCGAAGTGCGGTCATCAGGAGTGCAAATTACTTATCAAGTGCAGGCTAGCGTTGGCTCGGGCCAGCCCCAATGGCTCGTTGTCACGCCTTCCTCTGGCACAACACCCGGCGCCATCACGGTTTCGGTAAATCTGGCGGGGCTCCAGCCGGGGGTTTACAACGGCACGGTGACGATCAACACGGGTTTGCCGCAACCCATTACAATTCCAGTTCAGCTCAATCTTCAGCAGGTGAATCCGCCCGTCATCACCGCAGTCACGAATGCTGCGAGCTTCTTGCCGACAGCGGTAGCCCCGGGGATGATTGTCGCGATCTTTGGTCAGAATCTGGGTCCTCAGAACTTGGTGCGGCTGCGATTGACGCCTTCGGGAACGGTCGACACGACGCTTGAAGGCGTGCGGGTGACTTTCGACGGCATTCCTGCACCCTTGTTGTATGTTCGTTCGGATGTCTTGAGTGCGGTAGTGCCTTACGGAATCGGAGGTCGCGCTGCGGTCCGGCTTCAGGTCGAACACCAGGGAGCACGCAGCGCTGAGCTTTCGATTCGCGTCGTTGACGCCGCCCCGGCAATCTTCACCCTGAATCAGCAGGGCGACGGTCAAGGGGCAATTCAAAATTCCGACTTCTCCATCAACGGTCCAGCGAATCCGGCAGCGAGAGGACAGTTCGCGATCATTTACTTCACCGGCGAAGGCGCGACGTCCCCAGCTGGTGTGGATGGCGTGATCGCCTCGGCGAATCTGCTGCGCTCTCCGATCGCCCGGACTGAGGTCCGGATTGGGGGCCAGCCGGCAGAAGTTCTCTACGTCGGCTCAGTTCCTACCACCGTCCTGGGCTTGGCGCAGGTAAACGTGATTGTTCCGCCGAATGCTCCCACCGGACCCGCCGTGCCGGTCGAGGTAATTGTGGGAGGCGTGGCCTCCCGGCCGGGAGTCACCATGGCCGTTCGGTAAAACGTCCTGCTGCTTTCCACCTCGGCTCCGAAGGAAGAGGCTCCGAAGAAGGGGAAGTGCGGGGAGTAAATTTTTCCGTTTTCTCGCGCTCGGTACACGCCGCAGCAGGCAAACCATGCTAATCTAAGGAATGCGCGTTTGCTTTCCGGGGACGTAGTTCAGCTGGTTAGAACGCCGGCCTGTCACGTCGGAGGTCGCGGGTTCGAGCCCCGTCGTCCCCGCCACGCGGAAACTAGTATGGCTCCAATGCCAGCGGGCTTGCTTGAGCTGTGGTAACCCCGTCACGCTGGGCCTGCCCAGTCCTAATCGGATGACAAACTGCCCGGATGCGGATTCCCCGGCTACCCCTAGACCGCCCCTCAATCCTCAGGCAAAGACGATTCCCTTCAAAAAGCTGGGCTTAGCTCTCTGGCCAACGGGGCTCAACTCGCTGGGTAAAACGAGCGTTCCGTGCGTGCACGCGCAAGATCGACAATCGTGAGAGGTGTTTTTGTGAAACGAGCGCTCTCTTTCTTCGCAGTCTCGCTGACTTTGATCCTGATTGGTTGCAAGCAAACGGAATCTGCCAAAAAGGCTGGCGTGGAAGGTGAGCGGGCTCAGCCCGGCGACCAGACGAAGTTAGGCGCAAGCGGCGAACTGAAAGGCAAGAGTGGCGAACTCTACCCCATCCTGCAGAGCAAAAAATGGGGCTATATGGACAGCGCGGGCAACGTAGTCATTGAACCGAAATATCAACGCGCTTCTCGTTTCTTCGAGGATCTTGCTTTAGTAGCCAACGACAATAACAAGATTGGCTATATTAATCGCGAGGGCAAGCTTGTCATCGAGGCCAAGTTTGACGCGGCAGCACCCTTCCACGAAGGCTTCGCCACCGCCTATGAAGGGCGAAAAGCCGGGCTGATTAACAAGAAGGGGGAATGGGTAGTTTCGCCGAACTTCGTTCGGATTGGCCGATTCTCCGGAGGCTTAGCGCCGGCCGTCGTGGTGCGGGGACATGGAGAGCTACAAGCCGAGGATGGCGGCTACATTGATCCCAAGGGTAAGTTTGTCATCGCTCCCCAGTTTGATCCCAATCTCACGCCGTTTAGTGAAGATGTGGCCGGGGTTCGCCGCGTCGGCCAGCTGTGGAGTTTTATCGATCGGACGGGCAAGACGGTGATTGCGCCGAAATGGTTTGCGGTGGGTGCGTTTTCAGAAGGTCTGGCCGGCGCTATGGATGACAAGTCTCGGTGGGGTTTTATTGACAAGTCGGGCACTTGGGTGATCACACCGAAGTTCAGGCAGGTGCGCTTTTTCTCCGAGGGTTTAGCGGGCGTGCAGATTCTGGAAAATTCCAAATGGGGCTATGTTGATCGCAAAGGTGAGATGGTCATTAAGGCCCAGTTTGATGGCGTGGATCAATTCTTGGATGGAATCGCCATGGTTCAGGTCGGGACCAAAATCGGCTACATCGACAAAACGGGCCGCTACGTTCGGCAGCCCACGGAATAGATTACGTCATGATTCTAGCGTTCGCCAGGCTTACGTCGCCCTTGCTCAGGCCACGCCGTAGCTGTTTGCACCGAGCCGGTTGCGTGCGGGGGGCGATGGTTGACGCTTCAACCGCACTCAGGTGTATGATGGGAGTGGTCTGCAAACGTTGAGGAGGTTTTTGTCCGTATGTGGTCGCTGGGCTGGCAAGAAACGATGGTGATCTTCCTGCTGGCTCTTCTGCTATTCGGCCCGAAAAAACTTCCGGAACTCGGTAAGAATATCGCGAAGGGATTGGCGGAGTTTCGCCGTGCATCGAGCGACTTAAAGGCGACCTTTGATCGCGAAATGGCCAACATTGAGCGAGAAACCAATCCCATCAAGGAAACCGTGCAGGAGCTTCAGAGCTCGACATACGACTACTCGTACTATGAGAATTCTTATTACGAGAATTCGTATTTCGACTCCGATGGCACGACGTCAAACTCCCCTTCGCAGGAATCCACAGAAAGCGCTTCCGCAACTCAGGGCGCTGAATCGGCGACGCTCGCGGCGCCGGCTGAAGCAGGAACACCAAACGGCGTTACACCCGAAACGGGAAGCCAGCCGGTCCCTTCGACCGCACCGGTGGAGCTAGCAGCGAACGATCCGAATTCGGTCGAACCGCTTTCGGTTGATAAGCCGGTGGCGCGCAGCTAGCTTTAAGCAGCACAGACATCGAATGGCGCAAGAACCAGACAAGCAGGGTGCGTCTTCTGAGACGTGGGAAGCGAAAAGCGTTGCCGCTCCAGCGAGTGGCGCCGCATCGGATACGGGTCCGCGCCAGGACGATTCCACCAGTTCCTACGAAGATCCTTACGCTTATGAAACCAATGCAGTCGCCCTAACGCAGGAGCCGAGCGGACCGCCTCCCTCAACGCCCCCTGAGTCTTCCTCCAGCTCGCCTCCCCCCTCGCCTCCTCCCGAGACCAAAAGCGAGGAAGAGGACGAAGAGGAAGGGATGCTCCGGATGTCGTTCCTCGAACATTTGGAGGAACTGAGATCGCGAATTATCAAAGCCCTGATTGGACTCGCGCTGGCGTTTCTTTTGAGCCTCACTTTCTCTAACCAGCTGTGGAATTTTGTCCGCGCTCCGGCCAAAGACGCTTTGGTGCAGCTGGGCATTGACCCCCCGAAGCTGGTTCAGAACACTCCCCTTGAGTCCTTCTCGATCATTTGGGTGAAGTTGCCGCTGTTAACGGCGCTGTTTCTGGGTTCTCCCTGGGTGCTTTATCAGGTTTGGGCCTTTATCGCACCCGGTCTGTACAAGCGCGAGCGACGATGGGCGGCGCCATTCATCATCATTTCGGCGGGTCTGTTTGTGATCGGGGGACTATTTGCATATTTCGTCGCCTTCCGCTTTGGCTTAGTGTTCCTCCTGGGTTTGGGGCGTGACTCTGACCTCCAAGTGCTCGTTTCAATCACTGAGTATTTCGATCTATTTGTCAATGTCATTCTGGGCGTCGCGCTGGTCTTCGAACTGCCGGTCATTATCTTCTTCCTTACCCTCTTACACCTGGCCTCACCGCGCTGGCTACTTGAAAATTCCCGCTATGCCATCCTGGGCATCGTCGTTTTGGCAGCGATCATTACTCCCACGCCAGACATTTTCAACCTCATGATTTTTTCCGTGCCCATGGTGCTTTTGTACTTTGTAGGAGTTTTTGCGAGTTATTTGCTGGTGCTGCATCGCGAGAACCAGAAATTTCCTTGGAAGTTATTGTTTGGCATCATCGCCGGCTTCTTGGTTCTCGGGGCAGGCGCGGTTTATGTGGCGGTTTCCCGGCATGGATACCGGCTAGTCCCGCAATTTCCATTTTTGTCACGCTAAATTCCACCCTAGCGCCGAGATTCAGAATCCGAGGCTCGAGGCATCTTGCCGCGTCCAACAGGAGGGAGAGGCGGCGCATGGATTTGAGGAAGGCCATTGAAGAACTGCGCAGAGAACAGCGGCGGATCGAACGCACGATTGCGGATCTAGAGAAGCTGATTTCTGGGAATGCGCGAAACCCATCGGCCCCGCGCAGGCGGAAGCCGACAACGGAAAATCAGTTGGCAAAACCAAAAGCCCGGGGGGCGCGCACACGATGAATCTTCAGGCAAGGAAATCGTTGCTGTCGCTGAGCCGGAACAAACGACTCACGGAAGAGGTGGGAGCAGCGCACGAGAGGCTCCGCGCGACCGATCGGGGAGCCTGTCCGCCCGAACTCCTCATTTCTTGAAATACCATAACCAGAAATACTGCTGGCCGGCTCCGTGGCGATACCGGGGCTCGAAACCGCAGCGCTCAGCCATGGCCACAGCGTCTTCGTCGGAGAAGGGCACTCCTAACCAGGTGTCGTCGGGGGAAGTCTGAATCGTAAAATCACCTTGCACCTGGAACTTAAACAGCGCTCCGGGTCGCAGCAAGCGGTGCACCTCTCGCACATAGCTCTCGATAATTTCGCGGCTGGGAATGTGCTGGAAGACAATCGTCGAAAAGGCGAAATCGAAGGTGCCATCTTCGCGAATGCCGCTTAGATCCTTGCCGTTGGTTTGCAGCAGGTGCACATTCTTGCGGTCAGCAAGAGCCGCTGCCGCCTGCCGGAGCATTTCCCCGCTCACGTCTACTGCCCAAACGTTTCCAAACAAATTGGAAAGTGCGCGTGTGACCCTTCCCGCGCCACAGCCAATTTCGAGCACCTTCATCTGCTTGGGATCCTTACCCTGACAGATGTTGGTCATGTCAGTCAGAATTTCTTCCGCTACCGTGCGCTCGCCGGACTGAAAGAACTCTTCGTCAGTCCAGTGCTCGCGCTCTGTGTTGACAAAGTAGCGTGCGTTTTGCCGGGCCCGCTCGTCCCAGTCCTGTTGCATTTTTTTGAGTTGCTCTTCCAGGGTCATCCTCAGATCCCTTATTGTAGCGAGATGAGCTCTCGAGATCGCATGATATACTGAGGGATAGGTTTTGTGGGCGGCTAGCTCAGTTGGGAGAGCGCAGCGTTCGCAATGCTGAGGTCGTGGGTTCGATCCCCACGCCGTCCACCACTCCGAAGAATGGCCGTCAACACCGGCTGGTCAGGAAGTTCACGGCTTCCCGCTAAAAAACCGGGAACATCCGACAGCGCGAAAATTCTGCTGCAATCTTCCTCAAATACAAAAGCTCAATCAGCCTTTCTTCATTTCCGCTTGACTCGCGTTCGTCGTCTCAAGGGCGAGCTGGGAGAGTGTGTCATCGACGAACTGGATGACGTCATGTGGATCCTCCCGGCCGGCGAGGGGCAAACGCAAGACGCCAGCGGGCGTAAATTGCGCTCCCGGGGTGGCGGCCACCAGCTGCATCAATTTCAACGGGTCGACGCGGGCTTGCTCGTGAAATTTCAGATTGAGCATGCCACTGCGGCGCTCGATCGTTTCCACGCCTAGCTTTTCCGCCTTCGCTTTGAGCAGCGAAAAGGCGATGAGATTGCGCACCGCCGGGCCCGGCTCGCCGTAGCGATCGGTTAGCTCGCTGAATACTTCCTCGGCCGCTGCTTTGCTCGTCAAGCCCGCGATTTTCTTATAGGCGCGCAGTCGCTGGTGCTCATCGGCGATGTAGTCAGAGGGAATGCGAATGTCGAGGCCTAGGCTGATCGTCGTTTTCACTTCGAGAGGAATCTCCTCTCCTTTCAGTTCGCGGACAGTTTCCTCCAGAAGCCGGACGTAGGTGTCGTAGCCGACAGCCTCAATATGGCCGTGCTGTTCCCCGCCAAGCAAATTTCCTGCACCACGCAACTCCAGGTCCAGAGCAGCGATCTTAAATCCGGCGCCCAAGTCGCTGAACTCCCGCAGGGCGGCGAGCCGTTTTCGAGCCGTATCGCTGAGCGCTTTATCTGGGGGAATCAGCAAATAGGCGTAGGCGCGGCGGTTGGAGCGGCCTACGCGGCCGCGCAGCTGGTAAAGCTCGCTAAGCCCATAGCGTTCGGCATTTTCAATGATGATCGTGTTGGCAAGCGGAATGTCCAAACCGTTCTCTGCAATCGTGGTGCAAACAAAGACGTCAAAGTCGTGCTTCATGAACCCCATGAGCACTTTCTCAAGCTCATCTTCTTCCATTTGCCCGTGGCCGACGGCGACCCTCGCCTGGGGCACAAGTTCTTGAATTTGCGCGGCGCGAGAATAGATCGACTCCACACGGTTGTGAATAAAATACACCTGGCCGCCCCGCGTAAGCTCCTGTTCGATGGCCGCGCGAATCAACTCGAAATCGAAGTGGGCTACAACCGTATGAATCGCCAGGCGATCCCTTGGAGGCGTTTCAATCACCGACATATCACGCAGGCCAATCAGCGACATGTGTAAGGTCCGCGGGATTGGCGTAGCCGACATGGTCAGTACGTCTACGTTGCGGCGCATTTGCTTGAGGCGCTCTTTGTGGCGCACCCCAAAACGTTGCTCTTCGTCAATGATCAGCAACCCGAGGTCACGAAATTCAACGTCCTTGGAGAGAATGCGATGGGTTCCAATGAGGATGTCCACTTTGCCAAGGCTCAGATCCGAGAGCACCTGTTTGATCTCTTTCGGCGAGCGAAAACGGCTGAGTAGTTCGATGCGGACCGGGAAGGGAGCAAAGCGGCGTTTGAAGGTTTCATAGTGCTGGTAGCTCAACACCGTTGTTGGCGCAAGCACCGCGACCTGTTTGCCATCGCCCAAGGCTTTGAAGGCAGCCCGCATGGCAACTTCGGTCTTACCAAAGCCGACATCGCCACAAAGCAAGCGGTCCATGGGATAGGGACTTTCCATATCGCGCTTGATCTCGGCCACAGCAGTGAGCTGGTCTTTGGTTTCGGCATACTCGAAGGCGTCTTCGAATTCACGCTGCCAGGGGCTGTCGCTGGAAAACGCAAAGCCGCTGGTCATTTTGCGCTCGGCATAGAGCTTCAACAACTCGTCTGCCATGTCGCGCATTTTGGCTTTAACGCGGCTTTTGGTTTTCGCCCAAGTGACGCCGCCCATGCGGTCGAGCGTTGGCGCCCGTCCCTCTCCCACGCCGCGGTACTTCTCAACGAGATCAACCCGCGTTAACGGAACATACAACTTTGAATTCTCGGCGTATTCAATCAGCATGAAATCGCCTTGCGTGTCGCTCAGGCGGAGTTCGCAAATTCCGAGAAATCTTCCGACTCCATGTTGTGCGTGCACAACGAAGTCGCCTGGTTTCAAGTCGGCTAGATCGAATTGAAACGCTGAGACAGCCGATTTTGCCGGAGCGCTCGGGCGCGCTACCACTTGGGACGCATCGAAAAGATCCTCGTAGCCAATCAGCACAACCCCGGCTTCCGGAAGCACCGTTCCGCGCGGGATTTTCCCTTTCATGACGAAGGTGTTCACTCCGGGACCAGCCACGTAGGCGCGCTCGGCTAGGTAGGCTGGTGCGCCCTCGCCTAGCTCCAAGCTGAGCTGGAATGGAATCGAATACTCGCGGAGCACATCCGCCAAACGCTCGACTTCGCCGGTAGAGGACGCGAGGAACACGACCCGATACCCCTGCTCGACGAGGGTGCGACTTTCGGCAAGCGCCGCTTTCCAGTTGCCGTGAAACGACATGGAGGGTTGCGAGCGTATGTGCCAGCCCGGCATGTCGTGGTTGGTTTCCAGATCCAACTCTGAGAGATGGACAGAGCTGTAGGCACCCAAATTCTGGACGAGCTCGTCGTAGGTAAAGTAATTCCAGGCTGGGGGCAAAGAGGGTGTGGCGTATTGCTCAAGCCGCTTCCAGAACCGGGCAGCCGACTCCGCAATTTGCTCGGTCTCATCCCAGACAATGAGAGGGTTGGAAAGGATGCTCGCCAGCGTCTGCTTGCGGGGCCGGTGTTGCGCAACGTGAAATTCCCAGGCCGGTTCCAAGGCCAGTTCCCCGAGGAGCTTGATGATCTCGCGGGTGCGGGGAAACTCGCGCAAGGGGAGCAGTGTACAGTCACTGATCTTGAGGACAGAGCGCTGCGTTTCGACCTCGAAGCG
The DNA here is from genome assembly GCA_025056455.1 of Bryobacteraceae bacterium. Taxonomy (GTDB): domain Bacteria; phylum Acidobacteriota; class Terriglobia; order Bryobacterales; family Bryobacteraceae; genus CADEFT01. The sequence continues at coordinate 120,472 of JANWVY010000004.1, read as the reverse complement.
GCGCATGCTCTCAATCAGGTCGCCGAAAAACTCGATGCGCACGGGTTTTGTGCTCTCGGGGGGAAACACGTCTAAAATGCCGCCGCGGCGCGAAAAATCTCCCACCATTTCCACAGGCTCTCGCCGCTCATAACCGCTGGCTTCCAGATACTCGATAAGGTCCTCCAGCGGAGCCTCTTCGTTGACGCGTAACGAAAGAGCGAGCTGGCGGTAGAATTCCGGCGCTTCCGCCCGCCAAAGCGCAGCGGCTGCGGGGACGGTGGTGATTGGGGCCTTGGAAGTCGCCATGCGCCATAACCCGACGGCGCGGCGCTCGAGGATGTCGCTATGAGGAGACAGTTTTTGACCGGGAATGACGTCGAGCGCTGGGAGGAACTGGGGGCTGCCGGCGTGCCTGCTGGAAACAAGAAGTTCAAAAAATGTTTCAATCATCTCCGACAGTGCTTCCGCCTGTTTATTGTCCGCCGTGATCACCAACATTGCCCGCTCCGTCGCCTGCCACAGCAGAACGAGATAAAGGGCCTTGGCCGTTGGCGTGAGACCGGAAAGACGGACCGTGGCGCCCGGGCTTCGCAAAGCATGTACCAGTTCGGTGAAGGCTCGTCCGCGGGCCAAGCTCGAGAACAGATCGCGAATGGCTGGGTGTACCATCAGCCTCGCCGGACGATTTCCTCGACGATGTTGGTGGTTGAATAGCCGGGCTCCAGCGGCAGAGCCATGACGACGCCGCCGGCCGCCTCCACTTCCTCGCGCCCGGCAATGAAGTGGGCCCAGTCCGCACCTTTCACCAGCACGTCCGGAAGCACCGCGGCAATCAGCTCGCGTGGAGTGTCCTCGTCAAATAAAGTGATCGCGTCAACAGCCTCAAGATGGCTTGCCAGTTCGGCCCTTTGTTGCTCGTTCAAAAAAGGGCGCTTGGGTCCCTTCAGCCGGCGCACACTCGAATCGGTGTTCAGAGCGAGAATTAACACATCGCCCAGAGATTTCGCACGTTCAAGAAGCCGGATGTGGCCCGGATGCAAGACGTCATAACAGCCGTTAGTAAACACCACTTTCTTGCCTTGAGCTTTCCATTCTGCGCGGGCGGCGATCAATTGCTCGCGAGAGTAGACGGGCGCCATAGTGTTCATTGTCGAAGATGCGTTTTCACACCTGCAAGGCGCCATGCCGGGCAGTTGCAGGCGGCCGCCGCCTCATGATGTGATAACCAAATCCATATGGCGACATTCAAAACCCAACCGGTTGATCGGTCCGCCACGGTAGGACAGAAACCCACTCGAGCTCGCCACTGGGTAATTGTATTTGCCGTGACGCTCTCCATTTTGGCCTACATCGATCGAGTCTGCATTTCGCAAGCTGCCCCGCTCATTTCCGAAGACCTCAAATTTAGCAAGAAAGAAATGGGCGCCATCTTTTCCGCCTTCGCCTTGGCTTATGCGGCTTTCGAGGTCCCGGGAGGCTGGCTTGGCGACTGGATGGGTCCGCGGAAGGTTCTGATGCGGATTGTCATCTGGTGGTCCGCCTTTACCGCTCTTACCGGAGCCGCTTGGAATTTCCTCTCCATGTGGATCGTACGGTTCCTCTTCGGCGCGGGCGAAGCAGGCTGCTTTCCGAATTTGACGAAAGCCTTTAGCGTGTGGCTTCCTGCCGCCGAGCGCGTACGGGCCCAGGGAATCATGTGGACGTTTGCGCGCTGGGGCGGCGCATTCACGCCACCCTTGGTGATTTTCACTCTTCGCTACATGAACTGGCGGATGGCCTTCGTCCTGTTCGGCGCCATTGGGGTCATCTGGGCGGTGTTGTTTTATCGCTGGTTTCGTGACAATCCGAAAGACCATCCTAGCGTCAACGCCGCGGAGCTCGAGCTACTGAAAGCCTGTTCGGAAAACGCCGAAAGCCATGGAAATGTCCCCTGGGGCTTGCTGGTACGCAATCGTAGCGTTTGGTTGCTCTGGCTTCAGTACTTTTGTCTTTCCTTCCCTTGGTATTTCTACATTACCTGGCTTCCAACCTACCTTCAGGAACACCGCCACTTGAGCCGTGAGGAGAGCGCGCAGTATGCAATCTTGCCGCTGTTTTTAGGGGGCCTCGGTTCGCTGTTTTGCGGTTTTCTCTCACCAAAAGTGGCGCAACTGACTGGAAGCATTTCCTTTACTCGTCGTTTTATGGCCTCGCTAGGATTCCTTGGCGCGGGCTTGTTATTAATCCTCTCCATTCAAACCCGCCATCCCTTGTACGCCATGCTGTTCATGGGTTTCGCGAGTTTCTTCAATGACCTGGTCATGCCTGGCGCCTGGGCAGCCTGCATGGATATTGGCGGCAAGTATGCAGGCACACTAGCGGGCTCGATGAACATGATGGGGAACATGGCGGGCTTTGTGGCTCCCATCATTGGCGGTTTTATCCTCGACGCCTCGAAGGCGTCCTCCGGAGTGGCTGATTGGAACCAGTTTCTTTACTTGATGGCGGGCGTATATCTCGCTGGCACGGTCATTTGGCCGTTCATTGATCCTGTGAAGCCGTTGGAGTGACACTAGCCATTAGCCGTAGACGAGCGCTTGATGCTCTTTGAGAATGCATTTGTCCATCACCACAAAAAGTCCTGCCTGGCGGGCTCGCGCGGCTGCTTCTTCGTGGATAACGCCCTCCTGCATCCAGATCGCCCGAGCGCCAATTTGAATCGCCTCCTCGACAAGTGGGGGAACGAACTCCGGCCGGCGAAAAATATTGACAAGATCGATTGGTTCGGGAATTTCAACTAGTGACGCGTAGCATTTTTCGCCGAGCACCGTGGATTCGTTGGGATTGACAGGAATAATGCGATATCCCTGCTGTTGCAAGTAGCGGGCAACGCCATGGCTGGCGCGGAATTTACGGTTCGACAAACCGACAACGGCGATGGTTTTGGTTGCCTTCAATACGTCAGCGATCGTCATGGTCCTCTCCTTGCTTGCGCTTGCCTGGCGAGGTAGCATGCCGGCGAAGCTGTTTGCCTGCCGCGCGCTCGAAGAGGCGCCGGAACTGCTCCACTTCTTGCGGGGTTAACTCACGAAATTCACCGCTCTTCAGATTTCCCAACTCGAGAAAGCCAACTCGCACCCGCTTGAGCTTTTCAACCTGCAGGCCAAAATGCCGGAACATCAATTTGATTTGATTTTGGCGGCCTTCAATCAGCTGGACTTCATACCACGGATTTTCGGCGCGGTGGACTAGCTTAAGCCCTGCCGGAGCTGTTTTTTTCCCGTAGAGCGGAATTCCTCTACGGAAGGCAGTTTCTTGCTCGGCGTTTAACTGACCGTTCACTTTGACCAAGTAGTACTTGGGGATCTTATTCGCAGCGCGAGTAATTGAGTTGGCGAAATCCCCGTCGTTGGTAAACAACAGCAAGCCCTCAGCATCGTAATCCAGGCGACCCACTGGATAAACTCGCCCCTTCACGCCCTTGAGAAAGTCCATGACGGTTTTTCGGCCCTGCGGATCGTGAGTCGTGGTGACGCAACCCTTCGGCTTGTTCATCACCAAGTAAAGGAGCCGTTTGGGGGGCCGTAGGAGCTTGCCTTGCACCTTGATGTGGTCGCGCTCGAAATCCGCCTTGGATCCGAGCTCCGTCACCACAGCTCCGTTGACCGTGACGGCGCCGGCTAGAATCAACTCTTCGGCGTGGCGCCGGCTTGCCACGCCGGCCCGGGAGAGAATTTTTTGCAGTCGCTCGAGCGCCATGTTGTGGGAATTCTAGGCTTGGTTTTCGTCAAACTGTGCTGCCTCGGTTCCCGGCTCGAGGCTCGATTGCACCCCTTGTTGCGAGGAAGCCTCGGGGGTGTGGGAGAGGGCGACGGGAGTTCCATCCGGCGACTCCGAGCTGCCAGTTTGCTCCTCTACCGGTGCATGCCCGGGCTGGGACCTCGAACCAGCCGTCCCATCCTCATCGCTGAAGGCCAGCCGGCGTAAATCTTCAAACTCCTTCAGCGTGGGAAGCTCGGATAAATCCTTTAAACCGAATTGAACCAGAAATTCTTTCGTGGTCTTGTAGAGGATGGGTTTGCCCACCACTTGCTTACGGCCAGCAGGAGCAATTAGCTTGCGTTCAAGCAGAGTCTTGAGAACGCCCGCGCCTTGAACGCCACGAATCTCCATGATCTCTGGGGCCGTAATGGGCTGCTTATACGCGATGACGGCCAGCGTTTCGAGCGCCGCCATGGACAGCTTTAAGGGCGGCTTCAATTTCTTGACAAAAGCGCGGATGCGCTCATGGTGCTCCGCTTTCGTGCCCATTTTATAGCCGCCGGCGATTTCCCGGACGGTGATGCCGTGGGACGGCGAGGAATAGGTTTCAACGAGCTCGGCGAGAATCTCCTTGATTCGGTCCCTGGGAAGCTCCAGCGCTTGTGAAAGTTGCTCTACGGTCAAGGGCTCTTCGGTGACGTAGACCGCTGCCTCCACCATCGCCCTCTGCAAAACCCGCTCATCGATGGCCGGACCGTGACTCAACGCTTGCTCGCCGAGCAATTGGGCCGCGTCGACAACGCTATCTGCGCTAGCTGTCGCCTCTGGCCCGGGGTGAAGCTCTGAGAAACTGTTCTCCGTTTCGGAAACCGACGGCTTGCTTGGGTCTTCTCCGCCCCACTCCACACCGGGGCGTTCCGCTTGAATTCCTTCAGTCATTTGAAATTCGACTTAACGATTGATCCTACTTGTAATTTTGCTCTAAGCTCTCGAGGTTGTCCTCGCCAAGGAAAACTTCTTCTAGCGGCTTCTGCTTGGCAATATCGATGTCACCGAACAGCTCACTTTGTTCCAGAGAAATCGCCTGCCGCTTGACCAGCTCAAGCAGGGCGAGAAACAAGCAGACCAGCGCCCGGCGGCTTTTCTGCTGCTCGAAAAGCTGGCGCGCAGACAGACGCGCACCTTGGGCCTTGTCCTCAAGAAGCCGTTTCAGGTAAAGGATCATATCCGGCACGGTGACGTCTTCCTTTTCCACTTCGTAAACCGGCCGGCTCTTGGCGCGTTCCAAAACGTCCTGGAACACTTTCACCAGGTCAAAAAGCGAAACCGACAGCCCAGCATCGTCCTCCGGATCATGAAAATTCTGGATCTGAGGATTGGACCAGATGGCTTCTTCAACCAAGCGCTTTTGCTGAAGCATTTCGGCCGCGTTCTTGAACCGTTCGTGCTCCAGAAGTTGTCGCACCAGGTCTTTCCGAGGATCCTCTTCCGGGGAAATCTTTTCGAGCTCGGGGTCGCGTGGCAGCAGAGTCTTACTTTTGATATGGATCAAAGTGGCGGCCATGAGGATGAATTCCGCGCCTAGTTCAATGTCGAGAGCCGCGGCTTGCTCTAAGTACTCCAAATACTGCTGGGTGATCTTGGCGATGGGAATGTCATGAATATTGATCTGCTGTTTGCGAATCAGATCGAGCAACAGATCGAGCGGCCCCTCGTATTGCTCGAGCCGGAAGTTTAACGACGGTGACGACACTGTTTAACAGGGTAACATGCCGTTTTTTCCGGGTCTGAGAAAAGCGACAGCAGCGGCCTTTCGCAAGTGGCGCAGGTGAGCAAACGCGGAGGTGGTCCACACGGCTTACCGCTGCACCGCAGCCAGAATTAACTGCGATATGATGTCGGTCAGCGAGAGGTATGCTCCGGTATTTCGCTTTGTTAGTGGTCGCGGCACAGCTTCCAAGCGAGGGCGCCGTCGATTTCAACCGGGATATCCGGCCCCTGCTGTCGGACCGTTGCTTTTCCTGTCACGGTCCAGACGCGGCCAGCCGCAACATTAAGTTACGGCTCGACTCGGAGGCTGGAATGACGGCGGATCTCGGAGGGCGAAGGGCGGTCACACCAGGCTCGCTCGAACAAAGCGAGCTCATTCAGCGCATCACCACGGAGAACAAAGCTCGGCGCATGCCGCCCGTCTCAAGCGGCTTGCGCTTGAGCCCTCAAGAAATTGAGCTGTTGAAGAACTGGGTAAAAGAAGGCGCGCGCTGGCAAACACACTGGTCCTGGATCCGGCCCGAGCGTCCCTTGCTACCCCCCGTCAAGAACTCAGCCTGGCCTCGAAACGCAATTGACTTTTTCGTTTTGCACCGCCTGGAACGGGAAGGATTGGTCCCCTCACCACAAGCCGACCCTTACACGCTCATCCGGCGCGTGACGCTTGATCTGACCGGCGTGCCTCCTACCCCGGAGGAAGTGGACGCATTCGTGAAAGATCCCTCTCCCGCTGCCTACGAAAAGCTGGTTGACCGCCTTCTGGCGTCACCCCGCTACGGCGAGCGCATGGCGGCGCGCTGGCTGGATGTAGCTCGCTATGCCGACACCAATGGCTATCAAACCGATGCGGAGAGGGTGATGTGGCGCTGGCGCGACTGGGTGATTGACGCCTTTAACCGCAACATGCCGTTTGACCAGTTCACCATCGAGCAGTTGGCAGGAGATCTTCTGCCCAACCCGACGCTCGAGCAACGCATTGCCACTGGATTTAATCGCAATCATCGCGGCAACGGAGAAGGGGGAATCATTCCGGAAGAGTACGCCGTGGAATACGTGGCCGATCGTGTCGAAACCATGGCCACGGCGTGGTTGGGATTAACGGCTGGTTGCGCCCGGTGCCACAGCCATAAGTATGACCCAATTTCGCAAAAAGAGTATTATCAGCTTTTTGCCTTTTTCAACAACATTAACGAACGCGGGCGTTATTTCAAGTACGGCAACACGCCGCCGCTTGTCCTTGCGCCGACGCGGGAGCAGCAAGAGCTGCAGAAGAAGGCTGAGGCGAAGCTAGCTGCAGCGGAAGCAAACTTCGCCGCTCTTAAGCCACGCCTAGAAACCCTGCGCCGCAGCTGGGAGCAAACCTTAGCGGCTGGCGCCCCATCCCGCTACACGATCCAGCAAGGTTTGGCCCGTCATTTTGACTTTGAGAAGCCGGAAGCAGCTGGCCAGGGCGTCAGTCTTCAGCCCGGGCGCTTTGGCCTGGCGGCACACTTTGACGGGAAGGGTTTTCTCGAAGCGGGTAAGATCCGCGAGTACGGCTTCTATAGCCGTTTCACGCTTTCGGCATGGATCCGCCCAACTGCCGCTGATGGCGCTATTCTCACTAGGGCCAAAGATATAAGTGAAGAGACGGGCCTCGGGCTTTATCTTAAAGACGGCAAGCTGCAGTTGAACCTGGTGCAGCGATGGCTGGACGACGCCATCCGTGTGGAGACCGAAAGCGCCATTCCGCTCCAAGAGTGGACCCATGTCGCCGCCACCTACGACGGCACAAGAGTGGCCGACGGAGTGCGCTTGTATGTGAACGGAAAGCCACAACCCGTGAAAGTGCTTCTGGATGAATTAAACCAGGACTTCCGCGCTCCCGAGCCGTGGCGCGTCGGTGGAGGCAACGGCTTGCGTTTTCAGGGCTGGATCGACGAGGTGCGGATTTATGACCGGAATCTGCCGGCGCTGGAAATCGAAGTCCTTGCTCTCGATCAGACGCTCGAGCAAGTTGCCCGGGTTCGGGAAGAAGAGCGCAGCTTGGCGCAGCGTGAGTTCTTGCAGTTTGCATTTCTCGAGACCTACGGTCCGGAGGAGATCCGGCAAGCCTGGCGGCAGCTGGTGGAGGCACGGCAGCAGCGAGACCAGTTAGTCGCTAGTTTTCCCACCGTCATGGTGATGGAGGAGATGACGCCGCCGCGTCCCGCCTATTTCTTGCACCGCGGGGCCTACGACCGACCTGGAGAGCGGGTTGAGCGGGGAGTTCCCACGTCGCTTCACCCTTGGCCTGCAGGCGCCCCGAAAAATCGCCTGGGGCTTGCCCAATGGATCGTGAGCCCGGACAATCCGCTCACTGCCCGGGTTATCGTGAACCGCTTCTGGCAATCTTACTTTGGAACGGGCATCGTGAAGACCGTGGAGGATTTTGGATCACAGGGCGAATGGCCCAGCCATCCGGAGTTGCTCGACTGGCTCGCCCGGGAGTTTATCGAGTCGGGCTGGAACGTAAAAGCGATGCAAAAGCTGATCGTCATGAGCGCCACCTACCGGCAGAGCGCAAAGGCGAGCCGAGCCCTGCTGGAGCGCGACCCAGAAAACCGCCTGCTGGCGCGAGGTCCGCGAGTTCGATTGCCCGCCGAGACAGTTCGGGATCAAGCCCTCGCTGCTGCTGGCTTGCTGGTAGAGCGGATTGGCGGGCCTTCGGTAAAACCGTACCAGCCGGCTGGACTATGGCGTGAACTGGCGGGCGGTAATGACTATCAGCAAGACCGCGGAGAGGGCCTGTACCGCCGGAGTCTGTACACGTTCTGGAAGCGCACAGCTCCCCCGCCCATGATGGTGAACTTTGACGCCTCCTCCCGAGAAACTTGTGTGGTGCGCGAAACTCGTACCAACACGCCGCTGCAAGCGCTCAATCTGATGAATGACGTCACCTACCTAGAAGCAGCGCGAAAGCTCGCCGAGCGGATGATCCGAGAAGGAGGCGCCTCGGCGGAATCTCGACTGCAGCATGGTTTCCGCTTGGTGCTGGCGCGCTTGCCGCGGGCGAGGGAACTCGAGGTCCTAAAAGACAGCCTGCGCTTCTACCTAGACCATTATCAAACACATGTGGAGGCAGCAGGGAAGCTGCTCGAGCAGGGTGATGCTCCACGCCCGGCAAGTTTAGAGGCGAGTGAACTGGCGGCGTACGCCGCTGTTGCCAGCATGATTCTGAATCTCGATGAAGTGGTGACGAAGCCGTGACCGAGAGAATTGTGGAAATTTCGCGCCGGCGGCTGCTGCGCGACGTAGCCTCGGGACTGGGCGTGGCCGCCTTGGCGAACCTTCTGAGCGCGGACCAGGGGCCGGGGCAGCCGGGGTTGCCGCACTTTGCCCCCCGCGCCAAACGCGTCATTTATCTTTTCATGTCTGGCGGGCCCTCCCAAATCGAGCTCTTCGACTACAAACCAAAGTTAGCGGAATGGCGCGGGACCGATCTTCCGGACTCCGTGCGGATGGGCCAGCGCCTTACCGGAATGACGGCGACGCAGACCAAGTTCCCGGTGGTGCAGTCGCTTTTCCGCTTCCAACAACATGGCCAATCGGGCGCTTGGGTGAGCGAGCTCGCCCCCTATACCGCCAAAGTGGTGGACAAACTCACCTTCATTCGCTCGATGCACACCGAAGCCATTAATCACGACCCTGCTGTAACGTTCTTTCAAACTGGCTTCCAACTGGCTGGCAGGCCAAGCATCGGATCCTGGCTCGCCTACGGACTGGGCAGTGAGAACCAAGACTTGCCAGCTTTTGTCGTGATGATCTCGGCCACCGATGGCGGCGATCAACCGCTTTATGACCGCTTGTGGGGCAGCGGGTTTCTGCCCACGCGCTATCAGGGCGTCAAATTTCGCTCGAGCGGAGATCCGGTTCTGTATCTGTCAAATCCCGAGGGAATGACAGCTAAAGTCCGTCGGCGTTTCTTGGATGATCTGGGAAAACTCAATCAAATGCAATTTGAGGAAGTCGGCGACCCCGAAATTCAAACGCGGATTGCGCAATACGAAATGGCCTACCGCATGCAAAGCTCGGTGCCAGAGTTAACCGACCTGTCGCGGGAGCCGGAGAGCACGTTCGAGTTGTATGGTCCAGACTCCCGAAAACCCGGCACTTTCGCCGCTAACTGCCTGCTGGCCAGGCGGCTTGCCGAGCGGGGGGTGCGCTTCATCCAGCTCTTTCACCGCGGTTGGGATCATCACAACAATTTGCCCGAAAAGATTGTGAAGGTCTGTAAGGAAACTGATCAACCCGCTGCGGCGCTGGTGCAGGATCTCGACCAGCGAGGCTTGCTCAAGGACACCTTGGTGGTTTGGGGCGGCGAGTTCGGCCGCACCGTCTACTGCCAAGGCAAACTCACTCCCGAGGATTACGGCCGCGATCATCATCCCCGTTGCTTCACAATCTGGATGGCGGGAGGAGGCTTGAAGCCTGGCTTGACTTACGGCACCACCGACGACTACTCCTACAACATCGTGGAGAATCCCGTGCACGTGCATGATCTTCACGCCACGATCCTCCATCTGCTGGGCATTGATCATACCCGGCTTACCTACAAATTTCAGGGCCGGTATTTCCGTCTAACGGACGTGCACGGGAGCGTCGTCCGCGAGCTGCTTGCCTGAAGTGCAACGTGTTCACGAGACCACTCACCGGGGGTGCTACACTAACGGGTTCATGCGACTCGTAACCTTTCGGAACTCGCAAGGCACGCCAGAGCCGGGCGTCGCCACGGGCGAACAGATTATCGGATTGAAAGAAGCAGGCTTTGCGTCGATGTTAGAAATTCTCGCGCAAGGCGCCGACTGCTTGCAGGTGATCCAAAGGTGGATCGCTTCGCCGCCAGCCTCAAGCATCTATCAAGCTGCCAGCGTCAAGCTGATGGCGCCAGTGCCCCGCCCTCCCAAAATTTTCTGCGTGGGTTTAAATTACCGGGATCATGCTGAGGAATCCAACATGCCGATTCCCGACCGGCCCACCATCTTTTCCAAGTTCGCCAATACGGTCATTGGACCTGGCGATCCGATCGTGCTGCCGAAAATTTCCAGTAAGCCAGACTATGAGGCGGAATTTGCCTTCGTCATCGGCCCAGGCGGAAAACACATCCCGCAACAGGACTGGCAAAAGCACGTCTTTGGCTACATGAACCTTAACGACGTCAGCGCGCGCGACATTCAGCTGGCCACCTCGCAGTGGCTCATGGGAAAAACTTTTGATACCTTTGCCCCGATGGGGCCGTATCTGGTGACGGCGGATGAAATTCCCGATCCCCATCAGCTCTCCATTAAACTCATCATTCGCAATCAGGAAGTGGGAACCGAGGAAGTCTTGCAGGATTCCAACACCAGAAACCTGATTTTTAAGCTGCCTTATCTGGTTGAATATTTGTCCAGTGTCTGCACCTTAGAGCCCGGTGATGTCATCACAACCGGTACACCGGGTGGTGTGGGATTTGCTCGAAAGCCACCCCGGTTTTTAAGGCCGGGCGACGAAGTGACCGTGGCTGTCGAAGGACTTGGCGAGCTCACCAATCCCGTGGTGGCGGAAGCTTAATCGAGCGGACCCGCCTCTTGCCAGCAACTGATGCGCTCGCCATTGCCGCTTTTCGGTTTGTATAGAGCGATTTTGCTGGCGAATCCGTTCCTTAAAACTTGACAAAAGGATTATCTTAAAATTCTAGGCTCTCTTTGCGATCCTCTCGCTTAAAATAAAGTTAGCGGACGGAGAAAGGAGAGAAGCCTGATGAAGGCTGCAACCACTCCCACCGCACGGACTGCGGTCCTTGTGGTAACGACGGACCCCGAAGATCTTGAGGAATTAAGAGCGATTCTTCCTTCTTCGGACTGGAACCTCTACAGCGCCTTCTCCGTGGCAGAAGCGCGCGAAATGCTGCGACATCATTCTTATCCGATCATCATTACGGAAGCCGGTGCCACTGGCCTCATGTGGAAAACCATGCTCGGATACGTCTCCTCCCGTCTTCAACCGCCCAGTCCTAAGCTGATCGTTGCCTCGGCAAGCGCCGATGACCAGCTTTGGGCAGAAGTGCTGAATCAGGGCGGATTTAATGTGCTAGCCAAACCGTACGACGCTCGCGAAGTGCGATGGGTTCTCGATCAAGCGCGAGCAGAAGTGAATCTCGCCTTAGAGCAGGGGAAATACAGCCACTAGGCTGAGAGACGGTTTCGAGATACTCTGGTTCAAGAAAGCCGGCGCGCGACGGCTTAACTTCGCGCGCTGGCTTTGATTTTTTTGAGGTGAGAAACGATGAAAACACTTTTCGTGGTTGCGGCGGTGTCCCTTTTCACGCTTCGTGCAGATTCGCCGGAGGCCCAAGTCGAGGCAGCGGAAAAGGCTTGGGCCAAGGCGACAACAACGAATGATTATGCCACACTCGAAAAACTGCTCGCTCCAGAACTGGTCTACACGCACTCCAACGGTGAGGCCGATTCCAAACAAGTGTTTATCGATAATCTCAAAAATAATGTCCGCAAATATCACGACATCGTTTACGACAAGATGTCCGTAAAGGTGGTGGGCAACACCGCAATTGTGAATGTGACCGGGAAGCTCAAGGTGACCACGCGGGGAAACCTGGGGGAAGTCAAGGTTTGCTTCTTGCATGTCTTCATTAAACGCGGCTCCTCGTGGCAGCTCTTGGCTCATCAATCAGCTCGTATCTAATGCTGCTGTTGGATTTGCTTGAACCCTCTCGCGCTTGGCGTGTTTTCGAATTGGCGGAGAATGCGCCAATGGCGCGCTAGGCGAGTGCCCGTAAACGCTTAGGAACGCGACATGATGAGCTCACCCGGAGGATCGAAGCCAAATCCGTTTCAAATTCTGTCGAATCCGAGACCTGTCCCTCCCGACGCGGCCTTGGTGAAAGACCCCGTCTGCAAGATGGATGTCTACCCTCCGAACGCCGCCGGATCCTACGAGCACAAGGGGGTTTCCTATTATTTCTGCTCGGCAGCGTGTGTGGCAAAGTTCAAAGCCAACCCCGAGCGCTATTTAGCTCCTCCTCAGCCCCCCAGTGAAGCCGATCGCCAGCGCGAGTACATTTGCCCCATGTGTCCTGGTGTCACAAACCTCGGACCGGGTGCTTGTCCCAAGTGCGGCATGGCCTTAGAGCCGAAAATGATGACGCTCGACGACGGCGAGAATCCAGAACTAAATCTCATGCGCCGGCGGCTGTATGTCGCGGCCTTACTCACGCTGCCGCTGATGGTTCTGGCCATGAGCAGCATGTCTTCGGATTCACCGGGTGAACGGTGGCAGGTATTGGTACAAGCGGCACTCGCAGCGCCCGTTGTTCTCTGGTGTGGTTATCCCTTTTTTGAGCGAGGCTGGAAGTCCATCGCGCGGCGAAGTCCGAACATGTTTACTCTGATCTCGCTCGGCACAGGCGCGGCATTTGGCTATAGTCTGGTAGCGGCTCTGGCTCCCAGCCTCATTCCCCCTTCGATGCGCGAACACCATGGACAACCCGCTGTCTATTTTGAAGCCGCGGCCATGATCATTACGCTTGTCCTGCTCGGTCAAGTGCTGGAGCTCAAGGCCCGTGCAGCGACTTCGCGCGCAATTCGATCGCTGGTTGAGTTAGCGCCGAAGATGGCTCGCATGGTGATGGCGCCGGGAGTAGAAATGGATGTTCCAGTCGAGAGCGTGCATCCTGGGGATCTGCTCCGCGTCCGCCCCGGTGAGCGCATTGCTGTTGATGGAGTGGTTGTGGAGGGGACCAGCGCCGTAGACGAATCCATGGTAACCGGCGAACCGATGCCGGTGGAAAAACTTCCTGGCTCGAAGGTGACCGCCGGCACCCTCAACGGAGCTGGCAGCTTTGTCATGAAGGCTGAGCGCGTGGGCGCCGAGACCCTTCTTTCGAGGATTGTGCAGATGGTGGCCGAGGCGCAGCGCAGCCGGGCCCCGATTCAACGGCTAGCAGACCGAGTGTCGGCCTGGTTTGTTCCCGCTGTGGTGCTGGTCTCCGTTCTCACCTTCTTGGCCTGGGCCGGTTGGGGACCTGAGCCGCGTCTGGCTCACGCCCTCGTGAACGCCGTGGCGGTCCTCATTATTGCCTGCCCCTGCGCGCTCGGACTGGCCACACCCATGTCGATTATGGTTGGAATGGGCGCCGGCGCACGGTCCGGAATTTTGGTGCGCGACGCAGAGGCCCTCGAAACACTTGCCCGGGTGGATACTTTGATCGTCGATAAGACGGGTACCCTCACCGAGGGACGCCCTCAACTTACCCGCGTCGAGGCAGGGGATGGCTTCAACGAGGAAGAGCTTTTACGACTCGCTGCATCGCTCGAACAGGCTAGTGAGCACCCGCTGGCGGCGGCCATTCTGGGTGCGGCTCGCCTGCGTGGCCTTGCGCTTTCGAAGCCTGGTGTTCCGCAGACTCTGCCAGGTCTTGGCGTCCAGGGCGAGGTGGATGGAAAACGAGTAGCCCTGGGAACCAGGCGCCTGATGAATCAGCTCCAGGTGGATCTGCACACCCTGGCGGACAGGCTCGACCGCCTGTCGCAAGCCGGGCGCACCGTCGTCTTCATGGCCTTGGATCAAAAAGCCGCCGGATTCTTCCTCATGGATGACCCCATTAAGCCTACGACGCCGGCGGCGCTTCAGGCTCTGCGCCAAGACGGAGTCACCATCATCATGGCAAGCGGCGATCAAGAAGAAGCCGCCCGCATGGTAGCGCAGAAATTAGGCATTGAGCACGTCGAAGCAGAAGTGCTGCCAGCGCATAAGCTGGAGCTCGTGTCGCGGCTCCAGCAGCAGGGACGGATCGTAGCGATGGCGGGTGACGGCATCAACGATGCGCCAGCGCTGGCAAAAGCCAACGTCGGCATCGCCATGGGAAACGGCACTGACGTCGCCATGGAGAGTGCGGCTGTCACCTTGGTGAAAGGGGACTTACACGGTATCGTGAAGGCCCGGCGGCTCAGTCAGGCAGTTTTGAAAAATATTCGCCAAAACCTGTTCTTTGCCTTCCTATACAACTTTCTTGGCGTTCCCCTCGCCGCTGGTGTATTTTATCCCGTGTTCGGAATCCTCCTCAGTCCGGTCATTGCTGCTGCTGCCATGACCTTCAGCTCGGTTTCGGTCATTTCAAACGCGCTCCGGTTACGCCGTTTAACGCTTTGATTCGTTTGCTGGAGGGAAGGGGGTGTAACCCCTTCCCTGTTGCGATCGGAGAAGTCCAGATCAGTTTTTAATCCAGGAATGACGCGGATCTTCCGCCCAAGCACCGTAGGTACGGCCCTCGCCGGCGAGAATCCAGGTGTAGCTGAGAGAGTAGCCCGGACAGGCGACCACTGGGTGATAGCCGCGAGGAATCAGGACCGTATCCCCATGCTCAACCGCGTAAGCGAGGTCAAAGGGGTTGGGATCATCAGGCTGGGTATAAACACGGATAAAGCCGAAACCCTGGTTGGGCTCCACCTGGAAGTAGTAGATCTCCTCCATGGGAACTTCGTGCGGCGCGTTGAACACGTCGTGTTTGTGAGGCGGGCAGCTAGACCAGCAACCGGGAGTGTTCAAAGTTTCCCCACAGATGAGATGCGCCGCTGGAACGTTGTCGGCGATATGGGTGAAGACGGTGCGGCGAAAATGATCCTTGCCCACAGAGCGCGCCACAATCGCATCTCCCCCAACCAGCACGGGGGCGCCCCCGGGCTTGCCTTCAGCTCCGCCTACCGTAATCCGAGCGCTCCCGTTTAAGGCTTGGAGTTTCACTTGGACTCCAGCTGGCACATAAACCATGGGGTGTGGCTCGCGGATCGAAGCGCGGGGCGGGATTTCCGCCTGCCATCCATCCACTTCAACCCGCACGGGACCGGTATAAAAATTTAGCGCTACTTCTTCGGGTCCTGTCTCAAAGCTGTGCACCTGAAGTCCCTGGCCCAGTTCGATCACTTGGAAGGAGAGATATTTGAGCTGTTTGCCGCGTTGGACCAGGGGGTAGACACCGGGCTGAGCTCCAGGAGATTTGATCAGGAGGTTCATATTTTCAAGCTAACACTGAACCAGATCACAACAAGTTTCTAGTTGGGGAAGCGCTCGATTGGCAGGTCGGAACCGTACTCAGGCTTCTGCCCGCCCAATTAAAATAATAGCCACAGGCGTATCTCCGATTTTGGCTTGCAGCACCCAATCGCTCTCGCCCATTTTTTCAAAGCCGGGCTTAAATTCGCTGTCCACTTTCCACATGCTGAAGACGGCCGGGTGCGGTGTGCCAGAAACCTTTTTGCTGAGGTTGGTGAGCTGCTCGAAGCCGGGGGTGGCATTGGGATCTGCATCGGCTTCGAGAGGAGTAAGTACGAGGAAATCGCGTTGGGGCGCCACGCCTTGGTGATCTCCATTCTGGGGGAAGAAGCTGAGCCGCATGGTGTAGAGCCCGGGTTGAATGGGCTGCCCCCGCCGGTCTGCCCCTTTGTTTGGAAAATGGATCACACCCATGAAAGTTCCGTGGGGTACGGCCAGGGTAGCACTGTCTTCCAGCGGGGCGCTTGGCAGGGGCGTGGCGCGCAACCAGACCTCGCAGAATACGTTTCCGTTCTCCCCCACCACTTTGAAGCCTTCTTTCTGAAGAACTTCCGTCAGACTGGCGGGAAGAGCGGCCGGCGCCGCCGAAACCGGCTCTACTTTCCACTCGGCGAAGAGGACGAAACAGGAAAAGAACAAGAGCGGACAAAGTTTAAACAGGAACATCAGGCGATTCACCTTCATCGTAAAACAGGATGCGCCGCCGGTTAAACGCGCTTCAACTGTTTCATTAAAATCTTGTCTTCAAAAGCTATACCGACGTGCAGGCCTTGGCTCACCGCGCGGCCGTTGACCACCTGCTGCGGCGCAAACGCCCCTTCATTCTGGCGCTTGCCCGGCAAGCTCACCGCGCTGGGCTTAGAGATCAATATGCTAGAATCGCCATCATTTCATGCGCGTGATCGATCTAGCCGTCATTGTTTGTTATCTGATCGGAATCACTTGGTTCGGGGCGAGATTTCGGCGAACGCAGAAAAGCCTAAAAGATTATTTCTTGGGCGGTCGAATCGCGCCCTGGTGGGCCATTGGCTTCTCGATTGTCTCGGCGGAAACGAGCACGCTCACCATCATTGGAACGCCCGCTCTTGCCTTCCAGGGGAATCTAGGATTTCTGCAGGTCGTGCTGGGCTACCTCTTGGCGCGCATCCTGATCTCGGTTCTCTTCCTGCCACATTACTTTCGCGGCGAGATGTATACGGCCTACGAGCTCATGAAGAGGCGTTTCGGCGACCGCATCCGAAAGCTGACAGCGGGCAGCTTCCTCCTGTTGCGAGCCTTGGCCGAAGGGGTGCGAGTATTCGCGATTTCGATTGTTGTCTCGATCATTCTAGGCACCGGGGATCTGTGGTCCATCTTGATCATCGTGTTGCTGACGCTCTTTTACACGTTCGAAGGCGGGATGACGGCAGTGATTTGGACAGACGTCGTCCAGATGTTTCTGTATTTAGCCGGAGCCCTGGTGAGTTTCTTCGTTATCCTGCAATCAATCGAGGGCGGTTGGGGACATGTCGTACAGGTCGCTTCGGCGGCTGGCAAGTTTCAAATCTTTGATTTTCGTTTTTCGCTCGACCCCTCATTTTTCACGCGGAGCTACAGCTTCTGGGCGGGAGTCATCGGGGGGATGTTCTTAACCACGGCGAGCCATGGCACGGAGCAGTTAATGGTGCAACGCCTGCTTGCCGCCAAGACCGAGGGGGAAAGCCGCGCTGCCTTGTTCGGCAGCTGGGTAGTGATCTTTTTGCAATTCACCTTGTTTTTGCTGATTGGCATTATGCTGTTTGTCTATTATCAGGACCACGGTTTGCCCCCGCCTGCACTCACCGACCGGATCTACCCGCTCTTCATTTGGGAAAAGCTTCCCACGGGCATCGCAGGCTTGATTATGGCGGCGATCCTGGCCGCCGCGATGTCGAACCTGAGCGCCGCCCTGAATTCCCTCGCATCGACAACGGTGATGGATTTTTATAAGCCCTTGGTGGTGGCCCGCGAATCTCAACGCCAGGAATCCCACTTTCTTACGGTGGCTCGGGTTGTCACTTTGTTCTGGGGCGCCGTGCTCATGGGGATTGGCGTTCTCGCTAAGCAGTGGGGTAGCGTGCTTGAGGCAGGCTTGGGAATTGCATCCATCGTGTACGGGTCCTTGCTTGGGGTGTTTCTGCTCGGTTTGCTAACCCGGCGGGTGAGGGAAACAGCAGCCATGTGCGGCATGACAGCCGGGCTTGCGGCCATGTTGTACGTGAAGTTTGCAACGAACATTGCATTCACTTGGTATGTGGTCATTGGCACAAGCATTACCTTTGTAGTCGGATTCGTGACAAGTCTTTTCTGGGATGGTCGAAGGGAAACCTCAAATGGCTGAATCCGGAGCGAAACAAATCGGTCAGCAGGGAGCGCCTTCGCTGCGCCGGGAGCTCGGCGTCTGGGCCGCCGTCTCCATTGTGGTGGGAACGGTGATTGGCAGCGGAATTTTTCTTGTGCCGAAAACCATGGTGGCCAATGTTGGATCGCCCGGGATGGTTTTTGCCGTGTGGATCTTTGGGGGATTGCTGTCACTCGCTGGCGCCCTGACCTACGCCGAGCTAGCGGCGGCGCTGCCCGAGGCTGGCGGCGAGTACGTTTATTTGCGCGCTGCTTATGGTCGATTCTGGGCTTTCATCTATGGCTGGACGCAGATGTGGGTAGCGAAAAGCGGCTCGATTGCGACCCTAGCGACGGCATTTTTTTATTACCTGGCCAATTTTTATCCTCAGCTGGAGAAAACCATTGCCATCCTTCCGCTACCTTTAGGTTCTGGGGGAGCCCCGCTCGAAATCCGGTCTGGTCAACTCCTGGCTATGGCGATCATTCTCCTGCTAGCGGGAGTGAACTACTTCGGCGTTCGCTTTGGAGGGGATATCCAGGTTGCTGTAACCATCATCAAGGTGCTGTCTATCGGCGGCGTCATCCTACTAGGGTTTACGGCTCCTCAAGCGTCCCCCGAGAATCTCACCACTTCCGCTCCCTCTCCGGTGGGAGGGCTGGCGGGCTTCTTCGCCGCGCTCGTGGCTGCGCTCTGGGCATACGATGGTTGGAATAATGTGGCCATGGTTTCTTCTGAAATCAAAGAACCCCAACGAAATCTACCTCGAGCCTTGATTCTCGGCACGCTTTGCGTGATTGCAATTTATCTCCTGGCCAATGCTGCTTATTTTCTCGTCTTGACTTCGGCTGAAGTGGCCGCAACAGACCGCGTCGCCGCAGAAATGATGCGTCGCGTTTGGGGAAATTTTGGAGCCGGTTTAGTCAGCCTGGCGGCCATGATTTCGATATTCGCAGCGCTCAATGGCTCCATCCTCACCGGCGCGCGTGTACCTTACGCGATGGCGCGCGATGGTCTCTTTTTCCCTTCCCTTGGCCGAGTGCATCCCCGCTGGTTTACACCTGCAAATTCCATCCTGGCCCTCAGCGCTTGGGCGGCTTTGCTTGTTTTGAGTGGCCGCTATGAGCAACTATTCACCTATGTCATCTTCGCCAGCTGGATTTTGTATGGCATGGCTACTGCAAGCGTCATTGTGCTCCGGCGCAAACAGCCTCACCTGGCGCGACCCTACCGAACGCTGGGCTATCCGGTAGTTCCAATCCTTTTCGTCCTGGTAGCTTTCGCGCTGCTGGGATCCACCCTTCAGAATTCTCCGAGGGAATCTCTGTTGGGTATCGGGATAATTCTGAGTGGTTTGCCGTTTTATTTCTATTGGAGCCGAAAGGTTTAGTATAATTAGACCGGGATGATTCCGTTATTGCGAGTCTGAATTTCTCCGATTCGGCTGCACTCCGTTTTCCCGGTTGCAATTTTTGTTCTGTTTTCAGAACACCACTCTTGCTTTTACCCCAGTTAATTGTTTAAACTACTGGAGCAACACCACAGTTGCCCGTATACGTTCCGTTTTCAGAACGGACGAAACTTGCCAACGGGGTGATGGTCGATGGATGTCAACAAAATGTTGCAGGAATTAAGGGCTGAAAAAGAACAGATTGAGGAAGCAATTCTCAGTCTGGAGCGCTTGGCCCGCGGGCGCGGTCGCCGTCGCGGGCGACCGCCAGCTTGGCTCTCGGAAATGCGGAAGGAAGCTCGGGCGAATGGATCGAGCCGGTCCAAGTCCAGCTCCAACGCTCAATCTAAGTCAGCAGCTTCGTGATCGGGAGCAGGCAATCTGGCGCCTGCTCTCTGTTTTGGCAGTGCGTATTTTTCTGATCGATAGGCGTGTTTTGTCTCCGGGTTTTGGCCGCGTCGTCTCCCGAGAGGCCCCCTCACGACTCGACCAAGCTTTTCCACGTCTTCCAGAAGTATCCGTCCGTCATTCCCGCAATGTAGTCGCAAATGACACGGTGGCAGGCTTCGCCTTGGCCTTTCTCAAAATAGTTTTCCGGAAGTTTTTCGGGATGTTCGAGATAGAACTGGAACATGCTGGCCAGCGCCTGTGTGGAGCGAAGCCGTTCTCGGGCTAGTTCCTCGGCTTGGTACACCTTCTGGTGCAAAAAGGCTTTGAGTGCCGCACTTAGTTGCTCCCCCTCAGGCGTAAAACAAGCAAGCCGACGTGGCTGCAATCGAATTTCTTCGATACTTTCCATGCTCCGAGCAGCCATGTAGGTCCCCTCGATTAACGAAGAAGTCAAAATATCGATCAGTCTTCGCACACATTCTAGAAAACGGATGCGCTCCGGCACGGCAGGATACTGGAATTCCAATTCCTCGAGTAGCGCTCCCACTGCGGGTACCGCTTCAGCCAGTTCCTGGGCCTGAATCAAGCCGGCCGATTGAGCGTCATCCAGATCGGCCGTGTTGTAAGCAATTTCATCCGCCAGGTCGATAATCTGCGCCTCCAAGGGCGGCTTCAGACCGGGCAGATACTCCTCGAGCCCAAGGTCCTCACCTGGAGTGAGGTCACGGGAGTGCTTGATGATTCCCTCGCGCACTTCGAAGGTGAGATTCAAGCCCGGAAACCGCGCATAACGCTGCTCAAACCGCTCAACGATTCGTAAAGCGTGCAGGTTATGGTCGAACTGATCGCCAAAACGATTCATTTGACGGTTCAGCTCTGCCTCTCCGGCGTGGGCGAAAGGAGGATGCCCGATATCATGAACGAGGGCAAGTGTTTCCGTTAAATCCTCGTTGACTTTCAGGGCGACCGCAACTGTCCGAGCGATTTGCGTGACTTCCAGGGTGTGGGTGAGGCGGTTCCGGAAGTGATCCGAGTAGCTTTGAGCGAATACCTGGGTCTTGTTCTCCAGGCGCCGGAAGGCTCGCGAGTGGATCACCCGGTCGCGATCCCGCTGAAAGTCATTCCGATAGGGATGCGATGGCTCAGGATAGCGCCGTCCCCGACTGTGTTCTACCGGGAACCGGAGCTTGGCAAGCGCCTCAACATCCACAGAGTTCGCTACCTGGGGCTTTTAGCGCTGGGACAGTTCGCCGAGCACGCCCACCGCTGCCCGGCTCACCGGGGGCCGGTCAATATCCTTGAGCGACTCCACGATCGAGCGGGCTTCTTGCGGCTTTGTGCGCACCAAAGCCTTCGCCAGGGCAATCTGCGCCTGCTCTTTGGAAACGAGCGGAGTAGGACTTGCCACCAGTTGACGGAGCAGGGTTTCCGCTTCGGGAATTCTGCCCTGGGCCTGGTAGAGGGTAGCGAGCGAAAGCTTTGCTAAGGAAGCCATCTCAGCGTCAGAACTCTTGGCGACTTCTTGAAAACGAGCTTCGCAATCGGCAAGTTTTCCCTGATCGCAGGCGAGCGTAGCCGCTTGAAACCGTGCAATCAAACCTTCGCGCGTTTTTGGATATTTGTTGGCCACCTCCAAGAAAGCTTTTTCCGCGGCGGCATCCTTCTCTGCTTGAGTCTTAAAGCTCAGACCACCCGTAGGGTTTTGGGCAGGGTCGCCGACAAAACCGTCCAAGACCAGAGTCGCTTTCCGCAGATCTTCTTGCCGAACGTTCCGCCGATAGCTCAAGAATCCCCAGAGGGTAAGCACCACCACAAGGACCCCAGCTGCCACCAGACCGTACTTCCGAACCTTTTCGCGGTGCTCGCTTAGGTATTGCACCGTATGCGCGAACTCTTGCTGCAAGCGATCATGCTTGAGCTTTTCTCGAGTGATTCTGTCCACGAATGAAACCCCAGAAACTTTTAGCGTAGCACGCCAGTTCAGCCCAGTTGGGCCTGCGCTTGGGCTTTCGGTGGTCTACAGGCGAGAAGCTTCGGCAATCCCGGCAAGAAAGCGCAGACTGCAACGCGGCAAAAGTCTCCCTAAGGGAACACAGAGAAGGTTTTACGGGTTGGCTCAGTCAGCCACTCCCTTCGGGCTCGAGTACGCAAATATCGCGCAGCTGGCGGTAGTCCTCCGCGTAATCAAGCCCATAGCCAACAACAAACTCATCCGGGATCTGAAAGCCCACATAGTCGACTCGCACTGGCCGGACTCGGCGCTCGGGCTTGTCCAACAAGGTAGCGATTCGGATACTTTTCGGGTGGCGTTGCTCGAGGACATGGACCAGGTAGTTCAACGTAAGCCCGCTGTCGAGAATATCCTCAACGACCAAAATATCGTAGCCCTCAATCGACGTATCCAGATCTTTCGTCAGCTTCACCTCGCCGGAGGAGGTTTTCCCTTTTCCATAGCTCGAGATTCCAATGAAATCCATCCGCACGGGATGGGAAATGGCCCGAGCCAGATCAGAAAAAAACAGGACCGCGCCCTTCAGCACGCATAGCAGGTAGATCGGACCGCGACCGGCGTAGTCGCGGTCAATCTCGCCAGCAAGTTGCTGGATGCGCGCCTGGAGCTGGTTGTGGCTGATCAACACCCGGAGCTTGGATTCGGCCATAACTGAACAGAGTAACTCTAGCCATAGGCGCTTGCAGAGGGTTAAGTCAAAAAAGCTAGCCCGGCCCGGCCCCCCGGCCTAAAGTCCCCGGCGCGTTTACGATTTCAACACGTTTACCAGCACCACATCACTTCACGGGGGATTTGTGGTCCCCTGGCGCCACACGTTTGCGAATGCTTCGTCATACAGCTCAGAAATCTACCGAGCCCGTGCTTCTCCTTCTCTCCTTCTCTTGCGCCTCGCTCAGCGATTTTTTCGATAGCCCCTCTCTCCCCTCCCTCCGATACTGCCAGAGGGGGGGAGGAGGACAACGAGTCAAATGCCTATGCAGCGTAGCGAGACTTTCCACCAGCGCACAGACCAAGCGAGTGACGACGCTTGGCGTAATTTCCTCATCGGCCGCAGCCCGGCCATGGAGCGCTTAGCCGATAAAATTCGGCTGATTGGACCAAAGCGCGCAACCATCCTCATCACAGGCGAAACGGGAACTGGCAAAGAGGTAACGGCGCGCGCCATCCACGCCGCCAGCCCGCGGGCCGCTCTCCCCATGGTCACCGTGAACTGCACCGCCCTGCCCGAATCACTCCTCGAGGCCGAACTGTTCGGCCACGTCAAGGGTGCTTTCACGGGCGCAGTTCAAAGGCGCATTGGACGGTTTGAGCAAGCCCACGGCAGCACCATCTTTCTCGACGAAATTGGCGACATGCCTCTAGAAACGCAAGCGAAGCTTCTTCGCGTACTCCAAGAGAAAGAATTTCAGCGCATTGGAAGCTCGGAAACCATTCGCGTCGATGTGCGCGTGATCGCGGCCACCAACGCCAATCTCGAAGAGCGAATCGCCGCCGGCAAGTTTCGCGAAGACCTCTACTACCGCCTCAATGTCGTCCCTCTAACCTTGCCCCCCTTACGCGAACGCCGTCAAGACATTCCTCTCCTCACCGAGCACTTCCTAAAAAAAATCTGTGATCAGGAAGGTCTGCCGCTGCGGCACATCTCAGACCAGGCCCTCGATCTGCTGCGAAGCTACTCCTGGCCAGGGAATGTGCGCCAGCTGGAAAACTGCCTCGAAATGGCAATCGCTCTCAGCGGCGAACGCCAAATCTTACTCCCTTCCGATTTCGTCTTGCCACGTCTAGAAACACGATCCGCACCTGAACCGCCCGGCTCACCTGAGCCACCCCTCATTCCGCTCCCGGAAGAGGGCCTCGATTTCGAAGCCACCCTCGGCCGGATCGAATGGCAAATTTTGGAACAAGCCTTAAGGCGCACCAGAGGGAATAAGACTCAGGCCGCCGGCCTGCTACGACTCAAACGCACTACTCTCTCCGCGAAACTCCGCAGCTTCGAAAGTCGAACTGCTGAAAAAGGCTCAAATTCCCAGCCTCGAGCAGGTTGTGCCACCGCCTAATCCAAGAACTGCAAAGCTCTGTACCTGGCGCGAGGAGGGCGGTGAAGAGGGAGCGGGAGGGGCAGTGAGGAGCGAGCGGGAGGGGCAGTGAGGAGCGAGTTGATCCTAGAGGCTTGGTATTCCGTTACAAAAAAGTTCCCTCCGGTGCGAGTAAAAAAACACGCAAAATCGCGCTCAGTCAGCCGGCTCCTTGAACCGAGACCGAGGCTCGTTGGCTGGAAGCTCAGCCGCGCCACGCGTTTTTGCCTCTTCCGAAACCAAGAGCTCTGGCGGCATGAAGCCTACCAACTTGGCCTTGAGCTCAGCGTTCTGGCGTCGCAGCAGGCCCAGCTCTTTTTCCTTCGCCTCGAGTTCTGCCTTGCGGTCTGCAAGTTGAACCTGAAGAGGGGTCAAACGGACCACCAGAGCCTCCAACTTGGCGACCTCTGCGTCCTTTTGCGCGACACTCGCTTGCAAAGCCTCCAAGCGCCGTTCACAGGACTGTAGCTTTTCCTCGAACTCCGCTTTTTCGATTGCTTGAAGTTTTCGGCTCGCTTCCAGTTCGCCCGACAACTGGGAGATCCTTTGCTCGAGACGGGCCATTTCAGCCTCCTTTCCGGCTCGGATTTCTTCGAACTCGCGCTGCTTTTCAGCCAAGAGTAACGCTTGAGAGCGAAGCTGAGCTTCAGCCCGTTCTACTTCCATGCCAAGTGTGTCAAGGCGGCTGCTTCGAGCTCGCTCCGCTTCCAAGTCTGCCGATAACTCGCCCATCTGCTGTTCTAGCGCCTGCTTTGCAACCGCTTGCTCCTTGGCAACGCGCAGGGCCTCTTCTAACTCTTGGTTCGCGGCTTCCAGCCGCCTCTCCAGCTCAGACCTCTGGGCGAGCTGGGTCTCCAGTTGACGTTCGATTTCCTCTCGCCCGGCTCGAGCGGCCGTTAACAAACTGCGCAGCTCTTCAAAACGGGACTGCAAGTCTTTCATCGCCGCCCGTTGATCTGCCTCTTGCTGTCGCAGCCGTGCCACTGCCTTCCTGTCTCGCAACCACCAACCCAGCAGGAAGCCCGCCAGCAACATCAGGGCAACACCGAGTCCATTCAAAATCCCAGCCATTCCAAAACCTCAAGCGAACAACACACTTCGATACTTGCTTCGAGATCCTCGCGTGCCTGCGAGCTTATTTCCGCAGCCACCGCTGCCCACTCATACACCTCGCCAGTCAGCTGAAATTCAGCACGCTTCGCAACAGGTGGTAACCGAAAATTGAAATCCCAAGAGCAGACCGTGATACAAGGACATATAATTTGAATTTGGATGTCAAGGCGGGGCTAATCTCCACAATATCGATAGACATTGTACAGATCGACTTGCCCCTCCCGTACTCATCTGGGTATTCTGAAGAGAGCGCCATACTTTTATGTCCACTATTGACGTCAGCCCAGTTGCATCCCAAGTCGGTGGCGAATCGGCTTATCGCATCGTAAACGATTTTTCTATCCAAGTCGCGACAGTAAACGGTTCCGGCAGCCAAACGGCGAACAACGTACTCATGAGGTCCATCTTTCAGATGGGCGTTCCGGTGTCGGGAAAGAATCTGTTTCCTTCGAACATTGCGGGGTTGCCAACGTGGTTCACGATTCGCGCCAACAGACATGGCTGGATTGCGCGCAAAAAAGAGATTGACTTTTTGGTGGCCATGAATCCGGAGACGGCCCGGGAGGACGTGATGAAGCTCGAAGAGGGCTCTGCCGTCGTCTATGATGAGCCGCTCAAGTTAAACGAGTTGCGCGGGGATCTACACTTTTACCCGGTCCCTTTTGACAAGCTGGTTGCGCCGGTTTGTCCGGAGCCCAAGCTTCGCAAACTGGTCCGCAACATGATTTACGACGGCGTGGTGGCGCATCTGCTTTCGATCGATTTGGAAGAGATGCGCAAGGCTCTGTTTAAGCAGTTTGGACCCAAGAAGGTGAAGGCGGCGGAATTGAATTGGAACGCCGTGCTGGCCGGGCGGCAGTTTGCCATGGACCACCTGCGCAAAACCGATCCCTTTGTGATCGAGCGGATGGATAAGACGGCGGGCAAAATCATCATTGACGGCAACTCTGCCGCTGCCCTGGGTTGCATCTTTGCTGGCTGCACGGTGGTGACGTGGTATCCGATTACGCCTTCCTCGTCCTTGGTGGAGACGATGATCGGTTATCTCAAACGTCTCCGTCATGACAAGAAGACTGGCAAGGCGACCTACGCTGTAGTGCAAGCCGAGGACGAACTCGCAGCCATCGGCATGGTAATTGGCGCTAGCTGGGCGGGTGCACGGGCAATGACCTCTACCTCAGGTCCGGGCATTTCGTTGATGGCGGAGTTTGTGGGCCTTGGCTACTATGCGGAGGTTCCTGCTGTGATTTTTGATGTGCAGCGGGTCGGCCCTTCAACCGGATTGCCCACTCGCACGATGCAAGGCGATATCCTTTCCAACGCCTTCCTGTCACATGGCGATACCAAGCATCCGCTCTTTTTCCCATCCTCGCCTGCGGAGTGTTTCCAAATGGCGCAGGACGCGTTTGATTTCGCCGAGCGCTTTCAGACGCCCGTGTTCGTCAACACAGACCTCGATCTCGGCATGAACAACTGGATGGCGGACCCGTTTGAATACCCTACCAAGCCCTTCGACCGTGGCAAAGTTTTGAGCAAGGAGGATTTGGACCGGCTGGGTGGCTTCAGTCGCTACAAGGACGTCGACGGCGATGGCGTTGCCTACCGCACCCTTCCCGGAACCCCGCACCCAGCCGCCGCCTACTTCACTCGCGGCTCAGGCCACAACGAGAAAGCCGCTTACAGCGAGCGCGAAGATGACTACGTGAATAACGTAGACCGCTTGGCGCGGAAGTTCGAAACCATGCGGCGATACGTGCCCAAGCCCGAAGTCGACATCAACCCCAAGGCGCGAATTGGCATCATCTGTTGTGGCACTTCACGCTGGGCTTGTGAGGAAAGCCGGGATCAGCTTCTGCGCGAATATGGGATAGAAACGAGTTACCTTCGCCTGAAAGCTTTTCCCTTCACTGAGGAATTATCTCAGTTCATTGACCAGCACGATCGCGTTTACGTCGTCGAGCAGAATCGAGATGCACAGTTGTTGTGCTTGATGAGATTAGAGTGCTCGCCAGAGCGCATCGCGAAGCTAAGGAGCATTCGTTATTACGGCGGTATGCCCCTCGATGCGCGCACAGTCACCGATGAGCTTGTTGCGAAGGAGGGATTATGAGCGCCACGATTCCCGCGCCACCGCCGCCCAAGAAGGTCAACCGGATTGGTCTTGACGTCTTGCCCTACAAAGGCTCGAAAACTACGCTTTGCGCTGGCTGCGGCCACAATTCGATTTCCGAGCGTATCGTGGAGGTTTTTTACGAACTCGGCATCGAGCCTTGGAAAGTAGCCAAGATGTCAGGTATCGGCTGCTCGTCAAAAACCCCTGCTTATTTTCTCAGTCAAGCGCATGGCTTCAACTCCGTGCACGGCCGGGCGCCAGCAGTCAGTACAGGTGCTTTGCTGGCCAACAAAGATCTGATTGGAATTGTTGTGACGGGCGATGGCGACACGGCTTCCATCGGTATCGGCCAGTTTATCCACATGCTGCGCCGGAACGTCCCACTCATCTACATCATCGAAAACAACGGCGTTTATGGTCTAACCAAGGGACAGTTCTCGGCCACCGCCGACGTCGGCTCAACGCAAAAGTCCGGGGTTGTGAACCAGCTGACTCCCATCGATTGTTGCTTGCTTGGAATCGAGCTGGGCGCAACGCTTGTGGCCCGGTCCTTCTCTGGCGACAAAAAGCAGCTAAGCACCATCTTGAAGACCTGTCTCTCCCACAGAGGGCTTTGTGTCGTGGACGTCATTTCACCTTGCGTAACCTTTAACGACCACGTTGGATCAACCAAAAGCTATACCTATGTCAAGGAACACGAAGTCCCGCTGCAAGACCTGAGCTATGTGCCCTACTACGAGGAGATCCACGTGGAACTCGAAGAAGGGGAAGCGCGCGAGGTCACCCTACACGACGGTTCTCTTCTGCGGTTAAAGAAGCTCGGCCGGGAGTACGACCCCACTGACAAGTTGGCCGCCATTCAAGCCCTTCACCAAGCCGAGAAGGCCCAAGAGGTTCTTACTGGTATCCTCTACCTGGAGCAGGGCCGCGATACCCTGATTGACATGCTCGGCTTATGCGACGAACCTCTGGCTTCTCTCGGGGAAGACCGGTTACGCCCGAGCCGCGAAGCTCTCGAAATGATCATGGAGGAGTTGCGCTAGGGCTCCTGCCATGCGCTACCGCAAGCTCGGCAAGACCGGCCTACACGTTTCGGTCATGGGACTTGGTTGCGCTGGCTTTGGCGGCGTGTACGGGGACATCTCTGAACAACAAGCGATCCGCGCCATCCATACCGCCTTCGATCTCGGCATCAACTTCCTTGACACCGCCCCCCTCTACGGTTTTACAAGGTCAGAAACGGTTGTCGGCAAGGCACTTCGCGGGATACCGCGAGACCGTTATTATCTCTCTTCCAAAGTGGGGCGCTACAGCTTTCAAGATTCTGACTTTTCCTACCGCCGGGTCAAACAAGGGCTGGAGGAAAGCCTGGCGCGACTTGGCTGCGGTTATCTCGATCTGGCCATTCTTCACGACATTGAATTCTGCCCCCTTGACCAGGTTGTCGAGGAAGGGCTGCGCGCTTTGATCGATGCCCGCCAGGAGGGCAAAGTTCGTTTCGTCGGAGCCTCCGGTTTACCTCTTAAAATTTTTCCCGCCATTCTGGCAGTCGCCGAACTGGACGTCGTCATCTCCTATGCACATTACACCCTGCAAAACACCTCACTGCTCTCCCTGTTGCCGTTGTTCGAACAGCACAATCTGGGCGTCATCAACGCGTCACCGCTCGGTCTCGGATTGCTGACGCCGGCAGGCCCACCCCCGTGGCATCTCGCATCCGAGGAAATCAAAGCCGTCTGCCGGAAGGCAGCCGAGTGGTGTGCCTCAAAAGGCGTAGATCTTGCCCAGCTTGGAATGCAGTTTGCGTACGCCCAGCCAGGGATTCACAGCACGCTCAGCGGAGCCATTCAGCCTGAGGAAGTGGAGCGGAACGCGCGTGCTGTAGATCAGCCACCAGACCCCGATTTGGTGGCGGCGGTTCAAGAAATCCTTCGTCCGGTGAAAGATCGTACATGGCCGTCGGGGAGACCGGAGTACAACTAAAATTCATCTCCCCCGCAGCTCTCTTCGCTCTGGTGCGAAATACTGCCCCGTTTCTCGGCCCGAAAATGTCCGCTCACCCCTTGCCTCTGGGTGCGCGTCTCATTGAACTGGGGGACCATCCGTTCGGCTTTCTGCAAATCTTGCAAGGAGCCGAGAGCTTAGCACGTTTACATTCCCAGCACGTCAACCACGAGGCTTATCTCGAAGATTATTTCGCCTTTTGCTTAGCTTGCCATCACGCAACTGTGGCGACCTTCGTCCCAACAGATGTCGACAGCAAAATCCGGGGCCGGCTCTGGCAGCTCAGCCGGGACCGTGACACCCTTCGACGCATGTTTCACTTCACGCTGCGCGCCACAAAGTGGTCCCTCGAAGGCATCAGTGCGCGAGCCATCTACCTGGCAGGACTTGGACCCGTTAGCGGTCACAATGGCGAGCTGCTGAGCGTACTTGCTGGCGCACTGGGGGCGTTTGTTCACCTCCAAGATAACACCCATGCTGAGCTCGCTGGGGAAGCGATTCACCAGGAACTAACCCGCCAGGTCGCCGCATTCGATCTCGTCCTGGCCACCAAGGGCTGTGAGCTGGATGCTCTTCGAATCGCGGCGTCGCTCACACACAACGCCGGAGACCTCGATCAAGGCATTCGCTTCTGGCCGAAAAGCGAGAGGCACCGCTTGTGGAGGTCGCGTTTTGCGCGTCTCGCGCACGAGGATGGGACCCGCTATGGAGGAGCCTTTCAACGGGCTGCGCGCATCTATCGCAAGGCCTTAGCGGTTGAGGGGCATCGCCATTACCCGCTGCGGGCGGTGAAAGCGCTACGTCGTTCTCCTGATTTTCTTCTCCCGCTCGGCCCGTTTTTCGACGACTGGGGCGCCACCATGGCCACCCACCCCTTACTGTCGCAGGAGGAACGCGCGGAGGTACTCGCTGCGCTCATCGAGGGATGCCGCACGATCTCGGGCCAGCGCGGCTACTACCGCGCCTTAGCCGGTATGTCCGGCACGCTTGGCGGCGCCATGGAGCGCGTGGTGCGCTTGCTGCCTGCGAAAGCCAGATCGGAATGGAAAGCGGCTCACATCCGCAAGCAGATTGCGATCCCCAGAGCTTCGTTCGAGTCGATGATGAAAAAAATGCTCGCCGCGGTAAGATGAAGCAGTAGGTCCAGGCTTTGCTCCGGCTGAGTGCCCCCCTCTTCAACGGACCTTCTTCATTTGTACTAGGATGAAGGGAGTCTTTCGTGCAGACTGCAATCATTGTGTTCGCACATGGGTCAAGCGTCGAATCGGCCAATCAGGCGGTACGCGCGGTGACGACCGAGGTGGCCCGCATGGGCGGCTTCTCCCTCGTCGAAACAGCCTTCCTCGAACTGGCCCGGCCTGATCTTGCGGAAGCCGTTGATAGTGTGGCCCGAGCTGGCGCGAAGCGGGTTGTCGTGGTTCCGTTTTTCTTGACCCTCGGTATTCACTTGCAGCGTGATCTTCCCCGCATGGTCCTCGAGTGTCAGCAGAAATACCCAACTCTAAAAATTGATGTCACCGACCCGCTCGAAGGTCATCCCGCGCTGCGACAAATCGTTTTGGAACGTGCTCAGAAAGCCCTGAATCCATGCTAGCTCACCAGATTCCTCACCAGGCTAGACTGCTGGACGTCAAAGAGATCGCTCCAGAAATCCGCCATTTCTGGTTTGATATACCGGATCTTGAAACCTTCGAGTTTATTCCTGGCCAGTTTGTTTCCCTGTCGCAAACGCTAAACGGCAAGAAGGTCACCCGGGCCTATTCCATCTGCTCCTTACCCAAAGCAAACACCTTCGAAATCGTGCTCAATCTTGTCCACGAAGGCATTTTTTCCCCCTACCTGTTCTCGCTCAAACCTGGTGACCAGTTAGAAATGAAGGGCCCGCACGGAATGTTTGTCTTGCGCAAGCCGGTCAACCACTCCATCTTTGTTGCAACAGGCACCGGGATTGCTCCCTTCCGTCCCATGCTCCAATACGTTTTACCTCGAGACCGTGAACACGAGTTTGTACTGGTCTTCGGCGTCCGTTACGACCATAGCTTCATGTTTAAGCGGGAATTCGAAGAGATGGAACGGCAGTATCCCAATTTCAAATTCATTCCCACGGTGACTCGCCCTAGCCCCGAGTGGCGAGGAAACGTTGGCCGGGTGCAGCAGTACGTGTTTGACCACATAGGGGCTCGTCGCGATTTTGATGTTTATATTTGTGGCCTCAAGGAAATGGTCAACGACGTCCGCGACCGCTGCATCAAAGAACTCGGGTTCGATAAAAAACAGGTTGTTTACGAACGCTACGATTAATGCCAAAGCTCGGGCTAATCGCTGGATTGGTCGTCGTCACCTTCCTCTCGGTGCTCGGGTTAATGTGGTTGTTGATACCTCACCCGAGAAAAGAAGTCGATTATTTCGTGATGGGGGGAACTTCGACCATGGTGTCGATGGGCGTGCTTTTCATCTTAGTGATCCGCCACAAAAGGTTTAAGCAGGAGATCTTCTATAAAAGAAGACCGCGCGCCACACCCCCAGACACCAATCCGCCGGACAGCCCCTCCGCGGGAACGGGTGGTCACCCCAGCAGTTAACAAGGGAAATCGGAGACTGGCGCTTGCCGGTTCGCAACTCTCTTCCCGGGCGAACCTGCGCTGCGGCGCCTTTTTACCGGCCTGCCACAGATTCAGGACGGTAAGAATTACCCGCACCAGGATTGGCACGGCAAGTGAGTGACCGCCTTAGCGCAGAAGCAGCGCGACCAGCAAGGCGGCCAAGAGCCCTGCGAACAAGGCAATCGCGGCTGCCGTGGCGAAAAAGCGGAAAAGAAAGCGGCCAAAACTGGCCATCGATTCGATATCCGTGGAACGAACAGTCACCTTCAAGACAATCCCCGCGGCAAACTAGCAACTTCACTGCCACAAGGCGGCGCTGAATAAAATTCAGCCGCTTCTGCTCTTTGTGAGCCGCCCCCGGGCTGATCCGCGTCTCAGCGGTGAGACGGCTACTTCTTTTTTCTCAGGCTTGAACCGGCTCGACGAGGTCCGCATTACAGGCAACATAGAGGGACGGGCATGCTCCCCGATAATAACGACAGCGAAGACAGTGCGGGCCCTCCCGCAGTGGAAACTGCACCAGATTCTGAGCCTCTCGGAGAGCGCGAACCTGGCGGCGGGCCTTATCGATCTGAACAGCATCGAGCGAAACCGGAACCGCTTCCTGCGTCCGTAAATACCAAAGAATCGCCTGGTTGGGGTACCGACCCAATAGTCGCTCGAGCGCCAAGGAATAAAGCTGGATTTGCGTGTGGTAACGCTGTGCGTGCCACCACTGTTGACCTTTTTCGACATCATCGCTTTTGAAGTCGACTAACAACAGTTCGCCGCCCTCTTCAAACCAAAGGTCGATTTGCCCGCGAAGAATCATACCCTCGACCTCCATCATGAAATCGAATTCATGTTCCTGGCGAAGAGCTCGCCGCAATCGACGCCCCAGGGCGCTCGTTTGAAATCCCCGGGCCAAGGCCCTCGCCTGCTCGGTAGCGTCTGGTCGTGGTTTGCCCGCGAGCAAATCGTGAACCAGGACCCCAAGTTCATCCGCCGCCAGATCCGTATCTGGTTGCTCTTCGAGATCCCATCTTGGGGGATTCATAACAAAGCGTTGTTGACTGGCCGCGTTTCGGGCAGGCCAGCGCAAGTAACGGGCCAAGTAGTACTGTCGCGGGCAAAGAGCAAACTGCGCAACCGCGGTGACGGCGACGGTAGCGTCGTACTGTTCAGCAGAAGGAATGCGATCAAGTTGCTGGGCTTCTTGGCGTGGGGCCAGCGGAAGGCCGGGCCAACGGATTGCTTCCTCTGCTGCCTCGCTTGTGAAAATGACCTTGACAGCGGTTCCGCCCGGCGTATAGGTGATGTGTTGCGATTCTTCCCGGGGGATGGTCGCAGGCAGCTGAAGTGCCTCTGCGACCTGCTTGGCCCAGTCACCTAGACCAACCGGCGAGGCCGTAAAAATGAGCCGGTCCGCCGCGCGGGTCATCGCCACATAGAGCAACCGGTCTTCTTCCGCTTTCTCCTGCTGCCGGCGCTGGTTGCTGACCCGGAGATGTACGGAATCAGAAAGGGCCTCTTGTGAGAGGGGATGTCGCCACGCCACCCCAATCGCATGCTGTTCATCCAGACAAACCGGCGGCCTTCGGTTTTGGCCAGTACTTCGCAGGGCCGCAACAAAGACAATGGGAAACTCCAGGCCCTTCGCCGCATGTACAGACATTAAGTGAACGCAATTCGCCGATTCCGTCACCGCTGCTTCCGGTTCGGATTGCGCAAGCCGCCGCTGTTTGAGTTCGTCCACAAGCTCGAAAAGTGGATAACGTTTTTCAAGCGCCCATTCTCGGACCATGGCATAGAGCTTGGCGATGTTGGCCCGCGCGCGGGCCGATAAGCCCGTCTGGTAACCCGATTCATCCACGATTTGAGCCAGAAAGGTATCGGGCGTTAGCGAATCCAGATGCGAACGGTGGGCTTTCACCAGACGCCAGAACCATCCAAGCCGCTCTCGATCTGGGGACGGGACCGTATTTTGGGCTAGGCCTTGTTCAATCGCTCGAGCGAGATTCGGCGTTGAGTCCGGAGAAGACTGAAATTTAAGCCAAAGTAGGGTGTCATCGGAAATGGAAACGAGGGGAGATCGAAGCACAACAGCCAGGCTGATTTCGTCTAGCGGATTGGCCAGTACCGCGAGATAGGCCACAAGGTCGCGAACTTCGCGTGTTTCATAAAACGATCTTCCACCGCTCACCAAGCAGGGAATCCCAAACTCGTCGAGCGCTGCTTGAATGGGGGCTAGCCCAGCGATGGTCCGGGTAAGAACAGCGATGTCGGAGAATCGCGCCGGCCGCCGTTCGCCCTGTCTTCCAATCTGCTCGCGTCCTTCAATCTCGCGAATTCGCCGTGCAATCCAACGGGCTTCCGTGCGGACCGGATCATCCTCTTCCCGCGCCGCATAGGTGTGAAGAAATTCGACACAGGGGGAGTCTTTTCGATCATAGGCGCTCTGCGCGAGGAGCCGGTGGGGTTCGACTCCTGCGATGAGATAGGGGCTGACGGTGTTGATCACGTCGATCACATCCGGGCGGCTGCGGTAGTTTTCCCGAAGTTCGTCCACAATTCTGCCAGAAGCGATCAGTTCGTCTCGGTACTTCTGAAAGACGGCGGGCCCGGCGTGGCGGAAGGAGTAAATCGATTGATTAACATCGCCGACCATGAAAAGACAATCTGGCTTGCGGACGAGCTCGATGAGCCGCCATTGCAGATAATTGGTGTCCTGCAACTCATCCATCAGCACATGGTCAAAACTGTCGCGCACCTTAGCCCGGATAGCGGATTGCGATTCGAGAAGGCGGATAGCGATTTCTTGCAGATCTTCAAAGTCGAGCACCGCTTTCTGTCGTTTCCGGGCAGCGTACTCGCGGTGCATTCCAGAGATTACTTCCAGCAAGACCGGATACAGGTTGAGGTGCTTGCGGAGGACGATCTCTCCCACCACTTCTGCCAGCACGCTGTCGCGCAGTTGCTGCGCTGCGCTGCGAGCGCGGACGCCCATCTTGAGGGCGCTTGGTCGGGGCAATTGAAGGAGCAGGTCGATTTGGCGCAACCAGTCGCAGTCTGAGGATAGATGGAGGACAGCGCGGGCCCAGTCCTGCATCTTCAGATGTGCCTCGCGCTGCTTGAGCGTGCCTGTTGGTGGATCCGCCAGGATGATGTGAACCTGCGCCAGGAGTTTTTCCCAAGGATTCAGATCCGAGGGACGGGGCGATTGAATCGACTCCACCGGCACGCCAGCACTTCGGGCCTCCTCGTACACCGCGATGACAGCCGTCGCGAGGTCGACGCCGCCGCCATGGAATTCTTGGAGGAATTGGCGCATCCGAGCTGGCTGCTGCTGGAGTTGATGGTCTAAGGCTTGCTGGGCGCACTGGCGAAGCAGGTTTCGAGCTTCCGCCTCATCAAGCACACGAAAGTCAGGGTCGATGCCCGCAGCCATGGCGTGCTCTCTTAACAGACGGGTGCAGAAGCCGTGGATGGTGGAAATCCAGGCCCGCTCAAGGTCTTCCCGGATGGTTTGCGAGTCGGAGAAAGCGTCCATCAACCGCTTCTTAATTTCGGTTGCTGCTTTCTCAGTGAACGTAACGGCTAGGATACGGTGAGGTGCGATCTGGCGCTGTTCCATGAGCCAGCGATAGCGCTCAATCAAGACGCGGGTTTTGCCCGAACCCGGACCGGCAACCACGCAAACATCCTGGCCCCAACGTTCAACTGCGGCGCGTTGTGAAGGGCTCAACATGCGAATCGAAGGGGTTCACAAGCTTGCGTTTGCGGCAAGTGTGCGGGAAGCGGCGAGCGTTTCCACACGACAGACATCTCGGAAGTCGCATAGCCCGCATTTGCGGCGATCGGCGGGATCCGGGGCAAATTCTCCTGCGAGAATTCGCTCGGCCACAGCCTGCGCGGTTTGTACGGCATCCTGGATCCGCTCGCCGAGGGAACTCGCCTCGAGTGTTTCCCCTACATCTTGCCAGCCCAGAATCGGAATGTGCCATCCCTGCCAGGAAATCTCCCCCTTCAGTCCGCAATAGAGAATACCGGCTGGCCGTTTCTGAAGTAACTTCTGAGCCGCCCACAAATAGAGCCCCCCTTGCACCAATTCCCCCCGTTCGGTGGCGCGGATGCGGTCTCGAATTTTCTGGCGAGACGAATACTTGTAATCGATTACGACAATGCCGCGCTGGGGCACTTCCAGGACATGGTCGATCTTGCCCTGCAGGCGAAAGGCTCCGAATTTGAAGGCAAAAGGTCTTTCCACGGCTAGAGTACGACCGCCTTGAAGCGGAGCGCTCTGGAGAAAACGCTTCAGATTTGCGGTCAGCGCGAGCCGGACTTGTTCCGTGTCACAAGTGGCAGGAATGTGATGTTGCTCGAAAGTCTCTTCGAGGAGTCTGGTGAGGAGCTCTTCGGCAAAAATGGGACTTCTTTCAAACTCAGCAAGCGCACGGTGGATGATCTCACCCTGAAGGAGATGGTCAAGGCGCTCTTCTGGCCTTGGCGGAGGGCCTTCGAGACGAAGCAGCCGCGATGCAAAAAACTGAAACGGGCATTGCAGAAAAACCTCAATGGAGGTCGGCGAAAGGGACGTGCGGGCAGAACGGATCAGCGGTAGGCTCTCTCGGCACAATCTGCCCGACGGAGGGCTAGGGGGCGCCGGCCAAAACACTCGGGGACGCACAGCCACTGCGCGTTCGGCGCTGCGAACAAGTAGCCGGTTCAGGAAGAGCGAGCGCAACAGTTCCTCGCCCCGTTCATTGGCTTCCGGATAAGAGAGAATGAGCTTTTCGGTCGCCGCCCGGCAAGCGGTTTGAAAAAGGAAGCTTTCTTCCTGCTGGCGTTCTTGAGATGTGCGCAGGGTATGTCCCGTTTTTCGAAGTTCGAATCGCGCTTGGTCGCCAAGCAAGGGATGCTCTGCATGGTACTGAGGAAAATGACGCTCGGTAAGCCCACAGATAAAAATCACTGGGAGCCGCCATTGCCTCGCCTCGTAGGCATCGATTACATGAACGACATCCCGACGCTGGTCTGAAGCTGGAAGGGACGCTTCCGCAAGCACAACTTCCAAACAGGACCGGAATTCGGCCAAAGACACACGGTCTTTGGACCCGAAACAGGACAGCAACCGCGCTGTCTCTTCGAGTGCCTGTTCCCATCCCCTGATAGCAGCTGCGAGGTTCCTCCACTCAAGAGCCTGCTCGTGGCTCACACGGTCTTCTGTCGCGGGAAGAACCAGTTCATCCAGCAAGGAAAGCAGCGCTTCATTCCACTGCTCCGGAGTACGTACGTCGTGGAGCCAAGACGTGAAGCGCTCTAGCCGCCTAAGGGCCTCTGGCAGGCCAGACGCCGGAGCGTGGCGGAGCAACCAATTCGAAAGTTCATCGCCCCTGGCGCTGGCGCCAAAACCCGAATACCTGCTCCCAAGCACGCGGCGGAGCGCCTCGTAGTTCCAGCCCTGCTCGGCGGCTTCCAGGATTGACAGCAAGTAACGCGTCACGGCGTGATCCCGGAGCTTCTGCTGGAAATAAAACCGTGCGGGGATCTGGTAGCGGCGGAAGGTCGTGGTAAGGAGAGGTGCGTAGGGTCGTTCTCTCCGCAAAACCACACCCAATTCGCGGTAGCGTCTTCCGCTGGCAACCTCCTTCAGAATTCGGCGCGCGATTTCATCCGCCTCCAACGCCATGTTGGGAGCAGCGACCAGAACAGAACTCGCTTCCTGGGCGCGATCCTCTTCTTGGCGGCGGGCAAGGAGCCCGAGTCCGGCAAGTTTTCCCTCTGTTTCCACCGAAAAGGAGGATTCCTCCAAACGAATTGCTACGGGACGCCCTAGAAATGTTTCCAAGACGTCACATTCGGAAGGCGTGAACGAGTAGAATCCGGTCACCGCGAAGGCCCGAAAACGGGGCTCGGCGTTTCGCATGCGTTGGGCAGCCAGATGCAGGCGCCTAGAGCGGAGATACCATCCTTGCTCGTCCAGTCGGCTGGAGAGCCGGGCATAGATGCCTTGCACGCTCGCTGGGGCGAGACCTTCAATCAGCTCGGGGGTGCAGTCCGCTCCCGAGAGCTCCTCAAGCAGGGAAGCTAGTAGTGTTTCAAGACCTGGGGAGTCAGCGAGAGCGCGAAACTCGGCGGGCGGTTCTCTGCGGAGCTCCTCGCGGATCAACCACCGCAGAGTAGACTTCGAGGCGGGATAAAGATCTGCGACCCAGGGTTCAACAAACCGCGAGAGCGTAACGATGCTGTCCGGCCGTACGACCACACCTTGGCGCGCGATGGCGTGCCGGAGATGCTCGGCCAGAGTGGCCGTGGGCGTCAGCAGGCAGCAGTTCGGCTCACGGGAATACAGCTCCAGAGGATCGTCGACCAGCGCCTCGGCAGAGCGAAAAAGGATCACTGAGGCTTAGTATGGCAAAACCGCCGCCCCCCTGCCCCTCTTGTGGGGCTGCAGGGCTAGCCCTCCTGTGTGATCTCTTCGAACATGCTCCGGACACGGATGTGACGGAAGCCCCGGGCTTCAAGCGCTGCCCGCAACTCAGGCACACGCAAGCGCCACACGGGAAACTCGACATGAACGGCTGCGGTAGACTTACCGTTCTCAACCAGCTCGGCATGATGTTCGATTTCTGGGTTAATGGGAAAGGGCGCCTCCGCAAGTGTCTCCAAAAGCTCTTCTAAGAGATGGGCTTCGACGGTGACTCGCAACGACAGTAAGTCACCCTCAACTCCTTGGAGGACGGGAAAGGTGGATGGGGTCTGCCAGACGCTCATCGTTCATTCTCCTGCTGCGTCCAGCGTGGCCAGTGAGCAAAGAAAAAGCCCTCCAATCGGAGGGCCCTCAGGGGTTATCGCTTCTGATCTGGCCCGCCTTTAGCACTTTTTTTAACGTGGTTGCAAGTAGCCAACTGCCTCTGGCCGCCAGCGCACGTGTCCGGGGAGGGAACTTGTTGCCTCACATTGAGGGATCCCACCCTGGAGAGCGCGGACGGTTGAGGCAATCTAAATCAATCCACGCAAGCCTAGAATATCACCGCGTTCTGCGGCGTTCAATGATCTTTTTTGGGTCTGCCCGAGCCCTGGCAGCCGTTAGCGGTTCTGTTTCGTTTCCTGCAGCATGCGGACGAATTTTTGTTTTTGCTCGTCGCTGAGAATCTGAAGAATCTTGGCTTTGCCGTCGGCCCGAACGTTGTCCAGCTGATCTTTCACCTGCTGGTAATACATCATGAAGTCGTTGAGAATCGTTTCCATCTGCTGGGCCTGTTCCGGAGTCAGATTCAGTTCTCGCCGGAAGCGTTCGATGGAGATCTCTTTCCCGCCCTCTTGCCAGTAGCTCGAAACGCGGCGGGGGCTTGAAGACGAGCCAAACCGCATGGCCAGCGCCCCAGCCGTCGCGCCGCAAAGAAAAACAAGCAGAAGGATACACAGGATCCGTGGGTTTTGCCACGTCATCCGGTGGTCTGCCATGTTTCGTTTCTCCTGGTGATGTTTCGCTACTCCTGGTAAGTGGTTAATTGCACGAAAACCGTATTCCGATCCTGATCCACGTTCACTAGACTCACCGGAGGCTGCTCCTCGACAAGGATATGCTCCGGGGTACTAGACAGATGCACCGCTTCGTCCTTCGGGCTCGTAAACAGCATGATTCCCAGGAAAAGCGTTAAAATCACGGAAGCGTAAACCAGACGTTTCGCAAACAGCGGTTCAAGAAACACGCTCCAAATCGAGCTGCTTCTTTGGGACTCAATCCGGTCCATAACGCGGCCATAGAAGCCTGGGGCAGGTTCTAACAGTTCGGCCGGCCGCAAGGACCGAACCATCTCCGCGACGGCAAGGAATTGCGTCGCGGTTTCTCTGCACTCTCGGCATTGAGCAAGGTGTTGTTGAAGCCGGGGATCGGGCTTGCCTGCCAGGTATCCTTCAAGTCCATCCCGGGTAATCGGGCACATATGCTCTTCCCTTCTCAGTCTGTCCAACCAAAACGGCGGAGTTGTCTCCGCCCGTGATGTGCTTTCCTGTGACTGGCCGCCTGATTGTGTTTTTGATTCCATTTGTTGTGAGCGACCATCCCAATCACTCCTAGAAAACGCTCCGGACGCCTCGTGGAACGGGGCGTCAAACGGTAGCCGGCCTTCCCCCTCGGAACAGGCGTTGAGACGCTTTAAAGAGCTTCTGCCGGGCTCGGAATAATTTTACTTTAATTGTATTCTCATTCATGCCGGTCATTTGCGCCAGTTCCTCAACCGAGTGCCCGTCTACTTCCTTGAGCAAGATCAACTGACGGTCCTCCTCGGACAACTTTTCCAGTAACTTGATGGCCAAGTCTCGCCGGGCTAGGGTATCATCGACAGCCGCTTCTGTGGCAGTGACGGCCTCGGAGTTCTCCATCCGACGAGTGTCCTCTTCAGAAAAGTCGCTCTCGTACACCAGCTTCCGAACTCGCTTCTTGCGCAGGTAGTCGTAGCACTCGTTGACCGTAATCTTGTAGATCCAGGTAAGTAGGGAACTGCGCGAATCGAAGCTGCCAATGGAGAAATAAACCTTGGAGAACACCTGCTGGGCGATGTCTTCCGCGTCGTTCCGGTTCCGGAGGATTCCGTAAATAATCGAGTAGACCTTGGCCTGATAACGCTCAACGATTTCCCGAAACGCCAGTTCGTCGCGCGCCTGAACCCGCTTCACAAGAAGCGCTTCATCTGTATATCGGTTCTCCACTTTTGTCTTCGCGCGGGGTTTTGCGACCGTAGCAGGGAACGGAAGAACGTTTGTCAGCCCACTCATGCCCATACCGACGCATTCCGTGGCGATCCGGTTTCGCCCAGGCGCTGCCAGCGGACACCGACCGGCCTCATATGATATCACAGATTCGCTCTTTGCGACCTTTGCACTAAGTCCTGGACGCCCTGCAAAGGGGGCAGCGAGCTACAGGGTGACAAGGGATGCCGGAAAGAAGATTTACTCGAGCAGACCGAGCTGATCGAGCGCCGAACAATGGGCCGAGGCAGGGCCTCCCTGTAGATTGCTTCTCCAAATCATGCCTTTTTGATATAGTTTGATTGAGAGGAGTTTAACAACTGCAATGATTCAACTCACAGATCGTGCCGTGGAGAAGGTAAAGGAAATTCTGGAAGCTCAAGATCCCAAACCGACGGGGCTGAGGATCGCCGTGGTGGGTGGAGGCTGCTCGGGTTTCAGCTATTCCATGGCTTTTGAGAATAACCCTTCCCTGTTGGACAAAACGTACAACTATAACGGCTTGAAGGTGTTTGTCGACCAGGCCAGCTTGCTGTATCTCGATGGAGCGGAGGTTGACTACGTCGAAACCCTAGAAGGGTCAGGCTTTAAGTTTAACAACCCAAACGTCAAGTCCACTTGCGGCTGCGGTAGTTCGTTCAGCGCCTAGGACGACCACGTCCTTAAAAATCTCCCCTTCGTTCGAAAGCCCGTTCGGGTTGCGGACCTGCCACCTGCGGCTTGGAGCGAAGGGGAGCCCCGAGACCGAGCACGATGAACGAAACAAAAACGACCGATGAGAAGCTCTCTCATCGGTCGTTTTATTTCACAAAAACCGCTTGAAGCCGCGTTAAATACTCCTTACAAAGATGGAGTTAGCTCCGCCGCCTGAGAAGGCCCAATCCCGCCAAGCCAAGTCCAAATAAAGCAAATGTGGTCGGCTCGGGGATTTCCCCACCCGCTGGGTCATAAGTGTAGGTAACCGTCATTCGGGCGCCCATCAGGGTGGCGATGTTCGTCTGGCAGTTTCCACTTCCACAACCGGTATTCAGGATTGCAGAACCTGCAACTGTGTAATTCACGTTACCGAAGCCAATGAAAAGAATCGGAGCAGGGATGTAGGTCCCGCTCGAAAATTCTTGGAGCGGGGTGATGTTCTGGGTTCCACCATTACCTGGCACCGACGGAAAAACCTCACCTGAAGTAAACGCAACACTTCCGTTTTGGACATGGCTCACTCCCAGGCCCGTCACGCTAATGCTAGCCAGAGTGTAGGAATAACTCATCGGCGCGGCGTTGGACCCGTTGTTTACCATGTCGCCGCTGCGGTTCATCTGGGTTTCCACCAAGATTTGGACCGAAGTGAGGAAACCCAGGGTGGGGTTAAACTGAGGCAGCGAGATCGTTAGCGAGAAGGAAGTCTGCTCGCCCGGGTTATATCCGCCCGCTTGGGATATTGGACCAAATGTAATCGTGGCTGCCTGCAAGCCAAGGCTCGTCAAGGCAGTCAAAAAGAAAAGTTTCATCCGAACCTCCGAGACGCAATCAACGACGCAGAGCGACACAGGTTTCCCGCGTCTCTGCTCTTCCCTAGTCTAAGGACGTCCGGTACGTTGAGTCAAGTACTTTTATGATTTCATTTGTAGGAGGGGGAATACCTTAGTAATGCCAGTCGGGGAAGTACTGAACCTCGCAAGTCCACTTGTGGGTGGGTTCTGCCCCGCAAAAGGAGGACATCCTGGGCGCCAACTTGCGAGAATAGGGCCAGAGCCGCACACCGCTCATCCGCGATGCTCAGGAGCTTCCCATGTTAGATCACCTGCTCACAGAACAGCGAAACCCTCTCACCCAGCAGATCGACCGGTTGCCCACACTGGAGATGCTTCGCCTCATCAACCGGGAGGATCAAACGGTAGCGGTAGCGGTGGCGCAGGTCTTGCCCGCAGTGGCTGAGGCGGTCGAACGCACCGCATCGGCGCTTCGCGCGGGCGGCCGATTATTCTATTTGGGTGCGGGAACAAGCGGGCGGCTGGGCGTGCTGGATGCGGCAGAATGTCCGCCCACCTACGGTTGTCCTCCTGACTTAGTGCAGGCGGTTC
Organism: Bryobacteraceae bacterium; assembly: GCA_025056455.1. GTDB lineage: Bacteria > Acidobacteriota > Terriglobia > Bryobacterales > Bryobacteraceae > CADEFT01. The sequence continues at coordinate 77,982 of JANWVY010000004.1, read as the reverse complement.
TTGCCGGGGGCCCCGCGGCGCTGGCGAAAGCCTCGGAAGCGAGCGAGGATGATCCGCAAACCGGTGTCCGGGACCTGCTTGCGGCCGGCTTCCGGCACGGCGATGTCCTGTGCGGGATTGCCGCCAGTGGCCGCACCCCGTATGTGCTTGGCGCCATTACAGAGGCACAGCAGATGCGTTGCCTTACCATCGGGATTAGCTGTGTGCCGGCTTCCGCTCTTTCCGAGCTGGTCTCCATTGCCATCACGCCTCTCACCGGTCCCGAGGTCATTACTGGATCCACCCGGATGAAGGCTGGAACGGCTACGAAGCTGGTTTTGAATATGCTTTCCACAGGCGTCATGATCCGCCTCGGCTACACGTTCGGCAATCTCATGGTCAACGTCCAGCCGAAAAATTCCAAGCTGCTCGACCGGGCTCAACGAATTGTGATGGAGGCTGGCGGCGTCAACCGTCACCAGGCTGCCGAACTACTCGAGCAAGCGGGCAGGAACGTACGGGTCGCCATCGTGATGGCAAGGCTTGGCGTGAGCCGGGCGGAAGCAGAACAACGCCTTGCTGCTTGCGGCAACGTGCTAGCTCGCTTGATTCCTCCGGATGACTCAACCACCTCGGACACAGGGGGAAACCGGTAGGCCATGCAACGCTTCATCATCCAGGGAGGGGAAGAACTTCATGGAGAGGTTTGGATTAGCGGAGCGAAGAACTCTGCCTTGCCGACCCTCGCTGCGGCCCTGCTAACCGAAGAACCGGTGATTCTTCACCGTATTCCCGCCGTCAAGGACATTCAAACCATGGTCCAGCTGTTGCGCTCAATCGGTGCGACCGTGGAAGTGGAGCAAGGCGCCGTGCGGGTGCAGGCGCAGCAAATTCTCGTTCCCGAGGCGCCCTATGATTTGGTCAAGACCATGCGCGCCTCGAGCCTCGTCTTGGGCCCCTTGGTAGCGCGGTGCGGTCGGGCCCGCGTTTCTCTGCCCGGTGGCTGCGCCATTGGCGCACGCCCTATTAATTTGCATGTCTCGGGCCTCGAGCAGCTTGGCGCTCGGATTACACAAAGCCACGGATATATTGAAGCTGTGGCTCCCGACGGCTTAGCCGGAAAATCGATTCATTTCGACCGAATCACCGTAACGGGCACGGAAGACTTGATGATGGCCGCCGTGCTGGCCCGGGGCACCACCATTCTCAACAACGCCGCCCGGGAACCAGAGGTAAAAGATTTGGCTGAGCTCTTGGTGAAAATGGGAGCTCGTATTGAAGGCGCCGGGACCTCCACCATCCGAATCGAGGGCGTCCAGACTCTCCGTGGCGCCGAGCACACAATTATTCCGGATCGGATCGAGGCGGGAACATTCCTTTTGGCTGCAGCAATCACGGGTGGGGACGTCCGCGTAAAAGGCTGTGAGCCATCGCACTTGGAAGCCCTGCTGGCAAAACTGTCTCAAGTTGGCGTGATGGTTGACCGCCCGGAGGAGAATACACTTCGCGTCCGCGGCGCCAACCTCCGTTCGGCCGATGTCACCACCGAAGAGCATCCTGGCTTCCCCACCGATCTCCAAGCGCAGTACATGGCCCTGATGACTCAAGCCGAGGGGATTTCCATTATCACCGAAACCATTTTCGAGAATCGCTTTATGCATGCCCCGGAACTCATGCGCATGGGCGCCAATATCCGCCTGGAAGGCCGGCAGGCTATTGTGGCCGGTCCGCGCCAGTTAAGCGGAGCAGAAGTAATGTCCTCCGACCTGCGCGCGAGCGCCTCTCTGGTTCTCGCTGGCTTAGTGGCGCGAGGTAGAACTGTGGTTGACCGCATCTACCACCTAGACCGTGGCTACGAGAAAATTGAAAAAAAGCTAGCCGCGTTGGGCGCACGCATCCAGAGAGTGTGACCGGCGCCTCGGCTGGCAAACCCTCTGAAATTCTTCAACCGCTCCGAAAGGAAAATCATGAAACACGACGAAGCGTTTTTGGCCCTTGTGAACGATGCGAAAACGCGCATCCGCGAAATTGACATCGAGGGCTATCGCAAACTCTCGGGCGAGGCGATTCTCGTTGATGTCCGCGAAGACCGGGAATGGGCCGACGGGCATGCCGCAGGGGCCATTCATCTGTCGAAAGGCATTATCGAACGGGATATCGAGAAAACCGTCCCCGACAAACAGGCCCTACTGGTTCTCTACTGCGGCGGGGGGTTTCGCTCCGCTCTTGCCGCTGACAACCTGCAAAAAATGGGTTACACGAATGTTTTTTCCCTAGCGGGAGGTTGGCGCGCTTGGACCGAAGCGGGAATGCCAGTTGCGAAACCTTGAATTTAGCCGTACACGAGGCTAAAGCAGCGCACCATAACATAAATGAGCCCCAAAGATTCGAAGACCTTGATGACCGCTAAGGCGCGTGGGCCAAGAAACTCAAATCGCAGTAGCAGCGCCATCACAACTGTGAGCAACAGCACGGTCGGATCGATGGCATCCTCAAATTTCTTGGAATAAACCACCAGGGCGACGTAATAGAAGAGGGGCCAGTTGTTCTCAAGCGGCGTGCGGTGTCGCATCCAGAAAATCCACGCGGTCAAACCAAGCATACAAAGCGTTGTGATGTTGAACGTGCTTGGCTGGATCATGAGACCCTCACGTTAGTTCGCTAGAAAGACCATAGTAGGCTCGAAAACCCGGTGTGCGCCCGGTAGTTTTGACCGGTCAGTTGCAAAAAGTCCTCCCGGTAGCCGTAGTATTGGTATCCAAAATTCCAGCCTAGGTTGGACCGGATTTTCACCGACAGCCGCGCCAGCGGCGATTGATAACGGAGTGGAAAGACTTGTACCAGGGCGAACGCTTCGCGCGCGTCGTTGCGGATCGAGGTCAACGGTAAAGAGGGAGCGGGCCGTCCGTCGCCGGTGTCTCGAACAATCGAGTAGCCCAAAGACAGGTCGAAGCGTTTCGCCAGGACGAGTCTGGCCGCCAGATGCCCGGTATGAAGATTACTCACGTAAAGAGAGTTTTGGTCCTCAATCCGGCGCGAAGCGGCAAAGTAGGCCAGGGCGCCCTGCGTGTCGAGGTGCAGCTTGGAGTAACCCGCCTCGACAGAGAAGCGATTATTCAGATTCCACACCCCGTCATACGCATAGTGGCGAGAGCGCGAGCTGAAGAAAACGAAGTTCGTTGAGTTGACGTTGTACAACGTCCGGGTGAGCGCAGAAAGCTGAACCGTCCGGGCCCTCCATTGCACTCGAGCGTTGAAGGAGTGGTAGTTTTTCTCTGAGATGGGCGTAAAGGGTTGGTTGGCCCTGCCCAGCTCCACGTCAAACTGAAGGAACAACGGCTTGACCGGGCGCAAGCGCACGCCGCCCAGACCAGCATGTAACCGGTTGCTTTGCTCAGATGAGAATACGTCGCTGAAAGAGCCCACCTGCTCGCCCTCCCGCGACCGAATCCGGCGGTCTGAAAAGTGGTAGCCCGCATAGAGGTTGACCTTCTTAGTGAGCGCCACGGTCGCATCAGTTAAGTTCGAAATGGCTCGGATACCGAGGAATTGGAAATTCAGGATTGCAAAACTCGACTGGCTGTTTTCAAGTTCTTGAAGGCTTGCCTGGCCATTCATCCGCGTGTTGTGGTAGGCGCTGTGGTTGGATAGGGTGAGCCGAGCAAGCGGTGTCCAGACCAGATTTAGATTCCCCGAAGTCACCGGGCGGCTTCCTGTTCCGGTCACGAGAATCTGGCGGTTTCGCGCTGCGCCGAGACGATCCGTTCCGACGGCCGTCTCATCCAAGGCGAAATCCCGTCGCCCGGCCACCGCCGTGTACCGTGCATTCATCGAAAAAACTTTGGAGTTTCGAACCAGAGCAAGCCGCCAGTAGGGACTGTCTCCTTGATATGGTTCGGTCCGCCGGAAGCGTCTCAGCGTGGTGTTGTCAGCCGGGTTGGCTCCTGGCTCCAACTGGTCGACGTTGAACGGGGTGTCTTCTCGAAAGTGGTCCCAGCCTCGCAGAACATGGAAGGTAAAACCGGCCAAGGCGGCTTCTCCGCCCAAGCGGTATTCTTTTCTTCCGCGACGGATATCAGCCAAAAGCGGGAATTCGTCTCCGCGCGAGTCAAAGGCTTGAAACGTCGACAGCGCCGGACCACTTTGCCAGTAGCGTGTATGGCCAGCAATCAGCTTGAACCGGGATTGCGGAAAGAGGAAGAAATCATGGTCCTGGAAACGCCGGCTCGTATCCATCCGGTGAAGCCCGTTGGCGATGGTAAGTGCCGGGTTGAAATATTCGTTTAATCGCCAGTGCAGATCATAACGGTAGATGCGGTTTTTTTCGAGGCGCAAAACAGAGGATTGATAAGGGTCGTTTCCCAAGCCCTGCGTATTGAGCGTGAACTCATCGAAAAATTTTCCCTGGCCCTCCCGAGAGTTTGCCCGGAATTCACTGCCTAACAGACGAATCCCGTTCCCAAAATTGACATCACTGCGGTACTTCCCCAAGTTACCCTCAACCGATCGGAAGCGGTAGCCCAATTCAAAGTGATTGACAACGTTGTAACCGCCTACGTTTTCTCCTCGCACGGAACCAGCCGCCGCGTCAGTCGGAGCAACGGTGGGCTGTCCGGGAGCTAGGAGCGGAAGAAGTAGAAACAGAACTCCCTTTCGCATGAGCTCACCTCAGAAACAGCCGGTCGGCGTTAGAACCGTGAATCCGAACGTGACAGGCCGTGCAGTTTTGGTACCGCGGGTTTCGCATGTCGTGGGTCGGCGACTGTTGAGCGATTCCATCCGCTTGCCGTCCAAAGGTTCCCCCGCCCGTATGGCACTCGAGACAAGTCGTAAAGACAGCAGGTCGCCGGAGAAGCTTGGCGTTGGTGGATCCGTGCGGATGGTGACAACTCTCGCAACCATCGACGCGCACAGCAGGATGCTCAAAGGCAAACGGGCCGCGTTTGTCAGTGTGACACTTCAAACACGGCTCCTCGTTTGCCAGAGCCTGCGCCACCATCCTGGGCCGAACACCCATACGCCAGGTTGCCGCCGGCGCCCCATGCGGGTTATGGCAGTCTGTGCAATTCATAAAACCTTCGTTGACACGGTGTTTGAACGGCATCGCAAACTGCACCCGCACATTGCCGTGACAGCCATAACAAAGATCACGTTGATCTCTGGCAAGGAGAAACTTTTGTGTGGTCGATTTGTGAATCGAGTGGCAGTGGGCGCAAGCCACTTCTGCTTGCGAGTGAGAGGAGCGGCGAATGTCAATGCGGCTGAGATCCTTTCCGTGACAGCGAAGACAGGTATCGAGCGTTTTTGCGGGACTCAGCAGGGAAAAGGCAACCGGAATGGTCGTCTTTCCGCCTTGCGCTTCTACATGGCCTTTGGCCGGCCCGTGGCAACTCTCGCAGCCCGTATTCTCGGGCTCAGACTTGCCAGAGGCTAGGCTCTTATAGTGCGGATTTCGGAAGAAACTTTGCCAAACGTCGGGATGGCAGATGCGGCAAACCGAACTGCCGACAAAGCCTGTGGGGCTAGCGGCTGCGACGGCTTCAGCGAGAGATTTCGGCAAAGACGGCTGCGGGCTCTGCCCCAGCAAAGGACAGAGCCCGCTCATCAGAAAGGCAAGAATGCGGAATCCCAAAACCCACTCCCACTGTTACACAGTATATGCGTGGCTGGGCGAAAAAACGAACCGCAAGATCAGAAGACGTAGGAAACGCCAAACATGGGGACGAAATTGTGCAGCCAGCCCGAAAGACTCGCGCCCCGGTTGGGGGTAATGATCTTCGTTGGCACAGGACTCACAAAATCCTTCACTTCGATCCGCAGGCTCGATTTTTCTCCCACTTTTACTTTGACGCCGACCCCGAACACCGCCACCGGCGTCGTGTCCCGGGTTTTGGTTAGCAACGCGAATTCCGACAGGTTTTGCGTCACCGTCTCGGTTCCCGTGCCGCGGTAGTGCTTGATGCCAGCTCCAAATGAGAGATACGGTCTCACTCTCGAACCGGATGGGCTGAAGTGGAGGAGAAAATCGTAGTGGACCGTATGCGACTGGGCGCCAAACCTCGCCTTCGCGCCTCCCGCCTTTAGTTCCGCTTCATTGCTTTGGAAGGTATACCGGATCTCGCCTCCCCAGCTGCGCCCCATCTGTTGCCCTAGCACGAAGCCAGCTGCATAGCCTGGAGCGAAACCAGCGTCGGCCTTGGCACTGCCGCGGACCACTTGTTGAGTGGTATAAAACCCTCCACCGCCAACGCCACCAATCTCCCAGCTTTGCGCCAGCAAACCGAGCGGCAAGCAAGCGGCGCAAAGCACACTGATCCTCATAGCATTCATCGTTTCGGTCCTTTCAACGCTCGCCTTTAGGGGGCGAGGCTCCCCTTGATGGTGCGGATACTTCAGTCAACCACGCGAACCGGGATTGAGGTAGCCCCACTTCCCTGGCGCACGGTGAGAATTTGTTCTAGCCCCGTCGGCACGAGGTGGGTGACCCGGGCGTTAATCTGGTAGACGCCAACTGAACCAGGTACCAAACCAGCAAATAGGACCGGGATCTCTACACCTCCGATCGAAACCACAGGCGGTATGATGACTGACGCTAGCGGATCACTCGGCGCTGGCACACCCGACTCCACCGCCGGTGACGTTCGGCCAAGACCCGTGAGGTAAATCGAAATTGTGTCGCCCCGGCGCACTGGATTCGTAGGTGTAACCAGCAGGCCGTTGGTGTGGCGAAACACGGCAGGAAGATCCGTGGCAGCTCCTGCCACACCGTTGCGGAAAATACCTGGCGCTGTCGGCAGAATAGTGAGATTGAAGTTGTCACTGACGCCGCCTGGAGTGCGCAAAACCAGCTGCACGTTTCCTTCCATCTGGAACGGAATCTGACCATTGATCTGGTTCGGCGATACGAAAATCACGGGAACTGGCACTCCGTTAACGGTCAGGCAGCTTTCGCCAAGGGCGGTCGGCAATGGCATCTGCTGCGAAGCTTGGTTGATGGGACTTAAATCGCGCCCAAAGATGGAAATGAGCGCGCCTGGGGCGATTGCGCCGCCTTGGTCGGCCGCGTTGACCACCCTTTCAATTCGGGGCGCCGCGACCGCCGCATCATAACTCCAGGGCAAGACCGTGAAGCCCGATGTCGTCAGGTTCACAATAGCGGTGCGATTTGCAAGCGGCGCAATGGTCCGCGTGAATACCTGCATCCACGACTGCCGCCCCGGGGTTGCTGGCGCCGCGGGTGTGCTGGGAGACCCAGGCGTCGTGGGAGTTGATGTGGTTGACCCAACCTCCGGAAGAAGCGGTGCTTCCGCCATCCGCGTGGCTCGCGCTAGCTGGCCTGACACCGCGTCAAAACGCTGAATCACGCCCGCTGCGGAACTACTGGCAGCTACCGTCCGGAATCCGCCCTGATCCAAGAAGAAGAAGCCGGAACTCCGCACACCCGTCGAATCGAAGTTTCGAATCGCAACCAGGGAAGCGTTGAGCAGGTGGTTGCCGACAACATACTGGTCAAAGCTCGAGGCGGCGTAAGAGCCGGAAAGCTCGGTAAAATCCTTCCGTGCAACGGTAAAGGTGTCCGTGTTGGCGTTATAGAGCATCAGGCGTCCATCCGCCATCGCCGCTAGAATGGCGCTGCCGTTCGGCGTGGCTACCAGCACCGTGTTGACGTGAATGTCATTCTCAAAGACACCAAGCGTCGGTAAAATCGTTGCGCTCCGAGAGGCAAAGTCGACCCGCGCAATTTTGTGTACCGGACCCGCTGCCCGGCTCGCCACAAGAATGGCTTTGCCGCTCGCCGCGATGCTCCGGGGATAAAAACCGCCCGGCATCCGGATGGGCTGCGTCTCAGTCAGAGTCTCTAAATCGAACACGCGGATGATCTGCGCATTATCGTGACCGACCATGAGATAACGCCGGTCAAAGCTAATGGCCATTTGCGTTGGCGTGTTCGCCGTGCGCAGGGTTGCAATTTGTGTCTGGGTGCTGCCGTCGTAGACCAACACCTGGTTGGTGTCTTGCCGCAGGATGTAGAAGCGATCCCGTACCGGATCAGCCAGCACATCCACCAACCGGCCCGCCACGTTCACCACCGTACCCCTCTGATCCGGTTCGCGGTTGTTAATGAGCACCGGAATCGGATTGGGCAGGTTCACGCCGCGCGCAGACCTGATCTCGATGGCTACCTGCACCGTTCCTCGCTGGTTTTGAAAGGCATTGGGATCAATGTTCACGCGAATGGTGGCAGGCGTCACCCCGCTCGAGGGAGTAACTGTCACGCCGGGTGCGTTCACGGATAAGGAGAAATCCGTGTTGCCGCCACTTGGGTCTACCAAAATGAGCTCCTGCGAGCTCACCCGGCGGTCGCAGAAATTCCCGCGTACAATGATGCTCTCTTTGTCGGCCACCACCCGGGGCAAGCGTTCTAGACTGCCAATCGGAATCATCGTAATTCCGCTGTCTGAGATGGCGTACATCATCGAAGAATCCGAGTTCAAAATGCTTTTGCCACTCAGGTGTTCGGGCAGCTGAAAGCGTTCCCGAACCGCCAAGTTGTCCGCATCGAGAACTTGCAGAACGGGCAGGCGCGAGCGGATGTTTTGTTGCGCTCCACCGGCTCCCGTATCTTCAATGAACTGGGCATAAATTCGCCCCCGGACGGAGTCCCAGGCATGCGAACCTACGTCAAAAGCACCGATTACGTTGGGAAGCTGAGAAAAGTTCACATCGCGCCGGCGGTCGAACATGCTCCAACCGGATAGGTACATCGAGCCGTCGAAGTTTACGCTGACGGCGCGCGGCCCGGGTGGTGGGGACCAGGTCCATAGCGCCGCGTCCACCCGTTTCGTTGTCACTTCATAGGAAAACTCCAGCGTCGTGTTGGCTGTGCCCCCTCCGCCACCAGTCCCTGTACCCACCGCCGCGGAGCCAAAAATCCAGAGCCCATCGCCGCTAACCGCCATCGTCGCGCCAACGATGTTGGACGGATACTGGCCAACTGGTTGGGGCAGGGATTTCGTTGTGACGCCGCTCACCGTACCAAGCAGCTGCGTCATTCCTGAAACCGGATCAAAAACCATGAACTCGCTGGATGTGACCACCAAAGCTAGGTTGTCCACGCCAAAGGCCACGCCCAAGGGAGCACTTCCAAGCGCATACATTTGCCTGCTGTTGGTAGTCAAATCGATGACGGTTAAGCCGTTGTTGTTTGCCCCTTGCTGGAAAGCGCCAAAATGCGCCACCACGAGGTATCTGCCGTCGGCACTCAGCGCCACGGCGGATGGCTGCGCCGGAACATTCATGGAGGTCCGAATGGAGCCATCGGCAAGCGAGATGACCTCAACACGATTGGCTGTGTAGTTGGCCACATAGAGTACGCCACGGGCTTCATCAAGGGCCAGGTCAGAGGCATGGCCTCCAATCGGCACCACCTTGCCAACCGTTCCGGCGAGGCCTTGCGTAGCGCTCGCCAAGAGGGCGATTCCCATCACAGCAATCGTCAGATGCCGGCATGCGCTGAGTTTCCACCACCGGAATGTTTTGTCCTTCATACCATCTGCTCCAAAATCGATCTCCATCTTTTTTTCGGCCGCCCAAGCCAACCGCGTTTAAGCTTGGGACCGTGGCCGCAACACCTGCTTTGCGAACTGCACTTCGCAAGGAGCCTTTCCGACGTACTGGCCCAGTGCCATTCGCACCAAGCGCAGTGGAAGGAGCCGCTGTATTTGCTATGCGGCTCCTCCGCCCGCTTGGCCATCACCTCCCAAAGCGCCGAAGACTTTCGCCGTCACTCGGCATTCTTTTTGCGGCGCATCACGATCAGCCCTAAAAACAGTGCCGCCAAGATTGCGCACACAATCCGGATCATCGAACTGTCCATCGCCATTCTCCTTTCCCACGGGTTTGCGTTTCCCAGCGCCACGGAATCGGCCCTGGGAGTACGCTTGCGTCTTCTACAACTTGCAAAGACGCTTGCGAACTTGTCGCTAAATGTTATTCATCATGGGGATCAGCTCCCTGATGATCTTCACCACGACCGGCCCAACCGTCACCACAAACAGCGTCGGCAAAATACAGAAAAAGATCGGAAAGACCAGCTTGACGCCCAGCTTGGCGGCCTTTTCCTCAGCAATTTGCCGGGCCTGTACGCGCATATAATCGGCATGCGCGCGGAGCGACTGCGCAATGCCAGTACCGAACCGGTCGGCTTGAATCAGCACCGCGACTAGTTTCTTGAGATCGTCTACCGCTGTGCGTTCGGCCATATTGCGCAGCGCCTCGGCGCGGCGCTTGCCCGCCTTAAGCTCGTAGTTCACCAGCGCAAATTCTTCGCTGATCTCTGGGTGGGCATGCTCGAGCTCTTTGGCCACCTGCAAGATCGCTTGATCGAGACCGAGCCCCGACTCGACGCACACCACCATCAGGTCAAGCGCATTGGGCAAGCCTCGCCGAATCTGCTTCTGGCGCCGCCGCGCCTGAAAATTGACAAACTCGTTGGGACCAAAAAATCCCAAACCCACGGAGGCAGCAAGGCCCAAGACCTTATTGCTGGAATCGGTGTCGGCGCTCAAGATGAAGTACGAGGTAATGAGCGGAAACACAAGGGCGCAGAACAGCTTCGCCCCGTAGAAGATCATCAGCGCGTTCGGCTTGCGGTAGCCTGCCCGGATGAGCCGGCGCTGCATCACGCTCACGTCTTTGGGCGATTGGGGAACATACTTGCCGAGCTTCAGAAGGATGTCACGGAAAGCCAGACTGGGGTGCGGCGGCGGAGCTTCTGGACCCGCCATTCCCAGTCCCGCCACTCGCTCCATGGCTTCCCGCGGGCGTACCCAAAAGCGTAGACCGAGAGTGCCGATCCCGACCATCACGGCAAGCGAAAGTAAGAATATGGCGCCAACCATCACCATGGCATTAGACCTCAATGGTTACGATCTTTTTGATAATTGCGTAGCCAATTAACTGCAAAGCCACGGCTCCGCCTAACATGTAATGGCCGATCTCGTCACGGAAGAAAAACTCCGCGTAATAGGAGTTCACGTAGATGAGAATGATCCCCACCACAACCGGGATAAGCGACAAGGCCGTGCCCGTCATTCTGCCGTGAGCGCTCACCGCGCGGATGCGGCCCCGAAGTTTGAACCGTTCGCGGATGACATAGGCTAGTTTGTCGAGAATTTCCGCCAGGTTTCCGCCCGTGCGCTTTTGCAACAGTACGGCCGAGACAAAGAACTGTACGTCCAACAAGGGGACGCGCTTGGCGAGCTTTTGCAGCGCGGCATCCAGCGGAAGCCCGAGGTTATGCTCCTCAAACGTGCGCCGGAACTCGCCCGCCAGCGGCTCTTGAAATTCGCGGTGAATCATTTCCAGAGACACCGAAAAGGCGTGTCCGGCGCGCATCGACCGAGCGACAAATTCTAAGCTCTCAGGAAACAGCTCCTCAAATTTCCGCAGTCTGGCCGCGCGTTTCTTGAGCACGTAGCCGATGGGCAGAAAGGCGCATCCGGCAGCGATCAACAAAGCGAGCGAGCGCAAGTCCGTCAACATCCATACAACCAAGTAGCCCGCAATGAAACAGGCCAAACAGGCATGCATCAGCCGCGCCACATTCCACCGTAGGCCGGACTGTTCTAGCAACTCCCGCAGACGGTCATGAAGCTGGAACCGGCGAAGCAATTGCAGAGTCACCTGGCCGACGCTTTTGTCCTCGGTCTGAATCAGCGGCTTGGAAACGGCGCCGGTCTCCTTTTTCTTTTCCGCGGACTGCTTCGGCGCGCCCTGCAACCGCTGCTTGATCTTGTCGGCGTCCGCTTTGCTCAACACGCCGCGCACCAGATACCAAACCACAACAAAACCGAACCAGGCGAGAACAACGGTCAGAAGAAACGTCATGTTCAGACCTCCGCCACTTCGTCAAACAAATCGGGGCGCAGGCGGATGCCGGCAGCCAAAAGCTTTTCGTAAAACTTGGGCCGTATGCCCGTGGCGGCAAACCGCCCCATGACTTTTCCTTCCGGCGAAAGCCCGCGCTTCTCAAAGACGAAAATGTCTTGCAGCGTGACAATGTCTCCTTCCATGCCGGTAACCTCGGTTATGTTGGTCACCCGGCGCGAACCATCGGAGAAGCGGGCAGCTTGAACCAGCACCTGCACAGCACTGGCAATCTGCTGGCGAATCGAAATCAGTTGCATATTGGCGTTTGCCATCGACACCATCACTTCCAGGCGCGAAATGGCGTCGCGCGGAGAATTGGCGTGAATGGTCGTCAGAGAGCCGTCGTGACCTGTGTTCATCGCTTGAAGCATGTCGAGCGCCTCGCTGCCACGCACCTCGCCTACGACAATCCGGTCTGGGCGCATGCGGAGACTATTGACCAGAAGCTCACGCTGCCGAACCGCCCCCTGGCCTTCCAAATTCGGAGGACGTGTTTCAAGCCGTGCCACGTGCGGCTGTTTGAGTTGCAATTCCGCCGCGTCTTCAATCGTGACGATTCGCTCTTTGGGACTGATGAAGAAACTGAGGGCGTTGAGCAGCGTCGTCTTGCCCGCGCCGGTCCCACCGGCGATGATGATGTTCAATCTCGCTTTGACCGCGGCTTCGAGCAGCTCCATCATTCCCGGGGTTAACGCTCGCCGCTCCACCAAATCCACAGGCATCAACTTGTCTTGCGAAAAGCGTCGAATCGACATGAGCGGCCCGTCCACAGCCAGAGGTGGAATCACGGCATTGACACGAGAGCCATCGGCCAGGCGCGCATCCACCATCGGCGTCGACTCGTCGATTCTGCGGCCAACTTGGGAGACGATCTTGTCGATGATTCGCAACAAATGTGCGTCGTCACGGAAGGTGACGCTTGTGAGTTCGAGCACGCCGCGGCGCTCGACATAAACCTGCTTGTGCGTGTTCACGAGAATGTCGCTAATGGTGGGATCCTGGAGCAGCGGCTCGAGCGGGCCCAATCCGAAAACTTCGTCCAGAACCTCTTCACAAATCTGCTGCTTCTCGAGCGAGCTAAGAAGCGTAGGCTCGTTATCGATCAGGGAAAATAGCGCCTGGCGCACTTCTCCCCGGATTCGTTGGTTGTCGATGGTCGCTAACGCTTCTAGGTTGATCTTGTCAAGCAGCTTGCGGTGAAGGGTGAATTTAAGCTCCTGGTATTCCGGCTTGAGGGTCGCTTTTGGCCGGCCCGCATTCTTCAGCAAACGCTGTTCCCAGGTGAGCTGAGGGGTTCGATTTTCGGTTGTTGGAAGCATCGTAATGGACCTTCGTCAGTGTTCTCTTTTGAAACTCCTTGGCTAGGTCTCCGCAAGAGTCGCTTTGGCGTGTAGCACATGCCCAGCCCGCTTCTTCTCTCCAGCCTCGGAGCCGGCGATTTTTGCCGCCAGCACCTCAATTGAGCGGCCCAGTTCACAGTCACTTGAAAGCGGCCGCCCGAGCGTGATCACTCGGTGCAGCGAAAAGTAGTCATTCGGAAAACTGGCCTGTACGGTGCAGTCAAACAGTTTGCTTAAGTCTTGGCCTGCAATACCGTCTTTGGGATTTACGCGGTTGAGTACCAGATGGATCCGGTCCTTGCCGAAGCCAAGCTGACTGAGAAAACCAAGCGCTTTTTTGGTCAAATGCAGGCTCGGCAATTCGGTTGTCGAGACGAGATAACTTCTTTCGGTTTCCGCGAAAGCCAGCAAACTAATGCGGTGAAAGACCGAGGGGAGATCAGCAACCACCCAGTCATAGAACATCCGCGCCTGGTGAAAGAATTCCTGATAGCGGACCGGATCGAAGGGCTCAAGCCGGGGCGCATCGGGACCCGGCAGGACATCTACCCCGCCGCAGCTCACCGTATAATCCGCCCAGTTGACGTTCCCAAACTGCGACGCCTGAAGAAGATCGAGCACCGAGGGCTGGTGCGTCAACTTCAGATAAAAGCCAATTGCTCCACCCGTCGGATCAAGGTCAACCAGCAAAACACGTTTCCCCGTCGTGCGGCGTAAGGCGAAAGCCATTTGCGTAGCCAGCGTGGAAGCTCCGGAGCCGGGTTTGCTGCTTGAAAAAGCCAGAATGCGGCCTTGTTGCTCTTCTTCGCCTGCTTCGGGCTGGCGTAGTCGGCGAAGTCGCGCCAGCGCTTCTTGCTGCACTTCCACGTCAAAGGGAGCATAAAGAAACTCGCTCGCGCCCTGGCGCACGGAATGCAGAATCGCCTCGGAGTCGTTGTGGGAGTGCAACCCGATGGCGAAGACCGGGGGCTTGAGCGAGGACAAGTAACGAATAATTTCACCCGCTTGCTCGAGGTTGGAGGTCAGATCCACGAAAGCCACTTCGGGACGCAGTTGACGGAGCCTGATTTCCAGTGTTTGCAGGTGCGGGTAGGTGCGCAGATCCGCCAGAATCTGAAAGCCTCTTACCACGGGTACGGTAGCCAAGAAGGCATCCGCCAGCTCGCGATTGGGCGAGATTAAAAGAGCCGTCAGCTCGAGATCGCGCGGTGTGCGGAAGGCCATGGCGTTTTCCTTGGTCTAGACTCCGTCCTCTTCCATTCGCAGTAGACCTTGCCTCTCACTACTTCGAAGATTTCCTAGGACTCGCATACGGCACCCGAGCGGGCGTTGGCGCGTTTGGCGTCGTGTTGGGCAAAAACTCGCTGGGGAAAGAGGGCAACGGCTTGGGATCGGTCGCATTCAGCGGCATGGTGATTTCGGGCGTCACCAAAACCACGAGCTCGGTTTTCGTTTTTCGCTCTTCCCGGCTTCGAAACAGCGCGCCTAAGATCGGAATATTCGCTAGGCCAGGTATCTTGCTGAAGGATTCCGTGACACGATCATCAAGCAGTCCGCCAATGACAAAGCTTTGCCCTTCGCCCAGTTCAATATCGGTTTCGATTTTGCGCGTGGCTAGAGCCGGGATTGTGAATCCACTGAAGGTAACAGCATTGGCTAAATCAATCGTGGAGACTTCGGGCCGAACATGCATCTTAATTGTGCGGTTGGGCGTGATCTGCGGATTGAAGTTCAGACGGATGCCGAATTCTCGAAACTGAATGGTTACGGCTCCCGCGTTCGCGCCCCCTTGCAACACTGGCACAGGAAATTCGCCGCCCACATGGAAGCTGGCGTCTTTGCCGTTGGTGGTCACCAAGTTCGGCTCGGCAAGGATTTGTAGCAGCCCAATCGATTGCAGAGCCTTGATGAACGCACCGAGGTTCAAATCCGGCCGGAACATGAACACGTTCAACGCGTCAGAGATGGTGAACTCGGAAGCAAAACCCTCGTTCCTGCCAGGGATGCTTGAGCGAATGTTGTTTCCCGCCGGCGCTTGGAACTGTTGTGTCGTCGTGCGGCCGACTGTATTCAAGGCGCCGGTGGACAGCAAATTCACCCCAAAGGCTGAGACCGCACTGCGGTTGAGCTCGGCGAATTTCACCCGCAGCACGATTTGCTTTTCGACGGGAGGCGCCGCCAGGGTCAGGTTGTTCACAACACTTTTGGCGTAGGGTGTAGCAAGAGCAAGCGCCCGATCGGCGACGGCTTGGCTTGAAACGCGCCCAGTCAACGAGAGCGAATCGCGCGCTGCCTGCACCTGAATGTCATCACTCGGAAATGTCTCTTTCAGAAGCTTGCGCAAAGGTTCCAGGTTCGGCTCAACGTTGACGTTATAGAAGTTGCGCTGGCCGGATTTGGACCACACGATGACGGTAGAAGAGCCGAGCGATTTGCCATGAAGTAGGATCTCGCGGGTGGTGGCCGGAACTGCGTCCACAACGTCAGGGCTTGAGGTCGAGATCCGCGCAATGTCCTCTGGATAATCGATGACAACGCTTTTTCCGACCGAAACGCGGATGTCGTCTGCGGTTTGGGCCACAGCCGCCAGGGCCATGAAGCCAAGGATTGCCGCCAAGCGGTGAACCATACGGCCGGCGTCGATGCAAGTGGTTTCGATCATTGAGTTTTCTCCCACTTCCTGTCTCCCTTTTCCTGGTTTCAACTCGTCCTGACGCTAGGGGTTGGTGAGGTTAGAAACTGTTTCCACCGTTTTTTGGTTGCCGCGAATGACGACAACCTGATCCACCGGCGGCGCAGGAGGTGGGGGCGGCGGCGCAGGTGCGGCCTGCGCGACAACCACCGGCCGGGGCCGGGGCCTCGGAGCCTCTTCAGCGTGCCGTTGTTGTTGTTTTGGTGCGGTTCCAAACAGCTCGGCAAGTTGTCTGCCCGGCGTGCGCTCAATGGCCTGATCGGCGCCGTTGCGGAGCACCAGCTGGATTCGCCCTTCGTTGCTGGCTAAGGTCAAAATTTCGGCCTGCTCCGGCGTCACGAGCAAGGTCACGTTGGGGGCATTGATGGCTTGCCCTCGCGCATCGGGCTGAGTCGTTGTTCCTGCCGTCAGCACGAGGATGTTCTGAAGCACAGTGGTAGTCACTGTGCCGTCCTGGCCCGGCGGGCGGCCGGTAACCAGAACATCCACCCTCATGCCGGGCATTACGAATCCTGCCACGCCAACCACGTCGTTGACACGGACCGTGACCGCCCGCATCCCAACTGGAATAATTGGCGCAATGCCCAGTCCACTGCCCCGTGTGGCCAGACGGCCCTCAAGCAGAGGCTCATCGAGAAGAATGTTGCTGATCACCGGCCGGTCAATCACCTCTTCGACTTTGGAGAAACCACCCTTGGGAAATTGGTCAGCAGCCACCTTGGTGACTTTGACATCTGCAGGTTTTACCGTGATTCCCACGGAGAGAGGTTTGGCAGCCACAACCAAATCTTTCATTTCCGTTTGGTCGACTTTCCTCGGAGCTCCTGCGCGCGCCGTCATTTGATAGAACAAACTCGAAACAAGCAACGCAAACACGAGACTCACGCCTAACACCGTGATGAACCTGCGATCCATAGAATCAATCTCCTAAAAGGGCACTCTCCTTGAGAGCGAGCTTCGTCCCACAATGGTTGCCTCATGGATGATCGTCTGCTTGTGGAACTTTCTTTAGTGAGGTACTAACGAAAGGCAAACACCTGCAGCGATTGCCGGAGCATAGGGAATCGCCTTGGGTTGACGAGCTTTCGCTTCTTTCCTCACGAATCCAACTGCGGCATGGAAACCGAGGACGGCGACAGCGAGTAAAGCGCCGAGAATGGCCGTCCACAAAGCGGCTTCCCAAATCCGATCCAGGCCGAGCAAGGCGCCAAATCCAGCCATGAGCTTGATGTCGCCTCCGCCCATGCCACCGAGAAGATAAAACGCCAAAAACACAGCAAAACCAGCGGCACATCCAGCAAAGGCCTGCCAGACGCCGATCCAGCCTCGTTGTGAAACCTGCCAGGCAAATCCCACCACACAGGCGGTAGCCGGAATCCAATTCGAAATATTTCGCCGCCAGAGATCTTCGGCCGAAGCAACTAAGCCCACCAACAAGGCGATCCACAGTTGACCCGTCATGGCTACAGCTTCACCTTTTGGGGGATGGAACTCGGATTCTCGGCTCGAGGCTTACAACCCTGCCCGGCGGGTATGCGGTCTGAATCTTGCGCAAGCAGGGAGGGAAACCGATACAGCTCAGGCTCTGCACGACGAGGAGCCGACCCCTTCGCCGCGGCCCACAGACTCGAGGCCAGAAATCCAGACTGAAGAGCAAACTCGGCTAAGGTGATTCCGGATGGCAGGCACCAGCTACCAGGCTCTTGGCCCGGGCTTCGACGGCCTTTCGGAGCCGGCGTCTTACCTTGGGCTGAAAGGCCGAAATTCTCTGCAGAATGAACAGCTTCCACTTTCTTTGCGACCACCGCTGGGCGGAGCTTTGCGCCCGCCTTGCCAAATCGCATGGTTTCGATCACTCCCCCCTCCTAGAGTTCGGTCGAATCGGGGGTTTTCATTAGGTGAGAGGCAGGTTTTTTCTTGGCCCTAGGGTTGCCCAACGGAGGCATGGCTTGACGTCTGGACCGGGGGCTGAGCCCGGCGTTCAAACAACAGAGCTTGACCATCGTCGGCCAATAGAGCCCAGGTTGGGTCCAGCTTGAGCAAAGAGCTTAGGGGCCATTTCGGCGGGCACAAGACATACTGGAAGCCGTTTTTGTCAAGCAGCTGCTTCCAGTTCCAGTGCCCCTGGGCCATTTGCAAGTACTCGTAGCCGATCTGCTCTCCAAAAAAATCGCTCCGCCCGTCCACATAAACCTTTTGCTTCGGATAGTGGCGATAGATGGCATAGTCGGCCCACTGGTCGGGCATCAGAGTTTTCGCCTCTGCGAGCCGCTCCCCGTATTTGGCCATCATCTGAACGGGGAAAACGACACTCGGGTAATCCTCAGGCCAGCGGACTAGGCGAGAGGGAGCGAGACAGAAAAAGAGGATCGCCGCCGGAATCAGCCAGCTCGACCTTCGACAATTCGGAGCCATGTCGCGGGAGAGGCTAGCCAGCACACCACGTGTCGAGCTGCGAGGCGCCTGCTCCATCCAGCGGCTCCAAAGTTCGGTTAAGGCCTGGCCCACAAACGGCGCGGCGACGATTGTGAATAGCGGCACGTGGCGCACGCTTCCCAGCGCCGCATGCGCCCAGAAGGCGATCCAAAGCGGGGCGACAAAGTCTCTTTTGGCAATCAGGTAGAGAACGGTAATTAGAGCCAGAAAGAGCATCACCTCAAACTGCAAGGCATGCTCGGAGCGGAAGGTGGGCGATTGAAACTCTTGGACGTTGTCTTTGATAAAGCTCGATTGCAAGTAGCTGGCAATGTGGGCGTGGAGTTTCCATCCATAGGGATTAAGTAACGATGCCGCGCCACAGGCCATGGTCAGGAGGGCATACCGTTTGGCTTGGCGCCAGCCAGACCCCTGCAGGACCCATCCATCCGTTGACAGTGCCCCCACCATCGTACCTACCGTCAGCAAGCCAAGACAGGCAATCAAAGCCAGAAACCCTCCGTGGAGGTTCACCCAAACCGCCGTGATGGGAACGAGAGTCCAAATTCTGGCGGAAGGCTGGCGCCTGTCAGCGTCGATGAGCCACATGGAGAGGGTAAGGGCCAGCAGGGTGACCACATGCGGCCGGGCAAGAAAGTGAATGGAGGATGCGCCAAAAACCAGGAGGCTGACCGTGAGGGCGACAAACGGCGTCACACCCCGCCAGATCATATGGCGGAATAAGATCGTGCCAAACAAAGAAATCTGGACTGCCGCCAACAGCACCAAGCCTTTCAAGCCGGCGAGCTGGTGCACCACGGAGAAGATCACGTCGGTGAGCCATTCCCAGGCAAACCACGGATGCCCGGGTTTTACAAAAGAAAAGATGTCCACCTGAGGAACGGTTCGATGTTGGCGAATCCAGTCGCCGGTTCGAATGTGCCAGCCCGAGTCGGCGTCTCCGAGCAATGACAGCCAGGCCCCAGAGCCAGTCGCAAACAGCCAGATGAAAACCGCAAGAAAGAGAAAATCCGAGAAAGAGGGCAAGAGCACTTGCGCGACTCTCCGGGCAGAGGAGCCGAGTGAGTGCACTTCGGAGCCGAGGTTCTGTTGGTCAGCGACGGGATGAGACGCCATGAAGAGTTCCCTCAACTGTGGTCAGCGCGAGCGGGATTTTCCGTTTGATGGATGGAGTGTTTCGGGGTGTCCGAATCCAGGCCGAGCAGTTTCCGCCCGTGAATGGCGAGCTCAAAACGGTCTTTTACGCCGGTCTTCTCGAAAATGTGCATCAGGTGTACTTTCACCGTTCCCGGCGTGATGGCCAGTTCGGCGGCAATCTCCTTATTTCTCATCCCCCGGCAAAGACAGCTGACGATGTCGCGTTCGCGGGGGGTTAGGCGCGGAATTTGCCGGCGGGTGAAGGGGCTTGCGCCAGAATCAAGCAGCGAGTTCTCCATCCAAATGTTTCCGCTCGCCACGGCGCGGAGGCACTCTACCAGCGATGCGACGGGCAAGGTTTTTTTTAGAATTCCGCGCGCGCCAAGTTGCAGGGCGCGAAAGCATTCAACTTCGGCAAGATCAGCCACCCACAGGACCGGACTGCTGTGGGGCGCTTCGGCGCGGATTGCTGATAGCAGGCGAAAAACAGCTTTTGATCCACCAGCTTGGTCGAGCAAGACGATCTGGGGTTTGAGCTCGCTGATCTGAGCGAGCGCTTCGGCCGGTACCATCGCTGCGCCAAGCAAACGAAACTCCTCGAGGCCTTCAAGCACGCGCTTGAGGCCTTCGATGACAATCGGCTGCCAGTCACAGGCAAACAGCGTGGTAATGTTCACAATCCAGTTGGTCTATCGGCCTGGAACGGTCGAGGATTTAGAGCTCGCTCGGAAAGTGGACTGTGAGAGGAGTGTTTTCGGTGGAGCTTCTTAGCTTTTTATGTCGTCACGGGCAAAATCCCACTCCACGAGGGCCCGGGTTTTCACCGAACGGTTGACCATGTGAGCACAGGCTGCGGCGCGGTGGCCGACGACGGCGTCCTCGTAGGGCGGTTTCCGGGTCCGAATGGCTTCGAGCCACGCCGATAAATGGTTGAGGGTGGGATCAGACCCAGTCGCCCGGTAGTGCTCCGAGATGGCCTGGAGACGGGAAGGGCCGCTGTGGGGCATTTCCGACTCCCGTACCTTGGGATCCCGATAGTATTCCTGCTCGAGTTTCGTGGGCCAGCTCTCGACGATCCACCGGTTGTCTTCCACCGCGTGCTCGGCATAAAAACTGAGCCCATCGCCTAAAGTAATCGTGCCCTCCGTGCCGAGGATGTGAAAACCCGCTTCTGAGGAAAACTGGTTGTTAAAGGTGGAGCTCAAGTTAACGGTGAAACCCTCGGGGTATTCCAAAATGGCGTTAAGCGTGTCGGGGACGTCACGGCTGGAGGTCCACCGATACAGTTGCCCCATGGCCAGGACCCGGCTTGGCATTTTGGCGTCCATCAGATAGTGGATTGTGGTGCACAAATGGACAAAAAGATCGGTGGCGATGCCGCCCGAATAATCCTCAAAACAACGCCAGCGAAAGAACCGCTCGAGACTAAAAGGACGCCGCGGGGCAGGCCCTTGAAAGAGGTCCCAATTCACCGTTTTTGGGGAGGCGTCAGGGGGGATCGGATAAATCCAAGCCCCAGAAGCGGTGTTCCGATTGTAGGCGGCGCGAATCATGGTTACTCGCCCGAGCCGTCCACTGCGAATCCACTCGCGGGCCTTGCGCTGCGTCTCCGAGCTGACGCCCTGGCTACCCACCACGAGAATGCGTTTGGTTTGGCGGGCAGCAGCAATGATTTCTGGCCCCTCTGACGAGCGGTAAGTAAGAGGCTTTTCGCAGTACACGTCTTTTCCGCGACGAAAGGCCTCGAGCACCATGTCTCGGTGCCAGTGATCGGGGGTGACAACGAGAACCGCATCGATGGAGGGATCAGCGAACAGCTCGTGGTGTGAGGGGTAAGTTTTCACCTGTTTGCCAACACGCTCGACAGTCCGTGTTAGGCGACCCGAATAGGCGTCGCAGACACCGACAATCTTCGCCGCTGGCAGTTCGAGCAACCGCTGCATAAGCTCGTGGGACCGGGCTCCGGCCCCAAGGACACCGATTTGGATCTTATCGTTGGGAGACGCGGATGGAAGTGGAGAAGTTTGGGCAAGCGCCGCGGTCTGTAGAAAGCTCCTGCGGCTAACCGGCATGATGAACTCCTTTTCTCAACATGTTAGACAGCTTGAGCGACAGGTGGAACTGTCACCGCACCCACGTCCTCAAGCGCCGCACCCACGCGGAGCAGAAGGGCTTCCTCGAAAGGCCTTCCCATGAGTTGGGCTCCGACCGGCAGACCGTCGACCAGTCCGCAGGGCAGAGACAAGGCGGGAAGGCCGAGGACATTCACACCGCGCACGAAGCGGGTCATCGCCAGACGCGTGTCCTCGGGTTCATCCTGAATGACAACGGTAACTGAACCAATTCTGGGGGCCGGAGTGGGAGCGGTGGGAGTAAGCAGGCAATCCACGCTTTCTAGCAATTTTGCAAACTCAAGCTGGAACATTCTCCGGCAGCGCTGGGCCTGTACATACTGCGTGCCGGACAGCAGCCGGCCCTGGTCAATGAGAGCAAGCACATCCGAGCCGAATTCCTCGCGCCGGTGCCAGAAGGGCTCCATCGCGGCGGCGGCCTCAACCAGCAGAATAATGCGGCCAACGAGGTTGAGGGACTCGATGTCGGGAACGCGGACTGGGACCACTCTCGCGCCCAGTTCTTCGAGACGGGCTGCCAAGCCTTTGACCAGGGCGGCGATTTCTGGCAGGACACGGTCGAAATAATAGTTTTCCGGTAGGCCTAGCCGCAGGCCGGCCACCGAGACTGGCTGCGACGGTACGTAGTTGTCCGGGGGAAGTTGGGACGATGTGTGGTCGCGACTGTCGGGACCGGCTAAACACTGCAAGACGACTGCGGCATCTCGGCAAGATCTGACCAACGGGCCCATGTGGTCGAGAGTAAAATCGAGCGGCAGGACACCGTAGCGGCTCACCCTGCCATAAGTCGGCTTTAGGCCAATCACACCACAAAAGGCAGCAGGAAGCCGGATCGAGCCGCCTGTATCGCTTCCCATGGCCATAAACGCCATGCCCAGAGCCACCGCTGCAGCGGACCCGCCACTGGAACCGCCGGGAATTCGCTCCCGGTTCCATGGGTTGTGAACGAAGCCGAAGTGGGGATTAGAGGAGGTGATGCCGTAGGCTAGCTCGTGGAGGTTCGTCTTGCCAAGCAAGACACAGCCAGCGGCGCTGAGCTTCTCAGCCACCGCTGAATCCCGGTTTGGAACGTAGTCGGCGAATAGGCGGGAACCGCACGTCGTCCGGATGCCCTTTGTTTCAAACATGTCTTTCAGGGCAATGGGAATGCCGTGAAGCGGGCCGCGGTCCAAGCCGCGCTGAAGTTCAGCGTCAAGCTGGCGAGCTTGTTCAAGCGCGCGCTCCTCCACGACGGTGATAAAGGCGTTGACTTCCCGGTGTCGTTCGATCAGTCGAAGACAATCCTGGGTGAGTTGCTCGCTGGTGGTTTGCCGGGTGCGGAGGGCTTGCGCCGCCTGTTGAATGGTCTTCATGGTTCTTCTGGCAACACCAAGGGAGAAAAAACAGGCGCCGGCTCGAGCTCAAACGGCAGAGTCTGGACCAGCACCGACAGAGTCGACTCAAGTGTGATCAAAGTAGCGATTTGCCGGGCTTCGAGCGACTCCTCCCAAACCACTCCCCGGGCCTGAGCAATCGCTTTCCAGTCGGTCATTTTTGTATTCTCTGCTGGAGGATATCACGATAGTTCACCACTCGGAGCGGGTCATGGTCCGGATTGATCCACCAGATCTTGCGATCCCGATAGTAATCGAGCAAGGGATTCATCCGGCCCGGCTCGGGGGAATATCTCGCCCAGACGATCCGGGCTTCATCGATCTGGGCGTGATTGTAAACCCACTCCATTTCTGGGCGGTGGTCGGCGCTGTATTCCACCAGCACGAGATGCTTTCCCGGCATGGACTCGAGTTTGTTTTCAACCTGCTGGCGATGGAAGTTCGATAGGGCGCCATAACTGTACCAGGGATAGGTGATTTCTTGGAACACTTTGACTCCCAAGGAAGGGGCAGCGAATCGTACCGCGGCCATCCCAAAACAAGCGGCAAGACCAGCTGCAGCGAGAGTTCGTCCAGTGCGCCGGGCCGGCCAGCGCCAAGCGCAGAGTCCTCTGAAACCCTCGCCCAGCACAACATACAAAGCGCCGAGGGCAGGACCAAAATAATGCGGTTGAATATCCCATCGCACCAACAGGTGGCAGGCAAAAAAACCGAGTAGGATCATCAGCCAGGGAAGGCGGAGCGACGGCAACCGCCAGCAGCTGGCTGCGCCAAGCAAGCCGAGTGTAAGCACCGGACCGAGAAAGAAGAACCAAACACGCTTGGGTTTATCCACCTGAATCGGCCAGTAGCCCAGCTTTTCGGGATAGCCCTCCGATTCGCGGTAGAACCGAGCGAGCTCCGGAAAAGAATATGTTTTACTGAAGTCGGATTTTTCCCAGAGAAAACTTCCATGTGTCTGGTAGAGCTTGCGATTTAACAGGTAAGGAGGCTGGAGGGGGTGGCCTGTAATTCTATAGTTGTAGTAACACATTGCAATCGCGCCCGAAAGGAGGGTGATGGCGAAGCCCGCGGCCACGGTTTTCGGCACCCGACCCCAGCGCTTGGCGAGGACCCAAGCGAGTACACAAACCGTGCAAGCGCTTCCTTCAAATGGGCGGCTATTGGCGAGAATTAGAGCGCCAAGGCCAAGCAGGAAACCGTGGCGCCAGAGGTCGGCCTGGGTTTGGTCGGCCGGTTCTTTGAGGATTCGGCCTGCGGCGCCTAACAAGAGAGCGCCTCCGAGGGCGGAAACTGCTCCCCCCCAGTAGCTGTGGGACCAATAGCTAAACCAGGCGATGCGGACGGCGCAAATCAGGCCGCCAAGCAAGGCCCAATAAGGCCGGGTCCAGCCGCGGAGCATCCAGTACACCGCGGCGCAGAGCGCCGCCACACTCAACCGGACTCCCCAAAGGGCCTGGCCTGTTAGCAGGATTCCGATCGCCAGAGCGAAACCTTGAGCTGGCGGATACATGGACATGTAGCTGGGTTCGTGGAGCACATGAATGGTTTCGAAGTAACGGCGCATGGGGTGGGGCGGGTTGGTGACCCGGCCCGCCGCGAATGTTTCGGCGGCGAGTAGGTAGCTAAATTCGTCGTGGACGCCTGGGGGAGGAAACGCTCCGCCGTCGACGAGGCTGGCCCCGAGCAACGCGAGCAGGAAAAGGAGCGGCAAACAGGCCAACTGGTGACGGGAAATTCGATGGAGCCAGCGCACGAGACGATTTAGGGGAGACGTTTTGAGCTGGGGGATGTGAAACAGGAGCACGCAGAGGATGAGCAGTACGGCCTCAACGGGATAGAGGACCGTACGCTCGAAAAAATCCTCTCGGAGGTTTCTGAGCCAGTCTGACATTGGCTTTCCTTCGGGCGGCGTCCGAGACGAAGAAGTTCCAATTCTCGCACAACGGGACCTGGAAGATCGCCACCAGGGCTTGCAGTCTGGGCCCGTCCGGCTAAGACTATGAGATATGGCCAGCTTGGCGCCAACGACGTTTCCTGTTTCGCCTCTCACCGTGTTGAGTGAGGAAGATCGCCTGTTTCAAGACACCGTTCGGCGGTTTGCCCGGCAACAAATTGCGCCCTGGGTACGGCAGATGGATGAGGCGGGTGAATTCCGCAAAGATCTCCTGGAGCAAATGTTTGAACTGGGACTCATGGGGATCGAAATTCCCGAGGAGTTCGGCGGCCAGGGGGGCTCATTCTTTCAAGCCGTGCTCGCGATTGAGGAACTAGCAGCGGTGGATCCGGCGGCCGCGGTGATCGCCGACGTGCAGAACACGCTCGTCAACAATGCGCTTTTGCGATTTGCGAATGAGGAACAGAAGCGGCGGTATCTTCCACGCCTGGCGGCCAACACCACGGCCTCTTATGCTCTCTCAGAGGCCGGTTCGGGCTCGGACGCTTTCTCGCTAGCGACCCGGGCGATCGACTGCGGTGATCACTTTCTGCTCACAGGACGCAAACTCTGGATCACTAACGCCGCTGAGGCAGGGCTTTTTCTCGTCTTCGCCAATGTGAATCCGGAAGCTGGCTACAAAGGAATCACGTGTTTTTTAGTGGAAAGAAACTTTGCTGGCTTTCAAGTGGGCAGGAAAGAGGACAAGCTTGGAATCCGAGCTTCTTCCACCTGCGAAGTGATCTTGGACAATTGTCCAGTCCCGAAATCGAACGTTTTGGGGGAAGTTGGTAAAGGTTATAAAATCGCCATCGAAACGCTCAACGAAGGTCGCATTGCCATTGGTGCGCAAATGACGGGGCTGGCTCAAGGCGCCCTTGATCACGCTCTCGCCTACGCGAAACAAAGGAAGCAATTTGGCAAACCCATCGCGGAATTTCAGGCCGTGCAGTTTGAGCTGGCGCAGATGGCGACCGATGTGGCGGCGGCGCGGTTACTGGTTTACAACGCGGCCAGACTCCGTGAGAGGGGTCATCCCTTTGTGTGCGAGTCCGCTATGGCGAAATATTTTGCGAGCCAGGTGGCCGAAAACGTAGCTTCGAAGGCCATCGAGATTTTTGGTGGCGTCGGATTTACGAAGGATTATCCGGTGGAAAAGCTTTATCGCGATGCGAAAATTGGCCGAATCTACGAAGGTACAACGAATATGCAGCTGATGACCATCGCCAAACAGTTGCTAGGGCGCTAGACGGAAACCGCGAGTTTCGGTCCTGCGTCGGATTTCGAGGAGGTGAACGAATGCGCGGGCTTATGGTGGTTCTTGCGGCTGCGTGGGGGTTACTCGGCGCTGACACGAATCTCACGCCGGCCGAAGTAGAAGACATTATTCGGAAATTCGCCGCGAAGGAATCAGAGTTTGCCAAAGCGCGGGAAAACTACACCTACCGTCAGTCGGTTCGGGTGCTGGAGCTCGATGAAGCAGGGAACGTGCGGGGCCGTCACGAAATGGTATCTGACATTATCTTCACCAACGACGGGAAAAGAACCGAGAAAGTTGTCCGGGCGCCTGTCTCCACGCTCCGGAATCTGCAACTGACCCCAGAAGATGAACAGGATTTACGGAATGTGCAGCCCTTCGTCTTAACAACCGCTGACATCGATAAGTATCATGTGCGCTATTTGGGCAAGGAAACCCTGGATGAGATCCCGTGCTATGTCTTTGCCGTGAAGCCGAAAAAGATGGAGCCCGGCGCTCGCTATTTCAGCGGCTTGATTTACGTTGATGATCGAGATCTTCAGATCGTTAAAACCTATGGCCGGGCGACTGGCTTGCTGAAAAAAGGCAGCGACCAGCAATTTCCTAAGTTTGAAACCTACCGCGAACAAATTGATGGCAAGTTTTGGTTTCCGACTTACACGGTAGCTAACGATACGTTAATGTTTCAAAGCGGTCCGCAGCCCATTCGCATGACCGTTAAGTATGAAGACTATAAGCAATTTAAGAGCGATGTGGTAATCCGCTTTGAGGACCAGGAAGCCAAACCGGCCACCCCGCCGAGCCCGCAACCGAAAAAACCGTGATTGAAGCCTTTGAGTGGCGCGAACGGTGGTTTTAATTCCGCAACCTATCGCCTTCCATTTTTCTTGTGCTTGAATAAATAGGAGTCCATGGGTCAAACAGGTTTGCGACTAAGCCGCAGTCTCCGCTTCCTAAACCGGCGATTTCGCGAAATTCGGATGGTGGTGAAAGGGTTAATCTCGACCGATCACCCCATCCTGGCGCATTTGATTCCCATCCGCCGCTGTAATCTGGACTGTGGTTATTGCAACGAATATGACAGTGTATCGGCGCCGGTGCCCCTGGAAACCATGCTGCGCCGAGTTGACCTGTTGGCCAGGTTAGGAACTACGGTAATCACAATCAGCGGGGGCGAGCCGCTCCTCCACCCCGAACTAGACCAGATCATTCGACGCATGCGCAAGCAAGGAATGATTGCGGGATTGATCACCAATGGATATCTGCTCAACGTGCAGCGCATCCAGCGGCTGAACGACGCTGGCCTCGACCACATGCAAATTTCCATCGACAACGTCCTGCCCGATGAGGTTTCTAAAAAGAGCCTGAAAGTGCTCGATCAGCGGCTGCGGTGGTTAGCCGAGCATGCGAAGTTTCACGTCAATATCAATTCGGTCGTGGGCGGAGGCATCCGCAATCCTGAAGACGCCCTCAAGATCAGTCAGCGCGCCATCGAACTGGGTTTCACCTCGACGATTGGCATTATTCACGATTCCGATGGTCAGCTTCGTCCGTTGCGAGAGCGGGAACGGGAGATCTATCGCACCTTAAAGAATCAAGGCAAGCGCAGTTATTCGCGGCTGAACTTTTTTCAGGACGCGATTGCAGAAGGGCGGCCAAATCATTGGCGATGTCGCGCTGGGGCGCGGTATTTGTATGTTTGTGAGGACGGCCTTGTGCATTACTGCTCGCAACAACGGGGTTATCCGGGAAAACCGCTCGAGGAGTACACGGTCGAAGATATCCGGCGCGAATATCGAACACAGAAAGCTTGCGCGCCCTATTGCACTGTCAGCTGCGTCCACCAAACTGCTTATCTCGATTTTTGGCGCGATCCCCAGACGATCCCACCGGTTGAGATGCGTAACCGAACACAGCAGAAATTAGTTCAAATCTCAGAGCGCTAAGTCCTGACGCGCATGAGGAGATATAGACCGGCGAGTCCGAAAATGAGATCCGGGCTCCAAGCGGCGAACTCCGGAGAAAGTTGACCAAAGTTTCCCAGCTGCTCAAAAAGACGGTTGATGGTCAGATAGCAGATGGCAATCCCCAGGGCAATCCCGACTGGGGCCATCGCGCCTCGTGTTCCCGAGAAGAAGGCAAACGGAGCGGAAAGCAGGGCCATGATGAGCGCAAAGAGCGGTACGGAAAATTTCTTGTGATACTGCACTTGTAGTTTTAAGGTATCAATGCCGCTTTGTTGTAGCTCGCGAATATAGGCGGCCAGCTGCTGAAAGTTCATTTGCTTATCCTGCTTGCCCTCCATTAAGAAGTGAGTGGGGGGCTCCTCGAGATGAGGAAAGGTCGCCGTCAGACCTCGAAAGTCCTGAAATTCCACGACGCGGATTCCCTGGAAGCGGCGCATCCAGCCGTTTTGGAACACCCAGCGTTTGAGGGAGGGTTCCCAGCGTGCCGTATCCGCGTAGATATGGCGGCGCAACTCGAACCGGTTTCGGTCGATTTCAAACACGCTGACGCCGGCCATGAGCCCTAACGAGGAATCGAAGTGCTTGTAGTGGTAGATCCAAGGGCCACGCCCGAAAATCCACTTCCGGTTCGGTGAGAGAAAGGTCTGCGGGGGACGCCCCTTGATTTCATTGCGAATGGCGTCTTGAATGAGGTTGGCTTCGGGAACGATGTAGTAGTCGAAGGCGAATAAGCCTCCGCTGAGTAAAAAGCCTGCGATGAGAATTGGGGCTGTTAGCCGGTAGGCGCTGATTCCGCAAGCCTTAAAGGCAGTAATTTCATTGGTGCGAGACAACAGGCTGAAGGTAATCAAAACCGCCACAAGCACCGCCATGGGAGCTGAATCATAGATGAGGAGGGGCGAAAGGAAAAAATGGAATGTCCCTACGCGCGGCATTGGCGTGCGGGTCTTGATGATGTCTCCCAAAAGTTCGAAGAAGGTAAAAACATGAGTCATGAGGACGAAGGCCGCCACCAACGCCACA
The DNA here is from genome assembly GCA_025056455.1 of Bryobacteraceae bacterium. Taxonomy (GTDB): domain Bacteria; phylum Acidobacteriota; class Terriglobia; order Bryobacterales; family Bryobacteraceae; genus CADEFT01. The sequence continues at coordinate 48,778 of JANWVY010000004.1, read as the reverse complement.
AAATAGTAAAAGAAGGCAGATAGCACATAGGTATCAATTATTTGCGGGACGAGCGGGAAACGTGTGGCGCCCTGGCGCCAAGTCTTTTTCTGGCCGGGCGAGAAGCGCTCGACAAGTCGCCTGGCGATCGTGGCCACCACATCCCTCAGACCAGATCCCCACTCGCGGTCAGATGGCGCCTCGACCTTGGTCAGGAGAACAAGGGTCAAAGCAAGAAACAGAAGATTTGGGAGCCATACGGAAATTCCAGGAGGAAGCGCCCCTTGTCTCGCAACGGCTATCGCGCTGATCAGACCCATGTAGTAGAGGAAGGCGAGGCCCACCGTCCAGGCAAACGCTGAGGATTTTCCCCCTTTTCGAGAAGTCACGCCGAGCGGGACCGCCAAGGCTCCTAGAATGAGACAGGCTACCGGTAAAGCAAGCCGGCGGTGAAATTCGATCGCGGCCTCTACGGAGACTTTGGCCTGCTTGTACAGCGGTAGCATCTCCAACTCTTGAAAGTCGCGTGCCTTTTGTTCGCTTCGACGGGGTGCGTCTAGCGCTTGCTCTCCGCGTGGCGCCGCCGTGCTGAAGTATTCGGCCGGGTCTTTTCCCACTTCGAAGCTACTTTGGTTAAGCAAAGACAATTGAATTCGGTTTTGAGCTAAATCGGGGGTGGCAAGCGCCTCTAGGGCCAGCGTAATGCGAGGACCTTCACCCCGTTCCCCTGCCCCATCCCGTTCCGCAGGAGGTCGCATGTCAGCAATCAGCACCCGTTTCCAACGCACGACGGGGCCCGGAACCACGTCCTCGACGTAAAGGACACGGTTGGGAAATTGCTCTTCGAAGATTCGGGGACGAATTTCGGCAGTCAGCTGGGCGGCCCCAATTTGATTGAGAATACGGTAGGTTTCACGGGTGGCCCAGGGAGTCAGAAAGCAGGAGGTATAGAAGGCGAGGCAAAAACCGGCGAAGCTGAACAAGAGAATGGGGATGAGCAGCCGCCGGCTGGGAATGCCCGCCGCACGCATGGCGATGATCTCCCCATCTCCAGACATGCGGCCGAGCGCGATCAAGGCTCCTACGAGAACTCCGACAGGAATCGTAAATGTCAGCGCCGGCGGGATGATGAGCAGGAAAAGAGCTCCGATTTGGTCCAGGTCTGAGCGGCTGGTGACGAGTTGCTCGAAGAGCCGCCCCAGACTGCGCAAGAACAAGATGAAGGTGAAAAGCGTGGTTCCGAGCAGGGCGCCCGCGGCCGTCTCCTTCAAGAGAGTTCGGCTCAGAATCCCCATCATGGCTATTCACGGAATCAAGGGGGGAGGGGAAACAACAGGCGGTTTCGGCAGTTCCCCCGGAATCCTTTCGAGCTCGAGTTCGTCAAACAAAAGCGCCGGAGCCACTACAGAGACCCCAGCCACGTAGCCAGAAACGTCCATGTGGGCGAAGGGAGCTCCGCTCTCGAGATATTGGAAAAGATACAGCTCGTCGCTCACGGCTAGGATATCCCGTAACGCCCGGGTCGTAAAGGCGCGGAATCGAAGCCCGCGCACCATTTCTTCTCGCCCATCCGGATAAAGGCGGTAAAGCCGCAAGGGAATGCTGACCGGGCGTCCTGAAAGCCCGCTGCTAATTCGTCGCAATTCGTCCGCCGAAGCGGTGGAAGGAAAATCCATTTTGCGAACGACATAGGCGTATGCTTTTCCCCGCTGCTGGCAAAGATCGAGCAGCTTTTTCCGCAAGTCGGAAACGGCGGTTACTTGGGACGAGCGGAAGAAGAGATTTCCAGCTACGGCTAAGTTATTTCCCAAAGGCCCTGGTAAACGGGCATGACCGTTGGAGCCTTCCTGACCGGGTAGCGGTTGCCGGGTGGAAAGAAAGCTCTTCAGTACGCCTTTTTCGATCAACACGACCGGTTTCGGTGGAACGCCTTCGATGTCGACTGGATAGTGACCGAGTAAAGTTGTGCCACGCCAGGTCTTTTGCGTCGGATCATCGAGCACATCCATCCATTCGGGCAAGATTCGCGACCCCAACCTTCCTTCCAACTCTCCGGGGAGAAAATTGATTGGCCGTTCGGGATCGCTCACTGGCCTCCGGGGCGGGGAGAAATGTCGACCCAGAGTTTCGGCTAGGAGCTGGGGACCAGCAACTCCTTCAAAGAGCACCGGGCCCGAATAATTTTCGGGATAGGGTGCGGCTCGCCGGGCGCTGACTTGGTCACCGGTTTCCTGCGCTGCCTTCTTCAACTGACTTTCTGACGGGAGCTGGTCCACATCGGTTGTGAGAAACTCAGCGTAATCCCGAATGGGCATCCCGTCTGGGGCCATGGTGGAAACGCGAATGCGGAACGTGGTGAGAAAATCGGGCATACGGACCTCAGTTCCCTCGTTGTTGACGAGGTAAGAGGTCGTATTGGAGATCCCCAGTGTGACCTCCGAAAAAAAGATGTCCGGATAGGCGCGATACACCGCGGAAATGTCTCGGAGCCTGTCCCGCCATTTCGTTTCATCGAAGGAGCGCTTGGGCACCGGCAAGATGAGCGACACCACGCTCGCAGGACTGAAATCTGGCAGGCGATCCGACTCGCTTATGTTTTTTAGCGACGCTTTTTTTCTGGCCAGCGCCTCCAAGGCTTGTTTATAAGCGCGGTCGGTGGCCAACCAGAAGGCGAGGCGGAGGGCATCGTAATGGTCATCGAGTGGGAACTCGGTTGCATCGTAGCGAGCTCCGCGGTAAACGTCGCTAAAAATGTGGTTCGAGTTATCCAGCTTTGGCTCACCCGCGCGAACCCGGATTCGGGGCGCGCGTAGCCGGCTGCGGCGCTCGCGAATGAGCGCACCGAGCGATGCCCCCGCAAGGTACAGATCCGCGTCATCGAGGGTATATTCGACAAAATAAGGAGGGGCATCGACTAACCGGAGAGCGCGGCTACGGGCCATTTCATCCTTCATGGCCCTGAGAACAACGTCGTTTGTGTCCTGCTGCGCGAAGACCAGCACGGGAAATCCGAACAGGAATTTGAGCAAGCGCATCAATGTTGCCTCTCGCGCCCGGTTTGCGCGGCCGTTTTGAGATCGGCGCTGTCGGGTAAGCTGGGCCTGGGCAGCAGGGGTGGGGAGTCGAGGCCCGCAGGCTGACGTTGAATTTCGATCTCGGAAACCAGCAGCGCTGGGGAGACGGCAGAAACCGGGACGTTGCCAGATTCTGCTCCGCAAATGCCGTTGAACACCTCCGGCACATTGGAAGTGGCGAGAATTTTCGAAAAGCTGGCGAGCGGCGTCCCGACGATGCTGACGCCGCGCACGAGCTCATCCGGCCTCCCATCCGCGTACACGCGGTAAACAATCAGTGGAATTACGGTAAACGCTTGTAGCCCTTGACGGGCGGTTGTCGTGAAGCCCCCGGTCACTTGTTCAAAGTAGAGTCCATAAGGCTTGCCTTGCCGCTTGATTTCTTCTAGCAACAACATCCGCAGCTGGGCAGGCTCCACCGCTTTTGACGACTCTACAATCAGATTCGATTGCCTGGAAACGACTTCAGCGCCGGCTTGTCGCCGTCCATGTCCGTTTGAGGTGGGGAAGCCGCGGATTGGTGAGCGCGACATGAGAAACGACTTGAGAATACCCTGTTCCACAACACGCACGGCTTGGGCCGGGACACCCTCATCATCGTAGCGGTAGGAGCCGCTGAGGTCGACTTTGCCGATCGAGTCGCGGGTTGGATCCGAAATGACGGATAAAAATTCAGGCAGGACGGGTTTACCGACACTTTTGGTAAAGGTTTGGCCCTCGCTTTCATCCTTTTGGCGATGGCCTTCAATGCGATGACCGAAGATTTCGTGAAAGAAGACACCGGCGGCGGATCCAGACAGAATGGCGGGACCCACGAAGGGGTCGACCGGTGGAGCTTTGAGAAGGGCAGTGAGCTGTTCACAGGACTTTTTCACGGCGGCGAGCAAGGCCTCTTCCTTGGGAAGCCGATCCGCGGTGACCGCGTCGAAGTGGTTCGTCGCCAGCAAATCCATGCCATCGGAGGCTTTTCCACGAACCTGGATACTGAGCCGGGCGAATGTTCTGCCGTGTTGGAGACGGGTGCCTTCAGAATTAACGAAATACTTCGTTTGTCGGGCCGCCACGATTAATACCAGGCAAGAGAGAACGCCACGATGTTTGTTGCACTCTTGGGAGAGGCGACGGATGCGCGCATTCCATTCCGTCTGTGAGAAGCTCAGCCGGCGTACCGGTTCAATATAGGTGGAGACAGGCGCGGCCGAGAAATCGTCGGATGGATCTTCTTCGCTCGCCTTCACTTGGGTGTTAGCCCGGATACGAATCAGTCGCTGCGAGGCCAGGCGGTAGACGCGATCCGTTTCAAGCCACACTCGGCGTCGAATGGCGTTCGGATTGTCTTCTACGGGGAGAGGGAGGGCAGAAGCAAACTGCGCCACATCGCCCCGCATCCTGTGGTAGTTGTCGAGTTTTGGACTCCCAACCCGGACAGTTACATCGAGGCTACGCGTGAGCCCACCAGCGGAGTTAAGCAACGAACCGAAGCTGCCGGCGGCGGTTTGTGATTCTTCCTCCACCACAGAATAAGCGATGAAGTAGGGCGGGGGGTCAGCTTTTGCTTGGAGTTCGAGAAAGTTTCGCTGCAACTCGGCAGAGAGTGTTTCAAGTAGGGGGGAAGCATTTTGCGCAAGCCCGCGGATCTCCCCGAATATCAGTGGGAACAGGAGAGCGAGCTGCCACACGCCCTCAGCATAGCATTGCCGTTTACAGCGTGGCGAAAATCCCCTTGTCTTTCATCCCGCTCAGGGCAAGACCGTAACGGCCCCGGATTCCAGTTTTTTCGAAGATATGCTTGAGGTGAATCTTAACCGTTCCTGGCCGGATGCCGAGCTGGCGGGCAATCTCTTTATTTTTGAGTCCCTGTTCGACGAGCTGCATGACTTGCTGCTCACGTGGGGTAAGTTCACTGCGATGGGGTCTTTCGGGACGAATGGTTTCTCGGAATAAGCTATCCTCGATCCAGCTGGTTCGCGAGGCTACTGCCTGGAGGCAGGCCAATAGTTTAGCCGGATCCGCGGTTTTGCGGAGGATGCCTTTAGCTCCGACTTGGAGGAAGCGGAGTGTTTCTGCCTCCGAGAGGGAGAAACCCCATACGACGATCGCTGGGCCAGCTTGGCGTTCGTTCACGGGAACCGAGGTTAAAGGTTTGTGATTTGCAATCCATTCCAAAACGGCTTGAACACCGAAGGTTTTGTCTAGGATCATCACACGGGGTCGAATGGATCTGGTCAAGACCGAGGCTTCTTCTAGCCTCTGGACGGCGCCCACAAACTCATAACCTGGCTGCTCGGCGAGCACAGATGCGAGGCCGATGGCTAGCAATGGTTGGGTCTCACAGGCACCCACCGTAATCGTTTCTTGCATTCTGAACACCCCCGCTTTCTCTCTTACGATTTCCTTTCCGCTGTTGGATCTCGCTAGGACTTTTGGTTCTCCTTCGGGCGAATTGTTTTTCTTCGGATGTTCCACTGCTGTGGCATTCGTTCAGGTTTCCTTTCTTGCCTTGGGCCGAGAGCCGTTGCCCGCCTCCCCCTCTCGCCTCGCGCTCTCGCCTCACCCTCTCGCCTCGCGCCTACCGCCTTGCCCGCGTCACGTTCTTGCCTTGGCTGGTCTCCTCGCCTTGTCTCCTCGCCTCGTCTCCTCGCCTTGTCGCCTCCCCTTGTCTCCTCGCCTTGTCTCCTCCGCTTGGCGCCTCCCCTTGTTGCCTCCCCTTGTTGCCTCCCCTTCTCGCGCTTCTCGCTTTCCTCCCGGGCGGCATCGCTTCCCCCGGCATCGCTCTCCCTTGCATCGCTCTCCCTGGCGCCCTCTCGCTGGCCTCTCCCTGGCGCCCTCTCGCTGGCCTCCCCCTGGCGCCCTCTCGCTGGCCTCCCCCCTGGCGTGCCCCCCCTACTAGGCAGGTATCGGAAGGAATTCCTTTAGTCTTAGTCAATTGCAAGCAAGAGGATTCTCACGGTTTTTGTGTAGGACCAGATGGCACTGACTTTGCTTTCTGGACGGTTGCGACTTCGTAGCGGGCCCTCATGTTTTCTTCCCCTCCAGCCGATCGAAGCTCTGAGTGAGGTGAGGGCGACTAGCGCCTTCACATGGAACCACACCCGTCCGTCATTCTCAGCAGTTGGTAGTTTCGAAGCGATTTGGACTTCGGGGTTCAGTTGGGATCGGGGGAGAGACGGACGTTAAGTACAGAAAATGGGCCGACCGGAGCTAGCATCACAATCAGGAAACTGGAAGGCGCTGATCATCAGTCCGAACCCGGCGCTCCTTGCGGAATTCTCGCCTCTTTTGGCGCAATTTCTTCCCAGCACACCGCTGTTTGAAATGAACACCTATCCAGAGAGGCGGGGGCTGGTCGAACTGAGTGGCCCGCAAGGACCGAATCTGTGTTTCTTGGATCTGCTGTCGGACACGGAAAGAGCCTTGGCGCTGATCGGGGAGCTATTGGGGATTCAGCCGGGCCTGAAGATCGTGGTGTTGTTGTCAACGAAAGATCCGGACACGATTCTCCGCGCGATGCGTCAAGGTGCGGCGGAATTTCTCGTTCATCCGTTTGATCCGGAGCAGCTAGAGACGGCCCTGGCGCGTTTGGTCAGCCTGCAAGCCAGCGAGCTTGGAGCGCCCTCTCGCGGCAGGGTCTTCTGTGTTTTTCCAGCGAAGGGCGCCTGTGGAGCGAGTACTGTCGCGGCGAACTTAGCGCACTGTTTCAAGCGACTGGGCGGCAAAAAGGTGCTCTTGGCGGATCTGGACCCGCTCACCGGAACGGTTTCCTTCTTGATGAAGCTCAAATCCAGCTACAGTTTTCTCGATGCGCTGTCGCGTTCGACTTCATTAGACGCAGATGTGTGGAGGGGAATCGTGACGCAAAGCGGCGGCATGGACATTCTGTTGTCTCCCGATACGGTTCATGATCAGCTTCATGAGCTGAGGGATGGGAGTCTAGTGGTTGAGTTTGCCCGAACCCTCTATGACTTTGTGATTGTGGACGCCGGTTCGGTCTTTGGCGAGTGGAATTTGTCGCTGGCGCGCGCCAGTGACGACATTCTCCTCGTAACGACGAATGAACTGCCAGCCCTGCAAGCCGCGCAACGTTCCCTCTCCTATCTTGCATCGAACCATGTCAATCGCTCCCGGGTGAAATTGATTGTGAATCGTTATAGCAAGGAATACGGGCTCAGCCGGGAAGTGATTGAGACGGCCATGCAGTGTGACGTCGACCATCTCCTGCCCGGCGATTACGAGACGGTTCAGCAGGCCTTGCTGGCGGGAAAAGCGGTTGCCCCAGGGTCGATGTTTGGCAAAAGTGTCGCGTACTTGGCGAGTCAGCTGGTACCTGAGCTGCGCCCCAAGGACTCGGGGAGCAAGAAAAGCTCGGCGCTTTCGGGGCTCCTCTCGCTTTTCGGCCGCGCCAGTTGAAGGATCAGGGGTGCCGTTGAGCGTAGTTGATGACCCGATCTTCAAGTGTCTCAAACCTAGTTAAAAGGTCGCCTGGTTCAGCGATTCGATAGTCTAAAAGATGTCGAGTGGTTGCAGCTGGGTGCAAGTTGTCTGCTTAGAACCCACCGCGCTACAACACACTGCGAGCCAGGCCAGGGCTATCGACTTGCAACAGAACCTTCGCTTTCGGATCGCTATGGGGTGTCACGTCGGCCTCTGTTTGCTTGCCGCGGCTACCTTAAGCGGTAAGCTACGCGTGGTCACTCTAATCGTCCTCGCAAGTTTTGGCGTGCGGACCTGGCTGGCCAAGCTGCGGCTTGATCGAGAACAAGAGGAGGACTAGAACGCTTGCCTGGGACTACCCGCCCATGGGGGAGATTCTGCTAAGGCAAAGCTGACGATCGGGCTCAGCGTTTTCAGAAGGTTCACAAAACTTCCCGAACCGATAAGCTGAATCGAGACAGAATCCTGATGAGACTGGATTGGTCGGTTCGGGTACTTTCCCAGGACCCGTTTCAAGATGGAACAAGTGTTTCAGGATGGAACAGCCAGTCCCGCAGACACGTTCCGAATCTGGACACTCCATGGAGTAAGGAGGATGGACCAAGGGGAAGTAAGCTCTGCGGCTGGCCTGCTAAGCGATTCATAGTGAAAAAAATTAAGCGTCGAATCACTTTTCTTCGAGGGCCCCTCCTGCCAGTTGGGACCTTCGCTTGCAACTCAGCCCCGTCAAAAAGGAGGGCAACCACTGGCAGGACAGAGCTGAAGGGAGGGCAACCACTGGCAGGAGAGGGCTGAATCACTGGCAGGGGAGGCCACCAATCATAGGGGGAAGGTCAACCACTGGCAGGGGAGGACAACCACTGGCAGGGGAGGACAACCACTGGCAGGGGAGGCCACCAATCATAGGGGGAAGGTCAACCACCGGCAGGGGAGGCCACCAATCATAGGGGGGGAGGACAACCACTGGCAGGGGACGTCAACCACCGGCAGGGGAGGGCTGAATCGCTGGTAGAGGAGGCAACCAATGGTAGGGGGAAGGACAACCACTGGTAGGGGAGAACAACCACCGGCAGGGGACGTCAACCACCGGCAGGCGAAGGCGAAAGCGCAACGCAGACCAGCGAGGGTTCAGGAGACCGCACGTCGGGGACGATCCACGCAGATCGCAGGTCGGGGAGGATTTGGATCCACGACATGCCGGAAAGGGCTTCAGCGTAACGCATGCAGTGAGAGAGATCCCAATCGCCCCTTCGCCGGGAGTTACAAACAGCAGAGCAGAGGCAGACAGCAGAGCAGGAGCGCAGCTGAGAAGGGCGCAAGCGGGCGAGGGTGTTCCAAACGCAGCACGAGGGCATTCCCTACTCCAGGGCGAGCGCGTTCCGAATTCCAGAGCGAAGGAAAAGGAAGCAGTAGAAACGGCATAACACACCAGGAACATCAGGGAACATGGACGTGAACAAAACAATTCGATCGAGCAACATGACAGCCAGGCAGTACAAAAAGGCAACCAAGGAAGAAAAACCCATGAAGAAGAATTCGAAACCACGCGCCAGCCAGACGGTTGCCCTTACTCCCAAGACCGCGCCTCTGCACACAAACCGAATCTCAAAACGAGATCGCGTGGTGCTCGAACATCTCCCACTGGTCAAGGCGATCGCTGTCCGGGTCCATGAAAACCTCCCCGTACACGTCGACCTCGATGACCTGGTGCATGCTGGAATCCTCGGATTGTTTGACGCCGCCAGCAAATACAACCCCGACAAAAAGGTTGTCTTTTCTAGCTACGCCAAACACCGCATCAAAGGGGCCATCCTAGACAGCCTTCGCCAACTCGATTGGGCGTCACGCGATCTCCGCCGGCGTCATAAACAGGTCGAAGCCATCACCCGTGATCTAGCGGCTCAGCTTCATCGCAATCCCACCGAAGCCGAAGTCGCCGAAAAGCTCGGCGTCGAGGTCGAACGCTGGCGCCAAATCATGGTCGACCTCCGCAGCGTCGGATTGATCTCCGCAAGTAGTCGCGCCAACGATCAAGACGACTTGCCCGCACCAGACTTCCCCTCCAAACCAGAAACTCAGCCCGACCGCATGTGCGTCCGCCAACAGTTGCGAAGCATCCTCGCGGAGGCCATGAAAACCTTGCCCGAACGATACCAGCGCGTCGTGCTTCTGTACTACACCAACGAGATGACCATGAAAGAGATCGGAGGCTTGCTAGGCATTAACGAAAGCCGAGTCTCCCAAATCCACAAATCGGCTCTCGAAAAGATGGCAGTTGCCCTGCAATCAGCTGGCATTCACTCAAGCCACGCCTTCGCCGACTAAACCCAACCACCTACCTGCCTACCAATCCAGCTTGGCAGGCAAGTACTCCTTCACCAGATCCTCGTAAAACGGCCGCAAGGACGTCAAATCCGGCCGGTCGTCTGACTTCGAATAGAGATCATACTGATTGAACTCGCGAACCCAATAAAACAATTCGCGATCCCGATCATTCATCAGGTACGTGTACTCGCCCTCTCGATGACACGGATAAAAAGAATGGTAGCGAATGATCGCAAGCGCTTCTTCCGGTAAATACGGTTTCAGAACGTGATACAAATACTCGTCGTGCCCCCAAGACAAGTCCACACGGTCTAGACCACAGCCTTCTGAGTAAACGCCTAACTTGGTCTGATACTGGGGTACATTTCGGTCTGGATTCTCGGCAAAAAACTCATGAAACACAATCTTTTCTGACCAGGCACAGCCCACCGGAAACGTATCCCCAACCACAGCCCACTGCGGTTCGCCAAACAGGCACAACACCTTCCCTAAATCGTGTAATAACCCGGCCAAAATAAACCAGCGCGGGCGACCGTCCCGGCGAGCCGCCTCCGCGGTCTGAAAGTTATGCTCCGTCTGGCTCAAATCGGTGTCCGGGTCGCTGTCGTCCACTAGAGTATCGAGAGCCGCCATCGCCTCCCAAACACTCATCTTCGCCTTATTCAGGCGAGTATATTCGGCTTTTTTCGCCAGGACGAAATCCCGGGTCTGGCGCATGTGATTCTGCCGGTACAGCTCGCGCACCCCCGGGGTAGTCTGCTCGTAATTTCGGAACTCGCTTCGCTGCCGGTTCGGCCTGTAACGCTCCCGTAAGTGGGCTTCCCATTGTTCCACTACTGAATAGGGTGTCTCAGACATTGGTTGCAGTCCTAGTTTTTTCTATCACTGTATAAATTCAGCTTACCTTGGAAGGGCAAAGTTTGAAAGTATTTTTACGTTCTGCGGATCCGTACGCGGGTGGGAGAGATCTGGCGCGGGGAGGGCTCGAAACTGTGAAAGAAGTTTGCCAAAACCAGGGCAATGGCGCCAAGGAGCGAAGAATCCTCCGCGTGCGACGAAGGGCGAATCCGAACTCCCTCAAGCCAAGCTTCAGGCACCCGGGCTCGCAGCGCTGCCCACACCCCTTTCTCGACAAGATCCCAAGCCAGCGCCGCCCAGCTGTCCAACACGATCGTCTCTGGATTAAGACCGAGAATCAAATTGGCCAAGCCCAGCGCCAGCTCCCGGGACACCTCGCGAATCGCCCGCCGCGCGGCCGCATCCCCTTTTAGCGCCAGCCTGGCAATTTCCTGGGCCTGGAGATTTCCATCCGTTCTCGCGAGGGAACCGTAGAGCCGAACCAGGGCCCGGTCCGAGGCGTACTCTTCCCAGCAGCCGCGGTTGCCGCAAAGGCAGCGCCGTCCAGCCGCATGCGTGGTCATATGCCCGAATTCGCCAGCCCGGCCGAACGCCCCGTGCAAGACCTGTCCCCCAACTAAAATACCGGTCCCAAGGCCGCCCGATAAGGTCACGAAAACGAAGTTGTCCATTCCCTGATCCTGAGCCGAGCGGAACCACCGCTCTCCAAGCGCAGAAAGATTTGCATTGTTATCAAAATAAAAGGGTACGTTGAGTCCTTCTGCAAGCCCTGCCTGGACTGCCACCTGCTGCCAGCCGAGATTGACGGCCGAGGTCAGAGTTCCTGTGCCCCGGTCCCAGGTCCCCGGGGCCGACAGCCCAACGCCAAGAAAACGGCTCGCCGGTCTCGAGGCAAGAAAAAGCTGCACCCGTTGACGGATTGCATGCAACATTTCCGCTGCACCTGGTTGCCAGCCCACCTCCTGAACATCGAGAATTTGGCCCGTCCAATCGGCGAGCGCCACCCGGCTTGCTGCGCTCCGGAGCTCCACACCAATCGCCAGGCGCGCTCCCGGCGTCAAGCGCAGATTCGTCGCTGGCCTCCCAATTCGAGGCGCTAGCTCTGTCCCGCCCTCCTGGATCAGCTTTTCGCGCGCCAGGCGTTGCACGATAAAGGTCACCGAACTCGGTGAAAGGCCGGTGATGCGGGAAATCCCAGCCCTCGACAACCATGGATGTTCACGAATCGCATTCAAAACGAGCCGCTCGTTGGCTTGGCGCAAGGCTGACTTGCCCAGCGCTCCTTGAGTTGTAAATGTAACAGGAGAAATCGATTTGTGCACCAAGACCCCACTTTTTATCACATTCGTCACATCAGGCTCTCTCCGGTCGCGGTACCATATTCTGCATGGCCGAGATACCGGTTGGAGCCCGAGGCGAGCTTAGGCGCCTGGTGACAAGCGAAATCGCCATCGACTTCTTAGGGCTAGAGCAAGCCCGCGTTCTCGCCACGCCTTGGCTGATTATGCTGCTTGAGATGACCGCGAGGAATATGATCAAAACCTATCTGGATGAGGGTTTTGATAGTGTGGGCACTCACGTCGATGTCCGTCATCTAGCCGCGACGCCGCTCGGCATGAGCATTCGCTGCTGCGCCGAGGTGATTCAGGTCCAGGACCGCCGCGTGCGGTGCAAAGTGGAAGCCTTCGATGAGAAGGAGAAGATTGCGGAAGGAACGCACGAGCGCTTCGTGATTCACATTGCCCGGTTTGCCCAGCGGGTGCAGGCAAAATTACTCAGCTGACTCAGAAATGCCGTACCGCTCAAGGAGTTCAACGCCAGAGCTGCGACCATTTGCCTGTGCCAGACGAGCGTGTTTCCAGGCAGCTCGATAATCCCCGATCACAGCATAGACTTCGGTGAGCGCCAGGTGTGCTTCCGCAAACGAAGGGCGTAGCCGTACCGCCTCGAGCAGCAAAGCCAAGCCTTCCTCCTGTTTCCATTGCATCCGGCGGAGCTGCGCCAAATTATAGTAGGGTTGGGCGTTGGTTGGATCCCGAGCAATCCACTCGACCTGTTCGCGTTCCTCGAGCAGCGTTTCGCGATCAAGCGCTGATTCAATCAACTCCCGCCAAAAACCCATCGTCGCTCACCCCACCAGAATCAACCGGATATCCATCACATTGGTGTTCGTGGGCCCAGTGCGAAGCAGGTCCCCGAGGGCATCAAAGAAGTGATACGAATCGTTTCGAGCGAGAAAATCAAACACGTTCAAGCCCTTACGCTCCGCGCGCTCAACAGTCCTACCATCGCAAACCGCTCCTGCCGCATCTGTCGGGCCATCGGTTCCATCCGTTCCCGCACTGAGGATGACCGTTCTCTCCAAGCCGCCAATTTCAATCGCCGCCGCTAGCGCGAACTCCTGGTTTCTTCCCCCCTTGCCTGATCCACGCAGCGTGACGGTGGTTTCGCCCCCGCTAATCACGCAAGCTGGCCGCCGGACCGGCCGTCCGGACTCCACGATTTCCCGGGCAATGGCTCCATGCATCGCCGCGATGTCTCGCGTTTCGCCGCTGATTGAGGTCGACAACACGAGCGTTCGATAGCCAAGCTGTTGGGCTTTTCGCTGGGCCGCATCCACAGCCAGCCGGTTACTCCCCACAATCAGATTTTGCACTTTTGACAACTCAGCCGCGCCTGGCTTCGGCGTCTCAGCAATTTCGCCCCTCGCCCCAGCCTCGAGGCGAGCTTTCACTGCCGGCGGCACCCGCTCCAGGAGCGCATACTTTTCCAAAATTTTTAAGGCGTTAGCGAAGGTGGATTCATCGGCTGCAGTGGGCCCGGAAGCGATGACATCGAGTTTGTCCCCAATCACATCGGAGAGAATAAGGGCCACCAGGGTGGCCGGAAAAGCAAGCCGCGCCAGCTGCCCGCCCTTGAGCGTCGAAAGGTGTTTGCGGATCACGTTGATTTCATGAATGGTCGCCCCACAGCCCAGCAACAGCTTCGTCGTTTCCTGCTTCTCTTCGAGCGTAATGCCGGGGGCCGGAGCCGGCAGCAAGGCGGATCCTCCCCCAGAAATCAAACAAAGCACTAAATCACGGGCTTGCGCAGCGCGGACCAGTTCGACAATCCGCTGCGTTCCCTCAAGCCCGGCTCTGTCTGGAACTGGATGCCCGCATTCTTGAAGTTCGATCCATTTGAGATTTGCCGTATGCCCGTATTTGACGTTGATCGCACCCGCTGTAATCCGCCGACCGAGCATTCGCTCAACGGGCAGCGCCATGGCGGCGCTCGCCTTACCTGCCCCGACGACAAAAATTCGCTCGAACTTGCTCAGCGAATAACGTCTGCGGCCGACGATCAGCTGATCGCCCATGACGTGCACATGCCTTTTGACAGCTTGCACAGGATCCGCCGCCGCGAGCGATGCCCGGAGGATTTGGATCGCGTCGCGGCGGAGCTTCGTTTCTGTCATCGGTCAAATAACCCTGGAATCGCTAGAATCTCTTGCACTACCAACACAGGATCATCGCTCCGAATTTCGATTCGATAATCCGCTTGGGCATAAGCTGCCCGGCGCTGCCGGAACAACTCCTCAAAGCGCTCCGGATCGCGCGCCAGCGGCCGGTCGTTATTCTCGGCCACTCTTTGCTTGATTTTTTCCCACGGACAATCCAGCCAGATCGAAACCCCGTTGGCGAGGATCAGGGCGAGGTTCTGTGGCTGAACAAATGCCCCGCCCCCTAACGCCAGGACCAGGGGACACAGGCTTCGGATTTGCTGAATGCGTTCCGCCAGAAGTCGGCTTTCAATGGCCCGAAATTCCGCCTCACCTTTTTCGGCGAAGATCTGGGCAATGCTCATACCTTGCTCGGCTTCAATATCTTCGTCCAAATCGACAAACGTCCAACCTAATTCAGCGGCGAGCTTTTTTCCAACCGTGCTCTTGCCGCAGCCCATGAATCCAACTAAATAGATGCCGGGAGTGCGCTTGAGCTTAAGGTTCATGCCTGTTCCCCCCGCCAGTACATCTGCTCCAAAGTCGAGTCCACCCATTTAGGGAAAAGGCGAGCGAGCAGGACAAACAACCATCCAGTCCGCGGTGTTAGGACAGTTCTTTTCTGTCTCTCCACACCGTCTGCAATCGCCGCCGCACATTCTTCCGGCGTAATACGAAACCGCTTGCTGCTCTGCACCGAACCGGGCACTTGACCAACCAAGATGTTTTGCTGGAATCGCGTCGACACATATCCTGGACAAACTAACATGACGTGAATGCCATCGCGTTTCAATTCCATCCGTAAACCCTGAGTAAGGGAACTCAGAGCGTGCTTGGACGCCGAGTAGAGCGTTAGCCAGGGTAAAGTAACTTTCCCAGCAATGGAACTTACGTTGACAATCATCCCGGTCCGTTGCTGACGCATGTGCGGAACAACGAGTTGAATCATGCCGAGCGCCGCAAAGAAATTGACTTCATACATGCGCCGGACAGAATCGAATGGCGCCTTCCAGCTAGGCGCATACAAACCCACGCCAGCATTATTGATCAAAATATCAATGCGGCCATAACGGTGAAGGGTCGCCTCCACGGCGCGGCGGCGATCCGCTTCTTGGGTGACGTCGCCGGGCGTGATCACGGCCTTGTCTCCGCCCACGCGGCGCAGCAAGTCTTCTCGCCGCGCGAGAAGAGAAAGCTGCGCCCCTTGTCGGCTAAATTCGGCTGCGCAGGCGGCGCCAATTCCTTCCGAGGCGCCGGTGATCAAAACAACTTTTCCTTGGATTTCCATGCAGAGGCCGCGTACAAAATTGCCCGGCAGGCGATAGGAAGCCATAATGGTACCATGCGCGAGGAGATCCTGCCCTTATTCCCTCTTCCTCTGGTATTGTTCCCGCGCACAGCTTTGCCGCTTCATATCTTTGAGGAGCGCTACCGGGAAATGATTGGCGAAGCGATCGAGGCCAGGAGCGAGTTTGGCGTGGTCCTCGCCCGCGAGGGAGGAGTGGTCAACACGGGTTGTACGGCTACAGTCGAACGTGTGGTGCAACGCTATGCAGACGGCCGTTTCGACATTCTCACTGCTGGTCGGCGCCGCTTCGAGATTCATGAACTGGTGGAAGGTCGTTCCTTTTTGCGGGGCCGCGTCTCCTTTTTCGACGACGAAGAACTTTCGCCCCCTGATTTCACGCTCCGCCTCCGTGCAGTGGAAGGCTTCCGCAAGATTCTGCGAGTCACCCATGAGGAGATTGAGGAGCCGAAATGGGATGACCCGCAGCTTAGCTTCCAGCTCGCTCAAATCGTGACCGACGTCGATTTTCGCCAGCAGTTACTTTGCTTGCGAAGCGAGGTCCAGAGGCTTGAAACGCTCGTCGAGTATTATCCCGTCTATCTGCGACGCTGGAGCCACACCGAACAAATCCGTGCCG
Organism: Bryobacteraceae bacterium; assembly: GCA_025056455.1. Taxonomy (GTDB): domain Bacteria; phylum Acidobacteriota; class Terriglobia; order Bryobacterales; family Bryobacteraceae; genus CADEFT01. The sequence continues at coordinate 32,705 of JANWVY010000004.1, read as the reverse complement.
TTGCGCCCCGTAACGGCCACAGCAAAATTATCCCGTTTGAAGCAAACTGAGCTTGAAGAAACCCAGTGAGGCAGCACCTGCTCATCGATGCCGATGATACGCTTTGGGAAAGCAGCATCTACTTCGAGCGCGCTTTCGAGGAGTTCTGCGACCTCTTAAACCACCCCACACTCAGCCGCCGCCAAATCCGGGACGTATTAGACGAGATCGAGCTGACGAACATCCAAATTTACGGCTACGGCGCAGCCAATTTCGGACGTAATCTGCTGGAGTGTTTCAAGCGCCTCCATGAGCGTGAACTTGCTTGCTCTGAAATCGAGGCAGTTCGAGAGATTGTGCGCCGCATTCACGACCACCCGGTGGTGATTCTTGAGGGAGTGCCACCAACCCTCGAATATCTCGCTCAGCGCCACGATTTGTTCCTTCTCACCAAGGGGGATGTCCAAGAGCAACAAAGAAAGATCAACTCCTCAGGTCTTGCGACTCTCTTTCGCGCCATCTTCATTGTGAAGGAAAAAGATCTGCCTACCTACCGCCAGCTCGTCCGCGAACACTGGCTGGTGACGGAGAACGCCTGGATGATTGGTAACTCCCCAAAATCAGACATTAATCCGGCGCTCCAAGCGGGCCTGGGCGCTGTTTACGTTCCCCATGACTACACCTGGCATCTGGAACGTCATGAGCTGGTCGCAGATGGCCGCTTGCACATTGTTTCCCGCTTTTCCGATCTCCGCCAACTCTTTTAAGACGCCCCTAATACAAGATTCGCGTCCGGATTGTTCCTGGAACCTCTTCAAGTCTCCTCTTAATTTGCAGCGTCTCCATCGAGTCCTCTTCCTCGGTTTCGATATCAATCACCACATAGCCCACCTTCCCGTAGGTTTCTAGATACTGGCTAGCGATGTTGAGGCTCCGTTCGGAGAAGATCCGGTTGATGTGCGAGAGAACGCCTGGCTGGTTGCGGTGAATGTGTAACAGTCGGTGCTTGCCGGGATGCTCGGGTAGCGACACTTCCGGAAAATTGACCGCGCTCAAGGTGGATCCATTGTTGCTGTACTTGATCAGCTTTCCCGAGACCTCCAGGCCGATACTCTCTTGCGCCTCTTCCGTAGAGCCACCAATGTGTGGAGTTAGAATCACGTTGTCAAAGCGGCGCAAGGGGGAAATAAACTCTTCCTGGTTGTTGCGAGGTTCTTGGGGAAAAACGTCGATGGCTGCCCCGGAAAGATGGTTGGATTCAAGCGCCTGGACCAGCGCATCGATGTCCACGATGCTGCCGCGTGCGGCATTGATGAGCTTGGCGCCCGGTTTCATGCGCGCAAGCTGGTCAGCCCCAATCATGCGAAAGGTTTGGGGAGTTTCGGGGACATGCAGCGTCACGACGTCAGCCGCCTCAAGCAGCGCATCGAGCGAACCCACGGGCTTGGCATTTCCAAGCGCCAGCTTGGTCTCAATGTCGAAGTAGATGACACGCATGCCGAGAGCTTCCGCCAGCAAGCCTACCTGGGTCCCGATGTGTCCATAGCCCACAATGCCCAAGCACTTGCCGCGGACCTCATGGGAACCGCCGGCGGACTTGAGCCAGGCGCCGCGGTGGGCCGCAGCGTTCCGCTCCGCCACCCCACGCAGAAGAAAAATAATCTCCGCAAGGACGAGCTCCGCCACGCTTCGCGTATTCGAAAATGGGGCGTTGAAGACCGGGATGCCCCTTTGCTGTGCAGCATCAACATCCACCTGATTGGTGCCGATGCAAAAGCAACCGACGGCAATGAGCCGCGACGCTTTCTCAAAAAAGCTCGCCGTTAACTGCGTGTTGGAACGGATTCCCAGAATATAGGCGTCGCCTGCGACCTCCAGCAATTCGTCCCCGGCGAATGCCTTTGGATACACATGCACATCCGAGTAACCATCGGACTTGAACTGCTCTTGAGCGCTCGGATGGATTCCTTCGAGCAGGACGATCTTGATTTTGCTCTTCTCGAGCGACGTTTTTGACATAGGAGAATCTTGGATTCATTTCTTCGGCCCAGGGAGGCGAGGCTCTAGGCCATAGCGGAAAGAACGGCCTCGGTGAATTGTTCGGTTGTCGCCTTCCCACCAACATCCGCCGTGAGTGTGGTTCCTTCAGCGTAGACCCTTTCGATCGCGCTTTCGAGTTTTTGGGCGGCTTCGATCTCCCCCAGATGCCGGAGCATTAGGATGGCTGATTGCATCAATGCCGTTGGATTTGCGATTCCCTTCCCGGCGATGTCGGGCGCGCTCCCATGTACAGCCTCAAACAAAGCGTATTTCTCGCCCATGTTCGCCCCGGGCACCAAGCCTAAGCCACCAACGAGCCCCGCTGCCAGATCCGACACAATGTCACCGTAGAGGTTAGGCAAAAGGAGAACGTCAAACGTCTCCGGCCGCAACACCAACTGCATGGCGGCATTGTCCACAATAAGCTCTTGGTAGAGGATTTCGGGAAATTCGCGGGCCACTTCGCGGCAGCAGCGGAGAAACAGCCCGTCGCCTAGTTTCATGATGTTGGCTTTATGCACGGCGGTCACTTTCTTCCGGCCGTTCCGGCGAGCATAGTCAAATGCGTAGCGCGCGATGCGGACCGAGGCCGCCCGGGTAATCACTTTCAGACTCGTCACGACATCGGTCACTACCTCGTGTTCCAGGCCCGAATAGAGATCCTCAGTATTTTCCCGGAAAATCACGAGATCGATCTTGACATCTTGAAATCGCGTTTTCACGCCCGGCAACGAGCGCACCGGGCGGACGTTGGCGAACAGATCGAGCCGCTTGCGCAGGGCCACATTGACACTTTGAAAGCCACCTCCCACGGGGGTCGCCACTGGGCCTTTGAGGCCCACCCGGTTCAAATGCAAGGATTCGAGCACGGTATCCGGCACGGACTGACCCGTTCTTTCGATCAAATCGCCCGAAAGCTCAACCCACTGCCAGTCAATTTTCGCGCCTGTGGCGTCAACAGCGCGCACCGTTGCTTGGATCACTTCCGGCCCGATGCCGTCGCCCGGCAAAACCGTAACCCTGTGGAGCACCCCTCCATTGTAGCGAGCGACTTCAGCTATCAAAGTCCTATGGGAAAATGAGGGGTTTGAATGGCGAAAATTCACCGGGCTCTCTTGAGCCTCACTGATAAGGCTGGCGCGGTTGAGTTTGCCCGCGGCCTCGTTCAACTTGGAGTCGAGCTGATTTCTACGGGCGGCACTGCGCGCTTGCTTCGCGACCATGGACTAAAAGTCCTTGACGTTGCCGAGGTAACTGGCTTCCCAGAAATGATGGATGGACGCCTGAAAACGATCCATCCCAACATTGCGGGCGGCATCCTTGCCGTCCGGAGCCGGGCCGATCACATGGCTGCCCTTGCGGAGCACGGCATCCAGGCGATTGACATGGTGGTAGTGAATCTCTACGCATTTGAAAAGGTCGCCTCCGAGCCGGGTGTCCCCCTCGAGCGCCTGATAGAAAACATCGATATTGGCGGGCCTACGATGATTCGCGCTGCCGCCAAGAATTATCTGGATGTCGCTGTTGTGGTTTCTCCAGACGACTACACGAGCTTGCTCGAGGAGCTACGCGCAAGCGGAGGCTCTTTGTCCACGGGCACGCATTGGAGACTGGCAAAAAAAGCCTTCGCCCTCACTGCTGCCTACGATTCTGCGATCGCGGAGAAGCTGGCGCAGTGGGACGAGACAGACCAAGGGATGCCGGAGGTATTGAATCTCCAGCTTCCCCGGCGCTTGGCCCTGCGCTACGGAGAAAACCCCCATCAGGTGGCATCGCTCTATGCCGCTGGTCGGGAGGGAATCGCGGGCGCCAAACAGCTACAAGGCAAGGAACTTTCCTATAACAATCTGCTGGATCTCGATGCCGCCTGGCAGTTGATTCAGGAGTTTGAGCAGCCTGCTTCGGCCATTATCAAACACACCAATCCTTGCGGATGTGCTGAAGACGCGGTGCTTGAAGAAAGCTACCGCAAGGCCTATGCAGCTGATCCGGTCTCGGCATTTGGCGGCGTGCTCGCCTTTAACCGGGCGCTCGATGCTGGCACGGCGGCAGAAGTGTCAAAAACCTTTGTCGAGGCCATTGCCGCACCCGGCTACTCCCAACAAGCTCTAGCTCTGCTTGCCAGCAAGAAGAATCTGCGCCTGCTGGAGGTGACTTCGGGCGGCAAGGCGCGCTTTGCCCTGCGCTCCATTAGCGGCGGAATCTTGGCGCAAACTCCGGACCTAGCCCGTCTCGACCGTTCGACTTGCCGCATCGTGACTGCGCGCCAGCCCACCGAGGACGAATGGCAGGCGTTACTCTTTGGCTGGAAGGTAGTTAAACACGTGAAGTCCAACGCCGTTGTTTATGCCCGTCCTGGACAGCTGATCGCGGCTGGTGCCGGCCAAATGAGCCGTGTGGATGCCGTGCGCTTTGGAGCCGCAAAGGCAGTCTTACCTCTAGAGGGAAGTGCATTAGCTTCTGACGCATTCTTTCCTTTTCCCGATGGCCTCGAAGAGGCGGCACGGCACGGCGTCACGGCGGTGATTCAACCGGGTGGATCCGTCAGAGACGAGGAAGTAATTGCCGCGGCCAACCGCCTCGGCTTGGCGATGGTGTTAACTGGCATTCGGCATTTTCGTCACTAGCGGCCGCTGGCCTGTTCCACTCCGTGCGTCCGCTCAAAACTCTGGATCGCGTGCTTTCGAAGGCCGGAATCGGCTCGCGCACGGAAACTCGCCGCTGGATTGCAGCAGGCCGCGTTCGCGTCAATGGTCAAGTGGTTCGTACGCCTGACCACTGGGTAGATCTCGAACGCGACGAGGTAACTTTGGATGGAAAAGCCATTCGCGCCCAGCGTAAGATTTACCTCCTGCTTTATAAGCCGAAAGGCTACCTCACCACCTACAAAGACCCCAGGGGCCGTCCCACCATTTATGACCTCCTGACAGGCGTCGAGCAATATGTGATTCCGGTTGGTCGCCTCGACTTGGATACGAGCGGCCTGCTGTTGCTCACCAATGACACTCGCTTTGCCGAGCGCATTACCAATCCGGATTACAAAGTACCGAAGACCTATTATGTAAAGGCGGCGGGTGAACTCAGCGAGGAAGCGCTCGAGCCTCTGCGCCGGGGCGTGCTCCTAAAGGACGGTCCCACCAAACCCGCCACCGTGCGCCTCCTGCGCTCAGGAGCTCGGAACACGTTCTTGGAGATCACCATTACCGAAGGCCGTAACCGCCAAGTACGCCGCATGCTCGAAGCCATTGGCAGCCGCGTCCGCAAGTTGGTACGCACGGCAATCGGACCCGTCGGCCTCGGCAGCCTCGAAATCGGAAAGTATCGGGAGTTGACGCCGGAGGAGGTCGACGCGCTTGCGGGGAAAGGCTGGTATCAGCAGGCTACAAGCTCCACAAAGAGTGCGAAGGCTGAGGCAGTTCGACCACTCGGCCGCATTTCCGCAAGTGCTCAAGATGCGCGAGCACCTCGAAAACTGCAAAGCGGTGGTGAAAAGGGGCAAGCGGCTGCGGCCAAACGGCGCCCACCAGCTCGTGCGCCGTCAGCGGACCCGCCTCTAAGGCCCCAAGAATGACCTCACAACGATTCTGATGGTGTGTCTTGGTGGCGGCAATCCAGGCTTGCGAGCCATGAAACGGTTCACCGTGACCGGGCAGAAGCGTATCCACTTCCAGTTCAGCGACCCGCTCTAGCGAAGCCAAGAATTCTCCCAAGGCATCCCGGCCGTCTAGCCAGCCGATGTTTGGCGTGATCTCCTTCAGCATGTGATCGCCGCAAAAGAGCGTGCGGTGTTGCTTGGAGTACAGACAGAGATGCCCAGGAGAGTGGCCCGGCGTAGGGATGAGCTCCAGCTCGCCGAGGCTGGTTTCCAAAATCTCTCCTCCCCTCCACACGCGGTCCGGCTCGAGGTCGGGAAAATTCGGCTTGATACGGGCAAAGGCCGCTTCAATCCCTTCCACGAGCGCTCGCGGCACTCCTGCCCTACGTAGCGCTTCGTCCAGCCACGCGGGTTGATTCGCTGGACCCCGGGCGATACGCGCAAGTTGCTCCTTTTCGTCGCTGTGCATGCTTATCTTCGCTCCGGTCAGGGCAAGCAAGCGCGGGGCTTGACCCACGTGGTCAGGATGCGTGTGCGTGAGAAAGATCTCCCGGATCTGGGACCAGGAAACCCCAAGTTGGGCCAGCTGCGTTTCTAGCGACGCCAGAGACTCCGCTGTCCCGAGTCCACAATCGACCAACAAAAATCCGGTCTCGAGCGGAATCAGATAGACATTCACCGAAGACAGTTCAAAGGGGAGGGGAAGCGTGATCTGGTAGGCGCCCGGGAGCACCTCACGCGGCGTCAACATGACGCTGGCGTCGCTTTCACCGCCTGGTGGCTGTGGTCGGCGTGGTAGGAGCTTCGCACCAGCGGACCGGCCTCAACGTGTGGGATTCCCATCTCCTCACCCCGCCGCTTGAATTCCAAAAACTCCTCGGGATGCACGTAGCGCAGGACGGGAAGATGTTTCGGCGTTGGGCGCAAATACTGGCCCAAGGTGACAATGTCGACTCGCTGCGCGTGCAAGTCGCGCATCACTTGGAGCACTTCTTCCTGGGTTTCCCCGAGACCAAGCATAAGACCAGACTTGGTCGGGAGGTCCGGTTGGCGCTTCTTGGCGTAGGCTAACAGCGCAAGCGAACGCTCATAGCGAGCGCCGAGACGAACCTGCCGGTAGAGACGGGGCACCGTTTCGAGGTTGTGGTTCAGTACATCTGGTCTGGCCTCGAGCACCAAATCCAAGGCCCAGTGTACACCCTGGAAGTCTGGTACGAGAACTTCTACCTTACAGCCCGGAACGCGCTCCCGAATGGCGCGAATGGTCATGGCGAATAAGAGTGCTCCCCCATCCTTGCGGTCGTCCCGGTTCACGCTCGTGATAACGGCATACTTCAGCCGGAGCGCTGCAACCGCTTCGGCCACACGGCGCGGTTCATCAAAATCGACTTCGAGCGGAACCCCTTTCTGTACAGCGCAGAAGCCGCACCGCCGCGTACAGACATTACCTAGAATCATGAAAGTCGCCGTGCCCTGATTCCAGCACTCGCCCACGTTCGGACAAGCTGCGCTTTCACACACTGTATGCAGTTGGAGGCGTTCGACAAGCGATTTGAGTTCGCGATAGTTGTCTCCGACGGGAGCCGGAGCGCGTAACCATGGCGGCCGTCTTGCGGGCAGCTCAATTTGTACAAACATAAAAACGCTCCCCTCACTTCAGATGCTTCCAGGTCGGAGTCCGCGTCTCGGTTGCCCTTTGCATCTTACCGTTTTTCAAAAATCGCAATATACTGCGTGCCGGGCAGGTGATCTCGCTTCGAGAGCAGCCTCCAGCCAAACCTCTCCACCTCTCGAATTACATCATCCCGGTCCAGCCGAATGTGGTCCGGATCCCGGAACCCGCTTTTGTAAAAATCGACGATGACGAGTCGCCCGCCGGGTTTGAGCGCTCGCGCCACGGCGGCAAGCATCTTGTCGGGATAGTTAAAGTGATGGTAGGCATCGAGGGTAAAGGCGACGTCAATGCTGTTCTCCGCGAGCTTGGGATCTTGCTCGGTGCCTAGGATAAATTCAACATTCGAGAGCCCCTGTTTGGTGGCTGTTTCTCGGGCTTGCTCGAGAAAATCCGGAAAAATATCTTCAGCAATCACCTTGCCAGTCGGGCCAACGGCCTTGCTGAAGTAGGGCAACATGTATCCGATGCCCGCGCCGATGTCCGCAACCGTCATTCCAGGCGCAAGCTGGAGCGCATCGACCAGCTCCTGAGGCTTTTGCCGGCCATCACGGTCGCTAGCGGCTAAGGATTGTGCGACTCGTGAGCGTCCCTCCTTGGTCTTGTAGCCGCTGTTGGCATGCTCGGCGACTTGAGCCTGCGCCGCGGCCAGAACAAGCGTTAGAACAAGTAATCTCATGATCCCTCCCAGCTCGGATCGGTCCCTGTTTCCCCCCAACTCACACTGGGCGTTCCATAGGGAGAGCCAGAGGCGGCTCCACCATAAAGTCGAGGCCTGCCATTTGGGCCAGGGCCTCTCGCACATCAGCCTCATATGCCGGTTCCAACGTAATCACAAATGGCAGACCCTGTTTGCTCTCGCTAGGAAGCTGCAACACGGCATCCAGACTGATGCGTTTCTCAGCCAGTATTCCCGCCAGGGCCGCAATAATGCCTGGCCGGTCGTTGACTCGAAAACGAAGGTAGTATCCACTTTTTTGCAGCGTCACCGGAAGCGGCCGTTGATCCCCGAGGCGTGAGTGGGCAAAGGGTGAGACGCGCTCCGGGCTACCAGCTCGAATTTCGCGAGCAACGCGCATCAGATCGCTGACCACGGCAACCCCCGTCGGATGCGGACCTGCGCCGCGGCCGTAGTAAAAAGTATCTTGTCCGTAAGCTCCGCGCACCCAAATGGCGTTGTAGGCGCCTTGCACACTGGCCAGAATCGTGGACCGAGGAATCAGTGTCGGACGAACGGAAAGGAAGAGACCCTGCTCCGAGCGGCGGGCCGAACAAAGCAGCTTGATTGTGTGTCCCAGCTGGTGGGCGTACTGAAAGTCGATAGGAGAAATTCGCCGGATGCCTTCGGTATGGATATCGCCCGGGGTGATGCGCTCACCGAAGGCCAGCGCCGCCAGGATGGCGAGTTTACTCCGCGCGTCCCAGCCGTCAATGTCCGCCGAGGGATCCGCCTCGGCGTAGCCCAACCGCTGTGCATCCTTGAGCACGGCGTCGAAATCCGCGCCATGACGCTCGATCTCAGTCAGAATGTAGTTGCTCGTGCCATTCAGAATGCCTTGTAACGCCACTACCCGGTCGCCTGAAATTCCTTCCCTGAGCACTGCATGAATCGGAATGCCACCAGCCACCGAGGCTTCCATCGCCAGATTTATTCCGCGCTTGATTGCCTGATCCCAAAGATTGCACCCCTCGAGAGCCATCAGCTCCTTATTGGCGGTGACGACCGATTTGCCCGCCGCGATGGCAGACTCGATGATTTCTCGGGCGACCGTGGTCCCGCCCACCAATTCGGCAATGATTTGGATCCGCGGATTTGCAACCACTTCCCTCCAGTCGGGCGTCCGAAAAGTAGAGGCCAGCCCAGCAGGAAGAGCCTTGCGCGCAACCGAGGGGCTGCAAACCGCCTCTACATGGAGCGAAAAGCCCAATTTTTGTGTGATTTCCGCGGCGTTCTCAGCCAGAATCGTCAGCGTTCCCAGCCCCACGTTGCCGAGGCCGATGACGCCGATATTTACTTGGTCCATTCGGGTCTATGATAGCAATGGAGGTTCGATGAAACGTTTTCGCTGGTTTGCGTTAACGGCCCTCCTGGCTGCCGTAGCGGCCACGGCCCAACAGCCGGGTCCCCGGCGCGAAGACGACTTTCCACGGCTCCCAGACGGCCGTTCCCAATTGGAGGAAATTCTGAAGGCAGACCACAACGCCTCCCTGAAGGATGCCGCCGAGCTCGTCCGGCTGTCGGAGGAGCTGAAGCTTGAGCTAGAGAAAAGTGGCCGGCATGTGCTCTCGCTGGGCATGATTAAAAAAACCGAGGAAATTGAGAAACTTGCCAAGCGGATCCGTTCCCGGTTGAAGCGCTATTAAAAGGGCGTGGCTGGTTGCGGCGCTTCGCTTTACCTGCCGTGCGGCGGGTCTCAGCAGCTCCGGGCGAAAGCGCTCTGCTCAACTCGTGTAACCCTCTTCCGCGGCCTCAGCTGTCGCCCTTAAGATCGCTCCGGCCTACTTCAAAAACAAGCGCAAGACCAAGAAGATAGAGCCGCTCAGCAGCATCGACACGGGGAGCGTCAGAATCCATGCGGAGGCGATTTTTTTCACCGTCGACATCTGGAGCCCAGACGCCGCAGCGACCATGGTCCCGGCCACGCCCGAGGAGAGCACGTGTGTCGTGCTGACGGCCAAGCCCGTGAGCGCGCTGAGACCAATTGTCATCATGGCCACCGTTTCCGCAACGGCGCCCTGTGCATACGTCAGATGGCTCTTGCCAATTTTTTCCCCTACCGTCACCACAATGCGCTGCCACCCAATCATCGTTCCAATCCCTAACGAGAGGGCGATCATCACCATCACCCAGGTAGGCGCATAGTCGGTCAACCGACGGAGTGCAGCGCCACCCTCCAGGCCAAGCTCCCGAAACCGGGCATCTGCCAAAATAAGGTTACGCCGCAGATCAATCCTCCGGTGGGAAGGCACCTCGAGGGTCGACGAGCGGCCGGCCAGCAATTGCGCAGCTTCAGCGAGCTCTGGCGTGGAGGCTTTCTGCTGCTCGGCAATCTCATACGCTTTCCGGATTTCTGCCGGCGGCGAGTGCGGATTCAGCGCATAGGTGACGGGCAAAATTCCAATTAAAATCAACATCACTAACCCGACGCCCTTTTGGCCGTCGTTGGAGCCGTGGGAAAAGCTGACCCCTGTGCACGTCCCAATTAAGATGGCCCGGATCCACCACACGGGCGGCCGGTCCCCGCGCGGCGCCGTATACAGTTCGGGTGAGGGAATGAGGACCTTCGCCAGCTTCAGAAGGAGATAGGAAACCCCAAAGCCAATCAGCGGCGAGATGAGCAGCGCTAAGCCAACTTCTTGCGCCTTGCGCCAGTTGACCCCCGCGCCAAAAGAATGACCCGGCAGCAGAGAATTTGCCAGCCCGATCCCCAAGATCGCTCCAATCATCGTGTGCGAGCTCGAGGCAGGAAGTCCGAAGTACCACGTGCCTAAATTCCAGGCCACCGCAGCCAGCAAAAGCGCAAGCACCATGGCTAGCCCCGGCCCAGCACCCTTCGATACCAACAGTTCAACCGGAAGCAGGTTCACGATCGCCATCGCAACGGCGATACCGCCCACAAAAACTCCGAGGAAATTGCAAATGCCCGACCAGACAACAGCATGCCAGGGCTTCATGCTTCTGGTGTAGATCACCGTCGCTACGGCGTTGGCCGTGTCGTGAAAACCATTCACAAATTCGAAGCCACATGCAATCAGGAGAGAAAGAATGAGGAGAACCGTCTTTCCTGTATCCAAGCCGTCGCGAAAGAGAAGATCCACGTCTCAGGATCTCGAAAAAATGTTACGGATTGACTACAGCTAGATGGCTTGATGGATTTTCCCGCACCCTGTCGCTCGCGTTAGCAGGTCCATCGCACCGCCCAAGGGAGCAGAAACAGACGGCCTCATCCCGAGAGAGCGGCAATGTGACGCATCGCCAGTTTCGCCGGATCGTCGGCGTCCAGTAACGTATCGGGTGAGAGCAAGGGGCCAAAGCGCAGGATCAACCGTCCTGCCTCGGAGATACCTACGGGCACGAGTGGCATCCCAGTGGATGCAAGAAGCCGGATGAGACGCCCAACGCCGGCAAGCGGCTCGGTCAACTGTCCGGCGGAGCCTCGAACGCCCTCCGGAAATAAGCCCAGGGGTCGGGTCAACTTCGGCGCGTCTCTGAGAAGTTGACGCAGGGAACGCGCCGTGAACTGCGGGTTGGCGCCTGCTAGCGAAACCGGATAACACCACAGTGCGTAGGCCACCTTGGGCAAGAGAATGTCTCCGGGAGAAGGGAACGTCCAGGGACCGATGCGCCACCGAGGCCAGTTTGCCGTCACAATCCAGCGAACGGGGGGTTCTTCGGGGCCGTAATGGCCGGCGATGACTTGCGTAATCGCACTAGCCGGATGCAGAATCCACATCCCTTTCCTTTGGTAGTGATTTGCCGCCAGGACAAAGCGCGCATCTGGGGGTAAATTCTCCACCCCAAGGGCCAGGGGAGGAGGGTCCATGCGCGCTACGACTGCGGCGGCAAAGGCGGAAACCGAATGCCGCCGTCCTGCCGCAATCGCTGGGCTAAGCCCAAAGACTTGCTTCCAGGGGACTGCGTAGCGAAGCTGGCTCGACACGACGGCCTCCCTTCAAACCCTCCGCCCTTTCCAAACTGTGCCGGCGCCCAGCAAGGTGGAGATCATTCCATCCAGGGCGATTAGCTGGAAGAGATAAATGGCGGGGAACGCCAGCCAAGCACGCCAGAAACCGCCATACCAAGGCCTCAGAAAAGCGGGCGGCACGACCAAAAGCGCTGCGAGAAATCCCCACTGCTCTTCCCAGGCAAGCCACCAAGCCACCGGCAACACACTGGTCAGCAGAATCGAGGAAAAGATCACCTGAAGGCCCGTGCGGCGGTTCACCCGTAAAAATCGAAAAGAGTTCTTCTTGAAGCCCCGCCAGATGGCGCCTAGCGAGTCATACATCCGCACGGCCCCGAGATGCTCAGCCCTCACCAGGTTGAGTTTCATCCGGTGTCGCTTGAGTTTCATGGCGAGGGCCACGTCTTCAATCACGCTATCTCTCACCACCATATGACCGCCGAGAAACTCGTAAGCGGCCCGGAGAAAAAGCATGCACTGGCCGTTGGCGAGAAACTCGGGAGCTTTCTCATCGTGCACCCGGCGCGCGTTCACGCCCGTAAAATAAAGCGCAAAGGCGTAGGGAATTAGAATTTTCTCCGCGAGGGTCACAGTCTCCTGCTTGAGAAATCCGCTTACCAAAACACACTCGTGCTCTTCGGCATAGCGGATCGCCGAGGGTAGGAACTCGGGCCGGTAACGGGTGTCGGCGTCGGCAAAGAAGACGTAGCTAGTCGTTGCCCGCTGTGCACCTGCAAAACAGGCATTCGGCTTGCCCAAGATTCCCTTGGCTAATTCTGGAGCCGGAATCACCTCCGCCTGGTGCTGAGCCGCGATCTCTGCGGTGCGATCTTCGGAGTGATCGTCCACAACAATCACCCGGGTGTGAGGGAAGCTGGACACACAGGCTGCAATGTTTCGTTCTTCGTTTCGGGCCGGAATGATCACGGTGACGTTCGCTGGGCGCTCGTCGTGGACTACAGGCAGCTCGGGAAACGCTAGATAGTTCTTTCTGGCCTTGTATAGAAAATAGGCCAGTAAAAGTGCCAACAGGACCGAAACCGGTGCGCTGTAAGGAAACCGGTCGAGATCGTCCGGCCCGCCGAGGTAGAAATCCAGCTCGTGCCAGTTTTGAAGAAATAAAGCAAAAGGGACAATCACACCTAGATTCTTCGGATGGTTGGTCCGCTCACTCCACTCGGAAACAAAGGACTTTCTTCTGTGGCCTGCCAGTTTCCCAACCCATCCTGCGCCCGCGCTTCGATCGTTGTGGCGCTTTTTACAGGAATTACACCACGCCAGCGGGTCCAGGCGTAGGGAGAGAGGGGAGGCTCCAGCTCGGCATCAAACCACGCCCCTTGATCAGCCCGGATCTGCACTCTCTGAATACCCCGGTCTCCCGCCAGCGCAATGCCACCCACCAAAAACCCTTCTTGCGCCGGCAGGATCCGGTCAATGTAGCTGAAAGTGTGCACCAGGGCTTCTTTGGTATAACCCATGCGGGGCCACGTCCCATAATACGGTGTTTTGACGAAGCGGATTTCCTCAATCCACTTTACGTTTTTGAAGCCGAAGTATCGAGGCGCGACCAGGCGTAGGGGGAATCCGTGTTTGCGCTCGAGAGTTTTGCCGTTCATTCCGAGGGCCAGGAGAGCATGCGTGGAGAAAATATAATCAAGCGGAAAGCTGTCGCCATGGCTGTCAGCCCCAAGGATCGCCACTTCCACGACGTCCGCTGGAAGCTCCCTGCGATCGATAATTTGGGAAAAGAAAACGCCAGACCACAAGGCGTTTCCCATGAGATTCGACCGCAGCGTATTGCTGATGCAACGCAGCGTCGCATAACGCTGCGTGCGCGGCAAGCTGAGCAATTCCGCATAGCGATACTCGCGCCAAGGCTTGCCATCCAGGGTAACGCGAAGACGCCAGCGGGCAGGATCGATCAACGGATCCACAGCGTTTTTGCTCATCCCGTAAAACTCCCGGACAGGCGTAACAGCTGGACGCACAATTGGAGGGGCAAATTTTCCCTGTTCGCGCGGAGGCGTGAACGGATCGAGCGGGACAGGCTCTCTCGCCTTGCGAGAGAAAGCCTCGTTTCGCAAGTAGCATTCCAGAGCGACCACGCCAGTACCTAGCGAAAGGCAAGCAGAGACAAGGAACGATCTCCGCCTGGGCAACATTCCTCCTTGCGAGCTTCTTGTTTCGCGGCCCAAGGCGAGTAGAACCGCGAGCGCAGGGAGCCAGAAAGAAAGGCTGGCCACCCAGAGGGAATCACCCAGAAGCCGGCACAAGCTGAAATAACCGAGCGCACAAATCATCCCCTGGCGCAACGGGCTTTTCAACCAAGATGCGGCCCACAGAATGGCTCCTAAGGTCGCAAGTCCGCCAGTTGCTGCAAACGGTTTCGCCCAAGCGCCGAACGTTTCGAGAATCCACAATGCGGAAGCGTGCGGCGTTCGCGCCATGATCCACTCGGCGATGCGATCTGTCAGCAACGGGGAGCCAAACGCCCACTGAGAAGCAAGATGCAATAAGACGCCAGTTAGCGCCGCAAGCGATGCGCGGTAGAACAACGCTTCAGCCCCTCCAAAACGCCATCCTCGTCAAGCTGTGGCGGGCAACGGGAAGGGCCAGCGACTTTGCCGTTAACCAATACTTGATGCCAGCTGGAACCACGGCCCGTCGCTCAAATACGTCGTAATCCAAAACTTCGATCTGCGACAGAATCGCTGCGTAGACGTCAGCCGCAACTTTCACCGCGAAACGCCCTTCCGGGTTTAGCAAGGCAATACCGGGCAGGGCCTGGTCGTAGTAGTGGCGGGCCCGCGCCACTTGAAAAGCCATGAGCTCAAGAAAAGCATCGTTGCGCATGCGACTGCGAAGTTGGCCCTCGCTGTAGCCGAAACGCTCCATTTCCTCGCTGGGAAGATAGATCCGGTCACGTCTCAGGTCTTCTCCAATGTCGCGGAGAATGTTGGTCAGCTGCATGGCGATGCCAAGATCAATCGCGTGTTCAAGAGCTGGCGGTCGAAAACCAATCACGTGGGACATCATCAAGCCCACGACAGAGGCTACGCGGTAGCAGAACAACCGTAGTTGCTGGAAGTTTTCGTAGCGGGTCCGCCGTGCATCCATGCGCATGCCCTCGATCAACTCCAAGGGATACTCGGCCGGGATACCGTGTTTGGCGGCAGCGTCCAGGAATAATTTCAGGATGGGATGATCCGATGCGCCCTCGCGCAAAGCCTTCTCCACGAGCGCGGCCCAATGCTCGAGTTGTTGGGAGGCAATTTCAGAGCTCGGGGCCTCGTCCACCAAATCGTCGGTGTAGCGGCAGAACCAGTAAACCGCGTAAGCCGACTGCGCCAGTGGCTTCGGAAAGAAGCGGGTAGCAAAGTAAAAACTTTTGGATCCCTGCGCCGTAATCCGGCTCGCTTCCTGGTAAAGTTCTGCTAGTTGCGCACCGGAATCCGTTCGCATACAAGTTCCCCAACGATTTTCGCCGACGAGAGCACGCCGGGCACCCCCGCACCTGGATGTGTGCCCGCTCCGACGAAGAACAAATTATCAAGATCTTCGCTGGCGTTGTGCGGGCGAAACCAAGCCGATTGCGTGAACACCGGTTCAAAGGAAAACGCAGAGCCGAGGTAACTGTTTAGGGTATGCTCAAAATCCAGCGGCGTGAACCAGCGTTCGGTGACCACATGCTGGGAGAGACCAGGCAGATACCGCGATTCAAGAAACTTTACAATCCGGTCGCGGAAAGGCCGGGCCTCTTGGCTCCAATCGATGCCGCTTGCTTGATTGGGAACGGGAACTAAGGCGTAAAAGCAGTCGCACCCCCCTGGCGCCATGGATGGGTCCGTTGCCGTCGGGCGGTGGAGATACAGCGAAAAGTCTTCGCTTAAAACTTTTCGGTTGAAAATATCATCGAGCAGTCCTTGATAGCGCTCGCTCAGAATGATGGTGTGGTGTCGTATTTCCGGGTACTGCACGTTTGTGCCGAAATAGTACACAAACAGCGACATGCTATACCGCATCTTCTCGAATTTTGCGTTGGTGTTCTTGCGCCGGAACCGCTCGTCGATCAGCTTGCGGTAGGTGTTAGCGACGTCGGCATTACTAATCACGGCATCTGAGGGAAAGTAACGGCCACCCGCAGCTTCTACGCCGACCACTCTCTTTCCCTTCACATCGATCCGCTCGGCGGGCGTATTCAAGTGGACGCGCCCACCGATTTGCCGGAACAAGTCACCCAAGGCACGCACCACAGCGCCCGTTCCGCCCATTGCGTAATGAACTCCCCATTGGCGCTCCAGCGTGTGGATCAGGGCATAGATGGATGTGGTTTGAAAGGGATTGCCGCCCACCAGCAAAGGATGGAAGCTAAAGACGCGTTGCAGCAGCGGATCACGAATATGTTGTCGGACCAAGCCAGCTACAGTCCGATAAGACTCAAGCCTGACCAAGTCAGGAACCACCTTGAGCATATCCGTGAATTTCAAGAAGGGGCGGTCGGCCAGTTCGAGAAATCCTTTGTTGAAGATGGCCCGCGCCTTCCGCATCAACGTCCGGTAGCCCTCGACATCCGAAGGCGAGAAGGCCGCCACGCGCTCTTCGGTGAGCCGCTCATCGCCGTTGTACTCAAAGAATCGTCCGTCGTGAAACTCGATGCGATAGAAGGGATCGACCGGAACGATTTGGACGAAATCGCTCATCTTGCGGCCCGCTTCGGCAAACAGCTCTTCGAGCAAGAACGGCGCCGTGATAACCGTCGGGCCCGCATCGAATGTGAAACCATCCTGGCGGTAGACGTAGGCGCGCCCGCCGAGCTGGTCTCGCGCTTCGAGCAAGTCCACTTGGTAACCGCGTGCTTGCAGGCGCACGGCGGCGCCCAGGCCGCCAAAACCGCTCCCAATGACGACCACTCTGGGTTTAGCCTGGGTCGCGGAGAGCACCCGCGTACCAGTGCTCTCCTCAAGCGCGAAATGCCTTGTCATGCAGATAATCCAATAAATCCTCGAGGGCCTTCGCACCAGGCCCGAAGAAGCGGACGCACTCCCGGGTACGTTCCAGCTGGAAACGTACCGCCGCAGGGTTCTCGCCCTCTCCGTCTAGATAATCATCCGTCATCTGGTAGGACAGACCAAATTCACGGCCCAGCATCTTCAAACGCTGCCAAGCGCCTGATTCCAGATCGGCGAACACTGCACCTGCGGCCACAGCCAGCTGAAACAAAGGAACAGTCTTCAGATCGGAGATGTGGCTCCGCGCAACGTCGCGGGCATGGCCCTTCAGCCTGAGGTCGAGATCTTGGCCGGCAATCAGACTAGAGCAGTCCAGGGTCTGAAGCAACCGGGCTTGAAACTCGAGCAAACGCTCTCGCTTCCAACCGGAAGCTCCCGTCTCAAGTAGGCATCGAGCAGCCAGCGCCACCAAAGCGAACGCGGCCAACACGGCGGTCGCTTCTCCAAAGGCCACGTGCGTGCAGGGGCGGCGGCGCCGCACGGCGCTGTTGTCCATACACGGCAAGTCGTCGACAATCAGAGAGGCGCAGTGCAGAAGTTCAACCGCCGAGGCGGTCTGTAAGACCTCGGGGTATTCTGCGTCCAGCATTCGCGCCACTCGGAAAGCCAACAGTGGCCGCAACCGCTGCCCTCCGCCAAGAACTGAGTAACGCATGGCCTCGAGCACGGCGCTGCTTTCGTCCCCCCGGCGGGTGAGCAATTGCTCTAAATGTTGCTCGACTTGTTTTCGATCCGTTTCCAGATCGGGTAAGACAGAAGGCAGCATAGGCTGGCTTGTTGATTGAGATTCCACAGCCTTCACCAGGGGTTCACAAAAATTCCCTGGACGTCGAAATCTTGCGGTCCGCCGGTTAGCCTGCATGGCAGCCCTCATAATCGAAGCCGTGGCAGAATCGGAAAGGGAAAGCCGCATGATTGGGGCCGTTGTGATGGTTTTTACGCTCCCAGCCTTGCTTGGCTTGGGGCTCGGAAATCCCGCTCGCGGCGGCCAGCAGCTTCAGGCCCGAGGTTGCACGAGCTGTCACTGGCTCGGCAGCATGTGGGACAAAGGAGGTTCGAATCAGTTCTTTCAATCTCGTCTCAGTCCTTCCCGGCTCATTGGCGTAATTTGGGGCCATGCTCCTCAGATTTGGTCTTCGCCCCGGGGCCAGCTCGCCACGATGCCCTCCCGCGAGGATTGTGAAGATATTTTGGCTTATTTTTTCGCCGCCGGCTATTTTGAATCTCCCGGGGATGCTAGGCGCGGCAGCCTTCGATTCACGAAACTGCAGTGCGCAACTTGCCATGAACTCGCTAGCGTTTCTCGTTGGAAGGTGGTTGGCAATCCACCAGCCCTTCTGCACGCCATGTGGCGCCATCGCGAGGTGATGGAACAAGCGCTGGAAATTCGACGCATGGCGTGGCCGAGTCTGACCACGGACGACATGAGGGATCTTTTGTCTTTCTTCGCCTCTCGCGCGACTTCAAAACACTCTGTTGGGCCCCCAATCGCAGGCAGTGCGGAACGAGGCGAGCAACTTTTTCACAACCGCGAGTGCTCGGAATGCCATCGTGGTGCGCTCGCACTCGATCCATCCTCTTCGGGGCACGGCTTGGCGGAATTAGCGGCCGCCCTGTGGAATCACGCTCCCATGTTGACGCGCGATCCGGCCCCTCTATCACAGCCGGAGATGGCGGATCTTCTCGCGTATTTGTGGAAGCTCGGCTACTTCGAGGAACCGGGCAATGCACTTCGGGGGAGACAGGTGTTTGAGGCCCGGGGATGCGGCAACTGCCATGCCGGGTCGGCTCAACGGAAACCCGTGGATTCGGCTCGCGCCTTGGGCGCTGTGTGGAGCCATTACCCCCTCTGGAAGGAATCCAAGATGACGAGCTGGCCGCGCTTTGGCGGAGGAGAGATGGGAGACTTGCTGGCCTTCTGGAACCGCGGCTCAGGCGCGGCTGGACCCTCAAATTCGGGTAATCTCCCGGGGCTTGGGTCGCGCCGGAAATTCTAGCTGCTCGGTTTCAATCTCGCCTCGTCCAAGCAGCAACGAAATTCCCCAGCGGATGGCCGGCAAGCATCCCCTCCGTACAAAAACGAGGTAGCCTTTGCGGAGCGCCAACATCACCCGCCAGGGCTTTTGATTGCGGTAGAGGGCTAGACAGCGGTTGAGATTTTCGTAATAGGTCTCCCAGTCTTGGACCGTGTCGCGGTGTAACTTCTGGAGCATTTGCTGGTTTTGGCGGAGCTGTTCGATCTCCACAGCTAGGATCTGGCCACGAGCTTTCTCGCCCTCAAGTTCTCTCGCCAAACCGTCCAAGTTTCGTTGCCGCTCCTCGCACTCTTTCTTGAGCGCCTCACGCTCTTCGAGCAGCGCCTTCCAGCTCGTGCTTTCGGGAATTTGAGCCTGCAAGTCCTCGATGCGTTGCTGCTGCACTCGTACTTGATATTCGTAGTTCATCTTCTGCTCACGTATTCCCGTGCGCAGTTCTGCGTTGGAACGAAGAAGGCTCAAGGTCGCGTTTCGCCACAGCGCAAGGGTCGTTTCCGGCAAGGGCTTCACGCCGTTCGCAAAACCCTGGCGGACCAGTTGGATGGTTTCTGCGGCCAGCAATTTGAAACGGTTCGCGTCGGCTGGCGCCTCAGAAAAGGACGCTTCGAGCCGCTCGATAAGCTGGTTGCGCGAAAGCTCCTCGAAGCGAATCCCCCAGCGAGGCTTGCCCGCGCGAAGCACGACATCCTCCACCTTCCGGTCATAGAGGAGTGCCACAAAGGGCCGGCCAACAACGAGCGAGAGAATTACCGCATGCAGACGCATGCCTAACACCGACTTCGCTGAGCGGAGCACGGCTGCCAGTTCGGCTGGAGCATATCGGCCTTCTAAGAGGAACACATTGCGACCGCCAACCGCCGCTTTGAAACGCCGCGCCACAGCCCGGTCATCTTCTTGCTGACCAGGCAAAGTCTGAAAGGGAACAAACAGAATCTGAGCCTGGTGACGGTCTCGAATGGCCCGCAACGCGTCAGCCACCTGCGGCTCCCAGTGATTGGGATCGACTCCTTGATCCCAATGGCGCAGGACGACCACAAGTCGGTTGTTGCTGGCTGGAACTCCCTCTCGTTCGAAAATTTCCTGAAGGCGCGCTTCACAGGCTGGTTTCAATAAAAAGGCAGGATCAGCTGTGACGTGTATTTGCGCCGGTGCCACACCGAGCTCTGCGAGCAACTGGGCCGAGCCTTCGTCGCGAACCGAGATCAGCGCTGCGCTGTCGCAAATTGCCCGCACGAAGCTCCTGCCTTGCTCGGAAAAGATCGGCCCCACGCCCACGGAGTAAAGGAAATGCGGCTTGCGAAAAACCGCAGCGAGCAACCCTGCTGTTACGTGAAAACTGAGTCCCCAGTTGCCTTCAGTGAGCAGACCGTACTCCTGGAAGCCCCCATAATCATGAAAGATTCCGCCGCCACCCGTGATGACAAAATCCGCTTCGGCAATGGCGTGGGCGATGGCTAGCGGATCGCTCCAGAGAATGGCCTCCACCCCGTAAGCCGAGGCCGTTTCCTCCGGTGCGCCCGAGATTACTTGAACCTGAAGCTGGGGAAAATAGGTCCGTAGTTGCTCGAGCAGGACACCTAAAATCGCTTCATCGCCCGTGTTTTGGTATCCGTAGTAGCCGCTAATTACCACCCGTACAGCGTTAGGCATGGATGATATGACTGCCGGGGAAGTTAATCTGGATGGGTATTTCCGTTAGTTCGGGCAGACTATCCCGGACGGCTTTCCTCCTTTCCTGAGGGACGAAAAACAGGATACAACCACCGCCGCCAGCGCCTAACAACTTTCCGCCTAGCGCGCCTGCTTCGACTCCTCGGCGATAGATTGATTCTATCTCGGGATTCGAGATATTCGGATCAAGAGATCGCTTTAACATCCACGCTTCATCAAGCAGGGCGCCGAATTTGGTAAGTTCCCCACCACCAGTAAGAATGGCGTAACCCTCGTCCACCATTTCGCGCATGCGAACCAGCTGCTTGCGCTGCTCTTCGAGCTTCCGAATATAGTGATTGGCAACATCCGCAGCCCGCCGCTTGATTCCAGTATGCAGCAACAGCAGCTGGCCTTCGAGTTCCTCCAGCCGGTTTGGCTTCATGGGAACCGAATGGACGACAATGTCATCGCGGCGCCGGAATTCAACGAGGCGGAAGCCCCCTAATGCCGCAAACACCTGGTCCTGACAGCCCACGGCCTCTTTGAGGACATCTTGCTCTAGTAAAATCGCCTCAATCGCCAAATCGAGAGGGCGCCTCACTTTCCCCTGAAACGCGTGCAATGCGTTCAGAAGACCTACAACGAAGCTCGAAGAGGAACCTAGGCCGGAAAACGAGGGCAGCTCCCCGGTGTAATTGATCTCAACGTCTCCGGTGATGCCGCAGTGTCGCAGGCACTCACGAAACGGGGCGTGTTCGATCTCATCGATGGTCCGCACACATTCCACCTTGCGGTAAGCAATGCGGATCGAATAATCGAATAACTTGGAATAGAATCGCGCTACGGACAGATAAGCTGAGTGATCGATGGCGGTACCGATAACAGCGCCTCCACCATATTTTTCGAAGTAGTCGGGATAATCTGTGCCGCCACCGAAGAAACTAATACGGAACGGCGTTTGGGTGATAATCATGGGTTAATTGAGAAAGGCGCGCACTATGAATGCCGCCATTTGTTCCCGTGTCACAGCTGCATCGGGGCAGTAACTGGTTGGCGTGCAGCCTGATGTAATCCCCAATTCCCGCATCTTTTGAATGAAGTTGTAAAAGGGGTGGGTAGAGGGCACGTCACTGAAGTAAGGCGTTGAAGGATACTCGAAGCTATCCCCAAGCAAGGAACGCAATTTGCCTCGAATGAGAAACACCGCCATCTGCCCCCGGGTCACATTCGTGTCTGGACAATAGGTTGTCGGGGTGCAACCAGAGGTAATGTTCAGCTCCCGCATTTTCTGAATGTATTTAAAGAAAGGGTGAGTTACAGGAACGTCGTTGAAATACGGTTGCCCCGGAAACGAGAAGTTCTCGCCGAACAAGGCCCGGATAACGAATACGGCCATTTGTCCCCGGGTGACGTTTCCACTGGGACAGAAATTGAGGGCGTCACATCCCGTGGTGATGGACCACAGACGCATCACATGGATAAAGTCGGAAAACAAATTGTTTGTGGGGACGTCCGCAAACTGCGGAGGCGTGGTCCAAGGGAAGTAACTCACCCAGCTACCCCAAACTCCCGAGGAAGTTCCTCGTGGCTTCGCATACTGGCCATAGACCCACAACCCTCCCTGCACAGGATCGATTGCGGCTCCGAAGGAGGATCCCCAACGAGCTCGATTGTTTGTCAGGCGTTCGTAGCGGTCCTCCCCAGCCTTCACATCGGTTATCCCAGCGTAAGTCAAGCCGCCAGAGGTATCGGTGGTGGTTCCGGCAATCAGTTTGTTCGGAAGGGCATTGGACGCGCCTAAGCTGGCGGGAACATCGTAAGCGGGATGAAAGAAGACGCCGCCAAAAAGCCGGGCTTGCAAGGTGAAGCGTCCGGCGGCGAGATCCAGGCGGTCGTAGGTTACTGTTGTTGGGTCTGCCGCGTACCCCGTGTTTCTTGCCGTAAAGAGAATTCCATCACGCACGATTGCCTTCTGCACGAAGGAATTACCCGTATCCAGCCTGACGTTGGTGCTGGCTTGCGGGATTGCAGCTGGGATGTCAAAGGGCCAAAGCCCGCTCACCGTAGAACGTCTGATTGTGGGATTATCCGAAGCGGCGTTTTCGACCCGCCACACTGTCAAATAGTCAGCGTTGGGAGAAATCGGGGCGTTTACCAGCACACCATAGTCGATGTTTCCAGAACGCCCTCGTAAAATTGCTGGACGCAGGCTCACTGCAACGGTGTCATCTGCGTTCCGCAAATCCCAAAAATCGCGATAGGTGAGGTTAGCCGTTGAGCTGCGGTAAAGTTCTGTTTTTTTGAGGATCCGGACTTTCGAGTAAACGAAAGTTTCTCCACTGAACATGTTGCCCGTCAAATAGACCGCCGTATTGTCATAACCGAGCTGCGGATTGGCGACCTCGTAAGAAGTGGGTGTGCCCCCATTGAGATTCGCTTCGAGGGCCCAGTTCCGCCAGCCGCTGGCGTAGGTCGCTCCGTGGGACACCGAGAGGAGAAAATGAGTCCGGTTATTCGCCCGGTTTTGCGAATAGGCAAGCAAGAGAAAACGGCCCTGCAGGGAGTCATATCGCACGGAGGGCTCGAAAATGCGGCATTGTTCGGCGCCCGATGGACAGATCGTGGGGAGCAGGTTCGAAAACCACTGAAGCAGGGAAACTGCTTGGGTCCGTTGCCCTTGCTTGGAGTACCGGGCGATGGTTGAATTCACCACCAGCACGAGGTCTTCAGGACCCGCGGCAATATCTGTATCAGCTGGACTACTGAACGTGTCCTCCAAACCCTCAAAGTTCAGCGTAGGGCTGAGAGCCAGGGGCTGCCGGAAGCCCGGACTAGGAGATCGCCCGATGGTCAGCAGGTCCACCACTTCTACTCCACTCGGCCCCCAGGGTTGAGGGCGCTCAACCCCTTGCCTTGTCCGCCGCTCCCATTCTTCCCTTGGCAGCACCGTCCGTTCTGGTTTCTCTTCCTTCGGGTTACCAGCCGCAGGGATGATCTGGAGCGGATCCAACGCGGCGCCCGCTTTCGATTGACCCCAGGCGCTAGGCTGGGCCAGAGCCGCTTGGGACAGGACCGTAACGAAGACCGCGATTCGAATCATCTGAAAATCGTTCCTGAAGGAAAGTGTTTACCAAGAAATTCCTCGGCCTGCCGGAAGCTGGCCGGCGTTCCAATGTCGAGAAAAGGAGCCTCAGTCTCGATGACAAGAAACTTAGCGCCGCTTGCTAACCAGAAAGGGAAGACTTCCGACTCTAAACTGAGAGGGCCAGACGCCGGAAACCGCTCAAGCAGGCGAGGGCGCAAGACATAAACCCCCGCGTTGATGATCCCTCGACCTGGACTCTTCTCACGAAATCCCATGAGAAGTTGACCCTCGACCTCGAGACTCCCGTAACGGCTTGCGTCCTCCACAGGAATGCCAAAGAGCACGCCGTCAACCGCCGGGTCACACATGGCGTCCGCGGCAGGTTGAATGCTGGTCAAAAGCAGAGAATCCGCGTTGGCCGCAACAAAGGGCTCACTCACTCCTTTGCAGCTTGCCGCATAGTGAAGCGCGCCACCTGTTCCTAGCGGAGTGGGCTCGACCACCGTTTCAATCGTAAGCTCAGAACTTCGCCGGCTCGCACAGTAACTCTCGGCCACGTGCGCTAAATAGCCGAGCGACACGATAAAGCGGTGAAAGCCTTGGGCCGCCCAGTAGCGAAATTCCCATTCGAGAAACGGCTCGCCGAGCACGGGAATCATGGGCTTGGGCAGGTCGGGATACAGCTCACGGACCCGAGTGCCAAATCCCCCGGCAAGAAGAATCACTGTCGGCGATGCAACAACCTGGATTGCCAAAACGCCCCTCAATTGAGAAAAGCCCGCGTCAAAAAGGCAGCCATCTGCTCTCGCGTCACAAAGTCATTCGGGCAGTAGCTTGTCGGTGTGCATCCGCTCGTGATGCCGAGCTCACGCAGCTTCTGGATATGTTTAAAGAAGGGGTGGGTCGCAGCTACATCACTAAAATAGGCGCTCTCAGGAAACTGGAAATTTTCTCCAAACAGCGGGCGGAACTTGCCGCGAACCAGGAACACCGCCATTTCTCCCCGCGTGACATTCGCATCCGGACAGTAGGCCGTGGGGCTGCAACCGGAAGTGATGTTAAGCTCACGCATCTTCTGAATGTATTTGAAGAAGGGGTGCGTGGAAGGGACATCAGTAAAGTAGGGGGTTTCTGGGAAAGCAAACGAGTCGCCTAGCAGACAACGGACCACGAACACGGCCATTTGTCCGCGCGTTACATTTGCGGCCGGACAATAACTGGTGGCCGTACACCCGCTGGTGATTGACCACAAGCGAAGGACGTTGATGTGGTGGTAGAAAGGATTCGACGACGTCAAATCGTTAAATTGCGGCGTCGTTGACCACGGGAAATAGGCTACCCACGATCCCCATCTTCCCGCCGCCGCTCCCCGGTTTTTCGCATACTCGCCGTAGACCCAAAGTCCGCCGTGGACAGGGTCGACCGCGCCGCCGAAGTAATCGCCCCAGCGAGCGCTGCCCTCATAGGGCGACTCTCCTGCTTTTACTTCCAGGATGCCAATAAAAGTCGGCGACCCGTTCGCATCCGTCGCCGTGCCCGTAATCAGCTTGTTGGGAAGCGTGTTCCCCGGGCCGAGGCTGGCCGGAATGTCGTAGGCGGGGTAAAAAAAGGAACCCGCAATGTGACGCGCTTGAAGCGTAGCCCGGTTTGACGCCAAGTCAATTCGGTCATAAGTCACGGTCGTCGGATCGGTCACATAACCGGTATCACGGGCCGTAAAGAGTACACCATTCCGCACAACAGCTTTGAGAACGCGAGAATCTCCCGCATCAATTCGCAACAAGGAGCCCTGCTGCGCGAAGAAGGCGGGGTAGTCATAACGCCAAATGCCACGAATCGTGGAACGAACGGCTGTGGGCGCATCGCTAGACGGATTTTGAATCCGCCACACAGTTAGATAATCCGCGTTTGGCGTATCCGAGGCGTTGACCAGGATTCCGGGCTCAGTAATCCCGCCCGGTCGGCCTCGCCACAGCGCCGGTTGCAGCGTGGTGACTTTAGTGTCGTCCTCATTTCTCAGGTCGATGATGTCCCGAAAGCTGAGAGTCGTAGTCGCCGGATTGTACAGTTCAATTTTCCTCAAAATTCGCACTTTGGCGTACTGAAGTCCTCGAACGGAGAACATGTTCCCAGTCATGTACACAGCGTTCGTGTCATAGCCGAGTTGGGGAAAGTCGAGCGTGAGGTTGGTTTGCGTCGCCCCAACTAGGCCGGCATCTGAGGCCCAGTGTCTCCAGCCACTTGCGAAAGTAGCGCCGTTGGAAACCGAGAGGACAAAACTGTTGCGCCCCATCAGCATATCTTCTGCCCCGATCAGAATGAGGAAACGTCCGTGAAATTGGTCGTAGCGGACTGTGGGGTCAAAAAACCGGCAGAACTCAGGACCGGAAGGACAGATTGAGGGAAGGATGCTCGAAAACCATTGGTGAGCGGTCAGCAGATTGGTTTGCAGGCCCTCTTTTGAATAGCGGGCAAAACTCGTATTGACCACAAGGATCAAGTCCTCGGGTCCAGCCGCGAGATCGGGATCCGGCGGAGTCACGTTCGTCTGCTGGATCCCTTCGAAACTCGTTGTTGGACTCAGGGCCAGCGGCTGAAGAAGCAAGGCTTGGGGCGACCGCCCGAGACTGGTCCAATCCACAGCATCGAGCCGAGGCGGGCCTTGGGAAATCGGTGATCGCAACGCCAGTTGTTCCTTTCGTATCAAATACTCTTCCCAGGGAATGACCGAATGTCCGCGGGAGAACCGCGGGCCAGGTTGCGGCAAGGGGGGCGGGGGATGGGACGGATCGAGGACGCCACTGATCCTAGTAACCCCAACAGCGGTGGTTTGCGCAAAGAGACTGGATACCGTGGACAGCAAGGCGAGATCAATCCAGACCCAAGTCAGAAAACCTAGCAAAGACACCGCACGCTCCAACCGGAGAAAGATCAAGATCAATGATAGATCACTTTGAAGGCTACCCTGCGAGACAGCCCAAAACCCTGCCTCGCTAGGACTGAAAAGAGATAAAAACGGCCTAGCAGAGCAACATCTCTCCTAGGCCGCGGATCTTTGATGGTCGAGAAGTGTTACCCATATTTCACTCTGATCCTCTACTTCTGTCAAGCCCCAATTTTAGTTCAGCACCAGCAGGATACCGGCAGGCAAGGAGGATCTCAGATCTCAACAAGCTTCTGTCCACCATAGGCGGCCACGACCTCGTCCGTTCTGCCGTCCATGATTAATTCCCCGTGCTCCAGCCACAAGGCGCGGTCACACAGTTGCTGAATAGTCTTGCCGGCATGCGACACGCAGAGCAGTCCGCGTCCCTCCCGCTTAAATTGCATGATCTTCTCATAACACTTCTGCTGGAAGCTGGCGTCACCCACGGCAAGCACTTCATCGATGATCAAGAAGGCCGGTTCAATATGGATGGCGACGGAGAAGGCCAGGCGCATCACCATGCCGGAGGAGTACGTACGGAGAGGCTCATGGATAAAATCCCCCACCCCAGAAAACTCAACAATCTCGTCGAACTTCTCGAGCGCCTTCTTGCGCGAGAGGCCCAGAAGAGAAGCATTGAGCAAAACGTTTTCCCGCCCGGTTAAGTCGCCATGGAACCCTGAGCCAAGCTCGAGCAGCGCAGCGACACGTCCTTCAACCGTGACCTTACCTTCATCCGGGTAGGAGAGACCTGCGATCAGACTGAGCAGCGTGCTTTTCCCAGCCCCATTCCGGCCCACCACCCCGACCGTCTCGCCTTCCCGGATTTGAAACGAAACATTCTTCAGGGCATAAAAAGGCTGCTCGCCGCTGGCCCGGACACGGTTAAACAGCAAACTTCGCAGCAGCAGACGGGAGTTGCTTCTCAAAAACGTCTTGGAAACGTTTTCAAATTGAATGAACGCCACAAACCTATCAACTTAGCATGCAGACATGAGAAGATAAAGGCATCCGCTTCGAACGCCAAAAAGAGTTACTCCGGCCCTTCTATCTCAAGTGGTTTTATTTTCGTATTTTTCCTTCTGCACGGCCCGACGCCTGGAGGCGGTGTTGGGACTACCCGGAGTGGAATCCGGCGCAGCCAGCTCCCTCAGCACAAAACTTCGATGTTCTCTTTTTACCCATGGTGGACTGGCACGCCCGCACTCAACGGCCTCAACACCTTGCGCGAGCCTTTGCTCACCGGGGTTACCGCTGTTTTTATTTGAGTCCGCATCTTGGTCGGGAATTCGACTATCCGGTGCGCCTAGGCCAACCCTTACGAACTTGTCAGTTAGCGGACCGGATTTGGGAGTTGCATGTAGGCCTTCCACGGGAGCCCGTTTATCACCACCGCCTGCTGACTCAATCCGAGTCGGACACACTCGCGGCCGCGCTGGTAGATTTGTTGCAGCCTTTCGGCGTGCACAGGCTGGTCATCCTGGCGCAGTTTCCAGTTTGGACCCAGGCAGCAATCCGCATCCAAGCTCAAGTTCCCTCCATTTTGGTCTATGACTGTCATGACTGGCTAGCAGGATTTCGCCGTGTGGCGGGGGAAATTGTTGCAGCGGAAGACCATCTGGTGACGGTTGCTGACCTGCTTGTCTTCTCTTCGCAGAAGCTACGGCTCCAGATGGCAGAACGCTACAGGATCGAGGCTAAGCCTGCAATCGTGGTTCGTAATGCGGTGGACGTAGCACATTTTCCGTTGCTTGCCGAAGGAAGGGGGAAGGTAGCGGGATATGTGGGTTCCCTGGATGATTGGTTTGACCTCGAGGCGGTCGAGCAAGCGGCCCAAGACCATCCGTCAGTACGCTTTGTTTTCGTCGGCCGGGTGGAAGATGCCCGTCTTTACCGTCTCAAGCGCCTCTCCAACATCGAGTTTCGCGGTGAGATCCCGTATGAGGATCTTCCTCGAGTGATGACGGAGTTTGATGTCGCCTTGATTCCCTTCCTTCGAACTCCTCTTACGCTGGCCACCGACCCAATCAAACTCTACGAGTATTTCTCTTGTGGCCTGCCTGTTGTCAGCGCGGCGTTGCCTGAGGTTCAACGCTTTGGGAAGCTCGTTTACGTGGGTTCTAATCCAAAAGAATTTTCTGCCCAGCTCAAGAAAGCTCTCGGTGAGACGAATACCGATTTCCGCCGGGCGCGTCGCGCTGTGGCCCTTCAAGAAAGTTGGGAAGCTCGGGCCGATCAACTGCTCGCTGCGTTCAAAGACCAGCTGTTTCGAAAATAGAGGCATGATCTTTCTCATCGGTGGGCGGGGATTTGTTGGGTCGGCTTTTGCGCGTTGGTTCGCCCAGCACCAGGTCGAGTGCGTGGTGATCGACCGGCAGAACTATTCCGAGTTCGTCGGCCGCAGCTGCAAACTTCTGATTAACGCCAATGGGAACTCGCGCAAACCTCTCGCCCGCCAACGTCCGATGGAGGATTTTGACGCCTCGGTTCGCAGCGTTCGCGCCAGTCTGCTGGACTTCCGCTTCGAGCGGTACATTTATCTCTCTTCCTGCGATGTCTACCCCGATTGCAGTTGTCCGGAATCCACAGTGGAAACGGCCGCCTTGGCTCCGTCAACCCAAAGCCCGTACGGTTTTCACAAATATTTGGCAGAACAGTGCGTTCAACACGCCGCCAGCGACTGGTTAATCTTCCGGCTCGGGGGCTTTGTTGGTCCGGGGTTAAAAAAGAACGCCATCTATGACATTCTCCAGGGAGGTCCTTTGTGGCTTGATCCTCGGAGTGAGCTTCAGTTTCTTCACACCGACGACGCGGCTCGCATCATTCTGAGCCTGGCAGAGCAGACCACGCGGGAGGTGTTCAATCTTTGCGGCCAAGGTGTCGTCTGTCTCAAGGATGTAATCGCGCACCTCGGCAGGGATGTGCTCGTTCAACCCGGTAGCCCGGTGGTCCGCTACAACGTGAGCATTTCGAAGATCAGCCAGTACGCTGAGATTCCGCGTTCGGCGGAAACCGTGTTTCGGTTTGTCGATGGCAGTCTCGAACACGCGCGTCCAAAGTAAAATGGGAGTCATCGGTGACTTATCCGCTTCCAGCCCGTTTGCTTGATTCAGTCCGCATCGCCTGGCACATCACCTCTTGGTGCAACTACAGCTGTGATTACTGTCCAGTGTTGGTTTTTCACAAGCGGACAAGATCCGGTACTCCTCAAGATCATGCCTTTGACCATTATCCGGTGGAGCGCTGGATTGAGGCATTTGCGGCGTTTCCGCAAAAAGACATTTTGCTCAAAATCACCGGCGGAGAGCCTTTCCTAGACCGCGAAAACTTTCGCAAGCTCTTGCTGGGTGTGCTGGCGATGCCGCGGTATAGCATCCAGATTGACACGAACGGGAGCTGGGATCCGGCTTATTTTGCCGACGTTGATAAGTCGCGTTTGTCCTTGAATATTGCCTTCCATCCCAAGGAGGTTGACTTTGCGACGTTTTTCCGGCGCGTACGCTCCATTCGGAAACACGGTTTTCACGTCGAGATGCTGAATTTCGTCCTGGCGCCCGAGAATTTGGACGTGTTCGAGAAGCATCTGGAGGAGGTGGAGCGCGACGGGTTCTTCGTGAACTTGTCGCCCATGAACCCTACCGGGGTCTATCTTGGTCGGACTGTCCGGTCCGACCGGGAGATGGATTTAATCGAGCGCTACAACGTCCCGATAGACGTCAAGTACAAGGTGATTCGGCCAAAGACGCGCGGGCGGCTGTGCTGGCATCCTGCGCTCAGCTATTACGTCCTATATGACGGCCAGATTCAGGTGTACTGTGTCGGAGCCTTCCAAAATCTCTTTACAGAGGGGCCTCCACCGTTACCCCGTGAGGCGGTTGCCTGCACGCTAGACGAATGTATTGGTTGTACGGAGATGTATCGCGCGCTGGTGGACGAACCCTTGGTCACCCGGCCTCTCAGCTTATATCACCGAGGCGAATACGTGCGGGAAGTGAAGGCTTTTCGGAGAAAAGCCGCCCTCCAGAGACTCGCAGCAAGGATCCCATTCGGCGACAAGCTGTTTGGCCGACCCATTTCGTTGCGTTCCGAGCTGCCTCGACCACCGCGGAAGCCGGATTTGCTTCCGCTGGAGTCCATAAAGCCCGCGCTGCCCGCCGACCCCGTTTTTGGAGCCGTCGATGGCGGGCCTGTTCTCCGTGCTCGGAGTCGCGACCGGCTCTACCTGTCGGGATGGGCCGCGAGTTCCCGTTACGGGGCTCCGATCGAGGAGGTAAAGCTCAGCTTGGCAGGCTCAGAAGTTGGGTCCGTGCGGTATTTCTATGCCCGCTCTGACATTGCGGCCAAATATCAACGCCAGGAGTTGGAGCAATCGGGTTGGCGGACCATGGTCTGGCTTCCGGCACTTTCTAAGGGTTGCTACGAGCTTAGCGTGGAAGGAGTCGCACCTGACGGCGCCGCAGCGACACTAGGCCGGCTGATGCTCGAGATCATCGATTGACTCTGGCTTTGCCGCGAAGGACGAACAGCACAGTCCGAGAGATCTCGTCGTGGGGATGTTTCCAACCAGGACTCTCACCAATTTCCCACCACAGCGGGTTCAGCCCCAAGACAAACTCCTCATCAACGCTCTTCCAGTGCCCTGGTATGAGCTGCTTTTCTTCGAAGGGGGCATAAAACAGAGCGTAATAAGCGGCACGGCGCTGGCATTCCTCGATGAGGGGGGTAGGGTCGGCGAGATGTTCAATGGTGTGGCTGCACACGGTGATGTCCCACTGGTCCGTCTCAGGCAGACGGAACAGATCCCCGCACAGGTAGTTCACGCGGGGAAAGGCTCGCCGTGCGTACGCCCGGTATCTCCGAATGAGGTCGATTGCATCGACCTTCACCGAGTAGCCAAGGATCGATCCGGCGTAGAGTGTCGCGATCACATTTGCGCCAGCGCCAGTGGCTGTGCCGACGTCGAGGAGGCGAATCGGCGATTTCCCGATGTTACCGAATAGTTTCCGTAGTGCCGGTAGGCAGTCGATCATGAACTGCTGGGACTGCGGCACGGATGCTTCCTCGAGCCATGTCCCGTTCAAGTGGGGAAGGTGTGGAGGGGGGAAATAAAAGTCTGTTGGACTCGCTCTGCCGGCTAGGATTCGCTCGAGTTGTTCGACATACGGCTTCGCTGGGACTTTGGTTTCACGCTCGTCGCCGGACCGCTGCGCCGTGCGAAATGCCTCGAGCGCCTCACTATATCTTTCCGATTCGGCAAGCACGATTCCGCGGTAAAGATTCACCTGCCGAGCACAGTAACCATATCTTTCAGCGCTGGCGTAATAGTCGAGTGCCTCTTGCCCCGGTCCTCCCGTCAGATAGCAGCAGTGCCCCATCCAAAACAGCGCCACAGCTGGACAGGGTTTCGTCGCCACGATTTCCGTGAGCACGGGAATCGCTTCTAGGTATCGGCCTTGATCGACCAAGGTTTCTGCCTGGCTGAGAAGGGCGGTCGTATCCAGAGAAGTGTTCCTCCAAAAAGAGATGGAGCCCAGCCGTGGCGGCCGGGCTCCATCTCACTGTTTGCCGATATTGTTTGCGAGATTACGGGAAGAAGGCGCGAACCAGGAAGGTCATCAGTTCGCCCCGGGTCAGCGTCCCCTCCGGTGTGTACGTCCCCAGCGCCGTCGGCGTGGACAACGTCGTCCCGTTGGTAATCCGCAGCTCCCTCATCTTCTGGATGAACGCAAAGAAGGGATGCGTCGCAGGCACGTCGCTAAAGTACGGCGAACAGCCCACAAACAACCCAAACTGATCCCCAACTTGTCCCACTTGCGTCCCCGGCGGCTGGCAGCTCGTCGTCGTAAACGCCCCGCTCGTCACCGTCGGAAACACCGCGTTCATCTTCGCGCGGATGATGAACACCGCCATCTCTCCGCGCGTCAGCGTCCGCGTCGGACAGAACCTCCTCTGCCCGTCATTCGACGCCTCGCACCCCTTCGTGTAGCCTCGACGGTACATCGTCTCGATATACCGCCAGTCGCCC
>JANWVY010000003.1:340518-432674 GCA_025056455.1 Bryobacteraceae bacterium | reverse complement strand
ATTGAAGCGGAATCATGTTTGGGATGTTTTCCTTTACAGGCGTCCATTCCAGTAAGTACAACTTACTGGCCCCATTGAAGCCAGTGCCATACATCGGTGTTTTTTGCCATGATGACATTCCAGTAAGTACAACTTACTGGCCCCATTGAAGCTTTGCCTATGATTCTCGCCGTCACCGGCTCATCTTAATTCCAGTAAGTACAACTTACTGGCCCGATTGAACCTCGCAGTCGGACCGAGCCTCAACAGAGGTTTTCTAAGCACTCCAGTGAGTCCCACTCGCACGCCCCTATGGAAACCCGTGCGGGAGGCGCGGAGGCTGTCGGGTAAAAGGCTTCCGGCGTGGCGGTCGCGTATAGCGTGAAGTGATACCGCGGTGCGGGAACGAATCGCGGGTTAAAAGGGGGGGCGCTCAAAGGGGGGAAGAGGGGTTCCGGGGGCTATGGGTGGCCGGGCTAGGATGGCTGAGAACTTGGCAATGGTTTGCGTTCTCCGGGATGCGGTTCCATCGAGGACGGTCGAAGCCGCAATCGCAGATCGCCAATTGCGGTCCCGTTCCCTGCTTCCGCAGCCAGCTTTGGGGCGGATTATAAAAATTTATGCAGGGCCGAAGCTGTTATGCCTAGTGCGATTATTATAAATTTGCCAAATGCGCCTCGCGACGCGATAATGCTTCATATGCCTGCAAGGATGCCTGCGGGGCTCAGGAGCAACTGGCCGGCCCGCTAGGCCTTCCTTAAAAATGGAGTTGCGGACAGGAGACCAGGATGTCGCCAAACTCTCGAGTCTATATCTTCGACACCACCCTGCGCGATGGCGAACAGTCGCCCGGCTGCAGCATGACCGTCGAAGAGAAAGTGCGCATGGCTCACAAGTTGTGCGAACTCGGCGTTGACACCCTCGAGGCGGGTTTTCCGATCGCTTCCGAAGGTGATTTCCAGGCTGTGGATGCCATTGCCCGCGAATTCGGCTGGGTTCAAGTAGCGGCTCTTGCGCGCGCCAACAGCCTGGATATCGAACGTGCCGCGAAGGCCTTGGAACGCGCCAAACGGCCCCGCATCCACACTTTCATCGCCACCAGCGACATTCACCTCAAATACAAGCTCAAAAAATCTCGCCAGCAAGTTCTCGAAGAAGCGTGCGCAGCCGTCGAACTGGCGCGCCAGTACGCCGAAGATGTCGAGTTCTCGGCCGAAGATGCCACCCGTACCTGCTGGGACTACTTAGAGCAAATTTCCCTTGCGGTCGTCAAAGCGGGCGCTCGCACGGTCAATCTCCCCGACACTGTCGGCTATTCGGTTCCGGCTGAATACGCCGAACTCATCGGGCGCATGGTCAAGGCCATCGGAGACCGCGCCATCGTGAGCGTCCATTGTCACGATGACCTCGGCCTGGCTGTCGCCAACTCCCTGGCCGCCGTCCAGGCCGGTGCACGGCAGGTGGAATGCACCATCAACGGCATCGGAGAAAGGGCCGGAAATTGCTCGCTTGAAGAAGTTGTCATGGCCTTCAAGGTGCGCCAGGACCGGCTTCCCTTCCACACTGGCATTGTCACCGAGCATCTCTATGACGCAAGCCGCCTGCTCAGCTCCATCATCAGCTTCGGGCCGCAACCGAATAAAGCCATCGTCGGTGAAAATGCCTTCGCCCATGAGGCCGGTATCCACCAGGACGGTTTCCTCAAAGAGCGCACCACCTACGAAATCATCGATCCAAAAACGGTGGGCGTGCCCGAATCCAAGCTCGTGCTGGGCAAGCATAGCGGCCGCCATGCACTCAAAAATCGTTGCGAGGCGCTCGGCTTCCAACTCACGAAAGAGGAACTCGACAAGGTCTACGAAAAATTCATCGCCGCCGCCGACCGCAAAAAGGGCCTGCGCAACGAAGAAATCGCCGATATCGTGCGCGGCGTCCTAACTAGCCTGCATCCGGTCACGGCCGACTAAGTTCGTTGCCGAAAGTTCTCGCCTCAGAAGGAAAGAAATCGCGCTTTCATGAATCTCCATGTTCTGACCTTGCCCGGCGATGGAATTGGCGTCGAGGTCACGCGCCAAGCGGTGCGCGTTCTTGAAACCGTCTGCCGGAAATTTCATCATTCCCTCCGACTCACCGAAGGCCTGCTGGGCGGGGTGGCCATCCATCAAACCGGCGAGCCATTTCCGGAACAAACCGCAAGGCTTGCTCTCGAGGCTGACGCTACGCTGATGGGTGCAGTCGGCGCGCCAGAGTTTGATGACTGGCCGCCCGAAAAACGCCCCGAGCGGGGGTTGCTGGCCATCCGCAAAGTGCTTGGCGTTTATGCCAACCTCCGCCCCGTCCGCGCTTACAAAGCTTTGCTCGATTCCTCACCGCTCAAAAATGACCGCGTAGAGGGCGCCGACCTAATCATTGTGCGCGAGCTCAACGGCGGCATCTACTACGGCACGCCCCGCGGCATCAGCGGTTCGGGCGACGAAGAGCGTGGCCTGAACACCATGACCTATACGCGCGCCGAAATCGCTCGTGTGGCCCGCGTCGGCTTCCACCTCGCCCGCCAGCGGCGCAAAAAGCTCGCTAGCGTCGACAAGTCCAACGTCCTTGAAACCTCTCAGCTCTGGCGGCGCGTGGTCAACGAGGTCGCCGCCGAATTTCCCGACGTTACCTTGGAGCACATCTTGGTTGACAATTGCGCCATGCAGCTCATTCTCAACCCCCGCCGCTTTGACGTCCTCGTGATGGAAAATATGTTCGGCGATATTCTTTCCGACGAAGGCGCTGTCCTAGCAGGCTCAATTGGCATGCTTCCTTCCGCATCCCTCGGCGAGAAGAAGCCCTCGGGCGTGTGGGTGGGCCTCTATGAGCCAGTCCATGGCTCGGCCCCTGATATCGCCGGCCAGGACAAGGCGAATCCCCTTGGCGCGATCGGTTCAGTTGCCGCTATGCTGGAGTACAGTTTTGGCCTTACCCAAGAGGCGGCTGCTGTCAATGCAGCCATCGAGGCCGTACTCGACGCCGGCCTCGTCACCGCCGACCTCAAACCCAAAGGCACGCCTCTCACCTGTTCCCAAGTTGGCGAGGCCGTCTGCGACAGGATTCAATCATGAGGGCATCCAATCGAAGGGAGATCGTTTAGTCCGTGTCCACCAAGCCCAAAAACATCATTGAAAAACTCTGGGACTCGCACGTCGTTTACCAAGAGCCCGGCTGCCCCGCGCTGCTTTACATCGACCTCCACTTGGTTCACGAAGTGACCTCGCCGCAGGCCTTCGCTGGCTTGCGCGCCCGCGGCCTCAAGGTCCGCCGGCCCGACCTCACCTTCGCCACCGTGGACCACAGCATTCCCACCACCGACCGCTCGCTTCCCATTCTCGATCCCGTCGCCGCAGCCCAGGTCCGGCAGCTCGAAGCCAACTGCCAGGAGTTCGGCATCCCCTATTTTGGCTACAGAAGCGAGCACCAGGGCATCGTTCACGTCATCGGTCCAGAGCAAGGCTTAACCCAACCCGGTATGACTGTCGTTTGCGGCGATAGCCACACTGCGACCCATGGCGCTTTTGGAGCGCTCGCCTTTGGCATCGGCACGAGCGAAGTGGAGCACGTGCTAGCCACTCAGTGCCTGCTCCAGCGGCGTTCCCGCACCTACCAGGTGCGCGTCGACGGCCCGCTCAAAGCCGGGGTGACCGCCAAAGACATCATCCTGGCGTTGATTGCCCGCATTGGCGTCGGCGGCGGGACGGGCTGCATCTTCGAGTATTGCGGCTCCACTATCCGCTCGCTCTCCATGGAAGAGCGTATGACCGTCTGTAATATGTCCATTGAAGCGGGAGCGCGCGCTGGACTCATCGCACCCGATGACACGACTTACCAGTATCTGGCTGGCCGCCGTTTCGCGCCTAAGGGGCCGGATTGGGATACGGCTCTTGCGCGCTGGAAACAACTCCCAACCGATGACGGCGCCACCTACGATCACTCCATCAGCTTGGATGGTTCCGCTCTGGAGCCCATGATCACCTTCGGAACCAACCCGGGGATGGGGATTCCCATCACCCAGCCTATTCCAGACCCCGCCTCTCTCAGTGATCCTCTGGAGCGCGAGTCTCTGATCAAAGCCTTGCGCTACATGGACCTGGAACCTGGAAAGCCGCTCCTCGGCCACAAGATCGATGTCGTCTTCATTGGCTCTTGCACCAACTCCCGGATCAGTGATCTGCGCGCTGCCGCCGCCTTGCTCAAGGGCCGCAAAGTGAACCCTCACGTGCGCGTCTTAGTGGTTCCCGGCTCCATGGAAGTGAAACGTCAAGCCCAGGCCGAGGGGCTGGACCGCATCTTCCGCGAAGCCGGTGCAGAGTGGCGCGAGGCGGGCTGTTCCATGTGCATCGCCATGAACGGAGACCAGCTCGAGCCCGGACAGTACAGTGTTTCCACTAGTAATCGCAACTTCGAAGGGCGCCAGGGCAAGGGAGGCCGTACGCTGCTCGCCAGTCCTCTCACTGCCGCCGCCAGCGCGATCACTGGCGTCGTTACCGATGTGAGGACCTTGTTATGACGAAATTCACCCCTTTCACCAGCCAGTATGTCGCGCTGCCCGTCGACAACATCGACACCGATCAAATCATCCCAGCGCGCTTTCTCAAAACCATCTCGAAGGAGGGCCTCGGCGATCAGCTTTTCTATGACTGGCGCTACGACGCAAACGGGAATCCGATCCCCGGTTTCGTGCTGAACCAACCAGCCAGCAAATCCAAAAAAATCCTTCTCACGGGCGACAATTTCGGTTGCGGCAGCTCGCGCGAGCACGCCCCCTGGGCGCTCACGCAATATGGATTCCGCGCCATCATCTCGACTTCCTTTGCGGATATTTTCAAGGCCAATGCCCTCAAAAACGGTCTCCTTCCCATTACCGTCTCGCGCGAGGTTCACGCCGAGCTATTTGCCCATCCGGACTGGGCGCTCACCATTGACCTCGCGGCTCAGACCGTCACTTTTCCCGATGGCCGCAGCGTGCGCTTTGAGGTCGATCCGTTTGCGCGCCACTGCTTATTAGAAGGTGTGGACGAACTCGGCTATATCCTGCGACACGAGGCTGCGATCCGGGCTTTCGAGGCCAAACGCGTAGCGTCGATTAACACGCGAGCCTGAAGTAGCGGCTGCACGGGCTCAAGCCCTGCCCCGCCGAGCTCAGAGCTCACTCCTTGAGGACGCTCTCGTCATACCAGGGGCTGTGGAGGTCCCGGCTGTCGTCGGCTAGTCCGAAGCCAGCCTGCTCGCGTAAATCCAAACAAAACTTGACGCGCCGCCGCGAGGCGTCCGAATAAATTCGACCCTCCAGCTCCTTGCCAATGAGCCCCTCCAGCTCTTTGAAATACGCCATGGGAAACACGAAGGTCGGTCGGCGCTGCATCTCCGCATCTGCCGCCGTCAGCACATCGTGGGTCCGGCAGTAGCATTTCACCACGTCCGACATCTCATCCGCCGGCTCAACCTGCCGCGCCGAAGCCAGCCGGATCTTGTGCAGCCGTCCCGCTCGAAGCTCCACGGTATCGAAGGGAAGATTGGTTCGCTCCTCAGCCAAGTGTGAAAGCTCGCTCCTCGAAGAATCTTTTGGATAACATAGCAGAGCGAAGACGAACCCGCAGGCGCACCGCTGCGCCCGAAAGGCCTCTTGCGGCGCCACGCACCCCGATCCTGCGGGCCGCCCCGAATCCTTAACGTGCTTCGGAAAGAAATTTCGCAATCGGGCCAGAGATGGCGCGGAGTTCGCAATCATAGGCCTTGTGCCCACATGGCCCCCGTAACTCGATGACAGGCCCGCGCACGAGTTCGGCAAATTGCTTGGCGGTGACGGGCGACAACGCCTTGTCCTCGGTCGCCAAGACCGTTAATAGCGGCGCGCGCATCCGTTGAGCCGCTTTTTCCAACGATCCATCCACCGAGATGTCATGCCGCGTGATGGCCTCAAGCTGCCGGATGGCATTGAATGGTTCTCGATATTTTTCGATCATCTTCAGGCCCGGACCGAGCATTCCCAACAAGCGGCTTAAGACATCCGGCTTCGGTTCATTTCCTTCGTCCCGGTCTCCAATCGGAAACGCTTTGCTCCACAGCGCGATATCCCGTTCGGACATCTTCGGCGTGCTAACGATCGATACCCCACATTTCATGAAGTCGGGATAGCTAACCATCCACTGAAGAACTTGCATGCCCCCCATCGACACTCCAACCAGGCCCTGTACCCGCTCGAATCCGAGATGCTGGGTCAACAAGCGGTGCTGGGACTCCACCATGTCGCGGATGGTAATCGCAGGAAAAGCCTTCCCCCGCCGCACATGATTTGACGGCGAAGTCGAATTGCCGTTGCCGAGCGCGTCAATCACCACCACATACCAAGACGTGTCGTCCACCAAACCTCCCCGGCCAACAAAGCGCGAAAAATCCTCCGACTTGCCGTTAAACCAGGTCGGCACCACCACGACGTTCGACTTCGAAGCATTCAAGGTGCCGTAGGTGCGATACGTCACCTTGACATTTGTCAAGCGCTCACCGCGCACCAACGGCAAGTCACCGAGAACGGCTGTGAGAAGGGCTGAGGCGAACAGGATAAACATGCCCCAAAATTTCAGCTACAGGTCACGCAAAAATGTCGGCTCGATTGCGGCTCGCAAAAAATCACAACTCGAATTCACCGCCCCCCCCGTGATGCCGCTCCTTGCCGCTCTTCTCGCCAGACGGTCTCCTCGGCCCGCTGCCCCCTCTCGAACCGATGTGACGTCACTGTCACAGTTCCTTTGTGCGTTTGTCGCAAGAATTACAAACAACGGGCTTGGTTTCACCTCTGACTGAATGTATACTAGGGCCCCATAAGGAGGTCCGCTCCACCGGGGAGCGGGCAACTGGAGGTTAGAAACATCCCGCCACGAAGCGAGGGTCAGTCTTGGGGGTTCCCATGTCCCGCATCCTTACCTTGCTCTGTCTTTCTGCGGTGTGGTTGCAGCCACTTCCTGCCCAAACCATTTCCACCGAGGTCCTCGGCACGGTTACGGATTCCACTGGAGCTGTGGTTCCGTCTGCTCAGGTTACGCTGTTACGCCTTGCGACGGGGGAGCGACGCCAAACGGTCACCGATTCCGCCGGTAACTATTCCTTTCCTTTAATCGAGATTGGCGACTACTCGATTACGGTCTCCATGGCTGGCTTTAAGACTTACACCCAAACTGGAATCAACGTCTCCTATCAGCAAAAAGCGCGTGTCAACATCACGCTCGAAGTCGGCGCTGCCACCGAGCGAGTGGAGGTGCAGGCCACATCCGTCGAATTGAAAACTGACGACGCTGCCGTCTCCACCACCATCGAGCGCCGCCGGGTTCAAGAGTTACCGCTGCTTGGGCGCAACTTCGCCAGTCTCGCCATCCTTACGCCAGGCGTTCAGTATGGCACGCGCATGGGTCAGAGCATTAGTTCCAACACCGGATTCCCGTTTCCCGGCGCCGCCACCACACTCAGCGCCAACGGCCAGCGCGACGCCAACCAAAACATCACCATGGATGGCGTCGTGGCCACGGAGCCCCTTGTCAACCAGGTACTCTTCAATCCCTCCATTGACGCCATTGAAGAGGTTAAGATTCAAACCGGTACGGTTTCGGCCGAGTATGGCCAGAACAACGGCGCCGTGGTCCAAATCGCACTCAAAAGCGGCACCAACGAGTTCCATGGCACCTTTTTTGATTTCATCCGCAACAACATCCTCGATGCCCGGGACTACTTCCTGAACTTCGAGCTTCCGCCCGGCGTTCCCGAACGAAAGAAAAATGCGCTTCGCCGCCATCAGTTCGGAGCATGGCTGGCTGGCCCCGTGAAGTTGCCGCGCTACAACGGCAAAGACCGCACATTTTGGAGCTTTAATTACGAAGGCGTGCGTCAAACCGTCGAGTCCGTCCAGCAGGCTTTCTGGTTTCCCGAAGAATTTCGCCGTGGCGATTTTTCCGCTTTGTTGCGTCCGGTGATCCGCAACGGCGTGCCGATCCGCCCGCCCATCATTATCTTCGATCCCATGACCGGAGAGCCATTCCGCGGACCGGACGGCCAAATCAACAACATCATTCCCCCCAACCGCATCAACCGCAACGCTCAAAACTTCATCAATACCTATCTGCCCTTGCCCCAGTTCCGCCCGGAAGACATCCTCGACGTCAACGTCATTGCTTCGGTGCCTTCCTTCTTAGATCAGAACCAGTACTTCGCCCGGATTGACCACAATTTCAATTCCAACGACCGCGTTTTTGTGCGCTACGCTGGACAGCGCACCAGCTTCCGCAACCCTGCGCTCAATCCCAACTTCGGCACCAACTACAGTCTCCGTCCCAACAATGTGGCCTCCCAGTGGCTGCACATGTTCCGTCCCACCGTGCTGAACGAATTCCGTTTTGGATATAACCGTGTCGACCACGATCAATCCAACCCCCGCACGAATACAAACTTCGATGTGGATTCGCTTGGCATCGGCCAGTTCCGAGTAGCCGTCGACAACAACCGCAAATTCCGGCCTCTTGAAGCGGCTATCCCTCCCACCGGAATCATCCAAGGCGATTCGGGCGCCCGCATCGATTTCAATGATACGTTCCAAATTTCGGATAACTTCTCCATCATCCGCTCCAAACACCACTACAAAATGGGCATGGAGTACCGCCGCCTGACGATTGAACGCGCAGCGGCCAACGTCCCCTATGGCAGCCTCTCGTGTTGCCCGGGCGGTTATCCCCTCGCCGGCTGGCTGATGGGATATCCCAACGGCTCTACCACGGCCGAAGGCCTCCTGCTCCAGAAGCCACGCCAGCATCGCTGGAGCGCCTACTTCCTTGATGAATGGAAAGCTACCCGCCGCCTTACCATCAATGCTGGCGTTCGCTGGGACTACTTCGGCCTCGCCACCGATGTCAACCGGACCTGGCGTTCTCTTCGCCT
The DNA here is from genome assembly GCA_025056455.1 of Bryobacteraceae bacterium. Taxonomy (GTDB): domain Bacteria; phylum Acidobacteriota; class Terriglobia; order Bryobacterales; family Bryobacteraceae; genus CADEFT01. The sequence continues at coordinate 423,737 of JANWVY010000003.1, read as the reverse complement.
CGATATCCTCACCCGCTCCAGCGACGGTCAACTTCTACCCACTGTTGTCCCCGAGCCCGGTAAGCCCTACCGCTTCTACGATCCCGAAGAACGATTTTTCATGCCCCGGCTGGGTATCGCCTTCCGCGCAACCGAAAAGTGGGTGATCCGCACGGGCGCCGGATGGTATGCCAACGCTCAACAACTCAACAACTTCTCGATCCTGAATTTGCAACCGCCGCTTTCGGGCACCTTCGGCTTTAACCAGGTCACCGACGTGGCGCAGGTTATCCCTTACAGCTACGCCGGACAGGTCTACAACATCCAAACCCGGCGCTTCCGCCCCGGCACCACCATTCTCACCCTCGACAACCCATTCCCAGGGCAGGGAACAGCTGCGGCTCGCACCAATGTCTTGGCCATGATTCCCGACAACCGCGCCAGCAACTACATTCAATGGAGCTTCGATATCCAGCGCCAGTTGCCCTTCAGCGCCGTACTTACGGTTGGCTATGTAGGATCGAAAACAAGCCATCTCGACAACACCGTCTCGAACTTCAATTGCCCCGATCCCTCGCCGGATACCGACTTTAACCGGCGCCGTCCCTACCAAGCCTATATCAGCGCAGGCGAGGGCAACCAGCCGCGCTTGCTCAACAACATCCGCTACCTCGACAGCTACGCCAACGCAAACTACCACGCACTCCAAGTCCAGCTGCAAAAACGATACAGCCACGGCTTCACCTTTGGCCTGGCCTACACCTACGGCAAGGCGCTCGGTGAAGGCTACGGCCGCAACGACCCAGCGGGCGACGTGCAAGCCATCTATCAAAATCCTCGCGACCGCCGGTCCGACCGCACGCGTTATGGCTTTGACATCACCCATAACGCCATCACCAACTTCGTCTACGACTTACCCTTTTTTAAAGGCTCGACAGGTTTCACCAAGGCTGTCTTCGGAGGCTGGCAGGCCAGCGGCATCATCACGCTTCGCACCGGTTTCCCCTTCACCCTTTCCGGCGGCAACCTGAATACTGATATCAGTAGCACCCGGCCGGATCGCATCGCCGATGGCCGCCTTGGGAAAGCCGCTACGCGGAAGTTATGGTATGATCCCACGGCCTTCCGCAGAACCGACTGCAATATTCCGGGCCGCCTCGACCTATGCAAGTACGGCAACGCTGGCAACGGGATTCTGGTTTCCCCAGGAACCCGGAGCTTGGATCTGTCGGTCGGCAAAAACTGGAGAATTCCCCAGCTGGGCGAACAAGGGCGCCTGCAATTTCGCGGCGAAGCCTTCAATGCTTTCAATACGCCGCAATTCGGCACCCCAAACGGGCTGAGCTATCTTGGCTTGGATTCGGTCGTTCCGGACGGTCCGCGCGTCGGTGAAATCCGCACCTTGCGCAACCCGATGCGCATTTTCCAAGTGGCGGTCAAGCTCTACTTTTAAGGGGGCAGGCTTTGTCCTGAAATGCGAAGTCCCGGTCGGTTGCCTGCGGAATAGGCGTCCCCTGGTGACGGCAAGGGAAGGGGCGGGGGTTCTCGGGCATGCGCTGCCAGCTAGATCCTAGCGAGATGCCGACAGCCAATAAGGAAGGGAATCCGCCTTACCTCCACGCCTTGGTTTTGTGGGGACTCTGGTAGCTAGATCCTAGCAGACAGTGAGCGGGTATCATCGATTGAGCGAAGCGAGATGCTTGCGGGTGTGCGGGCATCCTCGCCACTTAATCGGCCGGCGGAAACTCTTCGACTGCCGTATTTCCGCGATATCGGAGGCCTTGGCGCTGCCCCGCCTCCGAGAGTAGCCATGCTTCCAAAACCTGGCGCCGAGCCAACACAAAGAAATGCTCACCCGCTGTTTGAGGTTGGTCCTCGCGCTGGCTGAAGCGCTCCATCACCGCGATCCGTTCCGCTTCAGAAAGCTCAGCGAACTTCTTGCCGTACTCCCGCTGCGCCTCCCCATCGACCGCCTCGAGTCCCTCGAGCCAGGCTTGTCGCGCGGTGGGAACATAAAACAGCGTGGTGTCAATAAACCATGGTGCGCCGGCGCGGACCGCCCCGGGAATGTCGCCGTCATCAGGCAGCAGGGTATCAGCGACCGCAACCACAGTGCGATATTGCTCGGCAGTAAAGAAGCGGGGGGTCTGGGAGGGCTGGCCCCAGGCAATCCCTGCCCCTAGAATCGGGAACAACTCACGGCGTTTCATGGCTAGAATTCCCCCTTTTTCAACTTCGAGGCCAGTAGATCGCTCATGCGCCAGGCCAGCGCAATGTTGGTCAAAGTGGGGTTCTTTTCCGGATTTGCGGCAAACACCGAGGCATCTCCGATAAAAAGATTCGGAATATCATGGCTCTGGCAAGAGGTGTTGACCACCGAAGTGCGAGGGTCTGTTCCCATCCGGGCTGTGCCGACCCAGTGGTTGGAGTCAATGACTAGGGACTTCGCGTCGCGAATCTCACCTGGGGTTTGAAGAACTCGCCCCCCAGCCACCCGAATGATTTCCTCGCAAGTGGCCACCATGTCACGCGCCATGGCGAGATCGCTGTCTGAATAGTGTAGGTGCAGTCGCGGCAGAGGTAGTCCCCAGCGGTCTTTCCGCACCGGATCAAGATCCACATATACCTGGCTGGTGACGAGCGTCGAGCCCTGCATATTCATGGAGGCATGCGCCGCGTTGGCCGCGATCAGTTCCTTCACATATCCCTTGCCAAATCCAGCGGGCGTCACGATCAGCCGCCGCGGGTTTAGCCCCGCGCCACATTGAACCTGGTAGGTGCCTTCAAACTTTGGGTTTGGGGAATCCCAATAAAGTCCCGTCAGCAGACTGTGATAGTAATCCGTGCCATCGTCGTTAGAAACATCCCGTGTTCGCAAATCGGGAAACTCACCGACGACCGTGACGCCAAAATGACTGGTCAAATTCCGCCCCACTTGTCCGCTCGAATTCGCTAGCCCGTTGATCAGCAGGTGGCGGGCCGTTTCAACCGCACTGCAAGCGAGCACCAGCACCCGGGCCCGCAGCCCTGAACTGCGACCCGTTGCGTCCACATACTCAATCCCGGTCACACGGTTCGAGCGCGGATCATATTCGATCCGCCTCATGAAGCATTCGGTGAAGACCGTCAAACGTCCCGTTTTGAGCGCCAGAGGAATGGCGGTATTCGCGGAAGTATATTTTGAATCCACCTCGCAGCCTGCCATGCAGTTGCCGCAATAATGGCACACGGTTCGGCCGCCCGGTTTCCGCTCGGTGGGAATCGCCTTGCGCTGCGGCACAAATTCCATCTTCCGGCCCCGCGCCTTAAGCCGCTCCACGCCGAGCTTTAACTTCTGCTCGGGCAACCGCATGGGTACAGGCTTTTCAAAGACGCCATCTGGCAAATTCCACAGGCCGTTCTTCTCCCCATGCACTTGCATCAACCGCTCCGCACGCTCGTAATACGGAGCGACTTCTTCGTAGGAGATTGGCCAACGCCGGAAATCGCCCGGTCCGAACCGCAAACTGTGTCCCGCCCAGCACAGCGACCGCCCGCCGAGTGCGCGCAGCAAGCCATGTCGCGGGTTGTCACCGACAGCGACAAAATGATCTTTCTCGGCGAAATCCCGCCAAACACTCGAAACCGGATGGGTGAAACCAGCTTTGAGACGCGCCTCGAGCTTCTCGTACACGTTGCCGTGGGCGTTATAGTCGATGCCCGGGCGCAGACGACGGCCCGCTTCAACCAGCGCCACTCGCGCTCCCGCCCGAGTGAGCGCATAGGCGGCGATTCCTCCCCCCGGCCCTGAGCCGACGACGATGACATCGAAGGTTGAGGTTTTGGTTGCCATCACTTTCCACAGCCCGCATGCAGCTAAAAGCTTTCGCTCGCGGAGGCCTGCCAGCCTACCGCTTTATTCGACGCGGTAGTTCGGGGCTTCCTTGGTGATAATGACATCGTGGACATGGCTTTCGCGCAGGCCAGCAAAGGTGACACGAAGGAAACGCGCCCGCTGCTGGAGTTCCGCAATGGTTGCACATCCGCAATAGCCCATTCCCGCGCGCACACCGCCCACCAGCTGGTAAACCATATCTGCCAGCGGACCTTTGTAAGGAACCCGCCCTTCGATGCCCTCGGGCACCATCTTCTGGTTCGGATCGAGCGAATAACGGTCGGCTGCGCTTTGCCCCATCGCGCCCAGCGAACCCATCCCCCGGTAGCTTTTAAACGTGCGGCCTTGGTACAGAATGGTCTCGCCGGGACTCTCGTCTGTTCCCGCAAATAAACTCCCAATCATCACCGAATCGGCTCCAGCCGCGAGAGCCTTCGTAATATCGCCGGAGTATTTGATTCCGCCGTCGGCAATCAGCGGCACCGCTGCCGCACGCGCCGCTTTCGCCGCCTCCATGATCGCCGTAATCTGAGGTACTCCTGCGCCCGTCACCACTCGCGTCGTGCAGATCGAGCCCGGCCCGATCCCTACCTTAATCCCATCCACCCCAAGCTCGATCAGCTCTTTTGCTCCTTCGTAGGTTCCAACGTTGCCCGCGACTAAGTCCACCTTCGGGATTTCTCGCTTCAAAATCCGGATGGCCTGCATGACGCGCTCGCTGTGGCCATGTGCGGTGTCAATTACGATCGCATCCACTTTTTTGCGCGCCAGCTCAAGCGCCCGCTCAAGAAAATCCCCCGTGGCGCCCACCGCCGCTCCCACTCGCAGCCGCCCATGATCATCCTTAGCGGCATTTGGATACTTCAGCTTTTTCTGGATGTCTTTGACCGTTATCAGCCCTTTCAGGATGTAGTTGTCATCAACAACCAGCAACTTCTCCACGCGGTGCTGGTGTAAGATTTCCTGCGCCTGTTCAAGCGTAGTGCCCACAGGAACCGTGATCAAGTTTTTCGACGTCATGGCCCGCTTGACTGGCTCGTCAAAACGCGTTTCAAACCGCAAGTCGCGGTTGGTGAGAATGCCCACCAGTTTGCCGTCGGATTCCGTCACCGGAACCCCGGAAATGCGATAGCGCTTCATCAGCTCCAAAGCATCGGAGATTTTGGCCTCCGGGCTGACCGTGATCGGATCCACAATCATGCCGCTTTCGCTGCGCTTGACGCGGTCAACCTCTTCGGCCTGCCTCTCAATCGACATATTGCGGTGGATGATCCCAATACCGCCCTGCTGCGCCAGCGCAATGGCCAGATGGGACTCGGTGACTGTGTCCATGGCGGAGCTGACGATGGGGATGTTCAGGTTGATGTTCCGGCTAAAGCGAGTGCGCGTGTCCACTTGCGCGGGAAGGACGTTACTGCGAGCAGGCTGAAGCAGCACGTCGTCGAAGGTAAGGCCTTCGGCGATGTTCTCCTGGACCATAGCAAGAGGTTAGCGCAGTTCCCCGACGCGGTGCAGCTTCAGAAGGTTGGTCGTTCCCTTGCGCCCAATCGGTTGACCAGCAACGAAAACCACGCAATCGCGTGGCTTCAGACTCTTGCGTTCGCACAGCAGCAAGTCCATCTCCGTCAGCATTTCATCAAATGAGCCGTGATGGCCCGTCACCAAAGCCCGGACGCCATACACAATACTCAGCTGCCGTGCCACTTCAATCGAGTGCGTAAACACATAGACCGGCACCGGCGGACGCAAACTCGCCACCAGTCGTCCGCTGGCCCCACTCACGCTAAAAACGCAAATCGCCGCCGCGTTGGTCATCTGCGCCGCTTGAAAGGCTGCGTGCGCGATAATGCGCGGGTGCGTCATCTCGCCATCTTGGGGGGGGGCTGGGAATCCGTGTTGCCGGATGGAATACTCAGCCTCGGCCGCAATCCGCGACATCATCCGCACCGCTTCCACCGGATATTTGCCAGCCGAGGTTTCTGCCGAAAGCATCACCGCGTCCGTGCCATCGTAAATTGCATTCGCCACATCGCTCACTTCGGCCCGCGTGGGAAACGGATTGTGGATCATCGATTCAAGCATTTGCGTGGCCGTAATCACGAATTTGCCGTGTCGCCGCGCTTGAGTGATGATTTCCTTTTGGATGGCGGGCACCTTCTCTAAGGCCATTTCCACGCCCAAGTCCCCGCGCGCTACCATCACTCCGTCGGACTCCTCTAAAATCGCCTTCAGGTTTTCCCAGGCTTCGGGCTTTTCAATCTTGGAGACAATCGGCACACTGGCGTCGTTCTCTTCCAGAAAGTGCCGTAACCGGAGAACGTCCTCGCGCCGGCGCACAAAAGACAGGGCCACGAAATCAATGCCAACCTCCAAGGCGCGCCGCAAGTCCGCCATGTCTTTCTTCGTCAGCGAGGGAGTGCTCACGCGTACGCCGGGAAGATTGATCCCTTTGCGGTCGCTCACCGGACCCCCAGAGACTACTTCGCAAATCACTTGCTTGCCATCGGAGTAAAGCGCTCGCAGCTCCACGCTGCCGTCGGCGAGTAGAATCCGGTCGTCGGGTTTGACATCTTTGGCAAAATCAGGGTAAGTGGTCGACGCCACTTCACACGTTCCTTGAACAGGCTCGGTCGTAATGGTGAATCGCGCGCCCGTTTCGAGCGTACAGCCGCCATTTTCAAAGGTCCCTAGACGGATCTTCGGACCCTGCAAATCCAGCAGTACGCCAGCGTAGTAGTGCATTTCGTCGGACACCTTGCGCACGAGCCCAATCAACCGCGCGATGTCCTCCGGTTGGGCGTGCGAAGCGTTGATGCGAAACACGTTAACGCCGGCAAGCATCAACTCACGGATCCGTTCTTCGGTCTGGCTGGAAGGTCCGAGCGTCGCTACGATCTTCGTGACTGGCATGAATAGGTCTCAAGTGCTTGGCAAGGCCTCCTAGGGCCGCCTTTTGCCATTATGGCTTGACAAGCTCTAGACGAAACCGCACCAAGCGACGATTCACAAACCTTTCATCGGCAAGAAACACAACTTCGCGCGTGCTGGCGAAATTTTTCCGCAAGCGCTGCGGCCAGATTGCTAGTGTCTCCCGGATCAAACAATTTTTATGGATAATGTTTGAGTGAGCGGAGCACCCTCTTTGCCCGGCTGGCGCGATGCGCTTTCCCCGGCCTGCTCGGGCGGCAAGAGGCAACATCAAAGTGGAGGGAGTTTGGTATAGTGTTGAAGGCTCTGGCTCTCCGTCGCCTGTCTCGTTCAGGTCAAGGATGAGCATCTCGAAATTGACGCACCCCTTGCGGCTGACTGAAGCCTCGGCCTTGGTGTGTCTCATTGCCGCCATCGTTCTTTCGCTCAGCCTCTATTCCTTTCACCTCGCGGACCCCTCTTGGAACACCGCCACCTCCCAGCCCCGCGTTGAAAACCTGATTGGCCGTGTCGGCGCTCATGTCTCGGACCTGCTGTTTCAGCTTCTTGGACTAGCGGCTTGGATCCTACCTGCTGCGATGGCTTCGCTGGCCATCCGTTGGATGCAGCTCCAGCGCTTTGAAATCGGTTTCTTGCGTCTTAGCGGCTTTTTGCTTTTGTTGATGGCTGCAAGCGCCGGATGCATGCTCACGCCCGGTTTGAAAGCTTTTGGTGGCGCGCTACCAGCTGGCGGCGTCCTCGGTGTCCTGCTGTCGGATTTCTTGCTCTACTACTTCAATCCGGTGGGAGCGGCCTTCGTCGTCCTTACGCTCCTGCTGATTTCGCTCTATTTAATGTCTCGCTTTTCGCTGGCTGCCTTACCGGCCTGCGCGCGTGTTTCGCGGCACTGGCTTGAGCGGCAGCAAACGCGCTGGGCCAACTGGCGGCAGCGCCGGCAGCTACAAAAACTCGCTCGCCAACAGTTGAAAGAGGAGCAAAAGCGCATCCAAGCCGAAAAACGGAAGTTGCGCGAAAAAGGCCGTCGCGAGCGCCAGCATGAGAATCAGCTCCTTGAACCAGAGACTGCCCCGGCGTGCCCCTTGACCGGGTCCGTTTCGGCGCCCCAGCGCGAAGTCGAGCTGGTTGGCCCGACGAGCCCCTCGAACCTAGAGACCCCGGCCACGCTTTCTCAAAACGAAGCGACCGGGCTGCTTGCCCGTCGAACGCGACCAACTTCCCTCGCGGAAGAACTGGCCGAAATTCCCATCCGTACGCTTGAAGACCTTCCCTCTCCCCCGGAAAGCCCACCGCCCCCTCGCGCCGACACGGCGGCGCCTGAAGCCAAACGCCCGACGCAATTTGAGCTTCCTCCAACCGATTTGCTCCAACCAGCGCCCCTGCGCTGCGGCTATAACGAGCAAGAGCTCAAAGAGACCGCCGCCCGCATCAAGGCTAAGTTCGAAGAGTTTCATGTGCTGGGCTCCGTCGTGCAAATCAATCCCGGACCGGTGGTCACCACCTTTGAATACAAGCCCGAGGCGGGTATCAAGTACAGCAAAATTGTCACCCTCAACGAGGACCTCTGTTTGGGCTTGCAAGCCGAATCGATCTTTATTGAACGCATTCCTGGCAAACCCACAGTCGGAATCGAAGTGCCCAACTCGCGCCGCGAGATCATCACCCTGCGCGAGATCCTGGAATCGCCCGAATTCCGCGATTCAGCTTCGAAGCTGACCATCTGCCTGGGCAAGGACATCAACGGGCGCATCAAGGTGGCGGCGCTTGAGACCATGCCCCACTTGTTGATTGCAGGCTCCACGGGCTCGGGGAAGAGCGTCATGCTGAACTCGCTCATTATGTCCGTCCTTTACAAAGCGACGCCCGAGGAAGTGCGCATGATCCTCGTGGACCCCAAACGCGTGGAGATGGGAATCTACGAAGGAGTTCCCCACCTGCTCACTCCTGTCATCACCGACGCCAAGCAGGCTACCAATGCCCTTCGTAACGCTGTCTTAGAGATGGAACGACGTCTGAAGCTGCTGGCCGCACACGGCGTTCGCAACATTGACCAGTTCAACCGTAAAATGCAACGCTTGGCCAGCCAGAAAAAGGCCGAGCCTCGGAGTCTCTTTGAAGAAGATGCTGCGCTCAGCTGCGAAGAGGATCACAGACCCCTTCCCTATGTGCTGATTGTCATTGACGAGCTCGCCGATTTGATGATGCTCGAGCGAGCCAACGTCGAAGCCTCGGTGACCCGTTTGGCGCAAATGGCCCGGGCCGTGGGCATGCATCTGGTATTGGCCACTCAGCGGCCTTCCGTAGATGTCATTACCGGCATCATCAAGGCCAATTTCCCATCTCGCATTAGTTTCCGCGTCGCAACGCGCGTCGACTCCCGCACCGTTCTCGACGTCATGGGGGCCGAACACCTGCTGGGCAAAGGCGACATGCTGTATTTGCCCCCAGGCTCCTCACGCCTCATCCGTGTGCATGGGGCCTTTGTCACTGAAACGGAGATCAACCGCGTGGTGGATCATTGGAAGCAGCAGGCTTTGCCGGATTACGACCAGAGCTATCTCCTCCCTCCCGCTGACGAGGAAGATGCTGCCGCAGCGAGCGAAGAAGACCTTGGGGTGGAGGATCCACTCTATCGCGACGCGGTGAAGGTCGTACTCGAAATGGGCAAGGCCTCCACATCGATCCTGCAACGGAGACTCCGCCTCGGTTATGGCCGCGCAGCTCGGATGCTGGACCGCATGCAACGCGAAGGTATCATCGGTCCCCCGGATGGCTCTCGCCCCCGCGATGTTCTTCGCCGCCCGGACTGGCTAGAGGATGACGATGGTCCTTAGTTCCATCCCCCACTTTCGCCAGACGTTCCCTCGCTACACCATCCCACGGCAATCTTGACAAAACCGGAAATTTAAAAATGATTTCTTCCTTAACAGAGAGTTTTTCTCACGTTTTGTGTTATTATCGTTAATGCATCAGTTCCGCTGGCGTGGAGGACGCCTGCTGGGTTCGCTGATCGCGCTCGTTGCCGCATCTCTTCTTTTCCAGTGCGCGAGAAATAAAGGCGTTTCCTTCCAGCTCGTCCCACTGTCCGAACAGTACCGAGGCGCCGTATCGAGCGGCGTCTTACGCTGGGCGTGTGCCCCAGAAAAACAACAAATTCAAGTCTATTTTGCTCAAAAAAGCTTGCCTTTTTGGCCTGAAATCGTCCGGCAGCGGGAAGGATCTTTCTGTCATATTTTGTATGAGCCCAGCTTGCCCGGTTTCCAGGCGGCGGCCGAAGACGAACCAGTCAATTCGATCTATTTCAACATCGACGCGCTGGCATTTTTCGCAGGACGTAGGGAATCCATTGGTGACAGCCTGGACGTCGCGGCGACGATTCTTGCTCACAGCCCACGGGCCTTGGACGTCATTCTGGCGTTGAACGCCCTGCCATCCGAAGAGCTGTTTCGCAACGCTGTCCAGCGTTTGATTCCTGCGTCAGCACCTCATCGCATTCAAGCCCACCCAGCCTCGCTTGCCCAGGCGCAAGCACCCTGGATGCAGGATTTCCTAAAACCCGGACACCAACGAGGTGAGCCTCGCATCTTGGTGACACGGAGAGCCTTCGAAGGAACTTCGGCACACGCTGAGAAGTTAGACCCGGTGTTGGATTCCTTTCGCCCGCCGCTCTTTCACCGCAGCCAGCTTTCCTGGGAGGGAGGAGATCTTCAATTCGTCCGCCACCCAGCCGCCCGTGATAAGGTCGTGATGTTCTATGGCACCTCGATGAAAACTTATTGGGCGGAGAGCCTCACGCGGCACGAGCTCGAATATATCCTGCGGTTGGAATTTGGCGCTGACGAGGCCGTCTATCTAGGTGACGTCACACCGCATGTAGATTATCTGATGAGCTTGCTTCCAAACCGGGCCACGGCCCTCGTTGCGAAGCCTGTGTGTGGAGATTTGCGGGTAGCCCGCGCCGCAGTCGACCTGCTGCTGGAGCATCATGCCCCGGCGCCGCCTCAGGAACTCCAGCAGCTCTCAGCGCTCATCCCCCGGCAAGGCTTTCTCGCGCAACCGCCGCCCGAACTCGATCAAGCCCTGGCCCAGGCTTTTCATGCGAGCCGCGAATGGCGACCCGCGCGCGATCCGGCGGCCGAGCAGCGCATCCGAAGCTTCGTCGAAGAGCATTGTCCTGGGGATCCAGGCGCCTGCCTCGCGCCTCAAAGGCTTCCGCACCTGCTTACCGAACACACGAAGCTGCTGCGCGAGTGGGTCGAGATTGGCGCGCGAATTCGTCTGGCTCAGTTGTTGAACGAACGGATGCTCGAGCTCGTCGAGTCGCAAACGCGAGACTGTAGCGATCTGATGGCCAAGGCAGACGCCGCGGCGCAGCAACTTAGCCGGATGGGTTTTCATCTAGTGCGAATCCCCTGGCTTCCTCCGAGCGCGCGCAAACGCTTGGAGTGGGCCGGCATTAGTTATGCCAACGCCGCGCGCGTGGACGAAACCCTTTTTGTGCCTGCTTTCGGCCTCGAGCCGCTCGAAAAGGAATGGTTCGCGCAGCTCCGCCACGAACTCCCGGAGGGCTACCGTCTGGTTGCCGTCCCCGCGCGTTTTTTGCTGCTCGAAAATGGCGGCCTACATTGCGCCATGGCCGTTGTACGCCGCCTCGGTGATCGCAGCGGCGAAACCGCCCCAGCGGCAGCCCGCTAGCCCGTTCGCGCCAACAAAATCCGGCTTGACTACCGCGCGTACTTCAAGTTGTATTTTCCCTGCTCGGCAAAGCCGCCCAGTTGGGGCCGCATCGGTGAGTAGCGCGGATAGCTTTCCCAGATATCGCCGTTGCCTGTTAGACGCGGATCGCCGTGCGCCCGTAGAGATTTTTCGAGCGTCTCCCGCATCGAGGCGCGCCGCACTTGATGGGCGGGATCCGCGGCAAGATTGCGTAAACAACTAGGATCTCTGACCACGTCAAATAACTGTTCGGAGGGCCGCTTCCCAAACGCATGTTCAAAAAGCGGCTTCACCTTGGGGTCCTCCCGGTGACGCATCATCCACTCCTTGGTAGGCCCCGCGTCCGTATCAGCGAACCATTCCGGATCACCCGCTGGCCAACGCTCCGGCTTCATGTTCCAAACGTAAAGATAATCTCCTTCCCGCAGAGCGCGCGCCGGATAGCCGAGATTGTCGTATCGTGCGTGAGAATGCCGTTCCCGGCCGGAAAAGATTCGATTGCGGCTGGGATCCACTACGCCCGAGCGGTTCGAGCGTAGGAGCGGCAAAAGGCTACGCCCCACTAGATTCGAAGGCGCCCGCACACCCGCCGCTTCCAAAAACGTCGGAGCGAAATCGGCCAAGCTCACCAAATCGTCGCAGACCCGACCACCTTTCCCTTCGGCCTGCCACATCATCGCTACGGGAACATGAATGCCGAAGTCGTATAAGGTGGCTTTTGCGCCTGGAAAAGGCATGCCGTTGTCCGCCGTCACGACGACTAGGGTATTGGCAAGCTCTCCCCGCTTGGCGAGAAGTTCTAGCATCCGTCGAAGGTGAGCGTCGGCGTGTTCGATTTCGAGGCTATAGTCCATGAGGTCTGAGCGCACCACTTCGTTGTCTGGCAAGAAACCAGGCACGGCGACATCCTCCATCCGCTTGCCGGATTTCCGCCCCGATCCTTGCTGATAAACACGGTGAGGTTCATGGGCTCCATACCAGAAACAAAAAGGAGCGTCTTTGGGCCGGGCTTTGAGAAAGGCCTCAAAATTTCCTGCATAGTCGTTGTCGGAAATCGCTGAGGGAAGATCCACTGCTCGGATCTCATCGAAGGAGGGGCCAGCGGGATTGTGAGGCCATCCCGCTTCCTTGTAGTTGCAAGGGCCAGCGCCTTTCCCAGTCAGACGGATATAGTAACCAGCTTGCCGTAGCAGTTCCGGATAAGTGGTGAACTTTCGAGGAAACAAACTTGCATGAGTCCCTGCTTCCTCCAGTTGCCAAGGATAGCGGCCGGTGAGTAAAGCGGCTCGCGACGGCGCGCAGCCCGGCGAGAGACTGTATGCCTGCCGGAAGAGTACGCCTTGCGCCGCAACCTGATCAATTCCGGGCGTCCGCACCAGGCGGTCTCCCATCGCGCTAACGTGAGGATAGGATTGGTCGTCGAAGATGGCGAACAAAATATTCGGCCGACGGGCCTGTGCGCTGCGGAGCACGCCAGGAGCGCTGCTACCAAGCAGCGAGCCAGCCACTGCGGTCCGGCCTACAGGGGCGGCAGCAAGGAAACTGCGCCGCGTCATTCCTGAAGACGACATCGAAGCAAGTATACCGCTTGCCACAGCCTCGCACCGCCGGGTTGGTCGAGGGTAACCATGAAGGACGGCGAAGCGTTCCCGCGACCCTGGGAATCCAGCACGCGGCGCCGCATGGCGGGCGGCTGGGCCGACCCTCGCCTCTTACCTCGCGGGCCAAATGGCCGCGCCCTGTGTCGCTGGTGCCACCTCGAGGTTCCTGCTCGCCGCCGCACCTTTTGTTCCGATTGGTGTGTCGAGCAGTGGAGACTGCGAACAGATCCCTCTTATTTGCGCCAGCTCGTCTTTTTGCGCGATCAAGGGGTTTGCGCGGCCTGCGGACTCGACACGCAGGCTGCTCTTAACCAGCTGCGCCGCGCCCGCGGAACTCGCCGCTCCCAACTTCTTGACTGGTGGGGACTGAAACCAGGCCTCTCGCCCAAGAGCCTGTGGGAGGCCGACCACATCGTGCCGGTCTCAGAAGGCGGGGGCGAGTGTGATCTTTCCAACCTCCGCACCCTGTGTCTGCGTTGCCACCGCCAAGTCACCCGCCAGTGGCGCCGGCAGCGGAAAGCATCCGGAATCTTACCCCCGGGTGCAAACCTCGAACACGGGTGATCACTTCAGTGCTTGATGGCGCCAGTCGCGGTAGTGAGGGAAATAGAGCGAGGCAAGCAAAGCCTCCCCAGTCTGCGGTGGCAAAGGGTGGTTGGCAAGCAGCTGGGCCGCTCCGTTGCGATCGCCAAGGTCCAGCCTGGCTTTGCCCAGCATCAGGCGCAACTCATCGGCTGCGGCGGGCGATGTGGCCCGGTAAAGCGGCTCCAGAAGTTCGCGCGCAGCACGCGAGTGACCCTCGAGCCAGTAGGCATAGGCGAGCAATAAATTGCGCACGTTCTGCGGGGTTTGCGGGGCAAATGCCCGTTGCGCCCGCGCCTGCCATTCTTCGGGCGGAGCAGAAGGCTGTGCCAGAAATCGGAGAATGCCCGCCAAATTGAAGGAAACGGCGGATTTCGGTTTTAAAAGCGCTTGCTGGGTAAGAGCCTTGGCCTCTTCGCGCCGGCCTCGCTGAAGCTGCATGACGCCGAGCAAAAGCAGTGCGCGCGTGGCGGCCTCCGAGTCACCTTGCGCCAAGCGCCGCAGCTGCTCTTCGGCCTTTTCTTGCCGCCCCGTCAGCAAAAACCAGTGCGCATGCCGCAAATCCGCAAACACGTCATGAAAAGCACGGCGCGTTTCCACGTAACGGCCCCAAAGCCCGTCGGCGCCCTGCTCATCACCGGCTAGAAACCGCGCAAAGGCCGCCTTGGCAAACTCCGCTCCCCCAAAAAAGGAGGGGTCTTTTTGTTGCGCCTCGAGAAAATTCTTTTCCGCTTCGGCAAAGCGCCCGGCCATGAACTGGATCTCACCTGCCGAATCGTAAGTGTTGGGATTGAACGGTTCGCGCCGCCGGTATTCGTCGATGCTCCGCAAAGCTCCCTCAAAATCGCCCAAATAGGCTTTGGCGTAACCCAAAGCATTCCACAGCGCCGTTTGATTGGGCTCGAGCGCCACGGCGCGCTCTAACCACTCGACGGCCTCTTTGTACTGGTGGTGATTGAGCGCAACTTCCGCCAGTTGCCGGATGAGGTCGGTATCGCGTGGCGACTGCCGCACGGCCCGCCGGTAGGCTTCCAGCGCTGCGTCTGGCTTTCCTTCTAGCCTGGCCAGGAGCGCTTCGGCTTCCGTTCGCTGCCATTCGTCAGGCTGCGCGGCGATGGCCCGCTTGAGTAGCTCTGCCGCCCCAGCGGAGTTTCCCTGCGAAGCCAGTGTTTGCGCCGCCGCAATCTGCGCAAACGTGAGTTTGGGATCCCGGCTGGCAGCAAGCCGCGCCAGCTCCAACCGCCGTTCGGGCGACGGCGCGAGCAAGCTTTCGCCAAAAGCGCGCCACGCTTCGACATCTTGCGAGGCCAGTGGCCGGGCTTTCCCGGATAACGCCTGGCCGACAGCCAGAAGCAAGGGCAGGGGGTTCGCTTTTTCCTCCCCCAGCTGCGTGTACTGCCCGATCACCCGGTTCGAACTGAGATCCTGAACAACGGCGTGGATGCGAAGCTTACCGCCCTCAATCTGATAGTAGCCGCGAAGTACTTGCGTCGCCCGAGCCGCCGCCAGATCGCGGTCTGAATCCAGGCGAACCGCCAGCACCCGTTCCGCCCCTACCGTGGCTGCCGAAATCACAAACGGAGCGATGACTCCCAACCAATCATGGCTGCGATCAAAGGATAGGTTCTCAAGCGGCGGCACCGCTATCCGGTCAAACGGTCGCTCCACCCTTGCCTTACAACCGCTCGTAGCGCAGAGGAGCACGGCAACGACAGCCGCTCGCATCCTCACCACCCAGCGATCGAAGAGCAGGCCTACGGCGACTCGAGAGGAGATCACAGAACGCGATTCTCCATCTTTAGCAGCACCTCAAATTCAGGATGCTCTCGGATGGAGGCAAACTCCGGATCCTCGACAAACTTATGGCGGTCCTTAAAACCTTCCTCGATTGCTTTGCGCATGTACAGCAACGCACGCTCGATGTTTCCCGCCTTGGCGTAGGTCTTCGACAAATAGAAGTGAAACTTCGCGCGTTCGGCTATGCTGCGCTCTTGCAAAAGCACGCCGTTGGAGCTGCGGTGCTCGAACACTTCTGGATCGAGTTCCAAGGCGCGCTGGTAGGCTTTTAAGGCATCCTCATACTTTTTCCGGGCAAAATAGGCCGTGCCCAGATTGCTGTACACCGATGCCGCGTTGGGTGAAATCTGGAGAGCCTTTTTGTAGGCGTTGACCGCACGCCGGTAACTTTTCTTCGCGTAATAGATCGTGCCTAAATTGTTAATGGCTTCCGAGTACTTCGGATTCAGCTTGATGGCCTTCTCATACTGTTTGCGGGCCTCATCGAGCATCATCATCTGGTGGTAGGCGATCCCAATCTTGTTCTCGAGTACGGGCGAGTCTTTCGGACCCTGACGGTAAGCCTCAATGGCCTCCCGGTACATTTTTCTCGCCATGTAGATATCGCCTCGCATTTCGGGGCTGATGACGGTGGCAGGTTTTTCAGCACGAACCGGCGTGGGCGCTTCAGGAGTGGCGGAGGCGCGCAGGGCGGTCGCTGAGGTGGGAGCATCCGTTGTTTGTGCGTGGCCCTTCCAGGCCAACGCAAGGCTAACGCTGAGCAGCCAGAGGAAGCTGCCAGCGACCAGCTTTCGCAAGGGCATGACTGGCCTCCCTTACCCGTTATTTAAGCATATCTCGGATTCTGCCAAAGAATCCCTTTGGTTTGGTTGGCGCTGCTGGGTCAGAGTTTGGAACTGGAGCCGACGGGCTGGAGTGAGACGCCGAAATCTCCCCGCTCGCCGCGGAGGGCGAAAGCGACCGCGCCAGTGGTTTCGACACCTTGGGGGCCACAGCCGGAGCCGGCGTGTCTTCCGTGTCCCAGGATGCGACACGTGTCGCTCCGCCGCCATGCAAACGGCACAACTGCTGGGGCTGAGTGCCATGGATAAAAACTTCACTGCGCGTATTCGGACAACCGGGCCCAGCGAGCTGGCCGCTGACCGGATCAATTTCCACGGAAACAATCCCATCCGGAGCGTCAAAATAGCGAGCCCCGGCGTATTCCCGGTACTGGTGAGCCCGTTTCATAAACTCCGCCCAAATGGGCAAAGCCGATTGCGCCCCTTCAAGGTTTAGCTCCTGGTTGTCATCGAAACCCACCCAAACCACACAAATCAGCTTGGTTGTGAATCCTGCAAACCATCCATCATGCGAGGTCCCGGTTTTGCCCGCCGCTGGAAGCAAGAATCCTCTTGAACGCACCCCAGCGCCCGTGCCGCTGCGAATCACCTCCTCCATGAGGTTGGTCATCAAATAGGCCACCCGCGGATCTAAAGCCTGCCGCGTTGTTGGTCGCGCCTCATAGATCACTTCACCTCGATCATCCCGGATGCTCCGGATCAACGAAGGCTTGACCCACGTCCCCGAGTTAGAAAATACCGTGTAGGCGCCGGCAATTTCCAAGGGCGTCACTTCATAAGCGCCTAGGGCCACCGACGGCGTAGGGTGAATCGAAAGGTTCAGCCCGCTGCGCCGGGCTAGTTGCACCACCGAGGCATAGCCAACCATCTCCGCTAGTTTCACAGTTGGGATGTTCATCGATTTGGCAAGCGCCTGTCGTACGGTTACCGTCCCGGAATACTGATTGCGGTGATTGTGAGGCTCATAGGGCTTGCCATCAAACCAAAACGTCGTTGGCTCATCCACCAGTTGCGTGCTGGCCGTAATTGGATTGGCCGGATCGTACAAGGCCGTATTCAGCGCCGCCGCGTAAACAAACGGCTTGAACGAGGAGCCCGGCTGACGCTTCGCCATCACCCGGTTGAGCTGGCTCAAACCGTAGTTCCGGCCGCCAACCAAGGCCTTTACTTCCCCGTTGTGCGCATCCAGAGCAACCAGAGCAACTTGCGCCTCGGCGGGCGAGCCGTCAGCCTTCCGCCGGTTCTTGAGTTTCTGATCCACTTCCTTCATGCCCAGGCGCACCGCTTCCACCGCCTCCCTCTGAAGGTTCATATCCAGCGTCGTGTAAACCTTGTAAGCCCGCGATTGAAAATCATGATCGGCGAACTTCTCCTGCAACTCGTCATTGACAAGGTCCACGAAATAGGGCGCATCGGTTGAGCCGACGCCTCCTTTGTTTAATTCGAGCGGAGCGGAAATTGCAGCGGCGTACTCTTGGTCGCTGATAAAACCGTTCTCACGCATCAACATCAAGACCACATTGCGGCGCTTTTTGGCCCGTTCCGGCCACTTAAACGGGTTGGTGTAACTAGGGCGCTGGATGTGCCCGGCCAGAGTCGCCGCCTCTGGAAGCGTCAACTGGCTTAAATCCTTCCCAAAGTAGGCCAGCGAGGCTTCGGCAAAGCCCCGGATGGCGAAGGTCCCTCGGCGGCCTAGGTCCACCTGATTGGCGTAAAACTCAAAAATCTGTTCCTTGGTGAGCCTGCGCTCAAGCTCCATGGTGATCAAAACCTCGGCCGCTTTTCGCGCGTAGGTTTTCTTTTGATCAAGCCAAAACATCCGCGCCACCTGCATGCTGAGCGTCGAAGCCCCTTGCGCCCGGTAGCCTGCCTTGAGATCCACATAGGCCGATTTCAGAATGCGCAAAGGGTCAAAACCGGCATGCATGAAAAACCGTTTGTCTTCCGCCGCCACAACGGCGTTGACCAGCACCTTCGGAATATCCTGAAAACGCACCAAACGGCGCTTCTCGCGGTTGCGGTCAAAAAGGTTCGTGATCAGCTCGGGCTCAATGGTGTGCTGAGTGCGCTCGGTGTTGTCACGCAACGAAACAATCTGAGAAATCCTTCCATCCTGGAAGCGGATCACCGCCGCTTCCTGCTTGAAGTAGGAATCTGGGCCAGGGTAAATCTCAAGCGAATCGCCCCGCCGCGTATAACTCCCCATCCGCGTCGCCTTCGATTCTGAATACCCGCTATTGCGCAGGCTGGCGATGATCTCTTCGGGCGTCGCCTCCTCGCCCAGCGAATAGGTGCGAGGCGCGGCAAACACCATCGAGGTGGTCGAAAACGGGCCCGCATTGAGCTTTTCCTCAATCAGGCGCGCGTACTTGAGATAGAAGTAGACGAAGGCGCTGGCCGCAACCGTGAATCCTAGGGCCACTAGGGCCAACAAGATCCGGCCAACCGGGTGTAGGAAGAAGCGGGTCAGGAGAGCGCCTCGCGGTACACGAGCTCGAATGGCCAAATATGCCCTCCCTCACCTCATTCTACAATTCCCAAAAACCGGTGACGTCGCGCAGCGAAACTCGCCTCCACCAATCTCAAGCCTCCAGCTCGCCCCAGGCCAGTGAAGGCGCTTCGCCGTCTTCGTGCTGCAGAAGGTGCACGGCTTGAGTCTCCGACTTTTTGTAACGTTCCACTTTCACCCCCACAGGACCCTGCTTGGTACGCTCAAGCAGGGAAGTCATCTCCTGGGGCGTCATGCGGCGGAACGTCTTCACCACGGCCACATTCTGCTCGAGTTGCTCGACGCTTTCTACGCCCGAGACCAGCGTGTCAACCGGTTGGCTCAGCGCAAAGCGCAGACACTCCTCAATGCTTGCGATGCGATGTCCAGTAATGCCGCCAATCGCATTGCTCTTCATGCCAATCAAGCCCAGCCCCTTCTTCTTGATGTTCGGCATCACGGAGCCAATGAAGCTCAAATAGTGTGGATCGATGAGATTCACCGGATGTTGTACGGTCTCCCAGCCATCAAAAGCGTCTAACAGGCGCTGGTGAACACCGGGATCGTGATGTCCCGTAAAGCCAATATGACGCACTTTGCCTTGCTTTTTCGCAAGGACAAAGGCCTCCAGAGCGCCCTTGGGGCCGAGGATTTGATCGACCTCCTCGTGGCGGCCAACTTCGTGACACTGCCAGAGATCGAGGTAATCGGTCCTCATACGCCGAAGCGTCATTTCCAGTTGTTTCATCGCCCCGTCGCGGTCCCTGAGCTGCGCCTTCGACATCAGGATGGCTTTCTGTCGCAAGCTGCTGCTTTCAAGCGCTTTGCCATAAGCTTCGTCGCTTCCGCCATCGTGATACTTGGCGGCGCTGTCAAAAAAATTCACTCCTAACTCGAGCGCACGGTGGATGATGCGAATCGCCTCTTGCTCCCCTCTCACACGCATGTGATAGCCGCCCAGCGTAAAACGCGAAACATGGAGGCCGCTTTTGCCGAGCCTCGCCATGGGCATCGGGGTTTGAGCAAGCGCTTTTTTGTCGAGTGCCAGCGCCGAGGCCGGAAGCGTGAGAAAGGTCCTTCTTTGCATGCCCGCCATTCTAGCCGATTCACAGGACGCCGTCCTGTAGGTAGCCACAAGTTCCGCTCTCGGCTCGGACACTCTGCGCTGCGGCGAGCTCCCGCCCGAACTTGACTCGAGGTTCCCGCCCCCCTAACCGCCGACGTGCACGTCTTGTTTACTTGCCAGCGAGCGGCTAGCGTCGGCCCACCGTTGCCGGCCGTCGGCAGTTGGAATGCAAAAATGCATAACCGGATACTTCTGCGAATCGAAGGGATCATATTGCGGTCGCGGACTGAACGTTTCGTCCCGCACGCGCGCCGAGACCACTTGGACAGCTTCCGGCGACTTCCAACCCGGCTCCTCCGGCGGATCGCTCGCCAGTTGATACCACAAATACAAACGGCGCTTGGTCTCCGCGGTGTAAATGGCATAGGGCTCCACCAGGGCTGTCTTGCCCTCGCGAAACGTCACCTCGCACAACCGCCTGAGATTGCCGGCCTTCATAAAAATTGACTCAGCGGGCATAAGGCGATTATACGCAACCGAATCCATTCATCTTTCAGCGAAAGAACCACCGATACGGCAACCCCTTCAAAAAGCCGGTCTCCCGCCTACCGCTGTTCGCCGCCGGTCTTTCCGTCCACAGTTTTTCGACCAGCCGAGCCGGCCTATCGGCCGCGGCTTGGAGGTTACAATACGGCAATACGGAAGGCATACTGTGAAACCCGTTCAGCATTTCGACTCGCTCCCCAACGTTTCAGCGAAACTACCCCTGCGCCCGCTCAGCGCCGCCCTCCTCTTGGCGCTCACAACCTGCTCGTGTTCTCCCTCACCCGAGCCTGGGCCTTCGGCCAGCAGCGCTTCTCGCCAATCCGAGGCCCGGCAGTTTTTGGCCATGTATAACGAAATCGACCAGCGACTGGCCACGGTGGCCAGCGAGGCCAATTGGAAAGCCGCCACCGACGTCACCGAGCAGCACACTGGCGAGCGGATTGGCGCTGACCGCGCTCTGGCGGCCTTCCGCGGTAGCCGTTACGTCATCGAAACCTCAAAAAACCTCCTTGACCAGCGCAGCGCTCTCACCGATTTAGAATTCAATCAAATCGACAAAATCTTGCTGGCGGCCGCCGAATCGCCCGCCACGATTCCCGACATCGTCAACCGCCGCATCGAAACCGAAGCCAAAGTGTCGGCCCGCATGGATAGTTTCGTGTTTTGTGTGGAACCGCGCGGCGACTCCTGCGCCAAGCCAATCACGCCCAACGAAATCGACGAGCTGCTCCGCAAATCGCGAAACCTCGCTGAACGAAAGAAAATCTGGGAAGTCTCCAAACAGTCTGGCCCCGCTCTCAAACAAGGCGTAGCCGAGTTGCGCGACCTGCGCAACCGTGTCGCCGCCGAGCTTGGCTACTCCTCTTACTTCCACCTCCAGGTGGCTGACTACGGCATGACCGTCGCCGAAATGATGCAACTGATGGATAAAACCATCGAGGCCTTGCAACCGCTATATGAGCAACTGCACCTCTGGAGCCGGCGCAAACTCGCCGAACGCTACCACCAGCCAGTGCCCAAACTCTTGCCCGCCCACTGGCTCGGCAACCGCTGGGCTCAGGAGTGGCCAGGATTGGTCGAGGCGGCGGACCTCGATGAATACTTCCGCCAGAAGAGTCCCGAATGGATTGTCCAGCAAGCCGAAAAGTTCTACGTCTCTCTCGGTATGCCGCCGCTACCCAAAAGCTTCTGGGAAAAATCAGACCTCTACCAGCTTCCCCCTGGCTCCAAGCGCAAGAAAAACACCCACGCCTCGGCCTGGCACATCAACCTCGACACCGACGTGCGAAGCCTCATGAGCGTCATCCCCAACTTCTCTTGGTTTCAGACTGCCCACCACGAACTCGGGCACGTCTACTACTTCCTTGCTTACTCGAATCCCAAAGTGCCCGTGGTGCTGCGAGAAGGCGCCAACCGGGCATTCCATGAAGCGATCGGCGACCTCATTGGAATCGCCGCGGGACAACCAGCCTACTTGAAGGCCATCGGCATCCTCCCCCAAGACCGCATGATCGACCCCATGCAGTCGCTCCTGGCCGAGGCGCTCGATAACGCCGTCGTCTTTATCCCCTTCGCTGCTGGGACCATGGCTCACTTCGAACACGATCTCTACGAGAAAAAGCTCCCCGTCGACCAGTTCAATTCGCGCTGGTGGAGTTATGTGGCCAAATATCAGGCCGTCGAGCCACCCGCTCCCCGCGGCGAGGAATTCTGCGACGCTTGTACCAAAACTCACATCATCGATGATCCAGCTCAATACTACGACTACGCCATCGCTTATTTGATCAAATACCAGCTACACGACTACATCGCGCGCAAAATCCTCAAACAAGATCCGCGAAATTGTAACTACTTTGGCAATAAAGAAGTGGGAAAATGGCTGATGGGAATTTTAAGCGCTGGCGCCACCGTTGACTGGCGTCAGCTCATGAAAGAAAAAACCGGAGAAGACCTCAGCCCGCGCGCCATGCTGGACTACTTTCAACCTCTCCGCCAGTACCTGGCGCAGCAAACCGCGCAGGCCTCCTCTCCCCAACCTCAACGCAGAAATTAGTCACTGCTCGGACGCGCTCCCCCCGACCGCCGGCTCGGCCCAGAAGCCTCCGTAGCCCAGCGCGCTAACTTGGCTTTTGCCCGGCTTTTGAACAAACGGAACTGCGTCTCTGTGATTTGCATCGCCTTACAAATGTCCCGAAACGGCTGCCCTTCAAAATAAAAACGGCGCAGTAGCTCCGAGTCTCGCGCGGATAGTTGCGCAAGCAGTTGCTCCAGCAGATTCCACCGCTCCCGCTGAAGAAGCTCACTTTCTGGCGTGTGTCGTCCCCTTGGAGCGCCAGGCTCATCCATCCGCGCGACCACCCTGCGCCACCGGATCTGCTGCACAATCCGGGCAGCAATCAAGCGGCGGACCACTCCGTGAGAATAGGAGTAGATCGCTCCCAGCTCTCGGACATGGCCCTTGCGAACGTTCTCTACAATGATGGCCAGCGCTTCGTGCGCGACGTCGTCCGCCTCCTGCGGCCCGAGCCGGGCTTCAACGAGTGGTCGCAAACGGTGCACAATGTAGGAATATAACGCCTCTGTGGCTTGATTATCACCTCTGGCCAGGCCCTCGGGCCGTAGCACGCCCCAGGCTTCCACCTGAAGGTGGGCGATTCGACGGGGATTTTTCACCGGCGCCGCCCCCATAGGATCCGTCTGAGAACTTAATACTAGGGTCTACTAGTCCCGTACGTCCATGGTACGAAAGTACTAGTTTTTGAGAAAAATTCCTAAACTCACGGCCTTGTCCAAACGCATGTAAGAATAATTCGTCGGAAATTTAGAAAATGAGGGGAAATAGAAGATAAAATGGAGATCGAAATGGGACGAAATTGACTACATTCCTTCACTCTCCCGCTCCCCGCGGCCATTTCACCCGCTGTGCTTGCCGTGGGTTGATCTGCCCGCGGACTTCGGACTCTGGTCGCTACAAGCACTGCTGGCGGTTGCTAGCGGTAGGCGGGAATACCAGTCACGCGCTCGCCAATTACCAAGGCGTGGATATGATCCGTGCCTTCGTAAGTTTTTACGGTTTCCAAATTACAGAGGTGACGCATGATGGGGTACTCGTCCATGATGCCGTTGGCGCCCAAAAGGTCCCGGCTGAGCCGGGCGCAATCCAGCGCCATGGCCACGTTGTTGCGTTTGAGCATGGAAACGTGGGCCGGTTCGAGTTTGCCCTCATCCTTGAGACGGCCACAATGAAGAGCTAATAGCTGGGCCTTGGTGATTTCGGTGATCATGTAGGCAAGCTTGTCCTGGACGAGCTGGTGGGAGGCGATGGGCTTATCGTCGAATTGCTTGCGAAGGATGGTGTATTGCCGGGCGGTTTCGTAGCAGTCCATGGCCGCCCCAATCACACCCCATCCGATGCCAAAGCGGGCCTGTGTGAGACAGCTCAAGGCAGCCTTCAGACCCGTAGCGCCAGGCAAAATGGCCGATTTTGGAATCTTACATCCACTGAAAGAGAGGCTCGAGGTGATCGAGGCCCGCATTGAGAGCTTGCCGTGAAGCTCGGAGGTGGAGAAACCTGGGGTCCCGCGTTCCACCAAAAAACCTCGAATGCCTTCCTCCGTGCGCGCCCAAACGACGGCCACATCGGCGATGCTGCCGTTGGTGATCCAGGTTTTCTCCCCGTCCAAAATCCAATGATCGCCATCCAAACGAGCGCGCGTGAGCATGCCAGACGGGTTGGATCCGAATCCCGGTTCCGTGAGTCCAAAGCAACCCACCGCTTCGCCGCTTTGTAGGCGGGGCAACCAGCGCTGTTTTTGTTCTTCACTTCCGTAGGTCAGAATGGGATACATCACCAAGGCCCCCTGCACGGAGACGAAGCTGCGTATCCCTGAGTCGCCTCTTTCCAGCTCCTGCATGAGCAATCCGTATTCGACGTTGGACATGCCAGCACAACCATAGCCCTGGAGATTGGCGCCCAAAAACCCCAACTTCCCCATCTCGCGGATGAGCGAGGTGGGGAACTGACCCTCCCGCCAGCAGTCTCGAATCACCGGCATCACCCGCTCTTCCACAAACTGACGGGCCGTTTGCCGCACCATCTTCTCCTCTTCAGAAAACTGGGAATCAATGTGGAGGTAGTCTACGCCTCGGAAGTTGGCCATAAACTTCCATGGTAGCGCGGCTTGATCGCGGACCTACCAGGGAACAGCGGTCGCGGATTAAAACGCTCGCAAGTTGCTGTCAGACTTGACCGTAATCCACTACAATGAGAAAGGATGGGCCAGTTGAGACGGCTTCTGTAAACCCTTTTTGCGGACTCTCGTCTCGGACAAAAGGAGTGCACGGGCTGCAACCCTTTTCGAGGGTCGGCCGTCTGCTCGGCGGCGCGCTCTCAAGCCGCCGAGCGAGGAGTAATTTTTCGATGACCCCATCTCCGCCGCAACCTTCGCCCGCCGAGCGTGTTCATCCAAACGTGGTGGCTGCCGGCAACCTCGAAATGGATGCTCAGCTCATGCTACGGGTCCGCGAGGGCTGCCTGAGCAGCTTCGCCTTACTGCTGGAACGGCACCGCTCTGCAGTCATTCACTTCCTCTACCGTATGGTCCAAAACCAGGCGGTAGCCGAAGAACTCGCGCAGGAGGTTTTTCTTCGTGTGTACCGTTCCCGCCAAAGCTATGAGCCAACAGCAAAGTTCACGACCTGGCTGTTTCGGATCGCCACCCACTTGGCCCTCAACTATCTTCGCGATGAGCGCCATGAACGGGGCCAGGAGAGCTTGGATTCGCAGCTCATCGAAGGATTGGCGCGCCAAGTGCCGGATCGGCTGCCGACCGTGGAACAATGCCTGATCGGCGATGTGCGCCGGCGCGAGATCCAAAACGCCATCCAGCAGCTACCAGATAAGCAACGCGCGGCTGTGCTAATGCATAAGTATCAGGAAATGGAATATTCTCAGATCGCAGCTGCGCTGGGTTGTTCGGAATCCGCAGTCAAATCGCTGCTGTTCCGGGCTTATGAGAACTTGCGGACAAAACTGGCGCATCTTGCTTGCTAAGCAAGATCGAGCGCCACGGCCTGAACTTGAAGTAGGGAACATTTGCCGTGAATCGACAGCGGCGGGAGATCGGTCATGAAAGAAAACGTGAGCTGGATGACGCCAACCCATGACAAAGAGCCATTCCCCTGCCCGTTGAGCCGCAGCGAGTCCGAGGCTGGAATTCTACTCGATTATTGCCATCGCAAACTCGACGCTCACCGTACCGCTATCCTCGAAAGCCACCTGCGGCAGTGTCCGGCTTGCCAGAGCTTTGCTTCCGCGCAATCGCTCGTGTGGCGGGCGCTCGATGAATACGAGGCCATGCCGATCTCTGAGACCTTTGACCGCCGGCTCTATGCTCGTATTGAAGCCGAAGAGCAGCGCCCCACCTGGGTGAAGTGGTGTGATGGCTTGTGGAATCGCCTCACGGTAGGCGGAACCGCCACTGGCGCTTGGCTCTGGCGGCCCGCCTTACCGGTACTAGCCTGCTTGCTGGTGGCCATCGGACTGTACTTCCGTCCGAGTTTCGATTCCACGCAGCAGTCCCTGCAGGGCCCATCCACGGATACGACGCTTCAGGCTGAGCAAATCGAGGCGGCGCTTGAGGACCTCGAAATGCTGCGGGATCTGGGTGCGTTGGATGCGGGTTGGCAGCGGCCAATGTGAGGTTTTTGCGATGCGCTCCTGGCTTTCGCCCCTGGTCTTCACGGTCATCGGAGTTTGCGTTCTGCCGCCTGCGAGCGCGCAATTCCGCAAAGGTGCTGTCTCACGCCAAGAGAAGGCAGCGCGCCAAGCCCAAAGATCGGGGCTCATTGAGAAATTCAGTCAACTGCCGGTGGAAGAGCGCCGCCGGGTGCTTGAACGGCTGCCCCCCGAGCGCCGCAAACGGGTTGAAGAAAATTTGCGGGACTACCAGAATCTCTCGCCCCAGCAAAAAGAGCAGTGGGAGCGATTCCAGAACCTACCCCCGGAAAGACAGCAGGCGGCTCGAAAGTTGTTTCGCCAAATGAACGCTCTTGCCGTGGAGCGCAAGAGGGAGGTGCGCCGGGAGCTCGCTCGGTTGCGGCGGATGAGCTCGGAGGAGCGGCAGGCGCGTCTCAAGAGCGAGGATTTTCGCGCTCAGTTTAACGCCGATGAACGCAAGATCTTGACCGAACTCTCGGAGTTGTTTCCGCCCGAGTAGTTCTCGGCGAGCTCCCCTCGCCACGGGCAATCGCGAAGCTCAGCCGCCCCCTTCGCTCATTCACCTCCTCATTGCAGGCTGGCCGATCCGCTCCGGGCCGCGCCCCGAATCTTTGTCTGCAGCCGAGTTTTTGCCCGTGCGATGCTGAAAGGTTCAGGATCGACCGTTTCGTTTAACAAATCCAACATGAGTGACCCCGTCCCCTCTGATTGCACGCGCCGCCGTTTGACCCTTCAGCAATACGTCGATGGAGTCCTCAGCGGCGACCGTGTGGTTCTGGCGCGCGCTATCACCCTCGTAGAGAGCGACCTCGACTCAGACCAGGAGCTGGCGGCAGAGCTCCTAGACGCCTGTCTCCCCCACACTGGCAAATCCCGGCGCATTGGTGTCGCCGGTGCGCCTGGGGCAGGGAAGAGCACATTTCTCGATGCCTTGGGCATGCACCTCATCACCGACCGCAACGAGCGTGTGGCCATCCTTTCCATCGACCCTTCCAGTCCCGTGTCTGGAGGTAGCATCTTAGGGGATAAAACGCGGATGCAACGCCTCGCCGCCCAGCCCCAAGCATTCATCCGGCCCTCGGCCTCGCGGGGCCGCCTTGGCGGAGTCGCTCCTCGCACCCGGGAATGTATCTTGCTGGTCGAGGCGGCTGGTTTTCAAAATGTCTTGATCGAGACTGTCGGGGTGGGACAGTCCGAAACCGCGCTTCGCACCATGACCGATTTCTTCCTGCTGTTGCTCATTCCCGGCGCTGGCGACGAATTGCAGGGCATTAAGCGCGGGATTTTGGAAATGGCGGACTTAGTCGCCATCAATAAGGCCGACGGCGACAACCGTGCCCGCGCCCTTCAGGCACAACGCTCCTATGAGTTCGGTTTGCGCCTTTTGGGCGCCCCCCTAAACGGCTGGTCGCCACGGGTCCTCACCTGCTCGGCCCTGACGGGCGAAAACATCCCCCTCATTTGGGACGTCGTGCTCGAACACGAGGCGCAAATGACTGCTAGCGGGTTCCGTCTAGCGCGCCGTCGCCAGCAAGCGCTTGACTGGCTGTGGGCGCGGCTGCAAGAGCAGCTCGAAGCCGAATTTCGACGTCATGCCGCCGTTCAGGCCGCCATGCCGGCTGTCGAACAAAAGGTGCGAGAGGGCGTATGGTCTCCGCCCCATGCAGCCCGCCACTTGCTCCAACTGTTTCAGGGTCCGGAATCGGCCTAATCAATTCCCTCGACAGGTTCCACGCCGAAATCTCCAAAAAGCTGCAACACCCAGATTAAATAAACCTTGACGCTGACACACAGCAGCACTACGCTGAAGTTGGCTCCTCAAAGGAGGGAGTGACGAATGCGATTTCATCGCAGGTGTAGTTACTCCGCCTCCCCTGTTTTCTATACCTTTCTGTTGCTGATTTTCTTCCTATCTCCCATTCAGATGCTTGCGATCGAGAAGCACCAGCCTCCGCTCGCTCGTACCCTAGCGGAGGAGCCTCCCAAGGTCCTGGCTCTAGCAGTGGAGCGGGAGGGGAGGGTCGCAGAGGCGGCTGCGGCAGAAACTTCAGCGCTAGCAGAAGGCTCAGAACTGGCCGCTGACGACGGAACCCCAGATGGAAGGGGTTTGTTGGGGGATGGTCTCACCGTAGTGGTGCGTCTCACGCCGCTAGATTATCCTGCCCGCTTGACGGCCATTCGTATTTATTTTGTTTCGTTCCAAAATCAACCCTCCCCTGTCGGGAAGACCGTCCGGCTCATTGCCTTCTCTGCACCTGGGCCGAAACCCCCGGCTACAGCCAAGTACCTCGTAGACCGGCAAGTGACGATTCTCTCCACCGGAGCGTTCGTTGATTTTCCCATTGACACCCTTGTCCAAATCGACTCCGGCGACTTTTTCGTTGGTTACCAAGCACCGTCGCCTGCCCAGGGCGTCGGCGTTAGTACGGACACCCAAGGACCTCAAGCCGACCGCACCTATTGGAGAAACCCCAACGACTCTGACTGGAATGGGCCTCTCCGCTTTACCGATAACGTGAAAGGAAATGCGCTGATTCGCGCCCGCGTCGCCTGGCCCACCCCCGGCGCCGGCGACTACGAGCTCCGTACCGACGACGGAACGGCCGAAGGCGGTTTTCTCCGCGATGGCTACATCTATGTCAATCGCTTGACTCCACCCCGCTATCCCGCACGTCTCACCAAGGTTCGAATCTGGGTGCAAAGCATGACGGCTCAGCCCTCCCCAGAGGGCAAAACGGTTCAGTTGGTCGTTTTTCGAGAACCCAGCGCCATCGGCTCCCCACCCCTAAACCCCCAGCTGGAATCGACTTCCTCGATCAAACTCGGGGCGCCCGGCGCCTGGACCGAATTCACGCTACCAAGCCCAGTGACAATCGAATCTGGTGATGTCTATGTCGGTTTTCAGTCACCAAATCCGCATACGGGTGTGGCCTTCCCGATTGACACCAACGGTCAGCCCTATCACCGGATGTTTCGCTCCCTGGATGGAGGTAAAACCTTCACGGGTCCCATTGTCCTCACCACGGACAACACTCAAACCGCCGCCGCCAACCTCATGGTGCGGGCCGTGGTCAGCTACGGCGAGTTGACGCCCCAACTGCACCAAGTGGAGACGAACGTCGATTCCGTCAATCTTTCGGAAGGCTCAAGCGAGCGGTTTTCCGCCAAGGTTAACTCAACCTCCCCTGGCCCCTACCAGATTACTGCCGTCTTTGATCCTCCTGTGGAAGGGCTATCAGCAAAGGTCGATCCGCCAAGCGTTCCTGCTGGGCAAACTTTCCAAATCATCGTCCGCAGCGAAGGACCTTCAGACGTTACTTCCGCCCACCTTGTGGTCACCGCCACCGATGGCCCCCGCAAAGCCCGGGTTCGTGTGCCAGTTTTTACCTGGCGAGAGATTTCGTCGCAACAAGTCGGTGTAGAGGGCGGCGTGCTCCAAGCGGGTCCCGTGCGCGTCTTCATTCCAAAGCAAAATTCGCAAAGTTGGGGACAAAACCGCCGTATCAGCTTGCTGACGGGCAAACCGGTAACTGGCTTTGAAGAATCCCTTGATGGCGAAGTCTACCGCTTGGAAGGTCTCCCAGAAGCTTACTCCGGCGGTCTCGAAATCCACCTTCCGGCTTCCGCAAAGCAGCGCCAAGTCGCTTCTCTATCCCACCGTCTTTCAGCGCCACAACCCAAAGAAGGCAATGCAGTTGCTCTCCTTCAGTTTGCCACGCCTAACTCCTTGGGTAAGAACCAAACCGTGACGCACCTGCATCCAGCGGTGATCGCGGGCGAATCGGCAGTTGTAACGCTGCCTCAAAACAGACCAAATTACTCGCGGCAATTTCGATTTTCTCTGCTATGGGGCTGGTTGAACTTGCTTAGTGCGGAAGGCAACTTTGTCGTCTTTTACCCCTTTTCCCACCGAGACGCTGCAATCTGGGTCGTGGAACAAGCCGAAAAGGCTTTTCAACAATTCCAGTCTCCAGAGGTCAGAATTGACGTCATGTCTCGGATTTCCCGCGTCGAGTCTCTCAACTTACTGGGCTTCCCCGTGCATCCCATCCGCATTACGATCGGCGAGACAGAGAATCCTGCGGGGGTGGGTGAGACCAGAGGCGGTCAAATCACCCTAAACCGGAGAAAATTCGAGACCGCAGAGAGCCGTCAAGCAAACCGCGGCGCCATCCCCCACGAAATCATGCACCTTGTGCAGTCTTTGTTCGGCCCCCAGCAAAGCTTGTTTGACTTGCGGCAAGACCCGCGCCTGTGGATGGACGAGGCCTTAGCGGTTTGGTATGAGCCCCTAGGTTTGAACGAATCGCAATTCATTCCAGGCGAGATGAATGAAAATCTCGCGGCATTTCTCCTCGTAGGTGCGAACCGGGTGCCGGAGACCGAGGCTCGTGATTACGGCTACGGAGCTTCGTCCTTCATCACCTACCTCAGCCGTTTTGTCGACACGAGCATTCCCAGGAGGTGGCTTGAAACCCGCGACGCAAACCGGGAGCCTTGGGCGACCTTGCTGCCGCTCATCGGCGGTGACAGCCAACTGCCCCATCACTGGCGCTCCTTCGCACTGACCCTCTTCAGCAGGAACGTGCTTCCCAATCCAAACTTTCCAGACAACAACCAGCTCCGTCCCTTCGAGGACTGGCTCAGGTTCGAGCTCATCAAAGACGGCGAGCAAACCATCAAAACCTGGGGCGAAGCACGCGATCTCTCCTTCCGCTTTTACGATTTCGTTCTGCCCACCGGACGTCAGAACGTCCGCTTCCCAGAGCTAACCGATGTCACTGCCCTGAGTGTCCAACTGTTGGAGAAACTCCCAGACGTGGATATCTTCGTCTTCGGATCCAAAGGTCTGCTTGACTGGAAGCCTGGAACCGAGGAGATCTTACTCACCGACGAAGAAGTTTATAAGAAGTCAGTGCCCCTCATTGTGGGCGTAGCGAACAATCATTATGATCCCGCTCCCTCCAGCAAATCCCGCCGCACTCTTCGCGTCAAAATGGGCCTGGCCGATCCCAAACTTGAGATTGCTCCACCCTTCATCGGCAAAAGAGTTATCGGAGCCACCTACGAATTCACAACGAAAAACATCAATATTCCGCAAGATGCGACCTACACCTGGGACTTTGGCGACGGGAAAACGGCAACCGGCCGCAATGTCAAAACAAGTTGGAGCCGTGCCGGCGATTACAAGGTCACAGTGACGGTCCAATGGCCCGCTCAACGCCTGACGGCTTCGGTCGTGGCGGTGGTTGCCCCGGATACACCACCAGTCGCCAAGGCAGAGGTT
The DNA here is from genome assembly GCA_025056455.1 of Bryobacteraceae bacterium. Taxonomy (GTDB): domain Bacteria; phylum Acidobacteriota; class Terriglobia; order Bryobacterales; family Bryobacteraceae; genus CADEFT01. Next base: position 392,315 of record JANWVY010000003.1, on the reverse strand, counting down.
TTATTTGAAGTATTTCGGCTGATCCGCAATCGCATGGGTCAGTCCTACCAAATGTGCAACGACTATGCGATCACGATCACAAACGTTTCCGGAGCTGTGGTGGAAACGGGAACGTCGGTGGCTCGAAACGGCGCCTACGAAACTTGGCTTCCCGTTGCCGATCATTATTCCTACACGATCCGCTACAACTACACGACCCCTTGCCGCGACAGCGGCACGGTAACCGGAAAATTCAATATCAAGGCTGGCATCATCAATTCCGTGCGCGTCGAGACGCCGCGCTGCGAAACAAACTAGACAGCCCGCTGGAAACCGGTGAAAATTCTTCCAGGCGCGGGAGCCTGCGCGGAGGGGGCCGACCCGCGCCATGTCGCCCGAGCTCGCAACACCTTCCGTTGCTCAAAGGGAACTTCTGGCTCCTCGGCAGCGCTCAGAAACGATTGGCCGTGAAACCGCCGTCCACGTAAATTTCTGCGCCGGTCATAAAGCTGCCCGCCACCCGTGAGCACAGCAGCAACAAGGCGCCAACGAGCTCCTGCGGTTCCCCAAAACGTCCCATCGGCGTTTGCGACAGAATGTTGGCCACACGCGTCGGATCCAGGATCTTCCGGTTCTGCTCGGCGGGAAAAAAGCCGGGACATAGCGTGTTGACGCGCACCTTTCGCTGCGCGTACTCGCGCGCCACGTTCTTGGAGAGATTCACCACCGCCGCCTTGGACGCCGAGTAGGCGAAAACGCGCGACAGCGGCAAATGCGCCGTCACGCTACCAATGTTCACAATACTCCCGCCGTCGGGTTGCGAGGCCATAAGCGGGGCGAATAGCTGGCAGCCCCAATGTGTCGCTTTCAAATTCGTTACGAAAACTCGATCCCAGTCCTCGTCGCGAATTTCCTCGTAGGGCGTGGCGGAATTCACCCCAGCGCAGTTGACGAGGATATCGACCTTGCCATGAGCCGCCACCACCCGGTCGCGCAAGGCCTCAATCGAGGCCCGCTCCGTCACATCCACTTCCTGGTATTCAGCCGATCCTCCCTGGGCGGTGATCGACGCCACTCGCTGCTCACCGCGCTCGCGCGAGCGTCCCGCCACAACCACATGCGCTCCTGCCCGCGCCAGGCCTTCGCACATCGCGCCGCCTAAAACTCCTGTCCCCCCAATCACCACGCCAATCTGGCCAGACAGAGAAAAAAGCTGCTCAAGATACGGATTCGCCATCAAAGCCTCATTATCGCACCGCTTGCCAGCCACCCAGCTCCAATCCTTGGAAAGACTTGTCCGACCTGCCATTTCCGTCGCAAGTACCAACGGCGAGTTTGATCGCTCCACTCCCGCATTCCTGCTCCGAGCTGCCTTTTAGCGTTCTGTCAAAATCCCGTATACTGACAGCTAAGCCAAGTCCCGCTTACCAGCTCAAACGGAATGAGGTACTCGCAGATGTCTAGATGGCTTATCCTTTTGTTCGCGCTTGTGGCTTGCTTTTCCGGGGCTCGGGCGCAAATCTCCACATCCCAGATCAATGGTGTCGTGACCGATAGCAGCGGCGCCGTTGTTCCCGGAGCCAGCGTCACCCTCACGAACGAGGCGACCGGTGTTGTTTGGAAGCAGAACACCACCGAGGCTGGCGTGTACGCCTTTCCCGCTATTCCCGTTGGTAGCTACACCATCCGCGTGGAGGCCCCTGGCTTTAAAGTGGCCATTCGCTCGGGCAATATCGTTCAGGTCAACACGCCGCTCGCGGTCAACATCCAGCTTGAGGTCGGCGCCGCTTCCGAAAGCGTGCAGGTCACCGCTTCCTCCGAAGTGCTCCAAACTTCCTCCGCGACGCTGGGCAACGTGGTCGAGCAGAAGGCCATCGTCTCCCTCCCGCTCAACGGGCGCAACCCGCTCAATCTCTTGATGTATGAGCCGGGTGTGACACAGCGCTCCGGCAATACGATCAACGTCAACGGCGCCCGCTCCACAGCCGTCAACGTCACTATCGATGGCATTGAGTCCAACGAATCTACGAATCCCAACCCCATCAACAATATCTTCCGCCTCAATCCTGACAACGTTCAGGAGTTCAAAGTCACCACGCAGAATCCCACCGCCGAAGAGGGCCGCAACTCCGGCGCGAACGTGGCCATCGCCACACGGTCCGGCACCAATGAATTTCACGGCACTTTGTTTGAATTCTTCCGCAATACGGCTTTGAACGCCCAGGAATTTTTCGCCGCTGCTCAAGGCTCTCCCAAACCCGTGATCCAGCTCAACCAGTATGGCTTTGAACTCGGCGGTCCCATCCGCAAAAACAGAACTTTCTTCTTCGGCAGCTGGCAAGGGCAAAAAGTCAATTTCGCCGATCCCGTCGACAAAGCCTTCGGCGAATCGGTCGACCTCTACACTCCCACCGCCCTATCTGGCATCTTCCGTTACTTCGTCGTTGACCCACTCAATCCGCTTTTCATCAACGGACAGCGCATTACCCAGAATTCTCCCTTACTGGTCGATCCCGCCACCGGCAACCTCGCCCCGGGCATTCGCAATTGCACGGGACCCGGCGATAGCAACTGCGTAGCTAGTTACAACGTTTTTGCCAATGACCCGTTGAGGATTGGAATGGACTCCGCCGTGAAAGCTGTGCTCGGCAGGTATCCTGCCCCCAATAGTTATAACGCTGGCGACGGATTGAATACTGGCATTTACCAGTGGAATACTCCCGTGCGTGTACGCGGGCCCCATTGGATGTTCCGCATCGACCACACCATCAACTCGAAGCACTCGGTTTTTGGCCGTTACCTCCACGCCGATCAAGACACTCTCGGCGGCGATCCCTTAAATGGCAGGCCGGTCGTGATTCCGGGTTTTCCGCCGCGCGGCGAAGTTTTCCGACCAGCGCGAAATTTAGCAATTGGCGTTCGCAGCGTGCTCTCGCCGCGCCTGGTAAACGAGCTTACCTTGGGCTTTTCCCGTTGGCGGTTCCTTTTCACGCAAGGCGAAGCGAACCCCTTGTTCCCTAACACCCCCCGTTTCACCTTCAACAACTCCGACGTCGACTATACGGCCAACCCGCGTACGGCGCGCACCGTCACCACGCCGCAGATCAACGAAAATCTCAGTTTCCTGACCGGAAAACATGTTCTACGCTTCGGCGCAAGTATGCGTTTTTACCAACACAATGACCAGCGCGGAGATGTCGGCGGCACCAGCCTGACACCCTCAATCTCGCTGTCTCGCACCGTGCGGCCGCCGGTCGGCTTCAATTTTCCGGCCCAAGTTTCCGCCACGACCCCGGGTATTTCGGCGGTGGATTTAAACCGCCTGCAAGGCATGGTGAACGACCTGCTCGGCATTCCGGCCGGCTTGACCCAAGTCTTTATGGGAGATCTTCGTTCAGACACTTTCCTCCCCTTCCGCTCCGGCGACAAGGTGACGCTCTGGGCGCAAGGGCAGCGCACCAAACAATTTCATTTCTATGCGCAAGACGAGTGGAAAGTCCGGCGCAACGTCACCCTGAGCCTTGGGCTGCGCTGGGAGTTGAATACGCCTCCAACGGAAGCCGGCGGGCGGGTCTATGTGCCAAACAAATCGATCGATGGCCGGGAAGGCCCGGTGACGTTTGTACCTGCTAAGCGCTGGTTTCAGAACTTCAACACCACGGCCCTGGCTCCCCGTCTCGGTGTGACCTGGGCCCCCGGCAAAGCCTCTAAAATGGTGATTCGCGCCGGCTACGGCATTGCTTTTGATGCCCTCAACACCTTCCAGGTCACCAGCGTAGCCGCTGCCGTTCCTGGCCAGACCTTCCGTTGCAGCTCTCAGTTCTCTGGCGCTGGTGGCGCGCTCGTGACCACCCCAGGCTGCCAGCCCGTGCCGGACATTCGCCTCGGAGCTGGGTTCCCCAACGAAATGAACCCGCCGAACGTGAAACCTTCTTCCTTCCTCACCCCGCCAGCACAAGTCTCCGCCAATGCGCCCCCCGCTCGCGTCTTCGATCAAAACTTGAAAATGCCTACGGTGCATATGTGGAACTTCACCATCCAGCGCGAGCTGCCCGGCTCCTATGTGCTGAGCGTGGGATATGTCGGCCGCCGGGGCATTCGCTTGTTCCGCTCCTGGGATGCCAACCAGATCAGTCCGGATGGCATCTTGCCCTCGTTCCTCGCTATGCAGCGCAACCTGGCCCTTGGAGGCGGTTGTCGACCAGATGGCACGCTCCCTAACGGAAACGCTTGTCCCGGTGCGTCACCAGTACCTTTGATCCAGCGCGGTGTCATGACCTCAGCCTTCGCCAACAGCGCTGCTTCCGTCACCGATCTCGGCCAGAACGCGGCTGGCAACATGGCCGGAAGACTCGAGCAAGCGACCCTTGCGGCCGGCTTCCGCCCCAACCCGCAATTCGCCCAGATCCTCATGATTGATAATGGAGCCGATTCCAACTACCACGCGGCCCAGCTCACCCTGCGCAAGCGCTTTGACCGTGCCGGCCTTCTTCTGAACGGTGCTTACACGCTTGGAAAATCGATCGACGTGCTCTCCATCGATCCCGTTCTCGCCACCGTCGGTGGCGGCCTGACGACCACCAACGCCCGGACTCCTGCCGATGGCCGCAACTATCGAAACGAACGCGCACGCTCGGATTTCGATCAACGCCACGTGGTCAACATCACCGGCATTTACGAATTGCCTTTCGGCCGGGGTAAGGCGCTGCTTGGCAACGCCAACCGCGCGCTCAACCTTGTCGTCGGCGGATGGAGTATCAACGGCATCTACACCTATCAATCGGGAGAACCTTTCACCGTGCGTTCCGGTGTTCTCTCGCACAACTCCACGGCCCAGTCCCGTGCTGCTCTGCGTCCTGGCGCCCCGCTGCCCAAAGCTCGGCTCCAAAGCCGTCCTGGTGTCGTTGGCCCGGTCTTCTTCGCCGACACCAATGATTTCGTGCTGCCGGAGCCCGGTGGCTTGGGCATCGGACGAAACGTTTTCCAAGGCCCGAGCTACTGGAATCTCGATGCGGGCATCTCCAAGGGCTTCCAAATCAGCGAGCGTGTTCGCTTGGTTTTCCGAACCGAACTGTTCAACGCTCTCAACCATCCAAACTTCCGCAACCCCCGCGACGCCAGTGTCGGCTCCCCGGCAATCACTTCCGGATTGTTCGGTCAGGCCTGCTGCGTCACTCTATCGACCGCTAGCTCGGCGAGCGTCAACCAGAACGGCGAAAGCTGGCGGGTGATCCAGCTCGCGCTGAAGCTTTCCTTCTGAACGCGGCGCCGCCTGCTCACAAGAGTTCATCGATGGCGCGCGCCGCTGCCTCGTAGGTCACCGCCGGGTCGGGATTGGATACTTGCAAGACACGTTTGGGACCCGGCCCGTGCGGTTGCCAGCGCTCGAACATTCGCTGGCATGGGTATCCTGCAAACACCGTAAGAAGCGGTGTACCGCTTGCTGCGGCCACATGCTGGCCCGCTGAGTCGTAGCCCACGTATAGCTTCGAACGAGCGACGGCCCCGGCAAACGGAGCAAACGCGCCGCTCCAGGCGCGAATTTGAGGCAAGCCATCGATGGCGCGGTTGACTCGCGCGGCTTCCTCCGGGCTGCCGCCGCGATCAATCAGAATCGAGCGCCTTTTTCCCGCCAGATGTTCGAGGAGCCGCCGCTCGAACGGATCCTCAATGCGCTTGGCTGGATTTTCCCCAACTCCTAGGCTCACTGTGATATCTGCTGGCGGAAGCGATTCAGCAGGTGCTAAAAATGCCTGGATCCTGCCAACCGAAAACGTTTCCTCAAGCCACCGCCCCGTCAACTGTGACAAATTTTCGTGTCCCTGCCCCCCATAGCCGCGGGATTCAAAGAAGAAGTAGTTCTCTTCGGCGCAGATTGGCAGCAAACCGAGTTGGGTCAGCCGGCTATCCGGATCCACCACCAGCACGCCGGCCCGATCCACGAGCGCCTTCAGCTCGAAAAAGCTAGACAAGCGTTCGAGCAAAGTGCCTTGCCTTCGGTAGCAAAGCGGTGCGTGCGCGATCTCCCGGTCTCCCTCAAACAGCTCATAGTTCTTTCGAGGTCCAACGAAATGTAGCCGCGCGCCCGGAAACCTTTGTTTCATCGCCGCCAGGCACAAGCTTGTAACCGCGATGTCTGCTCCCAGCGTGACGCGCGACAGCACAAAGATTTCCCGGATGGAATCCCCGCGCCCTGAAAACCGGCGTGGCTGCCGCACGCGTTGGTAACGCGCTCGCAACTGGCTCGATTCAAAATCCGCGAGGGCCCAAGCGAGAACCTCCGAAAACATTGCAGCGTAGCTATCGCACAGCCGGGGCTCAAACTGGTCGGCTAAACCTTCGGCCACAATCCCAAACAGCGCGCTGCTTGCCCTCTGCGCTTCCACCAGGTTCGGGCTTTGCGCCAGGCTCACGAGAGTCCGCAACAACTCAGATGAGTAGTTTTCTCCGCGCAAACACTGGTGGAGCAATTCCGTGGCGAGCTCTTCAGGCGAGATACTTGCCAATGAGTAACTCCAGCTTCTTTTTCGTTGCTTCAGGAATTGCCTTCCGGTCCGTGATCAGCGCATGCGCTAGCGCTGAGTGGCACTTACACACCACGTTTTCGGGTATCGCCGCTACTGCTTCGCGTACCACCTTGGCCGCATTTTCCGCATTCTGGTTGAGATTGGCGAGGATGTCGTTGACGGTGACCGCGTCATGCTCCGGGTGCCAGCAGTCGTAATCGGTCACCATGGCTACAGTCACGTAGCAGATCTCTGCCTCACGCGCGAGTTTCGCCTCCGTGAGGTTGGTCATCCCAATCACATCCATGCCCCAACTTCGGTAGACCTTGGATTCAGCCAAGGTGGAAAAGGCCGGACCTTCCATACACAAGTACGTGCCACCTCGCTTGGCCGCAACGCCCACCCGCAGACAAGCCTCATGTACGAGCTTGGCCAGCTCCCCGCAAACCGGCTCGGCAAAACTGATGTGCGCCACGCAACCCTCGCCAAAAAATGTCGCCGCCCGTCCCATCGTGCGGTCGAAGAATTGATCCGGGAGTAAGAATTCAAGCGGCCGGTGCTCCTGTTGAAGCGATCCCACGGCGCTCAGCGAAATGATGTGCTTCACGCCGAGCTGCTTCATTCCGTAGATGTTGGCGCGGTAATTAATTTCCGAAGGGTTCAAGCGGTGCCCCCGCCCGTGCCGGGCCAGGAAAGCGACCTCCCGTCCCGCAAGCCGCCCCACCACGTACGCATCCGAAGGTTCGCCCCAGGGTGTCTCGAGCCGTAGTTCTTGCTGCGCTTCAAACCCGGGCATGGAATAAAGCCCACTACCTCCCAAAATGCCAATGCTCGCCTTCAAGTCTCTCCGCTCCTTTTGTTCGGGAAATTGCTTCGGGGTGTGCCGGTTCAGGCAATCCAGCCGCCGCCGAGCACAAGCTCGCCATCGTAGCAAACAGCCGCCTGGCCCGGCGTCACGGCGCGCTGCGGCTCATCAAAAACAATGCGCACGGTGCGAGGATCCGAGGTGGGATGCAGCGTGGCAGAGGCGGCCTCATGCTTGTTCCGAATTTTCACCCGCGCCCGCAACGGCTTTTCTAGGGAAGCGATCGAAACGTAGTTAAAGTCTTGCGCCACCAGCTCTCCCCGAAACAAGTCTTCGTTGCTCCCCACAATCACAAGCTGTTGCTGAGGCCGCGTTTCGATCACATACAGCGGCTCGGGCCGGGCCACGCCGATCCCTTTGCGCTGGCCAATGGTGAAATGGTGCACGCCGTGGTGCTCGCCCAGTTTACGCCCCTGCCGGTCAACGATGTCGCCCCGCGTTGCTTGCCGCGGAATCCCCTGCTCGGCGAAATAGGCATCAATGAAGGCTGCATAGTCGCCATTTGGCACGAAGCAAATCTCCTGGCTGTCTTGCTTGTCAGCCACCGAAACACCCAGCGTACGCGCAAGCTGGCGCACCTCGCTCTTGGTCAAATCGCCAATCGGGAACATCGTCCGCGCTAGCTGCGCCTGAGTGAGTCCCCAAAGAAAATAGCTCTGGTCCTTGGACGCATCGCGGCCGGTCAGCAATTGATAGCGGCCAGAAGCGGCATCAAATCGGATACGCGCATAATGCCCGGTAGCGACTTTTTCGGCCCCCAGCCCGTCTGCGAGCCGGAGAAATTCGTCAAACTTGACAAAGTTGTTGCACAGCGTGCAGGGAATCGGCGTCCGCCCTCGCAGATACTCCTCTACAAAAGGCTTCACCACCTGCTCCTCAAAACGCTGCTCAAAATTGACTACATAGAAGGGAATACCCAGCGTCTCAGCCACCTGCCGCGCATCATAAACATCGTCCAGCGAGCAGCAACGTCCAACTGCACCGTCGCCCGTAAGTTGCGGTAACCGCCGCTGGTTCCACAGCTGCATCGTCATGCCGACGATAGGAAGACCCTGGTGGTGGAGCAAGGCCGCTACTGTGGAGCTATCCACGCCCCCCGACATCGCCACTGCCACCGGCTTGTTTGTGGCGGCGTCAGGCATGGCAGTAAACCGGAGAAACGCGGCGCAGGTGGGCTGCACATTCCGCAACGGCTTCCGCCAGCGCGTCGACTTCCGGTTCTTGATTGTCGCGGCCGAGCGAGATCCGCACGCTCGAACGCGCCTCATCCGCCGTCAGTCCCATGGCCAGCAGCACGTGCGATGGCTCAACCGAGCCGCTTGAACAGGCCGACCCGCTCGAGACCGCAAAACCACGCAAGTCCAACGCAATCACCATGGCCTCGCCGCTGATCCCCTGAAAACGCAAATTGGTCGTGTTCGGCAACCGGTTGCGCGCCTGGCCATTGCGCTCCACACCCGGCACAAGGGCGAAAATTTTTTCCTCCAGCCGGTCGCGCAACCTGGCGACTCGCGCCGACTCCTGGGGGCCATGCTCAACCGCCCATTGCGCCGCTACGCCAAAGGCCACCGCTGCCGGCACATTCTCCGTTCCCGCACGCCGCCCGCGCTCCTGCCGCCCCCCAAACATTTGAGCGCGTAAACTCACTCCCTGGCGCACATACAAGGCGCCAATTCCCTTGGGTGCATACAGCTTGTGCGCGCTCACGGAATACAGGTCGACGCCAAGGGCCTGCACGTCCACCGTAATCTTACCCGCTGCTTGCACCCCATCGACATGCATCCGCGCTCCCGCGCTGTGCGCAATCGCAGAAATTTCCTCGACCGGTTGAATGACACCCGTTTCATTGTTGGCGTGCATCACGCTGATGAAAGCCGTATTCTTTCGCAAGGCCCGGCGAATCTCTTCCGGCTCCACAAGACCATCGCTTCGGGGCCGCACAATCGTAACTTCAACGCCTAGCTCTTGGAGCCGCGTGCAGGGATTTAATACCGCTGGATGTTCAATGGCCGTGGTGATGACGTGATCGCCCGGTTGAACACTTCCAAGCAGCGCCAGGTTGTTCGCCTCAGTTCCTCCGCTCACCAGGACAATCTCTTTGGCTTGCGCATGCAACAAGTTGGCAACTTGCCGCCTGGCTTGTTCCAGCTTTTGCCGCGCGTTTTGCCCGAACTGGTGAATGCTTGAGGCGTTGCCAGGCGTCTCGCGCAGAGCCGACACAAACGCCTCGAGCACTTCCCCGGCAAGCGGAGTGGTTGCGTTGTGATCGAAGTAAAACCGGCCTGGCATGCGGGGTGACCTAGGTTGAGACGTTCTTCTCCTAGTTTACCAGTCACTAGAATGGCCAGTTCAGATTGCTACGCCCCGAGGAATGACACGGACGGCCGTTCCTCTTCGGCCCCAACCTTGGCGTTAGCGCACTGCCGGGACCGACTTTGCGGCCAGCTGCCTCAACACGTAGGGCAGAATGCCGCCGTTGCGGTAATACTCCGCCTCCATCGAAGTATCGATGCGGACCACCACTTCAAAGGTCTTCGTTTCCCCGTTTGCCGCCACTGCGGTCACCCGTGCGCGGCGCCTCGAGGCAATCGCCTCCGCCAGCCCCTCAATGGAGTAAGTCTCAAAACCAGTTAGGCCAAGCGACTCGCGCGATTCTCCGGGCAGGAACTCTAGCGGCAAGACGCCCATGCCAACCAAATTCGACCGGTGAATCCGCTCAAACGTTTCGGCAATCACCGCTTTCACCCCCAGAAGTTGCACCCCCTTTGCAGCCCAATCTCGCGAGCTGCCCGAGCCGTACTCTTTTCCGGCCAGAATCAGCTGGCCCACCCCTTCGCTCTTATACCGCATGGCGGCGTCGTAGATGAACATCTTCTCGCCGCTTGGCTGGTGGATGGTCCAGGGACCCTCTTGGCCTCCCAGCAAAAGATTCTTGAGCCGGATGTTGGCTAGCGTGCCCCGCATCATGACCTCGTGATTGCCACGCCGCGCTCCGTACTGGTTAAAATCCTGCGGCGCCACGCCGTGAGCCAGCAAATACTTGGCCGCAGCGCTGTCTTTTGCAATGTTGCCCGCTGGCGAGATGTGGTCGGTTGTAATCGAATCCCCAAGCGAGGCCAACACCCGCAACCCGGTCAGGTCTTGAACGCTTGTTTCCGGATCCACCATCTCGTCAAAGTAGGGAGGACGCCGGATGTAGGTTGACTTCTCGTCCCACTGGAACAAATCCCCTTCCGCAACCTCAATCGCCCTCCATTGCGGATCGCCTTCAAACACCTTGCCGTACTGATAGGCGAACATCTCGCGCTTCACCGCACGCTCGATTACTTGCTGAATTTCTTCATCGGATGGCCAGATGTCGCGAAGATAGACCGGCAAGCCGTCGGATCCCATCCCGAGTGGCTCGTTTTGAAGATCGATATCGATGCGCCCCGCAATCGCATAGGCCACCACCAAGGGCGGTGAGGCCAAATAATTCGCCTTAACCAGCGGATTCACCCGGCCCTCAAAGTTCCGGTTGCCGCTTAGCACGGCCGCCACCGTGAGCTTGCCCTCTGTCACCGCCTTGGCCACAGCCTCGGGAAGCGGGCCGCTGTTACCGATGCAGGTCGTGCATCCGTAGCCGACCAAGTGGAAACCGAGGGATTCCATCGCATCCAGCACGCCAGCCTCAGCGAAATAATCCATCACTACCTTCGAGCCTGGCGCAAGCGACGTCTTCACCCAGGGCTTCACTTGCAGCCCCTTGGCCAGCGCCTTCTGCGCCAGCAATCCAGCTGCGAGCATCACCGAAGGGTTCGAAGTATTCGTGCACGAGGTAATTGCGGCAATCACCACGGCTCCATCCCGCAGCTCTTCGCCATCCAACGGGGCTGACTTCAGACTCCCACCATACGCCTCAAGAAAATTCTGCTTGACCTTCGGCAGATCAATCCGGTCCTGGGGACGCTTGGGTCCCGCCAGCGAGGCGACCACCGAGCCCAGATCGAGTTCAATCGTGTCGCTGTAAACGGGCTCGGCTGAATCGTTCGTCAAAAACAAACCCTGTTCTCGCGTGTAGGCTTCGACCAAGTCGATCAGCTCCGCCGGACGGTTGGTTAACCGGAGGTAGTCCAGGGACGCCTCATCCACTGGGAAAAAGCCAATCGTTGCTCCGTACTCCGGCGCCATGTTGGCGATCGTCGCGCGGTCGGCCAGGCTCAGGGCCTTCACCCCCGGACCGTAGAACTCGACAAACTTCCCCACCACGCCTTTCTTGCGCAGCATCTGGGTCACCGTCAATACCACGTCGGTAGCCGTGACACCGGCAGCCGGCTTGCCGTACAACTTGAATCCCACCACTGCCGGCAGCAGCATCGTAATCGGCTGGCCGAGCATGCAGGCCTCGGCTTCAATCCCGCCAACGCCCCAACCCACTACGCCCAAGCCATTGATCATCGTGGTGTGTGAATCCGTCCCGAGCAACGTGTCCGGATAGGCCAGCGTCACGCCTTCCACTTCCTCGCGAAAAACCACTTGCGCCAGATACTCCAGATTCACTTGGTGCACGATGCCCGTGCCCGGCGGCACGACGCGAAAATTCCGGAATGCCTTTTGTGCCCAGCGCAAAAGCGAATACCGCTCGTGGTTGCGCTGGTACTCCAACAGCACGTTCACATCAAACGCATCCTTGGTGCCAAACCGGTCCACCTGTACACTGTGATCGATCACCAGATCCGCCGGGATGAGCGGATTGGCCAGCTTCGGATCGGCCCCCATCTTTGCCAGCGCATCGCGCATCGCCGCTAAATCCACCACTGCGGGAACCCCCGTAAAATCCTGCATGAGGATCCGCGCCGGACGGAAGTTGATGTCTTGCGCCGCCCGCGTGGTGTCCCACGCAGCGACATACTCGATATCCGTCTTTTTCACCGTGACGCTGTCTTCTGAGCGCAGCAAATTTTCCAAAAGAACGCGGATGGAGTAGGGAAGCCGGGCGATTTTACCTACGCCAGCTTTTTCCACTGCATCAAGGCGGAAGATCCGGTATTGGCGCGAGCCCACGCGCAGCCAGGAGGCGGATTGGAAACTGTCGATTTTGCTCATGATGTTTTTGGAGGGACGATCTCCATTGTAGCCCGAGCTTGTTTTCCGCACTTACCGTACCCTCGGGGGAGGGTCTTTGCCTGCCCGGTCTAGCCGCAGCCCAGAACTCCGCTCTTTGACGCCTCCCTCACCACGGCTTGCCATTGGCAAGCATTCGAGGTTCGCTCCCACCTGGGAAAAGAAATTCGACTTTCTAGGGGCCTCCAACCGCGGCTTCCCGCCGCACCTCCCTAACCCCCCTTGTTCAAATAAGGACGCACCGCGAAATCATAGAGCGCGGCTCCCATCAACCCCCCAATGAGCGGACCCGCAATGGGCGTTAGAAAAACTCCCGTCCCATCCGTCAGGCCATTATTTTTGAACCCTGCCACCACCGTAAACAACCGCGGGCCAAAGTCCCGCGCCGGATTGATTGCATAGCCATGCAGCGCGCCAAAACTCATCCCAATGCCGACCACCACCAGCCCGATTAAAACCGGGCCCAGCGCGCCCACCGCTTGGTTCCGTTCATCCGTAATCGCGAAAATCAGAAACAGAAGTAGGGCCGTTCCGATCACCTGATCCAAAAATCCCGTGAAGGGAAGATCTGGAAAGGCCGGAAAAGTCGTAAAAACCCCCGCCGTGCGCTCCAGCAGGGGATCAAACCGCAGAAAAGCAGGCCGGTAGACGAGAAATACGAGCGCCGCCGCAAAGAACGCGCCCGCAGTTTGCGCGGCTACATAGGGCACAATTTTTTGCCAGGGAAATCCCCGGAAAACAGCAAGCGCTAGCGTCACAGCTGGATTCAGATGTGCGCCGCTCACTTTGCCCGCCGTGTAAATCCCCATCACCACACCAAGTCCCCAGGCGAGCGTCACGTTTGTATAGCCGCCTTTAATCACCTCGCCTGGAACTCCTGTTCCAAACAGCAGGGTCATGGCGACAACGCCCGCACCAAACAGAATCAGCACCATCGTGCCTAAAAATTCCGCGATCACTTCTCCCAGAAGCGTGCCTTTCATCGTTCCGCGATTCTAACACGCCAGCCTGGTTTGCCGACCTGTTCCGCCCGGCCTGCCGCCCGCGGCTGTTTCTCAGCTCTCGGATGCCTCTCCGGTTTCAAAGCGCGGCATCGGGCGGCGAAAGCCAGCGGTCTGGTATGCCCCCGCAATCAAACCCAGCAGTAACCAGATCCACCCGGCCAGTTGCGCCGTCTTGCTTAAGCTCAACCAGAGATAGGTGCAGACCAGCAAACCGATTGCCGGAGGCAAGAAGTGGCTCAAACGTTTCTTCTCCGCGCGTATCCAATAACGCAACAGCGCACTGAGATTGACTCCCATAAATCCGAGCAGCGCGCCAAAATTCAGCAACTCCACGCCAAACTGATAGCTGATCAAAAAGCCACCCAATAAACACACCAGGCCAATCAGCACTACGTTGTTGGCGGGGATGCGCGTGACCGGATGCAGCGTGCCGAAGACGGTTCGAGGCAGCGTCCCATCCCGGCCCATGCCATAAAGCAGGCGCGCCCCCGCAAGCTGCGCTCCCGAACCCGAACCCACCGTCGCGACGAGAATCGTTAGCGCCACCACTTGAAACAGCAGGACTCCTCCCGCGCGCCCGGCGACGTGAACATATGCCGTGTCATTGTTTGGAAACGGTTCCTCGGGCGGCCAAACCAGCTGCGCCGCATAAACCTCCACAGCGGACAACAACCCGATAATCAGGCACGTGTAGACGGTCGCTCGCAGGATGTTGCGCCGCGGATTGTGCACCTCCTCCGACAGTGTCGAAATCGCGTCAAACCCAATGTAGGTGAGCACGGCCACCGAAGCCCCACTCGAGATCTTGCCGAGAGAAAATCGCTGCGCATCATAGAATGGCCGGATCCAGTCGATTTGCGGCTGGCCAGCGAGATAGTGCAGCGAGGCCGCCAGCACCCATCCAATGACCACTCCCATCACGGCCGTCAGTAGCTGATTGGTGCGTGCCGTAGCCCGGATTCCTCGCAAATTCAGCCCCGTGAACAGGGCCGCGAAAAAGACCGTCCACAGCGCCCCGGGCAACGCCGGCACCAAATCCCGCGCTGCACTCGCACACCAAATCGTACAAATCAAGGGATTCACAACATAGTCCAGCAGCATGCACCAGCCCGTCAGAAAACCCGCCACCGGATGCACTTCCCGACCGACATAAGTGTAGGCAGAGCCCGCCGCCGGGTAGGCTTGCGCCATCCGGCCGTAGCTCACCGCTGTGCACAGCATGGCAAACATTGCAATCAGCACCGTCGTCACCACGTGGCCGTCACCCACCACGTGGATCGCTCCGTAGGGTGGCATGGGCGCCGTCGGCTGCACAAAAATCACACCCATCACCACCAGCTGGCCCAGCGTGAGCGTTCGCTTTAGGTGCAACACTTCAGCCACGGCCACGCCTTTCCCCAAACGCAAAAGCATGGGAAGAAAAGAAATTGAGCGCCGCGCTCAAGTAAAGAGACCCCTTCGGCATAAAGTCTCCTATTGTACGCTGAAACCAAGTGGGACTTTCTTCCTTCCGTTTGGAAAATGTCTGGCGCGCACTGCTCAAGTGGCGGCGCGCTCAGCGCCACCAGATCACTTGGAACGGCGCGATCTTTTCTCTCTTCATCGTTTTGGTTGGCTCCGGCGCCTTTGCTTCAGGCAACAACCTGCTCTTTCTTTTGCTGGCTGCCATGCTGTCTACCTTGCTCATCTCGGGACTGGTGAGCCGGCTCGGGTTGGCCGGCCTGGAACTGCGTTTACTCGTCCCCGAACACGTCTTTGCCAAACGCAAGTTACCGGCCCGGCTCCAGCTCCACAACTCCAAGCGCTGGATGCCGTCCTTCTCCATCCAGCTGGCGTCGCTTGATGCCCAGGAAAGTCCCGGCGCCATCTACTTTCCGATGATCCCCGCCGGTGGCACACTCGACGCCCCCACTTCCGTGTTCTTCCCCAAACGCGGCCTCTACACCGAAAGCCTGTACCAATTCACCACCCGTTTCCCCTTTGGCTTTACCGAGCGCCGCGTACAGGTGAAGCTGGAACGCGAAGTCCTGGTCTATCCTTCCATCGATCCCCCCGCCAGCTTCCATCAACGCATGCGCGTTCTTGAAGGCGAATTAGAAACCCACGTTCAGGGCCGCGGCTCGGACTTCTACCGTATCCGCCCCTATGAGTATGGCGAAAGCGCGCGACATGTCGACTGGCGCGCCACCGCTCACACCGGCCAGCTTCAAGTCCGGGAGTTCGCCCGCGAGCAGGACCGGTTGGTAGAAATTTTTCTCGACCTCCGCGTCCCGCCGGGCGCCGGAGCGTGGTTTGAGGATGCCATCGAGTGCGCCGCCTGCCTGTGCTGGCGCTTGAATCAGCGTGGCTCGCGCCTGCGCTTCCTCACCCAGACAGTCGACCTCCGCTTGCCCGAGGGCGGTGACATCTTCACGATCCTGCGTTACCTCGCACAGGTAGGGCCTGCGAGCTTGCCCCCACGCCTCTACCCGCAGGAGGAAAACAGTTATAGAGTGGTTTTTAGTGCTCTCTTTGATTCGCAACTGGCTGATCTCGGTTGGGCTCGCGCTGCTATCATCGACGGCCGCGATCGTAGCGCAATCTCCAGCCCCGACTTCAAATCCCAGTCCTCCCTCTTTTGATCCGCAAAACACCCGCCCAAACGATTCTCAACTGCCTCCAGTTCGTAGCGCAGTGACTGTGATGGGCAAGCTCGAAGCGGAGACTCCGGCCAATCTCTCCATTCTGGGTTCCCCCGAGTTGAAACGCATCCCCGGGGTTAACCTCGATGACCGCTTGCGCATGGTACCTGGGTTTAGCCTCTTCCGGCGCTCTTCGAGTCTTGTCGCCAATCCCACCACACAGGGCGTTTCGCTGCGTGGCATCGGATCCACAGGCGCCAGCCGCACCCTGGTCCTCTGGGACGGCGTACCCGTCAACGATCCGTTTGGCGGCTGGGTTTATTGGACCCGCTTTTCCCCCGAACAAATCGACCGTGTCGAGGTGATGAGAAGCGCCTCAACCAGCGTGTTCGGCGATCGCGCCATGGGCGGCGCGCTTGCCATCTTCTCCGTCGAGCCCGACCGCTGGCGCTCCTATGCGAGTTATGAAGCCGGCAACCGCGCCCAACATCTTCTTTCCGGCGGCTTCAGCCGCGCCTTAGGAAAATTCGGGCTGTCGGCCAACAGCCGCGCCTTTGACACCGAAGGCTACTTCATCGTTCCACCATCCCTCCGAGGTCTCGCTGACACGCGCGCCTCCGTCCGCTTTTTCGCTCCCGACGCCCGCCTCGACTACCTAGGCCAGCTCCACCGCTTCTACTTGAAAAGCGATCTCTTGGTTGAAGACCGCGACAACGGCACCTTGATCCAGAAAAATTCCACCAGCCTTGGCACCCTTTCGGCCCACTATTCGGCAGGCGCCAAGAATCACTTCGCCCTCCTTGGTTATCACACCCGACAAGAGTTTCGCGCCGCATTTTCCTCTGTCTCTGCCGATCGCAACACCGACCGCCTTACCTTCCGCCAGTCGGTTCCTGCCGAGGCCACCGGCGGCGCACTCCTGTTCCGCCGGTCGGTAAAACGGATTTCTCTGCTTGCTGGCGGCGATCTGGTTCGCGTTGAGGGTTACTCCATCGATTCGCTCGTCCCTTCCGGCAAACGCACGGGCGGCGGTGTTCAATGGCAGCATGGAGTTTTCGGCCAAATGCATGCCCCTGCGGGCCCAGCCAAGCTTTTCTTCGGGATCCGGCATCATTTCACGGGCCAAAATACCCGCTTTTTTTCGCCCAGCGCGGGCCTCACCGTGGGACGCAGCTGGTACCGTTTCCGAGCGTCTGCTTACCGCAGCTTCCGCGCCCCCACATTGAATGAACTCTACCGCGAGTTTCGCGTGGGAAACGCGGTCACCTTGCCCAATCCAAATCTCCTGCCTGAATCCCTCACGGGCTTGGAAGGAGGCTTGGATCTGCTTGGTGAAACCCGGCGCTTCGGTTTGACGCTGTTCCGCAACCGCCTGTCAAACTTGGTCACCAACGTGACCCTCAGTTCAACCCCTCAACTGATCACCCGCCAGCGGCGCAATGCCGCCGCGGCGAACAGCGAAGGCCTTGAAGTCGAAGTGCGCCAGCGCTGGCGGTCGTGGAGTGGCGAAGCCAGCTACCTGTTTGCGGATTCCCGTTTTTCTACTCGCGAGCGGCTGCCCCAGATCCCCAAACATCAGGGCTCGGCCCAGTTGATCTACGCCCGCGACCGCACCACTGCCGCCTTCGGATTCCGCAGCTTTGGCATGCAATTTGAAGATGACCGCAACGCCTTCCGCCTTCCAGGTTTCGGCGTGTTTCATTTCACTGCTAGACAGCGGCTCGTACGGGCACTCTCTCTCCAGCTAGCCGTGGAGAATCTGTTTAACCGGGAGTTCCTGGTAGGCTTCAGCCCAACGCCCAACCTCGGGGCTCCGCGGCTGTGGCGCATCGGGCTCCGTTGGAACTAACGCCAAGCCCTGGACCTTTGCGCCTTCACTCTCTCTCCATTGGCCTCTGCCCCCTGAGCCGCCAAGGCGTAACAGGGTTACGGTTTGCGGCGGGCCAGAGCCTCGACGGCCTCGTAATGAAAGCGCACGAATGTGTAGAGCGCGGTCTCCAGAATGCGCTCCTGGTCGCTGTGCGCGCCGAAGCCTTTCGGGCCGTCTTCGGAATCCGTCATCGGGCCCACTCCGTAACACTGCATCCCCCGAGCCCGTAGATACGCCATATCGGTGGCGCCCGTTAACATCGTGGGCAGGACGATCATCCCGGGATAGCTGCGTCGCGCCACGGTCTCCAAAACACGGAAAGCCTCTGTATCCAGTCGCGAGGGTGGCGCCGCTGGACGCGTATCTCGAGATTCGCGCACCACTTCTACCTGCGGATCGTTGATCACCTTGCGCACTTGTTCGACGAATGCCCCCAGGTCTTCATCTGGCAGGGCCCGCACGTCGAGCATCGCTTCCGCCTCCGAGGGAATTACGTTGATGCGGTAGCCTGCCCGGAAAATGTTGGGTGAGATCGAGGTCCGCAACATGGAATTGTGCCCCGGCTCATATTGGGCAAAATACTCCTGAATGGCCGCTGTCTTCTCGGGATGGAGTATCCCGTTGTAGCGCGCCGCCTCCTCCGGCGTGCTAATCGTGGCGAGCCGCTCAAAATAGGCCCGCGTCGTATCGTTTAGCCGCATCGGAGGCATCCACCGTGAGACCTTCGAAACCGCCTCGGAAAGATGCAGGATCGCATTGGTTCGCAGCGGCCGGGAGCCATGGCCCGCCGGACCACGCGCCACGAGCTTTAGCGCGTAGGGAATCTTTTCGGTCGTGGCGATGGTGACATAACGCGGCTTGCCTCCTGTGCGTACCGCCCCGCCGCCCTCCGCCAAGCAGTACTCAGCGTCAATCTCCGCATAGTGATTTTCCACCATGTACTTGATGCCATAACGCACCGCGCCCTCTTCTCCCGCCTCGGCCAGGAAGATCACATCCCGCTCCAGTGGAACCTTCAGCCGCTTTAACAACAACATGGTCATCAAGCAGGCCACCACGTTGTCCTTATCGTCCACCGTGCCGCGGCCATACACATACCCGCCATCGCGCACGGCGCCAAAGGGAGGAAACTTCCACTTTCGCGGATCGATGTTCACCACATCGGTGTGGCCCATGATCAACACGGGCCGCTTGGCACCATTTCCCGCAAGCCGGGCCACCAGGTTCGGCCGTTTCTCGTCAAGCGCGAGCACCTTGGTGGGTATACCCTCTCCGTCTAGAACCGCCTTGAGATAATCAACCGCTGGTTTTTCGTTGCCCGGCGGGTCCGTCGTATCGATACGGATGAGCGCCTGAAAGTGGCGCATCGTTTCCTCGTTGATACGGTCCCAATCAAGCGTCTGCGCTGGCAGCACTCCCGCCAGCAAGAGCCATAAAGCGGTTTGTCGTGCGGTCATGAGCTTCAGTGTAGCGCCCCCTCCAGGCCTCGCAAAGAAATACAAGTTGGTCCCCGTCGGCACCGGGCTGCCCGCTGCACGGAGCCGAGGTCAGCGAACGGCCGCAAATCCGGCCCCTATCAAAATCAGACCCAGCGTCCTCTGGTCGCCTGCTACCTGAAAGGTCTGATCGACTTCGATGCTCAAAACAGCCTGCTCGCCGTGCGCCACCGGCGCCGTCACCAGCTTGTAGACTCCCGGCTTGTCATACATCTGCTGTCCAATTACACGCCCGTCTAGCGTCACCACTACCCTCCGCCCACGAGCCTGCTCCGGTACATAAAGATTCACCTCTAGGGGCGCCGCCCGGCCGGCGCCCTTCAGCAGCAACACGCCCCGTTTGCTCATCCACCGATAGCGCCCGTCCTCCAACCGGTCAATGCCACTCACCAAATGGTGGTCGGCTTCGGGATGGGCCATGGGCACGTAGGTCAGCGTCGGCAGCCGCTCGATCACCTGTTCCAGGGTCACAGTGTCTACAGGTCCCCGGCAGACGTCAAAGGGAAGGAAACCCCGCGCCGCCGTGCTGTAGGCGGATCTCGAGCCCAAACCAATTAGACAAAGCGGAGGAAAGGTGCGAACTGGGAGCTCCTCCACCGTAACCAGCTTCCCGCCTCCTGTCGTGAAAGCGACGGGAAGAGCCAGCTTGCTCGATACCACGAAATCTCCTGGCCGCACAGCCTGACCTTTCACAAGCGGCAAGGCCCCGGCCGATTCGGCATAAAATCGCAACCCCCACTCGCCGTTGATCCACACCCGGCGATGTTCAAAGTGCGGTTGCCACCTCGCAATCGCCGCCCGGTAGGCGTTCCAATGTTGCGCGTTAGTAAAGGCCAGTAACAGGTTCAACACCAGCTGAAACCCCATGGTCACCTTCGCCAGCCGGACACTCTGCTGAACCACCACGAGGGCAAGCGGCAGCGACAGCGGCAGCAGGTAACGCGCCGAGCCGGCAAAAAACAAAACCAAAGCCCCGGCAAAGAAAATCACGATCCACGCCGTGAGAAAATTCCACTTCAACCACCGCCGCCAGCTTAGTGCCAGCAGAACCGTAGCGGGAAATAGCATCCACACCAGGTGCACCGAGAGCGCCACCGCATTGCGAGTTTTGTTCAACAGCGTCTGTAAACCGTATTGCTGAAAGTAAGTGAGCAACTGCTGGGCCGGAAGCCCGCCGCCGGTCGAGCTTTCAAACCATTGCCAGCTGCCCAGCACGCCCGGAATCACCGCCAGCGCCATCCATCCTGCCCGCCAGCTCCGCCGTTCTGTCCACAACCACACGCCAAGAATCGGGGCCAGCAGCGCAGCCTGAAAGGCGGTCATCGCTGCCAGCGCCATCGCCACGCTGGCCAGCAGGGCGCGTCCAGCGAGAAACCACGCCACCGAGAGCAACCAGAAAGCGAAAAAAGGCAAATCGCTCTCAAGCGAGGTGCCCTGAATCACGAATGCGGGTACGGAGAGGGTCAACAGCGCTGCCAGCAG
This sequence comes from Bryobacteraceae bacterium, assembly GCA_025056455.1. Taxonomy (GTDB): domain Bacteria; phylum Acidobacteriota; class Terriglobia; order Bryobacterales; family Bryobacteraceae; genus CADEFT01. The sequence continues at coordinate 371,389 of JANWVY010000003.1, read as the reverse complement.
CGGATGCGCACTGAATCGCCGCGTGATGGATAGCGCCGCTAGCCCGGCGAGGAGCGAAAAGGCCAGGTAGGCGCCATGAAAAAGCGGTTCTCGAATGTCACCCGCCAGGGCCAGCAACCCGGCTTGAAACCACACGTTGAGAGGAGGATGAGGATGTCCCCGCATCGACACCCAGTCGCCTTGAAACACAAAGCGGTAGCGGGTGGGATGCCAGGGGTCAATCTGCGCATACTGCGCCGCGCCGAGGTAGTTCCCGTCGTCGCCCTGAATCGCGACATTCAGAAAGGGAGCTCGCAGCAGAACGACAAAGGCGACAACCGCCAGCCGGTCCCGCAACGCGCCACCCTAATCGGCAGCCTTGCTCGCGGCGCTGGCGCGCTTCCAGCGGACCACTGGCCGGCGCGCAGCGCTCACTTCATCTACCCGCGAGATGCGCGTCTCATGGGGCGCTGTCCGCACGAGCTCAGGGTCGGTCTCCACTTCGCGGGCAATCGCTCGCATGGCTTCGATAAAAGCATCCAGCTCGGCCTTGCTTTCGGTTTCCGTCGGCTCAATCATTAGCGCTCCGGGCACAATGAGTGGGAAGGCCACCGTGTAGGGATGAAAACCGTAATCAATTAGGCGCTTGGCGATGTCCATCGTCCGCACTCCCCGTTTCGCCTGCCGCGCGTCACTGAACACGCACTCGTGCATGGTCGGACCTGGATAGGGTAGATCGTAGTAATCTTCGAGACCCTTACGTACGTAGTTGGCGTTGAGCAGCGCGTCCAGGGTAGCTTTGCGCAAACCCGGCCCGCCATGGGCGAGGATGTAGGCCAGCGCCCGCACCAGCACCCCAAAGTTGCCATAGAAGGCGCGCACCTTCCCAATCGACAGCGGTCGGTCATAATCCCAGCTCCATGACTCGCCGTGACGCTTCAGTCGCGGATAGGGCAAGAATGGTTCGAGGTGCTTTTTGACCGCCACCGCCCCCGCTCCCGGACCTCCGCCACCGTGCGGGGTGGAGAAGGTTTTATGCAAATTGAGATGCATCACATCAATGCCAAAATCCCCCGGACGGCTGATCCCCACGAGCGCATTCATGTTGGCCCCATCCATGTAAACTAAGGCCCCTTTTGCGTGCAGGATCTCGCAAATTTTCCGGATCTCTTGCTCGAAAACGCCGAGCGTGTTGGGATTGGTCACCATCAATCCCGCGACTTCTTCATCCACCATGGCCGCGAGAGCCTCGACGTCCACCAAACCTTCTGCCGTTGACTTGAGGTTGGCCACTTGGTAGCCGGCCATGGCTGCGGTGGCCGGATTAGTTCCATGCGCCGAGTCTGGAATGATGATCTTTTTGCGCGGGTTTCCCCGCGATTCGAGCAGCGCGCGGATCAGCAGCACGCCGGTCAATTCCCCGTGCGCTCCCGCAGCTGGCTCCAAAGTGACAGCATCCATGCCGGTGATTTCCGCCAGCGCCGCCTCGAGTCTGGCGATAATCTCCATGGCTCCTTGCGACAAGCTCTCTGGCTGGTAGGGATGGGCCCAGGCAAGCCCTTCTATTCGGGCTACCTGCTCGTTGACCCGCGGATTGTATTTCATCGTGCACGAGCCGAGTGGGAACAGCCCTAGGTCGATGCCGTAATTCCACGTCGACAACCGCGTGAAGTGGCGGATCACCTCCACTTCACTCACTTCCGGGAAATCCGTAATTTCGGCGCGCGTATTCTCCGCTCCTAGCGCCTCCACCGGGTCCACTGCCGGCACATCCAGTTCCGGCAACTGATAGCCCCGCTTGCCAGGCGAGCTCATCTCAAACAGCAAGGCTTCATTCTGACTAATATGGCTTCGGACTTTACCGGGCATGGGATTCTTCAATTGCTTTCTTCACTTCATCCATCTGCGGGCGCCGGCTCATCTCCGTGGCGCAAAGCAACATGCAACCAGCTAGCTCGGGATAAAAACGCCCGAGCGGCAACCCGCCTATAATCTTTTTCTCAAGCAGCTTCGCATTCACTGCTTCGGGCTGAGAACCGTTGCAGCAGACCACAAATTCATTAAAAAACCGGCCCTTAAAACGGAGCGGTAAACCGTCGGCAAGATAGTGCGCCTTCGAAAGATTCTGTACGGCCAGCTCGCGCAACCCTTCTTTGCCGTATAGCGACATAAACACGGTCGCCATGAGCGCAACGAGGGCCTGGTTGGTGCAGATATTCGAGGTCGCTTTTTCCCGACGAATGTGCTGCTCGCGCGTAGAGAGAGTGAGGCAAAATGCCCGGTTTCCATGGACGTCTTTGGTCTCTCCGGCAAGGCGTCCGGGCAGCTGGCGGATGTACTTTTCTTTGGTCGCGATCACACCGGCAAATGGGCCCCCGTAGCTGGGTGGGTGCGCAAAGGATTGCAGTTCCCCGGCCACAATATCGGCGTGATAGGGCGGCTCGAGCAACCCTAAAGAAACCGCCTCCGTAAAAACAAACCCAAACAGCGCCCCCTTGCGGTGCGCTAGCTCCGCCGCCGTCCGTGTATTCTCGATCACGCCGAAGAAATTCGGCGACTGCACCATGACCATGGCCACCTCGTCGTTGAGTTTGGCCTCCAGATCCGCTAGGTCAACCTCGCCCGTGGCGGCGTCGTAGCCAAACTCCGCCACAGGCAAGCCCTGATAGCGGGCGTAGGTTTCTAAAACACGCCGGTACTCCGGATGCAGCGACCGCGCCACTAGCACCCGCTCGCGGCCTGTAATCCGGCAGGCCATCATCGCCATCTCCGGCGCCGCCGTCGAGCCATCGTACATCGAGGCGTTGGCCACCTCCATCCCCGTCAGCTGGCACACCATGGTTTGAAATTCGAAGATCGTGGTCAGTGTACCTTGCGCCATCTCCGCTTGATACGGAGTGTAGGAAGTGAGAAATTCTCCTCGCGAGGCAATGACGTCACACAGGACGGGACGGTAGTGGGAGTATACGCCAGCGCCCAAAAACGAAGCATATCCGGCGGCGTTTCGCTCCCCGCACGCCCGAAAAAACTCAACAATCTCGTACTCGGATTGCCCGTCCGGCAGATTCAGCGGGCGTTTCAGCAACACATCTTCGGGAAGATGGGAATACAGCTCTTCGAGCGAACGTAGACCGAGCGCATCCAGCATCTGACGGCGCTCAGAATCAGACTTGGGCAAATAGCGCAAGGCAGTCTCTAGGCTCCTATATAGTTTTGATACGCCGGCGCGTCCATGAGCTCGTTTATTTCAGCGGGCGACGACAACCGCACCTTCACCAGCCAGGCGGCTCCGTGCGGATCCTGGTTCAACAGCTCGGGCTTGTCAACCAGCGTTTCATTCACCGCGATGACCTCGCCCGAAACCGGAGAGTAAATGTCGGAGACTGCCTTCACCGACTCCACCGAACCAATGGTCTTTCCCTTTTCGGCCTGGGCCCCGATCTTCGGCAAGTCAACATACACAATATCGCCGAGCTCGTTCTGGGCGTAATGCGTGATGCCGATCGTGCCAGTGTCGCCTTCCACCAGCACCCACTCATGCTCTTTGGTGTATTTGAATTGTTCCGGATACATGCTAGCTGGCTCGCTTGTAGAAAGGAATGGGCCGCGTCACCGCATCCACGGGCTGATTTCTCACCATCACTTGAATGGTCTGAGCCGGTTGCGCTTGCGCTGCTGGCAAGTAGCAAAGTCCAATGTTCTTGCCGAGCGTCGGTGAGGGGCCGCCGCTGGTCACCCATCCGGCCGGAACGCCATCGATGAAAATTTCATACCCGTCCCGGCCGATTCCGCGGCCCGTCATTTCAAAACCAGTGAGCTGTCGGCGCACCCCCTGCTCTCGCTGCGCAAGCAACCGAGTCCGGCCTAAAAAATCCCTTTTTTCAAACTTCACAATCCGTCCCAGGCAAGCCTCTAGGGGCGTAATGCTGGCCGTGATCTCATGCCCGTAGAGCGCCATCGCGCACTCCAGCCGCAACGTGTTGCGCGCGCCTAAACCCGCGGGCCGGATTCCGAACTCCTCGCCCGCGGCCAGAATCTGCCCCCATAAACCCTCCGCATGCTCCGGCGCAAAATAAATCTCGAAGCCAACTTCACCCGTGTAACCCGAGCGCGCAATCCGTGCCGGCACACCGCATACCTCACCATCAACAAAGTGGTAATAGCGAACGGACTGTAAATCGGTCGCCGTGAGCTTTTGCAGTGTGGCCATGCTCTTCGGACCCTGGATGGCCAGCTGCGCATAGCGTGAGCTGGAAAGCTCGACCTCGCAATCGAACTTGTTATAGGCCACCATGTGCTGGTAGTCCTTCTCCTGGTTGGCGGCGTTGACACACAAAAAGTAGTGTGTATCGCTCACCTTGTGGACCAGGATGTCGTCCACAAAGCCGCCATGTTCATACAACAGAGCCGAATACTGCGCCTGTCCGTTGGAGAGCCGAGACAGCGCATTCGGCGTCAGATAGTCCAGCAGCGCGAAGGCCTCTGGCCCTCGTACCTCAATCTCTCCCATGTGACTGACATCGAACAACCCCACTGCTCGGCGCACGGCGTGGTGTTCTTCCAGCAAGCTGGAGTAGTGTACCGGCATCTCCCAGCCGCCGAATTCAACCATCTTCGCTCCCAGGCGACGGTGAACCGCATAGAGCGGCGTCTGCTTGAGCGGCGCAGCGGATTCAGTCATGAAACCTTCAATCTAGCACGTCAGAGCAAACTCGAGAGGAGCATAAAAAGGGAAGGGAACAGCTCCCGGGCCCGTACTTAGTAGTCGTGTGCGGGCCCGCTGGCCTTACCAAGCGTGCCGGTATTTGGTGACGCCTGAATTTCCGAGCCGGTCATGCCAGGTGCCCTCACCGGTTTTGTAGAGCCCAGGCACGGGCAGAGGCCACTTCTCCGTGACGCCGCCCTCCCAATGAATCGTCACCTCGTTTTCGTCAACTTCCCAATGGCCTTTTCTCGGTTGGCCTCCTTTGAGATTGGTGCTGATCACTTGACTCGAGTCGAATTTGTACCAGCGCTTCGTTTCCTGGATCTCCACTTGCCAGGCCCCACGGAGCGCTTTCTGAACCTGGGATTTTCGCATCTCGCCGGGGTCCAGCCAGAGCTCAATGTCCACCCACCCGAGCAGATTCTCAGGCTGGAAGGGCCCTTGCCGCCGGCCAAGAATATCCTGCCCCACGCTCTTGCCCCCTTGCCCGGCATGAATGACCTTCCAGGTCTTACCATCACACTCCAGACAAACGCCCACATGGAGAGTCTTCGACCGGAATACGTCTCCATACTGCGGCAGCGCCTCCTTGCCCGACTCGATAAAGGCCCGTCCTGCGACGCCCTTGAGATCAAACACCCCCAGTCCTGGCCGCCCGAGCGTCGCAGAATACCACCCGGTAAAGCCGTTGCAGGCCGTCATGATGCCCCCCTTGTCCCAGTTGGCTTGGAGAACCGAGTGAGGGGTATTGGTATAGCGAGTAAACAGCTCGCCGTCCGTCTTTGAGCCAATATCGCGATTGGGGATTGCCTCGAGAATCTTCCTAGCCAGTTCCCGTGCCGCACTCACACTCTTTTTTCCTCCAAACGTTAAAATCGACGACTCCCTTCATGTTCTTACAGGAAAAAAGCAGGAGTGCAACGAATCTGCAAGCGGCCAGTGCGCGACCCCTTCCGGCTCCCGATCCTAACTTGGCGAGAGATCTCAGAAGCGAATTCACTGAGCCGGGGACCGGCTCAGAATTCGTACTTGAGAGCAAATTGAAGAATGCGAGCTGGCCGCGAGGTCTGGATCACGCCGAAAGTCGCCGGCTGAGTGATCACCGTGGCGGGGTCGCGGAAATTCGCGCGGTTGAAAGCATTAAATGCTTCCAAACGAAACTCGAACCGATGCGACTCGGCAAGCGCAATGCGTTTCAGTACCGCGAGATCGGTTTGCAGTAACCCCGGACCAATCACCGTATTGCGGCCGGCCGTTCCCGAGCGCTGGCCTCCCGGGATGGCCGGCAAGCGAACAAAAGCAGAAGTGTCAAACCACTGCTGCACCGTGCGCGGCCCGCGGTTCGGGTTGCGAATCTGATCCGGTCGATCTGCATTCAGCCCGCGCAAGCTCAAGTCGACGGATTCGGTCACCGTGAGCGGTCCTCCGGTTTGGGCCGACACAATCCCCTGCAACTGCCAGCCTCCAAGTGCCCGCGAAAGCAGGCTCCGGGGCTGTCGCAACCAAGGCAGCTCATAGCCGTAGTAGGCCACCATGCGATGGCGCACGTCAAAAGCAGCCAGTCCCCGTACATCGCGCAGGCTAAAGGCATCCTGCGGGCGAGTTTCGCCCGCAAAATTGATTGACGACTGATAGTCGATGACTTTGCCCCAGGTGTAGGAAAGCTGAAACCAGAGCCCCGCCGAGTAGCGCTTCTCCACTCGGGCTTGCAGCGCATGATAGTGGCTGTTAAACCGGCTGAAGGTGGGTCGCACCAGATTGTAGTCGCGATATAAGCGGCGTTGCTGCGTATTTTGCAGCGTTGCCCCCGGGCCCGGCACGGCCGGGTTCACCTCCAAATAGCCCCCTAGCTTGCGCCCCAGCGATCCGACATAGGCCACTTCAGCCAGCCAGTTGCTCCGAACTTGCCGCTGGATCGTAAAGTGAAATTGCTGGGCATAGGCCGTGCGAAAATCCGGCGAGAACCCAATCACTAGACACGGACAGGGAAAATCGCGGCTCGGATCCACCTGAGGATTGATCGCAAAGTTCTGATAAGGATTGGCGAAGGAGGGAGGTCCGTCAATTTGGATAAAACGGTTAAACGGCGGCACGTTGATATTCTGAAAGACGGCCAGTCCTGGCGCCGCGTCGTAGTAGATGCCATAGCCGCCGCGCAAACTCATCCGCCCATTGCCCGTGACATCGTAAGCGAAACCAAACCGGGGCGCGAAATTATTGGTGTCCGTGGCGATGGTTGCGCGCGGCACTCCGGCATCGCCAGGGAAGAGCAGTCCCGGCGGCGCCGTCGGCCGCACCGTAGATTGCCGACCCGGCTGAAACAACGCCATGCGGTCCTGTTTGTCGAAATAGGGCCAGGGAAGTTCATAGCGTAACCCGAGATTGAGCGTCAGCCTTGCGGTCGCCTTCCAGTCATCTTGAAAATAAAAGCCTGCATTGTGGCCCACAAAATGTTTGGCCGGCTGGCCACCGCCCTGGCGGAACTGGCTCGGCAATCCCAACAGAAAATCCGCAATCACGTTGCGCGAGAAGTTGCCCGCAAAACTAAAATCCCCGTTTGGCCGGTTGGGAAAAACAAGGTAGATCTGCTGAAGCCGGTAATCCCCGCCGAATTTGATGGTGTGGCGGCCACGGATCCAGCTGAAATTGTCAAACGCTTGATAGGTGTTCCGCGCCAGCTGCGTCCAGCTCTGCGCCACATCTCCAATTGAGAACAACCCAGACAGTGACACGATGGGCAAGCCGCGAGCCGTGGGCTCCGTAGCCGTGTAGCGCCAACCATATTGCGTCAAATCCTCGCCACTCCAGGTCGCAGGACGGCCAAATAATCGCAAAAAGCCAAGGCTCGCCTCGTTAATGCGGTTCGTGGAAAAGGTGTGCGTATTGGACAGCACTGCCGAATGGGCTTGTTCTTCGGAGTTCGACCCAGCGGGTGAAAACGAGCCGCCGCCGAGCGGATTACGCGTCTTACTACGGTTGTTGGAGTAGCGCGCGAACCAAAAATTGCGATCCGATACGCGGTGATCACCGCGAATGCCAAATTGATTGCCGTCGGTAGCGATCGCCGGAGCGCGGTTGAACCGGTTGGGCCCAAAGTTCGGCAGCGGCACGAAACGTTCGAGCAAAGTGCGCGAGATCGGATCGATGCGGCTGGTCGGAATGACGCCCCCAGCAAACGGCTGGTTTCCCGCTAGTGGATCGACGGGCGGAGGCGCTACCCCCGCCAGGTTGCCCTGCCGCTGCGCTTCTGTCAGAACCACTACGTTTTGCACCGTACCTGTACGCGCGCGCAGGCCCTCATAGTAGCCAAAGAAAAATGTCCGGTCGCGCGCAATTCGTCCCCCCAAAGTGCCGCCAAACTGGTTCTGTCGCAACGGCGGGCGCGTCGTGGCGAAAAATTCGCGCGCATCAAACACATCATTTCGTAAAAAATTCCACAGGGCCCCATGGTATTGGTTGGTGCCAGCTCGCGTAATGGCCGTCACCACGCTGCCGGCCTGCTGCCCATACTCGGCCGAAAAGTTGCTCGTAATGATCTTGAATTGTTCCAGCGCGTCGGGTGGGGGCGTGAGTACATAGCCGTTGAAATTGGCGTCGTGATTAGTAACCCCGTCTAGCAAAAAATTGTTCGATTGCGTGCGCAGCCCGTTCACCGCAAATCCGTTGCGCGCTGGCGCCAAGCCCTGCACTTCATAACGCGACGGCACCTGAATCACACCCGGAACAAGCGTGCCGAGCTGGATGAAGTTCCGTCCATTGAGTGGCAGCTCCGTAATCGCGCGCCGCTCAATCGTCACGCCCCCCACCGCGTTTTGCGTGTTCACCTGAGGAGCATCGGCCGTCACCGTCACCGACTGTTCGGTGGCCGCGACGTTCAGCGTCACATCCACCCGCGCCGCTTGATTCACTCCAACATGAATGCCTTCCTGGACCGTCGCCTGGAAGCCCGCCTTACGCGCCGTCAATTGGTACTGGCCAACCGGGACGAAAAGGAATTGATAAACGCCGTCTTCGCCCGTGCGGACTGGCTCTCGCTCCCAGCCCGTCAGCACGTTGCGCAGCTTCACCTCTACGCCCGCGATGACCCCGCCAGAAGCGTCCAGAACTCTTCCGCTCAAGGAACCCGTGCGCTCTTGCGCCATCACCAGACACGGAAACATCAAAACGAGTACAACGAAGGTTTGCATCCGGTTTTCCAACTCCTAGATTCTCGAAGAAGAAACAACGTCGCGTGAAGATTCCAATACAGGATGATGTCAACGGGCGCACAGCAAACCCGCAACGACGCATCGCAGCTCTGGTCGGTTTAGCCAGTGTCTGGATCGTCGGCGCGGTGGTCCTTCCCAGCGCTCTGCTAGTCTTCTGGCGGTGTGCACGCTTGCTGGCCTGGTGGGACTGGTGGGTGCTTGCTTCCCCCTGCTTTTACCTCTACGTCTACGCTTGCCTGTCAGCCACTTTCCAGCCGCTGTTCGCCGTGCCGCGGGTAACGCCCCTGCTCCAAGCGCACGATGTCCGCTGGCGTGTGGCTGCCCCCTACGTGCTGTGGAACTGCCTATGGGCCTTGCTGTCGGCTTTGTTCTGGCATGGCGTGGCCTGGGGCGCTTTTCCCTTGGTGAGTTCCCGCGAGATCCGCTTTGTGCCCTTCTATCCCTGGCCTGGCTGGCGAACTGAGACCTGCTGGTTGTTGCCCGAACAGCTTGCTTCTATGCGACGCTGGCTTTCATGAGGCTCTTGCTAGCTCTGCTATCTCTGGCCTTGGCCGAAGATTGGCCTGAATGGCGGGGCCGCGGAAGGCGAGGTGTATGGAGGGAGCCCCAGCTTGAAACCTTGAGTCACACTCGCCTGGCCTGGCGCGCCCCTCTGGGAGGAGGCTTTGCCGGACCTGCCGTCGCCCAGTCCATGGTCTTTGTCACCGACTACGGCGGAGGCCGCGAGCGAGCCCTGGCCTTTGACGAGCGCACCGGAAAGTTGCTTTGGCAAGTGGATTGGCCAGCTGACTACCAGGGAATGGGCTATGCTTCCGGTCCCCGCGCCACGCCAACCGTCGACGGCGATCGCGTCTATGTTCTCGGCGCAAGCGGCGAACTGCAATGTCTCCGGATCAAAGATGGCTCGCTTGTCTGGCGCAAAAATTTTCGCTCCGACTACCAGGCCGCACTGCCCACTTGGGGCTTCGCGAGCGCTCCCCTCGTCTACCGCAACCTCCTGATCGCAGTCGTCGGCGGCCCGCAGGCCAAAGTGATCGCCTTTGAAAAAACCACCGGCCGCGAACAGTGGCAGGCCCTGTCTTCCGACACCGAACCCGGCTACTCGCAGCCCTTCCTCGTCGATGACCGCCGTTTGGTGATCTGGCATGCGGGCGCCGTCACGCTCCTCGATCCAAGAACCGGAAAGCTCATCTGGGAACACCCCTTCCGCATTCACATGAATACGCCCATTGCCACCCCCGTCGCCGACAAAACCCATCTCCTCGTGACTGCCTTCTTTCAAGGGGCGCGCCTGCTCCACCTCGACACCGGAGCCTTGTTGTGGCGGGGCCAGAGCGAATCCGAAGTGCGCACCGACACCATCCATGCGGCCATGGCCACCCCCGTATTGGACGGCGATTTCATTTATGGCATCTGCGCCTACGGCGAGTTGCGATGCCTCAAGCGCGCCACCGGAGAGCGGGTGTGGGAAACTCAGCAGGTCACCGTCGAACGCGCCCGCAACGCCACCGCCTTTATCGTCCGCAACGGCGACCGCTACCTCTTCTACAACGATCGCGGCGAGTTGATTCTCGGAGAGCTCCGCCCGCAAGGCTATCGCGAAATCAGCCGCGTGAAACTCCTCGAGCCGACCTCCGCCGGCGGTGGCCGCCGACAGCTCGGCGCTGTCAACTGGGTGCACCCCGCCTTCGCTAACGGTCACGTCGTCGTGCGCAACGACCGCGAGCTGATGCGTTTCTCTCTCCTTCCTTAGTTTCCCGGCGGCCGGCCTCTTGCAGTCGCTCGACATTCGTAATCGAATTCGTAATCGAAAAATTTTGCTGAGGTGACACTCGCGGAATCGCTTGCTTCACCGATAAGCACCGTGGGTGAGGAACGGAGTCCAAGCGGTGGGATGTGTCCTGGGCTTGGCGTTAGGTGTGTTTGCCGGTGAGCAATCCCTCACTGTCGGCTATCTGGAATATCCCCCGTATGCATACCGCGCGCCCTCCGGCCAGATGCAAGGCTTCGTGTACGAATTGCTCGAAGGGGCTGCCAAGAAGGCCGGCCTGCAGCTCCGCTGGCGCTATTCGCCGGAAGGCCCGGAAAAAGGTTTAGAGCAACAGAAATTCCAGATCTGGTTTGGCGCTTTTCCGACCGAGGAACGGCGCGCGCGCTTCCATCTGACGCGGCCCTTCTGGCAGACCGACTGGGTGCTTCTGGTTGACCGCAAGCTGGAGATTCACAGCCTCGAGGAAATCCGCGGGCAGTGGATCTCTGTCCCCGACATTCGCATCCACCGGTTTCTGTTTTCCTCTAAGTTAGCTTTGGCCCGGGCCCGTTATTTTGCCCAACCGGAGGAGGTCCTCTCTGCCGTTTGTCGGGGCGAGACGGCGGGGATGTTCGCCGATATCCACTACTTGCACGCGCTGTTGCTCCGCCGGCCCGCTCCTTGCCGCCAGACTGACTTCCGCTTTGTCACCGTGCCGGGAGCAGTCCTCGAAGTGAGTTTGATGGCAAACCGCGAAACCGCACGCCTCGCCGACCTCCTGCGCGAGGGCATTGACCATCTGGCTCTGTCCGGAGAAACCTCAGAGATCCTCACCAGATATCTCGCTGGGGCTTCCGGGGGCACGAAGTTTCTTGTCGAGGCTGTGGAACGCTACCGCGCCAGGCTAGCCACCTCCTGGATGCTTTCCGCTGCCGGACTGTTACTTTCCACCATGGCCGTCTTCATCGCCCTTCTCCGGCGCAAAAATCAAACCATCTCTCTCGCCCTCACCCAAGCCCAAGAAGCCAACCGCGTCAAAACCCAGTTCTTGGCCAACATGAGCCACGAATTGCGCACCCCGATGAACGGCATCCTCGGCACGCTCGAACTTCTAGCCAGCTCCCCGCTTTCCGCCGAGCAATCCGATTACGTCCGCACGGCTCGTGCCTGCGGCGAATCGCTGCTGCGCATGCTCAGCGACATCCTTGAGTTTTCCCAGCTCCGCACATCGAAGGTCCAGCTCAACTGCACCCGCTTCTCGCTCGAAACGGTGATCCAGGAAGCCGTCGCCCTCTGTGATCCTGTCCTTGCTTCAAAGCCCAACCTCCGCATCCTCGTCAACTACCCCGCCAGGACCCCAACGAGTTTCTACGGCGACGAAAAGAAAATCCAAAAAGTGCTTACCAGCTTGCTTGCCAACGCTTGCAAGTTCACCCACCAAGGCTCGGTCTGCATCTCCGCGCGCTATCTCAACGGCCAGCTTCGCCTCGCTGTGGCCGACACCGGTATTGGCATCCCACCGAATCAACAGGCCAGCATCTTCGAAGTCTTCCACCAGCTCGACGGCAGCAACACGCGACGCTATAGCGGCGCCGGCCTCGGTTTGTCCCTCTCCAAAATGCTGGTGGATTCCATGAACGGAACCATTAGCGTTCGCTCCGAACCAGGAAAAGGCTCCGAGTTCTCGATCGAAATCCCCCTCGAGACGTATCCAGAAGCCTGCGACCTCTGGTCCCCCTTCGCCCAAAGCCTTCGCGTTTGGATCGGCATGCAAAACCCCGAGGCGCGCGCTGTCCTAGAGAACTATCTTCAAGCCTGGGGCTGCGAAATCTGCGACTTCGGCCAGGGACCCACCCCCGACCGCATTCTCGTCGATCACCCTTGGGCCTCCGCTAACCGGTCCAACCTCTTCAACGTCCCCCTAGAGCGCGTCCTACTCGTGGGCCACGCCAGCGACTCGGCCTTCTGGGCCACCGCCGGCATCCGCATCCTGAGCCTCGCCTCCACCCCCTCCACTTTGCGAGAAGAAATTCAAAAACCGGTCGCCACTCCGCCCGAACCCTCCCCAGTCCAGGCCCCCGTTGCCCGCCGTATCCTCCTCGTCGAAGACAACGCCGTCAACCGCCGGGTCGCCTGTGGCATGCTCAAAAAACTCGGCTGCGAGATTGAAGTCGCCGAAAACGGCTTGATCGCTGTCGAAATGTGCCAGCAGAACCGCTACGACTTGATCCTCATGGATTGCCAGATGCCGATCATGGATGGCTACGAAGCTACGCGCCGGATCCGCCAGTCCGGCGGCCGGAATTGCACCTCGCCCATCATCGCCCTCACGGCAAACGCGCTGCCAGAAGACGTCGAGCGCTGTCTGGCCGCCGGGATGAATTCCCACCTCGCCAAGCCTGTATCTTTAGACGCCCTCCGGCGCGCACTCTGCTGCGATTATCACGAGCTCCCCGCCAGCTTCAGTCTCAGCCTCCCTTAGCGTTCGCTGGCCCGCCCACCTCGCCCCTACCACTTGACGAGCTCTACCCGCACCGTTACCTCGGTCTGCGCGGGAAGTGTAATGCGCAGCCTCTGCGGCTTCTTCCGCATTCCGAACACCGCCGTGTAGCGCAGCTTACCCTCTTGATCGATCACCTGACAGCGGTAATCGCCTGGGTCCAGCCGCCACAGCCGCGCCTCCGCCGTGATTGGCGAGCTTTCAAAGTTGTAGGCTGCAAGCTCCAACGACTGCCGGCTCGCATGCAAAACCGCCCGAGCAAACTCGCCTTCCACCGGCATCCAGCTGATCGCGAACATCGGATAGCGGTCCCCTCGCGGCGGCTCCCCTCCAAACAACCGCTCGCCATACTCCCAGGGCAGCCGGTAGTACACCCGATCGGTCCAAAGCACTTCGCTTGTGTACATGTCAAAATTCACCCCCAGCCGGCGCTCGGCCTGCTCCGCAAGATCCGCCAACCTCTCGAGAACCGAAACGCGCCCAGCTGGTTGCCCCTTCTTAGAAAACTGTTCAAACGCCCGCAGTGCCTGTGGATGCCTCTGTACTTCCTCGCAATAGCGCGCCTGCTGTTTGCAATTCTTCAAGACCGAGAAACTCTCCTCGACCGCCTGTCTCCACCTCCCGCTGCCGGTCAGTTCGTACAGGGCCAAAAAGAGACTCGTGATGGCCTGCTGGCTCTCCCCCGACCACTGGAAGTAGTCCCACTCGGCCTGTGGCTGGTCCCACTTGGCCGAGCCAATCAAGTAACCCCCATCGGTGGAGCGCAAAACCGGGGGAATCAAGCCAAACGGTTTTTGGTGCGCGGTCGAGCGCATGGCCACACGCCAGGACTCGGCCCAGCGCGCCAGCAGCTCAATCTGTCGGGGATCGCGTTCGAAATAGGCAAGCCACAGAGCCGGCCCCGCAGCCCGCGTGTTCAAGTGAACATCCACGGCCCGCCCCTTGGTCGTATCCACTTCGCGGCAGTTAAACCAGGAGCTGCGAAACCGCCAGTGGCCGTCCGGCTGGCGGGCCAGCCAGTTTTCCAAACACTGGGCCGTTTCCCGCAACCTTTGCCTGCCCGTGAGGTCCTCCGGCGCTAGAACCGTGCGCAGAGGAACGGTATCCGTCGAGGGTTCGGCCGAGTGCTCGACGTCGCGCACCTGCCGGTGGTAGCCGTGTTGCAATTCGCCGCTATTCCAGACCCCATCAATCAGTCGCAAAGCGCCCCGCCAAGCGATTTCCGAGCCGAATCCTGCCGCCAGTGGCCCCCACTGCCGCAACATCTCCACGTCATCGCCCCAGCCGCCTCCTAGCTCACCATTGGCCTGCTGGCGGTGCTCCACCCACCACCGCGTGATCGCCTCCATCCGCCGCTTCAGCCGGAGCTGGGTGCGTGCCCATCGAGGCGCTGTCGCTAGTTCCGGTCCCTCCGGCAGGCTCCAGGAAACAGGCTGGACGCGACGACAGAAATCGCCGCTCGGCATGGCGCGGCTGCTGTTGGTTCCCATGCAGGAAGCGCTCACCATCTGGTGCGTGACACGATGATCGGGCAACTCCGCAAGCAACTGCTCGAACAGTTCCTGGGTCCGGGCCAGATCGGGAGGCCGGTGGTTTTCCGCCGCTCTCCAGTAGGCCGCGCGGGCCTGCCCCAAAACACCTTCTTCGTGCGCTTGCCGGTTTGTGCTGAGCGCGAGCAGCGCAGCCACCTGATCGATATGCTGAGCTCGCAAAGCCGCGCCCGCTTCGCCTCTCCCGAAGTAAGGAACTCGGTGTAAGTGCGCGAGTCGTTCCCGCAGAGCAGGAACGCGCCGCATCTCAAACTCCGCGGCTGGTGTCCACCGGATGGCGGAAAACCAAAAGTTTTGGCAGTCCGTCCGGAGAATGATCGGTCCCCGTTCAATCCGTCCCACCAACACGAGCTGGCGCCCGCCTCGCGGACTGAGCCGGTCTGGACCCGCAAACCGCTGGTAACGCCGGTCCACGAGCCGTCCGGCCGCCTCGAGCGTGAAGGAGCCGTTGCCTGGCGCCGGCTCAAAGAGAAAGATCTCCACAACGTGCGGTCCTTCCAACTCCCATTCAACTTGAAGGGTCCCCTGTGCCTGGACCGCACTTGAGAGGGCTGGATCGTCGAGAGCTGGATCCACGGCGAGCGCCGTCGCCACCCGCTGCGTGCCCAGGGTGCCAGCCACACGGACTCCGCTCGAGGTTGCTCTGCATTCCGAACGCGCCTGCTCAAAGCCCGGCGCCAAGCATCCCGCGATCAGCCCGACCGGGCCCAGCAAAATCAAGATCACCCGCTTCATGGCGGGATCATACCGCGTCCCCTCGCCGGCCTGCGACTTGACCCCTTGCGGCTGCCATGCTTGACAGCGACTTCCTGGCATTCGCGGCGAACCTCGGCTCTCCGCCGGAATTCCGACAGTCGCGCTCGCGCCCTACGAATCGCCGTCTCGTGATCCACCACAGGGTCCGGATAGCCGTTCCGGCGCGAAGGCATCCTCCACGGCTCAGCTAAAAACTCCACTGGCAGATCCCGCAATTCCGCAACCCATCGCCGCACAAAAACGCCCTGCGGGTCATGGTCTGTCAGCTGCTTGCTGGGATTGTAGATGCGCAAAGTGTTAATACCCGTTGTGCCAGATTGCATCTGGCACTGGCTCCAATGAATTCCTGGCTCGTAGTCAACAAACAACCGGGCCAGATGCAACCCGGGCTCGCGCCAGTGCAGCCACAGATGATAAGCGGCAAACGACATGAGCATGGCCCGCATGCGGAAGTTCAACCACCCGGTTTCCTCTAAGCACCGCATGCAGGCGTCCACCATCGGATAGCCCGTGCGGCCTTCGCGCCAGGCATCAAACCAGTCGCGGCGAAAATCTCCTTCGCGCATCCCGTCCAAGGCTCGCACGAAGTTGTGATGTTCGATCCCTGGCTCGTCTTCGAGCTTTTGCATGAAATGACACCGCCAGTGCAGGCGCGCGTCGAAAGCGCGGAGCGCCCGCCGTACTTCGGCGTCCGTGGTTTGGGCGATTTGTTTGCGCAGCGCCTGCACCACTTGTTTGGTCGAGATTGTTCCGTAGGCCAGATGCGCGCTGAGCCGCGAGCAAGCCTCAAAGGCCGTAACTGGGGAAGACATCTCCCGGTGGTAGCGGTACCCTCTCCCGGCGAGAAAGGACTCCAGGAGCGCATGAGCCGCTCGCTCGCCTCCAGGCTGCGCGCCCTGCCTGCGGTCCACGCCAAGCCCCAGCTCCGCATGCGTTGGCAAGGGACCAGGATCGATGGCGACCGGTCTTAAAACGTCCGGAGGCGCCAGCACCGGGGCTGCCATCCGCTGTTCCCAGATCCGCGACCACCCATCGCGCGAGCGCAACCGCCGCACCACGCCGTTAGACGGCGATTCGTCCAAGACTACACCCCGTTCTCGCGCCCAGCGGCGAACCGCCCGGTCCCGCGCGTACGTAATGGCGTTTCCCGTTTCTTCATGCGCCCAGATACTCTCCACCGGATACTGGCGCAAAAGCCCTTCCAACACCTCCACCGCTTCGCCCACCCGCACCACGAGCGGTGCCCCCCGCCGCGCCAGCTCTTCCCGCAGCTCTTCGAGCGAGCGCCGGATGAACGTCCAGTGGCAAGGGTCATAATCCGGAGCTTGGATGACCGAGGGCTCCACCACGTACAGCGGAAGCACGCATCCGCGCTTGGCTGCCTCCACCAGTGGCCGGTGATCGCGAATGCGCAAGTCGCGCTTAAACCACAACAGCTGAACTTTCATTGCGGGAACAGCTTGAGCTGCGCTTGCTTCCAGTAACGTGCAAAGCGCCGCAAATCGACCCTGTCGTCCAACTCGACAAAGGGCTCCTCGGGCGCTACTTCCACCCTCGTGTGCTGGCGCAACGCCTCAATCACTCGCCGGATGCGCGGCTCGGGCGTGTCCGCCGTCACAATGCAATCACAGCCATAAGCCTGCTGCGCCAGTCGCAACTGCTCCACGGTGTCGCCCCGTAGAATTTCTACTGGAAGCTCCAGCAGACATTCGTAAAGAAAAGCAATGCGTTTCAGCGTCCATTCTTCTTGCTCCAGCTGTTCGTCGTCGAAAACAAAAACCGCCGGCGCCTCCCGGTGTTGATTCCAGTAGGGCGCCTCTTGGCGCAAGCAGTCTTCATGCACCCAAACGAGCGGTTTCATCCCTCGACCTGGCTCCGGAAAAGCTTGCGATGCAGCTCTTCATAGCTGCCTTCAAACGGGCAATCACCTCGCTGCGGGCACTTCTGGCAGTAGGCGCCTCGCGTGTATTTCTCGAGGTTTTCCCGGTTGAAAAAATACGGCTTGTGCGAGAAGGTCGAGGCCACCCATTGCCAGGAAAGGTTGTTCGAAGCGGGATCGCCATCCAGCAGGTGCTTGAGAAACCAGCGCGCTCCAGCTTGCCACTTGACGCGTAGCCAGTGCACCACCCAAGCTGCTACCCACATTCGCGCATGGTTGTGAAGATAACCGGTCTCGGCCAGTTGTCGCGCAAACGCGTCCATGCAGGCCAGTCCGGTGCGTCCCTGCTCCACTTCTACAGGAAGCGATTCCGCATAGTCGGAGGCAGCCCAGCCCGTTTTATACGGCTCGCGGTCCTGCCACACGCCCTGGCCCCAAAGCCCGTATAGCCGGCGCCAGTAATCGCGCCAGGCAAGCTCTACGACGAATTTGGAAGCGTGAAAGGGATGCGCCACGCGTGACAAGGCAACTTCGCGGACTCTCGTCAAAGCAATCACGCCATGGCGGATATAGGGCGAGAGACCGGTGACGCAACCATCCAGATAATTCCGCGTAAAAGCGTATCGGGCCGGCTGAATGGGGGCAAGAGCCGCTTCGGCTTGGCTGCGGCCGCCGCGAATCGGGCTCAGATGAGCATCGCGCTGGGCGGGGCGGGGAAACTGCTCCTGCAAGTACCGCGCTAGCTCTTCCCGACTCGAAAACTCACGCTTCAATTTCCGGAGGCCATCGGCCGGCTTTTGCGGCTCCGCCGGCACCGCTCGCTGCAATAGATCACCTCTTCCCAGACCCGCTTCCACTTCTTCCTCCAAACGAACGGCCTCTGGCAAACCACACAGATCTTTTGCGGCAGCTGCGACTTGTTGTGCGGCATCGCTTGCTTAAGCCTTACCACGGACCGTGGCTAGCCCTCCGTCCACGCCAATCACCTGGCCTGTGATCCAGGAACTCAACGGCTCGAGCAGCCAGGCGATGGCCGCCGCAACTTCTTCAGCTTGACCAATGCGGCCTAGCGCGTGCAGGGATCGTGACACATTCAAGGCCGCAGGATTCGCCGTGATACGCGCCGAAAGCGGCGTATCCACCAGGCCCGGAGCAACACAATTCACGCGGATGTTACGCGCGCTGTAGGTCGCCGCGGCCGACAGCGTTAAACCAATCACGCCCGCCTTGGCCGCTGCGATCGCTTCGTGATTGGCTAGGCCAACCCGCGCGGCCGCCGTCGAACACAGAACGATCGATCCCCCAGCGGGATTCATCACCTGAACGCCCGCTCGCACGGCCGCGAAGGCCGTGGTGAGGTTCGTTTCGAGCGTTTCTTTCCACTCGCTCAGGCTAGTACGGTGCGCGGGCTTTAAGAGAATCGAACCAGCGCAGTTCACAATCGCGTCCACGGGCTGAAAATTGGTCAAGGCCCGTTCCAGCGAATCGGGGTCACGAGCATCCACTACCACAGGGATGGCATTCGTTTCATCCGCCAGTTTTTCGAGCGTTTCCGGAGTGCGTCCACATGCCACAATCTCTGCCTGCCGCGCGGCCAGCCTTCTGGTCAAAGCCGAGCCGATGCCGCCGGCCGCCCCAATTACCACCACTCGCACAGTTCGCTGATGATCACCCTGTTGGCTTGGCGCAAAAAATCTTTCTTGCTCGACCTGCTCCGCCGGCCAGCTCCCTAGCCGCGACGGTCGTCCACCTTGTTGAAAGCGGGACTAGCCTCAGCTCCAGCTGCTCCAGAGGCGCCCCGCCGGCCAACACCCAGCGCCCACCTGCGGTCAAGCGGGCTTTGAATCCCCATTTGTGGCCGCTGGGCTGCTCCCGCGAAAGAACAAGAAAAAGCCTCCCGCTCGCGCACCGGCATCCATCACCGTGTGAGTCCCCGCAATCTCATCGTCGTGCTCGGCGATCAGCTCAACCGGGAATCCACCGCTTTCGACCACGCTTGCCGCGAATCGGATTTGGTGTGGATGGCCGAAGTGGCCGAGGAATCGACCCATGTCTGGAGTCACAAAGCGCGGACAGTTCTATTTCTCTCCGCCATGCGCCACTTTGCGCAATCTCTCCGCAAAGAGGGTTGGAAGCTGGACTACCGCGCCTTGGACGATCCCTCCAATGCGCAGAGCCTTGCCGCCGAACTGGCTTCCGCCATTCAACGGCACCGCCCGCAAAAGATCGTCATGGTGCAAGCGGGCGATTACCGCGTCCAGCAGGCCCTTCAGCAAACCGCCGCCGCGTTCAACTGCCCGCTTGAAATTCGCGAAGATCGCCACTTTCTCTGCTCACTCGCCTGGTTTCGGCACTACGCCGCAGAGCGCAAACAGCTCCGGCTGGAGTTTTTTTACCGTGAGATGCGACGCCAGCATGGCATTCTTCTGCACGATGGACAGCCTGCCGGGGGCCGCTGGAATTACGATGCCGCCAACCGCGAAGCCTTTTCTTCAACTGGGCCGCCGTTTCTCAGCCCCCCTCGCTCTTTCCCGCCCGACACAGTCACACGCCAAGTCATGGCGCTCGTAGAGAAACAATTCCCCAATCATCCGGGCAGCCTCAATCACTTCGACTTCCCGGTTACCGCTCAGCAGGCCGAACAGGCTCTCGACGACTTCATCGAAAAACGACTTCCGCTGTTTGGCCGCTACCAGGATGCCATGTGGACCGGCGAGCCCTACTTGTTTCACTCCCGACTTTCAGCGGCCCTGAACCTCAAACTTCTTGCCCCGCGCCAGGTGATCCAAGTAGCGGAAAAGGCACTCGACCATGGCCACGCCCCGGTCGAGTCCGTAGAAGGCTTTATCCGCCAGATCCTGGGCTGGCGGGAGTATGTGCGCGGCATTTATTGGACCTTCATGCCCGAATATGCCCAGCGTAATGCCCTCCAAGCCCAACTCCCGCTGCCCCGTTTCTACTGGACCGGAGAAACCGAGTATCGGTGTCTTGGCGAAGTCATCCGCCAAACTCTCGACTACGGCTTCGCCCATCACATCCAGCGCCTGATGGTCACGGGTCTTTACGCCTTGCTACTGGGTGTCATTCCACAACAAATCCATGAATGGTACCTGGCTGTGTATGTGGACGCTGTGGAGTGGGTCGAATTACCCAACGTCATCGGCATGTCGCAGTTTGCCGACGGCGGACTGATGGCCTCCAAACCCTACGCCGCCACTGGCAAATATATCCAGCGCATGTCGAACTACTGCGCTGGCTGCCGCTTTGATCCGCTTCAAGCCACTGGTCCAAAAGCCTGCCCCTTCACAACCCTCTATTGGGACTTCCTCATGCGCAACCGGGACCGCTTGCGCCGCATCCCGCGCATGGAGCTTCAGCTGCGCAACCTCGCTCGCTTGTCTACATCCGACCGCGCTGCGATCCGGCGTCAGGCTGAGCTGGTGAAGCTTTCTGGTTGATCCACTCGTAGGATGCCGCCGGGGTGATTCCATGCGGCACGGTGCCAGCCGCGCAAGGCGACCCGCCTTCGCTTGGAGTCGTTTCCGCTAGGCTGATATCATCATCGGTCAGGAGTTTCCATGCCCTATCCCAACATGCTCGGATCCTACGGCGAGTGGGCCGCTTCGCTCGCCCCAGATCCGCCGCGGCTTTCCTTCCGTCGCCCCGAGTTCAAAAATCTCGATCCATGGCGGAAACTCGCGCGCGAGCGTTTTCGCTCTTTGTTGCTTCAACCGCCAAATTCCGGCCCTCCCAAGGCAACCGTCCAACACCAATTCGAATTTGACGGCCTCGTGGTGGAGCACCTTTCCTGGCAGCTTCCCTACGGCCCGCCTACGGAGGCCGTCTTCCTGAAACCCGTGCAGTCCCGCGGCAAACTGCCGGCGATTCTCGGCCTTCACGACCATGGGGGCAATAAGTATTTCGGCTATCGCAAAATCACCCGCATCAGCGCCGAGCCACACCCCATGATGCTCAAACATCAAGCGCAGTACTACGGCGGTTTGGCCTGGGCTAACGAAGCCGCTCGCCGTGGTTATGCCGTCCTGGTTCATGACACGTTCACCTTCGGCAGCCGCCGCATCCGTTACGCCGACCTTCCGGAAATCATCCGCCGCGGGCTAACTGAGAACGATCCCGAACAGCAGGAAGAAATCGACCGCTACAACCGTTTCGCCGCTGATCACGAACACCTCATCGCCAAAAGCCTGACCTGCGCGGGCTTGACGTGGCCGGGCATTTTCGTCAACGATGACCAGCGCGCTCTGGACTATCTCTGTTCCCGGCCCGACGTCGACCCTGCGCGAGTCGCCTGCTGTGGACTCTCCGGCGGAGGCTTGCGCACCATCTATTTGACTGGCGCCGACGAGCGGATCCAATGCGCTTGCGTTGTGGGCATGATGACAACCTGGCGCGATTACCTGCTGAACAAATGCTACACCCACACTTGGATGATTTACGTGCCCGCGCTGCCGCTCGAGCTCGACTACCCTGAAATCCTCGCTCTGGCCTGTCCAAAACCGGTGCTTGTCCTCAACAACCGCCAGGACCGCCTCTTCACCATGGCCGAAATGGAGCGAGCCGACCAGATCCTCGCCGCCATCTATCGCAAGGCCCGGGCGAGCTCAAACTACAAGTGCATCTTCTATGATGGCCCCCACAAATTCGACGCCGAAATGCAAAAGGACGCTTTCGAGTGGATGGACCGCTGGTTAAAATCCTAGAGCTCTTTGGCCTCCGGCCTCCCCCTTCCCAGTACAATAAAATCAGGATTCAAAACTCTTATGCCCTTTGAGGAGGAAGTGCGCCAGCTTGAGCTCACGGCCCGTGAACAGCTGCAGGCGGCCTGGCGGATTCACGTCGCCCGGGTCGAAGAACAGTTGCAGCGGGGCTGGCCGGAACACATCGAGCAAATCGTCTCCGAGCGTTTCACCGGGCTTGCCTCCCTCCTCCAACAAAGCGCTGCCCGCACCCGGCGCGAAATCACCGAGCACTTTAACCAAACCGCGCGCCGCTTGCGTCTTGCCGAGCAGCCCTCAGAATGGCGCGCCATCTTGCAAGAAAGCGCTGCCCCATTCTGTGCCCGCGTGGGGGTGTTCGAGATCTCGGATCCGGAAATCGCTCAGGCGCCAGCAGTCGCCACTCTCGTCCACACCCGAGAAACGACCGTTGCCCTGCGAACGCGGGGTGAGCTCGGACCTCGGATCACGGCCCAATTTGGAGAATCGCCGTCTGCAACATCTTTTCTTTTTCCAATCTTTTCAAACGGAACAATTCAGGCAATACTTTATGCTGAACAGGGAGATTCTGGCCTCGACCGCAACGCCCTGGAGCTGCTTGCCACTCTGGCCTCGGACACCCTCCCTGCGCCTCCTTCTCCACTCCCCCGAGAGCCTTCCCTCTCCTCCGGGCTCATCCAGCTTCAACCTCTTTCTGCTTCCTCCCACGGGCTGGCGAGCCTCGCCAGCTCCTCCGGCACCCCCAGCTCTCCAACCGCCACCACCGCCTCCGTCTCCTCCACCCAAATGCCGCTAGCCGGACCGGACGAAGAGCTCGACCTGCGAGCGCGCCGCTTTGCTCGCGTGCGAATCGCCGAGATGCGCCTCTATGACTCTGCGGCAGTTCGTCACGGACGAGAAATTCGGAACCTTTACGGTGTGCTGCGCTCCAAAATTGATAGCGCGCGCCAGGAATTCCAACAAGAGTTCTTACAGCGCAGCCCTTTCATCGCCGATTATTTCCATCAGGAGCTGGTGCGCACGCTTGCGAACAATGATGAGCAACTGTTGGGGGCGGATTATCCCGGCCCGCTTCGCTAGCCCCGTCCTCGCACTGTCGCTCACCGCCTGGGCGCTGGGAGCCCAGCCAGCTCCTACACTCTCAGCAGCAAAACGCGCAGCCATTCAGCAGCTGGCCAGCGCCGTGGAGCAAGCTCGGCGCGGCGCCTCCTCCACGGCCTTCGAGCAGCTGTTGGGACTCCCTTTGAAACTGCCGGAAGTTGCCGATTATGTGTGGTTTCGTATTGGTTTATTGCAGTTTAACTTGAACCGATTCGAGGAAGCTCTCCCAGCGTTCCAAAAGGTTTATTCCTTTGAGCCAGCCTCTCCCCTCGCCACCCAAGCCGTTCTTTATGCCGCGGAAGCCGAACTCCGCTCCCAGCGCCCCGAAAACGCCCTGGCCTTGCTCCGCTCCCACTTGCAAAGATTGCCGCAACCACAAGCCCACTTGCTACTGGCAAAGGTTTTTGAGGCTCTCCAAAATCCAGTTTCCGCCGCTGCTCAATACCAGCAGATCTACTTCCATCACGCCACCTCGACCGAAGCACAGGAAGCCGCAACTGCCCTGCGTCGTTTGCGGCTCGAACTGGGTGATCGGTTTCCTCCCGTGCTCGCCCCGTCGATCTTCGCCCGCGTCCGGACCCTAGCTCAAGCGCGCCGCTACGCCGAGGCCCGTCAGGAACTGCGCGAACAACTTCCTAACCTGGGCGGCGCTGACCGGGAAACAGCCCTTGTCCAGGTTGGCGCGATCGACTTCCAAGCCCGTGAGTATTCTACCGCTTACCGCTATTTCTTAACGCTAGAACTCACTCATCCGGAAGCGGACGCCGAACGTCTTTACCACCTCGTCTGGTGCGCCCGCAGGCTTGACCTTGACCAGGAGCTGCTGGCTCACCTCCGCCAGCTTGACCTCAAATACCCCGCCTCCCCCTGGCGGCTTGAGGCTCAGCTCGCGGCCGGCGAGTTTTTCCTCAATCGGAATGAACCCGAAACCTTTGAACCCATTTATCGCTCTTGCGCACAGGACTTTGCGGAGAATCCCCAGGCCGCAGGCTGTGATTGGAAACTGACCTGGTCCCGCTATCTCCGTCAACCCTCTCAGGCCGGCTTCCTCTTCAAGCATCACTTGAAGCGCTACCCGACCTCCGAAAAAGCTCCTGCATCGCTTTACTTCTTAGGCCGCCACTCCGAGGCGGGCGATCCGGCGGCCGCAAAGGCCTTCTACGCCGAAATCGATTCCCGCTATCCCAACCACTTTTACGCCATGCTCGCCCGCCAGCGCCTTCAAAATCCAGCTCTACGCCAGGTGGCCCCTTCCGCCTCTGCGATGCAATGGCTTCAGTCGATTCCCTTCAACCAAAACCGTAAGATCGTCAACTTTGACCCGCTCCCTCTGACCCGGCAACGAATCGCTCGCGCTCACCTGCTCGAAGCCGCAGGTTTGAACGATTGGGCGGAGCAAGAGCTGCGCTTTGCCGCGCGCCACGAATCCCAACCCCACGTCATCGCCCTCGAACTCGCCCGGCTGCTTGACAAACGCCAAGCCGCCGACGAAGCGCTGCGCGCCGTAAAAGCCTATGTACCCAACTACCTCTCCTTCCCCTGGGAGTCCGCTCCGGTCCATTTCTGGAAAGTGGCCTTTCCCCTTCCATTCCGCGATTTAGTCGAGCGCTATGCCCGAGTCCATGCCCTCGATCCCTTCCTCGTCGCCGGGCTCATCCGCCAGGAATCCGAGTTCAACCCGAAAGCCGTCTCCGTCGCCAACGCCCACGGACTGACCCAAGTCATGCCCGCCACGGGCAAGTGGCTGAGCCGCGCCAACGGGATCAAACGTTTCCATTCCTCCTTACTGTTTGAGCCCGAGATCAATCTCAAACTCGGCACCTATTATTTGAGCCAGCTCCTACAGTCGCTAGAAGGAAAATGGGAATACGCCCTAGCCTCCTACAACGGCGGCAAATCTCGCGTCCTCCGCTGGCTAGGCTGGGCCAGCTACCAAGAACCAGCCGAATTCATCGAAACGATTCCCCTGCGCGAAACCCGCGATTACGTCCAAATCGTGCTCCGCAACGCAGACATCTACCGCCGCCTCTACGCAAGCTCCCCGAGCACCAGCCTGGCTCGTGCTTCTCGCCCGCCTCAAGCCAAACCGCAGCTCTCCAAGCCAGCGCCAAAATCCGTTCGCAAACCGAAGTCCTCTCCCAAAAGATCTCAACTCGCTCAAAAACGAAACAAGACCTAAGCCACACAGTGCCGCTCCCGTCCTCCCTCTCCGCCCGATTTCTCCCGACTGCGGAATCCGCTTCAGTTTTTCCAAAAAATATGAGACAGTGGAACTGGCGCGGCGAACATTCTCGGTAGTCCGGTTTTCCTGCGGCGTCCCCACGCGGCGCCGACGCAACGCCGGAAGGAGGTGATCGATGTCCCTTCTTCTACTGCCCCAAGGGGAAGTGAACGGTCCGGGTTTCGGCCAGCCCGTCGACCTCGGTGATCGCCAGGGAGAAATGCTTCGCCTGACACTGACCATCAATCGCATCAGTGTCGGCGATCACTTGGACGTCGCGATCTGGGGCTCGGCCGACGGCAAGGATTGGGGCACACGACCCATCGCCATCTTGCCCCACAAATACTACTGCGGCTCCTATCGCTACCACCTCGACCTCACCCATCAGCCCGACATCCGCTTCCTTCGTGTCCAGTATCAAATCCTCTCCGATTCCCCAGGCGCCATGCGGCACCTCCACCCTGTGGCCTGGATCACTCTCGAAGCCGACGTCGAGCGCCCTCAGCTCGTCGCTCACGCCTGACAGCAGATTCTCCCCCGCGCGGAGACCACGGAGTTACCCTCTTCGACTCCACTCCTTCGGCGCAAACCCACCGGCCGCCATCCCCCGCTCGAAAGTTTCACTTCCAAAAGAACTCATTTCGAATTAGTCAAATTTGACCAACAAATATCACCTAGATAAACAGGAATGCGGCTCTTATTCCTTTTGTCTTACATCAATTCTCCGTCGCCGAGCCACATTATCACTAAAGTTCTCTTGACTTCCGCCGATCCCTTGAGAAGGGGGGAGACCAACAAGACCACCCGGGAATCAAGCCGAAGCAGACACACAAACCGAGGCAAGGGCAGAACAACAAACCGAGCGAGGGCGGAACGACAAAGCGAGGGCGAGGGCAGAACGACAAAAGCCCGGCCGAGGAGAACGACAAAAGCGAAGGCGCGGGCAGAACAACAAACCGAGCAACGGCAGAAAGGAAACAAAGCCCAAGCCGAAAAAACAAAACAAGCCCAGGCAGAAACAGACCAGGGGGCAGAGGCAGAAACAGACCAGGGGCCCAGGGAAAAACACAAGAAGGGCCCAGGAACAAAACAGTAACGAACGTGGCCGAAAAATTCGAACCGAAAAGAGAAACACCAGGCTCTGCCAACCTGGATTCACAGCAAGCGAGAGGCGCCAGGAGAGGAAGCACAAGCTGAAGGCAAGGAGATTCAGAGGTGGCCATGAAGCAGTTGGCCCAACCCTTCGACAGTATCGGCGAAAGCTTCGCTGAGACCCCCGGCGTGGCGGCCAAGAACCACAGTAGCGGACAAAACAACTCACCTCACTCGGACGTCAAGCGGCAAAACACCTGCCAAAACACGGCGCTTGCGCATGGGGAGCCAAGCCAAATCACCCCCATCCCAGTGTCCCCGATCGACAGTCAAACCATCGACGCAAACGTCTTCTGGGATACGTCGCTGGACGCCATGAGGCTCACCGACAACAACGGAATCATCCTCCGCGTCAATGACGCCTTCTGCCGGCTCATGGCCAAACCGCGCCACGAACTCATCGGTCAGCCGTTTACTTGCACCTATGCCGAATCGGACCGCGATCGTATCCTGGCCGGCTACCGCCACCGCATGGCCTCCGGCCAAATTCAACTACGCCTGCACCGGCCCATGCGCCGCTGGGATGGCGTCACCCTCTGGGTGGATTCCTCTGCCACTGTCGTTGAAACCGCTCAAGGGGCTGTCGTCCTCACTGTCCTCCGCGACATCACCCCCCTTAAAAACGCGGAAGAGCGCCTGCGCAGAGAGCGCGCCCGGCTCGAAGGGCTGCTTTCCGCCATGCGCTTGGGCACCTGCGAGTGGCGACTTGCAGATGGCTCAGCCTGGTTTAGCCCTCGCTGGGCCGATATCGCCGGCTACAGCCCGAACGAGCTCCCTCCCCACATCGACACTTGGCGCCAGAGCATCCACCCGGAAGACCTCCCCAGCCTCGACCTGTCCATTGCTGCTCATCTGTCCGGCAAAACAAGCTTTTTCGAATCCGAGCACCGCATCCGCCACAAACACGGCCACTGGGTTTGGGTTTATTGCTGCGGACACGTCGCCGCGCGGGACGAAAACAAAACCCCCCTTTCCATCGGTTGCAGCCTCGCTGATATCTCCGAACGCAAACAAATGGAAGCCATGCTGCGCCGCAGCCGGGACGAAGCCCGCCGTCTGGCGCTCATCGCCCAGCGCACCACTGACGCCGTCGCCTTGCTCGACCCCCAGGGCAGAATCGAGTGGGTCAATCCCGGCTTTGAACGAATGACCGGGTGCCCCGCCGCACATGCCCTCGGCCAGCACGCCCTCAACATTCTCCTCTCCGACCGCGCCGAAACCACCCGCCACAGACTCCAGCATTCCATGTCCGCTGGCGTCCGCGAGCAGGTCCTCGGCAAACTGCACAGCGGTGGCGAAATCTGGCTCGATCTCGAGCTTCAGCCGATCCTTAGCGAGCAGGGAAACCTGCTGGGCTTTAGCGCTGTAGCCTCCGACGTCACGCCGCACGTCAACCTACGCACCCGTCTGGAAAGCATCGTCGACGCACTCGCCGAAGGCCTCATTCTCGTCGATGCCAACGGCTTCATCCTCGACTGCAACCCACGTGGATCAGAAATCCTCGGCGTTGCTCGCGAACTCATCCTCGGCCAGTCGATCAAATCCGTCGACTGGTGCGCCGTCGACAGCAACAACCAGCCGCTCGAAGAGTTCGAGTTCCCTTGCATGCGTGTCCTGCGCACCGGCATTCCCATCCGCGCCGCTATTATCGGCATCACCCGCCCCGACGGACAACGCATCTGGCTTGAGGTCAACGCTTGGCCCCTCCGCGATGGCTTCGGAAACCTTACCGGAGCCGTCTCCAGCTTCTCCGACGTCACCGAACGGCGCCGCATGCAACAGCAAATCCTTGAGAGCGAGGCCCGCTTCCGCGCCCTCGCCGATGGCGTCCCCATCATGGTCTGGATGGCAGGTCCCAATGGCGAGTGGACCGATTGTAACCGCAGCTGGCTCGAATTCACCGGCGCCCCGCTCCAACCCGGAGAACGGCTCGGCTGGACACGAAGAATCCACCCCGAAGATGAGCTCCGCTGCCGAATCTGCTACCAGTCGGCCATCACCCACCGCCAACCCCTCCAGCTCGAATTCCGCCTGCTCCGCCATGATGGCCTCTACCGCTGGGTGTTGGATCGCTGCGCCCCCCGTTGGTCTGCTTCCGGCGAATTCCTCGGCTTCGTCGGCGGTTGCGTCGATATCACCGAACGGCGCGAAACCGAACAAAAACTCCTCGAAGCCAACCTCCGCATCCGCCACCTCGCCGAGGCTCTCGAGCAGGCGCCCGCCTCCGTCTTCCTGTGCGACCAAAGCGGCATCATCACCTACGTCAACCGCACCTTCTGCGAGGTAAGCGGCTATCAGCCCGACGAGGTCCTCGGCAAACCCTCCCAACTGTTCCAGCCCGAAAATCCCCAGCTCGACGCCACCACCCGAAAACAGATCTGGGACTGCTTATCGAATGGCTTACCCTGGCGCGGGGAGCTCTTAAACCACAAGAAAAATGGCGAACCCTTCTGGGAGCTCACCCTCCTTGCCCCTCTGCTCGATGACAGCGGCGCAACCTCCGGATTCCTCTGCGTCAAAGAAGACATCACCAGCCGCAAAAAATTCGAGGAGGATCTCCAACAAACCAATCAGCGCCTACAAGAGACCATCGCCCGAGCCCAGGAACTCGCCTGTAGGGCCGAGGCCGCCAACGTCGCCAAAAGCGAGTTCCTGGCCAACATGAGCCACGAAATCCGTACCCCCATGAATGGTATCCTCGGCGCTGCTGGCTTGCTCCTCGAAACCCCCCTCAACCACGAGCAGCGCGAACACGTCGAAGTCATCTGCACCAGCGCCGAATCCCTCCTCACCCTCATCAACGACTTGCTGGATCTCTCCAAAATTGAAGCCGGACGCCTCGAAATCGAATCCGTCGAGACTTCCTTGCGCGCTGTCGTCCAGGCGGTCGCCGCGATGCTCGGACCCTTAGCCCGGAAGAAGGGCCTCGAGTTTGAGTCTAAAATCCACCCCGCCATCCCAGAGGTTGTCCTCGGCGATCCCGGCCGCCTTCGCCAAGTTCTCGTCAACCTCGTCGGCAACGCCGTAAAGTTCACCGATTCCGGCCGCATCGAAATGAACGTAATGCCGCTTCCCAATCCCTCCCATCCCGCCGGCCCCTCGCCCGAAACCCTGCTGGTGAAATTCTCCGTGCGCGACACCGGCATCGGCATCGCACCCCATCAACTCGAGCGACTCTTTGAAAAATTCACCCAGCTTGACTCCTCCCCAAGTCGGCGACATGGCGGAACAGGCCTCGGATTGGCTATCTCGCGGCGCCTGGTCAACATGATGGGGGGAAAAATCGATGTGATCAGTGAGCTCGGAAAAGGCTCCGAATTCTGGTTTACTGTCCCCTTTCGCCTCCCGCAACCCGCTCACCACCCCACCACTCCGGCTCGATCCTCGGACTCCACGGCAGAGGAAAATTCAGGATTGGCCCCGGTTGCCCCCGATCTGCCCGCCCAGCCAGCTGCGCCACCGCCGCCCGCTGCCAGCTTCAGCCGCTTCAAATGTGAGCCTCAGCTCGTTGAAGCCCTTACCCGGCGGCAAGCGCGAGTGTTGCTAGCTGAAGACAACGCCATCAACCGCCGCGTCGCGATCGCCATCCTCCGCCGTCTGGGTGTCTCGGTTGACGCCGTGGTCAACGGCCAAGAAGCCGTCCACGCTGTCCAACACTCCCGCTATGACCTCGTGCTGATGGATGTTCACATGCCCCAAACCGATGGCCTCGAGGCAGCGCGTGCCATCCGCAACCTACCTGGCCCATCCTCGCGCATCCCCATCATCGCCATGACCGCGAGTGTCATGGCCCAAGACCGGGATCTCTGTTCCCAGGCAGGCATGAACGATTTCCTGTCCAAACCCATCGAAGTCGCTGCTCTGGCCCAAGTCCTGAGCCAGTGGCTGTTAGACCATCCGTTAACAAACCAGCACGCCGTATCCGCCCCCGCGACTCCCAGTGCGACTGCGCCCCCCGTTGGAACCCCCGCATGAGCCGCTCGAGTTGAGAACTTGCGAAGATACGCCGTTGGCCGCACGAGCTTGCAGTATGGCTCGCCGCGCTGCACCCAAGAGAAAAGCCGCCGCGTTCGCCACCACGGCGGCTTCCGGTCGGGCAGATTTGGACATGGCGGCCTGGTTCCACCGCCAAGGAGAAGGAAAAGAGGATCAGCGACGTGTTTGAGGCGAGGGAGAGACGGGTTCAAAAACCTTCCGTTCCGGCAAGAAAATCACCAGCCCAAACGCAACAACTCTATCCCTTGTGACCTTGCGAGATAAAACCCTCCACCCTAAGTCCAGCAACTGACCTCGAGTCCCGACAACTCCGCCCGAGTCCCGAAACATTCGCCCCG
>JANWVY010000003.1:0-340419 GCA_025056455.1 Bryobacteraceae bacterium | reverse complement strand
AGCTCAACTCACACGGTCAGCCCCGAGGCCCCCAAAAACTCACCTCTTTCGAGTGTCCGTATCCGGAGTCTACTCTTACTGGATTTCGCGGTCAAGAAAAATCGTGGAAAAGTTTTATGGAATTCTCAATATTCTTGCCAGATTTCGCGCGCCGTCTTCTGATTCCAACGACAATTCAACGGACAATCCCAGCTTGAACCCCTGCTGATTGACGCTTGAGTTCGAGAGCGAGATCTTCCTGATAAACGGGGCTGGTTAATGGCTTGCTGCTCCCGGAATGCGGGAAGGTTTCCGTCACTTCGATCTGTCCCGTTCGAGGATTCCACCATCGAGCCACATAAGTTCCTGGCGGTAATTGTAGCGTCAGGGTCGCCGTTTGCCGGCTAGTTCGGACGGCGTAGCGAGGCCGGTGATCTGCCAAAACCTTTCCGTGGTGAAGATACACGGCATATTGTTTGCCAGCCTCCGCCAGCGCCGTCACGCTTGTATCGGCTGGTGTCACTGACAGTACGATGTTTGGATCGGGCTTCATGCGGATGAAGTCAAATTGGGAAAGAAACGTTGCAAGCGTTTTGAGCTGCTTGCGCAGGCTTGCCCCGCCCCCGCCAGGTTGGTCACCACCCACCCGTTGCGAACCATCTTCATGCCCCACGGCGAAGGAATAATCGAGGTTGTTGTAATGCGCTCCGCCAGCTATCAAAAATTCCCACCCCTGGATGCGGTAGGCGGCATCCATCGTACCGTCGAAACCCGTCTCATCAAAAGCGATCACGCGGTTCCAGTCGTAATTCAGGGCCACCGTGACCGGCGGACGAGCATAGTGAAAGTTGAGAACGGAGACGTTCGGGTCGAGGTTGGTGACGCGCTGGTGGTGGTTGGCGATATTCTGCGCAATCAAATGCCGGATGGGAAAACGCGATTCCGCTTCCACGATCGTCTTCGCAATTAGCGCCTGCCATTCTAGCGATACCCCTGCAAAGTAAGGCTCATTACAAATCTCGTACAGCACGTTGTCGAAATCCCGCAGCTCGCCCACCACCTTCCGCACAAACTCTTGCTGCCGGCGGACAAGATCCGGATACTTCAAAGTCAGCGCGTCCGTATAGGCGACGTCGGCACGGTAAAGAGGTGAAATTTTCCATAAGTGTTCCCCGTAATAGGTGCAAAACAGCGTAATTTCCACTACAATTCCGCGCCGGCCGGCTTGCGCCACAAAGTCTTTCAGGCGCCGAAAGTAGGCTTCGTTCCACGAACGCCCGTCTGCGGTCCAAGGCGATATGAAATCTTGATCGGAGGGAGCCAGGGTGTTGCGAAAAATTCCGAAATCCTTCTCCGTTTCGCGGTATACCCCCATGAAGACTCGCGTCAAGTTCATTCCGTCCGCCGCCAGCGTGTCTAAATAGCGAATGGAATCAAAGGCACCGTTTAAAACCGCGCCGTAATGCTCGGCTGACGTGATCAGCACCGTGGGCTTACCGCGGAACTCATAATAATGAGGGTTAGCCGGGTGGAGGCGAAGCGGTTGCGCTGGGACAGCGCAGCCGCCCAAAACCAACAGGGCAAATAACCGGTACATCCGCCAGTCTTGGACCATGCTTTGAATAGTCTAGCGCCACGCTTAGAATAAGGCATCAGGAGGGAACGGTGCTTCCAATCTTGGTCCTACCCTTTCTCAGTTGGCAACTCGTCGGTCAAATCCCTGTTGGTTTTACGCCAATTTTTAACCGCAAAGATCTCACCGGCTGGCACATCAGTCAGGTCAACCATCATGGAAATACGAAAGCTTGGAGCGCCCAGGACGGCGTCTTGATGGTCACCCAAGACCCTCCTGGAAACGGCGGAATTTTACTCACTGACCGAAAGTATCGCAACTTCGAAGTCTATCTCGAGATTAACCCTGATTTTGGCTGTGACGGCGGTTTATTTCTTCGCTCCACGGAAAAAGGAGAAGCCTACCAAGTCATGATTGACTACTTGGAGGGAGGCTCAGTAGGTGGCATCTACGGAGAGCGTCTCCAAGGGATTGGACCAAACACGGGGAAGGGGGACAAATCCGGCGCCAAATGGAAAGAGTATTGGAGAACCGGAGCCTGGAACTCCATCCGCGCCCGGATCGAAGGAGATATCCCTCACATTCAAGTCTGGCTCAATGGCTTTCAAATTGTCGATTGGACCGATGACGCCAACCACTCCCCAAACCAGGCCACCGAAGGCATGATCGCCCTCCAGGCCCACCGCAGCAACCCCCAAGCGAAAAACTCGCGCTGGGTTCCAGGCGGCTACCACCGCTTCCGCAATATCGCCGTCAAGGTTCTCCCTTAGGCCTTGCTGGCAGGCGAAACTCGCGCGTGAAAAGCTCGACTCACTCGAAAACTCCGGCAACTCGAAACCTCGGGGCTGGAATCCCGCCCCGCCTCCACCCTGTCGAGTTGCTACTGGTCTTCGCCGGGAGGTAATTCCGGCTTCGAGTCTCTCTGTTAGCGAAGAATATCTTCTTCCGTAAACACGGCATGCCGGATAACGCTGCGGCGGTCCGACGTATAGACGACGTGAATCTTACCGTCGGCGGTCTGGATGGCCGTGGGATACGCGAAATCCCCCGGACCTTCCGCTAGGTTTTTGCGATACGGGTAGCTTCGATCTTGATCGGTGGAGAGGGCAACAGTGAGTGGCGTGCGTTTCGTCATGCTGTCATTAAAAACGAGGAGCAAGTGACCGCTTCGCAGCTTGAGAAAATCAACCGCAGCATTGGGGTTGGGAAAGGCCGAATCCCGCCCTTCGCTCCATGTTTCTCCATAGTCCTTAGATTCTGCGCGCACGAGCCAGCCGTTTGTCGTGGGGCCGTAATTGCCCCCTCTCCGACAGTAGGCGACTATCCATCCTGGACGAATTTCGACAGCAGCGGGCTGGATGTTGCCTTTCGGCGAGCGAATCCGGCCTGTCGGTGTCCACTCTTTGGTTTGGGGGCGGTAGCGCAGAAATAGCGACGTGCTGGCCGCTCCCACTGCCTCCCGGTCGTCGCCCACCTCATGATAAACCGGGAGCAAATAGTCGCCGTTGGACAATACGATGGGACGTCCTCTCACCATCATCCCCTCGTCGAGAGCGATCAGGGAGGAATCGGACCACGTCTGGCCACTGTCTTGCGAAATCTTGGCCGCAATCCGTGACTTCGACCACGTATCGCCAAATCGAATGACGTAAAACAACCACAAGGTGCGGTCAGGGGCTTCCCAGATCACGCTATTCCCCACCGAGCGGAACGGATCATGAGCAAGCACCTTCGGCTCGCTCCAAGTTTTCGCACCCTTCTTTTTGAGCGCTCCATACACGGAGGTGTCGTTCGCGTATTCGCCTTTACCGCCGTAGAAGACCAGAAACAAGTCGCCATTGTGGAGCTCGGTGATCGAGGCCGGATGTTTGTAGGGCCCGGTCGGTGTCTCCGGCCCAAACACTCGTTCCGTCTGAATTTCTCCCTGCGCTAGCTGCGCGGTCCAAAGGAAAAACCCAAGTATCACTGCGGATCTCGATCTCCTGCGTGGACTGATTTCTTTGTCTGGCTTCAAGCCGGACCAAGCGCACCCTAGAACTCCCGCACTCATTCACTCACCAGCGCATTAAATAGCAACTTGAAGGTCTGCCAGCTTTGAGCGCGGTACTGAGGCCGCATTCCAAAAAGATACACCCGTCCGCTACCGAGACTCACTTCGAGCAATGCGCTCCGGCCCGCCAAAAATTTCTCACCAAGCAGCCAGCCCGAGGCCAAGATCTGCGAGGGCGGATACTGCGCCAGGCTACGAATGTTCGCTGCCGTGGGGATCTCCCACGCTGGACTCCCTTCGGACCAAATCGCAATTTGTTCCGGCAGCCCCCGTGTCAGCGGATGCTTCAGCTCCAGCGTCACCCAGAGCAAAGACCCTGGAGAATAAAAATCCCGGCTCGATACCCCGCCCACGGAATTCTTGACAGGCAGGGCCAGGTGCTTGACAGCATATTCGGTGGAATCATTTAGGAAGATTATCTTGCCACCCTGCTCAGCAAATTGTCGCAGAGCTTGCGCCCCGGTCTCGCCTAGCCCGCCCACATATTCGTCCGGCATGCTGCCTTTGGCATATCCGTTGTGAATGGTCGCCGCGGACTGGTCGGGAAACACAATGACGTCAAAGCGCCGCCTCAATTGTCCTGCCAAAACCTCCGGATTGGTGAGCCGCGCATAGGAAAAGCCGAAGGCGTCCAAAAGCCACCGAGTCCAACCCTCATCCATACTCGGGATATAACTGCGGTAGAGCGCAATGCGCGGCCGGCGAAGTGGCTTCAAATCACCCGTCGCCGCTCGGTTCAAATAAAAATGACCAGAGGAATCTCGGGCCACAGGTCTGCCAGTAGCCCAAGCTTGGTTCACCACCCGCCAGCTGTCGACGTCCGAGGCGGGCAGCGCCCCCTCGGGCGCTTGGCCCTTCAGCGTAAAAGCGAAGCTTTTTACCGGCGCCAGCACTGCTTGAAAACGCTCGCTAACCGTATCCACCTCTACCCCCATGAGCAGCGGCAACGTGTGCGCGGTTACATCATAAGGCCGTTTCGGCGGCCCGCCAGGATAGAGCCGTAAGTCCGGATATTGCTGCCGCTCGAGCAGCGTTTTGGCAAATGCACTAAAGGGTTGCTGGAGCCGCACCACGTAGCAGCCCGCCGCGTAGGTTTTACCTCCAGCTTGAAACGCTTCCTTGGCTTGGTCCACTTCCACCAAACCGAAGGCCAGGGTCTCCAACAGCCGCTTGGCGGACCCCGGATCCAGTTGCTCCTTCGGAATCACAAAGGCGTAGGGCTTTTCCCGCTCGGCCGCGCGTTTGAGCACGCGGTAAAAATTCCGCAGCAAATCCTCCCGCCGCACCGCCGCTTGCCACAACAGCGACTCAAAAGCGATCAACTGGTATTCCAGAATGTCCCGGACCCGCCATTCTCCTCCTAACCACGGCTCCAGATGATTCCAGCTCCGCTCTCGCGGACTATAGCCCGGCCCTGTGGCCGGAATCTGTTCAGGCCGGATGGTGACGGGCGAGGCCAGCCGTGCGCTAGCCGATTCGCTTAAAATCCGCAATCCGCCGTGGTAGGACTGGTAGTGTCGGGCTGGAGTCCAAAAATCGTAAATCGCATTGACTACCACACCCGTCTTGCCTGCCGCCGT
This sequence comes from Bryobacteraceae bacterium, assembly GCA_025056455.1. Lineage (GTDB taxonomy): Bacteria > Acidobacteriota > Terriglobia > Bryobacterales > Bryobacteraceae > CADEFT01. The sequence goes on along the minus strand of JANWVY010000003.1, from coordinate 335,237 downwards.
TAGGTCAGCCGCTATCCCCATGCCAAACAGGTTGGCCATCTGGGCGATCGCCGGATCGACGTTTGGATCAATGGGATCCATCCACGGTGGCACAAACATCCGGGACGCATTGGCTCCCTGCTGATGCACATCGTAAACAATGTGCGGGTGCCAGGCATTGTGCAGCCGCTGTACCGTGGCTCGAGTTTCCGGTTGCGAAAAAATGTACCAGTCGCGGTTATTGTCATGACCGACGTAAACGTGATACAGCTCCGGCGGGGAGGTGCCCTCAAAGCGTGTGCCCAGCGTCTTGCGATACCACTGGGTCACAATATCCACGCCATCGGGATTGAGCGAGGGCACGAGAATGAAGATCACGTTCTCGAGAATTTGTTTGAATTTCGAGTTTTTCCCGTCAGTGAGGAGCCGCCAGGCGAATTCTACCGCCGTCGAGGTCGAGACAACCTCCGTGGCGTGAATCGAACAAGTGATCATCACCACCGCCTTGCCCTCGGCAATCAATTTCTCTGCCTCGGCCTCTGGCGTCGTGCGGGAATCAGCCAGGCGCTTTTGGATCACATTGAACCGCGAGAGATCTTTGAGGTTCGCTTCACTCGACAAAAACGCGGCAATCAGCGGCCGCCCCTGAACCGACCTGCCAAACTCCACCACGCGGATCTTGGGCGAAGCCTTGGCGAGGGCTTGGAAATAGCTCACGACGCGATCCCAATCGAGCAGCTTGCGATCCTCTCCCATCGCATGGCCAAAGTAGCGGGAGGGCTCGGGCAGCTGGCCCGGACCAACCCCAGCGTCGGGCTTGGGCGCCGCCGCTGGCTTCGGCGTCGGGGACCCCACAGCGGCAGAGCCAGCAGCGGTTGTGACCGGAGTTGAGCCTTGCGGCTTGGCCTCCGCTGGCGGGGCAGGCGGCGCAGCCGGCCTCGACGGCACAGCTGGCCTCGGCTGGGCGCCCAGCCCTGCTGCCAAACACAAAAGAATTCCCAGTTCTAGGCGCATGGCCGGCTCAACTCCAGAAATAAGGCCCTGTACCAGCGTAAAAACCGCATGGGTTCCTTACTCTCTTGGGCCTCGCACAGCACATAGCGGTCGTAAAGAGAACCACGCAGCAGCGCAAATAACTCGCGGTAGGGATAGGGCCCGGCCAGTTCATTGACATGCACGTTCTTAATCCAAGGACGTAAGAGAGCAAAGCTTTCCTTGACGCTTCCGTTGACGACATCCGTGGGGTTGGAATTCCAGCACAGCCCCACGGCTTCCTGTCGCGTCGCTTTCATGATCGCGGCGCTCACTTCCGGATTCTGCGTCTCCCGGCCATGAACCTCCATCCAGATCTCTACCCCCATACGCGCCCCATACTCGCCGACTTCGCGCAGGCTAGCGGCAATGACTTCAACCGTCTTTTGCAGCCCTAGCTCCTTGGAAACTCCGTTGGGACGCACCTTGACTCCCCAGGCTCCCGTATCATGCGCCAGATCGACCCACTTCTTAGCCAGCTCGATGTTCTGACGGCGTACGGCCTCATCCGGGGAATGAAACTCGCAGGTGGTTCCGTAGCTCAGCAAACGAACCTTACTCCGCGCAAAGCGCTCAGACACCTGTTGGCGCTGCTCGCGGGTCGCCGTCACCTCCACTCCATGTTTATGCTCTGTTCGCAGCTCAACGGCCTCAAAGCCCAGCTGCTCGAGGTTGGTGACAATCGTCTCCAAATCCCAATCCTTAAGGACGTTGTAGGTCACTGCGCCTAGCCGCATCCGCCCCTCCTTCTGCCTCAGGCCACGAACCTTCCATTCTAACTGCCGCCCGCCCCGCGTGATCCTTTCCGGGCTTGGCCGCAGTGTGGCCAGCCGGGGCCAAACGCTAGCCCGAGGACCTGGACTTGCGGAAATCCCGCGCAATCAGCTGCGCCGTCTCCACCACCGCCCGCTCTACTTCCGCCTGACGCCTGGGCGCCATCCGCGCCAGCGGAGCGGACACGCTCACTGCGGCAAACACATGGCCCCCCAGCGTCGCCACGGGAGCTCCCACGCAAAAACCGCCTACCACCGTCTCCTCGCGATCGTAGGCAACGCCCTGCTTGGCGATCTTTTCATATTCCTCGAGCAGAATCGCACGGTCAGTGATGGTCTTCTCTGTTCGCTTGAATAGCCCGTAAACCTCCAGCATGCGCTGCATTTGATCCGACGTTTGAAACGCTGTAATGGCTTTGCCAAGCGAGCTACAGTGCGGCGGCAGCACTCTGCCCACCGTGTTCGTCATTCGAATCTCATGAAAGGTTTCAACGGTGTCCAACACGCGGATGACATCCGAAAACAAATAAGCTAGGCTTGCTGTTTCGTCAAAACGCGCTGCAAGCCGCGTTAAATGCGGTCGCGCCAGCTCGCGCAATCGCTCAGCTCGTTCATACAGCCGCCCGACCAGCAGGCGCTCCGGTTGCTCGTAGGTTCCATCCGGGCGCAGCCGGACGTAGCCGCGGTGTTCGAGGGTCATCAAAATACGATAGAGCGAAGATTCAGGCGCTGCCGTGCGGTCGGCAATCTCCCGCAAACTCAGTCGCGCCTTATCCTCCGGAAAGCAATCCAAGACATCTAGCGCCCGGCTCAAGGCCTTTACCAGATAGAGCTTTCCCCGGCCCGCCCGGCCCCGCAGCGCTTTCTCCCGCTTTGGCTTGCGGCGCCGCCTCAAGACGCCTTCTTGCAGGGCTAATCCGTCCGACATGGTTTCGTCCTCCTGTCTGCGCGAGGGCGGCCCTAATCCGGAGTGAATTGCATGGCGTACAGCCGCGCTCCTCGCATCCGGAAATACAGCCGGACGCTACGGCCGGCGAGTTCGGACACGTCCGTGCCTTTGCTCATCCATTCCACTGGATGCTTCAGAAAATCCCCGTTGATGTATACGCACTCCTCCACACCGTAACCATCGAGAGGTTTGCCTTGTTCATCGAGAATGCCGACCTGCGCAAAACCGACCGCCCCGGTATCGATATTCAACCGCAAATGTTTGCCCTCAAATCGCAGCGGACGAGTCAGTATCTCACCCCCGGTGTAGGCCGCCTCCGCTGCAACAAAGCCGTCGAACCGCTGCACGTAACGCCACAGCGGGGAGTTGGGCTGCTTCACCCAGGCCGAATGATAGTTCACGCCGTTGCCAGCGTGGCCTCCAGCATATTGCCAGATTTCATTCCCTCTCCGCACCATGCCGTGCGTCAAAAACATCATGTGAATGGCGTCTTCGCCGTTGCTGTTAATGGGAATGTAGGCCGGGCGGGGAAGGCGCTTCCAGTGGATCCCGTCACGGCTCACTGCTAGCTGCACTTCAACCACCCCCGACCCCTTCTTCCTTCGCGGCTCGGCAAGCGTGGCGCGGGCCGGCGGCTGCGCCCCCTCGTAATGAAAATAAACCGACGGAAAGCAAAAATAAGCGTCGGGAGCCCACGGGTATTTCATCACCTTCGTCGTATAAATGTCCGTCGACGGCGGATCGAGCTCGTCGCTGGTGCTGAAAACCACCGGCAGCTCTACGCTCAGCCCGGGAGGTGAAAGCGGCCCGTTGTCGACAAACCACGGATCCAGCCGGCTGGCTTTCGTGCGCCGGCGGCGCGCCTCCTGCCGCACGCGCTCGTCGCTGGCCTCAAAAAAAGGCCAGGGGCGGAACAAATCGCGCGTTTCAGAAAGCAAAAACACGCGCTGTGTCTTGCCCGTCTCCGTCATGCCGTAGTCGGAGCGGTGATGGCCGGCGTAGAGCTGCCGCTGCTCATCGTAGTACACAATCGATTGCGAGCCGGCGGCAAACGGCAGGGCCGCTGTTTCATGCCGTTGAAATGACCATCCATCCCGCGAAGTGTAGACAAACATGGAACGCCGCCGGATGCCGCTGAAGTATCGCCAGCGGTTCTCAGCCGGCGCGTTCGGATCCAAAAACACGTTGCCCAGACCCACCGCCTCCGCGAGCACGATGTTTCGCATGCCGCCGTGTTCGCGCCCCAGATCGGGCTTTTCAAAATCAACGCCGTTGGCCGACCACACCACGCCCAGCCAGTCGTTCTTTTCCCGGTAGTAGATGCGGATGCGCCCCTGCTCATCCTCCACCATGGACAAATGCCCGCGTAGGTTTTCAAACACCTTCTCTTTGCGCACTGGCGGGTTCACCACAAACTGAATTCCTTTCATGCGTTCGATTAGCGCATCGTCAAGGAACAAGTGCTTCCGGGAAAGTAGGGGGATGACTCTTTGGTCAAGGCTCCCGGCCCCAAACAGCAAGGGCAGGCCTTTTTGGAGTTGCAATTCCGGCAGCCGGCCAGAGTAGGTCAGCGAAAAGCTCGATGGCGGCGTAAACGAGCCGCGGTAGAGCACCTGATCAGAAATCCTCATTTCATCGACACGGCCTGGCAGCGGGCGCAGCCACTGGCCGTCTCTGCCTAGGGTCAGATACGCCTCATCGCCTGCGGGCAATGGCCGGAGCGCGACTGGGGGCGGCGCTGGCTGCGGAACGCCATTGACAAAGTGACGCAGCAGCTTTTGGGCAGCGTCGTAGGTAAAGGCCAAATGCACCCAAGCTCCTGCGCCTGGGCGCAGCCGGGAAGCGTCGCTTGAAAGCACGACCACCGGCTGCGACCCACCCTCATACAGCCGGAACGAGGCTTGATCCGGCGCTAACACCAGACGCTTGTAGCGATCATTCTCGCCCCGGGGACCCGAGCCAATCTCGTAAACTACTCCCTCCTCGCGCGAAACCCGCAGCGGCAGGTACCAAAACTCAAGCGTCCAGTTAAAGTCGCCGAGAGTGAGCTTGGATCCGGAGACGTTCGGAAAACCGGGAGAGCGAAGATGCCGCTCACCGCTTGTAGCCAGAGCGGCAAAGTTCGCCGTGCGCCAGCTCAGCGGCTCCACACTGCGGCCTTTGGGAACGGGCAGCGGTCGAATGCCAAACAGCACGCTTCCGCCCCCTTCTTCCTCCTCCAAGCCGGCACCGCGGATTTGCAGTGGCAGCGGCTCGCAAATCTCTAAGCTATTGCCAAACTTTCCCACCGCCATCTTCGCGCCGCGACCCAGGGCCAGAATATAGCCTCCGGCGGCATCGTTGAGAATGGAACTCGGTGGCGCGGCGGAAGGTTCATCAAACAACCACAGCGCCACCGTTGCCGGCTGGGCGCCCGCCGCAGTCAGCCGGAGCGCTCCCGCCAGCAGCGGCCCAAGGATTGCTCTCGTGAAACACGCGGCCATCATGTGAAAATCATACCCTAAAAATGAAAATTAACCCCGCTTGTTTGCAGAAACGCTTCCCGTTAGGATGTCTGGCAGGGCAGAGCCGGGCAAATGCTGGCCTTCTTGCCCAAGGAGCACGCCATGACCTCAAAGCCATTTCGCCGCGCCCTGCTGCAAGCCGCAGCCGCCGCCCCCAGCCATTTTCTCGCCGGGACTCGACCAGCAGCCGCGCCCGCCAGACCTCGCAAAAACGTGATCTTCATGGTGGCCGATGATTTGAACAACGCCCTGGGCTGCTACGGCCACCCCATCGTAAAAACTCCGCACCTCGACCGGCTGGCCGCCCGCGGGGTGTTGTTTGAGCGGGCCTATTGCCAGTTTCCGCTCTGCGCTCCTTCGCGAGCTTCGTTTTTGAGCGGGCGGAGGCCCGAAACCACCGGCGTGCTTTCGCTTGATACGCCCACGCGCCAGCACCTGCGCGACGTTCTCATGCTGCCGGAATTCTTTCGCAAACAGGGCTACTTCAGCGCGCAGTGCGGGAAAATCTTCCACACCGGACCGGAACACGAAGATCCGCGTTCTTGGGATTACATGTTGCCGGAAAGCGGCAAGAATCCTCCCCCGAGCGAGATTCTCAAACAACACAAGGCCGGCGAGCCCCGCAACCATTCCATGGCCTGGATGCAACTGCGCACTCCAGATGCCGGGACGCCCGATGGCGTGGTGGCGCAAAAAGCCTCGGAGCTCATTCGCCAGTGCGCGGCGCAAAAAAGACCTTTCTTTCTCGGCGTCGGTTTCCGCCGCCCGCACTCGCCCTATGCCGCTCCGAAAAAGTATTTTGATCTCTACGATCCGGACCAGATCCCCTTGCCGCGACGTGGCAACCCCTCTGCGATACCCGCCGCTGCTTGGTATGAACTGGCCGGACAGCCAGCGCTCAGCGAGCGCGAGCAGCGCGAATATATCGCTGCCTACTACGCCTGCATCTCGTTCATGGATGCGCAAGCAGGCCGCCTGCTGGCGACCCTCGATGAGCTCAATCTGTGGGACCAGACCGTGGTCGTGTTCTTGAGTGACAACGGCTATCACACCGGCGAACATGGCATGTGGCACAAGATGACGCTGTTTGAAGAGTCGGTGCGCGTCCCGCTGATCTTCGCAGCCCCCGGGGCTCGGGGTTCGGGCCGGCGCTGCGCGGGCCTTGTCGAGCTGGTCGACCTCTATCCCACCCTCGTGGACTGCTGCGAGTTGAAGCCTCCTCCTGGACTTGAGGGAACCAGTTTAAGGCCCTGGCTCGAGGATCCAACGCGCGCAGGCAAACCAGCCGCCTACGCCATGGTGGGACGCAACGATGACCGCAACGAATCGCACCACAAGCCCACCTATTACGGGCGTTCCGTGCGGACCGAGCGCTGGCGTTACATTGAATGGGATGAGGGACGGCGCGGACGCGAGCTTTACGATCTCCGGATGGATGCGGGTGAGACGAACAACCTGGCCGGAGAGGCAAGCTATCAGGGCACGATGCGGCAGCTAAGCGCGCTGCTGGCGAAAATTCCTCTGCGAAAAACGTGAACGATTTTTCAATTTTGAATTATAACTTTCAGTTTTTGAAAGTCACGCTTGACAACTTTCACTTGCTGTGAAAGGATCGGGCTCAGCTCTCCGGCTGTTTAGTTGCCTTAGCGGTTTCCGCCAGACGCTGGCCGGGAAATTCGAGCGTGGGAGGTTTACGGTGAGAAGGGCAAGGAGACGGTTTTTTTGGGCGGTGCTGTGCCTGGGCTGGTTGTGTGCTGGTCCGGCGCTTGCGCAACGCACCACGGCGACTCTCTTTGGGATCGTGATCGATCCCTCGGGGGCCAGCGTTCCAGGGGCGAAGGTGCGGTTGGTGAATGCTGCTACCAATGCCGAGCTAGCGGGGGAAAGCGATGCGACTGGCAGTTTCACGGTGACCTTCATTCCCGTGGGCGTCTACCGGATGGAGGTGGAAGCGCGGGGATTCAAGATCTATCGGGAGTCGGGGATGAGCTTGTCGGCGGGTCAGCAACTCCAGCTTCGCGTGCGGCTGGAGCTGGGTTCTGCGGCGGAGACAGTGGAGGTAACGGCAGAAGCGCCGCTTGTCGAAAACGCCTCGCCGAGCTTAGCGGACCGGGTGTCTCGCTTACAGTTGAGCGAGTTGCCGCAAAGTCGGAGGGACTTTGCCCAGCTGCTGGGTTTGCAGAATGGCTACCGGCCATCGCGCGATGGCCTCATTCAGTTTAACGGCCTGGCCAGTGGGGGAAACTCGGTGACGGTAGATGGCACCGACGGATCCAGCGATTCGGAGACGCCTTCCACCTCTATGTTTCAGGGGTTCAACTTCATTAGCGTGGTGAGCCAGGAGGCGATCCAGGAGGTGGTGACCAGCAAGGGCGCCATGTCGGCGGAAGTGGGGCGCACCTACTCCGCAAACATTAACGTGATTACGCGCGGGGGGACGAACGAGTTTCACGGCTCGCTGTTTGAGCTCTGGCAAAACGACGTGTTGAACGCCAAGAACGCCATTCAAGGGCCAACCGAGCGCAAGCCGGTTGTACGGTTCAACCAATTCGGAGGCTCGCTTGGGGGCCCGGTAAAGCGAGACAAGCTGTTTTTCTTCTTCACCTATGAAGGCTACCGCATGAGCAACCAAACGATTCAAACCGGGCAAGTGCCAACGCCAGCCTTCCGCGCAGCGGCCACGGCGGCGCTGCCTGCCTACCGCGCCGTGCTGGATCTGTTCCCGCTGCCGAATTTGCCGTTTGCCGAGAACGCGCAGGTGGGTGTGTGGCGGGGCATCCGTCCGGCAACCGCTCAGGACAATCACTGGGTGGGGCGAGTGGATTACCGATTGGGGAATGCGGATTCGCTCACCGCGCGTTATATTCGCGACACCCCGGAAAATGTGCAGCCGCGCTACATGGACAACCCGCGCCGCTATCAAGGGGTAACCAACTCGCTCAACGTGAACTGGATTCATGGAGCGCCGCGCTGGACCAACGAGGCGCGCTTTGGACACAACCGCAACCAGACCGACCGACTCGACCAAATCCATTCCATTGGCAGGATTCCCGCCGTCGAAGTGCAGGGATTATTTGACACGCAAGGGGAGGCCTTGACCATTAACGGTTCCACCACCAGTTTTGAGAATGTCGTATCGCAGGTGCGGGGGCGGCACACTTTGAAATTTGGCGGCGTGCATGTTATCCGCACGCCAGGCCGGTTTAATGAAGAGGTGCCGGTGTTCCGCTTTGGAAACGCGGCGGACTTTCTAGCCAACCGGGCCAACCGCGTCACCTTCACCTTTGGTACACCGCGCTATTACGGAAGGGCCTGGGAGATTGGCGGCTTCCTCCAGGATGATTTTCGAATTCATCCGCGGCTCGTGCTGAATCTCGGGGTGCGCTATGAGTACTTTTCGGTTTTCAAAGAGCGGGATGGGCGGTTATTCAATCCGGATGGAGTGTACTGGGCGATGGAGCGGCCCGTGAGGTTCCGGCCAGCCAATTCCATTTATAACGGAGATTTCAATAACGTCATGCCGCGCGTGGGATTTGCTTGGAGCGTGGACCGCAGCCAGCGCACCGTCATTCGCTCGGGTTTTGGGGTGTTTGTGGCGCCGCCGAATTTGCGGGCGCTTTCGGGTCTCGTCTACGCCGAGCCCAATATTCCGACGCGCTACCGGTTCCAATCTGCGGCTGACATCACACGGTTCAATTTGCGCTATCCCATGAGCAACGAGCAGGCGGCAGTGATTGTTCGGGGCCTGGACGTGCCGCGCGGCTATAACGTGGTCGATCCCAATAACCGTGATCCCTATAGCATGCAGTGGAGCTTCGACATCCAGCGGCAGATTGGCAAGAGCTTGACGTTTCAGACGGGTTATGTCGGCAATCGCGGGCTGAAGATCACGGCCTCGCACAACTTCAATTTGCCGGACCGCATTACAGGTGTCTCACCGTTTCCGCAATCGCTCCAAATTGGCTGGCGGAATCAAAGTGACTTTAGCTACTACCACGGGTGGCAGAGTTCGCTGCGCAAGCGTTTTGGCTCTGGTCTCCAATTCAATGTTCACTACACCTGGAGTAAATCCATGGCGGTGCATGTGGGCGATTTCTGGCCGGGCAATGATGCTCGCGTGCAGGATGAAACCAACTGGGACGCCGATTTGGGCCCGACGGCTTTTGACGTAACGCACCGGGTGGTGGGCGACTGGGTGTGGCAGACGCCGTTTGAGAGGTGGATGACTGGCCGGGTGTGGCGGGGGCTATTCGGTGGCTGGCAACTGACGGGGACCTTCACGGCGCAAACCGGAGGCGTACTCAACATCGAGCAGCGCAGTAACCTCGATTTTTCTCGTCCCGACTATGTGGGTGGCGATCCCTATGCTCGGGGCGACCGGTTTCAGTGGATCAACCCGGGCGTCTTCCGGCTCGTCGAAATTGGGCGGGTGAGTGGGCTCCCGGTCCGGCCGGGGAACGTGGGCAAGAACTCGATGCGCGGACCAGCCACCTGGGGTATCAATGCAGGGCTCGGAAAGACCTTCATCTGGCAAGACCGTTTCCGTTTTCACGTGCGGGCGGAGGCCTTTAGTGTGCTGAATCATCCTTTGCTGGGCAATCCAGTGACGGACCTGACGCGGCCCACCTTTGGGCGCATTCTCGGCATGGGGGGCACGCGGACGATGCAATTGCAGGGACGTTTTCAATTTTAGGTCTGCGCCGGGATGAGATCGCTTTCTGCGCTCGACGCTGCCGTCGTGTTTGTGTATCTGTGCGCCGTAGCGGCCATTGGCTACCGGGTTTCGCGGCGGCAGCGGACGACGGCGGATTTTTTTCTGGCCAATCGCGCGCTGCCGGGTTGGGCGGTCGCCTTCAGCATCATCGGCACGGTGATCAGCAGCGTGAGTTTTGTCGCTTTGCCCGGCGCGGCGTTTGCGCGCGACTGGCGACTGCTGGCGCCGAATTTGACCGTGCCCCTGGTGCTGATTTTTGTGACTATTTTTGTGGTTCCCTTTTACCGGCGCGTGGTAAGGATGAGCAGCTATGAGTATCTCGAACGCCGTTTTGGCGTAGGGGCCCGGTTGTACTGCTCGGCGGGATTCGTCGTGTTGCGCACGGTGGACCTAGCCTTTACGTTGCTGCTGACGGGAATTGCCGTGGAAGTGATTACGGGCTGGGAGATCCGAGCCGTGATTGCGGGAATTGTTTTTTGCACGCTGATTTATACGTTGCTGGGGGGAATCGAGGCGGTGGTGTGGAATGACGTCTTGCAAGGGCTCGTGCTGGCTTGTGGGGCGCTCACGGTCTTGAGCAAGGTGCTATGGGGAGGGCCCGCCAGTGCGGGTGAACTGGTGGGGACGGCCTGGCGCGGGGGCAAGTTTGGGCTCGGTGATTTTACCTTGTCCTGGGAGAGCTTGTTTGGCTCGCAGCCGACTTTTTGGATGTTCGCCGTAACGGGCTTTGCGCACTTTGGACGCTCGTATTTAGTGGAGCAGAATATGGTGCAGCGCTATTTGGTGGCGCGCACGGACAGGGAAGCGCAGCGGGCGACCCTGGTGGGGGCGCTATCTTGTTTCGCCATCTGGCTGACGTTTAGTTTTTTGGGTTCCGCGCTGTGGGGGTATTACCAGTTGGCCGGCCAGCCCCTACCGGAGAGCGTAACCTCGCAGCCGGACAACATCCTGCCCTACTTTATCGCCACGGCGCTGCCGGCCGGTGTGGTGGGGCTCATTTTGGCTGCTATTCTGGCCGCCGCCATGCAATCCTTTAGCGCGGATTTAACCAGCGTGGCGACGGTCATCACGCAGGATTACTATGCGCGCTTTGCCCCGGGCTCCAGCGAGACCTCGCGGCTGCTCGTGGGAAGGATGGGCTTGACGGTGGTGGGCCTCGCGGCAGGTCTGGTCGCCGTGCAGCTGACTTCGGCGCGTACGCGGGCCGTGTACGAAGTGTTTGTGACGCTGGCTAGCATGGTGGCGGGGGGCGTGTTGGGGTTGTTTGCGCTCGGTTTTCTCACGCGGCGCGGGTCGGCGAAAGGGGCCTATACGGGACTGGTGGTTTGCCTGCTGTTTGTGGGCTGGGCCACGCTGACCGGTCCGCTGCGAGTCGATCTCGGCGTGAACTACACGATGCACCCGGTGCTAATCGGCCTGCTCAGCCACGTGTTGATGTTTGTGACGGGTTACGGAGCGAGCTGGTTTTGGCGCGATAGACAAGGGGCTGAGCGGGAGTTGACGGTTTGGAGTGAGCAAAGGAAGGCAGCGAGATGAAGGCTGGGTTAGTCAGCGTGCTGTGGGTGGCGCAAGCGGGCTCGCTCTGGGGGATGGCGGACTGGGGTCCCCGCAACGAACCGCTTCAACCGCCCCCTTCGGCCGGGGATTTGTATGTGGTGAGCGGCGCCCGGCTCGGAACGGGGACGCGAGAGAAACCGTTTGGGGATATAGGCGAAGCGGTTCAGGCGGCGGCAGGCAAACCGGGCCGCACGGTGCGCATTCTCGTGGCGGGGGGCCACTACCGTGCGGTGAACTTGCCTCTCCGAGAAGGGGTGTCACTCTGGGGCGGATTTCAAGCGGGTACGTGGAGCCGGGACATCTTCCAGCACCGGACTGTTTTGGATGCATTCGGGCAGGGGAGAGTATTCGGTTGCGCCGATGGTGCGGTGGTGGATGGCGTAACGGTGCGCGGGGGACGGGTGCGAGGTCTCGGCGGGGCGTTGCTTTGTGAGGGCCAATCGCCGGTGCTTCGCAACAATGTTTGGGAGGCGAATGAAACGCTCGGCCCTGAACCCTGGAAACCAAGGTTTCTTCACGAGGACGCAAACGACGGGGGCGCACTCGCCTGCCGGAAAGGCTGCCGGGCGGTAATTGAAGGGAACTTGTTTTATCGCAACCGTACGGAAAACGGCCGTGGCGGCGCGGTGGCGATCACGCAAGCAGCGCCCCGGCTAGAGCGCAACGTGTTTCTTGAAAACGATGCCGGCCTGGCGGATCCGATGCGCAGCAGCGACGGCGGCGCCGTGTCCGTGTATGACCACGCCGACCCGCTGATCCGGCACAATGCGTTCGTTTCAAATCGGGCCTTGAACAAGAACGATGGGGGCGGACTTTTTGTCGCCTTGTGGGCGGCGCCGCGGATTGAGGGAAATGTGTTCGTCAACAATTACGCGGATGATGACGCTGGTGCGTTATTCGTGGGCGGACAGAAGCATCACTACGACACGCCGTTTGACCCTATGCCGCCCGCCTCAAAGTATCAGGTGTTGATTTTGGGAAATCGTTTTAGTGGTAACCGCAACGCTTCGTTCAACTCGGGGGCCTTCCGCATCACGATGGAATCGCGCGTGACCTTTGCCAACAATGTGGTGGCGGAAAACAGCGGCGCTTATTTTCAACGCAGCGAGCTCACGGTTGCCCACAATACGTTTTTGGATGCGGTGTTGCTGACCGAGACCAAGCAAGGACTAGCGGCGCCAGTTTTGGTGAACAACATTTTTTGGAAGACACTGCGATGGGACGTGGAAGCGCGGATCGAGGCGAACCTCAGCCGCAGCGATTTAGGGCCGGCGAATCTGCGAGGGGATGCTGCGTTTACTCCCGACGGGGCGATGGTGATGGCCCGCCGCGCGCGGTACCGTACTGCGGAGTATGTCACGGAGATCCAGCTTGAGCCCGGCCTGGCAAAGGGGGAGTGGGTGGGGCGGCCTGTTCAGGCGGGCGATCAGTGGACGGTGGTGCGCGAGGTCCGACCGCAAGGCTTCACCGTGTGGGGCAATCACTCCCGGCTCAGGTCCTTTCGGATAGAACCGAGTTACGCCATCCGGAAGGAATCAGCGGCCGTGGACCGCGCTGTTGAGGCGCTGGGAGTGGAAACGGACATTCGCGGAGCGTCTCGCCGGAACGGCCGCGCCGATGTTGGGGCTTACGAATGGGGGGATCAGAGATGACAGTGCGCATGTGGGTAGTGGGAATCGTTTTGCTGCCGGCGCTAGCGCAGCAGCCAGCGGGTTCGTGGAAGCCGAAGCGGATCAACAAGGCCATCGAACTGTTGGAGATGGGCCAGCCGATTTATTATGCGCAGGCCTATGGCGGCTACGAAGAAGGCAAGAAGATGGCGCGCACCTGGGCCGATTACATTACCTATGACATGGAGCACAATCCGCTCGATTTTGTGGCGCTCAGGGAATTCATGCGGGGGTTGGTGGAGAACGGCCCGACGGCGAGTGGTCATCGCACGCCAGCCGTTATCGTCGTTTTGCCGGCACTAGGCTTAGATGCGCCTTCGATGCAGGCCAGCGGATGGATGGTGCAGCAGGCTCTGGCGCAAGGCGTCCATGGAGTGCATCTGGGGAGGGCGCGGGATCCGGAAGCAGTGAAGCGGTTTGTGCAGTCGGCGCGCTATCCATTCCAAAAGAAGGGAGCGGATGTGGTGGGTACGGGCACACGCGGTTGGGGCAGTCAAATGTGGGCGGCCGAGGTTTGGGGGGTCGACCCCAAACGGTATTTGCAGATTGCTGATGTGTGGCCGTTGAATCCGGAAGGTGAGATCATGCTGGGGCTAAAGATTGAGGACTGGCAGGCGCTCGAAAAAGCAGAGCAAAGTTTGGCGGTGCCGGGAATTGCGTTTGCCGAACACGGGCCGCGGGACATGGGATTGAGCTACGGCTATTTGGATGGCCGAGCGGATCCGCCGGTTCCGCCGGAAGTTGAGGCTGCTGGGCGCAAGGTGCTGGCGCTGTGTCAGAAGTACAACCTTGCGTTTTTAGACAACGTGCTGCCGGAAAACGTGGAGCAGAAGATCGACGCTGGAGTGCGCATTGGGGCGGGAAGGCGACAAGATGCGGCCGAGAAGGGAAGGCGCTACACCAAGCGCGCGATGCCATGGTGAACGGCGCCGGGAACTAGGTCCAAAGCGAGCGCTGAGGGCAGGCCGATGGCCCCCGCTGGCTAGCGGATGACGCCGAACACTTTCCAGTACTTTTGGGGCAGCCGCGTGGCCCGCAGCTGGGTGTCGCAATAGATGTGTTTGGTGTAACCGGAGGCGAGTTTGCGGCCGTCTGTGGCGCACTGGATCTCGTAGCCGAAGGTGAGCAGGCGCGAACTGGCCTGCTCGATCCAAGTGCGCACGATGATTTCATCGTCATAAAAGGCAGGAGCAAGGTAACGGCAATGAGCCTCGGCCACGGCTAGCAAGATTCGGTCCTGGCGTTCCATCTCGCGGTAAGGAATACCAAGGGAGCGGCAGTACTCGGTGCGGCCAATTTCCATCCAAACGAGGTAGTTCGAGTAGTAGACGATGCCCATCTGGTCGGTTTCGGCATAACGGGCGCGAAGGCGGGATTCGTGAACCGGGGCTGGCAAAGACTGACTCGCCGGGGACTGCGGGGTGTGATCGTGCGTTTTCGCCATCGAGCTGTCTCAAGTTGGTTTTTGAGTCTGGACCGAAAGGCGGGGCCAGCGAAGAAGTGTTTGCGGGTTACATGACGGGTCCGATTCGCCAGGGGACGAATTCTTTATGGCCAAGCAACTCGGCGCAGGTGCGTTCGCCGGAGGCGACGCGCAGAACCATGTCAAAAATCTCTTTGCCCAGTTCGGCGACCGTCGCCTTGCCGTCGGCGATGCGGCCGGCGTTGATATCGATGTTGTCGCGCATGCGGGCAGCAGTGGCGGAGTTGCTAGCGATTTTGATGACGGGGACGGTGGGGAAACCGATCGCGCTGCCGCGGCCGGTGGTGAAGGCGATCAGGTTGCAGCCGCCAGCTGCAAGTCCGGTGAGCGAAACCGGGTCATAGCCGGGGGTATTCATGAAGACAAAACCGGGCGATCGGATAGGCTCGGCGTAATCGACGGCATCCATGAGGGGCGTAGAGCCGGCCTTGGCGACGGCTCCGAGGGATTTTTCGAGGATATTGGTGAGGCCCCCCTCTTTGTTGCCCGGCGAGGGGTTGTCATTGAAGCTGCCGCCCAACCGCACGAGGTAGTCCTTATAAGACTGGACAAAAGCTAGTAGGCGCTCGGCGACAGCGCGGTTGCGCGCGCGTTTCACGAGCAGGTGCTCGGCGCCGAAGATTTCTGGGGTTTCGGCCAGAACGGCGGTGCCGCCGATTCCGGCTAGCAAATCGGAACAAACGCCTAGGGCCGGGTTGGCGGTAATTCCGCTGAAGGAGTCCGAGCCGCCACAGTTCAGGCCGAGGATAATTTTTGACGCGGGTAACTCAACTCGCTTTTCGCTGGCGGCAGCTTCAAGCAGCGGGGCGATTGCTTTTCGGGCAGCTTCGACCGTCGCGCGGGTACCGCCGCTGGATTGCAGCGTTAAGCCAACGAGACGCCGCGAGCGGGGTGTTTCCGAGCCGCTGGCGCCGAGATAGTGGTCGATTTGATTGACCTCGCAGCCCAGCCCGAGGATGATGGCGGCGGCGACGTTGGGGTGGTGAAGAATACCAGCCAGGGTGCGCTGAAGCTGGACCGTATCGGGACCGATGGAGTGGCCGCAACCCTCGCCATGCGGAAAGGCAACCACGCCGTCGACGTTGGGGGGCAAAGTCTCGTGGGCGTAGCTAGCGGCGATGAGTTCGGCAGTATGGGCGGCGCAATTCGAGGCTGCGACAACGGCGATGTAATTGCGTGTGCCTGCACGGCCGTCCTCGCGGGGAAAGCCCAGAAAGGTGGGGACGCTGGCCGGCGGCTGGGGAACGGGAATTTCAGCCTCGGGAAATTCGTAGTTGAAGTGCAGTTCCTCGAAGCCAACGTTATGAGTGTGGACCCACTGGCCGGGCTCGATGGGAATGCGGGCGCGGCCAATGTCTTGGCCGTAGCGGATGAGCCGGCCGCCCGCCGGAATGGCCTGAATGGCGACTTTGTGCCCAACGGCAACCGGGTCGCAAACCGTGATCTGGCGGCCAGCGATCACGAGGGGTTGTCCTGGGGATAGGGAAGCGCGAGCGATGGCGACGTTATCGGAGGGGTGGAGATGGATGACCGCATTCTGCGCCGTCGGTGGCGGGAGAATCTCGACAAAGCTCATGTCATTTGAATTATCGCATCAGGACGGTTTCGGTGAGCTGTTCGTTAAAGTGCACGTGGATGTGTTTTCCGTGGCCATGCAGCCAGAGGCCTTGAAAGGGGGGAACTGGGATTTGCGCTGGGGAAGAAACGACGACCACGGCGCGGTCTGTTTCCACCCCTTTCAACAACTTTCCGATGTGGAGATGGAGGTGGCATTGGGTTCGGACCTTGGGGCCGTTGTAGGCGATGCCCCAATCCGCACCCCAGAGCTGTTTGGCTTTCTCAATCGCGGCGGTAAACAGGCGGGTGCGCTCGCTAGCGCTCAGTTCGTGCAGATGATGGAGACCTGGGCGGTGACGGCGGGGAAGGGCTAGCCAGCGATTGGGCTTGCGCGGGCTGATGTCCTTCAGAAAAAAAATCTCGCTGGTCTGTTTCTCCGCCTCGCTGCACAGGCTACACTGGCGCAGTTTCATGGTTTCTGGCCGGGAGGGTTCACATTCACACTGGGTTTGAGCCAGCGCTGGGGCCGACGCAAGCAGCAAGAAGGAGGTGAGCTGGGCTAAGGTCATGGGAAACAAGCCGTAGGCCGGGCCCCGGTGGCCCATCGGGGCGCACGCGGGAGCAGCCACGCTGAATTGTACAACGCAGTAGGCAAATTTGGGGCCAAAACTGTGGTGATGAGTTTGACGGGACGTTTCGACTTTGTTACCCTCTTAGGGGTAGGGCGATTCGTCGACTAGCTTTGCGCGTGCACCTCATTTCCTGCGTTCCTAGGTTGGGCCCGGGAGTGGCTCATCTGTTGCTGGAAACGGTCCCTGGGGGGGGTCTGCGTCAAAAAAACCTCAGAACCGTATCAGCGGAAGTGTATCACCGGGCCGGAAACATTTCTGACTCTCGTTGTTTTTCTCAGTTCAATTCTGACTCTCAGCTTCTGTCCCCTGCAACTCCGCGATTGACGAGCTTGTCTCCTTCTGTTGTTGGTGTGATGCGGGAGTGTGAAGTAGCGCCGCGTGGCGAATCGCCGCCTCCGGCAGCTCTGGGCCGCGCTTGGAGCAAACCGGCAACGAAACGCCCGCCGGTGCGCTGGGCCCTCCGCGAAAAAGCCAAGATGCGGACCCAGAATGTGATTTGAAACCCAGTTTCACGGACTTTTGCCGAAATCGGCCTTGAGGAGTGGATCGATGCTTAACCCTTATAACGGCGGCACACGCAACCGTGTTGACTTTTCCAAGATTAAGACTGCTGTTCCCATTCCGAACCTGATTGAGGTTCAAAAGAAGTCCTATGAGAAGTTCTTGCAGATGGATCTTCTGCCGATGGAGCGGGATGACGCCGGATTGCAGAGCGTATTCACGTCGGTGTTTCCGATTACGGATTTCCGGGGGTTGAGCCAGCTCGAGTTTGTCGATTATTCGATTGGCAACTGGGAGTGTAAGTGTGGGAACCTCAAAGGTCTGCACCATTTGCGCTCCACGTGCCGGCAGTGTGGGGCTACGATTCGCACCGATCCGTATCATCCGGGCGACATTTTGTGCACGCAGTGCGGATCGTTCAACAAGAACATTGTGACGTTTTGCAACCGGTGTGGGGATCCGGTGGGCTTACAGCTGAAATACGATCAGGCGGAGTGTGAGGAGCGCGGCATGACCTATGCGGCGCCGCTCAAGGTGACCATCCGGCTGACGGTTTACGACAAAGATCCAGAAACCGGGGCCAAGAGCGTCCGTGACGTCAAGGTGCAGGAGGTCTTCTTTGGCGAAATCCCCTTGATGACGGCCAACGGCACATTTATCATCAACGGCACGGAGCGCGTGATTGTCAGCCAGCTGCACCGCTCGCCAGGGGTATTTTTCGAGCGGCAAGCGGCGCAGGGGTATTATCTCGGCAAGATTATTCCCTATCGCGGAAGTTGGGTCGAGTTTGAGTACGACAACAAGAATTTGATGTACGTACGCATTGACCGCAAGCGGAAGTTCTATGGCACGGTGTTTCTGCGCGCGCTGGGAATGAAAACCGACGAGCAGATTCTGAAGACGTTTTACAAGGACACGCTTTCCACCATTACGATCCGGGATAACAAGCTGTACTGGAAGTTGTCGACGGGATTGATTGGGGTGAAGCTGTCGCACGCCATCACCAAGGGCGGGCAGACGCTTTTGGCGCAGGGCAAGAAGATCAACAGGCGCGTGTACGAAGATTTGCTCAAGGCCAAGATTGAGTCGGTGGAAGTAGCGCCGAATGATTTGGAAGGGGCAGTTGTGGCGGCCGATGTCGTGGATATGTCCACGGGTGAGGTACTGATTGAAGCGAATCAGGACTTGACGCCTTCAGCCATCGCTAAGCTGATTGACAGCGGCATTGAGAGTTTCGAGGTCTTTTTCCCTGAGCGGGATGAGTGCGGGAATGTGATCTCGATGACCTTGCGCAAGGACTCCTGCAAGAGCCAGAACGAGGCGTTGCTCGAGATTTACCGCAAGCTTCGCCCAGGAGATCCGCCCACTCTGGACACGGCCACGCAGTTATTCCAGGGCATGTTTTTTGATCCGCGGAAATACGATTTTTCGCGGGTTGGGCGGATGAAGTTCAACATCAAGCTATTTGACCGGGCGGACGCGACGTCGCTCGATCAGCGCACACTGACTGCGGACGACTTCATTGCCACGATTCGGTATTTGTTGAAGCTGCGCAAAGGCGTGGGGACGGTGGATGACATCGATCACCTGGGCAACCGGCGCGTGCGGGCGGTGGGCGAGCTGCTCGAAAACCAATTCCGCATTGGTTTGGTGCGCATGGAGCGGGCGATCAAAGAAAAGATGTCGGTTTACCAGGAGATGTCGACGGCCATGCCGCACGACCTGGTGAACGCCAAGCCCGTGATGGCGGCCATCCGGGAATTTTTCGGCTCGAGCCAGCTGTCGCAGTTCATGGATCAGACCAATCCGTTGTCTGAGATCACGCACAAACGGCGGTTGTCGGCGCTCGGACCGGGTGGGTTGTCGCGCGAGCGGGCGGGATTTGAGGTGCGGGACGTGCACCCCACCCACTACGGGCGGATCTGTCCTATTGAGACACCGGAAGGCCCCAACATCGGGTTGATTTCCTCGCTCTCCTGCTTTGCGCGGATTAACGACTACGGTTTCATTGAAAGCCCGTACCGGCGTGTGGTGGGGGGCAAGGTGCTGGACGAGGTGCGGGTGCTCAATCCGGGCGATACCAATACGAAAGTGGGTCAAGTGTTGAGCCGGGCGGAGATGGAAAAGATCAACGCTAGTTTAAAGCCGGGCAAGACGCCTGCCGAGTATGAGGCGCACTGCGATTACCTCTCCGCCTGGGAAGAAGACAAGTACATCATTGCGCAGGCCAACGTGGAGATCGGCCCGGACGGCTCGATTTTGGATGAGCTAGTGAACGCGCGGCAGGCAGGCAATTTCGTTCTCAAGCACCGGGATCAGATTGAGTACATGGACGTGAGCCCCAAGCAGCTAGTCTCGGTGGCGGCGAGTTTGATTCCATTTCTAGAAAATGACGACGCCAACCGGGCGCTGATGGGGTCTAACATGCAGCGCCAAGCCGTGCCTCTGTTGCGGGCGGAAGCGCCGCTTGTGGGAACGGGCATGGAATGGGTGACGGCGCGCGACTCGGGCGCGGTACAAATCTGCCGGCGGTCGGGAATTGTGGACTCGGTGGACTCCGAGCGCATTATTGTGCGGGTCGAAGGCAATGTGCACGAGGGGCAGCTGTCGCGCGAGGTGGGCGCTGACATCTACCAGCTCATCAAGTTCAAGCGGTCGAACCAGAACACTTGTATTAACCAGAAGCCAGTGGTGCGCGCCGGGCAGCGCGTGCGCAAGGGTCAAGTGCTGGCCGATGGTCCGTGCACGGATCAAGGCGAGCTGGCCTTGGGGCGCAACGTGCTGGTAGCGTTCATGCCGTGGCGTGGCTACAACTTCGAAGACGCCATCGTGGTGAGTGAGAAGCTGGTCAAGGATGACTACTACACCTCGGTGCACATCGAAGAGTTCGAAATCGAGGCGCGGGACACCAAGCTCGGGCCGGAAGAAATTACGCGCGACATCCCAAACATTGCCGAGAGCTTTTTGCGGAATTTGGATGAAAGCGGCATTATTCACATCGGGGCTAGCGTCAAGCCGGGCGATATTTTGGTGGGGAAGGTGACTCCCAAGGGCGAGACGCAGTTGACTCCCGAGGAGAAGCTGCTGCGGGCGATTTTCGGAGAGAAAGCCGGCGACGTCAAGGACGCTTCCCTTTACTGCCCGCCAGGAATTGAGGGCGTGGTGGTAGACGCGCGGGTGTTTTCGCGCAAGGGAGCAGAACTCGATGAGCGCTCCAAGCAGATCTTGGAAGCCAAGATTGCGCAGCTTCACCGCAACCTCGAGGATGAGAAGCGGATTTTGAATGATGAACGCGCCAAGCGGCTGGCGGCGCTGCTTGAGGGCAAGGAGATCATCGCCGATCTGCACGATGAGAAGACCAATAAGAAATTGATCAGCAAGGGCACGGTGCTGACGCGGGATCTGATCGAGAAGATGCGGGCCAAGGATTTGAAGCGGTTGCGCTTCAAAGACAAGGACGCAAGCTTGAACGAGGCCATCGATGAAATTGAAGAGATGACCTCGCGTCAGATTACGGTGCTTGAGAAGATCACCGAGGAGAAGACGGCGAAGCTCAAGAAGGGAGATGAGCTGCCACCAGGGGTGATCAAGCTGGTGAAGGTGTACATCGCCATGAAGCGGAAGCTGTCCGTGGGCGATAAGATGGCGGGGCGGCATGGAAACAAGGGCGTGATCGCCAAGATTGTGCCCGAAGAAGACATGCCCTATCTGCCCGACGGCACGCCCGTGGAGATCGTGTTGAACCCGCTCGGGGTGCCCTCGCGAATGAACGTGGGTCAGATCCTGGAAACGCACCTAGGCTGGGCGGCTCGGGCGCTGGGGGTGCATTTTGCGACTCCAGTGTTTGACGGCGCAACCGAGCGCGACATCAAGGAAATGCTAGCCAAGGCGGGTCTCCCCACCTCGGGCAAGGTGCAGCTGACCGACGGCATGACGGGGCTTCCGTTTGAGCAGCCGGTCACGGTGGGCTACATCTACATGTTGAAGCTATCGCATTTGGTCGACGATAAGATTCACGCTCGTTCGATCGGGCCTTACTCGCTGATCACGCAGCAACCGCTCGGCGGCAAGGCGCAGTTTGGTGGACAGCGTTTTGGAGAGATGGAGGTGTGGGCGCTCGAAGCGTATGGCGCGGCCTATGTTCTCCAAGAGCTGCTGACCGCAAAGTCGGATGACGTTTACGGGCGGGCCAAGATCTATGAGGCGATTGTGAAGGGTGAGGCGGCAGCCGAACCCGGCGTCCCGGAGAGTTTCAATGTGTTGATTCGAGAATTGCAGTCGCTGTGTTTGGATGTGGAATTGATGAAGAAGCCGCAGGAAATCCCCGATACGGCGATGGCGGCGGACTAAGCCGGATCCCAGGCGAGCTGTCCAGTTGAAAATCCTAGGAGGCAAACATGTACCGGTCATCTCCATACGATCGTGCGAATTTGATTGCGGACTTTGATTCTTTGCGCATTTCTCTCGCCTCGCCAGAAAAGATCCGGAGCTGGTCGCATGGCGAAGTTACTAAGCCGGAGACGATCAACTACCGCACGTTTAAGCCGGAACGCGATGGACTGTTCTGTGCGCGCATTTTCGGTCCGGTGGCGGACTGGGAGTGTTTGTGCGGCAAGTACAAGCGGATGAAGCATCGCGGCGTTATTTGCGACAAATGCGGCGTGGAGGTGACCTTGAGCCGCGTGCGGCGCGAGCGGCTGGGACACATCGAGCTGGCAAGCCCGTGTTCGCATGTGTGGTTCTTCAAAGGGTTGCCTTCGCGGATTGGCTACTTGCTGGACATCACGCTGCGCGAGCTGGAGCGGGTGCTATATTTCGAGGCCTTTGTGGTGGTGGACCCGGGGGAGGTGCCGGGCTTAAGCCGCGGCGAAGTGATTTCCGATGAGCGCAAGCGGCAGCTCGAGCAAGAGTATCCGGGCAAGTTCGTGGCGATGATGGGCGCCGAAGGCATCAAGGAGCTGCTCAAGAAGATTGATGTCGAGGCGTTGAGTGCGGAAATCCGCGAGCGGATGAAGACGGAGGTTTCAGCTCAAAAGAAGCTGAAGTACGCCAAGCGGCTGCGCGTGGTGGAGAGTTTCCGCAAGTCGGGGAACAAGCCCGAATGGATGATCTTGGACGTCATACCGGTAATTCCGCCGGAGTTGAGGCCCCTGGTTCCGCTCGATGGCGGGCGGTTTGCGACGTCTGACTTGAATGATCTCTACCGCCGCGTCATCAACCGCAACAACCGGCTGAAGAAGCTCATGGAGCTGCATGCCCCGGACGTGATCGTACGGAACGAAAAGCGCATGTTGCAGGAAGCCGTGGATGCGCTATTTGATAACGGTCGGCGGGGCCGGGTGCTTCGGGGAGCCAACAACCGCCCGCTCAAATCGCTCTCGGACACGCTCAAAGGCAAGCAGGGGCGGTTCCGGCAAAACCTGCTGGGCAAACGCGTCGATTATTCCGGCCGCTCGGTGATTGTGGTAGGGCCGGAGCTCAAGCTTCATCAATGCGGATTGCCCAAGAAGATGGCGCTCGAGCTCTTCAAGCCGTTTATTTATCACCGGCTCGAGCAGCGGGGTCACTGCACGACGATCAAGCAGGCCAAGGAGCTGGTGGAGCAGCAGGATCCGGTGGTGTGGGACATTCTGGAAGAAGTGATTCGTGACCACCCGGTGCTGTTAAATCGGGCGCCGACGCTGCACCGCTTAGGGATTCAGGCCTTTGAGCCGGTGTTGGTGGAAGGCAAAGCAATCAAGTTGCATCCACTCACCTGTACAGCCTTTAACGCCGATTTTGACGGTGACCAGATGGCGGTTCACATTCCGCTGTCGCCCGAGGCGCAGATTGAAGCGGCGACGCTGATGCTTTCCTCGAACAACATCCTTTCGCCGGCTCATGGCGCTCCCATTGCGGTGCCGACGCAGGACATGGTGCTCGGGCTCTATTATCTGACGAAGGCGCGGCCCGGAGTAAAGGGCGAGGGGCGGACATTTGCCTCGACCGATGACGTGCTGATTGCGCTTGAGATGGGCGAAGTGGAGACGTTGACGCCGATCAAGCTGCGCTATACCGGGCGCGTGATCGATCTCACCAAGGCTTTTGACAACCAGAACATTCTGCATACGGAACCCATCGAATTCGTGAAGCAGTACATGGAGACGACCGTTGGGCGGGTGATTCTCAACGATGTGCTGCCGGAAGACATGCCTTATATCAACGGTCTGCTCAAGAAGAAGGGATTGTCCCAGCTAGTGCAGTACTGCTATTTGAAGTTTGGGCTGGCGACAACGGTGTCCATGCTGGACCGGATCAAGGAGCTCGGCTTTTTGTATGCGACGCGGGCTGGCATCTCGATTGGAATTGATGACATGGTGGTGCCAGAAGACAAAAAGGCTCTGGTGCGCGAGGCGGAAAAGCAAGTCATCGAGGTGCAAAATCAGTACCAGGAAGGCGCCATTACGCAAGGCGAGCGCTACAACAAGATCATTGAAATCTGGTCCAAGGTGACCGACCGCGTATCGGACAAGATGTTTAAGCAGATGGAGGAGGATGACCGCACCGGCCGGTATCTAAATCCGATTTACATCATGGCGGACTCGGGCGCGCGCGGCTCAAAGCAACAGATCCGCCAGCTTTCGGGCATGCGCGGTTTGATGGCGAAGCCCTCCGGGGAGATTATCGAGACGCCGATTACGGCGAACTTCCGCGAAGGCTTGAACGTGCTGCAATACTTCATCTCGACGCACGGAGCGCGGAAGGGGTTAGCAGATACGGCGCTCAAAACGGCCGATTCGGGTTATCTGACGCGGCGACTGGTGGACGTCGCACAAGATGTGATCATCAGCGAGTATGACTGCGGCACGACGGAAGGCATTTACGTAGAGCCGATTATTGAGTCGGGTGAGATTATTGAGCCGCTGCGTGACCGCATTGTGGGCCGCGTTGCGCTCGAGGACATTCTCGACTATGAAGGCAACGTGCTGGTGAAGAGCAACCAAGAGATTACGGAAGATCTGGCCAGTCTGATCCAGAACACGGGCATTGAGCGAGTGCGGATCCGTTCGGTGTTGACCTGCGAATCGCGGCGCGGGGTTTGCCAGCTATGCTACGGGCGGAACTTGGCGACGGGCCGGATGGTGGAGCGCGGCGAAGCGGTGGGCGTGATTGCGGCGCAGTCCATTGGCGAGCCGGGCACGCAGCTCACCATGCGCACGTTCCACATTGGCGGCGCAGCCACCAGAGCCTCGGAGCAATCCACGCAGGATGCCAAGAGCGCGGGCGTGGTGAAGTACATTAACGTGAGCGTGGTAACCAACGCCAAGGGCGAACGCATTGCGATGAACCGGAACGGCATTCTCGCCGTGCTCGATGAAAAAGGCCGCGAGAAAGAGCGTTACCCGGTGGTTTATGGCGCGCGCGTGCTGGTGGAGGACGGGGCGGCCGTACAGGCCAACCAGTTGTTGCTCGAGTGGGATCCCTACACCTTCTCGATTCTTTCGGAAGTGAGCGGCGTGGTTCACTTCAAGGACCTGATTGAGAATGTAACAGTGCGCGAGCAGGTGGACGAGATCACGGGGATGTCACAGTGGGTGGTGATCGATTCGGAGGATAAGAACCGGATTCCATCCATTGTGGTCCGTCCGCATCATGGCACCAAGCACGACGAGCGGCGCTACTTGATGCCGACGAACGCGCACTTGATGGTGCGGGATGGCGAAGAAATTCACGCGGCCGACGTTCTAGCCAAGATTCCGCGGGCCACGACCAAGACAAAGGACATTACGGGCGGTCTGCCGCGCGTTGTGGAGCTGTTTGAGGCGCGTAAGCCTCGGGATCCGGCCTACATGGCGCCGATTAACGGCGTGGTGAAATTTGGCGAAGTCACCAAGGGAACGCGCAAGCTGCAAATTGTAGGCGATGACGGAGAGACGCACGAGTTTCCGATTCCGCGCGGTGTTCACGTCAACGTGCAGGAGGGCGAGCGCGTGCGCGCTGGTGACCCGCTGATGGACGGTCCGCGCAACCCGCACGACATTTTGACAATTCTCGGCGAGCGGGAAGTGCAGAAGTATCTGGTGAATGAAATCCAGGAGGTTTACCGGCTTCAGGGCGTGAACATCAACGACAAGCATCTGGAGGTGATCAGCCGCCAGATGTTGCGCTGGGTGAAGGTGGAAGATATTGGCGACACCGAGTTTCTTCCCGAGGAAGTGGTGGACAAATTCAAGTTTAAGGACGAGAACGAACGGGTGATCGCCGCGGGTGGCCGTCCCGCGCAAGGAAAAAGCGTGTTGCTCGGCATCACCAAGGCGTCTTTGTCTACCGACAGCTTCATTTCTGCAGCCAGCTTCCAGGAGACGACCCGCGTGCTCACCGAAGCTGCGATCAACGGCAAGGTGGATTACTTGCGGGGTCTCAAGGAGAACGTCATCATGGGGCGGTTGATCCCAGCCGGTACAGGGATGGAGTACTACCGCCGCGTGAAGATCGCTGGCGAGGATATGGAAGAAGTGGTGGAGCAGGAACCCGAGCCCCTCATGGAAGCCATTCCTGGCTACGACGAAGAGACGCGGTTGCAGTTTGGATCCTTCGGCGAAGACACAAGCGCCGATACGTTATCGGAAGCCGAATAAGAAGGGATCTCGTTGGAATGTTGGGCCGCTCCCGGCGCGGGGGCGGCCCTTTTTGTTGGTCTGCTCGCAGGCGGTGGAAAAGCCAGTGGCGTTTCCCTCGCCGCGAAGCCAGCAATCGCCTTCCTCTCTGATTCAAGTTGTTGGGTTTTTGCGCATCCCGGGTAAGGTTGGATTTGTCGCAAGACGGGAGGCTTGAGACCAAGATGATCTTGCCTAGTGGCAATCACATTCTCTGGATCCGGCCCCGCTGGGATATGGTGCAGAGCGCGCTGGATTCTTGGGGCGATACCAAGGACGCTCCAGACCCGGCAACCTGGTTTAGCCTTGCCTACGATCGCGCCCAGAAATTCTGGATCGCCCGACAGAACTGGCAAGAAGCGAGAAGGTTCTTGGGAGCCGTGACCGGTAGCGCCGAGCAGGGGATCGGGGAACTGCGGCTGTACGGAGCTTGGGGCGGGGAGCCCGTATTAATTCTGCCCAACTACCAATACGACCTTGTCGCTCAACACTGCGGCAACGCGTTTCAAGGGACCCGCCAAGGCAATCGCGGTGCGAAGATTTATCTCAAGCGGACGCGCTTTGTCCGCCAAGTCGACCTGTCCGCGTTAACGCCTTTTGAGCGGCTGGCCGAAATGGTTGACCACGCGGTTCGAGATGAGAAATTCGGTGCCCAACTCCGGCAAGAGTTTGGACAGCTGGCCAATCCCTGGGTGCTTCTCTCGCTGGCGGCGGTGTTGGGAGTGTTTCTTGGGATTGGCGCCGGGGCAGCCATGTTGGGAGGCGCTGCGTTTGCGGCTGCGGTCTCAAGACTCCTGGGTATCGGAATGGTTGCGCTGCAGGTGGAGGCGTATCACCGACTGTTTTAGCAACTTAAGCAAGCCGTCGATTCGGAGTCGCAAACTGCTTTCCTTGCTGGCGCCAACGCTGTTCAACAAATTGTAGCTCAGGTTTTGAAAGATATCGCGCTCGGGTTATCAGTAGGGGGGAGCCTGAAAGCGGGGGCCAAGGCGGTGGGTGTTTTGAAGCAGCTGATTTTGAAACACAAACCAGACCACTGGCTGATGGAGGGCAAACTCGGAGCAGCGCTCGCCAGCCGGCTGGCGCGCAGCCAGTACGGCTACGCTAGCGAAAATGTAATGACGAGGGTCGCCAATCCGGGGAAGATCTTGCGGGAGGGTGAGGACGCCGTGTTCCGATCCCGGTCCGCCCGGAATCGAGAAATGATTGTTCTGCGAGGTCCGAGCGAGCAGCGGTTGCGTTGGCTAAAGGGGCTGAAAGGATGGGCCGACGGCAAGCCGGAGTGGATCAAAGCGAAGTCCAAGATGGGCTGGCTCGGAATCGTAGGGATTCCGAAAACGCCCGAAATCGAAGCAGTCGTGGCAAAAGGGGCCCGGTCGAACTATCCCATGGGAAATCTGAAAGGGGCCTTTCCCGAGATGGATGATTTTATCGCCCAGAATCCCACCCGCCCGGCCTACGAAGTGCCCTACGGCGAAAAGATGACTGTAAACGGCAGCAAGGTGTTTGACTGGGATGCAGCCGGGAGCAAATATGCTCTGGCGAAAGGGGCCAAGCTTGTGGACGTGGGCGACCGCTACATCGTGGTAGGTGCACTTGGCCGGCCAATTCTCCAGGATTTAGATTTGGGGAGCATTTACAAGTTCGGTACGTCCTCTCCCGGGAGCCATCTACCTTCCGGAAGAGGCAATCCGGAAGATCATTTCCTGGCTGAGGAAGTCATGAACTACGAGTTTTTTAAGGCGACAGGGGAAGTTTATAACCCCATTAAACATGGGGGAGCAGGAGGTTCAGCGCGGCATGCGGTGGAGGGTCGGAAGGCAGGAAAGCCGCATTGGACTCCCCGCCAGGGGACCGGGTTCATCGATGAGGAACTTTACGTTTACCTTCCCGTCCGGCGAGGGGCTGAGCTGGAGCAGTGAGCTGTTTCATTTCAAAGGCTGGGCTGAGTTTGAGGCGTTCTGTCAAGCCAACAACATCCCCTTTGGCTTCTGATTGGGGCAAGCGGTTTGGAGCCAGAAAAGCGCTGGAGGCAGGTGGCCAGCTAACATCAGCGTTGTGGTGGGCCGGGACCAGTGGTGTCTTCGAAGAGAGGGACGGAAATTCCTTCCAAGGGAGCGGGCGGAGAGGAAAGGCGACGGCCGTGGTGGAGGCGGCGGGAGTCGAACCCGCGTCCGAGAAAGCTCGCCCTAGAAAGCCTACGTGTGTATCCGATTTTCAAGTTTCGGCTCCTGATTCAAAACCGGCAAAACTCTCAGTGGCCTAGTCCGGTTCTTTTCGGCCTACAGCTCCGGACCGAAGCTCTCGGCCTATCCCGCTGGATGACGCCCAGAGGCAGTGCGCGGGCTCACTACCAAGGGCGGCTGCCTAAAAATTAAGCAGCGTAAGCAAACTGCGTGTTGGCAGTTATTGTTTTCCGATCGTTTTACGGGAGCTCGGAACCCGACACGCCTTCCTAAGCCGATACTAACCCGTCGAAACCGTTACGCCCCCTTTCCTTCCTTATTGTAACATTCACTTTCGCGGAGTGAGCCTGTTGGTAGAGCTCGCCGTGCGCGCCGTTTCCTTCACGGCGATCAGAGAAATTTCTTCGAGCTTGGGGAAGTGGCCCGAATCGGAACGGACGCGTTCGACGGGGGGTAGGGGTGCGACAGTCGTGCGCGTCGGAGGGGCCTCGGCCGGGAAGTACTTGCTATAGACGGCATTCATCTTGGCGAAGTCATCGATGTTGTCCAGGTAGACGTTGCTCGCGACGACATGGGAGAAGTCGAGGCCAGCTTCTTCCAGGCCATCGAGCAAATTGCGCATGGTTTGGCGCACTTGATCTTCGACCCGATCGGCGAAGATGCCGCCGTTGGGACCCGGGATAAATCCAGCTTTGGCTGAGCAATAGAGCGTGCTGGCGGCCCAAACGCAAGGGCTTGCAGTGGGACTGGGAGCCATGTTTTTGGGACGAACGGCGCGACGCTTGTTGAGGTCTCGGACGGCGACCGCGGTGAATTCGATGTTGGCGTTATGGGGGAGGAAAGAAACAGTGATGGTAGCGCGGGCGGGCGTATTGCCAAATTCAAAGTGTTTGGCATAGACCTCGTTCATGACTTTGAGAGGAAGAGCCGGCGTGAGGTAGGGATTGACGAAGACGACGTGGCGGAAATCAAGGCCTGCGGCCTGGAGCACTTCCTTCATTCGATCGAGGGCCAGCTGAACTTGCGCGGCCGGATCTTGGGGAATGTGGCCTGATTTAGGGTCGCGCCCGAGCAAACCGGAGATGAACAAGCGGTCGGCGGTCAGGATGCCGGCCGCAATTGGTGCATCCTTCGGGAAGCTGGGAGCGGTCACAGGCTTCTTTTGGGCGAGGGAGCGGACGGCAACTGCGTTGATTTCGACAGTGGTGTCGGTGGGCATGCGGTAAACGCCAAGCGTGGCGCGGGCAGGAGGATTTTTGGGGAAGAACTCCTTCCAGACTTGATTGAGAACATCATAGCTGACCGAGGAGTGTAGATAGACCTGGCTGTAAACGATGTGTTCCATGGTAAGGCCGGCGCCTTCCACGATGGCTTTGACATTGTTGAGGCACTGGCGGACGCGCGCCGCAGGGTCACTCGCCATGTTGCCCGTGCTGTCGCGAGCGCCTTGACCAGAAACGTAGAGGAGGTCGCCGGCGAGGATACCGGGGCTGTAGGGGCCAACCGGTTTAATGCCTCCAGAGGGAAAGACAGCTTTTCGCTCTGCCGTGGCCACAGATACGGGAAGGATTAGGAGCACTAGGATCAAGGAGCGAAACATCACTTCCTGACGATAATGGGCGCGGGAGCAGGA
Source organism: Bryobacteraceae bacterium (assembly GCA_025056455.1). Classification (GTDB taxonomy): domain Bacteria; phylum Acidobacteriota; class Terriglobia; order Bryobacterales; family Bryobacteraceae; genus CADEFT01. Next base: position 305,431 of record JANWVY010000003.1, on the reverse strand, counting down.
ATGCAAGTGGAGGGGGAGGCCGTGAGCGGGAGCGGCGGTGAACGGCGTCTCGGAGGGCTGACCGCTCACCGCCAAAGCGCACTGTTTTGCGGTTCGCACTAGAAATCGGGTCCGGGCTTCAACGCTCGACACGGCCTGAGCCGCCACTTTTGACCAGGGCGAGAACCTCGTTTGCGGTGAAGCGGTTGAAGTCGCCCGGAATGGAGTGTTTCAAGCAGGAGGCGGCGACGGCAAACTCAAGCGCTTCCTGGTGATTTTGCATGGTCAGAAGGCCATAAATGAGGCCTGCGGCGAAGCTATCGCCGCCACCCACACGGTCCACAATGTGCGTGATTTCGTAGTGGCGGCTGGTGAGGAACTGGGAGCGGTGGTTGAGACAGGCCGACCATCCGTTGTGGGAAGCGTTTTTGGACTCGCGCAGGGTGATGGCGACCGTGTGGAGGTTGGGATAAGCGGCAAGAACGGTTGCGGTGAGTTTTTCGTACTGCTTGAGGTCGAGTTTTCCGGAGTGTACGTCGACGTCGATGTGGATGCCCAGAGCCATCTGGCAATCCTCTTCGTTCGCGATGACGATGTCGGCGTTCTTGACGATTTCGGGCATGATTTCCGAGGATTTTTTGCCCCATTTCCACAGATTTTTGCGGTAATTAAGATCACAAGAGACAGTGAGTCCGAGCTGTTTGGCAAGACGGGTGCTTTCGATGGCCAGCTCGGCGGCAGTGGCGCTAATCGCGGGGGTGATGCCAGTGATGTGAAACCAGGTGGCATCCTGGAAACATTTTGACCAGTCGATGTCGCCGGGCTTGGCTAGGCTGATGGAGCTGTGGGCGCGGTCATAAAGAACTTTAGAGGGGCGCTGGTTGGCGCCAGGTTCGACGAAGTAGATGCCGAAGCGGCCCTCGCCGCGGACGATGCAACTGGTGTCCACGCCGAAGCGGCGCAATTCCCCAAGGAAGGCGTCGCTGATGGGGTTGTTTGGAGGGAGCACAGTGACGTAGCGGGAGGGATAACCAAACTGAGCGACGGCGACCGCCACGTTCGCTTCGCCGCCTCCGAACGTGGCTACCAGCTGAGGAGATTGCAGCAGGCGCTCAAAGCCTGGAGGCGCGAGCCGTAACATGATTTCGCCGAAGCTGACGACAGGTTTTTGCATTACGTCTGATTCTACCAACAGTGGGCCGGAGGGCAGGGAGGCGATTTCGCAAACCGGCATCGCTGGCTCCGTAGCGACCGAGGCAGCGGCCGTATCAAGCAAGGCTCGGCGAGACCGGTTTGGCCCGCCCGATAGGGGCGGGAGAGGCCCGCATTTTAGAACTGAAGCCGCTAGGTGTACTGGATTTCTCGTCCGCGGTTGCCCGTGGCCTGAGCGGTGGAGCGTCCGAACAAGGGGTTGGCGATTGCGGTGACAGGGTTGGCCCACATGAGCGAGTTGGTCACGTTGTAAGCTTCGAGGCGGAATTCGAGTTTCAAAGACTCAGCCAGCGGGAAGAACTTGGATAGCGTACCATCGAGATTCCAGAAACGGGGCCCGGTGATACCGGGATATTGGTAGGGATTGGTGCGTGGGGTGAAGGGCTCGGGAATGCGAAAGGCGCTGGTGTTAAACCAGCCATTTGGTCCGGGGTTGGGAATTTTCGGATCGCCGATGACATCGAGTTGGGGGAAGCGGATGAACTCGCCGGAGCGGTAGGTATAAATTCCGGACACCTGCCATCCGCCGATGATGGCGTTAGCCACGGGATGGAAGGAGGAGCCGATCGCCCTGCCTTTCCCGATGGGGAAGTCGTAAACGCCTGCGACGGTGAGCCGGTGACGGGCATTGTTGGAGCCGAGCCAGAAGACCTGGCGCGCGTATTGTTGAATGTCGTTAAAGTAGGCCTCTTGGCGCTCCTGGTTGTAGTTGTAGGCGACAAGCAGACTCGCGCCGGCAGAATAGGTGCGCTGGAGGCGCAGTTGCAGGGCCTGGTAGCGATTTCGCCAATCCGAGACGTTGTTGACAGTGAGGGTACCGTAGTGGGGATAAGGACGTAGCAGGCTGCCCCGGGTCACGTTGCGCTGGTTTCGGAGGTCGCCGGGGAAGCGGTCCGGCGTCAGGTAATTGAAAAAGGGGTTGGGGATGATTTGTGAAAGCTGAGCCTTGTAGGTGTAGGTAAGGTTGGGGTCAGCCATATTCATCAAGTCGTCGTGAGGAACGTAACGGCCGAAGTTCAAAAACCAGGTAACGTCCACTTTGAACTGGCCGGGGATCTCGCGCAGGAGGGTGAGATTGATACGGTCATTGATTTGGGCGCGAAAGTTTTGATTCGCCCAGTTGGCGGAGCTGCCGACGTTGGTGTAAGCGCCGAGCGATTTGCCGATGGGCAACTGGAGCGGATTGGATGCAGCGGGGAAGGGGTTAGAAAGCACAGCTTGAGGGCGGCCCTCGACAAAGGGCAGGGGGTTGGAGGTTTGGGTGAAGCCAGGACACCAGCGACAACGTCCGAGCGTGTTGGCGATGGTGGAGACAGGTGTCGCATAGCGGGCAAAGCCAAGGTTGAGCGCGGTTTTGTCATTTAGGCGATATGCGCCGCCCAGGCGGGGCAGCAGGATGAACTTCTGAACAGGCTACACACGGCGGTTGTTGGAGTCGCTGAATACCCACACGCCATGAAATTTTGGTTGCGAGAGGGCAAGAAGATCAGCTGGGATGACAGGTGGAGCAGCCTGCATCGCTACCAGTAGCTGCCCTTGCCGTAACCGGCGGTGGTTTGCCCGACGATGCCGATGTAGGGGTAGTAGATCAGGGGCACGCCTTTGAGGTACGGCTGATACCAGCACGCCCTCGCGAACTTGTTTCGAGAAGCCTTGCAATTCCGCTGTTACAACGTAGCTGCCGGGCTCGACGTTATCGAAGAGATAAACACCGTTGGGGCCGGATTGCCGGGTTGCCGAGACGCCCGTGCCGAGATTGCAAATGGTGATTTTTGCACCCACGACGGCGGCATCCGTGGAATCGGTTACGGTGCCTTGAACCCTGCCCCGATAGTCTTGCGCAAAGGCCGACAGGGCGAGAAAAAGTACCAGGCAGCGCATGTTAGCTTCCCTTTCCGGGCCCGGCTGATCTGGCTTAGCCGAGCGCCTCTAAAATTACCAGCTCACGGAAACACACAGAGAATCGCCGGTTCCGGGAAGGATAAAGGAACTTTCTTGAAAAAAAGACCCGCTGGGGCGAGGTTTTTGGGCTCGTCCGCGCGGGCTAGAGATTTCGTCGGATTTCCCGGCCAGCCTGGTGGCGCTGAGAAGCGCCCGGCTTCACCACTGGATCATCACAGTGAGGTTCATCAGCGGCTGGCCGCCCAGTGAAGCGGTGCGTGGGTCCGAGCTGACCTTTCCGAAGGTGCGCGGGTTCTGGAAATCGACGGCTGTGGTCGGCGGGTTGAAGTTATAGGTCTTGAGCGCGTTTTGGAAGTCCCAGCGCAGCTGAGCGCGGAAGCGTTCTTTGACCAGGAAATTCTTCTGCGCTGAGACGGTGGACCAGATCAGCGGCGTGCCGGTCATAATGTTGCGGCCCGCGTTTCCGATCAAAAAGCTGCAGCGATCAATTTGCGCGGTGCGTTCGGGGGTGCCGGCTGGCGGCAGTGCCTGAGGACAACCGCCGGGCAAAGCGAAGTGGTTGATGTCGACGATGGGGTTGATGTTTTGGATGTTGAAGCGGTCGCCACCGAAATCGCGCCAGTTGTCTCGCAGGCGGGGCCGGGAGACGATGTCCGGGCGGCGATTCCCGGCAAAGCCTGGGTAATAGTTGTAAGGCGAGTTAACGAAGGAGAAGGTGAGTGGGTTGCCGCTTTCGACAGTTTGTACCCAGGAGATCTCGAGTCCCCCGAAAATCCAGTTCTGCCAGCGGTTGTTCAGCCATCGCCGATTGCGGCCGAAGGGCAACTCCCAGTTGATAACGCCAATCAAGCGGTGGTTGCGGTCATAACCGGCGCGGGCTTTTTCAAGGCCACGGTTTTGAATGGGGGCCACGCCGCTGCCGCTGTTGTCGCCATCCTGGCTATTGATGGCCTTCGAGAAGGTATAGAAGGTGTTGAAGAACATGCCGCGAGAGAACCGGCGTTCGAGTTTGACCGTTCCGGAGTGGAAGGTGGAATGGCCAAAATTGGACCGCATGAAGATGTCCCCGAAGTGCGGGAAGGGGCGGAAATTTTGCGCGGCAGCGAACACCTGGTTGCGGAGCGTCAGGTTGTTGACAGCGAAATCGATGGGGAACGTGTTAATGTTCCATCGCTCCATGAGGCCGACGCCGGCTGAGCCTTGGTAGCTGACTTCAAGCAGATAGCCACTCACGACCTCGTGCTGGACGTTGAAGTTCCAGGTCATAGAGTAAGCGTTGCGGAGGTTGGGGTCCCAGTACTCGACACCTCGAGCACCGAAGTTGGCGCCGACAAAGGGGGCGGAGCCATTGGAGCGAAGCCGGAAGGTGATGGGGTTGGGACCTTGGCTGAGACGATAGACTGGCGTTGGATCGCCGGGAGCAGCCTGCTGGTTGTTCTGGGCCACGAGTTCGTCAAACTGAATGCGGGTGGCGGGGAATTTGGTATCGAGCGTATAGATGCCGAAGCCGCCGCGGAAGGCCCACTTGGAGAATGGATTCCAGGCGAAGCCGAAACGGGGGTTGAAGTTGTTGTTGTCGCGGCGGTTCAGGTTACTGCGTGGAAAGATCAATCCGCCGGTCCGGCCCGTGACGTCGTCCGTAGCGGTGGGGTCAAAGTTCGACATCAAGCCCCATTTGGTGTTGAAGGGCGATTCGTTGGAGTAACGCAGCCCGATGTTCAGGGTGAGTTTCGGCGTGACTTTCCAGTCGTCCTGAATGTAGAAGCTGTGGATGGAGGAGCGTGGCAACCAGCTGGTTAGTTCGGCTTGGAAGAGGCCTTGAGCGACGTAGCCCGTGAGAAAGCCTGCGAAGTAGTTTCCCGTATTGGGCACTAACGCTCCGCTCGGTTGCACGCCAGCGGTGACTCCGGCAAAGGAGAACATAGCTGGCCGAGCTTGGATGGCGGAATTCAAGCGGAAGCGCAGGATCTCGTAGCCAAACTTATAGGCGTGCTTGCCGCGCATCCAGGTGGTGTCGTTGCGGAAGGACAAGGTCTCGTTGACCATCCGGCTAGGTGTAGCGCCCGTGATGCCGTAGAGAGACTCGGGCGTGTCGCGGTTGCCAGAGCCGAAGGCTGGCATGAGGCTGCCATCCAGATTGGGGATACCTAGCCGCTGGGGCCAGTTCTGTTGAAACCCTGGTACGCGGCTCAGATTTTCGCGCCGGTAGTAACCCACGCGGGCGTCGTTGACCACGGTAGGTGAAACAACCCACGTTTTTCCAGCGGAAAGGTTGCGCTGGTAGAACGGATTCCAGTTTCCTTGCTGGTGGTCGAAGTCCGGGCGGTCCATGCGGATGTTAATGGGCCGGCCGAAACCGGATTGCCGGTTCTCGGTGTAGGAGCCGTAGATTTTGAAGTAAGAGCTGAATTGGTGGTCGAGGCGAAGGCTGAAGTCGTCGAAGAAGACGCGGGCGAATTCATCGGCCATTAGGTTGCCGACCGGACCGAGGGCGTTGAACGTGCCGGGCTGGTTGGGTTGCACCCAGGGATCGAATTCAAGAATTTTCCTCGCGACGGGATCGAAGCGCGCTTGTGGAATGATATTACCAGGGAAGGGATCGCGGAACCACTGGCCATTCACAAAGCGAGTGGTGGCAGGGTCAAAGATGGGGTTAGGATTGGCCACGCCGGGGAAGTTGAAGTCGCCTTGCTTCATGGCGAGGGTGGGTGTGGTGGATTGAACTTGGGCCACTTTCTTTTCATGGAGCCGCTGGTAGGCAAAGAAGAAGAAGGTTTTGTTGCGGCCGTCGTATAGCTTGGGAAGGTAAATGGGGCCCGAGAGGTTGGCGTCGGGCATCATGAAGAAGGAAGGCACGCCATTGGGGCGGCCTGGGCGAGGATCGGTGTCGCGAAGACGGTCAAAGAACAGGCGGTGTTGCATGATGCGAGTGCGGCCGAACCAGGATGCCATGCCATGGAATTCGTTCGTCCCGGAGCGCTTGGCCACGCTGATGACACCGCCTCCGGTGTGCCCGTACTCAGCTGGTGGCACCGTGGTGATGACTTTCACTTCGGCGACTGCGTTTTGAATGGGGCGGATGGCGGAGTCTCCGGCGGCTTGGTCGTTGCCGTTGACGCCATCTTCGAAGACACCGGTTTCACCAGGACGCTGGCCGGCGACATAGTAGTTGCCGAGGCCGCCGCCCCAGGCATAGCCGCCCGTGGTGAGTCCGGGCACGAGGTTGAGGGTGGAGTTGATATAGCGCTGGTAGAGAGGCAGGTCGTAGAGGACAGTGCCGGACATAACCGTGCCGGTAGCTGAAGTTTCTGTTTCAAGCAACAGCGCCCCAGAAGAAACTTCGACCGATTCGGTGACGGAACCGACTTCCATGGTCACGTCAACGGCGAGTACATCGCCAGTGCGTAGCTCGACGTCCTCCCGGACGACACGTTTGAATCCTTGGGCTTCAAAGGTGATCCGGTAGCGTCCGGGCTGAAGCGAGGGGACGCGATAGATCCCCTCCTCGTTGGTGACAGCAACGAAAGTGAAGTTGGTCCCTGCCTGAACAATGGTGACGTTGACCTTCGGAATCACGGCGCCCGAGGGATCTTGGGCTCGACCCGTAATTGTGCCAACACCGATTTGCGCGAGAGCAGACACCTCCAGGAGCAAGCAAGCCGCAAACGAAGCGGCAGCAAGACGAATCATAGATACACCCCTTTGCATCGCAACGAATATCTAGAATTTGGTGTCGGACGACGAAACACAGCTTAAAAACTGGTGGAAAAGACACTATCTCACTCTAAGCGGTTAGTCAAGCCCTCCGAGGGAGAGATTGTACAGTGGGCTGGAAGTGAGGACCTCAAGGCAGCGCTTCGCCGGAGGAAGATCCTTGCGGGATGGGCCAAGAAACGGTGCGGGCGCAGGCGCTGGTCGCGGGAGAGAAATTGTATTCGACGCTGGTTAAAAACAGTCCACGGGCTGGAGCGGCAAATCCGAGCTTGGAGTTTCTGCCAGGCAGCAGGAGGTCGGCGAGATCTTGGCGGGTGAGGTTGCCCCTGGCGATTTCGATGAGTCCGCCGACGAGATTGCGGACCATGTGCTTAAGGAAGCCCGAACCACAGACACGAAAAATCAGCAACTCGCCGTGGCGGAAAGCTTGGGAAGAGAAAATGCGCCGCACTTTGCTCAAGCCCAGGCTGTCCTTGGGATCAGCAGCGGCAAAGGCGGAGAAATCATGTTCGCCAACGTAGACGGCGGCGGCATCCAAGAAAGCCTGTTCGTTGATGGGATAGGGAAAGTGATAAACGTAACGGCGCTCGAAGGGGGGACAAATTTCACCGCGCCAAATGCGATATTCATAAGTTTTCGACTTGGCGTGAAAGCGAGGATGAAAGTCAGGGGGCGCCTCTTGGACGTCGAGTACGCGGATGTCTGGGGGCAAGAGGCGATTCATGGCCTTGCGGAGGTTGGGGCAGGGAATGGGATTAGTGAGGTCGCAGGCGGCGACTTGCGCGAGAGCGTGCACGCCGGCGTCGGTGCGGCCTGAGCCGAGCACATGCACGGGCGAGCCCTCGATTTCGCCAAGAACGTTTTCTAAGGTCCCCTGGATGGTGGCAAGGCCTGGTTGTAGCTGCCAGCCATGATAGTCAGTGCCGTCATAGCAAAGGGTGAACCGGATGCGCCGCGACATGTTCTTGCTCACCAGTTATGCCATGTTGCAAGGGATCCTGCTCAAGTTTCGAGAGGGTGGTCTAGGAGGCGGGGGCCAGAGGGCGGGACCCCGGTTTGAGGAGAGGCAATCCTTGTTTGCACAGGGGGCAATCCTGCTCAGAGTAGGTGGCGATGTTGAGCGAGGCGAGTGCGACGTGCGGAGTATTGATTTTTGCGCGGCCCCCGCTGCGGTCAATAATCGAACCTGCACAGACAACTTCGATGCCTTGGGAGGAAAGCAGTTCAATCACCTCGAGGGTGCTGCCTCCGGTGGTGATCACATCCTCGACGACGGCGGCGCGCTCGCCCGGTTTTAATTGGAATCCGCGCCGCAGGGCCATTTTTCCATCGACGCGTTCCGTGAACAGATGGCGCGAGTGGAGTGCGCGGGCCACCTCGTGTCCGATGATCAAACCGCCGAGGGCGGGGGAGACAACGGCGTCTAGGTGATCAAGCGGGACTAAGCGCGCAAGCTCGTTTGCGAGCTGCTGGCCGAGGGATGCCGCCAGCTCGGGATATTGCAACACGAGGGCGCATTGCAAGTAGGCGGGACTGTGCAGACCGCTGGTGAGGCGGAAGTGTCCTTCCAGATAGGCTCCCTTTTGGCGAAACAGTTCGATCAGTGGGGGGGAAGTCGAGCTCACGGTGGAAGACTTTAATTCTGACTCGTGAGTATAGCACTGAGGTCGGAGGAAGGGCGGCGGCAAACCGAAGGGCGGCGGCAAACACAGGGTGTGAAAGGGTGGCCTGAGCTTGCGTTAGGATTGAAAAATACGGAACAGCGATTGCGCTTCTCGCGTTATCTAATGCTTGAGGAAAAGGCAGGATTGCTTGGGGGAATTTTCTGAACGAATCGAGTCTGAAAGGGATGATTGCCGCATGACGCAGATAATTTTGCTGGTTTTTCTCGCGTGTGCTGTTACGGGGGGGCAGCCCGGTTGGGCGCAGTCCCCATCCGCCGTGCCCTCGCCGGTGCCGAACTCTGGGTCGCGGTGGAGTTTTGAGGGGCTTCGCCAGCGGCTGCAACACTACAAAGTTCAGGAGATCCCGCCCATCAATCTTCGCAACAGCACGCGGCTTGAGTCGCTGCTGCGCGCAGGGCGGATTTATTTGTCGCTTCAAGATGCGATTGCCCTGGCGCTTGAGAACAACCTGGACATTGAGATCCAGCGCTACGGACCGCGCTTGGCAGAGGCAGAGCTCATGCGGGCGCAGGCGGGAGGGTTCATCCGCGGAATTCCCACTTCGCTGAACACGAACACGACGGCGGTGGCGTCTTCGGTGACGGGTGGCGGAGGGCTCGGCACGTTCCAGGCGCGAGGCGGTGGGGGTGGCGACACGGGAACGACCTCGGCAGGGGGATTCGTCTTCACGCAGTCGGGAACCGCGATCCCGCAATTAGACCCGGTGGTGTTTGTTGGTTATGGTTACAACCACCGTTCCAGCATTAACGCCAACTCGTTTGCAACAGGTGTGCCAGCGACGGTGATCAACAACCAGAGCCCGTTTTTTGGCATTCAGAAAGGGTTTTTGACGGGGACAAACGTTTCGCTTGATTTCAATACCAGTCACGTTCGAACCAACATTCCCCGGGCGGAAATCAATCCCTTTTTTACGGGCAACCTGGGCTTAACCATCACCCAAAACTTGCTGCGGGGCTTCGGCCGGGCGGTCAACAACCGGTTTATCCGCATTGCGAAGAACGAGATGACAGTGGCGGATCTCGTTTTTAAACAGCAAGTCATCGTCACGGTGTCGAACATTATCAATATCTACTGGGATTTGGTGAGTTTCAGCGAAGACGTCAAAGTTAGAAAGCAAGCCTTGGCGCTGGCTGAAAAACTGCTGAGCGATAACAAGAAGCAGGTGGAGATCGGGACCTTAGCCCCAATTGAGATTGTGCGGGCCGAAGCAGAAGTGGCGCGCAACCAGCAGGATCTGACGGTGGCGGAAACCCGTCTGCTGCAACAGGAGACCATTCTCAAAAACGCCTTGAGCCGGACTGGGGTTTCCAGCCCGTTGTTGGCCGATGCACGGATTGTGCCGACCGATAGCTTGCGCATCCCGGACCAAGACGAGATTCGACCGATTCAGGATCTCGTGAACACGGCCTTGCAAACACGGCCCGATGTGGAGCAGACGCGCTTGAGCATCGAATCCACGAAGATCGGTTTGGAGGGCAGCAAGAGCCAGCTTTTACCCCAGCTAGACTTGACGCTCTCGACGCGGCACAACGGACTGGCGGGGGCGGTGAATACAATTCCCATTCCGGGTCTGCCGCCCGAGTTTGGTTTCGTTCAACAAGCGAATCCGTATTTCTTGGGCGGCTATGGTTCGGTGTTGCGGCAGATTTTTGCGCGGAATTTTCCGGATTACAGTATTGGGTTTCAATTGAGCATTCCGATCAACAACCGGCAGGCTCGGGCCGATATGGCGAATGATCTGTTGCGGTTGCGGCAGCAAGAACTGCGGCAGCAAGCGCAGATCAATCAAATCCGCGTGGATGTGCAGAATGCGCTGATTGCTCTCCAACAGGCGCGAGCCAGCTACCAGGCGGCCAACAAATCGCGGATTTTCGCCGAGCAAACGCTCGATGCCGAGCAGAAGAAATATGCGCTGGGGGCCTCGACGATCTTCTTTGTAATTCAAGCGCAGCGAGATCTCGCGGTGGCACAGGGGGCGGAGGTCGCCGCGCTGGCCTCGTATGCGAGAGCCCGGGTGGCGCTCGATCAGGCCCTTGGCGCGACGCTGGAAGTGAATCATATTTCGATTGAGGAGGCGCGGAAAGGTCAGGTTTCGCGGCCTCCATCGCCGCTCCCCTAGTGTCCCGCCGTCTGCTGGGAGCGGTTGGTGGACAGCCTGGCAACCCGCAGGACGGATGGCAAAAGGAGGCAAGTGGGGGGTAGGTAGGGGTTAGGTGGGAGGCAGGTGAGAGGCAGGTGAGAGGTAGATGGGGGTTAGGTGGGAGGTAGATGGGGGTTAGGAGCCGCGCGGCGGCTTTTCTGGTGACACTCGGATTCGCGCGAAAGCTTCCCTTGGATGGCGAGGCCAAGCCTTTCAGTCGTGCGAATTGTTTTGTTCAAGAAAGGCCCGCAGGCGGTGGCTGCGGCTAGGGTGGCGGAGTTTGCGCAGGGCTTTCGCCTCGATTTGGCGAATGCGTTCGCGTGTGACGGCGAAATGTTGACCAACCTCTTCGAGCGTGTGCTCGCTGCCGTCCTGAAGGCCGAATCGCATTTTGATGATTTTCTCTTCGCGGGGACTGAGGGTTTTCAGCACTTCGGCGGTTTGTTCGCGCAGATTGAGGTTGATGACCGCTTCAGAAGGTGAGACCACGCGCCGGTCCACGATGAAGTCGCCGAGATGAGATTCTTCTTCCTCGCCCACGGGGGTTTCCAGTGAGATGGGCTCCTGAGCGATGCGGAGGACCTTCCGCACCTTGGGGACGGGGAGGTCTAGGCGGCGGGCTAGCTCTTCGGTAGTGGGTTCGCGTCCCAGTTCTTGCTGCAAAGCCCGTTGCGTGCGGACCAGTTTATTGATGGTCTCGATCATGTGCACGGGGATGCGGATGGTACGGGCCTGATCGGCAATTGCACGGGTGATGGCCTGCCGCACCCACCACGTGGCATAGGTGGAGAACTTGTAGCCACGGCGGTAGTCAAACTTATCGACGGCTTTCATGAGGCCGATGTTGCCTTCTTGGATGAGATCGAGGAACTGGAGGCCGCGGTTGGTGTAGCGCTTGGCGATGGACACGACCAGGCGCAAGTTTGCTTCAATGAGCTGTTTTTTCGCGGATTCGGCTTCCAGTTCGCCTTTTTCGACGATTTGGAGCGTGCGGCGTAAGTCGGTGGCCGTGGCGCCGTATTCCTCCTCGAGCTGGGCGATGCGGTTCATCACCGATTTGAGTTCTTTCCGGTGTTCCCGCGTGGAGGTGTGATTTTGGGGCGCCTGTTCGATGAGCCGCTGCAGGCGCGCCACTTCGCGTTCGAGGGGTTTGAATTCTTCAACGGCTCGGCGCAGTTCGTTGGCGAACTGGTGCAGCATGGCGCTGGTAAAAGGAATGGTGCGCAGAAGGCGGGAGACGGTAATAATCGTACGGCCCAGTTGCCAGCGAAGCGAGCGGTAGGATTTGGGCTTCATCCCGCGGGAAATGGTTTGCAGTTTTTGACGGATTTGGTGAATTTTTTTCTGTAGTTTTTCAACTTCGGCGATGCGGGCCAACAAATCGGTGGTTTGCTGGGCAGCGGCTTCATCGCTCACCAAGAGGTCGTTTTGAATGAGGATGTCGCGTACAGAAACCGCTTCTGAGCGAATGTCTTCGGCCATGCCAATGATGTAGCGGATGATGAGAGGGGAGCGGAAGAGCGCTTTGGCGGCCATGCGTTGGCCGTGTTCGATGCGTTTAGCCAGCTCAATTTCTCCCTCGCGCGTGAGCAGGGGGACAGTGCCCATTTCGCGCAAGTACATGCGGACGGGGTCATTGGTTTTGTCGCCGAAGTCCTGCGAGTAATCCAGCTCGCCAAAATCTTCGGTCTCGTCGATTTTCTTTTCAAAATCGACTTTGGCGCCGTCGATGATTTCCACGCCGCTTGATTCGAGGTCGGCGAAGAGATCCTCGATTTCGGCGGCCGTGGTGACATCGTCGGGGAGAAGTTCGTTCACCTCGTCATAGAGGACGAAACCCTTCTCTTTGCCGAGGTTGACGAGGCGCTCCGAGCGCTCGAATTTTTCCTCCGTTCCCACCTTGTTCCTGCTTCCGTAACCGCTGTTTCCGTTTTTATATCCGGTATCGGCTGGCGCGCACCATGGTAACGATGGAGGGCGCTTCCGTAACCGCTGTTTCCGTTTCCTGCTTCCGTAACTGCTGTTTTCTTCGAGGACCTAATGCTGAACTCTCACATTCTACCATCAAGCGCTGTGACGCCAGTTTTGGATCTGGCGCCACTCGGGGGCCTAAGTCGGCTTTGGGCCGAGGCTCGCTGGCCGGACCTGGCCTGGAGTGCGCGCGGCTTTTTGCAAGCGGTCGAGCTGTTCAAGCAAAGCCAAGGCTTGCTGCATGTCTCCTTTCTGCTGGGCCTCACGAATCTGCTGGCGCAACAAATCCAGGCTCGCGCTGCGACTCTCGGCTTCTAGGGTAGCCAAGCTGGCCGCGGTGTTTTCTTGAGCCTGTTCAAAATCTTCAGCTAACTCATCGGCGAAAATGACTTCTGACAGTAGGGTGGCGTCGGTGGGAGTTAGTTGCGCCTCGAGTTGGGCATAGTCAAAGTCGGGATCGTGCTCCCAGAGAGAGAGCATAGCGAGCAACAGATTGGAAGAACGGAGTTTGGGGAGAAGGGCGAGGGAGCGAAGGCGGGGGAGCGCCCAGCTGCGAATGGCTGGATAGTGGATCAGATTGCGAAGCAAGATTCTCTCGGCAGGGAGTAAGGCTGCGGGTGCGGGCGGCGAAATCGTGATGCGGCGGCGGTCCAGGGCCGCTTTTTTAAAATTTTCGAGGATCAGACCAGGCTCAACCCCGAGATAGGAGGCAAGGTCGCCGGCCACGCCGGCGCGCTCGATTTTGTCGGGGATGCGGTGCAGCGCGGGCAGTAAGAACTGGAGGGCCTGTTGGCGGCCTTCGGCGGTGCGGGAATCAAAGCGTTGTTTGGCGCGATCGGCAAGCCAGATGTAGTAATTGGGGGCCTGCTTCACCAAGCGAAGGTAACTCTCTGAGCCGACGGTGCGGACATATTCATCAGGGTCCAGGTCGCGATCGAGAACAAGGACGCGCACGCGCATCCCCTCGTCAAGGAGTGTTTGCAGCGTGCGCTCGGCGGCGTTTTGTCCAGCCGTGTCCGGGTCGAAGTTCACCACTACGGTTTGACACCACCGGCGCATGATCTTCACTTGCTGGGCAGTAAGAGCGGTGCCGCAGCTGGCCACCGTTTCGCGAATGCCGGCTGACCAAAGGCCGATGACGTCCATGTAGCCTTCGACCAGGATCACGCGGTCCGACTGGCGGATGGCGTCTTTCGAGCGGTTGAGATTGTACAGAAGATTGCTTTTTCGGTAGACGGCAGTTTCTGGCGAATTGAGGTATTTGGGTTCGTCACCGGCGCTGAGAGCGCGGCCAGCAAAGCCGGCCAACTGGCCCGATTCAGAGTGGATGGGAAAGATCAGGCGGCCGCGGAAGCGGTCCAACAATCCGCCTTGCGCACGTTGCAGAACCAGTCCTGCTTGAGAAAGAAGTTCGAGGGAAAAGCCTTCACCCTGCAGGGCGAGGGCCAGTGATTGGGGGGAGGCGCTCGCAAAACCTAAACCAAACTCTTCGGCAAGATCCATGGTGACGCCGCGCTGTTGGAGGTAGGCACGCGCTGCAGCGCCTTGAGACGATCGCAGCTGGGAGCGGAAGTGGCGTAGAGCGGCCTCGTTGACGCGATAAAGAGCTTGGCGAAGGGAAGTGTCGGGGTCGGTCGCTTCCAAGCGCCGGGGAAAGGGAATGCCGTAGCGTTCGGCCACCCATTTCAGGGCTTCGATGAAGGTGACGTGGTCGTACTCCTGGATGAATTTAAACACGTCGCCGCTCGCTCCACAGCCGAAACATTTATAGATCTGCATGTTTGGATTGACGCTGAAGGAGGGAGTTTTCTCGCTGTGGAACGGGCAGCGGCCAACGTAACGAGAGCCGACACGCTTCAAGGGCACGCGCTCGCCGATGATCTCGACGATGTTGCTCGCTGAGCGCACCTGCTCCTTGAAGGAGGACAGATCCATGTTGCGGAGTTTAGCGCAGTGCACATTGCGCTTCGGAGCCGGCAGGCAAATGGTGAGAGAGACAGGCGGTAGCGGGGGAAGAGGTACTGGCAAGTGGAGGCGGTCGTGGGCGAGGGAGGAGCGGGAAGAGTCTTCGAGAGGCCGGGTCGAGGCAGTAGCGCAGCTAGGCCACGCACTCCAGAATGTAGTACTTCTTTCCGTCGTCTTTGGCGATTTGCCCCACAATGACCCACTCACGGTTGTCGGCATAATAGATGCGCCGGTAGGAATCGTATTCCAGTCCGATCTGTTTTTCGATGCGCCAGGCTTCGACCTCCCGGCTATCGCCGGGTGACCAGTCGTTTTTGAGGATGGGGAGAGGATTCATGCTGGAGTGATTATACCGGGGTTTGTCGGGCGCTGGTGCAAGCGAGAGTGGTGCGCGAGAGTGGTGCGCGGGCGAAGCCAGGGGTTTGAGCAAGGCTCCGGAGAAAGCCGGTCCAAAAGGCGGCTAGAGGACCACCCGCAAATTGTGAGAACGAAAATCCTCGTCGAGCAGGGCCACAAAGAAGCGCTCGTCATCGCCGAGAAGGGCGCGCAAGGCCGCGGCGATCGCATCGGTACCGTAATCGGATCGGATGAGCCAGACGCCGGCAAAGATCCGTTCAGCGGAGAGGTTAGCCAGACGGGCTTCCACTTCACGGAAGTGAGCGAGGTGTCGCAACTGGACGCCAACCAAGTAGGGCCACATGGTTTCTTGAGGGCTCCACGGCGGGACCCTCAAGCGAGGTAGTGGAGCGGGCTTGGAAAAGTTCTCAACAAAACTTCGATCCGCAGGCGAAATTTTCGTTCTGCAAGCGCTTCTTGAAACGGAGCGGCGAAACGGCGCGAGTTCGATGAGCTGGTGTTTTGGGGAAAACGTTGCTTTTTCGCAGAGACGCAGGCCGGGGAGCGCCCGACTCGGGCAGCAGGTGAATATGCGCGCAGGCGAGCGAAGAGCGCCAAGTGCGGGCAGGGGGATTGATAATGAAGTGGTGATGATGAACCCAGCGGAATTCGCCAACATTGCCGCCTTGGAGGAGACATTTTGGTGGTTTCGAGGCATGCGGCGGATCTTATTCCGGCTGCTAGATCCCCTGGACGCGGAGAGAAGGCCGCGGCTAGTGCTCGAGGCGGGATGTGGGACCGGCTATTTTTCGCGGGAGCTCGAACAGCGCTATGGGTGGCAAATGGTGCCCTTGGATTTGGCGGCGGAGGGATTGAACTACGGGAAACGTTTGGGGGTAAAGCGGATGGTCCAAGGGGACATTGCCGCGATGCCTTTCGCCGAAGCGAGCTTTGATGCGGTGGTGTCGATGGATGTGCTGGTCCACTTCCCCCGCGGCCAGGAAGACAGACCTTTTGGCGAGCTGGTGCGGGTTTTACGGCCGGGGGGGCTGCTCGTGGTGCGGGTTTCCGCTCTCGATATCCTCCGCAGTCGCCATTCGCAGTTTGCACAGGAACGCCAGCGGTTTACCAAAGGACGGTTGCTGGAGCTGGCGGCGCGGCACCGGCTGCGCGTGCTACGATGCACGTATTTGAATTCGCTGTTGATGGGCGTCGCGCTGGCCAAGTTCCGGCTGTATGAACCGTTCTTGAGCTCGCCGCCGGAAAGCGGCGTGCGCCCGGTGGCGCCTTGGCTCGACCAGCTGTTGTTTAGGGCCCTGGTGATGGAGGAGAAATGGTTGGGGGCGAATCGCAACTTTCCGCTAGGACAGTCACTGCTGTTGCTGGCGGACAAGCCAGCGAGTCACGCAAGCCAGCCCCTGCGCGGCTGATTTCTCTGGATGCGTTCCGCGGGCTTACCGTCGCCAGCATGATGCTAGTAAACAATGCTGGGAATTGGAAGCATGTGTACGCGCCGTTACGCCATGCGGAATGGCACGGTTGGACGTTCACCGATACCGTTTTTCCCTTTTTCTTGTGGATTTCAGGCGCCGCGCTGACGTTTTCTTTGGCCAAACGCAGGGAATCAGGCGCCACCCGGGGCCCGCTTGTGCGGCACGCCGTGCGCCGGGCGGCTGTAATTTTCTTGTTGGGCTTGATGCTGAATGGATTTCCGTTTTATGAGCTCCGCACCATCCGGATTCCCGGTGTCCTCCAGCGCATCGCGGTTTGTTATTTGGCGTCAGCTGTGATTTTCCTCTTTACGAGCTGGCGGACGCAGGTGGGGCTTACAAGCGGGTTATTGATTGTTTACTGGGCGTTGATGAGCTTTGTTCCTGTGCCGGGCGGGATGGCCGGAGTGCTCGACAAGGAGGGGAACCTAGCCCAATATCTCGATCAACGCTTACTCAGCGGACATCTCTACGCAGTTACCAAAACCTGGGATCCGGAAGGGATTTTAAGCACTCTCCCAGCGATCTCCACGATGTTGTTCGGCGTGCTGACTGGGCACTGGATACGAAGCGCAAGCGGGCCCATGGAAAAAACCGTGTGGTTGTTTGTTGGCGGCAATTTTCTGATGTTCCTCGGCGTTTGGTGGGACAACAGTTTTCCCATTAATAAGAATTTGTGGACCAGCTCCTATGCGCTGCTCATGGCGGGAATGGCGGCGGTGGTGTTCGCCTCGATCTACTGGTTTGTGGATGTTCTGGGGTGGAAGAAGTGGGCGCGGCCTCTGGTCATTTACGGGTCGAACCCGATTGCTGTGTATGTGTTAGCTGGCATTTTTGCTCGTTTAGAAGGATTTTGGAAGCTGCGAGACCCAATTGACCGCGCGCTGAACGAGATTGCAAGCCCGAAGAACGCCTCGCTGCTTCATGCCGTGGGGTATGTTTTGCTCATGTACGTGGTGGCGTGGGGCCTGGCCCGGAAGGGCTGGTTTTTGCGCGTTTGACGTTGTTCCCGACTCGGCGGCTAGCGGGTCGGATTGTGCGAGAACAAGCTAGGGGAAAAGGCCACCGGAGGCTGGTTCAGGGCTCCGTAATCAAGACCTGGAGGCCATCCACGGCCAGGCGTTTGGGTGGAGCCTGAGGACCAAAGTCGGTCGCGTTGAGGCGGAATTCGTCGCCCGGTCCAAGGGACCAAAATTCAACGTCATCGAGGCGTAGTGGGCGAGCTGGCTCGCACTGCTCGGCCAGGCGGGTCGTGCGGAGTAGGGAAGCCCGATTTCTGCCCACGACGCGGGCAGCTCCTTCACCATCCACAACGATGGCCGTTTGCTCATCAAGGCCGACCGCACGCACGGAAATCACATCAAAATCCTTTTGAATGCGGGCCAAGAAGGCGAGGGTGCGCACCATTCGGTCGCGCTCAGAAAAGTGGGAGTCCGTGATGAGCTTCTGTAGGTTGGGAATCCGTAGGAAACCGGTTTCGACCGTAACCCGTGGGTGATAGGGATCGAGTCCAGCCTCTTCGGAGCGAACGCTGTCGTGCCGTGCGGAAAAGAAAAACTCGCCTAGGACAGCCAGGCCGGCACTGGTCCCACCAAGAGGGCGTCCCGCGTCGATGTGTTCTTGCAGGGCCTGTTGAAGGGGGGTGTCTTTCCACAGCCGGATGTAGTTCCATTGGTCTCCGCCAGCAATCCAAATGGCTTCGGCCAGACGTATTTTTTGCAGCACGAGCGGGTCACTCGAGGCTTCGCGGTCACGGAAGATGATGGTCTCTGCTGAATCCGCTCCGAGGCTGACCATGTAGGGGTTGTAGGCAGCGGTGCCTGAGGCACGCAACACCACCACGTCGCCCCGCCCAGCGCGCTGAATCAGCCACTGAATGGCCTCGTCGACGTCCCGTCCTCCGCCCATGAGCACGTAGCCGGCTTGCACGGGTGTGACCACGTCCTCCGGGTTGCCGTGAATGGCGGATTCCCAAGAGGACTGGGCAGAGGCCCGCGACACGAGCAAAGCGAGGAAGGCGGTGGTGAGGGCAGCGGGTTGAAAAAATCGCACGCGCATGCTACGTCGGATCGCATCATAGCAACTGTTGGGCGCAGGGTGCAGCCAACCGAGGCGGTGCGGACGGCGAGGGTAAGCCTCGCCTCAGGGGCGGGTGGGCGCTAGAAATTGCGACGGCACTCGTGGCATTCTGGAAAAAAACATGGCGACAACGACACTTCCGCAGAGTCAGCAATCCACGCAGGATGTGCTCGTTCCGCTGTTCCATGTGGTTTTGCTGAACGACGACGATCACAGTTACGACTATGTCGTGGAAATGCTACAACGGCTTTTCCTGTTGTCTGAGGCGCAAGCCTACCAGCATGCCGTGGAAGTCGATACGGTTGGGCGGACGATTGTTCTCACGGCCGAGCTACCCGTGGCGTCGTTCGCGAGGGAGCAGATCCAGAGCTATGGCGCTGACTGGCGGCTGCCTGAATCGAAGGGGTCGATGACAGCCATTCTCGAGCCAGCGACGGGTTATTCGGGCTCTGGCGGCGGGCATGCGGCCTAGAGATGGCGCAGGCTGAGGGCAGATGGTTTCGCTCTTTGCGATTGTTCGGGTGGTGGCCAGGCACGGTCCATGTTCCTGAGTAGGAATCAGGGCAGGTAGTAGACCGCTAGAGGCCCCCGGGCCAGTACGTGCCGAGTCTCAGAACGAGGAACTTCCGCTCCGGCAGTTCTGAAGCACTCTCATCCTTCGATTCGGGTGTCTCGCCCAGTTTCTCCGCGCCTTGAGAACCGTTAATGTAGAGACACGAACGGTCGGCACCTATGCAGCCCTACTGGATACTTGCTACGGCAGCGGTTCTCTTGGTCGCGATGTGTTCTTGGACGCTGATGCGTCGCGGCTCGAGCCTGCATTTGCGCTGGTGTTTTTTCTCATTTGGTCTGATGGCACTTACCCAAGGAGCCATGATTCTGGCTGTAGCGCTGAATGCTTCTGTCACGGTGTTGAGCACGCTCCAGCTGATTCTAGCGGGATTGTCCCTTCAGGCGATGTATCAGGTGAGCGCGGAGGTCGCTTCCCGGGGGCGCGCCGAGCGGCTCTCGAATGCTCAGTTGAATGAGGAGCCCCTCGTGTGGGCGCCGTCTAGTGCTGCGACGGTGAGGAAGCTGTCCACGCCGCGGGGCGCGTCTGGCGCACACACGCCCGCGCCGCGGCCAGCTGAGAACAACTCCGTCGGGGCCGAGCAGGTGGAAATTGGGGAGCTGGAGCAGTCTACGCTCCGCGCAACAGCCGAGTTATTGCTGCTTTTGGGCGCGGTGACAGCGAGTTCGGAAATGTCCTCGGTGAGAGCGACGGTGAAGAAACACGTCTCGCTTTCCCGCGCAAAATAAGGTCCCGGCGGGTGGGGGGAAAGGCAAAGAATCCCCAGCCCACCGGGATCGGCTATCTCTCTGACGTCTTGCGAGACCGAAGTCTCACTTCGAGACGATGTCGTAAGTGGTGGTGCCTGGCACTCTTACTTTCTCATAGGTCGCCGTCCACTCCTTGTGGTAGGGATGGGAGGCGTAGGTTTTTAGGATCTGCGCTGGATCTCCGGTCCCGTCAAAGGCCATGCACACGCCATATTCGCGGCGGGTAACGGTGAGTGGCGCGGTGACGCCCTTTTCGCCTGCGAGAGCCTTTTTCCGCGCTTCGGCATCCGAGGTGCCGAATTGAACAAGGGGCCGGAGCAGCTTACCCGCCCAAACCATTTTGATGGCCTTGTGTTTTTTGGGCCAGTCATAGGTGGCCTTGTAAAAGGCGTCCCAATCCGCCTGTGTCGCTTCGGCGATGGGAGTGAAGGCAAAACAGTGCATCAGATCGCCGGCCTGAGCCAGACACGAGGACAGCACAACTGCTGCGAGTGTAATTCCGAGTTGCCGCATAGTGCTTTAGTGTAACACTCGAGAACGGCTACCGAGGAGTGGAGTTGGTGAGGGGGGTGAGGGGGGCGAGGGGGGCGAGAGAAGGGGTGGGGGCAGAGGGGAGACCTTGAGCAAAAAGGCAGCGCCCCAGGCAGTTCGGTTCAAAAGGGAGCGCACGAGGGCTGGCACGGCTGGAGCGGCGAGCAGCCCCTTTTCTTACTGCTTCGTAGAGGCGAGGGCGATCTTCACGAGAACGTTTCGCAGGTCCGCCAGGGTGACGGGTTTTACGAGATGGTCAGTCATGCCAGCTTGACGGCTTTTTTGTCGGTCTTCGGACGCGACCGAAGCCGTCAAGGCGATGATGGGGACGGTGGCGGCCCAGCCGTTGAGCTGGCGAATTCGCTGAGCGGCTTCGTAGCCATCCATGCGAGGCATGTGGCAGTCCATGAAGATGACGTCGAAGCGCGCGCGGGCAACTGTCTCCACGGCCAGGATTCCATCCTCGACGGAGGTGACTTGACAACCTAACTTCGCAAGGAGGCCTTCGGTAATGCGGCGATTGACTGCGTTGTCCTCAACGACGAGGACATGAAGGCCGAGTTGCGGGGGCGCGGTCGATACTTTTTCATCGGGGATCAGATGGGTTGGGGAGGATTCTTCTAGCGGCAGAACGACGGTGAACTCTGAGCCCTGGCCAAAGGTACTGGTCACTGAAATTGAGCCTCCCATGGCGCGCACGAGGCGGTCGCAGATGGCGAGACCCAGACCAGTCCCGCCGTAGCGGCGTGTTGTGGAGGATTCGGCTTGGGTGAAGGCCTTGAAGATTTCGGGCAGCTTATCGCCGGGAATGCCGATGCCCGTGTCGCGCACGACGATGCGGATGCCAGGGTGGGCGCTGCTTGGAAGCTCACGGCTTACCGTGAGGGAAATCGAGCCGGATTCGGTGAACTTGATGCTGTTCCCGACGAGGTTCAGGATGATTTGACGGATTCGGACCGGGTCTCCGAGGACGAAGGCGGGGATGTCGCTGGACAAGTACAGGGAGAAACGAAGGCCTTTTTGGACGGCTTGAGGTTGGAACAAAGCGGCGCACTCTTCCAGCAGGGGTTTTAAGGCGAAGGTGACTTTCTCCAGCTGAAGCGAGCCGGTTTCGATTTTCGAGAGATCCAACAGGTCGTTGACAATGGCCAGCAGGAGCTCACCGCAGGAGCGTATGACCTGCAACTGCTCGTGGTGCTGTTTGCCGAGCGGAGTACTTTCAAGCAGCTGGATCATACCGATGACGCCGTTCATCGGGGTGCGGATTTCATGGCTCATCGTGGCGAGGAAGTCGGATTTCGCCCGGGCGGCTTCCTCCGCCCGGGCGCGAGCCTGTTCGGCTTCCTGTCGCGCTGTGGCGAGTTCTGCGGTGCGTTCGGCGACCCGCTGTTCAAGCTCGCGGGTGCGGAGGACGGTTTGGCGGCGGCGTAGCCACAGGCCACCGGCGAATGCGAAAGCAAGGAGCACACTCGCGCTGATGCGAAAGGCGGGAGTTTGGTACAGAAACGGGGCGATCTCGAAGTCGAGGACGGTTTCGGGGCTGGCCTGGGATTGATCCGGCAGGGATGCGGAGATGCGAAAGCGATAGTGGCCGGGTCCGAGATTAGTGTAGACCGCTTCGTTTGAGCCGGTATCCATTCTGCCCACGGAGCTTCCTTCAAGCTGGTGATGGATGACGGGATCTTCTCCCGTCCACAGACCGGTTGTCGTGAATTGGATCTGGACGCGGTTGGTGCCGGGCGGAAGTTGAAGTTGTTGATTAAGGGAGACTGGTGCGCCGTTGGCGCGGAGGCCGAGAATGAGGCAGCGCAGCGGACGGCTTTTGGGGCGGATGGTTTCCGGGCGGAAGTGAATTGCTCCGCCGAGGGAGGCCAGCCACAAGGAACCGTTGCGGTCCAGCAGGGAGAGAGCCGAAGTACCTAGGCCGAAGTTGGCGCTTGGCAGGCCCGAGCGCGGGGTGTACCGCCGAACGGGAATTTCGGAGCTCGCGCCAGCAAGGAACCTTTCAAGTGCGGCGCGGCTTGTGGCAAGCAACGAGCGGCGGGCGAGAAACCAAAGCGTTTCGTTTGGGCCTTCCTGGACTTGGAAGATGTGTTCTTCTGGGAACACGGCTGGGTGAGGGGTGAAGTGAAGCTGCTGGCGGTGGAAGAAGCGAGCGCCTTCGCTGGTGCCCACCAGCAGATGATGAGGGTCGACCTCCCAGAGGCCCATGCCGCGGCGGATCGGACCGGGTCCCAAGCCGAAGCGGATGAGTTTTCCTGCCACCCAGCGCGCGAGGCCATCCTCCCAGCTCAGCATCCAAAGGCCGTCTTCCAGGGGGAGGATGGCGCGGACGAGGCGGTAATTCGTGACCGGGTCGATGGAGGTCACCTTACCGTTGGGCGTCAGTTGGATGCGCCAGATTTTGGCTGAATCGGAGTAGAAGACGACGGTACTGCCGTGGCTGTCCAACTGGGGCTGGGAGAAAGAGTGGTATCGCGCGGTACTGTCGGCATGAGGGGAGGCGAGCAAGAGCTGGGTCTGGGCGCCATTGGAGAGGGACAGGCCGAGGTTACTGGCCATCAGCATCTGGTTGGCGCCAACTGGTGCCAGGGCGTAGAAAATGGCGTTTTGCGTCTCAGCAACGGCTTGCCAGGAAGATTTCTGTTTGAGATAGACACCGCCGGCGCGCGTGGCGATCCAATGCCGCCCCTGAGCATCCTGAGCAACGGCACTGACCGCGCTTTGTTTCAACCCATCTCTACGATTGACGATTTGAAAGGGGGATTCTTCGAGGCGGACGAGGAAACCCCAACGGGTTCCGCCCCAGATGGCGCCGTCGCTGCTTTCATAGAGGGTAAGCATAAGGTCATCGGGGGGCATGTAGGTGCCGAGCTTACGCTCCTCAATTCGGCCGTCGCGGATTCTGGTGATTCCGCCGAGAGTTGCGACCCAAATAGCGCCGCTCCGGTCCTCGAGGATTCCGCGGCCGGGTTCTACGTTGTGTAAACCGTCCAGGTCGATTTTCTGAATGTGGCCGTCTTGATAGCGGTGGAGCCCTTCGCGGCCGAGGAAGTAGATGTGGCGTTGCCGGGATTCAAGGATGGAGATGACATTGCGGGGGGCGGCGTTCACTCGGGTCCAGGAGTGATTTTGACTGCGGTAGACGTGCTGGCCAGTGCTAATCCAGTGGTGTCCCTGCGAGTCAAGAATCCAAGCTTGAATGCTTTCGCCGGGGGGGGCGGCGAGGACCAGTTCAGGGGGCGGGATAGTGTTTTGACTGGTGTGCATCGGGATGCGGAAGATACCATCGGCACGGCGTAACATGAGGGAGCCGTCGGGGGCAATTTGGAAGCTGGCGATGCCGAAGCGGTCGTCCTCGTGCCGGGAAAAGCGGCGGACTTGAAATTTCGCGTGGATGTAGGAGCCGAAGCGGTCCGGGTGGGCGGCAAGAATCGAGTCGCGGGCGCCGAGCCAGACGCGATTTCCCAAGAAGGCTATCGCGCCGACGGCAAAGTCACGGGCATCGAGTTCATCGCCTCGTGCGACGCGCTGAAAATTGACACCGTCAAATCGTAGGACGCCATCGCGGGTTGCAATCCATACTAAGCCGTCAGGGGATTCAAGGATTCCGAAGACAGCTTCTTCGAGCATGCCTTGCGAGGGGCCCCAAGCTTTGACCAGGGCGCGGGAAAGGTCAGTGATCTGCGCATAGAGGCCGAGCGGTGAGAGCAAGTAAGGGTAAAGCACGGCGGCCAGCAGGACCGGCCGGATCCCAAGTTGGCGGCGTTGATACGGAGTTCTCTGCATGTTTCAGCTGCCCCAAGCTGGACTACCAGCAGCGCCGATCACCCCTAGCGCAACGGATCCCAACGTGCTCTGCGGATGCCTTCGCACGGGAGACTTTTCGCACACGGGACAGTTTCTTAAATTGTATCGTCCGAATTTTCGGCTCGTTCGTGTTTTTACGGTCTGGTCATTCCCGGTTGGTATCCTTAATTCGTCTTGCACTTGGCGAATGTGCTTTTGCTCGCGTGCCTACTTGCAACAGTGCGGCTGGACCTCTTGGCCTCCTAGGCTGCGACGACGAGGTTTTGCCGCCCTGTCCTTCTTCGCTGCTTCGCCTGCAACTTGCCACGCTTCGCCGCCCTGTTCCTTTTCGCTGCTTCGCCTGCACTTGCCACGCTTCGCCGCCCTGTTGTGAAGGGCGCCTTGCTCAAGCAAAAGATCGGCTTGCGGATCGGATTCCGTTAGTTGGTTGAAACGAGGCGGGAGCGAGAGTCGTGAGGCGGGAGGCGCTGCTTTGAGAGAAGCGGTTTGCGAGGGAGTGGTTTTTTTGGATTGGTGGCGCTTAAGTTCAGATGCTTCTTACGAGTCCATGACATAGAATCGTAGACATAAGGCAAATCATGATACTCACGTGGCGAGGTTTCTGTTTGTGGTGCTGGCTCGTGAAGATGGTAGCCAGCGGTCAGACGGGCGGGTCCGGCTCGAAGTTTGAAGTGGTGGTGAAGCCGGTTTTGGAAAAAACCTGCGCCCCGTGTCACAACGATCGGAACGCCTCGGGCGGCGTGAATATCGCGCCGTTTACTGTGGCGAGTTCGCTAAGTGAGCACCGCGAAGGCTGGGAGCGTTTGATTCAGAAGATTCGCAGTGGAGAGATGCCGCCGAAGGGGATCCCGAAGCCTCCTCAGGCTCAGATTGACGCCTTGATTGGGTTTGTGGGAGGCGAGTTTGAGAAGGCGGACCGCAAGGTGAAGCCGGACCCGGGTCGCGTGACGGCGCGGCGGTTGAACCGGGTGGAATACACCAACACGATTCGCGACCTGCTGGGCGTTGATTTTCGAGCGGACAAGGATTTTCCGGTGGATGATTCCGGATACGGATTCGACAACATTGGTGACGTGTTGACGGTTTCGCCGGTGCTAATGGAGAAATACTTGGTGGCAGCCGAGCGCATTGCGGCGCGAGCTTTAGGGACGGAGCCGCTGCCAAACAAGCCTTTGGAATTTGAGTATCACACGAAGAACCGTACGATCCGGCGGCCAGCGCGCAGCATGATTGAAGCGACCCACCGTGTGGAATGGGATGGCGAGTATGAGGTGCGGATTGGGTTGCCGGGTGAGAGGGCGCCGGATGGAAAACCGGTGACGCTCGGCTTCTGGATGGACGGCAAATTGATCCACAGTATGGAAGTGCAGACCAAGCCCTCGGGGTTGGTTTACTTTAACCCCTATTCAGAGGAACAGTTCCGGGTGTTTTTGCCAGCAGGAGATCATGTTTTCCGGGCAGGCTTCATCCAAGATGAATTTGTCCAGACGCTCGATGAAAAGGATGTCTACAACGACAAAAAAAATAAATTCTTGAACTCAATTGTGTTTGTGGGGCCGTATCCGGCGCGGCAGGAGCGTCTGAGCCGGAAAAAGATTCTAATTTGCGATCCAACGACGGGCATGGCGTGTGTGGAGAGGATTTTGAGGTCGCTGGCGCGGCGAGCCTACCGCCGTCCTGTGACCAGAGAAGATGTTGCGCCGCTGATGCGGTTTGTGTCTCTGGCGAAGTCCGAGGGGCAGAGCGTGGAGCGGGGGATCCAGCTGGCAATTCAAGCCATGCTCGTTTCGCCGCACTTTCTGTTCCGGATTGAGAAGGATCCGTATCCGAACGATCCGAGTAAAGTGCACCTGGTTTCCGACGTCGAACTAGCTTCGCGTTTAAGTTATTTTTTGTGGAGCTCGATGCCGGATGAAGAGCTGTTGTCGCTGGCCGAGGCGGGTAAGCTGCGCCAGCCGGGCGTGCTCGATGCGCAATTGAAGCGGATGCTGGCGGATCCGCGGTCGGCTGCTCTGGCGGAGAACTTTGCTGGGCAGTGGTTGGAGACGCGGAATTTGGATACCGTGAAGCCGGATCCGGGGAAATTCCCAGAATGGGGGCCCGAGCTGCGGGATGCGATGAAAGAAGAGACGCGGCTGTTTTTCGAGGCCATGTTGAAGGAAAACCGCCCGCTGGGAGATTTCTTGGATGCGCGCTTCACGTTTCTGAACGAGCGGCTCGCCAAGCACTATGGGATCGAGGGCGTGCGGGGTGCGGATTTTCGCCGCGTGGAGTTGACCACTGATCAACGGGGTGGAATTCTGAGCCACGCCAGCGTGCTGACGGTGTCTAGCTATCCAACACGCACCTCACCGGTAATTCGTGGCAAGTATGTGTTGCAGAATATTCTCGGAACGCCACCGCCGCCTCCTCCGCCAGATGTGCCGGCGCTCGACGAGCAATCGGTGGGCCATGCGGGCTCCTTGCGGCAACAGCTTGAAAAGCACCGCACGAACGCAATCTGTGCGTCCTGCCACAACCGGATGGACACGCTAGGGTTCGGGCTAGAGAATTACGATGCGATCGGCAAGTGGCGGATTCTGGACGGCAAGTTCGAGATTGATGCCAGCGGCACTTTGCCCAACGGAAAATCCTTCACCGGTCCGGCGCAACTGCGGGCGATTCTCAAGGAGCAACTGTCCGATTTCTCGCGTTGTTTGACCGAAAAGATGTTGACCTACGCGCTGGGGCGGGGCTTGGAGCGTTTTGATCGTAAAACAGTAGACCTGGTGAACGAGAAAGTGGCGCAGTCGGGCTACCGTTTTCAGACGCTGATTGCAGAGATCGTAAAGAGCCTGCCGTTTCAGTCGCGGCGGGGCGAAGCGCCGAGAAGCGAGAACAAGCCGCGCGTACCCGAGAGCGCTCCCCGGATCGCTGCCCGTTCGGCCAGCTAGGGGTTGTGTCCGCAAGCCTGGTGCGTTTCTCTCTCTTGCCGTGCGCGTCTCTTCTACCTGAGGTTCGAAAGAAACTAAAAGTCGCCTGGTTGCACGTAGACCTGACTCCATAAAGCGACTTGCAAGAGCAAAGACTTCACCCACGCTTGATGCATCTTATCCACCTGCTCTGGGGGATGCCCCTTGCTTGCGAGAAAAGGTTTCAGGGTGTGGGTGATGGGGAAGATGAGGGGAATGAGATAGCGGAACGGGACATGGTCAGCGGCTTCGACCTGATCGGTCTGATTTTTCCCCGTACGGTGATGGCGGCGGCCGATTTCGAACTGGTTGCTCAGCCAGGTGGCGTCGTAGTTGGCAGCAGCGGTGTCGAGGATCCACTGACCAAAGCGCTTTCGTACACCGGCCAGATAGCCCGGGTCTGGCTGACCATCCCTTTTGCGCGCAAAAGAGGCAAGCAAGTGAGGATGGGAGGCAACAAAGCCATACCAGACGTCTAGAACCGCCTCGACTTGGCCGGCCAGCACTTCGTACGACATCCGGAGGTATTGACTGTCTTCGTGGTCGAAGAGGGCCGTTTTTTTCATCAGTTCAAAGTCGTCCGGAGTGATTGGGGATGGTGGCCTGGAAGCGGCCATCGAAAGGGAAACGTCAGATGCCATCGTGTTCTACTCCTTGATGGGGTGAAAGAAATTGAATCCAAATTTTCTCCGCCTGTTCTGGGCTGGCCAAGACCTGATCCGGACATTCCAGTTGCAGCGCGCTGTCGCCGAAGGCTGCGTCTACGAAAGCGCAGTGGTGAGGGGGAGAAGGGGGAGGATGGACATTTGGCCGGAAGTAGACGCAGCTGACACACATTCCAGAGAGAGGAATTTTGGCTTGCAGCTGGAACTCGCGGATCAGCTTGGTGAGGGCGCGCAGCAGGATGGCTTGTTCGGTTTCTGAAAGAGACTGAAGCCCTCGGAGCAAGGCGTCAGGCCAGCCGGCAGCTTGTTCCGCCTGGCGTTGACCTTTGGCGGTAAGGGTGATCCGCAGGGCGCGCGCATCTTCTGGCTCTTGGCTCTTGCGGAGGAGCTTTTTTTGATGTAAGGCAGCAACCGCGTCGCAAGCGGTTGCCGAAGTGATGCCCAGTGACTGCGCGATTTCAGAGAGACGGAGACCATGGTCGCGTTGCGTGTGGAGGAGGGTGAGAATTTGCGCCTGGGTGGGGGTGAGCCCGCGTTCTCCTGCTCGTTTCCAGGCATGATGTTTGAGCACGAGGCCGATTTTGTTGAGGGCGACGGCAATGCGTGCGCTGGTGGAAAGCGATGGAGTCACGGGCTTAGGTCCAATAATTAGGACTCCTAAGTATACGCCGTACCCATCCTGCTGTCAACCGCGGGTGGACGTGGCGAGGAGGAACACACTA
This sequence comes from Bryobacteraceae bacterium, assembly GCA_025056455.1. Lineage (GTDB taxonomy): Bacteria > Acidobacteriota > Terriglobia > Bryobacterales > Bryobacteraceae > CADEFT01. The sequence continues at coordinate 276,959 of JANWVY010000003.1, read as the reverse complement.
GGACTGCAGCTTTCGTTGGGGCTCGGCGGCGTCGAGTGAGGGAGAAATCTCTGGATGTGGTATGGTTGTGGCGGTTTGAAGCCAGCGGGCTTGGAATGGGGCATGAAGAGAATCTTGATTCTGGAATGCAAACAGGAAATTTCATCGTTCAATCCTGTGTTGGGGCAGTATGAGGATTTTGAGATCGCGCGCGGGGAACAGCTACTTACGATGCACCGCGGCGTGCGAACGGAGGTGGGTGGCGCGTTGCAAGTGTTAGAGGGGGAAGCGGGGCTCGTGGGTATTGGCGGATATAGTGCGCGGGGGGTGACCTCGGGCGGGACGCTCGCCGAGGAGGCCTGGCGGCGGATTGCAGGCGAATTTTTAGAGGCTGTTTGGGCCCATCGTGATGTGGACGGAATGTACTTTTGCCTGCATGGAGCGCTGGCTTCCGAACGTGAGGACGATGCGGAGGGATATTTGCTCGAGCAAAGCCGGCGGATCGTTGGGGAGAAAATGCCGGTGGTGACTTCGCTCGATTTGCACGGGGTTCTCACCGACCGGATTCTGCGGCACTCGGATGCAGTTGTGGTGTATCACACCTATCCGCATGTTGATTTTTTTGAGACGGGACAGCGGGCAGCGCGTTTGCTGGTGCGGTTGCTGCGGGGAGAAGTACGACCGGTGGCGGTGCGCGTAGCGATTCCAGCGCTGGTGCGTGGCGATGAGTTGAAGACGGCTACCGGGCGGTGGGGCCAGTGTGTCCGGGCAGCTGTGGAGTTTGAGAACAGCAAGGGCGGGCTGTCTGGTGGCGTTCTGATCGGTAACCCGTTCACGGATGTTCCGGACTTGTGTTCAAACGTGCTGCTGGTGGCCGATGGGGAAGTGGGGAGGGCGGAAGCGGAAGCGGTGCGCATTGCAAGAGAATTTTGGGACATGCGCCATGCTCTGCAGCAGCCGTTGAAGAGTTTGGAGGAGTGTGTGGAGGCAGCGGCGCGGGCCAAAGGACGCGTGGTGCTGGTGGATGCGGCCGATGCGACGAGCTCAGGCGCCACCGGGGACAGCAATGCGATTCTTTGCGAGATGCGGAAGCGCGGCTACAGCCGGACCGTGCTGGCGCCGATTGTAGATCCTCGAGCGGTACAGGCGGCCTTTCAAGCGGGCGTTGGCGCGGAGCTCGAAGTGGCGGTGGGAGGCGCTTTGGATCCGCAACGCTTCAAGCCGGTAGCAGTGCGGGCGGCCGTGCGGATGCTCTCAGATGGAGTTTTTCGCAGCGAATCCGATGGAACGGTTTGGCGAAGCGGGCCAACGGCGGTTTTACAGACGGGCGCCACTACCTTGGTGGTGACTAGCCGCGCCGTGAATTTATACGACCGCTCGTTATTTTTTGCGCACGGACTAGACCCAGCGCATTTTGAAACGGTTGTGGTCAAGTCGCCACACTGTCAGCGGCACATGTTTGAGGAAGGAGCAGAACTGATCTTGAATGTGGACGCCCCGGGTTCGACCAGCGCAAAGCTTCACAGTTTGGGTCACCGGCGCTGCCGCCGTCCCATATTTCCGCTGGATGCGGAGTTTCCGTTTGAACCGGTGGCGCGAGTATTTCGACGGTGGGGTGAAGGCTGAGAATCAGAGCTGAATCCGCACAAAACGCTCATAGGCGGCATCCCAAGAGGCCTGGGATTGGGGCTCAAAGAGGGTGACGGGGAACGAGCGCCGGACGACGTGCCGGATGTCTTCGAGGTTCCGTAACAGGCGAGCGCCCATCGCCTGCACCAGGATATTGCCAATGACAGTGGCTTCGCTCGGGCCGGCATACACGGGGACGCCGCATGCGTCGGCGACAAACTGGTTAAGCAAATGGTTGCGCGATCCGCCGCCGACGATGTGGATGCGGGTGAGCTTGCGGTTGAGAACGAGCTGGAGGGTTTCGAACACCTGGCGGTAGCGTAAGGCCAAGCCCTCGAGAATCGCGCGGCAGAACTCGCCATGGGTTTGCGGGACGGGATGGCCCGTGGAGCGGCAATGTGCGGCGATACGGGCAGGCATGTTTCCGGGTTCAAGAAAAGCATCGGGATGGAGCAACGTAGAGAAAGGAGGGGCGGCGGAGGCAAGGGCAGTCATTTCGTCGTAGGAATAAGTGGTTCCCTCGCTGATCCAGGCTCTGCGGCATTCCTGCCAGAGCCAGAGGCCGGCGATGTTTTTGAGCAGGCGGACTTTGCCTTCCACGCCGATTTCATTGGTGAGATTGAAACGTGCGGCGGTTTCGTGGATGACGGGTTCGTGCCATTCGACGCCCATTAACGACCAAGTGCCCGAACTGATGTAGCACCAGCTTGCGTCGCCTTGGGCCGGCACGGCGGCGACGGCAGAAGCAGTGTCATGGCCTGCGACAGCGAAGACAGGGACATCGGCTTGCAAAAGGGGGCCCAGTAGGGTGCCGGAGTCCACTAAGGGGGGAAGAATCGCTGGGTTCAGTCCCAGCTTGCGCAGCAGCTCTGTCGCGAATGTCTTTCGCACCGGATTGTAGAACTGTGAGGTGCTGGCGATGGAGCGCTCGGCGCGTGCGATGCCGGTGAAGAAGTAGTTGAACAGATCCGGCATGAACAGGAGCGTGTGGGCGACTTCGAGCGCGGGCGAGCCGGCCAGGTGCATGGCGTGCCATTGGAACAGGGAGTTGAACTGCATGAACTGCAGTCCGGTTTCGGCGTAGATTTCGGCCTTGGGGACGACGGCGAAGGTGCGCTCCATCTGGCCGTTGTTGCGGGCATCGCGGTAATGTCGGGGATTATCAACGAGGGCGCCGTCGCGGCCAAGCAGGCCGAAGTCAACGCCCCAGGTGTCTACGCCGATACCGTCCAGCCGGAGCTGGCGTTGGCGCTGGGCGATTTCAAGCGCCTGCTGCATTTCGTAGAACAAGCGCAGTGTATCCCAGTACAGACCGGTGGGAAGGCGCACCGGTTGATTGGGGAAGCGGTGTAACTCTTCCAGTTGAAGCTGGTCGCCGGCGAGCGTGCCGAGCATGGCGCGGCCGCTTTCGGCGCCGAGGTCGAACCCGAGAAACTGTTTCATGCGCTGACCTGAATGACAACCTTACCGACATTGTCGGAGTAGTGGGCAAGCATTTGGAAACCGCGCGGCGTTTGATCGAAGGGCAGAACGTGAGTGATGAGGGCATCCGGAATGCGGTTTTGGGCGAGGAGTTTGGCTGCAGCCGAGCCCTTGTGGTTCGAGCGTTTGAGCATTTGCCATTTGATTTCCTTGTTCATGGCAGGGAAGAGATCGACGGCTAGGGTTGGTTCAGAGGGAATGCCGATGAGGAGGAAGACGCCGCTGGGGCGGGTGAGTTGGAGGCTAAGGTTGATTGTTTCGGCCGCGGCGGCGCAATCGATGGCCAGGTCGACTCCCCGGCCCTGAGTGTGGTCCATCACGAGCTCGTACATGTGATGGACGGCGACGGCGTGCGTGGCGCCCATCTTTTGGGCGAGTGCAAGGCGGTGAGGGAGCTTATCGCAGATGAAGACTTCCGAAGCGCCCGCAAGTTTCGCCATCGCCGCGCAGAGCATGCCAATAGGGCCGGCTCCCAGGATGGCGACGGTGTCACCTAAGCGAATGGTGACAAGTTCAAGAGCATGGACGATCACGGCGAGGGGCTCAATGAGGGTAGCTTGGGTCCAGGTGAGATTGTCTGGCACGAGATCAGTGTTGTGTTCGGGGATCAGTGCAAATTCGCGGAAGAACCCCCAGGCTGCCGGGCTGCCCAAAAAGACGCAGTGCAGGCAGTTGTTATGTTGGCCTTGCAGGCAATACTCACAATGTCCGCAGGTAAGAGAAGGCTCAATCGAGACGCGATCTCCTTCTTTGCGGTGACGGACACCTTTGCCTACAGCGATGACCTCGCCCGCAGGCTCGTGGCCGAGCACCTGAGGATAGACAGCCTGAAGGGGACCGATGCCGCCTTCGTTATACCAATGCATATCTGAGCCGCAGATGCCGACCGCCTTGACGCGGACCAGCACCTCGCCAGGCCCGGGAGGAGGCGGGTCCGCGAGAAATTGCTCTTCGATTCTCTGTTTGCCGGTTAGGGCGAAAGCGCGCATCGGAGGCCTATTGTATCGCGGCTACAGTGTATGGCGGCAGGTGCGCGTAGCAACAATCGGGAGGATGCGGGGGTGTGGGTGTGCGAAGCTCATCAGAGGGAAACAGGCAATTGAGTCAGCCTGCTCCCGGTAGGTGCGAAGGAGAGCGATGAAATTTTTCTTTCTGTATTTTTTGGCGGCGGTGAGTGAGATTGCCGGTTGTTTTGCCTATTGGGTCTGGTTGCGACTTGGCAAGAGTGCGGCTTGGGCGTTACCCGGTGCAATCTTGCTGGTGTTCTTTGCTCTGGTTCTGACCCGCGTGGATGTGGACTGGGCAGGCCGGGCGTATGCGGCATATGGGGGCGTCTACATTGTGGCGTCGTTGTTGTGGATGGTGGTAGTGGAGGGTAGCTGGCCCGACCGGTGGGATGTTCTGGGGGCTGGGGCTTGTCTTGCCGGAGCGGGGTTAATCTTGTACGGGCCTCGCGGAGGTTGAGTCGCGAGTTCGCGGAGTCGCTTGATGTGGACGGAGAGCAAGGGCGAGGGAGATTGGATGGAGGTAGCGTGGCGTCGAACGGAGCACCACGGGATGACTTCCCATACCGTCGTTAAAAGGTTCTGGAGCTTGTGCGGCACTTGCGGGCGGAAAGGGACGTGCTAGCGGTGATGGTCTGGCAAGGTGCTCTTCGCGGGCGATGTGGCAAATGAGCGACAGGCTTGCACGGATGGTTCTCGGAGAAAGGGTGCAAGCGCAAGAGGTGAACTCAGGATCGGTAGGGAAGGCAGCACATCAGCAAGAGGCGGATCGAGGGGGGGTGACTTGAATGACGGCGACTGGCGACGAGGCGCTCGTGTCGAATGTTTACCGCCGAATGGAGCGGGAGACGGGAATCGAACCCGCAACCAACAGCTTGGAAGGCTGTGACTCTACCATTGAGTTACTCCCGCAAGCATTCTCTATCTTGCCACTTTCGGGGCGAAAGCTGCAAGGTTCGTACATCGGAAAGCGCTTGGTGGCCAAGGCGGGGCGAGTGTCGAGAGAGTAGCCTTGGGGGAGGCGCGTGGTTTTAGAGATTGCGCAGCGCCGCCCAGCGATCATCGAGGGCTTGGAGGCGGCAGTTGCAGCTGGTGTAATTCCGGTTCCCCGCACAGATGGGACAGATGCCCTTACAGTCCTCGCGGCAGACTTTCTGCATGGGGAGAAGCAGCAAGATGTGCTCGCGGAGAGCTTCCTCGAGCTGGACGCCATCGCCCTCGTAAAAACTAATTTCGGTTTCGCCTTGCTCAAGTTCCAGGTCTTCCACAGTGGGGGAAGTGGTGACGGGCCGGAAATAGAGATCGAAGTCGCAATCAAAGGAGAACCCCGCAGGCTCCAGGCACCGGTCGCAGATGCTTTCGAGGGAGGTTTGCAGGTGTCCTTGCAGACGGATCTCACCCAGGGTGTTGTTGAGAAGCTCGGCGACGCCGCGAGCGTTGAGCGGGCTGACCTGTTTGAGGTCGGGATCGGCGAGGTCGATCTCACCGGGCTGAAACACGACGTCGAAGTGGATCTTTCGAATTTCTAAATCCTGAATGGCAAAGAACACGGTACGACCTCGCGCTCGAGAATTATAGCGCGTTCGCTAGGATTGTTGAGAGGTTCAGGGTGTGGCGGGAGAGGGAAGGCAGGAGCGCTGTGCGGTTTTGGCCACAGTGGGGATCAAACGATTTGCTGGATGACGTGGCCTTCGACCTCAGTGAGGCGCTCGCGCCGGCCTTGGTGCATATAACTCAGCGCATGTTGGTTGAGACCGAGCTGGTGGAGGATGGTGGTGTGAATATCCCGGAAGTGAACGGGGTTTTCGACGGCGCGGAGGCCAATGGCGTCAGTGGCGCCGACAATTTGGCCGCCTTTAATCCCACCGCCAGCCAGCCACATGGAAAAGCCCAGATTGTGATGGTCGCGTCCCTTGCCGCCTTGGGCTTCGGGCGAGCGTCCGAATTCGCCTCCCCAGAGCACCAACGTGGACTCGAGCAGACCCCGCTGTTTCAGGTCTTTGAGGAGAGCAGCAATGGGCTGGTCGGTTTGGGCGGCCATGCGGATGTGATTTTCTTCGATGTCGTCGTGAGCGTCCCATTGGAGATTTCCCGGTCCGCCGCCAGAAACAACGCAAACAAAGCGTACGCCTCGCTCAACCAAGCGGCGAGCCAGCAGGCAGCGGCGTCCGTAGTCGTCAGTGGGCTCGCGGCCGACGCCATACATTTCGAGCGTTTGCGGGGACTCCGTCTTGAGGTCAAAGACGGCCGGGGCCTCCATTTGCATGCGGAAGGCGAGATCATAGGCGTTCATGCGGGCAAAGAACTCATCTGATTCGGCGTTGGGGCCCGCTTGGTTCAACTCGCGGATGAGGTCGAGGGTTTTCTTTCTGGTGGTGTAGTTGACGTCAGGCGGTAGGTCGAGGTTGAGGATGGGTTTGGAACCAGCGCGGAGCATGGTGGGCTGGTAGACGGCGGGAAGGAAACCCTGGGTATACATGGGCTGTCCGGCTTCGAGAGCGCCGTCGGGATCGGGCATCACGACATAGGCGGGCAAGGAATCGGTCTCGGCGCCGAGACCGTACACGAGCCACGATCCCATGTTGGGAAAACCGGGAATGATGCGGCCCGTCATTAACTGATATTGCGCGGCGGAGTGAACCACCATGTCGCCGTAGCAGGAGCGAATCAGAGCGATGTCATCGACACAGGTGGCGATATTGGGCAAAAGGTCAGAAACCTCCATGCCACACTTGCCATATTTTTTGAAGGTCCGTTTGGTGCCGAGCAATTTGGCGTCGGCGCCCACAAATTGATACTTGGCTTCGCCGAATTCGGCGGGCCGTTTTTGGCCGTGCAGCTGGTTGAGCAGGGGTTTGGGATCGAAGGTTTCGATGTGGCTCGGGCCGCCGGCCATAAACAAGAAGATGACAGCGCGGGCCTTGGGAGCGAAGTGGGGCGGTTTGGCGGCGAGAGGATTGAGCTTGCCTGCACGGGCTTGCTCTTGGGCAAGCAGCGAGGCGAAGGCAAGGGAGCCGAAACCGCAGAAGGCATCGCGCAGAAAATCGCGCCGGTTTTTTGTGAGGCGAACATGTTCTGGCATGAGAGGCTCCGCTTTAATTCACATAGAGAAATGCATTGAGGTTGAGGATGGCGAGAGCGAACTCGCGGAGGGGTTGCGTCTTGAGGAAAGCAAGAGCGGCCGCTTTTTCTTTTGGATTGGGCAGCCGGCCTGTAGCCAAACGGAAGGCCAAGTCGACTTGTTTTTCTCGGCTGGCTCCGGCCTCGCGATCCAGGCGGGCGGCCAAGGAACGGGCCATCTCGTTGGCGAAGGGGCCGTTGAGCAGTTCAAGGGCTTGCGGGGCGTGGGTGCTAGACTCGCGGCGGGCGCAGCTGAGCTGCAGATCGGGGGCGTCAAAAACCTCCATTAGCGGGAGGCGCAAATTACGCTTGTGCAGCAGGTAGATGCTGCGGCGGTCGTGTTCGCTTGGATCCTTGGTGACAGCCCACTGTGAGGGCTTGTACAACAAGTTGACGAGCTCTTGATCGACGGGGACGATGACGCTGGGCCCGCCCATTTTTGGGTTGAGGCGGCCTGCAATGGAAAGCATGGCGTCGCGAATCTGCTCAGCGTCCAAGCGCCGGCGGGGAAACTTCCAGAGCAGGGTGACTTCAGGGTCCTTCTCGTGGCCTAGAGCTTCGAGCGGAGAGTCGGAGGATTGCTGGTAGGCTTGGCTCATCAGGATCATCTTGTGAAGGGGCTTCATGCGCCAGCCTTGATTGACAAATTCGTTGGCCAGATAGTCCAGCAGCTCAGGGTGAGAGGGGCGTGTGCCCATGCGGCCGAAGTCATTTGGGGTGCGAACGATGCCCTGGCCGAAGTGGTAGTGCCAGATACGGTTCACCATGACGCGGGCGGTGAGGGGGTGAGAGGGATCGGTGATCCACTTTGCCAGCTGGGTCCGCGGATTGGGGGTCGTGGCTGGCAGCTCCGGGGTGTTGTCGGGGATCAACACGCCCAGCGGGCGCGGAAAGACGCGCGGGCCTTTGTTTTGATAGTCGCCACGGGCTAGCACGTGAATGGGCGACATTTTGCTCATGTCATTTAGGACAGAGAAGACGGCGGGGGGAGGCTCGGGCGGTGTTTCTTCCAAGTTGCGGATTTTTTGTAGCATCCGCCCCTTCTCCTCGCCGGTCAATTTTTCCATGGTTTGCCGCAACCTCTTGAGTTCGGCTTCATGGGCGGCTTTTGCTTCTTGATAAGCTTTCTCTTGCTCTGGGGTGGCAAGCGAAAGGTCCTTGTCGTGAACGGCAGCAAAATAGGCCTGGATCCGGTAGTAGTCGGTCTGGCGGATGGGGTCGAATTTGTGGTCGTGACAGCGGGCGCAGCCCAAGGTGACGCCGAGCAAACCGGAGCCGATGAGATTGGTCATTTCAGTCAGCACTTCGTTGCGCGAGCTCGCTACTTCTTGGTTGCCAGCGTTTTTGCGCAGTGGACCGAGGCGCTGAAAGCCGGCGGCGGTGCGGAGAACGGGGTTGTCGGGATCGATTTCATCGCCGGCAAGTTGCTCTGTCAAGAACTGATCGTAGGGCTTGTCCGTGCGGAAGGAGTCGATGACGTAGTCGCGATAACGCCAGGCGTTGGGCCGGTGGGCGTCATACTCAAAACCGTCGCTTTCGGCGAAGCGGACCACGTCGAGCCAGTGTTGGGCCCACCGCTCGGCGTAGTGCGGACTGGCAAGGAGGCGGTCAATTAGTTTTTCCCAAGCTTTCGGGGAGCGGTCTTGCAGGAAGGCATCGATTTCGGCGGGTGAGGGGGGCAAACCGGTGAGATCGAAATAGACGCGCCGGACGAGGGTCAAGCGGCTGGCCGGTGGGGCAAAACGTAAGCCTTCCTTTTGAAGGCGCGCCAGCAAAAAGGCGTCAATTGGGTTGGAGGCGCCAGCGATTTTGGGGACTGGCGGGTTGCTCCGAGGTTGAAAAGCCCAGTGGCGGCGTTCTGCGGCCGAATATTTTTCCGTGACGGCAGACGCGGCACTCAGCGGGCTAAAGGAACTCACAACGAGGGCAAACAACCAGAAACACACGGGCCTTTCCGCTCCTACGCGCAATGCCATTCGCCCTTGAGTATATCGCAAACGCAAGGCTACAATACGGCATGTTCATGGGCGGCATTCGGTTTTGGATTTGGCAGGTGCGGTGGCTGAGCTTCACGCTGGTTACGGCGGGATGGCTGTGGGCTCAACGGCCGCCGCTCGAGGAACTCAAAAAGGAGGCTGCAAACGAAGTCGGCAAACGCCAAAAGCTGGTACAGCAGATTGTCGATCAAATTTTTAGTTTTGCTGAGCTGGGCTTCCAAGAATACGAAACCTCGCGTTACTTAACCGGGCTTTTGGAGAAGCACGGATTTCGTGTCGAGCGGGGGGTTGCGGGCATTCCCACGGCGTGGGTCGCCAGCTGGGGTTCTGGCAAGCCGGCGATCGGATTCATTACGGACATTGATTGCATTCCTCGTGCTTCGCAAAAGCCCGGCGTGGCCTACCATGACCCGATCGTTGTGGATGCGCCGGGCCATGGCGAAGGGCACAACTCCGGAATGGCGGTAAATATTGTGGCAGCGCTCGTGCTGAAAGATCTAATGACTAAGTATCAGATTGCGGGGACGCTCAAGATCTATCCGGGAGTGGCCGAGGAACTGGTGGCGACGAAGGCGTTTTTTGTGCGCGAAGGGCTATTTCGGGGGTTGGACATTATGCTAGGTGCGCACGTCTCCTCCGATTTTGCTTCTTCCTACGGACAACCTGCCAACAACAGCGGGTTAGTTTCTGTGATGTACACCTTCAAGGGGCAGGCAGCGCATTCGGCCGGAGCGCCATGGCGGGGCAAGAGTGCTTTGGATGCCGTGGAGCTGATGAATATTGCTTGGAATATGAGGCGTGAGCACATGCGTCCGGAGCAGCGCTCGCATTATGTAATCACCAATGGCGGCGACCAGCCCAACGTTGTGCCGTCGGAGGCTACGGTTTGGTACTACTTGCGCGAACTCGACTACAAGCGTATTTCCGAGATGTTTGAAGCGGCGAATTCGATCGCCATGTCGGCGGCCAACATGACAGGGACGACTGTGAGCTGGCGCGTGGTGGGGTCGGCCTGGCCGAATCATTTCAACAAGACGATTGCCGAAGTGCAGTCGAAGAACATTGAGGCGGTTGGGATGCCTCAGTGGTCGGAGGCGGATCAGACGCTAGCAAAGGCTTTGCAGCGCGAGCTGGGAGAAAAGGAAGAAGGGTTGAAGACAAAGGTCGAGCCTCTAGGGCCGCCGAAGGAGCCGCGGGGTGGGGGATCGGACGATGTGGGAGATATTTCCTGGGTCCTGCCGATGACGTACCTGCGATACCCGGCAAACATTCCGAATTTGCCGGGACACCACTGGGCAAACGCCGTGGCCATGGCAACTCCAATTGCGCATAAGGGTTCGACGGCGGGGGCGAAGGTGCAAGCGATGACGGCCCTCGATTTTTTGTTAACGCCTTCCCTTGTGGAGGAGGCGTGGAAATACTTCCGTGAAGTACAAACCAAGGATCAGCAATACAAGCCTTTTATCAGCGAGAGGGACCGTCCGGCCATTGAACTGAACCGGGAGAAAATGGAGAAATTTCGGCCTGCGCTCGAAAAGTTCTATTACGATTCCAGCAAATATGACACCTATCTCGAGCAGCTGGGCATTTCTTATCCGACAGTCCGAAAACGCTAAGAGCGAGGGATCACCACACGCCGGCGAACGTATTGCACTGGCTGAGGTCTCCAGAACGGAGTCCGCGTTGAAACCATTCCACGCGCTGGGCGGAGGAGCCGTGGGTAAAGGATTCGGGAGAGACGCGTCGTCCGGCCATGCGTTGAATGCGATCGTCACCAATGGCGGCGGCGGCGTTGAGTCCTTCTTCCACATCTCCGGGCTCAAGGATGTTGCGCTGGGCGGCGGAGTGGCCCCAGACGCCTGCCAGGCAGTCGGCTTGCAGTTCCATCCGGACGGACAGCTGGTTGGCGGCGGCCGGATTTTGGCGCTGGGCAGCCCGCATTTTGCGCTCAATGCCGAGCAGATTCTGAACGTGGTGGCCGATTTCGTGGGCGAGTACGTAGGCTTGGGCAAAGTCGCCAGGTGCGCCGAAGCGTTGTTTGAGTTCTTCGTAGAAAGACAGGTCGATGTAGGCTTTGTTGTCGCCCGGACAGTAGAAAGGGCCTGTAGCCGCCTCGGCCATGCCGCAGGCTGATTCGACCACGTCACGGAAGAGCACGAGCTTGGCGCGCTGGTAGGAGCGTCCTGAGGCTACAAATATTTTTTCCCACACCGCTTGATTGTCATCGAGGACGAAGGAGACGAAGCGTACGAGCGGCTCCTCGCGAGCGTCGCGGGCGGGATTCCGTTCCACTCGCGGTGCGGGTGCAGTAGCAAAGCTACCGCCCAGAAAGGGAGTAATGAGGTCGGTGCGGAAGATAACGCTCAGAACTCCGAGCACGAGCAATCCACCGAGGCCGATCCGCAGGCCACCTCCTCGGAAGCCGTAACCGCGGCCCCCCGCTGTTTGCGAACGGCGGTCTTCTACATCCTGACTATACCCGTTTTCCTGGTTCCATCGCATGGTTTTGTTAGGATGGCGCAGTTTCACGGCGTTTGTCCAAGCAACCATGGGGGGGGTGGGGGGTCGGGGGGGGGGGGTGGCTGGGGGGGCAAGGGAGGCGAGGAGGCGTAACTGAGGGGGAGGAGGAAATGGCAGGGCCAGAAGAGGGAAGGGGGCGCGAGCCGAAGACAGCAGGGTGTTTTTGGGACAATGAAGGGGACGGAGAAGATGAGTACAAATTTAAAGGACGCTGTTCCTCTTTCTTATCTCGAGGATGCCTCTGGTTACCGGGGTTATGCGGAAGCCTACTACGCGCCTTCCAACGAGGAAGAAGTGCTGGAGGTGCTGGCCCGCGCGCGTGAGACAGCGACGCCTGTGACGGTGGTGGGAGCTGGGACTGGCGTGACCGGCGGCCGTTGCGCCCACGGTGGCTGGGTTCTGTCGCTCGAAAAATTTCGGCGGCTGGAAGTGAATCCGGGTTGGGCCCGTGCGGGCGCTGGAGTTAGTTTGAAGGAGCTGCAGGCGGCGGCTGCGGCGTGCGGGATGTTTTATGCCCCGGATCCAACAGAATGGTCGGCCTCGGTAGGGGGGACGATTGCGACCAACGCGAGCGGGTCGCGGAGCTTTCGCTATGGCGACACGCGGCGGCACGTGCTGGGGTTGCGGGTGGCGCTGATGGATGGGAGCGTGTTGGAGTTGCGGCGGGGCGAGCCCGTGCCGTTTGAAGTTCCGAAGATTCCCTTGCCCGCCAGTCGAAAACATTCCGCTGGTTACTTGTTGTGGCCCGGCATGGATTATCTGGATTTGTTTGTCGGCTCAGAGGGGACGCTGGGAGTCGTGTTGGAGGCAGAGTTAAAGCTTCTGCCTGCCGTGGCGGATTTGTTGACAGGGGTCGTTTTCTTTTCAAGCGAGGAACTGGCGCTGGCGGCGGTAGCGGCTTGGCGGCCAGTACCGAAGCTGCGCATGCTCGAGTACATGGACGCAGGCTCGCTGGCTTTGATAAGGCCGCGTTTTCCGGAAATTCCACGGGGGGCGGGGGCGGCCTTGCTCATCGAGCAGGAACTCGACGGGGAGGACTCGGAAGAGATCGACGCCTGGGAGGAGCGGTTGCGAGAAAGCGGGGCCCTCGAAGAAGCGAGCTGGTTTGCGAGTCAGGCGACTGACCGGGAGCGATTCCGCCGTTTTCGCCACGCCTTGCCGGAGCTGGTGAACGAACGAGTGAGGCGGACGGGTTTTCTCAAAATCGGCTCCGATTACGCGGTTCCGTTCGAGCGGAACGAAGAGATGATGAGGTTTTACCGGCAGCGCCTGGAGGAGGAGTTTCCGGGTCGCTACGTCATTTTTGGCCATATTGGCGACGCCCATGTGCATGTGAACATCCTGCCGGAAAGCGAGCGGGACAGTGAGCGGGGACGCCAGCTTATGGTTGAGTTCGCCGCGAAGGCGGTTGAGCTGGGAGGAACCGTAGGCGCAGAACACGGCCTCGGCAAGCGCAAGTCGCACTTGCTTCACCTGCTTTATGCCAGCGAGCATTTCGAGGCGATGAAGGCGGTGAAGCGGCGCCTTGATCCGCAGTGGTTGCTCGGTCGCGATACGCTATTTGACTCTTCTGGATAAAGATGGGCCTGGGGCCCAAGCGGGCAAGCCGTCAGCGGAAGATGGATCGCCCAACCTCATGAGGGTTTTTAGGACGCTCGGTTATCGCGGGCGGGCCGTTCGTTGCTTGAAGACATTTCGTACAAAGGTGGTTCCCCCGGCGGCCGCGTTTTCCAACGGCGGTGAATCCAGAGCCATTGGTCGGGATATTGGCGAATGATCTGCTCGAGTTGCGAATGCAGTCGCTGGGTGTCAGATGCGGTATCGCCGGTCACCGTTACTGGAGGATAGAAGCGAAGGATCCAGCGGCCCTCCTCTTCCGACCAGAGCGCAAAACCAGGAATCACGCTCGCGCCGGAGCGTGCTGCTAGTCGGGCAAAGCCGGCATGCGCACAGGCGCGTAGGCCGAAGAAGGTGATAAAAACTCCCTCAGCGGCGGAGGCGTTCTGATCGGCGAGAATGCCGACAGCCTGGTTGGATTGCAGGGCTTTGAGGATGGAGCGGGCCGATTCGCGCTTGCTGATGATCCGGTTGCCGGATCGAGCGCGGAGCCGGCAGAGGTAGGCGTCCAGCAGCGGGTTGTCGAGTGGCCGTACGACGATGTGCATGGGCGCAGTGAGCAAGCCATGGGCAAACGCGCTTAGCTCCCAGTTGCCGAGGTGTGCAGTGAAGAAGAGGACGCCACGGCCTTGCTTTTGGGCGTTCTGGAAGTGGTGGAGCCCATCGTAGCGGATGTAACGGCTGATGGTGGAGGGGGTGAGCCGGTGCATGCGTGCAATGAGGGCGAGCATGCGGCCGAGTGAGAGGCACATACCTTGGAGAATTTGTTTGCGCTTTGCGCGGGGAAGCTCGGGAAAGGCGAGCTCGAGGTTGCGCATCGCCGTGTGACGCAGCTTGGCCGAGCTCGCTACGAGGAGGGCGATCACGGCGGTGCCGAAGTGGCAGGCGAGAGGGAAGGGAAGCAAACCAGCTAGGGCCAGACAGGCGCGCGCGAGGATGTATTCGGCCCAGTTTCGCGCGGCGCTACGACGAGGCCGGTGGGAAGAATCTAGCCCTGGGGGCGAGTTGGGTGACCGCAAGTCCTTATTGTAGAGGTTGAGTATGGTACAGGTTCAGGACGGGCGATGGACTTGGCGGAAGAGCAGGCGAAGAGGACCGGTTGAATCGAGTGCGATGCCGATGGTCTCGGTTGGAACACGGGGATGGAGGTAGCGGAGGATGCGTTCGTGGGTGGAGTGAAACCGGAGCGCGGGGGCCACGAAGAGGAGTTTGGGGGGAAGGATCGAAAAGGGGGAGAGGGCAAGACCGGGGAAGTAGCCACACCGTGTGAAGTCACCTTGTTCGAGGTGCCAGCAAACGCGCATCCAGTAATCGAGCGCTTGGAGAGGGAGATGGATGGACTCGCTCGCTTTTAACTCGATCACCGAGAGCCTTCCGTCGAGGTCGATGGCGAGCAAATCGAGAATTCCTCGGTCTTGGCCAGCCAGGGCAAGGACTTGGCCATAAACCGGGCTTGGGTGGAAGCGGGGGTTGAGGATCCGGATGTGGCTTTGAAGACGGGTTTCGAGCAGGGCCTCGGGGGTAAGTAGGGACCTGGCGGGCTTCTGAGCGGGTGGTAGGAGACGAGTGTCGAGATTGCCGCAGTCGTGGATGTCGATTTCCCAGGCGCGACCGTGGTCGTCGTATTCAAACAGCATCCATTGTGCGGCATGGGGATTGAGCCAGCGCATGCGCAGGGCGGTGTTTGAGCTACGGCCGGAGGGTAGAAAGATTGCGAGTCCTTGAATGCGGGAGGGCGGGTTGGTGGGTTTGCGCCAGCGCTTTTGGCGTAGCGAGTCGAGCCAGATTAAGCCAAAGCTCAACACGTCGCTGGGATTGGAATTCGGGGGAGCGGCGATGGCGGCGAAGCCTTGGTGACCACGCTGGAGCAGAGCGCGGGGGTAGATCGGGCTCAGGCTGTCTTGCAAGAAGGCTTCAGTAGAGAACAGGGTGATGTGAAAGGTGGGGAAGGTGCGGCGGAGCATGCACCGGAATTGCGTTCCGAATACTTGGCGTGTGGCTTTTTGTTGGAGGCCGAGGCTCGAGGGGTGTTCTGCGTCAAATAGGGTGAGCACGCCTCGCCCGCGGGGGAAGCGCTGGACCCACAGTTCGAGCCGGTGGGAAGAGGAGGCTTTGATGCCGAGGATTTGGCGTGAGAGGAAGGAGTCCTGGCACCACGCTTCGAGAAGAAGTTTTTGGTTGTGAGGTTGAGAAAAAGCGTTTTTGAGTGGGGTTGGAGGAGGTGGCTGGGGGTGGGCTGCCTGTCGGTTTGACTGTTCCACAGCTTGCTGTTGAGCTGCTCGCTGTTGAGCTGCCTGCTCGGCGGGCCGCTCCTCTGGTGCCTGCTCACCTGGCGGCCCCTCCGGTGCCTGCTCGGCTGGCCGCTCCTCTGGTGCCTGTTCGCTGAGCTGCTTGGTAGGAGCTGGCTGGGCCTTTTTCTCTATTTCGCTGTTCTCTACTTCGTTGTTGTCTACTTCGCTATTCTCTACTCCGCTATTCTCTACTCCGCCGTTCTCTACCTCGTTGTTGTCTACTTCGCTGGTAGCGGCCACTGGTGGGTGAGTGGCGGTAGCGAAGTACTGCAGTCGGAGGGCGCCGGGCGATAGGGGGATTGCTGGCGTACCGAGTTCCACGACCATTGGCCTGGCGGCGGTTGCAACGAAGCGCCGACAAGCCCAGTACGTTTCCTCCGATGAACCTCGGTGAAACGCCGATGCACGGGCGACCACCTAGAATAAATTTCGGAGGAAAGGAGAAAAAGTTTACGTTGTGAGGGAGGTTTTGGAGAGGAATTTGGTTGCTGTGGAGGAGAGGGTTCGGCAGGCGGCGGCTCGTTGTGGAAGGCGGCGCGAAGAGATTTGCCTCGTGGCGGTGACAAAGACGTTTCCGCCGGAAACCCTTTTGGAGGCCTATGACCTCGGCTTACGCGATTTTGGTGAGAACTACGTTCAGGAATGGGAGAAGAAACGGGCAACACTGCAAGGGGCAGTTCCAGGCGCGCGGTTCCATTTGATCGGGCACTTACAATCGAATAAGGCGCGGCGTGCAGGGGAAATTTTCGACGTGATCCAAACCGTGGACTCGGTGAAGCTAGCGCGACGGCTGAATGAGCTGGGGCGGCAACTCGACGTGTTGATTGAGGTGAAGTTATCCGGCGAGGCAACCAAGGCAGGGATTGCGGAGGAAGAATTACCGCAGCTTGTGGAAGCCGTCCGGGACTGTTCGAATCTCACGCTGCTGGGGCTGATGACCATGCCCCCGTGGAGCGAGGATGCGGAGGCGAGCCGGCCCTATTTTCGAAAATTGAAACAACTGGCCGAAAGCCACGGTTTAAAACATTTATCGATGGGAATGTCGCATGATTTTGAGGCGGCGATTGAAGAGGGTGCGACGATGATTCGGGTGGGTACGGCGCTGTTTGGAAGGCGGCAGAGGCCGTGATTCTGGGATATCATGCGCCCCTGCCGCCGGCTGCAACAGGGGTGGCCGAATATGCGCGCGATTTGTTCGAGGGCCTGAAGGAAACGCAAGGTTGCGACGGTCTCGCCGTGGGGGCTGCGCAAGCCGATGTGCAGCTGTGTCATTTAGGCAATAATCCGCTGCATGAGGCGGCGCACCGAGTAGTAGAGTCTGGGGCAGGGCGGAAGCTGGTTTTCCTGCACGACGCCACGCTGCATCACTATTATCTAGGGGTGCTAAGCCGGGAAGCGTATCTAGAGGAGTTTTGCCGGCAGTATGGCAGCTGGTATCGCGACTTGGCGGAACAACTGTGGCGGGAACGGGCGATGGCAGCAAGCGATCCCCGTTACTTTGAGTTTGGGATGCTGGCGCGAGTTGCCGGTTGCTCGAGCGCCATTCTGGTGCACAATGCGGAGGCGCGGCGGCGGGTGCTGGCACAGGTCCCGCGGGCGGTGGTGTATCAATTGCCGCACTACTACCGGCCACGGCTCGCGGCTGCACCCTGGCAAGTGGCCCGGCTCCGAGCGCAGATGGGGCTGACTGCCACCGACACTCTGTTTGGGGTTTTCGGACATTTGCGAGAGAGCAAGCGGGTGCTGGTCGTTTTGCGTGTCTTCAAACGGTTGCGCCGGCGTTGCGAGCGCCTGCATTTGTTGATTGCGGGGCGGGCGGTCAGTGCGGAGTATGAGCGAGCGATCGAAGCGGCTGTGCAACAACCCGGGGTCATTCGACGCGGTTTTCTGTCCGAGTCGGAGTTCTGGTTGTTCGCTCAGGCGGTCGATGTGGGAATCAACTTGCGCTACCCGAGTTGCGGGGAAAGCTCGGCCATCGCTGTGAAGCTGATGGGGCTCGGCAAAGCGGTAATCCTCACAGCCAGCGGTGATCCGGAATTTCCAGGTGATTGTTTTGTACCGGTGGATGCGGGAGCTGCCGAAGAGGAGATGTTGGAACGGTGGATGGTGATTCTGGCTCAAGAGCGCCGGCTGCGGGAGGTTCTGGGGCGGCGGGCGGCGCGCTGGATCGCGGATCACCATCGGTTGGATGGCGTCGCACAAGCGATTTGGGGGCTGGCGCGAGCCATTCACGCCGGGCTCGAGCCGGCCTGTACCCCCTTGGATTCTTGCGGCGCCTGATAGAGATGGTGCTCGCGAATATAGGCTAAGACTTCGGGGGGCACTTGTTCTGGTGTTTCGCCGCGGGCGAGCTGGGCACGAATGGCGGAGGAGGAAACGGCCAAAGCCAAGCTGTCTAGGCGGTGCACGCGTGCTCCTGGGGGTACCTGGTAGCGATGGCCCGGGCGGGAGACAACAAGGAAATCAACCAGCTCGAGAACCTCCCGGCTGCGGTGCCAGGTGTCGATTTCCGCGAAGGCGTCCGCACCTAAGAGGAAAAACAGCTCATCGTGCGGGTCCAGCGTAGCGCGGACCCGCAGAATGGTGTAATAGGAATAGCTTTTCGTGACGCCTTCCTCAAGGTTTGACACTACAAAGCGCGGCTCGTGCTGGCAGGCGATTTGAGCCATGCGCAGGCGGTGGAAGTAGGGAGTGTGCGTGGCCTGTTTGTGGGGGGGGTTCGCGGCGGGGATAAAGAGCACGCGGTCTAATCGAAACTGGCGGACTGCTTCGGCTGCGATTTGCAGATGGGCCTTATGGATGGGATCGAAAGTGCCTCCGTAGATCGCCACTCGCAAACCTGGGCTCCTGGGGTGGAGAATCCTCAAGGTAGCACAGAAGAGCTCTGGATTTGAGACGGAGAAAACAATTTTGGTGGCATATGTTTGATTGGACGCATCCGGATGTGGAACGGGCCGTGCGGTTCGCGTTGGAAGAGGACATTGGTACGGGAGATGTGACCACACAGTGCTGTGTGCCGGAGCAAGCGCGGGCGCGGGGAGGTTTTTGGGCGCGCGAGCCCATGGTGGTGGCTGGCGTGGAGCTGCTTGAAGTCATCTACCGCTTGGCGGGGGGCATCGATTCCTTGCGGCTGGAAGTGCAGAGTGGCGACCGGGTGGAGGCAGGCACTTGCCTGGCCTGGGTGGAAGGGGCAGCCCGGCGGCTGTTGACCTGCGAGCGGGTCGCACTCAATTTCCTTCAGCGGCTTAGCGGAGTGGCGACGCTCGCTCGGCGTTACGCCGACGAGGTGCGGCACACGCGGTGCCGAATTCTTGATACGCGCAAGACGACGCCGGGGCTGCGCCTTCTCGAGAAAATGGCCGTGGCTGCGGGTGGTGCAAGCAATCACCGCATGGGTCTTTACGATGCTGTGCTGATTAAGAACAATCACATTGCCCTGGCTGGAGGCGTCTGCGAGGCGCTGCGCCGCGCCTTTGCAGGCGCCGGACCGCTGCGGGTGGAAATTGAAGTGCGGACACGGGCCGAACTAGACGAAGCATTGGCTTGCGGGGCCAAACATTTACTGCTGGACAATGTAACGCCCAGCCAGGCGGCCGAATGGATTCGGCATGTGGGAGGCCGGGCCAGCTGTGAGATTTCTGGCGGCGTAACGCTCGAAAATGTGCGCGCTTACGCGGAAGCGGGGGCGGATTTTGTTTCTTGCGGCGCTCTGACGCATTCGGCGCGCGCCATGGATCTGAACTTTCATGTGGAGGCGCTTGCTTGAAGCTTGGCGGCCAGTTCAGTGAGTCATGGCGTAGATGATGTAGTTAAGGGCAATGCGGTAAGCAAGCGCGGCGTAGCGTTCGGGATAGTCCGGATGATCGGCCCACTCCCAAGCATCGCCGAGATCCATGTTGTGGCAAATGGCGACCACCAGCCGGCCACGGTCGTCGTAGACGCCGCGCCATTTGGGATCGACGCCGCCTTTTTCCGAGGTCGAGCCGCTGAACAGGGTATGGATGCCGGGGATCTGTACCCGCTGATCCAGATCATAGAGGACATGAAAAATCGGGTCACTCGATTCCAGATCCACCACGGCCCGATCGGGGAACACTTTGCGGAGGCTGTGGAGAAAGACATCCCACTCCCAGTAGCCATGAAAATCGTCCACCATGAGAAAGCCCCCGCGATCGAGATAATCGCGCAGGCGGCGGGCTTGAGAATCGCTTAACTCCCAGCGACCTACTTCAACGGCATAGAGCCAGGGGTAGCGGTAAATCTGGTCGGAATTGACGTCGACGACTTCCTCGACAGACCGAGCATGCACACGGCTGAGGCGGCGGAGGCCTTGGAGAAACTGGCGGTCCGCCTTCGGATAGTCGGTGGCCCAAGCCCCGCCTCGCCAGCCCCAGCTGCCGCGGACGGAGTCATAGCGCAGGCGGGCGAAGAGAAATTCGGTCTTTTCGGTGGCATCCGCCGGGAGGGGGAGTTCCTCTTCGTCATCGAAGCTGCGGAAACCGCGTAGGCCGCGCTGGGCCCAGACCGCCGTGGCCACGAGCAGAACTATCACCAGCAAAGTGCGCCGTTTGCCGAACACGCGACCACTCTAACGCAGGCCGAGCTTCAGAACAAGGGCCAGGGCGAAGAGGTGTACCCGGGTGAGGGAAACGAGGCTGCCGATCTAGATGCCGAGTAGCTGGCGAAGGGCAGAAACCTGGCGTTTGCTCACGACCAGTTGCTGCTGGTTGGATAAGGTGACAAGCCAGCGCTGGGAGCTGAGACTGGAGAGCTTTCGAACGTGGTCCAGATTCACAAGGGCGTTGCGGTGGATCCGATAGAACCGCTGAGAGTCAAGTCTGGCCTCGAGCGCGCGGAGCGAATGCGAGGCCATGAAGCGGCCTGTGGCGGTGTAAATCCAGACCAGTTCTCCCTCAGCCTGAAAGGCCAGGATTTCGTCAACAGGAATCAAGAAATATTCTTCACCCCGGCGGCCCAACAGTCGCCGGGGGCTTGCGGCGTCTTCCCCCTCCGCTGTTGCGAAGGGGAACGGTTCGCGGGTGGCAAGCTCGGCTGCGCGGAGGGCGCACTCGGCTTGCTTGCGAGGACTTGCATGGCGGCGCCAGAGCCGGTCCATCGCAGCGCGCAGCCGGTCTGCGGCGACTGGCTTCAGCAAATAGTCCACCGCGCCGTGCTCAAAGGCACGTAGGGCGTGTTCATCATACGCGGTGACAAAAATTACCCAAGGAAATTTGGGCCCTTTCAACTGGCGGATGACTTCAAATCCATCGCCGCCTGGCATTTGGATATCGAGCAATAAAAGATCCGGCTGGAGCGCCTCGATCGCGGCTAGCGCCTGTTTGCCAGTTTCGGCTTCTCCAACGACCCGCACGTAGGGCAGGTCAGACAACTCATCGATGAGCACCGCGCGAGCAACGGGCTCGTCATCCACAACGAGGGTGTCAAGCGGCTCGGCCACACCGCGTAGTTTGCGCGAAGGGCGCTCGGGCTGTCTCGCGAAAGCCGGCGTGCGATGGAAAAAGGCTTGTGAGCGGGACCTTACCAGCTATAAGCGGGCAGCCGGGGCGGCTAGAGATCACACAACGTGATGGCTTCCTCGAGCGAGCGAAGGGGCGTGCGTTTGGGAATAAACTCGTGTGCGAGATAGCCGCTAAAGCCGGTCTCGAGAATCGCCTGGACGATGGCCGGGTAGTACAACTCTTGGGTGTGATCAATTTCGTTCCGGCCCGGCACGCCGCCCGTATGGAAGTGGGCAATCCACTGGATGTTGTCGCGAATGGTGCGAATGACGTCTCCCTCCATGATCTGCATATGGTAGATGTCATAGAGCAATTTGACGCGGGGAGAGTTGACGCGCCGGCACATCTCGACTCCCCAGGCGGTGTGATCGCACATGTAATCCTTGTGGTTTACCTTGCTGTTGAGCAACTCCATGCAGATGGTGATTCCCAAGTCCTCCGCCTCCGCTTTTACGCGGTTGAGGAAGTTCACGCAGTGCTCGAGGCCTTCGGCATCCGCCATGCCATTGCGGTTTCCCGAAAAGACGATGAGGTTGGGGACCTTAGCGGCCTTCGCCTTTTTGAGATTGGCGCGTAGGTCTTTCTCAAAGCGGTCATGGTTTTCCGGGCGGTTGAGGCCGTTGGTGATGGTGCTGCATCCGGGGGCCATGGTGGGGGTCAAGCCGTATTTTTGGACTACCGGCCACTCGTCTGGGCCAATGAGGTCGATGCCCACTAATCCTAGCTTTGCCCCTTCCCGGGCCAAGTCTTCAAGAGGAATATCCCGATAACACCAGCGACAGGCCGACTGTCGCAGCCTACCCTTTCGCGCTTTGGGCGCTAGCTGGCTGGCGGCGGACAAAACCGCGGGGGCGGAGAGCGAAGAGGCGAAGCTGCGTCGGGTCATCGCAGGTATTGTAGCGCCTTGTGAAAATTCGCTGAAGCGGGCGGGCGCGCGGGGAAAAAACGGGCCGACGACCCCGACGGGCGCTGTGCTAGGATGCGCGTGAATGAGTGAGCCCAACCGGCAGGTTCCCCGTATGGAGGCCCGGAGGTTTTTGATCGTGGGCCGGGTCCAAGGCGTTGGGTTCCGCTCCTGGGTGCAGCGGCGGGCCCGGTTCTTAGGCCTCAGCGGTTATGTTCGGAATCTCGAGGATGGAAGTGTTGAAGTCTATGCGATGGGCACAGCCGAGCAACTCGCGGAACTGGCCCGCGAGCTGTGGCAAGGGCCGCCCCTTGCGCAAGTGCGCGCCGTCGAGGGAACGGAAGCGGGTTTGGTAGAATACAAAGGTTTTTTTATCCGCGCCTAAACCGCTATGGATCTCAAAAAGCTGATTCGCGAAGTGCCCGATTTTCCGAAGCCCGGAATTCTTTTCTATGATGTGACGACGCTTCTGAAGGACAAAGACGGCTTTGGCACGGTGATTGACCGATTTGAAGAACACTTTGTGAACCATCGAGTGGACGTGATTTTGGGGATTGAGGCTCGGGGCTTTATTTTTGCACCGGCTGTGGCCTACGCCATGGGCACAGGCTTTATCCCGGTACGCAAGCCCAAGAAACTGCCGGCGGAAGTCGTGTCGGTGGAGTATGAGCTCGAGTACGGGACCGACCGGCTTGAGATTCATAAAGACGCCATCAAGCCCGGCCAGCATGTTCTGATCATTGATGACGTCCTAGCCACGGGGGGCACGGCGCAAGCTGTGGCGAAGCTCGTGGAACGCTTGGGCGGGACGGTATCTGGGTTTGGATTTGTCATTGAGCTCGATTTTTTAAAAGGGCGAGAAAAACTGCAAGGCTATTCGGTGTATTCGCTGTTGCATTACTAGTGCCTGAACCTGGTCCCCGGGCCTGGTGGCGGAGGGGGGCGAGAAGGCGGTGAGGGGTGGGGCGCGGTGCGTGTGCGGTTGTTGGGAAGCTAGGCCTATCCTGCGATGCGAGCTTGGCTCGAGGAGGCGCCTGAGCGACAGCGGCGGATCAAGCGATCAAACTGGGGCACGAGCCAGTGTAGTTTTGCGGAGCGGGCGAGTTGTTGTCCGCGGGTCGCTCGCGAAACGGCTAAGTCATATTTGCGCAGGCGGAAGTAAGCATCCGAAAGCTCGTAGAGACGGATGGCGGTTTCCTTGAGATCAGCTTGACTGAGAGCGCCTTCGTACAGTTCGGCCGCCTCGGCTGGGTTTTTGTGGATGATCAGGCGAGCTAAACCAACGCGCGCCTCGCTCGAGTTGGGGTCCAGTTGAAGCGCTTTGCGGTAGCTGGCTTCCGCCTCTGCGCGGCGCTTGAGCTTTTCGAGAGCACGCGCGCGCAAGGAGTGGACTTCGGCGTTTGCAGGCTCGCGTTGCGCCGCGCGGTGGAGCAAGTCTTCTGCCTCGGCAGCGAAATTTTGCGCGAGCAGGGCGCGGGCCCACGCCAAGTGGACTGCGGCAGTATTAACGCCCGCTTGGCGCGCCTTCTCATAGTGCGCTCGCAGGGCGGAAAACTGGCCGGTCGCCGAGGCGGCTTGGAGCAGTTTGGTGTGGGCTTCCGCGTGTTGAGGATCACGCTCGAGGACCGCCAAGTAATGATTCATGGCAAGCAGGGGACGGTTGGCCTGCATGGCGCGGTGGGCCGTTTCCATGGCCACGGCAATCGGGCCCTGGTAGGCAAGCAGTTGCTCTAGGTAAGGATCGGAAGAGATCTCAGCGGGTGAGGACTGGGCGGAGGTAGCAGCGAGCAGCTGCTCCTGGGAGCGAGCCTTCTCCAGCTCCCCTGCGGCGCGAAAGGCTTCGGCGAGGGCGACTCTTGCGGGTCGTATGTGCGGGTTGAGGTCCAGGGCCGTGAGGAAAAACTGAATGGCAGCCTTTAAATCGCCTTGCTGGCGGCGGATGCGCCCAGCCCAGTAATAGCTCCAGGGCTGAGGGCTATCGGTTTGCAGGGCCTCTTCCGCCAGCTGGCGGGCTTGCTCTAGATATTGTGCTTCGAGCAGTTTTTCGAGCAAGGCCACGCGCGCGGGAAAGTAGCTTGGATTCGCGGCGTAGGCTTGCCGCCAGGCCGCCAGCTGGTCAGCGAGCGGCGCTTTATCATCCGTCAGCAACCGGGCGTAGAGGTAGCTCAAGCGGGGGTTCTTGGGCTGCAGCGACAAGGCGCGGCGGTAGGCCCGCTGTGCGGGCTCCCGCAAGCTGAGCGCATGGAGGGTCATTGCCAGGCGGCCCACTGCCTCCCCATCAAACGGCCTTTGCCGCGCCTGCTGGTAGGCCTCGTTTAACAAGGAGGCGGGTTCAGGGTGCAGATGACGCCAGGCGCTGGCCTCGAGCTTAGGGAGGGCTGGATGGGGATCCTCCTCAAAGGCGGAACACCCGGTTTCGAGCGCAAGCACAAATCCACCCAGAGCGATCGCCCATCTCCAACTGCGAGGCGCCATGAACCCTTTATTTTAAGTTAGACAGACCGAGGATTGTGGCAAACCGGGACCCTGGCTGGGGTTCCATCATGGAACTGGCCGGTCGCCAACGTCGGCTCACACTTTCCCGTGAAGCAGCGCTAGACTGACTCGAGAGCGAACCATGATGAGCATACGAACCTTACTAGCTTCACTTGCTGCCTGGATGGGAATTTGTGCTTGCCCGGTTTGGAGCCAGCGCGGCGGGCCAGCGGGTTATGGCAACGCACCCCTGGCTGCCGACGAGGCCGAAGCCAAAATCCTTCAGGTTGCCGAACAGACCGAGCGGTATCTCAATGTGCCCCTCGAGGACGGACGGCTCATTCGCATTTTGACCGAGGCCATTGGTGCGCGGCAGGCACTCGAAATTGGAACCTCCACCGGATACTCAGGGCTGTGGTTTGCTCTGGCCCTGCGCAAGACGGGAGGGAAATTGACCACGCTCGAGTATGACAAAGGGCGAGCGGAAACCGCGCGAAAGAACTTCCGCGCAGCGGGGGTGGATTCGATTGTCACGGTGATCGAAGGTGACGCTCATGAGACGGTGACGCGCCTCAAAGGACCGTTTGATATTGTGTTCATCGATGCCGACAAACCTGGCTACGCCGACTATCTGCGGAAGGTGCTTCCGTTGGTCCGGCCGGGCGGTTTGATCCTTGCGCATAACATCAGTCGGCGTGAGCAAAATCCTGAATACATGGACCTCGTGCTCAACAATCCCAATTTGGAAACGATGAAGGTCAATGCTGAAATGGCCGTGACGCTCAAGAAACGCTAAATGCGGCATCGAAAACCGGGCAAAGCGTAGCACCCCGAGCGAGTTTCGCAAAGCGGGATGAGACAGCAAAGTGGGGTGACGCAGTGAACTGGGTTGAGGACAGCGAATCGGGAAATGCAGAGCACGAAGCGGGGGAAGACGTGGCCGACGGGGTTGGCGGAGCGTCTCCCTGTGCCGTATGGGGTAAAGCCAGCGAGGTCACAATCTCCGCAGGCACCCCGAAAGACGGCCACCTCCCCCGAGATCAACCCATCTTTCGGATGCCTGCGGCAGATCTGCTCTTCTTTTACCAGCCTTGCTTGTGTGGCGCCAGTAAAAAGTGGCCGGCCGGATGGGCTTTTCAACAGAAATTTTTTCTCTCATCCTCAGAGCCTTAGAGGCGCTGCGGGTGTGGGAAAACTGTGAATAAAACAGTGGGAGCACATTTTGTTTTTGAGGCCTGCAGGCAGATTTGAGCTGGGGTCGCGAAGAAGATTCACAGAAGATTCACACAGCGCTGCAAATTCGACCTGCGCGCCAAGTGCGAAACAGGGTAAGATGACCGTTCGAAGCGCAAGAGACTGCAAAACCTGCGCCAACTCATGAACGTCATCGGAATCCATGCTATTACTCATCGCGCCGTCGAGCTTCGTTTTGACCGCACGCTCGTTGGCGTGGATGAGCTGATCGGAGTGCCTCGGGGCGATTGGGCCTATTTGAGTCCGGGTTTTATTGACCTGCAAGTGAACGGCTTTGCTGGGGTTGATTACTGCGATCCGGAGACTAGCCTGGAAGCCATCGCGCGCTCGCTGGAAGCGCAGTTTTCAACTGGGGTGACACGCCTGTTGCCGACGGTGATCACTGGCAATCCCGAGCACATGTTGGGGGCACTGCGGAATCTGGCTCGGGCCAAGGAAGAACTTCGCTACGGTCACGCCATAGAAGGAATCCACGTGGAAGGCCCCCACATTTCTCCCGAAGATGGACCGCGCGGGGCGCATCCTGCGCGCTGGGTCCGGCCGCCCGACGTTGAGGAATTCCATCGCTGGCAAGATGCTGCGCGCGGATACGTGCGGCTCGTGACGTTGAGTCCGGAATGGCCCGAAGCGCCACACTATATCGAGAGCTTGGTGCGCGAGGGCATTGTGGTATCGATCGGGCACACCAAAGCCACAAGCGCCCAAATTGAAGACGCAGTGCGGGCGGGCGCCACCAAATCGACGCATCTTGGCAATGGCGCGCACGCCATGCTGCCGCGCCATCCCAACTACATTTGGGACCAGCTGGCGAATGACGCGCTGGCTGCGGGCTTCATCGTCGACGGTTTTCATTTGCCAGCTTCGTTTTTAAAGTCTGCCGTGCGGGCCAAGGGGGTGGAGCGCTCGATCTTGGTAACCGATGCCGTGGCGCCAGCGGGCTGCGAGCCGGGCTACTACCGTTTGGGGGAGGTGGAAGTGGAGCTGCTGGCGGAGGGCAAGGTGGTCATGCGGGGCGGGACGCGACTGGCGGGCGCCGCTCTGCGCATGGACACGGCGATCGCCAATACCGTGCGCATGGCAGAAGTCAGCTTGGCCGACGCCCTCACCATGGCCACACGCAATCCGGCACGCGTGGCGCGGATTGCCAACCGGATGCGGGGCCTTGAACCCGGCGAGCGAGCCGATCTAGTGGAATTTCGTTTCGACCCAGTGCAAGCCCGGATGACCGTGATGCGGACCTGGCTATCGGGTGAGCTCGTCTACCAGCGAGACTGAGGGGTCAGTTCGGGGGCCCGTTCGAGGCTGGTTCCAAGTTCGGCTGCCGGTAAGGCTTGGGCGGGAAGCTTGTGGCTTAGCGCCGCTTGGATGCGGCTTTGGCCGAAGAACGCGCTGCCGGGACGGCGCTGGCGGCCGGTGGCAATTCAAAGACAAAGAGCGCTCTGCCGGCTACAAGCGCGACTTGTTGCCGGCCGTCGATGGCATAGGTGACGGGATTGGCGACGACAGGGGCGCCGGTGCGGAAACGGTAGAGAATCTCCCCGTTTCTGGCATTGAGTGCCAGGAAGTCACCTTCGGGGCTTCCGAAAAAGACCAAGCCGCCCGCCGTGGAGAGAACGCCTGAGCCTGGGATCCGCACGAAGCGCTGCTCCCAAACCAGTTCGCCCGTGCTGGCCTTGAGCGCCCGCAAGGCGCCGTAGGACTCATCGCGTGGAATTGAGCGGGTGCCCCCGCCATGAAACGGTGCACCTTCGCGGTAGGTTGGGTCGCCTTTGAAATAAATTCCTCCCCGCTCGCGAGCGGCCACGTAATAAAGGTCGGTTTGCGGACTATAGCTCGAGCTCCACCAGTTTGCGCCACCTCCGAGATCGGGATAGACTTTGGTTCCCGTTTCGCTCGGCTCGGTTCCGGGCAACACAATGGGTCTTCCGTGATCGTCGATTCCCTGCGCCCAGGTTTGCTTAACGAAGGGCCGGGCGTGGAGGAATTTGCCCGTAGTGCGGTCGAGGACGTAGTAAAAACCGTTACGATTGGCCCAGAGAAGCAGTTTGCGCGGCTGACCGCGAAAGATTGTGTCGGCTAGGATCGGCACTTGGACTGAGTCCCAGTCCCAGACATCGTGCGGCGTAAATTGAAAGTACCACTTTAGTTTGCCCGTATCTGCATCCAGAGCGATGGCGCAATCGGAGTACAAGTTATCGCCTGGGCGCTGATCGCCGTTCCAGTCTGGACCCGGATTTCCGGTGCCCCAAATAATCAAATTTTGCTCCACGTCGTAGGCGCCGGTGATCCACGTGGAGGCGGCTCCGGTTTTCCAGCTTTCGCCTCCCCAGGTTTCGACGCCCGGTTCCCCGGCCGCAGGCACGGTCCAAAAACGCCACACGCGCTGGCCCGATTGCGCATCGTAGGCATCTAAAAAACCGCGAATGCCGTACTCGCCTCCGGCGATGCCCGTGATGACCTTATCTTTGACAATCAGAGGCGCACCGGTACTTGAATAACCTTTGCGGTAGTCGGCGATTTGCACTTCCCAGATTTTGCGGCCGGTTTTGGCGTCGAGTGCGATGAGATAGGCGTCGATGCTGGCCCAATAAACCCGGTCTCCCAAGACGGCGACACCGCGGTTTGGCATGCCGCAACACAAGCGCAGGTCGTTGGGCACAGGGCGAGAAAAACTCCACAGCGAGCGTCCCGTACGGCCGTCAATGGCGAGTACTTCGGCCGGAGATTCGCTCAAGTACAGAATCCCGTCGATCACGACGGGAGACGCCGTCTGGCGGTGCGCTCCGTTCATCTGGTAGACCCACGCCGGTCGGAGTTGAGCGGCGTTGCCGGTATGAATTTGATCGAGTTTTGAATAGCGCTGACCGTTGAGGTTGCCAGAGTAGGTGAGCCAGTTCCAAGGTTCTTTGTCGGAGTCGCGAATCCTTTCCCAGGTCACGATCTGGCAGAACAGAGGGACAGCTGCAAGAAGCCCGGCGAAGGCAGAGCGCAGCAGCCGGATCCAGGCGCGAGCGAAGGGACACAGCAAGAGAGCCTGCATTTATTTCGAACCTCGTAAGGAAACCAGATAGGCAACCAGATCATCCAGCTCAGTTGCGCTGAGCCGGCCGGCGTAGGGGGGCATCGGAGAGTAGTTCCGGAGAATCTCAAGCTGCGCTAGGTCTTTCTTCCAGAATGAGTGGATCCGCTCGGAGGCATCCATGAACTGGATGGAAAAGGTGTCCTCGTTAAGCCGGATTCCGCTCAGCGTTTCGCCCGAAGCAAGCCGGGCGCGGACGAAAGCGTAGCGTTCGGTGAAATCGGCATCCGGCGCGAGGACGCTCTGGCGCAGGTGGCTGGCCGAGCGCCGAGCGCCGATGTCGCCGAGCTCAGGGCCGAAACGTCCACCGCGGCCGTGAATGGAATGACAGGCCGTGCATCCGCCTTTTCCAGTAAAAATGAGCTTTCCCCGTTCCGGATCGCCGGCTATCTTTTCTGGGGGAATTTTTCCGAGCGTGCGAACATAGGCGGCCGTGAGCCACCATTCGTGCTCAGTCATCGCGGGAGTCGCAGGCATATCCGTGCCCGGAATACCTTCCCGGATGATCCGCACCAAAGCCTCGTCGGTGGTGGCCAAGCGGAGGGAAGGCTGGGCCAGATTCGCGCCCGTGCCCCCATCGCCCTTGGGACCATGGCACTGGCTGCACTGGCTGTCGTAGAGCCGTTTGCCTCTGGCAAGATCCTCAGCTGTGGCGGAGGAAAGCGGCGCGACTTTCTCGGGCGCCGTTTGCGCAAAGCCACCACTGAGAGCCAAGGCGAACCCAAGTATCTGCAGCGCGACCCGCATGTATCGGAGACTATCACAAGCAAGTCTGCTGGACACGCCCCGCGCATCAAATGCCAGTTTGGCAGCTTGTTGCGGAGCGAGCTGATTTTGCAGGTTGGCGCGAGGAGTTTTTGCTTGCGCCCTGGATCGATTTCCGTTTGCTTGCGCCTGCACGGCAGTGAATGAAGATACAATCGCAGGTAGTGTCACCTGAGGATCGGAACCGGCTTGAAACTCTTTTGCTTGAAGCGTCTCAGCGGCTTGCTGCGGGCGACGAGGAAAAGGCGCTGCAAGCCTTGGAGCAAGTTCTAAAGATTGACCCAAGCAATCAGCATGCGATCCTCACCAAGATTCAAATTCACTTGCGCCGAGGCGCTGCTGCGCTTCAACAGCGGCGATACGCTGAGGTGAGGCAGCATCTGCACGCTGTGCTAGCCGTGAAGGCTGTGAGCCAGCGCGCCTACCGCCTGTTGCGTCAGGTCGCTGTAGCCGAAGACCGGCAAAAACGGTTGATCAACCGCCGCAACCATTTGCTCGAAGTTCTGGAGACAAGCCGGGAGTACGGCCATTTTGAGGTGGCTTTACCGTGCCTGGCTCAATTGGTCGAAGTGGAGCGAGAGCTGGGCTTGCCGGAGGGCGAGTTGCGCAGCCTACAGCAGCAGCTCGAACTGGAGCTGAGACTGACTCAAGAAGCCGAGCGGCGAATCGAAGACGCAATTTCACGGCAAGCCTGGGCCGAGGCGGGAGCCTTGTGCGAGCGGGCCGTGGAGAGGTGGCCTAAGTCCAACCGGTTTTTCATTCACCGCTGGAGGCTGCAAGCAGGCGAGGGCCAAGCGGTGGGCGATCCGGGCGCCCTGCAAACGCGCCTGCTTGAAACAGCGCACTTGCTCGAGCAGAAGGGTCTTTTTGCCAACGCGGTGGTGGAGTGGGAATACCTCGCGCGCCTGTCGCCCGGCTGGGAGCTGGCGGCGGACGGTCAGCGCGCGGCGCGTTTGAAGCTAGCCGAGCAGGAATGGGAACGTACGGTTGAAGACCAGCTCGACCGTTTGCAACAGCTCTGGGCCTCGGAAGATTACCTCGGAGCGGAGGCGGCGCTGCGGGAGATCGAGCGGCAAGCGCCCCAGGCGCAAAATCTCGAGCACTGGCGCAGGTTTTTGGAGCGCGCCCGGCATTTCTCCTGGGAGGAGACCAACGAGGCGACCGAGCGTATCCGCCAAGCACTTGATTGCTATCACCGCGACCCAGCGGCGGCGAAACAGTTGGCCGTAGAGGCGGACTCGCTGGACAACTATCATCCGCTGGCGGAGCCCCTGCTGCGGCAACTGCAATGGTTAGAGGGAGTTCGCAGCGAGGCGGCCGGGTGGGATGAGAGAGAAAGCGCCGTTTGGCCCTGGCCAGGGTCCGCGCCAGGAGCTTCTCTCTTGCGAACCGGCTCCACGCTCGCGGCGGGGCTGGATCCGTCTGGACAGCCTGGGGCAGCAAGCGCTGGCAGTCTTGCTGGCGTTTCTGCAACAGCCCCTTCCACTCCTGCGGCGATGGCCGGGACCGTGGGGACTTTCGCCTCCCCCGCAAGTGGGACTGCCCCGGCGGCTGCTCCGCCGCTCACTTCGGCGGGCTTGCCACTGCCCCGAAGCCAAGAAGCGGGGGCCGGAGCCGCGCAAACGGCCGCTCCAACGACGCGAACGGTGGCGACAGTGAGCGGTGGACGGGAGCCTGGAAAAAGGGGGAGCGGGGCCGCTCCAACTCGAGCGAGAGCTCCGCTGCTGGCGCTTTCCCGCAAATGGCTGGTGGCTGCTGGCGTGGTGGCGGTCTTTGCGGGTGTGAGCCCGGAACTCGTGAGATTGTGGCGCAAGGCAGGATCCGGCCAGACGGGCGCGGCGCCAGCGCCCGTTGCGACCCAAACGGCCACTGCCCCGACGCCTGTGGAGCCAGCTGCGCCGGTTTTGCCTTCCCTGCGAATCGTCGCCGAGCTTCCGCTTCAGCTCAAGCTTGATGGACAGCCCGTCGGGGAATCGCAACCGGGCGCAGCGGCTGTGGAAAACCTGGCGGAAGGCAAGCACCAGCTGGAGTTGATCAGCCAGGGGATGAAGGAGACTCTGAATTTTGAGGTCTCGGGTCGCACCGTGATTTTACCGCCCGCAATCCGGCCAGCCTGGGTCGATGTGATTGTCTTGGGGCGGCAGCCGGCTGGCTGGCGCCTCATTTCGAGTACTCCAACAGGGGAAGTTTTCGTCGATGACCAGCCAGTGGGCAAACTGCCCACTATCGATTCCTTCCAGTTCGCCGAGGGCGAGCGAAAGCTGCGCTTGCAAATCGATCCGGGCCAAAAATTGGAGCAGCAGCTCGGTGTCCGTTCCTCCGATGTGTTGATTCTGTGGCTCCGGCCGCTCGGAACGCCTTTGTTAACGGTGAGCTCGAACGTTGACCGGGTGCAGGTGTTTTTGAACGGGCGTTATTGGGGTCCGACCCTGGGGCGGCAGCTCTCGATCTGGCGCTTGCCGCCGGGCAAACAGCGGGTGCGTGTTCAAAAAGACGGCTATCAGCCCGTGCCAGATCAAGAGGTCACCATTGTGGCAGGCAAAACGCAGAACGTGAAGTTCGAGCTGACGCCACTGCCGAAACTTGCGACGCTTCAGGTGCAGACCGACGGGGCAGGCTATCAAATACGCATGAACGGGCGGCTGCTCGGGGAGACGGACGCCAACGGCCGTTTTGAATCGAAGACGATCGAGCCCGGCGACCACCGCTTTGAAATTGCCAAGCCCGGGTATCGTTCTCGCACCTACGACAAAAAGCTCTTGGCTGGCGACACCTTTTTGCTGAGCCGCGCCGATACACGACTCGAGCTGCTGCCAGCCACCCTCCGGCTCAGTTACTCACCGAGTCAAGCGCGCGTGATTTTGCGTCGCTTGGATGGGACCGGCGGCGAGCGTGCCTTGAGTGCCGGCGAAAGCCAACTGGCGCCAGGAAGTTATGAGCTGACGGCGACAGCCAACGGATTTCGAGGCCGCTCGGTGCGCATCCTACTGGAGCCAGGACGAACGCAAGAAGTGAGCCTGCAACTAGAAGCTTTGGCCGCTCCGCCGGCGCCAAAACCCGCCGCGGCGGCTTCTTTGTGGGAGGGTGGAGCCACGTTTACGGACCGCGGCGATGGGTTTGCTGCGCCCCCCGCCAACATTCCTTACCTCTTCCTCAGCGGGGGTCCGTTTACGGGCGTGATCCGCTTCACAGCGACTTGGGAAATGCGCCGCAACTTGACCTGGCTCACCCACTTTAGAGACTTTCAGAACTTTGTTCGCTGGGAGCTCAACAACCGCGAGTTGACAGTGACCGTCGTGCAGAATGGCAAGGGCAAGGGGCGAGACCAGAAGCACCGCATTAAGGATCTCAATACCGCTACGATCCGGCTTCAGATCGACGCCGACATGGCGCAGTTAACGCTGGAGAGTCCGCCCTGGAAAGCGGAGCCGGTAATGATTCCTGCGGGTCTAAGCGGGAAGTTTGGCTTTTCTACCCACGCAACGAAATTTTTTCTCAAAGATTTTCAAGCCACCCGGTGAGCAAGCGGCAGGCGAGTGTGCCTGCTGATACACTGTGGCGATGAGCCAAGACGGGCGGCCAGCCTGGCGCCGAGTGGGCCCTGCGATTCTTCTTACTGCCACTAGTGTCGGCGCGGGCGACATTCTAACCGGAGCGCTGGCTGGGGCGGAAGCGGGCGCGGCGGTGTTGTGGGCGGTTCCGGTCGGAGTGATCCTCAAATGGACGCTTACCGAAGGCATCGCGCGCTGGCAGATGGCGACGGGCGAGACGCTGCTGGAGGGCTGGAGAAGCCGTTTGGGTGTCTGGGTGCCTTGGGCTTTTCTGGCTTATGTGTTTCTCTTCACTCTGGTCACCTGTGCCATGCTAGCGAGCGCTTGCGGGCTGGCGATGACAGCCATGCTGCCTCTGGGCTCGCTGTCCTCGTCGCGCTTGCTCTGGGCGGCGGCTCATGCGGTAGCGGGCTTGGTGATCGTCTGGTTTGGCGGTTACCACGCTCTCAAGCGCCTCTTGGCGGTGTGCGTTGGCGCCATGTTTTTCACCATCGTCTGTACGGCTTTTTTGCTCGATCCGGACTGGCAGGCGGTTTTTTCGGGCCTGATTCCCTCCATGCCAGCAGGCAGCGCGCGCTGGGTGATTGGCTTGATCGGCGCCGTTGGCGGAACGATGGCGCTGGTCAGCTACGGTTACTGGATTCGGGAAGAAGGCCGCAGCGGCGAGCAGGGTTTGCGCGAGTGCCGCTGGGATTTGCTGCTGTCCTACTCGGTGATTGCGGTGTTCGGAGTGGCGGTGGTGCTGATTGGATCGCGGTTACAAGTGCGCGGGCAGGGTACGGAACTGGCGTTGTTGCTGGCGGCGCAACTCGAGAAAAGTTTCGGACGCCCGGGTTACTGGATCTTCTTATCAGGATTTTGGTCGGCTGTGTTTTCGGCCCTGCTGGGTGTGTGGCAGAGTTTGCCGTACCTATTTGCGGATGTCGTGCGGCTCGGCCGGAAGCAAGGCCAGGCCGGGGAGAGAGTGGAGCGTTCCCGTCCCTACCGCCTATTTTTGGTGTTTTTAGCGACTGTTCCGCTGCTTTTGGTGCGCTGGCCGGTCAAGGAGCTACAACTTGCCTTTGGCTTGACCGGGGCGATGTTGTTGCCGGTGCTGACGGTGACCTTGCTGCTGATGAACAACCGTCGGCCCTGGGTTGGGGTGCAATACCAAACACCTCTGGCGCTGAATTTGGTGCTTGTAGCGGCACTCGTGTTGTTTGCGTATGCGGGCTGGGTGGAGGCGGCGCCGCTGTTGCGTCGGTAGCCCCTCGCCAAGCATGGCGGCGGACGCCCGTGCGCAAGGTGAGGAGGGGGAAGTGGTCTGGCAGTTTCAGTACATTTGGAAGCGGTAAAACGCTAGCGCGCGCGAGCAATCGGCGGGACGGGGGTCGAAAGTGTCCCTCCCCCGGAGTAAGATGCAGCATCTGCCGGATTTAAGGGCTGGATGCGGGGAAAACCTCCCCCTACGTTCTGCTCAGGTTCGACCCGCCAGAAGCGACGGCCCTGCCGCTGGTAATAGGCGAACGCTTTCTGGTTGTCAAGAGGCCCTAGGTCGCGAAGCCAGACCACCTTCTGGGAATCGGGCTCCGCGCCGTTATATACCCACTCGCGATGTAAATTAAACTCCGCGCCCCGGCGAACAAAGACGACATGATTTCCAGGTAGGCGCTCGAAGTGGTGGGCGACCTCGCGGCGGACAAACACGTTTGCATCGGTCCAGCCGTTCAGCAGGGCCAGGGAGGCTTTGGAGGCGTGAGGAGCGATCAGCAGCGCCAGCCACACGAGACTGGCGAAAGAGCCGATCCGAAACCCTTTTGAGCGCAGCTTTTGCATGCATTCCATGACTCGGAACTGGCACAGCCACAGGACCGCGAGCAGAGGAGCCGCATAGTGGTCAAGCGGGAGAACTGACAGGGCGAATCCAAAGAGGGGGAAAAGGGAAAGAACTAGCAAGTGTAGGGCGACGGGATCGCCTCGCACAAGAAGGAAGACAGCGAGTAGGGCGGGGTTCACGGCGTTTTTTTCGAGCACAAGAAAACTTGCAACGAGCTTTTCGAAAGCCGCGTTCAGAGGCGCTTGGCGGAGCTCAGCGTAGCCCTTCCACTCATGGTGGTGGAGAGCCAGCGAACCCCCGATGGGCACCGGGGGTCGGGGATCTGGTGGTAGGATCCATACGGGCGAGATGCGCTGGTACTGGCGGACATATTCGGTGTAAGGCATCCGCCAGGGATTTCCGGTGACGGCCAGGTTGAGCGGAATTTGGATTAGGGCAACAGCAGCCGCTGTTAAGGCGAGAGGTAGGCAGATTGGCCTCCAAAAGCGGGAAACATCTGCCCGCGTGTGGAATCGCCAGAGCAGGCCAACGAAGAGGCCGGCGGCGAGCATGCCGCCCTCGAGGGGACGGGAGAAAAACATCAGCGCCAGTCCTAACGCCAGTGCCCAAGCGCCACGCCGGTCCTGGTGGCGAACAAGCCGCAGTGTTCCTCCCAAGCTGAACATCGACCCAGCAAAGATGACGGCGCCTCCCCAGTAGCTGCGAACCCAGTAGTGAAGCGTGCCGAAGACCACGGCGGCGGCGGCCCCGCTAACGAAAGCCCAGCCCGGACCCGTGATGGCGCGACTGGCCCACGCGGTCGCGGCGACAGCGACGCAGACACTGAACACAACGCCCCAGAAGGGGTGCCCCACAAGGAGTTGACCTGCAGCGAGGAAAGCCGGCTGTGCGAGAGGATATTTGGTGGCGTAAGCCGGTTGCACGAGAATCTGCGGGCTCTCGAAGTGGGCGTGCAAAGGATGTGGAGGGTTTGACAACCGCCCCCGGGCAAGAGTATCCGCCCCGAGCAGCATCGAGTACTCATCGTGGATCGCCGGGTAGGGCAGGGGAGTGTGCAACGTCAACCAGGCCTGGTAGGCCAGGGGCAAACATGCCAGGAAGGTGAGGCTAAGAAGGCGGTTTCTGCCAAGTTTGGCAAGCGAAATTTGGAGTGCACTGCTGAGATCCGAGACCAGCCTGAGCGCGTACTCTCCCACCCGAAGCATAGTTGTTTCATCGGCAGCGTCCTGTCTTTTCCGTAGCGCAAGATCAGACCGTTTTCCGGGAAGAGAATGTGCGGTCGGCAAAGTGCGTCCGGGGCCGGCGAGCGGGTTGGAGAGAGGATTCCTCGGCGTGCGGCAAGTTCGACAGATTCCCTTCTATAATCAAGGGGTCATGCTGATAAACCGGAGAAACCTCGTCGCTTTGGGAGGGGCCTGTCTGGTTTCCGCCGACCAGCGTCTGCGCGGTGGGATTATCGGCGCCGGAGGCCGCGGGCGCTATCTCACGGCGGAATTCAAGGAGCTTGGCGTGGAAATGGCAGCGGTCTGCGATGTCTATGAGCCCCACTTACAGGAAGGCCTGAAGGTGGCGGCGACGGGAGCCAAGCCCTACACGGATTACCGGCGGCTTTTAGAGGATAAAACCATCGATGTGGTGATTATCGCCACGCCCGATCACTGGCATGCCCAAATGACGATTGACGCGGTGGAAGCGGGCAAAGACGTCTACCTCGAAAAGCCTATAGCGCACACGATCGAAGAGGGCTTCCGCATCATTGAGGCCACGCGGCGGACCAAGCGCGTGGTGCAGGTCGGCACGCAGCGACGCAGCTACGAGCTGTTTCAAGAGGCTAAACGGATGATGGATTCTGGCGTCTGCGGCAAGGTGCGTTTGGTAAACAGCTGGTGGCTCAATCACACGGCCGCGTTCCGAAAATCTCCGCTGCAAGGCAAGCTGGACTGGAAACAGTGGCTTGGCAGTGCTCCAGCGCGCGAGCTTTCGCCAGAACGTTTTTTTAACTGGTACTGGTTTTGGGACTATTCGGGAGGTTTGTTGATTGGCCAGGCGGCGCACGTGATTGACGCCATCCACTGGATGATGAATTCTACCTACCCGCTCACGGTGATGGCGACGGGGATCCAACCCAATATTGCTGGCGCCGAGGTGCCAGAGACCTGTGTGATGTCGGTTGAATATCCGGAGGGTTATCTGGCGATTTTTACTTTAGGCTATCAGGCCATGCGCTATGCGCCAGTGAACGACCAGATGAAGCAGTTTCATGGCGATAAGGCGCGTTTTGATGTAGGTCGCGAGTCCTATGCGCTTTACCGCGAGGATCCGAAAGCGGTGGACTTGAAGGCTGACCCAGAAGTGCGCCGGCCGGGAACATTCGGAGCAGCGACCCGGGCCCATATTCGAAATTTTTTGGAGTGTGTGAAAACGCGGAAGGATCCAAATGCTACGGTGGAGATGGGTCAATGGACCAACATTGTCTTGTGCATGGCCATGGAGTCGCTGAAAAGCAACCGTAAAATTCGGTGGAACGCGGCAGCACGCCGCATGGAGCGGATTTAAGGCGGGCAAAGCGGCTTTCGCTGCGGCGGATGAGGAGCTTCCACAAGGATTCGGGTTTGGCGTGGAAAACGAGGTCGGCGTCGGCGTCCGTGAGCAGCCAGGCGCCAAGTTCAATTTCACGGTCTAGCTGAGCCGGAGCCCAGCCTGCGTAGCCCGCAAAGAAACGTAGTTCCTCGGGCGGGACGCCTTGGCGGAATGCTTTGTCAATCTGTGCGGATTCGCTGACGACATAGACCTCGTCGATGACAGCGCGGGCGCCTTCCAGTCGCGTTGCCGATCGCTGTAGGGCACGCAGGGAGCTCGGCTCGACGGGGCCGCCCGAGAAGACCTTGTCGGATCGAGCTTGGGCCGAGGGGAGGTCGCGAAAAACCCTGGCTACGGAGATGTTGGTGGGCCGGTTGAGGATGAGTCCCAGGGCGCCTTTGCGGCTGTAATCGAGCAAGAACACGACGGTTTCGGCGAAATTCGGATCAGACAGATCGCGTTTGGCGATGAGGAGTCTTCCCGGGGCGGGGTCGCGCGGCCGGATAGGCTGGGCGGGTAGTTGAGCCGCTAGAAGTGCAAAAAGAAAGGCTCTCACGACCATGCAAACATCCTAACGCGCTCCTTGAAGTTGGAAAACGAGGAGGCAGAAAGGCTGGAGTGCGGGCGAGTTGTATGGCGAGGCTGCTAACTGGCGGCCCGGATCACGCCAGCTCGACCTCTTGCACGGTCATAAACCCCTCGGGTGCGATTCCGCGGAGGAGTGGAAGGATGAGCCGAATTTTTTCTGGCTCGTCGACGACAACGATCGCCAGGGGATGATCGTCGGAGACTCCGAACAGGCCTCTGCGGTGAAGCACAGCGTGCTTACCAAATCCCATGGAGGCGCGAAAGACTGTTGCGCCGGCGATTTCGGAGTGAAGCAGCCAGCGAAGCACCTCCTCGTATAGGGGGAGATCGCCCCGGCGATCCGCCTCGTTTAAATAAATCGTAAGTTGGAGACGTTTGTTCATAGCTTAAGTTCTTCTCCGCTTGTTTTCTTTCGACGTCAGCGCGCATAGCGCAGGGAGGCAGAAGAATCCGAGCAAAAGAGTAGAAATAAGACCGCCGACTAAAACCGAAGCTAGGGGGCGCTGCACGTCACTGCCAATGCCCGTAGCCCGCGCTGCCGGTACCATGCCTAACAGTGCTACGAAGATCATAAGGAGCCCGCCACGAAAACGCGCGACCGCGCCTCTCACGATGGCCTCTGTTGCGGAGAGCTCGGGGAATTCGTGCCGCACCTGGCGGATTTCGGAAATAATCAACACGCCGCTCATGACGGCGACCCCGAAGAGGCTGATGAAGCCGACGGCAGCGGACACGCTGAGATTCACCCCGCGGAGGTAGAGCATGAAGATCCCGCCGACAATCGACAGTGGCACGTTCAGCAGGACCAGCCCGGCGTAGAGTGTAGAGCCAAACATGAAAAACAAGAGGCCAAAGATGAGGATGATGGTGAGTGGAAGAATAAGGATCATACGTTTGCGGGCGCGATCGAGATTTTCAAACTGACCGCCCCAGACGACGTCATAGCCGGGTTGAAGCTGAATTTCGTCATGGAAGCGCTTTTGGGCTTCAGCGACAAAGCTTCCTTGATCCCTGCCGCGGATGTTTGTGCGGACGGTGATTTGTCGCTGGTTGTCTCTACGGGCGATGATGCTTGCGCCGTCGGAGACCTCGATAGTAGCGAGCTGGGAGAGCGGCACTCTTGCTCCCTCGCGTGTGGGGACGAGGATGTTTCCGATTGCGTTGAGGTTCGTGCGAGCTTCGGGCAAATAGCGGACGGCGATGTCAAACCTGCGCTCACCTTCAAAGACGGTGGCCACCGAGCGGCCGCCAATCGCCATTTCAATTACATCCTGGACATCCTGGACGTTAATGCCGAAGCGGGCGACGGCAGGGCGCAAGATGGAGATCCGGACCTGAGGCTGTTCGGGCTCCTGCTCGATGGCGGAGTCGGCTGCACCGCGTACTTGGCGAATGAGGGTTAGCGTTTGATTCGCATAGCGGCGCAGAGTAGGGAGGTCTGGGCCGCGAAGGATCACCGCCAAGTCCGCGGCCGAGCCGGTCACGGCCTCAGTAACGTTGTCAATAATCGGCTGGGTAAAACTGAAAAAGGCTCCGGGTATGCTGTTTTGGAGTTCCTGACTGAGGTCTTCCACCAGTTTTGCTTTGTTCATTCCGGCTGGCCAGCGATCGTAGGGTTTAAGAGCGACCAGGAATTCGTTGCGATTGGGACCGTAGGGATCGGTGCCTGCATCATTGCGGCCAGTTTGGGAGCTGACGAGGGCGACTTCAGGATGGGCAGCGATGATTCGGCGGATCACGCCGGCAGTCTCGGCTGATTTTTGCAGGGAAATGCCTGCTGGCAAGTTCGCCCGTACCCAGATAAGGCCTTCGTCGAGAGTTGGCAAGAACTCGACGCCAAGCTGGAGGCCGATCAGTGCGGAAGCCAAGACAATGATCGCAGTGAGGGCGGTAACGATTCGGGGGTTTTGAACGGTGACCTGAAGCAGCTTCCGGTATCCTCGTTCAAGCCAGCCCAACAACGGGTTGTTCCATCCGGCGCCGTAGTGTAAGACGTAGGTGGCAAGAACGGGGACGAGGGTCAGGGCGAACAGAAGGGACCCAAGCAGCGCATAGCAAACGGTAAAGGCCATGGGGGTAAATAGTTTCCGTTCGACGCGTTGGAGAGTGAACAAAGGGAAGTAAGCACTGATGATGATCAAGAGGGAGTAGAAGATGGGGCGCTCCATTTCCAAGGCCGCGTCGCGCACGGCTTCCACCAGGGAATTACCTCTGTGGGAGCCGAAGCGGCGCCGGGTCTCGATGGTGTGCAAGATGTGCTCGACCATGACTAATGAGCCGTCGACGATAATTCCGAAGTCGAGCGCGCCAAGGCTTAGCAAATTTGCGGGTATTCCAGAGAAGTACATGCATAAGAATGCAAAGAGGAGGGAAAGCGGAATCGTGATGGCGGTGAGGAAGGCCGCGCGGAGGCTGCCGAGGAAGAAGATCACTACAACCAGGACAACAGCTAGGCCTTCGGCAAGCGTACGGCTGACGGTGGTAAGCGTTTGCTGGACGAGTTCCGTGCGGTCGTAGATAGGGACGACACGCACGTCTTTGGGCAGGAGGTTGTGGTTCAAGTCCTCGACCGCGGTTTTGATCGAGGAGAGAACTTCGGAGGGGTTTTCTCCGCGGCGCATTAGGACGATGCCTTCAACGTCATCTGTGCTCTCGCCAACGGCAAAAATGCCCGTGCGCGGAGCGGCGCCGATGTTGACGCGCGCGACGTCTTTCACAAAGACAGGGACGCCCGCGGCTTCGGAGATAACGATGTTCTCGATATCGGCGATGTCTTGAATCAAACCGATGCCGCGGATCACCATGGCCTGCTGCTGGTTGTCCAGCAACGCGCCTCCTGCATTGCTGTTGTTGGCGCGGATGGCTTCCGCGACACGAGCGATGGAAAGGTTGTATTTGGTAAGGGCAGCGGGGTCGATTTGAACTTGGTACTGCTTCACCAGCCCGCCGAAAGGGGTTACGTCGGAAACGCCAGGCACTTGGCGAAAACGCGGTTCAACGACCCAGTCTTGGAGTTCGCGCAAACGCATGGAACTTTCTCCGGGTGGCCCCTGGAGTTTATAGCGGTAAAGCTCGCCAATAGGGGTTGACATGGGGCCGAGAACAGGCGTGACCCCATCCGGGAGGTCTGCGTCGCGAAGCCGCTCCAGCACGACCTGGCGGGCAAACCAGTCGTTGGTGTTAGCATCGAACGTTAGTTCGACGACGGACAACCCAAAGATTGTGCGGGAGCGGCGGGCGATGACGCCAGGAACGCTGTTTAAAGCGCGCTCAATTGGGATGGTGACTTGCTTTTCAATTTCCTCAGCGGCGCGGCCGGGGTAGAGGGAAATGACAACAACTTGAGTGTCAGAGATGTCGGGGTAAGCTTCCAGCTTAAGGTGGAGTGCTGCCCAAAACCCGGAGACTATCAGCAGACACGCAA
Organism: Bryobacteraceae bacterium; assembly: GCA_025056455.1. Classification (GTDB taxonomy): domain Bacteria; phylum Acidobacteriota; class Terriglobia; order Bryobacterales; family Bryobacteraceae; genus CADEFT01. The sequence goes on along the minus strand of JANWVY010000003.1, from coordinate 235,365 downwards.
GTAACAGCGTGACCAGGCGCTGGCGCAGGGCAAAGCGGAGCAATTGGGCAATCATGGCTGGTCCCCGTTGCTGGCGCCAAGCAGCAAGACGCCGTCAACGACGATCTGGTCGCCTGGACGTAAACCTTGGCGAATCAGGACGCGGTCACCTCGCTGGTCGGCGACGAGGACGCGAACGCGTTCAAAGGTTCCCGGGTTCTTCAATCGCCAGACGAAATTACCATCCTTGTGGGAAAGGACGGCCTGAGCAGGGACGGCAATACAAGGTTCCATACGGTCGGCAAGCTCGACAGTTCCGTACATCTCTGGCTTCAGCCGGCCATCCGGGTTTGGCATTTCGGAGCGGACTTTGACGGTTCGGGTTTGGGGGTCGAGCATGTCGGAGATAAGCAGCACGCGACCATGAAAGATCTCTCCGGGGTAAGCGGCCAGGCGAAACGAGATTGGAGCTTTTAACCGGATGTGCCGGATGTCGGTTTCCGCGACCTCGGAGGTGATCCAAAGTGTGCTTAAGTCAGCGATGGTCATTAGGGCGTCGCTGAGGTCGTTGCGATATTCGCCGTTAGCAACGTTCAGTTCAATGACTTTGCCGGAAACAGGCGCACGCAACACAACCGGCTGGCCATATGAATCGGGGGTCACGCCAAGAATTTCCAGTTTGCGGCGCGCTTGTTCTTCGGCTGCTTTGGCCTGGTTCACGGCCGCCTTGGCCTGAGTTAGGATAGCTTCGAGATTTGCGACTTCTTTGAGCGGGACGGCGCCGTGGGCATAAAGGTCGCGCGTGCGGTCTAGATCGAGCTGTGCCTTGGCGAGCGAGGACTGCGCCTGAGTGACCGCGGCTTGGGCCTGTTGAAGCGCGGCCACGGCGGCATCAGTATCTGGGCTTTCGACGCGGAGTAAGGGTTGGCCGCGGCTAACGAAATCGCCAGTTCTGGCGGTAACATCGATGACTCGACCAGCGACAGGGAGGAAGACGCGCCAGATACGGTTTGAATTCACCTCGACTTTGCCGGGCGCTGTGACTTGGCCAGTCGCGGCGAGTATCGTTTCGACCTTGGCTAATCGGATTTGGGCGAGTTTTGGTGAACCGGGTTCGAAGTGGACTTCGCTGGCGCTGGCAGTAGGTGGCGCCTGCTGGCGGGATGGGGGCTGGTGGGAGGGTTTTAGTCCGCATCCCCCGCAGATGGCCAGGCACATGGCGAGGGTTCTCCGAAGAATTATTTGTTTTGCCGGAGTGGTCATGGTTTCCCTTGAATGCTTTCTGCGGTGGCGCTGCGCAGCTCCAACAAGCTACGTGAGTAATTTGCGCGGGCCTCGTTGTAGATTTGAACAGCGTCAATAAAGGCCCGCTGAGCGTCGAGCAGTTCAACTAAGCTTGCCTCGCCGCGTTCGTAGGAATACCGCGTTCCCTCGAGAACTCGACGTGCACGGCCCAACAGGTCCTGTTCAACTCGCTGAGCTAGGTCTTGATGACTCAGGCACCGTTGGTAGGCGCGTTCGACGTCGGTTCGGACGGAAAGTTCGGCAGCAGCTAGACGCCTTTGGGCTTGTTCGATTTCTCGCTGGGCACGGGCGATTTCGCCCTGATTTCTATTGAAGACTGGCAGGGGAACCGAGAGTGAAAATCCAAGGTTGTTTCCTGCAATTCCGAAGGCCCATTGACGGCTCACCTCGGTACCAAGCGAGTAATCCACGCGGGCGCTGGCAAGCTGCAGCTGCAGGTAAACGCGATTGCGCTCTAAAGCTTGGCGGAGTGCGAGAAGGTCAGGGCGCTGGTTGAGCGCGAGGGCAACCGCCTCCTGTTTCGTTGTTCCAAGCGGGCCGTCGCGAAACCCTGGCTCAACGGCGAAGTTGGTGTCGAGATGGGCGGACTCGCGGCCCAGGGTGAGAGCAAGGCGTGATTTGGCTTCAAAAAGGCGCAGCTTGGCCTGTTCGAAGGCGGCGGAGTATTGCAAGAGGGCGACGCGCGATCGCTGGAGCTCAACTTCCGAAAGATCGCCAGCAGCGAGCCGGGCCTCGTTGATGCGGACCAGCTGGTTGAAGCGATCGAGCGTTTGTTCGGCGAGTTTGAGATTTTCTTGGGCAAGTTGTACCTCGATGTAGGCCGAATAGACTTCGGCGATGAGTTGACGTAGGCTTTCGCGAAAGGAGAGCTCAGCAAGAGCTGTTTCCTCCCGAGCCAAGGCTATCCGCGCTTGGCGCTTCGAACTGCGCTCGATGGGGAGGTCAACGTGAAAATTGAACTGATTGGGTCCGAGGGGGCTGTCCGGTGAGTAGGTGGCGCCTAATAGGTTTAAGGTTAGGCCAGAAACGGTGGCTACCGGGTTGGGACGGAGCCTCGCGGTGATCTGTCCCGCGCGTGCGATGTCGATGTTCGAGCGTTCAGCAAGGAGAGTTTGGTTTCGGGTAAGAGCTTCTTCAACAGCTTGTTCGAGGCTGAGCACGGGAGTTGTTTGGGCTTTGGCCAGCGCCGCGGACATCCCCAGAATGAATGGCCAGGTACGCACAATCTTAGAATGCTCGTCGAGCCTGAGCCTCGCTATCGCTTCGCGAAGGGGGATTTCCATTTTTCTTGGATGAGCGCTTTACCCCAGGGCAAGGGGAATGCAAGCCCGCGCCTAGAGGCTCCCCTCCAAGCGGGGATTTGAGCTCCCCTTGACGAGGGAACTGCAAACTTCGTAGCGAAAGAGCGATGCTAGTGTTAAGGCTGCCGTGAATGAGGCCAGACAAACAGCCGCAGCAAGAAGAAGGATGGGCTCCGGCCGTGGCAGAGCCAGCGAAACGCCTGTTCTGGATCGCCGGCGGTGGGTTTGCTGTGTTAGTGGGCCTGGTGTTACTTGCGGCTGTTTTGGGCATTCTTGCATCAGATCGAATTCAGGACACGGCACAGGACTTAGTTCGAATGCATGTGATGGGTCCTGGCACCAGAAATGTGGAGGCGCTAATTTTTCGAGAAACCCAGCGCTTACTAGTCAGGATGGTATGGATTCTCGGAATTTGCCTCCTGCTAGCGCTTGTGATTTCTGTGGGCACGCTCACGACGCTGTGGCGGACTTTCCGGCGCCTGGCGGCGCAAGAAGACGAGTTGGCGCATGTGTCATGGCATTTGTTGGACTTCCAAGAAAAAATGGCGCGCCGTTTTTCTCATGAAATGCATGATGAGCTCGGGCAAGGGCTGCTTGGATTGCGGCGTTTGCTGTCGCAAATTTCTGAGCAATCGAGTCCAGGTCAAGTAGCCGAAATCCGGCGGATGGGTTTGGCCGTCACGGACGAAGTGATCGCCAGCGTGCGCCGGCTGTCGCAGATGCTACGGCCGATCATTCTGGACGATTTGGGTCTTGATGCGGGGTTGCGCTGGCTATGCGAGAGCTTTTCTCAGCGCACAAATATTCAAACTTATTACCATTCAAATTTTGCCGGCCGACTTCCCGAACAAGAGGAAACCCATCTCTTCCGGATCGCTCAGGAGGCTCTCACAAACATCGCGCGACACGCGGCTGCGACTGCCGCTTGGGTGATGCTGGAGCTCAAGGACGGGACTCTCGTTTTAGAGATTTCCGACAACGGTCGAGGATTGCAGCAAACGGGGTTTCAGCCCCATGGTTCGCTGGGCATGATCGGCATGCGAGCTCGGGCGCGGCAGATTGGGGGTGAGTTAGAAATGGCTGAGCGCCGAGACGGAGGATTGATCATCCGAGTTACTGCGCCGGTACAGGTGTTGCATGAATCCGAATCCTAAGATCCGCGTTTTGGTTGCTGATGATCACGCCATCCTGCGCAAGGGTATGGCGATGTTGATCAACTCCCAGCCCGATATGGAGCTGGTTTCTGAAGCTGGTTCTGGCGAGGAGGTGGTCCGCGAAGGGCTGCGTACGCGCCCAGACGTGATTGTGATGGATGTTTCCATGCCGGGCTGCAACGGGATTGAAGCAACGCGCAGGCTGCTTGCTGAGATGCCGAACCTGCGGATTCTTGGCTTAAGCATGCACAAAGATGCCGTTTACGTTCGCGAACTGCTCCGCGCGGGGGCTACTGCTTACTTGGTGAAAGATTGTGATGATGGTGAGCTGCTGCTGGCCATCCGGGCGGTGGCCCGCGGTGATGCCTATCTGAGTCCAGCCGTAACGGGCGCGGTGTTGAACGAGTATCGGCGAAACGTTTCCAACCCGGTGGACCTTCTGACGGCGCGGGAGCGCGAGGTATTGGTGATGATTGCCGAAGGCAAAACGAACAAGGAAATCGCCGCCGCGCTCGGAATTAGTGTCTATACCGTGGAATCCTACCGGGGCAGCCTGATGGAAAAGTTAAATCTCCACAACACGGGCGACATCGTGCGGTTTGCTTTGCGCAACGGTTTAGTTACGTAGGTCGCAACTTGAAGGCAGTGGTTTCACTCCCAGCGCAGACCTTGGGCGGGGGGAAGGATCGAGTTGGATCTATCCCTTCAGTTTGCGCACTTCTTCGGTTAGGGCCGGGACGACCTCGAAGAGGTCTCCCACAACGCCAATATCGGCGACTTCGAAGATGGGAGCATTGGCGTCTTTATTGATGGCAACGATCGTTTTAGCGGCTTTCATACCGACCAGATGCTGGATGGCACCAGAGATGCCCACAGCGAGATAGAGTTTTGGGGCTACGGTCTGTCCAGAGGAGCCAACTTGGCGCTCCATCGGTAGCCAGCCGTTGTCGCAAATAGGGCGCGAGGCGGCCAGTTCGGCTCCCAAGGCCTTTGCTAGCTCCTCGACCAAGGGCAGGTTCTCTTTTTCCTTGATCCCGCGCCCGACTGAGACAATGAGTTCGGCGGTGCTGAGGTCGACGGCGCGTGCGGTTTCCCGGAACGGTGCTTGCGGCCTGGCCCGAATTTGCTCCGGGGCAAGAGAGGGGGAAAAGGTTTCGAGAATCGAGCTGCCTTCCTGGAGCGCGTCAGCGCGGTAAGCTCCGGCTTGAACCGAGGCAAAGTGGGGGCCGGCTCCGGCGGCTCGAATTTCGCCGTTCAGCTTCCCTTGAAAAAGCAGTCGTACAAATACCGGCGTCTGCTGTTCGACCCGGATTTTAATGACATCAGTGATGAGAAGCCGCGAGAAACGCGTGGCGACCTTCGGTGCGAAGTCGCGCACCTGATAGGTGTGGGGGAACAACACGAGCGTCGGCCCGGTGTGACGGACGAGCTGTTCCACGGCTGCGGCGTAGGCGTCGGCTGTGTACTCGGACAGTAGTGGATGGTCAAGAACAAAAACTTTTTCTAGCTTTTTGTTCGCCAGCTGTTGAGCCACAGAGCTGCTGGAAGCGCCGAGGACGGCAGCCGAACAGCTCAGGCCTAGGCTAGCGGCCAGCTCTTGGCCAGCCACAAGAGTCTCCCAGCTCATCTTGTGCCAGACGCCGTCGCGCTGTTCGGTGATGACTAAGACCTGGCTCATAAAACGCGCACCTCGAATTTCAGTTTTTCAGCGAGTTTCGCCGCCACTTCCTTCGCCGGTCCCTCAAGAATCTGTGTTTGTTTGGATTTTTGCGGCAGATAGACCTTGTCGAGAGCAGCAGTTTGGGAAGGCGTCACGCCAAGCTCGGCAACAGTGAGCCGTTTGATTTCTTTAAGCTTGGCTTTCTTAATTCCCATTAAAGTGGCGTAGCGCAGCTTATTGATGCCGGACTGAATGGTGAGAACGGCGGGCAGAGGGAGCTCGATCCACTGAAACCATCCGTTTTCCAACTCGCGCTTCACTTTGACCCCGTCTGGGGTTTTTTCCACCTGCATGATGATGGTCGAATGGGGCCAGCCGAGAAGTTCGGCGACGACGACACCGGTCTGGCCGGAGCCGAGGTCATCTGACTGCAAGCCAGTGAGGAGCAAATCAGCGTTTTCCTGAGCGGCGGCGGCGGCCAGGATTTGCGCCACGCCTAACGTATCGAGCGCGGCGAGATTTTCTTCTTCGATGTGGATCGCGCGGTCGGCGCCCTTGGCAAGAGCCTCGCGAATGGTTTGCTGGGCTCGCGCCGGTCCCAGACATAGCACGACGACCTCGCCGCCATGCTTCTCTTTGAGTTGGAGCGCCTCTTCGAGGGCGTAGGCGTCAGGTTCGTTGATCTCAAAGCTCAGATCGGATTCTTGGATCCAGCGTCCGGCGGGGTCGATTTTGAGAATGGAATCGCGAGCCGGGACCTGTTTGATAGCTACAAGGATCTTCATAATACACCACTGGATGAGGCGGAAGATTCTGCCAACGCTGCTTGTTGCGCACTTGCGTCGCACTTGTCTTGATGCTGCTGGTTGGAGACGGTATTCTTTTGCATCCTGATTTTTGCTCGCTGCGCTGTTGGCCGCCTCGTCTGCTATCCAGAATAACGTTTGAAGACGAGACTGCCATTAGTGCCGCCAAAGCCAAAGGAGTTGCTCAGAGCGTAGTCGATGCGCATGGGCCGGGCTTGGTTGGGCACGAAATCAAGGTCACAGCCTTCATCCGGCTGGCTGAGATTGATGGTGGGAGGGGCGATCTGGTCGCGGATGGCAAGAACGGTCACGCCTGCCTCTAAGCCTCCCGCTCCGCCGAGAAGGTGGCCGTGCATGGATTTGGTCGAAGAGACGGCGAGCTTTTTTGCGTGCTCGCCAAACGTTTTCTTGATGGCTAGGGCTTCCAGCGGATCGCCGACGGGAGTTGACGTGGCATGGGCGTTGATGTAGTCGATTGCTTCGGGAGGAATTCTGGCGTCTCGGATTGCGTTGCGCATGACGCGGATGATGCCGTCGCCATCCTCCGAGCCCGCCGTGATGTGGTAGGCATCGGCGCTCATGCCGTAGCCGACGATTTCGGCCAGAATCGGTGCACCGCGCGCCTTGGCGTACTCCAAATCCTCGAGTACAAGGATGCCGGCGCCCTCGCCAACAACGAAGCCATCGCGGTCCTTGTCCCAGGGGCGAGATGCGGTGCCTGGGGAATCGTTCTTGGTTGAAAGAGCCCGCATAGCGGCAAACCCGCCGATCCCCATGGGCGTGATGGCGGCTTCCGTGCCGCCACAAATCATGGCCACAGCGTCGCCGCGCTGGATGATCTTGAAGGAGTCGCCAATGGAGTGCGTGCTGGTGGTGCAAGCCGTGGCGGTAGCGGAATTGGGCCCTTTCGCTCCAGTGCGAATCGAGACGTAGCCGGAGGCCAGATTGATGATGGTGGCGGGGATGAAAAACGGGGAGATGCGGTCCGGTCCCTTCTCCAAGAGATTCTTGTGTTCGCGCTCGATGACCTCAAAGCCGCCAATGCCGGAGCCGATGTAGACTCCTACCTGCTCAGCGTTGCTGGCGTCCACGCGCAGGCCGGCGTTTTTCATGGCGAATTCGGCGGCGGCGATGGCGAAGTGAATAAAGCGCCCCATCTTGCGCGCTTCCTTTTTCTCGACCCAGTTGAGGGGATCGAAGTTTTTCACTTCGCCAGCGATTTTACAAGCGAAGTTTTCCGCATCAAACTGGGTGATTCTGCCGATTCCGGTGAGACCTTGCTTAAGGCCGGACCAAGTTTCTTCGGTGCCGATGCCAAGAGCGGAAATCAATCCGACACCAGTGACGACGACTCGACGTGACAAAGCTGCTGACCGCCTGAAATTTGTTTACAAAAATTACTTCTTGCTTTTGTTTTCGATGTACTCGATGGCGTCCTTAACGGTGCTGATCTTTTCGGCGTCTTCGTCTGGAATGTCGATGTTGAATGCCTCTTCAAACGCCATGACCAATTCCACGATGTCCAGCGAATCGGCGCCGAGGTCGTCAACAAAACTTGCTGTGGGATCCACCTGGCCCTCATCCACGCCCAACTGCTCGACGATGATTTGCTTTACTTTTGCTTCAACCGACATGTAGCCTCCAATTGGACTGCAAACCTTCTGATCTTAGCCACAGGGCCGAGCTGGACGCAACCGAAAACAGGGGCGTCATGGGTGAGCAGAAAGCAGGAGGCCGCGGGGTCGAAAGCGGCGCCGTGCAGGGGGGCCAGCGGCTTTCCCTCAGACCAGTTCTTTGGCGTGCCGCTGGATCTTGACGATGGCGGCGGCGATGGCCTCCATTTCTTCGCGGGATCCGAGCAGCAGGTTTTGGGTTAACCATACGGCCTCCTCGCACAAGAGGTCATTTTCCGGGCACTGATTTCGCTCGCTCCAGGACTTGCGCTCGGCCTCGGAAAACAGGCGCTGGTAGCCAGGCGAACGGAGCGCGCTGGCGATGAGAGGCTCCTTGTTCAAGGGGCGGTAGCCTGCTGAGGCGGGAATGCCTTCGGCGTTGAGAGCTTTCAAAAACTGAGCTCGGGGGAGGCCATGAAAATGGTTTTTCTCGTAACGGAACATGTAGAGATGCCAGGCATGGCGGGAGCAACCATCGTGCAAGCGCGCGGGACGGATGCCCGGAATTTGGTTGAACAGGAAGTTTAAATAGGCGGCATTGGACTCGCGAAGGCGAGATTGCTGTTCGAGGCGCTCCATCTGGGAGATCAACAGCGCAGCTTGAAACTCGGTCATGCGCAGGTTGAGGCCTGTATGCTGGTAGCCCTCCGCAGGCGCATGCCAATTGCGCCCGTTGCTGTGAAAGGCCGAACATTTGTGGAAGAGTTCGGTGTTGCCCGTGAGAATGGCTCCACCTTCGCCACTGTTGAGATTTTTGGAAGCTTGAAAGCTGAAGCAGCCCGCTGTAGCCCAGGTGCCCACCTTGCGGTTCCGCCATTCAGCCAGATGCGCCTGGCAGGCGTCTTCGATGACGGGGATCTGGTGTTTCCTAGCGACAGCGAGAATGGTGTCGAGGTCGGCGGCGCCGCCAGCCATGTGAACCACGAGGATGGCGCGCGTGCGGGGCGTGATTTTCGCCTCCAGTTTGCGAGCATCCATTTGAAACGTTTCGCGGTTGGAATCGACAAAGACGGGTAAGGCGAACTTTTCGAGCACAACGTTTAAGGTCGCCACAAAGGTGTAGGGAGGTAGGATCACCTCGTCGCCTGGGCCCACGCCTAAAGCGGAAAGGGCGGTGAGAAGGGCGCTGGTTCCGTTGGCGACTGCCAGACAATGTTTAGCGCCTGTAAGCCGGGCGTAGGCTTCCTCAAAGCGCGCCACCATGCGTCCGTTGCCCCGGTACCACTTGCCGCTGCGCAACACTCCGAGTAGGGCCCGTTCCTCCGAATCGCCAAAGACGGGCCAAGAGGCGGGGGCGGACCGGCGGGCGGGTTCGCCGCCAAGTAGCGCCGGCTTGCCAGTGGCGGCGGGCAAGGCGTGGACCGACACCGTGGCCGACCAAGCAGCCGAGGAGGTGAGAAATGTTCGCCGGTTCATGCCGACAATGATATTACGAACGATCGAGGCAAGTGACACGTTGGCAGCAGCCTGCCAGCTGTGGCATGCTGAAGGGCTTGGGATCGTGCCAGAGGTTAGAAGCGTGAAAATAGCTCTGGGTGTTGGGGGTGGGATCGCGGCCTATAAGGCGGCGGAAATCGCCCGGGCCTTAATGGAACGGGGCGCGGCCGTGGAGGTGATTCTCACAGCGGCGGCGGAAGAGTTTGTGCGGCCGCTGACCTTCGCCGCCCTCACCAGCCGTAAAGTCATCACTTCGCTGTTTGCATCCTCCTCGGCCGAGGATGTGCTTTCTAGCTCAGTGGAACACATCCGGGTGGCGCAGGAAAACGACGTCCTGTTGGTGGCTCCGGCGACCGCCGATTTGATGGCGAAATTTGCTCATGGTTTGGCCGACGATTTTCTTTCCACGCTCTATTTGGCTTTCACGGGCAGAGTGATTCTTGCGCCAGCCATGAATACCAACATGTGGAATCACCCGGCGACGCAAGCCAACGTGGCGACTCTCGCTGCGCGGGGCCACGTCATCCTGCCGCCCGACAGCGGTCCGCTGGCTTGCGGAACGGTGGGGCCGGGGAGACTGCCGGATCCCGTGCGGATTGCCGAGGCCACGATTGATTTAGCCAACCGCAGGCGGGACCTCGAAGGCGAAACGATTCTGATCACGGCCGGGCCGACCCAAGAGCCGATCGATCCGGTTCGCTTCATTTCAAACCGTTCCAGCGGCAAGATGGGCTACGCGCTGGCGGCTGCGGCGGCGGCGCGGGGTGCGCGGGTGATCCTGATTTCAGGTCCCGTGGAGCTTGATCCTCCTTACGGCGTCGAGCTGGTCCGTGTGGTGACGGCCCTGGAGATGCATGAGGCGGTGATGAAGCATCTGGCCGAATCGACGATCATCGTCAAGGCGGCCGCCGTGGCGGACTACCATATCGCCAAGCCGCCCCTGCAAAAAATCAAGAAGACCATGGCGCGCATGTCGCTTGAGCTCGATCCCACGCCGGACATTCTGGCCGAGGTGGGCCGCAAAAAGGGCGACCGCCTTCTTATTGGATTTGCCGCGGAAACGAGCAATTTGGTGGAAGAGGGCCGGCGCAAACTGGAGACGAAGAACTGCGACATGGTGGTAGCGAATTTGATCAACTTGGAAGGCACGGGTTTTGGGGCAGAAGAAAACGAAGTGACGCTGGTGATGCGCACGGGCGAGGTGGCGCCTTTGGCGCGGCTTAGCAAGCGCGAGGTGGCGAACTTAATCTTTGACCATGCGCTGAAATTACGCTTGGCTCTCCATGCGACGCAATGAAGGCTGAGGATCTCGCGCGCCTTTTGGCCTATTATCGCGACCTCGGCATCAAGGACCTTTACGTGTGCCCGAGAGGTAGTCCGAAGGAGAGTCTGGATTTCGACCCGGCGGAGCGATCAGCGAGCCGCGCCGAAGCGGCTGCCGCGCACCCTAGCCGTTTCCGCCCGCCCGCGCCAGAGCCCGCCACGATGTTTTCGGAGCTCGAGCTGCCCTCGCTCGCGCCTGCTGGGGACACGCTTGAAAAAATTCGAGCTGACATCGGCGATTGCCAACGCTGCCGCTTGCACCAGGGTCGTCACAACATTGTCTTCGGAGCGGGCAATCCGCACACAAAATTGGTGTTCGTGGGCGAGGGGCCAGGCGAAGAGGAAGATCTTCAGGGAGTCCCGTTTGTGGGCCGGGCCGGGCAGCTGTTGACGGCCATGATCGAGAATACGGCGCAAAAGGAAGGAATTCCGCTGAAACGGGCCGAAGTTTACATTTGCAACGTGGTGAAGTGCCGGCCGCCTGACAACCGCAGGCCAGAACCTGATGAGATGGAAATTTGCGGGCAGTTCCTTTTTCGCCAGCTTGCTGTGATCCAGCCCAAGGCGATCTGCGCGCTGGGTGGCACGGCGGCGCGCGCGCTACTGGGTCTGAAAGAGGGCGTAACGAAATTGCGAGGAAATTGGTACCAGTGGATGAACATCCCGGTGATGGTGACCTATCATCCGTCGTACCTGTTGCGGGGCGCAAACAAGGACGCCAAGCGAGAGGCCTGGGAGGATCTGAAGAAACTGTTCCACTTCGTATATGACTAAGGGCCTCTTTGTGAGTTTCGAAGGCGTCGAAGGCAGCGGAAAAAGTACGCAAATGCGCCGTCTGGCAAACCGGTTACGCCAGATGGGTTTTCGCGTAGTCGAAAATATCGAACCTGGCGGGACTCGCATTGGCAAACAGATTCGCAGCATTTTGCTTGAAGCGGCGCATCAGGAATTGAGCGCCACGGCGGAGCTGTTGTTGTTTTTCGCCAGCCGCGCGCAAGCCGTGGATGAACTCATCCTACCGGCGCTTGCGCAGGGGCAGATTGTCCTGTCGGACCGCTTTACGGACTCGACGATCGCCTATCAGGGCGGTGGCCGGCAGCTGGGATGGGATGTCGTTCTCACCCTCGACCGGGTGGCCTGTCGCGGGTTGAAACCCTCGCTCACGTTGTGTCTCGACTTGGATGTTGAAATTGGATTGCAGCGTGCGCGGCGGCGCAACGCGGAAGAAGGCCAGTCCGAGACGCGCCTGGATGACGAATCGTTGAGCTTTCACCGCCGGGTGAGGGCAGCCTATCACCGCCTAGTCGAGCTCGAACCGGAGCGGGTCAAGCTCGTGGACGCCAGCAGACCGTTAGAGGAAGTCGAAGAGACAGTGTGGCGGCTGGTCGAGCAACAGCTGGCTGGAATCCAGGCCGGCGGTTGCTAGCGAGTGCTCGGCTTGCGGCGTGGTTAGCGAGCTTTGAGTCCAGGCAAGCGCAGGACGTAAGCGTGTTGGGCATGGGCCGCCGATCCTGGGGGAGGAGGCATTTCAACCACAAGATCCGCGCCGGAGCTTTTCCATCGCAATGGCTGGCTGAACCCTAGCAGGGTGATTTTCATGCCTGGCGGGGCGGTAACCGCTCGCAGCGTAAAGCGTGGCCCGGGCCATCCAGGCAGAATGGCGTAGACGGTTTCCCCCCGGGAGGTGAAGAATGCCTCAAGAATGGCCTGTCCGGGACGTTTCGCCTCGACCAGCTCAGTCACTTCGTAACGAGTGTTGAATTCGCCGGTCTCAAGTCTTGGGGGCTGTCCCGGGCTCCATTGCCGGGTGCGCGTCCAGGGACGTGTGCTGTAAACCGCTTCGCCGTTCCGCTCCAGCCAGGCACCGAGTTGGAGCAAACGTTCTTCCATGATGACGGGGATACGTCCGTCGCCCGTGGGCCCGATATCGAGCAACAGATTCCCCCCGCGGCTCACGAGATCGACGAGCATCAGAATGAGTTCCCGCTCCGTGCGGTAATCGGCAAAGCGCTCCATGCGGTTGTAGCCGTAGGAGCGGCCCATGCCGCGGCTTTCTTCCCAGGGATGATCCGTGGCGTCTAAACCGGCTGTGTATTCGGTGGTGTAATAGCCACCGTGTTTGTGGCGCGTGTCCTTGCCCCAGCGGTCATTGATGACCACGTCGTCTTTGACCGGGGATTCATTGAACAACCAGGCTAGAAGTTCTGGACTGCCCCAGTCGGCGCTGGGCATGTCCCATTCGCCATCGGCAAAAATGAGGGCGGGATGGTAGCGGGTGACCAGATCCTGGAACTGTGGCCTCATGTGCTCGCTGGCGTAGCGTTTCCGGTCCTCTAACCAAAGCGGGTTGTACCACTCATAAAGCGAATAGTAGTAGCCCATTTTAAGACCCTTGGCGCGGACGGCGCGGCTGAGATCTCCGAGAAGATCTCGCTTGGGTCCAACTTCTGCGGCGTTCCAGGGGCGGCGCCAAGTTTTCGAAGCGTGGGCGCTGGGCCAAAGCGCGAATCCATCGTGATGCTTGGAGGTGAGGACGACGTAGCGCGCGCCCGAAGCGCGAAACACCTCGGCCCACTGATCCGGATCGTAAAGCTCGGCTTGAAACCGGGGGGCGAATTGCGAGTAATCGAAGTCCTCGCCGTAAACCCTTTTATGGAAAAGCCAGGTGAGATTTGGTGCTCCCTTGTGCGTTGGTCCGCGTCGCAGATGGTTCCAATACCATTCGGCATAGGCGTCGCCTCCCTTGGCTTGGGGCGGAGCATAGCTCGGAACGGAATACACGCCCCAATGGATGAAGATGCCGAATTTGGCGTCGCGAAACCAGGATGGCGTAGGCCGTTGATCGAGGGACTGCCAGGTGGGGGCATAGCGTTGCTGAGCCGGAAGGCTCATGGTGAGAAGGGCAAGCGCAAGGTTCAAGGCACTCAGCATGGCATTTCGAGCGAGCAGACTTTCAATGTTTTCACACTGCACTATCTTGTCACACTGCCAGCGATTTCACACGGCTGCTGGCGGGCACTTGCCAGCGGAGGGCTTGACGCCGGCTGGTGCGCTCTTTTGGGTTGCCTTCGGCCTGAAATCTCTGATATACGTGATCCACGATTTCACGCAAGGGAGGTTTTGCGCATGTCTTTCAGGGTGGGGATGTTTTTGGCGTGGTCGCTCTTGCTTGTGGCGCCAACGCTTTTCGCGCAAAGTGAGCGCGGGTCGATCACCGGCGCAGTCACCGACCAAACGGGCGCTGCGGTTCCGTCGGCGGAAGTGGCGGTGATTCACCGGGAGACGAACTCGGTGATCAGAGCCGTGGCGACGGCCACCGGCGAGTACACGGCGCCGAACCTTTTACCTGGCGTCTACCGGATTGAGGTCTCAGCGGCCGGTTTCAAGCGTTTCATCCAGCCGAGTCTTGTGGTTGCAGCGGGGGCAGTGGCCCGGCTCGATGTCCAGCTGCAAGTGGGGCAGGTGAGCGAGCAAGTGGAAGTAACGGCGTCGGCGGTGACCATCCAAACCGACAACGCGAAAGTCTCCACCCAAGTGGAAACTCGCATGGTGGACGAGCTGCCGCTAGTGGTTGCCGGCTCCATGCGCAGCCCGTTTAATCTCGTGGCGGTTGTGCCCGAGACGCGCGGAGAGGGGCAACAGCTGTCTATTGGCGGCGGGCAAGCAGCCGCTTGGGATGCGACCTTAGATGGTCACAGTGTGGGAACCAATCGCTCGGCGGACACCGCCGAGGCGGCCCTGAATACGCCTTCAGTGGAAGCGCTGACGGAATTTACAGTCGATACGAATGGCTTCAAGGCAGAGTACGGGCAAGCCAGCGGCGGGGTGATGACGTTTGCCTCGAAATCCGGCACGAATTCGTTTCACGGCTCGGCTTACGATTTCCTCCGGAATGACGTATTTGACGCTCGCGGGTTTTTCGCCACCCAGCGCAGCATCTACCGGCAGAACGATTTTGGCTTTACGTTTTCTGGTCCTGTTTCGGTGCCGAAAGTTTATAACGGCAAGAACAGAACGTTTTTCTTCGTTTCCTATGAAGGTTTCCGCAACCGCGTTGGGGCCAATAATACGATCCTCACGGTGCCTACGCCAGAGATGTACCGCGGCGACTTCCGGTATTGGGTAGACACCAACGGGCGTCAAATTCCGGTCTATGATCCGGCCACGACCAGGCCGAACCCAGCTGGCAGCGGTTTTATCCGCGATATGTTTCCGAACAATCAGATCCCGGTGAGCCGTTTTTCGCGCGTCTCGCAATCAATCGCGCAGTTCGGGCAGGCCGTACAGCCGAACCGGGGCTTTGCGCCGGGCTCAAGCGACTACGTGCGGCGGAATTACATCGTAACTGGGGGAACGATGATCCAGCCTACGGACAAATGGAGCGTGCGAGGGGACCACGTCTTCAATTCCCATCACCGTGTGAACTTTCTCTGGAATGCGACTACCTATCGCAATAAGCCCGGGCCGCAAGGGCCTCCCGGACTGCCGGAGCCGCTGTGGAACGGCCAAATTCAAGCCTGGGATACGGAAGCCGGGCGCTTTGCGCATGACTGGACGATTTCGTCTTCTATGGTGAACCACTTTTCGTTCGCCAAAAACGGCTTCACGAAAAATAGCTTTTCGGCCAATGTGGATAAGAACTGGAAAGACAAAGTCTGCATTCCGAACGTGATCGATTGCAATCAGAACTTCCCGACCATCAACATGACGGATTTCACCAGCTGGGGTGCGGTTAGCTATAACGGCACGCGGCAGCCAGGCTGGGGCATCAAGAACGACCTCAGCTACATTCGTGGCAAGCACACCATGAAATTTGGCTTTCAGTATCAAGATCAAAACGCCGACGGATTCGGGCAGCAAGATATCGCCGGACGGGCCGATTTCAGCTTTCTGGGCACGTCGATTCCGGGCCAGACTTCTTTTCCCGCGAGCGGCGGCAACGCCTTCGCCTCGTTTCTGCTGGGGGACGCGTTTCTTGGCCGCACGGAGACCATTCGCGCCGTGACGCAACGCTACCCCTATTTTGGTTTTTACGCCCAGGATGACTGGCGCATCACGCGGCGGCTAACCATCAACATCGGTTTGCGCTACGACTTTACGCTGCCGCCAACCAATAAGAAGGACGAATACAGTGATTTCAATCCTACGCGGCCGAATCCGGGGGCGGATGGCTACCTCGGGGCCTTGTGGTTTGCCGGATTTGGTCCGGGTCGCGAAAACCGTCGCAGCCTCGTGCCGGGCTGGTACAAAGGGTTCGGACCACGGTTTGGATTCGCCTATACGCCCGACAACAAAACAACTTTCCGAGGCGGGTTTGGGCGTTCTTTTGGAAGGGTGACGGTGGTGCAAGGCAGTGGCCACTTTGCGGGCTTTATTGGGCAGTACGTGTTTGAAAACGCCACGCAAGGCGTGCAGCCGACCTTCCGGATGGATCAGGGACTGCCGCCCTACATTTTGCCGCCGTTGATTGACCCAGCCTTTTCGAATGGTAACAACGTCGACTGGTGGCAGGGGCAGGAAGCCACTCGTGCGCCAGAGAACCTCTTCTGGACATTTACGATTCAGCGGCAGATGGCAGCCAACACCGTGCTTGAGGTGGGCTACAACGCGAGCATTGGAACGCATCTTCAGACGGGGTTATTGAATTTCAATCAAGTTCCGACGGCAATTTTTAACGATCTGGTGGAGCGTTTTGGGACTACGCAAGCTTTAAACATTTTGCGCGCGGACATCAATTCGCCACTGGCGCAAAGCGCAGGAATTCGCGCTCCTTATCCGAGTTTTGTCAACCAGCGCTTGCGAACGGTGAATCAAGCTCTCCGGCCTTACCCGCAATATCAGAACATTGTGACCGGGGTACAGAACGGTGACAAAAGTGGGCATTCGAGCTATCACGCCCTGATTGTGCGAGCCGACCGCCGCTTTTCGCGCGACATTACGTTTCAATGGAGCTATGTGCTCTCGAAACTAATGACCGACTCCGATACCTACTTTGCAAACGGCGGCGCGGCCATGGACCACTATAACCGGCGGTTGGAGAAATCCATCGGAAATTTTGACCGGACGCACGTGTTGAAGTTCGCCACTATTTACAACACGCCGACGGGCCGGGGAAGACGTTACTTCCAGAAAGGGCCGCTGAGCCATGTCCTGGGCGGGTGGCGTTTGGCAGTGATTCAAACCTATTCAAGCGGCGCGCCCTTGAGCCTCAGCCGTACCAATCCGCTTCCCATTTTCAACGGTCAGACGCGTCCGTTCGTGGATGCTTACGATAACTGGCGAGCGCCAATTGCTGGGAAGGATTTTGATCCGGCCATTGACCGGTTTTATAAGCCTGTGAATCAATTTCCCGCCCAGCCAGCGGCCTTTGGCAATGCCACGCGGAACAATCCCAAGGTGCGCTCCTGGTGGGCCTTGTCGGAAAATGCAAGTTTGGCCAAAACATTCCAGTTCACCGAACAGGTGCGGCTTGACTTCCGGTGGGAAGGTTTTAACGTCTTTAACCGCGTGATCTTCGCGCCGGGGAACGGCAATCTGAACGCGGCGACATTTGGGCTCGTGACAGCGCAAGCCAACGGACCGCGCGACATGCAATTTGGCCTAAAGCTGTACTGGTGAGCTTGCGGGGTGAAAGCAATCCTCGGGCATCGTTTGCCGGCGGACGCCCAGGGAAGAGCGGACTCGCCTGATTGCCCGGAGGGAGAAAAGGGCCGATTTGCAACTCGGTGGCGGCTATGAAGGCCATTGTTGTCGAAGGAGACCGGCGGAATCCTGTTTTAAGATGGCGTGAAGTGGCAGATGTGCGGCCTGGTCCGGGTGAAGTGCTGCTGGACGTGCGGGCGGCAGGGGTCAACCGGGCCGACCTCTTGCAGGCGCGAGGCAGCTATCCGCCTCCAGCTGGGGCCTCGGACATTCTCGGACTGGAAGTTTGCGGGATCATTCGGGAACTCGGGCCTGAGGTGAAGGGCTGGGAGCTGGGAGAACGGGTGTGCGCCTTGTTGCCGGGCGGCGGCTATGCCGAAAGGGCGGTTTGCGACGCAGAAGTGCTGATGCGCGTTCCGCCGCAGTGGAGCGACGTCGAGGCGGCGGCCTTTCCCGAGGCCTGGATCACGGCCTACGTCAATTTATTTGAAGAAGGAGCGCTGGTGGAAGGGGAATCGGTTTTGATCCATGCCGGCGCGAGCGGCGTGGGCCTGGCTGCAATTCAACTGGCGCGCGCCGCGGGGGCGACGGTGTACGCCACGGCCGGCTCGGCGGAGAAAATCTCCGTGGTTCTCCAAGCCGGCGCTCATCACGCAATCAACTACCGGGAGCAGAATTTCGCCGATCAAATCCGCAAAAACGCTGGGGGCGTCGATTTGATCCTAGATTGCGTGGGGGGAGCCTATTTAGCCCAAAACATCTCTCTTTTAAAACGGCTGGGGCGATTAGTGAACATTGGATTGCTAGGCGGGCGGCGCGGCGAGCTTGAGCTTGATTTAGTCCTGAGCAGACGGCTGCGGATTATTGGATCGACGCTGCGCAGCCGTTCGCGCCAGGAGCATGCGCGGCTGGCCCGTGCCTTGCTTAGCCGCTTCGGCAGCTTGTTCTTGACCGGGCAGTTGCGAATCATCATCGACAGCACGTTTCCCATCGCCGAAGCGCAAAAGGCGCACGAGCGGATGGCGCAGAATCTCAACGCAGGAAAAATCGTTTTGACTTTGTAAGCGCCTCCACACGGGAGGCGCGTTTCTGTGGAGGGCACAGGAAAGGGCGGGCCTTCGCCAGGCAGCGTCGGCACTTTCTCCATTGCCCGCAAACACCCGGAACTTGCAACTCTTTAGCGAAAAAGCCTCCTGGCGAGAGGCGTCCTGAGGCGGCACAGGAAGCTTGTGTTCGAAATTCAGGCTTGACTCTAGCGGCAACCGGACGTATATTCAGAGTATTCTCTTGTGCAACTTGGTTGCAATAGGAGGGAGGTCGGGCCCGCATGCAGTTCTTGCCGGAGCCGATGCGGGCCCTATCGCTCACCACGAGTGTGGGTTGCGAACCCCCAGCATAGCGGGTTCGCGGCCCTTCTGCCAAGGAGGATTGCGAGTGAACCGCGTTAGCGATGGAACCAAGCCGGGGGCCTACCGGCCAGATACGAAATTCGTCTTAGCCCAGGACACACGCACCGGTTGCGTGTACCGATGTCAGAGCTGCGGACAGATCCACATTGATTTGGGCCTCGTGCACGTGAAAACGGACGAGGCAGGGTTTCAGGCCGTGCTGGCGCTTCTGGAAACGGCGGCGGCGAGGCTCGAGCTGTGGCGAGAAGCGTTTGGGGGTTGAGCCGTGCTAAGAACAGTCGCAGTGTTGGTTTGGGGGGGCGGCGCGCTATTTGGCGCCGGGTTGCGGGTGAGTGTGGTTGATGCGCAAGGCGGGGTGGTGGCGAATGCGCGCGTCGTGGCCCGCCATGCGGCGACCGGCCGCGAGTTTTCCTGCCGCACGTCAGCAGAGGGTGGTTGTGATATTGTGGCAGGTCTCAAGGGCGCCTATTGGGTACGGGCCAGTAGTGAAACGGGAGAGTTGGAAGCAGAAGCCACGCAGTTGCAGCTGGACGAGGAGCGGCAAACCGTGAATTTAACTCTCCGTCCCGCAACCCTGAGAAGCGCCGTTACCGTTGTGAGCGGATCGCGGCAGGAAGAGCTGCAAGAAGAATCGCCGGTAAAAGTGGAAGCGATCACCCGGCCCCAGATGCTGACGACAGGGTATGAGCGGGTTTCCGATGTTCTGCAAGAAATTCCCGGCGTGCTGGTGCGACGAGGCAGCACCTCGACCGTCGGAGGGGAGCAGATACAGGGTATCGATTCTCGGCAGGTGCTGGTGTTGCAAGACGGGCTGCCCGTAGTAGGCGCGCGAGGCATCAAGGCAGGAGCCATCAATTTGAACCGGCAGACCTCGGACCGGCTCACCCGGATTGAGGTCGCTAAAGGCGCTGGGGCGGCGCTCTATGGCAGCGACGCCATCGGAGGAGTGATCAATCTGATCACGCGAGAACCATCGGTGCCGTTTGAAACGGGGGTGGTGTTTTCCGGCGGCACGCTGGGACAGTTTGATGGGCGCGGGGACCTCGGGGGAAGGAAGGGAGGCTGGAGCTACTTTTTAAATTTGGGGCAGAGCCGCCTGGACTCCTATTCGCTGTTGCCGAACAGCGTGACCACCGTGGGGCCTCAAGTCTTGCGCCATGATTTGCTGTGGAAGACCCGTTACACTTTTCATCCCCGCTTTTCTCTCGGTTTCACGGCGAATGCCTTTCACAACCGGGAGCAAGGCCGTAACCTGAGCGAGACCGGTCCTGTACAGGGAAACAGCCGGGATTCGATGCAAACCTATGCTCTGGTGGCGGACTGGTTGCTTTCGGCGACCACGAATCTTCAGGCGCGCGCTTACGCCGCCCGCTATGACGAAAGCAATCTCACCACGCCCATCGGACGTCCGGCCGCACCCTCACCTTCAAATCTCAACGAACGGCTGAAACGGCTGGATGCCACGATTTCGCAGCAAGCCGGTCTGCGGCACTTTCTCCAAGGTGGCGTCGAGTGGGCGCAAACCTTATATCGCGGCGCCAATCGCTTGGTGGGAGACAACGCCGGCCAGCAGGTGACGGCGGTGGACACCTGGCTTCAGGACAAATGGACGGCAACGCGGCGGCTCACCTTCAGCTTAGGAGGCCGCGTGACGTCGCACTCAATGTTTGGTTCGGCGGCAGTGCCGAAGGCGGGCGCGATCCTCAAGCTGAACGACTCGTGGATTGTGCGTGGCTCCTTCGGCCTGGGCTTTCGGGCGCCGGATCTCGGGCAGCTGTATTTCCGCTTCGCCAATCCGGCTAGCTTCTATCAGGTGATTGGCAATCCCAACTTGAAGCCGGAGCACAGCCAGAGTTTTCAGGCGGGCGTGCTGTTTCGACAACGGCGCTACCGGCTAGGGATGACACTATACCGGAACCAGATTCGGGATCTCATCGAGAGCCGGCTCGTGGGGACTCCACGCAGCACGGCGGAGTTGAATGCTTTGCTGGCGGCGCTTGGGATTCCTTTCTTCTTCGATCCGCTCATCAACCGCCAGACGTTCATTTACTTTAACCAATCACGTATTTTCACGCAGGGAGTTGAGCTTGACGCAGAGCTGAATCTGGTGCGAAACCTGCGGGCGAGCGGGGCGTACACGTTTCTGCAAGCCGTGGATCGCAACACAAGGCTACCCCTTCCGCAGCGACACCGGCATCAAGGGCAACTCCGGGTGGACTATCTGATTCCGAAGCTGGGGCTTACAGCCAACGTCCGAGCGTCGTTCTTTAGCCACTGGGTTTTGAACGCCGTGACCGGAACGCGAGGCTTGCCCTACCAAATCTGGGATACCTACGTGGGCAAGGATTTTCGCCGCGGGATTCAGATGTTCCTCGCGGTGGACAACTTCAATCACAGCCGCGACGGGAAGTTACAGCTGGCAACACCGAGCTTTGACCGACCTGATTATGGGCGCATGTTTCGCCTCGGCTTGAGGTATCGCTTCCAAAAGCGGGATTGAGGGGGTGAGGGCATGATGAGGAAACTAGCTATTTTGCTCCTGGCCGGCGCAGAGAGCTGGGCGCACTTCCCGTTTGTTCTTCCTCAGGCGGGCGGCCGGTCGGCGGAGATGGTGCTCAGCGAGACGCTCAGTGTCGATCCGGAAGTGGATGTGAAGATGGCGGCGCGGACACAGCTCAAACTGCGCGATGCAAACGGGGAGGAGAGGCCCTTAGAGCTGGTTCTGGAGGGCAACACCTACCGCCTAGCGACTCCAGGTCAGGGGGCGCGAGTAATTTACGGACAAACGGATTTGGGTGTGATGTCCAACCCGCGGGCACCGAGCCCATACTGGCTCGTGTATCACCCGAAGACGATCCTCGGCCCGGTGTCAGGCTCGAGCGATAAATTTTTGTTGAACCTTCCCGTGGAGCTGGTTCCGGAGGAACAGGGCGGGAAAGTGCGCCTGCGCTTGCTTGCGCGGGGCCGGCCGCTCGCTGGTGCGGAGGTGACTGTCATTCCCCCGAGCCTGGAACAACAAAAGATGAAAACGGATTCCGAGGGCTGGGTAGGGCCATTTCTTCAGGCGGGCCGCTACGGCGCCTGGGCGCGATTTTGGGAAACAGCCGAAGGCGAGCGAGAGGGAAAAAGCTACCGCCAGGTACGGCACTATGCGACGTTGGTTTTTGACCTCTTTCCGCCTGTGAAAACCATGGCGCCAATGCCAGAAGCAGCAGCAAGTTTTGGAGCCGTGGTGGCGGGAGCGCATGTGTATGTTTACGGCGGACACATCGCAGACACGCACCAGTACTCGACGGAAGCAGTGACCGGGGGTTTTTACCGGCTGAATCTGGGGGGCGGACAGTGGGAGAAGTTACCTTCCGGGCCGGCCTTACAGGGAATGAATCTCGCCGCCGATGAAGGTGGGGTGTATCGAGTCGGCGGGATGGCGCCACGCAACCCTCCCGGGCGGAAGACCGACAATCACTCGGTCTCCAGCGTGGCGCGTTTTGTTTTGGACCGGGGCACCTGGGAGTCTCTGCCCGATCTTCCAGAGCCGCGCTCCTCTCACGATGTTGGCCTCGTAGGGGGGAAACTGTTCGTGGTTGGTGGATGGAATATGCGGGGTAGCGAACCGCCGCTGTGGTCGAAAAAGATGTTTGTGTTGGATTTCAATACCGCCGGGGCGCGGTGGGAGGAACTTCCCCAACCGTTTGAGCGCCGCGCCCTCATTGCGGCGGCGCTCGACCACCGACTTTTCGTCCTCGGGGGGATTCTCGCTTCAGGAGCGGTGAGCCAAGATGTCGATATCTACGATGTGCGAGAAGGGAAGTGGAAAAAGGGTCCTGCGCTTCCTGGTGGGCCCATGGATTCCTTTGCGCCAGCAGCAGCAGTCTACCGCGGCCGGCTCTACGTGTGTTTGGGCGACGGCCGAATTTACCGTCTAAACGAAGCGGAGGGCCGCTGGGAGGATGTGGCGCAGGTTTCGCCTCGAGTAGCGCACCGGATGGTGGCGATCGAGGAGGGCCTGCTGGTGTTGGGCGGCGCAAGAAAAGGGAAAAACCTCAACACGGTCGAGCTGGTTGTGCTGAAGCCGTAGTTTGCGCTCGAGAAAGGGTCACAGGTCAAGGCCCGCGCCGATGTTGTGATTCGACCGGGGGTATGGGCGGGCTATCAACTTCTCATTTCCTGGGCTTAGACCGGGGGCAGCTCTCTTGTGACTCGACGTGGCGTATAGGCGGTGATAGGATAGCGCCATGTCAGGCCGTGCGGTGTGTCTTGCGATTTGGTTTGGTGGAGCCTTTCTTGCTTCGGTGAGTTCCGCACAGTCGGTCACCGGGTCTTTGACGGGCACGCTGTTGGATCCGACTGACGCTGTTGTCGCGAATGCATCCCTCCGTCTGACCCACGTTGCAACGGGCGCACAACGTGAGGGATACACGAATGAAGCGGGGCGCTTCTTTTTCGGATCTTTACAGCCAGGCCAGTACACCGTTCGGCACGAATTTCAACCCGGCTGCGAATGATCCAACGACCAACCGCCCCCTGCCGCCTAATTTCTTGCGGGATTTTGTGGGCTGGGGCGACATCAATCTGCGCGAGCCTGCCAGCTCCTCGAACTACCACTCTCTCCAAGTCTCCTTAAATCGACGGTTTGCAAATCAACTGCAATACGGATTGAGCTACACATGGTCGAAGTCTCATGACTACAACTCGGACGATGGGAACACGGTTTCGCGCTTAGTTCCGGTGAGAGTGTGGAACTATGGTTTGTCTACCTTTGATGTGACCCATGTATTGAAGGTGAACTGGCTCTATGATTTACCGAGACTGAGCAGGGGGCCAGCCATGCTTCGGGCGGTACTGAACGATTGGCAGTTTTCGGGCATCTACTCGGCGGCCTCCGGCCTGCCTCTGGGATTGGGATTTACCACGGTTACGCCCGTTGATATCACCGGTTCGCCAACCGATGGTGCGCGGGTGGTGCTTACGGGAAATCCCGTTTTGCCGCGCGGGGAGCGCAACTTCTACCGCTGGTTCAATACCTCAACAACGGCTCTCCCAGCGGTCGGCACAATCGGCAACGCGGCCCGGACCAACATTCGCGGGCCCGGCATTAACAACTTCGATCTTGTGGGGTTAAAAAATATTCGCATCACAGAGCGGTTCCGGGCCCAGCTTCGTGGGGAGTTTTACAACGCCTTTAACCACACTCAATACTCGGCTGTGGACACCACATCGCGATTCGACGGGCAAGGGCGGCAGGTGAATAGTCAACTAGGACAAATTACGGCGACGCGACCAGGCCGACGAATCCAGCTCGCCTTCCGCATTTTGTTTTAGCGACGGCAGCCGGGTGCCACAACACGCATGGCGTGGAAGGCCGAAAAGAAGAGCAACACACGGTTTTACTTGAACCTGAAGGGTAAAGTTTTATAAACAGTTTCACGGTATCGTGTTAAATTATTGATCAACAGATAGCTTAAAGATCTCGGGGCTCACGGCAGGGAGACTTCCCAGTTGAAGATAGTGCCGAGGGGGAGCATGGGGTTGGGCTGGCGTCGTTGGGCCGGAGTCGGTGCTCTTTTCGATAACATGTATTATGTAAACTTACGTTGCCGCCGTCCCGCCTCCGCTTGCACCTTTCACCCAAATCTCATAATCTTTCTTTATAGTCAGTTCCGCTTCCATTTCTCGCGCCCATGGAGTTGTATTCCCTCAAAGTTTTGCTTGCCGTCGCGAATGAAAAAAGTTTTTCGCGCGCCGGCGAAAAGTTGCTACGCACGCAACCGGCCGTTTCGCTGGCGATCCAGCGTCTGGAATCTCAGATTGGCGAAAAGCTCCTCGATCGGTCTGGAAAAGAACTTCTGCTGACGGATGCGGGGCGCATTGTCGTTGAGTATGCCCGGCGGTTTGAGAATCTCGAGCGCGAGCTTGAGAACGCCTTGGCCGAGCTTCGCGACAACTCAGCCGGACGGCTGATCATCGGCGCCAATGAATCAACCTCACTGTATTTGTTGCAGCATATTGAGCACTACCGCCGGCTCTATCCCAAGGTGAAGGTGCAGGTCCGGCGCGCGCTGTCGAGCCGCATCCCCGCGCAACTCATTGATGGTGATCTCGAGCTGGGCGTCATCAGCTACGATCCGGCCGATGAACGGCTCGCATCGCAAGTCATCTACATCGATCACTTATCGTTTGTCGTGAGTCCGCAGCACCGGTTCGCCCGGCGCGAATCGGTTTCGATCACCGAGCTCGGCATGGAGACGTTCGTGGCGCACAATGTGATTTCGCCCTACCGGGAGGTCGTGATCCGGGAGTTTCAGCGCCATAAGGTCCCGCTGAACATGGACGTGGAGATGCCGACGGTTGAGACCATCCGGCGCATGGTGCAGCGCAACGAAGGGGTCGCCTTTCTGCCCCGGATGTGTGTGGAACAAGAACTCGAGCAAGGTACGCTAGCTGAGGTTCGGGTGGAAGAAATCCGGATGGAGCGCAAGATACGCTTGGTTTATCCGGCGAAACGGGTGCTCAGCCACGCGGCGCGGGCTTTTTTAGAAGTGATTGGGAAGAGCTGCGGGGCGGGTCCTGAGGCGGGAGGTTGAAGGCAGGAGGTTGAAGGCAGGAGGTTGAGCTTTGGGGCGGCTTTTGTTTTCCGTTGTCCTTGGCGCTAGCCGACTATCGCCGTGAGCCGAGCAGGGCGCCGAGCCAGACAGCGAGATAACCGACCGTGACGCTGGCCAAGGCATACAGAAAAGCGAGGGCTCTTTCCGTTTCCCGAGCCGCTTGAAACAGCTCCAACTCGAAAGTCGAGAACGTCGTGTAGCCGCCAAGTAACCCTACGACGAAAAAAAGTCGCCAGTAGGGATGATCGGGAGCGCGTTCGGTTAAAAACGCCACCAGCAACCCGACGAGGAAGGAGCCAGTGACATTCACAGCGAAGGTGCCCAAAGGGAAGCGACCTCTATACCAAGCCGTTAGCCAAACACCGGTGAGGAAGCGAAGCAAGCCTCCAATTCCAGCTCCAACGAAAACGACGAAGTACTTTTCCAAGAGATTCTCCTTTCGATTTGTAGATTTGTTTTTTCTCGCGGGCTGTTGTGGCGCGTTCGCGCCCGTTGTTTCCGGCTGACTCGAGGTCAAGGAGCAAGCCCACCGGTTTCTCGGTTTGAGAATTTGGCTAAAGCTTCGAGATTGATTTCCACGCCAAGGCCCGGGCGGTCGGGGATGGCGAGCATGCCGTCGGAGTCTAACTGCCAGGGTTTTGTGACCAGTTCATCGATGAAGGGGGCACCGGTGAGGTATTCAACCAAGTCAGTATCCGGAAAGGCTGAGGCGATTTGGAGGTCGGAAGCCAAGCCAATACAGGTGTTCCAACCATGGGGAATGAAGCGGATGCCAGATTCTAGGGCCATCCAGGCGATACGGCGTTGCTCGCTCAAGCCGCCGCACTTGGTGACATCGGGCTGGACGATATCCCAGGCGCCTGCGCGGAGCCAAGGGCTAAAGGCCTGTCGGCGCGTGAGGACTTCCCCGCCCGCCACGGGCAAGCGCGCGTGACGCCGCAAAGCGACATAATCCTCCAGGGCGTCCGGAGCGAGCGGTTCTTCAAACCAGGCCACCTGATAATCGGCAAGCATCTCGGCGGTGCGGAGGGCCCACTTATAGTTTCCTTGCCAGTAGGCGTCACTGCCGCCAGCGTCCACCATGAGCTGGCAATCGCTGCCGATGGCTTGGCGAGCCGCACGTACGATGGCTTCATCCAGTTGGTAGCTCTTGCGACCGAATGGACCCCAACCGATCTTGAAGGCGCGGAAGCCTTGGGCTTTCGTGGCCAGAAGAATGTCGGACATTTGCTGGGGTTCGCGCATCAGCAAGGAGGCGTAGGGGCGGACACGGTCGCGATACCGGCCTCCGAGCAACCGGCCTACAGGCTGCCCGGTGGCTTTTCCGAGCAGGTCCCAGAGGGCGAGGTCGATGCCGCTGATGGTATGCGTGATTGCTCCCCCACGGCCGAGCCAAAAGGTGTGCTGGTGGAGCTTCTCGCTTACGCGTTCTGGTTCGAGCGCGCTCTCGCCAGTGAGGAGCGGTTGGAGGACGGCAAGGGAGGCACGGACCAAATCCTCGCTGGTGAAGACGCTACCCCACCCCGTCAGGCCCTCGTTGGTGCGAATGGCGATCAGTGTGTGAACGCAATCGTCTGGTTGCAGTTCGTTCGCCCAACCGCCTTCGGGCGTGCGGCCACGGAGGCCGAAGGTCAGAATTTGTTCAATCTTCATGAACGCACTATTCTAGCCTTCGGCTCGGTGATCCTGCTGGCGCCGGCCTAAGGGGCGCTAGAAGTCGTAGCGAAGCGCCATTTGCATGATTCGCGCGTTGCCCACGGTTGCCGATAGTTTTCCGAAGGTCGGCGGATTGAGCAAACTGGTGCCCAGCCCGCCGAAGTTGGGATTGTTGAACATGTTGTACATCTCGGCGCGGTAAGTAACGCGGTGCGATTCGCTCCAGGGCATGCCAAAACGTTTGACGATGGAGATGTCGGTATTGAAGAAGCGGGGACCGCGGAAGGTGTTACGGCCAGCGGTGCCGAATTCGCCGGCGCCCGGGAAGGAGAATCTTTCGATCGTTCCGGGCGACCAATAGTAAACTCCGTCTCCGCGGCGATCGACAGAACCGATGTTGCGGTTCCCGGTGTAATTGGCCCAGGTGGCGACGTTGGCCGGGCCCGTGCGCCGGGCGGAGGACACGGTCAGCACTGAGCCGCTTTGCCACACCATTAAGGAGCCGATCTCCCAGCCGCCAACGATGCGATTCGCCCAAGAGGGCATGTTCCGTCCGATGAATTTGCCTTGACCGATCGGCAGAACATAGATGGCGCTACCGTTGAAAGAATGTGGCCGGTCGACGTCGGCGCGGCCCCGGAACTGGTTGAAGTTGTAGTTATCGATGATGTTGGTGAATCCGTTGCCGTCGACGGAAATGACGTCGAGGTTTTTGCTCCAGGTGTAGTTGGCTTGCAAACGCAGGCTACCCGCCGTACGGCGCACGCTCAGCTGGAAGGAGTCATACCACGAACGGCCGACGTTTGTTCCCACCCAAACTTGGTTCCACTGGGGGAAATTCCGCAAGTAGAAATCGCTGACACCCGCGGCGGCATACCGTGGGAAGCCAGTGGTGCGGTCGACATTGTCGGCGGCGGTACCGAGCAAGCCTTGCGCTAGGATGGTGGCGCCGCCTACTCCGGCCACGGCGGCCTGGGGCGAGCCGTATATTCGCACTAACGTATTGTTGGGTGAAGGCAAGGCGTTGGAGTTAGCGGAAAACCGCTGAAGCTCCAAAAAGGCAGATAGGAAGTCACCGAACACCCGCGGCTGGTTGACGTCCATCCAGTTAAAGAGCCCTTTGCCGCGCGTGCGCACCCATCCCAAGTCGATCACCGTGTTGCGGACAATTTCACGCTGGATAGTGAAATTGAACTGGAGAGAGTAGGGCGATCGCAACCCCTGGTCAAACACGCCGATGGTGACTTGCCGGTTTGACGGGGGACGCAACACGGGCGCTGCTGGAGCTTGCGGTAAGCCGGGCAGCGTGGCAATGCGAACGTCGCTGCCAGCAGCGGCGTTGGGAAAGAGCACAACCGTTTGCGCGAATCCGGGTGTTGCGCCGTCGACCGAAGAGGTGGTTGCACCGATCAGGCGGTCATAGAAAATACCGGCCGAACCTCGGATGGCAGTCTTGCCGCTGCCGGTGGGGTCCCAGGCGAAACCAAAGCGCGGAGCAAAATCAGTCCAATCGCGATTGTAAAAGCGGCTTTGCTTAATCACGGACATATCGTTGATGTTGTTGACCGTGTTGAGCCGCGCCTGAGCGTCCACAGTACCCTGGTAGCCAGCTTGTTCAACCGGAGGACCGAACATTTCCCAGCGGAGGCCGAGGTTCAGGGTGAGCTTTCGATTCACCTTCCAATCGTCCTGGATGAAGAAGGCATGATCCCAAAACAAAAAGTTGCGGACGCGGCCGGTGCCCGCGGGCTGGAATTTGGTGAGATCGCTGTAGAAGGTTGTAGAGACTTGGGCGACGCGTCCGAGCAGGTCGTTATAGAGCTCCTGGTAGCGCTGGAGATCGGCCGAGGAGATGCCCGGCGGGTTCGGAATGTTCGGGGCGTTGCCGTTCGAGCGGTCGGTGATGATGTTGGGGAAAATGCCGGCGTCGTTGTATCCGTACTGATGGATGCGACGGAAGGTGTAGCCCCCCTTGATGGTGTGCTTTCCTTTGAGCTTCGTCACGTTGTCCGTGAAGTCGTAGACAGGAGAATTGCGACCTTGGGGAAAGGCGAGATTGATGGGGTCGGTCCAGGTGGTGGCGTCAAGGCCGGGACCACGGGGGCGTGCGGGCCGGCGAAAGTCCACGCTTGCCGACTGATGCCCGAGGCGAAATTCGTTGATCCAAGAAGGCGTGATCGTCCAGTCCGAGCCAATGGCGTACCCCCAACGGATGCCGCCCTGGCTGCCGTGGGGTTGGCCGGGGAAAATGGCATCGGCGTTATTCAACGCGTCGATGGAGTAGGTACGGAACCAGGAGTGGCGGTAGAAGATGCGGTGGGTGGAAGTCAGCTGGTGATCGCCGCGGATGGTGAACTGGTCGTTGTAACTGCCAGCAGGATTGTTGAAGCGGAAGCCGGCCGTGTTCAGACCGTCGCCGAGATCGAAGTTATTAGGGTTGGGGAGAAGATCGAGGGCGTTGGTTTTGACAAAGGGGTCGATGCCCCGCCGTAGCGGGTCGAGCTGGAGGAGGTTGATGGTCTGCACGTCGCCGCCAGCTGGACGGTAGCGGAAGAGTCCTTGTTTGGCCTCGGGCGTGAGCACGGTACGGTTGCGCACGACTTCTTGGGCCGTGCGTTGCCCTTGATAAACGCCGTAGATAAAGGTTTTGTCTTTCCGGATGGGTCCACCGAAATTGGCGCCAAAGGTGTTTTGAATGAACTTCGGCCGGGCCACTCCTGAGCTGTTATTGAAGAAGGTGTTCGCGTTGAGTTTGGTGTTCCGCATGAACTCGAAGGCGCCGCCGTGAAACTGGTTGGTGCCGCTACGGGTGATCATTTCAATTTGACCGCCAGCGTTGCGTCCATACTCGGCTTT
This sequence comes from Bryobacteraceae bacterium, assembly GCA_025056455.1. GTDB lineage: Bacteria > Acidobacteriota > Terriglobia > Bryobacterales > Bryobacteraceae > CADEFT01. The sequence goes on along the minus strand of JANWVY010000003.1, from coordinate 205,559 downwards.
CGCGCCATTGGTGATGACGCGAAACTCTTCTACCGAGTCAACGTTGACGGCCGTTAGCGAAAGTCCGAGACGGGGCACGACGGCGTCGTTGACGTCAATGCCGTCGAGCTTTGCATTGTTACTTCCCTGGCGTGTTCCGTTGACGCGCGAAAAGGAGTTATCGCCGGGATCAATCGAGACCCCAGGCTGATAGACAGCGAGCACCATGGGATTGCGCGCTAGCTGGGGCAGCGTGTCTATGTCCTTCATGGTGATGTTACGGCCAATTTGGGCATCGGAGACGTTAACGCGGACGGCCTCGGCGGAGACGACCACTTGTTCGCTCACTGCGCCGACTTCGAGTTTGATTTGCTGGCTGACGGTGGAGGAGACATTCAACTCGATGCCTTCCACGACGGCCTTAGCGAAGCCTTGTGCCTCTACCGTGAGCTGGTAGACGCTGGGCTGCAGCGACGGAAACACAAAAAAGCCTTCTGCGTTGGCGTTTTGGACGTACGCGGTGTCGCGCCGGATGTCGCGAACCGTGACGCGCGCGCCCGGCACGACGGCGCCGGAGGAATCCGTTACCACACCTTCAATTCGCCCGGTAGCAACTTGCGCGGGAAGAACTTGAGTAGCGGCCAACCAAATGCTTGCCGCAACGATGCAACGAGAGAGAAACATAATGCACCCCTAGATTTCTGCTGACCCGCAGAACGGAGCGGATATGGATATGAGAATACATCGAAAAGAAAAATTTTGCTCGGGTTTTGCACGGAAAACGTCTCGGGCAAGGGGCAGTGCGAAAACGGTGGTTGAAAGGGCGGGTGTTTGTGGGGTCTTAGCGCTTGACGGGAACGATCTCAAACAGTTTCGGCCAAAGTTTACCCGTTACAAAGAGGCGGCCGGTCGCAGCGTCGTAGGCAATGCCATTCAGCACATCGACGGGTTCGGCAAGATCGTCGGCGGTGAGCAAGCCTTCGAGGTCAATCCATCCTGTGACGCGGCCATCCTCGGGCGAAATCCGGACGATGCGGTTGGTTTGCCACACGTTGGCGAAGATTTCGCCGTCCACCCACTCAAGTTCATTCAACAACCGGATGTTACGCTGGCCGTCATGAACTCGGATGCGGCGCACTTCCGTTAAGGCCGGGGGTTCCCAAACACGAATTTCGTCAGTTCCGTCACTCATGTAGAGGAATTTGCCGTCATTGGCCAGTCCCCATCCTTCGCCGGGATATTGGAAACGGCGTAGCAAAGCGAAATCCGACTGGCGGTAGACAAAACCGGTTTGATGCCGCCAGGTAAGCTGGAAGATTTCCCCGTTCAACACCGTAATGCCCTCGCCGAACATGAATTCTGCCAGCGGTTTAAAGTCCAGGACACGACCCGTTTCGAGCTCCACCCGCCGGATTCCGGACCGACCTTCAAGGCCCGTACTTTCATAGAGGACACCCTCGTGATACTCAAGGCCTTGAGTAAAGGCGTTGCGGTCATGCGGGTAGACGTGCACAACGCGGATACCATACTCGGGAGCAGACTGCTGCGCCGGACTGTGAGAACAGCTCGCTAGCCAGCCGAGCGAGAAGGCAAGCAGCAGATAACGCCCCATGCTTGTTATTGTCGCAAGAAGCAGGAGCGGGGATCGTGCACGGCGATGCAATCCGCGGCCTTTAGCCGATGAGCTTTTCGAATCGGGAGCCGGGCAGGATGATCGTTTCGTTCCTTTCTGGTCCGGTAGAGATGCAGCCAATTTCTACGCCGACTTGTTTGGAGAGGTAGTCGAGGTAACGCCGCGCGTTGTCAGGCAGAGCTCGGTGGTCGACAAGGGCGCGTGTGGAAGCTTCCCAACCGGGCAACATTTGGTATACGGGCTCCACCTTTTCCAACAATCGCGCAGTGGCGGGAATTTCGTCCGTGACCCGGCCGTTGACCCGGTATCCGGTGCAGACTTTAATTTCGGGAAAGCCGTCTAAAACGTCCAGCTTGGTAATCACGATACTGTCGAAGCCATTAATGGCGGAGGTGTAGCGCAACAGCGGGATGTCAAACCAGCCGCAACGCCGCGGGCGGCCCGTCACGGCGCCGAACTCATTGCCTGCGCGGCGAATGCGTTCGCCGGCTTCGTCGAGTGCTTCGGTGGGGAAGGGACCACTGCCAACGCGTGTCACGTAAGCTTTCGACACTCCGATGACGCCGTGAATGCGCGTGGGGGCAACGCCGGCGCCAGTGCAGGCGCCTCCGGCGGCAGCGCTCGAGCTGGTGACAAAGGGGTAGGTGCCGTGGTCGATATCGAGCATGGTGCCTTGCGCGCCTTCAAACAGAATTCGTTTTCCCTGCTGGATGGCCTGATTCAAGAGGCGGCTGGTATCGCACACCATGGAGCGGATTCGGTCGGCGAAGCATTCGTAGTCGTCTCGAATCTTGGCGTAATCGATGGCGCCTTCGAGGCGGAACGCTTCAGCGATGGTTTGTTTGTCCTCGGCGAGGACGCGGTAGAGCTGGCGGAACCCTTCACGGTCCAGAAGGTCGGCCACGCGGATGCCGCGGCGGGCGATTTTGTCCTCGTAGCAAGGGCCGATGCCGCGCGAGGTGGTTCCGATCGCAGTGCGGTCGGAGCGGGACTCCGAGGCTTTTTCAACCAGCCGGTGAAAGGGAAAGATGATGTGGGCGCGATTACTGATGGAAAGCAAGCCTGCGACGTCAATCCCGGAGGCTTCGAGCGAGGTCATTTCTTCCAGCAGCGCGGCTGGGTCGAGCACAACGCCGTTACCAATCACCGCGCGTTTGCCGCGCAAAATTCCGCTGGGAATTAGCTTTAAAACAAATTTTTTTTGGCCAATGAAGACGGTGTGACCGGCGTTGTGTCCGCCCTGATAGCGGGTGACGATGTCAAACTTCTCGGAAAGAAGGTCCACCAGCTTGCCTTTTCCCTCGTCGCCCCACTGCGCACCCAGAATGATGATGTTGCTCATGAAAAGAAAACCAAATCTTTCATTGTATCCCTTCGTGTTACGCTCGGAGTTGATGCAGCTTTCGGATGTGTTTTTGGGGCTGGGTGAGCAGAACTTCCAACAACTGCTGAGCACAGTTTCCATGGGTAAACTGAAGACTTATCAGCTTTATGACCGGCTCAAGGCGCGCGGCCATTTTGTGAAGTTGAACTCTGAATCGCTTCGCAAAGCAGGGCCGCGACTGTGGGCCCGGATGTCGGAGCGAAACGAAGAGTACGCCACCGATTTGGCGCAGGCCATCCTGGTCTCGAATTTGGACATGATTCGGGCCGTGCTCGACGAGCTGGGAATTCCTCACGAGGACGGCTTTTTTTCCAAGGACACTGACGTCAGCCAGTATCTGCAGGGAGACTGGCAGCGGCGTATTTTCGAGCGGTTCGAGGGCCAATTCCCGAAAGCGGCTTTGGTGTTTTACCTGAACCATTTGGGCTGGGAAGTGGGCAAGCAGCAGGAGCTGTTCCAGCCTACTGGTTGAAGGACATGGGCACCTGCTGCCGGCTGTTGCCACGGGCAAGCATGCAACTGGCGAGATCACCTTTGAAGAACAGCGCATCCTGAGGAACTTGCCGGTTGTAGCGGGGCGCCCGGCCTCGAGAGAGTCCAGATTTTCTTTACAACTGCGAGAGCGGTGAGTTGCGAGGCTTTAGCGGGGCGTACCTGCGATGTCGTTGGCAATGCGGAAAAGCGTTTTGCCAGCGGTGACATAAAGCGTTTTCCGGTCAGGACCTCCGAAGGCGCAATTGGTGATGGTGTCTTCCGGGATGGGATAGAACTTCCACAGTTGGCCGCTAGGGCGAAAGACGTGAATGCCGGGCTTGGTATCGAGCGTTTCGCTCGTTCCGCGGCGGCGGTGCAGTCCAGCGGCGGCATAAAGATTTCCTTCCGTATCGATGCACAAGCCGTCCGCGCTCCGGCCAGGGTAAAAATTATGAAACACCCGCATGTTGCGAACCGATCCGTCCTCCAGCAGGTCGTAGGCGCGGATCATACGCGCGCCGCCTTCGGCCGGATTAGCCTCGACCAGATAAAGGGTTTTGTCGTCGGGGGAGATCGAGATGCCGTTTGGCCGCTCGATGGCTGGGCGTTCGAGCAAGCGAGTGAGCTTTCTGTCGGGATCGATGCGATAGACCGTGCCGCCGGGCAGATCGGTGAAATAAATGCGCCCCTTACCGTCGATGGTCACGTCGTTGGGAGCGCTAAAGCGCTGTCCGCGATAGTTGTCTGCTAAGACCTCGATTTTGCCGGTGCGCAAATCGGTGCGAGTCACCCGAGGCGGATGTTGTTTGCCTGCCTCGCAAGCAATCAAGCGTTGCTGCGCGTCGATGAGAAGACCATTGGCGCCGTTGCTGTTTTCGCGAAACACGGTGAGTGCGCCGCTCGGAGACCATTTGAGGATTCGCGCAAAGGTGGTTTCGGTAAAATAAACGTTTCCATGCTCATCGACGGCCGGACCTTCGGTGAAAGCGGCAATGGCGGCGACTTGCGCTTCCTGGGCAGGGCCCAAGCTCGGCACAGCTAGCAAGCAGAGACAGCAGAGGGCTTTCATGCGAATGGAAATAACACAGTTTCCGGGCGGTATGCTGAAGTTCCAGCACAGCTATGAGCACGCGACCCAAAACTCGGCGGAAACGTCCTCGTCAGTGGCGGCAAATCAACTTCCCGAAGCGCGGGATTTACCGCTTAAGCCCGAACCCTCGCCGGCCGATACGCCAGCGGGCCGTGGAGTTGTGGGACCGTGTCCGCGCTAGCATCCGGTCCACGCTGTTTTGGGTTGCGGTAGCGGCTATTTTTGTGGCCATCGGGTGGAGGTATCTGGCGCCCCTTGCGCTGGTCATTGCAGTGGCTGTGTTCTTGTTCCGGCCTCACCTGAAGCCTCTCGTGCTACGAATTGATGACGACTTCAGCACGGATTCGGCGGAGTTTTTAAGCACGCTGGCGGGGGTAAGCGGAGTTCCTCTGCTCGGAGGGAACTCGGTTCGTATTTTAAACAACGGTGACGAATTTTATCCGGCGATTCTCGAAGCCGTGCGGGGCGCCCAGTTCTCCATCACGATGGAGCAGTATATTTTCGCCACGAGCACGATTTCGCGCGAATTCGCCGAAGCTTGTGCGGAAAGAGCGCGGGCTGGGGTAAGCGTAAAATTGCTGGTGGACGCGGTGGGCAGCGGCTCGTTAAGCGCGGAGATTGTCCGCCTTCTCCGGTCGGCGGGTTGCGAGCTGCGCTGGTTTCATCCCATCCGCTGGTACAATTTGCACCGGGTCAACAACCGCACCCACCGCAAGTCGATCATTATTGATGGCCAGATTGCTTTCACGGGTGGGGCGGGACTAGACGACCATTGGAGAGGAAATGCGCGGAACCCCAACGAATGGCGGGATCTTCAGGTCCGGCTGGAAGGTCCGGCGGTAACGCCGCTGCAAACCGGTTTCGCGCTTAACTGGCTGCTGACGACGGGCGAGGTGCTCACCGGACCTCGCTACTATCCGGTCATGGATTCGGAAGGGGGCGTCGAAGTGCAGACGGTGCTGAGCTCGCCCAAAGGAGATTTGTACGCTGCCTCTGTGCTCCACCAGCTAGCCATCTGTTGCGCTCGGCAATGCATCTACATCACCAATCCCTACTTCGTTCCCTCGAACCAAACGATTGCTTTGCTCGAGGAAGCTGCGGCGCGGGGTGTCGATATTAAGGTGATCGTGGCCGGTGCGCACAGCGATAGCTGGTGGGCGAGAATGAACAGTGTGCGGCTGTATGGTGCTCTGCTGGATGCTGGCGTGGAGATCTATGAATATCAGCCCTCGATGCTGCACCAAAAAACCATGATTGTGGACCGCATTTGGGCCACTGTGGGGACGGCCAATTTTGACGATCGAAGTTTTCTTTTGAACGAGGAGTCGAACGTGTGTTTTTATGATCCAGACCTCGTCGAGCAACTGCGCCAGATCTTTTTTGAGGACTTAGCGCGTTCGCACCGGGTGGAGGCGGCGAGCTGGCGTAGGAGGGGCATCCGGCACCGGTTGGGGGAGATGGCCGCTTCCCTGCTCCAAGATCAAGTGTGAGCTGCAATCATGAGGAATCTCCGGGTTGCCACCTACAATGTGCACAAGTGCCGGGGCATGGATGGCCAAGTCCGGCCCGACCGCATTGCACGGGTGCTTGAAGAAATCAACGCCGATGTGGTCGCTTTGCAAGAAGTTTTAAGCATCCGGGGCCACCGTGAGGAACTGGATCAAGCCACCTACCTGGCAAATTGTCTGCGGATGCATCAGGTGCAGGCGCAGGCACGGAGGATTCAGGGAGGGGTGTACGGCAATGTTTTGCTGACACGCTTTCCCATCCGGTTGTGGCGCAACCTCGACATCACGCACGTCGGCCGGGAAGAACGAAGCGTGCTGCGGGCCGATTTGCGGGTGGAGGGGCGGCTGCTGCATTTCTTCAATGTGCATCTAGGCACCAGCTACTTTGAACGGCGCCGCCAGGCGGGCGCGTTGTTGGAGGGCCGGATTCTACGCGCCCCAGACTTGGGCGGGGAGCGGATTCTGCTCGGGGATCTGAATGAGTGGACGCGCGGCCTGGTAACGCGGAGTTTGACACACGAGCTCCGGCGGATTGATCTTGAAATCCCCTCGCTACGCCGGCGCACCTATCCAGCGCTGTTGCCCGTGCTGCACTTGGATTACATCTATTTTGAACACACGCTCCGTGCCCGCGACGCTTTCTTTCATCGTAGCCGGCTTGCTTTGCTCGCTTCGGATCACTTGCCTCTGGTGGCCGATTTTTCGCTGTGAAACCGGTGGCTGGGAGAAAGGTTGCACCGCTGGTGGTTTGCAATCTGAGATAATGTGGCGCGTTTGCAAAACGCCCGCCGCACGGGCTTGCGAGGGCAAAGCTGGGGCCTGTGCCGTGGGGTAAAGGAGGACCGGGACATCCATGGCCATTGTGGCAGGCGTGGACTTTGGCACTTTGAGTGTGAGGGTTTCGATTTTCGACGCCGAGCGGGGCCGGCTCGGTTCCGGCGTGGCTGCTTATCCGTTGCACCGAAAGAGGGAAGATCCGGACTACGCCACCCAAACTCACGCCGACCACATGCGGGCGCTGCTTGAGGCCATGCCCGCAGCCTTGGCCGAGGCCAAAGTCAGCGGGCAAGAAGTGGCCGCGCTGGCCATTGACACGACGGGCTCAACCGTCGTTCCCGTGGATGAACATCTCCAGCCGCTCGATGACTACTACCTCTGGTGCGATCACCGCGCCTGGCGCGAAGCGGCCGAGATTACGGCCAAGGCGCGGGAGTGGAAGCTAGCGGCGATTGACTGGTGCGGCGGTGTCTACTCGTCAGAATGGGGTTTTTCGAAGCTTCTTCACTGGCTGCGGCACAACCCCACCTTACGCGGCCGCATGGCGACTGCGCTCGAGCACTGCGACATGGTAGCAGCGGTTCTGTGCGGCATTCGCGAGCTCGAACAGCTGCCTCGCTCGGTTTGCGCGATGGGCCACAAGTGGATGTGGAACGCCGAGCTTGGCGGTCTGCCGCCGGAGGATTTTTGGGTGGCGGTTGACCCGCTTTTGGCGGGAGTGCGGGCGAAGATTTGCGGCCGATTTAGGCGTTCCGACCAGCTAGCGGGCTATCTTTGTCCGGAATGGGCGGCCAAGCTTGGACTACGCGCCGGCATTCCCATCCCAACGGGCGCCTTGGACGCACATTGGGACGCCATTGGAGCAGGCTGCCGCCTGGGCGATGTGGTCAACGTGGTCGGAACCTCGACGTGTATGATGGCGATCAGCGACGAGACCAAGTTGGTGCCCGGCGTCTGTGGGGTCGTTCCGGGCTCGATCCATCCAGCCAAGTGCGGCATTGAAGCCGGTCTTTCGGCAACAGGCGATCTCTTTGACGCCATTGCCAGGCGGGCCGGTGCAAGCGTCGGAGAACTGTCGCGGGGGCTCGAGCAATACCGAGCGGGCCAAACGGGCTTGCTGCGCTTTTCGTGGGACAACGGCGACCGCACAGTGCTCGTCGACCCCGAGCTCAGCGGAATCACTTTGGGCTGGCGGCTCACGCACACGGCACAAGACGAGCTGTTTGCGGCGATGGAAGGAACGGCTTTTCACAAGCGCATCATTCTCGAACGCATGGCGGAGTATGGCGTGCCTGTGCAGCGAGTCATCAACGGGGGTGGGATTCCGCAGAAAAACGACGTGCTCAACCAGATTTACGCCAATGTTTTTGGCAAACCAGTGCTCGTGCCGCAGACCGATGTGACCTCGCTCGGCTCGGCGATCTTTGCCTTTCTGGCCGCCGGCGTTTTCTCAAGTGTTGAGCAAGCCCAACAACAGTTGTGTCCGTCTTACCGGGTGGTGGCGCCGCAAACCGAGAGCGTCGCCGTGTACGAGGACCTTTATCAACTGTATCGCAAGCTTTACTTTGAATTCGGCGCGCGGGACGAGCTGCGGGTACTGCGCCGGATCGCTTCACGCCAGATTCCGGGCTGAGCCTGGCGCTGAACCCCGTGCTGAGGCCATCGCCGAGCCCAGCAAGATGGGAAATCACTCGGCAAACAGCGAATTTGTCTCAGTTGTGTAACTGAGAACGGTCGGGTAGATAATAGGAATCGAGGGAGGGTATGAGCCTGAAGGTAATTCTTGGGCTGGCGGCGTGTGGAGCTCTGCTGAGAGGGGCAGACATTGTCGTCATTGAGGAGATCATTGCGAAAGTCAATGGCGATATCATTACCCGGACAGAGATTGAGCGGAGCCGCAGGGCCCTCGAAGCGGATTTGCGACAGCAAGGCTTGACGGGAGTGCAGCTTCAGAGAGCGCTGAAGGAACGCGAGCCCTCGCTGTTGCGAGATCGCATCGACCAGCTGCTGTTAGTGAACAAGGCCAAAGAGTTGAACATCAATGTAGACTCGGAAATTAGCCGGCGGCTGGCCGAAATTCAGAAGCAACTGAACGAACCCGACACGGACAAATTCCAGCGGATCGTGCGCGAGCAAACGGGCATGTCCTTTGAAGACTATAAGAACGACATGAGAAACGCCATGCTGACCGAACGCGTGATCCGGCAGGAAGTGGGAAGCCAGATCAATATTTCGCGGGCGGAGGTGCAGAAGTACTATGAGGAGCACAAGGCGGAATTCGTGCGGGAGGAAAAAATTTATTTGCGCGAGATTCTTTTAAGCACGGAAGGCAAAGATGAGCAGGCCGTGGCCCAGCTGGAGAAAAAGGCCAAGGATCTGGTGGCCCGGGCGCGCAAGGGCGAGCGCTTTGCCGAGCTCGCGCGGGACAATTCGGACTCGAAGTCGGCCCAGGATGGGGGTTTTATTGATGGCTATAAGCGGGGAGAGTTAAGCCCGCAGATTGAGGCGCTGGTTTGGGACAAAGGACGAAATCATGTCACCGACCCCATCCGGCTGCCCAACGGATTTTTGATTCTGAAAGTGGAGGAGCAGCACAAGGCCGGTCAAGCGCCGCTTGAGGAGGTCGAAGGGGAAATCCAGAACCGGCTGTACATGCCCAAATTCCAACCGAAGATCCGGGAGTATTTGACAGCGTTGCGCGAAAGCGCCTTTCTTGAAATCAAGCCAGGGTGGGTAGACACGGGTGCGGCCCCCGGCAAAGACACCACCTGGAAGGATCCTGCCCAGCTCAAGCCGGAAACGATTACGAAAGAAGAAGTGGCGGCTCAGCCACGCCGCAAACGCCTGTTATGGCTCGTGCCGATACCTGGCACCAAGAAGTCATCCAGTTCGTCTAAGACAGTCAAGATGTAAGGCTTGCGTGTTGGCGCTCACATTCCCTCTCGGAGTCTGACACAATAGAAGGACATTGCCGGCGTTTCGCGGCTCCCGGTCATGAAATCTCCATACGTTTCGGAACTTCAACCCTCGCAGGTGGTAACCGCTGTTTTTCTGGTTCAACACAAGGACATCCGGCAGAAGAAGACCGGCGAACCCTACCTTTCGCTGGTGCTCGGAGACCGGACCGGCGAGGTAGAGGCCAAAATGTGGGACAACGCCGAGGAGGTGATGGATACCTTTGACCGGGATGATTTTGTCCGGGTCAGAGGTCTCGTGCAGATTCATCAAAACCGGCAGCAGTTGATGATTCAAAAGCTGCAACGGGTCGATGAAAGCACCGTCGAGCTGGCCGACTTTTTTCCAACTACGCGGCGCGACGTGGGCGAAATGATGGCCGAGCTGCGGAGTTTCGTGGAGTCCTTCCGAAACCCAGACTTGCGGGCACTGTGTTTGGCGTTTTTAAATGATCCGGATGTGGATAGCCGGCTGCGTGTGGCGCCGGCGGCTAAGTCCATGCACCATGCCTACCTAGGTGGCCTGCTCGAGCATATTTGCTCCATGGCGAAGCTCGCGCAATGGCTTGGGCCTCACTATGGCGTAGACGAAGATTTGTTATTGACCGGTGTCTTGCTGCATGATATGGGCAAAATTTATGAGCTCAGTTATGAACGCAGCTTTGGTTACACGGCGGAGGGACATCTTCTGGGGCATCTTGCGATTGCGCTGAGAATGCTGGATGAGAAAATCCGCAGCTTGCCGAGTTTTCCGGCGAAGTTGCGGGTGTTGATTGAGCATATGATTCTCAGCCATCATGGTCAGCTCGAGTTTGGTTCGCCGAAGCTTCCGGCCTTTGCTGAGGCGGTTTTATTGCACCACATTGACAATCTGGACTCAAAGATGGACGCGCTGCGGGGGGCTTTGGAAAAGGATCGCAATGTGGAGGGATTTCTCACGGGATTTAGTCCCGCGCTGGAGCGACAGATTTTCCGCAAGGATCGCTACCTGCAACCCGAATCGAAGATTGAAGAAACTGGAGTGAGTCTACCACCGGCACCGGAAGCTCGGCCGCTGGGTCACACCGGGGCGGGAAGCGTGAATTATAGAATGACGCCGGACAATCCCGTGACAGCTGGCCCGCGTCCGGCGGCCCCGGAAGGGCCGGTGAAGTTGGCCGGGTCTCGGCCGGGCGGCTTCAAACCAGCCCCGATTTCGGCTTTCGCCGAGCAGTTGCAAAAGGCGCTGCGGGATAAGGATTCGCAGTCCAAGGGGTAAGCAGGGCGATGCGCACGAGGCCTCCGAAGGGCATCCCGCCACCGATGGAGCTTGAGTGTTTAAAGGCGTTATGGAAGCTCGGGGAAGGAAATGTTCGCAGCGTGCAGCAAGAGCTGGCGCCGCGTTACCCGCTTGCGTACACCACTGTCATGACGTTACTAGAGCGGCTTACCAAACGCGGAGGGCTGAGCCGCCGGAGGCAAGGGCGCAGCTTCATCTATACGCCGCTGGTGGATCGCGATACGGTGCGACGCCGGGCTGTCCGTGAGCTACTGGTAAACCTGTTTGAGGGTTCCCCCCAGCTATTAGTCTCCTTCTTGCAGAACACCGCAGCTGGGAGCTGGGAGGCCACGGATTCAACGCCGCGCGAGGAACGGCTGGATACAGCGTTACTGTGAGAGAGGGCTAGGGGGAGCCGGTCGGTGTGCTGCTGACCGGCTGAGCGTTGTTGTCCGAGGCGGTGAGAACTTGGGACAAGGCGCGCATGCCGCACGAAGCGCGCGCCTGTTTCTCTTGATACATGAGCCGGTCTGCCTCGGCCAGAAGGCGACTCGTATCGAGACCGTTGAGGGGGAGATAGGCTAGGCCCAAACTCACCGATAGCTTCAAGGGGGGGTCGAATTCCCTTCCCGCCTCTTCCACCGCCTCGCGAAAGCGCTGGGCCATGCGCGGCCCTTGATTCGGAAGAACTCCAGGCAGGAGGATAACGAACTCATCCCCACCCATTCGGGCTAGGAAGTCGCCTTGTCGGCAACGTTGTTTGAGCTTTTGGGCGACGGAGCGGAGAACACGGTTGCCCTCGAGATGGCCAAATTGTTCATTGACTGCCTTAAAGCCATCCAGATCAACAACCATCACGGCCAAGCAGCTTCCCTCTCGGCGCGCCAAGTTCACTTGAGATTCCAAGACAAGCGAGAGAGCTCGCGCGTTCGGCAGCCCGGTCAAGTTGTCCCTCGCGGCGCTATCTTCCGCCCTGCGGTATCGCAGGCGGTTCTCGAGGGACATGGAGAGTTTCGAACTGATTCCAAGGAGGAAGTGAAGGTGATCTCTGGTAAAGGCATCGCGCTGTTTATGGTAGAGCGCGAGCACGCCAAGCACGCCGGTCGCACCTTCTAAGGGAACCGCAAGGGCTGATTGCAAAAGGGTGAAATGTTGGGGCGAGTTGAGGTAACCCGGCTCAACGGCTGGGTTTCCGTTGACCATAGGTTTGCGTGTTTCCGCTACCCAGCCGGACAATCCTTGCCCGAGAGGAATCTCGAGCGAGGAAAACAAAGTATCGTCGTGGCCGGTGACGAATTCTGGTGCCAGGCGCTCCTCTTTCACCAGGTACAGCGCCAGGGAGTCGAAGGGGATCACCCGGCGGAGAGGCTCGGCGAGCCGAGACATGGTTTCGGGGAGGCTCTGGGAGTCGGCCAGTTGTTGTGAGATTTCGAGCAACTGCTGCGCCTCCGCTCCAGCGGCTTGAAAGGAGCTGAGGGAGTCTGATTCCGGAGAGCGAGTTGACTCAAAGCCAGCGCCCGGCGCAAGGCCGCGGGTGATGCGGATGTTCGTGGAGAGCTTGCTCGATTCGGTAGCAGAGGCGGCTCGTGCTTTCGCTTCGAGCTCACGATAACGCCTTTTGAGGATGTCTACAATTTTGGGATCAAACGATTTTCCAGACTCGCTTTCTACAATGCGGATCGCCTCGTCGAGAGGAAGCGCGCGGCGGTACTGGCGGTCACTGGCGAGGGCGTCCAAGCAGTCCACAGCGCTAAGAATGCGCGACCCAATGGGAATTTCTTCGCCCTTCAATCCGGCCGGATAGCCTGTGCCGTCCCACTTTTCGTGGTGGTGCCGGACAATGGGGACGACGGGATAGGGGAACTGAACTCGCTCGAGAATTTCAGCGCCGACCACAGGGTGGATTTTCATCTTTTCAAATTCTTCCGGGGTAAGACGGCCAGGCTTGGAGATGATGTGTTCAGGAACCGCTAGCTTTCCGATGTCGTGGAGCAAGGAGGCGGCGATCAAGGCTTGCATCTGAGGCTCTGGGAGGCCTAATTCCGCCCCCACTTCGCGGCAATAGGTCTGCACACGCTGGAGATGGCTGTGGGTGGTTTGATCTTTGGCTTCAATGGCAAGCGCGAGCGCTTCAATGGTGCGCAGATGAAGCGCCGCCACTTCCTCAGCATGCTGCTTTTGGATTTCGGCTTGTTTTTGCTGGGCTTCGAGCCGCCCCAGATAGAGCTCGTAGGAGCGGTAGGTCAGATAGATGATGGGGACGACGAGGACTGAAGCTTGCCAGCCCACAAAAGCCTCCCCCACGTGCAACAAGACGGCGAAGGCCGCGCCAACCAAGTAGTAAGCAAAGGACCAGAGGTAACATTCCCGCCATGTCCTTAGGGCGGAGCGGTTTTCCGTCAAACTAATCATGACGGCGACCGGGATCGTGTTCGCCACGAAATAAAGGGAGGTGGCCAAGGCGAGCCGCAGCGGGAACTCGAAGCCTGCCTCCAGGAGGACTGGCGCCCGGAACACACGATACGCCATGAGTACGGCTGAGGACACGTTGGCGACGTTAAATACCGCCCGCACCAAGCTAACGCGTCCGCTCGGTCTCCACAGAGACTGCAGCAGAACCGACACCGAGGCGATTGTCATCGTCTCGATGAGCGTCATCTGCACGATCCCCATCAAGACGTAGAAGAAGTTCGCGGAAAGAGAGCCCGGCATACGCGGCACGCGGATTTTCCAGGCTGATGTCACCACTGCCGCTGCGCAGAGAACAGAGAACGAGGAAGCGAGCTCCTTGACTCCAAGAAACCTCTGCCAGGGCGTGCATCCACGCGACAGCACCGAAGAAAAGCACGAAGGCAACAAAGCCACTGGCGGTACTGGTCATACAGACTTCACTGTCCCGGGCACGGGGGCGGTGCTCCTGCCATCACGAGGAGCTCCCTCCGCCGAGTTCCCTGTAAGAATCGACTGCCGGACGGCAAGGGAATAGAGCCAAGGAAACGAAATTCGGGTAATCACGGCGGAGAATCCCGAGGCAGAGGATCAGAGGTTGGGCAGGATCCATGTTCGGTGACGAGAAACCTGTACCCGAGCAGAGAAAGTTCTAGCCGATCGCCTCAGTTTGTTCTAAATGTTTTTACCTAGCTCTTGGAAAGAGCCCGCCGGAAGTGTTTCCGGCGGGACGAGGCGCGGTAGGGTGGGATACAATAAAGGGCTCGATGGACTTCGAACTACGCCGGCGCGAACGAGAAGGCGTCGTGATTTATGATTTGAAGGGCCGCCTGATCGGGGGAGAGCCGGTCCAGCTTCTGCGCGAAACTTTGAGTCAAGCGGTTCAGGCTGGGACGCGCTCCATCATTTTGAACTTGGCCGAGACGGACTATATCGATTCTTCGGGTCTCGGGGCGCTGGTGATTGCCTACACGACCTTGAAGAAACAAGGGGGGGCGCTCAAGTTACTCAACTTAAGTAAGCGCGACATTGAGCTCCTGGTTGTAACCAAGCTAGCGACAATTTTTGAGGTTTTCGACGACGAACAAAGCGCTGTGAATAGCTTCTTCCCCAACCGCGAGATCAAACGCTTCGATATTCTTGCTTTTGTCCAACAGCAGAAGGGCAGCTAGCAGGGCGGTGCGAGGCTGGGCCAGCCGACAGAAGGTTTCCTACGGTTGAAACCTGAAGAAGCTGGCACTTACGGTTCATCTCGAAATCAGTACCACGGTTTGATTGAAGCCCACCTCCGTGCGTACTAGCTTGAAACTTACGAGAACCAAACCACTGAGGGAGACGATTCATGCAGCTGTTCACGCGAACCGGTCACCTATCAGAAAAAGCCCTTCAAATGAGTTGCCGGGGTGAGCTGACAGAGGACCAAGAAGTGCGGCAGCATCTGGAACAATGTCCCTATTGTAGACGGCAGTTGAGCGAAGTGACTCGGTTTCTGAGCCTGGTTGGATCGGTCTCAGTGGAACTGAGCGCGGCGCAGGTTGAGAAAAGCGGCTGACGCTAGGCCGTAGGGTTGGTTAAAGCTGTCAGTTTTTGTTCGTCTCAGGCCTTGAGCTGGGCCCGCCGCGGGAGGTCTTGGCCGGAATCTTCTCAAGCCGTTTGAGACTGAATAAAAGGCAGCGGGGCACGTGAAAGAAGCACTTGTAGGGGCCCGCCTTGAGCGTGTGGGTAGGGCGTCCTGAGCGGTCGCAGTAGGCGAACCATTCGCCGTACTCCCGGTCCACAAAAGTCTGGAAGGCGTAGCGGTCGATCCGCTCAAGCCAGGGCAGCCATTTTGGGTCTTGCGTTTTCGTATAGGCGAGAAGGAGCGCGTAGATGGCTTCCGTATGTGGCCACCACAGTTTCATGTCCGCCTCCAAGATAAGAGGCGGATGTCCGTTGGCGTCCAGAAAGTAAAACAGGCCGCCGTATTCCATATCCCAACCCGCTTCGAGCGTCCCTGCGATGACTTCGTAGAGGAAGGTTTCAGCGTCACGGTGATTCTCCCCGCAGCGGGCATCGAGCAGCTCGATGGCGTGGAGCAGAAACCATGCGACTTCGAGGGCGCTGCCAGGGCACAGCAGCCGTGTATCGGCCGAGGCATGGTAGGGAGAACCGTCGAGCGGGAAGTTTTCGAGCAGGGTCTTCTTTTCAGCGAGCCAGTGTTCGCGCACTTGGGCAAGCAACTGGCGTAAGGTTTCAAACCAGAGAGGTTGTGGATTGCGGCCGAGTGCGTAGCTGGTTTCAATCCGCTCGATGGCCAATGCTGCAAGAACCATGATGTCAGCAAGCTGGCGGACAGGTGTTGCGCCGCTGAGCACAGGGCGGCCTAGCAAGGAAGGATCCGCGATCGCGCGCTCGACGTCTTCTGCAAGTTCCAGGGCCAGCTCAAAGTAGGCTCGCTCGCCGGTCGCGCCAGTTTTGGCAAACTCCAACAGAGCGAGGGCGGCGAAGAAAGCTGCGTAGGGCTTGCGCTGGATGAAAACGGGGAGGCCTTCGCGGCTCACGCTGAAATAAAAGCGGCCGTCCGGGGCGCGCCCGTGGGCTAGCAGGAAGTCAAGGATAGAGCGTGCTGCTGCGAGCCACGCGGGCCGGCGTTCGACGGTGTTATACAGCCGGCTGAACATCCAAACGGCGCGGCCTTGCATCCACACGTACTTGCGGGTGTCGAATACCTGGCCATCGCGTTCCAGACAGTTGAACTGCCCGCCATGAACGGGGTCGAGGGAATGGCGTTCCCAAAACGGGATCACGCTCTCAAATAAGTTTTGCCGGTAGCGGGCCGCTAATTCTTCGAAGTCCATGGAACCGGATTGTAGCGAGGGAGACGGAACTCTGGCTACGCTGGCGGGGATGTCAAGAAAAGAAGCCCACTAAGGGCCGGCGCTAGGATGGTCGACTGCGGGTGCAGCTCAAAGCGGCCCGGTTTTAAAGTTCACGAGCCGAGATACCCAATCGAGCGCAGAAATTCCTTCATTCGCTGGGTGGTTTTTTCAAAATATTCCCCTTTTCCGCGACCGTAGTTGAAGAAGCCATGGGTTTGTCCTTCGTAGCCCACGAGCTCGCAGCTACCACCCAGGGCCTTGCAACGTGCGGCGAATGCCTCCACAGTGGAATACGGTACGGTGGCGTCTGCTTTGCCATGAAAGATGATGGTGGGTGGAGGAGGGCTCTTCATTTGGTGAAAGGGTGAGACCTCTTGGGGTGGGGCTCCCACGCGCGTGATCCAGCGTGACGCGGTCGCGGGATCTGGTTCTGTTTGGCCGGTTCCACCAAGCATTAAAGCGGGATTAAAAAGAACGAGTGCATTGGGCTTCGAGCTCACGCGAAGGTCTTCGCCAGGTTCTTCAAAGCCTTCCACAATCGCGGCAGCTGCGGCGAGGTGTCCTCCAGCCGAGCCACCGCCGGCTGCGATGCGGTTGGGATCGATCCCAAGACGGGAGGCATGAAGGCGGAGGTAGCGGATGGCGGATTTGGCGTCGCGCAGGCAGTCGATCACCTTGGCTTGATGCCGGGATGCGACGCGGTAGTCAGCGGTGACGGCGACCATGCCCTCACGGGCCAGCAGGCGGGCATGGTGTTGGAACTGAGCCGGAGAGCCGCCGCTCCAACCACCGCCGAAGAAGAACACGATGGCCGCAGCAGGTTTCGCTGGCTCGCGCCGGGGCGGCGAAAAAACCCACAGCTTTAAAGGGACATCGCCAAGTTGCTTATAGACTTCCTCTTGGGCTCCCTCAAGAACAGGTGGATAAGAATTCGAGGAGCGCGTTTGCGCCAGCAAGCCCTGAGCTAGGAGAAACCCAAGTAAGATCCACATCGGGTGAGAGTTCAGATCTTAAAGAAAATCTTTCGCTGGTAGAGCCAGTAGCAGAGATACCACATCACGGCCAGCACTGTGACGTTGTGGGCGATTGCGCCGGCGCTACCGAGGAAAGCAAACTTGCCCGTAAAGTTGCCCAGGCCCCTTGACAGCCAGCCGTGCAAAAGCTGAGAAAAACTGTAGATGAAGATACAGTTGACACCAACGACAACAGCGGGGAAGCTCCATCGTCTCCAACCCTTGACCTCGATCATCCAGTAGCAGAGCAAAAAGGCCAGCAGCACCCATCCGGCGCTAAAGAAGGTAAACGAGCCGAGCCACAGCCTTTTCACCATGGGGATCCAAGAGGAAAGGATCAGGCCGAGGGCAAAGCACGCCGCCGCGCATCCAGCAAGCATTCGCATGCGTTCACCGTGCGCACTGCGGTAGTGGAGCAGCATGCCCGTCCAGACGCCGAACAGAATGGTGATTGCGTTCCCGAGAAAATTGATGGTGGTGTAGTGGCCCGGGTAATTGTAGCCGAGGATGGCCTTGTCCAAGACGGCGCCGATGTTGCCAGTCGGATCAAAAGGTCCGGCAGGTCCCGGGAACAGATAAAACAGAGCGTGATGAAAGACCATGAGAGCGGCCGCGGCAACGGCTTGACCGCGAAAAGACAGCTGCATCAAGCCAAAACAAAGCACATAGCCAAACGCAATTTGACAGAGCACATTGATGAATTGCAGCCGAGGGGGAGGCGGGGCGTTCCAGTTCATCAGCACGTTCGATAGCACGATTAAGAAAAAGGCGCGCCAAATCACGTGACGGAAGACTTCGCGTTGAGTTGCGCCTTGCTCGAGGCGTCGCTTGACAGAAAGCGGGAGCGCAACGCCGACGATGAAAGTGAAAGCCGGCTGGATGAGATCCCAGAGCGAACAACCGACCCACGGAACATGCTCGAACTGATCCGCCAACCATCGCAGAGAGGTCTGGTTTTCAAGCGCCTCGCGGATGCCAAATCCGTGGGAAATGAGCAGGATCATCGTCAGCCCGCGAAAGACGTCAAGCGATAGGAGCCTTTGCGATGTGGGCGCAGAATGCCGCGTCGAGCTCAGCGCTGAAGGCGTTTGAACAGATTCAGAAATGGCCATCCTTAAAATGTTTCCCTTCCGCAGTTACTGGGGCGATTGTATCACCGTCTTCGGGTTTGGCTGTAAGGCTAGAGTGCGGGCTTGCTGTCAATCCTTGCTCGCCAGGTCCGAGCCCGGTTCTCGAGGAGAGTTGTTCGGATTAGAGGAGCTTTGCAGATAGGCCCAAAATAAGCCGGCGAACACCAGGTCTCCGTTGATGGGAATCAGGAAAAAGCGGGGGATCTGTCCGGATGACGCTGCGAGACTGGTCAAAAACACAGCCGACAGGGCTAATTTTCCGATAATTCCTAAAATCAACACGCCGCGATGTTTTTCGGGGGCGCGCCAAACCATGGCGTAGCCTATGCCGAACGTCATGAACAGAGCAACCCAAGCGTAGAAATGCACGCTCGGCACGGGCATGGGTAGTGACGACCATCGATGAATCGAGGGCGCAAAAAGAGCCAGCAGCAGCCCCCCAATCAGATTCCACACAGCGCCTGCTAGGAAGACGCCGCGGAAAAAAGGCTCCGCTTCTTGCTCGTTTGGATGCAATTCCAGGGATCGCCGCGGTTTCATGGGTGAATCCAAAAAATGATGAAGATGAGCGCCTGCACCGGATGCAGGACTGGCGCTCAGAGTTTCATAGTGAGGAATGTAGGGCAAGCGTTACAGCCGGGTCGAGGGAAAAGCTGTGGCGAGGGCGAAACGGTAGGCAGGGGGCTGTGACCTGCCCCTGCCTACCGTGATGTCAAAACGGACCGGCTTGGGAGAAGTGGGAGATGTTGTTGTGTTAACGGAGGAAGGCGTCCGTTAATCCGCCGTCCACCGGGATGACGCAACCGCTGGTTCGGGCGCTCCGGTCGCTGGCTAAAAACAAGATGGCCTCAGCGCAGTGCTCCGGCTCAATGGGTAGCTTCAGCAGTGTGCGGTCAGCGTAGAACTGCGCCAGACGGGAACGCAACTGCTCCGTCGATTCGGATTCGTCAAACGGCAGCTGATATTTTCTCAGCGAGGAAATGACACGGTCGCGCGGGAACATGGTGGAGCCAGAAACGACAGTGGCTGGCGCCACGCCGTTGACCCGCACTAGGGGCGCCATGCCGACAGCCAGCTCGCCGATGAGATGGTTGACGGCAGATTTCGAAACGTCATACGCCTCGCTTCCCTTCTTGGCGACCACGGCGTTGGCGGAGCTAGTGAGCACGATTGATGCGGGGAGCTGCTGGGCGGCAAACACAGCGAAGGCTTCTTTGGCGAGAAAGTAGTTGCCGGTGACGTTAACCTCGAGAGTCAGGCGCCAGTGTTCTTCGCTGAGGATGTCGGAATCAGGCGCAAGGAAGATCGCTGCGGTATTCACAACGCCATCAAGACCGCCGAACTGCATCACGGTTTTTTGGATGGCCTCAGTGATGGTTGCGCGGCTGCGGAGATCTACCTCGCAGAAGGCTACTGCTTCTTTGTCGGAAGCGGCCTGGGCGCAAAGCCCGGCGGTTTGTTGAGCAGCTTCCAGGCTGAGGTCGGCAATCATCAGATGTGCTCCCGCTGCGGCGAGTTTGACGGCCGCGGCTCGGCCGATGCCTGCACCTGCGCCGACAAGGAGAAAGATCTTGCGGCTGAATTCTTTTTCGGGAGGCAAGCGTCTCAGTTTGGCTTCTTCAAGTAACCAGTATTCGATTCGAAAGGCCTCCCGCGGAGGCAAAGCGACGTAGTTGTGCAAACTGGTGAACTGATCTGAGCGCGCCGGATCCTTCGCGTGAGGAAGAGGCCCGGGGCTGTCCTGCTCGCCGGCCATAGCCGTTGCACCCATCATGACGCGGATCGCGTTGCGGTAGAACTCGCTGGTGATGCGTGCTTCTTTTTTGGAGCGTCCGAAGGCGACCATGCCGATGCCTGGCAGGAGAACGACCGTGGGGTTTTGATCCCGCAGGGGTGGGGAATCCGGTTCTTTGTGGGCATGGTAGTAGCGAGTGTAGGCTTCCCGGTAAGCGGCTAAGGCTTGGTCGAGAGCCGCCTCGAGTGTGGCAGTGTCGCCACTGGTTGGATCCCAATCGGCATAAAGCGGAGCAATCCGGGTGCGGACGAAGTGATCGGGGCAGCTGGTGCCGAGGGCAGCCAGATCCTTGGCCCACTGAGAATTGACGAAGGTGAGTGTCTCTTCAGAGGTATCAAAGTGGGCAATCGAGCGGCGCTGCTGGCCCACTTTGCCGCGGAGTTTTGGAAGGATGCTGAGGGCCAGCGCCTGCGCGTCGGGCCGGCTTTGCACGCGAGGACCACCAAAGGTGACCACCTTGGACTGGTGCGAGAGAACGAAATCGCCCAGTTGATCAATGATGGTGATGGAATTCAAGTAGGACTCACGCTGTGTGTTGCCCCAAGTGAACAGCCCGTGGCTAGCGAGCAAGATGCCGTCACATCCGGGGTGATCGGTGACCGCTTTCCGTAACATCAGGCCCAGTTCGAACCCCGGCCGCTGCCAGGGCAGCCACACCAGCTTGCGACCGTAGCGAGCATTAAACTCCTCCATCTTGGCCTTGCCATTCCGGCTAGCGGCGAGAGCAATGGCCCAGTCTGGGTGCAAGTGGTCGACGTGATCAAAAGGTAGGAAGGCATGGAGTGGGGTATCAATCGAGGTGGCCACCGTGTTGCCGGCAAAGGCGCAGGAGGGATAAAGC
Organism: Bryobacteraceae bacterium; assembly: GCA_025056455.1. Lineage (GTDB taxonomy): Bacteria > Acidobacteriota > Terriglobia > Bryobacterales > Bryobacteraceae > CADEFT01. Next base: position 184,417 of record JANWVY010000003.1, on the reverse strand, counting down.
CCGACCATTTCATCCTCGTACGCTTCGCCTTTGTAGACGGATTCCAGCGAGAGCAGGCGGTCCAGATAGAGCACGGCGAAACCGCTCGATTTGATGCTGCCGAGATCGCCGCCGCTTCCCTTCACCGCCATCACGCGCACTTGTTTCCCGGTGAGCGGGTCCGTCGCCTCATACTTCGAGCTCGTGTTTCCGCCGCCGAAGTTTGTGATTCGGAGGTCAGCTCCAAGAAGATTGGAGCGATAGCGCAGCAGTTCGAGAGGATCGGTCTGAAACAGAGCCGCCTCTGCCTCGTTCCACAGGTCTTTCAGGTATTTCAGCATTTCATCCTTTCCAAAAAACTGGGGCTGCTTTAAAGCAAGGGCCTGGCACGGGTTTCTCGCTTTAGAGAATCGCGTCGAAGAGAAACAGCGCCGCCCGAATCCGTGCTAGCGGCGCATTGCTGGCCAGAAGAAACTCGAACCGCCGAAGAGCACGCACATGCGCCGCCCGGTCGCAATCCGCTCATCAGGGTCTCGGAGCTTTTATTGTTTCATAAAGGCGGACCTGGGCGCAGCGGCCCCGCTCGAAAGGCACCGCGCGCGGTTCGCACGGGGTTGATCCGGCACTTTTACGGAGCATCGCTTCCGCCCATCGTCTGGGGATGGCTTGCCTCGCGGGCCGGTTTCAGCACGGTGACAGCGAGGGGCGGCAAGGTCAACTCGATTGAGTAAGGACGCCCGTGCCATTCCAAGGGCTCAGCTTCGATCAAGCCGCGGTTGCTCACGTTGCTTCCGCCGAACGAAGCCCAGTCGCTATTTAACACCTCGCGGTAAGGTCCGGCTTCCGGCACTCCGATGCGGTAGGGCTGGCGCACGACCGGGGTGAAGTTACACACAAATATCAAAAAATTACTTCGATTTTTCGGAAACCGTAGAAAGGAAATCACGGAATGATCAACGTCGTGAAAGTCAATCCACTCGAAACCCTCATGGTGAAAATCAATTTCGTAAAGCGCGGGTTCGCTCTGGTAGAGGCGATTGAGTGAGCGAACCATGGCTTGAAGTCCGCGGTGGTATTCAAAACCGAGGAGGTCCCAGCGGATCTGGGCGCGTTCATTCCATTCTTCGTATTGTCCGATTTCCTGCCCCATAAAAAGAAGTTTTTTTCCCGGGTGGCCCCACATATAGGACAGAAAGGCACGAACATTGGCAAAGCGCTGCCACTCGTCGCCGGGCATTTTGCCAATGAGCGAGCCTTTCATATGCACGACCTCGTCGTGGGAAATGGGCAGTAGAAAATTTTCGCTGAAGGCATACAGCAAGCTAAAAGTAATGAGTCCGTGGTGGAACTTGCGGTAGATGGGGTCAAAACGGAAGTAGGTAAGCATGTCGTGCATCCAGCCCATATTCCATTTCATGGTGAATCCGAGCCCTCCCAAGTAGACGGGGCGGCAGACACCGGGGAAAGCGGTGGACTCTTCGGCGATGGAGAGGGCTCCGGGTTCTTTGTGAACCAGTTCGTTGAAACGCTGCAAGAAGGCAATCGCTTCGAGGTTTTCGCGGCCGCCGAAGCGGTTTGGGATCCATTCTCCGGGCTGGCGGGAGTAGTCGAGGTATAGCATCGAGGCGACGGCGTCGACGCGGAGACCGTCGAGATGGAAGTGTCGGAGCCAGAAAAGCGCACTCGAAAGCAAAAAGGTGCGGACTTCGTGACGGCCGTAGTTAAAAATCAAGGTGCCCCAGTCGCGGTGTTCGCCCTGGCGGGGGTCCTCATGCTCATAGAGCGCGGTGCCGTCAAAGCGTGCCAAACCGTGGGCGTCGCGAGGAAAATGCGCTGGCACCCAGTCGAGAATGACGCCGAGGCCGGCGCGGTGGCAGTGATCGACAAAATACATAAAATCTTCCGGTGGGCCAAAGCGGGCCGTGGGGGCGAAGTAGCCGGTGACTTGATAACCCCAAGATCCGGAGTAAGGATGCTCTAAGATGGGCAAAAGCTCGAGGTGGGTGAAGCCGAGGTCTTTGGCGTAGGGAACGAGCGTGTGAGCCAGCTCCCGGTAGGTCAGCGGCCGGCCGAGCTCGCGGCGCATCCAGCTTTCAAGATGCACTTCGTAGATGGAGACCGGCTGGCGAAGCCAGTCCTTCTGACCGCGCTGTTGCATCCACGCCTGGTCCTGCCAGTCGTATTGGGGCAATCCCGCGACAATTGAGGCTTGTTTGGGTGGCGCCTCTGTGCGAAAGGCGTAGGGGTCGGCCTTGAGTTGCTGGTAACCGTTGGTCCAGGTGACGGCGAATTTATAGGCCGAGCCGCGCTCAACGTGGGGCAGAAAAATTTCCCAAATTCCGCCATTGCGCAGGCGCATGGGATGCCGCCGGACATCCCAGCTATTAAAATCGCCCGCCACGGAGACGGTGAGGGCGTTGGGGGCCCAGACCGCGAAGCGGACTCCCGGGACACCCTCGCAGATGATCGGATGTGCCCCCATCATGCGCCAGGCTTCGTAGTGCGTACCTTCGCCGTGGAGATGAATTTCGTAATCAGAGAGAAGAGGGGGAAAGCGGTAGGCGTCTTCGATTTCGTAAATTGCACCGTGGTGCGGGGCTAAACGCAGGCGGTAGATTTGTCGAGCTCCTGGAAGAGTGGCCACAAAAAAGCCCGCCGGGTGTTGTTTTTCCATCGCGATTTCGGCGCCGTTGAACACGACCCAGGCCTGACTCGCCTCGGGAAGAAAAGCTCGCACCTGCCAGCTTAGCGGGTCGGTTGAAACTTGATGTGGACCGAGGATTCGGAAAGGATCGCGGTGGCGCCCTTGAACAATGGCTTCCATGTCGTGCGAAGTCACGACGCTATTATGGCAACAATGGAGGAATTCATTCACTCGTTGCCGAAAGCTGAGCTTCATGTGCATTTGGAAGGCTCCGTCGAGCTTTCGACCTTGCGTGAAATCCAGCCGGACTTAGACGAGGAGGCAGCCCGGCGCGCTTACGGTTTCGAAGATTTTTCCTCGTTTTTGAAGGGCTTCGCTTGGGTCGCGAGCCAGCTACGCCGGCCCGAGGATTATGGCTTAGCGGCCCGGCGGCTGCTTGAAAGCTTAGAGCGGCAGAACGTGCGTTATGTCGAGGTGACGCTTTCTGCTGGCGTGGTTTTGTGGCGCGGTCAAGACCTGGTTGCCGTGCATGAGGCTTTGCGCGAGGCCACGCGTGACTCGTCGGTGGAATGCTGGTGGATTTGGGACGCGGTGCGGCAGTGGGACTTTTCGCTTGCCGAACGGGTTGTCTGCCTGGCGGCTGAGCGCGCTGGCGATGGGGTCATCGCCTTTGGTCTAGGAGGCGATGAAGAACGGGGCTCGGCGCTCCGCTTTGAGCCCTTGTTTTCTTATGCGCGCCGGCATGGCCTAAGGTGCGTCTGTCATGCGGGGGAACTCACCGGGCCACGTTCCATTTGGGAGGCCCTCGAAGTGGGTGCTGAACGCATTGGTCACGGCCTGGCCTGCGTCGAAGATGAGGGGTTGTTGCGTTATCTGGCCGCGAGCCAGACGCCGCTCGAAATCTGCATCAGCAGTAATTACCGCACAGGTGCAATCTTGCGCTACGGCCACCATCCCTTGCGCCGGATTCTCGATGCTGGCGTTTGTGTAACCTTGAACACGGATGACCCGGCTCTGTTCCAGTGCACGTTGGAGTCAGAGTATCGCGCCGCGCTGGATTTAGGGGTGAGCAGGCAGCAACTGGAGATGCTAGCAGCCAACGCCTTTCGCCACGCTTTTCGCACCCGGGCGAGCGGATTCGAAGTTTGTGGTTCTTAGCACTATATTAGGGAAAGTGACGGAGGAACTTGCGCCGTGCGTGCCATATTTCGAGTGGTGCAAGGTGATGGCAGTGTTGGGGAGATTGCGCTAGCGCCGGGAGAAGCGGCGCGTGTGGGCTCCGATGTGCAGTGGTGTGACTATGCTTTCGAAGATCCCGGAATGTCAGCCGTACATTTCCTTCTCTACTGCGATGCCTCTTATGTCTACGTGCGTGATCTGAACAGTCGGGGCGGGACGCGGCGCAACGGAGAGCTGGTGACCACGGCACGGCTTGATCACGGTGACCGGATCACGGCAGGCAGCACGACGCTCGAAGTCCTGTTGGAGAAGGTTGAGGCAGGGCCGGCGCCTCCCCCAGAGCAAACGGGCCGTGCGGCCAGCGCTCCGGCGCCCCGGATTGAGAGGCTGCTATCGGGGTTGCGCAAAACTCCCGAGCCCGTTTTTCTGCTGGTGGATTGTGCCCGCGATGGCAGGATTCTGCCGCTGCTTGGCGAGTATGCAGCTCCAGCGCAAACCTTGTTCAATGGGCCGAATCTCGGCACGATGATCCCTTTCTCGCCACATTTGGTGACGGTGGAAAAAGAAGGCCCGCTGGTGCGGGCTTTGTTAGAGGAGGGCTGGGGCCAGGCTTGGTTTTCTTTTGTGGTGTCTCGGGAGCCGTTTGGAGTTCTCCGTGAGCACTTCCGCCAGCTCCTCGTGGTGGAGGATCCAGAAGGCCGGGAGGTGTATTTCCGCTACTATGATCCACGGATTTTGCGTTGTTTTCTGCCCGCGTGTTCGCCTGCGGAGGCCCGGCAGTTCTTTGGTCCTGTATTACAATTCTGGACGGAAGATGAAAACCCGGAATATCTGTTGCAATTTGCGGCCGGACCCAAGGGTGTCGAGATGCAACGGTACTCCCTGGCCGAACCGCTAGATCCGGCCGTAACGCAACCGGGAGCGCGCCCATGAGTAAAGACACTCAACCAAGCGCACCAGCAGCCTCGAATGCGCGCTTGAAACTCCGGCCAGAGCATCTCGAGGCCATGGCCAAGCCGGCGGACGCCGTTTTGGTGAGCGAGATCTGTGAACACCTGCGCCAAACGCAGGCCGGCGCAGTGGGCGCCTTAAGCGCGGACACGTTGAAGGCGCGGGTGGAAGTGGGAATTGTAAGGGCGCGAACTCACGGTCTTCGCAGCGAGCGCGCGATCAGGGAGTTTGTCGCTTACATGTTCGCCGTCGCGCCGAACTTCGATGAACACGCTACAGTCCGGCAAACGCTCGCCGATTCATCAATCGAGGCCGACCGGAGGCTCGAGCTGCTCCGGGAGCGGATGAGCCCGGAGGACTGGAAAGCCGCTCAGGCGCTCGCCGATCCAAGCGCTTGGGAGCGGCCACAAAGATCGCGGGCTTGATTCGCAAAGGATGGCGCCGGAATGGCGCCGAGAAAGGCAAGTTGAGAGGGGGTTGGGCGCAGGAGTGGACTCCCGCTTCAATTCTCTTCTGGAACCGTCGCGTACATCAGCTTTCTCTGCACCCCCTGATGCTCGGGCAGCGAACAGAAGGGCTCGGGATTCGCGGGGTCGAGGTACTCGGCCAGATGCTCCCGGTAGTAAGCTAACGTGGTGGCTGCTCCCTGCTGAAATTCGGTTTTTGGCTTCCAGCCCAGGTCGCGTTCGATGAGACGGGAGTCTGTGTAATAGCTTCCGATGTCGATGCTGGCGCGGTCCGGGGGAAAGGGGCGAAGGCTCACCGGGAGCGAGCCGCCGAGCTGCGCGCAAATCTCAGCGATTTGGAGCAAGCTAAGCGCGCGGGCTCCACCCACGTTGTAGGTGCGGCCTTCGGGGGCGGCGCACTTGCCGCTCAGAAGAAACGCTTCGATTGCATCGTCCACGTAAACGGGATCGCGCAGTTGCTGGCCATCACCAAACACCTCCAGAGGTTGACCGGTCAATACGCGGCGGAAAAATGTGCTCAGAAAACCTTGACAAGGGATGCGGAGGGTCATGCGCGGACCATAGACGTTGGTAAGCCGCAGGACAATGGCGTCCAAATGGCCGCTGCGGGACAACATGAGATGGTACATATTGGCGGCGTACTTGTGCACGCCGTTGAAGTCGACGGGACGGACGGGATGGCGTTCGTCCATGGGCAGATAGTCGGGTTTGCCGTAAACCTGGCGGGTGCCCGCGTAGACGATGCGCACGCCAGGGTTATAGCGCACGCAGGCCTGCAAAAAACGCAGTTGCGAGACGCCATTGATCAGCAGGTCTCGCTCGGGAAACTCCATGCTGTGGATATGGCTAATTTCACCGGCGAGGTTAAAAATAAGATCGGCGCGCCGGATGGCCTGAGGAAACGTTTCCGCGTCTCCGCAATCTCGAGCGATAAGCTCAACGTCATGGCGAACAGGGTCGATATTGAAGAGATTCGCGCCGCAACCCGGCACAGAGGGATCGACGATGGTAACGCGCGCTCCAGCCTCGACGAGCCGGATGGCCAAGTTGCTGCCAATGAAGCCGAGCCCGCCAGTGATGAGGACGGAGACGTTCCGATAGCTCATCGGAGAGAAATCCTTTCACCCGTCTGAGATTGAGGCTAATGGCTGTAGTGTATCGGAGGTCTCTCGTCCTTGTCCATCGAAAGCATGCCGGCGCCTTGTGGTTGAGATGCCTTTCGTGCCCGGCGAGAGGGATTCGAGCCAGCCCGTGTCTCCCACCGCTTGGACAGGCTAGGGCGCCGCTGCACCGGAAGGTACAGACTTAAGTTTCAGCCGCGCGACATCGAGCACCCAGCGGCGCAGGATCTCATAGCCGCGGTCGTTGGGACGGAAGCGAACCCCGCCCTGGTGGCCATCCTCCTTGCCGCTCTGCACATTGAGAGGCTTGCGTAACAGTTTGCTGGTTTCGACATTGGTCTCGTTCACGCGTTCGATTAGAGTTTGATAGTTCTTCCACAGGGAACGCTTGGGCATGTAGCCGGAAGCGTCGAGGCCCGCCAGCTCCATCGACGGCACGCGGCCGGGCACGGCGTGACAGCCAAGACAGGACAGCTGGTCGTCGCGATTAGGTTTGGCGATTTCTGGCGCCACCCAGCGTTCGAAATACTCCCAGTTTTTCCGCCACTCCTCGTTGAGCGACTTCACTTCCGCGGGATCATCTTCGAAGTATTCTGGCTTGATCTTCTTCAGCGCGGGGGCAATTTTCGGATGTGTGCGGAGGGTGATGTCGGGAGCGAGCGACATTGCCGCATTGCGAAGTCTTGGGTCCCGCGAGCTATCTTCGAGAACGCTTACATAGAGGCTGGCCAGGCGCTCCTTCTGCTCGCGAGCGATTTCCGCACCGGCGGGTGGCTTGCCGACGTCTGGGATCTCAAGACCATAGTGCAAGAGCCAGGAAAGACTGGGCAGCCAGAAAGCCTCATCCATGCGCGTGGGGAAGGATGCGGGGATTTGTTTGACCAGCATGTCAGTTTGTAGGTCGGGGTTGGTGTGGACGACGCCGGCCAGCGAGCGGGCGAGATACCAATCGGTTGAATCCTTCTCCATTTGGAGCGGAATTCTGGTGTTTTCCGGGAGCTGTCCGCGTTCTGGGCTGAATTTCGGAATGAGGAGCTGATAAAAAATCCTCTGTTGTTCCTCGGTTTTGGGGAGGTTCCAGCGAGCGCGCGAGAATAATTTGAGGATGGGGCCAACAAGCTCGGTCCGGCGCTCGGGCTCGGCGGCTCCGCGGTGGACCTGTTCCATGAGAGGCTCGAGGAACTCCTGGGTTCCTGGAAGGGTGATGACACGGGGGTCAGCTAAGGAAGTAGCGGCAAGAGTGCGGAGCGCCTCGGGGCCATTGCTAGAGAAATCCAGCAGGCGTTTTTGCAGGGGATCATGCAGGACATTGGCGGCAGACTCAACGGCTAGGCGCACGCCGAGTTCGTTTTCAGCCGCCTCCATCCGCTGCCAGTACTTCAAGACCGCTTTGCCGATCATGGCCGAGGCGTGCTCGGTGACGTAGCCCATCTGCCCCGGCCCGCCATCGCCGCCCGCTTGGCTGTAGAAGGTGCCGGCGACGCCGACCAGGCGGTCGACTAGGCGGTCGGGCGGATTTTGATCCAGGCGCTGGGAGATACGTTCAAAAAGTTTCGAAAGCTGCGGATACTGGTGCTCTTTGCTGGGGTTAGCGCGCTGGCCGTTGGCGATAAAGAGAGCTTGGAGCTGGTAGCGTTTTGCTTCTTCGACCAGCCATATGGGCTCCTCGCGCTCGAGGGTAGTGAGAACGGCCTCATTGATCCGTTCTCGCAGGGGTGGATTCCACACCCACCAGTTCCAAGCGGCGCGGGAACCCCAGGCCCGGACACCGGGGTGTGGATCTTGATTCATCATGCGGTCAAACAAAGCGCCGAGGCGGTTGAACCCGGCATTGGAGCGAGGCATGACGGCATCGGCGCGCATAACTAAGGCGCCGGCAATGGCTTCGCGCGTCCGGTCGTCCCCCCGGTCGTAGGCGGCAAACAAATAGTCCCAGCCTTTGTCGTCCAGGAGGGTCTGGCGCATTCCCCAACGGGCGGCCTCACGCACCATTTTGACGGGGTCGCCGAGGCCGCGAATCTGGGCTGGGACTCCACGCTCATCGTGCAGGGCGCCGAGCGCGATTTGGGCCCAGTAGCGCACCCAGGGGCTAGGATGCGAAGCGCCTGGCAACACCAGCTCCAAGAACTCTTGATCTCGGGGGTCGAGGCCAAGCTGGGCTAGGGCCCGGAAGCGCGCCACGGTATCGGAGAGGCTTTCCCCAGCAGCGGGCTGAAAATCTTTTGCCTGGGGCCGGCGGGGTGTTTCCGGATAGAGGCGGGCCAGTGCGTGTTCGGCGTAGGCCGTTGTGACAAAGCCGGTCAGGGCGTTACGATTCCAGCGGCCATTGGGATCTTGCATCTTGAGCAGGGCCTCAACGCCGCGCTGAACGGCAGGGTCGCGGTCGTTATAGCCTAGCGCGGCAAGTGCGGTGAGGGCGAGAGCCGTAGGAGCGGGGTCAATATCTTTGGGATCTTGGGTGGTCGCAACCCACTTTCCAGCCTCCTGCCGCCCGGGGTCGAACCCCCAGTAGCCTTCGGGCTTTTGAAGGGCGCGCAGCCGGCGTTCGTCCTCCACCACCTGGGCCTCAAGCCGCTGGATGAGCTTTTTGGCTTCTTCGCTCTCACCCTTTTGGGCGAGGTAGCTAGCGGGGAAGACATCGCGCACGAAAAGAATGCGGTTGGCGAGATCGTCGGCATAGCGGACATTGATCTTCAGAATCTTTTCGGCTTTCTCCTCCAGGGCGGCGAGATATTTGGGATCGCCCGTATCCTCCCAAGCCCGACGCAGGATTGCGCCGGCGAAGCGGAAAACGACAGCCGCGCCCACATTCGAGCCTGGACCAGCGGCGTTGACACCGCTCGGGTCCGCAGACTGCAGTACAAAATTGGCCGTTCGCTGCTGCTGGGCAGCATGCAACCGCCGCGCGGGAACCACTTTTTCCGCCATCACCACATTGAAGCCAGCCACGCGAGTTCCCGCCGGACCATCGCCGAGGTCCAAAGGCGCCAGGCTGGTGTTGTTAGCGGCATCGCGGAGCTCATTGGTGGGGCGCAGGCATTCGTACATGAGATTGATCAACTGACGCAAGTTGGCCACATTCTCCACCTGGTATCCGTACTGCATGGCGCCGATGGGCCCCCAAACCCCAGACTGTGTATGGCAGCTCATGCAGTGCGTGCCCAACAGCGAGCCAGTGTCGCGAATGCGCCGTTCGACTGCTGCGCCGCGCGGGCGATTTAACAACCAAGCGTGAACCTGCGTGGAGTGATCATACATGGCTTGTTTCAACGCATAGCGGGGATCGGTGTGAGGAGCCGGTTTGCGGATTCGGAGTTCGACTTCGTAGCCAGGGGAATTCGATTCCACGCGTAGATAATAGATGCCTCCGGGCTGGAAGATGCGCGTGATCGCTGTTCGATGCGCCTCAAGTTGCTGGTGCACTCGTTCGTTGGGATTGGCGCCCTCACGAAATTCTTTGCCGTCGGCCGTGAACATCTGGAGCTGAGCGACGACAAAGGGATCGGGGAGAGTGAGGTTTGCGGTAAACAGACGGGGCTGGCGTCCTTTGTACTCAAGGCGAAACCAGTCGTCGCCCTTTTTGCCTACTAGCCCGTTGTCGAAGTATTCGAGATCGTCGGCGCCGCCGGTGATGTGTAAGGTCTCATCCTCACCGCTTACGCCGAGCGTGAGGGGTTGCGCTTCTGAGATCGAATCATTGGGCTCGAGTTCGATATGCATGCCGCGCGAGGGTACGCCGGGGGTGATGCGCTTTACCTCGAGCCAGATCCTCGCCGTGGCGTTGGGAGGCCAGGGCGTGCGTTGAGGAAAGGGAAACATCTTTTGGATGGAGCCCGACTCGCGCCAGCGCGGGAGATTAAAAATGGAGGCTTCGTCTTCGACGATTGTTGCCCGAAGAGCAAAGGTCCCGTTTTTGGGGGCTCGATATGCCAAGTAGAAATCAGGATCGAGAGCGTGAAGGATCTTTCGATAACCGGCCCACTCCACAGCGATGCGGGCATTCGAGGGCAATTTAGAAGGTTCGACAATCCCCGCACTGACTTCTACGGTGGCGCCCGCCGGAAGCGTAACTTGGTGCAGAGCTGCTCCCGGAAGGGTCACGACCCGCTGTTGCGCGAATGCCGCAACTGAAAACAAAAACAGCCAGGAAATGGTCCGCATCTTTTTCTTGTTTTTATTCTATGCAATGCGGAGCTTGGCGGAGGCAGCTCAAGGGCAGATCAAAGACAGCGCTCAAAGAAGGCGATCATGGCCTCGCGCATATGGCGGCTCAAGGCTCCAGTTACGCCGTGTGATTTTTGCGGATAGATGAGAAGCTCATACTGTTTGCCGGCCTTCTGCAATTCCACCTGCATCTGCATGCTGTGCTGGAAGAGCACGTTGTCGTCGCCAAAATTATGAATCAGCATCAGCTTTCCTTGGAGTTTGGGAGCGTCAAAGACGGGGGAACTCTGGCGGTAGCCAGCGGCATTGTCGGAGGGCAAGCCTAAGTAACGCTCGGTATAAATGGTGTCATAATGGCGCCAGTCGGTTACTGGGGCTCCGGAAACGCCAGCTTTAAAGATCTCGGGGGCATGGAACAGGGCGTATAAGGTCATATAGCCGCCGTAGCTCCAGCCCGTAATGCCGATGCGCTGCGGATCCACGAAGCCGAGCGAGACGAGGTGTTTGACACCCTCGATTTGATCCTCCAACTCCTGTTTGCCGAGCCGGCGATAAATTTTCGACTCCCATTGGTGTCCGCGGCCGGCCGAGCCGCGATTGTCCATCTGCCAAATGACAAACCCCCGGTGAGCCAAGACTTGTTCCCAGTTGACGGCAGGCCAAACATTACGAACCGTTTGTGCGTGCGGGCCGCCGTAGACAATGATGACCGCAGGGTATTTTCTGCGGGGATCGAAGTTTACTGGTTTGATGAGGCGGGCATAAAACAGGGCGCCGTCCGAGCCGCGAAACTGGACCAGCTCGGTTGGCAAAACTTCCAGCTCGTCGTAAGGCTTGGAATCCATTTCGCGGATGGTCGCCAGCAGCTTACCAGCGGCGTCGCGCAAAACGGTGCGAGGGGGTTGTTGAAGGCTTGAAAAATGATCCACCCAATACTCGCCATTGGGGCTGAAGCTGGCGGAGTGGGTTCCTGGCTCCGCGCTCAGGCGGCGCCGCTCACCAGTTTCCAGGTTGACGGAGTAGATCTGGCGCTCGAGCGGGCTAGCTTCGGTCGACTCGAGGATCAGACGCCCGCCTTGCTCATCGACAAGGTTGAGATGGGTGACTTCGAATTCACCTTTGGTCAGCTGCGAGACGAGTCTCCCGCTTTGGTCATAGAGGTAAAGGTGGCGCCAGCCATCGCGCTCGGAGGCCCAAACAAATTGGTTTCGTTTGGCAAGCCACGCGAAGTCATTTTTGATGTTGATCCAGTAGGGATCCTTTTCTTCGAGCACGAGCTCAGAGGTGCCTGTACGGGCGTTTACCCGGAGGAAGTGGAGGTGATCTTGCACGCGGTTGAGGCGAAAGACACCGAGCGTTTTGGAATCGGGCGCCCAGTAGACGCGCGCTAGCAACCGGTCCCGCGTTTCGCCCAAGTCCATCCAACGGGTGCTTCCGCCCTGCGCAGGAACCACTCCAAGGCGGACGTCGGCGTTCGGCGTGCCGGCCTTCGGGTAGCGTTGCGGCTCGGCCTTGGCAAACAGCCCGAGCAGATCGACATGCGGGTGGATGAGCTGGCGGCTAACGTCGAATTGAAGGTAAGCGACGGATTGCGAATCGGGTGACCACCAGTAGGCGCTGCCTAGGTCGAGCTCTTCGGGATAGACCCAGTCCAGCTCGCCATTCAGTATGGTTGGGGAGCCGTCGGTAGTCAGCCGTGTGATGCGTCTTGAGGCGATCTCCATGACGTAGAGGTCGTGCTGGTGGCGGTAAGCCAAAAGCTTTCCGTCAGGAGAAAGCTTCGGATCGCGCTCGGCAAACGGCGTGGAAGTTAATTGTACCCATCCGCCCGCTGCCGTTTTCACGACAAATAGGTCTCCTCCAGCCAAGACCAGTAGATCCTTTCCGTCCGGCATCCACTGAAGCGTTTGCTCGGTGACGCGGCGGTTTTCCCAAGCGTAGGTTTCTTCGGAAGCAACTTTGGTGGCGGCTTGTTCCAGGGCTGACCAGGGCAGCAGGCGTTTGCTCGAACGCGAGGCAACGTCGTAGAGGACTAAATAGGCACCCTCGCGGTACACAAAGCGCTTACTATCGCTCGACCATTGAACGGATAAGCTGGAAACGGGCTGCGGCAGACGGGCCAGCGCCTCGAGCGTAACCGGCTTTTTTTGCGCAGGGGCGATCAGGGGGGCGAGGAGAATGGCAACTAGCAGGCGCGCCATGAGCATCAGTATAGCGGTTGGGATTTGTTGGCTCGCACGCTAGAAAAGCGAGCGAAAGGCTGGCTTTTGAGGCAGGACTTCGAATTGCTTTGTGGAGTGAGCCAGTTTAGCTGGGCTGTTTCGTGGCGCGACAAAAATAGCCCAGGGTGAAGTCGCGCTGGGAATCCAAGCGGTCCAGGAGTGGGAAGAGGAAGCCCAGCAACAACAAGGGCGCGGCCAAGATTTTCCACACGCCGGGGAAGAATTGAAATCCGTTCAGCATGCGCCGGCCCATCAAGCGGAAATAGCCGCCGCCGGCCTCCATGGCGATGTTGCCGAATCCTGCACTCCGGAGCAAATACTCTAGGCCGTGGCGCGTGTAGCGGTAATAATCGTGCGGCGCTTGGTGGACTTGCCAGTCTTGCGGCGCCACTAACAGCAAGCGACCGCCCGCGCGCAAGGTTCGCGAAATTTCTCGTAGCGCGAGCTGAGGCTCAGGCAGGTGTTCGAGAGTGACGATGTGAAGGCAGGCGTCGAATGTGTTGTTGGCGAAGGGTAGAGCGCAGAGGTCGGCAATCACGTCTAAGTTGTGATAGTTCCAACTGCTGTCGCCAATGGTGAGGTCGACGCCAAGGTAGCGAGCCTGAGAGAAATACTTGCGGTGGCGCCCTTCGCCTGCTCCGGCATCGAGCACGCAAGCTCCGGGTGGGAGGCTTTGGGCGAGGGCCTGCACCTCGTCTTCGATGCGAGCTTCAAAACTCCAAAGATAGCGGTAGAGAAAACGGGGCAGGCGCCTCGCCAGCTGGTCATAGCCTCGCATGGTCGAGCTAGCTTTTGCGCCGGGCCTCGACCATAATGGTGGAACCCTGGCGGACCGCAGCCTCCATCGCGGTGAACGGGATGGAGGCGAGCACGAGAGCGAAGTAAAGGAGGTCTTTGATCAGGCGGAGGCGGGGGGACTCTGCTCTAGCGCGAATGCGCCGCGACATGGGATCAAGCCCAGGCGCAAGCGTCGTGGCTAGTCCGGCCGGGTTATCGCGCCAGGAGAAATATTTGCGCCGTAGAATCTCAAAACCGCAGTCTTCAAGCAGCGCCTCCACGTCTTTGGACTTGAAGTGAATGAGGTGGCGCGGAATATCGAGGCCGTTCCAATTTTCGCCAGCCAAGAAAAACTGCCAGCAATCGATGTTAGGAACTTGAACGATGAGGCGGCCGGAGGGGCGGAGCAACTTTCGTGCTTCGTCGACATAGGAGGCGGGATCGTAGAGGTGTTCCAAAACGTGGAACATCGTGATCAGGCTGAAGGTGGCTGGGGCGAAGGGCGCCTGAGCCAGGCTCGCGCAAACGGCGGGCACACCCTGCCGGCGCCAGGTGACCCCAGCGGCAGCAGCAGAGAGGTCCAGGCCGATTGCTGGCAAGCCCCGCTCGTGCAGCATGCGCAAAAAAAGCCCCCCGCCGCAGCCGACGTCGAGGATAGGGCCCGGCAGCCCGCTTGCCGTGAAGGCCGCCAAAACGAATCGAACGTGGTCGCCTAGGACGAAGCGACGGTAGCGCTCGGCGAGTCGCCCTGAGGTGTCTTGGCTGGCGTCAAACCAGTAGCGCTCTGGGTAGTAGGCGGCCAATTCCTCGGGTGAGGGCCAAGGATCGAGCCGGATGAGCTGGCATTGCGAGCATTCAACTAAAAAAAATTGCTTGGTGGTTGTGCCATAAAGCCGGTCACTCCCCCGGACGAGAATCCGGTGACGGTTATCGCCGCATGCCGGGCAACGGCTGGCCGAGTCCTCAACGGCGGTAAGCCGAGTTGCCACGGGTAAGGGTGGTGCAGGGGAATCAACCAGCAGGAGGGGCGGAGCGGGAGCGCTGCGGAACAACTTGGTGTCTGGCGTGGAAGGGCTAAGGTCAAGACTTCGGTCCTCGGCCGATAGAGAGGCAGGTTCACTGGATCCGGAGCGCGGAAGAGTGGCTGCCTCTACAGAAGGAGACGGCGGAAAGGGCGGCAAAGGCATCTCGCCGCCAGGGACCTTGCGCTTCGCGTTACGGGGGCTACGCTTTTTCGCCAATCGTCCTCTTGTCGACCGCACTCAGCCAACCGCTGAAACGGGTCGAAACCGTTCTTCAGTGTAACCTAAAAAGGCGGCTGATCAAAAAATGCAGCGAGGTCGACTCAGATGGCTTGCTGGCTCAATTTTCGCAGGGAGATGCGATAGCGCCACAACAGCTGCAAAGTTTGCCAGGTGCCGATTCTCCGGATGGAGCGCAGCTGGCGCCGTTTCGCCAGCATGCGCGGGAGAAGCGGCAGCGCCTTGAGGTCGCCCTGAAGCAAGGCGGCGGCTGCTGCAAGTTTGTCTTTCCAACTTGGATAGCGACCGATTTCTCCTTTTCCAAGGATCGCGGCCCAGGCCCCGGCAAGGAGCCTGGCAGCGTAGAACAGCGGGTTAAAGAAGAGGAGGATCCAGGGAAAGAGCTTGGCCGCCAGCAGGACACGGTTGCGTTCAATGAGCACCAAGCGTTGAAAAGATCGCAGGCCGAGAGTCGCCCCGCGGTGATGGCGGACGACGGCTCGGGGCGTGTAGAGGGCGCGCCACCCTGCCAAGCGCGCCCTGAGCCCCAGCTCCGCATCGTCTGCGTAGGCGAAAAAATCTTCGTCAAAGCCCCCAATTTCTTCGAGCATGGCTTTGCGGTAAGCGGCGGCGCAACCATCGGGCCAGGCGACCTCTTCTAGTTGATCGTACTGGCCGTGATCAAATTCCCCGCTGCCCCGCCCCCGGTTTTGTCCGTCGAAGTAGACGAGATGCCCGACTTTGTCAATCCGGCCCGGTTCGTCATAGACGAGAATTTTCGAGGCAACCATTCCGACATCCGGCCTTGATTGGGCAGCCTCTAGCAAGGAAGCTGCCCAATCGGGATCGGCTTCAGCATCGTTGTTGATTAAGGCGACCCACGGATGGCGAGCTAGGGCAATGCCCTGATTATTGGCTGCGCAAAAGCCCCGGTTGTAGGAATTCGCAATTAGGCGGACGGGGAAGGGCTGGCCGCGTCCAAACTCGCTTTCCACCATTTCCAAGCTTCCATCGCTGGAGCCGTTATCCACAACAATGATTTCTAGGTTTGCCTCACGCTGCCGCATGAGAGAGGCGAGGCAACGAGCCAGGAGCTGGCGCCGGTTCCAATTGACGATGATTACGGAAATGTCTTGGTTTCCTGCGAGTTGCACAACTTTGATTTTCAAGTGCTCGTTGTATTATAGAGGGAAGGAAAGGCGTGCCTGGCATGGCTACGGTAGGCGAGATCTTACGCCGGGAAAGGGAGCGACAGGGCATTGGCATCGCTCAAATTGCGGATCAAACTCGAATTAAATCGCATTTCTTAGAGGCGATTGAAAACGATAATTTCGCAGCCCTGCCGGGCGTGTTCTTTGCGCGGGCCTTTTCTCTGCAATATGCGCGAGCGCTTGGCCTGAATGAGGAAGAGATCAAAGTGGTGCTGGACCGGCAAGTGGCGCCGCCCGATGTGAGCCTGGTTCAGATGTCCTCCACACTTTCTCTTGCGGAGGACCGGGCGTTGAGCAAGCCCGATTTAGATCCGTTACCGGAGGGCACGGCATCGGCGTTGAGCGCGCGAAAGTTAACGGCATCGGTGGTCGCGCTGGTTGCGGTGATCGTGGCCTGCGGAGCGATTTTTGGGCTCTGGCAGCGGTCGCAGCTGGGTTCGACTTCGGCGGCAGGCGCGCTGGAGCCAGGCCCTGTTACGGTGATCAAAGGCTCGGGAGGGATGGGCACACCGGCGGTTTCGCCGCCACCGGCGCAGCCGACGAGTTTCGCGGCGAATCCCGAGGGGCGACCGGCCGCCGCAAGCAGCTCTCTGTCCCAGCCGGCTAACGCGACGCTAGCCAATGCTTCGGGGATCGCTTCGCCATCAACAGAGCGTTATGTTGCGCCGCCGGTGATTACTGGAAAAGTGAATTTGGCGATTTCCTCGAAGGAGGATACCTGGGTGCGCATCACGACCGACGGCAAGGTGGTTCTTGCGCGAGTGATTACTCCCTCTGAGCCCGTGGTGACGGCCGTAGCCAACGAAAATGCCAAAGTCTTGCTCGGAAACGCGGCGGGAGTCATCATCCGTTTCAACGGGAATGACATTGGGTCCATCGGGCCACGAGGACAAGTGCGAACGGTAGAATTTACGCCGTCTGGATTTCAAATCTTGCAACCTCCTCCGAAATCACCGCCAGCAGGGGTTTCTGAGCCGAACACCCAGGGTCAGACGTCCAATCCGGCCGAGTGAGGGCTCTGCTGGAATCCGGCTCTCATCAACGAAAAGAGCATTCATGCAAACGGAGAACGTAGGCATTGTTGTCAGTGCGGACAATGGGACGGGCGTGCTCCATCAATTGACGGGAGTGATTGCGGCGCACCAGGGGAATATCGAGTCCGTGGCGATTCTTCTCAATACGCCCGAGGAAGCCCGTACTTACTTTGAAATTTCCCTACCGGGGGACGCCGAGGCGCTGGCCGCGGATTTGCGGGCCCTGCCGATTGTGCGGGGCGTAGAGATCACCGACACCATGCAGCGGATCTTTGGGAAACGGATCATTATCATGGGCGGCGGAGCTCAAGTCGGCCAGGTGGCGATTGGCGCGATCAGCGAGGCGGACCGGCATAACATTCGGGGCGAGCATATCTCGGTGGACACGATTCCGCTGGTGGGAGAGCAGCCGCTGGCGGAGGCTGTCCGGGCTGTGGCGCGCCTACCGCGGGCCAAAGCGTTAGTTCTCGCGGGTTCGCTGATGGGCGGTGAAATTGAGCAAGCAGTGCGAGAGGTGCGCGCGCAGGGTTTACTGGTCGTGAGCTTGAACATGGCAGGTAGCGTGCCGGAGGCCGCGGATTTAGTGGTCACGGATCCGGTGCAGGCGGGAGTGATGACCGTGATGGCGGTTGCCGATACGGCGAAGTTCAATGTAGCGCGGCTCAAGCGCCGCCAGTTCTGAATCTCGCCGGACGGCTAGCTTTTTTCCAGGCGATGGATCAACTGCGTGTAAAGCTCGCTTTGTCGCTGTGCGATTTGATCCCAATCGAAGTTGCGTTCCACGGTTGCCCGTGCCTGCTGGCCCAAGCGCCGACGCTGTTCGGGATTTTCGAGCAGGGCGATGACGGCCTCAGCCATGGCGGCGCCCGAGTCGACGACGATCAAATCGCTGCCGCTGTCAAGCTCGAGACCATGGATGGCCGCGGGGGTGGCCACCACCGCCCGGGCCATCGCCATGGCTTCCATGATCTTGATGTTGGTGCCGGCGCTTGCCACTAGCGGCGCAACCACCACGCTAGCCTGCTCATAGGCAGGACGCACGTCTTCGACAAAGGCTTCCAATTCAATTTGAGGATGGTGCAGCTCCGGCCGGACGTGTTCCTGATAGCGCTCAAGGAAGTAGTGCGGTCGCGCGCCAGCAATGATGTGAAACACGGCGTTGGGACAGCGCTTTAAGATTTCGGGCCAGGCTTGGCGGAGAAAGAAATCCACGGCGAGAACATTGGGAAGGTGGGCGAAGGAACCAATGAAAAGGATGCGCTGCGAACCGCCATCCGTAGGAGCGGGTTGGAAGCGCTGGAGGTCGACGCCGTTGGGGATGGTCACAGCATTTTCACCCACCACCTTGCGGTCTTTTTCGGACATGACGACGACAGCGTCCACTTGGCTCCAGGCGGTGCGTTCGAACTGGATCCAGCGCTCAAGCTGGCGCTGGGTATCCCAATCGTTGTTCTGAGCCAGCAGTTGCTGGTAGAGATCGAAGGTCAAGTCGTGCTCAACGAGAATTGTCTTAGCGGGGCGGCAGTTGGGCGCATACTGCGCCATTTGGGTGAACTCGAGCTGGGCGAGCGAAGGCGTCCATTTACGGACGAGTTGCTCAAGCACGGCTTGCATGGTGGGAGAAGCAAATTCCTCGACAACGTCCGGACGGCCGCGGTCGGGCAGCAGGTGCGTGAGTTTGCGGCGCACCAGCACGACCTCGGCGCAAATTTCCAGTAAGGGGCCGGGCGGCGAGGCAAGCTCCTCGACGAAAGCCACGAGGATTTGGTCAAAACAGGCAGCTGCCCGGCGCATGAGGTTGTAAATGCGAACAGCGCCGCCATGCGAAAGCGGGTAGGGGAGGTAGGGGCTGACAACCAACACGCGCCTGCGGCCCAGATTCTGCTGACCGGGAAAGCTGGCTACTTCGCCACTGCCGAGTGCGAGGATGGTCTCTTCGTCTATGGCCTGAGCGGGGGCTGGAGCCAGATGCCGGACGGCTTTCCAGGCGTAGCCGAGCGCGCTCAGAGCCCAGTCGTCAAACCAGGCCTGCTCCACAGCGAGGACATTCAGCCGGTCAAGAGCTTCACGCCAGAGCTGGGTGAAGAGAGCCGGCTTGGTGACGCGCCGGATGAGAAAGCGCAAGAAATTAAATTCTAGGAAGCTTTGCAACAAGGCCGGCTGGAAGTAACGCGAGGTGGTGCTGCGGTGGAAGTGAGTCACGCCGGCGCCGGCAGTATAAACCGTGGGCCAGTTGCGCTGCCAGGCGCGCCATCCCAGGTCAAGATCCTCAACGTAGGCCGGCGCGAGCAGCTCGTCGAAGCCACCGAGTTGTCGCAGCTTCGCGGCGGAATACATGGAACAGCCGCCGCTGCCATAAAGAACATAAGTGCCGTCTTCACCAGGCAGGGGGATGAGGCAGCGCAGGGGGAAGTCGCGGAGCGGGCGCCCTTGGTCACGAGTCCACCAAACGGCCTTGCCGGTTTCTTGCCGGCGCATGCCTTCGGGGAAAAAAATTTGAGCTGTCGCGCAGAATAAATCCGGGTTGCGATCAAAGGCCGACCGCAACGCCATGAAGAAGCCACTTGCGATGACCATGTCATTGTTTAGAAGACAGACATGGGAGTAGCGTGCTGCGCGCAGGCCGCGGTTGACGGCAGCGGCAAAAGACAAGGGCTCCGGGCAATGGTCGACACGGACAGAAGGATAGTTTGCCGATACATGTTGCGCTGTGCCGTCGTCTGAGCCGTTGTCAACGAGAATTACTTCGCTTGGGTGGGTGAGATCGGCGAGCACGAGCGGCAAAAGGCGGTCGAGGAGGATTCGGCCATTGCGTGTTGGAATCACAACGCTAATGCCCGGGGCGCTTGCTTGAGGCGGCGGATCGGCGGTTTTCCCAAGCAGCGGGCGCAGGCGCGAAGCCACGGCGCCGGCCAGGCGGCCAGCCGCATAAAACAAGGGACGGCGAAGATGTTTCGGGTGGGCCAGGCGCCAGGCCCAAGTGTAAGCGGGGCCACCGGGGGAAAACTGCCAGCGGAAAAAATTTTTCGCCCGCCACAGCAGATGTCTGGCAATCGACCCCAGACAGCGCGGCCGCAGCATGAAGTGATCTAAATTCTCGTTGAAGGCCACCCAGTTTCGAGGCGCGAGAAAGAAGGCGATCCAGCGCATCTGGCCATAGGGCGTTCGAGGTTCGAGGACCACCGCAGACAAACGCACTTGGGCCTTCCCGAGGATGCCCCGGCAACGGGCGTAGTTCTCGGCGAAACCGCGATTGGGTTTGAAGGGGATCCACCTAGCTGCGCCGCTTGAAGGGGGCGGCGGAAATTCGGACACAACGAAAAGCGGCAGCTCCGGGTAAAGCTTAGCGACGCGCTCGAGAAACGGCGCAACCAGGTTTTCTTGACAGGAGAGGAATGCGACCTTGATGGTCAAATCAAATCTCGCCAGTTTTCGTCGAGGCCCCCCTGGAGCCACTTGCGCCAGAGATGAAGAGCCTGCATGCAGAAGGCTGTGGAGACTGGATTGGCGAACGGCGTCAGTTGACCGTGACGGCGGCCGAAGCAATACCCACCGTGAAGGCGCAGCTCGGGTGAGTCCCACTGGAAGCTGACGATCGACTCCACTTCCTGGGTGGCCTGCTGGTGATCGAGCTCCTTCACGCCTTGCTTCGCTGCGAAGAGGCGGAGGCGTAGCAGCTGGGCCCAGACATCAGAGCGGGCAAACACCGGGGCAATTTGACGGGCAAATGCTGCCAGGCGGTCTATCCCATCGCGTAACCGGGCGGCGCATTCCGGACGGTCCGCCACCGGGAGAAGCGCTTCGAGAAAGTAGCTGTAAGCGTGCAAACGATCCATGACATCGGACGGATTGGCCGCGCCCGGGAGAAACGTCAAGTCATCGGCCAGAGCTCGAAGCAGGGCCGTTTCAAATGCTGCGGCAAACCGGCTCTCGCCCGTGATCTCAAACAGCTCGAGCCAGGCCAGCGCCGACTTGAGCTGGTAACAGCCCGGGTTGTTGGACCAGCGGTCACCGTAGGCGACTGGCTCGCCACCAGGCAACTGGAGTATCGGGGCAAAGCAGCCCTGATGCTCAAAGCGGTGGATCATGGCTAAGCCGCAAGTTCGAGCTCTTTCAAGATAAACAGCCTCGCCCGTGCCGCGCCAAAGCGCGATCAAGCCGCGAATAATGATGCCGCAATCAAAGAAAAACACCCGGTTCTCCGCTGGCGAATCGGTGGGGGGATACTCAAAGGGGAAGAGTTGGAGGTCTTGGTTCCATGCGCGTTGAACCAAGAATTGCCCGGCTGCACGCGCGGCCAGAAGATAGGGGAGTTGTCCTGTTTCGCGGTGCAAGTAACAATAAGCCTTGGTGGCGTAGCCCGTAATCTCGGTGGATAAACGCGCGTTCCGTCGTTGGTCGATGAGGTAGTAACGCGCTACGCCGCCGGTGCTTTCTTGAATGCCGGAATGAAGAAACCAGCTTCCCGCCCGGAGCAACGAGGCGTCAGCCGGAATGCGACACGATTGGGTTGGGGCCAGTTGATGGGCTGTCGTTGACAAACTCTTTAGTGTAGCAAAGCCTGCTAGGTGTGCGGTTTGAGGGGCAGCGCGTAGCGGAGTTGGGGATGGCTGAGGCTAGACTCGCAGCTGCCTAGCGCGATACGGCGAACGCTCCGCCTTCAGTCACAGGCGCTGGCGCCAGGTGTTGGAGCAGCGTCTCGAATGCAGTGACTGTTCGATCGATGTCCTGGCTGTTATGCACCGCGGAAACCAGTCCCCCCGGCCAGTTGATGAAATCGACACCGAGGGCCAGCATTCCCATCCGAATTTGGTGTATCAACTCGAGCGGTGCGCTTCCCTTGAGCTTTCCTGGCGAAACTCTTCCCGCGTAAAGGTCCTCCAGGCTAACCGCATCCTCGCCTAGGTAGAGGTGAAAGTCTGAGAACTGTCCATACACCCGCCATGGGAGACCATGCTTCCGGATGGCGGCGTTCATGCCGTCGCGGATGGCGGAAGCCGTGCGGTTGGCGCGCGGGACGGCATCGGTGTCGCGAATGATACGAAGCGTGGCAAGGCCGGCTGCTGCAGAAATAGGTCCAGCGTTGTGTGTCCCCTGGTGCATGACCAGTGGGGAATGAATCCGGTCTCCAACGCGGCGGTAATCCAAGACTTCAAGAATTTGTTTTCGCCCTGCGACGGCGGCGCCTGGGTAGCCGCCAGCTACGATCTTGGCAAGTGTCGTCAGATCGGGAAGGACGCCATAGTACTGTTGCGCTCCCCCCGGGGCACAGCGAAAGCCACTAATCACCTCGTCGAAAATCAAGATCACGCCGTGCTGCGCCGTCCATTCGCGAAGCGTGTGGAGGAAGGAGGGTGGGGTAGGAACTTGCCCGAATGTCGCGCCCGTGGGTTCCAGAATAACGGCAGCGATTTCCTTGGCCTGAGGTGAGATTTCACCGAGCGCCGCCTCGTCGTTTGGGGGCAGAACGATGGTGTCTTCGACGATGCCAGGGAGAATGCCGGCGGCGCCTCCGGCGGGAAATGCCACGTGATCGTGCCAGCCATGGAAATGCCCGGCAAAGCGCACCAGCTTCCGGCGGCCTGTAAAGGCGCGTGCGAGGCGAATCGCAAGATGGGTAGCTTCGGTGCCGGAAATCGTGAAACGGAGGCGTTCGGCGGAGGGTACCATTTGTTGGATCAACGCGCCCCATTCGACCTCGAGTTCATGGGAGGCGCCGAAGTGAGCTCCGCGCGTGGCCTGGCTTTGTACGGCGGCGGTCACTTCGGGATGGCAGTGTCCTAACAGCAACGCGCCGTGGCCACCGAAGAAATCCACATATTCGTTGCCGTCAACATCCCACTTGCGGGAGGCTTCGGCGCGCTCCACGTAAACGGGGTAGGGTTCAAGGAAGCGGCCCACATGAGTCACGCCATTGGGAAACAGCGCTTCGGCGCGGGCAAAAATGGCCCGCGAGCGCGGAGTTCGCTCGAAATAGGAATTTAAGAGCGAGTCGATGGAAAATTTCACCGGCATGGCATTCCCGTTCCAGTATCGCACTTCGCCAGCGGGGCACCATGCGCTAGCGTAATAGGAGAACTATGAACGCCTGGCTTTGGATAGTCTTTCTCGCGATTCCGTTGTGGGCCGAGGAGGGAGTTTCTCTTTTCCAGCAACCAACGATCAATCAAACACACATTGTTTTCGTATTTGCTGGCGATCTGTGGTCGGTGGAGCGCAGTGGGGGCCAAGCAGTACGGCTGACGGCGGGCCGTGGCGTTGAGTCGAATCCTTCGTTTTCACCAGACGGGCAGACGATCGCCTTCAGCGGGGAGTACGACGGCAATGTGGATGTATTTACGATTCCTGCTAGGGGTGGAATTCCCAAGCGGATCACCTCGCACCCATCACCAGATTTGGTACGCGGCTGGACGCCGGATGGGAAGCGCATTCTCTTTGCGTCAAACCGGGACCAGTTTGTCGGCGTTCAGAAACTCTATACGGTAAGTGCGGAAGGAGGGTTCCCTGAGCCACTGCCCTTCCCCTATGCATGGGACGGCAGTTATTCGCCGGATGGCTCGCAGATTGCCTATCTACCGATATCGCGAGCCGATCAAATCTGGAAGCGGTATCGCGGTGGCCGGACAACGCCAATTTGGATTGCGAAGCTAAGCGACTCGAGCATCACGCCGTTGCCGCGAAAGGACTCCAATGATTACAACCCGATGTGGGTGGGCAACGCAATTTACTTTCTGTCGGACCGGCACGGCAAGGCCACGCTGTTCCGCTATGACACCAAGACCCGGCAGCTCACACAGGTTCTCGAAAATAGGGGTCTTGATTTAAAATCCGCGCAGGCGACCTCAGACGCAATTGTGTACGAGCAATTTGGCTCGATTCATCTTTACGACCTCAAAAACGGCAAAAGCCGGCCGGTGAATATCCATTTGAGCGGCGATCTCGCGGAGGTGCGGCCCCGGATGGAGAAACTTTCGCGCTTTGTGCAAAATGCGGCAATTTCGCCTGCTGGGGCTCGGGCCGTATTTGAGGCACGAGGGGAAATCTTCACCGTGCCGGCCGAAAAAGGTGACGTGCGAAATCTGACGCGTTCGCCAGGCGTAGCCGATCGCTTCCCTGCTTGGTCGCCGGATGGACGCTGGGTTGCGTTCTTTTCCGATGAATCTGGCGAATACGCTTTGCATCTGGCTCCGCAGAACGGATTGGGGGAAGTGAAGAAGATTTCGCTGGGTCATCCCTCCTCATTTTTTTACTCGCCGGTGTGGTCTCCGGACTCAAAGAAAATTGCCTTTTCCGACAAGCGGCTCAATCTTTGGTACGTGGAGATTGAGCGGGCGGAGCCAGTGAAGGTGGATACGCAGACCTATGCCTCGGGGCGGAATTTGTGGAGCGTGAGCTGGTCACCGGATAGCAAGTGGCTGGCCTATGCAAAGGTCCTCAAAAACCACCTGAGCGCCGTTTTTCTGTATTCCCTGGAAAGCCGGAAATCGAGCCAAATTACGGATGGGATGAGCGACGCGCGCATGCCTGTGTTTGACAACAACGGTAAGTATCTTTATCTTGCTGCCAGCACGGACAGCGGGCCAACGTTGAGCACAATTGACCTTTCCAGCAGTTTTCTTCCTGTGACCCGCACCATTTATCTGACAGTGCTCAGTAAAGATGAACCCTCGCCGCTGGCGCCGGAAAGCGATGAAGAGAAGGTCGTGGAGGAAAAAAAAGCTGAGAGCGTCAAGACGGGCGCCGCCGGAGCCTCTCCCAGCGCAACGAAGGGCACATCGAGCATCGAGGTGAGAATTGACCTGGAAAACATCCAGCAGCGCACGATTCCCTTACCCCTGCGCGCGGCGAACTACATCGCCATGCAACCTGGCAAAAGCGGGGTGCTCTTCTTGCTCGAAGCGCCCCCGCAGTTCGACTCGCCCGGGCCTGCGCCGGGTACGCTGCACCGCTTCGATCTGGCGAAACGAAAGGCGGAACGGTTTGCCGACGGCGTCACCGCTTTGCGCGTTTCCCACAATGGTGAAAAGCTGCTGCTCTCTCAATCTGAAGCGTGGTTCATTGTTGGTGCGAACACGCCGCCCAAGCCGGGCGAGGGGCGGTTACGGATGGACGAGATCGAAAGCGTGGTGGATCCCCAAGCGGAATGGAAGCAGATGTACCGCGAGGTTTTGCGCATTCAGCGGGACTTCTTTTATGATCCAAGTCATCACGGGCTGGATCTTCAGGCTCTCGGCGAACGCTACGAAAAATACCTTTCGAAACTTGGCAGCCGGAGCGATCTGAACTATCTGTGGGCGGAGATGTGGGGTGAGCTTTCAGTGGGTCATCTCTACATTTCCGGTGGCGACCAGCCACAGCCGAGCCGGGTTCGCGGTGGTTTGTTAGGTGCGGACTACCGGATTGAGAACGGGCGCTATCGCATCGCGAAAATTTACACGGGCGAAAACTGGAACCCGCAAACGCGCGCTCCGCTCACTCAACCTGGCGTGAATGTGCAGACGGGGGATTACATCCTGGCCGTCAACGGGAGGGAACTGCGGAGCAGTGACGAAATTTTTTCCTTCTTTGAAGGCACGGCGGGCAAGACAGTGAGGCTCAAGGTCGCCTCTGACGCCGCGGGAACCAACCCCCGCGAGGTCACTGTGACGCCCGTGGAAAGCGAGGTGACGCTGCGCCGGCTGGACTGGGTGGAGAGCAACCGCCGGACGGTCGAACAATTGTCTGGGGGCAAGGTGGCGTATGTGTATTTACCGGACACCTACGTAAACGGCTACCGCTACTTTAACCGCTACTATTTTGCGCAGTCGGACCGGCAAGCTTTAATTGTCGATGAACGCTTTAACGGGGGTGGAAAGGCGGCAGATTACATCATCGATTACCTGCGGCGGCCGCTGTGGAACTACTGGTCAAGCCGCGAAGGAGAAACCTACACCACACCGACGTTGAATATCACGGGCCCAAAGGTGATGCTAATCAACGAGTGGGCAGGATCAGGCGGCGATGCCCTGCCGTGGTATTTCCGGCGCGCTAAGCTCGGTCCGCTGGTAGGCAAGCGCACCTGGGGCGGACTGGTGGGGATTGGAGGAACGCCCCCGTTGATCGATGGGGGAACGGTGACCTCGCCAAGTTTCGCTTTCTGGACGCCGGAAGGCAATTGGGAGGTAGAGAATTTTGGCACGCCTCCCGATATCGAGGTTGAATTCGATCCTAAGGCCTGGAGGGAAGGCCGTGACCTCCAACTCGAGAAAGCAGTGGAAATCGTTCTCGAGCAGCTCAGGAAGAATCCGCCAAAACCGGTACAACGGCCCGCGTATCCAAACTACCACTCGAAGCGGGCGCTAGCGTCCGGGCAGTGAGAGCGCCTCAGGTAGCGTGGCTGCAAGGAGGAAGCTTTTGCTTCGATAAAAAGCCCGCGTCCACGGGATAAAAGAGTTTAGCTGAGCTTCAGCAGGATTGCCGAAAACAGATAACACAATGCGCCGACCGCGGCCGAAGCTGGCATGGTCAGAATCCAGGCCCAAAGAATGTTCGTCGCGACGCGCCAGCGAACAGCCTTGGGCCGCTGGGCGGCGCCGACACCAGCGATGGCGCCCGTAATGACATGAGTAGTGGACACGGGAATGCTCAGGTAAGTCGGAAAGAGAATCGCCATCGCGCCCGCTGTTTCCGCGCAAAATCCGCCCCGTGGTTTTAAATGAGTGAGACGGGAGCCCATGGTTCGCACAATGCGCCATCCTCCCGACATCGTCCCTAGCGCGATCGCCAAATGGGCCGAAAAGATCACCCAAGGTTCAACGCGAAACCGGTCGAGGTATTTCGCGGCCACCAAAACCCCGGTGATAATTCCCATGGTCTTTTGTGCGTCATTGGCGCCGTGCGAGTAGCTGAACAGCGCGGCGGAAACTAGCTGCAATCGACGAAACCACACATCCATGACCTTGGGCGTGGCGCTGCGGAAACTCCAATAAACGAAGGTCATCAAAGACATGGCAAGAGCCATGCCCAGCAACGGGGCGATGACAATGAAGAGCGTCGTGCGGATCCATCCAGAAGCGATGACTGCATCAAAGGTGTTGACCAGGCCGCGCTCCAGCGCCACTTTGGCCATAGCCGCGCCGGCGTAACCGCCGATTAAGGCGTGGGAAGAGCTAGTGGGAAGACCAAAGTACCAAGTAATGAGGTCCCAAGCAATCGCACCTAAAAGGCCGGCAAGTATGACGTATTCCGTGACGAATTGTAAATCCACCATCCCAGCGCCGACCGTTTTGGCCACGCCGGCATGCTCTGGGTTGATCAGGAGCGGCACAGCAGCAATGAAATTGAAAAAGGCAGCCCAGAGTACTGCCTGGAAGGGAGAGAGGACTTTTGTGGCGACAATCGTGGCGACGGAGTTGGCTGCATCGTGAAACCCGTTGATGAAATCGAAAACCAACGCTACGGCCACGATCACGATGACCAGCAGCAGCGTTTCCATGAGGGTTCAACTATTCTTCACCACGACACCCTGCAACTCGTCGGCTACATCTTCGCAAGCATCAGTGGCAAGCTCGAGCATGTCGTAAATCTCTTTGAGCTTCGTTAAGCGGATCGGATCGCGTTCCCCAGCAAAGAGATCGGCGATGGCGCGGCGCGTGATCTGGTCGGTTTCATCCTCCAACCGGTTGATTTCGATGCAATGTTCTAGAACGCCATCCCTTTTCTCAAGGGCATGAAAGGCTTGGGATAAGGCCTTGGCGCAGCGCACTAGCCGCTCGGCAATTTCGGTCATAGGAACGGTTACTTCATCGAGACGGTAGGCGTGCATGCGGTGAGCCGCTTCTTCGATACAGTCGAGGATGTCATCCAGCGAGGACGAGATGGAGTGGATGTCTTCCGGGTCTATGGGTGTGATGAAGGTCTGATTGAGTTTGGTGAACGTGCGGTGAATCACCTCGTCGCCCTTGCGCTCCAGGATGGCGATTCGCTCGGCAGCAGACGCCAGAGCGGCTACACCGTCCTTCATGGCCGCTAAGAGGATCGTCGCCGCATCTTCAATGTAGGCCACCTGCTCTTGGAGGTAGCTGAAGAATTTCTCTTGACGAGGGAGGAGTCTCATAAATGAAGATCATCAGTGTTACTGCGCGCCAGCTCAGGTGGAGCATCCTTATCTTCGCAAGCGGCAACGCAGAAAATCAATTTCGTTATGTAACAGTTGTGTGAAATTCCCTTTCCTTTGAGGGGCGCCTTTTCAGGGCTTGGATGCGGGGCCGCAGCGACACTGTGATCTCCCTCATTTCGCGCCACGGGGGCCAAGCAAATCGCGTTGAGCTGGGTCAAGACAGCGCGCACAGTGAGGGCGACGAGGCTTTCGGTTGCGAAGAGCCGCAGTCTTGCATCAAAAACCGAGCACCGGTGCCTGGAGAGCGGACTGCTTGCTATGATCCGGACAGGAGAGTGATGCCAACTCGTTTCTTTTCTTCCGTCATCTCGACCAGCGTTTTCATTTTTGCGGGCTCTGCGTTTGGGCAGGACCATCCAAGCAGCGTGCTGAGGGGGTCTAAACGTTTTCAGCAAACGGTTGTTACTTCGGGACTCGGAGGCCCCTGGGAGCTCACTTGGGGACCGGACGGCATGCTCTGGGTTACTGAACGGACGGGGAAACGAATCACCCGCGTCGATCCGCAGACAGGATCGCGCAAGGTGGCCGCCGAGCTCATCGAAGTATCCGCGCCAGGGGGACAAGACGGCTTGCTCGGCATGGCGCTCCATCCCGATTTGCTGCGCGGCAAAGGGAATGATTTTGTCTATGTTGCCTACACCTACCAGGACCGGGCCAAGGGGCCAGATCCGAATATCAAAGACCCAAAAGATCCCTACCGCTACCTCTACATGAAAGTGGTGCGGCTGACCTATGACGCGAAAAGCGAGAAGCTTCTGAACCCGGCAAACCTTTTAACTGGGTTGCCAGCCGGAAACGACCACAACGCAGGGCGTCTGAAGTTCGGACCGGATCACAAGCTTTACTTGACCCTTGGAGATCAAGGGCATAACCAGCTCGGGAATTTCTGTTTGCCGATTGAATCTCAGCGGTTGCCTACGCAGAAAGAAGTGCAGTCGAAAGACTATTCCGCCTACGTCGGCAAGACACTCCGGATCAACTTGGATGGGTCCATACCCGCGGACAATCCAAAGTTGGACGGTGTGGTGAGCCATGTTTTCACCTACGGTCACCGCAATCCCCAAGGTCTGGACTTTGCGCCGGATGGAACGCTGTACTCCTCCGAGCACGGTCCCAAGACGGATGACGAGATCAACATCTTGAGGGCGGGAGCAAACTACGGCTGGCCCCACGTGGCAGGGCTTCGCGATGGGAAAGCGTATGAGTATGCGCGCTGGGCGGAGGCTTCCACGCCCTGCTCGAAGTTGCGGTTTAGTGACATTGTGATTCATCCTTCGGTACCGCGCGAATCCGAGTGGGCTTTTCAGAAGCCATTTGTTGAGCCGATTGCAACCCTTTTTACCGTTCCGAGTAACTATAACTTTCAGGATCCGGCCTGCCGGGGTGTGGATTTTGTTTGTTGGCCAACGGTTGGCGTGTCGAGCATGGAGTATTACGAGTCCAAGCGGTACGCTTCGGGCGGAATTCCGGGATGGGACAAGGTGTTGCTGGTGACCACGCTGAAGCGGGGTTCGATTTATGTCGCTGAACTGACGCCAGACGGCAAGAAAGTGAAAAGTCCGATATCGCGCTATTTCCAGTCGGAGAACCGGATGCGCGACACAGCTGTGCATCCTGATGGACGGACGATCTATGTCGCTACGGATGCTGAGGGACTGGTGGAAAGGCTTCAAGGTGGGTTTACGACGCGGATGCAGAATCCGGGGGCCATTCTCGCGTTTCGGTATGAACGCGAGGCAAAACCCGGAGAGCCACTAGAGCCATTCCCGTCCTCGGTGAGTGAGGCTGGGCAAGCCAGCGAGTCCTTGGAAGCGAACAATCGTGCAAGCGAGCCGCTCCGGTTCTCGGCCCAACAGGCACAGGCCGGTAAGACCGCCTACAATGCCAGTTGCGCGGTTTGTCATGGCAGCACGATGACCAACGGGACCTTTGGCACACCGCTGGCGGGGGAGTACTTCCGGAAGAAGTGGAGCGGCCGCAACGTGCATGCTCTGTTTCAGAAAGCGAAGACCATGCCTCCGGCAGCTCCCGCTTCACTTTCCGATGAGACCTACGTGAACATCCTGGCCTATATTTTCGAAGTCAATGGATTCAAGGCGGGAAAGACGAGACTGCCCGCTCAGCCAGCCGCTTTGGAAGCGCTTGCAATTCGCTAAGAAGCGTTCCAAGTTGAGCCATCGATTGCAGTGCTCGACGTCGGGAGGCTCGGTGTGAAGCAGCGGCCGTTCATCGAAAACCTCTACAATGGTGCCATGGTCCGGCGCTCGCTGATGGCGCTCTTCGCGCTTTGGTTGTGCACGGTGCGTTTTCTGGCGGAGCCGCCGCCAGATTCGACGCTGCCAGCTGGAGTTCGAGATGCTCTGGAGCGCATTTCCGCTCAATCCTTGCGTGGGCATGCATCGTTTCTGGCCTCCGACCTGCTGGAGGGGAGAAATACACCATCACGAGGGCTTGCCATCGCTGCGGAATACATCGCCGCACAGTTCCGGCGCGCTGGTCTGAAGCCGCTGTCCTCCACGCAATCTTACTTTCAGACGGCGCGCTGGAAATTGCGGAAGGTTGATCTTTCGTCGGCCAGAGCGGAGCTGGGTGCGGGCGATCGAACGCTTCGTTTAACGGGTCAAGAAATGACCGTTCTCCACGTCGAGGGGCTCGAAGTGGAGGGGCCTCTCTACAAACTGCGATGGGAGAACATCGACCGCCTGAAGGATGCCGAAGAGGGGGCGCTGTCACCATATGTCGTCATGTTGCAGGCGCTCTCACCAGCTGAACTGAGAAGTTTGCCGCCTGAGGAGCGGAAAACTCGGCTGCGTCGCATTGGTGATTTGCGCCAGCTGGTCCCACGATTAAAACCGAAAGCAGTGGTAGGGTGGAATGAAGCTACACGAGGAGATCCAGACGAAGCTCAACAACTGGTCGATCCTGAAAACGAAGGCCAGCGCGCACTGCGTCGTTTCAATCCTACAGCGGCGATTTTACACTCGCCCGAGCTCAAGGAATTTTGGGAACAACTGCCCGAGGGGCCGACCGAGGCGACGCTCCGTCTCAAGCTTCCAGTGGGGTCGGAGGAGCCGGTGGAGTTGCACAACGTTGCGGGCATTCTTCCAGGTTCAGACCCGGTTATGAAGAACAGCGTGGTGCTTGTGAGTGCGCACTATGACCACATCGGTCTTGGCGAGCCAGACTCCCAGGGCGATCGGATTTACAATGGCGCTAACGATGATGCTAGCGGGGTTGCCTCGATGCTGGAGATTGCGGCCGCCATGGCTGCTTCGTCCCAACGACCGAAACGGACAGTTGTGTTTCTGGCCTTATTTGGGGAAGAGAAAGGGCTGCTGGGCGCCAAGTACTATGTTCGCCATCCGATTTTCCCTGTGAGAGACACAGTAGCGAATTTGAATCTCGAACAGCTTGGACGGACGGATTCTCAGCAGGGAGTGCACCGCGCCCGGCTCAGTCCCACGGGTTACAGCTATTCAGAGCTAACGGATGTTCTCGAGCAGGCCGGCGCGCTCACGGGCGTGGAAATCTATCACGATGTTCGCTACAGCGAGGCCTTTTTCAGCCGGAGCGATAACCTGGCGTTTGCCGAGGCCGGCATACCCTCCACGACAGTTTGCGTTGCGTTTGACTTTCCGGAATATCACAGTCCTGGCGATCACTGGGAAAAAATGGATTACGAGAATCTCGCGAAGGTGAGCCAGACGTTGCTCGCCGCTGTTTGGCTGCTGGCGGACCAGCCGGTGGCGCCCAGCTGGAAAACCGACCGCTACCGGCGGCAGAGCGGGCCCGCAAGTCCGAGGGAACAAAATCCAAGGCCCAGCTCGTCTAGCTCTAAGTAGGGCCACAGCTACGACAGCTCCATGCCAGTTGACGCTTCTTCCTACGCGATTGAAACGCTGGGACTTCGCAAAATCTATCGTTCGCCGTGGACGGGGCGCAGTATTCTCGCCGTCGACGGGATCAATCTCCGAGTGGAGTCTGGGACCACTTTCGGACTTCTTGGGGCCAACGGAGCCGGAAAAACAACTTTTGTGAAGATGCTGCTTTCTGCGGTCCATCCAAGCGAAGGCGAAGCGCGCATTTTCGGAAGGAACGCGGCAATTCCTGAGGCTCGGCGCGACGTTGGATATCTGCCCGAAAACCACCGTTTCCCGACCTACCTGACAGGTCAGGGCATGCTCGATTTCTATGGCGCACTTTCCGGGATGGACAGCCGGACGCGGGCCCAGCGCATTCCCGAGCTACTGGATCTCGTAGGCTTGGGCTCGTGGGCCACAGTGCGGTTGAACAAATATTCCAAAGGGATGTTACAACGGCTAGGCCTGGCGCAGGCCCTGATGCACCGGCCCAAGCTCCTCATTTTGGATGAACCTTCCGATGGCGTCGATCCGGTCGGCCGGCACAAAATTCGTGAAATCTTGCAAGCCTTGCAGGAGAAAGGGGTCACGATTTTCCTCAATTCGCATCTCCTGGCAGAAGTTGAAATGTTTTGCCAGGATGTGGCCATTCTCGACCGTGGGAGGCTCGTGTTGGAGGGAAAAGTTAAGCAGCTGACGGCGGGTAAAGGCTACCGGCTTTCGGTTTCAAACGCCCTGCCAGAAGCCCTGCGGCAAGCGTTGACCGCGACCGCCGCGAGTTTCGCAGCTCGCGATAGCTTGCTCGAGTTTCAATTTCCTTCCAGGAATGAAGTCAACCGCGCCATTGATTTGCTGCGACGCGAGCAAGTGGACATCGAGTCGGTGGAGCCCACGCGCAGCACCTTAGAAGAAGTATTTCTTGAGACCTTGCAAGCCGCCGCACCAAGCGCGATGCCCCACCAAGGGGGAAAGGCATGAACCGGGCCGTGCTGTCTACCACAGTAACTCTCGTCGTGGACACCTTCCGCGAGGCTATGGCGCGCAAGATTTTTTGGGGGCTCTTCGGCCTTTCGACGGCCATGATCGCTTTTTTTCTCTTCATTCTTAAAATCGACATTGTGGAAGGGGCTCTGGCCACGATTTCGATTTTTGGGGAGACGGCGAAGGAGAAAGTTGACCTCAACCGGTTTGTTCGCCAGGTGGAAGGCGCGATTGCGACGTTTCTCTACACCTGGGGGATGTTTTTAGCGATCTTTGCCTCGGCCGGCTTGACGCCGAGCCTGCTGGAGCCTGGACGCATTGAGCTGTTGCTGTCCAAGCCCGTTGGCCGCACGCAGTTGCTGTTAGGCCGCTATCTCGGCAATTTGCTGATCGTCGGTCTCAACACGGCCTATCTGGTGGGGGGCATTTGGCTATTACTGGGGGTGAAGACGGCAATCTGGGATCCGAATTTCTTAATCTCCATTGCCACCACCATGTTCCTGTTTGCTGTGTTGCTGGCCGTTGTGGTGCTGGTGGGGGTTGGATTTGAGAGCACAGCGCTCGCGGTGATGATTCCCGTGGGTCTGATGCTGGTGAGTCCGATTCTCGCGCAGCACCAGCTGGCGGTGCGCCTGTTGAATTCGGAATGGTCACGGCAGGTATGGAAGGCGCTCTATCACGTGCTACCGAAAGTTTATGACATTGGAAAGATGAATCTCGATTACGTGCGTTTTGGCAAGGTGGATAGTCTGGAGCCTGTAGGGTCGTCCGCGGCCTTCGGTTGTGTCGCCTTGCTGTCGGCAATTTACTGGTTCAGGAGACGCGATTTTTAATGGGGAGACCAAGGCAGACTCGCCGCCTGGATTGGGCGCTGGTGTTCGTCGCGACCTTGATGCTGGACAGCTGTTCGCGGACGGCGGCGCCGCCGGAGACCCGCATCGAGCCGGCACTCGAGAAACTCATCCCGGGCGACACGGTGGTGCTGGCTGGAGTACGGGTTACGTTGGTCGAATCCTCCCCGGTTTATGCGCGCCTGATGAAGGGCCGCATGTTCCCCGAGCTCGATCAGTTCGCGCAACAGACGGGACTTGATCCGCGAAGGGATCTGAAAGAGGTGTTGCTGGCTTCAAACGGCTCTCGCGCGGTGGTCATCGCAAAAGGACGCGTGGAGGATGTCAGCAAATTGGAAGCCCTGCTTGAGAGCAAGGGGGCACAGCGCTTCCGAGTTGGCCCGCATACCCTGCTTGGGAATGAACAGGCGGCCGTTTGCTTTTTGAGCAATAGCGTGGCGATTGCGGGTCAAACTTCGGCTTTGCGCGACTTGCTTTCTGGCCAGAGCGGCAAAGACGAAAACAAAAAGCAGGTGCTCGCGCAAGTGGCCTTGATTCCTTCGGGCACGCCAATTTGGATGGTGGCGGTAGCTGGTTTTTCTCCCATGCGGCTGCCGGAGCAAGGTAATTTGGCGAATCTCCAACGTGTTTTCCAGTCGCTTGAGACCGCTTTAGTGGCGCTGGATCTTCGCGAGGGCGTCCGGTTATCGGCGCAGGGGGTGTGTAAAGACGAACCAGGCGCCAAACAGTTGCATAACGCCTTACGAGGACTCATCGGTTTCGGGCGCCTGAGCACACCCGCCGATCATGCCGAGCTGCTGCGTTTTTATGACTCGATCAAGGTCGAGCAGAATAAGACCGAGATCAAACTCCAAGTTGATGTGCCCATGGACATGGTCGACCAGTTCCTGAAGGCCACCGAAAAAGACAAGCCTTCTGTCTGAAGGGCTGAGCTCGACGGGCCTAGCAAGCCGAGGCCAGCTGGTTGGATGGCCCTTCAAACAACTGCCAAGAATTGGTGCCGGCCTTGGGTTCTCCCTGCGAAGCTGTTTTTAATTCTTTCGCCTTGAGCTGGTTAGCGAACCTGCGCCAGAGCTGCGAGACAAGGCGCCGTTAGTCTGAGGGCAGAAGAAATCTCACTAAGAAATTCCGATTGAGGTGGCCAGTCATGGTGAAATTTTTCCCTCTTCCTGACCCGCGAAAAGGCACAGTCACGAAAGCAATGCTTGCGGATTTAAAACGGGCGAATCTCATTCCGCCTAACATTGGTGTGTTTGCCTCAGCAGATCACTGGATCGAATCGGTGGGCGTAGCACCGCCGCTTGAGGGCGCAGCGCCGAAGATGTGGCGCGATAACGCTACGCTCTGGTCAGCTAGAGATACGTTTCAGTACTTAACACTTGAACGTGGCGCCAAGGGCGAGCTGGTGCGCTGGCCCATCAACTTCAGCGACCCGATGTTTCAGTATCTGTCTCCCGGCGCAGCCGCTTTCTACCATGAGTATGCAAAGCATTTTCCGACAATTCCCCGTCTGGTTTTGAGGACGTTGACCCGCGATGAGGCGGCAAGATTGCACTTTGGCGCTGGCGTTGCTGAGGATTACCCGCTGGCCAACGTGCTGCCGGATGAGACCGGTCCAATTCCGGGCGGTTTGCGCGCCACGTTTCCCAGCGACATGGCGCTGCGCTTTCACCCGCAAACAGGCCAGCCGGAGGCGTTTCGTTATCACGACTACGTGCGTGCCTACCCAGTGGACTACACGCCTTACTTACCACCCCTCGGCGCGCAGCGATTGAGTGATGAGGAGCTGGTTCAAGCTGTCGAAAGCGTCCTCCAAGCACAGTTGAGCCTGAAGGAGAAGGCCAGCGTCATCCGGCAGATCGCCAGCCGCTAAAAAAGTACGAGCCGGAAGCTGTTCGCTGCAAGACGGACCGCATTTGCGACAAGCCGGCGGCTGTGATAAGTTTCGCCCATCGGAGTTCGTGTTGCGATGTGGCGAAGCTTATACGTTGGAATCTTGGCCTGGCAGTTTGCCGGCGCTCTTCTCGCTCAAGTGGCAACTTTAACAGGCCGTGTCTTGGACCCAAGTGGGGCCGTCGTTCCCGGAGCAAGCATCACAGCGCGTTCTCTGGCAACGGGAATCTCGGTGACCGCAGAAACCACCAGCGAAGGTTACTATACAATTCCCGCGCTTCCACCGGGACGTTACGAGCTGGCTGTCAGCAAGGCGGGTTTTACGCCCGTGCGTCAATCGGGAATTGAGCTGGCCGTACAGCAAGTGGCCAGAGTCGATTTCACTTTGCGGGTTGGCGCAGTCAACGAAACCGTTGAAGTGCATGGTCAGGCTCCGCTGCTGGAAAGTGAAAGCGCCACGCTCGGGCAAGTGATTGGGAATCGCCAAGTGACGGAATTGCCCCTGCTTGGGCGGAATACCTATGCCTTGGCCATGCTGGTTCCTGGGGTGCGGCCTTCAGCCGGCGTGAACAATCTGGTCATCGACCAGATCTCTACTGTGGCTTATTCCATCAACGGACAGCGTGCTTCGGCAAACGAGTTTTTGCTCGACGGTGCACCGAATTCAGCAGCTGCGCAGAACCAACCCGTGGTGAACGCCAACCCGGACATGGTGCAGGAGTTCAAGGTAGAGACAAATAACTTCAGTGCAGAGTTTGGCCGGGCAGCGGGAGGGGTTTTTAATGTTGTTACGCGTTCTGGCACTAATGAACTCCATTTCTCACTGTACGAATTCCTTCGCAATGACAAGCTGAATGCGAATGACTTTTTCGCCAATCGCAGCGGAGTGCCGAGGGCGCCATTCCGATTCAACCAGTTCGGTGGGTCGGTTGGCGGACCAGTAGTGATCCCGCGCCTCTACAACGGGAAAAACCGCACGTTTTTCTTCGCGAACACCGAGATCGTCCGCTTTATCCAGGGGATCACTTTTACTGCTGTGCTGCCGGATCCGCGACATCTCACTGGCGATTTTAGTCAAGCCCGGCTGAGCGACGGTCGAGTCGTGACGATTTTCGATCCCGCCACCACAACCGCGAGTCCGGCAGGGGGATTTGTTCGGAGCGCATTTCCGGGAAACGTGATTCCGGCAAGCCGGATTGATCCCGTGGCGCGCAACGTCGCGCGGTTCCTCCCTTCCCCCACCATTCCAGGCCAGCCGTTGGGGGTGATCAACTACACGCGCACTGACGGCAACCGCGTTCCCAAGGACTCCTACAGTTTTCGCGGGGATCATCACCTGTCAAGTGCGCACCGGATGTTTGTCCGGTATAGCTACGATGACACTCCATTTTTGCGAGCGCCTGCCTACGGGCGAGAGTTTCGAAATGTGGCACCCACGGCTGGACCTCAAGTGTTCACGCGCTGGAACGCGATTCTCGAAGACACCTACGCGTTTTCTCCATCCCTGCTGGGCGTTTTCCGCTATTCTGCGACCCGCCTGATCAATTTTCGCCGTCCGTATAGCGACAATTTCGACATCGAGTCTTTGGGTTTGCCGGCCTATTTGCGCTCAGGCATGGTCGACCCGGTATCGTTTCCGGCGATTTCGATCACGGGATACTCAATTTCTGGGTCGCTTCCGAATATTGTTGTCGGGGGATTGCTGGGAGCCACGGATCTGATTCGTTTCGGCAACACGCTCCAATCCGTACAAGGCAACTTGACGAAGAATTTAACCAAGCACACGCTGAAGTTTGGCGGCGAATTCCGCGTCATTCAATTTAATAACCATCAAGTTGGCGATCAAGCCACCAACTTCACTTTTTCTCCAGTTTGGACTCAGGGTCCCAATCCCACGGTTTCCTCGGCAGTAGCCGGTCTTGGTTTAGCAACGTTTTTGTTAGGGATCCCGGGTGGAGGAGTGAATCCCGCGCCGGCGCTGGCTTTAACCAATCGCTACCATGCGTTATTTGTTCAAGACGCCTGGCGACTCACCCCGAAGCTTACCCTCAACTGGGGTCTGCGGTGGGATTATGAAACGCCCCGCACGGAGCGCTTCAACCAGCTCACCAACTTTGACTTTAACGCGCCGTCTCCGCTCCAGGCCCCGGGTTTGAGCTTGCGCGGTGGTCTAACCTTTGTTGGTGTCGATGGTAGGCCGCGTTACCAAGCAAACCCGGACCGGAACAATTTTGCTCCGCGGTTGGGCCTGGCCTATAAGGTGACATCGAACACGGTGATTCGACTTGGCGGAGGCTTGTTCTATGCCGGTCTGACCGGGGTTGGAGGTGGCGCGGGACCATTTGGCGCGAGCGGTTTCCAAGCTGCGACTTCGATTGTGACCAGTCTCGATGGGGTCACTCCGATTGTGAAATGGAGCGATCCTTATCCGAACGGATTCAACTGGCCCACAGGATCGCGCCTGGGTCTGGCTACCTTACTTGGGCAAAGCATTCAATTCTACGACCGGGGGAACGTCGTTCCTTACTCGAGCCAGTGGAACCTGAGCATTCAACGCCAGTTTTGGGGGAATTTTCTTGTGGATGTCGGCTATGCAGGCAGCCGGGGGATTTCGTTCCCCGAAAACCGGCAATTTAATCAGCTGTCTCCCGAGTTTCTCGCCCTAGGAGATGCTCTTCGCCAGCAGGTAACGAACCCATTCTTTGGGCAAATCGCAGTTGGCCCCTTGTCTCAACGCACAGTGGCAAGAGCGCAGCTGTTGCGTCCTTTCCCGCACTTTGACGCGGTGTCGTCGCAGAGCGCCGGTTGGGCCTCCTCCTCGTATCACGCTCTCGAGGCCAAGTTGGAAAAGCGGTTCGCAAGCGGTCTGAGCTGGCTGGTCTCTTATACCTATTCCAAGCTGCTTGATTTTGCGCCAGGAGGTTTTGCCGGCGAAGCGCTCGGAGCGTCAGTTTTTCAGAATTGGAGCAACTTAGCAGCCGAGCGCAGCGTGTCCACCATCGACCAAACTCACCGCTATATCGCTAACGCCGTGTATGAACTTCCCTTTTTCGCTCGAAGCACAGGAGCGGTAGGGAAGCTTTTCGGCGGCTGGCAGATGGGTGGCATCTGGATGTGGTTTTCGGGTGGACCTCTGGGCGTAACCTCGGCCGTCAACAATACGTTTTCGCAAGGCGGAGGCCAGCGACCTAACTGGAGCGGGCTCACTCCCTGCGTGAGCGATCCGACGCCGCAGCGCTGGCTCGATAGCAGTGTATTTTCCGTGCCGCCGCCCTACGCTTTCGGCAATGCGCCGCGCACCTTTGGCGGCTGTCGCAGCGATATCACCTCTCAGCTCGATTTGACCTTGACGAAAAACACACGATTTCGCGAGCGGTTTAACTTGCAATTCCGTACAGAGATATTCAACCTGACAAACACTGTGCGCTTTGCGCCACCCAATCAAAATTTTGGTAACCCGCAGTTCGGGGTTGTCAACAGCCAGGGGAATCAGCCCCGCATCATTCAGTTCGCGTTGAAGCTGGTCTATTGACGGGGGTTCGCCCACATTCCGAGAGTGGTCTTCGGGTGGGACGGAATGAACTGCACTGACTGTCGCGGCGGTCACAGCGGCGTCGGAATCCCGATCAGCCTTGAACGGTTTCTGCCGTGCGATGCGGCTCGGCTGGACCGAGCCTGTCGGGCAGTACTGAGGGCAGCTGAACGGTAAACCTTGTTCCCTGCCCCAACTGACTGTCCACGGTGATCTTGCCTCCGTGGACTTGGACGATCCAGGCAACAAAGCTAAGCCCCAAGCCAAGACCGTGCTTCTTTGAGCCCGGTACTCGATAAAACCGGTCGAAGATGTGCGGCAAATGATCCGGTGCGATGCCAACCCCTGTATCCGCGACTTCTAAGAAAACCGAGCCGTTTGCTCCCCAGAGTTTCACTTCAATCGCGCCGCCGCTTGGCGTGTACTTTACAGCATTCGAAAGCAAATTGGAAATCAAGCGTTCCATTTGAACCCGGTCCGCATCGACCCAACAAGGCCCCGAGACTTGAGCACGCAACGACACCTGTTCCGCCTCGGCGGGAATTTGGTATTGCTCGACGACTTCTTCCACGACCGTAGAGAGATCGAGGGGAGCTCGCTGCAAGGCGAGCTGGCCAGACTCAGCTTGAGACAAAAGCAGCATGGCGCGAACCGTGTGCGAGAGTCGTTCGACGTCTTCCAGAGCGTTGGCGATGGCCTCCCGGTACTGCTCCTCGGTTTTGGCGGTAAACAAAGCCACTTCCAACTGGCCGCGTATGGCGGTCAAAGGCGTGCGGAGCTCATGCGAGACATCGGTGGAAAACTGCCGCGTCATTTGGAAGCTCCGTTCCAGACGCTCTACCATGGTGTTGAAGCTCTGGATCAAGTTATCGAGCTCGTCGCCAGCATTCCGTAGAGGAATGCGAAGGCTGAGGTTTGAACCGCTAATGTTTTCCGCCGCGCGGGCTAGTTCATGTACAGGACTGAGCGAACGGCCGGCGATGAACCACCCGGCCAGCGCTGCCGCGAGTGTCAACAGGGGGAGGGCGGTAAAGTAGTTTTTGTGGAAGTCGCGGATGGTGCGCTCGCGCTCGTTCAGGGAGTGGCCAATCGCTACGAAATGACGGGTGTTATCGTCATCGACAAAGAGTCCGCCGCGAATGAGAAACGGCTCGCCGTTTTTGGAGACACGCTTCTGCCAAAAGGGCTGGTTGGAGGCTAGGGCGGCGCGAATTTCCTCCGGGGAATTAAGACCCAGATCCTTGTAAATGGTCGAGGCATCGAGAACTTTGCCGTCAGCACTCGCCACCAAGTAAACACGGCGCATACGCTCTACGATGAAGGCTTCCTCCGGATCCTCATCATCGTACTGCCACCAAGCCTCGCCGCGGTGGATAATCAGGTATCCTTTGACAGCAGCCCACTCTTCGTTCAGGAGGTCGCGCACCTGGTTGTCCAGGATCGATTCGAGCGCGCCCTCAAAGAAGAAGCCCAGTCCCACCAATAGCAACGCTACGAAGATCGCGTTGGTGAGGGTTAAGCGGAAGCGGAGAGAGCGGAAAACGTTCGTCTTGGGATGGCTCGCACTCCGGTGTGGCTCAGGGCAAGATTTCATGGTTTGTCGCCGCGATCGGGCAAGTCCATCATGTAACCGATTCCACGCACGGTGTGAATTAAGCGCGTGGGAAAGCCTTCGTCAATCTTGGAGCGAAGATGGCGGATGTAGACGTCCACGATGTTGGTGAGCCCGTCATAGTCCATGTCCCAGACATGCTCCACGATCATGGTACGGCTGAGAGGACGCCCTGGATTTCGCATCAGGTATTCCAGGATGCTGAATTCCTTGGGGGCGAGCTCGATGGTCTGACCAGCGCGCGTGACCTTCCGGCGGATACAATCCAAGGTAAGGTCACCGATTTGAAGCTTTTCGGGTGCGGGCTGGCCACGGCGCAATAGGGCGCGCACCCTGGCTAGGAGTTCGACAAAGGCAAACGGCTTGACTAGGTAATCATCGGCTCCCAGCTCAAGGCCCTTCACGCGGTCATCGACGGCGCTACGCGCACTGAGAATGAGCACTGGAGGGCAGATTTTCCGGTTGCGAATTTTCTCGAGTACCTCAATGCCGTCCATGTCGGGAAGGTTGAGATCGAGAATGATTAAGTCGTAGTCGCAATCGTGAGAAAGCAACAGACCGCTCTTGCCGTCGTGAGCGATGTCCACCGCGTAGCCCGCGCTTTCCAGTCCACGACCCAAGAAGTCGGCGATGCGTTTCTCGTCCTCGATTACTAAAATGCGCATTCGTTCTCTACACCCAAAGTACCAGGCTTTGTGTGGCGTAGTGAGCCTCGCCAGCACCGGGACGCGCTTGCAAAAACATTCCTAAGCAAAGGGAAAACCCGTTCAGTGCTCCATCGGAAAACCGAAAGCATATTGTGTACCATCGTGCGTCGCAACATAGACTCGGCCACCGCCGGCGCTGAGGCCGCCGCTGTGGACAAAGGAGTGAATCGCGTTACCACTTGACCAGAGAGTTTTGCCGGTTGTCGCGTCCAGCGCGTAGAGCACAGCCGGGCGGGAGCGCCGGAGGCGCTCCGAGAGTAAAATCGCTGGATCGGAAGTACGGAATTCGCCACTGGAGAGCGCAAAGACGACGCCGTTGACGATGACGGGCGGATGGGGCGAGATCATGTTGGTCGAAACCCAGCCTGGTTCAAAGGCCCAGGAGCCGTTGCGCTCAACGAGCTTCCAAGCGACAATGGCGCCGTCGCGAATCTCGCCATGGGCTGGACGAAATCCCGCGCCGAGGGCCGCGTCGCCAGCTGCCGGAACGAGAATCCAGCGCTGCCCAGCACTGTCCTGCCAGCTCGAAACCGTGCCGGTGGCATATTCTGGGGCGCTGTAGACCGGGCTAGAGGCGACAGGCCCCTTGTCCAACTGCGCGGGGTCGAAAACGTGCAAACGCCCATCTGCGCTGGCCACCGCCAGCCAATCCTTCGCCTTGTGTTCAAA
Source organism: Bryobacteraceae bacterium (assembly GCA_025056455.1). Lineage (GTDB taxonomy): Bacteria > Acidobacteriota > Terriglobia > Bryobacterales > Bryobacteraceae > CADEFT01. The sequence goes on along the minus strand of JANWVY010000003.1, from coordinate 142,164 downwards.
GACGAGAGGGGAAGAGCGGAAGCCAGCTCCAGAGAGAGTGAAACTTTTCAGCGGGGCCAGCGACTTTGGGGCGAGCACCGCCAGCTCGTTCGAGGTCGCTACGTAAACCATGCCATCGGGCCCAAATGCCGGGCCCGCGCTGCCGGCAAGCTTTCCAGTGGCCTTCCATCGCGTTACTTTTTTCGTTGCGAGATCCATCGCCCAAACACCATCGTCGACTCCGCTGCAGCCGTGGATCGTCGCGGCATAAGCCGTGCCGTCTAAGACAATTAGGCCTACAGCGTGAGCTCCTGGAGGCAGGAAGGAGACCGGAGGCTCGGGTTCATGCCCGTTTGAGACCCATAACGAATGCAATTTCCCGTCGCCTGTCAAGGCCATCACCCACTGCACGCGGGGCGCGAAAGGACTGTCGGAAGGAGTGCCTGGTTTTGCCGGAGCGGCCGGCTTGGGTGGAGGCGCTGGGCGCGCCTCGGCCAGGGCGCGCAAGGTGATGGCGCCTTCATGGGGCAGGCCAACACCCGATTTAGCGGGGGTGCCGCGGCCGCCTCGAGGGGCGAACGGCATTGGATAACTGGCCACGGTGGGCCGTGTCACGGTCGAAGTCATGCCCCCCGGGCAAGGAATCGTACCTGGTGAAGGAACCGAAGAAGAAAAGCTTTGTTCCCACTCCAAACGCGCCAGATCAGTGTCCAGGGCGATGACTCGATCTTGACTGCTGCCAAAGAAACCGAGAGAACGGAAACCACGATAGCCGATATAAAAGTCGAACAAAGCCGGGGCCGTCGTGTTTTGAAGTTGCCGCGGCTCGCTGTTCAGCTTCACTTTCCACACCAGTTCGAACCCGGGCTTGCTCATCGAAGCAGGCGAGATTTTCCCGTCCGAGCGGACCCAGGAAGAGCGCTGGGGGTCAAAGGCTGCCGTCATCCAATCTCCCGTGTTGCGCTGTCCAAACGCCACGACCGCAGTCAGCAAATAAGCGAGGCTGGTAGCAGCCACAACGACATTGCTTCGCTTCACGCTCATCTGATCCTCTCAAAAAATTCCTGTTGAACTTATCGATGATATAACGCCAGCTCGCGGCCGAGCTCTAGTTTCGGGGCACAGTCGCCCGGCAAGCGCTGGCGGCGAGAGCTCAGCGGAGACCCGCTTGGAGGGCAGCGCGGCGGCGGCGTGCTTCTGAGGAGTCGGGCTGAAGCCGGATGGCTTCTTGGTAACAAGCCAGCGCCCGGCGGTGATCACCGAGGTGCTCATACGTCACACCGAGATTCATCCAGGTCAGCGGATGCTCTGGGTCGAAGCCTTTGGCTTGCTCAAGCAGCCTCAAAGCGTTGTTGAGGCGCCCTTGCACTCCTTCCCACACGGCGAGCCCGTTCAGCGCGGTGACGTTTCCCGGCTCTAGAGACAGAACTTGGAGCAGAATCTTCCGGCCTTGTTCCGGTTTACCTTCACGCATGAGGGCGTCGCCGAGCGCTGCGAGGTTGGCCGGGGTAGGAGGAGTTTGGGACCAGGCTTGCGAGGTGCCTGTCAAACGTGCTCGATGCAAAGCCTGAGCTTGTTCCAGCGCCTGCGCGGTTGCTCTGCCCTGAAAGACAACCAAAGCGCCGCGGTACGTTGTATGAATTTCACTGGTCACTTCAGCATGAGGCGTGGGGATCCGAATGCGGTGGTCGGTCATGGTGACGTGAATTGCGTCCTGAGTCCGACGTTTCGGCATGTGACAAGAAGTGCATTCTGAGTGGCCAGTGTGTGAGGCTGGCAGAGAGGCATGGCAGTCACGACAGATCATGCGGCTTTTGCTGCTGTGAGGGTCGTGGCAGCTGGTGCAGATCAGCTGGCCGCCGCTGCGCTCAAAACACTTGGATTGCAGAAGCCCGTATCCAGCGTGATTGATCTCGAAACGCTCGGGTCCGCTCGCCCGGTCGAAGTAACTCTTATACTCCTGGAGGTCCTCACCAGGCTGAAACGAGAAAACGCTGCGGTGTGGTGCGCGCAAGGAATCGACCAAAGTCCTGAGATGCCGTCTCGAGATGGCACTGAAGGCAAATATCCAGCTGTTTCGATCGAGACAACGCAGCAGGATTGAGAATCGTGCCCCGGCGTGGCTCCTGGAGATGGCGCGACGGTGCACCGTGGCAGCGGTCACAGTCGATGGTCCGCGGAAACTCGGCGCCAGCTCGAGGATAGGCGGAGTGACAAAACAGGCACTCGGGTGTGATGGGACGACGGAAATCGAGATGATCCGGCCGATCAAAGCCAGGAGACATGTTCCACGATGCGCTTTCTCGATACCAGCTGACCGGCGACTGGATCCACGTTCCGGCAAGCGAGCGGTGGACGGGTGTGTAGGCGTGGTTGCCAGAGCCGATCAGGAACTCGACCGTCTTGTCGACCACATTGATCTCTTGCCCCTGGCTGAGCTGATGCCTTCGAATCCGTCCGTTGCCGATGCGGTAGTGGCGATTCGAACGCCGGTGATAATAGTAGCCGGGTGAAAGGGCACTCGCTGGTTGGATGGAGCGCCCCATGCCGTTGCGCGACCAGACTTGAACCACTGCGGGGTGGCAGGGCTGGCAGAGGTCGCCGTCAACTCCCGGCAAGCTAGAACTGAATACGAGTGCCCAGCATAAACGAGCGTTCATTGCAAGTCGAGGTGATGCGGCCAAAGGTAGCCGGCTGGGTTAGCGTGACGCCCACACCATTCCATTGCGTGTGATTGAAGAAATTAAACCCATCAGCGCGCAGCTCGAGCTGCCGCCCCTCACCGAGAGGAACCCTCTTCGTGAATGAGATGTCCCACTGGTTCCAACCTGGACCGGTAAAAGGATTGCGACCGAGCGAGGAGAAGGTGCCAAGCGCTGGCTGCGAAAAAACATCCGGGTTGAACCAGCGCGTTAAGCTACGCTGCCCGTGCGGAATAACCGGATTGCCAGTAACCTCAGGCCGTTGACCTGAAGCGCTGCCCACGCCTGCTTGGTCTCGTCCCGCAAGAGGCTGGATGGGCATTCCGGTGCGGAGCGTGTAGACCGTGGACACTTGCCACCGGCCAATTACTTTGCTCAGCAGAGATTTGCCATCCTTCAGAAGTGGGATGTCCCAGATGGCGCTTCCAATGAAGTTGTGTGTGACGTCCAGACTCGCGCGGCCACGTTGCCCGGAAAGATCACGCGTGTTGGGTGCAAAACCGTAAATGCCGGCAGCAAAGTCTGCATTGTCGATGGTCTTTGACCAGGTGTAAGCGGTCTGGAACATTAAGCCGTTGAAGTAACTCCGATTGATGCCAATCTGCAGGCCGTGGTAGTTCGCCGCATAGCTTTGTTCGCGGTGATTGATGATGGACCAACCTTTGTAGGGGCGGGCAGCATTTGCGTTTCGCAAACCTTGTGCAATCAGGGGATCTGGCAAAGGCTGGTTGAGATCCTGCGTGCGCATCATGTGGATGGTACGCGATCCGGCATATCCAATTTCCATGACGGTAATTTTTGGCTAGGGCGTGCTGGATGTTGAGACTCCACTGCTGGGTGTAGGGGGTGAGCTGGTTAGTGTCAATCGAGCCGAGGGTGATGGGCAAATCAAAGTTGCGAGTTGTGCCACCGGCTGGGTTGGACAATCTCGTATTTTCGATGCTGACCAGCTCAGAGAACGGCGGGTTGCCAGACATGAGGATGAAAGCACCCAAGATCTCCCGGCTGTAGAAGATCCCGTAACCGCCCCGCAGGGCCGTTTTGCCAGAACCGAACAAATCGTAGGCGAAACTAAAACGCGGGGCGAAGTTGCGCTTTGAAGTCCGCCAGAAAGGCTCGGGCTTAACCAGCCCGTTGAAGCGGTCTCCGCTTCCGCGCACCACCTGTCCTAAGGCGTTGACGGTGACGGCGCGAGCCGGATTGTACTCTGAGGGAACAAACGCTCGGAAACGACCGTTTGGCTCATAGGCAGGCGGAAAGTAGGACCAGCGCAACCCGATGTTTAAATTGAGTTTTCGGGTGGCCTTGAACGAGTCGTCGATATAAAACTCGAGCGAATTGCGGCGGTTGTCATTAAAGGCGACCGTATCGGTTTCGCTGTAATTCCATGTGCGGCCAAGCAGCAGGTCGGCGAACGCGTCGCCGCCCGTAGTGGCGCCGGGCTGCCGCGTGAAACGCCCGTCAAAGCTGAACGCGCCGAAGACGTTCGTATTTGTGGGTTCAAACTTAATCTCGTAGGAATAGGCAAAACCTGTTTTTAAGGTGTGCTTGTTGCGGATCCACGTGAAATTGTCGCGGATTTCATAAATGGTTTGGTAGTTAGACCAAGGGGCTGCTGGGGCAATCGAGGCGTAATTGGTGAGGGTAATTGTTGGCACGCGGTCCGGCACGCGGCGCAGATTGAGGCTAGCGAGGGGATAGGTTTCCGGCGTATCAGGGAATAATTGAGGAATGTTGATTCCCCAGGTGGCTGCGCTCATATCGGGCGGGAATTGCATGATGCGGTTGTGCGAACGCACCCACGTGAGATCCATGATGAGGTTGGGACGAAATGTGGCGTTGTAATTCACAGCCATGTTCCGCGCGGGGGTGCGATTTTCTTGTCTTAAGAAATCAAAGCCTGCTGAAGTCAGGAAGTTGTTGAGACGAAATTCTGGCGTGTAACGCCACATCACGCGGTGATGGTCCGAGAAGTTGTGATCAATCCGGAAATTCTTCTCGTTGGTATCATCCTTGCGAGCGGCAAGCGAGGTCCAGTTACGGCCCGCTGAATCGAGATAGTTCGGATCCGGATACATCCGCGCGTAACCGCGCGCGTTCGGATCGATTCGTGAGGCTGGAATCATGTTCCCTGCAAACGGCTGTCCGTTGTCGGGATCAAACAGTGGGCGGACGCCGGAAAAGTTGCCCGTTTTCATCGCTGGCGTGGGAACAATGTCTAAGAAATTCTGTTCGCGGCGCTCTTTGATCCAGCCTAAGAACCCGAAGAAGAATGTTTTGTTGCGTCCGTTGTAGAGTTTCGGGATATAGACGGGGCCGCCTACAGAGAAGCCATAATCGTTACCTTTGATGGGCTCCCGGCGAGGGGCAAAGAAGTTCCGGGCGTTGAGCTTGTCATTGCGGTGAAACCAATACAGCGATCCGTGAAGTTCGTTCGTTCCGCTTTTGGTGATGACGTTGAACTGGCTGCCGCCGCCGATGCCGAACTCGGCAGAGTAATTGCCGCGAATGGCCCGAAACTCGGCCACGGTTTCGATGTTGGGGGCGAGCGGAGATCCCCAGTTCCCGCCAGTATCGATGTTGTAGCCGCCGTCGAGCAGCCAGGCGTTATGGGTCGGGCGGATGCCGTTGACCATGGCCCGATTGTTGCGGCGGTCATACGGCGTGTCCGAGACGACACCCGGCATTAGCAGGGCGAAGGGCATTACATTGCGTCCCCGGGAAGGAAGCTTCACCATGTCTCGTCCGTCCAGCAATTGACTTGTGGTTCCGCTTGCGACATTCACCGCCACAGCGGCCGCCTCGACCGTAACCTGATCGGCGACCTGTCCCACTTCCATGGCAAAAACAATTCGCCGGTTGTCATTAACACGCAACGTGATGTCCGGCACCACGGCGCGCTTAAAGCCTTGCGCCTCGGCGCTGACCTCGTAGGTTCCGATCGGCAACCGCACCAGCGAGAAGTTACCCGATTCGTCGGTTGTTGTTTGGTAGGTTCGCCCCGTGGCCAGATTCTTCAGGCGGATTGTGGCACCCGGAATGACCGCCGAGGTGGCGTCCTGTACGATGCCGAACACGCCTGCTGTGACCTCTTGCGCCCGAAGTGGCAGGGTGAGCAGGAGGAACAGGAAGGAAGCAAACAGACGGGAGTTCATAGCAGGTATCCCTTTCTGAGTGGTCCTGCGATTATACACTCCGGGCACGTCAATTACATCCGGCAGTGCGCGGAGGATGTCCGCGCACTGCGCGGTTCGGACAACAACTCCGGTTTGCAAGATAATCTCTTGCCAGGTTCGATATAGACCTAGAAGCTGTAACGTAGCGCCAGTTGGATTTGACGGTTATCCTGCGCGGTTGAAGAAATTACACCGAAAGCTGGCGTCTGTACGGCGCCGCTAGGAAGCCCAAAGAGCGGATGGTTGGGGAAATTGAAAATTTCGGTGCGAAATTCCAGGTTATGGCGTTCGTTAATGCGGAAGTCCTTCTGCATGGAGAAATCCCAATTGATCGTGCCTGGCCCGGTGAGCACGTTGCGCCCCGCGGTGCCGTAACGGAACCCCGCATTTGGCAAGCGGTTGACGAAGGCGTTGGGATTCGACCACCTTCGCGGGTCTTGCTTGCCGCGAGGGAGATTCGGCTTTTCCCCATCGACGACATCGGGGTAACAAGTATTGCCGCCGTTTTGCACAGCTGCGGTTCCACAGAGAGCCGAGTAAGGAAAGCCGTCGATGAGCGTCAGGATCGTTCCCGTCTGCCAGCGGCCGACGATAAAGTCCAGAACTTTGTTGCCGCTGTTCAGAAACCGCTTACCCTTCCCAAACGGCAATTCGTACAACAGTGAGGTAGTCCAGTTGCGGCGATGATCGAATGCGGACAAGGCGCGAGAGCCATGTTTGTTATAAGGGTCCGCTACGGCGCCGTCTCCAAACTGGATTCGATAGGCACTATTGTTGTCGATCGACTTGCCCCAAGTGAATGAACTGAGCAGGTTGAGTCCGCGAGCAGGTTTATGTTGGAAACGGGCCTGCATGGAGTGATACGAAGAGTGGTAGGCGGATTCGATAAAGACGAAAATTCCCAGGAACATCGGAAATGGTCGCCGGAGGTTGAGGTTGCCTGGTCCCGGAGGAGGCTGGTTCATGATGCCAGGCCCTTCCAAATACATGCCGGAGGCGCCGAGGTAGTTGACTTCAATTCCCATGTGTTCCGCCAACTGATGCTGGAAGCCAGCCGACCATTGTCCGACCCTCGGCCGCGGCGCGTCCCACTCGTGAGAAAAACTCAGCGATGGGATGTTTTGTGCATTGGACAGATTGTTCCAGGTGAGGTTGGGGCGGAGCGCGTCGGCCGGTTCGTCCCGGCGAATCGAGAGCGGCGCGTTCCGAACGACCTCGAAAGCTTTGTTTTGAATTTCCTGCACATAGTAAATGCCCGCGCCCGCCCGAAAGACGGTCTTCGAAGTGAGACTGTAGGCAATACCCAGGCGGGGGCCAAAGTTGTCCCACTGGTTTTTCTGCGTCGTCCGGCCGAAGCGGCCATCGCGCACGGTAGGAATGAAATCTGGCATCCGGCAGCAAACTCCTCCTGCAAACGGGTCTCCTCGGCCGGCTCGAACAAAGGTGGGGAAGATGCTGTTGTCCCATCTCAAATCGATGTTGATGATGTTGTCGTGCTTGTCGACCCAAGGACCATATTGTTCCCAACGCAGGCCGTAGTTAATGGTCAGCTTCTGGGTGACGCGCCAGGTGTCTTGAAAGAATCCGGCGAAATACCAGTTGCGGTAGTTGGCGATGGGCACGCCATCTTGTGATTCGCTGATGGAAAACAGACCCTGCATCCAGTCCGCGATATGGTGAGCTGCTACGATGGGCTGGCCGGGAATGCCGCTGCTTGAGTACTGGCCGTTCACGGTGAACCGCCCGCGAGTCGTGACGCCGCCCAATTGATTGAAGCGAGTACGCGTGATCTCGCCACCGAACTTGAAATTATGTTTGCCGTAAGTCCAGGTCAACTGGTTGCTGGCCTGGATCATGGTGTCAAAGTTAATGAACGGACTGTCGGCGGAATTGCCAGTGGAGGTAAAACCTGCTCCAAAGTTGACGTTGGGAATGCCCCAGTACAGCGGGAAATTGGTGTTTAAGGGAATTCCGAGTTCTTTCACCACGTTCCGAACGCCAGCATATGGTGGTACGTTGGAGTTTTCAAAACGGCTCACGCCTGCCCGGAAGTTGTTCACCTTGTTAGCCCCGAGTACCCAGGTTTGCGCGAGCATCCCTTGGTGAGCTTGCACCACCACATCCGTTCCGTGCCGCGGGATGGCGATGGGGTTATATTGCTTCTCGCCAGCGTGAGAGTAGCGGAAGAACCAGTTGATCGCCGACGATTGAATGAAGTCGAAGCGTGCGTTCTGCTGGTTGTTATCGGTCGGCCGGCCTTCTGTGTTCGTAAAGTTGTTTGCGACCACATTGGCGGCGTCGACACGCGGCATCCAATCGCGCATGTAAGCGAAGGAAATGGGGGCGATCCGCGAACGTGGCAGGATGTTGCCAGGAAACGGGGTTGACGAGAGAACGGCAGTTCCAGCGGCATTATAGACGCGGGTTTGTACGTCGTAGATGGGCGTCGCAACGGCGGTGAAGTTGCCGTTCACCCATTCCCAAGGCGGCACCGTAGCGGGTTGAACCAACGCCTTGCGCTCCCGTAAGCCTTCATAGTTCACCATAAAGAACAGCCGGTTCCGCCCATTGATGATTTTGGGCAGGACAACTGGGCCGCCGAGCGTGAAGCCAAACTGGTTCCGGCGAAAGGCGGGCATTTTCCCTGTCCGAGGGTCAAAGAAATTCCGGGCGTCAAAATAATTGTTCCGAAGAAATTCCCACGCCGTGCCGTGCAGTTCGTTTGTACCGCTCTTGGTGCTCACGTTAATCTGCGTCATGTTTTTGCCGTATTCGGCGGGCGTGATGCCCTGCTCCACCTTAAACTCGAGTAACGCGTCGAGCGAAGGCAGGAAAATATACGATTGCCAGTTGGGGCTCGTGTTCTCCAAACCATCCAGCAAATAGCGGTTGAAGAACAACCGTTGGCCAGAAACAGAAAGCGCAAACAGGCTGCGTGTTCCTCCCTGCCGTAAACCAGCAACAAACGAGGGACGAGCGGCAGTCGTGGCTCCCGGCGTCAGCGCCGCGAGCTGCAAATAATTCCGTCCATTCAGGGGAAGATCCAAAATGCGCTGGTTTTCAATCACCGTACCGAGCGAGGTGTTATCGGTTTCAAGGAGAGGGGCTCCTCCCTTGACCTCGATGACCTCACTGACATTGCCCACCTGGAGCGTCACGTCAATGCGCGCCACTTGGGCCACTTGGAGTTCGATATCGGGCCGGACGTAGGTGGCAAAGCCAGGCATTTCCACGCGCAGGGTGTAAATGCCAGGCAGCAGCGCCGGAATGGTGTAGTTGCCGGAGCTGTTGGTAGTGACCGTGCGCTGGAGGTTGGTTGCGGCGCTCGAAACGGTGACCGTTGCCCCGGCCACCACAGCGCCGGCGGAGTCCATTACGACTCCCGTTAACTCCGCACTGGTAACTTGGGCGTGAAGAGCCGATGAGAGTAACAAGCCAGTGAGCCATTTCCACGACATTTGTCTTTCCCCCAACACAGGATTTCCCGTGACGCGGATGCTATGTCAGTCGGAATCCGGTGTCAAGCGAGGGGATTGGGCGACAAGCTTGCGTAAAAAGGATTATTCCAAGTGAAAAATTTCTTCAAGCGGTGTGATGGCGCGGTCGGCATGCTCGCCGCCTAGGTCAAAAAATTCCGCCATTTCAGTTTGCCAGCGACGGTTCACTTCTCGGCGGGCCATGCTGTCCACAGCGGCTTGAAAATCTGGTGTCTCGAGGTATCCGACTAAAAGCCCGTCCTCGCGCAGAAAGAGACTGTAATTCCGCCACCCGCTCTCGCGTAAGGCTTGTAACATTTCCGGCCAAACTTGTTTGTGCCGGAGCTTGTATTCCTCCAAGCGGTGCTTTTTCACTTGAAGGACAAAACAGATCCTCTTCATACGCGGTTGATGAGGCTGGCCACATAGCCCGCACCGAAGCCGTTGTCGATGTTGACCACGCTGACATTGCTCGCGCAGCTGTTTAACATTCCGAGCAAGGCAGCCAAACCGTGAAAGCTGGCTCCGTAGCCGATGCTCGTTGGGACGGCGATGACGGGGCAAGAGACCAAGCCCCCGATTGCACTTGGCAGCGCGCCTTCCATTCCCGCCACGACCACGCACACTTTGGCGTCGAGCAGTTTGTCGAGGTTGCCGAAAAGGCGATGAATGCCCGCGACGCCGACGTCGTGCACGGTGATGACCTCGTTGCCCATAACCTCCGCGGTGATTTGCGCCTCCTCGGCAACAGGTATGTCACTGGTGCCGGCGCAAACAACTGCGATTTTTCCGCGGCCGTGTGGGGTGCGGTCGCGCCACACGCGAAATGCCGAGCACAGTGGAAAGTACTCACCTTCGGGAAAGGCCGCGCGCAGGCTTTCGGCGGCGTCCGGCGCCAGGCGAGTAACTAAAAGATTGTGGCTGCGCGCAAGCAACTTTTCGGCGATGGCAACCACATGCGCCGGGGCTTTGCCCTTTCCAAAGATGACCTCGGGCATGCCGTGGCGGAGAGCTCGGTGATGGTCCACCTTGGCAAAGCCGATGTCTTCGAAGGGCAGGTGATGAAGGCGTGTGAGCGCGGTTTCGATGTCTACGGCGCCAGAGCGAACTTGCTCCAGCAACTGTCGGAGTTGATCTTGATCCATGGAAAACCTTTCTAAAACTCGAGCTTCTGCCCCTCTCGAAGGCCGAATTTTTGGGCGAGACCAGCGGCCAGTTCCAAAACGAACTGCGCTTCTGGGCTACCTCCATACTGCGGGCAACGCACCGGATCCGGTTCACGGCAGGGTGGGGTGTTAGCGTGAATTTCGACAATCGTCTTTTCCTTGTCCATCCAAATGATGTCGAGCGGTGTTTGCACGTTATGCATCCATACCTTGTAGAGCCCCGGCTTGGGGTGGACAAACAACAGGCCCCGGTCCGCCGGGAGTGCCTTGCGAAACATCATGCCCCGAGCCATATCATCGCGCCGGAGCAGGACTTCCGCAGAGATACGATGGCCGCCCGGCAAGATGATCGTGCGGAGGTACAACTCCGGCGGGGGTGAGCTCGGCTGGAAACAGGCAACAAGCGCCAGCAACCCGGCCAAGAACACGAACGCACGCAAGGCCATGAACTAAAATGGTAGCAATCCGCAAGCGCAATCATCTATGAAAGTGGTGTGGTTAGCTCGTCTGGCGATGACGCTCGAAATGATTAAATTCGAGCACTCGATCTTCGCCCTCCCATTCGCGTTGACCGCGGCGCTACTTGCTTGGCGAGAGGCGGGTTTCCAGACGGCGAACCTGGCGACAAAAGTGGCCTGGATTGTTCTAGCGATGGTAGGCGCTCGGTCGGCGGCGATGGCGTTTAACCGGCTCCTTGATGCGGAGATCGATGCCCGCAACCCCCGTACGCGCATGCGGCACTTACCGGCAGGGTTGCTCAGCCGGCAGTTTGTTTGGGGGTTCGCCCTTGCCTCCGCCCTGTTATTTTTCACCGCCGCTTTGATGCTGAACCCGCTGTGTTTTCAGTTGGCCCCCATCGCGCTCGCCGTACTGCTCTTTTATTCTTATACGAAGCGCTTTACTTCGGCCTCTCACTTGGTTCTAGGCTTTGCGCTGGGCATGGCTCCATCGGCCGCTTGGATCGCCATGCAGGGCTCCCTCGACCCGCGCATCGTGTGGTTAACGGCAGCCGTCACGCTGTGGACAGCAGGCTTTGACATCATTTACGCATGCCAAGATTTTGAATTTGACCGGCGCGAGGGACTCTTCAGCATCCCCAAGTCGGTAGGCCTTGCAAAAGCTTTGTGGATCGCCAGATTGTTTCACCTAGGCATGGTGGCCTGTTTGGCTGCTCTAGCTATGGCTTTCAAGCTGGGAACGCTGGCCTGGGTGGGAATTTTGATCGTCGCGGGTCTTCTGGTTTACGAGCACCGATTGGTGAAGCCGTCAGATTTATCCCGTGTAAACGCTGCCTTTTTTACGGTAAACGGCTGGGTCAGCATGCTGTTTTTCGCCGTTTGGGCGACTGAAATTGTTCTGCACCGTCAAGGATGAGTCTAATTCATGATGATCGGTTGTCAATCACCGCAAATTGAGGACAAACGCCTCGTCCCAGTCCTCGAAAAGGTCCAAGCCGGCGAGCGGCTCAATTTTGATGAGGGCGTCCTTCTGTACACCAGTCCAGACATTCTTGCTGTTGGCTGGATGGCCAATCTGGTGCGCGAGCGCAAGAATGGAAACGTCACCTGGTTTAACGTGAACCGTCATATCAACCCGACGGATGTGTGCGTCGCGAGCTGCCGGCTGTGCGCGTTTGGCAAGAAGGCAAAAGATCCCCGAGCCTACACCATGTCGCTCGACCAAGTGTGGGAAACTGCGGGTCGGGGTTGGTCAGAGTCGGTCACAGAGTTTCACATTGTTGGCGGTCTTCATCCTGAGTTGACCTTGGACTGGTACTGCGAAATGCTGCGGGGCCTCAAGCAGCGTTTTCCGCAAGTACATTTGAAGGCCTTCACGATGGTGGAGGTAGCATATCTGGCGCAACGTTCCAAGCTCTCGGTTCGCGATACGCTGTTGCGGTTGCGCGAGGCGGGCGTGGATTCTCTGCCGGGCGGCGGCGCGGAAATTTTCAGTGAACGGGTGCGGCGTATCATCTGTGACCACAAAATTGACGGCAAACAGTGGTTGGAGGTGGCGCGTACAGCTCACCAGCTTGGACTCAAGTCGAACTGCACAATGCTTTACGGCCACTTAGAAACGGCTGAGGACCGGGTGGATCATCTTTTGCAACTGCGTGCTTTGCAGGATGAGACCGGGGGATTTGTCACCTTCATTCCGCTTGCGTTTCATCCTGATCACACAGCTTTGGAACATATTCCGAAAACGACCGGATTTGACGATATCCGCAACATTGCCGTAAGCCGCCTGTTACTCGACAACATTCCACATATCAAGGCCTACTGGGTGATGATGACGCCCAAAATCGCTCAGATTGCACAGCGCTTTGGCGCCGACGATATCGACGGCACCGTGGTTGAGGAGCGTATCTACCACGACGCAGGGGCCACCACTTCTCAGTCGCTACGGCGGGCCGAGCTGTTGCGCCTCATCCAGCAAGCTGGGCGCGATCCGGTGGAACGGGATACCTTGTACCGGCCCGTTGTGCGCAACGAAACCACCTTCACGGTGCTGGTTTAACGATCTGGTGAGGATACGCTCGCTTCTGGTGGCAACAGGGTGGAAGTGTTCCAAGCTTCACCCCAGTCGGCCTGGCGGGCGGCCCGCCAGAGCTCGCGGCTACGCCGCGTCACGTGAATTTCGGTGATTCGGTCGCCCAAGCAAACCGTGAGCTTGATGTTGTCGGGCCGGTGCTGTGGATGCCGCACAATGCGACCTGCGGGGCGCGGTACGGGATACCGACAGAAGACCAGATAACTGAACTTCTCATCCTCATAAGGGAGAGCGCCCTTTTTCGCACGCCGGTGTAAGCTCGAGCGCTCAACGCGCTGGCGGAAGTGGCACCAATCGCCCGCGGGCATTGGACATTCGCCGGCCGCCGGACAAGGCGCCGCGAGGTAGGCCCCTGCCTCGATCAACCGCTTTCGGATCTGGCGAACTTCGGCGAATGCCGCAGGAGTTCCTGGAGCAAGGATGACCAAGGCTTGCAGGGCCGCGCGCCAGGCTTCCAGGGCGGCATCCAGTGGGTTCGGTGTTTCTCCAAGCGACCAGGCGGCGATGACGAGGTCATGTGGTGGCAAGCGGACTTGAGTAAAGTCGTCGTTGCGCCAGTCGGCGTGGGGCAGGAACTCGCTGCCGAGTGTGCGGAAGTCAGCGTCCCGCTCAAACAGCGTGATGCGGCTGATGTGGGGAAACGTTTCGAGGGCAGCGAGGCTGGCCGTGCCAGGGCCCGCACCGAGGTCCAACACCGAGGTCGGCGGCGGCTCGGAAGGTACGTGCTGCAAGACGTTGCGAATGGCGGCGAATGTCGCCGCAAACCGCGTGGCAAGATACGCTTTTGCTCGCAGGCCAGGGGCGAGCGCAGCGGTTTGAGTCGGCTTGTGCTGACGGTAGTGCTGGGAGAGAACTTCCACCGCGCGCCCGAGCTCGGCTGGGGAAGCATCGCTCAGCAACGACTCCAGCTTGTCGCGCAACCATGTTGGAAGTTTCACCGGCTAGACAACCGCCTTCCGCTTTTCCGGAAACATCTGGCGGAATTTCAGGAGTTTCGGCGCCACTACGTAGCGACAATAGGGCTGCCCAGAATGATTGCGAAAGTAATGCTGATGGTAGTCCTCAGCGGCATAAAATTCGCTGGCCGGCACGACCTCGGTTACGATGGGGTCCGAGAAAGCACCCGCGAGCGTGAGGTGGTTGATGTGCTCTTGCGCAAGTTTTTTCTGCTCCTCGGAATGATAAAAGATCGCCGAGCGATACTGCGTCCCGACATCGTTGCCCTGGCGGTTGAGCGTGGTCGGATCATGGATGGCAAAAAAGACGTCCAATAGTTCGCGGAAGGTCACTCGCTCGGGATCGTAGCGGAGTTGGACCACTTCGGCGTGGCCCGTAGCGCCCGTACACACCTGCTCGTAGGTCGGATTGGGGACCGTGCCGCCCATGTATCCAGACGTAACCGACACAATGCCCTGCACTTCCTCAAAAACGGCTTCGAGACACCAAAAACAGCCCCCGGCCAGCGTTGCAACTTCCATGAGAGACCTCGTTGATTTAATTCCGCTAGCTTGATGATAGCGGATGGAGGGAGCGGCTACGGGGCGCCCAGGCTTGACATCATTCCGTCACGGCTTTCATGCAAACTAAGAGAATCATGCGCCATGTGTCAGTGTTCTGCATGTATTGTGTTTGGCTTGTGCCTTCTTTGGGCGCGCAAACCGCGGAAAAGCCAGTGCGAGCGGTCACCGATCCGGGTGTGGTGACGACCCGGCAATCTATTACGCCAGCTGGAGTACCGGCCATTTTCGACTCCCGTGTTTATGGAGTGGTGTTTGGGCGAGACTCGGCGCAAATTTACGTGCTGACGGCGAATGCGGCCTACCGCTTAGATTGGAAACAGAACAAAGTCCTCGAACGCGCTGCGTTCAACGGATCTCCCGGTCTGCAAGGCATTCAAGCCGACGGCGAGCGCGCGGTTTTCACGGTCAGTCAGCGTTCCAACCGAGCCATCTCGGTTCTGGAGATGCGCGAAGGCCGCGTTCAAACCCTCGCGGAAAACGTCGGCGCGTTTGTCAACGGTGCGTTGGCGATCTCGGAGGGCCTCATCGCCATTCCACTGATCTACAACAATAAACTTGCAGTGCTAGACTCGCAGCGGAAGCTGACGTTGATTCCCACCGAGATTGCGCCTTTTGGGGTCGTTCTGAACCGCGACCGGTCCGCCGCCTACGTCAGCAACTGGGGAGGAAGAATTCCCCGGCCCGCTGATCTTGCCGCACCCACAGGCTATGCTCCACAAGCTGACCGCGTTGTCGTTGACCAGCGGGGCATCGCCGCCTCAGGAACGGTCATTCGCGTCGATCTTCAAAACCAGACCATCACGCACAGGATTGCCGTGGACCCGCATCCAACAGCAATGGTATGGGATGAAACAAGGCACCGGCTTTATGTGGCAAACAGCAACCGCGACCGAATCACGGTGATTGACACGCAAGCCAACCGCCTGTTACGCAGCTTCGAGCTTCAACCCTTCCCCCAAAAAGTTTACGGCATCTCGCCCAATGCTTTAGCTTTAAGCCAGGACGGGTCGCGTCTCTATGTGGCCTGCGGTGGCATCAACGCGGTCGCGCAGATGGTGGCGTCGACCGGTCAAATCGAAGGTTTGATTCCTACGGGTTGGTATCCAAGCTCCGTCTCGCTGTCGGCCGACGGACGTTACCTTGCGGTGGGCTCCCTACTTGGAGCAGGCTCCGGATGGCGCGAGGCCCCATCCAAACGTTTTGTCCACGCCTATCGCGGGTCAGTGGGAGTGATCGAGTTGCCGGACGCTGCCCAGCTGGCCTCGTATACTACGGCAGTCTATGAGAACAACCACGTTGGCATGCTCGCGCAGGCAAACGCAAAACCAGACTTGACCAAGCCGGCTGTGGCGATTCCCAGCCGCGCTGGCGAGCGATCTTTGATTGAGCACGTGGTCTATATCGTGAAGGAGAACCGCACCTACGACCAAGTTTTCGGCGACATGCCGAAGGGCAACGGTGACCCGGCGCTAGTGCTGTTCGGCGAGGAGGTAACGCCCAACCATCACCGCCTGGCGGATCAATTTGTGCTGCTCGACAACTTCTATGCGACCGGCGGCAATAGCGCCGACGGGCACCAGTGGTTGACGCAATCCAACCAAAACGCCTACGCTATGTGGCCCGGCTTTGCCGGTCGAAGCTATCCCTTCGATGGCTCCGATCCGCTGGCCATCTCCGACGCAGGCTTTTTCTGGAGTGCTGCACTACGGCTGGGCAAGACGGTGCGAATTTATGGGGAGTATGCAGGGCTAACGCGAGAAACTCCGGCGCGGCGTTTGGAGCTCATGGCGCGTTGGGAAAAAGGCGATGACTTTGCCACAGAGTGGAACCACACGGCGCCCATCGCCTCGCTCAACGCCATCCTAGCGAAGAATTATCCTGGCTATTCCACCTACATTCCTGACGTGGTGCGGGCGCGGCTGCTCATCAGTGACATCCGCCGGTGGGAACAAGAGGGTAAAATGCCGCACCTAGTCATTCTCAATTTGCCGTCCGACCATACGAACGGTGCGGCGCCGGGCACACACACGCCTCGGGCTATGGTGGCGGATAACGATTTGGCTTTGGGACAAATCGTCGAAGCTCTCACGCGTACTCGTTTCTGGAAAAAAATGGCTATTTTTGTGGTGGAGGATGATGCGCAAAACGGGGTTGATCATGTCGACGGACACCGCACGGTAGCGCTTGCCATTAGTCCCTATATCCGGCGCGGCCACGTTGATTCCACCTTCTACTCCAACCAGAGCATGGTAAAAACCATCGAACTGATCTTGGGCCTTCCTACGCTCTCGCTGTTTGACATGATCGCCAACGACATGCGGAACAGCTTTCGAAACGAGCCGGATTTCACGCCCTACGAGGCTGTGCGGCCGAAGCAATCCTTAACGGAGTTAAACCCCGACGCAAGAGCTCTACGGGGACCAGCGCGAGAAGCAGCGCTTGCCTCGGCGCGCATGAACTGGGTGACTCCCGACGCCGCGCCGACGGAAAAGCTGAACCGCATTTTGTGGGGCTTGATCAAGGGCTGGCAAACACCCTACCCGCCCGTCCGCCAAGCTGTATTTTCTCCACTCGCGCTCGATGTCGACGACGACGACCGCGAGTAAGCCCTTGTCCTGGCATAAAAGCGAGAGATTAGGTTTTCCTTGCCGCTTGAGGTTGCTTTGTGTCAGCCTGGGATCCTGGGACTAACGCATGAAGTTGAAGGAAATTGCCGAACGGCTCGGTTGCCGTTTGCTCGGGGATCCAGAACTTGAGATTCGCGGCGTAGCAGGAATTGAGCAGGCGGGCCCGCAGCATCTGACCTTCCTTTCCAATCCGAAATATGCCCCGAAGGCGCGCAAGACGAAAGCTGGCGCCATGCTGGTAAGTGCGCCAATTGCCGGCCTCGAGGTGGCGTTTCTTGTGTCCCGCAATCCCTACTATGATTTTGCGCGAGCTCTTGAACTCTTCTATCAGCCACCTCGCCCTGCTGCCGGTATCCATCCGACGGCTGTCATTTCTGAAACCGCGATCCTCGGACCGGAGGCGTCGGTTGGGGCTTATTCGGTTATCGGCGACGGAGTTGTGATTGGGGCCCGAGCCGTGATCCATCCCCATGTGGTGATCTATCCCGGTGTTCGCATCGGCGATGATTTTACGGCGCATTCCAACGTGGTAGTCCGGGAGTACTGCCAGATCGGCCACCGCGTGACCCTCCAAAACGGCGTGGTTGTGGGCGGCGACGGATTCGGTTTTGCGAAAACTGAGGCCGGCACCCACTATAAGATTCTCCAGTCAGGAATTGTTGTGATTGAGGACGATGTCGAGATCCAGTCAAACAGTTCTGTGGACCGCGCCTCGATTGGAGAAACACGGGTGAAACGCGGCGCGCGCATTGACAGCCTCGTGCAAATTGGTCATGGCTGCGAGGTGGGAGAAGACAATATTCTTTGTGCGCAGGTCGGGCTAGCTGGTTCGACGGTTCTGGGAAAAAACGTCTTGCTAGCCGGACAAGTGGGCGTTTCGGGGCATCTGACCATTCATGACAATGTCGTTGTGTATGCGCAGAGCGGCGTTGGGGGTGACGTGCCCGCGGGCAGCGTGATCTCGGGCTCGCCAGCATTTGAAGCTAAGCAGTGGCTGCGAGCGGTCACAGCCTATCCCAAGCTGCCCGAGTTACTAAAGTCAGTGCGAGAATTGGAAAGAAAAGTCAAACAGCTGGAACAAGTCCATTCATCTTCTACTCATGGAAACCCGAACACGTAGACCGGTTGCTTATCGAGACGAAGCGTTTTTAAATTCTCCCGCTGCCCGCAGCGTGCGGATTCTCTCGGAATATCTCGAGCCGCTGGATCATTTTCGCCGGGAGCAGATCCGTGACACCGTCGTTTTTTTTGGGTCGGCGCGGATTCCAGAAAGCGGGGACCATCCGCTTCAGCGCTACTACCACGAAGCACGCGAACTGGCGCGGCGAGTGACTGAGTGGTCCGAAACGCTGAACAAACCGTGGCGCTTTGTCGTATGTACCGGGGGCGGACCGGGAATCATGGAGGCAGGCAACCGCGGCGCTCTGGAAGCCGGCGGCAAGTCGATTGGGCTAAACATCGGCTTGCCCTTTGAGCAGTGGCCCAACCCTTACATCACGCCGGAGCTCAGTTTCGAGTTTCACTACTTCTTTATGCGGAAGTTCTGGTTTGCGTACTTGGCGAAGGCACTGGTGGTGTTTCCGGGCGGTTTCGGCACGCTGGACGAACTCACCGAGCTGCTTACGCTGGCGCAAACGGGCAAGTTAGAAAAGAAAATTATTATCCTCCTTTATGGCAGTTCATTTTGGAAAGAAGTGCTAAATTTTGACGCGTTGGTGAAATATGGCATGATTAGCCCGGAGGATTTGAATTTATTTGACTTTGTCGATGATCCGGACACGGCCATGAAACTGCTCGTGGAGGGCTTGACCCGCTATTATCTGAAGCCCGAGACGCAACTTCCGGAATTCGAGCAAATGGTGCCGGCAATCGCCAAGTCGCGCATTTGAGACGTCAGAAACCGCTGTAGCGGGCCATGGCTGTGCCGGATATGGTGGCCTGGAAAATTTTCGCGCGAGTCAAACCCGAAGCCCCCGCTCGCTTGGATCTTTGGCTAGCTGCAACGGTATTGGTGTCGTTGCTGGCGCAGTGGATTGGGCCATCGCTGGTGCGGTCTCTGGGCCTGCTGGTGGCTTGGGTGGCGGGGCTGGCGCTCGGCTTGCGCCTCGCTCGCCGGTTCGTGTTCCGTCCCCTGGCGCACTGGATTCGCCAGCGGCTGCTGTGGCGGCTCCGCAATCGACTCCTGGTTGCTTACGGCTTCATCGCTCTCGTCCCCTTCGTTCTGATCGTGCTCATGGCAGGGCTTATACTGTACGGGATTCTCGGCCAGCTCTCGCTTTATGTCATGACGGTGGAGCTCGAGCGGCGGATTGGACAAGTGATCCGGTTCGCGACCTGGCTCGCAGAGCATGATACCGAGCAACGCGTGCGTTCTGCGCCCTACGCCTATCCCCTGCTGACTGACCGCTTGCCAGGCCTCGAGCTTCTCGTGCGAACCAAACAAGGCCGTTTTGTCTATCCGCAAGATGCTTCCCTCGAAGAGCCTCCGGCCGGTTGGGGCGATGCGGGAGGTTTAGTCCTCAAGGATGATGTGCTCTATGTATGGGCCCACATCCGCCGTGAGCCGTCCGTGGTGGTAGCGCTTTTGCCCCTCACCTCGCGTTTTTTAGCGAGTCTTGCTCCCAACTTGGGCGAGTTCACTTTCATGCGTTTCGATGAGGACTTTTCCCAACCAGCGCGGCGCGTCCGTTTGCAACGCTCCGTCGCTGCAGAGGCCGAAGGTGGGCCTACCCCGAACCGTATTCCAGAGAAACAAGGGCGGCTGGACATTTTGATCAGCTGGTTTACTCCCTATCCGGTCTATGTTTGGGAGTTGCCGGGCTTAGTGGAAAATGAAGTTCTGCAGGTGCGCACAAGACCCTATGCGGTGCTAGGAACAGTGTTTGCGCAGAAGGTCGACTTTGCCAAAGGTGCGGTACCAGCGATGTTGCTGATTGTCTCCATTGCGTTCCTAGTGGCCGAGATGGTGGCTATGGTGATCGGTGTGTCGCTAACGCGCACGATTACTGGGGCTGTGCACGATTTGTATGTAGGAACAGAAAGGGTACGCGAGGGGGATTTCTCGCACCGGGTACGCGTCCGCGGGCGAGACCAGCTGGCGGCGCTGGCCGAATCCTTCAACAACATGACGACTAACATCCAGCGCCTGCTGTCCATCGCCAAGGACAACGAGCGGTTGAAGGCGGAGCTCGAAATTGCCCAAGAAGTGCAGGCGCAGCTTTATCCCCGCTCCGCTCCGGAAGCCAAACAAGTGAACTTGAAAGCGGTCTGCAAGCCAGCCCGCATGGTTTCGGGCGATTACTATGATTTTCAGCGGTTGGGTGAATCCCTGATGGCCATGGCCATTGGCGACGTCGCCGGAAAAGGAATCAGCGCCGCGCTGCTGATGGCCACTTTACAATCGGCAATCCGTACCCAGATTCGCCATTGCCTGGAGGTTTCAAAAGATCGGCCAGCGGAAATTTCGACCTCAAAACTGGTGGCGCAACTCAACCAGCATCTTTATGCACACACCACGCCGGAGAAGTATGCAACCTTCTGTTTTGGCGTCTACGACGAGCAGACTGGGCTGTTTACGTACACCAACGCTGGTCATTTACCGCCGATCTTGCTTCGAAACGGAGAACCGGAGTTTCTCCAGGTGAATGGAACGGTGGTGGGAGCCTTCCCCTTTGCTCGCTATCAGGAATCCTCTGTGCGCATGGAGCCTGGCGATCTGTTGCTGTTCTACACCGATGGCGTCACGGAACCAGAAAACGCATATGGAGAGCAATACGGCGAAGAGCGGCTCCTGGCCCTGCTGCGAAGGAATCATGGCTTGCCTCCGGAGGATCTCGTGTGTTCGATTCTCGAGGCGGTCGAACAGTGGACGGGATCACCGGAATTGCAAGACGATATTACGCTGCTGCTAGCCAAACGTGTGTAATGTGACAGGGGCAGGAGCGCATCCATGAAAGTTCTGACAGCCGCGCAAATGCGCGAAGTGGACCAGCTTACTATCAAGCGGGGCATTCCCGGACTGATTTTGATGGAGAATGCCGCTCATCGCGTGGTGGAGTATCTCGAGCGGCGTTTTGCTCCGCTCTCCCAGCAAAAAATTGTAGTTTTTTGCGGCAAGGGTAACAACGGCGGTGATGGCTTGGCGATCGCTCGCTTGTTGCACGTTCGGTTCCGCCCGAAAAGTCTAGATATTGTGCTTGCAGCGCCTGCTGACCAGCTTCAAGGCGATGCGGCAGCCAACTTGCAGATGCTGCGCGCTGCTGGTTTGGAAGTGGGGTGTGAGCTTCGGGAGACCATGCAGCAGGCAACCCTCCTTGTTGATGCGTTACTGGGCACCGGACTCCAAGGGCCGGCCAAGGGTCGCGCTGCGGAGCTGATCCAAGCCATCAATTCTGGTTTTCCGAACGCCAAAGTAGTCGCCGTGGATGTACCTTCGGGAATGGCGAGCGACGATGTAGACAATGAAGGACCTTGTGCGCGGGCCGACGCCACGATCACCTTTACCGCTCCGAAGATCTGCCACGCGCTGCCACCAAACTGCGACCGAGTGGGAGAGTTGATCGTCGCCCCCATCGGCACCCCGGCAGAGTTGCTCGAACAGAATCCAGCTCTAACGCTTTCGTTGGTTGAGCCAGCATGGTTGGCACCGTTATTTGCTCCCCGCCCGCGCGGATTTCATAAGGGCGATTGTGGGCATGTGCTGGTGGTAGCAGGTTCGTTGGGAAAGACGGGTGCGGCAGCCATGACGGGCCTGGCGGCGCTTCGCGCTGGCGCGGGTCTCGTGACAGTCGCCTCAACCCCACCGGCGACCGGCGAGATTGCCTCCCACGCGCCGGAGTTAATGACGGAACCTCTTGCCGGCACCGATACTGGCGCGATTTCTCTTCACGCCTATGGAGCGTTTGAACATTTACTGGAAGGGAAAGACGTGCTGGCGGTGGGGCCGGGCCTGGGCCGGCATCCCGAGACGGTGGAATTTGTACGGACTTTATACCAACGCCTTCGTTTGCCCGCCATCGTGGATGCCGATGGCTTGAATGCGCTGGCAGGAATGAACGTCCGCGCCGGAGGGCCGCGCATCTTCACGCCGCATCCCGGCGAAATGGCCCGCCTCTGTCAGCGCTCCGCCACCGAGATTCAGCAAGACCGGCTATCGGTGGCGCGGACCTTCGCCCAAGAACATGGCCTGACGCTCGTTCTAAAAGGGCAACGCACTCTCATTGCCTTTGCCGACGGCCGCGTGTGGATCAATCCGACTGGTACGCCAGCTCTTGCCACAGCAGGATCAGGCGACATTCTCACGGGATTCATGGCAGGAATCATCGCGCAACATCCGCAACAGATGGAGAAAGCCGTGGCCGCTGCCGTCTGGTTGCATGGACGGGCCGGTGAACTCGGGGCAGAGGCCCTCGGTGAACCAGCTTTGATCGCCACGGATCTTTTGCGATTTTTGCCGGAGGCCATGAGTGAGCTGCGAAACTTATCTGTTGCGCAGTGAAGAAGAAATGCTTGCGCTGGGCCAGCAACTCGCTCAGCGCCTTCCTGCTCGCGCGGTGCTCTTACTTATGGGCAATCTCGGGGCGGGTAAAACGACGCTGGCCAAAGGCATTGTGTCCGGTCTCGGGGTGGCCCTTCCGGAAGAAGTATCGAGCCCGACGTTTACCCTGATCCATGAGTATGGCGATCCGGTGCGCGTTTATCACATCGATCTCTACCGCCTTGAAGAACCCCAGCAATTACTGAATTTAGGCCTTGAAGAGATTTTTGAACGCCGGGCTGTGACCTTAGTCGAGTGGGCCGACCGCTTTGCCAACTGGATGCCACCGGATGCGATTCGCGTAGAAATTGAGAACTCTGGGCCCGGCGAGGAGTCCGCACGCCTAGTGCGTGTGACGGGATTAGCCTAGAGCAAGACTCACAGGCTTCTAAGGTTTCCGTCACCCTTCCAGTACCCGGGTACCACCTGGAAGGCGGGGGGATTTCGCGGCCTACTCGGGTGTTTCTCCTGATTCCCGGCGTCCCCGATTCAAGTTACCTTGAAGACACGTTACCAATTCCGTCAGGAATGAGAGGACAGCATGAACACTTTGTTGATGAACTTGGTTTGGAAGCTCCGCCGGGATACTCGCGGCCAGGACCTTATTGAATATGCGCTTATGGCCGGTTTCGTGGCGGTTGCTGCCGGCGCCATCATGCCGAATGTTTCGGCGAGCATCAACACGATCTTTACCAAGATCAGCTCGGTGATGGTGCAGGCCGCGGCTAGCTAAACCAGGCTCAGAAATCAAGGCGTACTCTACCAAGAAGGGGAGGACGTGGGCAAGGCCCCGCCTCCCCTTTCCTCTTTTTCAGAACTGGCAACAGAAACTCTTTCTAACGTGCCAGCAATCCAATCTGGCGCGTTTCGCAAGCGCCCTCGACGCTGGAAAAGAAGGCTGCGCTGCCAAGTCACTCAACAGCAACCGTCACTCTGAGGGCATCGCCATAGTACTACATCGCGCCTACGTTCCGAATCGAAATTGCTCACCAATTCAGTAAAACCTCTGATTTCGGAATGCTCTTGATCCGATTAACCTTGAGGAGTCCCCAGGACAAACAATTGAAAGGAAGGTTTTCCATGACAGGTCTTCTGGATTTCATCTACAAGCTGCGTCGCGATACTCGCGGCCAGGACCTGATCGAATACGCGTTAATGGCGGGTTTTGTGGCAGTAGCCGCTGGCGCGATCATGCCGAACGTTTCTGACAGCATCAACACGATCTTCACCAAGATCAGCTCGGTGATGGTGCAGGCAGCTGCCAGCTAAATTGCTTTCCTGATTCCAGCGGCCCGTAAAGTGATGCGTTGCGCGCCCTACGCATCCCCGGGCGGGCGAAACCTGATTGCGAAGCAGGCTTTCTCGAACTAAGAATCAAGGGTTTCTCCTGATTGGCGCTGCCGGGCGCCCCGAATAAGCTGGGGACACACCGATCGCTCACAAAAGAAAGAGAGGACTGCACGTGAAGACACTGTTTCAGATTGCTTCTCAATTGCGCCGAGATACCCGCGGTCAAGACCTCATTGAGTACGCTCTGATGGCTGGTTTCGTCGCAGTCGCTGCGGGCGCGATCATGCCGGGCGTCTCCGACAGTATCAATACGATTTTTACGAAAATTAGCTCCGTTCTAGTGCAGGCGGCGGCGAGCTAGACCAGAGATCTCCGAGTTCAATTCCTGAGGCTAAAGGGAGAGGGGTGGGTCCCTCTCCCTTTTGTTTTTGATCTCGCTTGCCCCGGCGCGCCGTTCCAGCTGTCGGGTTCGGCGCTGAATGCGATGGCTCTGCTTCGAAGGAGAAACGGGTTGCGTACACTGAACCGGCAACACCTGTTTAACTGTGGGCCCCTACGCCAGCTTGAGACAACAACGGCACCAAATCGCCCTTGGCGTCGAATTCAATCTCGAACGGTTCGCCGAGGATTTCCAGCAACGGATTGTTCTCAATTTCCGGGCGCAGATTTTCGCTGAGCAGGATCGGGGAAAGCTCAAGGGTGTTGCGGATCCATCCGATGGTCACCTCTTCGGACGAAAACTTTCCTACGGTGGGCCAGATTCGTTCCAGACACTCGCGGTCGGTCGGAAAGTGGATGGGCGTCCGGATGGCAGCGGGCGTTGACGCCGTGAGGGAGTTAATCATGGTAGGCGTCCAGTCAATGCGCCGGACCAGACGGTCGTGGACGACATCAGCCATACCCAATCCGACTGCGTTGTTGTAGGACAGGTCACTGAGATCGCGGACAAAGATGCGGTGGATACGGGGCGTATCGGGCCAGGGGTTGTACTGCCCGTGCACGCCCCGGTTCACAACCTTGGTGTCCATGCCGGCTCCGCTGATGTTTTTGCCAATTTCATCGAGGATCAGAATATCCAGTTCTGGCACAGGAATTTTTCCCATCCAGGACTTGACAAGAGCTAGCAATTCCTCTTCCTTTTGCTCCATTTCTTCCACCGTCACCGCCGTGATCTGACCCGTCTGGTGGTAAGCATCTTCGAGGATGGCCAGGCCGCCTAAAATTTTGCCGGACCGCAGGACCTGGCGGCCTACGCTACGAATCACGTGCTCAAGTCCGAGACGGTAGGCATAGGTGTGATATCGCTGGGCTCCGGCAAACTTGCCTAGGCCAATGGCCATCATCTTAAACAATCCACTTTCGATCTTTCCCGCGAAATCGGTGTGCCATTTGACGCGCCCGACCAGCATCACGCCATCAGACTCATAAGCGGTCTTGTCCATGAAGACCTCAATTCCGTCACTGGTAACGCCAAGCGAAACAACCTCCAGCTGACTGATAATCGGGCAGCCCATCAAAGTTTCCGTAATCCCGTAGTGCGCCAGCACGTCAGCCTGGCCCTCAGCCGTCGCGGCGCCGTGGCTGCCCATAGCGGGAAAGATATGCGGTTGAAGACCGCGCGATTTCAAATAATCCACCACTGCACGGACGATCGTCGCCAAATTGGAAATGCCGCGGCTTCCAACGCCGATGGCGATACGGCCTCCGGGTTTCACTCGCGAAGCAATCGGTGAGGCAGCCAGCTGTCGCGTAACTTCGCCTGCTACGTCAGGAATTCGCCGACTCGGAAAGTTCTGCTTGACCAGCAGAAGGCGAGACAATCTCATGAGCGAAGTATATCCTAACCGCGACTCTGCTTTTGGCTAAGACCTCAGGGGCAAGCTCTTCCGTTTCGCGGTGCAGGTTTCTGTGTGGCTTGCGTCAGAGCAGCAGCAAGGGGTATCAAAAAATGAGCTTGAGACCGAGCCGGTTGATGCGCGCGTCGCGGTCAAGGGGATTCCGGTCTGGCTCACGTGAATCATGTTGAGCTGCCAACCACCGACCAGGTGCTTGAAGACGCTGTTGGATGGCTGGAAGGTCCGGCCTTTGCCGAATGGGAGTTCATAGAGCAGGCTGACAACTAAACGTTGGGAAACGTCAGCGGGATCAACGGACTTGCTTAACTTAGGGTTGTACAGCCCATCTTGGAAGGCGTTTTCATTGGTTTGTTCCACTGGACCAAAGTCAACAGGTACGAGCGAAGAGTCACTGTTTTTTTCCGGCCGTGTAGGCGAGATGCGACAGCAGGCCGCGGCGCATGCGCCGCGAAACGGTGATTTGCATCTGTTGGGAGGTATAGTTTCCGAGGCGCGGATTGCGGACGTTGACGGCGCCATACAATGGAAAGGGCATCAACAGCCGCTCTCGCGCGATCGTCGCGGCTCCCAGGCCACCGGGCACAAGACCTGCGAAGGGATTGGGCACCGGTGTGTTTCAGGCCAGTTGGAGTTCGGCCCGCACCCGCAGGTGCACTTGGTTGAGGTTATAGCCGGCAGCGGCGCAGCTGGCCAAACGCGGCCAAAACGATCATCAAGCCAAACCCGAAAGCTCGGAAACACTTTCCCCGCATGGTGGTGAGAGCCCCTGAACGAGTTGCACTGAACGGTTCACAATGTTTTTTGTTTCGCAACTTGCGCCTGTTTCAGGCGTAGCAGCGTACCTCGAACAACCTCGCCAGTT
Source organism: Bryobacteraceae bacterium (assembly GCA_025056455.1). Lineage (GTDB taxonomy): Bacteria > Acidobacteriota > Terriglobia > Bryobacterales > Bryobacteraceae > CADEFT01. The sequence continues at coordinate 115,424 of JANWVY010000003.1, read as the reverse complement.
CATCGCCGTTGGTGGCGTCAATCTGCACGCGAAGAGCTTGCATGGAGGTGGGAGGGAAATCATGCCGCGCTAAACGCTGGTAGTTGCCTTTCCGTTCCACCAACAACTTCCATTCCGCGCCCTCCGCTTCGCGCCACCACAGCCGATAATCGCGAACGGTCTCGGGCTGGGGCGCGCGAATGATGTTTTGGTTGATGGTGTTGGAGGCGGTGAGCGTTAACTCCCGCTGGAACCCGGTATCAAACGTCAGTTGAACGTGCCGGATTGTTTGTGGTTTCTGCCAAATGAAATCCACCCAGGTTTGATTGGGGATGAGCTTCGCCGCCCACTGGTGTCTTGCCCCTTTCGGAATATCGCGAACGTGGCCGTCGAGCAGCAAGATGGCTGGCGCGTCGTCTTGCTGGTGGGAAGCTACGACCTTGGCTTGACGGGCCAAATCGAGCGGATCCTCGTTGATCACGGTGGTGATGGTTTGGTCATCGCGCAGCAGCTGTTGTTGCAGCATCCGGATTCGCGCTGAATCGTTGGCGATTTCGCGAGGCAGCCAACCGTGTTTCACACAGAGAGCGGCTGCCGTTCCAATGGCCTGCCCTTCGACGGCGCACGTACCCATGACGCGAGTGGAGGTGAACGCAACATGCGAGGCGCTGATGTTCCGGCCGGCCATCATGAGATTGGCGATGTTTCTGGAATAGAGGCAACGCAAAGGAATGGTGTAGACCTCTTTGGTGCGTATCTGCACGGCGGGCGGTAGATCGGAGCGGTCAAAGCCGCCTGGGGGATGATCATCCATGGGCCAGCCGCCGATGGCGACAGCGTCCGGAAACGGTGTGGAGTTTTCGAGATCCTGCTGGCGAAGAATATAGTCGCCGACAAGGCGCCGGCTGCCGCGCTTGCCCGGCATCATCCCCACCCAGTCCAATCCGTAGTGACTGCTTTCGGGATGATCGCCAGAGTTTTTGATGTAGTCCCAAACTCCCAGGGTGATGGAGAGCAGCTCAAAACGGATGCGCTCATTGTCGCCAATCGTGTCCCGGTTGCCACCCCATTCAATCCACCAGTAGCCGTACTCCCAGGAGTTGATCTTGCGCTTAACCAGATGTTCGCGGCGTACTTTACGCGCCCATTTCGGGGGACGGAAAGGAATGGCTCGCGGGTAGAGCCGGGAGGTGAACAAGATGCTAGAGCCCAGCGTTTCTCCATCCGCCTTTTCAGGAGCCAGCGACTCGCCGAATTCGCTCCGCGCCTCGCGACCGGTCCGCATTTCGGCGCCAGCTTCCAAACCAAGGCGGCTATCCCCCGTACAATCGCAGAAGATTTTCGCCTTGATGCGATAAATATGCTCGCTTTTATCACAGCGAGCCAGGGCCATCTGAATCTTACCCTGCTTGACCTGGGCGCGATAGAGGACGGTTTCAAGCAGCAAGGTGATGTTGGGCTCGCTGATCACCTTGTCATAGAGCAACAGGTCCCAAAGTTCCCAGCAGCGGTGCGGATTATTGACCGCATCATCGAGGCGGAATTCTTCCAATAATCCGCCTTCGCGCCATCCCGGGCGAGCCTTATGCGAATTGGAACCTACCACATGCATCTTGACTTCGCTTGAGGAATTTCCACCAAGCCGCGAGCGGTCCTGGACGAGTACAACCTTGGCGCCGTGACGCGCGGCTGAGACTGCTGCCAACACGCCCGCCAAACCGCCGCCCGCAACCAGCACGTCGGTCTCGAGATCCACCAAGCGCATATTCGGCTCTTCCGCCAGAGTTTGGCGGAGAGGTTTTGACGGGGCGATTTTCTCAAACTCGGGCCTTTGAAACAGACCTTGCAGTTCCACCTGAGAAGGTGTGTAAGGCGCCGGTGGAATCTGATCCGCCTTTACGATTAAGGAATAGGTGCCGAAGCCCGCGGTGAGAAAATCCCTGCGCTTCATAAGCTGAGCCACTCTGCTGTGCTGCATTTTGTCACAGAGGGTGAGTAAGGTGCAAGTAAAATATTTCAGATTTCAGATCGGCCTCTTCGGCCGGGGACTTTTTCTTGCTGGCCGCGCCCCGGTTTGCACAATCTCCTTGCGTGAAGGCGTGATTCGCCCCGTCACGGCCAGTCACTGGGGGTAGGCCGGCCGGCGTGACCGCGTTTGACAGGGCTAGTGATCCTCGCTAGACTGAGGGTTTGGGGTTGAGCGGCGGGGCAAAGTGTGCTGAGATTCGCCCCGCGCGTCTGGAATTCATATGCCAAAACGTACCTACCAGCCGAACAATCGCCGACGGGCCAAAGTGCACGGCTTCCGCGCCCGCATGAGCAGTAAAGATGGCCGTCAAGTACTGGCTCGCCGCCGCGCCAAGGGCCGTCACAAGCTGACCGTGAGTGACGAGCGTGCGGTCCGCTATTCCAAGCTTTCATGAGGAGGGAAATTCGCGCGCTCCCAAGCGTCCGCGATTTTCATTTCCGAAGCAAAACCGCTTGCTGCGACCAGCCGATTTCCGGCGAGTTTATGATCAAGGGACGCGATTTCAATGCGCCCTCTTTACGGCTTTTTGTCTTGCTCAGGACCGCGAGAGCGGACCGCGAATTGGCTTCACGCTGCCCCGCGCTCTGGGGAAGGCCACCCGCCGGAACCGTATGAAGCGGCGCATTCGGGAGGCCATCCGGCTACGTCTCGGCCGCATCGCGCCGCGGTGGGACATTGTGATCAACCCCCGCCGCACCATCCTCGATGCGCCCTGGGCGCAGATTGAGAAAGAAGTGGAAAGGCTCGTTGCTCGATGCGAGAGCTCTTAATCGCCCTTGTCCAGCTTTACCAGCGCTGGCTGTCGCCTTGGCTTCCCCCGGCGTGTCGCTTCTTTCCCACCTGTTCGGAATACGCCGCGCAAGCGATTGCCAAATATGGCCCGGGCAAAGGGTTATGGCTGGCCGTGAAACGCCTGGCGCGGTGTCATCCGCTCCAGCAGGGCGGTTATGACCCGGTTCGCTAACGGGCTTGGATTTGCGTCATGAGTGAAGCGCCTCAAGGTTCGCCCAGCAAGCAAAAACCGGTTTTCAAAAAACCGGAAGAGCTGTCCATGGACACAAGGCTCCTGCTGTCGCTTGTATTAATGGGCTTGGTGCTGTTTGCTTCCCAGTATTTTCTCGGCACTTTTAATCCTCCACCGCAAAAAAAATCCGAGGTTGCAAAGTCTGTGTCCCCACCGCCGGCAACGCCACCAGCCTCACCCGTTGCCGAGCCGGCCACTCCCTTGCCGAGCGATGTCGCAGCGTCCGCGCAAGACGACAACATCGTGGTGGAAACAAATCTATATCGGGTGCGGTTCTCCAATCGTGGAGCCGTCGTTCTCAGCTGGGTCCTCAAGCAGTACAAGGATCAGAACCGCAAGCCTGTGGAGCTGGTTAACCGGGCTGGTGGAGAAAAGCTCGGTTTTCCCTTTAGCGTCGTCGCGAAAGGAGTGCAGCTTGCGGTCGATCCCAACCAAGCGTTGTTTGTTGTGCGAAAGTCTTCCGACGGGTTAAGTCTGGAGTTTGAATACGCGTCCGCCGGTGTAGTCGCGCGCAAAAGTTTTCAGTTTGAGCCTCACCGTTACGTCGTTCAGATCTCGAGTGAATTACGCCAGGACAAGCGGCTGGTGCCGCACCTCGTACAGTGGCGCGGTGGCTTTGGCGATTTCACCGCCGTGAACCCGCTGTCGACGCAACACGCACTGTACTTTGACACCGCAGAGAACTCGCTGGAGGTGAAGACGGCTGACGACGCCAAAAAAGGCACGTTGACCGTGAGCGGAAAATTTCACTTTGCAGGTATCGAAGACACGTATTTTACAGCGGTTGCGCTGCCTGCAGCCAACGCGAGCTGGGAGGTTCATACCTTTGCCGACTGGGTGCACTTTCCCCCGAGCGGCAAGGACGAACTCCATGTGGGCGTGGCACTTGGAGGCGAGGGCCTGAACCGCTCACCGGTGTTTGTTGGACCCAAGGATATTGATATTTTGAAGTCGGTCGATCCCAAGCTCGAGCAAGTGGTGGACTTCGGCTGGTTTTGGTTTCTCGCCAAACCGTTGTTTGCAGTTTTGCACGCGCTCAACGACCGCTACATCCACAACTATGGCTGGTCGATCATCATTGTCACCATCCTCATCAACATACTCTTATTGCCGCTGAAAATCTCAAGCCTCAAATCCATGAAGAAAATGGCCGAGCTTCAGCCGCAAATCAAGGCCATTCAAGAAAAGTATGCGCACCTAAAGTTCAATGATCCGCGGCGGCAGGAGCAGCAGGCCGAGACCATGGCGCTGTACAACAAGCACGGCGTGAATCCTTTAGGAGGCTGTCTACCGATGGCCTTGCCCATCCCGTTCTTGTTTGCGTTTTACAAGGTGTTAACAGTCGCGATTGAGTTGCGGGGGGCGAGCTGGCTGTGGGTGCCAGACTTATCGCAACCGGAAACGCTTTCGCTGCGGGTGCTTCCCTTGGCGACAATCGCTACCCAATTCCAACTCCAGAACATGACGCCGTCAACTGGCCTTGACCCAGCCCAGCAGCGGATCATGAAGCTCATGCCGCTGATGTTCATTTTCCTGTTCTGGAACGTGGCCAGCGGTCTGGTGTTATACTGGTTGACCGGCAATGTAATTGCCATCGTGCAGCAGTGGTTTTTCAATCGGACGATCAGCAAGCCGGCGCCAGTGCTTGCGCCTGCAGCGGCAGCCGCGCCCAAGAAGAAACGCTAGAGAAGAGCCTGGTCAAACGTGGCGGAACGCATTTATACGGTGGAGGAGCACGGGCCGCGCATTGACGCGTTCCTGCGAACCGTCATCGGGCACATGGGGCTGGAGCTGGACTTCACCATCGACACCGGAGACAACCCTCATCCCGACATTGAAGATCCGGAGCTGGTGGTGCGTTTCACCGGCCCGGACGTGCAGCTCCTTTTGGCCAACAAGGCGGAACTTTTATTGGCGCTCGAATATCTCACCATGGAAATGCTCCGGATGCCCTCCGAACACCATGAGAGGCTCTGTTTCGACGCCAATGATCACCGCATGTTGCGTATTGCCGAGCTGCGGCTCAGCGCGCAAACGGCGGCCGAACGGGTCAAGCGCAGTAAGGTACCGTTCCGCTTTAGTCCAATGAGCAGCCGGGAACGGAGAATTATTCACTTAGCACTACGCCATGATACCGAGGTTCGGAGCGAGAGCTCAGGCGTGGGGCCGCACCGCCAAGTCGTCATCTATCCTGCGGGCATGCCTACTCCGCCGGAGCCGCCTCGTCCTCCGATCTCACGGACCAGCGCAAACCGTGGCCCCGGCGCCCGGAAATCCAAGAGCGGCTCAGCGGGCGAGCGTGACTTGGGTCCGCGTGCGGGCAGTCAAGAGCGGACCGGAAGCCGGACACGGCGCTTCCGTGACCGTGGCGCTGGCAAAGCCGAGGGCTCAAAGTCTGGCCCGACGAGCCCAGCGGGCGGGGCTCGCGCGAGAAGTGGCATCAGCAAGGGTGGCGAATCGAAGAGCAGGAAAGGCTCCCGGGGACCGAAACCGGGCGCCGAAGAGGGTACCTCGCAAAGCTAACCTTTTGCCCGAGCGGCTGCTGGCGAGGAAGTTTTTGCACCCGTGACTTCTTTGAATCTCGGCGATACGATTGTTGCGATTTCCACGCCGCCCGGGCGCGGAGGCATTGGGGTTGTACGGCTTTCGGGCTCCCAGTCCCGCCCCATCGCCGCCCGGCTGCTGGCCCTGGGCGCAGATTTTTGTTGGAAGCCGCGCCAGGTGTTCCTGGCCTGTCTAACCGATGAGGCGGGCGAGCAGATTGACCGCGTGCTGGTAACGTTTTTTGAAAGCCCGCGATCCTACACCACGGAAGATATGGTGGAGATCTCCTGTCACGGCTCTCCGGTTGTCTTGCAATATGCTGTGGAGCGCGCCTGTCAGGCTGGTGCACGCCTGGCGGCTCCGGGCGAGTTCACTATGCGGGCTTTTTTGCGTGGCCGGATTGACCTTCCGAGCGCCGAAGCGATTCGAGATCTGATCGGAGCCACGACGCTTTATCAAGCCCGCATCGCCTCGCAGCAAGCAGAGGGGGCGATCTCGCGGCGAATTGCTCCCTTGAAACGGCAGCTGGTGGATTTAATCGCGCTGCTTGAGGCAGGAATCGACTTTGCCGATAACGATGTGGACATTCCCAGCGACGCTGAGATCCTATCGCGCCTTGATCCGCTCCGTGAGGGAGTTCGCCGCTTACATGCCAGCTTCGCCTTTGGCCGCCTGGTGCACCAAGGCTTTTCGCTGGCCATCGTCGGCCGCCCTAATGTGGGAAAAAGCAGTCTGTTCAACCGCCTGCTCGAGCAAGACCGCGCCATCGTCACCGACATTCCAGGCACAACGCGCGACACGGTTTCCGAGCTCGCCGCGCTGTGTGGCATTCCTATCAAATTCATCGACACGGCCGGAATCCGCCAGGGCCAGGACCCGGTGGAAAAGCTGGGCATCGAACGCAGCTACCAAGCCATGGCGGATGCGGACCTGACTTTGGTGGTGCTTGACTTATCTTCTCCTCTGACGGTGGATGACGAAAACTTGTTGCAACATGCGGCGCGGTGCGGCCGACACCTGGTTGTTGGCAATAAGTGCGATTTGCCGCGCGCCAACGAATATGCCGAACAGCTCATTGCCGTCTCGGCTCGCACAGGCGAAAATCTAGAGGCTTTGCGCCAGGCGATTGCCGAAGTCATGGGTGTGGGGGGCGAGTTTGCGCAAGAAAGCGGCTTCATCACCAGCCTACGTCACGCGCAACTGCTCGCCGAAGTAGTGAGCCATCTCGACCGGGCGCGGCAAGCCGTCCAAGAGGGCATACCGCATGAGATGTTGCTGCTCGACTTCTATTCGGCGCTCCGTCCACTAGATGCAATTACCGGCGCAACGACGGCCGACGACATTCTGAATCACATCTTTTCGACGTTCTGCATTGGCAAGTAGGGGTGGGATGCAGGAAGCGGTAGCGGCTCGAGCCTAGGCCGGCTTGTGTGGCTCGCGGCGCGGGCCAGGCCCTCCATGCGATAATTCCTCGGCGAGCTTATGTTTTGGCTGGGAATTGACATTGGAACTGGCGGCTCTCGTGCGATTCTCGTGAATCAAGCCGGGCGCCTTCAAGCCGCCTACACCTCACCGCACGAAGAAATGCGGATGCCAAAGCCGCTGTGGGCGGAGCAGCGGCCAGAGAACTGGTGGCAAGCGGCGCAAGCCGCCATCCGAGGCGTTCTGGCTGAGGCTGGTGTTCACGGCAGTCAAATTCGCGCCCTCGGGCTGAGCGGACAAATGCATGGCCTCGTGCTGTTGGATGCGCAGGGTGAGGTGATCCGCCCGGCGCTGATTTGGTGCGACCAGCGAAGCCAGGCACAAGTGGACGCCATTCACGCCAAGGTCGGCCGGGAGAAAGTGCTGGCCTACACCGCCAATCCGGTGATCACTGGCTTCACGCTGCCGAAACTGATCTGGGTGCGCGATCATGAGCCACATCTTTATGCGCGGGTGCGGCGGGTTCTTCTTCCCAAAGATTTTGTGCGTTACAAGCTCACTGGGGAATATGCGAGCGACGTTTCCGACGCCTCGGGCACATCCTTATTCGATGTGGTTGGTCGGCGCTGGTCCAAGGCCATGTGTGAGGCAGTGGAAGTGCCCTGGGAATGGTTGCCGCAAGTTTACGAATCGCCTGAGGTGACCGGTGTGGTGAGTGCGGCCGCGGCAGAGGCTTGCGGGCTCAAAGCAGGAACTCCGGTCGTGGCCGGCGCGGGTGACCAAGCAGCTAGCGCGGTTGGCAACGGTATTGTCCAAGCTGGCGTAGTCTCCTGTACGCTGGGCACCTCAGGCGTGGTCTTCGCCTCCCAGCAGCAGCCAGTTTATGACCCAGCGGGCCGGGTTCACACATTCTGCCACGCTGTACCGGGAACCTGGCATGTGATGGGGGTGACTCAAGGCGCGGGATTGAGTTTGCAGTGGTTTCGGAATCAACTGGCGCCGGGGTTGGACTACGATCAGCTAACTGCCGAAGCCGCCCAGTCGCCACCCGGAGCGCAGGGGCTTTTCTGGCTCCCTTACTTGATGGGGGAACGCACGCCTCATTTGGACGCCTTGGCGCGAGGGGCGTGGGTGGGGCTCACGGCGAAACATCGCCGGGCGGATTTAATTCGAGCTCTGCTTGAAGGAGTGAGCTATAGCCAGAAGGACTGTCTGGAGATCATCGAAGCGATGGGGACGCCGGTGGAAAAAATCCGCCTTTCTGGAGGCGGCGCCAAGAGTTCCTTCTGGAGGCAGCTGTTGGCCGACGTGTTCGGAAAGCCTGTGGTGACGCTAGAAACGCAGGAGGGCTCAGCCTATGGTGCGGCTTTACTGGCCTTGTCGCGCGAGTACGGTTCCGTGCAAGAAACCGCTCGCCTTGCAACCCGCGAGGTCGACCAGTCACTTCCCCAAGAACCAGCTACTAGCTTTTACCGGCGCGCGCATCCCGTCTATCAGTCCCTCTACCCTGCCCTGAAACCCATCTACCGCCAGTGTCAAGACCTTTGATCAAACCTCAATTGGAGGGCGGGACTGCCGCCAGTGGGCAAGCGGCTCTCGATCGTACCGAATCCAACTTCAAAGCAAACGCCGTTGCTTCGGTTTCGCCGCGAGTTTGCGCTCCAGACGCGCGGCGCGATGTTGAAGGCTTGCCGACGGAGAGAGGTGCAGCGCTTGCTCCACAAAGGAAAGCGCTAGGGCGAGGTTTCGCTCCTTGTGCTCGTAGTGCTTGGCGAGCTCTTCCAGCGCCTCGACGCGGTAGGTGTTGGGGAAACTGGCAAGTTCTGTATAGACTTCCAGCGCCGCGTGGTCACGGCCCATCTTGCGCTCAAGCTCAGCAATCTCCCACAGCGTGCGAACCTGTAACTGTTCACTGAGCCGGCGGCTCAAGGCCGCGCGCAACCACGACAGCGCCTCTTCGAGCCGGTTTTCTTTGCGCATCCAGCGCGCAATGCCAAGCATTTCAGCGCCATGACGGAAACGCGACTGCGACGGGTTCTGAAAGGCGTAGGGTACGATCGCGGTCAGGCAGGCAAGCGTGAGAATGTCGGTCGCATTGTGATGGAATACTGGCACGAGTCGAACAATCTCTTGCTTTCGCAAGTAGTCGAAGTAGAGGTAGGGAATCAGTTCACTCGGTATGTCACCCTCGCGCTCGACTCCCAGAATTTGGTGCTCTAGCTCCATCAGACGGCAACTGTCCAGGCGCAATTTCCAAAGCCGCCGGGCGCCATACAGCAAGTCGACGTGGGCGAGCCGCGCGAAGGGAGGCCGCTGGCGCACCATGCGATAGCGCGTTTCGAGCAAAGGCTGATCGTAAGCCTTGCCGTTGTAGGTAACCATGACGTCGAAAGAAGCCAGATCCTCACTCAGAGCCTGGAGAGCGCTAGCCTCCTCACCGGGATTTCGCAAAAAATACTGCTTCAAACGAAACCCGTCTGGGGTTGCATAGCCAAGCCCAATTAAGAAGGCGTACGTGCCGCTTCCACCCGACAGCCCGGTCGTTTCCGTATCCAGATAGACCCAGCGCTCAGGAGGTGTCGCTGGGGCAGCGCCTTCGGAGATGGCTTGCAGCAGGTCGGCGGGAAGTTCGACAAGCTCAGAGAGATCCATGGCGCCATGCCGGCGGTGTCGCGGCCAAAAGCGGGTGGTCTGAAAATGAACGCCGTGGGAGTTAAAAACCTCCTCACCGGGCATCCACTCTTCTGGGGCAGCTAGCTGCTCGAGGCGGCCGCCAGGAGGCGAACCATCTACCACGAACGGAGACCTGGCAACGGGAATATTCCCGGCGTCGGGAGAGGATCGGGAAGGGCCAGAGCGGCCTTCCAACTTTTGAATCCGACGGCGAAGATAGGCCAGCTGTGCCTGGATATCCTGCATAGGCAAAGATTCGCTTTATCTTTGCCAACTTTAACATGAACCCACTACGGCTTGCGACTACCCATAATATCGAGCAACAGATCGTCGTGGATCTGCTGAAGTTTTTTCTTGGCGGCTTCGATGGGGGGACGTTCTTCGAAGCTGGCAGTCTGCTCGAGGCCTTGCAATTTTCGCAAGAAATCACGGATCTTGAGTTCAGCTCGCTTGAAGTGCTTCGAGTTACGGCTGGGACTCTTGCCTGTGGAGTAGAGTTTATCGCGCGCAAACTCCACGCTTTCGACAATCTCGTGGAGATTGCTTGCAAGGAGGTCGAGTTTGCCTTCAACGAGGTTTTCCCGTGCCTGCGTCAGGATTTTGTCAGCGTTTTCCAAGGCAAGCCAGTAGCTCTTTTCCGGATTTTTCTCGTTGCGTGCCGCTGTTAAATCCGCCCGAGCCGGAACGGTCCAGGCAACCAGAATCGAACCAAGCAACAGGAGCTGGAGCCACATCATCGCGCATTCAATTCTTTCTCGATTACTTTGATGCGCTGGCGGGAAATAAGTTCTTGTTCCGGATTTTTTCCCTGGCTCAGCGAAAGAAAGTTTTGGTAGGCGCGAAGGGCCTGCTTGTAGTCGCGCATGCGGTCTAGCATCAAGGCGCGAAAGTAACTGGCGGCGATGGGGTCGGCGCCGAGAGAGACGGCTTTCTCAAGCGCCGCGAGGGCTTGGGGATAGTTTTCTAACAAGAGCAGGGCGCTGGCTAGTTCACTCCAAGCTTCTCGCGCATCCGGCTTGAGCTGAGACGCCTTCCAAAATTGCTGCACGGCCGGCTGAAACAGTCTCTGATCGCGCAAAACGCGGCCGTAGTACATGCGGAGTTCGTAGTTGGCGGGTTCGGCCGTGACCGCCTGTTCCAACAGCGGCAGCGCTTTATCGGGCTGTTTTTGGCGGAGGTAGGCGGTGGCTAAGGCGACGCGGTTGGCGTTGGTGGGGGAGGCGGCGTACACTTTTTCGAGTTCTATGGCGGCTTCACCCGGTTTGCCAGCTTCGAGCAGCAGTTCGCCTAATCTCTCGCGCGCTGCGAGATGGTCGGGGAACTGGCGATAAATGGCGATCGCGGCTTCCGGCTGTTTGGCCTGTTCGAAGACCTGTGCGAGTTCTAGAAGGGCGGGCCGGAATTCAGCATCCGTCTCTGCTGCCTGTCGATAGAGGGCAGCCGCCTCCTCCAGACGATTCAGCTTAATGAGGCAGCGCGCCAGGCCCACCATCGCTTCAGCTGCCTTCGGATTCAGCTCGATAGCCTGGCGGAAGCGCGGTTCGGCTTCGGCGAAGGCGTTGGACTGGCGGAGCGCTTCGGCTAGATGATAAATGGGTCGGAATTCTTTGGGTTTTTTGGAGGCGGCGCTTTCCAGCCATTTTGCGGCTTCCCCTGGCTGGTTCTGCCGGAGCAACAACACGCCAAGATTGAGTTCGGCTTCGTAAAGCCCTGGGCGGTCTGTAAGAACTTTTCGATAGGCGGTGATCGCTTCGGCGTCGCGGTCCAGCAGACTGAGCGCCAGAGCCAGGTGAAAACGCGACGCCCAATCTTCTGGTTGAGCTTCTAACGCTTTCTGGTAGTGTTCGACGGCCAGTGCGTACTGGTTCGCTTCGAGAGCCTTGCGCCCTTCAGCTGCATGGTCCACCTGCAGCAGGAGCAGCGCAACTTGCGCCCAAATCGCCATGCTTTCAGTGTATCGTCAGAGGCGGAGGGGAGAGGAGCGCGACGTACCGCTCCCCAGAAGACTTGCTAGGGCTCTGGCGGCAAAGAGAAACGCGGCCTCGCTCCGGCGCGCTTTAAACAGCGAGAATCTCTTTTTCTTTAGCCTTGGCAGCGGCGTCGACCTTGGCGATCTCGGCATCGGTCAGTTTTTGAATTTCTTCGTGGGCGCGGCGCTCGTCATCCTCGCTGATGAGCTTTTCCTTGGACATCTTCTTGACGGCCTCGTTGGCGTCGCGGCGGATGTTGCGCAGCGCAATGCGGTGTTCTTCAGCAACCGAGTGGAGATGTTTGACTAGTTCCTTGCGCCGTTCCTGCGTTAAGGGCGGTATGGGCACCCGGATGATCTTGCCGTCATTCATCGGATTCAATCCCAGGTCCGAGTTTCGAATCGCCTTTTCAATAGGGCCGATTTGGGAAGTATCCCAGGGCTGGATGGTGATGAGCGCCGGCTCCGGGACGTGTAAATTGGCGAGCTGGTTCAGCGGTGTAGGTGTACCGTAGTAATCCACGCGAATCCCTTCCAACAGCCCGATGTTGGCCCGTCCAGTACGCACCGAAGCCATGGCGTGTGTTAGATCCGCAAGCACTTTTTCCATGCGGGCCTTCGCATGTGCTTCCACTTCCTTGACACTCTTGAACTGGCTATGCCCTTGCGCAGGGCTTGAGGAACTGCCGTGTTTCATAGAGGCCTCAATTCTCCTTAAGGATGGATGAGCGTACCGATAGGCTCACCCATCGCCATTCGCATTATATTTCCTGTGACAGTTAGATTAAAGACAATGATCGGCAGATTGTTGTCGCGGCACATGGCGACCGCCGAAGCGTCCATGACACGTAGCGAGCGAGCAAGCACCTCTTGATGGCTGATAGTGCGATAAAGGACCGCATCGGCGTGGACCATAGGGTCGCGATCGTAGACGCCGTCCACACGAGTGGCTTTGGCGATTACGTTGGCGCCGATTTCGAGCGCGCGGAGCGTCGCGGCGGTATCTGTGGAGAAATAGGGGTTTGAGGTGCCGGCGGCAAAGATCACCACGCGGCCTTTCTCTAGGTGACGGATGGCGCGGCGGCGAATATAGGGCTCAGCGACCTGATTCATTTGAATCGCAGTCATTACGCGCGTCGGGACCCCATGTTTTTCGAGCGCATCCTGCAAGGCGAGAGCGTTGATGACGGTGGCCAGCATACCCATGTGATCAGCGGTTACGCGGTCCATGTTCTGCGCGGCAGCCGTTACGCCGCGGAAGAAATTTCCTCCGCCAACCACCAAACCGAGCTGAACGCCCGTCCGGGCTAAATCTGCGAGTTCCGCTGCCAGCGAATTCAAGCGCGCGGCGTCCAGCCCGAACTTCTGTTCGCCGGCAAGAACCTCGCCGCTAAGCTTGAGTAAAATTCGCTGATAAACGGCCATGACGTGGACGTTATTCGGCGGCTTCGGAGGCTGGCGCGGACTCTCCCACTTTATACCGGACGAACCGGGCAATGGTGATGTTCTCGCCGAGCTTCGCAATCTTGGATTTGATCAGCTCTTCGATCTTCATGGAAGGATCTTTGACGAAGGGCTGCTCGAGAAGACAGATCTCTTCGAAGAACTTCGCCATTCTCCCCTCGATGATTTTCTCCACCACTTTTTCCGGCTTGCCTTCAGCCAGGGCCCGCGCGCGCTGAATTTCCTTCTCTTTCTCAATCACCTCGGGGGTGACATCCTCACGGCGAATGAACTGCGGATCGGCTGCCGCCACGTGCATGGCGATGTCCTTCACCAGCTCCTGAAAATCGTCGGTGCGAGCCACGAAGTCCGATTCGCAGTTCACTTCGACCAGGACGCCTAGTTGTGCTCCGGGGTGGATATAAGCGCCGATCATTCCCTGCCGGGTGACACGCGCGGCTTTCTTGCCCGCTGAAGCGATCCCGCGTTTGCGGAGAATGACTTCGGCCTCCTTCAGGTCGCCCTTGGCTTCCGTAAGTGCGGATTTACATTCCATCATGCCCGCGCCTGTTAACTCGCGAAGCTGCTTGACCATTTGTGCGCTGATTTCCGCCATGTTTTTCTTTGTTCCCTTTCACAAAAGTTGTTTTCCACAGCGACACCGTTTGCCGGACAGCACACCTAGCGGGGCCAGGCGGCAGCTGGTTGGATGACGGTGAACACAGAGACGGGTCATCCCGGCGTCTTAGCGGAGGCCATCCGCCTCATCGCCGCGGCGCCGGCCCTTAATTGGCAGCGCGGCCAAATCCTCTTCCGCCAAGCTTTCAGCCATGAGTTGATGGGAATACTGAGGATCTAGATACTGGTTGATGTCCGCCGGTTCAGCCACAGCTTCTTCACCCTCGGTGGGAGGCGGCGGGGCGGCGAACTCAGACTCGGAAACGCGCTGGCGCCCTTCGATGACAGCTTCTGAGATTTTATTTGTGAATAAGCGGATGGCCCGCAGTGCGTCATCGTTGCCGGGAATGACATAGTCCACCAAATCGGGGTCACAATTGGTGTCAACCACAGCCACGACGGGAATGCCCAGCTTACGCGCTTCGGCTACCGCGATGGCTTCTTTACTTGAGTCGATGACAAAGAGCAGGTCTGGCAACCCCGGCATGTCTTTGATGCCCGCAAGGTTCGATTGGAGGTGCTTGCGCTCACGCTCGAGGCGGATAATCTCTTTTTTGGATCGACCCACCCAGCCCGCTTCGGCTTGAGCATCCAGCTCCTTCAAACGGTTGATCGATCGCCGGACTGTGACGAAGTTTGTGAGCAAACCGCCCAGCCATCGCTGGTTGACATAGTACTGGCCGCAGCGCGTGGCTTCTTCGGCAATCGCGTCTTGGGCTTGCCGTTTGGTGCCCACAAACAGCACATTTTTTCCCTGCCCCGCCATTTCCTCCACGTAGCGCATGGCGTCCTTAAACAGTTTTAAGGTCTTTTGGAGATCGATGATGTAGATGCCATTGCGTTCGCCAAAGATATACTCTTTCATCTTTGGATTCCAGCGCTTGGTCTGGTGCCCGAAGTGAACGCCCGCTTCGAGCAATTCTTTCATGGTGATCGTAGGCAAACAATCAACTCCTTGAAGTTCTCAGGTGGATGGGTGCGGGCGGTCCGCCAGGGGCCAGCGCGCCCAAAGCGAAATTTGCGCTGGCGGGACGGACGCCCGAAAACGAATAACGGCGTAGCTCTGGTTGAAGGCTTGCTCCGAGCGCCGTGAATCCCTCATGGAAAACTTTAGCGCTTGGAGAATTGGAAGCGCCGGCGAGCGCCCCTCTGACCATACTTCTTGCGCTCGTGTGCGCGGGGATCACGGGTCAGGTAGCCCAGGCTTTTCAGTTTTGCGCGCAGCTCGGAGTTGAACTCAATGAGGGCGCGGGCAATGCCCAGCCGGACGGCTCCGGCCTGCCCGGAAATGCCTCCCCCGTCGGCGAGAACGAGCACATCAAACTTATCGGCCGTTTCCGTCGCGAGCAAGGGCTGGCGCACGGCGAGCCGCGCCGTTTGTGTCGTGAAATAGGAATCCACGTCGCGGCCGTTCACCGTGATCACGCCTTTGCCGGGACGTAAGAACACGCGCGCTGTGGCCGCTTTGCGGCGTCCTGTTCCAATGTATTGAATCAGCTTTTCGGGCAAATCGGGACCTCGCTCTGTTAAGCCTCTGAAACTTAAGATTGTTCGATGGCCAGCGGAGAAGGCTGCTGCGCCTGGTGCGGATGCTTCTCCCCAGCATACACCTTGAGCTTGCGGAACATCTGCTTGCCCAGGGGGGTTTTGGGAAGCATGCCCCGGATGGCCTCCTCAACCAGCTTGGTCGGGCGCTCGGCGCGCAGAATCTTTGCCTGTC
This sequence comes from Bryobacteraceae bacterium, assembly GCA_025056455.1. Lineage (GTDB taxonomy): Bacteria > Acidobacteriota > Terriglobia > Bryobacterales > Bryobacteraceae > CADEFT01. The sequence continues at coordinate 99,943 of JANWVY010000003.1, read as the reverse complement.
GCTCTTTGAGCCCGCCCGGATAACCCGAGTGATGGCGGTAGATTTTGGATGTCTCTTTGGTTCCGGTAAGCCGGACCTTGGCAGCGTTGATCACGATGACATGATCGCCCGTATCGAGGAAGGGGCTGTAAATGGGTTTGTGCTTCCCCGTGAGAATCCGGGCGGCTTGACTCGCCAACCGGCCAAGAACCGCGCCTTGGGCGTCAATCACAAACCAAGCCCGTTCGATGGCGGACTTGGATGGGAACTGTGTTTCCATAACGACAGACAATCTCCCTGCCAACCTGCAAAACCATTAGTGTATCAACGCGCTGAAATGGGTGTCAACGCGCTCGAGCGGTGTTGGCCTTTTGTTTGCCTGTTCGCGGTTTGCCAGCCTTGGGACTTAGATTTCTCCGCAGATTGCCACCTCTAGGCCTAGAGTGGCAAACAGCGACGCCTTGGCGGCAAGGGCCGTCCGGGCCGTTTCAAGCGAGGGCGCGTAAGCCACCTGAATGTGGTTGGATTTGTGCCGCGCCATCATTTGATCGCGCGAAATGCCTGGCGTCACGGCGTGCATGATGGGCCACTGGGGCGTGGTAATCTGCCAGCGGCGCTCAGTCTCTTGCTGAGGCAAAGCGACAACTTCCGCCAGCCCGAGATCAGCCTTCAGTTTGTTGTCTTCAATGAAGACACGGCTCCAGACGACATGGCCCGGCTTAGAGACGCCCTTCATGGTGCCGCCGCCAAGCGGGAAATACATTGGAGGCTGGCGTTCGCTGACGGCACCGCTGTAGCCACCCAGAAAATGGGAGGCCGGCGCGGCCCCGGAAATTTCAAACACCCACACGAAGCGCCCCTCGTAGTCTTCACCGTAGCGGACGTCGTGCAACGTGTTCGAAGGGTCGAAGCCGAGAGCCTTCCACAAGCGGCAAGTGACCAGCCCGTCCAGTCCCGCACATTCGTCCACCTCATTAAAATGAGGCAACATTTCGCCCTCATAGAGGACGCGGCCGTTGCCAGCCGCCGTTACAGGAGGCCGGTCCGGGTTGTTTAACAGACCTTCGACCAAATCCGAGGCAGCGCAGCAATCCTTTAAGCCTTGCTGGTACTGGATGCCAATCGTATCGCAACCAAACTCATCCGCCATGCGCACGGCAGCAATGTACATTTTGCATTGCTCGAGAATTTGCCGGTCTGTGAGGTCGGTCTCTTCGTGGGGCCCAGTTCGAAACTGCATTCCGCGGTCTTCTAGCCACTTGCGGACGGCGCCTGCCTCTTCATCGCTTACCTTTCTCATGGCGGCTAGCAGCGCCGATTGCGACAATCGTTCTTTAAAGACACCCGTTGCATGGAGCAGCTCATCGGGGATGATGGCGTTGTACATTCCCATGCATCCTTCATCAAACACGCCCATGATGGCTTTCTCCTCCATGAGTTGCTCGGCCAATACCTGGCCCAACTTTCGGGCGTCGTCTTCAATTGAGACCTCCGAGAGTGGCCTGACGTGCGAGACATCATGGACTACGGGCTTTCCAGAGAGCCACGTTTTGAGATGGTGGAGGAAGAAGTCGTCCGTGAAATCCTGAGACCAAATCGTAGAATACGGAATGCCGGCCTTGGTAAGAGATCCGTTGAGGTTCAACAAGCCCACCAGTCCGGGCCACTGCCCGCTCCAGTTGGCGACCGTGAGAATCGGTCCGCGGTGGGTATACAGTCCGTGCAGCACGTGGTGACTGTATTGCCACACCGCTTCCACAACAACGAGAAAGGCATCGCGGGGAATTGAGCGAAACACCTGCATTCCATATCGCTGCGAATCGATGAAGCCATGCTGTTTGACAGGATCGACAGGATGGCCGCGCCGCACCTGATAGCCCAGTTTCTCGATGGCGGCAATTACGGCGCTCTCCGCTTGCTGTTGTGCGGGCCAGCACATGCGGTTGGCCGAAAGCCGCAGGTCGCCATTCGCGATCAGAATAATTTCAGGCATACGATTCAAATCCTACCGCTTGGCAAATCCTACCGCTCGGGGCAAGCCGGGGCGAGCAGCGGATTCGCTACTCGGAAAGTTCGCCGCCTCGAAAAAGCGATATAGAATAAGGCTCCATGAACCGCCGAAAATTTCTTTCTCGCTCGTCGACGGCCGCGGGCTTGTTTGCCAGCGCGCCGGCTGGGCTTACCGCGGCTGCGAACCGCGTGCCGGTGAAGATGAAGCTCGGCTGCCAGAGCGGCCCGACCGATGAAAAGCGCCTTCAATTCTTCAAACGGCATAGTGTGAATCACATCTGCGGCTATCCTAAAAGTAAGGACCCGAACGGGCCTTACACGCTGGAGGATCTCGAGCGGCTCAAGGATCTGTGCGAGAAACACAAAGTTTCACTCGAGATGATTGCCCCGCCGTTCCTCGCTTCAACACACATCGACCGGACAGCTCGACCGGCCATCATGCTGGCGGAAAGTCCCGCCCGTGATCGGGATATTGCCGAGATTCAAGAGCTGATCCGCAACTGCGCGCGCGTCGGCATTCCCGCAATCAAGTACAACATGAGCATCCTTGGCGTGGTTCGCACTCAGCGCACGCCGGGCCGCGGCGGATCCAGTTACAGCACCTGGCGGTTGCGAGAGGCCAAGCCGCCCACGCCGCTCACCCGCGCCGGCCGCGTCGATGCAGACCGTTACTGGGAGCGGATTACCTATTTCCTTGAGCGCGTCATTCCGGTGGCCAATGAGTACAAGATCCGGATGGCCTGCCACCCGCATGATCCGGGAATGCCGCCAGAAGGCTATCAGGGTGTGGATACTGTGCTGGGCACCCCCGAGGGCCTCAAGAAATTCATTTCCATCCAGGAGAGCCCGTACCACGGGCTCAATTTCTGCCAGGGTACGGTGAGCGAAATGCTGGAAAATCCCGGCCGCGAAATTTTCGATATCATCCGCTATTTTGGAAACAAAAAGAAAATATTTAACGTTCATTTTAGAAATATTCGCGGAAAAAGAAACGATTTTCAGGAAGTGTATCCCGATGAGGGTGATGTAGATTTCGTCGAAGCGATCAAAGTGTATCGTGACATTGGCTATGAGTACATGCTCATGCCCGATCACGTACCCCATCACCCCGACGACCCGCACGGTGATCAAGCGTTTGCCTTCGCCTACGGCTACATCCGCGCCTTAATTCAAGCAGCCGACCGTCTCGCTTGATGGCCAAATCCCGGCCCGGCTGGAAAGCGAGCCGCTCGCCATCACAAGGTTGCCGACTGGAAGAGTATGTTCGGCGGCCCAGATGTGATGAGCCGGGCAGGCCATTTACTCCGAGCGCAGGGATGGAAGCAGCGGTGTTCGCAAGGCGCTCCGGACGGCCAGAAGAGAGGCCATGATGCCGGTGAGGAAGACCGCCAGCAACATTCCGCCCATCGCCCCGAGAGGTAGTGTCTGGCTTCTTTGAATGAGCGCCGGTAGAATCGCCAGCAAAGCGCACAGCGTTCCGGAGACCAACCCGCACACGAGCAACAGTGTGTTTTCTGCCAGCACGAGAGTCGCTAAGTGCGCAGGCTGGTATCCTACGGCACGCAACAAGGCAAGTTCCTTGCGGCGTTCCCACACGTTGCGCAACAACACGGCACCAAGGCCGACGGTACCGAGTAGGAGCCCCAAAGCGCCCAGGGTCTGAAAGGTAGAGAGATAGGCATTCTCCACTTTGTGGAACGCAGCCAAACGGTCCCCTGCTGGTTGCAAATCGAGCCCGAAGTCCTTCAGCCGTTCTTCCATCACTCCTGCCACCTGCTGCTGGAGTTCGGCTGGCGCGTCAACGAGAAACATCCGGAATCCCTGCTCCAAGGGAAAAGCTTTGAGAAAATCTTCTTCCGCCAGGACGATTTCGCTCTGGAAGATACTATCGCGGAGAGTTCCTGCAAGGCGCACAGCGACAGGGCTGCCGCCCTTGGAGCCCAAAACAAGAGTGTCGCCTACCCGTTTATGAAGAACATAGCGCAGCGAATTGGCGTCGACATAAGCAGGAATTCCCTCGCCAGGCTGCAAGGTGTCTTTGGGCAAACGCGCCAGCACCTCAGCCGGCAGCCCGACTACACGGGGGTTTTTGGGCTGATAAAGATTCAAACAACTCGAATCTTCACCTGGGCGCAAGCGCAGGGGCGTGACTTTCACCTTCTCGAAAAGCGGTTCCGAGTCCGGTGAAAAGCCCAGCTCTTGCCTACCCTCGGGTGTGCCAGGATGATGCACCAAAGGCAAGACGCTCTCGCCAACCAGCGCGTAGCCACCCGTTCCTGGCCGCTGGGCAGCGTCTCGCTCGGCGCCATCTCGCCGGAATGCGGTGAGGGCGATGATCAAGAACGTGGCGCAAGCAATCAGCGCCATGGATGAGACGCTGCGGACTGGATGGCGGGAAGCATTGCTCAGGCCAAGCCGCCAAACACGGTCCGGATTGGCAACGCCCCGCGCGAGCCACAACCTGAGAGCGGCCAGAGCTGCCAGGAGAAAACTCGCGCCAGCTCCAAAAAACAACCCTGTCAAGTCATCCCGCGCAAACCAGGAGAGCAACAGCTGAGCGCTGCCAAGCAGGGCGGTAATCCGCAAAACAAGCTTTGTCCGTCTCGTCGATTGGGATGCGGCTTCTTCGGTCCAAAATCCCTTGAGCAGGGCAACAGGCGAAATGTTTTGCAGGCGGCGAAGAGTCCAGGAGATGACAGCGGTCGCAGTCGCAAGTCCAGCTAGCAAGCCGCCGGCCACGGCGCCGAGGCTAAAGTAGAACCGGAGCAGCGGCGTGGACACGGCGTCGGACCACCAGGTCCGCAAACCATAGAGAACGAAGCCCGCATAGCCCGATGCGAGGAACGCTCCGAGCAGGCCACCCAGGAGCGCGAGCATCAATCCTTCTCGTTGAAATACGGCCGCAATGTGCCGCCCTGGATAGCCGGTCGCGCGCAATAATCCTGCTTGCCAGCCACGCTGCTCCAGATTCAGGCGAAAGAATAGCCCCACGAGGAGCAAAGCCGAGACCATCAGGAAAAAGCTGAAGTAAAGAAAGTACTGACCAAAATCGGTGGAGCCTTCCGCTGCCTGAAGTCCCTCGGTGCGGACAGCGACAACGCTCATCCCGGCCTGCGCCGGCTTCAGACTCTGGAGCAGCGCACTCGAGAAACGTCTCTGAACATCTGACAAATCGCTTCCCGCGGGAGGAATCAATCGCAGCGATGTGGCATCGCCATAGCGTGTCGTCCACAGCCGGCGGCCCGCCGAGTAGCTGATAAAGGCTTTCGGCGTAGTCCGATAGCGGTCCCAGTAGTCTTCGTCACGCGGTCGAATTTTGCTGAGATCGAAGGGAAACGGCGGGTCCCAATCATGGATCGCAGCTGACTCCGTAATTCCCGGATATTCGGGTGCAAAGTCGCGATCCGCAGCTGCGCCTTGAACCGGCACGATTCGAGAAACGGTAAACTGCGCTCGCTCGACACCCAGCCGCCCGTCGTTCCTCCACACGTAATATTCAATCTCGATCCGGTCGCCCGGCTTGACTTGGAGGTCAGAGGCGGCCCATTCGTTGAGTATCATGTCTGTGTCTTGAAATTGTTCTGCAGCGCCGAGATAACGGAAGTCGACAGCCGTCACTAGCGAGTAGGGCGTTGTGCGCCCCTGGGCTGACATCGAGTTCACCAAGTACGTGAGCACGGGGTAGGACTGTAGGCCGAGATTCGCAGCCGCCTTTTGAGCCGCTTCGAGCAGGACTGGGCTTAAGACCATGCTCGTCGATTCCAGAGCAAGCTGGCCCTGGGTGGCGAGGATTTTCACTCGCAGACCTAGATCTTCGAGCGTGACCTTTTGCGCCAGCGCCTCTTCGACCTCCTCAAGGGAGGCCTGACTTGAAACAAGAACGACATTGGCTTTGCCTGTTTGGTTCAGTTCCCGCTCCAGACGGTCTCGTGCCAGGAAAATGGCTCGGAGTGGTGCTTGCACAGGTCGAAGCGAGAATTCGCCGAGTTCTTCGCTAGGCAGGGTCTTCCCCGCAATCAAACGGATGGATTGAACCCGGTCTTCTTTGCGGCCATGCAAAGACTCAACGGGGATTTCCGAGGGCTTGTCAAGCCGCAGCACAATCGCATCACCTTCGGCCGCGGCCAGCTCTTCCGCAAGAGCCGCGCTCATCCGAACGGTACGGCCCGCCGGCGCCTCCCCGTGCAAGAACACGCGGTGGAATTTCCAAAATTCGGAATCGATGCCATAGATGGCGACGCGAGAAGCTACCCGGCGGTTAGTGGCATGCGTCACCATACCTTCCACAGCAATGAGTGAATAGCTCATCAGGCGGGGGGCTCGCGGGGCGGAAAGCTCGGCCGCTAGCTTTTGGCGAAAGAATCCGTTTGCGAAGACCGCATAGTCTGTCGCGCCAAGACGCGAGACGAGAAGCTGGCGCAAACTGGCGCGGACTGAATGACCGACCAAAAGCGCGCCAGCCAGCACCGCCACCGCCACGGCGACACCAGCTACAACGGCAAGGTTTGTGCGCCAGTAAAACGTCAGGCTGCGCCAGGCCAGATGTCGGCGGGTCATCCGCGTCTCCGCAGTGTCTGATCTCGCATCTCCATCCGGATGCCAAAGCGATCCGCGACTTCCAGGCTGTGCGTCACCACGATCCGCGTCGTGCGCAAACCAGCCAGCAAGTCCGCCACAGCGTCAGCAGATTTGCGGTCCAGATTCCCGGTTGGCTCGTCGCAGAGCAGCAAGCTTGGTTCGCGAATGAGGGCTCGCGCCAGCGCCGCGCGCTGCTTTTCACCCCCTGACAATTCTCCAGGGCGGTGATGCAAGCGATGGGACAAGCCGACTTCCTCAAGCAGACCCCGCGCGCGCGCCACCACAGCCTCGTCCAGACGGTCATCAACCAGTGCCGGAGTCAGCACATTTTCAAGCACAGAAAGCTGTGGCAGTAAGCAGTGATCTTGAAACAAAAAGCCTAACTTCCGATTGCGAAACCTCGCTTGCTGCGTCTCACTCCACAGAAACGGGTTTTCACCTTCGAAGAGCACGGAGCCGGAAGTTGGAGGCTCAAGAACGCCCAGGATGTAGAGCAGCGTGCTCTTGCCGCTGCCCGACGGGCCCATGATGGACATGCTCTCGCCCCGGTTCAGCTGAAAGGACACCTCATGGAGAACGGCGAGAGGCCCCTGGGGAGTTGGGTAGAATTTCGAAACTTGCCTGACTTCGAGCAACTTTTTATTTTACGCGGCAGAGAATCGAGCGTTCTGAGCGAGTTGACGAGATGCACGCTGTGTGTAGAATTCGGCTGTGGTGAAGTCCGGCGTGTTAGGCCATGCCTATCACGGCTGAATCTGGTTTTCATGGTGCGTTGCGGGCGCGCCCGTTGTCTTGCAAACTTGACGGAAAGGTTAGCGGGGGGGCAGCGTGCGGACCGGAGACGGCTGCCCCGGTGTCGCGGCTGGGGGCGTGCTCGAGCTTGGCAGCAGCGGTTGTTCCTGAAGGATATCCTCAGGTAAAGCATCCGGTGTGTCGAACTTGATCACCGCCTCAGCGCCAAACTTGCGATACATGCGAAATTCCACTTCGTTTTTCACAAGATTTCGACCCTCGCGCATACGCACCTCGGCTCGAAGCGGTAACACGTGTTGCTGATCCCCGATTTGCACGAAGTCATAGGCCAAGGTGGTTTTGGCTTGCTGGATGGGAAAGGTGGGCGGGATGTCCACCGCCTCGAGCGTAATCTGCAAGACCGTCAGGGTTTGGGCGTCGACATAGACCAAGCCGCGATATCCAGCGATGATGCTGAGCGTTTTCTGGTACTCGATTCGCCATTTCGATCGCGGCTGAGCAACTTGGTAGGAGTAGACGTGGGCTCGCCGCCCGCGCAAGGTCGCCCAGCGTTCCCAACGGAAGCTAGTCTCGGATTCCGGCTCGAAAACTTCCTTGAGCAGTGTTCCGAACTCACCGCTTGAAGTCGCCCCACCTAACTGATCGTGCGAAACGCCTTCGGCTGGACTGTTATTAATTAACACAACTTTGTACTCTTCCCTTTGCTCGAAGTAAGTCAGGCGCTCGGTAATGACATCGGCCCGCTGCCACAATTCGAGTCCACTGGGATCAAAATATCGACGGGTAACTTGGGTGCAAATAAAATCAGGAAGCCTCCGGGTATAGTTGAGCGCATACTCGCGTACGGCTTCGATAATCTCCCGCTGCTCCTTTTCTGACGGTGGAGGTATGACAGCAGAAGCTGGTTTCGGTGGCGGAGGTGCAGCTTTCGGAAGACCGGCCGATTCGGAGGCTAGCGCCCGCAGAGCCTGAATGGTGTAGGGGCCAGCTCCCTTTCCCATGAGCACTTCCACCATGCGATCTTCTAGCCGTTCTGTTAATTTGACTTTTTTCAGATATTCCGCAACACGCTTGTCGTCGTGTTTTAGCCGGATCGAGGATTCGACAAAACTTACCAGCTGGTTCACTGTCAGTTTCAGTTGGGCATGAACCATGAGGGGGAAGGCGAAAAGTACAAGGAAGGCAACTCGGGCAGGATGGAATGGCGGGAGGGCCATATCTTTATTGTCGCACCGTCTCTCCTTGATACTACTTCCCTTTCGTCCGCCCCAACCCTTTCGTCTGCCTTAACCCTTTCGTCTCCCCCAACCCGTTCGTTTGCCCCAACCCATTTCGTTTGGCCGAACCCTGTTGATTGCCCGACCCCTGATCGTTGTGCTTTAGGTTGCCCGGTTGTTTGGCAAAAACTGTGCACGAGATTGCCGGCAGTGGCCTTGCGCGCCGAGGGCACGCGCTCCGGCCAAACCCACCACGCACAGCGCGACCAAACCAAGCGTTCCGGGTTCCGGCGTCGCGCTCGAGGGATTTTCTGGGCCTCCGGGCTGCGCGATCGAGCCCTGGATCACACCCGAATAATTGAGTCCGAAGCTTACGCCATTCCGTTGCGCCACATCAAAGCGAATCACATTGACGCCGTGGCGCAAAAACGGACTGATGTCCACGGTCACCTGCGTTTCTACTGTGCATCCCACTGCAAAGTCCGAGCAGCGGCGATAAAGATTCCCGGCTTGTGGCGCTTCTGGACGAACCAGGACATCATTCACAAAGAGCGCGGCCGAATCATCGGCGCGGTAGGTTACGGATCCAATCGCCGGAAGAAAAGCCACAGTGACACTTTTATAGAAGGATACGACCGTTCCATTTTCCGGGATCTGATAACCCACAGCCTCCGGGTCACCAGTAATTGCGTAACTTACCCAGCTACTCCCAGCGAGGGGCGGCGCCCAGGCCGGGTGTTGAAGGATCGCAAAGGCAGGCCCAGCCGAGGTCCATTCATTCGGGTCCTTAGCCGAACCCTGGGAAGAAAAATAAATTGCAGATGCGACGAGGTTGAAAGGGGCAAGCAGCCAGATAACCAATGTATACTTCATCCGTTACCTCATAAACTCCAGTTTTCTTAGTTGCCCAATGAGGTTCACAACTAACTTAGTCACGCACTCCTGTAGAGGCAGAGACATCTTGATTGTTGCTGTCGGGTGTGTTTGCCACAATAAACGTGCGTACCGTTTTCTAGTTACTGAACCAAGGTGATACAAATGAGAACCGGTACGGAATAATTGATAGGGAGTGAGCAATTACTTTTCGAAGCGAGTCCTACGTGAATATGGAAAAGAGGTATTCGAACGGCAAGCGCCTACAATTGCTACAGGGTGATATTACGAAGGTGAGCGCCGATGCAATCGGCAATGCAGCCAATTCCGGATTACGAGGTGGTGGGGGTGTGGATGGTGCGATCCACCGTGCTGGTGGGCCAGCGATCATGGCCGAACTGGATCGGATTCGAGCGCAACAAGGGGGCTGCCCGCCGGGGCAAGTCGTCGTCACGACAGCGGGCGAGCTACCAGCGAAATTTGTTTTCCATGCTGTGGGGCCCATCTACCGCGGCGGTGAGTTTGGCGAAGCGCAGCAGCTGGCCTCCTGCTACCGCCGCTGTTTGGAGTTAGCTCGGCAGCATGGTGTGCGGCGACTCGCGCTACCGTCCATTTCGACGGGCGCCTACGGCTATCCTCTTGAAGAAGCATCCGCAATCGCCGTGGAGACCGTAGATGCCTACCTTCAGCAGGATGACAGTTTGCTTGAAACGGTCGTCTTTGTTCTTTTCGACAAAGCAAGCTTTCAAGCTTACGCCCGGGCGCTTGAGCGACGAATGATAAAATGAGAGTGGCATGCAAGTGCTGCAAGCTGGAAGCCACAAGTTATTATTCCTTGAGCTCGATCCAGACTTGGTCGGAAATATCGCCAGGCAGGCCGGCTTTGAGTCCAAGCTGACCGATACGCGGCGCACGCTGATTGCAGATCTAACCGCGATCGAGCGCAAAGTTCCCCTGTTGCTTTTCGATGCTTCCGATCCAAGTAATCTGGGCTGGTTTTCTCGCTGCCAGTTTTATGTGGACGCGGCGACCGGAAACGTTTTGCAAACCCCGTTGCAGGTTGCCAACCAGCGAGACCGAAATGGCCGCCCTCTCCCCCATACTTTGCGCCTGCAAATCTTTAAGGAACTTCCCCAGAATTTCCGCATGCCAGGCAAGCAGCCCGTCACCGAGCAAGTGGTCTACAGCGTCTTGTACAACTTTTTGCAGGCCCTTATCCACGTGGGTGTTGGACTGTGTGGCAGTGGTGTGGTGAGACCGTTGACTGGCCGTACCGAGTCGGCTAACGTGCGAAATTAGCTGCGCGTCGGCCAACCGCCGCGCAGGCTTCAATCACGCAGGAAATACGCTTGTCCTCTCAAGACGAATTGAACACCCAGGCCTGGATCGGGGATGCAGTGCTGGCTCTTTATGTGCGGTTGCGGATTCTCCGCGACGAGGGCCGCGTCGACGGCGCAAAAGCCGAGCGAATGAGCTCGAATCAGTTTCTGTCTGCCTGCGGTCAACCTACGCTGGTGGAAGCGGAAATTGGACGCGCCTACGACCGGGGAGGCCTTGAGGCAGCCTTCCAACTCATCGAAGAAAAACTGATGCCGGTGTTTGAACGCCGGGAAAAGAGGACAATCTCTCGCGACGAATTTCCGCGAAAACGAAAGAAGCGAACTCCCCCGGCGTGGTGACGGTTTTCGCAACCACTGGCGCTCCCGGCTCGAGGGCACAGCGCACAAATGAAAGAAGCGCCTAGCGGCTGGTTGCCTTAGGCGCTCCGAAAAAGGGAAAGGTGAGTTAGAGACTTCTCGTTGTTCGTTATTTAATGTCGCTGTCCTGAAGGAAGCTCGTCCACTCCTCCATCCAATTTTCGTCGCCAATTCCGCCGACAAAATTGACATCCGTGAAGAAGCCATCATCGGGCGGAGAAATCCAGATTGGGCTGAAAATTGCGGATCCGAAACCGCCCCGGAAGTCTGGGTCACTGTATTCAAAGGGCCGCCGAAGACGAGGATCGGCAACAACGAAATTGCGTCCCTCTCCTCGTTGTCCTAAGGCGAACGTGCGTAGGGCGGGGTCCACCTGTTCAGCGACGGTGTCTCCTGCTGGAGGATTTTGTCCCAGCCCGTTTCTCCACAATAGGATGCCATTCATGCGAATGGTGCCGTTGTCAATCTGGGCTTGCGTGATGGGGCCATCGCCACCGGTAGCGGACACCAGGACGCCAGTCGAAAAGAAGTTGGTGACAACCATATTGTTAATCGTGCCGCGGGCCCCGCGCCGTAGGAAAATGCCAGGCGAAGAAGATTCGTCAAATCCGACTTGCCCGCTGCCAATGAACGTCATGTTGTAAAGCGTGGGGTTTGAAAACGGTTCAGCGGAGTTATTGTATTCACTGTTGTCGGCTTCAATGCCGCGGTTGCCGCGATCGTTGGGGCTTTGATAGAACACGCCGAACTGCGCCCGGCCGGTCCATCCAAGCTGATAGTCCACGAAATCATCCGCATGGAGGCCTCCGACGAAGTACTTGACGTCGTTCGTACCACCGAACCATTCAAACGCATCATCCAGTCCGTAAGTCGCTTGAAGGTATTCGCCGACCGTCTGCTTTCCGCACCCGCCCCAAGTGAACGAATTGGTTTCATTGTTGGGCGAAAGAATGGAGCCCGCATATTCAACGCGGACATAGCGAAGCGTACCGCAGTTATGATTGACGTCCGTACCACCGAAGACGGTGTCTTCGGTGGCTGGAAGCCCTTCGATGACGAACTCTCCGGCGCGGTTACCCTCGCGGATACCAGCGCCCGTATTCACTGGGGCGCGCCCCAGCAAAATCAGACCACCCCAGTCTCCGCGCTGCCGCTCACCGAAGGGGCGGGAGCTTGTCATGATGATGGGCCGGCTCTTCGTTCCACTTGCGTGAATGCGTCCGTTGCGCGTGATCACAAGCACGGAGGGAGGCTGCGAGCCGGGCTGACCGATGACGAAGGTACCCGGTTCGATCGTTAACACTGCGTTGTTATTGACGAATACAATTCCGCTGACCCGGTAGGCTTTCGTATTCACCCAGGTCCGGCTCGTGGAGATGTTTCCGCGAACATCAACAAATTCGTCGACGACGCCAATCTTCATGTAGGCGGCTTTCACCACACGGGTACCCGTGCAATCACGCAGCTGAACCACCAAGGTGTGCATGCCCAGTTCATTTGGAATGGTCACCGGGCCGCCGAGCAACCCACCTTCTCCAAGCAGGACCCCCTTTTCTCCATCTGCGATCGACGTCGTCTGAAAACCCTCCGAAGGAGTTTTTCCAAAGATATCTGTTACCGTTTCGTTGTTGGCGGGAACATAGAACTTCTTACCGTTCTGATTGTTTTGGCGGTAAGCCACAATCGAGTAGGGATAAGTATCTCCATTGGTCTTCACGGTCCATCTTAATGTGAGGGACTCGCCAGGCCGGTAGACGTACTTATCACTCCAAATGTACATCGCGAGATTCGAGGTAAACGCGGGGTAAGTCGAAGCGTCGCAAACGACGCTTTGGGCCCGGACGACGGGAGGCGCCGCCTGAGCCACGGGAATCGCGCAAAGAGCGGCGAGCGCGCTGAGCATAGCGCCCGCACCCATTTGGCGGAGACAGTTCTGGGTCATCGGGATACTTCCTTTCATTCCTTTTGAAGAGTAAGTTGGAAATCTAATGTCTACAACTCGATCAGCCGGTACATCGGATATTGAAAAACTCGCCCTCAAAAAACCGAATAAGAGAGACCGAGGGAAAATGTGCGCCCGAGGCGAAACTGCCGTTGGACAAAGGGTCCTTGAGTCCACTGATACCGGTTGTCACCAAGATTTTCCCCGTTGAAACGGAGTTGCCACTTTCCGGTTTCCGTTAAGCTGAGCTGATAGACAAAGTCGAGAAATACATTCCGGTCCTGATAGATGTCTGGCAAGCCGAAGGTGCCTACATCTGTCAGGCGACGGGAAACACTGTTGACGTAGAAGCGCGACGTGCTTCGCCACTCTGGTTTGAGCCACTCCGTGATGATGTTGAAAATGTAACGCGACTGCCCGACAAGGGGCCGTTTCTCCGAAGTCAGCAATCTCGCCTGGTCTTCGCGAAGCCGGATGTTGGAGTCAACAAAAGTAAAATTCCCTTGAACAGCGAACTGGCGCAGCTTGGGATTCAGAAAGGAGAGATTTTTTCTGGCTTCCAGCTCAAATCCGGTGTTAAAGGCGCCCTCCGCATTCACGTAAGTTTGGCGTAGATCGCTTGCCGCAGCGATAATACTCACCTCAATCGGGTTTGTGAAGTCTTTGAAAAAGAAACTTGCGGCCAGAACCTGATTGCCGCCCAGAAACGCCTCCCACCGAGCGTCAAAGTTCAAGAGTTTGGCTCGCAACAGGTTGGGGTTTCCTTGCGCCACGAATCCACCCAGCACGTTGTTGAAATCAAAAGGCGACAACTCGCGGAAGTCAGGGCGTGAAACGGTTTGGCTGAAGCTCAGGCGCAGGTTTTGTCGAGGACTGAGGGCGTAAATCACGTTCACTCCGGGCATGGGGTCCCGGTTGACCAAACTGGCGCGTTGCACGGCAGCGCTGGGCACCAAGGGATCTAGCGTGCGCACTTCAATGTCCGCATCCTCAATGCGGAGGCCGCCCACGATGCGCCATTTCATTCCTAACGCTAGGTCCACCATGGCGTAACCCGCGTAGATGTCCATGGTGGCGTCATAGCGGTCCGTGGCTCGGGTAAACTCGACAATTTGGAAGCCGTCAGGACGGATATTGGCACTGCTGAACAACACATTGCTCGGCGCGGTCAGTGGCACGGTGAGACGCTGAGGAATGAAACGGAAACGCCGGGCTTGGAAGTCACGTTCCCGGAAGGTGCCCCGGAAGCCGATTTTCCAGAGTCCGCTTACGATACCTCGAACGAAGGGCCTTGAGAAATCAATTTGGGGTTCATAAATCCGATCCTGGAGATCGTTGAAGAAACGCAAACCCGAGGAGCCAAGACTGAGGAACGCAAACTGGCCATTGGGAAGCGGGCCGCGAAACACCTCGCGTAAGTCGGGCTCATTGCGATCCGACCGCGAATACGTAAACTGCCACTTGAGAACGCTGTTGCCAAATTTCGCTAGCGCGTGGTCTCCTTCGACACTGGTGGAAAAGAGGCCGCGTTCAATCCAGCGCAACCGCTGAGATTGCAAAACGCCGTCGTTGCCGCCGTCAAAGCCTTGGAACTCTCTCGCTTCTTTGTCGCTGTCGTGGGTAAGCGTATTGCGGAAAACAAGCTTATTCGCGGCGTTCAAGCGGGTAGCTACATTGAAAACCGCTCCCAGTCGCGCTGCCTCGTTGTAGGCGCGGAAGTCCTCATAATTGGTGAAAACGACGGGCCGTGCTCCCTCTTGACGGAGGTAGCGGTTAATCTCCTGCTGATATTGCGGCCGATTGGCAAAGGTCACCGCCCCGACCAAGCCAAACCGTCCAAAGGTTCCCCCGCCGACCATCGAGAAACTCTGCTGTGGACGTTGCGATTGGACGACTGTCGGTTCCCAGTTCACTGGAAAAGCTCGACCGAACTGCTGGAGCTGCTGTGCGTTAAAGGTGCCCGGAAACAGACGCGCCTCGCGGGGAATGGCGCTTGGAATGGCCCGCGTCCCGTCGTCAAATCCGAAGTAATCAAACCTTCCGCCCGGGTAAGTGAGAAAGCGGTTGAAAGTCGTCCGGCTATTGAAGCCCACACTGGTTGACACGCGAAAAATCTTCGAGGTCGGAAATTCGACCGTCTGCATTTGGACTAAGCCGCCGGCAAACTCGCCAGGCATGTCGGGAGTGTAGGTTTTGAGAATTTTGATATTGTCGATGAGTTCGGCGGGAAACAGATCCAGGGGTACGACGCGCTTTTCGGGCTCTGTCGTGGGAATCATGGCGCTGTTCAACATGGTGGCGCTGTAACGCTCGCCTAAGCCCCGCACGTACACGTAGCCGTTGTCCACAACACTCACGCCTGTTACTTTTTCTAACGCCGCGGCCGCGTTGGAAGCCGTACTGCCAGATAATTCCTCCTTCGACATGCCATCACTTACTACTGCCGCAAGTTTCCGCTCGGTCAACATGGCTTCTGCGCTTGCGCCTACGGCGCCAATCTTTTCCACCACTTCGACTGTGGTCACCAGCGCCTTGTTCGACATGACCGTGCTTGCATCGGTCACCTCGCCGGCTTTAACCTCAACATCTTTCACTTCTGTGTCAGCGTAATTTTCGGCGGTAAATTTCAGCGTGTACTTCCCAGGAGAAAGGCTGAGCTGAAAGCGGCCATCGTTCCCAGAAACCAAATCCGAACTCTGTCCGTTTACCGAGATCTTCACGCCGATGATCGGACGAGCCGTTTGTCCGTCGAACACCTGGCCAATGATGATTCCCTTCTCTTGGGAATGCGCCGACTTAGCGGCGAGCAAGAAAAGAAGAAACGGGACGAAAACCAACAACGAACGAAGAAGTGACCGCATGCGTCGAAGTTGCAAAAACGCCTTTCCTAAGTCGGTTTGCGCGAGGCTAGCTGTGGTTCGCGAAGTTCAGGAAATAGGAAAAATCCCCGAAATTCGAGTCAGAGCCTGACAACTCTCTCCGGTATGGTAAGAAGACAAGAGTTACAAAAGGACAACAAAGCAGTGAAAATCTTACGACGACCTCCGACCCGTAGAAACCGCGTAACTTATTGATCGTTCGACAAGTGCGTGGGAGGCCGAAAGGAAACCGGCCATGCGGATCGTAACTTTTTTGTAACTAGAGACGCTTTCTCGGTCGTGTAGGAAATTGTCCAGACTCAACCGTTACATTCGGGTATCATTCCAATGAATCTCCGATCAGCACACGATTCAATCCTCTAGGACTTGGCGCGAGACCGTTCTTCTCCCTTCCCTGGAGCGGCCCTCAATCAGCTGCCCTTTGATGCCTAAAATTGGGACGAAACGGAAAAATCTTTCCCCTGGTTTCGGGAACTAACTCCGATCGAATGTCCCTTCCCCGGGCTCGAAAAATAACGCGATCCCACGGGATTTCAACACTTACACGTCGCGAAAGAGGAATCCACAACACGGCCGCAGGATTGGCAAGGAACGTGCATGACGCGGCCGGGGAGTTGCGAATGCCAGTGCGATACGCCTCTTTGGTGATTCTCCTTTTGTTCCTCACCGGCTGCGCTCTGACTCCCGAAGAAAAATTTGCGCGCTTCATGACCGCAGGCAAAAAGTTTCTAAGCCAGCGGGAGTACTCGCGAGCCGTAGTTGAGTTTCGCAACGCGACTCAGCTGCGACCGAAAGACGCAGACGCGGCCTACCATCTGGCACTTGCCTACTTTCGGGCCGGTTCATTGCAACTGTCCTATCAAACCTTGCGCAAGGCCGTGGATCTTGACCCGAACCACAAACAGGCCCGGCTGCAGCTAGCAGCCATGATGGCCGTTAGTGGATCGAAACAGGCTGCCTGGCAAGCCCTTCAGCTGGTGAAGGAAAGCGCCGAAGCCGTTCTGAATTCTCGCGAAGGCCTCGACACCTTAGCCTTCATCGAGATTCAGACGAAGCAATGGGACAACGCAGCTGGGCATTTGCGGCAGTCCATCGAAAGATTTCCAGAAAGTCTCGAGGCGCCACTCATGTTGGCTGGCCTTTTGATCGCCCAGCGCGAGAGCGCTGAGGCGGAGCAGGTGTTGCGCCAAGCCGAGCCCCTGGCGCGGCAGCCGGCGGAAAAGATCGCCATCGGGCGTTATTGGGCGCTGCTGGGTCGCCTGACCCACACCGAGGACCTGGTTTTGCAAGCTCTGAAGATGGATCCCAAGTTCGGGCCGGCGCTTTCCGACCTAGCCACCTTAAGGCTCCGCGCCGGAAAGCACGACGAGGCAGAGAAAATTTACCGCCAGCTCGCCAAGCATCCCGATGCCAACTACCGGCCTCTTCTCGGCATTTACTTGGCCTCACAAAAGCGCTGGACCGAGGCCATCCCTGCGTTTGAAGCGCTGCATCGGGAGAACAAGCAGAACCGCGACTGGAGAACGCTGCTCGTCTCGGCACTGATTGAAGCCGGCCGGCGTGAGCAAGCGCGAAAGCTCTTGGATGAAGCTTTGAAGCGCAACCGGCAGGATTTGGCGGCCTTGTTGCAGCGTGCTGGGCTTTTGCTCAAGGAAAACGAGCTAGAGGCTGCGGAAGCCGACCTCAACCAACTCTTGCACCTGGACAAGACTTCTGCGACGGTGCAGCTCTACCGGGCTCGTCTGGAAGCTGCGCGAGGCAACTGGGCCGCTCAACGGCAACACTTGGAGGAAGCTTTGCGCCTCCGGCCAGCGCTGCTCGAAGCACGGCTCGAGCTAGCCGACGCGTTACTGCGGCGACGGCGCGCAGCTAAGGCTGCGTTGGAAGTCCTTGAGAATGCGCCTCCCTCGCAACAGCGCGCGTATTCTCTCCAGCTAGCCAGAGCGCACGCGCTCTTTCTTACCGGGAATGGCAACGGCGCCTGGCTCGCTGTGCAGGACTTGAAGTCCAGAGCAAAGACCCCGCAGCTGATGCTGCTTGAGGCCGCCATCCAGTTGAGAAACAAGCGGCCGCTCGAGACCAGGCAAACTTTGCAAGAGTTGCTTCGAATGGACCCCGAAAACACCCGGGCGCTGGAACTGCTTGCTGACACTTATGTGTCTGGAGACCGGCCGGAGGCAGGGCTGAAAGTAATCGAGGAACACGTGGCCAGGTTTCCCCAGTCAGCCCGGCTGCACTTCTTTTTGGGACAAGCCTCGATGGCTATGGGCCGGCTTGCGCAAGCCCGCAAGGCCTACGAGAAAGCCAAGCAATTAGACCCCAAGCCGCCCTTTGCAGAACTCGCCCTGGCGCAAATCGATTTGAAAGAAAACAAACCGCAGGCGGCGAAAGCTCGGTTAGAAGCCATTTTGAAAATGCAGCCACACAATGCCTGGGCGCTGTTTCTCCTCGGTAACGTCGAACAGGTCTTAGGGCAGAATACGGAGGCAGCGGAGCACTACCGCCGCGTCATTGAGCTCGATCCCGAGAGCGCACTTGCCCGGAACAACTACGCCTACGTCATGGCCGAGCATCTGAACCGCCCCCAAGAGGCCTTGCCACACATCCAGCGGGCGAAAGAACTCGAGCCAGACAATCCGGCGATCAATGACACGCTTGGCTGGACGCTCTATCGAATGGGCCACTACCGTCAGGCAGTGGCTCATCTAGAGGCATCGGTCAAACAGGCTCCGCTGGCTGCCTCGAAGTATCACCTGGCCATGGCGCTTGAGAAAGCAGGCGACTCGAATGCTGCTTTGCGATACCTCATGGAAGCCTCCGCTCAGGACCCGAAACTCGTTTCCCGATTGCGAGACCTTGAGCGTCGAAGGCTGGCCACAGCAAGTCTTCCTTAAACGACTGTGAAGGACAACTCTGAATGGGTTGAACTTTTCCGTACATAGGAGAAAATGATGAGACTGAGATTCTTGCAGAGTTTGTGGTTGGTTGCGGCGCTGCTGCTTGCAGGCCCTCCAGCCTGGGCTGGTGCTGTGTTGACGTCCGGCAATGTGCTGCTCGGCGTGGATGACTTTGGTCAGCTGATCATTTTCGACGGGCGAAGGTCCGATTTCGTCGGCGTGACCTTCGTTGGCGTTGGGGACGCTTTGGTACCAGGCTGCTTTTGTGAAGGGTGGGGCGTATCCGGCAATGGTCAGGTGGGTATGGTCTCAAACAATAGCTTCACCTTCACTATACCCAACTTCAACGTCACGCTAGTGAGTTTCAGCTCAACGCCGACAACCGCCATTTCGGTAACGCAACTCACGTCGTTGCCAGATCTGGAAATCACGCATGCTTACGGACCGTCGATCTCGCCCGCTCTATTTCAGGGGGTTGTCACCATCCGCAATAACTCTAGCACGACGATTACTGACGTTCGCTATACGCGGGCTTTGGACTGGGATGTTCCCCCAACCCCGTTCAGCGAATTTGTGACGATCCAGCGTGGGGGCTCCACTGCCCTACTGTTCTCCAATGACAACGGTTTTGCCGATCCCGATCCCCTAGTGAACCCGCCCGACGTGGTTTTTGGCACCTCGAACACTGATTTCGTGGACAGCGGTCGAGCCGATCACGGCGCCTTCTTCACCTTCGGTTTTGGGGATCTCGCCCCGTTTAGCTCGATCAGCTTTAACATTTTCTATGGAGCTGCTGCCGATGAAGCGAGCGCTCTCGCGGCTCTTGCAGCAGTGGGAGCACAGGTTTATACGCTCGGTCAACAGTTTGGTGACCCAACGGGCGGCACTCCCGCCACGTTTATTTTCGCCTTCTCCCAGGGTGGGGTTGACCCGATTCCAGAACCCGCGTCGGTCGTTCTCTTCGCTTCGGTTGCCGCGCTGGTCGCATGGAGACTGCGTTCCCAGAAGCGAACCTCTCCGCCAGCCCGAATCGCATAATCGTCGAACGGATGCTTGATTCCTCCTGGTGGGGCTACCGGTTGCAGCAGGGCCTGTAGCCCCAGACTCCGGTTGGCTCAACTCCAGTCATTCTTCCTTGAGCGACCGGTCCATCAGCTGGCGAAGCGCCTCCTGGGGCGACCGCTCCCCTTGAATAATGGCACCGACCTGCTCCGTGATGGGCATCTCCACTCCGCACTGCCGGGCAAGTTGTAAGGCAGCACGTGTGGTTTGAACTCCCTCTGCCACCATTCGCATCCCAGCCACAATCTCAGCGACTGATCGCCCCCGGGCAAGCTCGATGCCAACTTGACGGTTGCGGCTCAAATCACCGGTACACGTCAGCACTAAGTCGCCAAGCCCGGCGAGACCCGAAAGTGTGGAAGGCTGGGCTCCAAGCGCCACCGCTAAACGTGTCATCTCCGCCAGCCCGCGCGTGACGAGCGCCGCAAGGGCGCTAGCCCCTAGGCCAAGCCCCTGGCATAAGCCCGCTGCAATGGCGATTACATTCTTTAAAGCTCCTCCCAGCTCCACGCCCACCGGATCCGAATTTGTGTAAATCCTCAAGGTTTGGGTAGAAAGAGCTAGCTGGATGTGTTGTGCCAGAGACGGATCTACGGCAGCCGCGGCAAGCGCTACCGGTTCGCCCCGAGCGACGTCCCGCGCAAAGGACGGCCCAGAAAGAGATCCCAGCCGGGTTGACTGTAATACTTCCTGTAACACCTCAGACATTCGCTTTAACGTATTGATCTCAAGACCCTTGGTGGCGCTCACAACAGTGATCCTCGAAACGTCCAGCCACGGCTTCATGGCCTCCGCGACAGCACGGCAATGGTGGCTGGGAACCACCGTCAACACCAGCTCGGAGCCCTCGAGGGCCTCGGCCAATTCTGGTGTCGGCTCAATGTTGGGGGGAAGAGAGAATCCCGGCAGGTAGACGGGATTTTCCCGACGACATTTCATGTACTGCGCGAGATCTGCCGCGTGAACCCACAGGCCAATCGAATCATACCGACAGGAGAGAGCCAGGGCTAAGGCCGTACCCCAACTGCCGCCGCCGACAATCGAGAGCCTGTTTGGCGACTTCATGCCCGGCTAGACTTTCCAAAGCGAAATACGTTCTCCGTGCCCGCCCTTAGGCGCTCGATGTTGGACTTGTGGCGCCAGACGATAAACCACCCACCGAACAAGGCGGCTAGAAGGATGGAGGCTGGAGGGTGCTGGATAAGAAATACCGCCAGCGGAAACAGCAGCGCTCCGACGATTGAGCCGAGCGAGATGTAGCGGGTGGCGGCGACAACCGCGACGAAAACAATCAGCGTCGCCAGGACGGCAAGCGGAGAAAGGTAAACGAACGCTCCAAGAAAACTCGCTACCGCTTTGCCTCCACGAAACTTCAGAAATACGGGATAGGCGTGTCCGAGCATGCACGCAACCGCCGCTAACGCCATCCAAGTTGGATGGGCCTGGGTCCACTTCGCGGTGATCCAGACAGCCACATACCCCTTTAAAATATCGAGAAAAAGCGTCAACAGACCCAACAGTTTTCCCTCAGTACGCAGAACGTTGGTTGCGCCGATATTGCCTGAGCCTGCTGCCCGAATATCCCTTCCGGTTTTCCAGCGCACCAGCAAGTAGCCAAAAGGAATAGCGCCAAGAAGGTAAGCAAGCAGGAGGGAAAGTATGGGCATCATGGCCTAAAGTCCGCCTTGATTGGCCCCCTTGGAGTCGGCAGGCGTGACCGCGAGCGGGAAGGTGACCAGCCGAGTGTAGACGGAACCTCCAGGGCGGAGATCGCTTTTGTAGAGGTGAAACTCGGTGGCTTTGAAACTGCCCCAGTCCTGGCCATCCAGCGAGGCGATTCGCCGTCTCAGCGAGGCCAAATCCACCGTGGCTTCGATCCGGGCCAATGTTAAGTGGGGAGCCCAGGGGCGCCCTTCCCGGGGAACCCCCAAGCCCACAACTGCCTCTTCGGTGGCGCGGGCCAAGGCTGGAAGGGAATCAGGTGCGTGCACCGCGGCCCAGAAGACTCGCGGTCGGTGCGGATTGGGGAACCAACCTAAACCGCGCACCGAGATGGGAACTGCGGGCGACTGAATCTCTGACAGCGCAGCTTGAAGCAGATCAAGGTCCTCTTCCGGAAACTCGCCAATAAACTTTGTTGTGATGTGAAGGTTCTCCGGTTTCACCCATCGAAGGGCCGCACAAGGCCGTAAAGTTTCTATGAGGCTGGCCAGCGAATTTTTCACTGGCTCGGGCAGATCAAGCGCGACGAACAGCCGCATGGCAAGCTATTAGCGTATCGCAGGTGAGAATCTGCTGGCCAAGGCGCCTCGCCCCATGGATCCGCGTTTCCCCAGGGTGGCTCAAAAAGCGACTTGAAATGACTGGTTCTCGCGCAACGGCCAGGATCGGAGGGTCCAGCCTCGACGCGTTAACGTCTCAGTTCGTAAATCGCGCGTGCTTTCTGAAACAGCGCGAGCACTTCTTTGCGCTGGCTTTCGCTTTCGAACTGGCCACGCTGGCGGGTGCGCGCGATGAGCTGGTCGATCCAGTCCAGCCAGAATTCCGCATCCTGGCGCGATCGGAGGGGCTTTCCGTCGACCAAGACATAAACCGGACTGGTGTGGGCGAAGGCTCGAGCATCGTTGAGGATGAGCCGGCTCCAAGGCCCTTGAACCCGAGCTGCAATCCAAGCGCTCGTGTCGAGCGTAACCCGGGGCCGGTAGGGCTGGGGTTGCCCGTTAATGACCAGCTCAACAGGGTCAACGGGAACCGCAGAGTGGACCTGGACTTCGACTTCTAGCTGCGCTCCGGGGGCGACGACGATTTCCTCACCCGGTTCTCTACCGTTCACGCGCAAAGCGAGCATCGGTCCATTGGTGGCGAATGTGCGGCCCTTTTTGTAAGCAGCTAACCAGCTCGCATACGAGTAGCGCCCTTCGGGCTTGGCGTAGACGCGGCCGCCACCTGGCACATAATGATCGGCGACGTTGGTAAAGCTGTCCGTGCCGGCGCTGATACCGACGCGGAAACCGCAATTGAGGAGTTTGTACCACAGCTCGAGGGCGACCTCCTCTGGGTTGTTCGAAAGCACGTCAATGGCATCGACAACGCCGAGCGCCACATCCACTGGCGCCTCGCGCATGCTCGCCCCGTCGAGGGTCGCAGCGTAACCAGGGTGGGCGTAGGTCACGGCCCCGCCCTGCTGTTGCGCGCGCAGCGCTTGATGGTAGTTGGCAGGATAATCATACGGGTAAGGAGTGTCGCGGAAGCCTGTGTACATGGGCTCAACCAGGGTCTTGAGGCCGTAGAAGCACATGTGGCCATAAAGGCCTGCGTTGCGCATCTCCTCGTTCCAGTACAGCAGGTAGGGCGGCTGGCTGAAGCTGGAAAGCTTGCCTTCAAAAAATTTCCGGTCATGAATGAATGCGCCAACGGAGTTCGCCACCAGCAAATTGGGGATGTGGAGATCTTCGCCCAGCATGTAGGTTCGCACGTCGTCAGGCGTGATGTCCTGGTGATGGGAAGCAGTGTAGTTGGCGTGAATGTGCGAGTCTGAGGAATACCAGCCCCTCTGCGCCATGTGCGTCCAGCGTTCGAGTTGCAGCGTGATCTCCGTAGGCTGTTGCAAATCGATCTCGCGGGCAACTAGCAGATACTCTGGGCCACGCGTGGCTTCTACAAGCGTTTTGCCAGCCGGAAGGTCAACTTCAAAAGCCGAGGCAGCATGAAAGTACGCCTCCGCTGGTTCGGCGGCAAAGCGGCTAATCGAGCCCTTGGGGGCGTAGGCCAGGCCGTCCGCCCCGGTCAGATACACTCGTGCCGTTGTGGGTCTTCCATCATAGTCCAGCAATCGCACCTTAAGCCGGTGCAGCGGCCGCACATCGAACTGGACTGCAACGCCGTGGATCCGCCGCGAGGAAACGCCCGGCGCAGGCTCCACGATGCGGTGAAGGTAAGCCGTAGAACCTCGAATTTCTGGCAAATTGAAGACGCGATTTTGCGCGATGACATAGTGCGCCCCTTCGGACAGCAGCCCTGCGAGGCCAGCAAGCGTCTGGACTTCCGGTCGGCGGAATACGAAGCGGTCCCGGAGGGCTCGGAGCCGTGTTGCATTTGCACGACGCCGCATGAGGATTCGCGCCACGTCCCCGAAGCCAATTTCTCCCTCTGCATCCAACTCAATGAGGCCGTTACGATGCACCCAAAAGGTGAGCGGCTCTTGCCCCGGGAGTGAGTGGGCCACAGCGCTTTGGCCAGCACCAGCGGGCGGAGTGCTCCACCAGGCGAGCACCAGCAAGAGGACACTGGCCGACCCCAGCAGCGCCCGCCGCAAGGCTTCTCTGGACATGGCCCCATCAGACTATCAAACCGTGCTTATGCTTTGCTCAGCGACCCGTGTGCCAATCCGGTCAGCGAGTTTTTGCCGTGCTTGCGGCGAGCGCAACCGCCCAGCATCAGCGCGCGGCGGCGGTCTCCGTAATCACGATCACTTGATTGGGTTTCAGATTTTGTTGCGACTGGATGACACCGCTTGGCCACTCCACGGTCAGCTGTTCAACCCGCGTTGCGGCGCCTAAGCCAAAGTGCTGGCGGTAGGGATTCGTTGCACCGAAACCTTCACTGCCCTTCACTTCCCGGTAAAGGGTTTGGCCGCCTGCTCGCAAGGTCAGCTTGGCGCCAATTGCGTAGCGGTTGCTGCGAATCCCACGTAATTCAACGGCCAGCCAGTGATTCTGATTGGCGCGCAAATTTCGGTAGAGCGCGTTGTAGGCGTGGTCTCCCGGATAGTGTCCTCCGAGCTGAGCAAAAATCTCCAGGTCGCCATCTTCGTCCAGGTCGGCGAAGGCAACGCCATGCCCTTTGTTGCCCGGGCGGGCAAAGCCGAGCGAGGACGTCAAATCCGTGAAGGTACCGTCGCCATTGTTGCGAAAGAAGCGGTTGGGTTCGAGCCGTGTCAGCTGCGGGTCGCCAGTACCAAAGTAAAGGTCCACAAAGCCGTCATTATCCACATCCGCAAGGCCCGCTCCCATCGTTCCCATGGGATAAAACAGGCGGGCCGCATACGTGACGTCTTGGAAGGTCCCGTCACCGTTGTTGCGGAATAAACGCGTTGAATCGGGATGAATGGCGCGCGGGCTTGAGGGGGCGAAGCCCTTCTTAAGACCCTCCACAACGACATCCCAGGGCGCCAAGCTGGTGGTCAGCAAATCCGGCCAGGCGTCATTGTTGTAATCAAAGAAAAAGGCGACAAAACCATTGTGGGGCGGCTGCTCGACCCCCGCCTGCCGCGTGACATTGCGAAAGCGCATAGCGCCTTCATTGTGATAGAGCCGGTTCGGTCCTTCATTGAGCCCGTTAATAAAAATATCGAGCCGTCCGTCTTTGTCGTAATCGGCCAGAGCTAGCCCGATGGCGCCCCAGCCCGGAGGTTCTTCAAGGCCCGCCTCCCGCGTGACGTTCCGAAACCTGCCATCGCGCAAATTTTGATAGATCTGGGGCACACTGCCATCCTTGAGCACGCCGTTGGCGATCACGCAATCTAACCACCCATCGTTGTCCAGATCACCCCACAAGGAGATGAAGCCAGATCCACCGTCATCGAGGCCACTTTGTTTGGAAACGTCGACAAAGCGGCCGCGGTTGTTGCGGAACAGCCGGTTCGGCATCGGGCCGCTCCAACCATTGAGGCTCACATAGAGATCGAGCCAGCCGTCGTTGTCGTAATCCACTAAATTAAGCGAATAGCCGGATGGAATTTTTTCGAGGCCAAAAACACTCGTCGCGTCCACGAATTTCCCTTTTTCGTTCCGGTAGGCAACAAGAAAGGTGCCGCTGCCGCAAACCACAAGGTCCAAATCGCCATCTTGATCCAGGTCGCCAAAAGCGACTGTTCCGTTTCCGTTGAGGCGGCGCAGGCCGCTTTGCTCGGCGATATCTTCGAACACCAGAAGCGGATGAGGTGGCGCTGGATCCGCAGCCGGAAACCGGACGCTTGCTGGAAGCGGCGGAAGGGGCTCTTTGAGCTGGTCCAGGGAGACCTTGAGCAACCACTGGTCAATCGAATTGGGGCGAATTTGGAGAGCTTCATAGAAATACTTGGCTGCGTCCGTGTAGTTGCCCGTGCGGTAATAACTTGCGCCGAGCTCGCGCAACATGGCGCTTCTTTGTTCTAGGCTCAGGTTTCTGCTGAGTCCTAGATGGTAGTAGTGGATGGCGCGCGTAAAACTGCCCCGCCGCGCCAGAGTATTTCCCATAAGAAACAGCGCTGCGGATTCCTCCACGCTGTAGGGCACGACTTCATCCAAGACGCGGTCGATAATGTCGTAGGAACGGTCTAAGCCAAGCAGGGGATCGTGCGGCACACGGTGACCGGTCTCCTGAGAAAAGCGCACTTCGCCCGACATCCATTCGCTGAGATTCAGCAGAAAGCCATGATTGTGGGGCTCCAACTTCGCTGCGCGCGAGGCAAGCTCATAGGACAAGTTGGGGTCGTAGAACAAGAGTTCGGCGCGGGCGTGAATCAGAGCTTTCGCTCGGAGAGCGGGTACGTGGTCGGGATTTTTGTTGAGGGTGGACTGCAAATTTTCCATTGCCAGCGCGAGGGCAAGGCGCCGTTTGCCGGCGTCGGATTCGCGATAAAAGTCGGCTAGATAGGAGCGGGCGATTTGGAAGACAATCTCGGCATTGTTTGGATCCTGCCGCCGGAGCTTCTCGAGCACCTGGCGCGCGGCGTGGGTTTTACCCTCGCGCAACCGCAAGGCGGCCTCGGCCATCGCCCCTGAGCGTTCCACCAGGGGAGGAAAATGCGAGGCGTGGTCTTGTGAGGCGCTAACGGCAGGCAGTAACCAGAAAAACAAGTGTGGTAAGAGCGTCTGAAAGCTGCGGATGCTGAAAGCCGCCACGCTGGCCGCACCTCCCCCGGGGCATTTTAGCGCCTGTGCGGAATGCCGTGCAGCGCAGAGCACCGGCGCGGCCGCCGCGCTGGCCGTGACTCCAAATCCAGTCCGTGCAGCCAGGGGACGAAAATGCTCTCCTCGAATCTCCGAAGCCGTTCTAAGGCTGAGCTATATTGAGAATTTTGAGAACGCCACGCCTGGTTGCAACAAAGTCGTGGCGTTGCTCCTCGAAGACGAGGCTCCGTAAGTATGACCACTGCGCTCCCACTTTTGTTCAGGCTTTTCGCTGCGGCCCCAGTTACATGCGGGCTGCTTTGGGCTGCTGACTGGCTCACCGACGGCGGCGACATCCGGCGCACCAACTGGCAGCGCGATGAAAAGATCCTGACCAAAGCCAACATTAAAAATCTGCGTTTATTGTGGAAAACCAAGCTCGACAACCAACAGCGGCAGATGCACTCCCTGCTGGAGCCTCTGGTGATTGGCCGTGTGGTTACCAAGAGCGGACCCCGTGAACTGGTCATTCAGGCCGGCGTCTCCGACAACGTCTACGCCCTCGATGCCAAGACAGGAAAACTGGTATGGAAACGGCACTTTGAAAGCACCTATCAGGATCCGATCGGCGGGCGTGGTCCGAGCGTGTTGTGTCCTGGGGGCATGACCGCGAACGTGACCATTGGCCCGGGCCCGACTCCAGGTCAATACATCATTTACGCCGCCTCTTGGGACGGGCGACTGCATTGGGTCAATGCCGCCGACGGCGAGGAGCTGCGCCCACCAGCAAAGTTTATGCCACCCAACGGCAAACCCTACGCCTTGAATTTGGTCAACAATGTGATCTACACCCATACGGCCCAGGGATGCGGCGGTCATCCCAATATGGTCTACGCCTACGATCTCGAAACCCACAAGGTAGGGAGCTGGGGCCCGGCGGGCGGTGGCATGTGGGGACGCTCCGGACCCGCTGTCAGCAAAGACCTGGTCATGTATACAGGAACTGGCGATGGTAAGTGGGATCCAGAAAACGGCCTCTACGGAAACGGCATTATTGGCGTCAAACAAAACCCCGAAACCAAGGCGCTGGAACTGGTCGACTACTACGGCCCTTCGAATGCCGAATGGCTGTGGAAGCGTGATCTCGACATGCAAGTCACCCCGGCCATCTTCGAGTGGAAGGGCCGGGAATATATGGTGGATGCAAGCAAAGAGTGCCGGATTTACTTGATGGATACGGAATCCATTGGCGGAGATGACCACCGCACGCCGGTTTATCGCACGCCGCTGATCTGCAATGAGCTCGTCGATTTTGCTGAGGCTGGCATCTGGGGCTCGATGGCGACCTGGGAAGATCCGAAGGGTGAGCGATGGGTGTTAGCGCCCTTCTGGGGGCCCAAGCACTCCAAATTCAGAGCGCCGATCGAGCACGGCGAGGTCAAGAAGGGCGCGATCGTGGCCTTCAAGATGGGGATTGTCAACGGCAAGGTGGAGCTGATCCCGGCTTGGATCTCGCGCGATATGAATCAAGCCGAACCCCCGCTGATTGCCAACGGGATGGTTTTTGCTTACGGCAGCGGCGAGAATACCTCTCAAGCCTACCCCGACGTTGGCCTGGATTTCCGAATGGAGCGCCGCGTCCCGCTTTCCACGCATGCTGTCCTATATGTTCTGGACGCGGAAACGGGAAAAGAGCTATGGAACAGTGGCAAGCAGATCACCAACTGGAACCACTGGAGCGGACTAGCGCTTGCTAACGGCAAGGTTTACATCAATACCTGGGATGGTCATTTGTACTGTTTCGGCTTGCGTCCATGATAGCTGCTATTCTTCCTTGGCTGGTTCTTCTCGGCGGGCCGCCTGCCTCAGGTAGCGACAACGGCCGAACCCGCCAGCAACTCGAGCAAGAACTTGACGCCTACCGCCGCGTTTTAATGGATTGGGCCGGCCTGACGCGCTACGGCAGCGAAAATACGGAGATCAGACTCCGCCCTGGGGTCGACCGCGTCGTGTTTTTAGGAGACGAAATTACCGAACACTGGGGTAGTGGCAAGACTCCTTTTTTTCCGGGCAAGCCTTACTTCAACCGGGGCATCACCCGCCAAACCACGGCCCAAATGCTGGTCCGTTTCCGCCAGGATGTGATCTCGCTCAAACCGAAAGTGGTCATCATTCAGGCTGGCACAAATGATCTGGCAAGCGTCATGGGACCCTCCACCCTGGGGACCATGGCCGACCACTTTGCCTCGATGGTGGATCTCGCCCGCTTTCATGGCATTCGGCCTGTGATCGCCTCGATCCTTCCTGTCTGCGACTGCGGACGCAAGCTGACCGATCGACGGCCGCCGGGAAAAATCATCGGCCTCAATCAGTGGCTCAAGGAGTTCGCCGCGGAAAATCAGCTTGTCTATCTCGACTACTACTCCGTGCTGGTGGATGGGCGCTCATTCCGGCGAGACCTAACGGTCGACGGGCTGATTCCGAATGACGCGGGTTATGCGCTGATGGCGCCGCTTGCCGAAGAGGCGATCGAAAAAGCTCTCCGCCGTTAGCCACAACGGGCTCGTTGTTTTCCGGCTTGGGCATTCCCTCAAAGCTCGTCGTTGACTTGTGCTTTCTGCCCCGGGACAAGAGAGCTTGCCGTTTGAGAGCGCGGGTGCGACGGAGAGCCTTCAACCCCGTCACACCCGGCGCCCGCCGGCGCATACCAAACTAGGTGCCGATGATCGGACTACCAGAGGTTTTAGTGACGACAACGAGTGCAGGCCGAGCTGGCTGTTTGGAATCCGGGAAATTGCTAATGGCTTCCGAGGGATTGTCGGTCCATTTTCCCCCTTCACCAGGATGCTGGACGGAGACAAACAGCGCGGTGTTGTCGGGCGTGAGAACCAGGCTGGCCGCCTCAGCTCCAACGGCAACACTCAAAAGCTGTTTCACATTGCCGCGTTCCGGGCCTTCGGTCGCCACGGCGTAGACCCCGTCGTTGATGCGCAGGGAACTCGGCTGGCCGTCTGTGGAGATCCACAGATTCCCCTTGTTGTCGAAGATGATGTTGTCAGGGTTTGCGATGGCACTGACTTTCGTCGGGTCGTAGCCAGCAAAGAACGCTCCATGCGAGGCTACTTTCCCATCGCCGCAGAGCATGAAGATCTCCCAAGTGAATTTGGTTGACGTGTGGTCGCCGTCATCTTCGGTAATTTCCAAGATGTGACCAAAGCGGTTATTGGCACGGGGGTTGCTCTTGTTCACCTGGCGGTCGGTGCGAGCCGTGTTATTGGTCAACGCCACGTACACTTTTCCGGTGACGGGATTCGCTTCCATGTCTTCCGGCCGGTCCATGGGCGTGGCGCCGAGCAGGGTTGCGGCGCCGCGGGTATCAATGAGGACCTCAGCTTGGGTGGGATAGCCGTTGGCCGCAGTCAATGGCCCGTTGCCTTGCACCAGCGCCAGCCACTCGCCCGTTCCATCCTCGTTCAGCTTGGCGACATACAGAGTGCCCTCATCGAGCAGCTTATCGTTGGCGGCGCGGTCGAAGGGATTGAAGACTCCTCTACTGACGTATTTGTACATGTATTGGAAACGCTCGTCGTCACCCATATAGCCGACCACGCGGCCGTTGCGAGCAATCTGGAAGGTGCATCCCTCGTGGCGGAAACGGCCTAGAGCGGTGCGCTTTTTCGGCATCGAGGTCGGATCGTAGGGATCGAATTCCACCATCCAGCCATGGCGGAAGGGCTCATTGGGTTCCTGAGCCACGTCGAACCGTCGAAAGTGCCGAGCCCAAGGATAGGAGCCATTGCCGCCCGGTATGCCGTAACGAGAATGAAGCGTCCGCACGGGTCCGGTTGGTAGGCCGTTTACGTTGGAGAAGTACTGATGGAAGTTTTCCTCGCCGGAGATCGCCGTACCCCAGGGTGTCTCCCCGCCAGCACAGTTGTTCAGCGTGCCCATGACCGTGTCACCGGACAGGTCAGCTGAGGTTTGCATCCAGCGGGATCCCGCGGCTGGTCCCGTGAGCCGGCAGAAAGTCGTGGCGGTAATGCGGCGGTTGAAGCGGCTTCCTTGAATGTAGCGCCAGCGACCACTGCGATCGCGCATCACCTCGATCACGCTCAAGCCGTGCGCCTCGAGTTCCACTTCCGTCTGGTCCTTGGTCTGATTCTCAAAACCGCCCCAATTTTTGAACATCAATTCGGGGTTGGTGTATTCGTGGTTGACCACGATGAGGCCGTGACTTGAATTCTTCACTTCGTAGGCGGGCAAGGGGAAAAAACCCATCCAGTCGACGTTATATCCAAACTGCAACGACTGGCTGCGACCGGTTTGCCGGCTGGGATCAAACGGCGGCGAATCGTTAAACAAAGGGTCGCCCCAAGCAATCAACAAGTCCGACCGGTAGCCCGAAGCGACAACCACCGCGTCGCGTGTGGTGCCGGCAATAGGCTGGAACTGTAGTCTCGAGTCGCGCGCAGCGTCGCGTTCTGCGACTTTCGGTTCTTCGGGGGAAGCCGGAACCGCTTCAGGCGAGTCAGCAGCAGAACCGCGCTGTTGCATGCCAGCTGCGAACGCAGCCAGGGGGATCATCCGGGCCGTACCGCCAAACAGGGCGCGCCGGCCAAACCGCTTTCGAAGGATCGTTTCAAAGGATTGAGACATAAAGGTGGGGTGTTTCCTTTGCCGTTGAGGTTAGTCTGGCTTAGTAGTGAAACACGCCCACTGAAAACTCCGAATGAAAAACTCTTTTCAGTTTGGTCAATGGCGTTCACGAGACCTCGTCCGCGCCCCAGCGTCGGGCTACGAGTTGATCCATCACCCTAGCTCCGTGACCGAGCCAAGTGGTCAAGTCCCGCTGGCCGCGCTATGCCATCTCGGCGCGCGCCTTTCGAACCACTTCCAGGTATTGCTTGGCCCGTTGGGTGATCACTTCGTATCGGCCCTCCTGGAGCGTCTTGCCGTCAACCAGTTCCCCGCCAACGGCCACGGCGCAGGCTCCGGCCTTGAGAAACTCGCCCGCCGTTTCCAGGTTGACCCCGCCTGTGGGAATCATTTCAATTTGAGGGAAAGGCCCCTTTAAGGCTTTGATGTACTTTGGGCCGCCCACGGCATTCGCGGGAAAAACTTTCACCACATCCGCTCCATGCTCCCAGGCGGTGAGCACTTCCGTAGGCGTGAGGGCTCCGGGCAGAATCGGTTTTGCATACCGTCTTGCCATTTCGATGACGCTGAGGCGAAGGCTTGGGGTGACGATAAATTGCGCCCCAGCGAGAAAACAGGCGCGGCAGGTTTCCGGATCGAGAACTGTGCCGGCCCCGAGTACGATTTTGTGGCCGAACTTGTCTGCGACTTTCTCCAGCGCGGCAACGGCCCCCGGCACAGTCATCGTAATTTCAGCGGCGCGGATCCCGCCCTCGTAGATCGCGTCGATCGCCCGCAGGGCTTGCTCAGCCGTTGCCGTGCGAACGACCGGCACAACCCCAATTTCGATAATTGCGGACAATACTTGATGTTTCGTCATAGGTTCGAAGTGCCGCTACCAGTCTACGACGCTGCCGTCGTCGGCGTCATAGGTTTCCGGGTTCTTCCAATCGTGACCGATCTTGTCGGCCATGGCATTTTCGTCGAGCTCAATGCCAAGCCCAGGCGCGGTTGGAAGTTCGAGGTAGCCATCTTTCACCTGAAACGGCTTTTTGAGATATCCTTCGCCAAGACTCACTTGCTCTTGGATCAAGAAATTGGGGATTGAGGCCGCGATTTGCACGCCTGCGGCGAGCGAAATGGGGCCCAGTGGGTTGTGGGGGGCAATCGAGGCGTAGTAGGCTTCCGCCATGCCGGCAATCAAACGCACCTCCGTAATTCCGCCTGCATGGCAAAGATCGGGCTGGAGGATGGTCGCTGCCTTGCATTCGAGGACTTCCCGGAATCCCCACTTGGTGAAGACACGCTCGCCGGTGGCAATGGGCAGGTGGGTGCTCCGGGCAATTTCCGCCATGACGTTGTGATTCTGAGCTTGGCACGGCTCTTCAATGAA
This sequence comes from Bryobacteraceae bacterium, assembly GCA_025056455.1. Taxonomy (GTDB): domain Bacteria; phylum Acidobacteriota; class Terriglobia; order Bryobacterales; family Bryobacteraceae; genus CADEFT01. The sequence goes on along the minus strand of JANWVY010000003.1, from coordinate 67,156 downwards.
CATGGGATGGTAGGGCTCGTAGGCCTTGATCAGCATCTTGGCGTGAGCCGGGCTAATGGCCCCATGGAAGTCTATCCCAATGTCGCAGTCCGGTCCGGCCGCCTTCCGAAGTTCGGCGAATTTTTCCGCAGCGTATTGGATCTCCGCGGGACTTTCCACGTAGCGGGCTGGACGGCGCGTGGCAGGCCCGGTTTTGAACGCAGTGAAACCCCGCTTCTTGTCGTTTACGATCGCTTCTGGCGTACGCGCATGGGAGTACACGCGTACCTTATTGCGCGTAGGCCCACCCAACAGCTCGTAGACGGGCACTCCCAAGGCTTTGCCCTTGATATCCCAAAGCGCCTGGTCAATTCCACTCAGAGCGCTGGTCAGGATGGGCCCCCCGCGATAGAACGCATGCCGGTAAATCGCCTGCCAGTGATGGGCCACCGCACGCGGATCCTTTCCGATCAAATAGGGCTCGATTTCTTTCACTGCCATTTGACAAGTCAAAGCCCGCCCCTCAAGAATGGGCTCGCCGAGGCCAGTGATTCCCGCGTTGGTGTGAATTTTGAGGAACAACCACCGCGGCTTGACGAGAAACGTTTCCAGTTTGGTAATCCGCAACTTGTCTCGAGCCGCAATCGGAGCGTCCTTGGGGTCACGTCCCGTGGCCGCAAGTTGTGCCGCCGCCTGCTGCGCCGCGGCCTCTTCGGCCACCGTCAGTCCCAAAACGCCCATCAGAGATTGAATAACTTGTCGCCGGCGCACGGCAGGTTGATCAGCAAGAGAAGTGTTTTTCGGCATCGGATTCCCTCAACGTGCTTCGTTATCTTTGCCTTTGTATCACAAGGCAGCGGCTCAGCGGTTCGGTTCGGCGCTTCACTCCGGACTGCAGGGCCAAAGGTTGAAATTGACCGGTAACGGCGGCTTCATGTACCATTCATTTTTCGGGGGATCAAGTTATTCCTACTGAAGCTTCCGAACGTATCGCGAGCGCGCCCGCATGGCGCGGCCAGACTTACCACCCGCCCGTTCTCTTGCGAACTCGGCTGGTTCGACGGCCTTGACCAGCATCTTCCACGATTGTCCCTATGGCCGCGCCTAAACTAGTACGCAGAATGAGTTTCGACAAACTTCAAGTGTTCAGCGGCAACGCCAACCTGGACCTGGCCTGCGCCATCTGCCGGCATCTCGGGCAACCGCTTGGTGAAGCTGAGGTCAAGGCCTTTTCTGACGGCGAAATTCACGTTCAGATCAAAGAAAACGTGCGGGGTGCTGACGTCTTCGTCGTGCAGCCAACGTGCACGCCCGTGGACCGGCATCTGATGGAATTATTGCTGATGATTGATGCGTTAAAGCGCGCCTCCGCCGATCGGATCACGGCAGTTTTGCCCTACTACGGCTATGCACGGCAAGACCGCAAAGATAAGCCCCGCGTGCCAATCTCGGCCAAGCTTGTAGCTAGCTTGCTTGAAACCGCAGGCGCCAATCGCATTCTAGCTTTGGATTTGCACGCGGCGCCTATTCAAGGATTTTTCGACATCCCAGTGGATCATCTTTTCGCCACGCCGGTGATGATCGACTACTGGCAGAACGCAGGTCTCGATAACCTCACTGTGGTCTCACCGGACGCCGGAGGCGTGGAGCGGGCGCGATCCTTCGCCAAGCGCTTGAATGCGCCGCTGGCCATTATTGATAAGCGGCGCGAGGTGGCCAACGTCGCCGAAATCATGCATATCATCGGTGACGTTTATGGCCGCAATTGCCTGATCATCGACGACATCATCGATACGGCGGGAACGTTGGTGAAAGCAACCGAGGCTTTGTTGACGCATGGGGCCAAGTCGGTCTCCGCCTGCGCGACGCATGCCGTGCTGTCAGGTCCTGCTGTGGCGCGGATCGACCACTCTGGCCTACGCGAAGTTGTCCTGAGCGATTCCATCCCGCTGCGCGACGACGCAAAGGCAAGCCCCAAGATTCGCACGCTATCTGTAGCGTCGCTGCTGGCCCGCGCCATTGAATCCATCCACGAAGAGACGAGTGTCTCGACCTTGTTTGTGTGAGCCGGCCCGCACTCGAATCCCAGCTTTCTCCAGCACAGTGGCTACTTTGGATTGCCGCAGGCTGCGGGAAAGACCGCGGGCTGGCCTAGCGGCGCAGCGCCGCCTCAAGAAAAGTTCCGGCATCCCGGCGGAGCTTCTCGAGCGACGGCTCGTGAATGTACATCATATGCCCCGCCTCGTATTCAGACAGTGTGAAATTTTTTTTTGCCGAGGCGTCCACACCGAGGTGCCGAAGACTGTATTCTGCGGCGAAAAATGGCGTGGCGAGATCGTAGTAACCGGAAGCCACGAATACCTTCATGTGAGGATTTCGAGACAGGGCCACGCGCAGCTGCTCGGACACATCGGCAAACCCCGATTCCGCCGAACCCCAATCCCATGAGGCAATGCCTCCACCCAAGATGAAGTAGTTGAGATCCGTCTCATAGCCCAGGCGCTGGCGCACGTAGTCGTTTAGCGTAGCCGTATACGGCGGACGGATAGCGGCTAAACTGGGGTCGAATTCCTGGCGCTCAGCGACGTTGTTTCCATCCCATCCCGTGAGGCGGCTATCGAGCCTCCCCGCAACCAGTCGCCGGTCACGCAGCAATTCTTTTGTGAACCGCATAATCTCAATGCGCAGATCGCTGTCTTCGACATAACGGACACTCAAGCCCGTGAGTCGCGCAAGCTGCGACGCGACCTGCTGGCGCTCGGAGGGCGGTATGGCATCTCCTTTCGCGAGGGCAGTCGCATAGGGGCCCAGGGCAAACTGGCGCGCTTGGTCGAGCGTCTTGCGCAAGTCGGTCTGCAGGTCGGGCGCGAGCTTTTTGTGGTACCAAGCCGTAGCAGTGTAACTCGGCAGATACAACACGTAGGGAAGGTCATTGCCTTTAGTGAAGCGGATGGTTTGAAAATTGAGCACCGTGGAGATCAACAGGATCCCGTTAAAGGCGATGCCACGGTCGATCAGATATCCGCTAAGTCCAGCGGCTCGCGTCGTGCCGTAGCTCTCGCCAATTAAAAACAGGGGCGAACTCCACCGCCCGTAACGGGTGAGATAGAGACGGATGAATTCGCCCACACCAGCTAGGTCGCCTTGCAGACCGTTGTACTTTCGGGCGAGCTCAGGCTTCGTGGCCCGGCTGTATCCAGTGCCCACGGGATCGATAAACACCAGGTCCGTCATGTCAAGCCAAGTGTGTTCGTTGGGAGCTAGTTCATAGGGAGGAGGCGGCAGCCCTCCATCGGGCAGAAGCTTGGCCCGGTAGGGGCCCAAAGCGCCCAGATGCAACCACACCGAAGAAGAGCCTGGTCCCCCGTTAAAAGAAAACATTAAAGGGCGTTTCGCAGTGCCGGAAGTGGAATCCAGGGTATAGGCAATGTAGAAGACGCTCGCCTCCGTCTCGCCCGATTCGTTCTTAATGGGAAGGAAACCGGTGGTCGTTGTGTATCGCAGCAGGCGATTGCCGAGCTTCAATTCCTGCTTGCGCACTGTGGGTGTGTCGGGTTGGGCTGGAGCCGTTGGAATTGGCGTCTGGGGATTCACGCCCAGCCTTTGTCCCAGAGAAACGCTTGTCAACCAGAGCCCTGCGCCGAGAAGGATCGATAAGGAATACATGCCGAAAGCATAGCGTTGTAGCTTGCTGGTGCGCAGCCCGTCATCGCCTCTCGTTCGTTGCCCCGGGCATCACCTTCGCTGCCTTCCCTCTGTTATACTGAGAGGGTACTTTTCTCTCCGGAGGTTTGCTCGAATGGCGAAAGTATGTCTCGTGACTGGCAAAAAGCCGCAGTACGGCAACCGTGTGTCGCATGCCAATAACCGTGCGCACCGCCGTTTTGAGCCCAATCTCCAAGAGAAACGCTTTTGGGTTCCAAGTGAAAAGCGGTTTGTGCGCTTGAAGGTGACGGCTCGCGCCATGCGCACCATCGACAAGCTGGGTATTGACGCAGTGATTGCGCAGCTCAGAAAGAAAGGGGTGAAGGTCTAATGCCTCGGATTTTGATTAAGCTGGTATCTACGGCAGGCACGGGCCATTTCTACACCTCGTCAAAGAATCCGAAGAAAACCACGGAAAAACTCACGTTAGTGAAATACGATCCGATTGCGCGTAAGCGCGTTCCGTACAAAGAAGCGAAGATTTAAGCGGCGGAAAGTTTCCACGCGAGCTTGAGGGCGTCGTTCGAGCGGTCTTCTCTTCTCCGGCGACAAGCCCGCTGGGCCCCTCCGGGCGTAGATGAAGATCGACTACAATAAGGGCCGATCATGTTTGAACGACGGCACTTCCTTCAATCGCTGCTCGGAGCTGGCCTTCCGAGTTCTCTTTTCGCACAACGGCAGCGGCCACCCAACATCCTTTTCATTTTCAGCGACGATCACGCCTACCAAGCCATTAGCTGTTACGACAAACGTTTTATCCACACGCCCCACATTGACCGAATCGCACAGGAAGGGATGCGGTTTGACAACTGCTGTGTGACCAACTCCATTTGTGCCCCTAGCCGGGCCACGATCTTGACGGGAAAATATAGCCATTTGAATGGCGTGATCGATAATCAAGTGGAATTCGACGGAACGCAGCAAACCTTTCCCAAGCTTTTCCAGCAGGCGGGCTATCAGACCGCGCTATTTGGAAAATGGCATCTCAGGTCAAAACCGACGGGATTTGACGCCTGGGAGGTGCTTCCCGGTCAAGGCAGTTACTACAACCCGGATTTCATCACGCCGCAGGGCAACAAGCGGCGCAACGGCTACTGCACGGACGTGGTAACGGATTTGTCCCTCGAGTGGCTGTCAAAGGGACGCGACCCCTCAAGACCTTTTCTGCTGATGTGCCAGCACAAGGCGCCGCACCGCAACTGGATGCCCGGCCCGGACCACTTGACGCGGTTTGAAGACGTCACCTTCCCCGAGCCGCCCAACCTCTTCGATGATTACGAGCACCGCGCCAGCCCGGCTCACAACAGTGAGATGCAAATTGACCGTCACATGAGCCTGTCGAGCGACCTCAAGCTTTATCCGCCGCCAGAGGGAGACAAAGCGGCTGGAGGCTTTCTCAATGAGTACAAGCGCATGAGCGAAGCTCAGCGGCGCATTTGGGATGCGGTGTACAAAAAACGCCTCCAGGAATTTCAGGCTCGTAAGCCCGCCGGAAAGGATCTTGTGCGCTGGAAGTATCAAGCCTACATGAAGGATTACTTGCGCTGCGTCGCCTCGGTCGATGATAGCGTAGGGCGATTATTACGGTATCTCGATGCCGAGGATTTGGCCTCGAACACGCTTGTCGTTTATAGCTCCGACCAAGGATTTTATCTGGGCGAGCATGGGTGGTTTGACAAGCGCTGGATTTACGAAGAATCCATTCGTACGCCGCTACTAATTCGCTGGCCAGGCGTGATCCAGCCAGGTAGCGTCAGCAAAGCATTGGTGTCGAATCTCGACTTCGCGGAAACGTTTTTAGACGCCGCAGGGTTAGCCGTACCCCCAGATATGCAAGGCCGTAGCATGCTGCCCATTTTGCGCGGCCAGATCCCGGGGGACTGGCGGACGGTTTTCTATTATCACTACTACGAAGAGAAGGTGCATAACGTAGCGCCCCACGACGGCGTACGAACGAACCGGTACACTCTCGCACACTTTTATAAGACCAACGAATGGGAGCTGTTTGACCGGCAAACGGACCCGCATCAGATGCGCAGCGTGTGGGGCAAACCCGAATACGCGGCAGTGCAGAGGCAGTTGGTTGGAGAACTCGAACGGCTGCGCCGCGAGCTGAAGGTCCCGCCTGAACATCTGCGCTAGAAAGGCGCGGGCTTTGGCCTGGTCTGTGCGCGGGTGTTGACGACCGGCCGCAGCAGAGCGCAGTTGAGATTTCTTCGGTCTTCGCGGCACTCACTCATTGACCAATGCCCGCGTCTCCCGCCCCAGCTTCTCTCCCTTCGCCAATTGGCCGGGAGGAACAACTTTACTGGTTGGCTCTCCAACTGATACCGGGCCTTGGGCCGCGGCGGGTGTTATCCCTGCTAGAACGATTCCAGACGCCTGCGGCGATCTTCCGCGCCACAGCGTCGGAGTTGGAAGCTGCTGGTGCGCCGCTTGGGGCAGCGCACGCCATTACCAGCGGCTCCACCTTTGACGAGGCGGTTTCGCAGCAAGAAAAAGCGCTCGCCCTTGGAGTCAACGTGGTGACCTTTGCAGACGCCCACTACCCGCGCGCGCTGCGCTCCATCTTTGAGCCACCACCGCTACTGTTTCTACGGGGCCGCGTGGATCTACTCCAGAGCCTGATGATCGCAATTGTCGGTACGCGAAGGCCAACGGCTTACGGAATCTCGGCGAGCGAGCAACTCGCGCGCCAGCTGGCCGAGCACGGCGTCACCGTCACCAGTGGCATGGCGCGGGGCATTGACACGGCTGCGCATCGCGGAGCGTTGCAGATTGGAGGCAATACGGCCGCCGTACTGGGCTGTGGCGTGGATGTGGTTTACCCAGCAGAAAACCGGAAATTGGCCGATGAAATCGCCACCAAGGGTTTATTGATCTCTGAGTTTCCCATGTCCACGCCGGCCTATCCACAGAACTTTCCCATTCGTAACCGTTTGGTTTCTGGCCTCAGCGCGGGCGTGGTGGTCGTGGAAGGCGCAAGACACAGCGGTTCGATGATTACTGCCCGCCTCGCCATTGAACAAGGGCGCGAACTTTACGCTGTCCCGGGCAATATCACCAGCAAGCTGAGTTGGGGACCCAACCTGCTGATCAAGCAGGGAGCGACGCTCGTGCAGAGTGTCGAGGACATTCTCACTACGCTCTCCGAGGAAGACCAGCGGCGGTTAAAAAAACCTCTTGCGCCAAGCGGTTTCGAGCAGGGACAGCTGGAGCTTCAGGCGCCAGCGGCCCAGGCGATGGTTTCCCCCGCGGCACGGCAGCTGTTGAAACTGATTCCCCTGGATGAGCCGCTCCATCTTGACGCCTTGCTCGATTCTGGCCTGCCACTTTCCTCTTCGGAAACCATTGCTGCCTTGTTCGAACTTGAGATGGCCGGTTTGGTCCGCCAGCTGCCTGGGAAGCGGTATTTGAAGGTTTGGTAAGCTGAGCTCGCAGTGCGGATCGGCACAGCGAGGGCACGCTGCGGGCAAAGAGCCTCCTGTGTTGCAAAAAGGGACCGGCTGGCCCCTCAGGCCGTCTCAGTCTGAAGCTCCCCGGCTAGAACAAGTACTTCAACGCCAGCTGCATCTCCCGGTTATTCACGACCGTGGAGTTAATGCGGCCAAAATCGGCCGCCCCTAACACACGCGAAGGCGCCCCAAATTGCGGCGTGTTGAGAAAATTAAACGCTTCATAGCGGAACTGGATGCGGTGTCCTTCCTTCGGTCTGAATTCTTTAAAGCAGGCGAAGTCCCACGTCTTCTGTGCTGGAGCGTCGAACAAGGAGGTGCCTGCGTTGCCATAGCCTTTTGGTCCGAGATACACGCCTTCGCCAGGGCATCCCTCACACTTCGACCGAACGAAAGCCAAAGTGTCAAACCAGCGGTCAATGCTGCGGTTTTGCCACACCCTCGGCACCGGCCGTCCTGGCACAACGTGGGGTCGCTGGAAGGACGCGGGGCCCGTGTTGTGGGAATCGCCGTTCTGGGATATGGTCACCGGCAAACCTGAGGTGAACTGAACGATGCCGTTAATGGCCCATCCGCCCAGGATCCATCCTTTCGGTCCTTTGGCCTTGCGCATCCAAGGAATTTCCCAGATGTGCGAGAAGACGAAGCGGAAACGCTGGTCAATTTGCGAACGGCCATAATCACCCCGGCGGTTGCGAGGGTCTTGGGTGAAGTTGGTGCCGAAAGGACCACCTTCATTAACGCCATAGCCGATATACATGGCCTTTTGAAAATTGAACGCCGCGTTAAACGTAAGACCCTGGGAGTAGCGCTTTTCGGCCCTGGCCTGCAAGGAGTGGTAGTTGGAATTCGTCCAGGACTCTAGGCGCCGCACCGTGCCCAGCGGAAGCAACACGCTCGGCTCGCGCGAATCGACATAGAACGGCACTGGGCGCCTGGCCTGCACAGGTCCGACGCCAGGATCGGGATTGTTCCAGTTCATCACTGGCATGTCGAGATGTGAGCCAGCGCTGCCGACATAGGCAATCCCGGTCACGAAGCTCTGTCCAAAGCTGCGCTCGATCTCTGTGGTCCATTGCCAGATCTTGTTGTTGAGATACATGGAGCGGTTATCGCGTTCGGCCTTGGTCCACCCCAGCATGACAATCGCCGCCGGACCTGCGCCAACCGGCAAACCAGCAAAGGGGTTTTGAATCGTCGCAATCGGGTTATTACGGTCATTCTGAAAAACTGTAGAGCCGGAAAAGGGAGGATTCAGGCCGAGGATGTTGAAGTTGTTGGTCTGTTGAGGAGAATAAAACAAACCCGAACCCATGCGAATGACCATCCGCTCACCGAGGCGGTAGACGATGCCTAACCGCGGCATGATTTGCTTCCAGTTAATGTCGTAAAGGGCGCCGCCGACGAGCGGATCGGGCACGAGCATGGGGTAGGTGACGCCGCCGATCGTCCGCACGTCGCGCCCGGCGAAGGAAAGATTGCGAATTCTCCCGTTGGCATCCGTCACTGCTCCGTACCAATCCCAACGCACACCGTAATTGATGGTGAGCTTGGGAGTCGCTTTCCAGTCGTCCAACCAGTACAAGCCGACCTTCTGCTGGTGCATGTCATTGGTGGGAACACCTTCGGCGGAGTTTGCGTTAAGAGGAACGCCGAGCAGGAATGCCGCAAAGGCATCGGGAATGCCCACAATATCAGGAGAAAAGGTAATTTGCCCGCGCGGTAGATTGGAGGCCTCATTCACCACGGGGCTGTGCCGCCACTGCCCGCCAAATTTGAAGTTGTGCCGGCCGCGGCTGATGGAGACAGAATCAGCCACTTCGGCCGTCTCATTGGTATTAAAGGTGACATTGCCGGAGCCAATGGTGGAAAAGGCAGTGATATTGATATTGGGCAGACCCTCTTCGCGGGGCGTGAGCCGGCGGTTACCGTCTCCGGTGACCCGCATATCGAGCCCGAGATCGCGATGCGAGAAATCGGTGTTGGTGTGCAGCGACACTTGATTGGCTCGAATCCGGTTGTAGCCGACGCGGAGATCGTTGAGCATCCGCGGACTAATCACCCAAGCGTGACCGACACCCAGATTCTGTGCCCGGAACTTGGTTGTGAACTGGTTGACCCGGAGCAAGGGGGAATTTAACCAGCGCGAAGGCACAATGACGTAACGGCCAAAAAGACGGTGGTTGTCGTTGAAGCGGTGATCCACGCGTCCTAGATATTGGTCCGAATCCAGATGCTGGTCGTTGGTGCCGGTGAGGTTTAAGACCGAGCCCGCAGCACGCGCCTGCTCGTCGAAATTCGGCAAGGGCATGAAGCCGCCTTCGGGAAAGGGCGAACCTTTTTTCGCTGTCAGAATGTTGAGCGACACAGGATTCAATAGACTGCGCGGGATGAGATTGCCGGGGAATGGCGTGTTGGAGCCAACCGGACGGATGGCGCGTGTGGCCCCAGGGTTCGGATCGCGCGGATACCAGCGATTTCCTGGCTGAAGAATTTCGGATAGATCGCCGTTTCGCATGGCAACGGTCGGCACAGTCGCCCGCGCGGGCGTGCCTCGCCGCTCACGCCGCCCTTCATAGTTCACCAGGAAGAATGTCCGGTCTCTGCGGATAGGTCCGGAAAACACTCCTCCGAATTGATTTCGCCGCAGTTTGTTCTTGCGCTGGCCGGGGGGCAAGAAAAAGCCCCGGGCATCAAACGTGTCGTTGCGGACAAATTCAAAAGCGGTCCCATGCCACTGGTTGGTGCCGCTTTTGATGGAAACGTTGGCCTGAGCACCAGAGTTCATGCCGTACTCGGCCGAATACACCGCGCTTTGGATCTTGAACTCCTCGACGGCTTCCAGGGAGGGCACGAATAACATCGAGGATTTGAATCCGTCGGTCGCTGAGACGCCATCGAGGGTAATGTTTTGATTAGCGTCGCGCTGGCCATTGGCTGAAATGCCGACAATCTGGCCGGGCATGGCGCGCGTTCCAATGGTTTGATTGCCATCAATGCCCATGCGCGCGGTGCCGAAGACAACTCCGGGCATCAGCGTTGCAGCCTGGGCGAAATTCCGGCCGTTAAGCGGCAGTTCGAGCATTTTCCTGCTGTCCACGACGGATCCAAGCGTCGCGTCTTCGGTTTTGAGCAGCGGCGGGCTCGAGCTGACCTCAATTCGCTCGGCTTGCTGTCCCACCTGCAACTGAAAGTCGATCCGCGCCTTCTGGTTTAGTTCCAGCTGAATGTTTTTGCGCACTTCCGTCTTAAAGCCGGCAGCCACGCAGCTGACCTCATATTCGCCCGATTCAACAAGTGGAAAGATGTAGTTGCCGGTTTCATTGGTGGTCGTGGTTCGCAGGTCGCCTGTAGCGAGCCGCTTTGCTGTAACCGTTGCACCCGGTATGATGGCGCCGGTTGAATCCGTGACCAAGCCGAGAATCTGCGTCGACGCTGTCTGCGTCCACGCAAGTGCGGCCGAAAACCATGCCAAGATCACAAGCCGCATCTTGGGCCTCCTCACTGGTTGAGAGAATGTTCCCCATTATATGCGTCCTTGGCGGTGTATACTGCAACCGATGATCGTCCAGCTCGCATTATGGCTTGTGGGCGGGGTGTTGTACGGGGAAGATCGCTTCGACCGCCTCATGCGGGACATTTTGATCTTCGACGCCCACATTGATACGCCGCGCTATATCGTCGACGAAGGCTATCGTCTCGGTGAGCGTCACACCTACTACGAGCTGGATATCCCGCGCATGCGAGAGGGAAAGCTGGGGGCTGTGCTGTTTGGCATCTATGCCCAGCCTCAGGATTATGCGCCTCAGCTGTGGCTGCCGCGCGCGCTGGAGTGCCTCGACGCCTTACACCGAGAGGTGGCCGCCAACAGCCAGGACATGGAGTTTGCCTACACGGCAGCGGATGTCGAGCGCATCCACAAATCCGGCAAGCTTGCAGCCCTGGCGAGTCTCGAGGGCGGGCACCTGATTTCCGATAGCGTGGCGGTGCTGCGCATGTTCTATAAACTCGGCGTCCGCTACCTCACACTGGCCCATTTCCGCACCAATAATTTCGCTGACTCGATGACAGATGTCGAGGTTCATGGTGGGCTTTCGAAACCGGGCCGGGAACTCATTCGAGAAATGAACCGCATGGGCATGATGGTGGATGTCTCTCACATATCCGATAAGGCTGTGCTGGCTGCGGTGGAAGAAAGCCGGGCGCCCGTCATCGCCTCGCACTCTTCGGTTAAGGCCATTGCCCCCATCGTCCGAAACATGCCCGATGAGGTCATCAAAGCGATCGCCCGCAAAGGAGGCGTGATTTGCATCAATTTTCATGCCGGTTATCTTGACGCGGCGGCGTATGACGTCTACATCCGCAACCGTCCTGCTCGCGATCAAGAGATCAAAGACGTACTGGCGCTCCACGCGAGCGATCCGCGTCGGTGGGAGCTTGTGCGCGGGATTCAACGGCGTTATTTCGCGCAAATGCCGAAGGTGAGCTCTGAAAAATTACTCCAGCATATTGATTACGTGGCGAAGCTAGTTGGCGTGGATCATGTGGCCCTTGGCTCCGATTATGACGGCATCTCGGGCATGACCCCGGCGGGGATGGAAGATGTCTCCAAATACCCTCTACTGGTCAAGGGCTTGATTCGTCTGGGCTATTCAGATGACGACATCCGCAAGATGATGGGCTTGAATCTTTTGCGAGTCCTCCGCACCAGCGAACAACTCGCGCAGAGGTAAGCATGCGACGGCGTGATTTTCCGGCAGTCGTCGCCAGCTGGCCGTTTACGCTGAACGGCCAAGGTAGAAGAAAGCGGCTGGCCTGCCTGTCATCCACCTATCATGTGCGCTCGCACTCAGATAATTTCATCACGCGATTTCTCGAAGGCTACTGGATCAACGACGACTATTTTCCGCCTCCTTTCGAAGTGGCTTCGCTTTGGATGCACCAGTTACATCCCGCCGACATTGGCCGGCGGTTGTGCCAGGCGTACAACGTGCGGCTTTGCCATTCGATTGAGGAAGCGCTTACGCTTGGCACAGGTAAGCTGGCAGTGGATGGCGTGTTATTAGTGTGCGAACACGGCGATTATCCACACAATGAAAAACAACAGCAGCTCTACCCGCGTTTTGAATTCTTTCAAGAAGTGGTGAAAGTGTTTCGCGCAAGCAAAGCTGGCTGTCCTGTTTTTGTTGACAAGCATCTGTCTTATGACTGGCAAAAGGCCAAACAGATGTTTAACTGGTCGCGCGAGTTGCGCTTTCCTTTGATGGCCGGATCGAGCGTTCCAGTAACCTTCCGCCGCCCAGAATATGACCCACCCCGAGGCGTGGAACTCGAAGGCGCCCTTTCCGTGGGAGGCGGCTGGGTGGCCGATGGCGGCATTTTTCATATCCTTGAAACCTTGCAGGCTTTCGTCGAGCGCCGCAAGGGTGGCGAAACGGGCATTCAAGCCGTGCAGCTGCTGAAGGGAGAACGCGTCTGGCAAGCGGCCTCGGAAGGCCTTTGGAACCGCGCTTTGCTCGATCGAGCGCTGGCATGCAGCGAGACAGCGAAACCCCAAATACCGCCAGAGCAGATGCGCGCTGTGCTTGGCCTAATTGATTACCGCGATGGCTTTCGAGGAGCTGTTCTGGCGCTAAGTGAAGTTTCCGAGTATCTTGTCGCCCTTCAGCCGAAAGGAAAGCCGGCGGCGGCGACGCTGTGCTACATTCCCCGTGAGAATTCCAACAATTTTTCGATGCTGGTGCATGGCATCCGCCGCATGGTTGAAACTGGTAAGGCCGTGATTCCTGCCGAGCGCACGCTGCTGGTAACCGGCGCCCTCGCGGCTTTGATGGATTCGGGATACGAAAACGGCAAACGGATTGAGACGCCCGAGCTCAACATCGCGTATTCGGCACCCGCCCGCAGTTGGTATGCGCCGGGTCGCGGATCCTAAGCAGGCGCCATGATGGTGGAAGCCAAATCCGATCAGCTCTGGAAATTCATCGACAAGTCGGCTCAGCTGCGGCAAGTCGCGGTCGGCTACGGGTTCACTGCCGGGCCGGTTTTTAGCCGTCTCGGCTATCTGCTCTTTTGCGACGTTGCGAATCAGCGCATTCTGAAGTGGGAGCGCGGCACAGCTAGTGTGTTTCGCAACTTCACCAATCGTGCCCGGGGGTTGAGCTTTGACCATCAGGGCCGCTTGCTGGTGGCCGAAGGCGGGGGCCGTGTAACCCGCACTGAGAAAAGTGGCGCCATTACCGTTCTGGCTGGGGAAAACGTCAAGGGCCCTGCGGATCTTGTCTACGCCATTGACGGCAGCATTTATTTTTCTGATCCACCAAGCTCGGCCGTCTTTCAAATTACGCCTGCTCGCAGCGGTGTTGGTGGCGCTCCGCCGAGAGGCGAAGTCCGCCTCGTTGCTGAAGTTGCTTCGCCTAGCGGCGTCGCGCTTTCACCAACACAGCAGCAACTTTACATCGCAGATCAGAAAAGCGAATTGGTGCGAGTCTGTGAGGTCCTGGCGGACGGCCGGCTTTCCCGGGCTCGCGACTTCGCCCCAGCGCTTGCCGATGGGCTCAAAACAGACGAAGCGGGAAATGTCTGGATGGCGACGCGGCAAGGGGTGGAAATCTATTCCTCTCGCGGAGAGTATTTGGGCCGTATTCTCACGCCCGAACCAAGCAGCAATTGTTGCTGGGGAGAAGGATTTCGCGGCCTGTATGTCACCGCTGGTCACTCGGTGTATCACCTTCCGACGCTGGTATCTGGGACACGCACCTTCTAGGGCTGCGCTTTGCGCGAGAGGGCGCGTTTAGGAATCCGCACGGCCAAAACTCCGCTCAAAGCCGCCACGTCATACTTGGCCTCATGACCGATCAATAAATGTGCTGCGACCGGCTCGACGTCATATTCTTCGACCAGCCAGCGCAGCATGTCGCTGTTGGCAAGCGCGAACAGTTCATTCCAAGCGGGCTGGCTTGAGGTCCGCGCCGCGAGGCTGATGAGGAACTCTGAGTTTTCAAGGCGCGGATTGGTGAGGCGGGCGTTTTTGCGCAGCGTAACCGTGAACTGGACGTCAAGCGAAGTCTCAATTCCCGAGCCCACTGCCTCGCCATCGCCTTGAAGCGCATGCCCATCGCCAACAAAGAGAAAGGCGCCTGGTACGAACACGGGAAGCAGCACGGTCGTGCCCTCGCGGACTTCCTTGTAGTCAAGGTTGCCTCCATAAGAGCCCGCTGGGCCCGAGGTGGGCGCTGGCTCCATGCCCGGAGCTACTCCAATACAGCCCAGCATGGGAACAGCGCGAAACTGCAGATCCAAGCGTTTGCTCAAGGGCCGTTTCGGGCGTGCGCTTCCGGTTTTGACATCCAGAACAAAGGGAATCAAATCGGTGCGTCCGGGTAGAACCGCCCCCTCTTCATAGGGCGGCGGCGCATATTTCGTTTTGGCGCCTGGCGTGAGGGCACCCACTTGAAAGGCAGTGTAACCCGTGGTGCGGTTCAACCGGACGCGTTCGAGATGGACGGCAATCGCATCGCCAGGCTCGGCCCCTTCGATGAAAAAAGGACCGGTCAGCGGGTTGCCATGAGTCTTGGTGTGGCGCACACCATGGAGGTCAAATCCGGCCGAATCGACAGTTTTCGTAATCACGCGGTCCCCGGACCGGAGCCTCGCTTGAATGGGATGTTCGGTAGAAAACGTGTGATAGTTGACTTCATTCACCACACGGTGATCTGCTGCGATGAGGCCTATCGCTGTCGCAAAGCCAAGGACGACCAATCGGCGCATCCGTCCATTCTCTCTCCACGCGGCGCGACTGCGCCAGACATCGTGCACCGGAGATGTCGGAAAGGATTTACTCACGGTATTTGCGAGGAATACGAAACTCAACTCCTGCATAGTGGAACTCCTCGGCCGCCGAGTAAGACGTGCCCTGGGCGCAGAGCTTGGCTAGACCGCGCACGTTTTCCTCAACGAGCTTCTGAATGGAGGCAGGAGCTAACGTGTCTAACAGGGGTAAGCGGCGTCCTGTAGTTTCCAGGCGGGCTTTTAGAGCTTGAGCCATGGCTTCGTTGCTGGTGGTCAGCGCCTGAGCCGCACGGATCTTGGTTTCGAGCATCGGGGTGATATCGACCACCTTCGGTTGCGGCACAAACGTCGATGTGCTCTCGGCTTGACGGCGCTGCGGATCTAGCGGCTGGGCGTAATAATAAATCTCGCCGGCGCGGTGAGGCGCCAGGCCCAGGTGCGTGAAGGGCGGTACGAAGTTTTCGATGGCCGCCGCGCGCCAGGCATCTTCTGCGGCCCGGCCGGTATAGAAACGGTCCAGAACCCGGTCATACTCGGTGTATGGATTGGGGATGAAGAGCACGTTAGGCCGATAATGCCGGATGAAAATCACAAGACGATCCCGCAGCGTGGTGAACGGCGTCTCTGCCAGTTCGCCCGCGCGGTAGCCTAAGTGGATGACCTGCCGGAAACCCAGCAGCTTGGCCGCAGCTTCGCTCTCTCGGCGGCTGCGCAGCGCTGTCTCCTCGGGCGCGAGCTTCCAGGAGTCCTTCTCGTCATTAGTGACACGTACCCACCACACGTCGGCTCCCGCGCGTGCCATCCCAGCCAGCAGGCCTCCGGCCGAAAGGACCAGGTTTGCGCTATCGGCGGAAATCACCAGAACCTTTTGCTGCGCCGCCAGCAAACCACCGAACAGCCAGAAGGCGAAGAAACGAAGGGTGCTGCGGCTCATGGTGTGCGTACGTGTTGCTGGAGATACGCCTTCAGGCCCGGCAAGTGATCGAATTCATCCATGAAGTAGTAGTCTTCGGCAAATTCGACTCCCGCTTGGCGGCCACGCTGACGCGAAATCCACTCCATGTGCCAGGCCTCCATCAGGACAGCTGCCTCCTGATCATCCAAAGCCTCCCATTCGGGAAGATACAGACCGAGCCGGGCCAGCTCGGCGCGCATGGCTCGCGCCGTGGCGGGATTCGCATACACGTTGCGGTGCGTGTGATAGGCGATTTGTTTGCGGCGCACCTGTTCGGCGTTGAGTTCAAAAAAGACGTTGGGGCGGTGCCCCAGCCCCCAATCAAGACGGGCCTTGCCAATTAAATACGAAGCAGCATGGGGCTGAACCCCGAGCAAAAAATGCTCGGGGTGCACGTTTTCTAAGCCCGCCATCCAATACGCCTCGGCCATGGCCCGGCCTACGTTCCGGTGGTCTGGATTCTTCTGATAGTGTTCCCAGGGATTGTGCCCCACAACGATATCCGGTTTGTACTTGCGAATCAGAAAAATGATCTGAGCGCGCAGCTCGTTGAGAGGAATAGGTGCCGTGTAGTCGTTGCGCCAGTTAAGGTTAATCACTTCTTTTATTCCCAAGACCTTGGCCGCAGCAAGCGCTTCCCGCAAGTTGATCTTGTCATTTTCAGCCGGCAAGGCGGTGCCATCCTTTTCGTCATTTGAGGCGCGAAGATAATACACATCGTAGCCTTCGTCCACAAAGCGAGCGATTAAGCCGCCCATGCCGTGGTCCGTAGTGTGGTCATCGTGATGGGGCTGGAGAACAAAAACCGTTTTACCCGGCGGTAGCGGTCGCAAGGGCAGTTGTTCCTGCGCCTGCGACGGCGTTCCAAGGCACAGCAAGACAGCGGCCCACATCCCGCTGCCGAAAGTGCGACGGAAGCCCATTTTCACGAAAAGTGCTCCCTAGAATATCACGCTGGCGACTTGATAGACTAACGCTTCCGTCATGATTCGCTGGCTCTGGCCCATTCTGCTTGTGCCGGTGCAGCCGGCCGCCGGACAACCTCCCAAAAGTGTCTTGGTGATTACATCTACGCCCGGCGATTATTTAATGGCGGCGGGCGGAACCCTCGCCTCACTCATCGAGCAAGGCTATGCGGTTCACGTCCTCCAAGTTGGCAACGATGAAAAAAACTCGCTCGGCCTGAGTCCAGCCGACACACGCCTTGCAAACAACCGGGAAGGAGAACAGGCGGCGCGGTTGCTCGGCATCCGCGAAGTGTATCTGCTAAACCACAAAAGCGGGGAACTTGGCCAGGTATCGAGCAATGAGATTCGAAACCAGATTTTTGGGTTTGTGCGGCACTACAAACCACAAATCGTCTTTCACCCCGACCCGTGGATTCACTACGAACCCGACTGGGATCACTTCTTTACTGCGCGTGCAGCCGAGGAGCTTTCTTATGGGAGCGGGCGGTACGTGGGAGAGGAGTTCACAAAACTCGGCTTACCGCCAGTGAGCGTTGCCGAAACTTATTATTACGCGCCTTACCGTCCCTATCGGCCGGGTGAAGGCGGTCACCAGGCAGCGAAATTTCGGCCGGTCGACATCACTAAATACATTCATTTGAAGGTGGCCGCACTTCAACAGCTGGAAACCGCCAATCGCCGTTACGCTCACGAGGTGAAACAACGGCTCGAGGCAGCGGGCAAATCCTCGCCCTTGCTTACCGTCTTGGACCGCGCCTCGATCCGCGCTTTAATCCGCGCCCTGGTTGAGGAGCTGGCCGAAACCATCGGGGTCAAGCATGGCTTTCGCTACGGCGAAGAGTTCAACTACCATGGCGCGGGGGACCGTATTCCACCGCATGTACGAGAGCGGGCAAAGCCCATCGCTAAGCCATAAACTCACTGCTGCCGGCCGCGCTCACCAACTACCCTTGGCCTCCTCACTGCCGTCGTCACCTTACCGAGGGCCTAACTCCTGCTTGGGCTGGCGAACGATCCGCCAGAAGTGATTCCGTTTCTGGACCTCAAGAGCCTGATCACGAAATACCACCCGGACAGGCGCACCGCCCGCGCTGGTCACTATCAGATCGATCCGCTTGTCTCCACTGCTGACCTGGAGAGGTGAATCCGGGCGGCTTCCTTTTCGGTACGGCCGCAAAACGGTAACCGTCAGATTGTTCGCAGAAGCCTCCTGCGTTGAAGCTTCCACATGCCATTGCTCAGGAATCATCGGACGGTTGACAGAGAGCAAATACTGCTTGTCGGGAGGTGGCTCGTAGCCCGTCCACTGGCGGAATTGGAATGGCTTCCGAGACCAGTAATCGACGACAACGCCTCCCTTTTCCCGCTCGACGCTGAGCCGCTGGCGGTTGCTGTCAACTGTAAAGGGGACTTGCGCGTGAAGCAGGAACTGAAAGGTGGATGGTTGTGGCGTGGCCAGCTCGTCAACCACGAACACAACATCCGGCTTCACGAACACGATGTGGCGGAGGGCGCCAAGGAGTTTCGTTTCATAAGAAGCGCTTGCGTCGCCCACCACGTAATCCAACCCCTCGCGCAAGTCAAACTGTTGAATCTGCCCCCCAAAATCCGCTGTATGCGGCTTCTGTCCTTGCCGGTTCACGAGGACCGCATTATGCGCTTGTGTGCTCCACACCCAGCCCCTGTGAAAAGGACTGCCGTAAAGATCCCGATAGGTATTGTTCACCAGAAGGGATTCGCCGTAGGCGGTGAGCGTAAACGAATTGTGCGGCTCATGGCCGTGACTCCACCGTCCCATGGGGCTGGACTTAAAGCGTATTTGCACGTTCTCGGCCGCATTTTCAATCGTCGTATTCAGGATGGCGATGCCCGTGCCTCGAAAGACTTTGGAAGGGGGAAACTGTGCCGGCCTCTCTGGTTTCACCTCACCCAGCGAGCTCCAGAGAAAAGACAACACGGGCTCATCGAGATTCTCTGGCAATTTCCACTCCTTCGCCCACCAAGCCCAATAGGGGTTTTTGGTTTGTCGGATGAAATAGTGGAGAAAGGCCCACTCGGGCGAGACAGAGCGGTATGAATTGTCGCCATAACCGAGATCGGGCGATCCGGGTGGAGAAGAATACAGCGCGTAGTCGCCAAAGTGCCGGAAAAAGGGCTTGCGAAAACCGTCGATGCCCAGCGCTTGGTGAGCCAGATGCATCCACCAGGTGGCCTTGGTCATATAACCCGCAAAATAAGCGAGGCCTTCGTGCCATCCTCCGTCTTCATCGGACCAAACCGGATAAGCGGCGAAGAACTTCGTCACGGCATATTCGAGAAACAAGTCGGATTCCGGGGTCTCACCAAGTGTCGCCACCGCGTTTTCGGCTAGCTTGTGCCAGGTGCGATTGGCGTGACTTCCATAGGGTTGATTGAGATGCCCCACACCTTGGCGGACTTCTCCGCTGAGCCAGGCATCCTGGGCGCGGCGCAAAAGCACCTGGCGAAACATTTGCCGCTCGGATTCGCTCAACAGTGGATAGACCCAATCGTAGATGCGCGCCAAGCGGTGGAGCATGGGTTTGGCCGCTTCGCAGTTTGCAGCGAAATTCGTGGGCCCATCTAACTTCCAAGCAGCTAGTTGAAGCGCAAAGCGGCGCGCTGCTTCAACGTACTTCGGATCTTGAGTCAGTAACCAAGTAAAGCTCAGCACTTCTCCCTCGTGAAGCGCCTGAATGGCCTGCGTACGGTTCGACCACCAATGTTGGCGTGTTTGGGGGTCGTCGGGATCGCCAATGATGGTGGGCTCGGGTGTCGGCTCTGCCTTGAGAAGAGCATCGGCTTTGGCGCGCAGACGCGCAAACTCCTCACGCCCCGCGCCCGTGGCGTAATCCCGCAGCCGGGGAAGGTCGCTCCGGCTCAAAAACAGCCGAGGATGATCGTTTCCGATCCGCCTTTTTAACTCCGCTAAAGTGGGTTGCGGGAACGCAACCGCCTCTGCTGGAATCCGGAACCGCCGCACGCGGCTCCATGGAGACACGGCGCCAGACACCGTGTGGATGCGATAGCGCCAGCAGTACTCACCTGGAGGCAGCGTCTCATGATGCGTGTAAACACTCCAGCGGAGATTTCGAATCGACACAGCATTTCGAAAATCCGCCGTTTGCGCCCATTCAACCGTATAGGATGCCGCACCCTTTTCATGAACCCAGCTGAGCGAAGGTGGGTTGAGCGCAACCACAGCTCCATCCGAAGGCCGGTACCCCCACTCATCGGCCAGGGGCCTTCGATCCGGTTGCGGGATGTCCACGGCCGCGCAGACAGTCACGAGCCAGAAAACCGTCTCGAGGAATGGCGACATAGATCTACCATAAGCGAAAAGACGTTCCTAGGGAAATGGCCTCGCGAGATCGACCGCGCAGTCTGCTACCTTGAAGCGATGCGTTATCGCTGGATGGCAAGTCCTTTTGGGCAGCTTTTTTTGGCAGGCGATTCCAAGGGGCTGCGGTGGTTGCAATTCTCTTGCTCTCAGCGCCCGCTTAAGGTCGAAGCCTCTTGGGTACGAGACGATTCGGCCTTTGGCGATGTCATTACGCAGCTTGAGGAATATTTTGCTGGAAAGCGGCGCGCCTTCGACGTGGAACTTGCACCGTCGGGCCCGCCCTTTCAACAGAGAGTTTGGGAGCTGCTGCGCACCATTCCTTATGCCGAAACGGTTTCCTATGGAGAACTCGCCCGGCGATTCGGGAACCCGGCTGCTGCGCGTGCTGTGGGCCAGGCCAACCGCAGAAACCCCCTCCTGATTCTCATTCCTTGTCACCGGGTGATTGGAGCCAGCGGCAGACTCACCGGCTTTTCCGCGGGCCTCGACATCAAAAGCCGCTTACTTGCGCTGGAACGTGATTCTTGTCTGCGGCGACTAGAATAAAGAGGGTGCGGAGCGCATGTTTCAAGTTCTTTCGCGGCGCGCCTTTCTCGCTTCGGCCGGCTGGCTGGCTGCTTGCTCAAGAAAACCGAAACCAGGCTACAGCGGTTATGCCTTCGTTGCGAACGAGGAGGACCGCGCCGTAGCCGCTGTGGATCTGAATGCTCTGACGCTGGTCCGGCATATTCGCTTGGACGCCGCTCCAATCTCCCTGCTGAGTGAAGCAAGGCGCAAATCGGTTTATGCACTGACTGCAGAAAAGGGTATCGTGTATGAGATTTCCTCACGGACGCTGGAGCGCGTACGGTGGAATACCATCTGCATGCAAGCCAGCGGGATGAAAGCGCGTCCTGGCGGGGAATCGCTGTGGGTGCTCTCCCGCAAGCCGCGCCAGCTCATCGAGGTGGAGCTAGAAGGCTTCACTCCCCGGAGGCGTATCGAGCTACCGGAAGACTGCGGAGACTTCGATCTCTCGCCCCAGGGTCAGAAGGCGCTGGTTCCTTTTCCCCAGACCGGCCAAGTCGCCCTAGTGGATCTGGAAACCGGCGCTATCCGGAGGGTGGATTGCGGTTCTGCCGTCTCCCAAGCCCGGTTTCGCAAAGACGGGCGGCAGTGGATCGCGGCGCATCAGGACCGGCGCCTGCTGTCCATTTTTGACACGGCTTCTAGCCGCCTCGTCGTGCGGTTGCCACTTGCTGTCCGCCCTCACCACCTCTGCTTTAAGGCCGACGGCGGTCAACTCTTCGTAACGGGAGAAGGCATGGACGCAGTGGTGATCGTATTTCCCTACTCTACGGAAGTGGCGGAAACCGTCGTCGCGGGCAACGCTCCGGGAGCGATGGCGGTTTCAAGCCGCGAGCCCGAATTTCTGTTTGTCGCCAACCCACGAGCGGGCCAAGTGACCATCCTCAACATCGACACCCGGAAAATGGTGGGCGCCACCCAGGTAGGATCCGAGCCGCACCAAATCGTTGTAACACCGGATAACCAATTCGCTCTGGTTGTGAACCGGCAATCGGGCGATTTGGCCGTCATCTACATTACTCCAACAGCGAAACGCACTCGAGCGCCCGCAGCCCTGCTCACCATGGTCCCAGTTGGATCTAAGCCCGTCAGCGCCGTCGTCCAAGCAGTTTGATTCGGGGCGCCCGGCCCCGACGCGGTCCGTTTTTGTTTTAGACTGAGCATCGGCATGATGCAGAAACGCTGGGAACGCCACCACGCCGACAACCGCCACTTTCTGTTATGACCAACCTGCGCAAACCACGACTTGATCGCGCCTGGCTCGTTGTGTTGCTGCTAGCGCCTGTCGCCCTGCTGAATTATCTCGACCGGCAGATGTTGGCGGCAATGAAGTTTTCGGTCATGCAAGAAGTGGCGGAAATTGGTTCAGAGGCCAACTGGGGAAAAATTCTTGCGTTGTTTAAATGGACCTATGCTTTTCTAAGTCCCGTGGGCGGTTATTTCGCGGATCGCTATAGCCGGAAACATGTGATTGCCGGAAGTTTGCTCGCGTGGTCGGCCGTGACTTGGGCCACCGGCCAGGTGAGCTCATACGGCCAGCTGCTCGCCGCACGGGCCTTGATGGGAATTAGCGAAGCACTCTATATGCCTGCGGCACTGGCTCTGATTGCTGACTATCACCGGGGTCCAACTCGGTCGCGCGCCGTTGGCGTGCACCAGATGGGGATCTATGCAGGCGTGATCATCGGCGGCTTCAGCGGCTATGCCGCAGATCATCCAGCTTTGGGTTGGCGCTGGATGTTTGAGCTGTGCGGGGTGGTGGGCGTTCTCTACGCCTTTCCCCTCTTTGTTTGGATCCGCAACGCCCCCCTAGGACCGGAAGCTCAACCAGCAAAGCTCTCCCCAAGGCTTGCTCTCCAGGAGTTATTGCGCAATCGATCTTTTCTCCTTCTCGTGTTGTATTTCACCCTCCCGGCGATGGCGGGCTGGATTGTCCGGGACTGGATGCCGGCCATCTTAAAGGCAGAGTTTGGGATCGGACAAGGGAAAGCCGGCGTTTCGGCAACTCTCTACTGGATGGTGGCCGCTGTGGTGGCAGCCTTCGGGGGCGGCTGGCTGGCGGATGTTTGGATGCGCCGTACGCCTCGCGGGCGGATTTATACCAGCGCCATCGGCATGGTGCTCATCACGATCGCCATGCTGGGCGTCGGTTACTCGCCACAGACTGGCAACTTGAGCATCGCTATTTTCTTCCTCATTCTTTTCGGCATCGGATGGGGATTTTTCGATTGCAACAATATGCCAATTTTGTGCCAAATTGCACGCCCGCAGCTGCGTGCGACTGGCTACGGCATGATGAACATGGTCAGCATAAGCTGCGGCGGCCTAGCAGATTGGTTTTTCGGCGTTCTGAGAGACCTTGCAGTACCTCTAGCGGCAATTTTTGGATTGTTTGCGAGCATCGCATTGTTCTCTGTCGTATTGGTTCTGTTGATCAAGCCGGCCGACGCTCCCGCACCCACCTAATTCGAGCTGGGACATCTGAAATAAAGTTTCTTTCGAGGTAACCATCATGGAGCAAGAGACTACGAGACGAAATTTCCTCACTTCCACGGCAGCGGCACCTGCTGTCTACCCAGCTTGGGGCCAGAGCAGCCCGAGTCAGGAGGTGCGGCTTGGCGTGGTGGGATTCCGAGGCCGAGGCCGGGATCACTACCGCGCTTTCGCCAAAATTGCGGGCGTGAAGGTCGCTTTTCTGTGCGACGTCGATGAGCGCTTGTTTCCCGATGCTGTCGCCGAGCTGGAGCAAATTGCCGGCTACCGCCCGGAGACCTTCGTCGATCTTCGGAAGATGCTCGAGCGCAAGGATCTCGATGCGATTTCCATCGCGACGCCGGATCACTGGCATGCTCTGCAAACGATCTGGGCCTGCCAGGCGGGCAAAGATGTGTATGTGGAAAAACCGCTCAGCCACAACATTCGGGAGGGCCGGAAAATGGTGGAGGCTGCCCGGAAATACAACCGCATCGTTCAAACCGGTCTCAACCGCCGCAGCGAGCCGCGCAACCGTGCGGGCGTGAAGTTCGTACAAGAGAGTTCCTTCGGCAAGACCTACCGCGCGAAGGCCGTGGTTTACCGCGGCCGCACCAGCATTGGCCGGGTGCAGGAGTCCTCGATTCCTCAAGGAGTGCACTGGGATTTGTACCTTGGACCGGCGCCTTACCGGCCCTTCACGCTGAATCGCTTTCATTATGGCTGGCACAATTTCTGGGACACCTCAACCACCGAGGTCGGCAACAACGGCGTACACGCGCTCGACATTGTGCGTTGGGCCCTGGCCAAAGACGTTCATCCGGTGAAAGTGCATTGCGTTGGAGGAAGATTCGCCGACGAGGATACTGATCAAGAGACGCCAAACGTACAAATCGCAGTCTTTGAATATGCCGATGGAACGCTGGTTGAGTGCGAAGCAACCACACTACCGAGCCCGAGCTTCGGCGGCGTGCATCTCGGCGAGTTTTTTTACACGCCGAGAGGGTATATCACTTCTGCGCGGAACTGGTCCACCGTTGTTGGAGAATTTACCCCTCTCACGACCCCGGATCCGCCGTCGGGAATTTCTCTCCGCGCCGTCAATCGAAGCTTCCCGAAAATTGATTACAAACCAGGTCCAGAAATTCCAGGAGGAGATGGTCCGGGCACAAGTCATTTTGAGAACTTTATTCAGTGTGTCCGCTCGCGCAAACGGGAAGAGCTCAGCTGTGAGGTTCTGGAGGGACACCTTTCCACCACGCTGTGCCATCTAGCGAATATCGCGTTTCGTACCGGCCGAAAACTCATCTTCGACCCAGCCACGGAAACTTTTCCCGGCGATGCGGAAGCGAACGCTTTGCTAGGCCGAAAATATCGGGAACCGTACGTTCTGCCAGAGAGCGTCTAAACCGTGCGACGACACAGCGAGAGCTCCTCGTACGGCTTGTTCCAGTCTTCATCTTCCAGCAGTTGCATGCTGGGATCGCCGCGAAGTAACGCCTGGTGAAGGTTGGCTAGTAAGACAGATCCGTAACCTTCGTGGGGCGCCAGCACACGAGAGCGGCCGTCTAAACCCGCTTCGAGCAAGTAAACTTCACCTCCGGGCACGAGTTCAGCAGATGCGGCGAGTAGGCAGTGGCGATGATCTGAATGGTTGGAAACACCAAACGCAGAGCGGGCAGGATGCGGGCCTGCCACTGGGGATGGCAATGGGAGTCGAGTCCATCCACAATTAAGACGCCAGAGTCAGTCTCCGCGCTTTCGAAACGCATCATGAAATCCGCAAACAAGCCTAGCAACATTCGTAAGCCATCGGGAAGCTGGCCTACATGCAGGCGCCGCCCCCGCCAGCAGATCAGAGGTTGCATGCGATCCTCATAATCCACGCCGAAAGAAAGCTCCTCGCTGAGAACGAAGCTCAAGGCCTGTTCGAGTCGTTGCAGGGTCTTCTCGTAGTTGAAACCAGGAAGACCCTGTTTGACCGCTAGTGCGGCTCAAGTAAAAATACTCACCAGCCAGGACTGTACCGCTGCGTTGGCGACTGTCGCCTCAAAGGAGAGGGCTGTATTCAGGGTTTCTTGCTCCGCAGCGGAGCGAGGATCGTGGAGATATTTTAGGGTTGGACGGGCCGCGTAGGCTGCTGCGAAGGGGCGGCTGGCGGCGCCGCGTACTGGGTAGCGCACGTTGACCACTTCGCGAGAGCTGGCCCACAGAAAAGCCTCTCCGGCGTGCAAGTAACCGCGCACCGCAGCCTGGTAAGGCATCCGCAATTGTCCCAAGGCGTTGTTGAGCCATAACGCGTGGCCTGCGATGTCCTCCGCGCCTCGCCCCGCCAGCTGAATCTCTTGGACTCCGTTGCGGTTACTGAGGATTACGGCCGCCGTCGAAGTGCGGTGGCCAGCCAAAGTGGACCGGAACTCGCTCAGGGGAAACCCGTATCCTTCCGTGCCAGCGAGTACCCAGGCAAGGGCGCGCACCGCCGCTGTCTTTCCTGAGCCACTTGCCCCCACCAGAAGATGCGGGCCTAAATCCGGAAGTCCGTCGGCAGACGAAAAGTTGAGGTCCAGATGCTCGAAAGGTCCCACACCCCGCACCAAAAGGCGTGTTATGTGCAAGCCGTGCCTCCCTTACCGCCGCTTGACTCATCCAAACACTCTCTTCAACACTGGAGTGAATTCGCTGGCGGGTCACAAGTTGCTAGCCGCTTTGTTGCTGCCGATGCGACGCACACTAGAGCATTCGGCGGAATCGCAGGGCTGGTTTAGATCGAAGCCACGGCTTTGGGTATCGCTTGCCCGTGGCTTTCTTGCAAGAGCTGGAGGAAACAATCGGTCGCTCGATTGAATGACTTTCGCTTGAGATGAATAATGCCGAGCGGTCGCACCAAACCCGGCTCTCGGAGCGGCACCGCCACTAGGCGGCCCTGCTCGATTTCACTTCTCAACATGCGGGACGGTAGGATGCTCACACACGATCCCAAAGCCAGCGCCTCTTTCACCATGGGGATGGAATCAAAGTGCATGATCACATTCACCGAAACACCCTGATCGCGAAGAAAACGGTCCACATCTTTGCGAATGGGAAGATCGGGATCAAAGCCAATGAACTCTTGACCTTCGAGATCTTTCGGCGAGACGGTCTCCCGGCTGGCGAGCGGGTGCGACGGCGCTACCGCCACGCACATTTCTTCGCAACGCCAGGGAATGACCGCAATTTCTTTGGTGGGGTGGGGATAACTGACTAAGCCAAGATCGGCTTGCCCTGAACGAACGGCATGGTAGACCCGTTCCGGACGTAAGTATTCTACGGCGAGCTCCGCCTGCGGAAAGCGCCGACTGAACTCGCTCTGAAGGCCGGACATCTCCGAGAGGCCGACCGAAAAAATCGCCGCTACACGAACCGTACCCACGACCTCGGATTTGAGCTGCTCCACGGCGGCGTGAAAATCCTCCCAGCGCCGGATCAAATCCCGACAGAGCTCCGCATACAGTTGTCCGGCCTCGGTGAGTAGCAGCGGCCGCCGGGAGCGGTCCACGAGCTGCACGCCAAACTGCCGCTCGAGTTCCTGAATGTGTTGACTGGCTGCGGACTGAGAAATCTGGTGCAGGGTTGCCGCTTTGCTGATGCTTCCAGTGACAGCGATGTCCCGAAATAAGCGGTAATGAAAAAGTGTTGAGCTCACGCTGGGGGCGAGAATACCATAAGCGTGACTTATTTCGCAATTGACCTCATTGCAGACGAACTGATGATTTCAGGCTGTGCTAGCGGGAATGTCGCGCGGAGGAATGGAAGCCTACCAGAGCGCGAGAAATTTGGGATAACTGTGTCACCCCGCACTGCCGCATCACCAAATCGAGCTCGCGGCGTAACATCTGAATCACGGCTTCCACACCCGCCTGACCAAATGCCGCTAGTCCCCAAATATAAGGCCGGCCAATGAAGACCGCTTTCGCTCCCAAAGCTAACGCCTTCAGGATGTCGGTGCCGCGCCGGATGCCGCCATCGAGGAACACGGGGATCTGGCCTCCCACCGCTTCCATCACTTCGGGCAAACAGTCAATCGTACCGCGACCGCTTTCGGCTGCGCGCCCGCCGTGATTGGAGACCACAAGACCGTCGACGCCAGCCTCGACGCACAACCGGGCATCTTCGGCCGTCTCAATTCCCTTAACAACAAGCTTCATGCGGCAAAAAGATCGTAGCCGGGAGAGGTCCTTCCAGTTTAGGCTCGGATTCACGATGCGCAACTGGGTTGTGTCAACCCCTTCGAACATGGGCTTCCTCTGAAAAAAGCTGCCGGGTGTACGGGGATGGCAAGTCTTGCAGTCTCGCTGGTCGAGTCTTCTCAGTCTTTCGTAGGTTTCGGCATGGCGGCCGGCCTGGGTATCCACGGTTAGCACCAAGACGGGGCAGCCAGCCGCCTCGACCCGTTTGACCAAACGTTCGGTAACTTCCCAGCTTGAGGAAGCATAGAGCTGGTACCACGGCGGGGCGCCAAGGGTCTGGCGAATCTGCTCCACGGAGGTGTTGGTAGCCGTGGAAAGGATCATCAGTGTGCGGGTCGATTTGGCCGCCCGCGCCACTGCGATTTCACCCTCCCCATGAAACGCCTTTTGATTCCCCACCGGAGCCAAACCGAGCGGGCTCTCCCAGACCTGGCCGAAGATCTCTTGCCGTTGATCGGCTTGGGAAACATCTACCAAGCGGCGCGGCCGCAAGTAAAGCCGGCCAAATCCCTCCCGGTTGGCGCGCAAAGTTGCATCATCATCCACTCCGGTGGCCAAGTATCCGAAGTGCGCTGGCGGCAGGACTTTCTGTGCTACTGCTTCAAAGTCAAACACACTCAAGGCCTCTTGCGGCTTGGTTGGGGGCTCGCCTGCAGTGATCCTGAGCCCGGGGGCTGCCAGATACGCAAGAAAGCGCCTCCTGCTGGCTAGTGAGTCCCGGCGATTCATCGGCTGCCCAGTGTATCGGTCCGGGAATCAAGGGTCAAGAGCTGTGTCAAATTCGCCCTAGAGCGCCCGCGCGGCAACGACGCCCAACGGTGCCGCCCATGCCGTAGGCTTACTGCGGTCTTCGGAAAGTAATCTTTCGTTTGCGACTCCTCTCGCAAGCTTGTTTAACCGATAGTGCTAGGGGGAGGGGACCTGCTAGACGAACCGGGGTATCGAGGATAGCGAGCGACTTTCTCCGAGAGGGCGAATGACTTTCTACGAAGAGCTAGGAGTTTCCCCAAAGGCCTCGATCGAGGAGATCCGCGAATCCTACCGTCAGCTAGCTCGGCTCCTTCACCCCGATCGCACTTCCGATGAGTCGGCCCGGCGGCTGGCGGAGATTCAGATGAAGCGGTTGAACGCCATCGTTGCGCTTTTAACGCATGCCGACAAGCGCCGGGCCTACGACGCCTCCCTCGGGCAGCAAGAATCCTCCCTCGGTTGCTCTGTTCCCCTTGTTGCCGAGACGGCGAACAGCGCGGCGAGAATGAAACCAGGCCCTTCTTCGATCCTGCGCTGGTTGACCAGCTGCCGCCACCCGAACATCGCCTGGCTGCTGGCTGGTGCTGCCGTCGCTATGATTCTGCTCTGGGCCCTTCGTACGGGATCGCTCGTGGAGGTGACCGCTCGGAGCCAGCGGCTCCTCGAAGTCGAGCAGCACAGCAAGGCTCGTGCCCCGGCTTCTGCCACGCCCCTTGCAAAAGCCAGCCGCGACATCGAAAATTTGGAGCTCCAGCTTAATTATTGGCGAAAGCAGGCCGAGAAACTGAGGGCGGAACGCGACGCCGCCGCCGTTCATCTTAGCCGTTTGGAATCGACCCTCGGAGAGCTGACCGCGCGGCTCAATCGGACACCCGAAACGACCTGCTCTTTTCGACCTGAGGTACAGCCACTCGCTCCTGCGGCGAGCAAGGAGTCGATTCTCAGCGCCCCAAACACGCCGCCGCTTGCAACTCGCTCGCTGGCCGGTAACTGGTACTATTTACGCTCCTCGGATGTAGCGGCTCTGCGCGATGACCTCTATCCCCCCGAATACATCGAAGCCCGCATCTCCGAAGAAGCTGGCCTGCTCAAAGGGCGTTACCGGGCGCGCTACCGAATCTTGGACCGGACCATCTCGCCGGAGGTGGTGTTCCATTTCACAGGGCAAGCAACGGGCGAATCCGCTCGCTTGCCGTGGGTTGGACCCTCCGGAGCAAAAGGCGAGGTCCGGCTCCGCCTCTTAACTCCAGACTCCATGGAGATCACTTGGATCGCCTTTGAACTTGGCACGACGCTTGGTCTCGGTTCCGGCTCCGCCACGTTGATTCGACGCCATGAACCCTAAGCACCCACGGCCTGCTTCAGTGCTCTCAGCCGGGACTTTAGGAGCCAGGAGATTCAAGTAAACGGGATGTAGGCGAGGCGCAACGCCCGCTCCCCTGGCTCTCCCCCAGGACTTCATCCCGGTATTCTGGCGTTAAAACTTCAGCCGCAACATGAACTGCACTTGACGCGGTCCACCCGCCCCGGTCGGCGTGTTATTAACCACGCTTGTAATTCGGCCAAACTGAGCTGGTTGAGAGATGTTTGCATTCGGCAGGCCATATTGCGCCCGATTGAATAAATTGAACATCTCCGCCCGAAATTCTAAGCCAAAACGTTCCCCCAGGGGAGTTGTCTTTCCCGCTGCAAGGTCGACTTGCCACAATCCGGGCCCGCGCGCTGAGTTACGCGAAAGATTGCCCCAGGTGCCTCGAGCGGGAACGCGGAAAGCAGCCAGATTGAGCCACTGATCTGGAGTTCGGGTGGCGGGATACAAAGGTCCACCCACATAGTCAGGACGCTGGGCGGGCGCACTATCGCCCGGCGTGCTGGCGACGCCATTGGGAAGATCAGCCGCACTGCGGTTGACCGTAATCGAAAAAGGTCGACCCGTGCGCGCAGTTCCGAGTCCGCTAATCTCCCATCCGCTAATTAGCGCGCCCGCGACGCCAGACGCCGGTCCAAATCGCTTCCCTTTTCCGAAGGGCAGACTGTAGACGGCCGCCGAAGTGTAAGTGTGCCGGACATCCCAGTCCGCATCCCCACGATCACAGCGGCGACAATCGGAAATCATCCACTGCCCACCGTCACCGGCGCCGGAGTTGTCGTTGATGGTGTGGGACCACATGTACTGCATCTGCCAGGAAAAGCCGGTCCGCGCAGCGCGGTTGAGAGAAACTTGCAGCCCGTTGAAATTCGAATTGCCGTGGTTTTGTTTCTCGCCAATATTACTGAAATTGGGAAACGGCCGGCGACCTGTCGCTGGATCAATCACATTGATGAAGGTGCGGTTGAACTGGTGATGGGCATTGTTGCCCACATAGGCCGCTTGTGCGACGAAGGCGTAGGGTAGCTGTTGCTGAATGGAGAAAGTCCATTGCTGGCTGTAGCCGTCACGGCGATCGCGTTGGAGAGACCGAGGAGCGACTCCCGTAGAGCGTGCTTGCGCAGCGAAGCCAGCAGCTGGAAACGACAAGGCCGGCTGATCGCGCTGGGAAAGCGAAAAGGTTTCTGGAATGCTGTCCAGAGCTGCGTTGACGTCGTCCAGCTGACCTGGCCCGTAAAAGATTCCATAACCAAGACGGAAAACGGTCCTACCTTGAAACCGTCCGGGAGCCCAAGCCAAGCCCACGCGCGGAGCTATGTTGTTCCGGTCCGGGAAATACCAAGGCGTTCCGGGTGGACAAAATCCGCCGCAACGCCACAAATCCAAAACCCGGCCTGCCCCATCGGCGGCTCTGGCCACGGAGTAATACTCGTAGCGCGCGCCCAGGCTCATGGTGAAGGTCGGAGCCAACTTCACCTCATCCTGCGCGAAAGCGAAGTAATAAGGACGCAAAACCTTCCGGCTCGGGTTCGCGCCCGCAATGCTGATGGAGTTGGCACGGTTTTGTAAAAAGCTCTCCCGGTCAGCAAACGAGGTTCGAATCGAACCAGTGTCAGAGAAAATCAAATCCACCTTCCGGATTTCACCGCCAAACTTGAACGCGTGCCGGCCGCGCGTCCAAGCTAACGTTTGAACCAGCGAATATGACGTTCCGATCTCGACTTCCTTTCGATCCACTTGGAGATCGATGAAGCCGGGAATCGTGACACCTTCCCCAAACGTACCGTTCGTCTTGCGGTTCAGCGCGGAGCGGTTCATGCCGAGCTTTGACTCGCTCAGCACAGTGGGACTAAAGACGTGCTGGAACTGAATGGTGGCATTTTGGGTTCGGAAATTACTGGTGCGGGTTTCAAGCAGCGCATTCCGGATTTCATCAATCACGCCGTCATCTACGTTGTATCGCACGAACATCGAAGTGGACGAGCTGAAGCGGTGATCCACCTTCACTAACCCGCTGTTCTCGGTCCAAGGCTGAGAGCCCACGGAGGTGAGCTGATCAATGTTGGGATCTGCGGTGCGGGCGGTTCCCGGCCGGTAGGCTTCCATCACGGGGCGAATCGCTGGTGAGGCCGCGGCCGCCCGGGCCCGGAATTCAGCGCTCGGCACAAAGCCGATGAAAGTTTGCGCCAGCCGCTGCCGCAAGCCCTCGAAATTTACAAAGTAGAAGGTTTTGTCCTTCCGGATGGGCCCCCCCACATTGCCACCAAACTGATTGAGGCGGAAAGGTGGTCGCGCCACGTCGATGGGACGGCGGGCATCGAGCTTATCGTTGCGGAAGAACTCAAACAAACCGCCATGCAATTCGTTGGTTCCACTCTTGCTTACCAAGTTGACCTGAGCTCCCGCTCCTCCGCCTGTTTCCGCTGTGTACAGCGCCGAGCTGACGCGGAATTCGGCTATCGAATCGAGCGAGATATTCAGTCTCAGGTTTGCTTCTTGCCGCGGATCTTTCACCCCGGTTGCATCGACGCCATCGAAAGTGAAGTTATTTTCGTCCCGCGAGCGGCCGAAGTACCGAATGGTGTTTTGATTCCCTTCTCCGGTGTTCACGGCTCCCGGCGCTAGTAACATGAAGCTAGCCCAATTGCGGCCATTCAGAGGGATGCCTGATAAATCCGAACCGGAAACCACCCCGCCAATTTCTGCTGACATTTTGTCCAGGCCGACGGCCTCGGCTACGACTTCGACTTGGCTGGTTACGGTTCCAACTTCCATGCGAAGGTTGACGGTGGCGCGTTGCCCAACGGTGAGCAGCACTCCCGTGGAACGGATCAACTTAAAACCTTCTTTTTCCGCCGTCACCTCGTATTCGCCCACGGGCAAACCCGGGAACAAGTAAATGCCTTCTTGATTCGTCACTGTTTGCCGGACGAATCCTGTTGAGGTGTGGCGCAGGCTGATCTTAGCGTCGGAGATCGCCGAGTTAGTGGCGTCGGTGACCGTGCCAGTGAGAGTGGCGCGGTCCGCTTGGGCGTAACAACCAAAAGCTAGGACCAGCAAAAGGGCCCAGCTGCGCGGAATTTGAGAGAAACAAGAAAAATGACCCATCCGAAGCGAGAACAAGGAACTCATAGGGGACTCTGCTAGCGTAGCAACCGCCTATTTCTAACTTGTTTCTAACGATTAACGGTTCCATTACGAAACTCGGAGCGCTTCCAAGCCGAGAGGCTGTCCGGCATGTTCGCCTCCGGGTCGCAACTGCGAAAACGCTAATCTCAGTCGCCGGGACAGGGATTTGGCTGAGGATCCTTGTCGTTAACGGAGCTCGGGAGCCTTCTTATCCGAGGAGGGGCGCAACATCCGCCCCAGAGTCATCGAGCGACTCTGTTGCAAAAACGATTTCACGCTCGCTTGATTTTCTGGCCGGTGGGGGCAATTTGCGCATCGAACACCGCTACAGCGGAAAGACTCGCAGCATTGAGTGCGTACCATCACCAGAGTGGCCATCTCGAGCTCCTGCAGCTTGCGCCGGTCACGAAACGCTCCTGCGACGGGCAATATTCGCAACCTAGTTGCAGCACGACAAGATTATGACATTTTTTCCGCGGGGATGGGAAGACGCCCCCAGAAAAAATTCCGCGGACCGCAGATGCACTGTAAATGCGCCAGTCCTAGGAGAGCGGACTGAGTTTTTTGCCAGCTGGCTAGCGAGCCTGCCGTAAAAGCTGCTCTGGAAGAGAATGGTAGGGTTTAAGACGCGGGGGCCGCAAATCGGGTTCAAACAGCCACACCCGGCGACCCCGGTAGTAGTTGATTAGCTCCTGATTTTTCCACGGGCCCATGTCCCGCGCCCAGACCACAGGGGAGGCGTCAATATCGGCTGCGTTGTAGACAATCTCCCAGTGAAACTCGTGAAAAGGGGTGTATCTAACAATCACCAGATGAGAGCCGCCTAGTTTTTCGAGGGCTTCAAGCACCTGCGTCCTCGGCGTGCGGTACTGCCGCGCCGCATCGCGAAGGCTTAAGTCCAGGGCGAGGTTGAAGCTGAAACCGCCGAGGAAGGCGACAAGCAGCCATCGCGAAAGGGCAAGGCCAACGGGCCTCGACCGCGGCTTCCATTCTCGGATCCATAACAACCCCTGGACAGTGATCAACAGCAACAAACCAGCAATCGGGCCCAAATAGTGGGGGTAGAAAAAGGGATAGAGCGCGGAGGCAAACATCACCGCGCCTGCTGCTATCCACGGCAAGCGGAGTTTTGCGCGCCTCACCAGCAACAGGGCCACGGTAAAGGGAAGCGACGCGATGGGACCGAGGAAAAAAGGCCAGAACTCCCGGAACTTTTCTTTCGTGGCTACCCACAACGTGTCCCAGCGTTGCCCTCGTTGGTGCATGGCAAGCTGCCAGTGGTAGTTGTCGTTGATTTCTTTAAATTTCGAAGGGACTGCGGCAACCGGTGGCTGGAAGTAAAAGGTCTGTGGAGTGCCATAGAGTTCCCGGTTCCGCATATAGGGCAACTTGGTCATTGAGCCCGTGACGCGATAGTTGTGGTAGGCCACCACACTAAGTCCCAGCCCCAGCGTGGCCACAAGTGGGAGCACCAGCTGTCGTATTTTTCGATTCCAAGAGAGGGTGGGATCGCGAACAAGCCAAACGAGAAAAGAAACTGCTAAAACAGCCGACAAGACCGCCCCTTCGTAGGGCCGGCTGTTGGCCAGCATTCCCATCCCAAGACCCATCCAGATCGCGTTCCCGGTTTGTGCCTTCTGCCTCAGGCGCATGAAGCCGCCCACTGCCAGCGCCCCTCCAACCGCCGAAGCCGCCCCTCCCCAGTAGCTGTGCATCCAAGTACTGAAAGTACCCACCCGGAGAAACACAACTAAGACGCTGAGCAGGGCCCATCCAGGGGACAAAAAGGACCGCAACATCCAGTAGATCGCCGCGCTCATGGCCCCGTTCGCGACCCACACGCCGACATAAGCCGGCAAGCCAAACCATTGCGGAAGGGCGAGCACAAAACCTTGCAGCAGCGGATATTTCGAAGCGTAGGTGGGATCATGGATGACGTGGATGGTCTCAAAGTGTTCGCGCATGGGATGAACTGGGTTGGCGATCCTTCCCAGGCGAAGCGTGTCCGCCATTAACAAGTAGCTGAACTCGTCGTGAATTTTTGGCTGGGGCGGCGGATAAAGAGGAATCGACGCGATGCGGAAGACGACCGGTGTGAGAAACGCTAGCCACAGAGCTAGGCGAAAATCCACTCCCTCAGCTGCCCTCTCGATTCGCTCGAATCGTCGCTGGCCTAGTTGCGGAGCAAGCAGCGCGATCAAAATAGCAGCCAGAAGGCAAAAGATTTCTCCGTATAGGAGAGCCGTTCCGTCGTCCACAGATCGCCGCAGCCATTGAAACAACGGGACGAGCACGGTAGCTAGTCTAGCAGTCTCGGTCCGTTACCAGGTCAGTGACTGCTGACAGGGCGCGCTGATAAGGGGAGTCGGGAAACTCTGCGATGATGGCCCGGGCCTTTTCCGTAAACTGCTGGGCCCGCTCGCGAACGCGGTCAATGCCGCGATGCCGCTCGAGAATCGCCAGGATTTCGTCGAAAGCGACCGATTGGTAGCTTTTTTCGGCCAGCACAGTGGCGACCTTCCTCCGCTCCGGCTCGGACGCCGTCTCAAGGGCGTAGATCAACGGAAGAGTCACCTTCCCCTCCCGCAAGTCTGAACCTACGGGTTTACCCAAAACGCTTTCGCGTGCTGTGAAGTCCAACACATCATCCACCAGCTGGAAGGCGATGCCGACGTTCCAAGCGTATTCACCCAGGCGCGTTTCGAAGGATTCGCTGGCGCCCGCTACATGGGCGCCCAGCTTCGCGCAGACCGAAAACAGACACGCTGTTTTACGGTCAATCAACTGCATGTAGTCGGCCTCCGAGATGTCCATCTTGCCAATGCGCTCTAGCTGCAACAGCTCTCCCTCGACCATCATTTGGGTGAGGTTAATCAGCATATCCAGGATGTGGAAGTTCCGCTCGCGCAGGGCAATCTGGAAGGCCTGCATGTAAAGCCAGTCGCCGGAAAGCACCGACACGTGATTGCCCCAGATGACGTTTGAGGAGGGCCTGCCGCGCCGTGTCTGGGCAACGTCGATGACGTCGTCATGAATCAACGTGGCGCCATGGATCAACTCAACGACTGCCGCCATACGGATGGCGATGGGCGGAAGCGCGTCCCCGCCCGTACGGCTTGCGCGAGCTGATAAGAGCAGCAAAATTGGCCGCAGGCGTTTTCCCCCACTCCGCTGAAGGTGTCGCGCAATTTGGGTCACAGCCTCGACGCTCCCCACCGACTCGACTTCTAGTTCGCGTTCCACCAGCTTCAAGTCGTCCCGAACTAGGTCCACAATTTCTCGTGTGGTGAGCGCCTGCCCTAACTTGCTGGTAAAACCCATGTAAGAAGCTACCCAGTTTAACGTTTTGTTATTCCCGCTGGCAATCGTCGCGGCCGAAAGTTTCTTCTATGATTTGGGATGCTGGAGTGCAGCCTGCTGGTGTAATGTCTTCGCGGCGCGATCGCTGAACTAGGGGGATGTCGGAGGGAGAGCTTGAATCTTGCGAGCGAGACAGAGCCGCCGGAAGTTGGCTGAGGTCGCTTCCAACACTTGCTCATAGGATTCCCCACGCAATTCGGCTAACCGTCTCGCGACGTGGACAACGAAACTCGGTTCGTTGCGTTTTCCCCGGTGGGGGAGGGGCGCCAGGTAGGGAGAATCGGTCTCTAAGAGGAGACGTTCCAAGGGAGTTAGCCGCGCTGCCTCGTGCACGGCGGTTGCCTTGGGAAAAGTAACGATTCCGGAAAAGCTGAGGAAAAATCCGAGATCCAGGCAGCGGCGGGCTTCGCTGGCGCCTCCTGTGAAGCAGTGCATAATGCCGCCGGAACACGCCTGGGCCGCGTGCTCCTCCAGCAGCCGAAGAGTGTCTTCCCAAGCCTCGCGCGTGTGGATGATCACGGGTACGCCGCAGCGCCGCGCCAGAGCCAGTTGCTCCGCGAAGACACGCTGTTGCTGCGGGCGAGGTGCAAAGTCATAGTGATAGTCGAGGCCAATCTCACCAAGCGCCACCACTTTGGGATGTTGCAGCAGGGACTCCAGCTCAGCCAGCGTGCTTGCGCCCCACTGCGCGGCGTGGTGAGGATGGACCCCCACGGTAGCGTAGATTCCCGAATAAGAGTCGGCCAGCCGGATCGCCGCC
This sequence comes from Bryobacteraceae bacterium, assembly GCA_025056455.1. Classification (GTDB taxonomy): domain Bacteria; phylum Acidobacteriota; class Terriglobia; order Bryobacterales; family Bryobacteraceae; genus CADEFT01. Next base: position 30,309 of record JANWVY010000003.1, on the reverse strand, counting down.
TGGAGATCCGGTGGTCCGTCGCCGGTGCCAATTGCCAACAAACACTCGAGACCTGAGTGAAAAGCCCGCTCAATAACCTCCTGCCGGTCGGCGTCGAACTCCGGTGCGTCCAAATGACAATGAGAGTCAATGAGCGCGGGCGATTTCACTTGAGTCGAGCTCCCACGGGAACATCCTCTAAGAACCCCGCGAGGACAGGCTGGCCTCCCTCAAGCGAAGCTGCCACGATCATGCCTTGGGAAACCAAACCTCGTAATTTGCGCGGCGCCAAATTGGCCACAATGACGACCTTGCGGCCCACCAGCTGCTCGGGTTTGTAGGCCAGCGCGATACCAGCAACGATGGTGCGCGGTTGCGCTTCGCCTAGATCCACTTGAAGTTGCAAAAGCTTGTCAGCACCTGCGACCGGTTGAGCGTCGAGGACCCGCGCGACCCGCAAATCGACTTTGGCGAAATCGTCAATGGTGATCTCGGGAGCAATTGGCGCCACGCCCTCCCGCATTCCCGCTCCTCGGTCCCCGCCTTCTGGCGCGGCAGCAGGAGTTTTGGCAACCAGCTTCTTTCCCACCAGTGCGTCCTGACGTTCGCGTTCGGCTTCCTCCAGGTCCAACAATCGCGCAACAGTCGCCTTCGGATCCAAGCGAGGGAAGACACCTTCCGGTTTGCCTATTTTCTGACCCGGCGGCAAGCCTCCCCAAGCCAGATCTCCGAGCCGTACTTGGTCAATGGGGGTGGTCATGCCGAGCTGGGACCAGATCTTCGCCGCGGAATGGGGCAGGATGGGGTAAAGCAAAGCCGTCACCAGCCGCACCACCTCAGCGGCAGTATAGAGCGTGGCCTCCAGTTTGGAGCTCGCCTCGGGATTCTTCGCTAAGGTCCAGGGGGCTTGGGTAACGATGAACTTGTCGGCTGTAGCAAGCAACTGCCAGACGCTTTCGAGCGCCCGGGAAAACTCAAAGGCCTCCATGCTGGCGGGATAACTGGCCAGCACCTCGCGCGCCTTCGCAGCAACTGGCTCACAGCTTGGCTCCTGCCCCGCCCCAGGGATTATTCCTTGCCGGTACTGCTGGATCATGCTCAGCGTGCGGGAAACGAGATTGCCGAGCCCGTTGGCCAGATCGGCGTTATAGCGGCTTACCAGCGCCTCATAGGTAAAATTTCCATCCGCTCCAAACGGTACTTCCCGCAGAAGGTAATACCGCAGCGCATCAATTCCCATCGCCTGTTGAATTGGAGTTGCACGCACGATATTGCCCCGCGTCTTGCTCATCTTCATGCCATCAAAAAGCAGCCATCCGTGCGCAAAGATCTGCTTGGGCAACGGCAACCCTGCTGCCATCAGAAAAGCCGGCCAGTACACGGCGTGGAAACGAACGATTTCTTTGCCGATCAAATGTAGATCCGCGGGCCACAGATCAGAGCCCTCGACGGCGCTCATATAGGTGATCAGCGCGTCGAACCACACATAAAAGACGTGGTGTCCTTCGACTGGCACCGGAATGCCCCATTTGATGCTAGTGCGCGTAATCGAAAGATCGCGCAGTCCTTGCCGCACAAAGGAGATGACTTCATTGCGCCGGATTTCGGGCTGGATAAATTGCGGCTGTTCCTCGTAAAGCCGCAGCAGCCGGTCCTGGAAAGCAGAAAGCTTGAAAAAGTAATTCTCTTCGGTGACCGTTTCCGTTGTGCGACCACAATCCGGGCACGGGTCCCCGGCTTGTGCTTCATTGACATACAGCTCGCAGTTAAAACAATACTGCCCGGTATAAGATCCCTTCTCGATGTAGCCGTTCTCTCGGCACCGTTCAAACAGCCAGCGAACCTTGGCATGGTGCTGGGGGTCAGACGTGCGCATGAAGCGGTCCACCAAAAGACCAGTCTTCTGCCAGGTTTCGCGAAATTCCTGGCTGATCAGGGTGGCGTATTCTTCAGGAGTCTTTCCAAGAAGGCGCGCGGCGCGCTCGACGTTTTGCCCGTGCTCATCGCTTCCCGTGGTCAACACCACGTCGTAGCCCTGCATGATTTTGAAGCGCTTCAACACGTCGGCCGCCATGGTGGTGTAAAAATGGCCGATGTGCGGCGCGGCGTTGACGTAATAAATCGGAACCGTTAAATAGTATTTCATTGGAACTTTGATAAATAAGCGTAATTTGCCTCTTGAATGATTTGTTTTAGGGGCACATTGTTTTCGCTGGCCAGGCGGCGGCAGTCTTCGTATTCGGGGGCGAATGCGCCGTCGGCAGACACCTTCATACGCACTGCGCCATGGGGCGTTTTTACCTCCACGGTTTTGCGCGGTTGGACCCGCCGTTCCGCCCGTGTGATCCGCAAACCGAGGGTGGTGGTTTCTGAGAAAACAATACCTGCAAGTTTTTCCTGAAGCTCCGGCGCGGCGAGAACACGCAGCAAAACACCCTGGCGGTTTTTCTTCATCCAGAGCGGGCTAAACGACACATCGAGGGCGCCCGCAGAAAGCAGCCTTTCCATGGCGTAGCCAAGAATTTGCGGTGACGCATCGTCGATGTTGGCCTCAATGACGCTAACCACGGCGGCCTCTTGTGAAGTCGAGTCTTCGCCTACAACCAACCGCAAAAGATTTGCCTGTTGCTCAAAGTCCTTTTCGCCGGCTCCGTAACCGGTGTTTGAAATCCGCATGGGGGGCATGGCGCCAAAGCCAGCGCAAAGAGTAACGGCGAGGGCGGCGCCCGTAGGGGTGGTCAGCTCACATGCTGGACCGTCGGCATAGACGGGCTTTCCCGCCAGCAGTTCTGCCGTGGCTGGAGCGGGAACGGGAAGCCGTCCATGCTCCGTTTGGACCGAGCCCGAGCCGAGATTCAACGGCGAGCAGTAGGCTCTGCGAATGCCCAACAAGTGCAGGCCCAAACAAGCGCCAACAATATCGCAAATGGAATCGACAGCGCCGACTTCGTGAAAGTGAACCTCTTCCAGCGGCACGCCATGCACTTTGGCCTCCGCTTCGCCCAACCGGAGGAACACTTGAATGGCATGCTGCTTCACTGCTTCGGGTAAATCGGCCGCCTCAATCATCTTCTCAATGCGGGGAAGGTGCCGGTGATGTTTCTGCGGCTCAAAATCAACATAGAATTTGGTTGCCACAAAGCCCCGACGGCGGACCCGCTCCTGTCGAAATCGTGCGCCCGTTCCCAAGGATTCGAGCCCCGCCACGACCTCAGCAAAAGGAGCTCCCGCATCAATCAGAGAGCCGACCGCCATATCTCCTGAAATCCCAGAGAAGGCGTCCCAGTATCCAATTTTCATGGCGATCCTTTCTGCTGCCTTGTGTGCCACTTTCCGGACGCCCTGTTTCTGTGTTGGCGGGGTTCGAATGGCAGTGGGGGTCATCCGGAAAGAAGTGCGTCCAAGGCATGGTCCGGACACGGACCGTTAACCCTCTTAGGATATCTCGACTTGACCCGCTGGCACACGCTGAGATATGTCTGAACCCATGCTTTGGCTTGCTTGGATTACGATGATTCCGGCTGCGGGACTCGCCGAAGAAGGTTTTGTTTCTCTTTTTGATGGCAAGAGTTTGAAAGGCTGGACTCTGGTGAAGGGCAAAGGCCCGGGCTACCTGGTGCAAGACGGCATCCTGGTCTGTCCGGCTGAAGGGGGAGGTAATCTCTACACCGAGAAGCGCTACTCCAACTTTATCCTGCGGTTTGAATACCGGCTATCGCCGGGTGGCAACAACGGGCTCGGTATCCGCGCTCCTCTCGAGGGCGACGCTGCCTATTCCGGCATGGAAATCCAAATCCTCGATGATGGTCACGAAAAATACAAGGGACGCCTCCGCCCGGAACAATATACCGGCTCGATCTATGATGTCATTCCCGCGCGCACAGGATTTCAAAAGCCAGCCGGGGAGTGGAACGAAGAGGAGGTGACCGCCCAGGGAAGCAAAATCCAGGTTAAGCTCAACGGAGTCATTATTCTTCACACCGATCTCGAGATCGTACAGGAACCCGCAGTGTTAAAACGCCACTATGGATTAAAGAACAGAAGCGGGCATATCGGCTTTTTGGGCCACGGAACGCTGGTGGAGTTCCGCAACATCCGGATTACGGAATTACCTTAAACGCCTTTTCTTTGGCGGTCGCAAGCGCTAATAGCGCAATAGCCATTCCATCTCGCGGACCAAATCGGAAGTCTGCGGCAAAATTTCATCTTCAAGCTGCGGGTTGTAGGCAATCCAGGTGTCTTTCGCCGCTACACGCCGGAGCGGAGCGTCCAAGTGGGAAAACAGTTCATCCGCAATCCGGGCAGCAATTTCGGCTCCATAGCCGAAGCTTAAATTGTCCTCGTACGCAATTAGGACGCGATTGGTTCGTTTCACGCTCTCACCGATGGCCCGCCAGTCATACGGAGCAAGGCTTCGAAGGTCAATCACCTCAATTCGGCGTGCAGGATCCCGGCGCTCGACTTCCGCCGCCGCTTGTAGCGCCTTTTGCACGAGGGCGCCGTAGGTGATGACGGTGAGATCCTGGCCCGGTTTGACCACGCGCGCCTGTCCAAACGGGATCGTGTAGTCTTTACCTGGATGAGGGGATCGATTGTAGGGTTCGCGGTAAAGCTTCTTGTGTTCGAGAAAAAGCACTGGGTCATCGCACCGCAGGGCAGTCCGCAGCAGGCCGCAAGCATCCAACGCATTCGAGGGCATGACGACGCGCAGACCAGGGATATGTGTGAAGATGACCTCGCCGGACTGGCTGTGGTAGACGGCGCCACCACCAAGATAACCACCGATCGGAACGCGGATGACGACGGGACAAGAAAACGCTCCGTGCGACCGCCAGCGCAGGGTGGCCAGTTCATCGCGGATTTGCATCATGGCCGGCCAAATATAGTCAAAAAATTGAATTTCAGCAACGGGCTTTAAGCCCCGCGTCGCCAAGCCGATCGCGCGGCCAACGATGGCAGCTTCGGCCAGCGGCGTGTTAAAACAGCGGTGACTGCCAAATTCCCGCTGAAGACCCTGCGTGGCTTTGAAGACTCCTCCCTTACCTTTCACAAGGGGCAGATTTTCTTCGCGGCTACAATCGGCCACGTCTTCTCCGAAGACAAGAATTCGCGGATCCCGGCGCATCTCTTCAGCGAGCGTGAGGTTGATGGCGTCCACCATGGTCCGGGGCTCGCCTTCGAGATGTGGCTCGGCGAGAAATTCGCTGGAAGTTGGGTCCGTCCGCTCGGAGTAGAGATGGCGCAAATAGGAACCGGGCTCTGGCGCAGCCGCTTTTAAAGCTTCCTCACAAGCGCGTTGGATCTCGACTTCGACCTCGTGTCCGATCCACTGAAGCGTGCTCCGTTCCGCGTAACCGTGCTCGATCAGCCATTCTGGGAAACGGTAGATTGGATCGCGCGTCGCTTCGGCTTGGCGCTCGGCCTCGGTTCGATAGAGGCGCTCGTCATCGGACAGTGAGTGGCTGTAAGGCCGGATCACATGCGCATGAACGAGGGCCGGGCCTTGACGCGCACGGCACCAGGCGGCAGCTCGCGCTAAGGCATCATAGGAGGCCGTAAAATCACACCCGTCGCACTCTTCCACGTGGAGATTAGGGAAGCCGGCCACCAGGGCGGAAATGCTCCCTCCGGCCGTCTGCTTTTCAACCGGGACGGAGATCGCATAACCGTTGTCCTCAATCAAGTACAGCAGGGGCAATCTTTCGAGACAGGCTAAATTGAGTGATTCCCAAAATTCTCCTTCGCTCGTCGCCCCATCGCCCCCCGACGTGAAGGTGATCTCCTCGTCCGCTGCTGGTAGGTAGCGCGTCGCCTCGGCGCAACCGGCCGCTTGCAGAAACTGAGTGCCGGTGGGTGAGGAGGCGGAAACGATATTCAGTTTGGGATTTCCCCAATGCGACGGCATCTGCCGGCCCCCCGAAGCCGGATCGTTTCGGGCGCCGACGGCTTGGAGGAGCATGTCAAGCGGGGTGATTCCCAGCGCCAGGACCAGGGCGCGGTCGCGATAGTAGGGGTAAACCCAATCGACGCCAGGGCGCAGGACCATGGCTGCGGCCACCTGCACGGCTTCATGACCCGCACCGCTAATTTGAAAGTAGATGCGGTTTTGGCGCTTGAGCAGAATCTCGCGATCGTCCAACCGCCGCGAAGTGAGCATCCAGCGGTAGGCCCGGCGCAAGTCTTCGGCGGACAGCTCGCGGTAGGTCGCGGCCTTTCTGGGTGCGAGTTTCGAAATCATGACAGATGCCATCCGCCTCCAGCATGCGCCCAAGTCAGCCGCCGTTTCAAGCCTCCGGGCAGTCACCTACAGGTTTGCGCCTGTTTTGCCTCGCACTGCTCGGCTCCTGGCGCAAACTGCCGGCTGGCAATCGCGCCACTCTATTCAACCTCGCGGGGAGCCGTATAGCCTGCCTTGGCCACGATCTGATATTTGATTGGCTTGCCCCTTTCATCCACGATCCGGAGCGGCTCGTTGGTGGCAGGGTTCACGAGTTCCACTTTCACCCGGCGAAACTTACCGTCCCTGGCCTGATTCGTAGGCTGATAGGTAATGAAATACTGATTCCGCAAGGCTTCGTGAATAGCCCGAAAAATTCCTGGAAATTCTCCATAAAATCTTGGGAAAAAGGCTTGACCGCCTGTTTCTTTGGAAAAGGTGCGTAGCTGGTTGTCGGCTTGCAAAAAATCGAGGCGGGCAATCGGTCCAAGCCATCCGCGAGCGTCCATCCACTCCCGTAGAGCCTGCAACAGCCCAATGGAGTAAATGGGTACGCCAGCGTTTTGCAGAGCCTTGCGGGCTTTATCAAAGGTCAGCTTGCTGAAGGTATCAATGCCAGAAGAAATCAACACGATTGCCTTGCGTCCCTCGATCTCGGACATTCGCTCGGCGGTATCCACAATTGCGTCATAGAGGTTCGATTCTGAGTAAGCGGCGATGCGCATGCGCTGCAGCGCTTCCTGAATCTGTCGCCGGTCGGTGGTGAAATCGGAAAGAATTTCCGGACGCAGATCATAGGCAATGATAGCCACGTAATCATCCGGGCGCAGAGTTTCTACAAACCCGTAGGCCGCGGTGAGTGTTTGATACCAGCCCTCGGTCCAGTACTGCTGGAATAGATTGCTAAATTCAATCACCATGGCCACGGTCATCGGGGCCTCGCCCATGCTGAAGGTCGCAATTTTTTGCGGCACGCCATCTTCGAGGATGCGAAAGTTCGCTTGAGGAATCTTGGGGATGAACCGTCCTTTGCTATCGAGCACCGCGACGTCCAAACTGACGGTGATCGTGTCGGAGCGAAATGTGGGCAGTTCTTCTAGATCTTTTGCATCCTTTTTCATCAATTTGGAGGGGATTTTGGGCTGTTCCGTTTCTTCGCTGGCGGCTGGGCTGGAGGTCTTTTTCCGCGGACGGGCGACGGTTTCCGAGCCGGACTTCGCGGGTCCCTGCTGAGCTTGCGCCAGCCACCCAAAGGCCGCCCAACTGAGAATCGCCACAACGGCGACCACCACCCACCTCAGCATTTTGATGTGCGACATGAAATTCACCTTGAGGCAACTATATCACTTTGGTAGATGCCTGGATTTCGGTTGCGGTTTCCCGCGCGGCGCCGCGCTCAGGGTGGAAAAGCCGCCCCGCCGCGCCCCCATCCACCCATTCGGGAGCGCCCCTTAGCGATTCCTCAGGTCAAGATGTCCTTCACGACTTGGCCGTGGACATCCGTGAGACGGAAGTAGCGACCCATGTAGCGATAGGTCAGCCGTGTGTGGTCGATGCCGAGACAGTGCAAAATGGTTGCCTGCAGGTCGTGCACGTGCACCGGATTGCTGACGATGTTGTAGCTGTAGTCGTCGGTCTCGCCGTAGCTGAGTCCTGGCTTCACGCCTCCGCCCGCCATCCACATCGTGAAACAGCGGGGATGGTGGTCGCGGCCGTAATCGTCTTTAGTTAGCCGGCCCTGACAGTAAACCGTGCGGCCGAATTCCCCGCCCCAAATCACCAAGGTTTCCTCAAGCATGCCACGCTGCTTCAGGTCGGTAATGAGAGCGGCAGCCGCTCGATCCGTATCGCGGCATTTCTTGGGCAAGCCTTGCGGCAGGTTACCGTGATGGTCCCAATCGCGATCAAACAATTGAATAAAGCGCACCCCTCGTTCTGCCAGTCTCCGCGCCAGCAAACAGTTGGCCGCGAAAGTACCGGGCTTACGGGCATCGGGACCGTAAAGCTCGAAGGTCGAGGGTGGCTCTTTGGAAAGATCCGTCAATTCCGGAACGGACGTCTGCATGCGGAAAGCCATCTCATATTGCGCAATCCGCGTGGCGATTTCGGGGTCTCCCACTTCAGCCAGCCGCCTTTGGTTTAATTCCGCGAGTGCGTCAAGGTAAACTCGGCGGTCCTCGCCAGTAAAACCATCCGGGTTGGAGAGGTAAAGAACGGGATCGCCGACCGAGCGAAATTTCACGCCCTGGTATTTTGTCGGCAGAAATCCACTGCCCCACAGTCGGTCGTAAAGAGGCTGTCCACCACCGCCTTGCCCTGGAGAAATCATGACTACGAAAGCAGGCAGATCCTCGGTATCGGCGCCCAATCCATAGGCAAGCCACGCTCCGATGCTGGGGCGACCTGCAATCTGCGAGCCGGTCTGGAAAAAGGTGACTGCAGGATCGTGGTTAATGGCTTCCGTATAAACGGACTTAATGAAGCAGAGCTCATCGGCCACCTTTGCGGTGTAGGGCAAAAGGTCGCTCACCCAGGCTCCGCTGGCGCCGCGCTGCGAGATCGGAAAGCGGGAGGGCACAATGGGTAAACTCGATTGCGTCGCCGACATGCCGGTAAGCCGCTGGCCCATGCGAACGGATTCCGGCAACTCCACGCCTTCGTACTTCTTGAGCGCTGGCTTGTGCTCGAAAAGCTCAATTTGAGAAGGGCCGCCCGATTGGAATAAATAGATGGCCCGCTTCGCCTTGGGCGCGAAATGGGGCAGTCCGGGAAGTCCTGCCTGCCGCGCCTGGGCTTTGGGGTTCAGTAGCGAGGCTAGAGCAGGGATGCCCAACCCCATCGCCGCGCGGCGGAAAAAATAGCGCCGCGTTCGATTCTTCCAGACCTCACGTTCCAGGGTTGAAATCTCCATAGCGCCCTACTCCTTGGTGACAAACTCATCGAGGTTTAAAAGCACGCTGGCGACGCTGGCATGGGCGGCCAGTTCGGCGGGCGCAAGCGACGGATCCCGCTGCGAGGCCCCCACGGCGAGATATTTCTCGGCGGACTTCGTGTCTTGCTGGTAACGCTGGCGAAATCGCTCGAGAAGCCGCTTTAACACCGCCAACTCCTCCGGCGAGGCCTGACGACCCAGCGCGAGTTCAAATCCGTAGGCGAGCGGGTCCTGTGCCCCTTGCTTGAGCATTCGCTCGGCCAGCTTGCGAGCTGCTTCCACGAACGTCACTTCGTTCATCAGATTGAGAGCTTGCAAGGGAGTGTTGGTGCGCGTTTCGCGCACGGTGCAAACTTCTCGAGTCGGCGAATCAAAATTAATCATTGAGGGAGGGGCGATGGTGCGCCGCCAGAAGGTGTAAAGGCTGCGCCGGTAAAGGCCCGGACCTTGATCCTCCTCATACTTGCCACCAGAAAGCTCTTGCCACAGGCCCGGCGGTTGGTAAGGTTTCACCGATGGTCCGCCAAGTTGCTCGACCAGTAGGCCCGAGACAGCCAGCGCCTGATCGCGCACCATTTCGGCCGGCAGGCGCAGCCGCGGTCCCCGCGCCAGCAGCCGGTTTTCGGGGTCGCGCTGGAGAAGCTCGGGCGTGACTTTGGAGTCCTGGCGGTAGGTGGCGCTCAGGACGATGGTCCGGAGAATGGCTTTCACGTTCCAACCCGAGTCCATGAACTCGGCCGCCAGCCAGTCCAGCAAGTCTCGGTGAATCGGCCATTCGCCTTGGGCTCCAAAATCCTCACTCGTCTTGACTAGCCCCGTACCGAATAGCATTTGCCAGAAGCGGTTCACGAGCACGCGAGCTGTGAGCGGATTGGAACGATCCACCAACCACCGGGCCAGGCCGAGGCGATTTTTCGGCCACTCTTGTTTCCAGCCGCCCAGGACAGCAGGAACGGCAGGCGACACTCGTTCGCCCGGCGCGTCGTAGGCGCCGCGCTGGAGGATGAACGTCTCGCGCGGTGTAGCGCTTTCCTTCATCACCATTACGGTGGGAATCGAATCATAGAAGGAACGCCATTCCCGGCGCGCAGCCTGCACGGCGCGCAGCGCTTGACGGACAGCTTGTGGTGCCGCGAGATCGAGAAACGCAAGCCGCAGTTTTTGCTCCTGCAACTGGCTTCTAACCCGCTTGGGAAGACGCAACAGCTCGCCAAGCGGCTCGGGGACGGAAAGCGCTGCTACCTCCTCGGCCGATAGCGCCCGGCGATAAATCCGCACCTCGTCCATCCAGCCTCGATACCGGTATTTCTCTCCCGCGCCGGCGCCTAGACGGAAGGGTTGCTTCGGGCCAAACGGGTAGGTCAGCTCGTCAAAAAGAATCTTTAGTTCGCGGGATTGGCCGTTCACGTACATCCGCACACCAGCGCCCTTGCGATAGCCGTCGTAGCTAATCGCTACATGCTGCCACTCGCCGAGCTTTAAAGGTTCTAAGGTCTCAATGCGCAGGCTAATGTCAGTGAAGCGCCGCGTGGAGTGAAGGCGAAGTTTCCCTTCGTGGAGAAACCAGGTGTAGCCCTCTCCTTCCCAAAAGTCTTCCGCCCGGGATAGGATGGCGCCGTTCGGCGCTTCGGGCTTAATCCAAGCAGAAAACGTAAAGGGGTCTTTAAAGTCGAATTTCGCTACTTCGAAGCCTGCTTCGATGGCGGCTTTGCCATCGAAATAGACTGCTTTGCCCAACTTGCCCGGCCCAGCAACGAGACCTGTCGCGGTCGCCTCTTCCAAAGGAAAGTGCAACACCAAGTCTTCACCAGGCTGCCAGTCGGCCAAAGGTTGAGACTGTTTTTCCCATCGCCTTTGCTGCCGCTCAACCACAGGTTTCAAAGCGCGCCACTGGCGTTCAGCCTGGTGCAGCCGGGCAGTAAGTTCGGCAAGCCGCTGCTCCTGCTCTGGGAGCGGGGCCGGAATGAAAGGCTCCTCGTTGCCAAAGTTATAGACAAGGCCTCGCTCAGGAACATTGTTGAAAAAGGCGAACAAGGAGTAGAAATCGCGTTGCGTGAGCGGGTCGTATTTGTGGTCGTGGCAGCGCGCGCAGCCGAGGGTAAGGCCCAGCCACACGGTAGCCGTCGTTTCGACCCGGTCGGCGACATATTCCGTTCGGAACTCCTCTTCGACAATTCCACCTTCGGCGTTGGTGCGGTGGTTGCGGTGGAAGCCTGTGGCGATGCGCTGTTCGCGAGTTTGGTTAGGGAGCAGATCTCCGGCGATCTGCTCGACCGTGAATTCATCGAAAGGCTTGTTGCGGTGGAAGGCATCAATCACCCAATCGCGCCAGCGCCACATTTGGCGGATGCCATCACTTTGGTAGCCGTTGGTGTCGGCATACCGCGCCGCCTCTAACCAGCGAATGGCCATCCGCTCGGCATAGCGGGGAGATGCGAGAAGCCGATCCACCACTCGCTCGTAGGCACCAGCCAAGCGGTCTTCTAAAAAAGCCTTGGTCTCCTCCGGCGTGGGGGGCAAACCAGTCAGATCTAGGGTCACGCGGCGCAGCAGAGCCGGTTTGGGCGCTTCCGGTGAAGGCCTCAAACCCTCCTGGCGCAACCGGGCTGCAACAAAGGCGTCTACTGGATTGTTTCCCCAGCCCTCGAGCGGCGGCACGGCAGGACGCACAACCGGGATAAAGGACCAGTGTTTTTGCCAGTGCGCACCTTCCTCGATCCATTGCCGAATCAGCGCGATCTCGTTCTGGCTGAGAGCAGCGTGACCGAGGTAGGCCGGTGGCATCCGCAGCGCGGGATTTTTACTGGTGATGCGGAGGTAGACTTCGCTTTGCGAAGGATCCCCGGGGACAATCGGATACTTGTTGCGCAGCTTGGCCTTCGCTTCTAACTCCTGGTCCAAGCGCAGACCCGCTTTTCGATTCGCGCCATCAGGCCCGTGGCAGGCAAAGCAGCGGTCAGACAGCAGTGGCCGGATGTCGCGATTGAATTCGACGGCGGATTGCAGCGGAGTGACTTGCGCTACCCCACCCGCCAGACACAACCATAGCCATGAGACCGGGCGAACCATGCAACTTCATTCTACAGAACAGCGTATGGATTCGCCGTCGGCTCGTCGCTTTCACCTCTTTTCCCTCGGCAGCAGCGGCAGCTGGGCCCACGCTTGCTTTAAAACCCAATGCGAATGCCGAACTGAACAAGTCTTGGAATCCCAGGGAGCAGGCCTCTGGTGCGGTCCACAATCACGAGACGGTCTAGCATGTTTTTCGTGGTAATAAAAAAGTTGGTGCGCCATTGCTCGACGGGATAGTTGAGGGTTGCGTTCCAGATGGCGTTGCCGGGGATTAAACCTTGCTGACCATCCGGCGTGCCGCCACGCGTATTCAAATCATCGCTAAATTGCCGGTCGGTATAGACGTTTTCCACCATTAGATTCAGACCACTTGAATGCCAGTAGCTCACGCTAGCCGTGAGCAGGTTCTTCGGCGCGTAGGGCAGCCGGTTTCCCGTGATCAAAACATTGCTAAAACCAGGGACCGCGCTGAATCGCCGGCCTCGGAATTCGGCGTTTCCGAGGAAGGTGTAAGCCGTGCGGAGAACCACGCTGTGCCGGCTCGAGGCTATGTTTCGAAAGCTGTGGCGTCCGCCAATCTCGAACCCCTCATGCAAGGTCCGGCCGGCGTTAGTCAGCGTAGCGCCAATGCCACCAGCAACACTCGCCGGGATAATCTGATTGGAGAAGTTCATGCGGAAGTAGGTGACTTCCCACTGCGAGTCGCGCGCGAGGCGCAGACGCATGCCGCCTTCGTAATTCCAACTCAGTTCGGGATCCAGTTCCAAGCTTGCGCCGGTGTTGTTATTGATCACGTCTTCAACGCGGGGAGGTGCGAATCCGCGATGCAAGCCAGTGAAGAAGGTCACCCGGCGGTTGGAGTAAGCCAAACCAAGGCCAGGGATCCACTGGGTGAGCCGGGTCGCCCCCCGAACCCCTCCGGGCGGATTGAGCAGAAAATTCACCCGGCGGTAGCGCACGTGCTCGAACCGCAGGCCGGGCGTAATGGTGAGGCCTCCGAGCAAGAGGCGGTTCTGCCAGAAAGCAGAAACCGCCCGCGCGTGACGTTCGTTGTTTTCTACTAAGACCCCGTCGCGCGAATTCGGCAGAGGACCGTTTTTCTGGTGCCGCTCCTGAAGTTCATCGTGATAACGGACGCCAAAATCCGATTCGCTGGCCACTGAAAACCACCGATGATTGACGCGCACTTTTGGCTCCACACCCCAGGTAGCGTAGTGGCGCAGACGGCCCTCGTTGCCGCAGGTCGTGTTCAGATTCTGCATTCCGCCGCAGGCTGGGTCATCGGCGTCGTTCGGTCTTTGCGCCGAATTGCCTGACTGCCGCCACCAGTCCCGGTTGAAGATTGAGCTATACGCATTTGTCGAGACAAACACGTTGCTTGAGGGCGCCCACGTGTGATTCACAGAAGCGCCAAAGCGGTCAATGTAGAAGTAGTCGTTGCGAAACGGATTGCCGCGGGGATTCACATCCCATTCGGACTGGCGCAGACCCGAGTAGGCCACGTTGGAATCTTCGCTGTAATAGTTGAAGCGAACACCCAAGGTTTGATTCGTTTTCAAATTGGTAATCGACTTGGCGTTAAAGTCGTTCAAGCCATGGCGGAGGTTCTCTCTTGCTCCCTCGCCTTGCTTGCGCACGACATCGAACAGCAGCCCCGTCTTACCGAGGTTTCCACCGTATTGCAGGTGACCGTTGAAGTAGTCGCGATTGCCACCCAGCAAGGTGAGCGCGCCGCCTCGGCGGTCGGGCACGGGAGGGGTCACGTAGTTGATCACGCCTCCCACGGTCATCGGTCCATAGACAATCTGCCCTGCGCCTTTGACCACCTCCACGCTTTCAAAGCGGTCAATCGGCGGGTGGTAATACGAGGCGTTGTCGCCATACGGAGCGTAAGAAAGCGGGACGCCATCCTCGAGCAGCAAAACGCGGCTGGAGCGCGTCGGATTTAGGCCCCGGATGCCAATATTCGGGCGCAGTCCGAAGCCTTCTTCCCCACGGGTGTGAACTCCGCTGACCTTCCGCAAGGCCTCGTCTGTCGTGAAGACGCGGCTTTCTTGCAAAGTGCTTGCAGAGATGAAACCGACCGAACCGGGCAGCCGCTCTAGCTCTTCAGGCGCCGCAACAATCTGCCCTGCGGAGACTCTCACCTCCTCCACGACGTCCGCGGGATCTAGCCGGATGACCAGCTCTGCGTTTTGTTCGCTCACTCGCACCGTGGAACGTCGGGCGCCGAAGCCGCGCGCGCTGACCGTGAATTCATACACGCCAGCAGAAAGCTCTCGAAAGACAAACACTCCATCGCCGCCTGTCTCTGCAAACTGTTCGCTTGCAGAGACGAGATTGCGAGCGGTCACAGTCGCTAGCGGAATCACCGCGCCCGTGGAGTCGAGGACTTTTCCCCTAAGCTCCACGGTTCGGGCCTCGGCTCGCAGGGCCAGGCCTCCAGCGGCGAGTACCACGAGAAGGAAGAACAAATTCATGAAAGCCCGTTTCATATAGCAATTCAGTTGCATTATATACGAAGATGAGCGGAGATCAAGAGGGAAAGCGGCGGAATTGGCGAAAATGGTTTGCAGCTAGTCGTTCCCGGGCTGCTTCGGGCAAGGCCGCCCACTGGAGTCCACTTTGGCTCACCCGCCTCTCCGACGAAGAAATCCCTGCGGAAAAGGCCTCCCGGCGCACTCGCCTTGGCCGCCGCGTAGGCGCCCGCCACCGGGGCAGGAAATTCACCAAGCAGCCATTGACTTCTAGGCGCCACGTTTGATAGCGTCAAACGCGATTAGGGGACGTGACATGCTTCTTGCCAAGATTTGTCTCGCAAGTTGTGTTTTCACCTTTCTGCTCTTCGGACAGGCAGGGACCGCTGATATCACCGGCACCGTGACGGATTCTTCCGGAGCGGTGGTCTCAGGTGCTACTGTGACCATCACGAATCCGGCCACTGGTTTTTCGCGCATTTTGCGCACCAACGAACAGGGTATTTACACGGCACCCGCGCTTATTCCCGGCGCCTACACGGTAAAAGTAGAAATGCAGGGCTTTCAAACCCAAACCCGTTCAAACGTCGTGCTCCAAGTAGGACAGGTAGCGGCTGTGGACTTTACCCTGGCCGTGGGCAACGTGGCCGAGGTCATCGAAGTAACGGGCGGTGTTCCCGTTCTGGAAACAGAGACGACGTCCGTGGGTACGGTGATTGAGAATAAACGCATCGTGGAGCTACCGTTGAACGGCCGCAACTACCTTCAGCTGGCCTCGCTCATTCCGGGAGCCACAACCAACGGGCCTGCCTCTTCGCAAGGCCAACAGCGCATGGGCGGAGCGCGGAATTCCTTTGCGCTCAATGTGGCTGGCCAGCGTGTCCACTTCAACCACTACGCCCTAGACGGCATTGAGAACACCGATCCGAACTTTAACACCTATCTTTTCCTGCCATCGATCGATGCTCTGCAAGAGTTTAAGGTCGAGTCGGGGCTCTTTTCGGCGGAATACGGCCGGGCGATTGCGCAAGTGAACGTCACGACGAAGTCAGGGTCAAACCAGTTTCATGGTGTTGCTTTCGCTTTTGTGCGCAACTCCTTTTTCGACGCGCGAGACTTTTTTGCCCGCCCCACCGATCCGACTCCACCCTTTAAGCGGAATCAATTTGGCGGCACGTTCTCCGGACCAGTGTTAGTGCCAAAACTGTACAACGGCAAAAACCGCCTGTTTTTCATGTTCAACTATGAGGGATTGCGGGAGCGGCGATCCTTGACGCGCATCAGCACGCTCCCAGATGCTCGCTTCCGTTCGGGCAACTTTGGCTTTTTAAACCGACCGATTCGAGATCCCGATAACCCCGGCCAAGTTTTTCCAAACGCTATCATTCCGGAAAGCCGTATTCACCCGATCTCGCGCCGCGTGCTGAATGAGTTCTATCCCTTGCCGAATCAGGCTGGCAGTGGTCCGCTGGGCATCACCAACAACTATCTCAATAATGAGAGCCGCCGCACCGACGGGAACCAATTTACCGTCCGTAACGATTTCAGCGCCTCACAAAACCACAACTTCTTTTTCCGGTTCTCACAGACCAAAGAGCCACAGTACATCCCATCCGTGATTTTCGATCAAGGCAATAACGTGGACGTCCTCGGCCAGCAAGGCGTTCTTGGCCACACGGCTGTTTTCGGACCGAGCAAAGTCAACGAATTCAAATTTGGGATGAATTACTTCAACTCAGCAAACATCCAGCAGCGAGCCTTCCGCCGCAACGTGGTGGCCGAGTTAGGCTTGGAAGGCATCTCGCAAGATCCGCTTTTCTGGGGCATCCCCGTTTTTCAGATCAGTGGCTTTGCCAACGTTGGCGAATGCAACGATTGTCCCTTTGTGAATTGGAACACTACCTTCCAGTTCACGGATAACTTTTCCTGGACCGTGGGGAAGCACTCCTTCAAGTTTGGAGGGGAGTTCCGGCGCTTGCGTTACAACCAGATTGGGGCCGTCGTTCCCCGCGGACGCTTCACCTGGAATGGCCAGTACACGGGTGAACCGATGGCAGATATGCTGCTGGGATTGATGTCGTCCACCGAAGGTCAGGTGGGCGCTCCCATTGCCAATTTCCGCCAGAACTACATGGCGCTCTATATCCAGGACACTTGGAAAATCACTCGGAAACTCACCATGAATTGGGGGTTGCGTTGGGAATACGAATCTCCCTTCATGGACAAACACGATGCGATTGTGAATGTCGACTTCGCCTGGGATAACTCGCGCGAGCCGGTGTTTGTGCGTGCTGGCAAGGGAGACGTTTATCAAGGCAACCCACAGTTTCCAGCGCCCCCGGGCTGGCAGCTCGTGCGCGACGGGCGCTTTGGTCGCGGCGCTGGCGTACCCGACCGCAATGATTTTGGGCCTCGCGTCGGGCTTGCGTATCAGCTCACTCAGAAAACCGTGCTGCGATCTGGGTTCGGGATCTATTACGTGCGTGACATCGCCAACGCCGTCTTCGACATTGTGCGGAATATCCCTTTCACGATCCGCCAAGCGGAAACGGCCGACACGACTCGACCCAATCTCTTCTGGAACCGTCTCTTTACGTCCGTGGGCTCGCCCTCCTTCTTGTTGATCAACCAGTATGGCGAGCGGACTTCTTACGTCAACCAGTGGCAAGCCTCCATCCAGCGCCAGCTGACCAAGGACATGTCACTTGAAATTACCTATATGGGGTCAACCGGAGTCAAGCTGCGGCGATTGACCTCTTATAACAATCCTGAGCCGCGTCCGGGAAACCCCAACTTGAACCGTCCGTTCCCGAAGTTCAACGGTTCGTTCCAGAATATGAACGCGCCGTCGAATTCGATTTACCACGCGCTCCAGATGCGCCTCCAGCACCGGTTCGCCAACGGGTTCACGCTGCTCGGCTCTTATGCCTACGGCAAATCTATCGACAACGGATCGGGAATTCGCACTACCGATGGCGATCCGTTGACTCCTTCGGATAATTACAATCTGCGGGGAGAGCGAGGACTTTCGGCGTTCGATTTCCGGCAGCGCTTTACGGCCTCGTTCCTCTACGAGTTGCCGTTTGGCCGCGGGCGCAAGATCGGTATTGAAAACCGCGCCTTGAACTTCCTGTTCGGCGGCTGGCAACTGGGAGGTATCGTGACTTTCCAAGACGGCTTCCCGGCGACCGTATTCTGTGGACCCGGCAATATCCAGAATGGTGGCGGCTATTGCAAGCCAGATGCCGTACCGGGCGTCAAAGCGAATCTCCCGGATAAGGAAAAGTCACTCAACCGCTTCTTTAATACCGAAGCCTATGTGGACCGTTTGGGTGTTCCCCCGGGCGCCCCGCAGCCTGTTTTCCGCTACGGCACAGCCGGGCGCAACACGGTGATCGGGCCTGGAATCGCCAGCGTAGACGCCTCGATCAATAAATTCTTCCGCTTCCATTCCGACCAGCACACCTTGGAGTTGCGCGGCGAGTTCTTCAATGCGCCGAACCGGCCCAATTTCGGACAACCGGGGGTGACGTTGCGGACACCTACCTATGGCGTTATTAGCAGCACGCGGGTGGATAACCGCCAAATCCAGGTGGCCATGAAGTACAGCTTCTAAGCATTTGACTTGCAATCGGCGCCCGCTTCCGGTGTCCAGCCACATCGCAAAGCGGGCGCTCTCGCCGTCTAGACTTTTTTGGGGAAGCCGGACGGCGAAGCAAGCGAAGTCTTGCAAACGGCTAGCCACCTCGGAATTCAGACCCCGCCTCGCCTGCCAGCAGCGATTCAAGGATCGCGCGAGGACTGGAATACCTCTGCACTCGGATGCGTTCTTCCGCCATCCTGGCTAAGCGGACCAGAGTGCGCTTCCAAACCATCGGAGAGAGAAAGTAGCGCGCCGCGCTTCGGCGTCTTTCTTGAGAGAGGACCCGCGCGACGTTTGCGCCAAGATCCCTTTCTACTCCCTCCGGTCGTGGCCCGGCTGCAAACACGGCTGTCACATTGCCTCCATCCTCCGAGGTAAAAACCTCCAAGGCACGAAAGCCTGCGCGTTCCCCCACCGCAGACAACGTGAACGGATTGAAGTGATAGAGGTGCGCGCGGTGGAAGCGGTTCAAAGAGAGCGTGAACGCAAACTCTAGGTTGGGTACTTCAACCACCACCCGTCCGTCCGGCGCCAAACAGCTTCGCAAACGCGCCAGGGCCTCCACGGGCTGAGGAAGATGTTCTAGAACATGAAAGAGCGTGATCATGTCAAACCGGTTTTGGCATTCCTCAAACGTTTGCCAGGTCCCGTCGCTGACAACAATTCCAAATTCCCGGCGCGCGTATTCGGCGTAACACGAATCTTCTTCGTGACCGCAGGCCACAATTCCCTGTCGCGAGAGAACAAAGACAAGCTCGCCGCCCCCGCATCCCACATCGAGAAGGGTTTGCCCGGGCTGAATCCAACGGCGCAACATTCTCATTCGACGGACTGCGATGCGGCCTGATCGCAGGACGTGGTGGAGCTTGGGTTCAACCACCCCTTTGTATTCCTGGCGGTAGCCCTGTCGATAGTACTGGCTCACCGACTCCGCATCGGGTAGGGGATCGACGCGCGCCAGTCCACAGCCCCGGCACAGGACCGTCCGCAGCGGAGCTCCATCTCGCGCGCAACTGGCTAACAAGTAGGCGTCTCTGTGGGAGCACAGCGGACAACCATGGGCGGCCTCGAGCAACTGCAGCGATTTTCGCGGTTCCCCAAAGATCCGGTGAAACCATCCGCGCCGAGAGGGCGGCTGCAAACGAAACTTTAGGGTCGCGCTTTGCATTTGGACGCGGGCCATATTGCGCAATCCCTTAGAGAGCTTGGAAGCGATGGTGGATCCAGGAAATAGTCCGGGAGTCGGCGAGATTCCAGCGCATTATTGGAAGTAGATGGATCCGTCGGCTCGGAAATTCGTTCCCCGCCGCCAGGGCTTCGGAGGAAATCGTTTCAAGGCCTCTTCATTCAGCTCCACGCCCCATCCAGGTTTATTGGGGATGGGAAGATAGCCATCTTTTTGAACCATGAGCGGCTCCTTTAAAACGTCGCTCCAGGGGCTGGTGTCTGGGGCATGATATTCGAGAATATGAAAATTTGGCGTAGAGGCGGCGAAGTGCACGTTCACCGCTGTTGCCAGCGGGCTCATGGGGTTGTGGGGCGCCACACGGATATATTGAGCCTCCGCCATGGCGGCAATTTTCTTCATGGTCCACACGCCGCCGCAGCAACAAATGTCCGGCTGAACGAAGTCAACAGCCTGGGCCTCAATCAGCGGCCGAAATTCGTGAATCATGTAATTGGCTTCGCCGCTCGCAAGCGGAATGCGGACGTGTTCGGACAGCTTTTTCATCGCGGCGAAGTTTTCGGGCCGGATGGGTTCTTCGAGCCACATCACCTGATAAGGCTCCAAGGCGTGGGCCAGGCGCATGGCCCGCTCTACTTCTACAAACTTGGTGTGGACGTCGACGCCAATATCGACATCTGGGCCCAGCGCTTCCCGTACCGCCCGGACGCGTTCCACGCTGAGTCGTAAAGCCTGATTTTGAGGCATGTCACCGGGCGCCATAATGCCCATTTTGATGGCGGTATAGCCGTATTTCTCGACGAGTCTCCGCGCGCTTTCTGCCGCCTCCTGAGGTGAGCTTCCACCGATGCTTTGATAGGCGCGGATCTTATTCCGCACTCTCCCTCCAAGCAACGCCCACACGGGGACACCAGCCGATTTCCCAGCCAGATCCCACAAAGCGTGTTCAATCCCGCTGATAGCGGCATTAATGACTAACCCACCGGGAAAACGCGTTGTGTTGTACATCAGGTCAAATAGATACTGCACATTCCTCGGATCTTGACCCACGAGCCAGAGTTTAAAATCCTCGATGACCTTGATGGTGGCTTCGTCGGGACCGGCCGAGTAGGCCTCGCCAAGACCGTAGATGCCTTGGTCGGTGAGCACCTTCACATACACCCAGTTGCGCCCGCCTGCACCCACGAGAAAGGTTTTGATATCCGTAATCTTCAACGGCCCCGCATTTCCGATGCGACCGCCATCCAGAGGCTGTAGCCCTTCCTGGCGGGGCTTTCCCTGCGTCTGGGCCGCTAAGGTGGCCGTTCCAGGAGCGGTCAACAAGAGCTGCGTCAAAAAGTGTCTGCGTTTCATCGGCAACCTCCACAGCCGGGGAAAGTCGACATGGTACTGCGAATCGGCCTGCTGTTCAACCCTCACTCAAACAAAACGCCCGCATTCTCTCGGGAAAACGGTTTCGAGGCTCGGGGCGGGTTCGCGGGCCTTGAGAGCGTCGAGCTCCCCCCTGCCCTTTCTCGAAACGGGTGTCCAGTCTCGCGAAGTGCCGTCTAGTTACTTAGAGCGAACGAGAAACGGGGGCTTCGGCTCCGTATTTTCAAGAAGTCGTCACGCGGCACGCCGCTGCTCGCATGATGACTGCCGTTTCCGGCGGGTCATCGTAATAGTTCGGCCGCCGTCCCACCTCGCGAAAGCCTAGGCGGCGGTAAAGCGCCTGCGCTCGCACATTCGACTCGCGGACCTCCAGGAAGACTTCTCCTGGCTTGCCGCTTTCCAAAAGTCTGCGGATGAGCTGGCTCCCGAGCCCCCGACCTCGGTGCGAGGCGGCCACCGCTACATTCAGAATCTCGCGCTCGTCGGGAGCCGTGTTGCGAGCGGCAATGAACCCAACCACTGCCCCCTTCCATAAAGCGACGTAGAACTCGTGGCGGAGATAGTGCTCCGCATCCCACTTGGAAGAGGGCAGCGCCTCGCGTTGAATGGCGCGAACAGCCTCCAAGTCTGCCGGCCCGCCTTTGCGGATGAGCACCGGATCGCGCGAAAGTTCATCCACGAGGGAACACTGCATCTGGCCAAGTTTACTCCAATCATAAAGCCGCTCGGCCTTGCGACGGGCCGCAACAGCCAGCCGCCGCCGCAAAGCAGCATCCTCTAGTAGGCGCAACGTGGCCTGAGCAAAATTTTCTGCTCCTTCCGCCAGAAGGATTTCTTCCCCGTGTTCGAGATCAAGGCCGCCGGCGCCGGAGGGAGTCGAAACCACTGCCCGCTCCATCGCCATAGCCTCAAGAACCTTCACGTTTGTACCGGCAGAAACCAGAGTGGGCACGAGAACGATGTTGGCGTTTCGATAAAGCGGGCGCACGTCGGCCACAAACCCGAGGAATTCGACGCCTTGCGCCGCGAGCGTTGCGTTTGCCGGGAACACGCGCTGGCTGAAAAGCTTCCAATTGAGCTCTGGATCGGGTCCGGCCACCACCGTGAGTTTGGCTTCCGGAGCCTGCCGCCGTATGAGCGGCCAAACTTCTTCCCAGAGAAAATGAAAGGCCATGACGTTCGGAAAGTGACGGAAGGAGCCAATGAACAACAAGTTGCTTGCAGCTGGCTCAGGCGCCGGCTCGTAGTGACGCACGTCCACGCCATTCGGGATCACGGTAACGTTCGATTCGGACAGCAATCGCGCGTCCTTTTCGGACATGACCACAACGCGCCGGAACTTCTTCACGGCCCGCTTTTCAAACCTGCACCAGCGCCACCAGTCCCACCAAGAGGCCAGTGTCGCCCGCCGGCGGTACAGTTGAGCGTAAAGATCAAACGTCACATCGTGTTCAACCAAAACGTCACCCGGATACCGGGCCAGCTGCGTGAATTCGATTTGCATGTAATCGATGTTTCTCTCCGCACGCAGGCGGGCGAGGAGCTGACGCATGGGCCGGGATTCGTATTCCCAGACTTCTGGCGGCAGGAGCGTGGACCAGCGTGGCTCGCGATAGCGAGGCTTGGTCACCGTCGCCACCATGGTGCAAAACTCAAGCAAGGGCTGGAGCTCGGCCCGAGTCTCTGTTTCGCGAAATGAGAACAAATAGACGTTGTATTGACGGGCTAGGGCTCGGATGAGATGAAACAGGCGCACAGCGCCCCCGTGGGATAAAGGATAGGGAAGAAAGGGCGTGAGGATTCCAACGCGGCGACGTCCGCCGATAGGCGGGCGTCCTTCGACAATGAGCGGATCGTTGGGAACGACCGTGCGATCACGGGTCGCAAACGCCAGCCAGCGCGGCCGGAGCCAGATTCGATCTAGCGGGATTCCCGCTAAAAACAGCGCCGATGCCAGCCAAGAGCGCAGGCGTAGATGGTGGCGCTCAAGCTGCGAGTTGTAGGCCAGAATTTTTGTCGGCGCCAAAAAGAATGCTGTAAGGCGGAGTTTGGTGTGCGCACGATCGCCATTGAACAGGACGGCGGCCATGCCAATCCGGAAGCGGCGTAACTGTTGCCGCACTTCTGCGGGGCGAACTTGCGTGACGCCTTCTGGCGCTAAGACCTCATCGGAGACCAAAAAGTGCCGCCGTTCGGGCAACAAGCTACGAATTTCCGCAAGCATGGCTAAAACCTCAGCTGGTGAGCCCGTGCCAAAAGTCACCACGACGGCCTCCGGGTCTTTTCCCAAAAGGCCAAACCACACGCGTTTGAGCCACTGTTTCATCCGTCACCTGACCGCTTCCGAGCGCGGCCGAAAGGTGGTCCAGCGGAGCAGCAACCAGCCGAAAAATGGCAGCGCCGCGCTACCCACACAAACCGGGGTAAAACCGTAACGATCCGCCCATCGCCCCACGAAGGGCGAGTAGAAGGTCTGCATCAAGCCATATCCAAAAGTCATGGAGGCGACCGCAAAAGCGGCGCGCTGGCCACCAAAAAGGTCCTGTGGCAGGGCATATACGTTTGCACTCATGATGAGCGTGCAAAAGAAGCTGATCGAAATCATGACCGTCGCCCAGCTCGCGGCGGGCATATAGGGGGCGGCAGCTGTCACCAACAAGCCCAGGCTTCCCAGGACCAGAGCGCGGCTACGAGCTTCATAGACACTTCTGCCTTGATTCATCCAACGCATGACCAGCCAGCCTCCAAATAATCCGCCGGCGGTCGCAAACACCGGCGGGATCCAGACGTAAGATTGATTGGCCGCCTGCTGGCTCAAGCCGAAGGTCCGAACGAAAAAAATTGTTGTCCAGTTAGTCCACAAGCTGTAGACGGTCATAATGAGCATGTTGGCGAAAAGCAGCGACCAGAAACGGTGGTCCCTCAAGATTTCGGAAGGAGCCGCCGGGCGCACATCCACTGCAGATGCTTCTCGCATCCGCGTCCGCGATTCCACCACCTTCCACAGCGGGATCCAGAAAAACCCAAGCAGGCCGGCCACCATAAACGTCGCTCTC
Source organism: Bryobacteraceae bacterium (assembly GCA_025056455.1). Taxonomy (GTDB): domain Bacteria; phylum Acidobacteriota; class Terriglobia; order Bryobacterales; family Bryobacteraceae; genus CADEFT01. The sequence continues at coordinate 6,376 of JANWVY010000003.1, read as the reverse complement.
CACCCGGCTTGACTTCCCAGCCAGGCCGCAAGCACTGGGGCGGCCATGCTGCCAGCGCTAATGCCGAGTTGATTTAAGCCCGTGCCTAAGGCGCGTTCTTTGGGCTCGAGATACAGGGCGCTGGCTTTTGCAAACGCAGGAATTCCCCCGGCTTCAGCTGCTCCGAGTAAGGCGCGACAAACGAGCAAACCGCCAAGGCCGTCAGCAAAACCCGTGAGAACCCCAGCCAGCGACCAAACGCAAATCGTCAGCATGGCTCCGCGGCTCAATCCGATGCGGTCGATCAGCAGTCCGACCGCGGGAGAACAGATGGCATAGGTCATCGAGAAGGCAGCCACAATCCAGCCGACCTGTTCGTTGGTGAGTTGAAATTCGGATTGAATTTGTGGCGCTAACGCCGCAAAGGCCTGGCGATCTAAGAAATTGAGCGCCGTATACAAAGTGAAGGCGGCGATGGCCCACCACCGCGAGAGATTCGAATTACTGAAACTCAAGACTCGCTACATCTCCCGCCGTGGCGAGTTTGGGATCGGCTCGCAACCTGTATTCCACGTGGACAACTGGTGCTGGCTTTTGTACTCCACAACGCAGCGAGGCTTCCCCACCACCGAGAATGACCACTTGGCTTGGATCCGCGATCAGTAGGGGAATCCATTTGCCTTCTTGCGACCGGAGCGAAAGACGGGCTTGGCCTCGAGGCAGACAGTCCACCTTCTCGAGCCGGCCGCGCAGTTTCACAGCTGGTTGTTTGTCCTCCCACCACGGTTCAATTTTTTGGTTGGGATCGCGAGGGGGAGCGGAGCGGTTGGCCTTCGCCTCGGCTTCGCGAATGCGATTCATGGCTTCGGTGCGGAGCCGGTCGAGTTCGCGCTGGCGTTCTTCGGCTTGAAGACGCTTGAGTTCTTCTTCGCGTGCAGCTCGCTGCTCAATGAAACGCAGTCTTGCCTGTCGCACTTGTTCACGCTCGGCAGAATCGGCGGCGGCAAGCTCTGCGCTGAACCAGGCCTTAGACGCCTCGCTGAGCTGGTCCGCCTCGGTGAGTGCTTGCGCGTATTGAACCCAGATCTGGCATTGGCGCGGAGCCCGCAAGGCGGCCTCTTTTAAGTAATGCGCCACACGGGCGGGGGCCGTTTCGAGCTTTGCCAGTTCGAGATAGGGCTCTGGCCATTGTGCATTTCTTTTCGCTGCCTCGACAAATGCGTTGCGTTTGGCGTCTGGCTGGTCCAGCAGTTTGCCGTATTCCAAGTGTACACGTGGGCTCGCGGACTGCTGGGCAATCGCTTGTCGCAGCAGGTCCAGCGCTTCGGCCTTTCTGCCCGCCCGGGCCGCGGCCAAGCCCGCGATTTCCATGGCCTCTCGCGTCCCTGCAGGCAAGATTTTGACATTGCCGGTGAGATCAGCCATGGCAGCCATCGCCGCTGTCGTGTCGAGGGGACGGGCGACGAAATCTCGTTCGGCCAAGGGCCGCCCTGAGATCCAGACGGCCTCGATCGCAGGATTCGCCAGGTGTGCCCCGGCGGCTTGATCCAGCTGCTGGCGTGTCATTGCGATGCTGTTTCGAAAGGCGACATCCTCGTCTGCTCCTTGCTGCAAATTGTTGAGAAGAACACGGAACCGCGAGCCGTACTCAGGATTAGTCGCCAGCCAGTGAACACGGGCCCACGCCAGGTTGCGTGCCGCATCGGCTGGCGGCGCCCCGAGTTTGATCCGAGGCCCAGTCGCTTCTAGAGTGGAAAGGAAGGAGATCAGCCCAGCTTCCCAGTCGGGGGGCATTCGCCTCGCGTTGGCCTCAAGCAGCATGGTTACGGTTTGTCTCATCCAGCTCGCCGATGGCGGCGTGTTGGCGGTGAGCGCGCTGATCATCGCATCCCGCCCTAGGATCCAAGCGGCAGCAGGCTGATTCTTGCGAATGAGCACGCGAAGCGGCCATACCGAAACCGGGTCATTCTTTCCTAGATAGACGCCGAGCAGGTGGCGTACTTGTTCTAAACGTACCAGTAACTGGCGGGCTTCCTTCTCCGAGGCCTCAGTCCAGATTTCAAACGGACCGCTGCGGTATCCCTCCCAATCGGCGGCTTGCAGGACGCTGGCGAGCAGGAAGATCAACAGTCGGTTGGACATCTGCTGTCTCCATGGTACGACGCTTGGTGCGGGGTCGCGACGTGGCTTCGAGCCTGCATTCTCTCAGGCGTAACGTAGCCGGCTTAGGGCTGCTTTCTTTCCCCAGAGAAAGGATTTGGGCCCGATTGCGGCTTACGCACCTGCTCGAAATACTGTTGCACAAACTGCTGGTATTCGAGCGGAACCTCATCGCGCCGGATCTCGCCGCCAGCGTCCTGATGCCGAGCGTTGCGCGTTACGTAGTCGGTCTTCAAACGCTGCTTTCCTGAACTTACTTCCACTAGCACCTCGCCGGTTACGTCCTTTGCCCGTTTGCCAAACAGCTCCGTGATCTTTCCCATGGCGGCAGCTTGTTCGGCGGCCCGGATATCCTTGTCGCCCTCCTGCTTGCCAGCTCCGGACTTGCCTTCGGTTTGCTGTTTTGCCCCTGCAGAGTCCGAGGTTTTCCCTTGCATGTTCATCTGGCTTTCGCCCTCGCCTTGCTGCTCACCGGGCTGGTCCGTGGGCGATTGCCCGTCGCTGCTTTTGCCGGGCGACGGCGCGCCTTTTTGTCCGTCTTGCTTTTGGGAACCTGCTTGCTGAGGCGTACCTTGTGTGCTTGCCATGTTCTTCCGGCTGGCCTCGCCCGGCTGAGGAGACATTTTGAGTCGAGCCAGCATGTTCGCCATCGCATCGCGCATCTTCTCCAAAAGCGAAGAGTTTTCTCCACTGGGCGGGGAAGAATTAGCGCTCGATTCACCTGGTGAAGGCGACTTGCCGTTCTCTCGACTCGATGCGCTGCCGCCGTTCTGCGACGGAGAGCGATCTTCACCATCCGATGCGCCTTGGCCTGGGTCTGATTCCTCGCCACGCCCCTGACGAGCGGGCTCGACACCATCGGTTTGGGGCGGAATCTTGTCGGTCGTTTTGGCTCCAGGTTCGTCGGCCACGGTGTGAACTCTTACCAGCTCGTCGTCGCTGGCGCCCTTGCGCTGCTGGCCGCTTTCCTTTTCCCCTTCCGCGGTGACCGAGATGCCCTCGAAGGCTTCTTTGGGCGGCTTTTTGGCTGGCAGCTTCGCCTGAGCCATTTGCTTTGGTACACCGAAGAACGCGTCCAATTGCCAGGAAACGAGCGGCTGGCGTAAGTCAAGCGAGCCTTGCGCGCCGTAGCGAACTACCAGCAAGAGGCCACACAATGCACAAAGCGCGAGGGATATCCAGCCATGTCGCGGGTAGCGCAAGGGGAGGGCGGCAGTTGCGTCCACGCGGCGGGCCGCCGCTTCCGCCCACCGACGCTGGGCTTCGATGAGCGCCGAGGCGCGGGGAATCAACTGGGGATCTTTTTGGCTGAAATAAAAAGCTGTGGACAGGGCGTCGAACAGACCGAGACGTGCATCAAGGCGCTGGGCGATTCCATAGGGGCTTGGTAGGCGCTTCCGAATACGGTACCAACACACCAGTAGTCCCGTCGCGGCGAGCAACAAGGGCCAGTACCAATCTAAAACTTGTGTCCCAAGGAGAATGAGCAGAAGGAAGGCGGCTAGCGTCGCGGCGGCCGCATAGCTTCCCTCCTCCACTGCGAGTTGCATCAGCTCGCGCCGCCGCGCTGCACTGAGCAGGCGCGTCAGGGGGCTTGTCTGGTCCACTTCAATCGCTACTGTAGCATTCTCACGCGACCGATCGCCTCCAAGACCGATGGACTGATTCTGGCGGCCCGATGGACCGATTGCGGCGGCTCGATCAACTGGAGGGAAGACCCCTAGGGCTTGGAGGTGGATGACTTAGGCTCATATGGAATCTCGCGCACGCCCTCCTCGCCAATCACCAAAATGGTTCGCCGCTGGCTCTTGGGCGAAGCTTGTGGCCTTGGAGCAGACGCTGTCGAAGGATCGTCGCTTGAGACCGGGCTCGAAGAGGCGAGTTCACCGGACGCTACAGAGTCGCTGAGATTGGCCATATAGGCGGACATGGTAGGGGCGCGGCGACGGCTGGCCATCACGGCGGCCCGCAAGGCCTGGAGGCTGTCCTCGAGCAGTTTTGCCTCGAGTCTGGCGCCCATTTTGAGGTAGTTTTTCTCGGTCACCACTTTCAGCCGTTGCGAAAGCTTCACCAGAATGGGCTGGTCGGAGAACTGAAGCGCCGCAAGTTGCAGCAATGCAGGCAAACCCGTCGAGAGTGTTTGCGCCGTCTCCTCGCTCACGCTGCGAATGGTGATTTGCGCTGAAAGGGAAGGGCCTGTGGCCAGCCCGATGTCGAACATCTCGATTTGGTCGGCGAGATCCGTGGCTGCGAGGCCGAGCACGGAGAGCGTTTCGGAGAGATTTGTCGCCACAGCCCAAATCTCATGGGTCTGCATGAGGCCCATCGCCCGGCTCGCCACGGCGCTGCGAAATGCTGGATCATGTCTGCGCTGCCAGCGGTCGATGGCGTCCTTGACCGAGTAGCCGTCTCCAAACGCGATCGTATGCGTGTCGAGCAGAGCAAAGTGGAGGTCTTCGTTGGTGGCGCCTGGTGCAACCAGAATTTCGACGTCGTTGTAGCGTTTGCCGATCGCGCCGTCGGCTTGGGCCATGGCGCGGACCTTGGCCAAGTGAAACCGTCCCTCGCCGACAACCAGCAACGAGCGAGAACCATCGATGACGCCCTCCGAAGACACCAGTATTCGATCGACATTTTCAATTGAAGCCAGGAATTCAAGCAGCGGATGCCCGCCCAGTTGCACCTGTTTGACCAGAATGCCTCCGAGGGGTGAAGCGAGCGCTCGGCGCCAGTCCAATCCAAGCAGCAGCTGGGCGTGAGGATGGGCGAGCGTGAAGATGCTCCAAGGCGCCTGAGCGCTGGTGGAACGCTTTCCTCCCGCGGCGGGGCCATTGCCTGGAGACGGCGTGGTGGCCGGGTTGCCCCCGGTTTGCGCCTGAACCCATACCAGAGGCAGCAAACCCAAAAAAAAGCTGAAGAGCAGCCACTTCATACACTCCTTCATCGGAGGAAACGCTTAGAACGTTTAGCGCGAAAGTAGGAATCGCTCCAAGAAGCGATAAGCCCGTTCGCGCACTGCGGGCGGAAAGTCATGCCCGGTCTCAGGGTGCTCAACCACCAACGCGTCTGGGCGGTTGTACAGGCGCTCAAAGACCGGGCGCGCTGCCCGCACGCAGTCCTCAACGCCATCGCGATCAAAGTTTGAGTCCTGCGTGGGAGCATTGATGAAGATGGCGCGGGGCGCGATGATGGCGAGAATTTCCGGAAAATCAAAGGGCATCTTCGCAGGTGACTTGCTGTAGCGCTCTGCAATGCGCGGCATGTAGCCCCGGTGGCTCCATCCGGTGAGGTCACCGCCATAGTACTTGGGAAAGGCGGTGAAGCCACAGCTTGTGACAACAGCTTGAATTCGGGTGTCAAAGGCAGCGACAAACAGTGAATTGTGACCGCCGAGCGAGTGGCCACACACGCCCAGCCGGCGCGGCTTGACTGGCCCGAGGTTAAGAAGAACGTCAACGCCGCGGCGGTGATTGACGATTCCCTTCATGGTGGCGCTTGCATAGCCCCGGGAGTAAGGGTCGAACCGGTACTCACCGAAGTTGGGGTAGTCGGGGGCGAGGGTGATGAAACCGCGCTCGGCCAGTTCTCGGGCGTAGTGAAGGTTGGACTTTCCGCTAACACCAGCTGGCTCATCTTTCCCGAACTTCGTGGTCTGATGGAGACACAGGACGGCGGCGCCGTTCGGTTTCTTCGGCACAAGCAACCAGGCAGGGACCCAATCGTCTGGTTCGGCTTCAAAGCGAACCTGACGCCGCCAGTAGCTGCCTTCGTCGCTTTGAGCGCGAGTCTCCAAACGGGGCTTGGTGGGCGGGGCGGAAGGCAACGGGCCCATCACTTCTTGCATAGCGGCGAGGATGTGGCGGCGGCGGATTTCGAAGTCGCGCCGCGAGCGCACCGCTCGGCGTTCGCCCTTGTCGGTGAGATAGTAGAACAGGTCGTTGTGGTCAGAATAGAGGGGCTCAAAAGCAGCGCTTGGCCAGGGGATGGCGAGCGCGCTGAGCAGGATCTGACGCCGGGTGAAGGAGCTTTGCGGGCAAGTTGACATAAGCCGCTCGCGGTGTTCTAATTAAGAGAGTTACACAGTACTCCTCAGTAGCTCAATGGTAGAGCATTCGGCTGTTAACCGAAGGGTTGTAGGTTCGAGTCCTACCTGAGGAGCCAATTCTTTTCCCCGCAAAGATTCCGGCCCGCCCGTTAACGCCTCTCTCCGTCCGTAACCACGCAACTGGCACCAATT
>JANWVY010000002.1:923329-1033693 GCA_025056455.1 Bryobacteraceae bacterium | reverse complement strand
AAGATGGGGGGAAGGCGCAAGATTGGAGGAGCGCGCAAGCTTGGAGCAGGGCGCAGCACGAGGAGAACACGCCGCATCGCGCGGGCCCCGCTGCCCCAGCGTAAAGAGCGCCGAGCAGCTGGTTGCGCCCGCCCCCTCCGGACCAGACCGGGTGTGCGCCGCCACCCGGCCGAGGGATGTAACCGGGAGTCCACCTGCGGGCTGCACTCCAGGCCTCGGAGCCGGCGCCACGCAACTGACCGCGGCCGTTAAAGAGGAGCGCAAAACAACGCTGAGCGGAGGCAAAAGCGGGAAAAACAGGGAGCAAACCTGGGAAGGAGATCGTAGCGGTATGCGATTGGGGATTTCATTGGATGCAACCCGCACGGGCCGTGAAGCCGAAAGGCTAGAATCCCGGCTGAAAAGACTTATTGTGGGTCAATCCGAGGCAATCGAGCAAATCGTGAACATCTACCAGCTCTACCTGACCGGAATGGCGCCGCCCAATCGGCCCATCGGAAACTTTCTCTTCCTCGGGCCCACAGGATCGGGAAAAACGCGGATTGTCGAGGCGACGGCCGAAACGCTTTGTGGCAACCCGCGCGGCGTCATCAAAATCGATTGCGCCGAATTCCAACACAGCCATGAAATCGCGAAATTGATTGGTTCTCCTCCAGGATATCTGGGCCACCGCGAAACACATCCCCTGCTCAGCCAGGAAATGTTGAACCTTTATCACACCGACACTTGCAAAATTAGCTTCGTGCTTTTTGATGAAATCGAGAAAGCGAGCGACGCGCTGTGGAACTTGCTGCTGGGGATCCTCGACAAAGCGACGCTCACTCTGGGCGACAACCGTAGAGTGGACTTCTCACGCGCCCTCATCTTTATGACCAGCAACCTTGGCGCTGCGGAGATGAACGCGATTCTCAAGCCCCGGCTCGGATTTCAAGCCCTGGCCAAGCCGCTAGCTGGCAATGCGAATACGGTGGACGAAAACACCTCAAAGAAAATCTCCCGGTCTGGTGTCGAGGCGGCGCGCCGGAAATTCACTCCCGAGTTCATGAACCGCCTGGACAAAATCGTGGTCTTCAAGCCGCTCGGTGAGGTAGAGCTGCGCCAGATCCTGGACATCGAACTCTCCATGGTGCAGCAACGCGTGCTGATGAATTCCGTAGACCACGCCTTTGTCTTCACGGTCTCAGATCCGGCGAAAGATTACCTCCTCGAACAAGGGACCGACATCAAGTATGGGGCCCGCCATCTCAAACGCGCCATCGAACGCTTGTTGGTGCAACCCATGTCCAATCTCATCGCCACCGACCAGGTGGGCCGCGGCGACTGGGTGCGCGTCGACTTTGACCCCGTGACCCAGCGAATCACCTTCTTTAAAGAGGCCGAGGGGCTTCCCATGCACGCCATGGCGGAATTGATCGACAATTCCCTGATCAATCTCAACCAGGCCCTGAGCAACGCGGCGGCTGCCGAACCTGCCCGCGCGCAAAATGCAAAAGGCACACGCAGGCTTTGAGGGCGCCCACCGCGGCCACTCAGTAGGGCAGAACGACCACCGAGTTGCAAATCCTAGCGGTTGCCCGCAAAAAGAATTGCGATCCCTGTCAAGATGAGTCCAATCCCCAGAAACTTGTACCTAGTGAGAGGCTCCCCGAAAAAGATCCGCGACCAAATCAAAGTCCACAGATATCCAAGCGACATCATCGGATAAAGCACCGTGAGCTCGCCTCTGCGCATCCCTAGTACAAAGAAGTACGAAGAGACCAGAAAGAGGGCCACGCCAGCCGCTAAACGGTAATTTAAAAGCAGCGACGCGAAATTTCGGTGCAGCCTCCCTGCCCCCGACTTCAGACACACCATGCCGAACGAACCAATAAAAGAGGCCAAGAGCATAAGCGCCATGGAGGAGACAGGCGTCTTCAACGCTTGCTTTCCCTCCCCAACACAGCCACGCCAGAAACAATCACTAGGATGCCCGTTAGTTTCGTTGGTGTGAGGGATTCTCGAAAAATATAACTAGACAGAAAGGTGACCCATACGAAGGTCAACGAAATCACCGGATAGAGGATCGATAACTCGCCATCGCGCAAGGCCAAAACAAGAAGCACTGTGCTTAGGCCATACAAACTATATCCCGCTAAAAGATGGAGGTTCGTTAACATGGCCAGTACGCCGGCACCGGACAATGTGTTCGCACCCATCTTAATGAGTACCTGCGCCGCAGCTCCGAAAATGGTGCAGCAGAACACCAAACCTAAGGTTTGCGTCTTCGAAAACCGGAACGAAGGGCGGGTTGTGGGGACAGCGGCCGAGACTTGCACAGTGGCTCCAGACGTCTCCTCATGATAGCGAATCCGGCTGGAGGGAGGTCATACTGCTGGTGCGGGTAGGAGTCAAACTCGGGAGAAAAGCTCTTGTTGAGGGGTTGGCGTGAAAACCGCAATCGATCCGGCTCAACGCGCACGGCGGATTCTTCCTGTCGCCGAACAGCCAGCCGCCCTGTCGATCATCCCGCAGCCCCGTCTACAATGAGGAACATCGCCGCCACGGCAGACCGCTTATGATCCGAACCATCTTTTTGACATTATCTCGTCAGGGTTGGTTGCGCGATTGGATGCAGAACTCACCCTGGGCGGCAAGATTCACTTCCCGTTTCATTGCCGGGCGAACTTTGGAGCAAGCCCTGGCGGTCTGCCAGAAAATGCAGCGTGAAGGAGCAAGATTCACACTCGACCATTTGGGAGAAAACGTAAGCTCCACCGAGGAAGCGATCGCCAGCCGCGACCACTACCTCAAGGCCTTGGCCGGAATTGCCGATAGCCAACTGTGTAGCTGGGGGACGGTTTCGGTGAAGCTAACGCAGATGGGGCTTGATATCTCAGACCAGCTAGGCGAGCAGAATGCAGCGGCTGTAGCGGAATACGCCGCCCGTCTCGGCGCCCGTGTCGAGATCGACATGGAGTCAAGCTCCTATGTGGATCGGACTCTTCACGTGGTTTTCCGGTTGCAGGAGCGATATGGGAACGTGCGGGCCGTGATTCAGTCTTATTTGCGGAGGAGCGAGGGCGATTTGCAACGCTTGATTCAGGCCCGCGTGCCGGTGCGCTTGGTCAAAGGTGCCTACGACGAGCCGCCATCGATCGCCTACCGGGCCAAACGTCAAGTGGATGAGGCCTTCTCCCGGCAGATGCGCTGGCTGCTGGAATCCGGTGAAGATCCCGCGCTGGCCACGCACGACGAAAGGCTGATCCGCGAGGCGATTGCCTTCGCGCAGCAAAAGGCGATTCCCCCCACCCGCTTTGAATTCCAAATGCTCTATGGGATTCGACGAGACCTCCAGCGGGAACTTGTTCAGCGGGGCTTCCGTCTGAGAGTATATGTGCCCTACGGGGACGCCTGGTATCCCTACTTCATGCGCCGGCTTGCCGAGCGGCCGGCCAACGTGTGGTTTGTGCTTCAAAATCTTTTCCGCAGTTAACGACAGGAGAATTCTGCTGTGAAATACTGGGGTTTCTTGGTGGCGAAGCTGGTGGCGGCGTCCCTGCTCCTGGCGGGGCTGTGGACGCTCGTTGAGCCCTGGTTGCCCAGGTCAGAACCGTTTCTCAATGCGGATCTTCCGCCCATGGGTCACGACTTGGCTTACACATCCGCGGTGTGGTTGTTCGGCCTATTTGCGGTTGGGCTGCTCTACCTCATCGCCCTCGATCAGAAATATCGCTGCCGGAGTTGTCTCAGGCGGTTGCGCATGCCGCTTGCCCGGGGCTCGTGGAACCGGATGCTGCTCTTGGGAAAGCCTCACACGGAATACATCTGCCCTTATGGTCATGGCACACTGAAAGTGCCGGAGGTTCACTTCACTGGAAAAGAGCCGCTTGCTTGGGCCGAGCATCAAGACATCTGGAAAGAACTCGAATTGATCGAGTCGGGCCGCCGCTGAGCTGGGGCGATGGTCTCCCGAGTCGGCAGCTCCCTCCTGTCGAGCCGGCTCAAGAGGTGGTTGTCTCTCCGGCACTCAGGCTCTACAGCGCCGCCCAACTCCATCTCGAGGCGGTAGGCGTGTCGAGGTGGCGGCCGTCGCCAGCCAACTACTCGATCGGTCAGCATCCAGGCCGCAGCAGGACAAGACGGCGACAGCAGGGTGTTGCTCGCTGGCGTGTCCTTGTGGCGAGCTTCGTTCTCGCTGCCTTAGCAGGGTTTTGCTTGCTGCTCGTACGGCCCTACTACCAAAACTGGCAGTTGCAACAGGATCTCGAGCGCCTGGCCTTCGACCCGAAAAATCAGAATGCGGATCCGGCCATGCTCGCTGCCGAAATCGTCAACCGCTCTGCTCAGCTCGGACTTCCGGTACGCCTGGACCAGGTTCGGATCCACCGCTCCGAGGCTGGCTTGTTCATCGAATTGCGCTATTTCGTTCGGGTCGAGCTTCTAGTCTATACGGTCGATCTCCATTTCCGCCCCAAGGCAGGAGTTCGGTAGAGCGAGCAGCGCCAGCCTGACCTCGAAAGAGATTGCTTGGGTTGTGCCGTACCGCAGAAGTTGTAACAATGAAAGAGGTTTGAAATTCAGAATGCGTTGCGTGCAAAAGGGGGTGAAATTCGGTTGGCTGAAGTAATCGTGCAAGAAGGGGAAACCCTGGAAAGTGCACTTCGCCGCTTCAAACGCAAGGTTCAGCAAGAGGACATCATCAAGGAAATTAAAAGACACTCCTTCTATCTGAAGCCAGGCGAGAAGCGCCGGCTGAAGGAAGCATTGGCGCGCAAGCGAAACCGGAAACGGAAGAGCCGGGAGCTTGAATAGCCGCGCTGAACCACGTCCGATTTGAAACGCCTGGAGCGGAGGGATTCTTCAGAACCGCCAGGGATCCAAGGGCCGAGGTCACGTCAAACCGGCGAGCCGGAGCTAGGCGATCCTCCTGGTCCGGCCCCTGGGGCTGAGCGCCTGTTGAGGTTTCAGCCGGCTCCGCTCCGGCGTTTCGCAACCCCCGTTGGTTGTTGTACACTTAAAGTTTGTGGCCGGATGACGGCACGCCTGCGTGCGTGTCCCACTTCGAGTGCCTCCCAGATGAACCAAAACCGAGGTTGTTTATGTACGCAGTGATTGCCACAGGTGGCAAGCAGTATCGCGTTTCGCCGGGCGATGTCATTTACGTGGAAAAGCTACCTGGCGAGCAGGGCACCGCCGTCGAATTCGACAAAGTACTTGCTGTGTCGACAGACACAAACCAATTACTCGCTGGTGAGCAGGTTGCTGGAGTGCGTGTTCGCGGTGCGATTCAAAAGCAGACGCGCGGGGAAAAGCTTCGGGTTTTCAAATTCAAACGGAAAAAGCAATACAAGCGAACAATTGGCCACCGCCAGCATCGCACGGCTGTGCAAATCTCTGAAATCGTTCTTGCCTAAAAAGGGGTTGTCATGGCTCATAAAAAAGGTCTTGGGAGTTCTAAAAACGGCCGGGATTCGAACGCCCAGCGGCTGGGGGTGAAGGTGTTCGCCGGTCAGCGAGTCACTGGCGGCTCGATTATCGTACGCCAGCGAGGGTGCCGCTTCAAACCCGGAGAGAATGCAGGCATTGGCAAAGACGATACGATTTTCGCCAAGGTGAGCGGCATTGTGGAGTTTCGCGACCGGGGCCGCCATGGGAAATTTGTGAACATCCGCGTACCCGAGTCTCAGGCCGTATCTTCACAAGCTTAAATTTTCTTTTTCCTCGCAGCGATTTCGTTTTTCGGGGCGGCCTCGGTGATGACCGAGGCCGCTCATCTTTTTCGCATGTTCATCGATGAAGTGAAAATTTTCGTCAAGGCCGGTGATGGCGGAGACGGATGCGTGGCGTTTCGCCGCGAAAAATATGTGCCTAGAGGCGGGCCGAGCGGCGGGGACGGTGGTCGCGGCGGAGATGTGTTCCTGGTGTCCAATCCCCACTACAACACCCTGCTCCATTTTCGCTTTAATCCGGAACACCGGGCCGGTCGCGGCCGTCACGGTGAGGGGAGCAATAAGACGGGGCGGGATGGCACTTCGATCGAATTGCCGGTGCCAGTAGGAACGGTTGTTTATGATGAGGATACAGGCGAGCTCTTGCACGATTTTACGCTTCCTAACGAGCGTTTCCTTGTAGCTCGTGGCGGACGAGGCGGGCGTGGCAATCAGCACTTTGCGACCCCAACCCATCAAGCGCCCACAGAACACGAGCCTGGCCAAAAAGGGGAGCAGCGCCGGCTGAGGCTTGAGTTGAAGTTGCTTGCCGACGTGGGGTTGGTCGGATTTCCAAACGCAGGCAAGTCCACGTTAATCTCGCGAATTTCGGCGGCCAAACCGAAAATCGCCGACTACCCGTTTACGACGCTTGAGCCGAACCTCGGCGTTGTACGCCTGCCCGATGAGCGCACGTTTGTTGTGGCAGACATTCCTGGCCTGATTCAAGGGGCGCACGAAGGGCACGGCCTAGGGATCCAATTCCTACGCCACATTGAACGGACGAAGTTGTTATTGCACTTGGTGGATGTCTCGGAGGGTTCAGGCCGTAACCCGCTTGAAGATTTCAAGATCATTCTGAAAGAGCTGGAAAGTTTCAACCCGGATCTGCTCCGCAAGCCGATGATGGTCGTCGCCACGAAGATGGATGTGACGCAGGATCCGCAACGGATTGTCCCGCTCAAACGGGCGGCCGCGCGAAGAAAGATGCCGTTTTTCGCGATTTCCGCGCTCCGCGGGGAGGGCCTTTCCGAGTTGGTATTCGCTGCCGCGCGGATTGTCTTTGCGGAGCCTGGCGCGGACACGCCGACATTCAGCCGCGGCGAGTCGAGAAAAAGTTCTTCATGAGGGCCAGGCAGTCCGCTCCCAAGACGCCTTCTACAATCTCTACGCGGTGGTTAAGCAGCTCGGAATCGGCAAGCCGGAACTTCGATCGAACCGCGCCGAAGCGAAGGTCGCGCGCCCCAAATACCAGCCGGTCAATCCGCGCCTGGATGAGAGCCCCGGCGCACATTACGCATGGCTCTAACGTCACGTAAAGGCAGGCGCCTTCCAGCCGGTAGTTGCCGACTTTGGCGGCCGCTTCCCGCAGGGCGAGGATTTCTGCATGGGCAGTGGGATCGCGGCTCTGAATGGGCGAGTTAGCGCCGCGCCCGATCACCTGATTCCCCCAAACCACCACCGCGCCCACGGGCACTTCCCCGCTTTGTTCTGCCTGGCGGGCTAGCGCCAGCGCCATCGTCATGAAATATTCATCGGGTGATTGCACCAGGTCACCTGCTTCTGCCGCAGCTTGGTTTGTTTTTGGACGCAGAGAAGGGCGCACGGCTTTATGATAGCCTTAGGGTCGTTTTTTTTTTTTTTCGCTGGAGTCTTGTCGCCGTTGCTGAGCGAAGAAGCGGCGCCAAAGGAGAAACATGTTCCGGCACTTTTCGCTGATTTGGAAAAGCACGCTGCGCAATAAACGTCGCACGGCTCTTACCGTGCTCAGCATTGCGCTCTCGATGTCCGTGCTCGGGCTGCTCATGGCAATCTTCAACATGTTTTATAACGAGGGATCGTCTTCGGCGCAGGCGAACCGCTTGATCGTTCGCAATCGCGTCTCGCTAGCCAATGTGCTACCGCGTTCTTATCAAGCGCGAATTGCCCGCGTGCCCGGCGTGAAGGCCGTGGCCATCATGCAGTGGTTTGGCGGTGTTTATAAGGATAGCCGCGACACAAGGAACTTTTTTGCCCGTTTCGCCGTAGATGCGGATAAGGTTCCTCTGATCTATCCCGAGTATCAAATGCCGCCGGATCAGCTGAAAGCCTTTGTGAGCGAACGTACGGCGTGCGCCGTGGGCAATAAACTGGCCTCACGGCTAGGTTTTCAGGTCGGTGACCGCGTGACGCTAGTGGGAGACATTTTTCCAGTTACTCTTGAGCTCACCATTCGCGCCATCTATACGGCGGAACGGGACAACGAAAACCTCCTTTTCCACTACGACTATCTCAATGAGAGCCTGGAGCCGGCACGGCGCGATTTTGTGGGCACGTTCACCATTTTGATGGATTCCCCTGAGGATGCTCCGCGCATCGCGCAAGCGGTCGACGCCATGTTCCGCAATTCTCCTTACCAAACCAAGACAGAGACTGAGCGGCAGTTTGAACTGAGCTTTTTAGCCTTTCTGGGAAATGTCAAGGCTTTTTTGGGATCCATCAGCGCAGCCATTATGTTCACGATTTTGTTGGTTTCTGGCAACACCATGGCCATGTCGGTACGGGAGCGCATCCGAGAAGTCGGCATTCTCAAAACGCTTGGCTTTACCAATGGCAAGGTGCTGGCTGTTCTCATGGGAGAATCCCTGGTGATCTCTCTGCTTGGCGGATTGATTGGCATGACTCTAACGGCAATGATCTGCGCTGGGTTGCGCGAAGCGCCCTCTCTGTTCACGGATATGTCGAGACTCGCCACGCCGTGGTGGCTGCTCGGCGCTTGCCTAGCGGTTGCTGGCTGCATTGGCCTGATCAGCTCGCTGATTCCGGCTTGGTCCGCCGCGCGGCGGCCCATTCTCGAGTCCCTGCGGGTGACTGACTAGGAGCGCCCTGCTGAGCTATGGCGCTACCGCTTTCTTACAACTGGCGGAATTTGGTGGCCCGCAAGACGACCACCATCATGACGGCTCTTGGCATCGGGCTTACGGTGGCCGTGTTGCTCTCCACGGCGGCGGTGGTGGAAGGGCTTCAACAATCGCTGCGGGCGACGGCCCACCCCTTGAATATTCTCGTTTTGCGCAAGGGTGCGACGGCGGAGTTGAGCTCGACGCGATCACCCGAGGAGTTTCAAGTGATCCGGTCGAAGCGGGGCTTGGCCACCGGTGCCGATGGTCAACCGCTCGCCGCGCTGGAGCTAGTGACGGTGATCGTGTTGGAGAACGAAGCCATTCCAGCAGGAATCAACATTACGGTGCGGGGCATCTCGCCCTCGAGCTGGGAGTTGCGCGATGGTCTCCGGCTCGCGGGAGGGCGGCGTTTTCAGCCGGGGCGGCGCGAGGTCGTTGTCGGGAAAAACATCGCCGAACGTTACCCGATGGCGCGAATCGGGCAGAAGCTTGTCTTCGGGCGGGGCGCCTGGGAGGTGGTCGGCGTATTTGACGGTGGCCGTTCCGCCATCAACAGCGAGATTCTGTGCGACATCAACCAGCTCGCTTCGGATCTCAACCGCGCCCAGGCGCTTAGCTCAGTCCTCATCCGCGCGCAAGATGAAGTGGCCAAGCAAGCCCTCATCAATGACATTACCGAAGACCGCCGTTTAAATGCCACGGCGATCTCCGAGGCGGCATACTATGAGCAACAAACCAGTTCCGCTGCGCCGATCCGTTATCTCGGCATCTTTGTCGCGGCGATCATGGCCATCGGCTCCTGTTTTGCAGCGATGAATACGATGTATGCCGCCGTTGCCCGCCGCTCGAGCGAAATTGGCACCTTGCGCGTGCTGGGATTTTCTCGCTACAGCGTTTTGATTAGCTTTTTGTTGGAATCCCTGCTGCTGAGCTTGCTGGGTGGACTTGTGGGGTGCCTGCTGGTTGCCCCTCTCAACAACCTTCAGACCGGGCTCGGCAATTTCGTGACCTTCTCCGAGATTACCTTTGAGCTCCGTATTACACCGCCCATTTTGCTAACCGGTTTAGGGTTTGCCCTGGTGATGGGCTCGCTTGGCGGAGTGTTGCCCGCAGCCTCGGCAGCGCGCAAGCAGATTCTGGATGCCCTGAGGCAAGTTTGATCTATCTTTTTCGCATGGCCAACGACCTCAACAGTCTCCGTATCGACCGTTCGCTCAAGGATACCGCCGGACCTCGATGGGCCACGCGGTGGATTCTGATCGGAGTGTCGCTGTTTGTTTTGCTTGGCGCATGGCAGACTGTGCGCGCCTGGCTAAACCGTGCTTTCGAAGTGCGGACAGTTCGCATTGTCGCCCAGCCCGAAGATGGGGCTCGGAGCGCAGCCGGTGAGGTCATCCTCAACGCAACGGGATACATCGTCGCCCATCACAAAATCCAGCTCGCTTCAAAGGTGGTGGGAAAAGTGGCCTGGATTGGCGTTGAGAAAGGCGACAAAGTGAAGCAGGGCCAGATCATTGTGCGGCTTGAAGACGATGAGTACCGGGCGCAGTTGCAGCAGGCCCGGGGACAGTTGCAGGCTCTACAGGCGCGGCTGCTTGAGCTTGAGAACGGTTCCCGGCCCGAGGAAATTGCCGCCGCCGAGGCGAATCTGAATCAGGCCCGCGCCGATTTAGAAAATGCCCGCGTTACCTTGGAGCGCACGCGAAGGCTCGTTGAGCAGGGCGTGCTGGCACGCCAGTCGCTCGATGATGCACAAGCGCGGTTTGATGCTCAGCGAGCCCGTGTGGCCTCGCTTGAGCGCACCTTCGACCTGGTGAAATTGGGACCACGCTCAGAAGTCAAACAACAAGTTCTGGGCCAGATCGAGGAGGCCAAAGGGCGCGTCGCGTTCTTCGAAACACAGCTGAATAACACCATCATCCGCGCACCCATCGACGGGACCATCTTGGAGCGCGTGGTGGAGCGCGGAGAGTTTGTGACCACGGGCTTTGTCGGCGACCGCGGCGCCAAAGGCTATGTCGTCTCATTAGCCGACCTGAACGACTTGCAAGTGGAGCTGGATATCAATCAGAACGACTTCGCCAAGCTCCGACCTAAGCAACGGGCCATCATTACCACCGACGTTTACGGGCCCGAGCGAAAGTATGAAGGCGTCATCGACGAAATTTCTCCCGAAGCCAACCGGCAAAAGGCGACCGTGCAGGTCAAAGTGAAAATTCTCAATCCGGATGGCGATTTGCGGCCAGAAATGAACGCGAGCGTGATTTTTGTGGCCGATCCAGCTCCCGGGCCTTCCAGCGGGCCCCGGCGTCCCGCGATTTATGTGCCAGATCACGCCGTACGCGACGGTGCAGTGTTTGTGGCGCTCAACGACCGCGCCGTGAAGCGAGCCATCCGCACGGGGCCAGCCTCGAGCCAAGGCCTCCGAGTGGAAGACGGCTTAATCGGCGGCGAAGATGTGATCCTCAATCCGCCGCCGGAGATGAAAGATGGCGCGCGCATTCGCGTTATCCGCTAACTTGGGAGGCACACAGTGAGCGAGGTGGTGATTGAAACACGAAACCTAACCAAGCGATTCTCCCGCGGCGAACAAACGGTCACGGCTTTACGGGACGCGAACCTGGAGGTGCGCCGAGGGGATTTTCTCGCGCTGATGGGCCCTTCAGGCTCGGGCAAGTCGACGCTACTGCATCTGATTGCCGCTATGGACCGCCCGACTTCCGGTGAAATCCGCGTCTTAGGCCAGGACCTAGCGCGCATGAGTGACGGCGAAATCGCCCGCTGGCGCAACGCACATATTGGATTCGTATTTCAAAGCTTCAACCTCATTCCTGTGCTTACGGCGCTCGAAAACGTCGAGCTGCCGCTCAAGCTCACCCGGCTTAGCAAAGCCAAACGCCTCGAACATGCCCGTCGCGCGCTTGAACTGGTGGGCCTTGCTGACCGCTTGCGCCATACGCCACGGCAACTTTCTGGAGGGCAAGAGCAGCGCGTTGCCATCGCCCGGGCCATTGTTACCGATCCAGACTTGATTCTTGCTGACGAGCCGACCGGAAATCTTGACGCCAACTCGGCTCGTGATGCCCTAACCCTGTTGAGCCGGCTGAATCAGGAGTTTGGCAAAACGATTGTCATGGTTACGCATGATCCTCATGCGGCCCGGGCTGCGCGCTACGTTCGTTATTTGGAAAAAGGCGAGTTGCTGCCTGACGGTCAAAAACCAGAGGACTGGTGAGTTGTTGCGGGTCCCCGGATGCTCGGCGATCCATCCGTGCCAGCCCGGACATGATATCGTAAGGCTTCAGACACCTAGCGCCATGATCGCTCTCGTTCTCTTATCTGCCCTTGCAGGCGTTCAAAGCGCCCAGACTCCCGAATCCCCGGCGCAAAGCCCGAATGCTCGAGCTGCGGAAGCCAGCCGTTTGCCGGCAAGAGCGCCGCTGGTGGAGCCCCCCAACACGGACATCTATTACGAGTTCTCGCCGGATTCGCTGCCCAAGGAAGGGGTGCCCAAGGGCGAAATCAGAGGTCCCTTCACTCTTCCCAGTGAAATTTTCCCTGGCACTCAGCACACCTATTGGGTCTACGTACCCGCACAGTATGATCCGTCAACCCCAGCCAGCTTGATGGTTTTCAATGACGGGCAGGCTTTCCTGGCCATGGAAGGTGACGTTCGCGCCCCAGTGGTGATGGATAACCTGATTTACCGCCGCGAGATCCCGGTGATGATTGGCGTGTTCATCAATCCTGGCCGGCGTCCCGATCAACCAGAGCCCACGCTCAAGAATTGGGGAGACCGGGATACGAACCGCGTGACAGAATACAATTCTCTCGACGATCGTTATGCCCGGGTCATCGTGGAGGAGCTTTTACCGGCGCTTTACAAGGACTATAACATCTCAAAAGACCCGGAACGGCATGGCATTGGCGGGTCGAGTTCAGGCGCAATTGCGGCCTTCACCGTGGCCTGGCAGCGTCCGGATCACTTCCGCAAAGTCCTGAGCAACGTTGGGAGCTTCGTCAATATCCGGGGCGGCCATGCCTATGCGGACATCGTCCGCAAGAGCGAAAAGAAACCCCTGCGCGTGTATTTGATCGATGGACGCAACGATCACCGCGCGCTGCGCACAGATGGCTCCTACGATGAGACCCGGGACTGGTTCTACCAGAACGTGCGCCTGCAGCAAGCCCTCAGCGAGAAGGGCTACGATGTCGCCTATTGCTGGGGCATGGCCCGCCACGGACAGAAAATGCTGCGCACCATGTTTCCGGAGATGATGCGCTGGCTGTGGCGTGATCACGGGGTCTCCACCGATCCGCGGGATATGGTGGAGCGCTCGTTCTTTGCTCCGAAAGCCAAATAGGGCAAGCCAGAACAATTTAACTGTGGAGCTCCACAGCCCCGTTTACAATTCGGTAGCCTTGTGCGGTGTTGGTCGCTGTGTCATAGAGGGCAAAGGTGGGTGGAACCAAGCGCTGGTTCGCTTCCGCATCCAGCTGACACCCCATGATCGATCCGGGATTGAGCAGCAGGGTGCGGACGGATGCCCTCGCATTCTGGAAAATATGATTGTGTCCAAAGAAGACGGCGTCATGATGGCCGGCGCGGCTAATGGCGGTTGCAATGTTGTCAAAGTGGTTTACTGCAATTCGTCGCCCTTCAAATTCCTCCTCAAAAAATTCGCCGCGCAGCCGCAGATTTGGGTATCTGGCTGTTTTGGCGGTGATGCGAAACAAATCCGCATCGTTGTTTCCGAAGACGATGTGGATGGGTTTCGGGAAACCGCGAGCCAGCTGGTCCACAATAAAAGGCGAGCACAAATCACCACAACAAATCAGGCAATCAGCCTGGCCGATGGCTCCCAGCGCAACAGCGAGGTTTTGAACGTGGTCGTGAATATCCGAGAGTACGGCAATCTGCATGGACCTAGTGATAGCGCTGGCCGTACCAGGCGGTCAATGGACCGTCGCCTTTGCGGCTACCCTGGAGGCTAGGAAGCGGGCACGGTCAAAGAGCAAAGTTTTTGAAATGAAAGTTCTTTGTCAAAAATGAAAATTACGGCAATTAAAACTCTGGTTGTGAACGCGCGCATGCGCAACTGGGTGCTCGTGAAGGTGGAGACAAGCGAACCAGGTTTATATGGCTGGGGAGAGGCTACGCTCGAATGGAAAACCAAGGGGGTGGTGGGATCGATTGAGGATCTTGCAGTGTTGTTGATCGGGAAGGATCCGCGCCGGATCGAGCATTTGTGGCAGATCATGCACCGCCAGTATTTCTGGCGGGGCGGGATTGTCACTATGACGGCGATGAGCGGCATCGATCAAGCACTTTGGGACATCAAAGGCAAAGAGCTTGGCCGGCCGGTCTACGAGCTCTTGGGCGGTCCGGTGCGGGACCGTTTGAGGCTTTACGACCACCTTGGCGGTGGTCTGCTAGAGGACATGTACAAGACGGTGGAGCCGGAGGTCTTTGCCGAGCGGATCCAGTTGAGCTTGGAGAAGGGCTTTACGGCAGTGAAAGCCATGCCGGTGCCTGTTGCGGAGATGATCGAAAGCCCAGCGGTGATCAAGCGTGCCGCCAAATGCGTCGAGGCGATGCGCAAGGCAGTTGGCGATGAGGTGGACATCCTGCTAGATTTACACGCGCGTACAACGCCTGCTGCGGCGATTCAATTTGGCCGGTTGCTTGCCGACTACAACTTGTACTGGTATGAAGAGCCTTGTTGGCCGGAGCACGTAGATGCGCTGGTTGAGGTTTCCCGAGCGCTGCCATTTCCCATTGCCACGGGTGAGCGGCTCGTGGGCCGGTGGGAATTTCGCGAACTGTGCGAGAAGCGCGCCTGTGCGGTGATCCAGCCGGATGTTTCTCACTGCGGAGGGATCAGCGAGGCCCGGAGAATTGCTGCGCTGGCGGAAACCTATTCGATTGCGGTGGCCTGCCATAACCCGCAAGGTCCGGTCAGCACAGCCTCTTCCCTCCACGTGGGTTTCGCAACGCCCAACTATCTCATTCAGGAGGTGGTGCGGGCCGATGTTCCCTGGCGTAACGATATCCTAACGGAACCGCTCGATGTGGCTCGGGGTTATTTGGAGCCACCGAAGAAGCCTGGCTTGGGGATCGATATCAATGAAACCGAAGCGGCTAAGCATCCCTTCGCGCCAGAAGT
This sequence comes from Bryobacteraceae bacterium, assembly GCA_025056455.1. GTDB lineage: Bacteria > Acidobacteriota > Terriglobia > Bryobacterales > Bryobacteraceae > CADEFT01. Next base: position 1,018,957 of record JANWVY010000002.1, on the reverse strand, counting down.
GACCATGGACTGCTACCACCGAGATGGTTCCGTCGCCGACTGGTGAGGGAAGTCGCGGGGCAGCTCAGGGGACGAAAGGCAAGCTAGCCGCGGCCGCCTTTGGGGGTCGTGTTTCAATGAATCGCGTCGACCAGCTTCAGGGCCGCTTTTGAGACGGCCTGCGGTAGGGTACCGTAGTCAAGTGACATGGCCTCGTTTTGTCCAGCGGCGTGCGCCCAGCGAATAAATATTTTGATGGCGCGACGCTTGGCTGTATCGGGGATCTGCGAGGGGACCAGGAACCAGGCGTAAGTTGTAATCGGGTAGGCGTTCTTGGGCGGAGTGTTGAGAATGGAAATTCGCAGGTCTGGTGGAAGTTCTGTGACAGCGTCCGAAGCTGCTGCCATGCCCGCTAGATCGGCCTTGAGGAATTCGCCAGCGGGATTTTTAACAGCAATCACTCTGAGATTCCGGGCGGCGGCAAAGCCCCTTTCCATGTAGCCAATAGAATTGGGGGTTTTGGCAACTGCATCGGCCAGTTCTTCACTGCCGGGGAAGCCTTTCCCAACGGGAAACTTTACGCTGCCGCCCTTGCCAACGGACTTCTCAAAGGCGGCGCTGGCCTTGGCGAGATAGTGGGTAAAGGCATAGGTAGAGCCACTGACGTCGGAGCGGTGCAAGACGGCGATGGAGGTGGGAGGAAGATCCACGCCAGGATTTTCGATAACAATGTCGGGATCGTTCCATTCGCGCACGCGCCCGAGGTAGATATTGGCGAGGGTTTGACCGCTAAGGCGGATGTCCTTTCGCAGTCCGGGAACGTTGCAGGCGATGACAATGGCGCCGGTGAGTGTTGGCACATGAACTGGTGGGACCTTGAACTTGGCAAGCTCTTCGTCGCTCACGGGCATGGAAGTGGCGGCAATATCGACAGTACCTTCCAACAGCTGCCGGATGGCGGCGCCAGAACTGGAGGGTTGGTAGTGGATTTTGATGCCTTTGTGTTCCGGGTCGGCCATAAAGGCTTCGGCCCAGCGTTGATACGCCGCCTGGGAAAATGTGCTACCGGCGATTTTAATTTCTACTGGAGCGGCCTTGGGTGCGCCAGAGCCGCCAGAGCCCCCGCAAGCAGAGAGCGCCAACAAGGCCGGCGCCAACACCCCCCAAGTTTGAGCCCAAGTTTTCATAGTAACTATTCGTTTCATCTCTTTCCGTCAATCATCGAACTCAGTGAGGACTATGGAGCGATGCGGCGCCCTAGTTGTTGACTCGTGTTCGCAGCCCACCGGGATCGCTCCCTTTCAATATATTGCGCCGAGGAGAGCCTGGCATGAGGCCATGGCACACCCGATGCGGAAGCATGTTTTCGCTTCAAGATATCACCGGCGGCCTAGCCGGAAGAACTGGCTCACCTGAGCTTGCCTGGCTTTGCATGCGAGCTGGGGCCTTCGCCGTCCTCGCTCTCGATTGTACGAAGAAGGCGGTGCCGGTGAGAAGGTTGATAGGATAGCAGATCGATGCCTTCAGGTGCAGAACTGTTTGCCCGGTCGCTTGTCGAGTTGGGAATTCAGGAGGTGTTCACGCTCGTTGGCGATCATTTGAATGAAGCTTTGGTCGCGGTTCACCGAGTTGGGATTCGCGTGATTGACATGCGGCACGAGTCGGGAGTGACGCACGCAGCGGACGCTTGGGCGCGGTTGCGGCGGAAGCCTGCGCTCTCGCTGGTGACTGGTGGACCTGGACATACAAATTCGCTCACGGGCATTGCGACAGCCAACCTGGCCTGTAGTCCCCTCATCGCAATTAGCGGTGCGCCGCCAAACGCCCTTGCCGGGCGCCAAGTTTTTCAGGTGATTGACCAGGTAGCCATGGCTACGCCAGTAGTCAAGTGGGCGGCGGCAGCGACGAGTGCGGCGCAGATTCCCTATCTGATCGGAAAAGCCTACGCGGAGGCTACGAGCGGGCGGATGGGGGCCGTGTGCATCTAACCATTCCACTCGACGCCTTTTCTGAGGTCACCGAGGCTCCGCTTCCGATGCCCGCCGTTCAGCGGGCGCCGCATCTTGCTCCCGCAGATTCGGAAGTGGAGGAAGCGATCGCCTTGCTAGCGGGAGCCAAGAGGCCAGTGGTCATTGCTGGCAGTGGCGTGTGGTGGTCCGACTGCGCGCGAGAACTCGAAAAGTTCATCGACCACACATCTCTGCCGCTGTTCACGGTGACTATGGCACGCGGCGCGATTCCGGATCGAAAGAAAAACGTTTTCGGATATGCTGATCCGGCCATCAATCCTGCCGTGGTGCCCATCTTTCAACAAGCGGACGTGGTGCTGCTGCTAGGCAAACGGCTGGACTACCGGCTGGCGCTGGGTGGCCCGCGCCTGTTCTCGCCGCAAGTCCGCATCGTGCAGGTGGACATTCATGGTCCAGAGCTAGGTGCGGTCCGGCCGATTGCGCACGGCATTTGTGCGGATCTTAAGTCGACCTTGCAAGTGATGCTGAGGCGCTTGGGAACCAAACCATGGACGCCGCTTCGATCCTGGCTGCAAGAAATTCGCCGGCAGAAAGTCGCCTATCAAAAATCGCTGGATGAGTTGGGCCGGCAGGCCAGCTCACCCATGCACCCGGCCGCCTTTTATTTGCGGTTACGCGAGGGGTTGCCAAAAGGCGTGCTCCTTTGCTGGGATGGCGGTGATTTCGTGCACTGGGGACGAGCCATGATTCCTGCCAACGAGCCGGGAGGTTGGCTGCGGCTCGGGCCGATGGGAACCATTGGCTCAGCCTTACCAAACTCCCTCGCGTTGCAAATGGCGAATCCAGGACGGCCCGTGGTGATGATTACAGGTGACGGTGCGCTGGGATTCTATCTCGCTGAGTTGGAGACGCTCGTGCGCTACCAGCTACCGGTCGTGATCCTAGTAGGCAACGATGGCGGTTGGGGATTGGAAAGGGAGCTCCAGCAGGAGTTGACCGGGGGAGCAACCGTAGCTTGTGAGCTGCAACACACGCGATATGACTTAATTCTGCAAGCCTTCGGCGGGGGCGGAGAGACGATTGAGCATGCTGATCAAGTCGCAGACGCGTTGCGCCGCGGGTTTGCCGCAGGCAAACCGTATCTCATCAACGCGCTCATTCAAGGGGCTCGTTCGCCGTTCACCGCGTGGCAGATTCAGGGCAAAAAACGGTAGCGAACCTCAGGAAGCGAGACGACTGCTCGTTTTTGGTGTTCTGGAGTGAGAGATTCGTGTAAACCGCGAAAGTGGCTGTGTGCGGCTTACGCGGATCGCCTGAGAAAAACTTCAGGCGAAAGCTTCTCGCAGCATCTTGAGACTCTTCGGAACGGCGGTTGAGGCTGGTTCGTTGCCCTCCATCTCTAACGAGACCCATCCGCGGTAGCCAGCTTTCTTGAGAATGGCGGCAATGCGTTTGTAGTCGAGATCGAGCGTATACCACACGCCGCCGCCATGGTAGGTCTTGGCTTGGACGATGCTGGCATGAGGGGCAAGCTTTTCGATTTCGGTGTAGGGATCACCGGGAAAGTTGCCGGTGTCGAGATTGATGCCAAGCCAGGGAGAGTTCACGGTGCGCCAAATTTGAAGCAGCGTTTCTGTGCGCGTGGTCAAACCCCAGTGATTTTCCAAGGCGAGGAGGACGCCTGCCTTTTCTGCAGCGGGAAGACACTTTTCAATCGAGGACACACACCAGGTGAGAGCATCTTTTTCGGAGTAGCCCGGAAGCGGGGGTTCGTCACCTTTGACTTTCATGAGTTCATCGAAGGAACGAATGGTTTTCCACCGGCCCGAGTTGAGACGAATGCAGGGGATGCCGAGATGTGCGGCCAACCCGATGCAGCGGATGGTGTGGTCAATGTGCTTCTGGCGTTCGGCCGGGTCAGGGTGGACGAAATCTTGATGGATGGAAAGCATGGGCAGAGCCAAACCATGGCGAAAGGCCATTTGCTTTAGGCGGTTGAGATAGGCCGGATCCTCGCCGTCCATTTGCCGGTGAAGAATTTCGACGCCGTCGAAACCAAGCTGTGCGGCCTCTTCGATCACGCGTTCGACAGGCGTCTTTTGGCCGCGGAAATGCCAGTAGGAGTAGGTTGAGACGGCCAGCTTGATGGTTGAGGGGGCCGTAGCGGCCGCTGCGGAAAAAGGCGCAAGACAGGGTAGGGCTGCCGTGGAAGCCATGAGGGCGCGACGGGAAATCATTGGTTTCATTATCAAACTAAGGCTGTAGGTCTCTCCTGGAAACGGTCCATTTTCGCCGGGCGTCGCGATCGAGGAGACTAAAATCCGCCGCGGGGACGGTAGCCGGGCCTTACGCGGACGCGCAGCTTTTTGGCTGGGTCGGAGACAATTTCCACGGTAATTTTGCGGAAACCCTCGTTCGGATTGGGCTGAGGGTAGTAGGTAATCGTATAGGAGTTGCCCAGCGATTCACGAATGGACTCAAAGGCTTCTACTTGTTTCTGCCATGTTTTGGCGAAGTAGACTTGCCCGCCCGTGCGAGTCGAAAGCCTGCGGAAGACGTTTGAAGAAATAGGATCCTTCGTGGCGTCGCTGGTAGAAATGACGTAAATCGGGATCCCCTCGTCTTCGGCAACGGCGCGGACATCGTCCGGGGCGACCATGCTGGCGTTATCGGGGCCGTTGGAGAAGACGATAACCACCTTTCGGCCGGGAACTTTCGCCGCATCGCGGAGAGTCAACAATAGGGCGTTATAGAGCGCGGCGTCATCGCCAACGACGGCTTTGCGCAAACCATCGATGGCTGTATTGTGATCTCGGACCAAGCCGGAGGCGCGCGAAAGGTTCCGGCTGAAGGTGTACACAGCAACGGAATCTGCGCGGTCCAAGCCACGGATGAAGTCCGCGATGGCGTCGGAGGCGTAGACGAATCCGCGGTACATATAGTTGCTCGTATCAAACAGTACGAACACGTTAGTGCCGACGAACGCGTCTACGGCTCCACCCTTTTCGCGATCCTCGGTATTGACAACCAGCGGCCGAATGCTGCCGTCTTCTCCGATCTGGACTGGCGTTTTGTTGCCTTCGGCGAAAAGGTATTGAGCTTCTGCACGATGCCATCTTCGAGGATGCGGAAGTCGGAGGGTTTCAGGCCATTGACATATTTACCCTTGCTATCGGTGACAGTGAAGGTCAACACTACCATGTCCACTTTGACACGGAAGGTAGGGCGGCTGGGATCTTGTGCGTAAAGCCAGGCGGCGCCAAGAAGAATCAACCCAACCAATCCGAATGACAAAACCTTGCGCATTCTCTCCAAGTCCTCCTAGTGCCCTTGAACCTACTCATTCGTCCGGTTCTCGCTGCCGGACTTTTTCGCCATGGTACCAACGTTTCGCAACGATCGCAGCAGGGCGGGCCAGTCTTCCAGGTGGGTGGCGAAGATACCCTCCACGGTTTTCTGGGTCCACTCTGGGATGAGGACATTGAGTTGGGATGGCGACAAATTTAATTCGTCGGCTAGTGCGGCGAAATACAACAGGTTGGACTCCCAGCTTTCGGCCATGATCCGGCTGGAGTAACCCATCAAAGTGGGGAAAGTGCGCAAGTGGAGCAGTTCTGGATAATAGCTGTGGGCCAGCGTCGGTTTGGGTGTTCCGAAAGCGCGAGAAATGCTGGCCGGGGTGGCGCCCATGGCCTCCAGCGCTTGGATGGCTCCACGGAACGGGCCTTGCTGGGATCGGAGAAGATCTACGCCCACTAGGAACATTTCAGAAGGAGTGACATGTTCGATGGCCTGAGGCAGTAAGCCCGCGGCCAAGAAGTGTTCAACCTTGCGAGCCCGTGCGGGCGGGGCATGGCGTTCCAAGGAGCGAACGACCTGAGTGCGAAGGTTTGCGTCCACCACCGACTCTGCCAGCAGCGATTCGCCGCGGCGCATCTGCAGGCCGACGTAGTGGATGTGCGCAGGCTGAACGTTCCACCAGCGGGGCACCTTGGCCGAGAGAATCATCTGGGGCACGAGATCACCCCAAATGAGGGCCTGCTCGCGAGTAGGAATGAGGAAATTCTGCTCAGCCTCGGCGAGGGCGTAGGGAAGGTTGGAGAGGGATCCCACCAGACGGCCGCCCGCATTGGAAGGCCAGCCGGTGCCGAAAACCTCCGTGGCTCGCCAGGTTTGCGCGGTGCCTTGAAGGCCCAGGAAATCGTGACTGCGTACGAAAATCGGATTGGTTTGAAGGATCTGCGCGCCGGGCGGGGCGTAGTGGACATAGCTCAGGCCGACCAGGGCATCACGCAGTAAGGGGGCGAGCTGACCGCGTATGTCTCTCAATTTTTCGGGGTCTGCGCCGGCTCTTTCCACCTGCGAGCGGATATTGAGCTTGCGTTCGCCTTCGATGTGGCGCTCCGTCCAGTAGCCGAAGGCGAGGGAGTTTTTCTCTACGGTGGAGAGAGCTGATCGGGGGATGACAATCTCCGAGATGCGGGCGTTCAGCCGGTTTAATAGGGCAGTGTTCATTTTCTCGCCCTTGCCAAGGGCCTCGAGATGATCTGCGACGTCAAAGAGCAACTTGAGAGAAGGAAGCCGCTGTAATTCGTACAGGCGGACCATATCTTGAACAATCTGGCGGTGCGTTTCCGCATCCGGCGGATTGGTGGTTCCGGCCAGTAAGTCAAAAATGCGGTCCGCCGGGTTGGCATCTGCTGGGGAGCCGGTCTGTTTGAGGAGGAGCTCCACCCCGGCACGGCTCGCGTCGAAGAGTTCGCGGCTATTGCGGACTTTCGAAAAGGAACTGAGCAGAGTGCTCAGGGTGGGGTCGGTTTGAGCCTTGGGGATAAGATCATGACGGGCGAAGATCTGCCATAAGCTGATCAGCCCTTGGAGCGAGCCTGCGACGTCAGCGCGGAGGCTCTGGTCCTTGACATCTGAAACGGCTTTGGCGATGTCGAGGTACTGGAGAATCGTTTTGTCTGACAGCGAGGGGAACTCGGCAAAGATGGGGTATTGCGCACCCATGGTGCGGAACTCGCGTGCCAGGCGGTCGACGGTGGCCGGCTCCAAGGGTTTCTCGCGGCGGCGGTTGATATCCGTGAGAGCCATGTAGATTTTGAGTGGTTCGTTTTCGACTGCCTTGCGCGAGAGAGCAAAGAGCGCTTCGATGACGTCATCGGGCTCTTTCCAAGTAAGGGCGGACTTGGTGAGCTTGCCGTCGTACTTACCATGGGGATGGTTGACAAATAAGTTTTTCCACACTTCGATGCCGCCCGGGATGTGGGGCTTGCCATCGGCTTCTAGGCGCATCCGCGTGGTGAGCAGCATCAATTCGGTGTTGGCGCGGAAGACCGGGCGAGCCGGGCCGGGGCTTGTGATGCGGCCGCGCAACGCCCAATAGAAGCGTTTCATCCGTTCTGGTTCGGTGAGGTAATCGAGCAGGGGTCCACTGATGCGGGACAGCGAATCGAAATAACTTGCCAGCCAACCGTCATCGCGAGAGATGAGCTTTTCAATGAAAGCAGCCCCTTGGTCAGGCGGCGCGCCCACCAGTTCAGCCCAAGCCTGCGCGGTTCTTGCACCACCTGGCACAGAAACCTTCCCATCGCGGATTTCGATCATAGCGCCGAAGAAATCCAGCACGTGGGAGAAGGCGCGAATCCGTTGAACGGGAACAGCCTTGCGGAGCTCTTCGGCTGTTGCGACGTCGAGTTTGGACAAACCGAGATAGAGCCGGCAGAGGGAGGGGTCGGCTAGGAAGGCGTCGATAAACTCGCCGGACTGCTTTTCCTTGGCGGTGAGCCAGTAATCCGGCGTGTAGAGGACCGGGACTTTGGTGGGGTGGTAGTCATAGACAAACGAGCGATTGGTGCGGAGCGCCTGCTCGAGCTCCGCCAGCGGAAATCCAGAGTCAATGGTGAGGAAGGCGCGTGAGGCGTTCACGGTTTCTAAGACCACCTCGGCGCCGCAACCTCCGCGCATCCGGTAGCCGAGGATCCGCAACAAGTCCGCCGTTTGCGCCGACTCGCAGGAATCGATGCGAATGGTTTTGGATTCGCCAGCGAGTTTCGTGAGTTCGCGCGCTTGAGAAAGATATTTGATGACGAGTTTTAAGTATTCCGTCTGATCGAGCGCTTCACTTGAGCTGGCTGCTTGATAGCCGTTGGTGACCACATTCCGAGCGAGAGCAGTGAGTAGCTCTTCCGGCGCGAGATCTGGCGACAGTGCCGCCATCCGCGCGAAGGACCGTAACGGGCCTGGGATTTCGATTACCGACATGGGCGGGCCGACCGGTGCATCCGGCGCCGGCAGTGAGAGCCCGGTTCCACCTGCACGCTGGTAGACTTCCAGGTGCCGCTGGGCTGAGGCCCGGTCCCCTTTGAGCAGATCCAGGGTGACTAAGCGGCGAGCGATGGCGGCCTTACGAGGGTTGTCTGCGATGGCAGCGAGGGCGGCTTCGTAGGCGGGTACAACCCCGGGGTCAGAGATCCGGTCCAGGAATTCCGCCCAAGCGAGCAGCGTGGCTGGATCTTTCGGACGTTCTTTGAGGGCGCGTTGCAGAGCTTCCCTGGCTTCGGCCCGTTCGCCTTTGCCCTCTAGCTGCAGGATTGAATCGACCAATCCCCGTTGGCCGAAGGACAAGCCTGAGAATACAACTACTACAAGCAGCGCTTTCCTCATAACTACAACCTCATGGTTCCTTTTGGTTTCTTACTCTAGCACTTTCCGCGAGAAACTTTTGGTCACCGTATTTTACGGCAAGCCCTAACCGGCAGCAAACCGCAAGAAAGCTGCAAGGAGAAACTCAACCATTCGGTAAACCCTGGCTGATGGCAGGGAGGAGCGCTTTCGATGGAGCCGCACAGGAAGTGGTGCCCTGAGCCTCACGGGCGCCGCTTCAGACTTCCTGGCGTCGGGAATGTAGTAAGGTAGCGGCTATGCATTCTCGACGAGCTTTCTCCGCTCTGCTGGCAGGGCTGCTGGCAAAGCTCCGGGCGGAATCTGATGACGAAATTCGTGAGATCCGGACCTACCGGCACGCCCAAGGGTTATTTGTCCGGGTGCAATCGGCTGGGGGTGCGTTTGGCTGGGGTGAAGCCGAATCCGGACTACCTGAGCTGATGGAGACGTTCATTCACGCCGGGCTCAAGAAAAATGCGCTAGGGCAGAGCATCTGGGATGCCGAGCGAGTGTGGGACCGCATGTTTTTTGACCAGCATGATCTGGGGCCAGGCGGCGCCTTGACTGGCGCGATTGCCGGAATCGACCTTGCGCTATGGGACTTGCGGGGGCGCGTGCTCCAACAACCCGTTCACCGGCTCATTGGGGGTAAGTATCGGGACCGTATCCGAGTGTACGGCTCCTTTGGGGTAGGATTCGGCCGGCGAATGACGCCATCGCAAGCTGCCAGCAAGGCGAGGAAATTTGTCGAGCGAGGCTATCGCGCGGTGAAATTACGGATGCAAATTCGCGAGTCGCGGCAGAATCCTGACCCTGATCCGACGTTTGAGTATGTCAAAGCCGTGCGGGAAGCGATTGGTCCGGAGACGGAATTGCTGGTGGACATCAACAACGGCTACACAGCGGAGCGCGCGATTGCCGTAGGCTTACGTCTGCGAGATGAATTTCGGGTTCGCTACTATGAGGACCCGGTGAGTGACCAAAATCTCGAAGATTACGCTGCGGTCACCCGCGCACTTCAGGGCATTGCGACGATCGCTGGCGAGAAGCAATATACCCGCTGGCAATTGCGGGATTTGATTGTGCGGGGCAATGTTGACTACATCAATCCCGATGTGATCAAGACAGGCGGGTTGACCGAGATGAAAAAGATTGCAGCAATTGCGCAAGCCTACCAAAAGCCCATCATCTGCCACAACACGCGGCCTACGGTGTCCACGGCCGCCTCCCTGCACTTTATGGCGTCGATTCCGAATGCAGGTCCTTTTCTGGAGGCGCCGGATGAGGACGAATTTCACGCTCTGCTGTCGGTGGTCAGCCGCCAGTTCCGGTTTGAGCAGGGCTACCTAACGGTGCCCGTCACACCCGGTTTGGGGATCGAGTTCGATGAATCGAAGCTACGAGCGGCTTCTCGAGTCATCTAGGCGGGCCGAGCTGCAGGTTCTAGGCGGGGTGAGGCGGGCTTCCAGAGGGTTTCGGTTTGGCTGGGCGAGTGAGGGTCACGGCGGCGGCAGCGGGCGCGCGGCTTTGCCACAACAGTCCTAGGCCAAGTGTGATGAGACCGAGCGTCATCCACTGAGCATTGGACAGTATCAAGCCGAAGGGGTTGGGCTGTTCGTGGAAACGGACGAATTCGATGAAGAAGCGGGCGAGCGGGTAGAGAACGAGATACGCGCCGATGACCCGGCCGGGCGGAGGATCGCGCCGGAAGAGCTGGTAGAGCAGGACGAAGATCACGGCTTCGGCCGCAGCCTCGTAGAGCTGCGTTGGGTGTAGCGGGACGCCCAGCGGCACGCCGACGAGTTGGTAGGCGTCCAGCTTGTCGAAGGTCACGGCCCAGGGACGGTCGCAGGCCGTACCCCAGCAGCAGCCAGCAGCGAAACATCCGAGCCGGCCGATGGCGTGGCCGAGGGCAATGCCGGGGGCAAAAACATCTGCTACGGGGAGAAAGGCCAATTTGCGGGATCGCAAATACCATGCGGCAACGGCGAGGGCTGCGATCAAGCCGCCGTAAAAGACGCCGCCGGCTTGCAAGGTGCTCAAAGAAAAAATCTCCTCGGGGTGGTTGCGGTAGAAACGGAAATCGTAGAGGAACATCAGGAGCTTGGCCCCTACCAAGCCCGCCAGCGCGATATAGACGCCTAAATCCGTCGCTGTCTGTGGCTGAAGACCACGGCGAGGAGCAAGTTTGGCGGTGATCCAGAGTCCCAACAAAAAGCCCAGGGCCACGAGCAGACCGTAGGTGGGAAGATAGAAACCGCCAATGGAGAAGAGCTTGGGGTACATGCTAGACCTCAGATTTTCGGACGGCAGGTTCGCCCCGGCTGAGGGAGAGGAGAAGCATTACGGCACCCGTGGAGATGGCAGCGTCGGCCACGTTAAAGCTGGGCCATTCCAACGGGCCGATGAAGACCTGGATGAAGTCGGTGACTGATCCGCGCCAGATGCGATCATAGAGGTTGCCGATCGCGCCGCCGAGCACCAGCGATAGAGCGGTTAAAGTCCAGTTGCCGCCGGGCCAGGTTCGGTGAGGAAATTTCCATAGCTGCACGGCGACGAAGGACATCACCAGCGCCGACAGGCCAATGAGGATCAACGTGCGCCACGGGCCCTCGCTCTCTGCAAGAAGGCCGAAGGCGGCGCCCCGATTTTGCGTGTGTACGATGTTGAGCACGCCGGGAATGACGGGCCAGGTTTCCCAAGCAGAGATGTGATTTTCGATCCAAAGTTTGCTGATGCGATCTGCTGCAAACACGGCGGCCGAGATTGCAAATCGCAGAGGGCGCGCCATCATCCGAGGATTTCCTTGAGCGCCTCGGCGCAAGCCAAGCACACGGTGGGGAATTCGGGGTCAAACCCGATGTCCATGGAATATTTCCAGCAGCGCTCGCACTTTAAGCCGTCGGCGCGCTCAACGTGGACTGCGAGCTCGGCCGAAGCGTGATCTTCCAAGGCAACTTGGGAGACGATGAACAAGGCTGGTAGAGTTTGCTGGTAGCGGTCAAGTAGCGGGAACAAATTCTGGCCCGCCTGCAGGCGCACTTTGGCCTCGAGCGGAGCGCCGATGAATTTCTCCTGGCGGGCGACTTCGAGCGATTTGAGCACTTGCTCGCGGACGGCAAGCAGGCGGTCCCAATTGACGAGACGGGCACGGTCTTCTGCCGTCAGGCCGAGAGTGGGAAAGTTTGGCTCGGGGAAGAGTGTGAGATGAACGCTATCGGGATCGCCCGGTAATTTCCGGAGGTGCCCCCAGACTTCCTCAGTGGTGAAGCTGAGCAGCGGGGCCAGTAGCCGGACCAGAGCGTGGGTCACTTTGTAGAGTGACGATTGAGCGCTTCGGCGCAGTTGGGAGCGCGGCGCAGCGGTATAGAGGCGGTCCTTGATGACGTCGAAGTAGACGGCGCTTAAGTCCGTGGTGGCGAAATTATACAGGGCCTGATAAACGCGATGGAAAGCGAAATCCTCATAGTATTTGCGGCAACGCTCAATGACTTGTTCGCACCGCAGAAGGATCCACTGATCAAATTCTAGCTGAGCCTGGGGTGAAAGCAGGTCCAGCGTTGGATCGAAGTCAAAGAGGTTGCCTAGCGCGAAGCGGAAGGTATTTCGAATTTTCCGATAGGCTTCGGTGAGACGGGCTAAGATGGTTTCCGAAACCCGGACATCTTCCTGGAACTCGACGCTCGAAGCCCACAAGCGTAACACTTCGGCTCCATATTGTTTGATGACATCTTCGGGCAAGATGACGTTGCCTAGGGATTTCGACATCGCCCGGCCTTCGCCATCCAGTGCCCAACCGTGCGTGGCGCATTCGCGATAAGGGGCTCGTCCACGCAGCGCGGTTCCCACCAGAAGAGAACTGTGAAACCAGCCGCGGTATTGATCGCCACCTTCGAGATACAAGTCCGAGGGCCAGGGAAGTTGATTCCCTTCGTGAAGGACGGCTAGATGGCTAGATCCAGAATCGAACCATACATCCAGGATGTCGGTTTCTTTGCGGAACTGGTCGTGGCCGCAGCTGGCGCAGCGGACGCCAGAAGGGATCAGTTCGGCGGCGCTTTTTTCGTACCAGATGTCGGCTGTATGCTGGGCAAAGAGCGCGACAACATGGTCCAACACGTGGCGGTCGGTCAGCTTTTCGCCGCAGGATTCGCAATAGAAGACGATGATGGGAACGCCCCAGGTGCGCTGGCGCGAGATGCACCAATCGGGGCGAGTGGCAATCATGTTGGAAATGCGCTCCTGGCCCCAGGCCGGCATCCATTTGACGTTGCGAATGGCTTCTAGTGCGCGCTCGCGCAAGTTGTTGCGGTCCATACCAATAAACCACTGTTCGGTGGCGCGGAAGATGGTTGGGTGGTGGCAGCGCCAGCAATGCGGATAGCTGTGATCGACGCGCTTTTCGGCAAGAAGAGCGCCGCGCTCGGCGAGAATGCGGATCACCACCGGGTTTGCGTCCCAGACGATTTTGCCGAGCAGCTCAGGCGGGATTTCTCCCGGTGCGCCGTGTGGCTCGAAGAAAGCTCCTTGGGCATCGACAGGGCAGTAGGTAGGTAGTCCGTATTGCTGTCCGGAGACGTAATCCTCCTGACCATGGCCGGGGGCAGTGTGCACGGCGCCCGTACCTTGTTCCAGGGTGACGTGATCGGCGAGAATTCCTTTCGAAACGCGCGCTAGGAAAGGGTGCTGAAATTCCAGGCCTTCGAGCTGTTGGCCTTTGACCAAGCAAATTTGCGCTGGGCTGGCCCAGCCGCATTTTTCGGCCGTATCTTTAAGCAGGTCGCGCGCTACCAGGTAGACGTCGCTGCTGACTTCTACGGCCACGTAGTCAAACCGCGGATTGAAAGCGATGGCGAGGTTGGCGGGAAGGGTCCACGGTGTCGTCGTCCAGATCAAGCCATAGACCTTCTTTCCGGCTAGAGTTGGATCGATGCGAGCGGGATCGGAGAGCAGCTCGAATCGTACCCAAATCGAGGGGCTGACATGGGGCTCATACTCGACCTCCGCCTCGGCCAGGGCGGTGCGGCAGTGGATGCACCAGTTGACAGGCTTCAGTCCTTTGTACACGTAGCCTTGGTGTAGGAAGTCGACAAATGCGGCGGCGATTTGCGCCTGGTAGTGGGCGCTCATAGTGAGGTAGGGGTCTTCCCAGCGGCCGAAAACTCCGAGGCGCTCAAAATCCTCTCGTTGCAGATGGACGAACTTTTCTGCGTATTTTCTGCAAGCGCGCCGGATTTCGACTGGGGACATGTGCTTTTTCTTAGGGCCTAGTTCGGCGTCGACCTTGATCTCGATGGGTAAGCCATGGCAATCCCAGCCCGGCACGTAAGGGGAGTCAAATCCAGCCATGGTTTTGGACTTGACGATGAAGTCCTTGAGGATTTTGTTAAAAGCCGTGCCAAGATGGATGCGGCCGTTGGCGTAGGGCGGGCCATCGTGGAGGACGTAGCGAGGGCGGCCGGCGCTGGCTTGGCGAATGCGGTAATAGAGGCCGGATTCATTCCACCGGGCCAGGATTTTGGGCTCCGTTTGGGGCAGATTGGCCTTCATTGGGAAGTTGGTGGAGGGCAGATTGACAGTCTTTTTAAGGTCCACTTGTTTTGCTGGCATCGGAAGAGAATGGCTAACCTTCTATGGTAGCGCCGGGGCGCGCAAGCAGTCTGGCGACGGCCTGGCGTGTTTCTTCTTCGCTGCGGTGAACAATCGCGTGCAAACCGAGTTTCAGCGCTGCGGCGACGTTGTGCGGGCGGTCGTCAATAAAAATGGCTTCCGGAGCGCTCACCCTAAGCCCGCGTAGGCATTCTAGATAAATTTCGGCTTCTGGTTTCGCCCGGCGCACGTCGCACGAAAAGGTGCAGTGGTCGTAGTCGCGCATCCAGCTTTGCCGGGCGATGACATAATCGCGGACCTCGGCGGGGATGTTAGAGAGCAGACCGAGGCGCAAGCCTTGGGATTTTAATTGAAAGGACCATTCCACCATGGAGGCTACGATACCGTTCCAGCTGGCCCCGTCGGCCTGGAAAAGCTCGTCCAGCTTTGCTTTCATGTCGCCGAACAGGTTCCAGTATTGAGCGCCGTCGAGATCCCCGCGGTCATAGGCCAGGCGGTTGCCCCAATAGATGCTGGAGAATCGTTCTGGTGGAAGTGCAGTCAGGGCCACCATCCGCTCAATCAATTCCGGGAGTTGAGGTTTTGAGAGGACCATGCCGTAGTCGAAGATTACAGCCTTAATTTCTGGTGGCACTGTTTCAGGTTACCATCGGCGATGTGCAAACCTCGAATCACTCCCAGGCCGAGCTTACGGTCAAGGCGGCCGGGCTCGGATTGTTTTTGGCTTTTGTTTTTGGGGCCGCGAACGCTTACTTAGGGATGAGGGCCGGTCAGACTGTGGCAGCCACGATTCCGGCAGCTGTCATTGCTTTGGCGCTGTTTCGTTTGCCGTCTTTTCGCGGGGGCGTGAAAGAACAGAATATCGCGCGCACGGCGGCCTCAGTAGGTGAGGCGCTGGTGGCGGGCGCTATCTTTACCCTACCGGCATTTCTCCTTGTAGAACTGGACGGCAAGCGTTTGTGGCCGGATTTGCGCGCGCACTACTGGGAGGCCACGCTCATCCTTGTAACTGGCGGGCTGCTCGGCGTGTTCTTCATCATTGCGCTGCGGAGGCCCTTGTGTGTCGATGCCGGATTGCCCTGGCCAGAGAGCGTCGCCAGCGCGGAAATTGTCAAGGCAGGGGCGCAGGCCGGATCGGCGCCGAGGAGGATTTTTGCTGCCATGGGGCTGGGAGCGCTCATTCAGGTTTTGAAATCCGATAAAGGCTTTCAGATCTTTCGCGAATATAGCGAGGGTTTTTGGGCCCTGGCGCCCTCCCGCATCCGTCACTTCAACTTCCGGCGCGAGGAGATTGGCGTGGTGACTCATGCGGGTGGGATCGCGTGGTCGACGCCGAGCCTTTCACCCGCGCTGATTGGCATTGGTTACATCATTGGTTTTGAGCCTGCTTCGGTGAACTTTGCGGGAGGAGTTTTGGCCTGGTGGGTGCTGATTCCCTTACTGCTGTTCTTTGATCCAGATTTAGGCAAGCGGCTCGGAGGAGGAGAGAACGCTGCGCCGGAGCTGCTGGCCTATACGGTTTGGTACAACGTGGTGCGCCCGTTGGCGGTAGGTGCGATGTTGGTGGCGGCGGCGCGCACCATGTGGTCCATCCGCCATTCGTTAGTTGAGTCATTTCGTGGAGCGCTGGCGGCGTCGCGCCGTGGCAGTGCGGGCGGCGTGAAGGATCCCACCGAGCAGGACCTTCCCATGAAGTGGGTCTTGCTCGGCAGTCTCGCCCTGATGATTCCCGTGATCTGGATCTACCAGCGGTTTACGGGCAACCTGGCGGCGGCGGTCGTCGTTGCCGTGGTGATGGCCTTGGCTGGCTTTTTGCTCTCAGCTTGTGGAGGCTATTTGGTGGGACTGGTTGGTAGCTCAAACCAGCCTTTATCGGGGCTCACGCTTTCGGCTTTGATTCTTTCGGCGATGGTGATTTTGGGGCTGGGAATGAGGCAAGCAGCGGGAGTTGCTGCGGCGCTAGGCGTAGCTTCCGTTGTGGCGTGCGCATGCAGTGTATCGGGCTCGTTGATTCAGGATCTCAAGGCAGGGCAGCTACTCGGTGGCACGCCTTGGAAGATGCAGATCGTGGAAATTGTCGCGGTTGTTCTTCTCTCGTTTTTCCTGATGGGGCCGGTTGTGGCGCTGCATGAAGCAAACCTCGAAACGGGAGGCATCGGAGGGCGGGCGCTGCCAGCGCCGCAAGCTGGTTTGATGGCGCAGCTGGCCAAAGGAATTCTTGGGGGGCAAATGGCTTGGGGGCTGCTTGCCATGGGGGCGGCCTTTGCCACTGCTTTGATTCTGAGTGGGACGCGGGCGCCGATGCTGATCGCGGTGGGGATGTATCTGCCGTTTGACACAACCGCTGCGATTTTCGTGGGGGGCCTCTTCAAGAGATGGGTTGAGCGGCGGGCTGCAAAACGCAGTGCGGCCGAGCGGCAGGTCATCGAAGAACGGGGGACGTTGCTCGCTTCCGGTCTGGTTTCCGGGGAGGCGATTGCGGGGATTCTCCTAGCGACAACCTACCTGGCGGGTATTCCCTCACTCACCAAGGTCCTGACGGGCGTCGAGACTGTACCGTTTTTTGCGTCTTGGGGCGGATGGCTATCGGTTGCCGGATTTGGCCTTGTGGGCTGGGTGCTGGTCGGTGCGCCGCTACGGGCGAAGATACACTGAAGCTATGCGTGTCGTCAGGGCGCTGGTGATGATTTTTCCGCTCGCCATGGCGCAGGCTGTCACGGTGAAAAGCCGGCCCTGCACAGGTGGGATGGAAGCGGCGCGGTTGCAAGTCGAGGTCGTACGCCCGGCGGGTGGAGAAAGCCGGAGCCTCTCGCGGGTAAAAGTCGTTGAGAAGGGAAGCCGCGTGATTTACAAACCCGTCGGTTTACCCGCCGAGCTGAAGAACAATGCGAGAGTCGCCTTGATTGTGGGGCCAGCGGAGGGGGAAAAGGATGTTCCGAGCAGCATGAACATTCTCGAGTTCAAGCCAGCGGCGGCTGCTGCCGAGTGGACGGTACCCTACCGCGTGGGGCTTGCGGTTTTTGTGCTCGGGCCGCAGGGTCTCGATGAAAAGCGCTTGAACAACCTAGTGATGCGCGATGAGGAAGTAATCCGGGCGCTGGCGGACTACGCCGAACAGACGCGGGAAATTGAAGATACGGTTGAAGCGTTAACGGCGCTTGAAGAAGAGGATGAGACTGAACCCCTGGAGGGCGGGCTGCGGCTGGATCGCAGCAATCCGGCGGAGCAGGCTTTATTCACTCTGTTGCGGGCGTTGAATCCGACGCTCTTGGCCAACAACCCGCTGGGTGGAGGCAGGAGGATTGGTCCGGTGACCATGGCCAACCGCGCCACGGTTGGCTTCTTTGAAAACGCCGGCGCCTTGTTCCCCGGGGGTGGAGCGCTCAATGAGCTCAAGCCCTTGTTATTTCCAGACACGGAGTTCCGGGCGGCGTTTGTTCAGCACGTGGGGAGCAGCTTGGCGTTTTGTGTGCCGCGATTGCAGGGGCGGACGCGGAACCGGCAAGTCTATCTTTGGGCTTCCCGCATCCTCGATCGCGGAGCTCCGCAACTGTCGCTAGCGACGGACCGGAGGCTGCCGATTGGGGGACGGGCGGCGATTCCAGTTCGCGTGAAAGCCGCCGACTGGCGTCACATCGACCGCGTCGACCGCTGGATCTTGCGGCCGACCGGGAAGGGTGAGCAGCTTGCGGTGAAGGTGCGTCCAAGCGCGCAGGGCCGGTCACTCGATGTCGATTTACGGGGGTTTCCGGGCGGTGCGGGCAAATACCGGCTGGCGCTGGATTGGGATTGGGAGCAAGTGGTGGTTGATGGCGAGCTTGAGCTTTTGCCGCTCGGCGATCTTGCGCTCGCTCGCGTCAAGGCGGACAGTCCAGAGCTGGTTGCAGGTCGCGGCGTCACGCGCATTCGTCTCGAAGGAACCGATTTTGAGTTTGTGGAGCGGGTTTTTGTTTTTCCGCAAGGAGGACAATTCGAGCTGGCGCAGCCACAGCAGTTCTTTTTGAGCCAGGGCAAGCGCGGGGGAGTACAACGGCAGCTGGAAATCGATGTCGATACTTCGACCATGCATAGCGGCGCGTATGTGCTGGCTCTCCAACAAGCCGACGGGAAGCTGCACGAGCTGCCTGTGACGGTGCACAGCAGCGAGCTGCGGATTGACAATCTCCCGCTGCGACTCGGGAATCTCGAGCAGAGGGTGGTTTTGAAGGGCAGCGGTCTTCAACGCCTGCAAGCCGTGGAAATCCCCGGCGCCGAGGCCCGGCTGGAGCCGGCTGCGGGTTCTGGTTCCGAGCGTGTCCTGGTGGTCCGTCTGCGCAACGCGAGAAAGGGCGAGCGATTCGACCTCACGTTGCAAGTAGAGGGAGAGGAGCGCAAACGCCGGCTGGCGGAAGCGGTGGAGGCTCTGGGGCCGGCGCCACGAATCATTCGCGTTAAAACCGCTCTCAGCGAGCTGGCTGTCCAGGCGAAAGAAGGGGAACTGCCCGCAGGCAGCTTCACCAGCGTAACCTTGGCGGTCGAAGGGAGCCCTCTTTCGTCCTTGTCCTTGTCGTGTGATGGGGCGGAGCAGAGGTTGCGGCTAGGGCAGCGCGAAAGCTGGGCCTCGGCCACGGTGGTCAGCAGGGACACCATCTTTGTGACACTCGATCCCGGTGCGCGCTGGACGGCGGGTTGCACACTCACGGCTAAAGTGGAGAATGTGGACGGGCTTGCTTCGGAAGGAGCAATTGTGGGGCGCCTGGTGCGCCTGCCCCGAATCGAATCGATTCAATTTACTGGCGAGCGGTTGAACGACGGGGCCTACGCGGCGATCCTCACCGGCCAGGATCTGGAGTTGATTGAGCGCGCCGGCTGGGAAGCGAAACCCGGGCCGGTGGTTTCCTCGCTGCCAGCTACGGTGGCTGGACCGGTCTTCCAGCAGACCTTGCAGGTTGGAATGCCCTGGCCTTCGCCGGCTCCGAGGTCTGCGGTTTTCGTGTGGTTGCGCGGTGAAGAGCACGGGCGTGAGACCAAGGTGCGGTATTAAAAAAGCGTGGTTGGAGTCGTCCTTGTGGTGGTGCGGGGCCGAGCCTGGATCTGGCGACCGGAGCCTTTCGGAGGCTGGCGGATTTTAATAAAGCGGCTGTTTCTTCGGATCGATACCGGACTTATCCAGCGCCTTGAGCAAGGGTTGAGCGCCTTGCGAAAGCATCACTAAATCGGCAGGTCCTTGAAAGAATGTGAAACCTTCTTTGAGGTACTGCTCGATTTGCGCGGCTGTGCCGGCGGGTCTGCCGACCGCAAGGCCGTTTTTTTTGCCGGCGGCGACGATCTTGCGAATCGCTTCCTGAACTTCTGGATGACTTTGGTTGCCGCGATGACCGTAGGAGAAGGAAAGGTCATTGGTGCCGATGAAGAGTACGTCCAGGCCGGGTATGGCGGCGATTTCCTCGATCCTTTCCACGGCCTGTTTTTCCTCGATGATGGCGATGACCATCGCGTTGCGGTCGGCAAAATCGTAGTAGCCTTCGGCAGCTGGCCAGCGAAAGGTGGCCAGGCCGGGGCCGGCGCCTCGCCGTCCAAGCGGCGGGTATTTACAGGCAGCGACCGCCTGCCGGGCGAGTTCTGGAGTGGAGGTAAACGGGAACACCACGCCAAGCACGCCGGCGTCGAGCACGCGTTTAGCCGTCCACAGTTCATTGACGGGCACGCGCGCAAACGGAACGGCCTTTAATCCTCGCGTCGCCAAAACCATGTTGCGCAAGGTTTCCAGGGTGATGGGAGAGTGCTCCATTTCGATCCAGAGAAAATCGAAGCCGTAGTTAGAGACTTGCGCCGCCACTTCTGCGCTCGGGATTGTGATGGTAGCACCAATCACTGGTTTTCCTTCAGCCAGAAGTTTGCGCACGGGATTTTCCCAGCGGGGCTGCTGGGCGAGCAGGTAGGGGGGTAGGACCGTACTGAGAAGAAGCAACGACCGCATCGGCATAGTTCATCATAAACACAGCTTCAAGACAAGGTTTGACGAGCGCGCTAGCTCCGCCAGCAAGCTGGAGATCCACTGGGGGTGGCAGTGGGGCAGAATAGGAAAAGTATGAGTTCCGCAGTCGATGCTTCCCTTCGGACGCCCAACCAGCTTTGGATTGGCGGTGAGTGGCGCGATGCGTTGTCCGGAAAGACGTTTCCCGTGCTCAATCCAGCGACCGAGGAGGAGATTACGCAGGTCGCTGAAGCTGACTCGGCGGACGTGGATCTGGCGGTCGCCGCAGCTCAGAAGGCTTTTGAGTCCGGACCGTGGCCGAAGATGAGCGTTACGGAACGAGCGCGTTTGCTATGGCGGATCGGCGACTTGCTGTTGGAAAACGCGGACGAGCTGGCCCGGCTAGAGACGATGAACAACGGCAAGCCGATCTTTGAGTCTCGGCAGGTGGATCTTCCTGCTGCTGCGGCTTGTTTTCAATACTACGCTGGATGGGTGACCAAGCTCGAAGGGGCGACCATTCCGGTTCCCGGCAACTACTTCAACTACACTTTGCGGGAGCCATTTGGAGTTGTTGGCGCGATCATTCCCTGGAACTTTCCCATTCTCATGGCGGCTTGGAAGCTGGCGCCGGCGCTGGCGACAGGGAATACGGTGGTGCTCAAACCTGCCGAAGAAACACCGCTCACCGCCTTGCGACTGGCGGAGATTTTCGAAACGGCGGGCGTGCCAGCGGGCGTCGTCAATGTGGTTCCAGGATTCGGGCCTACTGCCGGGGCGGCGCTGGTCCGGCATCCAGCGGTGGCGAAGATCGCCTTCACCGGATCCACAGCGGTTGGTAAGGAGATTATGCGGGCTGCGGCCGATACCCTGAAGAGCGTTTCCCTAGAGCTTGGCGGCAAATCGCCCAATATTGTTTTTGCGGATGCTGATCTCGATGCTGCGGTGCGTGGCGCAATCAACGGAATTTTTTATGGGAAGGGGGAGGTCTGCGCCGCTGGCTCGCGGCTGTTCGTGGAATCCTCGATTCACGATTTATTTTTAGAGAAGCTGACGGAACGTGCGGGAAAACTTTTGGTGGGTGATCCGATGCATCCGAAAACGAGAGTGGGTGCACTGGTTTCCCGGGAGCAGATGAATAAGGTGCTGGGCTATATCGAATCGGGACGCGGCGAGGGTGCGCGGTTGGTCTGCGGCGGGGAGCCGGCCCCACAGAACGGTAAAGGCTTCTTCGTTAAGCCAACGATTTTTGATGGCGTGCGCAACTCGATGCGTCTTGCGCAAGAGGAGATTTTTGGCCCAGTGCTGGCGACGCTTGAGTTCCGGGATGTCGAGGATGCGATTTCACAGGCCAATCAGACTGTGTACGGGCTGGCCGCCGCCGTCTGGACGCGCGATGTGAAAAAGGCGCACAAAGCAGCGAGAGCTATCAAAGCGGGCACGGTGTGGGTGAACACATACAATATTCTCGACACGGCGTCTCCTTTTGGCGGCTATAAGATGAGCGGTTTTGGGCGGGAGCTAGGAAAACACGCTCTCGATCTCTATACGCAAGTCAAAAGCGTGTGGGTTGATTTGAATGATTAGGGTAGGCTGTGGGGCGGATGGGAGGGGGTGGTTGGTGAAGCGCAGGGGACGAGCGGAGGCCAGGGGGCGGGCGTGGAGATTCGCGCTCAAGCTAGGTGCGGTGCTCCTAGAAAAGGGCGCCTGCGCAATCTGAGGATCCGATGCATCCCATGGATCGTGGGCGCGCCATTCAGCGCTTTGAGGAGATTCCGAAGCTCGTTTTAGGACACTATCCAACGCCGGTGGAAAAGCTGGCTCGCTTGCGCGCAGCTGTTGGGGGTGGCCCAAGGATCTTCATCAAACGCGACGATTACACGGGGCCGGGCTTTGGCGGCAACAAAGTACGCAAGCTCGAATACGTGCTGGCAGCGGCGCTTCAGCAAGGAGCAGACACGGTCATTACCTGTGGTGGTGAGCGGTCGAATCATTGCCGTGTGACCGCGATGCTTGCAGCGCGGCTCGGCTTGGGTTGTGTCTTGGTGTTAAACGGGAGGGGTGAAGAGCCGAAACCAGCGAGTTTAGCGGTGGAGCAGTGGTGCGGGGCGCGAATTGAGCGGGTGGCCAGCCGTGAGGAACGCGCTGGGCGTATGGAGGCTCTAGTGCGAGAACTTAAGAAGGCGGGCAAAAATCCAGCGATGATTCCGTTGGGGGCATCGGATGCGCTCGGGGCGATGGGATTCGTCGCAGCCACCGCAGAGCTTGCCGCGCAGATGGAGGTGGAGGGCTGGAGGTTTGATGCGATTTACTTCGCTTCTTCGTCGGGAGGAACCCATGCTGGCCTTGCGGCAGGCCGGGAGCTGTTTCTTCCTGGCTCAACGGAGCTCGTGGGAATCAGCCCGGATGACCCGGCAGAGGAAATTCAATCCACAGTAACCAGCATCGTGCAGGGCCTGGGTCAACGGCTGGGGGTTGAATTTACGGGCGAAATCCGCGTGCTCGATAACTTTGTCGGTGCGGGTTATGGGATCGAAAGCCCGCAAAGCCGCCGGGCTTTTGAACTGCTGGCAAGGACTGAAGGAATTCTCTTGGATCCGGTTTACACAGCCAAGGCGATGGCAGGTTTGCTGGATGCAATCAACAAGGGCCAGTATTCGGAGAGCCAGAATTTGCTGTTCTGGCACACGGGCGGCCAACTCGCGCTTTTTCATGTTTGAAGAACGGAAAGGTCACCATGAGCGTTAAAGTTCAAGTCATTTTTTACAGCATGTATGGCCACATCTATACGATGGCGGAGGCCGTCGCGGCCGGCGCGCGGGAAGTCGAAGGCGCGGAGGTTAGTTTGTATCAGGTGCCAGAACTCGTGCCAGAGGAGGTTTTGGAGCGTACAGGGGCCAAGGCAGCCCGGGCCAAATTTGCACATGTGCCTGTAGCTTCGCCAGAGCAGCTCGCGGAGGCCGACGCGATCATCCTTGGAGCTCCGACGCGGTTTGGCAATCTGGCCGCTCAGATGAGAAATTTTTTGGATCAAACCGGCCAGTTGTGGCTTCGGGGAGCGCTGATTGGAAAAGTAGGGAGCGTGTTTACGTCGACCGCCTCACAACATGGGGGGCAGGAATCAACGTTGCTCAGCGCGCACATCACGCTCTTGCATCATGGCATGGTGGTGGTGGGGGTGCCGTATTCCGAGCGGCGGCTAGTTACGATGGAGGAGATTAGCGGCGGCACTCCCTACGGCGCATCGACGATCACCGGCGGAGATGGCTCTCGCCAGCCCAGTGAGAATGAGCTGGCGATTGCACGATTTCAGGGCCGGCATGTGACGACGATTGCCGCGAAACTGGCCGCCAAGTGAAAGCAGGCCACAGCCTGGTTGGCGGCCAAGCCACGTCCTATCACCGGGTTATTCATCGCGTAGCCAGATGGTGTCGCCGAGCTGCATCTGCTCGTTGCGGAGGTGAAGCTTGAAAATCCGGCTACCGTTTTTCTGGCTCGTGAACAGGATCTTATCCTGGAATACGAAGTAGCGCCCGCCGTCTTTCTCTTCGCTTGAAGAAAACAAGGAAGCCGAGCCAGCTGAGACTGAGACGACTGATTCCGCGGAATACTGGTAAGTACCCTCTGGGAAAAAGGTCACGGTCGCGCGAGAGCTGTCGGCCCAACCACCGGAGGCAGAGCTCTGGTTTCCAGAAACGACGGCATGCGATTTTCTCCAGCGACCCACAAGCGGGCGGCCATGCTTGGGATCGAAGGAGAAGGTGCCCAGTTTGGCTGTGAGTACGAGTTGATCGGCGGCGGCTTTCACGGTGTCGTAGGCGGAATGTGGCGAAATGGCGATGACGCTCAACCCAACCGAGTTCAACAGCGAGCATGAGGCGTAGATGGAGAGTTCCTGGCCCTCGTTGTTGGTTCCAACAAAGGTGAGCGCGAAGGTCTGCCTTCCTTGGAGAACGCGCTCCTCTGGCTTGCCGGTGAGGCGCAGGTCGCGGAGATTCAGCTCTTTCACTGCGAAACCGGTAGCTAGGCCGAGTTGTTCGGCATCGTCATAGATGCCGGTGTGAACCAAGAGCACACTTTTGAGCGGCGCCGTTGGCATCAAGGCAGCGTTATTGTCCTCCCGGGAGCTGAGCTTCCAGCCTGTCGGCGGAGTGATGGTGACCGGCAGCGGTGCAAAATCAACCGGTACTTGCGCCAGCAGCGGCGAAATAAAAAAAGCAAATAGAAACATCAAACTGGCCTCCCGTTAAACTCGCGGATTTTCTGAATTCGTTCCCTCTCGAAGAGAGAGGATAAAGGGTTCGGGCAGAAGAGCAAGGTCTTGCGGCGTATCGATGTCGCGCCAAGCCGGACCTATCTGAGTAGTTAGGCCACAGCGCTGGGCTGCTCGGATGGTGTCAGCAAGGGTGTGAGGCGTGGACCAGCGTACCCCGAGAAACATTTCGCGATGTACGCGGCGGCAAGCAATCCCCCAGTAGCCGCCATCGGGGCAAGCTCCGAAAGCGATATCGGCGTCGGAATGTAACAAGGATAGAAGATGATCGTCGGGCAAGTCGTAAACATCGGATCCCAGAATCATGGCCTTGGGCCGCTGGTTTTGTAGGGCGGAATGCAAGGCGAAGAGCATTCGCGCCCCAAGGTCGCCACTGGTTTGAAGGCGGTGGGGCGCCGCTTCCGGCCAGGCGCCAGTAGGCAGGTCGGTGTGGAGCTCTGCATCGAGATAAGCATGAAGCGAATTTAATTGGCGCCAGAGACGGTCGACGAGTCGCCGATGTAACTCGGCGGCTTGGGCAGGCGTCAGGGAAGGTGACAACCGGGTTTTGACGCTCCCGATTTGGGGAGCTTTCGCAAAGAGAATGACTAGCGGTTTGTTGGTTGCTTTCATGAGCGTTAACAGGCAGTGTACACTGGAGATTATCTGCTAGATTACGAGAAACCATCGCAGAGGAGAAATCGATTCCCGCTATGCAGAAGTTTTTGTTGATTGGCTCCGGCGTGATTTTGGCGGCGTGTCTACTTCCCGCTGCACAAAAGGGCGGCGATCCCGCCAAGGGGAAAGAGGTGTTCGAGCAGTGCAGTGTCTGCCACAATGCCGATAGCGAAGAGAAAAAGATGGGGCCGGGGCTAAAGGGCCTGTTTAAGAAAGCCAAGCTCGCGAACGGCAAGAAGCCCACGGAAGAGAACGTACGGGCAATTGTGAATTCTGGTGGCAACGGGATGCCCGCCTACGACAGCATCCTGACGGATGAAGAGAAAAATCATCTCATCGCTTACTTGAAGACGCTTTAAGGCAAGATGCTACCGGCCGCTTGCGGCGCGCGGGTGCGATGGCCTTGAGCGAAGGCGCTGGCAGTGATATACTCGAGATAGGCGTCCTGCCTGCTTCTTCTGCGTCCCCATCGTCTAGTCAGGCCTAGGACACCGCCCTTTCACGGCGATAACAGGGGTTCGAATCCCCTTGGGGACGCCACTTCCCCAACCTCCGCAATCGGCAAAGTGTTATCAAGTCAAGGTAGCGCCCGCTGTTTGTACTCCTCTCGAATCGTCAGACCCAACAGGGTAAGGTGCTATAGTTTCCCCATGCGTTCGTTGCTTTGTATTTTGGCGTTGAGCCTTGGCCAGGCCGCAGAGCCCAACATTCTAACTCCGGAGGAGAAAGCTTCAGGGTGGAGACTTTTATTCGACGGCAAGTCCTTTCAGGGCTGGATTGACTTAAGCACCTTGCAGCCACCGGGACGATCCTGGACGATTGAGGACGGGTGCTTGAAGGCCACCGCCAAACCGCGAATCCGTGAGGATCTCTTCACCACAGAGAGCTTTGGCGACTTTGAACTGGCGTTTGAATGGAAGATTTCACCGCGTGGCAACAGCGGCGTGAAGTATCGCATTCAGGATCGCTTTTTTATTGACGAACGGCGGCTGCTGACTGGCCGATTCCTGCGCTTTGAAGATCTTGCGAACGATTCCATTCGCAGCCGGGCCACACCGCGCGCGCAGGCAACGCAAGAGTATATTGTCGGCTTCGAGTATCAGGTGATTGATGACGAGGGCCATCCCGATGCGCGGCGCGGAGCCTACTATCAGGCCGGCGCGCTGTATGACATGATTGGCGCTTCGCAGCCGGCGGCAAAGAAGCCGGGCGAATTCAACCAGGCGCGGATTGTGGTTCGGGGCAATCACATCGAGCACTGGCTCAACGGGGTCAAAGTGGTGGACGGCGATTTGGACGCGCCGGAGACGCTGGCCCGTGCAGCCAAGCGCTGGACCGCTGAATCGCCAATCTACAAAGCGTTAGCCACGCAGCCTAAGCGACGAACCCCGATTGCTCTGCAAAACCACAACGACGAAGCGTGGTTTCGATCGCTAAAGATTCGACCGTTCAAGTAAACACGGGGAAACACAAAAAAGCCGCCCAGCTTGCGCTGGACGGCTTTTCCCGACAACTTGCAGAATCGAAACAGAGGTTAGTCGCCGAATGAACCGACCTCTTCTTTCTTTTCCTCTGGCGTAGTGGCTTTGGCGGGTGCAGCCGGCGCGATGCTTGACAGCGGGACAAACTCCACATTGTCCGGCTCTTTGAGCACATGTTTGCGGTAGAGGCGGGCCATACGGGCGTTCTCTTCGGCTTGCAATTTGGCGTCGCGCGCACGGATCTTCTCTTCGCGTGCGTTTTTGGCGATTCCCAGCCGGTCCAAGTCCTTCTGGGCTTCTTTGGTGACGATCTCGTCGCGCAAAACCATGCTGTGCTCGACCGAGGAAAGTTTGACGTGCTTGCCGCCAGCAAAGATCTCGTGGCGTCCATGCTCGTTGTACCACTTGGTGAGCGTAGCCGTCATATGCATCTTCTCAATGATGTTGCGCCAGCCAATGCCGGTATTATAGGCGCAGAAACTGATCTCGCCCTCTTGGGTGGCGTAGGGTATGATGCACTGCTCGGTGCGGCGGAAATCGTAGTTGAAGAGATCTTGGAACCACATACCGGCAATAAAGAGGAAGTTCCAGCGGTCGCTGCGCCGTTGATCAATGTCGCGGCGAGTGCGGGAGCCGTCGACTCTTCCGTAATTCTTGCCGGTGGCGCCGAAGGTTTTGTCGAACTTGCGGAGCAGGTCAATCAGCTTGAAGTGAGTGGGGGATTTGAAAGGATCATAGTTCCGCATGACGGCCAGCGCCATGCCGAGAATCGAGATCCACTTTCCGCGCGCGGCGTCATTGATCCGCTGCACGTCTTTGGCCAGTCGGTCCGCCTTCAGGAAGGCTGTCACGGGAGCGGACTCTTTGGTTTCCTTGTCTACCATGACCGCCATGCCGACGCCACAGTTGGGGTGGCAGCCGCAGCTGAGCTGCCCCCAAGTGGCCTCGGGACCATGCACTAAGTCGCTCCAATCGGAGAAGGTACTCATGAAGGAAATGGGGAACCAATCGCGAGCTGGCTCGCCAAGCCCGGTCTGGTTCTTGACGTCGTGAGCGAGGTGGGAGAGCGTGTAGCGCTGGGCGTGGCGGCGCTCGTCGGTGACCGCTTCGTCGCGGCCGGTGAAGCTGACGGGTTGGAAGCTCAGGAAGGGGATGCGCTTGGGGTTGTCCAGGGCAAACTGAATAATGCGGCCCACCTGCTCGTTGTTAATGCCGTTGACGATGGTGGTGACGGGCACAATGTCAACGCCCGCCGTCCACAGGTTCTCAATCGCGCGCATCTTCACATCAAAGAGGTTGCCCACCTTGCGGTGCTCATTGGCTGCGTTGCCGATGCCGTCAAACTGCAGATAGACGTAGCGCAGCCCGGCTTCGGCCGCCTGACGGCAAAACTCGGGGCTTTTCGCGAATTCAATACCGTTGGTGGCCGCCTGAACGCTGTTGTAGCCCACTTTGCGCGCGTACCGGATGGCGTCTAAAAAGTAGGGTGAGAGTGTCGGCTCGCCGCCAGAAAACTGTACGGACATTTGCCGCCGTGGCTTGATGGAGATGGCATTGTCCAGCAGCTGCTTAATGTCGCTCCAGGTCAGCTCGTGTACGAAGCCGACCTGATTGGCGTCCATAAAGCAGGGGTCGCACATCATGTTGCAGCGGTTGGTGAGGTCGATGGTGAGCACCGAGCCACGGCCGTGGCGGATGGTGGAGGAGCCGTGGTTGTGCAACTTTTCATCGTTGTGGGCGCGAATGTCCCGTCCTGGGAAAACCTCTTCGAGGTGTCGGAAGAATTCCGTGTCGATGGACATCACATCCTCGAACTTGCCGTGGATGGGGCACTCTTTCACCATCAGGATCTTGCCGTCGCGCTCGATGATCTGGGCTTTAATTTCGCCGACTTTTTCGTGTAGCAGATCCTTCCAGTCCTTCTTGCCCTCAAGAATTTCTTTGCGCACTTCGGGTACGCACTTTGGGCACAAGGAATCCGTTTCCCGAGGCCAGCCCAGCGGCGGCTTGGTTTTTTCCCAAGACTTCAGAAGGGGCTTGTCCGACCACTTTGGCGTGAACGACGGATTGGGATTGATCGAGTTCACCTTGTCGAACACAACCCAGGCGGCATTTGCGGCGTACGTGAGAGCTTTTTCAACGTACTTAATGGGTTTATGCATTTTCGATATCTCCCCATCCGGACCTGGAAAGAGAACCAGGCCAGGATGCGATTAGGAACTTCGCCCCTTCGGGCGCGCTAGACACGTGTACTATGATGCAGTATATCGAGCGGGGGAGGGGGGCTCTAGGCGGATCAATTAAACTGCGTATTTTCATCATTGTATGGTGGTATGGCGGGTTGAATGGAGAGTTTCCGGGCATGACCGCAGAGAGACGCCGTAGAAGGCTTGGAGCGAATGCCAGTTCAAGCTGAAATCACTTTCATAATCAAGCGCTTAGCTCAGGAGGCTGGGTTCGAACTGGTGGGTGTCGCCCCGGCTCATCCAGCTCCTGACTGGGACCGGTATGCCGATTGGGTGGCGCGAGGCTTGGCTGGGCGGCTGCATTATCTCACCGACCATCGCGCGCAGTTAAGAACTTCGCCCAAAAATCTCTTGCCTTCCGCCCGCAGTGTGATTTGTGTAGGGAAACTCTACAACTTGCCATGGCCCTACTCCAACGAATTGAGCGACTTGGAGTGCGCCTGGATCTCGCGATATGCGTGGGGTACGGACTACCATGTTGTGATCCGAAACGGTTTAGAGCAATTGGCGCGCCGGATGAGGGAGGAAATCGGTACAAGCTTCGAATTCCGGATCTGTGTGGATACGGCGCCGCTGTTGGAGCGCAGTTTGGCGCGGCGCGCGGGCTTAGGATGGATTGGGAAGAACACCTGTCTGATCAACCAAGAGCGCGGATCGTGGTTCTTTTTGGGGGAGATGCTGGTTTCGCTCGAGCTTGAGCCGGATTTTCCAGCGGCGGAGCGTTGCGGTTCTTGCACCCGTTGCATAGAAGCGTGCCCGACGCAAGCGATCGTTGCTTCGCCGCAAGGCGGCTGGGAGCTCGACGCGCGGCTGTGCATTTCCTACTTCACAATTGAGCTGCGGGGCGAGATTCCCTCGGAGCACCGCGCGGCCGTGGGACGCCATGTGTTTGGTTGTGACATTTGTCAAGAGGTTTGTCCGTGGAATCGCCGGGCTCCGATCACCGGGGAGCCGGCATTTGCTCCCGCCTCGGCTGAACATATCGCCCCGAGGTTAGATCGGCTGGCTCGGTTAACGCACGAGGAATTTCGCCAACTATTTCGCCATACTCCTGTCGAGCGCGCCCGCTATACGGGGTTTCTCCGCAACGTCGCCGTCGCGATGGGCAACAGCAAACAGGCCAAATTTTTGCCTGCGCTCGAGCGGCTCGCCGAGCACTCCGACCCAGTGGTCGCAGAACATGCCCGCTGGGCGATTGCTCAGATTCTTGAATCCTAGGTTCCACTCTACAATGAAAGAGAGTGACCCCGCTCCTTTTCTTCTCCTTCTTGTTTGTTCCCGCTTCCACCAGTGATTTCGAAGCCAAAGGTTTTGACCACTTCTACAATCTCGAATTTGATCAAGCCATCGCGTTGTTCCAACAGGAGGTGCAACGCAAACCAGAGTGGGCGTCGGCCTATAACCATCTCGCGCAAGCTTTGCTCTATCGCGAGATGTTGCGTCTTGGAGCTCTTGAAAGCGAGTTGGTGACAGGGAGCAATCCGTTTTTGCGCGGAGCGAGGCTGAAGGTATCCGAGGCGGATCAACGTTGGTTTGAATCCTTGATTGCGAAGTCTATTGAGTTGACAAGCCGGGCGCTGGCCCGGAATCCGCAAGATCAAGAGGCACTGTACGCACAGGGAGTGGCCTATGGCTTACGGGGCAACTACTACTTCCTCGTGCGCAAAGCCTGGACGGATGCCTTACGAGACGCCACCACCGCGCGGCGCCTCCACGGACAGCTCATCCGACTTGCGCCGGAGATGATCGACGCGAGATTGCTGGAAGGCGTACACGACTATGTGGTGGGAAGCTTGCCATGGACGTACAAGATGCTCGGGTTTCTCATCGGATTTCGCGGCGACAAGCAAGCCGGGATCCAGACGCTGGAGCTGGTGGCGCAGAAGGGAACAAAGAACCGCAACGACGCCAAGATCCTACTCGGTGTCGTCTACCGCCGGGAGCGGCAGCCGGCCAAAGCGGTGGCCTTGATCAAAGAGCTGCTGCAATCTTTCCCCCGCAACTATCTTCTCCGCTTTGAGCTGGTGCAGATGTACGGGGATCTCGGCGATAAGGAAAGTGCGCTAAGGGAGCTAAAAAACATCGAAATGTTGAAACGTTCTGGTGCTCCTGGATTCGCCGCCTTTCCAGCGGAAAAGATCAACTACGCACGGGGCAATCTCTTATTCTGGTATCGCGACTACGACTGGGCGATTGATGAACTGCGAAAGGCGACAGCGAAAGCGCAAGAGCTGGATCTGAACACCGCTTCCATGGCGTGGCTGCGCCTGGGCCAATGTCTCGATATGAAGAAGCAGAGGCTGTCGGCTCTGGAGTCCTATCGGGCCGCAATAGCCCTCGCGCCGGATTCCGATGCCGCTCGCCAAGCCCGCAAATTTTTGTCGACGCCCTACGAGCGGGGCAGGGAGTAGCGGGCTTCCCTGATGAAGTCCGCTCGAACCCGTGCGAGCGCGCAAGGGGATTAGGCGGGCGGGTTTCTCGCTTGCGAAGGGACGAGTTTTCCGTAGCGAAATGTCTGTCAGCGGCTTGCCGGTTTTCTTGGATATAGTCGGAGAGAATTTCTTGCTTGCTGAGAGTGGCCGTGAAGACGAGTTTAAAGATTACGAAGGTCGAAACCATGTATTTGCGCTTGCCCGAGGTCCGACAACAATGCGACAGCGGTCAAGACGCTTTGATTGTGAAAATCGAGACCGACGCGGGCCTGACCGGAGTGGGAGAAGTGGATTCGAGTCCGCTGGCCGTCAAGGGTGCAATTGATGGGCCCTATTCGCATACCATTACCTGCGGTTTGGGTCGCCTTCTCCTAGGGGAGGATCCGTTTGAGACCGAGAAGCTCTGGTACAAGATGTACAACGCCAATATTTATGCCGGGCGCGCGGGCGTGGGCTTTCACGCCATGAGCGGTTTGGACATGGCGTTGTGGGACATTAAGGGCAAGGCGCTCGGGCTGCCGGTGTGGAAACTGCTTGGCGGCGGGTTCCAGCAAAAGATTCGCTGTTACGCGAGCTCATTGTTTGGGCCCACTCCGCAGGCTACGGGTGAGCTAGCGCGACGCCTTCGCGACCAGGGTTTTGGGGCAGTGAAATTCGGGTGGGCGCCCATGGGGCAAGACGAACAGACTGACGTTGCTCTCGTGCGTGAAGCGCGCCGGGGATTGGGTGAAGACGCCGATTTGCTAATTGATGCGGGTCTGGTCTGGGACGCTAAGACGGCGCTACAGCGGGCTCACGCCTTCGCCGAGTTTCGCATTTTTTGGCTGGAAGAGCCGCTCCGACCGGATGACTATGAGGGTTATCGAAAGCTGGCTGCGGCCACGCCGATCCGGATTGCAGCCGGGGAAGAAGAGAGTGGCAGGCGCGGTTTTCTAGAGCTGATGGATCGAGGCAAGGTTGATGTGATCCAAGTGGATTTGACTCGCTGCGGCGGATTTACTGAAGCCATGAAGATCGCCTCGCTGGCGTGGGATCGAGGCGTGCCAGTGGCCAACCATGGCTTTACCACTTACATCAACGTGGCAGCAGCGCTGCACTGGCTGAACGCCATTCCAAACGCCCTGATTTGTGAGTTTGTGGCGGAGGAGAAAACGAACTTGCGCGAGCAGATCACCAAGCAAAAATTGCGCGCCAAGGACGGCTGGCTCGAGCCGCCGCAAGAGCCGGGGCTAGGGATCGAACTGGATGAAGAAGCTGTCCGGCGTTACCGTGTTGCTTGAGCCTCCGCTGGAGCCACGCTGGTGGCGCGCTGGGACCAAAGATGGTGGATGGCATACAGGGAGCAGCCAATCAGGACGGCCATTACTGCGTTCCAGACCACGACGGTAATGGCGGTGGCGAGAAAACCAGCGGCTTCAAGACGTCTCATTTTGGGAAGTCGCGCCCAAGTGCTCCAACCCATTAACGAAAAACCCATCCATGCAGTGACACCCGCCAAGGCCGAAAGGGGAACGTGAGAGAGGAAACCGCCCAAGTATTGCACGGCGGCGAGCAGTACCAGGCCGTGAACGAAATTCGACAGGCGTGTCGATCCGCCACAACGGACATTTGCCAAGCTTCGCGCTGGAATCCCGATGCTCAACGGTGCTCCGAACATACCCACAGCCAAGTTGGCAATTCCATAGGCTCCTAGTTCCCGATCCGCGTCCAGTTTCTTGTGCGGTTTACTCCGACCGCGGAAGTGGTCGACGACCCGCGAGGTGACAAGCAAGTTGACACTGGCGACAAAGCCCAGCATGAAACCCGCGGGAAGTACGGTGAAGACGTCTTGCGGAGTCCAGGAGAAGCCGACAAAAGGGGGAACGGTGGTGGGGATGGTTCCGATTTCGCGCAGGGTCCAGCCGAAGAAATTCGAGACCACGATGGCCACCGCAATGCCCAAGACCGGCGCAGGCAGCCGCGGGTAGAGTTTAGAGAGCAACACGGAGGTGGTGATCACGATGAGCGCGGTGAACAGCGTTGTCCACTGCGTCTGCCCGATTCTTGAAAGATTTGCCGCCAAGAGGGTGAGCATTGAGGAATCCGGCTGTAACTCGAAACGCAGTCCCAGGATCGTACGCAGTTGGGAGATAACCATCATGGCTCCGATGCCACAACTAAAGCCGGCCATCACGGCATGGGGTACGCGCGAGGCGTAGCGGCCTAGGTGCAAGACGCTAAAAACAAGCATGACGACCGCGGCGACGATGGTAACCTTGGCGGCTCCTCCAATGCCCTGGTTGCGAACGGCGGTTAAAACAAAGGGGACAGTCACGGAGCTGACGCCACCAATCAGCACGGGATTGCGACCGAGTAGCGCAGTAATGGGGGCCGTGAGGATGGAGGAAAACAGGCCTAGGATCGGGGGAAGCTCCATCAGAGAGGCCATGGCAAGCCCGTAGGGCAGGGCGATCAGGGCCGCAAGAATTCCTCCCGAAATGTCTCCTGTGAGGGTAACCCAGGAGTAGGATGAGCGATGGGCCGATGCCTGGTTCATCAGGTTGTGGTGTGGGATTGCGACATGGCTCCCGGCGATGCCTCCTTTCTTGAATTCGAGTTTCAGCTTTTGCTTCCCGTTTTGCGAGAGGTCAAAGCTAGGGAAGCTAGGGGCTGGCTCGAGCGGGGAAGAACCTCAGATGGGCTCGAGGGTGGAGCTCGCTCGAGCCAGCGACCTGGTTGTTCAGAAAAGTGCGAAGTGGGCTAAGCGTAAACCTTGAGCAGCGCGCGCTTGAACTTCTCCATTTCCTCTGCTGTTCCCACGGTGATCCGGGTGTGCTGAGGCCAGGCGGGCCAAACTCGCCCGATGAACACTTTTTCTTGAGCCATTAACTTGATGAGTTCAGCTGCTGGACGCTTGGCGTCGAGCATG
This sequence comes from Bryobacteraceae bacterium, assembly GCA_025056455.1. Lineage (GTDB taxonomy): Bacteria > Acidobacteriota > Terriglobia > Bryobacterales > Bryobacteraceae > CADEFT01. Next base: position 984,776 of record JANWVY010000002.1, on the reverse strand, counting down.
AAACAGTTGCTTTCCGAGGGTACGTAGCTGAAGTTGTGTTTTTCGAGGAACTCGAAGACTTCGCTGCGGATTTGCCGGTTCAGCTTGCGGCGCTCGGCGACGAGGTTTTTCACCTTGAGGCTCGCATGTGCGCCCACCATACCGGTCACGGGCAGGGCTCCAGCGCCATAGGGCCGGATCTTGGCGAGCAAATCAGGCCGGGCGATTGCAGCTCCAGCCCGGAGGCCGGCCATGCCGTATAGCTTGGAGAAGGTGCGAAGCACGATAACGTCCTTGTCGGCTGCCACGAGATCGGTACAGTAGGGAGCTTCGGAGAAGTGAATGTAGGCTTCGTCGATCAAGACCACGGCGCCTTTCGGTTTGTTGGCGACGAGCCATTCCAGATCGGAGCGTGGGGTCAAGGTGCCGGTGGGATTATTTGGGTTACAGACGTAGATTAGGCCCGCGTCTGGGTCGGCCTCCGCCATGGCCTTGACGTCGTGGGCGTAATCCTTCCGCAGTGGAATTTTGTGCACTTTCGAACCGATAAAATCGGCGGCGCGGGAGCCTGCTTCATAGCCCGGATCAGCCATGACCAGACTCTTCGAGGGGGATGTAAACGCGAGGACGGCGCGGTGAAGCGGGTCGCTTGAGCCGGCGAAAGGCAGAACATAGTCGGGCTTGACACCTTCTTGTTCGGCGAGCGTCCGGGCGAAGTTGAAAGTCTCTTCATACCAGTAGCGGCCACCCTTTTGGATCACGTTGTAAATGGCCTGAGCCGCTTCCGGGCAGGGACCCAAGGGATTTTCGTTGGCGTTAATCTTGACGGCATCTGGGGGCAGAGGCCCAATCATCGAAAGCTGAGCCAGAGCCGCTTCGTTATAAAAGGGCAGCGTCGCACCGGCGGCGAGCACGGATGAAATCTTGCTGAAGGCGCGGCGGGTAAAGCCACGCTTGAGGAAATCTGCCTTTTGTTCGTCGGTCAATCTCGTTATCATCTCTTCCTTCCTCATCATGTCACTAGATTAGAAAAAGAATCGGACGCCAAGTTGAATGTAGCGGGGGAAATTCGCTTGCCGGGTAATCCTGCCGAAGCTAGCGTTTCCGAAGGCTGTGTTCGGTCCACGGAACAGCGGCGTATTAAAAGCGTTGAGAGCTTCGGCGCGGAACTGAGCTTTCCATTTTTCGTACACGGTAAAAGTCTTGAAGACCGAGAGGTCCCAGTTTGCTGTGCCGGGCCCTAAGTAGGTAATGGTGCGGCTGAGGTTGCCAAAAGTGAGGGCGGCGGCTTGCGAAAAAGCGGCGGGGGAAAGATAGTTGTCCAATTTTGACGACAACTCACCGGCCACGACCGGTGAGACCCCTGTGGCGTTTGGCCGTTGAAGTTCGGCGCCGGCGACACTATTGAGATTCTGATTCTGAGTAATCGCTAACGGGAAGCCCGTCTGGTACATGAACACTCCGTTGAACGCCCAGCCACCGGCGACGATGTCGAGCACCTGGCTTGAGGAAACAAACTTGCGCCCCTTTCCAAAGGGTAACTCGTAGGTGAAGGATCCGGTGAGGCGGTGTGGGGTGTGTACGGTGGAGAGGCTGTATTCTGCTTGAAGGTCGTAGGCGTTCTGCGGGAACCCTCCCTGTGCGTTTAAGGTGCTGCCCGTGGCAAACGAGGAGTCATAGTTCTTCGACAAGGTGTAGTTCGCGGTGAACGAGAGGCCCGAGGTTAAGCGTTTATCGAGTTTCAAAACCAACGAGTCGTAGCGAGCGCGCGCCAGGGACGTGAAGGCGCGAACGGTACCGAACTGAGGGAAAGGCCGCAGCAGCTGAGCGCGGGAGACACGGGCGGCGCCTACGACACCCGTTCCACCGCGACCGGCCAACGGGTTATCAATGGCCTGTGACAAGGCGTTGACGCCGAGATCAAACAGACGGGGTTCAAGCTGGTTGATGTTAAATCCGCCGAGCGAGGTTCCACTGGGGGGCAGCTGCCGCGATAGCGAGCCGACATAGCCCACCGACAGAGCGATGCGTCCGGGGAGTTCGCGCTGTATGTCGAACGAGTATTGATGAACGTAGGGAGATCGTCGTGCTTGATCGAAGAAGCCAAACGACTGTCCGACTCCGGCGAGCAAGCCCAGTGCATTGCCAACGGGTTTTAAGACGCCCGACGGGAAGGGATTGCTCAAGGATGTGGCGGGCGTGAGGCCGCCGTCGTTGGAGCCCACCAATTCGGTGCTGACCAGATAGCCGAGTGCAATATCGGTGTTGCTCTCATAGCGAACCGGGGCCCAGAACAAGCCGTAACCGCCGCGGATCGTGGTTTTGGGGGACATCGCCCAGGCAACGCCAAAGCGTGGCGAGAGCTTATTGCGATTCGGGTTGCAGCAGGTCGTAGGGTTGCCATTCATTCCTGCGTACATGACGCCGCCGCGGGGCAGCAGGCCAGTGACATTGGCTGCGAGAGGGCTGACCACATTGCGGTCAAAGCCCACCACCAGGCGGTTTTGGCGCTCGGCCAGGCCAGTTTCCCACTCATAGCGCAGGCCAAGGTTCAAGGTCAGTTTGGGAGTAATGCGCCAGTCATCGTGGAAGTATCCCGCATAGTAGCGGATGAAAGTGAGGAGTTTGGTGAACTGGCGAACATCCCCGCCGGCGGGATGACCTAACAACAGGCTTGCTAAGTCACTGCCAGTTCCGTCCCCTCCGCGCAGCGCATCGCGCCGGGTGAACTGGTCATTGAAAACAAACCGCCCGGAAATATTGGTCAGGGGCAGGAAATCGAGGTTGATGACCCGGTAGTCGGCGCCTGCTTTCAGGCTGTGCTTGCCGATATATTTGGCCATGCTGCCCAGCAGGTTTCGCGAATGAAACATTTCCCAAGCTCCATTGGAATCGGCGAGATTGGAAAAATTCTGCATCACGATTGAAGGAAATCGCAGATATTGCAGCTGGCTCACATAGGAGGCAGGCAAGCCAAGATTGGCGGGATTGAAGCCGTCGGCCACCGTACGGGTGTCATTGGGAAAGCGGTTGAATCCGTAGCGCACGTTAATCACAGTGGTGGGATTCGGGGTAAAGGAGTTGTTCCACTGTGTGGCGTCGACTTTTCGGTACAGCAGCCAGCCGGTCGGTGTGGAGAGCGTACCGAACCAATTTTCACCAGGCTCGCGGCTGCCGTAGTGCAGGTAGGAGAAGTTGGCCCGCCACCAGGTGAAAAACTCGTGGTCAACTTTCACAGTCACCTGGTCGGCTCGATCGCCGAGGATGGAGTTGGCGAGGTAGTTCGGTGCGCCGTGGAAGGAGGCCGAGCGTGACGGAATGGGGAAGTAGGAGGCAATCGCCCGGCCGACGGGGTGAATGCGGTTGGCTGGAAGGATGTTGCCAGCAAACGGGTCGCGGACCCAGACGCCATCCACCAGGCGCGTGGTGAGTGGATCGAAGATGGTTTGCGGGGCGCCGGAACGGGTGCGAGAGGAGGAGAAATCCCCGCTGCGCTCGGCTTGCGTGGGGAGTGCGAACTCTTGCGAGACGGCGGATTTTTGGCGGTAGGCTTCCCCCGCTAGCCAGAAGAAGGAGCGGTTGCGGCCCTGATAGAGTTTTGGGATCCAGATGGGACCGCCAAACGAGGCACCGTAGTTGCGAAAAGGGGTGTTGGGTCGCGGGACGCCGTTACGGTTGTTGAAGAAATCATTCGCCAGCCAAGAGCCCTGGCGCATATAGCCGAAAGCACTGCCGTGAATTTCATTGCTGCCGGATTTCAAATAGGCGTTGAAAACGCCGCCACCGGTGCGACCCATTTCCGCGTCGTAGGTGTTGGCTTGGATTTTGACTTCGCCCACTGCTTCGATGGTGGGGATAATGATGGCCCGATTGTTGGCGTCGGTGATTGGAATTCCGTCCAGCAGATAATTATTGCCACGAACGGGCCCTCCAGCGATGCTGATCTGGGAAGAACCACTCTGGTCCTGCATGCGATTAAACCGCGGGTCGCCAACTTGGACCACATTCGGGGCGATCTTGGCCATCATGAACGGATTTCGGCCGAGGTTGGGCAGGTCCACGAGTTTTTGCCGGTCGATAACTTGACCCGTCGAAGCGTTGGAGGTCTCCATCAGGGGAATTTCTTCGGTCACCATGACGCTTTCGGTCACTTGGCCCAGTTCGAGTTTGAGGTCGATGGTTAAAAACTGCTGCGTGGCGACTAGGACGCCGGGCCGCTCCAACCGCTTAAAACCGGGCGCCTCCGCGGTGATGACATAGGTGGCGGGTGGGACCGAGGAGAAGACATACTCACCCGCCTCATTGGTCAAAGTCGAGCGGGAGACGTTGGTGCTTGTGTCAGTGATGGTGACCTTCACCGTGGCCACAGCGCCTCCGGCTGAGTCGGTCACTTGGCCGCGAATACCGCCGAAGTAGGACTGAGCCCAGAGAAACGGAGAAGAGCAAAGCGTAAGGAAAAGCAAAGCTAGCGAGGATCGCATGCTGAACTCCCAAAAGAGTGAACTTCAGAAAGCGGATGCAAACTTCCGCAACCGCGCATGCAACCACCAACGGAGGGTTGTCCGGGGATGAGGAACGTGGAGTTGGGAGTACACGCTGGGCGTGTGAAGCGTAACTCCCTACCTCTTACGGGAGCTTAAAACGGAAGCAACGAGTTGTCGAATCGAAACTTTTGATCGAGGTAATCAACTTCGGTTATGAGGGAGAAGGCTCGCTACTGGGGCAGCGAGTTCTGGCGGGCGCTCCTTTTGCGCAATTCAGCCAGTTCTTCTGGATCGAAGCCGAATTCGTCGGCGACGAGGTAGTCGGCTCGCTGAGCTTCGCGGTAAATTCCCTTGAGGCCATGCTTGCTGCGGCGGGTCATCATATGAAATAACTCATGAGCGAGCACGCGGCCCATGGCTCTTCCCAGAGCCTTTTCGCGCTGGGGGTGAGCAAGACCGATGACAACGGGAGTGACTGTCCTGCGAATCGAGTCGCATTCCACACTTCCAAACGGCAGGATTTGGTGGTTGACGGTCTTCGAAGTTCCAAGCACTACGGTCTCGCCATAGGGTCCGAGTTCACTAAACAGGAATTGAACTCCGCTCATGTGACAGCGCCCGTTGAAGCGGAAAACGAAGATGTCGGCGAATTCTTCTGGTTGGCTGTGGGGATTCCCGACCTCACGCCAGTGGAGTCGAAGGCCAGCAGGCTCTAAAAGTGCCTCGACTTCTTGCTTCATGGTTTGGAGCGATACGCCAGAAGGTTTTTCTGCGAACTCCATGAAAACTGCGATGCCGGGGCGGGTTTCGGCAAGAGAGGTAGGGGTCAAAAGCCAGAGGGCGAGTAAGGACAACAGGGCCACAGGTCCTCCACCGGAACTTCCGACTTCAGTTTAGCTCAATCGAGTCAGAAGATGTTGAACTGGCGGGGGATGTTTCCGCAGTCCAGTGGCTTTTGAGCCTTCGAGCCATGGCCCGTCCAGCCACGCTCATCAACTCGGCCTCTGTAGCCCGGCGAAGCCGTTCTGGGCTGCCAAAGTGCTGGAGAAGCTTTTGGATGGTCTTAGGACCGACTCCCGGCACTTGGCACAACTCGGAGGTGAGCCGTTGGGAGCCGCGGCGTGCGCGATGGAAAGTCAGGGCGAAGCGGTGCGCTTCATCGCGAATCAGTTGCACCAGATGCAGGACCGGCGAGAACTTGTCGAGAATCACGGGATCCTGTTCTTGTCCGAGGACATAAATCCATTCTTCGCGCTTGGCGATGGAAGCGAGCGGATGGTTGATCACGCCTAGGGATTCTAGCGCCTCGGCGGCGGCGTGCAGCTGGCCGACCCCCCCATCGACGAGGATAAGGTCGGGAAGGGGTTGCTTTTCTGCAAGGAGCCTTGCATAGCGGCGCGAGATGACCTCTCGCATGGAGGCAAAATCATCGTTGCCGGCGACGGTGCGAATGATGAACTTCCGGTAATCGGACTTTTTCATGCGCCCGTTTTCCCACACCACCATGCTGGCAACCTTGTCGGTCCCCTGAATGTGAGAGATATCGAAGCACTCGATGCGGCGGATTTTCACTTCTAAGCCCAGAGCCTCTTGGAGGGCCTCTTGGATTGCCTCCGAAGACGGCTTGAGGACGCGGAAGCGAAGATCGAAGCTGTGCTTGGCATTCGTTTCCGCCAGGTTGAGCAGGGCCTTTTTGGGACCGCGCTGAGGAGTGCAGATTTCGACCTTTCGGCCGCGTTTTTCGCTCAGCAGCTCTTCTAGGATAGGGGCATCTTCGAACTCCACTGGCACATGAATACGCGCCGGGACATACTGCTGGTCCAAATAAAGCTGCAAGAGCAAGTCGGCGAAGAACTCGGGAGGATCGAATTCAGGGATGTGTTCCCAGAAGAACTCGCGCCGGTCGACAATTTTGCCACCGCGCAAATGGAACAGGTTGACGGCGACGAGTGGCGGCTCTGCGTAATAGGCCAGGATGTCGGTGTCGTCTCCCTCTGCGGCAGCCATTTTCTGACGCTGTTCGACCTCTTCGACAGTAGCGATCAAATCTCGAAGTGCGGCCGCCTCTTCGAATCGCAGTTGCTCGGCCGCCTGTTCCATTCGCTCTCTCAAGTTGGAGATCAAATTGCGATGACGGCCTTCGAGGAATAAGCGGACGTCTTTTACGGCTTGAGAATAGGCTTCGTCAGTGGTGAGTCCTTGAACACAGGGGCCGAGGCAGCGGTGGATGTGATATTCGAGACAGGGCTGGGGATGCTTGCGGGTGAGGTCCACTTTGCAGGAAGGAATTTTAAAGTGCCGGTGAATAAAGTTTACGACCCGGTGGGCGAGGTTGCCAGGAAAATAGGGGCCGTAGTAAGTCGAGCCTTTGCGTAAGCGCCGCGTGACGTAAACGCGGGGGTATTTTTCGTTGGTGAGTTGGATGTAGGGGTACGTCTTGTCGTCGCGTAAGAGGATGTTAAATCGCGGCTTGTGCTGTTTAATGAGGTTGTTTTCGAGGGCTAGCGCTTCCTTCTCGTTATCCACCAGAATGTAGTCGATGTCGCAGGCTTCGGCCACGAGGGTGCCGGTTTTGACGTCCAGCAGGCGGTCGTCTTGGAAGTAGCTGCGCACACGGTGGCGGAGGTTTTTGGCCTTACCCACATAGAGGACAGTGCCGGCCTGATCTTTAAACAGATACACGCCCGGCGCCAGGGGCATCTGCGCTGCTTTTTGCCGGAGATCCACTGTATTTTCAGATTAGCCAACAGCGCGCCGCCGGGGCTGGTGAACAGGAAGTCGCGGCGCCTAGCGCAGCGAGGCCAAATGGCGGGCCAGGAGCCGCCGGGCGGAAAACCGGAGTTGCTATGCTCAGAACAGAAGGGCAGGATCACTTCGATGGCGCGAAGTTTCTTCGTGTTTCTAGTTGCTGAGCTGGTCTTCGGCGGGCCTGGCAAGGTAGTGTGGGGGAAAGCTCAAGAACCCAAGGCCACCCAGCAGGCGCCAGCTCAGCCCGAACTGGTCGAACCGCCGGAAGAAGACGAAAGCCACAAAGCCAAGGAGTACGAGTTCAACCCGCTTCAAGCGGCCCAGGAACTCAAAGTGGGGCAATTTTACTTCAAGAAAGGGAGTTTTAAAGCGGCGGCGCGGCGTTTTGAGGAGGCTACACGTTGGGATCCGACTTCCGCCGAGGCTTTTCTCCGCTTGGGCGAGGCGCTGGAGAAGCTGAAGGAGGAGGCCGCAGCCCGGAAGGCTTACGCAAAGTATCTGGAGCTAGCTCCGCAGGCCAAAAATGCCGCAGCGATTCGCAAGCGTCTGGGCTTGAAGTAGCCGAGCCGCGCGAGGTGACGGTTTGCCAAAGGCGCTCGAAGCCTTGATTCCAATCCGGAAAGAGATCGACGTAGTGAATGGAATCAGCGATGGCGGCTGGAAGGCGGCAATCTTCCAAACGGATTGGGATGAAAAAGGCGTGGTCGAGGGGTTGCCGCTTGACGCAATCGAGCGCATAGCGCAGCTCGGCTTGGAATTGTCCGCGTTTGCTTACGGAGCGCCGAGAAAACAGGGCAACGAAGTAATCGGCCACAGAAATTGCCGCCTCAATGCGCCGGGGCCAATTCTGCCCGGGCAGCAGCTTTTCTTTATCGAGCCACGGGTCGCAGCCGCGCTGTTTCAGTTTCTCGAAGATTCTTCTCGCGTGAGGAAGGTCTTCCTCCACATAAGCAAGAAACACTTTGGGTTTGGCGAAAGGTGTGAGAACTAAGCTTCCGTCCGCGTTCTGCTCCAAGATTCCGAGACCGTCAATTTCTAGAGTTCCTCCCTCTTGAAGACAATGACGAAAGAAGCGAAGGATCTCGCGCGCATGAACTTTGCGGCGGTGATCGAGCATCAGGGGTTCAGACTCCGGTCGGCTGTTTTCGGCCCCGCGGGCTTGCTGTCTTCGGTGAGGTGCGGGTAGCGGTTCGCCGGGATTTGCCTGGGAGCGTCAGTGGGGCCGGAGCAAGAACCGGCGTTTTCGATTTGCGGCGCAAATCTTGAAGGACTCCTTCGATAAAGCGGTCCAGGGCGTCAGCGGCCGCGGCGTCGGAAAGGTGCGCCTGGCGGGCGAGTTTCTCCACTAATGCTTTCTTGTCCAAGGGGACTGTGCGATTCATGGCGTTATTCAAGATCCAGTATCGAGTACTGGTTTTCCGCTGGGAGGAAAAGGGACGCAGCCGTTGCCGGGCGCTGGCGGTTCAAGTTTGTGTGGGGGCTCAGCTTGGCAGAACACAAAACCGTGAGCGATGGCGTGTGAACGAGGCTGTTCGATGCAGATGAAATAATTTTAATGCTCACTTAAGGACTGCTTCAGGTTGGACGTGCGATCATAAGCCCCAGGACGATTTTGATTCGTCAACTTTTAACAGGAGAGTAGCCATTCATGAAGAAGCTTCTGAGCATTGTGCTCGGCTTGACGCTGGTGCTTGGCACGGTCTCGACGACTTTCGCCCAAGAAGGAGAGAAGAAGGAAGAGACCAAGAAGAAGAAGGGTAAGAAGAAGAAGAGCGAAGGCGAAGAGAAGAAGCCAACCCGCTAGATTCGCCTTTGGAGTTTTTGTTGTTCGTAGAAAGCTGCACTTGGCTGCTGCTTGGCGCCAAGCTGCAGCTTTTGTATTTTGCGGCCCCTGAATTGGTTGGTGGTGAGGGGTGCCTCGGGGGGGTGAGAAGGGCAGACCGCGCTACGCCACGACCTGAACGCAAGCGAGGCACGAAAGTGAAATCGAGGCGCTTGGGGCCATACATTAAGTAGAGTGAGCGCTAATCAAACCGCAGTTGGACTGCTACTCGAAGAGCTGGAAACTCCGGCGCTGTGTCTCGATTTGGAAATTTTTCGTGGAAATATTCAGCGGATTCTCTCCTTTTTAGGGCGGCACAAGCTGCAATGGCGGCCGCATATGAAGGGCCAGAAGGCGGTTGAGCTTGCGCAGGAGGCGGTCCGCGCGGGGGCGATCGGCGTTACCTGCGCCACGCTCTATGAAGCAGAGGTTTTCCTCCAAGGGGGCGTCCAGGGAATTTTAATCGCCCATCAGATCGTTGGGGGGCGGAAACTGATGCGCCTGGCGCGGCTGCAACGTCACGCGCCCGTGATCGCGGCGACCGACAGCCTCGAGCATGCGCAAGCTATGAGCCGCGCGGCCTTGCAGGAGGGCGTTGTGATTCCCGTTGTGATGGAAGTGGATGTGGGAATGAACCGCTGCGGAGTGCCAGCAGGAGAGCCGGCGGTGGCGCTGGCCAGAGAAATCCAAAAGATGCGCGGTTTGGAATGGCAAGGGGTGATGGGATGGGAAGGCCATGCGCTAAAGCCGGAGGTGAAGGACCGAGCAGAGGTTGTAAAGCAAGCCCTCGCACGGTTGGCCGAAACGGTAGTGGCGCTGGAAGGCGCGGGGATTTCTTGCCCCGTGGTTTCGGCTAGCGGCAGCGGTACCTTTTTGCATGCGGCGGGGATGGCCGGTTTGACAGAGGTGCAGGCTGGCGGAGCGGTATTTAGCGACGTGAGCTATCGCAACTGGGGGCTTGATTACGAGTTTGCGCTCACGGTCATCACGCGTGTGGTAAGCCGGCCTACTTCCCGGAGGATTGTTGTTGATGGTGGTTTCAAGGCCATGAGCACGCAGCATGGCATGCCGCTGCCGCTCGGGCTAGGCCGCCTTCAACACATGGCTTTCTCCGCCGAACACGGGGTGCTGGAGCTCGCACAAGAGGACGCTTGTCCGAGGGTTGGCGATCTGGTGAAGTTTGTGCCGGGCTACACGGACAGCACGCTGTGTTTGCACGATGAAATCTGCGTGATCCGGCGGGGCGTACTAGAGGCGGTGTGGGTGATCCCCGGGCGTACTGGGCGGAGAGTTACAGCGATTAGTGCCCCGGTGGCATGAGCTGTTGTGGGTGGCTAAGCCAGGGCTGTGGCGGCAGCGGACGTCCTTGGCGATTCGTGGAAGCGCGAAAGAGTTCTCCGTCGATGGTGGTCACGTAAAGCTGAGTCAGATCCTCGCCGCCAAAGCAGCAGTTGGTCGGCCGGCGTGTCGGGACCGGGTGGCGTTCGAGGATTTCTCCGCTCGGGGAGAAAACATAGATGGAGGGCCCAGGGCCGCCATGTTCCCATCCGGCGGTGGCGATAATGTTCCCCTCAACGTCGAGGCGCATGCCATCAATGCCGCGATGGGGCCCAAAGTCGTGCAGAAGTCGGTAGGGACCAAGCGACCCATCCGGTTGTACAGGATAGGCGCGAAGTTGACGCTGTTCATCCGGGTTCCGGCCGCTTTGGGCAACGTAGAGAGTCTGGAAATCGAGCGAGAAGACCAAGCCGTTCGGGCGAGTGGTGTCGAAGGTGACGCGACTAACACGGTACGAGCCATCGAGTTGCGGGTCGAGGCGGTAGACGGACTCGTGATCCAGCTCCATGAGGCTGCGGTCCTTGCTCCAAGGGCCAGCCGCGCCTTCATAGAAAGGGTCGCTGAACCAGATGCGGCCGTATGGGTCGACGACGAGGTCATTGGGAATATTGAAGCGCTTCCCCTGAAATTGATCGGCGAGCACGGTGAAGGAACCATCCGTGCCGTAGCGGACGACTGCCCGCGCCTGGGGGTGTTCTCCTCCTTGGCAAGCAAGAAGATTGCCCTCGAGGTCCAGGCAAAGCCCGTTGGCGCAGTTGGTGTTTTCCCGCCACACACGGACCGTCTTCGAGGCTGGATCAAAGCACATGATGCGGCTCGCCTGAATGTGGGTAAAAAGCAAGTTGCCATCCTGCCAAACAGGGCCTTCGGCGACGCCCCCGTAGGCTGGATCTAAAAGTTCGAAGGTCCAGTTCATACGTCGTTTTTGGGTTCAGAAATCTTGCCGCGTTAACGAATGGACCGCCCGCCATCCACTGGGAGAGCGACGCCCGTAATAAAAGAAGCTTCGTCACTTGCAAGAAACAAGATGGCATGGGCGACTTCCTCGGCGCGTCCCAGCCGGCCCAGCGGGTGCTTTTCCAACAGGTACTGCCGGTATTGTTCCGGGTCAGGAGCCTGGGCCAAAGACTGGGCGACCATTGGGGTATCGGCGATTGTGGCGGGGCAGACGCAATTGACACGGATGTTGTAAGGCGCGTAATCAAGAGCAAGCGACATGGTCGCGGCCACCACGCCGCCTTTCGAAGCCGAATACGCAAAGAGCCGATGATTGCCCCGAAGTCCGTTAATGGAGCTGACGTTGACAATCGCCCCCCCGCCGCGTCGCGACATTTCTCCCACGGAGTGTTTGCAGCAGTAGAAAAGACCACGCAAATTGACGTCAAACACCCGGTTCCAATCCTCGTCGGTAGTTTCTTCCACATTTGCCATGACGACGACGCCAGCATTATTCACGAGAATATCGAGGGCAGAGAATCGCTCTAGGGCCGTACGCACGAGCTCGCGCGCGCTGGATTCTTGCGTGACGTCACAAACAACGGTGGCGATGGCTGGGTCGCGAAACTGCGCCGCTTCCTGCGGCTGGTAGACTCCGGCGACAACATGCGCTCCTTCGGCGGCGAACCGGAGCACGGTGGCGCGACCGATGCCTGTGCCTGCACCGGTCACGATCGCGGTTTTTCCCTTCAGCCTCACGTTGTTCTCAGTTGCGAACCCTTATTATCGCCAAGGCGTGCTATCAATGAGAACAGCCTCGCGCGCGATTTTGTTGGGGGGGAGGTTTTCGGACAATGGCGGGTACGGTTTGGAGGGGACATCTGGCATTTGGGTTAGTCTCGCTACCGGTGCGGTTGCACTCGGCAGCTCGTGCGGCAACCTTGAGCTTTCACCAGCTCCACCGCACTGACCATTCGCGAATTAAGCACGTTCTCTTTTGCCAAGCGGAAGACAAACGCGTCGAGCGCTCGGAAGTGGTTCGAGGCTATGAGTATGAGAAAGACCGCTACGTGGTGATCGAGGATGAGGACATCCGGAAAATTTTGCCTAAGACTGCAAAGGTGATGGAGGTTTTGGAATTCGTCAAACAAGCTGAGATTGATCCCCTCTACTATGAGGCTTCCTACTATCTCGCGCCCGACGAGGCTGGAGAAAAACCCTACACGCTACTGTTCGAGGCCTTGAAGCGAAGCGGTTATGTGGCCTTGGCCAAGCTTACGATGCACAACCGCGAACACATTGTCATTCTCCGTCCGTCAGAATCCGGCATCGTTCTGCACACGATGTATTACGAAGATGAGTTGCGCAGGACAGAGGCTTATCGTACGGATACGTCGATGGTGAAGGAGCAGGAGCTGAGCATGGCTACGATGCTAATCGAGTCCATGGCAGCGCCATTCGAACCCCAGAAGTATCACGATCACTACCGCGAGAATTTACGCCAAATGATCGACGCTAAGATTGCGGGGCGGGAGGTCGTGGAGCCACACGAAGTTCAGCCGGCGAAGGTGATTGACATCGTGGATGCCCTGAAAGCGAGCCTAGCGGCCTTGAAAAAACCGGTGGCCACAGAGGGAGAGCAAGCGCCCAAGGCGCGACGTGCCGGGTCCTAGAGCAGGTCTGCTGCCGAGGAATTTTCTGACGGCGGTTGGAGAGGGCAACACCCAAACTGCGATACAGAAGACACTTGAAACCTCGGCGTCATTTTGGCGCAAAGAAGCGCATGTATCGTTGGAGACATGCTGCTCATGCGGATCTTTTTTTGCGCGATTTTGGGACTAGTCCGGTTGTGGGGACAAGGAGCGATGGGGAGCGTGACGGGGTTGGTGATCGATCCGACCGGCGCCACGGTCGCTGAGGCAGCGCTAACGTTGCGCAACCAGAATACGCGTGAGGAGATGCGCACCAAAACGACAGAGAACGGCGCCTTCAATTTCCCGTCGGTCAAGATCGGGATTTACGATTTGGAGGTAGAAAAGTCTGGGTTTAAAAAGTACGTGGCGGAGGGATTGCGCGTCGAAGCAGCGGTCGCCACGCGAATCAATGTGCGCTTAGACGTGGGCGCGGTCAGCGAGTCGATATCCGTACGGGCTGAACCGCCGCTTCTGCAGACGGAGACCTCCTCAGCGGGCACGGTGGTGAACCGCTCTTTGCTCGATAAAGTGCCCTTTCAATTAACGGGGACCAACCGCGACGTAACTAGTTTTATACGTCTTGCGCCAGGCGTTGCGGGCGGGGCAAATAATTTTTCGCTGAACATTACCGGAGGCCGCCAGCATGCGACGGAAGTTTTGGTGGATGGCGTAACCAATATTTACCGGGGCGCTTTTGGCTCTCCGTTTTCGGTGCGTCCCAGCATGACGAGTGTGAGTGAGTTCCGTGTGGAGACGGCGGTTCCCCCCGCGGAGTATGGTCGCACTTCGAGTGGGGTGGTGATCATCACCACCCGTTCTGGCACGAATCAGTTTCACGGGGGAGCGGAGTTTTTGCTCCGAAACAACGTGTTTGATGCGCGTCGCTACAATGCGGTGCGAGCCGACGTGACGCGGCAAGGGGAAGGTGCGCTCTCTCTGGGCGGGCCGGTGTTGTTGCCCAAGCTCTATAACGGAAAGAATCGAACGTTTTTCTTCACCGATTTCACGGTCTTCCGGCGCATCAACGAGCCGCAAGGCGTGGTGCGGACGGTAGGTACGGCAGCGATGCGCGGAGGTGACTTCTCCGGAGTGGCCCAGCGCATCTACGACCCGGCCTCGGCCACCAACGCCCAGCAGAGGACGCCGTTTCCAGAGAATCAAATTCCCTCAAGCCGAATCAGCGCCTTCGCGCGTGCGCTGCTGAATGTCATCCCCGCGCCCAACCTGCCGACGGCGGCGGATAACTTTACGGGTTCGCAGCGAAATATCGAAAAGATGACGGTGTTTCTGTTGAAGCTGGATCATAGCTTCAACGAGCGCCATCGCACGACGCTGATCGGACGGCCGAGTTGGAATGTACGGGATAACTATAACGGGCCGTGGGGAAGGGCCCGACTGGAAGGTTTTTACGATAAGCCCTACGCGCCTCATATCAACATGAGCTATGACTGGATTGCTGGGCCCCGGCTACTGAACCGTTTAACCGTGGGCTACACCAACTGGTTCAGTCTTTTCCTTCAGACGCCAAAAATTGACTATCAAGTGCCGAATTCGTTCGGGCCTGGGTTCCCCGTTTTGCTTTTTACTGGCCAGGGCTTGTCGCGCATCGGAGAAAACGTGGACCGGACGGTGGGATCGAATCTTATCCACGTGCAAGATGCCTTGAGTTACAGCAAGGGCCGTCACAATTTTAAATTCGGGCTCCGCTACGACTGGTTGGAGGACAACACCGAAACTCTGGGCAATCGAAATGGTACGTATACGTTCTCCCCAGTAACCACCTCTTTGCCTGGTGCGGCCAACACGGGACATGCGTTTGCGAGCTTTCTACTTGGCGCTCCGAGCAACGCGGCAATGCAGTTCGGGTTTCCGCTCCTTGGGCGTTCGACGGCCTGGGGCTTTTATGCGCAAGATGACTGGAAAGCGACGTCGAGGCTGACCTTGAACTACGGTTTACGGTATGAGATTCAGCAGCCGTGGTATGAGCGGGATGGCAACTCGAGCAATCTCGATCTCACCTTACCCAACGCGGCCGCCGGCGGGCTGCCCGGCGCTTACGTTTATGGCGGGGTGGGGCCGGGTCGTACGGGGCGGAAGAAGTTTGTGAACAATTACTACGAGGCGTTCGGACCGCGATTTGGACTGGCTTACCGGCTTGGCGGGACGACCGTTTTCCGGGCGGGCGCGGGCATTTTTTACGCTCCCCGCCGGGGTGTTGCCGTCATTACCGATGGCTTCAGTTCGAACCCTTCGGTGGCAAGCCTCGATGGCGGACTCTCGCCGGCGTTTTTCTTAGATACAGGATGGCCTCAGGGCGTGGCCGTGCGGCCACCTTTCATCGATCCGGTCCGTTTGAACGGGCGCGCCGTTTCGTTCGTCAACCCCGACTCGCAACGGGGAAGCGGCCGGCTGCCGCGAACCTACCAGATGCAGGTCAGCATCCAGCAGCGCCTTGGCGCCGGCGTGCTCGAAGTGGGGTGGGTATCGACGCAGGCTCGCCACATCCCGGGAACAACCCTGGAGAACTTGAATCAAGTGGACCCGCGTTATTTGGCGCTCGGCGCTTTGCTTACGCGCAACATCAATGACCCGCAGGTAGCGGCACAGGGATTTCGGGCGCCCTTTCCTGGCTTCAGCGGGACGCTGGCGCAGGCGTTGCGCCCTTTTCCCCAATATCAGGCTATTACGTATGTGGATTCTCCTGCCGGGAATACGAACTACCACGGATTGCTGGTCAAGTATGAGCAGCGCTTTTCAAAAGGCATCGCGTTGCTCATCTCCTATACGTTTTCCAAAAACATCACAGACATTGAGCAAGTGTCTGGCGGCACAGCGCAGTTGCAAAACGCCTTCGACCGGCGAGCGGAGCGAGCCGTGGCCAACATCGACGTCCCGCACAGGTGGATTAGTAGCTTGGCCTGGGATTTGCCGTTGGGCAAGGGCCAGCGGTGGTTGAACCGGGGTCTGGCAAGCCATTTGTTAGGCGGTTTTTCGGTGGCGGCGATTTTGA
The DNA here is from genome assembly GCA_025056455.1 of Bryobacteraceae bacterium. Taxonomy (GTDB): domain Bacteria; phylum Acidobacteriota; class Terriglobia; order Bryobacterales; family Bryobacteraceae; genus CADEFT01. The sequence goes on along the minus strand of JANWVY010000002.1, from coordinate 968,765 downwards.
ATTACGAAAGCGGAGTCCCTCTGCGAATTACGATTCCGAATAACCTGCCTCTGTTTGGTGGTCAGCTACGGCCTAATTTGGTGGGTGGCGTCTCGCCCTTCGTGGCCAATTCACACGGCACGTTTCGCCCGTTCAATTCTCTGTCGGGCGAGCGGGGCGACGTACAGTTGAATTCCGCGGCGTTTGTCGCTCCTCCGCCATTTAGTTTTGGTAATCTGGCGCCGTTTCTCCCCACGGTGCGGTCGTTTGGGTATTCCAACGAGGATCTCTCGCTCTCCAAGCGCTTCGAGCTGCGTGAGCAACACAACTTGGAACTGCGTACGGACTGGTTTAACGCGCCGAACCGCAGACAGCTGAGCGCGCCGGTGACCGATCTGACGAGCCCAAACTTCGGCCGGATCACGAGCCAAAAATCGGCTCGGGTCATTCAGTTCGGGATCCGCTACTGGTTCTAAGTCAGGTTTGTGTTCGCCAGCATTCAGTCTAGCGGGAGAGCGGAAACGAAGAGCTTTTGGGGGCGCTTGACCTCAACCTTGAGTTTCTCACCCAGGCCGAGATTTCCGGTGAGCGTGAGGGTGTAGGCCCCGCGCGCCACTTCAAAGATATGCTGGGCGGGCTGCTTGACGGCTGAGCGGGCCAGTTCGCGGAGGTTGAATGAGGCGCCACCAGTCTGCCGGGCCAAAGATTCAAACAGACCGCGTTCACCACCCACCGCGTAGATGGGATAGATGGAGACGCTCTGGCGCCTAGCCAGACGGACGACCTCACGCTCGCTCACGCGTCCACCCCCTTCAAACCCAGTTGTGACCAGGAAAATCACGCGGCGGAAGGTGGCGTGATCGAATCCGCTTTCCATGGCGGCAAACAAGGCGTCGAGGACACGAGGTGTGTTGCCGTACTTCACACGACCGAGAGCGCTGTGCAAGGTCTCTTTGCTCGAAGTGAAGTCCTGAATCATTTCGGCGGAAGAATCGAAAGCGACGATAGCCATCTGCTCCTTGTCCTTGAGCTCGGCAATGAGAGCTCCGGCGATGGGTTGGACCATGGGACCGACCAAGCTGGTGTCGACCAGAAGCATGACATCGATCGGTTTGCTGGCGAATTCGGCGGCTTCCACGCGGCGGGGCAACTTATCCTCAAGGAAGGTAAAGTCAGAAGCTTGTAAGTCGGTGATCGGGCGGCTGGTCTTCTGCTCGACCACGGTCACTAAAACGCGCATGGCGGCCTGGGCGTTCAAAAGACCCAGAACCAGCAGCAAGCAAATCCGTCTCATTCGCTTAGCTTCCGCTCGTTTTTGTTTTGCTCAAAGTTTTTCCTGCTCGGCTCGCCGCTTGGCGGGCTGGCAGGGATGTCGGGTCCAATCAAGGTAACTTTACTTCCGGTGTCCAACCGGGCGAGGGGACCTGTGGCGACCTGTTCCCCTTGTTCGAGGCCCTCGAGAATTTCAATCTCTTGGTCAAAACGGTCGCCGAGTTTAACTTCGCGAGCCTCGATGGTGTCGCCGTTGATGACGTATGCTTTATTGGAGCCCATGACGTAGGCGACGGCGCGGGCCGGCACGACGAGAACGCGGTCGGCTCGATCGGTTGGGACCCTGGCCCGAGCATAAGAACCTGGCTTCAACTCGCCCGCAGGATTCGGAATGAGCGCTTCCACCACAAACGTGCGCTTGGTTTGATCGACGGTGGGAGAGATGCGCCAAATTTTCCCGAAGAATTTTCGGTCGGCATAGGCTTCGACGCCCACCTCGGCCACCTGGCCTGTCTTAATCCAAGGAGCCATCCGTTCGGGCACTTCGAGGCGCAGGCGGATGGGGTCGGTTTTGACCAGCGTGAAGAGCGGAGTGTTGGGGCGGACATACTGCCCGACAGCGACCTGGCGATCTTTGACAAAGGCTTGGAACGGGGCGCGAACGCTCGTATCGCGGAGCTTTTTGCGCTGGAGTTCGACCACGGCCTTGTAGCGCTCGACCTCCTGCATGAGATTCCTGGTCTGATTGATGGTGGCGTCGTACTCGGCTTGAGCGGCTTGGAGGCGGGCGGATGCTTGGTCGAGGTCGACGCGCGCGCCAATGCCCTGTTCAACTAGATTGCGGACATTCTTGTAACGCTGTTCGGCCTCGAGCCTAGCGGCAGCGGCGCGGCGCACATCCGGCGCTTCGCGCGGGTCCTTTAGGCGGTCGTTTTCTGAGGTCAGACCGAGCCGCTCTAGGGATTGGCGGAGTTGCGCTTCATTCTGAGCCAGGATGTAGCGCTGTTCTTCATCGGAGATGTGGACGAGCACTTGGCCCGGCAGAACGCGATCGCCTAAATCGGCATTCACTTGATCGATCCGGCCCTCAATTTCTGCGCTAATGAGGACTTCATCGAAAGGGTAAAGGGTGCCGACGGATTCGACGACGCGAAAGATTTGTTTTTGCTTGACAGTTGCGGAGCGGACTTGAATCGGTCCGGACTCTTGTTTTTTCGCAACCGGCTCGCGCTTTTGGCAGGCGAGAAAAACCAGCGGGATACAGAAGAGAAACACCGGTCGGAGAAGCATGAACTAGAACCGTCAGCTTAATTGTACTGAATTTTTCTCACGGCCCTAAAATTCTGAGGGACTCGCTGAAGGCGGGAAGACAAACTGCCGATCAAAGGACTTACGGTGAGTCAGGCACAAACTTTTTGAACGGGGATAGGCCTTCACCGAACGGTTTACGGAATGACCCGAGCGCCGGTTGCCTTTGCCTGCGTCGTGATCTGTTTAGGGTTGGGGAGCGCGATCGTCGCGTTGGCCAATTTTCGCGCGGCAGACCTGACCCGTTTTTTCATTTTTTTGGGCCTTGGGCTGGTGGCGGCCAGCCAGCAAATTGGGATGCCCCCGTTGAGGGGCGTGTTATCGCTGAATTTTTTGTTTGTACTCATTGGGCTCCCGCAACTCTCGCTTGGGGAGAACATGACGATTGCGCTGGCCGCGACGCTGGTGCAAAGTCGAACCAGTCCCCAGCCAGACCGGAGGTGGGTACAGACTATATTTCATCTGGCGACATTTCATCTGGCGACGGTCGCGATTGCGGTTCAGGCAGCACACTTCGTATTTGGTCTGTGGAAGGCGAGCACCAAGAATTGGGGAATGCTGGTGCCCCATTTTTTGGCGGCTGTCGTGTACTACGTGTTGAGTACCTTCCCCCTCTCGGCGATGCTGGCGTTTGAAACCCGCCAGTCCCTTCTCGCGACATGGAAAGAATGCTACCGGTGGAGCTTGCCTTTCTATCTGGCAGGAGGCTTGGTGGCTGTGGCGGCGGCGCTGTCACCGGACCTGTGGACGACGGCGTTAACGGCTCCCTTCTTACTCGTGATCTTCTGGTACTACCGGGGACACCTAGCCCGGTGCGCTGAGGAGAAGAATCAGGCTCAGGAGCTGGTCGACCTGCATCAGAGGACGATTGAGGCGCTGGCCTTAGCGATTGAAGCGAAGGATCACTCGGCGCAGGATCATTTGTTTCGCTTGCAAACCTACGCGTTGGCGATTGGCCAAGAGTTGAAGCTTGACAAAAGTGAGCTCGACGCCTTACGAGCGGCTTCGCTACTGCATGACATTGGCAAGCTGGCCGTACCAGACCATATTCTTTCCAAGCCGGGCCGGCTGAGCCGGGAAGAGCTTGAGAAAATGCGGATTCACCCCGTAATAGGGGCTGAGATTCTGGAAATGGTGAAGTTTCCCTATCCGGTAGCCGAAATCGTCCGGCACCATCATGAGAAATGGAACGGCGGGGGTTATCCGGACGGACTTGCCGGTGAGAAGATTCCGCTCGGCTCCCGCATTCTGGCTGTAGTCGACGCGTTTGATTCGATGTCCTCGCCGCGGCCCTACCGTCCAGCGATGTCGGTAGAGGAGGCGATGCGCCAGATTGTCGCCGAGTCAGGAATTTCTTTTGATCCAAAAGTGGTTCAAATTTTCCAGCAAGGATACCCGGAATTCGAACGGCAATTCCAAGAACGCCGGCAACAACGGATGCGGCTGTCGTCTGAAATCCGAGGCCGGTACACGACGGAGGAAGTTCGAGAGCCTTCCGACAACAAGGAGCCCGAGGAGAACGCAAGTTTTCTGAAGAGCATTGCTGCGGCGCATCAAGAAGCGCAGATGTTGTTCGAACTGGCGCAGGAATTGGGTAGCTCGCTGAGTTTGGATGAGACCTTATCGGTGTTTGCCGTTCGCATCCGGCGGGCGATTCCCTATGACGCGATCGCCATTTATGTACTCCGGGATTCGGTGTTGCGACCGGAATTTGTTGCGGGCGACAACCTCCGGTTATTCGCCCAGCTGGAGATTCCAGTGGGGCAGGGACTTTCTGGCTGGGTGGCAGCGAACCGGAAGCCAGCGCTCAACGGAAATCCGCTTGCTGAGCCCGGCTACCGCGAGGATTCGAATCGCCATGAGACTCTGCGTTCGGCGCTTTCCGTCCCCTTGGAGGGGGTGAACGGGCTGGTCGGCGTGCTTTCCCTTTACTGCGCCAGCAAAGACGCCTTTAGCCGCGACCACCTGCGAATTCTTCAGGCAATCTGCGGCAAAGTAGCCTTGTCGATAGAGAACGCGCTCAAATATCGGCAAGCGGAAAGCTCAGCCTCAACGGACTATTTAACTGGCTTGCTCAATGCCCGTTCTTTGTTTCTCCATCTGGATGGAGAGATAGCCCGGTGCAAACGTTTGGAACACCCCTTGGCCGTGCTTGTTTCTGACTTGGATAGTTTTAAGCAGGTGAATGACCGCTTTGGTCACCTGGAGGGCAACCGGCTGTTGCAACGCGTCGCGCAAAAGCTCAAGGAGAATTGCCGGGAGTATGATTGCGTAGCGCGGATGGGAGGAGACGAGTTTGTCATGGTGTTGCCCGGGCTCAGCAAGGAAGGTGTCCGCAAGTTGATTCCGCGATTGCGCGAGGTTGTCAAGCAGGCTGGCCTTGAGGTGCTCCAAGAAGACGTGATCGACTTTTCGGTCGGAGAGGCTTACTATCCGATGGATGGCGTCAATGCCGAACAGCTATTAGCGGAGGCTGACCGGCGCATGTACCTATTTAAGGCGCAGGCGAAATTAGCCAAAAAATGCGGTTTTGACTTTGACCGCCCTGCCCTGTCTGTCTAACTCCAAGGTGTGTTTGAGCGGCTTCAGGCCTTCCCAACCAGCAAAGCAACCCTTCTTGACTGGCCGTTGAGAGCTTCTTTGCCGCCATGGCACACTGATTTCGGAGAAACATGGCCAGCGGCGAGGTGATGATTGAGGCTCGCGGCCTCACCAAAATCTATGGCAAGTTTGTTGCGGTGGAAGAGGTCAGCTTTTCCGTTCCCGCGGGACAGGTTTGCGCCTTTTTGGGGCCTAACGGGGCGGGCAAGTCGACCACGATGAAATTGTTGACCGGCTACCTGACTCCCACTTCCGGAAGCGCCTGGATTGCCGGGATCAATGTAGCAGAAGACCGCATGGCGGCCGCTGCGCGTCTTGGCTACTTGCCGGAGAATGGCCCCCTGTATCTCGAGATGACACCGCTTGGATTGCTTCGTTTTTTTGGCCGGGCGCGCGGTCTTTCCGGCGCCCGGCTGGAGGCTCGCATCGCGGACGTCGTGAAGCGGTGCGCGCTTGAGCCAGTGCTGGAGAAGACAATCCGGAAGCTGTCGAAGGGATACAAACAGCGGGTTGGAATGGCGCAGGTGTTGCTGCATGAACCCGATGTTTTGATTATGGACGAACCGACCACGGGTCTGGATCCGAACCAGATTCTAGAGGTGCGCCGCACGATCCGGGAGCTAGGGCAAAGCAAGACGATCTTGCTTTCCACGCATATTCTCCAAGAAGTGGAGGCCATGGCCGACCGGATTGTTTTTATTCACCGCGGGCGGATTGTTTATGATGGCACGCCCTCGTCCTTGCGTGAGGAATACGGTTCGCTGGAACATGCCTTTCACCGGCTGACAGGACATTTGACGTCGACGGATCTCGTCGCCGCCGGACCGCCAGTGCAATAGGCAAGGCCGAAAAGGACCGGGGCCTGGTTGGAAGTAGCCGACGCTACTTGTAACTAGAAGACAGCAGGCCAAGTCTGGACAGGAAACCGCCCAAGGGGCGAGGCCCCAGCGCTAGCAGCCAAACCGTACCGGCTGTCCGGTGGCTTTGAGGACTGATTGCCAGAGTTCGCTTGATTCAGCCATTCGCTTCTTTTTACTCGTGCAAAGACTTACTGGTACGTGGGTCATGAGGTTGTACCAGATGCCGAGGACGATTCCGGTCTTGCCGGCCATGGCGGCATGTACGGCGTTGCGGGCGAATTGATCGCACAAGAAGGCGTCCTCGGTGTTGGCTGCGGCGCCGCGGATGTAATAGCTCGGGTCGAAATATTTCACATCGACGGGGACCTGTTTTTGGCGGAAGAAAGCGCGAATTTCCTGGAGAAGGAACAGGCCGATATCCGGTCTGTGCCGGGGATCCTGTGAGGTGGGGAAGAGATCCCGTCCGGCACCTTCGGCCACGACGATCACAGCATGCCGGCGTTGCTCGAGTCGTTTGAGCAGGGCTTCGAGGAATCCGCCCTCACCATGAAGTCGGAAGGGGACTTCTGGCACGAGGGTGAAGTTCACTTCCTGGCTGGCCAAGGTTGCGCCGGCGGCGATGAAGCCGGCGTCGCGGCCCATCAGTTTGACCAAGCCTACGCCGTGGAAATGGGAGCGAGCTTCGTTATGGGCGCTGTCAATCACCTGACGGGCTTTTTCGACAGCGGTAGCGTAGCCGAAGCTACGCCAGACATACGGGATGTCGTTGTCGATGGTTTTGGGGATGCCGACGACGGCCAGAGGATAGGCTTGGCGGTTTGCTTCCAACCAGATTTGGTGTGCGCCTTGCTGGGTGCCGTCTCCCCCGATGACGAATAGGACGTTGACACCCCAGTCGCGTAGCTGGCGGACCATGACTGAGGGTTCTGGATTGCCACGCGCAACGCCGAGGATGGAGCCTCCCTGCTCATGAATATCGGAAACCAGCTGCGGGGTGAGGCGGAGAGGCGTGAGGCCGAGAGTGGGGTCCAGACCGCGATATCCGTAGCGGATTCCCAGGCATTCTGCAACACCGTAGCCATAGTGGAGCTGGAGGACGAGCGACCGAACGACATTGTTCAAACCAGGGCACAGGCCGCCACACGTGACGGCTGCGGCACGCACTTGTTGTGGTTGGAAATAGATGAGGCGGCGCGGTCCAGCGCGTTCGAAGGACCGGCTCGGATCGGCAGGCTGGCCATGTCGGATTTCGCCGTTGAGCGGGACGCGGATATCGTCGGGGACGAAGCCCTCGCCGAGCGGCAGCGGGGAGGGGACTGTGCACGGGCCGAGCTGGGGGGCAACGAACTCTGCCAGCGGGGCGGAAGATCCTGGATCAAGGTTTTGGGTCATGCGAGTGGATCGGAGTGGTGGCTGGGATGAGGGCTGCGACTCAAGGAGCTGGCCGGATGGGGCTGGTCCACGGGGCTGGGATTTTGCCGGGCAAGCCGCCGGCACACGTCGCGCACGGTGTCAAGCACCTGGTTCAGGGAAATGGATTCCATCGTGCCGTCTGGGGATTGAACGATTTCAACAAGCGGACCGCGGGGAGCCCACGTGTTGGGGTCCGTCGGGCCGAATAAAGCGATGACAGGAGCGCCCACGGCGGCTGCCAGATGAGTGATGCCCGAGTCATTTCCAATGTACAAGCGGGCGCCAGACAGCCAATCCGCCAGAGCCCGGAGATTGTCAAAGCGGACCGCGTCGGCCAGCGGCTCTTCGGGGCCGGCGCTCCAAAGTACCGGGCCGAATCCTTCCTGGGAGAGAGTGGTTGCCAGCTGGCGGAAGCCCTCCAGGGGCCAGTTTTTCTTCGCGCTTCCAGAAAAGGGGTGAATGACGATGGCGTCCAGCGGTTTGCGGCGAGTTGGGATGAAGGGAACGGCTCCGCACGGGGCACCGACCTGGGCCAAATAGTAGTCGGTGGCGTGTAGGCCGGAACGCTCGGCTGGTAAGGCCCGATGGAATTCGAAAGGCAAGCCGAGCGCTTGGACGAACTCTCGGAAATCACTGCGAGCCGCGCCGTACCATGACACAATGGAGTCAAATTCCCGCAGCCGGTTAAATAGTGTCTGGTTTTCCGGGCGGCCTGGTAAGCCAAACACGTCCAGGCCTGTGGCGAAGATCGAGTCCGTCTGGTCCGCAAACCACGCCAAGGGGCGATTGGTTTCGGTCGTCCACACTTCGGTGTAGCTGGCGCGCAAAGCCATGAGCGCCGGCAACGATACAATGAAGTCGCCAATCGCTCCGGGTCGAATGAGTAAGCGTCTCACCCTAATTCACAATATCGACTGGAAGTTTCACTTCGAGAGTTTTGGGGGGCAGGCACTCTTTCTGATTGCAGGCCTGGTAGCGCAGTCTACCGGTGATGACTTGCATACCGGCTGGAGCGGTGGCTGGAACTCTGAACTTGGTCATTAAATCAAAATCTCCGGTGAATACGGAGAGGGGCTTTTCTGAAAATTCGTACTTTTCGAGCTTTGGATCGGGGTAGGTGACGTCTACGACCTCGAGCGGCGCAGCAGTCCAGGTGAGGCGAAGCGGGATGAGATATTCATCCGAGGGAGTGTTGCTGTTGACGTGAAAGCCATTGCGTAGGCGCACCGAGAGTTTCGCCGACGCCGTGGAGTTTTTCTTCGCGGTCAGCTTCGGTGGTGGGACCACAGTCAAAACGCTGCTACTTTGCGCCACCAGGGGCGGCGTTTGCATCCCTGCGAGCGCCCCCGCCACTAGAAGAATGTTTAGTTTGAAGTAAGTGCTCAATTTCATCCTGATAGACGCTCTTGCTCACTAAGCCGACGTGAACGCTGGCGATGCGGCCGGATTGATCGAGAAGGAAGGTGGTGGGGAGCGAGGAAACACCACCGTATTGATCGGCCACTTGGTCGTTACCGATCACCACACGATAGTTGACCTTCCGGGCTTCTAGATAGGGCTTGACCGAATCCCATCCATCCTCGTCCATGGAGACGCCAAGCACGGCGAAACCGCGATCCTTATAGCGCTGCTCGAAGTCAATGAACCAGGGGATTTCGATTTTGCAGGGACCGCACCAAGTGGCCCAGAAATTTAACAACACGACCTTACCTTTGTAGTCGGATAGCTTCACGTCGCGGCCGTGAATGTCTTTGAGGGTGAAGTCGGGGGCTGGTTTTCGGTCCTTTTCTGCTTTGACTGCAGCCTTGACGGCCTTGGGCGAGCCGCAAGATATGAGGTTGAGGCTCAGCACGGCCACAAGCGACAGCCCAGCGGCCCACCATCGACAGCAGATCATGAAAAAATGCTCCTCGCTACCCTCGATTATAGCGGCAAAGGCTGACGCTTCATGAGAGGAGCGAACCACTGGTTTCGTCGCCTGCGAAAGCGTGGCGCGAGGGTCATTTCCGGATGATCCGGCACCAGGAGCGAGGCGGCCGAGTCGCAGAAGCTTTCACAGAGGTATTCGCGCCACTTGCGGGTTCGCGCCGCGGCATCCGAGGGTTGAAGCTTTGCTTTTCGCCACTGGCTCGACCAGCCTAGCTCGCCGCGGGCGCGCTGATGAAATTCGCTTTGAATCAGGCAGTGCCATTCAAGGCGAATGCGATTGCTAAGCCGTAGCCAGACGAAGTGAAACAGCTCGTGCACCAAAATTCGCCGTAACTCTAGCGGATTTTCACGGAGTTCAGAATCCAGCACCAAGCGGCGCTTGCGGAGGAAAGCGGCGGCGTGGACCGCCACGCCGCCGCGGCGGACAAGTTTGCCCTGAGAGACACGCAGACTGCTTCGAAAGGCCAAGTGAATGGGCTTGCCAGAGAAGTGCGGCAGGCCTTCCAGCGCTTGGCGGAGAAGCTGATCTACTTGACCGCCCCAAAAAAGTCTGGCCGTTCCACTTTGAGTTCGACGGCTTTGGCGTTGGCGTCCATCCATTGGCGGATTTTAAGGGAGCGCAGTTCATTTTCGAGCGCGACGCGAACTTCGTCGAAGGCCTGGGGCGCAAACTCGATCATGCGGAAAATGTAATAGCCATTGGGTTGTCGAACGGGATCGGAGATTTCTCCCGGCTTGAGGGCAAAAACGGCCTGCTTAATAGCTTCGGGCAGGGTGTCACTTTTCTTAATTGGTCCGAAGTCACCGTCGCGCTCTTTGGAGATGGGATCTTCGGAGTTTTCCCGGACGAGCTTAACGAAGTCGGCGCCTTGCCGCGCCTGCGCGACCAGCTTCTCGGCCTTGGCCAGGGCCTCGGTTTCGGTCAAGGATTTGCGTTCGGCCCCGGCTGGTGGCTGGTTCACAAAAGGAATGTAGATAAGTTTCAGCTTAGCTTGAAGGAAGTGATCCTTTTTCTCGTCGTAGTATTTTCGCAGCTCGGCCTCTTCGATCTTCATGGATTTGGTGGTTTCCTCGATTTGGGCCTGCCAGAGCACGGTCATGCGGGCAATCTCGATGCCTTCTTTGTAGGGAGTTCGCTCGCCGAGTTTGGCAGCCTCGGCCATGGCGGAGACCTTTTTGAGCATGAACCATTGCTGAAGGAAGCCTTTGGGATCGCGCTCGTAATTTTGCCGCATTTGCGAGGGCAACTTACTGATAATTTCGTTGAGTTCCTGTACGGTGTACTTTTTGCCGTCGCTTTCCAGCACGACCGTGTCTGGGGTGAGCTCAGGACGGGGAGCTGGGGTCAGAGTCTGACTCCAAGCCAGAGCTGTAAGCGTAAAAAATGAAAGGACTTTCATGCAAGTGGCTCGTGCAATCTGATGTCATTTTACCAGGACGTAGCTGGCCGCCATGCGGTTGTTGTGAATTTCCAGCCTCGCGCTTGGCGCAAGGGCACTAGCGGATTTCAACTGGCAGAGGGCCGAAAGCAGGCAGGGCCATGTCGCGCTGGTCTGTGATGTTGCAGTAGGGATCTTTGCCGGCGCCATAGCGGAGCGTGGCGCCTTCAGGGGGTTTGGTAATGAGGTGGAGCAAAAGTTCGTTTGGCGCACCAAATTCCGCTTTATAGATGAGGGGGAGGGCTTTACCCGAGGCGTCGTGGAGGGAGAAGCCAGAGATCCGGCCCGTGCTTCGCAGCTGGCCATTCACCTGGGAGAAGGTTAGGCGGATGAGATTGCCAGAAGCTTGTACAGATTCCAGTCGCGGACCACGCAGAAAGTCGCGGCAGCTGGGCGCACCGAGATCTTTGCAGGCTAGGTTCGCAAGGCGGATGCCGAGTCGTTTCAAATCACCGGTGCTCACATGAATCAGATCGTCGAGGCTGGTGTCGACAGCGGCCACCATGCCGCCCGGAGCGAGGCGGGACTCAGCTTGTCGTTGCATTTCCTGGACGAGATTCCAAGCATCAATGTTGGAGTCGTTGATGAAGCGGCCGATTTGGACGTAGTAGAAGGGGAGTTGGGGTTGAGCGGTGTCGGCTCGGAAGGCGGCCACGAGTCTTTCGAATTTCTCTTGAAACTGGGGCGCGAGACGGGGGTTCGCGTCGGACTCGCCCTGATACCAGAGAATGCCGCGCACTTTCCCGCCCACGGCGCGGATGCGGCGGATGGTGGCTCCATACAGCGAGTCACCCGCTTTGTCGCGGAGTTCTGGGCTCCACTGGTCCATAGAGGTGCCACCGTGAGCACAAGGGATCAGGCCCACCGGTACGCCAGTGCGTTTCACCATGGCGGTGGCGAAGGGCAGGCCGAGGCCTGCACCCTTTTTGCGGTTGCGGAGGTAGCTGGCCAAAGCCTGGCCTTCGAGTTTTTCCGGTTGTTTTTGGGCATTGAGCCGCCAGTGAACGCGATCGGCCGCGTTGACGAGAAGGTGTAAGGGCTCTTCGGCAAGGACCCAGCGATCCGTCATGTCGAAGCTGTGGACCAAGCCATGGGGCTGCTCGACATCAATCAAGTCGCCATAGCCCTCCATATTGGACTGGCCAGCAAGTACCCACAAATCTCCGACCAGGATGTTTTCGACAGCGGCGAGGACGTCGCCGGCGCGGACTTCCAAGCGGTAAGGGCCTCCGGTGGGCAGGGCCAAGGTGACGGACCACTGGTTGGCTGTGAGCGTGTCCACGGGCTTAGCCTCCAGGCCCTCTAAGGGGCCGTTTTTACCCAGGACGTGTACTTGGAGGTTTGGGCTAGACAGCGAGCGAATAAAGCCTTGAAGCTTCACAATGGCCCGTCCATCATCACCGCGTTGAAAGACTTGATTTGGGCTGGCCCCGGAGGTGATGGTTAGCGACTGGGCGCCGAGCGGTAAGCAGAAGCAAACGAGAGACCAGGCCAAGATCAGAAAAGGTAGCATGCTGCGAGCTGAACCCGAGTCATTCTAGCGCGAAGAGGTGGGTTTGCGGGGAGGGTCAAGACGCCTTCGGTGGACCCGAAGGGTTTCCATCACCCCGCAGAGTGTGGCGATGGCGGCTAACGGGAGCCAAGGGAAGGGGGCGGGGGAGCCCCCGCGTGCGCTCGCAATTGCCCAGAACGCAACTCCGCCGAGACATGCTCCTCCAAAGCCATCAGCGAAGGGTTTCGCGAACCGGGTGATCCGCGCGGCAACCTTGTCATCGCGGCGGGCTCCCTTCATCCGCTGGTTGACCGCGCCGCTTGCGCTTCTCCCCATCGCCCTCCTTTCCCACCTTGGAATGCGGAAAACGGGGGCTGAATTCCATCACGCGGGAGGCTACTCGCCTTTGAGCTGGGCTTTGCGAGCGCGCTGCATTTGCTGGGAGGCCTTCTGGCGGGCGGGATCACTGAGCTCAATGCGGTTAATGACGTGGCGGGCGCCAGCGCTTTTGGCCATGCGTGTTGCGGCGCCCTTATGCTGGAGGACATTCACACGCCCTTCGAGCGTTGCCACGCCGTTAGAGACCCGGATGCGCACGTTGTTCGGGCCAATCTTTGATTTGGCAAGCCGGGCCAGGAAGGCACGTTCAATTTCGGTGTCCGACAAGGCCGGTTTCGCCGGGGCTGGCCGCACCCCGAGAGGGTTTCTCGGAGCCAGCGGAGTGGTCGGGTTTTTGGCCGGTGGCTGGCTGCTCGCTAGCCAAACCATAAGGTTGAGCAGCAGAAGCAAGAACTTCATCGAAGAGATAGTGCGCCCCGGCGATGTGCTATCTCTGACAACATGCTGCTGGCGGGATTTTTCTTGTGGTTTTCGTTTTGCTGGGCTGATGACTGGCCGCAATGGCGTGGTCCAAACCGGGACGGAATTTCACGGGAAACCGGTCTTCAGACATCCTGGCCCGCAGGGGGGCCGCGGCTGGTGTGGAAAGCAACCGGGTTGTATGAAGGTTTCTCGGGCGTGGCTGTAGTGAAAGGTCGGATTTACACCCAAGGACAAAGAGGAGATCAGCAGCTGGTGATGGCGTTCGACGCGGCCACCGGGAAAAAGCTCTGGGAAACACGAGCAGGACGGGCGTTTCGAGAGCGGCGGGGAAACGGTCCGCGGGCCACGCCGACGGTGGAAGGTGAGCGGCTGTGGGCACTGTCGGCCGATGGAACGCTGGTCTGTTTGGAAACAGCCACTGGCAAAAAAATTTGGGAGCAGAACATTGTCGAAAGCTACGGCGGTGAAGTGCCCCACTGGGGGATTTCTGAGTCTCCGCTTGTGGACGGGGAAAAACTGATCGTGACGCCGGGCGGGAGAGATGCATCGATAGTCGCTTTGAATAAGCTGGACGGCAAGCTAATTTGGAAAAGCCCGGGCGATAGCGCGGCGTATTCCTCGGCGATCGTGGTGAACTCCGGTGGAGTGAAACAATACGTCACGCTAACGGCAAGCGCGGCCGTAGGGGTACTCGCAGCGACGGGAGAACTGCTGTGGCGCTATCCGCGCGTTGCAAACCAAGTGGCCAACATCGCCACCCCCATCTACGCCGAAGATCATGTCTTCGTCTCCACAGATTACGGGACGGGTTGCGCCCTGCTGCGCTTAGCCCCAAAAACTGGCAAAGCGACCGAGGTGTATTTTAACCGGGAGATGAAGAATCACCATGCCAGTTCAATTCTTGTGGGCAAGCACCTGTACGGGTTCTCCAGCCAGATTTTGACGGCCATGGAGTTTTTGACCGGTCAGGTAAAATGGCGGGACCGGAGCGTGGGCAAAGGGAGTTTGCAATACGCCGACGGCCATTTTTATGTGCTCAGCGAGCGAGGGGACGTGGCCTTGGTGGAGGCGAATCCCGAAGCTTACCGGGAGAAGGGGCGGTTCTCCATTCCTCAGGGCAACTACCATACATGGACGCCGCCGGTGGTGGCCAACGGCCGGCTCTACTTGCGCGAGCAGGACCAACTCTACTGTTTCGACGTGAAGAAATACTAGCTAGCGCATCTTGGACCCGCAGGGAGGGGGAGCTGCTAAGTTGAAAAATGCATGCTCACCATTGCGCTCTTGTTTGCATCCAATGTGTTCATGACGCTCGCTTGGTATGGCCATTTGAAACACCGTTCAACGGATTTGTGGCGAGTGATTTTGGTCAGCTGGTTGATTGCTTTGCCCGAGTATTGTTTGCAGGTGCCTGCAAACCGTTTCGGCTATGGGAGGTTTACGGCTTACCAGCTGAAAATCCTTCAAGAAGCAATCACCCTTTCGGTTTTCATGGTGTTCGCCGCCATTTACTTAAATGAGCAAGTGAAGTGGAATCATCTGGCGGCCTTTGCGGCCCTGCTTGCAGCTGTAGCTCTGGCGTTTGTGCGTCACCAGTAAGCGCGGAGACCTACTTGGGCCGGACGGCAAACACACATTGATAGCCCAAAAGTCCGGGAAGCAAAAGTGTTGCGAAGTAGAGGAACTCGGTCATGGCACGCAGGACAGGATTGGAGGGGTTTGCGCCCAGGACCAGTTCGAGCGGCATCACGGTAACAGTTTCGCGGACGATTTGGAAGCCACACTGCTCGATCATCCGCCGTGCCGATTTGCGCGTGAAAAAACGCAGATGAGTCCGGTCGAGGATGCCGCGATCAGCGTACTCAAAACGGCCCAACAACAAGGCCAGGCGCACAGTGATGTTGGCCACGTTGGGCACGGAAATCAGGATCTGGCCCTGAGGTGTTAAAAGGTTCCGGCACTCGCGCACAATGCGCTCGGGATCGGGCAAGTGTTCCAGAATGTCCATCAACAGAATCTTGTCGAACTTTTGTTGCGACAAACGGGAGATAGCAGCCTCCAGGCCCTGGCTTAGATCGGCCGAGACGTATTCGTCGAAGGCTTCCCGTTGCGCGGGTGTTTGGACGAGGTCGACGCCGGAGACCGTGTTGCCGAGCTGGCGAATCTGAGCCGCGAAATAACCGTCGCCACAACCGACATCCAGGACGCGCTGTTTGGAGCCCACCCACCGCCGTACGATGTCGTGGCTTGAGTAACGGCTCTCTTTGAGAGGGTAGTGGGTCCAATACTCGGCGAACTCGGGATATTTGCGGATGGAGCGGACCGTACGCTTGTAGCGGATGACGGAGCGGGTGACGTCTTTGGCGTATTTCAAGCCGTTCACGTAGCAGATTTCGTCGCCGTAGTAAGTCGGGATGGGAACCTCGCGGATGCGGAAGCCTTGGTGGTGGAGCTTAATGATGATCTCCGTGTCGAAGTGGAAATCATCGGTCATGTGGGTCATGTCGATCTGTTTCAGCGCATGGAGATTGTAGGCACGGTAACCGCTGTGAAATTCGGTGAGATGGAGCCCCAGGGCGCGATTTTCCATCGCGGTGAGAATGCGGTTGCCAAGGTACTTGTACAAGGGCATGCCTCCTTGGAGGGGGCCGCCGTAGTCTTTCATCATGCGCGAGCCGAAGACCGCATCTGCTTGGCCGGTGACGATCGGATGATACAGGTGGGAGATGATTTCCGGTGCATACTGGCCGTCGCCGTGGAGCAAAACAACGACGTCAAACCCTTTTTCGATGAAATACTGATAGCCTGCCTTTTGATTGCCGCCATAGCCTTTGTTTTCCGGATGACGTACGACGTGCAACTTGTCGCCGAGCTCATTGAGGGATTTGTAGCCGAGGGCAAGCTCGTAGGTGGCGTCCTGGCTGGCGTCGTCGAGGATGGCCACCTCGGCTACGTTCTCCCAGGCTTGTTTTGGGATACGGTTGAGCACCTTTTTCAGGGTTGTGACGGCGTTATAGGCAACGATGAGAATGCCGATTTTTTTACCGTGGTTAAAGGCGCGGGGATCAGGGTCGCTGGCGCTTGAGAAACCGGCTGCGACAGCGATGGGGCGCGCTTTCCCAACCGCGGTGGAGGAGGCCATGAACAATCCCCAGTGTACAATAGGCTGCCGTCGCGAAGGGCGGAAAGGGGAGGCTAACGGAAGTAGAGAATGAAGCGTGCCGCCACGGGTGGCTCAACCCGCAATTTGGTTCCTGCTGGTAGACGGAGCGGCCGGCGGAGTTCAAAGCGGTGAGCCCACTGGGATTTGTAGTCGCGAAGCCAAATGAGAGGCTCGATGCTACCGTCCGGCAATTCGGCCACCAAGCGGGCTGAGGCCACATCGGTTTTGGTGCGGGGCTCGATGGTCAGCAGGTGGGAGGACCTTGCTACAGTGGCCACGCTTGCCACGGCGAGCGGCCAGCCTTGGCGTGTGGGGGAGCTTGGAGGCTGAGGTGAAATCTTAGGAGGAAGGTATTTCGGGTCTCCCTCCGGAGCGCCGCCCTCCACCCAATCGGCGATGAGGCTGACTTCTTCTTGGGTGAGTGCTTGCTCGTTGCGAAACGCGCCGAAACCCTTGACGGCGCCCCAAGGCGGCATTCGCCGTTCGAGCACTTCCTCTTTGATGGCCTTGGCCCAGGGGCGTGCCGAGGCATAGGTTTCAAGCGACATCGGCGCAGTACCCCCTTCCCGGTGGCAGCTCAGGCAGCGCTTTTGAAAGATGCGGGAGACCTCTTTGCTGAAGGTGACCTTGGTGGTAATCGGCTCATGCGGGAAGGCCGCGCTCTGGGCAAGCGCGACCATGAGCACAAAACGCCACATGGCAGATTACCGGCCGGCGGAAGTGCTGGCCAGCGCTTTCTCCTCGCGGTAGATCTTCATGGGATCCATGTCCGAGGGGAAGGCGACGTCAAACCAGCCGATCATCATTTCTTCCCAGCTTTGATCGCCCCAGCGAACTTCCTTTGTGGGGTCGGGATTGTACTTGTTGTTTGGGGAATTGTCGAAGTGTGCGATGCACTCAATGCGCGTGCCCTTGGGAAAGAATTTCGGCTCTTTGAGGTAGTAGAACAGCTGCCAGTTGAAGTCGTAGCGAGGAACGGTGAGCAGGCGTTCTTTTTCACCTGTTGGGTAGACGGCGTAGTACTCGAAGGACTTTCCACGGAGGTGCATATGGGGCATGAGCCCGACCAAGCGGGTGTCGGTATGGAGCGTAAACTGCGAGTCGACCCGGTGGTTGGGGGCGCCCGGAGGAATCACGAAACGGGCGTTGGTTGCGGCCAGCGTCATGACGCGTTCTTTGGGGGGTTGTTTGGCGAAGACCAAACCAATTTTGGTTTGATCGGTTGTGGCGACACCGTTGGCCGTATAGTGCATTTGGAAGACGACATCGGTACCCGCTTTAACCAGTTTGGCCTGGCCAGGTAACCACCTTTGGGCCTCTAGACCAGGAGCATAACCAACCAGGAGCTCGGTGCCGGGACCACCGGCTTCGGAGTTTTCCTGATTTGAGGTCCGGCTACTGCGGTTGCGGCGCTGCGGGACAAAGGGTTCCCCGTATTTGGCCTCTGCCAGCCACTTCGAGCCGGGCTCACGCAGGAACGCAATGACGTGATGGACCACAGCGCGGTTGCCCGGGCGGACTTCGGCGGCTTGAATCCAGGTGTCCTGCTTTAGGTCCAAGGGCAAGACAATGTAGGTGTATTCGATTGTGCCGCTGGCGGGGATGCGGAAAGGGGTTGGCATTTCGACCACTTTGTCCGGCTTTCCGATGTTCCAACCTTCGATGAAGGGAGGCGTTGGAGGGGCGTCCGCGGGATTGCCCTCTGGGGCTCCGGCATCCACCCAAGCTGTAATTTTAGCTACCTCTTCCGGAGCGAGCAGCCGCTCGTTGTGGAATTTTCCCCGGTCATCAGCGGAGGCAAACCAGGGCGGCATCCGTTTGGAAAGAACAGCTTCCCGAATGGCTTTGGCCCAGGGGCGGGTGGACTGGTAAGTAGTGAACTCCATGGGAGCGGCCTCGCCAGCGCGGTGGCAGCTCTGGCAGTTTTTCTGCAGGACGGGAAGCACGTCCTTGTAGAAGGAAACTGGGGCCGGCTTGTTGGCAGCTGCTAAAGACACGCAAAAAAGAAGGCTAAACAGGAACATGCGGCGTTTCATGATCCCCTCACGGTGAACCACCGGTTGCGAGCTGAAGGTCGCGGCCATCAATCGTAGCCGCCCCCGCGAGCGGCTTCTGTTGGGCCGAATCACAAAGCAAAGACGGAGAAGCGGGACGTCGAGAATTTGCGAAAACTCCTCTCCGCACTTCCTCCGTTCTCTAATATACGCCAATGAACAGCGATCAGTTCATGAAAGTTGAAAAGTGTGGCTCCTCAAGTGGGGGAAGTGCGCTCGAGAGGTAAATTCCCACCCGTTTGGGGCGGTCGTGGAAGGTTTGGGCCACTTGGCTACGCGCGGTGCCGCAGGGCGCGCAAGAGAGTCGCTAGGGTCCGAGGGTCGGGCGGAAAATGAGAGACTTAGCAATGGAACCCCGGTTGCGGAGGGAGGAGCAAGATGCAAACTGAGAAGCTCATTGAAGGTCCCGGACCAGGTCTCACCACCCAGCGTGCACAAGAGCTGCTGGCTCAATTTGGAGCCAACGCGCTGCCGGAGCGGGCGCCAGAAAGTTTCACGCGGCGGCTGATCAAGCAATTTCAAAGTCCGCTGATCTATGTGCTGCTCTTTGCGCTGGTAGTGGATCTGGCGGTTTGGGCCAAAGAAGGAGCGCATGGCTTTCCTTTGGAATCGGTGGTGATTGCGATCATTTTGTTGCTGAATGCAGGCCTCGGGGTGTGGCAAGAGAGCAAGGCGGAAGCGGCGCTTTCACGGTTGAAGGCCTTGGCTGCGCCTTTGGTGTGGGCCCGGCGGGATGGGGAATGGCGGCAGGTGCCAGCGACGGAGCTTGTGCCGGGTGACTGGATCCGGGTTGAGGCGGGAGATCGAATCCCAGCCGACGCGCGGGTGGGGGCGATGCCACTTGAGGTCGACGAATCCATCCTCACGGGCGAGAGTTTGCCGGTTGAAAAAGGCTCCAACGATGAGGTCTACAGCGGGACGCTGGCGGTAAGGGGCAAGACCTTTGCGGAGGTCATTCGCACGGGTCCGGAGAGTGCGCTAGGGCGGCTAGCAAGGATGCTGAGCGAGGTGCAAGCCGAACAAACACCCCTTGAGCGCCGCTTGCGGAAATTTGGCCATCAGGTGGCGCGATGGGTTTTTGTGATCACCTTGGCCCTGGTGATAGAGGGTGTGCTGACGCGGGGTCTGAGTCAGCTCGGGGAAGTCTTTTTGTTTGCGGTGGCGCTGGCGGTAGCGGCTGTTCCCGAAGGTCTGCCGGCGGTGTTGACCTCAACACTGGCTTTAGGCGTTGAGCGCATGGCGGCACGCAAGGCGGTTGTTCGGAAATTGTCGGCGGTGGAAGCGCTGGGCTCGGTAACCGTGATCGCGACCGACAAGACGGGAACGCTGACTGAGAACCGGATGGAGGTGAGACGCCTGGATTGTGTGGAGGGAAGAGAAGAGGCGGCGCTGCGGGCCTGCGCTCTGGCAAACGACGCAGACGCCGCAGCTGGAGACCCGATGGATCTTGCCCTCAACCGTTACGTGGCAGAGAAGGGTTGGGATGTAGAGGCGCTCCGCCGTGCGCATCCGAGGGTGGCCGAGCGCCCATTCGACAGCAACCAGAAATTTATGCGGGCCACCGTTGAGGAAGAGGGACGCGCGGTGAGCTACCTCAAGGGTGCGCCGGAAGTCTTGATTCCGCGAACGGCTCTCACCAGCGGCGAGAAACAAGCCTGGCTCGAAAAGGCTTTGGACTATGCAAGTCAGGGGCACCGCGTACTGGCTCTAGCGCGGGGCTTGGGCGAGGCTGAAATTGATTTGGAGTTGCTGGGTTTGGCGCTGTTCTGGGATCCGCCTCGAGCAGAGGTGCCGGGGGCGATCCGGCAGGCCCGTGACGCGGGAATTCGCGTTTTGATGGTGACCGGGGATCATCCAGAAACGGCCAAAGCGATTGCGGGCCTCGCTGGAATTGGGGCCCAGCGGGTAGTGACCGGAGACGAGTTGGACAGGCTCAGCGGCGAGCCGCTGCAAAAGTGCGTACGAGAAGTCAATATTTACGCGCGCGTGCGCCCGGAACACAAGCTGAAGCTGGTTGAACAACTCCAGGCTGACGGGCAAATTGTGGCCATGACGGGGGACGGGGTCAATGATGCTCCGGCGTTGAAGAAGGCTGACGTGGGTGTGGCCATGGGACAACGCGGCTCGGACGTCTCGCGCGAAGTGGCTGATTTGGTGTTGCTAGACGATAATTTCGCCTCGATTGTCGCCGCTATTGAGGAGGGCCGGAGCATTTATGAGAACATTCAAAAATTTATCCGGTTTCTCTTCTCCACCAACCTGTCAGAGGTTGTCGTGGTGTCGCTTGGTGTGCTGTTTGCGGCGTTACTCGACCTTCGAGATGCGGGGGGGGCGCTGTTGATTCCGCTGACGGCGGCGCAGATTCTCTGGATCAATCTCGTGACGGACGGCTTGCCTGCGCTCTCGCTGGCGCTAGACCGGAACCCGGACACGATGAAGCAACCGCCGCGTCCTCCAGACTCTCCTTTACTGGATGGCAATTCGCGGAACTTCATCTGGATCAGCGGCCTGGCGAAATCCGTTTTTGCTCTCGGGCTGCTTGGCACCTATCAAATGGGATGGCTCAGCATGGAGCTTGCGCGCAGCGTAACCTTCCATTTCATGTCCATCGGCCAATTGTTTTTCGCCTATTCGGCCCGGCATACTGGGCTTCGTCCACTGCCAAACCGCGTTTTGCACGGGGCGGTGCTGCTGGGCCTGCTGGTACAGCTGGTTGTGGGCACGATCCCGGTTACGGCGAAAGCCTTGGGGGCAGTCCCTTTGACGAGCGAGCTTTGGGTGCTGGTGCTCGTGTGCGCGGTGGCGGTGTGGGGGCTTTCGGAAGTCGTGAACCGCTGTTTGTGGCGCGGCGATGGGGTCCGCTCTCGCGGTGTAAGCGCAAGCTAGGGCCGGGCGGAGTTCAGAGAGTTAGCTGCCAACTGCAAGGTATCAAACGCGGGGGGCTTTGAGGGCCGAGAGCTGCTCAGTATTTCGGCACGGTTGGGTCGACCTGATCGCTCCAGGCAAGGATTCCGCCCTTCATATTTCGCACACGGAGGAAACCATTCTGGCGTAAAAGATCGCACGCTTTTGCGCTGCGCATGCCGCTTTTGCAATGCACGATGATGTCATCGGCCGGGTTCAGCTCATGGAGCCGTTTAGGCAGCTCGCCCAGCGGGATCAACTTGGCATACGGAATGTTGCAGATTTGATGTTCGTGCACTTCGCGCACATCGATGAGGACGATGGGGGCCTTTTGATCGATGAGCGCTTTTACCTGACGGGGTTCGATTTCCTGTTCTAAGGCAGCAGGTTGGGGTTGCGGGGCTAGCGGCTGTTGCGGCACGCCGCAGAACTGGTGGTAGTCGATCAGCTGGTGGATGGTGCGATTGGGGCCGCAGATGGGGCAATCCGGGCTTTTGCGCAATTTCATCTCGCGGAAGCGCATTTGCAGGGCGTCGTAAAGTAGCAGCCGGCCGGCGAGGGTTTGTCCCTTGCCTAAGAGGAGCTTGACGACCTCAGTAGCCTGAATCACACCAATGACGCCGGGAAGAATGCCGAGAACACCTCCCTCCGCACAGCTTGGCACAAGGCCAGGAGGGGGCGGTTCTGGATACAGACAGCGATAGCACGGTCCGTCTTTGGTGGCGAAAACGGAGGCTTGCCCTTCGAATCGAAAGATTGAACCGTAGACGTTGGGCTTGCCGAGTAGGACGCAGGCGTCGTTCACCAGATAGCGGGTCGGGAAGTTGTCGGTGCCATCGACCACGATGTCGTAGTTGCGGATGATCTCGAGGGCGTTTTCGCTCGAGAGCGCAACCTCGTGGCGAACCACTTGGACGTTAGGGTTAATGTCGGCGATTCGTTCGGCCGCCGAGTCAAGTTTCTTGCGGCCGATGTCTTTGGTGCCGTGAATAATCTGGCGCTGGAGGTTACTGGCGTCCACGACGTCGAAGTCCACCAATCCTAATGTGCCGACGCCGGCGGCCGCCAAGTACATTCCGATAGGGGCGCCGAGCCCACCCGTACCCACACAGAGCACGCGTCCGGCCTTCAGCTTGAGCTGACCTTCCATGCCGACTTCAGGCATGATGAGGTGGCGGCTGTAGCGAAGAATTTCCTCGTTCGAAAGTCCGCCCACGGATGGAGTGGTTGCAGTTAGAGTGGCCATGCGAGTCCTCCCGCGATGGAGGGAACGATACTTAACGTGTCGCCCTCTTTGACCGCAGTTTTTTCCTTATCGAGATAACGAATATCTTCTTCGTTCAGATAGATGTTCACAAAGCTGCGCAGCTTGCCTTCGTCGTTGTAGAGGTGTTTGCGCAGCTCAGCATATTGGGTGGTGAGAGCCTGGAGAACTTCGCCAACATTGGAGCCAGGCAGCTCGACTGCATCTTGCTGGTTTGTGAATGGACGCAGTGGAGTAGGAATGATTACCTTCGGCATGCGGATCTTACCTTAAACCATGTATTCTAGCGGTTCTTGTTCGGCGGCCGTTTGATCAAAGTTGGGGAGGAAGCTCTTGGCGTGATCAAACTCCCCAGCTTTAATCGAAAGGACGACAAAGGAGTACCAGGGACAGGAGTTTTCTAGATCGCGTTTGGAGAAGTAGGCGTCGCAATCGGGGTGAGAGTGGAAGATGCCAACGACGCTGAGTCCGAGCGCGCGGGCTTCTTTTTCAACAGCAAGTTGCTCGGTGGGATCAAGCTGATAGCTGTCCTGTTGGGGGCCATCGTAGGCATTCCGCATAGGGCGGGCAATGACCACATGTCGCCCTCGGGCATCGGCAGTGCCCAGCAGAGCCCCGCAGCACTCGCGGGGATAAGTGGCCTTGGCGTGTTGGAGCATGGTTTGCCAGGCTTCTTTTTCGATACGGATCATCTAGTCTTCCTCGTCCCAGAAGGATTCGGAGAGATATTTTGCCGCTCCGTCGCAGAGAATGGTCACGATGACAGCCTGGCGGCCGGCCTTGGCCAGCCGCTCGCCGAGCTGGCGCGCCGCCACGACGTTGCCTCCAGAGGAAATGCCGACGAGTAACCCCTCTTGGCGGGCCAAGCGGCGTGCCATGGCGTAGGCGTCTTCGGTTTCTAGCCAGATATTATCATCCGCAAGTGAGGGGTCGTAGATTGCGGGAACAATGGCCGTGGGCATGTGCTTCAAACCCTCCAAGCCGTGGAAGCCAGACGAGGGCTGAGCTGAGATGCAGACCACATGCGGCAAATCCCGTTTCAGGCGGCGTGAGACGCCAACAAAGGTCCCGCTTGTGCCCATGGCGGCCACGAAGTGCGTCACACGATTTTCGGTCTGGCGCATGATTTCCACGGCCGTCGTTTCAAAGTGCGCTTTCCAGTTCGCGGGGTTACTGTACTGGTCGGGATAGAAATAACGATCGGGGTCGGCCTCGTAAATGGCCCGGCAGCGGCGGATGGCTCCGTCTGAGCCCTCGGCGGGGTCCGTGAAAACAATGTCCACACCCAACGCCTTCAGAATTCTCTTTCTCTCTTCGGAGGCGTTTGCGGGCAAACAAAGCTTCACCCGATAGCCCTTCACGGAGCAGATCATGGCGTAAGCGATGCCCGTGTTGCCGCTGGTGGAATCCAACAGGATCCGGTCCTTGGTGAGCTTTCCCGTCCGCTCGCCTTCTAGGATCATGTTCAGAGCGGGACGGTCTTTTACGGAGCCGCCAGGGTTGAAAAATTCAGCTTTGGCGTAGATTTCGATCCCTGGTAGATCGCTAGTGAGCCGTTGCAGCCGGATCAAAGGAGTGTTGCCGATCGCGGAGAGGAGGCTGGTGGAGGGATAGCGCCAGGAGTGGGGTGTGGGGATGGGAATAGCCATGGCTTATCTCGCTGGATTGGAGTCTCTGCTTTTGATAATACCCAATTCCGCTCTACTTTAGGGGGTATCCTTGCCCGCAATCCGACCATTTCTAAAAAGTTTCCACTCGAGGATTTTGTCGCAACTTTCTCGTTGAGGTGCGCGTTAGCTCAATTAGGTACAATCGGACCGAGGTGCGGCATGAATTTCAGGTGGTTGGCGCTGGCGGCTGGCTGTTTCGCAGTGACGATCAGTGAAGCGCGCGGGCAACAGCCTAGCGAACAGAGGCTGGGCGGCGAAGCTGGAGCCTCGTCGAAGACGGCCAAAGCAGAGATCTACGAGGTGGCGGCGGGCACCCGAATTCCGCTTAGCCTGATCAACAGCATCAGTACAAGGAACGCCGCGGAAGGGGATCGCGTGTATCTCGAGACGGCCTTTCCGGTGGTGGTAGACGGCCGGATGGTCATTCCCCCGGGGAGTTACGTGGCAGGAACGGTCACCCAGATCAAGCGGCCGGGTCGAGTGAAGGGTAAAGGCGAAATCTACTTGCGTTTTGATTCCCTTACGCTTCCAAATGGCGTGACGCGGGATTTCCGGGCGCGGATCAGCGGCTTAGATGGACGCAGCAGCGAGGAGCTGGATCGCAAGGAAGGCAAGGTTGTCAGTGAGGGGAACAAGGGCGGTGACGCCCGTACTGTAGGGGAGACGGCGGTGACGGGCACCTGGATTGGAACGGTAGCCGGTGCCGCTGCGGGGCGTCCGGGCATGGGTGCGGGTGTGGGTGCAGCGGCAGGCGCGGCAGCGGGACTTATGGGTGTGATGTTAAGTCGCGGGCCCGATGCAGTACTCGCCAAAGGGACGACGATTGAGATGGTTTTGGACCGGGTACTAAGCTTTGAGTCCTCGGAGTTGGATTTTTCCGCATCAGGCTCGGTGAGGCGTGTTTCTTCGGACGGTCCGCCTTCGACGCCGTCGCAGCGTAACAATGCGGGCGGTCTAGGTCGTCGGGGTCCGGGGAGGTTACCGCTTTTTTAGCTGTGCTTGCCCCCCTTGGTCGTCGTTCGTATTCCTCTGTGTTTGAACCATTTCCATAGACCCTTGAGCCTGCTCTAGAGACCTGTTCGCGGCCAGGAGACCGAAGCCGGTCCTGGGAGAGTGAGCTTTTGCGCGATCGGAGCCGGGCGCCATCCGGCGAACAACTTAGTCTCCTGCAGGACGGAGGGGTGATGTCAGAATCCACTGAGGGTACTACAGCAAATTGAGAGTCCCGGTCTATTTCTCCTCCTAGTCCGCGCCGATAAGATGCTCAGCGAGGCTATGGATCCGGGTTTTACCGAGTTTCAGATTATTTTAGGGGTATCAGTTGTCCTGGGTCTTGCTCTCCTGGCGCTGGTGTTTGAGTACATGCGGGGGAGGGAAGCTTCGCTCCGCGAGTTTAACATCGAGTTACAGGTCCGGCAGGAGGAGCGGGAGCGACACCGGCCGGTAGAGGCGTTGGAATGGCTGCAGCACTTGCTAGGAGCAAAACAAGCGACTCTGCGAGTGACTCGGGCTCCCATGGAGGGGAGCCGGAGGTCGGCGGCACAGGATCGGCCGACCGCGCAGCGAGGTTTTGCGGACGCCGCCGACGGGCGGCTGACCTTTCAGCAGGCTCAAGGGGTAGCGGCGCGGAATTCTGTAGTCAGCCACTCGACGCAAGCAGTGGTCGCTCGGGAACAGAA
Source organism: Bryobacteraceae bacterium (assembly GCA_025056455.1). Classification (GTDB taxonomy): domain Bacteria; phylum Acidobacteriota; class Terriglobia; order Bryobacterales; family Bryobacteraceae; genus CADEFT01. The sequence continues at coordinate 942,916 of JANWVY010000002.1, read as the reverse complement.
GGGATCCATCTCGGATCGAGAAGCCGTAGTGTGGGACTCGGTTGTGGCGGAGAAGTCGGCCTTCGGGGAGAAGTCGGCCTTCGCGAAGAAAGAAGCTGTCTCACAGAAGGGTGCGGCGGCAGACAACGGCAAGTTGGCTGAAAAGGGTGCGGCCGCAGAGCGGGGCGCAGCAGTGGAGAAGGGCGCGGGAGCCGAGAATGGCGCCAACGGGGAGTTCGCGCTCGCCGCGAACCGGATTGAAAACAAAGTCCCGGAGAAAGTTACGCCGCGAGCCGAGTCTGCTAGAGAACGTCTCGAGAAAACGGAATTTGAGGCTGGAGAAATCAAACCGCTGGTCGGCGCCGCAGCTTCGACTGGCCAGCTGAGCGGGGAGGGCCAGCTGAGCGGGGAGGGCCAGCAGGGTGGGGAGGGCCAACCGACGGGCCAGGGGAAGAAAGAACAAGATTCGCCGTCGAAGCTGGGTGTGCGAAATGTTGACGTGATCGGCAAGCCCACCTTCAGTTGGGGCGGGGTACCAAACTGGCGGCGGAGTGAGCGGGTTGGAACGAAGTCCGAGGATGCCTTGGGGAGCAGGCCGCATCCGCGTGGGACAACGCCGGAACGAACGGAAGCTGCCAATTCCCTCTTGTCAACGCTGCCAGTGCCGGAGTGGCTCCGGCGAGAACAGGAAGAAAAGGCGGCGCTGCGGCGGAGTGAAGGCCTTGAGCAAACGAATCTGCAAGGCAAAACCTTGGCAGCGGACGTTGTCGCTCGCAAGCAGGAAGAAGCGGTATTCTCGAGCACCTCTCTCGTAACTTCCGGGGCTGTTCAGCAGCCCAAGGAGGAAGCCCCGACCGAGGCGCCGGCAACCCCCGCAGCTGTATCTGGGCCTGTAGCAGCCACGCAGAGTGCGAAAAAGCCGGATGAGTTTTGGCGCTACCGCGGTCTTCTCGATCGCGTCGTCGAGGCAACAGATGATCGAGTTGGCGTACGCCCAGAAACAGCTTCTGGTGCAAGGGAGAGTCAACCGATCGTGCCGAAGGCAGAAGAGCAGGGCGCTTCGCGGTCACCGAACACACCGGATTCGGAAGTAATTTTGATTCAGGTAACGGAAAGCGTCGAGCCCAAGCCGGCGCAGGTGGTAAACTTGTCCAGCCTTTCCGATCGAGCTGCTGCGATCGAAATTGCGACTGTGACGGTCGATGTTCCGACGCAACCGATCCAGGACGCGGGCGATGCGGAGCGCGGGAGCGAAAGTTTATGGAGTGCTTCCTCGACAGGAAGCCTGCAAGAGCCAGCGGGTCCAGTGGAAGAAACTCTGCAAGAGCCGACCCGACCGGCGGCGGCTCCAGAGGCCGAACCTCGCAGGGAAACAGTAACGGTTGCGCGCGAAACAGCAGCTATCAATCTGACATCCAGCCTTGCATCCGGCGAGAGCCAGTCGGGGTTGGGAGGGGCTCCTGCCGTTCCGCTTCGAGAGCAAACCTCGAATTCTGAAACACAACAAGTCCTTATCAACCTTTCCGCCAATTCCGAGGCGATTGCATCTTCATCGGATCAAGTTCAAGAGCAAGCGGCTTGCGAGGCGAGCCAGCTGCCTAGCTCAGAGTTAAAGGAGCAAGTAGAGATTCTCCAAGTACCAGCTGGGTTCCAGTCTCGGGAAGTATTGGAGGAGCTGTTGAAGTCCACGGCTGTTTTCAACGGGGTCGTCGTGGCGATAGGGGTGAATGAATACGCGCACCACCGAGAACGCATGGGTGCCGCAGCGATGGAGCAGTGGATGACCTCGGTAGAGAACATGATCCGTTCGCTGATAGGAGAGAAGGATTTCGGATGCCGTTCCAACGAAGATGAATTTCTGCTTGTGTTTCCCGGCGAAACAGGGGCTTCGGCCCAGCGCCGTCTGAATACAATCTCCGAGCGCTTGTGGAGTTTTCAACTTCGTTCTCTGGGCGCGCTATCGGTGATCTTTTCTTGGGGCGCCGTGGAAATTCAAGGCGAAACGCTGGCCGACGCGACCGCCTCGGCGAGTGAGCGGATGTATCAATCCAAGCGCAGCCGCAGAAGCGGATCCCTGGAATCCGCCAAGCCCCGGCGGGCAGTCAACCTATAGTTTTCCGCTTCCTTCTCGGTGCACATCAGAGCACTTGGAGGATCAAGCATTTGAGATAAAGAGTTTCTGGGACGGTCAGCAGGACCGGGTGGTCGAGACTTTGAGTCCGACGCTCCAGGATACGGACTTGCTTGCGCGCATCGAGAGCGGCCTCGGCGACGATGCTCAACAAGTCCGCCTCGAGCACATGGTGGGAGCAGGAGCAACTGAGGAGAATGCCTCCAGCGCGAAGCAAGCGTAAGGCTCGAAGATTGATTTCCTTATAAGCCCGGAAGGCGGCGTCGAGATGCTGGCGAGACTTCGCAAATGCGGGTGGATCCAGGACGATGAAATCGAAGCGACGTCCTGCTCCGTCGTAGGATGATAGGACGTCGAAGGTGTTTGCTTCGCGGAAGCTCACGTTGGCAAGGGAGTTGGCCTGGCGGTTGTCCTCAGCGAGAGCGAGCGCAGCGGCTGAGGAATCGATCGCTTCGACGCTCCGGCAACAGGCGGCCACATGCAAAGCGAAGCCACCCGTGAAGGTGAAGCAATCCAGGGCGTCGCCGTGAGCCCAGCGCCGCGCAGCCAAGTAATTTTCCCTCTGGTCGAGAAAGACGCCAGTTTTTTGCCCGCCCAGCAGGTCCACCCACAGACGCAGGCCATTCATTTGGATTTGAACCCGCTCAGGCGCCTGGCCTTGCACAACGGTAACTTGTTGGGGAAGGTTCTCCTTGCTTCGTGTGGGGGCGTCATTGCGTGCGATTAGGGCCTGCGGGGAGAAGAGTTCTTGAAGACAAAGAGAGATTTCGGGCAACAGGCGGTCCATCCCTTGGGTCAAAGTTTGGAGGACGAGATAGTCGCCGTAGCGATCCACGATGAGCCCCGGGAGGTGATCGGCTTCACTGAACACGATGCGATAGGCGTCGGTGGAATCAACGACGCGGTCGCGGTGCTTTTGGGCCGCAGCAATGCGATTGCGGAGGAAAGCGGCATCGATCGTTTCGGCGCGAGAGGAGAGCATGCGGAGGGTGATTTGGGACGTTGAGCTGTAATGTGCGGTCCCGAGGCAGCGGCCGGCAGCTTCCAGCACCCGCACGGCGTCTCCAGGATTGGCGGAGCCGCGGTCGATGACGTCGCTTGAGAAGATCCAGGGATGGCCGCTTGCGATACGGTTAGCGCCCTTGCGGCTGACGCGAACTTCGGGCAGTTCGGGCACGCTTAGCGCAACCTTTGTAGGTGGGCGATGCGTTGTTCCGTTGAGGGGTGGGTGGAGAAAAGCCGCATCAGACTTCCACCAGTGAGCGGCTGGATGATGTACATATGCGCGGAAGTTGGAGAAACATCCATGGGGATCTGCCGGGCGAAGCTATCGAGCCGCCGAAGGGCGGAGATCATCGGTTCTGGTGATCCCATATACTTTGCTGCTGCGGCGTCGGCTCCGTACTCGCGGGTGCGGGAGATAGCCATTTGGATGAGCATGGCGGCGATGGGCGCCAAAATCACCATGGCCAAGCCGCCCAAAAAATTGCCGTGATTCTCTTCGTCGTCCCTCCGCCCGCCGAAGAACATAACGGAGCGAGCCAAAAAGGTGATAGCTGCGCCGACCGTAGCAGCAATCGAGCTAATGAGAATATCGCGGTTTAAGATGTGACCTAATTCGTGGGAGATGACGGCTTCTACTTCACGGTCGTTCATCAGCTCCAGCAGTCCCACCGTCACGGCTACGGAGGAGTGTTTCGGATTGCGCCCGGTGGCAAAAGCATTCGGGGCATGCTCTGGAATCACCCAAAGCTTCGGCATGGGAAGACCCATCCGCTCACATAGTCGTTTCGTCATCGGCGCGATGCGCGCCCAGATTTCTGGATGCTCGGTGGGAGAGACTCGCTGAGCGCCAGAGCTAAGGATAGCGATCTTTTCGGAGAAGAAATAGCTGAAAAAGTTCATCAGCACGGCAAGGAACAGGCTGATGACCAAGCCGTCGCGACCGCCCAGGGCTTGACCCCCCGCCAGTAATAAACCACTCAGCAAACCTAGCAACAAGACTGTTTTTAAGCTATTCATGGCGCTGATTCCATTGTAAATAGATGCGGCACGAGGCGTGAAGTTTCGGCTCGGACAACGCCCTTGGGGTTCGGGGCGAATACAATGAGAAAAGATTCTTGGGAAAGAAACGCCATGGACCGCCTTGCTGGGGCTGCTTTTTTTTGTTTTTTGGTGTGGTGCGATGCAGTATGGGGTCAGACGGTAAGATCTCCTCTCTCTGAGCCTGCGGTCTCGCCCGATCGAAAGGAGATCGCATTTGTTTCGGCTGGGGACATCTGGAAGGTTGGGGCGAGCGGGGGTGAAGCGACGTTATTTGTCTCGCATCCTGCCGAGGAATCGCGGCCGCTGTACTCACCGGATGGCAAGCGCCTGGCTTTTGTCTCTAACCGCACTGGTGGTGGGGATATTTATGTTGTTTCACTCGAAACCGGTGCACTTCAGAGACTGACTTTCGGTGACGGACGAGAGCAGCTCGATGGGTGGTCGCGGGATGGACAGTGGATCTACTTCCATCATTCGGCGTCGGACTTAGCGTCGATGAATGACATTTACCGCGTACGCTCAACTGGGGGCACGCCCATGGCAGTTTCTGCGGATCGTTATCTCAATGAGTATTTCGCTGCGCCATCTCCCGACGGCTCCATGCTGGCATTTAATGCGCGAGGAATCGCGTCTTCGCAATGGTGGCGGAAGGGGCACAGCCATCTCGACATTAGCGAAATCCACTTGTTGCGGCTAGGACCGAAGCGGTCCTATGAGCGGCTGACGGATGGCGGGGCGAAGGAGATCTGGCCGATGTGGTCAGCGGACGGCAAATCGATATTTTTCGTGTCGGACCGGACGGGAGTAGAGAACATCTGGAGGCAGCCGATCGGGGGCACTTCGCGCGCTGTGACGAATTTTACCGATGGCCGAGTGCTCTGGCCCTCGATTTCCGCCGATGGACGGCTGATTGTGTTTGAACGGAATTTTCAAATCTGGAAATTAGAGACGAATTCGACGAAGGCGACGCTAGTTCCTATCCAACTGCGGGGCGCCGCTTCGGAGAGCGCCGTCACCCACGAAAGGCTGAGCGGTGATTTTACCGAACTAGCGGTTGCACCGGATGGGAAAAAGCTTGTGTTTGTGGTGCGGGGAGAAATTTTTGCGGCACCGGTGCAGACTGGGGGAGAGGCGATCCGGGTGACGGCGACGCACGCCAATGAGATGCAGGTCTCCTGGTCGCCCGACAGCAAGTCAATCGTTTATGTTTCGGATCGAGATGGCCCCGAACATGTATTTTTGTATGATTTCGCATCGCAGCGAGAGACGCGGCTGACCAATAGCGAACAGGCGGATGCGGCGCCGCGGTTTTCGCCCGATGGGAAGAAGATCAGTTTTTTGCGGGGCGGGCAGGGTGTTTGGAGCTACGATCTAGAGACCCAGCAAGCCCGCCAAGTAGCGGTTGCTGAGGTAGGGCGCCAGCCCTTGATTTCGGTCAAAAGTGTGGCCTGGTCGCCGGATTCGCAATGGATTGCGTATGCCTCCCGCGGGGCTCGCGGCTTTGTCAACGTGATGGTGGCGCCGGCGGCTGGGGGAAAAGCTCATCAGGTAACCTATTTTGCCAACGGCTCGATGCGTGTGGTGCAGTGGAGTCCTGACGGGAGGCGGATTTATTGTTCGACCGGGCAGCGCACGGAGAGCACGCAACTAGCGAGGGTGGATTTGGTGCCTAAGGCACCGGTTCCGGGCGAGATGCGGTTTTGGGAGCTGTTCCAGCCACCAAGTGAGAAGAGCGTTGCGCCGGTGGTGTCGATTCAGGTGGAGGGAATCCGGTCGCGGGTAACGATGTTGGCCACGGGGCTCGATGTGGATGATTTTGAAATCAGTAAGGACGGCCGGGAAGTGTTGTTAACGGCCAACAGCGCGGGGCGGAGCAACCTTTATGCGTATTCGCTCGATGAATTGGCAAGCGAGCCCGTGGTGGCGCGGCAGTTGACTTCGACCTCTGGGCGGAAATCTCATGCGCAATTTGCTGGCGGTGGCAAAGAGGTGTTTTATCTTGAACAGGGGCGAGTGCAAGCATTAGCGCTCGAAACACGATCGCCGCGCGCCCTCACTCTGACGGCGCAAATGGACATTGACTTTCACGAGCAAAAACGAGCGGTCTTCAATCAAGCCTGGCATTACCAGCGAGATCATTTTTTTGATGAGAGATTCAATGGGGTCGATTGGACGGCGTTGCGGGCGCAGTATGCGCCTTTGGTGGCGGGTTCACGCACGCCAGCTGAGTTGTATCGCTGTCTGAATCTCATGTTTGGGGAATTGAACGCCTCGCACTTGGGGATTTCCCGAGCCGCGAGAGAGGCGACTTCTGTGGGGTATCTGGGACTTGTTTTTGATGCGGTGGCTTACGAATCGAAGGGCCAGTTCGTTGTAGCCGAGGTAGTCCCACTGGGGCCAGCGGCATTGGCGGGCGTCAAGCCTGGCGATGTGATTTTCTCTGTGGATGGCAAGAAGCTCGAGGCGGGTCTCAACGTCGATGCGCTCCTCGAGCACAAGCAGGGTAAGAAAGTCGATGTTGAGCTTGGAGGAGGGCGTAAGGTTTCGCTGCGAGCGGTGAGCCTGGCAGAGGTGAAGCGGTTGCGGTACCGGGCTTGGGTAGAAGAGAGGCGGGGCCTGGTGGAGCGCTGGAGCGGGGGCAAACTCGGCTATGTGCACATTCCGGACATGAGTGCAGAGTCGCTGACGCGGCTGTACTTAGATCTGGATGCCGACAACCACGCCAAAGAAGGCGTCGTAGTAGACATCCGCAACAACAGCGGAGGTTTTGTGAACGCTTACGTGCTGGATGTTTTTGCCCGCCGCGGGTATCTCACCTTTCAGGAACGCGGGCGTGCGCCGACGCCAGCGCGTTCCGTCCTAGGGCAACGAGCACTTGAGTTGCCGACAATTCTGATAACAAATCAACACTCGCTATCGGATGCGGAAGACTTTTCGGAGGGTTACAGGCGGTTGCGGTTGGGCAAGGTGGTGGGGGAGCCGACGGCGGGTTGGATTGTTTACACGGCGAATTATGAGCTGGTGGATGGTTCGACTTTACGGCTGCCTCGGACGAAGGTGTTTGATAACGACGGGCAATTAATGGAAATGCATCCGCGACCTGTGGACGTGCCTGTGCAGCGACCTTTAGGGGAGAGCTACACCGGTCAGGACATCCAACTGGAGACGGCGGTGCGCGAGTTGTTGCAGCAGATTGAGACGGGGCGAGGGCGGCCTTCGCAAAGTTCCAACCTGCAATAATGGGAGCATGAAACGTCGCTGGATGCCTCTTTTTGCAAGTCTGATAACCTGCATTCCTGCGATCGCCGATCCGCCGATGACCGCGTTGCGGGTTGAAGTTTTAACCCAGAAGGAGCGCCCGATTGAGCGGGCTAGCGTTGTGGTTGATTTTGTAGAGGGGCGTTCGATTGCGAAGTTTGGTAAGAAGATTCGAACGCACTGGGAAACTCGAACCAATCAAGAGGGCATCGCGAAACTGCCGCCAGTACCGCAAGGCAAAGTGCGGATTCAGGTGATAGCGAAAGGCTATCAAACATTTGGTGAAATTTTCGACGTAAACGAGGAAGAGAAAACGATCACCATCAAACTGAACCCGCCACAGGCGCAGTACTCTGTGCATCAGTAGCAGTACTGGTTTCTCAATTCGAGACCAACGAAGGTTAAATCCCCAGCCGGTGGGGATTTTTGCACCATAAGGGTGAAGCATACAGCTGGGAGGGAAAGAGACGATGTGCGGGATTATGGGCTACATCGGCCACCGCAAAGCAGTTCCGATCATTTTGGATGGACTGCGGCGATTGGAGTACCGGGGATATGATTCGGCGGGTTTGGCGGTTGTGGATCCCAACGGGGATTTGGTGGTGCGCAGGGCTTCCGGCAAGCTGAGGAACCTAGAAGAGGCGATTCGAACTCAACCGGTGGATGGCTGCTTTGGGATTGGGCATACCCGGTGGGCAACGCACGGCCGACCGACGGAAGAGAATGCACACCCACACCGGGATGGCAAGGGTGACATTGTGGTTGTGCACAACGGCATTGTAGAGAACTATCTCGCGCTCAAGCGACGCTTAGAATCGCAGGGCCACTACTTCACGAGCGAAACCGATACGGAGGTGATCGCACATTTAGTTTCGAGCTACTACAACGGGTCGAACCTCGAGGATGCGGTAGCGAAGGCCTGTCGCGAGATCACAGGCGTATTTGCGCTGGCAATCATGGCAAAGTCGAGCCCAAACAAAATTGTGGCTGCGCGTTCTGGGCCACCGGTAGTGATCGGGCTGGGGGAGAACGAGTATTTTGTGGCTTCTGACGTGCCGGCTTTACTCAATCACACTCGCGATATGTTTTTCCTGTCCGATGGGGACATGGCGGTTTTGACGCGAGAGGGTGTAAACCTGATGGACTTTCACGGAAGACCGGTTCGCCGTCAGGTGACGCACATTTTATGGGATCCCATCATGGCGGAAAAAGGCGGCTACAAGCATTTCATGCTGAAGGAAATTTTCGAGCAGCCGCGCGCCGTTCGCGACACCATGTTGGGGAGGGTGGGGCAGGAGACGGGCCGGGTGTTCATGGACGAGATGGACATTAGCCCGAAGGAGTTTCAGAGCTTTCGAGACATTCGAATTGTGGCCTGCGGCACGAGCTGGCATGCGGCGTTGGCGGGCAAGTTCATGATTGAACGGCTGGCGCGGATTCCCGTTGAGGTCGATTATGGGAGTGAGTTCCGCTACCGCGATCCGATTGTGGACAGCAACACGCTGACGGTGGTGATTTCGCAGTCTGGGGAGACGGCAGATACGCTTGCGGCGCAGCGCGAGGCCAAGCAAAAGGGGTCAAAAACATTGGCCATCTGCAATGTTTTGGGCTCGATGATCACGCGCGAGGCGGCGGGGTGTTTGCTGACGCACGCCGGGCCCGAGATTGGGGTCGCTTCGACGAAGGCCTTTACAGCGCAGCTCACAGCGCTGGCGATTCTGGCTTTGTATCTGGGGCAGGTGCGGGGGAAGTTATCGGCGGAGCTATCGAGCGCTTTTAGCCAGGAGCTACTGCGGATTCCGGGAAAACTCGAGCATTTGTTGTCCACTGATCCGGTGCGCGAAGATCTCGAAAAACGTCTTTTCCGGGCGACGGATTTCCTGTTTCTAGGCCGCGGGATTCATTATCCGATTGCGCTTGAGGGGGCGCTCAAGCTCAAGGAGATTTCCTATATTCACGCTGAGGGTTACCCGGCAGGCGAGATGAAACACGGCCCCAACGCGCTGATTGACGAGAATTTGCCTGTGGTGGTGATCGCCACGCGGGATCCGAATTCTGCGAGTAGCCAGGTGTTATTCGAAAAGACGCTGTCCAATATTCAAGAGGTGAAAGCGCGAGGGGGGCTCGTTCTCGCGGTTGCCTGTGAGGGGGAAGCGGAGATTGACAAGCTGGCTGATCACGTTATTTGGGTGCCGCCGACCGACGAGCTGCTGCTGCCAATTCTGGAAATTGTTCCTCTCCAACTGCTGGCCTACCAGATTGCGGTAAGGCGCGGCTGTGATGTGGACCAGCCGCGGAATCTGGCAAAGAGCGTCACGGTCGAGTAAGAGGCCATGAAGCAGTTCACTCACCGTATTGACGTGCAAACGCGTGGCAAGGGATTGTACCCTTGCACGGTAGAAATTGAGCGGTGGGTGAAGCAGTGCGCACTGCAGACTGGCCTACTCACTGTGTTTCTGCAGCACACCTCCGCTTCGTTGACGATTCAGGAGAACGCAGATCCCGACGTTGTACTTGATTTGGCGGATTTTTTTGAGAAGCTAGCGCCGGACAATCCGCGGCTCTACCGTCATACGATTGAGGGGCCTGATGACATGCCGGCACATATCCGCGCTGCTCTTACCATGTCCCAGCTATCGATTCCGGTGATTGGGGGCAAACTGGCTTTAGGGACCTGGCAAGGGATTTATGTGTTTGAACACCGGAGGGCGCCTCACCGGCGAAGCGTGGCCTTACATCTGCTGGGGGAGTGAGAGTTAGCGGTAGCGGTCGTCGAGCGGGACGTTGTAGCCGTTGGCCAGACGGTTGGTTTCATTGGCGAGTCCGACGATGGCAAGTAACTCTCCGAACATGGCGTCGGTCATGCCCTTGTCCCGCGCCGCTGCGGAATGGGTGCCGATGCAGTACTGGCAATTGTTGGTGACGCTAACGGCGATATAGATGAGTTCGCGCGTTAAGGGATCAATGAGGCCGGGTTCACCCATGATGGATTTGACGTGCTCCCATGTTTTACGCAGTGTTGGCGGGTGATTGGCAAGTGCTTTCCAAAGGTTGTTGATGTAATCGGTTTTGCGGGTTGCCATGATGTCATCGTACACAGCGCGAATTTCTGGGCTTGCATCTTGGTATTCGATTAGGTGAGTCATAAGACTAGTATCTGTGTTAGTTGCAACAAACGTGTGGGCCCAGCGTGGCGTTGGGGCCGACGAAGGAGAACGGCGGCGGAAGGGGGTGGGGGGTGGCTGGTGGGCGGAAGAAGGGCCGAAGAGCGGGGCGGAAGCGCGGCCGCAGAAAGCTGGGGGAGGGTCGCGAAAGGGCAGAGGGAGAGCGGCGGAAGGCGGCGGGCGAGAGGCGGCGTTTGCGAAGAACTGTACATCACACTAGCACCGTGAGGCATCCTGGTAGCAGATGAGGATCTTGCTGTATTCAGGAAAAGGAGGCGTGGGCAAGACTAGCCTCGCCGCAGCAACTGGCGTGCAATGCGCGAAGTTGGGTTACCGGACCTTAGTGATGAGCGTGGACCCGGCTCACTCGCTCGCAGACTGTTTTGATTTCACTTCGGATGGCCTTTTTCACTCGCGTACCGCGGACCCACTAAACGTTTTCGCGAAGCTCGACATTCATGAGGTAAACATTCAACGTGAGATTAAACGGCACTGGCAGGAGATTTCAACCTACATCACTTCCGTTTTGCGTACTTCTGGCTTGAACGAAGTGGAAGCAGAAGAGATGGCAATTTTTCCGGGGATGGAAGAGCTATCGGCGATGATGTACGTAAACCAGTACCGTCGCGAGAACCGCTATGACGTGGTAGTGCTCGATTGCGCTCCGACTGCGGAGAGCCTGCGTTTCGTGTCCATGCCCACGACCCTAGACTGGTATATGCGGCATGTTTTTCCACTGCAAAGAGGGATTTTGAAGGCAGTGCGCCCGATTGCGAATAAGATCTCTCCCGTTGAACTTCCGCCGGATTCTTACTTTTCGAATATACGCCGGTTGTATGAAAGGATTGAGGGAATCGATGAACTGATGGAGGATCCGCGCACGACGAGCGTTCGTCTTGTGACAAACGCCGAGAAGATGGTGGTGCGAGAGACGCAGCGAGCGTTTGTGTACTTCTCTTTGCACGGATTGACTGTCGATCGAATCATCGTAAACCGGGTGCTGCCAGACAGCGTTCAGGATGGCTTTTTCCAGCAGTGGCGAGAGTCACAGCAAGTTTTGCTAACGGAGATCGAGAATTATTTCGCGCCGTCGCCTGTGGTTCAAGTGCCGTTATTCCCGCACGAAATCCTGGGACTGAAACGTTTGGAGCAACTTGCTGGGCTGTTGTACCCAGGGGATGCGGATCCAGCGGCGGTCGAGCGCACAGAGCGCCCCTACGAGTTCGTCAAACAGCCCGACTTTTACGAAGTGCGGATCCGGATGCCGTTTGCTGAAAAAGGTGAGATCGGGCTGTTCAAGAAAGGGGATGAATTAGTGGTGGAGATTGGCGCGTTTCGCCGGCATATTGGGTTACCGACCTCGATGGCGTCGCTGTTGCCGGTTCGGGCGCGTTTGGAGAATCGTATGCTGGTAGTGGAGATGAAGGAGGCAGCATGAGTGAGGAAAAGCAGCAGCCGGAAACAAGAGGCTGTGTTTGTGAGGGCCTGGGCATGGCGATTTCGGAATTTTTCCGGCAGTTAGGGCCTTCCGAGCAGGTCCGCTCTCATTTTCGTGCGGCGCGGGTGGAAGTGCTGAAAGGATTACGTGTGCTGTTGGACGAGCGAATCCAGGCTTTGTCCGGGTCGGCCGCGAAGGGAACGAAAGTGAACGTGGATTAGCATCAAACAGTCGGCGAGCCTGTAGCTGGCGTCTCCCGCGGACAGCGTGATTCGACATTGGATACACTCTCGGTAAACCCTTGTGGCCGGAGAACGCATGGTGTTGCGCTATGAATGGCGCGCCGGACTCGCTGTCGTGCGCCTTGTGCTGGCGGGCGCCGTTCTCTTCTTTGAGGTGTATCGTTTAGGGTTTTCGCTCACATTCGTTGGCGCGGCCTTCATTCTTTATTTTCTCTACGCGGGTTTTGTTTTTTGGTGGGAGCGAAAAGATCTCGGGGCGTCGGACCTGCTGCGCTTGCTCATTGACGTCGTGGCATTGCTGGTATGCGCTCTGAATCCGCCGGACCGCATGGGTTGGGTGGTGAGCTTTTTTTATGTTTTTGTTCTTGCCAGTGCTGGTCTGCTCCACCAGGTGCGGGAGACATGCCTTGTCGTTGCAGTCATGTTATTGCTGGCGGCTGCGACTTACCAGGACCAACCGGTTCCTATTGGGCCTCTGCTGGCGCCCACGGGCGCTCTGGCGATTGTTCTGGCGATGCACCGCAGGATGGTGGAGAAGAGAATGCAGAACGCTCTGGAGCAAAGCGTCTACTACCGCGCGGAAGCGGAAAATGCACGGGAGTTGGAGAGACAGAGAATTGCCGCTGATTTTCATGATGGACCATTACAGAGTTTCATCAGCTTTCAGATGCGGCTAGAGGTGATCAAAAAACTGCTGACGCGCGATCAAGAAGCGGCGGTCGGCGATATCGTTCAGTTGCAAGAGATCTGCCGCAAGCAAATCGCGGACATGCGGGCATTTGTGCGAAGCATGCGGATGTCGGCGGATGGGGCGACACCGGCGACCAGCATCCGGCAGATTGCAGAAGATTTTCAAAAGACAAGTGGGCTGAGCCTGAGCTACAACGTGGGGGATGCGTTTAGTGGGTTAGAGCCTGAGGTGTCGCACGAAGTCATGCAGATTGTGCGGGAGGCTTTGCACAACGCGCAGAAGCATTCAAAGGCCTCTCAAGTGACGCTGAGTGCGGAAAAGATGGAGGGGGCGTTGCAGATTGTGATTGAAGACAACGGCGCCGGATTCCCGTTTGGCGGCACTTACAGCTTAGAAGAGTTGGAGCTGATGCGTATGGGGCCCGAGAGTATCAAGCGGAGGGTACGGAGCCTAAGTGGTGAGTTGACGTTGCAGTCGACACCAGGCCGGGGATCTAAAATCCAGGTTCGAGTTCCGCTATGACTCTGAGGCGGATGTTCGGGGCACTGTGCATAGTAATCGCTGGCTGCGGGAGGTACGACGAGTTCGTTTTACCGAAAGCTGGTGAACCAGAGCGCGGTGAGTATGTTTGGCAGGCGGTGCGCGCACCCGTTCTTCCCCGGGGACCGGAGCCCTGGGATCAATCTGACGCCTTAAATCCGGCAGTAGTCCGGCAGGGAGACATTTATTTCAATTTTTACTCCGGATTTGACGGACGGATCTGGCACACGGGGCTGGCGATATCAGGCGATGGACTGCGTTGGTCGAAGCGGGGAAGGGTCTTATCACCGGAGGGCTGGGAAGGAGACTACATCGCGGCTAATGGTTGCGCCCTGATTCATCAGGGGGAATTCTTTTATTGGTATCAAGTCGGGCGATTGCCGCGGATCACGCTTGCGCGGTCTCGGGATGGGAGAATTTGGCGCAAGCACGGACGGGCGGTTCTGGAGCCTGGGCCTAGGGGAAGCTGGGATGAGCGCGGCGTGGCCGATCCTTATCTGATCGCACTTGACGGTTTTTTTTACTTGTTTTACTTGGGGCAAGACCGGGCGATGAGGCAGCGGATTGGAGTCGCGCGATCGACCGATGGCGTTCAGTGGACCAAGCTGCGATCGAATCCGGTGTTGGAACTTGGCGACTACGGGGAGTTTGACGAGAAGGGGTTAGGTGAGCCGGCCGTTTGGCGCGCTCACGGATCCTACTGGATGTTGTACACCGGGAGGGATCAAGGGGAGAGACGGCGTATGGGACTGGCGCGTTCGCAGGATGGGGTGCGCTGGTTGAAACTCAAATCCATGGTGATTGGCGGCGAGGAAGACTGGAATGCGGCGGTGGTCTGTGACCCGAGCGTCGAGGTGGATGGGGACGATGTGCACGTCTGGTTTGGAGGAGGGGACCGCCCTAGTCCAGATGAGCGGTTGAACGGACAGATCGGTTACGGCCGATTGCGGTGGCGGAAGGATTCGAAGTGGTGAGAGCTTGGCCTTGAGGATCGGCATAACTTGCTATCCGACCTACGGCGGAAGTGGGATTGTAGCGACGGAACTTGGATTGGAGCTTGCGGCGCGAGGCCACGAGATTCATTTCATCACCTACGCGAATCCAATCCGGCTGGGGAGCGGAAGTGAAGGCGTGAGGTATCACGAAGTGGAGGTGAGCAATTACCCGCTATTTCAATACCCGCCGTACTGTCTTGCCCTGGCTTCCCGGATGGCGGAGGTGGCCGAGCGGCATCAGCTTGACCTGCTTCACGTGCATTATGCGATACCCCACTCGGTTTCGGCCCTTCTGGCCAAGCAGATGATGAGCCGCAAGCGGAGGCTGCCGGTTGTGACCACCTTACACGGTACAGACATTACACTGGTGGGGGCAGAGGCGTCGTTCTTTGCGATCACCCGGTTTTCGATTGAGCAAAGCGATGGGGTAACGGCAGTGAGCGAGTACCTTGCGCGGCGAACGGCGGAGTTTTTTGAGGTGGAGAAACCCGTGCGCGTGATTCGAAATTTTGTGAACTGTTCGGTTTACCGACCGGGGCCAAAGGCGAGGGGCCAAAAGGTCCTGCTTCACGTATCGAACTTTCGGCCTGTGAAGCGCGCGCTGGATTGCATTCGAATTCTTCGCGAAGTTCGGCGGGAAGTGTCTGCTGAGTTATGGATGGTGGGCGACGGGCCGGACCGAAGCGCTGCGGAGAAATTAAGCGAGGAATTAGGGCTTACCGAGCATGTAAAATTTCTCGGAAAGCAGGATCAAGTGTTCCGGCTGATGCCCCAAGCGCATGTGCTTTTGATGCCCAGTGAACATGAGGCTTTCGGGCTAGCGGCGTTAGAGGCCATGGCATGCGGTGTGGTGCCCGTGGCGACGGACTGCGGTGGAGTGGCGGAATTAATTACTCCCGGAGTGCATGGATATCTAGAAAGGGTGGGAGACGTAGAGGGTCAAGCCAGGCGCGTGGTGCGGTTGCTCAGTGACGTCTTTCACTACGAACAGATGGCTCTGGCGGCGCGCGCTCGGGCGGAATCCCGGTTTGATGCGCAACTCGTGATTCCAGAGTATGAGCACTACTATCGGGAACTGTTGGAGTAGCGGGAAGAGCTACATCGACATTCGCGCTGGCGGTTCCGCGGAGCGGACTTCGCGAGGAGCAGCCAGCGTGTGGATGAGAGTCGTTTTGCCGCGACGGGCATAGCGAGTTAAGAACGAAGAGGCAAACTGGAGGAGGGCAGCGAGGGCGACCCAAACTTGCCAATGCGAGAGGATGCCCTCTGCAATTACAAATTCCCCGGTAATGCCGATGTCGGAACCCAGCCGCCAAGCTGCAAGTGCCAGAGAAACGGCCGCAGCGGGCGAAAGGAGCGCTCCGACAGCTTGCGCTAGATGCTGATTTTTCGCGGAATGCTGACTGAAGACGGGCCCGCGGCCCAAACGGATGCGGATGCGCATCGCAATTTCAGTTTAGCAGCTATTTGCGGTAGATTGTGGAGTTGGCTGAAATCGCCGCCCACGACTCGGTTGTTTTGACAGAAGAGGGTCGAGTGTTTGGTTGGCGGCGTAGGGGGAGGTAATTTTTCGATGGGAAAAATCCGGACTGCAATTATTGGCACGGGTTTTATGGGAAAGGTGCACGCTGAAGGCATTCGCCGCGTGCCGAATGTAGAGCTGGTTGCGGTGGCAGGGTCAAGCGAGGCGCGCGCGAAGGCGTTTGCCGATGCGATTGGCGTGGAGAGATCGACGGGGGATTACCGGACGTTACTGTCTGATGAGAGTATCCATGCGGTGCATGTGCTGACGCCGAACGCTTTGCACTGCGAGATGTCGGTGGCGGCGCTCGAGGCAGGAAAAGCGGTGCTTTGCGAAAAGCCGATGGCGATGACCCCGGCCGAGAGCGAGAAGATGGTGGAAGTAGCCGAGAAGACTGGGCTACCAAACTGCATTCAACACAATTTGCGCTACTACCCGGTGGTTCAGCATATCCGCCAGATGATTGCGGCTGGCGAGCTAGGTGAAGTGCTTATTGTGCAAGGCACGTATTCGCAGGACTGGTTACTTTACGATACGGACTATAACTGGCGCGTAGAGGAATCAGCCAACGGGAAGTTGCGCGCAGTTGGGGACATTGGCTCGCATTGGATGGACATGATCCAGCATTTGACGGGGTTGAAGATTACGGCGCTTTGCGCGGAACTGGCAACATTTCACAAGACCCGGAAGCGGCCGAAGTTTTCTGTGGAGACTTTCACAGGCAAGCAGCTGAAGCCGGAGGATTATGACGAGATTGCCATCACGACGGAGGATTTCGCGGCGGTGATGTTGCGGCTGGGAGATCGCGCGCGCGGAGCGTATACGGTGAGTCAAGTGTCGGCGGGAAATAAGAACCGGTTCGAGTTTGAGATTTACGGGACGAAGGCGGGTGTGCGGTGGAATCAAGAGCGGCCAGATGAGCTGTGGATTGGACAGCGAAACTCGCCGAATCAAGTAATCGTAAAGGATCCCTCGTTGTTGCGGGGCGCGGCTGCAGGTTTTGCGGATCTGCCAGGCGGGCACAGCGAGGGTTACGATGACTCACACAAGCAGGTCTTCAAGCGCTTCTATGCGAAGGTAGCGGATCGTTCAGCTCCAGTGGATTACCCGACGTTTGCGGATGGGCACTGGGGGATGCACTTACTGAGCAAAGTGGTCGAAAGCGCAGAAAAGCGTGGTTGGGTAGATTGCTGAGTTTGAGGTCGGTACCGACAAAAGAAGTTTGCAAGCAGCGAGTGTCGTAACGGTGTGTGCGACACCGAGGATTCCAGTGGCTCGCGTCGCGGCGGGAGGCTGCTCGCTGCGCCAGGGACGAGGAGAGTTCGGTGAGCTCTCGGAGCCGTGAAGCGTGCGTGCATTCGTTCTTGGTTCCAACGAGCGAGGAGAAGTGGAGATGCAGATCACCAGAAGGCAGATGCTTGCGAGCGCGAGTGCGCTATGCTTCCCGGCGGGTGGGGCAGTCTCGTTGCCCAATGTGGTTTATATTTTGGCGGATGATTTAGGGATCGGAGACCTTGGGTGCTATAACCCAGAATCGAAAATTCCCACGCCGAACATGGATCTTCTGGCGCGGGAAGGAATGCGATTTACAGATATGCACTCCCCATCGTCGGTGTGTACGCCGACGCGTTATGGGATTTTGACGGGGCGGTATTGCTGGCGGACGAAATTGAAGCAGGGAGTTTTGGATGGAGAGTCTCCTTACTTGATTGAACCGGGGCGGTTGACAGTCGCCGGGATGCTAAAAGAGAAAGGGTATCGGACTGCGGCGATTGGCAAATGGCATCTCGGTTTGGGGAATGCATGGAAGACAGACTATGGGAAGGCGTTGAGACCGGGTCCGCTGGAGGCCGGGTTTGGTTCCTTTTTTGGAATTCCTGCGTCGCTTGATATGCCACCCTACGTTTATGTGGAGGACGACCGGGTGGTGGAGGCACCCACATCAAAGATTGAGGGCATCCGCGAGCAGCGTGGAATTTTCTGGCGCGGAGGCGGGATTGCGCCGAGTTTTCGTCACATCGATGTGCTCCCTAAGTTGACCGAGCGAGCGGTGAAATTTCTGGAGGATCAGAAAGGAAGCAAGTCGCCGTTTTTCCTATATTTGGCGCTGACCAGTCCGCATACGCCGTGGGTTGCCGTGGAGGCTTTCCGAGGTCGTTCGCAAGCGGGGCCGTACGGAGATTTTGTAGCCCAAACGGATGACGCTGTGGGACAAGTGATGACGGCCATCCGGCGGGCTGGACTCGAGGCCAACACGCTAGTGATGTTGACGAGCGACAATGGGGCCCATTGGACCCCAGAGGAAATTGAGAGGCACCAGCACCGAGCGAACGGTTCCTTGCGTGGACAGAAAGCGGACATTTACGAAGGCGGACACCGGATTCCTTTTTTGGCCAGATGGCCTGGGAAAATTCGAGCAGGCAGTGTCAACAGCCAGCTGGGTTGCCTAACGGATTTGATGGCAACGGTTGCGGAACTTACCGGCGTGAGCTTAGCGCAGGAGGCGGGCGAAGATAGCTTTAGTTTCGTGCCTGCCTTACTCGGAAGCAAACCTCGAACCGCTCTGCGCCAGGCCATTGTCCATCATTCTGCGCAAGGAGTCTTTGCCATCCGCGAAGGGCGCTGGAAGCTTGTGCTGGGGAGAGGTTCGGGTGGTTTTAGCGAGCCGAAGAAAATTATTCCGAAGCCTGGTGAGCCGGCGGGTGAGCTTTATGACTTAGACGTCGACTCGCGAGAGCAGACGAATCTTTATGAAAAGAAACCTGAAGTCGTGAAGAGGCTGACTGCTTTGTTAGAGAAATATCAGCGAGAAGGGCGGAGTCGCGTTTGATTCGAGATGGTTTTGGCTTTTGATTTATCACAACCAGTTGAAACTTCAAAGCAGCTGCGCAGCCCAAGCCGGACGTCTTCGCAAACCCGAAACGACCTGCCACGGTAGTTCCTTTTTGCGTCGTACTTCCCAGCTCTTTCTCCTCTAAAAGAACAATCGACCCACGGCGACATCCCACACTTGCCAGCAGGCAACACGGGCATCGAGCGAGGAGAAAGGCTGCAAGCTATTTTTGTCTTCGGTCTGTTATCCACCCCAGTCACAACGGGTGAGGGTGTGCTCGGCGCTTTCCTTTCAGTAACTTAAGATTCCCCGAGGGCGAACTCGAAAAGCTTCGTTGATAAGTTGAAGGCAACGAGAGGCCTTTCTGAGGTTAAGGAAACGAGCAACGATTCATGAAACGAAGACGTGTTGTCGCGCCCAAGAAACGTGGAAAAGCGCTGAGAGAGGAGGGCGAATCGAAGGTAGATGTACCATCTCCGCAGGAAGTGGTGGAGAAATTATTGAAAAAATTTTCGGAGAAGTTGGAAAAGGGTGGAGACGTGACGCTGACAGTCAATGATTTTGTGAGGCTGTTACAGCTTCAAAAAGAGCTCATGCAACAGGCGCCACGAGAAATTGAGGTCCGGTGGTTGGAGAACATCGATTGCAAAAGCTCCGAAGAAACATAAGTTATGAAGCACTACCTTCTCAGCGAGCATTTCACCGGCTTCGTGCCCGGTTTAAAGGCTACTCGGGGCCGATTGGGAGT
>JANWVY010000002.1:110736-923321 GCA_025056455.1 Bryobacteraceae bacterium | reverse complement strand
TTATGAAGCACTACCTTCTCAGCGAGCATTTCACCGGCTTCGTGCCCGGTTTAAAGGCTACTCGGGGCCGATTGGGAGTGGCAAGAGCAAGGCGTTGTGCTATGAGGCCCTAAGGTTAGCTTATTTGAATGCGGGTCTGACTGGGCTAATTGGAGCGCCGACCTACCCGATGTTAAGGGATTCGACGCAGAGCAGTTTCTTGAAGGTGTTATCCGAGCATGCGGTGCCCTATGAGTGGAACCGAAGTGAGAACACCGTTGTTCTTACAGATACTTTGTCCAAAATTCTTTTCCGTGCGATTGAAGAGTTTGAACGGTTGCGTGGTACGAATTTGGCGTGGTTTGGGATCGACGAGCTGACCTACAGTCCGGAGGAGGCTTGGTTGAGACTAGAAGGCCGGCTCAGAGAGCCAAAAGCGAAGAGACTATGTGGCTTTGGTGTGTGGACACCGAAGGGATTCGATTGGGTGTACCGACGTTTTATTGCTGGAGACCGCGAGGCCTACCAGGTGGTGATGGCAAAGCCAAAAGAAAACATTTTTCTACTCAAAGCAGTGCCTGACTTTTACGACCGTTTAAAGTCAAGTTACGACGAGCGGTTTTACCGGCAGGAGGTATTAGGAGAATACCTGAATGTGCAGCAAGGTCAGGTATATCACGCTTTCGATCGCCGAACGCACGTAATCGATGCGGAGGTCGACCTTGCGAGGCCGCTGTTGTGGGCGTTGGACTTCAACGTGGACCCACAATGCTCTCTTGTGGTGCAAAAATTTGGCACTACGCTGGTGGTGATTGATGAAATCGTGTTGAGAAGAGCCTCAACGGGCGAGGTATGCGAGGAGATGCAACGCAGGTACCTACCGCATGATGCTGGAGTTGTGATCTATGGGGACAGCAGCGGCTCGCACTGGCAGACCGCTGGAACAACAGATTATGAAATTATCCGGGCGCACTTAGCACGGGCACGACAAGGGAAGGTAGAGTTCCGGTATGGAGTTAGTAATCCAGCGGTCCGGGATCGAGTGAATTGCGTCAATAGTGCTTTGCGGGCCGCTAGCGGTGAAGTCCGGCTTTATGTTGCGTCGCGTTGCAGGGAGCTGATCGCGGACCTGGAGCAAGTCGCCTACAAGGAGGGGAGTGGGGTGATCGACAAGGCGTCGGATCCGATGAGGACACATTTGAGTGACGCCCTGGGATATCTGGTGTGGCAGGAGTTGAGGGAGCAGCCGACAATTGGAGAGCGCCCAATCCGCCTGTTGTAAGAATATGCGTAGACATCTTGACATCACAAGTGAACACCCGGAATTTGCGGCGGCGCGTGCGCAGTCGAGGATGTACCGAGATCTCTATCTGGGCGGCGAGCAACTACGCAAAAATGCGCGATTTTATCTCCGTAGCCGCCAGAAGGAGCCCGTTGACGTCTACGAGGAGAGGCTGTCCCGGGTGTTTTATGAAAACTATATTGGGTCGATCATCGACTGGTATGCGGCGACGCTGTTCCGGCGGGAGCCAGTACTGACGTTCGAAGGCGAGAATCAGACTGGCAAAAAATTTTTCGCGGAGTTTGCTGAGGACTGTGACCTTAAAGGGACGACGTTGACGGCGATGCTGCGGAAGCAGTTCGTGTCGGCGCTGGTACACGGGCGGAGTTACCTGCTGATTGATTTTCCGAAGCAAGCGGGGCCATTACGAACCAAAGCTGAAGAGGAGTCGCTGGGGGTTTCGCGGGCTTACCTGGTTGATTATGACGCGGATGAGCTGATCAATTGGAGCACGGACTCAACGGGGATGTTTGAGTGGGTTGTGTTGCGAACCGCTCATTCCCGGCCGCCGCAGACAGCAAAGGGTGCGTGGGGTCTTGAAACGAGGTGGAATTATTTTGATCAGGAGCGCTACGAGGTATGGTCTGCGTCAACGCAAGCTAACGAGAAACATCCCGTACTGATTGATGAAGGGTTCCATGGGCTGGCATCGCTTGGGCGGGTGCCACTGTTTGAGTTGAAGTTATCTGAGGGCCTGTGGCTGATGCACAAGGCATGTCATCTACAGCTGGAGCACTTTAACAAATCAAACGCGTTATCGTGGGCGTTGACGATGGGGTTATTTGCGATGCCGGTTGTGTACTCTGACCGAGATTGGAAGCAAATTGTTGGAGAATCCTATTACATTCAACTCGGCCAACAGGACAGATTCGGCTGGACGGAACCTGAGGGAAAGGTTTATCAGGTAGCGGCAGAGAACTTAACGCGACTCCAAGAGGAGATTTACCGGGTATGCTATTTACTCCATCAGGCGAGGGGACTCTACAGCAACGGATTCAGCCAATCGGGACTGAGTAAGCAACGGGATTTTGCGATCACACAAGAGGTGCTGCGTGCCTACGGGGATGTGGTGAAGGACTATTTGAAACGGCTGTTAAAAGCCATCAACGCAGCGCGGCAAGATTCTCTGGTGATCGACGTGGCCGGGATGGACGATTTTGATATCGGGGAATTTTCCACCGACTTAGCGGATGCAGAGCGGTTACTCAGTCTCGGGGTAGAGTCACCGACCTTAAAGGCGACCATCTTTAAAAAGCTGGCTGCAAAATACTTATGCGATGCGCGGCAGGAAGTGAAGGACCGCATTAATGAGGAGATTGACAGAGCGGTTGGATTAGCAGGCAGGTAAGTCGCCTGAAGGCTGCATTTATCAGGATTCGATTTCTCGCCGTTTCAGTTTCAGACCATCAAGGACAGGAAAAAGGATTTTAAGGGCCGTCGAGCGGGTGGCTGGCGGCGGAGGTGTGCAGAGAGGACACAAGCGTTATGGAAGCTTCGAATCAAAATATTCCCGGTGACCTTAAGGAGTTGATCCGGCAGGTAATTGGAGAGTTCGTGCAAAACGAAAATAGCCGGCTCGAGCCGGCTTACAAAGCGGAACTAATGGAGGAACGAAGGCGGAGAGAGCAATTAGAGCGTCGAGTTAATGAACTGGTTGAAGAAAGCCAGCGAAGCCGGCAGCTTGCGGAAGAGGCTGAGCGGCAGGCGGCGATTCGAGCGGAGCTTCAACGGCACGGCGTGGTGAAGCTCGACCTGGCATACCGGGCAGTTAAGGAGGATGTAAAGCGCACGCCGGATGGCCGGCTGGTCGCGCAGGGTGCGGACGGGGAGGTGGGACTGCGAGAGTATATCGCTCGATTTGTAGACGAAAACCCGGAATTTTTACCTGCGCGGATCAGCGGCGGCTCAGGTTCCCCAAGCGGAGGGAGAACGACGCTGCCTGGACCGACACCGTTTTCGGCGGATTTGGAGAAGATTCGGCCGGGCATGGACCGCGAGGATTTAGAGCGGATCCGGCAGGAGGTAGCGAGGGTAGCCATGCAGACCCTATCGGGCCGGTGAACGTGCTGAGCCAGTAAATAGAGGATCGATTGAGGAGAGGAGTAAAGGATGCCTGCAATTACGTCAGCGAATGTGGCGAATGCCATTGTGAAGCTGGTGGCCGTTGATGCCTTACCAGCATTGATGGGTAACTTAGTACTCGGTAACTTAGTGAATCGGGATTTTGAACCGACATTAGCGTCGGCAGGGGACACGGTGAATGTTCCGATACCGCCCACTCTCACGGCGAATAACATTGCTGAAGGTGGTTCGGTAGTAGCGCAGAATCCGAATCTTGGGAACGCCCAAATCGTGCTCAACACCCATGCAGAGGCGACATTTCAGATTCCGGATGTAACGAAGGTGCTGGCGGTGCCCGATTTGTTACAGCTTTACATGCAGCCGGCAGTCGTGGCGTTGGCGGAAAAGATAGAGTCCGACATTCTGTCGTTATATTCGCAATTTACTGCGAACACCCCAGTGGGGACTGGGGGTGTGCCACTTACGGAGGCGGCGATTGACGCGGCGGAAACGGCGCTTTTTCAAGCCAAGGTTCCGGCATCGGCACCGAAGTATTTGGTGGTGGATGGGAATGCTTATTCCGCGTTACGGCAAATCCCGCGATTTAGTGAATTTCGGACGGCTGGGGAGGCGGGCCTTCGCGCATTAATTGACGGGACGGTAGGAAAGATCAAAGACTTCTATGTGTTCCGTTCCCAGTTCGTGCAGAAGACCGGGTCGTCACCAGTAACAACACACAATCTGGCATTTACAAAGAATGCGATCGGATTGGTGATACGGCGCTTACCGCAACCGCTGCCGGGAACGGGCGCCATTGCGGAGTACGCCGAGCTGGGAAACTTTGGCATGCGGGTAATCATGAGTTACCAGCCGAACACGCTGGCCCAGCAGTTCACTGTGGATGTGCTGTACGGTTGCGCAGTACTGCGTAATAACCACGGTGTTCAGGTGCGGAGTTAAGAGCGAACCCCGCTAGGCAATGAACGGAGGCGGCTGGTTAAGACGCCGCCTCTGAAACCGGTGGTGGACGGGAGGGGAGGAATGACACTCACACAATTGAAGGAATACTTCATCAAGAGACGGCAGGCACTAGAACAAATCCAGCGAGATTTTGTGGTGGTAGTAAGTGTTCGGACCGCGGACGGGGGAAAAGAAGGAGTGATGACGGAGGTATCGCGGGAGAACGCGGCGCACTTACTGGCGGAGGGGCGAGCTCGCCTGGCGGATGCGTCTGAGACGGAGAAGTATTATGAGGCAGCCCAAAAGGCGCGGGAGGAGGCGGAGGAGCTGGCGGAAAGGTCTCGGATCCAGGTTCAGGTGCTGAGCGAACTCTCGGCGAGAACGCGAAAGTCAGCGGGACGAGAAAAGAGGTGAAGGATGGCTCTTTTCACAGACCGGGCAGTTCCTTCGGTGCAGGAGCTGCTGAAGTACGATGCAAACTTACTAGAGATCGGAAGCGCTTACAACCTCGACAGTGCGGAAAAGCTAAACATAGCTCGGGAGCAGGTGGCGACCGAAATCGAGGCTTTTTTGCGCAGAGAGCGCCTAGGGGTTTCGTTGGGCTCCGTAGTCGTGACGGAACCGTTACGAAGGTGGGTCATGGAGCGGGCGCTTGCTCTGATTTACCGTGACGCTTACTACGGTCAGCTTCATGAGCGTTATCGCGCGAAATGGTTGGAATACGACAAGCTGGCGAGGGAAACAAAGAGGTTTGTGTACGAAAACGGGCTGGGTTGTGTAAGAAACCCGATTCCGCGGGCGATGCGACCGGTAGTGACTGTAACTACGGGGTTGCTGCCGGCAGGGACTTATTTTGTGAGGATGAGCTGGGTAGGAACAGGTGGCCAGACAGGGCACGCCAGTGAGGTAGCAACTGTGACACTGACCGCGCCTGGAGGGCTTTTGATTAGTCCCGCGAGTGTTCCCGATGGGGTCAGCGGATGGCATGTGTATGCCGGTGAACTGGAAGACAAAGTTCGGAAGCAGAATAGTGGCGCTCTTGGCATACCGGGAAGCTGGCAGGTAGAAGGGCCTGAGCTGGGGGAGGGAGATCCGCCCTCAGCTGGGCAGGATCCCGATTTCTTTGTTACTGCGAGCAATGGGCTGCAAAGAGGGTAGCTGATGTTAGGGATTACGAATCGCGCCTGCCGTCTGCTAGCGGACATTCTCAGCGGCGAGACAGGCCTCGGGGTGGTGCTGGATGGTCAAGATTCGGCTGAGGATGCGGGACTGGAGGTGAAGATGTGTAACGTCAACACAGATCTCGCAGAACGGGGTGTAATTCGCTATCCAGTCGCCTATCTTTATGTGGAACGGTTAGTAAACAACCTTGCAGAAAGGTTTCGTACGTTTTCGGGAGTCGTTCGGCTTGTTGTCGAGGTGAGGGTGAGCCGGGAGCGGGTGGAAAGGATCGAGGAGGAGTTACTACATCAAGTGGAAAAGGTTTTAAGAGTTCTCAACTTACACCGCGGAGACTGGGGCTATGGAGTGTTTTTTGGCGGCCGTTACGAGGTGTCTTTCTCCGCAGTCAAACCGGGGGGCAAGGGATTCATACAGGCTGCCCGGATTGGAATCGACGTGAATATGAGTGTTGAGTAAGCGGGTAGAGAATGCCATCTTATATATCGTCACGGAATAACAGAGTGTATGCCGCGGTTGAAGGGGCGTATGGTGTAATCCCGCCCGTAGGCAATGCTCGGAGAGTCCCTATTCTATCCTTCGCTGTAAAGTCAGAAACGATCGTCCCGCTGCGGAGAGATAAGACCGGGACGAGGAGCCAACCGGCACTTGCATCACCGCTGCGGAAGGAAACGACATTTCTTCTCAGCGCCTACCATACGTCCTGGCTACCTTCGACCAATAATCCCAGTTGTAGTGCGCTTGTGGAGGCTTCTCTAGGGGACGGGCCGAAGATATTTAGCGGAGGAGTGGTGGAGTCGATTCCGAGTCCTCAGCGGGTGAAGTTTGTTACTCCTCACCAACTAGGCGTGGGGCAAGGTATAAGTTACGGCGGCGAGTTGAGATTTGTCGCGCAGCTGGTAGATGAGGTTACTGTCGAGCTTAATTGCCCGTTTTCTGCAAGTCCCACTCCAGGGTCGCAGATCGGACCTACAACAAGTTTCCTGCCTGCCGCGAAACTGCCGAGTGTTTCGATTTTTGACTATTGGAGCCCGGACAGCGCGGTTCAGAGGATTGTGTACGGGGCTGTGGTGGAGGCGATGAAAATTTCGGTGAACGGCGACTTCCATGAGTTAGAGTTTCGAGGCCGTGCGGCGGATGTAATTGACAGCGCGTCGTTTGTGAGTGGACAGGGCGGGCTGTCCTCGTACCCGGTAGAGCCGGCGATTGCATCTTATACATCGCAACCGGTTCCTGGACATTTAGGGCAGGCGTGGTTAGGAGCTCCAGCAGAGCAGTTCTTCACAGTGACAGCGGCGGAGATAGTCGTCCGAAACGGTATTGAGATGCGGAACCGGGAATTCGGAAGCATTACGCCACGGGGTTTTGGACTTGGGCCGAGAGAGGTGACGATGAAGCTGGCCTTATACAGCCAGGACGACACTGCGACGCGGATGCTGTATCAGGCCGCAAGGCAACGATCTCCGATCCAGGTGATGTTTCAGTTGGGTCAACAAAGCGGACAGTTGATGGGAGTGATGCTGAAGAGCGTCATAGCTGAGGCACCTCAGTACGATGACCAGGAAAGCCGTTTGAAGTGGGTGTTCTCAAACATGACGGCGCATGGACTGACAGAGGACGAGATTTGCGTTGCGTTTGGTTGAGGTATGGAGTACGAGAGCTGTGTCGAAGTTCGATCCAGTGTTGCGCCAGGTGTTGTGTTGCGCGTGCGAAAGGTTTCGTTTGCACAGCGGACGGAGCTGATCCGGAAAGTGAGCGAACTCGCTCAGAAGATCGAGTGTTTCAAGGCAGGGAGTAGTGTTGCCGAGCAACTAGAGGCGCAGCGCTTAGAGCGGGAAATTGCTTCAGCGTACCTGGAATGGGGCTTAGTGGGGGTCGAGGGCCTGAAAATTGATGGGAAGTCAGCCACGCCATCCAGCTTAGTGGAGTACGGGCCAGAAGAACTGGTTGAAGAGGCGTTGAAGGCAATTACCAGTCAACTTGGTCTTCGTGAAGAAGAAAGAAAAAACTAATTCTCGCATACCACTTTTATCGTTCGAGGAAGGCCGGGTGGCAATGCGAGGAATGTCGTCGAGACGGCCTCGAAAAGAAACGCAACTGCGGTTGGTTGACCTTGGAGGGAGACGGCGAGGTGGTGTGGGTTGGAGGCGGAGTAGCGACCAATCGCTGTCCGAAGAGTGTGATTACAGGCCAGAGTATGGCTTGGCTCGAGACGTTCCTGGTGTGGAAAAGATCGAAGGCTACTGAGGTCCTGCAATGGGATGCGCGTACGGTGGAAGCGATGCTGATTTTGGAGAACGAAGTACGGGGAGGGGTGAAAACAGGTGGTAACTAACTTGTTTGATCTCTTGCGCCGAACGGTTCAGCTATTAGGGGCTCGACCAGGCGCCGCCGCGGGAAGCGCTAGGACTTTGTCTGGGTGGAGCTTCCTGTCAGCGGGATTTGGTGTCCTCCCAACGATTGAGAAGGTTAGGACTGCCGTGGAAGCTGCGAGAGGAGTCGGAGTGCGGACGGGGCCACGAAGACGCCCCGGGCTGGGAGGTGCAGCAGATCTTGTTCCGAATTTACTAAGTTTCTTGCTTTCAGATACGAGCTCCGATAGCCGCGGGGAGCACTCACTTGGGATGAGGGTGTTAATGCCAGAAAGGATTCATCGCGAGGCGATGAGTACGGGCGATAACCTTTGGATGGCTGACTTTTCGGCTGAGGGATCGCCGAGGGCGATGGTGGATGGCTGGCAGCCGTGGGCTCGCGCCCCGGTTGTCATCCAGATTCAGGCTCTTGACAGTCGATCCTTCTTGGACCGGAGCGCAGAGATAGCGGCTGCGGTGAAGGATGCTATTTTGCACTCACACTCACTTCAGGATGTGATGAGGGAGTAGGGAGATGTTGCATTTCCCGCCGTTATCCACGAACGCAATTACTCAGTACCCCTTCCGACAATCGATCGAATTTCAGACGTTCCGCCACCGTTTTCTAGACAATAACGAGCAGTGCTTCTTGCAACGAAGAAGCGCCAGGAGACAGTGGTTGATTGATTTGTCTCTGCTCAGCGAGGAGGAGATCGACCGAATTCGATTATTTGCAAAAAGTATCCGAGGGCGAGGAGTAAAGTTTCTATTCACAGACCCCGAAACCGGCTTGCAGTATATAAGTACTTTTGCTCACGATACGCTACGGATGGAGCAGTGGGCTAAATGTGACGGGCGAACAAAGCTCCTGGTCATCTCAAGTCACGAATAGAAATGCGAGTATTTCCTCAATTGCAAAGCTCGACGACTGCGCAATATCCGTACGTCGAGTCGCTGATTTTTCGGACCGTAATTGTAGAGGCTGAGGGTGGGAAGGAGTGGCGATATAGTGACCCCGGATCGAGACGCAAGGCGTGGCGACTAACGTTTCGATGCCTTCGGGACCAAGAACGGGCGGCGATTGAGAATTTGTTTTTCGAGTGTCGGGGCTCGGTGCGGGAATTCACATTTTTGGATCCCTCAGACAATCTTCTTCGATTCAGCGAAGACTTTTTACAGCCGACGTGGCAGCGAACTGGCAGTATATCGGTCGTGGCTGGACAGTCGGATCCTTGGGGGACGGCGCGGGCGAGCAACGTGACCAATCCCTCGGTGAGTGAGCAACGGGTATTTCAAGTGCTGCCGATACCGGCAGGGTTCCACTACTGCCTTAGCGTGTTTCTCAGAGCGGCGGAGCCAGAAGTGATTGGTTTAGGGATCGAGGCTGCCGGAAGGCAGCTTCGGAAGGACGTACGTGCAGAGAGTGTTTGGCGGAGATACTCCGTTTCAGGGTCCGTTGGAGGGACGGGAGATGAGGTTGAGTGCGGTGTATACGTACCGAGTGGGGCAAGTATAGACCTGGTGGGGATGCAGCTCGAGGCGCAGCTCGGTGTATCTCATTATCGCGAAACTGACCAGCAAGGTGGTGTGTATTCGAATGCGAGGTTTGTGAGCGACCGCTTGATGTGGACAACAGAAGGATTAAATGCGCACAGCACAGTAATTGAGGTTGTGGGGTGGTAGGTCGATGCCAACGATTTACGAACTCAAGGAAGCGCTAATCACTGACACGCCGCTGGTGTTATTTGACTGCGAGCTGGTAGATGGAACGGTGGAAAGATGGAGCACTCACAGCCTGATTTGGGAGGGGCAACAGTATACGCCCCGGGTGGTCAAGTACGGGACGTTTGAGCTTGCGGTGCCTGGCGAGGACGACAGTAGCGGTAGCGGACGGCTCACTCTTTTGCTTGCGAACACGGACTCCTATGTGTCACAGGTTGAGGGATCTACAGGATTCAAGGGGGCCAAGCTAACTGCGAGGTTTGTGTTTTTCGACCTGGAGAGCGGTGCGGCGACTTCACCAGCGACGGTGCTTTTTCAGGGTGAGGGTAACAAGGCCACGGAGCTGACAGAGGGAACAGCAAGGTTGGTTTTTCAAAGTCGCCTCAGTTTTCACCGTACGTTCCTGCCGACCATGCGAGTACAAAGACGTTGCGCGTGGATTTTCCCTTCGAATCAAGCACAAAGGGCAGAGGCTGTCGAAGGGGGGACCAGGGGACGTTACTCGCCTTTTTATGGATGCGGCTACTCGGCGGACCAGCTGGGTGGTAGGGGGAACTTAAACGGAGCGGAGCCTTTCGCGACCTGTAACTATTCGAGACAGGACTGCGAACTAAGGGGCATGTACAGCCGGGATTCTGCGGGGAGGCTAACAGGCCGGTTTTCCGGGATGGAACTAGCGCCTGGAATAAACCTTGCAGACGTCCAGGTGTTTAGTGAGGAAAAAAACGCGGCGGAATACGTTCCACTCATATATGGCACCTGTTGGACGCAGCCGGTGATTGTGTTTGCTAGGAACGAAGCAGAGTGCACTCACCTAGGAGCCCTGATTGCAGCAGGTCCCATTTCCGAGGTGATCAAGGTAATGGCCAACCGGGTTGAGCTGCCAAGATACGAGGAAGGGAAGGATCTTAGTGCCAGTGGATGGTACCGGCTGGTAAGCAGAGGAGAACGAAACGGGAGTGCCGGTGGCAGCTATTCGGATAGCACTGGTTCACCCATAGATGGTCCCTACGGGGGAATTGCCTATCTGGAAGCTAGGGTGCCGAGATCTAGTCACGCAGGCACACAGATACCGAGGATTGAAGCGCTCGTACAAGGGCTTATCCTGCCAAGATACGATGTGAGCGGGAACGCTCTATCCGAATCATTCACAGCGAACCCGGCATGGGTGCTTTTGGACTTATTGAGGCGCGCCGGATGGAGCCCAGGGGAAATGGATGTCGCCTCCTTTGCCCGGTGCGCGCAGTACTGTGAAGAGACTGTAAGTGCCAAAGACCTACAAGGGGGAGATGTATTCGTCCCTCGTTTTCGCTGTAACTTAGTGATTCGGCGCCGGCAAAGCTTGGCAGAGCTTGTGCGTGGCTTGAAATATTCCTGTGGGATCTATCTACGCTATGGGGCGGACGGTAGGTTAGAGGCATGTGTTGAGGGCCCATTAAGCCTACAGCAACCCACGAAACCGTGGACGAGCAACAGCATAAATCCGCTTGGTTCGGGCTGGCCGGCCTATGAATTTGGGGACGGTACGAACGGCGCCTCTGGTATTGTGCGGCTGACGAGCGGGGCGGCGAGCATTCGCTTGTGGTCTCGTACAACGGCGGACGTTCCCAACCGAATTCGTTTAGAGTTTGATGATGAATTTAATTTTTACCAGCGGGATAGCATAGTGTTGTCGGACGCGGACGACCTGGCGAGGGGTTGTGGCGAAGTTACGTGGAATCTGCCGGCGCTTGGCGTAACAAATTTCGCCCATGCCCAAAGAGCTCTGCAAGTGCAGCTCAGAAAATCGGTTCGAGGTAATTTGTATGTCGAATTTGATACGTCTGTGAAAGGCGTTGGGTTACGGCCAGGGGACCTAATTACCATCACCTATCTCAAAGAAGGGCTCAACCGGAAGCTATTTCGAGTGATTCGAATTATCGCCGATTTGAACATGCGGACGATCCATGTTGTGGCCCAGGTCCATGAGGATGGTTGGTATGAAGTGAGTGG
Organism: Bryobacteraceae bacterium; assembly: GCA_025056455.1. GTDB lineage: Bacteria > Acidobacteriota > Terriglobia > Bryobacterales > Bryobacteraceae > CADEFT01. The sequence goes on along the minus strand of JANWVY010000002.1, from coordinate 911,735 downwards.
ATCGATGGTTGGGGGAGCGACAGTACAGCCCGCTTTCGGGAATGGAGCGCCGCGGCCGCTTGTTGGAGTGACGATGAACGGGGATGGCGAGACGGAGTTTGAGGTTACCGAAGGTGCGACGACGCTTTCGGATGGGAGTGGGATGGTGACGCTCAGCGTGAGGTATCATCCGCCGGTCCGCCCGACCGCGCGGAGCCGGCGCGCACCGTGGCTATCGCTGTCTCCGGAAATACACTCAAGTGGCGGAACGCTTTCAGGTGGGCGAATCTTGTATTACGCGATCAGCGCGGTGAATCAAGAGGGGGAAGAAGGTCCACTCTCACTTGTGGTGAGCGCGCCTTTGGGTGCTGGGAACTCATATCGTGTCGTGCTCCTCGGCATTTCGTTACCACCAGATGCGACAGCATTCCACGTTTATCGCGGGAGCATTCCCCAGCGACTGTTCCGGATCGCCTCAAGTGTGTCACCTCACGACCAGTTTACGGATCCTGGTCTCAGCGCGATGGCGACTGGCCCGGCGGATGAGCATTTTGACCATGCGAATTTTTATTGGAGGACGGAATTACATCCACCCGTCGCTGTTACCGCAGCGACACGCTGGACGGTGAGTGGCTCGGGGATGAATTGGTCTACAAACCAATACCGGGGAAAGAGGGTCAGAATTGTTTCTGGAGCTGGGGCCGGACAAGAGCGAACGATTGAATCGAGTAACACGAACACACTCATTGTGAGTAGCGAGTGGAGCATTCTTCCGAATACCTCGAGTCAGTTTGTTATCGCAGAATCAAACTGGCACTTTGGTTCGAGGACACAAGGAAGGGTCGCTGAGTTTGAGGTTCCTAACCGTGGCGGTTCGACTGTGCACATTACAGGCCGATCGGCGAACGGGGCAGGTATAGAGACGGAGCCTGGGCTCGCTCCTGTTACGCGCTGGACACTGGGCGGAACCGGTGGCAGAGGTGGCGACTTAGGAGTTCCGGGAGCACCGCTTTTCGGGCTCAGTTGGAAGGGCAAAGGGACTTTAGAGTTAGTCGGTGTATCCTTTGAGAGTCTCACAAACACTCAGAGTGTTGAGTCTGGAACGCTGACGCTGTTCTATTACGACGAGCTTCAAGGTCCCCCAGCGACTACGCTCGCAGCGGCGGTTTCGCCTGCAGCAACAACCTTGCAACTTTCTCACCCTGGAGGCGCCGTAGCTGGCAGTTCCGTTCAAGTTGGGGAGGAAGTGATGCGGGTGGAGGCAGTGACGGACGGGGGGTGGGAATATGAGGTGTCGCGGGGCCAACACACAACTACGGCGTCCGCGCATGCGGCCGGTGCTAGGGTCTACCATTTAAACCGTAAAGTATTTGTAATTCCTTTTCCGAGAATGTTTTTTGGGACGCCAGCCAGCGGAATGTTCGCCCATCCAATTTATCTACCTATGGTCAGAGTCGCATCGGCAGAGTTATTTGTTACAAATCAGGTTGGAAGCAGTCCGACACGGGCGATTAAGCTAACGGGATCGACGGACTATGGTTTACGAACCCTGTCTGGAGGGCAGTTTACGATTCAAGTGGACGGCTACTTAGCAATCAAAGACGCAATTGCGCCCCCTCTTATTGTCGAGGATGCGCGTGTGGTAAGAGATATACTGGCGGTTGTCCAGCAGGCGCCTCTGGGTGCTCCAATCCAACTGAGATTAAGGAAAAATGGCGCTGTGTACGCGAACCTAACGATACCTGCCGGCGCCACGAGCTCCAATATCGTTAGTGGTCTCGAGCTATCGCCGCTTGAAAGCGGCAGTGTGCTGACGCTCGATATCGTGTCCGTTGGGCAGACGCCGGAGACAACACCCGGTCGCGATTTAACCGTTACGATTCGCCTGTGAGGACAGACATGGCGGAGACGCTGGTGAAATTAAGGCCTGACCGGGATCTGCAGTGTTACTTCGAACGACCTTCTGCCATTGCCGCGCTAAGTGAAGTCACTGAATCTAGCTTTGTGCTGTCTGGCACTTGGCGGCAACAGTTTGACTGGGCAGTCGTAGAATGGAACCGCGACAACGTTTTTGAACACCCACGATTTCGGAATCTGCCCGACGGTAACCTGAGCGGCTTGACATTAAGCTACGATGAGGTACGAATAAACTGCATGGAAATAGACTCCACGGTTTATCCAACTGTGGACTGGCCGATGCTGCGAATTTGGGCTAGCGGGGATACGGGTGAGCAGCTCTATTTTGTGCGTCTGAAGGATTATGCAGTTCCGATCGAGGGCCAATATGTGTGTGCACGAGCCGAGTTCACGCTAGGGGGAGAGCTTACAGCGGGCGACTATGTCGGGTTGGCGTGGGAGGACGAACACTATAATTATCAAATCACGGCAAACGATACAGTTGAATCCGTGTTGGATGCGCTGGCTGCAACAATCCAGGCTTTGTCGCCAACCGTTGATGCGGAGCGAGTTGGACAACAGATCCGTTTAACCTATGTGGGTGCAGGATTCACGGAGTCCAATTCAACTGTAGGAGCCAACGGAAACCGGGTCGGGGTGTACGGCTATGTGGCGGGGGCTCGGACGGAGTTTTGGCTGCCTAAGGCGACGAGATTCTCAGGCGGTGTCTCACCGACGAAATGGAGGGTGACGCTCAATTTTGGCAGCCTAGTCGATACTCAGGGGATCACCGTTCCTACCTCGGATGTTCGAAAGATGAGGTGGACTTATGCCGCAGCGCTTCAGCCCGCTCACTTCGTCAGGTCAGAATTCGAAGTTCGAGTTACTAACTGGTCTGTTATAGGAAATAACCGGGCGTATCAGGTGGCGGGGCCGGGAAGTTATCGCATCGAAGATTCGTCAAATCAGATTCAGCTGAGCGGGAGCTGGGCTAAGGCGTTCGGCAATTACTCGGGGGGATCGATTCACTACACGAGCACGCCCGGATCGGGCGTGATGGCGTTCTACCGAGCGAGTAACAGCCATCGGTTGTATCTCGGTACGAGGCGGGCAGCAAACTGCTCAGCGATTTCTGTGTCTGTGGATGATACTTATTCCACTAACTTCAGTCTTCAGCTCGCTGGCGAAGATATTCTGGTAAGACAGTTCTTGGGTGAGTATGAAGCGGGAGAGCATTCTGTGGCGATATCCCATGTTGGGGCTGCGGGCACCTACTTCTATTTTGATTTTCTCGAAATTGCGATCCCTAGTGATTCCGTCCAGCCTGTAGCTGCTGACGATAAGTTGACGTTAGCAACCGACTGGGATACGGACCATTCGCTCGCATTAGCGCCGGAGCGAACAGCATGGCAAATTGTGTCACTCGGGTTCAAAGGGAGGGTGAATCATTATGTGGGGGCTTTATGGTTTTACGAATTAATAAGGCGCGGTCACAGCTATGCAAAAGGAACCATCACATTTTTTGGCACTCCTGGATTCAGCGAGATCACGCAGATCATAATTAACCGGGTTGGACAGCCACCGTCGTCACAAACGGTAATCAACCACTTAAATCTACTTGGGGAGACCGCTGAGGACATCGCCAAGGCGTTTGAACTCGTTTTAAATAGCGGCTACACGAGCGTGTGGGCGGAGGCTAGCGGAGCACAACTCACGATTTATTCCCGATCGATGGGGGCGGATGGGAACTCTATAACTATCAGTGCTTTTCCTGAAAGCGGCCATTTTCGTGCCGAAGTGAGCGGGCCGACCCTGACGGGGGGCCAAGATGGAGCGTGGCGAACCGACACAGCAGCGTCACCGCGTCTCAACCGGGCAGTGCGAGATTGGAGTCGAAGTTTTTATCGTGCACTAAAAAACTACGGCTTGGATGTCACAGCTGCATTTAGTATGGAATTACAGCATGGGGATCCGTCTGTCGAGGCGGGCATTGCCCAGAGATATCCCAGTGGGAATGCAGTGGTGTTAAACACGCCAGCCTTGCAGACGAATTTTTCGCCAGCCAGTTTGAGCTACTGGAAGGAAGTCTACCGCGAAATGGCGAGTATCATGGCCCAGGCGGATTGTGTACCGTACCTGCAGTTCGGCGAGGTACAGTGGTGGTATTTTCCTTATGATGGCTCTGGTCTGCCATTTCACGATGCCTATAGCCGGGCGGAGTTTTTTGCAGCTTACGGTTTTTACCCAAGAGCTGTGCCCAGTGGCGAAGCCGATCCAGCGATTTATGCCCAAGAAGCTTCTTTTATGGCAGGGTTGATTGGCGCCTTCACAAATGCCGTTATGACTTACGTGCGAAGCGATTTCCCCGCTTGTCGCTTTGAAGTGCTCTATCCGACGGATGTGAATGAAGGGCAATTTAACCGGCTAGTGAACTATCCAAGTTCCTGGAACACGTCGATTTTAGACAACTTAAAAACGGAAAGTTTCATTTATACCGGATCGAGGGATTTGAATAAGAGTTTCAGCTCGATTCAGTATTCTGAGCAGAGGGGCTTCGCTCGTGGGAAGAGAAGTCATCTAATTGGTCTCAGCGACGCGATTGCGCCGTGGGAGCGGGAGGTAAGTCTTGCAAAAGCTGAAGGGTTGGAGTCGATTGTTTTATTCGCGCTGGATCAATATTGCCTAATTGGTTATGACGAAATTCGTTTGTTTCCTTCCACGCGCAGTTGCATGAACGGATGACATGGCTGGGTGGCTGTTTGCGAGCTTGGGGGCAAATCGTTCGGGCGGCATGGAACGGGTGAGGCGCGGGAGGTCAATCAAGGCAACGGTTTCGAGCAATCCGGCTAGCGTGGACGGAAACGCCAGGCGCGGCGGAAATGCAACGGGAAGCCATTTTATATCCCTGGACAGTGTTATCCTCAATTGTTAGGTTTTTCGCAGGAGCGGGACGCTCGGCACCCTTGCCAAGATAAATGCCCGTTTGCAGCAGATCGGGTTCATCAGGCTTATAGCGGCAACCGATGTTCGGATTTTCGTTGCAGTGCGCGATATTGATACGGAGAAACTGGTTATCGCGCACGATATGTCCCTGGCCAATGAGGAAAATACCGCCAAATTTAAAGCCTTCCATATAATTGCCGAGGATGCGGATGTTCTGGGAGACCATCTGGGGATTGCTGTTATTCAGGACAATGCCGTAGTGACCGTGGGGATAGGCGTCGATTGAGCGACGATTGACACAACGGTTCGCGCGCACTTCCCCGTCGTGAAATCCATCGAGGTCAATGCACTTTCCGTTGATTTCTTCGAATTCGTTTTCGGCGTAAACGCTGTTTTCGACGTTACCGGCTGTATCAATGGCGACGGGAGTGGCCAGGCGGCCCATATCGACGTGTTCAACAGGGAATCCAATAAAGGCACCCGTGTTACGAAGGATACGAAGCTCTATGGCATGGCCGGCCTGCAGGGCGTCGCGGCCGATGTAGCGAAGGTCGTTTTCTTCAAAAAGTCCCCGGCGATTTCGAGGCGACGAGAGAAGGGAATGAGTCCAAATGCCGTTACCCCGAATGTTACGAAGCTTGGATTTTCGGACAACAAAATCTTCGCATCCCTCTTCAAAGAGGATGCCGCCGGTGGCGTTATTCATGGATTTTTCGTCTAAAGATCCCGAATCTCCGACTAAGACTTCTTCTACCGTCACGCGCCGGCTGGCGTTGATCAAAACGGGGTAACTAACGACTTCTCGCACCGTCAACTTACTGAGATAAATATCGCTGGACTGCTCAACCAAGATGCCGTTATTCCGATTCCAGCGAGTCATGGGCTGATCAGCGGGAGGAAATCCAAACCGCTGATCTTGAGATGCTCGATTGCCGACTAGAGTGAAATTTTCAAGACGGACATTCTTGGAGTTGAGAATATGAATCGCTGCTCGGCCTTCAAAGCCAGTTTTGAGACGTGCGCCGTTACCTCGGATGTGTAATCCGTCGGCATTCTCGATGACCAGGGGCGCAGATAAGGTGACTTCGACTGCCGGAAGCTCAACGGTTCCAAGGCGCGCAGAAAACAATTTGCGAATTTCAGATTCCCGGTTACAGCTAGTGAATACCGCGAGGATGAGGGCAAGCAGCGGGAAGCTCCCGTGCTTGCCCCGAGTCATGCAAAGCCTTCGCTCGGTCATGGAGCCGCTATCTTCGAGGAAGCGCGTCAGTGGGTTACTTTCGGTTCCAGCTGTTTGGCTTGATCAATCCACCCTTGAACGACGGACACCGAGGGAATGTTGCCGGTGAGTTTTTTAACCTCGTTGACCTCTTGAATCTTGGCGTGCAGATTCTCGGCGTTGCGGTTGCGAAGTTCCTTCACCGTATCTACTCCCGCCGCCTCAAGCAGCTCCGCGTACTGGGGTCCGATACCGTTAATACGGATCAAATCAGCATGATTGGTCCACTTTAAGATCAAGCTTTCGCTGATCCCCGTTTTCTCCGCAATCTCCTTTCGGCCCTTAGGAGCGCCGCAGACCTCGAGAAGTTGCTCAACGGTCGTGATGCCAACCTGGTTTAGCTTGGACTGATAAGCGGGGCCAATGCCTTCAATTTCTTCAACCTTCATGAGTTCGAGCCTCGTTGAGGAATTTTCGCACTGCTCGATCGATTATACCCGCTCGGTGTTCGAGGGATGTCCAAGGCGCAAGCTGGCGTTTCAGTTGAGCCTCAACACCATAAAGTATTCGTCAATATAGCGTTCACCGCATTTCATCGACATGGGTTCGACGCCGGTTTGCACGAAGCCCAGCGAGTCGTAAATTCTCTTGGCGGGATTCGTTGTCGTCACGGTGAGGTGTAGCAGCGCCAGGCCCTGCATGCGCTTAGCGCGGGCGATTAACTCTTGTAGCAGGCGCGTGGCGATTCCCCTTCCGCGCCAAGCTGGCTGGACATAAACTCCCCAAACCATGGCTTTATGCCGCCGCTTGATGCGTTCGGCTCGCGTGAGCGCCGCTGTGCCCACCAGCCTTTGTTGGGCAAAGGCTCCCAACACAAAATTCCCTCCTCCACTGCAGCCAAACCGCTGTTCGATCGCGGACCGAGAGAGGGCCCGATGCTCGGAGGGATCCTCGCCAAAAATGAGTGGCTCATTCTCCAAAGCTTCGAGACGCAACTGCCAGTAAGCGTCATAGTCTGCCAACGTGAGCTCACGGATAAAGATTTCCATAGTGACTCAACGGGAGCATCCCGGTTGGGGACGGGCTAAGGTAGCATCAATACCCGTACGCCTGAAGGATGGACAGGCGAACGGTAAAGTCGCTGTGTCGCCTTTACGAAGTCTTCCTTTTTGGCTTCATAAATATTTGGCACGAATTTTTGCGGATTGCGATCCACCAGGGGAAACCATGAGCTCTGCACTTGGATCATGATCCGGTGGCCGCGCCGGAAGTTGTGATAGACGTCCGGTAGGGTATAGAAGACCTTTTCCACTTGACCAGGAGTGAAGGGCTCCGGTTTTTCAAAGCTCTTGCGATAACGGCCGCGGAATAGCTCGCCGCGCACCAGCTGCTGGAATCCCCCCATAGTCACTTTTTCTGGGTTTGGTTCAGGGTTTGGATAGTCGTCGGGATAGACATCAATCAACTTCACAACGAAGTCCGAATCGGTACCCGTGGTGGAGACATACAATTGGGCCTCGATCGGGCCTGCTAGCACAACGTCATTCTCGAGCGTGTCAGTCTGGTAGACCAGGACGTCCGGCCGCGCTGCCGCGAAACGCTGGTCATCCACCATGTGCTCGCGCGTCATCGATTGCACGATACCGGGAGTGAAAGGAACGGGCTTGTTTGGATCACTGAGATACTCGTCGAATCCCTGATCTTTCACCGGCTCAAAGGAAAGCCTCCCTTCAGCATGGAAATACAGTGTCCGGGCCACCGCGTTTTTCGGCGGCCAGGCGTCAAACTTGCGCCAGTGATTGGCCCCTGTTTCAAACATGTAGGCTTCTGGAAGTTTCATTTCTCCTTTGCCCTTTAAGTGATAGAGGAAAAAAGGGAACTCAATCTCATCGCGATAGAAGGCGCTTGTATCAGAATTGAAGTTAACAAAACCGAGCTTTTCTCCCTTGCCTCTTCCCCCCCACTGGCCGTGATACCAGGGCCCCATGACAAGAATATTCTGGGGAGTTTTGGCTTTTTTCTCGATCGCTTCGTAAAGCCGTAGCGGGCCGTAGAGGTCTTCGGCGTCAAACCACCCGCCGACGGTCATCATGGCGGGCTTGACGTTCGCGGCGCCGGCGCGAAGGTCACGCGCCTTCCAGTAGTCGTCGTAGTCAGGATGTCGAATGAATTCGTTCCAGTAGGGAATCTTGTTTTTGAAATACCGCTCGTTCAGGTTGATCAAGGGCCCAACGTTGAGGAAGAAGTGATAGGCATCCGCGATGTCGGGCGCGAGGCTTGGAGCCGGCTTCGTGGTGAGCTCCGGGCGTTCCATTCCAAACAGGGTGAAAAACCGAAAGAAGTGCACAAGATAGAAGGCGCCATTGTGATGGAAGTCATCACCAACAAACCAGTCCGTCACGGGAGCTTGGGGGGAAGATGCTTTGAGCGCCGGATGGGCGTCAATGGCGGCCATCGCGGCATAGAAACCCGGATAAGAGATGCCGTGGATGCCGACGCGCCCATTGTGATTGGGCAGGTGCTTGATTAGCCAGTCGATGGTGTCGTAACTGTCGGTGGTCTCATCGATCTCTTTGGCCGTCCGCTTGACCGGGAGGTAAGGGCGGACGTTGACAAACTCGCCTTCAGACATATACCTGCCACGCACGTCTTGGAAAACAAAGATAAATTTTTCCTTGACATACTTTTCCGAAACGCGAAAACTATCCGGGTACTGGTCAGCGCCGTAAGGCCGGATTGAGTAAGGGGTGCGGAAGAGAAGAATCGGATACTTCTCCGAATCGTCCTTTGGCATGTACACGCTAGTGAACAGGCGCACTCCGTCGCGCATGGGAATGCGATGCTCGTACTTGGTGTAGTTGGCGACAATCAAGTCTTTCTGGCCCGCTGCCGGCAGGCAAAGAACGAAGGTGATCGCAAACAAACGCATGGCTAATCCCGACCAGTGTCGCATGAACGGGTTGCAGTAGGCGACAATAAGCGTACTCGAGCTGTTGCGTTCCTCAGAGGGAAGAAACGGGCCTGGGGCGTGGTGGAGGCGCGTGGCGGAAGCGGAGGCAATTGAGTGCCGAGGAAGGGAATACGGTTGGCGTGGGTGGCCGTTACCTTGGCTGGGGCGTCTTTTGGCGGCTACTCGATCTGGAAAGCACACCAGCAACTCCGGGTTTCCGAAATCCAGCAATCCGGCTCGAGTGAGATTCGCTACTCCGTCCGGAGCGTACAGCCACGAGCGGTTGAAGGGCTCGAGCTGGTCACACCGCGCTTGACCTTGCGAGATTTCGATACTCTTGACGGCAAGTGGTATGTGTTGACTGCGCACAGGCTCCTCGAAGTGGATTCCGAAGGCCATTTGAAGAACGCTTTTCGCTGCGGCCTAGAGTTGCCGGCCACACCCTTGCAAGTCATGGCCGCGGGAGTGTTGGCTGGGGCTCAGCGCCGGGAATTGTTTATTGCAACGGCGGGGGCAGGGCTGCTGATCTTTGATGGCAGCGCTTTTCGCCAGCTTTTGCCAGAACTGCAAGCGGCGCGGCGCATAACGGCGATCTTGCCCCTCGAATCGGGCCAGCTGCTCATCGGGACCGACAAGGCTGGACTGTTGGTTTGGGACGGGGCGCAACTAAGGTGGTTTCACGAGTCGCTCAAAGATGTCTCCGTTACGGCGCTCGCCGGGCAACTAGACTCGCTGTGGATCGGGACCTTGGATCAAGGAGTCATTCACGCCCAGGGCGGACAGATCGAGCGTTTCGAGGATCTTCCTGACCGGCATGTCCATGCTCTTGCTTCGGTGAACGGGCGTGCTTTTGCCGCGACGCTTGCCGGTGTCAGCGAACTCGGCGCGGATGGGAAGTCGGTTCTCATTGCTCCCGGAATTTTCCCCAGAGATTTACAGGCCGATGAGCACACCTTGTGGATTGGAACCTTCGAAGATGGCTTGTGGGAGATGCCGCTTGCTGCCGGCAACGCACGTCCGCGTCGCACCAGCGCCGGAGACTCCGAGATCCGGCGCTTGAAGCTCTCCGGCCAGCTTCTGGTTGCCGTGCTCGAACATCAACTCTTCGTTCGCGAATCCGGAAACTGGCGGAATCTCGCTTTGCAAACTGAAACGGCCGCCCCTCTTACCGACGCGATGGTGACCTCGATCGCTCTTGATAACACGGGGCGCGTCTGGCTCGGTTACTTCGACCGGGGCCTGGATATTTGGGATCCCGTAACCCAGCGAGTCACGCACTTTGAAGACGATCATTTGTTCTGCGTGAACCGTATCGCGCTCCGTCAAGATGGAGCTGTCATTGCAACCGCCAACGGGCTGGTGATCACCGACCGGTCAGGGAAAACCCGCCAGGTCATTACCAAGAGCCAGGGCTTGATTTCTAATCATGCAACCGATGTACTTCTTGAGGAAGCAGGTATGGTGGTCGCCACGTCGGCCGGCATTACCTTCCTCAATTCTGGCGGAGCAAGCAGCGTCCACGCCTTTCACGGGTTAGTTAACAACCACGTCTACACCTTGGCTTCCCTGCGGGGAAAACTTTTGGCCGGCGCTCTCGGTGGAGCTTCCATTCTCGAGAGTGGAATCGTAAAGGCAAGCTATACAACGGCGAATTCCGTACTAAAGCACAACTGGATCAGTGCTGCCGTTACCGTGGGCGAGGAGATCTTTGCTGGCACTTATGGAGCCGGCATCTACCGTTTTGACGGCGCCAGCTGGTATGGATTTGCAGATTTGCGCGAAGGCTTTGAGGTGAATCCCAACGCCATGACCTTTTCGGCCCGAGGCGTATTTGCAGGCACCGTCAACAACGGGCTTGCCGTGTACAACCGGGCTACCAACCGGTGGAGCTTCTTCACTGAAGGTCTGCCGTCGCTGAATGTGACCGCAGTGGCTGCCGGCGCTGGCACACTGTACCTGGGCACGGATCAAGGATTGGTGCGCGTTGCCGAAGGGAGGACGCTACCGCTGTGACCTTGTGGCGACAGATTCTCTGGTGGCTCGCGGTGTCCTGTGCCGCACCAGTCCTCCTTTGGGCCGATACGGGCGTCATCATTCCGTCAAACCGGCCGCAGCCGGATCCAAAGATCCTGTCCTTAGCTGAATTGGACCTCGATGTTCTGATTGACAACCAAGTGGCCCGCGTACGGATCCGGCAGATTTTTCAGAACCACGTCGGGAGTTTGCTTGAGGGGCAATATAGCTTTTCGTTGCCTTCACGTGCAGTGGTCAGCGACTTCGCTGTTTGGGACGATGTAGTGCGGATACCCGGATTGATTCTCGAACGGCGCCGCGCCGAGGAAGTTTACCGCGACATTCGATTCCAAGCGCTCGATCCGGGCTTGCTTCAATTAGGTGAGCAGAGCGCGGAGCAAGCCCGCCGTTCAATGGTGTTCTCCGCACGAATCGTCCCTATTCCCGCGTTTGGCGCCAAGCGCGTGGAGCTCGAATACCACGAATCGATTCCAGTAGAACAGCTGCAATCACAGTTTGCCATCCCGCTCCAGCCAGACACCTATCAGCTCCAAACGGCGGGGAGGTTTGGTGTGCGTTTCGAGCTGCGTTCCAAGCACCCGATTAAAGATTTCGCCATGGTCAGCCGTGTTTATGCTGCAAAGCTCGAGGAGCGCACAGCCCAGCGGATTCGCGCTTCTTTCGAAGGCTCTTTTGTAAAGTTGAGCGAGGACTTTGCAGTCAGATGGACTCTCGATGGCGGGCGTGAGAGGCTAGAGGTGTTAACCAGTAAAGAGTCAACGAGCGAGCCGGGTTTTTTTCAAGCCTCGCTGTTAACCGTGCCTTCCTCTTTCACCGCCGCGGCCCGAACCGTCGTCGCCCTTTTCGACACTTCGCTCTCCATGCAGTGGGAAAAACTGGAGCGGTCCTACCAAGCGCTCGAAGTCCTGCTTCGATCCTTGACCCCCGCCGACCGCTTCAGCCTGATTCTCTTTAACGATCAAGTCCAGGAAGTGCACCAAGCGCCAATTGAAGCCACACCTCAAGCTGTGGATCAAGCTCTCGGCGCGGTAAGGGCAGCGAGATTGCGTGGCGGAACCAATCTTCAACAGGCGCTGCGGGCAGGATTGAGACAAGCGCGGGGCGACCAAGCCTATCTGGTTGCGCTCGGCGATGGCCAGCCGAGCCGGGGGCTGGTGCAGAATGCGAAGCTCGCGGACTGGTATGCGGCTGAGTGGAGCCGGATTGAGCCTGCCCTCCGCCCGCACACTTACTGTTTCGGTGTGGGTGACGATGCCAACCTGCCCTTGCTGCGCAGCATGGCGCGGCACAAAGGCGTCTTCGAATGGGTGCGTTCAACCGAGCCCGTCGAATTCAAGCTCAAGGCGTTTGTTAGTAAAATCGGGCGCCGCCCCTGGGAAGGGCTTATCTTGCGTACGGAACCCGCAGCGAACTTCGATCTTATTTATCCCCTCGAGGAATCCGTTTTCCCAGGCTCCCTGGCTAGCTGGATCGGGCGATACCAGAAAGGGGGGCCGGCCACCTTTCGGGTCCGGAATCAAACGGCGAGTGTCAGTCTTCCAGCAGTGACCGGAAGTGAGAATTCCCACTTGCCGCGTACCTGGGCCAAGGCGCGCGTCGACGCACTGCTTGAAAAAATCGAGCGGGAAGGTGAGGATGTCGCCTCTATTGACGAAATCATTCGCCTTTCTCGAAAGTACAAATTTGTCACGCCCTACACTTCGTTTCTGGCCGCGCCGCGCTCCTTGCTCCGGCCGCGCGTGATCCGCCCAGGGGATCCTATCCTTCGAATCAAGACCGACCCCTCGATTGTGTCAGTAACCGCTGTGTTTCCGTTCGGTTTGGTGAAAAAACTACGCTATCTGGAAAGCGAAGAGATCTGGCAGACGCGTTTTCTTGCACCAGTCGACCTCAAAGATGGCGCCCACGAGGTTCGCGTGATCCTGCGCGATCGCCAAGGCAGAGTCTACCGGGAGTCGAAGACCTTCGTGATTGTGTCCCAACCGCCCGTGGTTCGGGTGAAGCTCGACAAGACCCAGTATCGGCGGGGCGAGGCGGTGCAGCTCCAGGTGACTGCCTCGGCCCACACCCGTACGATCATCGCCCGAATGATTGGCGCTTCGCCCGCCTACTTGCGCTGGAACGAGCAGCGAAAATCGAACACTGGCACACTGATCGTGCCGTCGCATTTGCCGGCGGGAAAATACCGGATCACCGTCCTAGCCGAAGATTTTGCCCACAACATCGCGAGTCAGGAGGCGCAGCTTGCAGTTTTACCCTAGGGCAGGACTGGTGTTGTTGTTCGGTGCGGCCATTGCCACTAGCGCGAATCTGCCGGACTGGCTGGCGATGCTTGAGTCCGGGAATCGCCTGGGAGCAGTTTTCTTTCGCGAAATGGCGCTACCAGCCGGAGCCGTCACAGCGAGGCGGCCACCGAAAGAGACACGTCCAGAATTGACCCAATGGATCCAGCAAGCGCCCGCTAACGCCGAGCTTTACGCCTTGCGAGCGCGCGAAGCGGAGTCGCAGTTAGAGCTCGCCGCTGCGGAGGAGGATTGGAAAAAATACGCCGAACTGGCCGCGGATAAAGCGGCAGGCGCCATTGCCCTTGCCGACTTCTACCACCGGCAGGCGCGCGTCACCGATGAGCTCAAGGCGTTAGCCCGAGCAGCCTCGCAGCCGTCTCCTCCAAGCGAACGGTTCACCCCAGTAAAAGAACAACGAGCATGGAATTTGTTTGAGCGCATGCTGCACCTGGCCAAGCGCCAGCTGCTTCCGCAGGAGGTTTTCGCAGACATCTATCGGCAGTGGCGCGCGCGTTATCCGAACGAACGGGAGCCCTTCACCTACGCAATCTCTCATGCCATCGCGCAGAAGCAGCCCCAGCAGGCCCTCGCCCTCACTCAGCAATACGCAAAGCAGTTTCCCGAAGACTGGGCCGAATCGATTCGCCTGAGCGCTGAAGTAGAGCGAGCTGGATCGGGATTAGCGGGCGCCATCGCCTTTTACGACCGCCAGTTTCGGCCTCTCTGGCCCGAGAAACTGGTTGCTTCCTACTTTGATCTCATGCGTGTCGCAAGGCAAACACGCCGGTTTTTAGCAAGGGCGCGGGCGAGTTCCGCGGCAAACCCTCTGGCGCTTGATCCCGTTGCCCGCCTCTTTCACTACCACCACCAAGAAGGCAATCCAGGCGCAGCACATCGCGTTTTGAGCGACTACGTTCAACGCAAAGAGCAAGTCGCTGGCAGCTGGACGCCAGAGGAGCTAGAAGCTGTGGCCCAGCTGTTCGACCGGCTTGAGGCCACCAGTTCCGCCGCGCGCTGTTGGTACGCCTTGTACAGCCATCCAAAAGCCACTGCCGCCCAGCAGGAGACGGCGCTCGCCACTCTCACCGGCTATTTGCTGTGGACGCCAGAGCGAGGGACGGCGCTTGAATCGAGCAATCTGCTGCTGTACCAGGATCTTGCTACTGCGGACTCCGGACCAGGTTATTTGAATGGCATTCTTTCCTTGCTGTTGAATTCCACCGAGCCACAGTGGAAATTTCAGGCGCAGCAAGCCGCCGCCGAAGCCTACTTCCGGCGAGCGCGTGGAGCCCAGCTACTCGAGCTTTTTGAACGTAGATTTCCCCAGTCGCCCCGGCGCGCCGCTCTGCGATTTCAAATGATTCAAGCTTATTTCAACCATGGCGCCAATGACGCAGTCATCCAAGCCGCAAGCCAGTTTTTGGCTTCGTTTCCCAATCATCAGGCGCGGATCCAGGTGTCCACTCTCCTGGCTGACTCCTATGCCCGAAAGGGCCAGTTCCGCGAGGAACTCGCCGTGTATGATACGTTGCTCGAGGAACTAGCCAAGCGCGCCCAGGGCGTGCCCTTAGGAGAAGGTGTAGTGGCGCGAAGCTCCGGGGAGGCGGCCACGGCTGGCCCGCGGTCTTTAGAATATGCCCGCTTGCTGGACCGCTATGTCGCACGATTAGCCGCCTTGAAGCGCCCTAAGGATGCCCTCGTGGTTCTCCGCCGAGAGCTCGACCGTAACCCCGATGATCCCGGTCTTTATGAACGGCTGGCGTTGTTTCTCGACCAAAATAAACTGGCAGCTGAGATCGAGGCCGTTTACCGCCGGGCGAGCCAGCGCTTCGCAGACCGCTCCTGGCATCACAAGCTAGCCAGGTTCTACCTGCGGCAGCGGCAGATTGCAGCTTTTCGTACGCTTAGCTCAGAAGTAACCCGGATTTTCTCCGGTCACGAACTCGAGCGATACGTCTCTGAAGTCGTAGCCAGCGCGCCCGGCCTTGACTCGCAAATTCAGCGACAAGTCAATCTCGCCGCGCATCAACGCTTCCCGAGAAACGTTCGCTTCGTCAAAAACCTGCTGAACATCTATGAGCGGCGCGAAACGGCAAACCCGGTCGAGTGGGAGCGCCTGCTACGAAGCTACTGGTTCTATGACGACGAGCTGCGGGCGCGATTCTTTCAATTTCTTCAGCGAACTGGGAAGCTGGCTGCGGAAATCCAAGCTCTTCGCGCCTCGAACCTAGTCGACAATCCCGCGGCCCGGCGGATGCTGGCCGAGGCTGAAATCTGGCGCTGCCACTATGAAGACGCCTTCGCTCCGCTCAGCGCTCTGGCGAAGGAAACTCCAGGCGAAGAAGCGCTGAACGAGAGAGCGGCGTCGCTGGCTCGCTCGCTGTCGGCCCATGACCCCCGCCGTAGAATCGACGCCGTTGGGTTCGAAACTTCGATCTCAAAACAAGCGCCAGCCAACCGTCAAGTCTGGACGCGGCTAGGTGAGCTGTACGCCGAGGCGGAGCGCTTTTCCCTCGCGCGGCCCTATTGGCAACGCCTTGCCACTCTGGAACCTGGAGACCCAGAAGGCTACCTGGCTGCGGCTACCTTGTTTTGGGACTACTTTCAATACGACGATGCGCTCAGCATGATTGAGAGCGGTCGCCGGCGGCTTTCCAATCCCGCGCTCCACGCCTATGAAGCAGGCGCCATCTACGAAAATAAGCGAGATTATGAGAGAGCGATTCAAGAGTATGTGCGGGGCGCTCTGGCTCAGCCTGGTGGCTCGCCAGCCCAGACGCGCCTTGTCGAACTCGCCCGGCGGCCGAAGTTGCAAGGCGCGATGGAATCGGCAACGCTCCGTCCCCTGAATTTCGAAGCCCCAGATTTGGCTGCTCTTTCTTTGCGGATTGCGCTGCTTGAAGCCCAGCAGCGCAAGCAAGACCTTGAGGCTTTGCTGATCCATCTCGCTGACCGCGCGGAAAATCAGGAACTGCTGGCGCGCCTCGAAGAGGAGGCGCGCCGGCTCGGACTGCCAGGCGCCGAAGAACGGGCGCTGTTGCGTCAAATCGCTCTGAGCGACGATCCACTCGAGCGCATCCGTCAACAGCTCGCCTTGGCCAGGCACTATGAAAATCACGGCCAGCTAACTGCATCCGGGAAAATCATCGACGCGCTTGTGCGTGATCACCCCCGCAGTTTGGGAGTGGTCCGGGCGGCCGTCAACTACCATTGGCGCACCAAAAACGCGGGCCGCGCCCTCGAGCTGTTGAACGCCGCTGCTGCGATCGCTCACCCTGATCGCCGGCCAGACCTACAGTTCGAGGCAGCGCAGAAGGCGACCGAAAGCGGCAACTATGAGCTGGCCCGCCAGCAACTCCAACAGCTGTTGCGGTCCAAGCCAGAGCATCTTCCCTACATCCAGGCGATGGCAAATACCTTCGCCTTGCAAGGCGATGACCGCGCCCTGCGCTCCTTCTACCAGGAGCAAATCGCCACTTTCTCCAAACTGCAGGGCTCGCAGCTTTCCCAGTTACGCCGTTCCCTCATTCCTGTACTTACGCGGATGAAAGACTATGCCGCGGCCGTCGATCAATACATCGAAATCCTCAATCGATATCCCGAAGACACCGCTCTTGCCGATGAGGCTGCGGCTTTCGCTGTCCTCTATGGGCAGCAGGCGCGGTTGACGAATTTTTACCAAAAAACCGTCACCGCTTCGCCAAAGGACGCCCGCTTCCATGCTTTGCTGGCCAAATTGCTGATCCGGTTTGAGGACTACGGGGGTGCGATTGCCGCTCTCACGCGCGCCAGTCAGCTCCGGCCAGATCGGATCGATTTGCTCATCCTTCGAGGTGATCTGGAAGAACGCCTGCTGCGGTGGGACGAAGCGGCAGCAACGTTTGCCCAGGTTTACGAGCTGAGTTATCGCCAGTCAGCCTGGATGGAGCGAGTCGCTCAGATCCGCGCCCGCCAGCGAAAGGTTGAAGAGTGTTTGGCGGCGCTGCGCACAGCGTATTTGGAGGGCCGCCAGGAATCGCCCGCGGGCTATTTCCAGGCGGCGGAAAAGCTCGAAGCTTGGGGATTATTCGCCCCTGCGCGGGAGCTCGCCGAGAAGGGTCTGGAGCTCGCCGGCAGTAAGCTCGTTGACGAGCACAACTATGCGATTCCTATTTACGCCCGCGTCATGACGCGATTCGGAGAGTTTGACGCTGCCTACGGCAAGGCGCCCTACGAGCAGCTCGTTTCGGCTCTGGCCCGCGAGGTCGGCCGTCTCGCCAATTCAGAACAAAAGGCGCGGTTTGCTGCTTTTCTCGACAAACTTCCCGTACGTGGAAGCGCCTCGCTTGGCCAATTGGCAGGCATACCAGATTGGGAAGTCAAGAGGCTCGTCGAGGTTCTCATGAGCCAACCAGGCAGCGAGCCCGCTAGCGAGGCGCTCGAACGGCTCCGTCAGCTGCAAACCCAGCGCCTTGCTTTTGGCGAGCTCGGCCGGCAGCTCGAGGAATACGGGGAGCTGCTCCCGCCATCGGAGTTCCGCCAACAATTGCTCTTGTGGGCTGCCGAAGCCTACCGCGCCGCTGGGGACACGGCAGCAGAGGTGCGGGTTTTGGAACGCTCAGAACCGCGCCCGAAACGCTACTTGGATTTGGTAGCCAAAAGCAATCCCTCCCGGTTGTTGGAACTTTCACGAACCGGGCCGCGCGATGCTGCCGTGCAGGCAGCTCTGGAGAGTGGGAATGCGTCGCTCGCTTTGCAAGCGCTTTCAGCCCGCGCCGCTGGATTGCCGCCCGTCTGGCTCCGCGCCTACACCGCCTTAACGGGTCTGTATTTCCGGATGCGCACGCCCGTCATCCAGCAAGCCTTTCAACAAGCCTTGGGAAGCATGCTGATTCAAGACCGGATCGGTAAGCCCGTTAACCGCAGCCAGCAGCTTGTGGGCAATCTCTGGTATTTCTACGCCAGCCGTTACGCCGAGTATCTCGATTTGTTCAAAAGCAGCGAAGCGGAAGATTTTCTACCGGCCAGCGTCGAGGCTTCGCCAGCGAGCCCGGAGGCCTATTACGAACTGGCCGAATACGAGCAGGAGTCCGGGCGCGCCGGCCGCGCACTCGCCGATTATGAACTTGCGCTCCAGCTCCAGCCCCAACATGCAGCAGCCCTTGTTCGCCGTGGACGCTTGCTTGCAGCACAAAACAACCTAGCGGCCGCTCAGGCCTCTTTCCGAGAAGCCTTGGAAGCTCTCGCCACCCAACTCGAGCAGCGCCAGCCCCCCTACCGTGCTGTATCCGACCTGCGAATGGCGATTGATGAGCTTGCGGCGCGAAACCTTCTAACTCCGCTGCGCAGAGAAGTCGACCGGGCGGTTCTTGCAGCTTTGCGTCGGTTCGGATCTTCGCCGCTGCGGGAAGTGTTAAAGCAGTTTGATGTGTCTTGGCTGCTAACAGCAAGCCGCTCGCTGGCGTCGCCAGGTGAGTTTCTTCAGGCTCTGGCGCAAGAGCCCTGGTTGGAAAATAAGGCTCGCGCGCAGCTTCTCGAGCAAGCCTTAAAGGACTACGAGCGAGAGGCCGCCTCGGCCGTCGGCGAGGCCAGAGACAACCTCCTTTTCCGCTACTACACCCTCTATGGAGAATACCTAGAGCTTCTAGTGATCAGTGATCCGGACCGGGCGGCTCGTGCCCGGGCGTTCTTCCCGGAACAAGGCCGGCAACGTCTTGCGGACGTCCTGCTTGGCGTCGATCTTTACTTGGCTTCCCGATCCGGGCGTCTTTCGCAGGTGATCGCGAGCTGGCGCCAGGGAGAACTCACGCCGCCCGAAGATAACGCCTTGCGCGAGGCCGCGATCAAATTACGCGATTGGGGAGCCACGGCCGCTTCGCGGCAGCTTCTCAAGTTTCAGTATGAGCAGCGTCTGCGCCTTGGCTCGACTGCCGCGAGCGAGTTTCTTGGCCTTGCAGAGTTGCTTCTCGAAGAAGGGGAAGTCGCGGCCGCCGTTTCCCAGCTCCGGCGCATGAATTTGCTCACTCAACCAGCCTTTGAACATCTTCCAGCGGCGGCCGCCTTGTTGCGAAAATACCAGCGCCCCGAAGCCCGCGAATTTGAGGACCAGGCCGCCCAGGCACTTCCCTGGCTTGCTGCTCCGCCGGTGCGCGCAAAGGCAACAACACTTGCTGCCGCTGTTGCCCAAGTTCGCGCCTTCCCGGACGATACCCAAGCCAAACTTACCTTGTTTCCGCTGGCTCGCGCGGCGGGTGAACACCGGCTGGCCATCAACGCTCTGGCTCAAATCGTCGAACCGGAGCTGCGCCATGTCTTTGATGCCGACTTCTCTCTCGAATACGAAATCCAGCCGTTTCTCGCGCGACGCTTCTTGGACCACACGCCACTCGGACGGGCCGAACGAGCCGAGCTGGCTCGCGCCGCTTCCGATAGTCTCTTCCGCCTCGAGCTGCTTGCCAACGCGGTGGCCCTGCGGCAAGTGGCGGCGGCGCTCGAACCAGCGCCCACCGATCGCTCCTGGCTCCAGGAGCAGCGGCGCGAACTCGAGCGGCGAAAAGTCAACCGTGAACGCCAACCGCAAATCAGCGAGCAACTGGCGCAACCACGTCTGGTGCGGCCTAGGGTTCTACCAGCAGGGAGGGCGCAATGAAATTCCGGCTCCTTACGGCTGTGGCGGTCAGCGCCGTCGCCATCTGGCTGACGGCTCAGCCTGCAAGCAAACCTCTGGCGGCCCTGACCCCGCCAGGAGCTTTGCTTTATTTGGAAGCAAAAAATTTACAGGCCTTGCTCACTGAATGGAACAGCTCGCCAGAAAAGCGCGCTTGGCTTCAGAGCGCAAACTACCAGGTCTTCACCCGTTCCCGGTTGTTCTTGCGACTGAAGGAGGTCTATGAGGATTACACGCGGGCCCTTGGCGTGGCGCCGGACATGGAGCTGCTCGCCTCCGTTGCTGGCGCTGAGTCCGCGATCGCGCTCTATGACATCCAAAATCTCGAATTCCTGTATTTAACGCGTCTTTCTTCCGCGCGCGCCATTCAAAGCATGTTATGGAAGCTGCGGGGCAATTTTTCCGAACGTTTGGCCTCGGGTCTCTCCTATTATGTGAAAACTCAAGGGGCTTCTCAGCGCACGGCAGCCTTTGCCCTCCACGGCGATCTGTTCTTTGCGGCCACGCGCGAGCAGGCCCTTACCGCGGCGCTAGCTCTGTATTCCGGAGCCCCAGTGCCGGCCCTCGCTTCAGAGCCCTGGTTCCGAGAGGCGCTCCAGCAATCTGGAGCAGCCGGGGATCTGCGTTTGGTAGCGCGCATGGAACGCTTGGTGCGAACGCCAGCCTTTCGCTCCTACTGGATTCAGCGCAACGTTCAAGCTCTCCGTGAATTCCACACTACGGTGAGCGACCTTCGCCGTCAGGGAGGCGAATTCCGCGAGGAGCGCTTGCTTCTGCGTTCGGAGGCCAAAAAACCGGTAGAAAGCGCCGTGCTCGACGAACTCGCCAGCCTGATTTCTCCGCGCGCCACCGTCTACCGGGCCTGGGCTGGGCCGGATCCGGAAGAAGCGGCTCGGTGGATCGGCGCTAGACTCCTGTCCGTTCGAGGGGAGCCCTCCGCCCCGCCCGGTCTCGCCCCCGAGTTTGTTTCTCCCAGCACGGTTGCTGGCGATGAATCGGACCTTGAAACCTGGTTAGATACGGCTGCGGCTGAGGATCTACCAGCTTCTCGCGAAAACGGCTTGCGAAACTTGCTGGTCAAAAACCCTCCGCTTGCCCTCCTCACTCTCTATTTCGAGGGCCCCAGTGGGGGTGGTGTCTTTCTAGGCCACGATGCCGCCGTCGTTTTGCGTGCGGCTTCCCCCTGGGATGGCGAATCCGTGCGCCGCACGCTCGCAGAAAACTTAGCTCCGCGGCTCACCACTTCCGGCTTCGGACTGAACTGGCAAGAGCAACAAGGGGTGTGGAAGTTGGACGCTCTTTATCCGCTGGCGATGCAAACGCGCGGTCCGCTGCTGCTGATTGCCAGCCGTGCCGAGGTTCTGGGCAACCTTGCCAGTGCTTCCCGTACAACTCCGCTTCCGCCGCATACTACTTACCTCGCCGGCTTCCGCCTAGCCTCCCAAGTGGACCGGTTTGAGCGCATGATGCGCTTCATTGAGTTTCCAGGCTGGGATGCGACCTCGAGCGAGCCGCCATTTTTCTCGGCCAACCTGGCGAGCTTGGCGCGGTCGCTACAAAGGCTCGATACCGTCTCGATTCAACACCAGGATCACGGCGTGAGTCTTCGCGAGCTCGTTTACTACCGCCTCTCGCCATGAACCTGCTGTTGCTGGTTTCGTTGCTCGAAATCGACCTAACCACAGGGCAAGAAGTTCGTCGCCAGTGGGAGCCAGAGAAAGCCATCCCCGTCGGCTCACTCTCAAAGCCATTTCTGGCTTTCGCCTACGCCCAGCGTCATGGCTTCTCTTTCCCCAAAATCCGCTGCCACGGCTGCTGGAAGCCCGGTGGTCACGGCGAGCTCGACATTGTCCGGGCCCTTGCCCTCTCTTGTAACCGCTATTTTGACGTGCTCCGGAGCCAGGTGCCCGAAGAGCATCTGCAAGCCGTAGTCCAGCAATTCGGATTACACCATCCGGAACGCGCTGAACCGGAGCAACTGCTCCATGCTTACATTGAACTTTATCGCCGGGCAGAGGAACCAGGTGTGGCTAGCATCCTGCAGGGGATGCGCCAGGCGGCTCGCTACGGCACGGCTCAGGCGCTGGGCGAAGATGCCTATGCGAAAACTGGCACTGCACCTTGCACGCACCAAAAGCGCGCTCCTGGGGATGGATTAGCCGTTGTGCTCTACCCCGCTAGCCAGCCGCGCCGTGCCGTTCTTGTGCGTGTGCATGGCGTACCCGGCAGCGTCGCCGTAAGGAGCGCCATCAAAAGTTTACGGTCACAGAGTTCGACCTGCCGCGGCTGTTCGTCAAGGACACCACAGCCGAAATAATTCCCGTGCTTTGGCCAGTAAACGGGAATCGCAATTCGAATTGCCCGCCGAAGGGTTCGCTGGCGGGATTGTTGAAATAGTTCGCAAAGACAGCCGCGACGTTCGTGTTCACTTCTACCGGCTGTACGTTACCGCTGAAACGGATATTCACTTCCGCAATCTCCCGCGTTGTGGTGAACCCGGTGATGACAAACACAAAACCATCGCCGCTTCGTTGGAGCTCAACCCTGCGGATCACAGGCGCTGAGGCGTCAATCGTGAGGGAGACAGTTGGGGCAGGGTCTGGCGTCAGATCGGAGCCTTGAGCGGAAACCGCCGCCGAAATCTCCAAACGGCCAGCGACGGTGCCTGTGCTGAAGGGGACCTCTTGAGAGCGCGTCGCGCCGGCGGCAATCGCAAAGCTGGCGGACCGGCTTCCGGAGGCGAATTGCACCGCGGAATCGCGCCCGGTAAAGGCCAACGAGAAGGTGCCGCTGAGCGGAATGGCTACAGGTTCGGAAAGCACGGCCACCACCCGGGGTTGTTCTCCAGGCCCAGGATTGCCCAGGATCTCCAACCTTATTCCTTGGCTGGGAAGTCGCACGGCGAGGAGGACCTGTGACGAAGTTAATCCTTCGGGGTTTGTTACGCGAATCTCAACGTGTCCCGGCCTTCCGATCAGATTCGGCGGAATCTCCGTCCGGAGCTGGTTGCTGCTCACAAAGGTTGTAGGCAACGGCGCGCCATTGGCCAAAACCTGGCTGGCAGGCGTGAAATTTGTGCCGCTTACAACCAGCGTGAAGGCGCCAGAGCCTGCCGTAACGCTCGAATGGCTGAGCGAGGTAATGCTCGGAGCGCCCACCACCAACAGCGTGACGGTTAGAGTCTGAGGGCTGTTGATTGCACCTGGAGCGGTAATCGTGATTGTCGTGCTGTATTGGCCCGGAGCCAGTCCCTGCGGGCGAGCGCGAAGAGTCAGCGTCGCTGGTGTCCTGCCTGAAGACGATTCTGCGGACAGCCAGGCCGTGCCACCAGAAAAGCTGAAGGGCAAGTTGGCGGGAGTACTTGTCACTTGAATTCGCACGGGCAGACTCGTCTCGGCTCCAACAAACGCCGTTAAGTTCGCCTGCGGTTCGGAAACACTAAGTGTACCGCCCAGAACCGTCAAGCTTACCCCGACGCTGTACACCTGGCCGGCGGCGGTGATGGCGATCGTAGCCGTGTATTCGCCCGGCTCGAGACCGGTTGGATTGACGGAAACGGCGATCGAGCCTGGCGTGCGTCCGGATTGCGCCCCGGCGTTAAGCCAGGGCGAATTGCTGACGATCGAGGCCGCAAAACTGACTCCCGGCGGCACGCTCCCGACGGAGATGCTCTGCGCGGGCGGTGGATCCTGGCCCCAAGCGTGCCGGAAGCTCAGGGATGCCGGGCTCACATTGAAAGCTGGGTTGACGACGTTCAGCGTCACGGGCACAGTCTGCGATTGACCCTGTGCTGTGACAGTAATAACTGCGGTATAGGTTCCCGCCTCAAGGTTAGTAGCGTCCGCCGCAACTCGAATCGATGCGGGTGTGCGGTCCTGAAGAGCGCTGGCGGAGAGCCAGGAACTCTGCCCGCTCGTGGTGACGCTGAAGCTGAGGCCCGCGGGCAGGCTTGTCACGTTGACTGTCTGGGGACCGGGCGCCAGCCCTCCACGATACGCCTCAAAGCTCAAGGTTGCCGGCGATACGGTCAACGTGACGGGCTGCACCACCAACACCACCGTCACCGATTCGGAAAAGCCTCCCGAGCTGATCGTGATTTGTCCCGTATAAGAGCCCGGTTGGAGATTTTGAGGCGCGACGCTCACTGTCAGCGTCGAAGGCAATGAACCGCCAAGCGGGGCAACCGAGAGCCAGCCCCCGGTCGACGTCGCGGAAACGGAGAAGACTTGCCCGCTGCTTGCGCCGCTTACACTGATTGTCTGGGCCGGAGGCAGTGCAGCCCCCGGCGTCACCTCAAAGCGGAGGCTGCCGGGGGTTACCGAGAGGAAAGGCCCCACCACGTTGAGCGTGACGGGTACGGTTAGCGTTTGATTCCCCGCCGTGATCTGGATCAATCCCGTGTAGATACCCGCCTCCAAACCGGTTGGCATCACGCTAACCGTGATCACGCTGGGCGTCTGTGCCGTAGCCGGAGTCACCATCAGCCATCCGCTAGAGATCGCCCTGAGCGTCACAACCTGTCCCGATAGGGGAGAACTGAGCAACAGCGTTTGGGCTGGTGGAGTGCTCGTCGAAATTTGATGGGTGAAGGTTAGCGCCGAAGGGCTGGCCGTGACGAGCGGGCCCGACACCGTGAGGAGGACGTCCACGACGACAGGAGGTGAGCCGGGCGTCGTCAATGTGACGGACCCTGTATAGGGTGCCGGGGACGGCGCAAGCCCAGCAGGATTCACACTTACTGCCAGGCTGGAGGTGGGTGTCCCGCCTTGGAGGGAAACAGTGTTGCCTCCGGTAGGCGAGATCGACAACCAGTTGCCATTCGAGGAAGCCGTGGCAGTGTACACCAGTGGTGCACTGCTCGTAACCGTTAAGATTTGCGGTGGTGGCAAATTCGAACTGCCGAAAACATGAAAAAACGCTAACGGGTTTGGTGTCGCGCTCAACGACGGCGCCGGCGAAAGAACATGTAGGGTGACCGGCACCACGACAGGCGCCGTTCCTTGGCTGGTTATCACGAGCGAAGTTGTATAGACGCCCACCGCGAGGCCAGCCGGATTGATCGCCACAGAGAGGAAGCTGGGGGTGACGCCGCTCGTTGGCGTCACGGTGAGCCACGGCTGGTTCGATGAGACTGTAAAGTTCAATGGAGAGCTGCTGGTCACGTTGATACCTTGTGCCTGCGGGTTCGCTGCTCCGAGGGTATGGCGAAATTCCAGCGCGCCCGGGTTCACCGACAACGTTGGAGCGGGCGTGACTGTCAGCAGGACTCGCGTGCTGAAGGTCTCATTGCCCGCAAGCTGCACCTGAATGGTTCCGCCATATTGACCTGGAGTAGGATTGACCCGCGCCGGATCAATGGTGACATTCAGCATGCCGGGAATCTGGGGCGGTCCGCTCACCAGTAACCAGTTGCGGCCATCGTCGGTCGTGGCCCCGACATTTTGAATGGGGACAAGCGGAGGACTGCTCGTCATTTGAACCGTGCCGGTGGGAACCGTCGTGCTTCCAGCCTGCCAGGTCAGGTTCAGCGGATTGGGCTGGAAGGTCAGCTGGCGTCGCTGAAACCGCAAGTTTACTTGAACGGTAACGGCTGGACCTCCCGGCGAGCGTACAAAAACCATACCCTCGATATTTCGTAGCGGTAGGCCGGCGACGTTCGGCCGGATCCGGAACGTTCCTGGAACCGTCAAGCTGGCTGGGGAAACGCCAATCCACTGCGAGTCAGGACCTGCCACCACTTCCACTGGGATCGAGCTCAGCGAGCCATGAACCACAACCGCCGCCTCGGCTGGCTGCACCGTCCCATCGGCATAGAAGTCGAAAGTAACCAAATCCGGCGTGGCCGCGACGGCCGCCCCAATCACTTCGAGACTGGCTTCCACCAAGCATTCGGCCTGGCCGGCAGAAACCACGAGATTCGCCGTACTCAAACCTAACCCTGCAAGTGGGGGATTGGCGGAAATAGACAGCACCGTGCTAGTTGTAATCGCACCAGTACTTGGGGTCGCTGTCAGCCAAGGCGCTGTCGCGTCCGTCTTGAAAGTCGAAGGCGCTCGAACGTTTACAGTGAGGAATTTCGCGGGTGGCGTGAGGAATCCAACGGAGGAAAAGCTCAGTGTGGTGGGAGTACAGCTGATCCAGCTACAGGTCGGTTGGATGACAAACGCAGTCTGGGAGGGCTCAGCCGTGCGAAAGCGCGGAATCCTCGACGTGGTGAGATCGGGATGAAATGACAGCTGCACTTGGGAGGTGCCCGCGGAGACCCGATTCGCAGGAAATTCGACGACAACGCGAAAGCGCACGGTTTCCAATTGGAACGGGTTTGAGGCGGTGACTTCCCAGACAGCGACGGCATTGCCACCCACGACGGGAATCTGCCGGTACAATCCCCCGTAACGGCTGACGGTAGGCCCCGTCCCGCTTTCCGAGGCTAGTTGCGCCAGCAACGTCGGGCCTCCTCCGACGGGATTCACAGCGGCCCAAAGAATCGCTCCTGCGGGAACATTCGAAAAGCGCGCCGCAAGCATCGTGCCGTGACTCGCCACTCCTGGTTGCCCGGAGATGCCGCTAAAAACAACCCCGTTTTCACCCGCTTGACTGCGGAAGAAATTTGCGGAGGCCTCCGTAAACTGAATCTCGACTGGGTCGTCGGTAAGCGTCGTGGGGTTGCGGTTGACATTGACACACCGCTCGTAGGTGGCTGGAAAAACCGTCCTCGCCGCAAACCCTGACTGCCCGGTTCCCAGATTCACGTTTGACGGAGCCACCACCACAGGGGTGCTGCTTGTGATTGAGATTTGAATGATCGCGGGAAGATTATTCAAAGGACCGCCGTCGACTCGGAGATTGCTGATTTCGAAGCTCTGGCTGTATGTCGGGCCGCCCGGTAGTAGCGGGATATTATAAAAGGTAATTGTGTTGGGACTGGTTCGAACCCCAAAGAACAAATTCGTTCCTTCCACCAGCGTTCCACCCTCTGCGGAAATCGTCATCGCGGCTTCCGTCTTGTTTCCAGCCCCTATGATCTTGCTGGTGAACGTGGAATTCGTAAGGGTCAGCACGACGTTACCCACCACAGGTACAGGGCTTCCGAAGCAGCTCATTCCAATCGTTCCGGGGATTTCCGCAACCCCCTCAACCCGGAAAGGATAGGATTCCAGCGCTTCCGCTGAACAGTAGACAGTAGCTTCGAGCAAGAGGGGAGAAGCCATCCAAACCCAAACTGCGCCCACCCGCACGAGGGACTTGCTGAGTCTCATCAGGAGCCTCCTGCTAAAGAACATCAAACGCGACCCTTGTTTTTCATTCTACGTGTTCGGTAAAGTCCGCCAAGGGTGCGAGGGCAATCTCTTGTGGCTGGGTCGGATAGGTGTTTAAACAACTCTCTGCGGACCGCTAAACTCAAAGAAAAACAAATGCGACATCTGCTCCCTTGGACTTTCACCCTGCTACTGACGGCTACGGTTTGCGTCGGACAGGAGGCATCCCAAAGCGGTTTAGCCCTCGAAGAGCTCCGGCCCATGGTCAGCCAGCCGCTACGGGCGCCGAAGGCCATGGTGGCTAGTGTACACGAACGAGCGACCCAAGCTGGCGTAGAGATCCTGCGCAAGGGCGGAAACGCCGTGGATGCGGCCGTTGCCGTCGCGTTTGCCCTCGCCGTCGTACATCCGGAAGCTGGCAACCTGGGTGGTTCTGGTTATATGGTCTTGCGGATGGCCGACGGCAAGGTGCAAGCGGTGGATTATGCCGGCACGGCCCCCGCGGCATCGAGGCCCGGCATGTTCCGTAGCAACCGGGAAGCAAATATTGGCTATCTCAGCGTCGCAGTTCCAGGGACGCCTGCCGGCATGGGGGTGGCACATGCAAAATACGGCCGAATCAGCTGGCGCGACTGCCTAGAACCGGCTCGCCGCTTGGCGAAAGACGGCTTCCCAGCCTCCCTGCGCATGGAGCGCATCCTGAAGCTCCAAGTTCCCGTAATGAAAGCCTTCCGCGAGACGGCTCAGGTCTTCTTGCACGGAGCTGACCGTCCCCTCACTCAGGGCGAAAAGGTGGTTCAGCCAGCGTTAGCAGAGACGATTCGCAGAATGCAACGACGGGGCTACCGCGAGTTCTACGAAGGCGAAACCGCGCGGCGGATCGCCCAGGATATGGCGGCTCACGGCGGCATCCTCACCTACGAAGATCTGAAAAACTACGAAGTGAAGCTCACCGAGCCGCTGCGAACACGATACCGAGATCACTGGATTCTTACCATGCCTCCGAGCTCCACCGGCGGCGTGGCGGTTGCCGTAGCGCTGAATGTTCTAGACCGTTTTGCCCTAGGTCTAGGAATGGAGGGTTCGGCCGCAGCCCGGCACTTGTTCATTGAAGCCATGCGCCGCGGCTTCGATGCGCGGGGCATTCTCATGCGGGAAGGCGAAGAAAAGCTAGACCAGGTCTTAAGCCCCGAATATACAAAGAGCGCGGCCGGATCGATCCGGCTGGATCAAGCTAGCCCCGAGGCTCCGCTGCCCCTCTCCTCTGAAACGCCCCATACCACGCACTTTTCGATCATCGACGCAGAAGGAAACATGGTGGCCAACACCTACACCTTGAGCGGATTCTACGGATCGCAAGTGATCGCCCAGGGCACTGGGGTGTTGCTTAATAATCACATGTCCGTCTTTTCGAACCGCGCGGGGCTGGCAAGTTCTGTAGCGCCTGGAAAACGCTATCCCTCGACCATGGCCCCCACGCTTGTTTTGAGGCCGGATGGTTCGCCCTGGATGACCCTGGGCACCCCCGGCGGCGTCACTATCCCCAGCACGCTGGTCCAGATTATCAGTAACGTCATTGACTTTAAGATGTCGCTTCGCGACGCTGTGGAGTTTCCACGCATCCATTTCTCAAGCGGATCGGTGGAAGCAGAACCCGGCGCCTTAGTCCTCGACGTGGCAGAAAAACTGAGATCCATGGGCCACAAGATCAACCCCAAATGGCGCACCCAGGGCGACGTCAGCGCGATTGCCATTGAAGAAGACTCTGGCTGGAGAATTGGATGGGCGGACGGCCGTCGCGGAGGCGTCGTCGCAGGGTACTGATCCCTTCCCAAGCGGTTGAAACTTGCACGACCGATGAGCCGTCCGTATAATCAACGAATTATAGTTCTTGTCTTCCTCAGCCGATGTGATTCGGTAGGAATGGATTCGGAGGCATGAGGTGATGCCATGGACATCATCGGTGGTCGGACGTACTTAGAGATCCCCGGGGACCGGCAGCACGAATTGCCGCCCCTGTTGGTGCATAGCTCTCCCCAAATTCAACGCTTGGACAAAATTGTCGAAATGGCCGAAAGCATTGTGGAAAGCGAGGATATGCTGCCCGCGCAGCTCGCCTATGACGCCATCACGACCCAACAGCGCAAACTGGACCTTGCTTTGCACTTAGTCGAGCAATACAAACGCCTAATCCTGCACTGGCAATGGGGAGACGATATCCTAGAATGGATTCGGCAGTGCGAAATCACCTTCGAATCCCGCCCCGAGCTGCGCCATTTGCTGCGCAGCGACGTCTGGCCGCATGCGGGACGTTCCAGCTTCGTGCGCCTTCTCGAAGACAAAAGCGTCCCCACGGAGGGCGTACAAGTTGAAAAGGCTGTCGGGCTTCGCCTTACCTTCCGCCAGCCACCGCCCATCTCCTTCCTTTCCAATCAGTTCCTGTTTTACCTCAAAGACACGGTGGGAGATTCCGCCTACCAGACTTGGGCTAGCAAACACCCTGAGCCTGTCAGCTCGTTGCCCCCAGAGAGATTCACGCTTCAGGTCGTCAATATGACCATGTAATCGGCGCTCGCCCGGCTTGCTGGCGGTCTGCCCCTTTCCCTTGTTAGCCTGGAAATCGACTTCATGGAACCACCGCTCCTCGAGTTCTCCAACGTTTACGTGTCTCATGACGGCCAGCTCGGGCTCAAAGGACTGAATCTCACGGTTCACGCCCGGGAACACGTCGCCATCCTGGGGCCAAACGGCAGCGGTAAATCTACTCTCATTAAGACCATCACCCGCGACTGCTACCCCCTGGCGCTTCCCGGCTCTAAGGTGCGGATCTTCGGGCGCGATACCTGGAACATTTTTGACCTCCGGCCCCTCCTCGGCATTGTGCACAACGACCTGCTCGCCAGCTTTCTCCGCTATCCCTATTCAGGCCGTGAAGTGATTCTTTCGGGTTTCTTCTCCAGTGTCGGCATCTGGCCAAACCACCAGGTGACGCCGGACATGGGCGAGCGCGCCGAGGAGATTCTCGAGCAACTTGGCTTGACTCACCTTGCCGACCGGATGGTCAACCAGATGTCGACCGGTGAGGGACGCCGGCTTTTGATTGCCCGCGCCCTGGTTCACCGTCCCAAGGCCATCATCCTCGACGAACCGACGGCCAGTCTCGACATCGGCGCCACGCACGCCTTGCTCGACTTGTTGCGCCAGCTTGCCGCCACCACCACCATCATCTTGGTCACTCACCACCTCTCGGACATTATTCCCGAAGTCAACCGCGTTGTTCTGCTCAAGGATGGAAGAGTGCACTGCGATGGGGACAAGCGCCAGGTGCTTTCCAGCGACACCCTCAGCCAGCTCTTCGACCGCCCAGTCGAGCTGCTTCATCGCAATCATTACTATTACCTTCTGACCTGAACGAGCAGCGGTTTGAAAAGGCCTAGTGGCCTCTTTAGAGATAAACCCTCTGTACGCGCGCGCTAATGCTGCATAAGATGTCATAGGTAATCGTGCCGGCCGCCCGGGCCAGCTGGTGGGCGTCCTGGCAAACTTCGCCTTCTTCCCCGATAATGGTGACCGCGTCGCCCACCTTCAAATGGGGCGCAGGGGTGAGGTCAATCGTGGTCAAATCCATGGACACGGCGCCGAGAACAGGGGTTAACTTTCCGGCTGCAATCACGCGGCCACGGTTGGACAACCGGTGGGGCAGGCCGTCCGCATAGCCGATCCCAACCACCGCAATGCGCATGTCTCGCGGCGCGCGAAACATCGCACCATAGCCGACCGGTGCCCCTTGCTCGATCTCTTTGACGGCCACGATCGAGGCTTTCCAGCAAAGCACGGGCCGGGTTTCCACGAGCGGCTTCGGAGCCGCGCCGCGGCCCTTGGTCCAGTATCCGTATAAAACCAGACCTGGCCGCACCAGATTCCACCAGGTTTCGCTCCGCGCAAGCACAAGGGAATTCGTGCTGGCCATATGTACGTATTCCGCCACCACGCCCTCAGCCTGAAGCCCTTGACGAATTTCTTCAAAGCGCTGAATCTGCAATTCGGTTTGATTGGAAGTGAAATCGGCGGATGAGGCGAAATGCGTCATTAGTCCTTCGAGCTTAGCGTGCGGCGCCTGCCGAATTGCCGAGGCAAGTTGCGGAACTTCCGCGCGCGTGCCCAGCCTGCCCATCCCCGAATCGATCTTCAAATGGTATCGTCCTGGCCCGACTTTTCCGATTTCCTCGAGCGAGTGCAGGACAGGGGTCAACTCGTAGCTGCGAATGGTTTCCCATTCCCACGGCAGGATGCCACCCATCACCAGAATCCGGGCGTCAATTTGAGCCCGGCGCAAGGCCACCCCTTCGTCGACGCTCGAGACCGCAAGCCAGCGCACCCCAGCGCCAAGCAAGGTCCGAGAAACCTCCACCGCCCCGTGCCGGTAGGCGTCGGCCTTGACCACCGGCATGATCTCCACCCGTGGACCAACAGTCCGTTTCAACCGCTCGTAGTTTTCCACCAGCCGCTGGCGCGAGATTTCCACCCAACAACGCAGATTGCGGCTCACTTCTCCCCCTGACTCACCGCCGCACAAGCTCCGAGAAAAGGCGTTCGTAAGCATCGGTGACCGCATCCCAGTTGTAGCGTGAGGCCACCCGCTTCATCGCCGCCTCCGCAATTACTTGGCGATCTTCCTCAGGCATGTTAAGAACGGCGCGCATGCGCTCGGCCAGGTTCGACGGATCAAAGGGCAGCGCCACGCCCCCAGCCACCTCCTCGTTTTCCGGCGTCCGCAAATATAACACCAGACATCCGCGGCCCATGGCCTCGATGAGCGCTGGATGTGTGCCCCCCACTTCCGTCGCATGAACATAAGCGAGACAGTGAGATTGCAGCTCATGGTAACCCCGGCCATAGATGGCCCCCGGTAAGATGACTCGCGGGTTGCTGGTGTTCCGCACTTTTCGAATGTAATCGTGTGCATACGGGGCGTCACCCACCAGGACAAGCTTTTTCTCGGTGTCCAAAGTCTCAAAAGCCTCACGAACCAGCAAAGGGTTGTTCTCTGGTTCGAATCGCGTCACGTACAAGAAATACTCACCGGGTTTCAATCCCAGCTTGTCCAGAATCTCGGTGGTAGGCACCTTGCCGACGGGAGCGCCGTAGGGAATATAAGCGGTTTCCGTACGGTAACGAGAACGGTAGTAGCGCGAAATCGTGCGTGCGTCACTCACGGCCTTTGTTGGCATCCAGGTCGAAAACCACTCCGACAAGGCGTACCAGCCTTTGGCCAGCCGGTTCCACTTGCGGCGCTTGCGCTCAAGCCCGTCCACGTTTAAAACGGTGGCCGTCGCAAAGAGCCTCGGTGCCCAAGTGAAAATCGCGTTGGCCGCGTTGCAGAACAACGCCACATCGGCTCCGGTGAACAGCAGGTGGAGCGTGGACAAGGCCGTATGGACCATCGTGTCTGTGTATTTGTGACGGATGGTTGGTAAGTACTGGAGGTAGACGCCACGATACATCCGTTCCGGATGAGGTTTGCGACAGTAGACCGTAACCTCGTGCCCTCGGGCCGCCAGGCGGTGAGAAAGTTCTTCGGCGAAGGTCTCAAATCCCCCGTAGCTGGCCGGAATGCCGCGCGTCCCGAGAATGGCAATTCGAAGCGGCAAATCCCTTCAGCCCCGCAGCGCCTCTTCTGCGCGCTCAGCTTCGCGCAGCCTTCGACCGCGCAGCCAGCCGCGCCCGCACCTTGGGGATCGGTATGGACACCGGGCGGTAGGAGAACCAGCTGGCGATATACTCATCGCTGACCCGCTTCCGTTTCATGATTTCGCGGCGCTTCTCAAGCACCCGGCGCCAGGAGGTCGCGAGATACCAAAATGCTTTGAGCGAACTGTGCTCGCGCAACAAACAACAGCCAATCACTACCAGGTCCCGCCAGAGAATGGAGAGAAAATTCTGCATGTAGAGATGGCTGCTGATGTTCTTGATGCGCATCAAAAAGCGGTTCTTAACCGAGTGCATGTTGATGACCGCTGGCAGCGCACGCCGGTTGCCCGGCAGTACAGCTCGCACGTGATAGCCTCGCGCTGTCGGCGTGTAGATGCACCGCCACCCCATCAATTGTGCCCGCCAGGCCACGTCGGCATCCTCGCGGTACACAAAGAAGTCGGAGTCAAAGAATTCACCAAAAATGGAAATGTCTTCAATCATTTCACGGCGGTAGAGAGCCGCTGCCGCCGTCGCTCCAAACACGTATTCATTCGTCGTAAAGTGGCCGTTGTCCACCTGCTGGCTGCCCCGGTCCAAATGCCGGAGCATGGGCGTAAAGTAGATCCCCGTGGAATCCACCAGCGGTTTCTCCGGAATGTCGAAGTTCGCGGTAATTGCCAGCAGTTTGCCGCAAATCGTGCCCGCGCGGGGGTCAAGCTGGCCCGCCTCAACGGCCTCGGAAATGAAGTTCGGCAACAACAGCACGTCTGGGTTCAGCGTCAAAACCCAGTCGCCGCGGGAAATCTTGATGGCCTGATTTTGCGCCGCTGCAAAACCGATGTTTTCGTCGTTATAAACGATATGGCAGCGATCCTCAAATTGCTCCAAAATATCGACGGTGCCGTCTGTGGAGGCGTTGTCAATGACTATGATCTCTTTCCGTGGATAGCGTTGGGCCAGCACCGATTCGAGGCAGCGTTTAATGAAGCGGCCGCTGTTATATGTCACGATCGTGACGGAAACCAAATCGTGATAGGACATGAATATGAGCCTGGTGTTATGAATGTTTTTCCAGCACTGCTTTCGTTGCTGTCGTAACCGGGGGAAAAAGATAACGACAAGCCAGACGTATCACCTTACCATAAATCCATACCGGTTTAAGACTGTGCAGAGCGAAAATCCCCAGAAGTGCTTTGATGACGGCGCCCCCAGCCACCGCCACCGCCACCATTACGACTCCAGGCCGCGTAAAATGTTTCACGGAATAACCTAGTAGGCTAGCATACCAGTACTGCACTTTGTGCTCCCAGGTGAGCTTTCCCACGGAGTGTGCCCCCTGATGAATCGCCCGCGCTTTTGGCTCGTACAGAATTTTTAAACCGCGGTCCTTGAGCCGTTTGCAAAAGTCTACATCTTCAAACCAGAGCGGATAGAAGCGCTCGTCAAAACCCCCCAAGGCCGCATGGACCTCTTTGCGAAACAGCAGAAATGCCCCCGCTGGTTGCTCCACTTCCTGGGCCAGCTCCGGATCAAAGTCTAAGTGACGGTAACGGCGGTTGACCGCGTTCTCCGCAAACAGGCGGTTCCAGCCCAGACACTCCAAGGCAAGCGCCCCCGCTGTTGGCAGGCGGCGGACCCCAAATCCCAACTGAAACCGGCCGGAGGCGTCACACAATCTTCCGGAAACGGCCCCCACACCCGGTTGTTCGAGGGCGCGCACCAGGTCTTCTAAGCCCTCCAGCAAAATCGCGTCGGGATTCAGGAGCAAAACATTAGGTTGGCTCGCCGCGGCCACGCCCTGGTTGACAGCGCCCGCAAAACCAAGATTCCGCGAGCTGGCGATCACTTTCACTGACGCAAAGCGGCGAACTCGTTCAAGCGTCGCATCTTGCGAGTGATTGTCAACGACAATGACCTCTTCGGCTGCTTGGATGGCGTGTTGCACACAAGTTGCAATCACCTCAGCCGACTGAAACGTCACGATCACCACCGATACTGGGGACTTGCGACATTTCATGTGAGGCGAAAATAAAGTTTCCAATACAGGTCAAACCCGGTCTCTGCCTGCAACCGACGGATCTCCTCTTCGCTCGAGACCAGCACCTGGCGGATTTGCTTGGACCCACTGCGGCGGACCTTGCCAAAGCGCCTTAGCGCTTCCCACTTGCCGCTTAAAAATGCCAGTCCCGCCCCGTGCTTAAACGCTGCCGCCCCCCACAAGCTTTGCGCCACGAGCACGGCCCAGCCGTATTGCCAAATCCAGCCTTCCGGATAGTGTTTGGCAATCAGCAAGAGCTGGTTTCGAGCCAGGCGCCGGACCGTCTCTTCATTCCACTCGCCCAAGGTAGCCCCGCCCAGATGCCGCCCCGTAGCTTCCGGCACATACAGGCCATGATAACCACCTAAGGCGCACCGCAGCCCGAAGTCCACATCTTCCAAATACGATTCAAACTCTTCATCCAACAGCCCAACACGACTGAAAATCTCTTTCCGGAATAGCGCCGCCG
The DNA here is from genome assembly GCA_025056455.1 of Bryobacteraceae bacterium. Taxonomy (GTDB): domain Bacteria; phylum Acidobacteriota; class Terriglobia; order Bryobacterales; family Bryobacteraceae; genus CADEFT01. Next base: position 876,323 of record JANWVY010000002.1, on the reverse strand, counting down.
TAAACGGGGCAAAGAAAATGGTTCGTTTCTCCGTCCAAAGCGGGCCGTCTTGTCTTCCGTGTCCGGCTCGCCAAGCCGTAGCTCCTCGCGACAACAGATCAAACGTCCCGTCCACTTTCCTAGGGTCAGAGGCTCGCAGCAGTTTTCCTGTGGCAAACCAGTACTCGCCAACATTGTCCACAAGGCGCACCAGCCAGTCTGGATGCAGCAGAACGTCGTTATTCAGAACGGCCACCCAATCGTGAAGCGAGGCTTCAATTCCCCGGTTGACCGCAAAACTGAAACCACGGTTTGAGGCAAGCTCAATGACGCGCGCCCCTCGCTGGCGGGCCGCCTGCGCGGAACCGTCCGAAGAACCGTTGTCCACCACCAGGATCTCCGCAAAGGGCTGCGTTTGTAGGCGCAAGTTCTCGAGAAGACTAACCAGGAGATCCCGGCGATTCCAGGTCGGAATGATGGCAGAGACTTTTACCACACTCGTCCCAAACGGAACCGGAAAACGGGGCTCATTGGGAGCGCGACCAATCGGGACGCGGGAAACTCAAGACGGGAAACTACGCCCTCCAGCATATCTCACTTCCGCCGCCCCGTGAAGCGCTTCTTCACTAGAAAATACAGGTTATAAAACCCGTCCCGCCACGGATTCAGCTTAATTTCACCGAGACGCGACGAGTACTGAATCGAGATTTCTCGAAAGCGGACGCGTGGATTTTTGAGTGCCTCAATCTTAATCTCCTCGGAGAAAGCCATGCTATCGGACTCGAGCACAAAATCCTTCAGGATCGAACGCCGGAATACCCACATGCCGGATTGCGAATCCCGCACCCAGCGAAAGTAAAGCAGCGACATCACCAACGAGAGCACCCAGTTGCCGACCTTGTGCTTGAAACTCATGGCTTTGCGGTCGCCGACCGGGAAACGCGAGGCATTCAAAAAATCCGCTTCGAGATGCAGGAAGGCTTCGAGCAAATAAGAAATGGCATCCACCGGGTAGCTATGGTCGCCATCGAGCGTCACAATCACGTCTCCCGTCGCCGATTGGAAGCCGCGCTTATAAGCGCGCCCGTAGCCCCGCACATCCTCGCGGATCACCAGCGCGCCGAAAGATTGCGCAACTTCTGCCGTCCGATCGGTGGATCCGTTGTCCACCACGATCACCTGATCGACGAACGCCGGCATGCGCCGGAGCACTTGCTCAATACCTTGTTCTTCGTTCAGACAGGGAATAACAACCGTGATGGACAGGCCCTTGTACAAATCCCCTATTTTAGCTGTGGGAACCGTCGGGCTGCTTTGCGCAATCTGCCAGTCGATGTTGCAGGCCATCCTGGCCGCTGGCGAGTGGTTCGGGCCAGGTGGTTCGAGGGCCGAGATTCTTCAAAAAGCTCTACTGGTTGGCCTTCCACTCCTCGTACCAGGCCATCTGAATGGCCTCGAGCTTGGCCTCGTTCGACTTACCGGGTTCATCGCCGAAGTTTTCGAGCTCCATCACATAGCGGTGGAGGTCGGTAAAGCGCACCTGAAGAGGGTCTTGATGCGGGTATTTCTCAAAGAGCGCCAGCGCGATTTCCTCGGCATCAGTCCACAGCAAGCGTTTCATTCCAACTTCGTTCCTTTCAAAGCGGCCCTCACCGCGGAGTTCAACATCGTCTCGGCGAGCTTCAGGGTGGCTTGATTCAGCTCGTCGATTTTTTGGCGGATTAAGTGATGATCCTCGGAGTGATAAACCAGCAGCAGCTGGTTGGTGGCCTCAGTGATTTGTTGCCGCTCCTGCTCGCTCAGGTCCAACCATGCGTCACTCGCGCGCGCCTTTTCCGTTGCGGCAAGGATTGTGTCAGCCTCCAGGCGCGCCTCTCTTACCTGCCGTTCCTTAAAATCCTGCTCCGCCTTCTCAATCGATTCAACAATCATGGCCTCCACTTGGTCCTCGGTCAATCCGTAAGAAGGCTTCACTTCAACGCTTTGCTCCTTGCCCGTGCGCTGGTCTCTCGCGGAAACGTTGAGAATGCCGTTGGCGTCGATGAGAAATTTCACTTCGATGCGTGCCGCACCCGCCGGCATCGGTTCAATGTCCTTCAGCTCAAACCGGGCCAGCGAGCGGCAATCTTTCGCGAGCTCCCTTTCCCCTTGCACAACGTGAATTAGCACGTTGCGCTGGCCATCCACGGCAGTGGTGAAGAGCTCCGTGGCCGAAGTAGGAATGGTCGAGTTGCGGTGGATGAGCTTCGAGACCACCCCACCCATGGTTTCAATACCCAGCGAGAGCGGGGTGACGTCGAGAAGTAATTTGTTCTCTACCTCCCCGGCAAGAATTCCTGCCTGTACAGCTGCCCCTAGGGCCACCACTTCATCCGGATTGAGCTCGGTATGGGGTTTCGCTTTGAACAGATTCTCCACCGCTCTCCGGACCAAGGGGATGCGCGTGGAGCCGCCCACCAAGACCACTTCGTCAATTTGTTCCACGCTGACGCCGCTATCTGCAATGCACTGGCGGCAGGGCTCCAGCGTGCGCTCCACAATTCCCGCAATGAGCTTTTCAAATAACTCACGAGTGAGCTCGCGGCGGTAGGATCGGCCCTCCCACTCAAACTGAATGTGGGTAAACGGCAAATAAGACAGTTCTTCTTTGGCTGTGATCACAGCGCGGCGCAACCGTTGCACGGCTTCGCCATGACCGGAAAGGTCCTGTCCCCACTCCGCGGCGATGTCTTCGAGCGCAATTCGCAGCAGGAGATTGTCAATGTCGTCGCCGCCTAGGTGGGTATCGCCGTTGGTGGCCAGCACCTCGAAAATGCCGTCCTGTAGACGCAGGATTGAGATGTCAAACGTCCCCCCGCCAAAATCGTACACGGCAACCACGCCGTTTTGTCTCTTATCCAACCCGTAGGCAAGAGACGCCGCCGTTGGCTCGTTCACTAAACGCAGCACTTCCAACCCCGCTATTCGACCAGCGTCCTTCGTGGCTTGCCGCTGCGCATCATTGAAGTAAGCAGGGACCGTGATGACGGCTTGTGTCACCTCCTCGCCAAGAAACGCTTCCGCGTTGCGTTTCAACTGCAAAAGGACCTGGGCGGAAATCTCCGGCGGGGTCAGCTGTCTTTCGCCAAGTTGGAGCTTGATCACGTTGCCGCTGTCCGGCGCAATTCGGAAGGGGAACAGCGTGAGCTCTTCTTTCACGTCCTCCAGTCCGCGCCCCATGAGACGCTTGACCGAATATACCGTGCGCTCGGGTTGATCAATGAGAAGCTTTCGTGCCGCATGCCCCACCACGAACTCACCCGTTGGAGTGAGGCTAACGATACTTGGCACCAGGCGTTCCCCATCGGGCCCGGGGATGACCTTGGGACCAGTCAAATCCATAAACGCCACTAGGCTGTTGGTCGTGCCAAGATCGATTCCCACAATCCGCTTTCTCTTGGCAGAACTAAAGTCAATTTGAAAGAGTTGCGACATTTTCCACTTCAGTGACTAGGTTGTGAATATAGCGCCGGCGATTGAGAAGCCCTCGAATTTGCTGCAAGGTAGCCCGCTCGTGCTTTTCGTCCCACTGTTGAAAGAGCTGTTCGAGTTCCCGGTCAATTTCATCTCTCATTGCTGCAAACCTTTGACGAGCCTCTTCCACGGCGCCGCGCGCCTGCTGGTCGCCCATCTTGAGCTCTTCGAGCGCCATGTTCAATTCGAACACTTCCTCCAGCAGCTCCGGGGGAACATCCTTGGTGCCCTGCTCGCCAATATCGAACCCCTCCTTCTTCAGAACATATTCAGCTCGTTGCACCGGATTGCGGAGGACACGGTAACCCTTGTTCAGCAGCGAAGAGGCTTCGAGCGAGTACTGCCGTTCTAAAGGCGAGCGGCGGGTGAAGCGGTCCGGATGCAGGAGTCGGCTGAGTTCATAAAACTTCGCCTGAAGCGCTTGAACGTCCAGACTCAGTTTTCGCTCCATCCCAAAGACGGAGTAATAGTCATCAACAGGACACTGCAACGCGTTGCAGTGGGCGCAAAACAGACCGGTATATTTCTTGTTGCACTGCCAGCAGGGAGGCTGTTCCATGGCGAAATCCAAGTTGTGCAGGGTCGCCTTCCTGATTTCTGCCAGAGGCAGATCACACGGGCTGGACGGACAATCTGTCAAGCCGAGAAGGAAGTCCCGCAACCACACGATTTCTTGGCGTGCGGGTTTTCAAAGACAAAGCCCGAATGAATCAGCGAATCTTTCCAGTCGAGCGTCATGCCATCGAGAAACAACATGCTCTTCGGGTCGACGAAAATTTTTACGTCTCCGAAGTCGAATACATGGTCAGTGGGCCGCGGCTTTGGATCGAACTTAAATTGGTAGCTCAGCCCAGAACAACCCCCACCGTGAACGCCGAGGCGCAATCCTCCCTGCACCTTTTCTCGCTGAAAGGCTTCGCGGATTTTTTGTATCGCCTTCGGCGTCACGTGAATGGTCCGCTCACTCGCCGCTGGAGCGCCCACTGTGGAAGAAGATCCCTGCAACATGGGTTACTGCGCTTGTGCGACAACCGCTTCCCGAGCGGCCTGTTTCCTCTTGTAATCGGCAATCGCCGCCTTAATTGCATCCTCAGCAAGAATCGAACAGTGCACCTTCACCGGCGGAAGGCTCAATTCGTTCACCAGTTCCGTGTTCTTAATCGCCAGCGCTTCTTCCACCGTCTTGCCCTTCAGCATTTCTGTCGCAAGAGAGGAGGAAGCAATCGCGCTGCCACAACCAAAGGTCTTAAATTTAGCGTCTTCGATGATCCCCGTTTGCGGGTTCACCTTCACTTGCAACTTCATAACATCGCCGCACTCGGGCGCTCCCACCATGCCCGTCCCCACGTTGGGGTCGGATTTATCGAGCGAACCCACGTTGCGGGGATTGTTGTAATGATCCAGTACTTTCTGCGAGTAGGCCATGTGAATAATCCTTTCCTAGAAATCCTCACCCAAGCTTTGCTTCTGGGTTAAAAACTTGTCTCCAATCCTTTGCCCTTGGCGCCTCGATGCTTCAGTGTGTGGTCCACTGCACTTTACTCAGGTCAACGCCCTCTTTGTACATCTCGTAAAGCGGCGAAAGTTCTCGCAGCTTCTTCACTACTTCGATGACCTTGTTGGCGACGTAGTCGACTTCTTCTTCCGTGGTGAAACGCCCCAAACCGAAACGGATGGAGGAGTGAGCCAGATCATCGCCCGCTCCCAAAGCCTTCAGAACATAACTCGGCTCAAGCGTTGCGGACGTGCAGGCCGAACCACTCGAAACAGCGACGTCGTTAATTCCCATGAGCAAGGATTCGCCTTCCACGAAGGCAAAGCTCATATTCAAGTTGTGCGGCAACCGGCTCTCCATCGTGCCGTTGATGTAAACCTCGTCCAGGTTCGCCAGCAAACGGTCCTTCAACCGGTCCCGCAGCTCGCGCAGGCGAGCGCTCTCCTCCGGCATCTCCTTCTGGCAGATGGCGCAAGCTTCGCCAAGCCCGACAATACCTGGCACATTTAACGTGCCCGATCGCATGCCACGCTCATGACCGCCGCCATCCATTTGCGCCGTCAATTGCACGCGCGGGTTCTTGCGGCGAACATAGAGCGCCCCTACCCCTTTCGGACCATAGATCTTATGACCGCTGAGCGAGAGCAAGTCGATATTGTCTTGAATAACGTTCACCGGGATCTTACCCACCGCCTGTACCGCGTCGGTGTGGAAGAGCACTCCTTTTTCTTTTGCCAGGCGCCCAATTTCCCGGATGTTCTGCACCACGCCAATTTCGTTGTTGGCGTACATGATGCTGATCAAAATCGTTTTATCGGTAATGGCCTGGCGCAGCTGGTCCAGGTCGATGAGACCCGTCGGCTGTACGGGCAAATAGGTCACTCGGTAGCCGTGCTTTTCTAAACGCTTGCAGGTGTCGAGCGTCGCTTTGTGCTCGGTCGCGGCCGTGATAATGTGGTTGCCGCGTTCGGCGTACATCTCCGCCACGCCCTTAATGGCGAGGTTGTTGGACTCCGTGGCCCCGCTCGTGAAAATGATCTCCTTGGGCGTGGCGCCAATCAAATCTGCAACCTGCTTCCGCGCCTTTTCCACCGCCTCCTCGGCTTCCCAACCAAACGAATGGTTGCGGCTTGCCGCATTCCCAAATTTCTCGGTGAAATAGGGCATCATGGCGTCTAGCACACGCGGATCCATCGGAGTGGTCGCGTGGTAGTCCATGTAAATCGGAAACTTCAGCATTCCCTTAACTCCTCTCTTCTTTGACCGGTCAGATTCCGGCCGAGGGGGCCACTGACCGCATCGTCATGGACTCTCTGAATCGCTTGCTCGGAATCTCCCTGGTGAACCTCAGACGCTGCCCCTGGCTTGGCGTAGAGCTTGACCAGCGGCTGATGGGCCAGCGGGTCGTCTGAGGCCATGTCCGCAATGGTGATGCTCGCTAGCAACCCCAGGATCCCTTCATGGATCTTGCGCAATGGCTCCCGCACATTGCAGCGCTCGGATTGCTCACAGCTACCCCCGTGGTCCGTAAAACAGGAGGTGAGGATCACCGGTCCATCGAACACCCGGATCACTTCGAGCGCGTTAATCTGGGAGGCCTCCTTCGCTAGACGGTAACCGCCGTTGCTGCCTTGGGCCGATCGTAAAAAGCCTTCCCGCACAAGCTTTTGTAGCACCTTCGCCAGATGCGGCACGGGGATCCGGTATAACTCCGCGATTTCCTTCGTCGTCGCGCCTACCTCGCCAGAGCCATTGGCTCGCCGCTCCTGCGTCGCCAGATGCTTCAGCGCGATCAAACCGTAATCGGCCCGTTTGGTCAGCTTCAACATGAAACCGGACTAGTCTTGTCCTATTTCCTTTATAACTTCACCCAACAACTCCGAGCAACTACCCAGACTAAAATTGTCGCATTTGTTTGGACAAATTTTGTCCAGTTTCCACCCAACGGCGCAATTGGCCATCCCAATGGTTGAAAATCCAACCTAAAATCAAAGCCTTGGCAACCCCTTACGGCATGTTTTTAGCCTCTGTTCTCACCTTGAGCCAGCCTGGCTTCCGTTGGCTAAGACAAGGCTCGCTGCGGATCACTCCAATTAACTGGGCCGTGGATTAGGGAAAGCGCTCATAGTAGCGGGTGATGGTTTCGGCCACGCAAGCCGGTTTGTCGGATCCCTCAAGCTCGACCGTCACCTGCCAGCGGAGCTGCCACCCGCCCGAGATCTCCGCGGCTTCCAGCAGCAAGTGTCGGGTTCGGATTCGCGCTCCACACCGTACCGGAGCAGGAAACCGCACCCGGTTCAGCCCATAGTTGATCACCAGGTGAAACGGTTGGCGGATGTCGATGGCCGATTGTGCGAATCGCGACAGCAGAGAAAGCGTCAGAAACCCGTGCGCAATCGTGACGCCAAACGGCGACTCACGCGCGGCGCGTTCCTGGTCGACGTGGATCCACTGAAAATCGCCCGTGGCTTTCGCGAAGGCGTCAATCCGCTCCTGTGTGATCTCAAACCAATCGCTGAGGGCAACCTCCTGCCCCGTGCACTGAGCCAGCTCCTGAATCGTGGCCACTTCTCTTCTTGCCATGCCTACCTCGCTATCTTTGCAAGAATCTCATATAATCAGGGGCGCGAGGGGTATGTACGGACGAGGAGTTGGTGGCTTGCTCAGCTGGCTCTGGCTGTGTGGGCTTGTCGTGCAGCCTGCAAGCGGTGCTGAGCCGATCTCCTTTGCCAGGGATATTCGCCCCATCCTCGAAGCGCGGTGCCTGAAGTGTCACGGGGCGTCGATGCAGGCCGGCCGGCTGGATCTCCGCTCGCGCGCCAGCGCCCTCAAAGGTGGCGAGCGAGGACCGGTCATTAAGCCCGGTGACCCAGGGCAAAGCGCCCTGTTCCGACGGGTCGCGGGTCTGGAAAAACCTGCCATGCCCATCGACGGCCCGCTGGCTCGGCCACAAGTGGAGCTCATCCGGCGCTGGATCGAAGCCGGGGCGCCTTGGGAAGGCGAAATCCAATCCTCCATGCCCCAGCCACCCGCAAACCAGATCAAAGTGCCTGAATTGCCCTCAGCGGCACGCTCGTTTTGGGCTTTCCGCACACCGGTTCGTCCCCAAATTCCCACCGTGTCCGACCCCCGATGGTCGGCTCACCCCATCGATGCCTTTCTCAAAAAGGAATGGGATGCACGCGGATTGATTCCTGCGCCCGCCGCCGACCGGGTCACACTGGTGCGCCGGGCTTACCTCGACTTGCTCGGGCTTCCCCCGGCGCCTGAACAAATCGACCAATTTCTGCGGGACCCCTCGCCAGAGGCCTGGCCCAAGCTGATCGACAAACTCCTGGCCTCGCCTCACTATGGTGAACGTTGGGGGCGACACTGGCTCGATGTGGCCCGTTATGCTGACTCCAGCGGTTACGAGCATGATTATGACCGGCCGAACGCTTGGCGCTACCGCGACTACGTCATTCGCTCCTTTAATCGCGATACTCCCTTTGACCGCTTTTTGCTCGAGCAAATCGCAGGCGATGAGCTTGAAGACGAGTCCACAGAAACCCTAATCGCCACAGGCTTCCTGCGCAACTATGCCAAAGTCGGCTTTCGCGAGAAAGATAACCCCCAGTTCCGGTTTGATTATCTCGATGACATGATCGCCACGCTCGGCCGTGGAGTGATGGGTCTGACCTTGCATTGCGCCCGTTGTCATGACCACAAGTTCGATCCCATCTTCCAGTATGATTACTACCGCCTCCAGGCCTCTTTGTTTAGCTACGTAGAGGTGGACCACCCCCTCGTGCCTCGTGCGGAGGCTGAAGCTTACTCGGCCAAACTCGAGGAGATTGCTCGCCGCATTCAGCCCCTTCAGGCGCGCATCCGTGAAATCGAAAGTCCCTATCGCGAGGCTTTATTACAAGAGAAGTACAAAAAGTTTCCGCCGCATATTCAAGAGGCGATCAACACTCCAGAGCATCGACGTACTCCTGGACAAGTTCTGCTGGCCAACCAGATCATCCGCACTACGAGTGTCTCGAGCGCGGAATTCGACCGCGTGTTAAAGCCGGCCGAGCTAGCAGAAAAGAAAAGACTACAGGAGGCGATCCGCGCCCTCGAACAGCAAAAGCCGCCACCCATTCCTAGCGCCATGGGCATCACCGACGGAGATTATCGTTTCGCTCCGGATGGTCCGGGTGATGAACCAGCCCCCGGAAAGGGAGTGAAGCAGGAGGCGATCGAGGGTTCCTTCCTTCACCGCGGACCTGGGCGTTACCAGCCGCCTCCCGCCTATTTCCTCCATCATGGCGACATGCAGAGCCGCGGACCGGAAATGCGGCCCGGTTTCCCCCTGGTGTTGACGCGTGGCAATCCTGCTGTCGAGCTGCCTCCCGCGCATGGCCGCACCTCTGGCCGGCGGCTGGCGCTCGCCAAGTGGCTCGTCTCCCCCGATCATCCCCTGACTACGCGGGTCATTGTGAATCGCATCTGGCACCATCACTTTGGACGCGGCATCGTGGGCACGCTCGACAATTTCGGCCACACCGGCGACCGTCCCACGCACCCGGAACTGCTGGACTGGTTGGCCCTCGAGTTCCAACAAAGCGGTTGGAGTATGAAGAGATTGCACAAGCTCATCATGACTTCAGCCGCCTATCAGATGTCGTCTGCCTTTGCCCCAGAGTCAAATTTAGCCAAGGACGCCGCCAATCTCTACCTGTGGCGGTTCCGTCCCCAGCGGCTTGAGGCTGAAGTCATTCGCGATTCCATCTTGGCGGTGAGCGGAGCCTTGAACCCAGCCTTAGAGGGGCCTCCCATCTTTCCCAAACTTGCCGGAGACGTGTTGAAATCCATGAGAAACGGCATCTGGCAAACACAACCCGAGGGGCCCCAAACTTGGCGCCGCAGCATTTACGTGTATCGCAAACGCGGTTTACCTTTCCCCTTTTTCGAGGTCTTCGATCTTCCCGACCAGTCGCTAACCTGTAGCCGACGGAACGTTTCGACTGTGGCCACGCAGGCTCTGACCTTGCTCAATAACGAGTTCGTCGTAGAACAGTCCCGACGTTTTGCCGAACGCGTTCGCCGGCTTTCAGCCGATCCATCCGAGCAGCTGGTTCTCGCCTACCGCCTGGCGGTAGGCCGGGTGCCGGATGCAACCGAGCGCGCGCTCGGCCTGCGCTTCCTCGAATCCAATTCGCTTGAAGATTTCACCCACGTGCTTTTCAACCTGAGTGAGTTTGTTTACTTGAGGTAACTCATGCCCTTTGTTTCGAGGAGGAAGTTTTTGTTTGAAGCGGGCGGTGGCCTGAGCGGTCTCGCTCTGGCTGCCTTGCTCGATCAGCAAGGTTTGCTCGCTGGTCCTACACCCTGCTCGGCCCCCGGGGCGAGTTCTCCTTTCTCTCCCCGAAAACCCCACTTCGAGCCTCGGGCCAAGGCCGTCATTTCGCTCTTTATGAGCGGAGGCGTCAGTCAGGTCGATACCTTCGACTACAAACCTGCTCTCATCAAATACGCCGGGCAACCGCTTGAGGGCAAAGGCGAGATTGTGGTTCGTCAGGGACACCCGGGGCCTTTGATGCCGTCGCCATTCCGTTTCCAGCGCTACGGTCAGTCTGGACTGGAAGTTTCGGAGTTGTTTCCGCACCTTGCCTCGCACATCGATGAACTAGCCATCATCAAATCTGTGGTTGGCCGCTCGAATGATCACGTCATGGCGCATTATGAGCTGGCCACCGGCACCGTGCGCATGGGCGCGCCGAGCCTCGGTTCTTGGGTAACCTATGGCCTCGGTTCAGAAAGCCGCAACCTGCCTGCCTTCGTCGTTATTTTCGACGCGCGGGGCGGGCCGTTTGGCGGGCCGGCGAACTGGACCGCCGGTTATATGCCAGCGCTCTATCAAGGCACCGTTTTCCGCGCGGCAGGCGACCCCATTCTGGACCTCCGACCGCCCTCCGGCGTCTCTGCCGAGCAACAAAAGGCTCGCCTCGAGCTGTTGGCTCAGCTCAACGCTCTCGACGAGGCGCGCAATCCAGCCAATTCCGAACTGGCCGCACGCATTGCCTCCTACGAGCTAGCCTACCGGATGCAGGCCTGTGCTCCGGAAGCTGCGGACATCAGCCAAGAATCAGAAGCGACGCGAAAGCTCTATGGACTCGATGATCCCGTCACCGAGCCCTTTGGTAGGCAGTGTTTGATGGCCCGGCGCCTGGTCGAGCGTGGCGTGAGATTCGTGCAGCTTTATCATGGCGGCTTGGGCAATCAAAACACGGACACCTGGGATGCCCATGGCGACGTTCGCTCCAATCATGCCCAGCACGCCGCCGAAACGGACCTTCCGATCGCCGGGTTGTTGAAGGACCTCAAGGCGCGCGGCTTGATCGACACGACTCTTGTGATCTGGCAGAGCGAATTTGGCCGTATGCCAATTTCTCAACGGGGGTTGGGCCGTGACCACAACCCAGGCACCATGACCATCTGGATGACGGGCGCAAAAATCAAGGGCGGTCAAGCCATCGGCGCGAGCGATGAGTTTGGCTATAAGGCCGAAGTGCAGCCCGTCAGCGTGCATGACCTCCACGCCACGATTCTGCATTTGTTGGGAATGGACCACACGCGGTTAACCTACGCCTACCAAGGCCGCCAGATGCGGCTCACAGATGTGTACGGTGAGCCCATCCCCCAGATTACAGCTTGAACCCGACGGCACGAGCGCCTAGATGGCAACCGTCTTGAGTCTCAGGGGCCAGAGGCGGCCTGCTCTCCTCCCGGCTCCTCTCCCTGCTTCCGCCCTCAAAACTTTCCGTCGCGGACATTGAATTTTGTCGGTTTGCCATGTGTGACGCCACCCATTCCGATCCAGCTGGCCGTCCATTCAATCAGCTGCTCCGGCGTGACGCTCGGATAGCCAAATAACCGGTGGCACTTGGCGGCGTTGTTCAATAATGCCGTGGGCGCCTCGGCGCCTTCAAACTGGGGTTCAATGCCGAAAAGTTTGCCAAAACGCTCCGCAATATAACGCACCGATAAGGTCTCGGGTCCAGTGAGATTCAGGGTCTGAGGGGGAGATGAGCAAAGCGCAAATGAGCGAAGAATGACGGAATTGGCATCTCCCTGCCAGATGACGTTCACGTTTCCCATGCTCAAATCCACGGGCCGGCGTTCAAACACCGCTAAGCCAATGTCTAAAAGCACGCCGTAGCGAAGCTCCACGGCATAGTTCAACCGAACCAAGCAAACGGGCGTGCCGTAGCGCGAGGAGAAAAATTCAAAGATTCGCTCCCGCGCCAGAACCGATTGCCCGTACTCTCCAACTGGTTCTAATCGGGTCTCCTCCACAGCTCCGCCCGAGGTCACCGGCAAAAGGGGATAAATGTTGCCGCTCGAAAGCGCCACAATGCGGGAGTAGCGGTAGCGTTCGGCGACTAGTCCTGGCAACCACGCATTCATGCCCCAGGTTAGATGCTCCGCGCCGGTTGACCCAAATTTGCGTGCGGCCAAGTAGATGATATGGGGCGCTTCTGGTAAGGCGCCTAGCTGCTCGCGATCCAGCAAATCGGCGCTTAGAGTCTCCACACCCCAGTCCCTCAGGCGCTGTTGGGCGACTGGGTTGGAGAAGCGAGATACAGCGATCACGCGGCGGTTGACCCCAGCCTGCTCGGCCGCGCGCACGGCCCGCCGCGCAAGCGAAGGTCCCATCTTTCCCCCCGCTCCTAAAATCAGCAGGGGCCCCTCGAGGCTTTCCATCAGCCGCGCGTCGGCCTCCGAAGGCCGAGATAAGAAATCTTCCAGTTCCTCTTCCGAAGTCAGGATCATCGCTTATACCCAATCTGGCGGAGGAACCGGTGGCGCCACTCCTTCCCTGCTGCATCCTCTACGCCTTTGGGCGAGGATCCATCGACTACCCCTAAGATCCCCCGCCCCTGGCTGGTCTCAACTACAATCACTTCTACTGGGTTCGCAGTCGCGCAGTAGAGGCCAACCACTTCAGGGACCTCTTTAATTCGTCCCAGAACATGAATAGGAAATCCTTCCTTGAGCACGATGACGAAGCAATGTCCAGCACCGAGCGCTTGCGCGAGGTTCACAGCCGAGGACTGAAGCTCTTCGTCATTGCCATCCACGCGCGTCAAGCAAGCGCCCGAGGCTTCATTGAAGGCAATGCCGAATTTCATGTGCGGAGCCGTATTCACAATCGCCTCATACAGATCTTCGACCGTTTTAATAAAGTGGGATTGGCCGAGAATGATATTGGCGCCAGAAGGAATGTCTAGGCGGATTGCTTTGATTTCCATCAGCTCTAGCATACTAGTTAGTAGCCACGCCGGATGACAGACAAAGAACTGCTGGAGCACATCTGCCGGCTTCCTCACTCCCAAGCCAGCTTCAAGCAACTGGTCCGTGAACTGGGCGCCAAAGGCGCGGCCCGTGAGGACCTCGAACAGGCCCTGGCCCGGCTCCGCAGAAAAGGGGAGCTTGCCGAAACTCGTTCGGGTCGCTTTGTTGCTACACGCTTTAGCCGCGACTACGCGGCTGGTCGCCTTAGCGTCCACCGCGATGGCTATGGCTTTCTCCTAGCGGATCCACCTGTCGAGGGCCTGAACGGCGACCTGTTCTTACCCCCAAGTGAGGCGCAAAAGGCCATGCACGGCGATCGCGTGCTGGTGCGCATTGTCCGCAGCGGAGAACGCGGGCGCGCAGAAGCAGAAATCGTTCGAATTCTTGAGCGGGCGCACGCCGAGCTGGTGGGGGAATTCCGTCTCACCCGTCGCGGAGCCTTCGTTATTCCCCACGACGATCGCATCCAGCAATGGATCCGCATCCCACAAGGCATGGAACTACCGCCCGAGGCCACACCAGCCCACCGGCTTGGCGCGGCCCCCCTAGAAATTCACAGCCCGCAAGATCTCGATGGCCTGATCGTGCAGGTGGAGATTCTCGAATACCCTCATGCTGCGGGCGAAGCGACGGGCCGTGTCATCGAAGTGCTCGGTCATCCCGATGATTTTGGTCTCGACGTGGAGATCATGATCCGCAAGCACCATATCCCCCACCGCTTCCCTCCGGAGGTGCTCGAACAAGCCCGGCGCGCCCCGCAATCGGTTTCCCCCGAGGAACTCACAACGAGGGAGGATTTTCGTCATCTCAACATCGTCACCATCGACGGCGAGACGGCCCGTGACTTTGATGACGCCGTATGGGTGGACCGCCTGCCGAATGGCAACTTCGCCCTTCAGGTCCACATCGCTGATGTAAGCCATTACGTCCTCCCTGGAACTCCTATCGACCGGGAAGCTCTCCGGCGCGGCACGAGCGTCTACTTCCCGGACCGCGCTGTTCCCATGCTGCCGATCGAGCTATCGGCGGAAATTTGTTCGCTGAAACCCCACGTCGACCGCCTCGTGCTGTCCGTCCTCCTGGAAATTGATCGCCAGGGCGACATCGTCGCCCAGAGATTCACGCGGGGCGTCATCCGCAGCGTCGAGCGGATGACCTATACCCAAGTGCATCTGTTGTTGGAGGGCGATCCCGCCCAAAGAGAGCGCTATCAGCCCCTCGTTCCGCTGTTTGAAGCCATGAAAGAGCTAGCCGGGATTCTCAACCGCAGGCGCATGCGACGGGGCTCAATTGACTTCGATCTACCCGAGCCGCTCATCGAGTTCGATGAGTTCGGTGAAATGGTGGGCCTGCGCCGCGCGCCCCGCAACATCGCCCACCGCATCATTGAAGAGTTTATGCTCGCCGCGAACGAGGCGGTCGCCACCCATCTTGAGAATCTCGGCTGGCCGAGCATTTATCGCATCCATGAGCCACCGGACGCCAAGCGCGTCGCCGACTTCGAGCTCCTGGCAGCGCACTTTGGCTATTCCCTCGGCGTCGGCCCGGTCGCCGTTCGCCGCTATCCCCATGTCGACCGTCACCGCGATGGCCGCAAAGTGCGGAAGGATTTGCTGCTGGAAGAGCGAGTGGCTGTTTCTTCGCGCCACTACCAGAAGCTCATCCAGAAGCTTGAAGGTAAGCCCGAGGAGCGGATTCTCAACTACCTGATGCTCCGTTCCCTCAAACAAGCTCGCTACAGCGAAAACAATTGCGGGCATTTCGCACTGGCGGCACCCTGCTACACTCACTTCACCTCCCCCATTCGCCGCTACCCGGACTTGGTCGTGCACCGCATTCTGAGCCGGTGGCTTGATGGCGCTGAAGCGCCGTTTTCCGCCGCTGATTTAAAGGAAATCGCTGAAGACAACTCTTTTACTGAGCGCCGTGCGGCCGAGGCCGAACGCGAGCTTGTGGAGTGGAAAAAACTCAAATTTATGGCGGACCGAGTAGGCCAGGAGTTTCCTGCCTTGATCATCCAAACCGCCAAGTATGGTTTTTTCGTGGAACTCGAAAACCTGTTTGTGGAAGGACTCGTCCCAATTGAAACCCTTCCTCAGGATCGCTTCCGCTATCGCGAAAGCACGCGAGAAATCATCGGCGAGCGATCCAAACGCGTCTTCCGCATCGGCGACCGCGTGCGCGTGTGCCTGGACCGCGTCCACGCCGTAGAGAAGAAACTTCAGTTTTCCCTTGTCGAAGACAACCCCACGAAGAGACGCCGGAAGCTGCCCCGCTCGTCGTAGGGGCATCCTCGGCTCATGCTGGTGGATAATGGCAGCCATGCGCTGCCTCGTAGCTTTGATTCTTGTTTCTGGATGTTGGGCTGCGCCCCGCGCAAAGTTTGCCACTGGCTATCTCTACAGCTATTACGTTCCTCAATCTGCCAGTACACCCTGGCGGCCCGCCTGGTCACCCGATGGCAAATACATCGCCTTCGCTATGTCCGGGTCGATTTGGAAGATTGCGGTCGGCGATTCAACCGCCTACGAGCTGACAGCGAACCCCACCTACGACAGCTCACCGGCCTGGTCTCCTGATGGCCGCTGGATCGTTTACACAGCGGAAGACTCGCAAGGAGTCAACATCATGTTGCTTGATTTGAAGACCGGCGAAAGCACAGCACTCACCCGTGGCGGCGATATCCACCTTGACCCGGTATTTTCGCCCGACGGCCGCCAGCTCGCTTGGGTGACAAACAAGCCCGGCAATACCTTTCACGTCTACGTCGTGAACTTCGACCAGGGCAAAATCGGCCCACCCGCACTCCTCACAACACCCAATTCGTTTGGCCGCCCCCGGCTCTATTTCAGCGTGAACGACGATCACATCTCTCCGTGCTGGTCGCCAGACGGCAAAGAGCTGCTGCTGGTTTCCAATCGCGGGATTCCCCTCGGATCGGGTGGCATTTGGAGGGCGCCTGTGGAGCCAGACGCTATGTCCAAGGCGCGTTTGCTTCTGCGAGAAGAAACACTTTATCGCACCCAGCCGCAATGGTCGCCCGACGGAAAGCGCATTCTCTACAGCTCCCACCGCGGCAGCCAATACAACAACCTCTACGTGCTCCCTGCCGCGGGCGGTGAGCCCTACCAGCTTACCTTTGGCGACTTTGATCACTTCGATCCGCGATGGTCCCCTGACGGCGAGTGGATTGCCTACATCTCCAACCAGAATGGACTCTCCGACCTCCGCCTTTTAAAAACCTTTGGAGGAGAAGAACGCAAGGTCGAAATCCGGCGGCGCGTTTACCGGCGGCCCATGGGTACCCTCCACGTACGGATCCAGGGCGCAGCCCGCTTCTATTTGACGGGGGCCGACGGCAAAAGCTACACGCCTCCAACAGCCTTCCAGCGCGTGGCGGGCCGGCATGCCTTGCGCGATTTTTTTCATGCCGAAGGTGAATTCACGGTGGACCTCCCGCCGGGCGAGGCGATTTTAGAAGCGGCTCGCGGCATCGAGTACTTCCCTATCCAGCGCAAAATTCCCATCCGTGCTGGTGCCGTCACCCTAACGGAAATTGACCTCAAGCCACTCACCCGGATGAAGGCTCTAGGCTGGTGGAGTGGCAGTGATCACGTCCATCTGAACTATGGTGGCAACCTGCACAATACCCCCGAAAACCTCCTGTTTATGGCCCGGGCCGAGGATCTGGCGATGGTTGGTGAGAAAATCGCCAACAAGGATCACCGCGTCTTCGACGTTCAGTACTTCGAACAGAGCCGCCCCCATCGACTCTCCACGGCTGAGCATCTGCTCACTTTTAATCAGGAGTACCGGCCTCCCTTCTACGGCCACGTGAATTTCATCAACCTCACCCAGCATCTGATCTCGCCCTTTACCACCGGCTACGAGGGCTCGGCGATCGAAAGTCTCTACCCTTCCAACACCGACGTCTTTCGTATGGCCCGGGCGCAGGGAGCTTTGGGCGGTTACGTCCACCCCTTCACGAGCGACCCGGTCAAAATGCAGACTGCCTCCACCCGCGGCTATGCCATCGATCTTGCGCTTGAAACCTTTGATTACCTTGAAGTGCTTACCAGCGCACAACACATGGTCGCTACAGGCGAAATCTGGCACCGCTCGCTCAACTGCGGTTTCAAGGTGACGGCTTCAGCGGGCGAGGACTCCATCCTCGGCCTGCATGCCACGCCAATTCTTGGCTCTAGTCGGATTTACGCCTACCTCGGCGACCGGCTGGAATGGAGCCGCTGGGTCGACGCCATTCGGAAGGGCCGGACCATCGTCACCAACGGACCTTTGCTGCGCGTCGAAGTCGATGGCCGGATTCCCGGTGACGAAATCCACCTCCCGGATTCCGGCGGCGAGGTCCAGTTGACGGCTCGCGTCGACTCCATAGTGCCGCTGGAGAAACTGGAGGTTTTTCTGAACGGCAAGGTCGTTGAGAGGATCGCGGTTCAGGGCAACTCTGCCGAGATACACAAGAAAATCCCGATTACTCGGAGCGCCTGGCTAACCGTGCGCGCCTCCAACAGCCAGCCACAGCACCCCATTGACGATAGTTTCGTCATCGGGGAATCCGGTCCCATCTACATCTACACCGGAAAGCGCCCCATTCGCTCCCGCCAAGACGCGGAATATTTTCTCCGCTTCGTAGATGAGACCATCCAGCAGGCAGAGCAACACCCCGGCTGGCGCTCGGAAAAGGAAAAGCAGCACGTGTTCGAACAGTTCCGCATGGCGCGCCAGGTTTTTGCACAACGGGCGGCGGAAGCACGCTAGCTGGCTCCTGGCGAGATCTTTTGCCCGGCGCACTGCCCGAGCCCCCAGGCCCGCTTGAGGAATCGCTTTTGAAGGGACACCCTAAGCGGCGGCCTGGCCCACGCGCATCACATAGCCTGCGTCGAGCGAAGATTTGCAGCGGCTACATTTCTGCCCAGGCATGACGTAGGTCGACTTGCGCCCCACCACAATGGTGGCCTCAACGGTGTGCGTGCAGATCGGGCAGTACACCAGGCCGGTCTGTTCCACTGCCAACTGGGGCGTAGATCGATAGTTCATGGACAAAGTGGGGATCATCTTTTTAGCCCTCTCTTTCCGCTAGCCCGCTCTCGGTCGCGGGCCGGCTGCAAGCAGCCGGATTCACTTGTGTAGACGCAACAACCCAGCGGAAAGATTTCGAGAGATTGTCAAATTTTGCAAATTGAGGACAAGGCTGCCAAACAGGCCTAGATCGGGGACTCGCTGGCCACTTCCCCGTTGATGATCACGCCAATGCAGTGGCTGGTGTGCTCAAAAGGATCACCGTCGTAGAGCGCCAGGTCGGCGTCTTTTCCGGTTTCGAGCGTTCCCACGCGCGCCTCAATCCCCAGCAGCCGCGCCGCCTCCCGCGTGATGAGGGCCAAGGCCTGTTCTCTGGTCAGGCCGTTCGCTGCTGCCAGCGCCGCTTCAAAGAGCACAACCCGCGTCTTGGGCACATAGCTTTCATATCCGCTTTGTAGGGCGACGGGGATTCCCGCGGCCACGAGCTTGGCTGCCGTCTCCACGCTCACATTCTGCAGGTCGCCCGCAGCCCGCGCCATGGTGGGATGCAGAATGACAGGAAATCCAGACGCCCGGATCGAGTCGATCACTTCATAGGCTTCGGCTGCGCTATCCAGCACCAGCCGGATGCGAAATTCTGAGGCGATTCGCAACGCCGTGAGAATGTCATGTGCTCGGTTGACGTTTATCAACAGCGGGAGCTCTCCACTCAGCACGCGTGCTAGCACTTCCAGCTTCAAATCGCGCGCCTTCTCTTTTTTGGCGGCGTATTCTTGCGCCCGGACCAGTTCTCCCCGGAGCATCGCCACAGCCTTGGGATTCGACCCTGGCGATTTGCCCGGTTCCGCCTTGGCTCCCGCCCCTAGCGCCGCAGCCACCATCGCCTCGGCTTTCACTAACGCCTTCTCGACGTTGCCGCCATAGGTTTTTACGATCATGGTTTGCCCCGAGACAAGTGCCCCCGGAGCATGGCCCGTATGAATCGTCGTAATACCGAACTTTCGCAGAAAAGCAACCAGCTCATCGCGGGGGTTGTAGGCGTCGATGGCGCGTAACTCGGGTTGAATGGCCGCGCTGCGTTCCAGTTGTTCCTGGTCCTGCGCCTGGTTCAGCCAACCGGCCAGGCCGACCACAGTTCGGGCATCGATCAATCCCGGCGTCACTACTTTGGCCCGCATCATCCGGTATCCGTCCGGAATCGGGACCAGAGAAGCAGCGCCAACACGCTCGATTTTGCCCTCGCGCACCAGCACAACGCCGTCTGCAATTGGAGGGCCTGCCATGGTGTACACCAGATCCCCGCGTATAGCAATGCGCGCCTGTAAGCCAGAGGAGAACAGCAAGACGGCAATCCATCGGCGCATCTTACTCGACCTCCTGGCCGCACAGATGCACGTGTTCACTCTGGTCGTGACTCGCGCCGTAACCGCCGGTAGCGTAAAGCCGGTCTTTCGGATCCTCGCGGTCAAACACCTTCACCCCATCCACCCACGTCTCGAGCACATGTGTGTAGATGCTTAGCGGATCGCCATCCAGCAAAATCAGGTCAGCGTCCTTGCCCGGTTCCAGCGAGCCAATCCGCTTTTCCAGGTCAAGCATGATGGCTCCAGCCATGGTCATGGCGTAGAGCGCCTTCTCGCGCGATAAACCGGCCCGCACGGCCAGAGCCGCTGAGCGTAGAAAGAAACGCGAGTCCGTCACGCTGTCATCGGTATGAAAACCCACTAGCACTCCCGCTCGGTCTAGAACCGCCGCCGTGCCGTAGTTGTTGTCCTTGGTTTCGAGCTTGCCACCCGGAGAATCGATCACAATCAGCGAGCAAGGAGCTTTGGCCGCAGCAATTTCCTCAGCCACCGCCCATCCGTCGCTGACGTGCTGTAAAACCACCCGAAACTGAAATTCTCTGGCCAGCCGGAGCGCCGTCAGAATATCGTCGTGGCGGTGCGTATGGAAATGCACCACGCGTTTGCCATCTAAGATTTCCACGAGCGCTTCCATGCGCAGATCTCGCGGAGGCAGCTTCGATGCGTCGCCTGCCGCTGCCCGCAGCTTCTCGCGATACTCCTGCGCCTTTAAAAATTGCTCTCGCATGAGCGCCGCTGCCTTGGCCCGCGTGCCAGGACGCGGGGGAGCGCCTCGCGGATTGGTGCCGTTGGCCATCTTCATTCCCCCAGCCGGCTTGCCGTCAGGCCCCGGAATGAGGAGATCCTCAATGGTCTTGCCGTCTCGAAGCTTCAAATAGATCGTCTGACCGCTCATCAACAGGCTAGAGCCCGGCATGATGTTCACGGTGGTGATCCCCCCGGCTTGCGCTTTTTGAATGCGCGCATCGCGGACGTTAATCGAGTCCAGCGCCCGGACGTCGGGATGAAGCGCCGCACTGAAATCTCCCCCTTCCACCGCCCCGATATGGCTGTGCGTATCGACAAGACCCGGCAGAATCACTTTGTTGCGCGCGTCGATGCGCCGCGCACGCGCCGGAACTGGTGTTGACGGCCCGCCCACAGCAAGGATTTTGCCGTTCTGGATCACGACAATCCCGTTGGGGATTTCGCTTCCCGTAATCGGGATAACCCGCGCCCCGACGAACGCGATGGGTGTGGGTTGCGCACCCAAAGACAGGTTTGATCCAGCGAAAACTAGCAACCACTCAAATACCCAGCGCCGCATCAGAATTCTCAAGTGTAGCAAGCCGCGTCGCCTTGTCTTTTTGGAGGTTTCAGGTATAATCACGCCAATAAGGAGGGGTCATGCTTCTTCGGCTTGTGGTTTTGTTTTTAGGTTCGCTCTCGGATTCTGTCTTCGGGCAATCCTCTTCAGGAACATTTCTGGGTACTGTCCGGGATGCTAGTGGCGCAGTGATCCCCGGTGCAACGGTGACGTTTACCAATCAAGACACCGGTTTCCGGCGTGAGGTTAGGACCAACGCCGAGGGCGAGTACGAACTGCCGAACATGCCGCTTGGCAATTACACGGTCAACTGCAAAGCCACCGGGTTTAAGTCCATTGATCGAACCGGCGTCAACCTGCAAGTGGACCAGAAGGCGCGGATTGACTTTACCTTGTCCGTAGGTGACGTCGCCGAAACGGTTACAGTCGAAGAGGCCGCTCCGCTCGTGCGCGCCAATAGCTCGGAATTTGGCGAAGTGGTGCAGAAACGTGCGGTTCAGGAACTGCCCTTAAATGGCCGCAATTACGTCCAGCTGGTTCATCTCACCGCGGGCGTGACTACGGGCCAGCAGGGAGGCAACATCGAAGGAGCTGGAGCCTTTGTGCCGCGCGGCACCGGCAGCTTTAATGCCAACGGACAGCGGGGTCAGAACAACAACTTCATGGTTGACGGCATCGACAATAACGAAAGTTGGATCAACACCACCATCCTTCAGCCCTCTGTCGAAGCCACCAACGAGTTTAAGGTCTATACGGCGAACCCTCCTGCCGAGTTCGGCCGCGCCTCGGGAGGCATCGTCAATGTGCAGATTCGTAGCGGTACGAACGAGTTCCATGGCAGCGTCTACAATTACCTGCGTAATTCCGCACTCGATGCCCGGGACTTCTTCCAGCGCCGCACGGCTACCAATCCCCGGCGCATTCCGGCCTTCCGCCAAAACCAATTTGGCGCCACCTTCGGCGGCCCAATCCAGAAAAACAGCTGGTTTATCTTTGGCGACTATCAGGGTCTCCGGCAGGGGCGAGGCCTGAACGTCACCACCATCGTTCCCACTGCGGCGCAGAAAGCCGGCGACTTCGGCTCCACGCCGATCTTCGATCCCATTACCACCCGGCTCAACCCAAACTTTAATCCCGCTCAGCCACAGTCTGCCTCTAACCTCCAGTACCTCCGCGATCCCTTCCCGAACAACGTGATCCCAGCGGCGCGCATTCCGCGTCCTGCGCGTCTTTTAACCAACCTTTACCCCGATCCCAACGTTGGCGTGAACCAGTTCTTTTACGCCCCCAACCGCATTCAAAAAGACGATGCCTTCAACATCCGCAGCGACAAGGTGATCAACTCTTCCAACAACCTGTTCGTGCGGGTGAGCCGCGGCGAAAACTTCACCGACTTACCCGGCTCCATGCCCGCTCCCCCGAATCCGGGCTTCCGCATGGGGCGCTACTCGGGTGGAGATACCGCGCAGCTAGCTGACGCTGCGGACTTTAACCTCACCACTTGGGGCGGCGTTGTCAGCGACACCCACGTCTTCCGCCCCAACCTGGTGAACGAATTCAAAATCGGCTTCTCTCGCTTTGACCTCTTCGCCGTGCCCAAGGACATGAACATTCCTTCCGCGCAAGAGCTCGGAATCCCCGGAGTGAGCGAGGCGGTGCCGCCTTTCTCGGGCGGGCTGCCTGCGATCCGTCCAGCCGGCTTTGCCTTCCTCGGCGCCAACACCCCCATCCCTTCCGTATCGGTGAACACCAACTACCAGCTCATCGAAGGAATGACCTGGATCAAGGGCCGACATTCGTTCAAGTTTGGCTTTCAAACCATCCGGCGCCATTTGAACTTTTTTGAATCGCAGGATCCGGCTCGCGGCTTCTTTAACTTCAACGCCGAGTTCACCAATAACACCCTGGGCACCGGGGGAAGCCCGATTGCTTCTCTCTTGCTCGGTTACCCAAGCCAGATCACCCGCGCCACTCTCTTTGGCACCTTCGGGATTCGCGCCTGGGAGCACGCCTGGTATTTCCAGGATGACTTCAAAGTGAACAAGCGCTTGACCCTCAACCTCGGGTTGCGTTACGAGCTCTTCTTGCCCCTTACGGAAGTTCGCGGCCGTTTCGCCAACTTCAACTTTGATCCCATCAATCCCGCAGTCAGCCTCATTCCCGCACTCGGCGGCGACAAATACGCAGGCCGCAAGGTTGACCGCAACAATTGGGCTCCCCGTGTCGGCTTCGCCTACAGCCTGAATTCTCGCGGCAGCACCGTGGTGCGCGCTTCTTATGGCTTGCACTACGTGAGCGTACACTATGCTGGCCAAGGCGCTGTTGGCCGCAACGTGCCTTTCATGCCCATCCAAAATTTCCAGCCGGGAAGCCTTTTTGTCGGCCGGAACCTCACCGATGGCATCCCGATTCCGGGCTTCACGGTTTTTGACACCGCTGCGAAGCTACAAGCTGGAGCTGCCGCCGGTCAAGTGGGCACAGTTCAGGCCGTGGATCGCGACACCAAGATCACTTATTCCCAACAATGGGGTCTAAACATTCAACATGAGTTGCGCTCCGGACTCCTCGCCGACATCGGCTACATTGGCACTCGCGGCTTGAATCTGTTTTCCGCTTACAACATGAACCAGGCACAGCCCGGGCCAGGGCCGATTCCGCCGCGGCGCCCGCTGCAGCCCATCTCCAACATCGCAAACGTCAATTTCTTGGGCTATTTCGGAGCCTCAACCTACCACGGCTTGCAGGCCAAGCTGACCCAGCAATTCAAGACAGGCGTCAACGTACTGGCTGTGTATACGTATGGCAAGTCGATTGACGACTCGATCTCGGCCTCCAGCGCCCAAAGCAACCGCGTCGCCGGCTATCAAAATATCAACGACCGACGTTCGGCCCGCGCCCCCTCCACCTTCGATGTCACACACCGTTTCGTGCTGAGCGGCGGCTATGAGTTGCCTTTCGGCAAGGGCAAGCGCTTTGCCTCTGGCGTCAGCGACCGCATGAACCGGTTGATTGGGGGATGGCAGGCGACCACCATCACAACCCTGCAAACCGGGCTGCCCTTCACGCCGACCATGGCGGCAAGCAACCTCAATAACGGTGGTGCTTATCAGTTGCCCAATCGGATTGCCAGCGGTGTTCTCCCCAAAAACGAGCGCACCATTCAACGCTACTTTGATACCAGCGCTTTCGTGGCTCCGCCCCCGTTCACCTACGGCAACTCGGGCTTGAACATTCTGCGCGGGCCCGGCCTCTCACAAGTTGACTTTGCCGTGCACAAAAATCTGGAGTTGTGGAACGAGCAAAGCCGCCTACAGTTGCGAGTGGAAGGATTCAACATTTTGAATAACGCCAACTTCCGCTTGCCCAATTTCCAGATTGGCGTTCCTGCGGGGGGTACCATCACCAGCACGCTGACCGGTTTTGGCCGCCAAATTCAGTTGGTCGCGAAGCTCGAGTTTTGACGCCTGGCTTGCTGTGTGAATAAACCACACGGGCTCCCGTTTCCCCCGGGGGCAGCGGCGGCAAGCTACCCCCGGAGGACCGGCGAAACGTTGCCCCCTCAGGCCCCGCCGGTCGCTTCGTGCTAGCCTAAGTCATCTTGTTGAGCGCTTCCTCATGCGCACGGTTCTGATTTCCGCCATTGCCGTCTACCTTTTCTTCTACGAGTATCTGCCTCCCTTCAAGCGAGTTCACTTCATCGCCGACATGGTCGGCTATCACTACCCCCTCCTCAACTACGGTTTCCAGCGGCTGCGCGAAGGCCGCCTTCCGGAATGGGATCCGACCATCTACTGCGGTCTCAGCTATGTGGGAAATATTCAAGCCGCCTTGTTTTATCCGCTGAACTGGTTGGTTTTTTATGTCAACAAACACCGGACAGGATTGCGCTTCTACACCATCGAGGCGCTCGAGATCGTGCACTACTGGATTGCGTTTGTCCTTGCCTGGCGCTGGCTCCGGCGGCATACGCAAGGCGAGCTTCCTGCGTTGCTCGGGGCTTCCAGTTTTGCTCTGACCGGGTATTTGATCGCCGAGTCTCAACATTTGGGGGTCGTGTGCGGGGCTGCCTGGTATCCCCTCGGTTTCGCAGCGATTGACGACGCGGCAGACCGCAAAGACTGGCGCTGCTTGTGGCGTCTTGCCCTTGCACTGGCGCTTTGTCTGCTGGCGGGCTATCCCGCTACTTGGGTGGCGTTTTCTTATGCCGCAATCTGGTACGCGATTGCGCGCCAAGGATTGAAAGGCCTCGTTCACGGGCTGGCTGCAATCCTCGCCGCCTGCCTGCTGAGCATGGTTCAGCTGGCCCCAACGCTTGAAGTCGCTTCCTTGAAATCGCCCGAGGCGACCTATGGCGCCGGTCTTCCCGGTGGCTGGTTCTTCTACACCGGTTATTTCACGCCGAACTACTATGATCAATCCGGCAAAACGGCTCGCTATGGTGAGGGGCACGAGCAGTACAACTACTTGGGAGCCGCAGCACCGATCGCATTGGCCGCCCTAATCTGGCGCAGACCCTGGCGCCGATTGTTTCCGGCGGCGGTTGTCTTGGTTGCAACCTTGTGGCTCATTACCGATCCCGGCAAGATGCTCGTGCGCATCATCCCCAAATTACCCCTGCTTGGTGAGGCCTGCCGCGAATGGAACTTCATGGCGGTCCTGTCCGTGATGGCGGCTTTGGTTGTTGCCATCGGGCTCGACGAGTTTCTGAAGCACCATCGCTGGCGAGTGGCTTGGTGGCTGCCGGCTGGCCTAATCGCCGCCTGGAGCGCCCGTCAGGGCCTAATCTGGCTTCACGGCGGAGACTTCGCCTCCGGCTGGGCAACCCTCGCCGAGGCCCTCATTCACTCGCTCCTGCTGGGACTGGCGTTGTGCGTGAGCCGTCCCCGGTTGCGCTTCGTGCTCGCTCTGGTTGCCGTATTCGTGGAATTGAAGGTCTACGGTACCAGCCGCCGCTTCAATTCCGATCCTGGTTCGGTTGACCTCGACCTTGCCAAAGACCGGCGCACCGGGGGAAGGGAAATGACCGGAGTGGACAATCTCGTTTACGCCGAGTTAATGCGCAATACCCACTACCGTGTCTTGTTTCCAGACGCATCGCCAGCCACTGATCTCCGGCACTACGGCCTTCGCTCGCCGCAGGGATTTGACCCCTTCCTTCCCCGGCATTACATCGAAGCCGTGGGCGAAGGTTGGGTCAGCAACCGCCTATTTCGCGTTGCCGTCGATAATACGCGCTTCCATGACGATTTTGCCGTCCGTTACATTTTTACGGTAAACGGCTCCCAAGAAGCGGGGGCTCTCGGCCGCGACCCGCGCTTCCGGCGGCTGGAGCCTTCGGAGAGTTTCTTTCAGGTCTACGAATACCGGAATGCGAAGCCGGTTTGGCGGTTTGAGCCTGGAAAGGTGGAATGCCTCGGTTGGGAGCCTGAACGCCGCCTGTTTCAAGTTCAATCCGCTCAAGGAGGCCCTTTCCTGCTTTTGGAACAAAACCTTCCCGGATGGCGGGCTTCCGTGGATGGCGTAGACGTACCCGTTCGCCGCGTTCGACACGCCTTCCAGCAGATCGAGGTTCCGGCTGGCGAGCACCGCGTGGAGTTCCGCTATCGGTCTCCAGGTCTGCGCTTCGGTGCAGGAATCAGCCTGGTGAGTTTGTTAGGTTTACTTGCGGTGGCTCGAGCAGGGTCTTGCTGGCGGCGCCGAACGCAGGGCCCCCAAAGACCATCCACTTGAAAGGCCTATAATGGTGGCGTCATGCTGATCCGCCGCCGGGAGCTTTTGTCTGCCGTAGGAGTTTTGTCGGCTCCATCCGCTTTCGCTTGGAAACAGCCATATATTGTCTTTGTTTGTGGAGACCACGAATACAGCGGTGAACAAACGCTTGCTTTGCTGGCGAGGGAAATCACCCGCTTGTACCAGTTTCGCTGCACAGTCCTCAAATCCGAGCCAGATCAAAATAGCGAAACCAATATTCCAGGCTTAGATGAACTGAACAAGGCCGACCTGGCGGTGTTTTTTCTTCGCTGGAGAAGACTACCTGAAGAGCAGGTGGCCCACATCGAACGCTACATGAAGGCCGGTAAGCCGATGTTTGGGTTTCGAACCACTTCGCATGCCTTTAACTACCCGCCCGGGCACCCCCTAGTCGCTTGGAACGCCTGGGGCGCTGAGGCTTTTGGAACACCGCCGGGCTGGGGCAAAGACGGCCATACCCACTTTGGCCACCAGGCGAGCACCGATGTACGGATCATTCCCGAAGCTGCCAGGCATCCCATCCTGACCGGCGTCGCCGCTGAGTTCCATGTGCGCTCCTGGCTTTACCGTGTGCTGCCCAAATGGCCCCCCGCAGACGCTGAACGTTTACTGATGGGCAAGTGCGTCAACCCTAATAAGCCCGCCGAGGATAACCCCGTGGCTTGGACGTGGCGAAATCGATACGGAGGGCGAGTCTTCTTTACCACCATGGGCCACCCCGAGGATTTCTCTGTCGAGCCCTTTCAACGTCTTGTGGTGAACGCCATTCACTGGTGCCTGGACCGCAAGCCGCCTCGGAAATGGCCCGGCCTGCTTCCCATCAACGTGTCCTATCGCGGAATCGTCAAATCAAGCGGGATCTAGTCGAGTTTCAAACTCCTGCCGCAGGGCCGCCGGCAAGCGAATCGCCGCTAGCTGGCGCTGACGCTTTAGCCGCAGGTGTTCGCTCCACCAACACCCGGGCGATGCGATTACGATCCATTTCTTTCACTACATACCTCCGCCCGTCTTGCTCAACCGCGTCGCCAGGTTTGGGAATATAGCCGAGCTTGTAGAGTAAAAATCCAGCCAGTGTCTCATAGCCCCCTTCTGTGGGAAGCAAAATGCCGTACTGAAGCTCGAGGTCACGAATTGGGATCGTGCCTTCCACCTCCAGGACGGAGCTACCCTGGGTGACACTTGGCCGCCGCACATCGTGTTCGTCTTCGATTTCTCCGAACACCTGCTCGATCACATCTTCAAGAGAAACAATCCCCACCGTCGTTCCGAATTCATCGACAACCATCGCCATGTGGGCATGGCTTTGCCGGAATTCATCGAGCAGCTGGAGCACTGGCTTGGATTCCGGGACCACTGGCAATGTTCTCAATAACCAGCGCAGGTCGAACGGACGAACCGAGCGGCGCTTTTCGGTCGCTAAACGGCGTTCTTGCCAGACTCGCAACAGATCCTTGGTGTGAATGTATCCAATCAAATGCTCTGGTCCGCCTTCATAAACGGGGAGTCTGGAATACTGGTGTTCATTGGCGAGGCTCAGCAGCTGATCCAGCGTCGCCGTAACGGGCACAGAAACAATCTGGTTGCGGGGCACCATGATCTCGCGCGTCAAGTAGTCTTGTAAATCCATCAAACGCTGGATGGACGTCCCGGAAAATCCCTCCAGCACTCCCTCGCGCAGACTCGAGCTCAAAATGAATTTGAGCTCCTCCACCGAATGGCCCCCAGCCTTCTGTCCTCGTAATCCGAGCGCTTTGGAAACTGCCGTGGCCGACCGTTCCAGAACCAGAACAAAGGGCTCGACAATTCGATAAAACACCAGCAAAACAGGCGAGACCACTACGGCCAGCCTCTCGGACTTTTCAATGGCGATGTTCTTCGGCACGACCTCGCCAATCACCACGTGAAAATAGGTCATGATCAGGTAGGAGAAGAGAATGCTCGCTCCTGTGACCACGCTGCTCGGGAGGTAGACCCCTAGCGGTGTCAGCGACCGGATCAGCCAGTACTCTAGTGGTTTCTCCGCGGTAACGCCAAGCGCGAGGCTAGCTAGCGTGACCCCCACCTGCACCACACTCAACAATCGTTCTGAGTTTGCCAGCAGATTGACGGCGGCCTGCGCGCCCACATTTCCTCCTGCCGCAAGCTCTCTGAGCCGCGACACGCGGGACGAGACGAGCGCCACCTCCGAGGCAGCAAAGAAGGCGTTGGCCAGCAGGATCAAAAGACTGGCCAAAAACCGGGCACCAAAGCCTTCCATAGCGAGAACTTATTCTCTCATGCCGCCATTCAAACCAGGCATGCTCGTTTCGGCCGCTTTGCCGGTTGAGCGTGTTAATCAAGGTACAATCGAGCTACTGCTCTGACATGCGACTCTTGGTCCGCCTGTTCAACATTTTGGTCGTACTGACGCTGCTGGTGCTAGCGACGCTGGGCTATTGGTATGCTTGGCGACCCTTGCCTCAAACCTCGGGCACACTTGCCTTGCCCTTGCGTCAACCCGCTCAGATCATCCGCGATGAGCTGGGTGTAGCCCACATCGAGGCTCGTACGATCGAAGACCTCTTTTTTCTACAAGGCTATGTCACGGCCCAAGATCGCCTGTGGCAAATGGATGCTTTGCGCCGCGTGGCCGCCGGAGAGCTGAGCGAGATTATTGGTCCGGCAGCGTTGGAACCAGATCAAGAAGCGCGCCGGCTGCGGATGAAGCGGCTGGCGGAAATGCATGCCCGCAATCTCCACGGCTCGGACCGCAATCTCCTTGTTGCCTACGCCCGAGGCGTGAATCATTTCATCGAAACGCATCGCAACAAGTTACCTCTGGAGTTCACGCTGCTCGCCTACGACCCCCAGCCCTGGAGAATCGCCGATTCTATCCTGATCGGCCTGCAAATGTACCGCACGCTGTCAAGCAGCTGGCGAGAAGAGGTGTTAAAGCGCGCCATGCTGGCGCAAGGCGACGCCAGGAAGGTGGAAATGCTCTTTCCCGCCCGCACCGGCGCAGAACTCCAGCCCGGCTCCAACGCCTGGGCCATTTCCGGCCGCCACACAGCCAGCGGTAAGCCGCTGCTGGCCAACGATACGCACTTAGAATGGTCGTTTCCTTCCACCTGGTATTCCATTCACCTCAAAGGACCAGACCTCAATGTGATTGGCTTTTCTTTGCCCGGGTTGCCCTGTGTCATCATCGGCCACAACGAATCCATCGCCTGGGGCGTCACCAACTTGCATTTCGACGTCCAAGATCTCTATCGCGAACAGTTCAGCCAGCCGCCCGCCGGCTACGTCTTTCAGGGTCAGACCGAGCAGGCCCGGCTCGAACGGGAGACGATCCGCGTCAAGGGGGCTCAGGCCAGAGAAGTTTCCTTCTTAGTCACGCGTCATGGCCCCATACTTGTGACGGCGGGCAATGAGTCCCTGGCGTTGCGCTGGACGGCAGCAGAACCCGGCGGCTGGCAGTTTCCCTTCTTAGAACTGAACCGCGCCACAAATTGGGAGCAGTTTCGCTCCGCTTTAAAGCGCTTCGTTGGCCCTGCCCAGAACTTCGTCTACGCCGACGTCGAGGGAAACATCGGCTATCAAGCTGCGGGCAAGCTGCCAGTCCGAAAAAATTATCGAGGCGACTTCCCCGTCCAAGGCGGAGGCAATTACGAGTGGGAAGGGTTTATCCCCTTTGAAGAGTTGCCTAGCTCCCTCAATCCGCCTTCCGGCTACATCATCACAGCGAACCAGAATCCGTTTCCCGAAAACTATCCTTATGCGGTGAACGGTAACTTCGCCTCCTATTACCGCTCGCGACAAATCGAGGCGCGCCTCAAGTCACGAGGTGGTTGGACCGCTCAGGACCAGCTCTCCATCCAGATGGATGTTTATTCCGCCTTTTCCCATTTCCTGGCGCAGCAAGTATCCGCAGCTTACGAAAAACGCGGGAGGGGCAACCCAGCTTGGGCGCCGGCCGTACAGGCTCTCCGATCCTGGGACGGACAAATGCGCGCTGGTAGCGCCGCACCCTTGATCGTCACGCTCCTCTACCAGCATCTGCGACGCGCTGTCGCCGAGAAGGCGGCCCCCGGCCATGGTGCAAACTACGACTTGCAAATTGCCCCCGCCGTAACGGAACAGATCCTCCGAAACCGTCCTGCGGACTGGTTTGACGACTACGACCAGCTGTTATTACGGTGCCTAGCCGATGCCCTCGAGGAAGGAAAAAAAATGCAGGGTGACCGGATCGAAGCCTGGGATTATGGCCGCTTCAACCAGCTTACATTTTCGCATCCTGTCGTTGGCCGTATCCCTTGGGTTGGCCGCTACTTCAATCTCGGTCCAGCGCCCATGGACGGATCCTCCACAACAGTCCGGCAAACCACCCGTCGCCTAGGCCCTTCCATGCGATTTGTTGCCGATCTCAGCAACTGGGAGGCCTCTTTACACAACATCACCATCGGCCAGTCAGGCCAGTTGCTGTCCTCGCACTTTTCCGATCAGTGGAAAGCCTATTATTCCGGTTCGAGCTTTTCCATGCACTTTCGCGAGATCCCACAGAAAAACATCTTGCGCGTGGAGCCGCTCCAATAGATCGAGGGCCTTTCTCTGAGCGGCTTTTCTCCCGCTTCGTTGTTTCCCTCGATCAGCGCGGCCGCGTGTAATCTCCGCTCGATGGTTCTCAGCGGCTTTTCCTCGCTTTCCTTTTTGCCCTGGCCCACCACCTGCGCTCTATGCGGCAACGAGCTCTCCCTGAAAGAAAGCATCGACCTTTTCCAAAATCTCGCTAACTGTCTGCGACTGATAGATGATGGTTCGCAGTTTCGAGCCATTGCGTACGCCGTGAGTGAAGTAGGTGGCGAATTGCTTCATCTTTCCTACCGTGTCCGGTGCCGCTTGATCCGACATCATGTCATAGTACTTGCGCATCATGTCGTAGCGATCGCGCTCGGTGGGTCGAAAGTAGCTACCCGTGGTGACATACTCCTGAATTTGCCGGAAAATCCACGGATTGGAAGCAGCCGCGCGCCCAATCATGACAGCGTCGCATCCCGTCTCGGCCACCATCCGGCAAGCGTCCTCTGGCGTTAGAATGTCGCCATTGCCAATCACGGGAATGGTTTTGGTGGCCGCTTTCAGGGCCGCGATACGGCTCCAATCAGCCCGCCCCGCATAGCCCTGTTCCCGCGTACGGGGATGAAGCGCAATGGCTTGTAGGCCACATTCTTCCGCAAGGCGTCCCATTTCGAGATAAACCAGCTCTTTGTCGTTCCAGCCAGCGCGAAACTTCATGGTGAGCGGTATGGTGATCGCCTTTCGCACCTCGGTCAAAATCCGGCGCACCAGGGGAAGGTCTCGCAGGCAACCTGAACCCCCGTTACACTTCACTACTTTGTTCACCGGACAACCAAAATTGATGTCCACAGCGTCGAATCCAAGGTCCTGACACACGCGCGCCGCTTCCGCCATGACCTTCGGATCCGCCCCGAATAACTGCGCGGTGATGGGATGTTCCTCGGGTTCGAAGGCTAAGTAGCGGAACGTGCGGGTCGGCTTGCGTGCTTTCTGCGTAGCCACCACGCCATGCGAACTGGTGAATTCCGTCATCAACAAGCCACAACCGCCCTGTTGCCGGATTAGCCGGCGAAACACCGTATCTGTCACCCCAGCCATGGGTGCGAGAACGGTGGCCGGTGCGATGAGTACGGGACCGATGTGGAATTGCGCAGGAACCTTGACCATCAAAGACTAGCTTACCGCGCCAGTCGAAGATCTTATCCGGCCAAGGGAGGCGCTAGATTCAACACCTGGTTCACTTTTCCGGCGGATCATGCTGAGCAGGGGTGATCCTCGGCCTCACTAGGAACAGTGTTTGTGCCTGCTCGAGTGACGTCTTCTCCAAAAGCTCTACAAAAACGCCACTGGTCCGACCTCCCGGTGAGCAACCTCCGCTCTGTCTCTGCCCGCCCGGCGCTTGATCGGGCCCCCGGTGGGCGATAGGCGCCAGAGTTCAGCGCTCCGAATACCAGTTTCAACCACGGGGCTGGTTGCCGGGGCGCGGATGAGCTCTCCGGCCACCCGCCAGCGAGGCAGCGCAAATCTGCCCGTTAGAGTGATACGCTGAAAGGTTTCTATCGCGCACCGGAGCGGTAAGCCATGCACAATCGGTTCTACGGATGGGTGATCGTTGCCACTGCCTTCGTCACCTTCGGGCTCTCCACAGGGCTGCCTTACTACAACATGCCCTTCTTCTATGACTATTACGAGAAGAGCTTCGGCTGGGCCCGGGATGACATGACCAAGGGATTTCCCCTTGCTGCTCTCTTCACGCTATGGGTGGGACCGTTGCTGGTGCACCGCTTCAGTCCCAGGCGCATCGTGCTGTTCGGAACCGCCATGACCTTTTTGGCTCTCCTCGGCTTCAGCCGGATGGATGGAAGCCTTTCTGTCTATTACCTGCTGTGGTTCGTCTACATGATCGGTTACATCTTTTCGGGTCCGATTCCCCACCAGATCATGATCTCGCAGTGGTTCCGGCGCAAGCGTGGTATGGCCATGGGAATCACTTATGTCGGCATCGGCGTGCTAGGACCCCTGGGCTCCCTGCTTGTGCGTTATCTTGCTGGACGCTACGACTGGCAAACGGCGATGCTTGGCCTGGGATGCGCTGTTCTTCTGGCCTGGCCTCTTGCGATCTTCCTCCTTAAGGATAAGCCTGCCGACTTGGGCCAGTTTCCAGACGGCGCGCCCGTGGCGGCCGAAGAAGTGAAGGCTTCACCACGTCCCTTTCGCGAGCTAGTAAACCGTCTTCCTTTCTGGTTGCTGCTGATTGGCAGCATGTGTTCGATTGGCGCCATTGGCTCAATCAACCAGCACATGAAGCTCGCCTTCAAGGATCAAGGCTTCACCGACCAGGCCACCTTGAACGCCACCTGGCAAATGGCGAACACCATCATCTTGGTGTCCTCGATTGCGGGCCGGCTGTTTATGGGATGGCTCGCCGACCGTTTTTCAAAAAAATGGGTCATGACCGCCACTTACATCCTCGTGGCCGCCACCATCCCTCTCTTGCTGCTGGTCAAGCCCGGCGAAGACATGAGCTTGTGGATGTTTTCCATCCTCTTCGGCTTTGGCATGGGCGCCGACTATATGTTGATCCCCTTGATGGCGGCGGAACAATTTGGAGTGAACACGGTAGGGCGGGCCATGGCCATTATTCTGCCAGCCGATACCATCGGGCAAACGTGGTGCCCTTGGATTGTATCCAAATTGCGGATCGCCTTCGGAGATTACAACACGGCGCTGATGGCTGTATTCGCCATGGCGTTTGTGGGGGCGATCGCAATCATGCTACTACCAAAACAGGGATCCAAGGATGAGACATTTCAACTACCGGGAACTCAGCGAGCTGCAACAGGCGACTGAAACTCTGGGCGCCTCCCACGTTCGCTTCGAATCCGACCCAAAGAAAATTCAAGCCGCGCTTGCCAAGCCGGTTCAAGTGGGCCGTTTCCGGATCGGCAATTCCATCGGCATCCATCCGATGGAGGGCTGTGATGGCAAGCTCAACGGCGAACCTGACGAGCTCACATTTCGCCGTTATGAGCGGTTTGGGCGCGGCGGCGCCAAATTGATTTGGTTTGAAGCGACCGCTGTACGCGAAGATGGCCGCGCCAACACCCGGCAACTGTGGATTCACGAGGGCTCGCTTGCTGAACTGGCCCGGTTGCGAGAAGTGTGTGAGAAAAGCCACCGCGAGGTCTATGGCACGGCGGATGATCTCCTGTTGCCTCTTCAGCTCACCCACTCCGGCCGTTATGCCGTCCCCAAACGCGTTCTCGCTTATCACAATCCTACGGTAGACGCCAAGTTCCAGGTCCCCGCGGACTACCCCGTGATTTCTGATGACGAATTGGAGCGGCTCGAGGATGACTACGTAGCCGCGGCGAAACTGGCGCTACGCGCAGGCTATCGTGCCATTGACATCAAAGCCACACATGGCTACCTGCTCAGCGAGCTTCTCGGAGCCAAACAGCGCGCAGGCCGTTATGGTGGATCGCTTGAAAACCGCACCCGCTTCATTCGCAATGTTCTGGGAAAGATCAAGGCGGCGTTGGGCAACCAGCTCATCTTATGCATGCGTCTTGGCGTCTACGAAGGCGTTCCCTACATCCGGGATCTAACGACCGGGTTGGGCGTGCCAATTCCTTATCCACTGCCTTACCCGCATGGCTTTGGCGTCGACGAAAACAATCCCCTGGAGCCGGATCTCACCGAAGTCAAGCAGGCCATCGCCTGGTTTCAGGAATGGGGAATTGAGCTGCTGAATGTCTCGATGGGTGTGCCGTATTTCAACCCCCACATCGGCCGGCCTTTTGAAAAGCCCGATGATGGCAACTACGAATCGCCGGAGCATCCTTTGCTCGGCGTCGACCGGCACTTTCGCATCGCCAGCGAGTTGCAGCGGAGTTTTCCTCAACTGCCGATGGTGGGTACTGGCTATAGCTGGCTCCAAGTTTTCGCGATTCACGCCGCTGCCCGGAATCTGACGGAGGGCAACATCTCCGTTTTCGCCATGGGGCGGAATGCCCTTGCTTACCCGCACTTTGCAAAAGACGCGCTCGAAAAGGGCGAGCTCGACGGAAGGCAGGTGTGCCGCACCGTCACCTTCTGCACCTACCTCATGCGGCAAAAGCATCATCCGCTCGGCCAGTTTCCAGCCGGCTGCCCGCCCTACGACAAAGAAGTCTACGGCCCGATCATCAAAGAGGCCCGCGCAACCAAGCGCTAGTTCACCAGGTCGTCGTTTGCCGCCTTTTCCCGGCAAGCCGAGAGGGGATCAACGACTTTAAAAGTTCGTCGGCTTGGAGGAGGCAGGCATCACATCCACCACCGCCTCTGTAATCTGACCCAAATAACGACCGCCCGCACGAACATCCGCAGCGATGGCGAGTCGTGGCGAGGGTGGAGTCCACGAGCGAGGTACCAGGATTTTGAATTG
This sequence comes from Bryobacteraceae bacterium, assembly GCA_025056455.1. Taxonomy (GTDB): domain Bacteria; phylum Acidobacteriota; class Terriglobia; order Bryobacterales; family Bryobacteraceae; genus CADEFT01. Next base: position 840,573 of record JANWVY010000002.1, on the reverse strand, counting down.
AGCTCTTGCGTGGCTTTTCGCTGGCGCTTCGAAAATGAGAACGTCAGGTTCAATTTTCCACTCCGGTGGCGCGACCAGCGCGACTTCCATCTTCATCGCTGCGGGACGGTAGTTCTGCACCCGCACCTCGAGCGTTTGAGCGCTGCCGGCTCGGATGAGCAGCTGATAAGGATAAAGCTTTACCCAGCTTGGATCGAGTCCAAAGTCGGTTTCTCCCTCTGGCAAGAGATCAAAGAAAAATTGTTGCTGCTTTCGGAACTTCTGCTCAGTGGCAAGCATCATTTGCCGGTCTACCGGATAGGGCTTGCCATGCCCGGGCGCAATCAGCGTCGGCTCGTGTTCAATCAGGTTGTGAATCGACTTCAGATGGCTGTCATTTTCGACGTGATTGCGGAAGATGAGGTTGTGTCTCAAAGTTCCGTCATTGCGCGGATTCGGAAAGAACGCGTCGCCAGTAAATGCCACCCGGTTGCCGTCAATCGTTACGAACAAGGCCATCTGGTACTCAGTGTGGCCCGGCGAGTGCGTGATCTCAAACTCATACTCCTCCCAGCGAAATCTTTCTCCGTGACGAAAAGCCCGGTCGACCCGGAAAGGCTCAGCGAGCGTGCACCCCAAGTTGTAGCCGCGCGGGTTCTCAAAGATGTCCACCATGTTCTCGTAACACCAGATCTTCGTCCCGTAGTGGCGCTTCAAATGCGGAAAGCCGTTCATGTGATCATCGTGCATGTGGCTTGGCATGGCCACGTCGATGGACTGAATTCCAAAATCACGTTTCAGTTGTTCAATGCTGTGTTCAACGAAACGGATGCGGTCTCGCGTCGCCGTAGCCCGCTCAAAGTTGCTGAAATGGACGCCCGAAGCGGATCCGTAGTCAATGAACATCGCCTTTCCGCTGTTGCTCACAATGGCGTAAAAGCTAGACGTCGTTTGATAGGAGCAAATCAGATGCGGACTCACGGCGTAGGCTTTGTTCTCTTCGCTCGGATCATTACCCGTTTGAAAGCGATAGTAGTCCGTGAGGCGCTGAATCGTCTGTGCGATGCTGCTATCGGGGTCGGGCATCGGCTCGCCATGGGAGGGACAAAGTAGAGCGGGTTTCTGCTCCCGTAACCGCGCCAGAGAGTAGATCCCAAGATCAATCCCTTCGGCGCCCCCGTAATTGATCTGCGTGTCATACAAATTTTGGATCTTGCCCGGTGCGTAGATTAGATCTCCGGTGAAGGCAACACGCTGACCATCAATCGAGGCCAGCAAAGTGATCGAACCTAGCGTGTGACCGGGCGTGGGAAGAATGAAAAAGTCGGTTTGCATCCAGCGGAAGGTTGAGTAATCTTGAAGCGCAAAAGCAACGGGGATGTTTTCGGTGATTGTGTTGAAGTCGTTACGTACATAGTAGAGGTGGAACACCCGCCGGTTGCGCCAGAAGTTTTCTGCGTCTGCAAACAGATGCATTTCATGCGCTGGAACGGCAATGGGGATCTTTCGCTCCGTCGCCAAAAAATCTCCCTGACACTGGTCGCGATGGTGATGCGTATGCAAAATCCAGTCCACCTGCGAGATCTCTAGGTCGCGGAGGTGATCGAAGATTTTCCCGGAACCCAAGTCGATCAATACGCAGCGACTTCCCTGCCGAATGACGTACACGTTGCAAGTGTCGGCAAACAGCCAGAGATTCTCCGATAAACGGCGCGGTGCGCCCGCTGGAGCAAATCGTGCTTGACGGGCTGGTTTCCGAGCCGCAGTGGCGGGGCCAGCGGCAGCGGTGACGGCGCTCAGTGGCGCCGATTGCAAGAAGTGTCGTCGGCTGTGGCGGGACATAGTTTGGAATGTATCACTGCTACCGCATCGAACGGGCAAGTCCGCTGCGCCAGACTTCCCTCCCAGCCCGCCTCCACAGCCTCTGTAACAAGTGTTAATCTCAAAACATTACAAATTCACTTCAGGAGGCTTTGCAGTGTTTCAGATCCGCTGGCTCGTAGCGCTTTTTCTCCTGCTTTCCCCGAGTTTGCGAGCTCAGGGTACCGGGCGAATTAGTGGACTTGTGATGGATCAAACTGGCGCCCCGGTCCCGGACGCGGTGGTCCAGCTTTACCTTGCTGGTGGCGGCGAAGCTCTCTATGAAACCAGATCTTCGAGTGCCGGCATTTTTAATCTAACGGGAATTCGGGGTGGCTACTACGACGTCCGCATCGAAAAGCCCGGATTTCGCGTCTTTGTGTCACGTCGCGTGAAAGTAGACGGTGGCCTCGAAACGGCACTGCCTCCCGTCACGCTCGAACTGAGCGCTGTCGCCGAAACCGTGGAGGTGGTGGCGAACACAGCCAGCGTGCAGACCGCCAACGTGGAGATTGCTTCTACTGTCACCAACACCCAGCTGACAAAGCTTCCCACCGCAAACCGCAGCCCGCTGGCCTTATTAACGACTCAGCCGGGTATTGGCAGCAACGGCCGCACGAACACCGCCATCAATGGTCTTCGGCCGTCGTTTTCCAACATCACCATTGACGGTGTGAACATCCAGGATAATTTCATCCGTACCAATACCAATGATTTCCTGCCCAACTTACTGCTCTTGGACCAGGTCGAAGAAGTCACGCTCGTCACCTCCAACGCCAACCCAGCCCTAGGCGGCGGCGCCGCGCAAATTGCGTTCACCACCCGCAGTGGGACGAACGAGTTTCATGGAAAGGCGTTATGGCAGAACCGCAACAATGCGCTGGCGTCCAACCTGTGGTTCAACAACCGGAACGGCGTGCCCCAACCCTTCCTAAATTTGAATCAGCTGGGGGGCTCGCTCGGCGGTCCCATCATGCGCAACAAACTGTTTTTCTATACCAACTACGAGGCTTTCCGCCTACGCCAGCAGAGCACGGCCAATCGCACGATCTTTCGCGCCGATGCGCGGAACGGCATATTTAAATACCGCGATACGGCCGGCAACATCCTCTCAACGAATTTCCGAAATGTTGCGGCAACGCCCTTAAATCCTTTCTTTACACAACTTATCAGTCAAATGCCAGACGCCTCGCGCATTAACCGCGACGATATTGGCGACACACTCAATACGGGCGGCTACAGCTTTCTGATCCGCAACAATCGGACTCGCGACAACTTTACCATCAAGGGTGATTGGGCTCTCTCCACAAAACATAACTTGAGCGTCACGCATTTGTGGAACCGCGATATCGTCGACCGGCCCGACCTCGCGAACGACTTCTCCATTGTTCCGAAAGTCTCAAACGACAACGCCACACGCCTTTGGTCGGCCACCTGGCGCTGGAGTCCTTCGCCAAATTTCACCAACGAGGCGCGCGGAGGTTTCAATATTGCACCCGCTGTCTTTGCCACCTCGGAGCAGTTCCCGAGCGCGATCATCGCCATCCCCCTGGTCAGCAATCCGCTCAACACGTTTCGCGCCCAGGGCCGGTACACGGACACTTATAACTACCAAAACAATTCCAGCTATTTTCGCGGCAAGCACAATTTGCAATTCGGTTTTCAGGGGCAGCGAATTAATGTTCAGTCCTTTAACGAGGCAGGCAACATTCCCGTCTACACCATCGGGCTGAGCGCAGCCAACCCCCTGAATATTGACGCGGTGATACCGGGCATCCGGGCTCAGGACCGCGGCGCCGCCTACTCTTACGCCACCCTCTTCACAGGTTTTCTGGCCAGCGTCAGCCAGACCTTCAATGTCACTAGCACCACCTCTGGCTTTGTTCCTGGCGCAGCCACGCGGCGTAATTTCCGTCTCGATAACCTCGCCTTTTATATCAACGACGTCTACAAGCTGCGGCGCAATCTAACGCTTACCATGGGACTGCGCTGGGATTACTTCACCCCCGTGGACGAGCTTGACGCCCTGGTATTGTTGCCGCAGTTAATCGACGGCAACCCCATCCGCACTTTGCTGAGCTCCGAGGGTACGCTTGACTTCGCCGGCAAAAAGGTGGGCCGCCCCTGGTACAAGAGAGACCTGAACAATTTCGCTCCCAACTTAGGAATTACCTGGCAGCCCATGGCGAAAACGTCCATACGCGCCGGCGTAAGTTTCCATTACGCCAATGATGAGTTTATCCGCTCCCTCGACAACAGCGCAGGAACGAACGCCGGTCTTGTGTTGAGTTCCTCCCGCGTCGATCTGGTGGACCGGCTGCCGAATCTTCCACCTCTTCCCACGCCCGCCTATCGCGTGCCCCGCACTTACCGCGACAACTATTTGCTCAACCCTGCGGGCAACGCCATCGCGATGCCTGATCCGGGCCTGGCTACGCCCTACGTCACCCAGTGGAACTTCAGCATCCAGCGCGAACTGTGGAAAGGCGTCCTCCAGGTGGCCTACATCGGAAATAAAGCCACCAAACAATTCCGGGCCTTCGACTACAACCAAGTTATCATCAAGGACATTTTGGAGGACTTCCGCCGGGCTCAGGCGAATGGGTTAGCCTCTGCGGCTGCCGGCCTTGGCTTTAACCCCGCCTTTAATCCCAACGTTCCTGGCAGCCAGCGGTTACCCTTTTTTGATTCGCTTCCAAACGGCGGTCTTTTGACCAACGCCAACATCCGCCTGTTCATTGAAACGGGTCAGGTGGGATCGCTCGCTGAGTTCTACCAGGTCAATCGAATCAACGGCAATGTGAACTTCTTCCAAAACATCAACGCCCTCGGCACTAACTTGATGACCAACTATTCCAACGCCAACTACCATTCCTTGCAGATTGACTTCAGCCGCCGCTATTCCAATGGAATCCAGTTCCAGTCCAACTACGTCTGGTCGAAGAATATCAGTGACGCCGCCGGGGATGCCCAAGCTCGTTTTGAGCCTTTCCTCGATATCAATAACAGTTCCATCGAACGCTCCGTCACGCCCTTTGATCTTCGCCACTCCTGGAAGACCAACGGATTCTACGATCTCCCCTTTGGCCGCGGACAGCGCTTCCTCAGCGGAATCGGACCTGTGGCGAACTATCTCGTCGGGGGGTGGTCGATTGGCGGTATCTTCACCCTCCGTTCCGGATCCCCCTTCGGATTTTTCTCGGGTCGGGGAACGTTGAACAGCGGGCGGCGTTCGGGACTCAACACGGTGATGAATCTCGTCGAAGGCCAGCAACTTCGAGACGCCGTACGATTCCGGATGACGGGTAACGGACCCTTCATAGTGGCCGAATCGGCGATCGGTCCCGACGGTCGCGGCGTTGGCGCCGATAACCGGCCTCCCTTCCAGGGACAAATTTTCGCCAATCCGGGTGTCAACCAGCTCGGCACCCTCAACCGGCGTTTCTTCTACGGGCCTCGATTCATCAACCTGGATTTTGTCGCGACCAAAAATATTCGCTTTTTGGAACGCCACCAGCTGGAGTTGCGCATGGAGGCTTTAAACGCTACCAATACGCCTAGTTTCTTTGCGGGCGACGATAATCCCAACTCCCAGACCTTTGGACGCATTACCAGTACGGCCAGTGGTCGGCGCGTCGTGCAGTTGGCGCTTACCTATTCATTCTGAATTCTCTGAGCCGCGATTGCTGCCGCTCGCGGCTGCAACTCCAGGCTGCAGCTTCAAGCGGCGTTTTCAAAGCGGAAGGGTGAGGAGATTTCCCCCGCCCCTCACTTCTACTGGCTTGGGGTCAAATCGGGAAGCCGGCCCTGAAATTTAGGTCCGGTATAGGGGACGCGATCCCAAAAATCCGTGGGCGAGACGCGAGGATCGGCTGTCGCCTGCATCCACTCGTCTAGCCGCTTCGAAAGATCAGCTTTTACCGCCGCGTATTTGGGGGAAGTGGCGACGTTGTTCACCTGGTCCGGATCCGAACGGAGGTCGTAGAGCTCTTCCGCTGGGCGTTTGGCAAAACAAAGATCAAAGTAAGGTTGCGGCTTGCGCTTCAAAAGCAGCCGTTTCGATAGAGAATCGTCCACGTCGCCATACGGTCCAACCGACCAGTAAAATTCCGGGTCTCCGGCTGGCCAGCGCTCTGGAGTCAAATTCCGCAAATAAAGGAAATGCTTGGTGCGAACGCCACGAATGGGATAGGCAAGATCGCCGCGCCGCACGTTGGCGTGCCGTTCTCGCTCGAGAAATACGGCATCGAGCCGTTGACGCGAAAACAGGCTTTTGGTTGTGAACGAGGCTGGACGGGGTAGCCCGGCCGCCTCGACAAATGTGGGCGCAAGCTCAGTCAAGGTGACAAAGTCGTCCCGCACGGAGCCCGCGCGAATCTCTCCCGGCCAACGCATCGCCAGAGGAACGTGCACCCCCAGGTCATAGCAGCCCGCCAGTCCGCGCGGCATTTGCCAGCCATTGTCACTGGTCATGACCACTAGCGTACGGTCTAATTCCCCCAGCTGTTCGAGTTGCTCTAAAATCTCGCGGCATTGCTGATCAAATTCTTCCACCTCGCAATAATAGTTGAGGATGTCCTGCCGGACCTCGGCTTCATCAGGCAAGTGCTTTGGCACGCGAATGGCGGAAGCCTTCATCCGTGCCTGGCGGTTCTGCCCTTGGTTCCAAGGCACGTGCGGGTGATTGCTGCCAAACCAGAAGCAGAATGGCTGCCCCGTTTTACGCGAGCGCAGAAACTCGGCGAAGCTTGCGTACTTTTCCCCTGCTGGGTTTCGTTTGCGACCACTCAGTTCCGGAGAGCCTGGCCCCCATCCTTTCCCAGAGAAACCGACGGCATATCCGCTTGCTTCGAGAATGTCCGGGTAGACAGTGAACTCAGCCGCGAGATTGCCGTACAAATTTGCCGCGTCGCGCAACCGGTGCGATTCCTGTCCGGTCAACAGGCTCGATCGCGACGGGCTGCAGGATGGGTTTGGCGCAAAAGCGTTTCGAAAGACGACTCCCTGCCGGGCAATGCGGTCGAAGGTCGGTGTCTGTACCACGGGATCGCCGTAGGTCGAAGCGTGAGGATAGGCCCAATTATCGGCGATCAACAGGAGAATGTTGGGACGCGGTTTGCGTGGCCTCGCCTTCGCGGTGGAGGCAACCAACGCAGTCACCGCTCCCGTCACGAGTTCGCGTCGCGAGAGTAGTTCCACAATCGCTACTTCCGCTTCAAGGACTCCACATACGCCATGACCTTTAAAATGTCGTCCTGGCTTATGCGGTTGCCAAAAGCCTGCATGGCGCCCGAAGCACCCCCATAGATCACCTCAAACATACCCACATCTGTCTTCACGCGGGGATAGGTGACTTGGTCGTCAACCAGGTTCGAGCCCATGCGACCAGTTCCATTGTCGAGATGGCAGCTTGCGCACCATTGGGAATAGAGCTTCCGTCCCGCTGCGACCGCCGCGCGGTTGCCTTTATACGGATTCTGCCCCGTCTTATGGAATGCGCGCACTTGCTCGGTGATCGTTTCGTTGGGCATCAGATTGAGGGCCAGCGGCCGGTTGTCTAAAGCATGCTGGAAAGCGATCAAGCCGTCTTTGGTGGTTGTCGTGGCTGGAGCTTGGCTGATTTCGGAGACGGTCCGGGCAGTTTCGGCGCCTGGCGGCACTTCGTTTGCCGGCACCACTTTCCACAACGCTCCCGGAGGATTGCCCAAGGGACCCTTGTCGGAAGTGTAAAAACAGTTGCAGTTGACCGCATAAACATAGCCTTGCTCGTCGTAGCCGCCGGCCGTGAACTGGAGGTTTGTGTGCAACAACTCCTGAAGCTGCCACTTGGCTCCGTCCCAGCCCACGCCGAAAACACGTCCGCTGCACCAGTCTCCCACCAAATAGACCCCCTTCATGCCGCCGTAGTTCGCCACCCCGAGCCCTTCTACCGAACAGCCATGCCCTTCTTTGAGCGGCTGCGCGCCTGGATAGGGAATTTCGTGCGGATATTCCGCAACGGGGTAGACGCCAACCCAGCCACACTTGTCGTTGGGGCCGGTCATCGGGAAACACCACGTCCCATTCACACGATTCCAGCCATAGTTCTCGCCCCCTTTACTGGACGCCGGCTGGAAATGAATTTCTTCCCAGTGATTCTGGCCGACGTCAGCAATATACAGATCTCCAGTCTTTAAATCGAAGGAAAACTCATAGGGGTTGCGCACGCCATAAGCCCAGATCTCCGGCCGCGACCGGGTCTTGATCTTCGAAAAGTCCTCCTCGCTCACGCCAAACAGCGTCATCAAGCGTTCATCCCTGGCGCGGGCGAAGGGGTTCGTTGGAGGAATTTTATAGGGGATCTTGTCATTGTCCTCCGTGTTGACGTCGATGCGCAGGATCTTGCCAAGCAGCGTTCCGAGGTCCTGGCCGGCCTCATAGGGATCACCCTCCCAGCCCCCATCACCCGAGCCGATATACAGGTAGCCGTCCGGGCCAAACTCGATTTGCCCACCGTTGTGGTTATAGTAGGGTTGTTCAATCCGCAAGATGACCTTGGCCGTTTTGAGCGTTTGCTCTTTGGTCATCACGTTGGGATTGTTCTTGTCCACTTGAAAGCGAACAATCAGCCCGTCACCGTTAAATGGCAGCGACGCATAGTGTACGTAGAAATATCCATTTTCTTTGAACTTTGGATGGAAGGCGATCGAATACAACCCCTGCTCGACAAAGCCCGTCTGCACGTCGCTGCCCAGCGGATTGATATTGGTGAGATCGAGAAAGGGCTCCTTTTGAACGGTTCCATCTTTGTGTACGATCCGCACTCGGCCAACTCGCTCAGTCACAAAAAGACGGCCGCTGCCGTCACCTGCATTGGCGACATTCGTCGGGTCATAGAAACCGTCGGCAATCTTCACCAGAGCGATTTTCGGATTTCCAGGAAGCCGTCCTCCGGGACGTGCGACTTCCTCCTTGGACTGCGGCAAACGCGGAGCGCCCGTTTGCGCCAGCAGCCACAGCGCGGCTGCGGGAAACAAACACAGGGAAAGCTTCGAAACCATCTTCATACGCTGTCGCCATAGTATAACAGCGGCGGCGCGCGCTGAAATGCGGGTGCGCCACTGCCCACCTCAGCCTTCGACACACCTCCACCCCCTTACAGGAGACCGGTCAGGCACGCTCCCGGAGTTTCGATCCACGCCCAAACCTTCGATACAATCCAAACCGTGAAACCGAGTCGCCGCCAACTGCTCGCCGCTTTTACCAGCGCTGGTCTGCCGCTTGGCTCCCAGCTCCGGTCGCAGACTGCCCAGGCCTTTGCGCTCATTGGGGACCGCTACCACAACTCCGATTACATTCGCACCGCGCTTTCCCGGACCCTGAACAAGGAACTTGGCCTCGCAATCGATTTCTGCGACGAGACCAAAAGGCTCCAAGCAGAGGCTTTAAAGGGACGTCAGCTGTTGATCGTTTTTCGAGATGGAATGATTTGGCCGGACGGCTACCCCGATGAGAGCACCAACGCTGGCTGGCTGGCTACGGGCCGGCCGGCCCTGGAGTTCGATCCGCCAGCGCCCAAGACCGCGGCCAAACCCGCCTTCTGGATGACTCCCGATCAGGGCAAAGCAGTCCGCCGGTTTGTCGAAGACGGGGGCTCGGCTCTCTTTTTCCACAACGCGACCCACATCGGTCTAACGAACGCCGATTTCCGTCATGTGCTGGGAGCGGCTTACACCGGCCACCCGCCCATTCGCAGATTTCGCGTCAAAGTGACCAATCCAGCTCATCCCATCACACAAGGCGTCAAAGATTTCTTGGTCACCGATGAGCAGCACTACATGGACTACGATCGCGATCGCAAGTACATTTTTCTCGAATCGGTGAATGAGGACGGATTGAGTTTTGGGAAACAAGGCGTCAAAGCGCCTGCCGGGTGGGCCTTTGAATATGGCCGGGGGCGCGTCTGTTACCTTTCGCCCGGCCACCTTCTCACCGTGCTGTGGAACCCGGAATATGTCAAGCTGCAACAAAACGCCGTCCGCTGGCTACTTCGCAAAACACACTAACCACTCACACCCAAAAGCACAGATCTGTCATTCTGTACGTATGCAATTCCCAACCATGGCTAAGCCGCCCGTGGGGATCGTCCTGGACACGGATATGAGCCGGCCCGATGACGTCTTGGCTCTGGCCCTGCTCTACGGTCTCGATGGGAAAAACGAGGCCCGTGTGGTCGCCGTGAGCGTCTCCAAACCGAATTTAAAAGCAGCGGCGCTAGCGGAGGTCATCGGCCGGTTTTACGCCGGCGCGGTCAGCGGGGCGTTTGGAGCGGTGAGCCGTACCCTGCCCGTCGGCTTGGCCTTACGCACGCCCATGGACGAGGACACGGCGATGCTAGCGCAAACGCTGGCTCGCCCAGAATACCAACATGGTATTCACCAGCTCAACGACACCGCTGAGCCCGTGCCCTTACTTCGCAACGCGCTCACGGCGCAGCACGATCAAAACGCCATTGTCCTGTTGAACGGCCCCGCTACAACGCTCGCAAAGATGCTTGTGCTGCCTGGCATCAAACAGCTCATCCAAGCCAAGGTTCGATATTTGGTGGTTTCTGGAGGTAATTTTCAAACGGGCGAACCGGATTCTCACATCCGCGCCGATATTCCAGCGGCCCAAAAACTATTCCAAGACTGGCCCACTGACATTGTCGTGTCCGGCGAAGAACTGGGATCCCAGATCTTGTTCCCCGCCTCAAGCATCGAGAAAGATTTCGCCTGGTCTCAAGCGCACCCTGTCGCAGACGCCTATCGCGCGTATCGCCCCATGCCCTACGATGCGCCGACCCATAACATGGTGGCTGCGCTCTATGCTGTGCGACCCGCGCAGAATTACTTCAAAACATCCGAGCGGGGCTGGATGGTTGTCGATAACCAAGGGCGCATAAAATTCACGCCTTCCCCTGAGGGCAAACACCGTTACCTGATCCTGGATCCAGCTCAGAAGGAGAATGTCCTGCGGGCGCTCATCGAGCTTGCAAGCGCGAAACCTGTGCCCCGCCAGCCACGCTTTCCCCGCCAGCAACAGCAACAACCGCAACAGCAGCAACAACAACAGCAGAGACCACAACCTCAGCCGCTGCCAGACAAAAAAGCCAACTAATTGACGCTAAACATTTTTCACCGGTCTCACCACTCCGCCGGGCTGAGTATATTGGTGGCGCACGGCCGTGAACTGAGCTTCTCCATACTCACCAAGATCTACCGTCCCCGTGATTCGATCCGAAGAAGCCCGGCCCGTAAACTCATAGCCAAGCCGTGTACCCTCGTAGCGGTGCGAGCTCCGGAACCACACCTGGTCACCTTCCACACTGCCCCGCAAATCGCCTGAGAGCTGCTCCCCGAAATGCGTCCCGAGCAATTCATTTCCGCTCTGTTCGAAGATGAACTTGTGCCGTGCTCCTCCCAAAACAAAACGGAGTTCGACGTCCCATTGCCCGTTTAGGTTGACGGCTGCGGGAAGTGGAGAGCGTGGCGGTTGCTTTCGCGCTCCCGCCAGCACTGCATAGATTCGTTCCGCAACCACTTTCGCCTCGCCGGGCATCATCATATAGGGCATAATCGTGAGGGAGCTTTTTTGGGGCTCCACACGACGGCTGCCAGTCGAGCCGCCGAGAACAATCCGCGGGTTGCCCTCATAGAGCAGCTTTTCGGCCTCCGCGCCAGTGATTCCGAGCTCCTCCCCATTCCAGAGAATCTGTAATCGCGGCGCGTGATTGGAAAGGCTCTCAGGCTGCAGTACCTTGGTGGTTACGCCACTGACCCGCGTTACGCTCGCGGCAATCTGGTTCAACCAGCTTTCCCACTCTTTCCACTCCGCCTGATGATCCCGCTTCACCCACATCTCGACGGCCGCCAGCATGCCCATGATTTCTTCTTTGCCTGCTTTCATGGGCCGTCCAAAGGCATGATGCGGCGCGCTATGAAGCCAGGCGGCACGCACCAGATTCTTGTTGCCGAGCAGCAAGCCCGCGCTTTGTGGCCCACGCAGACACTTGCCTCCACTGTAGGCGACCAGGTCCGCACCGCGCTGGAGATGAATGTTCGGAATGGTCAACCGTTCGGCAGCGGCGTCTACCAATACCGGGACACCCCGCTGGCGGGCAATCGCGGCGAGTGCCTGCGTGCCGAGTGGGCCTTCATCCCCCGGCCCGGCTAAGATCATTACCATCGCCGTCCGTTCGTTGAAAGCACGGGTATACTCCTCAATGGAATTCACAGTGACAAAGCGCGCGCCCACGCTGCGCACCGCATGGTCGTACACGTTGCGCGAATAAGCCGGCGCGATTACCTCGTTTTTTAACCCGCGTGTATCTGGCAAGCGTTGTAATTTCTCTGGATCGGCGCCTGCAATGCAAGCGGCTGTTGCATGCGCTAGCGCAGCCGCGCACCCGCAGCTTACCATCCCCCATTCCGCTCCCGTAATCTCGGCTAGACGTTTCCCAACCGCCTCCATGAGCTCGTCCAAATGCACATAGTGACGCGAGGCTTGATCCATAGCGGCTTTCACTTCCGGCAAAGTCTGCGAACCGGAAATGATGGTGAATGTTCCTTTGCAGTTAATCAGCGGGCGAACGCCAATCGATTGGTAGATGTCCGCCCCGATCCGAAGGGGGTCGGCTTGAGCGCGGCGCTGGAAGGAAGGCAAGATGGCCAGCCAGCCGCCAGCTTGAAATAGCTCTCGGCGGTTGAAAAATCGTGACAACATCAGTTGTGATGCTATCCCGTGAGGCGCGGGAAAGCAAGCAGCCCGGCGCTTTGGGAAAGGCTTCCCAAACAGCAACCGCTAAGTGAGATCCAAGCCGTCCAGCCGGCCCGTTGAATCGCCAAAATAGTCCACCGGCACACCCATGCGATCCATCAGCGTCACAAACAGGTTCGACATGGGGGTTTCTTTGCGGTAAACAATTCGGCGTCCACCGCGGATGTACCCACCCCCGCTCCCCACGATAATCGTCGGCAGATCTTCATGCGTGTGACGGTTGCCATCGGACAGGCCCGCGCCGTAGACGATCATGGAGTTGTCCAGTAAGGTCGAATCCCCCTCCTCGATGGATTTCAGCTTTTCTACCCAAGCAGCGAATTGTTGCATGTGGTAGGTGTTGATCTGTGCCACCTTTTCCATCATCACGGGGTCATTACGGTGGTGCGTCAGCGGATGGTGGCCATCAGCGATGCCGATTTCCCGGTAGGCCCGTGAAGTGCCCTCTCGTGTGACCAAGAACGTCAAGACACGTGTCAGGTCGGCCTGGAAAGCCACCGTGATCATATCCGTCATGAGCTTAAAGTGCTCGGCAAAGTCCGCTGGAATGCCATAGGGCTTTTCCATGCCGGGGTTAATTTGCGAATTGTCGCGCTCCGCCTTTTCGATCTGTTGCTCAATGGCCCGGATCGAGGAAAGATATTCGTCAAGCTTGCGCCGGTCCGTGGGACCAAGCTCGCGCTGTAACTTTTTGGTGTCGGCGGAAACAAAGTCCAAAATACTCCGGCGGAATTTATTCCTGCGGGCTCGCTCCTCTGGAGACAGCGCCTCATCGGTCCCAAATAGCCTCTCAAACAAAGCGCGGGGATCCAGAATCGGAGGCATGGGCTGCGTCTCGCTGCGCCAGGCAAGGTTATTGGTGTAGGCACAAGAATAGCCCGAATCGCAATCACCGGCCTGGCGGGCGTCTTCAATTCCCACTTCCAATGAGGGGAACCGGGTGAGGTGGCCGATTTTATTGGCAACAATTTGATCACAAGAGATCCCGCACTTAATGTCGGTGGCTGATTTCCGGGGTTGAACTCCGGTGAGATAAGAACCACAGCAGCGGCCATGATCGCCCGGGCCATCCAGCAGCGCGCGGCCATTGTTGTGGGTCAGGTTTCCCAGCATGAGCACATGGTTCTTATACGGCTCGAGCGGCTTCAAGATTCGAGGCAGTTCCCGGAATTTTCCTTCATAGTCCGGGTTCCAGTGCCGCATATCGATTCCGTTAGGCACGTACACGAAGGCAAGCCGCACAGGCGCTGCGCTCTTGGCGCGCAGCACGGCCGGAGTCATCGCGTCCAAGAAAGGTAGGCCAATGGCCGCTCCCATGCCGCGAAGGAACGAGCGGCGAGGAAGGCTTTTTCCCGTGATCAGCATCGAAGCTCTCTCCTCACAAATCGGAATCCTGGTCCTCGTCAAGCGGCGGCGCGGTAGCGGGTCAGCCCCTCGCCCTTTACCTAGCTAGCCCCATCCCCTTTCAAATCTGCCCCTTATCATATCGCTGAAGGCGCGGGTTCTCAACTCCCCAAAAGCAGCCTCTCCTCTCCGCTGCGGGTGCAAGCACACCCTTCCGTCTCAGCAGAATTCTTCGCCCCTCAAGTCACTCCGGCCAAACCGTCGCTGTCATCTCTCCGGCGGGGCTTTACAGGGGTTTCACCCAGAGATGTTTGAACTCTGCCCAGCTGCCGGCCTGATGTGCTTGCAGCTCGATGAAACCCTCGTCTAAATCCTCTAACTGGTCAAACTCCAGCACGTTTTCTCCGTTGATGCGCACAACCACGCTCGGACCTTTCACAAACAACTGAAAAAGCCACCACTTCTCGTCCGTAATGCGCGGATAGGCGGCGCGCTTGTAATGATAAAGCGATCCGGTGGGAAAACGTGCGCCCTCCACATTATGAAGCTGGATTTCGTAATGGCGCGCTGCACGTGTGCCACCCCCGCTGCTGCGGAAAATGACTCCGCCATTGTGCGCGCGGCTGGTGCGGATGTAAGCATGCAGTGCAAAATCCCGGTACTTGGCCTGCGTCGCTAGATGGCCCACCCCTTCTAAACGCAAAATGTGTCCCACTGCCTCAAAGACCGGCTTGCCTTCAGATACCCGCCAGCTCGCAAGATCGGAAGGAGTTTCATACAGCGGCTGCCACTTTTCTTTGCCTGGCAATTCCTTGATTCGCAGATTGCGGAAGCGGATCGGATACGACAGCGACTGAAACCCCAAATAGCCGTTTCGCAAACGGTACCTCAAAGCGGGTTCAGCTTCCATGTCGAGGTTTTGCACTTGCGTCTCATTGATCCACACCTCGAGCTTCGGCCAGTCACAAAGGATGCGGAAGCTGTTCCACTCTCCTTTGTTTTTAACCGTTACTTGCGACGGAGCAAGGATCGGGAAAATGGCCCCGCAAGAGTAGGGCGTAGGCTTGGCTTCCTGCTGGTGGAAAAGCTTGATTTCCAGTCCGCACCACGTATTTCGACCGTGTTCAGGCGCATGCAGGTAGATGCCAGAATCCATCCACCCTTTCAAAAAAAACTCTCCCCGAAAATCGAAATTTTCATACTTGCGCAAAGAACGGAGCCAGGTTGGATAATTCGCGCTGGGGTGAACCGCAATGGCGCCATCCACCACATGAAAAGCCGATTCTGGACCATCGCAAACCTTCCAACCCTCTAAGGTCTTCCCGTCAAACAGCGGTAAGAAACCCTCCTCGATGGCTGCGGCGGCCGGCGTTACCGGGCGCACCAAAGAGGCGAGGGCAAGGAAGTGGCGGCGATTCATCACCTAGGACCGGGCGGCGGAAAATTCCGCCTGAAGCTTGCGTGCGTGCTCTTCGACCTGTTCGAGGGATAAGGTCACCAAAACCGGTTCAGCATCTTCCCACGTTTCGATCATGGTGAGGATGTGTTCGGCCGCAATCCGCATCAGCCAGCTGTCGGTGACCTCCCGGCCGAGCATTTTGGCCACGGCAAGCGCATCGGTATGCCGTATGGCGATGACCTTGTCCATGGTGGTGCCATCGTCGGCCGTGAGCTCGAATTTATTGTCGATGGCGTCGGCATGGCGGATCGAAATCGCGTTTTGTTGCCAGCGAAAGAGGACTTGCCACTTGCGACCGAAGGGGTCTGGCCCGGCGGTGAACTTACGGGGATTCTGGATCATTGCCTCCTTCCATTTTATGCTGCCTAGCCCAAAGCGCGCCGGAAGGCGGCAACAATCTGCTCGGGGGTCTGCCGGTTCCATGTCTCATTGACGGCAAGCAAAAACCATTCTTCCTCACCCGGCGGTGGAGCAGTGACGCCGGCGCTCTCCAAGCGGTGCTGGAAAATTTGAGCATTCACCCCGCGCACGCGAAGATAGAAGCGGTTGCTACCCTGGGCAACCCGTTTGACTTCGAAATTCGCGTCTCGTTCGAGCAAGGCGATGACTCGCTCGGAACACTCCTTGGCGGCGCGAAACCGCTGCTCAAAACCTTCCACGAAATGCAGCGCCACGGCTGCATACGGCCAAGCTTGGTTCAGTGTTGCACCAAAAATTCGGCGCAAGGGAGGGACCTGCTCCAGCAGCGAAGAGGGGCCCGCCAGCACGGCGCCGCTGGCCGCGTTGAAACACTTGTACAAGGACACGTAGACTGTGTCAAATAACTCTGCGTACTCCTGCACGGAAACCCCCGTGTACGCCGAGGCGATAAATAACCGTGCCCCGTCCAAATGCAAACCCAAGTTGCGCCGCCGCGCCTCTCGGCAAATCTCGCGCATTTCCTTCCAATCCACCAGCTGGCCCGCTCGGCGGCGGACCGGCGTTTCGATTTGCAACGCGCCAACGGGCGTGGCCACACGCCCGGAAGCAGCCCGCCGTATCTCTGCTTCTACGGCTTGCACGGTTAGTTCAGGTAACGGCGTTAGGTTCAGCCCGCTGAGCATCTGCGCGCAGTCGCCGCAATCGTTATACAAGTGGCTGTCGGCTTGCACCAGGATACGCCTCCGCGAACCGGCCAGCAGACGTACGGCCAAGTGATTGGCCAGAGTTCCAGTGGGCAGAAAGACGGCCCGCTCTTTGCCCAAGAGAGTCGCAAACTTGGCTTCCAGCGCGCCTACCACGCCCTGCTGACAGTCCCGGTCCGGCTCAACCTCGAGCTTTTCAAGCAGCTGACAATATTCGCGCGGCGTGAGCGGAATGCCATCGCCCGCGGCGATGACTTGTTGATTTCGGGCGGGCTCATCGGGCGGCGCTGCCCCGCTGAAAGCCTGCCCCCACGCAGCGGCCGCTGAAAATCGGAAAAAGCTCCGGCGAAACATCTCTTGCGAGTCCTTCTATGGGCCGAATGCTACCATGTTTGTCTGATGCGAATTGGCGTTGCCGGTTTGGGTTTCATGGGAATGGTCCACCTGAAGGCCATAAAAAATATTCCTGGCCTTACGCTCGCTGCTGTTGCGAGCAGTGATCCCGTGAAGCTTTCTGGAGATCTCAGCCAGATTGCCGGCAACCTCGGTGGGCCGGGCGAAAAGATGGATTTCACCCACGTCGCCAAGCATACCAGTTGGGAAAGCTTAGTCCAGGACCCGAGCCTTGATGCCGTCGATCTCTGCCTTCCCACCCACCTGCATGCGCCCGCAGCACAAGCCGCGTTGCGTGCAGGCAAGCACGTGCTTGTGGAAAAACCCATGGCGCGCAACCAGCAGGAATGTGAGGCCATGATGAATGAGGCGCAAAAAGCTGGAAAAGTTCTGATGACTGCCCAAGTGTTGCGCTTCTTCCCCGCCTATCGGGCCTTGGCACAAGCCTTGCCCCGGCTCGGAAACCTACGCAGCGCGCTTTTCCGCCGCCGTTGCGCCGGGCCTAGTTGGGCCAAATGGCACGTCGATAAAACCAATTCCGGTGGCGGCGTGTTCGATTTGCTCATCCACGATGTCGACCAATGTATCGAACATTTCGGATTGCCCGAAGCCGTTTCGGCAACAGGTTTTGAAAACTTACCAGCCGGCGTCGACCTCATCACGGCACAGCTTCATTACGCTGGCTTCACGGCGGTGATTACGGGTGGCTGGCATCATCCCAAGTCTTACCCTTTTTCGATGGAATTTACTGTGGTGGGAGATGGTGGCGCCGTGGAATACAGCTCCGCTGGCCGCCCGCCAACGCTTTACCGGGCGGACGGCGAAGTCGAGACGTTGCCCCAAGAGGAAAAAGATGGCTACCAGGCTGAGATCGAGTACTTTCTAGAATGCGCCTCAACGGGCAAACCGCCCGAGCGTTGCCCGCCGCAAGAGTCCGCGCTGGCGGTTGCGCTAACCAAATTGTTGGACGAGGCTCGGTCCAGAAATGGAGAAAAAGTCAAATGCCAGTTTTGAGGGACCTGGAAATCGGCGCCATGTTTTGGGCTGGGCGCGATTCGCTCCCAGTGATCAAAGCCTTGGGTGTTTGCTGCGGGCAGCTGGGAATCCCTGGAGACATGGATCTCAGCGGCGCAGCGGAGGTCTGGAAAAAGGAGCTTGCCGAGCACGAGTTTTCCCTCTTCACGGTTTTTTGCGCTTATCGCGGGGAAAGCTATGCGGACATCCCGACCGTTCAGCGCACCGTCGGCTTTATCCCCCAAGCAACTCGCGCCGAGCGTGAAGCCCGGACGCTGCAAGTGAGCGACTTTGCCGCTGCGATTGGCGTAAAGAGCATCGCCTGCCACATCGGGTTCGTTCCCGAGGATCCGTCCCACCCCGATTTTCTCGCCGTCCGGGACATGGTGCGCCGCGTTTGTGATCACGCCCGCAAAAACGGCCAAACCTTCGCTCTCGAAACGGGTCAGGAACCTGCGCACACGCTGCTGCGCTTTTTCCAAGAAGTCGACCGCGAAAACCTCGGCATTAACTTCGACCCGGCGAATATGATTCTCTACGGCACGGGAGATCCAATCGAGGCCCTGGACCTTCTCGCTCCTCACGTCATTAGCGTCCATGCCAAGGATGGCGACTGGCCACCGAAGGACAAGCCGGGCGCTCTGGGGGTCGAACAGCCGCTGGGCAAAGGCTCGGTGGGAGTAGAGCGCTTTGTCGCTAAGCTCAAGGAGATTGGCTATAAGGGCGCGCTCAATATTGAGCGCGAAGTGGAAGATCTCGAGCAGCGGTATGCGGACATGGCGGCGGCTGTGGCACTGCTTGAACGGTTGCGGGCGTAGAAGATTGAGATCCGTCGCCCCCGGCCGGGCGCTTGGTCGGATTTCGAGCTAACTCCCCACCCCAGAGCCGCCTGGTGGCCTTTAAGGCTTCCAAATCGTGGCAGCGATAAAACGCTCCGGCGCCACTTGGTCGTTGTAATAATATACGGTCACAATCTTTCCATCTGGCCGTTCTACGCTTCTCACATACCCCATATCCCAAGCCGCGGCGTCGGCGCGCAGGATCATTTCTTGGCTCCACGTCTTTCCGTTGTCCGCAGAGAGTTTCGCGGCGATGGGAAAGGGCGGGTCGCGGCGAGCATAGGTGAGACAGAGCCGGCCATCTTGAAGGCGGATTAGGCTCGGCGGGTTGCCGCTGAAAGAACCGGTATCTGCAACCCGGCCGGCAGGCTTCCAGCTTGCGCCATCATCTTCGGACTCGAACAGTTCAATCCAGCTGCGTGTTTGATCCAGCTTCACGCGGGTTGCCGTCAGCAGCTTTCGCGGTCCGAGGCGCACGGACGAGGGCATAATCGAAAAGCCCTCAGGCTCCGGGCCAATCCAGGCGACAAAGCGCCAGTTCAACCCGCCGTCTCGAGTGCGAGCCAGAAAAACGCGCCCCTCGCGCCCGTTCGACTTCGCCGCAGTGAGAAACACCGAGCACTCCCTAGGCCCCTCCACAATATAATCCGTACGCGCCGCAACGCCGCTTTGACCAAACAGCGGAAAGTCATACGGCCCCTGCCAGTTCTTGCCGCGGTCGGTGGAGTAATACAAATACGAGCTGCCCTGGTGAATATTTTTGAAGCGCAGCGTCATGGCAAAGTTCGGGTCCGCGAAAGGCAAAGCCGATTGCAAGGTCTGCGCGGGCTTTCCGCCTTGTTCCGGCGGGAGAAGACTCGAGGGCGCCTCCACCACCCAGCTCAACCCACCATCTCTGCTACGCGCCAAACGTGGCTGCTCCGGCTTGCTGGAGTCCATTTGATGGCGGTTCGCATCCTTTTTCTGATACCAAGCAGCGGAGAAACCAACAACAATCTCCTCGCCCCAGGACCAGATCCCGTGATTGGCGGGCCAGCCTCCAAAACGTCCTGTCTCCCGGTAGATGGTCACGTGGCGGTCCACAGTTTGGGTCTGCGCAACCGCTGCGAGCAAGGCCCACGCAAGCGTTAAGATCATTTCATTCGGGAGTCTATCACGCTCGCTACAATCGAGGGCATGCGGTTTTGGCCTCTCCATCTTCTTTTGCTCGCTTCTGCCGTCTTCGCTCAAAAGAAGCCTTTTGATGTTCAGGCAATGCTCCGCCTCACGCGGATCAGCGATCCTCAGGTTTCACCCGACGGCAAGATGGTGGCCTTCGTGGCGCAGACGATCGATCTCGAAAACAATACGAGACCGCGCCAAATCTACGTCATTCCGTTAAACGGCGGCGAGCCGAAATTGATCACTCAGCAAGGCTCCGTCAACGAGCGTCCGCGCTGGTCGCCAGACTCGAAACGGATTGCTTTCATTTCCAATCGCAGCGGCTCCTCTCAGGTGTGGCTGATGGATCCTGATGGCTCGAACCCGAAGCAAGTAACCAATCTTTCCACCGGAGCTTCTGGCGTTCTCTTTTCTCCTGATGGAAAATACCTCTTGTTTACCAGCGAAGTGTATCCCGATTGCGGCGATGACGCTTGTAACAAGCGGCGTCTAGAAGCCGAAAACGCCAGTAAGGTCAAGGCCCGGATCTACACGAGCTTGCTCTATCGCCACTGGTCGGAGTACGAGGGGGCGCGGCGGCGCCATCTCCTCCTGCTTGATCTCGATAGCGGTGCCGTCAAGGACCTAACTCCAGGCAGCCGTCATGTGCCGCCGTTTTCTCTGGGCGGCCCGGACGACTACGCCATTGCTCCCGATGGCAAAGAAGTGTGTTTCGTGATGAATCCTGATCCAGAGCCCGCTGTCAGCACGAACTCTGAGCTGTATGTTGTCTCCTTGGGCGAGAGGCCGGGCGAGCCACGGCGCATCACCGTCAATGGCGGAGCTGACAACTCGCCTGCGTATTCCCCAGATGGCCGCTTCTTGGCCTACCGCATGCAACTGCGCGCGGGTTATGAATCCGACCGCTGGCGTCTTGCGGTCCTTGCCCGCGATACTGCCCGCACGGCGTCGCTGACCGAAAATCTGGACCGGAATGTCACTAGTTTTGTCTGGTCGGTGGATTCTAAGCGCATCTTTTTCACCACGGAAGACCGGGGCCGCACGGTCTTGCAGATGATTCCTGTCGGGGGAGGCGCCTCCCGGATCCTCATCAGCGGTGGCGGCCACATCGAAGACGTCCAGTTCACGCCGGATGGAAAAACCATGATCTACACCGAACAAAGCGGCTCCCGCCCGGTGGAGATTTTTAAAGTCGCCTCGACCGGGGGTGCCGCGCAACCGCTCACGCGCTTCAACGACAACATCCTTCGCGAACACGCCATCACGCCCCTTGAAGACTTCTGGGTAAAGGGCGCCGAAGAGGTGAGCGTGCACAGCTTCCTGGTCAAGCCCCCCGGCTTTTCCCCAAACAAAAAATATCCCGTCCTGTTTCTCATTCACGGAGGACCGCAGGGCGCCTGGGGGGAAACCTGGAGTTATCGCTGGAATCCACAGGTGTTCGCTTCCGCAGGTTTTGTCGTCGTCTTGCCCAATCCCCGCGGCTCGACCGGCTACGGCCAGAAATTCACCGATGAAATCAACCAGGACTGGGGAGGCCGAGTCTATGACGACATCATGGCCGTGGTGGACTACGTGGCTAGCCAGCCGTGGGCGGACCCCGAGCGGTTAGTCGCCGCTGGCGGCAGCTACGGCGGCTATATGGTCAACTGGATTCTCGGCCACACGCAACGCTTCAAAGCTCTTGTCTCGCATGCTGGCGTGTTTGATTTGCGCAGCATGGCGGGCGAGACCGAAGAGCTGTGGTTCCCCATCTGGGAGTTTAAAGGCATGCCCTGGGAGAATCCCGATGTCTATGAGCGATGGTCGCCGAGCTACTACGTCAACGAGTTTCGCACCCCGACGCTGGTCATCCACGGCGAACTTGACTACCGTGTTCCCGTGGGCCAGGGCTTACAGCTGTTCACCAGCCTTCAGATGAAAAAAGTACCCTCTAAGTTGATTCTGTTCCCGGATGAAGGGCATTGGATCCTCAAGCCGCAGAACACGGTGCTCTGGTACAACTCATTTATCGATTGGATCACGGAATGGACAAGAAAATAGTTGGAGTTCTTCTTCTCGTCGCGCTAAGCTCTCCGGCCCAGACTCTCCGGATCATCGCCATCGGGGCGCATCCCGACGACTGCGACATCAAGTTCGGGGGCACGGCGGCGAAGTTTGCGAAAGCTGGCCATCAGGTGAAGTTTCTTTCCGTCACCAATGGCGATGCTGGACACCAGAGCGAAGGCGGGGGCATGCTGGCCAAACGCCGTTATTTGGAAACCCAGGAATCGGCGCGCCGGCTGGGCATTGCCGAATATGAGGTGCTTGACAACCATGACGGCGAACTCACGCCAAACGTCGAGGTGCGCAAGCAAATCATCCGCGCCATTCGCCGCTGGAATGCAGACATCGTCCTCGGTCCGCGGCCTAACGATTATCATCCCGACCATCGCTACACGGGCGTGCTAGTTCAAGATGCAGCGTACATGGTGGTCGTGCCCAACGTGACTCCTGACGTTGCGCCCCTGCGCAAAAACCCCATTTTCCTTTACTACCAGGATCATTTCCAGAAGCCAGCTCCCTTTCGCCCCGACGTGGCCGTGGCGATTGACGACGTGTGGGAGCAGAAGATCGACGCTCTAGACGCCCACGTCTCGCAGTTCTATGAGTGGCTGCCGTGGGTCGATGGCCTGCTCGAGCAAGTGCCCAAAGACAGGCTGGCGCGGAAACAGTGGCTTTCTCGCCAGCGCACTCGCCCGATTACGCCGGAGGTGCGTGCTGCCCTCGAACTTCGCTACGGCAAAGAAGCTGCCGCAAAAGTCCTTCGCGCCGAAACCTTTGAGCTGTGCGAGTACGGGCGGCAGCTCCAGCTTGACGAACTCCGCGCGCTGTTCCCAAAGTAAATGCAGGAGATTCTCCGGCAGCTTCCCTCCGTGGACGAGCTTCTGCGGGAGGTTGAGCCGCGGATGCCTGATGCGCCACGCATCTTGCTCCGCTCGGTGGTGCGCGCCGCCGTCGCAGAGGCTCGCCAGAGGATTCGACAAGGCTCCTCGGTCGAGCGCGCAGCCATCATCGCCACCATTTTCAAACGTGTTGAGGAACTACGAAGGCCGTCCCTGCGTTCCGTGATCAACGCCACCGGTGTGATACTCCACACCAACTTGGGCCGCGCGCCGCTGGCCGAGCTGTCCCCGCTCGGAAGCTACTCTAATTTGGAATACGACTTAGAGTCGGGCCAGCGCGGGAAGCGGGACGTACACTGTGGCCCGCTTTTTGAGATGTTGCTCGGCCGGCCCGCCATTGTCGTGAATAATAACGCCGCCGCGGTGTTCTTAGTTCTTAACGAGCTAGCAGCAGGAGCGGAAGTGATCGTATCGCGCGGTCAGCTCATTGAAATTGGCGATGGCTTCCGCATCCCAGATATCATGTTGCGCGCTGGCGTCACCTTGCGCGAAGTCGGCACTACGAATCGCACCCGCATCGAAGACTACCGGAATGCCATCAGCGATCGAACGCGGTTGATCTTACTGGTTCATCCGAGCAACTTTCGCATCGAAGGCTTTACGGCCCAGCCTTCCCGCCAAGAGATTGTTGAGCTTGCAAAACAGCATGGCATCCCCGTCTACGAGGATTTAGGCAGTGGCTGTCTTGTCGACCTCAAACCCTTTGGGATCGAGGAGCCGAGCGCTGTCGATTGTCTCAGCGATGGCGTCAATCTGGTGAGCTTTAGTGGCGATAAACTGCTGGGGGGGCCGCAGGCGGGAATCATTGCCGGCGACGGCGAGCTGGTCCACCGCCTCCGCCGCAACCCCATGTTTCGCGCCTTCCGCGTTGACAAGCTGATTCTTCATGCCCTAGAAACAACCCTGCGCCACTACTTGTGGGAACGCTGGCCCGAAGTGCCCGCGTTGCGTATGATCCGTCTATCAGCCGAGGAAATTCGCCAGCGCGCCCAGAGACTCCTTGACTCGCTGCCCGGGCTGAACGCGAAACTGGTGCCAGCTCACTCCGTCATCGGGGGCGGTTCCACGCCCCAGCAGTTTTTGCCGACCTTCCGGATTGCCATTGGCGGGCCTGCGACGACCCGATGGGAACGACAGTTGCGCCACGGCGATCCCCCCGTTATCGCTGTTACGGATGGAGGCCTGTTGATGCTCGACCTGCGTACGGTGCCGGAAGAAGACGAGTCTGCCTTGCGCCAGCGGCTGCGTGAATTGATGGAGTAAGCTCGCCAGCTTGCGGCTGCCCTCCCCCGTCTGATAAGTATTCTTCCACCGATGCCAAGCCTAACCCGTCGCCACTGGCTGGCCTGTACGGCTGGGGCTCACCTTGCCGCGCAGACGCCCCGCCAGCCCGATGTGCTTCTGATAAACACTGATGACCAGCGCTGGGACACCATTCGAGCTCTAGGTAACCCGCAAATCCGCACCCCAAACCTCGACCGTCTCGCCGCGCGGAGCGCCGTTTTTGAAAATCACTACTGCCAGGGCAGCATGATGCCCGCCGTGTGCCTGCCCAGCCGGACGCAACTTATGACCGGCCGCAGTGTGTTCCGGGCGCCAGAACCGAAAGATCACAGCGGCCAGTATCCCTTGCTGGCGAAAGTTTTCGAAAAGGCTGGTTACTCCACCTTTCACGTTGGAAAGCGAAGCAACACGTTCCTACCCGCCAGCCAAGCTTTTCAAACCACGATTTTCGCCGAACAGTTGACCAAAGACCGCGCCGAGCAAAGCCGCCTGCACGCCGATGCGGTCATTCGCTTCCTCAAGGAACGCAAACCGGACGAGCGCTTGTTGATCTATATGGCTCCCCCCGTTCCGCACGATCCTCGCGTCGCGCCCAAGCGCTTCATGGAGATGTATGATCCGGCGCGCATCCGCTTGCCCAAAAACTTTCTTCCGCAGCATCCTTTTGACAACGGTGAGCTCAAAGTGCGCGATGAGTTACTCGCCTCCTTCCCGCGAACCCCAGACGAAATGCGTCGACACTTGGCGGACTACTACGCCGCCATCTCCTGTCTGGACCACGAAGTAGGGCGAATTTTGATGGCTCTGCGCGAGACCGGAAGAGCCAGCAACACCCTGGTTGTGTTTACGAGCGACCAAGGGCTCGCCGTAGGCGGTTGTCACGGGCTGATGGGCAAACAAAATTTGTATGAGCATGTGAAGCCTCCTTTACTCCTGGCCGGGCCGGGCATTCGCCCGGGTCGCCACCGCGCGCTCACCTATGTCATGGATGTTTTCCCCACCTTGTGTGACTTAGCCGGTCTCCCTGTGCCGGAGGGAGTGGAAGGTCGAAGTTTAGCGCCCATCTTGCGCGGCCAAGCCAGCTCCGTTCGCCGTTCCCTCTTTGCCGTTTATCGCGATTGTCAGCGCATGACCCGCGATGAACGCTGGAAGTTGATCTGGTATCCCAAAATCGACCGTTATCAATTATTCGACTTGCAGCGTGACCCCTGGGAGCTTGAGGATTTCGCCTCCCGCCCTTCGCACCGGCCTCAGCTTGAGCGCCTCAAAAGACAGCTGGCAGAGTTACAAAACGAGTTTGACGACCGCGCCGCGCCGCGGCCAGTCTGAGGAGTGTTTGAATCGCCCTGTTAAGTCTTGACAAGCAAGTACAATACGGGGAGCGATGCAACTTGACCGGCGGGATTTTTTAGCCGCTGCTGCGGGGGGCCTCCGCGGCGCGCGCCAGCAGGAACCTCCGAATCTCCTGTTCCTCATGCCCGACCAGTGGCGAGCCCAGGATTTGGGATGCATGGGCAATCGCCAGGTGCGCACGCCGGTGCTAGATAAACTTGCTTCCGAAGGCGTCTTATTCACCAGCGCCGTGGCCAACTGCCCGGTGTGTACCCCCGCGCGTGGCATCCTCCTCACTGGCCGTTACCCGCACCAAACCGGTACGCCCGTCAACGACGTGCCCCTCAGGCAGGACCAGCCGACGCTCGCAAAAGTGCTGCAAAAGGCGGGTTACTACACCGGTTTCGTTGGCAAGTGGCACCTGCATGGCGGACCACGGCTGCCTGGCTTTGTCCCTCCAGGCCCCGCCAGGCAGGGATTCGAATTTTGGGCCGCCAACATTTGTAGCCACGCCTACTTTCGCTCTCAATACTTTCGCGACGACCCAACGCCGATCCCCATCCCCGGCTATGATTCCATCACGTGGACAGATCTCGGCATCGAATTCCTCGAGAAAGCCCGCGCTCGAAAGCAGCCCTTTTGCCTCTATTTGCAATACACTCCTCCCCACGATCCCTATCTCTTGCCGCCTGGACATGAAAAGGATTACAGCCCCGAAGAAATTCAGCTGCGTCCGAACTGGAGAGAGGGCGCCAAACGGCTCGGAACGCGCAAGGACATCGCTGGCTACTACTCGGCGATCAACTTTTTGGACAGCGAGATCGGGCGCCTGCTAAAACGGCTCGACGAGCTTGGACAGCGCGACAACACGATCGTCTATTTTCTTTCGGACCACGGGGACATGCTCGGCTCGCAAGGTACGTTTTTGAAACGCAAGCCCTGGGAAGAATCAACACAAGTACCTGGAATTTTCCGGTGGCCGCGGGCGATTGCGCCGGGTCGGAAACTCGATGCCCCCTTTTCTCATATCGACGCCGTGCCCACCCTGCTCGGACTGTGCGGCATCGAGCCCCCGCCCGGCTTAGAGGGCTTTAACTACGCGGACTACATTCTCGGAAAATCTCGCCGCACGCCCGACTACGCCATGCTGATGATCTACACCAAAACGGAGTTGAACGAATGGGATTGCTGGCGCGGTTTGCGGACGAGGCGTTATAAATACGCCCGTTTTGAGCATAAACCCTGGGTCCTCTATGACCTCAAGAACGACCCCTATGAGCTGCACAATCTTGTTGACAGCCCTGCTCACCGCAAGCTCCGAGCGCGATTCGACGCCATCATCGACCAGCACATGGACCGTGTCAAGGACAGCTGGAAAGAGCTCGAAGACTGGCTGCCAGCGCAGCGGCGAGCCGAAACGCTCCAGGGCGATGACACCAAAGCGAAAGGCCGTGGATGATCCATGAGACGACAAATACGCCTGTTGACACTTTTCATTTCCGGTGCGCTGCACGCCGCCGTGACCTTACCCGCGCTGATCTCCGATCATATGGTGCTCCAGCAAGGTGCGCCCATCCGGATTTGGGGCTGGGCAGAGGGAGGCGAGCGCGTCAAGGTGACCTTTCTTGGCCAGACCGAGCAAGCCTCGGCCAGTGCCGAGGGAGCGTGGGAGGTGTGGCTGTCTCCAGTTCGCGCCGGTGGTCCCTATGAACTCACGATCTCTGCCTCCAACACCATCACCGTTCGAAACGTTTTGGTGGGAGAAGTGTGGGTGGCTTCCGGTCAAAGCAACATGGCCTGGGCGCTTCGCGCCTCGCAAAACGCCCCACAGGAAATCGCGCAAGCCAATCACCCCGCTATCCGCTTCTTTCAAGTCAAAACGAAGGTGGCCGACGCGCCGCAGCAGGACGTAGAGGGAAGCTGGAAGATTTGCACGCCCGAAAACGCCCCGGCTTTTTCTGCCGTCGCGTACTTCTTTGCGCGCGAGCTCCATCAAACGCGTGGCGTGGGCTTAGGCGTGATCCAAGCGACGGTTGGCGGCACGCCGGCCCAAGCCTGGACCGCCCGCACAGCCCTGGAAGCCAACCCACTGCTCAAATACTACCTCGACCGCTGGGAAAGCGTCGTCGCTCAGTATCCGCAAGCCAGGGAGCGTTTCGAAAAACAGCAGGCTGAATTCCAACAGCGAGCCGCGGAGGCCAAAGCGCAAGGCAAGCCCGTCCCCCCTGCTCCACGGCCGCCGCGAGGCGCGCCAGGCGACACCCACACTCCATCGGGTCTGTTTAACGGCATGATCGCCCCGTTGACGCCTTACGCCATCCGCGGCGTGATTTGGTATCAGGGCGAAGCCAATGCCGGGCCCGTCGACAACGAGCTTTACCGGTATTTGTTTGGCGACATGATCCTGGACTGGCGCCGGGCCTGGGGCATCGGACCGTTCCCTTTTCTCTGGGTACAGCTGGCAGCTTTTCAAAACCCGAATTCGTGGGCCTTGCTGCGAGACTCACAAACTAGAACTCTCGAACTTGCCAATACCGGTCAGGCGCTAGCCATCGATGTTGGAGAAAGCCACGACATTCACCCCAAAGATAAGCTCACCGTAGGCCGCCGTCTGGCCCTTACCGCGCGCGCTATCGCCTATGGAGAAAAAATCGTTTATTCTGGACCGCTGTTCCGGCAGTTGACAAAAAGCCCGGGTGCGCTTCGGGTTTGGTTCGACCATGTGGGTTCAGGCCTTACAACTCGGGGCGGAGGGCCCTTGCTGGGCTTCCGGATTGCTGGAGAAGATGGCGTCTTCTACAAAGCCGAGGCGCACATTGAAGGCGACACGGTTGTTGTGAGCAGCCCGCTCGTGGCGGATCCGGTCGCTGTGCAGTACGCCTGGGAAAATGACCCCGTCGCGACCCTCACCAACCGCGAAGGACTTCCCGCTACCCCTTTCCGAACCAGTCTGTGCAAATAACTTATGCCTGACCGGTATGCTGGTTCCCGCGCTCGCCTACAACGCGCCGCACGAGTCCTGACCGGTGGCGTCAGTAGTCCGTTCCGAGCCAAAGCACCAGTGCCTCTGTTTTTTCAGGACGCTGCTGGGCCGCGCCTGTGGGATGTGGATGGGAATGGCTACATTGATTACGCCCTGGGATGGGGACCGCTTATTCTAGGCCACAAGCACCCGGAACTGGTCGAGACTTTGCGGCTTCAAGCCGCTCGTCCCCATCACTATGGCGCTCAGCACGAGCTTGAAATGGAAGTCGCTGAGCGGCTGCACGCCCTCGTTCCCTGTGCCGAGTTGTGCGCCTTTTGCTGCAGCGGAAGTGAGGCCGTGGCGGCTGTCTTCCGCCTAGCCCGCGCCTTCACCGGGCGCAACCGTATTCTTCGTTTCGAAGGGCACTATCACGGCTGGCACGATCAAGAGCTGATCAGCTACCGGCCTTCCCCTGAGCGCATGGGGCCAGACCATGCCCCCTGCCCAACTCTCGATTCTAAGGGCCAGCCTCCCAACTCCTTGGAGAACGTGGTTGTGGCGCCCTGGAACGATCTGCCGGCCCTCGAAGACCTTTTCTCGCGCTGGGGAGAAGAAATCGCCGCTGTCATCACAGAGCCCGTCCTCTGCAACAGCGGATGTCTGGAGCCCGAACCTGGCTTCCTGGCCGAACTGCGATCACTGACCCGGCGCTACGGTTCGCTGCTCATTTTCGATGAGGTCATCACAGGATTCCGGATTGCCCTCGGCGGGGCGCAGCAACATTTCGGCGTAACGCCCGATTTGGCCACCTTCGGCAAGGCCATTGCAGGCGGTGTCGTTTTGAGCGCCTTCGCTGGACGGAAGGATGTCATGGAAATGATGTTGTCGGGCGCCGCTTTTGGAGGCACTTTTAATGGAAATCCCCTCGCCATGGCCGCCGCGAAAACCACTCTCGATCTGTTAGCCGCTGGCCACGGAGCGGCGCTCGACCATGCTAACCGCATGGGAAATCTGTTACGCCAGGGTCTCGAACAAGCCGCTGAGCAGGCCGGCATCGCCCTCAGAACGACAGGTTTCGGCGCGGCCTTCGCCCTACACTTCACTACCCACCGCCCCTTGCGCCAGTACCGAGACCTTCGCTACGACAACAAAGAGCTCCTCCAGCACTTCCTCCGCGGAATGCTCGATGAAGGCGTCTATCTGCTTCCGGACGGGCGTGTGTACACGTCCGTTGTCCACCACCAAGACGAGATCGCAGAAACCATCGGGGCAGCGCGTAAGGTTCTCAACCAACTCCCCCGAATGGCTCGATGCTAGCCGCGAGCCAGGCTGCGCGGCCAGCAGCCCATGAACTCTGGCAGAATGCACAATCTTGCCGGGCTTTATCCCCAGCGCACGTGCGCGCCCCCAGCTTTCCTCAACTTGCGCTTAGAGCAGTAACTGCCGGTACATCTCCTCGTCAAAGCCCACAATCAGCGTCTTGCCCTTGCGCAAGGTGGGAGCGCGCAGGTTGCCTGTCGGCCCGAGAAGAACCGCGGCCAGTTCGGACTCAGAAGGTTTGTCTTCTTTCAAGTTGTAGTGCACGACCTTCTTGCCTTTGGCCGCGTACACTTCATTGACGTCCTTGAGCAAGGCCAGTGCATCTTTGAGCTTGAAAACATTTTTCTTGGCATCCACCTGGGTGGTGGTGGACAGATCGTGAGACGCAAGAAACTCCTGCGTGCGGGCGCAAGTCTTTCAGCCCGGGCGGTGGTAACTCCAGTCCAGTTTTTTGGTAGCCATACCTCACTTTATGCTAAAAGTTTTTGCCGGATGCAGAAAACCTGTAGCCGGGCGCAGGCGTCCGGGCGGAGCTGCCACATCGTTGCTCGAAACCAGAAGCGCTCGCCGCCTTCTGCGCCCCAGCAAACCGCTGTTATCCTAAAACTTGGCTGCTATGGGTTCCTCTCCTGCGATGCCCTTCCACGAAATTCTCGAAGCCGAAGGGCATCTGATCGATAGTCATATCCTGGAGCGGATTTTCGACACTGTCGTCGAGTACGAAGGCCGCTTCGAAGTCCAGCAGTTTCATATTGGGCGTACCAACAGTGATCCCTCGCGGCTCCGGCTCCGAGTCGAGGCTCCGAACCAGCAGCAAATGGATCGCATGATGACCCAGCTGCTTGGGCTGGGGTGTTCTCCGGTGGACGGAGGCGACGCTGAGTGGAAGGTGGTGGAGAAAAATTGCTGCGCTCCAGAGGATTTTTACTCCACAACCAACCATCGCACCTTCGTTCGAGTGCAATCGCAGTGGATTGAAGTTGAAAACCAGCGCATGGACGCCATGGTGGTGTTGGAAGGCAATCGCGCCTTCTGCCGGCGGTTACGCGACCTGCGAGCCGGCGACCGCGTCCTGGTCGGCATGCGCGGCATCCGCGTTGTCCCCGAGTCCAAGGAGCGCGACCGTCTCCACTTCGCTTTCATGTCAAATGGCATTTCCTCCGAACGGCAAGTGGAAACCGCGGTGCGGCAAACGGCAGCCCTCATCCAACAGGCTCGAGCCGCCCAGCAAAAGGTGATCGTGGTCGCAGGGCCCGTGGTTGTACACACGGGCGGAGCGCCGCATCTGGCGAAACTCATTCGGGGCGGTTACGTCCAAGCGTTGCTCGCTGGCAACGCTCTCGGTGTTCATGACATCGAGGCGGCGCTGCTCGGCACCTCGCTCGGCGTGCGGCTGGCGGACGGGCGTCAAGAAGAACATGGCCACCGCAATCACATGCGCGCCATCAACGCCATCTATCATGCTGGGGGCATTGCGCCGGCAGTGCGCTCTGGCAAGCTCACCAGCGGCATTATGTACGAGTGTGTGAAAGCCGGCGTACCGTTTGTCCTCGCTGGCAGCCTGCGCGACGATGGCCCGCTGCCGGACACCATCACCGACATGAACCGCGCACAAGACGCTTACGCCGAACAATTACGCGGTGCCGGCGTCGTGCTTTGTCTCGGCTCGATGTTGCACTCCATCGCCGTGGGTAACATGTCGCCAAGCTGGGTCAAAATAATTTGCGTGGACATCAATCCCGCAGTGGCCACCAAAGTGAGTGATCGAGGCACCGGGCAAGCAATTGGAGTCGTCACTGACGTGGGGCTCTTTCTCGACTTGCTCGCCCGCACCCTGGTGAAGGAATGAAACAGCAAAAAGCGTACACCGATGAGCACGCCGCGTCGGGAGTCACCTCCCCCCTGCCCGATGTCGACACCTGGCCCAACCAGTATCCGCGTAATTACGAAATCGAAATCGAAATTCCTGAGTTCACTTCCGTTTGTCCAAAAACGGGCCTGCCAGATTCCGGAACCTTGAAGATTCGCTACGTTCCTGATAAACAGTGCCTGGAATTGAAGTCCCTCAAAATGTACACGCTCGCCTACCGGAATTTGGGGATCTTTCAGGAGAATGTTGTGAACCGCGTGCTGGATGATCTAGTGAAAGCCTGCAAGCCGCGGTGGATGGAAGTGGAGGGCGAGTTTGCCCCGCGCGGCGGAATTTATTCCCGAATTCGGGCTAGCTGGAGCGCGAAGCGTGGCAAGTGAGGATCCTGAACAAGTCGAACTCGAGGCTGTGATCCGCGAGGTCCAAGAGCGGGTGCGCGCGCGTTATCCCGTTCATACCGCCGGCTCGGTTCCCATCGTTCTGCCCGATTTGATGCCAGTCGTGCACGCCCGCGATCGCGCCGAAGGCAAAGTCGCAGCCATTGGATCCGTCAATCCCAGGCCTCCAGGCTGGGTCAACGACGCCATTCAGGCTGTAAAACGTCGCATCAGCCGCCTGCTCGGGTGGTTTGTTCGCGATCAGATTGACTTCAACCGCGCGGTAATGGATTGCGTCCAGGCGCTCCTTGAAGCCATGAATGAGAGCCGCCGCTCGCTTTCTGCCCTGGCCGCTCTGGTTGACCAGCGGCATGCCGAACTGCGAACAGAAGTCGAACGCCTGGATCGCCTGCTTAAGACCACTCAGTCCGCCCAGGAAAATCTGCAACACGAAGCCCAGCAACTCAAAGACGTGCGAGCCCACTGGGCTGAGTGGCGAAAGGAATGGGAACGCAAGCTAAGTATTAATGAAGTGCAGTTTCTGCGAAGCGTAGCCGACTTGCAGAGCGCTTTTCAGCATCGCGTGACTCTAATGGAGAGCAATTTCCGTGATCTTGCAAGCGGCTACCACAAGGACTTCACTGCCGCTCTAGACCGCGCCCGTCTTGATATCCAGCAAAGGCTCTGGAGTGACCTCGAAAAAATTCGTATCGAATACGAGAAGCTGATCCACACCGAACTGCGGGTCGCAAGACAACGGATGCTCGCCCAGGCTTCTCCCGTGCGAGCGACAACGGCGCCAGCGGCCGACGCCTCTCTCGACGCTTCTGCTGACGCAGCTCCCAAAATCGATGCCCTACGGTTTTCCGAACGGTTCCGCGGCCCGGAAGAAGAAGTGCGCCAGAGGTTGCAGCGCTATGTCTCCCAGTTTGAGGGGGCGCGCAGGGTGGTCGATCTTGGTTGTGGGCGCGGGGAATTCCTCGAGTGTCTGCAGGCAGCGGGCATTCCTGCCTGCGGCGTGGAAAAGAACGAAGAGCTGGTTCGGCTGTGCCGCGCCAAAGGCCTAAGCGTTGACCACGGCGACATCTTCTCCTACCTCGCTCAACTGCCCGCCGGCTCGGTTGATGGAATCTTCTGTGCCCAGCTGGTCGAGCACCTCAGCTTTGCGCAGATCACGGAGCTTGTCGAGCGAAGCGCCCAAGCCCTGCCTCCGGGGGGCAAGCTCGTGATGGAAACCCCCAATCCGGGATGCCTGGCCATTTTCGCCTCCCACTTCTACCTCGATCCCACCCACCTCCGGCCGGTTCCGCCGCAACTTCTCGCTTTCCTTTTCGAAGAACATGGTTTCGGACAAATCGCTGTGGAGTATGTCAACTTCGCCAGCGAAAGCTGGCCCGAAGTGACGCAACTGCCAGAAGACTTCCGCCAAACTTTTTTTGGCGCGCTGGACTACGCCATTTCGGGCCGCCGGTTGTGAATTCTCTGCGACCTGAGGCGGCAGGAGAACGTCCCTAGAGGTGTTTAGCATGTCCGCAGAACGCGATCGCATCATTGAGGCAGGCCGGCGCATCAAGCACTGGCGCCGCTGGGGTCCTTATCTGTCCGAACGGCAATGGTCCACTGTCCGCGAGGATTACAGCCCTTATGGGACCGCCTGGGAATACTTTCCTCATGATCACGCGCGTTCGCGCGCCTATCGCTGGGGCGAGGACGGTCTGTGTGGCATTTCCGATAACCACCAGCGGCTGTGTTTCGCCCTTGCCCTCTGGAATGGTAAGGATCCCATCCTCAAGGAGCGCCTGTTCGGCCTCACCGGCAATGAAGGCAATCACGGCGAGGATTGCAAAGAATATTACTACTACCTGGATTCAACGCCCACGCACTCCTACATGAAGTGCCTCTATAAATATCCGCAATCGCGCTTCCCCTACGAGCAGCTCGTGCACCACCGCCGCGGGCTTCACGAGCCAGAACTTGAACTCATGGATCTGGGCGTCTTTGACGAGGATCGCTACTGGGACGTGTTCGTCGAATACGCGAAGGCCGATATCGAAGACATCCTCATCCGGATTCGCATCGTCAACCGCGGTCCAGAGCAAGCCCGCTTAGTTGTCCTGCCTCAGTTGTGGTTTCGCAATGTTTGGTCGTGGCGGCATGACCGCAAACGACCTTCGTTATGGCAGATCGATCCTGGGGTCGTCGAGACCGAGGAGGAGACACTCGGCAGTTATCTCTTTTACGCGGGGGGAGCCCCGCCTTTGCTCTTTACAGAAAATGACACGAACACGGTCCGTTTGTTTGGATTTGGCGGGGGCTACTTCAAAGACGCCTTCCACAACTACGTGATCCACGGCCAGCAAGGCGCCGTTTCTCCAGATTTGTCAGGAACCAAGGCCGGGGCTTTGTACCACCTCACCCTCCAAGCCGGGCAAGAGCAGGTCCTGAAACTCCGTTTGGCGAAAAAGGGCTCCCCAGCCGTGGACCACGATGCAATTTTTGCCCAGCGCCTGGCCGAAGCGGACGAGTTTTACAACTCGTTTCAGCCTCCAACGCTCAGCCCCGATGCCCGCAGCGTCCAGCGCCAAGCCTTTGCCGGCATGCTTTGGAGCAAACAGTTTTATCACTATGTAGTGAACGAGTGGCTCAAGGGTGATCCAGCGCAGCCGCCCCCGCCCAAATCACGCCTCAAGGGTCGAAACCGCGAATGGGAACACCTATTCAACGAAGACATCCTTTCCATGCCCGACAAATGGGAATACCCGTGGTATGCGGCCTGGGACACGGCGTTTCACATGATTCCCTTCGCCCTCATCGATCCCGAGTTCGCCAAGAGCCAGTTGGGACTTTTCCTGCGCGAATGGTACATGCATCCGAACGGCCAGATCCCGGCCTACGAATGGGCGCTCAGCGACGTGAATCCGCCCGTGCATGCCTGGGCCTGTTATCGCGTGTACAAAATTGACGGCAAGCTTCAGGGCCGCAAAGATACGGATTTCCTGGAAAGCGTGTTTCACAAGTTGCTCATGAACTTCACCTGGTGGGTGAATCGCAAGGACTCCAGTGGGAACAACATTTTTGAAGGCGGTTTCCTCGGCCTGGACAACATCGGCATTTTCGACCGCTCAAAACCCGTTCCCGGAGGCGGCAACCTCGAGCAATCCGATGGCACCAGCTGGATGGCCATGTACTGTCTCAATATGCTGCGCATCGCCTTAGAGCTTGCCGTCGACAAACCCGTCTACGAAGACATTGCAAGCAAGTTTTTCGAGCATTTTCTCTACATCGCCGCCGCCATGAACGACTCGCCCGATATCAGCCTGTGGAATGAGGAGGACGGGTTTTACTACGACAACCTCATCCTGCCGCGGCATGACGGTGAATCCATCCGGATTCCGACGAAAGTCCGCTCCATGGTAGGTCTCATTCCTTTGTTCGCAGTGGATACGCTCGAGCCTTCGCTTCTCGAGCGGTTGCCGGGCTTTCGGAAGCGAATGGAGTGGTTTATCCGCAACCGTCCAGACCTGTGTCGCAATTTGGCTTCCATGACTCGTGCTGGCGTCGGCGAACGGCGGTTGTTGTCGATTGTTCCCTGGCGGCGGCTCGAGCGCGTGCTCCGCGTGATGTTGGACGAAGACGAATTTCTCTCCCCTCACGGCCTTCGTTCCGTTTCTCGCTACCACGAGCGACATCCCTTTGTGATGTGGATTGCCGGCCAGCCCTACAGCGTCGCCTACGAACCTGCGGAGTCCAGAAGCGGATTGTTTGGCGGCAACTCCAACTGGCGAGGTCCGGTCTGGTTTCCTGTGAACTATCTCATGATCGAGTCACTGCAAAAGTACAACCACTACTTCGGCGACGAATTCCAAGTCGAGTTTCCCACGCGCTCGGGCCGCTGGATGAACTTGGGTCAAGTCGCTGCGGAATTGTCGCGGAGATTATCCCGAATTTTCCTGAAGGACCACAGCGGACGCCGGCCAGTATTTGGCGGCAACGAGAAAATGCAGCGGGATCCCCATTTCCGCGATTACATCCTTTTTTACGAGTACTTCCATGGAGACAACGGCGCCGGGCTAGGCGCAAGCCACCAGACCGGATGGACAGGTCTTGTGGCGAAGTTGCTGCAACAAAGCGGGGAATGAGTGGCCTTACGGCTCAAAAAACTCGCGTGCGGTTCGTATCTGTTTTGCGCGGGCTCAGAATTGACTTGTAATCCGCCCAGTTGGAAATCACCATATAGATACCGAACAACAGAGCGCCGAATGAAAATATACTAACAGCAGCTACAGCTCCATAATGAATCCACCAAGCCATGGTCCCTTCGAAAAACAGCTGGCCGAACTCGCGAGCAAAGTTCATCCCGAAAAATCCTGTCAGCACGGCGCCGGCGCCAAAGATCAGGCTGAGCATCGCGAGCCGGTTTACTGCCTCCGTGTTCCGCAATTGGAAAAAGTTGTGAAGCGAGGCGTTCAGCTTGTCCACCTCTTCCTCAATTTCGCGTTTCATCACATCGGTGCGATACTCCCGGCACTGGAGTAGAAAGTGGTCGATTTCCTCCTCCTTATTCGCCAGTTCGTCGAAGTACCAGTAGTTGGCGAAGTGGAGGAACTCTGACCGCAAGTCGTTGGCGAGCTTAATGCTAGCCAAGGTGAGCTTGTTGTCTTGGATATCGAGATAAAGCTGCTTGGAAACCTCGGCGCTCACTTCGGCAAAGTGCAGTAGCGTAACCCGGTAAAACAGCGCCACAATCGCCATCAAGTAATACCGCCCGTCGAACATCCGGTGAATGAGAAACCCTTCTCGCAGCTCGTGCTCATCACAATCGAAGTTGCCCAGGCAGATGGTGATGTTGCTGTAGCTTGTGGCGCCGTAGTAAGTACCCTGATGAGCCCAGCGGCGGTAAAGCTGCCGGTGCATCTGCGCTAAGAGAAAATTCTTGTCGTACCGGTAGTCGGCTCCATCGCGGTCGACATAAAGAAACCGACTAATCAACACCCGGTATTCCTCAGAAGAAACG
Source organism: Bryobacteraceae bacterium (assembly GCA_025056455.1). Lineage (GTDB taxonomy): Bacteria > Acidobacteriota > Terriglobia > Bryobacterales > Bryobacteraceae > CADEFT01. Next base: position 803,499 of record JANWVY010000002.1, on the reverse strand, counting down.
TAGTTAGCGGGCACCGTGTCAGGGTCAATCGCGGCATAGGTGTAGACGATCATGCGCTCGTCGAGAACTGGCTCGAATTCTTGCTGCGAGTAGTCGGTGAAGTAGAGCAGGGAAGTGATGGTTTTCGCAAGCGGCGGAAGAAATCCAATCATCCCCGTGCAGTCTCGGAAACGCTCCTCAACAACCGTTTTACGCTCGCCATCCTGCTCGATTACGAAGGCCAGCCGCGAAGGAAACCGCCCTTCCCGGATCTGCCGGCTCGAAGAAGGGTAGACTTTGCGCATGGACTCGTTGATCCAGAGCGCTTGTGATGCCGGAATCTTGTAGGCTTCCACGCCAAGGGAAAGGATCCCAATGCCATTGGCATATAAAAACAGCCTCAGATCGGTGACCTGAAGGGAGGCGCTGCGACCTTTGATGTCTTCCGATTCATAAAACAGCTTCTTGCCTTCAAGCGGGATCCGGTAGCAACGCAGCAGATTTTCCGAATCGCTCCGCGTGCCCGAAGTGTCGAAGAAGACGCGACGCACGAAGGGATGGAAGAACACCATGTCTTGATAAGCCGGCGAGTCCAGAGTAAAAGTTTGATAAGCCGATCGCTGCCAGCCTCCAACTTGCGCGACGAAATCCGAAGCTGGTGCCCTGCCATGTACTGCAATCCAATCGTCAAGTCCATCAATCCAGTACTGTTTTCCCGCCCAGACGAAGGCGTGGTTCCGCAACACTGCTTGTTTGTCAATCGAAAATGGGAACAGAAAATACGTGTGCAGGTGGAGCAGTCCTGGCGCCATCGAATGAAGTATAGCCGCAACCTTGCTCGCAAGAGCAAACCTTCTTGCCGCGGATCGCCCTGAGCACAAACCGGAGGACACCAGCGATCAAAGCCGATGTTCCGCCAAACGACCGTCAGGCCTCGCTTTTTCACTCGCGAGTCTGGCTCTGTTCCTTCTGCGGTAGGGTCGTGCTATATTGAGGCCATACCGGAAGCCGTGGTGAGCCCGCGACCTCGCTCCGGGTGGTTGTATTCATCCTGCCGAATCCGTGGGCACGAAAAGCTCCCCGACGGTTGAACTGAGGGTGTGTATCAGGAGGATTCCCTCCAATACAACGGTGAGCATTCACCAAGCGAAAGGACGAAAGGAATATCTCGATGAGGGAATGTCAACAGCAAACAGGTGGCCCGAACTGGCATGTGATCATCCTTTTGGCTACCGCCATCCTTCCCAGTTCGCTTCTCGGCGCACCAAAGTTGCGCTTGCAGTCCACCACCGTGGGCCCGATCTCCATTTCCCAGGGCAGTAACGGGCCAGTGCAAACCGTCGAGGCCTTTAATGCAGGCGATGGAAGCTTAAATCTTCAACTCACAGGCTCGGCCAGCTGGATTAATCCCAGTGTAGGAGCCGCTCGCGGCTGTTCCCTCGGACAAGCCGAGCGCTGTTTGCCCATCAACATTGCCCTTCAGACTTCCGGCTTGGCCCGCGGCGTCTACACCGGTTTTGTCACTGTCAGTGATCCTAACGCTCTCGATGCTCCCCAAACCATTTCCGTCACCGTTCAAATTGGAGGAGGCGTCCCCGACGAAGTCACTTTGTATGTAGCCCCCAATGGCTCGGCGGCTCATTACCGGTTTGCCACGAACAGCAACTTGAGCATTCAAACCAGTACTCAGAGTGGCGGTCCCTGGCTTTCGCTCACCGTTGATGGCAACGGCTCGTTCCGCTTTGTGGTGCCTTACCGGATCACTGGAAGGCATTTGGAGGGGATGCCCGAGGGCGACTACCGCGGCACAATCGCCGTCGGTAACTCGTCCGTGCCTGCGGAAAACAAGACCGTCAACGTCCGGATGTTGGTGACCTCGAGGCCGATTGCGGCCCCTAGCCCGCAACAGCTGGCTTTTCGATTAGCTCCCAGCGCCACGCCCCAAACCCAACTAGTCCGCGTTTTGAACAGCGGTTTCGGCACGCTTTCAATTTCTAGTGCCTCGGCCTCGACTTCAACCGGTGGAAGCTGGTTGTCCGCATCCGTAAGCGACGGCTTGATCCGCGTGACCGCCAATCCCAGTGGGATGAACACGGGCACCTATGGCGGGACGGTGATTGTTTCCACCAATGCCGCCAACTCTGAATTACGCATCCCAGTGACCCTCGATGTCGTGGCGCCCGGTCCACCACTGGCTGCTTTTAACGGCGCGCTCAACAGCGGCAACTTCGATACTGGCCTGGCCCCGGGCAGCGTGGCGGCCGTCTTTGGCGAGCAGCTTTCCTACGAGGAAGCCAAGCAGGGAACGGTCATCCCGCTGGTGCGAGAGCTCGGAGGGGCACGCGTCCTCATCAACGATGTCCCCGCTCCCGTTTTCTTCACTTCCTACAACCAGATCAACTTCCAGATTCCCTACGAGACGCCGCTTGGGGAAGCTGTCCTGCGCGTCGAACGGGGTGGTCAGCGCGGCAATGGCATTGCTCTGCAAATCTCGCGGCGCGCGCCTAGAATCATCCAAGTGGGGGATAACGGCGTCATTGTCAACCCTGACGGTTCGTTGGCCATTCGCGGAGGTACGCCAGCACGCAGAGGTCAAGTCATCACAATTTATTGCGTCGGCTTTGGTCCCACCGAGCCAGCTGTCGCCACCGGAGAAGGCGCTCCCGCAAGCGAGCCGCTCGGCCGGATCGATCCCGAACCGCGTGTCATTCTCGGAAACGCCTTTACTGGAGCCACGGTCTTGGATCCCCTTTATGTGGGTCTGACACCGAATTTGGTCGGTCTTTATCAGGTCAACGTCTTGCTACCCGAGGACTTGCCTGCGGGCGAAATCCAGCTTCTAATTGAAGGCGATGGCTACCGGAGCAACTCGGTGCTGCTTCCCCTCCAGTGAAGCGGTCGCGCAAGCAAGGCGGGAAGTCCTTTCTCCAACATGACGGACCGGCTTTATTATCGCGATGCCCGGCTGCGTGAGTTTACCGCGCAGGTGGTCGAATCGCTCGACGGGGGCCGCCGTATCTATCTCGATCGAACCGCATTTTATCCCACTTCGGGCGGGCAGCCTCATGACACCGGCACGCTTGGCGGCGTTGCTGTCACCAGCGTTATTGACGAAGGGGACCGCATCGCCCACTTACTTTCTGAACCCTTGACCGCCCGTTCTGTGACCGGACAGCTGGACTGGCCGCGCCGCTTTGACCACATGCAGCAGCACACCGGTCAGCACCTGCTTTCCGCAGTCTTGGAACAGGTCTTTCAAATCCCGACTGTGAGTTTCCATCTCGGGGCGGAGAGCTCGACCATTGACATTCAGACGCCTTCGTTTTCTCCCCAACAGATGCGCGAGCTCGAGCGCCGCGCCAACGAGGTGATCTGGGAAAACCGCAGAGTTAGCGTGAGCTTTGAGGATGCCGCCCAGGTTCAAGGACTCCGCAAAGCCACTGAACGCCAGGGCCTGATCCGGATCGTCACCATCGAAGACCTGGACCGCAGCGCCTGCGGCGGTACGCACGTCGAGGCGACGGGGATGATTGGCGCACTCGTGCTGCGGCGCCTGGACCGGATCCGCGGAATGGTGCGGCTTGAGTTCCTCTGTGGCGCCCGCGCCTTAGCCCGTGCCCGGGCTGACTTTGAAACTTTAAGCGAAGTGGCAAAAAGTTTGTCGGCTTCTCTAGATGAGACGCCCGCATTGGTTGTAGGCCTAAACACGCGTGTGCGCGAGCTTGAAAAAGCCTACCGCAAACTCGAATTCGAACTTGCTTCCGCACGCGGGAAGCAGCTTTACCAGTCGGCCGAAGCAGGATCCAGCGGAAGGCGTCGCTCGATCCAGTCCGTAGACGCCATCGACGAATCTCTTCGCGCTCTCGCTCAGGGCTTTACTTCAGAACCATGCGCCGTGTTCCTGGCTTGCTGTGAAAACTCGAGCGCTCTCCTACTAGCCGTAAGCAAGGATACAGGTTTGCATGCCGGCGAGCTGTTGAAAACAGCAGCGGCTGGGGCGGGTGGCCGGGGAGGGGGAAATGCTCAACTGGCCCAAGGCAGTGCTCCTCCGGACTGCTTCGCCGATTTTCTGAAGGCCGTCCTCGAAGCAACGGCCTAACCTCCTTCCCTCGCGCCTCCCACCCCCTCACGCCTCCCGCCTTTCCCCATTCGCTTCTCAGCCCTTCACGTCCCCCTCGCCCACTCCCCGCTGCCACACTCCCTGCTCCCACACTCCCTGCTCCCACACTCCCTCCCCCTCCCCCCGTCCCCCCTGCGCGAAACAGTTCCCTCCCCGCTAGACAGCGGCGATGAGCTGCGCTTTGGCCAAATACGCGGGATCCACGGTCACTCCAAGCCCCGGACCTTCCGGCATACCAATGGCCCCGTTCTTGATCCGGAAACTTACCGAGGCCCAGGGTTCCTCAGCATACTTCCCCCGAAAGGGCAGCTCCATGTAGGGTCCGATGTTCCTTGTCGCACAGGCAAATTGCACGAGATTACAGGCCGCCGCGCCGGTCTGCGTGTTATGTGGCGTGATGGGAATCCCTGCTTTGGCAGCCATCCTCGCAACTCGCGCTGTACGAAGAAAGCCGCCGTTGTAGTTCAAATCCGGCTGAACAATATCCAGGGCCCGCGTGCGAATCATATAGTCGAATTTCCACAAGCTCGAGTCGCATTCGCCAAAAGCAATCGGAATCTCCAGCGAATCTGCCACGCGTTTGGTCTCCGAGATCTCCTCCCACGGGCAGGGTTCTTCGAAAAAGGCAATCTTCAATTCCCGAAAGAGCGGCCCCAGGGAAATCGCTTTTGCAGCGTTATACCCTCCGTTGGCGTCCACGTAGATGGTAATGTGGTCACCGAAGGTTTTGCGGGCCAGTTGAAGCATTCTTTCTGTGCGTCCCGGGTAAACATCCGCATTGCGGCCCATGCGTTGCGCAATCTTGAACTTCACCGCCTTCGCTCCGCTTTGTTGCAGCGCTTGCGCATAGACTTCGACCTCTTGCTCAGCCGTGGTCTCCCGCACGGAGCCCGAGAGGTAAACGGGAATTTGAGTTCTGCGGACGCCGCCCAGAAGCTCAGCGACGGATTTTTGAACTGTCTTGCCGTACAGATCGAGCAGCGCCTGTTCGACGTAGGCGGCTGGCGCCCACAGCGCCTGACCCGCCAGCTTATAGTGCTTCACGTAGTATTCGTCAATCAAAGTTTCGAGTGCGCGGGCATCCTTGCCTTGGAAAAACGGCATGGCTAGGCGAGTCAGCATCGTTAAGTATTCATCGATTTGCTTGACCAAGGCGACGCCCGTCACTCCATCCTTCGATGTGGCCCGCAGAAAGTAGCGGCTGCCGGCCTTAAGCAGCTCCAGCCGGTGAGCAACCACCGGAGACTTGCTGTGCCGGAAGAGATCAAACAGCGGGGCTTCCCAGTCTGGCGCCGCACCGGGCGCAGTGGAAGTCGCATAGTCTTTGGGTTGGGCCAAACCAAGGGCGGAAAAGCTGGCAGTTGCAAAGAAATCGCGGCGTCTCATGGGGCTCTCCCTAGCATATTCCGGAGTCAGCCCCGGTTGAACCCGTAGCCAGCCCAACTTCCAGCCACCGCCGTTTACGCCCTCCCGTCGTCGACTCCAACAGAAAAACTTCTTGGACCATGTGGCAGGGCAAATCTCTCTCCGTTGAGGCAAACTGCGGCCTCTGCCCAAAGCGAAAAGCCCCGGCTGAACCGGGTATGCGTCAGGGCCAGGAGCGCATCGATCAAATAGGGCCGGTCGCTTGGGGCCACCACGTTCCATTCCGCCGGTTCGCCTAGATTCGAGTGAACCACGCGATAGCGGTACACGATCTGGACGGCGAGGTCGACGTCGGCATGGTTCTCCGGTAAAGCGAGAGCTGCTTGGTGGCGCAGCGATTCAAGCAGTGCCGCTTCGTCGCGTGGTCGCCCGATCACCGCATTGTTAGCGCAGCGAATCAGATCTCGCGTCACAAAGTAAGGCTTCAAATCGACTACAGGTGTGCCATCTAAAAAATCTAGACGGTCAAAGTACAGCGCGAGACCCTCCCGGCGGAGCAGACGCGCCGCAGTGAGTCCAATCGGGTTCGGACGCGCTGGTGAGCGGACCGCGAATACGCCGTGGAGATCGCCCTCGGCTGCTCCGCGCGGCGTAACTTGCAGCAAATCTCGTTCCGGCTTCACCGTCAGCCAGGCCAGGACCCAAAAGTGCGAATGCTTGTCCAAGTGCAGCAAACCGCCGGCGAATTCGGGAAAGATTTCCACCCGGGCGGGAACGCCAAACGCCGGCATCAATTTGCGGTCCTGAATTTCAGACCGTACCACCCCGATGAATCGTAGCGAGCAATCAAGCTCCAACAAGTTTTTTGGGGAACAGTCCATCAAAGCGGCTCCTGTTCTGGCCAGACAACCACCCCGTAAAGCGGCGTACTGAGGACAAAACTCGCCTCTGCAGTGTGCGCCGTATAATGAGAAAGCAACTTGATTATTCCAAGGAGATTCCGTGGCTAGCAACTTTCGCTCTCTGCCGCCTCGACCCGGCAGCGGGCCTGCTTCCGGGTCGGCACTGCGCACCGCCGACCGTTACTTCGAGCTCAAATCCGAAATTCACAAAAAGTTAATCGGCGTGTTGAACCTGGACAAGGTCTCCTCGCTGCCCAAAGACCGGGTGCGCGCCGAAATTGGCCGGGTCGTCGAGCGTTTGCTTGAGGATGAGCGCTTGCCGATGACCACGGCCGAAACCAACAAAATGGTCGAGGAAGTGCTCGATGAAGTGTTGGGCCTGGGTCCGCTCGAGCCACTGCTCAAAGAGCCCTCCATCTCCGACATTCTGGTCAACGGCTATAACAAGGTGTACATCGAGCGCGGCGGAAAACTCTCGTTGAGCCCAGTGCGGTTCCGCGACAACCAGCATTTACTCCACATCATTGAAAAAATTGTTTCCCAGGTAGGCCGTCGCATCGACGAAGCCCAGCCCATCGTCGACGCGCGCCTGGCCGACGGCTCCCGTGTGAACGCCATCATCCCCCCGCTGGCTTTGGACGGACCGGCGCTGTCTATCCGCCGCTTTGGCCGGCACGTGATCACTTCCGATGAAATGATCGCCAATAAGACCATCACTCCGTCGATGTTGCGTTTTTTGGCAGCGTGCGTCCAGGCCAAAGCCTCCATTCTAATTTCCGGTGGCACCGGATCCGGAAAGACGACGACGCTGAATGCTCTGTCTCGCTTTATCCCCGAAGACGAGCGGATCATCACTATTGAGGACACGGCGGAATTGCAACTCCAGCAACGCCATGTGGTGAAGTTTGAAACCCGGCCTCCCAACGTCAACAAAACCGGTGGCATCAATCAGCGCCAGTTGTTGCGCACTGCACTGCGGATGCGTCCAGACCGAATCATTGTAGGGGAGTGCCGCGGCGCAGAAGCCCTCGACATGCTCCAAGCCATGAATACGGGCGTGGAAGGATCGATGACGACGATTCACGCCAATTCACCCAAGGACGCCTTTTCCCGCCTCGAGGCGATGATCCTGATGGCAGACCTGGAAATCCCCAACCGCGTCATCGTACAGCAGCTTGCCAGCGCCATTAAACTCGTGCTTCAGGTCACCCGCCTGCAAGATGGCTCGCGTAAAATCATCAGCATTTCCGAGGTGACGGGCGTGGAGGAAGACCGTGTGGCAACGCGCGATATCTTCATCTTTGAGCGCACCGGCGTGAGCGATGCGGGAAAGGTGCAGGGGCGCTTCCGCTGGACGGGCTACACACCCAAGCTCATGGAGCGGATCCAGGTGGCGGGCATCTCGCTACCGGCTAATCTCTTCGACGAAGTGGTGGAAGTGAATCTCTAAGATGGCCTCCCGTCTTACCCGCAGGCAGATCGGCTTAGGCGCCTTGGGCCTCAGCGCCATGGCCCAAGCGCCAACCAAATATTCAGGCGCTCTCGACGGCTTCGAAAATCAGGTCACGCTGGCCGATTTTGACCCTGTGGCTTGGACCCTGTTGCGCTACCAGCAAACCCCCAGGCGCCTCCGCTTCGAAGCCAACAACTTGAAACAGGCCCAGGCCTGGCAGAAGAAGCTACGTGCCAAACTCGTCGAACTCCTCGGCCTGGCCGTGCCCGTTCCCCGCGTCGCGTTAGATGCGAAGATTCTCGAAAGCCGCGAGTTTAACTCCTACCGCAGAGAAAAGGTGGTTTTTACCAGCCGGCCTGGCCTCGCCGTTCTAGCCTATGTCTTGACCCCCAAGCAACGGAAAGCTCCGCATCCAGCCGTCATTTGCTTGCCCGGTCACGGGCGTGGGGTGGACGACATCGTCGGCATCGATGAACAAGGGCGAGACCGCACCGACCGGTCGGGCTATCAGCACGATTTCGCCATCCAAGTCGTCGAGCGCGGCCTGGCCGCCGTCGCCATCGAGCAAATGGCTTTCGGCTGTCGGCGTGACGCGCGGACGAAAAAAGGCGGCCTCGGCCGCTCGGCCTGCCAGCCCGTTGCTGGCGCTGCGCTGCTGCTAGGCGAAACCATGATCGGCTGGCGTGTCTGGGACGTCATGCGCACGCTCGACTACCTCGAAACCCGCCCGGACATTGATTCGCGCCGGATTGGTGTCACCGGCATCTCAGGCGGTGGCACAGTCACTGTGTTTTCGGCGGCGCTCGAACCCCGTCTTCAAGCTGCCTTCGCAAGCGGCTATCTCAACACGTTTCGCGATAGCATTTTCTCGCTTTCCCACTGTATCGATAACTATGTGCCCGGCATTCTCCAGTGGGCCGAAATGTATGAGGTGGCGGGCTTGATCGCTCCCCGGCCGTTCTTTGCCGAGTCTGGCGCCCAAGATGAGATCTTCCCCCTCCAGGCCTTCCGCGAAAGCGTTTCCCAGCTTCAGCGCATCTACGAGGTGATGGGTGCTCGCGACCGCCTTGAGAGCGAAGTTTTCCCAGCCGGCCACGTCTGGCATGGCGTTCGAGGCCTGTCTTTTCTCGCCCAGCACTTGGGAGCCTAATGGACAGCCTGCCCGCCATCCGGATCACCCAGCTGCGCAAGCTTTATGGAGCAAAAGCGGCCGTGGACGGCCTCAATCTCACCGTACCTCGGGGCTGCTTTTTCGGATTCCTTGGCCCCAACGGCGCCGGCAAAACAACCACCATCAAGATGCTCATGGGGCTTGCACCCCCTACCTCGGGCGCCATCGAAATTCTCGGCCTTCCCATGCCCCAGGCCGAAAACGAGATCAAAGCACGCATCGGCCTGGTGCCAGACGAAACGCTGCTGTTTGAACAACTCACTGGCTTGGAATTTCTCCAATTCGTCGGCCGCATGTACGGTCTTGCCCGTTCGATCGCTCGCGAGCGAGCCGTCGAATTGTTGCACCTTTTTGAGCTCGATGGCGCTTCCGGCCAGCTCGTGGGCGAGTACTCTAAGGGAATGCGTAAACGCTTAGCCATGGCCGCTTCGATGATCCACCGGCCCGAGCTGTTTTTGATGGATGAGCCGTTTGAAGGGGTCGACGCCGTGGGAGCGCGGATGATGAAAAACCTGCTCCTTGAACAAGTGCGACGCGGGGCTACCGTCTTTCTCACTTCTCATGTGCTCGAGGTCGTCGAAAGGCTTTGTGACCGCGTCGCTATTATTCACCAAGGCAAGCTCATTATGGAAAGCTCGATGGCCGACTTGCGGCTCGGCGGCGAAACGCTCGAGGACCTGTTTGTACGAGCCATCGGCGGAGAACGGCGCCGGGAAGCGTTAGAGTGGCTTTAAACCTTCAAGCGCGGGCCATTCTCTGGGCGCAGTGGCGCAGCTGGCGCAACGTGTTACCCCGCGCTCGCCGCGGAAGCCTGCTTCTTGCAGCCGTTGGCAGCCTCGTCTGGTACGGACTGTGGATTCTGGGTGCGGTCGCATCCGTCCTCTTTCTAAGCGAAACAACGGACCGTGAACGCGCCTACAGTTTTCTTGCCGGCGGTCTCATGATCGCTTTGCTCTACTGGCAGCTGCTGCCCGTCCTCATGGTCAGCACGGGGGCTTCACTCGAAATTAAAAAGCTCCTTGTTTATCCTATTCCCCACTCCGAACTCTTTCAGCTCGAGCTGCTGCTGCGCTTCAGCAACGGCCTTGAGATGCTGATTCTTCTGAGCGGAATGAGCCTGGGCTTGGCTCTGAGTCCAGTGCTCAACGCCTGGCTCGCAGGGTTCTTTTTGCCCTTTCTAGCCTTCAACTTGTTCTTGGCCGCCGGCGTGCGCCAGACGTTGATTCGGTTTTTTTCCCAAAACAAAACGCGCGAATGGATCGTCTTTTTGCTCGCGCTGCTTGCCACGGTCCCGCAACTTGCTCTGCTAGTTGAGCGCTCTGACCATCTCTTCGAGCTCTGGCGCTCGGTCCCGAGCGCAGTCTGGCCCTGGACAGCGACCGCCCATCTGGTAACAGGCGACCTAGTCTGGAGCAACTGGATCGCCATGATAGGCTGGCTTGCGGCTTCCTATGCATTCGGCCGTTGGATGTTTGAAAAAGGACTCCGCTTTGACGAAGACGCCGCGCGAGCCCGCGCCGAGCCCGCAGCCACTGCTTGCTGGACCGACTGGTTGTTTCAATGGCCGCATCTCTGGCTCCGCGATCCACTGGCTGTGTTGGTAGAGAAGGAACTTCGTTCCCTGTTCCGCTCCCCAGCCTTCCGTCTGCTGTTCCTTATGGGATTCACGTTCGGGGTCTTGATTTGGTTCCCCATGCGCTACCGCGGCAGCTTCTCCCCGGACCGGTTTTTCGTGATCGTCTGCGTCTATGCCATCTTGCTGCTCAGCGACACCTTGATTTGGAATTACTTCGGTTTTGACCGTGGCGCAACGGCATGGTATTTTCTGGCGCCGGTCGGTTTCGGCGACGTCGTCATCGCCAAGAACATCGCCGCCGTAGCGCTGGTTGTTTTCGAGCTCGGGATGATCACGGTGGTTTGTTTTCTCGCCGGCCTCATTCAGTCCTGGCAGGCCGTTTTGGACGGCTATCTTGTCTCGCTGACAATCCTTGTATATCTGCTGGGAATCGGAAATTGGAGCTCGTTGAAATACCCGAGGCCATCCGATCCCAACCGGAGCTGGAGGCGGGGAAATCCGGGCCGCTTCCGTTTCTTGCTCCTCCTGATTTATCCCCTTCTTGGCGCGCCTTTTGCCTTTGCCTACTTCGCCCGGGAGGTTTGGGAAAGCAACAGCCTCTTCTATGCCATCGTTGGAGCTCTTGCCGCCCTCGGGGCTGGCTGCTACGGTTTCTTTCTAGAAACCGCGCTCAACATGGCCCGGGAAGAAAAGGAGTCTTTTTTGCGGGAGCTCGCTGAAACCGAAACGCCCATCTCCTCACTTCTTCAAGGCTAGTTCGGGGGGAATTCGAGGGGGAAAGGAGAACAAAAGAAAAATGGTTCCAAGTGACCCACGTTCCCAGCCTGTCCACCCACCGTGTTAACCCGGCGTGAACTGGCAGCCAGTCCGGTTGGGCGTCTTCTCTTCTGCTCCCCGCAGCCGTTTTGGACGACTGCGCTTCATCGCATCCAAGCCCGCCTGCTCACCAGACTGACCGAAACCGGCTGCTCGCGCCCGCCTTTCCCTCGCCAACAAGGACTACGGCTTTCGCCCTCACCCTAGTCGGGTCTAGCGGTCCTGGCGTAGCGCTTCGCAACCCCAAAATGCTCGCCACAAGCCCGTTCGGTCCAGGCACTTCCGCGCCCCACGCGGTTGTGAGGCTTGGTCACTTTTCGACTCACCTTACGGTGTGCCGCGCGCCCAACCCGTTGCCTGCACGTGGCATTTTGGCGACAAGCTCCAATCCGGAAGCCGCTCCCCTTCGGGATTTTCGCCCCTCAGGATCCACCCTTTCGGGCGGCACCGCACCAGGTGTTGCCACCTGCCGATGCTCGCGCTCTCCCGGACCGCTTCTCGTCGAGCTTGCCGGTTCGAAACGCCCGATCTCCCTTCGCTCCCCACCGTCCGTCTGAGTGTCACCCTAGCCGGTGGATCATCGTTCCAGGTCCGCTACGTTCCGTCCAGCTCGCTGTTCCGCGTGCCTCTTGGAACCACCCTCATCTTGGCCTGAAACGCTTTTGTAGTCAATCCAAAAACGAATTGCAACAAGAATTTCAACTGAACTCGATTTTGCTTGTTTTCAGTACCTTAGAGCGAATCCTCAGTGGAAGACCTGTGGATAAAACAAATCACTTGCGAAATGTTTTCTTGGCCACTCCCTCCAACCACGGCCCGGCTCATGGAACCATCAGAAAGAATGCTCAGCCCGCCCCCAAGGCGCTGTAAAACCCTGTCCGGTTGGCTTTCAGTCGAGCGAGCTGGGCGCTGCCCGGCTACGATCCAGTTCCTCGAGCAGTGCCAGGCCCCAGCGGTCCCCCACTGCTTGCATTCGAGTTCGGAGTCTCTGACGGTGTTCCGAAAGAATTGTCTGGTAGCGCGGGTGACCAGCCAAATTCACCGTCTCACCGGGATCCTTTTCGAGATCAACCAGAAGCTCTTGCTGTCCCGGACCGACGAACACGGAGTATTTGTAGCGGCGTGTGCGCAGACACCGGGAATCGATACACTCGATGACCAGGTCGTCCCGCCAGCCCGGCGCCGAACCGCTTTCGACGATGCGCCGGATACTCCGGCCGGGCAACCCGGGGGGTGGTTCGATTCCAGCGTAATCGCACAACGTTGGCAAAAGATCCACGCTCGAGGAGACCAGGTGTTTGCGATCGACGCGACCCGCAGGGGTGTGTCCGGGCCAGGAGACAATGAAGGGCACCCGTGCTGATTCCTCGTAGGGCAAGCTCTTGTGTTCAAATCCATGGGCTGCATCCATGTCGCCGTGATCACTCGAAAAGACCACGAGCGTGTTCCGGTCCAAGCCTGTTTCGCGCAACGCCTTCAACACGATGGCGATCTCCGCATCCACGCGCTCGGTCAGCCGGCAGTAGGCCCAGCGATGCAACCGCCAGTCCTCTTCTTTCCAGTTCTTGCGCGCCCATCCTCGAAAGCTTTCATAGCGTCCCAAGGCATGGGGCTCGTCTCGAGTGGGCGCATGATTGGCTGGCAAGGGCGGACAATATTTCCGGAAGAACTCTTCGCGACTCACACCCGCTGGCAAAGCGGAGGCCTCCGCCAAGCACTGCCTTTCCACAGACGAATTGGGATACATGGCCGGAAGATTGCTGGCCTTGGTGTAGGCGTCGATCGCCATGTAGCAAATGTCATGAGGATTGATGAACGAGGCCACCAGCAAGAAGGGCCGGTCGTGCTTTTCGCGCAAGAAGCTGGCGCAGGTTTCCGCCAGCTGCTGCCGCTCATCGTGGGTGAGGTATTCAAAGCCGATTCTTTGCGGCGTCATGGGTGCAGGCCAGTGGGTTTTGCCGCCGAACACGGTCCGGTAATTTGCTCGCCGGAAAAGGTGACCAAGGGAGCTGGCCATGATTTCGGGCGGCACCTTTCCCGGACCATTGCCGCGCATTTCAAAGCGGCTCGGGTAGTGTCCAGTCATCATGGAGGTCCGCGCCGGCATGCAAACTGGGTTCGAGGCATAAGCCAGTTCAAACCGCACCCCTTGAGCCGCTAGGCTGTCCATCGCTGGCGTCTTCAGCCAGCGGTTTCCTGTGCAGCTCATCATGCCGGCATGCTGTTGGTCGGTCATGATGTAGAGAATGTTCGGCGGATTGTTTTTGCTCTGGCCAAAACTTGCCCCCGCTGCCGTCGCAGTGAGGAAAGTCCGCCGGCCCAGCTTGCCCCGAACAGCGTCTTGTCGCATGTCCTTTTTCCCGATCCACATCATATCCCAATCGGGCCACCGGCACAGGGCTGGCGAGACACTTGGAATCCTAGGGCGGACATCTGGTGGCGAACCTGTCCCAACGTGGCCTACTGGTTTTCCAGCTGCCCGCTCGGCCAGTCGAACTCCACGCGGGTGGGCGAAGCTGCGCGATTGCGCTGTTTGGCCCTGCGCGAACTTGCGACAAATTGCGCACCCCTGACCGAAGTGGGCGAGGCTTCCCAGAAAACATTGCGCATTTTGCTCGGAAAATCAAAGATTTTCGAGCGAAACAAATTTTGGAAGACCGGTTGCACAGGGGCAGATGCATCATGGGTGCGGAACTAACGTGGGTCGCCCTTGCCGCAAGTTTATTCATGGGGCTCGGCGGCGCGTGTCTGTTCATTTACGCCGTAAAAAAGGACTACTTCCGCAACCTTGAGGAAGCCAAATATCACGTCTTCTGGTCGGACCTGGAGGAACTCGTAGACAGATCTGTGGAGCAAGAAGATGAAGGAATCGAAAGAGGTTCCACGACGTAGCCTGCTGACTTGGGTGTCCAGCGTGGCCTTATTCGGATCAGCCGTCATTAGCGCGCTAGCGAACTTCGTGTTCTTAAAGCCGCGAGCCACCTACGGCGCGCCGAGCCGCTTTTCCATCGGAAGGCCGGAGGAGTTTCCTCCCGGTTCGCGCATCGCCATCGAACAGCGACGTATCTGCGTAGCACGCGAGGGCAATCAGGTGGCCGTCATCTCAACCACGTGTACGCATCTGGGCTGTATTGTGGCCGTCTCGGACACCGGCTTCTCGTGCCCCTGCCATGGTTCGCGCTACGACCAAGATGGAAACGTCACGGGCGGGCCCGCTCCCAAGCCTCTGCCGTGGTATCAAGTCAAGCTCGCGCCCAACGGAGAGCTCGAAGTGGACACGAGCGTGGAAATCAAGCCGGGAACCTATTACACCGTATGAGTGCGGTTCACGATAAAATCTCCAACGACACCAGCCTGTCGAGCGTCCTCCGGCAGCTTCCGCGGAATCTCTGGAGCTCGGTGTTTCGCCACCCCCTGCCTAGTTCCGAGCTCGGCCAGGCACAAACCTCCTTCTCGAACTTCTTTTTGCATATTCACCCGGTGAAGGTGAACCGGCACACGCTCAAGCCCACTTACACCCTCGGACTGGGGCTGATGTCGTTCTTCTTGTTTGTGATTCTCACCGTCACCGGCGTGTTGTTGATGTTCTACTACGTCCCATCAACCGACCAAGCCTACGACCGCATGCTGGATCTGCGAGGCTCGGTCGCCTTCGGCACCTTCCTCAGAAACATGCACCGCTGGGCCGCGCATGGAATGGTCATCGTCGTCTTCTTGCATATGTGCCGGGTCTTTTTCACCGGTTCGTACAAAAAGCCCCGCGAATTTAACTGGGTGATTGGTGTGTTGTTGCTGCTCTTAACCCTTTTTTCGAGCTTCACCGGCTACCTCTTGCCGTGGGATCAGCTGGCCTTCTGGGCCATTACCGTCGGGGCCACGATCGCCACCTATGCGCCCTTCATCGGGCAAAAGATCCAATTCCTCCTGTTAGGCGACAACGTCGTGGGTCAGGAGGCGCTTCTGCGCTTCTACGTGCTGCATGTCGTCGTGCTGCCTCTGCTCATGTCCTTGCTGATTGCGATCCATTTTTGGCGAATTCGCAAGGACGGCGGCTTGTCCCGGCCGCCGGAGGCGGAAGTCGCGCCTGGGGCCTCCGAAATCGCGGTCAAGCTCGTCTCGCCCCCAGCCGGCAAACAAAGCTTCGGCTTCATGGGCCTGGTGCGGGGACCGTTTGTCAAGGTGGGCAATGTCCCTGACAACACCGTTTTCAGCTGGCCGCACCTGTTGACCGCCGAGCTGTTTGTCTTTGTCATTACTCTCGCTGCAGTGCTGGTTGTATCCCTCTTGTTCCATGCGCCTCTTGAGGAGCCCGTCAACGCTTTGCATCCTCCCAACCCGGCCAAGGCCCCGTGGTACTTTCTCGGCCTACAAGAGCTGGTTAGCTACTCCGCCTTCTGGGGAGGGGTGGGCATTCCCGCGCTCGAAGTGCTTTTGCTTCTCTTGGTCCCTTATCTGGATCGCAGCCCTCACGGCGTAGGCCGTTGGTTTGCCAAGGAGCGCTTGCTGGCGAACACCTTGTTTCTCACCTTCGCCCTGTTTAACGTCGGTCTAATCGTGATCGGCACACTGTTCCGGGGTCCGAACTGGGAGTTTGTCACGCCATGGTGAAGAGAGGTTTCTCCCAATGAAACTAGCCCTGGCCATCGCAAGTCTGATCGTATTCGCTGTTCATGGCGTCGTTTTTTACGATCAGTTCTTCCACAAATGGGAGCGGTATCAAACCGCCTACTTCGACCAAGCGCGCAGCCAAGCCCGCAGCGAATTAGAGCGCGCAGAAATGGAGGCCCGGCGCCCGCGCATTGAGCAGATTCTCGTCACAAACTTTGGCGCCGCCCGCGTGGATCGATGCACAACCTGCCACATCGCCTCGGATGATCCCCGCTTCAGCGGCTTGTCTCATCCGCTCAAAACCCATCCTTACTCCACCGCGCTCGGTGACATAAATCAGGCAGGCCGCTGGGTCCGGCGCCATAAGTTCAACGATTTTGGATGCACTATCTGTCACGACGGACAAGGCCGCGGGCTCACCGAATACTACGCCCACGGCGAGGACCACTACTGGCCCGAACCCCTGATCGGATATACCGTACAACACACCTGGAAAAAGGAGTACCAAAAATTTCTCAAAGGCAAGGAATACATGCAGGCCAACTGCGCGCAGTGCCACACCGAGGAAAACTTCGCCGGCACGCCGCTAATCGCCAAAGGCCGGCGGTTGTTCTTTGAAAAAAATTGCTACGGCTGCCACCGCATCGAGGGCATCTCCGATGGCACGCTCGGGCCGGAGCTGACCGAGGCCGGCAAGAAGTTCAAAATCGACTATCTCTGGGAGTCGATCGTCGATCCGCGCGCCGGAATGGCCACGTCCTTCATGCCCAAATTCCGCCTCACGGAGGACGAAGTCAAGGCGCTCGTGATCTTTCTCAAAAGCCGGAAGGGGATCAATCTCACCGAAACTTCGCTCGCTTTGTTCCGTGCGCGGCTCAATCAGGACTCTGCGCCCCCAGCGGCTATGTCGCAACCATCACTTCCCGCGCCCAGTCTGAACCTCGTGGCTCGAGGCAAAGAGCTGGTCGAACAGCGCGCCTGCGCCGCGTGTCACAAAATTGGGGACAAGGACGGCGGCATCGCCCCTGACCTTTCCTTTGAGGGAGCAATCAAGGACGAGCCGTGGCTCCTAGAGCACTTCAAAAATCCACGGGCCTTGATCCCTGACTCCATCATGCCCGCCTTCCGCTTTAGCCAGGCCGACTTCGAGGCCATGACCGCCTACTTGATCAGTCTCAAAGCTCCCACGCCGCCCGCTTCGCCCGCAGAAATTTTCAAACTCTTTTGCGCCCGTTGTCATGGCGAAAAGGGTGACGGGCAGGGGCCCGTCGCGCTCTATGTCGACCCGGCGCCGCGCGACCTGACCAAGGCAGCCTTTATGAACAGCAAGCCGCGTGAGCGATTCGTCAAGTCAATCCAGGAGGGCGTGCCTGGCACCTCGATGGCGGCCTGGCAAAACGTGCTCAGCGAGTCCCAAATTCGTGCCCTCGTCGACTACATTTTCACCGCCATGGTCAAAGAGCGGGGCCGCGAACTCAAAGCTCGCAACCTCCCAGAGCAAAACCCCGTTCCGAGCTCGCCCCAATCGATCGCCCGCGGCGAACAAACCTACTTGGCCCGCTGCACCGGTTGTCATGGACGCAAAGCGGACGGCAAAGGACCCAATTCGCTCGACATTGTTCCGCGCCCGCGGAACCTTCGCAATTCCCCCTTTATTCAAAGCATCAGTGATCGCCGGATGATCGAATCCATTCTCTACGGGATCCAAGGCACGGCCATGCCTCCGTGGATCGACTACGGAATGTCGCAAAAAGACGCCGGCGACCTGGTCAACTACATTCGCAGTCTGACCCAAGCCTCTGGCAGAAGACAGTTAAGGGCAGGGAGATAGAAACCTATGGCAGCAGAAAAGGAAATCCCAAGCGGCGCCAGCTCGGCCACAGCCAGCCATCGCCCGGTTCACTCCGACACGGCGGCCAAGTGGTTTTTGATGAGTTCCGTCGTTTATTTCTTTGTTGTCGGTGTGATTGCGCTCATCATCGCAGCCAAATTCGTTTGGCCCGAGCTGCTCGGCACGATCCCCATGTTCAGCTACGGCCGGCTGCGTCCACTGCACGTCAACGGCATGCTGTTCGGCTGGTTGCTTGCCGCCGACATGGGTCTGGTCTTCTACTTTGTTCCCCGGCTCTGTGGCGTCAAGCTCTATAGCGAAAAACTCGGCGTTGCTACGGCTGTGCTGTGGAACGCGATTGTCCTCGGCGCGGTGGTCTCGTTGTTGATGGGCTGGAATCAAGGCTTTGAATACGCCGAGCTGCCTCTCGTCTTAGACGTAGCCGTGGTCGTCGCCTGGATCCTGTTCGGGGTCAATGTCTTCGGCACGGTCTTCACGCGACGGTATCCCCAAATGTACGTCTCGTTGTGGTACACCATGGGCTGCATTCTCTGGACCGCGTTTGTCTATCTCACAGGGAATTTCGCCACGTTGTTCACCACCGGCGTCAACCAGGCCAATCTCAACTGGATGTATGTGCACAACGCCGTGGGCTTGATCTTCACCCCCGTGGGCCTCGCTCTGGCCTACTATTTCATCCCCAAGGCTGGCAACATTCCGCTCTATAGCCACAAGCTGTCGATGATCGGCTTCTGGTCGCTGGCCTTCTTCTATGTCTGGACTGGCGCGCATCACATGATCCACGGCCCGATTTCGCAGTGGCTGCAAACAATCTCCATCGCCTTCTCTTTGATGTTGCTGCTACCAGTCTGGACCGTGGTCTACAACTTCTTCGCCACGATGAAGGGCCACTGGCCGCTGACGCGCGACAACGTGCCGCTCAAGTTTCTCATGTCGGGCGTCGTCTTCTACTTGCTGACTTGCTTCCAAGGTCCGATGCACAGCCTCCGCTCGGTGAACGCGATCGTCTCGAAGACGGACTGGATCCCCGGTCATGCCCATATGGCCGTGCTCGGCGCCTTCTCCTTTTTCGCCATTGCTGGAGTTTACTACAGCATCCCGCGCATCTTTCACACCAAGCTCTACTCAGACGCCCTGGCCAACTGGAGCTACTGGCTTGCGATGATCGGCGGCATCGGGTTCTTTGTCACGCTGTGGCTCGGCGGCTTCTGGCAGGGATGGCAATGGAACAACCCGGCCATCCCGTTTATCGACACCGTCGTCGCGCTGAAGCCGATCTGGGCGGTTCGCTTCTTCTCTGGGGTGTTGATCTTTGGCGGAATCGCGACGTTTCTCTACAACATCCTCGCTACTGTCATCCATGCCGGACCCCGTCCGCAGGAGGCTGTCCATGCTTAACAAGGCTGATTCCAACGCGGTTTGGTTTATTGTTCTAGCGCTCGTATTCTTTGCTATTGGAGGCCTGCTGACCACCGTCGCCCCTCCGCTGATTGATAAGTCGTGGGCCGCCCCCTTTTCCAACTCCGATCCCAGCAAGGGCCTCACCGGACAGCTTCGGCCGCTCACTGAGCTGGAACAGAGGGGCCGAGCCATTTATGTGCGCGAGGGCTGCTGGTATTGTCACACGCAGCAAACCCGCACCTTGCTCGCCGATACCAAACGGTCCGGCTGGCGGGGCGTTGATTCTCCCGTGTCCACACCCGATGAATTCGTCTATGACAGCCCGCATCTGTTCGGCACCAAACGGACGGGACCTGATCTCTCGCGTGTCGGCGGAAAATACGACACCCAATGGCACCGCACGCACTTCCGCAACCCGCGCGACTTAGTGCCCGGTTCCATCATGCCCCCCTACCCCTGGATCGCCAACAACGAATCCGAATTTCAGGCCATCGTGGCCTATCTTCAAACGCTTGGAAGGGCCAAAAACTGGCGCCCGGAGAACGACTACGAGAAGTGAACGACGATGGCAGACTACACCTATCCCAGCATTTA
This sequence comes from Bryobacteraceae bacterium, assembly GCA_025056455.1. GTDB lineage: Bacteria > Acidobacteriota > Terriglobia > Bryobacterales > Bryobacteraceae > CADEFT01. The sequence continues at coordinate 783,662 of JANWVY010000002.1, read as the reverse complement.
TTTCGCCTATTTCTTATTCTTCCTGTTTCTCGCAGGTGCGCTCTATTTTTTCCTGCGCTCGTTTCGCGACGGCTATTGGGGTGCAACAAGCGAGGACGTGAAGTACCAAATGCTCAAGGACGAGGAGGCTGAAGGCCATGGCAGTTAGCAACCAGCCACAAAAGGACATCAAGGAATACGCAGGCGGCTGGATCACAGAACGCGAGCACACCAGTGTTCCGAGTTTTCTCAAACTAGCCTACGTTTGCATCGCCCTCGGAACCGTCGGCTACTGCATCCTGTATCGGAACGGCGAGATCCAGCACCCAGACCGCGGCGCCCTGGTGCGCGAGTTTAACTCAGCGACGGCCACTGCCGATACCCTCATGTACCTGGTGGCTGCTCTGGCCGCACTTTTCTTTGCCGCCGTCATTGCCTTTGCATTCCGCAAAATGGAGGATTAGTTCGCCCTATGGGTCAGGCCCTCTATGCCGTTCAGCCGCCAGATGCAACCGACTACTGGGTGCGGATGGTGAAGTGTCAGGATGCCTGCCCCGTGCATACCGATGCGTGTGGTTACGTGACTGCCATCGCTGAAGGCCGTTATGAAGACGCCTTCCGCATCGCTCGCGCCACGAACCCGTTCGTCTCCATTTGCGGCCGTGTGTGCGGCGCTCCTTGTGAACTCAACTGTCGCCGTGGCGCGGTGGATTCGCCGGTCACCATTCGCGCGTTAAAGCGGTTCGTCAATGAAATGTATGGGCCGGAAACGGGCGATTACACCCTCTATAAAGAAGCCTGTGACCGCCGGATGTTGCCCCCCGGTTCGGGCAATCAGCTCCCTATCGCCGTAGTGGGAGCAGGCGTCTCGGGTCTAACCGTCGCCCACGACCTGGCCCAAATCGGCTACAAGGTGACCGTCTTCGAGGCGCATTCAGAACCAGGCGGCATGCTGACCGTGGGTGTTCCAATTTTTCGCCTGCCACGCGACGTCGTGCGCCATGAAATCCAGGCTATTCTTTCGCTCGGCGTTGAGCTGCGGTGCAATATGCGCTTGGGCCGCGATTTCACCATCTCAAGTCTGCGCAAACAGGGCTACCGCGCGATCTTCCTTGGCATTGGCTTGCCAAAAGGAAGGAAGTTGCCCATTCCAGGATCGGACCATCCAGCCGTCTATGATGGCCTCGAGTTCCTGCGCTCCTTTAACGAAGGGAAACCGCTCCCGCTCGGACGGAAAATCGTCGTTATTGGAGGGGGGAATGTCGCCTATGATGTCGCGCGTTCCGCAATTCGGCCATTTGAGGCCTTTGAGTCTCGCGAAGAGCAGGTTGCAGAGATGGAGCGCGGCGAAAAAACCGCCTATGACGTTGCCCGCTCCGCCCTGCGAATGAGCGGCGATAAGTCCGTCGCCGTGGTCTGCCTTGAAAAACGCCACGAAATGCCCGCTGATGTTCGCGAGATTGAAGAAGGCGAAGAAGAGGGGATTCGTCTGTACAATGGGTGGGGCCCCCAGCAAGTCGTGATTGAAAAAGGCAAGATCAAGGCCTTGCGCGTCATGAAATGCCTCCGCGTCTTCGACGAGGACGGGAAGTTCAACCCGCAGTTTGACCCCCACACCGTGGAAGACATTGAGGCCGATACCGTTCTCTTCGCCATCGGCCAGTCGTCTGACCTTTCCTTCCTCTCCCCGGAGGATGGCGTTGAAACGGCCCGCGGGCTCATCAAAGTCAACCCTGAGACCTACCAGACTACGGCCCCGGACGTTTTCGCTTGTGGCGATATCGCCCATGGGCCGAAGCTGTTCATCCATGCCATTGCCTCAGCGCAAATTGCCGCCCGCTCGATGCACGACTTTCTGACCGGTTCTCGCACCGATGTCGTGGTTCGCAAAAAGTGGACCCCTGCGAGCTACACCATGGTGACCGGCTGGCACCAGTTGCCCCGCCAAGAAACGCGCGCCCTCGACAGCGAGTTGCGCTCCACCTCGCTTGCAGTCACCGAAATCAACTTCACGCGCCAGGAGGCCGAAACTCAGGCTTCCCGCTGTCTGCGCTGCAATATCAACACCGTCTTCGATACTTCGATCTGCATTGCCTGCCATGGCTGCGTGGATATTTGCCCGAAGAGCCTCATTCGTTTAGTCGGCTTGGGCGCCCTGGCGGAGGATCCCGCCGGACTCGCTTTGGTCAGCGAGAAATTCGGAGTCGATGAGAACACGCTACGCCAGTTCAGCCGCCAGGAGCTCGATCAACTCGGCGCTTTCATGATGAAGGACGAGTCCACCTGCATCCGCTGCGCCTTGTGCGCTTCGCGCTGTCCCACGCATGCCATCACCATGCAACGTTTCGAACACTACCGCGAATGTGTCCGCATTCCCACGCCAAACACGGCGTTGCTTCAGCCTGTTGGCGCCACTTAGAACTCCGCCCAGCAGAGGAGATGGCGAGTGTGGAGTGATTTTAGCCTTGGGTTTGCTCTCGGCCTAGCGGGCAGTTTCCATTGTGCGCAAATGTGTGGGCCGCTGGCCGTCGCAGTAACTGCGCCAGTTCACGCAGCTCTCCCGGGCTCCCGCAACCTGGCGATTGGGGCATATCACGCAGGCCGTATCCTCACCTACGCAAGCCTTGGGGCAGCCGCCGGGTGGCTTGGCCAATCCATCACGTTCTTGATGGCCTGGCGGAATACGGCGGCTGTCGTCGCTGGCCTGCTTTTAGTCGTGGCGGGGCTATTTCTATTTGGCTGGTTCCGTCAGCCCGCGCTCATCCAAATCACGGAAATCAACCCCGCGGCCCGCCTGGCCGCACGCCTCCTGGTGTCTCCCTCGCCCACGGCCAAGTTATTCACCGGTATGTTGTTGGGCCTGTTGCCCTGCGGGCTGGTCTACGCCGGGTTGCTCAAAGCCCTGGGAACCGGCCACTGGACCTCCGGCGCGTGGACCATGGCCGGCTTCGGCCTGGCGACTTCGATCCCACTGTGGGGTATCGGTCTCGTATCCCAGGTTTGGATGCGCAAACACGCTGCTCTGGGCATGCGTCTCACGGCGCTGGCCATTGTCTTGATGGGAGCCGTCTTGTTGTGGCGGGGCTTGAACCCCGTCAGCTTGGCATGTCATTTGCATCCTCACTGACGTATGGCGCAGATCACTACGGCTCCCGCCTGTCCGCGTGGGGAGAGTGCCAGCCTGCTGCCTCCGCCGCGGCGTTACCATCAGCTGCGCAAGACGGTTCACTTGCTTTGCTTTTTGATCTTCGTCGCGCTGCCTTTCTTCGACGTCATGCGGTTTGACATCCCGAAGCAGCGCTTCTATTTCGCTGGCCAGCAGTTGTGGATCAACGAGTTTGGCATTCTCTTTTTTACGTTGATGTTCCTGCTGTTTGCCATCGCCGCCGCCTCGATGCTCTATGGCCGGGTCTACTGCGGCTATTTGTGCCCGCAGATGATCTTTGGCGAGGCCGCTACCGCGCTTGAAAAGCGGACCCGGAAGTGGATCAACAAACACTTCATTGACTGGAGCGCCAAAACGCGGAAAGTGGTGGCCAGCGCCATCTTTTATGCCCTGCTGGCCGTAGCCTCGGTGTTTCTGGCCTTCGTATTTATCTCTTTCTTTGTCGAGCCTCGCGATCTGCTGCGCCGCCTCCTGTCGTTGGATATCGTGACGGCGGGAGGCTTTGCCGGCGCTGTCACCACGCTGCTCACCTTTCTAGACTTTGCCTTCCTGCGGCAGAAGTTCTGCACGACGGTGTGCCCCTATGGCTATCTCCAGGGAATGCTCGTTGACCGGCACACGCTGCTTGTTACCTACCGCGACGGCGAGGGGAAAAATAAGGCTTGTATTGAGTGCAAAAAATGTGTCCGCGTTTGCCACATGGGCGTCGACATCCGCAAGTCGCCCTACCAGATTGAATGCATCCACTGCGGCGAATGCATCGAAGCATGTGATGAGGTAATGGCGCGTCTGAAGAAGCCCGGCCTGATTCACTACAGCTGGGGCGAGCACGGCGAGTCCTTGCATGAAAAAACCCAATCCTGGCCGCGCCGCCTCGGATTGCGCGATTCGAAACGGGTGATTGTGCTTCTGGTGCTAGCTTTCTATGCTTCAGGCCTGGCCATCGCTCTCTCCATGCGGCATGCCGTACAGGTGCGCATCAGCCCAGACCGCGGCGTGCTGTTTACCCAAGGCCCTCGCGGTGAGATCCGGAACCAGTTCCGGCTCAGTGTAGATAATCGCGGCCGCCAGGACGCCGAACTCCTGCTCACGGTCGAGGGCTTGCCACAGGCGCGTCTGGTGGGTTTTGCCAGTCCTTTGCGCGTGAAAGCCGGCGAGTCACGGCTCGTCCATTTTCAGGTGGAAGTCGAAAGCGCTGGGCTGGCCGAAGTCAGCCGCTTCCAGTTTCGAGCCGAGGCCCAGCCCTACCAAACGGTCAGCAAACATGCCATGACTTTTCTTGCCCCCCAGTGAGGTTCCCGCAAGCCATGAGAGCATTTCTCGGTTTTGTCTTTTTGTTATTCCTCGGCCTGCTGGTGTTTGTCTACGCCGGAGCGCGCCGGGCAAACCCGGTCATGGTGGATGTGCACGGGAAGCCGCTGCGATGACAGACACGCGAGAACACCAAAGCTCCGAGCGACCGGTCATCTGGTGTGACCACTGCGGCCTTGAGTGTGGTCCCACCATCTTGGAATCCCAGGAAGGGGAAATTCGCCGCCGCTTCTGTTGCGCCGGATGCCGCGCCGTTTACGCCATTTTGAAATCCGGCAAAACCGCAACTCGCCCCCCAATCCCCGTTTACGACGGACCAATCGAAGAGCGCGTCTACCGGCTGTCCGGATTGTGGTGCTCGGCTTGCGCCTGGCTCATCGAACACACATTGAACAAACAACGTGGCGTAGCCAAGGCCGAAGTTCATTTTGTTTCGGACCTCCTGAAGATTGCCTACTACCCCAAATATCTACCCGCCGGTCGCGTGCAGGAAATCGTAAAACACCTCGGCTATCAGGCTTTCGAAGAGCAAGAAGAAACAGCCGCCGCCGAGGCCGAACACAAGGACCTGCTGGTGAGGCTCGTTGTCGCCGCCTTCCTTTGGATGAATGTCATGGGGCTGAATCTCGCCGTATACTTCGAGGCGTTTGAAGCTTCGTTGCCCATCCTCGCGGCCCTGGTGACGCTGCCAGTCATCCTCTATTCCGCCCAGCCCGTCTTGCGTATCGCCTGGCGCGGCCTTCGCCACGGTGCTTTGCGCATGGAAAGCCTGCTTTCGCTCGGAATTGTTTCCGCCTTTGGCTACAGCCTGTGGCAGGGGCTGCGCGGCGGCACGCATCTCTATTTTGATATTGCCTGCGCCATCACTACTTTGGTGTTGCTCGGCAAATGGATCGAGCAAGGCGCCAAACAGCGCGCCGCGCATAGCATCGGTTTGTTGCACCGCATGCTTCCCAAAAAAGCACGCCAGCTCGAGCGCGGCGCCGAGCGTTTTGTTTCCGTTGAAGCTTTGCGCCCGGGCGACGTATTTGTCGTCAAGGCCGGAGAGCGTATTCCCGCCGATGGCGTCGTGCTCGATGGTGCTTCCCAAGCCGATGAATCTTTGCTGACTGGCGAATCGGCGCCCGTCTCCAAGCAAGCCGGCAGTCCCGTCGTGGGCGGAAGCCTCAATCTCTCTGGCATCCTCAAGGTGCAAACCACCAACACCGGCGCCGGCAGCACAATCGCACAGATCGTCGCTGCGGTGGAACGAGCCATTGGCGCTCGCAGCGAGATGGAACGAAAAGTGGACCGCGTCTCGCGCTGGTTTGTTCCTTTTGTCATCGGCGTCGCCTTGCTGGTGTTCGCCTTCTCCGAGCAAGATCCCTTGCTCCGCGCCATTACAGTTTTGGTGATCGCTTGCCCGTGCGCGCTCGGCATCGCCACACCACTCGCGCTGACCGCAGCTGTCACGGCTGCGGCGCGTCTCGGCATCTTGGTGCGCGATTGCCGCGTGCTCGAATCCGTTCGCCGCGTAGACACCGTCGTCTTGGATAAAACCGGTACAGTGACCGAAGCCGAGTTCTCCTTACTTTCCTTTGAAGGTGACCATTTCCTCGAAGTTGCTTCGCTAGAAGCCTATTCCGAGCACCCCCTCGGGCAGGCCGTCCTCCGGCGTGCGCGCGAGCTTTCCATTACGCTGAAAGAGGCCAGCGAGGTCGAGATCGTTCGCGGCCAGGGCATTCGAGGGCGGGTTGACGGAAAGCGCATCGAGGTCGGCGCCCCTGGCTGGCTTGCAGCGGAAGCCATTTCCGGAGGAGAACACGGAGAAAACACCGTCGCCTACTATGCCGTCGACGGCGTGATTCGCGGAAAGCTCACCTTCGGTAACCGGGTCCGAGAAAGCGCCCAACAACTAGCCACCGGCCTCCGTGCCCGCGGCATGGAGATCTGGCTTCTCTCTGGCGATACCCAGCAAGCAACCGCAGCAGTAGCCCGCAAAATTGGCGCGCACCGCTTCCAGGGCGCCACTCGGCCCGAGCAAAAGATCGAGCTGATTGAGCAACTCAAACGTCAGGGACGCACCGTGGCGATGGTGGGCGATGGAATTAACGACGCTCCCGCCCTGGCCGCAGCCCATCTCGGCATCGCACTCGGAAGCGGCACAGATCTCGCCATGCGTTCCGCCTCCATGGTGCTCACCTCCAGCCATCTCACGCGCGTGCTCGACGCCTTCGATCTCTCCACCAAGACCTACGCCATTGTCCGGCAGAACTTGTTCTGGGCGTTCTTCTACAACACGTTGGGCATTGGCTTGGCGGCCCAAGGCTGGTTAAACCCCATCCTTGCTGCAGCCGCCATGGTCGTCTCCAGCCTCACTGTCATTGGGAACTCCTACCGCTTGAGCCGTTTCCGTCCAGCGCTGGCGGACGGAAAAAATCCACTGGCTCAAGCTGTACCACCCGCCACCTCTTTTTGTGTCTTACCGTCTTCAAACGCAGCAATTCCCGGCGACGCTCGCTAACCCCGGGCGGCGTTTTCGGCGCCAGATGAACCGACCAGTCCAGCAAGGCTTCCCCCAACTCCTCATCAAAGGATTGAATTTGAACGCTGGAAGAGACGACCCAGCCTCGCAAGAGGGCGGCCACGTGGCTGGCCAGGAGATTTCGACCTGGCATCTGGGGATCCACAGCGCGTATAAAACTGCTAGGATTATCCGCGCTCAGGTTTCCCGCCCACTGACCAAGCCAGTTGGTAAACTCCTGCCTCACGCTGCCTGGCTGCTGGGCGGCGAGAACCGTTGTGGCGCACTGAAGCAAAAAGGCCCGGCGCTGCATTAGGTGCGGTAGCTGCCGTTAATCTTGATGTATTCCTCGGTAAAGTCGCAAGTCCAAAAGCGGGCCCAGCCCCGCCCCTTACCCCGGATCACGAACCGGATGGCGACATCTTTTTCATTCAGTTTTTGCGTCAAGGACTCTTCATCAAACGGTGCGGCGAGTCCCTCCCGGCACACCCGCACTTGTTGAAAGTAAATATCCACCTTCGAAGGTTCAAAGGCAACTCCAGCATTGCCCGCTGCGCACAGAATCCGGCCCCAGTTCGGATCGGATCCGGCAATGGCGGTCTTCACCAGCGGCGAGTTGGCGATGGTCCGCGCTAGCCGGGCCGCGTCTTGGTCCGTTCGTGCGCCTTCCACCTCAATGGTGACCAGTTTGCGCGCCCCTTCGCCATCGCGCACAATCTGCTGGGCGAGATCCTGCATCAGGTGAGTAAGCGCCCCCAAAAAATTTTCTTGGTCCTTCTTGGTGATCTTATTTCCAGATGCCCCGTTGGCGAGCAACAGCACAGTGTCGTTGGTCGAGGTGTCCCCGTCCACCGAAATCCGGTTGTAGCTGTGCTCGCAGGCCTCGCGCAACATGCCTCTGAGAGTTGCGGCGCTCGTGGCGGCATCGGTCAAAATGAAGCCTAATGTCGTGGCCATCATGGGCATGATCATGCCCGCCCCCTTCGTCATGCCAGCCAAATTCACAGCGCCTCGCGCCAGCTCGACTTCTGCCCAGGCCGTTTTGGGCCGCGTATCGGTGGTCATAATCGCCCGGCTCACTTGCTCAAAATTCGAACTCGACAGCCGGTTGCGAAGCGCCGGCAGAGCCTTCAGAATGAGCGATGCGTCCAGCTCAACGCCAATCACACCGGTGGAGGCAACCAGCACCTGGTTGATCGGAATACCTTGCATTTTTGCCACGGCCTTGGCCGTGACCGCAGCCACTTTCTCCCCTGTCCGCGTCGCGCAGTTGGCGTTGCCCGCGTTCACCAGAATGGCCGAGGCTGTTCCCCGGGAGATTTTCAAATGGCGCTGGCATAAGCGCACCGGCGCAGCGCATGCGCGGTTTTGTGTAAACACGCCCGCGGTCGCGGCTGGTAAATCCGAAACAATCAAAGCGAGATCATCTTTTACCGTCTTACGAATGCCGGCGTAGACAGCGGCATAGCGATAGCCCAGCGGCAGTTTCATCATGGACCTAAATTTTCTAACTCTACCAACCGCTGCCCGTTGAGGAAAGCAGAGGCGGGCATTTTTTTCCGCCCCTCGAGTTGCAGCTCCAAACACTCTATCGCCGTGTTGTCGCCACAAGCAACCAGGAGCCGGTTGGAGCCTGTACAGGCCGTACCCGGCGCATAGGGGAGCCTCTCTCCCGTTACTCGCGCCCGCCAGATGTGGAGGACCTGGCCGCGGAAGGTCGTGTAGGCGCCCGGCCAGGGAAGGAAACCCCGAATCCGGTTATAAATCGTCCGTGCCGGCAAGGACCAGTCAATGCGGCCATCTTCTTTCTTGAGAATCGGGGCGTAGGTCGCTTCTTCATGATTTTGCCTCTGCGGTTGAATTAAGCCTTGCTCCGCCTCATCGAGCGTCTCCACCAGCAGCTCGGCTCCCATGACGGCAAGTCGCGCGGCCAGTTCTGGGGCGGTTTCCTCCTCGCCAATGTCGGTCTCGCGCTGGCGGAGAATATCGCCCGTATCCAGGCCCGCGTCGATGCGCATGATCGTAACCCCGGTGCGCTGCTCTCCGCTGGCGATCGCCCACTGAATGGGAGCCGCACCGCGATACTTCGGCAGCAGCGAGGCGTGCACATTCAAAAATCCCAGCGGCGGTAAATCCAACATGTCCGCAGGAAGGATCTGGCCATATCCCACCACCACAATCACCCGGGGAGCGAGGCTTGCAAGTTGCTCTCGCACCTCTTGCTGGCGAATCCGTTCCGGTTGATAGACCACTAAGCCGTGAGCCAGGGCGCATTGTTTCACCGGCGGAGCCGTGACCTGCTGTCCCCGTCCTTTCGGCCGGTCGGGCTGCGTGAACACCGCCGCCACTTCGTGTCCCCGCCCGAGCAGCGCCTCAAGCGAAGGCACTGCAAATTCGGGGGTTCCCATAAACACCAGCCGCATGCCCTAAACTTCTACCATTCGCCCGCCTTCATCAGTTTGCGGATCTTGCGCTTGATCAGATCTCGCTTCAGCGGGCTCAAATGCTGGAGGAAAAGGATGCCATGAAGATGGTCGATTTCATGTTGAAGGGCGCGCGACAAAAGCTCCTCTCCGGTGACCTCAAAATCCTCTCCATAGATGTTTTTCGCCCGTACCGTCGTCTTCCAGGCGCGCGTCACATCCTCGCGAAAGCCGGGAATGGAAAGACACCCTTCCTCACCCGTTTGCAATCCTTCCTTGGCGACGATTTGAGGATTGATTAACACCAGCTTTTGGGCTGGATCCTCGCCCGCGGAAATATCAATCACCGTGAGCTGTTGCGAAATACCCACTTGGGGCGCAGCTAATCCCACGCCCTTGGCCGCGTACATGGTCTCAAACATTCCCTCGACCAGTTCCTGAAGTTCTTTGGTATTGAACTCCGTAACCGGGGCACAAGGGCGCTCTAATATGGGATCGCCATACTTCACGATCTTGAACATTTCAGAAATCACTCACTTGCCGGAGGTAACCCTCGTAGTTCCGCTTGGTTTCCACCAAAGAATCGCCGCCAAACTTCTCCAAAAACGCTTGCGCCAAGACAATCGCCACCATGGCTTCGCCGATCACTCCGGCGGCTGGAACGACGCAAACATCGCTTCGTTCGTAAGCGGCCAGCGAAGGCTCCCGGGTATCGAGGTCCACCGATTCAAGCGGGCGGCGCAAAGTGGAGATGGGCTTTAAAAATCCCCGCACAACGACATCCTGGCCGTTGGTCATTCCGCCTTCTAAGCCGCCTGCCTTGTTGGCGCCTCGGTAAAAACGGCGCTCTTGCTTGTCGTAATGGATTGTATCTTGAACTTTCGAGCCATAGCTGGAGGCCTGTTCCTGGGCGCAGCCAATCTCAACCCCCTTGACCGCCTGAATGGAAACAATGGCTTGCGCAAGCCTCCCATCCAGGCGGGTGTCCCAGGTAATATGCGATCCAAGCCCCGGAGGAACCCCGTGCGCCACCACCTCAAATACCCCGCCAATCGTGTCTCCAGTGCGATAGGCCAGGTCTACGGCTTCCTTCATCCGCGCCTCGGTTTCTGGATCCACGCAACCGAGCATCACCTCATCCCGCTCCGACAAGGCGACCAGTTCCTCCCAGCTTGCCGCTCGCTCGAGCCGCACGTTCCCCACCGCCACAACGTGGCTTAACACACCCACGCCAAACTGCGCCAAAAAAGCCTTGGCTAAGGCGCCGACGGCCACTCTCGCGGTCGTTTCGCGCGCACTTGCTCGTTCCAGAATATAACGGGCGTCGTGAAAGTTGTACTTGATGGCTCCTGCTAGATCGGCGTGGCCTGGGCGCGGACGTTTGACCGGCTTTTTCTTGTCCTCGCTGCCAGCAACATCCTCCACCGGGAGCGCCTCGGTCCAGTTTTTCCAATCGCGGTTGCGGATAATCAGCGCAATGGGCGAGCCAATCGTCTGCGAGTGCCGCACCCCTGAGACAATCTCTACGGTGTCGGTCTCAATTTTCATTCGCCCACCGCGCCCATAGCCCTGTTGCCGGCGCCAGAGCTCGCGGTTGATGGCGGGGAGAGAGACAGGAATTCCGGCAGGCAGCCCGGTGAGCGTCGCCACTAAGCACTCGCCGTGGGACTCGCCGGCGGTTTCAAAACGGAGCATCAAAAATTTCTAAGTTACCAGTGTAGCAAGCTGATCGGGTAAGCTTCGAACTGCGCCTCGCGATTCCAGCTCCACCAGAGCTTCTCCTCCCAAACCCCCGATCTCAAAACCCAGCGCTCACGCCTTGTTGGGAGCCGACTAGAAAGAACTCGTTATACTGAAAACTTTGGTGCGAAAAAGTCTCCGACCGCGGTGGCAAAAAAGGCATAAGGAATGAACATTCTCGGAATTGGCGGAATCCGCAGCGATGCCTCCTGTGCTTTGTTACAAGAGGGACATCTGAGGGCTGCGGTTGAGGAAAAGAAAATTGCCCGCCGTCACCATCCAGGCGAGCTGCCCGAACATTCGATTGCGTTTTGTTTATCGCAGGCGAAGTTAGAGGCAAGTCAAGTTCATTATGTGGCCCTCGCGCGGCCCATCGACTCCTCGCCGGAATCCAAGCTCCATCTCGCGTTGCGGTCTCGATTCCCCAAGGCGCAAGTCATCCTCGTCGACCATCACACCGCTCATGCCGCGGCGGCCTACTACGTTTCTCCTTTCGAGCAGGCCACGGTTCTCACCCTGGACTGCACGGGAGATTTCCGCTGTGGCGCGCTGTGGAACGCCCAGGGAACCATGCTTCACCTCAACCGCGAACTGTATTTCCCGGACTCTCTTGGTCATCTCTATGGCCGTGTCACTGAGCTATTGGGCTACCGTGCGCAGGCCGACGAACACAAAGTCCAGTGGCTTTCCGCATCCGGCGATGACCGCTTCGTCCCCTTGTTTCGCGAGATCTTGCCCTTGTCGCAAGAAAACTGGCCGCGAGTCGACCGGAGCTTCTTTGACAGCGACCGCTTAAGCCATGGCGCCTTTAGCGCAAAATTCTACGAACGGCTCGGACTTCTGGACAATGAGCCAGTTCCGGGTGAGATGAAACCACACCTTGCCGCTGGCTTGCAGCGCACGATCGAGCAAGTCGCGCTCGAAATGGCTGGCAGCGGCGAGTCCTTGTGTCTTGGCGGTGGGCTCGCCTTGAACGCCCTCCTCATTGCTGCCTTCGAGCGTTCCGGTCGCTGGAGGAAGGTCTACGTGCAGCCAGTTGCTGGAAACGCTGGCACCGCCCTTGGTGCGGCTACTTATACGTGGCACGGGCCTTGCCGCCAGCAGCAACGGGTGTGCATGGAAGATCTTTTCCTCGGCCCGAGCTACTCTGCCGAAGAAATCAAGCAAGTTCTTGAAAACTGCAAGCTCCGCTTTCAATACCTCCAAACCACTGACGAACTCGTGGAACGGGCGGTTGGGGTGCTCGGGGACAACAAAATCGTGGCCTGGTTTCAAGGACGCATGGAGATGGGACCGCGCGCACTTGGCCACCGCAGCATTCTCGCCTCGCCTCTGGATCCTTACTCCACCGAAAACCTCAATGAGTTCATCAAACACCGCGAACCGTTCCGCAAGTTTGCTGCTTCCGTGCCCGAGGAACTCGCGAGCGATTACTTTGACGTGGGCTCAAATGCCCGCTATCTGGCCACGGTCGGGCGGGTGAGAGAAAATCACCGCAAAACGTTTGAAGCAGCTCTGCTTGGTCCGAGCGGCGCGATCCGCGTCCACACCGTCTCGGAGAAAGAAAATCCCGTTTACTGGCGTTTGCTCCACGCCGCTGGCAAAAAAACGGGGCTGCCCGTACTTTACAACACGTCGTTTAATCTCTTCGGCGAACCTCTGGTCTGCTCGCCCCGGGATGCCGTCCGGAGTTTTTATTCTTCGGGGATTGACGCCATGTTTGTGGGGAGTTTCTTCTTGGAGAAATAAGCCACCAGGAAACAACTCAGGCAACGGTTTAAAGCGTCGCTCCGCCATCCACGCACAGCACCTGGCCGGTGATGTAATTGTCCGGCTCTAAAAAGAAACGAACGGCTCGCGCCACATCCGCGGCCCGGCCAAACCGCGGGATGACGCCGCTTGCCAGCAGATGATCATATTTTCCGCTGCGAATGCTGGACTCGGCCATCCCCGCCGCGGTCACGCCCGGCGCCACGACGTTGACCCGGATATTGGGCTTGCCGCGTAACTCCTTGGCCAGAATCCGCGCCGCATGTTGCAGAGCTGCCTTGGCCGCAGCATACGCTGTCGAGCCAGCAAACAGCGCATTGGCTTGCATCGTCGAAAACAACACGATGGAACCTTCGGTGCCAGAAGCCTGCATGCGCGAGGCAGCTTCCCGGGCCAGCTGGATCGGCCCGAGATAATTCACTTCGAGCGCCCGCCGCAGTGTTTCTTCCCAAGCGGATGGGTCCGCTGGCCGGGCCGGATCCCCTGTGAAGACCACCAGCCCGTAGAGATGGGGCGCTTCCTGGAGAAGCGCTAAACGGTCGCTGGCCGAGCGCAGGTCGGCTCGCACCACTTTTCCCAAGCTAGCCAGCCGTTGTGCACGGTCCGCCTGGGAGTAGTAGCTAATGGTGAGCCGCGCTTGTTCACAGGCCAGCAGCTCGGCAGTGGCAGCGCCAAGACCCCCCGAGCCGCCTGCGAGGATGACCTCACGGTTGTGTAGCGTGTTCCACATGCTGCTTGTTTTCTAAAGATCGGACCGCAACATAGGCGCAGCTGGTGACGGACAAAAACAAGCTCAGCACCTCACTATCGCCCAGGTTGTGCTCAAACAGCCCTTGAACAAGAATCGCCAGGATGGTGGCGATGGCCGCATGCAAGATAAACCGGGCATCGTCCGGGCCCGAGGGCAAGCGGCCTAGCGCCCGGAAAAAATCGCTCAGCATTCTGCCTAGCATCCACAGCAGGGCGAGCAGTGTGGGAATGCCTCGTTCGGCAGCATAGTGTAAATAGATGTTGTGGAGATGGCCATACCAACCCTCGGGCAGCTGTTTCACATCGTCGGGAACCCACCGCCGAAATTGCGCCTTGACTTGTTCGGGACCCAACCCCAGTAGCGGGTGTGCCTGAATCATTCGCAAACCGGTTCGCCACGAGACCCGCCGGTGTTCGTTAGAGTCCAACTCGCCTTGTGGCTTCCAGGCGGAAGTCAAACGCTGCTGGAGAAATCGCGGAGCGGCCAAAAATGCGACCGCGACCACGACAGGGAGCACCAGGACGCTCAACCGCCGCCAGCTCCAAAGCAGGTAGGCGCCGGAAATCGCCGTGGCCAGCCACACGCTGCGCGTGCCGCCCGCAAAAATCGCCGCAGCAATCAGGCCCGCCGCCAGAATCCAAACCCACAGCTTGCGCTTGGGCGGGCCGGCAAAGAAAACATATGAGCCAAGCAGCAGCAAGGCAACCGTCATCTGACCTCCGAAAGTCATCCAGTGGCTCATAAAGCCGCTAATCCGCTCACCCACCATACAGCCATAGGAACCGCCGCAGAGTTTTAGCATGGAGTTGAATTGAAACAGAGCGCGAAGAGCCGACAGCGCCGCCAGCGCCCCCATGGCCAGAAACAGCCTCCGGACTTGCCCCAGTGAGCGGAACGTTGAACTGACTAACAGCAGGATGAGAAACAAATAAAACTTCCGAATCTGTACGCGGCCGCCCCAAGGATCCGCGGACACGGCAAGCGAGAGGACCGTGCCCAACACGAACAGTCCCAGCGGCAAGCCAATGGGTGGAAAACGGAGCCTTGCTCCCGACAGCAACAAAGCCGCCAGCGCAAGCGCAATTAAAATATTGGAAACGGCGCCGGAAACAAACACAGCAGCCGAAGCGCCAAAGGCTAAAAGATAAGCCAGCTTCTCAAGCCTTGGCGACGGGGTGTGTGTCGTCATTCTGCAAACAGCACCAGTATGACAGAATGAGAGGTTTCAGGGGATGATCCATGGAATTGTATTTGCTAAGGCATGGCCTAGCTGAAGAGGCCAAGCCAGGTAGCCGGGACGCTGACCGCGCTTTAACGGCGGAAGGCAAAAGAAAGTTGCGCCTCGTGCTAGGCGTCGCCCGGCGCGCGGGTCTCCGGCCGGATCTCATCCTCACCAGCCCTTACCGTCGTGCAGTGGAAACAGCGCAGATTGCCGCCGAGCTGCTCGAATACAACGAACCACTTCTCGAAACTCCCCAGCTTGTTCCCGAGGCGGACGCGGCCGAGGCCTGGGCCGAGATCCGCATCCACAAGGCTGCAAAATCGATTCTGGTCAGCAGCCATGAACCGCTGACCAGCGAGCTAATCCACTTTCTGTGTGGCGCGCGCGCAGAGGTGAAGAAAGGTTCCTTGACGCGGATCGACCTGGAGCATGTCAACCCGCGTCCGAGTGGCGTGCTGAAGTGGATGCTCACGCCCAAACTGGCCGAGGGTTTTAAAAGTTCATCTTCAAAACCACCAAAATAGACATAAAGGGCAGCAAAGTTTGAAAGTTAATCGCCCTGTTTTTCACTTGCGGCGGCCGCCTTTGCGTTGGCTTCATTTTTTAAACCAAGCTGCTCGAGGATGCCGGGAACATCCAGGCCGAGCGCGCGCAGCTGTTCTAGAAACTGAAAGACGACGGTGGGACCAGCTTGCGCGATTCGATTCACTCCCGAAACGCCGTTGCCAGCGTGATTGCCGCCATCGATGACCACCATGCGGTCGATGTTGCCAAGCGGCGCGGCGACGGCGCCAAAGACTCCCGCCGAAGCCTCCAGGATCGTGGGCAGTTTCTCGAGAATGGTCTGCAACCGCGCCGCGTCGTTGAATTGTTTCCAAGCCTCGGCCTTGCGCAAAATGGCTGCCGCTTCTGCGACACCTTTCGCTTCCACGGCCTTGGCTTCGGCCAGACCAATGGCCTCAATTTTGGCGGCTTCCGCGCGGCCTTCGGCCTCGAGCGCCGCAGCGCGTCCCAAACCTTCCTGGCGCAGCCGTTCTTGTTCTGCTTCTGCGAGCGCGATGAGCGCCTGGCGTTTGCCCTCGGCCTCGAGCACGCTCGCTTCTTTCTGGGCTTGGGCCCTCAGGATAGTGGCTTGGCGTTCGGCCTCGGCAGGGCGGAGCACGGTGGCCTCCAGTTCTTTTGTGCGCCGGAGCACTTCTTGTTCCTGGACGGCGATCATCTCCTGAGTGCGGGTCCGTTCGATTTTGACTTCTTCTGCAACCACTGCCTGGCGCGCGCGCGCTTCAGCTAGCGGGCCGGCTTGGGAAGCTTGCGCTTTCTCGGTTTCGACCTCAGCCATGTATTTGGCTTGGCGGATTTGGAAGTCGCGCTGTGCTTGAGCGATTTCGGCCTCGGCCATGAGTTTCGCGCGCTCGCCTTCCTGCAAGGCGCTCGCGGACTTGATTTTGGCGTCGCGCGTTGCTTCCGCTTCTCCGATGACGGCATCTCGTTTGACTTCCGCCGTGCGCCGTTTGCCGAGTGCATTTAAATAATCCTCGTCATCGCTGACCTCCTGAATGGTCAGCACGTCAACGCCGAGCCCCATTTTTTCGAGATCGTTGGCTGCTTCTGAAGTAAGTTTCTGGGCGAAGGAATTCCGGTCGCTGTTGACTTCTTCCACCGTGAGCGTGCCGAGAATGGAGCGGAGGTGTCCTTCAAGTGTTTGAAAGATCACTGCTTGGATGTCACGCTGGCTCATGCCCAGAAATCGCTCGGCGGCCGCATGGAGGGAGGTTTCGTCGGAGCGAATCTTGACGTTGGCCACGGCCTTGACGCTCACCGGTACGCCTTTGAGGGTGTAAGCGCGGCGGATCTCGAGGGGAATCGTGATGACGTTGAGGGAGAGATAATCCACCTTTTCTAAGAGTGGGATCCGCAAGGCCGCGCCGCCGCGCACCATGCGATAGCCGACCACCCGGCCGTCAGGCAGTTTTCGTTTCCGCCCGCTGAGGACGGCCACCTGGTTGGGCGGAACTTTCAGATAGTTGCGGCTGAACAGAGCCGCCGCAATCAAAACCGTGAGGAGTAAAAAGGCGACAACCAGGGGAAGGGCGAGCGCGGGTAGCTGAGGCAAGGTGGAACCTCCTAAAAGCGTGTTGTTATTATTCCACAGCTTTCGGTTACGCCCCTGGCTGGAGACTACCAACTAGAGTTGGCAGTTAAGGAACCGGCTGGTCAGGGCCGGCGGAAAACTCCCTCCCGCGTGTCCCGGTACCAGGGCACGCGGAACCGCAACATGTTGGCCATCGAACGGCCTGGATTCAGCCAGCTGCGGGTCATCAACTTAATCCATGGACTGCCGGTGCGGCGTTCGATCCATTGGATGAAATGGCGATCCAAAACGTCTTCGGTGACCAGCCAAGCCATTCCGACCGTCGGGGTAATGACCAGATCCACCATGCCCTTGGTTTCCGGGCGCAATCCCACATTGCCGATCGCGGCGTCGCTGATTGGGCCGATCTCGTACTGTGTGCTGTAGAGCGTGCTCCAGGCGAAGGCTCGTAGACGGCTGCGAACGTAGGCTCGCGTCCAGGAGAATTGCTGGCGACGCCCGAAGGGGTCATTCTGAATCCAGATGTAGCCGGAGATGGCGCCCTGAAGACTGTGGCCCACATAATTGGCGAGCGGACCATCGCCATCGTCCCAACCACCTAAGCCGCCGACCGAATTGAACCAGTCGCGGAAATAGCGGCCTTTAAGAGCCTCTCGCGTGCCCGGTTGAGTGGCGAGCCGGAATCCATGCTGAAGCCCTAAGAACATGCCAGACTGGCGCAAGAGAGGTCCCCAGCTGACCCCTTGGCCGCCATTCTCCGGAGAGGAGCTCGTAGGTGGTGTGCTAGTTTCTCCAACCAGAGTGAAACTGAAAACGCAGCAGACAGCTAACCTCGCAAAAATTGCCGGACCTCCTGCTCAAGGCCTGGGCTGCAGACTACACAGTTGCCCGCGTAGATGCTCCGCCCGCCTTGAAAGTTGAAAAATTTGCCGCCTGCTTCCTCCACAATGACCTGAATGGGTGCTAGATCCCAAGGTTTCGCGGAGGGCTCCACCCAAATTTCGCCGTGTCCGCCAGCCACGAGCATCGCGTCGGGTGCGCCGCTCATGCTGCGTACGGCCCAGAACTTGCCCATGAATTCGATGAGGCGGGGAGCGAACGGCTGGCGGTGGGCTTCGCGCAAGCCATTGAAAAAGAGCACAGACTGGGCCGGATCGGTGATATCGGAAACTCGCAGCCGCCGGCCGTTGCAGAAAGCTCCACCTCCACGCGTGGCATAGTATTCCTGGTTCCACATGGGAATGTTGGCCACGCCCACAATGACTTCGTTGCCGGCCTCGAGGCCAATCAGAACAGACCAAAGCGTGCTGCCGCGCGCGAAATCTCTGGTTCCGTCGATGGGATCGATGATCCACTGCCGTCCGCTTTTCGAAGGGCGGCCAGCACCTTCCTCCCCCAGCAATCCGTCTTCGGGGAAGGCTTCACTCAAAAGCTGAACGATAAGCTTTTCGGCCTCGCGATCCGCAATGGTTACTGGAGACTCATCAGCTTTCGACTCGGTTCTCACGCCCTGTTCTAGGTAGCGGAGAGCGAGCTCGCCTGCCTGCTTGGCAGCCCGACGCGCCACCTCGAGTTCCCGTTCAAAAGGCATCCCCCTTATTGTAGCGACGGGGTTGTCGAATTTAGCTACGGGGGGTTGAGAGGAGTTCGAGCTGCGGCGTGGAGCGGCTCGTGACCTAGGAGTTGAGGTGGCGGTTCATGCGCTCGATTGCCTCGTCAATCTCCTGCGTATTCTTATAACCGATGGTAATCGCATCCACGGTTCCGAGCTTCATGACGAAGCGGATCGAAGCGTCGCGCTCTTGGGGGGTTTGGAATGCACCTTCACCCATAATTTTCATGCCGATCACACCTACCTTCTGCTCATGCAGTTTGGCGATGTGCTGGACGGGTTCCTCGACGACGCCCGGGGCGCGATCGTCACCCTGAAGGTTGTCCATTCTCGTGCCTTTGTGGTTGACGCGCAGCAGCGCCACATCCAGCCAACGGTGTCCGGGGAAAGCTCGCAGAGGCAACAATCCGTGGCATGAGGCGCCATGCGCGAGAATGATTTTCCGGTGTTTGGCTTCGGAAAATTCATCCTGAAGCTTTGCGAACTGAGTCGTCCAGTCCGCGGTGCGCACACAGTGGAGAAGCAAGATGTCGAAATAATCGGTGTTGAGTTCCTTGCGGAACTGGTCGATGACGAGTTTGGGA
Organism: Bryobacteraceae bacterium; assembly: GCA_025056455.1. Lineage (GTDB taxonomy): Bacteria > Acidobacteriota > Terriglobia > Bryobacterales > Bryobacteraceae > CADEFT01. Next base: position 764,509 of record JANWVY010000002.1, on the reverse strand, counting down.
TCTTCTGTATTTTTGAGCCGGTACTTGGTCATCAAGCGGTAGGAATCGCGCGGCAGCCCTTTTAAGGCCTTGCCGAGCATTTCGTGCATGCCCGCATAGTTCTGCGCGGTTTCAAAGAAGCGGATACCGCGGTCATAGGCGTAGCGCACCAATTTTGTGAATTCTTCCTGGCCGAGCTCGCGTTGAACGCGCCCGCCAAAGGTGCCCGTACCAAACGCTAGCCGGGTGACCTTTACGCCGGAATTTCCAAGCTCCACCCAATCGGTGGCGGAACGTTTTTGAGCGGCTGGGGCCAGAGCAGTCGCTGCGAGACCTACTGCGCTTCGCAAAAAATGACGGCGATTTAGAGTTGTCATGGCAAGACCTTCCGAAGAACTCTCCGCCAACTCTATCACAAGCCAACCGCTAGTTGAAGTGAAGCCTGCGGCAAGGCGGGAGAAAGTTCTCCTTCTGGGGAAGGGCAGGAAGTTTTCTTTATTAGGTCGATTACTTTTTCCGATGAGCTCGCGCGAACTTCTGGTGTTACACTCAGGTTTTATTCCGGGGCCTAATTCCGTTTCGCGTTCGAACCCTGTCGTTCCCTGAATCGCACATTGTTTTTTTCCGACAGCAGGGAGTGAGAAGAATGGTATCGAAACTTGTTCTAGGGGTCTTGTTTGCTGTACTTTCCGTGCAGGCACAAACTTTTCGCGGCAGCCTTGCGGGTGTGGTCGTCGATTCGACGAATTCCGTGATCCCTACCGCAAACGTTCGGGTCACGAACTTGTCGACCGGGCTCACGCGGGAAACCACCACCACGGAGAGCGGCGATTTCCGAATTCCCGATCTACCCCTCGGGATGTATAGCGTGGTTGTCAGCAAAGCCGGATTTCAGACCACCACCGTAAAAGATGTGGAAGTAGCGGTCAGCCGGACGACCAATCTGACGGTGACGTTAGCGGTTTCCCAGCAAGCGACGGTGGTCGAAGTCATGGCGTCAAGCGTGACTTTAGAAACGACTTCTTCGACCCTCGCCAGTGTGGTTGGACCGCAGATGGTGCAGGATCTGCCAATGAATGGGCGCGACTTTCGCCAGATGTTGAAGCTCAATCCCGGCGTTTCGCCCTCTTCAAACTCCGTCAACGGAATGCGAACCTCGGGCAACAATTATCAGATTGACGGCGCCGACAACAACGATGCCTTCCATAACACTTCTGCGGTGAACCAGGGCGGAGTTGCTGGAATTGCCGGCACGCTCTTGCCGGTGGAAGCAATCGACCAGTTTTCGGTGGTGACGAACTCGAGCGCGGACTTTGGGCGCAATGGCGGATCCAACGTGAACTTAGTCATCAAGTCGGGAACCAATGTTTTTCACGGCAGCGCATATTATTTCAACCGCAACGAATTCTTCGCCTCCTTTAGCCCGTTTCAGAATCCTGCAACCGACCGCAAGCGTGTCATGCGTAATGACCAGTGGGGATTTTCGGCGGGGGGCCCGGTAGTAAGAAACCGGCTTTTTTACTTCACGACCTTCGAAGCACAGAAAGCGATCGCCAATTTGTCCTTGCGGGCCACTCACCCCTCGACGGCGTGGGTGAATGAAGCTCGAAACGTCCTCGCTCGCTACGGCATTCCGGTGAATCCAGTATCGGTGAACCTGCTGTCATTTTGGCCCTCGCGGTATAACGGGCTGCCAGCTGTCGTGAATAACTTTGTTGCCTCGGACCGCAATGACTATGACAGTTACAATGGCATTGGCAAAATCGATTTTGCTCTGAATTCCAAACACAATTTGTCCATGCGCTATTTCGGGGGTACTGGGGAGCAGGCGGCTTTGGTGAACAACGACGTGCCGTATCGGGAATACTTTCAAGTTGCGCCGAGCCGGATGCATAATGTGGCCGTAAACCTAACAAGCACGCTCTCGCCCCGGGTGGTAAATCAGCTCCTGCTGGGAACGAATTATTTCCTTCAAGTGTTCAATGATGCGGATATCAGCTTCGATCCGATTGCGGCGGGTTTGAACACGGGAGTACCGCAAAATGGGTCGCTAGCGGGTTCGCCCACGCTCCGGATCACGAACTTTGCAGGGGCCAGCGCCACGCAGCCGCTAGGCCGGATTGATACGACAGGACACATTACTGACAATCTCAGTGTGACCGTAGGCCGTCACCAGCTAAAGCTCGGAGGAGAATACCGGAGAGCGCACTTCGATATTTTCTACGACACGAACAAGCGGGGCAGCTTCACTTTTGATGGAACGCGCGGGCCGTGGGCCCAAGACGCCTCCGTGTCGGCTCCCCTCCGATCGTTATCGGATTTTCTGGCCGGCTATGTGACAAATAACAACGGCGCCAGCATCGTGCGTGGCCAGCTACAGCGCGATTATCGTCAGAATACGGTGGACTGGTGGGTTCACGATAACTTCCAGCTTCATCCCAAGCTGAATTTAAATTTCGGCGTGCGGTGGAGCTACATTGGCCCACTGTATGATACGCGGGAAAGTATCACCAGTTTCATTCCTGGCCGTGGCTTCCAGATTATTGACCGCCAGAACCGGTTATGGCCCAGAGATTGGAATAACTTCGCGCCTCGCGTTGGGTTTGCCTATCAGGTTACAGGCAAGACCGTTCTTCGCGGCAGCTACGGGATTTTCTATGACATACCGCCCCTCAACTTCATCGTGGCCAATACGAATATGCCAAATGGAGGTTCAGCGGGCGTGCACGCCAACCCAGCAGGCCCGGATCCGGTGTTTACGATTGTGCGTCCGGGAATCGACCTGGTCTTTGGGCAACCCATTTTTCCTGCCACGACGGCAGCGCCGCGCAACGTGGGCGCCTACGGGGTAAGTCCAGATTTTCGCACCCCTTACGTCCAAAATTACAACTTGAATATCCAGCGCCAGCTCTCTTCCTCGAGCGTACTTCAGGTGGGTTATGTCGGCAGCGCGGGGCGAAAACTGAGCCTGTTGCGTTCGATCAATCCCGTCCGAAACGGTGTGCGTTTGCTTGCCAACGAATTTCCCTTGCTGGGAGCGGTAAATGTTCTAGGCACGATCGCGAATTCGAACTACAACTCGTTACAGGCGCAATTACGCGTGACGCGATGGAAGAATTTTTCCGCAACCGCGAATTACACTTGGGCCCATGCACTGGATAACGGCTCCAACGTGCGAAACTCGATTCCTGCGAACAGCTTTGACCTTAGACGGGAGTACGGATCTTCGAATTTCGACATCCGGCAGATTTTTACTGGATTCGTGTCGTACGAGGTTCCGACGTTTACGTCTCGTTTGCCCAGGTTGACAAAGGGCTGGCAACTGAACGCGCTGATGACATTCCACACAGGAGAACCAATCGATTTACTATCGGGAACCAACCGGAGCGGTTCACTGGACAACCGCGACCGAGTCGATGTGGTGGGTGAGGCCTTTTCCGGCGTGCCAGCCCGCGCAACTCCTTTCGGGGCAGTGCCGTGGTTCAATCCCAGGGCGTTCGCTGCCGCGGCCCCAGCTACGTTTGGCAACATCGGAAGGAATGTGCTGTATGGACCGTCGTTTGGCGCGGTGGATTTCAGTGTATTCAAAACGACAAACATCACCGAGCGGATCAGCACGCAGTTCCGGGTGGAGATTTTCAATCTCGCCGATCGAGCGAACTTCGCCTCGCCAGGCGTCAACTTGAACGCGGCTTCGACTTTCGGTCTGATCACCAACACGCGCAACGGCGGCTCAGCGCCGGGAATCGGCTTTGGGGAGCCGCGCAACGTCCAGCTGGCGCTCAAGCTAATCTGGTGAGCAGGCTTCTTATGAAAATTATCCTGACCCTGCTGTGGTTGGTTTCAAGCGTCAATGCCCAGCAAGGCCGACGCCAGTGGAGTGAGGCGGAAGTGCTCGATGTGCACCGTTCGGCGATCTTGATCGATACGCACAACGATGTCACTTCCGCCACCGTCGCCGGTCTCGATTTGGGGAAGCGGCGCGCCGAAGGTCACACTGACCTGCCCCGTCTGCGCGAAGGTGGGGTGGGCGCCGTTTTCTTTGCCGTGTTCGTCGCCGGCAGCTACGTAGAGGGCAACCGCTCGGCGCGCCGCGCCTTGGAGATGATCGACACGGTGCGTCATGATATTGTGGGTCGTTATCCAGACGCTTTTGAACTAGCAGTCACGGCCGACCAGATCCTCGAGGTGCGGAAGCGGGGCAAAATCGCCGCCTTGATGGGGATTGAAGGCGGCCATGCCATTGAGGACAGCCTCCGTTTGCTGCGAGACTTTTATGCGCTTGGTGTGCGCTACATGACGCTGACGCATTCGAATTCAAACAACTGGGCAGGATCCTCAGGCGAGCTAAACGCGCCAGGCCTGACGAATTTTGGGAAGGAAGTAATCCGGGAAATGAACCGGCTGGGCATGATGGTGGATATTTCCCACGTTTCAGACAAAACATTTTGGGATGTTCTTGAAACTTCCCAAGCCCCCGTCTTCGCCTCGCACTCCTCCTGCCGCGCGATTTCTCCCATTCCACGCAACATGTCAGACGAGATGATTCAGGCGCTGGCTCGCAAGAATGGAGTCATTCAAATCAACTTCGGCTGTGAATTTGTGAATGCGGATTCGGCGAAGTCATCGCCAATGTTCGATCCGGCCATGCGTGAGAAGATGAGCAAGGTCATGGCCGAAATGAAGGACAAATCGCCCGAAGAACGCCGCGCCGCCATGCGGAAGCTTTATGGAGAAGCCCGGCCCAGGGTGCGCGCCAAACTAGCCGACGTGGTCGCCCACATTGATCACGTCGTGCGAATTGCTGGCGTCGACTATGTTGGAATCGGTAGCGATTTTGATGGGGTGGGCTGCGTGCCAGAAGGCCTTGACGATGTTTCAAAATTTCCAAACCTCACACGGGCGCTGCTGGAGAAGGGCTATTCCGCCGAACAAATTCGAAAGATTTATGGTGGCAACCTGATGCGCGTCATGCGGGAGGTAGAAAAAACAGCTCAGCGAATGAAAGCCCGATCCGACTAGGACCGGCGCTGAAGCGTTCCCTGCTAGGATGCTCTAATGGATGCAGACCTTCCATGAGCTCTCCGTTAAGTGTCATCATCCTAGCGGCGGGACTTGGCACCCGCATGAAATCGCAGAAGGCGAAGGTGCTTCACCGGGCCGGCGGGAAAGCCCTCGTTGAGCACGTAGTTGACGCTGCCTTGAAGTTGACCGCGGCGAACAACATTTTTGTCGTCGTGGGCCACCAAGCAGAGATGGTGAAGGCAGTGTTAGCGCCCCGCGGGGTCCGTTTCGTCTTCCAGGAACAGCAAAAAGGCACCGGTCATGCAGTGATGATATGCGCGTCCCAGGTGCCGGCGCAGCTGGGCCAAGTTGTGGTTCTGTACGGGGATGCGCCGCTGTTGCGGGTGGAAACGCTAAGGCGGCTGTGTCAGTTGCAGGCGGAAACCGGTGTGGCTGCCGTGGCCATCACCACTTATCTTGACGATCCGACGGGCTACGGGCGCATTGTGCGCAACGAGCAAGGGGATGTGCTCGCAGTGGTGGAACAGAAAGCCGCCAGTTCCGAGCAGCTCCAGATCCGCGAGATTAACGCAGGCATTTACTGTTTTTCCGCGCCACAGCTGTGGAAACATCTTCCGGAAATTCAACCCAACAATCCGGCTGGCGAATACTATCTCACGGACATGGTGGAGATTCTGAACCGTGTCGGGGAAAAAGTATCGCCGCTGGTGGTAGAAGATTCGACTGAATTACTCGGGATCAACAACCGTATTGAGCTGGCGGAAGCAGACCGGATTCTTCGCAAGCGCAAGGCGCAGGAGCTCATGCTGGCAGGTGTCACGATTGAGAAGCCTGACACAGTGACGATTGATCTGGATGTGCAAATTGGGGCGGATACGGTGATCGAGCCGTTTGTCCGAATCACGGGGGAGACGGTGATTGGATCCGAGTGCCACCTGGGAGCTTGCAGCATCATCCACAGCTCGAAGCTCGAAGATCAGGTCCAAGTCCTGCCATTTTCCATGATCTCGAGCTCATATGTTGAGACCGGTGCGCAGATTGGACCCTACGCCCGGCTACGGCTAGAAAATCATGTGGGTGCGGGAGCCCACATCGGGAATTTTGTGGAGTTAAAAAAGACACGGCTTGGGCGCGGGGCGAAGGCGCAGCATCTCGCCTATCTCGGCGATTCCACCATTGGCGCCTCGGTCAACATTGGCGCGGGGACGATTACTTGCAACTACGACGGACGCGCCAAGCATCCGACGAAGATTGGAGAGGGTGCGTTTATTGGCAGTAACTCGACGCTAGTGGCTCCAGTGGAAATCGGCGACGGGGCGTATGTGGGCGCAGGCTCGGTGATCACCGATGAGGTGCCGCAAGATGCGCTGGCTCTGGGCCGTGCCCGCCAGGTGTTGAAAGAAGGGTGGGCGCGAAAGAGGCGCGAGGCTAACGTTTCAAGTGACTGAAGGGGCTGCGTTAGGGATTGCCAGGTGAACCGGTGTGTGGCCTGCGAGATGTTTTTCGGTTGGGCTGGTAGGTTGCTGGCCGAGGGGATGCGCGCGATCTAACGCCTCAGCGAGGTTCGTGACAAAAGCCGCAATCGTTGCTGGCTTTCGTTTCCTCGTGGCACTTCATGCAGGCGCCCATGGAGATATCGCCCTCGCGGTACAACGCATCGCGCTGCGCCACTTGTCCGTGACAGTTCTCGCATTTTGCGCCCGCTTCGAGATGCGCGCGGTGGGAGAAGAAGACATAGCCGGGGATGGAGTAAATGCGTACCCAAGGCAGTTGTTTCTGCTGGTTGTGGAAGCTTGCAAGCTTTTGAATGTGGGGAGAATCGGTCTTGATGGAAGCGTGGCAGCCCATACAGATTTTGGTCTCGGGTATTCCCATCCATTCCCCGGGGTCAGGGTTGTGATGGCAACTTTTGCAGGAAAGTCCCAAGCCGACGTGGGTTTTGTGGCTATAGGGAACCGGTTGCGCCGGAGGTTTGTGGATCGGTTGCGCAAAGTGGCTGAGAGAGAGTAAGAGAAGAATCCAGAGCCGCTTCAAAGTAACCCCTTCTTTTTCTGATCCAAAATATATTCGCTCGCGCGCATGCTCAGAGCCAGGATGGTGAGCGTCGGGTTTTGCACGCCGGCGGAAACAAAACAGCTGCCATCGACGACAAAGAGATTTTTGACATCGTGCGCTTGGTTCCAGGCGTTCAAGACGCTGGTTTTCGGGTTGTGACCCATGCGGCAGGTGCCGAGCTCGTGAATGCTCTCTCCTGGAGGCACCATTTGGGCGTGCTGGGCAAGGATTTCAAAGCCGGCCTCCCTGCAAAGCTCAACCGCCGTTTCCATGGCATCTTGGGCCATGCGGAACTCGTTGTCGCCGTATTTTTGGGTGATGTGAAGGCAGGGGATTCCCCACTCGTCTTTGAGCGTGGGGTGGATGCGCACGTGATTTTCCTTCCGCGCCAAGGCCTCGCCCATCGTAGTGAGCGCGAAGCCCGTTCCAGCGAGATCGGCCAGCTGTTTTTGTAATTCCTCTCCATAGAGCGGCAGATACTTGGCTGGAGGAGTAAAGCCGCTGCCAAAGTCCCAGGCCCAGCCGCGAATATAGTCTTTCTCTTTCCGGTCGAGGTTCCGAAAGCGGGGGACGTAGCCGCCACCACCCATGAGCGTGCGACCTCCCCTTCCGCCTCGCGCCTCGGGCACGACTGCCACGACAGTATTTTTCACGTAGAACTGATCGACGAGGAAATGGCCCAGGACGCCGCTGGAATTGGCCAAGCCAGTTGGGAAACGCGGAGATTTTGAGTTGAGCAGGATGCGGGTACTTTCCAAGGTCGAGGCCGCTAACACCACGATTTTTGCGGACACCTGATATTCGCGCTTGGATCTACGGTCGACGAAAGCGGCGCCATTTGCCAGGCCGGTCTTCGGATCGAGCGTGATTTCTCGAACGACCGCGTTGGGGGTAATGGTGAGATTGCCGGACTCGAGCGCTTCGGGCAGCAGCAAGTTGTAGGAGCTAGCCAAAGTGCCGGTGGCGCGGCGCGGTTTGGTTGTTGGAATGTTGCGCTTCTTGCAAGCAGCGATAAATCGCTGCACGCTGAGCGAATCTCTCGACTCGTCAACAATAAGTTTACCGTCGGGCAGTTGTGGCAATCCCTCGTTGCGTCCGCTCACGCGAAACATGGGCTCGACGCGATCGTAGTAGGGGGCTAAGTCGGCAAGGGAGATCGGCCAGTTTTCGCCATACCCGTCGTGATCCTTGCCTTTAAATTCGTAATCGCTCAGCCGCCAAGAAGCCCGTCCCCAGCGGAGCGTCTTGCCGCCCACGGCGCGGATCCGCACCCAGTAAAAAGGGTCTCCGGGCGGGTAGCTATAGGGGTTTTGCTTTTCGTCGGCCCAGAGATTGGCGTCAAATTCGCTTGCTTGGGTGATGTGGGGGAAACGCCCGGGGCGGTTGAAACCGCGATATGGCAACTCATAAACAGCCTTCATCACGCGTTGTTTTTCGTAATCAAAAAGGGGGCCGGCTTCCAACAAAAGGCAGTCGGCTCCGCCACGGGCTAAGACCCAAGCCGCCATCCCACCGGCAGCTCCCGAGCCGATAATAAGCACGTCGTAAGTTTTCATGCGTTTTCGTCCTGAAGCTTGCAATTAATCGAAAGGCAGCCAATAGGCGCCCAAGCCTGCGGCGGCGCGGGATCGTTTCGACATGGCGTCAGCGAAAGGCTTGGAGTTGGCCGTCGCCAGCAACAGGTCTTCCTTGGCCTCTCGCAGGAAGCGCTCTTGTGGATCTTGTGGAGGATGATAGGTCCAAGGACGGGTGAGGGGTTCGAGCAGCGGTTTGGCCTCGGCGGAGGTCAGCTGGGCGAACGGTTTGCCAAACCGTTTCTGAGATTGATTGTTTAAAACATCCAAGCCATTTTTGAAGAGGGCTTGACGTTCTGGGGAGGATTGAGAAAGCAGGAAATCCAGAAACTCGACCGCTCCTGCCTCGACAGCGCTGGGCCGGTCCGGGCCCTTGGGAACCAGAATCTCAGCTAGATTGCGAAAGGCGGCGAGCTGATCCGGGCGCAGGAAGCGAGTCTTGGGTTGGGCAACGCCGTCGGGGGCGGTCTCGCGCAACTTGGGCGTTTCTTCTGCCGCCTGTCCCGGAGACAGGTACTGAGCGGGTGCCCGGAAGGCCGGAAACGCGGTAATTGCTTGAAGCACGCGGCGTCGTCTCATTTCACTCCTTCTTCCACCTTTGTACTTTATTCCATCAAAGCACGATACGGAGATCTCCCTCGCGGCGCGTGATGCGCTCGCGGTCGAGGTACTCGAGCAACGGGATGGCGTACTTTCGCGAAACCCCAGTCCACTGTTTGAATTCGGCAACCGTGAAACGTTGGCCCTTATGGACGCTGAGAATTTGCCGCAGCGAGCTCAAAGCGGACGGATGAAACAACAGGTCATCGCTTACTTTCACTACGCGTTTTTCGCGGATGAGGATTTGAAGGAGATTGCGGGCGCGGGCCGAATCGACGCCGCAAGATTGAAGCACCTGCTGAGCGGAAGGCACAGTGAGGGCGGCGAGGCGGAAGGCGTCTTCGATCTTGCGGAGGGCGTTTTCTTCTTCTTGTTTCAAGGCCAGCTTGTGGGTGGACAACCGCAGCAGTTCGCCTTCGGCAGCGATGTCGGGTGATGAGTTCCATACCGCGTCCAGGAGAAAGGCTGGGACTTGGGGAAATTCGCGGCTACGCAGCTCTTCGCGATTGAGTCCCGGTTTTAACGGATTTTGCTGGTGAAACACTGCGAGCGCCTGGCGGGTTTTTTGCTGAGCTTGACGGAACCAATCAAGGCTCACCGCCCACTGCTGGGCCTCGAGCCAGATTACGCCGCTCAGGGACAAAGCGTCCTTCAAGGCGCGCTCAGACAGACCGGTACGCGCAATTAAATCGCGCAGGCTCATTCCGCAGGCCGATTCGGCGAGAAACAGCTTCACCCGTTCTGTTGGGTCGCTTGTTTCGAGAATTTTCAGCCGCTGCTGTCCGCCTTTTAACTTTCGCGGGGGGGCGAGGTCGAGGATTTCGCCGCCGGCGATCGTCACAACGGGCGAAAACTGGCGCAAGATAAAACGGTCGCCGGGCAGCAGCAAGACGGGCTGACGCAGCGCCAGGCGTGCATAGGCCCGCTCGCCGGGCTTCACCTCGTTCCGATCCATGAGCCGGATTTCGGCCTCGATCTCTGCGGTTCCGGCGTGAAAGTGGACCGGCGCCCGGTGCTTCAAGGGTCTGGCCGAGGGAAGTAGTTCGATCAGGCAATCCACGAGCTTGGTGTCAGCGAAGGCGCCCACAGCGGTGAGCGTCATTCCCCTCCGGACCTGCTGGTGGTCAATGCCCACAAGATTGACTGCTGCACGCTGCCCGGCGACAGCGCGAGGGACGGTTCGCCCGTGCACTTGCACTCCCCGGACACGCAATTTTAGGCCGAGCGGGTGCAGCTCGACGTCGTCTTCTGGCTTGAGCTGACCACCCGTAATGGTGCCGGTCACGACCGCACCAAATCCTTTGATGGTGAAGGATCGGTCCACGGGCAGGCGAAAATGCTGGTCGGTGGGACGGGGAGGAAGGTTGCGGGCAAGCTTGGCGAGTTCGCACTTCAGCTGCTCGAGTCCGGCCCCGGTGACAGAACTTACGGGGACAACAGGGGCGCCTTCCAAAAAAGAGCCGCGGACAAAATCTTCGACTTCTAATCGCACGAGCTCGATCATTTCCGCGTCCACCAGATCGGTCTTGGTAAGCGCTATGATGCCGCGGCGCAAGCCCAGCAGGCGGCAGATGTCAAAGTGCTCCCGGGTTTGGGGTTTGATGGATTCTTCGGCGGAAATCACTAGCAACACGATATCGATGCCAGCGACGCCAGCCAGCATGTTCTTCACAAACCGCTCATGACCAGGAACGTCGATGAAGGCGCAGTGAATGTCAGGGGCCAGGGCCAGATCGGCAAAGCCAAGGTCAATGGAGATTCCGCGCTGTTTTTCCTCTTTTAAGCGGTCCGTGTCGATTCCGGTAAGGGCACGCACCAGAGCGGTTTTACCGTGGTCGATGTGACCGGCGGTGCCGACGATGCAATGAAGCATGGCGTTACTGTTTCCATCGTAACGCCCTTGCGGCGGGCTACCAGTTCAGCCGCAAGACGAGCTGGATCTGCCGCGACGTTCCCGAACCGATGGTGCGGCCGAAAGTGTTAAAGATTCGGCCGAAGTTGGGCGTACCCACCACGGTGTTGGGATTGGCGAAGTTGGGACGGTTGAGGACATTGAAAATCTCCGACCGGAATTGGAGAACGAAGCGTTCGGTGAGGCGGATGTCCTTGATGGCGGAGGCGTCCAGTTGGAGGAAGCCGGGGCCATGGATCGGATTCCGGCCCGAATTGCCGAAGCGGCCGCGCGGAGCGAGCAGAAAGGCTGCAGGATCCAGCCACAACTCGGGTGTTGGATTTTTGCGGTACGGATTCACGCCAAGCACGCGGTCTGGCCGCTGGTTGATGAGGTTGTCGCTCCCTGCTGTGTTCACGGGTTGGGTGACGTTCAATGCTGCGCCGGTGCGAGCCAGCATCAAGCCTCCCAGCTTCCAACCGCCAAGCAAGCGGCTGCGCCGCGCCCAGGGCAGTTCCCACAATCCGTGAACACTGGCATTATGTCGGATATCGGTGGCGCCCAGTCCCCGCTCGCAGGCAAAACAATTCGGGTTCTGCACTTCGGTTGCGCCGATGGCGGCATCTGGCACCGTATCGATTGCTTTGCCGTAGGTGTAGGCCAAGGCCATGAGCAATCCTTGGCTCCAGCGGCGGCGGACGTTGGCTTGAAGAGCATGATAGTTTGAGGTGGCGTTGGCGAATTCAATGCCGACCCGCGAGAACTGGGGCAGGGGGCGGCGTCCAACCGCTGGATCAATCCAGTTGATGTTGACGTTGCGGCGGAGATTGATACCGCGATTGCCCACGTATCCGATCTCGAGCGAGAAGGCGGCGGGTAGCTCTCCGAGCAGGGTGAAGTTCCACTGCTGGGTGTAGAGATCTGGTTTGTCCCAATGGAAACCGTTGGCCACGGGAGGCGGCGTCAACCCTTGGCTGAGGAACGGCGTGAGAGGCCAGCTGAGATCGGGAATTTGCTGCCGCACCAGTTGCGCGTTTCCCGGTTGCGTGTTCAAGGCGACGTTATTTCCGTGTCCGGGTGCGAACTGCTGAAAGAATAGGCCGTAGCCGGTACGGATGGCGAAGCGGCGGAAAGGTTGCCAGGCAAGGCCCAGGCGGGGAGCGAAATTATCGCGGTCCCAGGCATACCAGGGAGCGCCCGGCGGGGCGAGCTGGCCGGTCCGCTGGTCGAAGACTTGCAGCCGGTTCTGAGCGTCGTGATTCGGCGTCGTCACGTCGTAGCGCAAACCGAGGTCGAGGGTGAGCGAGGGGCTTACCCGCCAGGTGTCTTGAAGAAACGCACCAAGATGAGTTTGCCGCACGCCGTTGCCAAAGGTTCCAGACGTGAGATTGGCTTGTGCGACGCGGTTGTTGATGAAGTCTTGCGGGGACAGGAAGGTGACCGACGTGAAGCCTGTTGTCCAGCTGTTCACCCGGGTGCGCCACACCGTGACTCCTGTTTTCCAGGTATGAGCTCCGCGAACTTGAGAAACCGTACCGCCCCACTGAAATACCGTGTTGTTGGAGAGGTTGAAGCGGCGCGATCCGGGCACCACGGTCAGCCCCATGATGTTGACTTGCGGGTAAGGGGTTTCGCTCGATCCTTGGGTCATGGTGCGCTGCATGCCAGCGGTTAAGTCCACCACGGTGGCGCTGCCGAAAATGCGCTGCCAGTTCAAAGCAGCATTCCGGGATTTTGATGAGACCAGTTGAAAATCCGTGACGCCAAGTGCGGAAGGCAGAATGGCGAACAGAGGACCGTCCACCAGAGAGTTGTTCATGTTCAGGCGGGCAAACAACCGGTTGCGGGGGGAAAAATTGCGGTCGATGCGGAGGCTGGCGGTGTCTTCCGTCAGCTTGGACGTTTGAAAACGCGTATAGGAATCAACGAGAGGATTGGCGGTTGGCGAGGTGCCGAGCGGAAAGTTCTCAAGCAGGAAGCCGAGTTGCGGGGAGGTGCGCAGGGTCTGTTCGCGCATGGCGGCCGAAGGCACGGTGCCTGTTCCGCGCACGCCGAGGCGCTGACGAGACCCCTCGTAGTTGGCGAAAAAGAACATGCGATTTTTTTGGATCGGGCCGCCCAGATTGGCCCCGAAATTGTTGTAGCGGAACGGATCCTGTGGCTGCGGCAGAGTATTGAAGAAATTGCGGGCGTCAAGGGCGGAGTTGCGGAAAAACTCGAACAGCGATCCGTGGAATTCATTCGTGCCGCTGCGCGTGGCCACGGTAATGACGGACCCAGCCGCGCGGCCATACTCGGCTCGGTAGTTGGAAGTCTGTACGCGGAACTCCGCCATGGAGTCGAGCGATCCGGTCAAAAGACGGGCGCCACGCTCAAAGCCGGAGTTGACGATGGGCTGGTCGCCGCGGGAAGCGTCGACTCCGTCAATTGTGAAATTGTTGTGAGCAGGATGAAGTCCGTTGAAGGCGAGATCGGAGATACCCGCACTGCGGGCGACCGCTCCCGGAGTTAGCAAAGTAAACCGGGCGTAATCACGGCCATTGATTGGCAGCTCGAGAAGGGAACGATTGGTAAGCACTGTCCCGGCTGCCTCCTGCGGCTCGATGGCGGAAGCCGTTGCGCGCACTTCAACGGATTGCGAGACGCCCGCGACCGGCAAGCGAAAATCGACCTGAACGGATGCTCCGACCGTTACAGTGACTTCGGGGGCTTGTTGAGAGGCAAATCCCGGGGCCTCGGCCGTCACCGTATATTTGCCAATCGGTAGGTCGGGAATGGCATAGCGTCCCTCAGCGTCCGATTGCGCGGTTCGCTGAAGGCCGAGGGCCTGGCTTTCGGCAACCACTTTAGCCCCGGGCACGGATGCCTGGCGAACATCGAGAACTAAGCCAGAAATCCGTCCCTGGCTTTGACTCCAAACGCGGGGCATGTACAGCGACAGAATCAGGAAAACAAAGATCATCCTTCCTCCTCGGTCGGGGGTTGTCGGCTCGGATTCCGGTTGAAGGAGCGGGATTAGGGAGCCGGTTGAACGCATCGGAACCCGACGAAGTCATTCTTTGCGTCTGCGGCTAACCTCAGACGCGAGGAGACGCGAACCTTCGAGGGAAACATGGTCCACGAACCGCCGCGAGCGACTCGTCTTTCTCCATCCGGGGGCCCTTTCGGGTCGAGGGCAGCCGCCGCGGTGTAGACATCGTACCAGTCGGCTGTCCATTCGAACACGTTCCCTAACATGTCGAACAGGCCGAAATCATTAGGCTTTTTCTGCGCCACGGCATGGAAGGTATTGCCGTTGTCGCGTAGCGTCACCAAATAGGAGCCCCGTTGCTCTCTTGCGAGTCGTTCGCTGTCGAGGGCCGATTTACCGGCGTTGTCGGCATACCAGGCGATTTGGTCCAAGGCGCCGTAGCGTGGGGCTCTGGAACCAGCGCGCGCTGCATACTCCCACTCGGCCTCGGTCGGAAGCCTTCCACCAGCCCAGCGGCAGTACAAGGAGGCCTCCTCCCAGGAGACGCGCACCATGGGCAAGAGTTCGTTCTTCCAACCGGGATTGAGAGACATGGCGCTCGAGGTGGGCTCAGGAGGCAGGGGCAATCCGGTCGCTTGGGTGAATTTGCGATAGGCGCCCACGGTGACCTCCGTCTTGCCCATCCAAAATCCCTTGCTGATTTTCACCGGATGTGTTGGCTTTTCGTCTGCCTCGCATTCGGAGTCTTGCGGAGAGCAACCCATGTCAAAAGATCCCGGCGCGATCCACACGTAATCAAGGCCATCTCGGGGATTACGTCGGATCTCGCCGGGCCTGCCAGGAGAAACCGGCGGAGGATCTGGGAGAGAAATCGTTTTGGCGGCGGACACCGGTGGCCGCCTGGCTTGGGACGGATCCGGGTCGGATTGTCCAAGATTGGCGACTTTCCAGATCGTCTTTCCGCTCCGGATCAACAACGCTCCGTCCACCGGGGTAGCGGCATAGACCGTGGAATCTGCCTCAAGAAAATTTTCGGCCAACTTTTCCATGGTGTCGCTGTCACGAAACACCACGGTGTTTCCATCCCCGGTGAAGAAATACAGCCGGTCGCCGGCAGCAAGGGCTGAAGCCCAAGTTGTGGCTGGCAGTCGCGTCGACCACAGGTCACGGCCAGATTCAAGATCGACGCAGAAGAGGACGCCCACCGAATTCACGAAGTAGGCACGCTTGGCCGTTAGCAAGGGGGAGGAGTAGGCGTTGTTGGCCATCTTGGCGGTCCACAGCGGTGTCTTCGGGTTTTGAAGTCGAAGCGCCCAGGTGCCTCCTTTGGCCTGCGAGGGAATCACTGCGATGTCGCCTGAGACAGACAGGGAGGGAATGGCGGAATCTCGGGAGAAGCCGCGCAAGTCTTCCCAGAGCAACTCGCCGGTCTTCGCCTCATAGGCAGCGACTCCACCCTGACGCTGAATCAGGAGCAGGTCTTGCTGGTTCCATCTCACCAAAAGGGGCGTGTTCCAACCGCCTTCTTTGCCGAAGTCTCTCCTCCACTTCAGGGCGCCGTCCTTCTTGCTGAGCGAAACCAAATAAGAAGGTCCGACATGATTGACGAAAGCGTAGAGTCGGTCTTCCGATTGACGGAGTGAGCTCCCGAAGTCATGACCGTTTTCAATTCGCCCAAACTCTTTATTGAAGTCTTTCGACCAAATCAGTTTGCCCTGGTGGTCAAGAGCGAATAAATCGCCGGAATCAAACAGGGCGAAAATGCCGGAGGAGTCTACCACTGGGGTCGGCGCTGCGCGTGCGACGCGCTCACCGGCTTCTTGCGGGCGAGAGGAATCGAAGGTGCGACGCCAAACCTCGTCACCAGACTTGAGGTCAAGCACGAGGACCAGGAGTTTCTCTTTTTTAGGTCCCTCCACGGCGGTCAGAATGATGTGCTGGTGCCATACCAGCGGCGTCGATTGTCCGAAACCTGGCAAGGAACGCTTCCAGGCTAAGTTGTGACGGTCAGACCAGGAAAGCGGTAAGTCCCGCGCCCTGGTGTGAGAATCGCCCGTTCCGCGGAAGCCAGTCCATTGATGTCCCGGTTCGACGGCCGCAGCGACAGCGCAAAGAAGAACTGCGGAGGCCAGAAAGGCAAGAGTGCGCATGAACTTCCACGCTAGCGCTGAATCCTCCGCAGTCCAAAAGTTTCAAGCTGGGCGGTCCTTGCCGGCTGATCGGCGGACGCGATTGAGCTACGAGCGGGAGGCTAGAATAACGTGCCACACGGCGCTCACTTCCGTCGGAGGGATGTTGGAAGACCAGGCGAGTCAACCGCCTTGGCCGGCCTTATGCGGAGGCGGTGGCACGTCTGGTGGATGGGCTTCTTGGAACTCAAGAAGGGGCTTTTGAGTGGGCTTGCTCTCCACCGACCTGTTGCTGGGGGAGGCGGCGAGGTCTGAGCGGCTCGAAGTTCAGAAGTAGTATTTGAAGCCCAGTTGCACGTTCCGGGCGCCGACTTTCACCCCGGTGATTTGACCGAAATTGGGAGCGCCGTAGCTGCCTGCCGGATCGCCAAAGATTGGGGTGTTGGTTGTATTTGTGGTTTCTAAGCGGAACTCAAAACGCTGTCCCTCCTTCGTGGGTACGCTCTTTAAAAGGGCGGCGTCAAGCGTTCGAATGGCTGGTCCGCGGTAGTTGAGATAGCGGGGCGCTGTTCCGAAGGTGTCGATCTCGGGTCGTGAAAAGGCTGCTTGGTTGAAGTAACCATTTAGGCGCTGGGAGACGGGCCCAGCTGTCGATGGATCTCCGATTAAATGCGGGCGCTGTGTGCCGTTCCAAAGCTGTCCCCCGTTTTGAAAGACCTGTAGCGGGTTGCCGCTTTGAAGGGTGAGAAAGCCACTGAGTTCCCAACCTCCCAGGAAGGCATCAAGGATCCGGCTCATCCTACCGCCCAGAGCCCGGCCACGTCCAAACGGCAATTCATAGGCGCCGGTCAGCACAACACGGTGAGGGATGTCATGGGCAGAAAGCGATTTCTCGAGCTTGCGGTTTAGAGGATTTTGCATCGAGGTGGTTCCGCCCAGCCAGGATACGTTGCCGGAAGAAATGGAAGAGTCATCGATCAACTTCGACCAAGTGTAGTGGCCGACAAAGGTGAGACCCTTCGAGAACCGCTTCTCCCATTTGATCTGAAGCGCATGGTAGTACGAGTTGCCAGCGGGTGGTTCTGATGTACCTGCGTTTGCGCCGTCGAAGTGAGTCATGGGGCGCAGCAGACGGAAACGTTGAATGGTTGGACGGTTCATGTTGACGGCGAGCGGATCGGTAATCACGCCAAAGAAGGGATTTGGGACGTGAGCTTGCAGTGCGTTTCGCCCAAGGTCCCAGTAGATGGGATCCAGGGTGTCAAGTTCGTGAAGGGCACAAACAAGTGAGCCCCGCGGCTACCGGTGTAGTTGATTTCCAGGACCGATTGCATGGGGAGCGCGCGCTGCAAAGAAAGATTCCAGGAGTAATACTGAGGATTGCTGTTGTTTTCCGGGACGATCGTGCCAGCTCCCAAACCGAGAAAGGTGCGGTCGCCGAGAGAACGACCGGGGGGAAGCTGCATGCCTTGAGGATAAGGGTTGTTGAGCCGGGCAAAAAGGGTTTCTCCGGAATCAAGGGAAAAGACTGGGGATGAGTTGACGACAAAACCGGCCCCGGTGTGTCCGTAAACCGTGGCGCGCGACAGCTGATACAAGATTGCATACCCCCCTCGAATGGCTGTTCTCTCATTGAGGGCGTAGGCAAAGCCAAAGCGCGGCGAAAAGTTATTGTAGTCACCGCGAAAAGGTGACCGGCGGCTGCGGTCTGTAAAACGAAAAACTCCGCGTAAATCGTAGCCAGGAACCTGAACCGGGGCTGGCGCCGCAAGATCCCAGTAACTTTGCCGGTCCTGCGCTTCCCAGCGCGGAATGTCGAACTCGTAGCGCAGTCCCAAGTTAATGGTGAGCCTGCGGTTGATTTTCCAATCATCCTGAATGTGGTAGCCCATATAGCGCGAGCGCGTGAATACCTTAGGATCGATGTGAAAATCACCGCCGCTTCCCCAGCCCAGCAACATCGATGCCAGACCGTTGCCCTGGAAATTGTCGCCGACATTTACAAAGCGCCGTGTGGTCTGCGCCGAGAAGGTGACCCGGCCGGAAGGATAACCCGGTTGTAAGTAGTCAAGGAAAAAGTGCCGGAACTCGCCGCCCACCTTCAAATTGTGACTGCCGGCTGTTTTTGTCAAAGACCCGGAAATTTGATGGACGCCCTCTTGCCGGTCCATGATCAGCCAGCCTTCCGTTCCAATGTCGGTATAACCGTCTGGCGCAATCGTGGGGAAGACGAGGTTGGTTGCATTGCGCTTCATATATTCGGGAAAGCCCAGGGCCGTCAGGTCAAACGGTTCCATGGGATTTCGGAAAAAATCCGAGTAGACCAGCCCGTAGCGTACGGTCCAAAGAGTGGTCGCGTTTTGAACCCGTGTAAAGTCCGTGACTGTAGAGTAAGTCTTGGTGCCACTCGGACCATTATTAAAAGTGAATGCCGGGTTTCCCTTACCGAAGAGATTGGGGGGATTGCCGCGATTCCGCAAGTGACTAAATCGGCCTGTAATCCGGTTTTTGTCGCTGAAGTTATGATCGCCCTTAAAATCCATTTGCTGGGTGTTGCTGACATTGACACCTTGGGCAAACCAGTTGTTTGTATTCGTCACAGGATTTGTAACCTGGTTTCCTCGCGGAAAATACTCTAGCGCTTTTACTGCAATCGGGTCGAAGCGGGAACGGGGGATGATATTGCCGGCAAAGGGCCGACGTTCGGCCACCCCTGCGGCATTTCGGGTAATGTCAAACGGGTCGTAAATCACAATAAGTTGTCCGTTAGCTTGATAAGTTTTGGAGAAATCTCCGTTGCGCTGTTCATCGGTGGGGAAGGTCGCAGTGTAGCTCAAGGGGCTCTTTTGGTGGGTTCTTTCGTAAGTGACAAAGAAGAATGTTTTGTTCTTGACGAGGGGACCGCCGAGTACGCCGCCAATTTGATTTCGGCGGAAATTGGCCCGCGGTGAGCCGGCGCGGTTGGCAAACCAGCCGTTGGCGTTTAAAGCCGCGTCGCGGAGGAAATAAAAACCGGTGCCGTGGAATTCATTGGTTCCGGACTTGGTCACCATATTGATGACCGCGCCGCCGGTCTGGCCATATTCGGCGGGGAAAAAATTGGTTTGCATTTTGAACTCTTGGACGGCATCGACGGAAGGTTTGTATTTGAGGTCAGTGATACCGGAATTCTGCTCGACGGTTGTTACGGTGACGCCGTCCACTAAGACGTCTGAAGTCGAATTGCGTGCGCCATTGGCTACGAAGTTCGTGTTTGTATCGCCCCGGCGTCCAGCCGAACCCACGACGCCCGGCGTCATATAGGCGAGAGCGAGCGAATCGCGGCCGATGTTGGGCAGCGACAGAATATATTTGTTTTCTACGGTCTGTCCGAGGCTTGAGATGGTGGTGTTGAGCAGGGGTGCTTCGCCGGCAACTTGAATGGTGGAGGAAACCTCGCCCACCTCGAGCTGAACGTCGATGGTGGCTTGCTGCTGCACGGTGAGGGGGAACGCCGACTGGGAGTAACGGCGAAAGCCGGGCGCTTCCACAACCAGCGTGTAGGCCCCGGGTGGAAGAGCGGTTACAAAGTACCGGCCGGCGAGGTCGGAGGCGGTTTTATGTTGCACGTTGCGGGCGGCCTCCGTGACGATGATTGCCGCGTTAGGAATCACGGCTCCAGACTTATCGGTCACCGTGCCTCGGATGGATGCGGTAAACGACTGAGCCAGGACAGCGGGGACGACCGGTATCCCGACGAGTAGGGCCAAGCAAAGGCGCTGGTAGGACACGCGCTCACCTCCAGAACGGGATCCAGGCAAACTGGGTGCGCATCGTATCACACTTCGCTCGAGAATCGGAACTTGGCGGGCTTACCGTAGCTTCCGCTTTTGAGCCGGATGCAGTAGAATGAGCGCCATGTTGCGACGCAAATTCGCGAAAACCGCAGCGGTCGGTGTTTCTGCACTCTCAGCCCGTCGCGTACTTGGGGCCAACGACCGTGTCCGTGTGGGTCTGATCGGATGCGGGGGACGCGGCCGGTATGTGGCTCGGCTGATGAGGGAAGCGTCGAATGTGGCGTTTCCGGCGGTGGCGGATGTCTATGATGAGAACGCGCGCCAGGCCAGAGAATGGGCTGGCGCGGATGCGAAGCAGTTTCGCGACTTCCGCCGTCTGCTGGAATTAAAGGATATTGACGCCGTATTGATCGCCACGCCGGACCACTGGCACGCCATTGCCTGCGTGCTGGCGTGTGAGGCTGGCAAAGATGTATACGTTGAAAAGCCCGTGGCGCTCACGGTTCGCGAGGGCAGGGCCATGGTGAATGCGGCCCGCAAATACCGGCGAATCGTGCAGGTCGGCACACAGCACCGGTCGGCGCCCCATTTTCAAAAAATCGCCCGGATGATTCAAGAAGGGGCGATTGGCAAAGTGAATTTCATTCGCGTCTGGAATTATTTGAACCTTTCGCCAAATGGGATCGGACGCAAGCCGGCGCAACCAGTTCCTCCCGGCCTAGATTGGGACATGTACTTAGGGCCCTCGCCCAAGGTCGACTTTAACCCAAACCGTTTCCTGCGCACTTACCGTTACTTTTTCGATTACTCAGGCGGTTTTATCACGGACTTTGGAAACCACCGTCTGGACACCATGCAGCAGATCATGGGAGTGACGGCGCCACATACCATCTCAGCTTCGGGCGGGCGTTTCGTTCTCCAGGATGATGGCGATGTTCCGGATCTCCTGACTGTGACTTATGAGTATGACGGCTTTGTGGTGACCTACGAAGGGAATAACCTCAACAGCCATGGAGTGGGCGGTCGCACACCGGGGCATCGATATTACAATTCGCGCGGCGAGTGGGACCAACCCAATGGAATCGCCTTCTACGGCACCGATGGGACGATTTTTGCGGAGAGAATTGGATGGGAGACCTTTCCAGAGCCCGAAACGCCTCTTCGCAAGCCGGCGAGAAAACTCGAGCGGATGTGGGAGAACGTCGAGGAACCGACCAAGGCGCATGCGGCCAACTTTATCGATTGCGTCCGGTCGCGAAAGATGCCCAACGCGGATATTGAGATTGGACATCGTTCCACTACGGTGTGTTTGCTGGGTAACATCGCTTGGAAGACGGGCAAAAAGCTGAAGTGGGATGCCGCCAAAGAGGATTTCCTAGAGGCTCCCGAAGCTTCCGCCCTGCTCACCCGAACGTTGCGGAAACCTTGGGACCTCATTCAGATTTAAGCCCTGCGGCTCGGGTGAGAGCGAGCGCGTGTTTTTCAACACGGTGGGCCCAACTTGGCAAACCGAAGCCGAGCTATTCGCGCTTTTGCGGCAAATGTGCGTTTTGAAACGCGGTCGTGGGGCGGGTTGCCGGCCGAGGGCGGGTGCGCCAGACAGCTGAGGGAGGATGCCCGGCGGTTGAGCTAAGCTATGATCTTAGAGTTAGTAGCGTTTTTCCAGGTGGTTCCATGAAAGGGATAGTGCTTGCCGGCGGCACGGGCAGCCGCTTGTTTCCGCTGACTAAGATTACGAACAAGCATTTGTTGCCGGTCTATAACAAGCCAATGATTTACTACCCCATCCAGACGCTCGTGGATGCGGGAATTAAGGATATTTTGATCGTAACGGGCGGGCGAAATTCAGGCGATTTTCTACGGCTACTGGCCAACGGAAAGGAATTTGGCCTAAAGCATCTGAACTACACCTATCAGGAAGGCGAGGGGGGAATCGCCGAGGCGCTAGCCTTAGCCCAGCACTTTGCTGACGGCCAGAAGATCTGTGTCATTCTGGGCGATAACATCATTGAAGGCAGTATCCGCCAGGCGGTGGAGGACTTCAAGCGTCAGGAGCGCGGGGCAAAGATTTTGCTCAAGGAGGTGCCTGACGCTGAGCGTTTCGGCGTGGCCGAACTCCGAGATGGAAAGATTGTTGGGATTGAAGAAAAGCCTCGCCGTCCGAAATCCAACTACGCGGTCACGGGCATTTACCTTTACGATGACACCGTTTTTGACAAGATCAGCCAGGTGGAACGCTCTCAGCGGGGTGAACTCGAAATCACCGACGTCAACAACGCCTATGTGCGAGAGGGCACCATGACGTTCGCCTTTCTGGAAGGCTGGTGGACCGACGCCGGAACGTTTGATTCCCTGCTACGCGCCACGAACCTGGTGGCCGAAACCGAGCGCAAGCGCGATCTGGCGCTAATTGCCCAAAGCGCTGCAGCTGCCGCCGCTGACGAAGACTAGAATTCCAACCGCAAAACAGGGGTAGAAAATCTCGAGGGAGGCTTTCATGCCGGTAAAGCTTTTGGTGACGGGCGGGGCTGGGTTTATCGGTTCGGCCTTCATCCGGCTGGTGATCCGTGAGTTTCGCCAGTACCAGGTGTTGAACCTGGACAAGCTCACCTATGCAGGCAACCTCGAGAATCTCGCCGCCGTTCAGGATTCACCACGTTACCGTTTTGTGCGCGGCGACATCACGGAACTGGATTTTGTCTTGGATTTGATAGGGCAAGAAAAACCCGACGCGATTGTCCATTTTGCTGCGGAAAGTCATGTGGACCGCAGCATTCTCTCTCCTGAGCCTGTGGTGCGGACAAACGTTTTTGGCACCTACGCCTTGCTCGAGGCGGCCCGACGCCACGGCGTGGGGAGATTTCTTCATGTTTCAACCGACGAAGTCTATGGGAGCTTAGAGGAGCCGTTCGAGGCTGATGAAAATTACCCGCTTCGGCCTTCGAGCCCTTATTCGGCCTCGAAGGCGGGCTCGGATTTGCTCGCACTCAGTTATTTCACGACGTTCAAGCTACCTGTTTTCGTGACGCGCGCTTCCAATAACTACGGGCCTTATCAGTTTCCTGAGAAATTGATCCCTCTGATGATTTGCAACGCGCTTGAGGACAAGCCGCTGCCAATCTATGGCGACGGGATGCAGGTTCGCGACTGGTTGTTTGTTGACGATCACTGCCGGGCGCTGGTAGCGCTTTTGGAGAAGGGGCGTCCCGGCGAGATTTATAACGTGGGTGGCAGCTTGGCTTTACCGAACCGCGAGGTAGTGCGGAGGATTCTCGCCATCACGGGGAAACCTGAAACCTTGATGGTAAGCGTGAAGGACCGCCCAGGTCACGACCGGCGATACGCAATCCGCAGCGAGAAAACCATGCAGGAGACAGGCTGGGCTCCTTGTGTGGACTTCTCGGAAGGCCTGCGGCTGACCGTGCGCTGGTATCAGGAGCACGGCGACTGGGTGCGCCGTGTGAGGAGCGGAGAGTATCAGAGATATTACGAGTTGAATTACGCCGGGCGATAAGGGGCTGGTACAGCGAAGTCTCTACGATCGACGGACGGGCTGGCGCCTGCTGCTGACCTGTGGGGCGGAGCCTGTCGCCGACTGGGGCTGGCGCTCGCTGCTGACCTCGGAGGGGGAGCCTGTAGCGGCTGCGGGCCAGGTGAACCTGCCGACGCGCTGTGCGGAAGCCATCCCGCGTAGTATCCTGTGGAGTCCATGATGCGATCGGTAGCTGGATTTCTTCTCCTCTTGGGTGGCGCCTGTGCGCAACCCTATGACATGCTCCTGAAAGGTGGTCACGTCATTGATCCGAAGAATTCGCGCAACGGAGTGATGGACGTCGCGGTGGCGGGTGGGAAAATCGCCAGAGTCGCGGCAGATATTCCGGCCTCCGAGGCGCGCCAGGTGGTTCATGTTGCCGGATTGTACGTGACGCCAGGCTTGGTGGACATTCATGTGCACGTTTACGCCAATACAGGTTTGCCGGGCGTGCTGACCGGGGATGCAAGTGTGGCTCCGGACGCCTTTTCCTTCCGTTCTGGCGTGACCACCATGGTGGATGCTGGTACGGCGGGATGGCGCAATTTTCCGGATTTCCGGAAGAAAATCATTGAACGGGTGAAGACTCGTGTCCTTGCTTTCCTCAACATTGTCGGCGGCGGCATGGGGCCGAACAATGAGCATGATCCAGCCGATATGGATGCCGAGGCAGCGGCCAAGATGGCTCAGGCTCACCGCGACGTGATTGTTGGTTTCAAAACGGCGCATTACAAAGGGGAGGGCTGGCCTTCGGTGGACGGTGCTGTGCAGGCGGGCCGCTTGACCGGGCTGCCGGTTATGGTGGACTTCGGCTATCTCAACCACGAGCGAAATTTAAATGCGCTGTTTCTCGATAAGCTGCGGCCCGGTGACATTTACACGCACTGTTATGCCGGTCACCGCCAAGAAGTAGTGGATGGGAAGCTGAACCCGGCCATGGTGGCGGGCCGCAAGCGGGGCATTCTTTTTGACGTTGGTCATGGCGGCGGCAGCTTTTACTGGAATATTGCTGTGCCCGCCTTTGAAGCCAAGTTCTACCCGGACTCGATTTCTACGGATCTGCACACAGGGAGTATGAACGCGGGAATGAAAGACATGACCAATGTCATGTCGAAGATTCTCAACCTTGGTGTGCCGCTTGCGGAAGTGATCCGCATGTCGACTTGGAACCCAGCGCGCGAGATTCGCCGCGAGCAATTCGGTCATCTCAGCGAGGGTGCCGAGGCTGACATCACGGTTTTGCGATTAGAAAAAGGCGAATTTGGTTTCCTCGATTCGGCAGGGGCGCGCAGGAGGGGGACGCAGCGCCTGGTTGCCGAGCTCACCATCCGCAAGGGAGAAGTGATGTGGGATCTGAACGGGCTGGCGGCCACGGATTGGACCAAGTTTCGTTATCGCCCGCGTCCCCAATAAACCGACTCGCGCTAATCTGGAGGGGTGAAAGCGCTGGTTAAAAAGCAAGCCAGCCCCGGCTTGTGGCTGGAAGAGGTTCCCGAGCCTTCCTACGGCATCAACGATGTTCTCATCCGGGTCAAAAAGACCGGAATTTGCGGCACAGATGTGCACATTTATCAAT
This sequence comes from Bryobacteraceae bacterium, assembly GCA_025056455.1. Taxonomy (GTDB): domain Bacteria; phylum Acidobacteriota; class Terriglobia; order Bryobacterales; family Bryobacteraceae; genus CADEFT01. The sequence goes on along the minus strand of JANWVY010000002.1, from coordinate 739,401 downwards.
GGGACAGCTGGGCGCAACAAACGATCCGAACGCCCATGGTGATCGGGCATGAGTTTGTCGGGGAAATTGTGGCGGTGGGTTCGAATGTGGCCGACTTCCGGCCCGGTGAGATTGTCTCCGGGGAAGGGCACGTCACTTGCGGTCGGTGCCGAAACTGCCTGGCCGGACGGCGGCACTTGTGTAAGGACACCCAGGGGGTGGGCGTCAACCGTGCAGGGGCCTTTGCCGAATATATCGTGTTGCCCATGACAAACATCTGGCGGCACTGGGACAACGTTCCACTCGAGGTGGCCGCGATCTTCGATCCTTTCGGCAACGCTGTGCACACGGCGCTCTCTTTCCCTGTTCTGGGCGAGGATGTGTTGATCACCGGCGCAGGGCCAATTGGCATTATGGCGGCAGCCGTTGTGCGTCATGCCGGTGCCCGTCACATCGTGATTACCGACCTCAACCCCTGGCGGCTCCAGCTAGCTCAAAAGGTGGGCGTGACCCGAGCGGTCAATCCAAGGGAAAAATCACTCTTCGAGGTTCAGAAGGAGCTCGGCATGAAAGAGGGCTTTGATGTAGGCCTCGAGATGTCGGGCTCGGAGGCCGCATTCACCAGTATGATCGACAACATGGCCCATGGGGCGAAGATCGCCATGCTGGGCATCCCGCCTACCAAGATGGCCATCGACTGGAATAAAGTCATTTTCAACATGCTCACCATCAAAGGCATTTATGGCCGTGAGATGTACGAAACCTGGTACAAGATGTCGGTGATGGTGGAACAGGGCCTGGACATCACGCCAGTCATCACGCATCGCTATGCCTATGACGAGTTCGAAAAGGGGTTTCAGGCGATGATGTCAGGCGAGTCTGGGAAAGTAATTCTTGACTGGAGCCAGTGAACTCATGTACGGAGCCATCCGCCAGCATCTTTTGGGGCAACTCGAAGAGATCCGTTCCTCGGGCCTCTACAAGAGCGAGCGAATTCTCGACACGGCGCAATCTCCGCACATTCGCACATCTGACGGGCGGCAAGTGTTAAATCTTTGTGCGAACAACTATCTCGGCCTCGCCAATCATCCGGCCATGGTGGAAAGCGCCAAACAGGCGCTCGACCGTTGGGGTTTTGGCGTGGCGAGCGTGCGCTTTATCTGCGGTACGCAGGGTATCCACAAGCAACTGGAGCGGCGCATCAGTGAATTTCTCGGCATGGATGACGCCATTCTCTATTCCAGTTGCTGGGACGCGAACGGCGGCGTTTTTGAGACGATCCTGGGCGCCGAGGACGCGGTGATTTCCGACGAATTGAATCACGCCTCCATCATTGATGGCGTGCGGTTGTGCAAAGCGCAGCGATTTCGATACAAGAACTGCGACATGGTCGATTTGGAGGCGCGACTTCAGGAAGCCTCAAGCGCGCGTTTCAAGCTGATTGTGACCGATGGCGTGTTTTCCATGGACGGCTACCTTGCGCCCCTGCCGCAAATCTGCGATCTGGCTGAGAAGTACGATGCGCTGGTGATGGTTGACGACTCCCACGCGGTGGGCTTCTTGGGGCGTCACGGACGGGGCACGCCGGAATACCATGGCGTGATGGGACGCATTGACATTCTCACGGGAACGCTCGGCAAGGCGCTGGGCGGCGCCAGCGGCGGTTATACGGCGGCACGGCGGGAGATTGTAGAAATCCTGCGCCAGCGCTCAAGACCCTATTTGTTTTCAAACAGCGTGGCCCCGGCCATTGTGGCCGCTTCGCTGACTGCGCTCGAGCTGATCGAGCAGTCTCGCGATTTGATCGAAAGGTTGGAGGACAATACCAGGTTCTTCCGGGAGGGCATTGAGAAACTAGGGTTTGAAGTGCTGCCTGGGGCTCATCCGATTATTCCCATCATGATTGGCGACGCGGTGAAAGCGGTGCGGCTAGCGGAAGCACTTCTCGAGCTGGGAGTCTATGTAATCGCTTTCTCCTATCCAGTCGTGCCGCGGGGACGGGCCCGGATCCGTACCCAGATGTGCGCCGCTCACACGCGGGAGGATCTGGAGTTCGCTTTGAAAGCCTTTGCGGAAGCTCGGAAGCTGGTTGGCTAAGGGATGCGCGGGCGGCCAATACTGTGGCTCGAATTTTGAACGGGACGGCAAACCTTGAGGTGGCGACCTCGCGCCAGCGACGCCAGGCTCGAATCGGCCACTACTCGGCCTAGATTTGCGATCTGTTAGAAACGGCCGCGGAGACGGTTTAGGTTCCGGCGGTCTTGCTTGGTTGGCCGGCCGTAGGGATAGCTCTCGAACCAGGGCATGGCCTTGCGTTCTTCGGCTGCCTTCTGTCGTGCTTGGCGGCTTGCCTCGGTTTCCCGGTATAGAGTTTGCGCGACCGAGGCGGGCCCGCGAGTCTCGCTCACCGCAAGCACCTCGACTTCGAACTCGCCGCTTGGGTTTGTGATTCGGAGAAGATCTCCAGCCTGGACCTCACGTGCCGGCTTGGCGATGTGACCGTTGGCAAGGATGCGGCCTAGCTCGCAAGACCGGGCGGCGAGAGAACGGGTTTTGAAGAAGCGAGCGGCCCACAACCACTTGTCAATCCTCACGCGCGACATATCCTCATTGTGCTTGACAGCGGGGCCGCGCGGGGCTTCGCCCAGGGTTTGAAGCAGCTGCCTGAAACGAGGGACCGAAGGGGTTAGGAATGCGCCAACACACAGCTTGAACCCGCTAAGCAAAACCGGGCGGCCGCTGCTTGCGCCAGGGGGTGGTTTGCTCATAGGCCCAGGCGACGCGCATGGCAAGCCCTTCTTCGCAAAGCCGTCCAGTAAAGACTAGGCCGCGCGGTAGGCCATCAACAAAACCGCACGGAACGACAATCTGCGGATGACCGGTTAAGTTGGTGACGGTGAGGGATTCGCCAGGCGGCGACACCAGTACATCCCAGCGATCCATGAACTCGTGCATAGCCCTCTGGAGCAAGGTGCGCGCTCGCTGGGCCCGGAGGTATTCGACAGCCGGAATTAAGCGTGAGGAGCGAAACGTGTTGGGCCAGGCTCCAGGTCCTTGATCTTTGAGCTGGTCGACTCCACCCTGGCGGGTGAGGTCATCAAAGGCGGTGGCTGCTTCAGCGTTTAGAATAACGAGCAGCGCACTGGCGTCAAATTGAGGCAACTCGGTTGGCTGCCAGTTGACGCCCGCCTTGCGCAAATCTTGGAGCGCTTGTTCAAAGACTGGGCGCTCTTTGTTGTCGACCTTTTGAAACTCGGATTCCAGTACGCCGACGCGGAGGGACGATAGCGGGATTTGGGGATCCCAGCTAAAGGGGGCGGCTCGTACGGTGGAATCGCGTCCATCGGGCCCGTGAATCACTTTCATGATCAGGGCGCAGTCTTCTACCGAGCGGCAGATGGGGCCCACCTTGTCCATGGTCCAACTCAATCCCATCACGCCAAAACGGCTCACGCGCCCGTAGGTAGGGCGCAAGCCGACCGCGCCGCAACGGATTGAGGGGGAAATAATGGAACCTAAGGTTTCCGTTCCGAGAGAAAAGCCGACTAAACCCGCGGCCGTTGCGGCCGCTGAGCCGGCGGAAGAACCGCTCGAGCTGCGCTCCGGATTCCAAGGCGTTTTGGTCATGCCGCCGAACCACAAGCCACCCATGGCGAGCGCTCCTACGGAAAGCTTCGCGAGGAGTACGGCTCCAGCTTCGCGCAGGCGCGTGACAGCCGTAGCATCGTAGTCGAGCACCTGATGTTGGAATGGTTCAGCGCCCCACGTGGTTGGGATGCCCCGCGTGGCGAACAAATCCTTCACACCCCAGGGAATGCCATGGAGCGGACCGCGGTAACGGCCTTGTCGAATCTCGGCGTCGGCCCGTTGAGCTTGTTCCAAAGCCAGCTCCTCGGTGAGCGTGATGACGCAGTTTAGGCGGGGGCCGTGCTGCTTTAAGCGCTCCAGATACATCTTGGTCAAAGCCAGGGAGGTGACCTTCTTCGCGCGAAGCAGGGGCGCAAGCTCGGAAACCGGCCAAAAGGCAAGATCGACTGCGTCGTTCCAATCGCGGCGCGGCCGGCGTTTGAGAGGCCGGTAACTCACCTTCTTGGACCGAGCCGTAGCGGGAGGTGCAGCGGAAAACGCGATGGCTGGTTCGGTGTCCAGCGGCACTTCAATTTGGCGCAAGCGCTCGAGCTGGCCGAGCAGGCGGTTGACCCGCGGCAACATCAACTCGAGCTGGGGGTCTGGAAAGGAAAGGCCCATGACCTGGAGCGCGGCAAGGAGCTGGGCCTTGGTAACGCCTGGGAGCTGTTCGGTTGGCTGGACCCCTTCGCCAACCGGCGCCGAAGTAGCAAGAAGCGCCAGCAGGGTGGCAAGATCTCGACGGGAAATCATTCTTCGGGAGGATAGAGCGCAGCCGATGCCCCTACCCACTCCATGTTTTTGTTGTGGTCGACGCCCATCATTTTGCCGCGGCCCATGCGGATAATCGTAGTGACTGGGGTCATTTCCTCCAGCCACACGTACATGACCCGGATTTCGGCTTTGGTTGGCCCGTGCGGCGTTTCAATAACGGGAGTAAAGTCGACGCGTTCCTGCAAGATGTACTGGCTGCGCTCCCGCTCTGGAATCTTTTCGATGTCCTCTCGCCGCGGGCCGATCAGGACGCCGAGGCCCGCAAAGGAAAATAGGGGTTTCAAAACCCAGTTATCGAGATCGGGGGGCAGCGGTTCGGCCTCGTGTAAAAACTGAGTGCGGGGCACGCATTCATGCCGCAGGAATGGAATCGAATACTTGCTCAAACGGAAGAACCAGTTGGGATGTCCAGCCCATTCCACTTCGAGATCGTCGCTAAAGTGGAACGGGGGACGGACTTCCCGGCGTTCTAGTTCATCGACAATCGCGCGGTTGTAGATCCGGTGGATTGCAATCCAGCGCCCGTTGCGTTCGTAAAAGAGCTTGCGGCCTTCTTTGCGGAGCTTGCGAATGCAGACAAACGGGATGCCAAGCAAATCCTCGGTGGCGTGAAAATCGGCCAGCGTCTTCTGGTGCTCGGGTTCAATCTCAAGCAGCACGACATGTTGGGGAGAGTGCCCATGCAGAATTGCTCTTGCCAGCAGATCGCGGTAGCTTTCTTCGTTGAGGTCTCCAAAGAAGAACCGCAAGGAGGAAGGAAGCTGGTAGCTTTCCACATACTGGCGGGCGAGGGCGGGCTGGTAGCAGTAGAGGGAAGGGAAGCCTTGAATTTCCACCAGGCGCGGTTCGTATTCCCCCGATGGCTTAGCCACCAAGCCAAAATCGGCCTGGACGAACATGGGGTAAGGGGCTTCACCTGGGGCGCGGTAGCGTTCGGGAATGATCGCCGAGGAGGCGCGTAGATATTCCGAATTGGCCAGCAACTGATCGACTAATTCACGGCCGAGCTGAGCCAGACGGTCGAGCAATTTCTGGGGGAAAAAGCAGGGTGTTTCGCACTGTCGGAAACCGACATGAGTGCGCATCCGCCGGTCCATGGCGGCAAGAAAAGCGGCGTACTTGTCTGGCGTGAAGCGCTCGTTGAATTGCCGTCGCAACCGCGGGATCATTGCTCGAGCGTGAACCGGCCGGAGCGCATGATCTGGCGATCATCCGCCCAAATGTCAAAATTGCGTCCCACGACGTCGATGTGAGTGGTGGAGCGCCACTTCGCACCCGTGTGTTCGCCGTAGGGGTTTCCGAAGGCGATATGCACGCCGGGAATTTTCTCGTCTTGGAGGATATTGCCGATGACGTCGCGGATAGCGATATTGGTGCCGATGGCGAATTCGCCGACGCGGTCACTGTTTTCATCGGTATGGGTGTAGGCCCAGAAGGCGTCGCGAAGCTCCTGGTTGCTGCACTCGGCGGCAACGAGGCGGCTGCGCTCGATGTGGATGGTGAGTGGAGTGTGGCGTAAATCCCCGTATTTCGCGCAAAGATAATCTCCTACGACGCCGTCGATGACAAAGGTGCCGTTGACTTCTTCGGGCGTTGTGAAGACCTCGCCGCCGGGCAAGTTGCCCCACTTTGCGGGAGTGATCAAGCCGCTTGTTTTCAGCCAGTTATAATGTGGCGAGATGCGTGCCAGAAGATCCGTGCCAGCGGGCGTGCGGGCGCGGATGAAGCTCGCGCGGCGGACAATGTCACGCACGCGGATGGAGATTTCGTCCACTTGGATGAAGTCGGCGCGCATGCCCTCCATCATGATCTGCTTGTCGATGTTGACCATGTGCCCGTGGCGGATATGGCGGCGGTTCACGACTGCCATCATTTCCATGCGAGTCTTCAATTCGTTGGGCTGGGCCCAGACGGCGTAAATGGAGGCTGTGCTCGTTTCGAGGTCCGCCAGGATCTGGGGTGGCATACTCGCCAAGGGCCGCGGGGCCAGCTCCTCGAGAATGAACGCCTGGTAGCTGGCTCCAATAGCCTCCAGTTCGTGACTGAGACTTGCGGCAATCTCGAGACAGGCGTAGTCGGTAATGAGAGTCGTTTTCTCCTCGGGCTGGATGCCGAGACAGGTGCGCACGGCATTCCGAGCGCCTGCCGAAAGTTCAGGATCAAAGGGGGTGTTGCGTAAGATTTCTTTGTTCATTGCTGACCTACAACGGCCGCGCTGGCTTCGCTTGACGATGTCACGCCGGCCTCGGTTTCTTCAATGATATAGTCGACCACCTTTCGCAGATCGCCCGTCTGGCGGAAGACACGCAGCTGCCGGTCAGCGCCCGTGCCCCGTTCCAAAATCGTGGGAATGTACTGGATGTCTTGACGCAAGCCAAGGTCATCGAGAACATCGTCCACAAGCTCCAAATATTCTGCCATGAGGTTGCGAAAGGGGACTTCGATTCGCTTTCCAAAATCAATCAGTTTACCCTCGATGCCGTAACGGGCGGCGCGCCATTTGTTCTCCATGATGAGCATTCGGCGGTAGAGCCGGAATCCTTGATTGGCTTCGTAAAGTTTGTAGAGCTTGGCGACGGTGGCCAGGATCAAGGCGGTGATGGCCATGGTCTCGTCCAGGCGCATCGGTAAATCCATGACGCGAAACTCGAGAGTTGAGAAGTTAGGGTGGGGACGGATATCCCACCAAATTTTCTTCGCGTTGTCGATGCAGTTGGTCTGAATCAGCAGCTTCACCATGTTCTCGTACTCGGAGTAGCTGCTGAAATAGTCCGGGAGGTTCGTGCGCGGGAATTTATCGAAAACTTTGCAGCGGTAACTCTTCAAGCCCGTGTCCAAGCCCAGCCAAAACGGAGAGTTCGTGCTGAGAGCGAGAATGTGCGGCACGAAGTAACGCGCGGCATTCATGATGTGAATCAGCGTTTCTTTGTCTTCAATACCCACATGCACGTGAAGGCCGAAAATGAGGTTGGCGCGCGCCACCTGCTGCATGTCGGCCACGATGGTTTGATAGCGCGGATCGGGGTAGATTTCCTGGGTTTTCCAGTCGGCGAAGGGATGCGTGCTTGCGGCGGCTATGCGCAGGCCGTTGCGCTTGGCAAGTTCGATGATGTTGGCGCGCAGCTCGCGCAGGTCGGCGCGAGCTTCTTGAATCGTTTTGCAAACTCCCGTGCCGACCTCTACGACCGATTGGTGAAGTTCGGCTTTCACGCGTTCTTTGAGGATGCGCTTGCCTGCGCTCAGTAATTCCGTTTCGATATGCGAGCGCAAGTCGCGCGTTTCCGGATCGATGGTTTGGTACTCCTCTTCGATACCGAGCGTAAAGCTGGGGCGCACAACTCCTCCCTTCTCAAGTTTAGCCCTTGGCCACGACTGGCAAGAGGATGACGTCTACGAATTCGTTGGAGCCTGCCTGTTTGTGGCCTGCTCGATGGCTTCTGTGGTGCCCGGGTGCTCGGAGTTGAGAAACGCCTGCCAGCGGTAATCTCTTGCCGGCCGCTCGTCGCTCAGCGCGCGTTCGACCAACATGTCGGCCACGGCCTGGACAATCCACTCAAAGTTGGCCTCACCCACAGAATAAAGGTCGGCGTCGGGAGCCGGATTCAAAAAGTCGATTGCATAGGGCACGCCATCTCGAACGGCGAACTCCACGGTGTTGAGATCATAGCCAAGCGCGCGGCAAATTGTGAGGCAATCCTGGTGCATGCGCTCGTAGCGCTGGGGATCGATGGGGGCTGGATTCCTCACATAGCGATCCTCGTGGGGCTTGCGGGGATCATAGCGCATGACATGCACCTGCTTGCGATGGACGACGTAGCACCGGAAGTATTCTTCAAACTCGATGCCCTCTTGCAAGGTCATGCACAGGGATTCGGTCTCATGGTAGGCCCGGAAAAATTCTTCCGGAGAGTTGACTTTGTACACGCTTTTCCATCCCCCGCCGCTGTAGGGCTTGAGATAGGCCGGAAACCCCACGTAGGCGAACACGGCGTCCCAGTTGAGGGGGTAGTTCAGATTGCGGAAGGACTTGGCGGTTGTTCCGGGAGGGTGTTGAAAATGGGGCAAGATTACGGTTTTCGGAATGGCGATCCCGAGCTTCGACATTAAGGCGTAGTTAAAAAACTTGTCATCCGCCGACCACCAAAAGGGATTGTTAATGACAATGGTGCCGCCGAGTACGGCGTTTTTGAGGGCTGCGCGGTAGAAGTCCACATCTTGCGAGATACGGTCGAGAATTACGCGGTAGCCGGAGGGCTCGGCCATCTTGACGGCGTCAAAGCGAGCCACCTCAGCGCGCACATCCTGCACGGCCATGCGATTGATGCGGTCGATGAGGGCCCAGGGAAACGTATCTTCCATTCCGAACAGGATGCCAATCTTTCGCATTCTTCTCCTTTTGATTCTCGAGGCGGCCGTTCCACAGAGTACGGCGCGCGCTCTCAGTAGTGTTTCCGCGCCATATCGCGCCACAGTGGCCAATCGTGGACGCGGCCACCAGTCCAAATGTCGAGCCAGTGGGGAACCGCTTTGCTGTGGAGAATGCCCGATAGCCGCTGTGTCTCCCCAAGGCAAATGTCCCAGTCGCCAGCGCCGAGTATGATTCTCATGCGCCTCAGATGGCCCAGAATCTCGGGATCGGTGAGATTGGGCAGGAAATCGGTCGGGCAGTTGAAATAAACATTCTGGTCGTAATAGCCGTCGAGAAACTGCCGGATGTCATAGGCCCCGGACATGGCTACGCAGTCGCTGACGAGTTCGGGATGGCGGAAGGCGAAGTTGGCGCAATGGTAGGCGCCAAAGCTGGCGCCGGTCACGCCAATGCGCGGAGCCCAGTTTCGATGTCGAATCAGCGGCAGAACTTCATTGCGGACGTAGTTTTCGTATTCGATGTGACGCCAGACGCGATAGCCAGGATGGGCCGACTTGTTGTACCAGCTTTCCCGGTCCACACTGTCAATGCAGAAGAACTGGACCTGGCCGCTGGCCACCTTATGCTCGACGGCGTGCACCATGCCGCGGTCCTCAAATTCGTAGAACTTACCCATGGAGGTAGGAAAGACGAGGTAAGGTTTACCGCCATGACCGTGAATTAAGAGTTCCATTTCGCGGTTCAACGCAGGGCTGAACCATTTCAGATATTCGCGATGCATGGAGGGAAGTCTTTCTGTGGAACGATTGGGTTGCCCTGTGCCAGCGTTACCGATTTATGGTAACAGAAGCCGGGGCAAGTCATTGGAGGCCGAAGGGGCAGAGCTGGCAAGGAAGGCGCGGCTTGCGCTTGGCGGCCCGACGCAGGGCCAGGAGGTAGTGAGAAGCCTAGCGGCTAGCTGGTAGTTGGGGCAGCTAGCAGGCTAGGTGTGTGCGGGCTCGAAGTAGCCTTGGGCGAGCTCTGGTTTGACGTCTAGGGCCTGTTTCCAGTAGGTGCGCGCCTCGTCCTGTTGTCCTTTGGACTTCAAGGCGTGACCCAGATTGAGCAGCGCTTCGGCGAAATTGGGGCGCTCGGCCAGAGCTTCCTTATAAAGGCGGATGGCGTCTTCGAGCTGGCCAGATTTTTGCAGCAGGAGACCTGTGTTGTAGAACAACTCTGGGCTGCGTTCGCCAAGGTCGATCAAGCGGGCTTGATATTCGAGCGCTTGGTCATAGTCATCGCGCTCGATGGCCAAAGCGGCTAAACCGCGCAGAGCATCGACGGAGCTGGGCTGCACTTCGATAGCAGCCTCATAGGCGCGGCGCGCCGAGTCGCGATCACCAATCTTCCAGAAGCACAGGCCGAGGTTGACCTGAGCTTCGGGCCAGTTGGCTTTTTTGCGCAAGCAGGCCTCGAAGGCTTCCGCTCCGCCGTGGTAATCGCCGCGGGTGATGCGCAGATAACCTAAACGGAACCAGGCGTCTTCCCAATCCGGGTTTTTCACCAAGAGCCGTGTGTAGAGTTTTTCGGCCTCGTCTTTTTGACCCAGCTGTTCGAGCACCGATCCGAGGTTGTAGAGGATTTCGGGGATATCGGGCGCCAGCTGGAGGGCCCGCTCATAGGCTTCGCGTGCGCCTTTGAGGTCACCCAATTCCTGGCGTACAATGCCCAGGTTCACGTGAGCTTGTTTGGCGTCGGGCCGCACGCGTACCGCTTCGGAATAGGCCTGGGCGGCTTGCTCTAGGCGGTTGGTTTTTTGATACGCCACACCGAGGTTAAACCAGCGTTCGAAGTGATTGGGAGTAAATTCGACGAGTTTCTGGCAATAGCGGGCGGCGGCCTCAAAATCGTTACTTGAGAAAGCGCAAGTGGCAAGTCCTTCCAGAGCGGCTTGGGAGAAGGGACGGATTTGGAGTAAGCGCTCGGAATATTCGCGAATCATTTTTTCGTCTTTTCGCGCCATTCCGATGGTGATCAAATTGACGAGCGATTCTTCGGAGTTCGGGTTTTTTTCAAGGATGCTGCGATAGAGCTCAGCGGCCTCATCAAAGCGCCACAGATACTGTAAGGCGACCGCTTTGCCGAAGCGGGCTGTCTCATGATCGGCGTCGCGCGACAAGCAACGCTCGAAGGCATCGAGGGCCTGTTCTGCTTTTTCGCAGTGTAAACGGCAGATGCCCAGGCCTAGCCAGGCCTCGAGCCGTTGGGGGTCGATTTCTAGCGCTTTTTCAAATTGCTGAGAGGCGTCTTCCCAACGACCGAGCTTCTCTAAGCAAACGGCAAGGTTGAAGTTGCCGTTTTGGTGGCGCGGATCAAGGGCGAGCAAGCGTGAGTAGCTTTGTACAGCTTCGTCGTAGAGCTCGAGTTCGTATTGCAGGTGGCCACGCGCGGAATGAATCTCTGGCGAGTCGGCGCCTTGGTTGACGGCGTTGTCCAGCTCTTTGAGTGCCTCTTTGGCTTTTCCTTCTAAGTGAAGAGAAACAGCCTTGGCCAGGGCCCGCGCGTAGGTGGCGGATAGATCGGTGGGCTCTGACACCTGCGGGGAACCCGGCTTGGAAATCTCCTTATCTCCGCGCTGCTTTTGACTCATTTCGTACTCCCCTCATCTGTTGCCAGCTTGTAGGGCGCCAGGAAGGCGCACAAACGTCCCAAGGCGTCATACTGGTGCGATACTTCAATCCAACGCACCCTGGCCTGCTCGCCTTTGTGGCTGAACAAACCTACACCTCCCCATTTCAAGCGGTTGTCACTCCAGTAATCGACAACTTGGCCTTGGACCCTTAGTGTGAAGTCGCTGCCCTTGACCTTGAGCTGGATTGGGTAGACCGTGTCGAGGCGCACTTGGATTGGCAAAGCATGGCGGGCATAGGAAGAGGTTTTGCCGCCGATGACCGCATAGCGCTCAAGGGAGACTTCCGGCAGCGGCCCTCCGCGGGTCAAGGTAATCTTCATGGCGTAGTAGTTCTCGGTGTCCTGGGCGCGGAAAACCCACCCGATGCTTTTCTTTTCGATTTGCGCGAGCAGGTTCATCTCATAATCGGTGAGGTTAAGACTCGGACGGAAAAGAGCAAGGGGGCCAGTCAGGACGAACCCGGCCGGGTCGTAGGACCAGTGCTGGGACCAGTCGTCTTTGCCCTCCCAGTCCGCTAGACCGCTCCGGAAGTCATCGCTGAGGGAAATCGCGGCCCGGCGGCTGAGAGTTTGCCGCAATTGATTCAGGCTGGCTGTAAAGAAGTTTAGCTTCTTGGGAGAACTTGGCTCGACTGGTGCGGCAAGAACTTCCGCCACAGGCGCCGGCGCAGATTCTCGGTGGGTGGCTAGACCTTGACTGGCGGATGGTTGAGCTTTCGATTGAAGCCGTGCCTGTGACCTACTTCTGAATTTGCGACTCGGGGAGTCATCTTGCTCGGAGACGCCTTCCGTCGCCTGGGCCACTTGCTGCGGGTTCGAGGAGTTCTGGCCTGCCGGTCCTTCCAGCGAGTCTGGCGAATAGACCGACACGAGCGCTACCAGCAAGAGAACGGGAACGACAAAGGTGGCCCACTTCCAGTCAGGCAACTGCGAGAAGGGAGCCGTTCGCAGCCAAGGAAGCAGGCCAATCCGGTTGCGGCCGTGTGGGGCGCTGTCCTTGCTTTTTGGCGAGCGCCGCGCTGCATCTACCAGCGCGCTGTCTTCGATCACCGAAGTGCGCATGCGCGGCAGCTGCCGGGCAGGTTCCGGCCAGACAGATCTGAGCTCGCGATAACAAGGGCTCGGGTCAGGCAGAGAAAGCTGGGGCAACACGGGCTGTTCCAGCCGCATCACCGTGCGAGAAACGGATGGCTGGAAATCGAGATTCAAACGGCTGCCCGGGCAGACAAGCGGGATGGAATCCGGGCTGGTAAGGAAGGGGAGTGGTTCTTCGTTTCGGCGAGGATTTTTGATCAAGAACTCACAAGAGCCGTTCATGGTAGCGAGGGCGCTGGGATGGGGCAGCTCGAGTGCGGCTTGCGCCAGCTGGCCCTGGGGCATGCGGCGAGGTTTGGCTTGATCCGCTTCGCAAGGGACCGCTTCAAGGCGGTGGAAGCTTCCAGAGTTGGAAGCGGCCCGGGCTTCCAGCGGCAGCGCGGCGCTCGGTGCGGGAAGAGAAACGGGGTGCACCAAGAGGCTTGGCGGAATGGAGCAGGCGATCCTAGGAGCTGGCACGGCCGCCGAATCCCAGATTGTCGCTGTGTCCATTGAGAGGGCTTGCTGGCGGGCAGGTCGTAGGCCGCTTGCTGGCGCGAAAACGGGCAAGCTGCCCGCTAGGGAAAGACCTCGACGAAGCTTCGCCTCAGGGGTCCAACCCGGCAAACAGCTGGGGTGACCTGCTTGAAAGGCGTGCTCGGCGGCGAAGGCTCGCCACGCAAAGGGAGAGCCGGCAAGCGGTTGTGGCCGGTGGTCAGACTTTACAATCCAGCACAGCGGGAGCAGTGCGCCGCCTGCCCTCCGAGAAGAAGGCTGTGCCGCTCGCCACAAGCGTGCCGCCATGGCTGGTAAGCTTCCCAGGCGCGGCAACGGAAAAAATACCTCCCGAATTCTCGGCTTCCGCATCGCAAGCGATGCCGAAGGAGCACTGCTGGGAGGCGTGAGAGCCAGCAACTGAGGAACGATCCTTGCGCAAGTGGAATTTATCTTGGGTTGGAGACCGGCGGCTTGCCTGCCCAGTGTGGCCGGTCCGAAGCGCTGTGCTCCGGCTGCCGAGTTCGCTTCCAAGTCCGAAACTTGCCACTCAGCCCGGATCATCAAGCACCGGCGTAGAGGCTCTAAGCCATGGATGGCGCAAGGGAAATCGATCACTTGAGGGGCCTGCCCAAGGCCTTGAGCCAGGGCGACGACGGGCCAGTTTCCGGAGGCCTGTATGCGTCCTACAGAACGTATGGCGGGTTGACCCAGCTGGGATTGTGGCAGTTCGACGCGAGGGCCAGGTCCGGGAAGCGGTTCAACTTGCCGGCGTAAGAAGGGAGCCAGGTCAACATCGATGGGCTCCAGCGCCCAGGCCCAAACCACCCGGTCGGCGAGCTTTACCAAAACCGGCTCCCCTCGATCTGGCAGGTCGCTCGCTAGAGAAAGCGCGAGTCGGGGCAGCAACGGTTTTAAGATCCGAGCGAAACCAAAACCTCGTTCTTTTTGGCTGGCATGGCAAGGGACAGGGGGTAAATCAAGTTCAAACCACACGGCCAATTGCGGGGCCGCCGGAAACCAATGTTCAAAACAGGGGAGGCAGGGATCGTAAACGGAGAGTTCAGGAAACGTCGGAACCGTGCGACGCCCATCGAAGACCTGAATCGCCGGCGCCTGAAAGACAAAACCCCGGATCTCCTCGTCCGTGGCAACCGGTGGTCTTAGGACATGCCCCCGGTTGAAGGCCGGGGCAGCCAGGATGCCGTTTGGGCGAACGGAGGGCTTCGGTGGGCTTGGAAGACAGCGTTGGGAATCCGCCAACCGGACCACGATCCTGGTTTCCTGTTCCTGCTGGTAGAGACGGCGGTGCAGCTCGGAACAGAATTCCCGGTCCGTCAATTTTCGCAGCAAGCTCAGCTTCCTGCCGCAGTAAAGACACCGCACAGCCCATCTCCTGGCCATCAGCGCTTGACCGAGGTCGCATACCGGAGATCTTTCGTCTCGAAACCGGATGGCTAGGCCCTCGATCCTACTCCGGTCCTTGCTCTGTTCCGGAAGTTCTATGGCCCTCAATCCATGGTAGGGTTGTTGAAAGGCGGCTGGCTACGCGGGAATCCCCTTAGCTCGCACAGGGAGATGGTTGGCTTCCGCTCTTCGAAGTCCTGTGAGAACTAAGAGATTTGGCTTAGTTCGCGCGGTCGGCCGAGGTTGTTCGAGTTACGCTTGCCGATACCCTTTTTCGAACGATTTAACCCTGGTGCGCGGCGGACCGGGCTCGAGCTCTAGGCCGGATTGGCTCAACTGTGGGAAGATCAAAAGGAGCGTCCCTCCAGCCAGGGGATGCGAATCAGAAAATCACACGTTTCGAGGTGACCTCGCGCCCATGTCTCAAAGTTTTGCTCCGCTTGCCCCGCCCCGCCGCCTGCTGTTTGGGCCAGGACCCACGATGGTGGAGCCGCGTGTTTATCAGGCCTTAAACCAGCCGGTGGTGAGTCATCTAGATCCTTATTTTTTTCAGGTGGTTGAGGACTGCCGCGAACTCTTGCGCCAGTATTTTGCTACGGAGAATGCATTCACGCTTGCTATGTCGGGGACTGGAAGTGCGGGGATGCAGACGGCTGTGGCGAATTTTGTTGAGCCTGGGGCCAAATTCTTGGTCTTGGCGAATGGCTATTTCGCCGACCGGATGTCAGAGATGGGGCGAAGGCAAGGAGCCCGCGTGAGTCGTCTCGAACGGCCTTGGGGCCAAGGCTTCGACCAAGCCGAAGTGTGCGAGGTGATCCGGCGCGAAAGGCCTGCCGTTGTAGGTTTTGTCCAGGCCGAGACCTCCACCGGGGTTTATCAGAAGTCGGAGTTCATTTGCCAGGCGGCGCATGAGGTGGGGGCGCTGGTGATCGCTGACTGTGTGACGTCGCTTGGCGCCATGCCCGTGGAGGTTGATGCGAACGGCATCGACATTGCTTACTCCTGCACGCAAAAGGGACTTAGCTGTCCTCCTGGCCTGGCGCCTGTAACGGTTTCCCCCCGCGCCATGGAGTGGTTGAAAGCGCGGCAAACGACGCCTGCGGATTGGTATTTGGATCTCAAGCTTTTGGCGGATTACTATGAGGGGGCTCACCGCTACCATCACACGGCGCCCATTTCCTTGTTTTATGCCCTGCGCGAGGGGCTAGTGGCGATTGCCGAAGAGGGTTTTGACGCGCGGCTGGCCCGGCATAAACGGGCGCATCTGGCTTTTGTTGCGGGCATTGAGGCCATGGGCCTTTCGATGCTGGTTGAGGAGGGCAAGCGGATCTGGAATTTGAACACCGTGCGCGTGCCCCCTGGAGTTGATGAGCTCGCGGTGCGAAAACGGCTTCTTGTGGCTTCCGATATTGAGATTCTTGGGGGATTTGGTCCGCTGGCAGGCCAGATTTTCCGCATTGGGATTATGGGACCTCTCGCGAAGGAAGAAAGCGTCACGCTGCTGCTCGGCGCGCTGGAGCAGGCTTTGCGGGAGGAGGGGTATCAGGTTCCGAGAAGCGGCGTGGAGGCTGCCAAAGAAGTATTCGACAGCCAGCCGGCCACGGTGTGAGCGCGCGGCTGCGTCAGCTGTTCTCAGGATCGCGTGTTCTCAGGATCGCGCGGGACCAGCCGCAGATTGCTGAGGTTTACGGTAAAGACGCGGCGGTCCGGCGGGGCTTGCCAGGTTGGGGAGGCCAGGATCTCCACCTGATACTGGTCGGCTTCCGGTATGTCGGCTTCAAGCAGAAAGAGACCGGTGCGGTGAAGCGGCCACGATCCAACCCGGCTGCCGTTGACTCGAACCTCGAGTCGAACTGGGCCTTGAGCAAAGACTCGTTCATTGGCATGACCGCGGATGCGGATGCGTTGAGGTCCTTGGCGGACGCGCTTCAAGACGGCGGTTGCTCGAGGGCCGATCCAGCGATATTTATTGCCGAATTGCCCCTCCAACTCATACCAGCCTTCACCAAGGCGGGCCTCGTGGCCGGGAAGGCAAAAATCGATGACATCGTCACGATCGCCAGGATACAGTTCTTGTCTTTCCTTGCTTGGAAGTAAGTTATAGACGCCGCCCTCGTTTGGGGCCTCATAGCGGCACTGCGCGCAGCGCAGCGTGTCGGCGGCGTCACGGCTCAGGCTAGCATGGCAGTCCGGACACCGTAACAAGGACTCAAACTGGTCTACCTGTACGGCGATGGGGAGGCGGCGACCCTCTTTGCGACAAACGGCGGCCAGTGTGCCGCCCAGCAGGCGGGCTGGCACCCAGTCGCTTCCATAGCGATCGATCTTCCGTCCAAGCCAGTACATCAGGCGCTCGCCCCAACCTTGAGCGCGAACAAAAATACGGTATTGTTGCTCGGCGAAATGGCGCTGGACGAGGGAATGCCAATCGCGAAGGCCCAAGGTATGGTTTTGCCGGATGCCAAACGCTTCTTCTTGTCGTGCGCCGATGACATCGCGGACGAGGTAGCCGAGCAATCCCCAGTCGTACAACTTGCGCTCCCAGGGTTTCATCGTGTCGTAATAGCCCACGCGGTAGAGGCCGAGAGTCAGCATCCGTTTGAGTGGTTCTTCCGCAAACAAGAAGACGCCGCCGGGAGCGAGCACGCGCTTGACCTCGCGAAATACTGCGTCGAGATCCATAAACTGGCTCAACATCTGGAAGGCGAGCACCAGGCTGAGGGAATGATCGCGAAAGGGTAAGTTTGCCGCGTCGCCAGCGATCCGCACCGGAGCGCGCTCTAGCTTCCAGGCATCTTGCAGAACCATGCCGTGGCGCAGAGCGTCGGCCGAAAGATCGAGAGCAAAACCAAAGGCTCCAAATTCATTGCTCATCATGTAGCTGGAATGACCAGCGCTCGCACCAATTTCGAGGAATGGAGAAAGCGGACCGATGAATTCGGCGAACTGGCGGATTAAGTCGCCGCGCCTCTCATTCTCTTCGGCGTAAACCTTGACGGCACGTTCAGGTTCACCCATGGAAGCGAAGTTGTGAAATTCGACTTCAGCTCGCTTGGTGGAGAGAGATTGTGCTGGCATGCGTTCCTAGTGAAACAGAAAGTCGACATCGAGGGCAGTGAGATCGGCCAGGGCGAGATCCGGCCTTAGGCGAGCCAACTCATCAAGCGGCATGACGCCCGTGGCCACGGCAACGACCCGGATCTGATTTTCGCGCGCTGCTTGGACATCGTTGGCGTGATCGCCAATGAGCGTCACGAGGCCATGGTTTCGATAAAGGCCTAAGCGTTTTGCTTGCGCGATGGCTTTTCGCACCAGCTCCCCGCGCGTTTTGCCATACTCGGCGAACGAACCGAATTGAAAGTAGCGCCGCAGGTGGGCCCTTTCCATCTTTTTCCAAGCAATGCGGCTCAAATTGCCGGTTACCAAGGCGCGGCCTGCTTGGCGCTGTTTCAGGGTTTGAAGCAAGTTGACCACGCCCGGGCAGACCCGGTCTCGCAAATCTTCGGGGCACATGCGCGAATAGAGCCACTGCGCGCGTTTGACCAACAGCGGCATCCAGCCCTCGATTTTCCTCTGGCTCGAACCGGCCCGGGTGAGCATCGCGCGGAAGATATCAGGGTCGAGCATACCCTGAAGTGGGATGCCGTCCGTTGTAGTCTCCAAGCCCGTGATGGCGCGAACTGCCTCCACCAAAGCCTGACGGTGGTGCGGGCCGGCGCGGCAAAGCAGTGTTCCATCGATGTCGAAGAGAACGAGCGCAGGGCGCAAGGCCTTCCCCCGCATCTTTCCTACGATAGCGAAATCAACTGTGGCATTGCTTGCAAACGGTTTCTTTCGGTTTGGTCAAGAATGCGACAGCGGCTGAACCATGCGGCGCATGACAGAGAGCACAATCCGCAAGCAGGTCGGTGTTGTGGGTGTGAGTGAGAGGAAAACGGCCGCGGGCATGGCAGTGAAAACACAACGCAGGCACGCCCGGGCGCTTCAAGGTCCAAGAGTTTTTTTGCAGGGCATGACACAACTCGCAAGAAGCTGCAGGCGGATGAGGACGAAAACGTTTCCAGAACGGGTGATCTTCTCCTGCAAAAAGTTGGATTCTCGCTACGCCCGTTTCGGCCTCGAGCTGAAGCTCGTGACGGCCTGGCGAGAGGCTCAGTTCCGCAAAATAAACACCCGCTGCGGGAGAGGTAAGGGGAACAACTTCGCCGTCTCGGAGCAGACGGAGCGGGCCCGAGCCTTGCGCCAAGATTCGAAGCGGCCCGGGCGAAACCAGGGATTGATCTTGCGGCGCAAGAAATCGCGGGGGTTGCTGGAAGCCCGAAGCGAACGCCATCCAGGCCAGTGCAACGGCCAAAAGACGCACTTGAGTCCCCCCTTTGTCTGAAACCTTACTCCAGTAAGCTGTCGCGGAATCGCACCAAACTGGAGTCGATTGAGGCCAGTGTGGGCACGCCAGCAAGAGCCATGTCTAGAGCAAGCTCGGTCTTGAGCAACTCGAGGACGCGTTCCACACCCCGCCCTCCGAAGGCCGCTAGGCCATAGAGGTAAGGGCGTGCGATGGCGACGGCCTTGGCGCCAAGAGCCAGGCCCTTCAAAATGTCTGTCCCGCGACGAAAGCCGCCGTCAACCAGAACGGGGATACGACCCTGGACCGCCCGCACCACTTCCGGCAGCGCCTCGAGAGTTGAGCCGACATGATCCAACTGGCGCGCTCCGTGGTTGGAGACCATGACACAACTCGCGCCAGACTCGACGCAACGGGCAGCGTCTTCGCCCGTGAGGATGCCTTTGACGATGACCGGGAGTTTGGTCATGGCCGTGAGCTCACGCAAGGTGTTCCAAGTGGGAGTGGGCGCTGGACGGGAGGGGTACACGCCGACTCGCCAGGGATTTTTAGCGGGCGGCATGCGGCCGTCCGCATCGCGTTTGGGCAGGCCTGTCTCACACCAGGCCCGTTCTAGCCGGTTGCGGATATCGCGCTCGCGGTGCGAAACGTGCATGATATCCACGGTGAAACAAATTCCTGAGCAGCCCATGGACTCCAGGCGCTGGACGAAGCTGCGCATGCTTTGGGGGTTTTGGAACTGCCCTCCTGTTGTCACCTGCCACCACACCGGCGCTTGACCGGACTCTAAAAACTCTTCAATGCCGCCATTGGTGATGTGCAGCGCTTTGGCTCTGGCAGCCGCTTTGGAAACCTCCAGTTCGCCGTTGGGGTAAAAACAGTTCTTTCCTCCCGCCGGGTCGAGAAGAATCGGGTAGTCGAGTTTCTTGCCAAACAATTCGAGCGACAGATCAATTTTGTGCACGTCGACTAATGCCCGGGGGCGGATAATGACTTTCCGGAAGATGGCCCGGTTGTCGCGTAGGGATGCCTCATCTTCGGAACCACCCTCGAGATAATCCCAGGCCAAGGGATCGAGCTTTTTCTTTGCTAGCTCGGCGAAGTCAAAGACGTTGAGCGGGCCATAGAGCGGATCCTCGCCTTGTGCAAGGGCAAGGGGCGAGCCCGCGGCCCAACCGAAAACGGCTTTTAAGGCTTGACGTCGGTCTAGGATCATTTGCAAACGTTTTGCCCTTTCGTGGCAGGAACTGGCCATTGCATCACATCGCGGCAGCGGCATCAAGAGGGCTCGCTGCGCGGCGATGTTGTGTGTGGAGGGCTGGTGTTTGTGGAGAAGGTGGTTTAGCGAACTGGTAGCCGGAGGCCTTTGGGGCTGGAGAGGCTTCCCAAGCGAATTTGAATTTCAGGCGTTGCAGGAGCCTGTTCTGGCACCCGAAGGTTGATCTGATACAGACCGGCGAAACCAGGTGCGACGCCCGCATAGGGCACGTGGTCTGGCGGGACCTCGACCGAGTTGAGCAAGATGTGGAATTCCGAGAGCTTGGCGAGTGGCGCCACCTGACGGGGAACCATGCGGTAAGGAGTATCAGGGATAGTTTGCCCGAGACCGTTGGCAAACAGCAGGATTGTTTCGCCGCGCCGGGCTGGGTTTTGGGAATGAATGAGCGAGCCGTCTAAGCGGACAGCGACTGGCGTCTCGCGGTCGGAGGCGAACAGACCGGGCGCTTCTTGCGCAAGACGAATCAGCACAATCGGCCCCGCTCGACCATCGCGCGCCACGAAGAGTGGCACCTCCTGACCGCCACGCAAGTTGGGGGGAATCTGGAAATTGATTTGGCCCGGCGAGACATACCAGATCGCAGCCGCCCAGCCGTCGACGATGACGCTGACCTCGGTGCCGGGCAGGCGGACGGGAAGGAGTCCTCCGGTTAAGTCGGCTGGGGTCAGGGCCCTAGTGGAAAACGAGAGAAACGCCCCGTAGATGGTGGCCATGGCGTTAGGCGCCAGGAGGGGCTGATTCGTTGCGGAATTCACTACGGAAGCGGCTGTATAGCAGGGAGCTGTGAGATCGAGAGAACAGCCGGGAGCGAGCTGGAAGCTGAGAAGCCAAGGGATCACATCTGAGAAGGTGGGCTGCGGGGATCCTACTTCTCAGCCCAACAAGCGAGTGCCTTTAGCGGGCGACGGAAATCAAGACGTTGGCTGCGCTCCGTACGCCGCCCAGTTCGGCGACGATGGCGTAGTCGCCGTCCGTTGACTAGGACCGCCCGAGAAACAACATGTTCTGAGAGCGGGTCAAGTTGACACCTCATCACCTCTGAACGGAAATGAAGACGTTGCTGGCGCTGCTGATGCCCGCAACTTCGGCAATCAACGGATAGTCGCCGTTCGCCAGTGTGGCGGGCACTGTGACATTAAACTGGTACAACCCTGCGGCCACCAGATTTCCGGTGCCGGCAAAGCTTGCGACCGTTTCTCCGAACCGGATCCTCACGGGAGTCGTCACGGCCGGCGCCCCAGAAACGACTTGGTCGGTCGGAACCACCGGATTGGTGGGACCAAACCCCGTGCCGAAAACGAGAATCACTTCACCGGGTCGTGCTGCGCGACGGACTCGCGAATCGGTGCCAACCTTCCCGACAAGTGTTCCATCGAGGGCCACGGCGGTAACGAATAACCGCCCTTCGGAACCGAACGGCGCGTAAAAGGCCGGCTTGACCGCAGTTTTGCGAACAGTAAAAGGCGTACTTTCGCCATTGGCATTGCGAACCACGATAGCCACGTCCCCAGTGGCGTCGTCGTTTGGCGTCAGGATGTTGATCTGTCCCGGACTGACGAAGAAGATTGTGGCGGGCCGGTTGTTGACGCTCACAGAGACTCCTTCTAAGGTGGTTGGCAGACGCGTACCTTGCACCGCATCGTCCCAGGTCTTGGTCACCGAGGCGAGGTTTTCGCCAAATATGGCGGTCCAGGTGTTGGAGGCGATGCCGCCCACAAAGTTAAAGGCATCAGTGACTCCGCCCTGGGCGATTGTGGGACGCGGGCCGCCGGCGGCAGCGGGAGTCAGGGTGAGGCTCGTGGTGTAGATGCGGTCGCCACTGGCCGTGTTATTGCCATTGGCAGCGTTGCCAGCAACGTAAAGACGCACATTGCCAACGTTGGTGGCGGGTGGAGTCCAGTCGAAGCTAAAGGTATTCTGCGCCAAGTTCACCCCGGTGTGCTGGATGAACTCCACGGGAAATTGCGCACCGCAACCCGCCGCTGGCCGGACCCGGCCGTCATCGCAGAGAACTGCTGTTCGATTATCGATCGGCGTGAAGGTTCCGGCCTGCCCCCCGGTGAGGTTACTTTCTAAGCGGGCCGTCGCTTGAAAGCCAAACACCTGTTGTGCCGCGTCGTTAATTGTGACGGTGATGCGCTGGCGCTGTCCGGGAACATAGCTAGTTCCGCCGGAAGCGGAGATGGTCACGCTTCCACCGGGAGGATTTAAGGTACCGGCATGACAGCCCGAGCGGGCGCACGTTTGATCACCGGGCGCACCAGTGTGCCGGGGATCGGGACCGCCAGCGTAGGCGTAAATCAAAACCGGAATGACGGATAAAACGGCGACACTTTTGGCCGCAAGAATCTTCTCTTGTCGCGAAAACATCATGCTTTTTCCTCACCCCTGATCCTGAAGCGCGAAAACTAAACATAGTCTAGCTGAAACAGAAGATCTGGAGAAGAGCAAATTTTGCTGGCCAGGCGCAGGGGAGAGTGCTTAGTGGGTCTGTGGAAATCGCCCGCTCGCGAATTCAGACAAGATGTTACGCTGGATGGCGTGCTGCACGGAAAAGTGGTGATCGTGACGGGTGGCGGCGCTGGAATTGGCGAGGCCACGGCTTTGTTTTTCAGCGAACAGGGAGCGAAGGTTGCCGTACTGGACCGCAACGGCGATTCTGCTCGACGGACGGCCGAGCGGTGCCAGGGACTTGCCTTACAGGCTGACATGCGAGACCGGACCTCACTGGCGGCGGCCGTTGAGCGAACTTTGTCTCACTATGGCCGTATTGATGTCTTAGTGAACAACGCGGGAATCTACCCCCGGCAGGCGTTTGTCGACATCACGGAAGAGCAATGGGACGAAATGCACGATGTCAATTTGAAGGGCACCTTCCGGATGTGTCAGCTCGTGGCGCCGCATATGATCCGCCAGCGCGCGGGCAAGATCATCAACATTTCTTCGGTGACCTTCTTTCTAGGTGTGAGATTGTTGAGTCACTATGTGGCAGCAAAAGGGGGAGTAATTGGCTTGACGCGTGTGCTTGCCAAGGAGCTCGGTGAATTCAACATTCACGTCAACTGCATCACGCCCGGTGCGATCCAGACAGAGTCAGAGAAGTTTTTCGTTACGGAGGAGCAAGCGCGGGCTTTCGTGGAATCACAGAGCCTCAAGCGGCGGCTCCAGCCGCTCGACATCGCGCGGGTGTGCGCATTTCTTGCCTCGTCGTGGAGCGATGGAATGACGGGACAAACCGTGAACGTTGACGGCGGCTGGGTGCTGTACTAAAGCTTCGGCATGCATGAGAAAGTGGTGGTGGTGACTGGGGGTGGCTCGGGAATTGGGCGCGCCTGCGCGGAGCGCTGCGCTGCCTCTGGCGCCTGGGTCTGGGTCCTGGATTTAAAGGCTGCTGCAGCCAAGGAGACGGCGGATCGCATCCAGGCCCAGGGAGGGCGAGCGGAATTTCAAGCCGTGGATGTCAGCTGTTCCCTTTCCGTGGAGCAAGCCTTTGAAAACATCCCCCGCGTGGACGGTCTTGTGACTTCGGCTGGGGTTGCCGAGCGCAACCCACTGGGTGAGCAAGAAGAAGCTGGCTGGGACCGGGTGATGAACGTGAATCTGAAAGGCGTTTATCTGGTGTCGAAAGCGGCTCTTGCACGCATGAGGCAGGGAGGTAGCATCGTGCATATCTCTTCTGCCGTGGCCTTGATTGGACATCGCAACCGGGCGGCCTACTCGGCGACCAAGGGCGCGATTCTATCCCTGACGCGAAACATGGCGCTCGACTATGCCCCGCGGGGCATCCGCGTGAACTGTGTTTGCCCGGGATTCGTACACACCGCGCTAACCGCTGCCATTTTCAAAGATCCGGCGCGGGCGGAAAGGATCCGGGCGCTGCACCCGCTCGGACGGCTGGGCGAGCCGGAGGAAATCGCCAAGGCGGTCTGCTTCTTACTTTCTGACGATGCCTCGTTCATTACAGGCGCTGCGCTTGCCGTTGACGGCGGACTTTCGGCTGGCCATACCGCAGACATCTAGCTGCGGCCCAGGTTTTGCTTCGAACGCTGGAGGATGAAGGGGGCTCAGGCGCTGCGGTTCCAAGCGGCGAGGCGCTCGAGATCCAGCCGCCCTGTGTAGATGGCCATGCCGAGCGCCGCGTGCACGTTCATCGCTTGAAGCGCAGCAATCTCCTCGTAGCTGGCGATGCCTCCCGCGGCGGTCAGCTCGTGATGGGTTGCTGCGCGCAGCCTTCGGAACCAGTCCAGGTTGGTGCCTTGCATCATGCCTTCTTGATCCACGTAGGTACACAGAAACCCGCTTGCGTAGGGCTCGAGCTCGCGGATCACCGATTCGGCTGTCAGGAGAGTCGATTCACGCCAACCTTTGACGACGATACGGCCGTCTTTGCTGTCCAAGGCGATGAGAATTTTTTCTGGTGTGATGGCTTTGGCAAGCTGCTCGAGCAGGGCGTGGTTTATCCCTTGTGGATGGAATGCCGCAGTTCCAATAATGACGCGGCTGGCGCCCTGCTCGACGAGCTTGCGCGCGCGCTCAACCGTACGGACACCGCCACCCACGCGAGCGACAGCCCGGCGGGCGAGATACTCGACCAGGGCGTCGTTGTTGCCTTTGCCCAAGGCAGCGTCCAGATCAATGACCTGGATGATGGGAAAAGCGGAGAACTTAGCCAGCATTTCATCCAGCGTGCCGCCCTCCAGAGCTTTTTCGCGCCCTTGAACAAGCTGCACGACTTTCGCTTCCATCAAATCGATGCAGGGGATAATCAAATCCGTCGCCTCGCAGTTGGAATCTGGCGCACGGGAACGCCATTCCGGGCAAGATATTGTTTCAGGTCCGAGACCGTGTAAGCGCCGTAGTGGAAGATGGAGGCGGCAAGAGCGGCATCGGCTTCGCCATCGGTGAGCACCTCAAGAAAGTGTTCGGGTTTTCCCGCTCCGCCGCTGGCAATCACTGGGATTCGCGTGGCGCGCGAGACGGCGCGCGTCAGCTCGCAATCAAAGCCGTTTTGAACGCCGTCGGTATCCATCGAAGTGAGCAAAATTTCACCAGCGCCGAGTTCCTCGCCGCGCCGGGCCCATTCGATCGCGTCGATTCCTTCGTCGTGGCGGCCGCCGTGCGTGAACACACTCCAGCCGCCGCCTGGCTTGCGGCGCGCGTCGATGGCTAGGACCACGGCTTGGGATCCGAATTCCTCGCTGAGCTCGGAAATGAGCTGGGGGCGCTGCACGGCCGCAGTATTGACGCTTACTTTGTCTGCCCCTGCCATTAACAGTTTCCTACCATCCGCCACGGAGCGAATGCCGCCGCCAACCGTTAGGGGGATAAAAACTTTCCGCGCCGTGCGCGCCACAACGTCAACCATGGTCTCGCGATGATCGCTTGAAGCCGTAATGTCAAGAAAAACGAGCTCGTCGGCGCACTGCTCGTTATAGCGTCCGGCAAGCTCCACTGGGTCGCCCGCATCGCGCAGGTTCACAAAATGAACGCCTTTGACCACGCGGCCTGCGGTCACGTCTAAGCAGGGAATGATGCGTTTGGCAAGCATCTCTAGAGATCGACGAAATTCTTGACAATTCGCAAACCGAGAGGGCCCGATTTTTCTGGATGAAACTGGACCCCGAACAGGTTACGCTGCTCGATCGCCGCGGTGTAGGTGACGCCGTAGAGGCAGGTGGCTGCCGTAGCGTCCACGACCGGGCAGAAATAGCTATGCGCGAAGTAGAGGTAAGGCTTCGGACCGAGGTCTTTAAGCAGCGAGGCGTCCGGACGGGGCGTAATCTCATCCCATCCCATATGGGGAACGCGCAAGTTGTTCGGGAAGCGCTTGACGACGCCCGGCAACAGGCCCAAACCGCGTAATCCGGGGGCCTCCTCGCTGGCTTCAAACAAGGCCTGCAAGCCAAGGCAAATTCCCAGGAAGGGAACTCCATCGTGGATGTTGCGCAAGATCGCCTGTCGTAATTCCATCATGTCGAGCGAGCGGATCAATTGTCCAAAGTGTCCCACGCCGGGAAGAATGATTTTGGACGCGGCGCGCAAATGTTCGGCGGTGTGCGCCAGTCGGTAAGCAGCGCCAATTTCGGCGAGCGTGTTTTGTACGCTCCGCAAATTGCCTGCGCCGTAGTCAATGATGGCGATCATAACAAGCCCTTGGTGGACGGGAGTTCATCTTTAAGACGCCGGTCTTTCGAGCAGGCAAACTTTAGAGCGCGGGCAAAGCACTTGAACACCGACTCGATCTTATGATGGCTCGAACGACCGTATAACACCTTCACATGGAGATTAGCGCCGCAGTTGCTCACGAATCCGTCGAAGAAGTCATGCACCAGTTCGGCCTGGAGGTCACCCACGAAGCGCACTTTGACGAGATCCTGGTAAACCAGAGCAGGACGGCCGCTCAGGTCCACCGCCACGACCGCGAGCGTTTCATCCATGGGCATCACGAAATAGCCGGCGCGATTGATCCCCTTCTTGTCGCCCAGCGCAAGACGGAATAACTGACCGAGAACAATGCCGCAATCCTCGACCGTGTGGTGCTGGTCGACGTCCAAATCACCGGTGGCTTTGAGCTTGAGATCAAAGCCGCCATGTCGGGCAAACAACTCCAGCATGTGATCGAAAAACCGGATGCCGGTGGAGACGTCATACCGCCCTTTACCCTCGATACGCAGCTCCCCCTGAATTTGCGTTTCTTTCGTTTTGCGTTCGAGTTTAGCGCTGCGCAAAAAAATCCTCCAAGGCGTTAATGTCCTCAAAGACGGCGATGGCGTCTTCAGCAACAAATAATTGGAGCAGCTCCTGGCGCCGGCTGTGCGAGCGGCTCGCGATGCCGAGGAAGCGAACGCCAGCGGCCTTGGCGCAACGCGCGTCATCCACCGTGTCGCCGATGTACCACAGAGGCTGACCGGGGCGCAGAGCGGCAATCTTCTGCAATCCTTCTGGGTCGGGTTTGCCCCGGGTGACGTCGTCAGCGGTGAGCACGGGATCAAAGTGGAGATGGGGCGCGAAACGGTTCAGCGTGAGCCGCGCTTCAAAATTGGGCCGCCCGGTGTAAATGGCTAAATCCTTGCTCGCCGCGAGCCGGTCCAGCAAACCGTTCTTGGCAATCCAACGCTCGCGCTGGATGAGCCCCTCGCCATGCTGGCCAAGAAACAATTTTTGGAAATAGTCCACCACAGAGGCGTAGTCGACGTTCACGCCTAAATCGGCCACCATGCGGTGTGACAATTTCCAATCGTTGTTCCAACCGCCGGCGTTTTTGTATCGCTGGATATCGTCATGGCTCACCGGGCGACCGGTAAAATGTTCTACGGTCTGGCGGATGGTCTCCCGGTAGGATTCCCGGACGTCGACCAGGACACCGTCCATGTCGAAGATGAGCAGTTCGCGCACCATTACCAGATCCGTTCGAGTTCGGTTAGAAAGCGGCGGATTTGTTCTCGGGTGCCGATGGTGACGCGGACGCAACCTGGCAATTCGTAGCTTCGATCGCGGACCAAGACGCCCTTCTCGCGCAGCTTATCGCGAATCTCCAGGGCGCGCGTTCCGGCTACAAACAGCACGAAGTTGGCCTGGCTGGGATAGTAAGGGACGCCCAATTTGCTCAATCCCTCATATAGCAGCTGTTTTGCGAGGGCCACTTCAGAAACGTAGCTGGCCACGTATTCGGTATCTTCGATGGCGGCGCGCACAGCCATCGCCGCCAGCATATTCACGCTATAAGGCGACTGGCCTTTCCGCAGGTAGTCGGCATTGGCTGGCTGGCTGATCAGACAACCAAGCCGCATGGCGGCCATGCCGTAGGCTTTAGAAAAGGTGCGGCTGACAAAAAGGTTGGGGTAAGCCGGGATGAGATCCAAGGCGGTGAGGCCAGAAAATTCGTAGTAGGCCTCATCGATGAGAACGGCCGCCTGGGGCGCGGCCTCGAGGATGCGGCGGATGGCTGGCAGATCAATACCGGAGCCAGTGGGGTTGTTCGGGTTGGCGATGAACACGGCGCGAGTTTCCGCCCGCAAGGCGCCGAGCAACTCCTCCAAGGGAAACGCCAGATCTTTTTCGCGGTAGGAGAGCGTTCGGATGGAGGCGCCAGCCACCTCGCAGTAAAAGCGGTACATGGCGTAGGAGGGCTCGAGCAGCAGCACCTCGTCGTGATCGTCGACATAGGTATTGACCAGCAGCTGAATGGCTTCATCCGTCCCATTAGTCAAAACGAGCTGTTCGGGCTTGACGCTAAAGAAGCGCGACAAAGCAGCGCGAGTCTCGCCATACTCGGGATAGACAGAAAAGGTGTTTTCGCTCAGCCGTTCGCGCAGATAAGCCAGCACGCGCGGCGAGCAACCCACGGTGTTCTCGTTGAAATCGAGGCGCAGCTTATCCGCCCTGCCCTGCGTGGGCGGATTATAAGGCGCCATGTTCTCGATGGCGCGGCGCGGTTTTAGCGTAGCGAGATCACTTGGCAAGCCGCACCTCAACACTCCGGGCGTGCGCCTCCAGACCCTCGGCGCGAGCCAGTGTCGTGATGACCGGGGACAACCTTCGCAAGGCTTCGCCATTGAGCTCCTGCACGGCGATCACCTTGACGAAGTCGGCGGCGGATAATCCGCCCCGCAGACGGGCTGCTCCGTTGGTGGGTAGGACGTGGCTCGGCCCAGCGGCATAGTCGCCGGCAGCTTCTGGCGAATTGCCGCCGACAAAGACGGTTCCAGCATTCTGGACTTGGTCGAGCAATCTCATCTCGGGAATGCTGAGGTGTTCGGGCGCGAATTGATTGGAGAGCTCCACGGCTTGCTCCAGCGAGTTGGTGATGATGATGGCGCCATTTTTGTCAATCGCCTTGCGGGCCACCTTGGCTGTTGACAAATCGGCGAGCTGCCTTTCAATCTCCAGGGCGACGGCGGAGGCGAGTTTGCGGGAAGGAGTCAAGAGGATGGCTGCCGCATCGACATCGTGCTCGGCTTGGGCCAGCAGATCGGCGGCGATCCAGCGCGGGTCGCCATCGGCGGCGATAATGACGACCTCTGTGGGCCCGGCGAGAAAGTCGATGCCCACTTCTCCGGCGAGGAGCTTTTTGGCTGCCGTGACATAGGCGTTACCGGGACCGACGATGCGGTCCACGCGGGGCACGGATTTTGTGCCGAACGCGAAGGCAGCGATAGCGTGAGCGCCGCCCATCTGAAATACCTTGGTGACTTCGAGCATCGAAGCCGCGCCATAGATCTCGGTCGAAGGCCGGGGTGAGGCGACAAAGACATTCTTTACGCCAGCGGCTTGGGCCGGTATGACGGTCATCATGAGGGTGCTGGGCAGAGGGTAGCGGCCCGATGGCACATAAGCCGCCACGCCTTCGAGTGGCCGCACAATCTGGCCGAGCCTTACGCCAGGAGCAAGCGCCTTGCGAAAGGGCTTGGGCAGCTGGAGTTTGGCGTAGCTGCGGATGTTGTTAGCAGCGGTTTTGACGGCGTTGCGGAATTCCGGCGAAAGCTGCTGCTCGGCGTTGCGCAGCTCCTCCTCCGGCACGAGGACACTGGAGCGGTTCAGTCCATCCAGTTTCTTGGCATATTGAAGGAGCGCCTTATCGCCTTTTTTACGAACGGCTTCAAGAATGGGCCTGACGGTTTTTTCGGCCTCTTCGAGCCGTGACTTACGGCGCTCAATCAGAGCCGAGGCCTGGCTGGATTCGAGAATGCGGATCATGTTGGTTACATCACTATTTTGTTGAGCGGATATTCCACGATGCCCTGCGCCCCAGCTTCCTTGAGGCGGGGAATCATGTTGCGCACCGCGATTTCATCTAAAACTGTGTTCACGGCAAACCACTCGCCGTCGCTTAAGGGCGAGACGGTCGGATTCTTCAGGGCTGGCAGAACGTTCAACACCGCTTTTAAGTTTTCTTTGTGGACGTTGAGCATCAGACCGACCTTGCCCAGGGCGGCAATTGCGCCCTGAAGAAGCATCGAGATGTCCTCGAGTTTGCGGCGTTTCCATTCGTGGTTCCAGGAGTCTTTGTTGGCTACAAGCTGCGTGTTGGATTCGAGGACGACGTCCAGGATCCGGAGTTTGTTGGCGCGTAGGGAGGAGCCCGTCTCGGTGACTTCCACGATCGCGTCGGCCAGAACGGGAGGCTTCACCTCGGTGGCGCCCCAGGAAAATTCCACTTTCGCCGCAACGCCGTGCGAGGCTAGGTAACGCTTGGTGGCTCGCACCAACTCGGTGGCGATGATCTTGCCTTGGAGATCAGCGACCGATTGGAAGGGGGAGGATTCCGGCGCGGCCAGCACCCAGCGCACCTTGCCAAAACTTTGTTTCGCGTAAATCAGATCCGCTACAGTGACGACGTCTGCCTCGTTTTCAAGGACCCAGTCATAGCCGGTCAGCCCAGCGTCGAGCACTCCGTCTTCGACATATCGAGCCATTTCTTGGGCGCGGATGAGCATGCACTCAATCTCCGGGTCATCGATTCCCGGAAAATACGAGCGGCTGCTGGTGGTGATTTGAAAACCAGCTTTGCGGAACAGGTCGATGGTGGCGTTTTCGAGACTGCCCTTGGGGATGCCCAGCTTCAGCTTCAAGTCAACCTCCGTACACGGTCTCGGGATCGAACTTCCGCTCCTCGTTGAGGGCCCAAGACTGGCCCACCAGCTTCCGATGAAAGCAACTTTCATAGCCGGTGTGGCAGACTCCAGGGCCGAGAGCTTCGACCTTAATCACCACACTATCCTGGTCGCAATCGACGAGAATTTCCTTGACCACGAGCCGGTGTCCCGAGGTTTCCCCTTTCATCCAGAGTTTGTTGCGGGAACGGCTGTAGAAGGTGGCATAGCCAGTTTCCACGGTTTTTAAAAAGGCAGGCTCATTCATAAATCCGACCATCAGGACACGGCCTGAGAGGTGATCCTGAATGACCGCGGGGACGAGCCCATCGAGTTTTGAATAATCGAGTTGCATGAAAGCCCCACAAAGAAAAAACCCGCCGGCACCGCGCGGCGGGTCCTCTGCCAAAATCTTCAGAAACGGTCCTTTCAGTCAGAACCAAGCCCGTCGCGGCCCATTCTCACGGCGAAAACGGCGGTGATGATGGCGGTGATCGACGGCGTACGGTGACATGAATTTCTCATTCTACACCAGTTTGCAGCATCAAGGCCAGCGGCGGGGGAGCCAAGCCTGTGGGGCGAATCAGTTGTCGCTTGAGCGGCGGCTAGCCCGGCCGCGGGCTGGTTTGCAGGCTGTGCGGAGCATGGCACTGGGCGCAGACCAGCTTTCCAGCCGGCGGAGCCTGACCTGGCTTGCAACTGGCGGGCAAATCAGTATGGCAGCGATCGCATTGTCGCCGCATGGCAACCGCGTTGCGCTGGGCGTGGACGCCATGACAGACGCCGCAGGAAGGGGCGCGGATCTTGCTGCGGGCCATCACGAGTTTACCGTGCTTGCTGGCGAGGTATTGTTTGCGTTCTTCTCCATGGCAGCCCCCACAAAGCAGGGGGACTTCATCGGGCGCCGCGACGCGGTCCGGAGCCACGCCGCCCGATGCGTTGCGATGGGTTTCACTGACTCCGTGGCAGACTTCACAGCCCACCTGGCGGGCGCCATGCTTGTGCGCGCGGACGTCGGCGACGTGCTCGCTGTGGCAGGGCAGGCAGGAGGTGCCAAGTTCCTGCGCCCAGGCCGCGACAACGGCGAGCCCGAGGAGAGCCCTCATCCGAGCCTCCTTACCATCTTGCGGTCGATGGCGGCGAGATTAGGCTTTCCGGCTAGGGCCATGGAAAGTTTCAATTCCGCGCCCAGCATCCAGAGCACG
The DNA here is from genome assembly GCA_025056455.1 of Bryobacteraceae bacterium. Lineage (GTDB taxonomy): Bacteria > Acidobacteriota > Terriglobia > Bryobacterales > Bryobacteraceae > CADEFT01. The sequence continues at coordinate 707,585 of JANWVY010000002.1, read as the reverse complement.
CGCTCTACGCCGGCTTGTCCGAAGGCGGCGAGGCCCCACAGCGGCGGCCGGCCAACGAGAACTGCCTTCGCTCCGAGCGCGAGGGCCTTCAAGATGTCGCTACCCCGCCGGATTCCCCCATCCATGAGCACAGGCACTTTGCCTCCCACCGCATCCGCGACATCAGGCAGAGCGTCAATGGTTGCGATCACGCCGTCCAGTTGCCGGCCTCCGTGGTTCGACACGATGATGCCGCTAGCGCCGCGGCGGACGGCCAGCTCGGCATCCTCAGGCGCTAGAATGCCCTTCAGGATTACAGGCAAATTGGTCGCACCGCGCACCCAGTCAATGTAATCCCACGTGAGGTTTGGGGTGTGCGGCTGCCACATGGCCGGGCGGGCGGGGTTGCGCGGCGGGGGTGGAGGCTGGCCCGGTTTCGGCAGGCCCGTTCCCATGTATCCGTAATCAAAGCGGTTTCGATTATTGCGGTCCCGGTTGGACTGATACTGGTTATCCACGGTGAGGGTGATGGCTTTCGCACCGCGATCTTCCATGCGCCGGGCGTAGCTCATTGCCGCCTCGCGCGTGGCCTGGCCAACCGTGTTGCTCCACCAGTTCACCTCACCCTCGTCCTCGAGCGCGCGTTCGGCGCCGCTGCCCGTGCAGAACAGCGTTTGGGTCCGGGCGCAAGCCTTCGCCACGAGGGTTTCGGCGTTGGGCGCAATTAGGTTTTTTCCTCCGGTCGGGGCAACCAGAATGGGCTGTGGAATCCGTACGCCAAAAAGCTCGGTCGACATGTCGACCTGGCTGACGTCGGTGAGAACGCGGGGGATAAGATACCAGTGCTGGAAGGCCTCGCGGTTAGCGCGTAAGGTCAGTTCGTCCTCCACGCCTCCAGCAATGAAGTCGTAGGCCAGCTTGTCGAGCTTCTTTTTTGCGATCTCTTCAAATTCGTGGACGTTGACCGGACCGTTGACATCCTCCTCACTCGGAGCCTGCTGGGCGAGGAGCGGAGAGGCCGCTGCAAATCCCAGCAAACGACGAAAGGCTTGGCGACGATTCATAGCGAGACACCATCATATCTCGCACGGCGGAGGAAACCCATTCCCCCTTGCCTGGCGCGCGGTGGGGGCTAGCGGGCAGGCGCGTTCAACAGCGCCTGGCAATGCATGGCGGCGGCAATTAACAAGGCCTCTTGGCGCGGCGCCGCGCACATTTGAAGACCCAAAGGAAGAAGACCTTTGGGCACGGGGATGGGAATGGTCAAGGCGGGAACGTGAAGCCCCGTCCATACGGCGTTACAGCGGGGATCACCAGTCGAAGCTAAGCCGGAGGGCGCCCAACCGGGAGCGGCTGGCGACAAGATGACGGGAAAGGTTTGAAACAATTCGGCAATTTCTTGCCGTGCCCGGCGCAAGGTCTCGAGAGCTTGCTCGTAGCGTTCCGGAGGAATCTTCAGCCCCTCGCGCACGAGCTGGGCCAGCTTCACGCCGATAGCCGGGCCGTACTTGCGGTAGCGTTCCTCGTTAGACCGCGCTCCTTCGTATTGGTTCACGATCCGGACGGCATCTTGTGCTTGGGCCACATGGGGCGGGATCTCAAATCGGCGCACCTGGCAGCCATACTGCCCTAAGGTTTGAATGGCCATGCGGAAGAACTCCTGCATCTCGGGCTCAACGTCGAATTCCATCAGGCCGTATTGAGAGGGAGGGTCGGAATGGACCGAGTAGCCCATTCCTTCCCACAGCAGCCGGAGATCGAAGGCGGTTTGTGTGAACAATCCGGCGGTATCCAGGCTGGGAGCAAAGGGTAGGGCTCCGTCCATGGGCAAGAGTCCGTAGGTGGGTTTAAATCCAACCACGCCGCAAAAGGATGCGGGCCGGATGACGGATCCCTGGGTTTGGCTGCCGATGGCGAAGGGGACCATACCGGCGGCCACGGCGGCGGCCGAACCGCTGGAGCTGCCTCCGGGGGTATGAGTGGGGCGGCGTGGATTGCGAGTCGGCGCCGGGTCGTAGTAGGCGAAGGCTGTGGTGTGCGTTTTGCCCAAAACGACCGCGCCGCGCGCTCTCAACAGGGAGATCAAGCCTGCGTCGCACTGGCTCACATGAGTGGCGTAGAGGGCCGAGCCGTAGCTGGTGCGATAGCCGCGCGCTTCGAAAATGTCTTTCACCCCGAAAGGGACGCCCTTCAGCGGACCGTCCTGAGCGCTGGTTTCCGCTCGCACTTCAGTCCAGCAGTGGAGCTGGGCGTCGCTGCGCCGGATGCGGTCAAGCAGGTGGGCTAGCGTCACCTCGCCTTTCAAGAAACTCGCCAGCAGTCCTGGTTGCGGCATTCCTTTCTCATCGTATGAAACAATGAGGCTTCGCTGGTGAGGTAGAATTCCCACCATGCGATTGCTGCTTGTTGCTGGGTGCTGGGTGCTGGCCCGCGCTGCGGAAGTCAGTTTTCCGCCTGCTTATCCCCCTACCAACGACATCGTGCTGGAGAACCTGGTTCCGGTGAAGATGCGCGATGGCGTGACGCTGTATGCCGATGTTTACCGTCCGGCAAAGCCCGGCAAGTACCCCGTCATTGTGTCGCGTACGCCCTATAGCACAGAGCGTGCGCCGGCAGCCTACAAGGATGCGGTGTTTTATTCGCAGCGAGGCTACGTTTACGTTTTGCAGGATGTGCGAGGACGCCACGAATCCGAGGGGCGATGGGAGCCGTTCCGGGACGACATCGACGATGGTTATGACACGGTTGAATGGGCCGCCCGGCAGCCCTGGTCGAACGGCAAAGTTGGGATGGAGGGTGGCTCCTATCTCGGTCAAGTTCAATGGCGAGCGGCTTCGGCGAAACCGCCGCACTTGGTTTGCATTGCTCCTCGGGTTGCTTCGGTCAGCATTTACCACGATTGGATCACGCTGAATGGAGGCTGGCGGTTGGCGTTCAATTTTGGTTGGGGGCCAGTGCGGCAGGAGTCGCGCATTATGCAGAATACGGGTCCGCATGGCTTGCCTGGCGTGGATGCCATTAGCTACGAGCGCCTGCTGTGGCATTTGCCGCTTGACACGATGCAGAAGCTCGCTGGACGCAACGCGCAGTTCTACCGCGATTGGATCCGCCATCCTGACTACGACGATTACTGGCGCAAGCTGAGCGTCGAGGAGATCTACGAACAAATCACCGTGCCCGTGTACACGATTGGCGGCTGGTTTGACATCTTCAGCCAGGGCACCTTGCGGGGCTACGCCGGCATGAGCCGCCGGGGAGGAAGCGAGGCGGCCCGGCGCGGCAGCCGCATGCTAATTGGTCCGTGGGGCCATGGAGCTTCTCAGAAGTTTGGTCAAATCGATTTTGGACCGCAGGCCCTGGTGGCCGAAGACGCCGCCACGCTGCGCTTCTTTGACTACTGGTTAAAGGGTGTCGACGATGGAATCAGCCGGGAGCCGCCCGTCACCTTATTTGTGATGGGACGAAATGAATGGCGCCGCGAAAACGAGTATCCACTCGCGCGAACACAGTACCGCAAAATGTACTTTCACAGTGGAGGACACGCCAACAGCGATCGCGGCGACGGAGCGCTGTCCTGGGATCCGCCAGGCTCAGACTCGCCGCCCGACACCTATCGCTACGATCCTGCCAATCCGGTTCCATCGCTCGGTGGGAATAATTGCTGCGGCGCCCCGACGGTGGCTGGTCCTGTCGATCAACGGCCCATTGAAAGCCGTCATGACGTGCTCGTCTACACATCCGATTTCCTGAAAGAGGATCTCGAGGTGACCGGTCCGGTCAAGGTTGTGCTCTATGCTGCTTCCGATGCCGTGGATACGGACTTTGTCGCCAAGCTGGTTGACGTCTTTCCTGATGGACGGGCAATCAATGTAGCAGAGGGCATCCTGCGCGCGCGCTACCGCGAGGGAACGGACAAACCGAAGTGGCTTGAACCGGGCAAAGTGTACGAGATGACCATTGATTTGGTGGGAACGAGCAATGTCTTTCTCAAGGGACACCGCGTGCGTGTAGACATTACGAGCAGCCACTTCCCTCAGTTTGACCGCAATCTCAACACGGGCGAGCCTTTTGGTATGTCGGCGCAGATGAAGGTGGCCACACAAACCATCTACCACGCTGGGGCGCGGGCCTCGCACGTGCTGTTGCCGGTGATTCCCTCGCGATGATCGAGAACTCAAATGCGGATGACGCGGCCCGTCACGGCCGCCTCTTGCGCAGCAATCGTAATTAAGTTGGCTCGATAGATTTCCTCGAAGGGGAGCAGGGTTGGCTTGTGATTATAGACGTGCTCCAAGAAGTCGATAAAGACCGATTGCTTTGGGGGAAGATCGCGAATTACTTCTGGCTTGCGAGACTCGGTCATGAGAGTGACTCCGGTTGCAGCCATGTACTCGAGCACGCCCTTGGTGCCCGCCAGCCTGAGCCGGTCATCACCATGCGTGGGGGCGGTTTCCGGACGGCAATAATCCATGTGTAAGGTGGCCACGCCGCCGTTGTCCAGGCGGAAGAGGGAGCCCGTGGTATTTTCCATCTCGCCGATTCCCGGCGGGGCTCCAATTTGCGCACGGTAGGAGAATACCTCTGTCATCTCGCGGCGGCTGGTGAAGCGCATCAGATCGATCATGTGAATGCCAATCCACGGAATGGTGCCGCCATAGGTCGACTGGCGTTTCATCCACTCCACACGATTTCCTGCCTTGTAAGATTTCTGCGAGCTGATGTTGATGACTTCGCCAATTTCTGGTGCGTAGCGCCGCAAGGCAAGATAGGCTGAATCAAACCGCATAGGGAGCAGAGTGCTGAGCCGCGTGCCCGCGGAGACCAGGGCACGGCGGATTTTTTCGAGATCTTCCCGGTTGAGAGCGAGGGGTTTTTCGGCAATCACGTGGACCTTGTGCGCCAGACAATCCAAAATCGCCGCCGCTCGCGGCCCGTTGGGCGTGCAAACGGAAACTATGTCCAGCTTTTCGGATTCCAACATGCGCCGGTAGTCGGTGTAGTGCTTCGCAGAGGCTAAGCGCGGGTTGGCGGCTTGATGCTTGTGCACGGTCGCAGCGCTGGCATGCGCGATCGCCACCACCTCAACATCCGGCAGTTGCTCGAGGGGGCGGATGACTTCGCCGACATGTCCCTCCAGATCCAGGAGTCCGAGCCGCACCTTGGAAGGCAGTCGAATGGCCGCCGTTGCGGCCGGGGCAAGTGCGATGCTCGTCAACATGTTCCGCCTAGTGGGATGCATGCCCTGATTGTGACACAGCGAAAAGAGGATCCGGAGTACGCGCAAAACGGCTGGGACCGGGATGACCCAGGACTGACGTTACCGTCTCGTTGCCGATCTTGCCTCAAGCCGTGGAGTGGGCAGCAGAGGCTTTGACTTCGGCAGTCGTTAGACTCAGCGTGCGCGCGGCCTGCTCTGGTGAGACTCTTGACCCAGCGATTGGCTGCATTATAACCTCAGGGTTCCACATCATGATCCTGCCCACCACTCAGTTTGGAGTTTTGCTGCTTGCCGTGGCTTCGATGCTTCTGCTCGGCGCCTGGGCCAACACCTTCAAAGCGGCCGGAGGGAAGTGGCGCTATGAGCTTTTTTACTTTGACTTCGCTTTGGGTATGTTGCTTACTGCGATGATTTCCGCCTTTACGCTTGGCAGCTTTGGCTCGGAGCTATCGTTTGCGGACAACTTGTCTGTAACCGGAAAACGGCAAATTGGACTGGGAGTGATTGCGGGTGGAGTTTTTAATCTGGCCAATATGCTGCTGATGGCAGGCGTCTCGGTGGCAGGTCTCGCGACGGCATTCCTAATTTCAGCGAGTTTGACGGTAAGCCTGTCGAGCGTTACCGCCTACTTTTGGCAGGGCAAACAAAACGCGGCCTTGGTTCTTGGTGGCGCGACGCTTTTGCTGCTTGCGGCTGTGCTGGCAGCGCTTGCTTTCTCCTCCTTTCGAAAGGAAACGAGTCCCAGCAAAAAAAAATTAGGGATTGGTAAAGCAATCGCAGTGAGTGCCGCCTCAGGCGTGTTGATGACTGCTTTCCCTCCTGTGGCCGGCTTCGCCAAATCAGGAGATATCGGATTGGGGCCCTATACACTGGCCTTCACGATTGCTGTGGGTGTGTTTTTCTCCACTTTCGTGTTCAACATTTATTTCATGAATTTACCGATTGAAGGCCAGGCCTTGAGTTTTGGGGACTATTTTCGGGGCAACTTACGGCTGCATCTACTGGGTCTTCTGGGCGGAGCCATTTGGATGGCAGGCGCTACTTGTTCTTTTCTGGCCGCATCGCCGGCTGGCGATTCCCAGCGAGTGGTCTTAAATCCAGCGGTGGCTAACCTGCTGGCTTACGCTCCCGTAGTGGTGGCGAGTCTGTCCGGGCTCCTAGTCTGGAGGGAATTTCAGGGCTCGAGCCGCCGCACGCGTTCCCTGGTTTGGCTTTCTTTGCTTACAGTTGTGGTGGGGATCGGGTTGGTTTCGGTGGCCCCGCTGGTTTCCAAGCCGTGAGGCGAGGGTTCGGAAGAGGCGATCTCAGAAGGCGCTGCTCAAACTGGTCGCAACTCCTATTGTTCTCCATACGTTTGTTAGCCTAGGAGCAGGAATTTGCTCGCGGGCGGAGGAGACGGAGCAAAAGGAGGACATTCGATGAAACCGTGGATGGCTTTTAGCGCAGGGGCAGCGCTCGCAGCGATGATCGCCGCGGTGATCGTCACGGCAAAGAGAGAGTCGTCGGAAGCGCCCCCAACCTCTCAGGTAATTTCCCAGGAAACCGTCTCAGTCACGGAATCCCGGGAAGCACCCTCTCAACCGTTACCGGCAGAAGCCAGCCGTGTCGAGCCAGTGGACCGGAAGCGGCGCGCGATGCTGACGGCCTCCCGCACCGAGAAACCTGAAATCGCCGCTCCGGTAGCTTCGGGGACATCTCAAACGATTCCACGCGGGGAAGCGAGTCCGTCTGGGGCGCCAGCGGCCACCACGGGGACGAATGCTTCGAATCCAGGGCTGGGCGGATCGCCAGGGGCGTCGTCACCGGCGGCAACGAGTTTGCCTGCCCCGGCAGTGGGAGCAAGCTCGCGCGAGCCCGAACCTGCTCCCCCGCCGAAGCCTGAGCCCCGGCCCGAGCCCAACCGCGTGACGCTTCCAGCCGGCACTGTGCTCTCTGTACGGTTAGCAGAGACCCTCTCGAGCGAAGCCAAATCCGCTGGCCAGACCTTTCAGGCCACGCTGGTGGAGCCTCTGGTGGCCGAGGGTTTTGTGGTCGCCGAACGCGGCGCGAAGGTAGAAGGCCGGGTGGTGGAAGCGGTACCGGCCGGTCGCGTAAAGGGTGTCTCGCGCTTATCCTTGGAACTAACCCACTTTTATTCCTCGGATGGCCAGCGAGTGCCGATACACACGGAAATTTTCGGCAAAGAAGGCGAAACCTCGCGGAAAAATGACGCAGCGAAAGTTGCCGCCGGAGCAGCGGTGGGCGCGGCCCTGGGTGCTATTTTTGGCGGTGGCAAGGGCGCAGCCATTGGCGCCAGCTCGGGTGCTGCCGCGGGCACGGGCGTTGTTCTTGCGACGCGAGGTAAAGAGGTCGTCCTCCCCGTCGAGACCAAGTTGAACTTCAAAACCACGACGCCCGTAACCCTGACCGAGCGGCGGTAAACGCAGCAGCCGGCGCGCACGCTGGCGCCATCGCCATCGCTAGGTTCAAGGCTCAACTGGGCGAGACCCGCTCTACGGTTGCTCGCACGTTGAATGGGAAAAATGTCTGGAAGCAGCTTGGAACTACCGCTGCACGGGCAGGCTGGCCGCTAGAGAAACCCGGCCATCTTGCGAGAGCGACAAAGGTTGAAGTCCAGACGGAACTGCGGAGGTGAGCAAGAAGACAACCTGGAGTTGACCGGGCGATGCCGCCGGCTGGACCGAATGAACGGGGTGGGTAACGCCGCCGACAGAAATGGACAAGCGAGAGACTTCGACCTGGCCGCTGAAGGCGTCGGGAATCAAACCAGCAACGAGCAGCGTTACCCAATCGCCCGGGCGAGCAGGCCGGCTTGCGTCCACAGGCTGCCCGCCATTCTGGATGGCAAGAATGACTGGGGGAGGCTGCTCGATGGCGATCGCCACGGGCTGAGAGGATTCGGCACCGACGCGGATGCGTAAAGTCGCAGGGCCGGAAGGGAAACCACTCGGAATCTGAAATAGCAACTGGTTCCCGTTCAGAGCAGTCACGGGAATGGGGACATCGTTTAAGGTCAGCGTCACGCTTGCTGCGGAAGTTCCAGCCGGGAGGTTGTGCACCAGCACCATGGCGGGACTGCCCGCCTGTACAAACGCTTGACCGGTGGTGGGATTCAAGGCTTGGGGGAATACATGGATCAGCCGCGGGTTGGAGGGCAGGGCTACAAAAGCCGCGCTCTGGTGGATGAGTTGAAGACCGTTTACCACGCTCACCGAGGTGGGGCCGTTTGCAGTCGGACTCACCATGACATTGGCGATCAGCCGGGTGGGACTCACCACCCAAACCCGCCGGACGGTGACTTCCGAGGTCCCGAAGCCAAGCTTGGCCAAGCCGTCGATGAGGTTGGCGCCTGGAACCTGGATCTCCACCATCCCCTCGGATCCGGCGGGTAAGGCATTCGGCGACAAGCTCAAAGAGGCGGGCTCACCTGCGTCGTAGGAGTAGGTGGTGACATTGGGTCCTTGGGCGAATCCGGACGTCTGCCCGTCTGCATTGAGAGCGACGATTGCGGCTCGATGCCCAGGAGGGGCCGGAGGCGGCACAACAATCATTCGCCCCGCCTGCTCGTCCACGGATCGGATCGCGGCCGGATGCCCGTCAAAGAAAATGCGAGTATCCGGGCCGAGGTTGGAGCCCGTCAGGGCAACGACCCGGGCACCTGAGGCATCGACCGTGTTTGCGGCGCTCGCAATCGAGGGAGGCCCTTTGAGGGTGATATGAAACGCCGAAGGCAGGACGTAGATATCATTATTGGCGGAGAAGACCAAGTGCTGAGGACCCTCGCTAGAGAAGGGATTGAGCGAGAACTCCATCTGAAGATAGGACGGGGAATAGGGCCGTAAACTGCCGCTCACCAAGGCTGCCGAACCACCAATGGGAGTTACGGAAAGGCCGGGGGTGAGTGTGGTGGGGTTGGCCATCAGACCAACTCCTGTTGCTACCACCAGGCCGCGGCCGCTGGCGCGACTCAGCATGGGCGGGCGGATGACATTCTGTCCAATGAAGCCGTAGCTTTGAACATTCCAGATGGCCGGCGCGTTGCGGCGGACAACCTGAAAGTTCAAGTTTTCTAGGGTGCTGCCCGCCATCACCGGCACAGCGACCACCGGGTCCCGCGTTCCTGGATAAAACTGTGTTTCAAAACTAGGGCTGAGGGGAAACGGGCGCTGGTCTGGCCCTAGGGGCAACACAATGTTGGCAGGACTGGCCTCATCCAGCCCCGCAGGGGGAAGCGGATGGACGTAGAGGTGGTACTGCCCCGGTGGGATTCCATCGATTCGATAGGTGCCATCCGGATGAGTGAGCGTACTGATGGCAGCGCCCGAGGGCGGTATGGCTACCACCGAAGCCAGATTCACGCCTACGCCTGCCATGGTGACCCTGCCCGAAATCGATCCCGTGCTCGCCAAGAATGTGGGCGCAGGGTACAGGAGCGAAACGCCAGCGACATCATCGGCGCTCAAGGGCTTCGCCTTCGTGACGCCACGCGTGATGGAAGTGGACATGAGGCTTGAGGTCAGCGTGTGCTGCAAGCCAATGGCGTGCCCAAATTCGTGTGCGAGGGTGAGGAAAAAGCCATCAAGAAAGCTGGCCCGGCTATCGGCAGGCAGGTCGGCCAGATTCCGCCGCAGAATAACCACTGAGCGCGTGATGGGATAAAAGGGGCTGCCCGGCCCTTGTCCAACGATTTCGCCCCGCGAAGTTGGTCCTCCGAGAGCCAGCAATCCAGGCGGGATGTCGTCGCTAAAGACCACATCGATGGCTGGTCCCGAACTCGAGGTCCCAGGCGGTAACAGGCCACCAAAATTCAACTGCAAGTCACTTGTCGGAACGTCGGTCCACACTTTCGCGGCCTGGCGGATTTGGCTGACCACGCTCGCAAAACTATCCCCGGCGACGTAACCTGTTGGGCCTACTTCAGAAACGTAGAAGTTCAAAGTGCGGTTGGGAAGGGCATTGAGGTCAAATTTCTCGGGCGCGGCGACAAACGGAGCGGTGCGGCTCAGGTAGCGGACAAAGTGGTAGTATCCCCACGCGCTGGGGCAGAGACCCACCCCAGCGCAAAGGAGAACCAAGACGTGCTTTTTTAACATCATCGCCGTCTTTCCACTTCTCGCTCGGGACCGGGCGCAGCTACAAAAACAGCGCAGCTAGGAAAACGCCTGGTCCCGATGACCACCACTCGGTTCCTTTCGGGTTGCGAGACCCGCTGTTCACTTCCCGATCCAGACCCAGGGAGGTTACCGCTGCGTTCCGCCGGCGAGCGTGCGATGAATACGATCGACCATCTCGCGCAATCGCATGCTCACCGGCGTATCCTCCACCAATCTTCCTGATGAATCGAGCATCATTTCCCCCGAGGCTTGACGGATCAACGTAATTTCGCCGGAGCTCTCTCGTTTCAATCCAAACAGCCCTTGCGATAAGCCGATGACTTGCGTCAAACCTGAGCGGCTGCTCCAGAGAAAAAACACATATTCCGTGCCCTCCTGAAGTCTCGGCGCACCGGAAAAGGTTTGCGACAGCGAGCCCAGCTTTCCTCCAGGCACGTGCACCTCCAGCTCCTTGGCCGGCGCCCCCTTCCATTGGTCGGAGACGCGGATCCGGTATCGCGTGTAAATCACCGGACCTCGCTGGAGGGTGGAAGAACCCGTCACCGTTCCGGAAACAATCTCGGTCGATTTCTGGATCATCTCCTCCAAGCTCAGCTTCTCGAGCGTAGCCGCGGAGGCGAGGCCGCTAAGGACCAAAAGCTGGACGAGGATCACAGCCAGAAACCGCATCAGCAGGCACTGAAGCAGCAAATCAAATACCATTGGATGCCAACACAATCTGAAGCGGTTGGGCGGATGAGCCAGTTTTCGGTTGGGTTGGATGGACACAATGAGACACAGGTTGCCACAATGCCGGCGCCGGGCCGCAAGAAACACCCTAGGCGGCGCCCAGGGAGGCACGCCCGTAACGCTGGCAGGCCATTTTCGAGTTTGCAGGGGTTGCTTCTTACCACTCCCCTCCGCCCGGCAGTTGTCGCCTTCTGTCCGCCAATGGGACAATGACAGAGGTCATGTCTTTGGTTGTCGTTGGATCCGTAGCCTATGACGGGGTAGAAACACCTCGTGGTAAAGTGGACCGCATTTTGGGCGGTGCGGCCACTTACATTTCTCTTGCAGCGAGTTACTTTACGCATGTCAAGATCGTGGCAGTGGTTGGCGAGGACTTCGCCGAAGAAGATTTCCAATGGCTGGCCTCTCGAGACATTGATTTGAGCGGGCTCGAGCGCGTTCCGGGCAAGACCTTCTACTGGCAAGGCGTCTACTCGCAAGACATGAACAGCCGCACCACGCTGCGTACTGATCTCAATGTTTTCGCAAGTTTCGATCCCCAGCTTCCGCCCCATTACCGCTCGCAACCCTATGTGCTGCTTGGCAACATCCAGCCGGGGCTCCAGCAAAGCGTCGCTCGGCAAATGAATGGCCAGGTGCGGCTCATCGGCGGCGATACGATGAATTTTTGGATCCAGGATTTCCGCGACGAGCTGTTAAACACAATCCGCCAGTGGGATTTTCTGCTCATCAACGACGAAGAGGCGAGACTGCTTTCCGGCGAAAGCCACCTCGGCCGGGCAGCCCGCAAAATCTTGGAACTCGGTCCGAAATCGCTGATTATTAAGCGCGGCGAGTATGGCGCCTTACTGTTCCATCCCGAGGGCTATTTCGCCGTGCCTGGCTACTTGCTGGACGATGTGCAGGATCCCACAGGAGCCGGGGATTGTTTTGCAGGCGGATTTATGGGCGCGCTAGCCGAGGCGGGCGTGGACCCGCGGCAGGGACCAATCGACCCCAAAGTCCTGGGCCGAGCGGTGGTTTATGGCTCCGTCATGGGCAGCTTTTGCTGCGAGCGGTTTGGTCCTGACCGTTTCCGCACCCTGAGCCGGGCAGAAATCGACCAGCGGTTTGAAGAGTTCCGCAGATTCACCGCGTTTTAGGGGCGGCACTGCGGATCGCTATGCCAAAACTGGCCAAGCTGTCCCGGGCCGTTTCTTCTTCACGCCGCGAGCACCAAGCTGGCAAGCTTTCGCTGTGGGAACTTGGCGCGCTAATTTCCTTCCTCGGCGTACTGTCTGGGTTTGCGCTTTTCTGGCATACGGCCAACGGCCATACCTTGTACTTTGGCGATGCCGCGGCACACCTGGCCATTGCGCGCCGCATCGTTGACTCTCGCACGCCGGGCGTTTTCCAAATCGGCAGCGTGTGGCTTCCACTGCCGCACGTATTGATGCTGCCGCTCGTGGGACGAGACAGCTGGTGGCGGTCGGGCCTGGCTGGGGCTCTTCCCACGGCACTTGCTTTTCTGCTTGGCGGCGTTTTCCTATATCTCGCCGTGCGGCGGTTGTATGGCTGCCGACGGACAGCGGGCCTGGCTGCCGCTCTATACGCACTCAACCCAAACTTGCTGTATTTGCAAGCGATTCCGATGACCGAGCCACTTTTTTTAGGCGCCTTGATGGGGCTGTTCTGGGCCCTGGTTACCTACGCCTCGCGGCCGAGCCTTGGGGCAGTTGCCGGCGCCGCGCTGGCTTTGAATGCAGCCTCGTTGACTCGGTATGAAGGCTGGTTTGTAACACCCTTTGCGGCGCTACTGTTCTGGCTGGCCGGGCGGCCCCGACGCTTGGGATACGGGTTGCTGCTGGCCGGCTTGGGGGCACTCGGGCCGCTGTGGTGGCTCTTCCACAACTGGTGGTTTTTCGGCGATGTCTGGTATTTCTTCGACGGGCCCTACTCAGCCAAGGCCATCTATCAGCGCCAGCTTCAGGCAGGAATGAGCCCCTATCCTGGGGATCATAACTGGAAGCAGGCGGTAATCCAATTTCAAGCGGCGGTCCAGCTATGTTCCGGTAAGACCTTGTTCTGGCTGGGTTTGGCTGGTTTGCTGGCCGCCGTGTTCCAGCGCGCCTGGCTGGGGTTGGCTCTCTTGATCTTGCCTTCGATCTTCTACCTCGTAAGTATCTACTCGGCGGGCACCCCGATCTTTGTGCCCCATCTCTGGCCTTACAGCTACTACAACATTCGGTACGGCTTTGCCGCCTATCCGTTGCTGATTCTAGGTGCCTGCTCGCTGGCCGCTGTCGCGCCGAAACGGTTGCGGACTGCAAGTGCGGTCGCGGTTGTGTTGCTGGCTGTGGCGCCCTGGCTAGCCTACCCTCGAAAGGAGTCTTGGATGGTGTGGAAGGAATCGCAAGTCAACTCTGAGGCGCGGCGAGCCTGGACTGCGGAGGCAGCTTCTTATCTCCAGCAGCACTACCGCCCGGGCGCGGGGATTTTCAGCACACTTGGGGATTTGGCCTCCATCTACCGGGAAGCGGGGATTGCCCTGAAGGAGGTGTTGCATGAAGGAAACCGCCCGCACTGGGACGCCGTCCTGGCCCGGCCCGACCTTTTCTTGTGGGAGGAGTGGGCCGTGGCAGTATCCGGCGACCCGGTGGCAACGGCTGTTCTTCGCGCGCGGCGTCGCGGCCCTCGCTATGAGTGTGTGAAAATCATTAGCATTAAGGAGGCTCCTGTGATTGAGATTTACCGTCGGATGGGGCCCATCGATAGGATCATCTCGGCAAACGCAAACCATGAAGATTCCGTTCGCCAAGGCGCACGGCGCCCGCAATGATTTTTTACTGACTTGGGCCGCCTACGCGCCAAAAGAAAATCACCGAGAACTTGCGCGCGCCATTTGCGACCGCCATGTCGGGGTTGGGGCCGATGGCTGGCTCATTGTCACGCCAGCACCGCGAGGGAGTGACTTTCACGCCTCCATCCAGCTATACAATTCGGACGGCAGCGACTCAGAGATTTCGGGCAACGGGACCCGCTGCGCCGCAGCGTTCCTGTTGGATACGGGCCTGGACTTAGCCAGTGGCGAGGAAGTCCGGATCCGAACAGGCGCAGGGTTGAAAACGCTACGGCTGCTGAGCCGCCGCGGGTTGCACTATGAATTTGAAATGAACATGGGTAAGCCGGAAGGCGATCCGAACAAGTTCTTGATGACGTTGACCTTGGAAGAGGGCCCGCGCCAAGTGATTGCCTTTCGCATCGGAAATCCACAGTGCGCGGTGCTTGTGGACCACTTTGATTTCGACTGGCGCGAACTCGGCCGGCGGATCGAACTTCACCCCCAGTTTCCGCAACGCACCAACGTCTCTTTTGTCCGGGTGAGTGACCGGCACAGTCTGGAGGTCCGGTTTTGGGAGCGAGGCGCTGGCGAAACCCAAAGTTCGGGCACGGGAAGCGCTGGCGCCTACGTCGCGGCGCGCGTTCTCGGATTGGTGGAAAGTCCCGTTGACGTATATACTCCTGCTGGCATACTCCGAGTCCGTCAGGATGACGATATCTACTTGCAGGGCCCCGCTGAAATTGTGGCTGGCGGCGAGTTTTATTGGGAAAGGAACGAGAACGGAAAGCCATGAGTACGGCTCAGCAAACTGAAACCCAGGCTGAAGTGCTGCGAAGCAAGCTCATTTCGAGAACCGCGCATGTGGGGGTGATTGGTCTAGGATATGTGGGGCTGCCACTGGCCGTGGAGTTTGCCAGAGCTGGCTTCGAAGTGACGGGCATCGATGTGCAGGAATCGAAGGTGGAGGAGCTCAATCGCGGAAACTCCTATGTGCAGGATGTGCCCTCGGCCGTGGTTGCAGAGCTCGTGAAGGCTGGCAAGTTGAAGGCCACCACAAATTTTGAGGCCATCGCACAGTTTGATACGGTGAATATCGCCGTGCCGACGCCGTTGCGGAAAACCAAGGATCCAGATATGAGCTACGTCGTGGCGGCGTCGCAGCAAGTGGCGCGGTATGCGCATCCTGGGCTGCTGGTGATTCTGGAGTCGACTACTTACCCGGGCACGACGGCCGAGCTCGTGCTGCCCATGATCGAAAAGACGGGGCTCAAAGTGGGGCGGGATTTCTTCCTTTGCTTTTCGCCCGAGCGCGTCGATCCTGGCAATCCTCGTTATCAAACTCACAACATTCCAAAAGTCGTCGGAGGCACGACGCCGACTTGTACGGAACTGGCTGTGACCTTCTACAGCCAGGCGCTTGAAACCGTCGTGCCTGTAAGTTCCACGCAGGTCGCCGAAATGGTGAAGCTGCTAGAAAACACATTCCGGATGATCAATATCGGCTTGGTCAACGAGCTGGCGATGATGTGCGATCGCATGGGGATCAACGTTTGGGAAGTGATTGAGGCGGCAGCGACCAAACCGTTCGGCTTCATGCCGTTTTATCCTGGCCCGGGGCTGGGCGGCCATTGTATTCCCATCGATCCTTTTTATCTTTCTTGGAAGACCAAGCAAGCGGGCATTGAGGCCCGTTTCATCGAACTGGCCGGCTACATCAATGGCCAAATGCCGCATTTTGTCGTCGATAAAGTGATTGGCGCGTTGAACGAACAGTGCAAGGCGCTCAAGGGTTCGAAAGTCCATGTCGTTGGCGTGGCCTACAAGCGGGATATCGACGATGTACGGGAATCCCCGGCTCTGGATATCATCCACCTGTTGTCAACCAAAGGGGCCGAGGTGAGTTTTACGGATCCTTACGTGCCTAAGATTGTTGTGGACGGCCGGGAGATGGCCAGCGTCGAACTGCTGGGAGCGGCTGCGGCCTCCGATTGCGTGGTCATTGTCACGGATCACAGCCGGATTGACTATGCTCGTTTGCTCGAAGCCTCGAAGCTGATTGTTGACAGCCGCAACGCGCTCAAGAATTTCAAATCGGAGAAAATTGTGCGCTTGTAGGAGACAATGCGGCCCAGGTCTTGAACGCAGCCGTGACGCGGTCCCTTCGCAGCCGAACCAGCAACCGTGATGGGACAGCGATGCAAGGGTCTCCATTAGACGGGTGGCGTGGGCGCTTCCACCCCAGCCAGGCTGGCACCGGCCTTCGCCGGCTCATAGTTGGGATTTGGCTGTGGCAAGAGCGCGCCTACACGGAGGCGCCAGTTCCTCAGTGAGTTCAGCAATTCTTTGGCGCGGCTTGCCTCGCGGTTGACCAGGTTCCGGCGCTCGCTGGGATCTGTTGTGAGGTGAAACAGCTCCAACCGGCCGTCTTCAAAAAATTCGAGGAGCTTATAGTCGCCGCGGCGGATTGCGGCGCAAGGCACGCCGCCCTGATTGCTGTAGTGCGGATAATGCCAGAACAAATCCCGCCGCGCCCCATCCAGCGAACCGCGGAGCAAAGGGGCCAAACTGACACCATCCAGCGGCGGGGACGGAATGCCAAGAAGGTCCAGCACCGTGGGCATGACGTCAATGGTGCTCACGGGAACGCGCGAGGCGCCTGCAAGGCTCACCCCTGGCCAGCGGACCAGAAACGGGATGCGAATTCCTCCCTCATAGAGATGGCCCTTGCCCGCCCGCAGCGGTGCGTTGTCCGTGACAGGAGTTGAATTCTGGCCCTCAAAACGCAGGCCACCGTTGTCGGAAAGGAAGAAAATCGCCGTGCGGTCGGCAATCTTTAAATCCTCAAGCTTCTTGAGGATGCGTCCGAAGCTCTGGTCGAGGCTTTCGAGCATGGCGGCATAGGTAGGCTGGCTTTGCGGGCGAAGGGTCGCGGCTCGCTGTTCATACTTGGCCACGAGCTCGGGCTTGGCCTCAAGCGGCGTATGGACGGCGAAGTGCGCCAGGTAGAGAAAGAACGGATCCCGCCAGTGTTCTTCTAGAAACTGTTCGGCGCAAGCCGTGAGATGATCTGTGAGATACTCCTGGTCGGAGCGGGGCTCGAGGCCCGGTATTCGATAGGGCGGAAAGTAAGACGGAGGAGAGCCTTGTTCACTCCCGCCTCGATTCCACGCAAAGCCCTGCTCGCGGGGGGAGAAGCCAGCACTCCCGAGATGCCACTTTCCAATGCAGGCGGAGACGTAACCGTAGGGCTTAAGCGCCTCGGCCAACGTCGTTTCTGAGAGCGGTAGGTGGGGTTCAAACCCGGGCGTAAGCAGCCGCACGCTCGGTGAAAGTTTTCTTCCGGGAATCCAGTCGGTCAAGCGGAGGCGGGCTGGATACTTTCCGGTGAGCAGGCTTGCGCGCGAGGGCGAACACACCGGGCTGGCCGCGTAGGCTTGTGTAAATCGCATGGCCGTTTGGGCAAAGCGGTCCAAGTTGGGCGTGTCGTGGTAGAGGCTTCCATAACAGCCCAGATCGCGAGCCCCGAGGTCATCGGCGAGGAAGAGGATTACATTTTGCTTGCGGGTGGGCTGGGGATAAGCGGGGTGGCGAGGGGGAGGGGGAGGGGACGGAGGAGCTAGCCCTGCTATGGCGGAAGCCAGGAACTCCCTTCGATTCATACAGATCGCTTCAATTTTAACAGTGGGAAACGCTAGGCCACACGAACCAGGAGCGGGTCGGCTTGAGCCTGGCCACAGCTGACGCGGAGCTCATGCCGGCCGCGGGGGAAGCCCGGTGGCAGCCTAGCGTTGACCTGACGTTCGGGGGTGCTCTCGCCTGGTGGAAGCACCTCGTCGACGGTGAGGCGCCGGCCACCTAGCCAGACGTGCAGGTTTACGCGATCCGCATTGGCCGGCAAGCCGCTTAGCCAGAGGGACAGACGCGCGTCCTCGCCTGCTTGCACTTCGCCCGGCTTCCACGTACGCCCGTCGCAGGCCCCAAGAATTTTGAGCTCTGCGACTTCAAGCGGGATGTCCACGGCAATTTTCACGGCGTTGCTCATCGAGCTGTTTGCTGTTCGCAGCCGCACGAGGTGCCAGCCACGGCGAAGGCCAGGGGCCAGCCGGAAACTCACCTGCCATCCATCACCACCCGTCTGTTGGACTGAAACTGGCGAGACGCCGTAACCTCCCACTTCGGGGAACACGTTCCTCGGATTGAGACCGGTTTCTGAGGTTTTGAAGAATGCGGTGAGGTATTCGTCCTTGTTTGAAGCGAGATTGATGCCGTAATTGGAGGCGTGGGTGGCGGCCAAAAGCTGGGGCGCTGGGGCAGAGGGTTGCGCTGGTTCGGGGAGCCAGTGCCGGTAACAGGCGACGATGGCTCGCTGATCCTTGATCCGGACCAGTTCCGCACGGGCAAATCCAGCCGCCCGGCACATGGCCAACAAGCAGGCTAGATTCGGGCCGCACCAATTGTCCGCCTGCCCCAGCAGCTCTGTCGTTTCGTAAAACTCAAGCAGCGGTTGCGTCTCCGTGAGCCGCTCGTCGGTGACGAAGGATTCAACGATGGCGACTTCCTTGGTCACGGCGCACACGCGCTCTAAGCCCAGCAGGGGGTGCTTGAGATGATAGAGCACGCCCATAAACAGCACGATGTCGAAATAGCCGTTGCGCTCTGGGCTCAGCTCGTAGACGTCCTGCACTTGATAATCAACTCGAGAGCCGAGCAGCTGGCGAGCGATTCGGAAATTTTCGACCTCCGTTTGATCCAGCGCTACTACCTCGGCTCCGCGCCTCTCCATTTCGAATGCGAAAAATCCGTCCCAAGCTCCGATGTCCAGCAGGCGTTTGCCGTGCAGGCGCTCGGGAAGAGGAAGCGCGGCGGCACGTTCCTGGAGCGCTTGGAGGGGCACTACGCCTTCTAGCACTCTTCCATCGGGAAGAGGAATGCTGTGATAAAAACCCTTTTGCGCAAGCTCCTCCATCAGCATGCGGTTGAAAGCCACGCTAGCGGGATCGTTGGCGCGAATATGAGGCATTGTTCTTATTCTGCCTTGCCTTCGCTACAATCACCAGCGATGGCGGATGCTTCCCTGCTGGAGCGCATGCGCTCGGATTGGAACGAGCGAGCGCGCGAAGACGCGCACTACTATGTCGCCTTCGGGCGGCACAACCAGGATGACGAGGAATTCTTCGCCACCGCGCGCGAGGTTGTTTACGGGCTAGAGTATGAGCTGCGCCGGCTCCCCCCGCTCGCGCCGCGCTCGCGCCGTGCGCTGGAAATCGGATGTGGGCCAGGGCGGTTGTTGCGGCCGCTCAGCCGCCACTTTGGCGAGATCCACGGTGTGGATGTTTCGGATGAGATGGTGGAACGCGCCCGCGCCAATTTGCGAGGCATACCGCACGCTCATGTTCATCGCGGCTCGGGGGCTGACCTGTCGCAGTTTGCGGACGAGTCCTTTGATTTCGTGTACTCCTATGCCGTGTTCCAGCATATTCCCGAGCGCGCCATCGTTGATTCGTATCTCAAGGAAGCTCGCCGCGTGCTCAAAGTCGGCGGGCTGCTGTGGTTTCAGGTGAATGGCTTGCCGGGTGATCCCCCGTTTGTCGACACCTGGTCGGGAGTCCGTTTCCGCCCCGAGGAACTGGTGGCTTGGGCCAACGGCAATGATTTTCAAATGTACACGCTCGAAGGTGTAGGTTCCCAATACATGTGGGTGAGTTTACGGAAGCGTCCACCGGGTTGGTTTCGAAATCTCTCGGCCAACCCACCAGCTGGCATGGCGCGGATTGGGCGCATCTCGAATCCGCACGGTACCGAGCCCGTCGTTCCAGCTCGCGGGCGCTTTGCGTGCGCCTCCTTGTGGATTGATGGCCTTCATCCCGAGTGCGGATTAAACCATTTGCGGGTGCGCATGGGAGAGGGATGGGGTGAGCCAAATTATATTGCCGCCCCACTGCCCGATGGGCGCCAGCAGATGAACGTGTTGTTGCCCGAGGGAATTCCAACAGGGTTGATTCCGGTGGAAGTCGAATGGCTGGGCCGGCGGATGGCTCCGCCGGCCACGATGAGAGTCATCCCGCCTGGACCCATGGTGCCGCGCCTATTGTCAGTGGCTGACGCCACGGATTTGCTTTCCGGCACTGTGATCCGCCACGGCTCGGTGAAGGTGACGTTTGAAGAACTTCCTGATGCTGCGGGTGTGCGATTTGAAGTGGACGGGAAGCCCTTGGGCAAGGTGATTGCGCACTGCGCTGATCCGCGGCGGCCGCGCTGGGAGTTTGTCTTTTCCGTACGGGAATTTCCGCCTGGTCGCCACGATTTGACCATTTGGCCGGGCAAGAGGCCTCTTCCAGCCGTACCGTTTGAGATTGCTGGCTAAAGGCTTGCGAATCCGAGATGTAAAAATCCGTGTGGAGAAACAGCCTAAGCGGAGATTGGCTGGCGGCTGGCCGGAGCAGGTTAGCGTTTGAGGATGCCTCGCACTTTTTCGACGAAGCTAATGGCCTCGGGCTTGGGCGTTTCGAAGGGTAAATTCGCCAGGGCAAGAATTGACCGGGGTGTGCCGGGCGGCTCGGTGCGATCTACGGGCTCTGAGCCGATGAGGCGCACCCGGTTAATCTGGAAGACATAGGAACGTTTCCAAAGGCGGCCCTCCGCATCCTCGACAAATACCGTGAAACCGGGCCACTGCAACTTCCGGCGGCCTTCAGTGATCTCCACGGTGTGCCGTAGGATGGGATAGTAGCCCTTGAGATCGCGTTCCCGGTAGGCCGTTTCATAGCGGTGGCGTTTGGTGTTCCAGATGAAGACCCGCAGACCATCAAACTGGAACGGCCGCAACCCTTGCGATTGAGTGGTCCACAGCCAGTGGCTGCGAGTGACGTTTTCCTCGTTTACGACATCGTTGACGCGGCCTAGTTCGAAGTAAGAGGTGATTCGCTGTCCTTCAGCGTAAGTAGCGACCTCATCCGGGATTCCCATCACCATCATGCGCGCCAAGACCCATCCGGCTTTTTTCTCTGGAGTCCGCACCAAGTACCAGTCGTCGGCCTTGATTTTCGGGGCTGGCACTTGGGGTTTCGGCTCTTTCGGGCTCGGATTGCCGCCCGCGGCGGCAGCTTCGGGGGCAGGGATTTCCGCGCGCACGGATTTGGACAGCAATTCCCAGTCGGTGGGGAGAGCAGGCGGCCGGGGCATGGGTGGCGGTTCGATATCTGGCTCACCCAATCTTTTTCTTTTTTCTTTCTTCCCTTTGGCTTTTGTTGGCGCGGCGCGGGGGGCGGTGAGCTGGGTTAAGACGCGAGACTCAAACGGGGTACGCTCGGCGACGGTGTGGGCTACGATTTCGACGACCCCGCCCGGGGGTATCTGAAAAGGGCTGGGAGCGGAGCGGTTGGGTTGGGTGTGAATGTTCAAGGCGTCATAGACACTTGCTTGACCTTGGGAAGGCAAGCGCTGGGCTAGCTCGATTGTTTTTTGCAGCTCTTGGATCTCCTGGCCGGTCAGCAGGGCGCGCCCGTCGACCCAGCCTTCGACGCCTCCCATGTTACGGACTTTCAGAAATCGGCGCCGCTGGCTGAGAATTTCGAGCTTCTCGCCATGCTTGAGTTCCGCGACGTTTTCCGCGCGGGTGCTCAATTCGGCTCGCATGGGCAAGACGGCAGCTCCTACCCATGCCTCACCAATTGCCTTGGCTTTGGGTGGCTCTGATTTACAGCTTGCCAGTAGAGCGAGGATGGCTACGAAACACAACGGGGTACAGCATTTCATCGACAACTGGGGGCGGACGTATAGCTTAATTTCAGTGTAGCCAATTTCCCCTCAGCACAGATGCTTAATGTGTCATGGCGTAGATGACGTAGTTGACCCCGATGCGGAAAGCGAGCGAAGCGTATTTCTCTGGGTATTCCGGAAGATCGGCCCATTCCCAAGCGTCACCCAAGTCCATGTTGAAGCAGATCGCCACCACGACCCTGCCCTTGGAATCGAGGATGGCGCGCCAGTGCGGATCGACGCCGCCCCGTTCAATTTGGTCACCGTGGACCACATTCAAGCCTGGGATGCGAAACCGCTCCGAGAGGTTATAAACGGTGTGGAAGATGGGGTCGGCAGGCTCCAATTCCACAACCGCATAGCCTGGTAACACTCGCCGCATTCCGGCCATGAAGCGGGCCCACTCATACTCATTGTGAAAATCATCAACCATTAAGAAGCCGCCACGTTCGAAAAAAGCTCTGAGGCGCAGCGCCTGGGCGTCGTTGAAGACCCAATCGCCAACGCCCACCGCATAGAGAAAAGGCCAGTTGAACATGTCGTCACTGTCGACATCGACGATTTCCTCTACCGAGCGCGCATGAACGCGGCTCAGGCGCCTCAAGCCTTGGAGAAACTGGCGGTCTGACTTGTTGGCGTCAACCCCCCAGCGGGAACGCCACCCATCGCGGGGCGAACGATATCGCAGCCGGCCCCAAGCAAATTCGGTGCGCTCCCAGGCATCGGGAGGATCTTCGGCGGGATTTTGCATTTCGTGCTCGTACTGGGCCCACCGCCGCACAGTGCGCGCGACCTGAGCTTCGAGCAAGCTGAGCGTCACGGCGAACAAGAAAACCGCAGTGTAACGCCAGCGCCGGGCCATGCCTTCCTCCATTGTAAAAGCTTTCCTGGCGGCGACCCGGCCCTAGGATTGCGTGTCCCTCCGGCCGCAGCGATTTGCCCTCACCAAACGCGACGGATCAAGCGACCCTGCGCGGTTGCTACAGTAGGGACATGTCCTTTCCAGCGCACCGGATGCGGCGTTTGCGCGCCTCGGCTGAACTGCGGCGGCTGGTCTGCGAGACGCAGCTTGAGCCCTCACATTGTATCCTGCCGCTGTTCGTGTGTCCGGGCGAGGGAGTCAAACGGGAAATTGGCTCCATGCCCGGCAACTACCAGATGTCGGTAGACGTGGTTGTGAAAGAATGCGAACAGCTCCAAAGCGCGGGTCTGGGAGGAATCATTCTATTTGGCATTCCAGAATCTAAGGACGAGGAAGCAAGCGGCGCCTATGCTGCGGATGGGATTGTGCAGCGCGCCGTGACGGCTATCAAACGGGCGTGTCCCAAGCTGCTGGTAATTACCGACGTCTGCAATTGCGAATACACAAGTCATGGACACTGCGGCAAGATTGTCGGTGGGGATGTGGACAATGATCTGACGCTCGAGTGGCTGGCTCGCACGGCTGTGTCGCACGCGCGAGCTGGCGCCGATATTGTCGCTCCGTCGGACATGATGGATGGCCGTGTGGGAGCCATTCGCCGGGCGCTCGACCAAGCAGGTTTCTCAAACCTGCCCATCCTGAGCTATGCGGCGAAGTTCGCCTCGAGCTTTTACGGGCCATTCCGCGAGGCTGCGGAATCGGCACCGCAGTTTGGCGACCGGCGGAGCTACCAGATGGATCCCGCCAACGCGCGCGAGGCGATGCGAGAAATTGAGCTCGATGTGCAGGAGGGCGCGGATCTGATTCTGGTGAAGCCGGCTCTGCCCTACCTGGACATCATCCGCATGGCGCGCGACCGGTTCGACGTGCCGCTTGGCGCCTATCAAGTGAGCGGCGAGTACAGCATGCTGGTAGCTGCGGCGCGCAACGGATGGCTGGACCTTGAGCGAGCCATGCTGGAATCTCTAACTGCCATCCGGCGCGCTGGGGCTGATTTTATTCTCACCTACTTTGCTCGGGAGGTGGCGCGGCTGCTTGGCTGAGTCGCTCGCCACAGTTTGGGGGAGGGCAGATGGTACAATCAGGGGGGAATTCCGAAGGCCGGATTGCCATGGTGAATGAATTCGCTTCTGTGAGCAACGGCGCATCTGCCGAGCTTGAAAAGCTGCGCCGCGAGCGCAACCTGCGTTTGGTGCAGGGCGAAGAGGAGGGTGAGGGCATCGATTTTCTACCCCCTGGGGTATACGGTTTCTCTTACGCTCCGCATACCGAAGGCATGCCGTTGTTTTCCAAACAACCGTACCAGTGTTTTGAGGTCCACAAGCTGCATGACGAAAGCATCCACTATGTGGGCTACATGACGGAGGAGGATCTGCAGGCTTTCCTTCATGCTGATGACGCGGTGGATGTGTCCCTGTACCCTGCACCTCACGAGCGCGCACAGAAGTTGGTGAGTGTTCCCAAAAGCCGGGTTCTCAAGGGGCGGCCTGTTTCGCGGGAAAACGGCAATTTCCTGCCATTGACGCTTTCTGCCAAGCGATAGCTGGAGGAAGATGCCTCGATTCAGCGCCAGTGGCTGTATGCGAGCTCGGAAGCAGGCGGCATGATCCCCGACGTAGCGGTGATCGGCGCGGGTTCCTTTGGCGCCTGGACAGCCTGGCATTTGCGGCAAGCGGGGTTGAACGTTCGGCTCATGGATGCCTATGGCGCCGCTAACAGCCGTGCCTCTTCGGGAGGAGAGTCGCGGATTATCCGGGCTGGTTACGGCGCGCGCGAGATCTACACCCGATTCACGCTGCGCTCGCTCGAGCTATGGCGGCAGCTAGCAGCCGAAAACGACCCTACCTTGTTTCACGGTTGCGGGGTACTTTGGATCGCTCCCCAACAAGATGCTTTCGCCCAAGAGACGGTCGAGACGCTACGCAACTGCGGAGTTCGTTTTGAGCGGCTGACAGAGAGAGAACTGGAATCGCGGTATTCCTGGTTTCGCGCTGCCGAGGGCTCTTGGGGAATTTTCGAACCGGATGGGGGAGCTTTGATGGCGCGCCGGGCGATTCAAACCCTGGCGGGAAAACTAAGTGTTGAGCGCCGGATGGTGCGCTGGAGCGACCAAGGGCCAGTTTGTGAAGATGGCTCGAGGCTTGTGGCCGGCGCCTACGTGTTTGCCTGCGGCCCCTGGTTACCAAAGTTATTTCCCGGCTTATTCGGCAACAAGATCCGGACCTCGCGGCAAGAGGTGTTTTTCTTTGGGGCGCCACCCGCAGCGCAGTTTGGGCCGGAGCGGATTCCTTGCTGGATCGACGTCGGGGAGAAGTTTTACGGTTTCGGAGATCTTGAAAACAGAGGTCTTAAGGTCGCTTGCGATCGCCACGGGCCAGTGGTTGACCCGGACACCTTAGAGCGAGTTCCGAGCGCCGAGGGGCTACAAGCGGCTCGCGACTACTTGTCGCGGCGAATTCCTTGCCTAGCGGATGCGCCGCTCGTAGAGACCCGCGTCTGTCAGTATGAGAATACGGCCACGGGGGATTATCTGATTGACCAACATCCTGATCATCCAGAAGTTTGGATTGCCGGTGGCGGGTCGGGTCATGGTTTCAAGCACGGGCCAGCGGTCGGCGAGTACCTTTCGCGGCGCATGTTGGGAAGCGGCCCCGGAGAGCCTCGGTTTAGCTTGGCTTCGAAGGTGGATTTCGAGGGTCAGGGTCCGGAGTCCACGTTTTACCGCTAGCCAGTCCCGCCGATAACGATATGGAACGATCTCGTTTACCGGGGGCAGTTCGCGCCCTAATTTTCGATATGGATGGGGTGGTGATTGACTCCAATGATTTGCATGCAGAAGCCTGGCGTTTGTATCTATCGCAGCACAACCTGCCAGCCGATGGAATGATGGAGCGGATGCATGGAAAGCGGAACGATGAGATCGTCCGCGATCTCTTCGGCTCGCAACTCTCAGATCAGGAGGTTTTTAACCACGGAGCGTCGAAAGAAGAACTCTACCGGCAGATGATGAAGCCCCAACTTGGGCGGCGCTTGGTTCGTGGCGTGCGGGATTTTTTAGAGCGCCACAAAGCCGAGTTGCTCGGGCTTGCCTCCAATGCGGAGCCTGCAAACGTAGATTTCGTGCTGGATGAGGCCGGGCTGCGGAAATACTTTCGGGTGGTCGTTCACGGGCACGAAGTCAAGCATCCGAAGCCTGATCCAGAGATCTATCTTCGCGTGGCCAAATTCCTCGGCGTTCCCCCTCGAGACTGCGTCGTTTTTGAGGACTCGGCGGCTGGGATTGAGGCGGCCAAAGCTGCAGGGGCGCGAGTTGTAGCCGTGCGGACAACCGCTGCGAGCCTGCCGGAGACGGACTTCACCATTCGTGATTTCGCCGATCCGGAACTTGACCCATGGTTAAGAGCGCTGCCTGGATCACGAGGCGATGGCTGAAGGAGCTCTTCGGGCTGGGGCCACTGATCGTGCTGGTGGCTGGAGGCGAGATCTGGCCCCTGACTGCGCAAACCAAACCGCCCTATCACCCTCGAACCGATACCGCCTCTCAGGCCCAGTTGACAGCGCCTGCCCCCCTCGTTTTAACGCTGGAACAAGCGAATTCCCGCCGCCCGGGGGACCGCCAGTTGATCCACCAAGGGCGTCTTGTGGCCATCCAGGGTCAGGTGGCCGGACGCGCCGTGCGTTATGAGGACTTCGCCCACTTGCCGCTTGTCGATTCTACCGGGTGGGGATTAACGGTTGAGGCGCCAGATTATATGTTCGACCGCCTAGCGCCAGGCGAATGGGTAGAAGTCCGGGGCCTACTGGCCCAGCGCTTCGGACTACCCATTGTGCGGCCGATTCAACTGACGACCACCCACCGCTCAGCGCCGCCCAAAATCGAACGCGTGGGGATTGGCGCCTTAGAGAGCGAAAAATTTCTCGGCCGGGTTCTGGAGATTCGGGGCCGAGTGGCCATGCTCGGGGAGGATGCTGTCGGGCAATACATTCTCCTTGAGAATGGGATGCGGCGGAGCTATCCGGTTTATCTACCTCGATCTTCAGGGACTTTCGGAGCTGGGCTCAAGCGCTTTCGAGTGGGCGATCAGGTTCAGGCTACGGGACTCGTTTCGGTTTGGGCGCCGGAGGCATCGGGTACGCCCTCTTACCGGTTGGTGCTTGATCATCCCTCGGCGCTCGTGTTGATGGAACGGGCGGGAGTGGTCGCGCCTCAGATTTTTCTGGGTGCAACGGCTTCCATCCTGCTCGCCTTGTTGCTTGTTTTGCGTCACCGGCGCCTGAAACGGAACTCGAGACGAGGGGTGCGGAAAATCCTGACCCTGTGCGAGGAGCTCCTGACGGCTGGAAACATGGAGGAGCTGCTCCGCAAGCTCAGAACCATCGTGCCAAGGGCCTTGGGGGTGAGCGCCGTGCAGGTGTACCGTTACGACCGCGGGTCGGATTCGCTGATCCGGATGGGTGGCGAAGAGAATTCTACCCAGGGGACCATCCCACTCGAAGCGGAGGCAGGTACGGTGGAAGCCGCTCTGGCGCTTTGCTATCGCAATCGAACGCCTCTGTACATCCCGAAAACGGCCGGTAGCCGGCTTTTGTTTCGCGAGCATCCGGCCAAGCTTCCTAGCACGCTGGTCTTTTTGCCGATGTTCGCAAAAGAGGAGCTCGTCGGAGTTTTGTGGTTGGAGCGCGACAAGCCCCAGACTTCCTACTCGGAGGATGAGTTGGGGGCGCTGCAACACTTTGCTAACCAGTTTGCTCTGGTGATCAAGATTGTCGAGCAACAGGCGCACCGAGAATATCTTGCCCGGAGCGAGAAACTCGCGGTTACAGGTCAGCTGATTTCTGGCGTGGCGAGTGAACTGCGGGCGCCGCTTGAATCCATCTTTGCCATCTCTCACCGGATGCTGGATGCCGGAGAAAGCCAGGCACGGGCCATTCTCATGGAATCGCTGAAGGTTTCTTCGATTTTGAGCCGGCTCAACGAGGTTGTCGGACCCCAGCAATCAGAAGCTGGCACCCTGGAAGTGAATCAAACTTTGCAAGGTGTCCTGGACAACTTCGATTATGAACAGTGCATGCCTGAGGTCGAGATTGAGACGCGGCTGTCTCGCGAGCCACTGTGGACGGTCGGCGTTGCAAACCAGCTGGCGGACGTTTTAGGCAACTTGATCTTACTGGCTTGCCAGGCTGCTGCACAGTCGCCGGAACCGAAGCTGGTCATTGAGACGGGCGGCAATTCTCGCCGGTTGCTAGTGGCGATTCGGTACGGAAGCGTCGTGTATGACGAAATCTTTCCCCCCCTCCCTCCACGCCCGGGAAGGCGAGAGGCTTTGAGCTTCAGTTTGTGTCGAGGAATTCTACACAGCTTGGGTGGAGAGGTTCGCATTCAGCGGGCGGGTGAGACAAGCTGCCGGATGGAGATTGAGTTGCCTGCCGTGATCCCGACTCAGAAGCCTGTCCCGGCACGCGGGCGCGGCACAGCGCGCGCCGAAAGCCTCACGGCAATTGTGCTGGAACCGGATTTGGCAGCGCAGCGCCGCTTGGTTTCTTTTCTCGCTGACCGCAACCACCGGGCGATTCCCCTGAGCAGCGAAGGAGAAGCCTTCGAATTACTCCGCCGGATGCGCATCGACGTCATTTTTTGCGCCGTCCGGACAGGTTCCGGGCCGATGTCCGGCAACTGGGCGGATTTTTTTGACCGGGCGCGCAGCCTCGCACGGACCTTTGTCCTACTCTCTGATAGCGTTGACACCGATGCTTCGACGCTGTTTCCCCATGGTGAAGGCTACGTCCTTCACAAACCGCTTGAAACCGGCGAGCTGGAAAGACTGCTGGACCGCCTGGAGTCCAAGCAGCCTTTAGCGGACACCTCCTCCCCTGCTGAAACCTCCGACACGGTTGCGACGTAAAATGAGGTGACATGGTCCGATCCTTGATTCGCGCTGCACTTCTGGTGGTAATCTCCGCCTCCTGTGCCCTCCCGCAGAAATACAACGGTCCGCGTCCGCCCAAGCCGGACCGGCTCTATCTGTTGCACGCCACCAACCTCATTGAAACCGAAGTGACCGAAGCGCGGGAGGAGAAGCGCAAGGACGATATTGCCTATGTGGTGGATGGCGCCTCTTCACCCGCCAAAACGCCGCTCGCCGAGCCCATTTTCCTGATTGAATGTAAGTCCATCCAGCCTGAGAAACTTCAGCTTTATCGGCTCGAGGTAACTAAATCTGGAAAACGCGAGATCGTCTTTCCCGGCAAGCGTCGGAAGGATGGTCCCCGTCCCCTTCATCTCACCATCAAGCGTCTCGGGGAAGGTATTTACCGTGTTGAGGCAAACGAATATCTGCCCAATGGCGAATATGCAATTAGTCCCGAGGGCTCGAACACGGTATTTCTTTTCCAGGTCTACTAACTAAGAGCGGAAGCTTTTTTGAGAACCACTCTTCTCCCTGGCTATCACGGACGACTAAGTCGTTTGTAGGATTTATCTTGCGAGGGGCCGTTCCTGCCAGCTTGTCCAAGTTGCCATGGGAAGGGATTGCTTCATTAGCCCAAGCGCAGCAGTTGAGTGGCTTCGAACTAGGCCTCGGAGGAACAAGAGGGCCCGAAAAGAAAAATGCCGGTGAGCACTCGGAGGAAGATGCTCACCGGCTGGCCATTGCGATCGGGACGCAATGACGCACCTGGAGAGATCACACGTTGCCGCGTGATTCAGTTCAGGTTTGGGTAGTAAAATTAGCATACAACAAATTGAAGAATTCGTCGAGAAAATGAATCCAGTTAGCGCAGACTTAGCATGGCGTAGTAACTCATCACGAGGATGATGACAGCGCTCGCCGCCACCAGACCCGAGGTCACGGTCTTGCCCGGGGCAACTTCGGGCGGTAGCCGGCGGAATCGAAGATAGAGGGCTCCGACGGCGATGACGGGGAGCATGAAAGCCTGCGCCACTCCTCCGAGCTTGACCATGAAGACGGGCGATTGCGACCCGTAAAACAAAGCCACGGGAACCAGGATTAGACCCCAGACAAAGTAGTTTCGCCAACGGATGCGGCTGGCGTAGTCGTCGGCCCGGAAACACCCCAGCATGCGGGCCAAGTCGGCGTAAACGCGGGAATTGGCGGCCGTTGCGGCAAAGATCGTGCCGTAGAGCGTAGCAATCGCCCCGGCGTAAAACAACCACAGCGACCAGTTCCCAAGCGTTTGGGTGTACATTCGGGATAGGACCGGGATCATATCCTTCGCAGCTGGCACCAGGCCCTGGGAGTGGAGGATGCCGGCCCCGAGGACATAGAAGGCCACGGTAGCAACGGTGTAGATGACCATCGATGCCACGATGTCGAGGTTCATCACCGCGATCCAGCCCAGGGCACGAGCGCGCCATTCAGGGCTGCCGTCGCAAGGGCCCGTAAATCGCGCATAGCCCTTTTCGACGCACCAATAAGGGTACATAAATAGTTCCGCTGCACCCACGCCAGTAATGCCAAATACCGCGACGGCGCTGGCCATGCCTTGGGGTGGCAACTTGAACTGAAGTCCTTCGAGAAGCTTTTTCCACTCGAAAAATTGCGGCATCGCGAGAAGCAGGAGGGCGCAGAGAAAGGTCAGCATGGTGAACAGGGCAACCTTTAAGGTGGCCAACTTTTCGACGCGCTCGTAACCCCCGGTCAACAGGAGTGCGAGAGTTAGGGCGGCCAGCAAGGGCACCCATAGCTCCACGGACACCGAAGGCATGAGTTGATTCAGGACCTGGGCCACGCCCCCAAACATGGCGCCAATTTGAAACATGGTCATCAGCACCATGAAGGCCCACATCCACACAATCCAGTTGACCTTCCATCGCGGTCCGGGGACTTGGTCAAACCCGTCCAATCCCGTTTTTCCGGTGGCGATGGTGTAGCGTCCCAGTTCGGCCTGAACGCTGGGCTTGATCAAGCAACTGATGAGAATCACCCAAAGCGCGACGAAGCCGACTTCCGCGCCTAGGGTTGTGGTGGCGATCAACTCTCCCGAGCCGACAATCGAGGCCGAAAGGATCATTCCGGGTCCGATTCGCCGCAGCATGCCGCCGAGGCTTCGGGGAGGATTTTCGATCTCCTCTGGGTTATAGGCGTAGGGGTCTTTGATTCCGAGGGGCGAGGTGGCCGCAGGTCCGGCGCCAGAGTTCATCCGTCGTATCGTATCACCTCAGCTGGGGTTCTCACCTTCTCAAAGTCGGTGCCGGTTGGAGTTCTTTTGCCGATCTTTTCCCAGCTGACTTCCACCAAACGGTTCAAGAAGTTCATTTCGTCGCTAAGCGTGACCAGCGCAAGCCGTGCCTCCTGAATTAAGAGGACTGATCCATACAGCAAGCCGCAGGCTCCCGATAAGCCAAGACCCACGGGCAGCCAGTGCAGCGAGGGTTCCACCAGAAGCGCGTCGATGCCAATCGCTACGCTAGTCAGGACAAATAATCCGGCTGCTAGATAGAAAACCGTAAGGGTGCGTTGCAGAAGATGAGCGCGGCTGCTCAACTGCCGGGTCTGATCCATAAGCATGGCCTTGCGCTCATCCAGCAGCTCGACCCCAGCGGGATCGCGCATAAGCTGGTCCATTTTGTCGGAAATCGCTCGCACGCGATCAATCACGCGGCCCAAGCGGTTTGAAGTCGAGAGAATGAACATGCCAGATGCGGAAATCAACAGCGCTGGCGTAATCATGGCGGTCAGCACGCCGAGCGCGGCCGACAGCGAGCTGACCAGTTGAGTGGGTAAAGCGACTTGCATCAATCCCTCTTCTATTATCGGATGCAACGGGGCGCCTGTTGTACACTTGAAACTCGCGCCTGCCTGCGGGCGAATTTCCCGTTTGTTTTTCGAAGAAGCGTTTGGTGCGCACCTGTAAGTAGAGGGATGTGGCAAAGCTGATGACCGCAAACGAAACTGTCTCCTATTATTTTTCTGAAGCGGCCCGCATCTTGGGCCTGGATGACCGACTGTGGCGCCAATTGATCACGCCATACCGGGAAGTGAAGGTGGAATGCTCGATTGCGCGCGATGATGGCAGCGTGGCGACCTATGTCGGGTTTCGTGTCCAGCATGACAATTCACGCGGCCCCATGAAAGGGGGGATTCGCTACCACCCTGAGGTCGATCCTGATGAGGTGAACGCGCTTGCGTCTCTGATGACTTGGAAGACGGCAGTCGTGAACCTGCCATACGGCGGGGCCAAAGGCGGCATTGCGGTGGATCCTAGTAAGCTCAGCCGGGGCGAACTCCAGAGATTAACTCGCGTGTATGTAGAAAAGTTGCACGATTTGATTGGGCCCTACGTTGACATCCCAGCGCCTGACATGGGAACGGACGCCGAGGTGATGGGCTGGATCGTGGATGAGTATTCCAAGTTTCATGGCTGGGCGCCAGGCGTGGTGACCGGTAAGCCTGTGGAACTTGGTGGGTCGCTGGGCCGGGAGGCGGCTACGGGCCGCGGGCTTCTCTATGCGGCGCAGTGTTTTTTTGCTGACCACGGCCAGCACATCTCAGATTTTCGGTATGCCATCCAAGGATTTGGGAACGTTGGCTCGTGGGCTGCGCGCCTGTTTCATGAGGCTGGTGGACGGATTGTGGCGGTTAGCGACGTGCACTCGGCGCTCTACAATCCGCAGGGAATCGATATTCCGGCCCTGATGAATTACACAAAAACCCACCACGGGAGGCTTGCGGGATTTCCTGGCGCTGAGCAGCATCCCCGGGAGTTCGTTTTGTCGGCTCCTTGTGATGTGTTCATTCCGGCAGCGCTTGGCGGGGTGCTCACGCGTCAAACTGCGCCCGCGGTCCAGGCCCGATACGTTCTCGAAGGCGCTAATCATCCGTCGGATCCTGAGGCAGACGCTATTTTTGCTCAGCGTGGAATTACGGTGTTGCCGGACATCTACGCCAACGCCGGAGGGGTGACGGTGAGCTACTTTGAGTGGGTTCAGAACATCCAGCAATATCGCTGGGACGAGGCGCGCGTGAATGAAGAACTGAGTCGGGTCATGCGCACGGCGTACGCGGACCTACTGGCGACGGCGGCCCGCTATGGCTGTAGCCTGCGGATCGCCGCCTATGTGCTGGCTGTGTCGCGAGTGGAACGGGCAACGCGGCTGCGAGGCCTCTGAGCGCGCCGGCTTGGGGGGCGGGTGAGGATTCTGTCAGTGTAGTTTCGCGAGCCACCTCAGAGCTCCACGACGCGGGCGTATTTGACGGCAGGGTTCTCGCGCAACTCCGCCAGCACAGCTTCCGAAACAGCGCTGTCCACTTGCACCAAGGCGACTGCTTCGTTCGGTAGGGACTGAGGTGGTTCCCGGCGCCCGAGGGAGAAGTTGGCAATGTTGATTTGGTGGCGGCCGAGCACTGTGCCAACATGGCCGATGACGCCGGGCACGTCTAGATTCATCATGAAAATCAGGCGCCCGTCCAGAGCTGCTTCGCAGTAGATGCCGTTGACCTGCGTCAGGCGCGGCCGTCCCAGCACGAGGGAACCTTCCACGGTTGTCAGGCCGAGGTCGGTTTCGAGCTCAACCCGGATGGAATCGGTGTGTCCGGAGCGGGGATCGTGACTTTCCGCCACGCTCCAACCGCGCTGGGAAACGATCTGCATGGCATTAACGCGGTTGGCGCGTTGTTCGGTGGAGCGTTTTAGCAGGCCCGCTAGGCCAGAGTTGCGAAGCAAAGCCGTGTTGAGTTCCGCCAGCCGCCCCGAATAAGCGAAACGAACCGCCTTCGGGTTGCTTTCGGAAATATACGCTGCTAAGGCGCCCAAACGTTCGGCAAGGTCGGCGTAAGGGCCAAGAGTCTTGTATTGTTCGGGCGACACGGCGGGCAAATTCACGGCGTGGATGGCAAGGCCGTTCTTCAAATACTCGACCACCTGTTCCACAATGCGAAAGCCCACGATTTCCTGCGCCTCCTCGGTGCTGCCGCCGATATGGGGTGTGGCCACAAGGTTGGGCATCTGAAGCAGCGGATTATCGGCTCGTGGCGGCTCGGGATCGAAGACGTCCAGACCAGCGCCGGCGACCTTGCCAGAATGCATGGCGTCAACGAGCGCTGCTTCATCCACCAATTCTCCGCGGGCGCAGTTAATGATTCGGACGCCGTGCTTCATCTTGGCAAAGGCTTCGCGGTTCAGCATGCGGCGTGTTTCGGGCGTCAGGGCAACGTGCAGGCTGATGTAATCGCTCTCTGCATAAAGGCGGTCCAGGGAAGCAAGCTCGACGCCCATGTCCGCGGCGGCCTGCGAACTGACATAGGGATCTGAGGCAAGGATTCGCATTTCAAAGGCGCGCGCACGTTTGACGACTTCGCGTCCAATGCTACCGAGCCCGATTACCCCGAGCAACTTTCCGCGCAGCTCCGTGCCGAGGAACTTTTTCTTTTCCCATCGCGCCGCAGTTGTTGATGCGGAGGCTTGGGGGATCCTGCGCGCCAAGGCGAGCATGAGCGCGAGTGTGTGCTCGGCGACGCTGACCGCATTGCCCCCGGGCGTGTTCATGACCAGCACGCCGGCTGCCGTAGCGGCATCGAGATCAACGTTGTCCACGCCCACGCCGGCGCGGCCAATCACGCGCAATTTGGGCGCCTGGCGAAGAATGTCCTTGGTCACTTTGACTGCGCTGCGAACGAAAAGCGCTTCACAGTCTGCGAGGTGTTGGGCAAAGCTGGTAGGGTCGGAGACGATGACTTCCCAGCCCGCTTCGGAACGCAACATCTCTATTGCAGCCGGGGCCATCGGCTCGGCGATCAGAATTTTCATGCCAGGTTAGGCTCCGACGGTCACTTTGGGGAATGCCGCCTCGGCCAACACGCTTTGTACGGCGGCGACCCCCTTTCCGAATTCGACCGGGTAGCCATGGGTGTGGAGAATGATTTCAAGCGCCCCGATGACAGCAAACAGGTCCGCGAAATCGAAGTAGCCCAGGTGGGCAATGCGGAAAATCTGGCCTTTCATCGAACCTTGGCCATTGGCAATGATCATGCCAAAGTCGTTGCGAAAAGCCTTGACGATCACGCCGGAATCCATGCCAGGAGGCGCTTTGACAGCCGTGACAGAGGCGGAAGGAGAAGCCGGACTGAATAACTCGAGACCGAGCCGCACCACTGCGGCTCGCGTGGCCCGAGCCAGCAGCTGCGCGTTTTCGATCAGCTTGTTCATGCCGAGTTCCTTGATGTAGTTCAGCGCCTCGCCTAAGGAAATGATCAGCGAGACGGCGGGTGTCCAGCTTGATTCGCCATTCTGCGCACTCTTGAGTTCTTTCTTCAAGTCAAAGTAGAAGTGGGGGAGATCACAACTGGCTGCACGCTCCCAGGCCTTTTTGCTAATGGAGAGAAAAGCCAAGCCGGGGGGGATCATAAAGGCTTTTTGTGAGCCGCCAATGACCACGTCCAAACCCCAACCGTCGATGTCCAGGGGCATGGTTCCAAGTCCAGTAATCGCGTCGATGACGAAAATCGCCTCGCTGTTGCGCACGGCGGCGGCCATGTTCTGGATATCATGGGCGGCGCCAGTGGAGGTTTCCGAGGCTTGTACAAAGACACCCCGGGTTTCTGGATGAGCCTTCAAAGCCTCTTCGACTCGCTCTGGGGAGACCACTGAGCCATACGGCGCTTCCAGGACCACTGGGTCCAAGCCAAACGCCTTCGTCATCGCAACCCACCGCTCGCCGAATTTCCCAGCAGAGCACACAATCACTTTGTCCCCGCGGCGAAAGAGATTCGACACGGCCGCCTCCATGGCTCCCGAGCCAGAGGAAACCAGCGGCAGAACGTCATTCGTCGTGCCAAAAACCACTTTGAGGTCCGCGAGAACTTGGCGGTAAATTCGCTGAAAGTCCTGTGTGCGGTGATGGACGTCAGAGGCCATCATGGCGTGCAGGGCGCGCGGTAGCAGAGGCGTCGGACCGGGCGTCAGTAAACGTTGCTTTTTGATGTGCATGCGTGTTAGAGAACAGACTTCAAGATGTCGAACATTTTAGAATATCAGAGTTA
This sequence comes from Bryobacteraceae bacterium, assembly GCA_025056455.1. Lineage (GTDB taxonomy): Bacteria > Acidobacteriota > Terriglobia > Bryobacterales > Bryobacteraceae > CADEFT01. The sequence goes on along the minus strand of JANWVY010000002.1, from coordinate 672,046 downwards.
ATATGGCGCTCCTGGAACGAATTCAAAAGGATATGGCGGAGGCCATGAAGGCCAAGGATGAAGCTCGTTTGAACGCCATCCGGATGCTCAAGGCCGCCCTCATGAAACACAAAGTCGACACGATGAAGGAACTGGATGAGGTTGAGGAGCTGAAGGTTCTCAACACGGTCATCAAGCAGCGTAAGGAATCCGCGGAGGTGTTTCGCCAGAACGGGCGCCTCGAGCAGGCGGCGGCGGAAGAGGCAGAGCTGAAAGTGATTGAAGCATACCTGCCTGCTGCGGCGACCGAAGAAGAGATTGAAGCCGCCATTTCGGCCGCCCTGGCGGAAACGGGCGTCAGTTCTGCACGCCAGATGGGTGTGGTGATGAAAGCGGTACAAGCGAAGCTTGCTGGTAAGCGGGTGGATGGGAAAGCTCTGAGCGAGAAGGTGCGCTCGAAGTTACAGGCATGAGCGCTCTTCACGTGGTTTCGTTTCATGCCCACCCGGATGACGCAGAGATTCTCTGCGCAGGCACGCTTGCTCTTTTAGCGCAGCGAGGCCATCGAATCACGATTGTCACCATGACCCCTGGGGATAAGGGCTCCATGGTCAAACCGCCGGAAGAGATCGCGGCGATCCGCCGGGCCGAAGCGGAGAAAGCGGCGGCTCTCATTGGTGCGAACTACCGCTGTGCGGAATTTCGGGACTTGGAGGTCTTTAGCGACCATTCCAGCCGCAAGCGCGTGGTTGAATTGCTCCGCTGCCTTCAACCGGATCTGGTTCTCACCTCGTCTCCGGTCGACTATCTCTGCGATCATGAAGCGACTAGCGCCTTGGTGCGCGACGCCTGTTTTGCAGCGCCCTGCGCCAATTACTTCACCGGCGCCGAGCCCGCTGCGCCCCCTCTCTTGTCGATTCCCCATCTCTACTTCATGGATCCCATTGGGGGAGTAGACCGTGAGGGCAAGCCGGTTCTTCCGGATTTTGTTGTGAACGTGGAGTCGACCCTAGAAATCAAGACGCGCATGCTCGAGGCTCACGATAGCCAGCGCAGCTGGCTCAAAATGCGGCATGGCATGGATGATTACATCCTGTCCATGCAAAGCTGGACGCGGAGCTGCGGCGCGCGCGCGGGTTTTCGCTACGGAGAAGGCTTCCGCCACTACAAAGGTCACCCTTACCCGGAAACCCCCTTACTTCAAGATCTGCTCGAAGGCTTGTGGGCGAAATTGCCCTAGGAGGAGCCGGGGCTAGCGTCTGCAGAACTGCCTGAGACCCCAGTGCCAGGTGCGAGTGTAACGCCGTGGCGCCGGCTTTCTCACCCGCCCCCAGCGTGCAACTTTATAATGAAGGTCAGATCTCATGAAGAAGTTCTACATCGAAACCTTCGGGTGTCAGATGAACGTACACGACTCGGAGAAAGTCGTGGGGACGTTGCTGGCGCGCGGATATGAGCAAGTAGAGGACACCGCCGAAGCGGACCTCATTCTTTATAACACTTGCAGCATTCGCGATAAAGCCGAACAGAAGGTCTTCAGCCGGCTGACCGAGTTGAAGCGCCACGCAAAGGGAAAAACGTTCGCCGTTCTGGGCTGTGTGGCGCAGCAGGAAGGGGAGCGCATTTTTGACCGTGCGCCCCATGTCAATTTGGTATGCGGTTCGGCCAGCTACAATCAGCTTCCACAGCTGCTAGCGCGGCTTGAATCGGGCGAGCGACGCGTCACGGGCTTGAGCTTAGACACCGACGAGACCTTTGAAACGCCGCTCACTCGGCGCGACAATCCGCACCGTGCTTACATTACGATTATCGAAGGCTGCAACAAGTCCTGTGCCTATTGCGTGGTGCCTTTCACGCGCGGTCCGGAACGCAGCCGTACAGCGTCCAGCATCTTGGAGGAGGCGCAGCAGCTAGCGGCCGCGGGCTACACGGAAATTCAGCTGCTTGGCCAGAATGTGAACAGCTATGTGGACCCCTCGAATCCCTCCTGCGATTTTGCCTCTTTGTTGCGGCAGGTCGCTTGTGTCAAGGGCATACGGCGGGTGCGCTTTACAACTTCTCATCCGCGTGACTTCGGCAAGAGCATCGTTGATGCGATCGACGAAAACCCGGTGTTGTGCAACCATGTGCACTTGCCAGTGCAATCGGGCAGCAGCTCGGTGTTAGAAGCCATGAGGCGGCTCTATACTCGCGAAGAATATCTTAAACGCATTGAGTGGTTGAAGAGGTCGCCGCGGAATATCGCTATCTCAACGGATATTATTGTGGGCTTTCCGGGCGAGAGTGAAAAGGATTTTGAGCAAACCCTGCGGTTGCTGGAGGAAGTAGAGTATGACTCGATCTTCAGCTTCAAGTATTCGCCCCGGCCTAACACTCCCGCCTTGTCTCTTGACCACCAAGTGCCGGAAGAAGAGAAGGGCCGACGGCTCACCATTTTGCAGGAGAAGCAGCGGGGCATCCAGTTACGCCGGAATTCCGAGCTGATTGGAAAAGTAGAAGAGGTCTTAGTGGAAGGTTTCAATCAAGCCACTGGCCAGTGGATCGGGCGCACGTCGCAAAACAAGACGTTGAACTTCACCACAACCTCGCCCGGCGAGGGGTCGTTGATCGGGAGTTATCGACTGGTGCGTGTGACCCGCGCTGGCCCAAATTCGCTGGTCGGAGAAAGTTTCAATTAGGGTGATCGCGCAAGAAGGGAGTGGCACATGGAAGTTGAAATGAAAATCCGCGGGCTGATGATGGATCCTGTGACGAACATGCCCATCGTCATCCTTAAGGACGTCAACGGGAACACAATCCTGCCGATTTGGGTGGGGATTTATGAAGCGAATGCCATCGCGCTAGAAATCGAAAAGGTCGCCACGCCGCGCCCCATGACGCACGATTTGATCAAGACGCTGCTAATGGGTCTTGACGCCCAAATGCGCAAAATTGTCGTCAATGAATTGCGCGATGACACGTTTTATGCCGTGATTTGGCTCGAAAGAAATGGCGAGACGATTACGGTGGATTCCCGCCCGTCGGACGCTTTGGCGCTGGCGTTGCGCTTGGATTGCCCGATTTTTGTGGACGACTCGGTGTTGAAATCCTCAAAAACAGCGAACGCCGTTTCCGACCGCGTCAACAATGACGAGCTCCGCAGGTGGCTTGAAGGCCTCAACGACGAGGATCTGGGCCGCTACAAGATGTGATGGATGCAGCAACTGCAAGAAATCTTTGAGCGGCTGGTGGCGGCGAAGATCCGGCTCATTCCCATTCCACAAATTGAGCGCCACTGGGTGTTTGAACGGGACGGTTTTATTTCCCTGGTGGAGCGCACCCCGGACAACGGTTTTGGGGGCATCGGCTCAGCGGGGCTGTGGACGGAAAAAGGGATGGCTGTGCTGGTGCTGCGCGGAGACCGCTATTACTTCGTGGCCAAAGAGTTTCAGCAGGAAGCCAGCGCTGAACAAGTGGCGCTACTACGGAAATTTGCAAGCGACCTGGCCGCTGCCTTGAAGCCGGACGGCCGTTGACACGCCACGCTTCGCTCGCCTGGGCCGAAGTGCTGAATCTTGCCAGGACGTCGCCTTACAGTCCGAGGATGCGACGGTTGCGGGCCTGGTCCGTTGCGGCGCCAGCGAAGTCGTCAAAAGCCTTCTTGGGAACATCGATCAAGTGCTGGGCGATAAAGGGTGCGCCCTCTGTCGCGCCTTGAACGCTGTCTTTGTAACAGCACTCCCACTCTAGGACAGCCCACGAGCTGTAGCCCACGGCTGTCAACCGCGTGAAGACCTGCTTGAAGTCCACCTGCCCGTCGCCGAGCGAACGGAAGCGGCCCGGGCGTTCCCGCCAACCCAGATAACCGCCATAGACGCCTGCTCGCTCCGACGGGCGGTACTCGGCGTCCTTGACATGAAAAGCCTTAATATAGGGTCCGTAAGTGTCGATAAAGCGTACGTAGTCGAGGCACTGAAGGACGAAGTGCGAGGGATCATAGTTGATGGCCACACGCCGATGATGGCCCGTCGCTTCGAGGAAACGCTCAAAGGTCGCCCCATCATAGAGGTCTTCACCGGGATGTAATTCGTAGGCGATGTCGACGCCATGTTCATCGGCGAAGTCCAGGATTGGTTTCCAACGACGAGCCAGCTCCTGGAAGCCTTCCTCAACGAGTCCGGCGGGCCGCTGCGGCCAGGGATAAATCATCGGCCAGAGCAGGGCGCCGGAGAAGCTGGGCGAAACCGAAAGTCCCAAATTGCGCGAGGCGCGGATCACCAGCTTCATCTGCGCCGTGGCCCACTCTGAGCGCGCCTTCGGATTGCCGCGAACTTCTGGGGCGGCGAAGGCGTCAAAGAGTTCGTCATAAGCGGGGTGGCAGGCGACAAGCTGGCCCTGCAGGTGCGAGGCCAGTTCGGTGATTTCCAGGCCGTTGGTTTGCCCTTTCAATTCATCGCAGTAAGTTTTGGACTCGGCGGCCTTGGCTAAATCCATCACCCGGCTATCCCAGGAAGGCAGCTGTACTCCTCGATATCCTAGAGATTTCACCCATGCCGTGATAGAAGGCAAGCTGTTGTAGGGCGCTTGGTCGGCCATGAATTGAGCGAGGAAAATTGCGGGGCCTTTGATTTGCGACATAGCTTCTTGATCATCCTATCACTGAAGAGAAGAGCGAGGACGGCGCCGAGGTCTGCCCGTTGTTAGAATCATCAACAGTGGGAACCACAAGGCGACAATTTCTGAGCGCGGCGGCGGCCGCGACGGCCCTCCCGGCTGGAGCCACGCAAACCAGTGATGATCTAGGCAATCTGGAAGCCATCGTTGTGAAGCGGCATGACGAAGGAGTGGAGCGTCTCCTGGCTGGCCAGGTCATGGACCCCTCTAGCCCGTATTTTGGGGCTTACCCGGACGCCACGGATTTGCATCATCCGGGAACCGCCGCTGGACTGATTGATTCCTTCACAGCGGCCTTCCACCACCGGGCCTCGAAGTATTTCCGCGATCCTTTGATGCTCGAAAGAATTCGGGCGGCAGCCGCTTTCTACACGCGCTCCATGACGGCGGAGGGCAATATCCACCTTCTCATTAGCAACTTCAATTCGCCTCCGGACACGGCCTTCGCCACTCTCAATCTAGCTACGGCGCAACACATCGCAAAGGAAAACGGCACGCGGGAAATTGAACAGATTTTGCGGCCGATTCTGGCGCGTTGCGCTGATGCGCTAGTGGTGGGAGGCGTGCACACGCCCAACCATCGATGGGTGGTTTGTGCGGCCTTGGCCCAGATCCATGCGCTTTATCCAGAGGCCCGCCTCGTGCGGCGCATTGATCAATGGTTGGCCGAGGGCATCGACATTGATGAAGATGGGCAGTTTGATGAGCGCAGTACGCTGGTCTACAATCCGGTCACGACACGGGCATTTGTCACCATGGCGGCCAAGCTGAAACGCCCGCAGCTGCTTGAGCCGGTGCGCCGCAATCTAATGTCGGCCATCTATCTCATGCATCCGGATGGAGAGATGGTGACGGAGATTTCCCGGCGCCAAGACCGCAACCAGCGCGGTGAGATTGGGGTGTACTGGAAACCGGCTCACTATCTTGCCTACCACGATCAAAACGGCCTGTTTGCGAGCCTCGCCGCTCGGTATGCACCCCGGTATGCTGACCTTTCTTCGCTCATGGAGTATCCCGAGCTTTTGAAGCCTTTGCCGGCCTTGGCGCCTTTGCCCGAAAACTATGAGAAGCTGATGCCGGCCTTGCAGCTGGTTCGAATTCGCCGCGGCGAAAACAGCGCCCTGATTCTGTTGCGCGGCGACAGCCGGTTTTTCCACTTCCGCCGCGGCGGGGCCGTTGTGCAAGCGGTGCGCTTGGCGAGCGCCTTCTTTGGAAAAGCACAGTTCATTCCCCAAACCTTCGCGCGATCGAGCGACAGTTGGGTGTTGCGCCAGTCGCTTTCCGCGCCTTATTTTCAGCCGCTCGATCCGCCGCACCGCGTGCAAGCAGGCGAATGGGATGAATTCAGGCCCGATCGGGCAAGGACTCAAGTCATGCACCTTGAGCAGGTGGCCACGATTACGGAGACGGCGAAAGGCTTCCGGTTGCGCCTCCAGGTTTTTGGAACTAGCGGAGTCCCCGTTGCTGTGGAAGTGAACATTCGGGGAGGGGAAGGCTTGGAGCTCGATGGTTTATTGCGGGCGCCCGGCGCCGACGACGCCTTCCTCCTGCCGGCTGGTTTCGCCACGGTGAAGTCGCCATCTGGGACGATTCGCTTTGGTCCGGGAGCGCGCGCCCATCGCTATACGCAGGTGCGCGGCGCCGAGCCGAAGATGCCGGGCGCAAGCGTCTACGTAACGGGCTACTCCCCGTTTGATCACACTTTAGAATTTGAAGCTTCCTGAATCATTTCACGATTAACAAAGGGGTCTTGAGGCCGTGGCGGACGGCGTTAATCGTGTCGCCATGCATGAGGTCGCGCAAGCCGCGGTGACCGTGCGCCCCCATTACCACGAGATCCGGATCCAGCTCTTGCACCACCCGGAGAATCTCGGCTTGAACATTCGCCGCGTGACGGACGATGATCTCCGCTTCGAGGCCAGTTTGCTGGAGGGAACCGGCAATGTGTTCAAAATACCTCCGTCCGGCTTGAATCTCGGTGGTGTGCGCTTCGGAGCCATAAACCTGGCTGGTGACGCCTTCTTCGATGTGGAGCAAGAAAATCTTGGCGCCGTGCTGCCGGGCGATGGCGGCAGCATGGCCGACTGCCGTAGCGTCCAGCGGCGAGTGATCCAGGGGAACGAGGATGCGCCGGTAAACGCAGCTCGGAGCAATCGAAGCGAGCTCCGTAGGCATGCGCAAGCCGCCTCGCTTTTCCCCTTCCGTGCCTTGCATCCAGGGCCGCAACGTTAACCATAGCAGCAGCAACCCCAATCCCACCATCAGTGGAATCACCAAACCGTAAACGACAGGCTGCCAAGGGCCTGCTGTTTCGATCCATTCAACCATGCTCGTCCAGGCCAGACGGAGATTCAAACTCACGATCAGGGCCGCTGCTGTCCAGGAGGCTGCTTTCACCCATGCCGAGTTAGCGAAGCGCCCCATTTTTTTCCGGTCGGAGGTGAACTGGATCAGCGGAATAATGGCGAATGGCAGTTGGAAGCTCAGCACCACCTGGCTCAGGATCAGCAGTTTGTAAGAGGCTTGCTCTCCAGCGACCAGAATTGTAAGCGCGGCCGGAACAACGGCCACCAGGCGCGTGATCAAGCGCCGCAACCAGGGCCGGATGCGGAAATTGAGAAAGCCCTCCATGACAATTTGGCCGGCTAGCGTACCGGTCAGGGTCGAAGATTGACCAGAAAAGAACAGGGCCACGCCAAAGAGAAAGCTGGCGATGGTGGCGCCGAGAATGGGCGCAAGCAGTAAGTGTGCCTGCTGGATCTCTTTGACTTCGATTCCGCGTTGAAAAAAGACCGCGGCAGACACGATTAGGATGGAGGCATTCACGAGCAAAGCCCCGTTGAGCGCAATCACCGAGTCGATGAGATTGAAACGGCAAGCGGCCGCCTTCTCTTGATCGCTTTGGCCGATGCGGCGCGTCTGCACAAGGGCGGAATGGAGGTAGAGGTTGTGGGGCATGACAGTCGCCCCCAGGATGCCAATCGCTACATAGAGACTTTGATCGTTCAGGCGGGGCACCAGACCGGCCGCGATGGCTGGAAGCGAAGGTTTGGCCAGCCAGATCTCTACCAGAAGACAGCTTGCAATCAGCGTTACCAGAGTCAGAACGATTCCCTCCAGCGTGCGAATGCCAAACCGCATGAGCCACAAAATCAACAGCGTGTCTAAGGTGGTCAAGAGCACCCCAACAAGCAGCGGTAATCCAAACACTAAATTGAGACCAATTGCGGCGCCGAGCAGCTCGGCCAGATCGCAAGCAGCAATTGCAATCTCACAGAGAAGCCACAGAATTCGGGCTACCCACGGGGGATAGCAATCCCGACAGGCTTGGGCTAAGTCACGACCTGTCACGATGCCCAGCCGGGCGCTCAAGGTTTGAAGCAGGATGGCGATGACGTTCGAGAGAACGAGAACCCACAGCAGCTGATACCCAAACCGCGCTCCTCCTTCGAGGTCCGTGGCCCAGTTGCCTGGATCCATGTAACCCACACTCACCAGATAGGCGGGGCCGGCAAAGGCGAACATTCGCTTCCAGAGCGTGGGGTGAGACGTGGGAACGGAAGCATGAACCTCAGGAAGGGAAGGGTGTTGGATGCCCGTAACTGGGGATTGCACTTGTTCCTTAACTATAGTTTAATCGCGGTCGTGCTGTCAATCGACGCAGCGAGCCCTGTGATAAGCTAAAGCATTCATGGTTACCGCCGTAGCGGACATTTTGGCCCGCATCGTAGAGCACAAACGAGGACAGCTGAGCGAACTAACGCCCCAGCGGGCGCACCTGGAACGCGAAGCCGAGAAGTGGATCGGGAAGCGGCGCGACTTCCGTGGGGCGCTCCTAGGCCGGGCGCCTGCAGTGATTGCAGAAATTAAGAAGGCCTCTCCAAGCAAGGGCAGATTGACGGACCAATTTGACCCGGCTGGGATCGCGAGAAGTTATGAAAGAGGGGGAGCGGCGGCGCTCAGCGTGCTTACGGACGAGCAGTTTTTCCAAGGCGGGTGGAAAGACCTGGAGGCCGCGCGGCAGTCGGTGAAGCTGCCCGTGCTGCGCAAGGATTTTACGATCGATGAAGTGCATGTGGTGGAGGCAGCTGCGCGCGGCGCCGACGCGATTCTGTTGATTGCCGCCATTCTAACTACGGCGCAGATGGAGCGTTTTCGCCGGCTTGCTGCTTGCTATGGCATGGCTGCTATTGTGGAAGTGCACAACCAGGAGGAGCTGGAGCGAGCCTTGGAGTCAGGCGCAGAAATTGTCGGCGTAAACAATCGCAATTTGCATACGTTCGAAGTGAGGCTTGAGACGTCGTTAGCGCTGGGGTCTTTGATGCCGGACTCAGTGGTGCGGGTGAGCGAAAGCGGCATACAGACTCCGGCTCACGTTCGAATGCTGCAAGCGGCCGGCTACCAAGCCTTCCTCGTGGGTGAGCATTTGATGAAAGCTTCGGACCCTGCGCAAGCCTTGCAGGGGCTGCTTGCATGATCAAGGTTTGCGGAATCACGAAAGTCGAAGACGCGGAGGTGGCGGCTGAGGCTGGAGCTGATGCCCTTGGGTTGAATTTTTATCCCCGCAGCAAGCGTTATGTCACTCCCGAGCAGGCCAGGCGAATTGCAGCGGCTGTGCCAGCCCGGGTGTGGAAGGTGGGTGTGTTTGTGAACGAACGGGCTCGAGTTGTCGAATCCATCGCGCGCGAAGTTGGGCTGGACGTAGTCCAATTGCATGGAGACGAACCGCCGGAGGCACTCCCGCAGTTCCCCCGCATTTGGAAAGCCTTTCGCGTGGAACCGGGTTTTGGACTCGAGGCTCTGGATCGCTATGGTTCTGTGGAAGCCATTCTGCTCGATGGCCCCGCGGGCTCGGACTACGGAGGAAGCGGAAAACCGTTTGCGTGGAGCATTGCCGCCGCGGTTTTGCACCGAACGATCCTCGCGGGAGGACTTGACGCCTCGAATGTTGCTGAGGCCATCGCCGCCGCGCGACCTTGGGGTGTGGATGCTTGCTCGCGGTTGGAGATTGCACCTGGAGTGAAGCACCATGGCAAGATGCGGGAATTTATTGAAACGGCGAGGGCGGTGAAAGGATGGAGATGATTGCTCTACCGGATGCCAGAGGTCATTTTGGAGAGTTTGGCGGGCGCTACGTCCCAGAAACCCTGATGGCGCCGCTTGAAGAAATCGAGCAAGCCTATGAGCAAGCGCGAGCCGATGAGAGTTTTCAGCGAGAGCTAAAGGCGTTACTAGCAAACTATGCTGGCCGTCCGACTCCGCTGTTTTATGCCCAGAGGCTGAGCGAGTCCTTAGGCGGAGCCAAGATTTATTTCAAGCGCGAAGATCTGCTGCACACGGGAGCCCATAAGATTAACAATTGTTTGGGTCAAGCCCTTCTGGCGCGCCGTATGGGCAAGCGGCGCATCATCGCCGAAACGGGAGCTGGACAGCACGGTGTGGCCACGGCTACGGTGTGCGCTCTGTTTGGGCTGGAGTGCGTGGTCTATATGGGTGAGGAGGACATGCGGCGCCAGCGGCTCAATGTGTTCCGCATGCGCATGTTAGGGGCGCGGGTGGTGGGCGTCGCCAGCGGCAGCCGTACGCTCAAGGACGCCATTAGCGAAGCCATGCGCGATTGGGTGACCAACGTCTCGACGACTTACTATTTGCTTGGCTCAGCTTTGGGAGCGCATCCCTACCCCCTCATTGTTCGCGATTTTCACCGCTGCATTGGCGAGGAAGCGCGAGAGCAGATTCTGCAATCCGAAGGCCGGCTGCCGGATGCGGTTTACGCCTGTGTGGGAGGCGGCAGCAACGCGATTGGAATTTTCCATGCCTTCATTCCCGATTCTGGGGTCAAGCTGGTTGGCGTGGAGGCAGGAGGCAAGGGGCGCCGCCTAGGAGAACACGCCGCGCGATTTGCAGGGGGTTCGCCGGGGGTGCTCCACGGCGCCTATAGCTACTTGCTTCAGGATGAGGACGGGCAGGTGTCGTTGACGCACTCGGTTTCTGCCGGTCTGGATTACGCGCTTGTGGGTCCGGAGCACGCCTGGCTTCACCAACAACGGCGGGCAGAATATACATCGGCGACGGACGAGGAAGCCTTGGAGGCGGCCCGCACGCTTGCGCGCCTAGAAGGAATGATTCCTGCTTTAGAGTCGGCGCACGCCGTGGCTGAGGCGATCAAACGCGCTCCAAAGGCCAAGGGTGAGTTGTTTTTGGTCAACCTTTCGGGGCGCGGTGACAAAGACATCGACATCTACCGCGAAAATTTCCCCGAACTTGACGCACAAGGTTCAGACTATGCGCATTCGTTCGCTGTTTGAGCGCAAGCGGCAGCAAGGGCGGCCGGCATTGATTGCCTACCTTACGGCCGGCGATCCGACGCCAGAACACACGCCAAGGCTGGCCGCGGCGCTCGAACGGGGAGGCGTCGACCTCATCGAACTCGGTGTGCCGTTTTCCGATCCCATCGCCGATGGTCCCGTCATTCAAGCAGCCTCGGAGCGGTCGCTCGCGGCTGGCACAACGCTTCCGCTCGTCCTCGAGATGGCAGAAGAGATCCGCAAGCATTCCGAAATTCCGCTGCTATTGTTCTCCTATCTCAACCCTGTGCTCCGCTACGGATCCGCCGCCCTGGCCCGCGATGCCAAAAAGTCTGGTATTGATGGCGTTTTGCTGACCGATTTGAGCGTCGAGGAAGCAGGATCGCTCGCTCCGGAAATGCGACGAGCAGGACTTGATACTGTGTTTCTAGCTTCCCCAACCAGTCCTCCCCGCCGCCTGGCGCTCGTTGCAGAACACTCCTCTGGCTTTGTGTACCTGGTCTCGCGAACAGGCGTCACGGGTGAGCGGGAGTCGCTATCGGAGTCCATTCACGAGCTGGTGGCTAGCCTGCGCAAGATCACCACACTTCCTCTTGCGGTAGGGTTTGGCATTTCTACGCCCGAGCAAGTAGCCAAGGTCGGCGCGCTTGCAGATGGGGTCGTGGTGGGCAGTGCCTTCGTGCGTTTGGTGGAGCGGTATGCTTCTAGCTCGGATTTGGAAGGGAAGCTAGAAACCTTCGCGCGCAGTCTTTCCTCTGCCATGCCAGTTCGGGCAGGAGTGCCGAAATGACCTTCGAGGAAGCTCAACGCCAGCTCGCACGACACCGCGCTCGCATCGATGAAATCGATGTCGCCATTCTCGAGCTGATTAACCAGCGTACTGAGGTCGTGGAAGAGATCGGCCGCATCAAACGCCAGCTCCGTTTGCCGATTTATGAACCGAAGCGAGAAGACGATGTGTATCGCAATCTTGCCCGGAATAACCGTGGTCCGCTCTCACAAGAAGCCGTCCGCCGCGTATTTGAGCGAATTATTGAAGAGATGCGCACATTGCAAAGTGAGCGCTGGCCAGATGACGCCCAGCAAGCGCAGAAATGAGACGGGCGCAAGAGTGCGGCGGGCAGCCTAAATGACGGAGCTCTTCGAACAGAATGAAAGGCCTCGCGGTGACTGGCGGCAGCGCCTGCAAACCGTCTCGATTATTGGGGTCGGGCTCATTGGGGGCTCCTTTGCCCTGGCGCTGCGGAAGGCGGGATACGAGGGGGAGATTCTGGGGGTCAGCTCGCCTCGCACCCTCGAGGAGGCCCTTGCCTTAGGTGTAATCGATGAGGGAGCAGAGCTCGAACAAGCCGTCTCGCGTTCGGATTTGATCTACTTGGCGCATCCCATCCAGCGCATCTTGGATGCTTTGCCGCGCATTGCCGCCTGGGTCCGCGCGCATGCTGTGGTGACCGACGCCGGAAGCACGAAATCGCGGATTGTGAGGGAGGCGGCGAAATATTTTCCACCTGGAATGTTTGTCGGGGGTCATCCCATGGCCGGAAAGGCCACGCGGGGCGTACGAACGGCGGAGGCCGGGCTGTTCTCCGGGCGCAGCTACATTCTGACGCCCGAAGCGCCCGAAGCAAACTCGCTGCCGAGTGTTCAGCTTCTGCGCCAAATTCTGGCGGATTTTGGCGCGCGGACGCTCATCATGGATGCCGCCACGCATGATAAGGTCGTGGCTCTCACCTCTCACTTGCCTCAACTCGTGTCAACGGCGCTCGCTTCCACCATCCTTCAGGAGATTCCCGATCTCCAATACCTGGCCGTCTCCGGTGGCGGCCTAGCGGACATGACCCGCCTAGCGGGAAGTCCGTTTGAGGTTTGGAACGACATCTTCCGCACAAACCGAGAGGCGATCCGGGAAGTCTTGGGCGTTTACGTAAGTCTGCTAGAGTCGGCCCGGGACCATCTCGAAGATGGCGCGCTGCGAGAGGTGTTTGAACGCGCGGCAAGCGTGCCGGAGCAATTAAAAACGTTGGCCTGTGTTGACGGTCAGCCAGGTGCAGGGGCCTGAGCCGTTGCGCCGCGCCGTCACAGTGTGAACCACGGGCACATCGGCATCGCCTGCCTCTCTTTTTATTTTCAGAAACTTAGAGTTTGGAAGGCTGTCTGCACAGACGGTCTGCGCATGGAGACTGTCGGTCTGTTGCTTGCGTGTCTGTTTCTGTTCCCTGCACCCGCCTGGAACCAGGAGGCGGCGACAAACGTCCCCTACACAACCGTGGTGGAGGGCGTTGAGGTGCCCTCGCGGCTGGAAACGCGTTTAAGCGGCGACCTGAGGCGTGAGCTGCAACTGCTGGTGGGCATGGCTTATGAGGAGGCCCGCGTTGAGTCTTTGCTCTGGCGCCTAAAAGAGGAGTTGCAAGACTATCGCCTCGCGGTGAGAACCGCTGCCGGGAGCTTGCCAGGAAGAATCCGCGTGGTGTTTGAGGCCCTGGTCGCAGAGGCGGCGGCTGATCCAACGAATGTGAACTCGCGTTACATGGTAGAAGCAGTTGAACTTCCTGTTCCTTATCAACAACGGTTGAGTGATGCCCTCCGAGCCGAGCTGAAGGCGATGGTCGGCCGCCAGTTCAACCCGCAGCAATCCGACCGGCTGTTGCGCCGCTTGCGGGAAGAGCTCGAAGGTTACCGGATCACTCAGCGGGTGGTGAGGGGTTCCAAACCAGACTCTATCCGGATCGTCTACGAGGTGGAACGAACTCGCCGCCGCTCCGATGTCGTGCTGCCGAGGCTTGCCTATCATTCGAAGCAGAATTTCACGTTCGGGGGTGATGTGAAGCTTGCGAGCGAGAGCTTTGACTTGCAGGCGGGAATTCTTACGGATCACAACGATCGCGTGGAGCGCTACTCGGGTCTGCGGGCAAGCCTTTTTCGCCGGCTGGTGGATGATCGGCTGCGACTGGGCTTTGTTGCGGAAAGCTGGCGCTCGCAATGGAATCCCGCTGTGGAGGAATCGCTCCGGCGGCTGTCGGCAGGCGACGGGGACCGGCGGCAGGGAGAGGAATCCGTTCCAGGAATCTACCGCAAGCGGCAAGCCTTCTCGCCGGGTTTGGAAGTGGTGATCGGCGCGGTCACTCTCGCGGCAGGGATCAGTCTCCAGAGGTTTCAAACTCAGTTTCCGGCCGCGCGCTATGAGACTGCCCACACGCTGAATTCATCTCTGCGCCTTGAACAGCGGTGGCAGCTTCCCGGTTTCGGGACGCAAGCCCTCAACGCAGGCTATCACCTCCGCGCGGCCACCAGTTTTTTGGGCAGCGATTTCACCTACACGCGCCACGCCCTCGAAGCTTCTTACCAGCTTGAAAGAGGTCGAGAAACCATCACCGCCGCTTTCACCGCGGGTTTTTTGAACGGGCGTGCTCCTCTATTTGAGCGGTTTGTCCTCGGCAACCTGAACACTCTGCGAGGTTGGAACAAGTTCGACATCGCTCCGCTAGGCGGCAGCCGAATCGCTCACGGTTCCTTGGATTACCGCAAGGGGTGGTTTCGGATGGTCTACGATGTGGGAGCACTTCAGGGTCCGGCGAGCGTGAGTGTGGACGGTGAGCCGGGCAAGGTTCGCCACTCGCTTGCAGCTGGCCTGACGACTGGTCCAAAGCGTGAGGCATTCTCGGTTCTCCTAGCGTTTCCCATTCGCGACGGCCGCATCGAACCCATTTGGATAATCGGGATGAATTTCTGATGCCACCTTCAAGCGAGGAAGCGCCTGTGCGCGAGGCCTTCATCATGCTTCGCCTCGTGTTGCTGGTAGCCATGGTGCTGTTGCGGGTGGCGGCGGGCGACTTGCGCGGTCAAGACTTGCAAATTAGTTGGAACGGGCGCGAAATCCGCATCGCGGCTCCACAGTTTCACTTTCTGGCTGGTCGCGCCCTGGAGCGGCTGCGCAATGGCAGCGCCGTGGCTTTCGATTTTCAGCTTTCCCTGCTTGCCGGTGAGCTCCCGTTCCAACGGACTGCCGAACGCTTTCTTGTGAGCTACGACTTGTGGGAGGAGCGCTTCGCGGTTGTGCGAATGGCGCGCGAGCAGCGCCCCATGAAGTCCGTCTCCCACCTCACCCAGCCGGCGACGGAGGCTTGGTGCCTGGAAAACTTAATACTCGCTACGGACAAGCTGGATCCCGATCGATGGGTGACGGTACAACTGGATGTCCGAGCCGAAGACGTGGCCGAATCTCGGCCGCTAGCGACGCAGAGCGGGATCAGCCTTGCCGCTTTGATTGAAATCTTCAGCCGTACGTCCCATCCGGCGCAAAGCAAGTGGACGCTCCGACGCGGGCCTATCCGAATTGCCGATTATAGGAAGGGGTCCTGATGAGACGCCTGCGGAACCGGCTTTTGGCAGCCTTTCTGGTGACAACGCTCGCGCCCTTGACGGTGACCCTCTGGGTGACGGCTTCGTTGCTCGAACGTTCGCTCTCGCTTGCTTCTACGCGAGAGATCGAGGATTTATCGCAAGCTCTCGAAAAGGTCGGACGCGAGTATTACCAGCAGGGAAAAGAGGCCTTACGAGCCGACGTGGAGGCAGGCAAGCAGCAGCCTGCGCGGTTTTTTCTCGATCGCCGGCAGAGCTGGCCGAGGGAGATTCTGGAGTTTTGGGAAAGTGGCGAGTCAGAACGTTTTCTCGCGGGCGGACCGTCTGGAAGCGAGCTGCATTACTTCCTCCGGCGGGAAGATGGCGTCTGGCGCTACGTGCGGCGGCTGGGAGGTCTGGAGATGGGGAAGATCTCGGCCCTAGTGGGCAAATCGCGGGCGCGCGTTGAGTTGAGCCGGAGCCGCGACCTGCGCCGCGGGTTTCTCTTCGCCTTGCTTCTAGTGGCGGTCGCGGCGGCGGTGGTGGCAGTAGCCATTATGGTGTTGTTTGCTTATCGCATTGCGAAACCGGTCCAGCAGCTTACCGACGCCTTGCGACAAGTGGCAGCGGGCCAGCGGCAAGTGCGCCTGGCAAGCGCCAGCCGTGACGAGCTCGGCGAAGCGCTCCTGGCTTTCAACCACATGGCCGAACAGCTTGAAAATAGCGAGCAGCGGCTGATCCTGCTCACCCGATTAAGCAGCTGGCAGGCCGTGGGGCGAAAAATGGCGCACGAAATGAAAAACTCGCTAACGCCCATCCGCCTGACCGTGGAAGAGATGGTCTCCCGCTATGGCGAGCGCCTCGCTGCCGAACATCGCGCCGAATTTGACCAAGCCGCGCAGATTATCGTGGATGAAGTGATGCGGCTTGAACGGCGCGTACGCGCCTTCAGCGAGCTTGCGGCGGAACCGCCAGTCCATCAGTCGCTCTTGGATCTGAACCAGGTGGTAGAAGAGCGCGTCAGTTTTCTTCGTGCGGCACACCCGGAGGTGATTTACCGCTTGCAACTGTCGCCGGAACGTCCTCGAGTCCAGGCGGATCAAGACTTGATTCGCGTCGTGCTGACCAATCTGTTGGAGAATGCGGCTGAGGCTGCTGGTGCTGGAGGGGTTGTGCTGATTTTGACGGAGCAGTCGGGGGGCCGGGTTGCCTTTGAAGTCCACGACTCGGGTCCAGGCTTAAGCCGCCACGCGCGCGAGACGCTGTTTCAACCGACGATTTCCTTCAAGAAGTCGGGAATGGGCTTGGGGCTTTCAATCGCCCACAAGAGCGCCCTGCTTTCTGGAGGAGATTTAGCATTCATTGACAGCCAGCTTTCCGGAGCGGCGTTCCGGTTTACTCTGCCTGCTGCTTTGTCGCCAGTGGAGACGCAGGTTGCGACGCAAGGGATAAAATGTGCGCCAAGCGAATTGTAGTTGTTGACGACGAAGAGAATATCGGACGCTCGTTAGAGTGGATCTTGCGCAATGAGGGTTTTGCCGTCACGGTTTGTCGCTCGGCAGCGGAGTGGCAGGCTCAGGATCCGGCTGCAGATTTATACCTGCTGGATGTGCGCTTGCCGGATGGCAACGGAATTGATCTTCTGCGCAAGTTGCGCCAGTCTGGGTCCTCAACGCCCGTGGTGATGATCTCCGGCCACGGCACAATTGCAGACGCGGTTGAAGCGGTACGCATCGGAGCGTTCGATTTTCTAGAAAAGCCGTTGGGAAGGGAACGCGTCCTGCTTGCCATCCGGCATGCGCTTGAACATTCCTCGCTGCGGCGGGAAAACGAAGCGCTACGAGAACAGCTAGGTGGCAGGCCGCGGATGATCGGCGTGAGTACCGCCTTTCAGCGAGTTGTCGAACAGGCAACACTTGCTGCGCGCTCCGACGCCCGTGTGCTCTTGATTGGCGAGTCGGGTACCGGAAAAGAGCTGCTTGCAGAACATATCCATGAACACAGCCCGTTTGTTTCAGGTCCATTCGTGAAGGTGAACTGTGCTGCGATCCCCACGGAGCTCCTCGAAAGCGAGCTTTTTGGGCATGAAAAAGGAAGTTTTACGGGTGCCAGTTCTCTGCGGCGGGGGAAATTCGAACTCGCTGATGGGGGAACGCTGTTTCTCGATGAAGTGGGGGACTTGCATCCAAATTCGCAGGCCAAGTTGTTACGAGTGCTGCAGGAAGGCGAATTTCACCGCGTAGGAGGCGAACGGGCGATTCGTGTTCAAGTGCGCGTGGTTGCCGCCACGAATCGCGATCTGGAAGAGATGGTGCGGCGGGAGAAGTTTCGTGAGGACCTCTACTACCGGCTTTGCGTGATGCCCATTCGCGTGCCGCCGCTGCGGGAGCGCCTGGCCGACATCCGGCCGTTGGCGGAATATTTCCTGTCCGAATTCTGCCGGCGGAATAACTTCCGGCCGAAGGTGCTTGAGGAAAGTGCGCTCGAGCTTCTGGAAGCTTATTCTTGGCCGGGAAATGCGCGCGAGCTCCGGAATACGGTGGAACGAATGGCAATTCTCGCGCCTTCGGACCGCCTGGGGGCGGCATCGGTACCAATGGAAATTCGCCTTCCACGGGACGGATCCCCGCGCTCTTGCTTACAGGAGGCCAGAGAAGCCGCCGAGCGGGAGCTGCTGTTGCGAGCACTCGACCAGAACGACTGGAATGTTTCGGCAACCGCGCGAGCTCTGGGAATGGAGCGGACCAATTTGCACAAAAAGATTCGCGCGCTCGGCTTGCGCCGGGAGTAGGATGAGAAAATCTGGCGCCCCTGGCCTGCCTGCCGCATCTTTGAGTTGGTTGTGCCAATTTTCATGCTATTGAGCTGGCTGTTTTCTGATCCGCTTCCGGTAGGATCCAAGGCTCCGCCGTTTGTGCTTCCCGACGAACAAGGTTCTCTCGTCAGTTTGGAGCAGTTGCGGGGGAAAAACGTGGTTCTCGTGTGGTATCCGGGAGATGACACGATGGTTTGCCGCCAGCAGCTATGTGAGTTTCGAGACCGCTGGCAGCTGCTTCAGAATCACAACATTGTGGTGTTCGGAATCAATCCGCAGGGCGCAGAGAGCCATGCTCGCTTCCGCCAAAAGCACCGCTTTCCGTTTCCACTCTTGGTGGACGAAGGCCAGAAGGTGGGCCGGCTCTATCGTACAAATGGCTTGATTGTGAAGCGTACCGTTTACCTGATTGGCAAGGACGGCATCATCCGGTATGCGCGGCGTGGCAAGCCGTCGGTGGACGAAGTACTTGCCGCCGCAGACCGCTAGGCGAGACGCCTGTATCCCTCTGAAGGCGAATTCGATTAAGCGGCGACGGGCTGCTCCGCCAGAGCTTTCACCACCGGTTCGAGTTGTTGGAGTTGCTGGGCATGGAGACCAGTGACGAAGGGCGGGATGGGACCCGTTTCGCAAATGCCGGCTAAGGCCACGGAGGCATGCAGCACCCGTGCCGGTCCCCAAGCGTCGCGTAAATCCTCGTGCGGGAGGAAGCGCTGGCGAATTTCCTGTGCCGTTTGCTCCTCGCCTGCCTGGCAAGCCTCAAGAAGGCGGTTACTCAAGCTTGGAGCAAGACATCCGCTCCCTGTAGTGAAACCCGGCAAACCGAATTTCTGCAAATGTGCAAGGGCTGGGCGCTCGCCAATTCCGCTCAGCACGATTCTGCGATCCACGCGCTTCAACAAGCTTTCTAGATAAGGATCTGTTTCGGGATCCTTGCGCACCACGGCGTATTTGATGCCAATGCAAACCCCATCCCTCACCAAGCGAGCCACTGCGTCTAATCCCGCTTCCAGATCCGCGCCGAAGTTGTTCTCTTCTTTCAAGTAGAGGATGAGGGGCGTACCGCTGGCCTGGTTAAATTCTCGCAATCCCGCCTCGAGGCCCTGGGCATCGCGCGGGTCGCCGCAGGGAAGATGCATGACGGCTGGAAACCGGTAGCGGCGCAAAAGTGGCGCCTGATCCATTAGCCGCCCAAAGGATGGGCCAGCGCTCGGGATGCACCAGTAATGGTCAGGTTGAGAGTTGAGCCAGTCCAGTAACGCTTCGTATTCGGCAAGCGGCAGGTGATAAAGAAACGCGTTCCCTCCATAGAGGAAACGGGTCATGCCGCCGGCTTCGAGGTAGCGAAGGAGCTTGTTGTTCTCATCGAAATCCAGGGAGCGCGAGGCGCCGGCCTTTCGCGCGAGCGGAGGAACGGGGAATACGCCGCGCCAGTCGGCGAGTTGAACGGGAGACGTACGCATGATGTTTTCACTTTACTCGAACTTCCTCCGCCCTGGATAGCAAAACCGGAGCTAACCGGCTTGGGAGGCCGCCCCGGACCTCCTGCGTGCGCTTCCCTCTCGCGGCTTTGATCCTCAAGTTGCGAGAGCGGATTCCCTCGAGCAAGAATCAAGGCGCGGCGGGCCATCACAGCGGCGCACCAGGGGGTCCTGGGAGACCTTTCCCGAAGGCGAAGCTTCCCGATGGCGTCACAGCATCGAAGAGAGCTCTCGCCATTTCCGGTTTTGCGATTCTGCAACGGCGGCCAAGACGCATTCACCTTGGTAAGTATTCACGCCCTCTCGAATCGCCCGGCTAGACTCACAGGCTTTTTCGAGTCCGAGGTTGGCGATGGTCAGCAGATAGGGCAGCGTGGCGTTGGTCAGGCCGAGTGTGGAAGTGTGGGGTACGGCTGCTGGCATGTTCGAGACGCAGTAGTGCAACACGCCGTCGACATAGTATGTGGGTTCGCTGTGCGTTGTGGGATAGGAGGTCTCAAAACACCCACCTTGATCAATGGCGACGTCAACCACCACGGCGCCTTTTTTCATCTTGGCGATCATGTCGCGGCGCACCAGACGGGGGGCGGAGGCCCCCGGCACCAGGACCGCTCCGACGACGAGGTCAGCGTTGCGAACTGCTTCGCCGATGGTGTGCGTGTTCGAAGCCAGGGTCATGACATGCCCGTTGTAGATGTCGTCGATTTCGCGGAGACGGTTGAGATTCTTATCGATGATGGTAACGTCGGCGCCGAGACCCGTGGCAATGCGGGCCGCGTTGTGTCCGACCACGCCACCTCCAATGATCACTACATTTGCTGGCGCAACGCCGGGGATGCCTCCCAGAAGAATGCCGCGGCCACCGTTGGGTTTTTCCAAATACTGAGCGCCGACCTGCACGGCCATGCGGCCGGCTACTTCGCTCATGGGAGTGAGAAGCGGGAGCGAGCCATCGTCCTCGCGGATGGTTTCATAGGCTACCGAGTTGACGCGCGCCTTCAACAGTTGGTCGGTGAGCTCGGGCAGAGGGGCAAGGTGTAAGTAGGTGAACAGCACTAGGCCGGGCCGGAAGTAAGCTACTTCCGAAGGCTGGGGCTCTTTCACTTTGACCACCAAATCCGCCCGGCCCCAGACTTCACTGGCCTTGTCCACGATTTCGGCTCCTGCGGCGACGTACTCAGAGTCTGGAATGGAACTGCCGGCTCCAGCATTGGTTTCTACCAAGACGCGATGTCCCGCCTCGCGCAGAGCCGTGACGCCGCTCGGGACCAAGCCAACACGCGTTTCGTGGTCTTTGACTTCTTTGGGAACACCGATGATCATTGTGGCCTCATTTGGGCACTCGTCGTCCGCTTTGGGCCCAAACCTAAGGCGATCAGCGACAGCGAATCGAGTTTGCCGCTGGCCTCCAGTTTTTGATCTCGTTGGAAGCGTCGCAGGGCCTCCGTGCAATCTTGGTTCCAATGACCTGTGGCTTCCCCCTGAAGGTAACCCCGGTCAATAAGAGCCTGTTGAATTTCGCGGTAGCGTTCCGGAGTGGGTTGTTGTTGTACAGTCGCGTAAGAGCGTGTGGCGGCGGGTGTGGTTCTGCGAGCGGGTCGTGTTTTTTTCGCAGTTTGACGGGCGGTTTGCTTTTTGCCTGGGGCGGGTGCTTTTTGGGTCACTGCCCTTGCAGATCCATTGTTGCTGGGCCGCGCTAGGAGTCTTCTTGTATTGGCGCTGGTTTGTTTGGAACCAGCGGGATTGGTTTGCCCCGCCGGCCGGCCCGCAGCCGTCCAGCCGCACTCCAAAACCACCAGTAACACAAGGAAAATAATACCTAGCTTCACGCGCTCTTCCAGTATAAACGGCCGGGCGATCAAGCCGCTAAAAAGAAGG
Source organism: Bryobacteraceae bacterium (assembly GCA_025056455.1). Lineage (GTDB taxonomy): Bacteria > Acidobacteriota > Terriglobia > Bryobacterales > Bryobacteraceae > CADEFT01. The sequence goes on along the minus strand of JANWVY010000002.1, from coordinate 650,594 downwards.
AAATCCCAGCGATGCCGGCCGCTCCGGCCTGGCGGCACAGCTCGGCATTTTCCCAGGTAATTCCACCCAGAGCGAGGATGGGAATGGGAACGGCCTGGCAAGCCTCGGCTAGCTTCTCAAGACCCAGGGCTGGCCCGTAGCCTGGTTTCGAAGCGGTGGGGAAAATCGGACTTAAGGTGGCGAAGTCGGCGCCTTCTTCCCAGGCCCGCCGCAAACCCTCGAGATTATGGCACGACACCCCAATCTGAAAATGTTTTGGCGTGATGCGCCGCCATTCCGCTGGAGAGATCGACCCCTCGGGGAGGTGCACGCCATCGATCTCAGCCGCCAGCGCGATGTCCACCCGGCTGTTGACGAAAAGGCGGGCGCCAAAAGGGATGGCTAGGCGTTTGATTTCGCCTACAAGTTGGAATAACTGGCGATCGTTTAAATCTTTCTCTCGAACCTGAATCCAATCCACGCCCCGCTCTAGCTGCTTGGCCACTTTCACAAGCAGCGCTTCAGTCCCGCCCGCAAGCAGACGATCGGTGATCAAGTACCGGATCACTGGGGAATCACTTCGTAGTACGATTCGCCAGCACAGGCCCGGCAGAGAACCTTGCCATCTTCCCGGCGCACTTCTCGCTGAAAATTGATGCCTTCGCCGCATTCGGCACAAATGATCCTGCCGGCTTTGTAACCGGGTAGGTCGTGGGGCTCGAGGCGGACCCGCACCCACTGGTGCGTAAAAAGGTCCGAGTCTGCCATTTCGCGGTAGGCTTTCATCTGCTGCGCATTTTTGTCTGCGATTTCAGGAAACATCTGTTTGGCTTTTTGTTTGGAAGATTCAAGCGCGACGACGCGTACGGCCCTGCCGGTCGCCAGATCGCAGAATGTGGCCGCTACTTTGCCAAAATCGCGGAACTTGAGGGCGCGTTTGCCCAGGCGGCAACCAGTGACTACGGTGATGGCGTCTGTGGCGCAACGGTCGATTTCCACAAACGTCACGAGGCGCTTGCGATCGGCGCCAGCTGGGTCATCGATGCCTAGGAGTTTGCAGCCGTAGATGGCTAGACGCAGCCCTAGGATTTGTCCCGCGCACATGTGACCGTGAGCTTGCCGGGCGAGCTCTACATACTCCTCGAACGTCTTCATGGCGCCTCACTGATCATTAAAGCACTCGCAAACGCGTGCTCGGAAATTCTACGAGCCATTCCTTATGATGCTTCTGTTGTTCATACTCCTCGCGCGGCATATCTGCGAGAATTCCTCGCGAAAAAGACAGGCGAACGGCGCCCGGTCTTGCGGTTGCACCCTGAAAATCAACCGGGACTTGGTTAACCGCGGGCCGGCCGGCCCGCGGCAGGACACGAATCTCCTCCGGCCGGACGCACAGCCACACCCGGTCTCCCTTGAACTTACCTGGTAGGTAGGGGCCAGTTAGCTCATAGCCATCGAATTGAATGCTGCTTCGGTTGCGTCCTGGATCAAGCGTGAGGACTTCAGCGGGCAAAAGATTGTAGACCCCCAACAGGCGGGCTACTTCGGCTGACGCGGGCCGGTCAAAAATTTCTTCCGGTGCGCCTTGCTGGAGAATACGCCCCTGATGAAAAACGAAAAGGCGCTGGGCGAGCTCGTGGCAAGTGGCAAAATCGCGACTGGCGACAACCATCGGGATTGCCAGGTCTCGCTGGATCTCCCGCAAAGTTGCGTGCAGTTGTGCGCGCCTGCTGGGGTCAAGGCCGGAGGAAGGGTCATCGAGTAGAAGCAGGCGCGGCTGGCTGAGAAGAGCGCGGGCGAGAGTGCAAAGTTTTTTCTGCTCGAGCGAAAGCTCAGCAGGGCGCCGCCCGGCGAGCTCGTCAAGCCGAAGGCGTTCCATCATCTCGTTAACGCGCCGGTAACGCTCTAATTTGGGACGAAATTCCGCTGCAAATTCTAAATTTTGCCGTACGGTCAGGTGCGGGAATAAGGAACAAGTTTGAAAAACATACCCGCAGCGACGCTGTTGCGGTTTGAGATGAACGTTCGTTGCCCCGTCAAAGACGAGGTCGTCGCCTAGCATGATCCGGCCCTCGTCGGGGCGGAGGAATCCTGCTAGGGCATCGAGCGCCAGGGTCTTGCCGGCGCCGGAAGCACCGAAGAAAGCAGTCACGGCGGCCGTGGAGCAGACGTCCACTTCCAGCAAGAAGCCGGCAGCCTTGGCACTTGGGGGGAAGCGCTTTTTCAATCTCGCCTGAATCATCCGCTTGCCTGTTTGGGCCACGCACGGCTGGCGAGCCAGACCAACAGCAGTAACCCCGCAGAGAGGACCAGAACGAGCGCCCGAGCCACCTCGCCTCGACTCGACAATACGGCATCGTAGACGGCGACGGCGAGAGTTTGGGTACGCCCTGGGAGATTGCCTGCAATCATCAGCGTGAGGCCAAACTCCCCGAGTGCGCGCGCAAAAGCCAGAATCGTGGCGGCAAGGACCGGCCTTGCGGCCAAGGGTAAACAGATTCGGAGAAAGGTTCTCCTCTCCGAGGCTCCAAGGGAAAGAGCGGCGCGCCCGTAAGGGTCTTGCACTTCGTCGAGTGCAGCCCAGGTTGCCCGAAGAAGCCAGGGCGTTGAGTGGAGGGATGCGGCAAGTACCGCGGCCTGCCAGCTGAACAGAAGAGGGGAACCTGTGAGCCTCAGATAGGTGGCTCCCAGCCAGCTCTCATTGCCAGCGGCCACCAGGATCCAATAGCCGAGGACCGTCGGGGGCAGCACTAGCAGAAGGGATAGCAAGCCGCGTGCCCAGTTTCGAGAGGCCTCGGATGTGAAGGTGAGACGATACGCCGCCCAAAGACTGAACAGCAGGCCGCAGAGCGTGGAAAGCGCAGCCACGCGCAAGCTCAGCCACAGCGGGAACCAATCGATCGCCATGGACGCCAAAACATTATAGCCTCAAATTGTTTGGCCTCTGCACCCCTGACGGTACGGGAGTTTCGCAAAAGCCAGGATGGGCTGATCTGTGCGTTCCCTGCTGCCCTTGTGCGTGGCCTGCTGTCCGCTCCCCTTGCCCCGTAGCTGCTCGTCTTTCCTGGCCGTGCTGTACCGGCTACCTTCCCCTGTTGCCCCAAAGCCTTCTGGCCTGTGCTGGCTCTCCCCGGGGGGCGAGAGTCGGTTAGAACAGGCAGCAAATGGCCTCGAACTCGGACTGGTATTCTGCGAGGAGCTGATCGGCTGCGTGTTGGAGGCCAAGGCCAGCGAGCCGTTCGGCGGGAGCCGTTTTAAGGGGGCTGGCGCAGGTCGGCGTGGAGATGCCGACTTGGTTGACGAGCTCGTGCGCTTCATGCAGGAGTGCACCCAGGGGGATTTTGGATCCGGGCTGCGGGTTCACCGCGAGGCCTTGGTGCTGCGTGGCGACGGCCTGCTGAATCTCCACAGGCAGACGCCACTGCGCAAGCGCCGCCGAGGCTAATTCGACGTGGGAACAACCCAAGCAGGCGAGCTCAACTTCTTCCATGGTGGCTGTCTCTTGCGTTTGGAAAGCCTCCAGGACTCGATCCAACTCATCAGGCAAAGCGACCGCCATTAACAACTTGCCGATGCCGTGGAGCAGGCCGGCCGTGAAGGCGCCCTCGGGATAGCTGACCGCTAGCCTTTGCGCCAGCGTGTCCGCCATGATCGCCGTCGCCACCGAATGCAGATTGAATTCGGCGTGCCTCCACCACTTTGGGGTCCGGACCTGTTTGAACATCCGTGACACCGAAAGACTCAAGGCGAGGTTGCGGAGCTTGGTAAGCCCTAGAATCGCGACGGCGCTGCGCACAGAATTCACGGTTCCAGCACGCGCATATAGCGCAGAATTCACCAACTTCAGGACGTTGCTTGCCAAAACAGTGTCTTTTTCGATGACAGCCGCCACTTCGGAGAAGAAAACGTCTTCTTTAGCCAGCGTGGCGAGTAGCTTGTTCAGAGCGGGATTAAAAGGAGGCAGATCATTCAGCGCCTGAAAAGCGCGATCCCGGAAACTGAGCGGTTTGACGGAAGCCTGGAATGTAGTCAAAGCTGGCACAACTGCCTTATCGGCCTGTTGGTGAACTGGTTTGACCGACGGCGAGCGACGTTTCCGGCGGGCGGCTCCGGGCCCGTCAGACCACAGTCATCTTACTGTCATTCGTTTGGATTATCCTAGAACTGTATTAGGTTTCTCAGACTCGCCAATTTCGAAATCTAGGGGTTCTGCCTGTGACAGTCATGATTCGTCTGTTTGTGGTATTGGTCTGTGCAACTGCACTCTTATTTGCTCAGGCTGACGCTAATCGAGGCCAGATTGTCGGCACGGTTCTTGATGCCAACCAAGCCGGGGTTCCTGGCGCAAAGTTGAGAATCAAGAACCTAGGGACCGGCTTTGTGCGAGAAGTGACCGCCAATGAAACCGGCCAATTCCGCGTACTTCAACTGGATGCGGGAACCTACGAGGTGGTGGCCGAGGCGCAAGGTTTTTCTCCCAGCACCACTTCGGGAATCGTGGTCAATGTCGGCTCCACTGTGGGCTTGAACATCGTGATGCAGGTGCAGGCAGTAAGCACCACCGTAGAGGTGGCGGAAAGCCTGCTGAACGTCGCCATGCCCGCGCCCGCAGCGGTTGTCAACAGTACCGCGATCACCAACCTTCCGATTAATGGTCGCCGCTTCCAAGATTTCGCCACGCTGACGCCAACCGTGCAGGTGGAGCCTTCGCGCCAGCAGCTGTCCTTCGCCGGCCAGCGAGGGATTAATGCAAATGTGATGGTGGACGGGGCCGACTACAATCAGCCCTTCTTCGGAGGTATCCGGGGTGGCGAGCGATCGAATTTTAATTTCACGATTCCTCAAAGCGCTATCCAGGAATTCCAAGTCATTACAACGGGATATTCGGCCGAATACGGCCGCTCGACCGGCGGGATTCTGAACACGATTACCAAGTCGGGAACGAATGAATATCACGGAGAGGCGTTCTATCAGATCCGGCATCGCGAGCTGAGCGCCAATAACCCGATCCTGAACCGCCAGCCCTCGGAAACGGTCAGCCAGTTTGGAGGGGCCGCGGGCGGTCCCATTCGTTCGAATCGCTGGTTTTGGTTCGGCGCTCTGGAGCAGCAGCTCGGCAACATCCCCCGCCAGGTGTTTTTTGCCCAGCTTGCTGGCCGTACTCCGACCCCGCAGACTCAAGATGCGCTGAATTTCTTCCGTGGGGAGGAACGCAATTTTAAACAGACAAACCGCAACATCGCCCTTACCACTCGTACCGATTACCAATTCCAAAAAGGGCACCGACTAACTCTTCGTTACAATTTCCAGAACTCCACTGAAGAGAATGCAGTGAGTACCGGCGGCGCTCTCAACCCAATTTCTAACAGCGCTTTGAGCAACGAGGGGATTGAGAAGAACCGGAATCACTTTGGCACTTTACAATACACGCACCTTTTTTCACCCAATGTCATCAATGACTTGAAGTTTTCGGGCTCCTATGAGATCCGGCCGCGTTTGGCCAACTCGCAAACGCCCAGCGTGAACGCCAGCCCGATCGGTCTGTTTGGCGCGCGCACCTTCCTCCCCACGACTCAAGACGATCACCGCTGGCAGATCACCGATGGCCTGTCGCTCACACGCGGCTCGCACTCAGTGAAGCTGGGTCTTGACTTCAGCCTCCTGTCGACCTTCCAGACCTTTGGCTTCAATCAATTTGGGAGCTTTGTGATCCAGTCAAGCGACGTGACGCGCATTCTCCAGTTGCTTTCGGTCGGTCCGGGTCAAAACCGGTTTGATGACCGTGCACCCGGCATCAACTACTTCTACGACCGCCAAATTGGGAACACCATCGCGGATTTTGGTGTCCGTCAACTCGCTTTCTTTGCGCAGGATAGCTGGCGGGTAAATTCACGGCTGACGCTCGATTACGGCTTGCGTTGGGAAGGGCAGTGGAATCCGACCCCCGTCACAAACAATACGGAAGTGCTCAACCGGGTGAACGACTTCCAATTTCCGATTGGCGCGCGCTTACGGCCTACCACCATTCGTGATTCGCTTGATCAGATCATGCCCCGGTTTGGTTTCGCCTGGAACATGAATCCGACTGGACGCCGGACGCTTGTTCGGGGGCATGCGGGAATATTTTACGCCGCCACTCCCATGCTTCTGTTCTCTGGTCCGACCAACAACTTGCGGTTGCCGCCCGGAGACGTTTCCATCCGCTTGACCAGTTCACCGACGAACACTCTCTACCAGCAGTTCCTTGCCGTAGGGGTGGATTTAAATCGTTTCCCTCTTGGCAGTCTTCCGGTAATTCCGGTGGAGACGGTGCAACGTGCAGCGGCCCTTGCGGCCGGTGGAGCTGCTGTCGATCCCTTCCGCGGTGTGAACCTCACGCTGATGGCTTCTGACTTCCGCAATCCTCGCGCCTTTCAAAGCGGCCTTGGGGTGGAGCGCGAAATTACGGACCGCTGGCTTGCGGGCGTCCAGTTCAACTACGTAAATACGACGCAGCTTCACCGCAACCGGGATTACAACTTGCCGTTCCCGACCATCCGCCCGGCTGACGGCCGCGCCATCTTTAGCGGCATTCCTCGACCCATCCCCACCCTTAATCTCATTACGGTCCGGGAAAGCTCGGCACGCTCGATGTACCGCGGCGTCACCCTGCAGTCGCAATATCGCTCGAAGAAATTCCAGTTCATGGCCTTTTACACCTGGTCAGAGACTTTCTCAGACGACGACAATGAACGGGATGCGGGGGGAACGCTTTATAACAACAGCTTCGATCTTCGTCCCGAGTACCACTATTCGAACCTTGATGCGCGGCACCAGTTTACTTCGAGCTTCGTTTACACCTTGCCATTTGGGTTTGAGGTTGGCGGCATCTTCCGTTCGCGCAGCGGCCTGCCGATGAATCCGCGCACGGGCGCAGACACCAACGGCGATGCCTCGGCCAACGACCGGCCGTATTCGGCCCCGGGCGTTGTTTTCAAGCGCAACAGCTTCCGCAACCGCGGAGTGGTGAACAACGACCTCCGAATTCTCAAGAACTTCCGGCTCGGCAATGACGTGCGCCGCCTGCAGTTGTCGGCGGAAATGTTCAATCTGTTCAATATCGACAACGTCACCTTTAACGCCAACGGCGCAATTTACGGGCTTGGGATTGGGACCAACGGCCAACCCGTTGCCGTCGATCCGCGATTCCAATCGCTTCGCCGCCCAGATGGCAGCTACGACCCGAATACGACGCAGCAAGTGGGTAACCCCTTCCAGCTGCAACTGGGAATCCGCTTCTTCTTCTAATTCCGGAACCTGATTTCCTTCTGTCGAGATCCGATCGGCCAGAGGCCTGCACGAGCAGGCCTCTGGCTTTTTCAGCTCACCCGGCTGGGCGCTTTCGCGGTACGCTGTGTGCGTGCGAGCGGTTTTCTGGATCTTGATTCTCTTTTGTTGTTTTGCTGCCGACGAGCTCCAGGCGGAGCTTCATGCGGCGGCTGCCAAGGTGGACATTACGCCAACCTCGCCCCAGTGGCTGATGGGATACGCTGCGCGCCGTTCGACTGGCGTACACGATCGAATTTTCCACCGTGTGGTCTTGCTTGACGACGGCAAAACCCAGCTGTATCTGGTGTCCTCAGACCTGTGTTTGTTCTCGCCGTCGGTCTACGACGAGCTTGCTGCCGAACTGGAAGCCAAGTTTCGCATTCCGCGACTGCAATTCTGGTGGACGGTTACGCATACGCATTCGGCCCCCGAGGTCGGCCCACCGGGCATCTATGATGTCTTGCTCAAAGGACGTTCGGACCACGCCTGGGACCAGGAGTATTTTTCGATGGTGAAATCGTCACTGCTGGCGGTGATTGGTGAGGTGCGAAACAAGCGTACCCCTGCGCGGATTTCCGTCGGCGCCGGCTTCTCTCGCGCGAACATCAACCGCCGCGCGCGCGATCTCGATGGTACGGTCCGGCTGGGGCTGAATCCGGATGGCCCCGCCGACCGGCAAATCGGCGTCATCCGCATCGAACGCCCTGACGGGTCGCTGATTGCCTTGGTGGCTAACTACGCCGTGCATGCTACGGCGCTGGGAGGGCGTTTCCTCGAAGTTAGTGGCGATGTTCCTGGAACCGTGGCCGCGCATGTGGAATCGGTTTTGGGAGCTCCCATGCTTTTCGTGAATGGAGCGGCCGGAGATCTAGCTCCGATTTACACCGTGCAAAATGATGTGGACAGTGCGCGCTTGAGTGAGTTTCGGGTTTTGTTGGGGGAACGGATTTTGCAAGCCAGCCGGAGCTTGCCGCCGGGGCAGGATTCGCTCTTATGGCTCGGAGAGACGTGGATCGAGACGCCTCGCAAGGCCGGGCTGAGCTGGCCCCCAGAACTCTCCCGTTATTCCTCGGAGACACCAGGACCAAGCCCGCGGGTGCGAATTCCAGTTCGATTTTTGCGCATCCAAGATGCAGTGATTTGGGCTGCACCGCTCGAGTTGTTCTGTGAGATTGCGATGCGGGTGCGGCAAGAGTCTCGGTTCCGCTTCACATTCTTTTTTGGCTATACAAACGGGTGGCTGGGCTATCTTCCGACAGCCGAGGCGTTTCGCGAAGGGGGATATGAGCCGCGGACGGCCGTGGTGACCGAGCGAGCGGAACGGGATTTGATCGAGGGGGTGCTGGCCTATTTAGACGGGATGGGGCGGAGATGAAAGCGGGCGGGGAAAACTGGCCGGGGGCGCGGCAAAAAGTCTGAAGCCTTGCATCCGCTGAGGCGGAGTGTCAAGCGAGGTCAGGGGAATCGAGCGTGTTGCGTGAAGGTTTTTCAGAATTCCACGCGGTGAGGCGGAGCAATCCTCCGTCGCTTCAACTCCAGAGGGCAGATGGCGGGGGGAACACTTCAACTGCGGCGTTGCCCGAAGAAATTCCGGCGTTGCCGTGAGAAACCACGCGCAGAGCCATTCTTCGGGTTTGGGCTTTGCGAGGCCGGCGGCTAGGCCATGTTGGGAATTTTGATGATTTTCTTTTGAATGGCGTATTGCACCAATTGCGCCTTGTTGTGGATGTCGAGTTTGCGCATGAGGTTGAATTTATGCGCCTCGACGGTTTTCACGCTGAGATTGAGATCGCAGGCGATCTCCTTGACGGAATTTCCTTCCGCAAGCATTTTCAGCACTTCGCGCTCTCTTGTGGTTAGCGTTGCGAAGCGTGGCAGCCGGTTTGCCGATTTAATTCTGGAGCGGAAGTCGTCGACGAGCTGGGAGAGCATACGGGGGCTGAGGTAGCTGCCGCCGCGTGCGATGTCGCGCACTGCAGCCACGAGCTGAGCGGAGGGGGAGTCTTTGAGGACATAACCGCTGGCCCCGACCTCCATGCCTTCGACGAGGTAGTCTTCGTCGTCATACATCGTGAGAAAGAGCACTTTGGTTTCGGGGCGGTTTTTCTTGATCTGGCGAGTAGCCTCAAAGCTACTCAATCCGGGCATGCCGATGTCCATGAGCACGACATCCGGTCGAACTTCTGCAGCCTTTTCTACTGCATCGCCTCCGTTTGAAGCTTCGCCGATGACCTCCATGTCTGGCTCTGCGGCCAGCAGGGTCCGGATTCCTTGGCGGAACAGTGTGTGATCGTCCGCGAGCATGATTCGAATTTTTGCCATACGATTCGTCCGACGTTGATCCTAAAAACTACCTTCTTACTCCACGCTGCGAGATGGGCAATTCGATCGAGATCCGTGTGCCAATCGGCGCCCCGTCCTCTCCGACGAACCGCCAGGAGCGTACACTCGGGCTGGATTTTTGCCATCCTTGCGGTGCGCGTCTACTGGCTTCGCCATGTTTTCCTTGAGCAAGCGGCCGCATCAGGCGGCTTGTCGCTTGGTTCACCAAATCCAATTCCTCAACTCTGTGGCCTGGCTGGAAGCTGGCCGGCGCGATTCGCAAAGTGGATAATGCGGAGCGCGGCGAATCGCGCTTGAATGAAGCATTTGCTGCCGTTGCCTGGCTCGAGTTTCGATCCTTTTCATCTTGCTCCTGCTCTTGTGGGCGAGAGTTGGTCGTGGTTTTGTTTTTCGTTGGTGCGACGCTTTTTCTCGCCGTGCTGAGAATCTTGCTGTCGATGTTTGGGCCAATCTCCTCTTGCCGGATTTGCCTGTACTCCCGGTTCGGCAGGGACTCACCGCCGTTGGCCTTGCGCCACAGTGCGGTTTGTTTCGGACGTTCTGCAGAGCGGGCGGTGGGCTTGCTACCCAAAGTCGCCAAGCCTGTCCCGTCGGATGTCCCCTCACCGGCCGGGCAAGGAACTTTCCCGTTGCTCGGAACGACGCTTAGCTGGCTTCCGCCCCCGTTTGCGGTTTTCCCCGTGCTGCGCGGCCAACTCTCAATCAGAAACGTTCCTCCAAGTAGGGCTACGCGTTCACGGATGCCGGAAAGCCCAAACGAGTTATGCTTTTCGAGTGCTTCCCGGACGTGAAAACCGACGCCGTCATCCTCCACCGACAACCTGAACTTTCCATCGGCAGTTGTGGCAGAAATGTTTACATGATTGGCGGAGGAATGCTTGGCGATGTTGTGAAAACACTCTTGGACCACGCGGTAGACAATGATTTCGAGCTTCTTGGGAAGGTTAGAAATTCGAGAGAGCTGAAGCCGGACTTTGGCTGGGTGGACTTGCCGGAAGCGCATCACCAAGTGGCGCAGCGCTGCGCCCAAACCCAGTTGATCGAGCACGGCGGGGCTGAGGGCGGCTATTAGGCGCCGGATTTCCAGGATGGTTCCTTCCGTCATCTCACGCACCTCGGCCAGCTTGGTGCGGGCCTCGCCTTGCGGCAAGGACTTTTCGATCATTTCCAGGTTTAACCGCACGCACAGCAGCGATTGCCCCGCTTCATCATGCAGCTCGCGGCTAATGCGCCGGCGCTCTGCCTCCTCGACGTGCATCATGTGCTCGGCCAGCCTGCGAACTTGCTCTTCGCGTTCAGCTAGATCTTCTAACAGGCGAGCTTTTTGTGTGGCGACAATACAGCGCTCAGCGGCAGCGGCCAGCAATTCCTGCTCTCGTGGCAACCATTCATAGGTTTTGCGAAACCCCAACTGGACCACGCCGGCCAGCTTGCCTTGATCGAGAAGAGGAACCGACCAACAAGATTCAAACCGGCGAATCCAGGTTTGGTCCAAAACCGGATCGCTGGGAGCTTCTCCCTGCGACCAGCTCGAGCAGCACGGCTTCATGAGCCGGCGCAAGATCCGGCGGTCGAAAGCAATTCCGTCGAGCGTGAGCGCGCGCTTGGCGTTGGCCGCAATCGAAGCTTTGTGCCGCCAGCTGGCGCCATCCAGCCAGAAAAGGTGGGCCGCGTCCGCATGACAGAATTGAGCTAATGTCAGCAAGAAGCGCTCGAGCAGCTCATCTAAGTTGCGCGATTCGAGCTCCACGCGGAACAGTTCGTAAAAGGCCTGCGTTTCGGCTTCGCGCACCTGGTAGTAGGCGTTGTTCAAAGTGAGCACGACACAAAACTGGAGCTGCTCCCGCACCCATTGAAAATTCGCTCTCTCATCCGCAGAAAGTTTTTCGAGAACAGGCGCTAGCAGGCGATCATACTCGGCCAGCGCGGCGAGAATTTGGCTGGGTAGGAGGTTCAGTTTCGCAAGCCGCCTGCCGTGATATTCCACTTGTTCAAAAAAACTCGCTGGCGTTCGTCCCTCGGTAAGAACACGCGCCACGGCGCCCGGCGTAATCGCCGATAAGGCCCCGCGCTCAAGCGCGTCAATCTCCATTTCCTTCAAGCGGCGCTGGAACTGCCGTTCCAGAGCAGCAGCGTGGGGATGAAGCAACCATGCCATGCGCTGGAGGTGCATGCGGAGCTGGTCGCTCAAGACGTCGGCTGCGTCGGCAAGCACTGGGGATTTCTCCTGAGTTGGCACCAACTTTCCTATCGGATTGCCACGGGGACCGCTTTAGATTTCGATTCAGGGGAAGGACTGAGAGGCGACGGCCGCAATCCGCCTTTGCCAGCAGCCGGCCGATTCACCCCCGTTTTTCTAACCCTGCAACGGGAGGCGCCTGAAGCGATCAGACCGGCTTTCGCCGGGCGGCAATCAGCCTTTGAGGATTTCGCGCGCAGCGTTATGGCCAGCTGCCCCCATGACCCCACCTCCCGGATGAGCTCCTGAGCCGCACAAATAAAGCCCCGCGATCGGTGTGCGATAGTTTGCCCACCCCGGGGCAGGCCGCAGGAAAAACATCTGATCGAGACTCATCTCGCCATGGAAGATATTGCCGCCCGAAAGACCAAACTGTTTTTCCAGATCCTCGGGGGTTAGCACTTGGCGGTGCTCGATGATCTGCTTGATATTCGGAGCATACTCGGCGATGAGATCGATGACTCGATCGGCAAACGGCTCCCGCAGCTGATCCCAGCGGTCGCCACCGCGCAAAGTATACGGAGCGTATTGCAGGAAGATTCCCATGATGTGCTTGCCAGCAGGCGCTAAGGAGGGATCATACATGGTCGGCACGGTCATCTCTAGGAGCGGCCTTTGCGAGGGCCGGCCGTACTTGGCGTCATCCCAGGCCCGCTCCACATAGTCAAGATCGGGGCAAATGTGCATGGTGGCTCGATGGTGCGGCGCGGGCGTCCCGGGCAAGGCCACAAAGTCTGGCAGCCCCCCAAGAGCAAGATTGATCTTGCAGGATGTACCTTCCATGCGAAATTGTCGGATGCGTGCCAGGAACTCCTCGGGCAAGTGTTCCGGCTCGATGAGTTCGAGGAAGGTGCGCTTGGGGTCGAGGTTGCTGGCCAGGATGGGGGCGTCGATCTCTTCGCCGCCCGCCAGAACGACGCCCAAGGCGCGGCCTTGGCGAACTTTGATCTTTTCCACGGCGGCTCGCGTACGGATCTCCGCGCCAGAGTGGCGCGCGCTGGCAGCGATGGCCTCGGAGACGGCGCCCATTCCCCCCCGGACGAATCCCCACAAGCCCCGTTTGCCCCCAACCCCGCCCATGCAGTGGTGCAAGAGAATGTAGGCGGTGCCGGCGGAGCGAGGGCCGCCATTGGCTCCAATCACGCCATCGGTGGCGAGCGTCACCTTGAGCTGCTCGCTTTCAAACCATTCATCGAGAAAGTCAGCAGCGGACTGCGTGAACACTTTGACCAGGCCCATCCATTCGCGGCGCCCCAGTCCGCGAAACTTCGCGAGCAACTTCAGATAATCCACCACCTCGCCCAGATTTGAGGGGGGAGGCAGGGCGGGAGGCCGGACGAGCAGCAACGATTCAACGACGGCCGCTAGTCTCTCGAGATGCTCTTCGTAGGCAACATATCGTTCGGCATCGCGGCGGGAAAATTTGGCGATCTCGTCGAGGGTTTTCTTCCGGTCCTGCCACATGTAAAGGTAACGCCCGTCGGGGAAGGGAGAGAAAAAGGCGGGATCTTTGGCGTCAACGCGGTATCCGAACCGCTCGAGTTCCAGATCGCGAACGACTTTTTCTTGCAGCAAGCTGACCAGGTAGGAGGCGGTCGAAACCCTGTACCCGGGCCAGATTTCCTCGGTCACGGCGCAACCGCCGACCAGGTGACGGCGCTCGAGGACGAGGACTTTCCGGCCGGCGCGCGCCAAATAGGCGGCTGTCACTAAACCGTTGTGGCCGCCGCCAATGATGATGGCGTCATATCGTCGACTCAAGGTAGACACTCGTCAAGTGTTCCTAGCCTAGCATTCTGTCGGCGCAGTTTGCTCAGTTAACGGCCGGCTGCGCGGTTGGTTGCGACTGCTGCTGCGGCCCCCTTTCCCAAAGCTTGCCGGGCCGCGTGTTTTGAAATTCCACGATTTGCCATAATGGCGGCATGGCAGCTAAAGTAACGCGCAGACAGCTGGCCGTACTTGCCGCCCTGCCGCTTGGTGCGGCAGAATCCTTACAACCGCAGGGGCAACCGCTTCTCGAAGATGATCTCGCTGCTCAGCGGGAAACACTTCGTCGCAACCGTGAACAGATGGCCAAGGTAAGTCTCCCCATGGGCGTGGAGCCTGCGGTCATCTTCAAAGCGTAGGTGGAAGCGGCGGCAGGAGACATGGCGACTTTTGGGGACGATCTTTATTTTGCTCCCATCACTGAGCTGCATGCCGGAATTCGCGCCAAGCGCTACAGTTCCGTTGAGCTGACAAGGGCCTTTTGCGACCGGTTAGAAAAACTCGGGCCGCGCTTTAACGCCCTGGCTCTCTTGCTGCGGGATCAGGCGATTCGTAAAGCGCACGATGCGGATGGCGAGATTCTCCGCGGGCGGATTCGCTCGCCGTTGCAAGGAGTGCCCTATGCAGTCAAAGATCTGGTGGCCGTGGCTGGGCATCCAACGACCTGGGGCGCGCGCCCTTACGCCGCTCAAGTCTTCGAGCAAGATGCTTCCATCGTGAAGCGGCTCAGCAAGGTTGGCGCGGTGCTGATTGGTAAGCTGGCCATGGTGGAGCTGGCCGGAGGAGGCGGCTACCGCTTTGCCGCCGCGTCACTGCAAGGGCCAGGACTCAATCCCTGGGATCGCTCCCGCTGGTCGGGCGGATCTTCGAGCGGATCCGGCAGCGCCGTCGCCGCCGGTCTGGTCCCGTGGGCTATCGGCTCGGAAACTAGCGGTTCCATTCTGACGCCCGCGGCTTTTTGTGGGATCACCGGCCTCAGGCCCACCTATGGCTTGGTGAGCCGGGCTGGGTGCATGGCGTTATCCTGGACCCTCGATAAAATTGGCCCAATGGCGCGATCGGCCGAAGATTGCGGGCACATTTTGCAAGCGATCTCAGGCGGTGACAGCGAGGATCCCAGTTCCGCAAACAAGCGGTTTTATTACGCTCCGCAATTTGCTCCCCCACTCAAAGAGCTGAAAGTTGGCTACGATCCGGCGGATTTCTCCGATCGTGTCGTGGCCGAGGCACGGAAGGCGTTTGCAGAAGCGCTGGAGGTGATCCGTCAGCTTGGCGTCCGGTTGATCGAAGCCAAAATTCCCGACTTCCCCTATTCAGCCATGGTTGCCACCATCATTAGCGCGGAAATGGGATCGATTTTCGAAGATCTGGTTGCTTCCGGCAAAGTGGATCAACTGGCCGACAAGCGGCAGATTGCGGGCATCAAGGTTTCACAAGAGGTACTGGCCAAAGATTATCTGCGGGCCATGCGCTTGAGGCGCTTGGTCCAGCGCGAGTTCGCCAAGCTCTTCTTCGACCTTGACGTGCTGATTGCTCCCGCACGCTCTGGCCCGGCGAGCAAAATCAGTGAACCGCTGGACCGGCTGACTTCTCCACCCACGCCCCTCATTCCAGCAGGAAATCTAGCCGGTCTTCCCGCGCTTTGTCTGCCGTGCGGTTTTGTTGACAACCTCCCGCTGGGGTTACAAATCGTGGGACCGCCGTTTTCGGAAAACAAGCTGCTCGCTCTCGGTACCGCGTTTCAAAACCAAACAAACTGGCACCGGCGGCGGCCGCCGGTTTAATCTCTAGTCCGCTCCCACCAGCAAGTGGCGTCGCGCAAAGCCAGAGATCGAGGGCTGGACGGCGTTGAGCTTGGTTTCCCAATCTGGGGCTGAATACTTGGCTTCGAAGGCGCGAATACGAGATTTGTAGCGCGCGATGAGCTGCGCTTTCAGGGCCGGTTCTAAGAAAGCATGCTCGAGCGAATTGAGGCCTACTTCGACGACTTCGCTCCAGCTTAAATGAAAGTGACGCAGCGCGAGGAAATATTCGTCGGTCAGGTTGGATTCCCAAACGCCAGGATCGTCCGTGTTCAATGAAACGGGGATGCCCAAACGCAAATACTCAACAAAGGGATGCCGCGCGAAGTGGTCGACATACTCCAGTAGGTAGTTGCTCACCAGACAAACTTCAATGAGATTGCGACCGTGGCGTAGCAGGAGCAACGTATCTGGGTCGGTGATGAGATTGAAGCCATGGCCAATGCGTTCGGCGCCAAGCAACAGGGTGTTGCGTACCTCGCGGCCCGGGGAATCCACTTCGCCGCCGTGAATAGAGAGATGGACTCCCGAGTATTTGCGGCGCATGGCGCGAAACACATCCAGGAAGCGCAAGGCGTGACCTTTGTCATTGTCCTCGCGGCCCACTAAGTTCAGGCCGACCCAGAGATCGCGGTTTTGGGCGACAAAGGCGTAGGCGCTTTCCACCATCTTCTCGGCCTCGGGGTGGAAGCGGATCACGGGGTAAAGAAAACGCAGAGTGACACCGGAGGATTTCAACTCGCGGCGTTCGAGGGTCTGGCGTAATAGGCGGACGTATTCGTCGACGGGTACCGGCTGTCCCCGCTCATCGACGGCGTTGCGCGGGTTGAACTGGGTTTCGAGATAAGCGAGCCCCTCGTGGCTGTAGCGGAGGACGTAACGGGCCATGACCTCGAGCAGCACATGGGGATCGCGCCCTAGGGCGGCCAGGCGAGCCACAATGCGCTCGAAAAACTCTTCGCGCCCCTCGCCGCGACGGTCCAGTCGCATGGCGGAAAGCCATTCCAACCGCTGCGGCTCGCTCATTTCCTGTAAGGCAATGTACTCGGCTTTCGCGCACTCGGACAGCTGCTGCCATTGAAAGCGAGCGATGGTGTGAAAGCGCAGAAACGGCTCCACGCTATCGGGGCAGGCGAGAAAGCGCAGACGCGTGTAAAAACGGTTTCCCTTGAGCACTTGTGGATTCGTTGCCGCGGCGAGCCATTCTTCGGGGTAGGCGGCGAGCGAGCCGTGATGGTGGAGGTCGCCCCCCTTGGGCAACTCGTAGAGTAGGGCGTAGAGCTGGCGGGCCGTCGCTTTCGCTTTGATCCGTTCAAATTGCGCGCTGAAATCCTGTTGGCCGCGCGCGGCAACGCAGAGGAACAGAAGGAAGATTCTTGGCCAGCCCATAAACTCCTACTGTGCCAGCCACCAAGCAAGCTTGGCAATGTTGAACCCGGCCGCTTTTCGCCTCCCGTTGCAGATGGTATTCGTCGCCAGCAATTTCGAGTCCTGCCATGCCTCGCCGCTCAACCGGCGAATGTTAATACGGCTTTGTTAGTCGAGAACAATCTCATACCACGGAGCAGAGACTTCGCCGGGAGCGTTCAGCCGGGCCTGCGAGCCTTCCACCAGAACGGGCGGCAGACGGCGGCCCGCACCATCGAGCGGATAGATTTGGAGGCCTTGCCCTGGGGTGTCGAGCCAGATCGTGCACTCGATGCGTTCCATGTAGGTAGGCCGGTTTCCCCCCGTGCGATTTCCTGAGGGTTTGCTACTGCCGGGTTCAGGCTCGAGGGTGAACCAGTCGGTTGTGCCTGGGTAGAGCACCACGCGCTGCGGACGGGAACTGCCAGGTTGCGTGCGCAAGGTCTGGCCTGGAAGCGTCAACAGCAAGCGACGCGATTCTGCTAGCGGCTTTCCGTCAAGTGGGGTGAGCAGAGCGGCTACAAAGCCACGGGCCGCTGGACCGAGCTGCAAGCGCAGTGGACCCGCCGTAACTTGGCGATCGCCAATTTGCCCGAATACACCGGCAGCGAAAGGGGAATGAAGGCGAAAGACTCGCTGCGCGGGGTCAAAGGAGAAGTCCCGCGACTCGGGTGGAGGAAGTGGTGGCGGCGGGCCTTCCTGCCCGGCCAGCGCGACGCGCCGGGTCAAAGCAAGACTGGAGGGCAAGCCCAGCACTTGATTCAAAAAGGTGCTGACGCCGCCGTTATAGCGCTCGCGCGTTGCACGCTCGCGTAAGGCCCGGCTCACCGGGATCTCGAACACGGTCTCACCCGGAGCGATGGCCCCTGTTCGGTACAGCCAGGCCGCTTGGCCAAAGGCCACGAATTTTGTCCAGTCCCCATTGAGATCAAAGCCGCTTGGCACGCCGTCATCCCAGTTGCGAGTATGCGAATAGGCAAAGTGCATCAAACCGTCCCAGTCCTGGAAGCTCGCCATTGCAGCCACAATGGGAAGTAGCTCGGCGGCATAAGAATTGGGCCAGTTTTGATTGAATTCGCTCACGGTATAAGGCTTTCCCGCCGGCCGGGCCATAGCCATGGCCAGGATATTTTGGAGATTCGTTGCCGTGGCCGAAGTGTCGCGAATCCGCCAGTCACGCGGATCCCAGGCTGCACTCGGGAAGTTGTAGTGATCGATATAGAAATGGTTGTCGTAATAATCCAGATCGCGATGCGAATCGAGCGTCATCAACCCTCCGAATTGAATTTGGGTGCCGGTCACCGGAACTAGCAAATTCCCGGACTGCCGCACGGCATCCCGCATTCGTAAGAGATACGCGCGATCAGTTTCCGCGAGAAACTCGAGATAGTCGTGGAGCCGCTGCGGCGTAGAGGCTTCGGTGGTTTTGACAAGCGCTGCTGTATCGAGGGACTCACCGGAATTCAAGCCCCGGGCGCCAAGCTCCTTGAGCGACCAGTTTCGAATCCACAAAGGCTGGTCGACGTTTTCCACTGATATGCCAAAGCGGCCGATGTTCTCCATGGAGAAGGGCGCCTGGAAGCGCAGCGTGAACCGCTGCCACTCCCGCGTTACGGCGACTGTACGCCCCGCAGCCGTGCGCCAGGGGCTGAGATCCTGCTTCACGTCGATATACACGTTGCGGGACTGCCCTGCTGCCAAGTCGGCACGCAGTTCAACCTCCGCCTCATAGACTTTGCCCGCCTGGAGGGAAAATCCGGTGTGCTTCACAATTAGGGGCGCGCCTCCCCGCAGGACCCGCACTTGAATTTCAGACTCTTGAAACGTAACACTGGCCTGTGCCGGGCTGTGTGTTTCAAGCGACCAGCGGTGAGTCAACAAATTGAGGCCGTCGGGGGTGGAGCTTCCCCAGGCCTCGCGTAACTCCTCATCGCTGCGATATTGGCCTCGAAGATGAGTTCGCCACTGGGTAGCGAACTCGCGTTCGTATTCCCCGTTGAGCAAGGAGTCCAGTTGTCCGGCCTGCCAGTGCCACAGCAGCGAAGACTCATTGTTGATCTCGACCATCGCTAAGACCGGATCTTGTTCGAGCGCGAGGGCTTCGAGCAGCTTCTGGGCAAACTCGACCTGCAGTTCGACCATCCGCGGATAGAAGATGTGGAGGGGTTTGCTCTGTGTGGGGATAGAGGGCGTGAGCACGGGAACGCCATCAATTTGAGGGCGAAATTGATATCCGACGTGCAGGTTCAAGTTCACATAAATTCCCTCTGCGGCCAGAGCCGTGAGAAAGCGGCGCAAGCGCTCCAGCGAATGGGGGTTGAAGCTTGGATAAGGACCTGTCGTCAGCAGGCTTGCAGCGTTTGCCGGGTTGGCGTCGGGCTGGGTGTCCATGTGATGGAGCCGGACAATGTTCACGCCGAGCTTCCGCAGCCGGCGGGCGATACGCACAGCGTCTTCGGGGAGGGGAAAATTCGCAGAGAAACAGAGGTTCACGCCAAAAAAGCGAATGGGGCGGTCGTCGGCTGTATTTGGGAGCAGATCCGGGCCAACGGTGTGAAACCGACCGTCGCGGACAAATACGCGATCGGCGGCTGTTAGCGGGTGATTGAGGAAACCGAAGTCGGCGGGCGCGGTCAACAAATCCTGAGCAATTTCGAAGCGGTCGTACGCCGGTTGCGCCCAGCATGCTGCTAGGCCAGCCGCAATCCACAGCAGAACCCGAAGCATGCTTTCATTGTGGAACTTTTCGCCAATCGAAGGTGTCCTTAATGTTAGGACGCGCTACAATCCGCGATAGAGGGTTTGGTTCTTGGCAGCCCCAACTTCCATTCTCGGGCTTGATGCCTCCGTCGAGCCGCAGCCGGCGAGTGATCCACGGTGGCTGGTGGAAGGCTTGCGCTCGGGCTCTGAACAAGCTTACGAGGCGCTCATCACCCGGTTCCAGCAACCCGTCTACAACTTGGTCTACCGCTTGCTTGACGATCCCACGGAAGCTAGTGACGTGGTGCAGGAAGTCTTTTTGAAGGTATTCCGCAACATCAGTTCATTCCGTGGCAACAGCAGTCTTAAAACTTGGATTTACCGGATCGCGGTGAACGAAGCCCATAACCAACGACGCTGGTTTACACGGCACCGACGGAAACAGGTCGGCTTGACGCAAGAAGATGAAGAAGCGCGGAACTGGCAGGATGTGCTTTGCGATCCGGGACGCTCGCCGTTTGACCTAGTGGCAGGGCGCGAGGCCCGGGCGCTGGTTGAGCAGGCTCTGGCGCGGATTAACCCGGTCTATCGGGCAGCGGTCGTTCTGCGCGATTTAGAAGATTTGAGTTACGAAGAAATCGCCGATGTCCTGGATGTCTCCCTTGGCACGGTGAAGTCCAGAATTCTGCGGGGTCGTGAAGCCCTGCGTCGAGCTTTGGAAGGTCAGTTCGAAACCGAGGTGGTTCGAAACTGGCAGCCGCAAGCGACGGATTGAACTATGGGAATGTTTCGCTTCTTTCGCCTGTTCCAATTAAAGCGCGACGCATTTGGTTGCTGGCAGGCCCGCCGGGATCTGCCGGATTACGTGGATGGTGGTTTGCCCCAAGAGGCGCGGCACTCGCTGAGCATGCACTTGCGGGTTTGTGCCCGGTGTGCGGCGCGGTATGACGAACTGGCCAAGGCGCGTTGGGCGATGAAGCGCTTGCCGAAAAAACATCCTCCTGCCCAGCTCACCGCGGCTCTACGCGTGCTTGCTTCCAAAGAATGCCTGCGCCGGCAGGCGGAAGCCCAAGGCGCTTGGGGAGGCTTTGGCTTCCAGGCTTGGACGCTTCGCATGCGGAATCTCATCGAGCCGCTAGCCTTACCCTTCGCTGGAGGCGTGCTTTCTGCCTTAGTGCTGTTCAGTATGCTCGCCCCCACCTACCCTATTGCGGTAGCCAGTTCCACTCCTGATGTGCCGACTGCTTTTCATGTCGACCCGTCGATTAAGAGCGCGGCGCCCTTCAGCTTGAGCAAGGATGAGGTGGTGGTGGAAGTGGTGATTGACGGTGAGGGCCGGATGGTAGACTACCGCTTACCCGCCGTGCCGGCCAATTCCGCCTTGCGTCGTGAAGTTGAAAATAACTTGCTGTTTGTCCGTTTCACCCCCGCGATGTCCTTCGGTCAGCCCACCGCGGGCCGGCTGCGGCTTTCTTTCCGGCGAAGTCAAATTGACGTGAAAGGATAAACCTTTAACGGTTCGGCTGCACACTTGGGACAGCGTCTCGGCCAGCATTTCCTACACGATCAAAGAGTGCTCCAGCGGATTGCCGCTGCTGTGGCGCCAGTTGACGACGCCCACCTCGTGGAGATCGGTCCGGGCCGCGGTGCGCTCACCGAGCACTTACGCCAACTGTGTCCCCAATTCGTCGCGATTGAACTCGATTCCCAGCTGGCAAGCGGCATCCGCAACCGTTTTCCCGAGGTGCAACTCATCGAGGCTGATGTCAGGGATGTCGACCTCGGGCAATGGGGCCCCGTTGTGGTTTGCGGAAACTTGCCGTACTATCTGACTTCGCCCATTGTGGATCAAGTGTTGGCTTTGGGAAACCTGTTGCGCAAAGCAGTGTTTTTGGTGCAGCAGGAGGTTGCCTGGCGCTTGGTAGCGCGTCCCGCCAGCCGCGACTACGGCTTTTTGAGCGTACGCACGCAGGTTGCAGCGGAGGTGGAGATCCTGTTCCGGGTGGGACGAGCGGCTTTCCGGCCGCCACCCAAGGTGGATTCGGCTTTGGTCCGCCTCAAACCCCGTCAACAACCGCTGGTCGACGATCTTCCTTCTTTTCTCGCGTTTGCCTCGGCTTGTTTCCGGCAAAAACGCAAGACGCTACGCAACAACCTGCTGGCGAGATTTCAGGACCGTGTCTTGGCGACGGGCAAAGCGCACCTCCGCGCTGAGCAGCTTTCACTCGAAGAACTGATTGGATTGTGGCGCAGTCTCGCACCGCAGGCAGAGCTTCCAGCCACGCAGTGATGCCTGTTGGCCATCCTCAGACAAAATCGATCTGAAAGATCCACCCTGCCGTCGGGCTGTCATAATTGCGCCAGCCAGGATGAATCCCCGCATCGCAACTGATCAGCTTGCCATCGTACATGGCTAAGCCATGAGGATCGCTCGAACCGGGAAGGAAATCGACAATTTCGACCGGCTTGCCGGTGGCCAAGTCGTAGCGCACTAAGCCCGGACGGAAGTCCTTATAGCCGGTTGAATCGTTGCCGATCACCTGCCACATCGACCCGTTGTCAATCGTAATGTCATGGTAGCGCGTGCGATCCGGAGCCTGGTAGAAGGGGATCATGAACTCGGGAGTCCAGGTTTTCGGATCCACGCGGAGGTTACCGCGCAAGCGCAAGGAAGAAATCCAGAGTTTGCCATCATGCCAGCTCCCGCCATGGGAGCCCCCACCATCGTTCGGCGGGCCTAAGGGAATCTGCCGGTGGCTAATCAACTTCGAATTCATGTCCACCTGAAAGACTCCCATGGGAGGCGCATTGGCGATCATCCACACATAGCCGCCGCCGACAGCCATGCCGCTGGTGTTTCGCGAAGGGGTAACCACGGTTTTCAGCACTTTGCCATTCCAGTCCACTAGCCAGGCATTTTCGGTGAGCGAGGCTGGTTCGGGGAGACGGTAGGCCTTAGCCTGCTCGCCCGACAGCTTCTGCTCGCCAATCCATAAACCCTCGGCAGTAACGGCGAGAGCGTTCGGAAATCCGTCTGGGGCTTTGAAGAGCTTGGTGGTTTTCGCTTTTCTCCGCGCTAGTTTGGAGGAGCTAGAGGAATTTTGAAAGGCGAAGGCCGCGCGTATTTCGGCCAGGGCTAGCCCTCCGGCCATCGCCGAAGTGAGAAAATCTCGTTTGGTCATCGAAGCCCCCTGTACAAACGTTTGCGGATTATATAACAGCTTGCGAGCGGCGGGAATGCTCGGGGGGGAGTGGGGCGGCGGTTTAGCTGTCGTGCAGCGCGTCCATAAGCACGTGGATTTCGGCCGCCTCGTCGAAGGTGAGATCGGGATGATGAGCCAGAGTGCGGTCTCGCGAGCCGGCCAGAACTTGGCCGATGACTTCGAGATAGATTTTGGCGTGAGCGGGCAAATCGGGATTTCGACGCCATTCCTCGAGTTGTTTGCTCGCGAGGGTGGTGGAACCAGCGGCCAGGGCCAGGACCACAAAATTGGCGATTTGGCCGCTCGGAAAATCGTTTTCACCCCGCGTCCGGCGAAATGCGAGAAAGGTTTCCATAGCTTGGCGTTTCGCTTGGTCTGCGGCCTCGAAATTGCCTAAGCTCAGCTCCAACTCGCGCCGGGCGTCGAGGAGTTTCCAGGGCTCGGCTACGGGCTGCAGGGCTGACTGGGCATCTTCAGCGGCGGCAAGCTCAGCGCGAGCTTGGGCGACAGCTCCAGCGCGGGCGAAATAACGGCTGGCGGTGAGACGGGCCTCGCACTCGGCAGCGCGGTCTCCTCGCATTTGGAAGAGGCCTGCTTGCTGTTGCGCGTAGACGGCTGCCTCGCGCAGGCGCTTCTGCTGGGCGCACAGCTCGGCTAGCGTAGCGAGTAGTTCGGGGTCCGGGTCCAGCCGCGAGGCTTCCAAAAAGGCCTGCTCGGCGGCCGCCAGCTGCGACGCCTCACGGTGGATCTGGCCCAGCTGGCGCCAGGCGCGGGCGAGCAGGCGGGGATGGTTTAACGCGGTGAAAGCGTCGCGCACTTGCTCGCAGAGCCCAAGGGCCTGGGCAAACTGCTTCTCCGAGAGGAAGATCTGGGCGAGTTGCCCTTGGGCGATGGCGGCATGAAGCGGATCGTGTTCGGAAAGCGCCGCCTCGGCAGCTTCCTCCAACACCCAGCGCGCCTCAGCCGTCATTTTCATGTCCAGCATGGCGTCGGCGATTTCAAGCCACAGAATCTGTCTGGGCGGCGCCTCGTTCTGGCCCTGGCGGCCGAGCACGCCGAGCAACTCGTTTCGAGCTAGACGCAACAGCTGCTCCGGTTCCTGCCGTTCTCCTGTTTTGAAAAGGGCTCGCGCCAGGAGGATGCGAGCCATGGGGATATCCACCATGGCCTGGTCGTAGGCGAAGCTGCCGGCCGCGCATGCCCGATCGCACAAACTCCGCGCCAGTTCGACGGCCTGGCGGAGCTGGCGGGCCTCAAACAGCTGGTCCAACAACCAGTAGCGGGAAAAAAAGTGAGCGCGTGTCCAGCCTGGAATGAGCCGGTCAACCAAGGCGGGAAGGCCGGCCAGCAAATTCTGGCTCGCCAAGCGCAGGGCGCGAGTGCGGAACTCCAAGGCGCCCGCTCGTCGCAGCGCGGGCACTTGGGCTCCGTCAACCAGCACTGGGAACAAACGCAAAGCGTCCCTGCGCTGGCTCTCGAGCTCGAAGGCTTGGCGGAGTTGTGCTGGTGAGGGGGCGGCGTTTGGAGCAAACAGCAGGAGCGCGTGGGAGGCGCTTTCAAGGGCCTGACGGGCTCCGGCGCGCAACGACGCACCCTCAAGGGCGTATCCGGCAACCTCTTGCCGCAATCCGCAGTAGCTGAGCTGCCGCAACAGATTTTCGGCCAGCGGCGAAAGTGCCGGAGGATAGAGCAACAAGAAGGAAGTGCGGCCACCATCCGCACGGTGAGGGTCTAACATCGGCCACCAGCGCCCTAGTATAGCTGCCCGGAGAGCTTGGCGTGTCCAATGGCGGCGGAGAGAATCGCCGCCAGTTCATCCGGCTCAAGGGAGATCGGATTGCCCTTCATGCTGCTGGACTGAGCCGCTTTCGCCGTGAGGTCTGCGATGTGCCCGGCCCCAAGGCCATAGCAGCCTAAAGGTGGGATCTCAAGCCTTGCGGCAAGCTCGCCAACCCAGCGTACGCCATCCTCAGGGGAGGCGTGCGGCTGGCCGGTGAGAATCTGCGCCACGTGCGCATAGCGGTCCAAGGCGAAGCTGTTGGGCTGGCGCTGCCGCAGAGCTTTGAGATTCACTTGCATGGTAGGAGCCAGCAAGGCGGCGCAGACAGCGCCGTGTGGCGCTTCAAACGCTCCACCGATGGGGGCGGCGAAGCCGTGTACGGCTCCTAGTCCCGCGTTGGCCAAGGCCATCCCGCCAAGCAAGCTGGCAAACGCCATCTCCTGGCGCGCTTCGAGATCCGATCCGTTGTGGAAGGCGCGCTCGAGCGATCGAGCCACCAGGCGCATACCCTCGACGCACAGCATGTCTGTCATGGGATTGGCGCGCACCGAGACGTAGGGCTCAATTAGCTGCGTGAGCGCATCCATGCCTGTTGCTGCGGTGACCGGCTTCGGCATCGAACAGCTCAGCTCTGGATCCACAATGGCCATATTCGCAAGCAGGTAAGGGCTTCGAAGACTCGCTTTGACGCCGTAGCCGGTCGCTTTCAAAACGGCATTGCGGGTCACTTCAGCGCCGGCGCCGGCCGTGGTGGGAATGGCGAGGAAAGGCACAGAGGGCCGCTCGATGGGTAGTCCCTTGCCTACCACCTCGAGATAATCGAGTGGGTCGCCTCCATTGGCAAGCAGTGACGCAATGGCTTTCCCAGCATCAATCGGACTGCCGCCTCCGACTGCTACAACCACGTCGCAGCCCAGACTCCTAGCGGTCTCGACGCCTTGACGGACGGCCTCTAGCGTCGGTTCGCCAGGCACCGAAAAGATGTGATGCGGCGTGGATCTTATCGCGGAAGCTACACGGCCGGCGCGGTCCGTCGATGCTCCACAGACAAGCAAAACCCGAGTCCCTAGCCTCCGGATGGCGCCAGCAAGTTCTTGGACCTTGCCCGGGCCGAAGAGAATGCGGGCGGCCGTAGCGAATTCGAAGCTGGTCATGGCTCGCTACCAACCAGAGTCGTCCGGAAATACGTTGCTGTACTTGACGCTGGTGCGCGGCTCGGCCATCATGCCGGCCACTGTGTCGCGCCAAATTTGATAATGTTGGGTCTCCTTGTGAGCCGCCGGAGCCCCGGCCGTGCGATAGACCTCCACCAAAACGAATCGCGAGGGATCATCCTCTTGCTGGATCACATCAAAGCGGGCAATGCCCGGTTCTTGAACGCTCTGGCGGGCATTTTCCAATGTAGCCTGGCGGAAGGCGTCAATGCAGTCTGGTTTGACATGAACATGGACATGGACAATCAACATGGCTTTTCCATGTTGCGCCAGTTCAGGGGGGAGCGGCAAGCTGGCGAGGGTTGATGGCTTGTTGCGGCATGGCTTATCATTCTCCCGGGGATCACCAGCGGCTGAGGGGCAAAGCCGGTTCGCCAGCAGCCGGATGAAAATTCAAGCTTGGGGGCGAAAAAAGAAACATGGCCAACGCTGCGCACTTGACACTCTTAAAGCAGGGAGTTCAAAAGTGGAACTTCATGCGGACCCAAAAGCCTGGGACAGTTCCGGACTTAAGCGGAGCCGATCTGAGCAAGATGAATCTCGACGGGGCTGATCTCACCAAAAGCAATCTCGCGCAAGTGAATCTCTCAAGCGCCAGCCTGGTCAAGACCAAGATGGAGGCGGTCACGCTCTCCCACAGTACGCTGGAAGGGGCCACCTGCCGTTATACCGACCTTCGCGGCGCCAATTTGAGCCACAGCAACCTCCGCCAAGCGAGTTTTGAACAAGCGATTTTAAGCAAGGCGGATTTAAGCCACACCAACCTCTTCAGCTCAAATTTGAGTAAGGCCGACTTGCGAAGTGCAAACCTGAAAAACGCCGTTCTCGAAGGGGCTAACCTGAGCGGTTCGGATCCTCGCGGAGCGGATCTTACCGGAGCCAATCTCAAACAGGCCAACCTGACCGGAGCCAATCTTCAAAAGGCTGACCTGCGCGGATCCGATATGCGGCAAGCTAGCATCGAGGGCACGAATTTGCGGGGCGCGAATCTGAGCGGCGTGCCGCTGTCGCAAGCCAACCTTGCCAGAGTGACCGCGGACACGACAGACTTCCGTGGCTGCGATCTTTCCGGAGTGAATCTCTCCGGCTCAGATCTGCGGCAGGCCAACTTATCGGGGGCGAACTTATCAGGCGCCGATTTGACGGGAGCGAATCTCGATAGTGCAAATTTAGCAGGCGCCAATCTCAAGGGCGCGAACCTGCTCAAAGCCGATCTCCGCAGCGCCAATGCCTCTCAAGTGGACTTCACCGGGGCCAACGTGGAGAAGGTGAACTTCAGCGGGACGAATGTGTGCGGGGCGAAACTGGCGGCAGCCAAAAATCTTGTGGCCGAGCAGCTGGTCAGTGTCAAAAAAGATGAAACGACAGAGCTTCCCATCGAGTTCCTGTTCTGAACGTTTCGACCTGGGGAGTGTTGAGCTGCGTCGGGTTGCGGGCGAGCGGTTAAGCTATGGGGGGCCGGGTTGTTCCCGCCATAGACCTCGTAGACGGAACAGCTGGATGCGGTGCTGGGTGAGGATGCGTTCTCCAGCGCCCAGCTCAACCCGCGTGACCGAGGAATCGGCGCCGTAGCCGCCATAGGCTGCCGTTCGCAAGTCTGGCACGTAACCTGCCCACACGCCGCCCTGAGAGTAGGTGTATCCGTAGAACAGCGGGAAGGCGACGCCGGCCTCTTGTTTCCAGAGGGTCTGGAGCTTGTGCATCGCTTCGCCGGGCAAAGTGGCGATCGCGATGTCGCGGCCAATTAGTACGGTGGCGATCCCGATTTCATGCGACCGCGTCTTGTCCCAGCGGTCGGCAAAGAGCATGGTGGCGCTTTCAGCTCGCAGCGGAAAACTGGTCTCCGGCAACAGGCGCATGGAGCTGCGAACTTTCAACACTTCCGCGGCGAGAAGTTTGCCCATGCGCTCGACTTGCGCAAAATCCTTTTCTTCGTCCTTGGTGCGACCGAGAAACAGCGGATTAATATCGCCAGCTCCGCCTTGCACGAACATGGCCTGGAGCCCTGGGATAGCTTGCTCGAGATGATGTTGGAGCGAGCCGGGATAATCGGCGGAAAACTTGCAGTTCGACGGACCGAGTACAACAGGATGGACCGCGTAGTGTACGAGCAAGGCACGGGCCTCGCCATGGCTGTCGGTCACCTCCAGAAGCTGGAACTCCGGATCGAGCGGGCCGTAGGGAAGCCGTTCGAGGTTGTCAAAAACGGCGCGCGCTCGGCCGTGATCGCCTAACACCAAGCGGTTGTAGCCGAGTCGAGCCTCGCCCCGGCCAATTCGCAGGCGTGCTTCAAACATCGATTGCGAAGCCTGCCGGATGGCGCCGAAAACCTTGTTTTCCATTTCTTCGCGATAGGCGGGCGCTCCCGTGGTGGCGCCCAGAGGAGAAGTTGGCGTCTGCGCCGAGGGTAGGAAGAGAGGCGCAGAATGGGTGTGCGAAGCAGCCAGTAGCAGGACTGGAATGTTCAATTCCGCGGCTACCCGCTGGTGCAATTTCGCGGTGACAATGCTGCCGAGATCCAGCGTCACGATGGCCAGTCGCTGGAGCGCACTTTCAAGCACCAGCACCTTCGCCATCAAAGGATCGTGGACGCCGTTCGAGGGTCCGCAGGCGCGGTTGGCGTAGCCATACATGGGCAGGGATTGAGCGGGCGTGATGTCAACTCTGGCCACCCCGGCCCGTAGCGGCACGCGTTCCAACTGGAGCGTCTGGTTGCCCGGGGCGCTTCCGGGGCCGGGGGCGGCCAGTCTCGAGCTCCGCGTCAAGGTGAGGCTCCGCCCCTCGCGCGACAGCTGGTAGCGATCGAGCCAGTCGATCTCCTCTCCTTGAAGCTTGCCCCAAGTCCGGATCTCGAGGGCTTCCCCTCGCCAGATGGCGATGGATTTCACTGTTTCCCTGGCAAGTTCGTTTAGGCGCTCGACGCCGTCGGTGGATAGAAACAGGACGTCTTCGCGCAGGTTTTGACCCCGGACTTCAAGTCTCCGCAAGATGAGCGTCGGGTCGCGATGATCGATCTGGAGGACCACGGAGGCCAGATTTTGCTGTCCTGGCGACGGGTTTTGCGTCTGTATGAGCCGCCACTCGCCCGTGAAATCTGGGCGGCCGGCTGCGGCGATGGCGCTGGTCAAGGCGACGGCAACCACGAGTTTCATGGCGCGTTCCATCATACCAGCCGCGCTCGGAGCCTTTGAGCCGGACGCAACCCCGTTTTTCAGCGCTGACGGCTCCGGCGGGGATTACCGGCAGGACTAGGAATCGGCTAGTCTGACATATACCGATGCGACTCGTAGCGATTCTTTTATCCATCCTCGTTCCGCTTCCGGCTTCTGAGCCTGTCTCAAAATGGCTTTCCAAGCCGTTGCTCGATCCGAAGCAAGCTCTGGTTGAAGGACAAGTTTACACGGCCTCGCGGATCCCGCCGTTGCCGGTGCCCTCTAGCCGCGAGCAGTGGAGCAAGTACGTCGCGCAGCTTCGCAGGGACTTACTGGACCGGATCGTTTTTCGCGGCGAAGCGCGGCGCTGGCGCCAGACGGCGCGGAAAGCCGAATGGCTCGACACTCTCGAAGCCAACGGATATCGGCTGCGGAAGTTTCGCTACGAGATTGTGCCTGGGATGTGGATTCCGGGGTTGCTGTACGAACCCTCGCAGCTTGCGGGCAAAGTCCCAGTGGTGATGAATGTCAACGGCCATGAAAGAACGGGCATGGCGACGGCCTACATTCAAGAACGCTGCATCAATCTAGCCCGGCGCGGCATGCTGGCCTTTAACACGGAGTTTCTAGGCAAGGGACAGCTTGATGTGCCGGAGCTGAACCACTACGCGATGCCGCAGATCGATTTGACTGGGACTAGCGGTCTTGCGGTGTTCTATCTCGCTTTGGAGAAAGCGCTCGATTTCGCGCTCGCTCATCCGAATGCCGATCCGCGGCGGGTGGCTGTGACGGGCCTATCTGGAGGCGGCTGGCAAACCACCATCCTCAGCGCGCTCGATGAACGCATCGGGCTGGCCGTTCCTGTGGCGGGGCACTCCAGTTTTGTGACCCGCGCGCAGTGGCCGGATTTTGATCTTGGCGACAGCGAACAAACCCCCTCCGATCTCGCCACGTTAGCTGATTATCTGCATTTGTCTGCAATGATGGCCCCGAAACCGCTGCTGCTTATCAACAACGAAAAGGATAACTGTTGTTTCCGCGCCGACTATGCGCTGGGCCCGCTGGTTCAACACCTGCGGCCTTTGTACGCGCTTTATGGCGCGAGCGATAAGCTGCGCTACTACATCAATCACGGCGACGGACACAACTACGATCAGGCTAGCCGAGAAGAGCTTTACCGTTTTCTTCGCGATCAATTCTTCGATGGCCGGTCCGATTTCCCTGTAGAGGAGATCCCTGTGAAGAACGAGGTGCGCGCAGCCGAGCAACTCCGGGTGGAGTTGCCAGCTCCGAATGCAACCTTTCGCTCGCTTGCCCTGGCTTTGGCCCGGGATCTTCCGCGACCTGGGCCAAAGTCGCGCGCTGAACTGGTGCGGTTGGTGAAGTTGAGCCGCTATGACGTAGAGGCCAAGCTCCTGGGCAGTGAGCAGGCAGAAGGCGCTACAGCCAATTTTTGGCGGCTTCGCATGGGGTATAGCTGGAATGTTCCAGTGACAGAAATCACTCCTGCTGGCGGGAAAGAGAGCGTAATTGTTCTTGCCGACGAAGGAAGGGCTAAAGTGGCCCCGCAACTGGCGGCGTTGCTGGCGCAAGGCAAGCGCATCTTAGCGGTGGATTTGTTGGGCTTCGGCGAGGCGAAGATGGGCCGGCGCGATTTTCTGTTTCAAATGCAAATCGCGAGCTTTGGGGAGCGGCCGCTTGGCGTACAGGCAGGGCAAAGCCTAGCGGTGGCTCGGTGGGCGCGCCAGCGCTATCAAAGCGCCCCAGCGCTCGAAGCCTTCGGCCGCAGAAGTAGTTTGATTGGGCTGGTAGCAGCTGCTGCTGATCCAGATGCCATCTCGGGCCTTGCCCTTCACGGAGCATTCCGTTCGCTCAAGCAGATCATCGACGAAAACGTCACAGTGGACAAAGCTCCCGAAATGTTCTGCTTTGGCTTACTCGAGGCGTTTGACGTCCCCGATCTTCTGAGGCTAGTCTCGCCCCGGTCTGCGACAATCGATTAGGATGCGACGTTGTCTCGGATTGCTCGCGTTGTGGGTCGCCGTCTGTCAGGCACAGGTTCGGCGGCCGGTGCTTGTCATTTCTGTTGATGGGTTGGATCACCGCTATCTACGGGACGCCGACCAGCTGGGACTCAAGATTCCGAACCTCCGGCGGATTATTGGCGAAGGCGAATGGGCGGATGGTGTTCGGGGCGTACTCCCCACAGTAACCTGGCCCTCTCACACTACACTCATCACGGGAGTAACGCCAGAACGACACGGAATTCTTGGCAATCGGCGGCCGGCGTCAGAAGGCGGGGACTACTATTGGACAGCGGATTTACTGAAAGTGAAAACGCTGTGGCATGCCACACGCGCTGCAGGCTTGAAGTCGGCTGCCATCACCTGGCCGGTGACCGTGGGCGCCGATATCGACTACAACCTTCCGGAGTTTTTCCGCAAACGAAATGGCGGGGGCATGGACCTGGCAAGCATTGAGGAAAAAGCCACACCAGGCCTTTCCGACGAAATTGCCAAAATGTTTCCTGCCTATCCGCACCAGTGGATGGACGATCGCTCGCGGACTCTCGCCACCATCTTCCTTCTCAAGGTGAAGCGACCGGATCTGATCCTGCTGCACTTGGTGGATCATGATGCTGAGGCGCATGAGCGAGGCCCGTTTAGCCGGGACGCCAAGGGAATCCTGGAATACACCGATGAATTGATTGGCGAGATCCTGCGCGCCATGCCCCGACAGTATGTGTTGGCCTTGGTGAGCGACCACGGTTTTGAACGCATCGACCGTGTGGTGAATCTAGGCGCCGCCCTGCAGGGCAACTTCACCATTACGCCAAGCTTACTAATCGCGGAGGATGAAGCGGCAGCGGCGATGCTTCGCCAGGCGGCAAAACGGGCGGAGCTCGGAATCGGGCGTGAAATTCCCAAAAGCGAGCTTGCTCAGTTTAGCCCGCGTTTCGCCCAAGCGGCTGCTGTCTTTGAACCCGCCGCTCATACGTTATTTGGCACGGGGAAAGACCGCTTAATAACGACCCCGGGCGAAATTGGTGTGCACGGCCTGTGGCCGGGCCGGGCGGATTATCGCTCTGTGTTTGCCCTATGGGGGCAGGGAATTGCGAAAAAGCGGTTGCCGGAAATGGACATGACCGCAATTGCTGGGCGTCTGGCAGCGATTCTTGGCGTAAAGCTCGACTAAGGGGATGCAGCCAGGCGTACGGCTGGACTAACCGCACCCGCGACGGAGATCCTTACCTCGGCGTCCGCTGCGAAATCTTCTGGCAAGCGAAAGACGGCCCGCTGCACGCCGGGCAGTCCCGGCGCTGGTTCAACACCGACGCGCTCGGCGCTGCGATTCCCAATCGTAGCCAGCGGGGGAGGGGTGTTGCGTCCACCGCCGGTGTAATAAATGCTTACGTGACCTGGTTCTTCGATCCAGGCGGCAAAGATGGCGGGCGATGCTTCTGTAACCCACAACAAACGTTCTGGACTCGCGGCTTCGCGGCGTCGAACGGAGATTCGGGCGGATCCAAGATTGACAACAGGCAACTGCACGTTAATCTGACCAGGGCTGACGAAGCCAACCGGAACGGGTTTGTCGTTGACCAGCACGGTTACCTCGCCGAGCTGGGTGGGCCAGGAGCTTGAAGCAGACTGAATGGGCTCTTCGGCGAAACCTTCGCCGAAAATTGTGAAAAGAGAGTTTGGAGCCAGGGGCCGGTCGTCGAAACTCGCCGCATTCACGATTCCATCGAAGTGAATGCAGGGTGGGGCCGACTCTCCGGCAGGCGCTTGATGAATCTCGACACGCTGGCCGTTGATCTTCACCGCGCCACTGCGAGCACTTCCGCGATTGGGAGCCACTTCCAGGCGGATGCCGAGCGGTCCGGGGCTGGCAGCGATCCAATCGTTCTGGCTTTGCACCGACAGCTGGCAACTCGCCGCAATTTCCACCGCTACATCGACGCTCTGGGCTCCCGCACCCAGGCAGCGAGTTGGGTGTTGGATGCGTAGGGGGCAAGCGCCTTCAACGGCAGCGCGAACTTGGCGCCGGATCTCGGGCAGCAAGACGTAGAGACCGTTGCCCGGACACTCGGTTGTGCTGGATGCCCGGGGGGAAAGGCCCGCGTCGCGGTGTCCGCTGATGTGATTTAGAACCAAACCGCTGGGAACGTGCAAGCTGCGGCCACCGGGATCGATGCCCCACTTGCGCGATTGCCAGGCGATGAGCTGGCGCAGCGTGTCGAGCGCCGCCGGTTGCGGGCCGAGCGTTGAGTAAGTTCCCAGAAGACAAACGCCCACGGTGGCTGAATTCACGCCCGAAAAGTGCGCCCCAACCACGCCGTCTCCGCCAGCCCGTCCCTCATAGAGGACGCCGTTCGGATCGATGAGGTAGTTGTAGCCGATATCGTTCCAGCCGTTGCCTTGCACATGGAGGATCCAGATTGCGCGCACGACAGCGGCCCAATCGGATGACTGGTTTCCGCCAGCGCTGTGATGAACGATGAGATGAGTGGGGGTAGTATAAGTTGGCGCGCTGCGAACCGGACAAGTTTGTGGCGTACAACCCCACTGCTCACGGGGAACGATTGGCGGAGCGTCAGCGGCTGGTCGCATCAGCCTTTTCGCCCCTCCCTGGGGAGTTGAGCCCGGATCAATCAACAAAATGCGCGCCGGAGCGCTCGTTTCTAGATAGTGAGAAAGGAGCCCAAAGTAGATTAGCGCGCCCTCTTCGTGCGGATAAGCCGTATGCCACTCGGTCCACCGCTGGCCATCCTGAGAGGCGCGCACTTGGACCTCAACGCTTGCATACACTCCCACCGCGCGAAACGGGAGGGGCGCACGCCCCGCTCCATTCAGGCGCCACTCCTGGCTCTCAAATCTCTCTTCGCCCAGCAGAAGCGAAGCGGCGAGCGCCACGAGCACAACCAAGACGGAGGGCATGCCTTTAGTGTAAGCTCAGCCGCGTCCAATTACGATCATGCTGTTATAGCCATGGTGGCCGTCTGGCGCCTTGCGCGGATTCGCGGGATCCTCCATCCAATGTTTCCCGTCGATGAGAAATTTGTAGTAGTAGCGGCCGGGCTTCAGGGCTGGGCCACTGGCTCTCCAAACGCCAGCGGCAATTTGGTAGGCCTCAACCGGCTGCTTCCAATCGTTCCAGCTGCCGAAGACCTCGACCTGTTGCGCCTTCACGTTGCGCAACAGAAAAACGGTTTCGTTGGGGCGGACATCGGGTGAAAGGGAGAAACCTTCAACCCCTTTTTCTTTGGCGCGAAGGGCGAAGGCGACGGCTTGGCCCGAGTCAATGGCCCCGAGCCCTTGCTGTTCGACCGGGGCGCCCGGGATGCGGTGACAGGCGGCTGCCAAACACTGGCGAACCAGGTCGACCGTGAGATCCGGATTTGCCTCTAGCATGCAGGCAATGGTAGAGGCCACAATGGGGGCGGCAAAACTGGTGCCCTCCACCAGTTTGTAATGCGGGCTTACCAGTTTCCGCTCGATGATTTCCTTTTCCGCCGCGCTATCGCCGACCGAAGTTAAGAAAAAGAGATTGGAGGCGTGATAGTGCTCTTGCGAGCCAGGCAGCAGCGGGCCCACCAACCAGATGCTGGGTGCCACCAGCTCCGGTTTCAACGCGCCAATCGTGCTTTCGCCGTAGTTGCTGTGCCAAACGCGGCGCTGCTGCCGGTCGAGGGAATTATTGTCATCCAAGCCTCCCACCGTGATGGCGTCTGGGCAGGTTGCCGGCGGATAAAGGCGGCGTACCCCGTCGTTCCCCGCCGCGGCCACCACCACGACACCCAGATGAACCAAATCCGAGGCCGCCTTGTCGATGGGATTGTGAGGTGTGGGTTCATGGTCTCCCACCACCGACAAATTCACTACTCGAAGACGAAGGCGGCTGGCGTTTTGCTTCAACCAGCGCAGAGCGCGCCGCAAAGCTGCATCCGTGATGTGGCCCTTGGAGTTGGATACTTGAACCAGGACCACGTCGGCTCCCGAGGCCAGGCCGCGATAGAGTCCTCCGCTGCGAATGCCGTTGCCTGCAGCTACCACGCTGGTCATGAGCCCGTGCCACTGAATCGCATGGCCGTCGTCCCAACCTCTCCAGCGGGGCAGCTGTTCTGGTGTGAAGAAGTGCGCCTCGGGTGGATCCACGCTGGCGTTCACCCAAGCCTTAATCCGGTTAACCGGTTCGGTGAGATCTGGGTGTGGATAGAAAGCGGAATCGACCATGGCCAGCGTCACGCCGCGGCCCGTGTAGCGGGGATCGGCGTGCATGCGCACAGGTGTGGGAAGCGCCCCGAAGGCGATTTCGGATCTCTCCAGGAGAGTTTCTGGAATGGATTGCTGCAAGCTGCCTACCGTGCAGTTGGCCTGATGCCGTTAACGCTTCGTTAACCTTTGATTATTCCAAATCTGTAACAACTGGAGAGGGCTTAGCGGTTGTATTTCGGCGTGGGCCCGCGCAGCGCCTGCCAGACGACATCGCAAGTGCGCAGGGCATGGTCTGAGAGCGGGCCATCATTCAGAACGCGGAGATTCTCCTCGAGTTGCGACTTCTGCGTGGCGCCCAGAATGATGGCATCGACCGGCGTATGGCGGTACAGCCAGTTGAGGGCTAGGCTGATGAGCGACCGACCTTCGCGCTGCGCGGTTTGCTCCAAGGCCTCCACGGCGTCGAACATATCGTCGTGCCAGTACCGGTCCTGATACATCCGGTTGTTGTCAAAGCGGGTCCCTGGGGTGACGCGCTCGCGTTTGTGTTTGCCAGTGAGCAAACCACCTGCGAGCGGGTTGTAAACGATCGTTGATAGCTCATAGGCGGCAGTCATCGCGAGGTACTCCTGTTCGATCCCCCGCGCCAGCAGGTTATACATGGGCTGGGTGATTCGCGCCGGTCTCCATCCGTTGCTGGCAGCGAGATGTTGCATCTGCACAATCTGCCAGGAGGCATAATTCGAGCTTGCCGGATATCGCACTTTCCCGGCTCGCACCAGTTGGTCCACTGCCTCCAAAGACTCTTCGATCGGAACGCTCCAATCGGGTTGGTGGAGGTAGTAGACGTCGAGGTAGTCGGTTTGCAGACGTTTCAGGGAATCCTCGGCGGCGCGCAAGATCGCGGCCCTGGAAAGACCCTTCATATCCGGTCCTTCGCCCATTTTATTGAACACCTTCGAGGCAACGATCAGCTGGTGGCGCTTGCCCTTGAGATAACGCCCGAGGATGGACTCGGTGACACCGTGGTTATAGGCGTTCGCCGTGTCAATGAAATTTACACCGCAATCGATGGCGTAGTCGAGGATTTCAAGGCTACTGGCTTCATCGGCTTGCCCGCCGAAGGTCATCGTACCCAGCACGATGCGAGAAACCTTGAGATCGGTGTGTTTGAGTTGAACGTAATCCAACGGAAATACTCCTTGCTAAACCATGCGAGTTTTCAGGGTACAACGGCGTGGCTGCCCGTTGCTTCAAGACTTCAGCAAACGCTCTAAAATGGGGGGGATCTCGAAAACCGCCTGGTTGTCCAATTTCGCAACAGCCTGCTGGTAGCGCTCGAAGGCGCCCGGCGCAAGCAGGGTTTCAACAGCGGCAGCAATGTGGCGAAAATTGCGGAGAACGATTCCCGCTCCTTTTTCTTGGATCCACTCGGTGTTGTAGCGCTCTTGAGGTAAGGTCCAAGCATTGCGTTCCAAGATGACCGGAAGACCCATGACGAGCGCCTCGCTGATGCTGCCGGGGCCTGGCTTACCAATAAAAAAGTCCGACAAACGCATGTAGTAAGGCACCTCCGAAGTGAAGCCTTCGACAAAAAGCGGAAAGCTCCAGCGTGTGCGCCGGAGTTGGTCGCGAAGTGATTCATTCTTGCCGCAAATGGCGATATATTGCGCCCTCCGGGCCGACTTCTCGAGCCGCTTCAGGATGAGACGGATGAGAGATGATCCTTGGCCCCCAAACAAAATCAACCCGGTTGGCAGATCCGGATCCAGACCGAGTTTCTGTCGTTCCGTAGCGCGATCGATGGGTGGCCGTTCGTAGAAGCGAGGGTGCAGCACCATGCCGGAAACCCGGATGGCCCGTTCTTCGGAGTAGCCAAACTCGCGGGCCTGCTGATAAGCCTTCTCCGTGCCGCAAATATAGTACTGATCTTGTCCCGGTTCTATCCAGAAGTGCGGAGGATAGTCAGCAAGGTCGGTAAGAATCGTCACGAGAGGAGTTTTGGGCCAAACTTGCTTCAAGCTTTCGTAAAGCGCTCGCCCGAAGTTGGGGATCAGAGAAACCACGAGATCGGGCTCCATTTGGCGCCAGAAATTCGCGAGCACTCTCACCTGGTCGGCATGATAATGTCGGATGAGCCAGTGCATCAGGGCCACGCCTTGTGCAGATCCAATGGTCCAGCCCCGTTTGAGAATTTGGTTATACACATCCTGCATGCGAATGCCGAAATACTTCCGGCAGATGTCGAGTTCGTCGAGGACCTCCTGGAGATTGACCAGGCGGATCTGCCAGGGGTAGGCGCGACGTTGGATGAGCGCCTGCAAAGCGTTCGCCGCAGCGCGATGCCCCCCGCCCGCGTCAAAAAACACGAAGTCAAGATGCTTCATGAGCAGACTTTTCAATCTAGCAGGAAGAGGCCCCGAATGACGCTGATACAAAAATCGAAAGTTTTGTTTTTTTTGTTATTTATGTTTTTTCTTTGCTTCACGAAATTGACATGAAAGTCTTGATTAATTAGAGGTATGACAGGGCGCGGGTCGGTTCTGCACGCTAGAGTGGGAGTGGCCCAGATGCTGAGTTACATCACGTCGCGCGATTTGCGGCTGATGCGGAAAGTGAACCGTTGGAGTGCGCCGCGCTGGATCCGATTGTGGATGGTGTGCGCCACGCGAGGTGGAGACGGCTGGTTGTGGTACGCCATGCTGATCGCCATCTTGATTTTTGGCGGTCCAGAGCGATACTCCGCAATCGCGGCTGCGGGGCTGTCCACGGGCGTGGGCATTGCCCTTTTCCTCTGGCTCAAGAGGTTAGCGGGTAGAAGGCGGCCGTGCCATCTGGAGCCTCACTGCTGGGCGACCCTTCTTCCTCCAGACCAATTCAGTTTTCCTTCGGGCCATACCATCACCGCGTTCGCCATGTCGGCCAGTCTCAGCCACTTCTACCCCGAGCTAGCGATCGGCCTGTATTTCTGCGCGCTGAGCATTGCTGCATCGCGAATTCTTTTGGGGATGCACTTTTTAAGTGACGTGGTTGCAGGCGGGATTCTTGGTTATTTCCTGGGCGCCTCCACGGCGTCGGTTGTGGGCTAAAGCCCCCAGCTCTCTTCCGTTTCCAAGTCCCGGAGCGATCGGGATGACTTTCTTGCCGCGGATGTTCCGCCAAAAGCAGGCCTGATTCTTGGCTTCTAAATAAGAGGGGCCGCTGAGATTCAGCGGCCCAGACGCCCAAAGCGATGTTCGGATGGAGTCACCTAGGAACGGCCCACATTTTCCGCCTGGAGCCCTTTCGGTCCCGTCTTCACCTCGAACTCGACCTCGGCGCCCTGATCTAAGGTGCGGTAACCCGGCATCTGAATTGCAGAGTAATGCACGAAGACATCCTCACCGGTCGATCGCTGGATAAATCCGTACCCTTTGGCGGCATTAAACCACTTAACGACACCTTTTTCTCTCACTACTTCATCTCCTGATTTGCTACATCCGTTCACTGGGTCGCCGTGCAAACGCACTGGACTGAACTCGTTGTGAACGGCGATATTGTGACTCGGGCTTGCGCCGTTCGTCAAGCGTTCGCCGACAGATTTGTAAACGCGTCGACCTGCGGTTATGCTATTCTCAGACAGAGTGGGTAGACCCTTGCCCACTTTGAACCGGGCGCGTAGCTCAACTGGCAGAGCAACTGACTCTTAATCAGTAGGTTGAAGGTTCGATTCCTTCCGCGCTCACCACAGAAACAGATTGGCTGTCCCGCTGTGCGGCAGCGAGCGCATGGTAGCCTCTCACGCCCCTTCACACCTCTTCCCCAAGCTTTTGACCGGCGCAGCTTTGTACGCGTTCTTTTCTTTCAGCCTCCTCGCAGCCATGCTGGACACCGACGGCATGCCGTTGATTCAAGGCAAGCGGACGTTTTTGCTGGGTGTTTACCAGTTGCCGAACAGGCCGAATGCCTGGCAGCAAGCCGCGGCGGCGGGGTTTCAGCTCGTTCATGTTCCTGCCAAGCGCGAGGAACTGGACCGCGCGCAGAAGTACGGCCTGCGGGCCTGGGTTACGCTTGGCGTGATTCAACCGCAAACGCGCACGGCCGACCAAGCTCGAATCCGGCGAATTGTGGAAGATCTTCGCGATCATCCTGCGCTCCTATTTTGGGAGACTGTGGATGAGCCCACCTACGAATGGAAAAAGCCGGGTCTAAAGATTCCCCCTGAAGTCGTCCAGGAAACCTACCGCTTTGTGAAAGCCCTCGATCCACAACGTCCGCTCTATTTGAATCATGCGCCGACGAATCTGGTCGCCACCCTGCAACGCTATAACCCAGGTGGTGACTTCATCGCCACCGATATTTATCCTGTGATTCCGCACGGAATCCGGGAAATGTATGGTCTCTGGCCGAGCGGACGTCAGGGCGACCTGTTAAACACGCACATCAGCCAGGTCGGGCAATATGCGTTAAAAATGCGCCAAGTTGCGGGCCCGCATCGCGCCGTTTTGATGGTTTTGCAAGGGTTTGCTTGGGAGCGGCTCCGCGCGAAAGGTCAGGATCCGCGGATGATTCTCGAGCCCACGCGCGATGAGCAGCGGTTTATGGCCTGGCAGGCGGTTGCGAATGGCGTCAATGGCATTCTGTATTGGGGGCTGCACACCAACCCGCCGGCCTCGAAGCTTTGGGATGAGCTCTGTTCCGTGGCAAGGGAGCTGTCTTCGCTGGAGCAGGAGCTGGCCGCCCGTCCCCTGAACTGGACCATCGAGCTCGAATATCACGACACGGGCCATAGTTTGGATCGTGGAATCGAGTATTTGTTGAAGCCCTCGGCGGCTGGGCCTGTCCTGATTGCCGTGAATGCCGACCCGAACCCGGTCGAAGTGACCTTTCGTAAGCTTCCCAAAACGTCATCGATCAAAGTGCTGTTCGAATCCAGGAGTGTGGTCTCGCAAGGTGACGCTTTCCGGGACCGCTTCCGTCCCTTTGATGTGCATCTTTACCGGTTGCTTCCCGTTCGCTAGGGGAGCGGAAAACTGCGACCCTGGCGGCGTTGGGTTTCAAAACGCCGGCTGGTGCAGTACAGCTTGACTTCAAGCGGCCGCATGCGCACGAGGATGGATCCCTCTTGGACGAGCTCGGCGTCATCCTCGTAAAGCAACTCCAATTTGCGGCCCTCAAGCGCGTGCAGTCCGCTGATATCGACCGCTAGGTGTGGACGGGAATCCTCATTGACCACGGCCAGCAGCCAGTCTTGGTCTGCCTGGCGTAGCATGGCCTTCACGCCGCGC
This sequence comes from Bryobacteraceae bacterium, assembly GCA_025056455.1. Taxonomy (GTDB): domain Bacteria; phylum Acidobacteriota; class Terriglobia; order Bryobacterales; family Bryobacteraceae; genus CADEFT01. Next base: position 610,215 of record JANWVY010000002.1, on the reverse strand, counting down.
TCGCCCGAATGCAAGCCGGGATTGGACTCAATCAATTCAACCGCCGGTTGGCCGGCGTTGGGAGCACGGAGGAAGGCTTGAAGCGCCGCAAGCTCGGCTGCCATGGCGTAGAGCGACTGGCGGAAAGCCTCACCCTGTTGCGGGATATAAACCGTGCCCCAATAAAGAACGCCACGGGCGCCATTGACGATTGCGTCCCAGGCCATGAACCGGGTTTCTAAGAAGCTTGGATACAACTCGCTGCGTTTTCTTTCCGGGAAAACGTGCCAGGAAAAACCCTGAAGCACCATCCATACCGGACGCCCTTTGGCGATTTTCACATACCGCCGCGTGACGTCTCCCACGGCTGCTGGCTCTGACCCCGTGGAGCGAATGGGATAGAGATCTGCGCCGAGAACCTGCAACTCGGGCAGGATCTCCCGGATGTACTTCACATCGGACTCAGCGGCCTCGTTTAGCCATAAAGGTCTGTTGTGGGGATCGAGTTGGCGTAGCTGGCGAACCGAATCTCGGAACGCGGCGAGAACGCGGCTGCCTTGCGCCCGGGCATAGGCGAGCGCATTGGGAGTTTGTCGTTGCCATTCGCCAGGCTCGCTGTGAACCTTCGGATAGAGGCCGCTGAAGGCAGTAAAGTTCCAGATCATTTCATCTGGCCCCTCCCAGACGGCCAGCGCGGGGTGGTCCGCCAGCTCAGCGACTTTCTTCCGGACTTGATCGCTCGAAGCGGTCAGAGGCAAGGGGATCCAACCATCGAGGCCGAGCCGGGCCAGACGATCCAGGTCGGCGCGGCTTTCGCACCGCACGAGGTTAAAGCCCGCTTCTGCCATCTGCCGCAGAGCGCTGTCCTGCGCCGGCAACTCGTAGGAGCCGATTCGAAAGATCCGCCCGGGATCGCGCTGGCTCTGGGCGTATCCCTCGCTGCTCAGAGCGAGGACCGCCATGGCCAGCCACATCCACTCCAGTGTACGCTGAAAGTGTGATGGGGAAGGCGCGGTTCACTTGGTTTGCCTGGTTCTTTCTGGCTTACGTCATTGCGGTGATTCTCTTCGGCGCCTGGGTGCGCATTACGGGATCGGGAGCTGGATGCGGCAATCACTGGCCCACCTGCCACGGCGAGATCCTTCCGCCTCAGCCTGCCACGAAAACGTTAATTGAATTTACGCACCGCCTCTCTAGCGGTTTCTGCGGATTGCTGGGCCTAATTCTGCTTGTGTGGGCGCGCCGTGTCCGGCCTGCGGTGTTTCGCGCCGCGCTGGCCACGATGTTTTTTATCCTCGTGGAAGGCTTTATTGGAGCAGTTTTAGTGAAGAAAGAGCTTGTGGCTGATGACGCTTCGGTGGCTCGAGCGGTTGTGATTGCGCTCCACCTGACCAACACGCTCTTGCTCACGGCCAGCGCGGCCTGCGTTGCGTGGTGGTCGCTGGATGAGGGCCGGCGCCCGCATATCAGTTTTTCGCGCCCCCTGCTCGCGGTGGCGGTTCTGAGTTTAGTGGTTGCCAATATGACGGGGGCGGTCACAGCCCTAGGCGATACGCTATTCCCAAAAACGCCCGCCCTGGATGGCAGCTTGTTCACCAAAATCCGAGAGGAAATCACCGCGGGCGAGCATTTTCTTGTGCGGCTTCGTATTCTTCACCCCGTTTTGGCGGTGCTTTCGGCCATGCTTGTTTCCGCTGTATTCCTCTGGGCTGGAGGGCCGGGCAAGATCCCGCGCTACGGTCTCGTGGCTGTGGTTTTACAGCTGGGAATCGGCCTAGCCAATGTCTTGCTGATGGCTCCTGGCTGGATGCAGATCTTGCACCTGCTGATGGCCCAAATCCTGTGGGTTCTTACTTGGATTACGACCGTGGAATGCTGGCCTCGCTATGAAACCTTCGGCGTTCGCGGACTCACGCCAGCTGGCAGCCGCGCTTAGTGCGGAACAGTACCGCTACGGTTGCAAAGCGCAGATGGCTCCAGTGGACGGCTCTTGAATCCCTGGGGCAGGCTTGCGCGACCCGTTTTTCGCTCTATCGAGACGGCTGGCAGCGTCGACGCTAGAGATCGAGGTTGAGGTCTTAGCGCCGCGCCAACAATAGCTCGAAGACGCGCCAAGCCGAAGGCTTTTTAGTCTCGGCGAGCGCGTAGAGTTGATTGCGGTTGGCGATGAATAAAGTGCCATTGGCCGCGACTGGAGTGCAGTAGACGGAGCTGCCCATATTCATCTCCGCGATCAGTTTCTTCGTAGTCGACGCTTCCAGGATGACGACGTCACCGTCCTCGTCGCCGAGGTACACCTTGCCGTCAATGACCATGGGCGAGCCCCACACCGCCGCGAGCATATCATGCTTCCAATACAGCTTTCCTGTTTTGGCGTCTAAGCAGTGGAGAAAGCCGCTAAAGTCGGCGTAAAACACCAAACCCTTGTAGACGGCCCCTGTGGAAATGGAACGGCGAATTTCGCCATAGTGCCAGACTTGGCCCGTTTGCGTGATGTCGCCGCGCTTGGTGCCGTCGATGGCGTAAAGATGACCCACGCCTTCGCCATGCTCAGGATCCTGGCCGTTGGCGACGTAAACGAGCCCTTCATAAATGACTGGCGTGCTAATGGTCTCGTTGCGGGTTTTGGGCCAGACCGAATCCTTGGGATTGGTGTCAAATTCCCACAGTTTCTTTCCTGTTAAAGCTTCGTATCCTCTCACCCAGCCGTCACCTTGAGCCGAGACCACCTGAACGACGTCGCCAATTTTGCCCACCGCCGGAGAGGACCATTGCCCGTGCAAGATGCGGTCGCCCACCGAGTTATCTTCCCAAACCAGCTTGCCCGTTTTCTTGTTCAGGGCGATGATAGAAGGGGCCTTGGGCGAGGGCACGTTCACGTGGCTTTCATCCTGGCCGTTGGAGGTGGAGACGAAGATGAGGTCACCGTAGCTCACGGGCGAGGAATTCGACATGTTGTGAGGGAATGAGCCGACTTCCTCCATCATGTCGAACTTCCAGAGGACATCCGCATCCTTTGGGCCGGTGAATTTTTCATCTTTGACCGGACCATCGTTTTCGCCATCATAAAAACCCTTGGTGTCGAGCGCTACCACCTCGCAGCGATTGCTAACGTAATAGAGAATCTCGCCCTCGACCAGCGGCGAAGAGCAGACGCCCTGAAATGGCCAGTCATTCACCCGACCGGCCGGCAGCTTCTCGTTGGTGTGCTGCCAGAGGAATTCGCCGTCCGATTCGCGGAAAGCCATGAGCACACCGCGGTCTCCACCTTGTTTGGGATCGCGGAGCCCTTCATTATTGGTTCCGACGTAGACTTGCCCGCCGGCCACGACCGGATTCCCGTAGGTTTGCGAACCGAGGGCCGCCACCCACTTCACATTTTCTTTTTTCGCGACGTCCCACCTGGTGACGATGCCTTTGGCGTTAGACACCATGTTGCGATCGGGCGTTCCTCCCCACATGGGCCAGTCGCCGGTGCCGGGATCCGAGGCAAGCACAGTTTCATAGTGCGGCCCGAGATAAAGCGTAACGGCTAACAATCCCGCCGTCGCCTTCCAAAACAGCTTGCGAGTTGGGAGTTTCATTTGCTGGCTACCTTTTTGGGAAGCGTGGATCTTGTCTGCGTCCCGTTCATATTCGGGGTGACCTTAAAATTGTCGAAGAAAATTTCAAACGGCGCATCTGCATAGATGCCGGGCGCGCCCTCGCGGTTGCCGAGCGGATCAATCTTTTCAATCAACCACTGCTCGGGTTCAGGTTCGTTCACGGGCCAGGCCTTGCCCTGCGCCCGCACTTTACCGTCGGGCAGGGTATCGACACGGAGTTTGAGCCGGTACCAGGTATCTTTCTGCCAGGGAAAGGGAATGGAGACCGTACGCTCGGTTTCCGGCTGCCAGCTTTGCAGCTCCAAGCGCTGGTGGTTGCCAAAAAGCGCGAGTTGATAGCGCTGGGCTACGATTCCGGCGTCTCCCATCTGCCGCCTTCTTTCTGTGGCGCTGATGTCGCATTCCACGGTGTAGTTTTTCCAGTCTGCGGGTGCAACAAAGGACCGGGCGCGCTTGGTGAACGCGTTGTCAGCGAGTTTCACTAATACTTTCTTTCCATTCATCTCCCGGACCACATACTTACCCAACGTGTTGGTCCAGTGTCGCGGCACCTGACCAGGGGCGATTCCTTCGAAGTCTTCGGACACAGGCATGGGTGGGATGATCCGAATCCGGGCGACCCCAGGGATGTGGGACACCGTAGCCTTCAGCAAGCCAGCTTGCGGGGTGGCATCCTTTGGCGCTGTAAACGTGTTGCCGGACATGGTCCCTTTCAGCCCTTCCATGGTCCAGGTGACCGCTTCCGCCACCTGCATAAAGCGGCCCCGCTGGTCGAACATGCGCACCTGGAAAGTGACGGATTGGCCCGGCCGGAGAATCAGTTCGGCGGGGACCACTTGGACGTGCGTAAACGGGTTTTCGGAAGTTAAAATCGGCACTGGTTCCGGCCGGTAAGGAGGAGGTGGTGTGCCGGGTCCCTTTTTCCCAATGGCATAAACGGCCTCCGTGGATACAAAATAGATGCGACCACGCGCCACGGCGGCCGAGGCGATAATTTGCTCTTTGCCAGCCGCGCCCAGTTCATCGGCATCTACGATCTCGCAACGATCCTGGTGTGGCCGGAGAATGAAAAATTTGCCATTTTCCGTGCCAACATAAATCTTGCCGTCGGCCCACACCGGAGAAGCCTTTTGAATCGTGCCCAGGTTCTGCTTCCAAAGCTGGCGGCCTGTATGGAAGTCAAAAGCATACAGGTTCGCGCCGTTGTCGATCTGAAAGACCCGATCACCATCCATGATGGGAGAGGAGAAACCACCTTGAAAACCCTTGATGGCCCATCTTACATCGGCAGGGCCCAACGTGCCTTTGCGATTGGCGTGGATGGAAGCCAGCAAACCCATTTCGCTGGTATCCAGATTCTCTTCGCTATGGCTAACGATGGCGTAGTTTCCGAGGACGACTACGCCTGTGTTGATGCCTCGCTTGCTCATTTCAAATTTCCACACGGGCTCGCCGGTCAAGGGCTGGATGGCGTGAACGGCGCCGTCTCCACCGCCTGAAATCAGCAACTTCGTACCCTCGACTTCTGCTATCACAGGAGGCGAGTACGTGGTGTCGTAGGGCCGACCGCCAGGCGTGGAGATCCACACCAACTCGCCGGTGCGCTTGTCAAATGCAAAGAAGCGATGAGCCGCGCGTGCGTGGTCGCCCCAGCCGTTGGAGATTCCGCTGACAATCACCAGATTCTGATACACAACCGGGGACACAGTGCGGCCTCCGTGCGTAGTGATCAAGCCCTGCTCTTCGACGAGCGACTTCTGCCAAACGACCTTACCCAACCGGTTCACGGCCACCAAGGCGCCATGCACCCCAAACACGTAAACGTTCCCTGTTTCTGGGTCTACTGCTGGCGAAGACCACGCGGCCCGGTGCGGCGGTACGTCGCTCAGATAGACATTCATCCGGTGCTCCCAGAGAAGCGCGCCCGTATCGGCGTTTAAACACACCAATCGCTCTTGCAGCGTGGCCCCCTTTCCCACCGTGTTAAAGATGTAGAGCCGGTTGCCGTGGATGACGGGTGCAGAACGACCACCGTATGGCGCCTTCCATGCAAGGTTTTCACCTTGCGGCGACCAGGAAGACGGCAGGTTCTTCTCCATGGAAACGCCATTTCTCTGGGGGCCGCGATAATCGGTCCAATCATCGGCGATCATCAGGTTCGCGGCAAGGATCGAAACGAATAGATAACGGCTTGGCATGACCTTTTGTTGCGGGTTTGAAGGCTATCCCAAGAATACGATTCGCAGGTTCAGGCCGTCAAACCAGGATGGTTAGGAAAATTCCTCGCCTAGGAAAGGCGTGTGAGCAGCTACGAAGGTTTCGATCTCAATCCCGTTTTTGGGCGGACATTCCTACGGCCCAACCCGCCATCCAAACGCTTTCATCATGATGCGGAAAAGGTCTGTATTATCTAAATACCCCCGGACTTGGCTCGCTCCGGGTCCTTGTGCAGCAACTAGAACCTCTTCCCCCGAATGACTGCCATCCACCTTGATCGCCCCTGGAGTCGACAGCAGATCATCTTTTTTGAGACCACCGACCACTCGCAGGTCAAACGAATGATCCGCTGTAAACAGCAATAGAGTATCCTTCATGTCCGGGCGTTGAGCCGTCTGGCGGATGGCGCGGTCAAATTCGAGCAAGCGGTCCAGCCCGGCTCGGATCTGGTCCGTGTGCGCATCCCATTCCACCATCAGAAAATAGCCTTTACGGTTCTTGGAGAGAAGGTCGATGGTGCGCTGTAGCACGCCGGAGAGTTCAAAAGGCCCGTCGACAATCGCTAGGACCCGCTTTTGATCGCCGAGCGAGGTAGGTGAGTCCGCCAAGGTGTACTTTTGCCGGGCGCGGTCAAGGAAATCGGGGACTGCTGCCAGCGCTTGTTTCCGTCCGGCACCCACCAGGATATCCACGCCGTCACCGAATCGCGGTTTGAGGAACTGTTCCAGAATTTTGGCCGTCGCTCGCCGGTCGTTGACCTGGGCGTAGCAGGCCGCTGGGGTGGCGTCAAAAAAGGGCTGGCTCGTGATGATGCCAGTGGAAAGCCCGCGCTCCTCGGCGTACTCCAAGATGGTCTTCAGCGGCACACCGTCGGATTTCCCTCGAACCGCGGTTGCATCCTGAGAAAGAACGCCGTTATGCGTCTTGACGCCCGTGACGATCGCGGTCATTCCGGCTGCGGAATCGGAAACCCACTGCGAGGCGGTGGAAGTGTCCGATAGACCGAGATACGGCATCGACTGCACGAAGAGCTTCCGCGTGGCTTTGTAGCCGTGAACGCTTGCCGCGTGCAGCGTCGGTATCCCACCCGCGTCTGCCAGTAAAAGGATGACATTCTTGGCCCTTCGCTCCGCCCAGGCCGAATTCGACCAAGTGAGAAGGACTCCGAATAAGAGAAAGATCTTCATAGCGGAAGGCCTATTGTTCCATAAGCAAGTGACGGATTTGTGAACGGCGTGCTCCGCGCTAGACTTTCACTGAATGAATTCCGCTCAAAAACGGATCCAGCAGGCGTCGCTGGCGCTGCTTGCGTTTCTGGCGCTCTATCTGTGCTACACGATTATTCGCCCGTTTCTCTACGCCATTATTGCGGCCATTGCGCTGGCGATTCTCTTTCAGCCTTTGCATCAAGCGATTTTGGCCCGGGTGCGGAATCCCTCCTGGGCCGCCGGCTTGTCTGTGCTCGCGGTGGTGATCCTGATTGTGGTCCCAGCGCTGTGGCTAGGCGGAGCGCTCGTTGGTGAAATCCGGGTCCTGTATTCCTCATTGGCCAGCAAGAGCGCGGCGGACGGTGGGTGGGAGATGTGGATTTTGCACCGGCTGGAGAGGCCGCTCGCTTATTTCGGCATTGAGACTGCGAGCCCCGAATTTTCTCTCAAGACCGCAGTTCTTGGTTGGTTGGATGCCGCCAGCGCCACGCTGTTGCGAATCGTACGGGGCGCGCTAGGCAATGTCGCCGGTTTTCTGCTCGATTCCGTGGTCACGCTATTCACACTGTTCTTTCTGCTGCGCGATGGCCATGCCATTCGGCAGCACGCCTCCGAGGTTCTGCCTCTCGACCGCCAGCAAACCGAGCGTCTCTTTACCGAAATTGGACGCACGGTGATTGCAAACATGTACGGGATTCTAGCGGTTGCGCTGGTGCAGGGAGGTTTAATTGCTTTGATTTTTGCGCTTCTCGGTTTACCTTCACCCCTGCTGTGGGGTCTGGTGGCGGGATTGTGTTCGATGATCCCACTACTCGGTCCGCCGCTGGTATGGGTGCCCGCCGCGATCTACTTGCTCTCGGTCGGCCAGTACGCCAAGGCGGCGATTCTGGTTGCTTTCAGCGCCGGAGTTGTGGGCATGGCGGACAATTTCATCCGCCCTTATGTGATCAGCGGACATGTTAATCTCCACCCGTTGCTGGTCTTTTTCGCCTTGCTTGGGGGCGCCAACGCCTTTGGCGTGATGGGTCTTTTTATTGGTCCGGCCGTCCTTTCGGTCACTATTTCCTTGGTGGAACTCTTGCGCTCGCCGCGTGTTTCCGAAACTTCCACCGCTCCCCTGACCTAGGGCTAGCGGTCGCCCGATTTGGCCCTCTCGTCTTCCTCTTCCGTCTTCTCGAGAAATTTGTCGAGCACGACCGAGTGGATTGCGGCTTTGCCGTGTCGGTCGCTCTCGAAATAGATACGCTGGCTTGTCGGAGAGAAAATCGGGGCAACGGCGGAAGGGTCAGAGGCTTTGTGTTCGCACAGTGTGAGCTCGCGGCGCACAGCGCGCACCAGGACGAGAATGTAGGGCGCGGCCACACTTCCGCCCGCGCCCACAAAAACGCTGGCGTCCGCATTTCGAGCGAAGCTGCGAAACTGGCTGGTCGGGGCAATTAGTTTGTCCTGCATGGTATCTGGAGCGCACTCGCGCAGCGTGATCAATTTCTCTTTGGCGGAAAGGTAGAAGACCACACGGCCGTCTGGCGACCATTGCGCCGCGCCAGGTGATGAGTTAATGTCGCAGAGACGGATGTTGTGTGTGCCGTCGTAGTTCACCAGGTGGAGCGAGTCGCCGTGTTGATAGAGAACGCTCGCCCGGCGGGGTCGCGGTTGGGGGTGGCGGATGGGCTCGTCAGCTTCCACAAGCGTGGAGGCCGTACTTCGCGCAATACTGACCAGCCGGAGGCGATGGCGCTGGTTCTGGCGTTCCACCAGCACGCACGAGACCCCATCCACGGACACGGACAAACCCTCGCCCAGTTCCCAGCCCTCTGGAATGCGGTACACTTCGCGTTCCCGCAAGCTGCTGAAGGGCGCTAGCCACAAGGATTTGCCGGCCAGAAAGCAAAACGTACGGTCATCGGGCAAGATGTTGAGCGACCGCGGGTGCAAATCGCGGATTTCGGTGAGCTGCTTCATTTGTCCCGTGCGCAGCTCGTAGCGATAGGCTTGCATGCCGCCGCCACGATCGGAGGCGAGCACAAAGAACAAACCGCGCTTGCCAATGGCCCGGGCGTAGGGGTAGGGCAAATGGCTGGGGTAGGCAGGATTAGTGAGTAGCTCGACTGGAAATTCGGTTGCTGGATCCAAGTACTGCCGCCCTTCCCAGGGCAGCACACGGCCCCGCTCGCCGAACCCGCGCGCCGCAAGGCCCCCGAACAGGAAAGCGCGGCGCATCATCCTGGATCCGTTACTGCGCACTTTTCGCCTTCAACCCACCACAATATTGACAAGCCGCTTGGGGACGATAATGACCTTGCGGATCTGCTTTCCGTCCACTTGCTCGCGAATGCGCTCCGTGCCTAAAGCGATCGACTTTAACTCCTCTTCGCTTGCGTTGACACCAACCCGCACGCGGTCTCGCACCTTACCATTGACCTGAAGAACGATCTCCACCTCTTCTTCCACCAGATAGCGCGGGTCGTAATCCGGAAACGGCAGCTCGGAGACCGGGCCTGGGGGAAGGCGGGGATACCGGCTTTGCAGCCCTTCGTAGAGCTCTTCGGCAAGATGAGGCGCGAAGGGACTGAGACAGTGCAGAAACATTGCCAGGGCTGATACTGGTACGACGTCGGCGCTGGTAAATTCGTTAACGAAAATCATCATTTGAGAAATCGCCGTGTTAAACGACATCGATTCAATATCGGCCGCCACCTTCCGCAGCGTCTCATGCAGCAGCTTCAGCTGCGCGGGCGTCGCTTCCACATCTTGGATGCGGTCGTTTTCGCGGAATAGGCGCCAAACGCGTCCAAGAAAACGGTAAACACCCTCCACTCCCTTCATGCTCCAGGGTTTCACCTGCTCGAGAGGGCCCATAAACATTTCAAACAGCCGCAGCGAATCAGCCCCATAGTCGGCGATGACTTGATCGGGGTTGATGACGTTGCCACGCGATTTGCTCATTTTCTGCCCGTCTTCGCCGAGGATGAGGCCCTGATTGACGAGCTTTTGAAACGGTTCAGGAGTGGATACGTAGCCGAGGTCGTAGAGCACTTTGTGCCAGAAGCGTGCGTAGAGCAGGTGCAGGACAGCGTGCTCGGTGCCACCCACATAGAGATCCACGCCGCCAGGCTTGCCGTTGGCGCCCATCCAGTATCGCTCCGCTTCCTGGCCCACAAAGCGGTCGCGATTCCAGGGATCGATGAAACGCAAATAGTACCAGCAGGAGCCAGCCCACTGGGGCATGGTATTGGTTTCCCGGCGCGCGCCGTTGTAACGCACCCAGTCGGTGGCCTTGCTGAGCGGCGGCTCGGGGGTACCGGTAGGCCGGAAATCCTCAAGTTCGGGGGGCAAGACGGGCAATTCGCTCTCCGGCACAGCGCGGTGCTGGCCCTGCTCCCAAACAATGGGAAAGGGCTCGCCCCAGTAGCGCTGGCGGGCGAATAACCAGTCGCGCAGCTTGTAGTTTACTTTCCTGCGGCCAAGACCTTGCTGTTCCAGCCATTCCGTAATCTTTTTCTTTGCTTCCGCCGTGGGCAAGCCTTCAAAGATCGGAGAATCCACGGCGATGCCTTCGTCACAGAAGGCGGCATCCTCCGGCGGCGCGCTACCATCCGCTGGTCTCACCACCACCCGGATGGGAAGCCCGAACTGTTTGGCAAACTCATAATCGCGTTCATCGTGTGCAGGGACGGCCATGATGGCCCCGGTTCCGTAGCTCATCAGCACGTAGTCTGCAATCCAAATAGGAATCTCTTCGCCGTTGACCGGATTGATCGCCCTGCCGCCCGTATCCACGCCCGTTTTTTCCTTAGCCAGACCCGTGCGCTCGAGATCGGACTTGCTCGCCACTTGCTGCCGGTAGTTTTCGACCGCGGCGCGGCATTCGGAGGTGGTAATCTCCTCGACCAGCGGATGCTCTGGAGCCAGCACCATGTAGGTGGCCCCGTAAAGCGTGTCGGGGCGCGTTGTAAAGATGAGCAGCTCGCGGCCGCTCCCCTTAACCCGAAACTTCACTTCCGCGCCCTCGGATCGCCCGATCCACTCACGCTGGTGGCGTTTGATGCCTTCGGGCCAGTCCAAGCCGTCCAGCTCGTTGGCGAGTCGCTCGGCGTAAGCCGTAATGCGCAGCATCCACTGCCGGAGTGGGCGTCGCTCGACGGGAAATCCGCCGACTTCGCTCTTGCCGTCCACAACCTCTTCGTTGGCCAGCACGGTGCCCAAGGCCGGGCACCAGTTCACCTGCACCTCGGCGACGTAGGCCAGGCGCCGGGCGTCGATTTCCTCGCGCGATAGGCCTTGCGCTTCCAGTTCTGCAATGGGCCGGGCCTTTTGCGTCTTCTCATCAAAATAAGAGTGATAAATCTGAAGAAAGATCCACTGAGTCCACTTGAAATAATCTGGATCTGTGGTGGCAATTTCGCGACGCCAGTCATAGCAAAAGCCAAGGCGCTTGAGCTGCTGGCGAAAACGCTGGATGTTGCGTTCGGTCGTAATTCGTGGATGCTGACCCGTTTTGATGGCGTATTGCTCTGCGGGTAAGCCAAAAGCGTCCCAGCCCATAGGATGGAGTACCTGGTAGCCCTTCTTGCGCATGTAGCGGGCCACGATATCGGTAGCTGTGTAGCCCTCTGGATGGCCGACGTGGAGGCCCTCGCCGCTTGGATAAGGAAACATGTCCAGCACGTAGAATTTGGGTTTGGAAGGGTCGAAATCGGGGTCTCCTGGATTAGGGGTGCGGTAGGTTTGATGTTGCTCCCAATAGCGCTGCCACTTTGGCTCAATTTCGTGAAACGGATACTGGCGGTGCTTTTCAGTGCTTGGAATCTCGTTGCTCATACTTGGGCAAGGAATGCGGAGTCACTTAAACTTTCAGTGTACAGGCAACGATTGGCAAAGCGCCGCTCTCACGCTAGCTGAAAGCGGTGCAGGTGTGTAAGCGGCCGGGGCGCAGGCGGACTAGGAGCCCGGCAGCAAGCCCATTCGCGCCATCCAGCGAGCCAGAAGATCTGTCCAGGCGTCGCAAGACTTGCCTTTGCGGTTCATCCCGAAGCCGTGCCCGCCGTCGACAAAGAGGTGGCCTTCGGCAGGCCGGTTCACCTTTTTCCATTTGTCGAGCAGGCTCGTGAATGTGCCTGTCATGCGAGGATTGTCGTCGTAAGCCACGGCGGTGAACAGCGGTGGAGCGTCTGAGGGAGGTTCATAGCCCTGGGGCGCGACGGCGTAGATTGGAATTGCAAAGTCCGGACGGCTTTCCGGGGAATACTGGGTTGCGACGCCTATGGTCAAATAACCTCCTGCGGAGAATCCCATCACCCCGATGCGCTTGGGATCGAGCTTCCACTCACTGGCGCGGCCCCTCACGGTTTTCACTGCCAGCAACCCATCTTCGATCGCTGCCTTCATGCTTTCTTCCCGGCTTTCGAGTCCGACGCGGTAGCGAAGCACAAAGGCCGTGACGCCACGCTCGTTCATCCACCGGGCCACATCGCGGCCTTCATGTTCAATGGCCAAAATTGTGAACCCGCCGCCCGGTGCAATCACCACGCCCGTACCATTGGGTTGGGCTGCTGGATAGACTTCAAGTACGGGTCGGCGCACTTTGCGCACCCATTTCTCTTGGGGGCTCTTCACGTGAGGATTCTCCGCTGGTGGCGTATACCATTCCTCGCCTTCCGGCAAATCCGGGCGCAGGACGATGATCGCCGGACCAGTGGCCGCGCTGACCGAGCTAAACACCGTGAGGGCAAGAAGCAGACCCCTGAGTTTTGTCATGCGAAGCGCTCGCTTTCCGCTTTCAAAGAAGCACTTTTGTCGACCTTACGGTTGGCCCGCCTTCGAAAGGTTTTCCCTCCGCTAGGCGGCTCGCGCAACTGCATTTGCAAGCCTAGCGTTTGATTCGAGCCGAACCGCCGGCGGCGAACTCCAAAACATCCTCCAGCTTGGCCATGGTGGTGTCACCGGGAAACGTCGTGAGCAGCGCACCATGCGCCCATCCGAGCCTAACACACTGTTCTGGAGGTCGCCCTGTCAACATGCCGTAGAAGAGGCCAGCGGCAAATCCATCGCCACCACCCACGCGGTCCAGCACATCGAGCTCAGCTGTGGGCGCGACATGCGTCTGTCCATCGATCCATGCCACTGCGCTCCAGCGATGGCGGTTGGTGGAATGCACTTGGCGCAACGTCGTGGCCAAGACCTTGATGCGGGGGTAGCGCTCGACCACGCGGTCAATCATTTGAAGAAAGACGCTCGGGTCAAGCTCGGATTTGGCGGCGATGTCCGGCCCAGGAATTCCCAAGCCCTTTTGCAGGTCTTCCTCATTGCCGACTAGCACATCAACGTGTTCAACAATACGGGACATGGTTTCGACGGCCTTGGCCTCACCGCCAGAAACGGACCAGAGTTTTTTTCGGTAATTCAGGTCGAAGGACGTGACGGCGCCAGCAGCCTTGGCAGACTTCATCGCTTCCACGATTACTTCCGAAGTCGTAGGGGAAAGGGAAGCAAAGATGCCTCCGGAATGAAACCAGCGTACTCCTCCAGCAAAGATTGCCTTCCAGTCGAAGTCGCCAGGTTTCAATAAGGCCGCGGCCTCATTGGCGCGGTTGTAAAAGACCACAGGCGCGCGCACCCCCATGCCGCGATCACTGTAAACGGTGGCCATATTGGGACCTTGCACGCCGTCGTGATCAAAGCGCTTGTAGAAGGGTTGCACGCCCATGGCCTTCACGCGCTCAGCGATCAGATCGCCAATGGGATAGTTCACCATAGCCGTGGCGATACCCGTTTTGAGCCCGAAGCAATCTGCCAAATTGGCCGCCACGTTGAACTCTCCACCGCTGACGTGAATGTCGCAATGGGTGGCTTTGCGAAATGGAATCAAGCCGGGATCCAGTCGGTGAATCAGCGCGCCGAGCGCGAGAAAATCGAGGCCTCCTGCAGGCGGAATGGAAAGACCGTAGTTCATAGAAAATTCGAGTGTATCACCTACAGTCTGAGCTTCTCGAAATCGCTCACTTCGCCGAATCTCTGGCACTCGATGGCAGGTTCGATTTGTCTCACTAGACCACTGAGGACGGCACCGGGTCCTACTTCGACAGCGCGCCGGACACCCAGCTCGGCCATCAACCGCACGGAGTCGGTCCAGCGAACCGGATTGGGCACTTGCTCAATGAGCCCGCGCCGGGCTTGCTCTGCGGTGGTGATGAGGTGGGCTTGCCAGTTGTTGATCAGAGGGGGCGAGGGGTCGCGGAAGGTTGTGGCCTCAAGATCTACAGCCAGACGTTCCTGCGCCGGTTTCATCAAAGGACAATGGAAGGGCGCGCTGACAGGTAGCGGCACCGCCCTCTTGGCTCCAGCGGCTTTCGCGAGTTCAGAGGCTCGCGCCACGGCTCCCGCATGGCCCGCGATCACCACCTGATCGGGGGAGTTGAGATTGGCGGCTGTAACAACTTCGCCTTGCGCCGCCTGAGCGAGGATGGAATCCAGCTGGTCGAGCGGGAGTTTCAGCAAGGCTGCCATCGCGCCAACGCCGGGTGGCGTGGCTTGTTGCATATATTGACCACGTTTGCGCACCAAACGGACCGCGTCAGCAAAATCCAGGGCTCCAGCCGCGACGAGCGCCGAGTACTCACCCAGGCTGTGACCGGCGACGTAGTCCGCCCGGAAGCCCTTCTCGTCCAGAACGCGCCAAGCGGCAACTGAAACCGTGAGCAAAGCCGGTTGCGTATTCTCCGTCTGCTTCAGGGCTTCCTCCGGCCCTTCAAAGCACAGCTTGGAGAGAGCAAAACCGAGGACCTGATCGGCTTGCTCAAAGGTCTCTCGGGCCCGGGGGTAGTGGTCGAACAAGGACTTGCCCATTCCGGCAAACTGAGACCCCTGCCCCGGGAACAGAAAAGCAAGTTTCGACATAAGAGCAAGCTATAATAGTAACCTCTCAAGGCTCGGCGATCATCTTCTCTCCGTAGAGGCTTAACTCAGGAGCATTCACCTTGGGCATTTCAGAAATTTGCGTCCGGCGGCCCGTGTTCGCCTTCATGTTGATTTTTTTCCTGGTGGTGCTGGGCATCTTCAGCTTCCGCGATTTAGGTTTGGATCTGTTTCCCCGCACCGACCCAGCCACGGTTTACGTGCAGGTCCGGCTGCCGGGCGCAAGTCCCGAGGAAGTGGCCTCCCAGGTGGTGATTCCGCTCGAAGAATCCATTTCGGCGATCAGCGGCATTCAGGAGCTACGGGGGTTCATCACCGAAGGCAACGCGCGCATCATGGTGACCTTTGTTTTGGACCGCGACATTGGTGAGGCCGTTGAAGATGTGCGCGAAAAGGTCAGCGCCGCCATGCGCAAGCTGCCCCCCAATGTCCTCCCTCCTTCGGTCATTAAAGCGGATCCGGAGAGCGATCCGGTGATGACGCTCGCCGTGAGCGGCCAGCGATCCCAAAGGGAGCTAACAGAAATTGCCGACAAGAAAATTCGCCGCGCCATCGAAACGGTCGATGGTGTGGGAGGGGTGGAAATTTTTGGTGGCCGCAATCGCCAGATTAACCTGTTTCTGGACATCGATAAGCTCAATGCTTACAACCTGAGCGCGCAAGATGTGGAGCACGCTATCCGCACCGAGAATATTGAGGCGCCTGGGGGCCGGATCGTCAGGGGACCATCGGAACTGGGGGTGCGCACCCTAGGCCGCGTGCAGCGGGTGGAGGAATTCAACAACATCATCATCAAAAACGTTGGTGGAGCTCCGATCCGCCTCCGCGACGTGGGCTATGCCGAGGATGGTATGGCAGAACGGCGCAGCTTCGCCTACTATCAGGGCAAGCCTGCCGTCATGCTGGAAATTCGCCGGCAGATTGGAACCAATACGGTGAAACTGGTGGACGGCGTTTTGAAGCGCTTAGAGACCATCAAGAGCGAGTTGCCGGCCGGCGTGCAGGTCGCTTTGGTAAAGGAATCTGCCACCTATATCAAAAACTCGGTCGCGGCGCTCGAAGAGCATCTGGTGCTTGGAAGCCTGCTGGCCTCCTTGATTGTCTTCCTATTCATCCGGGACTGGCGCACGGTGTTTATCAGCTCCATTGCCATTCCCACTTCTGTGATCGCCACCTTCACGCTCCTAAAGCTGCTGGGCTTTACGCTGAACTCCATGACGTTACTGGGGCTCACACTAGCAGTAGGGATCGTGATTGACGACGCCATCATCGTCCTCGAGAACATTTATCGCTACATCGAAGAAGAGGGCTTGCCGGCGATGGAGGCAGCCATCGTCGCCACCAAGGAAATCTCGCTAGCCGTGATGGCCACCACCCTCTCGCTGGTGATCGTTTTTGTTCCGGTCGCTTTTATGGAGGGCTATGCCAAGAAGTTCCTGAACCAGTTTGGCTGGACCATGACGGCCTCGATTCTCATGTCGATGCTGGTAGCGTTTACGCTCACCCCTACGCTCAGCGCGCGGATGTTGAAGCGCAAGACGAAACCAGGACAGCCGTCGCAAAAGCACGGCCATCAGTCCGGGTGGATGGAACGCGCCTATGTTGGATTGCTTGACTGGTCACTAAATCACCGCTGGGTTGTGGTTGCAGTCTGCACGCTAGTCTTTGCCTCGACATTCATCATCAATCAGCACATTGGTCGTGACTGGATGCCGCAGGAAGATCAGTCCGAGCTGTCCGTCTTTTCAGAGCTTCCCGAGGGCTCCTCGCTCGAATTGACGGAGCGTACGACGCTGGCCATGGCCAAACGCATCGCCGAAATTCCCGGCGTCCGTACCGTGGTGCCCACCAGTTCGGTCTTTATGGACCGTGTCACGATGAGCAATATCACGGTATTGTTATATCCGCAAGACCAGCGCGCGCCGATTGGCGAAATGGGACAGAAAGTGCGTGAAGCGCTCCGTCCTTTCGCGGCCACGGCCCGGCCCCGCGTGACCTTCCCCAATGTCCTGGGGGGTCGCGACACGTTCGCTCCCATCCGCGCCATACTTCTGGGGCCCGATATCCGAAAATTGGTGGAACTGGCCCGCGAAGTAAACCTGGAAATGGCCAAGGAGCCCTCCATGGTTGACTTGCGCGTGAATTTGAGTCTGAGCAATCCGGAGCTGCAAGTGGACATTGACCGCCAGCTGGCCTCGGATCTAGGCGTGCGCGTTTCCGACATTGCTTCGGCAGTGCGGCTGCTCATGTCTGGCGAGGATCAAATATCGACCTACAAAGAGGAATCCGAGCAGTATCTGGTGACCATGCGGCTGTTGCCGCACCAGCGCGATGATCCGTCGGTTTTGAGCCGTCTGCTCATTCCCTCAGCAAAACAAGGCTTGATCCGTCTGGATTCGGTCGCCAAATTAGAGCGGGGTTTAGGACCGAGCCGGATTGACCGCCAGGACCGGCAGTTTGCCGTCGGCATCTACGCCAACGTGGCCAACGGCTATTCGCTTCAACAGGCCGCCGACCGGGCCCGGGCGGCCATTGACCGGGTTGGTCTGCCGCCAGGCTATCAGGCGAAATTCTCGGGTCAGGTGCAGGTGCTGGAGGAAACGACGCGAAACATGATCTTGGCCATTGGCCTGGCGTCGATCTTCATGTACATGGTGCTCGCTGCGCAATTTGAAAGTCTGATTCACCCGTTCATCATTCTCACCACGCTTCCTCTTTCCATCCCCTTCGCACTGTTGTCGTTAATCGCTACAGGACGCACCTTAAACCTGTTCAGCGCGCTCGGCGTTTTGCTGCTGCTGGGGATTGTGAAGAAGAACGGCATTCTGCAAATCGACTATATGAACCGTCTGCTGGCGGAAGGCCGGCCCTTGCGCGAGGCGATTCTCGAGGCCAACCGCGTGCGCCTGCGTCCGATCCTGATGACCACCTTCTCCATTGTGGCGGGATTGATTCCAACGGCGATTGGCATTGGGGCTGGCGCCTCGCAACGTTCAGCCATCGCCATCACCATCATTGGCGGACAGACGCTTTGTCTTCTCTTAACGCTGGTGGTTGTGCCGGTCGGTTATTCCTACGTGGAAGAGATTCGCGGCTGGCTGGTTCGCCGCCGTGACGTGCCCGCGCCCGCTTCGGCTCATGGCGACTGAGCGGAGATTGAGGGCGGTGCTTTTCGCCTTGTGTACCGCAGGGCTGTGGGCGCAGTCCTCTTCTTCGGTGGGGCCCGGAACGCGGGCTGAGGCGCCCGCTTCCGCCGCCTCGCCCTCAAAGGAGGGTGACAGCAACCCAAACCTGCCTTCCTCGCCCGGCCTAGAGGCGCGGACGCAACTCAATTTGCTCGGCCAGACCGACGCCAACCGAGGTGAAAGCCGCCGCAATGAGAACATCCAATTCAATCTGATCGACAACAACGCGCTGAAGGAGATCAATCAGCGACTCGGCGTCACGCCCACCATCATTGCCGAGTTTCAACCCGAGCGGAATTACTATGGGTCGGAGTTTGGGACGGCGCCAAGCAGTTCGATTCTTTTGCCCAGCCGGCCTGTGGCACCAGGCTGGCACGGCCAGCTGCAGTGGATGCACTTGAATAGCATTTTTTCGGCTCGCGCTTTCTTTCAAGTGGGGCCCGTGCAGCCGGCGCGTGAAAACAGCGTTTCGATTGGCGCAACGGGTCCGGTGTGGCCGCGGGCGAGACTTAGTCTGGACGGGTCGCGGCAACTAATCCGGGGTATTGTGAATGGAAACGTCCAGGTCCCCGCACCAGATGAGCGGACGCCGCTTGCTTCTGATCCCCGCGTACGCGCGTTTGTGCAGCGGATTTTGGATGCCTTCCCAGCAGAGCTTCCCAACCGGACAGACATCGATCCGCGCATGCTCAACACGAATGCTCCGCAGCGGGTTCAGAATGACCACGCCACGCTGCGCCTTGACCAGGAGCTCAACGGGCGCGACAGCCTCACGGCGAGCTATACGCACATCGCTGCGCGTGTTCAAGCCTTCCAGCTCATCAAAGGGCAGAATCCCGATACTACGACCATGTCGCATCAAGCGGGCTGGCAGTGGCGACGGGCCTGGTCGGCGCGAACGCAAACTGTCGCCGCCTTGCGCTTCGACCGCACGCGAAGTCTCATTACGCTTGAAAACAACGCAATTGGCTATCAGATCTTCACGAGCGGACTACTCCGGGCCATTAGCGATAACAATGCAGTGCCAATTGACCGGGCGCAGAATCACTGGCGGCCGGCGTTTCAAGTCAGCCACCAGGTCAACAACTGGAGCTGGAAGGCAGGGTTTGAACTTTTGCGCCGCCAGATGAACGGCCGGGAATCGGACGCTCACATCCCGGCGCTGGCCTTTTTCAATAACTATGGCAACACCACCATCACGAACCTGCGCCTGGGTCTACCCTCGACCCTGTGGATTGCGCAGGGCGATCTGCATCGGGGATACCGCAACTGGGACAACTGGTTTTACGCCGCTGCCAAGTGGGCGGCGCGCTCCAGGCTCACTTTAAATCTGATTCTTGGCTACCGTCCGATTTCACACCCCGTGGAAGTGAACGGTCTGGACCGCCTCCCCTACTATTCCGACAACAACAATTTCGGTCCCGCGCTCGGCCTTGCCTACCGTTTGCCACGTTCGTTTGGCGTGTGGCGCATGGGGTATGGCCTACATTATGGAGAAGTGTTTCCGGTCACCTTCCAGCAGGTGCGCTTCAATCCGCCACACAACTACAAGGCCGTCATCCAAGATCCAGATCTCCTCCGTTTGGTGAACGGAGGCTACAACATTCGAGCCAATCCGCCGCGGCAGTCCGTTTTCTACGACTATCAACCGAATTTGGTGAGCCCCTACTCGCAGCAATACCACGCCGTGTGGGAGCTCGCGCCAGCACCGGCTTGGACCTGGCAGCTCGCCTATGTGGGTAGCCGCTCCATCAAAGTGCTGAACCATTGGTATCTGAACCGGGCGCATCCGAGACCGGGCATTCCACTGACGACGGCTACTGTTGATGCGCGGCGCGCCATCTCGTCCATGGGTGAGATCCGGCGCGTTATGAACTCCTCTCGCGGCTATTTTGACGCCTTTCGCACAACGGTGAGTTCGCGCAACTATCGCGGCGTAACGCTCGAAGCCTCCTACTGGTTGAGCAAAGCCATAGATCTCGGCGGCGACTACACAAACACCGCGCATGATGTGGACTCTTTCCGCTACCGCAGCCAAGGAGAATTCGATGTGGTGGGAGACTTGCGCAGCGTGAGCCGCTTTGATTCTCCCCATGCATTCCTACTGAAGGCTGACTATCGCTTGCCAGAAGTTCTTGTTCGCCGCTTGCCAGGGTGGTTTGGCCGCTGGCAGGTGGATTCAGTGACGCTCCTCAAAACAGGTACGCCGTTTAATCTCACGACAGGGTCGGATGCGCCGGGATTTGGAAACGTCGATGGCATCAGTGGCGACCGGCCGCATGTGGTGGATCCGCGGGTACTGGGACGGACCATTTCGCATCCGGACCGCTCCCGGGAACAGTTGCCCAAGTCCGCGTTCGCCTTTATTGAACCAGGGCAGCCGCGCGGCAACCTCGGCCGTCATGTGTTTCGCCGCGCCTCAATCCGCAACTGGAACGCCGGCTTCACAGGGCAGTGGGGTCTACCGCGAGATTGGAAAGTGACGTTCCGAGCCGAGTCCATCAATTTGACCAACACTCCTCAGTTTGCCGAACCTGGCTTTACGCTAACCGATCCTAATTTCGGCGTAATCACCAATACGCTCAATGACGGCCGGAGCTTTCGCTTCTCGTTGCGTCTGAGCCGGTAACCGGGGCTAGGGCCGAGGTTGTCACCTGGGGAGAGAATTTGCATCTAAGCCAATATGAATGTTGTGGTGAAACACGAAAACAACGTGCGCTTCTGCGCCGAGGCGCGTGGCCACCGTGTGATTTGCGACCAGCCGCTCTCCAACAACGGCGAAGATCAGGGCATGACACCTCCAGAGTTGCTGCTGGCTTCGCTTGGCACATGCGCCGCTTACTACGCAGTGGAGTATCTGAGAACTCGCGGTTTCAGCGCCGAGGGCCTAGAAGTGCGGGTTGAGGCGGAAAAATCGCCGGGGCCAGCGAGGTTGAGCCAGTTCCGAATCCAGGTGAGCTTGCCCGCTCTTGACGAACGGCACCAGCAAGGCGTACTGCGAGCGATAAAAAGCTGCTTGATTCACAACACCCTGCTGAATGCTCCCGCGATTGATGTGGCACTAGAAACGACAGCTGTGGCAGCTGCCTAGCATTCTTGCCCTCTGAGGCGTACCTGCCTGGCAACCGAACACGCGTCAAGCTTGGCTGAAACGGTTGCGCTCAACCCCCGCGCGGGTGGGCCCTTGCCAGCGTGGATAAGGATTGTGTAGAAAGCGCTTATGGGGAATCGATGGATTTGTTGGATGCTGGCAGTTTTCTTAGTTGCCCTAGCTGGGTGCACGAACGATAAAAACACGGTCAAGACGCCGGTACCCCCGCCTCCTCCTCGAGTCTCCTAGCTACGGCTGCGCTTTGGCCCTCTTGTCAAGCGCTGAATCGCTTGAGATCCGGCCTCGGCTGAGCGCCCGAAGTCCGTCATCGAGAGCTTTGCTTGCACAACGCCTGGGAGGAACCGAAAAATTATGATCGTGCGAAATCCAGTTTCACAGGCCGAGTTTTCGCCCTCGAAAATGGGTAAGGTTTCACTCTGCGGGGGGGACCACCTTTACGTCGGCCTGAATTGCTTTGAGCCTGGGCAGCAACATCAGGCGCATGTACATACTGACCAGGACAAGATGTATGTCGTGCTCCAAGGCCGGGGAGAGGCCACAGTTGGCGAGCAAGTGAGCTTGGTGGAAGCTGGTGATGTGATTCTAGCTCGCGCCGGCGTGAGCCATGCCATGCGAAATCCAGGCCCGGAGCGCTTGGTTGTGCTGGTTGTCTTCAGCCCTCCGCCGAAGAGCTAAGACCGGTGCGTGTACACTAGGGTCATAGCATGAAACGAGCGGCCGTTGTGGCGTTAGTTGTCATTTACTGGGCATTGCATCAGGACGTTTGGTTTTGGCGAACGGCGCATCCTTTTGCCTTTGGCTTCCTGCCGGTCGGTCTCACCTATCACGCGCTTTATACGGTTGGCGCGTCGCTGCTGATGTTTCTTTTGGTGAAAGTCGCCTGGCCTTCGGACCTTGAGCAGGAAGTCGACAGGAGCAGCGATTGATCCCTACGCTCTTTGTGTTCGCCTATCTCGGAATTGTTCTCTACATTGGGGTGTTTGCTTTCCGGCGCCCGCACCCAGAAGGCGCCGAAGATTATTTCCTTGCCAGCCGTTCACTTGGCCCTTACGTGTTTCTGTTGTCCTTGTTTGGCGCCAACATGACGGCGTTCACCATCCTAGGTTCCTCGGGACACGCTTTTCACAATGGCATCGTCACCTACCCGTTAATGGCTTCCTCAAGCGCCCTGGTGATTCCGCTCACCTTATTCGTGATCGGCACGCGCATCTGGGCCTTGGGCAAGAAGTTTGGTTTCATGACTCCTGTGCAAATGTTTCGCGATCGCTGGGAGTGTGGTCACATCGGCACGGTAATTTTTCTAGTGCAGGCGGCTCTTCTAGTGCCGTATATCATCATCGGTGTAATGGGCGGGGGCGCTGCTTTGCAGGCCATCAGTGGGGGCCTGGTGCCGTACTGGCTGGGTGGCGCAGTCGTTGCCCTCACCGTGATGAGTTACGTTTTCTTTGGCGGGATGCGCGGGACGGCCTGGGTGAATACTTTCCAAACCGTGCTGTTTTTGAGTTTTGGAGCAATCGCTCTCACGCTGATTGGCAAGGGCATGGGAGGATTTCAGCAAGCCATGCAAGAGCTGCTTGGCAAACCCTCAACGGCTGCCCTGCTCACTCGCGAGCGGGTGCCGCCGTTGTTTTTCCTGAGCTACACCTTCATTCCACTGTCTTCGATTGCTTTTCCGCACATTGCGATCTTCTGTCTGACGGCGCGGCACATGAGTCAGTTTAAAAAGACAGTGATTTTCTATCCGCTGTGTATTTTGGCCATCTGGTTGCCGTGTGTCTATTTGGGTGTAGCGGCAAACCGCGTGACGGATTCCGAAAAAGTCCAGGCTAAGATTGAGGCTCGCAACGAGCTGGCGCGCCACGGGGCGTCGCTTGCAGCCGAACAACGAGCAGAGCTGCGAGCCAAGATGGCCGCCGATGACATTGTGCTAGTGCTGTTAGAACGCTATGCTCCGCTGTGGTTGGCCGGCTTGCTGGGTGCAGGCATTATGGCTGCTGTGATGGCCACCGACTCGCAAATTCTCGCCCTTTCTACGATGTTCACCGAAGACGTTTTCGCCTACTATGGCGGCCGGGACCGCTTTGGCGAAACCGTTCAAGTAAACATGGGACGCGCTTTTGTCATCCTGCTCACCATTTGCGCCTATGTGGTAGCTCTGCGCTATCCCAGTAACATCTTCGATCTGGCTGTGCAATACGCTTTTTCCGGTTACGCAGCCCTCAGTCCGCTCCTGGTAGCAGCTTTGTTCTGGAAAAGGAGCACCAAGTGGGGTGCTCTGGCGGCGACGTTGTTCACGGCTGCTGCTGTGATCGGCATTGCTGTGTTTCAGGCCCAGGTTCCGGCGCCAGTTGGTCCTCCCCAGGTGATTTCCAGGTTTGCCGGAATTGATCTTCTGGTACGCACACCCACGGGGACCTCTGTGGCTGGGTTTCTTCCTGTCGTACCGATGACCCTCGTATCAAGCTTTCTCCTGTGGGCTGTGTCCTTGGTGACGCCGAAACCGTCGGAAACGACCTTGCGGCGCTACTTCCCTCAAAAGAATCTCGGACTGGTTCCCAGTGGGAAGGACTAAAGCCCAGCAGCTGGCTAACAATGAAAAGATGGCAGATCAGCTAAAAATCGCGGTTGTGACCGGGGCCGGCAGTGGCATCGGCCGGGCAGCCGCACTGGCCTTGCACCGAGCAGGGTTTGCAGTTGTTCTGGCAGGCCGGCGGGAGTCTGAACTCGAGAAGACAGCAGCGGCGGGAGAGGGTTCAGCGCGGATGCTCGTTGTCCCCACTGATGTGACGAGTCCAGCATCCGTGGAGAATCTTTTTGCTCGCACGGTCCGGGAGTTCGGACGTTTGGATGTGCTTTTCAACAATGCAGGGGTGTCGGCGCCGGCCATTCCCCTAGAGGAGCTGAGTTATGAACAATGGATGGCGGTGGTGAATGTGAATCTCACCGGCGTGTTTCTCTGCGCGCAGCAGGCCGTTCGCGTGATGAAGTCGCAGACGCCCAAGGGCGGGCGCATCATCAACAACGGATCGATTTCCGCGCATTCGCCGCGACCGTTCTCGGCGCCCTATACGGCGGCCAAACATGGCGTTACTGGGCTCACCAAGAGCATCGCCTTAGACGGGCGCGCCCACAACATCGTTTGTTCTCAAATTGACATTGGCAACGCGGCGACGGAAATGACGGCGCGAATGACGCAAGGAGTGTTGCAGGCCCATGGCGCAGTAGCGGTCGAACCGCGCATGGACGTGCGGCATGTAGCCGACGCCATTGTGTACATGGCGACGCTTCCGCTCGAGGCGAACGTGCTGTTCATGACCGTCATGGCTTCGGCCATGCCGTTTGTGGGGCGCGGGTAGGTCTGTTGTGTCGGCGCGAAGGGCGCAGGCAGGGTCTCGGAAAGCCTCGCTGTTCCGGAGAAGTTGTGGTTTGCAAAGGCCGCGGAAGCATTCTTGCAGTGCGAGGCTGGTATTCTATCGGCATGCTGAGCTTAATCCCGCGCCGGCAGTTTTTGCAACTGGCAAGCGGAACCGTCTCCCTTGCCCGCGCGCAAAGTGCAGCTGGTCCTCGCCCCAATGTGGTCGTGATTCTTGCAGACGATCAAGGCTGGGGGGATCTGAGCATCCATGGCAACCGCAACCTTTCCACCCCCGCGATTGACTCCCTCGGCCGTGACGGCGCACGCTTCGATCGCTTCTACGTTTGTCCGCTGTGTGCGCCTACGCGGGCGGAATTCCTGACGGGCCGCTATCACCCGCGCGGAGGCGTGCGGGGCGTAACCGCTGGGCAGGAGCGTTTGAACACCGACGAGACGACGATCGCCGAGATTTTCCGCGCAGCCGGCTACCGCACAGCTCTTTTCGGCAAGTGGCACAATGGCTCCCAACACCCCTACCATCCCAATGCCCGAGGGTTTGAGGAATTTTACGGCTTCACGCAGGGACACTGGGGGCATTACTTTTCTCCGGAACTGGAGCACAACGGTAACTTGGTACGGGGCAACGGTTACCTAACGGATGATTTCACCGACCGCGCCATTGAATTTATACGACGGAACCGGCGCAACCCTTTCTTTTGTTACCTGGCGCTCAACACGCCCCATTCGCCCATGCAGGTGCCAGGCAACTTCTGGCTGAAATTCTCCGAGGCCGATCTCCCGCTAAGAGGCTCCCGGCCCGATCTGGAAGACCTCCAAATGACGCGTGCCGCTTTGGCCATGTGCGAAAACATCGACTGGAACGTTGGCCGCCTGTTGTCGCAGCTGCGCCAGCTAGGCTTGGAGAAGGATACGATTGTCGTTTATTTCAGCGATAACGGGCCAAACAGTTGGCGGTGGAATGGCGGGATGAGAGGGATCAAAGGATCAACGGAGGAAGGGGGAGTACGTTCGCCTTTGTTGGTGCGCTGGCTCGCGCAAATTCGGCCAGGAACACAAATTCCTCAGATTGCCGCCGCGATCGATCTGCTCCCTACGCTAACTGATCTTGCAGGCCTGACTCGGCCGGCTGGCAAACCCCTCGATGGGGTGAGCCTCAAGCCATTGCTTCTGGGGCAGGCCCCGCACTGGCCAGACCGGATGATTTTCTCGCTTCAGGGCAAGCGCGTGAGTGTCCGTACGCAGAGATACTGTTTGGACTCCGAAGGCCGGCTATATGATATGGAGGCCGATCCAGGGCAAAGCCGGGATGTCGCCTCCGAGCGACCCGATGTGGCCGCTCAGTTACGAGCGGCACAAAAACAATGGGCTAGCGAAATGTTTTCCTTGCTCGACACGGATGACCGGCCTTTTCCCGTGGGCTACGCGCGGTTCACTCTGCTGCCGGCGCGCGATGGAGTTCCCCTGGGCGGAGTTCGGCGTAGCTCCCGGCACCCCAATGACTCTTTTTTCACCAACTGGCGGTCGGCGGAGGACCGCATTCAGTGGGATGTAGAAGTTTTGCATGCGGGCAACTATGCTGCAGATTTGTACTACACATGCCCCGAGGCCGATGTGGGGTCCACCGTGGAAATGAGCTTTGCCGGCCAGAGCGTCAGCGCCGTGATTCAGCCGGCGCATGACCCGCCGCTCGTCGGCGCGCAGCAGGACCGGGTCAAAAGAACGGAGAGCTATGTGAAAGACTTCCGGCCCCTTCGTCTCGGTACGATCCGCCTTCCAAAAACGCGAGCTCCACTGACGCTGCGAGCGGTAGAGGTCAAGGCAGGGTCGGTTGCCGATGTGCGCTATGTAGCCCTGACGCGGCTAGACTAGAGCGCTGGGCGCCCTTGGCTTTTGGATTGGATCCGTTTGCGGGTGGCCAGTGTCTCGTTTCGCGATTACGGTCCGACTCAGGAAAGGCTTAGAAGGTCGATTTCGAATTCATGCATTTGGTGGTCATCGGTGGTGTCGCCGCAGGCTTGAGCGCGGCTTCTCGTGCGCGGCGGCTCGATCCAAAGCTTGAAATCACGGTTGTTGAGAAGTCACGTCACATCTCCTGGGCAGCTTGCGGCTTGCCGTATTTCCTGGAGGGGCGGGTGGCCAAGCTGGACCAGTTACAAATTTACTCCCGCGATTTTTTTGAGAGCCAGCGCAAGATTCGCATCCGGACGGAAGCCGAGGTGGTCGCAGTTTCTTATCCTCGGCGGCAGCTTCGCTTGCGGACGGGTGAAATCATCCCTTTCGACAAGCTGATCTTTGCAACCGGCGCTTTTCGAGCTTGCCACATCCCGGGCGCTTTCCGAATCGACACCTGGGAAGATGCCGAGCAGCTCAAATCCCACCTAGAACGGCAGCGGCCGCGCCAAGCGGCCATCGTCGGGTCGAGTTATATCGGGCTTGAGGCCGCGGAGATGCTGCGCGCGCATGGGCTCAAAGTGACGCTTTATGAGGCGCGCAAAGATGTGCTTGGCCGCGAAGATCCCTGGCTTACCGGGCGTGTGGTTCCGCATTTACAGCGCTGCCGGATTGAATTCCGGCCGGAAACAAGGGTCACGGATCTCGTTTCGCCGGAGTTGACGTTGCTTGCTTGCGGATTACAGCCAAATTCGAATCTCGCTCGTGAGGCCGGAGTGGAAACTGGCGCAAGAGGCGCTATCTGTGTAAACGAACGCATGGAGACGAACCTTGCCGACATTTATGCGGCTGGCGATTGCGCGGAAACGCTTCATCTGGTGACGGGCCGGCCGGACTGGATTCCACTGGGTACGACAGCCAACAAGATGGGCCGTGTAGCGGGCACAGTCGCTGCTGGAGGCAGAGAAAAATTTCCCGGCATTGTAGGAACCGGCATCCTCCGGGTTTGTGGCTTGTGCGTTGCGTTTACCGGGCTGTCGGAGGCCATGGCGCGCAGCGAAGGATTCCTACCAGTATCGGTGACAGTTGAAGCCCGGGAGAAAGCGGTTTATTTTCAGGGGCGCCCCACTTCCGTCCAGCTCACAGCAGATCGCCGCACGGGACGCCTGCTTGGGGCTTGCTTGGTTGGTGAGGAGGCCGCTGCGGGCCGGATCAACGTTCTGGCGGTAGCGCTGTCTCAGCGTATGACCGTAGATCAGCTGGCTTGGCTTGATTTGGCGTACGCCCCTCCCTATTCCACGGTCTGGGATCCGGTGCTGATCGCCGCCCAGCAACTGCGAAAGCTTTTGTGAGGAAGCCCGGGCGGTGAGGACTAAGATAGGAGCGAGGAGGCAGGTAGCATCGCGGTCCTAGCCGGAGCTGCCGCAGCGGGTCTCTCGGAAGTTGTTCGTGCGGGCGAAGAGCGGATACAATAGGAGCACGCGCCCGTAGCTCAGCCTGGATAGAGCGTTTGCCTCCGGAGCAAAAGGTCAGAGGTTCGAATCCTCTCGGGCGTACCACTCTCGATCGATCCTACAGTCTCGTCATTACAACATGGCGCACGGATCGCGGCGGTTGCTCTAGCCCTCTGGGGCCTGCCGCGGATACAGCCCGACGGTCTTCCGCCGAGTGCGGGTCCGCATTCCTACCGCTGAAATCTGCGGTAGCTCTACTGTAACATTTGATTCCTCAGGAGTCGTCTTATTGACATTAGTCAATTTGTCGCGGGAGTTCAGCAAATGCCTCGTCTCCGTATTCTTCTCCTTCTCGGCTTGGGGTCCCTTTTGGTTGCGCGAGTGTGGAGTCAGGGGGGTGGCACGATCACGGGCGTCGTCACGGATCCGAGCGGAGCGGTTGTTCCTCGGGCACGCGTCCTTGCCAAAAATGTGGCTACCGGCGTAGAAACGGTGCGAATCACTACGGAGGCTGGTGTGTACGTGATTTCACCGCTTCCCGTTGGCGAATATCGACTCACGGTTTCTGCGGACGGATTCATGAGCACAAGCCTGGAGAAAATTGTCGTTGACGCTCTGAGCTCAGTAGCCGTGAACGTAACGCTGCCGCTTGGCTCGATGGCGCAGGAGGTAACGATCACTGATACGCCGCCTCAGCTGAGCACAGCGGACGCCCGCTTGGGAACCACAGTGAGGAACGAAGAGTATCGCGCGCTTCCCTTGGCGATGGGCAGCGGCACACCGAGAAATCCTACCGCGTTTGT
This sequence comes from Bryobacteraceae bacterium, assembly GCA_025056455.1. GTDB lineage: Bacteria > Acidobacteriota > Terriglobia > Bryobacterales > Bryobacteraceae > CADEFT01. The sequence goes on along the minus strand of JANWVY010000002.1, from coordinate 581,472 downwards.
CTTTCTCCAGCCTGGTGTCACAAACACCAGCCGGTGGGGCAATACTTTGGGCGGGCAGGATTTCTCGAACGACGTGTACGTAGACGGCGTTGCTGTGACCAACCCCACGGTGCAAGGAGAAGGGCGAAATCTTTCCCTCGGCGTGTCTGTAGATGCTGTCGAACAGTTCCAGGCGGAAACGGCAGGTACAGCCGTTCAGTTCAACGGACAGGGGGCGCAAAACTACGTAATTAAGTCGGGCACGAACCAGTTTCACGGCTCGGCCTTCAACTATTTCCGCAACACGGTACTGGACGCGCGCGGATTTTTCCGCCCCACGCGGCCCCAGCAGAATCAAAACGAATTCGGTTTTACACTGGGGGGACCGATCCGCAAGAATAAACTGTTTTTCTTTGGTTCCTTCTCAGGGTACGAATACCGCGCAGCCACCGCCGCGAGTTTTTTCTCCATCCCCTCGCTTGCCTTCCGCCGGGGAGATTTTAGCTCCCTGCCGGTCCCGATTTTTGATCCCAACTCGACTTCGTGCCCCCCAGGGGGAGTGTGTTCGCGCACACCGTTTTCGGGCAATGTGATTCCGGCCTCGCGGCTTTCCCCAATCTCTCTCGTGTTTCAAGCTGACTTGCCAACGCCTACAAACGGCAATATTCAGAACAATTATCTCGGCTCGGTGGGCACCGGATTTTCCAACTACAACACAACGAATAAGATCGACTACGTATGGAATGAAAAACATAGCTTTGCTTATCTGTACTCGTTCGGCAAGCGGAGTCAGACGACTCCTTACCGGGGCAACACGCTGCCCTTGCCCTACGCCGTGACCCGCCTGGTAGAAGAGATTCCCACGACGACTTCCATCAAACACACTTGGACCCTACGGCCGAACTTGATCAATCAAGTTAGTTATGGCTTCTCGCGGCTGAATGTCCCAATCCAAAACGCAACGATTGATGGGAAATGGGCAGAGAAAGCAGGGCTCCGGGGTCTGCCGCCGGGGGAAGCCCGTGACGCTTTCCCTGAAATCTCTTTTAGCGGGCCAAATTCGCCTGCCGGCTGGCGCGGCACAGATGCGCGGGCATTCACCGAGACGCTCAATACGTTCACCCTCCAGAACAACCTACAGTGGGTCAAGAGCAAGCATTCGCTCACCTTTGGCTACCAGATGCAACGCATGCAAAGTAACCAAAAAGAGCGGACCTACGGCAGCCTCGCGACTTGGAACTTTAGTAACAACCAGACGGCAGGATTCAACGCCGCTGGAGTGCTCCAGGCAACGCAAGGCAATAGCTATGCAAGTTTTCTTCTAGGGACCGTGAACAGCGCCACAGTGATCGAAGATTTCGTGGTTGGTACGGGCGGGCGTTTCCGAAACTATGCTGGTTGGGTACAGGATGACTTTAGGGTCAGTCAGAAGCTCACCCTCAATTTGGGGCTGCGCTATGATCTCGCGCTGCCGTACGTTGAAGTCGCGGATCGCTGGAGTTTTATGAACCCGGACCTGCCTAATCCCGCCGCCTCAGGCCGGCCTGGGGCGCTGCAATTTGCCGGCTTTGGTCCACACAGCTGCAAATGCCGCACACCGATCAAGAATTATTACGGCGCTTGGGGGCCCCGGTTGGGCCTAGCCTACCAGATCGGCTCCAAAACCGTCCTGCGGTCCAGTTACGGGATCATGTATTCGCGCCGGGGAGCGATTGGGGGGCGTGGAGGAGCCCGAAATGGCACGGGCCTTCTTGGATACTCCGCGCAGGTCACCTTCCCGAGCATCGATGGTTTTACTCCTGCGTTCAATTGGAACGCCGGCGTGCCATCCTACACACCCGCTCCTTTCTTCGACCCGACCTTGAACACCGGCTTCACCACGGAACGGGCGACTGGCGCGGGTATCACCTTTGGTGATTTCGAAATCGGCGCCCGGCCGCCGCGATATCAGAACTTCAGCTTCGGTTTCCAACATGCGCTTACAAATACCACCACGCTGGGTGTAAGCTATGTGGGCAGCAACGGGCGATTTCTCGGAGGTGGGGGACGGGGTATCTATTCCAATCAAATCGATCCCAAATATCTCCGCTTGGGAGCACTCTTACAGCAACGCGCGACGCCCGCCAATATTGCTCTCGCTCAACAGCAGTTCCCAGAAATCGCTCTCCCATTTGCGAATTTTTCGCCGAACGCCACGATTTCCCAAATGCTGCGGCCCTTCCCTCAGTATTCGTCCGTAAATGACATCTGGGGAAACGTCGGCAATTCGCATTACAACTCGCTCCAAGTAACCCTCCAGCAGCGGCGTTGGCGTGGGTTGTCCGTAAACTGGAACTATACTTGGGCGCGAATTATCGACGACACAGAAGGCAGCCGATCTGCTTACAACTGGAAGACTGAACGCTCGGCTTCCTCTGATGACTTGGTGCACGTCATGAACGCGACGTTTGTTTACCAGAGCCCGGCCGATCGCGGGCCGCGCTGGCTTCGGCTCCTCAGCCGTGACTGGCAATTGTCTGGCATTTCACAGTTCTCTACGGGACTTCCGCTCGGGCCGATTGGGGCGACCTGCAACCTTCCGAACGCCGGGAGCTGCTACGCCGACTACGCGCCGCAGTTCTCTGGTCCTGTGCGAATCAATGGCGCTTGGGGCGACGGGGACCTACTCGGCCCCAACCCGCCCAGCTTCATTGACAGGAATGCATTCGCCGTGCCGGCGCCATTCACTTATGGCACGACGCCACGCACCCTCGCCTACGGCCTACGAGCACCAAACAGTTACAACATCGATCTGGGCCTGCGCCGTAGTTTTCCCATTCGCGAGCGGCTCCGATTTGCCCTCCAGGCTGACGCCATCAATGCCTTCAACTTTGTGGTGTTTGGTGGAATCGGCACGAATATCACCAACGCCAACTTCGGCCGCGTCAGTAACCAAGCGAATGCCCCGCGGACGGTACAGCTATCGGCTCGCATTGAGTTCTAGAAAAGAGTTCTAAGATGATGCGACAGCCAATCCTTCTCGGATTCCTCTGCAGCGCCCTGGGCTGGGCCCAACCGAGTCCGCCTCCAGAAAGCTGGGTGGATCCGGATACCGGCCACCGTGTGATCAGGCTCACTCGCGAACCTGGCAGCGCGAGTATGTACTTCAACCAGAACAGCTACCTGCCGGACGGAAAACGGATGCTGTACACGTCGCCGGCCGGCATCCACGTGCTCACGCTAGCTACGCGCGAATCCCGCTTAGTGGTGCCGGCCCCGGCGCGGTTGATCGAGGCAGGTCGGCGCCACCCCCGCGTTTATTACGTGAAGGAGGGCGCTGCCTGGTATACGAACGTCGATACAGGAGAATCAAAACGGATTGGAGTGCTGCCGCCCCGTGGGGGTGTCTCGACTGTAAATGCTGACGAAACGCTCCTAGCGGGCGTTTCGATTGACTCGGTCCAAGGGGTGGACTACGGACAGCGGGCCCAGCGGGCCCGGCCCAATGAGGAGCCACTCAACAAAGGTCAAATGATGGAGGAGCGCTGGGCGGCCCGCCTTCCCATGTCGCTCTACACTATCCGTATCGATACGGGAGAACGCAAGGTCTTACATCGCGCCAACGACTGGCTCAACCATTTGCTTTTCTCTCCTACCGACCCTGGGCTGTTGATGTTTTGCCATGAAGGCCCCTGGCACAAAGTGGACCGGATCTGGTTAATTCGCACGGATGGGACGGGTCTAAAGAAAATCCATTCGCGAACCATGGCGATGGAGATTTGGGGCCACGAATTCTGGAGCCCGGATGGCAAGACCATCTGGTATGATCTGCAAACGCCACGGGGTGAGGTGTTTTGGTTAGCCGGCTATGAGGTAGCCACGGGTAAACGAACCTGGTATCACCTGCAGCGGAATGAGTGGTCGATTCACTTTAATATCAACCGGAGTATGACGCTCTTTGCGGGTGACGGTGGCGATCCGGGCCAAGTTGCGCGGGCGCCCGATGGGCAGTGGATCTACTTGTTCCGGCCCGAAGAACTGCCCAACCGCGGTGTGGATGATCCTACTTTCATTCGCCCTGGTGTCCTGCGCGCCGAGAAGCTGGTCAACATGAAGAATCACGGCTACAGGCTGGAGCCAAACGTGAGCTTTACCCCAGATGAGAAATGGATCGTTTTCCGCTCTAACATGTTTGGCGATAGCTATGTCTTTGCCGTAGAAGTGGACAAGCCGGCTGCGGTATCTAGTGACCGTCAGTAACTTCCGCTGCGCTTTCAGGTTCGCCTTCGCGGGGTAGTTCGCATCTCGATTTTGCCGGGTGGAGCTCCGCGCGCCTGCTCGAGAACGGCGCAAAGGGCTGCGCCAGCCATCCATCGCTCGTCTGCTGATTATGCCAAGCCTCGCGAATCGGCGCGGCCATCCTCCCTCCATCAACTGCAATCCCACACTTCAGTCCAGGAGGATTTTTTTCAGACGCTTGACCTCGTTGTTGGACAGACCCATGGCCTGCTGGCGGTAACGGTCAAAGGAACCGTATTTCTGCTCAATGGCAGAGAATGCGGCCGAGAGCCATTCGCGTTGCGTACCAAGCAGCGGCTTCAGTGTCTCAACGGGTATTTCTTGCCCGGTAAAGGCCTTGATGCGATCGGCCAGCGCCTGGGCGTTTTTGTCCACCGGGACGATCTGGTTGACGAGAAGATAATCCTCGAAAATCGCCTCCTCGGTGACATCGAGAACTTTCATGAGCAGGGCCGCGGCGAGCCCGGTACGATCTTTGCCAGCGGTGCAATGAAACAGCAACGGCTGGCGAGACTCAAGGATGTGGCGGATGAGCTCTCCGTAGAGCGGCGCAGCAGTCAAAGCCATGGTTTGCATGGACTCGGCAAGAAGTTCAGAGGCGGCCCCGGGTTGAGCTTGGCGGCCCAAAAGCCTCGTGAGGAAGGCCCGAGTTGGATCCTCACTCGAGCGGTTCGAATTGGCGGCCAGGATGTCCAGGTGAATGATTTTGGGAGCCTGCGGTCCTTGAGGCCATGATGTTTTCTCGGCCGCACGCTCTGCCGCGGAACGCAGATCGCAAACGGTTCGAATGCGCAGCTCCGAGAGTTTTTGAAAGTCCGCCGGTGTGAGTTTCGCCAGCGAGTCGGAGCGAAAAACGCGGCCGTAGCGAATCCGCTGGCCGCTGTGCGTTGGATAGCCCCCGAGATCGCGAAAATTCTGCGCTCCCTCCAGTTTGATCTGGCGCTCCCGGAGTGGCTTTCGCCCGAAGACAAACCCAGGGGTCGAAAGCAGGAAGAGAAAATGGCGTCGTTGCATGGGATTTCCTGACCCGGCGTGGGATTCCGGCCTAAAAGCGCAGGCGTGCGCCAAACTGAATTTGGCGTGGCGGATTTAGCTGCCGGAGAAAAATACGCCCGAAGTCTTGCGTTGCGATGTTAGTGGCCGGACCGGCGAAGTGAACCGTATTAAAGGCGTTAAACATCTCCGTTCGAAAATCCAGGGCGAGCTGTTCGGTGAGGAAAAACGCTTTTTCAATCATCAGATTCCAAATATTCTGGCCAGGCTGCCGGACATCGGGCAGGTTGCGGCTCACGTTCCCGAAGCTAAAAGGGGGCGTGCGGGAAAAAGCGTCGGCGTTAAAGTAAGGAGCACCATCGGTGAAATTGCGGGCGACACCGCCTGCCCGCCGGCCAGTGGCGTTGGGCCGGAAAACACCCCCACCTCCGAACGAATTTGAGTCATTGGGCGACGTCACACGAACCGGCAGGCCAGTATCGAACAGCCAGAAGGAGGAGGCGCTCCAGCCGCCAAAGATGTTTGCTGCCCAGCCCCGGTTCCAGTAGCGGCGGCCTTTCCCAAAGGGCAGATCGTAGCGAAGGCTGAGGCGGAGAACATCCGGAGTGTCCTGGAAGCTGAGGCTCCGGTCGCAGGAGTAGCAATTGTTGTTTTGAAAGCCAGTAACGTCGCCGCCAACCAGCGAGACCTCGCCAACGTTATCGATCATTTTGGACCGGGTGTAGGCGAGCAGGAACGCCAGCCCGTTGGTGAAGCGCCGCTGGAGGCTGAGTTGCAGAGCGTGATAGGTGGAGTGCCCGGCTCCCACCCCATTAGCGATGACGTTCAGGAAATGAGGGAACGGGCGCAAGAGCTGTCCTCGCTGAACCGTAGGCCGGCTCAGCGGCGAAGTCGGGTCCGTAATCACGCCAAAGAAGGGATTGGGTACGGCTTGCAGCAAAGCTGGACCCTGCGCAAGCGCCGCGTCTGGCAGCTGATTGAAATTGACCGGGCTTGGTAGCTCCACGCCAGACGTGCCGGCGTAGCCAACGTTGAGCAGAAACTGCGCGGGGAGCTCGCGCTGCACATCCAGAGACCAGTGAATGTTGTAGCTGATCTGCTGGTTGCGCATCACGGCGTTAATGTTTTGCCCAAGCAGGGTGGCCAGACCGAGTGAGTTGCCCATCGGCTGCGGCAGCCCATTGGGGAAGGGCTGGGCGAGATTAAAAAGCGGCGTAAAGCCATTGGGCTCGGTGTGCAAGCTCGAGGATCGCAACGAAAATCCTTGCGAGACTTCTAGCAGCGGCACCGTGGGATGATGGAAGATCCCGAAGCCCGAGCGGATCACCGTCTTGTCGTTCCAGCTAAAGGCAAGACCGAGGCGAGGGTCTAAATTGTTGCGATCCACTTGCTGAACACGGCGGCCGCGACCTTCGATGCCCGGGAAGCCGAGGCCACCCCTCAGGTTGGGAATTGCCGGGACGCGGCTGGCGATGGGGCTTGGCGACTCCAGATCGAGAAACACGTAAGCGTTTTTTTCCTCTACGGCGGGCGTCTCCAAGTTATACCGCAGCCCGTAGGTCAGCGTGAGCCGGCGCGAAAGCCGCCATTCATCCTGAAAGAACAAGCCGTAATAGAGTCTCGAGTTGACTTCAGCCGGAACGATGTTGCCTGTCACCTGCGCAGCGCCCAATAAGAGATCCGCGGCTCCGTGCCCGGAGGCCGCGGCAGGCGCCGCCGGATTGGGCCCCCCCGTGAAATTGAACGTAGCGGCGATGCTCACCGGATTGGTGACCGCGAACGTTACCGGGAAATGGCGAAAATCGAACCCTGTCTTGAAGGTGTGTGCGCCACGGACCATCGTGACGTTGGCCCGGTACTGGAAAAACTCCGACTGAGAGTCATTCCGCGCTAGGCCACCCAGATTTGACAGGCGCGTCATGGTGACTCCGGGGAAAATTTTGTCCCGCAATCCGGTGAAAGTGTTCGGCGCCATGCCGAGCGTCACAGGGTCGAAGCCGACGCCGGTTGAAACCCGGAGACTTTGGGAAAAGCCATACGCAAAGTGATGTTCCAGGATGTTGACGGAGTTGAGAATCCATGTGTGCTGGAGCATGCCGTTGATGCCGGGCAACTGCTGGCGCGTGGAGTTGGGGCTGGCTTCGTTGTTATAAGCACTCGGATTGCGCGTAAAGTTTTTAAACCAGTTCCACCGCGCCATCAAGGCGTGTCGCTCGCTGAGCTGATGATTAACCTTGATGTCCACCCGGTTCTGATCCGAACGGGAGGGGTCGCCTGAGAAGAAATTATCGATGTTGGACTGGCCCCGGCCAGCTTGATTGGGTTCCGGGAAAAAACGCAGCAAATTGACTCCTACTTGGTTCAATTCGTTGGCGGGAAGAATGTTGCCCGGATATAGGTCACGAATGAACCGTGTTGTTCCCGGCGGGGCTGTAGGATCTAAGCGCGTCGAGCGCGGGTTGTAGATCAGAATGAGAGCGCCATTTACGTCACGGCTTTGCGAGAAATTACCAACGCGTTCCGCAGCCGTGGGCACCGAGCCTGTGAACGAGCTTGCCGCAGACTCCCGGAGTCCTTCGTAGGCGAAGAAGAAAAATGTTTTATTGGCGCCGTTATAAATCTTCGGAATCCACACCGGACCGCCCAAGGTTCCACCGAATTGATTACGCTGGAGCTTCTGACGGGGCCGCAGGGCGCGGTTGGCGTTGAAGCCATTCGCGTCCAGGACGCTGTTTCGCAGAAACTCGTGGGCCGTTCCGTGGAGCTGACTGGTGCCGGAACGCATCGCGAAACTGATGACACCGCCGGAAGTGCGTCCAAACTCGGGCGCATAGGGCGAGGTGTGAACGCGAAACTCCTGGACAGCGTCGACTTGCGGAACCGCGGCAGCCTGATTGGCGTAGGCTTGAATGTTGGTTGCGCCGTCTAGCTGGATTTCGTTGGTGTTGGCCTTCCCGCCGTTGATGCGCCAGGAATTGGTCTGCGTCTGGCTCACCGTGTTTGTGCCCGCTGCGCCATAAACCCCTGATAGCCCACCGCCTGTCACTCCAGGCGTAAAATTTACGAGCTGCAAAGGATTTCGAATATTGAGCGGAATTGATAACACAAAGCTGCTTTCCACAACCGCTCCCCGGTCCGCGCGCGCGCTTTCAAGCAAGGGAGAAGCATCGGTCACCTGAATCGTTTCGGCCACCGCGCGAGGCTGCAGCTTGAACTCGACCGTGCGGACTTGCCCCACCTCAAGCAGCGCGCGCTCCATGGTAGCTGTCGCAAAACCATCTGCCGTGATGGTGATCGAGTACGCGCCCGGATTCAAAGTGGGCAGGAGAAAAAAACCTTCAGCATTGGTCTGGGTCGTCAGTTTTGTTTGCGTGGCGAGGCTTTTGACCTCCACCAAAGCCCCTTGGACGGCGGCCAAACTACTATCCAGTACTCGCCCCGACAGCGAGGCCGTTTGAGCGGAGGCGCTAGCGGCAAGCGCCAGAAGGAAGAAAAAGAGCATAGGGTGAGGTTAGCTGCCCATTCTTGAATTCACGTTACGGAATGTTAAAGATTTGTTGTCGAGGAGGTGGATTAACAGAAGCGCCTTTTCGTCTTCTGTGATTCACGGTTTTTGGGCTCGGAATTGCCTGTCTTGGGCGGAGAGCCCAGGATGCGGTTGAAGCGGAGTGGTGCGAACGGGGAGGGTCGAACTCCCACGCCCTTTCGGGCGCCAGATCCTAAGTCTGGTGCGTCTGCCAGTTCCGCCACGTTCGCAGCGCAAGCGACCTGCCTTTGATCATAACATTGACTTCTAACTTGCACACACTGCCCGGATTGCCCTTGCGGGGAAGGGCTACAATGAGAGCGTGTTGCCGCTCGAAATCACTCCCGCGGAACTGAAAAAGAAATTGGAATCTGGAGAACGTCTCATTTTGATTGACTGCCGCGAGCCGGTGGAGCATCAAATCGCATCGATTGAGGGTGCGCACCTGATTCCGATGAACACCGTGCCCGCGCGCCTGCCACAAATCGAGAATCTGGCCGAGGAGGCGCTCCTGGTTGTGTATTGCCACCACGGGATGCGCAGCCTGTCGGTGGTGAACTGGCTGCGCGAGCAAGGCGTCACGAATTGCCAGAGCCTGCGCGGAGGCATTGATCGCTGGAGCATCGAAGTGGATCCGCGGCTGCCGCGTTATTAGGACAGGCGGCTAGGCGTAAACCGCGCTCAGTGTTGCGGGGGAGGAACGATCGCGTCGACGTCGCGCACGCCGTAATCCTTGGGCAGGAGCTTCCAGTCGCGCGAGCTGAGCCTTGCGTTCCAATCGAAGACGACGCGCCCGTTGAGCAAAGTCATTTCGCATTGCAAGCGGAGCTTACCGTGAATGCGACCCCCTCCCGAATCGCCAAAGCCGAAGTCGCCTTCGAGCAGTCGCCAAACCGCGATATCGGCCACGGCGCCGGGGCTGAGATGGCCCAGTTCGGGGTGGTTGATCAGTTGCGCGGGATTCCAAGTGGAAGCACGAACGACCTCAATCAAAGGCATTCCTAAGGCTAGCATCTTGGACATCGTGGTTGGCATGTCGAACATCGGACCATTCATGCTACCGGTGTGCAGGTCCGTTGAGATGGAGTCTGGATAAAACCCTTGCTCGATGGCTGGAACCGCGTTTCTCCAAACGAAGCTCCCGCCGCCATGGCCGACATCGAACTTAACGCCTCGCTCGCGAGCCTTTCGCAAGTAGGAGTAGAGCTTTCCGTTTTCATCAAGGTAAGGAACTGGGCCGCGAAACATGTGGGTGCTGATGTCGCCGGGCCGGAGCCGTTCGGTGACCAGTTGCCAGTAGGGGCGCTCTCTCACGAAGTAGCCGAAATCGACCATCACAGGGATCTTGGCTTGGCGACCAGCGGCCAGAGCCGCATCGACGCTTTTCCAATCCCGGCCCTGGTAGTGCGCGGTTTTGACTCCTACGACCACATCCTGGTGTTTGCGCGCTAGGCGCGCCACTTGCTCCGGGTCAAAGTCGCCCTGCTCGGCGATGTCGGTCATCATGCCGAGACCCGCGATGTTGATGAACGCGAAGACCCGAGTCCGTGCGCGGTCGATCACGGTGTGGCGGAAGGTTTCAAAGTTGCGCCAACCCGAACTACCTGCATCCGCCATGGAGGTGACCCCCGTACGGAAGCTAAAGGCATCCGGCGGGACGCTATTGTCGCCTGCCCAGGCATCCTTGGTTCCCGTGGTGTGAAAAAGGTGCACGTGAATATCAACGAGTCCTGGCGTGATCCACAACCCTTTAAGATCGACGCTCTGCCGGGCCCGGGAGGCAGGAATCTCCGCCTCCACAGCAGCAATCCGGCCCCCCCGAATTGCGATATCGCGTACCGCGTCGATGTTGTTTTTGGGATCGATCAGGCGTGCGCCTTTGAGCAGCAGGTCGAAGCTTTGACCCGACAACGAGAGGCCGGCAAACAGCGCCAAAAAGAGAGCCCTAGGCATAGACCACACGCTCTTTTAAGCGGTCCCAGGCTAGGTATTTGCGCCGCCGGTAGGACTCAACGCTCATGCGCGCCGCAACGACGCCGTAGTAGCCCAACATACAGTCGCACTTCAGCGGCTCATTGTTGCGGATTGCATTTTGAAGGTTGATGTGATGCAGCGAGATATCCTCAGCGCCTTTTTTGGTGTAGGTAATTGGCTGCATCGAGGAAGCGTAGAGATTTTGGGGCGTAATGGTAAAACCGGTGCGCGTGAATTGCAGCGTCGCCCGATTGCCGCGCAGAAGATGATCGACCGCCGTGTCGTTGGCCATGGTGGAGATCAACTGGACCGTGACACCCTCGGGATAATCCAGCAGCACGTTGAAGGTATCTGGAATCTCCGCCTTGCCTTGGGTATAGAAAAACTTTCCTCCAGTGGCCACGACTCGCTCTGGAAAGGTAAGGCCGAGAGCCTTGATGATGCGGGTGATCCGATGCACGAAAAGATCGCTTGCAATGCCACCCGAGTAGTCCCAGAAGCGTCGCCAGCTAAAGAAGCGTTCTGGGTCCCAGGGGCGCTTGCGCGCAGGGCCGAGGAATGCGTTCCAATCCAGATTCTCGCCCGGCCGCGCGTCGGGATCTTCTGGATAAAGCCAGAAGTCGCCTTTGTAGTTGCGCGAATAGTCAATCTGCGCGAGCACAACTTTGCCGAGCGTTCCCTCCTTGACATACTGATGAGCAATTTCGTACGACTCATCGGACATGCCTTGCACGCCGACTTGCATCTTCACCCCAGTGGCCTTCACTTTCGCGACCACCTTCTTGGCCTCCTCGATGCTATAGGTCATTGGCTTCTCGCAGTAAATGTGCTTCCCAGCGTCGGCCGCATCGAGCGTCATCTGCGCGTGCCAGTGTTCGGGAGTAGCAATTAAGACGTAATCGATTTCTTTGCTTTCGAGCAGGCGCCGGTAGTCTTTGAAGGGCTTGCCGCCAGTGAGTTGAGCAGCCGCCTCGAGACGCTTGGCGAAGACGTCGCTAACAGCCGTGATCTCGACATTCTGCGTGTCCTTCATGCGATTCAGGGCCCGCATGTGACCATTCGCCATTCCCCCACAGCCAATCACGCCGATATGAATTCGGTCATTGGCGCCGATAATTCGAGCATGCGCTGCCGCGCGTGAACCTGCTGCAGATGCAGGCGGTGAAGAGGCGAGGGCGGAAGAGGCGGTAACCGCCAAAAAATTGCGTCTCGAAACTTGATCCATGCGGACATTGTACTCCGCGGCGGGCGGGCGCCCGGCAGTCAAAACGGTCTGGCCCCGCTTAGTCGCCTGCGGCGGGGGCTTGCTGTTGTCCGAGTAAACCTTCGGCATGGGGTGCAGCGCCGCTGCGCCGGTGGGTGAATACGAACACAGCGAGCAACAAGGCGCCAAAAGCGAAGAGCGTATCCCCAGGGACGCGCATCCAGCGGAAGGTCTGCATGAGCGGGGTCGAAAGAAATTCCGAGCTGCGGGCATACCAATAGCCGGTCTCGACCGAAGCCCAGGTTTGGGCGAGGCCTTGTAGCAGCAGGCTTCCCACGCACATCGCCAGCACGCCCGCATTCAAACTCCAAAAGGAAACGCGAAGCCACTTTTCGTTCCAGACAACGCCAGGCGTCATCGCGCGCAAACAAACCAGCATCAGGCCGACGCCCAGCATGCCGTAGACGCCAAACAAAGCCGCATGGCCGTGTAACGGGGTCGTGTTCAAACCCTGCATATAGTAGAGCGCAATGGGCGGATTGATCATGAAACCGAACAAACCCGCGCCCACCATGTTCCAGAACGCCACTGCCACAAAGAAATACACCGGCCATTCGTAGCGCCGGGCCCAGTCCGTCATGCGGCCGCGGCGTAAGTCCTCCACCGCTGAGTAGCCGAGCATCGTGAGCGGAACAACCTCAAGGGCGCTAAAAACCGCGCCCCAGGCTAGAGCCACCGTTGGCGTCCCGGTGAAATAGAGATGGTGACAGGTTCCAATGATTCCCCCGGCCAGAAAAATCGTGGCCGAAAGCAACGCGGCTTTGGCCGCCAGCAACGGGCGAATCAATCCAAGGCGAGCAAAGAAAAACGCGATCACAGTGGTGGCGAAGACCTCAAAGAAGCCCTCCACCCAAAGATGGACCACCCACCAGCGCCAGTATTCAACCAGGGAAAGATGAGAATGCCGGCCCCAGTTGAGTCCAGCCCCATAAAACAGCCCAATGGCGGCAGCTGACATGAAGAACAGCCAGATGAGCTGTTTGTTTTCCCCTCCCGTTTTCAGCGCGGGCCAAATGGCTCGAACAACAAGAAACAGCCAGATCAACAGACCGGCAAAAAGCAGGATCTGCCATCCGCGACCCAAATCGATGTACTCATAACCCTGGTGGCCCCAATAGAATGAGATCTTGTCAGAGAGCCGGTTTTGAATGCTCATCCATTCGCCGGCAAGTGAACCCAGCACAACCACCAGCAGGGCGCCAAACAGCACATTGACGCCGAGCTTCTGATGGGGCGGTTCATAGCCGCTCACGAGAGGACCGATAAACAGCCCAGCGGCAAGCCAGGCTGTCGCAATCCAGAAGATGCCGGTTTGCACATGCCAAGTACGCGCCACGCTGTAAGGAAGCATGTCGGCGATCTTGAGCCCGTAAAAGCCATCTCCTTCCACCCCGTAGTGGGCGGTGATGACTCCCAACAAAATTTGCGCCGCTAGTAACGCCGCCACCACCCAAAAGTATTTGAGCGTCGCCAGCTGCGATGGCGTGGCGACCCAGCCCGCTAAGGGATCGCTCACGGGTAGGTGAGCTGGGGTATCCTCGATGGTTCGCTGGCCGGCATACCACCACACCATGGCGGAGATTCCGGCTAGCAACATGATGATGCTGACTCCCGTCCAGAGCAGATTGTCAGCGGTCGGGCGATTGCCGAGGAGAGGCTCATGAGGCCAATTGTTGGTGTAGGAGACTTTTTGGCCGGGACGGTAGGCCGCAGCCGACCACGCCGTCCAGAAGATGAATGCCGCTAGCATCCGGACTCGCTCTCTGGAGCGGATGGTTCCGGGCGGAATCGCGTAGGCGACTTCGCCTTCTTGAAAGATCCGCGTGTAATGTTCGACGTTTGCTTCAAAGGCTTCGGCCCGCACCGGGTCGAGGCGAATTTCGCCCTTCTCAGGGTTGTAGGTGTTCGCGCGATACAGCTTTTCGAGTCGGGCGCGCAATTTTGCTTGTTCCTCTTCCGGGAGCTGGTCATAGGTGCGGCCCGACTCTGAGGCCCATTTGTTGAGAACAAACAGCAGCTCCCGGTGCAGCCAGTCCGCCGTCCAGTCTGGCGCTACATAGCTGCCATGACCCCAGATCGAGCCCACCTGCATTCCACCCATCGATTGCCATACGTTTTGACCGGCCCGAACGTCGCCGTCTGCTGCGACCACCTTCCCTTCTGTCGTGACAATGCGCTCCGGAATCGGCGGCATTTCCTGATAGATGCGAACGCCGATCCAGCCGAGAATCGTAAACGAGACCACCACAACGGCTACGAAACTGATCCATAGCTTTCTCATGAGCTCTCCTAACTTTCCGAGCGTTGCCCAGCGGCCAGCTCGAGGAACACGTGGAGGCGGATTCCCCAAAAAAGCCGCCCCATGGTCAGCTGTTTGACTGCCTTTTCTGGCGGGTGCTAGCCTAGGGCCGGTTGCCGCGTCAAGGCTCTGAACTTTTTTGCGATCAGACTATCTCGAGGCGCGCAGCTTGAAAGTGACCAAAGTCACGTCCGCTCGCTTCGAAGGTGGACTTTCAAAACGCGTTTGCGGATCTGGTCGGCGCCGGAGGTCCGGGCCTGGTTCAAAGGAAGCGAGGCTGTGGGATGCTCAGTAGCAGAGATGGCCGAACGGTTGTTTTTTGTCCGCGAGATCCAGGGTGAGGAAGCTGAGCTCTTGGGCGAGGAGGCGCATCATCTGGCCCATGTGCTTCGCGTCCGGATTGGTGATCAACTGCAACTTTCTGATGGCCAACAACTGGTGGTGGCCGAGGTGGCGGAGGTCTCCAAACGGAGGGTGAAATTCCGCGTTCTCGGGCACCAGCCGGTTCCCCCTCCCCCAGCCCGCATCGACCTTGTCGTGTCGGTCTTTAAATTCGATCGATTTGAGTGGATGTTGGAAAAAGCTGCCGAGCTGGGCGTCTCTCACATTTGTCCGGTCCTTGCGGCGTTCACGGATACTGGCTTGGCGCAAGCCGCTCGGAAGCGCTGCGAGCGCTGGGGGCGCATTTTGAAGGAAGCTAGCCAGCAATGCCGCAGATGGCAACTTCCGGTGCTTGAGCCTGTCCAGCCCTTAAGGCAACAGCTTCACCGTCCTGGACTGCCGCTCGTACTTGATGAGAAGGGGGGAGCAGCCTTGCTAAGTGCCTTGGGGCACTGGATACCTGGACAGACTCTCAATCTCCTCGTTGGGCCCGAAGGTGGCTGGTCAGAGCAAGAGCGCCAGGACATTCTTCAGGCAGGCTGGAAGCCCGTGTCCCTGGGTCGCCTGATCCTTCGCGCTGAAACGGCGGCCCTTGCGGCTCTGGCCACCGCACGTCAGGCTTGTGACCGTTTTGAAAATTTTTTTGAATCCTAAGGAACAATAGTGCATCCTGGTGGGTAACTCACGTTTCATGGGGGTGACAATGCGACGATTTGTTCTTGCTCTGAGCTTTGTGTGCACTCTTCCCCTCTTCTGCCAGATTCGCTCGGGGACGATCGTGGGAACGGTGTTGGATCCTGCTGGAGCGGTGATTGCGGACGCAGAGATCCTTGTCCGCGAGACGGGGACCAACGCCACCTACGCATTCCGCACCAATGAGGCTGGTGATTTTGCGGTTCCTTATCTTCCTCCAGGCACCTATGAAGTCTCGGCGCGAAAGCCTGGCTTTAAGACTTTCATTCAATCGAACATCAGCCTGACGACTTCGCAGACGGTGCGCGTGGACATCCGGTTGGAAGTCGGATCCGTTGAGACGCGAGTCGAAGTCACGGAATCGGCTCTTGCCCTTCAAACCGAATCCAGCCGGGTGACGAATGCGGTTTCTGAGAGGGTCATCCGCGCCATTCCGAACATTAACAATAACCCCCTGAATTATGCCGTTCTTCAGCAAGGCGTGGTGGCCCGGGCGGCGATGAATGACACGCAGAGCGCCCAGTCGTTTGGAATCGGCACCGAGGGCCGGCGGACATTTTCGAACTTCCAGGTGAATGGAGGCGCAGCGTTCGGCAACGACATTCAGCTTGATGGCGTCTCGATTCAGGCTTCGGCTTGGAATGAAGTGGCCGTACTGCCCAACACGGAGGGAATCCAGGAGGTAAAGACCACAATCAACAACATGAGTGCTGAGTACGGGCGCTCGCAGGGCACGGTTCTCATCACCACCAAGTCGGGCACCAATGAGTTCCACGGCTCGGCCCAGTTTCGACTGCGCAACGAGGCGCTGAACGCAAACCGCTTCGAAAACAATGCCTTCACTCCCGCCGTGGCGCGTCCGCCGTTCAAGGTACAGAATTATTCCGCGACCTTCGGCGGTCCCATTTTGCTGCCTCGCGTTTATAACGGCAAGGATCGCAGCTTCTTTTTCCTGAGCTATGAAGGACTGCGTTTCAGCCAAGCGCTCGATTATTTCCGCACAGTTCCGACAGCACTCGAGCGACGGGGCAATTTTTCCGAAACGGTGACTCAGGTGGGAGCGCAATTCGTTCCGGTTCAGGTGTTTGATCCCTTCAATGTGGTGACCGACGGTCCGGGTCGCTTCCGCCGGCTGCCGTTTCCCCAGAGCATCATTCCCGCCAGCCGGTTAAACCCATTCTCGTCGCGCTTTGTCAATGAGTTTCCCCTCCCTAACCGGACTCCTGACGATCCTCGCGGGATTAATAACTTTTACAACCGGATGGTGCGGACCTTTACGCGGGACGCGATTAACGCTCGGCTTGACCACCGCATGCGTGCGCACTCTCTTTATGGCACCTTTGGCAGCAACCTTGGCTTGATCGACTCACCCAACGGATGGGGGCCAGGGACGCGGGCCTACGTTCAGCAAGGTGGCTTCATCGGGAAAGTGAACGGAGACCGCAATTATTACGGCGCTTTGGGGGACACCTGGACCATTTCGCCCACCCTCATTGCGGACTTGCGGATTGGCCTCACGCGGGTCGCGGCGGACAACCGGTCCGAAACCTTTAGTGACATGGATTACGGCCAGTTTGGCATTCCCCGCGAATTCTGGCCGGCCGCTGGCTTGCCGGGCGCCTATCCCGAGATTACGAGTTTTGGCGGAGGCTGGAGTCAAATCAGCGCCTTAAACCAGACGGGCTATCTCGCCAAGATCGAACGGCAAACCAACTGGAACCTAAACGGTTCGATCACTAAGATCTCCGGCCGCTGGACCCATAAGTGGGGCGCGGAATTTCGCAACTATCTCTCGAACTATAGCGACGCCCGCGGTTCGTTTTGGATTCGTTCCGGCAGTTCCTTTACCACGGGCAATGTAATTGGACCGCAGGGGCAAAATCTCGACACGGTGACCGGAGAACGAAGTGGTTCCGGTCTGGCGAGCTATCTCTTAGGAGCAGGCGATATTCAAGCTGGCGAGAATGCCGTGCTGCTGGCGCTTTCGGCAAAGTATTTTGCCGCCTACCAGCAAAGCGACTGGCGCGTGACCAACCGGCTAACGGTGAATCTTGGCCTGCGTTACGATATCCAGCCGGGGCCTACCGAACGCTATAACCGCGCCTCCGCCATCAGCTTCCGCGGGCAAAATCCCTTTGGCACGCCCGGCCGGCTCGTTTTTCCAGGTCAGGACGGAGCAGGACGGAATCTGTATCGAACCTATTTCTGGGATTTCGGTCCCCGCCTGGGCGTTGCTTTTCGCGCCACCGACGCCCTGGTGATTCGTTCTGGATTCGGAGTCACCTACAATCCATCCAACACGGGTTATTTTGGTGGGCCCTACTATTTTGGTGCGCAGAACTTTTTTCCGCGTACCTCCGATCCCGTGGCACTGCAATACGGGCAATCGCCCGCTGGGGCGCTGGTCAACCAGTTCATGAACTCCACCATCTTGAACCCGCTGATTGGAGCCGATCCACGCGCCCCGCAATACTATGGCTCCGGGGTGAACGAACCGCGCTTTGACTATGAAGACATGAAAAGCGGCAAGATTCTCCAGTGGAACTTCTTTGTAGAACGGCGCCTAGGACGAGATTTCCTCGCGCAAGTCGGCTATGCCGGCACGCGAGGCTACCGACTGCAAATGGGTCGCTGGAATGTCAACACCGATCAGGAACTACCTGACTCGCTTTTGCAAGCTTGGAGACAGGAGTATATCGCCACCAATGGCACTAATCCTGCCGTGCGGCAGGTGCCGAATCCCTTCCAGCCCAATCCCAATCAGCTGATCCCCTTCAATGGATCGCTGGGCACGCGTTCCATGTCCTTGCGAGACACACTCTTGCCCTATCCTTTCTTTCCAGGCAATTTGGTGGGCGCTCCCATCGGATTTTACACCTACAACGCGCTCATGGCCCAATTGCAAAAATCGTTCTCCAACGGTCTTCTGTTTAACGTGCACTACACCTGGTCGCGCACGATTGAGGTTTGGGGCAGTGAGGCGCAAAACAATAACTATGGCGAGAATGCTGGCCTTCAAACGTTCGCTGTCGACCGGAGGAACCTGAGCAACAACTACAGTATTTCGCCCAATGACATCCCGCACCGGGTGGTTGGAACTTTTGTCTGGTCTCCGCCAGTGGGCAGCGGGAGGCGGTTGGACTTTGGCAACCGCTTTTTGAACACGGTGATCGGAGGGTGGCAAACGGCAGGAGTTCTCATCGCGCAGTCCGGTCAACCGCAACAAGGCTTTGGCGGCACTGCTGGTTCGTTGAATGGCCGCGGCGATCGGCTCTCGGGCGTACCCATTGAGGTGCCAAAAGAACTTCAACGGTGGTATACCAGTGCCAATCCCGCTGAACGTACTGTAACGCTTCCCGGCGGGCGTCAAATCGTGGTCTGCCGCTATTGTTTCCTCAAGTACAACGTTGAGGCTTTTCGGGGCCGTGTGGTGCAATTTCCAAACGGCACGTTCGGCCCGGACATCTACTGGTTCGGCACGGCGGACAACCGCTATGGAGACATCCGCGGCAATGGCCGTTTCAACATCAACCTGAGCTTGCAGAAGGAGATCGCTGTGCGAGAGAGACTGGGGTTGACGTTTTCGGCCGAGGCGTCCAACTTGCTGAACAATACGCAATTCCGCCCGCAGCTCAACGCGGGACTGGGAAACACGTTTACCAACCTCAGTGCGGCCCAAATCGCACAAGGGCTGCGTCCAGGAATGACCCAGAATGACAGTTTCGGGACGTTTGGAATGTCCACCTTCGATCCCCGGCAAATCGAGCTGAGACTACGGATCCGGTTTTAAGAAAATCATTTCCGGGTGATAAGGCGGCGCTAGGGCCGAACCTGCTGCCCGACGCCGCTTGTTTTTCCCCAAGCTGAGTCCTAGAATTCAGACAGCTTGACGGGCCGGCCTTCTTCCGCGGAACGGTCCGCTGCAAACACTACCCGGTGGGACTCAAACGCCGTTTCAAAGTCGGTGTAAGGCATGGGCTCATTGCGGAGTAGGGAATCGACGAACGCTTGAAATTGCGGCTCGTAAGGATGATCGCTGACATCGCCCGAATCCACCACGGGAATACCCAGCGTGCTCCAGCGGTCCTTGCCCAGTCCCTGCCAGCCGAGGCTGGTGAATTTGTCATCCAGCACGCTGCCTTCGCTGCCGCACAGATGCATGTGGAAGTAGTAGGGCTGGAGGCAATCGGTGACTGAGGCTACCTTTCCGAGGCGGCCATCTTGAAATTTCACGAGCGTGACAGAAGTCGTATTGTATTCGTACGGCGTGAAAAATTTGCTTTTTGATTTGGTCTGATAGCTTACTACCTCTTCGACGACCGCTTGGCCTTGAGCGGACATGTAGTGTAAAAGCAAGTCGAGGGCGTGGCAGCCTGCCGTGAGCAAGCTTGATCCGCCGAAATCTCTTTTAATGTTCCACGCGTACTGGCCATACCAGGGACCGATGCCGTGGTAGTAGTCGATTTCAGCGTAGTGGAGATCGCCGATCATCCCGCGGCGCAGGGCATCATGGATGGCCATCACTTGGCGCGAGTAGCGAACCTCAAAGCAGACGCAGGCGTGAACTCCTGCTTGGCGGATGGCCTGGCGCATGGCTACAGCGCTCTGCCAGTCGATGGCAATTGGTTTTTCGATGATGAGATGCTTTTGGGCCTCGGCTGCGCGGATAGCCTGTTGAGCGTGGAAAGGATGAGGCGTGCAGATATCCACGACGTCAATTTCCGGATCTTTGAGCATGGCATCCAAGTCTTGATAAACCCGCAAGGGAATTCCAAACTGGCGAGAAAGCTCCGAGGCATCGAGCTTGCGGCGGGAACAAACTGCCACAACGTCTGCGCCTCGTACCTTTTTGAAGGTTTCTAGATGAGCTCCTGCAACCCAGCCCAGGCCAACAATGCCGACACGAAATTGTTTCATAGACACACAGCGTATCAGTTCAATTACGGTGCTGGCGCGCGCAGACCACTGTTAGCCTTCTGGCAAAGCTGGATCAGTGGGTGGATACTTCGTTGCAAGCTGCCGCGCGGGAGCAACCCCAGCAGCCGGAACGAGCTCTCGGAAAAATCAAGGCTACTTGCCGCGAGGATAGCTACCCAGGACTTTCAGAAAATCGGCAAGCTCTTCGAGATGGCCAAGAGCTTTACGCATGCGTGGATCGGCGACATCAGCCACAACATCGACATAGAACAAATACTCCCAAGGCTTTCCTCGCAGCGGGCGGGATTCGATCTTAGTGAGATTGAGATCGCGGAGGGCGAGGGCGCTCAATGCGCGGAACAGAGACCCTGGCGTGTTCCGCGTACTGAACACGAGCGAAGTCTTGCGCTCAGCGCGGGTTTGAACCAGGGGCTTGTCACCAGGTCGCTGGAGAAGAAAAAAACGCGTGAAGTTTTGGCGATCATCTTCGATGGAGCGTTTGAGAATTTTCGCGCCATAGATTTCGGCGGCCATCGAGGAGGCGATGGCGGCCGCCGTTGGCCGGCGCTCGTTCATCACCATCTTGACGCTTCCCGCTGTGTCATAGAAAGGTATGCGTTGGAGATGAGGATGGGCGGCAAAGAAATTGAGACACTGATTCAAGGCCACGGGATGGGAGTACACGCTCTCAATTTTCTTGAATGAAGTGCTCGGAATGGCGATCAAATTATGGATGATTCGTACGCTAGTTTCGGCAGTAATTGGTAAATCAAATTGCAAAAGATGATCATAATTTTCGTGGACCGAGCCATGGAGCGTGTTTTCGATGGGCACGACCGCGGCGTCTACTTCGCCCTTCGCAAGGAGCCGGAACACCTGTTCAAAACGTTCGCAGGGAATGACTTGGGCTCGCTTGCCAAGCAGCTGTTGAACGGCCATGTGACTAAAGGCGCCGAGCTCTCCTTGAAAGGCTGTGCGTACGGATTTCACTTGCCACCATCCCATCTCTTGGCGGTCGCTGAGGGTAGCCCCAACAGATCGAGCACGCGATCCACGCTGAAGTCTACGACTTCCAGGACCGATTGGGGGTTGGTATAGAAGCCGGGAACTGGGGGGGCGATGATCGCTCCCATTTCCGCCAGTGCTGTCATGGCGCGGAGATGTCCCAGATGGAATGGGGTTTCGCGAACCATCAAGATCAGCTTGCGTTTCTCCTTGAGGGTGACGTCGGCGGCTCGGACCAGAAGGTTTGAGCTAATCCCATAGGCGATGGACGATAGCGTGTGAATGGAACAGGGTGCAACCACCATGGCGTGAGTGAGATAAGAACCGCTGGCAAGGCGGCATCCAATGTCCTCGAGAGGGTAGCTAAAGTGCGCCAGGGCCTTAAAGTCGGCCGCCTTTTTTTTCATCTCAAGCCAGGCGGTTCGCTCTGCTGAGCGGGTCAAAATGAGGTGAATTTCGGCTTCGGAAAACAAGCGGAGTTTTTCGAGAAGCCTCCAGCCGTAGATGGTGCCGCTGGCGCCGGAGATGGCGACAATGATTCTCAAATTGTTCCTCCCGGGGCGAATTTCTGTTCCGAATTCAGAACATGCGTCTCGCAAAGCCCTTGATCTACAATAGCGTGATCGATATAATCCGTTCAAAAGCGCACGCGCGTTTCCCCGAATGCGAGCTGCTGTCACTGCTGAGCGCATCAAATTGGAGTTCTGTTTTTTGCTCGGGTTGAATGCTTAGCCCCGTTTTTTGGCCGCACAAGTGGTTGAAATTTTTTGAATGAGGTGAATGGATCTGTCAAAGTTGAACCGGACAGAAATCGTGGAAGATGCTGGCCAACGGCTCAAGCGGGTACGCGAGAGTTTGGACTTGCGCTACCGCGATGTTGAGGAGGCGAGCGTGCGCATCGCCGAACGCCATCAAAATCCGGAGTTTATCCTGGGTCTCAGCCGGCTAGCTGACATTGAAAACAAGGGCCTCGTGCCATCCCTCTTTCGTCTTTATTCCCTGTGTGCGATTTACCGGTTGGAACCTTACGAGGTTATGAGCTGGTACGGAATCGACGTTTCCAAGCTGGCGGCCGACGCCAGCTTGGTCGAAGTTGAGCGCACCCATCCCATCCGCTTCTCGGCGAGTGGTTTTGGCTCGGTCCAGGTCCCGCTTTCACTCGATCCCGGTCTGGACATCCGCAAGACGACGTATCTGAGCCGCATGATTCAACGCTGGGGAAGACTGCCTCTCGTGTTGTTGAATTCCATGGACCTGGAAAATCACCGCTATGCTTACATTGGCAGCGAAGACTGGTTCATGTATCCTCTCATTCAGCCCGGTTCGCTCGTCCTGATCGACGAGACCAAACGGACCATTCAAGCCGAAGGGTGGACCAACGAGTTCGAGCGACCGATTTATTTTCTCGAGCATCGCGACGGATATGTGTGCGGTTGGTGCAGTTTAATGGAGGGCCGGCTTCTGTTGCAGCCGCATCCGGCCTCTATGGCGAACCCGCTGTTTTTCCACTACCCCAAAGAGATTGAGGTGATTGGCCAGGTCACCGGCGTGGCTATGCGGTTGGATCCAAAAAAGAGACGCCGAACTCGTTCCGTAGCAGGCTGAGCAAGGCTTCGAGATCGGTGAAGAATAGTTCCCGCTCCACCTGGAGTGCGGCTGCTGGCGGCAAATTCCAGTAGGGGTTGAGCCGGCTCCAAACCTCAATCACGCGCTTGCGATCGGCATCCAAACTTCCTAAGTACGCTTGAAGGTCGGCGTGTTGCTCTGCTAGGCCGAGGGATAGCCAGGCCGCAAAACACTCTTCGTGGCTAATTCGAATGGCCTCGGAGGCCTCCTGTTCGCCAAACAGGGTTGCCAAACCGTGATGGGAGTAGACCCCCGAGTTGGAATCTCTCAATCCTGCCAAATAGACTAACCGCCCAAATACCGTGGGGATCTGGGACAAGGTGTGCCGCCACAAGTCCGCACTTGCCCCGCGGGGCAGGGGAAGTGGGTCACGTTCGGGAAAGCTTTTCATAGGAACAGCCTCCTTTCCGGCAGCGGACATGGAGATTGTACAACAAGCACAATCGTTAATAGTGCGAATTGAGAACAAATCGTCTCAATTTCGCGTTACGTTCTGAAATTCGAAAACCTTCACGGATTTCGACCGCGCCAAAATCAGATGCTTTACGATCGCTTTCAACGGGCCACCGCTGGGAGGTCCAAAATTCACTCGACTGAGGTCATTACACATGTTGCGAAAGCTGGTTCTCGTTGCTCTGCTGGCGTTTGGTGCGATTTCTGTGGGCGCGATCGAGTCTCCACCCCCACCGTGCTTCCCCTGCAAAGCACGGTAAGATTTTTGCCGCAAAGCCACAAAACATTTTTTCTCACTTCCAATCCAGGTGGTAATCGGACGCCACCTGGATTGAGTTTTTTTAGTGGTAGCATGAGGGTGTATTACTTGGTGAAAACAACTGGGACCTGCGCCTGATGCCGCCCCTTGCAAGTCTAACTGGATTGCTTTGGCTGCTGAACTTCATTCTAACCGCGGCCCTCGCGCTACGAATGCTTCAGCTGAGGCTCCACATCTGGTTTCCTTTCTTTAATGCTTTCCTCGGGCTCATCCTACTTCGGGACGTCGCTCTGGTTAGCGCCGTGCACGAGGCGCGTCTGTACTCCTGGATTTGGGTGTCCACGGAAGTTTTGGTTCTGATTCTGTTAACTCTATCTACGCTCGAGATTTATTCCCGTTTGTTAGATGGATATCCGGGCATTCAAAGTTTGGGGCGGTGGGTGACGCTAGGGGGGCTTACACTTGGCATTGTGATGACCTTTTTGACGGCAGGCGTGGGGCTCGATTTTGAGAGTCCGCAGTTTGTGCTCACCCTGGTTCTAACGGCAGATCGAGGGGTTTATCTCGGGCTTTGCTCAGTGATTTTGCTGATGAGTATTTTTCTTTTATGGTATCCCGTGCCCACCCCACGAAATTTTGTTGTTCACTCCTTACTTTTCGCCATCTACTTCCTATCGAAAGCCTTTCTCATTTTCGTTCGCACCACCCGCGGCAATAGCATCTATGCGGTTGTTTCTAACCTTCATCTCGTGTTTGGCGTCGTTTGTTTGTGCGCCTGGCTGCTGCTGTTACGGCGAGAATCAGAGGATCCGCAAGTGACATTTGGGCGCCACTGGAACCCCGATGAAGAAACGACCCTGTTGCGGCAACTGCGAGCCATCAATGCCTCGCTGTTCCGGCTAAGCCGCGATTAGCATTTTTTTCGAAATCGTCCGCAATCCTTCCTAAATCCCATTGCATTCTAACAGGACTTGGGATATCCTTCCCTCAAGACCTTAGTCGAGCATACGCCATGCCAGGTGCCTCGCTTCTCTACTTGGCCGCATTGTTGTGTGCGGCCTTAGTTCTAGCTGCCTGTTATCTCGCGTTTCGTTTGACCCACCGGGAAGTTCCCAAAGATTTGCTGGCCAGGCCTGCGGTCCGGCTTCGGCTGGAACCGATGCAGCGACTGCTTCGCGAAGCCGATTTCGTCTTTTTGGCATACCATCCGGGATATTCTCCTGAAATTGGACGCCAATTACGGCGGCGCCGTGTGAAGATTCTCAGGAAATACCTGGACCAACTGGCGGCGGAATTCGAAAGGCTTCACCTCAGTCTCCGCTTGTTGACGCTCCATGCTGCTTATGACCGGCCAGAAATTGTCCGCGAACTGCTCCTTCAAAGGCTGGTCTTCACCCGCTGTCTGTTCGAGGTGCGACTCCGGCTCGCGCTGTTCGGTTTCGGGTTAAAGCCTGTACATGCGGGAACACTTGTGGAGAGTTTGCATCGAATGCAGAGTCAGGTGGAGCTTCTGAGCCGGTCCCTGCAAGCGAACCAAGCGCGTACCTGGTCGGTGAGCTCCTAGCAGGCGAGCGGGAGCCACGAGACTGGTTTCCGCTCGAGCAACCCCTTGAACCGCAAGGAGCGGTGGCGGGCCGCATCCTTAAGTCGAAAAAGTCGCCAAACGCTGAAATATTTCATTGTAGGCGTGATAGAAATGTGCCGCCTCTGGAGAATTTGAGCGAAGGCACGGGATTCGTCTCGGTCAATCCCATCGGGCGTCTAGAACGAGCTTCCCCAGGAAAAGCAGCCACGGTCTCGCCGTCCACCGGGCTAGTCGACGTGCCTCCGAGGCGCGTTGCATTCTGATGACATTCCTCTTTCCCGAGGGCTGTGTGCGGAGGGTACGATAAAGGATTACGCACACCAATAGGAGAACTCCTTTGCCAAGAGCGAAAATCACTGCGCTGGGTTGTTACGTACCCCCGCGTGTGCTGACAAACTTCGATTTGGAGAAAATGGTCGAGACGTCGAACGAATGGATTCTCGAGCGTACCGGAATTGTAACGCGTCACATTGCCAGTCCGGACGTAGCGACCTCGGATATGGCGGTGGAAGCTGCCAAACAGGCGTTGGCCAAGCGGGGAATCGAGGCGGCGACGCTCGATGCGATTATCGTATGCACGGTAACTCCCGACATGTTGTTTCCCTCGACGGCGTGTCTCGTTCAGGACCGGATTGGGGCGAAGGGAGCTTGGGGATTTGATTTAGTTGCGGCCTGCTCCGGATTTGTTTATGGTTTGACGACCGCCGCTCATCTGGTCGGTTCGGGCTCCCATCAGCGGGTTCTGGTGATTGGCTCAGACACGATGTCCCGCATTATTAACTACAAGGATCGCGCCACCTGTGTGCTTTTTGGTGATGGGGCAGGGGCGATGCTCATTGAGCCCGTAGAGGACGGCGAGAACACCGGATTTATCGGGTTCATGAACGAAGTGGATGGCTCAGGTGGCGAGTATTTGAAAATGCCCGCCGGAGGCAGCCGGATGCCGGCGAGCCGCTCCACCGTTGAACAAGACTTGCACTACGTGCATCAAGATGGCCAGCAGGTATTCCGCTATGCCGTCAAGAAGATGTATGAAACGTGTCGCGACCTGCTGCAGCGCCACAACCTTTCGGTCGATGACATCGCCATGATGATTCCGCATCAAGCAAATCGGAGAATCATTACGGCCGTGGCAGAGCGCTTAGGCATGCCGCCCGAGCGTGTCCTAATCAACATTGATAAATACGGGAACACCACGGCTGCAACCATCCCGCTGGCAACCCAAGACGCCGTTGAGCAGGGCAAAATCAAGAAGGGCGACCTCGTTCTGTTTGCGGCTGTTGGCGCGGGGTTTACGGTGGGCGCGAATCTCTGGCGCTGGTCCATGGATTCGTGAAAGTTTAGCCTTTCCAGCGAGGCTGATTTCCGGCGGGCAGGGGAGTCCCCTCGGCAGCGCCCCCGAAGTCAGGGCTTCAGGTCATCGCAGTCCGCCTGGCGGCGGCGACGTGGACCGGGTCTCACAATCTGGCAGAGCCCTTTCGGCGTAGTAGTTCATTTGGTAGCGAAAGGCCCGCCGCGGGTTTTCTAAGCACTGGGATTGTGGTTGACCGGCGAGTTTGCGCCACGCTTGGCGCGCGGAACCTTGTTCGTTCAAAGCGGGATAGCTCTGGGCTTGCAGATACAGTAATCCCCCGGCCAAAAGCGTGATCACCACTCCAAAGGCTCTGCGTGCATGGCTCCAGCGTACCGCGAGCAGAATCAATCCTCCAAACAAGGGGGCCAGCAGAAGCGGGCGGAAATCGGGGTTCGTACGCGAGAGGCCATCGTCGACAGCCTGTGGCAGGATGCTGGCTAAGGTGGGCAGGAGAGCCAGCATCGCTGCGGTCAAAGCGAGAAATGCTGCCAGGTGACGGGATCTAGCGAGATTAGCCCCCGCGAGTGCAAAGATAGCGGGCAGCAGGGGCAGCAGATAGCCGGGGAGTTTGTTCACCGAAAGAGAGAAAAACAAGAATCCGAAGCCGGCCCACAACCCAAAAAACCGCTCGATCAAGTTTTGGGGTCTCCGCAACCAGGCCAGCAAGAAACTCCACGGAAACAGTCCGCCGGCCAGGACAGGCACATAGAACCAGAAGGGTTGGACGTGTTGGAGATCGGCGGACACGAACCGCCCAAGGTGATGGCGGAGAATCAATTCTTCCCAGAAAACCGGACCGTTGCGTGCGTAACACACCCCATACCAAGGTGCGGCCACTGCCACAGCGGGAAGGGCCAGTTTCCACAGGTCTTTGAGACGCTGCCGGGCGAACCAAACTAGCGGGATGCTCAGCACGAGCGGCACAAGGCCTTTTGCTAATAGCGCCAGTCCGAGACATACGCCAGCGAGCGGCAAGCGCGAGGTCTCGCCATCCGTAATCCAGCGCATGCAGAACAGCATGGCCAGCGCGAAAGTCGCTGAGAGAGGAAGATCTGTCAGGCCGAGATGAGAGTAAGCTAGCCAGCCAGCCGAAGTGCCCAGCATGGCGGTTGCATAAAGGGCAGCGTCGTTGCCGAGTTGCTCTCGCAGGAGGAAATAATACGCAGCCAGGAAGCACACCGACAACAAAGCGATAGGGAGGCGCGGCGCAAGATCGTTCCCGAGGCCAGCTCGGAAGCCCGCTGCGGTTAGCCAGTAAAGCAGAGGTGGTTTTTCAAACCAGGCTTCACCCCACAGCCGCGGGGTAACCCAATCCCCAGACCGAGCCATCTCTCTTCCGATCCAAGCGTAGCGGGGCTCGTCTGGGCCAAGAAGGCCTACCCCGTCCAGATTGTGCAGATAGAGGAAATAGACAAGCGACAACAGCCATCCTAGCCGCAGGAAGAGAGACACACCCTTCAGTATAGGTCGTGGGGCGGACGGCGCTCGTCTTAGAGCGTCCCCCGAGGTTTGATCTCCCTCCGAAGTTTATTTCAGCGAGGGAGGAGTCTCCGTAGGCCGGCTGCTTGGCTGCTGGGCGGCGGCTGCGGCCAAAATCTCGCTTTTCGAGGTTGAGCGGTTGTCAGCTGTGGGGCCCAGCTTTGTGAGTGTCACTTGGTAGCGATAACCCCGGTAGTCGAAGAACGCTGGATATCGAACTGGGTCGGAGGCGCGGATCAAATCGAAAGCTGAGGCGAAGCTTTGTTCCGGCCAGATTCGACTGTCTTCTGGTTGCCGTTTCCGGTAATAACTCCCGATGCCCGCGGGTTGCGGTTGAGGCACGATCTGCTGGTGATGGTTGACTGCAAAGCTCATGAGTTCGAGTTCTGTCGAAAACAGTTTTTCGCTGAGTTCCTCAAACAGTTCATGTCCTTCGAAGCGAAGCACGCGCTTGGCCCAAACATCGCCGGAGTCGACCTTATCGGCGGCTTCCATGAGCGTCACCACGATTTCAGACTTCCCTTCTAGGATCTGCCAGTTCAGCGGGGCAAAGCCCCGGCCATAGGGCACGTCCGAGGCGTGAATGACCAGCGTGTAACGAAACCGGTCCCGCACGCCTCTGCCGACAATTTGATTGCAAGAGATAAGAAACAGAAAATCTCCGCTCGTGACTTCGGCAAGATGTTCGACGAGCGCCACCTCATGAAGATGGCTCATGTTTTCGCACCATGTTTCGAGCCATTTCCAGACCGGATGCTTCCTGGACGAACACAAAATCTCAATTCGCATGATTCCCTCCCTAAGCTTGACGCCTCAGGCCTGCCGCTGTGCGGTGCGAATGGGGTGCGAGCCGCATTTCCTCCTGCCGCGACAAGAGCCGAAGGTTTCGCGGAGTTGCCTGGTTTGATCGAGATCCAAAGACCACCTCTTGCTCTCGCTTTCACGCCTTGCTTCGATGCCCCGGCCGTCGCCACCACTGATATCGGCTCTGGCAGACGCCATGCCAAACGAAAGCGCTTCAAAAGCCTCGCGAAAGATCGGCGGGATCGGGGAGGTTGTTCGGAAGTGGGTTCCGAAGTGGGATGCGTGTTCCAGTTTGCCGTCGAAAGTCGCTAGTTGCGTCCGGACGTTGGGCGGGCAGAGCCGAGGCGTTGAATCCCGGCTCGGCGAATTTCGCGCAACTTTGGCATGCCTTGAAGAGACTCGAGCGCCGCCGGGGAGAGAGGCTGCCGAGAGAGATCCAGAAACTCGAGATTCACCAATCCGCGCAGCGGAGATAAATCGTCCAGCGACAACCGCTCCGCTTCTGGATGTCCTGGGCGATCCACCCCGCGATCTGCAAGGGTGGCTCCCGCCAGGCTCAGGCGCCGTAACTGGGTCAACCGGCCAAGACGTTCCAAGTTTTGAGTGGTTAAGGCGAGTCCCCAAAGACCACTGTCCACTCGTTGCGTTCCCCCGACATCTAATTCCTGCAGAGACGGCACCTGGAGAAGCATCTGGAGGCACTCACCGCTCAGACGGTTGCCGCCAATTGCCAGCTTTTCGAGTTTTTCGAGCTCGATGAGATGTTCAAAACCTTCGTCGGTGATTTCCGTGAAGGCCAAGTCGAGCTCCCGCAAGTTTTTCAGGTGGGAGACGTGTTCGAACACTTTACTGGTGACGCGAGTCCCTCTGAGGTTGAGCTTTTCGAGAGCAGGCAAATATTTGAGAACGGCCAGGCCATCATCCGTGATGTACTCGGCGTAGTAAAGGCTGAGTTCTTTGAGCCGGCTCAGACCTTTGAGATGTTGCAGGCCCACATCGGTGATCTTGGTATGGGCCAAGTCCAGGCGTTCGAGCGATTGCATCCGGCCCACATGAGCTAGGTCCGAGTCCGTAATCCAACTGGCAGTCAGATCCAGCTCGCGCTCGCTGGCGACCACCGCGCAAGGAGCGAAGACAAGCAGGAAAAACGTATTGCCCATCAGCTTCGTCTCCGGTTTGGGAGGCTTGAGTCGGCCTCGAAGATGATTTGGCATTCTGGCAGGGCATCCTTCAGCTTGGCATAGCCCTCAGCAGTAATCAGCGTATGGTAGACGTTGAGCCATTTCAACTTTCGCAGGGTAGCGAGCGTGCTCACGGCTCGATCGGTAATGTGCGTGCTGTCGAGGCTGAGCCTTTCCAGATTTGTCAACGCCTGAAGAGAATCCACGCCCGTGTCAGACAGTTCACTGTAGTCCAGGCTTAGGCTACGAAGGTTCACCAACTTCGCGAGGACCTTGGCCGCTGTATCGGAAATGCGCGTACGGTTTAAATCGAGATGGCGCAGATTTTGTAAATTCGCGAGGGATTCGACGCCCTTATCGGTAAACCGCGCATCGCGAAGGATCAGCGATTCAAGCTGGGTCATGGCAGCCAGCGGGCTCAAGCCTTCGTCCGTCAGGTCGGTGGCTCCTAGGTCGAGCGAGACGACGGTGGAAAGCTTGTCGAGCGGCGCGCCATCGGAGATTTCTGTGGAAGCCAGCGAGAGTTTGCGCAAGCGGGGCAGCAAGGCCAGCGTTTGCAGCGCGGAGTTGGAGATGGGAGAGCCTCGTAGGTCAAGCTCTTCCACTGCGCGCAGGTGCCGCAATCCCTCGCCTTCCACATAGGTGTGTGCAAGCACAACCCGGCGAAGGTTGCTCAGTTTGGCAAGGTGTTCCAAGCCTGCATCGCTGATGGCGCAGGCAGTCAGATTGAGTTCCTCCAAGCCGCGAAGAGAGGCAAGCTGAGCCAGATCTCCATTGCCGATATCGGCCCCTTCCAAGGAGAGGCGTTTCAACCTTGCATCGCGCGGGATTTTCGCGGCTGGTCTTGCGGGTTGCTCGTTATAGAGCACGCGTAGCTTCGGCAGAGCGGCTCTCCAAGCTTCAATCGCAGCCCGTCCGGCACGCGTGTAACGCAAGTCCGCCTCCTCGAGCGCCCGCAAGCCATACAAGGCTTCGAGACCAGCGCTGCTGACCCGCGTCCGGTAGAGGTTCAGCTCTTGCAGACCGGAAAGGTTTTTGAGCCACACCATGCCAGCGTCGCCGACCTGCGTGCCGGAGAGGTTGAGTTTGCGGAGATTTCTCAAGCCAGAAAGGTGTCTTAGCCCTTCATCGCGAATTGCCGTTCCGCGCAGGTCAAGCTCTTCCAGCTGTGGAAGCGATTCCACCACCTTGAGGCCAGCATCCGTAATTTTTGTGTCTCCCAAACGCAGCCGCTTGAGCCGTTTCATCCCTGCTAGCTTGCGCATTCCGCTATCGTCGAACGGCGTCAAGCTAACATCCAGCAATTCCAGATTTTCAAAAGATCCCAAGGAGGAGCCGGTGATTTGCGACTGCCTCAAAGCGAGTTCCCGGAGATTTCGCAGGCCTGCGATTTCTTCTAATCCAGCATCGTGGAATCGGATGCGGTCAAGAAAATGAAAACTGAAGGTCAGAACTTCCAGCGAAGTAATTTGAGCCAAGTGTTTCAACTCACGGCTGCCGTCGCGCCCTCCATCGGCGTTTCGATTCCAGAGGGGGCCGGGAAGACGGAGCACCTTCAGATGTCTCAAACCGGAAAGCCTTTCAAGATCCGGAGGATCGACGTTGACGCCCACCCAGTCAATTTCTTCTACGCGGAAATCGCCTGAGGGTAGCTGGGAGAGGTCAGTTAGTCTGTGGGTGTGGCCGGCTAGGCGGATGCGCCCGCCCATGAGGAGGGTGAATTCAGCGGCCTGGCGATCCGCCGTTTCGCCCCAAGCGAAAGTCGCTGTGAGCAAAACTAGCGGCAGTAGGACCATGGTTACACCTCAAGTTGCGGTCGACCTGGCTCGGGCCAGTCGAGGTGGAAGAATTTGCCCCGCGGCGCGTCGACCCGCTCGTAGGTGTGCGCGCCGAAGTAGTCGCGCTGCGCCTGAAGGAGGTTGGCGGGCAAACGCTCGGAGCGATACCCGTCATAATAGGCCAAGGCAGAATAGAAGCTCGGGGCGGGAACTCCATGCTGGGCCGCGGAGGCCACCACCATCCGCCAGTTGGCTTGGGCTGAGTCCAGTGCGTTCTTAAAGTAGGGGTCTAACAATAGATTTTTAAGCTGCGGGTTTCGCTCGTAGGCTTCGGTGATCTTTTGTAGAAAACGGGCGCGGATGATACAACCGCCGCGGAAGATTTTCGCAATCTCTCCCAAGGGCAGCTTCCAGTTGTATTCCTTCTCAGCGGCTTGCAGGAGCTGAAATCCCTGGGCATAGGCACAGATCTTCGAACA
This sequence comes from Bryobacteraceae bacterium, assembly GCA_025056455.1. Classification (GTDB taxonomy): domain Bacteria; phylum Acidobacteriota; class Terriglobia; order Bryobacterales; family Bryobacteraceae; genus CADEFT01. The sequence continues at coordinate 549,165 of JANWVY010000002.1, read as the reverse complement.
ATACAGGGCATCGTGGATGGCTTGGATGAACGCCTTGCGGTCGCCGGCAAAACTGCTGGAAGGACCCGTAAGCACCTTCGATGCCTCCACACGCTCCTCTTTCACTGCACTCAAATAGCGGGCAAAAACGGCCTCTGCAATTGTCGGGGCCGGCGTACCCAGATCAAGCGCATTCACCGAGGTCCACTTTCCTGTTCCCTTCTGACCGGCCGTGTCCAGCACAACTTCAACGAACGGCTTGCCTGTAACCGGATCTTTCTGACGCAAAATATCTGCCGTGATTTCGATGAGAAAACTATCAAGCAGGCCCCGATTCCATTCGGCAAAGATCTCGCTGCACTCCTCGGGAGTCATGCCCAGCACGCCACTCATCAAGGCGTATGCTTCGCAGATCATCTGCATATCGGCATATTCAATGCCGTTGTGCACCATTTTTACGTAATGTCCAGCACCGTCAGGCCCGATATAGGTGGTGCAGGGAACCCCGCCCTGAATGGGCTTGCCCGGCGACGCGCCCGTCAGCGGTTTGCCAGTTGCTGGGTCTACTTTGGCGGCAATCGCGGTCCAGATAGGTTCGATTTCCTTCCAGGCTGCATATTCTCCTCCCGGCATTAGAGAGGGCCCCCAGCGTGCGCCTTCCTCTCCCCCAGACACACCTGAACCGATAAACCGCAAGCCCTTCGCCCTGAGGTCGCGCTCTCGACGGATGGTATCCATCCAGTGGGCGTTGCCCCCGTCGATGAGGATGTCGCCGGGCTCAAGCAAGGGAACCAAGCTGTTGATCACGGAATCCGTCGGCGCGCCCGCCTTCACCAGCAGGATGATCTTCCTTGGGCGCTTTAGGGAGCCCACGAGTTCTTCGAGACTCGCGCAGCCTTGAATTCCTCCCGGCGTGCTGGGGTTTTCCGCGACAAACTTTTCGGTTGTCTCTCGGGTCCGGTTGTAGACGCTGATGCGGAAGCCATGATCGGCGATGTTGAGGGCGAGGTTTTGCCCCATGACGGCCAGGCCCACCAGACCGATATCGGATTGCATAGTTGACATAGAAAAATCCACTTAGCATTGTATCGGTTTACGCGCACGGCAGGGGCCCGAAACCGGACGTTGGGTTCACAATAGAGTCCTCCAGCCAGCCGGATGCCGATCTGAGGGGGATTCCGGCATGGTCAGGGGAAACCAGGTCTAGGAATCCTCTTACATGGTTGCAGACGGCCTCAACTTGTCCGCTGGTGAATTCGGAAACCTCGAGGCGACCACTCACGAGCCGTTGTCAAAGCTGCCACTCCAAGGCCGGTCACGGGCAGAACTAAACTCAACGGTGTCTCTAGGTTAGACCGGAACCACAGGGCTTGAGCTCGCTTCCCAGAGGGGATTTCCACACCCTGTTGAAAACGGGGATCTGTTTCAAGTGTTTGATTTTGTTTTAGTTATAGCGAGTTTTCAACAGGGGGCTTTTTTTCTTGACTCACCCCGCCGCAGGCTTTAAGATCCAAATCAAACAAAGATTTTGACGGGTTGCGTAAGCCGTCGGATCTGATTCTCCCATGTAATGTCACCCTGGCCACGCCAGGGTCTTCATCGATGCGAGGCGCGGGTTTTTCGGCCCGCGTTTCGTTTTTTTGGGCCTTGCTTTTCCGTTGAAGGCCGGGGTTCGGCCTGCGTCGCAGCGCGGCGCGGGCGCCGGCATCTCGAAGTCTCGAGGGCCGGAACTTGTTGCAGCAAGCCCAAGAAGAAAGCCTTCTAGAAAATTCGCTCTTGGCGTTTTAACGTTCCGAAAGAGCCGATATTTGCGATCGCAAAGGAAGCTTGGAAGATATTGTCATTGCGGAATCCGAGCCGGCGGTACTGGAAACTCAGCCCGCAACAATCCCAGTTGTAGGTAACCTGAGTGGCCGCGAAGTCCATCAAACTGGTTTGGAAATTATAAAAGGCGCTGAAGGCTGCGTTCCAACCGCGACGGCTTTCGTTTCCGATTCCAAGCAAGCCGCGAAACTGGTTAAAGGACGGCGTGACTTTCTCTACGCCGCGCACATAACCATGCCCGATGGAAATGAAAAATTGGGAAATGCGGGCATCGCCGCTAATCAGACTGTTGGTCAAGCGCTGAAAGAGTGGATCGTAATCCGCCCTCCACTCCACTCCCACATTCGAATTTGGGGAGGCACGGAACACAGACACCAGGGGCGAATACCGCCGAGGGCCGCTAAAAAAGGAATATCCGGTCAGTTGAGCCCCGGTTAGGAGCACATTGCGTTGACCTTCCACGATGGCGCCGCCGAACGTTGGATCGAAGTAGCGCTTGTGAACAAGTTGCCAGCTGATCGCCTCCCAGGTTTCATTCCGATTTTTCAAATAGATACGATTGGTGAGCGAAAGTTCTACCTCCTTTGTATTAGAAAGTAATTCGGTTTCATCAAAGCGGATTAAATTGCGGAAGTTGTCGACTCCTTGAACCCAGCGGAAAGAAGCACGTGGCTCAATCACGTGCTTCATGCGCTCTCCCGCCCAAGAAGGTGCTTGCATGACTTTGGCTAGGGCGGGCAGTACAAGATCAAAGCCCAGCTCGCGGGCGTGCCGCCGGATATTGCTTCCGAGAAAGATTCGCCGCTCAGGATCGTAACTCGAGCCAACAAACGTTTCTCGCACGGAAAAATAGGGCAGGAGCGAAAAATCTTTCCAGCGCAAGGCGGTCATAATCCGGGGCGCCAGATCGGATCGAGGAACAAAGGCACGCGTCACTCTTCCCTCTTGGCTACATTCCTCGTCGTACTCCTGGCACCGTGGCTGGGCCCGCTGCAAAAATCCGGCAGTCGATTCCAGGGAAACCCACACCGGCAGCACCTTCCGTGTGAGGAGTCGGTCGCGACTGTTGAACTCGACTTGCGGTAAGCGCCGTACGCTGATTCGGTCACCGGGAAGATTGCTTTGGAAATTTTCCTTACGCGCCGTCACGATATTGAGCCCGAAACTGCTCCAATGTTTCGCCACCACGCCGACGGATTGAACCTCTGAGAAGATGGCCTCATTAAACGTCTCGGTGAAGGCTTGGCGGAAACGGAAAGAACTTAAATAGTTTGCGGCGCCGTAGGCGAGGAAGCCTTTGCCCAGTTCGGCGCGGCCGGAGGCCGCCAGGAAAAATCCTCCCTCCTTGATCCGGGAGCCGTCCGACAGCAGGCGCCCGCGGTCGTTCACCCCGTAAAGGTAAGCCCCAAACTCCGAGCGCTGGGTCGGCTTGCCGCGCAGATCCACTGTATGCGCGAACCCACGCTGGGTGAACAACTGGCTGCGATAGGCAAGGTCATAACTGCGGTTGATGGCCCAGTAGTAGCCAGTGCCGATCATTTTGCCCCGACGGGAGCTGTTGCCCGCCGAAGGCGACAAAAAACCACTTTTCCTGGGTTGTCTTTCTAAAGATTTGTAAAAGTAAGGGGTATAGAAAAGCGGTAGCCCTTTTACCCGGAACCAAGTCCGGTAAGCAATGGCGCGTTGACCGGGAACAATATCGAACTTCGGCGCCCGCAAGATCCAAATTGGCCGGGGCACCTTGCAGTTGGTGACGAAGCCCTGGTACAGAATATAGCGATTCTTGAATTTTTCTGCCCATTCTGCTTGAAAATAAAATGGATTAGTGCTCATCAGCAGCCCTGGCCGCGGCTCAATCTTCGCAGGAGCCTGCCCCCGCACTCCATAAAACTTTCCAATTTCTTCGTTCACATTGAACTCAGCGCGATCGGCCCACAGCTCCTCCTGGCCAGCGAAATGGCGGAAGTAAACATTACCCCGCGCCTCGGCATCTCCACTCTCTTCGTCGTAGTCGATCTCGTCGGCAGTCAGCATGGCCTCGCTGGTTTCCACCTTCGCTTTGCCCCTTAGTTTATAAACCTTTCCTTGAATTTCTTGGGTCACAAATTCCATCCAGACTTCGTTCGGCGGCGGGGCGTTAGGGCGGGCTACAGGAAGGCTCACATTCGGATTGCTGGCCGAACCCGGCGAAGGGGCCGGTAAGGTGCGGGGAAATCTGGTTCCCCCAAGCTGGCCGAACTGGGCGAATGCTGCCGTATCACACCAGAAAAGCAATAAGATACACGTAAAAAAGATTCGACAAACCCCCGATTCTATGGTACGTAGAATGGGGGGAGCGGGCGGCGGCAGGGGGAGACGTGACAGCGGGTGTCGGGATAAGGAGCGACGGGACAAGGAGCGACGGGATAATAAGGGGCGACGGGATAAGGAGCGACGAGAGAGCGGCTGACAGGACAAGGAGCGACCTGACGTGGGGGGACGGAACGAAGGGTGAGCTGACCGGCGGCCATCTAAGGAGCACTGGCGGCTCAATTCCGGTGCACCGCTGGACTGGCGCAAACGGTGAGAGATCGGGCCCTGGGGTTGGAAGCGATCCAGATCCCCAAAGCCGAAATCAAAGGAAGATACGATTGCTGCGGAGGGAGGCACGCCAAGGGAGACTCTTCGACAGCAGAATCCAGAACCCAAGCCCAAACGCTAGCACGGAGATTTGGCGCTTCGCAACCGATAAAATCGATAAATTTTTGTTTGTTCCCCAGCTCGCTCACGTTTGGCCTTGGGGAGCGGGCAGAACGCTTGCGCAGCGCATTCTGACCGGCGAAGGCGCACCGTGCCGGCTGGAATCCGGACTCGGAACGATGGTGAGGCGGAAATGACTTGCCGCTACTGTTCGGCCTTGAATTCGAAAGAAGACCACCGCTGTGTCCGGTGCGGGCGGCGCTTGTACTTGGCGCCTTCTTCCCGAAGTCTGCCCTCACGCGGGCAGCTGGCTCAGGCGCCGGCACTTGACGATGAGGCGGCGCCCGCGGTCTGTTCCGAACCCATGGTGACCAAGCCTGGTCAAGGCCGGCTGTTTGGAGAACAAGAACTGCCTTCGGAGAAGGTGATTCCGTTGAGAGCCGTGCGACCGGGAAGCGAACCGGCGGCGCGCCTACCCCGCTCGGCGGGCTCCCGGCGTGAGGCCCTTCAGCGTGCAGGCGCAGCTCACCCAACCCCAACTCCGGTCCGGAGCGCTGGAGCCGTGCCGCAACAAGAATTTGCATTTTATTATCCGGAGCCAGCCGTCGTGAGCCCGGTGGATCCAAACGGGATTTACTGCAGCGCCCCCGTGGCCTTACCCACGCACCGGATGATTGCCGCCGTCGTCGATGCTTCGATGATCATTCTTGCCCTCGGCGGATTTCTGCTGGCCGCGCATTTGGTGGGAATGGAGCTCCGATGGAGTCAGCCGTATTGGACTGGCTATGCGGTTGCGCTCTCTGTGTTGACCTTGCTTTACCGACTGCTGTGGTGTTTCGCCGAGATGGACTCGGTGGGAATGCGCGCTGCCGGTCTAAAACTAATCAATTTTGACGGGGCCTTGCCGGACCGCAAACAGAGGTTTTTGCGAGTGGCTGCCTGGCTGCTCAGCGCCGGAGCGGGAGGCCTCGGTCTGTTGTGGGCGTTGGCTGATGAAGAGAAGTTGACTTGGCACGACCACATTTCGAAAACGTTCCCGACTCCTTCCCCTTTCCTCCGCAGAACGCCCTCGCGCCCCTTCTAAGGCCCGAAGCCAGGAGAGGGTTCGCGACGGTTCCCCGCTCGCGAAATCTCTTCGATATCCTGACAGAGTGCTAAATCGACGGGAATTCCTGGCCTGCTGGAGCTTCGCCCCGCCCAGCTGGAGTACGGAGTTTGAGGGAGAATGGCATCACTATGGCGGCGATGCAGGCGCAACGCGCTTCTCGCCGTTAGCCCAGATCAACGCCTCCAATGCGTCCCGGCTCAAGCTTGCCTGGACGCATTCCTGCGGCGATCAGACGCAACGTCCCGCGACGACCATTGAATGCACTCCAATCATGGTCCATGGAGTCCTCTACCTCACGACCGCGAAACTTCAGGTTCGTGCGCTCAATCCGGCGACCGGTGAGGCGTTATGGAACTTCAACCCCTTTCCAAAGGGCGTACGGTCGGCGGGTGTCAACCGCGGGGTTACGTGGTTTGAAGATGGCAAAGACAAACGCCTGTTTGCCGCCCTTCAGGACAAACTCTATTGCCTCGATCCGAGATCCGGGGAGCTGGTGAAAAGCTTTGGCGATCAGGGTGTTGTCGACCTCACAGCAAATTTTGACCGGGATATGACCGGGCTCACCTTCCGCATTACGAGCCCGGCCGTCATTTTCGAAGACACGCTCATTGTGGGAGGTGGAGGCGGCGAAGGACCAAGACCGCAAGCACCCGGTCACATCCGCGGCTATGACGTCTACACGGGAAAACGGAAGTGGATTTTTCACACCATCCCTCATCCAGGGGAGTTTGGCTATCACACCTGGCCCAAAGACGCCTGGCGACGTTCTGGGGCAGCGAATAACTGGGCCGGAATGAGCGTCGACCTCAAGCGTGGTTGGGTCTTCGTTCCGACTGGCTCTGCCTCGTTTGATTTCTGGGGAGGGGACCGTCACGGCGACAACCTCTTTTCCGACTGCATCCTAGCCCTGGACGCGCGGAGCGGCAAACGCATTTGGCACTATCAAACCGTGCGCCACGACGTCTGGGACTACGACCTTCCCGCTCAGCCCGCTCTCGCTTCGGTCCGAGTAGGCGGTCGCCGGCGAGACGTCGTGGTGCAAGTCACCAAGACAGGATTCGTTTTTGTGCTCGACCGCGACACGGGTAAGCCTTTGTTTCCAGTCCAGGAATGGAAGACTCCCGCCAGCGATGTCGAGGATGAAAAGCTTTCGCCGACTCAGCCTGTGCCCGTTCGGCCCAAACCGCTGTGCCGACTTGAAGTCAACGCCGATCTGCTCACCGATATTAGCCCCGAGGCGCACGAATTCGCCCTTGAAAAACTCAAGACACTGCGCGGCGGGGTTCCCTTCGCTCCACCGAGCCTCCAGGGCACGATTTACTCACCCGGCACTCTCGGCGGCGCACTCTGGGGTGGCTGCTGTTGGGATCCGACCCGCGAGCGGCTTTTCGTTAACACCAGCGAGCTGCCGAGCATTGCTCGGTTGCTTCGCGCTAAGCCCGGCCAAGATTACCGGTTTTCTTTGCAAAGCTATGAGAAATTCGTGGACCACGAGGGCTTCCCCGCCGTAAAACCACCCTGGGGGCATCTCACTGCCATCGATCTGCGCTCCGGCGAGTGGGTCTGGCGGGAGGTTTTGGGTGAATACCCCGCTTTGGTGGCCAGAGGCAAGACGAAAACCGGTAGTTTTCAGCTCGGCGGATCCATTGTTACCGCTGGGGGATTGGTTTTTATTGCCGCCACGGCGGATGAGAAGATTCGTGCCTTGGATGTTCAGTCGGGAGCAACCGTCTGGGAATACAAGCTCCCCTTTGGTGGTTACGCCACACCCTGCACTTACTTTGCTCGCGGCAAACAATTTCTGGTGATCGCCTGCGGCGGAGGGAACCGCCAGCAAACTCCCTCGGGCGGCGACTATCTCGCCTTCTCGCTCTGACCGTCAGCCTGTGTCACTCAGATGGTCAGGCGGTTGAACATCTTCTCAACCGCGCGAGGCAGGAGTGGATCAACGGCTAGGTCGGTCGGGGGAGGCTGTGTGGGAGGCTGGTAGGGCAGGCTCCGCACTTGTGGCCGAAGAGGAAGCCGTGCCACTAAACCAGCGCGGCAAGAACAAGGCCGCGACTGCCGTTCCGAACATCAGCAAAACGCTCGCCGGCAGGGCCCAGGTCTCCTCCCATTGCCGCCAGGGCAACCCGACTGCAATTCCCCACTCGTGCAGAACAACGTACACCCAAAACACGTAGACTGCCGTGAATCCCAGAAGGGATAACAGGACGAGGTTGATCACCCGGTTGCGCTGACGGCGGGCTTGGTCCAGCGTACACACGCCTCGACGGCGTAAATACAGCGCTAAGGTCAGGCTCATCAGGCCTAGCGCAGCGAGCCGAAACCACCAGCGATATTCCCCGTACAGCAGATTACCCCACTGGTTGGCCACTGCCACGGTTGTGATGCTAAGGCTCACGAGCACGATTGGGGCAAGACAGCATAATCCCCCTAGCAGACCGCCGAGGGCCGAAACCACCAGCGCAGCCTTTCGATCCTGACGCGCCCAGTCCTGCACCATCCCCATTCTATGCGATGCGGCGACAACCAGCTCGGATTCGAATTGCGCCATGCCGGAGCTCGCTGCACGGCTCACCCGGCCGGTGCTACATTCAAAAGTCATGCAACTTGGATTCGTCACTGCCATTCTGCCCGATTTGAGTCTCGAGGAAGTGATCGATTTTGCTGCCGCCAATGGCTTCCGCGCCATCGAAGTGATGTGCTGGCCCAAGGGAAAAGCGGAAAGGCGCTATGCAGGGGTTACTCACATCGACGTAACCGCCTTGAATCCCGAAGAAGCGGCGCGAATCAACGAGCTCTTGCGCCAAAAAGGAATCGCCATCAGCGGTCTGGGTTACTACCCGAATCCTCTCGCCCCAGATGAATCGGAAGCGATGATCTATGTCGAGCACATCAAGGCAGTCATCCGCGCTGCTCGCATGCTTGGTCTGGGAGTTGTGAACACGTTCGTCGGGCGTGATTGGACCAAGTCTGTGGAAGACAACTGGCCCCGCTTTTTATCCACTTGGCGGCCGCTGGTTGCCTACGCCGAGGAGCATGGCGTCAAGATCGGCATCGAAAATTGCCCCATGCTGTTCACTAAGGATGAGTGGCCCGGGGGGAAGAATCTCGCCATTTCCCCGCGCATTTGGCGCCGGATGTTTGAAGACATTCCAAGCCCCAATTTTGGCCTGAACTTTGATCCCTCTCATTTCATCTGGCAGCGCATGGACTACGTCAAGGCGATCCGAGAGTTTGGGTCACGATTTGTCCACGTGCACGCCAAAGACGCGCGGATTGACGAGGACCGGCTCAACGATGTCGGCATTCTGGCGCATCCCAATGATTACCACACGCCGAAGATACCAGGCCTTGGAGACGTGAATTGGGGGAAATTTTTTTCTGCGTTGAGCGAGACCAGCTATCGCGGGGCTGTGTGCATTGAGGTCGAAGATCGCGCCTTTGAGGCCACCCTGGAATCTCGAAAGGAATCGTTGCGGCAGAGTGGCCGGTATCTGAGCCAGTTCATTGGCGCCTAGCCTCGTGGTTTCGGGGAAAACGGCGCCAGGAGCGCTTGGCGCGAGGGGGGGAACGACGATTTCAATGACAGGGGAGGGGAGGGGCGAAGAACGATTGCCCCCCCTCGTTCTCAGCGATTTGTCTTAACCTCAACTTTGCGAGCCGCGCTCGAGTCCTCTCTTGCTCGGCCAGCCCGGACCACCTACCACTTAATCCGGTATTGATTCTCGCCAATTTTCTCGCGGTGCACTTCGTGGCAGCTCTTGCAGGCGGCGCCGACCTTTCCCGATGCGGCCTTGGCGTCCGCCGCATTATTGGCCTTGGCCGCTGCCACAAGGGCCAGCGCGGCATCGACCCCCTCCTTCGTCCAGCCGACGGCCCTCTCGGCCTTGTGGGCAGCCCAAAACTCTTCCGTGCCTTTGAGCGCATCATGGATGGCCTGGGCATGGGTGGCGACATCCGCCATCGAACCGGCTTGCATCGCTTTCCGCAAGCCGCCCATGTGATCCCCAGCAGCCTTCATCCTCTTCTCCAACTCCGCCTCACTCATAGCGGCCCCGAGTGTCCAACAGAGCACAGCGCCAAGTGCACAGAACGCCAAAACTTTCTTCATGCGATGTATGGTCCTCCCAGAAATTTTGATTGGGACAACCGTATTCTACCTGCATTGGCGGCAGGGGAGGAAACGGCCGGGAATTAAATTCCCTCAACCAAGTTGATGCGTGAGCGAATTTTTTCACAAACCGGATTTGACGTTCCCTTTTTATTCGCCAACAATAAAAGATATGGCACTCACCCGAAGGCAAAAAGAAGTTCTCGACTTCATTGCGCAGTTCGTGGAGGAACGCGGCTACTGCCCGAGCTATGAGGAAATTGCAAAGGGTTTGAACCTGGCCTCCCTGGCCACGGTTCACAAGCATATCCAAACGCTCGAAACCAAGCAGTATCTGCGGCGGGGATTTAATCAAAGCCGGTCACTTGAAGTCTCGCCCGCCTATCTGAGGGAGTGGAGAAAGCAGAAATCGAATGCCACCAGCCCGGCGCAAGTTCCGCTGCTTGGTCGGATCGCGGCTGGCCTGCCGGTGGAAGCCATTGCCGGAGACGAGACGATGAATTTCGCCGACCTGCTGAATGATCGCGATCTGTACGCCCTTCAAGTGAAGGGCGAGTCCATGATCGAAGATCACATCTGCGATGGGGATTTTGTACTGATTGAAAGGACGCCAGAGGTGAATGACGGCGATATTGTCGTGGCGCTGGTCAACGGTTCGGAGGCCACGTTGAAGCGCTTCTACCGGGAAGGGAACGGGCTGGCGCGTTTGCAGCCCGCCAACGCCAACCTGGCGCCGATCGTTGTGCCCATGGAGAATCTCCAGATCCAAGGAAAATTGCTCGCGGTGCTGCGCAAATACCGTTGATTGCCGGTGGTTGTTTCTTAGGTTGAGAGCAGCTGGAGGGGACCGAAGCTCCCTCGAGAGAGCCTATGCCGCCTCTCCGGCCAGTGCTTCAATGACGCATCCGGAACGGTCGATGTTCGTCCACAAGATTTCAGCGCGGTGGCCATGGAGGGCAAAGATCTGCTTAACGAGATCCACCACCTCCTCGTGGTCTCGCTCATACCAGACGAGAATTGAGGGGCCGGCGCCGGATAAGCAGCAGCCAAGCAGGCCCGGAGCGCGCAGGCGCAGAATTTCTTCGAGGCCAGGCACGAGGTTAGCCCGGTAGGGCTGGTGTAAGCGGTCTTCGAGCGCGGCGGGAAACGCGCTCGTTGTGCCAGTGGCAAGAGCAGCAATCAACAGAGCTGCCCTCTGGACATTAAAAACGGTGTCTTGTTTGGAATATTGTTGCGGCAGCACGGAACGGGCTTTTGAGGTGGGCAGAACGAAATCCGGGACCACGACAGCGACGGCATAGCGCTCGGGCGGCGTCAGCCGCACCGCCCGTGTTGTGCCATGAGCATCAATTGCGCTGGCCACGATCGAGCCTAGCACGCAAGCCGCTACATTGTCCGGATGCCCCTCAATTCGCGCTGCCTCGTCGAGAATTCGCAAGGGCTTCCAGCCGAGGCCCAACAACAAATCGGCGATGACCACGCCGGCTGTGAGCGCCGCCGCTGAGGAGCCCAAGCCTTTTCCCAGCGGTATTTCATTGTGAATTTGCAGGTCAATGGCAGGCAAATCCTCGCGCTTGTAGTTCCGGGCCACCTGAAGCGCCGTTTGCCAGATGAGATTGCTCTCATCAGTAGGAATCAACGCGTGGTCGCGGCCTGTGACGCGAATCCGCAGCTGAGCAGCGGTGCGAAATCGGCACTCTAGAGGCACGTCTAGAGCAACACCCAAGGCATCGAATCCCGGACCGAGGTTTGCGCTCGAAGCCGGAACCCGGATCTTCCAGCTCATCGGTGGTTGCGCTGTCAGATGACCTCGTCCTCCAAAACCACCTTCCGGCCCTCCCGGCAAGACTTGTAGACCGATACCACGACCTCTAGCGCGCGGTATCCTTCCTCGCCGCTTGTGAGCGGTCTGCGCTTATTGCGGATAGCGTCTGCAAACTCAAGAAACTGCCGCTCAAACGCGGTAATCCCGATGGCCATGGGGTCGGACGATCCCGACTGCACCGCGGTGGAGAGCGGAGGAGGCTCGCCCTCGTCGCTTTCCACATCCCAAGCCACGAGCTTGTCGCCAGCCACAATGGCGGTCCCCTTTGTGCCGTGAATCTCCAGCCGTTCTGGATACCCGGGCCAGAATGCCGTAGAGGCTTGAATTACGCCGGTGGCGCCGTTGGCAAAGCGCAGCACGGCATTGACCACGTCCTCGGATTCAATCGAGTGCAGGGCCCCAAGCTGCCAGTAGCCAAACAACTCCTTCACGCGGCCAATCAAAAACAGCAGCATGTCCACTTGGTGGATGGCTTGATTAATCAGCGCTCCGCCTCCTTCCGTGGCCCAGCTGCCTTTAATTGGACGCGAATAATACTCGGTTGTCCGGTACCATTTCACGTAAGCATCCGCCTGGAGAATCGTCCCGAGGCGGCCAGCCGGAATGGCCCGCGAGAGAAATTGAATCGGGTCGTCAAACCGCTTTTGTGAGACGACGTTGAGCAGGACACCCGCGCGGCGGCAGTAGCGCACCATGCCCATTGCAGTTTGCAAATCGGTGGCGATGGGCTTCTGCACCTGCACGTGCTTGCCAGCGTCGGCGGCTACCTTGAGGGGTTGAAGCCGGAAATCCGGAAAAGTGCAAACGTCGATATAATCCACCTCGGGGTGGCGGCAGACCTCTTGGTATGACCGCACATATTCGGCACCCCATTGCTGGGCGAACTGCCGGCCTCGCTCTTCGCGGTTATCCGTCACCACCACCAGCTGAAAACCAATGTTTCGGTACGCCTGAGCGTGTTTTTCGGCGATAGCTCCACAACCTATTAATCCGACTCGCAAAGATATCTCCTCAATTTTGTCCGGAAGTTCTTTTCAGCATATGACAGCCGGGAGCGCGCCCGGCGTCTGCCAGCAAACTGGCTAATCCTCATCGTGTTGTGCGGCGAGCTTGGTGATCACCCCCATGTCTTCGAGCGTGGTCACATCGCCCGTCACCGTGTGGCTGGTGACGATTTCCCGGAGCAAGCGCCGCATGATCTTGCCGCTTCGGGTTTTGGGGAGCGCCTCAGTGAAGCGGATTTCTTCGGGCCGGGCGAAGGCGCCAATTTCGTGGGCCACCCACTGCCGCAACTCTTTGCCGAGCGCTTCGTGATCATAGTCGCCTTTTTTGAGCGTGACAAAGCAACACACCGCTTGGCCGGTAATTTCGTGCGGTTTGCCCACAACAGCCGCCTCTGCGACGGCCGGATGCCGCACCAGGGCTGACTCAACCTCCATTGTGCTGAGGCGGTGACCGCTGACATTCATGACGTCGTCCACGCGCCCAAGGATCCAGTAATAGCCGTCAGAATCGCGGCGGGCCGCATCTCCCGTGAAGTACACGCCACTCACCTTACCCCAGTACTGCTCCTTGTAGCGTTGTGGGTCTCGCCAGATGGTCCGCAGCATGCTAGGCCAGGGTCGCTGGATCACCAAAAAGCCTTCTTTGTTCTCTCCAACCGGCTTACCATCCAGATCCACGATCTCCGGCAAAATGCCGGGCATCGGTAAGGTGCCCGAGCCCGGTTTCAGAGGAACCGCTCCCGGCATGGGAGCAATCAAAATGGCGCCTGTCTCGGTTTGCCACCACGTGTCGACAATCGGGCAGCGCCCTTTGCCAATCACCCGGTGATACCATTCCCAGGCCGCTGGATTGATGGGTTCCCCAACGCTACCCAGAAGGCGCAAACTGGAAAGATCGTGCTGATTTGGCCAGTGGTCACCTTGCCGCAGCAGGGCGCGGATTGCCGTCGGCGAGGTGTAGAAAATGTTTACCCGGTATTTCTCCACAATGCGCCAGAAACGGTCGAAGGCGGGATAATCGGGAGCGCCTTCGTACATCAGCGTCGTCGCGCCGGCTGAAAGCGGCCCGTAAACAATGTAACTGTGCCCTGTCACCCAACCGATGTCGGCTGTACACCAGTAGGTGTCCTCTTCTTTGAGGTCGAACACCCACTTCATGGTCATGGTGGTTTGCAAAAGATATCCGGCAGTGGTGTGAAGGATGCCCTTGGGCTTGCCCGTCGTACCTGAGGTGTAGAGCACGAATAGAGGGTGCTCGCTATCGAGCGGAGTGGCGGGGCAAGTCTCGCTCGCGCTTTCCTCCAGTTCATGCCACCAAAAGTCCCGTCCGGCTTGCATCTGCACGTGACCCCCAGTTCTCTTGTACACGATGCAGTCCCGCACGCTTGGACACTCGCGAAGAGCCTCATCCACAGCGTCCTTCAGGCGGATCTCTCTTCCTCGCCGCCACCCACCATCGGCCGTAATTACAATCTGGGCCTCGAGATCCTGGATTCTTGCTTTCAAGGCTTCGGCCGAAAAGCCTCCGAAAACGACGCTATGGGTGATGCCAAGGCGCGCGCAGGCGAGCATGGCGACGGGCAGCTCCGGGACCATCGGCATGTAAATAATCGCCCGGTCTCCGGCTTGCAAGCCTCGCGCTTTCAGAACATTGGCGAAACGGCACACCAGCCGGTGGAGTTCCTGGTAGCTGATCATCCGCTGATCGCCCGGCTCACCCTCCCACAAAATGGCGACCTTGTTCTTGCGGGCCGTGGAAAGGTGTCGGTCCAGACAGTTATAACTGGCGTTGGTTTTCCCGCCGCTAAACCATTTCACAAAGGGCGGATTCCACTCAAAGACTTGATCAAAGGGCTCAAACCAGTGCAATTGCTCCCGCGCGAGCGCTCCCCAAAACTCCTCGGGGTTTTCCTTGGCCTTGTCGTAGAGCGCCCGATAGGCTTCGAGGCTCGGAACATAAGCCTGGGCAGAAAATTCAGCACTGGGCGGATATACGTTGGCGTTGCTCATAGCGGCGAAACTGCGATTGTATCAGCAATCCTTCTCGGTGGATTGAAAAAACGCGCGCGGCCCTGGGCCAGAATTCCCAAGTCCTAGTTGCGGCGCTTGCCAAGTGGCGGGCCCGGAGCTCGGTGCTAGCCGAGTTTCATTAATTCCGCCATTGTGACTTCGCGCTTTTTCTCGTACGCGAGGCGGCCCAGCAGCGCAGCGAAGGTGGCATCTGCGGCTAGTTGGGTCATCTGGAAAGGCTTGTTTTCGAGAATGGATGTGACGAAATGTTTCACTGCCTCAACAGTGATATCCTGCTTGGATTCCCGCATTTCAATAAGGCTGCGATCGCTCAGATTGTCTGCCGATTTGAACCGGTAGTCTCCTTGAGGCCCGTGCCATTTCACGTACACGCGCGACAGCTCGACCATGCCTTGCGAGCCATAGACGCGTTCCTTCACATCTCGGAATCCTGCTGTATGTTTGACGGAAATCAACCACCCGGTCACTCCATTGGGATAGATGTAGGAGATGTTGTGGTGGTCTGTGTTCCAGTCACCGTAGGCCACCGGGTAGCGGAGCCCGCCCGTGCCATAAGCTTTGAGCGGAGCGCCGCCAGCAAACCAGTTCATCACGTCGACGCCGTGGCAATCCTGCTCCACGAGCGGCCCGCCAGAGGTTTCCATCCACAGATTCCAGTGTCGGATTTTCCGTTCTGCTTCGGGGTAGGGAGACTGGAAATTAGTGACCGGGGGATTGCCGAGAATCCAGTAACTTTCCACGTGGGTTACTTTGCCAATTTTTCCTTCTTTGACAAGCTGCTCCCCGTAGAGATACTCCTTGCTGAAGCGCTGCTGAAAGCCGAATTGAATGGTCTTGGATGGATTTGCCTTCTGGCTGGCTTTGAGGACTCTTTTCACTCCAGCGACGTCTGCCGCGGCAGGTTTTTCGCAATAGATATGCTTGTTGGCTCTCACCGCCGCTTCAAAGTGAAGGGGATGCAAATGTACTGGAGTGGCGATGAGCACAGCATCAAGGTCGGGGTGGTTAAGAAATTCTTCGTGATTCTTGTACGCCTTGGCTTGATCGGACTTCGGAATCTGGGTTTTGGCGGCATCGAGCCGGTCCGGATAAATATCGCAGATGGCCACCAGCTGAGTACGTCCATCGAGAACCATTTCCCGGCCCACGTAGCGCCCACGGCCACCTGTGCCAAGAATGCCGAAATTCACCGCGGAATTTGCCGGGTAACCGAACGCCTGCTCTGGGCGCAGAATCAGAAGACTGCTCCCAGCTGCAAGCGTCGCCCGACGGCTCATGGGATTGCTGCGATTGGACATGGAGAACCTTTCCGGTACCCAGCTTACAAAATCCTGGCGATCGTGTGTCTCGCATTCTGAGACGGACGTGGTGGAATTGGATAGTGCTCGGGTTAGCTCCTCAGTCCGTCTCCCTGGGTCGGCCCTTACTCGGCGGATGGGCGCGGTTTTTTCTGCGCGACTAACCGCGCGTCTTCAGCTGTTTGCGTTGCTTGGCGGGAAATCGCCACCACCTGCTTAAAAGCCTTGGCTTGGTGTTGCCGGCGCGCCTCTTCGAGCAGGTGCTCTGCTTTTTGGTAGATCTCGCGGGCATGCTGGTCGGCGCCCGCTTCCTGTGCTCGATAGATGGCGTTTTGCGCCTGATAAAGCTCGAGCAGCGCCTCATACTCCTGCATGGAAACCAGCTTTTGTGGAGCCCGGTCGACTGCCGCAGCCGAGGCCAGATCATACTTCACCTCACCGCGGGGAAGCAGTTGCGCATGAATTTTCACCATTTCGACGCGGCCCTGCGTGTCTGGATGGAGCACGTTTTCAGCCACAACGACGTTGCTTGGCTCAGTGACTGCATAGTAGGGCTCGGCGGTCACCACCAGGGCAAAGGTTTGCAATTCGGTGGTCGTTTTAATCTTCGCTTTATTGTTCGGACCCGGCACAAGCTGGCCAAGATTCGCGGCTCGGCCATTCGGAGTCAGAGCCCACAAAACATAAGTTAGATATTGCGCTCCGTAACGGGCAGGATCAGGAAGCCCTTCCAGCTTGGCAGAGATTTGCGTCGCGCCTCGACGGCTAAAAACCGTGGCTTCTCCTCTGGCCAGCGGAAGCAACACCGTGCCCACCAGCTTGATCTTAGTGGGCAGTTCGCGGTTGCCGTAGTTCACAGCAACCGTCGTTGCATCGACGACTTGCACCTTGTAGAGCGGCGTCGGTTGCGATTGCGCGAAAAGCGCGCAAGTTCCCGCCCCGCCGAGCAGCATCACCGCAACAGTCGCCATGGTTGAACTCATGCCCAAAACCCTCCCGAAAAATGCCCTTGCTCTTCGTCGGGGAGTGTAGCATGAAATCCCCCACTATAAAAAATTTTTCTTGCCATCATTTTTGAAAAAATTTGAACGCGGGGTTATTTTTTGCGAGGCCCGCAAAAAAGCGACCGCGAAGCCGGCGCGAGGAGTTGAGCCCTAGTTCACGATCGTTGCCTTGCGGACGTAATCAAGGTTCGGAAATCTCGCCTTCAGGTAAGCGTTGCCCTGACGGTTGATGGCATCCTGATCGGGGGCCTCGCCGTAGCCAGCATACAGCTTCTCCACCACTTCCATCCCCTCGGTCACCCGTCCAAAGGGAGCAAAACCCTGATCGTCGAGACGGGAGTTCTGGCCGAAATTGATGAACACCTGCGTGGTGCGCGTGTTCGGTCCCGCGGTGGCAAAGCTTACATAGCCGCGGGTATTGGAGCGCATCACGGGATCATCGTCGATGCGAGCCTGCTCCCAGACGCGCGTATACTTCGGGTTGCCGGAAATACCCCACTGGATAATAAATCCGGGCACGACGCGGAAGAACCGGGTGTCATCATAAAAGCCATTTTTCACCAAGTTGTAAAAGCGATCGGCGCCCCTCGGCGCCCAGGCTCGTTCCACACGAATGACAAAGACGCCTTTGGAAGTGTCGAAGCGGGCTAGGAACTGGTCGGGAGCCCGTTCGTTGCAGCTCGACGGATCGAGTAAGTCGGGTTTTTTGGCTGCTTGCGGGGAAGCGGCGATTTTGCCTGGTTCGAGCGGCGCCACTGGCTTTGGGGGCTCGGCAGCGGGCCGCTCCTCCGCGGATCTTTTCTCTGCCGGGGGCGTACGTCCGCACCCCAGGGAAAGCACCGTTGCGACAAATACCGTTGCGGCAGTCAAGGCCGCGGCAAAAGCGCATCTCGTTCGGGTCATGGTAAGAGACCCTATTGTCGCAAATTCTCGGACCGGCATCTCCCGCCATCGCCAGAGATGAGCGAGCGAGACCCTAGAAAGCGAGCTTCAAAGCGAACTGGATCTGCCGGGGATCGAACTGGCTGAGCACCTGCCCGTACTGCGGCGTATTAATCAAACGCCCCACAATGCGGTAGTTGGGCTTGTTGGCCACATTGAAAAACTCGCCGCGAAACTGAAGCTTGAAGCGTTCACTCAGCGTGAACGTGCGCGAGAGGTTGGTGTCCAGGTTCACCAAACCAGGACCGATCACCGTGTTGCGGCCGAGATTGCCGAAAGTAAAGGCCGGGGGCATGCTAAAGGCGCCGGTATTGAAGTATCGTGCCGTGGTGCGCTGCTCGGAGGGGAGCTGGACTTTCTGGCCCGGAACCACATTGGGCCGGATGAGAATGCCTCCCGTACCCCCTCCGATGCCCGCGGTATCGCCGTTGACATTCACGGTAAAGGGGAAACCAGTCTGCAACTGAATGACGCTCGCAAGTTGCCATCCGCCGACCACATGACGGATCCAGCTGCGATTGAGCAACCTTCGTCCGGACCCAAACGGCAGATCCCAGACAAAGCTGGTCACCATGCGATGCCGTAAATCAAAGGAGGCGAGTCCACGCTCCGCACGGAGATTATAGGAATCCTGAGGCGGTGAGTTTTCGCTACCATTGGCTCCACCCGCATTGCGAAACTGCGGTGCGTTGCTGATGGCTTTGGAATAGGTGTAGGACCATAACACCGACACTCCGTCCGCATAGCGGCGTTCAAAGCGGAGCAAAAGCGCGTGGTAGTTTGACTGCGCCGAAAGAGCATACATGTTAACTTGCGTGACCGGGGCCCAACTGCGCACCGGGGTGATGTAGGGAGGAAACACCATGGAAGGAGCGAATTCGAGCCCTCCATAGGGTCGGCGTGGATCCACGGGGCCAGCGCCCGGTTGTGCGTTGTTGGGCTGGACGTTTTGCTGAAGTTTGATGCCCAGCGTCATCAGGTAGCTGGCTTCGAACACCATGTTTCGCCCGAATTCGCGTTGAATCGAGAAGGAAGTTTGAGGCGAGTAGCTGGTGCGCTGGAACAAATCTAGGCTGGCCTGGGAAAGCGCGACGTTGCCCACCTCGGCGCTTGGCCCGAAAATGTCAAAGCCACGGAAGAAGGGGATGAAATTGCTCGGCGCGTTCAAGTTTTGCGAAATGTTGGTGGGCAAACCCCGGGCTAGCTGTAACAAGCCGTTGAAATCCGTCAAGGCATAGAAAATTCCACCGCCCGCACGGATCACGGTTTTCGCTGTTGGTGTCCAGGAAATGCCAACTCGGGGCGAAAAATTGTTGTAGTCCGTGTAGGCGCAACCTTTCGGATAGCCGCCCAGGCCACAGGTGAACAGCGTGGGCCGGAACGTAGCCAGCGGTCCTGTGGCGAAAATTTGAGTGGGCCAGGGCACTTGGCGGAAGTCGATGCTTGCAATCTGGCGGCGCCGGTCATATAAGGGCGGCGCCAGTTCGTAGCGCAGACCCAAATTCACAGTAAGTCCGGGCCGCAGGCGGAGGTCGCTTTGAGCGTAAAGCGAGAGAGCATATTGTTCGCCATCGATGCGTGTTGGAGTGATCTGCCGGTTGCCCTGGTTGGGCAAGCCGAGCAGCATGGTGGCCAGCGCATTGCCCGTGCCGTCGTTAGAAGCCGTCCGGCTGGTGTAGCCTTGTAAGAATTGAAAGTCCCCCGTCGGCGCAGCGGCTTCACTCCGTACATAATTGATGCGAAGCAGTTCACCGCCAAAATTAAACGTAGCGCGGCCCCGCGTCCAGCTAAAGTTGTCATAGATCTGATAGCTGTTATTGCGGGTCAAGACCGTGCCACCCCCGGTCGTGCCGGTGAAGGCGCCAGCGCCACCCATCACGGGATATCCCGCTGGACGAAAACGAGGGATGCGGCGTTGGACACCATCCACATCAAACAGCGGGTCGGGCATACCGTCCAAGAAGGAGAGGCGGTTGAACCCGAGGCGGATTTCGTTCACCTGGTGTGGGGAAATCACCTGCAAAGCGCCCAACATCGCATTTTGGGGGCGAACCGCTCCCAGGCGCTCGCGCAGCGGCACGACGTCTGGAATGACGCTGTCTTCGTCGGACATCGAATATCGGCCGAACACCAGCAGATCCGATTTCACATTCCAATCCATCCGCAGAGAGCCGTTATTGGAGTCCTGTTTGAGAATGGCATTGTTGTTGACGAAGCCCCGCTCACCGGTATTTGGCAGCGGCATCGCGCGAATGGCGGCGCGGGTGAACGGGTGAATGCGCGAAGCAGGGATCAGGTTGTTGGGAAAGGGAGATCTCACGCCGCCAGACAGTGTGTCGGGATCAAAAAACGTTCCCGGCGATCGAGAGAAATCCCCCTCGCGCTCGAGCGCCGTGGGAACCACGACGCTCGTAATGCCAACGCCCGCCTGGCGCAGCCGTAAGGCTTCAAAGCCGGCGAAAAAGAAGAGCCGGTCACGGATGACCGGCCCGCCCAGCGTCGCTCCAAACTGGTTCCGCTGGTTTTTGGGCAGCTTCGAAGTCACCGAATTGAACGGCCGCGCATCCAGCGCTTGATTGCGAAGAAACTCCCAGGCGCTTCCATGAAAGCGATTACTTCCAGATTTTGTGACCACGTTAATTTGAGCGCCGGAGGCGCGACCATACTTGGCGGAATATTGTGAGGTCTGCACTTGAAACTCGCTGAGCGTATCCACAATGGGCACATAACTCAACGCGTTGTAATCCGGATCGGTGTTAATCGCGCCGTCGATCAAAAACAAGTTGTTATTCGTGCGCCCGCCCGAAGAGCTGAAGCTTCCTGTCTGGTTTAACCGGACGTTATTTTGCTGGACGTTACGCCCGCCAAAGTTGGTGCCAGGGACAAGCAGCGCCAGATCGATAAACTGGCGCCCATTTAAGGGTAGCGAGAGGATTTTCTCTTGCGTGATGACAGTTCCTTGCGCCACGGATTCTGCGTTCAGCAAGCTTGAGGCGCCCTCCACTTGAACGGTTTCTGAAACGCTGCCAAGCGCCATCCGGACATTGAGCTGCGTCTGTACAGCCACCTGGACGCGCACCTGGCTGTCAACGAACCTCTTGAAGCCTGGCGCTTCGACCGTGAGTTCGTAGACACCAGGAGGGAGGAGGTGGAACTGGTAGCGACCATCACCCTGAGATTGGCCCGTGCGGGCGGTGAGGGTATTGACGTTTCGCAAGGTTAGGGAAGCATTTTCAATGGCCCGGTTCATGGGGTCGACAACGGTACCAGATAGCGACCCCGTGTCTGTCTGTGCAAACGAGAGCCAGCAAAACGCTGCCCACGCGCTGAGTAAACGGTAGGAAATCACATCGTAGCGTAGCCACTCTCTACTTCAGTGGCATAACAAAAACTTGTCGATTCGATGAATGGGAGGGGGGATGGTCAGGCGGCCGGGAACGCTTCGTCCAAGGCGCTTGAGAGACCACCGCTCCTCCGTCTGCGCCCGGTTTCGACTCCACCCGCCGTTCCCCCTCTGGCAGCGGTGTAGGTAGGACGCAGCGCGGCCTGGCGAGAAGCTAGAAGTACTTCTGAATTTCGCGCTTGAAGCGCATGTAAAGCCAAGAGGCCCCAATTAAAACCAAGCCCAAGACGATAAAGGAAAGAATGCGTCCCACCGTGTTCAATTCCTGCAAGTCGTAGAAGAACAATTTCAGGATGCAAACCAGCAGGAGCGCGAGTCCCGCCAATCGCAGCAGTCGCTCTTGGGCCGCAAAGCCTGCCGCAAGCGTGAGCACAGCCTGGAGTCCCCAGCTCATGGTAAGCAGCTGGCTCGAGCTCTCTTGGGAGAGAAGCAGCGCCAGGAGCGTCACGCCGGCGAGCGCGAAGGCTTTTCTTTGTCGACTGCCCGTTGGCGAAAGGGCTTGCGCCAGATGATACGCAGCGATCACAAGGCCTGCAGCCGTCAAGCGCCGCACCACGGTCTCTGCGCCTGGATCTAGAACGAAGGCCACCGTACCGAGGTAGGTCACAAGGGCCACGAATTGCGTTTGCCCGCGAAATTCAGGGAAGGAAAATCGCCGTTCTGCGGCGCACCCCGCAGTCATGAAGGCGGCCCAAGCAATTAAGGTCGAAGCAAAGTCCCACTGTTTGGCCACTAGCAGCAGCAAGAGGACGGTCCCGGCCCAAGCGTAAAGCGGTTTCGCAAGGGTTTCTACCGTGCGCCACCAGCCGAGCGCCGCTAGCAGCACGAGCGGTCCTAGCGCGAGCGCCTGCGACCATCGAGGCGCGGAGGCCGAGGGGAAGAGATGGTTGACAAAAGCCGCTAGCGACGCCACGCAGAAAAGCAAATGCGCTTGCCAGCACCAGTGCCGTTGTCTTTGGCTTAGGCCCAGCTCGCGCAAAACGGTGCTCCAGAGCGCCCAGCCAAGCGGCGCCCACAGACCAGGCAAGCTGTTCCAGATGGCATAGGTCGCCATCCACGAGCCGGCCCAGCTGGCAGCTGTCGCCAGCTCAGCTTCTACGTCTTGCAACCGGAAGACGACGAAGTAGCTGAGCGCCGCACTCAAAAACTGGGCCGCTGTCACGGCGTTTCTCGTTTCGACCGGCAGGCCCGCCGTGAAGTAAGTGTTGACGAGCGCAAGGAGGCCGAGTCCCAGGACCTGGTAACGCAACTCCGCCAAGCGAAAGCGCCGAAGAATTTCTGCGAGTCCGGAGGCAGCGAGCATCCAGGCGAGCCCAACCCACGGCTCGGCAACTAACTTCCCCAGTCCAATGGCAAGCAGCACGGTCCCGGCGTAGCTTAAAACAGCGTCTTTCTTTGTTAACCAGCGATGGAGATAAGCCTGCGCTGCCTGACAGCAAACCATCAGGCCCCAGGTGCGGCCGCCGGCTGCTGGATCGACACGACTCACGTGCGCGATGGCCAGCGCCAGGGTCAGGTGTCCCAGGCTTGCGAAGAAGTGGTCCTTGAAGGCCAACCCCGCCAGGACGAAGAGCTGCGCTTCCAGCATGAGTCCAATCTCGGCGCGGTGTCCCTCGAAGCGTCTCAAGACGGCGCCCGCAAACAGCGCTGCTGCAAGGGCGGCTGCAATTCGGTAATCCCAGGACAACATCTTCTGCTCAGTGGTTTCGACGGCAGCTGCCGCCTTTCTTCCCGCGACACGCAAAATGGTGCTGATCAACATCAACCCGCCCAACGAGAAGAAAAAGTTTGAAGCTGCCTGGGGAGTCGAGGTGGGCAAGCTCAGTAGGGCCGCGCCAACTAGCAAAAGCATGTTGAGCGGAGAAATCAGGCCATCCAGATAGACTCGCTTGGCGCCCGAGCGAATTCCCAGCAAATCATAAACTTCAAAACAGACCCAATAGGTGTAAAGCGCGGCTGTGCCTGGTTGCACACCAAGCAGCCGCGCATCGTAGCAGAAAGCAAAACTCAGGTAGACCAGCAGCATTCCTCCGAGCGGAGCGGTCTTCCAGCCAAGCTCGCGGCTGATGACCAGCAAAGCCAAGGTGAGCGGCACAGAAGCGAATACAGAGAGCAGCGTCGTCGGAGAGAGCAGCAGCGCCAGAAACGCTGCGGCAAAGGCTAGCAGCGTGAGCCACTGCGAGCGGTATCGCAGCGAGTGCGCGATTAAGCCCAAGGCGACGGCCAGGAGCAGAACGCCGCCGAGCACCCGGGATTCGATCACTCGGGCCGCTGGAAGAGAAGACATCGCATAGGTGGTGAAGTAAAGGGCGGCCCATCCGCCCGCGATTAGGCCGCGCCCAAGAAGGACAAAACGCTCTAGCCGCTCTACCCAGCTTCCCGCTGCGATCATCACCACCCCGACGGCGATTCCAAGAGCCACTTTTCCGAGCGGTCCCATCACCGTCAGCGTGTAGCCAAGTAGTAGCGAGAGACCCACCACAAGAACCAAAACGCCGACAGCATTTAGGAGGTTGGCGCCAATCAACGTCTCCCAATCACCCCGTGCCGAGGGCTGCGCGCGGGAGGCTTCGGCTTGTATGCCAGACGGTCCGCCGCTTGTTGCTGGCGCGTTTCGGGCCTCCGGTTGGCTTGCTTGCGCGAGCATCGGCGAGGGCAACTCTCCTGCCGCCGGGAAGTCAGGGAGAAAAGGCTCCTGCGCAAGCCCAACCGGCTCGTCGGCTCTTGGCGCTTCCCCGGGTTGAACTGCTTGGCTAGGGGATGCCGGCGGGGCATCTTGTAGGTGCGACGGGGGCGCGAATTCTCGAGCCACGCTGGCCTCCCCTTTTGCTCGGCTCGCTTCGCCCGAAGCCGCCACGCGGATCTCCAAGGCGTAAATTCGCTGGACCAGTCCCTGCAGGAGCTCATCGGAGGCTTGAAGCTGCGCGCGGGTCTTTGTGAGCTCCCGTTCGAGCGAGCGAAGCCGGCGCGAGCCAAGCCACCAGACGAACAAAGCAAGGAGGAAGACAAGGATATCCATCGAGGCTCAATTCTTCAGCAGCACCTTCAAGACGCCTTTCTCTGCGGCTCGTTCAAAGGCCCGCTGCGCTTGGGCTAAAGGGAAAACGTCATGAATCAGCGGCCGCAGGATGAGTCGTCTCGAAGCAAGGAGCTCCAGGGCAGGCTCAAAACGCCCGCAGCGAGAGCCGACCAGCGTCAGCTCGTTAACGATGACGGGCGCTGTATCCAAAACCACCCGGTCGTGCACTGTGGACTTCAGGATGAGTGTCCCGCGGGGCCGGGTGATGGCCACGGCGTGTTGCAAGCCGGCGGAAGAACCTGTAGCGTCGACGACAAAGTCGTAGGCCACCTGGGGCGGAACTTCTCCGATTACTTGATAAGCGATGCCGAGTGGGCTCAGCAGCTGCATCTTGTGCGCATGGCGGCCGTAAACGTGCACCCGCGCCCCGCTCAGCTGGAGAACCTGGGCGATGAGAAGACCCAGCTTGCCGTCGCCGAGAACTGCTACGGGCGCGGCGTCGGGAATGCGTACTTGCTCGAGAATTTCACAAGCCGCTGCGACGGGTTCGGTGAAAACAAGCTCTTCATCGCTGAGCTGCGCCGGCGCCTCATGCAAATTCTCTTCGGGCAAAGTGAGATACTCAGCAAACGCCCCAGGATGCTTCACAATTCCTAACACTGTGCGGTTTGGGCAGTGTCGCCCGAGCCGGCGAGCGCACCAGTCGCATTGGCGGCACGCCAGGTTGATCTCTCCTACCACCCTCTTGCCCAGCCACTGGCTTTGGTCGCACTCCACCACCTCGGCGACAAATTCGTGCCCCGGCCGGCCGGAGAAGCCGTAGTAGCCGCGTTGAAGATGGAGATCTGTGGAACAGATGCCGGCAAGCCGCATCCGCAGTAAAGCGTGGCCGGGCCGGCGCTGTGGTAGCGGGCTCCGCTCAACGCGCACCGTCCCCCGTTCGAGAGTCACGGCAAGCATTCCTGCTGATTCGGTCGCATCCATGAGGGCCACCCAGGACTGGATTCCGGCATCCGCGCGCGAACCTCTCGATTATGGCATGTTGTTGGCGAGGCTCTAGCGGTGAACTCAATTCAAAGGACTGCGCTCTGCTCCGCGCGAAAACAGCCGGGCCATCCAGCCCAATTTCTTCGGAGCAGTCGGAATTTGAAGCAACTGAAAAAAAGCGCTAGCTTCTGCATCGGTGAGAGGCCTAGTTTCTCTGAAAGCAAAGTCAACTTCCCGCATGCGGCAGAAATGATCGACGCAGCGCCAGCAGGAGAGCAAATGGAAATCGAGGTCCTTTTTTCTATTCCAGGTGATGCGGCCGTCAATCGCGTCGAGAAACGCGTGGGCCTCAAAGCATTGTTCGCTCGGGACAGCCTGGACCGCTCGCGCGAGCGCGCGTCCGTTTTTCCCCATCCAGCCTTGGCTCCAGTGATCGAGGTGCGCCCGGAGCAACTCGTCGGCGCGCTGGCGAGCTGCCGCGATGGTGCGAGATTCGAGGTTGAGCATTTTCGCCGATGCCTCTACGCCCCATTGCATGCCTTCTAGCCACACCATTTGCCGTTCCATGGCCGTGAGCGGTTTGAGGGCAACTGAAAGGATCTCGAAACTGAAGCTGGCAGGCAACTCCTGCTGGCCGGCTTGATCCTCAAGGCGCGAGACAATCTCTTGCCGCAAAGCGGCGACAAACTCCCGTTCGCT
This sequence comes from Bryobacteraceae bacterium, assembly GCA_025056455.1. Lineage (GTDB taxonomy): Bacteria > Acidobacteriota > Terriglobia > Bryobacterales > Bryobacteraceae > CADEFT01. The sequence goes on along the minus strand of JANWVY010000002.1, from coordinate 523,246 downwards.
GGTGTGGGGCATGGCAAAGAGGGGATGGTCCGAATTTTTTAGGATTCCAAGAAGCCGTTCCAACAGCCGCGAGTCCGAGGCCCGTTCCGCAGCATAGTGGGCCAGAATCCAGCGAATGACAGGAACGTAGTAGGTAACGAGATAGCGCCATCCTTCTGGCTTGCCGGCGCGGCAATCCGCAATCATATCGAGACAGGTGTAGATCGCCAAATTCGAACACCTCAATCGAAGAAAATTTTCGAGACGGCGGACCTTACAGCTCGAAACGAATGCCCTGGGCGAGAGGAAGCTCGCTAGACCAGTTGATGGTGACCGTTTGCCGCCGCATATAAGCCTTCCACGAGTCCGAGCCTGCTTCGCGGCCGCCGCCTGTGTCCTTTTCGCCGCCGAAAGCGCCGCCAATTTCTGCTCCGGAGGTGCCAAGATTAACGTTGGCAATGCCGCAATCTGAGCCGCGATGGCTGAGGAAGGTTTCAGCGGCGATCAAGTCGCGCGTGAAAATGGCTGAACTCAGGCCTTGGGGCACGTTGTTGTGCCACTCAATGGCTTCATCCAGGGTGTCAAACTCTAAGACATATAAAATAGGAGCGAAGATTTCCTCGCGCAGGATTTTCATCTGGGGATGGGCGCGGACAATCGCCGGTTCGACAAAATAGCCGGGACGGTCCAGGCGTTTGCCGCCATAGAGAATTTCACCCCCTCCGGATTCGATTAACGCAAGCGCTTGCATCATGCGTGTAACCGCGCGTTCGTCGATGAGCGGACCCATGAGCGTGGAGGGATTTAAAGGATCGCCAATGCGCACCTGCCGGTAGGCTTCGATCAGGCGCTTGGTGAAAGTTTCCGCGATGCTGCGGTGCAAAAAAAGGCGCCGGATGGTGGTGCAACGCTGGCCCGCCGTGCCGACGGCTCCAAAGAGAACCGCACGCAGCGCGAGTTCGAGGTCCGCATCGGGCATGATGATCACGCCATTGTTTCCGCCGAGCTCGAGAATCGTCCGGCCAAAGCGCGCCCCAACCCACTGCGCCACGTGCTGGCCCATTTGACAAGAGCCAGTCGCGCTGACGAGTGGAATTCGCCGGTCTTCAAGAAGCCGCTGGCTCACTTGGGAATCTGTACCGATGATTAGGGAAAAAACACCTCGCCAGCCGTGGCGATCGAGCACACGGTTCACTAAGTGCTGAACAGCAATCGCCGTCAAAGGGGTTTTGAGCGAGGGCTTCCAAAGCACCGTGTTGCCGCATACGGCGGCGATCATGGCGTTCCAGGCCCAAACCGCCACCGGAAAATTAAAAGCCGTGATGACGCCTACCATGCCGAGCGGATGCCACTGCTCGTACATTCGGTGAGCGGGCCGCTCGGAATGCATCGTCAGCCCGTAGAGCTGCCGCGACAGCCCAACGGCAAAATCGGCGATGTCGATCATTTCCTGGACTTCGCCCCGACCCTCGGCTAGAATCTTGCCGGCCTCCAGACTCACCAGCGCACCGAGATCCTCCTTCGCCTTGCGCAGTTCATCGCCGATTTCGCGCACAATGAGGCCTCGTTTGGGAGCGGGAAACATGCGCCATTTCTCAAAAAGCTTGGCGGTTTGGTAGGTGACTTCATCGTAATCTTCTTCCATCGCCAAGCGAACGGCGGCCAGACTGGCGCCCGTGGCCGGGTTGATCGAGTCCAGTAACTCCCCACCGGGCTGAGCAATCCAATCCACGCCATGGGCGCCGCTGTTCACGGGTTCAATACCGAGACGCGCTAAGATCTCGGCCGCCTGGGGCTGAGGGCTAGCCTCGGACTGGGGCGAAGGCGTTGTTTCAAGCATTCCATCCACCTCCGGTTGGGGCGATCCCGGCCGTGGCCAGGGCTCGTTGAATCACCATGACCAAAAGGCAAGGTGAGATTAGCGAGTTTGCTGGCGCCGGTAGTCGCCATGAGACATTCTAGCGGGTTGAAGTGCGAGAGGCGGAAACGAAGCGCTGCTAGGCAACACAGCCCGAGCAAAAAGCGGAAAGTTCCGTCGGCCGACGACCGGTTAAGTGCCGGTGTCCGGCTTGGCTAACGCGGGCAAAATCTCGCGAATGGCTGATAGCAGCGCTCGGATGTCAGCTTGCGAAATCCGCCCAATCGTACCGATGCGAAACGTATTCGCTCGGGACAGTTTTCCCGGATAGATGAGGAAGCCCCGTTCGCTGAGTAGAGAGTAAAACTTGGTGAAATCGAAGGTCACTCCCTGGGGATAGAGGAAACACGTGATCATCGGGCTCTGATGGCAGTCTCTCACATAGGTTTCGAAGCCGAGCGCGCGCATTTCCTGCCGCAGGAGCTCTTGATTGGCGCGGTAGCGGGCGTAGCGGGCTGGGACGCCGCCCTCTTCGGCAAGTTCTCGCAAAGCCTGACGAAACGCGAGAAGGGAATGAGTGGGGGGTGTGAAGCGGAATTGCCCATCTGTTTCGAAGCCCCGCCACTGAGCGAACAAATCCAAACTAAGGCTCCGGGCCAGTCCCTCGCATCGCTCTAGCGCTTGGCGGCGGGCGAGGACGAAACCGAAGCCGGGAACTCCTTCGATGCACTTGTTCGCCGAGGAAATCAAGAAATCAGCCTTCACTTCGGCAACCTGGAAGGGGATGCCTCCAAAGCTGCTCATCGCGTCGACCAAAAATCCAACGCCGTAGCGGGAGCATAACTCTCCGATGTCTTCGATCGGGTTGAGCAGCCCCGTCGTGGTCTCGCAATGCACGCAGGCGAGATGCGTAAACCGCGGGCTCTGGTCAAGATGAGAAGCTAACCGTGCTAGGGAAACCGGTTCGTTTTCCGGGAACTCCACAGCTAGGTGAGGGATGCCCAATCGGGCGGCGATTTCAACCATGCGTTGGCCATAGGCGCCATTCACCGCCACCAACAGGCGGCCATCGCGAGGCACCACAGTGCCTAGCGTTGCCTCCACCGCGAAAGTGCCCGAGCCTTGAAGCAGCACGGTTGTATAATCGGGCTCTTGGACGGCCCCAACCTGGAGCAGCTCTCGGCGAATCTCGCGCACCATGACCAGAAATTCGGCGTCGCGCGAGCCAACATCTCGCAACATCGCTTGCTTGACAGACTGGCTTGTAGAAAGCGGTCCCGGTGTAAACAGTAATTTCGATTTCTGATCATGCATCGACGTTCCTCATCTTGTATTGGCGTTTCGCCAATTCCAACCCAGTAGGGAAAGTAAAGCGCCAGCAGCCGCCGTTCCAACGAGAATCTCAAAAAGCCGGTCCCAGCCCCGGCTCACCGCTACAGACGCTACAAGATACGGTGCCAACAGTTGACCTAACGAGGCGATGCCGTTAATCCATCCCACTGTCGCTGCGGCGTCCGTTGCGGTTCCGGCATCTTGAGCGGCGGCTCCTTGCAGCAACGTGTCAGGCCCGTAAGTGAAGAAACCGACCAGCATGATTGCAATCAGGCTCCCAATCCAACCGCTTGAGGCCAGAGGCGGGAAAATGAGGCAAGTGAGCGCGAGGCCGCCGAGCAATACACCAATTACCGGGAAACGACGGCCACCGGTCAAACGGTCAGAAAGATAACCGGCAGCAAGCGCCCCGCCAAATCCCAAAAGCTCAAAAGCTGAGGACAGGAAACCTGCTTGGTCGGGGCGATAACGCAGGCGATCGCTCAGATATAAGGGAAGCCAGAAAAGAAACGTATACCGGAGAATTTTTAAGACCAACGCGTTCAGGGCAATGAGATGGACCACGGGCCGGGCAAGCAGAAGGTTCCACTTCGGTGGGGTTGCCCGACAACTTCCATCTGCTAGATCGCGAGGAACGAGAAGAAGAAACACGCTGGTAATCGCTCCCAGCAAGAGTGCTGGCAACCAAAAGGCTGTGGTCCAGGGAAAAGCTCCTACGAGAGCCGAAGCCAGCAAGGTCGCTAGCAAACCGCCCAGAACATAGTTTGTGCTCCACCACGCCATCACAACGCCCCGCCGTTTCGATGGGAACCACTCACCCATCAGCTTCACCAGACTTGGCCAGCCTGTAGACTGCGCCAAACCGTTCAGCATCCCGAGCAGAAGCAGCGGTTCGAAACGGGCGAATGGCGCCATCAGCAGGTTCGCCGCCACAGCCAGGGTTAAACCCCAGGCCACAATCCGTCTTCCCGTAAAGCGATCGGCGAGCTCCCCCTTGAGGAACTGCCCTCCGGCGTACGCGAGGCTGTAGCAAAAAACGATGTCGGCCAACTGATGCTTGCTTAAGCCCACCTCATTTTGCAAGAAGGGCATGACAACGCTGAAATTTTTGCGACACAAATAGAAACCTGCGTACGCAAGCCAGCTGCCCGCGAAGACCCCAGCTGACGATGGGGAAGCAAAGCCACGCGAAACGAAGGATGAAAGCAACGCGTTTCCAAGCTGTCCGATCTTGGCCTTTGGCAGCCTCAAGTCCTTCACTTCAGGGCCGCTCACCGGCGGCGAGTCGAGTGTTGATGGCCTCGATCACAGGGGGCAGATCTTGCACCGAGTCGATCACATAATGAGCGCCCAGTTGCCAAAAACGCTCCCGGGCGGCCCGGAACCGCGCTTCTCGCTCAGCGGTGGGAAGAGCTTTCAGATCGCTCTCTGAGAGGCCAATCTCATTGCCTGTGGCGAGGACGGCAACCGACCACATCCCAGCGTTATGCGCTTCGGCGATGTCGAGCCCCGTGTCTCCCACCTTCACGAAAGTCTGCATCGGATATAAACCCAGTTGCCGCGCTGCGTAGAACGCCATCCAAGGCGCGGGTCTTCCGCCCCCCACCATATCCGGCCCGACGAAAACTTCCGGTGTGAACCCCTGGGCAGTAATTGCGGGGATTATCTCCTTCAATATGGGGGAGTCGAAACCGGTGGTTGCCGCAAGACCAATTCCGCGGCGCCGCAACTCGGCCGCTGTCTCGACCACGCCGGGCAAAACCTCGCAGTGGCGCTTCAACACTTGCACTTGTAGGGGAATAAATTCGCCATAAAGCTGGTCGAGCAGCGCCAGGTTGGGTTCTACCCTGTGGCGTTGCCTCCAGCGCAGGGAAATTGCGGGATCCTCAAGCAGGGCGCGGACGTGATCGCGCTTGTGGGCTCCCATGGAGGCGCGCGCCTCTGCCTCCGTAAGAGTGACTCCGTGACGAGCGAAAAGCTCGACGATGGCTACGACGGGACCGCGGCTGCCAAAGTCGATCGTCGTTCCCGAGAGATCGAAGACTACGGCTTGCACCTTTCCCGGCTGCGGCATTCCCTTCAGAGTTTAACAGCCGAGTATCTGTCTTCAAATGTCGAAAACGTTACAGGGCTTGATTTCCACTCGCTCGCTGGAACGTTGGGCACCGGCGTGCGCTAGGGATGCCGAGCTTGGCTCAGCGCGGCGGTGTCCAGCGATACCTCCGGCCGGTTGGCGACGTTTTTGAGTTTCTCGTCGTTCACCATCTCTCAGGCGGTGCGCCGCATCTACCACCAGCCTGGCTGCGTAAAGCCAGAGTCCACGACGACCCCGTGGCGCGCCACGCCCATGTGCTCGGCTCGCGGTTGTGATATATTCCGCGCGTTGGTCTTCAGGGAAGGCCCGCGATTTGCGGGTGAGGGCACTGCAAAGAGAAGCGAGGTGTAGATCCATGTTCCTTCGGTTCTTGGGCATCGCTCTGTGCACTGCGATTGCGCTCTGGGCGCAAGGAGAGCGCGGCACTCTCAACGGAACTGTGATTGATCCAACCGGGGCGGTTGTTGCTGGCGCTACGGTGCGAGCTTTGAATTCCGCTACCGGCGTCGAGACCACGACGACGACAACCGAGGCAGGCGTGTATCGAATGCCTTATCTGATCCCTGGCCTTTACCGGATCACGGTGACAGCGCCAGGTTTCAAAACAGCGGTCCGCGAAAACGTAGCGCTTGCCGTCGCGCAAACGCTCACCGTCGATTTCACTCTGGAGGTCGGTAACGTCGCCGATCAGATCACCGTCTCGAGCGAGCCTCCGTTGCTTGAAACGGGAACTGCCGAACTGGGAAGCTACGTCACGAAGAAAGAATTCGATTCCTGGCCAATCACAGTGGCTGATGGCCGGCGGCAGATCCAACAATTCATCTTCACCTCCCTGCCCGGGACGGTGGGCAGCACCTGGCAGGGGTCGATTAATGGCGCGCAAAATTTCTCCCATGAGATCCTCATTGATGGAATTTCGATCGGCCGCATGGACTTGGCGGGAGGGGCCAACAACGAGTTCAGTCCCTCGGCGGAATCCGTCAGCGAGATGAAGCTACAGACGGGAACCATTAGCGCGCAGTACAGCGGCGGTCAGACGTCGGTGGCCAACTTCGCCACCAAGTCGGGCACCAATAGCCTCCATGGTTCGGCCTACTACTATGTGCAGAACGACGCTCTGCGCGCCAACAGCTTTAATGCCAACGCGGCCGGCGTCAAACGGCAGCCTTTTAAGCAGCACAACTGGGGCTACTCAGTGGGCGGACCCGTGCTGATACCCAAGTTCTATAACGGCAAGAACCGCAGCTTCTTCTTTACCAACCTGGAGCGCACAACACAAACCAATCTCACCGATGGCGGTTTCACCACGCTTCCCATGCCGGACTTCAAGCAGGGCAATTTTTCCCGCCTGCTGAATCCGGCCTTTACAGGCACTCCACAGTCAGGTACGGCCATCGGAACAGACGCCCTGGGCCGGCCAGTGGTGTTTGGCGCCATCTACGATCCGGCGACCTCGCGGCAGGTGGGCAACACTTGGGTTCGAGATCCTTTTGCTGGCAACATCATCCCGCGCAATCGTTTCAGCGGCGTGGCTTCGAAGATTCTCGAGTTGGCGCCCATCGATGATCCGCTGTTTGACACGATGTTGCGCAACACGCCGGCGCTTGGCACCTGCTGCCCCGCCTTCCGCGAAACGATGCTCACCGTGCGCGGCGACCACAATTTCAACGCCAGCCACCGTTTGAACGGCATGTTCAACCGCAACTTCCGTTCCCGTTTCAACTCGCCCGGTGGCCGTTGGGGACGTCCTCCGGGCACTCCCACCAATGTGTATCAGAATCAGAACACGCCGGGCACGATGGTGCGCATGGCTTACGACTTTCAAGCCAAAAGCAACCTGCTCGGCCGCGCGGCGATCGGCTACAACCGCTTTGGCAACGTGAATGAGAGCGTCTACGTGGATCAGGATTGGCCGGCGAAAATTGGCTTGCAGAACGTTCCTGGAACGCACTTCCCGGTGTTGACCTTTTCCGGCCAGCCGTTTCAAGGAGGTGGTATCGGCGCTGGTGGCCGGCTCGGCTCGGGCAACCGGGGTGCAGGCTACAACGGCTCCACGATTGGCCAGACGGATCTGACCTACGTGCGGGGCAAGCATAACGTCAAGTTTGGCATGGAGCACCGGCGTTATTACTTCAATATTCGCAATAAGTCCGGTTCGGGCGACTTTGCCTTTTCCCCGAACCAGACCGCACAACCCGGTTTTATTAACCAAACCGGCCATAGTTTCGCCAGCTTCCTGCTGGGCGAGTATGCGGCCACCAGCCGTGCCGTGTCGCCCAACAACTTCGGCCACCGCTGGCGCACCGTTGGTACCTACGTCCAAGACGACTGGAAGGTCAGCCGCAAGCTGACTTTAAACCTCGGTCTCCGCTGGGAGATTATTGGCGGCTTGATTGAAGTGGCCGGGCGTATGTCGGGAATCGACTTTGCGGCCCCCAACCCCGGTGCAGGGAATCGCCCCGGCGCGCTGGTCTTTGTCGATGACCGCGGCCGTCGCGGTTTTCAGGACACCTATTGGAGACAGTTGTCGCCGAAATTCGGTTTCGCCTACGCGTTGAACGACAAGATGGTCTTGCGCGGCGGCTACGGGATCAACAATACGCCAGCGATCGCCAATGGGTTCGGATTTGGAGGAACGCTGGGCTTCAACGGCACGATTGCTGTGAACGCCGCAAATACGCCGATCCGTTTCGCCGAGGACTCGCTCGGTCGTTTGGACAACCCCTATCCCAACTTTGTCGGAACGCTACCCAACAAGAATCCCAGCTTGGCGAACGGGATTGGCATCGACTACTACCCGGTTACGGGCAACCGCTTGCCTTACGTACAGAATTGGAATTTCGGAATCCAATACCAGTTGCCGGCCTACACCGTCCTCGAGGTCAACTACGTGGCCAACAAAGGGACAAGGTTGATCGCCAAAGGGTTCTCACAGCCCAACAACCTCCCGTTCTCGATCGTGCAGCAGTACGGGGATCTGCTGCCGCGCCCGTGGACTCCAGCCAGCGGCGTTCCGTCGCCTTTCCCCGGTTTTTCTGGCACTGTCCTGCAAGCGCTTCGACCCTATCCGCAGTTTACGGGGATCAACGACATTTTCCCCAATATTGGCCATTCGAGCTATCAGTCCATGCAGGTACAAGTCACACGCCACTTCCGCAACGGAATTGCCGTGCTGGGCGCCTACACCTGGTCGAAATCGATTGGTCTCACGGATAACGCCATTGACTCTGAGGCCGTGGCCGATGTGTTCAACCGGCGCCTGGAGCGATGCATCACCAACTACCACTATCCGCACTTTGGCAAGTTGAGCTGGATTTATGACCTGCCCATCGGTCCAAACCGGGCGATCAATTTGCGGGGGCTTGCGGGAAAGGTGATTGGAGGATGGCAGCTGACGGCAATCCACACCTTCCGTTCTGGTAACCCGGTTGCGATTGGGACGGGCGGGCTCACACTGCCCACGGGCAACGCCATCCGTCCGGATTTGGTGTTGGGACAGCCGGTGATTGCCAATCGCGACGCGCCAATTAATTTCCGCGGTGTTCCAGGCGGAGTGGCTTACCTCAATCGCAATGCGTTCACCAATCCGCCCGTGTTTCCAGGAGGGCAAAACGTCATGCAGCGGCTCGGCACGGTGGGGCCCTTCTTGCCCAACATCCGCGATCGTCACCTAGTGAGCGAAGACATCAGCATTCAGAAGCTGTTCCGCTTCGCCGAAAGCCGCAGCATCGAACTTCGCGGCACGTTCCTCAACCCGTTCAACCGGCACGGAATTGGCGGTTTGGTGACAAACATCATGGATCCTAATTTCGGGCAATTTACTGGACAGCAGATTGGCCCCCGCAACATCGAACTGGCCCTGCGACTCACCTTCTAGTTGCCGCTTGGACTTGGTGCACGGCGGCGGCTGGCGCTTGGGCGTTCGCCGGCCGCCGGTACCTTCTCTGCCAGCTCAATCGAGCTCGGCCGAACGAGTCTCCGGCAGCATCCAGACGAGCAATCCTGCCAGAAGGAAAAAAGCCGAACAGAGAGTGAGGGCAGTTCCTAGGCCCGCGCGCTCGGCCCAAGCGCCAATGGCGTAGGGCGCAAGTGCGCTGCAGGCGCGCCCGATGTTATAAGCGAAACCTTGGGCGGTAGCGCGTACCTTGGTCGGGAACAATTCGGCTAACATTGCGCCGAACAGGGAGAAATAGCCGGTTCCAAAGAAGCCCAGCGAAGGTCCTAACCACCACAGCCAGAGCTCGCTGTCCCGGGCGCTCCAGCCCGGCAGCCAACCGAAAATGAGCGTCAGCGCCGCCGCAACCACCACATAGAAGGAGAACGTTGGCTTGCGGCCAAAGCGATCCGCCAAGACCCCAAAGACCAAATAGCCAGCGTAGGCCCCGGACTGGATCACGATCAACCACAGACTCGAGCGCAGCAGCCCCAGCCCCGCCCCACCGAGCTCTTTGGATGCGCTAAGAAAGCTTGGCGCCCAGCTGAACAACCCCCAATAGGCGATGAGCACTGTGGTGGCTACGGCCGTCGATATCGCGAGCCTTGAGCGAAGGGTCGGATCGGATGCAAGCGCTCGCACCACCCACTTGGAAGAGCTACGGGGCGTCTGGGTCCACAGTTTGGATTCTGGGACATAGCGGCGAATCGCCAGCGTGAGCAAGGCGGGCAGAACGCCGATCAAAAACAAGACGCGCCAGCCAAAACGAGGCAGTACAAATGCCGACAACGCGGCCGCGAGTAGGTAGCCAAGCGCCCATCCCGATTGCATGAAGCTGATGGCTTTCGCGCGATGCTGCGGGGGCCAAGATTCCGCCACCAGAACAGATCCAGCCGACCACTCTCCGCCGAGACCTAAGCCCACGAGCGAGCGCCAAAACACAAGCGAGCCTAGCCCTTGAGCCGTGGCGCTGCCACCGCTTGCTAGCGAATACAGTAAGATCGTGAAAATCAACGTTCTGGTGCGGCCTATTCGATCGGAAAGCAGGCCGCAGAGCACACCGCCAGCAGCTGATGCCAAAAGGGTGCAGGTCGTAACCAGGCCGGCCTGAGCCAGGCTCAACCCAAACTCGTTTCGAATACTCTGTAGGGCAAAAAGATACAGGCTGACGTCCATGGCGTCCAGCAGAAAGCCCAGCATCGCGGCCCAGAGTGCGAGCCAGCGAGCCGACTTAAGCTCGGTGAAGAAGGCCGGGGAGGGGCGGGCGGATTGGGGCGTCAAAATTCCTCAAATCAGACTTCTCGATTCTACAAGAGAAGGTTTCGCTGTCGATTCTGCGGCCGACCGATCGGCAGGCGAGCCTCAAAACTCGAATTTCCAAAAGCCAGGCGAAAAAGCGCTTCTGTAGGTAACGACAGGATTTATTCGTGCGCCTATCTAACTGGCCGTTGTATGATGGAAAACGAACGGGAGTACTCCAAGGCATGTCTGCCCTGACCAACCCATCGCCCGCTCCTCCCTCGGCCGCGCCGGTGCAGCAGCCACCGGTGCGCATCACCCCTGTCACAGAAAAACCTCCAAAACGGTTCCTTCCGCGCGGAAAGTGGCTTGTTGTTCTGCTCGTAGCTGGCGCGCTGGCCCTGGGATGGCGCTCCTTGCGCGAGCGCATGGCCAAGCCTGTCACACCAGCCGTGATCGCGCGAACCGCAAAAGTCGTGGTCGGCCCGTTTGAAAGGACACTCCGAGTGAGTGGAGTGACCTCGGCCCGCCTCTATGCCAACGTGACGGCGCCCCGCCTACGTGGCTTTGAAAGCCGCAATCAAATGGAGCTGCTTTCGCTCATCAAAAACGGGGCCTGGGTGAAGCCGGGAGAAACCTTAGCTCAAATCGATCCTGGTCAACTTTTGGATCACATTGACGACATCAAAGCGACCATTGTGCAGGCGGAAGGCGATATCAAGAAGCGCCAGGCCGAACAAGCCGTGGACGCGGAAAACCTGAACCAGACGCTGCGAGTCGCCCAGGCCAACGTCGAGAAAGCCCGCCTGGACGTTCGCGCCATGGAGGTCCGCACCGACGTTGAGCGGGAGCTCCTTCGCTTAGCGCTTGAGGAAGCCGAAGCGCGTTACAAGCAAGTGCAGCTGGAGGTGCCCGAGAAGCGCATTGTGCATGCCGCTGAACTGAAGATTTTGGAATTTACCAAAGAACGCCACGTCCGGCACGTCAACCGTCACCTGAACGACTTGAAGGCCTACACCATTACGGCTCCCATGGAAGGGATGGTCGTAATCCAGAGCACCTTCCGGGGCGGGGAAATGCAGCAGATCCAGCAAGGAGATCAGCTCAATTCCGGTCAGCAGTTGATCAAGATCGTCAACCCGAAGAGCATGCAAGTGGAGGCCAACGTCAACCAGACTGAAAGCGCCGAGCTGCGCATCAATCAGGTGGCCACGATCGGATTGGATGCCTTCCCGGGGCTTACGTTCCGAGGCAAGGTCTATTCGATTGGCGCGCTGGCAGTTGGCGGATGGCGCCAGAATTACTTCATCCGAAACGTTCCTGTGAAGCTGACGATTGAGTCAGCGGATCCCCGCTTAATTCCTGATCTGTCCGCCTGGGCCGATGTCGTCGTGGAGCGGCAGGAGCAAGCCACGCTGGTGCCTCTCGGCGCCATTCAGAAGGAGAACGGCAAGACGCTGGTTTACGTCAAGCAAGGCGACCAGTTCGTCAAACGCGAGGTGAAGCTCGGCTCGCGAAATCATCTCTACGCGGTGGCCTTAGCTGGTTTGCAGGGCGGCGAAGAAGTGCGCTTGTTTCCCTGAAACACCAGGTTACGGCAGCTGCGTGGAGCCGTGTCTGGATCACACCCGGCAGAAAGCCTTTTTATCACGTGGCTAGTGCCTGCTACGGCCAAAACGATATAATGCCCCCGATGCCGAAGACAGATCGCGCGCAAGGTCGTCGGCTGGAGGACCAACCCGCCGCCCCCGTCCTGGCGGTAAGGAGTCTCCGCAGCCAGATTTCCCGACGTAGTCTGATTCCAGGCCTCGCAAGCGGGCTGCTGGCGGGGCCACTTCAGGCCAAAACGCCAACGAAATTCCAACTGGCCTGCATGACCTTGCCCTATTCGGCTTTTCCCGTGGAGCGGGCGCTTGAGGGAATTCTCAAAGCTGGTTTTCGCTTTGTTGCTTGGGGGGTGACCCACCGGGACCGGCACGGTGTGCGCAGGCTCATGCTCGAGGAGCAGGCCTCGCCTGCCGAAGCGCAGGCACTCGCCAAACGCTGTCGGGATCTCGGACTGGAGCCCGTCATGATGTTTGCGACCGTGCAACTCGAGGAGGCCAACGCGCTGAAAGTCCACCTGAGGCGAATTGAACAGGCGGCTGCAGCCCGCATCCCCTTCCTGCTGACGTTTGGACGAACCCGGCCCGGTGAATACGAGACCATGCTGCGCAACCTAAAACAGATGGCGCAACCGGCGCGCGAGGCAGGGGTCACGGTGTTGATTAAACAGCACGGAGGAAACACCGCCACTGGGGAAGCTTGCGCCCGCATCGTACAAGAAGTGAACTCCCCAGCCGTCGCCGTGTGCTATGACGCCGGCAACGTGCTTGATTACGAAAACCACGATCCAATTCCTGACATCCAGCGCTGCTGGCCTCATGTACGGGCCTTTGCGATCAAAGATCACCGCAACACGCCGAAAGATGAGGATTGCGGGCCGGGTTTTGGCGAGATTGATCATTACAAACTTTTTCTCCCCGTGCTTCAAACTGGCCGAACCATGCCGCTCGCCTTCGAAAACATTTTCGAGCCGCTGGTACCAAGGCCTGACAATCCCGAGGCGATTGATGCCTTAGCGCGCCGTTCACGGGAGTTCATCGAAACGGTGATCCGGGGTCTACTCACACACGAAAGGGCTTAATTTTCCATGCAACGCAGGACGTTTTTGATGGGTTCGGCGGGTGTTTCTCTGGCCTCTGCCTGGGCCCAAACAGCGCCCGTACCCACAGCCGTGATTGGCGTCGGCAACCGGGGCTACCACCTTCTGCTCGGCGTTTTGGAGGAGCCTCAAGCCAAGGTGGCGGCGCTCTGTGACATTAAACCGGACCGCCTGGATAAGGCCGCCACAGCCGCCGCAAAACAGGAAGCGAAAACCTATACCGAGTGGCGACAGATTATCGAACGGAAGGACATTCAAGCCGTATTTATCGCCACGCCCCCCCATCTCCACGCCGAAATGGCAATCGCCGCCATCCGCGCTGGCAAGCATGTATATTGCGAAAAACCTCTGGGGGTGACAGCCTCTCAGGTGCGCGAGTTGTGGAAAGCGGGCCGGAGCGCGAAGGTGGTGTTTGTCACGGGACAGCAATTGCGTTCCATGACTACTTACATCGAGGCGGTGCGCAAGATCCACGATGGCGCGCTTGGCGAGTTGCTTTGGATCAAGGCGCAGCGGCATGCCTCGGCGGATTTGCCTCACGATGGCTCATCCGCCGACTGGTATTTTGACGTGAACAAGTCGGGTGGGTACTTGATCGAGCAGTCGGTTCACAACCTAGATCTTTGTAACTGGATTGTGGGAGCGCATCCGGTCAAGGCGGCCGGTTTCGGAGCCACGGCCCGGTACAAAAATGATCCGCCGGGCCGGACCATTTTTGACTGTGGCACCCTCTCCTTTGAGTATCCCAACGGGATCAAGATGTCGTTTACTCAGAACGTGTTCCACCCGCGAGGCATGCCAGGCGCGAACCAATACGTATATGTCTATGGCAGCAAAGGCGCGGTGGATTTGATGGCGGGAAATCTGTTTTATCCGCTCGGCCGCGAGGGGAAACCCGAGCCCTTTGTTGAGAAACGCCAGGAGGCGCCCCATGCTCACGTGAGCGCCTTCTACCGAGCCATTCTCGAAGGGGGATCCAACCCGGCGGATCTGAAAGTCGGAGTAACCGCGGCACTCACCTCGATCCTGGGTCACGAGGCGATGGTGCGCCAAGCCGTCGTGAAGTGGGACGATTTGGGCGTTGACGTCTCGTAAGTGGCTCGCAATTCGCACACCTTGTTGCAAACGCCATGAAACTTGCCGGGAGAATGGATCGGATCTTAGTGGAGGGTGCCTTTGAGGTGCTTCAACGAGCGCGGGCCCTCGAGGCCCAGGGTCGCCGCATCATCCATTTGGAAATCGGCGAGCCCGATTTTGCCACGCCTGCCCATGTCCGCGAAGCCGCCAAGCGCGCTTTGGATGAGGGCTGGACGCATTATGGTCCGACACCAGGCTATTTGGATTTTCGCGAGGCAATTGCAGCGGAAGTTAGCCGCACGCGTGGTATCACCGTGACGCCAGACAATGTGTGCGTCGTTCCGGGGGGCAAGCCTATCATTTTTTTCCCGATGCTGGCACTGCTGGAGCCTGGCGATGAGGTGATTTATCCCAACCCGGGCTTTCCCATCTACGAATCTATGATCGGGTTTCTCGGCGCCTGCCCCCGGCCGATCCCGCTTCTTGAGGAACGCAGCTTCTCCTTCGATCTAGACCGTTTCCGCGACAGCCTGTCCGAGAAAACGAAACTGGTGATCCTCAATTCACCCCACAATCCGACCGGGGGTATCATTCCGCCAGAAGACATCGCTGCCATCGCGGACATGCTGCGCGATCGCGACGTTGTGGTTTTGAGCGACGAGATCTACTCCCGCATCTGGTTCGACCAGCCGCCCCGCTCGATTGCGAGCGAACCCGGCATGGCAGAGAAAACGATCATCCTGGACGGCTTCTCGAAAACTTACGCCATGACCGGCTGGCGCCTGGGCTACGGAGTCATGCCCGTGTGGCTGGCCGAGGCTGTCAACAAACTGATGGTGAACTCCAACTCTTGTACAGCGAGTTTTACCCAGCGCGCGGGTTTGGCTGCGCTTACGGGTCCGCAAGAAGATGTAGCGCGGATGACAGCAGAATTTCGAAGGCGGCGTGACGTCTTTGTGACCGGTTTGAATGAACTGCCAGGCTTCCGCTGCCAGCTGCCAGAGGGCGCCTTCTACGTATTCCCCAACATCAAAGGGACGGGTCAAAGCTCGCGCCAGCTGGCTCAGGCTCTGCTGGAGCAGGCGGGAGTAGCGTGTTTGTCTGGCACTGCCTTTGGCGCCTACGGTGAAGGATACTTGAGGTTTAGCATCGCCAACTCCCTAGAAAATCTCGTTGAGGCTCTCGCGCGCATACGCCAATACCTGGCGCGCTGACATTCCGGCGAGGGTGGGAGTCGTTCCCCAGTCCTCCTCCCGCCTTTTGCCACGTGGCAGCTCTTGAGAAAAAGCTCAGCCCGTCTGCCTTGACAATCTGGCCTGAGAATCTCGGCCTTGAAAACCCACATATACAATGCCGCTTGTCGGCGACCAAGGAGCGCAGCGATGCAGCTTGGCATTCTATTTGACGCGCAAAAACTGGGCGCCGGCTTTTACGGCTACTCCGCATTTCGAATTCTGTTTTCCATTCTTCCCCCAAAAGAACTTGCTGGTTCTAGCTTGTATCACGGGGAAATCGGCGAGGGAAAAATCCGTCCCTACTGTATCGCAATCGAATCGGAGGACCGCGCCCAGCTGCTGCGCTTGAAAAACGCCGTAGCGCAATCCGCAGCACGGGGATTGATGCCGTTAGCCAATCGTTTCGCGGAGGAAATGATCCTGCGAGATGAGGTGCTTGTTCTGGCGGCGCGCATTGATTCCGGCGGGCAGATGCAGGAATGCCAGTCTCGCTGGCTCCAGGACGCCTGGGAGCGAGCGATTCGCCCCGGCAGTCTGGCGACCGCTGAGCCGGTCCGGGCGCCGGCTGGATCCTCCTTTCAGAGGACGGCGACGGGGGCGGGCTCTGAACGGTCAACTTCCTCCTCAAGCGCGGCGCGTGGCAGTTCCGGGCAGAGTGATCCGGCGGCTCGGTCAAACCGCGACTTACGAACTTTCTCCCCTCAGTTGTCTGGACCGCCGCCATGGGCGCTGCGCTGGACCCCGCTTGGTCGCGGGGCTTTCGCCTGGTTGATGGCAGGCAGTATCTCCGGAGCTTGCCTACCGTGGTTGGGCTGGCCACTTGCTCTGTCTCTGCTGGTGATCTCGGCGACCGTAGTGTGGGGTGCAAGCGCTGGGCTGCGTTTATCGGCCGAGAGCTATCTCAGTTCCCAAGCGTTTCACCAGGAAGTGCTACGCGCCTTGCACGCCAGCCGCTTTGAGAATCTCAAAACCCAGCTTCACACGCCGTTAGCCCAGGCAAGTCCCGTCCTAAGAAGGGTGTCGCTGCTGGCGCAGGTTTGGAGCCAGAGCGGCGATCTGGCCGGCGCTTGTGCTGCGATTGCACAACAAGAGCGCGCAGATCGAGCGGAGTTTCAAGCCGACTGGCTGCAATTTCGGACACTTTTGTGGGGAAGCGTCGCCATGCCCGCGTGTTTGCTTGCGGGAATCCATCTTTTTGCCGGTCCGCAAGCTTCGGCCGCAGAGGCTCCCTGGTTGCTGGTCGCCGCACTGGCTTCCTGGATGTTGCTTTCCTGGGCTGCCAGCTGGCTACGCAGTTTCCACGAACGTCTGCAGTCGCAGGTGGACCGGATGGTGGCCGCGCTGTGGATGCCGGCCATCCTCCGAGCTGTTCCGCCTCCGAAAAGCAAGCTCGCGGCAGACCCCGCCTTGAGCGAAATTCGCTCTTCGTTTGAACAGCTCCACCAGAAGCTCGACCAGCTCCAGCAAGAAGAACTGAACGTGGCGATCTCAAAACTTCAAGATGCAGTCACGCAACTCGGGCCGATTCTGGCAGGTTTTCGGGAGCCATTCGTTCTCCAAGCCGTACCTCTCGCTGGACGACAGAAGGCGATGAGCGCTTGACGGGCTCGCGAACCCCAGCAGCCGCGCGCTTTTCGTTCCCAGTGCTTCTGCTTCCTTCTCACCGAAGAGGCTTCGCCCTCTTTACAATAGGGGCATGAGGAGTGTCTGGAAATGCGTGCCGTTGCTCTCGGTTGCCTGGCTAGGGCAGGCCCTCGGGCAACACTTGCCAGAAGGTCCTGGCAGGGCTGAAATGGAGAAGATCTGCAAAGGCTGCCATGAAATGGCGCGCTCCATCTCACCGCGTCTCGACCGGGCTGGCTGGAGCGAGAAGATGGCGAAGATGACGGCCTTTGGGATGAAGGCCACCGAGCAGGAATACCAGGCGGTGCTTGAGTATCTCGTCCGCAATTTTCCAGCCGAGGAAGTACCCAAGATCAATGTGAACAAGGCCACAGCGATTGAGCTCGAAAGCGGTTTGAGCCTCAGGCGCTCGCAGGCGGCTGCCGTCATCGCCTACCGCAAACAGCATGGCGAGTTCAAATCCATTGAGGATCTCAAAAAAGTGCCCCTCCTTGATCCCGAGAAGATCGACGCCAAGAAGGACCGGATAGTATTCTAGTGGCACCGGCTCATGAGACGATTTTGTGTAGGTGGACTTGCGCTGGCCCTACTGCTAGGAGGTTGTTCTTCAACGCCGCCTCCCGCCAAAGAGAGCGAAAAGACTCCGGCGAAGGCCCCGTACTTGGTGTACGTCACCAACGAAGGCTCGGGTGATCTGTCGGTCATCGATCCCAATCAAGATCGCCCCATTTCTACGATTGCGCTCGGCAAGCGCCCGCGAGGCATCCACGCCGCAGGCGGTCTCATTTATGTTGCGCTCAGCGGTTCGCCCGCTGCCCCGCCGGGAGTCGATGAAAGCACCTTACCCCCGCCAGACAAAAGTGCAGACGGCATTGGCGTGGTGGATCCGAAAGAACGAAAGCTGTTGCGCAAACTGTATGGCGGCTCGGATCCCGAAGAGTTCGCCATTAGCGCCGACGCTAAGCTGCTCTATGTAGCGAACGAAGATGCCGCTGCAGCCAGTATCATCGAAATCCAGGATGGCAAGGTGCTGGCCACCATCCCAACCGGAGAAGAACCGGAGGGCGTCACCATTACGCCAGACGGCAAACAGGTTTGGGTGACTTCTGAGGATGATGGTACGGTCACTGTTATCGATACCGCTTTGCGGAAAAAACTCAAAACGATTCCCGTGGGCCGGCGTCCGCGCTCGATTGCTTTCCTTCCCGATGGATCGCGAGCCTTTGTCGCCAATGAAAACGACGAAAGTGTGACCGTTGTCGACGCTGTGAAACTCGCCGCAATTCGAAAAATTCCCGTTGACAAGGGACTGAAGCCCATGGGTACCGCGATGTCGAAAGATGGCGCCAGGCTGTATGTGAGCACAGGCCGGGGAAAGAAAGTTTTGGTGATTGACACAGCCAGTGAGAAAGTTGTGGCGTCGGTGGAAGCAGGCGTACGACCATGGGGTATTGCGCTCTCCCCTGACGAGAAATTTCTGTTTACGGCCAACGGACCCTCAAACGACGTGTCGGTGGTCGATCTTCAAACTCTGACTGTCGTTCGGCGAGTGCCCGTGGGCGACCGGCCCTGGGGTGTCCTGGTGCTTTCGCAGTGAGGTGGAATGACGAGAAGAGCGTTTTTGGTGTTGGGAGCCGTTTTCATTGCAAACGGCTGTTGGCGGCCGAATCCAAAGGCCACGCGCGTTGAGCTGGGGGCGAAACCAGTCGGCGCACCGATCACAGTCACGCCGCCCTTAGGTCTACCTCCGGTCCCTGTGCCGGCAGACAGACCGCTCACCAAAGAAGTGGTGGCGCTGGGAGAGAAATTGTATTTCAGTCCGTTGCTCTCCGTTGATCGAACGGTCTCCTGCGCCACGTGCCATGACCCGTCGAAGGGTTTCACCGACCGCCAACCCGTATCGACGGGGGTGAAAGGCAAGAAAGGCAACCGGAACGCGCCAACTGTTATCAATGCGGCCTACGCCGCTCCCCTGTTCTGGGATGGAAGGGCTGCCACACTGGAGGCGCAGGCTGCAGGCCCGATTGTAAATCCAGTGGAAATGGCCCACAGCGTGGAGGGCGTAGAGAAAGCCGTAGACTCCGATCCGGCCTTGCGGGCCATGTTTGTCGCCGCCTACGGCGATCCGCCGCCAGGACAATCGCCCGTCACCATGGAGCGCATCACGGCCGCGATCGCCGCATTTGAACGCACCGTGTTGCGCGGCAACTCACCCTTTGACCGCTACCAGTATGGCGGCGACCGCAAAGCGCTGAGTCCGGCCGCAATCCGCGGTTTGGCTATTTTTCGGGACGCCAAAAAGGGCAATTGCGCCGTCTGTCACACCATCGAAGAGAAATACGCTTTGTTCACGGACAACAAATTTCACAATCTGGGCGTTGGCATGAATACCGAGGGCGAGCTCACCGATCTGGGACGCTTCCTCGTGACCAATCAGGACACCGACACAGGCGCCTTTCGCACGCCGAGTTTGCGCAACGTTGCGGAGACAGCGCCCTACATGCACGATGGGAGCCTCAAGACGCTCAAGGACGTCGTCGATTTCTACGTGGGGGGAGGCAACGCCAATAAACACCTGGACAAAGAGATCAAGCCGCTCACCCATTTAACGCAGCAAGAACGGGCTGATCTGGTGGCGTTTTTAGAATCTCTCACTGGCGAGGCCACCCCATGAAGCTCGATTTCCGCCTCGCCTGCTTGGCCGTCACCCTAGTCGTTGCAGGGGGTTGTCAGGGGAATAAGTCCTCGAGTGACTCCGCGCGAGGAAAGGATGGCGACAAGAGGCCGGCTCCACAGTATTTCCGCGTCGATCGAGCTACCGCGAGCCGGCTTCAGGGCGTGGTCCGATTTCAAGGTAATCCCCCGGCGCGGAAACGGTTGACGATGGATTCCGAGGCGGACTGCCAAAAGCTGCACCGCGGGCCCGTTTACGAGGAAACAGTACGCTTAGGAAAAGATCGCCGTCTGGCCAACGCCTTCGTCTACATCCAAAAGGGACTGGAAGGCAAAACCTTCGAACCGCCCGCAGAAGCTGTCGTTCTGGAACAGAAGGGATGTCAGTTCATCCCCCGCGTTGTTGGCATCCGCACGGGCCAAACACTGCGCGTGAAAAACAGTGATCCGGTCTCCCACAACGTTCATCCGATGCCCAAAAACAACCGCGACTGGAACCAGCAACAGCCACCCTTGGGACCTGACCTCAATCGCCGTTTTGCTTTCCCGGAAGTGATGATCCCTGTCAAGTGCAACATTCACGCTTGGATGAAAAGCTACATTGGCGTCTTGGATCATCCCTATTTCGCCATTACGGCCGAGGATGGAGCGTTTTCTCTGGACAATGTGCCGCCCGGCGACTATGTCGTGGCGGCCTGGCATGAGGCCACAGGCGAAAAGCAAGTCGCTATCACGCTTGGCGCATCGGAAACAAAGACGGTTGATTTTGTTCTAACCAGCGCGAACTGATGTGGCTCGGTTTGATCCACAGGGTCCGAGGAGCGTGACTCGTGCGAGCGTTCGCCCGGCGTTTTACCCGGCAGCTCGCCGCACGGCCCAAAGCGGATCATGTATGCTGATCGAGTGTCCTCTTCCCACCGCAGAGACTTTTTAAAGCAGACCGTCTCGAACGCCGTCTTTTTTGCGGGTCCGCGCAAAGAACTGGGCGACGCTTCTCGCGAGTGGCGTCACTATGGCGGTGATGCTGGGGCCTCGCGTTATTCCCCCTGCGACCGAATCCGGCCGTCGAATGTGAAAAACTTGAAGGTCGCCTGGGTGCACCGGACCCAAGACGCCAGCGAGAGGCCAGCCACAGCCATCGAATGCACGCCGATTGTCGTCGATGGCGTGATGTATCTAACCACTGCACGTGTTCGTGTCCAGGCTCTCGACGCGGCGACGGGCCGCCTGCTGTGGACCTTTGATCCCGCTGCTGGCGGCGGGGGCGCGCGGCGCTCCCCAGGCGTCAATCGCGGCGTGTGTTATTGGGAGGACAACGGCGACAAGCGCATCTTCGCCACCTATCGCGACCAGTTGTGGAGCCTTGACGCAAAGACGGGTAAACCCGTGGAATCCTTCGGCCAGCGAGGGATGGTCGATCTCAAAAAGGATTTCGACCATGACATGACGAACCTCACCTTCAAACATACGTCCCCGGTGGTTGTTTACCGAGACCTGGTGATTACGGGGGGCGGCGGAGGCGAAGGGCCATATCCAGAAGCTCCAGGGCATATACGTGGCTATGACGCGCGTACTGGCAAACGGCGCTGGATCTTTCACACCGTCCCCCGACCTGGCGAATTCGGTCATGACACTTGGTCCGGCGACTCCTGGAGTTACACCGGGGGGACAAACTGCTGGGCCGGAATGAGTGTCGACCAGCAACGTGGTCTCGTTTTCGCAGGCATCGGCTCGCCGAGCTTTGACTTCTGGGGAGGCAACCGCGTTGGGGATAATCTCTTTGGCAACTGCGTGCTGGCCCTCGACGCTTTAACGGGTCAGCGCAAGTGGCACTTCCAAATCGTGCACCATGACATCTGGGATTATGACCTGCCCGCTCAGCCGGCCTTGATTTCGATCCGCAAGGGCGGCCGCGTGGTGGATGCGGTCGTCCAGGTGACCAAGCAAGGGTTCGTTTTCTTTTTCGACCGGGATACGGGCAACCCCCTGTTCCCCGTCGAAGAGAGACCGATTGCTCCTTCTCCCATGGAAGGAGAGGTTCTTTCAAAGACGCAACCTTTTCCCGTAAAACCTCCCCCGCTTTGCCGGCAGGGTTTCCGCTCCGAGTGGATTACGGATCTTAGCCCTGAGGCTCACGCGTTTGTGAAGGCGCAGGTAGACGGCCTGGCCAAAGGCCCACTGTACACGGCGCCACCCTACTCAGGCGGCCTGATTCATCCCGGCTTTCGCGGGGGCGCGCTGTGGGGAGGTTGCTGCTTTGATCCGAAACGCAATCTAGTGTTCGTCAGCTCGGATGAGACCACGAACATCATCGCCTTTGATGAGCCTAAGCCTGGGATGAATGTGCGGTTTGGCTTAAAGACGCGGGAGCAGTTGCTGGATGCTGAAGGATATCCCGGCATCAAACCGCCCTGGGGTTACCTTACTGCCATCGACGCGGACAAAGGTGATTTCCGGTGGCGCATCGTCAACGGCGAGTTCCCGGAACTCACCCGGCGCGGGATCAAGAAAACCGGATCCAACTCGCACGGCGGCTCGATCTGCACCGCGGGAGGACTCGTGTTTATGGCCGGAACGTTCGACAAAAAGATCCGCGCCTTTGAATCCGATACTGGCCGGGTCTTATGGGAGTATGAGCTCCCGGCGGGAGGCTTTGCCACGCCATGCACCTATGAGGCCGCTGGAAAGCAGTTTTTGGTGATTGCCGCCGGTGGCGGAAAAAACGGCTCGAAGGCCAACGATGAATTCATCGCCTTCTCCCTATGAGACGCTTTTTCTTGCTCACTTTCTTGGCCTGCCTGCTCGCCTTTGCACAAGGAAAGAAATATCAGCCCAAGCAGGAGAAACTGCCCGGCGACCCTGTGCCCCAGCCCATCGCCTATTCGCATAAGACGCACGTAGCCCTGGGTCTTCAGTGCCTCAACTGTCACACCATGCCGGGCGAGGGGCTTGAAGCCACCTATCCGCCGGAAAGTTTTTGTATGGGCTGCCACCAGAGCGTCAAGGTGGACAGTCCGGAAATTCAAAAGCTCGCCGCTTATGCGCGAGAGAAAAAACGGATCCCTTGGGTGCGGATTTACCAAGTGCCTGACATGGTCTGGTTCAATCACACACTGCATGTCAAGGAGGCCCGGATTGAATGTTCCCTCTGTCATGGCGACGTGGCGCAGCGGGATGTTTTGTTCAAAGAAAAATCCACAGGGATGATGGCCTGTATGGATTGCCATGCGTTGCGCCAAGCGCCAAACGGGTGTGATACATGCCACCCGTCCCAATAGGGAGGCCCGCTTCAAGCTGCTACAATTCGGAGGTGCGCGACGGCACCCCTCTGACACGCCGGAAGTGTTTTTCGTGCTTGTTGGGGGCAAGTGTCTTGCCAGCGGCTCTCGGGCAGAAACGGACACTCGAGCTGTCACAATTTGAGCCGCGCAGCATGCTCCAGGTCCCTGAAACGCGTATCGAGCGGGCGAAATTCCCCGTGATTGACATTCATACGCACTTGAGCTGGGCGGCGAGGTCAGAAAAAGGAGTGAGTCTGACGCCCGAGCGAAAATTCCTTGCTGCGCCAGCTCAGCTGCTGCCCGTGATGGATCGTCGCAATGTGCGTACCATGGTGAACCTCACTGGGGGATATGGCGCCGGTCTTCGGGAAAGCATCCGCCGCTTTGATCGTGCCCACCCCGGACGCTTCCTTACCTTCTGTGAGCCAGCTTGGGCGGAATGCAACCAGCCTGGATATGCCAAGCGGCAAGCAGACTTGCTTGTCCAAGCCCGGAAGGACGGCGCGGCCGGTTTAAAGATTCTCAAAACGCTAGGTCTTTATCTTCGTGAAAATATCACGACCGGAAAATTGGTTAAGGTGGACGATCCGCGCTTTGATCTCATGTGGGAGGTCTGCGCTGCCCAAAACATGCCTGTCGCCATCCATGTTTCCGATCCGCCAGCCTTTTTCCTGCCAACAGACCGGTTTAACGAGCGCTTTGAGGAACTCAATCATCATCCCGAATGGTCTTTCTATGGAGGCGATTTTCCCAGCCATCAAGAGTTGCTGGCCGCGCGCGACCGCCTCTTTGCCCGGCACCCAAAAACGACGTTCATCGCTCTGCACGTCGGCCATTTTGCCGAGAATCTGGCTCACGTGGCCCAGTCCTTAGACCGCTTTCCCAATATGTACGTAGAGATGGGAGCCCGGCTCGGGGAGCTAGGACGGCAGCCCCGTACAGCACGGAAATTTTTCGACAAATATCAAGACCGTATTCTTTTTGGCACCGACGCCGTTCCAGACGGTTTTGAAACGCCACAACAAATTTTCGGCGATGAGCTTTACCGGATCTACTTTCGATTTCTCGAAACAGAAGACGAATATTTTGATTATGCGCCAGCGAAGATTCCCCCGCAGGGGCGGTGGCGGATTTACGGCCTTGGGCTACCAGAGACCATTCTCAAAAAGGTGTACTATAACAACGCTGCGCGCTTGCTGGGATTGAAACCCATTTAGCTGGCTTGGAATTCGATGACCGCACGACCTAAAATCTGCCCCGCTTTGAGCCGGGCGAAGATTTCCGGAGCTTGGTCGATGGGGTAGGAGTGCACTTGCGGCCGGGCGAGGCCCTGCGCAGCGAGGTCAAAAACAGTCTCGAGGTCTTGGCGAGTTCCTAAATAGCTGCCTTGAATTCGGATGCCCTTCAGCACCGTTTCGGTTACGCCTAGCGAAAATTTCTCCGCTGTCATCCCCACGAGGATTAGGCTTGCGCCCCGCTTGAGGGTTTGAAAAGCGGTGGCGACAGCGGTTGCCGAGGCTGCAAAGACGATGGCTCCATGCGCCCCGCCCAGTTCTTTGCCAATCACCTTGCGAGCGTCTTCGACAGTGCAGGCGGCTTCGGCCCCCAAACCTTGAGCGAACTCGAGCTTCTGGGGCGAGACGTCGACGGCTGCGACACGCAGTCCTCGATGCCGGGCATAGTGGAGAGCCAGGTGGCCCAGTCCGCCCAGTCCGAAAATCGCCAGAAGCTGGCCTGACTGTAAATTTGCTTCGCGCACGGCGCCGTAGGCGGTCCAACCGGCGCAGCAGAGAGGGGCCGCGGCAACCGGGTTTAAGCCTGGAGGCAGGGCAATCAGGTTTTGCGCTGCAAAGACGCCGCGAGTGGTCAGGGCGCCATGTCGCGTGTAACCGTGATTGTGCTGCCGTAAGCAGAAACGCTCTGCGCCGCGGCGGCAAGCCTCACAGCTTCCGCAGGAGGAAGCCAGATAGTTGATCCCCACACGTGTGCCCACGGCGATGTGCGTTACCCCCGCTCCCAAAGCCTCGACCACCCCAATTCCTTCATGGCCAAGCACTAGAGGCGTTAAGGGGAGGCTTTCGAGCTGGCTAATCATCAGATCGGAGTGGCACACGCCGCAGGCTTCGAGCCGCACGGTGACCTCGCCCGGGCCGGGTTCCGCAACCTCGATGGAATTCAATCGAACCGGGGCTTGCGGAGCAGCGAGGCATACTGCGAGGGCGGTTTCGCGCATCTCTTCAGGTGTATCACAGGCCGCCGAGAGCTCATTGAATCCAGATCTGGACCACGTTCGCCGCCTTGCCCCCGGCGACGAGCTGCACGTTCACCCGGCCGCGACCAGCCAGGCTGCGTGGAAGCAGGGCGTTGACTTGATCCAGGCCGGCAAACGAGCCTTGCGCACCGGCATATTGCACCTCAGCGATCGCGCCGCCCACTAGCACTTGAACCGCTTCGCGGGGAATGGCCCGGATGCCTGTTCCAAACAAAACCAGTACGAATTGTTCCGAGGGGCCTCCAAGGTCGAACGGCTGAGTAGAGACCACCGTTTGGCGGCCATCGGGGCCGACGCGAACGCCAACCGCCGCGGCGAGTCCATCTCCAGTGCCAGATTGCGAGAAGATGCCTGGCGCGAAACGCGTGATGTGAATGCGCCCACTCGCGCGGACCGTATTGCCGCTCACAACCGACACCGTCGCTGAGCCTTCACGTAACCCCGCAGGCACAATGAAATTGATCTGTCGCGGAGAAGCGTACAGAAGGGCTGCCGTGCGGGACTGGCCAGCCGAGTCAACTACGCGCACCTGGACGCCGCTCAGCGTTGTGGGCAAGGGCTGCGCTGAGGCTTGTTCGGTCTGCGCCGTGACCTCCCCGGCAAACAAACTCGCAATCGAATCCGGCGCCACCTCTCCGCGCTGGAAGCTCGCCGCGGAAACCACTTCGAGACCCACCGGCGTAATGCGGCACACATTCAGAGGATCGACGAAGGTCGCCGAGTTCACCACCATCGCCATCTCGGCAAACACCTTCGGTTCAGCGGGGGATTGCCATTGAATCGGGTTCGTCCACTCGCTGCCAGCTGGCAGGCAGCCCCACACGTTGCACTGGAGCGCGACCGACAAACTTGGATAATACAGGGATTGGATTAACTCATCGCCTGTGACGGGATCGAGCTCGTAAACTGACATGTAATTGCTCGACCGCGTATAACTGGTAAGCTCGGCGCAACCGCCGCGCTGAAAGCTCACTCCGTCGGAGGCGGGACAGGCGGCGGGCAGGTCCACGGTTTGAGTACCCAGTACATTCACACCCGTCGTGGAGACTTGGGAAGTGCAATGGTCGGCGTTATAGAGCGTGCAATTGGGAGCCACATATAACGGATGGGTGGTGCAGGTGTTCCATTCATACCAGCCGTCGCGGCAGGCCTGACGGCAATTTCCGGCGTTGTCACAAATCCGCATGTCACGGCACCAGCCATCAAATTGGCGGCCGTTGCGTTTCGGTCCAAAATTCGACGTAACCCCCCAGTTTCCAAAGGGCGCCGTGTGCAGGGGGGCGGGGCACTCGGCGCTGACCGGTCCGGCCACACGCCGGTTGCGATTGAGTCCAGCAACGGAGAGGCGACAAATCTGCGCCTGGAGCAGGACCGGGCCCAGCAGCGCGGCGGTTGCCGCTCGCACGATGCGCCACCTCATTCGTACACGCCGTAATACCGCGCCATCCAGTAAGGAAGAATATAGTCGATGCCTGCGCCTTCGATGTTGCCGGCGCCTCCGCCAACTAAGAGGAAGGGGCTGCGCTGCCAGAGGAAGTCCGTGCGCACGCGCAGCTCAACCGGCAGTGGATCACAGGCTCGTTCGTCGTTGCCGCAAGTGCGATATTTCCCGCGCAAATCGATGCGCTCGTCGCGGCGCGGGCGGCGGAGCCAGGCTTCCAGGAGCGCACGCGTTTCGGCATCGCGCACCGGGTCCGGTCCGCGCAGTGCGCGGTCAATCATGTTGAAATGCGCGTTGCCATGATCGTCCACCGTCCGGCGCATCAGCTGGTAGGTATCTTCATAAAAATTGCGATAGAAGCGGTTTGTCTCGAGCGAGATCAGGTGATAGTAGGTGGCCATGTTCAGGTTGAACTTGAAATAGCTGCCATGTGGATCAAGCGTCTCAAACGCCACCGGAAGCCCGGAAGTGGCCGCTTCCCAGAAGCGTGACCGGGAATAATCATCGCTGAATTCGCGCGGATTCACCCTCCGTCCCAAAATTAGCAGCCCCAATTTCTGATCCGCTCGCGTCCAGAAAACGGTGCTGGTGTCTCCATCCGGCATGCGGACACTCCAGCCATCCGCCATCAAGCGGCGAAGCATCCGCGTGATGAGATTGGAGATGGCGCCGCGAACTCCCGCATCCTCGATGAGTTCGAACGCCACGCCGAGTCCAAAAAAAACTCCAAGGTACTGATCGCGGGACGTATTCCCTACCCAGTAACACGGGCGTCCCTGACAGATGCCCCGAAAATAACCATGGTGCGACTCTTCGCGCAGGATCCCCGCAGCATAAGGCGAGTTCGCTGGGACATAGCAACGCGCAAGCACGTCGTTGCCCGTCACGCCCACGAGCTCCCAAATACCCGCCAGGGCGGCATTGACAGCCTGCCGCGCTTGCAGCGAACCCGTCACTTTGAAGCGGAAGGCTTCTGCCGCCAAATAGTGTCCGGTCCAAATGGCCGAATCGCCACAACGGGTATAGCCTGTAATCTTACCTTCGCGATCAACGAATGGATCGAGAATGGTGCCAAAGGGAAGGTGACGGGCTTGAATCTGAGCGGAAATGGCGAGCGCCTCGGCCTCGCCCGCCCAAAGACAAGAGGAAGCTATCCAGAAGGCAAGGATCCCCATCAACACCATGGAACAATCTCCCGGCGGACGCGGCGTCTTTCTTTCACACTAACACGCGCCGGCTGAACCCGGGCAAGAGGTCGGCTTCTTACGACCACACCGCTTGCCTTGCTATGCTAGGAAACCGCATGTGCCTACGAACTTCTTTTCTCGCCTTTGTTCTGGCGGCTGGATTCGTGAGCAGCTCCGTCCGCGCGAACTCTCAAACTCCTGCGGCCTCAACCGCAGATTCTCCCATGATGTTCGACGTGCGAAACGGGGATCAGCAGGGGAAATTGATTTTCAAGGAAAACGAACTGGCCTTTGAGTCTCTGACCGACGCCAAGCAGTCGCGAACTTGGAAATATGCAGATATCCGGGAAGTATCCAAGCGAAGAAAAAACTTGCGCGTCCGCCCGTTTCGAGGCAGCACTTACGATTTTCAGTTCAAGAAAAGTGAGGAACGGGATCGGATTTACGACCTAATTGCCTCGCGCGTGCTCGCTGCACGGCAAGGAATCAAGAAATAGCTCGTTTGTGCGTCTCAACCACGGTTTCGCGGGTCGGCCTTGAGTTGATTCTTCGGGGCGTTGAGAAGGAACTCCGGCCCCCCGGCCAGCTGGTCCCCCGGCTCCCCCGCCGGCCGGTTCCCTGGTTCCCCGGGCATCCCTCTCAACGCCACGACGCGCTAGCGGGTCAACTCTTCATACCGAGTGTTCAGGAAATCCCAATTCACCACCTTCCAAATCGCAGCTAGATAATCAGCCCGGCGATTCTGGTACTTAAGGTAGTAGGCGTGTTCCCAGACATCGATGCCGAAAAGCGGTTTTTTCGCGCGCATCAGGGGCGTGTCCTGGTTCGGGGTCGTCTCAACGGTGAGTTGTTTGCCATCGACAACGACCCAAGCCCAGCCGCTGCCAAACACTCCCATCGCGGCTGCGGTGACTTTGGCTTCAAAGGCCGACTGGCTCGAAAATGAGCTTTGAATGGCCTTGGCGAGTGCGCCTTTGGGAGCAGTGCCCTTGGCCGGTCCAAGGCTTTGCCAGAACAGCGAGTGGTTTGCGTGTCCGCCCCCATGATTGCGGACCATCGTGCGGATCGAGGCCGGCACGGAATCCAAGCTGGCCAGCAACTGCTCGAGCGGTTTGTCAGCTAGCGCGGGCTCACCAGCTAGTGCCTTGTTTAGGTTGTCCACATAAGCTTGATGGTGCCTGCCATGATGGATTTCCATGGTGCGGGCGTCGATATATGGTTCCAACGCGTCGACAGCATAAGGCAGCTTAGGCAGAGTGTAGGGAGCCGCCAAAGCCGGCCGCACACCTGAAGTTAGTCCCAACAATAAAGGCACGGCTTGACGCCGTGAAAGATGCAACATTTGGACTCCTTCCCCTCGCTTTCCGAACTGGGCCGGACAGGGGCCTGTCGAGCCCCTGCCGCGGATATCCGGATCCCGGCCCCACTTACTTAATCTTCCAACTGCCATCGGGCGCTTTTTCACGGTGTGCGTTGTGGCAACCGGAGCAAGTCGCGAGCGCTTTCTTAAAGGAGGCCGATGCTTCGTCAAAATGTCCGCCGCTTGCATGCTGTTCCACGCTTTGAAATGCGGCGCTAGCCTCTTTTGCGAAATTCATGGCGTCGGCCGCAGAGCGCTTTTGCCAAAAAGCGTGTACTTCTTGAAACAAATCCTGGAGCTTTTTCGCGTCGGCTACGGCTGCCGCTCCTTCTTTGGCCTGAAGCTTTTTGCCGAGCGCGCTACAGGTGGGCCCGATCTGTTTCATCAATGCCACGTAGGCTGCTTCGTCTTGCGCCATCACCATTACGGAGGCAGCCAGGCAGCTGACCGCCAAAATCAGAAAATTCTTTTTCATCGCGGTTTCCTCCCTTTGAACCTTTCAATTTCACTTCAAACTGCAAACTCTACGTTTCCGGTTTCCGCTTTCTAAGATTTATTCTGGATTCTCCACTTTTCGTCTGCGGCCCATTGTGAGACGCCGCGAGGTCCGATCTTCTGCCACCGCGAGTGATGAAGATCGGTTTGTGTCACTCGGGAAATAGCAAACTAGATTCGAGCGCTACGGCGTGAGAAAGCCAAACGGCCCGAAGACGTTGTTCGATTTTCTGAGCTCCCCAGCATGATTGGAGCGAGCAGACAGCGAACGAATTTGAGCCTACGCAGGAGGCGGCGGACGTTGCCGCAGCAAGGGGTTCAAGGGCGAGCGGACCAGCTGCTGCGTCGGCCGGGTAACTTTCTCCAAGCTACGAGAATCGGGATTGTTGATTCGCTGGCGAGGTGGACTGATACTGATTTGCGGAAGCCAGGCCGGTGGGCGATAACACCATGGGTCGCAGAGAGACGCCTTCCAGGCGAGGGAATGTGCCCGGGAAGATTTTTTTTCACAACAGCAATCCTGTGCGCGTGCGCAGCTCATCGCACAGCTGCGCCTGCCGCTGAGCGGCGAAGCCCAGGCCGATAGAGTGATCGCAATCAGCTGCAACAACGCCAGAAAGGCGGCCGTGTTCCGCCGAAAAGCGTTGCGCTCAGACTGAAGTCGCGACATCGCCGTGTGTTGAACATAACACGAACAGAGCAATTTTGGGCGCTGAGGAAGTGCGCGCCGCAGAAACCACGCACAAATTTTCCCCAGTCGGCGCCGCTCGAGAGCAACGAGTTCCGCCATTTCCTGGTGGCAAGTTTGGCACAATGACGCTATGCCACGGGTTGAGGAGCAGAAGTTCCGGATCGGCTTGGTGCAGATGTCCTGCTCGAGCGATCCGGCCGCAAATCTTGAGAAAGCCCTGGGCCGCATTCGAGAAGCGGCGGCGCAGTCGGCGCAAATCATCTGCCTCCAAGAGCTTTTCCGAACGCAGTATTTTTGCCGCCAGGAAGATGCGCGGCTGTTCGACCTTGCGGAGACGATCCCAGGTCCCTCAACCGAGGCCCTGTCCAAAGTGGCCAAAGAGTGCGGTGTTGTGGTCGTGGCCTCGCTGTTTGAAAAGCGGGCCCCTGGCCTCTATCACAACACGGCGGCGGTTCTCGGTGCGGAGGGGGAGCTGCTCGGTATTTACCGGAAGATGCACATTCCCGACGACCCTCTTTATTACGAAAAGTTCTATTTCACGCCGGGAGATTTAGGATTCCTCAATTTTGACACCCGCTACGGACGCATTGGGGTGCAGGTGTGCTGGGACCAGTGGTATCCGGAAGGCGCCCGGGCCACGGCCATGCTGGGAGCGTCCGTCCTGTTTTACCCGACCGCAATCGGCTGGCATCCGCATGAAAAGCAAGACTTCGGCGCAGCGCAGCGCGACGCTTGGATCACCATCCAGCGTTCCCATGCCATCGCCAACGGCGTTTATGTGGCAGCAGTGAACCGCGTGGGCTTTGAAGGTCCTGCCGGCCAAGGGCTGGAATTTTGGGGTAGCTCGTTTGTTGCGGATCCCTTCGGAAGGATCCTGGCCCAGGCCGCAACCGACAAAGAAGAGATTTTGGTGGTTGAGATTGATCCTCGGCAGTGCGACGAAATCCGCCGCAATTGGCCTTTCTTCCGCGACCGTCGCATTGACCACTATGGCTCCTTACTCCAGCGTTGGAGAGATTGATGCCTGCTCGGCCAGCTACGCCTGCAGCTTTAGGCTATCGCATGCCCGCAGAGTGGGAGCCTCATGAGGCTACTTGGCTTGCCTGGCCTCATGAGCGTTCGGACTGGCCGGGGAAATTTGCCACCATTCCCTGGGTCTACGGCGAGGTCGTGAGATACCTCTCGCAAGTTGAGCAGGTCCGGATTCTGGTTGGGGACCTGGCCATGGAAAGACAAGCGCGGCGCGTGCTCCAAAAATCTGGCGGAAACCTCCAGCGGGTGGAGTTTTTCCACTGTCCGACGGACCGGAGCTGGACGCGCGATTCGTGTCCGATTTTCGTGCGCAACGCCGCTGGCGCACTCGCCATGACCCACTGGAGATTCAATGGCTGGGCCAAATACGGCAACTACGCCCGCGATGCGGCGATACCCATCTTTCTCCGGAAGCGTCTGCGTCTGCCCTATTTCAAGCCCATGCTGGGCAGCCGGCACGTGGTTTTAGAAGGGGGCAGTATCGATGTAAACGGCGCTGGCGTGCTGATGACGACTGAAGAGTGTCTTTTAAGCCCCGTCCAGGCGCGCAATCCAACGCTCACGCGCCAGCAAATCGAAGAGGTCCTCCAACAATATTTAGGCGTTGAAGAGATTCTTTGGTTGCGCAACGGCATCGCCGGCGACGACACACACGGTCACATCGACGACCTGGCGCGCTTTGTCAATCCTTCGACCATTGTAATTGCGGCCGAGCGTGATCGCTCCGAGGTAAACTATCCGGCACTGGCTGAGAATCTGCGCCTGTTACAAGCTACCAAACGATTTCATGTCGCAAAGTTGCCGATGCCCAAGCCCGTCTACTTCGACGGCCAGCGCTTGCCCGCCAGTTACGCCAACTTCTACATCGCCAATGAACTTGTCCTTGTGCCCGTATTTAATGACCCCAACGACCGGCGGGCGCTCAGCCTTCTCGCGCGTCTGATGCCAGACCGCGAAATTATCCCGATCTATGCGGGCGACTTGGTGCTGGGATTGGGAACGT
Source organism: Bryobacteraceae bacterium (assembly GCA_025056455.1). Lineage (GTDB taxonomy): Bacteria > Acidobacteriota > Terriglobia > Bryobacterales > Bryobacteraceae > CADEFT01. The sequence goes on along the minus strand of JANWVY010000002.1, from coordinate 490,735 downwards.
TGCACTGCATGACGCAGCAGCAGCCTCAAGCCGACGGTCGGGGTTCGCACGGGGCAAGCTCGCAGCAAAACGCAAACCAAGGCACGGAATAGCGGATCCGGGCTCAACAGGGATGAACAGCGGGTTCGGCCAGTGCGAGCTCTCGCAACCGCTGCGCTGCCCACTCGGGGGTCAGGTCGCGCTGAGGACCGCCAAGCATCTCAAATCCCACCATGAACTTCCTGATTGTGGCGGATCGCAAAAGCGGCGGATAAAAGTGCGCATGAAAATGGAAGGAATCATGCGGCTGGCCGTCGGTTGGCGCTTGATGCAGTCCCATGGTGTAGGGAAACGGAACGTTAAACAAGCGGTCGTAAGTCGAGGTCATCTGCCTTAGGATCCGGGCCAGGCCCTCGCTCTCTCGCCGGTCGAACTGGTCTAAGGACTGGCGGTGAGGTTTGGAAATGATCAACGTTTCGTAGGGCCACACGGCCCAGAAGGGCACAACCGCCATAAAAGTCTCATTCTCACAAACCAGGCGTTGCTGCTTTTCTTGTTCCAGCTCCGCGTAGCGGCAGAGCAGGCAACCGCCTGTCTGCTCGCGCCACAATCGCTGCTGGCGCACTTCTTTCTCTAGTTCTTGAGGGATGCTTTCGCTGGCCCAGATCTGGCAGTGTGGATGGGGATTGCTCGCTCCCATCATTTCGCCGCGGTTCTCAAAGATCTGCACGGACCGGATCTCCTTCCATGCCCCTAACTCGCGGTATTGCTGCGTCCACGTGTTGACGACGGCGCAAATCGAGCTGACCTCCATGCGCGACAGCGTCAAGCTATGGTCGGGCGAAAAGCACACTACACGACAGAGGCCGCGCTCAGAGCGCGCCACCAACAAATTCTCGACACTCCAGCAGGCCTCGGCGAGATTCATCTCGAGCGCCGCAAAATCGTTGTCGAAAACAAAAGTCGACTCGTAGTTGGGATTCCGCTTTCCGCCAGCCCGCAAGTTTCCCGGGCAGAGGTAACAGGAGGGATCGTAGGTCGGTTGTAAGTTCTCGGGAGGGACTTCAGTTTGTCCTTGCCAGGGCCGGAGCATGCGCTGCGGAGAAACGAGTACCCATTCTCCGGTCAACGGGTTCAGCCGGCGATGGGAGGATTGAAACAGCGAAGAAGGCGACACTTCCTAGGATCGCGCGAGCCCGCAACAATTTCACACTTTCTGGATCAGCCTTCCCCGGCGTTAGACCGGCAGACTTAAAAATTCCACTTCGATCGCTCGAAGGGTCCCCGGACTACTCAACAATCCGCCGCTCGTTTTTCATCGCGGTGATGTTTTTCCAAGCCTGCTCGCGGAAGGGGCCAGCGATGTTCATACACTGGCGAAAAAAGGAAGCCGCTTCTTGATACCGCTCCAAATGATAGTTGGACCAACCGAGATAGAACAAAATTCCTGCCTGCGTCTGATCCGCCGTGCGAAAGTAATTGAGTGCGGCTCGTAAGTAACGGTCGGCGGAATGGAATGAATTTTGGTTCACATAAACGTTGCCGAGTAGTAAGTTGGCGCTGCCAATGTAGTAGGCCTTGCGTTTCTCCCACTCTTCTGCCGAATAGTTCGAGGGCCGGGGCTTGGTGGGCGCCAGCTGTAAGATGCGGTTTGCATGAGTAATTACTTTGGAATATTGAGCGCGGTTTTCCATGGAAGCCTGTGCCACTAAAAGCAGTGCGTCCAGATCTGTGGGGTCTACTGCCAGCATTTTTTCGGCCGCCCAGACGCTTTTCTGGTTTTCGCCGGTTGCGCGGTACGCTGCGATTAGATGAGGCCAGATCTGGTCCAGATACTTCGATTTGGGATACGCTTTCAGGAAGTTCTCGCAGAGGCGGATTTTAGTTCGTAAGTCCTTTTCACGAACTGCTGTGGAAAAGGCCGTGGCCTCCTCCTGGTCCAACAGTTCACGAGCAAACTTTTGATTGGCCGCCCATAATGCCGGGTCGAGATCCTTGGGCGGTTGCTTGGCCGCTAGCGTTGCTGTCGCGACAGCAATTAACCGCTGATGGAGCTCGCTTTTTCGTACCGGATCATTCAACTGCTGCGCTGCCGTAGCCATGCGGTAAATTGTGTCGAGGTCCTCCGGATGGCGGGCCATCAGCTTCTCTCCCCACTGAAGCACTTTCTCCCAGTTCTGGAGTTGCGAGTTAAGCGTGACAAGATAGTCGAGGAAATGGTCCGTCGCTTCGTGAGTCGGAAAGCGCTCCAGGAACGTCTCGATGGATTGCATCTTACGGAGAGGATTCACGTGGTGTTGGATCAGCTCAATCTGTCCCCCCTCCTCGGTTCCCGGAACATATTTGAGCGGGTAGCGTTGCTGTGCGAGTGCCGGATTGCAGAAGAAAAACGCTGCCAGCAGCGCGGCTACCCAGCACTGGAGAACGAGTAACCAGCGGAAAATGTGATCGCGTTGCATATCCCTGGAATCCGCTTTTTGAGTTGTCAAGCTTTTGATCGACAAAAATGCGGCTGTCTTTAGAGTTTTTGTCGAAGCCCAAAGCGCAAAAGTCGGACCGAAATGGTTGGCTAAAGGCGCGGAGGTGGGAATGAGAGATCGCTGATTTTGGCTACAGATGTCTGGGCGCCGCCCCCGCCCGCGCTAGGGGATCTGTGCCGCCCGTAGCGCCTTTGCGGCCACGTGAAAATCTTCGTCCTTGACATAGATGATGTAGCCGTAATGCCCCTGCCCGTCGGTGACTCCCGTTGAGGCGTAGATATTCACGTTGGCGTCCAAGAGCTGGCGGTGGATATCGGCCAAGGCGCCCAGCCGGTCGTCGCCCTGGATCAGGAAAGCGTGCTGAGGGCCGGAGATCGTCCAACCAAATCGTTCGGCTACTTCTCGAAATCTAGCGGGGCTGTCGGGAAACATCGTCAGCTCACAGCAGCCTTTCCCGAACGGAACAGCGCTGAAGGCGAGAATATTGATTTCCTCGGAGGCGAGCTTTTGCAAGAGCTCGTAGGCCCGTCCCGGCTTGTCTTCCACGCGAGTATAGAAGTAATCGAGCGTCCTTACTTCTAGCGGCATGGCCAAGAGTATACCGATTTGTGCAGAGAGGGCAACCCCCTTCCGGCGCCATTTCCCGCTGGAGAAGAGGTTTCGGTCAGGTGGGAGCAGGCCAAGGGGGAGAATTTTGGCAACGCGGGCGGGTCCCCTTGCGGGCTCTAGGAAGCGGCGTTGAAGCTTCCGCCATCACCAGAGGCTAGGTTTTCGCGGCCTGAAATGGTAGGCTGGAAAGAGATTGCATGTCTCAACTCGACATCAAAGAATCGTTGCGTCAGCGCGGGAAGCGCTTAACACGGCAACGGGAGATCTTGCTCGAACTGATTGATCGTTCTGGGGACCATCTACACGCCGAGCAGCTCTACCAGATGGCCAAGGAGCGGGATCCGAAGCTGAACCGGGTGACGGTTTACCGCACCTTGAAGATGTTGAAGCAGGGAGGTCTGGTCGACGAACTAGACCTAATGCATTACGATGGCGACCAGCATTACTACGAGACGCGGCTCAAGCAGGAGCATGCCCACGTCATCTGTTTGCGTTGCGGGAAGGTGGAAGAATTTTTTGGAGAGCCGTTGCAGCGTCTCCGCAAGCAAGTAGAGTCTCATTTCGGGTTTCAAATCGTGCTGGCGCGCACCGAAATTGGCGGCTATTGCTCGCATTGCCAGGTTCTACGCGCGCGCGAATTCGAAGAGGCCCGGCAGGAAAACGCCCCCCGCGCCAAAAAGCGAGCCTGAACGTCAACCCGTGCTAGTTGGGGCCGATGCAAACCAGCAGTGCTGCAGATGTGTTTCCTTGCGAGGCGGCTTTAGTAGTGTGCAGCCCCACTGGCCACCGTTCACGGATGCCCCTGCGCCCGTTGCCATTTCGAATTGGCCGACAATCCGATAACCACCTCGTTTTGCGCGATAACCGGGCCTCGCGCTACCACGCGCGCATTGATTGCGACGAATCTGGTTACTTTCTTGAGGACTTAAACAGCCGGCACGGAGTTTTGGTGAACGGCGTGAAAATACCAGGCCGGATCCATCTGCGCAGTGGCGATTGCATCGAGTTTGGCGTTCCCGACTCGTATAAAATCATTTTCTCCGTCGAGGGGGCCGAGCTTCGCCGGCTGATGGATCAGCTGAATGCAACCTCCCCCCCACCAGGCGCGGCTTCCGCGAATCTAGCAAAGCTGCGGGCGCTGGTGGAAGTGGCGCGTGCCGTGCAAAGCTCGCTGTCCACTCAGTCCGTGCTTTCCGCCGTCGTGGACGCGGCCATCACCGTAACCGGAGCCGATCGCGGATTTCTGTTGCTGCGGCAAGGTCGCCGGCTGGAGGTTGCGGTCGCTCGCGATAGCCGGGGCTTGATGATTCCAGCCAGCGAGAGAAACCTTCCCACACAGTTGCTGGAGCGCGTTCTTGCCTCTCGCGCAGATCTGCTAGCGCTCAATTTCGACTTGCGCAAACAGATCCAGCGCGACCCGGATTTCACAACTTCCCAGTTGGAGTCGCGGAACTGTGTTTGCGTACCGCTGATGCAAGCGCGACCCGGAGCGGGTTCTGAGGAAACGCTTGTCCTCAACGCAGTGCAAGACACTATGGGGGTGCTATATCTGGAGTCCAAGCTGGGCGCTTCGGATTTGACTGCGGGTGATCACGAGTTGCTCCAAACCCTTGCGGCGGAGGCCTCTACGATTCTAGAAAACGCCCGTTTGATTGAACAAGAGCGTTTGCGCCAAAAAATGGACGAGGAGCTGAAGATCGCACGCGAGATCCAGCAAAGCCTGATGCCGCGTCAGCTCCCGCAGAAGGGATGGTTCCGCGCCGCGGCGGCCAATATTCCCTCCCATCAGGTTGGAGGCGACTACTGTGACGTGCGCCAAATTGCACCCGAGGCGTGGGCCTTTGTTGTGGCGGACGTTTCGGGTAAGGGTGTGAGCTCGGCTCTGCTAGCCAGCCTCTTGCAAGGGGCTTTTCTTGCAGGAGGCAACGCCGCGGCGCGCATGGATGTCTTAATGTCGCACGTCAATCAGTTTTTGGTCGAGCGCACTGAAGGCGAAAAGTACGCCACCTTGTTTTGTGGAGTTCTTTCCCGGGACGGCCGGCTACGATGGAGCAATGCGGGCCATTGTCCGCCGCTTTTGCTCCGGGCGGATGGGGAAATCATCCATCTCGAGGCAACAAGCATGCCCCTCGGTATGATCGAGGGCGCCGAATTCACCGTCCGAGAAACCACCTTGCACACAGGCGATAAGCTCTTGCTCTACACCGATGGTGTGACCGAGGCGCAAAACTCACAGCGCCAGTTTTTCGAGCTCCGGAGGCTTGAGTCGCTCGTGCGTGCCCACGCGGCGGAATCCTGCCAAGCTCTCATCGATACAGTGATTCAAGCCGTGGAGGCATTTACGGAAGGCGTGCCGCAAACGGACGATCTGACGGCCGTCGTGATTGAATATGCTCCGGAAGTCGGGGATCAGGCGCCAGCGCTCAATTCGAGCCAGCTTCGCCAGTAGGCTGCTGGGCCGCGTTGCCAGCCTGGCGGACCCGCGGAAACCTGGCACACACCCGCGTCTGAGCCGCGGCGGTCTCACCGGTTAGCTGACGTCGAATAACACCAGACGCACCAAGTTCAGTCCACCCTTGCGTGTGCTCTTGCCCAACTGGGTGATGCTTTGTGTAGGGTTTGCAGCGCCGTTTCCGCTTGAGGTCCCCGGGTCGTTGATGATGTAGTAACCATCCTGGGAGCGGCCGACCACGACCACGAAATGATCGCCCGAGGTGTCGTTGTCGGTGCCATAATCGACCTGGGCTACCGTTGGCCAGTTCTTGGCCAGCCGCGTATCGAGCACTTCGGAAAAGTGTTGCTGGTTGGTGTAGTTCGACTGGGTTACCTTGAGTTTCGGGCTTCCGGCTTTTTCCCCAGCCTTAAAAGCCTTGTCCCAGACAACGCAGTTGCCGACATAGCCCTGGTTCGCGTCGAGATAGGCATCCAGTTTGCCCGGATCCATATCACGACCATAAAACTTCAGCACCATCGCGATGCTGCTAATCGCGCATCCAGCCTGGGCCAGCGTCCGGTTGGCGTTGCCCAAGTTTCGCGCTCCCCAAGCGCAGTCAAATTGAGTGAAAAACGGAACCGTACTTCCATTGTAGGTAACTAGTACAGCGCCTTCTGGCACAGGCCAGACTTCAGGCAGCGGCGGAGGCGCCTCGCAGGGTTCCGACATGAGCGCTTTCCAGGTCTGGGGCCCGACAATGCCGTCTACCATGATTTTCAGCTTTCGCTGAAACGACTTGACCGCTTCATGGGTCTGCTGACCAAAAATTCCGTCTACGACGAGCGGCGGGGTGGGCGCCACGCGCTGGTTCAGATACTGTTGCAGAGTCTTTACGTCGTCGCCTGACATCCCAAGTCGAAGTAATCGCGGCATGTGTCGATTTGCTCCTTCCTGTCTCATTACGTGCATTTGCACCAAAGAATCCCGCATTCGCCTCAAAATTCGAGTGTCCCATGCAGTTCCGATTTTCTTCGGATATCTTATCTCGGCAGCAAACGGGGGCCGCTTGGAGTTGCTGTAAGATGGCTGGGATGGATCGCAGAGCCTTTCTGAAGCTTTGGCCCGGAGTGGCTGGCCTGGCGGCTCTTTCCGACCAGGCGGACGCTGCGGGGCTCCCGAAAACAAAGATCACGCGCATCCGATACTACAAAACTCCGACCGACGCGGCCGGCCGTCCGAATGTCCGTCAGCCGCTGTTTAATCAGAGTACGAATGTTGTTTTGGTGGAGACCGACGCGGGCCTGGTTGGCGTGGGTGAAGGCGGCTCGGATGACACCATGGAACAGTGCGCCAGCATGCTCATTGGCGAGGACCCTTTCCGCACCGACCGCCTGTGGCAAATCATGTACCGCGGTTACTTTTATCCCGCAGGCAGAGAAAAAGTGCATGCGCTTGGCGCTCTCGACGTCGCCCTGTGGGACTTAAAAGGCAAGGCGCTTGGCGTCCCCGTCTACCAGCTGCTTGGCGGTCTTTCGCGCGATTACATTGAATGCTATTCCACGGGTTTTCCAGCTAAGGGGAGTCCGGCGGAGGTCGCGCGCGCTTGCATTGAGGCTGGCTTTCGCGCCTACCGCATCTCCACCGATGGCCGAGACCCAGTGCTCGATCGCTTCGACCTGGTGAATCGAACCTACGAACTGTGCAAACAGGTTCGTCAAGGCGTGGGCAAAGATGGAGCCTGGTGCATCGACTTCCATACCGAGCTGGACATGCCAGACGCCGTCACCCTCGCCAACCTCATCGAACCTCTCCGTCCCTACTTCGTCGAAGATTTAATCCGCAGCGAAAATCCTGGCGTGTACCGGACGTTGCGCAAGCAGGTAAAGGTGCCCATTGCCGTGGGTGAGCAATTCGGCCCCAAGTGGGATTGGAACATGTTGATTGAAGAACACCTGATCGATTACGCCCGGGTCACCATCCCGAACGTAGGCGGCATCACGGATTTCCAAAAAATCGCAGCCCTGTGCGAAACGCACTACATCGGTCTGGTGCCACATTTCACGGGACCAATTTCCGAAGCAGCTATGGTCCATTGCGCCGCTGTGTTTCCCGGCCCGGTCTTGATGGAGCTAGTCATGGGCGGCACCCGCAGCTGGCCATACTTAAAGCAAGGCTACGACTTCAAAAACGGCAAACTCTGGCCGAATGACCGGCCTGGCCTTGGCGTGGAGGTCGACACGTCTCAGCTCCAGTTAATCGGCGATTACCAGGAGCGCTACACGCTGACGCCGCTGTTGCGGCGTCCCGATGGCTCCTACACCAACTGGTAGGCCACGCAGCTAGTACTTTCGGGGGTCAACGAGCAGAAACCAGCAAATCCGGTTCTCGGTGACGGGTCGCAGGAATTGGTTGCAAGAGCGCGAGGATTGTGTAATTATTCATTATTGTGAATAATCATTCACAAGGGCGCTTTCAGCAGCCCTTTCTCGTCTCTGAGGAGGACATCAACATGGCGGCTCTGTTGACGGACCTGGCGCCGAGGCGATTGGCGCAGGGTGACTTGCGCTCGGACTTGGACTTGACGGCGCCCGAACTTGTGGCGTTGCTCGATCTCACCATTCAGCTGAAGCGTAATCCTGGGCGCTACGCCACTGCGCTGAAGGGCCGCTATCTGAGCTTGCTTTTTGAAAAACCCTCCTTGCGAACGCGGATCACCTTCGAGCTGGCAATTAAGCAGCTCGGCGGGGACGCCATTCTCTCCACGGGACCGATTGGCGAACGGGAGCCGTTGCGCGACGTAGCCCGGAATTTGGACCGGTGGACGCATGGCATTGTGGCCCGCACCTTCTCGCAGCAGACGGTAGAGGAGCTTGCACAGTGGTCGAGCGTGCCAGTCATCAACGCCTTAAGCGATCGCTTTCATCCCTGTCAGGCGCTGGCCGATATGGTGACCCTCAAAGAAAGATTTGGCGCCTTTCGCGGGCTGAAACTGGCGTTTATTGGCGACGGGAACAACGTGGCGCATTCGCTGATGCTGCAATTGAGCCGCTTGGGTGCTGACTTCGCGATCGCCACGCCCCAGGGCCACGAACCGGAGCCGGGTATCGTCGCTCAGGCGCGGAGCTTCGCCTGGGAGACAGGTGCCAAGTTCGAAGTGTGCCGGGATCCGTACGAGGCCGTCCGCGGAGCGCATGCGGTGTACACTGACGTCTGGGCCAGCATGGGACAAGAAGCCGAGGCCGAGCAACGCAAGGCGAACTTTGCCGGCTATCAGGTGAGCGAAAACGTAATGGCGGCGGCGCGCGAGGACGCCATATTTATGCACTGTTTGCCTGCCAAGCGGGGTCAAGAAGTTACCGACGCCGTCATGGAGTTTCCGCGCTCGGTGGTCTTCGACCAGGCAGAAAATCGCCTGCATGCGCAAAAAGCGCTGCTCCTGATGTTGCTCCCCTAAGCCGGCGCCCTCCACAATTAAAAGCGGGATGAAGCTTTGGGGTGGAAGATTTGAGAGCGGGCCGTCGGAAGTTTTTGAACGTTTCGGCCGCAGCCTGGACTATGACAAAAGACTGATTGAGGCGGATCTTCTCGGTTCCCTCGCCCACGCCAGGGGCCTGCGGTCGGCAGGTGTCCTTTCGGACGACGAATGCCAGAAACTGCTTGAGGCGCTCGAATCCCTGCTCGAGCAGGCCAAGGATCCCGCTTTTTTTGACGGCTGTGTCGAAGAAGACGTACACACCGTGGTGATTCGCAAATTGAAGGAGCGGGTGGGAGCGGATCTCGCAGATAAAATTCACACTGGGCGCAGCCGGAATGATCAGGTGTCGCTCGACGTTCGCCTGTGGCTACGCGGGCAAATCGACCAAGCGCGTCAGCGCTTGGTGCAGCTGATGCGGGAACTGCTCGCGCTGGCGCAGCGTTACCCAGAGGCGATCATTCCCGGTTATACGCACACCCGGCGTGCCCAACCCGTCCTGTGGCCCCACTACGTGCTGGCCTATTTCGAGATGTTCGCGCGCGACTGGGAGCGCTTGGGCCAAGCGCGCCGCAGCGTGAACGTGATGCCCCTCGGTTCCGGCGCCCTGGCCGGCAGCGGGTTTCCGATCGACCGGGAAGCCATTGCCCGGGAGCTGGGCTTTGATTCGATTACGCGCAACAGTATGGATGGGAGTGGCGACCGGGATTTCCTGCTCGATTTTGAGCACGCCGCCAACCTCACCATGCTCCATCTGAGCCGCCTGGCCGAGGACTGGATTCTCTATACGAGCGAAGAATTCGGCTGGATGGATCTGGGTGACGGCGTCACCAGCGGCTCCAGCATGATGCCGCAAAAGCGAAATCCTGATTCGCTTGAACTCATTCGTGGAAAGGCTGGCCGAGTCTTCGGCGCTTACCTTGCCCTGCTGGTCACCTTAAAGGCGCTGCCCATGACTTACAACCGCGACATGCAGGAGGACAAAGAGCCTCTCTTCGATGTCGTCTCCCAGCTCTTGCAATCGCTCGAAATGGCGTGCGCTGTAGTGCCGACAGTGACGCTGAAACCGGACTTGGCCCTGCGGGCCGTCGAGCAAAGCTGGGCTGTAGCGACAGACCTTGCCGACGCTCTCGCGCGCCAGGGCCTCCCCTTTCACCAGGCCCATCAGATCGTAGGGCGCCTGGTGTTGGAAAGCATCAAACAGGGGCGCAGCGCCAAGGACTGGAGCGGCGCCGAACTCGCGGCTTTCGCTCCTGAATTTAAGCCAGAGATGGCTGCTCTGCTCGATCCTCGCGAGGCCATTAAGACCCGCGTGGTTTTCGGCGGCACAGCGCCAGAGCGGGTGGCCGAGGCTCTGGCAGAGGCCGAGCAGCGGCTAAGCCAGATGCAGTCCTGAAGGGGAGGACATGATCAAACGCCGGCGCCAGCAAGCAATCCTTGAAATTATCCGCCGCCAGCGCGTGCAGACACAGGAAGAGCTTGCCGAGCTACTCGCCAAACGGGGAATCCAGGCAACTCAGGTCACACTGTCGCGGGATATCCGTGAGCTTAAACTTGCGAAAACCCCCGAAGGCTACCGGCCGCTGGCCTCCGCACCGGCAGGACTGCCGCTTGAGGACGCAATCGCCGAGTTTCTCACCGACGTTCGGGTGGCGAAAAATCTGGTTGTGGTCAAAACTCGCCCGGGCAGCGCGAGTCCCCTCGCCGTCGCCCTAGATCAGGCTAACTGGCCGGAGATCGTGGGCACCGTTGCAGGAGACGACACGGTTCTTGTCGTTGCCCCTGACGATGAGACGGCACTCGAGCTCCAGCGTAAACTCGCGCTGTTGTAGCCTTCCTTTGCGCCGTATGAAGGTCCTCACGTTGCAGTCAGGGCTCAATTCCAGTGACTTTCGGCGGCTCGTTTTTGCCGAAACGGGGTTTGCAAATTCCATGACATGATGGGAAGCGTCATGAAAATTACCGCCCTTCATCTCTACCCCGTGGCCATCGCCGACCCTCCGCTGCGTAGCTCCTACGGCTTGCATGCCCCCTACGCCCTACGCACCATCGTCGAGATCGAAACCGACGAGGGAATTCGAGGCTGCTCGGAAACCTACGGCGGAGAACAACCGCTAGCCCAGCTTCAAGCGGCGCGAGAAAAACTAATTGGCCGAGATGTATTCCAATTGACCAGCTTGCTGATGGAATTCGAGGCGCAAGCCCAGCAGGAGACCTCTGGAGTCGAGGGCGATCGTTCTCAAACCTGGCATGTTCCAGGCGAAAATCCCCTCGACCGGCACAGCCGCACCTTTGCCGCCATTGAAATTGCCTGTCTCGACGCCATTGGCAAGGCCTGGAATAAGCCTCTTTGCGATCTGCTTGGCGGACGCGCCCGGAGCGAGGCGCCGTTTTCTGCTTATCTTTTCTACAAGCACCGCGGAGGTGGGGGCCTTGGCGAAGATGAGCGCCCTGATGAGTACGGCGAGGCTCTCACCCCAGAGGCGATTGTCCGCCAGGCGCACCAAATGATCCAAAAGTATGGCTTCCGGGAGATCAAGCTCAAAGGTGGCGTTCTCGATCCAGAGCTGGAAGTGGAAACGATTCGCGCCTTGCGGCGAGAGTTCGGTCCAGCCCTGCCGCTGCGCATTGATCCCAACTGCGCTTGGAGTGTGGAAACCAGCGTGAAAGTGGGCCAGCAGCTGGCAGAAGAATTATCGGGCGGAGGGTATTTGGAAGACCCTTGCGCAGGGCTTGAGGGAATGGCCGAAGTGCGAAAACGGCTCCTGGCGGATGGCATTTCAACACCCCTAGCCAGTAACGTGGCCGTGACTTCCTTTGCTCACATCCCCCAGGCCTGGAAACTCGGTGCTGTGCAAATCGTACTTTCGGATCCACACTACTGGGGAGGACTCCGAGCGCAGCTGCAGCTCGATCACTTTTGCAGCGTGCTCGGCCTTGGTCTTTCCATGCACTCCAACAATCACCTGGGTGTGAGCTTAATGGCCATGGCCCATGCCGCGGCGGCCTGCCCGCACCTCAACTTCGCCTGCGACACCCATTATCCCTGGCAAACCGAGCAGGATGAAGTCGTCCTCGGCGGCCGAATTCCATTTCATAACGGCTCGGTGCGCATCCCTGAGAAAGGCGGCCTCGGTGTCGAACTCGACTACGACCAGCTGGCCCGGCTCGGCGAACGTTACGAAAAATTGCCCTATCGCAAACGGGATGACGAGGCGGAAATGCGGAAACGAGTTGATCCGAACTGGCGGCGTGTGCTACCGCGTTGGTGAGGGTGACGAATGTTTGCCCCTCACCACTCGGTTCGGAGGAAATGATCGTGCCAAGGAAACCATCCGTTCTCGATCCCGAGCAAACGACTCTGCTGAGCGGCGGCTCCGGGGTTTGCGGGCCCCGGATCCGATGTCCGCGATGCGGATGGAAACCGGGGCCATCTGAAGTCTGGGCCTGTGTTTGCGGCCATTTCTGGCATACTTTTGACACCGGCGGCGTGTGTCCTGCCTGCCTGCACGCCTGGAAGATGACGCAGTGCCACTCCTGTGCCGGGTGGTCGGCGCACTCTTCTTGGTATGACTATTCGTAACTTCTTCCAGATTTCTAGGCAATGGCTCTGAGCCGGGTAAGAGTGTTAATCTCGCGTGTTTGCGCGGGGGAATGCACTCTTCTTAGATCGACCCGGATTTCTTGGAGGTGATCTGGTCGTAGAGGAAGCCTGCGAAGCCGCCCGCAACTGCTCCCAGGATGGCCCCTTTCTTATCCTTGGTGATGGTAGCGCCGATCGCCGCTCCGGAAGCGGCGCCCGCTGAGATCAGAACGGCACGGCTTTTCCAACCCCGCTTCCGCGCCGCCTCTGCTCGTTTCACCGGCTCTGACGGCTGGGCAGACTCAACCGGCGAGCTGCTGGCGGCCGCAGCGGACTTCGCTGGCTCAGCAACTTCTTTTGGCGATCCGGCTTGGGTGGCGGGCTCGGCTGAATCGAGTTTGCTCGCCGCCTGGTCGATGCTCTCCAGCAGCCCAGAAACGGCCTGAATCATGGATTGGACCTCGGAAGCGGCAGAGGCCTGAGGCCTAGCGGAAGTAGCTGCCGCGGGTCCTTGAGAAACTGGCTCGGCCGAGACAGAGCCAGCAAAAAGCACCAGACTGACCGCAAGCTGGGCAGCGATAAGAGATTTCATTGAAGGATCGCTTCTCCTTTCCACCGCTTGAGACGTCCAAGCGCCTTGCCGGTTTCAAGCCAAATCATTAAAGATTCTTGAACTGCCACGTCCGAAAACGCCTGCGGCGCTTGCTTCTCACCGGAGAGTTCGCTCTTAGCGCTCCGCATGGGTACTCAGATTTTGGCTGGGAATTTGGGAAATCAGCCTTACGAGGTAACGGCTGGGATCGGAAGATCCAGCGCCTTTTGCACCAAGCGCGCCCAGTGCGGATACCCGTTGGTGGAGTCGGCCGCCATGAGCGCAGGTTCCTGAAGATTGATCCGGCCGCCGTTGTGTTTCAGCCATTGTAAGAAACGTGCGCTTTCGCCCCAGCGCATATAGCCCTGCTTCTTGAGGTAATCGATTCGGGCACAAAGGCGCTCCTCAAGCCCCGCCACCCACTTGTAGTGATGCACGGGCAAATAATAATAGCGCGGGGGGCAAGGATTGCCTCCAATCGGATGATGCTGTCCTCGACGCACGGGCCTGCCCCCTTTCACAGCCACAACTTTGCGCGGGTCCCCGAGCAGGATGGTTGCTGTCAAAAATGCTCCAATCGGGAATTGCTGGCTGAGAGGCCGGTGTTTCTCGACCGGCGCCAAGACTCCGTCTCTCGAGAGCCGGTCCAGAAAACAACCGCGAATGGCGTCAAATCCCACGCGATCGCATTCGGAGATGACCTTCCGCAGACCCCCCGGATATTCCTGGAATTCATCCACGTCAGCCAGTACGAACCAGTGGTTGGGAAAAGCTTGACGGCTTTCGTGATAGACCGCATGCGCAGCGGCCATCCAATCGCCAGAGTGTACGGCCGCGATGCGACATCCGGCGGCCTGCGCGTCCGCTTCCAGAGGCTCCCGGGCAGCGGCCTGGCCTTCGGGAATATGCAAATGCACATGAATCTCGTCAACGCCCAGTTCTTGATAGTGCCGGATCCAGTGATAAAGAGTGGGCGAACCCGCCCCGGCAAGCGTTATGGCGTGTATTGGAACTTCCATGGTCGTGACTTCGCTGTGCCTTGCAGAGCTTTTTCAAAAAACTCAAGAGAGCGAGGTTTGAGTTTTTCTCGCGAATCCATCTCACCGGCTTGGCGGCAGCGGGCCACCTGCTGCTGATAGAGCTCCTCATCGAAGCACAGCTTGCCGATGACTTCTATCCAGGGTTCCACGGCGGCGGCGGAAACGGGCTGGCGCGTGTGGATCGTGTAATCGGCGGGAAGAGGAAGCACATAGCCCGCGCCGTTGCAACTTTCGGCCAGACCTCCCCGGTCGCTCACCAGCGGTGGCACGCCGTTCACCAGAGCCTCGGCGACGACGCGCCCGGAGGGCTCTTCCCAGCAAGAAGCAACCACTAACAGACGCGTACTGGCGAAGATGTCTTTGGGTTTTGGAGCGGCGCCAGCCACCATTAGGTTTTCGTGCCTTCGAAGGTCGAATCCGCCCAATAAACCAGCCTTGAACACCATGCCGGCTGTTTCCCGGGACTCAATTGCGAGGAGCGCGATTTGAGGATGCCGCCTGCCAATCTCTTCGGCCAGACGGGCGAAGAAAAACAAACCTTTTTCCACAGACGGATTCACCATGGTGACAAAAATCGGATCCCGCTCCGGTGCCAGCACGTCCTCTGGCTCAAGCGGCGTTGGCAGCGGTATGCTCTCTAACCCAACCGCCTCCCGGTAGCGCTGCGCCATAAACTCGCTCGGCGTCGTGACCGCGTCAATCTGGTCGAAGAATCCCTTCACCAGATAGCCAATGTTAAACACGCAAAAGGCAATCTTGGCTCCGGCTAGCTTGGCTTTGCGGTGCCGGCGGACGTCGGCCGGAGTTGCTCCATAGGTGAAGAGAATATCCGGTTGAAAGGTTTGCAGCTCGCGGTCAAACAAACTGTCAAAGTGACGGCCATGCGCGCTCTCCCAGCCGAGCAGCGGAAGCCGCCCGGTGTCGAGCAGCGTGTAGGGGATACCGCGCTGGACAAAGCGAAATTCCCGGCGATTGCGCGGGCCCGGTTGGGTTACCTCCACCTCCAAGCCCATGGACTGGAGATAACTCAGAGTGTCGGTCTTGTTTCCCCGTTCCGTCGCCGTCGTCCCCAGCGCCCGCACTTCAAAACCAGCTTCTTTGGCGAACTCAACCGCAGTCTTCGCGGTTCTTGCCGCGCCGCTGGCCGGATCCTGAGGGAGCTGGGGGAGACTCAACAGGATTCGGGCTTTCATGGTTTGTAGCTTACCCAGGCAGCCGGCCGGATCGGAAGGCAAACAACGGTTAGACTAGGCCTGCCCCGGCAGCCGGTTTGAACCACGATGCAGAAATCAGGCCGAATTTACAACCCTGACAACACACAGGTTGTTCCCCCGGCCCCAGATCAAATTGCTTCGAATCAAGAAATTCTTCGCAGCTCGAACCACTCTCGCCAATCCTTCCGCCGCCTCACCAGTTGCCAACCGAGCGCCGCGAGGCCTGCCACGGTCAGCGAAATCGACGCCGGCTCCGGAATGTCGCTTGCCCCGGTAACATTGAAATCGAAAGAATCTGAAGGGATGGTCAACTGCAACGAACCCGTATCGGAAACCCAGCTGAGTTGTAACGCTGCCTCCACACGCAGGTCCGAATCGCTGAAGTCTTGCATCATGATCATTTCGGTCACGCCCGAAATCGAGCCCATCGTGCCGCTCTGATCCTCCACCGTCGTATTCGCAACAGCTCCGCCGCCCGCAGAGAACAGGGTGAATGCGAGGGTCCAGAATCGGAGTTGCCCCGGCCCATCAACGCGAAAACTGTACCCAAGCGGTATCAACATCCCAGAGGCGATGGAGCCAGACACCATCCCGTTGGTGGATAACACAATCGATGCCAAGTTACCGGAGAAAAATGTGATCGAATTACCTGGATCGCCAAGATAGAGTTTTACTCCCGTAATTCCATTCGCTGCCGGGGGTAACTGTTTTGCGGCAGCCGTACACTCCACAGCACTAATATCTTCCTGGCCAGACACCCATGCATTGCATGTGGGATTACTTGTGGGTAGGATGACTGAGGCTTCTGCTTGGACGGCCGCCGCCAGGGGGACGATCACCAGCGCCGCTTGACGAGCTGCGGTCTCCATGAATTTCTTCGCCTTTGCCAAATAATCAACTCGGGACAAGTACTACCTCCGAAATACACCTGACTATACCCAAGGGTGGTACGCACAACCTACTGGAGCAGAGGCTGGCGCCGCTTTGATGGTACAACAGTCCTAGCTATTGGCCAAGGAAAAAATCCTGCCCCAAAATGGGTGGTCAACCGTTAAAAATGGGGGGATGTTACTCAGGTATTTACCCGATGTTACCGTCGATTGACGGTGCAGGGAAGAAGGGAACCCGGCGGGATCCAGTGACTTAGCGATCTGGTCACTCAGGGGTTCTACTTTCGGATCGTGCCTGATCAGAGTCCTCTGGTGCAGGGGGCAGATCGGCCTTTGCTGTCGGTCTGCGCGGGCTGGAGTTTCGGCGCAGGACCGAAGCTGGTTTCTTGCTCCGATCGGTTGGGCGGGAGGTTCGGGGAAACTCGCCTTGCGCAAGCCTTCTCACAAAATCTTTATCTCCTTCTAAAAAGTCATACTCGGGTAACTTAGATCTCTCTTCCCACCGGATTTGCTGGAAGATACTATTTCGTAACTCTCCGCGATAACTTTTTACTTCAAGAAAAATGAGAAGAATTGTCGCGCCTCGAGGGTAAGGGAATTCGTAGCGGCTCAACTCCCTTCCCACAACCGCATGGATGCCAAGTTCCTCGCGTAGCTCCCGGGTGAGAGCTTGACGGGGTGATTCGCCCTTTTCGACTTTGCCGCCCGGAAACTCCCATTTCAAGGCGTGGCGGTCGCTGTCTTTGCGCTGCGCAATCAGAATGCGGCCATTTTTCTCGAGCACGCCCGCCACGACGGGAATTCGGTACACCTTGGCCATCAGGTGATCTCCAGATTCCGGAACTGTTTAAGTTGTTCTGCTGGCAGGTCGGCGAGCTGCTCTCCCCGCTGGCGCCACCACGCCCAGGGAATGGTGAAGAGCTGTACACGGGGTGAGAATTTCGAGCTTTCCTGAATGAAGCAACTGTGGGTACACCAGCAGTTGGCTTGACGGATGGCGGCGATCTCGGCCTTCATGGCCCGGGAGGCAAGCGCTGCCCTCACGTCATAGTCATATTCCCGTAAGTCTCCCACAACACCCCGCAACTCACACGCTCGAAACTTCCCGTTGTGATCGACGACGAGCGTCGTTTGGCCCGCAGTGCATGGCATGGGCCAGGGACGGGGTTTGTCGAAGCACTGTTCGTGGAGGTCAAAGTGTAAACGGAGATTCCCCAAATAGTAAACTGTGGCGAGATGTTGAACCCAGGGCGGATAGCGGGCAAACAGTTTGCGCGCATAGTGACGGTGAATCGGCATCAGCCTACGGTGTAAATCGCGGAGTTGTTCCGTAGTAAGTTGTTTGAGCGTTTGATCCGGAGTGACGCCGCGAAGAGCCTCAAAGTAATGTCCGTCAAGGTTCGCCTCAGCAGCAAGTTGCCTGGCAAGTTGAACTAACTCGTAGTAGTTTTGACTCGTAATTACCGTAAGTACATTTCGTCGAAGACGATAAATGCCGCGATAGCGTCGCTCGGCTTCCGAAATGGTTTTGAGGGTACGCCGAAAATTCTCGGGGACACCACGAATGAAGTCATGGGTTTCGGATAAGCCGTCCAGCGAGAAATTAAGGTCGATTGTCAGATCAGGAGCCTCGCAGAGGATGCGGTCGAGGGCGGCGAAGATTTTGTCCGGCAGCAGTCCATTCGTGGGAAGGTTGACGTTCCGGACGCCATTCTGACGGGCGAAGAGGATGACGATTTCGGCTAACTCCGGCCGGAGAAATGGCTCGCCGCCAGAAAGCCAGAGTTTCTCAAACGGAGGCGCTGTCTGCGAGATGGTTCGGATTTGATCGAAGCTTAAATCGTCGCGCCGGTTTAACTGGTCAAAATAGAAGCAGGTGCGGCAGCGCGAGTTACAGCGTGAAGTGACAAACAGGAATAGAGAACGAAACTGGCGCTGGCGCACCCGCTGACGGACAATTTGGAAGTAAGATGCCATCCCGCATCCGCCATTGTAATACGCAGGCGAAGGGCCGAACCGCGGATCGCAGGAAAGCGCCAGGCCAGAGCGAACGCACCGCCTGTATGCGATGATTCTGAACATGCCCAGCGCGAAGTTGCTCGATCATTTTCAGAACCCGAGAAACGTCGGGGAGCTGCCAAGTCCAGCGCGGACGGTCGAGGTGATGAATCCCGCCTGTGGGGATCTACTTCGTTTGTCGGTCCGGTGGGAGCAGGACAAGGCGGTGGCGGTGCGTTTCCAGGTTCGAGGCTGTTCGGCTTCAATCGGCGTTGGCAGTGCTGTAGCGGAATGGATGGAAGGCAAAACGCGGGAAGAGCTCCGAACCCTAAAAACCACCGATCTCGAAGCGCTTGTTGGGGGACTCGCGCCAGAATCCAAACATGCCGCGGCGCTCGCTCTCGATGCCATCCGCGCACAGCTGCGCTAATTCTTGTCGTGGCGCGAAACCCAAACACAACCGCTTCCATCCATCAAAAGCAAGCATTTGTTCTCTGTAACGGAGGTAACTCAAATGAAATGGATGGCTGCGGCGTTCCTTGTCGCAAGCTGGGGAGTGTCTGCTGAGCCGGTCATCCCGACCGGAACCAAGCTGACCGTGCGTCTGGTGGAGGGGGTCGACAGTAAAACCCATTCCGTGGGCCAAACTTTTCGCGCGACGCTGGATGAGCCGGTCGTCGTTGACGGCAAGGTGGTGCTCGAGAAAGGCAAGGACGCCATAACCCGGCTGGTTGAGTCTCGCTCAGGTGGCGTGTTTACGGGCCGGGCGGAATTGATTCTCGCGCTCGTTTCCGTTGAACACAACGGGAAAACTTACGAAGTGTCTGCTTCGGAGGCTGTTCTGGCGGGAAAATCCCAAACCAAACGAACCGGATGGCTCGTGGGTGCTGGCGCTGCCCTCGGAGCGATGATTGGAGCAATCGCTGGGGGAGGAAAGGGAGCGGCCATTGGCGCCGCTGCGGGTGCAGGCGCAGGTGGTGCCTATCAAATTCTCACTCGGGGAGAGGCCGTCCGGATTCCCTCCGAGACACGCCTCACCTTCCAGCTCGGACAGCCCCTGAGGCTGAACTAGGCGCTTGCTTTCTCCCACCAGGCTCAAATCTGCAAGAAACCACCTCGCTCCACTAAAGTTGTTCTCGTTCCTGCCGAAAAACACCTTGGGGGGGAGGGTGAACCTTCCAACCCCGCGATGAGTGGCTTCTGTGAGTGGTTTCCTCTACGGATTCAGCTCGGCCAGTGAATGAGCGCACAGGCCGCCGGTTTGAATCCTGCGATTGGTTTAGGAGGCGGATCCTCAATCCGCCTCCATTTTTTCTCGGAATCCATCAAATTCCCAGAGCCAAGAATCAAACAGTGCCCTACCTGAATCGGCAGCTGCGCAACCCGTGAGATCACAAAAGCCACCTAGAAAGGGCGTTGCGGCATTCCCCTCCGAATCCAGACAACCTCGGGTACGAGCACGTTAAAGAAAAACATCAGCAGCAGCAAGATGATCGAGAAAAAACAGGCCACAATCGTGACCCGCCCTGGGGTGGTGTCGCGCCGCCAAAACCCGACCCCAGCACCCAAAATGAACAGAGGTAGCAACCAAAGATAATTGAACGATACGTGATTGCTGGGACTGCGGATGAGACGAAGGGCGACCAACGTCCAGAAGACTACGATCGCGATCAGTACGGTTCGGGGAGTGAGAAACATCGCTGCCGGACCCAGTTCAAAAATGCCAAAAGCTGGCCTGGCTCGTTAAGAAATTTGGGAGTGATGTCCCTGCTTTACCAGAGGCGGAGAGGCCAAACGTTCGAGGAGCAACTCGAGAACTCTTTGAGCCGCCTGGGGGATAACCGTTCCTGGCCCAAATACCGCCGAAGCGCCGGCTCGGTGAAGGGCCTCGTAGTCTTGCGGCGGGATCACGCCACCCACGACAATGAGAATATCCTCGCGCCCGAGCTTCTCCAGTTCTTCAGTAAGCTGGGGCACCAAGGTATTATGCGCTCCTGCCAGCGTGGAAACACCAATTACGTGAACGTCGTTCTCCGCAGCTTGCTGGGCGACTTCTTGTGGCGTTTGAAACAACGGACCAACATCCACGTCAAAACCGAAATCCGCAAAGGCGCTAGCGACCACCTTCGCGCCACGGTCATGGCCGTCCTGACCTAATTTCGCCACGAGAATGCGGGGCGGCCGCCCTTCCAAACTGCGAAACTTCTCCACTAACTTGCGCACTGCCTGGAAACGGTCATCTTGACGGCTTTCAGCCGCGTAGACGCCCGTAAGGGTCGTCGTTTGGGCCTGGTAACGGCCGAACACTTTCTCTAGCGCGGTGCTGATTTCGCCAAGTGTTGCGCGTTTTCGGGCGGCCTCGACCGCCAGTTCAAGCAGGTTGCCCTCGCCGCTCTCTGCGCACTTGGTGAGGGCGGAAAGCGCCGCCTCAACTGCGGCCGCATCTCGCGTACGCTTGAGCTGGTTGAGTCTTTCCAGTTGCTGTTGCCGCACTTTGCGATTGTCCACTTGAAGCACCTCAAGCGGTGTTTCCTGCTCCGCAGGGTAGGCGTTTACCCCGACAATGTGATCGCGCCCGGAGTCGATGCGTGCTTGCTTCCGGGCTGCTGCCTCCTCGATTCGCAGCTTCGGCAGCCCAGCCTCGATGGCCTTCACCATTCCTCCCAGGGCCTCGATTTCCTCGATGTGTTGCCAGGCGCGCAACATCAACTCGCGGGTGAGCGACTCAACGTAATAGCTTCCACCCCACGGATCAATCACGCGCGGAATCGCTGTCTCCTCTTGAAGTAAGATTTGCGTGTTGCGGGCGATTCGGGCGGAAAAATCGGTGGGTAAGGCAATCGCTTCATCTAGAGCATTGGTGTGCAGCGATTGAGTATGACCGAAGACCGCAGCCAAAGCTTCAATCATGGTGCGAATGACGTTGTTAAATGGATCCTGGGCGGCCAGGCTCCAGCCCGAGGTTTGACAGTGCGCGCGCAGCGCCATGGATTTCGGATTTTTGGGGTGGAACTGTTGCACGAGTTTCGCCCACAGCAGCCTGGCCGCCCGGAGCTTGGCGATTTCCATGAAGAAATTCATGCCAATGCCCCAGAAGAAGCTCAACCGGGGCGCAAATTGATCAATGTCCAGTCCAGCGGCGAGGCCCGTGCGCAGATATTCCAAACCGTCGGCCAGCGTGTAGGCGAGCTCCAGATCCGCGCTCGCGCCTGCCTCCTGCATGTGGTAGCCCGAAATGGAAATGCAGTTAAACTTGGGCATCTTTTGAGCGCAATAGCGAAAAATATCGCCGATGATTCGCATAGACGGGCCCGGGGGGTAAATATAGGTGTTGCGCACCATGAATTCCTTGAGGATGTCATTCTGAATGGTGCCCGTAAGTTGATCCGGTTGGACGCCTTGCTCCTCGGCCGCCACGATATAAAAGGCCATGATCGGCAGCACGGCGCCATTCATGGTCATCGACACCGACATCTGGTCTAAGGGGATTTGATCAAACAGAATCTTCATGTCCAGAACGGAGTCGATGGCCACGCCAGCCTTGCCGACATCTCCCGCCACTCGCTCGTGGTCGGAGTCATAGCCCCGATGCGTAGCTAAGTCAAAGGCGACGGATAAACCTTTCTGCCCCTGTGCGAGGTTCCGGCGATAGAACGCGTTGGATTCCTCCGCAGTCGAGAACCCTGCGTATTGCCGGATGGTCCAGGGCTGGGTGACATACATGGTTGAATAAGGGCCACGAAGAAAGGGGGGAATACCAGCAGCGTAGTGTAAATGCTCGCAGGTAGCGACGTCCAGAAGCGTGTAGTAGCGTTTGATGGGAATTTGCTCCGCCGTTTCCAGAACCGGTTCTGGAGGCGCGCCCAACGCCGTGGCGCCTGACGCAGCTCGGCAAGCTTGCTGGCCGCCACAAAACGAAAAGGGAATTTTCGTGAAATCGGGCTTCATGGGGCGACTCCGAGCTGTGTTTGCCAGCATTCGAGCGTGTCTACCAAATTGCTACCTAAGTAAAGAAACCCTGCTGCGCCGCCAGCTTCTAGCCTAGCGATGCTCTCTTTGGGATAACCTGCGATTAACACCGGAGCCCGCGTTTGCGAAACCACTTGCTCGATGACTCTGGGATACTCCTCATCGGAGCTGCAGAGAACAACTAAATCCGCGGGTTCTAACGCCGTCCCCGCGGAAATCTCAAAACCAGCGCAGCCTAAAAAATTGCGGCAAAAATTGGAACGCGCCCGGCGCATCTTCAAATCTCCCACTTCAAGCAGGAGCACCTTAGGACGTCGACCGCCAGCGGCGACATGGCGCTCCGTTCGCATCCGAATCCGCTCAAAGACGCCAGCTGCGCGCCAGCTTGCCTCTTCTCCGGGTAGCTCCATAAGGGGTTCACTGGAAGCCGGATAATGGTTGACTCCTACCAGTGTCGCCCGGCGCAAGGCATACGCCATCTGCTTGGCTTGGCGTGAGGCCGTAAGCATGGCTTCAAGCTCTCCAGATTCGCGCAGAGCAGAAAAACCGCCACGCGCCTCCAGTTCCTGAAAACGTTTCCAAGATTCGCGCGCTAACAAGTCGGTAAGCGCCTCGACATACCACGCGCCTCCAGCTGGGTCTAAAACCCGATCGAGATGGCTTTCCTCGCGGAGAATTAGCAAAACGTTGCGCGCAAAGCGCGGTTCAATCCAATCCGCGCGAACGGTCACCCAATTGGCTCCGCCCAGCACCGCGGCCAAAGCCTCTACGGTCGCTCGGAGCAAATTGTTTGGACGGTCCAGCAGCGATTTATTCCAACGCGCCGTAACGGCGTGGATATGCAGAGAAGCCGCTGCCGGATCGGTCGGCTCAAAAGCCTGAAAAGCGCAAGAAAAAAGCAGCCTTGCGGCACGCAGTTTAGCGATTTCAAGAAAAAAAGAAGTGCTCACCCCGTAACGCACGATCAGTTGTTGCGCGGCCTGATGCAGCGGCTGCTCAGAATTTGCCAGCCACTCAACGCTCGCCGCTAAAGCCAGCGCGAGTTCTTCCACCGTATTCGCACCCTGCTCTTGAAACTGGGAGGCGTCAATTTGGGCTGAGGGTTCTTCGCCAGCTGGGGCGATCCGCCAGCTTTGACCATTACCTCGAAGGAAGGGGAAGACGCCGGGAACCGAATCGAGAGGAATGGTCAGGCTGGCCATGTCTTCCAGCGTGTAGTAAGGGCGGACGCAGAGGCCTTCTGGTGTTTTCCACACCAGGCGCTGCTCCCAATCGGTCTCCTTGAGATCGGCCCGGACTTGCGCCTCCCATTGGGCTCGGGAAACCGCTGGAAAACCGAGCTTCATGCGGCCTCCACGATCTCGACGAGATAACCCAAGGGAGCTTGGGCTCCGGATTTGGGATGCACGAAGAAGACCGTGGTTCCTCGTGAGCCCTTGCGCGGAGCCTCGTCGAGGATTTGAAAGCCAGCCGCTTTCAAAGCCTCGAAAGCTTGCTGCGCGCTGTTGACGCGATAGGCCACATGCGCAAACCCCGGGCGCCCGCCGAGCTTTTCGAGCTGCCGCGCTACCGGGGAGTCCTTCGAAAGAGGTTCGAGCAGCTGGAGAAGGTTCGGCCCATCACCAATGCGCAGAAGCACTTCCCGGACCTGGTCTTTGCCCAAAACGTCTTCGCGGTGAATCTCCGTGAAGCCGAGCGCGCGATAGCAAGCCAGTTGCGCTTCGAGCTGGCCAGGCGGCACAGCAATCGCGATGTGGTCTACGAAAAGAATGCCAGGGATTTGCGGCGGCGACGACAACGGCTCTTCCTCCTCGGGAAACACGCCCTAATGCCGTTCTTCGGTATTCTGGATGTGCGTGGCTCCGTTTCCAGAGTAGCGAATTCATCATCTTGTAGGGGAGCGGGCAACGCTACCCCAGCTCACCGCTCAAGTCTGCCCTCCATGCAGAAAGGCGCTCGCCGCGCTTAGCTCCGCCGGCCCAGCTTCCCCATCCGCCGCTCGAGCTCGGCGAGCTCTTCCATCAACTTGTGGAACGCCGCCAGGCGGTCGCAAGAAACTGCCTCCCGGACCGCGCAACCGGGTTCAGACTGGTGGCGGCAATCGCGAAAGCGACAATTCGCAGCCGCCTCGTAAATGTCGCGAAAGACGTAAGTGGCGCTTTCTGTGGAAGCCCAGGGCTCGAGCTCGCGAATTCCCGGCGTATCGATGAGCAGCCAACCTTGTTCGAGAAGAAACATCTGGCGGGTCCGCGTGGTGTGCTGGCCGCGGTGATCATGGGCCCGGACCTGGCCTGTCGCTTGGCGCGCGCATCCTAGCAATTGGTTGGTAATGGTCGATTTGCCGACGCCCGAAGAACCCAGCACCACCGCCGTCTCACCGGCGTGAACATAGGCATGCAGTTGCGCCACCGAAGTGGCCTCCCGGGCCGACATCACCACAATGGGCGCCTCCAAGGCGACGGCGCGCACCAAGCGGACCCTCTCTTCGACGTTGGCGCAAAGATCCGATTTATTCAGTACGATCACGGGCCGTGCCCCGCTTTCATGAGCCAACAACAGATAACGCTCCAAACGCCGGACACTAAAGTCTTGATCAAGCCCGTTGACGAGCAGCAGCACATCGACGTTGGCCGCTAGCACCTGTTCTTCAAAAGCGCGTCCTGCTTTCTTGCGGGAAACTTTCGTGCGGCGGGGTAGCAGGACTTCAATGCGGGCAGCCTGAGGGTCAAAAGCTACCCAATCGCCGGTCACCGGACGGTTCTCCTTGAGCGAGCCGGCCAGCTGTAACGAATGGATGCCATCGGCGGCCCAAGCTTGGTAAAAACCCCTTGTTTCGGTAACGACACGGGCGGGGGGAAGCCCGTTTGCGCTTTGAGCCCACGCCTGTTCAAAAAATGAGTTCCAGCCAAGACAGGTTAGCTGCATGCCACTATGGGTGGACGGGCTCAGCTGCTACGGTCTCGCCCTCGGAAACGCCAGCCTCTATGGACACCTCGATCCAGTTGCTTGCTCCAAGCTCCAGCTCTTGCCGTCGCCAGCCACCCTCGGTTTTTACCATGGCATAGGGCTTCTTGTCCTCATCTCGAAAAACGCACTCCAGTGGCAGGAGAACCGCGTCTTCAACGCGCTCCAGGACGATGTCGGCGCTGACACTGAGATTTGGGATCACCCGCTCATCCGTTCGCTCTAGCGTCAACTGCAGCGGTACCTCCCGGACGTATTGCGGACGCTGCCCACCGCGAGCCAGAACCCCAATGGATTGAATCCGAGCCGGAAGCTCTAAGTCCGGGTAGGCGTCAAAGTGGACGCGGGCCATCATGGAGTAGTTCAACTCGGTGACATCCGCCTGATTGACCACAGCTTGGACGAGGATTGAGGAGGGGTCCACAATTTCGGCAAAAGTTGTTCCCGGGCCAACGAGTTCTCCAGTTTGGATTTCCGTCTGTTCGGCGCCCCGCGATACCTTTTTGAGCACCAGCACCCCATCCATGGGCGCGAAATACACCATCCGGGCCGCGTTTCGTTCCGCTTTAGCCAGTTCCCGTTTGGCTTGTTCGAGATCAATCTCCTCGCGCCGGATCAAGGCCCGTTCGGAGAGTTCCACTTGAGGGAGCTCTTCGAGCAACTGAGCGTGCAGAGCGCGGGCTGCTTCGAGGTTCATGCGGAAGCGCTCCACCTGGATGGCGGAGCGCACAGGTGCGGTTTGCAAGTCCAGTTCGGCTTTCTCCGCGTCGGCCTTCGCGCGGCGGATGCGCAACCACAACTGGCTGCGTCTCAATTCCAAATTCGCCTGCATCCGGCGCATCAGCGCCTCCTGCTGGTTGATGGCGGCGCGAAGATCGTCCAAGCGTGTTTCCATGAACTGGCGGTCGAACTCCGCCACGCGCTGTCCCTTCTTCACGCGAGCTCCTCCCGGCAGTAAATACTGCAAGGTGAGAGAAAGTTCTGCCGCGTTGCGATCGCGCCGGGTGCCCTCAAGCTTCGGGGCGATGAGGTATTCCGTGCGGGCGGCCGCGGTTACTCCGGATACGCGGAGCGTCCGCTCGAGGATGCCCCGCCGCACCTTCGCCGTTCGCACGGCCGTTTCTGATGGTTTCGCTGTGGGCGACTGGCGCTTACTCCACCGTTCGACGCCAGCGACAAAAAGCACAAAAACGGCGAGCAGACCCATGGCTCCGCGCACATCGTAGGGAAGCCTCGGGCGCTTCTCTGGGGATTCAGGTGGAGTCGCCGGAATCGGTAACTGTGCCGCCAAATTTCATTCTAGCGAAGCTTTTTGATTCGAACGTTGCGAAACTCCACCTGCATGCCGGGACCTCGATGCAACTGGAGGGCGATCACCCCGCTGCGTCGGGAATTGTCTTCAATGGCAGAGGTCAGTAAGCCGTTGACGCGCAGCTCTATTTTCTCCCCGTCGGCAAGGATTTCATAGTCGTTCCAGTCCTTCGGCTTAACAACCTTTTCCGCCTTCCCCTTCCAGCCGTTCGAGATCACGCCCCGGGTGCCCTTCTCGTCATAGATGGAGCCCCACCAGTTGCCCTCCGCAAGGTCTGCTTGAAGGCCCTTTACCACCCAGTTGGGAAGCGCTTCGCTCCGAAATTGAATACCCGAATTATGGTTTCGAAGCCTCACTTGAGCGCGCAGGATGAAATCGCTGTACTCCTGCTTACAAATCAGGAAGCTATTATCTTGTAACTTTACGTTGTCGGTGTTGCCGATCACGATGCCGTTTTCTACTCTCCACAGGCGCGGATCACCATCCCAGCCCTTGAGGTTCTTGCCGTTGAACATCGGCTTGAAGCCTTGCTTGCGTTCTTCCTTGGACAGTTGTGCGGAAGCAAGGCTGGGGAGCAAGAGAAAGGCCAGCAACCATCGAGACATCAGCGTCATTGTAACTCAGCGGATGTGAGAAGGCGCCAAGATTGCTCGGGCCTTCTCGGCGTGGAACTCCTGGACTTCAACGCCGCCTTCCGCCGAACGGTTTTCAGCCCCACAGCTCCCATCCTGGGCTCTGTCGCGTTTGGACAAAAATCTGCGCGCGTTTCTTCGCCGGAAGTCGCCTCGTCGGTTGTTGATTCGCAGAGCTCCGTGATCACTGTACTTTTAGGGGCTTTGCGAAAGCGCATTCAAAGTTGGCGGCTTCATCTGTGGATCCGCTCCCTTTGTAGCGAGCGATTTTCGGATAAGCACAAATGGGGCGGCTGCGAACCGGGTTCTGACGTGTCGCGATGATCTGCTCGGGAGCAACGCCAGCTTCTACCCATCGCTCCAGCGCGGCTGCCACATTGTTAGACGGGTCGCCACGTGCTGGTCCAAGCTGGCCGAAGAGATTGGGCCCTGCTCCACCGGCGCAGTGTTGAACGCCTGGGAGCAAAAACAGGCGCAGGAATTCGGAGGTGCGCCGAGCTCCCATTTTTCTTTTTACGCTCTCGTAGTATTGGATTGCGCTTCCCGCCGGAATCGCCGCATCGCACCAACCGTGATAAAGGATCAGCTTCCCGCCGCGGCGGTAGAAGGGAGTAAGGTCGGGATTCGTGGCGTCCAAAACCGGCGCGAGCTTCACAGCGGCCTGCAGGTCGCGTTCCAGCTGAAAGCGCTGAATGTCCCAATTCGGATCGCTGTACACCATGTATTTAAAAAAGTTCGTGGCGAAGGCGTACATCGACGATTTTTCAAGTGACGCACCAGTAATCCAAGGACCCCAGCCACCGGGATCGGCCTCGCCTGACATGGGAAAGCCAGGAAACAGCAGCTTCCCTTTTTTGTTCCGCAGCCCGTCGTAAATCGTGCGCAACGCCTGCAGCTGTGGTTCGGTCAAGCACTGGTCGTTTTCCGGTCCCTGGCAGCGAAGCCGGGCCGGGTCAAAGCGGCAGCTTGCAGGGTTTTCCACAACACCATCTTTTACTTGGTCGTTCAGATCACAGGCCGCTAGCGCAGCGGCTTGAATGGCGGGCAGCTTTTTGGCAGGAATGTAGGCTGCTGGGTTCGACAACAACTGGACGTTCCGCGCCGCCATGGTCAACAAATGCGACCAGTGGTGAGCTGGTGCTCCGGCAATAATCCCGTCATAATCTTCCGGGTAGCGTTGTGCCTCCATCAGCGCCTGGCGGCCTCCATTCGAGCACGAGCTGAAGTAAGACCGCTTGGGTGGCTCTCCGTAATAGGCCGTCACGATCGCCTTCGCTTTTACCGTCATTTCGTGAATGGCACGGTGGCCAAAGTCCACGATCTTCTCTGGATGATGAAGTGCCCACCGTGCATCTTGACCGCCGCCACGATGACCCGTATCGGTGGAGGCGGCGGCATATCCCTGCCTGACTGCATCGGCAAGAGCGGAAAAACTAATGGACCCTGCGAAACCCCCGTTGCCGATACCCTGAAATTTCTTCGTCCAGCGGGACACTGGCATCCAGACTTCAAAATGAATCTCGGAATCTGAAGTGGGACGAATCACACCCGCCACACGGCAAATGGGCGGCAAATTGGTGAGCTGACTTCCGTAAGGAGGTTGCAGCGAACCAGTGGTGACAGTCTGGGCGAGCGTGAGTTCGGTGTAGGGAAGTGAGAGCTTGGAAAGCGCCTCACAATCGGCGCCAAAAACTCCCAAACGCAACAAAACCGGTACCCAGAGCAATTTCATCAGCGATGATTCTACCAGCGGCGCCAGGTCGCGTGTCGTTCACGGTTTGGTCAACTGGCTCTCATAGCCCTGTCACTCCTGCCTGTTACCGTTCGAGACATGCAAAGTGTCTGTGCGCGGCTTGCTTTCGCGCTCGTCTTGATCCCCGGTCTCGCTGCGGCACAATCCAATGCCAGCGACGCCGCCATGGGTGGTTATGTTCGCGATGAATCCGGCGCGGTGATTCCCAATGCCCGGGTCGTTGCGCGCCATGTGCAAACGAACGTTGAAACAACGACCCAGAGCGACGAGAACGGCTTTTACCGTTTTCCGCTTTTGCGAACGGGAGAGTACGAGTGACGGGCCTCGGCAGCAGGTTTTAGTGATTACCAGCAGACTGGCATCCGGCTCTCTGTTGGCCAGCAGGCGCGAATCGACCTCGTGTTGCGGCTGGGAACGGCGGCCGAAAGTGTTACGGTGACGGCCGATGCTTCCCTGGTTGAGGTGGGAGAAATTGCACAGGGAGAAGTTCTGAATGAACTCGCTGTTCGTTCTTTACCCATCACCTCGCGCAACGTATACAACCTGCACCTGCTGGGCCCCGGAGTCAAAGGCATTCCCTCCACCGGTTTCGGCACGACTCAATTTACCTTTGGTGGCCACAACCGCACCACTTGGACCGTGGACGGACTGGACAATACCCAGCGGCGGTTCAACCGGCAGATTCGGCTCGTTATTTCCACGCCCGAAGCGGTTCAGGAGATGCAGGTTCTTTCCGGCGCTTACAGTGCGGAGTTCGGGCGCGCCGCTGGCGGAGTGATTAACGTGGTCAGCCGCTCGGGCTCAAATGATCTGCATGCTTCCCTGATGGGGCTCTACCGTCCCAACCGAACTTCGGCCCGCGCCCCGCTGGCCGCCCGGCGCGCCCGACAGTCGTGGTGGATGGCGGCGGGCAATCTCTCTGGCCCCCTTGTCAAGGACAAGCTCTTCTTCTTTATCAACGACGAATACAATCCCTTGCGGCTTCCCCAACCGGTCACGATCGATCCGGACGCTGCCCGGGCCTTGCGCCTCTCCGCGCAAGATCTTGCGGACTCGCCGTTTGGAGAAACCTTCCACACTCCGAGCGGGAAACTCAATTTCAATCTGAATTCGAAAAACAGCGGCTTTCTTCGCTATAACCGCTTCACCAATGATCAGCCCGGTGGAGGCGGTGGACTTACCGCAATTACTCGAAGTCTTACCTTTGAAGACCGCATGAACGGGGGTGCTGCGCAGCTGGCGACAGTGGTCTCGCCCAGCTTGCTGAACGAGCTCCGCTTCGGCGTCAACCGCCGTTCGGAAATTCGCCGGCCCTATGTTCCTGGCCAGCCCGACGGGGCTCACGTCAATATCACTGGTGTGGCGAACTTTGGCGTAAACCCTCTGGCTGGTTCTTCGAGTGTAGAAACCTCGACTCAGATTATCGATAACTTGACCTTCACCCGTGGCCGTCACACCTTGAAGGCTGGCCTTGACTACCAGACCACTGGCTATCAGATCACTAATGCGCTCACGCGCGTTTTCATCTTTGGCGGCTTGCCAGCCACGCCGCAGCGGCCTGCTGTCACTCCTCTGGATCAATACCTGCGTACGGTGGCTGGAGAAATTGACCCAGCAACGGGCCGGCCGTATACCTATACACAATTGCAGCAGCAACTGGGCGAGAACTCGATTGCTCTCCGCTATCATTTTGTCAATCTCTTTGCCCAAGATGAGTTTCGAGTTCTGCCCCGCCTCACTTTCAACTTCGGCCTACGCTACGAGTTGATGTTGAATCCGACGCTCGACGACCGGGCCCCCTACCCGCTGTCCCGCCGCGTCAACAACGACACGAATAATTTGGCTCCGCGATTCGGGTTTTCTTGGGCGCCGTGGAAAGACCAAAAGACGTTACTCAAAGGTGGATATGGGCTTTTCTACGACAGCCCGAGTTTGAACACGAGCGCCACGGCGGCTCTTGTGAACGGACGCCGCATTTTGAGTTATACCGTGCCGGGTTCTGATCCCAGAGCGCCCAGGTATCCAAACCTGTTGGCAACTGGGGATGCGAACTTCCAGACTCCACCCGACATTACGGCTTTTACCCCCGATTTCAAGGTCATGGTGGCTCATAACGCGAGTCTTCAAATTGAGCGCGAAATCCTCAGAGATCTCGCTGTCAATCTCCAGTACAGCTACTGGGGACACCGGTTTGCCCCTTATTCCCGCGATATCAACTTAAGTGCGCCAGCCGGGACGCTCGCCGACGGGCGCCCCATTTTTCGGGGCACAGCCGGCCGGCCGGACCCGCGTTTTCGCGCGATCAACCTCATCGAGTCCGGCGCCAACAGCAATTACAACGGATTTGATCTTACAATTACCAAGCGCTTCAGCCGCGGTCTGCAGATGTCGACAACCTGGAGCTGGTCGCACGCCATCGCCGAGGGCGACCTAGAAGCTGGCCCACTCTCTGATCCCGCCAATCGCCGCCATGACCGCGGCAACGCCAACGCCGACGTGCGTCATAACTGGATTTTGCAAGGCTTATGGGTGCCGAGCTTTCGATTTGCGGGGCTGAAATGGGTGAACGGGTTTGAATTCTCTTCCATCGTCTTCTTCAACTCTGGCTATCCGGTGAACGCAGTAGCTGGCCAGGACCTCAATCAAGATTTGGTGTTGAACGACCGGCTGCCTTTCCGCACCCGCAACGCTTTCCAAGGTCCGAGTTTCCTTCAAATTGACTTCCGGCTCGTGCGACGGATCCGGTTTGCCGACAAGCACTCGCTGGAGCTCATTTCCGAGGCGGAGAATCTGACCAACCGCCTGAACGCCGCTTGTTCCATTGCTGGTTGCACCGGCGCAGTCGTCAACCGGGACGGAGCCCCGGATTTTGGCCGGATCACCTCGACCCGGCCGGGGAGAAACTTCCAGTTCGGCATGAGATATTCGTTTTGATGTCGCATCTCCGCGGTTTTGGCTTGCTCCTGACGGCAGCTACTTTCCGCGCTGGCCTCAAACAACTCCGCGGGCGGAGAAGCGGCCGTTTGGCTGTTGAGCCAAACGGCTGCTGCGGCCTGCGCCAAACCCTTCAAACCATGACTCGCTTTTCACTTTTCCTGGTTTGCCTTCTTTCTGCGGGGCTGTGTGCTGGGCAGAAGCCCGGGCCGCCGTCTGCCCAACCGGTCGAATGGCGGCGTCCCCTGGCATCAAAAAATTTCTATCTTTTATCGCTCCTTGAGCAATCGGCTGAGTTGCGCCAAGCTCTAAAGGCCGAAACGACGCTCGCCCAGCTGGCGGCTGCGAAACGCACGGTCCTCGAGCGCGAATGCTCTACTCCCCTGCCCAAATGCTACGCCGAAGCGTTGCGGTGGACTCAACCAGAAATAGAATCAGTTGCGGTGCAGCTTTCGCGCTTCGCAAAAGGAGAGTTCGACGCGCAGTTGCGGTCCAGCGGCGCCTACGTGCGCCACCATGGCTTGCCCCCTGGGGAGCTTGCAGCACGGGCTTGGATGGAGTGCGCGCGGGGAATCAACCACGTGATTGATGTTTTCGCTCTTGGCGTGGCGCCACGTTACCCCTTGATCGATTCGCCGGCCTTCGATCCCAAGTCGGAGCGCTTCGTTGGCTTGTTGCGCGTGGCGGTTAGCGTTTTGCGAGATGTCCTTCCTCGCGAGGGGCTCTTTTTTGACGTTCCTATGGAGTTTGCGCTGGCCCTCCTTGAGGCAAACTGGCGGGATGAAGCTGGACGCTTCGAGCCGTTGCATCGAGGCGAAAACGCGAAAGCCTACGCCGCAATCGAGACTACAAGGTGGGAGCGATATCCCTATCCGGCGATTCTGGTACCAGGCGCAGGACCGGACCGTCCCGGCATGTCCATCTCCCCCTGGGGTAAGTTTCGGGTGCGCCTGGCCGCCAAGCGCTACCACGATGGCAAAGCCCCTTTCTTAATCGTTTCTGGCGGCTATGTACACCCTGCCCAGACCCCGTTTTGCGAAGCTCTTGAAATGAAGCGCGCCTTGATGCGAGATTACGGGGTGCCAGAATCGGCGATTTTGATTGAGCCCCACGCGCGCCATACCACGACCAACATCCGCAATGCGGCCAGGCTGATCTACCGCTATGGAATGCCTTTTGACCGTCCCCTGTTACTCACCACGGATTTGGGCCAAAGCCAGTACATCGAAAGCCAGGTCTTTGCACAGCGCTGTCTCAAAGAGTTAGGCTACCTGCCGTTTGAGCTTGTCAAACGAACCTCTCCCTCGGATCTGGAAATCCGGCCCAAGGTGGAGTCTCTACACATCGATCCGATGGATCCGCTAGATCCCTAGGAGCAAGGCGACGAGGCTGGCGGCGGGTTCGCTTGTGGGGAAAAAAGAAAGGCGTCGTCGCAGCAGCGATGACGACGACGCCTGCCTAAAAAAAATCGGAAACTCGACTGCTCGTGTTTGCTACTTCACTTCCACCGTAGCGCCAGCGTCTGTGAACTTCTTTTTGATCGCCTCCGCCTCTTCCTTGTTCACGCCTTCCTTGATAGTCTTTGGAGCGCCCTCGACCAGATCCTTGGCTTCCTTCAAGCCGAGATTCGTGATTTCACGCACAACTTTAATCACGTTGATCTTGTTAGGACCAGCCGATGTGAGAATCACGCTGAATTCTGTCTTCTCTTCGGCTGCCGGAGCTGCAGCTGCCTGACCGCCAGCAGCCGGAGCCGCTACGGCGACTGCTGCGGCGGCCGCCGAAACACCCAGCCGCTCTTCCAACAACTTGACAAGCTGCGAGGCTTCGAGCAACGTCAGCCCCTGAATTTGATCCGCAATCGCGTTGATATCCGCCATGTCCAATTACTCCCTATTCCGAATTGAAACTTGATGCCGCAGGCTTGACGCTGCTAAGCACGAAACTTGTTCTCTTTGACGGCTTGATCAACCACCACCGCCAAATTCCGCCCGACGCCATTCACTGCGGAAACGAGGCGTTGCGCCGGCGCCTGGATCAGCCACAGCAACTTGGCGATGATTTCCTCGCGCGGCGGCATGTTGGCTAGATCCTGGATCTCCTTGACATCGATGACCCGCCCCTCCACCAGGCCGGCCTTGAAAACAAACTTCGGGTTCGCCTTGGCGTAAGTGGTCAAGGCTTTGGCTAAACCCACTGGATCGCCGGTTGTGTAGGCGATCGAGGTCATACCCCGCAAGCCCTGCATGAGCTTTTCGGCCGGCGTCCCCTGCGAGGCCTTTTCGGCAATCTTGTTCTTCACCACGCGATAATTGCCGCCGGCTTGCCGGATGGTTTTCCTCAGTTCGTAATCCTGGGCCACGGTCAGCTGGTCGAAGCCCGCTACGAACATGTTCGGCGCCTTCATGACCTGCTCGCGCAGCAGCTCGCCATCTTTGATCTTGTCTGCTTTCTTTTTCATGAACCTGACCTCAAGAAGGATTACGAAACTCTCGTGTTGTATTTGGTGACATCCACGGGCACGCCTGGGCCCATTGTGGAGCAAAGGGTGACACTTTTGACGTACTTGCCTTTCGCGGCGGCTGGTTTGGCCCGGATGACCGCGCCAATCAAGGTGTTGGCATTCTGAATGAGCTTTTCCGGAGAGAAACTCACTTTGCCGACGGGGGCATGAATGACGCCTGTTTTGTCCACGCGGAATTCCACCTTGCCGGCTTTCACCTCTTGAACGGCCTTGGCGACCTCCGTGGTGACGGTGCCCGTCTTTGGGTTGGGCATGAGCCCCCGAGGACCAAGCAACTTGCCCAGGCGTCCCACCGAGCGCATCATGTCCGGTGTGGCGATGACCGAATCAAAATCCATCCAGTTTTCCGACTGGATTTTGTTCACCATTTCCTCGCCGCCGGCGTAATCTGCGCCCGCCTCGAGCGCCTCGCGAATTTTGTCACCCGAGGCGATGACCAGCACCTTCTTAGACTTACCCAGACCGTTAGGCAAAACCACCGTGCCACGCACCATCTGGTCGGCATGCTTGGGGTCCACGCCGAGGCGCATATGCACTTCTACGGTTTCGTCGAATTTTGCAAACTTGATTTTTTGAACGAGAGGGATCGCCTCTTCGAGGGTGTAATTGCGCGGCTCGATGAGCTTCGAGGCGGCAAGATACTTCTTACCTGCTTTAGCCATGATTGGTTTGGTCCTAACGGCTGCGAGGAACGAGGCGACTCACGCGCCCGTCCTCCTGCTCAGCCTCCCAGATACTCACGCCACACGTGGCGCAAAGATAGTAGTCTAGCAAGTCCCGCGGGTAGGCGCAAGGCCTTGGCCCACAAAGCGGGTAAGTCACAACCGGACACAACAAACATCTCCTTGCCAGTCAAACACTCCGCAAAACTCGCCTTCACGAGCTGGTGACGCCTTCCCTGTAATCGAATTAGCGAGGGTTGTTGAATCTGTGCCTGATCGTTCCTTTCCGAGCCCCGATCTCATCGAGTCCCTGGTTCCGAGAGTAGAGGGAGGGGTTTGATGACCAAGCTTGAGGCGTTTTTCCAGTCCTTCCAAACTCTTCCCCAACTGCTCAGCGAGCTAGCGCTCGCGATTGCCGCTGCGCAGGCAAGGCTTGATGAGGACTATGTGCAAAACCTGCGAGAGTTCTTGGCCATGGTGGCGGGGCTGGAACGATCCGGCTTCGATGTCCGCTCCAGCATGCCGCTGCTGTCGACGCTTGCCCCAGCCCGCCAGCAGTTCACGCAAGCGACTCTCGAAGTGCATGCCGATCTGCAACAAGCCTCCCTGTCGGGTCATGAAGGAAGCGCCCAGCTCGGCTTGCGAGCGGCGCTGTTTGCCGTTGCCTGGAACGCTTCGTATGCCCGGCGTTTTGGCGTCGAGCAGCGCGCCTCGGCCACCATCCGCGCCGAAATCCAAGCGCTGAGTCCCGGGCCCGCATTCCTTGAACGGCTTGCGCGCGAGGCCGCTTCGCAAGCGCCTGCCGCCTCCCCCGAGACCCAGCGCTACCAGGAACTTGCCGGGCTGCTCCGCAGTTTGCCGTCCCGGCGGGGGCCCGAACCAGCCCCAAGCCGTGAATCTGCTCCCGCCGGGCGAGGCAACTCATGAGCGAAAAGTCATCCAGCAACACGCCCAATCCTACCCCCATGACGCTTGCCAGCTTCCTGGCTCAGGTGTCAAAAGCCGTCATCGAGGCGCAACAAGAATTAAACCGGCAATCCGCTCTCTATAACGAAGGTCTTCCTGCTGGGGTGCCGCCTTCTTGTTTCGCTATTCCGTCCGCGCGTGCCGACTTGCGTTTCGGATTTCGAAATCTGTCCCACCGGGGCATGGATATCATTCTGTTCTCCACCAAAGAAGAAAAGGAAAGCTACAGCGAGAGCAGCATTCGCTTTGAGCTCGTCGCAACACCGCCAGCTCCCCTGATGCGGAAGAGCACAAAGCACCCAAAGCTCCCGAAGACGGATCACGCCAAGGCCATTGTCGAGGCGATTGACGGCTGGCTTGAGGCGAGCGCGCTGCATCCAAGCACCAAACGCGCCATTCGCGCTGGAAGAGAGACCGCCATCGTCTCACAACTTGATGACGAGCGATGGCTCGTTCTGTGGCCGGCAACGGCGCGCGGTTCCACAACCCCGGACACGTGGAGCCACATGACCTTGTTTGTGTGGAAAGACGGCACGTTAGACCCTTCCTGGCTGGAACACTTTCCCGACGAAGGATTCCTGCGGCTTGCTTCGCGCAGTACGCTGCTGGCGCAGGACCCAAAACAGCTGGTAGATCTGATTGAATCCCTCGGTGACCTGTTGCTTCAGCTGGCCCGGCGTTACAGCGCTCTCGAAGTTCTGCCCAGGTCGATGTCTCGCATAGAAACGCCAGGCCCGCAGAGCGGGAATCAGCAGTAGCTAACAAGAACGGCGCCCGTCACGGATCGAGAGGTATGCTGGCCAACAAGAGCAAGGAATGCGTTTGCGCAAGCAGCCCGGAATCGGACAACACTGCCGGCGCGAAGCACCTTGCTGAAAACCTCGAGGCGGGTTCCTTCTTGCCTTCTCTCGTGGAAGCCCTCGGGGAGGCGGAAAAGGCACGAGCATGGGAAAGCAGCACCTCGGCCCAAGCCTACTCCTTACAGAGCGTAGAAGCTGACCTACGATTTGGCCTCCAACTCCAAAGACAAAAACACAAAATTCTGTTTTGGCGCAAGAAGCAGCCGTGGGGGCAGGACCAACGTCTCTGGTGTCGGCTCTGCGCCTCTCCCAGTCCGCCTCGAAAAAATCCTTCCTGGCTCTGGCGTGTGTCGGCCCCGGGTTATCTGCTGGATGCAGCCGCCGAGCAACAACTGGCCCAGGACGTGGCGCAGGCTCTCGAAGAAAGTCGCTGGCAGGGGAGCTTACCTGGCGGCGCAACTCCGGCGCAAGCCCGGCGAGAGGCCAAGCTCATCCGTCGCTCATCACAGGATTGGGCCCAGAACCAAGGACTCGCCGGACTCCAACTCGAATCCGAGGAGTACTTGTTCGTCCGTCTGAGCGGGCAGGAGGAAGCCGCCAGCGTCTTTCACTACCGCCGCGCGGCCGCAAAGCCACTCCGGATCCTGAGCTTGGAAGACAGCACGGAACCAAGTCTTTTGTCCGAAGCCTTGGCCAAGGTGATTCAAGCCATCCGCCACAGTTCGGCCCGCGTGTCGCGCTCAAACCATTTGCCCCCACTGGCCTGGGGCTGGGCGGGCCTTGGGCACTTCTTGGAGCAGTTGCGCCGTGGCTGCGAAGAAGCGCTGAGTCGACTCAGCTCTCTGCCTGCCCCGCACTTTGCCATCGAACGCCTGGAGTGTGACCTCTCCTATTCTTCCTACCGCCGCCCGAAGCGCCAGTCGAGCCGAGATCCGCTGCTTGCAGCGAGCGAATGGATTCACACCTCAGTTCAAGCCACGGCCGAGCCGCCCCAGGGCGTTTTTCACCTCGTGCTCCGATCCCCAGAGTTCGTCCTTAGCGGGGAGACGAGGCAGTGGTTTCTGCGCCATCTGCTCTCGGCCGCGCCGGCGATTCGCCACACTCTTGGCGGCGCCTACTTGGAGCGAGCGCTGTGCGATCCCGAGGTACAGCAGGAGGCCTTGATTCTGCTCGCCGGGACACCAAAATCATCACCCCCCCGATTTCTCATCGCCTGGCCTCACCAGGGCAAGGAGCGAGTCTTGTTCTGCCGCTCGGACGGCTCTCGCCTCCACGAAGTGGAGCTCATTCAGGGTTTCGAGCCGCAGCGCGCCGGACCGGAACAGCAGCGCAGCCTCCAGCGCGCACTTGCCGGCTGGTTTCGCGCCCTGCAGTTTTGGCGAGCTCAACGTGGCGGGGTGTGACCGAATCGACCCTCGAGAGGACTCCCTCGGCGCCGGGCGGATGCACTCGCCAAAGCGCATTTCCACCTAGGGCTGGGGATCGAGCAGCGCCAGCGTCTGCTCCCAGTCTCGTAGGCCAGTGGTGGCCCCAATCGATTGCACGTTCAGAGCGCCAACGGCGTTGGCCACGCGGGCTGCCTCTTGCATGGGTAAACCTCGCTGGAGCGCAGCGAGAAAGCCGCCCGCAAAACAATCTCCCGCACCCGTCGTGTCGACGGCCTGGACAGCGAGCCCGCGAACTTCCCACACGGAAGGACCGTGAAACACCATGCACCCCTGGGCGCCGCGCTTCAAGACAATCGTGGAAGCACCGTAGTTGTGCAAAGTGGTGGCGACCGTTTGCGGATCGCTGCTTGCCGTGAGCATCCGCGCCTCATCTTCATTGGTGAAAAGCAGATCCACGAGCGGCAAACAGGGACCAAGCAAGTTCATCCATTCGCCCAGCGAATCCCAGGCCGTATCCAGGGAAGTTTTCAGGCCGAGCGCTTGTGCCTGCTGCAAAACCTCTTTCAAATGCACGCGCAGCGGCAGAATCGAAAACGGATTTCCGATATGCAATACCGAGCAGCCCTCTACCAGCGAAGGCGTCAATTCCAGACCGTCGCGAAACAAAGAGCGGCTCGCTCCCGGCTGATGCAGAAAAGCGCGCGAGCCATCCGAGCGGACCAGGGCAACCGTTGTTGCCGTGGGGTCGGGCAGACGCTGGATGTAACGGGTGTCGACATGACATTCTTCCAGTCGTCGGAGAGCCGCATCGCCAAAAGCGTCTTGGCCTACGCCACCCCAGAGCCGAGCCCTCACACCCAGCTTGCCAATGGCACAGGAGGTATTCGCGCCGTTTCCTCCTAGCGATTGTGAGATACTCTGCACCCAGCGTGTGCCGCCCCAAGTGACCTCATCTACCGGATAGACCAGCAAATCCATCACGATGTTGCCTAGGCACAACACGCCAGGCCAGCGACTGGTTTCCGGTTCGCTCAATTCGAGCCTCCGAAAAGATTCTCAAAGAAAACCCGTTCGATGGGCCAGCTCGCGGTAAGCTGGTTGCCTTCTACGCGGAATTCACCTTTGGTCAGCACGCCTGTCAGATCACGAGGATTCGGCTCCTTGTGTTCCAGGCGCAACAGGCGTTGCAGGAGCTTGGTGGCGGCATTGAGCTCGATGAGCGTTTGCGCGGCGTTTTCGAGGCTGGAATAGCGAGCTGAGAGCGTTGCCAAAAATCCCTCCCCCTGCGGCCTAAGAGCAAGTGTTAAGCGCTCAGGATTGCCAAGCGCGGTCGCAAACATGCGGGTGCCTGTGGGAAGCAACTTCTCATCGCGCAAGCGTTCGGCAGGGATAACAAACCAAACCGGGGCGCGGGGATATTCAAGCGTCCGGAGCTTGGCCGGAGGTGCAAGAAGAGTTCGCGCCGCGCCGGCCTCCATGCTGGAAGCCAGAGCCAGGGTGCGGGCATTCAAGCGCGCAAAGCTAATCGTTCGTCCAGGTGTGCTACTGCTGACTTGGCACACTTCCCCAGCGCAACGGCCACCTTGTTGAACGGCGTAGGCGCGGAGTTTTTTCCACTCAAAGCGGCCCGTCACGAGATAACTGGTTTCCAGAGGCGAATGCGAGAGTACGACCGTGTCCAGGTCGCGCCGGTAATCAAAACCGGTCTCGGCGACGAACCGTTGATAATCCGCCTCCTGCAAGCTTTGAGGACCCGCCAAAGAGGCAAGCCATCCGGAGCTTCGAAGAGCGGCGACATCGATACCCACCAGCACGCGCCCGGCCACGGGCAAACGCCCCAGCAGCTGCTCCTCAGAAAGCGGTCTTTGAAGCGAACGCCAGGAGGCCACTCCGGCCACCACAGCCACCGCCAACCCGCCGATCCACCACCGGCTCGACATGTCCGCCAGCCAGGCGCCTAGGACACGGCCGCAGCCGCCGCGCAAGTCCGCGACTGCTTCCAGAGCGCCAAATGCCCTTCGAGTTCTCGCATCAGTTGCCGGAATTGATCCAGGCTCAGCGATTGTGGACCATCGCTGAGCGCTTCTTCCGGCGAAGGATGGGCCTCGAGCAGAATGCCGTCTGCTCCAATGGCCACTGCCGCTTTACAGAGCGGTGGTACGAGGCTGCGCTTGCCAGCGGCATGGCTCGGGTCCACGACCACGGGCAGGTGCGTCAGCTCATGGAGTACCGGGACTGCTGAAATGTCGCACGTATTCCGCGTCGCCGTTTCAAAGGTGCGGATACCCCGCTCACAAAGAATGACGTCCGGGTTGCCGTGGGCCACCACATATTCGGCCGAGAGCAGCAAATCCTTGATCGAACTGCTCATACCACGCTTGAGCAAGACCGGGCGGCCGCAGCGACCGAGGGCCTTGAGCAGTGCAAAATTCTGCATGTTCCGCGCGCCTACTTGCATCACGTCGGCGTAGTGCGCCACTAACTCCACGTCTTTTTCTGAAATGACTTCAGTGACGATGGCAAGTCCAGTTGCTTCGCGCGCTTTGGCCAGCAAACGGAGCCCTTCCTCTTCGAGTCCTTGGAAGTCGTATGGCGAGGTGCGAGGCTTGAAAGCACCCCCGCGCAAGATGCTCGCTCCTGCCTCAGCGACGGCAAAAGCGCATTGCAGAATCTGGCGTTCGCTTTCCACCGAACAAGGGCCAGCCATCATCACAAACTGGTCACCGCCGATTTGAACTTGAGGGAATCCTGGCCGTCCAAGGGTGAGAACAGTCTTTTCCGGCCGGAATTCCCGGCTGACGAATTGGTACGGCGCTTGAATTTGCGCCGCTCGCTGTACGCCGGGTAGCTGACGGATGGCGTCCAGATCGCCCGGACGACCGTTGGACGGCGCTGCACCGATCCGGATGCCACGGGCGGAGCGTTCGATGACGTGAATCCGATAGCCTGCCTGACGAAGGTGCTCAACGACCTGAAGCAGGTCCGACTCCTTCGCTGATGAATCCATTGCTACGAGCATGCGGTCCCCACAAAAACGAAGTCCCCAAAATAAAAAACCCACTCACCGAGGAGTGGGTTGGATGTTCAGTTTTGAAAATAAATTCAGGATCCAACGCCACTCACACTGCTTCCGGATACCACCAGAACCAGTAGCGAGCAGACATCAGAACCATGAAGCCTCAGTATAAACGTCGTGGTCGGAAGCCGTCAACAGATTTCCCGACCCTCGCCAGCTGGGCGCTCGAGGCAAGTTTGCAAGGGCCCCACAGCTGGGATGTCTAGAAATCGAGCCGCAAACCGAAGCGTGTCGTGCGTGGACCAGCGCTTTCGAGCGTCTGCGTCGCGGTCACGCGGCCTGCCGCCGGGTTGTCGATCACGGCGATCGGCACACCGAAATTAGTGTGGTTCAACACATTGGTGAAGGTGGCTTCGGCTTGTAGCCGGTAGCCTTCCCGTACTTGGAAGCGCTTGAACAATCCTGCGTTGAGCACCTTGGTGCCCGGGCCGCGGAGAATATTCACTCCAGAATTGCCAAACCGGCCCACATTCACGTCCGGGCGGTTGTCGCCGTCCAAGTCGCCTGGTACGCGGAAGGCCCGGCTGTCAAACCAGTTGAGATAGTTCGGCTGGCTCAACCGCCCGCTGCCGATCCGGTCCGGGCGACCGCCGCCCGCTCCAATATTGGCCGGATCAAACGTGGAGAAAGTGGGTGTGAAGTACGCTCCAGTTTGCAGAATTCCGAAAGTGGACAGTGACCATCCCCCGAACAAGTAGCTCAGAACGCCACTGCGAGCGAGTTTCTGGCCGCGGCCAAACGGCAGATCCCAGATGGAGTTAACCGTCATTCGGTGTCTTCGTGTGAACTGGTGGTTGCCCCACTCCGCCCTCCGGTCGTAGGCATTCTGGAGGCTACCCCCTCCCTCGCCTTCGTTATGGGAATCGGTCAAATTTTTGGCCCACGTGTAATTGACTTGGTATTGCAGTCCCGCCTTGTATTTCCTCTCGACGCTGGCAATCAGGGCGTTGTAGTAAGCATTTCCAGCGTTTTCACGATAGGTGACGGTACTCAACTGCGGGTAAGGACGACGCGAAACACTGAAGGGAAGGGTCGAAGGTTGTAACTGATTCAAGTCGCGGGTGATGGACAGCCGGTGTGTCTTACTCCCTACATAGGATGCGCGCCAGCCCATATTCCAGAATTCGCGCTCGAGTGTCATCGTCCACTGTTGCGTGTAAGGCAGACGCATCCGGGGATCAACGCCAGCCATGGCCGCCGTTCCCACCTGATTGAGCGTCCGGGGAAACATATCCGGCCACATCCAGAGAGCTCTGCCGCCACTAATGACGTTGATCGGAGTGCTCTCTGAGCCGTTGTAGGGACCACCCACCAGCGTTCTCCACAAGGCTGCCGTGAAGGAGTCGTAAAAAATTCCGTAGGCGCCACGCAGCACCGTGCGGTTGTCCGACGTGAGTTTATAGGCGAATCCAAACCGCGGCGCGAAGTTATTCCTATCAGCAAAGGCTAGGCGCCGCGCGGGAAGATTGGCTTGCTGAGCGGTCACAATGGGAACGAGGTTGTTGGCCAGAAAACCGGGAAACAACTTTTCCCTGGATTCGGCCGTGGGCACCACCATTTGTCCCGTGAAGGGATTGAAGTTGTAGTTGCGATCTTCTCGCTCTACGTAGGGAGGATTGTACTCGTAGCGGAGCCCAACGTTGATCGTCAGGCGGCGGGTGGCCTTAAAGTCATCCTGAATGAAGAAATTCTGATCCCAGTTTGTGCTCTTGATCTTTACAAAGCCGGCCGAAGAACGCGAGGCTTGTCGGGGAATGCCGAGGATAAAGTCTGCGTAACTGAACCCGCTGTAGGCCCCAGTAAAGGAGACGCTGCCGTAGGCGCGCGAGGGTGAAACGCCGAAATTCGACCCGTAGTTGTGCCAGATCTCACCCCCAAACTTCAGCGTATGGCGACCTTTAATCCACGACAAATTGTTTTGCCATTGGTAGATCATCTCCGCCGGGCGAGAAAAGTCAATCTGGCTGATCGTCTGAAAATTTGTGATGTTGACAATGGGAATCGCGCCCACCTGAGGCAAGTCGGCGGGCAAGTTGGTCAGCCCCATCTCTCGCACCACGGTCGGACCATCTACCGGTCCGCTCACAGGGTTGTAGTTGCGCACCAACACCGACATCAAAACGCAGCAGCAGTATTTGCAAGCACCTGAGGGTAGCGCTTTCCGTGGAGATCAAGGGAGGACCGGCCTGCACGGTCACCGAGGCCGAAACATCGCCCACCGTTAAGGGACAATCGACGAGCACGATCGCATTCGCGTTGAGCGTGAGTTGATCCGCAACAAAACGCCGGAACCCCGGCGCCTCCACGGTGACTGAATAGGGGCCTGGCGCTAGATACCCAGCTTCATAGGCCCCGTCCTCGCCCGTGGTGACCGCACGAGAAATACCCGTCGCCGTGTTGGTCACCACCACCTGCACTTTCGGGACCGCAGCGCCTGTAGGATCGGTGACGCGGCCGCGAATAATGCCAAACGTCGTCTGAGCCTGTAGCCAAGCCACCGCCAGCAATCCCAGCCAAAACGTCGCTAAGAGAGGACGAAACATCAACAGACCTCCGGATGGAATCTGAGGCGTTGCTGGATGTGAGGAAACCCGCCGGAAACGGGGGCAAGGTGTAGACCCGCAGCAAATAGCCCCGCGGCCATTATATTGAGACAGGCGAATGCCGTCAAAAGGAGTCACCAGATGCTTCGGGCTCCTAGGATTGAGCCC
Source organism: Bryobacteraceae bacterium (assembly GCA_025056455.1). Classification (GTDB taxonomy): domain Bacteria; phylum Acidobacteriota; class Terriglobia; order Bryobacterales; family Bryobacteraceae; genus CADEFT01. The sequence continues at coordinate 446,753 of JANWVY010000002.1, read as the reverse complement.
AAGGCCCTGCGTTTGGCTTTCTTCATTGTGAATCCCGGCTGGCGGCAGGCTTCGCTGCTAGAATCAAAATCCGGCGCATGCGGCTTGGATCTTTTTTTCTCACCTTCTGGCTAGCTCCTGATTTCGTGCAGGCGGCCAGTTCCGTGGATTGGATCTGGTCTGCAAAATACGTCGTCACCATGGATGCTGCAAGCAGAATGTTTAAAAATGGGGCGGTAGCCATCCGCGGTGAGCGGATCGTCGAAGTGGGCCCGCGCGCAGCGATCGAGCGCAAATACAAAGCCTCGCGAAGGCTCGACCGTCCGGAGTCTGTTCTGCTGCCGGGCTTGATCGATGCCCACACCCATGCCCCGATGGCCTTGTTCCGCGGCCTGGCTGATGACCGCCGACTCCAGGACTGGCTGGAAAACTTCATCTTTCCCGCGGAAGCAAAGAACGTTACACCAGACTTTGTTCGCTGGGGCACTCTTCTTGCCTGCTACGAGATGTTGCTCCATGGCACGACGACCTACGCCGACATGTATTACTTTGAGGAAACTGTCGCCGCCGCCACCAAACAAGCTGGCATGCGGGCCGTGCTCGGGCAAACTATCATCGGTTTTCCCGCTCCCGACGCCAAGACGCCGCAAGAGGCGCTCTTGCGAGCCGAGAAGTTGCTGGAGCGATATCGAGGCGACCCGCTCATTGTGCCTGCCGTCGCTCCGCATGCCATCTACACAACGCCAGATCACGTTTTGAAAGCTGCCCGCGCCCTGGCCAACAAATACGGCGCGCCGATGTTGATTCATCTGTCAGAGACCAAGCGGGAAAACGACGACGCGCTTCAAAAGCGCCGCCTGACGCCCACCGCTCTTCTCGATTCACTCGGAGCTCTCACCGGCCGCACGCTCGCTGCTCACGCGGTCTGGCTCGAAGACTCCGATCTCGAAATCCTCCGTTCGCGAGCCACCGGCTTGGCGCACTGTCCTTCCAGTAACGCCAAGCTCGCCAGCGGTGTGGCGCGCGTGCCTGCAATCCTCAAGGCCGGCATCGCGATGGGGCTGGGCACAGATGGGTTTGCCGGCAGCAACAACGACGCCAATTTGTTCGAAGAAATGGATCTCGCCGCTAAGCTTCAAAAAGTTCATCTGCTCGACCCCGAGGCCTTGCCCGCCAAGACGGTTCTAGAAATGGCCACTCGAACCGGAGCGCGCGCCCTTGGCCTTGAGAACGAAACCGGCTCCCTCGAAGCCGGTAAACGCGCGGACTTGATCATCCTCTCGTTGCAGTCCTCGCGCGCTGTCCCCCTTTATCATCTGATTTCGCAGATTGTGTACTCACTCAAGGGCGGAGATGTGACCGACGTAATGGTGAACGGCCAGCTCGTTGTCCAGTCGCAAAAAGTACTCACCCTCGACCGGGCACAGATTTTTGCCAAGGCGCGAGAATATCGGGACCGGATTGTCCGATCCCTTGGACTAAGCCCTTCGCCGATTGAGTAAACCTGGCGGCGGTAAACCAGCTGAATTGCTCCTTATCTCTTTTATTAAGTTTTCCCCTTCTGCTGAGAGCCACTGCGGGGTTTCCGTACTAGAACAGTGAAGTTCGACATCTGAGCTCGAAACAGACATGCCGGCCTGCGCCGTAAGGATCGTCTCTTGAACCGCCGGCGCAGGAGCGAGCTGCTTGTTCGGGGGAGCATCATGTCACGCTTTCGATCGATTTGGTTTTTCCTGGTCGCGCTCGCCGTCGCGCCTGCCCATGCGGCCATGCTGACTTATTCGAACACCATGACCGGAGCGAATTTTGTCGACGCCTACCCGGCGATCCGGTCCCTGTGGGAGAGCATGTTAAGCACGCAATACACGGTAACGTTTGAGGAGTCGGTGCTGACCGGCACTTTATTTGGAATTTTTACGTACGACACAACCGTAGGCTGCACGAGCTATTCCGCTTGTGTGTCGAATTTTCCTCCGCCGCCCGGCAATCCCAGTACGGCACAATTTCGGACCGTATTTAGCGGGCAAAACCGGTCCCACATCACAACGGGATCGCCCGTGCCCGGAAAATTTTTTGGGAGTTTTGGAGGCGGCTATGTGCAGGTGGATCTGCCTACTCCTCCCGTAGCGGCCACCACTGCGTTTGCAGCGCATCTCTGGACGACAAGTTCCCCGGGAGGAAACATCACAGTTCAAGTTTTCGCTCCTGGCGGATCCACACCAGTTGCAACCTACACCTTGCCCACGAATGCGAACTCAACGCCCGCCTTTTTCGGATTGACCTCAAACACCCCTGTTGGATTCGTTCGATTCGTCTCCAGTCAATGGGTGGCGCTGGACCAGTTCGACTTCGGTGCTTTGGCCTCCGCCGGCGGATCGAGCGAACTTCCGGAATCTACCACCCTAAGCTACGTCAGCTTGGGTGCAGTTGCGCTCTTGTTTGGAGCCGTTTGCAAGCGGCGGAGTGCGTGAAGGTTTTCAAGGCCGAAATTCCTCCGAGACTGCTACAGCGCGTCGCCGGTCGGTTGTGTCCAGCACGCGCTGTAGCCTCCTTTGAGGGTGGAGCTTATGATTCGGATTTGCTTACGGTCGGTTCTGCTGACGGTGTGTGCGGCTGGTTGGGCGCAAGCGACACTGTTGACGACAATTTCCTGGACATCCTCAACGGTTTTCTTTGGCCTCCCTTGGAATATGGTTACTGAGCCAGACACACCGGAATGGGCCAAGCTTCCAAACGCGAAGCAGTGGCTCGCGCTGCAAGGAGCCCTTCAATTCAATGACTCGACGAGCATTCTATGGGTGCTTCGCGCACTTCAATATTTTGACGGCCCGAACACAAGCTTCTGGCTCGACCTTTATTGGCAAACCCCTGGACTTCCTAACTCTCCGGCAACGGTCGAAACTCCCGAAATGGGGAGCTTTTTTTCACTGCTTGCGGCACTGATCCTTTTGAGCATTCAGGGGCATAAAAGAGGTAGTTCCTTTTCCATCCCTCCTAAACCATGTGCCAGAAGGCCCAGACTCTTTCCCTCGGGCGGCCTGTGGAACGAGGGCATTTCGTCTTTTACCGATCGGATGCCCTCGTTGCTTTTTTACCAGGTGTGCCAGTCGCTTGGCGCCGGCCGAGCGCGCCGCACCGACCGCCGGAGGCCCTAGGTCAAGCCCCGACGGGTTCATTCGTCAAGTCTTGTCTTCAGGCGGGAGTCAACCGGCGATGGCGCTCCAGTTCCGCTTGATAGGCGGGGCTGGCTGCTACGTTGGTGAACTCCTTGGGGTCTTTCCGATGGTCGTAGAGTTCTTCCGCTGTGGCTTCGGGCGTGCGCCATCGGATGTAGCGAAAGTTTTTGGTGCGCACCGCGCGGCCAACGGTCGTTCCCGCGTTGAGCTGGGTATGCGCCGTTGCCTTGTGCTCGCGTTGCGGGTTGTCGAGCAGCGGAACCAGGGATTTGCCATGCAGTCCCTCGGGTGGCTTGAGACCGCACAGCTCGGCCACGGTCGGATAAAGATCAACTAGCTCGACGAGTGAGCGGCAAACCTGACCCCGAGCCTTTTGTCCTGGCGCGGAGATAATTAGAGGTACCTTTGCGGATTCCTCCATCAAGCTCCGCTTCTGCCAGAAGGTGTGTTCCCCTAAGTGCCACCCATGATCACTCAAAAACACAATGACCGTGCGATCGCGCAGTTGAAGCCGGTCAAGCGCTTTTAAGACCCGTCCCAGCTGGTCATCCATAAAGGTGATGCTGGCGTAGTAGCCGCGCAGCGCTTCCATTTGTTGATCCTGATTCATTCCCATGTGATGGGCCGTCACCCCTAGAGTTTTGGGGACGATCGGCGGAATGTCCGCCAGGTCGTCATCGGGATTGCGAAACGTCTTGATCTTCGACAGCGGATATTTGTCGAAATATTCGCCTGGCGCGACAAACGGTACGTGAGGCCGCACAAAGCCAAGGCCTAGGAAAAAAGGCTCATTGCGGTGTTTTTCCAAATGGGCGATCGCGCGGTTGGCGGCGTCAAAATCTGCTTGTTCAGAGGCGTCCGGCGTGCGGATCCAATGCATGGCGACCCCTTGCCCGATGTGTGGCGTCAGGTTTCTTCCCTCACCTTTCGAGTTGTGCTCTTTGCCCTGCGGGCTGCCGTTGTGAGTCCAACTGACCGCGTCCTGCCAGCGGTCGGTACCGACGGTTGTGGGCACGCCCATATGAAACAGTTTTCCTTCCCGGATCGATTGGTAACCGTTATTTTTGAACAGCTGCGGCAAAGTGACGTGATGCGGCAGCCGGTCCCGGAAGTCGGGCCCGTTGCTGAGCACGCCGGTGAAATCGGGTCGCAACCCCGTCAGAAAGCTCGCCCGAGACGGAGCACACAAGGCAAACTGGCAATAGGCGCGGTCAAAGCGAGTCCCACTTCTCGCTAGCGAATCAATATGGGGCGACTGAACCAGAGGATGTCCGTAGCAGCCTAGCGCTGTGGACGTGAGATCATCGGAAACAACGAACAAAACGTTCATCGGGCGTTGCGCGGCGAGCGCCCGACCAACGGAGCCTGCAAGCGGAGAAAGACAGAATGCGCGCCGAGAGAGTGTAGGTGTCATCCGTCACCAAAACTTATCACAGCGGTGGGACGGTTGCTGTTGGTATTCTGATCGCATGCGTTTGGGGCTTTGCTTTCTGCTAATCGCCTGGTCAGCGAAAGCGGGAAACTGGCCGCAGTGGCGAGGACCGCAGCGCACGGGCGCCAGCACGGAGACCAACCTTCCCACGCGATGGAGCGAAACGGAGAACATCGCCTGGAAGCTCCCCATGCCCATGTGGAGTGGCTCGACCCCCATTGTTTGGGGCGAAAAAATCTTTTTGAACGTCGCCGAGGACGAAGACAAACTCGCGCTGTGGTGCGTGGATCGCTCTCGCGGGCAGGTGCTGTGGAAACGCTCCATGGGTGGCGGAAACCGTAAGGCCCGCAAACAGAACATGTCCTCACCCTCCCCGGTCACGGACGGCAACCATGTCTGGGCCCTCACCGGAACGGGCATCCTCAAAGCGTTCGATATGGACGGCAAGGAATTATGGATGCGTGATATTCAAAAGGAGTACGGCCGCTTTGGGTTGAACCACGGATACGCCAGCTCGCCTTTGCTGCATGAGGATTCTCTCTATATCCAAGTGCTCCATGGCATGACCACAGACGATCCTTCGTATGTGATGCGGATTGATAAACTCACCGGAAAAAACGTCTGGCGAGTGGAAAGACCCACCGATGCGCAACGAGAATCGCCCGATTCCTATACCACGCCGACACTCGTGCAGGTTGGCAAGACCTGGGAGCTGGTGGTCACAGGAGGAGATGTCATCACGGGACATGATTTAGCCACAGGAAAAGAGCTTTGGCGGGGTACGGGTTTTAATCCAGAAGGCAATCCTTTTCACCGCATCGTGGCCTCACCCGTGGCCGTGGGCGAGCTGGTCGTAGCGCCTACACGCGTCCGCCCCATGATGGCTTTTCGCGGCGGAGGCCGCGGGGATGTAAGCATCTCTCACCGCGTTTGGTCCAACAACAACGGACCCGATGTGCCGACCCCGGTGACCGATGGCCGCAGGCTTTGGGTGGTGAACGACCGCGGCATTGTCTATTGTCTGGACCTGCGAACGGGAAAAGAAATCTGGGGACCAGAGCGCATTCGGGCCGGCACCTACAGCGCCTCTCCTGTGCTGGCCGACGGGAAAATCTACGTCACCAACGAAGATGGAGTCACAACGGTATTTCGCGCCGCAGATCGATTCGAGGTTTTGGCCGAAAACGTGATTGACGATTATGTGTTGAGTTCGATCGCCATCTCCGACGGACAACTGTTCTTGCGCACCCAAAAATATCTGTACTGTATCGGACAGCGAAGGAAAAACTAACCGCGTCAGTCGCAGAAAGCCAGCTAGACTCTCAGCTCGTATCCTTGAGCGCGCATGCCGCGAATCATCCGTTCCCGAATGGCGCTCACCTCGTCGTTGGACAACGTGTGATCCGGAGCAGCGACCGTAATTCGAAAGGAGACGCTCTTCAAACCTTCCTCAAGCGGCGGCCCCTCGTACTGGCGCAGGAAGGTGACCCGATCCAAGTCCGCGCCTGCCAGCTGGCGGATGACCTTTTCAAGATCTCCAACCAGTGTCCTGCGAGGCACCACCACAGAGAGATCGAAAGCGCTCGACGGAAAGCGGCGCACAGGCTGGTAACGTTTCTCTCTCTTGCCGAGCGACTCGACAGTCGCCAGGTTTAGATCAAGCGCGACGGCGCGCCCAGTTTCCACCCACCGCGGATGGAACTCAAAGAGTCTTCCCACCACCTGCTCGCGCCAGAGCACTTCAGCTGTGCGGGCTGGGTGTTCGTACCCATGCGCCGGGCACGGACGTAATTCACAGCCTTCCAGCACACACTCAGCCAGTCGCTTCATCTCAAATAGCAATTCCGTGTCGCCCGTGCGCGAGTAGATCGCTGCCGTAAGATGCGGGATCTCCTCTGGCAGCGAGCCTGCCCGGGGATGAATTGCAAAGCCGATCTCAAACAGCCGGAACTGATCCCAGTGTTTGCTGTTTTCCACCACGTTGCGCCAAATTCCGGGAATCAACGACTGGCGCATCAGCCCCTGTTCCACGCTGATGGGATTGGCCACCCGGACATGTTTTTCGGGATCGAGCTCGAAGCGCCGCGCCAGTTCCTCGCTGACAAAAGAGTAGTTGTAGACTTCGTCAAAACCTTGCGCGGCGACAAGGTGTCGCAAGCGGCGCAGAAAGGATCTTCTCGGATCTTGATACGGAGGTGTAGTGGGGACAACCGGCGCAGTTGGCGTGATCGTGTCGTATCCAATCATCCGGCCGATTTCCTCGACCAAATCGTCTTTAATGGAAATATCTTTGGTGGCCCGCCAGCTCGGCACCCGGACCGTGAGCACACGGGGGCTCGGCTGGTCTACACCAAACTGCAAGGCCTCGAGGATCTGCCGGGCCTGCTCGGGCGCAATCTCCCGCCCCAGCTTCCGGATTAACCAGTCGACCGGAAGTTCAATGGGTGGAGGTAGCGGCCGTTCCGCCGCCGCGTCGGCAACCCCTCCACAAACTCGGCAGCCCGGCGAAACGATTTCCAGCAGCTCCACAGCGCGCGCCAGCGCCCGCACCGTGTTGGCTGGATCCTGCGACTTTTCAAACCGCTGCGAGGCGTCGGTGCGAAGTTTCAGTCGGACCGAAGTACGGCGGATGTTTGCTGCTTGAAAGTTGGCGCTTTCCAGCACCAGCTTCGTGGTGGTTTGACTGATTGCGCTATGTTTTCCGCCAATCACCCCAGCTAGCGCAATCGCGCCCTGCTTGTCCGCGATTACCAGCGCCGCGGGCGTCAAACGGTAACTTTCGTCATTCAGCGCGTCAAATGGCTCCCCATCGCGCGCAGGGCGCACGAAAATCGTATCTCCGGCCAGTTGCTCGGCGTCAAAGGCGTGCATGGGCTGGCCAAGTTCCGCCATCACATAGTTGGTGACATCGACGACGTTATTGATGGGGTTGAGGCCAATCGCTTGCAAGCGGTACTGAAGCCACAAGGGCGAGGGGCGCACCTGCACGTTCTCCACCACCAGGGCGCTGTATCGCGGGCACAAAGCGGAATCTTCCACCGAAACACGGAACGGCGAGGCGCCTTGTGGAAGCTGAGTCAGATGGACAGGATCCCGCAGAACTAAGCCCAGGATCGCGGCAACCTCTCGCGCCATGCCGTGGTGGCCCCACAGATCCGGCCGGTGGGTGAGCGATTTGTTGTCTACCTCAATCACGAAATCTGGCTGGCAACCCGGTATCAAAGCCCCCGGCTCGGCTTCGATTTCCAGAATTCCCTCATGATCGCGGTTGATTCCGAGCTCCCGGCCGCTAGCCAGCATCCCCGCGCTCGAAACGCCATCAATCGATGCCACGCCAATCACCTGGTCCTCCAAGCGAGTTCCGGGCGGCACCCAGACCGTGATGACGCCAGGCCGACAATTGGGAGCGCCGCAAACCACAGTGTGCTGGCCGAGCGGGCCCGCATCAATGAGCGTCTTCCGGTTGCGGCCAGAACCGAGCGGTTCAACTTGAAGTACTTTTGCGGCCACTACCTGGGAAAAATGTTGGCCCACCTTGTGCAGACCCTCGCATTCGGCAGTCTTGAGCGTAATTAGGTTCATGAGATCGCGCGGCTCTGTAGCGAGGCCCAGCGCCATCTCCTTCAGCCAGTTATACGAAAACCTCAACGCGATTTTTCCTTCCTAGAATTGACGGAGAAAACGCAAATCGCCCGATTGCAGATAGCGGATATCGTCGATCCCATAACGCATCATGACCAAACGCGTGAGTCCTAGACCAAACGCGAATCCGCTCCATTCTTCCGGATCAATCCCTCCCATGCGGAGGACGTTGGGGTGCACCAAACCGCAGGGCAGCAGCTCAACCCATCCGCTGTGCTTGCAGACGGGACAGCCCTGCCCATCACAGATCAGGCATTGCACGTCAAGCTCAAACCCTGGTTCAACAAAGGGAAAGTAGCCAGGCCGCAGCCGCACCGTTACCTCGCGGCCGAAGATATGCCGCAGCAACGTCTTCATGAAATACAGCATGTGGGCGATCGAGACATTGCGGTCCACCATCATGCCTTCGAGCTGATAAAACGTGTGCTCGTGCGACGGGTCCACTTCTTCGTTACGAAATACGCGTCCCGGAGCGATCATCCGGAGCGGCGGGCCTAGTTTCGCCATGCCGCGCACCTGAACGCACGAGGTATGCGTGCGCAAGCAGTTGCCATCGGTCAACCAAAAGGTATCCTGCATGTCACGCGCCGGATGATCAGGCGGAATATTGAGAGCGTCAAAATTGTTGTACTCTGTTTCCACCTCCGGGCCATCGAGCACAACCACGCCCATCGAGGTGAACAGATCCTCAAGCTCTTCCTGGATCTGTGTCAGCGGGTGCAACACCCCCGGACGTGGTCCCGGCGCGGGTAAGGTGAGGTCGACCCATTCGGCCTCTAACTTTGCTCGCAGCGCGGCTTCTTCAAACTCTTGCTTGCGGCGCTCCAAGAGAGCTTCGAGTTCATTCTTTGCGAGGTTGAGCAATTTGCCGATCCGCGCGCGGTCTTCCGGAGAAAGCCGGCCGAGCCCTTTGCTGATTTCAGCTAGTGCTCCTTTTCGCCCCAGCACCTCCACGCGCACAGCTTCTAGCTCTTCGGCGGTTGCGGCGGCGCCAATGCGCTCACGCGCAGATTGAGCCAAGGATTCTAGTTGGGATTCCACCATGCGACAGAATTTCTCATTCTACCGCGGCCCGGCAAACAGCCTCGTCCCCCTGACGGGGAACAACCGTTCGAGTGAGCGCTCGCTCGGCGCGGTTGCCCTAGCGATAAAACGGCTTCCAGGTGAGCCAGCGCGGTCCGTAATGAGGTTCTGGCTTGCCAAGTTCCAGCGCACCAAGATCTGGCGCGGCCCCCGTAAAATCCTCGTTCACTGTCGGGATTACAACCCCTGCATCAACTGCCTTGCTACCTGCCTTGAGGCGAAAATTGAGATCCATAGCGTGGTACACCGCGTGTCGGCGAGCAGGGTCTGGCGGCGCGAGGTTTTCAAAGATATCGAAGTCCACTTCGATGCCATGCATCTCCTGCCCCGTAGCCCGGCGAAACTCGGCCAAAGTGGAAAACTCTTGCCAGTCGGATTTTGACGGCTCATACAAAATCTCCCCAGGTTTCGGCGCAAGAAAGCGGTACTGCGCCTTCACTCCACGATTGGGCCGGTAGCCGTTATAGTCCGAACTGTAGCGGTCAGTGGCGTTGGCCAAGGTGAGGATTCCGCGCTCCGGTGTATCTCGTCCCAAAAACAAGTTATTTCGAAAGTGCATGTTCGCCGCAGGTTCGCCGACCAGATGCTCGCTGATGATGGTGTTGTGATAAACAAACAAACCCGCTGGTTTGGCTGAGAATTTAAAGGCTACGCCCGTTGGCACGTGATAGAGGATGTTTCGAATAAAGTAAGCAGGTCCGCCGAAGATGGGTTGTGAGCTGTAGCCTCCTTGCGCCGCGTTCACGCCCCGGTTTTGAAACACCCGGATGTTATGCACGCCACCATCAGTTTCAATGAAATCGTCGTTAAACAGGTGCATGTCATTGTTATAGATGTCAATGGAAGAAGCACGCCGTTCAGGATCCGGTTCCGGGGTTCCGTAAGTGGAAATTGAAATGGCATCGTGAAAATAAGCAATGGCGTTATGGGCAATGACGTGTCCCTGCCCGTATACTTTGACGGCGTAGTAACTTGTGAGTAAGTGAGAGCCGTAGGGACCGGCGCTTGGCCAGAGTGGGCCTGTCCATCCAATCAGCCGGAAACGGTCGTCGCGACCGAGAAACAGGTTGTCGGCAATGTAAAAGTCGCTCGAGTCCGCGTTTTCGGTCCAAACGCCAAAGCCCACATTTTCAAACCGGCAATTTTTCACCGTTAGGCCAACGGCGCCCACCACTTCTTTCTGCCCCGCAAAGAAGGCAACATCCGTGTTGCGGATGGTTAAACCTTCGAAGATGTGGTAGCGCGAGGCTGCAACGTCAAACAGGCGGTGGTTGCCCGCGCCATCTAAGATTACCTCGCCATCCCCCGCTGCTTGAATCGTGATGGGCCGTTCTGGCGTGCCTTTCAATGTTAATAACATGGTCCCGTCAAAGGGAGTCATCATAGGATCGACATAGTTGAGCCGGTCGTTCTTATACAAACCAACGTGTAAGAGGATGGTGTCGCCCGGTTGCGCTCGGCGCTCCCACACCATATTCCAATCGCCCAGTCCTGCCCCATAGTACGCCTGGAGAAGGCTGGTGAAGCTAGGCTCTTGTTTTGGCCCTTGGTAGTCCGGAGGATAGACATGCAGGCGCCGGCCCCCTGAGTAAGGCTTTGGTTCGGTACGTGTTTTGACTTTTACCGTTTGTGTTGCCGTTCCGCGAACACCATCGGGATCTCGCAGTTCAAAGCGGCATTCATATTCCGTACCGGGCTGTAAATTGAGGATGGATCCCGCAAAACCATCCGGGACCTTATACTCTAGGTGTTCGCGGCGCCGGTAGACAATTTCCCCACCGCCGACACGCACCAAGGGTAAACCCTCGCGCCAGCGCGTTTCTCCTACCTTGCGATAGTGGGTCGTCACTGTCGCGTTGCGGTTTGCGTCGCCTTGAATGGACCACTCGAACCCCAAGTTAAGAAGCGTCGGATGTTCCACATAAAAGCGGCCAGCTTGCGTAGCATTTTGCGCCTGGGCGGCAAAGACAAAAACTGCTGCGGCAAAAACGGGCGAAAGTCGCATGACCCGCTGCATGATACCACGGGTTAGAGCCGGCGGGTAGTTCACCCGCCAGGCTGTTAGCCCCGCTGTCAGGATTCAATGCACGGCAAGCTCATCCCGGCTCGGCAGTTGGGGAAAGGGTTGGTGGGGTTCCATTTGATACCAGTAGGCCACCGAGGCAATGTCATCCTGAAGAGGAAGGTACTTACGGTTGTACTTCCATCCCAAGGCCTGAATGGTGACCCTTAAGTCGCTTTCAAACCGGATAGGGTCCGTCAGGTGCCAGCGATACAGTCCAAAGCGTTGCTGCGAGTTATAAAGGCCGTCGGGTTTGATGACCTGAATCAGACCGGAGTAAGGTGTGGTGAATGTCTCGTATTCTTTTTTCTCCTTATTCTCGAAGTTATAAGAGCCGCAGAAGTAATCCTCTGTACCTGTCCCGGCGATCGTGGGAAATTGTTTGTCGCCGTCCATATAGAACTTAATTTCTCCCTCGCCCCACCAACCATTATTGTGAACGCCCCACGCCATGTAAGTGCCAACATAGTGTCCGCGGCCCCGGATGCCATCCACAATCGTATAGACCTGCTTAAAAGGCAGCGGGTTGACGCGCCGGAACTGGGCATGAAAATATGCGGCGTCGGGCGGAACCGGCGCCTGGGTGTAGTCAATTTGGTAGTAGATTGTCATGGGACGCTCGTCTAAGTTCTCCAGAGTGATGCGAGCGCGCTTGCGAAACGGCATGGGCCAGTAGGAATTGAAAGCGCTGCCCGGGTTTACACAGATGGCTTGGGAGGAGATGTGCGCATATTTGCCCCACCCCATGCCAAAAAAGTCCCCGACGGGCACTTCTACCGAGGGATGCTCCTCGCCATCCCAATACATGCGTAAAATCGAGAACCTCCAGTTACCCGTTGGCGTCATCCAGATATGTTGAATTGCTCCTTGCGTTTGGATGTCTGCCAGGGTAAAGGTGGTTCCTGGTTGAATCACAATGTAAGGATTGACTTTCCAGCCTTGTCCTAATTCCGAAGCAGCGCTAGCGGCTGAGCCGTTGGGCGGCGTGGCCATGGCGCCTTTGCCCTTCTCGCCTGTCAGATTTTCCGGGCTGATCGAAAAGGTTTTCGCTTTGGCCACGCGGTAGATGTTTTCTAGGCTCGAGGTGAGCCCACTAAATACCCCTTCTTGCGCGCTGAGCCAGCAGGGTAATGTGAGCAGCAGGCTCAAGGATGTGAGTCGGTGGATCATTTTTGTCACTCCTTCACTTCTGGTTGACAGCGCTCCAGCCTTGCAACTTACTGGCGCTTACAGGCTGGGCGCCCTCTGACGGAGGGCTTTAAAGCTTCCTCCGTGGGTAGAGCTTATCGCGAACGGCGGTGAGCGTTCGGCACGCGCGTAGGCGCTCGCCCGCTAGAGGCGCCCCAGACCCCCTACCAGAGGTTGGCGCATGCGCTAACTTGAGAAGGAGTGTTCCTGGTTCAAGTTGCAATTGCGCTTTCTGCGATCCTGATCTCGCAGGAAGAATTTAAGCAGCGACGGGCGCGTCTTCAGGCGGCATTCCCTGAGGCTGCCATCGTGCTCATCGGATCCACCGACCAAGATGCTGAACCCCGCCGCCCCTTCCTTCAGGACGCCAATTTCTTGTACTTCACGGGCTGGCTCGAGCCTGGGGCAGTCATGATCCTCGCACCCGGCGAAGATGTTCTCTTTCTTCCCGCGCGGAATGAGCGGAAAGAACGCTACGAAGGGCGCCGCGCCGCCGCGGGCGACGTTGGGATTGAGGGGCATACTGGATTCTCGAAGGTGGCCCCAGCCGGTAGCTGGGAGGCCGAACTACAAAGGCAAATTACGGCCGGGCGCAAAATCTACACCTCTTTTTCAAGCCGCAAGCTGCCGCTCGTTCAAACTGCGGCTGCGGGCGCGGAGCTGCACGACCTCACCCGGGAGATCGCCCGCTTGCGCATGATCAAATCCGCTCGCGAAATCGAATTGCTCCAGCGTGCCATCGATGTTTCGATCGAGATGCACCTAGCGGCCTGGCGGCGCGTTCGCCCCGGACTATATGAGTATCAACTTGAGGGGACCATGTTTGCGGCCATGAAGGAGCAGGGCTGCGAGCGTATGGCTTACCAACCCATTCTCGCCTCCGGTCCCAACGCCCTGATCCTTCACTATTCGGCCAACCGCCGCCGCCTTGAGCCAGGCGATTTGCTCTTAGTCGATGTGGGGGCTGAATGCGCCAACTATGCCTCCGATCTCACCCGCACCATCCCCGTCAGCGGCCGTTTCACCGACCGGCAACGCGAACTCTACGAAATCGTTCTCGGAGCGCAGAATGCTGCAATCGAAGCAGCCAAACCGGGAGCGACGCTCGGCCCGCAAGGCAGCTTGACGAATCTTGCTCGCGAGTACATGAACGCGCACGGCAAAGACCGCCAGGGTGAACCTCTAGGAAAGTATTTCACTCACGGCATCGGTCATCATGTCGGTCTCGAAGTGCATGATTTGTGGAATTCCGACGCCCCGCTAGAGGCAGGCATGGTTGTGACCATCGAGCCCGGGTTGTACATTCCCGATGAGGGAATCGGCATTCGGATCGAGGATATGGTTTTGGTGACGCCCCAGGGAGGCCGGATTCTTTCCCGCAAATTGCCGCGCGGCACAAAGGAAATCGAGAGGTGGTTGAACGCGCGATGAGACAAACCGCCACGCGGCGTAAGCTTCCTTTTGTCTGGTTCGGGGCCGGCTCGTTTGTGCTTGCTTTGTTTGCAGGGTGGAGCTCAATTGCTGCGCGCATTGACAACTACCATTACGATTTTCTCCTCGCCTTGCATGGTTCTAAGCAACCCGCGCAACATTCCGTCATTCTTGAGATCGATGACGCTACGCTACAGCGCTATGGTAGGCGCTCGCTGCGCGCCACCCTGGCGAGAGCTTTAGAGCGCGTGGCACAGGCTCAGCCAAAGGTCGTGGCAGTTGACCTCATCTATGGGGAGGCCTGGGACCCGGCCGACGATGCAGCCCTGGCCCGGGCTTTCGCCTCCGCCCCCAATCTTGTGCTGTCGGCCGACATTCTGCCGGATGGCCAGCGCTGGCAGCTCCCCTATGGCCCGTTCCGAACTTTCGCCAAAGCCGTCGGTCATGTGCACGCCGATCCCGACCGTTATGACGGAGTCAGCCGCCAAGTGCAGCTGGAAAAAGTGGCCGGCCGGATGCGCTTGTGGGCTTTGGCCCTCGAGGCTTACCGCCTTTCGCTGGGCGTTGAGCAAATCATCGAATCGCCCAAGGACCTTCAACTGGGCCAGGCCGTGATTCCCATTCCCCGCCACCCCACCCAGGGCCGTGCGCTGCTCATTCTTTACCGGGCTTCTGGCATTCCCAAAATCTCGGTCCAGCAGATACTCGAGCAGCCCCACCTGGCGGAGAATCTACGCAACAAAGTTGTCTTTGCTGGCGTCACTTCGCAGTCCGAAACTCGGGACCGACTCATGACTCCTGTCAGCACGCTCTTGCCCATGCCCGGCGTGGAGATCCATGCGCACATCTTTGAGACGCTGGCAGGGGGCAAATACCTCCGCCAGGCGTCGAACGTGGCCGTGCTGGTAGTGGGTGCGATCTTCAGCGCCTCCACGGCCGCCATGTTTGCCCTCTTTGGCGGCTGGCAGGCCTATTTGACAGCCATCTTGCAGATTCTCCTGGCCCACCTCTTCCCCCATCTCCTATTTCGAGAAGGCGTGGTCTTTCCGCTACTGGCTCCTGCCGCTTGCGCCTGGCTCACCGGGCTCAGTTGCGCCGCTTGGGAATATTTCGTCGTGCGCAAGCAGCTGCGTAAGTCCGAGGACGACCGCCGGCGCTATCAGCAGGCCATCCATTTTGTGGCTCATGAAATGAAGTCTCCGCTAACCGCCATTCAGGGCATGAGCGAGCTCATCGGACGTTACAACTTGAGTGAAGAAAAGCGCAAACACTTGGCGCAAACCATCCACTCGGACTCGAAAAGAATGGCGAAAATGATGCAGGCTTTCCTCGATGTCGAACGGCTCAGTGAAGGCCAAATGGAGATGAAACGCGAGCCCTTCGCCATCCAGGATGTCGTCACCGTCTGTGTCGAGCGCGTTCGGCCTCTGGGTGACCGCAAGCAGATTCGGATTCTCCTCGGCGAGCAATCTAGCGACGAAGTCTTGGGCGACCGCGAACTGATGGAGTACGCTATATATAATCTGCTAACGAATGCCGTGAAATATTCTCCCGCTGAAACGGAGGTGCGTGTCGACACGCGCCGCTGCGGCGAGGAGCTACACGTTTCCGTGCGTGATCAAGGCATGGGAATGGATGAAAAGGAACTCAAACAGATCGGAACCAAGTTCTACCGGACCCGGCGCGCTGAGCAAAGCGGCGAGTCGGGCACGGGCATTGGATTGTCGATCGTGCGGCAGATTGTCGAGCACCACGGTGGACGCTTGGAAGTGACTAGCGCCCTCAATCAAGGCTCCTGCTTCACCATCGCCGTGCCCGTGTGTAGATCAGCGCAGACTACCGGCCAAAGAGGGTGATATCGTTGCCGCGCTTGTTGGTTGTTGAAGACGATAGCTCGGTTCGCGAGACGCTGGTTACGTTTCTTGAGTGCGAAGGCTACCAAGTTGAGGCGGTTGGCTCAACTTCGGAGGCCATGCGCCGCCTGGCCAACGACAGCTTCCCGATCGTCATTAGCGACGTTTACCTCGACGAGCGCACGGGGCTCGACGTTTTGAATGCCGCCCGCAGCAGTGACGCCAACTGCAAGGTGATTCTCATGAGCGGGCGGGGCAGCATTGAAACGGTCATGGCCGCCACGCGGGGAGGGGCATTTGATTATGTGGCGAAACCGTTCGAGCTCGACCGCATGCTGGAAGTGATTAAGCGTGCCGAGCAAGCGCTCAAAGGGTCACGGGACGAAGAGAGCGAAATCGACGATTTGCCGGAGAGCGAAATGATCGGCAGCTCGCCAGGCATGGTGGAAGTCTACAAAATCGTGGCCCGCGTCGCGCCAACCGACACCACAGTGCTCATTCAGGGCGAGACGGGCACGGGCAAAGAATTGGTCGCGCGGATGATTCACAACAACTCCCCGCGCAGCCACATGCCGTTTGTGGCCTTGGACTGCGCCTCAGTAACGGAAACTTTGCTCGAAAGCGAGCTGTTTGGCTCCATCCGCGGCGCCTTTACTGGGGCTGACCGTGACCGTGTAGGGGCTTTGGAAGCAGCCAACAACGGCACCGTGTTTCTAGATGAAATCGGCGATATCGACCTGAACTTCCAACAGCGGTTGCTGCGCTTCTTGCAAGAAAAAGAGGTGCGCCCGGTGGGCGCCTCCAAGGCGAAACGGGTAGACGTACGCGTCGTAGCCGCCACCCATCGTGACTTGGCCAAGATGGTCGAGGAGAAACGGTTCCGCGAGGATTTGTTTTATCGCCTCAACGTCGTGAATATCAAGTTACCCCCGCTGCGCGAGCGCCGCTCGGACATTCCTCTCCTGGCGCATCACTTCCTGCGCAAGTCGAACGAGCGCTACCACCTGGACGCTAAGCTGACTGAATCCGGCCTCCGGGCCCTCATGGAGTATCAATGGCCCGGGAATGTCCGGCAGTTGCAACATCTCATCGAACGTTTGACCATTCTTGCCCCAGAGCACCGGATTGACGAAGAGGCCGTCCGCGACGCGATTGAGAGCATTACTTCGCGGGACCAGGCCAGCGAAACTCTGGCCGAGACCGAGGCCGAACAAATTCGCCGCGTGTTGGCAGCCTGCGGCGGAAACAAAAGCCGCGCGGCAAAAGTCTTAGGAATCGAGCGCAAAACCTTATACCGCAAACTCGAGCGGATGGGCCTTTCCTAGCTCGCCCGGAGCGCTTCCAGCCCATCTCCCCGGCAGGCGAAACCTGCCTCTGCCTCCCGCGCCGGTCCCATGGCGCCACCGCATCCTGAAGGAGTCTGCTCAGTGTGATACAAATAACCACATACTGATGCGGATCCAAGCATGGCTGGCCGTGGTGGGGATCGCTGGTGTGGCGATCCATCCCCACGAATCTCGGGCCCAAGCGACGAGTGCCAAGCGAGCGGAGCCGTCGATTCAGTCCATCTATCCTTTCACGCTGGAACGAGGCAAAAGAAGCCTGATCACAGTTCGCGGAAGCGGTTTGAAAGGAGTGTACGCAGCGATGCTTCCAACCAGCGGGCTGCGGGCGCGGACGCGCGGTGTGTCAACTCAACCGCCGGGGATAAAAAAACCGGTGGATGAAGTGCAGCTGCAAATCGAGGTAGAGGCGAGCTTAGCCCCGGGGCGCTACCCTCTCCGGCTGGTCACGACGAGCGGAGTGACAAACGCCCTTCCGCTCCTGGTTACGGATCTCCCTGTGCTCAGTGAGCCCGAAGGAGCGCACGACGCAGCCGACACTGCGATTCCCATCGCAGAAAAAAGCGCGGTGTATGCGGGCCGGCTTTTACGCCGCGGCGAAGCGGATTACTACCGTCTCGAGGCTCGCGCCGGCGAGGTGATGACTTTCGAAGTTGTCTCCGGGTTGCCGCAGATCGCTGCTGCCGGCTCAGCCGCTACAGTTCCCAACTTCGACCCAGCGCTCACCATCCTTGAGGCGGGCGCGAGCTGGTTTGACCCGCGGCGGCTCAGGCGCGTAGCCTTCAATGATGAACCCGCCTTCGTGTTTGGACGCCTCACCGACGCTCACCTGACGCATCGCTTCGAGCGAACCGGCGTTTACTGGCTTCGCGTTGAGGCCTTTGCTGGCCAGGGAGGCCCCGACTACAGCTACCACCTCAAAGTTTTAGCTGGTGAACATCCGCCGGAACCTTCTCCAGCCCCCACCGACTGGCAAGAGAGAAGCTTTTCGCGCTCTCTGACGCCCGCTCGTTTGACGCTTCTTGCTGCCCGAGGTGGGCTCCCCGATCCCGGCCTGGTGATGGAGCGATATCAGGCCGCTTCTACCGGGGCCCCGCAATCGCCGCGCATTCCGCTTCCGGCCATGGTGCAAGGCGTGATTGAGAAACCTGGGCAAACCCACCGGGCGCGCTTTCAGTTGGAGAGCCCCCGGGACATCGCGATTGAGGTGGAGACGCCCTTTCGTGCGCCGCCGTTCTTCAACCCCTTGGTGCGGCTCGTGAATGCTACGGGCGAGGAAATTGCCACTAATCTGCTGGTGGGCAAAGGGGCCTGTACGGGCGCGCTCACCAAGTCGCTGCAAGCAAAACTGATCGTCCCTTTGCGCGAGCCTGGCGAGTACACCCTGGAGGTGCGGGAGCTGACCGCAGACCACGCCGGTTCTAACTTTCAATATCGCATTCAACTCCGACCGCAGATTCCCCATGTGGGGCAAGTGCGCATCGACGCCGACCACTTCAATCTGGCCCCGCAAGAGGCGAAAACAATCCGCGTGTCTTTTGATCGCGAGGAAAACTACCGCGAAGGGGTCGCCATTTCCGTGGAGAATTTGCCTCCGGGAGTCTCTGCGCACACGGGCTCTGATTTTATCGAAGAGCCGGATCCTCCCGAGCCCGTTGGCAAGCGCGAACGGTTTTTGCCGAAAACGGAACAAGCAACGGTTGTCCTGAGTGCGGCCCAGGATGCACGGCTAACGCCGGAACCTGTTCGCCTGCGGCTGCTCGTGCGACCACTCACAAATGGCCGCTTAGGCCCGGTGATCGCGGAAAAAGAAATTCCGCTGATGGTGGTAGAACCATGAGGATGCGCTTGCTTCTTGGGTTGATTGCAGCGAGTCTGAGCGCGGAAGCTGGAGCCGGCGAAAAACTGCGGATTCTGCCCGAGCGAATCGTCTTGCAAGGAGCGCGCGCCAGCCAGCAACTGGTGGCCTTGCTCGTCAGCGCGGATGGTTCGGAGCGGGAAGTGACTTCGGAAACCTCTTGGCAGCTGCAACAGCCTAACTTGGTCCGGTGGCTTGCTCCGGCGCGGCTCGGAGCTGCGGCCAGTGGCTCCACCATGCTGACCGCTACTTGGCGAGGGCAGAAAGCCCAAGTGCCCGTTACGATCCGTCTGGGCGGAGAGGGCGCCAACCCCACGTTTTCCCGCGAAATTCTTCGCATTCTCACAAAACGCGGATGCAACACTAGTGCCTGTCACGGCGGCGTCAAGGGACGCGGCGGCTTCAAGCTATCTGCTAGCGGGCTCTATCCCGAAGAGGACTACGAATGGATTCTGCAAGGAGGGGGCTATCAGGTGCTCACGCCGGAGGTCAAGGGGGAGCGCATTCCCCGGGTCGACCTGGCTAACCCTGAGCGGAGCCTCTTGTTGACCAAGCCCACCCTTACCGTAGCGCACGGCGGCGGCAAGCGCCTCGAGCCAGACTCAGAAGACTACCGCACGATGCTGGCCTGGGTGCGAGCAGGCGCGCCCTTTGGCGATGCGAGCCGGCCGGCCCCGGCCGTGATGAAGCTCACCTTCACGCCGCCACTTGTGGTTCTTCCCGAAGGCGGTGAGCGGCAGCTTCTTGTCACCGCCCACTTCGACAACGGTCAGCAGGAAGATTTTACCCATCAAGTGATTTATTCCCCTAATGACCCCGATATTGTCTCGGTGTCCCCAGATGGCCGGATCCGCGCTCAATCGAGGGGCGAAACGGCGATTGTCGTCCGGGCGGCGGGATGGGTGGGCAGCGTAATTGCCGGTGTCACGGGTCCGCGGTTGCCACGCTATCCCCACACGCCCCGCGCGAATTTCATCGACCAGCACGTCTTCAGCAAACTCGAGCGGTTCCAAATCCTGCCCTCAGAGCTATCCTCAGATTCGGAATTCCTGCGCCGTGTGTGTCTGGACCTGACAGGCGCGCTGCCCCCGCCAGAGCGAGTTCGAGAATTTCTATCAAGCCGCGATCCCAACAAACGCGAAAAGCTGATCGATGCCTTGATTGGCTCTCCCGAATTTGTCGACTATTGGACCTGGCGTTTTGCGGACGTTTTTCGCGTCGCGATTTTCACCAACGGGCTTTCTTCCAAGTGGAGTCAAAGTTATTGGGAATGGATTCGCGATTGGGTAGAGAAAGACCTTCCGTATGATCAAGTGGCGCGGGAGCGGATCGCCTCCCAAGGCTACGAACCAGCCTCGCGGCATTTCCTTCCTTACAACCAGATCGGGCCACCAGCGGACGTAATGGCCGAAGAAGTACGAGTCTTTCTGGGCCGCAGGCTCGATTGCGCACAATGTCACAACCACCCTTACGAAAACTGGAGCCAAGACCAGTTCTGGGGTATGGCTGCGTTTTTTTCCCGGCTGTTTCGCGTGGGCGCCGTGGTGTTTGATCATCCCACGAACATGGATCTCAGCACCAAGGACGTCGGCGGATCGCTCGAGTTGCTGCACCCCAGGACCAAACAGCCCGTCAAGCCAGTCGTGTTTGATCGCACTCCCTTAGCCGTTACTGCCGACGGCAATCCCCGGCGTGTTCTGGCGGAATGGATGACGCGCCATCCTTACTTTGCCGAAGCGGCCGTCAACCGCATTTGGGGTTACTTTTTTGGCCGCGGAATTGTGGATCCTGTCGATGATTTTCGCTCTACCAACCCCCCAACGCATCCCGAGCTGCTGGCTGCGCTGGCGAAGGATTTTGCAGATCATGGCTACCGGTTGCGCCACCTCATGCGCACCATCGTGCGCTCCCGAACGTATCAGTTGTCGTACCGGCCCAACGAGACGAACCGGCGCGACGTGTGGAATTATTCCCGGGCCCTAGCCCGCGCGCTCGACGCAGAGGTGCTGCTAGACGCTGTTGTGGACGTGACGGGAATTCCAGAAACGTTTGCTACGGCGGTTTCCGAAGGCGCTTCTGTAGGCGAGGCGCCGCGCGGGACCCGCGCTGTCCAGCTGCGTGATCCCGACACCTTCTACTCGCGCTTCTTAGAACTATATGGCCGCGCTAGCCGGGGAGCTGTGCCCGAACGAAACGCAAAGCCAAATTTGAGCCAGGCTTTGCACATTCTTGCCGGCTCCACCTACGTTGACCGGCTTCAAGCTCCGGGCAGCCGGCTGGAGAGTCTGCTGCGCGCCGGAGCATCCGATGAGAAAATCGTCGAAGAATTTTATCTGGCCGCGCTTGCGCGCTATCCCGAACCCGAAGAAAGGCGGGAGGTGCTCGAGCTCATTGCCAAACGCGGAAACCGCCAGGCTGCGCTCGGTGAGTTTGTCTGGGCGCTTCTAAGCTCCCGCGAATTTGCGGAAAATCACTAGGCGAGGAGACTTTCATGCAAGACCACCCGTCTTCCCGGCGTTGCTTCCTCTCGGTGGGATCCTTGGGGATGTTGGGCCTGTCCTTAGCCAGCTTTCTCCGAGCTTCCGCGAGCGCGAAGGCTCAGCCCAAGGCCAGCTCGGTCATCTTGTTCTGGCTTGAAGGCGGGCCCAGCCACATCGACACCTTGGACCCGAAACCGAATAGCAACTTCAAGCCCATCTCTACATCGGTCCCCGGCATCCGCATCTCGGAATTGCTCCCCAAGATGGCGGCGCGGATGCACAAATTTGCGCTCATCCGCTCCATGCATACCCGCGGCACCGACCATCCGCAAGCCACCCATTACGCCATGACGGGCCATGAAATCAATCCCGCCATGCAGTTTCCGAGCTTCGGCGCCATCATCGCCAAAGAGCTAGGACCGCGCAACGCCGTACCGGCTCACGTCTTAGTGCCAAAGTGGGAGAAGGCGCGGCAGTATGAGGAACATTTTCGCGCGGCTTTTCTGGGTGGCGAGTATGATCCGATGTGCATCCCTGATCCGAGTAAGCCTGGTTTCGAAGTGACCGATTTGAGCCTGCCCAAGTCGGTTTCCACAGCGGCCGTGGAAAGCCGTACGGCGTTTCTCAAAGCCGTCGATCGCAAGTACCGTTCCCTGTATGAGAGCGCTGAGCATGCCAGCATGGATGCCTATACGGCGCAGGCCTGGAAGATGATTCTCAGTCCGGCGGTCCGCGACGCTTTTGATTTGTCAAAAGAAACCGAAAAAACGCGCGAGCGTTACGGCAAAGACTCCATCGGAGCGTCCTGCTTGCTGGCCCGAAGGCTGGTGGAAGCCGGCAGCCGCTTCGTTACGGCGGCAGGGTATCACAGCACTTCTTGGGACACGCACAGCGACAATGACAAGGGACACCGGGACCGTTTGTGTCCGACCCTCGACCGCTCATTTTCAGCGTTACTCGATGACCTTGAGGAGCGAGGATTGCTCGATTCGACGCTCGTCATCGCCATGGGCGAGTTTGGACGGACACCTACCATCAACGCCAATCTGGGCCGCGATCACTGGCCGAATTGCTGGTCCCTGGCACTGGCGGGCGGCGGAATCCGGGGCGGAGTTGTGGTGGGCGCAAGCGACGAAAAAGGTTACAACGTGGCGGATCGAGTTGTGACCATGGGCGATCTGTACGCCACGATCTACAAAGCGCTCGGCATCGACTGGAAAAAAGAATATATGACCCCCATCGGCCGTCCCATCAAGATTGCGAACTCCCTCGACGACCAGACCGGGGAACCCGTGGCAGAACTTCTTGGATAAGATCCAGCCTTTCAGCTTGCTTGGGAAGGAGTTGCGGGGCTTGAGACGGGCGGGGCTGGGCCCGAGAGGAATCGGGCATCAAAGGCGAGCGGCAGTAGATCGCTCAGCCGGTAGCAACGGCTTTCCCCGGCAAGGTTGACGAGCAAAATTTCCAAGTCTCCCCCAAATTCCCACAAAATCTGGCGGCAAGCGCCGCAGGGTGGCGTCAGCTCCGGAGAGTCTGCGGCGATCGCTAAACGCCGGAAGTCGCCAGCCCGGCAGCCCTCGCTAATGGCCTTATACACCGCGACACGCTCTGCACAGATCGTCAGCCCGTAGGTCGCGTTTTCGACATTACAGCCAGTGTGGATCTTGCCGCTTCGATCCTCAAGCGCGGCGCCAACGAAAAACTTGGAGTACGGCGCTTGTGCCTTCTGGCGCACCGCAAGCGCAGCTTGAATCAGGTCTTGCCACGAGGCATGGTCCACAACGCACCCCTCCCGCTTACGGTTCTAGCCGGGGCAGCAATGCTTGCAGCAACCGCACGAGCATTTCTTGGACGCGCGCTCCCATCTGCAAGACTTCCTCGTGGTGAATCTTGTGGAGCGAGATTCCCGCCGCGAGGTTGGTGACACAGGAAATCCCTAGCACCTTCAGACCCATGTGATTGGCCGCAATTACCTCCGCCACGGTTGACATTCCCACTAAATCCGCACCAATCGTACGCAAGAACCGGATTTCGGCTGGAGTTTCGTAGCTCGGGCCCAGAAGGCCAGCATAAACGCCCTCTTCCAGCGGAATCTGTTGCTCGGCGGCAACCGCCCGGGCAAGCTCACGGTAGCGCGAGTAATAAGCTTCGCTCATGTCAGGGAACCGCGGTCCGAGCGACTCATCGTTGGGTCCTACGAGCGGGTTCGCGCCCTGAAGGTTGATATGATCCGAGATCGCAACCAGCATGCCTGGCCGGTACTTCGGATTGATTCCTCCAGCGGCGTTGGTAAAAACCACGCTGCAGACGCCCAGCCGCCCGAGCACGCGTACTGGATAGGCCACCTGAGCAGCCGTGTAGCCTTCATAGAGATGCGCGCGGCCCGATAGAACCACAACGTCAAGACCTGATAACGAACCAAAAACCAGTTTGCCCGCATGGCCCACGGCTGTCGATTGGGGCCAGTGCGGAATCTCCGCATAGGGAATCTCAGTCCGTCCGGAAAGCGAGCTCGCAAAGGCGCCAAGTCCGCTTCCGAGAACCACGGCAACGGAAGCTCGCCGCGGAAGCTTCGACTCCAAGAACGCGACCGTTTGCACGAAATCAGTCATGGCCAAACATCTCACACCAAGATTCCCGCAATGCAGGCCGACATGAAGTTCGCTAGCGTTCCCGCCGCCACCGCCTTCAAGCCCAAACGCGCCAAATCCGCTTTGCGGTTAGGGGCTAGCGCGCCAATGCCTCCAATCTGAATGGCGATCGAGCTGAAGTTGGCAAACCCACACAAAGCGTAGGTAGAGATCACGAAACTTCGCGCATCCAGTTGCTCGCGCAGGGGACCCAGCTGGAGGAAAGCGACAAACTCATTCAACACGAGCCGCGTACCAAGCAAATTCCCCACCATCTGGGCGTCTTTCCAGCTGACGCCCATGAGCCAGGCAGCGGGCGCAAAAAGGACGCCGAACAGTTTTTCTAGCGATTCGGGAAACACAGACCACCAGGCATGAAGCCAGCCGAGTAGTCCATTCACCATGGCGATCAGCGCCAGGAAGGCAACGAGCATCGCGCCGATATTCAGCGCCAAATGGAGCCCTTCGCCCGCTCCCCGCGCCGCAGCGTCAATGATGTTTACTCCGGGTCTTTCGATTTCCACGCGCACCGAGCCTCTTGTTTCCGGCTCTTCCACCTCCGGAACAAACATCTTGGCAAGCAGAATGGTGGCTGGAGCCGTCATGATAACCGCGGTTAGCAAATGCTGAATCTCGACCCCAGCAATTTTGACGTACGCCGCCATGACCGCGCCCGAGACATGCGCCATGCCGCTCACCATGATTGTGAACAGCTCGGATTGCGTCAACCGGGGCAGAAACGGGCGGATCGTGAGCGGCGCTTCGGTCTGCCCCATAAAAATACTTGCGGCGACGTTCGTGCTCTCGGCCCCGCTCGCTCCCATGACGCGAAGCATAAGCCAGGCCATGCCCTTAATCACCATTTGCATCAGCCCGAAGTAGTACAAAATGGAGAACAGCGCCGCAATGAAGATCACGATGGGTAAAACCTGAAAAGCAAAAATGACTCCGGTTTTCACGACTGCCCCAGGCTGGCCCTCAACGGGAAACGAACCCCCCTTGGCGCCAAGGGGACCGAAGACGAACTGGCTGCCGGATTCCGCGTATTCCAACAAGGCATTGACCGCTGTACTGGCGGCCTGAAAGAGTTTCCCGAAACTGGTTTTCAGGACGAGAAAAGCAAAGCCAAATTGCAGTCCCAATCCCCACAGGATGAGCTTGAGCTGGATCGCTTTTCGTTGGGTTGAAGACAACCACGCTACGGCGAGAATCACGGCAAGGCCGAGCAAGCCGGTCAAGCGATCCACCGTAGTCGTGTGTCCTTTCTATGGGACGTTCGCCCGGGGCCTACTAAGCTGGAAAAGTCCGCTTCAAGTGCGCCGCCCCAGCCCCGCTCCTATCCCACCACTTCGAGAATCAACTCGCGGTCATCCGGCGGCTGTTGCGAAATGCGGAAGGCGTCTTCCACGAGTTCAGCCGCCTCATCCACCCGCTCCTCTCGCGTATAGTAGATGCGGCACAAGACGCTGCCCGCATCTACTTTCTGGCCCACTTTGACTTCCAGGATGACCCCCACGGCTGGATCGATCGAGTCCTCCTTGGTGTCTCGCCCGGCGCCAATCATGTTACTGGCCTGACCAATCAAGGCGGCGTCCACGGTACTGACGTAGCCCGCGCGAGGCGTGTAGATTTCGCGCATTCCGGTTGCGTTTGGTAACAACTCGAAGCGATCGAGCACTTGCGGGTTGCCTCCTTGCGCGGCGATCACCTCTTTGAATTTGCGGTAGCCCGATCCATCGAGAAGCTTGCGCTGAGCGAGCTCGCGCGCCTCATCCAGCGTCTCTGTTACTTTCCCCAAGTAAATCATGCGCGCCGCCAGCTCAAGCGACAGGCGGGTGAGGTCCACTGGCCCGGCGTTTTGCAGGGTTTGGGAAACCTCCATAATCTCCAAGGCATTGCCAACTGCAAAGCCCAGCGGCTGGTTCATGTCGGTGATGAGGGCCTGGACGCGCTTATCCATGCGTCTTCCGATGCCCACCATCATTTGCGCCAGTCGCCGGGCATCAATCTGACGCTTCATGAAGGCTCCGAGTCCGACCTTCACATCGAGCACGATCGCGTCCAGACCCACAGCGAGTTTCTTGGACATGATCGAGGAGGCGATTAGCGGGATCGACTCTACCGTGGCCGTAGCGTCGCGAAGCGCATAAAGCTTCCCATCGGCCGGTGCGACTTCCGCCGTTTGACCAATAAAGGCAAGACGATACTTGGCTAACTGAGCGCGGAATTCGTCGATTGAGAGGTTCGTGCGGAAGCCCGGAATGGCTTCGAGCTTGTCGAGCGTGCCTCCGGTGTGCCCCAAGCCGCGCCCCGAAATCATGGGAACTGTCACGCCCGCGGCGGCTGCAAGCGGAGCGGCAATTAAGCTAGTCTTATCCCCCACCCCACCCGTGGAATGCTTGTCGACCTTCACCCCTGGCACCGAACTGATGTCCACCCGCTCACCGGAATTGAGCATGCACTCGGTCAGGGCTGTCACTTCCCGGTCCGACATGCCTTGCCAGCACACAGCCATCAGAAAAGCGGCCATCTGATAATCCGGAATTTCGCCGCGGGTGTAGCCTTCCACCAGATAAACAATTTCTTCTGGAGAAAGCTCTTCGCCTTCACGCTTGCGGTAGATGAGGTCAACGGTTCGCATTATAAGTTCTTTAGGGTATCACTCTGAAAGATCGCCTGTAAAGTGGTGAAACCCCTCAAGCAGATGACTAGCAAGGACTTGTTTACAGCTGGGAAGAGAGGCAAGTGGCCTTCAGCGGCCGCTGCGGTCCTCGTAGTGGATTCCGAGCGGCGCCACGGCGACAACCGGCCGCTCTGTAAGACCACTGGCAAGCCACGATGAAATCAATCCCGGTGAGGGTGGCAAAATCCGGACCTCCACACGCGCCTCTTCGCTTCCTACATCGTGGACCCGCACCTGGATCAAGTCTGGAGCGATGGCAAAGAGTAGGGGGGAGCCGGCTTCCGGTACGGGGGTCCCAAAACGAATGAAGTTGCAGACATCGGTAGAACGAATACTCGGCTGGGTGGCCACCCACCGCGCAGCGGCCTGGGCCCGGTCCGCCCAAGCGCCTCTCACGAAAAGAAATTGCGAAACGTCGAAAACCGCCACGAACAAAAGTGACAGCGCGGTAAAAACCAAAGCCGTCTCAAGCAGGACGTGCCCTCTTTGCCTGACTTTTTGTCTCATGGTCCACTCGCTTGGGGCCGAAAAGTTTGGCTTGCCAGCTGACGCCGGATGGGTGGCGCAAAACGACCTAGGAAGGGAAACGTGACACTTGGTTTCGCTACCAAGATCTGTTTTGCAAACATGGCGTCGATGGGAAAAGACTTCACTGTGACCGTGATCCAGGTGGGAACGCCCCGTTCGAATGTAGCTCGGACTTCGATGGACCGCGGATCTAGGCCCGGCGTCCGTAGCGGAGAGTCCGCTTGGGGGCGAGCCGTACCATAGACAACCACATTGGCGACAGCTTGCTGGAAGCTTGGCGAGGGTGAGGGAGTAGCGGAGTCATAGGTACGCATCGAAGCATAGTAAGCCCCGTTTCGCAAGGCGGTTTGGAGCGCGTTGTAGCGGAATAGAGCCACACCCAAGTCCACGCTGCCCGCAAGCAGCAGGGCAAGGAGGCTTAGCCCAAAAGCAAACTCGAGGATGACGTTTCCAAGCTGGTTTTTCATCCGATCAGTTTCACCGTGTAAGCTCCAGCCGGGCCAGCGCCCGGCCGGCCGGAGTTGGGAAGGGCCGCGCGGCCGGTATACTCGATCCAGAAGGGCTGGTCTGGAGGAGCCAGCAAGAAGACGCCTACACCCACCATCTCCCCCGTGGTGGCGCTAAGTAGGGGTAAGCGCAGCAGGCGTCGCCCGTTTCCTCGAGCTGCCTCGTAATAAGTTCCAGCATCGCTTGACTCAGCGTCGCTGTCCTCAGCAGATCGCCGCGCGAACAAGGCCTCAACGTCTTTCGGTAGTTCTGACAGTGGCAACACCTGCCCAAGCCGGACCGGGCGGCTGCTCCGCTCCGGATTGCCATGGTCGTCGGTAAGCACGCGAAGTTCGATCACTGCCGGATCACGGTCGCCCCACCATCGCACGGTTTCGCGGAGCGAAAGCTTTTCTCCGGGTAAAAGCCCGAAATGCGGAGGCGAACCGGCCACAGGGACGGCGAGAGGAGACAACCCGTGAAAAAAGTTTTCTAGGCGCACCTGTGCGGCTGTAGCTTGCGCAACGACCCGCTGCGAGCTGCTGGAAACAACTGCTGGAAGAAAGAACAGGGTCTGCAAGACGGAAACCGTCAGCCGGACGCGCAGCATCCCCTGTGCAGTAACGGGAGAGGGCAGCCATCGCTCAGGCGCGGAATCGGAGGCGAACTCCAACTGATAGCGCTCCAACTTTCGTGCGCCAAAGTCCCAGGAATTCCAGTTTCGTTGGATTGCAGATCGTGCCGCCTCCAGCCCCTCCAGCGTGCCATCCAGTCTGCGAGCGGCGTCCAAGACGGCCGAGTCAGCAAAGGTTTGGGCTTCGTTTTTGTTCAGGAATAACCGTCCGATGTCTACTGAGAGTCCCAGGGCAGCGACTAGCGCGAGCAGAAAAAGCGCTAAGGAAAGCAAGGCAATCCCGCGCTGGTGCGAACGTTTGGATGAAGCTGGAATCTCCATGTTCAGCCCGACCCCTCTGCGCAAGCTCCTGAAGTCTCCCTGTTTCGCCTAGCCACCCAGCAGAGGCTCCTGAACCTGTTCTCTGCCCTCCGCCCCCCTCCTTATAAGTTCGGTTGGGAGGGAGGGTTTCTGTATGGGGCGCGGCGAGGCGCGGGGGCACGGTGCGGGGGGTCATGATGCATGAGGCTTGCCTGCTGGTAGAGCGATTGGGCGAATCGGTCCCAATAAAACGAAAAGGATGAGGCAGCCGAGAGCTGGCATCAGAGCCGCAAGCACAAAGACGGGTTCATAGGAAATCCGGTCAATGAGCTTTCCAGCCAGTACGGGAAAACCCATACCACTCAGTCCGCCGGCGATTCCAGTAAGCGCGGTCACCCGCCCCACGGCGTTTTGCGGAAAGGTATCGGAAATCGTGGCGAACATATTCGCGGAGAGAAACGTGTGGCCAAACAGAACGGCGCAAATCCAACCGAGTGCAGTGGACGGAGAGGAGGAAGTAGCGACGGCCAGACTGCCAAGGCAGAGAGCTGCACCGATCATCATCGTGATGCGGCGGGTGGCCGTGAGCGAACAGCCGCGCCGTAGGAGCAGGCCGGCAACCCAGCCGCCTCCAATGCTTCCCAAATCCCCAAACAGCCAGGGCAGCCAGGCAAACATGCCGATCTGCTTTAAATCGAAATGATGAACGCGGAACAAGTAGAGCGGTAGCCAGTAGATGTAAAACTGAACGACCGGGCCGACGAGCATGCGACAAAGCATCAATCCCCAAGTTTGGCGAAAGCGCAACAGGTCCCAGTTACGAGCGGGCGGAGCGAGGCCCAGAGGTTGGTCGCCAAAGATATACTGGCGCTCCGCGCTACTTAGCCGGGGATGGTCCGCTGGCTCACGGTAGTTGCGCCACCAAAAAAGCACCCACAAGGCCCCAACCATGCTCGGGGCCAGAAACGCCGATTGCCAGCCCAGAGTCAGAATCAGGAAGGCGAGAAGCGGTTGCGCGACAACGGATCCCACCATCGAGCCGCTGTTGAAGATTCCTACTGCCAGTGCCCGCTCCTTCACTGGAAACCACTCTGAGACCACTTTGTTACCGCCGGAGTAATTGCCGCATTCTCCTGATCCCAGCCAGAACCGCAGGGCCATAAACTGCCATTTGAAGGTGGCAAAGGCATGCAGGGCATTGGCTAGCGACCACCACAGCACGGCGAAGGAAAGTCCCCAACGCACTCCTTTGCGATCCATTAAGATCCCCATGGGAAATTCCCCCAACATCATGCCGGCCTGAAAGGCGGCGACAATGTGGCCGTAATCGGAATTACTAAGGCCAAGCGATTGTGTGAGCAAAGGAGCGACAACCGACAGGGATTGCCGGTCCACGAAGTTCATCACTGTGACCAAGAAGAGCAGGGCGAGGATTCGCCACCGGATTTGCTCTAACAGCGGAGGAAGTGGAGAGGGAAAACTACTGTTCTGGGCTTGCGATGCGAGCCCTGGGGCCAGCTGGCTCGATCTTGGTTGGTCCGCGTGTTGCAAAGGCGCACTCTAGCAGACCAAGCATCCTGGCGCAAGGCGAATCGGAAAATTCGAGACTGGCGAGCCGAACTGAGCGCCCGGTGAAGATGCCGTGAGGATTCGCGAGGATGACACAGCGGCCCGGTTTGAAAGCCCATCAAACAGGGTCAAGCGCGAACAACATTTCCCTTTTCTCGGGAATCGCAGTGCGCGGTCCGCGAAGACACCTCAGCCCAAGCCAACCGATAGCTCCCACCGGCAGGGGGGCGGAGGTTTTTCCATGGGGACCAATTTTCCCCCCTTACCGCCGTGTGCGATACAGTATCAGCATTCCTTGGAGGTCGGCTTGCAAACATCGTATGGGATCAGCACGCTTTTACTTTTGACCAGCCTTCCGTTAATCGCGCAAAATCCCCGTGCGCGCGATCTTGGAATCCCCTTCGACGGAACGCCTGGAAGGTTCAACGCGATTACCGATGTTGCGGGAGTCGCTGTGGGTCATGCCACGGTCATCCGTGGAGAGGGGAAATTAGAGCCAGGAAAGGGACCTGTTCGCGCGGGCGTCACGGCGATTCTTCCCAGACCGAAAGGGAACTGGGATTTCGTCATGGCCGCCACATTCAATCAAAACGGCAACGGGGACATGACGGGTGTGAACTGGATTGAAGAATCGGGCTTTCTGGAAGGTCCCATCCTTCTCACCGGCACGCACAGTGTCGGTATCGTGCGTGATGCGGCCATTCACTGGCAGATTGCCAATGGTCGGCAGTTTGTTTTCACCTACCCCGTCGTGGCCGAGACTTTCGATTTTCTGAATGACTCCAATGGCCAGCACATTACAGCCAAGCATGCCTGGGCGGCGCTTGATTCCGCCAAGCCCGGGCCAGTTCAAGAAGGGGCGGTAGGCGGGGGTACAGGGACAGGCTGCAACGGTTTTAAAGGTGGCATCGGCACGGCGTCCCGCCTGGTCGTGGTTGGGGGAAAGCAATATACTCTGGGTGTGCTTGTGCAGTGCAACTACGGTGGCGACCTGCATGTGTTGGGCGTTCCGGTCGGCCGAGAGATTACAGATCTCCGCGCCTGCACGGTTCTGCCGCAAACGCGGCCCTGGATGAGGCGCCGCCTTAAACCTTGCGCGGACCAAGCCCAACCTCAGGCCGAGGCCTTGGCCGAAGCAGCGGAGCAGTTAGGCCGTGGCTCGATTATTGTGGTGGTCGCCACGGATGCCCCCTTCTTGCCGCACCAGCTCAAGCGCCTAGCGCGGCGGGTGGGGATGGGTTTGGGGAAGCTTGGCAGCTGGGCAGCGAATGGCTCGGGCGACTTGTTTCTGGCCTTTTCGACGGCCAATCCCGGCGCCGGCCGGGACCGCCAGCCAACTGAATCTGTAGAAAGTCCAGTGAAACTCGAAGCGCTTGACAACACCTTGATAGACCCGTTTTTCCGCGCCACGATCGAAGCTACGGAGGAGGCCGTGGTCAATGCCATGCTCGCTGCTCCCGCCCAGATGACAGGTGCGGATGGCATTCGAATCTACGGGTTACCTGGGCCGCGTCTAGTGGAAGTTTTGAGAAAGTACGGGCGCATGCGGTGAAACACAACCAAAGCGCGCCTGGCGCCAGATGGATGACTCTCGCCCACTACCCCGCGCCACATTCCCTTCGGCTGCTCCCGCGGCAAGGTCCTCTGCCAACCTTCCAAGCGCCAGTTTATTCTAGAAGCATGAGGGCCAGTCGGCAACTACCGAATAGAAAAACGAATGCCTGAGCTGGTTGAACAGTCCCCCCGGGTTCGAAGAAAATTCCACGTCGCGCTGACGCCCGCTCAACTGATCGCCTTCAGCTTTGCCGGCGTGATCGCCGCAGGGACCTTTCTGCTCTATTCCCCTGCCGCCACCAACGGTGAGCCGCTGCGTTTCATCGACGCCTTCTTTACGGCGGTCTCGGCGACTTGTGTCACAGGCTTGGCGGTTTTTGACGTCTCGACTCGCTTGTCCTGGTTTGGACAGCTCGTCTTGCTGGCTTGTATTCAAATTGGTGGGCTGGGCTTGATGACGCTCACCACGCTCTTTGTTGCCGTGTTTGGCGGGCGCATGGGCGTGTGCGACCGGCTTGCGATTCAAGAAAGCTATCATCACAGTCCCACGGTCGCCGTACGTTCGCTCATCCTGCACGTCACCCTCGCGACGTTTGTCGCCGAAGCCGTTGGGGCAGCCCTATTGTTCACTCACTGGAGCCTGCGGGGACATCTGCAAGATTGGACCGTACGCGCTTACCACGCTGCATTCCACTCGATCTCTGCCTTTTGCAACGCGGGCTTTACGCTCTATAGCGACAACATGATGGGGTTTGCCGGGGACTTCTTCACGCAAGCCATTCTTTCCGGATTAGTGATTGCTGGAGGGTTGGGGTTTCTGGTCAGCCTCGATCTCCGCCAGTATCTCTGGGAGACCGGTTTGCATAGCTTGCCGTGGCTGTGTCGAATTGTCCGCCAGACTCCCCGCCGCAGCCGGCCGCGGCTCAGCGTGCACACCAAAGTAGTCTTAAGTGTGACCATCTTGTTGCTACTGATTGGGGTGGTCTCTTACTTTCTGCTGGAGCGGCGCGGCGTCCTGGCGCAGATGACGACCTGGCAAGCCTGGTGGAATGCTTGGTTTTGCGCCGTCACCGCCCGGACGGCGGGCTTCAACACCCTTGATTACGCGCAAATGAGCGGGCCGGCTCTCATGTGCACGATGGCCCTGATGTTTATTGGCGCAAGTCCCGGCTCAACGGGCGGCGGAATTAAAACCAGCACATTCGGGATCCTGGTTGCGCACGCCATCTTTCGCCTTCGCGGGCGCGACCGTTTGCACTGTTTTGGGCGTACGATCCCTGAGGAAACGATCGAGCGTGCGCACGCGATTGTCGTCAGCGCCATTGCGGTGGTCGTTCTCGCCGTATCCGTGGTGATTGAGGCCGAAACCCAGCGCTATGACGCCAAACAAAGCCGGGAACTTTTCTTGCCTGTCTTGTTTGAAACCATCTCGGCGTTTGCCACGGTGGGCCTATCGATGAATCTCACGCCGACGCTCACTACGTTGGGGAAGTTCGTGATCGCTGTGGTCATGTTTGTTGGCAGGATTGGTCCGCTCACCGTCGCAGTTGCTGTGGCCTCGCGAGCCCGTCAGGAAAAATTTCACTATGCCGAAGAAAACATCATGGTTGGGTGATTCTAACAACAAGAAACGCGAGCGTTTCGCCGTGATTGGCCTCGGCCACTTCGGCGGCTACGTGGCGCGCACGCTCTATGAGAGCGGAAAAGAGGTCATCGCTCTAGACATGGACCCGGAAATCGTCCGCGATGCGGCAGCCTTCTCCACGAACGCTGTCGTCGTGGATGCAACTGACCGGCCCGCCCTCGAAGCAGCCGGTCTCGGTGAAGTGGATGTGGCCGTCATCAGTCTCGGCGAACGCATGGACATCATTACGCTTGCGGCGCTCCACGTCAAAGAACTCGGCGTACCCTATGTCGCCGTGAAGGCCCTCTCGGAAGAACACGGGCGAATTCTAAAAGCTCTCGGCGTGGATGAAATTATTCACCCCGAAAAAGACTCCGCCATCCGTTTGGGCCATCGCCTCGCCCACCAAGATCTCGTCGATTTGTTGCCGCTCATGCCTGGTTACTCCATTGCCCAAATGCGTACGCCGCCGGAATTCGTCGGCAAGTCTTTGCGCGAGCTTTCGCTCCGCAACCGCTTGAGCGTCCAGCTCGTGGCGATTCAGCGCGAGGGAGGTTCCGATCGACGAGTCAACATCCTGCCGAAAGCCGAAGACGTCCTATTAGAAACGGATATCCTGTTTTTGCTCGGCGAAGATCGCGATCTCGATCGCATTCGCGAAATTGCCAAAGGAAGCTAAGCTTGCAGATCCTGCAAAGCCTTGCTTAGGAATCAAGAGTCTCCGCCACGAGCTCGGCGGAAGGCTCACCCGCGGCCTTCTTGGCGAGGTATTTTGCCACCCAAGCTTCCCAACTTTTTCCTGCGGCCATATCGCGACCTGTGAAGCAAAGCTCTTCCAGATCTGCGTAGGGCACGCTGACGCGTTCCCCGGTGGTTTTCAAAATCATCCGCAGCCGCCCTTGTGAGGAAGAGCCGTCGCCGTCTCGGTCAAAAACGTAGCCCTCGAGCTGTTGGCCATTTTTAAGCCGCAGGGTAAGATCTCCTCGATAATCGAACGCCTTCTCGATTCCTTCTGCCACAGTGGCGCCAGCGAAGCGGATTCCCTCGAGGCTCTCACGTGTGGTCTTGGAAAGATCAATTTGGACGAGTTTGGGAGCAGGTTTTTCCGTTTCGAGAGCCTTTTGCGCTGCGGCGTCTGGATAGCGGTGAAACAGTGTCGCTTTCACCATGTCCCAGAAACCGCGCCAGGAGCCAAAGGCGTAGTCTACGGTGCTGGCCTCGTAGCCGGAGTGCACCATGCAGTTGGCGCATTTGGGATTGCCGGAATTCGTGCCATACTTTTCCCAGCGCGTCGAAGCCAGCAACTCTTCGAATGTATCTGCGTACCCATCTTGCATGAGGTAGCAGGGCTTCTGCCATCCAAAGATCGTATAGGTTGGCATTCCCCAGGGGGTGCAGTGCGTCTGGCGCAGACCCATCAGAAACTCCAAATACAGGGGGGACATGTTAAAGCGCCAGTGCGGCTTTCGATTGGAGAGAATCAGCCGAAACAGCTGCCGTATCCGGTCCTTGGCCAAAAAATGTTGTTGATCAGGCGCTTTTTCGTAGCTATAGCCCGGAGACAGCATCATGCCTTCCACGCCTAATTCCATCATTTCGTCGAAAAACGCGCGCACGGAGCGGGCGTCAGCCCCTTCAAAGAGCGTCGTGTTTGTCGTCACGCGGAAGCCTTTGGCTACGGCCGCCCGGATGCCCTCGACCGCCAGCTCGTAGCCGCCTTCCTTACAAACCGAAAAGTCGTGCTGCTCTTTGGGCCCGTCCATGTGGACCGAGAAAGAGAGATACTTGCTCGGCTTGAATAGGTGCAGCTTCTGCTTGAGCAGCAGCGCGTTGGTGCACAAGTAGACGTACTTGCGGCGGGCCACCAGACCGGCCACGATCTCCTCGATGCGAGAATGCAACAGCGGCTCGCCGCCCGGAATGGCCACCACCGGGGCGCCGCATTCTTCAACGGCCCGGAAACACTCTTCTGGCGAGAGTTCTCGCTTGAGAATGTGCCCCGGATACTGAATTTTGCCGCAGCCTGCGCAGGCCAGGTTACACCGGTAGAGCGGCTCCAACATCAACACCAGCGGGTACTGTCGACGTCCTTTCCACTTTTGTTTGAGCACGTACGTCGCGACAGTCCACATCTGCGAGAGTGGGACGGGCATAGTTTCAGTATAGCCTGACGCTGGTTTTCGGCCCTTTTCAAGGAGTGATGTTCGTCTCAAGCATCCATGCGCCCACCGGAGAAACTGCATCTACGCTTCGCGCTGAGAAGCGATGCAAGGGAACTCATCCAAGCGAGCCTGGCGGGGGAGGTGGCCCAACGGATGGAGTAACTAGGAGATCAAGAAGGCGGCCTGGGGGAGGGAACTGGCCGGAGTGCGCCAAACTGCCGCCAAGAAGGTCCAACCGAACATCAAACAACCCTCACACGTTATTGCACCCGCAACGGATATTCTCGCAACAGCCTTTCGCCCTCGCCTCCCGCAAACAGCCTCACCCAGTATGCGCCCCGGGCAAGCTGTCGTGGCAAGTCGACTTCCATCACGTCCGGACCCTGCGCGCGCAGAGTGCCGCTGCGCCAAATTGGCCGACCTGACCCATCCACAACGACCACCTGATAGTCCGATGTTGGTTCGACGCCCTGAAGGCTGAGCTTGAGCTTTAGCCGCAGGCCGCGCTGCCATTTCACTTCCGCATCTTCCCCGCCCCGCGTCGTCATCAAACTGACCTCCTGCAC
The DNA here is from genome assembly GCA_025056455.1 of Bryobacteraceae bacterium. GTDB lineage: Bacteria > Acidobacteriota > Terriglobia > Bryobacterales > Bryobacteraceae > CADEFT01. The sequence goes on along the minus strand of JANWVY010000002.1, from coordinate 410,490 downwards.
AACGGGCGAAGCCGAGTAGCGGTAGGAGATGCCGAGCGCAAGGCCAAGAGACGCCATCGCTACCACCGCCCAAGAGGGACGTTTCTTTTCTGGATTCCATAAATAGGAACGCAGATGTCCCCCACGCTTCTTTTGCTCCCGGATTCGCGCTGCGGCAATCTGTGCCGCCCTCACAAATTGTCGGGTTTCGTCAAGCCGTTTCTGGCACGGCTCACAGATCAGAATATGGTCTTCCACAAACTCCCTCTCTTCTGCCTGGAGCCGCCTCAAAACATACGCCTCCAGGATTTCCTCTTGCACATGTTCGTGAATCTTCATCCTTGACAGGAAGCTCCTTTTCTCTCAGTAGGCCAGCCGCCCACTGGGACTCGTAAAGAGATAGTGCTAGGCAGAGAGGGAAGTTCTCAGAAAAAACGAGCGAATGGGGCGTCTGGCCAGTTTTTTGCGGCCCAGTTCACCGAACCGGTTCTTAGCGCGCGATTTCAACAGCCGGAACTGTGTATCCGTCAGCTTCATTTCCTCACAGATTTGCTCTTGGGATTGTTCGTCGAGGTAAAACCGGGTCAAAATTTCACGGTCTCGTTGGTTGAGCCCTCGAAGAATTTTCTCCATCAGCTCGGCTTTCTGTTGGAGAATGGCATTTTCCTCTGGCCCGTAGGCATCATCAGCTAGGGCGACGCCCAGCTCGATATCTAATTTGTCGCGACGGCTCTGAACCGCGCTTTCAATATGCGCGGCTACCTGCCGCCGGACAATCGTACGGATGAAGCCCATCAATTTCTCTGGCTCCCGTAAGTCACCGCGACGAATCGCCTGAACCACGATCAGAAACGTGTCGTGGACTTTATCTTCTAGTTCTTGGGCGCCAAGCTGGCGGCAAAGGTAATAGCGGACCCCGCGCGAAAAGATCCGGTAAAGGTCTTCCATTCCGGTGGGGTCTGCTCGGCGAATTCTCTCCACAAGTCCTACAAAATCGATCTCCGCGGAAGGGGTGGAGGCCGGTTCGTTCGAAGACTCCAACTCACCCGGGCGGTTCATGGACTTCATGGCTTCGGTGTGGCGTTCCCTGGGTGGCATGGTGACCTGCCTCGAACCGTCATCTGTCGATGCTCCGGTAAATTCGTCAAACATGGTGGGCATGCAAATTTCATCCTTTCCAAACGCCGGTGCCCAGCTGAGATGGACCCACCGCCGGTCCTGGCGTTGGAGAAAACCTCACACGTTTTCAGTCCAGCCGTAGAACACCGCTTGGCGGACGGCTGCCCTTCCCCAACCTGATTGTGATCAACCTTGGAATCTTTATAGTTGAAAAAAGGGGCCGTTGTTCTCACCAAAAACTCGGCAATAATCGACGATATTTGCAAGAAGAAGCAGAAATGTCGTTGTTTTTCTGACAACTATATGCCCCTTACACCGAGGACCTTACACCGTTTTCCGATCACTCGCAATATGACCTTAGCCTAAAGTGCACCTATGACAAAATACGCTCCCCAATAACTGGGCTGCGCTCTCCAACCCCCCCTGCGGATCATCGCAATCTGCGCTTTTTGCAAAGCTTGCGCGACATTTCGAGCAGTTATTTGGTCCTTAGAACTTTGCAGGCTCCGGTAGTACTCCTCAAACAGATCCCCAGAATCATCCACCACCGGCCAGAGGCTCGCCACCACAGCACGCGCCCCCGCCATGAGCCAGGCGCGCGTCAACCCCAGCAAGCCGGTTCCCGGGGCGAGAGACCCGCGCCCCGAGCCGCAACCGCTGAGAGTGACTAGCGGCGGACTGAGCGGTAAGCCTGTAATCGAAAGAACATCCAAAACGACCGGCTCGGCCTGCGCCGAGAGACCTAACAGGAGAACCGGGGAGGCTTCCGCCTGCGGAGGTTGGAAAACATGGGTGGCGAAATGGAGCACTTGAGGACGGAGTTGAAGGGCTTGGCGCAGATTTTCTTCCGAGATTTCTGCACCCGTGAGCAAGCGGCGCGGCTCCCAGTCCCGGGCGCAGCGCTCAATTTCCTGCCGGCTCCCTACCAGCCGGGGTAACTCGATGAGGCTTTTTCGCCCCGACCACCAAAACTCTTTACCAGCCCAGCGCGGATCGGCGCGGTTTGATACCGGGTCACCGATTGCCAGAATGCCCCGTTCCCGGGACTGGCCCTGAGCGCTCAATGGCGCCACGAAGTTCGCGGCCGGGGTCAGCCATAGAGGATAAAGCTCGGCCAGATAAGGATGGCCTTGCTGACCCGGAATGCGCAAAGCGGCCAAGGGTGCGAGAAAAAGTAGCTGGTCCGGGACAACAATGAGGCTTCGGTCACGCTGCGGGTCGAGAATGTCGCCGAATAATTGCAAATAAAGCAATCGAGCAAGCGATTCCTCATCCGGCGAGCGGTGAAACTGTTGGACCAGCTCGAGGATTTTTTCTGGGCTGTCCAGCCGATCCATGCGGATGTCCGACCTTGTGACTCGCCACCGGACGGCGAGCTGTTCGCCAAAGTGAAAAGCGATGAGCGCTTCGCCAGGTTCAAGGCGCTGCTGGCACATCGAAGGCTGCAAGCTGCCACGGGGTGGCCCCAAGCCAGCCAGCGTTTCGAGATCAGAGAGCTCCGAATGTAAAGCCCGGAGCCGCTCAGAGTTTGTCTGGCGCAGCTCGAGCTGGCGTAGCTCGTTCAGCTTAACCCAGTATTCGGCAGGAAGCCTCTGGCGCCAGTCTGCGCCCAGCGCCACTCGCATCCGCAGGCTCCAGGCGCGGTTCTGCTGCGCCGCCTCGAATGCTTCCCGGACCAGCGCGGGGTCGTTCCTTTGCAACGCCGCCCGGCAAGCCAAATCGGCATATTTGGAGAATATATTCTGCACTTGTCGCTCCATGCCGGTTTGAATCGCGTCGCTGGAGGGAAAAAACAGCCGCAAGCGCTCGGTGGCCTCGGCCGCTTGTCGCAGCGCCTCAAGCGCCTTATCTTCCCGGCCAAGCTTCTCAAGGGCAAGCGCCTTATCGTACAGAATGAGATTGGCGGACAAGCCTGGCGTGGGCGTTTGAAGAGCCCGGTCGGCCCAGGCGACGCTTTCCTGGTAGTGTCCCCGGGCAAGTGCACTCCGCGCTAGGCTGCGGTAGGAGAAGGGCAACTCGCGCGGCGCAACCCGTTGACGGATACGCCAGGAACGCTCAATGGCCTGGTGGCCTTCTTGAGCCCGGTTCCATCGCAGCAAGTTGAGCCCGTAGAGCTCTTCAATGCTTGCGGCAGAACGTTCATCCTTTAGCTGGCGCGCTTCTTCAAGCGCCAGCCGAAACTGAAGTTCCGATTGCGTGAGTTTCTGCAATCGAGACTGAATTCCCGCTAAAACGCTGCGAATTTCCAAACTTCGATAGCGCGCGCGAGAAGCTTCCATCAGGGCCGCTACGGCCGCTTGCTCTGCTTGACCGTAGTTTCCCGCCAGTTGATGGATGCGGGCGATGCCAAAGTGGCACAAGGCCCCTAGAGTCGGATGATTGAGAAAACGGGAGCGATCGCGCCCGCGGATGGCGCAAGCCAGTGCACGGTCCAGCTGTTGCCGGGCAAAATACGCTTGACAGAGCACATAATCTAAGGCCACCCCGAGGATGAAATGCTTGTCCTTCTCAGCCTGGCTGCGAGCTTGTTCCGCTCGCGCTAGCTCGTCGTTCGTGAGCCCTGCCGGCGCAGCCTGAAGCAACTGGCGCAGCAGGCGCTGTTCAGAATCGGTGAAAGCGGCCCACAGCTGCGCGCCACCAGAGGCAGTGCCAGGCGCCGTACGGCCATTTAGGACTAGAAGGAGGGCTATCGTTAGAAAAAAACGCCCAAAGCTCGCGAAAAACCGCACAAACTCACGGGAATTCCTTTCGCGAGATCATAGCAAAATGGCGGGGCAGCGTTTTGTTTTTGCGCCGCCCCAGCCAAATCCGGGTCGCGCTACACGGTCGCGACGTTCATCCGGAGGAAACGACCATCAGCGTGTGCGCCAAAAATCTATCGGCCGTTAAACATCCGGCGGAACCGGGAAGGGTGGCCATAAAGGCGTGTCGTCCTTCATCGTTTCGAGCTCCTTTCCTGCTGCCTTCGAAGGGACCAAGTCGGCCGCCTTGCCCTTCTGTCCCTAGGCTAGGAATGGCGTTCGAAAACACGCCGCCACACAACAAAACAAGTCGCTGATTTGGGCAGACTTGGAAATTTCGATTGGTTGTGATTTCCCGGTTGCAGCGGATGTGGCTTGAAGGGTTCGAGCAAACCCCGAACGAGATGAGGAAAGCTGTCGCTTGGACCTCTCGACGTAAAAAGAAACACGCTCTTGTGACCGCGGCCAGCCTCGCTTGTGTCCTGATGGGCGGGCAGGCCGATCAAAAGGGAGCGTGATAGGATATTAGCGGCAAATGTGGCGGCTGGGTGTTGGTCTGCTCGCGTCGGTTGCCCTCGCGCAACCCGACTTTCGCGCCTCAGTTTGGCCGGTTTTCCTCCGCGCCCAGTGTAGCCAGTGCCATCAGGATAACGGAGTCGCCTCGACCACGCGGCTTCGATTCCCAAACGTCAACACGGAAGCCAATATCCAAGCTTTTGGTCTTTCCTTGCGCCCTTTTGTAAATCCCGCGCGGCCCGACTCCTCGCTCCTGCTAGAAAAACCAACCAACCGTGTGCCGCACGGGGGAGGCGAGCGAATTCGCAGAGGATCTGCAGAGGAGCAGGCCCTGAGACTCTGGGTTCATCATCTCGCCTCCTTGCCCGAGCAACCGGTTGTCGCCTTGCCCGACGCCGCCCCTGCTGCCAAGCCAGTCCTCCGGCGGCTTACGCATTTGCAATACAACCTTACGGTCAAAGATCTTCTCGGCGATGAAACTCACCCTGCCAACGCCTTTCCCAGAGAGGACTTCATCAATGGCTTCACCAATCAGGCGGAAGGGCAGTCGGTGTCCCCCCTGCTGGCCGAAGCGTATGCGCGGGCGGCTCAGAGGCTCGCAGAAAACGCCTTCGGCAAAGGCGACCGGCGTGGCTTGATCGGTTGCCGTCCGTCCAACTCCTGCCGCGATGACTTTCTCAGGCGAATGGGGTTGCGCACTTTCCGCCGCCCGCTGCGATCGGATGAGCTGGAGCGCTACCGCAAGCTTTTTGCAAAAGAAACGGATTTCTTCCGGGGCGCGAAACTCGTCACCGAGGCCATGCTGCAATCGCCGCATTTCTTGTTTCATCTCGAGCCTGGTCTCTGGGGTCTCGCAAGCCGCTTGTCCTATTTTCTTTGGGACACCATGCCCGATGATGCCCTCTTTTCGGCGGCTCAATCCGGCGCTCTGGCCGATCCCAAGCAGCTTGAGGCGCAAGTGCAGCGCATGCTCGCCGATCCCCGCGCCCAACAGGCGTTTGATCGTTTCTTAAGCGAATGGTTGCGATTTGACCGTCTGCGCAACGCTCTGCGCGACCGCAATCTGTATCCCGAGTACTCGCCGGAGCTCGTTGAGAACATGATCGAAGAGACACGCCGCCTCTTCCGTCACGCAGCCTGGGGCGAGGTTAGCTTTTTGGAGTTTTTCACCGCCGAGTATTCGTTTTTAAACAGCGCCCTGGCCCGCCTTTACGGTCTCGAGCCACCTGCCGAGCCCTGGGCCAAGATGGCGCTGCCGGCCCTTCACCCGCGCGCTGGCATCCTCGGTCATGCCTCCTTCCTCACTCTGACATCCAAACCGGTCGAAACTTCCCCCACCGAACGCGGGCTCTTCATTCGGGAACATTTCCTCTGTCAGGTGGTGCCCCCGCCACCGGCTGGCGTCAACACCGCTCTTCCCCCCGTGACCGAGGAAAAGCCCATCTCCCAGCGCGAGCGGCTTCGCATCCACCTTGCGGATCCGGTTTGCGCCAGCTGCCACTCGCTGGTCGACCCCATTGGCTTTGGGTTAGAAAATTTTGACGCCATTGGACGGTACCGGGAAACGGAAAGGATCTTAGTCTTTCCTGCCAAAAGTGGGCTCGCTGGCAGTCCGAACCCGCGGCCGAGCGAACATCACCTGCCCATTCACGCCGAAGGGTTTCTTCTTGGAATCGCGGATGCTCGGTTTCGCTCGCCGCGCGAGCTGGGCCGGATTCTCGCTCATGAGCCCGCCTGCCAGAAGTGCATTGTCAAGCAAGTCTTTCGATACGCCATGGGGCGGCTCGAAGGGCCTGAGGATGAGCCCCTTTTGGAAACCATTTTCCAGCGCTTCCGGGACTCGCATTTCCGCTTCCCGGAACTTATAATGTCGTTAGCCAAGTCGAGCGCCTTTCAAGCAGGGCTATAGCCATGTTGCGAACGTCCAAATGCCAGTTGTCACGGCGAACTTTTCTCCGTGGGGTTAGCGCCTGGGGAGCTATGGTCCGCGTCGGCCTTCCCCCTTTGGCCGCCATGTTTAACTCGAACGGCACCGCCTATGCCTCCACCGGTGAGGCCGTTGAACCCCGTTTTGTGTTCTGGTTCAATGGCAACGGCATTCCCGAGAAGTACTGGATTCCGCAAGGCGTCGGCCCGGATTTCGAATTCACGCCCTGTCTAGCGCCGCTTGCGCCCTTTCGCCGCGACATCCACCTTGTCACGGGACTCGATAGTCCCGCCGCCCGCCTACCCGGGCCAGGAAACAGCCACTATCCTTCCATGAGCGCCTTGCTGTCCGGAATGCCTTATACGGGCCGCGGCGCAGGCGGACCTTCTTTTGATCAGATTTTGGCGCGAAAGGTGGGCGACCGGTGGAGATTCCGCTCCCTTCAGATTGGAGTCTCCCAAGAATGCTTCGGCGAGGCCATTCAGCGCAATATGAGCTGGGTCGACCGTGACCGCCCCCTGCCACCCGAGGAGCTGCCCCACCGCCTGTTTGACCGCTTGTTCGGTGTCCGCGATTCCCGGTGGGTCGACCGGCAAAAAAGCATTTTGGACGCCGTGCTTGAAGATGCTCGCCAGGTGCAGAAGCATTTGGGCGCCGCCGACCGCCAGCGCCTCGATGAATACCTTAGCTCGGTGCGCGAACTCGAGAAATCAATTGCGAGCCTACCACCAGAATACCGCCAGCCCATGCCTCGCCCCGAAGAAGGCGCCGATCATCGCGACTGGCCTCGCATCGCAAAACTGCAAAGCGATTTACTCGTGCACGCTTTTGCCAGCGGACAAACGCGCATCGCTTCCTATATGCTCACCAAGTGCCAGGGGCTGGCTCGTTTCCCATGGCTCGGCCATACCTCCCAGCGCCACCATGAATACACCCACAACGGCGTCGAGACGCCTCGCGGTATGCGCATTCTCCGCGACATTTGCCGGTGGCACGTCGAGGAATTTGCCTATTTGCTCGGCAAGCTCAAGTCCACGCCAGAGGGAGCAGCCACTCTGCTTGACCATACGCTGTTGCTGTTTGTGCACGAGCATGCGGAGGCCAACACCCATAAGAACAATAATCTCGCTGTGATTGTGGCCGGCGGGGCGGGCGGGCTCAAAACGGGCTTGCATACCCGCACGACAGGCACGCTGGGTGACCTTTATCTCACTCTCGCCGAGGAGGTTTTACGGCTGCCCGTGGGCTCCTTCCCCACAGCGACCAAGAAACTCACGGGGATTGTTTAGCACCATCGACTCAACTCCACGCTCGTGGGGCGCCAGTGCTTGGTTCAAAGGCTTGCTGGCGGCATCCCCTGCCTCAACCAGCAACCACAGGATTTCGAAGCACACCAATGCCCTCGATCTCGACCTCCACCACATCACCCGGACTTAGTTTCCCCGTCGTTCCAGGTGTTCCCGTGAAGATCACATCACCGGGATGCAGCGTGACATACTGGCTCACGAAGCTCACAATCGTGGGACAGTCAAACAACAAATCCGCCGTGGATTGTTTTTGCACGGTTTTTCCGTTCAGCCGCGTTTCCAGCTGGAGTTTGCTGTAATCCAAACCGCGAACCAGGGCCGGGCCCATGGGCCCAAACGTATCCGCCCCCTTAGCGCGCCACCATTGCAAATCTTTGTTGGGGCCATTCTGCCATTCCCGCTCGCTGACGTCATTGCCGCAGGTCACCCCGAAGATGCCCTCGGCGGCCTGTTGACGGTTCGCCTTGGATAAGGTTTTGCCAATCACGACTACCAGCTCGCCTTCGTAGTGTACGTTCCCCGCACCGGGTGGAATGCGGATGGGATCACCTGGATTTTGCAGACAGGTAATCGGTTTATAAAAAATCTCCGGCTGAGCCGGGGGCTTGCGTCCACCCAAATGGCTTTGATAGTTCTGGCCCACGGCTAGGATTTTTGGGGGTTGCACCGGATAGAGTAGTTTGACTTCACTGAGCTTGCGCCGCGTGGAGCTCACCCGGTAAGCCCCAAACAAATCTCCTTGAATCACCCGCAGATCCTCGCCTTCTTGAACAGCGTAAGAAATCTGTCCTCGATAAGAAAATCGCACCAGGCGCGTCACGGCCGGAGGCGTCTGTGCAGAAAGCGCTGCCGGGGCAAAAGCCGCTGACAAGGATTGAGCCGTAAAGCTTCGCCGCGTCATGGGACTCCCATTCTACGACGATCGGGTCATTTCCGGCTAGCCAGGACCAGGTTCTGCAATCGCCACTGGTCAACAGCTTGGGCTCGAGCGATAAGATAACCAACATGGCCGCCCGGAAGTATTTCGAGATCATGATCCTCCTCGCGTTTGTTCACATCGCGGCGAGCGGAGCATCGAACGCGGAGAGCGAAAGCTGGGTCGACTTGTTCGATGGCAAGACCCTCCAAGGTTGGATCCCCAAAATTCGAGGTTTTCCGGCCGGCGTAAACTACGGCAACACATTTCGCGTCGAGGACGGCTTGCTCAAAGTCTCTTATGACCAGTATCAGGATTTTTCCAACCGCTTCGGCCATTTGTTCTATCAGGACAAGTTTTCCTACTACCGGCTGGTGCTCGAATACCGCTTTGTTGGCGAGCAGGTGCGGGACGGACCATCTTGGGCCTTCCGCAACAGCGGCGTGATGCTGCACAGTCAGTCCCCGTACACGATGAAGTTGGAGCAGGATTTTCCCATTTCGATTGAAGTCCAGTTGCTGGGGGGAAATGGGAAAGACAAACGCCCTACGGCGAATCTTTGCACGCCCGGAACGCATGTCGTCCTGGAAGGCAAGCTGTTCACGCCCCACTGCCTGAGCTCCAGCTCAGAGACCTATCATGGCGATCAGTGGGTGCACGTCGAAATCGAGGTGCTCGGTCACGAATCAATCCGCCACTTAGTTGGTGGCCGCACCGTGTTGGCCTATGAAAAACCCCAAATCGGCGGCGGCGCCGTCTCAGAGTTTGACCCCGCGATCAAACAAGATGGAACCCTTTTAAGCGAGGGCTATCTGGCGCTTCAAAGCGAAAGCCATCCCGTCGAATTTCGAAAGGTAGCGCTTTTAAACTTGGTCGGTTGTATGGACCGCCGCGCCAAAAACTTCCGGTCTTATTACCGAAAGGCGGACCCCAAGCAGTGCCGATACTAAGGTTGGTTGTCACAGCCTTTTTGTGCCTCCGGTCCGCGAGCCCGCAAACGGTGGCCACGGCCCAAACCCCTCTTCGCCTCTGGGCCAATCATCTACACGGATGGTACATGTACTTTGGTGATCATCCCTGGCGAAGTCAAAGCCGCTGGGGTCTCCACTTGGAAGGCCAGTGGCGGCGTCATGACGTTCTTCCCCGCGCCCAGCAGTTGCTTTTGCGGCCAGCGCTGAACTACGAGGTCAGCCGGAATCTCATTCTAACGGGCGGATATGCCTGGGTGTCGACTCACCGCTATGGCCAGTTTCCGGTGCAAGTTCCTTTCCCAGAGCATCGCCTCTGGCAGCAGCTCCTGTTGAAACACGCCGCAGGGAAGGTGCAGTTATCTCACCGTTACCGCTTGGAACAGCGCTTTCTGGGCGAGCCCGTCGCTCGCGCAGAGGGTACAAGACACCTCGAGCGTTATCGATACGAAAATCGCTTTCGCTACATGCTCCGCGCACTGGTGCCGCTCAAAGGTAAATACGCACTGGCCCTGTTCGATGAATGGATGGTGAACTTCGGCCGGAATGTTGCTTCCAACGTTTTTGATCAAAACCGTGCTTACGTTGCCCTCGCTTACCAGCTGCCTCGATCCAGCCGGCTCGAGCTGGGCTACATGCACCAGCTCATCCAACAGCGGAACGGTAAGGTTTTTGAAAACAATCACACCTTCGTCGTGGGAATTCACTCCACCTTCTCCTTAAGCAAGCAGAATTGACGGTAAAGTGTGGGGCATGCCTCTGCTGCGTTGTTTCGAGCCTCCTTGTAAGCCGGGGAAAATCCCTGGTTCACCCGATCCGCGCCCGGTTGGAGGTGTTACCATAAGCGCCTAGCATGGTTTCGCCAACCCGTCCCTCCACGGTGAAAGACATTGCTGCCGCGCTCGGCGTTTCCGTGATGACGGTATCGCGGGCGCTTAATGGACACCCTGCCGTCGCCGAACAAACCCGCAGGCTAGTGCTCCAAAAAGCGGCAGAGCTCAACTACCGGCCTAACCGCCTGGCGCGCAGCTTAGTCACTTCGCGCTCGTGGATGATCGGTCTAATTGTTCCCGATATCTCACACACTTATTACTCAGAAATTACCCGGGGCGCCCAAGAAGTGCTGCGCGAGGCGGGCTATCACCTGCTTTTGTGCATGTCGAATCGCGACGCCCGCACCGAGATCGAGGAGATCAACGTCCTGCTAAGCACGCGCTGTGAGGGGCTTCTCGTGGTTTCCGAACAACGCGAATCCAGTGCCGCGATGTTTGCGGAAATCCGGCGCCAGCGGGTGCCGGTTGTTTTGATTGATCGATTCTTTGAAACTCTCGATTGCAGCTATGCAACAACCGACGATCACCGGGTGGGTTATCTCGCCGCACAGCATATGATCGGGTTGGGTCACCGCCGCATTGCCTTCCTCCGCGGGCCGGACGTGAGCGCGGCCCGGCTGCGGCTAAAAGGATTTCTCGCCGCTCTGGCTGATCACGGCATTCCTTTGCCAGAGGAGTATCTCGAGCAAGGTCAGTTCCGGTTTGCGGAAAGCCATGCAGCCACGCTCCGGTTGCTCGCCTTGGCCGCTCCTCCGACGGCTATCGTTGCAGCCAACGATATCAGCGCGTTTGGCGCCATTCGCGCCTGCCGCGACGCAGGGTTTGAGGTCCCTGTCCAGGTTTCTGTGATGGGGGCGGGAAACGTTGAAGGCGACCAACACCCGAACCCCTTCCTTACCACGATCGCCTGGGACCGCTTAGAGCTCGGACGCGAGGCCGCACGCCTGCTTTTAGCTCACCTGGCCAGTCCGGACCAACCGCAGCTGATCCGGCGCTTCCCTCCCGAGCTGCTCGTACGCCACTCCACAAGCCCACCTGCTCGCCGGGAGCCGCCGCCCAAGAGCGAAACGAGCCGCAGCGCGGCCACAACCAAGCTGGAGCGCAGTGTTAACACAGGCTGACCGTCGCGTAATTCGAAAGGGCGGGCAGCAGTTCCGCACGCAGATGGGCAATGGTGGGATAGCGGTCTTCCTTTTTGGCCGCAACACAGCGCTCGAGCACTCCTTTCAGGGGCTCCTCGATACCTTCAACGCCTGTTTCCGGCAGCGACCCACTCAAGCTTTCCACCAGAATTCGACCCAGCGCGTAAATGTCGCTCCGCGCGTCAGCCACACCACCGGTGAGCTGTTCCGGCGGGACGTAACCTACCGTCCCAATGGCGGAAACCCCCAGCGAAAGCCGGTCATCGCGCGAGAGGTCCAGCAGCTGCATCTTGGCCAGCCCAAAGTCCAGTATTTTTAACTGCGAGGTCCCGTCACCGCGATCCACGAGAAGCAAGTTTTCTGGTTTTAAATCGCGGTGAATCACGCCCGCTTCATGCGCCGCCTCCACCGCGTCCAGCAGCTGGTTCACCCACGGTAAAATCACACTTGCCGAGAGTCGGTTGAGATCTAACTCTTGCCGCCAAGTCCGTCCTTCGGCGTATTCCATCACGAGGTAGGCCCCCATCGCTCCAATCGGGCCGTAGTCGTGCACTTGGATAATATTGGGGTGATTGAGCCGCGCCACGGTTTGCGCTTCCCGCGCAAAGCGCTTCAGCGCGGTTTCTTGTCCGAACAGTTCACTTAGCAAGATCTTAATCGCGATGCGCCGGTCTAGCCGAAGGTCGCGGCCAGCGTACACCGCTCCCATGCCGCCTCGGCCAATTAACCGCTCCAGTTTGTATTTGCCATCAATGACGCGTTCAATGGGAAGCGTGACCGCTGGCACACGGCCATCCTTCTCGCACACAACCGTGTGGCTGTCATAGCAAGTGCCGCACTGCGGGCACACGCGCATCAGATTGATGGATTGTTCGGCCGCCTTGCGCCGCGCGGCTGCCGCAATCCGTTCGAAGGCCTGGGTGTACTCTTCGCGCAAGGCACTGAGCAGGCGCCTCTCGCGGCGTGTGTAGGAGAGCCCGTCGGGCTTCGGACCCACTTCCACGGTCGTCTCCAAAGGGCCCTCGGGGTTCAGCCTGATTTCCACCTCGCCAAAGGCGCCGCGTAGCCCCTCTAGGATGACTTGTTGGAGCTTCTCGCGATCGGAAGTTCTCCGGACAAGATCGAGCGTCTGGCGCAATTTCTGTTCACGCACATATGCCGGCTTGAAAAGGCTCTGATCCAAACGCCAGAAAAGCCTTTCCGGCAACAACACAGCCAGCACGCTTCGCAGCACCATTCCCGGACCGAGCAGGCGCCCGGCCGCAATGACGTAGCTGTAGGCCAGCGCCGCCACACCTCCCATCCAGCTCGTCTTCACCGCATGGTGCGCCACTCCCATCCACTGACCGATTTCGGAAATGACGGCGGGCAGGCCAAAACAGAGGCCCGCTCCGAGCAGCCATTCCAAGCGGCTCCGTGCGTGACCCGCCGGTAAATCGCGGTAGAGTTTCCACACCCAGGCGCCGGCAGCCGCTACACACACGCCTAAATAAACCGGGCCCGTGAACATCGAGATGACCCACGAGGGTTCCCAGTCAATCCTCCCCGGATGCACAATGGCGAAGCCGTCCGGCGTGGGCGCCGGCACGCCGCCCTGGACCAGCGCCGGCAAAAACGTCGCCCACCACAAAGCGTAAAGACACCCTCCCAACAACCGCCATCCCCGGCTGGGTTTCACTTCTGGCACAAAGAGCAGTAAGGAGTGGAAGGCTACAGCAGGGGCTAGCGCGGCGGGCAACCAAAACACAAAAAATGAAACATGTTCGTGCGGTTCGAAAAACCGGCTCAACGGCAAAATCGCCCAGCAACCCATTCGCAAGGCGGCAAACCCAGCTGCCAGAAAGCCAAGCTGTGCAGCGTAACTATTCCAGTTGAGCAGCATGCTCAAACCCGCAAAGAAGAACAACAGACTGGCCACGACCAGCGGCGCGCGGTCCGCGAAGAACGAAGAACCCGTGCGCGTCTGTGGCCGCAAATAAACCTCTAGCCGTTGGCCGTCGCGGGAAACGGTGACGCCGTAGCTGGTGGTGACTGGTAAGACCGCCAGCATCGCTGGCAGATTCAACTCCGGCCTGAGCCACAAGCCGTTCAACCGCTCAATCCGGTCTCCGGGTTGGAGCACTCGAGCTGCCGCCCCGTGCTCATCGACCGCCGAAACATACCACGCCTCACCCAGTTTCTGTGCATGCCAGCCGAGATCGACCGTCTTCACACCATAATGAAGCGTGGTCCAAGCGGTGAAGATTAAAAGAGCGAAGTAGGTCGTTACCAGCGCCGCTGCTGCGCCGGCAAAGAGGACACCCCTCGTATTTTGACCTAATCCGGCCATCACCTCCCTATCGGCGGAAAGAATTGTTTCCTTGAGATAGACCCGCTAGGCCGCCACCAGCTGCCGCCACCGCCGCTTCAATTGCGAGCTCAAATCCGTTTGTTTCAGTTCCTTGAGAGCGAGAAGGTAACCCAGTTGCGACTGCCTTCGCCGCACGAATACATCGGCCGGAACAAGCTCGCCGCGAACCAAATCGGCAAAGCCATATCCGCAATCGGCAAGCCGGCCCACAAGTTCCGCCAAACTACCCTGCACACCGTCGATTTCGCGGCCATGCGTTTCAATCACCCATGCCGGCCCGTGCTCAATCAGCAAGCGCTGACTCCCCCGGATCGCGGCGCACTCTCCGCCTTCAATGTCGAGCTTGATCAAATTGGGCCGGCTGCCAGTGGTTTCTACGAAATCATCGAGCGCCACCAGTGGTGCTTCCACTCGGCTCCAGCGAGCATGGAAGCGCCCGATCTCAGGATTGCGTGTCGATGCCACGTGGTGCGGCGCAGGCAGAACGAAAAATTCCGCCTGTGTCCCGCTGCGCTCGCCGACGCAAACCGGATGCAAACGGATGGGCGCGGCCTCGGCAACGAGCGGCTGCGAATTGAGAGCGAGGATCGGACCAGTCTCCGCCACCACGGCTGGGTTGGCTTCAAACGCCTCCACGCGGCCGCGCGGGCCAACCATGCGCGCCAAAACCGCGCTCAGCACGCCATCGCAACAACCCACGTCGTAGACGGTATCGCCTGGCTCGAGCAAAAGCTCAAAGGCCAGCATCATGTAGGGCTCAAAGTAGATGCCAGCGCGATGGCCGTAGTGAACGCCGGGCAAATTTCGACACCGGGCCGGCAACCGGATTTGGTAACCATTGACAAATACTTGAAAGATATCAGTCATATTTTTCAATTTTGAATTATTGTTTCCACTTTTGAGAGGGCGAGCGACGATCAAGCATCCGGGCGATTTCGGTGAACAATTGCTGGGCTCCCGCATGCCGCGGATCTAGCTCGCGCGCACGCGAAAGATCCTCAAAAGCCTGGAGGTAATTCTTTTGGCTGAAATAGGCCGCACCCCGGTTGTACCGCACCCAGAACTCGGAATACCCCAAGCGCATGGCATGCGTATAGTTTTCAACGACGGCTTCGGGCCGCTTGCCTTGCGCCTGAAGCGTGAAAGCCAGGCAGTAGCGGGCTTCGGCCAGATCGGGCCGGAGTTCCACCATCTTCTCGGCCAGTTGCTCGGCGCGGGACCAGTTTCTCGCTGCCCAGAGCTCTTCCAGGCGGCGGCGGAGCAGAAACACCCGCTCGGGGTTCGCCTCGACGGCAAAAAGGAGCAATTCCGCAGGCAATTGCTCGGCTGGTGTAGCAGGGTTCCAGGCCGGGCGGTAGGTTTCGAGGAGCTTCGACTGGGCGGGGGCCGTCGCCAGCCACTGCCGGCAGGTTTCGGTGAGCCGCCACACGGCGACACGCTGGTTTTTAAAGGCGGGCTCCGCGCGGCAGTCTTCCAGCAACTGGGAGTAGACCTTCGCGGACCGGCGAACCATCAGGAAGTCGTTCCCTGCTAAAGCGGCCGCAAGATCTCGAAATTTTTTTTCATACTCTCGATAGCCGACCAAGGCATGGCTGCGATCGTAAACGCTGGCGCCGCCGCGGTTGCCCGTGCGGAGCAAATCGACCGAAGGCGCGACCGTGCGCTTGTCTTCGAGGATTTCCGCCACGCGAGCACTGAGCGGAACATTTTGTGCGACCCATCGCATGGCGTGAGCTTCTTCGCGAGGGCGCCGAGCTGCATATTTCCAAAATGTCCAAACGCCCGTGGAGGTCTCAACGGCGCCAGCAAGCAGCATCAAGCCCCACAACCACGCCAGGATTGTGCGCTGGCGGCCGACGCGAAGCTGGTTGAAAGCCACAGCGCAAACGATTCCAAAGAGCAGATGGCTGGCCAGGGAGAAGCGCCAAAACCAGATGGAGTGATATTCAAACAGCAAGCTGAAGGCGAGGCCCACTCCAATGGCTGTGAGCCAGATGCCTGCGCCAGGAAACAACTGGTTGTCTGCCTGTGGTCTTGCTCTGTGCATCCGCCAGGCCACGAGCACCAGCGCGACATAAGGCCCGACGCCGCAAGCCAGCAAGCCGAGGTTATAGCGAAGGGCGCTATTCCAGGGAAACGGCGGATCGAAGGGGGAATCCACTTCCCCCTGCAGCGTCGCCAGATGAATGAGGATGAGCACAGCAAACGCTGCCGCCGCCCTTGCAGCCACTGGCCAGAACCAGGGCGGCAGGCTTTGCTTCCACCACACGCGGCGGAAAAGTTGCCAGGCCAGGATAAGCCCAGCGGTCACCAGCGCCATGGCGGTCATATCCATACTGGTTGCCGCCGCAAACAAAACCAGAACCCAAGAGAGGGATACCCACCGCGAGGCCAGCACGGCTGCTGCGAATCCGATGGCGTGATTCGAAATCCATAGCAATCCGCCATAAGGGTTCCACGCCGCGGTCTGCACCTGGCCGCTCGAGCGGTAGAACCCATAGAAGTATTGCACCCACCACCAGTCCGGATTCAGGCCGAGATGCCAGAGGTTGAAGCTCGCCGAGATCAGAGCCGTTCCGCACAGCAGGAAAGAGCCGAGCCCGGACGCAAAACTCGGAGCCAAGACCAGGACGGCCAGCCCGTAGAACAGAACTTGCACCACGGTGTCGGCAACCAGGACCGGAAGGGCTTGAGCTGGGGCCCAGGCAATCAAGCTGGCGGCATAGATGAAAGAGCCTGCGGGATAGGGCCAGCCCATTTCGACGGCGATCGGACTGCGGAGAGGATAGCCATGAGCGGCGAGTGAGAGCGGGCCTCCCAGCGTGCGCAGATCGTCCCACACCGGGGTTCCTGCAATCACTTTTCCTGCGCTCTCGAGTCCGAACTGCCAGGGGAGTCGCGCTGCGGCGATCAAGCAGGCCATCAGAAGGACCAGTGCGAGGGCGAGACGAAACCAGGGTGTCGAGCGCCAGCGCTGATAGGGGATCCAGAGCTCGCCGCGCTGGCTCGTGGGAGGCTTGCCCGCGGCAAACCACAGGCTCGATAACACCACCAGCACTGCGACCAAAATCGCTCGTCCAGTCCGGGCGAAAGGCAAAGCGGCGTAGCCAATCAAGGCATAGCAGGGCAGGCCGGCCAGCAAAGCGGCTTCCGGCAAGCGGGCTCGCCAGGGGCTGAAGCCGGCCAGCAAGCGCACCGTCCACTCGCCAAGCAGAGCGTAGGCCAACAGCTGCACGAGTAGGCAGAGCAGAAGCTCAAGCATGGGTAAGCCTTCGCACCTTGTTTCGGATGCGGAGTAGACCGAGGAACGCTTTCCAAGCGTCACGGGGTAAGGATACTGGCTGAAGGCCACGGCTAAGACCGAACAGGCGGGGGCGGTGGTGCACTTCCACTGGCAGAATTCGATAGCCCAGCGCGTGCGCGTAGATGGTGAGTTCGGCATTGAGTAGCGTGGGCATATCCGCGCAGTGTTCGAGACATCGCAGCACGGCCTGGCGCCTGGCTAGGCGAAAGCCAAAATTAATGTCTGGACTAGGGACCGCGAACAGGATTCGCGATAGCGCATTGAAGGCGGTCGATGTCAACCGCCGAAGCAGCGGATCGTAGCGGATCCGCTTCACACCCAGGAGAAAATCAAAGCCTTGCGCCTGGGCTGCCAAACGCCAAAACTCGCTCGCCACGCACTGGCCGTCCGAATCCGAAAAAAACACCCATGGACAGCGAGCGCGGTGATAGAGACTCCGCGCGGCGGCTGCAAACCCCTCCCGCCGGTCTTTGAAGACGATATCAAGGAAGGGCCAGCGCTTGCGAAGAGATCGAAGCAGCTCTTTGGTACCGTCCTGGCTGCCCCCCTCCTCAATCAAAAACTCGGAGCCTGTTGGAAGATGGCGGTAGACGACTTCCACAAGTTCTGCCAGGACGGCTTCAATTCCTTCAACTTCATCGCAGACGGGCAGAAGGATGGAAACTGGTTCCGGGAATGCGCGATCTACCCGAGCGTAATCCATCATGCGTCGCTTGAAAAAGCTTTGCGAAGACGATCATAAGTAGTGGAGAGATCTTCAGGGAGAACCCGCGTCTCGCCAACCACAGTCATAAAGTTGACATCGCCCGGCCAGCGTGGCACGACATGCATGTGCAGATGTCCGGCAACGCCTGCGCCGGCGCATTCGCCCAGATTCATCCCCAAATTGATTCCTTTAGGCTGGTAGACCGAGCGGAGGTGGCGTGTGGTGAGAGCGGTCAATTCCATTAATTCTCGTAGAACGTCGGAAGAAGCCTCTTCGAGAGTCGCGATATGGACGTAGGGGACCACCATCACGTGGCCGCTCGTATAGGGAAATCGATTGAGGATGACGTAGCAGTGAGCACTCCGGCAAACGATCAGGGCGTCGTGGTCTGCTTGCTGGGGTTTTTCACAAAAGATGCAACCGTTACCAGGCGCCGCCTGGCTTACATAGCGGTAACGCCAGGGGCTCCAAAGATAGTCCATGGTTGCGGGCTAGCTTGCTGCGCCTTCGCCTTCTGCTGGCCCTGGCTTCTGATTGTTGACTAAATCCTTGAGTTCTTTGCTCGGTTTGAAGTAAGGGATCCGCTTGGAGGGAACTTCCACTCGAGTCCCGGTTTTGGGGTTCCGTCCGATTCTCGACTGACGCTGCCGCGTGCGGAAACTGCCGAAGCCCCGGATTTCGATTTTATCCCCCGATCGCAGCGAACGAACAATACTGTCGAAGATGGATTCGACGATCACTTCCGAGTCCTTCCGGCTCATTTCCACTACTCGGGACACTTCTTCAATCAGATCCGCTTTTGTCATGGTTCGCCTTAAATACCCTCTATTTTAACGATTTTCGCCCTGGCCTTTGAGGTGCATCACTTCTTCGATGGTCATGGTGGCCGCCGCGGCTTGGCGCTGGTAATCCTCCAAACGCGTCCGCTCTTCTTCCTCAGCCACAGCCCGCAAGCTGAGTCCGATTCGTTTTTCGGCTTCATTTAACCGGATGATCTTAAAGTCGAACTCTTCGCCCACGGGAAGTGCTGGTTCATCCCGCCGCCCGGTGGCGCCTGGGATTTCCGAGTTATGACACAAGCCTTCGACGCCCGGGGCCAGTTCGACAAAGACGCCGAAACTCGACGCGCGGGAGACACGGCCCCGGAGCGTGTCGCCGACTTGATGAGAACGGAAGAAGGTCTCCCAGGCATCGGGCTGGAGTTGCTTGATACCGAGGGAGAGGCGGCGGTTGGCAGCGTCGATGCTGAGAATCACCGCCTGCACCATTTGCCCCTTTTTCAACATCTCCGAAGGGTGTTTGACACGCTTGGTCCAAGAGAGATCAGAAATATGGACGAGGCCGTCGATTCCCTCTTCAATTTCCACAAACGCTCCGAAATCTGTGAGCTTGCGAACACGCCCTTCCACCACGGATCCGACTGAGTAGCGGGCTTCGACGGTGGTCCAAGGATCCGCTTCGAGTTGCTTAATTCCTAAGGAAACGCGTTTTTCTTTCGGCTTGACGTCGAGGACGACCACTTCCACGTTGTCTCCCGCTTTGACCACTTTGGAAGGATGCTTCAAGCGGCGAGACCAGGTCATTTCGGTGATGTGAATGAGTCCCTCAACGCCTGGCTCAAGCTCGACAAAGGAACCGTAGTCGGTGATGCTGACGACCCGGCCAATTACACGCGAGCCAATGGGATAACGCTCCTCGATATTTTCCCAGGGATCGGGGGCGAGCTGTTTGAGACCGAGCGAAATCCGTTCTTTTTCCCGGTCAAATTTGAGCACTTTCACCGTGATTGGATCGCCCACATGAAGCATTTCCGATGGATGGCCCACGCGGCCGTAGGAAAGGTCACTGACGTGAAGCAATCCATCGATTCCCCCCAAGTCGACAAAGGCGCCGTAATCGGTAAGGTTTTTCACGACGCCTGTGACAATGGCTCCCTCGGTAATAGTTGCCAGCGCCTGCGCTTTCCGTTGGAGCTGGTCTTCTTCGATCGCTAGTTTTCGGGAGACGACGACATTGCCGCGGCGGCGGTTCAATTTCACGATTTTTACGGCAATGTCTGCGCCAATTAAACTATCGAGGTTGTGAACCGGGCGAACATCGGCATGCGAACCCGGCATGAAAGCGCGAGTTCCAACGTCAACCAGCAGCCCGCCTTTGATGCGGCCCAGCACCCGGCCAGAGACGAGAAGACCTTCTTGATAGGCTTTCTCAAGCGTATCCCAGTTGCGCAGCCGGACTGCCTTTTCATGCGAAAGCATGACGTAGCCTTCCACCTGCGGCGCATGGCGATCCACCATGACGTCGATGACATCGCCGGGCTTGACGGTGAGTGTGCCATCCGGCAGCTGGAACTCGGAAAGAGGGATGATGCCTTCGGATTTGTAACCGAAATCAACAATGACCTCTTTGTCTGTCAGTTTGAGGACATGACCTTGGATGAGTTCACCTTCGGAGGGAGGCGCAAAGTGGCTATAGTCGTCGAGCAGCTGCTCGTAGTCTTCACCGCTGGGGAAGGACTTTGGGGAACGATCCTCTGGTTGACTGTCCATCGCCACTCTCTCCGACTCAGCGGCTGCGGCACCAGGCGCATAGAGGCAAGCGAGAAACCTCAATCACCGACAAGCCGTTGAAAGTTCAGTACTTCAGAAATATAGCCGAGTGCCTAGGTGTTGTCAACCGAGGGCCTTGAGGCTTGCCCTTTCCCATCGTTTCGTCGGCCGGCCGGGTGCGCGGCACGCTTGCAGGCGAGGTTTTTCTCACGGCCCACAACCAACCGGCTGTGACCTTCCCTGGCTGAGCCGGACGGCGAAGCGAAAAGCGCTGACCAAGCTCGCCGTGGAAGCCTTGCCTTGCCAGGCAATGTCAAACGCCGTTCCATGATCGACCGAGGTTCGAATGATTGGCAAACCCAGGGTCACGTTCACTCCACCTTCGAAATCGAGAAGCTTGGAGGGAATGTGACCCTGGTCATGGTACATGCATACCACGGCGTCGAATTTCTTACGGCGCACGGCGAGGTAAAAAACGGTGTCCGGGGGGAACGGGCCTTCAACCGGAAGCCCTCTGGCGCGCGCTTCCTGCACGGCGGGTGCGATTTCTTCCATCTCCTCCCGTCCAAACAAGCCGTTCTCGCCGGCATGAGGATTCAAGCCCGCCACGGCCACACGGGGTCGGTCCTGGAGCCTCGCCACGGCCTCACAGGTCAGTTCGATGATCCGCAGCAGGCGAGCTTTTTTGACGCGTTCAATGGCTTCGCGCAGAGAAACGTGCGTGCTCACGTGGGTCACCACCAGCTCCTCGCTGGCGAGCATAATGGTTACGTCCGCCGCATTGCAGAGTTGCCCGATCAACTCAGTGTGCCCGGTGAAACTCGGATCGGAGAGCTGGGTGGCTTCTTTGTTCATGGGCAAGGTGACCATGGCCGCGATCTCGCCGCGCAGGCAGGCCTTGGTTGCTGAAATGACATACTCCCGGGCGGCTCTTCCAGAAGCCTGGCTGAGTTGCGCCGGACGGATATCCGCCTCGGAGAGCAAACCGTGGTCGATGATGTTAACGCAACCAGGCTCCAAGTTCTGGAGCGAGGTGACGGAGGCGAGGCGGAGGCCGTAGCCCAGCTCGCGATTGGCGCGCTTGAGCACAGCGAGATCGCCATAGACGACAAACGGGTGTGTGAGTTCACCCCGGCTAGCGGCTTTCAGCAAGATCTCTGGACCGACGCCGCTTGAGTCGCCCATGGTAATTCCTAGGATCATGACCGTAAACTTTCCAGAATCTCACGGATGAGCTCCGGTTTGCCAAAGCCTCCTGCCTTTGTGATCACGGGAAAACCCGATTCGGTAAATGAGACCGGAACGCCTGGGGCGATTTCTCCCCCCGATGAAAGTTCGCAACAGCCCAGCGCGTCGAACACTTCGCGGGCCGTATCGCCGCCGAAGAGGATCAAGATGTCCGCCCGGCCGCTGTGCACCGCCTTTGCAGCGCAGGCCGCGATCTCCTTTGCGGCTTGCTGCGGGTTAGGGACTCTTTGGGGGGGGCTTTCGAGCACCCCCACACCGAGCTGGCGCGCCAGTTCGCTCTGGGCGCGGGAGTTTGGATGCAGGCTACCACATACAACGAACGGCTTTGCAACGCGCGGAAGAGGCGGCGGGGTGCTGGTCGGAAGAGGCAACAAACGCGCCCATTGCCCCGCAAATCCCGCCGGCCCGGCCGCGATTTCTTCGGCCGGCCACAGGGATTCGGCAATTCGCTCCATTTCAAATTCAGTCTCCGCGTCATGAATGGTGACCCGGCTGCTGTGCCGGCAGCTAGAGCGAATGAGCGCGACAACCGAGGATTCCGTCACTGGATTTAAGGGATCGTGCGCGAACTCGGATTCCGCCACGGGGATGCCGTTGACGCGCAGGATGCCTTTCACCACCGTGCGGCCCAGACGCGGATAGGCCGGCGCATAGACGAGCGATCGCTCCGGGAAGGCCTCTAAGAGACCGTCAAATTCCGCCCCGACCGGTCCGCGCAGGGTAGAATCGGTTTTCTTAAAAATCCACAGCACGTTGGCTTGCCGCAAACGGCGAGCGTGCTCAAACACGATGGCCTGGGCCGCTTCTGGGGCTACATGGCGGCTTTGCGTATCGAGCACAACGACGTCTGCCCCGGCAGGCCAGGGAGTCGCCCGAAGAAGCACCCGCGCCCGAAATTTCGCCAGCATGGCGCCAAGCTCGAGCGCCCCCGTCGTGTCATCCGCTAACGCTGCGGCAAGCATGGCGGTCTCCTCCCCAGGGCCTTGAAATCAACGAGCCTTACTGGAAGATTTTGACCCCAAACATCCAATGAACTGATCTTGCGAAAATCCCCGCGTGTACGACATTGTGCAGAGAGTGTATCGCGGTTCGACACTGCGTGACAATGCCGTTTGCGCAAGCTGAAGCCAGCTGCGAGCTTGCGCTAAAACTCAATCCGCACGTTAAACTGAATCACGCGTGGCAGGCCGCGCTGGCTTGTGACGCGGCCGAAATTGCCATTGGTTGGATCAGTCACCGGAGCAGAGAAGTTGGTGTGATTGGTGGCGTTCAATAAATCCACGGAAAATTTCGCCACGAAGCCTCGCTCCGGCATAATGGGAAACACTCTCTCCACTTTGACGTCCCAGTTGCGGATGCCATCCGCGCGCAGCGAATCTAAGCGGACCGGAAATACCCGGACGTGGTAGCTGCCCGGTTGCTCGGAGGCCCTACCTTCGAACATATTTGGAGGCAAAGCGCCCGAGCCGCGGAAGGCAAGCGAGCCGTCAAACCACTGACGAATATCCCGTGAGCGCATCTCTTTGGATTTGAAGAGCTCGCCCAAGGTGTTGGGATCTCCGTTGAAGAAGCGGTTGCCCCACTCCGTCGCGGGTCCACTTTGCCGCTGATAAATCCAGCTCAGATTCCAGTTCCCAACGATATAGGCCAACGGACCGCTTTTCAGATAAGTGCGCCCCTTGCCAAAAGGCGTTTCCCACAGGAAGGTCCAGGCAAGACGGTGGGGCACAACGAGATTGTTCACACGGCTTGAGGGAAGGGGATCGAATTCGTTCAGATAAAAATCGGCTGTTGTGCTGGAGGCACGCGTGTACATGAACGAGCTTTGAATGCCCCGGGTGAAGCGGTGTTCCACGAGCAACTGCATGTCGTGATAGCGGTTGTAGCCCAGCGAATCTTTGAAATCGACACCCGGACGAAGACCCGTCACGCCTCCCATGTGGGGGAAGGGCCGCAGCAGCCGGTTGCGGGCAATTACGGTAGAAGTGAACATGCCTTGCCCCGCTAGGTAGCCATAAAGCACCGGATCGGAACTTTGCAACGCCCCGAGATTGCGAATATGGAAGGGGTTGGGAACATTCGCGTTCAAGAAATTGTCGTTGTTCTGGTCCCTGCGGTTGCCTTTGGTGAAGTATTGCTCGGGGAGGAAATCAATGCGCTGGCTGACTGGGATGGTCGCATAGGCGCCGTTATACGAGATATCGAGCAGCGTATTGCGCATCAATTCCCGTTGAATGCCAAAACGCCAGCGGTGTTGGAGCGCCGGGCGGAAGTTCCAGGGCAGGGAAGTGAAGCCTCGGCCGACCCGCGGCATGGCTCCCAAACGCCTTTGTAAGGGCTCATCAAAGCGCGTGTTGTTGGCTGTGGGGCGGACTGGGAAAGGATCATGAACAACGGTCCGTCCTTGGGCTAGTGACGAGGCATTCCCGATGCCACAGCAGAAGGTCAAGCCAGCATCGTTCGAGACCGGAGTACTTGTGCTCTGGTTGTAACCGAAGGTGTCCGGACGCGTGTTGTTGGAATTCAGCGTGTCCATGTACATCCCCCAGCCGGTCCGGATTACTGTTTTGCTGTTGATTTGGTAAGTGAGGCCGACTTTGGGCAAGAAGATGTGAGTTCCCTTGGTTGCCGTATTCAAGCCATTGGTCCCGAGATAGGCGGTCCCGCCGACCACACGAAACTGGTTGGCGGGAAGCTCTGGAATGGGGCTGGCCGCATAGGCAGCCTGCACGGCGTCCGTGATGGGCAGCTTTAAGTCCGCGAGAAAGGGTGCGGCGATGCCTCGATGAAACCGCTCGCGAATTCCCTCTTCCGCTTCGTAGCGCAAGCCGAGGGCTAAGCGAAGTCGATTGTTGACGCGGAAGTCGTCTTGGAAGAAGAGCGCCCGCCGGGGAGTCGAGAAAAACGTTGAGTCATTCGTGTCGATGGCGACTCCTGTGGGCGCTCCCATCATGAACGAGGCCCAGTCGTGGGCGTGATTCAAAGCCACGTTATCCACGTTGGTGGCCCTCGTCCAGTTATTTCGCCAAGTGAAGACGCCCGAGCTCTGGCCCGGGCCCTGGCCCACCCAATGGTGGCGCCGCTCCTGCCATCCGTAACGGAAGGAGTGTTTGTTGCGGATTGTGGTCATCTGGACTCTGAGCTCATAGGTAGAGCCAATAGCGCCCACCACGGGGTAAGATCCCCCTACGTCCACGATGGAGTCAAAGTCCTGCGTAGGAAGAGTGCGGTTGGCGCCTGCCCGCGCTTCCAAATAGTCGGGCAGACCAACG
The DNA here is from genome assembly GCA_025056455.1 of Bryobacteraceae bacterium. Classification (GTDB taxonomy): domain Bacteria; phylum Acidobacteriota; class Terriglobia; order Bryobacterales; family Bryobacteraceae; genus CADEFT01. Next base: position 385,613 of record JANWVY010000002.1, on the reverse strand, counting down.
TCCTTGGGACCAAAAGCAATCCGCGTGCGGTTGCGGCTGCCTTCCTCAAACCGGCTCACGCCAAAATTCATATCTAGGATCTGCGAAGCGCTAAAGGTGGACAACCAGTTCACGTTGCCCCCCTTGTTAATTCGCGTGAGCCCGTTGGAGTGTAAGCCGCGGCGGGTTTCGTAAGTCCAGTCATACTCATCGGCAAGCCGGTCGTTCCACTGCCAGCGCACATTCACACGGTTTTTCTCGTTGATGATGTAGTCGTAGCGATTGACGATGGAGTTGAATTTCTCGTCCTTGGGCATGGCCGAGGCCAGATAATTGAGGCGTTGCTCAGGGGTAACCAAGCCTGGGACATTATTTGGCGTGGGAAACAGAGCTACGTAGAACTGATACATGGGGTTGAGCACCGGGATGCCGCGGTTGCCCGGAAACGGCAGGCGCACCACCGTGTTTCCTTCGAGGCGGGCCGAGCGGGGATCGTAAATGGTGAACCGGCGCGCGCCATCGGGCGCATTCAGCAGCTCGGAAAAATCGCCCTGGCGCATGGCCATCGTCGGTACAGTCAGATTGACCGCATCCGTGGTTTCGGCCTTCGATTGCCGGATGCCGTTCCAGGTGAAGGTCCAAAAGAATTTATCTTTGCCATTGAACACCTTGGGCAGATACACCGGTCCGGAGGCCATCAACCCGTAGTTGTTCGAGCGTCCGGTTGCCTGCTTCGGCGTATTGGGCGAAATGCGGCCCGCGGCCACCGCCGCGTTCCAATTCTCTCTGGCGAAATGACCGGTTGCGTTCCATCTCTGTTGCCAGTGCTGGTTGAACAAGGATCCAGAAAACTTATTGGTGCCGGAACGGCTACTGACATTAATTGCCGCGCCCGAGGTGAAGCCCTGGCTGGCGTCAAAGTTTGAGGTTTCGAGTTTGAACTCTGTGATCGAGTCAGCTGGCGGGATAAAACCCACCCGGCGTCCGGTGCCCGTCACGGTCATGCCATCGATGGTGTATTCATTCTGGCCGACGCCGCCCATGGTGTTAAACGCTGACGTGCCGCCGTTATCAAACGGGCGCCGGTATTCTGGCTGGCCCGTCCACTGCATTCCAGGAGCCAACGCCGTCAGGGCGAAAGGGTTTAAATCGGAGAAGGGCAGATTGATCAATTCCCGCTGGTCCAGCACGCGGCCACCGCTTGCGGTGGAGGTTTCAAGTATCGGCGCCTCGGCCCGGACCTCCACGGTTTCGGCGACTTGACCCAACTCCAACCGCAGATCGAGGTCGATTCGACTGCCCACATTGACCTCGAAGCCCGTACGCACGAGCTTTTTAAAACCTGTTGCTTCGACTGCGATGGAATACTGGGATGGCTCGAGAAAATTGACCTCATAATAGCCGGTTTCGTTTGTCGTGGTGCGCCGGGTCTCGTTTGTGGCCAAGTTAGTCACGCGCACGCTGGCCCCCGCGATTACGGCGCCTTGCGGGTCCAACACCTTGCCCGCAATGCTGCCGCGCGATTCTTGGGCCGAGCTTACGCTAACGAAAAAAATAATGAAGAAAAACGTGCCCGCGAATTGACAGAGAGACATACCCTTTCCCCCTTCCTTGAGCTCGACTCGAGACTGCTAACTCGTTTATGAGAGCGAACATCGAGCCCTATGTCAAGCCCAAAAAGAAGGGGCGAGGGCTAGGCTGCTTGGGGACGCTGGCCCTGTGCGGCGTCGAGCCTCAGAGCGCGTTCCTTCCAACCGGCCAGATCAAACCTCCCGGGCCAAGGACTAATTAGAAACAGGTGCGCGGTCTCTGGTCCGCCTGATTCCAACCCCGTGCTGCTTCGCCCAATCTTTCGCAGTGCGGAGGCCAGGGCTGAGGGCGAGCCCGTCCACTCTGCGGCGCGATGATCCGCAAGGAAGAATGACGTGGGAGGAAGACTCCAGCGAACCCACTGCGCCAACCAGGGCAGGACCGTTGCCTCCCACATCCTGGCGAACCGATTTGGTTTCCGGTCCTCCTCCGGGGACAGGGAGAGTAGACCCCAAAGCAGGAAATTCGCCAAACGGAAGGCCGCACTAGCTAAAGCGCCGACAATGCTGGCGAGGCGGGCTTCGGGTTGAGTTAAGTAGGCAAGCCGTTGCGCGAGCACTGCCTCGAGTTCAAGCGCATTGAGCTGTCGCAGAAGCCCTTCGGTCACGCCAATCAGTCTCTTGTGGCCAGAGACAACGGCCAGAGCGTTGGGAGCGGCTTCCGGAATCAGCCAAAGCTCGGGCATTTTGACGCCAGCTCGCCTCACCAGACGCTGGATGGTGCGATAGACACTCGCCGCCTCGAGGTAGCTGAGCGGCCGCGCATGATACAAGCCTAACAAAAACCGGTCCGCCCATAAAAAGGCCAAGGCCAGCCACGCCAGCGCCACGACAGCGCCAACCGCAGCGCCCACAGGCCCCGCGAGCAAAGATCCCAACACAGGTAACGAAACACTCAGAACAAGAGCGAGGAGAAATGTCTTGCTGCGACTCGTCATCTGCATGGTTCTGTACTCGTGCTGGAGTGAGACGTATGAACTAGCCACCCGGTTTCAGTTTTGGTGAAATACAAAAACGATGACCTCGCGACGCCTGTTTCTAAGCGGAGGACTGATCGCTGTAAGCCTCCAAGCAGCCCGTAAGACTTACACCTGGGCGGAAGTTGAACGGCTTCTGGCTCGCGGCGATGTGAAAGGGAAGCTGAGCAAGGACGAACTTCCGACGCCAGCCCTGATCCTCGATCTAGATGCCTTCGAGAAGAATGTCGCGAAGATGTTCCGCCACGTCAAGGCCAGCGGCCGGGCCATCCGGCCTCACGGCAAAACTCACAAGTGTTCCACCATTGCCAACTATTTGATCCGTCAGGGCGCGGTCGGCGCCTGTGCGGCAAAGCTCAGCGAGGCCGAGGCTTTCGCCCAGGATGGCGTGACCGGATTGCTGATCACCTCGGCTGTGTTGGGCAAATACAAAATTGAGCGCGCACTTCGGCTTGCAAGGAAGCGGCCGGAGACCATCTTCTGCGTGGACAACGCCCAAAACGTGAAAGACCTCCAAGAGGCGGCCGCCTGGGCGAAGTTGAAGCTCAACCTGGCCATCGATCTCTATGTGGGCAACCGCACAGGGATCGCCCCAGGGGAACCTGCCGTCGCACTGGCACAACTTATTGAGAGTTTGCCTCATGTTCACTTTGCTGGCCTCCAGGCTTATGCTGGGCAGGCCTCGCATGTTGTGGGCTTTGAGGCTCGCAAGGCGAAGTCCCGCGAAGCCATGACGCCAGCGGCGGAAACGCGGCGCGCTCTCGAGAGGAAAGGGATCTCGTGCCCACTGTTAACCGGTGGCTCGACGGGCACCTACAACATCGATACCGACATCGACGGCATTACTGAGCTGCAGCCGGGAAGTTTCCTCTTCATGGACATCGACTACAATCGCATTGGTGGCCAAAGCGGCGACTGGTATGACGATTTCCAAAATGCCCTGTTTGTCCGCACGACGGTCATCAGCAAGCCGAAAGATGACACGGCTATCGTTGACGCCGGACTAAAAGCCTTTTCCACCGACAAGCCATTCCCGCCTCAACTCCGAGGTGGAAACGACATTGTGTATGCCTTTGCCGGCGACGAGCATGGAAGGCTTACACTTCAGGGAGGCAAACAGGTTCAAGTGGGTGACCGGCTGGAGTTCATCATTCCCCACTGCGATCCTTCCGTGAATCTCTACGACCAGCTTTTCGCTGTGCGCGGCGAACAGGTGGAAGCCGTTTGGAAAATTTCAGCCCGCGGTAAGAGCCAGTAGGGCTGGCGCCACGCTGTGCAGCGAGCTGCGGTTTCGCGAGCGAAGAGAGGCTATGGGATTTGCATTATGGATTGAAGGCGATGTTTGCCGGGCGTGTGGCACCCACGAGTACCGTCCGATGGGCGTCGCTGTGATTAGCTCGTCGGATTATTTTCGCGCCCGCGATTTTCGTCCTTCAGTCCGCCGGCCCGACAGCCGAGCAGATTCCTTTGCTGGCTACTTTGCCTCCCTGGCGGAGATGAACGCCTACCTCGAAACTCGCCGCAGGGCGCAAGCCACACGGCGCGACAGACCGGGGCGAAAACGAAAATTTCGTCCCAGAATTTGCCAGCTACTTTAAGAGGGCTTAAAACGGAAAATCTTTCTTTGGCGGCGAGAGGCTATAGGCTGAGTTGCGAAGGAATTTATACGGATTGATCGGGCTGCCGTGATCGCGAACCTCGTAATGTAGGTGCGGCGCTGTGGCGCGTCCGGTGGCGCCTGAGTAAGCCACGACTTCTCCCAGTCGCACCTCTTGGCCTGGAATCACCGCAAACTGCGAGAGGTGAGCGTAATAGGTTTCCATCCCACCCGGATGTTGGATGACAAGCAGTTTGCCGTAACCGGATTGCCAGCCGGCATACTCGACCACTCCGTCGGCAGTGGCTCGGACCGGGGTGCCGACGGGCGCGGAGATGTCAACGCCGGTGTGGAAACCCCCCATGCCGCTGAACGGATCCTGTCTCATGCCGAAGGAGCTTAAAAGTCGCCCTTCGATGGGCCAAAGCGCGGGACGTGCGTTGATCATGACGGAAGTGTTTCGCAGGTGACGGCTGATGCGCGCGCTCTTCAAAAAATCGTATTCCGCTAAGGTTTCGTGCAAGGTAGGGACGAGCCGGCCCTCTTCGATAATGTCATCGGGTCCCTCGAGGCGCCGCTTTAAGCCGTAGGCTGCCGAAACTTCACTGGCTAGCACTTGCAAAGTGGCTAACTGCTCATTGGTTTGGATGGCCGATTTCTCCAGAGTCTGATACTTCACTCGCAAGGCCTCGATCTCTTGGCGCAGGGTGTTATAGTTCGCCACTTTCCAGGCCATGCGCAAATAGCTTGAGACAATTCCAAACAGGGAGAAACAGCCCAGAAACAAGACCGCGAGCAAGGCGTAAAGCGCGCGGTAAGGAACTTGAATGCGGCGCCGCCTGCCATCTGGGGAGCTAGCGAGTTCTACAATGACGTAGTGCTGCTTCATGAAAACTGCGGTTACATTGGGTTGAACCCCCTAAACGTACCAGGCAGGAAGGGAAGGTGTCAAGCAAAACCGACACACCGGCGAGTCATTTAGACACATTCCCGCAATCTTGGGAATCTCATTATGGCGAAAGTCTAGTGATTTTCCACTTTCCTTCGTCTGAAAGGGTGTACAAGATGCGGTCGTGAAGGCGACTGCGGCGTCCTTGCCAAAATTCGATGGAGTTTGGTTTGAGGCAGTAGCCACCCCAATTCTCTGGCAGGGGGACTAGGCCGCCCCGGCCATAACGTTGCTCTAGCTCCGCCATCCTTCGTTCCAATTCTTCGCGGTTTGAGAGGGGCTGACTTTGGCGGGAGGCGAGGGCAGCCAGGCGGCTGCGAAGCGGGCGGCTTTGAAAGTAGGCGTCGCTTTCTTGGCGAGAGAGCTTCGCAACTTGACCCGTGACGCGCACCTGGCGTTCGAGCTCAGCCCAGTAAAAAACAAGGGCCGCATGCGGATTGAGGGCAAGTTCGCGACCCTTGCGGCTCTCATAGTTGGTGTAGAAGCGAAACCCCAAACAGTCAACACCTTTTAGCAAAACCATCCGGCAGGAAGGAACGCCATCTGGGGTGGCGGTGGCCAGCGCCATCGCCGTGGGCTCTCTCAAGCCCGCTTGGATGGCTTCCTCAAGCCAAGTTTCAAACTGGCGGATGGGGTCTGGGTCGACGTCCGACTCATTCAGCGTCCGTTGCGTGTATTCGATTCGGAGCTCTTCTAAATTCACACCCTGTAAGATGACTCGAGTGATGGAAGAGCTGGAAAAACCGGCCACGTTGGGGGACTGAAGCACGGCTCGCCGCGCAGCCCGAGCCGTTGTTTCGCCAGTGCAGCTACTGCACGACCACCAACCATTGCGAATTGACCTGTACGTAGCCGGTGCGTTGTGAGCCGGCTCGAGGATGGGGCTCGACGCGCAAGCGCAAAGCGGTTGATTGGTCTCCTGTTGAGTTCTCAACTTGAATCCAGCTGGCGTAGCTCTGAGCCCGCCACAAACAACCGCTGGTTGCCGAGAGGTTTACTTCAACCACGCCCCCGGCTGGCGGCGCCGTGATCGTTGCGGGGAGATTGATGGCGCCGGGCTGGAAGTTGGCTGCGATCGAGGCCGGTTGGGTGAGGTTCACGCCGATGACAGGGCTTGGCGCCGGCGCGACCCCTTGCCAGGATTGGAAGCAGAAGTTCGGGTTGGGAATGGCGGTCAGAGTCAGGCGAGAATTGGCAGCATAAAAACCATCGGCCGAAGGCGGGTAGATGGCCACCTGGCCTCCGGGCGAAGCGCGAAGCGTCAGCGCGAAGAACACCGAGTAGGTAGCCGTGTAGAGGGAGGGTTGAGTCGGGGTAACGATGCGATGAGTTTGCGCTCCTCCATGACTCCATCTCTCAAATCCGTACCGAGCGCCGGTTTCGTGCTGGTTGGGGGCGGAAACGGTGTGCACACTCCCGGCCTGCCAGGAGAAGGTGACGGGCGTCCGCACTTCCTGATCGTCGATCATCAAGCGCCTCCCGGGTGGAGTTGTGGTGAAGGAAACCGTAACCAGGGAGGCCGCCGGGGCGGACGGAGCAAGGGGAGCGGACACGCCCGGGGCGAGCGCAGGCCCACTCGGAGGCAAAGCCGAGGGAGAGCTTGCCTGGGGCGGATAAAGAGCTCGCACGCCGGCAATGTCGCCTGCTGACAGCCCTCTTCGTTGGCCGATGGCGATGCCGGCAGGGATGGTCTCAAGCGTTGGTCGGCCGTTCGCCGAAAACGCATAGGCGCCATAGTGCATGATGGACTCGAAGTCGTAATCACCCAAGTTTAGACTAGGCTGCTTGGCAAAATTCGCCCCAGCGAACGGTTGGATGTTCTCGCTCCGAACGCGCACGAAAGAATCTCGATCCGACCGCGTGTGCTCGTGATACAGTCCGACGGCATGGCCGATCTCGTGGATGACGTTCCCGGTCGAACAGTAGGCGCCAATTTGAACTGGCTGGCCCGCCATGGCCACCATCCCAAGATAGGAAGCGCAGGTGGTGGGCGAAGCAGGAACAAAATTCACGTAATGCGGCTCGATAGTTCGGGGAACGAGTCGGATGGAGGATGCCAGATGGGCGTTCCAATGGTCGATTGCCGCCCTCACGCGCGCGGGATTGGGAAGCGCGGGATCGATCCTGTAGGGTACGACGCCGTTGGGCCAGCGTTGAAGCTGGCCGAAAATGGCGCCAGCAAGCCGGGCGCGCCCAAGCTTTCCCTCCTGCGCCAGCTCCTCTGCTGGGCCCAGTAGGATGTCCCCTTGCCACACCGCCAGGCCCTCGACCACCTGGTAGTCGATTCTCTGACCCTGAATCGAGACACTCTGCCAGTTGGGGCTTGGATCCGGGTTGTCCCGAGCTTGCTCGTCCAGGTTTTTTTCGAGCGAGTCCAACTGCGCAACTTCTTCTAAGCGAAACGGAAGCGTAGCCTGTGTGTCTTCCGTTTGAAGTTCCAGCACGATGGTTTTTCCGGCTACTGGTTGAGTCCAAAACTCGCCGCTTGAGAGAGGGCCTGCCAGCTGGTAGGGGCCGCGCTGGCTGACCAGCCGCCCGCTCGCTTCCAGCCCGTAGACGAACAGGCGCGCCTGCTCGCTCAGATGGAAATCCTCAAAGTGCAGCCTCAGGGCCGGCGAGGAATTGGAGATTTTGATTAGCAGGGTGAGGGGGCGCTCGACGGAGCTCTCCAGGCGAAACATCCCGATCTGCGCCGGGTCCATGCGGCCCAGCTCGCGAACCCAGCCCTCTGGCGTCCAACGGGCTGGCGTCTCTTTCTGCGGCCAGAACGGCGCCTGGTTCACCCAGCCGTTCTCCAGACCTCGCAGCGTGAACGGCTCTTGTGCCGTCAAGATCCGAACGACGCCGCACAGCAGAAGCAATCTCTGGCTCACGGAAAAACCATCGGGTGCTTCACCCGGCTTCCTATCTAATCCGAAACCGCTAGCACAACGTGCGGTTTCGATTTATTCCTTCGGTTTCGAAGAGAGATCGCCGGGCTGAGACAGCGCCTTCGGATTGACGGGCTACTTGGTCACTGTTTCGCCGTCGAGCTGTGGGACGGGCACCGCCTGGCCCCGATCTTTTCGAGCTCTCGGAAAGCGGTAGCGTTCCTTGACCGGCCGGAAGGCGGCGAAGTTAAAGCGGCAAGCTTCACAGCGGACCCGCTTGGCGCCAAAACTGAGTAAGATTTGCGTTCGCCACCGGGCCACATAGTGCTCTTCGCTCCAGGTGGTAAGGTCGGTGCGGTAGCAGCGCGGGCACCGCGTCCAACGTAAATCCGCAAATTTCCACACCCTCGTGGCAAAGCGGTGGTGGCAATCTTTGCAGCGCAAGGTGTACCGCCCGAACACGCTCACCAGTTTTTCCCAAACACTCAAGGATTTGGAGTGGCGAACATGCCGTGAGCCGCAGGCTGGACACGTGACGAACATGGCGCAAAGTAGGACTCGGCGGTCCTGTCTTTCCCAGTGTAGTACAGAGGGGATGGCGCGAGGCTCCTAAATTCTCTCAGTGAAATACCTTAGCCCGGGCTCGGGAAACATACGCCTCGACATAGGCTTGAAACGCCGCCGATAGCTTCTCTAAAACCGGACCCCGCCGGTCCAGCCTAACCCCTTCCACTTCGCTGACTGGGAGTAAATCCCTGGTGCTGGAGGTGATAAAGACTTCGTCAGCTCGGGCCAGGTCATCGAGTTGAACTTCGGCTTCAGCAATCTGGATTCCGGGCACGCGGATCTCTTCAAGCAGCACGGCCCGGGTCACGCCGGGCAGGCAGCCCGAGGCAACGGGCGGTGTCCACACCCGGTCCCCCCGGACGAGGAAGAGGTTCGCCGAAGTGCACTCAGTGACTTGTCCCTTTTCATTCAACAACAGCGTCTCGTCGAAGCCGCGCTGCTGGGCGCGTTCAAGCCAAGTTAAATTCATCGCCCAGGCCAGAATCTTTGCGGTTGTGAAGGCCATCTCTGAGTAACGGGCTTGAGGCGTCACGCAAAGCCGCACACTGTCACCCCAGTTCTTTAAATCGCGGGTGAAGGCAATCAGGTCGAAGTCGCGGGTCTGATGAGGAGTTTCAAAAAGGCCACCTTTGTTACGCACCACCACCAAGCGCAGCGTAGCGTTATAGGCGCCGTTGGCTTCGATCAGCGTGGCGAGCTGTGTGCGAACTTTCTCCGTATCTTCGGGGAAGGGGACTGAAAGCAGGGCGGCGTCCTTTCGCATGCGGGCCACATGGCGGTCCCATTCAAACAGCACACCGTCCTTGACACGCAAAGTGCTAAACACGCCCCAACCATTGAGCAAGCCGACCTGTCCGGGGGAGCAGACTTTCTCCTCCACGCCGCGAATGGCGCCGTTGTGCAACATGAAGGGATGCATGACGAATTCTCCTCTTCAGTATCCCACTCACGGCCCGAGGGGACGGTAACCTAGCTTACCGAAGGCCGAGGCGCGTCATAATCATTCTCATGATTCGGTGCACTCTCCTACTTGGGTTGTTGGCGCCTTGGCTGGTTGCGCAAACGATCACAATTTTTCTCATTACCGACGCGGAGGGCGTTGGGGGTGTCTGCCGCCAGGAACAAACGGATCCGAAAGATGCGGAGATGCGGCAACTGCTGACGGGCGAAATCAACGCAGCGGTAGAGGGCTTTCTCGCTGGAGGCGCCCACGAAGTCATTGTTTGGGACGGCCATGATGGCAGCCAAACGCTGTCGACGCTGACCATCCATCCGAAGGCGAAACTGGTGATGGGCGGTTTAGGCGCTTCCATGCTGATGGAGCGTAAATTTTCGGCGGTGGCTTTTGTGGGTCAGCACAGCAAAGCCAATATCCGCGGCGGGGTCATGGCGCACAGCTACAGTTCCTTAGGGATTCAGACCATGCTGTTAAATGGCAAGCCAGTGGGCGAAATTGACGTGATCGCTGCCATGGCTGGTCACTTTGGCATTCCTGTGATCCTGTTGAGTGGTGATCAGGCGGCGGCCGATGAGCTGCGAGAGATTGTCCCGGCGGCTGAGCTGGCGGTGGTTAAGGAGGGTCTGGGGCGCTATACCTGTATTACTCTCTCGGCTGAAGCGGCGCGAGCCTTGATCCGCGATGCGGCCCGGCGCAGTGTGGCGAAGATCCGCACAATCAAGCCGTACGTCGTTCCTGGGCCAGTCACCCTGCAAGTGGAATATACGACGCGCAACTCTTTGCCGATCGACGCGCCGTGGCGCGCCGGTGCGGAAGTGATCGACGATCGTACGATTCGTTTTCGGGGCAAGGACATTCTCGAGGTCTGGCGCCTGTACCGCGCCCGTTAGACCTGCTGGTTGGGCCTTGGGGCGAGTGGTTCGCCAACGGCTGGGGCCGACCTAGCGAACCAGCTCGAGTCCGTCTAGATTTGGGGGCGCACTAGGAGACTGGGGCTGGGGAACATCGAGCGTCACCTCAACGTTCCGACAACTCGATTCCGAGCAAGCTTGCCCGCGCACGGTCACTTGTCCTGCTTTTGGCGACTTCACTTTCGCCACAAACTGCGCCTTCGCGTCAAAGCCCCAGGTGTACCAAAGCAAGTCGGGCTTGGAGAAATCCTTGGGGGGCGTTTGCCGCCAGGGACCGCTGATCTCCAGATCGTTGGAGGTGATCTGCGTTGGCTTATCCACGCCGAGCGCTTTGCGCCCAGCGAGCTTCTCGGCAGCCCGTTTGTCGTTGTCCATGGCGTTGGTATGCCAGCCGGGCTCATGAGTCGCTTCGACAATCAAATAGTCACCGGCAAGGCGAGCGCGGTAGGTGACGCACAACGCGGTATCTTGACGCACCTCTACCGGCTGGCTCCAATCGGAGGCCGCTAGCGTGGTGGCCACCACGAAGATCGTGATGCAAAGCTTACGTTTCATTTGCGAAAACTCATCCGGAAGGTTTTAAGCGGCATTTCCAATTTTTCTTGCCCGCGCAACACCTTCAGGGTAACGCTGTCGCCAGCCGTTTTGCGCAGGCGGATATAGAGGTCGGCGGTGTGAGCATCGGGGTCTGTTTCAACGCCGTCGACGGCGTAGATGAGATCTCCAACCTTGAGCTGGTGACTTTTCATCATTTCCGCCAAGGCGTCCACGTGCGTCACCTCGCTGGCAAAGCCGCCGGGTTTGAAGCCATGCGCTTTCTTTTCCTCCTCGGTAAGTGGGCGAGAGTCAAAGTAGACGCGCGGGTCCACGGTCCACTGGCGGTAGCGAATCTCGGTGAGCCACCAACGGACGGGCAACGAAATTGTGAGATCCACTCGCTTGCCATTTCGCTCCACGGCGACAGGAACTGTTTTTGCTGTGCGCGGAACTTTGTCGTGCTGGTACTGCAAATCGCCAAAGGTGTAGACGCGCACGCCATTCCAGTGGGTGATTTCATCACCGGCTCGCATGCCGGCCTGGGCGGCCGCGTCTTTCGCCTCTTGTACCACCAGGCCCTTGGGAACATCGAGGAAAATGCCCAATGTTTTGATGTCTGGAGACCGGAACAGATGGGTGATTTTATCGAGCGTTCCGTCGCGCTCCCGGTGCTGGTTTTGAAAATCGCCCACGAGGTGGCACTCCACGCATTGCCCGCGCGCAAACGTGCGTTCGACCAGCAAAGGAAAGTCTCGCGCCCAAACTGGTTTTGGCCGCTCTGTGCGAGGCAGCTTACCGGCCTTGTACTGCTCGTGCAGCTCGAGCCCCTTTTTGAGCGCCAGCTCCAAGCTGGCCAAGTTCAAGTAAGTATCTGGCGATTGCGCATCGCGGCCGCCATAGCGCATGTAAATTTGTTCGTCGGCGTTCATCAAAAAGAAGTACAGCGTGTTGTAACGGTCATAATCGAACAGACCAAGATCCACGTCGTCGAGACGGGTGATCCGGACCGTCACATACTGCGAAAGCAGTTGGCCTCGTGGCGAGGAACGCGGCGACAGCACAACCTGTGCGTCGAAGACTCTCCCCGCCGTTCAAGGCTCGCAGCGGTATTCGAGGAAAATTGGTTTCCCCGTCTGGCGCGCGACCCGCAGCGCCTCTTGGTAATTATCTAGCCACTGAAGTCCTTCCTCGGGGGCCACGGACGGTACCGCAAAAACGAGGAGTCCAGCGGAAACAAACAAGGGGATGCGCATTTTTCTTTTACGATATCGAAGCGGGGAAGGCTGGAAAAAGTCCCCCCTTTGAGGAAGGCGTATCGCCCCCTTGAGTGGTTACCGCTGCGATGCTTCGTTCGAGGCTCGTTGCTCAGCGTAGCGCCGAAAGATGCTCTCCGGCCTCCAGGTGGGGCGCACCGGATCCTTGGCGATGGCCTGCGCCAAGTCCGCCATAACGCGGTTGAAGCGCGCTGCCGCGTGGCGATCGACGGGCTGTTGAAGATCGTCGCTCAGGGCGTGGTAGCGCTCTCTGAGCCACCGCTTAAAGATGGTCTCCTCGGCGCTGCCCGGTGCGTAGCCGAATTTAAAAGAAAGAGCAGGGATGCCGCGCCGGATGAAGCTATATTGATCGCTGCGGATGAAGGAATTGCGCGCCGGTTCTGGATCGCGCATCACGGTGAGGCCATGCTTTTCGATCACGCGCCGCGCCGCGTCACCGAGTGTGGATTCATCCAGGCCGTAAACGATCAGGCGCTTCAAGGGGAACAGGGGAAGGAACATATCAAAATTGAGATTCGCCACAATGGCTTCGCGCGGCACAGGGGGCGCTTGGACAAAACACTGCGAGCCAAGCAAACCCTTTTCTTCGGCCGTCACTGCCAGAAATATGACAGACCGGTCAAGCCGTTTACCCCGCAACAAACGAGCCAGTTCAATCAGCGATGCAACGCCCGAGGCATTGTCCATCGCGCCGTTAAAAACCTGATCGCCATGGGCCGAGTTTGAGATTCCGAGGTGATCCAGGTGGGCCGAGATCACCAAGTATTCGTGCTGGCGCTGCGGGTGATGTCCCTTCAGAACACCTGCCACGTTGTGCGATTCGAGTTCGCCTTGGATGACTTTCATGCGGGCGCGGAGCCGTGGCTTGAGCGAAAATTTTGGCAGAGGCTGTCCGCCGGCAGACCATTCGAGAATTTGCTGCGCGCGATAGCCGCTGCCCCCAAGCAAGCGATCCAATGTGCGCTCTGGATGCAAAGCGAGGTTGAGCGGCGGCCGGTCACTTCCAGGCAACAGCATGGCCGGCAGAAGACGCGCTTGGCTGGCGCGCTCCCACGGCAAATCGGACTTGGTTGGGTGGTTCACCACCGCCAGGCCAACCCCTCCGAGCTGCTTTACGCGCTTCCAGCGTTCTTCTGCCGACTGATAGTGCGAAGCCAGAGCCGCCGGAAGCTCCTTGGGCATGCCACTGACATAGACCACCAGCTTGCCCCTTACCTCCAAGCCGCGAAATTCGTCAAAATCTCGCTCTGGGACTGAAAAACCATAGCCTGCGAATACGGCCTCCACTTCTTGATCCGCTGCCGGGTTGGCGCGCAGGCTGAAGTAGGCATCCTCACCGAGCGTGAGCTTGTTCCACTGACCGTTTTCGAAGATTTCCAGGCTGCTGGCACTTTCGTCGAGGCGCTGTGAGCGGAGCTTGACTGAATGCAGATAGCTGGCTCCGCCCAACGGCTGCAGTCCTGCCCGCTCGAACTCCGTCGCGACGTAGCGTGCCGCCTGCTCATGGCCCGCACTGCCCGTTTCTCGACCCTGAAGTTGGTCACTGGCGAGAAATTCGATGTGTCTCCACCACCGCCAGCCGGCCTTGCTTTCAGCGGCGAGCGGGGGAAGCTGTGAAAACGCCAGCAGTGCGAGCGCTGCTGCGATCATGATCCAACTCGCTGTGCTGGTAGGGTTTCAGAGGGAGCAAGGAGAGATGGAGCAAGGATGGGGGTCGCCGGAATCATGCCAGAACCGACCATTATAATGGCGGTAGCGGGAATTGCGCCGCCGAAGGCGGAAGCGTGGGGACGCGAGATCTCCTCTCGAGGTGGACATGAAGTGCAAACCAGCGTGGCGGCGTTGCTTTTGGCCGGCCCTTCTGCTGTTGATCGTTTCAGTCCCGAGCGAAGTCTGCTGGGGCCAGCAGCGGCGATCTGCGGAGGAACGGCCCGTCCTGCGTCCCGCGCGTGGAACCCGAGGCGCTGTTGGCGCGGGGTCGCACTATGCGTCCGAGGCGGCCATGCGCTTGTTCCACCAGGGTGGAAACGCCGTCGATGCAGGCCTAGCAGCGATGTTTGCGGCGGCGGTGGCCGAATTCTCTCATGTGGGCTTTGGCGGCGAGGCCCCAATTTTGATTCGCACCAAGGATGGCCGGGTGTTTGCGATTGCCGGTGTGGGGCCCATGCCGAAGGCAGCCACGGCCGAGTTCTTCCGCCAGCGCAAGCTCCAGCCCGGAGAGATTTGGATGATAGAGCCTGGCGGATTAAAGGGTATGGTTCCCGTCGCTGGTTTAATGCCAGCTCTGGTGCCCGGGTTACCGGAGGCGGGCTTGGTCGCGCTGCGGGAATTTGGCTCCAAATCCTTTGAAGAGGTCATCGGCCCCGCGCTGGAGCTAGCCGAAGGCATGGCGATTGACGATATGCGGTCACGGATGATTGCCAGCACGCGTCGCTACTATGACCTTTGGCCGTCCTCCAAAGCAGTGTGGCTCCCGGGCGGCCGTGTCCCCCAACCGGGTGAGGTATTCCGCCAACCTGATCTCGCGCGTACGCTCCGCGCCATGATCGAAGCGGAGAAAAAAGCCCTGCTGGCGGGCAAGTCCCGGGCCGCCGCCATTGACGCGGTGCGGGATTACTTCTATCGCGGAGAAGTAGCCCGCAAGATTGATGCCTTTAGCCGGGCCAATCAGGGGCTGTTGCGCTATGAGGATCTGGCTAGCTTCCGCTTGCAGCCCGAGCCGGCAGTCTCGGTCACCTATCGCGGCTACACGGTTCACAAACCGGGATTTTGGAGCCAAGGCCCGTCCATGCTCCAGGCTCTGAACTTGCTTGAAGGCTTCGAGCTGCGAAGCCTGCAACTCAACTCCGGTGAATATGTGCACCGGCTCGTCGAATCGCTCAAGCTTGCTTATGCGGATCGCGACACCTACTATGGCGATCCCAAGTTTGTGAAAGTGCCGGCCGAGACGCTCCTTTCCAAAACCTATGCCGAGCAACGCCGAAAGCTCATTGGACCACGCGCCTCGCTGGAGTTTTTACCGGGACAAATTCCAGGCTACTCTTGGAAGCATCCCTCGAAATCTGACACGGTTTCGGCCACGGTGGATGAGCTGTTGCAAGCGCGCGATACCACCTGTGTTGGCACGATCGACAAAGACGGCATCATGTTTTCCTCCACACCGTCAGGCGCGTGGCTTCCTTCGGTGATTGCTGGCGATACTGGGATCCCGCTCACACAGCGCGCGCAAAGTTTTCTTCTGATCCCTGGCCATCCGAACGAGCTAGCGGGGGGGAAGAGGCCCCGCATCACCCTTAGCCCGACGCTAGTGACGCAGATGGGCAAACCCGTGCTGGTGATGTCGACTCCTGGCGGAGACAACCAGGACCAATCCATGCTCCAAGTCCTGTTGAACATCCTAGAGTTCAACATGAACGCCCAAGCTGCTGTGGAAGCTCCGCGCTTTGAAACGCGGCATCTGGTTTACAGCTTCGACAACCACGCCATGATGGCCGGCGATTTGAAAATCGACGAGCGAATGTCCAGCCTCGCTTTCCAAGATCTCGCTGCGCGCGGGCACCGGATCAGCACGCGCAGCCGGTGGAATGCTGGCGCCATGCCGATTGTCGTGCGCATGTTGCCAAGCGGCGTGCTCGAGGCAGGCGCAGATCCTTACGGATATCGTGAGGCGAGTGCGTGGTGAAAAGCGGGTTCGTCCTTGAGGGAGCTGGCGCCGATCTCATTTTGACTGCGGGGCTGCGAGCAGAATAGTTGCCAGAATCCGACCTTCAAGCGCGGTTGGTTTCCCAAGCGGCGGTGGACGTTTCCCAGCGGGGCTATCATGGAAACAATGGTTCTACTGCCGGCGCTGTGCCTTCTGCTGCCCGCATTTGCGCAGCAGACCGTTGTGCAATCGGTGCGTGCTGGTCAAAAGGGAGTGGGCTACACCGTTTTTTCAGGCTACCGTGTAGAACCTTTTGATGTTGAGATTTTGGGTGTGCTGGAAAACGCCGGCCCCAAACAATCCATCATCTTGGGAAAGCTTACGGGCGGACCTCTGGCTCAAACCGGGGTGTTGCAAGGCATGAGCGGCTCACCGGTGTATGTGGATGGCAAGCTGGTGGGCGCCGTGGCCCTTGCTTTTAGCTTCGCCAAGGAATCGATTGCAGGCATCCGGCCTTTTGAGGAAATGTTGGAGGCCAAGTCCGTTGATCGCGGGATTCGGGCGGAAGCGGCGCGCTGTTTGCTCGAAACTTGCCCCCAGCTGTTTGCTACAAGCGCGCGCCCGGAGCTGCGTTTTGGAGAAGCGCGCCTTGCGGAGCTGGCAACGCCAGTTTCCTTCAGCGGCTTTACGCAGGCCGCCATCGATCGCTTTAGTCCTCAGCTCCGGCAGCTGGGTCTCGAACCGCGGCAAGCCGTGGCGGGCGGCCGTTCCTCGAGCGTTCCGGCGCCGCCGACTCTCCGGCCCGGAAGCATGATTAGCGTGCAGCTGGTCACGGGTGACTTTTCCATCGGCGCAGACGGTACGGTCACACACATCGAAGGCAAACGCCTCTATGCCTTTGGCCACCGCTTCGTCTCGCTAGGCGAAGTGGAGATGCCATTTCACGCCGCGGAAGTCCTGACGCTGCTGCCCAATTTGCAGACTTCTTTTAAGATTTCTAGCTCCGGGGCTCCGCTCGGCGTGATTACTCACGATTACTCGACGGCGGTCCGCGGAGAATTGGGACGTCAAGCGCGGATGGTTCCGGTGCGGATTCAGGTTCAAGCTGGCAACCGGGTGTCGAACTATTCCTTGCAGATGGTGCATGAGGCCGCCCTCACGCCTTTTCTTTTGCAAATGACCACGTTTTCAGCGTTAGACGCCACGGAACGCACGCTGGGAGCGGTGGCCTACGTGGTAAAGCAAAACTTGCAGTTTGAGAACGCTCCCGCAGTCTCTTCGACAAATGTGTATTCGGGAGAGTTCAACACGGCGATGCAGGCGGCGCAGAGCGTGGCGATTCCGGTTGCCTACGCCATGCAAAGCGGTTTTCCCGAGTTGCGGATTAAAGGCGTTGAGCTTCAACTCGAGGCTTTCACTGGACGAAGGCACTGGGTTTTGGAGGACGTCTACGCATCGCGCCGCCTGGTGCGGGCGGGCGAGGCAGTGGAGCTTTCCGTGGTGCTTTCGCAGGAAGGCCGGCGGATGATTCGCACGGTCCGCTACCGCACACCTCAGTCGCTGGCTGCAGGCCCGCTGCAATTGAGCGTGTCTGATGGCCCGGCTGCAAACCTCGCCGAATTCCGCCAGCTGGTGCTCACGCCGCCTAAGTCTGCAGCGCTAGTGCGCAGGTTGCTTGAACAATTGCGGCCCAATACAAATCTCTATGTGCGGGTTTTGCGCAGCGAGAGCGGCTACCAGTCGCAGGGCGAAGATTTGCCTGCGCCCCCGCCCTCGATCGCCATGCTTTTTCAACGCTCGCTGGGCCAGGCGCCTGTTACCAATCCCTCTTCAAAGCTGGCGGAGCTTGAAATTCCCATCGGTGGGGCCATGGTGTCCGGCGCGAAGAACGTTACGGTGGAAGTGCAGGAATGATTCGAATTGTGGCCCTCGCGGGGATGGTCGGCTACGCCTTTGCCGCCAGCACGACCTACTGGGAAATTCATAACTACCAGGAGTTTCTGAAAGGAAAGCTGGAGGGGCTTTCCCTCAGCCGTGACGGACGGCTTTCGCTTGCTCCCCGCACCCAAACTCTTTACACGAGCGACCAGCCCGTCATCTGGAGTCTTGCGCCGGGGCCAGATGCTTCAGTTTACGTGGCCACGGGACATCGAGGTCAGATCTACCGAGTCGATGCTTCAGGAGCGAGCGCGCTGGTTTGGACGGCTCCCGAGCCAGAGGTCTTCGCTCTGGCCGCGGGGCCAGATGGAGCTCTTTATGCGGGGACCTCGCCCGACGGAAAGATCTACCAGATTCGCGGCAATTCGGCGCAGGAGTATTTTCGTCCCGCAAGCAAGTACATTTGGTGTCTGGTGTGGGGTAGTGACGGCGCGCTGTATGCGGGTACGGGCGACGAGGGCAAGGTATTTCGCATCACCGGGCCGCAGGTGGGAGAACTGTGGTATGAGACTGGCCAGCGGCACGTCACGGCGCTCGCCTTCGATTCTCAGCAACGCTTGCTTGTGGGCACCGAGCCGAACGGCATCCTGTACCGTGTTCTTGGCAAAGAGCGGGCCTTCGTTTTGCACGATGCGGTTATGCCCGAGATCCGCGCGATTGTGCCAACGGCTGATGGCGGGCTGTATGTCGCCACGCTCGGCGGCGCCTTTGGCCGCAAGCCCGCCGGCGCGCAGGCCGCTGTCTCGGCGGCTGGGACAACGCCCATGGTTTCTACCACCACAACCACCATCACAGTGACCGAGGATGGAGCCAGCGCGCAGCAGGGTCTAGAAATCAAGCCCAAGGCGGAAGCTCCCAAGCCTGCTGCCGCTTCCGCATCAACGGCTCCCGCAACGAGCACGACTCCGCTGGTCGACTACAGTGCAGGGCTTGACCGCTCGAGCATTTTGCGCATCCACCCCGACCAGCTGGTCGAAACCCTCTGGGTCTCGAAAGAGGAAAATGTCTACGACCTAGTCCTGCAGGGTGGCAAGCTGTTCTTCTCCACCGATGCTCAGGGCCGCATTTATCGCTTGGAAGACGACCGTAAGGCGACGCTGCTGGTAGAGACTAGCGAGGGGGAAACCACGCGTCTATGGCCCAGCGCGCAGGCCATTTTGGCCGCTACGAGTCATGCCGCGAAGCTTCTCCGCCTCACTGAACAAGTCGGCGACAGGGGGAGTTATGAGTCGGCTGTGCATGATGCTGGGGCAGCGGCCCGCTGGGGACGCATTCGCTGGGTGGCAGAGCTTGCTCCGGGAACGCGGCTCGTCTTTCGCACTCGCAGCGGCAATTCCGCTAAACCGGATAAAACGTGGAGCGAGTGGTCGGATCCCATCGAACAGAGCGATTCGCTGATCCCGAGTCCGAATGCCCGCTACATTCAGTGGAAGGCGGAATTCGCCGGCCAGGGTGGCCGCTCGCCGGTTCTGGATAGCGTTACGGTCGCCTATCTGCCCCAAAACTCGCCGCCCGCCGTGAAATCGATCACTGTGAGCGCGCAGGCCGCTACGGTGCAGACCAAGGCAGCCAGCTCCACCTCCACGGCGACAGCCGCCTACACCATTACAGTGACCGACACTGGCGACGCGCCCGTCAGTTCCTCTGGAGTCCCCACGCAGGTTGTTTCGCGGCCTTCGTCGGGCCAGCTCGTGGTGAGCTGGACGGCCGAGGATTCGGATTCAGACAAACTCATCTACTCGCTTTACTTCCGGGGTGAAGAAGAGCGGGAATGGAAGCTTCTCAAAAAGGACACGCTTGAGGCCACGCACAGCTTCGACGCCGACGCGCTGGCCGACGGGCGCTACTTCTTCCGCGTGGTGGCGAGCGATGCTCCGTCGAATCCTCCGGAGGCCGCTCGCACGGCGGACCTCGTGAGCACTCCGGTTTTGATCGACAATACGCCGCCACGCTTGACGCTGGGCTCTCCTCGCCGGGAAGCTGGAGAGCTAGAACTCGAGGTCGAGGTGATGGACGAGACCTCGGTGGTCAAGCGTGCTGAGGCATCGCTTGATGCTGGGCCTTGGATGGCGCTCGCCGTGGTGGATGGCGTGGCCGACTCGCGGCGCGAGCGTTTTCGCCTGCGCCTCCGCCAGGCCTTCGGAAGCGAGCATGTGCTGGTGGTCCGCGCTTTCGATGCGGCGGGCAATGTAGGTCTGGCCAAGCTTGTCTTGCGCTAACCGCAACGCGGCCCACGCACCCGCGCGACGCGCTTAGCTGGAAAGCAAGGCGTCGAGATTGCCTCCAAAGATCGCCTTGGCGTCGCTGTTGCCGACTCCGAGAGCTTTCAGAGCCGCCGTCTGTAAATCGAAAATGGCCCGGTGCCAGCCGCGGGGAAAGTGGGATGAGTCGGTGCCGAACAGCAGTCGGTGGGCCCCTAAAACATCCAAGCACTGGTGGAATACTTTTTCGAGCGTCAGGCCAATGTCGATGTACTCCATCCAGGAATTTGTGCTCGAGGTGTCGAGATAAACATTTGCGCACAGATCGGCCAGCATCAAGGTCTCGCGAAAGTAGCCTGCGCCAAAGTGCGGCACAATGAAGTTCACGTTGGAAAAGCGCATCGCGAGGGAATGCAGGTCGATGGGATTCGAGTACCGCAAATCAAACAGCGAAGGCAAACCCAATCGTTTGCGCACTCCCACGCTCAACACGCCACAGTGCACGAAAACAACTGGTTTGGGCGTGGCTGCAATGGCCTCGAGCGTTGCAATAGCGGCTGGGTGCTGCATCGAGTAGCCATGCATGGCGGGAAAAAAACAGGGAACGCGCAGACCTTGGGCGAGCCAGGAGGTCACCTTGGCTGGGGCGTCCGCGGCCAGAGGGTTAACCATGAAGAAACCGTAAAAGCGGTCGGGATAAGATTTCACGGCGGCCAGAACGGAGGCTTCATCGCCCGGCAAGCTCGCAATGAGCGCAGCACGGGCCAGGCCGTGGCGGTCCAGTTCCTGCACCCAGCGGGATGCAAGTTGCGCCGGGTTTTCGGGAGGCATTTCCCAGCCCAGCTGCTCGCCAATCGATTCAACGGTTAGGCCGCTCTTCTGCTGGGCGAGCAAACAAAAGAAGCCATGCGAAAAGCAATGTACGTGAGCATCGCAGACGGCGATGTCGCCAAATGGAGTTTGCATCAAACACTATGCTGCCACAGAGGTTCAGCCGGCCGTCTGACAGGGCTGGCGGCTTTCACCTTCGCAAAAGAGCGAGCAGCGGCTCACTTTCAAGCGAGTCCAAACGGTGCAGCTCGGCGCGCAGCGCGCGCGCCAGCTCATGAAGTTGAGGGGCACCTTCGGCAGAGGTATCGATTACTAACGCCGGGGTGCGAATGTTGGAGGCGATTTCCAGGGCTTGCTGCCAGGGGTCGCCGCCGTTCAAACCGACGTTTGCTCGGCCGTCGGTCAGTACGACGAGGCAGCTGTTGGAGGCCGCCAGCTCGGCGGCCAGTTGCAGACCATGGGCCAGAGGAGTGCGGCCCCCTGTCGGAATCAGTTCGAGCTGGCGCTCGGCGAGCGACGTGTCGCGCGTTGGGGGCACGAGAAGCTGTGCCCCCGGCCCGCGAAAGATGATGACGGCGACTTCGTCTTCCGTGCGCACGGAGTCCCGCAGCAAGGCCAGAACGACTCCTTTCACCGCTCGCATTCGCTGTTTGGCAGCTTGGGATCCGCTACAGTCCACGAGGAAGATAAAGCGAGTGCCGCGTGCGGCCGGCCGGTTCCGGGAAACTAGAGAATCTGGACGTAGTTCGGGCTTGCCTGTGATTCGAGCAGCCGACTGAAGACTCGCAAACACGTTCAGCTGAGGACCAGCTCGATCGCTGTCCGCGGGCGGAGCCAGCCGCTGAAGCAGCGGGGCGCGGCGCAGCTCAGGCGCAAATACGCGTTCCATCCCGCTAGATGGCGAGTCCTTTTCAGAAGTTTGTGGCTCGCTTGGGGAGGGAGGCGGCAGCATCGAGGAACGAGCCTGGGCTCTTGCCTCCTGGCGGTGCAGAAGAGCGAAGGGAAGGACCCGGTCCACGTCCGCTGTCTCGACGTGGCGTCGCTGCTCGAGGGCGGCGAGGGCCCGTGCGGCACGAGCCGTGGCCAGATCGGCCCGGAGCGACCGGACTCCCGAGGCAGCCACTCGCTGTGCGATTTCCAGCAAGAGCTGATCATTCAGGGTCACGCTCGGGAGAAGGTTCCGGGCCTCGAGGACGCGTTGCCGCAGGGCTTGCTGCTCGGCTTGATGGGCTGCGACAAAGCCCTCAGGGTCACGGTCAAACGCGGCGCGAAGTTTTATAATTTCGACCCGTTCTTCGGCTGTCTCCGGCGCCTCGACATCAACTGCCAGCGCGAAGCGGTCCCTGAGTTGCGGCCGCAGCTGACCTTCTTCCGGATTCATGCTTCCTAGCAAAATAAAGTGCGCCCGGCTCTCCTGGCTGAAGCCATCTCGTTCGAGGACATATCTGCCGGTGGCGCTCACATCCAACAAGGCGTCAGTCAGCTGGCCGGCCAGCAAATTGACTTCGTCTAGGTAGAGAACGCCTCCATCCGCAGCATGAATCAAGCCTGGCTGAAGCGCCGCTTTCCCTTGGAATGCCGCGTCCAAGCTCAGGCCGCCCAGCAAACGGTCCTCGGTAACTCCAATGGGCACGTTAATAAAGGGCGCCTCTCCCGGCAAGATCTCCGCCAAGGCGCGAGCCGCCGTGCTTTTGCCTGAGCCCTTGTCGCCTCGGATCAGACAGCTTAGCCTCCAGTCCACGGCTGCCAGCAGAAGGCACAATTTCAATTGCGGCTGGCCGGCAATTGCGCAAAAGGGAAAACGATTCGCTACCGCCATGCGCTTCCTTTTTCTTCCCTCAATTCGAGTTCATCCGCGCTTTGGCGCCGGAGCTTTTCTAGCTCATTTAAGGTTTGCGGGGAAACCTTCTCCCACAAGCCGCGTTGGGCCGCTTCGAGCAACCGCGCCGCGATCGCATCCAGGGCCCAGGGATTGGACTGCTTCAAGAAATCTTGCATCTGCTGATCGAGCGCATAGTGCTGAGCCAGTCCCTCCCAGACGAAGTCCGGGACAATCTGAGCAGTGGCGTCAAAGCCAAAGATATAGTCCACCGTAGCCGCCAGCTCGAGTCCCCCTTTGTAGCCGTGGCGCTGAATGCTTTGGATCCACTTGGGATTGATCACGCGGCTTCGGTAAACGCGGAGCGCTTCTTCCCGCAAATCGCGCACGCGGGCGAGATTGGGCTGCGAAGAGTCTCCGAAGTAGGCTTTTGGCTGCCGGCCGGTGAGGGCTCGCACAGAGGCCACCATGCCGCCGTGAAATTGGAAGTAGTCGTCAGAATCGAAGATATCGTGTTCTCGGTTGTCTTGATTGTGCAGGGCGATCTCGATGGTGCGCAGCCGGTCGGCGAAAACCTCTCGCGCCTCCACGCCTTCGACGTTGCGGCCGTAGGCGTACCCTCCCCAGGTGAGAAACACGTCGGCCAAATCTTTCGTCGTTTTCCAGTTGCCATTTTCAATCAAGGGCAGAAGCCCGGCGCCGTAGGCTCCAGGTTTGGACCCAAAGATGCGGTAGCGCGCTTGCGCCTCGGCCTGTTCCAGAGGCTCGTCCCCGGCTTGATGCAAGCTTTGCAGGTAATGCTTGCGAGGGAAATTTTGATCGAGCGGCTCGTCCAGTTCCATCACAACTGCAAAGGCGTCATCGAGCAAGGAAATCAGGTGCGGAAATGCATCGCGGAAAAAACCGGAAATGCGCAGGGTTACATCGATCCGGGGCCGCCCTAACTGCTCCAGTGGAATCGCTTCCAAGCCTTGAATCTGGCGCGAGAAGGGATTCCAGTGCGGGCGAACGCCAAGGAAGGCGAGCGCTTCCGCCACGTCGTCGCCCTGTGTTCTCATTTGCGAAGTGCCCCAAATGGTGAGCCCGACCATTTCCGGGAACTTGCCCTCTTCGCGGAGATAACGGTCCAAAGTTTGGCGCGCGAGCTGCTGGCCGATCTCCCAGGCCGCGGGAGTGGGAAGCACTCGCGGGTCAATGGCGTAGAAGTTTCTGCCCGTGGGGAGCAGATGAGCGTTACCGCGCGTGGGAGCACCCGAAGGACCGGCCGGCACGTAGCGGCCTTCGAGCGCGCGGAGCACCTGGGTCACTTCTTCCGGCACCGCTTCCAGTTTGGGAACCAGCTCCGCGCAGACATACTCCAACACCTGGCTGACGTCTGCGGACACGGCGCCCAGGACGGCTTGCTGGATCCCCGGGATGCGGCTGGTCTGAAATCCTTCTTCCTCGAGCGCCGACAAGAGCCGCAAAGCCAAACTCTCGACCGTTTCGATGACGGCCGCCTGCGAATGGCAAAGCTGGCCTTGAATCACGACGGCATTCTGCAAGCGCTGGCCAGGATCTTCGAGCAGTGATTTCCAACAAAATCCGAACAACGAGGCAATCCCGGCAGGCAGACTGGGCGTAGTTCCGTTGGGAAGGCGGGTTAAGGACTGGAGCATGTCGGCAAGCGGCGGCATTTCCCCGAGCACATGCAGTCCATCGCGAATCTGCGCCAGGCCCAGCTCGCAGAGATAACCATCGATGTCCTGGATGAGGTGCGCCACTTCGCTGCCGGTCATGCCGGAAAGCGTCACGGGGATGCCCTCCGGCGTGAGCTGTTCATCCCATTCATGCTTATGGTCGCCATGATCTTGGGCTAGCATCCGGCGGAGATCTAAATCTGCCTTTAAGTTAGCCTCCTCGATGAGGCTCCAGATTTGGCGCTGCACAACGGGCAGCTTCGAGGGGTCGAGTTTTTCGAGCGCGTAGTATTCGTTCACCAGCTGGTTGAGTTCGGCCAGAATGCCATAGGTCTGGGCGCGGGTCATGGGTGGCGTTAAATGATCGACAATGATGGCGTGGGTCCGCCGCTTGGCCTGGCTGCCCTCGCCCGGATCATTGATGATGAAGGGATAGATCAGGGGCAGATCCTCGAGCAACAGGTCGGGAAAGCAAAGTTCGGAAACCCCCACCCCTTTGCCCGGCAGCCACTCCAAGGTTCCATGCTTGCCCACATGCACAATGGCGTCAGCGCCCCAGCCGCCTTGGCTTTGTGGCATGGCTAACCAGCGGTAAAAAGCCGCGTAGTGGTGTGTGGGAGGAAGATCAGGGGTGTGGTAAATGGCGTTGGGATCCATTCCGTAGCCTCGCGGGGGCTGCAAGGCGACAATGGCGTGGCCGAATTCGAGAGCGGCGAACAAGTAGCTGTCGCCCTCGCGCCAGCAGGCGGCGCCCTCACGCCCGGGCGCTCCCCAGTGCTTCTCCATCTTCCGCCGCACCAGGTCTGGCAGGGCATCGTACCAATTCCGGTACCGGTTAACGGCAAGCCGGTAGGCTACGGCGCTGTCCAGCGGATGCTCCGGATCGTAACAGCCCCGCGCCAGGAGCGCCTGCATGAGATCATCGCTACTGGCCGGCAGAGAGCCGATTTGGTAGCCACGCGCGCGCAGCGCGGCGAGTAGCCGCAGCAGGCTAGCGGGCGCGTCCAGGCCTACCGCGGCGCCAACTTGCGAGGCTTTCGTCGACGAGTTTGTCAAGACGAACGCGATGCGCTTTTCTGGATTGGGTTTCCGGCGGAGATTCACCATGCGGGCGGCGATGGCCGCAAGCCGGGCCACACGCTCCGCGTTCGGGGAATAGAAAAACGCACCATGCTCGGGGTGCCGGTCCTTAAAAGAGATTGGCACCGTAATGATCTTTCCATCCAGCTCTGGCAGCGCCACGTTAATTGCTGTTTCGAGCGGATTGAGGCCGCGGGCCGACACCCGCCAACCCGACTCTGGCATGCCGGCCGTGATGGCCTGAATCACGGGAACGTCCAGCCGCTCAAAGACTCCCTCCGTCCTATCGCCATGCTGGCCATCCCCGTAGGCAAAGGAAAGGGTGGAAATGATTACGTCGGCTCTTGATTCAACCAGCCGCAATGCGAGAGGCATGTCCTCACCGCTGCGGCGCAACGAAGGCGTAAACACGCACAAGGGCTCGAGTCCGTTCTGCTCGAGAGCTTCCGTCAGGGCACTGATAAAGGCTGTATTCCCGCTGAGCAGATGCGCCCGGTAAAAAAGGATGGCGGCCACCGGTTTGCTCGGATCCCTCTGCCGCTCCCAGTCTTCAACCGTCGCCGCCTCCAGTTCCGGTAGATAGACGCCAGCTTCGGGAGTCATTTGGACCGGCGCGTAGCCGTATCCGGTTAGCAGAATGCGGTCGGAGAGAAATTTCATCGCCTCGGCGACATTATTGATGCCGCCTTGAAACAGGTAAGCGGTCAGCGGCGCGAGCACATCGAACGGAACGTCACTGGCCGCGACCATCTGCGGATCCAGTTCTCCCGTGCCGCTGACGATCGCTAACCGCTGGCCGCGCTGGCGGCAGGTTGAGGCGAGCAGATCAAAGCCAGGGACACGTTCTGGAGGTCCGTGCAAGCGCAGCAGAACCGCGGCCGCCTCACTGAGTTTGCCCTGAAGCCAGGCTTGCATCACGGTTTCGTCGGTCACCGACATCAGGGAAATTCCCACCACCTGGAGGCCTTCGGGAAGAAGAGTGCGGGCCTGGGAGAGCGCAAGCAAGTCCGTGTCGGCATGAGTTAAGAACGCTAGCGACGTGGGGTTGACGGCGGGGGCTGGCGCTTGTTCAGCCGGCGGATGCGGCCTCACTTGCCAGTCATAGTAGTCGAAGGCAAAGGGTGCCAGTTCTGGTGGCGGCGGAAGAAAGCGGTCGGCCTTTAACATGGCCTCGATGTAGTCGTAGAGGGCATGCACCTGCCAGTCATGGGCAAAGGAGTGAAACCAGATGGATCGGGCATCGAACACCAGGCTGACGACATTCGCCAGGACACACGGACCGAGGCAGCCGGCGCGCGTGAGGTGAACCACGTTGCGCAGCTTGCGGCGCAGCCACTCGGTTTTGAAGGTGTCGGCAGGAACGGGAGGATAGCCCCGGTCCACCCGGCCGCAACAACAGCCGGTGAAGCAGAATGACAGATGCGCGCGCTTCTGTACGATGTTGACTAAGCGGCCATCAGCGCGCACGACGCGCAGGCGGTAGGGCGTCGAATACATCAGGATCTCCTTCGCACCAGCCACACCAAATAAGGACCGCCGAGCAGCGCCATGATGGCTCCAGCGGGCAGTTCCGCTGGGGCGAGCACGATGCGGCCAGCGGCGTCTGCGGCGGCCAATAACACTCCACCCAGAAAAAAGGAACAAGGCATCAGAATGCGGTAATCGGCGCTGATCCGGGCCCGCACAATGTGTGGGACGATGAGCCCCACAAAGCCGATGGGACCGGCTAGCGCGACGGCGGTAGCCGTCAACACGGAGCCACACACAAACCCAAGTCGCAACAACCGCTGCGGATCAACACCGCGTGTGGCGGCCCAGTCCTCGCCTACCATCAAGAGATTCCAGTGTTTTGCGCGGGACAATAAAATCGCAGCCATCAGAGAGGCTACCACCGCGAAAACCGTTAGCGCCGAGTAGCGTATCGAGTCCAGGCTGCCGAGCAACCAGTGAGTCACGGAGATCGAGCGGTATTCACGGGCCGTACTGTGTACCATCAGGATGAGAGCCGAAAACACTCCGTTGAGCGAGATTCCCGTAAGTAACAGGCGGAAACTCGAGAGCTGTCCTCGCTGCGCACTAGCTCCCGCCACAATCACCAGCGCGGCGGTTGCTCCGAGCAAAGCGCCGACCCACACGGCTGGCAATCCGGCCACCGAAGGCAGGCCGGAGGTGATGGTGAGAATGGCTCCAAAGGAGGCGCCGGAGGAGATGCCCAGCGTGTAAGGCGTCGCTAGCGAGTCCCGTAACAGGGCTTGGAACAGCGCGCCGGCCAGTGACAAGGAGGCCCCCACGAGCAGGCCGAGCAAGGTGCGAGAAAGCCGGAGCTCCATAAAAATCAAGTAATCCGGTTGCTGGTGGGCGACAACCCGGCTGAACTCGATGGGCGAGGGGCCGATCCAGGGCAGGAACACCGCCGCAGCCACGGCCGCCACCGCGCTCAGCGCCACCCATTTGCCTTGGCCTGCCATGGTCATCCGTAGCCGATCCACCGCTCGCCTTCTGGTGAACGGCAAATGCGCAAGCGCTCGGAGAAGTTGCTCATCCAGGATGGCTCGCTCCAGGCTTCGGCAACGGTCATGTCAGCGGTCAGTTTTCCCTGGTCGAGAACGAGCAAGCGGTCACAATGCGCCAGAGCAAGGTTCAGGTCATGGGTAACCGCAAAGCAAAGGGCACCGTTGTGGGCCTCGGCCCGGAGCAATTCAAAGCAGAGAATTTGATGGCCGAGGTCAAGGTAGGTGGCTGGCTCATCGAGCAGCAGAATGCGCGCTGCTTGGGCCAGGCATGCGGCCAGCAACACGCGCTGACGTTCACCTCCACTTAAGGTGGCGAAACGGCGGTGGCGGAATTCGAAACAACGGGCACGCTGCATCGCGGCTTCCACCGCTGCTGCATCCGCAGCTGACTCCATCCAAGAATCGCCTCGCGGATAACGGCCCATCCGCACGATTTGTTCCACAGTGAAGGGCAGGTCTGCCCGGACCGCTTGCGGCAGGTGGCAGATCCAGCTGGCGCGCTCGCTAGGAGTGAAATTCTGGAATGCTTTACCGTCGACAAGAATGCGGCCGGAGGTCGGCCGTTTCAAACCGGCCAGCAAATCGAGCAGCGTACTTTTGCCCGCTCCGTTCACTCCTACCACGGCAAGAAATTCGCCGCTTGAGGCTTGAAAGCAAACCTCGCTCACGATGAGCTTGCTGTCGACCCGGTAGGTGAGGTTTTCGGCCTGTAATGTGGACATCAGGGACGCTTCCCCCAATCCGAAAGCACGGCTTTCAAGATTTCCAGCGCCTCGGTGACGCGAGGCCCTGGAACTACCATGGCCTCTGAAAAAGTGGCGACGACGCGGCGGTTGCGAACCGCGCTCAGTTCTTGGCGCGCCATCCAGGGGGCGAGAAACTCGCTTCGTTTTTCCGGGGTGTCCTCGGAGGCATCCATGGTGGCAGAGGCGTCAACAATGTAGTCCGGATTGAGATGAATTACCGTTTCGAGCGAAAGCTTTGGGTAGAGAACGGTGCTAGACTGCGTGAGGGCGTTGCTGCCACCCGCCGCTTCCACGAGTTCACTTAAGTAGGCGCCGGGCCCCGCTGCCACGAGGCCCGTCAGCTGACCTGGATTTCGTGCGACGACGATCAGTACCCGGGGGTTTGGCTTAAGGCTTGGCGCCGGGGGGCGGATCTTCGCTTGAATGTTCGCTGCCAGGGAAGCAGCTTGCGATTCCCGTCCCACGGCCCGGCCAAGCGTGCGAATCGTATCGAAGAGGTTGGCGAGGGAACCCTGTTCCACGAGTTGAGTTCGAATGCCGAGCGCTTGGAGGCGGTTCAGCGTGTCTTGTTGGGTGTGGTGCATGATGACCAAATCCGGCCGTAACTGCGCGATCCGCTCCGCGCTGGGTCGCAGGTAAGACCCGACTTTGGGCAGGTGCCGCACTTCGGGAGGATAGCGACAGTAGTTCGATACACCCACCACATGAGGGCCAGCTCCCAGGGCAAACAAAATCTCGGTAATGCTGGGAGAAGTGGAGACAATGCGTGCTGGCTGAGCCCAAGCCGGCCACCCGGCGAGCAGCAGCACGAAAGCCAGAAGCTGCTTCATGTCAAAAACCGAACGCTAAGCCCGCAAGAAACGTTGCGCGGGGCGCTAGCCATCCGTTCTGGTAGTAGCGTTGATTGAGCAAGTTCTCCAGCTTGAAATACAGCCGCGCCGATTTCACTTCTTGATCCCAGATGCGGTAACTTGCCACAAAATCCGCCTTCGTAAAACCAGGGAACTCAAAAGCTCGGGAGCGGTTGACAGCAAAGTAGGAGTTGAAATAACGAGAGGAGCGGAACAGCTCGAAGTTGGTGTCGAGCCGTTTGA
Organism: Bryobacteraceae bacterium; assembly: GCA_025056455.1. GTDB lineage: Bacteria > Acidobacteriota > Terriglobia > Bryobacterales > Bryobacteraceae > CADEFT01. The sequence continues at coordinate 355,861 of JANWVY010000002.1, read as the reverse complement.
TCCAGCGCTTGGTGACCACGAACGACGTGAGATGGGAAGGCACTTGGAAAACGCGCCAGAATCCTTGCACCGTGATGTCACGATCGAGAATGGGATTGGTGTAAGTATAAGCGCCCGTGATGGCGAGTGAGCTCGTTGGGCGCAGTTCGGCGCCGAACTCCACTCCGCGGCTGATGCCTCCTGAACCGTTGATATAGCCCACCGAGCGGCCAAAGGGATCCGTTTCGGGGCGGAGGAATCCGCTGGAATCAAACGCCGTAACCGAAATCACCCGCGTGTAAAACCAAGTGGCGGAAATTCGCAAACGATTTTGGAACGCGTACTGATCGAGCCCAGCGTCCACCGAGTGATAGCGGTCGGGAGACAGCCGTGGGTCGCCATAAGGGGTGAACACGACGACGCCAGTAATGGGATTGGAGCTAAAACCGCCGCCAAAGCGCTCATAAAGGGAGGGCGCGCGGTAGCTGTTCCCCCAGTGGAGTCGAAGTTTCGTACCGCTGGAGGGAATTAGGTACGAAATGGCAGCGTCGCCGGTGAGCGCCTTGGGCGGGCTGGTGAGAGGCACGCGATCATAGTTGTTGGCTGTGCCCGTTAAGCGGAAAGACGGTCGCGAGAGTTCGAAGAACTGCCCGCGACCGGAGAGGGAAATTTGCAGACGCCGCTGGAGCAGGGCGAGTTGGGCGGCGAAGTATCCGGTGTTGGCATCCTGGCGAATGCGGGTCTGGCTGACCACAGTCCGCGGAGCAGGTAGATTGTTGTTCTGATGGTCGAAGTATCGCTCGCGTTCGAATTCGTAACCCGCTGTGAGGGTAAGCCAGGCGCTCAGGAACGCGTTGAAGCGCGCATCTACGGTGTCGATATCGCCGACATAATTGCCATAATTGAGGGCTGCGGGTTGAAAACCGGTGCCGGCTGGACCGTTCTGAAAAACACGAGAGGTATGCACGCGCTGATAACTGGATTGCCAGTTTAGCCGCGAATTTAGCATATGCCGGAAGATGAAGGCGGTGGTGGCATGCCGCGACGAGCGGCGGTTGTCGGGATCGTCGCGGCCTGGAATCAAGGTGACTCCGCGCCAATCGGGCGCTAAACCGGAGTTGAGCCGGAGCACGTTCTCCGGCGAGAGCACAGACACTGGAATGACGCCTGTAGCGGGAAAATTGGCGGCTGGAATGCCGGCCGTCGTGGGACTAATGTTGAGTTGAACAAAGTCATCGGATGCCCAGACGCGCCCGCTCAAACTCATCTTGGGAGTCAGATCATAGCGCAGAAAGCCTTGCCCGCCCGTGCTGCGGTTGGCGTCGTTGCCGTCAACGCCTCTGGTCACGTTCACGTGCAACAGGCTCCCGGAATATCGCAGGCGGTTTTCTTTCCAGCCGCCGCCCACCGTTGTTCTGCCCCGAAAGAATCCGAGTGCGCCACCTTCGAACAGGAGTCCGCCGTGCAGCGGAGATCCTCCTTCCTGAGTAATGACGTTGATCACTCCGCCTACAGCGTTTGTGCCATAGAGCGAGGAGCCAGAGCCTCTCACGATTTCCACCCGCTCTGCTCCCACAAGATTCAAAGCGGAAACAAACGAGGTGGCGTCTGCCTGTGTGGTGGAGGCATCACGAAAGCGAAGCCCGTCGACGAGAACGGCGGTGGCGTCGGGCCGCAAGCCCCGTACGCGAATTTGCGTAAATTGGCCGGGCCCGCCGCCATTGGTGATTAAGACCCCGGGCACGGTGCGGAGGGACTCGGCTAGCGAGTACTCATTGCGTGCTTGAATCTCTTCGGTGGTGAGAATGCTCGTCGCCTTGGCGATTTCATCAACGGATTGTGGCGTTGCTGACGCGGTGACCATGACCGATTGCGCTACTCCGGCGAGCTCGAGTGTCACCTCAACTTGCCTAGTTTCTCCTTTGGCCAGATCCAAGCTCCGGGTGACACTGCGGAAGCCGTCCCGTTCGATCTGCAAGACGGTCGAACCGGGCACGAGCTGCTCGAAGACGAAATTGCCAGATGCGTCCGCTGTGGCTTGAAGAAAGGTGTTCATGTCCTGCCGGAAGAGGCGAATGCGTGCTCCAGAAACCGCTTTTCCCTGTCCGTCCCGGACCGAGCCCTTCAAGCTGGCCGTGGAACTTTCCGGAGTATTTTGGGCGAAAGCCGCTGGGAGCAAGAAGAATAAATACAACATGATCGGCATTAGAGAAGTCTCCTCAAAGGTTGAAAAGCGAGAACTGTTACTCCGCAGGGCGTGGTCACCGGTTCCGTTTTCACTCGAAACACCTCCTCGAGCACGTCTGGAACGAGCACTTCGCCGGGCGATCCTAACTTAACCAGCTCGCCGTCCCGCAACAGCGCGATGCGGTCGGCATATCGCAAAGCTAGATTGAGGTCGTGAGTCGCCAGGACGACACCCCGCCCTGCGGAGGCCAGCTGCCGGCACAATTGAAAAATTTGCAGCGCGTGCTCGATGTCAAGACTGGCGGTTGGCTCGTCAAGGAGGAGAAAATCTGGCTCTACGGCGAGGCTCCGAGCGATGGCGACACGCTGGCGCTCCCCACCGGACAGCGTATGAACAGGCCGTTCCACAAGATGGCTCAGGTCGCACTGCTGAATGGCTTCGCCGATTGCTTTACGGTCAGCTCCCGTCTCGGGGGCGAACCGGCCGCGGTGGGGGTAGCGTCCCATGGCGACGATTTCCCGCACCGAGAAAGCGAAGTCGATCCAGGTGTTTTGGGGGACGTAGCCCACACGCGTGGCGAGCAGGCGGCGGTGCAGGTTTTCAACCGGACTCCCATCGAGCAGAACTTGGCCGTGCGCCACGGGCCAGAGGCCACATAAGGCCCGCAACAGGGTGCTCTTGCCGCTTCCATTCGGTCCTACGACGAACAACAATTCTGAGCGATGGGCGCACAGGGTCACTTGCTGAAGAATGGATCTTCCAGTTTTGGTAACGCTAATGTTGCGTGCCTCCAGCGTGCTCATGCGCGGCTTGCCTCCTGGTGACGCCGTAACAGCAAAGCGATGAACAAAGGGCCACCGGCGAGCGAAGTAATCACCCCTAATCGCAGCTCGACGGGAGGATGAGCGGTGCGCGCCATCAAATCGCAAAGCACAAGAAAGAGGGCTCCGCACAGGGCGCTCGCTGGCAGCAAGGTACGATTAGAAGGACCCAAAAGCAGGCGTACGGCATGGGGTGCGACGAGCCCCACGAAACCGACCATTCCAGCCACGGCCACCGAAGCTCCGGTGAGAACCGCTGCCGTAAGAATGAAGATCCGCTTGGTTTTTTCGACGTTCACGCCGAGGGAAGCCGCCACTTCTTCACCTTGCTGGAGGAGATCTAACTCTGGCGAGTAGAGCAAAGCTACGAGTCCGCCAAACAGCACAAACGGCCCACACAGCCAGACGTGAGTCCAACTGCGGGCATCGAGCCCGCCCATCATCCAGAAGACGATTTCTTGTGCAATTTGCCAGTTCACGATGTTCAAAGAAAGCAACAAGCTGGAGATCGCTGACAGCAACGATGTGGTGGCGATACCAGCCAGCAGGAGGCTTGCCATGGGAGTCACCCCGCCGCGGGTCGCCATGAAGTACACGACGGCCAGCGCAAGCAGCGAGCCAGCCATGGCGCAGGCTGGCAAGCTTGAAGGGGCCTGCGTGCTCCAACCCATCACGAAGGCGACCACCGCGCCGAGCACTGCGCCCGCGCCTGCGCCCGTAAGCCCGGGCTCGGCCAGCGGGTTTCGGAAGATGGCTTGCATGATTGCGCCGGCTGTGGCGAGCCCCGCGCCAACCAAAGCCGCCACTATGACGCGCGGAAAGCGGATCATCCAAAAAATCACTTCATCCGCTTTGGTGACTTGGGAAGTATCTACCCAACCTTGCGGCAACAGCAGCTTGGCTGCGCATTGCAGCACAACTGACCAGGCTAGTGGTGTACTTCCAATCGCTACCGCCGCCACGAGGGCGAGGGCGAAAGCCGGAAGCGAGACCCCGTAATACCATCCCGCCGGAAGCCGTCTAGCGACCATAGAGCTCGTCTCCTAGAGCCTCTAGCAACAGCCGTGTGTACGGCGACATGGGCAGAAACACCCGCTGGTCGAACACTAGAATTCGGCCGTTTTTGGCCGCCTGGGTTAGAGCGATGGCCGGATCCGAAAGGAGCTTGGCTCGTTGTTGCGCGGTTTTTCCGAAATCTGCCCCCGCGACGATCCACTCCGGATCGGCTCTGAGGATCTGTTCCGAGTTGATGGCGTCATAACCTCGCAATCCTGCTTCTGCTCCGACGTTGACGCCGCCCAGCGTGTGAACGATGTCGTGAAAGAGGGTCTCCTGGCCATAGCTGTAGCGGCCTCCGAGACCCAGAATGCGCGGCGGCGGTTGATGTGGGGGGCGCCGTCGCCGGGCCCGCTGCACCGCTTGCAGAAAGCGCTCATACTCGCGCTGGGCTGTCTCATCTTGACCGGTGAGATATCCGACCAGGCGGATGGATTCGGCCACTTGCTCGAGGGTTGTGAACACGGTGTACAGGCGCACAATTGGAATGCCTGTCGAGCGGACCAGCGCAGTAAAGTCGGCCCGGGCGCTGCTCGACACTAGAATCAAATCGGGATTCAAGCGCAGCACGCGCTCTGGGTCGGTCGCCACGACGGGCTTGTGCCGGAGCACATGCGCGTAGACGTTACTGATGCGCTGCTGGTAGGCGCTCTCGCTCACGCCGGTCACCAACTCGGGCGGCGCCACGGTATATACAAACTCGTCGATGGACCAGTATTGAGAGACGATGCTGCGCGCCGGGCGTGGCACTTTCACCGCGACACCGTCGACATCCCAAACCACACGGGGATACTCAAGCGCACCTGTACGGATGTGGGGTTCTGTTTTGGCGGGCGAGGCGCGGAGCGGATGGATCACGCCTGAAGTGGGCGCCCACCGCTCAACGGCCGCTGTTAACCCACCGAGGCTGACCAGCAGGAACGCTAGCGGCGAAGCAGCCCAGCGATGGCAGGCCACTTTCATGACGTTACTTGCCTCTCGGGCGCGACCAGAGGCAGCTTCGCCGTTTCCTCAAAGCTCTCCGGAATGGGTTCGTTCAAAAATTGCGCGCGCAAGTGGTAGTAGAGCTCCAGCCGAGACCAGTCGGGCTGTTTCAAAATCTTCAGCTCGTCGGACAGGCTGACATTCGGCAGGAAGATTGTTGTCATCTGCTCGCCGTATCCGTTCCACAGGCGCAGACCCCAGGACCGTTCTACGCATCCAGCCCAGCGTTGGTCTGGCGCTGGTCGCCGCTCCCAGAACGCTGCCTTCGCGACGGGTCGCATGCGGCGCAGTTCTTCCGAACGCGATCCGCGGTGTTCTTCGACGCACAAATGGAAATGCCAGGCCCCGAGATCCACCGTGAGATAGCCATCCAGGTAATGCAACTTTGGCGGCTCAACGAACCGAATTTCGAAGACTGCCCCTTGCACGCAGGGACCAACAACGATGCGGCTCCAATGTTGAACGAACAATTCATCCATGAGGCGGCGCATCACGCCTGGAGCGAGTGGAATCTCCGTGAAGGCCGTCAGCGTGCCGTCAGGACTGCGTTCTATCCAATCAAAGCGGGGAGGACGAATTTCGGCTAGCTGTGACATGAAATTTCTCCTTGTGAGAGCCCTCGAGCTACCACGCGCGCGACCAGCGTGGGCCCTGCTTGCCGTTGAGTTCGCGCAGAGAGCTCTTGGCGTTTTTGTTGAGCTCAACTTTGCGCGCAAACAGCCAGAGCAGATCGGAAAGGCGGTTGATGTAGGCCAGAATCGACGACTGGACCGCTTCGCCTGCTTCGGCCAGCCGGACAATATTGCGCTCGGCGCGACGGCAGATGGTGCGGGCCAAATCAAAGGCGGCGGATTCGACATCCTCACCCGGCAGCGACCAGTCTGAAAGGAGGCCTTCGATCGCCTCCAGCTCGTGCACCTGGGCGGTGAGCGCGTCAACCATTTCTTGCGAAATGATCACCTGCGGTTTTCGGCTTTCTGGTGGCGTCGCCAGGGCTGAACCCACGCGGAACAAGTCCCGCTGGATCTCCTTAGTCCGGCGTTTTAGCTCCTCATCTCCGCAAAGCGCACGGGCAAGGCCCAGAGCGGAATTGAGCTCATCAATTCCGCCGTAGCTTTCGACGCGCAACGAAGACTTGGAAACGCGGATTCCGCCGGCCAGTCCGGTTTGTCCGCCATCACCTCGCTTGGTGGCGATGCTCATCGCGATCCTCCCACAATCTTTTGGGGACTTGCTGCGAAGAGCTTCGCAACGGGCAATCGTATGGAAAATAGGTAGGGATTGTGGTGCGCATCCTTTCCGTTCTCCGCAGAAAGTCCTGCTCGTAATCCCTAGGTAGGTCTCCTGGCTCGGAGGTTGCGAATTGCTTCGCGGGCTCGATCTCCTTCCCCGGAGCCTTCCCTATAGCGGGGCTACGCACCCGAGTGGATTCTGACCGAACCACCCTCACTCACAGTGGCGGGACCGCGCCGGATTCTCACCGGCTTCCCTGTTATGCCCATGGCTGGGCCACCTAGAGCCCTCTCACAGTATCAGATTCTCGTTTGAATTGTCAATGAAGCGATTTGCGAGTCAGGCCACGCGGAAGTGGGGACGCAAGGCCTCCATGATCTCATCCAATTCCTTCAAATCCGCCGCATCCAGAGGGAAGCGGCGCGTGTTGCGCATCACAACGGTGCGGAAGACGCCACGGCGTCTCAGAATCTCTTTTTGCAGTACGAAGGTCGACCTTCGCTCGAGAACAGCCGAAGGGAGAAACTTGGCGAACAAAGCGCGCGCTTCCTGTTTCTTGCCCGAGTGAAACAGGTCCCAAATCTCAGCCTGAATGTCGGCAAAACCGGCGCCTGCCATCGTGCCACCGGAACCGCGCTCCATTTCGTGGATCAGGTTCATGGCCCCGCCTCCTGTAGAGGGGATCAGCAGGCGGTTGCGCTGGCGGAGCACTTTTGTCACTTCGTGGGGCACGTTGCCCGACTCGAGCTTGAGAATGCGAAGCGACGGGATGCGATCGGCCAGGCGGAGGAGAAAGTCTGTGGTCATTCCCGCATTAGAAACTTGAATGCACATGGGCAATTTGGAAACCGAGGCGATGGACTGGAAATAATCGGTGAGAATTTCCTGATCGGTTGTATCATCGGTGGGGCCAAGAGCGTGCAGGCCGTCGGCGCCGATTTTTTCCGCGTGCCGGGCGTATTCCATGGCCTCAAATTTATTGGCGCCATGCACGCCGATGAGGACCGTGACGCGCCCCTTGGCGGCCTTCGCCACGGTCTCTGAAAATTGCATGCGCTCGCGAAAAGAAAGCGATTTGGATTCCCCTGCGCCGGCCGGCCAGACGATGCCGTGCACGCGGCAGCGGGCCAGAAAATCTGACTCCCGGGCCAGAGATTCCTCATCGATTTCGAGGGTTTCAAGGAAGGGCGTTTGCATGATGGTGAAAATGCCCTCCCAGGCCTTGGCGGGCGTCTGCGCTGGTGAGAGCGCGAGCCCGCCCGCAGCAGAGAGAGGAAGAAAATCACGCCGGCGCCTAAGGACTTGCTAAGGACTTACCAGAACAAATGCATCGCCAGTTTGAGGAAGCGGGGCAGATTGCCTTGCACAAAGTTCAAGCGACCGAAGTTGGGGCTTGTGACGTCGTTGCCGCCTCCGATGAGGCCGGTGAACCAGGGCGTGTTGAACGCATTCACCATCTCAAAGCGGAATTGCGCCCGCACTTGTTCCCGGATGGGGAAATACTTAGAAGCCGAAATGTCCCAGTTGCGGTAGCCGGGCACCCGCACATCGCTAAATAACGTGGGGAACGTACGGAGGGTAAAGGGGGCCAGAGCCGGGACCAAACGGCCCGTGGCGGGGTTTACCCACTTGGAGGTATCAAACCAGCGATCGCGCGTGCGCTGGCTGGAGTCGAGTTTTGCGCTTCCCGGAACCGCTTGGGCTGCGTTGGGGTAATCCGCGGCCCAGCCGCTTTGATAGGTGATGTTGGCGTTGATGGCCCAGCCACCGGCCAGCATTTCCAAGCCTCGGCCCCAGCCCGCTCCAAACGGGCGTCCCTTGCCAAAGGGCATTTCCCAGACGCCAGCGATGGTGAATTTCTGGGGGATGTCAATGAGATTGGCGGAGCGTTTTTCAAGCACAGAGCTGTCCGGGTTGGCGAGATTGAAATCTTGCGGGTTGAGTAAAGTGACGCGCTCGAGCGTTTTGTTGATGCTGTAGCTAGCCAAGAAGGTAAAGCCCTGGCTCATGCGCTTGCTGACTCTGGCCTGCATGCCGTCATAGCGCTGACTGCCGATGGGCACATTGGCCACGACCACGTTGCTGAATTGCGGAAACGGGAAGAGAAGGTTTTGCCGCGGGATGGTGGGGCCATTCAGGCCAGCGTTTGCAGGAATTAATCCGGCCATCGGATTGGGGATGCGTTCGGTGTAATATGCCGTGTCGATTTGGCCTGCGGCATTCAAGCGTCCTAACTGGTTGGCGGGGACGACATTGAGACCGGTCGCGATGGGTAGCTTCCGCGTGATGTTGCCGACGTAGGCCACCTCGGCGACTGTATTCCAGGGCAGTTCGCGCTCAATGTCGAAGGAGTACTGGTGCGAAAACGGCAACGGTCTTCGGAGATAGTTGACCGTTACGGCCTGCCCTAGGAAACTTGCGGCGCCCTGGCTTGCGCCAACAGGCTCCAACAACCGCCCGCCGGGTTGATTGGCAAAGGGATTGGATAAGTTCACGGCGGGGGTTAATCCGCCGTCGACGCTGGCAATAACGCTTGTGGGCTGGCTAAAACCCTGGGCTGCGCCAATCTCGTTTTGGCCGAGGTAGTACAGGCCGTAGCCTCCGCGCACGACCCACTTTTCGCCGATGCGATAGGCCGCGCCAATTCGGGGTTGCCAGTTATTGCGGTCGGGTTCGAAGGCCCCACGCGGCTGCCCGTCGCGGTTGGCGAATTGGATTGCGCCGCGAAGCGTCAACCCTTGGACGCGGTTGGCGATGGGGCTCGGGGCGTTGAAATCCATTCCCCGTAGAGCGCGGTCGTAACGCTCGACGGCGGGCGCCTCATAGTCCCACCGCAAGCCCAGATTCAAGGTGAGCCGGCGGGTGACTTTGAAGTCGTCCTGGAAGAAAAACGCCCAGTAGTAGTTGCTGACCGCCGGGTCAATGTTGCGATCGACGACGCCCGATGTGGGATAACCCAACAGGAAGGTCGCGACTTCGTTGCCCGACACAGCATCCGGTTGGAGGGCGCGCGCTTGGGTCCAGTTCCGGCCGAAGAAGTAGTTGCCGGAGGCGAATCCTGGGTTGTTGGTGTTGTCGTTATAGCGCCTGCCCTCTGCGCCAAATTTGAGGATGTGCCGTCCTTTGGCCAGCGTGGCGTTCGGTTGAACCGTGTAGGCATCGTTGGTGGCCACGCTCAGCAGCCGGTCCGCGCCAGCGCTGCCAAAGGTCCCGAGATCGAAGCGCGGATATTGAAGCCGTGTAAACTGCGAAACCAGAGCGTCGGCAAAGCCCAACCGCCGAGGGTCGAAATTGGCGCCAAAACTGTTGCCGGTGGTCTCCTCCCATCGTGCAAGGCCCGCGCGAAGGTTGAACGTCATGCGCGGTGTGATGGTGGAGGTCCAGTCCATGGTCCAGTTCCTGCCGTTGCGGATCAGGGGGGCGTTTCCGGTGGGCTCGGCTGGGTTGCGCTCGCTTGGACTTTTCACGAACACAAGCCCGCGATACTCCGAGAAAGGATTTTGACCGTAGCGGAAATAAAAATTGTTCTTCGAGTTAATCGCCCAGTCCATGCGGCCAATCCACTGGTTCATGTCTCCAATCCAGCGAGAGGGAAAGATGTAATTGTTGATGCGCGCAGGACCATCGCCAGGAGCATTCGGCAGCGGAAATGCCTTAATCACCTCAGCTGCGATGGGGTTGATTCGATTGGCGGGAATCCGGTTGCCGGCAAACGGCTGCCGCGTCCCATCGGCCGCTGTGGTGAGAGGATCGTAGATCATCACAAGTTGGTCCTGAGCATTGCGAAGCGTCGAGAAATCCCCCTGACGCCATTCGGGGAAGGGAAAGGTGCGCGTGCCAGGATCGGCCGACCGCTGGCGCATCCCCTCATAGGACACCATCCAGAAGAGCCGGTTGCGGAGATCCAGCACTTTGGGAATGTAGATGGGACCGCTACCCTGAATTCCAAAGGTGTTGATGTTGTTTGGCGGCTTGGGAATGCCTGCGCGGTTTAACTCGGTTTGGTTGGCGTTGAGCTCTTCGGCTTGAAAGTACTCAAAGGCGGTACCGTGAAACTGATTGTTGCCTGATTTTGTGACGATGGTGACGACACCACCTCCCGTGCGGCCATACTGCGCGTCATAGGTGTTGGTGTTGACTTTGAATTCTTGAACGGATTCCATGGTGGGCACGTGGATCACCGTGCGGTTACCCCGGACGTTCGAAATGCCATCTAGCAACACCTCGTTCTCCCGATTCCGCCCTCCGTTGACGGAGAAATTCGAAGTGCCGGCGATATCGAAGGAGCGCAGGTAGCGCCATCCACCCGTCTTAATCACGCCTGGCGCCGCCCAAGCGATCTGAAACGGATTGCGGCCCTGTGTGGGCACTTGTGCGATCAGCTCGTTGGAAATGATTTGCGACCGCGAGGCGGTTTCCGTTTGCAACTGAGAAACATCGGCGGAAACAGTCACGCTTTGAGTGATCTCGCCGACCTCGAGGACAATGTCGAGCCGCGCCCGATCTTGGGCTTGCAGCAAGACGCTGTCGCGGACATACCGTTTGAAGCCTTGCTTTTCCGCCGTTACTCGGTAAGAGCCTGGAGGGAGGAAGGGAGCGACATAGATGCCCGCTTCGTTGCTGACATGGGTCGTACTGGCATTGGTTGCTTGGTTGGTAACGGTGACCGTGACGCCCGGGACAATTGCCCCCTGGCTGTCAGTAATGGTTCCCGTCAACGAGGCGCGCACTTCTTGACCTGCAGAAAACCATGGATGCAAGACTATAGCGGCAACACTGGAGAGCAGGATGCGTTTCATAAATCGAGTCCCTTGCGTGATTTCGATTGGCGTGAAGAGTATACACCGGATTGAAACTCGCAAGTAGGGGTGCCCGCAGGACCTAGAGCCAGCAACGAGCCGCGACCCCCGGGGGTGTGAGCGAGCCAGTGCGGGAGCCTTTTGCGGAAAAGCCGTCAAGGGATACCCTAGTACTTTTGGTACCCGCCGCGGGTCTTGCAGACGTCCTCTCAGTCGGAGTAATCTCGAAGCGGAGGAGAGGAGGGGGAGGTTCACTCTTCATGTATCGTTATTGGCTGATGTTTGTCGCTGGGATCCTCCCGCTGTTTGGCCAGCAGCGCGGCATGTATGGAGGCGGCGGCGCGATGTACGGCGGGGTTCCGACCGGTCAGATGGTAGGAACGATAAACGACCCCGGTTTCGCTTCGCGACTGGGCGCTACGGTGAGCGGTTTGCCTCCCATCTCCTCGGGCACCTCCTTCCAGCGCGGGATTTTTTATACGCCTCCGGGAGGCTTTGGCGGGCGCGGCGGATGGCAGTTTCCGCGCGGCCGCATGAACACAGTCGTGGTTCCTTGGGGGGTGCCGGTATTTTATGGTGGAGGATTTTTCGCTGACACGGTTCCCACGCAGACCATTGTTCGAGACGCTTCTCCGCCTCCGTCCACCCCTACGGTGGTGATCAATCAGTACTATGCGCCGGAGACCGTCCGACCGCAACTCAAGGATTATACGGACCTACCGGAACCGACTGAACCGCAGGTCGAAAGACCGAAACCGCCAGCTCGTGTTTTCCCTCCCTCCGCAACCTCACCAGCGCCGCAGGCCAAGGAAGCCGAACGAGAGTCTTCCCCAGACCGTGACCGGGCCACCATTACGCTTCTTGCGTTTGAGGATTCCACTGTCATTGCCGCACTCGGCTACTGGGTTGAGGAGGACGTCTTGCACTACGTCACCAAAAATTTCGAGAAGAAGACGGCGTCGGTGAAGTCCTTGGATCTCCCATTGACCGAGCAACTCAACAAAGAGCGGAACGTAGAATTTAAACTTGAGGGCATTCGCGGCCGATGATCTTCGGCTTGTGGGCGCTGCTGTGGCCAGTGGTGCAGGCATCACCGCTCGTTCTTGAGAATGATCGAATTCGTCTGGTGATTGAAACTGCGGGAGGCAGTTTTGTTGAATTTCGGCTCAAGAACTCTCACCCGGACGTCAACCCATTCACCTGGCAGGACCGCGGCAGCAGCGGTCCGCGACCGCAAGGTCACTTCCTTTGCCTAGACCGCTGGGGCCAGCCCTCGGAAAGGGAACGCGTGCAGGGAATGCCGTTTCACGGGGAAGCCTCCCGCGTCCACTGGACCGTACAGCAACACACGCCCGAAAAAGCCGTGCTGCGTACGAACTTGCCCCTTGCTGGTTTGCATGTTCAGCGTGAGGTGATTCTCCAGGAAGCGGCAGTGCTAGTGACCGAGTGGGTGACCAACCAAAACAAGCTCGGCCGGGTGTACAACATGGTGCAGCATCCAACCATTGGACCTCCGTTTCTGGATGAGACGACGGTTGTGGATGCGAACGCACGGCAAGGCTTCATGCAATCCAGCCCGCTGCCGAATCCAGAGTTGCTGGTTGTGTTTTGGCCCCAAGCCTGGAAGGACGCCCAGCCGGTGGATATGCGAAGGTTGCATTCGGATCCTCAGCCCAACGTGGTTTCTTATGTCCTCGATGAGGAGCTCGGTTGGACGACGGCTTTGAATCCTTCTCTTGGTTTACTGCTCGGCTACGTCTGGAAAAGCGCCGACTATCCGTGGTTCAACGCTTGGCGGCATGTGGAAAATGGCAAGCCTGCTGCCCGGGGCCTTGAGTTTGGCACCACGGGCTTGCACCAGCCTTTTTCCATTCTCGTCAAGAAGGGGACGATTTTTGGCCGGGCGATCTTTAGTTACTTAGACGCCGGCGAGACCGTCAAGCGCCAGTTTGAGATGTTTCTTGCGCCCGTGTCTAAATCCGTGTCGGGGGTTGTGGACATGCGCCAGCAAGCAGGCGATTACCAGTTTAGCTTGCGCGGCGGCGGGGAGCTAAGGGTCAAGGCGCTGCTCAAGGACTAGGCAGGCGGCGCAGCGTGAGGCGGTAGCCTCGCCAGTGGATGGTATGGCCGAAGCCGGCTGACAGCGCGGACCACAGCCAAGCCCAAGTTCCAGCAGGAACCAGCGCGAGGTGAAGTTTGCTATAGCGATCAAACCACGTTCGCCACTCGGGCATGGCCAGCCGGGCGAGAGCAAGACGGCGTGCCGCTTTCCACCAACCAGCGCCAAGATTGAAGGCCAAGAGTCCGGCGGCAGCGAAGCTGCCATTCGCCGCTAGCCAGGCGCCAGCCACCATCGCCCCGCAGTAGATTGCATGTGCTGTCAGGGCGACGGCCCAAAGGCGGGGAGCATAGAACCGGGTGATCATCATCTGGCGTCGGCTCCAGGCGAGAAACTCTCGGCCAGAAGTGGAGTCAACACTGGCCACAAGAGCGCCTGGGGCAAAAGCGATTCGGAGTCCCGCCGCGCGCACGGCTTGTGAGAGACGGTAGTCATCGCTGATCGCGCCTTTCCACCAGGCCGGAACCTGGAGCGAGTGAAAGCTCTCGACACGGATGGCCATGGCGCCTCCCCAGGCAAACTGGTTTTGTCCTGGCCCCATGTTCCCTGCAATCACGGCGTTCCAAACACTGCGCAGCAGGGACCAAAAATTCGGACGTTGCGGCAAATGCCAGCGGTAACCTGTCGCAGCGCCAGCATCTGGTTCTGCAAGCGCGGAGGCGAGCGCGCGCAACCAGCCCGGCGCTACTTGACCGTCAGAGTCCGCAAAGGCCAGCAGTTCCGTGCCGGGTTTGACTTGAGCTACGGCAGCGAGCAGGTTATTGATCTTTTCGCTGGTATCCGGATCGCCGGGTCCGGCGAGGATCACGCGAGCCTGCGGTGGAACCAGCCATCCTGGCAGATCGGATTGCGATCGCGCGACAACTATCAGCTCATAGTCGGGGTAGTCCAGCGAGGCCAGCGAAGCAAGATTTTCTCGGAGCCCTTCTTCGAGTCCTTTCACCGGAACGATTACCGCCGCCTTTGGCGCTGGCGCGTTTTGCTGGCGGGCCAGCATTTCCCGGTAGTAACGTTCCCGCGCAGCCTCACCGCGAACGGAAAGCAAGCTCAGCAAGAAGGCTAATCCAAGAACGATCCAAAGCAACCCGAGCATGAACCCCGCATTGTAGCGTTGTGCGGACTCTGGCTCTCAAAGTGTCCCCGCATGCAGTGGCGATAGGCTCCGCCGTCCGTACTATAGTGAGCGTATGGTTCTGGCTGTCCTAGCGTGTCTTGGGGCTGGCGCGGCGCTGGCTCAACCGGCGGAATACCGAATTACGACGGGTGGCGACAATCTCATCAAGCTTGAGGTAGAAAAGACTGGTTTGTTCAAAGGAAAAAAGCACATTTTTCACTTCAGCCGCATGGAGGGCAAACTCGTCTACGACGCGCAGGCGCCTGCCAGCTCCAAAGTCGATCTCACCATTGACGCTCGCGCCTTTGAAATCCGAGATGATTGGGTGGATGAGAAAGACAAAGAGAAGGTGTTCCGGGAAGCCTACGACAAGATGCTGCAGGCCAATCAACACCCGCAAATGCGTTTTGTGTCGACCAAAGTGACGCCCCAAGGCGCCAACCGTTATCTAGTTGAGGGGGCGCTGACCATTCGCGGCGTAAGCAAACCAGTAACCATCGACGCGCTGCTTGATCCCGACAAACTAGTCATCAGCGGAAAGAGCGTGTTTCGAATGACCTCTTACGGAATGAAACCACCTTCCGCGGCGCTAGGCGCCATCGGGACAAAGGATGAGATGACGGCTACGTTCAAGGTCACTGCGGTGAAGTAGGGGCTGGGGCGTCGTTGTTGGCGTAGCGTTCGAAAAATTCGATGATGCGGAGCATGTGATCCATGCGCTGGAGGGGTGAGCCGGAACGGGTGAGCTCATGGCCGGCGCCGGGATACCGCACATACTCCACCGCTTTGCCTTGTTGTTTGAGGGCGCGGTAGAGCATCTCGCTTTGGGATACACCCGTGCGCAAATCTTCGCTTCCATGCAAGATGAGCAGCGGCGTACGAATCCGGGCAACATGAGTAAAGGGAGATTGCTCCTCGAGGATGCGCTGGATTTCTGGTTCGTAGGGGTAGCCGCCGAAATGGTATTTCACTAATCGGAAGGCGTTACCCTCTCCATAGAAGGTGCGGAGGTCATAGACGCCACGTTGTGCAGCGGCGGCCCGGAAGCGGTGATCATGGGCCACGATCCAGGCGGTGAGATAACCTGCATAGGAGCCTCCGGTCAGAAAGAGTCGCCCGGCGTCCACCAGCGGATTCTCTCGGATGGAAGCATCCAGTGCTGCGAGGACGTCGCTTGCGGGGCCTGGGCCCCAATCGCGGTAGTTCGCCTTTTGGAATTCGTAGCCATAGCCGCTTGAGCCACGCGGGTTGGAGTAGGTCACGCCGTAGCCCCAGGCGCACAGCAGTTGAAATTCGAACCACATGGTGAATTCGCCTGGCCCCCACATCGCCGAGGGACCACCGTGCATCTCGAGCACCCAGGGATACTTTTTGCCGGGCTGAGCGTTGACCGGATTCATCTCCCAGCTCTGCACTTGCAGTCCGCCCGGGCGTTCAATCCATCTTTCCACTGGCCGGGATAGCAGCTTGTTGGCCAGCCAGTCGGTGTTGAGAGCCGTCAAAAGACGCAGTTCCCCGTTTCGATCTCTGAGCCATAACTCATTCGGGTTGGACGGCTGTACCTGGGAAAAAACGATCCTGCCTCGAGCTTGATCAAAGGCTCCTACGCCAACTGGGCCTTCCACCAGCGACTCCCGTTTCCCGTTTTGAACACGGTTCAAGGGGATCGAGCCGCGCCAGTTGCTCGTAAACAAGATGGATCCATTTTCGGCCACGAGCGATTGCCCGATGGAAGAGCTCCATCCCTGGCTTATCCATTCCAGCTTTTTTGAGTTCAGATCGTAGCGAAGCAGGCGCGATTGCCGGTAGGCTGGTTCATCCATTTGCTGCGCTTCCACAAGGAGGGCGTCGCCCTGGGGATAGAACTTCGGCTGAGTAAAAGATTCGCCTTCTTGATCGAGAAGCGGGCGCATCTGGCTGCCGTCTTCATTCATGATCCAGATGCTCGAGCGGCGCTCGCGATCCGGATGGGTTGTGCCGGGGGGCGTGCTTTCATAGACGATGCGAGCTCCGTCCGGAGAGAAACATGGATTGGCGCGCCGGTAGAAATCGCTGGTGATTGCCGTCGCTTTGTTGCCACTAGCGAGGTCGATTAAGAAGAAATGCGTGGCGGTGGGCTCCTTGAGGAGGCTTTGCTCGTCTTGGAAGGCGAGCCGGTGGATCACGGTGGGATTGCCGCGCGCCGCGTTTTGCTCGAGCCAGTTGCGAAGGGCGCGCCGGTCGCCGTCAGGCCGCGCTTCGATCTTGCTTTGCTTCAATTGAGCATGGTCTTGGCGGTCATAGTCAAACCAGTCGCGGTTAGGCCTTTCCATGTCATAGTGGGGTTTGCCTGTGATCTTGCGGAAGGGGACGGTACTGGCCACGAGAATACGGTTGGCGCGGGGATGCCAGACAGGGTTGGTGGCGCCGTGCTCCAGCTGCGTGACCGGTGCGGCTTCCCCTGGCCGGTTGAGAGGCATCACCCAGACTTGGGGTATCTTTTTTTGGTCCTCGCGAACAAACGCCAACCGCTCGCCATCGGGACTAATGGACAGACCGCTGTCGCGCCGATCTCCAAAGGTGAGCTGGCGCGGCTTAGCCGCTGAGTCGTTCAAATCGATTTGCCAGATGTGAGTGCGATAGGAATAATTTCGCTCGCTTTTGTCTTTTTCGGCCAGCTCCTCGTGAATGGATTGCACGGTGAAGACGGCGAAGGTTCCATCTGGTGAGATCCGCACTTCTGTCACGCGGCGAATTTTCAGCAAGTCGGTAATCGTGATGGGTGTTTTTGTGGTTTCCGCACTCCAAACCAGGGTTTGAAGCGTGAGAACGAAGACCAAGCGCATGGTCGAGATTATAGCCGGGCGTCTGGCTCATGGAGTGGGTTTGCTCGAGGCATGGCCCAGCGGCAAGGGAGCGTTTTGGAAGTGCTCGGGCAACGGCTAGAGGGTTCGCGCGCAGGCTAACAGAACACGCTGGCCCGCTGTGCGGTCCTCAAGCACCAGCTGCCCCGTTTGTAAACGCACCTCATCCACTTTGCGGAAGCCGGCCGGTACCTTGGTGAGAAACAAGAAGAAGCGGGTGCGGAGCTTCGATTTCGCTGGAAGCCATCGGAGCGTCGGCGTGCCGAACATCGGCGTCAAGGCGTAGAGGTCGCGCTTGGTCATATCGTAAGGTTGCATGCCAAATTCCAATCCCCAGGCATAGGCTTTGTTTGCAGGGTAATTCATCCAGTGCTGGACCCAAGGATAATCGTGGCGGCGGAAAAGATAGCCGATGAGGAGGTTTTCGTTCAGGTTGAGGGCGGTGATAAATTCGAGCTCGCGTTGCGGATCCATCAGACAACCAATGTGATCCATGCGCCCATCGCGGGCAGGCGATTGTCGTAAATTCACCGGCCCTTGATCACCCGGCGCCTCGGGCCAGAGAAAATCTTTTCCGCTTGGCAGTGTGCGCAGGCCTCGCGCCGTTTCCGGATAGGGTTTCGTCCGGCATTGCGAGGCGGACTGATCGACCACGACGTTCCCGAGTCCTAAAAATGGCGCGCCAATGGTGCCGTGCTCAGCCCAGAGAATGGGCCGGTCAAAGGGCAATTCGCTTTCGAGCTCAGTTTCTACCAAGACGATTTGTTCCCCTGGGGCGAGGCTGATCCGGCGCGCGAGTTTCTCCTGTACGAGGGGCAGATGCGCCGTGTAGGCCAGCGAGTGCGCGGTGAGCTGGACGTTTTGCAACTCGATGCGGTGTGCCTCGCCGTGAAAACCGTATCCAGCGGCTTGTTCTTCCTGGGTTGTGGGTCCGAAGCCATCCACGCATAGAAAGTGGCCAATGCCAGGGCCCTGGCGGGGCGGTGCGCCGGCCTCTCGCAGCAAACGGTCAGGATTCCACATTGGGTTCAGGCGTTTGCGGTCGTCTCGGAGGAGGATGCTGGCAAGGGCGCCGCCCGTGCGCGTGATGACAACTTCAATCTTTTCGTTGCTGAGCTGGACGGCGTCGCGTCCTTCGTGCTGCACGGCAAGCTGTGCGAGCAGAACATGGCACACCCCGGTCAGGCCGAAAACCAAGGGAAGAAACGGGGAAAGCATGGGGTTCGTCTCACGAGACATGATACTGTAAAGGCGGAGGAGCGGCAGGGCGATGCGAGTGGTTTTCATCGGACTGTTTTTTGCGGCGTTATCGGTCGCCGCCACGATCCGGCTCTACATGAAAGAAGGCGACTGGCATCTGGTGCGCGAGTACCAGGTTCTGGCTGACCGCGTCCGTTTCTACTCGGTGGAGCGTGGCGAATGGGAGGAGGTGCCCCTCGAGCTCGTCGACTTGAAGCGGACCGAACAGGAGATCAAACGCCGCCAGGAAGCGGAGAAAGCCGAAGCAAGATGGATCGACGAGGAAGAAAAGGCAGAACGGGAAGCGCGCCGCGAAGCCGCTAGCGTTCCACCGGACCCTGGCGCCTACTACGTGGATGGCAAGGAAATAAAGCCTCTCAAAATCGGCGAATGCAAAATTCACTCCAACAAACGGCGCGCGGTGCTCGCTGCCATCTCGCCCCTTCCCATGATCGCCGGAAAGGCCACGCTGGAGCTCGATGGGGAAACTTCTGCTTTTGTGGTCAAACAAGCTGTCCCCGAGTTCTATTTCCGTCTCTCTGCGCCCGAACGTTTCGGCATGGTGAAGCTGACGCCCAGCAAAGGTGTGCGCATTGTCGAAAAGATTTCCATCGTACCGGTGAGCAAGGAAATGATCGAAGAGCCGATTTTGGTAGAAGTGTTCCGGCGGCAGGTGGGCGAGGATTTGTATAAGGTATGGCCCGTCGAGCCTCTTGAGCCGGGCGAGTACGCGCTGGTTCAGTACACCGAAGGAAAGGTCAACATGCAAGTGTGGGACTTTAGCTACCGCAAGCCGTGAAGTGGGGGTGAAATTCGCGCGCGCGAGCTTGTGGAGAAGGCCCACCCTCTCACCCCCTCGAAAAAAGAAAAGCGCCGCAGGAAGTTCCCGCGGCGCGCGATTGCTAAGGGAAAAGTTTACAGAGCGGCTTTCGCCGCCGCCAGCGCGGCTTCGTAGTTAGGGTGATCGGCCACTTCTTTGACGTATTCGGCGTGGACGATTTTGTTGTTTTTGTCAATTACGAAGATGGCACGGCTGGTGATCCGCAATTCCTTAATCAAGGTTCCGTAGGCCGAAGCAAAGGAACCAGTACGGTGATCAGAAAGCATTTTGACCCGGTCCACTCCAAAGGCGCCACACCAGCGCTTTTGCGCGAAGGGTAGGTCCATGCTGATGGTGTAGATGTCAACGCCTTCCAACTTGGCGGCCTCTTCATTGAAGCGCTTGGTTTGCGCGTCGCAGACGGGTGTGTCAAGTGAAGGAACCACGCTGAAAATACGCACAGCCTGTCCGGTGTTTGCCAGCGTGACCGTTTGCAAAGCGTTGTCCACAGCCTCAAAATCCGGGGCTGTATCGCCGGGCTTCAGTTCCGGACCGATTAAAGTGAGCGGATTTCCGCGCAGCGTGGTAGCTCCTGGTCTTTCCATGAAGGATCCTCCTTAAAAGCTTCTGTGTAGCAAACGACAGAACGAATTGCGGGTGGGCCTGCAAGGCCCCTATTCTAGCAATTTGCGAAACTGCTCGAGGTCGGTGGCCGGCTGCTGGCAGGTGAAATTTTCACAAACATAAGCGGTCGGCAAACCGTTTAAGGGCCGCATGGCGTCAGCGGTAGGAATCCACTGCGAGAGAACGGGGCGGCTGGCCTCATCGAGCAGAAGCACGACGGCATGAGGCAGAAAACGGCGCCTGATGGCAGCGAACATCTGGGACATCGTGGGGCTGGATTTCTCGCCGGCGAGAATAATCTGCTTGGCTTTCTTCTCGGTCAGCATGTAAGCCGAGAGCATGAGTGGCAGCGTGACAGGCTGGGACTTCAGCCGTCCTGCAAAAGCGCGAAAGGCACGCTGAGCAACTTCTTCCAAGGAGGGGTCGGCTGTCATCGCGGACAAGCGCAAGAGCGCGAGCACCGCCGCCGAGTTGCCGGAGGGCTCGGCTCCGTCATAATCGTCCTTGATGCGCAGGACCAGGTCGGCGGCCTCTTCGGGCGTACTGAAGAAAGCGCCATCGCGTTTGTCTTCAAACAGCTCGACTATTTTGGTGGCGAGCTGGCGGGCGAGAGTAAGATGTGAGGCGTCGAAATCCGCCTCGTAGAGATCGAGCAGCGCCAGCAGGAGAAAAGCATAATCGTCGAGAAAGCCTGCAATGGCGGCTTCGCCCTCTCGATAACGCCGCAACAAAATGCCGCGGTTGCCGTCATACATTGTATTCTTGAGAAAATTCGCCGCCCGCTGGGCAGCTTCGAGGTATCGAGCGTCCTCGAGCACTTTCGCGGCTGTGGCGAAGGCAGAAATCATTAAGGCGTTCCAGCTCGTGAGGATCTTGTCATCCCGATGCGGGCGAACGCGTTGAGACCTTCGCGCAAGCAATTTTTGGCGTGATTGTTCGAAAGCCCTGCGAAGGTTTTCTTCTGGAACCTGAAATTTTGTTGCCACCTCTTGGATGCTCGCGGCCTGATAGAGGATGTTACGGCCTGTGAATTCCTGGTGCGGATCCTCCGCGGGAGAGACATTTCCTTCGGGGCGAACGCCGTATCGGAAAGCAAACCAGTCAAACTCGGGATGGCCCAGGATTTCTTCCAATTCCTGAGCCGGCCAGATGTAGAAAGCTCCCTCACCTTTTTCTTCGGGGTGATTGGGATCGATCACGCTATCGGCGTCCTCGGCCGAATAAAACCCGCCACTGGGGTCGGTCATATCCCGCAGAACATAATCGAGCGTTTCGCGGGCCACTCGGGCGTAGAACTCTTCCCCCGTGATCTGGAAGGCTTCCAGATAAGAAACGACCAGCTGGGCTTGATCATAGAGCATTTTCTCGAAGTGGGGCACGAACCACCGCGCGTCGACCGAGTAACGGTGAAAACCGCCGCCCAGCTGATCGTACATCCCGCCCTTGTGCATCTCGCGGAGCGTTTGAAGGGACATCTCGAGAGCCTCTTCATTGCCCGTGCGGGCGTAGTAGCGGAAGAGGAAGTGGAATTGGACGGGGCGAGGGAACTTGGGCGCGTGGCCAAAGCCGCCTTTGTGCGGATCGAAACTCCGGCGCAACGCGAAGAAGCAGCTGTCTACGACCGTGCTGTCGACGATGGCGAGCGGGCTTTTCGCACCCACGATCTCGGCGATTTGTTTGAGAATGCTGTCGCCTGACTCGATGATCCGTTGGCGGTCGGTGCTCCAGGCCTTGGCGATGTATTCGAGCAGGGTGCGAAATCCAGGCCGGCCGTACCGGTTGTCGGGGGGAAAGTAAGTTCCACCATAAAACGGTTTTAAATCCGGGGTGAGCCACACCGACATGGGCCAGCCGCCGCTGCCCGTGGTGGCCTGCACAAACGTCATGTAGATACGATCGATGTCCGGACGTTCCTCGCGATCGACCTTCACGGGCACGAAATGAGCATTCAACACTGCTGCGGTTTCTTCCGACTCGAAGGATTCGCGCTCCATGACATGACACCAGTGACAGGTGGAATAGCCGATAGAGAGGAAGATGGGCTTATCCTCTTGACGGGCCTTGCGAAAAGCTTCTTCGCCCCAGGGATACCAGTCTACGGGGTTGTGGGCATGCTGGAGCAGATAGGGGCTTTTTTCGGAGACTAGGCGGTTGGTGGGCATAGGATCAGGATCTTCCTTTTCTTTGGCATAAAAAAGCCCCTGCGCGGCCAAGGAAGCCTCGCAGGGGTGGTCGAGACAGGAATCGGGGTTGTCAATTGAGGAAGATGACGCATGGTCGCAAAAAGATTCAGAATAATCTCATGCGGAAAGCGCTGGCTGTGCTCGTTTGCGTCACGAGCCTGTGTCTGGAGGCCTGGGATCAAGAGCTTCTGCCTGAGGACCGGGGCGCCGTGGGACTTTCGCAGTCGCTTCGAAAGCTCACGACGACGGCACGCGTGCTCTATGTAGCGGCGCATCCGGATGATGAAGATGCTGCTACGATCACTTGGCTGGCGCGCGCCTGGGGCGCCCATGTGGTCTTGGTGTCCTTAACCCGAGGAGAGGCCGGCGCAAACCTCGTCAGCAACGACTTTTTTGACCGGCTGGGCGCGTTGCGAACGGCCGAATTTTTGCGAGCTGCTCAATATTACGGTGTGGCCGGAGTCCGTTTCACCAGGTTTATCGATTTTGGGTATTCCAAAAGTCTCGAGGAAACCTTTCGCAACTGGAACCGCGAGGAACTTCTCCGCGATTTGGTGCGGATTGTAAGGGAAGAGCAACCCCATATTCTGATTTCCCGGTTTCAAGGCTCACTCCGAGACGGCCACGGGAATCACCAGGCTGCCGGCGTGCTTGCGCAGCAGGCTTTCGAGGCGGCTGCCGACGCTTCTCGGTTTCCTGAACAGCTGAGTGCGGGTTTAAAACCGTGGCGTGCGCAGAAGTTGTATATCGGAGGCTGGCGGGAAAACGAAAACTGGACGCTCAGGGTAGACTCCGGGGTCTACGATCCTCTGCTGGGTCGCACGTATGCGCAGCTGGCGAGAGAAGGATACCGGCAACATCGCTCGCAGGGCGCTGGCGCTGTCATCCAGCCTCCAGGCTCCGTCTACTCCTACTACAAGCTGGTGGCCTCCGATGGTCCAATTCCATCGCGAGAAGAGCACTTTTTCGACGGTTTGCGGCTAGGTGTTGCGATCTCGGAGTATAACGAACATTTGCGGCGTGCTCTGCAGGAGTTTCGGGCTGATGAGGCGTGGCGTGTTGCGCCACATCTTGCCAGGGCGCTTCAGGTAGTTCGTGCTGCGCGGCTGGAGCTGAATTCGAAAGATCAGGAGATTAAGGAGCGTCAACTCCAACAGGCTTTGGCGCAGGCCGTCGGCGTGCAGTTCAGTGCCCTGGTCGATCCAGCAGAAAAACCCTCCGGTCCCCTTGCCTTGTTCCAGGCGTGGCAAACTCTGCGTTACGCCACCCCGGGACAGCGATTTTCTGTGACGTGCAGCTTTTGGGCGCTGGGCGCGCAGCTGCGAGGCTTCGAATTTTTGGGGGACCAAGCTCAGGTCCGGCCGCTCGGAAACAACCGTTTCGAGGTGACCATCGCGGATGTGGCAAAGCCAACTGTGGCGTACTGGTTCCGGCCGGACATTCGTCAAAATTTCTATACTTTGGCCGAGGAAAAGCAGTTTGGACAGCCTTTGCCGCCAGCGCCGCTGCGAGTGCGAGCCACCTACCTGGTAGAAGGCGTGGAGGTGGCGGTGGAGCGGGAAGTGGAGATCACCTCTCTTGATTCCTTGGGCCTGCAAGTTCGGCGCCCGCTGGCCATCGCGCCGCCCGTGTCTGTCCATCTCAACGCATCGAGCGGCTATCTTCCGCGTGCTTTTACGGACTACTCGCTTCCAGTTACCGTGCGCAATCACTTCCAGGGAGGAGTGCGAGGACAGTTGCAGATCCAGGCGCCGGACGGATGGCGGGCGGAGCCAAACGTGGCGGATTTCGCCATGGAAAAGGAAGGGGAGGAGCAACGCTTGGTATTTCACCTCAAGCCCCCACTGAAGCTTCGCGAGGGTAACTACCGCGTGCATGCGACGGCAACTTTTTCCGGACGCCAGTACAAGGAATCATTCATCGCTGTTTCGCAGCCCGAACTGGTTCCTGTTTTCCTCTCGAGCCCGGCCGTCCACACCATTCGCGTTGTCGACGTTGCTGTCGCGCCGCGCTTGCGCGTCGGTTACATACCTGGGACCGGGGACGATGTGCCAGAGGCCATGCGGCAACTGGGTGTTGAGCCGGAAATTCTCGATGCCACGCAACTAGCGACGGCGGATCTCTCGCGCTACCACACCTTGGTGCTGGGCATTCGCGCCTATGCGGCGCGGAAGGATCTGCGCACGCACAACCAGCGCCTGTTGGATTACGTGTTTCAAGGGGGCGTTCTTGTGGTGCAATACAACACCCAAGAGTATGACAACAACTACGGGCCCTATCCCTACTCCATGACGGCGCGCGCGGAAGAAGTGAGCGAGGAAGATTCCCCAGTTGAGATTCTGGATCCCGCTCATCCCGTCTTTCAGGAACCTAACCGCATCACGTTGAGGGATTTCGACGGGTGGATCGAACAGCGCGGCTCAAAGTTTTTCACAACTTGGGATGCGCGCTGGAAGCCGCTTGTATCGATGCACGACACAGGCCAGCCGCCGCAGCGCGGCATCTGGCTTGTGGCGCGCCATGGTAAGGGCCTTTACATCTACTGCGCGCTGGCGTGGTACCGGCAGTTGCCATTCGCCGTTCCCGGCGCAGCACGGCTTTTCGCCAACTTGATCTCACTCGGTGCGCCTACCGCTTCTTGGCGGGCTCGCGAAAGATAGAACGTCTGGCCGGCGCAAGGGGACTGATCCGCGCAGGATGCCAGCCCGTTTGCGAACAAGTGGACCGCCCGAGATCGTTCCTGTTGACAAGAGAATCTAACTGGCCAGATGATCGCCCAGCTCTTTGACGATGTCTTCCGCCGAGACGCCCTCGCCGTTGTTCATTCGTGCCAGAATCCGCTCGATAATCTGTTTGGCTTCATCCTTGCCGTAATTTTTGATGAAGCCGTCAAAGAAATGTTCCCCCGCCATGGCGCGGTTGATTTCCGTTTCTTTGTTGTGATCCTGTAGCTCGGTAAAATACACAACCCGGTACTGGCCTGAATAGGTGTTGTCCCGATAAATTTCAAACATCGTCTTGTCGGATTCAAACGCCATCGTTTCCTGAAGGTAACACATCAACGCTTGCGGTAGGCGCGATGGATCAGAATGGGTGGAGTGAGCTTCTGGTTGCGGGTCGGGGATTGATGGATGCGGCGAACCACGTCCATCCCTTTGACGACTTTGCCGAAGGCGGCGAATCCCATCCTGTCTGGGTTGCGCATGCCTCCAAAATCGAGTGATGGCTGGTCGCCGAGACAGATGAAAAAATCATGGCGCGCTGTGTTCGGTTTGGTGCGGGCCATGGAGATGGTGCCGTCGCGGTGTTTCAGTCCGGTCAGCGACGTAGGCTCGAGCGGAATCATCTCAAAGAATTGATTCCGGCGCGAGTGATCGGCTGCTGCTTGAATCACTTCGATTTTGATCGTATCATTGGGCTGATTATCGAGCCGCACGCTACGGTGAAAGGCGCCTCCATCATAGAGTCCAGCGTCCACGTAGCGGAGAAAGTTTGCAGCGGTGATGGGGGCGCGCTTGGCGTTCACCGCAACTTCAATCTGGCCTAGAGCGGTTTCGAGGATGACGTGAACGGATTCGGCAGGCCACGCCGCTGATGCGACCAACGGCAGAGCCAGAATCCAGCCGTTATAAAGACGCCAGCCCGCGAAGATTCCAGCCGCAAATCCAGCTCGCTTCATACTTATCGCCATTCGGACCCGGCCAATGTGTTTCCAGGCTCACGTATCCGTTGTAGCCGTCTGCCTTTAAGGCCGCCATTTGTCCTTTCCAGTCGATATCCCGAGTTCCCACCGGCCCCCAGTCGGGCTGATGGCCGTTCAAACTACAGTCTTTGACGTGCACGTGGGCAATCCGCGCGGCGGGCAACATGCGATAGCCTTCTGGAAATGGGATCTGGCCTGAGATGTAGCAGTTGGCCGGATCCCACACAACTTGGAGAGCGGGATGGTTGACCGCGGCGAGCACTCGCAAGGTTTCGGCAGCTGTTGCCACATTGCAGGCGTGCTCGTTTTCGAGACCAATGATCAAGTTTTCTTGCGCTGCTTGCGTTGCGAGGTTTTCAAGCGCCCTGACAATTGCGTCAAAACATTTCTCTGGCTCGACCGTACGCCAGTAGGAGAAGACTCGGAGGATGGGTGCTCCAAAAAACTTACAGATGCGGAAGGCCTTCTCGGCCAGTCGGGGCTGGTCCTCAAACGTGTGGCGGGAGGCGAACACATCGTGTTGAAATCGTGTATCCACTTCGGGCCCGCCAGGCAGGACGCACTTCAACAGGGGCGAGGCGATCGAGATTACCTTCATGCCCCGTTCTGACACGAGATCGCGCGCCCGCGCCAGTTCCTCTTCATCGAGATCCATGATGTTTTTGCCCCCGATCATCCGGAGCTCTGCGCCGGTCATGCCGATTTCAGCCATCGCGTCGAGGGCGACAGCGAGATCGGGCGAAAATTCATCGGTGATCGAGGCGATGGGTATTTTGGGCTGCATTGCCCTGATTATCCCAAAACGCCTGGCGCTTCTTCCAACGCTCGGCCGACCGTGGCTGCGGGGCAGCGGGAAGCTTCAGTTGGTAATGTCAAGCGAAACATTTGCTGTATTCGCAATTTATTACAGAATCGTTGACACGTCCGGTGCCGTCTGCTACCTTGCACGGTGGTTTTGACATCGTGGCAGCACAATCCAAAGAAAGCTCAAATAGCCCCGCGCGGATCTTGCTGGTAGACGACAATCGCAACGGACTCGTCGCCCGCCGCTCCGTACTCGAGGAGTTGGGCTATCAGATCACGGCGACGACGGATCCTGAAGAGGCACTAAAGCTCTTCGAGAGTACTTGCTTTGACCTGTTGATAACGGATTATAAGATGCCCAATCTCGACGGTGTTGAATTGATACGCCGGGTGCGCCAGTCGAAACGTGACATTCCGATCGTACTGATTTCCGGTTTTGCCGATACACTGGGACTGACCGAACAAGGGACTGGTTCAGACGCGGTTATACAGAAAAGCTCCAACGAGGTGACCCATCTCATTCGCGCCGTTTCCCGGCTACTGAAGAAGAAAGCTCCGAAAAAGCCGGCTCGAGGCGCCAGCTCGACCGCCACGAGGGCGAGAGCCAAAGGCGTATCCTGAAGGCAGATGCCAGTCCGAAGCCTGCTTGCCGCCTGGTTGCTCTGCCTTTGTTGGAAAATTCAACTCCCGGGCTTCACCCAGCGTGACCGGGCGGGAAACTCCCCTCCGTCTGCCAAGAGCGACACTCGGAAAAGAACAGCGAGCCGTGCGAAGGCCCAGCCTAGCAACCCGGCCCCGACGATTGCCCGCCAGTGGCTGGCCCGCATGAGTTTAAGAGAGAAAGCGGCGCAACTCGTCATCATTCCTTTCTACGGCGAAAATCCTGGGACTCGCTCGGCTCAATATCGCCACTACGCGCAACAAGTCCGCCAGCTTGGCGTAGGAGGCCTGATCATTATCAATCGCGTGCACCAAGGGGTCGTGCGTCAGGCCGCGCCTGCCACGATGGCGGCATTTTTAAACCGGATGCAGCGTCTGTCCCGGGTGCCCTTAATTGTGGCCGGTGACTTTGAGCGTGGAGCTTCGATGCGCATGCTCGAAACGACCCGTTTCCCTCACAGTATGGCGTTTGCCGCCGCCCGCGACCCGGAGGCTAGCCGGCTGCTAGGCGCGGCGACGGCGCGCGAGGCCCGCGCGATGGGCGTGCACTGGATCTTCGCTCCCGTGGCCGACGTGAACAATAACCCCGATAATCCAATCATCAATATTCGCTCCTACAGCGAAAATCCTGCCGAGGTCGCCGAGCACGTTCGAGCGTTCATCCAAGGGGCGCACAGTGACCCGAAGAACCGTGTGCTGGTCACGGCCAAGCATTTTCCTGGACACGGAGACACTAACATCGATAGTCACTATGGACTAGCGAAACTCGATGTGCCGCTGGAGCGCATTGAGCAGATGGAACTCCCTCCCTTTCGCGCCGCCATCGACGCCGGTGTGGACGCCATCATGACTGCCCATCTTTGGGTTCCGGCCTTGGAGCCGGAGCGGATCCCCGCTACCGTGTCTAGTGCCGTGCTGAGTGGTGTTCTCCGCCGCCGCCTGGGTTTTGACGGAATCATCACCACCGACGCGATGGATATGGACGGCCTTGCCAAGCAGATGCCAGCAGGCGAAGCTGCCGTGCGGGCGATTGAGGCCGGAGCGGATGTGCTGTTGATGCCGAGTTCTGCCCAAGAGGCCGTGCGCGCTGTCACCGCCGCGGTTCAGCAAGGACGTATTTCCCTAGCACGGCTCGAAGCCAGCGTGATGAAATTGCTGGTGGCCAAAGCCCGGCTCGGGCTTCATCAAGCGCGGACCGTTCCGATTGAGGACATCAGCGACGCGCTCGAGCTGCCAGAGGATGAAACGCTTGCGCAGCGAGTGGCGGAAGGCGCAATTACGCTTACCCGCAATGAGGGCCGGCTCGTGCCGCTGGAAAACCCGGAGGCATCCTGCTGGCTGATGCTGGTTGAATCCCGGTTGGGACTTCAAGGGCGTTCCATGGCAGAGCAGCTGGCAAAAGAATTTCCCAAAGCCCGGCGCTGGCTTCTTGATGCGACGGTGTCGAATGGAGAAATTGAAAAGGTCCGCTCGGCTTTCCAGGGCTGTGAGTCCGTTGTGGCTGCGGTGTGGGCCGGTCATCGCAGTGCAGGCCCCCTGCCCGACTCCTACACGACGCTGTTCAACGAACTGCTTGCAGCTCAACGCCCGCTGGTGCTGGTTGCGCTCGGAAATCCCTACCTGCTTCGCAGTTTCCCCTCAGTTGCCGCCTACATGGTCACGTTCAGTACGACTCCAGCTTCCGAGGTGGCGGTGGTCCATGCGCTTGCAGGCCGGATCGCCATTCGAGGGAAAATGCCTGTCTCCATTCCTGGACTGGTGAACTACGGTGACGGGCTTATGGTCGCGGCTGCCGCCTCTTCGCGATAGACTACTGGACCATGACACATCTTCTTTTACTCGCCTCCGCCCTGTGCTGGGGCCAGATGCCCAGCGCCTCCCTCAAAGAAGCCTTGACCTTCCATGCTGCCTTTGACGGAAAAACGGATGCTGACCTGGCGCTTGGCGACCGGCGGATATACTTTGCCCCCAGTTACAAGGCTCAAAGGGAAGCGCGCGCAGGACTGGGGGATTCACCTGTTGAGCTAGCCTCTGGCCAAGGTCGTTTCGGGGATGCCTTGAGATTCCGCGAGAAAAACACCCGGGCAATCTTTTATCAAGCTCACCGGAACGTGGCGTTCCATTCAAGCAACTGGAGTGGGACTGTCTCTTTCTGGCTACGCTTGGATCCGGACCAAGATCTCGCCCCTGGATATTGCGATCCCATCCAGATTACCGATAAGGCTTACAACGATTCAGCAATCTGGGTGGACTTTACGAAAGACGAACGGCCCCGGCACTTCCGCTTGGGTGTGTTTGGGGAATTGAAAGCGTGGAACCCGGCGAATCTTCCTTCAGATAAAAACCCGGATTTTTTGAACCGGTTGGTGGTTGTCCAAAAGCCCCCCTTTTCGCGAAACGGATGGACGAACGTCGTCATCACTTTCCAGGGTTTGGGGAGTGGCAACGGGTGGTCCAAGTTGTATCTGAACGGCGTCTTGCAAGGGGAAGCGGGCAAGATTCGGGAAAAATTTTTTTGGGATCCTGCGCTGGCAGCCGTGCGGCTGGGAGTCAGCTACGTGGGATTCTTCGACGAGCTAGCGATTTTCAACCGGGCGCTTGCTGACACCGAAGTGACAGCGCTCTACCGCCTCGCTCGCGGGGTTGGAGAGCTGTATGCGGGCGCAGGCCGTTGAGCCTGGGGACTCTCACTGCCTGCGCCCCGAATCAAGGGAAGTTAGAAGATTAGTTTCAAAGCCAGTTGAAGCTGCCGCGGATTGCCCACAGTGCTGGAGATGAGTCCTGCGGTGGGCGCACCGATCGTAGCGTCAGGGAAACCAAATTGTGGCGTGTTGAACAGGTTGAACGCCTCGGCCCGGAATTGCAAACTGATGTTTTCCTTGATGGGGAAGTCTTTAAACAGAGACGAGTCGAAGTTGACGCGCCCCGGCCCAAACAAGATGTTGCGTCCGGCGTTACCGAAGCGGATCTCCGCGGGTCGCGAGAAGACGGTCGGGTCAAACCAGCGCTGCAAGCTGCGCTGTGAGGCATCAAGCACGCCGCTGCCGTTGCGATCCGGACGGCTGCCGCCGGCTCCATTTGTGTTGGGGTTGGCCAGGGAGGGGGTGAAAGGAAGCCCCGTCTGGAAGGTGGCGATGGTGTTGAACTGCCAGCCACCGAAGATGAAGTTGGTTGCCCCACCCTGATTGAAGAAGGCTCGCCCTTTGCCGAAGGGCAGCTCGTAGGTGGAGCTGATGGTCATACGGTGGCGGATGTCGAAGGAGGCATTGCTGCGGTCGGCGTTACGGTTCCGGATATCCTGCGGAGTGCCTGTTCCTCCGCCGAATTCCGTTCCCACATTGTCGATGGCATGTGCCCAGGTGTATGCCAGCAACAAGTTGAGGCCGTGGCTCATTCGCTTGTCGACGGTAACTTGAAGGGCGTTATAGTTGCTCAAGCCGTCGGAAACTGCGTAGGTAATGCCCGCAAGCGCTGGGCGAACTGCGAAGAAGGGACGGCGGTTGGCCACAGGACCTGCAGCTGGCACAGGCTGGTTCAGGTCAATCGTGGTTCCGAGACGCCGGCCGAGGTTGCCAACATAAGCCACCTTAATTAGGGTCTGCCAAGGCGCGATCTCTTGCTGTACGGTGAGATTAAACTGCTGGGCGTAGGCGGAGGTGAACCGCGGAAATACTCCAATCACTCCACCGGACGGATTTTTTGCAGCCTCGAAGTTCACGGTGGGCGGATCGGGGAATCCGTCACTCACGCGGGGACCTACGTTCACATCGCCCGGCGTGATGTTGAAGATTGGTCCGAAGGGAATATGGCGGAACAAGCGCAGCAAGGCGCCGCCGTTTCCATTGGGGTTATAGAAAATACCGTAGCCGCCTCGCAGGACGGTGTGCTGCCCCAGCTGGTAAGCAAAGCCGAAGCGGGGCGCATAGTTTTTGAAGTCCCGCTGGATGCCAACGCGCCGGTCGACGCCATCCCGACCCGCGATTTTCACAATGGCGGTATCGGCATCGAAGTTCGCAATCCGGTTGGCGACTTCGGTGTACGGACTGTAGTATTCCCAGCGCAGCCCGATATTGAAGGTGAGCCTGCGCGTCACTCGCCAGTCATCGGCTAAGTACATCCCCATTTCGATCCCACGCTGACCTGTCCAGGCGAGCGTAAAGTCCTGCTCAATGAGCGATGCGTAACCCAAGAGAAAACTCGCCATGACGTGGCCCGAGGCTCCGCCAGCGCGGGAGTCCGTAAATGCGGGTGAGAAATTAAACCGGCCATTGCCGCGGTTGGTTTGATACTCGGTAATTTGCCGGCGGATGATGCTAGCGCCAAACTTCAGCGTGTGCGCGCCACGCGTCCAAGTAGCGTTATCCAAATATTGGAACATGTTGAGCCGCCGGAAAATGGGTAAAGAACGCGAGTGTCCGATGCCGGTGTAGCCGGCGCCCGGGCTGAAGATCGGAAGGGCGGTTTGCAAGGGATGGGTGTTCGAGTTGCGCACGCCTAACAAGTTGCCAAGGTTCACCCCGGGCTCGGTGCCAAGCGAGGTATAGTCCAGCACGAAGCGGTTGAAACCCACTCGAAAATCGTTCACCAGATTTGGATTGATCACTTTGGTGTAGGCGGCTACGGCATGCTGCGTGGGGTTGAAGGCTGGTCCAGCGAAGGAGTCCTCGTTGCCAAGGCCCACGGGTTTCGGAAGGCCCGGAATCTGCACGTCTGGGAAGGTGTGAGGTGCAGTAGTTGTGGTGTGTTGAATGGACCAGCGAGCAAAGAAATTATCGTTCGGACTAAATTGGTGGTCCACGCGGACGTCACCCTGATCCCACCGTTGGGTGAGATTCAGATTCGCCAGGTAGTTGTTCGCAAGGGCGGAGTTGGTGGGCGTGGGGTAAGCAACGATTAGCTTGGCGGTAACTGGATCAAAACGGTTGGCGGGAATGCGATTGTTTGCGAACGGGTCGCGTGTGGTGACGCCGCCAACGGTCCGTGTGGTTAAAGGATCGTAGATGATGTTGGGCTGGCCACTGAAATCGCCGGTACGCATGGCCATGGTGGGGATGGTTCGCAAAGAAGTTTGCACCATGTTGCGGCGAAATCCCTCATAGTCGACGAAGAAGAAGGTGCGATTCTTCCCGTTATAGACCTTGGGAATTAGCACCGGGCCACCCAAGGCGAATCCAAATTGGTTGTAGCGGAAGGGAGGGAAAGGATTGCCTCTCGGATTGAAGAAATTTCTGGCGTCCATGGCCGAATTTCGCAAAAACTCGAAGACCGTGCCATGGAACTCGTTGGTACCCGATTTGCTCACCACGTCTACCACGGCGCCAGAGTTTCGGCCTTGATCGGCGCTGTTCATATTGGTCTGCACCTTGAATTCGCGAATCGCGTCCACACCTGGTCGCAGAACAATGGAGAGGGTTAAACGGTCATTGTTGTCAATGCCATCGTAGAGGAAGTTGTTAGAGCCCTCGCGGTTGCCGTTTGAAAAGATCTCCGTTCCGGGCCGGCGGTCGTCAGGACGCGTACCGCTCATAATGGTGCCCGGCGTAGAGAAACCTGTGCCATTGACGCCAGGTGAAAGAATCGCCAGCGTGACGAAATTCCGTCCATTCAAGGGCAGCTCGCTGACAAAGCGCTGACCAATGACACTTCCCAAGGAAGAAGACTGGCTTTCAAGCAGCGGTGCTGTCGCTGCAACTTCGACCGTTTCGGAAACTTGGCCAATCTGTAGGCTGAAATCGAGCCGCGCGCGCTGGTTCACCTCTAGGGTGACATTTTGTTGAACAATTCGACGGAAGCCAGGCGCTTCGGCGCTTACGTTGTAGCGGCCGGGTAGTAGGAACGTCACAATATAAATTCCTGTGGCGTCTGTCTGCACCTCACGCACGATCGTGCCTGTGTCTGCGTTGAATACAGTGACCTTGGCGTTAGGTACGGCGGCTTGCGACGCGTCTGTAACGACGCCAGAAAGCTCGGCCGTAGCAGTTTGCGCGGAGGCTAAGGCGACCCCCAAAATCCCAAGCAGAACGGAGAACATCAATCTTCGCATCGTGGATCCCTCGTTGTGGATGACCAAAAGTATATAACTTCCGTCATCTGTTCGTCACACCGAGTTCGGTATACTTGGAGCGTTGCAAAAACAAGTCTCTGTGCGGAGTCTCATGCTGTTTTTGAGAGCCCTCATTGTCGTGCCTTTCTTTCTGGTCGGGGTGGGGTGTGGGCTTCAGAATCGAACTACGGAAACGCAGACGGCTTCTTCACTCGGCCCAGTTGCGGGGGTTCAACCCGTGTTGGCGACCGAGGCTGTGGCAGATGACCCCGATGATCCGGCCATTTGGCTGCATCCCAGTGACCCAAGCCAGAGTCTGATTGTGGCCACGAATAAGGCCAAGGCTCCCTCAGGCGCCCTCGTTGTTTTTGGTCTCGATGGGAAAACCCGGCAAACAGTTGCCGGCTTGGACCGGCCTAACAATGTCGATGTGGAGTATGGCCTGCTTGTGGGAGGCCGTCCCATGGACATCGCGGTGGTGACAGAGCGGCTGAAAGGCCGTTTGCGCATTTTTGAAATCGGCCCCAAGGGAGTTCGCGATGTAACCTCGGACGGCGCGACGCAAGTGTTTGCGGACCGCAGCGGGGAGGAGGCGGCGCCGATGGGAGTCGGCCTCTACCGCCGCCCGCGCGATGGGTCCATCTTTGCGATCGTCGCTCCGAAGGCCGGGCCCCGTCAGGGCTATCTGGGCCAATACAAACTGGAGGACGATGGCCGCGGCCGGGTCAAGGCGACCTTTGTCCGAGCTTTCGGGCGTTTCAGTGGCGTGGGTGAAATTGAAGCGGTGGCCGTCGACGACGAGCTCGGATTCGTTTACTACGCCGATGAGGGCGATGGCGTGCACCAGTATCACGCGGACCCCGATCACCCCGCCCGGGACCAGGAGATCGCTCATTTCGCTCAGAAAGGATTTCGCGCCGACCGGGAGGGCATCGCCATTTATGCGGGTCCGGGCGGCACAGGTTATCTCGTGTGTACAGACCAGCTGCCCGCCAGCAGCGAGTATCACGTTTTCCGCCGAGAAAATCCCGCCGCTGGCGAAATCGCTGTGTTTCGCGGCGGCGCCGACTCGACCGATGGGATTGAGATCACCTCCCGGCCTGCTGGCCCCAAATTTCCCCGCGGCCTGATGGTGGCCATGAACAGCGCTGGGCGGAATTTCTTGATCTACCGCTGGGAGGACATCGCAGCTGTCCTCGAGAAGCGATAATCAGGCCACGTGTTTGCCTGCGCGTCTTGCTGGCAAGAACAAGAACCAGTGTTGATCAGGAGTGAAAGCGACAGCGCCGGCTCTTTCAAAGCAGTGTCGCGCTTAACTCACCTGACCAATTGTGCGACGGAGTTTCGCGACGAGGCGGCGCACGGCTGTTGGTGCGGGCTCCTGCTCTTCATATTCAAGCGCCAAGTAACCTTTATAGCCCGCCTTGCGAAGCATCGCTGTGACGCGCGCCCAGTCTGACTCTTCCACCTTGCCAGCGACGCGAACTCGCTCCTTCAATTGCACGTTGACCGCATAGGGGACGCAGAGTTCGATTTGGCGGTAGACATCTGAATGGAAATTCCCCGTATCGAGGTTGATGCCAACCCAGGGTGAGTCCACCCGCTTGATGATGTCCACGATGCGCTCTGCTTTTTCGGTGATGCCGCCATGATTTTCTAAACCGAGCAACACGCCTTTCGAACCGGAATAGTCGCTGGCGCGCTTGAGGAGTTCGACAACCCAGCCAGCGGCCTCGTTCTCGCTAGATGTTTTCGGTACATTCCCCCCGAACACGCGGATGTGCCGGGCGCCGACTTTGGCGGCGACATCCACCCAACCTTTGACCAAAGCGAGTTCCTTTTCTTGTTCGGCGGGTGGCTTGCACAAGTCTGTACGCACGGAGATGCTGTAGATATCGATGCCTGAGCGATAAGCAAGCCGTCGCAACGGCATCAAGTAAGCATCTGAGGTGGAGGGCAGCCAGTACACGGTCATATCCAGGCCGTCCACTTCGAGCTCGGCGCACAGCCGCACCAGGTCTTCATAGCTCATGGAGTTGGTCTGGAGTTCCTGCCGGAACGAGTAGGCGCAAATGGCGGACTTCAAACGAGCCGGTGGCTGCGCGGTTTCCACTGCGGCGGGCAACGCGCTTGCGGCAGCCAAACTTTGGAGCCATATCCTTCGATTCATGCTTTCCCATTATGCACGTTACACTGAAGAATTAAACCCATATGAATGTGAAACTCATCTCGCAGCCTTTGGCGCAAGTGCAGGCCGATGCGCTCGTGGTTGTGCTCTTTGAAGCGGAGGCCGAATCGAAGACGATCGCGGGCGAAGCGGCGAGCCTTGCCAATCAACTCACTGGTGGCTGGATTCGCGAGCTACTGGAAACGCAGGAGATGACGGGCAAGTTGCTGGAGATGGCCGAACTGGCGCGTCCTCAGGGCCTTCAAGCGCGCAAGCTCGTGGTGGTGGGAGGAGGGAAGCCCTCTTCTTTTAGCCCGGGCGAACTGCGGAAAATCACGGGGGCTGCGCTGCGAAAACTCAAAGCCAAAAAGGCGCATTCGGTTGCCTTTGCGCTGGATCCGGCCATGTGCACCGAGATGATGGCTTCCGCTGCGGCTGAAGGCGCCATTCTCGGCGATTTCGAGCCCGATCGCTACAAAACGGACCCGAAAAAAAACGAGGAAAAAATAGAAGATTTTCTGTTTGTCGCTTCTGAGACCACCGAGCTGGTGCAAGGACTCGCCCGAGGCCAGATTCTAGCCGAGAGTCAGAACTTCGCCCGCGAACTTGTCAATGAACCTGGTAACCGGCTGACGCCGGCCGTGCTCGCTGCGCGGGCGCGCGAAATGGCGTCGCAGTTCGGGCTGGAGTGTGAGGTGCTCTCTGAGGACCGCATGCGGCAGCTGGGCATGGGGGCTTTGCTTGGCGTTGCTCAGGGTAGCTCCGAACCTCCCGCCTTGATTATTGTCCGGTATAAACCTGAGGGAACTCCGTCTGGTTCCGCCCACCTTGCTCTGCTCGGTAAGGGGGTCACGTTCGATACCGGGGGCATTTCCATTAAGCCCGCCGATGGCATGGAAAAGATGAAATATGACATGGCGGGTGGCGCGGCTGTCCTTGGCGCGATCCGCGCGCTCGCACAACTCAAACCTCCGCTGGCGGTGACGGCCCTGGTTCCCGCCGTTGAAAACATGCCTGGTGGCCGGGCGCAGCGGCCGGGCGATATCGTGACCTCGCTGGCCGGAAAAACGGTTGAGGTGCTCAACACAGATGCAGAAGGCCGGCTTATTCTCATCGACGCGATTGAGTATGCCAAGCGCCTGGGCTGCACTCATCTCATTGACGCCGCGACGCTCACCGGAGCCATCGTCGTAGCCTTGGGTACGGTCAATGTGGGGGTTTTCACCAACAACGAGTCTTTCCGCGATCAACTTCTCGCAGCGGCTCGAGCTGAGGCCGAGAAGATGTGGCCGATGCCGCTCGATGAGGAATACAAAGACTTGCTAAAAAGCGCCTTCGCCGACCTGGCGAACATCGGTGGTCGCTGGGGTGGCGCCATCTCGGCGGCCATGTTCCTGAAGGAGTGGGCCGATCCCCATCCTTGGATTCATTTAGACATTGCTGGAACCGCCTGGCTGGAAGAAGCGAAACCTTATCTTGCAAAGGGCCCCTCGGGCGTCGCCGTGCGCACTTTCGTCAACTTAGCGATGAACTGGAAGTAGAGCGGCCCGGCATGAGAAGGCCTCAAAACGCCTTCGGCCAGGGCGTTTTTGAGATCCGTTTGTCGGGGGTTCGAGCGTTCCAACTTGCGCCGTCTGGCCGTCCTTGCTTGATAAAATAGGGGTCATCAAGACCGCAGGCCCTCATCCATCTTTGCGGCCTTCTGAGGACATCACAAGGAGTCATCTTGGCAGAGCAACCGGAGAATCCTACCCATCCGCCCGAACCGCCACAGCCACCGGCCGGAGGCCAGTTGCCACTGGGTGGCGACAGCGGGAAGAATCAAATCCCAGTCAATATCGAAGATGAAATGCGGCGTTCCTATCTGGATTACGCCATGAGCGTAATCATAGGACGCGCCTTGCCCGACGTGCGAGACGGCCTGAAGCCGGTGCATCGCCGCATTCTTTTCGGCATGCACGAAATGGGCTTGCATTTCAACCGACCGACGCGGAAGTCGGCCAAGATTGTGGGCGAGGTGATGGGTAAATATCACCCGCACGGCGACGCTCCGATTTATGACTCGCTGGTGCGCATGGCCCAGCCGTTTTCCATGCGCTATCCCCTGGTGGACGGTCAGGGCAATTTCGGATCGATGGACGGAGATCCGCCAGCAGCGATGCGCTACACCGAGGCCCGGCTCTCTCGCATTGCGGCCATGCTGCTGGAGGACATCGACAAGGACACGGTCGATTTCCGACCAAACTACGATGACAACGAAATTGAACCCGAGGTGTTGCCATCGCGAGTGCCGAATTTACTGGTGAACGGCTCGGCCGGAATCGCCGTCGGCATGGCGACTAACATCCCGCCGCACAATTTAACAGAAATCATCAACGCGGCGATTCTCCTCATTCAGAATCCACAGGCCTCGCTGGATCAAATTCTGGCGCTCGCGCCCGGACCCGACTTCCCAACGGGTGGGATTCTCTCTCGGCATGGCATCCGAGACTACTATGCGACGGGCCGCGGCAGCCTACGCATGCGCGCGCGCGCTGCCATCGAGCGGCTCGGCAAAGATCGCGAGGCCATCATCGTCACCGAAGTTCCCTACCAAGTCAACAAGGCCAAGCTGGTTTCCGAAATCGCTGCTCTGGTGAACGAGAAAAAAGTTGAAGGCATTTCGGATGTTCGTGATGAAAGTGACCGGCATGGCTTGCGCGTGGTGATCGAGCTCAAGCGCGGCGAGCAGGCCGAAGTGATCCTCAACAATCTGTACAAGCACACTCAAATGCAGGTCAATTTCGGCGTGATCATGCTGGCCATTGTCAACGGGCAGCCGCGCGAGCTGGGCATCATCGACATGATCAAACGCTTCCTGGATCACCGCGTGGACGTCGTTCGCCGGCGCACCAATTTTCTGCTGCGCAAAGCCCGCGAGCGGGAGCACATTCTTCTCGGCTTTCAGCGGGCGCTCGAGCTGCTGGATGAGATCATCGCCCACATTCGCGCTTCGAAGACGCCACGCGAGGCTCGCGATGGATTAATGGAGAAATGGGAGTTTAGCGAGCGCCAGGCGCAGGCCATCATCGAATTGCAGCTCCAGCGCCTCACCAGCATGGAGCGGCAAAAGATTCTCGACGAGCTGGCCGAGATTCAGCGCCGCATCGCCGAGTACGAGGAGATTCTAGGCTCAGACAAGGCGTTGCGCAATGTCATCGTCAAGGAGCTCAAGGAAGTGCAGAAGGAGTTTGGCGACGAACGCCGCACGGAGATCGTGCCCTCCTTCGATGAGATTAGTCTTGAAGACCTTGTTCCGAAGGAGGACGTCGCGGTCACGGTGACGCGCGGTGGCTATCTCAAGCGCACTTCGGTTGACACCTATCGCCGCCAGTCGCGCGGAGGCAAAGGGCGCATTGGCATGTCGACGCGGGCGGAGGACGTCGTCGATTCCCTAGTGATTGCCAACACCCATGCCTACATCATGATCTTCACCAACAAAGGCCGCGTTTATTGGCTCAAAATCTACGAAATCCCTGACGCCGGAACGGCTAGCAAAGGGAAGCACATCTCGAACCTCGTCAACCTGCAACCGGACGAATCTCCCAAGGCCTTCCTGGCGGTGAAAGAATTCGTTCCAGACCGGTATATCGTGATGGTGACCCGGGCAGGCGTGATCAAGAAGTGCGAACTCACCGAATTCGACAATCCGATGTCCAAAGGCATTATCGCCTTAACTCTGGATGAAGGAGATGAACTGATCGCCGCCCGGATTAGCAACGGTCAAAATTACATCTTTCTTGGCACCCACGAGGGCATGGCCATCCGCTTCAAGGAGGAGGAAGTTCGCGCCATGGGAAGGCAGGCGCGGGGCGTGCGCGCGATGGAGCTTGCCGAGGGGGACTATATTGTTGGGGCTGAGGTGGTGGAAGAGCACGGCCTGATGCTGTCGATTTCTGAGAACGGCTACGGGAAACGCACGCCTCTTGACAGCTACCGCCTCACCCACCGCGCCGCGAAAGGCGTGATCAACATGAAGGTGACCGCCAAGACAGGAAAGGTTGTCTCGATTTTGTCCGTCAAAGAAGACACCGATGTGATGATTATCACCCGCGATGGCAAGATCATCCGGATTGAGGCTGCTGAAATCCGCCAGGCTGGCCGCTCGGCGCAAGGTGTCAGGCTGGTGCGCATGGAAGAAGAAGACCGGGTCGCTGCTGCCTGCGTGGTTCCCGAGGGAGAGACCCAGGCGGACGATTTGCAGCCCGAGCTTCCCCTTAGCTAACTTGCTCAACGAGCAGTTACTTACCGTGCTCTCCGGCCAGCAACCAACTTGTCTATCGCCGCCAGGCGCAGGACTTGCCTTGCAACGGGGAGGTGGTTTCAGGCTGAGTTTGGTCAACCGCTGCTGGCTTCGACAGACGCAGAACCGTTCGTTGGCCTAACGCGGAGTCAGGCGTGGCCAAGCGGTTTCGACGCCTTGCTGATGCAATTTTTGCTGGAATTCCGCCAGCAGCTTCTTCTTGGTTCTCACTTCTCGCGGCCGGTGGTTGCCTTGAATGCAGTAGGCGGCCAGCATTCCCACCGCCTCACCGATGTTCCATTCGACCGGGTGTAGCCGGTAGCAACCGTTGGTAATGTGCGTCACACCCAGATTCTTGCAAGCTGGAAGCAGGTTTTCCATCCGTTTTGGAATCAGCGCTCCGAGCGGAATCTGGAAGGGGAGGGAACTCACGTCAAGATAGTTATCCCCGCCAGTTGTCGGATGAAGATCGATGCGGTAGGAGCCCACTCCAACGGAATCCGGGAATGGCTCGGCGGTGACCTCTTCGACGGGTTTATTCAGAGCCTTGGCCCGGACGTTCGTGCTCACGTGCACTTCGGTGACGGTAAATTCGGCTTGAATCCGGCGCGACTCTCGCACATAGGGATACATGGCGAGGCCATCTTCTGTGCCACAGATGTCGGGGCGAAGGCGTAAACCCTTCCATCCGCGGCCGCCTCTGGGGCGGGGCGCCTCGGTCTGCATCCAATAAAGCAGCGACAAGCTTAACTGCTTGGCGCGCTTCACATGCCGCGCCCACTCCTCAGGCGTTACATCGATGAGCCGGCCCAGCCAGTAATCGTTTTGTGGCCAGTTGACCAGAGTGACGTCGCTCCGAAAGGCGGGGTCGGAGAAATTTCGCCGGGACGCAATCCTGCGGTAGAGCCAAAGGTTCAAGGGTCCCCCGGAAGAGCGCTCCGCCTCGCGGGGATCAAACCGTAACTGGCGAGGCTGGAGCGTGCGGGGGTTGCTCATATCCCAGCTGAGCAGTTTTCCTGGCCAAGGCGGACGGAGAGCGGGAAGATAGTCGCGCCAGAAGGAATACTCTTCTGGTTTTTCGATCGTATGATCTTCGCCGTCTAAGTAATCCATGGCGAAGCACACCGTAAAGGCTTGCTCATTTTCTGGCTGCGCTTCAAAAGGAGCCGAGGGCTCACCCGTGATCCGTTGGGACTCAAAGCCCGTTACATACTCCGTCTTTGTCAGCGGTAACAAGTCGCCGAGCTCAGTGGCGTCTAAAAAATACCGGGCCTCGAGGACCTGCCGGTTTCCGGTGAGTACATTTTTCACCCGCACCGCGCGGATCCGGTCGCCAGTAACGTCGGCCGCCTCGGCTTTGGTGTGGAGCAACAGGATCAACTGGCCACTGCTGACATAGCGGGCTAGCATCGACTCGAGGACTTCTAGGGCGACGCGCGGCTCGCAGGCGAAGTTCGATACAAAACCTCCACCCGGATTGAACGGCTGGCGTTCGCGGGCTTCGACTGTCAAGGGGAAATGCTGCCGGTAGTATTGCCGGACCAGGTTGCGGAATCCACGGTAAGAACGGGTTGCGCCGAAAGATTCAATCCAGGGATGCTCATCCAGAGCGGACACGGCTTGTGAAGTGATTTGGCCCCCAATCCAGCCCGTTTCTTCGGTCATCACAACGCGCATCCCGTTTCGCAAGGCGCCCAGCGCGGCCGCGCAACCTCCGGTTCCGCCGCCTAGAATCGCGATATCCGCCTTCCATTCACGCCCGCTCAGAGCAGATGCAGCGAGCGTTGAAAGAAACCACCGGCGCGAGAATTTCATGCTATCGCAGCGTAGCAGAGCAGCGATGGCGATGGGCAGGTGTTCACTCGCTAGCAACCGCAAGCCACGAGCCTTGCTGGGGTTTCTTTCCACGATCGAGGCGAAGGGAAAAACCATTTGTTGGGGGTTGTGTTAGCATCGAGAGGCTTCCAGTGCGTGAGAGTTCCAAATTCGACTGAGGGGAGCAGAAGATTATGCTGACCGAATTCAAGGAATTCGCCATGCGAGGCAATGTGGTGGACATGGCTGTGGGCATCGTTTTGGGGGCTGCCTTTGGCTCGATCATTACGTCCTTGGTGAACGACGTCATGATGCCTCCAGTGGGTCTACTGCTCGGCGGGCTTGACTTTAAGGATCTCTTCATCAACCTGGGTTCAAAAACTTACGCCACGCTCGCCGAAGCCCGCAAGGAGAATGCCCCCGTGATTGCCTGGGGCGCCTGGCTCAATACGGTGATCAATTTTGTCATCGTCGCTTTTTGCATGTTTTTGGTCGTTCGGGCGATGAATGCGGCCAAAAAAGCGCAACCGACTGCGCCAGCCGCTCCCTCACCAGAAGAAACACTGCTGACCGAGATCCGTGATCTCTTGAAGAGCCGCTCTCTAGGAGCAGGAGCGTGAAGGCCGCTCGGTTGGCTTTCCCTAGTCCCAGGGCAGGTCTTTGACAAAAAAAGCATGCTCCGCAATTGGGCGCAGGGAGCCAAAATATTTGCGATAGGCCGCAATCCAATCCTTGGCGATTTCTCGTTGTGCGGTGGCCAGCTCGAGCCTCCCATCGCAAACCAAACGCCGAAGGTGCTCCTCGAGCGCATCCTTCACGCGCGAGTTCCACTCGCCTTCGGAGTAAGGTTGCGGCCATAGATTTTGGATGTCGTCCAGGCCACCAAGCTCCGGGCTGATGAGATAGTCCAGCTCGTAGGCTCCGGGCCGTGGTTTTCCGATTCCGTACTGGCGAAACACTTGGTCGGCGAGGGCCTGAGAAACGGCGCGCGCGCCTGGCGGTTTAACCATAGAACAGACTTGCTGGCGAGGAAGAATCCGGGCTGCGCCGGGAGTCAAACGGGGATCGGGAAGGGGTCCTGGTGGGCGGCGCGATTCGAGCAGCGCTGCAAGCAGGAGTAAGGCTCCAAAGATTCCAGCCGCGAGGAGACTTCGCGCAACCAGGCCCCATCTTTTGGCCCTGGGCTGGCTAGTCAGCTCTGCGAGAGCGGCCTTGAGTCTCGCACTGGCGGCTTCTGCGGGTGGAATCGCTGGCGCCTTCCGCCGGTGTAGCTCAAGAAACTCGACCAGTGCTTGCTGCAACTGATCGCGCCGCGCACGGCATGCTGCGCAGTGAAGGAGATGCTGCTCGATGAGCTGGGCTTGGTGAGCATCCAGCTCCCCGTCGAGGGCCAGCAACAGTTCCTGGTCGGAGGCATGAGGTGTATCACTCATAGCGTTCCCCAGTGATTGCGAGTTTTCCGAGTGATCGGCTTAGCGAGCTTGCCACTGCGCCCAGCGACATACCAAGCGCCTCTGCAATCTCGCGGTAACGCAAGCCTTCGGCGCGGAGAACTAAACACTGCCGGTCACGTTCGGAAAGCGCCTGAACGACGGACATCAGGCGGCGCTGTAGCGCCAGATTGCGGATCTGTTCTTCTGGATTTGAGGCTTCGTCCGTCATCTCCAGCTCCACAACGCCCCCGGGTGCTTGACGCAACTGTCGCTGGCGGTGTTTTCGAGCGAGGTTGTGACCTACGCGAAACACCCAGCCGCGGAGATTGTCGCGGGGCTTTCCAGCCGCCAGATGACGGAAGAGCTGCAAAAACACCTCTTGCACGACGTCCTCGCCATCGCTCACGGAAAGGCCCAAACTGTGCATATAGCGCAACAAAGGAGCCCGGAGCTCTGCAAATAAAGCTGAAACTTCACGCTCCACACTGAGGCGAGAATCTGTTGAAGCCACGCCCGGCACAGAACGGGCAATCCGCCACACGCTCTCCATGACACGACTTTTCGAAGTATAGGCTCTCTTGGGCGCTTGAAACAAGAAAAACACTGAACAACGGCGTGGATTGGTGAATATTCCCAATATGGTTGCAGAAATTGGAACGGCATGCCTGCTCAGTCTTCTTCTTCCTCTTGCGGTTTTTTGTCAGAGCAGCCCTGCGAGGGGTGATCTCGAATTGCAGGTGGTCGATCCTTCTGGCGCTGGGGTCCGGGCCTCGGTTGAGCTAGAGAAGCTCGAAACGGGGCAGCGCTGGTGGCTTGTGACCGATGAGGAAGGCAAGCGGCAAGTGACGGGGCTCATGCCGGGAGATTACCGTGTGCGAGTGTCCCGAGACGGCTTTGCCCCGTTCGCCACGACTGTTTCCGTTCTCGCTGGCCAAACCAAGGCCCTCCGCATCGAGCTGCAACTTGGCCTCGCCAGTTATTCGCTCGACGTCGTGAGCACAACTCCGCTGGCTGGGCTCGATCGGAAGTTGGAAGAAATCCCGAGGCCCATTCAAACCGCCACCGCGGCCTCGTTTCCGGCCAGCGGGGCGTTGGATCTTTCTAGTTTGATGTATCAACGCTTGCAGGGCGTCTACTGGAATGAGCTTCAAGGCAACCCGCTTCAGCCAGACCTGAATTACCGGGGCTACACAGCCTCGCCTTTGTTAGGCACGCCGCAAGGCCTCGCCGTGTATTTTGAGGGCGTCCGGCTCAATCAAGCTTTTGGCGACATTGTGAGCTGGGATTTAATACCGCGCATGGCGATCTCGGAAGTTACCCTCGTTCCCGGATCGGATCCTGTCTTCGGCCTGAATGCTCTGGGTGGGGCGATTTCCTTGCGCAGCAAAGATGGCCTCCGCTACCCAGGTACGAAACTCGAGCTGCTGGGCGGCTCTTTTGGCCGGAAGCTGGGCGAGATCGAACATGGAGGGTCAAGCGCGAAGGGAGTGAACTGGTTTGTGGCGGGAAACATGTTTTTCGAAGATGGCTGGAGGGAATCCTCGCCCTCGAGCGCCCGCCAGTGGTTTTCGCGACTAGCGCGGGCGGGAGAGCGCACCACTGTCAGTTTGATGCTCTCCTATGCAAACAACGGCCTGATCGGCAATGGTCTTCAGGAGCAGCGGTTTCTGGAGCGCGATTACCGCAGCGTTTACACCAAGCCAGATCTGACAGCGAACCGCTCGCCCTTGGGTGCGCTGCACTTGCGCCGCAGCCTCGGCAGCCGGCTCCACGTTCAGGCCAATGGTTATTTTCGGCTGGTTCGGACGGCGACCCTGAATGGCGACATCAACGAAGAATCGCTGGACCAGAGCTTGTATCAGCCGAATGCGCGGGAACGCAGTGCTCTCGCCGCAGCTGGGTTTAGCGGTTTTCCGCTTGCCGGCGAGTCAGCGGCTAACACACCTTTCCCGAAATGGCGGTGCCTTGCCAACGTCTTGCTTCGGGACGAACCGTCCGAAAAATGTAACGGTCTTCTGAATCGTTC
The DNA here is from genome assembly GCA_025056455.1 of Bryobacteraceae bacterium. Taxonomy (GTDB): domain Bacteria; phylum Acidobacteriota; class Terriglobia; order Bryobacterales; family Bryobacteraceae; genus CADEFT01. The sequence goes on along the minus strand of JANWVY010000002.1, from coordinate 310,926 downwards.
CCTTGCCAACCAGCGCAACTTCGGCGTGTCAGCGCAGGCGAGCTGGCAGGGTGGTAGCGGGCGGAGGCGCCATCAATGGACAGCGGGCGGCAGCTGGGACGGCAACCAGGTTCACTTTGCGCAATCGACCGAGCTTGGCTACCTCAATCCTGACCGGAGTGTCACCGGCCTGGCTGCTTTTGCGGACGGCGTCACGGGAGGATTCGCCGATGGGGAGCCGTATGACCGGCGGGTTGATTTGAGAAGCAAAATCGCGAGCTCAAGTCTGTTCGCTACGGACACGCTGAGTTGGGGTCACACGCTCCACATCACCCTTTCCGGGCGCTTTCACCAAACCTCGATCCGCAATGTGGACCAGCTGCGGCCAGCTCCCGGGACAGGTTCCTTGACGGGGACACACGCCTTCCACCGCTTCAATCCCGCACTGGGAGGAACCTGGCGGCTGAGGCCCTCCTGGACGCTTTATGGCAGTTACGCCGAAAGCAATCGCGCCCCGACGGCCATCGAGCTGGGATGCGCCGACCCGGAGGTTCCTTGTCGCCTGCCAAACGCCATGGCGGGTGATCCGCCTCTGGATCAGGTAGTCACGCGAACGCTCGAAGCTGGCCTGCGCAGTTTGAACGAAGGAGCTCTCCGCTGGGCAGCCGGCTGGTTTCGCTCCGCCAACCGGAACGATATTCTGTTTGTCGCTTCTGAGCAAACGGGCTTCGGGTACTTTAAAAACTTCGGGCAAACCGTGCGCCAGGGAGCAGAATTTGATTTTTCAGCGCGGCTGCGCCGTGTGGTCGCCGGGGCGGGATATACCTTTTTGGAGGCCACTTTTGAAAGTCCGGAAGTGGTGCAGGGCACAGCCAATAGCACGAATGACAGGGCTCAGACCGGTGGGCCAGGCCTCGAAGGCACGATTGAAATCGAACCGGGCGACCGGATTCCACTTACGCCGCGTCATGTTGCGAAAACCTTTGTTGACTGGCAGCTCTCGGCCCGGGTTTCTGGCTCCTTTCATTTCCTTGCCGTTTCCAGTTCCTTTGCCCGGGGCAATGAAAACAACCGCCATCAGCCAGACGGAAGGTATTTTCTTGGCCGGGGATCCTCACCTGGCTATGCGCTGGCGAATTTGGGTTGCCGTTACGAGCTGTCAACTCGTCTTCAGCTGTTCCTTCAGATCAACAACCTTTTCAACCGCCGTTACTACACGGCAGCGCAACTCGGTCCTACGGGTTTCACCGCCGACGGGCGTTTTGTGGCAAGACCCTTTCCACCCATCGGTAACGAATACCCCGTCCAACAAGCGACGTTTTACGCGCCTGGGGCGCCACGAGGGATCTGGGCGGGGCTGCGGTGGCGGTTCTGAAGCGTTAAAGCGAGAACTGGCAGTGGAATTGCATTACTGAAAGTATGGCCGCAGATCCCGGCTCTTCGTGGCATGAACGCCTCCGTCCCATTCTCTATCTTTCAAACAACTGGATCAGCCGCCTAGGAGTCATTTTCGTCACCGCGGCGGGCGTGATTTGGCTTTTTCTCTTGCCGACCTATTTGCACGGTCAGGCGAGTAGCGCCTATCTTGGAATTCTTTTGTTCCTGTTGCTGCCCGTGGTGTTTTTCGGCGGTTTAGCGCTCATTCCGCTGGGCATTTTCATCCGGCGCAAACGCCATCCCTTTCAGGCCGGCGGGCAATCGGGATTGCCGGTATTGAGCTGGTCAAACGTGGATTTTCGCCGCCTGGTGGTGTTTGTTGGCGGGGTGACGGCGGTGAATGTCCTCATCGGAGGCAACCTCAGCTACCGCGCCGTCCACCACATGGACAGCGTACAGTTCTGCGGGGCCACCTGCCACGTGGTCATGAAGCCGGAGTACGTTGCGTACCAACACTCACCCCACTCGCGAGTCGAATGCGTGAAATGCCACATTGGGCCGGGCGCCTCCTGGTTTGTGCGCAGCAAGCTGTCTGGGGTACACCAAGTCTTCGCCGTGCTGCTGAACACGTACTCGCGGCCCATCCCAACACCGGTGGCTAATCTTCGCCCCGCCCGTGAGACCTGTGAAGCTTGCCACTGGCCAGACAAGTATGGCCCGGACCGCCTGATTGTCCGGACTCACTTTGCCGACGACAACTCCATGACGAAGAGCGTGCTGCTCATGAAAATCGGCGGTGGCGGCGTGGCTGGGAAAGGCATTCACAGCGCTCATGTGGGCCAGGGAATCGAGGTGCGTTACGCGCACACGGACTACGCCCGGCAGAACATCCCCTGGATTGAATATCGCCGCAACGGAGAGGTCCGCGAATATTTTGCACCCAACACGAACCCGGCCGAGGTGGCCAAAATGAACCTGCGGCTGATGGATTGCGTGGATTGTCACACCCGGCCGAGCCACTCATTTACCTCGCCGGAACGCGGCGTCGACAAGGCGCTAGCCTCCGGAGAGATTCCTCTTTCGCTCAAGCAAATCCGGAAACATGCAGTGGAGATTCTCAAGCGACCCTACGCGTCAGGCGAGCAGGCCGCCCGGGAAATTCCCGCTGCCGTCGCCGCTCTTTATCCCCACCAGGCGGAGGAAGCGAAAAAGGCTGGTCAGGCCCTTCTGGCGCTCTGGTCGCGGAACGTCTTTCCGGAGATGAAGGTTACTTGGGGGACCTACATCGACAATATCGGCCACATCGATTTCCCTGGGTGTTTCCGCTGCCATGATGACGCGCACAAAAGCAAGGACGGCCGGACCGTGTCGCAAGACTGCAACTCCTGTCATACGCTTTTGGCGATGGAAGAGCGCGATCCCAAGATCTTAAAGGATCTTGGGTTTGAATAAGGCGAGCCCGGCGGCTGCGGGCAAGGGCCCCTGGCATCTGCAAGGCTCCAGCCCGCGGACACAACCAGGCGAGGACGCCCCCCAGCCACGATGGCGAGCGCCGCCTTCAGCCACGCTCAGCGAAGCGGTGAAAACGGCAGAGGACGCAACATCACGTTTGAAATGTTCGATACAATCTCGGCGTCGCTCCAGCCAGGCGTGGCCCGGAGCTTGTCCCACTCTGGATCGGCCAAAAACTTTGCCCAGTTCTGTTCTCTTGCCGCAAGGTTATCGTAAGCAAGCAGATAGGTGAGATTGGGCAGATTCGTCCCGACAATCGTCTCTCCGAAAAACACCGGCGTGAGGCCAACACGGCGGAAGATGGCGATTTCGCCGCCCTCCTCAAACATCCGGATTTTTTTTCGCAGTGTCAGCGGACTGTTGGATTCATAGGTTCGCCACTCGAAGACGCGTGGCGGACGCTGTGCCTCAACCGGAGGAGTTTCCACGCCCGGCATGCTGGAGAAGGCCCGAACCAGGCTGACCTCCATGCGCATATAGAGCAAACCTTGCGCCTCAGCCGCCTCTAGGTCTTTCAGATAGCGCGGGTCGGCGTTCAGTTTCTCTTGTGCGCTTTCCCAGGCGGAAAGGGAATCAAAACCACAGACTAGGAGTACAAACGGGCCTTGTGGCGCGATCAAATTGCTAAAAACGCCATGGACGGCACCCCCGGAACGCCCGAGCGCCGGAAGATAGCTCTGGCGAAGAAAATCCGCCACACGCTGAGCTTGCATGTGCGGGCTGTTGCGCAGTTGCAGGCGGCGGATTTCGAAAATCGAGGGTTTCCTCGGCGCCGCGGGCATGGAAGCAGCCGCCGCGGGCATGGCAAGCAAAGATCGGCGTCGGGTCATGACCTTTCGGAGTATAGCGGAGAGCCGGCGAACGATGCCGCAAGGGGGCCGCAAACGAATGTTCCTCTTGCGGATAGTTGTCTTGAGGAATAACCTGGGTTTGTGACAGGTAAACTCGCCAGGTCCATTCGACAAGCAAAACCGTTTCAATCCCTAGAAGAAGAGGCTTATTTGAACCTGTTGCGCGCGGCCGACGTGCTGTTGCGGCGAGAAGCCCTTCTGCTGAGCCGCTACCAGATGACCCACGCGCAGTATAACGTGCTTCGAATTTTGCGCGGCGCCGGAGCCGCCGGTTTGCCTTGCGGTGAGATCGCGAGCCGGATGATTACGCACGACCCTGACATCACGCGGCTCCTCGACCGATTGGAGCGGCGCGGATATGTGCAACGCTCACGGGAATCCTCGGATCGAAGGGTGGTGATCGCAAAGATCACGCCTGCTGGGCTTGACTTGCTCAGCCAGCTCGACGCGCCGGTGAGCGCACTTCACCGGCGCAATCTCGCGATGCTCTCACCTGCGGAGCTTCGCCAGCTCATTGAGCTTTTGGAACGCGCCACAGAAGGGGACGCAGAAAGCGATTCCTAGCGCGGCCGGTAAGAGGATACGACTCCGAAGAGAAAGATTCTTGGCTAAGGTTTCCGACCACCCTTTCGCGCGGGAATCAGCCCCTTGCTACAAGTAATCATAGAAACGACGTTTGAGACGGCCAAAGAGGAGAATACCGGCCGCTAGCACCACAGTACTGACGAGCGTCAGGTTGAAAATCAAGCTTGTGGCTGGAGCTTTGCCTTCGATCAGCACATTCCGCAGCGCCATCACCACTGCTGCTACTGGATTAAATCGATACAGCAGGTGATATTTCTCCGGAATTTTGTTGAAACCATAAAAAATGGGAACCAGCCACAACAGTACGAGATTCACGGACTCCACCACATAGCGGATATCCCGAACATAAACGTCGATGGCCGAGAAGATCAAACCCATCCCAATGACAAAGGCGACTTCAAGGGCCAGAATCACAGGAAGCCAGAGCCAGAGCAGGCTGACGCCAGAGCCGAAGACCAGGACTAGCGTGAGAAGGAGGGCAATCTGAATCAGCAGGTGCACGGTGTTGCCCAAGACGGTCGAAATCGGCACTATTTCGCGCGGGAACCGGGTGCGCTTAATTAGCGAGGCGTTGTCCACCAGCGAGCGTGTGGCTGTGCTCCAGGCAAGCGTGAAGAAGTTGAAGGGGATGAGGCCGCAGAGCACAAAAATGGGATAGTTTTTTTCTTCGTTGGGAAAAATTTGCGTAAAAACAAAGGTCAGCACGGACATCATGATGATGGGGTTGGCCAGCGACCAGCCAACGCCAAGCGACATATTCCGGTAGCGGACGCGAAAATCTTTTAACAAAAGAGTGCGCAAAGCGAAGAGAAAGTCGCCATCCCAGTGCTGTCGGATCGAGCCTTGTGCAGCCACAATTTTTTATTCTAACTTCCTGCGATCCGTTCGAAAAAAAGCAAGCTACGGCGGGCGACGCGCTGCCAGCGGTAGTTTTGGGCGCGCTCGCGGCCGCGCGCTGCAAGCCGTTCGCGTAAGGTCGGATTTTCTAACAACCGGGTGAGGGCCGTCCGGATTTCGGTGACGCTGAATGGGTCGACCAGGACGGCGCCGTCGCCGGCGACCTCGGGCATGGAGGAGACGTTCGAAGTAATGGTGGCGACGCCGGCCGCCATGGCTTGAGCTAGCGGGAGACCAAACCCTTCATATAACGAAGGATAGGCAAGAAGGACGGCCCCGGCTGTGAGCGCAGGCAGAAACTGTTCCGGAACGTAACCCAAATAGCGAACGCCTTCCGGCGCTCCGGCGATACGTCGCAAGGTATTTTCCGATTTCCAGCCTGGCGGTCCGGCTAGCACGAGCTCATGGTGCTGGCGGAGATCGGGCTCGAGTCCCAGCCAGGCGTCAAGAAGACGGTCGAGATTCTTTCGCGGCTCCACTGTGCCAACGGAAAGCGCATAGGGTTTCGACAACTGGTACAGCTCTTTCACCTCAAGCACGTCTGCCACCGGCACATGAAAGTAAGCCTCGGAGACGCCGCAGGGCACCGTCTCAATTTTTTCTTCGGGGATTCCGAGCAGCTCTATGGCGTCTTGCCGCGTTGACTCTGAGATGGCGATCAGACCGTCCGCTTTTTTGAGAATTCTTTCGGCGAACCAGGCATCCGCTTGGACGTTGGCCGCGGTGTGCATCTCGGGCAGTTTGGTGGTTGTAAGGTCGAAGATGGTGGCGGTGAGTTTGGCTTTGCGCGGAGGGTGCCGCACTTGATTCGAGGCGTGGAAGACGTCACAGCCTTTGAGGCACAGATCAAGAGCTGGACTGCCAAGCCAGTTCACGCCATAGAGTGCGGCTAGCCGCGGATATGTGGTCCAGGGTGAGAAAATCGAACGTTCGTGGTCTAAGCCGGCGGTTCGTTGGATGAAGGGAAAGGCGCGAATCATCTGGTGACCTGCCAGCCGTCGCAGGGCCTCGAGCCAGTAGTAGATGTGGCCCTTTACCCCCGCGCTGCGGAGCAAAAGCGGCGTGGCGTCGATCATGATGCGCATTTAAAAAACCTGGGCAGACTTTTGCGCGACCGGCTGATTGGTGAGTAAGAACTTCCCGCCGCTCTTTTTGACCTCGTAAAGCATTTCGCGACCTACCAGCTTCTCGATGCGGCCAAGCGCGGGCGCCTCCACCAGCAGGTATTTCCGCTCGCTGCCACTCCACAGCCGTGCGAAGGTTTGATCGTCGATGAAGACGTTGGGTGCGCCGGGTGCATAGGAACCATACTCGAGGTTGTTCACGCGGCCATTGAGCAGCAAGGCGGTGGTGTTGGCATAAAAGAACACGGAGGAGAAGGCGTAGTACTGGTCGTCGACGATCAGCTGGCCGGGTTCGGCCTTGCGGTAAGCCTCGGCCAGAACGCGGGAGCCCAGATACGGATCAAACGCCACCAAGGCCAGCCGCCCGGCATGAAAAAACAAGACCATCATGAGGACGTAGCTGAGATAGGCGCGATGTGGGGAGCGAAACAGCCATCCGCCGAAGGACCCGACTAGGAAAGCAATCCCTGCGATGGCAAGAGGGAGGCGCAAGTAGGCAAACGAGGCTACCGTAAGGTCACCTAGATGTCCGAGTGACAAGGTGTAAGCTTCGGGGTTCTGTGTCAGCGCTTGGGAGATATCGCCCGCTGCTGGCAGGTCACGAACATGAACCAGCAGCGCGCCCGCCGTCAGCGCAGCGAGGCCTGTGACCAGAGTGAGCAACAGCCTGGCTCGAAGCGCCCAAAGTCCTCCGGCCGACATGGCTGAGGCCAGCAGTAAAGCAAAAGCCGGATAGCTTGGCATGGAGTAGTATTCTTGCGTGGTTGAGAAGGTGAAAAATACGAGGATGAATCCAATCCAGCACAAGGCGAGCAGCCGCGTGCGCCCGGCGCGGTCCTCGGGCTTGAAACTAAGCTGGGGAACTCCTTGCAAAAAAGCGCTCCACGGAAACAGCCACACCAAGTGTAAGAACCAAAAGGCTAGCCGGGGCACCGTGTTGTAGTCGCGCGGGTAGCGCAGGTTGAGGAAGCGGAAAAGGTGTTCGTTGAGGAAATAAAACCAGAAGAAACCGCGATACTGGCCCGGCTCGCTTTTGAGCGTAAAGTCCAGGTAGGGGGGATTGGCAAGCGTCGCCAGGACATGCCAGGGTGCGGCAATGAGGAGAGCCAGGGTGAGCCCCCAGAGCGGCTTCAATCTGCGCCAGGTTTCGGCAGCTAGAAGCTGGCGCGTCAAGCCGAGATAGAGCAAGGCCGCGCCGGCGGGGAAGAGGATGGCGATCAACCCCTTGAGTAAAAGCCCGAGCCCGAGATTCACTCCGAGCAGACTTGGCCACAGCCAGCCACCTTCTTCGAGGCTTCGCAGAAAGGACCACAAAGCGAGCGTAATGGTGAGCGTGAGAATGGCATCGGGAATCTGAATCCGGGTGAACAGCCATAGCCCGACGCTTGTGGAAAGCACAAGACCGGCATAGAAGCCGGTACGGGCATCAAACGCCCACTGGCCAAAACGCAAGGTCACCCAGCACAGCAGCACGACGCTCACAGCGAGCGGGATCCGCGCCGCCCAGTCATGCACGCCAAAAAGCAAATAACTGGCGGCCATCATCCAGTAAATGAGCGGCGGCTTTTCCAAATAGGGCACGCCGTTGAGCCGCGCCGTCACCCAGTCGCCGGATTCGAGCATGTTGCGGGCAATCTGGGCCTGTACAGCATCGACATCATCCATGAGGCCAGGAGGGCTGACAATGCAGCCTAAGAAGACGGCAGCCGCCGTCAGAATCACGATTAGGGACGAATGGCCCATGTTCGAATCCAAAGAAAGAGGATCAATAAACCCCAGAGGTGATAGCCCAGGTTGGCCTTGCGGTCCTGGTGTAGGCGCAACAGGCGTTCGATCTCTGGCCAGTGAAAACAACCTGCCTCGGAAACCGCTTTTTGATTCACTATATCGAACAGCATATTCCGCAGCGGTCCGCGAAACCATTCATGCGTGGGGATATCAAAACCCTCTTTTTTGCGGTTGAGCACGGAGGGGGGTAATTGATCCCGCATTAACTCTCGCAAAATGACTTTTAGTTTTGACCCTCTCACTTTCATTTTTTCTGGAAGCGAAGCGGCGAATTCCACGATGCGATGGTCGAGGAAGGGCGGGCGCACCTCAAGCGAGTGCGCCATGCTCATCCGGTCACACTTTGAGAGGATGTCATCCGGAAGGTAGCAAAGCTGATCGGTCCACAAATACCGGTTGAGAAATCCCGCCTGCCGCGCCGCCTCGGGCACAAGCGCCTCAAGGCTCACGGGGCGGGCGCCATTTTTTAGTAGCTTGGCTCGTTCCTTCGCGCTAAAGGTTCCGTTCCAGTAAAAATGCGCCGCTTCGGGCGATAACAGCGAGCCGGCGAGAAGGCGCTTGGCCTTGTATTCGAAGCTAATTTTTTCATCCGAGACTGGAAGCCACTGGAGCATGGCCAGGCCGGCACGGCGCAGCGCTGCCGGCGTTTGTCGGAGGACCCGCGCATACTGGTCGGCCAAGTAGGTGTAGTAGCCGCCAAAGAGCTCGTCGGCACCCTCGCCGCTCAAAGCGACTTTCACCGACTGGCGGGTCATCTGCGAAAGAAACCACACGGGCAGCGCTCCGGCGTCGGCGCTTGGTTCATCCGCATAATAAGGAATCTGCTCGATGGCGTCGCACAGCTTCAGGGAAGGATTCAGATCAAGCTCGTGATGTTCGGCGCCATAGAATTGGGCTACCTCCCGGAAATACCGGCTTTCATCGAAACTGCGGCCTTGGAAGGAAACAGAAAAGGTTTTGAGTTTTGGTACCTGCTGCGCGGCATAGTGCAAGATGGTGGAGGAGTCCATTCCGCCACTTGCCCAAACGCCAAGTGGCACATCCGAGATCAAGTGCTCGCGAACGGAATCGCGGAGCAGGCCATGGAGCTCTTCTTTGGCGTCCTCCAAACTTTGCTGTCGCTCTCGGAATTCCAGCTTCCAATAAGGGGCGCTTCGCAGCGTGCCGTCACGCCACTCGAGCCAGGATCCTGGTTGGAGCTTTTCAATCCCGCGCACCAGGGTGTAGGGAAAAGGAACGTAGTTGAGAGACAGATAGTATTGCAGAGCCTCGGTATGGAGTTGCCGCGGCGCATGAGGGTGCCCAAGAATTGCTTTTAATTCCGAGCCAAAATGAAGGTCGCGTCCGTGGCGGTAAACATAGAGGGGTTTGATTCCCAGACGATCGCGGGCAAGCAAGAGCCGGCGCGCTGAATCCTGCCACAAGGCGAGGGCAAACATCCCGCGAAATTTGGCAAAGCATTCCGTGTCCCACTGCAAAAAAGCGCGCAACACGACCTCGGAGTCGCAGCGGCTGCGAAACCGGTGCCCGAGCGCCTCCAGTTCCTGGCGCAAAGCAGCATGATTGTAGATTTCGCCGTTAAAAACCAGGACGGTATCGCCGTCGTCGGATGAGACGGGTTGGTTGCCGCCTTGGAGGTCAATAATACTCAACCGGACAGCGCCCATCGAGATCCAGCGGGAGGAGAAAACCCCCTGCTGATCCGGACCGCGGTGAACAATGGATTGGAGCAAGGAATGGATGACTTCTCCTGGCGCTGCTTGATCCAGCGTCGTGAATCCGGCGATGCCGCACAAGGTATTGTTTTTTTGAGGCTCCCTCGGCTTGAGTCTAGCATGTTGCGTTAGACTGACAAAAGCAGGAGCGCTTGGTTTTCCATGCGAAGGGTCGCCATTGTCTTCATTCTCGGTCTGGTTTTCAGTTGTTTCGCTTTGGCTCAAGGAAATCCTGAAGATGATCGGATTTATGATCAGGTGCGGTTGCGTTTGGCCAGCAACCCCGACGTCAAGGGTGGCGCGATCGAAGTGAAGGTGGAACAGGGTGTGGTCACCCTAATGGGGAAGGTGCGCACCGAAAAAGCGAAGAAAAAGGCCGAAAACTTGGCCTCGAAAGTCAAAGGCGTCAAAAAGGTGGTGAACCAGCTTTTGGTTTCGCCGACTTAATGGCGCCGCTCCTAGCTCAGGCTTGATTCGGTTTGACAAAAACCACAGGATCGGGAGATTGTCGCATGTCGAAGTACGAGCTCAGCAAATCGGTGGAAGCCCGAAAACTGAATCCTCGCACCGGGCAGCCCACCAATGACCCGCCTGCTACCATCCCCTACGGCGCCATCCTGGACAAAGTGGAGTTTGACGGCGACTTCGTGCGTTTCGTTTATCTGATGGAGCGCTATCAGGCTCAAGCCGAGCATGTGAAAGGGGCTTTGACGGCTCTAGGGGGAGCTGCCGAAGTTGCCACGGCCGCTGGCGCCAGGGACCAAGCCGAAGGCACAGTCGAAAATCGAGAGGCCACGCGAAAGGATTTCAAGCTCCGCTTCGAACCGCTTTCAAGCAACCACGGACTCCCCCTTTATCGGACTGCGATTCCCGGAGGGTGGCTGGTGACGAATGCATCTTTCGGAGCAGTCACGTTCGTGCCGGATCCGGAGCACCGCTGGGACGGTTCGTCGGTAAAGTAACCTAAGCTTGCTCGAGCGTTTTGACGTGCGCTGTGACCGCTGAGCCAATTCCGTTCAAGTTGTAGCCCCCTTCGAGCACCGACACCAGGCGTCCCTGGCAGTGTTTATCGGCGATTTCCAGCAGCAGCCGCGTCAGTTCGCGGAAATCTTCGTCCAGGAGGCGGAACCTGCCGAGGGGATCACCCAATTTCGAATCAAAGCCCGCCGAGACAAGCACCAGCGCTGGCTGAAAGGCGTTCGCGGCGGGCAGCAGAGCCTCGCGAAAAGCCCCTAGGATCTCTTCCCGCCCGGAACCCGCCGGCAAAGGCCGGTTGATGATTTTGCCTTTCCCTTTGCCCTCGCCGGTTTCGCTGGCCAAGCCTGTTCCGGGATACCAAGGATGCTGGTGCGTGCTGAAGAACAAGACGCTGCCGTCGGTATAAAAAATATCCTGCGTGCCGTTGCCGTGGTGCACATCCCAATCAACAATTAAGACGCGATCGGCGCCATGCTTTCGCTGGGCGTAGCGGGCGGCGATGGCGACCGAATTGAAGATGCAAAAGCCCATGCCGCGTTCGGGCGTCGCGTGGTGTCCGGGAGGGCGCACCAGGCAGAAGGCGTTTTTTGCTTGATCTTGCATTACGGCGTCAACCGCCTGGAGCACGCCGCCGGTGGCGCGGAGCGCAGCGTCCCAAGAGCGGCGGTTCACCGAGGTGTCGCCCGTGCTGAGCTGGCGCGCTCCGGAGGTGATTTCGCGCCGCGCCTGCGCGATGTAGTGGCGCGTGTGGCAGGTGGCGATTTCCTCTTCGGTGGCGTGACGCGACTCAAGCGCAAGCAGCTTTTTTCGAAGGCCGCTTTGATCAAGCGCAGTCCAGATAACGTCCCAGCGCTCTGGCTTTTCCGGGTGGGCGGGACCGGGATCGTGTTCCTTGCAGAGGCTATCGGCGACCAGCGCGGTTGGTTTGCGGTTGATTTGCAAAGCAGCGAGCTCCTTGCTGAGCGCGAAAACCGCGCCAGCCGCGCGAATGAGCAAACGGCGGCTGGCCGGTTGAGACATATCACGTTAAGGGTAACATCCAACCCTCCAGTTTCGGGAAGGGCCGGAGCTTTCGCGCCTTAGAAATTCAGAAACAGGCTGCGAACTCAGGCTTTCAACGGAGCGACAGTCGCGCATTTTCCGCCGTAGGATTCAGCTATGGCGGCGCCCTGGTGGTTGGGATTGGCGTGGACTGCAGCTACGCTCTCTGTGGAGGCTCCTCTGCGCAGCGGCTGCGAGACGGAGGATCGGGAGATTGCGCGGTTGCCAGCTGGCCAGCAGGTCGAAATTCGCAGCGCGATTTCGGGCGGTGCGGGCCGATGTTACAAGATCGTGGCCAAGCTCGTCGGCGTAGAGGTCAGCGGGTATGTTCCTGCTTCCCTGCTGCGAGGCGATGGTTCGTTTGAGCAAGCGCGGCGCCGCGCGCAGGGTTTCGATGCTGGGGCTCGAAACCCGTCAGAGGTCAAGGTACCGGCGGCCAGCATCCTGCAACCGGCGCAGAAGGACCATCCCGCTCGGAAGGCCCTTGAACAGATTCAAGCCAAGCAACCGGCTGAGGCGCTGCGCATGTTGGATGTGGAGCTTAAGAAAAGGCCGCGCAATGCTTACCTATGGGCCGTGGCCGGGCTAGCCTACTTTCAGAGCGATGAGCTCGAGCGCGCCATTTTGGCTTTTCGCGAATCGCTGAACCTAGAGCCTCACCCCGGTGTGGAGCAACTGCTCAAGCGCGCTCTGCGCGAAAAAGAGGCTGACAAAGGCTCGGAACGGATGAGTGGCGTGCGGGTTGTCCTCCGCTATGAACGGGGCAGTGTGAGCGCAGAGCTGGCGCGGGCCATGGTAGAGGTACTCGATCAAGAGTACACTCGCATTTCGGCCCAGCTTGGCTGCCGGGGAACGGAAAGGCTCACCGCGATTGCACAGCGGCGCGAAACTTATTTGCAAAGTACTGCTGCCGCCGAATGGAGCGGAGGGATGTATGACGGCCGCATTCATGTTCCAGTGATGGAGGCGCCGAAGGTGACTGAGGCCTTGCGCCAAGTGTTCGCGCACGAGCTGGTGCACGCGTGTCTGGCCGAACTCGGGGCCTGGCCCGCCTGGCTTCAAGAAGGCCTGGCGCAGAAATTTTCTGGGGAAACTCTGGATCCCGAGCAGAGAGCCGTAGTCTTGGCGCTTTTAAAAGCCAGGCAGCTGCCCCGGCTGGCCGAGCTTGGGACGTCGTTTTCCCGCTTTAGTGCCGGGCATGCTCGCCTGGCCTACGCTTACGCCTACGTGGCGGCAGAGAAGCTGCTCGAGTTGAACGCCAATGTCGGGCTCTGGAACCTGTTGCGGAATCCTTCTGAGCTCAGCCGTTACACAGCGGAGGTGGAGAAAGCTCTTGGCTTTTGAGACCCGGCCCGGGCGGGCCAGAGGCGGGCGCGTTCTACCACGAGGCTTTTAGTTTTGGTGGCGTGGCGGGACCGGCGCAAGGCCGGACAGCCACTCATTTTGCCGCCCTCGAGGGAATGGTATTTGGTCGCTGATTTTCGATCCGCTTGCATTCGCTTGGGTCGCCGGAGTGCAGGGAGTTGAATTAAGCTGGTCACTGATGGCCTGTCTTCTAGCGTGGATTTACGCGCTCGCGGGATGTCTTTTGGGCACGCTAGCAACCGCGGCTCCGCCGGCCGGGGTGGGCGATTCCAAAACCATCGATTTCAACCGCGACATCCGGCCGGTTCTTTCGGATCACTGTTTTGCCTGTCACGGGCCCGATGAGAAGAAACGGTTCGCTGGCGTGCGGCTCGACACCAAAGAGGGAGCGCTCAAGGTGGTCACGCCGGGGGACGCTGCCAAAAGCCGTTTGTTTGCCCGTATCACGCATGCCGATCCAGCGCGCCGGATGCCTCCTCCTGCTGCGGGCAAAGCTCTCAGCCAAGAGCAAATCGAACGCATCAAACGCTGGATCGACGCAGGTGCCGAATACAAGGGGCACTGGGCCTATGAGCCTCCACAACGTCCTCCGTTGCCTCCGGTTCAGAACAAGCGCTGGCCCCGCAATCCCATTGACTACTTTGTGCTGGCGCGGCTCGAGCGCGAAGGTCTATCGCCTTCGCCCGAAGCCGATCGCATCACGCTGTTGCGGCGGTTGAGTTTGGATCTCACGGGCCTGCCGCCAACGCCTGCCGAAATCGATGCCTTCCTGCGAGACAAATCACCCGACGCCTACGAAAAGCAGGTCGACCGGCTGCTGGCCTCGCCGCATTACGGTGAGCGCATGGCCATGCAGTGGCTCGATTTAGCGCGGTATGCGGACACACACGGTTTTCACATCGACAGTCACCGCGACATGTGGGTATGGCGCGATTGGGTAATTCGCGCCTTCAACCAGAACATGCCGTTTGATCGCTTCACAATCGAACAATTAGCTGGTGACCTGCTGCCCAACGCCAGCTTGGAGCAACGCATCGCCAGTGGCTTCAACCGCAACCACATGATCAACTACGAAGGCGGAGCCATCCCCGAAGAGTATCACGTGGAGTATGTCGCAGATCGCGTAGAGACGACCTCCACCGTGTGGATGGCCGCAACGATGGGCTGCGCCCGGTGCCACGATCACAAATATGACCCCTTTCACCAGGCCGAATACTATAAGCTTTTTGCGTTTTTCAATAATGTGCCAGAGAAAGGGCTGGACGGCCGGGACGGCAACGCGGAGCCATTTCTCCGCTTGCCGGATGAGGGTCAAAAGCAGCGGCTCGAGCAGTTGACGGCACGCCTGGCAGCGCTTGAGGCGACGCTAGCAGCAAATGTTGTGGAGCCAGAATTTCAGAAGTGGGAGAAAGAGCGGCTCAAAACGATCGACTTCGGGGGAGCGCCCCAGTTGCGGCAGGGCTTGGTGGCGCACTTCGAACTCGATGGCGGTTTCACCGACAGTTCGGGCCGCTACGTCCATGGCGTAGTTTTGCGCGGCGAACCCGCCTTGGTGCAAACGCCGATTGGCCGGGCCATGGAGTTCCCTACGCAAAGTCACGTACGGCTGGGGGATATGGGTCTCCGGCTGGAGGAAGGATTTACGGTCGCCGCTTGGTTGATGCAAGGCCATCACGAGCCGCAAACGGTCCTGCGCCAGGGGGGAGTTTTCGAGCTGTGGTATGACGCCTCGGAGCCGCTTCCGCATCTGCGGCGGGGCGCGCACCTGCACATGGAAACTCCAGGCCGGCACTGGCGGACGCGGGAGCGGCTGGTGCAGCGCGATCACTAT
This sequence comes from Bryobacteraceae bacterium, assembly GCA_025056455.1. GTDB lineage: Bacteria > Acidobacteriota > Terriglobia > Bryobacterales > Bryobacteraceae > CADEFT01. Next base: position 295,883 of record JANWVY010000002.1, on the reverse strand, counting down.
CATATTGCTTTGCAGGTGCAGGGAGGGTCGGTCCTGTTGCGCGTGAACGGAGAGCCAGTACCGCTGGTCGAACTGGCGCCAGAAATGAAGACCGGTGTGCGCGGCCCCTTGGAGATTGGCCAGGCGGAACACGCGACGCCGCGCCATGGTTTTCGCGGCCGGCTGGCCGATTTGCGGATCTACGCGCGGGCGCTCTCGGAAGGCGAAGTTCGCATCTTAGCCTTCCACCACCGCATTGCTCATCTGCTTGCCATCCCTACTGAGAAGCGGACCAAGGAACAGCGGGAAACGTTGCGGGATTATTTTTTGAGCCACGAGGCGCCAGAGCCTTTGCGCGCTGCTTATCTTGAGCGGAAGCAACTCCAGAAGGCCAAGGCTGCCTTGGAGGATGAGATTCCGACCACGATGGTGATGGCTGAGCTCGAGAAACCTCGCGACACGCATATCTTGGGACGGGGCGATTACCGCAACAAGGGAGAGAAAGTGACGCCGGATGTACCTGCGGTACTGCCTCCGCTTCCGCCCGGTGAGCCCCGAAACCGCCTGACGCTTGCCCGCTGGCTGGTGAGCGGCCAACACCCGTTGACAGCGCGCGTGACGGTCAACCGCTACTGGCAGAACTATTTTGGTTTGGGTTTAGTGAAAAGCAGCGAGAATTTCGGCTCGCAGGGCGATCCGCCGACGCATCCCGAACTGCTCGACTGGCTGGCGACAGAATTTGTGGCCAGCGGCTGGGATGTCAAGGCGATGCAGAGGCTGATTGTGACTTCCGCCACCTACCGGCAGAGCTCGAAAGCGAGGCCAGAGCTCCTTGAGCGGGACCCAGAGAACCGCTTGCTGGCACGGATGTCGCGGTTTCGTCTGCCGGCTGAGATGGTGCGAGACCAGGCCCTCGCGGTGAGTGGACTGCTCAACCGCCAGATTGGCGGGCGAAGCGTCTTCCCCTATCAGCCGGCTGGCATCTGGGAAGAGATTGCGCGGGGGGAAATCTTCTCCGCCCAAGTATACAAGCAAAGCAGCGGTCGTGACCTTTACCGGCGTAGCATGTACTGGTTTTGGAAACGCACAGCGCCGCCGCCCTCCCTGGTGACGTTTGACGCTCCGGACCGGGAAAAGTGCGTGGCCCGGCGCAGCGTCACCAACACGCCGCTGCAAGCTCTCGTTCTGATGAACGATCCGACGTTTGTGGAAGCCGCCCGGGTGCTGGCGGAGCGTGTGCTCGACGAGGCTGGTTCCGATCCCAGGCTCCGGGTTCGGCATGCCTTCCGTTTGGTGACGGGCCGCAACCCGCAACCGAGAGAGCTGAGGCTGCTTGAAACGCTGGCTTCGAAACAGCAGGCGTACTATGCTTCAGATTCCGAGGCGGCAGCCGGATTGTTGCAGGTGGGTGAGTCCAGGCCAAGCAGCCGCTACAAGCCTGAAGAGCTTGCCGCTTGGACAAACGTTGCTAGCGTCATTTTGAATCTAGACGAGGCGGTGAGCAAGGAGTGACCCGGATGGTTCATCTCAACGAGCAGCAGCTTCGCATCACGCGCAGGCATTTCTTCGGGCGAGGGGCTCAAGGAATCGGCCTCGCTGCGCTTGCCTCCCTGTTTGAGGCGCACGGTGCTTCCCCAGGGTCGGGGCCCCCACATCATGCGGCGAGCGCCAAGCGGGTCATCTTCTTGCATCAGTCCGGCGGACCCTCCCAGCTGGATCTGTTCGACTACAAACCTGTGCTCAAAAAATATCAAGGCACGGAATTGCCTGCCAGCGTCCGCATGGGCCAGCGCATCACTGGCATGACCTCCGGACAAAGCTCACTTCCCGTCGCTGCTTCGATCTTCCGTTTTGAGCGCCGCGGTCAGTCAGGCCTTTGGATGAGCGAGCTGCTCCCCTACACAGCGAAAATTGCTGACGACATTTGCGTGATCAAAACGGTTCACACGGAGGCGATCAACCACGACCCCGCCATCACCTTCATTCAGAGCGGATCGCAGCAGCCTGGGCGCCCGAGCATGGGCGCTTGGGTTTCCTACGGCTTAGGATCGGAGAACCAGGACCTCCCGGCCTTTGTGGTCTTAATTTCGCAACAAAACTCCCTGAATGCCGATCAGCCCTTGTTTTCACGGCTGTGGGGTTCAGGCTTCTTGCCTTCCCAATATCAAGGGGTGCGACTGCGCAGCGGTAAGGATCCGGTGCTTTATTTGGAGAATCCGCCGGGCATCTCAAAAAAGGTGCGGCGCGAAATGCTGGATACGCTTTCGGCCCTGAACCAAATTCATGCAGAAAGCTTTCAGGATCCGGAAATTGAGACCCGCATTGCGCAGTATGAGATGGCTTACCGGATGCAAACTTCAGTTCCGGAGTTGACCGACCTTTCGAAAGAGCCCGAAAGCACGTTTCAGCTCTATGGCGAGGATGCGCGAAAGCCGGGCACCTATGCTGCGAACTGTCTTCTAGCGCGGCGCTTGGTGGAGCGCGGCGTCCGTTTCGTGCAGCTTTATCACAAGGGCTGGGACCAGCACAACGACCTGCCGCGTGACCTCGCTTTACAGTGTAAAGGGACGGACCAAGCAACAGCAGCGCTTGTCCTAGATTTGAAGCAACGTGGCTTGCTCAAAGACACGCTAGTGATTTGGGGCGGCGAGTTCGGGCGCACCGTCTACTGCCAGGGAAAACTGACCGAGACAAATTACGGCCGCGACCATCACCCGCGGAACTTCGTCATGTGGCTGGCAGGAGGTGGGGTCAAGCCAGGTACGACCATCGGCGAGACCGACGACTACAGCTACAACATCGTTTCTGATCCGGTGCACGTGCACGACATCCAAGCGACCGTTCTGCATTGCCTCGGAATCGACCACACGAAACTGACCTACAAATTCCAGGGACGCTGGTTCCGGTTGACGGATGTGGAAGGTCAGGTGGTCACCAAAGCCCTTCTCTAGCCGGGCGGGTTGGGTTGCGACGGGGGGCTCGCGGGTGGGGCTAGCGCAGGAGAGCGAGCGCGGGCGGCGTGCGCGCGATCGTTTCCTCTCCTGGTTTCCGGGCCAAAGTCTTGCCAGCGATCTGGATTTGCCGCAGGGTGGCCCGCGGATGAGCCGCTATACTGGCAACAACCATGAAGCTTACGTTTTGGGGTGCCGCCAGGACGGTCACAGGATCCACACATCTTCTCGAAACAAAGCAAACCAAAGTTTTTCTCGATTGTGGTTTGTATCACGGCCGCCGCAAAGAAGCGGAGGAGCGCAACCGTTCGTTTCCATTTCATCCCCGGGAGGTGGATGCCGTTGTGCTCTCTCACGCCCACATCGACCACAGTGGCAACCTGCCGACGTTCCATCGAATGGGCTTCAACGGTCCCATCTATGCAACCGCGGCCACGGTCGATCTGTGTGAGGCGATGCTAAAGGACTCGGCGTTTGTCCAGGAAAAGGACTGCGAGTTCGTGAACAAACGCCGCCGGCGGAGACAACTGTTGCAGCTTGCCGAGGACGAAGGCGAGCGGGCTTGTCCCTTGTACACGGTGGAAGACGCTGAAGCCACCATCCCCCTGTTTCGCTCCGTGGAGCTAAACGCTGACACTCCGCTTGCGCCTGGCTTGACGTTCCGCCTCGGCGAGGCTGGCCACATGCTCGGCTCGGCCTTTGTGATCGTAGAGGAAAAAAGAGGGAATCACCGGGTGCGCTTGGGATTTTCCGGCGACGTGGGCCGGCCTGGACTGCCGATTATCCGAGATCCGGCGACCATGCCGGCCGTGGACTACCTTATCCTGGAGAGCACCTATGGCGACCGGTTGCATAAGCCCTTGGAAGCGGTGCAAGACAAGCTGGCGGATGTGATCTGCCGGACGGCGGCTCGTGGGGGTAAGATCATCGCTCCGGCCTTTGCCGTTGGCCGGACGCAGCAACTTGTGCTGATGATTCATGAGTTACTGGAGCAGCGCCGTATTCCCTCGATTCCGATTTATGTGGATAGCCCCCTCGCCGTGGACGTGACCCAGGTGTTCCGCAAACACAGCTACTTGTTTGATGAGCAGACTCGGCGGTTTCTGGAGAATGGCTCTGATCCTTTTGGCTTCAGACTTCTTCGCTACGTGCGCGACGTGGAGCAATCCAAGGCCTTGAACGATTTGCGAGGGCCGTACTTGGTGATTAGCGCCTCGGGGATGTGCGAAGCAGGGCGCATTCTACACCACCTGCGCAACGGCATCGAGGATAGCCGGAATACGATTCTCATCACGGGCTTTCAAGCGGAGAATACGCTGGGCCGCAAAATCGTGGAGAAAATGCCTGAAGTGCCGGTGTTTGGAGAACTGATGCGGCTGAGAGCCGAGGTTGTCAAAATCAATGAACTCAGCGGTCATGCCGATCAGCATGAGCTGGTGGAATGGATCCGTCCGCTGGCCCAGGGTTTGAAGACGGTTTTTCTCGTGCACGGAGAGGATTTGCAGCAGCGGTCGCTTGCGCAAGCCATCGAGCGCGCCTACGGCGTTCCGGTGCGCATTCCTGCCCGGGGCGAAACGTTTTCCCTCGATTGACGCCCGTAAGCGGCAGTGCGGGCCAGAAATTCGTGATATAAGTGGGAGCCACCTAAACGATAAGGAGGCTCTGTGCGGCTGATTCAATTTCTGCTGCCACTTCTTTTCGGCGCTTGTTTCACGCAGGCGCAAGACACACGCGGTAACATTTCGGGCACCGTAACCGATGCACAAGCGGCGGCCATTGTTGGAGCCACGGTGATTGTGCTGAACACGGGCACCAACACGTCCACGACTCTGACCACGAATTCAAGCGGCTACTACGAGGCTCCCCTTCTTTTGCCTGGAATCTATACAGTGACGGCCGAAATGCCCGGTTTTAAGAAAAGCGTGCGCTCGGGCATCACGCTGGCCATTGGCGACCGGTTGCAGGTGGACATCCGGATGGAGGTGGGTAACGCGGTTGAATCGGTGACCATCAGCGCAGAAGCTCCTCTTCTGGATACGAACTCGGTTTCTACCGGAAGGTCCATTTCGCACCGGGAAATCATGGATCTGCCCGTGCTTGGCAATAACGTGAGCATGCTCACGCGCTTTGCTCCCGGGGTTCAGGTTCCGGGCACGACGCAGTTTCTAGTCCAAGGACAGGTCGGGGGCGGTTCGCAATTCAATATGCCGGGTGGCGTGGGCGGAAATGAGTGGTCCCTGGACGGCGCATCAGCCAATGGAAGCAACCGGCGCACGTCATTCATGCCGAGCCCGGACGTCATTGACGAGTTCCGGATTGAAACCTCGAATTTTGATGCCGCCTTTGGCCACGCTACCGGCATTAATATTTCGATGTCCACGAAATCAGGCGCCAACGCCGTCCACGGCTCGGCTACCTATCAGTACTTTAATCAACGCTGGAACGCGGCGCCCTTTTTCGTCAAAAAACGACGTTTTGAAGAAATCGCCGCTGCGGAGGCTGCTGGGAACGTCGCGTTGGCCCGCCAGTTGCGCAATTCGCCCTTGTTGCCAGCCGGCCACACCAACAACTATCACGGAACGCTTTCTGGTCCGATATACCTACCGAAGATATTCGACGGCCGGAACAAGCTTTTCTTTTTTCTGGGATATTCGGGTCTCAGAAACTTGCAATCAGCGCGGCCAAGCGAGCTCAACTATACGGTACCGACCGTCGCCATGCGCCAGGGCGATTTTTCGGAACTGCTGCCAGTCGATGCCGTGCGCTATCAGGTTTACGATCCCAATACGACGCGCCGCGATCCGGACCGACCAGGTCACTGGGTCCGCAGTCCGTTTGCGGGCAATCTGGTTCCGCGCAGCCGGATGATAAGTCCGATTTATGACTTCTACACCAAGCGCCTGCCGCTGCCGAATAACAATCCGACGGATCCGCGTCGTGAACCCTTCAACAACTATCTCGCTTCGGGTATGCCGAACAACGTTTACTACCAGTCCTGGAATAACCGGATTGACTTTCAAGCCAGCGAAAAGCACCGCTTCTTCTTCCGTTGGCTGAAAACGAGTTTCGAGGAGGATGCGCAAGGCTTCACCTATGAAACGGAACCGGGACTGATGGATTGGGACGAAGTGCGGCCGGCGGTGAGCGGCGCTTTCGACTGGACGTATTCGGTGAACTCGACCACAGTGTTGAACGCCTCAGTCGATGCGACGCAGTTCAAGAACCACAATCAACGGCTGGGTACGCGGCGCTACAAGCCGAGCGATGTTGGATTGCCGAGATATCTGGATGAGAAGTGCGGCGACCAGTGTCTTTTGCCCCGTGTAACTTGGCCGGGGATGACCTTTTGGGGCGGCGACATGGTGTTATCGGTACCGCTCGATCCAGGGCATAAGGCTCGCCAGCAATCGGTGAAGTTCAACTTTACGCAGATTCGTGGCTCGCATACTTTGCGGGCGGGCATCGACTTTCGCCAGCGCTACCGCACGGCAGTGCTGAACGGAGGATTCACGTCTGGCAATTTTACCTTTGCCAACAACTTTGTTCGGAAAGATGAGGACGGCTTTGCGCCGGCTGGAGCGCTGGGTTTGACGTGGGCGACATTTGCGCTTGGAATTCCCACCGGAATGTCCGTAGACACGAACGATAGTTTCGCGTTGATGAATCCCTATTACGCTTGGTACGGTCAAGATACCTGGCGGCTCACGCGAAAACTCACGGTGACACTAGGGCTGCGCATCGAATACGAGCGGGGGCCCACGGAGCGCTTCAACCGCGCCATCGGCTACTTTGACCCGAATCTGGAATTACCCATCTCGGCGGCGGCCCAAGCAGCCTACGCCCGCAATCCGCTTCCTGAGCTTCCCGCAAGCCAGTTCGTTGTGCGAGGGGGGTCGGTCTACACGGGTGTGAATGGAGCGCCGCGCGAGCTGTGGCGGAGCGAGTTAATGTGGCTACCCCGACTCTCGGCTGCCTATCAAATGACCAGCAAAACGGTAATTCGCGGCGGCTATGGGATCTTTTTCGACACTTTGAACGTAATGAATCAAGCCGCTGACCAGTTCGGCTATTCGCGCGCTACCAACACCATTTTGACGAATGATTTTGGAGAGACCTGGCTGGTGGGTGACCCGCGCAACAACATTTCCCCGCTCACGGATCCATTTCCCGTGCGCGCTGACGGCACGCGATTTGACCGCCCTCTTCAAAATGCGCTGGGAGCCATGGCGCGTGTGGGACTCGGGTGGACTTTTACCGGTTACAACCGGCCGCACCCGAGGGTTCAGCGCTGGCGCGCTGGCATTCAGCGAGAGCTTTCCACCAACATCTTGGTGGAGGCTTCTTATTGGGGGCAGTGGGCGGACCGAATTAATTTGACGCGGCGTCTCGACGCTTTGCCCGAACAATATTGGGCGACAGGCAACACGCGGAACAACGCCGTGGCCAACGATATGAACCGTCAGGTTCCAAATCCGTTCCTGTTGTCGAACTTTTCCTTTCTGCAAACTCAGAATCCGGTCCTTTATCAGCACCTGTCTACGCTCGGCCAGTTCACCAGTCCGACCATCGCCAAAAACCGCTTGCTGCGACCATTCCCTCACATGAACGGACTGTTTGACAATGCGGAAGGGACAGGCCTTGCGCGCACGCACGCCTTGGAATTGAACTTCACGAAGCGATTCTCCAAAGGGTTTAACGTGAACGCTTCCTACACGCGGATGCTTCAGGAAAATAAGACCATCTTTGAAAACGAATTCGAAACGGCGCCGCGCATCTGGTGGCCGAGCGATACGGCCCGTCCTCATCGTCTGACAGGTACGGCGATTGTGGAGTTGCCTTTTGGACGAGGCCGCCGGTTTTTGCAAACCGGGCTGCTGAATCATTTGTTCGGAGGGTGGCAAGCGGCAGCCACTTATGAATTCCAAAACGGTCCTCTGCTAGCCTGGGGCAACTTCTTCTACCGGGGTGATATCAACCAGTTCGAAGCCGAGGCCAGGAAGGGGACCAAGACGCTGGACCGCTGGTTCAATACGGATCTCGCCTTTGAACGCGTGCCGGCAAACCAGCCAGCGGCCTTTCACGTTCGCGTATTCCCGCGCTTCTTTAACGGCCTCCGCGCCGACGGATTGAACCAGTGGAATGCTAATTTGTTGCGCGAAATCCGGCTCACCGAGGGATTGCGCTTCCAGTTCCGCGCTGACGTAATCAACGTGCAGAACCGTTCTCAGATGAGCCCTCCGGACATTAATCCGATCTCGACCAATTTTGGGCGAGTGCTGAGCCAGACCGCGTCGTTGAACCGTTTCTATCAATTCCAAATGCGGCTGCAATTCTGAGCCAAGAAAGCGGGCGCGTGGAAAATTTCTCCGTTCAAGGAGTGGAATATGTCACAACAATTGGACCGGCGCACCTGGCTGAAGTCATTGTTTTACGGGCCAGCGGCGCTCTTTAGCCTCGAAGCCTTTCAGGCCAAGCGATGCGACGCCTATGCTGCCATTGGCCCAAATGACAAAATCAAGGTGACCAAGATCGAGACCTTCGTGCTCAAGAACAGCTGGGTCTTTGTGAAGATCTCAACGGATGCGGGGGTCACGGGTTGGGGAGAAATGCTGAAGGACGATGCCAAGGCATGCGCCGCAGGCGCGCTCGAAGTGAGCAACTATCTAGTTGGCCAGGATCCGCGCCGGGTGGCCTTCCACTGGCAGGCCATTCACCGCGGCTCCTTCTACCGTGGTGGTCCCATCAAAACGGCGATTCTGTCTGGCATCGATCAGGCGTTATGGGACATTACGGGCAAATGCTACGGCGTGCCGGTTTATAAACTGCTCGGCGGCCCGACGCGCGACCGCTGTCGCGTGTATGGAACCGTGAATGAGAAGACCGGCGTGAACGCGATGAAAGTGGGTCCCCGTGGTTCTCGTGTTCCCTTTAAGTATGTGGAAGGCCCCAAAATGGTGGAGGAGGTCGCGGAGCGTTTTGGGGCTCTGCGCCAGAAATACGGCAAAGGCGTGGATATTGGAATCGATTTTCACGGTGCTGTGCAACCACCCACCGCCGCGCTGCTGATCAAGGCCTTGGAACCGTACCAGCCCTTCTTCTATGAAGAGATCGTTCAGCCGCTCAATGTGGATGTGATGGCCGAGCTAGCGCGCAAAACGCACATTCCGATTGCCACCGGCGAGCGCATCTTCACCAAGTGGGGGTTTCGTGAGATTTTGGAGAAGCGAGCAGCAGTGATCCTCCAGCCGGATGTGTGTTACGCCGGCGGCATCACCGAATTGAGGATCATCGCTGGGATGGCGGAGGCATACTACTCTCCACTTGCTCCGCATAATCCTCAGGGACCATGCTCGCTGGCCGCAAGCCTGCAAGTCGCGGCCTCGATCCCGAACTTTTTGATTCAAGAGCGGGGCGACAACGAATACGCGGATCTGCTGGCCAAGCCCATGCCGCCGGTTACAGGCGGACACCGCCCGCTGCTGACGGATCCTGGGCTGGGCATTACCATTGATGAGGAGAAGCTCAAAGCGCAGGTCGGTGAGCCAAGACCTTACCGCACGGCCTACGATGATGACGACGGCTCAGTCGTGGACTGGTAAGCAACGAAGCGCTGTCTGGTAGGCGCCGAGTCTGCGCGGCTGATACGAGGACCATCCCAGGCAAGCAACTCAATTTTGCCGGAGAGCGAGCAGCGGTTGGATCTGTGTCGCCCGCCGCGAGGGAATCCAACAGGCAACCAGCGCAACCAGCAGAAGCACCAGCGCGGAACCAATGTAGGCTGGCGGATGCGATGTTGTGACTCCCGAAAGTAAGCTGTCGGCGAAGCGGGCTAGCACGAAAGCCAGCAAGAGGCCAAGAGCAAGCCCCGGCACAATCAGCCGGAAGGACTGGCGAATGATCAAACCCATGACCTTGGAGCTGGTGGCGCCCAGCGCCATTCGAATTCCGATTTCACTCACTCGCTGAGTCACCGAATAAGAGGTAAGCCCATAAACACCGATCGCGGCGAGAATGAGGCCAAGAAAGCCAAAGGCGGAGAGCATGGTTGCTAGGAAGCGTTGAGGCCAGAGCGAGCGCACGACTTGCTCTCGCATGACAACGATAGGAGGCAAGGCCAAGTTAGGGTCGATGCTTTGCAACTCCTTGCGAATTGCGGAAAACACGCCCGAGGGATCAGCGGCAGTTCGGACGAGCAAAGTGAGCTGGACAGCAGAAAGCTCCTGGAGAAGCGGGATGAAGACCAAAGGGCGCGGGCTTTCATTGAGGTTTAAAAACAGGCTGTCTGCGGCCACACCTATCACTTGGCGGTATTCCCGATCACCTGTGAATTTGATTCTCTTGCCGACGGCGCTCTCGCCTGGCCACAGGGATCGGGCGAGCGCGTGGTTAACCACCACCACAGGTGGCGACCCTTCGCGATCGGCAAACGTGAATTCGCGTCCTTCCAGCAAACGCACGGCTGTGGTTTCAAAAAAGCGCGGCGCCACGGCGTTCATCGACACCATTGGTGGGCGAGAGGCAAAATCATCACCCTCTTTGTACATGCCTCGAAGAAAGGCGGAAGAAGAAAGCGGATGCACCGAAGAGAAGGTTGCGGCCCGGACTGCCGGCAGAGCCTCGATTTGTTCCACAGCCTGTTTGAGAAAATTGAAAATCTGATCCTTGCGGTAATTTTCAGCGCCGAAGTTGAGCCGCAGGAGAGCGAGACGGGCGATTTCAAAGCCCGGGTCGCGCGCTTCGATGCGCCGCAGGCTTTCTAAAAACAGACCCGCGCAAATCAAAGCAATGGCGCTCAGCGCACACTGGCTGGCAACCAGCACGCCCCGCAGATTCCAAACTCCCCGGTCCCGTGCGGATTCACTGGTCCGTTCTTTTAGGTCCGAGGCCAGATCGCGCCGCCAGGCATGTAAGGCGGGCGCCAGTCCGAAGAGCAAGCCGGTGAGCACGGACACCAGGAGCGTAAAGCCCAGCACCTTCGGGTTCAGCGACAAGTCCAGGGAGATGTTGGCGAGGGTGGGAGGACGAAGAGACCAGATTGCATCGCGGATCCAACGCGCCACCAACAGACCGACCAGGCCGCCGCCCAGCGAAAGCAACGTGCTTTCAATTAACATCTGACGCGTGATGTCCCGCGGTTGGGCGCCTAGCGCCAGACGGATCGCGAATTCTTTCGAGCGGCGGCGCGCGCGCACCACAAGCAAGCTCGCCACATTGGCGCAGGCGATCAAAAGAACGAAGGAAACGATGCTCATCATCACCGTGGTAGCCTTCCGCAAGATGGATTGCAGGGCTGGATTAACGCTAGCCTCAGCGGTTGGCATCAGGCGAAGGCTCCGTGCCTGGTTGATGGGATAAGTATGAGCCAAGTGGCGGGTAATGGGCTCCAAAGAAGCTTGGGCCTGTTCGATTTTGATGCCGGGCTTGAGACGGGCGAAGGCGTAAAAGTACAAAGCCCGGCGCTCGTTGACCATCTCCGGATTCGGCAGGAGGCGAGTGTACATGCACGTAGGCGCCCAAAGCGCGGGTTCGGAAATCGTATTCAATCCTCGAAAGCCCTTCGGCATAACGCCCACTACCGTATAAGGTTCGCGGTTGATGCGAATCGTCCGTCCAACCAGAGAGGGATCTCCTCCGAAGTGGCTTTGCCAGAAGCCGTGAGACAGCACAACAACTGGCCTGCTGCCCGGAGGGCCGTCATCCTCCGGCAAAAGGGTACGGCCAAAGGCTGCGGAAACGCCGACGAATTCAAAAAAGCGGCCGGGCACAAGTTCGCCATATTGCTGCACGGGCGATCCATTACTGGCTGTGACCCCAACGAGAATTGGAGTCATATCGACAATGTCGGAAAATACAGTCTGCTGGCGCCGGTAATCTTCGAGATTGGGATAAGCGTTTAAGAACAATCCTGGAGTCTTTTCATCCACCGTATAAAGGGAAACCAGGGATGGCAAGTCGCGAATTAGCATTGGAGGAACAAACGCGGCTGACGTCAGTGTAAAGATGGCTGTATTTGCTCCAATTCCGAGCGCAAGGGAAAAAATCGCAACAAGAGTGAACCCCGGACTTCGCGCTAAGATCCGTGCGCTAAAGCGAATATCCTGCAAAAAGGTACTCATTGGCGGAATTATCGCATTTTATAAAAAGCGTTTCTACTTTGAAATCGTGAGAAATCAGAGAATGATCAGGGGCAATCCGGAATGCTGGCCCGGGAGAGCGCGGGAGAGCAAAGAAAAGCTGCGCGCCCTCTAGCTGGTATACTGTCGATTTCCCCCCCAGCTTCGACCACCGTTCCGGAGAATAGCGCCGTTACAGCGCGTCTGCGAGTGGCCGTGGCAGTTCGGTCTGGCAGGACCGGCTGGGAGAGGAGAGAACATCCCGCCATTTCGCGCTCGCATGGTCAAGGCCCGAGAGACCGACGTCGAAAAACGCCAGCCGCAGAGGCAATTCCGGGCCGCCTTGCGGTTGCTGCGGCCCGAACAGTGGCCCAAGAACTTGTTGGTGTTTTTGCCGCTGATGATGTCCCACCGCGTGGGCGAGCTGTCCTTGCTGATTTCTAGCGCGGGAGCGGCAGTAGCCTTTACTTTCGTGGCGGCCGCAGGATATGTGTGGAACGACTGGCTCGACCGCAAGGCAGATGCCTTCCACTACCGAAAGCAGGAGAGAGCGCTTGCCGCAGGTGAAATTTCCGGCACAACTGCGCTTTGGCTGGCCCTAGCTTGTCTTGTGGCCGGAATCAGCGCCGGGTATTTGGTCGAGACTCGCCTCTTGCCGCTTCTCGGAGGATACTTCGCTGCTTCGGCGCTCTACAGCTGGATTTTGAAGCGCCTGGCCTTCGTGGACGTGGCGGTGGTGGCGTGTTTTTATGGGGCCCGGGTGTACGCCGGGCATCTGGCGACCGGCATCGAGTTGTCTCAGGCGCTGATCGGCTTTTGTTTGGCTTGTTTTTTCAGCTTGGCGATGCTCAAAAGACAGTCAGAGGTGAGCATGCTGAGCGGGGCGGCGCTCCACGAAAACCGCCGCCGTTACCGGCCTCATCATCGGCCGTGGATGGCTGCATTAGGGCTAGGAGCCGCAGCGGCTGGGGTGGTGGTGGTGGCGGTGTACACGGAAGGAGAAATGGCTCGAACGTTGTACCGGCGCCCGCAGTTGTTGTGGCTGCTGTGCCCCCTGCTTATGCTGTGGTTTATCCGCGCTTGGTGGCTCGCCAGCCAAGGCAGAATGGTGGATGATCCCTTGGCCTTCGCACTTCACGATCGCTGGACGTGGGCTGTGGTAGCGGCGATGGCCTGCCTCTGGCTCGCAGCGTGGTAGGGTTTTAGGGCGCGACGGGGCGAATGTTCATGCCGAAACGGGTGACGCCATCCTGGGACACGAGCTCATCGAGCACAGAGGAATAAAAGCTATCGCTGGTCCGGCGAACCGCGCTCTCCTGGCGGTCAGGGTGTGCCAGATGCTCAAGTTCGTGCAAGAGGACGGCCAAGAGGGCGACATGGAAATGGAGTACAGCGAAGCCTTCCCCGGCAGCTAACGAAGAAAGCGGTTGGGGTCGCCAAGCGCGAATTGCTTCCCAAGCCAAATCAATTTCACCCACCTCACTTCCCATGTCATGGGCTAGACGTTTCGCTAGCCGTGACTCAGCGCCGCGGGGATGATGGTGACCCAAGCAATCGCAAACGTTTCGGGGTCGCAGCACAACGACCACAACGGCAGGCAAATGCGCCAGCATCTCCCGGTAGTCGGCTGCGACTGGAGCCTTGAGCGAGGGTAGGGTATGCAACCAAGCTTCCCGCAGCTCCTCGGCGACGTGCAAATGATTAGCCGGATAGCTCAGTAGCAGGAGAGGCCAGCTAGGATGGCCGCGCAGCAGCATCTGTTCCCGGCCCTCTAGTCTTTCTAGGAGGCGGCGTAACAGCCCGGGAGCATGCGTTTCTTGGCGCTTCTGGCGCATGGCGATTCTCGGCGAAACGGACGGCCGGAGCCTTCTGATATTCTCAATATAGGCGCCCTCCATGCGATACGCCAGCCGCAACCCAGGCTACCTTTCCCACGAATTCTTTCCCCCCGGCGTGAAGTGGCTTCTCATCGTCAACATCGGTCTGTTTGTCGTTTACTTCCTCGCCTACCAGTTTGGCTTTGGTTATCCCTTTCGCCGGTTCGGCCTCATTCCGCGCGACGTGGTCAGCTCGCTCGCGCTTTGGCAGCTGGTCACCTATCTTTTTCTCCATGATCCAACTGGCTTCAGCCACATTTTGCTGAACATGCTGACACTTTATATGTTCGGGGCGGATTTGGAGCGGCAGTGGGGCACTCGGGAATTTTTGAAATTCTATTTTTTGTGTGGTGTTGGCGCAGGTGTTTGTGTCGTCGTGGCGAACGCTTTGGTCGGCGCCATGGGTACCCGCACGATTGGAGCTTCAGGCGCCATCTACGGGTTGTTACTGGCTTTCGGCATGCTTTATCCCGACCGGACGGTCCTGTTCAACTTTTTGTTTCCCATTAAAGCGAAATATTTCGTGATGATTATTGGCGCCATGACCTTTTTACTTACTATTGGGGCCAGCGGCGGCAATGTCAGCCACTTTGCGCACCTGGGGGGCATGCTGTTTGCTTACTTGTATCTCAAGGGTGCCAGGTGGAGGTGGAGTCCTTTGGAAAGCCTGCGGCAAGCCTACCGGGACTGGAAACTGCGGCGTGCGAAGAAACGCTTTCAAGTCTATCTGCGCAAGCAGAACTCGAAGCACGATCCCTTTATCCATTAACCAAGCAAGAATCTGCGTTTGGCTTCCGAGTGGGTATACAAAGGCGATCCGCTACCCTTTGGCTTCCGGTTTCTGTGAACGCCTCACGGGGCAGAACTAGGTGAAAGTGAACCCATGCTTGGGGCCATTCCGCCTTTGATTGCCGCGAGGAAATGCACCTCGCTCGTCGGACTCACCGTCTCCAGTAGTCCTAGGGGTGAAACCTCGCCATCAACGGCAACCGAGATGTTCGGCCGCAAGTGGGAGCCTTCAAGCAATCGTTGCCGGATTCCCGGGTAGCGAGCTTCGAGGTCTTCGATCAGCTCCCGGACCGTCGCCCCATTAGCCTCCACCTCGGCGCTCCCACCGGTGAAGGATCGCAACAGCGAAGGAATGAACACGCGCGCCATCAACTCTTTTTCCAAAGTTCCTGCATTAAGTTGGGCGGACTCATGGGCAGCCGTCGCATGCGAACGCCGACAGCGCGATAAATGGCATTGGCGATGGCAGCCGGCGGAGGAACGATATTGGCCTCACCCACGCCACGAACTCCAAAGGGGTGACCCGGATTTGGCACCTCGACAATCTGGGTATCAATCATCGGCAGGTCGAGTGCGGTGGGCATACGGTAGTCGAGCAGCGAGCTGTTGCGCATTTCTCCGTCCGGGCCCATGAAGTATTCTTCATTCAAGGCCCATCCGATTCCCTGCACGCTTCCCCCCTGCATTTGACCTTCGACGTAGCTGGGGTGAATGGCGCGCCCGGCGTCCTGAATGCTGGTAAATCGCAGGATCGAAGTTTTGCCGGTTTCGGGATCGACTTCCACGTCCACGATACAGCCGGCAAAAGAGCCGCCCACACCGCGCGGATTTACCGTAGCGCGGCCGACCACTGGACCGCCCGTTTCCGCTAGGCGGGCCGCCAGTTCGGCGAAGGAGATTTCGTGGCCAGAGGCGCGAAAATGGCCGCCCTCAAACCTAACGGCTGAAGGCTCGAGGCCCCAGAGCTTGGCGGCCCGCTCTTTCATTTGGCGCAGGACGTCTTGTGCTGCTTCATAGGCGGCCCAGCCAGTGGCGAAGGTCGTGCGGCTACCACCAGTGACCGCGGTGAAGCCCACCGAGTCCGTGTCCACCACCACCGGATGGACACTCCCGGCTGGAATTCCAAGGACTTCAGCGGCCTGCATGGCGACGGAAGTACGGGTGCCGCCAATGTCGGTTGAGCCTTCTACAAGCGTCACGCTGCCATCTGCGTTGACGCTAATGGTGCAGCTAGAAGGCAGGCCGGCGTTAAACCAGTAACCGATGGCAACGCCGCGACCCCGGTTTGCTCCTTCGAGCGGCGCGCGGTAGTGCGGGTGAGCCTTCATGGCTTCGAGCACTTCTACGCAGCCGATCCTGCGGTATTTGAGGCCATCCGCACGGCGCGTTCCTTCCTTGGCGGCGTTTTTTAGGCGCAGATCGAGCGGATCTAGGCCCAGGTGCTCGGCGATCTCGTCCACGACGGTTTCCGTGGCGAAGGCGGCGTTTGTGGCTCCTGGCGCCCGGTAGGCCGCCGTGCTCGGCTTGTTCACCACGACGTCATAACCATCGATCGTGACGTTGGGGATATCGTAGGCGGCAAAGACCGTCATGGCGCCGGCTCCCACCATGGCGCCGGGATAGGCACCAGCTTCGTAGGCTAGATCAGCCTGAGCTGCCGTGAAGCGGCCGTCGCGCTTGGCGCCGATCTTGATCCGGATGAAGGAACCGGGCGTCGGGCCTGTACCCTCAAAAACCTCTTTGCGCGACATGACGATTTTCACCGGGCGGCCGGTTTTTTTGGACAAGAGCGCCGCCACTGGCTCCAAATAGACGGGAATCTTGCCTCCGAAGCCGCCTCCGATCTCCATGGGGGTGACCTTGACCTGGGAAACCGGCAGATCGAGAATGCAGGCCGTGGTGTCGCGGACCACAAATGCCCCTTGGGTGCTGCACCAAATTAGCAAGCGGCCATCGTTGTTCCACAGTGCGGTGGCGTTGTGCGGCTCAATGTAGCCCTGATGGACCGTAGCCGTGTGAAACTCCCGCTCTAGCACGATATCGGCTTCCGCAAAGCCTTTTTCGAGATCACCGAGGGAGTGGCGGAAGTGCTCGGCAATGTTGGAAACACGGTCGGTCTGCTGGCCGAACTCCTTCGTTTTGAGATCTTCATGCAGGAGCGGGGCGCCGGGGCGCATGGCCTCGGGCGCTGTTAGCACGCAAGGCAGCGGTTCGTATTCCACTTCAATGAGGGATGCCGCTTCAGCAGCGATGTGGGGGCTGGTGGCGGCCACGGCCGCGACGGCATGGCCGCGATAGAGCACTTTGCCGCTGGCAAGGATGTTGCCGCGAATGTAGCTGAGGGGAGTTTCACCCTCACCGAGATCGACGATCCGGTCCCCGGTGGGCGGGAAGTCAGCCGCGGTGACAACTGCCTTGACACCCGCCAGCGCCTCAGCTTTCGATGTGTTGATGGATCGAATCCGGGCATGTGCGTGCGGACTGCGTAAAATCGCTCCGTGTAGCAGGCCTGCCATTTGAATATCCGCACCATAGAGCGCGCGGCCGGTCACCTTATCCACCCCGTCGTGGCGGATGGGCCGGGTGCCAATGACTTGGTAGGATTGCGTGCTCATAACCGGTTCATTCCTCCTTGTGTAGCGGCCAATTCAGCGGCCGCTTGCTGGACGGCGCGCACGATCTTATCGTAACCAGTACAACGGCAGAGATTGTTGGCGAGCCACCACCGAATCCTTTGCTCAGAGGGTTGCGGCTCGCGGTCAAGCAGCGCCTTGGCCGCAACCAAAAAGCCTGGCGTGCACACCCCGCACTGCAGGGCGGCCTGCTCAAGAAAGGCCTTTTGAAGAGGATGCAACTCACGGCCTCGGGCAAGACCTTCGACCGTGACGATCTCTGCCCCACTGGCCTCGGGTCCAAGAACGAGGCAGGAGGTCACCAGGCGGCCGTCCATCAGGACGGTGCAAGAGCCGCAATTGCCGTCATTGCAGCCTTCCTTTGTCCCCGTTAAGTGGAGAATATCGCGCAGGCATTCAAGCAAGCTCTGGCGAGGCTCACAAAGAAATTCCTGGACCTCCCCGTTGATGGTGGCTGTGACGTGCATTTTTTTCTGCATGGTAGGCTCCTTCCTCGCTTGTCAGCTGGCCGCAGCCGCCTGCAAGGCATGTTCGAGGGCGCGCCGGGTGAGTACATAGGCAAGATGGCGCCGGTATTCGGCCGTGCCGCGCATGTCGGAGATCGGCCGGGTAACCTGTTGGGCGAGTCTTGCCGCGCGCTCAAAGGCAGCGGCTGTGGGCGCCTGGTTTTCGAGTGACGCCGCGGCCTCAGTCGCCAAAATGGGAGTGGGAGCCACAGCGCCAAGGGCAATCCGAGCCGTTTGGATCACACTATCCGAAAGCGTGAGCGAAACCCCTACACCCACCACGGCGATGTCCATTTCATTCCGCGGAATAAATCTCAAATAATGGGCCGCGGTGCGAGGGGGCAGGGCGGGGATCCGGATGGAAACCAGGAGTTCTCCTGGGGCCAGCGCGCTGCGGCCAGGAGCGATGCAAAAATCTTCGACCGGAATGCTTCGAGCACCGGAGGTGGACCATGTTTCAGCCGTGGCGTGCATGGCCATCAGCAAAGGGATGGCGTCCGCGCTGGGCGAAGCGTTGCAGAGATTGCCCCCTAGGGACGCGCGTCCCTGGATGGGGATCCCCCCGAGAATGCTTGCCAACTCAGCGAGTGCTGGGAAGCGCGCGCAAACGCGCTCATCTTCGTAAATGCGATAGCAGGGAACCGCTGCACCGAGCGTAAGGGCGCCTTTTTCATCGATGGTGAGGGAGGAAAGCTCGGGGATTTTTTTGACGTCCACCACGAGGGGAGTTGTGCGCTTTCCAGCGCGAAGCTGGGGCAGCAAGTCTGTGCCGCCAGCCAAGGGCCGTGCTTCGGGATAGCGTGCCAGTAACTCCGCAGCTTGCTCCAGGGAGTCGGGCGCGGCGTAATCAAACCATTTCACGGTGCTCTCCTTCAAGGTCAAACGCTTTCCAAGAGGGGGCGTCAAAAACGCCAAAACTTAGCGTACACCGCGCGCCAAGACCGTGGGGGTGGCTGCTTGGTGTCCCTTCTGCACCAGCCTAACTAGGGAAAGCTGCACAAGGATCGGAGCGCCTGGCGAAGGAGTTCGCGGTAGCGGGAGTCTGGAATCTCAATCACCCCAAATTGTGACAAATGCGGGGTCCAGTACTGTACGTCCAGCAGCGAGAATCCGCGGAAACGCAGCCGCTGCACCAGCGAAAACAAAGCGACTTTGGACATGTTCGTCTGGCGGTGGAACTTCGATTCGGCGAAAAACGCGCCGCCAAGGTGCACGCCATAGAGCCCGCCGGCAAGCTGCCCGCCGACCCAAACCTCGACCGAATGCGCATAGCCTCGCCGGTGGAGCTCGGCATAGGTTTCTCGGACTGGCTGGGTGATCCAGGTCGATTCGCGGCTGGCACAGCCCTCTAAGACTTGGAGAAAAGCGCGATTGAAAGTGACTTCAAACTCGCCTTTTTTGAGGGTGCGCGCCAGGGAACGTGAGAGGTGAAAGCCTTGCAAGGGAAGAATCCCTCGCGCAGCAGGCCGGTGCCAGGTAATCTCCGGCCGGTTGGGATGGCCCATGGGAAAGATGCCCTGGCGGTAGCCCTCCAACGCCATCTCCGGGCTTAGGTCAAGGGTGATGCGAACGACCTCCACAGCGAACAGGCTATCCTGATTAGGTTCGATGGCGAAACCGGAGAAAAAAAGAAAGCCCGCTCGGTATTCTCCTGCCCGGGCACCGGCGGAAGGTGTGGCGAAAGCAGCAGCCGTTCCCGCCGTCAAGCCGGTTTCTCAAACTCGCTTGGCAATCGCCATCAGCGCAGGATTGATCGCAGCCTGCCTAGCAATCTACGCCCAAACTGGGGGCCACGAATTCATCAACTACGATGACCCCAACTATGTCGTTCAAAACGTGAATGTCAATCGCGGCTTGAGCTGGCAGGGCGTGGTGTGGGCCTTCCGCACTTTCGACTATTACTACTGGCAGCCTTTGACTTGGATCTCGCATATGATTGACTGCCAGTTTTTCGGGCTTGACGCAGGCCGCCATCATCTAGTCAACGTCGCTCTCCACGCCGTGAATGCGGTTGTGTTGTTCCTTGCGTTCTGGCGGTTCACGGGGTCGCTCTGGCGCAGCGGGGCTGTGGCCGCGCTGTTTGCCTTACATCCCTTGCGTGTCGAGTCGGTGGCGTGGGTGGCGGAGCGCAAGGACGTAATAAGTGGCCTGTTCTGGATGCTGAGTCTCGCGGCCTATGGTTGGTATGTACGCGCTCCGAACAAGCGGCGCTACGCGGTGCTGCTCGGGGCGTTTGCGGGTGGGATAATGAGCAAGCCAAGCACGGTCACCTTGCCTTTTGTGTTGTTGCTGCTGGACTGGTGGCCGCTAGGGCGGGTTCGGTCCCACGGTTGGGCGTCGCTGCTGCGGGAGAAATGGCCCATGTTTTTGCTGGTTGTGGGGGCGAGCCTGCTGACCTTCACAGGCCAGCACCGCATGGGAGCTACGGTCTCGCTCACGGCACTGCCTTTCTGGTTCCGCATTTGGAACGCCTTGCTTAGCTATGTGCGGTATCTCGGCAAATTCTTTTTCCCCATTGAGCTTGGCGTGCTGTACCCCTACAGCAAGATTCCTTTCCCAACTATGCTTGGCTGTGCGCTGCTGTTCACGGGAATCAGCCTTTTCGCCCTGTTCCGTGCGCGACGCCAGGGATATCTCTTTACGGGTTGGTTCTGGTATGCCGGCGCCATGGTTCCGATGATCGGGCTAGCCCAAACCGGTATACAGGCCATGGCAGACCGCTTCACTTATTTGCCGGCGATCGGGCTTTCCGTGATCGTGGTGTGGTTGGCGGCGGAGGCAGCGGAGCGGTTTCGAATTCCTGCCTTAGTTCTGGCACCGGTGGCGGGTCTGTGTTTGGGGGTGTTAGCGTTTCTGAGCTTTGTGCAAACATCTTACTGGAAGAACAGCTTCACGCTATTTGAGCACACGCTGCGGGTTACCTCAGACAACGATGTGATGCATCTGAACTTGGCTGGCTTGTACCAGCAGCGAGGGGATCTTGAGAAGGCGGCGGCACATTATGAATCCGCCTTGCGTATCGAGCCCAAGAATGTGGAGGCGCATTTTTTAGTGGGCCAATTGTATGTTCAACGCCGCGATCTAGAAAAGGCTGCCACCCACTTGAGAACTGCCGTGGAGTTAAAACCGCAACATCTGGAAGCCCGCAAGCAGCTGGCTGCAGTTTACCAACAAACGGGAAGAATTGAGCAGGCGCAGCGAGAACTGCTGCAAGTGCTCGAATTGGATCCTGGAGACGTGGAGGCGAGGGCCCGTCTCCTGCTGCTGCGCCAGCCACAGTGAGTGGGGTTCCCTGCGGAGTTGGGTTGGATATGATGAACCTCATGCAACTGAATCGACGGTCCTTGCTAAGCGCCGCTTTGGCGCCAGTTGGGGCGGAACTGGCGCGCGGGATGGCCAGCGCGCAATCCAAGCCTCGCCCCTTTCGTCTCCGCTATGCCCCTCGTATTGGTTTGGTGCCGAACCTTCCCATCACGCGTCAGCTGGAACTCTACGCGGAGGCAGGATTCACAGCGTTTGAATACAACGGCCTACCTTCCCACCCCTACTCTGAAATTGAAACCTTTCGCAAGAAGATGGATGAGCTCAAATTAAGCATGGGCGTGTTTGTTGTCAACCGGGGAGGCTGGCGCCCAACGGCTCTCCCAGACCGTTCTGGCCATCGAACGTTTTTAGAAGATGTGCGAAAGGCAGTTGAGATCCACAAGATCATTGGTAACGAAGCAGCGACTGTCACGACGGGTCTGGCAGTTCCCCACCTCACCTTCGCCCAGCAAACGGCGAATACCGTCGAAGCGCTCAAGCGCGCTGCGGAGATTGTGGAAAAAACCAAGCTGATGCTGGTTTTGGAGCCGCTGAATCACAAGGTGGACCATGCTGGCTATTTTGTTGTCTACTCCGAGCATGCTGGGGAAATCATTGGATCCGTAAACCATCCCCAGGTGAAGATCCTGTTCGACATCTATCATCAGCAAATCTCAGAGGGAAATATCATCAACCACATCCATCAGTACTGGGATCTGATTGGCTACTTCCAGATTGGGGATGTGCCGGGTCGCAAAGAGCCATTCACGGGCGAACTGAACTATCAGAATATTTTTAAGGCGATTCACGCCAAGGGATATAAGGGCATTCTGGGCGGGGAGCATGGATTGTCGGTTCCCGGTCTCGAAGGACTGAAGAAATGTTTTGAGGCCTACCGCAAGGCCGATAGCTGGGAAGCTTGACTTCGTTTGTCGACGTCGAAGTCAAAGCGAGCGCGAAAAAAAGAGCTAGCAGGGGTCAAGCCTAGTCGGGTTTCGCCAGGGGCTAGGCCAGGTCAGGCTCTGGCAGAGAGGCTTGGCGGCCGGCTGGTGGCGGTTCTGATTGCGGCAGTGACGCTCTCGCATCTGGTCTACGCTGCGACCTACGCGCTCAATGCCGATGAGGCGTTACACTACAGTCTTTCCCACCAATCCACGCTGGCCGAGGCCTGGCGGATGAGCAATACGACCGCGCATCCGCCCTTGTTGATTTTAGTGTTGCGCTTTTGGCGGAAACTGGCCACCTGGGAGTGGGATTCGCGGCTCATTCCCATTGGCTGTGGCGCAGGTTTCGTTTGGTTTTGCTACGGATGGGCGCGACTAGTGTTCGGCCAAGTGGTCGGGCTCGTGCTGGCTGCTGTGCTGGCTCTCCTCCCGCGGAAGGCGGACAGCCGGGCTCAAGCGCGTTCCTCATCGCCAGGGAAGGCGACGAAGCGGTAGCCGACTCCGCGCACGGTCAGAATGTGCCTGGGCCGTGAGGGATTGTCTTCAATGTAGCGCCGCAATCGCACCATAAAGTTATCGATGGCGCGCGTGTCGGTGTCCTCGTGAAGCCCCCACACTTCTTCTAGCATGCGCTGGCGCGAAACAGGTTTCCCTTCGTGCTGGATGAGATAGCGGAGCAAGTTCGCCTCCATTAACGTAAGCGGGTATTTGGCGCCACGGACCTCAATTTCTAAACGGTCGAAACTCACCAGCTTTCCACAGAAGCGGAATTCTCCCGTAGGTTCCGAAGGGCGGCTTGTCTTCCCAGGGAGCGAAGCCTGGGAATGGATCGCAGCTTGAAGCCACTCCCGCCGTCGGAGCAAGCCACGGATGCGCGCAATGAGGATGGGGAGCTCAAAAGGCTTGGCGAGGTAGTCATCGGCGCCAGCCGCAAAACCTCGCAACACATCATCGGGATGTCCCCGGGCCGTCAACATGAGGGTGGGAGTGAACTGGCGGTTGTCCCGCATCTGCTTAATGACAGAGAAGCCATCCATGCCAGGCAGCATGACGTCCAACACCACCACGTCAAATTGGGATTCTGCCAGCCGCTCGAGCGCCGCTTCTCCGGTGTCGACGACATCCACCTGGTAGCCCTCGGCCTCGAGATTGAAGCGCAGGCCGTCGGCGAGGTGCTGTTCGTCTTCAACGATCAAGATGCGATTCATGACGCCAAAGGAAGCTGAAGGACAAAGGTGCTGCCCGAACCTGGTCCCTGGCTTTCGGCCCACACTTTGCCGCCATGGCGCTTGGCTACTGCGCGAACGATATAAAGTCCCAGTCCTGTCCCCTTGACCTTGGCGGTGAACGGGCCGGGGACCCGGTAAAAGCGCTTAAAGATTTGCTTCAGCTCGGAGGGTGGGATGCCGATGCCGGAATCGGTGACCCGGATGGCGATGTGTTTATCGGAGAGGGCCTCTGCACTCAGGCGGATACGAACGGGAGGCCGGGAATATTTGACGGCGTTATCCAGTAAGTTCATGACCGCGGCTTGGAGTTCCTCGGCGTCACCGAGGACGGCCAGGTTCGGAACGGGCTCATAGTGCAGTGCTTCTTTCGACAGATGGTGCAGCGTGCGTGCCCGTTGCGCACAGTCTTCGAGCAAGCTGCCTAGGTCGAGGCGCATGCGGTGGGGCCTGCGTCCGGTGGCCGCCATTCGCCCCGTGCGCAAAATCTGCTCGATGGTGTTCAGCAAGCGCTCACTGTCCTGCAACATGATGTTGTAGAACTCTTTGCGCTTCTCCTCGTCCACGTGGCGCGTTTGCAGTGTTTGCAAATACAGGCGGATGGAAGCTACGGGCGTTTTGAGCTCGTGCGTGACGGCGTTAATGAAGGCGTCCTGTTGCTCGTTGCGGCGGATTTCGCGGACGAGAAATGTTGTGTTCAGAACGACCCCGCTAATAATCACCGCAAGCAGGATGACTCCCAAAAACAGCAGCAGCCCGGTACGCCAGTTCAGGATTACCCAACCGACGTAAAGCAGAACGCTGATCGAGATGAGTCCGGCGCCAAGGGCAATGAAGAAAGCAATCGATTTTTGCCGGCCAGCGACGACCACACCCTTATTGTGCCACCGACAGGGGCAGCGAAGGCCTGGCGCAGGGGTTCAAGAGAAACCAGGGTCGCTTTAAGCGACCTCGCGTTCGGCCACGAGATGGCTGTTGACGCGGGCCACTTGGAGGTTCCAAATCAACCCGATTTTCTCCATGAGCTTTAGCGTGAGATAGGAGATGTCGAACTCATACCACGCCAGACCGTGACGGGCGGATGAGGGATGAGCGTGGTGGTTGTTATGCCAGCCCTCACCGAAGGTAACCAAAGCCACCCACCAATTGTTGCGGGAGTCATCCCGAGTGGCGAAACGGCGCGAGCCCCACATATGCGTGGCGGAGTTCACCAGCCAGGTGGCATGCAGTCCCACCACAACCCGGAAGCAAATGCCCCAGAGCACCATTGGCAAGCCTCCGAAGGCGAACAAAATGAAGCCCAGTACAGCCATGGGAACCCAGTGCCAGTCATTGAGCCAAACGTAGAATTTGTGCTTGGCGAGGTCCGGCGCGTATTTTGCCATTAATTTGGTGTTGTTGTGTTTGGCCTCGCCGAGAAGAATCCAGCCGATATGCGACCACCAGGCGCCATCGCGAGGCGAGTGGGGATCGCCAGGCTTATCCGATTTTTGGTGGTGGATACGGTGCGTCGCCACCCAGAAGATGGGTCCGCCTTCCAGGGTCAAGGCGCCGCAGAGGGCCAAAAAATATTCCCACCAAAGAGGACACTTATAACCACGGTGCGTATGCAGGCGGTGGTAGCCCAGGCTGATTCCCCAACCGACGGCGAACCAGTAGAGAACGAAGGCAACCAGCACGGCACGCCACTCAAAGAAGAAGGGTGCTGCAACTGCGCCTAAGTGAAAAACAGCTAGAACAATGGAGGTAAGCCAATTAATTTGACGGCGGTCTTCAAGTTGGATAATTTCTGAACTCATTTCCCGATTTTGTAATCATCCTTTCCAAAATCCTTCCCCATCCACCTTTCAACCCCGCTTCCCCTTCCTCTCTCCGTATCTTCTTCAACGTTATCAATGAAATAGAGGAAGAATTGTAAGAGTTGTGTAATTTCGACAGGCCTCTCGGCGCAGGATTCCTGCGCGGGCGGCGCGGAGATTTCGGATTGGTGGGCTGCCTCAAGACGCCGACTCGATCCGGCGGTTCGGAAGGCGGAAAGGCGATCCAAAAAAGGGGGATGCAACGGTAAAAAAGCGGAGGCCGACAAGATTGCCTTGCCGGCCTCGCTGTCTGGAGGTCAAGCGGGAATGTGGTTACCGCGGCGCAGGACTTGAAGCCAGCGCGTGAACCTTGCGTACGGAAAATTCGCTGTTCGCGCCATGGCATGCGCCGCAACTTTCGCCTAAAGCGCTGGTGTTGACCAAAGCGTGGGATGCCGCGTCGAGGCTCTGGTGGCAGGACAGGCACGATGCCGCCTGCGGCCCAACCGGATCAATCAAACCCCGCGGGTTGGTCACCTTCATGGCGGTTTGCGGTAGCGGTAGATTTTGGGAGTTGTTCACGTGGCAGGCATCGCAAGAGGCAAGCCGGCCAGGATATACAACGTTGCTGTAGTTATAGGGACGGCCACCAAATCCGTAAATGATGTAATCTTCCACCCCAAAGGACGTTTTGATCCATTTGCCGCCGTGGATGTTGTGGATCATTTGGCGGAAGTCGACGGATTGTGGCTTGCCGGCTGCTGCCGGGCGGCGCGCCACGTCGGTTTCGACCGGGTTATGACACACCACGCAATGCTCAATCGTGTCCACGCGGTTTTCGCCGTGTAAGCTCAACCGCACATGGCAGGCGTTGCATTTCTCAATCGTGACGATTTTCCGCCGCGCTGTCACCGGTGAGCCGTCGACGGAGAAGAAGACGATGGCGTTGCGTTTGGGGCCGTATTGTACGGTTTGTTGCTTTTGCGTACCTGCGTAAATGGTTTCGACCCGGCGGCCTTCGAGCGATATCGAGTAAGTGCCGCGGGCGTTGGCCGGAATCATGGTCTGGAAGGTGTAGGTATAAATCCCACCCGATCCCGTGGCACGCGAGAGATCCTCGCCAACATAGCCGCTCGTGGTTGCCCCGGCAAACTTCATGGAGTAGTCGGTGGTGGGACCAGCCAGGACGGCAAAAATGCGATTGAATTGCGCAGGCGTGAGGGGATTGCCGTCTTTGTCTTGAATCTTGAAGGTAATCGTGGGACGGCGCCCGGCGACGCCATCCTCCACTCGGAGGATCTCCCAATCAAACCCGGTGAGCATCTTCGAATTGTACGGCAGGGTGTGCGATCCAACAATCGATGCGTCAAACTCCAGCTCGCCGGCTGGAATGTGGCAACGGGCGCATTGGCTGTCATTGGGTTGCGGCAGGTTGACGTGGCCACGACCGGTGGCGAAATCCACATTGTCGTGGCAAGAACCGCAGGCCACGCGGGTCGGCGCGGTCAAGGCGCGGGAAGCTTGCGTCGCCCCAGTATCGGTTTCATGGCAGACGTTGCAGTTGCGGACATCAGTGGGGAAAACCACTTCTGAGTAATCCCAAACCGTGTTGCCGAAGCCAATGAGCTGATATTTCCCGCCCGCCCGCACGCTCGGCAGGTTCGCTCCCATGTGGATTTTATGTGTCATCTCCACCATGTCAACGCTATTGCCCGTATCGGGATCGATGGTCTGCGGCGTATGGCACAGCACGCACACCTCCATGCTGATCCGGCCTGTCGTTCCGTGGAAGGCAAAGTTGTCGACGTGGCATCGCTGACAGCTCTTGGTCCGGATCACATCACGCGGCGCAGGCCGGGAAGATCCATCCGGCACCCAGTGAAATACGGCATCGGCGAGCGAGATGCCAAACTCAAATTCATTCAAATTGCGATTCGCGTAGACGCCCACCGTATGGGTCACGCTGCGATCGTAGCCCGCCGGCAGACGGGTCCCGAATGTGTAAATATACTCACCGTCACCCACTCGCTCCCACCGGCCGCCTGTATCCGTTGCGGCTTGCGTGGCCGACCTTCCCGTGATGCTGCTGGTCTGGACACGGGTAGTGTAGGCCACATACTGGGACTGGTCTCTGGGGATCCGAGCCAGAATAAAGCTGGCCGAGATCACACCTGGAGTTTGAATTCCTTCTCGATCGAGAGGAACTCCCCGTGGGTCGGTGAACCTCACGCGGGCCCGCACGGTGCCGTCCGGCGCTACGTCCACCGAGAGAATCCGCACCGCTAAGCCGGGACGGACAAAATTCAAAGTTTTCTCATCGGTGTAGTAAGCCTTCTCGTTGAAGTGGAACGGCGAGCTGGGCGCACTTGTGAGGATGGCCGCCCCCAAGATAACGGTGATGAGAACGCCGGTCCACCTGATGGAGCGAGGGATGGGGCGGAAGCTGATCATGGTTGCTCTCCCACTTCGAAAAGTTCTTTGACCACTCGACATGTCTGCGGATGCACACTGGGTGCCAAACGCCGATACATCAACAAGTCTCGTATTTTCAAATAAATCTACCCGGAGCGATTTCCCGACAGGCTGCGTCAAACTCGGCCCTCTTGGGGGTTTCAACCCACTGCGCTCTGGGTGCACCCCAACTTCTGGCCCCAGCACAGGGAAAGCCCGTGCGGGTTTTGCCCCCGGTTCCACGTCCCCCGGCTGACATCCTCCTCTTGAACTTGCCATTCCAAAGCGAGCAAGCGGCGCCATCTGCAACCCATTTCGTGTAATCTCAGATCTATGTTAAAGCTTCTTTCGGCGATGTTTCTTTCCTCCCTCCTCACTGCGGTAGCGATCTTTCAGATGGTCGGTGCGCCGCTCCCGCAAAAAGTGACTCTCGAAAATGGCCGTGTGCGGGTCACCGAAGTCACCTATCTTCCGGGCGTTCCGCGGGAACGCTATATCCGGCCCACGGATCAGATCATTGTGTTTCTGGAAGACTGTAAATACCAGCGGATTGACTCAAAGACGGGAGAAAAGACAATTCGCGAACGGAAGGCTGGCGAGGTCCTCTGGCATGACCAGGGCGAGGATGCCCCGGTGTTAATCAATGTTGGCTCGAAGCCTTACCGCACGCTGACCATCGAACTCTTGAAGTAGAGGGGAGTGGTGCGCAGAAACTCTTCAGCCGCCCTTCTGGGCCTAGAGGGGCGGGCAGCGAAATGAGCGGACGGCCGCGCTCACCTGATCAATCGCCTCCATGGCCTGGGGAATTAAGCCGGTCCAAGAAAAGAAAGGATGGATCATTCCCGCATACCGGCGCAGGGTAACCGCGACGCCCGCTTCGCGAAGGCGCTCGGCGTAGCGTTCGGCCTCATCGCGAAGTGGGTCACACTCGGCCGTAATCACGAGGGCAGGGGGAAGGCGGGAAAGATCGTTGGCGCGAAGCGGTGAGGCATAAGGGTGGAACGCATCCTGCGGGTCAGCCAGATAGTGGTTGCGGAACCACTCCATGAGCGACCGTGTGAGATTGTGGTTCTCGCCAAATTCGTGATAAGAGGGAGTGTCAAAGCTCGCCAGATCCGTCACCGGATAGATCAAGATTTGACCGCCAAATTGGGGGCCTTGCTCCTCCCGCGCCCTCAGACAGACCACGGCAGCGAGGTTTCCTCCAGCGCTATCGCCCCCGACGCAAATCCGGCGGTCGTCGATTCCTAGCTTTGCAGCGTGGTCGGCCACCCAGCAGGCAGCCTCATAGCAGTCTTCGACGGCCGCAGGAAAGCGGTGTTCCGGAGCTAAGCGGTAGTCGACTGAAACAACGACGGCGCGCGCGCGGTTTGCAATGGCGCGGCACATGACGTCGTGGGTGTCCAGATTGCATAGCACCCACCCGCCTCCATGAAAATAGACGAGAGCGGGGGCGGGGGCTTCGGTTGCAGCCGAATAGATGCGAACGGGTGTGCCCGCCGCCGTGCGCCGGTCTTCGACACGCGGGACTGTTTCCGGTGGGGACTGTACAAGGTGAGTATTCTCAAGCGCCACGAGACGCGCTTGGGCCGGGGCGTAGCTTTCTAACGGTGGCGCACCTTGCTGTTGGAGAGCCTCGAGGAGCTTGCGGACGTTCGCATCTAGCTTGCTGCTCAACATGTTTCGTTAGCCACCCCCAATTTAGACTAGCGAAGCTGGAAGCAGGATGGCGGACTGAAGCAGCGAGGCCGTGCCCGCTGGCAAAACCAGCTCGCCCCGACCCGCGTGGAACCGCTTCGCCAGTCTTCGAAGGGTGGGGTCCTTCGCCGGAGCAAGATCTGCCGGGCGAGTTGCGCCGGCCGACACCGCCTCCCCGAGGCTAACTGCCGGAAGTTGACCTCAAACGGGTGGCAGCTCGGAGAGCACCCGGTCGATATCCTCCGGGGAAACATAGAAGTGGGGCGAGAACCGGACCCAACCTTGGCGATGAGCGGCAAGGATTCCCTTTCTGCGGAGTTGAGCTACGAGGGAGCGCGCCTGGCCGGGGTCGCCCTGCTTCGGATGGCGAAAGCTCACGATCCCAGAACTGGTGGCGGGTGTGCGGAGCGCGGCCAGCTCATAGCCTAAGGACTGCAACCCCTCCGCGAGGCGATCGCTGAGGGACAGTACGGCGTGCGCGATGGGGTCTAGGCCAATTTCGAGTAAGAATTCCATGGCCGCCAGCAGCCCGAAACATCCCACGGTGTTCAAGGTTCCACATTCGTAGCGGCCCGCGCCGGCGCGCAACGTCATCTCCCGGGATCCATAGTCGGCGTAGTTGGCTACGTTGGTCCAGCCAAATTCGGCTGGTTCAATTTCTTCCAACCTCTCCTGGCGGACGTAGAGAAACCCGCAGCCCTCTGGGCCCAGGAGCCACTTATGTCCGTCGGTTGAAAGGGCGTCGATATGGCATTCGTCGACGGAGAAGGGAATCGCGCCTAGGCCTTGAATCGCGTCGACAAAGAAAAAGACGCCATGGCGGCGGCAGATCTCACCCAGGCTGCGCAGATCGACGCGGTGTCCGCTGAGGTAGTTCACATAGCTGATGGCCAGTAGGCGGGCCTGCCGACAAGCTTGGTCAACGCGTTCTAAGGAGTCGTTCAGAGAAAGCTCTTCAACACGCACCCCGGATGTCTCTAATCGTTTCCAAGGAAAGAAGTTGGCGGGAAACTCTTCGGCGAAGACGACTACCTTATCGCCCTCTTTCCAGGGAAAGCCGCGAGCAATGGTGGAAATTCCCTCAGAGGTGTTTTTGACAATGGCGATTTCCTGTGCCGACGCCCCGATGAGCTGGGCTGCCGCCTTGCGAAATCGTTCATACACAGAAAGCCATTGATCGTAGTGAAAAGAGCCGTGCAGAAGGCAGTCCTGACAGAGATCGGCCATGGCCTGAGCGGCGCGGCGAGAAAGCGGAGCCACCGCCGCATGATTTAAATAAATGTAGTGTTGCGCCACGGGAAACTGGTCTCGATACAAGCGCCACAACGGGGTGCTGGCAGAGATTTCGGACCCGCGGTGTGAAGAAACTTCGAAACCCATCGCTCCCAGGATACGTTATCTTGTGTGAAGGGCGAAGAGCAGCGGATTGGGGCTTCCCCCAGTCCGTGTTCGGTCCTATAATTAGGGCAAGTTTGCTGGGTCCTAGATTTGAAAGATTCATCTAGATAGGTAACTAAGGAGAACGAATGATGCTCGGCCTCCAAAAAATGCTTTCCGTCGTGGTCGCCGCTCTTCTCTTCTCGTCCCTGGCCACGGCGAACAACACAAAAGAATCGAAAGAAACAAAAGATCCGAGCGCTGAAAAACAGAGCGAGAAACCCAAACCGATCAAAAACAAGAAGAAGGACCCCGACGCCATCGGAGATCGCGATGTGGGCAAGGGCCTCAATTTTTATTCCCTGGAGAAGGAGATTGCTCTTGGGAAAGCCCTGGCGCAGGACATTGAGCGGCAAGCCAAGATTG
Source organism: Bryobacteraceae bacterium (assembly GCA_025056455.1). Classification (GTDB taxonomy): domain Bacteria; phylum Acidobacteriota; class Terriglobia; order Bryobacterales; family Bryobacteraceae; genus CADEFT01. Next base: position 264,811 of record JANWVY010000002.1, on the reverse strand, counting down.
TCGATGACCCAGTCATCGCTGAGTATGTGAACCGGGTTGGACAGAACCTCGTTCGCAACTCCGATGCGAAGGTGCCTTTCACGATCAAGGTGATTGACAGCGAGGAAGTGAACGCCTTTGCCTTGCCCGGCGGTTTCTTTTTCGTCAACTCGGGTTTGATCCTGCGGGCGGAGTCGGAGGCGGAGTTGGCTGGTGTCATGGCCCATGAAATCGCTCATGTTGCGGCGCGGCATGGCACCCGGCAAGCGAGCCGTGGTCAGTTTGTAAACCTGGCCACAATCCCGCTGATTTTCATGGGTGGCTGGGGCGGCTATGGCGCGCGGCAGGCGGCCAGCGTTCTGATTCCAATTGGGTTCCTTTCCTTCTCACGGGGTTTCGAAGAAGAGGCGGATTTGCTTGGCCTACAATACTTGTACAAGACTGGCTACGATCCGACAGCCTTTGTGGACTTTTTCGAGAAATTGCAGGCTATGGAGAAGCGCCGGCCAGGAACCATGGCCAAGGTGTTCTCCACGCATCCGCTGACAGAGGATCGCATCAAGAACGCCCAGAAAAATATCCAGGAGATTCTGAAAGCAAAGCCTGAATACGTGGTTACCACGAGCGAATTCGATGAGGTCAAGGCTCGGTTAGCGATGCTTCATAACCGCCGCAAGGTCGACGACAAAGATTTAAACCGGCCGAGACTTCGCAAAACTCCTTCGGGGACCATTCCATCAGAAGATGGCAAACAGGGCTCGCCCAAGGAGGATCCTGACGAGCGTCCAACGCTCAAGCGAAGAACGAATTGATCCTGCACTTGTGATAAGTGACGTATGTAACAGAGGAAGCCCTACTGGACAGGCTTCCTGACCTCTCCTCCACCTGGAAGCTGGGGGGCTCGCGGTGCAATACCGCGAGCCCCTTTTGTATTTCAGGTAGACACTTCTCAACGCCCATGGCGCCCAACAGGCTTTTTTCGATGGGGAGGTTCTCCAGCGCTACAATCTCAGGGAGAGGTGCAACGATTCTCAGAATCCGTGGCATGAATTTACCAGCCAGTCTAATCGCCTGCCTGTTGTTCTGGTCGGAGCTGAATGGTGCCGATATTGCTGGGGTATGGCATGCAGCCGTGCGGAATCCCGCTGGGGAAGAGGTTGCTTTCCAACTTGATCTGCGCCCGAATGGAGCGGGATGGGAAGGTGCCCTCGTCAATGGTTCTGACCGGAATGTTTCCACCGCAGGCGTTTTCGACGGCCGGCAGCTACGGCTGGAGTTCGATTACTGGGACGCCGTGCTCGAAGCCAGCCTCGAAAGCAACTGCTGGGTGGGTCAATTCCGCCGTACCTATCGGAAAACGACCCTCGTACGAGAATTTCGGGCCCAGCGTGAGCCTCTGCATCGAGTTTCCTCAAAACCCCAAGTCGACTTCAGCGGGGAATGGCTGTTGGAAGTCACCGTCAACGGAAAACCAGAACCCTACCGGGCAGTTCTCAAACAGCAAGGCGAAACCATTGAGGGAATCCTACTTCACATAACGGGAGACTCGGGCGCTTTAACGGGCTATGTGGAAGGGCGGCAGGCGGTCCTCAGCCGGTTCGATGGCATTCGGGCCACGCTCGTTAAGCTTCAGCTCGACCCGGAGGCCGGCTTGACTGGAACGCTGGACTCCTCGAAGCCCTTCGTTGGGAAACGGGCCACATCGACTGTCGAGGAGCCGACCGCGATCACCCGCATGCGGGATCCAGACCAACCCTTCCGATTTGAGTTTCCCGATCTCGAGGGACGGATAGTCCGCTCGAGCGAGGAGCGTTTTCAAGGGAAAGTGCTGCTGATCACTATCATGGGGAGTTGGTGCCCGAACTGCCATGACGAAGCTCCGCTGCTCAACGAGCTTTACCAGCGGTTCCGCAGCCGCGGGCTGGAGGTGGTCGCGCTCGGCTTTGAGTACACCGGCCAGGCCGATCGGGACGTCCGCCAATTGAAGATTTTCGCCAAACGTCACGCCCTTGCTTACCTCATTTTGTATGCGGGGGCCACGGAGGAGGCGGAAAAGAAGCTCCCGCAATTAGAAAACTTCCGGTCCTATCCCACGACCATTCTTGTCGGGCGTGACGGCCGGGTGCGTCTCATTCATAACGGTTTTGATGGCCCAGCGACAGGAGAGCGTTATTGGCGATTGAAACAGGAGTTGACTGAGGCCGTTGAGCGCGCCTTAGCTGGAGAGCCTGGAGAGCCCTAGTGAGTTCTTCCGGCGCGAGCTCTGTCACCATACCGGTCATAAAAAACTTCGATTGCGCTCCCCCGGGGTTTCCATGCCATACTGCTTGCCGTGCCAGTGATTGAGCGAAGAAGAGGTTAGAAATCGGGAGTGAGAGATCTGGTGACAGATGAGCGGCTCGAGCAGCCGCAGAGGGTGTGGGGCTATCGGGGCATTCCAGGTCACTATGACGAAGTTCTTCAGGAATCCGGCCTCCCCCGCCGGCCCTGGCGAAGGATCGTAGCCCTGGTCAACCGCATGGGGTTGGAACAGTTTGGCAGGCGGTGGGAACAGGGGCGTCAACTGATTCAAAACAACGGGATCACCTACAACGTGTACGGGGATCCTCAGGGCAAGGATCGCCCCTGGCCGCTCGATCCCATCCCTTTGGTAATTTCTCCAAAAGAATGGGCGGGAATTGAAGCCGCTATTGTTCAACGGGCGACACTACTCAACCTCATCCTGGCCGATCTGTATGGGCCCCAGCGCTTATTGAAAGAGCTGCGGCTGCCGCCCGAATTGGTATATCACAATCCTCTTTTCCACCGCGCCTGTTACGGCGTGCCGGTGCCTGAAGGCGTGTATCTGCACAGCTACGCCGCCGATATTGCACGCTCGCCAGATGGACAGTGGTGGGTGCTGGCCGACCGCACGCAAACACCCTCGGGGGCAGGCTACGCACTCGAAAACCGCATGGTGAGCGCGCAGATTTTTCCGGAAGCATTTCGCCAGGCACATGTGCGGATGTTGACGCGCTACTTTCAGTGCCACCGTGACGGGCTCCTCTCGCTGGTTCAAACGCGGCGCGACAACCCGCGAGTGGTGCTGCTCACACCCGGGCCATATAACGAAACGTTTTTTGAGCACGCCTACCTGGCCCGCTACCTAGGCTACACGCTGGTGGAAGGCGCAGACCTCACCGTGCGCGACGACCGTGTTTTTCTCAAAACACTAGGCGGCTTGGCGCCCGTCGATCTGATTTTAAGGCGGCAGGACGACGCTTTTTGCGATCCTCTGGAGTTGCGAGGCGACTCGCTGCTTGGCGTGCCCGGCTTGCTCCAGGCCGTGCGTACGGGTCATGTCGTGGTGGCGAATGCCTTGGGAAGCGGTGTTCTCGAAACGCCTGCTCATCTCGGATTTCTGCCCGGACTTGCCCGCCAGATGATTGGCGAAGAGCTCAAAATGCCCTCGGTGGCAACCTGGTGGTGCGGCCAGGAAGAGCCAAGGCGCTATGTTCGAGATCATCTCAATGAGCTGGTGATCAAGCCAGCCTTTCCCAAGCTGGGCTCTGATCCGGTCTTTGCTGACTCGCTGTCACGGCAGGCGCGACAGGACTTGCTCGCCGAGATTGAGCAACGCCCCTGGGCCTATGTGGCGCAGGAAAGAGTCGCGCTGTCGACGGCGCCTGTTTGGACAGGCCAACAGTTAGCGCCCCGGCATGTTGTGTTGCGGGTTTTCGCCGCTTGGTCGAACGGGTCGTATGTTGTGATGCCGGGAGGGCTGACGCGCATTTCAACCAGCGCCGACTCCCTGGTGGTTTCGATGCAACGCGGAGGCGGCAGCAAGGACACCTGGGTACTCACCACGGAAGACGAAGAGCCCTCCCAGCTGATCCAGCCGTCGCGCCAGCTGGTTGACGTCAGCCGGACGGCAGACCTGCCGAGCCGCGTAGCCGACAACTTGTTCTGGCTAGGCCGCTATACAGAACGGCTGGAGTCCATCACCCGAATTGGGAGGTCGCTGCTGCCCGCCCTTTCCGGGGAGGGAGACCTGGGAAATTCGGTTTCAACTGAGGCGGGACTCCGCATTCTTGCCGGGCTCGGCTATCTGCCCTTAGAAATGGTTCAAGTCTCGCCAACCGAACAACGTCACTGGTTAGAAAAAACGCTTCTGGCTCTCGTTTTTGACCCTAACCGAACGACGGGCTTAGGCTGGAATGTGACACAAGTCAAGCGCATCGCCTGGCAACTCAAGGAGAGATTGTCGGCAGATACTTGGCGAATCCTGAGCCGTTTGGATGAGGAGTTCCCTCAACTTCCGACAACAGGCAGCTCGCAACGTCTGCTGCTTCCGCACAGTCTGCTTGACGGAGCAATTCTCCGGCTGTCTGCCTTTGCAGGCTTGGCGATGGAGAACATGACCCGCGGCCATGGATGGCGCTTTTTAGATATCGGCCGGCGGATCGAGCGGGCTCTCCAGATGATCTCACTGCTGCGATATGGTTTGGGGGCAGCGGGCGGAGAAGAAGAGGCGCAGAGCCTCGACACGTTGTTACAGATCGCCGACAGTTCGATCACTTACCGCTCTCGCTATTACACACTGCTGCAAGCCGGCCTGGTGCTCGATTTGTTGCTATCTGATGAGGCGAACCCGCGTTCGGTCGCCTTCCAGCTGGCGACGCTTTCCGATCACATTGCGAAGCTACCAGCCCAAGAAGCCGGCCTGCGCCATTCCCCGGAGGCGAAGCTCGTCTTAAAGGCGCTGACTGCGGTCCGGCTGGCCCATGCAGGCGACCTCGTCCAAGCCGGCGAAAATGGCGAGCGAGAAGCGTTGGCGAGATTCCTCGAAGAGATGAAACATGATCTTGAAACCCTCTCCCACACTCTGACCAACCGCTACCTCAGCCACGCTGTCTCCTCCCAGCTGGTGGCATCGGCTTGAAAGCGGAAAGCCATGTTATACCGAGCCAATCACACCACCCGGTATCAATACTCGGAAACGGTTTCCACCTGCCACAACGAAGTGCGGTTGAAGCCGCGCACCCTTGCCTCGCAGAAGTTGGAAAACTTCCGCATCGCGGTCACGCCCTCGCCTCACAGTTTCGCGGACCGCAAGGATTATTTTGGCAATGACGTGCGCTACTTTTGCGTGCTGGAACCGCACACGGAGCTGATCTTAACGGCCTCCAGTACGGTGCGAGTGACGCCCCAAGAGATCCCGCCGCCCGGATCAACGCCCGCCTGGGAGCGGGTGCGGGAGTATTTACGTCAAGCGCCAGACTGGGAGGCTCTGCGGGCCTATGAGTTTACGGCGGAATCGCCTTTGGTGCCCGTGGGGAGAGAGTACGAAGCTTACGCCCGTGAATCCTTCTTTAAGGGCCGTCCCGTGCTGGAAGCGGCCGTGGAGCTCTGCTCGCGAATCCACAGAGATTTTGTATACCTTCCCAGCTCGACCACCATCGACACTTCCGTAGCGGAAGTATTCCGCACGCGGCGCGGCGTGTGTCAGGACTTTGCTCACGTGATGATTGCCATGCTCCGGTCCCTGGGGCTCGCGGCGCGTTACGTCAGCGGCTATTTACGAAGCGGCGCTCAGTATACGGGCGCGGAGGCTTCCCACGCTTGGGTGTCTTTGTTTGTTCCCAGCAGCGGATGGATTGACCTTGATCCGACCAATCGTGTGATTCCGACCGACGGCCACCTGACGCTGGCCTGGGGACGCGACTACCAAGACGTAACCCCGGTGAAAGGCGTGAGCCTCGGCGGAGGGCAGCACGTGGTGACCGTAGAAGTGCGTGTCGTTGCCCTGGAGCAGGCACCAAGCTCTGCTGCGGTCTGAGAAATAGCTTCTTCCCACGAGCCGCTAGATTTGCGCGGCTTTCGACCGGGAGGCGGATTTCTCGGCCGGGGGACTGGGGCGAGGGCTTTACCCCGGCCTGGAAGCTCGCAGACTGCCTCAGGCGCGCAGTTTTCGAAACGAATCGAGGCACCGTTTGGCGCTCTCGAATTCGGACAGCTCGCTGCCCTCTTGCTCGATGAGGTAGTACTCGATACCGCCCACGCTTTCGGCAGCTTTAAAAATGTCTTTCCACGGCGCGTCACCCTGGCCAAACAGCACGCGATAGCCTTTTGCTGGATCCGAGGACCAGTCCTTGACATGGATGGAACGGATGCGGCCCCGGTTTTTTCGGATCCAGGCCACTGGGTCTTGACGGGCGTCTAGGCACGTGCCAACATCGAGCTGCAAAATTACGCTTTTGTCCGTGCGCTCGGCCAGCACTTCCATGGGCAGCCTACCCTCTAGCGGTACAAATTCCAGCTTGTGATTGTGGAAGCCTGCTCGCATGCCGAGAGGTTTGAGCTTTTCGGTGGCTTGATTCAACCGGTCGGCGACTTCTTTCCAGCCGTCGAGACTAGCAACCTTCCCGGCGCTGGCCATGATGATCGCTTTACTGCCGATGATCTGGTTGAGTTCGATTGCCTTGGACAAGTTTTCAGGCAGGAAGGCACGCGCGCTGTTATGCGTGGACCAACATTTTAGATTGAGGTCCTGCAGTAGCTTCGCCACTTCTTTGGCCTGGTCCACGGGCCAATCCAGATAGGGCGAATAGAACTCTACGCCTTCGTAGCCCATCTGGGCGACGGCTTTCACGGTCCCCATGAGGTCTTTCTTCAGCTCGCCGCGAACTGAATATAACTCCAGACCGACGGGAACCTTTTTAAATTTTGCCGGGAGAGGCTGGGTGAGCAGGGCGGCACTCGCTGCCAGGAAGTGACGTCGATGGAGAGCCGGCATTGGTCAAACCTCGTTGTTATGGAATCAGTCGCCAAACTTCGCATTCTAGCGCACGAAGCGGTAGCCCTCGCCACGAACCGTGAGAATGTGCTTCGGCCGTTGCGGGTCCTCCTCAAGTTTCTGGCGAAGCCAAGCCACATGGACGTCCACCGTGCGTGGCGTGATGAACGGCTGCTGGCTCCATACATTGGCAAGGAGCCGCTCCCGCGAGAGAACCTGCCCGCGGTGATCGACAAAATAACGCAACAGCTGCATTTCCTTTGCCGCGAGATTCACAAGCTCACCGTTCTTGGTCACCGTATTCTTCACGAAATCGACGCTTACCTGGCCGAAATCGAATTTGAGCACTGGGGTTAGGGTCTCTTTGTGCACCCGGCGCAGGAGGGCAGCGACTCGGGCTAGGAGCTCTTTGGGGTCGAAGGGTTTGATGAGATAGTCATCGGCGCCAATGCGCAAACCCTGCACGCGGTCGTCGATCTGGGTGCGGGCGGTGAGCATGAGAATGGCCCCATCGAAGCCCTGCTGCCGCATGGCATGGCAAATCGCAAATCCGTCCAGGCCGGGCAGCATGACATCGAGGATCAAGAGATCGAAACGCTGTTCGCTTGCCAGATTCAGGCCCGACTGGCCATTGCTGGCCACTTCTACGGTGTAGCCTTCGGCCTCGAGCAAGTCCGAGACGACTAATTGCAACCCAGGCTCATCTTCAACGAGCAGAATGCGCGAACTCATCGTATTGCTCCGGGGAAGCCGCTGGGAGGTGGAGGATAAACTCCGCGCCCCCTTCCGCCCGGTTGCGCGCGCTGACCGTGCCTTTGTGGGCTTCGACAATCTCGCGGATCAAGCTTAAGCCGAGGCCTGTGCCGCGCACGTGGTCGGCGCGTGCGTTCCGGCCGCGATAAAACGGCTCAAAGATCTGGTTTAACTCATCTTCGGGAATACCTGGCCCGCAGTCGCTGACACGCAGTTCGACGACCGGTGGCGTCGAGCCGTTTTTGAGCTCTGCGGAGACTCCAATCCAACCGCCCGAACCGCCATGGCGAGCTGCGTTGCTGATGAGATTCTGCATGGCGCGCCGCAAAGCCACCTGGTCTCCAAGCACCGGGGGCAGATTGTCTGGAATTTTAAGATCTACGCGGCAATGCGCGGCCGAGATCTCCGCTGATGCGCTGCTAAGAGCTTCCGATAGCAGCTTATCGAGCCAGACCGGCTGGGCCTCAACGGGTCCGCTGCGCTTGCGGACTGAGGCAAAAGCGAGGACCTGTTCCACAATCCCCGTGAGCATTTCGGCATGTTCGACAATCAAGGCGCCATACTTCTGGAGTTGCTTGGGCTCTCGAATTAGGCCGTTCAGCAGATTGTGACCGGCGCCGCGGATGACGGTTAGCGGAGTGCGCAACTCGTGGGAGATTCCGGCAACAAAGTTCAGTTGCATCTCCGCCAAGCGTCGGGACTGGCGCGTAGAACGAATGAGCGCAAACCCCGCCACAAGGATCAGACACAGCAGCGACAACGACACAACGAGATTCTTGGCGCGCGTACGGGCCACGACAGCTTCGAGCGATCCCGCGCGGTGTCTGGCTGCAACTGTCCAGCGTCCCGGGAAATCCCGGCTTTGAGAAGGCGCTGGCCCGCGCTTCTTTGCCGGTTCTGAAGTCCAAGGACCCGGACGCAAAAAGACCGGGCTAAAAATGTGAATCGTGGCGTCGGCCCTGGCGCCCATGCGCTCGCCGGAGGGGAGCGTCGTGTAGATCAAAGGTTGTGGTTGAAGTGATGCGGGTTGAATCGAGGCCGGACTCTCCGGCTGGACATTTTCCCCGCGCGGCAGTTCGCGGACAAAGACTTCCACATCATAGTGCGGCTCCGTGCCGGGGTTGAGATAGCGCTGGACCAAATCCGGCATCCACTGACTTCGAACGAATTCCAGATTCAGCTCCAGGACAATCCATCCGCGCTCGCGACCATCGGAACCAAAAACGGGCATCTCAATAACGTTCGGACCGACGTCCAGCCAGAGCGGGCCCCGCCGGCGGGTTGGACCGGGAGTGCTGGCAGGCGGCGGTTCGCCTGTCGTAGGGGGCCTGGCGGCCAGCCGCTGGCTAAATTGCTCGGCTAATGGTTTCCACGCCTCTGGCCAGGCGGCCGGTTTCAACCTCATGGAGAGAGGGTCGAATTCTAGGAGCGTGAGCCCATCCTTTTCGGCAACCGCCAATAGGATCCGCGAAAATAGGTCCGGTGGCGAGTTGGCGGACCAGCGGCGGTAGCGTTCCGCGAAAGCGACTTCGCGCTGGTCTGGATGGAATTCGGATTCCGTCGGAAGCAGACCGTTGCAGGCGAAATTTAACTGGCGGTGAAAAGCTGCCGCGAGCTGTTCTAGCTGCTGGTCGAGAGAGGCGCGCAGGCGTCCTCGTTCGGCCTGGCTAACATCTCCTGTCCAGCGGAATTGCAAGACGGACAGCGTGGCGCACAGTCCCGCGAGCAGGCCCAAGAAGCCCCATTCCAACCACTGCTGTGGGATGCGCCGTTTCACGCCGTCCGCCTTCAAGTTTACGCCAGTGCCAGATCACCCGCGTTGAACCCGCAAACGGGCCAAAGGTTGCGTGCGCACGCCAGCGACCGTGGCTACGACATCGTGATCACCATCGGCGAGATTCGGCACGATCACATTCAGCTGGTAGAGGCCGGCCGAAACTAGTCCTGCAAACCGGACCTCGGCGCTCAATCCTCCCATGCGGACTTGAACGTTGTTGGCCGTCTGGGCCGAGCCTTGAAACACCTCTCCGGCTGGGACGGTTGGAATGGTGGGTCCGAATCCGGTTCCATAAAGTACGATCAATTCGCCCGGAGAAGCAGGGCGGGTGAGCTGGCCGGGAAACAAGCCGCTCGGTGCAACCAGAGAGCCATCTGGCCTCGCGGCCGATACATAAAAACGGTCGAACAAGAAAAAACCAGGCAGGACGGGCTGAAGCTGCACCGTGACTGGATTGGAGGCCCCGAAGCTGTTAGTGACCACGACTTGAACAGGACCCTGTGCTGTGTCGTCCGGTGCTTGCACATTCAGCTGGCTGGGGCTGACGTAGTAGATGGCGGCTGGCTTGCCATTGATCGTCACCCGTACGCCTTCTAGCTCAGTCGGCAACTTGCCCTGTACGATATCGCTAGTGTTCCACACGCGGGAGGTTGTGGCGAAATTGTCGCCAAAGATGCTAATCCAGGCTCCAGGGGTCACTCCAGACTGAAAGCCTGCTCCGTTGACCACACCGTTTTCGGGAAGAATATAGGGGCGGTCAGCGGGAGGATCGGCGGGCGTAAAGCCCATGACGATATCAAACCGGGCGGCGAGCTCTCCTATCCGCGAATCAGGAATCGGCGTGAAGGGTACGATCACCGAGGCGCGTTGCGCGGCGTCTCGAATGCCGTTGAGAATGCCATCGCTGTTGTTGAGCGGTTCGCCCTCGATATAACACTGTGTGACTAGCCGTTCGCCAGCCGGTGTAGTGATTTGATAGTGAATGTGACGCGTACGGCCCGGATAAAGACCCGGCTTTACGGTGCGGAACAGATACTCACCGGAAGAGCCGGTGACAAAACGTCCATAGCCTTGAAAATTCGCGTCGCGATTGGCGATTGGGCTTTGCGAGTGGATGTATGCGCCGTTGTTGTCTGCCTGCCAGATCTCGACTAAGGCGCCGCGCATGGGTTTGCCATTTCGGCCTAACACCTTGCCGCTGAGCCAAGTCACGGTGCCAACGGCAGGCGTTATGTTGTCGTTCAAGATGATCAAGTCATTATCCCGGTCCAGAGGCATGCGATCGGGATAATAGGGACCCAGGGTTTGTTCGGGTGTAAGCGTAAGCTGCTGGGCGAAGGCGCCGGCAGCGGTGTAGAACAGACCAAGTCCGATGCGTTCAAAAAATCGTCGGCGGCTTTCTTCGCCACCCTGTAGAGCGTTCCAGTTCACTTTCATACTCTATTAGAGTCGGTTTGGGTGGAAGTGTTGGTTAAGCCTTGTTAAGGCCGCTGACCCCCACCTGGCGCGTCGAGATGCTCCTTCCCTCTGATCGATGTCGTAAGCTGTTTCTGTTGTCGGTTGTCAGAGCGGAGAAAAACGCGCGAGGTGAAGATGAAGCGACGAGTGGGGATGGCGCTCGGAACGGCGTTGTTGCTTGCTGGATCTGGGGTGGATGCCCAGGAATGGAAACGCGCCTTTATTGACGGCACCGGACCGGGCTGGCGAGATTTAACCGAAGCTGACTTTGTGCCGGTGAATGGAGATCCGGACACTTGGGTCTGGCGCGACGGCGTTCTTCACTGCAAGGGGACTCCTATTGGCGTCATGCGTACGAAGGACCAGTTCACCAACTTTGAGCTTGTGCTGGAATGGATGCACCTGAAATCAGCGGGGAATTCGGGGGTTTTCGTCTGGGTACCGGCCGAGGCGCTGGCTGGGCTCAAGCCGGACGCTCTGCCCAAGGCGGGTATTGAAGTGCAAGCGCTGGATCACGGCTACATCGATCTTTACGTCAAGAAGACGGGCAAGCAGCCGGACTTTTTCACCACGAATGGCGATGTCTTCGCTGTTGGTGTCTCACGGTTAAAGCCTTTCCCGCCGCTGTCGCCCAACGGCTCGCGCAGTTTTCCCCGCAAGCACTTAAGCAAAGGGATCAACGAATGGAACCACTATTACGTGCGCGCCATTAACGGAGAGGTGAGGCTGTGGGTGAATGGGGAAGAAGTATCGGGCGGCTCGGACGCTGATCCCCGCTCCGGCTATCTATGTTTGGAATCGGAAGGGAGTCCCGTCCAGTTTCGCAAGATTCGCATCCGGGAACTACCCTAATGCGGTCGGAGGGTCTAAAGGATACGGCGCCGGTCCGGCCGGGTGAGGAGCTCGACCTTGAAGCGCTTGCCCGGTATCTTCAAGGCAAGCTTGAAGGAATCGAAAACGGGCTTGCGCTTGAGCAGTTTCCTGGGGGGCATTCCAATCTCACTTACTTGCTTCGCGCAGGCGACCATGAATACGTTTTGCGGCGGGCGCCGTTTGGTCCCGTTGCGCCCCGGGCGCATGATATGGCCCGTGAGTACCGTGTTCTGCGAGCCGTCCATCCGCACTTTCCAGCCGCTCCAAAACCCTTGTTGCTATGTGAGGACTCCTCGGTGATCGGCGCGGTGTTCTATTTGATGGAGCGCAGGCGCGGGGTCGTCTTACGCAGCTCGATTCCGCCCGAATTTGCAGTGCTGCCTGATTATGCGCGCCGTCTGAGCCAGGCTTTTGTCCACTGTCTGGTCGACTTGCACGGCGTGGACGTCGAGGCTCACGGTTTGGTCGCGCTGGGAAAGCCCGAGGGCTTCATCGAGCGGCAAGTGCGCGGCTGGGCAGACCGCTGGCGGCGGGCGCAAACGGAAGAGAAGCCGGAAATGGAAGCCGTCGTGCGATACCTGGAAACACACATTCCGGCGGAGGGCCAGCCCGCTCTGGTTCATAACGATTTCAAGCTCGACAATCTCATGTTTCGCCCAGGCAACCCCGATCAGGTGGAGGCAGTGCTCGATTGGGAGATGGCCACCGTGGGTGACCCGCTCGTGGATCTGGGGCTGACTCTCTGCTACTGGGACCCGCCCGATGCAGAGATCGTCGCGGGCCCCGTGCCCTGTTTGACCCGCGGGCCCGGTTGGTACACGCGGCAGCAGCTGATTGAAGCCTACGCCCAGCGCACTGGACGCAACCTGGAGGCGCTTCCCTTCCACGAAATCCTGGGTATGTTCAAGCTGGCCGTGATTATCCAACAGATTTATTACCGCTGGTTCAAGGGCCAAACGCGCGATGAGCGATTTGCCCAGTTTCATTTGCGGGTCGATTCGCTGGTGCGGGCGGCTTGGGAACGGGTGCAGCAACTTGCATGAGCCACCTTCATCTCTATCTTTTCCGCCACGGACAGGCGGGCACGCGCGACGACTATGACAAGCTTTCCGACTTGGGTGCCCGCCAGTGCCGCTTGTTGGGTGAGTATCTAGCTGGCGAAGGTGTGCGCCTCGACTCCTTTTATACGGGGCAACTCCGGCGCCAGCAGGAGACCGCATGGCACATTGTCGAGGCATACCGCCGCGCCGGGGGTGACGTGCCTGAACCCCTGATCGATCCCTGCTGGAATGAATTCGATCTAGAGGCTGTCTACCGCTCAATTGCACCGCAACTAGCGCGTGACGACGCTGAGTTTCGCGCCCATTATGAAGAGTTGCAACGCGAGTCTGCCCGGGCAGATTCGAGCATACACCGGCGCTGGACGCCGAGCGACGTGGCCGTGGTGCGGGCTTGGGTGGAAGGCCGCTATCGCTGTGAAGGCGAATCTTGGGCAGAATTCACAGAACGGGTGGGCCGAACGCGCGCCACACTATCGGCGCACGGGCCGCGTGCCACCATCGCCATTTCCACTTCTGCGACTCCAATCGGCATTTGGGCTGGCATGGCGCTTGAGCTGTCTCCGCGGCAGATGCTGCGTGTGGCAGGCGTATTGCACAATGCCTCATTCACGATCTTCCGCCTGCGCGATGGCGACGTCTCGCTGTTCGGACTCAATCATGTTCCCCATCTTAGGGAACCAGCTTTGCGAACCTTCCGCTAAAGGAGAGGAAGCATGAACTTCGACTACACTCCGAAGGTCCAACAACTGCGCGAAAAGCTAGCTGCCTTCATGCAACAGCACATCTACCCGAATGAAGAGCGCTACGCACGTGAGGTGGAGGAAAATCCTTGGGGCGTCGTTCCGGTGGTGGAGGAGCTGAAGCCGCTTGCTCGCGCCCAAGGTCTGTGGAACCTCTTTCTTCCCGACAGTGAATACGGCGCTGGTCTTAGCAATCTGGAGTACGCCCCGCTGTGCGAGATCATGGGCCGCGTGCACTGGGCGGCAGAGGTGTTTAATTGCTCGGCGCCCGATACAGGCAACATGGAAGTCCTCGTGCGCTATGGCACCGAGGAACAAAAACGGCAATGGCTCTTGCCGTTGTTGGAGGGGCGAATCCGTTCCTGTTTTTGCATGACAGAGCCAGATGTTGCCTCTTCAGACGCCACGAACATCCGGGCGAGCATCCAGCGCGACGGAGATCATTATGTCATCAACGGACGGAAGTGGTGGAGTTCTGGGGCGGGCGATCCGCGCTGCAAAATCGCCATCTTCATGGGTCAAACCGATCCTACGGCTCCGAAACATAAACAGCAATCCATGATTTTGGTGCCGCTTGACCTGCCTGGCGTTCGGATCGAACGGATGTTGCGCGTTTACGGCTATGACCACGCTCCGCACGGACATGCTGAGATCTCCTTTCGCGATGTTCGCGTGCCAGCCTCAAACCTGCTGCTTGGCGAGGGGCGAGGATTTGAAATCGCGCAGGGCCGGCTGGGGCCGGGACGCATTCACCACTGCATGAGATTGATTGGCGTGGCTGAGCGTGCCCTAGAGCTGATGTGCCAGCGCACGCTTCAGCGTGTCGCCTTCGGCCGCCGGCTGGCGGATATGGGGACCATCCGGGCCGACATTGCCCAGTCGCGCATCGAGATCGAGCAGGCGCGCCTGCTGGTGCTCAAAGCCGCCTACATGATGGACACGGTCGGAAACAAAGCCGCGCGAAATGAAATTGCAGCAATCAAGGTGATTGCGCCGAATGTCGCGCTCCGTGTGCTCGAACGGGCTATCCAAGCCCATGGCGCGGCTGGCGTCTCCCAAGATACTTTTTTGGCTGCCGCCTGGGCCAACTCTCGCACGCTCCGTCTTGCGGACGGGCCGGACGAAGTGCACTTGGAGGCGATCGCCAAAACGGAATTGCGAAAGTATGAAACACCAGCATGAGCTCCCTCGTTTTGATCCGGCACGGTCAAGCTCGTCCCTTTGAGGCGAATGCAGACTCCCTTTCTGAGCGCGGCGAGTGGCAGGCGCGCCAGCTGGGCCAGTGGTGGCGTCGGCATGGGGTGCACTTCGACGTGGTGATTTCTGGCGCCTTGTTCCGGCACGAGCAGACGGCCAGGCTCGCTGGCTTTCGTTCGGTCATCGCTGATCCGCGGTGGAACGAGTATGACGCTCCGGGATTGCTGGCCCGTGCCGCGCCCCGCTTGGCGGCCGAGGATGAAGAGTTCGCCGAACTGTTCGAAGCGGCGCAGCGGCACCAACACACGCCAGAAGCCAACCGGTATTTCCAGCGCATGTTCGAGGTTTTGATGAATCGCTGGCTGGGGGGCGGGCTGGCGGGCGAGGATTTTGAGACGTGGCCAAAGTTTGCCGAGCGCGTGCGCCAGGCGCTGCGTGAGATCCAACAGAGTTCGGGCTCAGGAACGCGAATCGCCGTGTTTACGTCGGGAGGTCCGATTGCCGTGGTGGTCCAAACCGTGTTGCAAGCCCCGGAAAATAAAGCTCTCGAAATCAACTGGCGGATCCGCAATAGCTCGCTGACTGAGTTCTTGTTCACGAGAGAGAGGATGTCGCTTGACCTCTTCAACGCGACGCCGCATCTCGAGCCTTCAGAGATCACCTACCGCTAGCAAGCTACGGGCGAGGGAAATGGCGCGCGGGAGCGAGCCGGGCGGGCGGGCCGGGGGTTAGGGGGGCATGCAGGCCGGGAGCGCAGGGCGGCGCAGGCCGTAGGGCGCAGGGTGCGGGAAGCAGCCTGAGGGAAGGAGGGCGGGGTGATGAGGCAAGACCGCTCACCGGAAGCAACTCCCACTGTCTTAGACTGGTGGGCATGCGCCAAGTTCATTTTGGCTGGCCGGTGGCAGTGCTGGTTACCATGGCGCTCGGCTGCGGGGGAGGCAAAAAAACGGTGAGTGAGGATGCAAGCGGGATGGCGCGGGACGTACATTCCTACGGCAACCCCCAACAGGTCCGGCCAACCCATCTGGATTTAGACCTCGAGGTGGATTTTGAGAAGAAACAGTTGCGGGGCCACGCCACACTGGTTTTACGGCGCCTGGACCGCACTGCACCGCTGATGCTGGATACGCGCGACTTGCGGATCGAGCGGGTTGAAACGGCGCCAGCAGAAAGCAACGATTTTCGTCCAGCCCAGTTTAGCTTGCAGCCGCCTGATCGCATTCTCGGCTCTGCGCTGCGGATTGAGCTGCCGCCAGGAGCCGACCGCGTTCGCCTGCATTATGCGACCAGTCCCTCGGCGACCGCGTTGCAGTGGTTGGAGCCTTCCCAGACAGCGGGCAAGCGCCGCCCTTATCTTTTCACGCAATCACAGGCCATCCACGCACGGAGCTGGATTCCCTTACAAGATTCTCCTGCTGTCCGCATGACTTACCGCGCGCGCATCCGGACACCGAAGGATCTCATCGCGCTGATGAGCGCAAGGCGCGATTTCCGCTTGGGAAATCGCAAGGAGCCTCCCAGTGGCGATTACAGCTTCCGCATGCCCCATCCCATTCCGAGCTATTTGATTGCGCTTGCCGTGGGGGAGCTTGATTCGCGCGACATCGCGACTCGCTCCGCCGTTTGGGCCGAGCCATCGGTGGTCGACGCCGCTGCGCGAGAGTTTGAAGACACCGAACGGATGATTCAGGCTGTTGAAGCGCTCTACGGTCCCTACGCGTGGTTACGCTATGACATTCTCGTTCTGCCGCCGAGCTTTCCTTTCGGCGGCATGGAAAATCCGTTGTTGACCTTCGCCACGCCCACCATTCTGGCTGGCGACAAAAGCTTGGTGAGCCTCATTGCGCATGAATTAGCCCACTCTTGGTCTGGCAATCTCGTGACGAACGCCACCTGGAGCGATTTTTGGTTGAATGAAGGCTTTACGGTTTATGTCGAGAATCGTATTCAGGAGGCCGTCTATGGCCCGGAGCGAGCCCGGATGGAGGCCGTTTTGGGCCGGCAGGAGCTTGAACGGGAGCTCGCTTCGCTGCCAGCTTCTGACCAAATTCTTCACATCGATTTGAAAGGGCGAGACCCGGATGAAGGGGTGACTTCGGTTCCTTATGAAAAGGGCGCACTGTTTCTCCGCCACCTCGAGCAAGTAGCCGGCCGGGAACGCTTCGATTCCTTTCTGCGCAGCTACTTCCAGAAATTCCGGTTTCAAAGCATTACCACCGCGCAATTCCGTCGTTTTCTGGAACAATCCCTACCGGACGTTGTGGCTGCGGTGCCGGTCGAAGAGTGGTTGACTCAGCCTGGAATTCCCCGCTCAGCTCCTCGGGTTGTCTCTGATGAGCTAAACCGAGTGAGGGTCCATGCCAAGAAACCTGAGACGGCGGACTGGACCACCCACCACTGGCTGCATTTTCTCCGCCTCCAGCCAAAAGATGCAGACCTCGCGGCGCTTGACCGGGAATTCGGTTTCACCCAGTCAAAGAACGCTGAGATTTTGACGGAATGGCTGTGCATGGCAATCCGCGCCCGGTACCAACCCGCCGAGCGGCGAGTTCGAGAATTCTTATTATCTGTTGGGCGCCGCAAGTTCTTGCGGCCGATTTATGAGGAGCTGGTGAAGACTCCGGAGGGGTTAGCGCGGGCGCGGGCGATTTTTGCCGAGGCTCGGAGTGGCTATCACCCGATTACGGTAGCTGCCATTGAGCCGATGTTGAAGTAGCGGCGTTGCTTTCGAGGGGCCTCAGAGCAGCAAAGGCGCGAGCTTGCGGCCCGCGCCTGACTCGGTTGAGCAAAATGTTTGGAGCCCGGGGATTAGGCTGCCGTCACGAGCTCTTCGAACAGTTCAATATCTTCGAACTGTTCACGGTTGCGATCGACGATTTCTTGGCAACGAATGCAGTAGGGCGTCCAGGGCACGGCGGCCAGCCGCTTCGGGCTGATTTCTTCTTCGCAGTGCACACAAATTCCGTACGTATTCTCTTGGATGCGACGCAGCGCAGCGCGGACGTTGCGCAAGAGAGCGGATTCTCGGTCCAGGTTGCGAATTGCCAGTTCTCGCTCCGCCGCATGTTGGACTTCGTCCAAGGCGTCGGGGCTTTTTTCGATCGCGATGGCGTCACGGTTGCTAACCACCGCCTCGAGCTCCAGACGTTTCGCCTCCAGTAAGTTCTTGTATTTGTTTAGTTCGTTTTTTGTCATCGTCTTCCTCCTCTTTCTCGGTTCGTTTGCTTTTGTTCTTTTCCTTTTCTTTTTCTGTCATCTGATAGACGGTCGGAGTCCCAGAAAAGTTTCAAAATCTTAGCGAGTAACACTAAAGATTTCTGACAATCGCCGCTCGGGCCAGCATCTGTTAACCTGCCGGCCAACCTCTTCCTGCCATGGCGGGGTTCAATGAACCAGCACCCTCACTCGGCCCGGCCGGTCTCACTACGACCGTCTGATGACTCTCGTCCCGAGGTCAATTTCCCAGGCTCCGCCGGGGAAATTTCACCCAGACATGATAACACATGCTTAGCAATTAAGTTGCCACCAGGGAGCTTTTTCTCACTTTTTTCCTTCTTCCCCCCAGTTGCCTGACATATCGGCATCCAGATCCACTTTGATTACACCTAACTGTGGGTTGGACGCAGATTTTATCCCAAAGTTTCCACCGTGGCGCTTCTTGCCCGCAATTTTTTTCCGATTCCGCCCGAGCTCTATGCTACCGTGTGGGGACAGCGAGCAAGCCGTTGGCCGCTGGGAGGAGCGCTAGAGAGATGGTCGGGCTCGGGCGCTATACTCAAGGTTTGTGGCTTTTTCGCCCTATGCGCTGGCTTCCTCTCACGATCCTCGCCCTCTCTTCGATCCTCTTTTTTTTGTTCGGGTTGGCGATGATTCCTTACGCTGGCGTCCAGGGCGATGAGGCGATTTTCTCCAACTGCCTGTTTCCAAATTCCTCACCCTGGTTCGCCATCTCCGTTTTCAAAAAGAAAGTTCCATTGATGGTGATGAGCTATCTTGGGGCCAGCAAGGCAGCGCTCTTCTCCGGAATCTTCGCCGTCTTTGCTCCGTCCGCGTACTCGCTGCGGATTCCTACGCTCCTGTTGGGACTGGTGACGATTCCGGTTTTTTATGGGTTGCTGCGCCAGTTTCTCAAACCCGGGCCCGCGGCGTTCGGGGCATCTCTGCTTTCCTGTGACTCTTCCTACTTGTTGACGAGCGTCTTTGATTGGGGACCGGTGGCCATCCAGCATCTCTGTCTGTTGGCCGGCTGTTTGCTAGTCATTCAAGGCTACCGGCGGGAGCGCTTGCGGTGGATTTGGGGTGGCTTCTTTCTCTTTGGCCTCGGCTTATGGGACAAGGCTTTGTTTGTTTGGATGCTGTTGGGCTTAGGCCTGGCCACGGCGGTCGCCTTTCCGCGAGAGTTGCTACGAGCTCTCAAGCCGAAGTGGATTCTCGCGGCGGGAATCGGATTTCTGCTGGGCAGTCTCCCCTTGGTGATTTACAACATTCGGCGCCCGCTTGAAACCTTTCGCGGCAACGCTCGTTTCTCAACCAAAGATTTCCAGCAGAAATTGCAGCTGCCGCGAGCGACTCTCGAGGGGTCTGCCTTGTTTGGTTACCTGGTGGAGGAAAATCATGCCGTCACGCCGCGCCGCGCCAAAACGATCACAGAGCGCGTCTCGCTCTCTTTGAGTGATTTCGTGGGTGAGCGGCGGGCCAATTTCTATGGCTATGCGTTTTTGATCTCCCTGCTTTTGACACCGGCTCTCCTTGTCTCACGCTACCGGCGGCCGGTGGCCTTCACCCTGATCTTTTTGACTGTAGCTTGGGCCCAGATGCTGTTTGTGCAAAACGCAGGCGGCGGGGTGCACCATGTGATCTTGCTCTGGCCGTTTCCGCTGCTTCTGATCAGTTGTGCGGTTGCCTGGATGGGAGAGAAATTCGGTTATCCAAACCTGGTAGTTTCGGCGGCAGGGTTGCTGCTGTGCGTTTCTGGCCTTCTTGTCCACAACCACTATCTGGCCCAGCTCATCCGCAACGGTGGCCCGGGAGTGTGGACGGACGCGATTTTTCCGCTTGCACGCCAGCTTGAGGACCTCTCCCCCAAGCAAATCTTCGTGACTGACTGGGGAATCCTGGACAACGTGCGGCTCTTGCAGCAGGGCCGGATTCCCATCTACTGGGGCAGTGAACCGCTGATGAGCGACACCCCCGATGCCGCGCAAATCGAAGCGGCCCGGCGGATGTTCGCCACCCCTGGGGCTGTCTTCGTCTCCTACACCGATGACCGGCAAGTTTTTGGCCCCGTGAACGGGCGCTTGCGTAAGCTTTCCGAGTCTTTTGGCTTCCAGCGTGAGCTGCTTGCTGTCATCCACGATGGCAACGGCCGCCCGGCGTTTGAGATCTTTTATTTCCGCAAGCAGAGTTAGTCCGAAAGCAAGCTTCCGCGTTGGGTTTAGGGCTTACCCAGCTGGGCCGCGATCCGAGTGGCCTCTTCAACGGCCCGGGCGAGCACGGAACGGATCTTTCCATCCTCGAGCATCAACAAGCCGCCAATCGTGCAGCCAGCAGGCGTGGTCACATCGTCGCGGAGTGCGGCGGGATGCCGACCGGTCTCCTGCACCATTTTTGTTGCGCCAAGAACGGTTTGCGTGACCAGGGTCAGAGCAAGATCGCGCCGGAGTCCGACGCGCACGCCGGCGTCGGCCAGAGCCTCCAAAATAAGGTAAACGTAAGCCGGGCCGCTGCCACTCAGCGCGGTCACGGCATTAAAGTGGCTCTCTTCGGCGACCACACAGCGGCCCACGGCCTCAAAGATGCGCTGAGCCTGCTCAAGGTGAGCCTGGGTAGCAAACCTTCCACCGCAGATGACCGTCATCCCATCCCCAACGACGCAAGGCGTATTGGGCATGGCTCGCACCCAGGGATTGGCCGTGCCCAACCAGGCCTCCAGCCGCTCGGTGGTCGGTCCTGCGGCAATGGAAATCAACAGCGTGTCCGGGCTCAGGCGCGCGTGCTTGAGCTTTTCTAACACTCCTTCCACTTGCGCGGGTTTCACGCAAAGAATCAGGATTTCGGAATCGGGGATACGACCCAGGTAATCTCGTTCTACGGTAATTCCGAGCGACTCGGCGACTTGGCGGCAAGAGGCGTCGCTTTTTGCAGCTGCCCATACCTGGGTGCGGTCAACAAAGGCTTTTCGTAACAAGCCCCCCAAGATCGCTTGTCCCATGACGCCCGCGCCGATTACTCCCAACTTCTTCCCTGGGGTCAGCACGTGCGCCGGTTTCCGCGCCTTTTCGCTCAGCTGTTCCTCCCGCTTCATGACTGGTCCTGTGATTTACCCACTTGGAGCACGGCCAGAAACGCCTCTTGCGGAATCTCGACACGCCCCACGCGCTTCATCCGCCGCTTGCCTTCTTTTTGTTTTTCGAGCAATTTCTTTTTGCGCGTGATGTCGCCGCCATAGCACTTCGCCAGGACGTTTTTCCGCATGGCGGGGATGTTCTCCCGGGCGATGATCTTGCTGCCGATGGCCGCTTGCAGGGCCACCTCAAACATCTGCCGGGGAATCAACTTTCGCAGCCGCTCGATCAGCATCTTACCGCGCTCGTAGGCAAAATCGCGATGGACAATCATTGACAGCGCGTCCACCGGCTCTCCGGCCACGAGCACGTCGAGCTTCACCATCGGAGAAACCCGATGGCCTGAAAGATGATAGTCGAGCGAGGCGTAGCCGCGCGAAGCCGATTTCAGCCGGTCATAAAAATCTAAAACGATCTCATTGAGCGGCAGTTCGTAGGTCAGCATCACGCGGCCACTGCCAATGTATTCGAATTTTTTTTGTGTGCCTCGCTTTTCTTCCAGCAATCTTAAGATCTCGCCCAGATACTCCTCGCGGGTGATGATCGTGGCGTCGATAATGGGTTCCTCCACCTTGGCAATCTCGGCCTGGGGAGGCCAGCGTGTTGGGTTGTCCACTTCGATTTTCTGGCCATCCAGCTTCGTCACCAGATACCGAACGCCCGGCGCCGTAGTGATGAGATCGATATTGAATTCCCGCTCCAGTCGCTCTTGAACGATCTCGAGATGCAACAATCCGAGGAAGCCGCAGCGGAAGCCAAATCCGAGCGCTGCAGAACTTTCCGGCTCAAAGTTAAAGGCGCTGTCATTGAGCCTTAGCTTTTCCAGGGCGTCGCGCAAAAGCCCGTGTTCATGGGATTCCACCGGATAAAGCCCAGCGAAGACCATCGGCTTGACTTCTTCAAAACCAGGCAGTGGTTCGGTGGCTCCCTCGGCTCCAGCGTCCGTAATTGTGTCGCCCACCCGCGCGTCCGAAACGGTTTTGATGTTGGCGAAGACGTAACCGACTTCGCCCGCTGAAAGCTCCTCAACGGGGACAGGTTTCGGCGACTGGAAGCCTAAGCCCTCCACTTCGTAGACGCGGCCATTCGACATCAACTTGATCTTCTGTCCCAGCCGGATCCGCCCGTCTACAACACGGAAAAGAATGATCACCCCGCGGTAGGGATCAAACCAGGAGTCAAAGATCAAGGCGCGGAGTGGCGCGTTGGGATCTCCCTTCGGCGGCGGCACTTTCTTGACGACTGCTTCCAAGACCTCGGAAATTCCCGTTCCATGTTTAGCGCTCACCAGCAGGGCCTCACTGGCGTCGAGGCCAATCACCTGTTCGATTTGCTCGCGGATGCGGTCCGGTTCGGCGGAGGGCAGATCGATTTTGTTAATGACCGGGAGAATCTCCAAATTGTGGTGCAAGGCCAGATAGGTGTTGGCCAGAGTCTGGGCTTCGACCCCCTGCGAGGCATCCACAACCAGCAAGGCCCCTTCGCAGGCTTGAAGGCTTCGCGATACTTCATAGGTAAAGTCCACGTGTCCCGGCGTGTCGATTAAATTTAGCTGATAGAGGTGGCCATCTTTGGCGCGGTAGTTTAACCGTACGGCGTGGGCTTTGATGGTAATCCCGCGCTCGCGCTCCAAGTCCATGGAGTCGAGGACCTGCTCCATCATTTCGCGCTGCGAGAGAGCTTCCGTCGCTTCGAGCAGACGGTCGGCAAGCGTCGATTTGCCGTGGTCGATGTGGGCGATGATGGAAAAGTTGCGGATAAATGCAGGGTCCATGCGGTAGAATACGGGTTAATCTCGATTATCCCATAGCGAAGCGCTTGGCCCGTGCCGCGCTTAGTCCGGTCAGTGCATGGCTTACAAAACCATTGAAGGAAATCTCGAATCCAAAGGGCTCAAGTTCGCCATTGTCGTGAGCCGGTTCAATAGCCTGATTACTTCCCGGCTCCTCGAAGGGGCGTTAGATGCGCTGCGGCGGACGGGTTGTGCGGAGCAAGACATCACGGTGGTTCGCGTGCCTGGTTCTTGGGAGATGCCCGTGGTGGCGCGCGAACTTGCGCTGGCCGACCAGTATGATGCCGTGATTTGTTTAAGCGCCGTGATTCGCGGCGAGACGCCGCACTTTGATTATGTGGCGGGTGAGGCGGCAAAAGGCTTGGGGCAGATTCCGCTGCAAACGGGCATCCCGGTTGTCTTTGGCGTGCTGACAACCAACAACGTCGAGCAGGCGCTCGACCGCGCGGGCATCAAAAACGGGAACAAGGGGTTCGATGCGGCCATGACTGCAGTGGAAATGGCGAATCTGATGCGACAGCTCCGGTCAATCAAATAGCATGCCGTCGCGCCACCGCTCTCGCCAGCGTGCTCTCCAGTTGCTGTTCCAGATGGACCTGAACCGTCAGGACCCCTTCGACGCAATCGACGATTTCTACGAAACCCTACACACTTCCGAGGATGATGTGCGCAACCAGCCAGAGAATCCCGAGCCTCCTCCGCGCGACGAGTTCATGGAGCAGCTGGTGCGTGGTGCTTCCTCGCAACGCGACGAGATCGACGCCCGCATCCGGGCTCACTCCGAACACTGGCGTTTGGAGCGTATGGCCGCGGTAGACCGGAACATTTTGCGCTTGGCGATCTATGAAATGTGTTATCTCGAAACTCCCGCCGCTATTGTGATTGATGAAGCCCTAGAGCTCGCCCGCCGCTTTTCCACCGACGAATCCATCGCCTTTATCAACGGCGTGTTGGACGCCGTACACAGAGAGATGGAACCGTCCTCGAAAGCGGCTGGCGCGGGCGAATCCGAGTCCACCTAGCGCGCCCGAACGCCTGGAGAGAGAGCGCTTCTAGGCCGGCAGGATTTTTTGCCGCGTTTGCCCCGCTACAGGCTCCGTGGCTAGCGTCCTGTGGCCAGATACTCCCCCGTGGCGGCGTCGACGAAAATCGAGTAAGAGCTCGTACCGACGCTTTCTCCCCAGATGACGCGCCAAGCCGGCTGCGGAAACCGGTTGGTGTACTCGAGCAAGAACGTGATGGGCATGTTGGGGTGTTTCTTCATGTATTCAACACTCTTTTTGGCCGCCGTCTCCCAGGCCTGGTCGCTGTCAACTTTGAGCGCAGCCACAAGCCAAGGTTTGGCTTGGCCTCGTGAGCCTGAAAAACCCTCTTCGTGAAGGGCAAAGACCCCTTTGTGCAGGTTGCCGCCTGCTTCAATTACGGAATAGGTGAAGGTCTTGAGTTTGCCCTTGCTCGGGGAAACGAACGAGCACTGCCAGGCGCCATACTTGCCCTGCTCGCTTTTGACTTCGGGGAGGCTGATGCTGCTCAGCTGAAGGGGCTGGGCGTCAATGGCCCAGGCTCTCGCCGAAGGATACATGAGATAAAAAGCCTTTCGCCCGGTTACTGGTTCTGGCGGTTTTTCGGGTTCCTTTTTCTTGGCTTCTTGTTTTGGGGCCTCACTGCACGCCGTGAGAACGGCTATGACCGGAGCCAGAATCCAGAGGCTGCGTCGCGAAATCATCACCCCTCATTGTAAGCTTGGCTAGGGTGTTGCGACTAGCAAATCTGGAAGCGGACGGCTGCCAAACCTCGCAGCGGAACGGCGAAACCCCCCCGTGGTGGAAGGCTTGCCCCTCCCGGCTTCGGGCCTGACTCAGCAGTTGCGAGTTTGGCCCCAAGCGCTGGCGCGCCACAGCTTGCGACCAGCCACCAAGCTGATGGCGAAAAAAACTCCGAGACTAGAGCCCACAACCACCCAACGGCGCTGCCGCGATAGCATCCGTGCCGCGGGTGGCGGCGGATCATAGTCGATGGCGAGTCGCAACTGGAGCTCCGTGGCCAGATGAAGTTGCTGGCGGTTGTCCACGATGAGGATGTAGCGGCCGGGGCGCTCCAGGTGCTTCACGACGCTACCCGCTCGTTGAAACGGAGTCGACAGAACAGCTTGATAAGGGCTCCCCAACTGAAAACGCTCTTCTTCGCTCTGAGGGATCAAAACGAGGCGTACCTGTCCCAACTCACTCAGGACCTGATACTGCAAGTTCACAGTAGCGGGCCGGTTAAGGGGAGGGATTTCGATCGCTTTGTACTGCGCCGGACCGAGGCGCAGAAAACGGCTCGCTTCCAGGCGCGGCCCACTCGCCGGCTGCCCCGCCGCAAGAACCAGCGGGGCTAAAATGAGAAGCATATGCAAGACAGTATGGCACATGCTCCGATTCAAGCTGGAGTGGGATTGCCGGCTTGGAAGACGGCGCTCGCAGTGGTCTGTGCAATCCTGCTTGCAGCCATGTGGTTTGTCGCAGGCGGGTGGAAGGTGACGGACCCCTTCGGTGCGGCGGCGCGTTTGGCGCAAGCAAAAGTGCCAGGCTGGTTGAGCCTGCCTGGGGCCATCACGCTGGGCGTGATGGAACTCTTAGCCGGCGCCCTGCTCTTGATCCCCAAGCTGCGCCGTTGGGGGGCCATCCTGTCGACCGGCATGATGATCTTCTTCATGCTGTATGTGGGCTATCACTACGAGGCATTGAGGGGAGAAGAGTGCAGCTGTTTCCCCATCATTCAACGCGCTGTTGGCCCTATGTTTTTCGTCAGTGATGGCCTGTTGTTGCTGATGTGCCTCGCCGCGTGGATGTGGTCGCGTCCCTCGGAGGGAGTGCGAACTGCCGCCATGATTCTAGGCGCTTTGGCAGTATTTGCGGGTGTAAGCTACGGGGCCGCCGTCCTGCGCACAAGCGGCGTCAAAGCTCCGGATTTCATTCTGGTAGACGGCAAGCAGACTTCGCTGAGCTCAGGCAAGGTGTTTCTGTATTTCTTTGATCCGGAGTGCGCGCACTGTGATGAGGCTGCCCGGCGTGCCGCCAAATGGAAGTGGAAAGATACGAAGATCATCGGCGTGCCTACCCGGCAGCCGCAATTTGCCGTGGAGTTTATGAATTCCACAGGGCTCAAGGCGGGAGTTAGCCCCGATGTTGAGCTGCTGCGCAAAACCTTCCCCTTTGGCGATCCTCCTTTTGGCGTTTCGCTTGAAAACGGGCGTCAAAAGGCGGCTCACTTGATCTTTGATAGCAAACAGCCCGAGGCGGAATTGCGCACTCTAGGTTTCATCGAGTGAGCGAGAAAGCTCGTTTCCGCTGGTAAATCCACCGAGCGGCTCCTGGAATCGCGATGGCCAGGACAAAGGCCGCAAGCCACGAGCTGGCCGAGCGGGCAAAAGCACCCGCGATAGCGTAAATGGCTGCGACGGCGGCATTTGCGAGCATGCTCCAAACTAGAAAAGCTTTCACCGGCGCCCGCAGAAATCCTGCTGTCAAGCTCACGGCCTCGGCGACTATGGGCGCTGGCCGGCTCAGCACGATCGCCCATCCGAGCGACCGGCGGAGGATCTCCTCATCAGTCAGCGCCAGCCGAAGAAACCGGCTACCAAAGCGGCCCGCACTGTAGCCAGCCACCGAGCCGAGGGTCATTCCCAACCACACAGCGCACCAGCCTGCTTGCCATCCAAGCACTACCCCCGCCGCCAAGCTCACCATCGAGGAGGGGACGGGTAAAAAAACGTCTGCTGCCAGCAAAATCACCACGGCTGCGGCTACTTCTGTTTTGGAAGGCTTCGCGAGAAGCTGCCTCGCCTGCTCCGCCATTTGGCTGTCCCAAAGCGCAAACGGAATGAGAATGAGGCTAAAGATCGAAGCGAAATACCAAAACCAAGCGCCTTTGCGGCTCACACCTTTACTTTGTCGTAGTCAAAGGGTTCGTTGACCAGATGATAAAGCGGCTCGTTGTTGCGCTGGAGGTAGTAAGTTTTGAGGGGAGTGCGTTCAAAGTCACTTAACTTTCGAGCCACGGGTTTGCCGTCCACCCACTCGAAGATGGGAATTTCCCAAGGATTAAACGTATCAAGCAAGCCCCGTTCTTTCGCGATGCGGAAAAGATTTACGTTCCCCGGCTCATGCCCGCCCAGGTACATCCCGATAAGATCCAGGCGCAGCTTGTTTTTGCTGAACATCACCAGGTTGGTGAGGTAATCGTTGCCCACGCCGAAGCCATCTCCGTCACGGCCATAAATACCTTCGATGATCGCAAGTCCAGTGCGAAGGGTTTGCGCGTTGTCACAGGTCTTGTGGGCCCAAATTTCCTGGTGCATGGGCGAGAGCTCGGCATTACTGTCATAGCGCGAATAGCCGAGTTTGACATGATTGGCAAAAAACCGTTTGATGCGCGGCTCGGCCTCCTTGTGGATATAGGGTTGCATCCACTCCGGCGCCCCTGTCACCATCCGCCATCCCGGGCAGAAACGGACAAAGGGCTTGACCACCAGGCCCTGCTCGTTTTTGGTGGCCAGCGTCATGCACATGCCATGTGCCTTCCACTTGGCGATGTTTAGCAGCCAGGTGTCCGGCTCGTTGACCGGCGCGTAATGGGGTATATGCGTGTAGACGACCGGGTCCGGGACCTTCGTCCAGGTCATCTCAAAGCTATCGGTGAAATTCCGAACGCGGCGTTCCGGTTCATTCATCTCCACGCCGTGACGGTCGTTGATGTCGGCCATCCCGCGGTAGTTCCAGGTATGGAAGTTGTTGGCTTCGATGAAATAAAAGCGCTTCAGGCCGAGCTCTTTGAGGCCGATGATGAGGCCCTCGTAAAATTGCGGATCGGTTCCCGTACCCCAGTTTTCTTCATGCGGCCGGCGATTGCGCACGCTGGTGAAATTTGGTTTTAAGATCACGCGGTGCGTCACCGGGATGCTGTGTTCGTGGGGCATTTCCACGGGCACAAACACCTCGCGTGCAAAAGCCAAGCCCTCGCGCAGCTTTGCTACCTCGTCCATCTTATGCGGTACTTTCGTTCTCTTGATGAAGACCGCCTTGGGATTGGCTTCGACAAAGGGATGAACTGCGAAATGCGCTCGAGGCTGCCGAGCAGGCGTACCAAGGAGGGACCCAGGCGCCAGCATTAGCCCCGCCGCCGAACCCAGAAATTGCCGGCGCGTGGTTTGCATAGGCTTGTCTTTATGGTAGGGGAGCTCTGCTTCCAGGCGCAACCAAGGGTTCAACCGGCGGTCCTAGTTGTCCCCATGCGACAGGCGGGGAGCAACCAAGTTGAGAGCGCCGCTCCCTCTGTCGCAGGGTTGCGCACTGGAGTCGCGTTTGAGATAGCATGACAACGCTATGCGTTCCATGAGCCGCCGCGGCTTTTTGAGACTTGCGGGCGCCGCGTGTAGCGCCCCGGCGTTTCTTTCCCACTACCGCGCACTGGCCCAGCGCAAAATGGGCCAGTACCGGATCACCGACATTAAGGTGATGGTTCTGCAAGGGCCTCGAACCTACACGCTCGTCAAGGTGGAATCCGATTCCGGACATTCCGGCATTGGAGAGGCATATGGCAGCCCAGGTGTCGGCGTCAAGGAGCAGGTTCTTGCTTTGCGTCCGGATTTTCTCAACAAAGACCCACTGGAAATCGACGTGTTGTATACCACGCTGGAACGCCGAACGGATGGTTCAGCCCACAGTTTGATGCGGGCGGTGAGCGGCATTGAAATGGCCTTATGGGATCTCGCAGGTCACATCCTGAATCAACCCACAGCGAAGCTGCTTGGTGGGCGGTTTCGCAATCGAGTTCGCATGTACGATCATGCCGCCCCCCGGAACATGCTGGACAAGGCATCTTGCCGGGAGTGGGCGGAGCGGGTGAAAAATGACCCGGCCGGTTTTCACTGCCATAAGTTTGGCTTCCCCCGGACCACCCCAGCCACCGACCGTTTCCGGGACCCTGCCAACCGCGTCCTCACCACCAAAGAGCTCGATCAGCTGCGCCGCGGCTTTGAGAATTGCCGGGAAGCCATTGGATTCGAGCACGACATTATGGTTCACTGCCACTGGGAATACGACGTGCGCACCGCGATCCAGATCGCCGAGGCAGTTGCTCCCATCAAACCCCTGTGGCTAGAAGATCCCCTGATTGTCGATTACTCCGAGAGCTGGAAGCGTCTTACCGAAATGTCCCCAGTGCCGATTTGTATGGGCGAAAATCTCACCCGGCGGCAGGGCTTCAAGGACTGGATCATCAACTCGGCCTGCGACATACTGCATCCGGATTTGCGCAATTCCGGGGGCTTTCTAGAAACCAAACGCATTGCCGACATGGCTGAGGTGTGGGGTATTCCCATGGCGACCCATAACACGGGCAGTCTCGTTCACACCATGGCAACCGTTCAGTGGGCGGCGTCGATCCGCGACTTTATTGCCTGCGAAACGGTGGTGGGCAAGGGCGATTGGATGGACAAGGTGATTCTTTCAGATAAGCCCCCAATTCGGGGTGGCTATATCGAACTCAACGATAAGCCTGGGATTGGTATTGAATTGAACCGTGATGTGGTAGAAGCGCACCTAGCGCCGGGTGAAAAATGGTGGGGTTAAACGGGCTCTGCCCTTGACCAGTCTCGAGCGAAGTTTCTGGCCTGGGGGAAAGTCCTCCCGCAGCGCGTTCCGCTTGGTGGCTGAGTAAGCCGATCACAGAAACTCGGTGAACCAGCGCTCGGCGGCAGTTCGCCATCGTAGCCAGGTCGGCGCAGTAGCTAACGGTTTCGGAAACGCTTTCTAGAGCGAACTTTTGGGCCGGTCCCTTCGTCGGTTACTCTGAAAAGATACGGACCTCAGCCCTATGAACGTCACCGCAAGCCTTTCCCTCCTGTTTGGATGCGCCCTGCTTACCGGCGTGGCGATGCCACAAACCACTCGCTCCAGCCCGTCTCCAGGGTTGCCCCCGTTGATTGACCGCGAACTGCTATTCGGCAATCCAGAGTACGCCGGAGCGCAGATTTCACCGGATGGCAAATACCTTGCATTCCTCAAGCCGTGGAAAGACACGCGGAACATTTGGGTGAAAAAAGTGGACGAGCCGTTTGAGGCGGCACGGCTGCTCACAAGCGAGACCAAACGCCCCATTAGCGGCTACTTTTGGTCGCGAGACAGTAAGCGGATTTTGTTCGTCAAAGACAAGGACGGCGACGAGAATTTCAATCTGTACAGTGTAGATCCTTTGGGGCCCACGCCGCCGGGCGGCGACGCGCCCGAGTCCAAGGATCTAACCGGGCTCAAAGGCATTCAAATCCAGCTTTACTCGCTGCCCCGGTCGCGACCCAACATTGCCTATATCGGAATCAATGACCGCGACAAGGCCTGGCATGACCTCTACGAGCTCAATTTCGCTACTGGGGAAAAGACGCTTCTTCGGAAAAATACGGACCGGATCTCCTCTTGGTTTTTTGACCGCGATGGCAAGCTCCGCCTCGCAACCCGGACACAGAATAACGGCGACCAGGAAATCCTCCGCGTCGACTCCGACAAATTTACGCCCATTTACCGGTGCGGCGTTTTTGACAGCTGTGGACCCGTACGGTTTCAAAAGGATGGCAAGCAGGTTTATCTTCTTACCAACCGGGATTCAGACCTCACCGCGTTAGCACTGCTGGATCCGGTGAGCGGTGCAGTTTCGGTCGTGGAGTCTGATCCTCTCAAACGGGTCGATTTTGGGGGGTCTGTTTTTTCCGATCTGACTGATGAGTTAATAGCCACGGTTTACGTCGACGACAAACCACGTGTTTACTTCCGCAACAAACAATGGGAAGCCGATTATCAATATTTGCGCCAGCAAAAGCCCAACCGCGAGGTCAACTTCGCCAGTGTCACTGATGATGAGAACCTCCTTGTTGTGAGCTTTACGGGCGACACCGAGCCGGGTGAGACTTATCTCTTCGACCGCCGGACGAAAAAGCTCACCCTGCAATACCGGTTGCGTGAGAAACTCAACCGCGAATGGCTTGCTCCGATGACGACCGTGCGTTACCCCTCTTCCGACGGCTTGGAGATTTCCGCCTATTTGACGCTGCCCAAAGGAGTGGCGCCCAAGAGCTTGCCTGTCATTGTGTTTCCACATGGAGGTCCTTGGGCCCGAGATATTTGGGGTTTCAATCCCTATCATCAATTTCTCGCAAACCGCGGCTATGCCGTGCTCAGTCCCAATTTCCGGGGCTCGACCGGTTATGGGAAACGGTTTCTCAACCTTGGCAACGGGGAATGGGGCCGCAAGATGCAGGACGACCTGACGTGGGGCGTGAAATATCTCGTTGCCCAGGGGATGGCCGACCCCAAAAGAATCGGCATTCTTGGAGGCTCCTATGGAGGCTACGCAACTCTGGCTGGGGTGACGTTTACACCAGAGCTTTACCGTGCTGGCGTCGATATTGTTGGGCCCTCGAATTTGATTACTTTACTTGAATCCGTTCCGCCTTATTGGGAAGCCTTTCGAAAGATTATGTATGCGCGCATGGCGGATCCCAACACGCCAGAAGGGAAGGCATGGCTTGCGGAGCGCTCCCCGTTGAACCATGCTTCTAAGATCCGGACGCCGCTTTTGGTCGTACAGGGAGCAAATGATCCGCGAGTGAACAAACAAGAAGCGGATCAAATTGTAGTTGCATTACGCGATCGCGGTTTTGCGGTCGAATATCTGCTTGCTCCCGACGAAGGTCATGGTTTTGCGCGCCCTGTCAACAACATGGCGATGCTGATGGCAATTGAGCGTTTCCTGGCGCGCCACCTCGATGGTCGTTATCAGGAAGGTGGGCCGGCGGACGTGGTGGCGCGGCTCAAGGAAATTACCGTGGATCCGAAAACTGTTCAGCTGCCTGCCAAACTCGACCCGGCGGCGATTTCTTCCTCCGCTCCCAAACCAGCTCGGACGCTCAAACCGACCGTCTTGCGCTATGAAGCCAAGCTCTCTGCAGGCGGCCGAGAGCTTAGTTTAAAAATTTCCACCACGCTCAAAGAAGAAAACGGCCGATGGGTAGCGATCGAATCCACCGAATCGGCAACAGGCCAAGCGACCGATACGGTAACGCTTGATAAAGAATCGCTCGTGGTGTTGAAACGAGATTTCCAGCAAGGGCCGCTCACCATCCAGATGAGCGTGGATGGAAATCAAGTGACAGGCGCCATGAACCTAAACGGTCAGCAGCGCCCGATTCGAGCGACGCTCAGTGCTCCCTTATTCGCAGATGGGGCAGGCTCTGCACTGGCAGTCGGCGCGCTGCCTCTTGCCGAGGGCTACTCAACCGTCATTCGCAACTTCGACATGATGCAGCATAAAGAAAAGCTGACCAGGGTTGCGGTGGCTGGCTCTGAGCGTGTGACGGTCGGCGGCGCCACTTATGACGCTTTTCGTGTCGAGTTGACGCCAGCGGACGGGTCGGCAGGAAAAGTCCAGCTGTGGATCGCCAAAGAATCGAGGATGCCGGTCAAAATGCTCGCTTCCATCCCGCAGGTGCCCGGCGCCACGCTTACGGCGGAGCTCCAGCCTTGAATTCTCCGCCAAGAATTTCAAGCGAAAGACTTGGGGTCAAAATTCTACGGCCAGACCCGCCGAAGGAAGGAAAGGCAGCATGGGATCTACGGCCAGGCGCGCGAGCCCGGTCTGGGGCTGGACGCCAAGCAGCTCGTCAAAACGGAGGTTGCGGCGCCTGTAGAGATTCAGAATTTCCGCAAATAGCGTCACGTGCCAGCCGTTTTTAACAAAAGTTTTGTTGGCGCGCACATCGAGCCGGTGGTAAGCCGGCATCCGCAGTTCATTGCGCGAGCTGGCCAGGAAGACCTGGCTCAAGCTGCCTCCGCGGAGGTATCCGCGAGCAGGGAAACCGCTTCCGTAGAACCAGCGCGAGCTGACATTGATGGTGGGTCGAAGGCGATAGCTCCCGAAGACGTTGATGGTGTGCCTCTGATCAAAGTCTGAGCGAAAACTGACGCCGCTGAAACCGTCGCGATAGAGAGACGTGCCCCAGGCATAGGATACCCAGCCAGCCAACCCGTTGCTGGTTCTTCGCTGGACAAAGAGCTGTGCCCCTCGCGCATAGCCGCGAACAACATTGGCGTATGGCGCAAAGAGATTACCGAGATAGATCCGGCCGTTGCGAATGCGCGCCTCGAAATCGGGCCGCCAGATCAGATCCCGGTCCAGCCGTTGATAGAGTTCGAAGCGGACGCGGGTCCGCTCCTCGAAGCGGTGTTCTAAGGCGAAATTGACCGCGTTAGAGCGCTCTGGCAACAGCGTCCGCCGCCCAAAGCGCGAGTAGCTTTGCGAGAGTTCCGGATACTGGACGTTAATGCCCCAGTTCAAAGAGAGCGCCGTGCGATTGCTCAGTGTGAGTGAGACTGAGCTCATAGGGCTCCAAGAGTGGATGCGATTGGAGTCATGGTGATCGTAACGTCCGCCGGCGCGCAGTTGGAGCTTCCCACTCCAGAGGGTGACTTGCTGGAAAAGGTGAGCGCCGCTTCGAAAGCCCACGCCCCGCCACTGGTCGAGATGAACAACGAAGGGAGGCGAGGCGTTGTGGCGGTCCAAGAAGCCGTAATCGCGTAAACGCCGCAAGGTGGCCCCGAAAAATAGAGTGCTCTGTTCCTTCCACTGCCAGAAGTGATCCCCGTTGTAAACCCACTCTCCATACTGTCCGCCGGACAGTGGATCGTAGTTACGGTTGCGGTTGAGGTGACTTTCCCGCATCCAGGCAAACGAATTTTGAAGACTCAGCCCGCTCAGCGGGAACCAGCGGGAAGAGGCCTGGGCGACGGTGAAGTCATAATCAGTGTCAAATAAGCCGTTTAGTCCCACACGGTTTTCTGCGCCCCTGCGATCCAGGCCAGAGCGACCGTGGATGATGGTAAGACGGCCCGTATGGCGCGGTGTCCAATCGTAGGACAGGCGCGCCTGCACGTCGCCGAAGCCAAACACAAGGCCCGGTTCATCGGTGGTGGAACGGATCAAGTATTGAAGGTAACTCTTGCGTGCGCTGAGCAACCAGGAGGCGCGCTCCTGGCGTCCCAGGGGTCCCTCCAGGCTGACTGAGGCGTTGGAGGCGCTCACCGCACCCCGCGCTGAGACTTTTTTTCGATCCCCATCGCGCAGCCGTAGATCCACGGCGGCCGCCGTGCGGTCGGAAAGTTGGGGCGGGGGCGCGGAAGGAAAGAGTACGACGCTTTCCATCAAGTCGCTGGAAAGAACCGTAAGCGACGGATTGGAAGGATCGCCCTGGGCTGTGTGATAGGGAGAATGGAGCAAAAGGCCATCCACGTACACGCCAATGCGTTGAAATCCCGCCCCGCGTAGAGACAACTGGCTTTGAAAATCGTCATTGGCATTCACCCCAGGAAGCGCTTGGACGGCGCGCAACGGATCTTCTGCAAGTACACTGGACAGATTGCGCAGCTCGGTCCCGGCCAAACTGAGTGCGTTGCCCGCTGCTGCTGGCTCGAGTGCAAAGGGTCCTGCATATACGTCAAGCTTCTGCGAGGTGCGCAACGTATCTGGAACCAGACGGATTTCGAATTCTTGATTTTCTTCTGCGGAAAGGGGTAGGCGGTAGGGGCGGTAGCCGACGCTCGAGAACAGCAGTTCCGCCTCCGGAGAAACTTCGATACGGAACCGGCCCAGCGCATCCGTTTCCGTTCTGCCTTCGCCTCGATAGTTGCGGATCAAAACTTTTTCAAGGGGCTGGCCGGTGTTTGCGTCCACGACTTGACCGCGGATTTCCCGGACTTGGGAGGCCAGGGGAGTAACACACGCCAGGACGGCGAAAGCGAAGCGCGCCGCAACTTGCCAAGTCCGGAGGAGCCTTCTACTCGCAAGGGAGCTGAGGTTTATTTCGCCGGGCGCCCTCCGCTTGTTCTTCTCTGTGATCACCGGCGGCTCCGATCCCTTCTTTTCCATCTTAGCGATCCTCTCGTTGAAACATGATTTGGGGCCGCTGGCAAGGCGAGTTGTCCACTGACGGCTTGCGAGTGCTATAACGGCAACGAAAGAAACTGCTCGTGAGGCGCAGTTGCACAGTGAAGAGCTCAGCACGCAAAGCCAAGCCGACGAAATTTCAGGCGATCCCGGTAGGAGCGTCCTCCTCTACCCATCCGGCCCGGGACACCAAGCTCGCGCCAGCGCTGGACACGCCGCGGCACATCCTGTTCTACAAGCCCTATGGCGTGCTGAGCCAGTTCAGCGACCGGGATGGCCGCGGACATCCCACGCTTGCGCTTTACATTCCATATCCTGATTTGTATCCGGCGGGCCGGCTCGACCGTGACAGCGAAGGCCTGCTGTTGCTAACTTGCGACGGGCGTTTGCAACACCGCCTGACCGATCCGCGCTACGGCCATCGCCGCACCTACTGGGTGCAGGTCGAGCGAGTGCCTAGCGAAGACGCGCTGGCGGCCTTGCGGAGCGGAGTGGTGATTCAGGGGGTACGGACTCGTCCCTGTGAAGTGAGGTTGCTCGAGTCTGAACCGCCCGTGCCACCTCGCAATCCTCCAATTCGCTATCGCAAGTCGGTGCCGACTGCTTGGCTTGAGATGACGCTTAGAGAAGGCCGCAACCGCCAGGTGCGCCGGATGACAGCCGCGGTGGGCCATCCCACGCTGCGCTTAATTCGGGTGGCGATCGGCGACTGGCGTCTTGAGGGCCTTGCGCCCGGCCAATGGCGAGAAATTCACCTTGACGGAACAAGACGGAAGTCTGGAACGTCCGACGCGGGTCTTCAAAAAATCCGAGCCTAGAATGAGCGGCGTCTCTGCCTATTGCCCCTTGGCTTTGCTCTGGTCATAGGCGCTGAAGCTCGATCCTTCTTTGGCAAGTTGCTCGAGAAGTGGCGCAGGTCTCCAGTGATAGCCGAAGCGTCCGTAGAATTCGCACACTTTCTGGTACACGCGGTCGAGCCCGAGCAGATCCGCGTATTTCATGGGGCCTCCGCGCCAGGCAGGAAAACCGTAGCCGTGAATATAGATGATGTCGATATCCACGCTGCGCAGCGCGATTCCTTCCGCCAGTAGGGCGGCCCCTTCGTTGATGAGCGCATAGAGGCAGCGCTCGAGGATTTCTTGGGGTGTGGCCGGAGTTTGCGGAATGCCAGCTTTGGCCGCATACTCTCGAGCTAGCTCCATGACGCGGGGATGGGGTGAAGGCTTGCGGTTTTCGTCATAGCGATAAAAGCCGGCCCCGGTCTTTTGGCCGAAAAAGCCTTGCTCGCAGAGCAGCGAATCGAGCTCGGGGTAACGGATGCCCGGGATCTCAGTATGCTTGAACTCTTTGCGAATGCGCCACCCCACATCGAGGCCGGCTAAGTCCTGTACTGCCAGCGGACCCATCGCCATGCCGAATTCGTAGAGCGCCTGGTCTACCTGTTCGGGCGGATTGCCTTCTTCCACCAAAAAGATGGCCTCGCGGCAGTAGGGGGCAAACATGCGGTTGCCCACAAAGCCGCGACAATTTCCCACCACGACGCCCACCTTGCGCAGTCGCTTGGCGAGCTCAAGAGAGGTGACAATGATCCGATCACTCGTGGCCCGGCCACGAACAATCTCAAGCAGCCGCATGACATGAGCGGGACTAAAGAAGTGATGGCCAATCACCGACTCTGGCCGCTGCGTGGCCGAGGCAATTTCGTCGATGTTTAGAGTCGAGGTGTTTGAAGCGAGTACGGCGTCCGGTTTGGCGACGGCGTCGATTTCAGCAAAGACCTGCTTTTTTAAGGCCATGTTCTCGAAGACCGCCTCGACGATCACGTCCGCTTGTTCAAACCCGTCATAGCTCAGCGTGGGGGTGATCAAAGCCAGTCGCTTGTCGGCATCCTGCTGGCTAAAGCGGCCTTTCTTAACAGAATTCGCATAGTTGGTGCGAATGCTGTTCATGCCACGCGTGAGGGCTGACTCCGTGCTGTCTTTGAGTAGCACCGGAATGCCCGCGTTGGCATACACCATCGCGATTCCCGAGCCCATGGTGCCTGCGCCCACGACGGCGGCCCGATGAAGCGCAAGGGGCTGAACGTCCCTGCCAAGCCCGGGAATCTTGCCCACGGTTCGCTCGGCGAAAAAGACATGGACGAGCGCCTTTGACTGATCACTGGCAAGGCAGGCAGCGAATAATTCCTGCTCTCGCTGACAGCCTTCGCGAAAAGGAAGTTTTGTCGCCGCCTCGATAGCCTCAATGGCGGCAAGTGGCGCAGTTTGTCCCCGCATCCGTTTTTGAGCCGCTTCCCGGACGGTGGCAATGGCGGCAGCATTTGCTTCCGGGTCGCCGAGCTTATCGGTCCGGGCGCTGGTTTTGGGTGGCGGCAAATGGGCCACGCGCTGAGCATAGGCAACGGCTGCATCGAGGAGTTCGCCCTCGACAATCTCGTCGAGGATTCCTGCCTGCAAAGCCTCCTTGGCGCCAATGGGTTCGCCAAAGACACACATCTCGAGGGCCTTCGCGACGCCAACCAGCCGCGGCAGCCGTTGCGTGCCTTCGCCGCCGGGAATCAGGCCAAGTTTTACCTCTGGCTGGCCGAGCTGCGCAGAGGCCACAGCCACTCGATAATGACAGGCCATGGCCACCTCTAAGCCTCCGCCCAGAGCTGTGCCATGAATCGCGGCCACGACGGGCTTGGGACTTTCCTCCAAGTCGGTCAGCAGACGCAGGAGGGGTTTTAAACTGCCTGCCTGCCCCTGATGAATCTTGCGGAACTCCTGGATGTCGGCGCCAGCGATGAACGTCCGGCCCCCTCCAATCAAGACAACGGCCACGACCTCCGGATCTGCAATAGCTTTTTGTAATCCCTCGGAAATCCCTTCCGGCACTCCGGGACTCAACGCATTTACGGGAGGATTGTCGATGGTGATGGTGGCGACTGCGCCCGAACGAGAATAACGAACCAGAGACATGGTTTCACGATCATGACATAGGCGGCGGCTCTCCGCCCAGTCCGAATGGCTACACCCCGAGCTCCTTCCAGTTCACTTCCCGCTTTTGATCAATCGCCATGCGCCCGAGAATGCAGGTGAGCGTGGACTCGGCGGCGCGCGCTGCCGTGTTCTCTGGCTGGTGATCAAGGATCCTTTGCACAAATTCTTCCAGCGCGGTCTCGGTAATGTCCTTTTCGATCTTTTCCAGCGAAACCTCCTTGGGATTGCGGTAAATCGACAGCGATTGTCGCTGGGTTTCAATAACCCCCTCGACGCCGAGAAACGTCTCGCTCACTACGCGGTAGCCGTTCGGCCCGAACTGCGAAGCGGTGAGCACGGCGTGAACGCCAGTGGGATAAACGAAGGTGACATTTAAGTGATCGAGGTTATCGCCATAGGTGCGCAAGATGCGGCCGCCGGTGCCATAGGCCTTGATGGGCGCACTGCCCAGAAACCAGTTGAGCACGTCGACGCCATGCACGTTTTGCTCAACAATGATGTCGCCGCTGTACTGCCGCCACACATTCCAGTAGATGAGTTTCTCTTGGTCAGGTGGAACCGGCGCCCGGCTGCGTTTGCCAATTCCCGTGCTAGCGATCCAATTGCTGCGTGCGAGTTTGATGGCTCCGATGGCGTTGGAGCGGATCAACGTCTCGGCTTTCCGATAGCCTGGGCCGTAGCGATTTTGAAAACCGAAGACGATGCACTGGCGGGCCGAGGCGCGGCTGCCCGCTCGAATGACGCGGCGGCAACCCTCGACATCCACGGCGGCTGGCTTCTCGCAGTAGACATGTTTGCCTGCGAGCACGGCGGACTCAAGCTGCTCGGGATGCTGATAGACCGGTGTCGCGATCACCACGGCGTCGAGGTCGGTGTTGAGCAACTCTCGGTAGTCGCGGTAGCGCTTGGCTGAGGCGGCTTTCAAGTGAGGAGCAGCTTTCTCCATCTGCTCGGGCCGCAGGTCACATAGCGCCGTGAACCGTACCCGATCTTCGCGCGCAAGCAAGGTCCCAAGGCCGACACCGCGCCCTCCGCAGCCGATTAATCCCATGCGGATGGCGGAGTTGGCCTTCGAGCCGGCAATCTGACCGCTTGGCAGTAGGAGGGCCGGTCCAGCGGTGCCCGCAAAGCTTCTTCTCGTCATGAAGCCATTCTCCCTGTCAGCTGATCCTCTTTACGATAAGAACTGTTTCAAGTATTCCGCGCTCCGGCGCACGGCCTCCTCCACCGGCATCACGCCGGCGAAGGCCTGATGCACGGTGACATAGCCGGTGTACTTCAGGTTCTTAAGCGCCCTTAACACGGCGGGATAGTCAACCCCGCCCGCCTCCCAGATGCCGATATGGTCGACGCGAATTTCGCCCTTGGTCCAGCTTTGC
This sequence comes from Bryobacteraceae bacterium, assembly GCA_025056455.1. Lineage (GTDB taxonomy): Bacteria > Acidobacteriota > Terriglobia > Bryobacterales > Bryobacteraceae > CADEFT01. The sequence goes on along the minus strand of JANWVY010000002.1, from coordinate 225,729 downwards.
AGCGGGGAAGCGCCTTGCGGCCTCACGCGGTGATTCTGCACGTAGACATTAAACAAGTAGGGTTCAAACTGTTTGAGAATTTCTGCGCCATATGCCTGCCCGCAGATGAACCAGTTGGCGGGCTCATAGATGAGGCCAAAATTTGACCGCCCTACTGCGCGGAGGGTTTTGAGAGCGTTTTCTGGCACTTCAAACAAACTCGCGATATGGGATTGATGAGCTAAGCGAATCCCGCGTTCGGCAGCTTCATCCGCCGCGCGCTGCGCCCAGTAGATATCTTCCTCCCGCTTCATACAGACGCGGATTAAGGTCGCTTTCAGCTCGGTCGCCAGATCGAGGTGGGGCCGAATGTAGCGCAACAGGTCAGGGCCGCTGTCGTTATTGCTCGGCACGGCGAAGTCACCTGTGACCATGGACACCCTCAATCCTGCCTCATCAAGCTGGCGGCGTAAGTCGCGTACAACTTCCACCGGGGTGTGCACGCCGGCGACGGAAGCCCGCATGCACACGGCGCGAAAGCCGTATTTCCGTGCGAGAGCAAGAATCTCAGGGAACGGAAGATTGCTGCGTTCTTTGTTGTCAAAGGCCTCTGCTATGCGTACCGACAGCGATAAGTTCATTCGCGATCCTTGCCGCAGGCTAAGGGCGAGCTCTCTTGCCTGCGCCGTTCCGCATGATATCCCTTTTTGGAGGATTTCCGCTACGATCGGGAGATATGACGAGGATGGACCCATGCCTTCGGGCTGTCTTGCTGGTACTGTCTTTTTGCTGGCTCTCGCCGGCGCAGGACGCGGAGATGGTTTTGAGCACGTCGGTGCGCTACAACACGATGAAAGCCAGCCTGCCGCTCACCGATGAGCAACGCAAGGAAGCCGACCGTCTCGGGGCCGAAGCGATGCAACTCGGTCTTTCGGGGAAACCAGGAGAGGCCCTGCGGAATCTTTATCGAGGGATGGCTCTGATGCGCGGAGCGGAATGGACGCCCCAGCTCGAGCTAGCAGCTTCCTTGCAGGCCCGGCTCAATCATCACCTTAGCCCTCCAGGCCAGACCATCACCGTGGCGCTCCGGCCGCTTTATTCGCTGGGCACGGTGGAACAGCTGCTCCAAGCGGAGATTGTGCTCCGCCCCGCACAAGGGGAAGGGGAAGAACTTCCCTTAGCCACTTCCACGATTTCTTCGGCCAAGCTGCCCGCGTCGATCGACATTACCCTGCCAGCGGATGTGGCGGGCAATTATTTCGTAGAAGCGCGTCTCCGCGATGGGGAGGGCCGATTGGATTCAAAAGCCCGGGATGCTTTCGTTAAGACCGTACCGCTACGAATCCAATCCCTGGCGGATGAAGCCAGCAAGCTCGAAAAGCGGCTTCGGGGCCTCGATGAGAAAAAACATCCAGCGATGGCCACGGCTCTCTTTGCACTTGCCCTCTATGAACGGGTGGACCGCGGAGAAACGCATGCCCATCGAGCTGACTTGGCGCGTGCCTTTGCGACTGCCAACGAAATTCTCGATGCCTTGGAGCAGGGTAAGGACCCCTTTGCCAACAAAACGGGTGACTTCCACCGGGCCTACCGCTCGGCCGTGGACCAGAGCCTTCAACCCTACCGTTTATATGTTCCTGAACGCTATCAGTCTTCTCAGCCAGCGCCTCTGGTGGTAGCGCTGCACGGCATGGGCGGCGATGAGAATTCCATGTTCGATCTGTATGCCAACGGAGTCATCAAGCGTGAGGCGGAAAAGCGCAACTTCTTTGTCGTAGCGCCCAAGGGGCGAGGCCCCGCCTCGATGTATCGCGGAGACGCGGAGCGCGACGTTCTGGACGTAATTGCCGAGGTACGGCGAACGTATTCCATCGACCCCGACCGGATTTATGTGATGGGCCACTCCATGGGCGGATTTGGTTCGTGGAGCATCGCGATGAACCATCCCAAGTTGTTTGCGGCCTTAGCGCCGTTTGCCGGTGGAGGCAACCCGGCCCGTATGGCAGCCATCCGCCACATCCCGCAATTTGTCGTCCATGGCGACCAAGACCGCACGGTGCCGGTAAGCCAGTCCCGCAACATGGTGGAGGCAGCTCGGAAGGCAGGCGCGACGGTGGAGTACATCGAAGTGGCGGGAGGCAACCACATTGACATCGTCGTCCCCTACATTCCCGCCATGTTTGATTTCTTCGCCAAACACAAGCGCAAGCCGGTCACAGAGGTGGAGCCTACCACGCCGGAACAGCAAGGCTCCCGCTAGACGGAGGGCTTAGTGTTGGTCTCCGGAGGCGCTAGCTTCCAGGGCGTCAACGACGGCCTGCTGTACCTCAACTGTCGTGCTCTTGCCGCCGAGGTCCGGGGTGCGCACTTCACCAGCGGCAAGAACTCTTCGAACAGCGCTGTCAACCGCCTTCGCCGCTTGCATTTCGCCCAAGTGCTCGAGCAGAGCGGCCACCGACAAGATCGCCGCCAGGGGGTTGGCGATGCCGCGGCCTGCAATGTCCGGCGCGGAGCCATGTACGGGCTCAAACAACGAAGGATACTTCCGCGTGGGATCGAGGTTGGCGCTGGCTGCGAGTCCAATCGAGCCCGTCACGATCGCGGAAAGATCGCTCAAAATATCCCCAAACAAGTTGGACGCCACCACGACGTCAAAACTTTCTGGCCGCCGCACAAAATTCATCGCCGCAGCGTCTACCAGCAGTGATTCCGTTTCAATGTCAGGGAATTCTTTTGCGACGGCAAGAAAGATGCGGTCCCAGAGGACCATCCCATAGGCCTGAGCATTCGATTTCGTGATGGAGGTGACTCGCTTTTTCCGGTCGCGCTTTCGCGCAAGTTCGAACGCATATCGGATGACGCGCTCGCAGCCATGCCGGGTAAACACTGCCGTTTGCACCGCCACTTCATGGGAGTGGTGATGGTGAACAAAGCCACCGACCGGAGCATACTCGCCTTCGGTATTCTCCCGCACGACCACCATGTCAATTTCTCGCGGTGGGTAGCCGCGAAGCGGCGACTCGACGCCGTCGTATAGCACCGCTGGCCGCAAATTCACATACTGGTCAAAGCCGCGGCGGATGGGCAGCAGCATGCCGTGTAAGGTCACGTGATCGGGGATATCGGGATGGCCCACGGCGCCGAGCAAAATGGCATCAGCCCCGCTCAGCGTCTCCAAGGCGTTCACCGGCATCATCCGGCCGTTGCGAAAGAAATAGTCTGAGCCCCAGTCGTATTCCTGGTAATTCACGCCGAAACCAAACTTGGACGCAGCGGCGGTTAAGACCTTCAATGCGGCGGAGGTTACTTCGACGCCAATTCCGTCCCCAGCAAGGACGTCAATACGATAGCTCTTCATGGTTGGACTTGCGGCGGTTGAACAAGAATTGTACCCTAGCGAGCGGGTAAGATTGGAAAGTTATTATGACCCAATCCAACCCCTTTTCATTGACTGGAAAGACCGCACTCGTGAATGGCGCAAGCCGTGGCATCGGTCTAGCCATTGCCCGGGGCCTCGCTGCGGCAGGCGCCAAGGTGATTCTCGCCTCGCGCTCACTGGAGGTACTCCAAGCCGAGGCCGCGGAGTTTCAGAGGGCCGGCCATGAGGCGTCCGCTTTGCGCCTGGATATGGCCGATACAGTCAGCATCGAAGAAGGCGCCAAGCAAGCCGGTGACGTGGACATCCTCATCAATGTTGCGGGAACAAACATCCGCAAGCGCTTTGAAAAATACACTCCAGAGGAATACCACCTGCTTATGCAAACCAATATGCACGGCATCTTCCGCCTGACGCAGCTGGTGGGAGAGCGCATGGTGAGGCGCGGCCAGGGCGGCAAGATTGTAATGATCGGCAGCCTGATGTCGCTGCTGGGATTACCCTACCTCACGGTTTACGCCATGACGAAAAGCGCACTTTACGGGCTCACGCGCACGCTCGCAGCCGAGTGGGGCCGCCATAACATTCAAGTGAACTGTATCGCGCCTGGCTTCATCATTACCGATCTGAACCGTAAAATGTGGGAACCTCAAATTATGAAGGACTGGTTGCGGGGTTGCCAGGCGATGCCGCGGACGGGTACGCCCGAAGATGTTGCCCCGCTTGCCGTTTTCCTTTCCAGTCCTGGCTCCGACTACATCACGGGCCAGTGCATTGCGGTTGACGGCGGCTATACAACCACCGCTCACTGGCCCTTTGAGGCATAGCTGTGCGGTCATTTCTGCTCGTGCTACTGGTCCTCGCTCAGCTGCTGCCTGGCCAGCAGCAGCCTTTGAGCGAGGAGAAAAAGGAAGATGAACCGGATTTCTACTGTCCCATGGACAAGGATATCCGGCAGAAAAACCCTGGGCGCTGCCCGCGATGTGGAATGGCGCTGCTGGTTGGAATCCCCGAACCAGTCGAATTTCACGTTGATCTTGAGCTAAAGCCGCGGCCTGCGCGCCCCGGTGCGCCGGTGGAAATGGCCTTCCGGGTAGAAGATCCGAAATCAGGCCAGACAGTGCGGCAATTCGAAATCGTGCACGAAAAGCTATTTCATTTGTTCCTGATCAGCGAGGACCTTGAATATTTCGCGCACGAGCACCCGGATTTTGACGAAAAGCAGGGGATTTTTCGCTTCCGTACGTCCCTGCCGAAAGCGGGCGCCTATCGGGTATTGAGCGATTTTTTCCCGGCCGGCAGTGTGCCCCAGATGCACGTCCGCACACTCTACGTGCCAGGCAAGGCGGAAAAGCCCAAGCCTCTCCAGCCGGATGTAAGCCCGCAGCAATCTGTCAACCTCAACGTCGAACTGACCATGGAGCCGGCTGAACCTCTGGCCGGATTCAAGACCTTAATGTTCTTCCGCTTGTCGCCAAAACACGGCAAACCATTTCAGCTCGAGCCCTTCTTGGGAGCCTGGGGACACATGCTTGCAGCCAGTCAGGACCTCATCGATCTCGTCCACACGCACCCTTTCCTTGCCGATGGAGGTCCTCAGGTGCAGTTCAATATGATCTTTCCGCGAGAAGGCATCTATCGCGTGTGGGTGCAATTTCAAAGTCGAGGCGAGGTGAATACGGTAGCCTTCAACATCCCCGTGAAGGCCTTGCGCTAGCGCCGGCAGGTGGCGGCAGTGGCCGTCCAAAAACGAATCGCCGGACGCTGCCTGAAAAGGCAGGCCCGGCGTTGGCGCGAGAAGGGTTGGCAGGTTCTAATTGCCAACTTGTTCCAGGATTGAGTCTCTCAATAGAGAACGAATTTGACTCGACAAAAAGTCTTCAGTACGGACTTGATAGGCTTCTCGGTGCCCTCGACGATTGGGGTGCGCTGTTCCGAGCAGATCACCTTGCACGCTGAGGGATTGACCAGCCGTGTGGAAGAACCCGTTGGAGCAGTTACACAAGCCTCTCGTGCGGCTCAGGCTCGCCGTTTCTGTGAAGGTCCACCGTGGCGTCCGGTCCACCCGGTTCTGATTTGTGGTGGTTGCAAACTGACTCAGAGCCGTATTTAGCGGGACCAAGAAGGAATTGAAGATAAAAGCGAAATCGGCCGTGCTGATGGTGCGTTCGAGCGGTCCCCAGCACGTTTGGGATGCTGGAACCGACGGGCCGCAGAACGATCCGGTGGCGTCGCGCGTCGGGTCAGGGTATCCAAAATGAAGCACCCGGTGGACGCGGAAAGGCCGCGACTCGATATCGTTTTTGACGGCATTGAGCCGCGAAGGAAGAGTGCTGAGCCCTGAGCTGATCCTGGCAAGCACCTGGGGGTCGTTTCGACAGTCTGAGGTGACATTAATCAAGCAGCGTAGCGCCACTTCGCCAAAGCCGGCGTCGTTACCGCCAACGGAAAGCAGCATGACGTCGACGTGGTTGCGGTTGTTGTCTGCCATCCAAGTTTCCAAGCGATCGAGTTGCGGGGTGCGTTGTACGCTCCCATTTGGAGTGCGCCGGTTCAAGGGGTCGAGCGGGGTTGGATCGATGGATTGTGTCTCATGCGTGAGGTTTCGTGAAATAGCGCCGCTACAAGCAAAGTTAGCGAACGTAATTGCCGCTTGTGGAGTTCTCTGGATGACAGCTCTTACGCCGCGCGCCTGACCACTCTCCTCGGACCGGTGGCAGGGCGTGTCGTTCCACATCGGCTCATTGTCCGTATCGGTCAAATCCCGGTTGGGCGAGCCTTCGCCCGCGGCATAAGAATCCCCGATGTTGACCACGATGTAACGACGTGGCATGCGGAAGCTGCGTTCGACGTCGTTGGTCGTGGAGCTACCCGGTCCGGTGACGATGCGGACCCAGCGGTAATAGACTGTGTCCGGCGAGCCGATCCTCTTCGGATTGTGGTCGGTTAAAACGGTGGCAGGGACGGGCCCCAAGCCGGCAAGGAACTGCGTAACAGCGATCTGGTGTTCGATCAACGTAGGCCGGTCGCTAGGCGGTTCACCGCCGTTGACTTCCGTTCTGGTCAGAATGTTGGGGGTGGGATGGTCGCCGTGCGGGAAGATGAATTCACAGCGTAGATTTCCGTTACTGATGGTGCGGCAAGAGGCCCGGCCTCTGGGAACTGTGTTGGGATTGGCGAGGTCCGAGGGGTTGTCCGAATAGTGAAGCCAAACTTCCACCCGCGAGCGGGGAATTCCGTTCAAGGGTACGGTTACCATGGCACGTCGTTCGCCCGGCACTTGGGGGACCGTGCGGTCCTGAAACACTTGGGCCTGGCCACTGGTGATGGTGAGCATAAAACCGGCGGAAATAGCCAGCTGAAATCGGCAAGTCATTGTTTTCTCCTCCATTGTTGTTTTCACCTGCGCTCTGTCAGAGCGAAGCAGGCTACTCCCATATGCGGATTTTGCGGGTCTTGCTCCATCAGCTACCGGATGAATTCATTGCAGCCGGCAGGGCAACGCAATCCTCGCCTCGAGACGAGGACAGGAGGTCGGGGCTATTCGTAGCGCAGTGCCTCGGTAGGATTGAGGCGAGCCGCCCGGTTGGCCGGAAGTAAGCCGAACACCAGGCCTTCGGCAAAGGAGATGATGAAGGCGATTACGATCGAGAGCTTCGAGACCTCAATCCGGATGCCTTCCACAAAAAACGGAACACTCAGCGGGATGGCGACTCCCACCAATACCCCCAGTAAGCCGCCGCCGAGACTGATCAAGACCGCCTCGAGCAGAAACTGGGCCAGAATGTCGCGCCGCCGGGCTCCGATCGACATCCGGATACCGATCTCTCGCGTTCGCTCGGTCACGGTGACCAGCATGATGTTCATTATGCCGATGCCAGAAATAATCAAAGCAATGGCGGCAATGAGTATTAGCACAATGGTGAGTACGAGGGCAATGTTTTTCGCTGCCTGGAGAATACCCGTGAGGTTGCCCACGTAATAGTTGGCGCCGGGACGGTGGCGGCTTTCTAGAATCAGGCGCACTTGCTCGGTCAGGGGCTCTACTTCCTCGAGCCGTACTGCCTGCACATAGAGCGGATCAATGCGCTCGTAAGGTGTGAAGTAGCGAAGCACGGTGACTGGAATCAAGATCGACTCACGCGAAAGCTCCGATAGGCCAAATGTGTCGGTTCTCTCCTTGAACGTACCGATGATGGTGAATTGGAGCCCATAGAGCTTGAGAGTTTGTCCCACGGCGGCCTGCTGCGCGCCATAAAGCTTATTCGCCAGCCACTCGGTCAGCAGGGCTACGCGCTGGCGCAGTTGAACGTCGGAGGCTTCAAGGGGCCGTCCCGACAGTTGCACCAAGTTGCGCACCTTGGCATACTCTTCATCCGAGCCGATGACCTTGACATCGCGCAGGCGGCCGTCAAGGACGATGGAAGCGAAGTCAGACATCACGCCGGTGGCAGCTTTAATGCGTGGCCCTAGAGCCGTTTTTACCGCCTCCACGTCGGCAATCTTTACGTAGTCGCCCGCCACTTGCGAAGCCTCGCGATTGCCGGAATCAAAGTAGGCTGTAATGAGGTTGCTGCCGACACCGCTGATCTGCTCCAAAATGAACTCGCGGCTGGTTAGGGAAATGGTCACCACGAGAATGACCGATGCGTTGCCGATGAGCAGGCCGAGGGCGGTCAGCGCAGTGCGGATTTTGTTAGAGAGTAGCGCTTGCACGCTAAAGCGGAGCGCTTCTCGGAAGTTCATGACCCGCTAGCTGGACCGGCTGGAAAACATTCCGCAGTGTCGGGTATGTTCACGCGTTTTTGCCGAGTCCTAAGACTTCATTCATGGACCCCTGGCGATAGCCCTCAAGATCCAGTGTCACGTAAAGAAACCCGAGCGGTTTGAAGAGGGCCACAAGGCGGTCGCAAACAGCGAGATCGAGCGCCTTGGGCAGTTCCTCCCGGGCTATTTCAATCCGCGCCAGTTTGTCGTGGAAACGAACGCGGAACTGGCGGAAGCCAAGCGAACGGAGAGCGTCTTCGGCCGCGTCCACCGTGTGGACAATTTGCGCTGTGACCGCTGTTCCGTAAGGAACGCGCGAACTGAGGCAGGCCGAAGCCGGCCGGTCCCAAGTTGGCAAACCCGCCATTCGCGAGAGCTCTCGAATTTCGGCCTTGGTCAGCTGCGCCTCAACGAGGGGGGCCTTTACCTGGTGCAGTTTGGCGGCTTGCTGGCCGGGGCGGTAATCTCTGAGGTCATCCAGATTTACGCCATAGACAATGTGCTTGACTTTTTTTTCACGGCCCACCTCTTCCATCCGCCGGAACAGCTCGTCCTTGCAGTGAAAGCAGCGGTCCGGGTTGTTCGCCACGTAGTTGGGGTTATCGAACTCGTAGGTGCGAATATACTCGTGGCGGATGCCAAAACGTCGAGCGAATTCTTCGGCGTCCCGTTTGTGGGATTGGGGGAGTGAGGCGGAGTCGGCCGTGATCAGCAAGCAGCCCTCGCCAAGGACCTGATGGGCCGCCCAACCCAAATAGGCCGAATCGGCGCCGCCGGAATAAGCCACCAGAACCTGGCCTAAGGAACGGAGATTTTCAAACAGCTGCTCTTGTTTTTCGAGCAAGCGCGCCCGGTCAACGGGTGCGGAATTTCCCAAAGAGACAAGAACGGCCATTCCCTTTCGAGTATATCAACGGTAGCAGCGCTGGGCGTTTGTCGGGGCCGCGCGGGAAACCTCGGGCCGGCTGGTTGGCTATCCTTAGAAGGAAATGATGCTCGGCAAACTTGTTTTTTTGGTTGTTTGGGCCGTACTTTCTCGAGTCCAGGCAGAAGAGGGCATGTGGCTGTTGAACAATTTCCCCAGCCAGAAGGTCAAGGCGCAATACGGCTTCTTGCCGACGGAAGCGTGGCTTGAGAGCGTCAGGCTCAGCTCCGTGCGTTTGGCTTTTGGCTGCTCGGCCAGTTTCGTTTCCCCTCACGGTCTCATCATGACCAACCATCACTGCGCAACGCAGTGTCTCGAGGCGCTTTCGACGCCGCAAAAAAACTACATTCAATCGGGCTATCTGGCCCGCATTGAGGGAGATGAAATCCGTTGCCCGAATTTTGAGGCCAACCAGCTGGTTGAGATCACTGATGTCACCGCCCGCATTCGCAAAGCCACGGCCGGGCTTTCGGATCAAAAGGCCAACGAAGCGCGCAAAGCCGAATTTGCCAAACTCGAAAAGGAGTGCGCCACCTCTGAGCAGGTGCGCTGCGATGTTGTTACGCTCTATGGCGGCGGGCGCTACGAACTTTACCGTTACCGGCGTTTCCAAGACCTCCGGCTTGTCTTCGCCCCTGAGGTCGCGATCGCTTTTTTTGGGGGTGATCCGGATAACTTCATGTTTCCGCGCTACAACTTGGATGTCACGTTCCTGCGGGCCTACGATCAAGGTAAGCCGGCTTCAACGCCTCATTATTTTCCTTGGTCATCGACTGGCGTTCGGGAGGGAGATCTGACATTTGTGTCCGGACATCCGGGCGGAACCGACCGTCAGCTCACGATCGCGCAACTTGAGCTTGATCGAGATTTTGTTCGCCCCTACATCGTGATGGTTCTCAGCGAGCTGCGAGGCAACCTGACGCAGTTTCAGCAACGCGGGCCGGAACAAAAACGCATCTCTCAAGCCTATCTCTTGCAAGTGGAAAACAGCTTGAAGGCCAACCGCGGCGAACATGCTGCCCTCCTGTCGAAATCTTTTTTTGAACAACTACGCGCCCGAGAGAAGGATTTCCAGCGGCGTGTCCTCGCCAATCCAAAACTAGCAAAAGAGATGGGGTCTGTTTGGCGAGACATGGAGAAGGTGGTGGAGAAGGAGCGGGCGCTGTTCCTCCGCAACCTATACCTGAACAGCGCGAATGGTTATCGCAGTACGCTCTTTCTGCAAGCCCGCCATCTGCTACGCCTAGCGGAAGAACTAGCCAAGCCCAACGAGAAACGCCTTGAGGAATATACCGACGCCCGGTTGCCCCAGCTGCGCCAGTTGATTCTAAGTCCCGCGCCGATCCACAAAGAGCTCGAAATCGAGAAAATGACGTTTTCTTTTACCAAAATGGTGGAGGCGCTCGGGCCGGATGACCCGGACGTGCGGATGATTCTCGGACGCAAATCTCCACGCGAAGTGGCGACGGCTTTGATTCAAGGGACGCGCCTAGATGACGTGAACGTGCGCAAACGGCTTCTGGAAGCAGGCAAGCCTGCTTTAGATTCTCTGAATGATCCAATGATTGCCTTCGCTTCAAAGCTCGATGCGCTCTCGCGCCGCGTGCGAAAGGAGTATGAAGAGCAAGTCGAGTCCCCCCAGAAAAGCCTCGCCGAAAAGCTAGCGAAGGCCCGTTTTGCCGTTTACGGAACGTCGATCTATCCCGACGCGACCTTTACGCTGCGGCTCTCCTACGGCTCCGTCAAAGGCTGGGTGGAAAACGGCAAACCCATTCCGCCGTTCACAACCTTGGGTGGGGTTTTCGAGCGACACACCGGGAGCGAACCTTTTGCGCTTCCCGACAGCTGGTTGAAGGCGCGAAATCAACTGAACTTGGAAACGCATTTTAATTTCGTCACCACCAACGACATCGTGGGAGGCAACTCGGGCTCTCCTGTGATCAATCGCAAAAGGGAAATTGTTGGGCTGATCTTCGACGGCAACATCCATTCCTTGGGCGGGAATTTTGGTTTCGATTCTGCAGTGAACCGCGCTGTCGCGGTGGATAGCACGGCTGTGATCGAGGCGCTTGAGAAAATCTATGACGCCAGACGCCTTCTGGAGGAGATCCGGCAAAGTTCAGGCAGTTAGCCTGAGCTGGTCAGTGTTTGGACTGCGCGTAATGCTGGCGCAGCAAATCTTTTCCGTAGTCGTTGCCGTTTGGCGTTCGGATGACGACGTGAATGTGCTCGCGGAAGGGAGCTTGAGGATCTTCCACCAAATGGCGCATGGCCACCGGTCTCTGATGGTCGAATTCGATCAGGATTACGGGACTGTGGATTCGATAGTAAAAGACGCTATTGGTTTCAATGCCCCCAATCCAGGCAAAGTAAGTTTCCTCTAGGTGGCGCCGCACTTCTTGCATCCGTACGCGGGCATGGCCGGAGTCCATGTTGTCGACGTACAGCTGGATCAGACTGAGCAGCTGCTCTTGATGGTGGGGAGAGAGGAGCTTGGCTGGAAGACCGGCGTAATCGAGCACGACGTTGTCTTTGAAAGCCTCCGTCAGGTTGTTGTTTCCTGTCTTAGAGAACTCAAGCGTGGCCTGTAGACGTTGTGCCTCAGGCAAGGAACGCATAAACGCTAATCCTTGATCCTGCTCGGCCTGTAAAACCGAGGTGCCTTTATACTTGCCACTGCGCGCGATCACTGGTTCGGAGCCGAAGAAGGAAGGGGTCATGACGACCTGGTCTTTCAGCACAAAGTAATTGATCACGAGGTGATGGCCATCCAGTTGCCAGCCCCAAGGTTGTGTGGCGGAAGGCTGGCCCATGATGGTGATCCAATAAAGCCATTCCCCATATTCGTTAAAGTTATTTTGGTTCAGCTCGCCGAGCGTATGGTTGAGCCTCATGATATCACGCGTAAGATTCAACCCTTTGGCGCTGAGGGAGGCGCGCAAGAGACCGAAGGCTGCCTGACGCTGCGCCTCTGTCATCTCCTGAAAACTGACTCCCTGCCGCACATAAAAATGCTGGTTCATCCACTTGCGCCACTCCTCGTCGTCGACGGGAAATTGCGTTCGGCGGCGCTGTTCGGCATCGAGTGACCTGAGGAAAAGCTCCGCTGCCCGGCGAACGGGCTCCGTCGAAACTCCCGTTGACTGGATCAGGAAAAGACCGGTTTGCACAGAACCATTTCGAGTAATGCCTTTGAAGGGCTCCGCCAGCCCCTTGGCCTCCGCCATGCGTGACATTTCCGCGAATCTCGAGACTCGGCTTGAGGGGCCGGCTTGAGTTTCGCCCCCGAGCTGAAAACAGAGCACTGCAAGGAGCGGAGAGAAGCCGATGATGAGAGACACTCGCGACATGAACATACCTATGATTCTCTGACTTTTGATTCACCGTAAGAATACACTTTCAAGGCAGCTGCAACAACATTGCCTCCACAGAAAGTTCTAAAAAGTGATCGAAAAGCCTGCCGAGCCCTCAAACTGGCTGATGAGACCGCCTCCCGCCAAGCGCTGGTCGGCAAATTTCAAGTCATACGGCTTACCGCCGATGTAGTGGCGGAAATCGAGCCGGAGATTGAAGTGTTCGATTACTTTGAATTTCAAACCGCCACCATAGTTGGCCCCGTAATTTCGTGTTTGACGGACGTCCTTGTCCGGGAAGCGAGGCGCGCCATACTGATGAGCCTGTAAGCCGACAGCGAGAAATGGGCGGATGCGCTCGCCGGCGGGCATCATATACATCAGGAAGTTGTAGAAGACTTGCTGGACTTTCACCTCGTCCTGGTAGCGGGTTGTGATCGTCGTTCGTCCCTGGGTAGTGACAATATCCGTCCGGACTGTGGCGTCACTCAGGATGTAGCCTACCTCATGGCCGTAGTAGCCAGGTGTGTTCCAAGTCAATCGCAGACCGTAGCCGCGACGGCCGCGGATCTGCGTATCGGTGTCTTTATTATTCGACTCATTGAGAGACCCCAAACCCTCGCGACCCCAGCGGGGGTAAGAAACCAAGGGCGAGATCTCGTACCTTTGTGCCAGAAGGGCGCCTGGAAGAATTCCTAGCAGGCAAGCTGTCTGTAGCAGCAATCGACTCATTTCTTTTGATTTCCGAATTGGCGAGAGCTTGGGCAAGATTTTTCATTGTACTATCCAGCCCGCAGGGAAAGAGGCGCGCCCAGCTTCAACGCAAGGCGTTTGCGCTTGCTCCTGACGCCGCTAAAGGGAGTTTTTGGAGTGGCGTCCGGCCTATCGGGCTCATAACGTTTTTCTATTTGACGCTTGTGAAATCGGTTCGCTACTATTCCAGTTGCAAGAGACGCCCGCGACAGTTAGGTCCCCCAGTCAGGTGCACTCTGACCTGCGCGAGGCTGGTAGCTGCCCGAGCGCCCTTCGACCAAGTTTCTAAAACGGTCCCGAGAGAGGAAAGATCTCACTGATGACTCCAAAAGAAGTATTGGAATTTGTTAAGAAGAACGATATCAAGCAGTTAGATATCCGTTTCACAGACCTGCCGGGCGTGCAGCAGCACGTCTCCTATCCGATTGATCAACTCACAGAAGATTCCTTTGAGGAAGGATTCGGGATTGACGGCTCGAGCATTCGCGGCTGGGCCGCCATCAACGAAAGCGACATGCTGTTGATTCCAGATCCCAACACCGCTTTCATTGATCCCTTCTTCGAAGAAAAAACGCTGGTGATGATCGGCACGACGATCGATCCGATTACAAGGCAGCACTACGAGCGTGATCCGCGCTGGATCGCTATGAAGGCGGAAGCCTATCTGCAAAATACGGGAGTCGCCGACACGGCTTATTTCGGGGCTGAGGCGGAATTCTTCATCTTTGACAACATTCGCTTCGACCAAAACCAGCACTCTGGCTTTTACTTCATTGATGCCGAGGAGGGGCGGTGGAATTCCGGCCGTGCCGAAAACAACCTCGGTTACCGCCCGCGCTACAAAGAGGGCTACTTCCCAGTTCCGCCTACCGACCACTATCAGGAACTCCGCGCCGAAATGGTGCGCACGATGATGGAATGCGGGCTTGAAATCGAGTGTCACCATCACGAGGTGGCCACGGGCGGACAGTGCGAAATTGATCAGCGGTTTAATACGCTCGTCAAGTCCGCCGACAACATGATGACTTACAAATATTGCATCCGGAATGTGGCTTACCAATATGGCAAAACCGTGACCTTTATGCCGAAGCCCATCTTTGGGGATAACGGTAGCGGCATGCACACACACCAGAGCTTGTGGAAGGGCGGCAAGCCGTTGTTTGCAGGCGATGGCTACGCTGGCTTAAGCCAGCTGGCGCTCTACTACATTGGCGGACTGCTGAAGCACGCCCGGGCGCTGGCGGCGATCATCGCCCCCACAACGAACAGCTATAAGCGCTTGGTGCCGGGATATGAAGCGCCAGTGAATCTCGCTTACTCCCGCCGCAACCGCTCGGCCGCTGTCCGCATCCCCATGTACAGCTCCAGCCCCAAGGCTAAGCGCATCGAGTTCCGGCCGCCGGATCCTTCCTCGAACCCCTATCTGGCTTTTGCCGCGATGCTGATGGCGGGACTGGACGGCGTCATCAACAAGATCGATCCCGGCGAGTCTCTCGATAAGGATATTTACGATCTTTCGCCGGAGGAGATGAAGAATGTTCCCTCAATGCCAGCTTCCTTGGAAGAGGCTCTGAGCTGTCTCGAAGAAGACCATGCCTTCCTTTTGAAAGGCGATGTGTTTACGGAAGAGCTGATCGAGACCTATATTGCGTACAAGCGCAAGAACGAAGCCGATGCGGTGCGTTTGCGCCCGCACCCCTACGAATTTGCGCTGTACTACGATATTTAGCCCGTGGATCGATCCCCCAGCGGTTCTCTAGACCTAGGGTCTTCAGGGCTGTCGCTGGACTGAACTTCTTCAGCGCGGAGTTTCTCACTCCGCGCTAATTTTTTTGTTCGCATGGCCGGGGCTGTTGCAGCGAGGTACGCGTCTCGAGCAGGGCGATCGAGCTGACCATCCGCCCGGCCCGGGCGCCATCCCGCCGGAAGGAGTAGAAGTCAGACTCTGCGCATCGCGTGCACAATCCGACGAGATGAATCTTGGCAGGCCGTAACCCAGCGGAGATGAGCTGGCGCCGGTTCAGCCCGTGTAAATCAAGACGGGTCTTTGTCTCCTGTTGCGGATCGAACAGCTTCGCGACTTCTGGCCCGACCTCAAAGCAGCAGGCCCCGATCCCCGGACCGAGCGCAGCCTCGAGATCTTCCGGAGCGCAACCAAACTTTTGTGTCATCGTTTCCACCGTACGCTGGGCGATGCCAGCGAGCGTACCTCGCCATCCGGCATGAACCGCCGCCACCACGCGTTTTTCTCGGTCCACGAGGAGGACCGGGATGCAGTCAGCAGTTCTCACCGCTAGGCGAAGTCCAGGGCGATCGGTCACCAGCGCGTCCCCGACTCCAGCACAGGTTGATGCTTCGCGCACGGTGAGTACGCGGTCCGAGTGGACCTGTTTCGCTTGGGTCGCGGGCAGCGCGTCAAAAGCGGGAGAATTTCGAGTGCCAAATCCGTGGTCCAGCCAATTCAGGGCTTGGAAAGCCCTCACTCGGTATACGCCACCGTGGTCCTTGAAACCATCCGGCATCCTTTCTATCTTCCCATCAAACGATCTTCCTGCCGGGCGGGGACCTGGATTGACCGGGCGCTGGCCCTGACCACAAAGGGGGACGGCTTTTCCCCCTGGGCTTGCTTCGTAGGGCTGACTTAAATAGAATCGACCCATTCGAAATCGGGGACAAAAACAGAAATGCCACTTGGGAGGGAATATGCGCAGTCTGTTTCTGGCGGTTTTTCTAGCAACCTCGTCTCTTGTTGCGCAAACTACGGGTACGGCGACACTGGTCGGCACCTTAACCGACACCACCGGTGCGGTGATCCCTGGGGCGATGGTCACCGTGGTGAACACGGAAACCCAGTTCACCTACACGGGCCAAAGCAATAGCGAGGGGACTTACTATGTGCCGAATCTGATTCCCGGCAACTACCGGCTGACCATCGAGGCGCAAGGCTTCAAGCGTTACGTACGAGAAGGGATCATTCTGCGAACCAGCGAGCAGCCACGGATCGACGTCAAGCTGGAGATTGGAGCCGTCACCGAATCGATCAACGTAGCGGGGGCGGCGCCTTTGCTCGAAACCGAAACGACCGCGACGGGCCAGATCCTTGAAGGCGACACCATCATTAAGATTCCCGTGCTTCAAAAATACGCCTTTCGCATTTTGCTGTATTTGCCGTCCACGTCGAACATCAACGGCCAACACGTAGTTGGTCAGCGCGAGCGCTCACTGGGTTACACCATGGACGGCATCAGCGGCAAGGAGCCGGTAAGGGCGATGGTGGCAACCACCAATCAGGTCATGTCGACGTCCATCGATGCGCTGCAAGAAGTGAAGCTCTTTACCACGGGCATGCCCGCAGAATTTGGACACTCGGCCGGAGGACTTTTCTTAACCGTCTTCCGCAGCGGAACCAATCAATGGCACGGTTCCGCGGAAGATCGATACATCCAAAAAGTGCTTATCCACCGCAACCGGTTAGAACAGCTGCCGCGGAACAATCCCTTCACCTACCATGAGCTTTCGGGGATGATGAGTGGGCCCGTCTACATCCCCAAACTGTATAACGGCAAAGATAAGACGTTCTGGCTGTTCGGTTTTCAACGCCACCACGAAAAAGGCGGTGAGACGGCGACCGTGGCGGTGCCCTCGCCCGAGATGCTGGCTGGCAATTTTAACTTCGGCGGTTTGAATCCCATCTTCGATCCCGCAACGACGACGTTTGGCTTAAGTTCAGACTGCCCGCAAGCAGGAGTGCCTTGCTGGACGCGCCAACCCTTTCCGAACAACCAGGTGCCGCAGTCAAGATTTGACCCAGCCGTACGAAATTTTCTCGCCCGCAATCCCTACACGCCAGAGAATAACCCGGATCGCGCCATTAATCGCGCCTTCGGGCCGACGAATAACTTGATCGCGCCGACGACCTACCGTTCCTATCGCACGCGTTTCGATGGCAAGATTGACCAGCAGTTCTCATCCAATCACAAGATGTTTGGACGCTACTCGCATGTGCGGCATCGCGCGTGGCGGGATCGATGGTCCCCCGAAATTGCTTGGCGCGCTTATGACTGGCGTGCGGTGCCGATTCCGATTGATCAGCGAAACGTGGTGTTGTCGGACACCTATACCATCACTCCAACGCTGATTAACGAGGCCCGCGTCGGGTACAACCGCCGCCGCGGTACGGCCTTTCCTTCGACACTGAATCAGGGCTGGGCGCGACAGCTTGGAATTCCCAACGTAAGCGACGCAACGTTCCCCAATTTCCAAGACTGCAACAACCAATCGATTTGCACCAGCGGAAACACGTTTTTCCGGCAGAATAACGCTGGCCTTTCAGCTTCCCAAGAGGTCGGCGAAGACATGACGTTTCAGAACAACCTAACGAAAGTGATCGGTCGCCACACGGCGAAGTTTGGCTATGAGCTGATTAAGACCCGCTACAATTCGCTTGCGCCCGCTCTGCCGTCCGGAACGTATCGCTTTGGTGGCACGGACTTCCCTTTCCGGCCGAACACGGGAAATTCGTTTGCAGCGTTTTTGCTCGGTTCAGTGAGCAACGCCGAATTCACGCAGGCTCTCACGACGTGGCTGCCCCGCTGGACTTCTCACGCCTTTTACGCTCAGGATGACTGGAAGATTTTCCGCACTGTGACGTTGAACCTCGGTCTGCGTTGGAGCTATGAGTCTCCGTTCCGAACCAAATACGGCTTCCAGTCGCAGTTCGATCCGAACGCTGTGGATCCGGTGACCGGCCGCCGGGGCGCGATCACGCATCCAAAAGGGCCTTTGGCCTCCAAGGACCTCAACAACTTCCAGCCGCGGGTGGGCGTGGCCTGGCAACTGCGGCCCACCCTCGTTTTTCGCAGCGCGTTTGGTGTGATTACACAAGATCTCATGACCAACGGCCTCAATCAAAATTTTGAGGAGTATTTTGCCATCGCCTCCGTACAAGCGCCCCCAGGTGATCCGCGGCCGGTTTTTCAGCTGAGCCAGGGGCCGCCCCCCATCCGCTTCAATATCAATCCAGATGGCTCGGCGCCCTTTACCGGAGCGAATTTTGCAAACCGCAGTGCTTCTTGGTTTGACCCCAACATGCGGATGCCGTACATCATGAACTGGTCGGGCGGTTTTCAATGGAACTTCTCTCAAAACTGGCTGCTTGAAACCATCTACCAAGGCTCACGCGGCGTGCGGTTGCTGAATTCTTGGGACATCAATCAAATTCCGCTGGACATTTCCACAGACCCGGCCGTGCTGCGTACGATTTTTCAGGCCAGTCAGAATTACCGGCCGTATCCGCACTTTGGAGCCATTCGCCACTATTCGAATTACGGCGACAATTCCTACCATGGCGTCACGTTTCGCGTGGAAAAACGTTATTCCCACGGATTGTTGATGAACGCCTTCTACACGTTCTCTAAATCTCTGAACAACGGTGACACGGACGGGGATGTAAGCGGGATCACCTTTTACAACCGGGCTCTCGAGAAAGCGCGCGCCAACTACGATATCCGCCACCGCTTTGTCAGTGTGATGACCTATGAGCTGCCGTTTGGAAAGGGTAGGCCGTGGATGAATCGCGGCGGCGTTCTGAACCATCTCGCCGGCGGCTGGGATCTTGCCTACACCCAAACCTTTCAATCCGGGCCGCCCTTTACGGTTTCCTTTGCAGGAAGCCCCAACCTTTATTTGCCGGGTGCGCTGCGACCCAACCTTGTGCCTGGTGTCAAGCCTGTCACAGAAAACTGGAACATTGGTCCGCATCGCTTCCCGGTCCAAGCCCAAGTGCCTTACCTCAATGCAGCCGCCTTTGAATATCCGGCGCAGTTTACCCCCGGTACGATGGGACGCAACATCATTGAAGCGCCGGGACTCACCTGGCCGCAATTCTCACTGTCCAAGCAGTGGAGTTTCTATGAACGGGCCCGCTTCATCCTGCGCTGGGATATGAATAATCCCTTTAAGAGTCCGAACTACGGCCAACCGAACTCGGTATTTGACCGCCAGAATCTTGCCAATTTCGGGAGAATCGGAACGGCCACTCGGGGCGGCTTTTCCGATATTGGCACGGCGCAACCCAACCACCTGATCGTGTTTCGGCTGGAGTGGTGAGGGAAGCATTTTGCCGTTTGTCCCGAGCCAGGCCAGAGACGCCAACCCCTAGTCAACGGGTGACGTCTCAATCAGCTTGCGAGGAGAGTCATTCTCCTGCAAGAGCACGAAAACGCTAGCGGCCGCGCCCGATTATCAACCGCAATCCAATTGCATCATATGGAGCGCAGCCAGCAAAGCCCGCGCTCTGCTTCTTCCGCCTTTCTTGCGCCACGCAGCAGAAACTCCCCTAGAAAACGGGATAGTGATGAGGGCTGAGAGGCAAGGGTTGGGGTCGCCTCTCTTATTGACACTACGTTGCAAGTAAGATAGGCTCAGAATACTACCCTGAAAACGACCCGAAGGGTGCGCCTCGTGCAGCGGAGTGAAATCAGCGAATGCGCAAGATTCTTTTTTGGACACACCTAACGATTGGCCTAACAGCCGCGGTTGTTATTTTGATTTTGTGCGTGACCGGCGTCCTGCTCATGTACGAACGGCAGATGCTAGCTTGGGCTGACCGCGGCATCCGCTCCACGCCGCTCGGCGAGCGGATGGCTCCGGAAGCGCTGCTCCGCGCCTTTCAGGAGCAGACTGGGCGGCCAGCTTCCTCACTAACCTTGCGTTCCGATCCCACGGCGCCCGCTGAGGTGGCAGCTGGCGCTGACGTGTTTTATCTCGATGTCTATTCGGGCAAGCTGCTCGGAGTTCCCTCGCCCCAGCTGCGAAAATTTTTTCGAACGGTTGTGGAGTGGCACCGCTGGCTGGCACTCGAGGGTCCGCGGCGCCCCGTGGGGAAGGCCATCACGGGTGCGGCGAACTTCATTTTTCTATTCATCGTTCTGACTGGAATGTATTTGTGGCTGCCTCGCCGGTGGAGCTGGCAACACGTGCGGGCAGTGTTGTTCTTTCGCAGAGGGCTGTCGGGAAGAGCGCGAGATTTTAACTGGCACAACGTCATCGGCATCTGGTCAGCGCTGCCTCTGATCGCCATCATTTTGGGCGCGCTCGTGATTTCTTATCCCTGGGCCACGGATCTAGTTTATCGGCTAGCCGGCGACAATCCTCCGCCACGGCCCGTTGCTGCTTCTCCTGGCGCAAGTGCGCAGAAGAACTTTTCAAGCCAGCGGCCAGCTAGGACGGTCCAGAAAACCGGCCCGGACGGCACTGCAAGCCATCCGCAAGAATCCGCCGCTGCGGCGCACCAGCGGGAGTCGGATGCTGGTCTAGCGGCAGGTTTGGACCAGGCCTGTCGACTCGCCGAACAGCTTGTGCCAGCTTGGGAGTCGATGAGTTGGCGGGCCGCGCCGGGACCGCGGCTCAGCTTGACAATCGCCGGATCGCACCGGGGCCGGGTTGATCTTCGTTCGACGCTCACCGTGGACCGCGCCTCAGGCCAGGTGGTTCAGCACGAAACATTTGATCGCTTGACCCGCGGCCGGCAGTGGCGATTGTGGTTACGCTTCATTCACACCGGTGAGGCACTGGGATTTGCAGGCCAAACCATCGCTGGAGTGGTCTCTGCCGGAGCAGCTGTCTTGGTTTGGACTGGCCTCGCCCTGACTCTACGGCGTTTTCGCGCTTGGCGGCAGAGACGGAAACAGAGCGCTCCTGTTGAAGAAGCTGTCAGCGTGAGTCGCTAGGAAACCGAAGTCGTTGGCAAGACGGCGCTGGCGGGAGGTGTGCAAAAAGGCCACTTGCCGCCCACCCCGGTCATTTCAAACGCGAAAAGTCCGTCGGCTCTAAATAAACCGACTCGACTTTCTTGACAATCGGTCCGCCGGCCTCGGAGGCCGCCTTGACCCGCTTCCATTCTTCATCATTCATAAATCCTTGCCAGGCTTTTTTGGCCGCCTCACGGCTCGGGTAGGAAAGCACATAAATCAACGTGGAATCGGCGGCCGGCTTGTCAACTGGCACCCAATATCCAACATTGGTCATGCCATGCTTTTCGAAAAGCTTGGTTGTGTGATCGCGGAACCGGGCAAGTAAATCCGGAAGTTTTCCCTCGTGTGTATGGTAGGTGCGAAGTTCATAAACGCGGTTGGCCGCCGCGGCGTATCCCTGGTGGACGCCCGCCCAAAATCCAAGAGCGAACACTATTGCCACGGCGAGGATGGAGAGCAAGAGAAATTGGCGCATAGAGCCTTATTGTTTCACGATGGCGTTCCCGGCGGGTCCACAACAACTTCTGGTCAGAAAAGGCGTTGCGATCTTCTAGGTCACCGGGGCGGGATTGAACAAGGCGAGGGCGTTGTGCAACCCCCAGCGTTCGGCCCAGGGCTTTTTGCTCCCGCTAGCCACTTCTAACAAGTAGTGGAAGATTTGCCACCCAAGTTCGGCAATCGTGGCCTCGCCCGTGGCAATGCGGCCTGCATCGATGTCAATCAGGTCAGGCCAGCGTTCTGCGAGAGCCGTACGGGAGGAAACCTTGACCACCGGGACTAAGGCAAGTCCGTAGGGTGAGCCCTCGCCTGTTGTGAACACGTGAAGGTTCATGGAGGGCAACTGGAGCGTGCCACAGATGAAGTCGCTGGCTGGCGTGGCAGCGAAGACCAGCCCTTTGCTTCGCACGCGCTCGCCTGGCCCGGCCACTGCCCGTAGGGCGGAAGTGCCGGATTTTGCAATGGAGCCCAAAGCTTTCTCCACCACGTTCACCAGGCCGCCGCGCTTGTTGCCGGGTGTGGGATTCGCGCTGCGGTCGGCCCGGCCCCGCGCCAAATATTCGTCATACCAGCGCATTTCCCGGATCAGGTCCAAGGCCACATCAACCGTTGCTGCGCGAGGCGTTAACAAGTGGACGGCATCTCGAACTTCGGTCACTTCCCCAAAAATCACCGTAGCTCCCGCGCGGACCAATAGATCCGCAGCAAATCCGACGGCGGGGTTACAGGTTACGCCTGAGAAAGCGTCACTGCCGCCGCATTGCAAACCCACTGAAAGTTCCGAAGCAGGGCACGCAACGCGCTGGCGGCGGTTCAGCTCTTCGAGCCGTTTTTCGGCATAGCGCAAAATGGCCGCCACAGTTTCTGCAAAACCTCGCAGTTCATGGTCCTGAAGGCGAATCAAGTAAGCTTCTGCGCTTAAGACGGGCAAATGCGGCCCGCTCGCCGAGGGCAGCTGCTGGTCGGGGAACAACCGTGACGGCTGAAGCTTTTCGCAGCCTAGACTGACCACCAGAGGAGCGGCGCCGAAATTTGGATGGGAGGCGAGATGGCGCAACGTACGGATGGGGATCTCGGCTCCCGGAGCATCGATGGCGACTCCACAGCCGTAAGTGTGAGTGAGCGCCACGACATCATCGACATTTGGAAAACGGGGCAACAATTCCTGGCGGATGCGCTGTACAGCGTACTCAACGGTGGGCGCCACGCATTGTACTGTGGTTGTGATGCCCAAGATATTCCGCGTTCCTGTTGTCCCGTCAGCGTTGCGATAGCCTTGAAACGTGTATCCCTCAAGCGGAGGCAGTTCGGGAGGAACCGCGGTGGCCAGCGGCAGTTGATCCAGAGGCGGTGGCGTTGGCAGCTCGACCAGCTCCTCGCGAACCCAGTCGCCCGCTTCGATTCTGCGTTTCGCGAATCCAATGACTTGTCCGTACCGGCGAACTGGTTCGCCTTGCTCCACTGTCCGTAGCGCCACCTTGTGGGATTGGGGGATAGCTTCCCGCAAGCGCAAACCATTGGGGAATTCCGTACCGGCCGCCAATCCGTCAGGATTCACAATAATCGCCACATTGTCGCTCGCGTGAACTTGAATGTAGAGAGGCTGCATGTTCCGAAGGCTTATTGAGCTGGCTGTCCCATGAGGATTGAGGCTCCCCGAACATACCATGCGGCCATCGAAGGATGAAAGCGGGCCGTCCGTCGCGGGTAATGGTCATTCCGGCCGGGAATCCGCCGTCGAGCCAGAATCAAAGAAGGCCCTTGTCCAGCTTCGGCAACCAAATTCGCCGAGAACGGTGAAAAGATGAGTGCGGGGCCAAACTCCGGACGCGGCAGCTTCTGTAATACGGAACGCGTTTCTTCGGAAGCATTGAGGTCTTCCCAGATCGCGCTATAGCCTGCTGCGTTCGCCATCACTGTCAAGGTGCCGTAGGAGGCAAAGGCAGCGCCCGTTTGACGCCGGCGCAAGTGCGCTGCGCGATCCGGCACTGGCTGGCGGGCGAGATGGATCAGAAGACGCGCTCCGGCCACCGCCGCTAATTCCGCAAATTCATTCCACAGTACTTCCTTCCCGATCGTGACCACGGCGGGAACGCCTCTCACCTCAAACCACATGGACGCTGGTTGCCGGCCCGAATCGAAAGGCCGGCTGGCGACCATTTGGTCGTATCGCGTAAGAAGAGATCCGTCAGGACCGAGAACGAAGGCAGAATTCCGCCACTTGCCATCCTGCTGCCAAGGCATGCCAAAGACTACCGTGATCCGGCCGGCTTTGGCCGCTTGGCATAGGAGGGGCAGAACCTTTTCGCTTGAGATGGCACGTCCTGCCGTAAGGGTCAGCTCACCGAAGACGATGAGGTCTGCCCCGCGGCGGGAAGCCTCGGCGATGCGTTCCGCGAGCGCTAAGGCATTCCGATCTGGCTGGGAAGTTTCCGCGATTTGCGCGGTGGCGACTGTCAACTCCGTGTTGGGACAATCCTTTTGGGCCAGCATCGGAGTCGATGAACTCGTATTGAGAAGTTGCTCTAAGCCCGCGCGCCAGAAACGGCCCACAACTGGATGCTGGCGGCGAGCCAGCGCTTCCGCACGGCTTGCGCGACTGACCTCGATGTCGGCAACCAGCAACTGCTCGCCATCATCGTGCGCTGCCGCTGCCAGCGATCCGTCCGGGGCGATCACGGCGCTGTGGCCATGCCGCGGCCCGTCCTTGCTCCAAGGTTCCGGCTGGCCCGGAATCCGATTACCGGAGTTGGCAAACACAACCCAAACCGAGTTGCGAAGGGCTCGCGGCACATACCAATACCATTGAAGCTCGGGGACCCACTCGACAGCGAAATTGTTGGACAACTCAAAGAGGATCTGAGCGCCTCGCTGCACGGGTAAATCCTCCAACCCGCGTAGCCAGCGATCGGCACACAAGATCGCGCCAGCGGGAATCCCGTCAATTTGGAAAAGCTCTGGCGCCGGAGCGTCCCGGATTTCCCAAAGTTTGTCGTAGTGCAGTAGTTCAGCGCCAGCGGGCGAGATGACTTTCATCCAGTTTGTCTCTTTCTGGCGCCGGCCAGACCAGTGCAGTCCGCCGTACAAGACATACAGCTGGTGGCGCTGCGCCGACCGCTGAATGGCCTCCGTAGCAGCTTGGAGATCGTGATCAACGGTTCGGCCGGTTGCGTGAAGGGCGGCTTCGGGAAAAACCACAACCCGGGCTCTCTGCCGAGACGCTTCTCCGATCCACTCGAGCATCCGCTCCAGGTTCGCCTGCAACGACGGACCCGGGGACAACTGCACGACAGCGAGGCGCAACTGCCGAGAAGAAGAGGCAGCCGGACTAACTGTCGCCGCAAGCAGAAACATGGCCAAGGCGCGTCTCATCGCTTCAGTGTGAGATGAACATAATCCAGACGGGGCTCGCCTCCGGGCTGGCACTGTGTCCGAATCTCCAGGCGGTCCTCGGTCTTGAGTTGAATCGACGGGAGGGATTGCGCAGCCCAGCTGCCAGTGCAGGCTGCATGCCAGGACGTACCGCGAGGTGAGCCGTTGACAAGCAGCGTGAATTCGCAAGCCGGTCCCGACGTTTGTAAGTAACGCACCTCCACGTCATAGCGAGCCCGCTCCGGGGTGAACGGTTCGTGAAACGGTACCCAAATGCGGCCAGTCCGGGCGCCGGAGACAAGCTTAAGGTTGAGACGGTGGGAAGCTTCCGGATGACTGTCCTCCAGCTCGAAATTTTCCAAGCCAAGAAAATTCTCGGCCTCGAGGCGCACCCAAGGACGCCACCGCACCCGCTGGGGCCTGACCCCGTGTTCTAACATCTCGCGCAGCTTGTCGATCGAAGCCGCTTCATCACCCGTAACCAAAAAGTAGGCCATTCCAGCATCGGAGCAATCAGCGCGCTTGGTTGCCCACATCCGCTCCCAAAGGAAGCGCACGTTGTCCCCCTTGGAGTCTCGCATCCACAGCCACGGAGCCCACTCCTCGGGGGTGTGAGGGCGGCCGAAGGGTCCCGTCGACAATCCTTTGTTTTGGTCGGCAATTTGGATCCAGCGGATGCCCGTGGGGATGACAGCTCGTTTGTTATAGGGAAAACGGTAGCCTCGCGCAAAGCCGTCATTCCAGCGGCTGTGGGAGATGCAATAAACGTACTTTCGTTTCGCCGGATCCGACTTCTGAATCGCGAGGAAGGGAACCTCCATCGGTCCTGCCAGGATGAGATAGAGCGGGTTCGAAGGGGATGATTGATTGATGGCGTGTATCAAGGCCGCTACAGCGCCGTCAAGATCACGGCGGCAGTCATAAAAAATGGAGCGGCTGTAGCCGTAGCGCTCAATCGCGCCCGAGATGCTGAGTTCATGCTCCTTCTCCCAAGCCGGATTGGTGTTGGGAAGAATATTGTTGTAGTGAAAGTGAACCAGACGGTCTTTGACTCCCGCCAAGGCGAAGATCGCCAAGGCGACCGGAGAGGCAGCCCAATCGTCCTCGTCGTTGTGATTGCCATCGCAACTCCAAGCGATCCGGCCGCGAAACGTTTCGCCGTCATAAGGTCCGGGGGGCGCCATCGCCAAGGCGAAAGGCGCCAAAATCCCGGCCGCCAAGATTGCCCGCAGGCTGGCCAGGACCAATCGAATCCCCGCCGCTTGCGTCATGGCAAAAACTCCCTGGGAGCCATTGACCCCTCAAGATCGCTGGGCATCCTCACCCTCAGATTGTATCCGCCTTCCGCGCCCCGAGCGAAAAATTTTCCCTGCGCCCGCGCCTTCTTCCCGAGGATGGGGGAATTGGGTCTCAAATCAGAAAACTTCAGAACGACAGCCGCAGGCTCAACTGCATGATCCGCTGGTTGTCTGGAATTGTTGACTGAATCTGTCCGAACAGGGGCGAGGAAATATCGTTGCTCGGCGAACCGCCTGTCGGGTTAGCGAAGTTGGGGTGATTGAACCCATTAAAAACTTCCCAGCGGAAGGTAGCGGACCAGCGCTCGCCGAATGCAAAGCGCTTGCTGAGCGCACCATCCCAGTTTGCGAGCGACGGGCCAATCACGACATTGCGCCCGGCGTTGCCGAAACGGTTGATCCCGGTTGGCAAACGCACAAAGGCGCTGGTATCCCAGTAGCGGCCCAGCGTGCGTTCGCTCTTCGGGAGATTGGGATTGCGGATCAAGTCGGGACGGTCCGAAGCGACGCCATCTAAATTCGGGTCGGACCCATCCTGAATGATAAACGGTTGTCCGCTGGCTAGGGTCACGATCGAGGCCAGTTGCCAGCCGCCAAGCAGTCGCTGCCATCCATTCTTTGGAGAACGCCAAACGGGCAAGGCCCAGATCCCAGAAAAGGTAAACCGGTGTTGCTGGTGGAAATTGGACAGTCCCCGTTCAGCGCGAAAATCGTTTTGGTTTTGCGGAAGAGTACCGATTCGGATGGCAAGCCGTCCGGTCGGGAACGAACCTTCATCGATGGTTTTGGCGAAAGTATAAGCGGCTAGCAAGGTGAGGTTGTCCGAATACCGCCGGCTGGCGCTAAATTGTGCGGAATGATAACTCGAATTGAGACGTGAGTGGAAATTGAGGATCGGACCAAAGGCAGGCGCAAAGGGGCGGCGCTGGTCGATGTTCTGTGCATTGGCGCCTGGGCGGAATTCGGCCGTGTTCAGAATGTTGGTTCCCGGCAGTCTCACACCGCGCGTGCCCACATAGCCCGCCGCCACCACAACCCCGGTCGGGAGCTGTTGCTCGAGGGTCAAGTTCCAGTGCTGGGTGTAGGGAGTCCGGTAGTCCGGATCGATGGTTGTCAAAGCCAGAAAGTTGGGGAAGAAAAGCGATGGAGCCTCAGGTCGGAACGGGCTTTGGCCACTGAAAGGATCGGCAAAATTGCGCGGTGTCGTGCCCGCTGCATTCACCGTGAACGGCACATTCACGGCGAGATTCGTGAATAAGACCTGAAGGAGCGGGTCAAAAAAGATTCCGTAGCCGCCTCGAACGCTGGTCCGCGTGCTCCCAAAGGGATCCCAGGCAAAGCCAAGACGCGGTCCGAAATTTGTCCGCGTGGTGCGAAGAATTCGCTCTACGCCCGGATCCCCCTCCAGCAACAACCCAGCCGGCGCACCGTTCAAACGTTGCGACTGAGCGCCAGGCCGAAAAGCCACGAGCCGGTCCTGCTGTTCCCGCGGCGTTTGGTTCCATTCGTAGCGTAGACCGAGATTGACCGTGAGCCTTGGCGTCAACCGCCAGTCGTCCTGCACGTAGAATTGCAAAAAAGGAGACCGGAAGTAAGCGGCCGTGCCGGCCTTGCCTTGCGTAAAACGGCTCGGTAGGCCCAGGACGAGGTCAGCTGCCGTACTGCCAGAGACTCCCCCAGTGAAGTTGAACGAGCCGTACACGTTGGAATCCTCGCGAATGCTGAAGCGATTCCACCAAAGCTCAGCTCCAAATTTCAGGGAGTGGTTCTTGCGCTGCCAGGCGAGATGATTCTGCCCTTGGTACCGGTTGTCACGCCTTCGCGCATCGGTCGATGTGCTGGTTCCGTAGCTGGTCAGGCCAGACAACACAAGCATAGGGAGGTTAGCGGGGCCGGAGAAGGGGAAGCGGAAGCCGAGGGGAACGGGGTCAATTTGGAAGTTCGGACTGTTGTTGAGCGACTCAAAACGGCCGTAGCTCAGGCGGCTTTCCACAAGGAAAGCGCTCGACAAGGCGCCCGTGTAAGCGACCAGGCCATTGTGAGTGCGCGCAAAGTCGTTGTAAGGCAACCCAGGAATGGTTACTGGTGGCGGGAAGGTGAAGGGTTTCCCAATGTCGCTTCCCTGTCCGAAGTAGCGCAACTGCAAACGGTGCCGTGAGGACAACCAGTGATCGAGTCTCGCTAAGCCTTGATTCGCGTTCAGGATGCCATCTTCGACCGAAATCAGCTGGTTCCGTCCCACGTTTGGCAGGGGAATCCTTCGCAGAATGTTCTGACTGATGGGATGGAGTTGAGACGCCGGGATTACGCCGTCGGGGAAGGGTTGCCCGGTCAAGGGATCCCGCGGTCGCACTGGGCTTTGGCGAAAGTCGCCTTGGCGTTCTAATGCGGAGAGAACAGTGGCGCTGGCGGTTTGTCCTTGTTTGCGCCGGAATCCTTCATAGGAGACGAAGAAAAAGCTTTTGTCTTTTCGTAGCGGCCCGCCGAGCGTGGCGCCGAACTGGTTTTGTGTCAGGTTGGGCACCGTCGCAGAGAAAAAATTGCGGGCGTCAAAAGCGTCATTGCGGAGGAAGTTGTAGAGAGAGCCATGCAGTTGATTGCCGCCGGAGCGGGTCAGCACATTCACTACTGCCCCTCCACCGCGGCCGTATTCCGCTGAGTAGCTGTTCGTCAAGATGCGGAACTCCTGTAAGGCGTCGGGCGAAGGTACGGCGGCCGCCGCCCCAAGGCCCCCTTCATTGTTGTCCACTCCATCTAACAGGAAGTTGTTCGATTGCGGCCGCAGACCGTTCGCGCTGAAGCTTTGCTGCCCGGGCAGAACCGGAGTCGATTCGGTCACGGCAGGGCCGCGCGGTGCGACGCCGGCTTGCAACGTGGCGAGCTCGAGGAAATTGCGGCCATTCAGCGGCAACTCTTGGACAGCTTTCCGCTCCATGACTTGACCGGAGCGCCCGCTGGCCAAATTCACTTCACTGACATCGGCGATCACTTGAACCACCTCACGTCGACCTCCGATCTGAAGCGTGAAGCTGACCAATAACTCCTGGTTGACAGCCACGGGCAGCCCCGCACGCTCAACCGCAGCAAAGCCCTCTGCTTCCACACGAGCTCGGTAAAGCCCCACGGGGAGCCAGCTGACCATGGCCTCGCCTTGTGAGTTGGTGACGGCTTGCCAGCTCCGTTCGCTGGCTTCCGAAATCAGCTGGAGTCGGGCTTGAGAGATCGCCCCGCCCGAGGCATCGAGAACGCGAAAGCGGATGGAGCCCGCCGTTTGTTGCCCAAACAGGCAGCCGCTCCAAACCGCCAGAAAAAGCCAGGTATTCAATCCCCGGCAAAGAGTCCACAACCAAAGACGTACGGTAGGAGAACAGACTGCTAACATACGATTATCATATCTGTATGCGCTTGCCCTCCTCATCGCTCTTCCTCGCCTTGTTGCCGGGTTTGTGCGGGGTGCTTGGTTTGAAGGCCCAACCAGCAAGCCAAACCCCGGCGACGTCCCTGCCTTCTCAAGGCCGGCACATGATGCGGGAGTTTGACCCGCAGCGGGACCGAGAGCGGCTTGAAGATCCTCAGCGCGATTCCTGGCAACGTCCTGGGGATGTTTTGCGGACCCTGAAGCTTGGGCCTGGCATGAAGATTGCCGATATCGGCGCAGGTACGGGTTATTTCGCTGTCCGTCTCGCGCGGCATGAGTCGGCGCCCATAGTCTACGCCGTGGATATTGCGCCGAAGATGGTCGAGTTTCTGCGCCAGCGAGCCCAAAACGAAAAGCTCGACCGTTTGCACGCGGTTCAAGGGAGCGAAACCTCACCCAATCTGCCGGAAGCAGTGGATTTGGTGCTCGTCGTGAATACCTACCATCACATCGCGGATCGCATCGGCTACTTTCAGAAGCTCGAGCCGCTTCTCCGGCCTCAAGCGCGGGTCGCCATCATCGATTGGAAAAAAGATGCGCCTATGGGGCCGCCGGCCGCACACCGCTTCCCGCCCGAGCAAATTCAGAACGAAATGGGACGCGCTGGCTACCGCTTGGTTGAGCAGCACGACTTTCTCCCACACCAAAATTTTCTGGTGTTCACCCGAATTCCAGGTCCGGGGACGGATCCACGAACGGTCTGGAACGAGGCGTTTAGCCGGCCTAATCCGCCGCTGGCGGGCGAACCAAGCGCCATCGTCGTGCAAGCCGTCCAAGGCCTCCGTCCCGGCAAGGCGCTCGATTTCGGCATGGGGCTTGGGCGCAATGCGCTGTGGCTGGCTTCGCAGGGCTGGGAAGTGACGGGAATTGACATTTCCGACGTGGCCATCGAAAAGGTAAAAAAAGCAGCCGCCGAGAAGCAGCTGAAAATCGACGCTGTGCTGGCCGACATCCGCCAGTACGATCTGGGTCAGGCGAAATGGGATCTGATTGTCGCCGCCAACATGCATGACCTCACCGTGGAGAACGCTCCGCGGTTGATTGCCGCGCTCAAACCAGGTGGCCTCCTAGTCGTCGAGGGGTTTCACGCCGACGTGAGAACCTCGACGAACTTCCGCGTTACGGTGGGGATTCCGCCAGGCCATCCTACCAACCAGCTTGTGCGCTTGTTCGACGGACTCCGGATCCTCCGCTATGAAGACACCATGAATGTGCGCGAGCGACAGGACCGCGCCCCGCAAACTTACTCCCGCGTTCATCTAATCGCCTATAAAGAGCCCGCGAATTAAGTGGGGCTTGGGTCCGCTAGAAGCTTTCGAAAAACGGCTTTGCGGCGAGCGTTTCGGGCCAACTTGCGCCGCCGTTCAACGAACGTCCCTCGCCGCTGAGCCCCTGACCCGGTCGAGCCCAAAGACCACAATCTCTCCGCAATCCAAAAGCGGCGGCGCCAGCTTTTCATCCAGCCGCTTTCTCACCCAACGCATATCCTCCGGATCCAATTCAAAGCCCCCCGGCGTCCAGAAAAGGCGCGTTGGCGGAGGCATGCCCCGCGGAAAGGGCAAACTGGCCACCCACTCTCGCGCCGCCTGCAAATCGCCCCGGTAGAATCCAGTTGTCGGCGGATGGAAGCTCACCGCCTTTTGTCCTGTGTAGAGATAAAGCTCACCGTCGGTTGTGGCAATCCAAAAGGCCGCTGGCTGGCCTTGAATCCACTGGTAGACCTCTTCCTTCTTCTTCCGCCAGATCTGAGCCTGTTGCATCAACTCGGGGTAGCTTGAAAGCAACTCAATTTGAGAGTGCAGAGCGAAGACCAAAACGCCCGCGATCGCTAGCAGACCGCTAGCCCCAATCGCTTTGGCTAGGAATTCTGCCTTACGCACCGCAGTCAAGAAAACCTCACAGCCCTTTTTAAGGCTTCGGTAGAAGCCAACTGCCGCTAGCGGCAGGAGAGGGAACACAAGGCGTTCCATGGGAGGGTAGGTCCAACACGAAAGCATAGCGAGCAAACACACCGCAAAGCCCGTGTATGCCGTAAAGCCAAGTTGAGCCGCACCCACCAGCGCCACGAGCCCCACCAGATGCACGAGGTAAGTGGGCAGAACTTCGCTGCCCGCATAAAAAATCAGATTTCGACCCACCTGAAGAGGTAGCGCAGCGGCGTTCTGTCCAACCATTTGCACTCGCTCTGCCAGTGTCCCCACGGTCTGAAGAGAATCGTTGTAGCCGAAGTAATACGCCAAACTAACATCCAGGTCGGCAGGCCGGTGATTCGAGGACCACAGCGTCCAGCCCAAAATGGCAGGAGCCATGCCAGCAAGGAATGCAGCGGCTTGTCGTCGCTGTCCGAGCCACCAGTACCACGCAGCGACACCGGGCAATAGCGCGAGTCCTGCGGTTCGCGTCAAAAAGCAGAGTCCACTGGTAAATCCAGCAGCCAGAGCGCGTTTTTCGCAGCTTGGGTCGCGGCTGAGCGCAACAACAGCAAACAACAGCAGCCCAAACAAAATCTCTGACATGAAGGATCCAGCAAGATGAAGAAAAAGAGGCGCTGAGCCCACAAAAACGAGCAGCATGGCCGTCTCCCACCGCCTCAAAGCCAAGTTCAAAAACCACCAGCAGATTCCGCCCAGATAGAAAGGAACAAGCAGCCAGGATAGCCACTTGGCGACAACTAAGTTTTCCGGAAAGCGCGGTTCGATTCGCCAGGCCAGTGATAACCAGGCCGGCCAGAGAGGAGGAAACTTCGTTGATGGCGGCTCACCCGGCAAGTGCAACAAGCGGTAACTCCCCTTCTCGGCCAGAGATTTGGCGCTGACGTAATAAACCATGTCGTCGTCGTAGTGACTCGCAAAGCTGGCTCCATTCCAGTCCCAACACACGACCCACAGCGAGGGCAGGCAAGCGAAAAGAACTACCACCACCACCCAAAGCTTGCGCGGAACGGTCATCGAGAGCAAAATCGTCCGATTGAACGTACTGAGATAGAGCGTGGACAAAGACAACTTGCGGTTGCCCCCTGATGCTGTTCTTCAGGCCTCAATCCCCTAACGTTTCCCATCCCCTCTGCCGATCTCCCTTTGAGGGGGGGGCGGCAGTTCAAGGTGGGGGGCAAGGTGGCAGGGCAACTTGGCGGGTGAAGGTGGCGGGTGAAGGTGGCGGGTGGAGGTGGCGGGCGAAGGTGGCGAATCAAAGTGGCAGGTTAAGGTGCCGCATAGTGGCGAATGAAAGTGGCGAATTCAGATGGGGTGTAGCTGGCGGCGCGACTTGGTGGATGAAGGCGGCGAGCGATCGCGCGGGTGAGGTGGTAGATTCAGGCGGTAGGTCCCGCTGGCAGCGAAGAGGGTAAGTTCTTGAAGCAGCAACGCGCAATTATCATCGGCGCTGGCCCGGCCGGCTTGACGGCCGCTTACGAACTCCTCAAGCGCACTTCCATTCGCCCGCTGGTGCTGGAAAAAAGCCAGTATATGGGTGGAATCTCACGCACCGTAAACTATAAAGGCAACCGCATCGATATTGGGGGCCACCGCTTCTTTTCCAAATCCGACCGCGTCATGAAGTGGTGGCTCGAGATTCTACCCCTGGAGGCTCAAGACACCCAAACCATTCACTACCATCGAATGACCACCCAGGTCACACCCGCTTCCGAGCGACCCAGAAATCCAGACCGGGTCATGCTCGTGCGCCCCCGGAAATCTCGCATTTACTACCTGCGCCGGTTCTTTGATTACCCGATTTCCTTGAGCTGGGACACGTTAAGCAAGCTCGGAGTGTGGCGAACGATCAAAATCGCCTTGAGCTATCTCAGAAGCATGCTTGCTCCCATCCGGCCGGAGCGCACCCTCGAGCAGTTCTTCATCAACCGCTTTGGCCGGGAGCTGTACCTGACATTCTTCAAATCCTATACCGAGAAGGTTTGGGGAGTTCCCTGTCGCGAAATCAGCGCTGAGTGGGGAGCCCAGCGCATCAAAGGGCTCTCGGTCTGGACAACCT
Organism: Bryobacteraceae bacterium; assembly: GCA_025056455.1. GTDB lineage: Bacteria > Acidobacteriota > Terriglobia > Bryobacterales > Bryobacteraceae > CADEFT01. Next base: position 192,246 of record JANWVY010000002.1, on the reverse strand, counting down.
TAAAACACGCCCTCCGGAAATTGATCGAAAACACTCGCGGCGACATCCGGCAAAAGGAGGTTGAGACCTCCTTGATCGAACAGTTCCTCTACCCGAAATACGGTCCGGGGCAGATGTGGGAAGAGGTGGCTTGCCGCGTGCAGCGCCTCGGAGGTGAGATCCGCACCCAGTGGCGCGCCGAGCGCATCTTCACCGAGGGGTGGCGCGTGACGGCAATCGAGGCCGTGAACGAGGTTACAGGGGAGAGGGAGTTGCTGGAAGGGGATTACTTCTTCTCCACGGCGCCCGTGTCGGAAATTGTGCGCGCCTTTGTCACACCCCCGCCCGCGAATGTTTTGGAAGTTGCCGACGGACTCGTCTACCGGGACTTCATCACCGTAGGACTGCTCGTCCGTTCTCTCAAAATCAGTGACGAAACACCCCACGGCAAAAAGCTGATTCGCGACAACTGGATCTACATTCAGGAACCAGACGTCTTGCTGGGACGCTTGCAAATCTTCAATAACTGGAGCCCCTTCCTCGTCGCCGATCCCAACACGGTTTGGCTTGGTCTGGAGTACTTCTGCCAGCAGTCAGACCCCATCTGGAAAATGACCGATCCAGAAATGACCGAGCTCGCCATCCGGGAATTAGCGCAAATCGGCATCCTAGACACTGGCGAAGTCATCGACTCGACCGTGATTCGCATGGAAAAAACCTACCCCGCCTACTTCGGAACCTACAGCCGGTTCCAAGAAATTCGCGACTACGTTGACCGATTCGAAAACTTGTTTCTAGTGGGCCGCAACGGCATGCATCGCTACAACAACCAAGACCACTCCATGCTCACAGCCATGATGGCGGTGGACAACATTGTGGCGGGCGAAAAGGATAAAGCGCGGTTGTGGGAGGTCAACACCGAGATGGAATATCACGAGGAGAAGAAGCAGTGACGCCTGGCGCACCCAATCCGGCCCCGGGCGTCTGGGCAGTTGCAGCGCCGCAGCGCCAGCGGGCGAACCTCATCCAACAATTTGTACGCTACCTGCTAGTGGGGGGTGCAGCCTTCGTCATCGACTTCAGTTTGCTTTACTTTCTCACCGAAAGCGCCCGCTTGCATTATCTCACTGCCGCCGCTGCCTCCTTTCTAGCCGGTCTCATCTTCACTTATACGCTGAGCCGGATGTGGGTCTTTGACGTGCGGACGCTCAATCACACACCGATGGAGTTTTTGGTGTTTTCCGCCGTGGGCCTGATCGGCCTGGCTCTGAACGAGGCGATCCTATGGGTAGCCGTCGGCAGCCTGCACATGCACTACTTGCACGCCAAGCTGGGCAGCGCGGCCATGGTGTTAATTTGGAATTTCTCGGCACGCCGGACACTGCTATTCCGCTAGGAAAGCTCTTCGGTCCACCCCTTTCGCCCCTCGAACCTTCTCCGAGTGCCCACGCCTGCTGCGACCAAGTCCGGTCACGCTAGCGCTTTACGACGGGAATCTCAAACGTCAGGCTAGCCCAAAAACTCTCCCAGTCCGCCACGTCTTGTTCCCGGCAGCGCTCCATGATAATGGCATGTAGACGGTGCGGCCCGGCAGCTCGAATGGGAACGCTGATCCGGCCCTGCGGATCCGTCCGTCCAACCATCCGGTAAATGGCTTTTCCGCGCTCCAGCCAAGCTGCGTGAACCGCTACGTCGCTGGCAGGCTGGCCGCGGAAGATCAATTGGACAGGCAAGGCGTCACCTGTGCGAAGGCTATAGGGATCCGTCAGAGGAACAAACTCTACCACCAGGCCGGCCTGAGGCAGAAAGCCGTCACTGGCTCCCATCCGCACGATTGCTTTCACGTATTTACTGTATTGTTCGCGGCCTGGTTTCTGACTTTCCCCATGTTTCATCCGCCAATTGATGACATGAGTCAGGTGCTCATGTTTGAGATAGGAGAGAAATTTGGGCGGGGCAAGTTCAATAAAGCGGGGCAAGGTTTCCGCAGTGAGCGTCCCGAGCCCTGACGAAGGTGTGCGCACCGTGGCCTCGGTACGAGATTTTCCCGCCTGGAAATTTTCAAGCGCCACCCGGCCTGACTTACAAATCAGATGCGTGTTGCGCAAGCGTGCAGGATCCACTGGCGAACCCCCAAGCGGGAAAAAGTCGCCGTTTTCGAAGTGGACTTTTAGCACCGCGCCAGCTTCGGTGACAAACGGTTGGGGCATCAAGTAGAGTACATGGGAAAGAGCAGGCGTGGCGGAAAGCAGCAGCGCAACCAAGCCCCTAGTGACCACAGAGCGAGAGCGACTCGTCATGGTCAGTCTCCGTGTTGTTTCCTGCACGAAGTGGGCACGCGCTCCTGGACCGTCGAGAACGCTCACTTCGGCTCCACAAGAAAGGTGGGAACTACGCCGCTGAGAGTAGAGAACCGGCCGGAATCGACCGCTGAAATCCACGACGTTGCCCCTTGTACTCGCCCGATCAAGTGGTGAGGTAACACATCCACCCGGACCGTCTTCATCTCTACCGACCCCCATTGCATCACGGGAAAAACTGCCGTTGAGGGTTCGGTTTTCTCCTGTACGACGTAAGGATGACGGAGGGCGGTTTTCAGGGCTCGTTCCCATCCCGCATCATCGGTTTCCCAGCCGCGATACTCGTGTAAATCGGAAGAGTCATCATTGGGACGGAGAACCAGAGTCTGGCGGTTACGCTGGATGAAGTCCAGGAGGTCTACCCGCTGGTCGCCATAAGTCGTTGTGGTCTCATGCACGACCCGAGTCCAGGGAATAGATTCCCGAATGACTTTCCGCTCCGCAGGAGGAAAACTCTGTGTCAGCGCATCATCGGTCAGCAGGTCGAAAATAGCCTTTTTGCGAGCCAATTCTGCGCGGAAGCTATTCACCATGCACACCGCTCGGTCCCGATAGGCCCGCACCAGCGGGTGGCTAAGGTCATGACGGAGCAGAAAGTCCGACACGCGGACGCAGCGATAGACCAGGTCGATAGAGAAGTCGCCGCGGCGTAAAACCCGGTTCTTGTACTCCAACTGATCTAAATTCACCACCTCGGTGAGGTAACCGAGCTTCCGGAAGGCCTCTGCTAGCAGCCCGTATTCGGCCGATTCGGTGGTCTGGAAAGGTTGTTTGAGCTCCACAATCGCGATGTTCGGCTGTTTGCTGCCACCAAAGTCCTTGTAGGCCTTCAACAAAGAATTGAGTAAAGCTTTCGGGCCCGGCATGCGCGTCAGGTTATAACGCTTGCGAAATTCCTTGACCGGGCCCGTCTCCAGAAACAGCTGAGTGAGCAATTCCGAATAGGCCAAACCCATCGGAGCATCGGCCTCATAGTCCAGGAAGCGCATGTGCCCGTTCGAAAGGCTCGTTTCAAGCAGGGACGAGACAGAAAGAAAGTGATAGCCCGGATCGATGGCGGCGAGCATTTTTTCCGCTGGCAACAGTTCCATCCGGTTTTGAAGACTGGGGTTGGCCAGCGCCATTCGCTTGATGCGGTCGATCGCCGCCATTAACACTTCTGAGCTTTTCACCAAATTCGCATACTGGCGGGTGGTGAGAAAGTGAGGGCGAAGAACAGGACAAACAGGGCGAGAGGAAACTACCAGGCCAGATTCCTGCATTCGCTTTCGGAGTTCATCCGTCCAGGAAAGGTCCCGGTAGGGTTCCGATTCGAGAATCTTATGGTAGCGGGCGATGGCCTCGCTCAATTGCGTCATGGCTTTAGCGGCAGCGCTCCCTTCTTTCAGTATGACACATAATTGCAAATGAGCAGTTGCCGGCGCCAGCCAATTCGCTAGTTAAGTATTTAAGAATCTGATGTTTAGAAGATAATCTTAAATCTGAAGTTGAGATCTTTGGTTTTCCCAGTTCGGTCTTTCTCGAGTTAATTCCCTGCCTGACAGCGTCAAAACGGAATCTGGGGTGCAGAGCTTGCTTGCGGCGTATCGCGACTTTGGCAGCTTAGGCCCCAACGGCCACGGGGACGGGCGTCAACCAGTTCCATCGATCTGGCGAAGTACCTTGAATGATGGCGAAGAATTCTCTTTGAATTTTCTCGGTAATGGGACCGCGGCGGCCGTTGCCGACCGGGATTCGATCAATTGAGCGGATGGGTGTCACCTCTGCCGCCGTACCCGTGAAGAAGACTTCGTCGGCAATATAGAGCATCTCGCGGGGAATGATTGTTTCAATCACAGGAAGATTGAGCCAGCTTGCGATCTGAAGGACCGAATCGCGGGTGATGCCGGGCAAGACGGAGGCGCCGAGCGGAGGAGTGTGGAGTTTGCCATCGCGGATCACAAAGATGTTCTCGCCAGAGCCCTCGCTGACGTAGCCCTGCTCGTCGAGCGCAATGCCTTCCGCATAGCCATTGATGTGCGCTTCCATGCGAATTAACTGCGAGTTCATGTAATTACAGGCCGCCTTGGCGAGGGCGGGCAGGGTGTTCGGAGCTATGCGCTTCCAGCTGGAGACGCAAACATCCACGCCTTCAGCCAAGGCTTCCTCGCCCAGATACTTTCCCCATTCCCAGCAGGCGATATAGGTCTCGATTGGGTTTTTGAGACCGAGCACGCCCATCTCTCCGTAACCGCGCAAGACAATGGGACGCAGGTAGCAGGATTCCAGCTTGTTGACTCGCACCAACTCCACCATCGCTGCCGCTAGCGTGGGGAGATCGTAGGGGACTTCCATGCGGTAGATTTTCGCTGAGTCCAGCATGCGGCGGACATGCTCCTTGAGGCGAAACAGCGCGGGGCCAGAGGGAGTTTTATAACAACGGATGCCTTCAAAGACGGCGCTGGCATAACTGACAGTGTGGGCCAGCACGTGAATCGTGGCCTCGCTCCACGGAATGAATTTCCCGTTGTGCCAGATCTTTTCGGTGGGCGTCAACATTCTTTCAGTATACGTTGGAAGCGTTGGCAAGCGCCGAGGCCAACGGTTTTGACGATCGAGCAAGCTGGGATACGACGCTGCGAATCGGGTGCGCTTGACTTCCCGTCCCGAATAGGCGAGACTCGGTTGCTTAGGGCCTCGGAAAGCGATTGGCTAGCGCGCGGCACAAGCCGTACACCAGGGCGCTTGCGGTGTGAATTTCCCGCCAGCGTCCTCACCCTTTGAGCCGGGCGTTAGAGAGCTTGAGAGCGGATGCGGGAGTGGATGGAGTGGTTCCAGCGTGGTTTCTCATCCAGGCAGCAAGCGGCCCGGCGCCTCACCCGGCGCTGAGCTTTTTGCCTCTCATTTTAATCTTCGCCATTTTCTACTTCCTGATGTTGCGTCCCATGGCCAAGCAGCGCAAGGAACAGCAGCGCATGATTGCTGAGCTGCAATCGGGCAATGTCGTGCTGACCACGGGGGGAATCATTGGGACGATCGTTTCGCTCACGGAGGATTCCATCATTCTTCGAGTCAAACCCGATAACATCAAGATTCAAGTGGCCCGCCACGCGGTTTCAAGCCGTTTGAGTGACGATGCGGCCACAACCTCCTCGAAGTGATGAGCCTTCACCGCCGTCGCAACCGAAAGGTTTGGGATTGATGCAAAGTAAGCTAAGAACCAAGTTTCTGATTATTCTGGCCACGATCTTGGTCTGTCTATACGGCATCGTTGGCTTGCCGAAGTCCAAAGACGAGCTGCTCCGAAATCTTCGCAACAACATCAAGCTCGGTCTGGATCTGCGAGGAGGATCTCACCTCGTGCTGCAGGTCCAGGTGCAGGACGCTTTTAAGGCCGAAGCGGATGCCGATATTGAGCGCCTGAAAGACGAATTAAACCGGCAGAATATCGTCTTCAGTTCAATTGAGCGCAACGATCCGGCCACTCTCGAAGAAGCGGACAAAATTGAGATTGTCATCAAGGGTGTTCCGCTTGACAAAACGGGCGCCATCCGGTCTCTAGTGAGCGAAAAGTTCGATGCCTGGGTACTGACTGCGATCAACTCGACGGATTACCGCTTGACCATGAAACCGACCAAGGCGCTGGAGTTGCGCCGCGATACGCTGGCGCGCTCCATGGCGACGATCGAGAGCCGGATCAATGGATTGGGATTAACCGAATCCACGGTGCAGCCTCGGGGCCGCAGCGACGCCGAAGCGGAATTGCTGATTCAGATGCCGGGCGTGGATGATCCGGCCCGGGTAAAGCAGATTCTTGGTACCGCCGCCCTGTTGGAGTTGTACGAAGTTAAGGATGGTCCTTTTGCCACCGCCGAGCAGGCGCGGTTGAACTACGGGGGGGTGTTGCCGCTCAATTCCAAAATCCTTCGGCAAAGCGCTCGTGCAGGCGAACCGGAAGCCTACTTTGTGGTGGCCCGTACGCCAGTCATTACGGGACGTGACCTGCGCAGCGCCCGGGCCCAGCAGGGTGAGTTTGGCAAGTGGGAAACGGCGTTTACGTTGAACCAAGATGCGGCGCGACGTTTTGAGCGCTTCACCGAAACACACATCAACAAGCGGCTAGCAATTGTGCTGGACAACAACATTCGCAGCGCTCCGGTCATTCAGAACCGCATCAGCGATAGCGGCCGCATTACGGGCGCCAATGACCAGCAGGAGGCCAGCGACCTCGCTTTGATCTTGCGAGCCGGCTCGCTTCCCGCCTCGGTCACTTACTTGGAAGAGCGAACCGTGGGCCCTTCCCTCGGCGCCGATTCCATTCGCCAGGGAATCATCAGCGGGATTGTCGGGTTGCTGGCTGTGGTGCTGGTGATGCTGGTTTACTACCGGCGCGCCGGTGTGAACGCGACTGTGGCTCTGGTTCTAAACGCCTTGATTCTGATTGGCGTGCTCGCTTACTCAGGCGCTGTTTTAACGCTGCCGGGGATTGCTGGCATCATTCTGCTGATCGGTATGGCCGTAGACTCTAACGTTCTGATCTTTGAACGGATTCGGGAAGAGCTCAAGGCCGGCAAGGGCGTGTTAGCGGCTATTGACGCGGGTTTTAACAAAGCCTTCGTCACGATCATTGACACCCACGTGACCACAGTGGTGAGCTGTGCGTTTTTGTTTATCTTCGGTACGGGTCCCGTCAAGGGGTTTGCCGTGACCCTGGTCATTGGTCTGATTGCCAACCTCTTCACTTCGATTTTCGTGTCCCGTTTCCTATTTGACTGGGATTTGGCCGGAAAAAAGAATGTAACGAGTTTGAGTATTTGAGTCTGCGTCGGGATTGTGGTAGTTTTGTTGGGTCATCTCAAATCGGCAAGTTCGTCGCTCCGGGAACCGATCGGAGGGGTCTGGTGTCTATCGGTGTAGGCTGCCGGAAATAAGAGCTGCATGGAGTTATTTAAGAACGCGAATTTTGACTTCCTTGGCAAGAAGTGGCCTTTTATCATCGCGTCGCTTTTGTTGACGGCGGCGGGGGTGGTTAGTCTCATCGTCAAAGGCGGTCCGAAATACGGCATTGATTTCGCTGGTGGGGTGAACATGTATGTCAAGTTTGCCCAGACCCCGCCGGTTGAAAAGCTCCGCTCCGCGCTGAGTCAAAAGATTCCCGGAGAAATTTCAGTCGTTGAAATTCCTGGGACCCAGGAAGTGATTATTGGGGTTGAGCAGAAGCAAGAAAAGGATTTGGACAGCGCCCGCCGGCTGGTGGTGGAGACCTTGGCGGCTAATTTCGGCCAGACCGGGGGCAAGCTAGATCTACACAACACGGGTGCAGGCGAGTTGGCGGCGCGGCTGCGGGATCCGCTCCAGCGGGCTTCGGTAGGCCTCAGCGACCAGCAGTTGGCGGACCTGGCAAAAGCGATTATGAATTTCCGCGACGGAGGGCCGAACTTTGGTATCCTCTCGTCCCTGGACCAACTAAGCGCCGTGCCGGGCGTCACCCCAGCCATTCTCAATGTCATCAAACAGGAAGTGGCGCTGTCGCCGTTTGCAATTCGAAGCGTAGAGATCGTAGGGCCGAAAATTGGGGCCGAACTGAGGAATCAGGCGATTCTCGCCACGCTGTACGCACTGGCCGGGATGCTGGTCTACATTGCTTTCCGGTTTGAAACCATCTACGGTGTGGCGGCGGTGATTGCTGTTTTCCACGATACGATCATCACTATCGGATTGTTTTCGATCTTTAATAAAGAAATCTCATTGACAGTCGTGGCGGCGCTGTTGACGCTGGTTGGTTATTCGATGAACGACACCATTGTGGTGTTTGATCGGATTCGCGAAAATCTGAAGTTGATGCGTCGGGAAAAATTTCCCAATCTGGTGAACTTGTCGATTAACCAGACGCTTAGCCGCACTGTGCTCACCTCGGGGCTTACTTTTCTGTCCGCGTTCGCGTTGTGGCTGTTTGGGGGCCAGGTGTTGAACGGGTTTGCGTTTGCTCTGGTCGTGGGTATTATCGTTGGCACGTACTCTTCGATTTTTATCGCCAGTCCGATTTTGATTTTTTGGAAGGATTGGACCGAAAGGCGGTCCCGCAGAACTTCTGGCGACAGCGGATCGGCTGTTGCAGAGAAACGGGCTGCAGGCCGGGAACCAATGAAGGCAGTCAAGTAGCTGTTAGCGCCCGTCGGGGGATTCACCCTGGCGGCCTAGGGGAGACGAAACTATGTTCGAGCAAAGCCTCGTTGACGGAAGAGGGAAAACCAATAAGCCCTGGACCGTCTTTGTGTCGTTTGTTACGCAGCTGGCCTTGGTCGGCGTGATGATCCTGATTCCGTTGATCTACACAGACACACTGCCCAAGGCTCAGTTAACGAGTTTCCTCGTGGCGCCTCCGCCTCCGCCGCCACCGCCGCCACCTCCAGCTGCCGTGCAACCGGTCAAGATTGTCAAAGTGGCGCCCCGTCAGTTTGATGCCGGTAAGCTGCTGGCTCCGAAGCAGATCCCGAAAGAAGTGGCGATGATTAAAGAGGAAGAGTTGCCCCCGGCCATGGCCGCCAACGTTGGCGTTGTGGGTGGAGTACCGGGCGGTGTTCCGGGCGGCACCCCAGGCGGCGTCATTGGTGGCATTATTGGGGCGGTTCCTAGTGCGGCTCCCCCACCGCCTCCTCCACCGCCGGTGAAAAAAGAGGAAAAGCCAGCCACCCCCCAAAGGATTCGCGTCGGTGGTAACGTTCAATCGGCGAAACTGATTCGTCAGCCCAAGCCGATTTATCCCCCTTTGGCCAAGCAAGCCCGCATTCAAGGGACCGTGAAGTTCCAGGCAATTATTGGCAAGGACGGCACGATTCAGAATCTACAGTTGATCTCCGGTCATCCGCTGCTGGTGCCGGCCGCCACGGAGGCGGTCAAGCAATGGGTTTATCAGCCCACCTTGCTCAACGGCGAACCGGTTGAGGTGGTGACTCAGATCGACGTAAACTTCACCTTGAGCTCGTAAGACCTTCGGACATTTCGGATTTCTCCCGAAATGGTCCACCGATTCAACTCGCAGGAGAAAAAAGAGAGTATGCTTCTTCAGACGCAAGTATGGGCCTTCCTGCTACTGCAAGAAGGCGGCGCAATCAGCTTTGACCTTGTGTCGATGTGGAATCAGATGGGATGGCTGGCCAAGGCCGTGGTCATCATTCTGTTCATCATGTCGGCTTGGTCGATTGGCGTGATGATCGATCGGCTTCTGGCCTATAAGGCCGCCCGTGACCAATCCCGGCAATTTGCTCCAGCCGTTGCTGGTGCGCTACGGGAAGGGAAACTGGATGAGGCGATTAAGATCGCAGACCGGTACAAGAAGAGTCATTTGGCAAAGGTGGTGGTAGCGGGCCTGCAGGAATTCCGTGCCCACCAGATGAGCAGCGATATACCTGGCGATGAGATTGAGGCCTCCCGTCGCGCCTTGGAGCGGGCAGAGGCGATCGTTCATGCTGAGCTAAAGCGTGGCGTGTCCTCACTGGCCACCATCGGCTCAACCGGCCCCTTCGTCGGCTTGTTCGGTACGGTGGTCGGCATCATCAACGCCTTCAAAGGAATCTCTACGGAGAAGTCCACGGGATTGGGCGCAGTGGCAGGCGGAATTTCCGAGGCTCTGGTGACCACTGCCTTCGGCTTGTTCGTGGCAATCCCGGCGGTGATGATGTTTAACTACTTCACCAACCGGGTGGAAGCCTTTGACGTCGAAATGGGCAATTCAAGCTCGGAGCTCATTGATTACTTCTTAAAGCGTTCGCAGAAGGCCAGCGCCGGTAAGTAAGCCGGAAACTGCCGAGTGTGGCTCAGTTGCGAGTGGATCGGAACTGGGGCCGGAGCGGGGCGGTAATAACCGATGCTCCGGTCCCCAGGCGTCAGGATCGCACGATCGCACCCCGTTCCAATCTTGGCCGAGCCTTGGGCACTGGCAAGCCGTGGAACAAGCTGCCAAGCGGTTCACGAGCGAGGAACAGCGTCAGGCTGAGAGATTTCGAGAGAACGCGCCGAGGACAAAGCCGGAACTGGATCCCAGCAAGCTGGCTAGCATGGCAGGGGAGAGGAGAAAAAATCTAGCGCCGTGGTTTCGAACGGGCAGGCGAGTAAGTCGCTCGGTAGTTCTTAGGACCGGCTAAGGAAAGCTTGACCACGAAGAGCTACCTCATAGGCGATAGTCAGTGGCGAAAGCCGCAAGGCTTGATCGAGGCAAATAATAGAGGAATCACCGATGGGAAAGTATAAGGCTCCACCTCCAGTTGCTGATATCAACGTAACCCCCATGGTTGATGTGATGTTGGTGATGCTAATCATCTTCATGGTCATCACGCCGATGCTCTCGAAGGGTGTTAGCGTCGATTTAGTGAAGACCAAGAATCCAATCGCCATGGCCGATGCAGACAAAGACGACGCAGTGTTGGTGGCCGTGACCCGCGATGGCCGTGTTTATCTGAACACGACGCAGATGACGCTGGACGCCCTCACGGGAAAAGTCAAGGACATGCTGACCAACAAACTGAACAAAGTGGTTTACATCAAAGCCGATTCCCGCGCGCGGTTTGAGAAGGTTGTAGAGGTGGTGGACACGGTTCGTGCAGCGGGCGTTGATAATTTGGGCCTTCTGACCGAGCAGATCCAGCAATCGAGCAGGCAGGAGGAGAAGAAGAATTAGCGCAGCTTCGTGCTGAATCAAGGCGACGGCGCTGCCAGGTGAGTTTGAGCCTAGCCGGTAGGTTCTAAAAGCTACTGGCTAGCGCGGCAGGTTTCTGAAGGAGAATGATTCTATGGCAATGGCAGTTGGCGGCCCGGGCAGCGGACCCCGTGCCGATATCAACATGACCCCGCTCATCGACGTTTTGCTTGTTCTGCTCATTATCTTCATGGTCATTACCCCTCTCACTCCGAAGGGTCTCGAAACGCTCGTTCCTCAGCCACCACCCAAAGATGCCCCTCCGCCGCCCCCCAACCAAGACCGTACTGTTGTGATCATCATTGAGAAGGACCGCTCTCTGAAGATCAACAGTGAGCCTGTTGAGGAAGCCAATCTGGGCAAGCGGTTGGAAGACATTTTCAAAACCCGCGCCGAGCGCGTGGTGTTCGTCAAAGGCGATCCTGATCTGGAATTCCGGGAAGTTGCTAAAGCAATCGACATCGCCAAGGGTGCTGGCATCGACAAGGTGGGTTTGATGACCCCGAAGATTGAAGCGGGCGAGTAGCCAGTGGAGTTTATATAAGAGTGTTGTTTACACGGAGCGTGAGTCCTATGCGTAAGGGAAATCAAATCGCCGGTCTGGTCTTCGTCACCGCACTGGCTATCGTGAACTCCAGCTGCGAGAAGCTCAAGGCTCGGGATCATCTCAACAAAGGCGTGCAAGCCTACAAGAATGCCAAGTATGCCGAAGCTGTTGAGCACTTCAAAAAGTCCGTGGAGCTGGACCCCACCTTTCCCACGGCCCGCCTCTACCTCGCCACTGCCTACATGAGTCAGTACATCCCCGGTGCTGAATCTCCTGAAAACCTCGAATTCCACCGCTCCGCGAAGGAAAACTTTCTCAAAGTTCTTGAGCAGAATCCGAGCGACAAGATCGCTGTTGCCTCTCTTGCTTCCTTACACTACAGCCAAGCCCAGGCCATCCCCAAGTTAGAAGACAAGCTGGCAAAACTCGATGAGGCTCGGGTATGGTACCAAAAGCTCGCTGAGGTGGATCCCGAAAACAAAGAAGCCTATTATTCGCTCGGGGTCATTGTCTGGGCCAAGTGGTATCCCGCCTTGATGGAAGCCCGTGCCAAGCTTGGAATGAAGCCTTCCGATCCGGGCCCGTTGAAAGATAAGAAGGTAAGAGAAGAGCTGAAGGCGAAGTATGGCCCGATGATTGAAGAGGGCATCAAACACTTGGAGAAGGCTCTGCAAATCGATAAAGAGTACGATGATGCCATGGCCTACATGAACCTCCTCATTCGCGAGCGGGCAGATTTAGCCGAGACCAAGGAGGAGTACAACAAGGATATCGAAACTGCCGATAATTGGGTTCAGAAGGCGCTCGAAACTAAGAAGATCAAGGCAGCTCGTCAGCCGGGCAACTTGGGTATTGTCCAAGAGGAAACCAAGTAACAAGGCCAAAGTCGCTGAGTATCGTGCGGGGCCTCAGAAGGTGGTCTCCGGTCTTCTAAGTTTCCCTAGCCCCGCCAGGGAGCATGTGGTGCAACTGTCATGAGCGAGCAAGATAACCACCCCAAGCCGCGAGGTGGGATCACGTGTTAGAAGGCATTTTTCCTGCCGTCATCACCCCCCTTACTGAAGACCTCGAACTCCACATTCCAAGTTTTGAGAAGCTGATTGAGCGCCTCTACCGGTCCGGCGTGCACGGACTCTACGTTGGTGGTCAAACGGGCGAGGGCTTTCAGCTTCCTCGATCGGTGCGGCAGAAAACGGTTGAAGTGGCCGTGGCCAGCAAGCCGGAAACTGGGGCCGTCATAGCTCACGTTGGGGCCGCTGATATTCAGGATGCTCTCCAGCTCGTGAAGCATGCCTGCCGGGCCGGAGTGGATGCAGTGAGCAGCTTGCCACCAGGCCCAGGTTTCTCCTTTGCAGAAATCCGGGCTTACTACCAGGCACTTGCGGCAGCCTCCGATGTGCCTGTGTTGCTGTATTACTACGGGGATTTTTCTGCTGCAATTACGTCGCTCGAACAGATCTTAGAGCTGTGCTCGATTCCCAATGTTGTGGGGCTCAAATTCACGGACTTTGACTTGTATAGGCTGTCGTGGGTTCATCGAGCGGGATACACGGTTTTCAACGGGCGCGATGAAGTGCTGGTGGCTGGACTGCTCATGGGCGCGCAGGGCGGAATTGGCAGCTTCTACAACCTCGTGCCAGGGAAATTTGTCGCCTTGTATGAGCATGCTCGGGCGGGGCGCTGGCAGCTCGCGCGCCAGCTGCAAGACGAAATTAACGACCTGGTCCGTCTCGTGTTGCGATTCCCCCTTATTGCGGCAATCAAGAGCCTGCTCTCTTGGTCAGGGATTGACTGCGGCCCGCCGGCGCCGCCCCGAAGGAGATTGACGCCAAACGAAGAATCAGAGTTGCGGCAGCTGGTTGACGGGCGCCACACTCTCAACTTCCCCACCTGAGAGAGGTCACGAATTCGGTCTGGATTAGCGTCCGCTACGCCGAATCCGGCAAGCCGGGTAACCGGGGCGCACCGCGATTCGCCGTCTTATCTATTGAGCGGCTTCCATGCAGAAACGGAAAACGATTCTAATTTCAGTGTTTAGTGTGAGCCTCAGCGTGTTCGGGACCGATCTGGCGCACTGGACGAGGTGGCGGGGACCCCACCAGAATGGCGTGGCACCAGGCGATGTGCCCACCGAGTGGAGCGACAACAAGAATGTGGCTTGGAAAACGACAATTCCCGGCCGGGGTCATTCCTCTCCGGTGATCTACGGCAATACCATCTATCTGACAACAGCCATTCCCGTATCTGACGTGGGCGGGGGGCAGCCAGCCAGTCCGCCCCGGCCTCCAGCCGGCCCGGCTTCCAGCGCAGGGACCGACCAACCCCCAGCCGCCGGTCCACCGCTCGGAGAACCGAGGGCGGCGGAGGCGAGAGGTTCGGAATTTCGTGGACGGCGAGGTCCGGGGGGCTTTGCGGGCGGAAGCGCCGCAGGAGTAGAGCACCGGCTGGTTGTATTGGCCCTCGACCGGAACACTGGCAAAATCCTCTGGGAGCGGTCGCCGCGTACCATCCGGCCGCATGAAGGCTACCACCGAATCTATGGCAGTTTCGCCTCCAACAGTCCGGTCACGGACGGCAAGCACCTTTGGGCCTTTTTCGGGCAGTACGGGGTCTTCTGCTACAGCGCGCAAGGCGAGCTTGTGTGGAAAAAAGATGACTTCCCAAAAATCTCCATGCGGAATGCCTTTGGCGAGGGCACGGCTGCGGTACTCGAAGATGAGAGCTTAATCCTCAACTTTGACAGCGAGACCGAGTCCTTCCTGCTCGTCCTGGACAAAAATACCGGCAAACAGCGTTGGAGAGTGCCGCGCGATGAGGCGAGCTCTTGGTCTCAGCCTCTGGTGGTCAAGGTTGGAGACCGCAAGCAAGTGATCGTTTCGGCGACCAAGAAAGTGCGTGCTTATGATCTGGCCGATGGAAGGCTGATTTGGGAGTGTGCAGGACTCGGGGCGAACGTCATCCCAGCCCCGGTTTCCGACGGGAAGGTGGTTTATGTGATGAGCGGTTTCCGCGACCCGAACCTCATGGCCATTCAGCTGGGCCGCGAAGGTGACCTGACGGGAAGCGATGCCATCTTATGGACAAATCAACGCGGCAACTCCTACACCCCCTCCCCTGTGCTGGTCGACGGAAAGCTGTATTTTGTAACCGACAGCGGGATGGTTTCCTGCCTCGATGCCAAGACGGGCCAGCCCTACTATCTTCAGCAGCGATTGCCAAAAAGCTATAACATCAAGGCTTCGCCCGTCGCGGTGAACGGCAAGCTCTACATCGCGACGGAAAATGAGGATGTCGTGGTGCTTAAGCTCGGCGAAAAGTATGAAGTCTTGGCCACGAATACTTTAGCTGACCAGATGTTCATCGCAAGTCCCGCCATTGCAGACGGTTCGCTCTATCTTCGAGGCCAGAACACGCTCTACTGCATCCGGCAACGCTAGTACAGACCAGGACTCGGCGAGTCCAGTTTCTTTCCGCCTTTTCTTTGATTCAGCCTAGGGGTGGTGTTGGAATTTCCCTCAGTTGCGTTTCGGAGGATCTTGACAGACTAGCCAGCTTGCGGTAGTTTTCAATCACTAAGTGTTCTCGTAGCTTCTCACCAACCATCCGTTTTCATGAACGCTTTCGGGGATTTTGCGTATGTTTGGGAAGTTTGTGTTAGCTCTCGCGCTTTTTGTCTCGTGTTCTCAGATTTACGGCCAGGTGGTTTACGGGACGATCTATGGTACCGTGACGGACCCTACGGGAGCGGCGGTTCCGCAGGCGAAAGTGACGATCACGGACCTCGACCGGCAAGGTCACAACTGAGACCTTCACCAACGAGTCCGGCAATTACCGGCAGCCTTACCTCATCGCTGGCCGCTACCGGGTTCGAATCGAAGCGAAGGGTTTCCAGAATTTTGTGCAAGACAATGTGGTTGTGTCGGTAGACCTAGCGACACGAGTCGATGCCTCCTTGCGGGTGGGTGAGGCGAGCGAAGTTGTGCAAGTTTCTGGGGAAGCACCGGTGTTGAAGACCGACCGCTCGGATGTTTCTATCGTCTTCCAGGACCGGGTGGTGAGCGAACTCCCCATTCTCAACCGCCGCTTTACCCAGTTTGAGATCCTCACGCCCGGTGTCCAGGCGATGTCCTTTCAGACAGCGGCCTCGGAAGATCCCCAGGGATCCTATCGCAAGATTGTCAACGGCCAGCATTTTGCGGGCACGGCTCACCTGTTGGACGGTACAGACAACCATGACGCAATCCTAGGTCTAATTGTCGTGAACCCTACGCTTGAGTCTGTGACTGAGGCGAAGATCACGACGAGCAACTACGAGGCAGAATTCGGTCAAGCTGCGGCCGGCGTGGTCAGCGCCCACACGCGTTCCGGCACCAACCAGTTGCATGGCAGTTTGTTTCACTTCCATCGTAATAGTGCGCAGTTTGCGCGCAATCCTTTCACGCAGGCCACGCCGATCGCGGGCACGCAGAACAAGTTCATCCCGACGAGCATATGGAATCAGTATGGCTTCTCGGTTGGCGGGCCCATCCGGCGCAACCGGCTGTTCTATTTCGGCGATTACTAGGGAACGAGGCGCCTTGTCGGGGGCTCGGCGCTGGTGCGCGTTCCGACGGCTGCGGAGCGAAGTGGAGATCTCAGCGCGCTGGCGGTCAGTATCTTCGATCCGCTCTCGGCGGAAGGGGCAGCGCTCACTCCCGAGCGTCGTGCGCAGTTTCCTGGAAACCGTATTCCAGCTTCCCGCCTTTCGCCGCAAGCCCAACGTCTCTTGGCGCGCATTCCACTACCCAACATCGCCACTGCTATCGGCGACCAGCCAAACTACGTCGCCTCGGGCACGGAGCGGAACACAGAGCATCAGTTCAATACCCGCTTCGATAGCTATGTGACCTCGAAGCTTCATTTGTTCGGCCGCTTTAGCTTTGCGGACTACAGCAAGGATGCACCTCCGATTTTCGGTCCGGTCGGTGGCGGGCGTGGCTTTGACGCTGCCAGCCCCTTTGCCGGACTCTCCGACGTCCGCAACTTGAGCCTTGCGGTGGGTTTCGACTATACCGTGAGCCCGACGTTGTTGACCGACTTTCGTTTTGGTTGGTTCCGCTACGGTGTTCAGGTGCGACCCAAAGGACTCGGCTCGAACCCCGCCCAGGAAGCGGGGATTCCCGGCTTGAACGTCGATGAACGCACGTCTGACATGCCAGGAATGTTCATCAACGGTTTTGCTGGCTTTCAGTTTGGCTACGCCCTTCCGATCAACCGTTGCAACTGCCCTCTCGACCAAAACGAACGCCAATTCCAGGTTGTAAACAACTGGTCCAAGCTTCGGGGCGACCACACGTTTAAGTTTGGGGCCGACATCCGTCGCGCCTTGAATTTGCGTGTGCCGAGCGACCGGCACCGGTCTGGCCAGCTGAATTTCAACCCAGAGCGAACGGCGGGTCCGCCCGGAGGAGGCCTCGGCTTGGCCAGTTTTCTGCTGGGCGATGTGTCCTCGTTTGAGCGCTACGTGAGCTCGTTCTTTGACGCTGAGGAGCGTCAGAACCGGTGGTTTTTCTTTGGGCAAGATACCTTCCGAGTCAACCCGAAGTTGACCCTCACTTACGGCCTGCGATGGGAGCTGTATTTTCCGGAAACCGTGACTGGAAATCGAAAGGGCTCTTGGTTGCGGCTGGCGACCGGAGAGTTGTTCATTGCCGGCGACAATGGAGTCAATCGCCGCGGCAACGTAGAAACGAATTTCACGACTCTGGCGCCGCGTTTGGGCATCGCTTATCAGCTCAATCCAAAGACGGTGATCCGCACGGGCTACGGCCGGAGCTTCCTCAGTTGGCGTGTTCGGATCGCTGTTTGGCTTTGCCGCCACGCAGAATCCTCCTGTGCTGGCTATCGAGGCGCAAAATCCGGCCAATGCGTTTGATCGCGTCTTTACGCTATCGCAAGGGCCTGGCCCCTTGCTCGATCCGGCGCGGTTGCTAGCGAACCGTCCGCTTGGCGCGACAGGAAGGCCAATTTTACCCAATGGCGTTTCCGCTTTTGCGCGCCCGCAACGGATGCGCGTTCCCATCGTCGACAACTGGAACTTCACCATACAGCGACAGCTGTTCCAGGATTTGGCGGTCGAGGCGGCATACGTTGCCAACAAGGGCACCTACGCGATGGTGAGCGCGGGTGGAGTGGGCGCCAATTATGACGTGAATCAGCCGACGATCAATGGATTCGGAGTTCTCACCACCAACCAGCGCCGGCCCTTTTTCCCGCTTTATGGCTGGACCCAAGGCATTAGTTACTTTGGGAATGACGGATCAAACCATTTCCACTCTTTGCAGCTCAAGGCGGAGAAACGGTTCTCTGCGGGATGGAATCTGATTGCTCACTACACCTGGAGCCGCGCCACGAATTTTGATGGGAGCTACTATAACCAGGACGCTCGGGTGAATCGCGGCCGCACGGAGTGGAACCGTGAACACAGCTTCGTGATGATCAACCAGTGGGAGCTGCCTTTTGGCCGAAACCGGCGGTGGTTGTCAAGCGCCTCCCGCCCGATAGATTTTGTTCTCGGAGGCTGGCAGCTCAACGCGTTGACTCGCTGGGCCAGCGGTTTCCCCTTTACGCCGAGCTACCGCGATTGCGGACGCGATCGTGACACTGGACCGTGCCGCCCAGACATTGTTGGCAATATCTCGACGACCCGGGTCTCCTCGCCGAGTCATCGCGGCTGGTTTGTCACAGCCGATGATGTTCTTCTTACCAACGGCCAGCAAAGCGGCCCGTGGCGCCGCCCCGAGCGCGGGTCTTTTGGCAATATCGGGCGGAATATGCTGGTGGGTCCAGGTTTCTATCAAACGGACCTTTCGGTGTTCAAAACGTTCGCCGTCACGGAACGTCTTTCGGCTCAGTTCCGTGCTGAAACGTTTAATCTTTTCAATAACGTGAATCTCGCCCAGCCAAACGGTTGCGTAGACTGTCCGGGCGTGAAGGGCCGGATCTTCGACATTTTCAATCTCGCAGTCCAACGGCAATGGCAGTTTGCGCTGCGGCTGGCCTTCTAAACGGCAACAATCAAACTCAAGCGCCAGATCCTTTTTGACGAAAGTCCACCCTTCGAGTATCGAAAGCAGCTCCGAAGCCGCGTCTCCGCACGAGGTGATGGGCTGAATTATCCTCCGCGGTTTTTATGCCATCATGAAGAGAGTTTTAGCCAGCTGTCCGCAACGTGACGCGCTGGGTTTGCATCTAGGTTCGTCGGAGGAAGCCATTCGGGATGCTGCGCAAAGGCGTTCTTTTGATCTCGTTGGTTGCGCTGGCGGCTGGGGCTTATGCCCAAAAGCCTCGCAACATCGCCCCTAGCCGCTTCAATTTCTTTTCGAAAGAACAAGACATTCAGCTGGGCAAAGAGGCGGCCGCGGAAATCGAAAAGCAAATTGCCGTCGTGACCCAGCCCGAGGTTCATGATTATGTCAACCGGATTGCAGCCAAGCTGGTCGCCCAGCCGGAGGCGGATCAATATCCGTACACCTTTAAAGTGGTGTATGACAAAACGATCAACGCCTTCGCGTTACCAGGCGGGCCAGCCTACATCCACACGGGTTTGATTTTAGCGGCGGAAAACGAGGCGCAAATTGCGGGCGTCATCGCGCACGAGATTTCCCACGTCGCCTTGCGCCACGGCACTTCCCAGGTGACGAAAGCCAATGCGACCCAGTTGCTGGCGGGGTTTGGCGGAGCCATGCTGGGCGGAGGCTTGCTGGGCCAACTAGCGCAAATCGGCGCTGGCTTGGGCGCCAATTCTCTGCTTCTCAAGTTTTCGCGAGGCGCCGAAACAGATGCCGATCTGTTGGGGGCGCGCATGATGGCGAAGGCGGGCTACGACCCGATTGAAATGGCGACGTTCTTTCAAAAGCTCGAAGAGGAAGAGAAGCGCTCAGGCCGCGCCGTTCCCCAATTTCTCTCCGATCATCCAAGCCCGGGTAATCGCGTCAAGGCGGTATCGGCGGAAGTCAAAATGATGCCCGCGCGGCAGTACACCAAGGGGGATTCCGCACAGCTGGCTCGAGTCAAGCAAGTGATCCAGGCACTTCCCGTACCTCCCCGTGCCAACACCAATTTTCGCGCAGCGGGCAATCCTCAAGCGGCGCGGCCCTCGACGCGGATGCAACGCTATCAAAGTCGTGGTCTCACGTTTGTTTATCCGAGCAACTGGCAAGTCTTTCAAAGCCAGCAATCGAACGAAATCACGATCGCTTCGCGCGAGGGCATCCTGGAGGTGAACGGCAATGCGGAGATTGGCTATGGCGCAATTGTCGGCTTACAACAAATCCAAGGCGGGACTGAGCTCGACCGGGATACGCAGAATTTCCTCCGCCAGTTGATGCAGCAAAACCGCAACATGCAGCCGAGCGGAGAAGCTGTGCGACGAATTCAGATCGCTGGCGCCCCGGCCCTGCTCCATTTGATGTTTAACAGCTCGCCGTACCCCAATGTGCGCGAAGTGGACGCTATTGTCACGGTTCAGCATCCACAAGGGTTGTTTTACATGATTCTAATTGCGCCCGAGCCGGAATACCAAGCTGCTCAGCCGGTGTTCGACCAAATGATTCAATCCATCCAGTTCGCCCGCTAACGCTTCGACAAATGGGGCCCCCCTACGACGCTGTTCTATTTGATTTCGACGGGGTTCTGGTCGACAGTGAGCCAGTTCACTATGAATGCTGGCGAACGATCTTGCTTGATTACGGTTTCAAGTTGGAGTGGAGCGCCTACCAGCGGCATTTCCTCGGGGTCTCCGACCGAGAAATGGTGGCTCGCCTGGTGGCGTGCTCGCCGGTGCCCTTGTCTGCGAGTGCGATTCTGGCTCGTTATCCCGAAAAGCGCGATTTGTTTCGTCAGCGCATGCAAAGCGAGGTACCGCTTTCCCCTGGTGTCGTCGAGCTGTTTCGAGATTTGAGTGGGCTGCCGCTGGGCGTGGTGACATCGAGTTTGCGGCTCGAGGTCGAGCCAGTGCTCGAACGCTGTGGCCTTCTGGCGAGGCTCGCGGTGGTGGTTTACGGAGATGACGTACGGCGTCACAAGCCAGACCCGGAGCCTTATCAAGTTGCGGCCCAGCGCATCGGGGCACAAAGGCCGCTGGTGGTGGAAGATTCCAATGCAGGGGAGGCCAGCGCCCGGGCGGCTGGTTTCGATGTGGTTCGCGTTCCCGAGCCGGCGATCATGGCCGCTGTGGTCCGCCAGCGGCTAAACCTCGCTTCCGTTGATCCTGCTCGTCAATCAGCTGGAGCGTGCCAAAACGCTCTGGAGTATGGAAACTCTCGTTGAAGACCGGACTCCACGCGATGAACTTCCGCCGTGGCGGTGGACCTTCGATCCGATAGAGATTCAGCCGGAGCACATTGCCTGCCGCTGGAGGCCTCGGATCAATGGACTTCCAAGGTATCCGCATTTCACAAAACCAAATTTTCTTGTTCGGCTCCACCCGAGTCTGAAATTCAAATCCAGAGTTCCAAGTCCAATCCACTGCGGGTGGCTTCCGGCTGCGGTCGATATCTAAGTCCACCCACTCGCCTTGGGGAGAAACCTCAAATTCCTTATAGGCGTGGATGCGGGATGGGTCCCAGCCGATGAACACCTCTACGACGTCGTAGTCCCACAAGCCCCAGCTCTCTTCCTTGGGCTTGGCAGGTTTTTGCAGGTGCATGTGCTCGTAGTGGCTAGCAAAGAGGAAGTAGAGATGCCGTTCTGTCCAGAGGCTACGAATTTCTGTCCGCGCCGCTGGCAAGGCCTTGCCATATCGATCTTGCGCAGCCACAACCGGTGGGATGTTCCGCCAGGGCGCCTGTGCTGGGTCGGCTGTCAAGGGCAAATCGCCGCGGAAGCGCGGGCTGCGCATTCGGGGCGAATCCTGGGCGTGCAACACGAGAAGGGAGAGCCAGCAAACGATAAATTTCATTGAACCTTGATTCTATCTCGGTGATGAAAGTTGTGAATGGGCGCGATGACAGTGTAGCCTAAAAGGTCATCATCTTGGTCCGGGCCAGATAGGCTGTCGCCTAGAGTTTGGAGACTTGACTTGACGCTTGTCTTTGATCGCCGCATGCTACTGAGCGGGCTGGGTTCGCTTCTGGGGTCGCTAGCGCGATACTCTTTACCGTTACTGGGCCTTTCCTATCCCTTAAGCGTAGAACGCCTGGAGCTGTCGGTTGTCAAGCTGCAACGGGTGTTCATCCATCTTGGTTACCTACCTCCTGGCTCGGACACGGGAGCCTTGGACCGCGCCACATCCCGCGCCCTAATCCGTTTCAAGCGTCACGCCCAGCGTCGGCTTCGACATTCGTTTCGAGGGGCACACTTTGAGGAACTGCCGACCAAGTTGTGTTTTCGGGGGCCGGTTGATGACCGTCTCGATGAAGAGACTTTGCTTGAGCTCCGGCAGTGGGTTGAGTGTGGCTGGCGTCTCCCGCTCGGGCGCTACCGATTTGTGTCTCTGACAGAGGGAGAGCTCCGGCCCGATCCGCGGTACCGCTGGTCTATTCTGCGCGAAGATGTCGCCCAAGTTTGGCGCGATCTGATGAAGGAGGTAAGCGCGCGGGGCGGCTCCCTCCAGGGTCCTTATGGCGACACCCGGCGGGCCCTCGGACCCGATCAGCCCGACGGGGCAAGCCCGCGCAGCTTCCACATTCCAGGACGCGCCGTTGATCTGAACCAGCGCCTGGCGTCTCCAGACCGGAACCAGCGCTACTTCCTGGCGCCAGAACCTTCGCAGGGGCGCACCTACTGGCGGATCCTTTGCCGGACCCGCAAGCAGGACGGATCACAGGGGCGCTATTTTCCACAAGGAGCTCTCCGTTGCTGGAACTACGTGCCGCGCTCGGTCTGGTTGAGGCGTTTGAAATGGAAAGAAAAACAGCTTGACGGTGAGAGGCTGCCGCCCGAGGCTGAGGCTCTGAGCCGCTATCCGCTTCCTTCCGGTTACTACCTCGATCTGACCGATTTTCTCGAGACGACCGGACACTTCGAACGTGTGCCCGCACAGGCGGGTTGGGAGACGAACTATCGCCGCATGGAGTGGTGGCATTATCATTTCGCCATGGACAAACAGCCTACGTTTCTGGACGAGTGTGAGCTGGTGGGAATTAGCGAAGAGCGGCTCCTTGCCGCCGGTTACTCACTCGAGGAGATGGACCAGCGGCCTGGTTAATCGAGCGAGCCCACTTGGGCAGAGAAGGATGCTTTCCTATCGCGTGACCCAACCCCAACGAGCCCTATTTCGTCGTGACCTGGGAGCGGTATTGCTGTAAGGTCCGGTCCGCGTCGGCCAGGCGGCCGAGTGCGCGGTAGGCGCGCGATAGCGGCAACAGCAGAGATACATCTTGTTGCGAAGCTGCTTCGAGGTGGGGCGTGGCTTGTGCGGCGTCACCTAGAGCAAGCAGCGCTTTCCCAAGCTCACCCCGTGCTGCTGTCAACTTCGGGTTGGCTTCTACGGCACGCCGCAGATAGGGCAGGCCTTCTTCAGGGCCATCTAGACGCGCCAAGACATCGCCGTATTCATACTGAAACTCGGCTTGCCGCCAGTATTCTGTTTCGAGTGTCTGAAAGAGGCGGCGCGCCTCTTCGTATCGCCGCGCTTGCCAGTAGCAATGGGCGGCTTGGCGCGCGATATCTTTCCGCCGGGAGGAGCGGCTCGCCGCTTCATAGGCGCGCGCCGCAGCCTCAAAGCGCTTGCACCCGTAATAAGCATCCGCCAGTTCGAGCTCGGTTTGGGACTTGTTCCACTGCATCGCCTTTTCGAGCGGAGCGATCGCCTGGCATGGTTGCCGGAGTTTGAGATAGGCAGCGCCGAGAACGAGGTGCACGGGTCCGGGCTGGGGCCTTGCTTGAAGATACACCTCCAGTTCTGAGATCGCTTGGGAAAAGCGGCCGCTTGAGTGCAAGGCCAAGCCGAGATTCATTCGCCACATGGGATTCGAAGGCTCAAGGGCGACCAGCTGGCGGTAGAGCTTCTCAGCCTCGTCAAACCGCTGGCCGCGCATGGCCGCAGCAGCCCGCTGCGACAGTACGGCGGCGTCTTGGGCGAGCAACCAGGGAACTAACAACCAGCCAAGGGCAAAATTCATGGCGACCACCGCAAGACTTGATTGGCCGGGACGCCCCGAAACCGCTTCGGTTCGCTTCCAGGAACCTGAATTTCCACGTCCACGGTCTGCGCCGCACCCAATCCGAAGTGGAGTGGACAAGCACAGGAAGAGGCATAGCCCACGCTTGTGGAAACGGATCGTCGCTGCGAACCCACCTTTACGATCGCTCCCGGCTGGCGGATGTCCACCATCAACCAGTTGCCCTGGCAACGGTGGCGTATCACACTGGCTTGCGACTCGAGCGCTGTGACCACCAGATCCAGGCAACCATCGTTGTCAAAATCGGCCGCCACTAATCCACGGTACATGTCTGGCGCGAGAGGAATGGCGTCGCCCATCACAAACTGTTGGCCATCGCGATTGCGAAACCAGGAAAGCGGTTCACGCGCCGAGCGAGCACGAGCGCCTTTGGCGGAGAGCACATCGCTGCGCGCCACGGCGATGTCTTTCCATCCATCGTTATCGAGGTCGGCGAAAGCGACTCCCCAGCCTGCCATGGAGCGCGTCAGTAAGTCCAGTTTCGTTTTGAGTCCCGCATCTTCAAAATCCGCGCCGCGGTTCCGGGACAGGGGAAAGGTTTCATCCCTCAGCGCCGTATAGAGTAGGTCCACTTTACCGTCGTTGTCAAAATCCTGAGCGTCCACACCCATGGAGGAAGGCGGATTTCCGCTAGGCGGAGCCGCCACGCCGAGCTCCAACGCGCGTTCCTCAAAGCGGCCCTCACCGAGGTTGCGAAACAGGAAATTGAGCACCCGGTCGTTGGTTACAAACAAGTCGGAGTATCCGTCTTGGTCAAAATCCGCTGCGACAGCCGCCATTCCCTTTCCCCTGTATTTCGCAAGTCCCGAGGGCTGCGAGACATCGGTGAAACGACCTCCTCCGTCATTGCGGAACAGCGCGTTGGGTTCTGGAGCGTAGTAACGCGGATGGCAAAAGTCAGGCACACCATCGACCTTGCACTGCGGCTCAGTGGATGGATCCCAGCGCACGTAGTTGACGAGAAAGAGGTCCGCATCGCCATCCCGGTCGTAGTCAAACCACGCGCCCCCGATGCACCAGCGGCCTTGGTTTTGGATGCCACTGCTGGCCGTCACATCTTGGAAGCGTCCGTTGCCGAGGTTGCGGTATAAGCGAACTTCCCGGAGACCACAAACGAGTAAATCTGTCCATCCATCCTGGTCATAGTCGGCGGCGAGCGCGGCGAAGTCGTAGCCGGCGCCTTCGAGTCCCGAGAGAACGGTGCGGTCTTCAAAGCGCATGTTGCCGAGATTGCGAAGCAAGCGGTTTGATTCTCGGGCGCTCGTTTTCCGGCCTGCTGGCAGGGCGGCTCCATTGGGGAAAAACAGATCGAGCAAACCGTCTTGATCGTAATCGAAGACTGCGATTCCGCCGGGCATCGTCGCCGGAAGATGTTTGCGGGCTCCCTCCCCTGTTGTCAGCCGGAAGGGCAAGGGGTAGATCTGCCAGGGCCCTGCGGCGACGAGCAGACCCAGAACCAGACCAAACATGGAAGGCGAGCGCGCGCTAGAACTGCACGCGTAGCCCGAGTTGAATGTTTCTTGGGCCCACGTTTGTTGTGCCAGTGACGCGGCCAAAGTCCCCCGACGAAATATCGGTATTGGCACGTCCAAATTGCGGTGTATTTGTGAAGTTGAACATTTCGGCGCGGAACTGGGCTTTCCAGCGCTCGCCCCAGCGGAAGTTTTTCAAAATCGCCAAGTCGCCGTGTTTGGTTGGTCCAAAGCGAATGTTCGGCGCCCAGCGCGGCATGTTCCCGATCTCATAAGGCCCTGGCCGCGTGAAGGCGGCGGTATTGAACCAGCGGTCTGGTGTCGGGTTGGGCAGCGCCGCCGCTTTTAGATCCGCGACGTTGGGACGCTGAATCTGGAAGCCGTAAGCGCCGAGTGTGTTGGGGGACGTGAACTGTAGTGGCAGACCGGAGCTGAAACGTGTGATGGAGGACACCTGCCAACCACCCAGGATGGCGTTCGCTACCGGGTGCATATCGGAAAGGAATTTGCGGCCTTTTCCCACCGGCAACTCGTAAACCAAGGCGTTGACAAAGCTCTGCGGAAGATCGTGCGCCGAGATGGAGCGGTCCATAGAGTTGTCATAGTAGTTCCGCAACGTGTCGGAGACTTCCCAGCCCTGCCATTCGCTAGCGTTATCGATGGCTTTGGACCACTGATAGGTCGTTAACAGGTTCAGACCGCTGGCAAGCTGCCAGTTATAGCGGATCACCAAAGCATTGAAGGAGGAGCTTGCACCGGGAACGTCGCCCGTCACGTTGACAGCCGTGAAATGGGGGAAGGGGCGCAACAGCCGCTGGCGGGGTATGGTCCGCCCAGCAAGCACGCCCGAGGGGATGATACCGAAAAACGGGTTCTCGACCGGCTGGTCTAACTGGGCGCCCAGAGCGAGATATTGTGGGTGCAGCTGGTTGGCTTGCTGGCCGGTGCCAAACAACAGCTTCCGACCCTGCGAACCGGTGTATCCCACCTCCAGCACCATCCCCTTCTGTAACTCGTATTGGAAGTCGAAGGAAAAGTTCTGAACATAGCTGAGCGGGTGGTATCGCCAGAAGGCGTTCACGGAGTCGCCGACCTGCGTCAACAAACCGAGGCTCGAGCCCACGGGCTGGTTCAAACCGTTGGGGAAGGGATTGGAAAGCAGGGCGCCACGATTGGGGTTAATGCCATCGCCACCAATCGTGGATACCCAGGTCGTGATGGTCGAAAAACCTTGATTGGTGCCCCCGCCCGTTTGCGGATAGAAGATGCCGTAGCCTCCGCGAAGCACCAACTTGTCCGTGAGCTTATAGGCCATGCCAAAACGGGGCGCAAAATTGATCCAATCTGTATCCCAGGCGCCGCGCCTTTGTGGCGTCACAAACTCCAACCCTCCGCGCAAAGGAAGGCCCGTTCGCTGGGCCAGCGGACTCGTGACATCAGGATTGAAATTGTTGAAGCGGTTGAAGCGTTCGGTGCGCGCGGTTTGCACTTCCCAGCGCAAGCCGAGGTGTAAGGTGAGGCGGCGGTTGAAGCGCCAAGAATCCTGAATGTACAGGCCGTGATAGCCGGCTGTAACGGCCGTCGCGGCTGCGATAGGGGCCGAGCCGCCCGCGCCGGTTCCAAGCAGCAGTGAGGCGATTGCATCGCCCGCGGTCGTGCTCGCAATGCCAGCAATTGGGCCAGAGGTCAGACCCCGCGTAAATTCAAACAGCGGTGTGTTGAAGTCCGTATTGTTTAGGCGGGCCACTTCCCCCAGCCAGCCGAATTTCAAACTGTGAGAGCCCAGCTCCTTGGTGACGTTCACTTGAAGGTTATGCGTTTCGCGCGGGACGTTCAAAAAGCGGCGATTAAATAAGCTGGAATAGCCTTGCGCAGTAATTCCAGGGAACGTGCTGGCTTGAAACTGCGCCACCAAAGCTTGGGGGAAGCCAAGCTCGGTGGCGTTCCGGCCCTGCGAAGGAGAAATTTGATTTTCTCGCCACCGCCCCGAACCAAGCAGCACGTTTACCACCCAGGTCGGTGTGGGAGTCCAGGTTGCGCCAATCACTACATGGTGGCGAGGATTGACGTCGGAGAAGTTGGTGTCTGCCCCATTGCCGAAAAACACTGGGGCGGTGTTCTTTTGCCAGGCTTTCGTTAGGCGGCCAAACATCGTGATGCGCTCACTTTTTGCCCAGTCAATGCGCAAATCCATCCGGTCGTTTGTAGTGACCGTTTTTCCCGCGGCCGCAAAATTCCTTGCGTTGGTCATGGGGTCACCTTGCGTGTTGGGGGCGGGATAAAAGGAGACGATTTTGGCCCCCACGGGATCAAACAACGCGGTGGGAATGCGGTTGTTCGGAAAGGGATCCCGGACGAATCCGGCACCAGCTGGATTGGGGCGAGTCGTGAAGGGGTTATAGATCACGGCGAGGGTGCCATCGTTGTTGAAGGTTTGCGAGAAATCGCCCGAGCGCTGAATTGCGGTCGGCACGGTGGAAACATTGGTGTTGGGATTGCCCTCCCGGCGTCCTTCATAGGTTCCAAAGAAGAACAAGCGCTTGCTTTTCCAAAGTGGACCGGAGAAGGTGCCACCCACTTGATGGCGCTGGAAAATGGGACGGCGCAGGCCGGAACGGTTATTGGCCCAACTGTTGGCATCGAGCGCATTGTTGCGCAGAAACTCAAACGCCGAGCCATGAAACTCGTTTGACCCGCCCCGGGTGATCATATTCACCGCGGTTCCATCCGATTTTCCGAATTGAGCATCGAACTGGTTGCGCTGGATGTTGACTTCCTGCACGCTATCCACCGAGGGAGAGGCAATCAAACCGCCCCAATCAACTGCTGCGGCCGGAACGCCGTCGATGAGGGTGAGTCCTGCTTGTCCGCGTCCCCCGTTCATGGAAAAGCGATTGTGGTTCTGATCCTGAGTGGCTTGTGAGATCCCGGTGCGTACGGCAATGACGCCGGCGTTGACATGGACCAGCTGGAAGGGATTACGAGCATTCACGGGCAAATCGAGAACGGCTTGCTTATCGAGCGTAACCGCACGATTGGCAGACTGGGTGTCGAGCATGGTGACGCCCGCGGAAACTTCCACCACCTGCGTAACTTCACCAAGCTGCAAGGTGATGTTGATCTCGAGAGTTTGGTTGACGCGCAGCACAGCGCCCGTTTGCACCGTTTTCCGAAAGCCACTCATCTCGGCGCTGATTTCGTAGCTTCCGGGCGGCAGCTGAGAGAACACATAGAGTCCTTCTCCGGTCGTGATGACCGTCCGGACATCGCCCGTGGCCTCGTTGCGGGCTCGCACCGTGGCCCCAGGAACGGCAGCCGAATTCGGATCCGTGACGATCCCCGTAATGGTTCCCGTAAAAACCTGGCCCCAAGCAACCCCGGTGAGCGCAAGCACAAGAACGGTCAACCCGTACAGCGGTTTTCGATTCATGAGACACCCCTCAAGGACGGCTTGTATACAAACCTTAACTAAAAGCGAGGGAAGTATATCAAATCTGTTGCCTAGCGCCACCCCCCAAAAAATCAAGGGGTCCTGCGGGAGGCCCCGCCTCCCCAAGGAGCCACTTCAGCTTGGCCCCAGCGCCCGTTGGGCTTCCCGCCATTCGAGCCTTGTTTTCCTGCAACCGAGCGGCCTTTCCACTCATCGCATGCGATATGCGTTACCTGATCGTTTTTACTTTCTTGATCGGTGTGCTTCTCGCTCAAGCTCAGGAAGTGACAGGCGAGTGGGTGTTTCGAATGAGCGGTCCGAACGGGGAGACTGTGGAGGCTCAACTACTTCTAAAAAATGAGGACGGTAAATTGACCGGGTCTTTTCTGTTTCCCCAAGGCCGGAAACTTGAGCTAGAGGAGGGCCGTGTGGACGGAAATAAACTGAAGTTTCTGATCCGGCGAGAACGTCCGCAAGGGGGTGTCGCCGTTTACAAAATGGAGGGTCAGTGGGAGGGCTCCAACATGAAAGGAACGGCCGAAACAGACATGTTCGGCGAGAACGTCAAGGCAGAGTGGACCGCCACCCGGAAGTGAGTAGCTAGACAAGCGGGCCTCATCAAGCTGCTAAACTTCCAGGATCACGGGCATAATCAGCGGACGCCGCGAGGTCTGCTTGGATAAAAAGCGTTTTAAGTCGGCCCGGATTTTTTCTTGCATCACGCCCCAATCCGTTCTTTCTTCGGGGCTGGAATTCTCAAGCGTCCGGGCCACGACTTGCCGGGCCTCCTGCATCAGTTCGGCGGAGTCTTCCAGCGAGACGAAGCCACGGCTCACAATTTCGGGTAACGTCTCGCTTTTTCCAGTGTGTTTGTTGATGGCGATGATCGGCAAGACGAATCCGTCTTCGGAGAGGTGACGGCGGTCACGGATCACGATATCTTCCACGACCTCATCGACGGAACCTGAGTCAATGCAAACGCGACCGACGGTAACTCGCTCTCCCTTGCGCGCGCCAAATCGGTCGATCTCCAACGTTTCTCCAGACTCTAGAACGAAACATTCGCGGATGCCGGTGTAGCTGAGACTTTGCGCAAGAGCAGCATGGCGGAAAAGCTGGCGGTACTCACCATGAATTGGCACGAAGTACTTGGGCCGCACCAAGCTCAGGATGAGTTTAAGTTCCTCAACGCTGCCATGACCTGAGACATGAACCGGCGGATTCATACCGCCATAAACGACGTCGGCGCCGCGCCGGGCGAGGTGATTGATCAAACGATAAATGGCCTTCTCGTTGCCCGGAATCATCCGCGCGCTCAAAACCACCACGTCTTTCTCTCGTATGGAGAGGTGCTTGTGGTTGTCCACAGCGACGCGCGAAAGCGCGGACATGGGTTCGCCCTGCGTTCCAGAAATAATGACGCAGACTTTATTGGCGGGCGTTTGCATGATGTCCTGCGGCCGCAACAGGATGGAATCCGGAATTTCAAGTAGATGCAGGCTGTGGGCGAGTTCCGTCGCCGTGAGCATGCTGCGGCCCAGTAGGGCCACCTTCCGGCCATATTCCGCAGCCAGATCAAAGATTTGTTGGAGACGCGGAATCGAACTGCTGAAGCAGGAGATCACCAGCCGCCCTTCTGCCCGATGAAAACATTCCTCAAATCTGGGACGAACAGCTCGCTCACTTTCGGTGTAGCCAGGGCGGTCTACGTTGGTGGAATCTGACAGCAGCAGCAAAACTCCTTGCTTGCCGTAGTCGGCGAAGCGGTGGAGATCGAACGGTTGGTTGTCGAGCGGCGTCGGATCCACTTTGAAGTCGCCTGTGTGCAAAACGACTCCGAGCGGAGTGGCGATGGCCAAGGCGACGCAACTGACAACGGAGTGCGTGACGTGAATAAACTCGATCAAGAATGGGCCGATCTCAAGCCGATCATTGGCCTTAATTTCGCGCAAATCGGGCTCATGATCGAGGTCATGCTCCTCCAGGCGGCGTTCCACGAGCGCCAGCGTAAATGCCGTGGCGTAGACCGGGATCTGAAGAAGGCTCAGAAGAAAGGGAACGCCGCCAATGTGATCTTCATGGCCGTGGGTGAGGATCAGCGCGCGGACGTGCTCTTTGTTGTCTTCAAGATAGGTAAAATCAGGTACGACAATGTCGACACCTAGCAACTCGGCGTCGGGAAACATCATTCCCGCATCGATCACAATGATGTCATCGCCGTATCGCAGGGCGAGACAGTTCATTCCAAATTCCCCCAGTCCTCCCAGGGGGACCACCTGTAATTTCGAATCGGACATGAAATCCTAGCGTAACATCGACCAAGCCGCCTTCAGTCGGTTGAAGCGGGTCCAAAAAGGGCGATACCATGGCCCAAAACTCACACAGGAGGAGGCACAATGCGCCGACGTCACTTTCTTTCCACCTTTTTTACGGCGGCAGCCATGGCTCAAGCGGGCGAAACCCAGCCTCTAACTCCCCCAGTGCTCCGCCGCCGTGCGACGGCTGGCGATTGGATTGAGCCGGACTGGAAGGAACGGGTCCTGGTGACAGTAGGTCGCTCCAAAGCAGATTTGATCGGCGCGGATCACCGGGTGATCCAAGCTGCGGTGGATTATGTCGCGGGTCTCGGAGGAGGCACCGTGCATTTGCTCCCAGGAGAATATCGCTTTCGCAACGCCGTCAAGTTGCGCTCAAAGGTGCGCATCCTCGGTAGCGGCGCAGATTCTGTGTGCATCAAAGAACCTTGCGTGCGCACGCCTCTGGCGGAGAACTCAGACTGGTACGACCAAGAGATCACGCTCCAAGATCCCACAGGTTTCCAAGTAGGCGACGGGATTGTTTTGCGTACGCGCAACCCCCACCACGGGGGCCAAGATATCCACAAAAGGACTCTCGTGGCCCGCAGCGGGAACCGTTTCCGCTTGGACGAGATGCTAACCGAGAATTATTGGACCCGGGAAGGGGCTGTCGCCTCGACCCTGTTTGCCTTGTTTGATGGCTTCCGCGTGCAAGATGTTGTGATGGAAAACCTTTGTTTGGATGGCAACGGCCAAAACAACGAATTTCTCAACGGCAATTACGTGGGCTGTATCTTTCTGCGCGAAAGCAACCGCGTTCTCCTGCGCAATGTCGAGGCGCGCAATTTCAACGGAGACGGCCTGAGCTGGCAGGTCTGTCACGACGTGCGGGTCGAAAACTGCTATAGCCACGGGCATGCCGGATATGCCCTACACCCTGGTTCTGGCTCTCAGCGCAGCGTGGTCACAGGATGCACGTTGCAGCATTGCGAGATTGGCTTCTTCTTCTGCTGGGGGGTAAAGTGGGCGCTGGTAGAAAACAACAAAATGCTCGACAACCGCAGCTACGGTATCTCCATCGGGCACAATGATACGGACAATGTCGTGCGCCACAACCAGGTCGAGCGCAGCGGTAAGGTCGGAATCCTTTTGCGGCAGGAACACGGGCCATCATTTGCTCCAAGCCGGAACTGGATTGAAGGCAACCGGGTTGTTGATACGGGGGATGAGTCGAGCGTTGCGGTTGATATTCAGGGTTACACCGAAGCGGTAACACTGAAAGGCAATTTCCTGCTCGAGCGGCGGAAACCAGCACAGCGGATTGGAGTGCGCATCAGCAAAGAGTCCAAGCAAATTCAGCTAGTCGAGAACCGGATTGAAGGGTTCGCTCTGGAAGTGTCGAACGGGTAGCAGAATCCGTCTCGAGCACTTTTTTTCGCTTCGTCGTCCGCTCGCAACGAAAGTGCAAACGGAACGTAAAGAAACTCCGCTACCGTTCTAGCGATGAGGATTCTGTTTTTTGGAGCTCTGTTAACGGCTCCGCTGTACAGCCAAACGTTCGGATCGCTTTCAGGTACGATTTGGGACCAAAACCAGGGAGCAGTAGCAGCCGCCACGGTCACGGTCACCAATCAGGCTACGGCGCAGGCGCGGCGGGTCGCGACAAGCGAATCGGGAGTGTACCGAGTTCCGTTTCTCACACCGGGTTTTTATGAAGTAGCTGTGGAGGCGCCGGGCTTTAAGCGTACTGTCCGCCGGGATGTGCAGGTTCAAATCGACGTCGCCACGCGGCTGGACCTCACGCTCGAGATCGGGCAAGTGACAGAGTCGGTGGAAGTCGTTGCATCAAACCCGCTCCTAAACACGGAGAACGCTGCGGTTGGTACGGTGATTGAGAATAAGCGGATCATCGAACTTCCGTTGAATGGCCGGAATTGGTTGCAGATGGTCGCCCTGAGTCCGAATGTGAGCGCCGAGATGCGAGCCTCTGGCCATGTGGATGCCCGGCAGGGAGGCGAGCGCGGCCGGCAGGCGATTTCGATTGCAGGACAGCGACAGTTTTTTAACCGCTTCACGCTGGACGGTGTCGAGAATACTGATGTTAACTACAACACCTACGTCATCCGGCCATCGGTGGAGGCGCTCAACGAGTTCAAGATTCAGACCGGCATTTACTCCGCGGAGTTTGGCCGAGCGACGGCGCAGATTAACGCCACGACGAAATCCGGTGGGAACGATTTCCACGGAGCCGTTTTTCACTTCCTTCGGAATGACAAGCTCGACGCCAAGGAATGGCTGGTGCGTGGAGATAAAAACCCGTTCCGGCGAAACCAGTTCGGTTACGTGTGGACGGGCCGAATTATCCGTGACCGGCTGTTCTTCATGTCGAACTTCGAAGGTCAGCGCGACATGCGCACACTGCAAGGTCTCGCAAACGTCGCCCCCACGACCTGGCGCAACGGCGATTTCTCTCAGCAGTCAACGATTCTTTTCGATCCCTTGACCCGAGAGTACAACGCACAGGGCCGAGCAATCTCGGCCCAGCCTTTTCCAGGGAACCGGATCCCGGCCAATCGCTTGCACAGCATTTCCCGGAAGCTGCTGGAGTTTTATCCCGAGGCTACCGTTCCGGGTGAGAACATCGTTGCCAACTATGTACGGCAGCGCAAACGTCCCCTGACCTCGGACCAGTTCACCCAGCGCTTCGATTTCAATGAATCGCAACGTTCGGCCTGGTTTGGCCGCTTTAGCTTAGCCCACGACTATGAGCGAAGGCTGGAAAGCTTCGAAGTGCAGGAAGGGGGCGTCAACGTGGAAGTGCTCCAGACGATGGTTTCCAATACGCGCACCCTCTCGCCGACCGTTGTGAATGAGACGCGGTTTGGCTTCAACCGGTTTAACAATGACCTGTTGCTGCACTTCGCCAACCGGCGCGACGTTACCAAGGAACTGGGGATCCGCGGGCTGGTTTCTCCGCCGAGGAACGCCTGGGGAACGCCTGCCATTCAGCTGGGCGGCGGCTTGACCAGTTTTGGCGAGTCTGGCAACGGCCCGTGGATTTACCGGAACCGCACGTGGCAGTTTCTAAACAACACGAGCATGGTACGTGGCAAACATACCTGGCGGTTCGGCGGTGAGATGCGGCGCGATATTTATGCGGCGGAGGGAAACACGGTGGCGCGAGGCCGCCTCTACTTCCAGGGCCTTCAGTCCATCCCGCCAGCCGGACGGGTGACGGCGGCAAACATTTTCGCTGACTTTATGATGGGCTATCCGCAGCGGGCTGAAAGGGCCCTCGGTTTAGCTTCGGGAAGTCTGCGGGCTATTTCTTGGTATGGCTACGTCGAAGACACCTGGCGAGTGACTCCCAAGCTTACACTGAACATCGGCTTGCGGTATGAGCTGACCCCGCCGTGGTATGAGCCGAATCGCCGCATCATGAACATCCAGATGTTTGGCTGGGACCCCGCACGGATCCCAATCATGACGCGCGCTGGAAAAGGTGACTTCAACGAAGGGCTGGAGTTTCGATTCGCGGACGTGATCCCCACCCAGGTAGGTGACGATAAGCTGGGCAAGCGCCTGGTACACACCGACTACAACGATTTCGCTCCCCGCCTCGGCATCGCCTGGTCGCCGAGCGCAAAGTGGACCGTACGCACGGGCGCTGGCTTTTTCTATGCGCAGGATCAGGGCAATCCGCGATTTGATATGGTGCGTAATATCGCCGGTCGCGGGGATTTTACTTCCAATGATCAGCGGCCAGAGATGACCATTGACGATCCCTGGCGCTTTGAGCGTCAAACTTTCACCTGCACGGGATGGAGCGGCAATTGCGTTGGCATTCCCTTTGTGCTGGGCAATGTGGTGAGCCGCCGCACGCCTTATGTGATGCAATGGCTGTTCAACATCCAGCGGCAAGTTACAGACAATCTGGTCTTTGAGACTGGATACATGGGTAACAGCGGAGTGCGGTTAGAGCGATTGCGCTCTACCAACGAGCCGTTCACGCGGACGGATCTCAACGATACGCGGACGATCGCCCAGCGCCGGGTTTACCCCATGTACGGCATCATTCAGCAAGTTGATGGTGTGAACAATTCAAACTACCACGCACTGAATGTCAAGGTCCAACAGCGGTTCTCCGGCGGGCTGACTGCTTTGGTGGGCTACACCTGGTCGCGCGCCATTGACAATGGCTCCGGCATCCGGTCCTCGGCCGGCGAGCAATCCATTGCCGCCTACGACTGGAATTTAAAGCCCGAGCGAGGTTTGAGTCAATTTCATACGGCGCACCGATTCGTGACCAGTCTGATTTATGACCTGCCCACTTTGTCCAAGGCGAATGTTCTGGCGCGGCAAGTCTTCGGCGGCTGGCAGACTTCTTCGATTCTCACGTTCTCTACGGGCAACCCTGTACGGGTCGGCACAATTGGGGATACCAACAACATGGGCGGCGAGGGGAATTATCCCGACGCCACCGGCATCAGCCCGTTTCTCAATGCTGGTACCGTGGACCGATTCTGGAACCGCGACGCCTTCGATATCACCAATCCCGAACTGCGGTTCCGCTTCGGGAATACCGCACGCAATACCTTGATCGGACCCGGTTACCGGCAATGGGATTTCTCCCTGCTGAAAAACTTTGCCATGCCTTGGGAGGGACACAAGCTGCAATTTCGGTGGGAAGCCTTCAACTTCACCAACCATCCAAACTGGAATTTTCCCTCAACAGATGTGAGGAATGTCGCCTTCGGAGTGATTCTCAGCGCCCGGGACATGCGACAGATGCAGTTTGCACTGAAATACCTCTTCTAGAGAAGGAGCCGTGTGGCTGCCGAAAGAGGCTGTTGGTTTTCGCAGTGCCAGCGGATGGATTGGAGCTTTCGGCCGTGGGTTGAAACCGCGTTATCGCTCTCGCTTCAATCGGGATTCCCGCCGCCGCTCCAGCAAAAGCGTTGCTACCATGGAAGTGAGAAACGATGTCCGAGGGCCCGCTAACGCTTGCTCCTGTCTCTGATGCAGTCACCAATTCGATCCGGGTGGAGGTACTGTCTCGCTATGTGCCAGAGCACTCCCGGCCCAGTCTTGGCGAGTGGGTGTTTCAGTACACGGTCAGAATTACCAACCAGGGAAGCGAAACAGTGCAACTGGTCAGCCGTCACTGGATCATTACCGATGCGCTGGACCGGGTGGAGGAAGTGCGCGGCCCGGGAGTGGTGGGCAAACAGCCGGTGCTTGCGCCTGGTGAGTCATTTAAGTACTCCTCCTGGTGCCGGCTCCGCACGGCGATGGGCGTCATGCGCGGCAGCTACCAAATGATTCGCGCTGATCTCAGCCAGTTTGACGTCGAAATCGCACCCTTTGCCTTGAAAGCGCCCTACACGGTTCACTGACAGGCGTTTCCCTCAAGCGGAATAGCCGCTGGCCCGTGTCTTTGATAGGCTCAGTGGCGATGAACACTCGCCGCCAGTTCCTCGTTTCCTCCTCCGCATCGGCTCATTTCTGGCCCGCTGCGGCGCAACGTGCAAGCCAGCGACCGGTTCTCGACGAGCAGGATCCCACAAACATCAAGCTAAGTCATCGCATGCCCATTCGGAACCTATCCGATGACGACTTGCTATTTCTCCGTCAACTCGGAATTCAATGGTGCCGAATCGAATTTGGCAATGAAGCGCCATACGAATACATGAAATCGACTCAGCAGCGGCTAGCAAAGTTTGGAATGAAAATTTTCTCCGCCGTGCACTACGCTTATCGCAACGTGGACTTGCAGCTCGGACGGGGCAATCGCGATCAGGTAATCGAAACGTACTGTCGCTTCTTGCGTGACTGTGGCAGGCTGGGCATTCCTGTGGCCAACTACGATTGGCACCCCGCTAACACCTATACAACTGCTGAAGTTGTTACGCCACGGGGCTACACGGCGCGGCAGTTCAGTCTGAGAGATTTCCGCCAAAAGATAGAAAAACAGGCCTTTGAACGAGAGTACTCCGCCGAGGATATCTGGGCTTCTTACACCTACTTTATGAAAGCCGTTTTGCCGGTTGCCGAGAAAGCCGATGTGCGTCTGGCGCTTCATCCCGACGATCCGCCAGTCGCCAAGATGAACGGAGTCGCCAAGATCTTTGTCCACGCCGACGGCTATCACCGGGCGGAGCAAATTGCTGGTTCAAGCCGCCACTGGGGACTTACCTTTTGCGTCGGAACCTGGAGCGAAGGCGGAAAACAAATGGGTAAGGATGTGTTTGAGATGATCCAAGATTTTGGCGGCAGAGGCAAGATTGTCGATGTTCATTTTCGCAACGTGAGCACTCCACTGCCCGAGTTTCACGAAACCTTCCCCGATGATGGTTACCTGGACATGTACCAAGTGATGAAGGCATTACGCCAGGTGAAGTTCAGTGGAACCATTGTTGCGGACCATGTGCCGCGGCTGGCAGGCGATGATGGAATGCGGCGAGCTGGGACTGCGTATTGCCTCGCCTACATGCGCGCCCTCCTGCGACGGGCCAACGAAGAAGTTGGTTAAGGACGGCGGATGAGTCGGGGGCACACGTTGAGAGTGGTGAGGCGATCAGCAACGAGCGCGCGTAAGCTACAGCAGGGCCTTCACGAATCACCGGAACCGCTGCTCTGTGGGCTGCGTCTTTGTTGATGGGGGGTGGCTCATGGCGCCCGATACCCAAAACCCGGCCCCGATCGCCGAACTGCTTCGTATGGGCGATGCAGCCCGCCGGCGGCGCGAGTGGGCCGAGGCCGAGCGCTACTACAAGGAGGCCTTGACCCGGGCCGAAACGTCCCTGCCCGCACCAGGGAAACCATTTGGCCGTTCTCACATCCAGATGGCGGAGGTCCTGATCAAGCTCGGCCGGCTCTATGAATCTCATGGGAAAACGCAAGAGGCGCAGTCCTGTTTTCGACAGGCGCTTGAGATCTTCTCGCAAACCGCCGGCGATGAGTATTTCGACTTAGCTATCGCCCGTGACCATGTCGATGTTCCAGAGCCGGCAGCCAGCGTGCACGCGGCCTGAAGTGGGGCCGCAGGCCAAAAATTGCCGCATAAGAGCACTGGCGCAGCCGTCAGCAAGGGGCGGCCGGCGAACTCGTGATTTCTAGCTT
The DNA here is from genome assembly GCA_025056455.1 of Bryobacteraceae bacterium. Classification (GTDB taxonomy): domain Bacteria; phylum Acidobacteriota; class Terriglobia; order Bryobacterales; family Bryobacteraceae; genus CADEFT01. The sequence continues at coordinate 154,201 of JANWVY010000002.1, read as the reverse complement.
GCCCCGAGAGGCAGGGGCGCGGAGAGCGAGGAAAATTGCTGAGTCCGGGGCAATTGCTGCCTTCGACTGCCGGCTCGTTGTATCATGCAAGCAAACGTCGCGGTGTGAAGCCGTGATGGCGGAGTGCGAGTCTTATTGCTTGCCGCCGCGCGGCATCTGCGAAGCAATCCGAAACCGCTAAATTCCAAGGAGTCACAAGCCATCCTTTGACCCCAGCCCTGGTCTTCCGAGGAGTTTCCAAACAGTTTGCAAACTATCCGGTGCTCGACGGCATCCACCTGGAAGCATCCTTGGGAGCTTTCCTGTCAGTTGTTGGTCCATCTGGTTGCGGGAAGTCCACTTTGCTGAATCTGGCGGCCGGCTTGATCGAAGCAAGCACAGGTGTCATCGAGGTATTTGGGCAACCTCTCACAGGCATCAATCGGCGCGCTGGATATGTGTTTCAGCAAGAGGTACTGCTGCCCTGGAAGACCGTTCTCGACAACGTCCGTCTTGGGCCAGCCCTTGCTGGACTTCCCAAGGAGCAATCGGTAACCCTCGCCCGCGAGTGGATTCGCCGGGTCGGCTTGGAGGCATTTTCTCATTGTTATCCCCATCAGCTCAGCGGCGGTATGCGCAAACGCGTCGCCATGGCGCAGACTTGGATCACGAAGCCGGACATTGTGTTGATGGATGAGCCCTTTGCTGCGCTCGACGTGCACACGCGCATTCAAATGCAGATGGAGCTTCTGCATTTGTGGTCCAGCACGAAAAACACCGTTTTATTCGTCACGCACGATCTCGAAGAGGCGATTGCACTGGCTGACGAAGTGCTCGTGCTTTCGGCCGGCCCTGGTAGCCGGATTGTGGGTCGCTATCCCATTGAGTTAGAGCGGCCACGCAATTTGATTGATATCAAAACAGAGGACGCATTTCGGGAAATTTACCGCGCCATTTGGCGCGATTTACGCCTTGAGGTGCAGCGAAGCTATGAGCGATCTGGCCAAACCCTGCAGCTTGCCCGCTAAGCTTGCGGCGGTCCCCCTCGTCTTCTGGCAGGTCCTCTTGGGGGTCTTGGCGCTGTTTGCTTGGGAACAAGGCGTGCGCCTGGGCGTCCTTGACAAGTTCTTTTTTAGCCAGCCTTCGGAAGTGGCCGCGCGGTTGTGGAGGCTTTTTGCGACTGGTCTTGTCTGGCGGCACCTGGTCACAACGCTGCTCGAAGCCGCGCTTTCCTTCGTCCTTGGCGTCGCCTTCGGTGTTGTCTGCGGGTTTGTTTTGGCCCGGCGTCGCTTCCTTGCAGCGCTTCTGGACCCCTATTTGCGAATCGCCAACGCTCTGCCTCGTGTTGTCCTAGCCCCGATCTTCCTCTTGTGGTTTGGTTTAGGCATCTGGTCGAAGGTGGCCTTGGGAGTGACGGTTGTCTTCTTCATTGCGTTTTTCAACACGTTTCAAGGGGTGCGGGACGTTGATCCCTGGCTTGTGAACCATGTGCGGATGCTCGGCGCCAGCGAACGCCAGTTGCTCCGGCACGTACTCATTCCTAGCGCGTTGACGTGGATCTTTTCGAGTTTGCACATCTCGATCGGATTCGCCATCATTGCCGTTGTCGTGGGCGAGTATCTTGGCGCCTCCCAGGGCATTGGCTATCTCATCGCGCAGGCGGAAGGTGTTTTTGATACAGCAGGGGTCTTCGCTGGAATGTGCATCCTGGCTGCCGTCGTGCTCATTGTCGGTGCGGCGGTGAGCCGTCTTGAGCGTTACCTCTTGCGGTGGAAATCCGAGCGCCTGCATCCAGGTCCGACCGAGCCACGTTAGAAGCTTCCGAGGCTATCGAGACTACGGTCGGGGGCAGTGCTAGCTGTTCTCAACCCACTAATTCGTTCAAATCGTCGATCCAGTAATCGGGCTCGAAAGCGGCCATTTCGCTGTGGTCTCCGTAGCCATAGCGAACGGCGCAAATTTTGACGCCCGCGGCCCTTCCAGCCGCCATATCTGAAGGCGCATCGCCGACCATCAAACACTGATCGGGGGAAACGCCAAACACTTCGAGGGATTTGTGAATGACGTCTGGCTCAGGTTTCGCGGGGAATCCGTCTGTGCCTTGGACATGGTCGAAATAGGGCAGGAGGCCAAATTTCTCGAGCACGGAACGGGTGGTCGGCGTGCCCTTCGTGGTGGCCGTCGATTTGCGCCCGGGAAGACGGCTTAAGGCCTCTACGACTCCAGGATAAGGGCGGGTCTGGCGATGTCCCCGCGCTGCGTAAATGGTCCGGTAATCGGCCAGCCACTTTTCCCTCTGTTCGAGGGAGGAATCGGGGAAGAGTTCAGCGAACATTTCAAACAGGTGGCGGCCAATAAAGCGCCGGAAATAAGCGTCTTCTTTGTTGATTGCGGGCGTATCCTTAAGCGCTTCCCGCACAGCGGCGCAGATGTCAGCAGCCGAGTCTAACAAGGTGCCGTCGACGTCGAAAAGATAGACCGGAAACCGGGGAATCACGCCGGCTGTGGACCGCCTTCCATCAACGGGGGCACCCGTAAGCCTTCCTCAGGCCGGGGGGTTGTTTCTTTCGGTGCGGTGGTGCGGGAGCTGCCAAGGGCAGGCAGCGGAACACCATCCACCAGCTGGCGAACTTCCTGGCCATCCAAGACTTCACGTTCCAACAGAGCCTCTGCGATACGCACCAGCGCTTCACGGTTTTCCGTGATGATGCGCTTCGCCTCCTCATATCCGCCCATCACCAGCTTGCGTACCTGTTCGTCGATCTTGATTGCCGTTTCTTCACTGTAATCGCGATGCTGCGCAATCTCTCGCCCAAGGAAGATTTGCTCTTCTTTTTTACCGAAACTCAGAGGACCGAGCTCGCTCATGCCCCACTCGCACACCATTTTGCGCGCCAGGTCCGTCGCGCGCTCGATGTCGTTACCGGCCCCCGTCGTAATGTGATTCATGAACATCTCTTCGGCAACGCGTCCGCCCATCAGGATGGCGAGCTGGCACCGGAGATACTCCTCCTTGTAAGAGTGTTTGTCGTCAGTGGGCAATTGCATGGTGATGCCCAGCGCCATGCCACGTGGGATGATCGAGACTTTATGAACGGGGTCTGCGCTTGGGAGCTTGGCTGCAACGAGGGCATGACCTGCTTCATGGTAAGCCGTGTTGCGCTTTTCCTCATCAGTGAGCATCATGGACCGGCGTTCAACTCCCATTAACACCTTGTCCTTGGCGAGTTCGAAATCCGCCATGGTGACCACTTTGCGATTCTGGCGTGCGGCAATCAACGCTGCTTCGTTCACCAAATTGGCGAGATCTGCACCGGCAAAACCAGGGGTGCCACGAGCCAGAACGGATAAATCGACGTCGTCGCCGAGGGGAGTCTTCTTGGTATGAACGCGCAGGATTTGCTCGCGACCCTTGACATCCGGGCGGCCCACCACGACGCGCCGGTCAAAGCGTCCTGGCCGGAGCAGAGCTGGGTCGAGAACGTCCGGGCGGTTGGTCGCAGCCACGAGGATGACGCCTTCGTTGGACTCAAAGCCGTCCATCTCCACCAGCAGTTGATTGAGCGTTTGTTCCCGCTCATCATGTCCTCCGCCCAAACCTGCTCCGCGGTGCCGGCCCACGGCGTCAATTTCGTCGATGAAGATGATGCAAGGAGCGTTCTTTTTCCCCTGTTCAAAGAGATCCCGCACACGGCTGGCGCCCACTCCCACAAACATCTCCACAAAATCAGAACCGGAGATGGAGAAAAACGGGACATTCGCCTCGCCGGCAATCGCTCGTGCTAGCAGCGTCTTTCCTGTGCCAGGCGAGCCGATCAGCAGGACACCTTTGGGAATTCGCCCGCCGAGCTTCTGAAACTTTTGTGGCTCACGGAGAAACTCAATGATCTCTTGGAGCTCCTCTTTTGCCTCTTCGACACCGGCAACATCCTTGAAGGTGACTTTCTTCTGCTGTGAAGAATGCAGACGGGCGCGGCTTTTGCCAAAGCTCAACGCTTTGTTGCCACCGCTTTGCATCTGGCGCATCATGAAGATCCAGAAAGCCAGCAGCAAGACAAACGGGACGGCGTTGATGAGAATCGAAACCCAATTTCCCGAAGAGGCTTCTTTGATCTCTATACCCACATTCTTTTCCCGCAACAGTTTGTAGATGTCCGGGTAATTCAGTGGAATGGTGGTGCGGATGCCGGTTCCATCGGTGTATTCGCCGCGCACTTCGTTGCCAGAGATGACAACGTTCTTCACCTTGCCGTTTTCCACTTGATAGAGGAACTGGGAAAAGGTGAGTGGCTGATCCGGCCTCCCCTTGCCGTGCTTCACCACGGTGTAAAGCAGGACGGCAATGCAGATCAAGACAACCCAAAAGATTGCGGTCTTAACGTTTGAGTTCATGATTCTCCAAGGGTAGATTCAACTCTGGGGAACGGTCTGCCGGGCGAGCAAACGCCAAGAAGCGGGAAGACATTTTCGAGAACCACCCCAAGTTTACTGACGCCCGCGGCCAGCAACTTGATTTCGAGATTCCCTTACTGATCTTGGAATCCCCCCGCCCCATCTCCGTGTTCCTCCACTCTCAACACTAACGAAGCCGACTGGCAGGCCTGAAAACCTTCCGCTGGGCCAAAACGGCGACTCCAAACGATTTGCCCGTTTCCGCCCTGCTCAATGACGGGCCAATAACGCCGCTCCCACAGAGGGACGCGGTGGGTTTGAAACAGCTGCTTCAACTTTTGCGGCCCCGGGGCTCCACCAGGCCGGTACTCATCTCCAGGTAGCCAGAACCGTAACGTCAGAGGTTTTTCGAGCAAGTCCCAATTGAGAAAACAAAAGGAACTGGCCTCTCCCTTGCCTTCATTATAGCCACATTCCCCTGGAACGCCTGGCAAAAGTCTGGTTTCAATCTGCACCGGGCCGAGACTCGTCTGGCCAGGCACGTTCAACAAGCAGGCTGCTCCCCGAGGCCACTCTGCGGGTTGCTCTTTCCGGGCGATTCGGAGCCAGTCAAACGAGCGGCAAACGTCTAGCTCGGGCAGCTGGCAGCGGCCATGACCCTCGTGGTCCCGAATTAATTCGAGCACTTGCTCGACATGATGGCATTCAATGCGCCGCAGATCGCCTTTGACCTGTTCCAAGGCGTGACGGATGATACGGCGTGCCAGGGCCAGGGGCTGCTCACCCAGCCAAGAGCAACGCATGAATACTGAGCCGGGCCGGGTAGTCAGTCCTTCTTTAGCCCGGCGAGCTGTTTCCTGGCGCCAGTAGGCCTCTTCGGCTTGCGCTAGTTCGGCCAGCTGGGCTAACTGCTGCTCGAAAGCCGGATTGCCTTGCTCACGAAGAATGGGAATAACCTCCCAGCGAAGGCGGTTGCGAAATAGCGATCGATCCTGGTTGGTCTGATCTGTCCGGAAGCTCAAGTTGCGCTCTTGTAGGTAGTCAAGCACTTGTTTTCGCGAGACTCCGAGGAGCGGACGGATGAGGCCTTCAGCCGTCACAGGCAGGATCCCCGCCAGTCCCGTCGTGCCTGCCCCTCGTAACAGGCGCATGAGCACAGTCTCGGCTTGATCCGAGCGGGTATGCCCGGTGGCGATGCGTTGCACGACGCCGCTGCGGATGAGGCGGGTGAAAAACGCGCGGCGAGCCTTGCGGCAGGCTTGCTCCAGATTCTCGTCTCGCTCGGTCCTCTCAAGCTGCGCTTTCTCCAGGTAGCAGTCCAGCCCGAGCTGATGCGCAAGCTCGAGGACAAATTCTGCATCGCGAGCCGATTCTGCCCCGCGGAGCTGGTGGTCCAGGTGAACTACGGCGAGATCGATGCGAAGGGTTTGGCGCAACTCAACCAGCACATCGAGCAGACACACCGAGTCAGGTCCACCGCTGACTGCGACTCCCAACCGCTGGCCAGGTTCAACCATGGCATAACGGCGAATAGTCGCTAGAACGAACTCCCGCACTCTGCCTTGCCTCTTTCCGAACTTTTTGCCGCTCCGCTCTCTGCGGCCGCCGTTTGACCAAGTTCGCCTGAAAGCATGATAAAAGAATTACCGAGAAGATGGTGACGCGAAGATCGGCCCTGGCTGCGTGGGGCGCGCCCTGGCTGCGCGGGTTGGCGCAATCAAGAAAAGAGCGCCTAAATGTCCTGTGGATCATTGGCGATGATCTCGGCCCGCAGCTTGGCTGTTACGGGAACCGTCTGGTTCACACTCCCAACGCCGACGCCCTCGCCGAGCAGGGCGTACGTTTCACACACTGTTTCACGCCCGCGCCAGTATGCTCGGCCAGCCGTTCTGCTTGGAACACTGGGGTGTATCAGACCACCACGGGAACCCACAATCATCGCAGCCACCGCCGCGATGGCTACCGGTTGCCTACCACCGTCCGCCTGGTATCGCACCGGATGCGGGAGGCAGGCTACTTTACGGCTAACGTTCTTGAGATCGCAGACGGCGTCCGCGGTTCGGGTAAAACCGACTTCAATTTTCAGCTCGAGGAAAAGCCGTTTGAAGGGACTCACTGGAACCAGCGTGCTCCAGGCCAGCCCTTCTTTGCCCAAATCAACTTTACCGCCCCACACAAAGGCCCCATGTGGCAACTCGCGCGGAAACAAGCGCGCTTGGTAGATCCTCAGAAGGTTGACCTGCCGCCGTACTATCCCGACCACCCCGCCGTACGCGATGAAGTGGCCAACTATCTCGAAGCCGTAAACCTTTGGGATCAGCAGCTGGGCGCCGTCGTTCGCGCCTTACGGCGAGACGGCTTGTTCGACCGCACGGTGATTTTCGTTTTCGGCGATAACGGCCGGTGCTTACTTCGTGGAAAACAATGGCTGTACGATCCTGGAACACACGTGCCGCTGCTTGTCCGCTGGCCCGGCGTGACCAAAGCCGGAGCGGTACGCCAGGACCTGGTGAGCGCCCTGGATATCGCCGCCACAACTCTCGAGATTGCTGGTATCCCACGCCCGGAGCTGTTTCACGGGCAGTCATTGTTTTCCTCACCCCACCCCCGCCAGTTTGTCTTTACCGCCCGTGACCGCTGCGATATGACCGTGGATCGCATTCGTGCGGTGAGAAATCACCGCTATAAGCTCATCCGGAACTTTATGCCGGACCGTCCCTATACGCAGTACAACGAGTACATTTCCAAAAACTACCCCACGCAAGTCGTCATGAAAGAGCTGTACGCGAAGGGAAAGCTGGATCCGGTTCAAGCGCAGTGGATGGCCCAACGCAAGCCTGAATGGGAACTGTATGACCTTCAGCAAGATCCGCACGAAGTAAGGAATTTCATAGGCCAGCCGGAGCATGCGGCGACCTTCAAGCGCCTACGCCGGGTTCTTGAGCAGTGGATTGAGGAGACAAACGATCAAGGGCGCATCCCGGAGTCCCAGGAAACGATCGAAAGGGAGGAGCCGCGGGCGCGGAAGAGACCTGGTCCAAACCTGGGGTGATACATTGAAAAATAGGGTTTGCTGGGAGCCAGGATACTGCATATAGACTCGATGAAATGCAAGCCACTATAAGGTGTATGCCGCTTGCATTCCACCGCACTTCCCGGTATGATTGCTTCATCCCCCGAGAACCTTGCCAGCCGCCTACGGCGTCTGGCATCAATCACGGTTTGAGCGGTAGACGAGGGGTGGCCGTTGTTGCAAATTAAGCGCCTGGAAATTCAAGGCTTTAAATCCTTTGCCGACCGTACGGAGCTGCGCTTTCAGGGCACTGGCTTCACGGCGATCGTGGGGCCCAATGGTTGCGGCAAATCAAACCTTGCAGATGCAATCAGTTGGGTGCTCGGCGAGCAATCCGCCAAGACGCTGCGGGGTAACCGTATGGAGGACGTGATCTTTGCCGGAACCCGCGACCGCAAGGCTGTGGGAATGGCCTCGGTGACGATGACGCTCGTAGACCCGGGAGGGGAGCTGCTGGGCGCTCGCCAGGCGAGCGGGTCGTCAGCGCCAGTGAGGGCAACCGCCGACGAGCCTCTTGCTTGCACTGCCGAAGAGACCCTTGCCCCAGGCCCGGGTCAGCGCGTGCAGAGGAACAGGGAGCCCCACGGGAACGGCCATGCAAACGGCCACGCCAACGGCGTCGCGGGCTGTCCGCCCGCTGCCGCCAAGGCCCAGGAAATCACCATTACGCGTCGCCTGTTTCGTTCTGGGGAGAGTGAGTATTTAATCAATGGCAAGACGGCCCGTTTGCGGGACATCCAGGATCTTTTTCTGGGGACGGGGCTCGGTCCGGAAAGCTACGCCATCATTGAACAGGGCCGCATTACGCAAATTTTGAGTACGAAGCCACAAGAGCGGCGGGCCGTCATTGAAGAGGCGGCTGGGGTGAGTCGCTTCAAGACCAGGAGGCGCCTGGCTGAAGCAAAGCTCGAAAGCGCCAAACAAAACCTCTCACGCGTATTTGACATCTTGGAGGAGGTTGGGCGTCAGGCGAATTCACTCAAACGGCAAGCGGCCAAGGCCAAGCGCTTTGAAGAGCTCAAGACTGAGATGCTGGGACATCTGCGCCGTGCTCTGGCTGGACGTCACCAGCTCAGGCAGCGAGAAGCAGCGCGTGTGGCGCTTGATCTGAATGAAGCAACGCGCGCCTTTCAGGCCCTTTCCCAGCAAGTCGCAGAAGGGGAAAAGATTCAGGCAAGCGCACAGGAGCAATGTTTCGCTCTCGAGCGTCAACTCACGCAACACCGCAAATCGTTCTCCGAGCTCCGGGTCGAGGCGGAGCGCTTACGGGGTAAGTTGGAGTCGCAAGCCGCCCAGGTGGTGAACATCGACGCTCGCCTTGGCCAGGGTGAGACCGAGCTGGCGGAAATCGAAAATCGTCTTCGAGCGCTCAACTCCGAGTTTGAATCAAGCTCCGACCTGCTAGCTGAACTCAACCAGAAAATCGAGCAGGCTCGCCTGCGGTTACAGCAAAAAAGTCAACAAAGGGACCAGCATCAAGCCGCCGTGCGGCAACAGGAGCAAATGTTGGAGGCGGGCCGGCGCGAAGTCCTGCGACTTCTTGGAGAATGTTCCTCCCTGAAAAATCAGTTGGCTCAGATTAGTGAGTATCTCTCAGGCCTCGAGCGCGAGCGAGCGAGAGCTGAGCGCGAAGAAAAAAGCGCACTAGTGGATCTCGAACGGCTCCAGGCGAGCTGCCAGGAAGTTGGCCAGCGGCAAGCGGCCCGACAGCTCGAACTGACCGCAGTTGTTGAGCAGCGTCGAAGCGCCGAAGAAGAGCTTCAGGCGAAACGGGCCAGCGCGAGCCAAGTGCGCACGCGCCTCGAAGAGCTCCGCGCCGAGCTGTCGCGTCTGAAGGCGCGTCTTGAATCGACCCGCGATGTTCTTTCCCATCGCTCCTATACGACTGAATCCGTCAAGCGCTTGTTTGAGGCTATTGAGAAAAAGCAAGCCGGAAATTTGGAGCCGCTTGGCGTACTGGCAGACTTCCTCGAAGTGGATGCTCGCTGGGAGAAGGCCACCGAGGAATTCCTGCACGAAGAACTCGAATATGTTGTGGTACGGAACTGGGCCGAAGCGCACCAGGGTGTCGATTTGATGCGCGGCGATCTCGACGGCCGGGCCACCTTTTTCGTTCATCCGGAACCCGAGACAAAGCTGGCTTATGAGAGCCGGCGAGAGCCAGTCATTGGACGCGATACCGGGGTGGTAGCGCGCTTAAGCGCCCAGCTCCGCCTCACGAACGGCCTCACCCAGGCGCCGGTAGACTACATTCCGAGGCTTGCCCGCTGTTTTCTGGTTGAGGATCGCGACGCTGCGCGGCGTCTAGCGCTGGAATATCCGGATCTTTATTTTCTGCTGCCGGATGGAGTTTCTTATCATGGCCACGCGGTGAGTGGGGGTAAGAAGACGGGGAGCGGTCCTCTGGCGCTCAAGCGAGAGCTTCGCGAACTGACGGCAGCTGTTGGTGATAAGCAATCGCAGGTTGAGCAGGCCGCCGCAACGCTCGAAGGCCTCGAACATGAGATCCAAATTCTCACCGAGGACCTCGAGCGTCTACGCGGGCTTCAGCAAGCTCAAGAAAAGGATGCCCTGGCGCTTGATCACGACATGCGCAAGCTCTCGGAAGAGCTCAACCGCACCAACCAGCGAATTTCGGTTGTTCGGCTCGAACTCCAGAGGCTTGCTGCCGAAGGCGAAAAGGCGCGCCAGAGGCAGAGCGCGATGCAGGATCAGCTGAATGCTGCCGAGCAGATGCGATCCAGCCACGAAGCAGCCCTCGAGGAGGCGCGCATGGCGCTCGCTGAGATGCAGCAGCAGAGCGCCCACTTCGCCGAAGAACACTCGGCTCTTCGCGCCGAGTTGGCCGGGCTCGAAGAGCGCGGGCGCTCAGAACAAGCCGCACGCGCGCGTCTCGACGCCCAGCTTCGAGACCTGGCCAAGCAACGCGAGGAGCTGAGCTTGGAGTTACAGCGGTTGGGTGTGGAGAGAGCGCGCCTGCTTGCAGACAACTTGGAAATTGACGGCCGGCTTGCCAGCTATCACAGCGAGCTGGAGAAACTGGATGGCCAAGTCCGTAAGCTCGAGGCCCAAGAGTTGGAGGCGCGCCAGGCGCTGGCCCAGGCGGAGGAATCGTTGCGCTCATTACGGGCTGAGCTGGCGGCAAGCAATGAGGCGCGCTCCCAGCTCGAAGTACAACTCGTCAAGCTCCAATCCGAGTTGCATTATCTGGCAGAGACTTGCCGCAAAGAACTGCAATGCGGCGTGGAAGATCTCGCCCTGGACCCCGCCGACACGGTGGATGAGGCGGCTTTAGCAGAGTGGGAGGCGAAATATCAGGAGGTGCGCGGCAAGATCGACAACCTCGGGCCGGTCAATCCCAACGCGCTCGCCGAATTCGAGGAGGCGCAACAGCGCTATGACTTCCTGAACGCGCAGCGGCAAGATCTTCTCGATTCGATTCGCGACACGGAAAAGGCCATTGAGGAGATCGACACCGAGTCAAGAAAGCGATTTTCTGAGGCCTTTGAAGCGATCAACCGGAATTTCCGGGAGTTGTTTCAAACCTTATTCCAAGGTGGGGTCGGCGAGATGCGGCTCACCGATCCGGAGAATCCAGCTGAGTCCGGCATCGATATCATGGCTTCGCCGCCCGGCAAACGGCTGCAAAACGTCCTGTTGTTAAGCGGCGGCGAACGGTCGCTCACCGCGATGGCGCTTCTGCTGGCCATCTTCCGCTACCAACCGAGCCCGTTCTGCGTGCTCGACGAAGTGGATGCCGCGCTGGATGAAGCCAACATCACGCGCTTGGTACGGTTGCTAAAAGAAATGTCCCGTTCCACGCAGTTCATCATCATTACCCACGCCAAGCGCACGATGGAAGCTTCAGAGATGTTGTACGGCGTCACGATGCAGGAGCCGGGTGTTTCAAAGATTGTCTCCGTGCGCTTTGGCCAAAGTGCGCCTCTTCCGGCTGTCTCCAGCAGCTACGCAATGGCCGCGAGAGCCGATTAGACGAGCGGTGAGGGTGCTTGTGCTTGCCCTCGCGAGAGGCGGCCCAGCTGGTCTGTTGCCGGGCTACGGAATGCTCGGCAAACAAAAAAGAGCGAAAAGCGTGAATGTCGCAGGGCTTTCAGCAACTGCTATGCTAAACGCTTAGCAACTCGATGCGCCTTCGCTTGCTACATAAGTTTTTGCCTGGCGCTCTCGCCTGGATTCTCTGCATGGCCACCGCCTTCGGACAACTGGAGGTAGAGAAGTTCGGTGTTTGGGAAACCGCGCTTGAGGCTTCAGGCGCCTACGGCAATCCCTACCGCGATGTCGCTGCCCAGGCGACCCTCACCAAACCGGACGGCTCCACCTGGCGCCTGCCGCTATTTTGGGATGGCGGGCGAGTCTTTAAACTCCGGTTGAGTCCAGACGCTGTTGGAGTGTGGCGGTGGCGCGTTTCTTCGAACGATCTGGGCTTAGATGGCAGGTCGGGGCGCCTGGTGTGCCGCCCTTCCGCGCGAGTGGGCGGGATTCGAGCCTCTCGGGCGTGGCCGCACCACTTCGAACGGCAGAACGGCCAGCTGTTCTGGTTTCTCGGCGATACGGCATGGGCCTACCTCACCGATATCGCCGAGGAGAAACACGACCGCGCCGCAGCCGAACGTTATCTGAAAGAGCGAGCCGCCCAGCGATTCAATGTGATTCACACGATGTTGCTTAGTGAAGCTGGAGATGGAAACCGCAACGGCCCCCCCTGGCGCTCGCTGCCAGACGAGCAGATCAATCCGGATTACTTTCGCGAGGCAGAAGAGCGAATTGCCTTTGCCAACCGCTACGGTGTGACGGTTGGCCTTGCGCTAGCGTGGGGTGACAAGCGTCAGCAGGAGCCGTTTGCCTGGCGCCGCTTTCCCAACCTTGAGTCGCGAAAGCGCTACGCGCGCTATGTTGCTGCCCGGTTTAGCGCCTTCGATGTCTACTTTATTGTCTCGGGCGAGTGGCATGCTGAGGCGCGCACCCGCAAACCAGCTCCTGAGGAGGAAATTTTCGAGGAATTCGTCTCCATTGGTCAGGAGCTTGCCAGCAGCGATCCGCATGACCGCATGTTGGCGATCCATCCGATGGCGCAACATGGCAGCGTACGGGAATTCCGCGAGGCGGGCTGGCTGGACTTTGCCGATTATCAGCAGAACTATCACCACCTCCATGGTCGGGTCCTTCTCTCGCGGGCGGCCCTTGGCCCAGTCGTAAACAGCGAATATGGCTACTTATTGCGCGACCAGGATGGCGACGGGCGTCCGGATAAATCCAACAGTTACAGCTTGGACGAAATGCGCCACGCAAGCTGGGACATCGTGATGGCGGGAGGCTATTTCGTGACCGGTTTTGGCACAACTTACTTTGGCGGGCGGCGTGACCCCGGACCGTTTGATCCAGGGGCTTCCAAAAACAAAATGTGGGAGCAGCAGTGCACCCTGATTCGAGATTTTTTTGAATCGCTCGACTGGTGGAAGCTCCAGCCTGCTGATGAGCTGCTACGTTCGAAGGTGGCGCGCAGCGACGATGTTGCTGGTCCGGGTCGCGATGTTCATCCTCCCGTGTTGACCTACTGGGCGCTGGCTGATCCGGGCCATACCTACGTGGTCTATGTCCGGGGCACGACGGAAGCTGTCAGCGTTGAGTTCGCCGCCCGGCCTCGCTCTTATCGACTTCGCACCTTCAATCCGCGCACGGGCCAGTCTTCGGCCACGCAACAGCTCGACGCCATGACGCGCTACGAATTCCGTGCTCCGGATCAACAGGATTGGGTTTTGCACGCAGAGGCGATCGAGTGAGGCTAGATGCGGCCCGCCACTGCCTGATGAGAGCTACAAGCCGAACACGAAAAGCACCCGCTCGGCGGCCAGAGCGATGTGCTGATGTCCGTCAATCTCGAAAGAAATCGGGTTGGAGCTGACTTGTCCGCCGGCCTGAAAATCCCAGAGCGGTTTACCGGTCTGTGCATCCAGAGCGAAGATGTTGCCTTCGTTCGTGCCCGAAAAAACTAAGCCGCCAGCTGTAGAAAGTACTCCTGCCCAGGGCGGGGAGGCCAGCCGGAATTCCCACACCAGCTTGCCAGTGGTTGCTTCTAATGCACGGAGCGCTCCCCACTGTTCCTTGGCGGAAATGCGCCGTTCACCGCCCCCGGCAAAAAATGTGCCGGGCTTATACTCCGCTTCCCGCTTGTAGTAAATCGCTCCGACTTCACGTGTCGAAACGTAAACGAGCTTTGTTTGCGGGCTGTAGGAAGGACTAAACCAAACTGTAGCCCCGTTGAGGCTGGGCCAGACCAGCGTACCCTCTTCCGATGGATCCATGCCTGGAACGAGAATTGGGCGGCCGCGGTCATCCAGGCCTTTGGCCCAAGTTTGCTTCGCGTAGGGACGGCCGGCGAGGAACTCGCCCGTCTCCCGGTCCAGCACATAGTAAAACGCGTTTCGATTGGGGTTGACGACTAACTTTCGCATGCGTCCGCGAATCTCGGCGTCGATCAACACCGGGACGTGCGTAGCATCCCAATCATGGGTGTCGTGTGGTGTGAATTGGAAGTACCATCGCAGCTTGCCTGTATCGGCGTCCAAGGCGACAAACGAACAGGTGTAGAGGTTGTCGCCAAGCCTTTTGTCACCGTTCCAATCTGGTCCTGGATTGCCGACACCCCAGTAGAGCAGATTCAGTGAGGGGTCGTAAGAACCAGTGACCCAAGTCGATCCGCCGCCGGTTTTCCAGCTATCGCCGGACCAGGTCTCGTTGCCCTTTTCTCCCGGACCAGGAATGGTATAGAAACGCCAGGCGCGTTTGCCGCTAGCAGCGTAATAGGCGTCGATAAATCCCCGGATGCCAGCTTCGCCGCCGCTGAGGCCGACAATCACTTTGTCCTTCACCGCTAACGGTGCCAAGGTCATGGAATAACCTGGCTTATAGTCGGCGACGCGAACCGCCCACCGCTGCTGTCCAGTTGCTAGATCAAGAGCCACCAGGTAGCAATCCAAGGTCGCCACAAAAAGCTTGTCATCGAGGATCGCCGGTCCGCGATTGACCCGACTGAAACCAATCGATTGGTAATCCGCGGGGACCGGGCGCTCCCACTTCCACAGCGGCCGCCCGGTCCGGAGATCCAAGGCAGCAGCCTGATTGGGCGCTGTAATGTACATCACGCCATCCGCCACGATGGGTGAAACCTCGGTGCGCGCCAAGGGAAACTGGTAGGCCCAGCGAACGCGCAACTGGTGGACGTTGGCCGTCGTGATCTCCTGGAGCGGCGAAAACCGGTGTCCTTGATAATTTCCCGAGTAGGTCAGCCAGCTGCCAGGTTCCTTGAGCGGCGCTTCCAAGATGCGAGAGTAAGGCACGGGCTTCTGGCACCAAGTGACTGAGGGCCAGATCCACAGCGCATACACAGCAAAGAAGCTTCTCATTGCGGTCCTCCGCGAAGCGTAGCCAGATACGCCACAAGGTCCTCTAGTTCCGCTGCTGGCAGCGAGGCTTCATCGTAAGCTGGCATACTGCTTTCCGAGAGCAGCCGGCGCACATCTTTGAGGGCATTTTTCCGAAAACTGTGGAACCGCCCCTGGGCTGTGTCGCGCAGCTGGATCGTAAATGGGTCCTCACTTAAACGAACGCCGCGAATCCTCTGGCCACTGCGGGTCTCTATTTCCACCAGCAGATAATCCTCAGCCAGCTCAGCGGCCGGATTTCGGATCGCCTCGCGGAGAAAAGCGGCGTTACGTTTCGCTCCAATCGCGGTCAACTCGGGGCCATGCGCCCGCCCCTGACCTTGAATGATGTGACAGCTTGCGCAGCCTTTGGACTGGTAGACGAGCTTGCCCCGAGTGGGATCGCCTTTCAAGGGCTCGACCGGCACAGAGCCAAGACTTCGAACATAGGCTGCAACGCTGGCTACCTCTCGCACAGAAAGCTGCCAAGCACCGGGCATTTCTGGCGGTAATCCTTCGGCGATTGCCCGGCGTAAGCTTTGATCGTCGGGCGCTTTGAGCAGCGTGGGCCGGTTGAGTGCCGGTCCGCGTCCTCCGCTGCCGTCCTGACCGTGACATACAGCGCACTGCGATTCAAAAATTCGCTTGCCGAGTGGAATGTCCGGAACCGGGTCGTGAGCCGACTGTCCGGCCAGCAGGACGGGAAGGGCGAGGATCCCCAGCCTCCAGTTCAGCCCCATAGCCGACAGTATACTGAAGAGCCAGCGCTGCCTACGGAACAGCGAGCGCCGCGGAGCGTATCCCCTACTGCGGCCTTGGCGTAATCTGTGGAGTCACACGGCGGCCTTGATAAGGAAAACGTCTTTCCAGCAGCTCCCAATCCATCTCCAAGCCGAATCCTGGCTTCGAGGAGGCCACGACGCAGCCAGATTTCTGCCGCGGCAGTGTGCCTTGCGTGATTTCCGCAAACAGGTTTTCGCTCTCCCCATCCCACTCCTGTGCCAGAAAATTGCGCACCGCGGCCACGGCCTGGAGGGACGCCACATGGGCGACCGGTCCGTACCACATGTGGGGGCAAATCTCCGCGCCGTAAAGCTCCCCCAAAGCAGCGATTTTTCGAAATTCGGTGATTCCGCCACAATGAATCACATCGGGCTGAAGGATGCGTGCGCCGCGAGCGTCGAGCAGCGCTTTGAAGTCCGACCGGAGCAGTAAACCTTCGCCGGCGGCGATTGGCACAGGGCTTTGCGCAGCCACTTCACCCAGCGCCTGGGGATTTTCTCGCAGGACCGGCTCTTCGATAAACCATGGCCGGTAGGGCGCCACTGCGCGGGCGAAGTCCAGAGCAGAGCGTACCGAAAATGTTTCAAACATTTCGAGCGCGATGTCGAAGTCGTCACCGGCTGCTTTGCGTACCGCTTCGAGGTCTGCAACCGTACGGCGGATACGTTCTCGTTCGGTCGGAGCGCGCGGCACCACCCACTTCACGGCATCCCAGCCGGCTGCTATGGTCTTTGCCGTCCAGTCGGCCCATCCTTGCGGAGAACGTTCGCGAAGCCCGTGGTCCCAGTGGCTGTAGTAAACGCGGAGTGGCTTGGGCGCAGCCGCGCCAGCCAGTCGCCACACGGGCTCGCCGAGACGTTTTCCCTCCAAGTCCCATAGGGCAAGATCGATGGAGGCAAGCGCGGTCATCAGCACCGAGCCATCGCGCCAGCGAGAAAGATCAAGCCGCATGCGGTGCCACTGGTCCTCAATCCCGCTGGCGGGCTGGCCTTTTAAATGCGGCTCAAGCCAGAGCACGGCTTGTTCGACAATGTCTACCCGGTAGGGTAGGGAAGCTTCGCCCAGCCCTGTTAATCCTGCGTCGGTGCGAAGCTCAACAAACAAGTAATCACGGGAGTGAATCGTATGCTTGTGGGTGATGATGCGTTGAATCTTTGGCAGCGCCGCCGCCCGGGCCGCTGTCGCTGCAAGCGCGAGGAGCAGCTGTTTGCTAACCGCCCGACGGCTGAGCCCTGTCATTCCACCCTCACCCGGTTCGGGCATTCACTTCTTGCCCCATTCCTGGTTGATCTTAATGGCGAAGTAGTTCACAACCTTGGCTTCATTGCGCGCTATCTCATAGTAAACTGCACGCAGGAGCTGATCCTTGCGGTTAATCAACTGGTCGCGGATGCTTTGCTGAACACGAGGATCACTCAACTCGCGCTGTCCGGCGGGCTCCTTGGAGATCACCTTGAGGATGCGATACCCTTCTTCCGACTTAATGGGTTGAGAGACCTGGCCTGGCTGGAGGGACATCACCAGCTTCCGCAATTCCGGGTTCGCTTTCTCAAGCGCGCTCTCGCCAATAAAGCCCAGGTCTCCTCCATTGGCTGCTGTGGCCGGATCCTCTGAAAAATTCTGAGCGAGCATAGCGAAATCCTCTCCGCTCCGCGCTCGAGCTTCGAGCAGCAGGATCTTTTTTCGAGCCTGCTCATCGTTGGTCGCTTTGTCTCCCTTCAAATTGCGAACGTTCGGGTCAGGGCGGGGCGTGACCAGAATCTGCGCCAGGTGGACGCGGGGCTCGGGGAAGTTGAAGGAAGATTTGTTGGCGTTGTAGAAATCGGTGACCTCTTTATCGAGGATGACGATTTTGGAAGTAATTTCCTTGTTGATGAGCTTGGTGATGCTCAAATCGCGACGCAATTGCGCCTTCAGATCTTCCACCGTCATGTTGCGGGCGTTGAGCTGCTTTTGAAACTCTTCCTGCGTGTAGGGCGTTTTTAATTCGTTAAACTTGGCCTCGACATCGGAATCGGTGGCCATGAGGTTCATTTTTTCCGCCCGCTGGAGCATGATCTCGTTGTCGATCATGGTCCGCAGCAGTTCGAATTTTTGGTAGGTGACCTGCTCCTCGCTGGGCTTTTCCGACAGCTGCCCAAATTGAAAACGGTATTGTTTTTCCAGTTCGGCGTAGGTGATCTGCCGGCCGTTCACTTCGGCCGCCACATTGGGTGGGGGTGCTTTCTTACAGGCGACCGTAGCGAGCAGAACTAAAAAGGCGACAAAGCGGGCGGGAGGATCGCCGGAAAGTCCCCGTGACCACATCCCGGGCGGACGTCGCTTGGCAGAAATCGCCGACCGGAACACAGCCAAACGAGCATGTGAGGGCGCCGGCGCGCGCCCAACGGCACTGAAGAACATGAAGCCTTATTCTAGCGCTTCAACCGTTGATGATGGCAGCAATGGTCGACGGAGCGTTTCCCTCCAGCCGGTTGTTGACAAAAATGAAGGCGGGCTGGGCTGACCGCTTGGCCCGCTCGATCAACTGGCGGAGGGCTTGCCGCACTTCCGGGTTGGGATCCTGGACCTGATTGTAGGGCTCGAAGCGGCGTACGGCCTCCTCATAGCTGCGCCCTTTCCGGAGCAAAGCTCGCACTAGCGTGAAGTCTGTCGTGAAAGCGCCCGGCAGAGAAAGCTGAACGCTCAGTTCTGGCATTCTTGTCCAGGCATTGAAAACGTGCGCCACGTTGTGCCGGCGCAAGCATTCAAAATAATCTCGCACCAGAAACTCCGGATTGCGCACCTCGACCGCGTAGCGGAACTCTCGCGGCAGGGTTTCCAGGAAAAGTTCCAGTTGCTCGAAAAAAGGTGCTTCTCCTGCAAAGCTAGAGGCCGGAAAGGCGCCGAACTCTAGGATCAAAGCTGCGATTCGGCCCCGGTATGGTTCAAGCGGTCTTAGCAGGAAATCGATCAACAGATGGGTATTGAGAAAACTAGGATTGGGCTGACCTGCCCGCGCACCGTAACGGTCATGTCGAGGAAAGCGCTTGACCGTTATCTCTTCCGGTACTTTGAAAGCAAACCAGAGTGAACCGGGCGCTGAATCAAACAGGCGCTGCCAGTATGCGGGTGAGGGGAACTGGTAAAAGGAGAAATCACCACACACGGCGGGAAAGGTCTCTGCGTATTCCCGCAGGCACTCGGCCTCGAATTTCTGCCTGGAAAAACGGCCACGCACCACGTATTTCTCTGCGGAGTAAATCTGCCCTAGCCAGCCCTCGTATTTCCAGGAACTCGTTCCAAGATAGATTTTTTGGCTGGCCAGCGCACGCAGCTTCTCGCCTAGCTGGCAGGCGAAAGCGGGCGGCGACGGTTCAAAGAGGGACAGATTCATGGCAAAGCAAGCCGTTCAAATAGGCTAAGGCGCGCGGACCATTTTCTTCGATGGAACGAACGCCGTCGAGAACAAGTCCCGCATACTGCGCGGTGGGATCTACGAAACGCTTTCGCATGGGCCGGACCGTGCTCTCGTATTGGGACACAATGGACGAGAAACTGCGGCCACGCTCGCGCTGGTCGCGCTCGATGCGGCGCGCCAAACACACCTCGTCCGGCGCAGTGATAAAAATTGCGCCCTGGAGCAGCTGCCTTACGCTGGCCCAGTGCAGCGTAAACAATCCCTCCAAAAGGAGCGTACCCTGCGGCTCCAAGCGGACCGTTTCGCGCTTGCGCGTATGTAGCGCGAAGTCATACACCGGGCGATTCACAGCAAGGCCAGCCTTGAGCGCACGCAAATGCTCCACAAGCAACTGTTCATCAAGTGCGGCAGGATGATCGAAATTGACTTGCGCCCGTTCATCGACGGAAAGATGGTCAAGCGGCAAATAGTACTCATCGAGCGAGAGAATCGCAGCTCGAAGACGCGGCGCCAGCCAGCTGGCAAGAACATTCTTCCCTGCGCAGGAAGGTCCCGCAATGCCAAAGACATTCATCAAATCCCGCAGCGTAGCACGAGCCGGCAAACGCGGCGAACTCAGCCGGATGGCAAAACCTGCGAAATCGCCGACAATAAAAGTTTGGCGCAGATGAAATTGTTCCTTCTGCCGTTGATCGGATGGCCAGTTCTGGCGCAGGTGACCTTTCCGCCAGACCTCACGGTTAGCCGTCTTGAACTAGTGCAGACTGTACAAGATGAAAACCAGCAGGTGCCGCTGATAGCTGGAAAGGCCACTGCGGCAAGGGTCTTCGTGCGGCAGCTTAACCGGCCCGATGCTCTGATTTCCGGTGTTACCGTATTCTTGCGGGCGTTTCGCAACGGCATCGAACTAGCACAATCGCCGCAACGGCCGGTTACTGCGCCGGTCCAAGCCTCTCTCGAGCCAGACCGTAACAATCCCCAACATGCGGTTGTTTTCATCCTGCCAGCGAATTGGACCACAGCAGGCGATCTTGAACTGCGGGCCGAGCTGCGCGTTCCTCCGGGAGTAGTGGAATCGCCAACGGATAACAACAGCCTCAGGATGATAACGCGCTTCCAGCCTCCGCCCGTTGCCGAGGCCCGCATTTCGTGGTTGAAAGTGTGTGTTAGCGAAGATTGCTACCGGCAGGATGCGGCCTGGCAACGCCTCGTTGAGCGCCTGCTGCCTGTTGCCGAGGCATCGCTTCACTATGACGACGTGCCTGCGCCGCCCGTTGTCTGGAACCACTCACTGAGCGATCCTGCCGGGATTTCGGCCTTTGAAGCTCACTTGAAGAAATGGAAGTATCTGTTAGAAGACTCGCCGTCGCCGCCGCAGGTTCTGGTGGCTTGGCTGCCGCGCTCGGCGCAAGCGGAACTTGGTGCGGAGAAGGTTGCCGGGGGCTTGGCCAGCGGAGCAGCTTGGGTTGTGGAACAGACTTCTGAGGTAGCGAATCAGAATGCCCTGGCTCGAGCGGTCGGCCGGGCTCTAGGCTTGGCGCCGGCCGAGGGAGGTTGCGCCGCGACGACGGGCCAGCCAGGGTTTGACCCAATCGGCACCAGATTTCTTCCACCGACGCGCCCGAGCTTTCTCGCTAGCTGCGACGATCCTCTGGCGTCAGCTTGGATCCGGCCAGCAGAAGCCATTCAATTGTGGGAGTCCTTTCGCCCGGCCTCCCCGTCTGCTTCTTCCGACTATGTGCTGGTCACCGGCACGAGCTCTTCAATTGATTCCGTTATGGTGGTCCGCTCAAGCTTTGCGCCCGAGCCATCCACCTCGGGCGGTGAGACCTGTGTGCGGGTCGTGGGGAGCGAGGGGGAGAACGAACGATGCTTCTCGCTTGAGGAAACTCTAAGTTTCGCCACCAAGCTGCGCCTGCCCGGCCGGCTGGTGCGAATTGTGCTGCGTCGCAGCGGCTTGGATGTCGCATCGCTCGAGCCATCCGGTGTCTCTCCGCGAGTGGCGATTGAGAACGTCCAAGAGGGCGAAAGCTGGAGCGGAATGCGTACGCTTCGCTGGTCGGCTTCCGACGCCGGGAACCGGCCGTTGAAATATACACTGTTCTACTCTAACGACGAGGGTCAGCATTGGTACCCGCTTACGGTCGACACCAGCCAAACGAGCGTCGAAATCGACACAGCTGTTCTTCTCGGACCCTCGATTCAATTCCGGTTGGTCGCCACTGCTGGAGCCGATCAGGCGACTGCGCATTCGCCCACTCTGCGGCTGGTCCAATCCCCTTCGGTGGAGCTTTCGCCAAGCAGCATCGACTTCGGCAACGTGGTGGCTGGCATGGTCGTTGAGCGAGTGCTAGCAGTGAGCAACAGCGGGAGCGGGCCCTTCGTGATTTCACAAGTTCAGGGACTTTCCGAGCCGTTTGAACTCGCGACGCCCTTGCCGTTTCGCGTCCGGGCAGGACTGCGGAGGCCCCTGCCGCTGCGCCACCGTGCCCGCATGCCGGGTGTCGACGCGCTCGAGGCGGCGTTGGTCACCAACGACCCGGTGGAAGGCGACCGGGCGGTCCGATTGCGGGCCGCCGTGTTCGATCAAGCCGTACCCTCAGCCATTTTGACTCCGAACTTCCTGGATTTCGGAAGCGTCGCCGTGGGCCAGAGCCGGGACCTTACGGTACGTCTCCGCAACGAAGGTTTCGCGCCATTGTTGGTCTCTCAACTGGCTACGCAGAATGCTCGATTCGCCGTGATTAGTCCCTTGGGCTCGTTTACTTTGCTGGCTGGCCAGGAGCGCATGCTTGTGATTCGATTCACGCCTCTTGGCGACGGGGCGCAGCTGGGCGCCCTGAACGTGGCGACCAACGATCCAACCAATCCCACCTTGCGTGCAGAACTACGCGGTTTTGGACAACTGCTAGCGAATCCGCGTTTGGAGCTGAGTCCCACTTCGCTCGATTTTGGGGCCGTCGCCCTCGGACAACATCGCGCCCTTGCGCTGACAATACGCAATGCTGGTAACGGCCCTCTCACGGTGAGCCGGATTGCGGTCACGAACACGGCAGCTTATGCTGTGATTTCCCCCGCGGCGCCGGTTTCCATCGCGCCTGGGGGCCAACAGGTAGTTTCGGTTCGCTTTCAGCCCACTGCGCTGGGCCCTCAGACCGGGCAGTTGATTCTTGAAACCAATGATCCGGGTCAGAGCCGGGTCAGCGTCCCTCTGCAAGGCTCCGGTTTGCCAGCTGTCGCCATGCCCCCGCCGCGCATCAGCTACCTTACACCAGCTTCGATGCAGCCGGTCGCCACTCGCTTTGACCTCACCGTGGTTGGAGCGAATTTCCAGCCCAGCTCGGTTGTTCACTTCAACGGCGCCCCCCGGCCTACGGCATTTGTGAGTTCTTCCGTGCTGCGTGCTTCCTTGGCGCCGGAGGATGTCGCTTCGGCCCGCGTCGCTCAGATCAGTGTCTTGTCCGCGCCGCCTGGAGGAAGCGTCTCCAACAGCGTTCCACTCGTGGTGAATGATCCAGGTCCAACAGCCCGAATTCCGTTCCTGAATTTGAGTCTGTGTCCATCCGTGCAGGCTGAGACGACGATCGTCGACCGCATTGGGGCTCCAGTGACCGCCTTGAACGCCAGCAATCTCCGCTGTAGCGAGGACGGCGTGTCCGTGCCTTGCACGGTGGTTCCGGCTGAAGCCTCCGGTTCGGGGTTGTCATGGGTGATGGTGTTGCATGCTAGCGCTGGAGTGCTCGATCCGGTCAAACAGCGCAGCGACTTGCTCGCGATGCGCAACGCCGCTTTGGCCTTCGTGGACGCCATCGGCCTTGAAGATCGCCTCGCCATTACGCAGATGGACAACGGCGTGCGCCTGCTTCGGGACTTCACCGCCGGCGAAAACCGTAACGCTCTCCAAGACGCCGTCAATTCCATGCGTGCCCCGCTAGGCATTGGCACGTCTCTTTATGACGCCATCGAGGACGGCTTAGACCGCCTGGCCACGCAAGGAAATCGTCGCAAGGCGATGCTCATCTTCGCAGGCAACGAGAATACCTTCGACACCCGCCCGCCACGCGACGTCGCAGCTTTGCTTACACGCGTGCAGAATGCTGGCGTGGCCTTAAACTTTATGCCGCTAGGCGATGGTTTCCGAAACCTTGTTTTGTTGTCAATCGCCAATCAGCTGGCTTTGGATAGCGGCGGGGTGCTTTTCACCGATCCCGCGATTTCGGCTGTCACGCAAGTGACACGGCTGGCGGAATCCATGCGTCAACAGCAGATCATTCACTATACGACTCCTCACCGTGACGGTCAGCCTCACCTCTTCCGGGTAGACTTTACGATACCGGGCGCTACGTTTACTGCCGCCCGCGGCTATGCCGGTTGCCGGCCCTGAGCCTTGCTTTTTCCTGTCCGGCTGCTAAAGGTGGAATCGAGTCGAGCGGGTGAATTGAGGGTTTGCTTCAGTGGGCGAGTTCCTGGGTTTGCTGCTCTTGTGTGTGAAGTTCCGGATGTGCTAGAGGGGCCGAGCAGGCAGAGATGGCTTCGGTCAGAGCGCCGAGACCACTTGCATCCGTCTTACTTTGCCACCGGTCTGAGGTGGCGCCCAGCGCTGGCTGAGGATAAAACTTGTGCAGCGACTGAATGGCTGAAGCGACGAGTTCGAAGGGCTCGAAGCCACCGGGTCCTAGCGCACTGAACCCGAGACGGATGTTCAGATTCTCGGGTGCTTGCGCCGACTCGAGGCAACGGCTGAGGGCTTCCAAGCTCGGGGGACAGCAAGAATCCGGGCTTGCGAGGTGAGGCGTTTGCTCCCCAGGGAGCTGTGCGGGGAGGCCAGCCGCAGCCTCTAGAATCTTGGGCGCCATCACCACGGCCAGCTCGTCCTCCTCGGTTCTTGCAGGGTAGGCTGAACACGCAAGCTGTGACACGAAACGCTCGGCCAGTTCGCTAAGAATTCGCGACGACTCCGCCGCTCCACCACACGCCGAGACTTTCCGCAGATCCTCGACCCGGCATACCGCCAGGTACAGCCATTCTGCCGATTCCAAGCAACGCTGCGTTGCTTGGGCCAGATAGGCGTGGAAAGCTCTGCTATCGGGCAGCGAAACGCGCTGCCTCGCGCGCGCGGCGGAAGCTTTTTGCAGATTGTAGCTTAGATCCTTTGCAAGTATGCCTAACAGCTGGAAGTGGCCCCCATGGAAAGCGTCCCGGAGTTCGGCGTACAGCGAAAGGGCTCCCACGACTTGCTCTCCAATTGCCAACGGGACGGTCACAGCTGAACGCAACACGGTGAATCTCGAGGGGTGATCGAGGTAACCCGGTTCGATGGCAGGATTGCCATTTAAGATTGGACGGTTTTTCTCGGCAACCCACCCGGATAATCCTTGTCCCAGAGGAATCACTAGATCCCGGAAAACCTCGGCGTCCTTGCCCGATGCGTATTCCGCCGCGAGGCGGTCACCTTCCCGTCGGTACAGAACGAGCGTGTCGAATGGTGTGACCAGCTTGAGCTCTTCCTCAAGTTCGGCTAAAACCAGCGGGAGAGGTTTGGCTTGCGAGGCCAGGCGTAGCAACTGGTCTGTAAATCCAGCCGGTAAGGGTTTCGGCCAGCCAGACTCCCAACTGCTCTCAAAACCGAGGGCGGGCGCCGCCTCGTTCTCAGGATCCGGTTCCTTGAATAACTTCTTCCGATCAGCCGCGGACTCCCGTACCAAACACTCATAATCACGGTAGTGCCGTTCTAGCGTGAGCACGACGCGTGGATCAAAGCTCTTGCCGCGTTCGCGAATCAGAATGCGCATCGCCTCGTCAAGGGGAAAGGCACGACGGTAATGCCGATCGCTAGCCAGGGCATCCAAACAGTCCACGGCGGCCAGAATTCTTGCCCCGAACGGAATTTCCTCGCCTTTCAAGCCGTCGGGATAACCCGAGCCATCCCATTTCTCGTGATGGTGCCGGATGATGGGGAGGACGGGATAGGGAAAATCAACGCCTTGCAGAATCTCACAGGCAAGAATCGGGTGCATTTTCAATTTTGCAAACTCTTCCCGCGTCAGCCGGCCGGGTTTGGAAAGAATTTCTTCGGGGACAGCAAGCTTGCCGATGTCGTGGAGGAGCGAAGCAACAAGAAGCGCTCGGCGTTCGGGTTCTGGTAGTGCAAGTTCGCGCGCCAGTTCTCGGCAGTAGACGGGCAGGCGCCGCCGCCGGCGGGGCGCCAGTTCATACCGGGATTCGATGGCGTTGGAGAGGGCCTCGATCACTTTCAGATGTAGCTGCGCTTCGGCGGTTGCCTGGTCGCAGCGCGCTTGGGCCGCGTCTCGGTCGAGACGGAATTGATCGAGCCGGCTTCGCACGGCGTCATAGCCCCCATAGAACGCTGCCACCAGGATGACCGTGCTATACCAGCCGAGATAGCGGTTCACTTCGCAAAGCAAACCGGCCAAGACTGCTCCACCGGCGTAATAAGGCAAATACCACAGACCACGAAGGGCCCGGGGCGTGGCGAGATCCTGATCCTCCCAAACAAACTGCCACCAGTACAGAGCTACCTGCCCGCAACCAAGCATCAAGCCAGCCACTAACCACCGCCAGGGGAGCAGCAAGCCCCCGCCGCCTAGCACATCCCAGCGCAGAGCCCATGCGGCCGCCATGGTGGCGAGAGTGCTGCAAATCAGGTGGAGGAACAACCGCCCCACGCGAGCTCGGTTCCGGGAATGCCAGAGCCATTCCCCAATCCCCGAACAGACCGTGAGGGCCGTCACCTCACTGAGCTTGAGCTCCTGGAGGGCCGTAAGAATGTAAAAAAAAACTCAGACTGAGACTCGAGGCCGCGCTGGGTATGGTAATTCGCCAGCCCGAGGCCAGAAGCGTTGCGCTGAAATAGATGCAAAACCGCAGACCCAGCTGTTGGCTGCCGAGCGAGGAGGCGCCCACCCAGCCAGCCAGTCCGAGCAGAATCGTCAGCGCGATACCGATCCGCCCTAGCTGCCCCACCCCTTGCGCCGGGGGCGTTTGAGCAGTGTCGGGGCGCTGTAGGAGAAACGCTCGGCTCATGGAACGTTCATCGGCAGTTTGTCTGGGGAGCGGGAGTCCAGGGTTTCCCTGACACGAACCGGGAATCCCCCCAATCCTTGCCAGCTCCCAGAAAAGAGCATGCCGGCCCGCTGCGCCCCTGCTTTGGGCCGGCTACTCTCCTCCGAAAAACGCTCCTCAGATCACGCCCTGGCAGCACTGGATGTCAGCGAGAAAAATCACCCCCCCAGCCTGCAACGGAAGAACCTCAAAGATTTCCGCTTCGCTTGGGAATTTCTAGCCGCCATCTCCGCCCCGTTTTCGAAGATCGCCTCATTTTTGAGGCGACCTTTGCTTCGAAGCGACCTTTGCCTCGTTTTGAACTGCCCTATTTGGAAGTTCCAGCCGGCCTTGTTGGGCGCCGAGTTTGTCCCGCCAGGCCAGCTTGCTGCCGGACCCCTATTCTGTGCAGGCCCGAGCCACATTTCCAGCTTCGACCCTGTCGCTGCTCGTGAACATCCCTCTTTGGTTACAAAATGGAACAAACGGAAGTAACGCCAGGGGTTCGGTAAAAGGCCCGAGATTCGTGCGGGTTCTTAATCGACGGAAGCGATCGAAGGCAAACGAACGCTTGGTCTGTACGGCCGTTGCCGAGTGAGCCGATAGAGGGGGGAGCAGACGCCAGGAGCCTCTGGCGCTTGGGAATTCAGCGAACAGCGTGCCGCTCGAGCTCTTTGCTCGAGGGAGACCAGATCAACGCCGCAGCCCTTGCAAACTCTTTGGCGACGTTTCTACGACATCCGCTCGCCGATCTCGCGCGCCGCCCACCGGGCTTCCAAATGGATCAATCCGGTGTTGGCTCCAGTCGGACCAATCACCGCAAGGACGCCTTTGCCTCCTGCGTTGTAGAGAAAAATCTGGCCTTCACTGCTCGATAACGTGATCTCGTGAAGTGAGCCCACTTGCAAGGAATCACTGACGCGTCGGCCTAAGCTAGAGGCTGCCGCCGCCATCGCTGCCACGCGATGCGGCTCCACGTCGGGGGACAGGGAATAGGCCAGCGGCTGCCCGTCGTTGGATGCTAAGACAACGCCGCGCAGCTCGGGAACAGTTGCCCGCAGATTTTCGACATCCTGTTGAATTTGATCGATCACTGCCATTCGGGGGCCTCCCCAGCTTTGGGAAAAGCTGCTTGAATGCGACCGGTGAGACGTGAGCCCACCCAGTCCGTGTTGTGTGTGCTTGCTCTTTCTATCGGCGAGTTGGGCTCGGACTTTAGCTGCGTTGAGAACCGCGAGATTTAAGACACACCTCTCGTTCAGTAGTAAGTCATTTTGCTGAGGAGCCCAACTAGGTGGTTTATGGTTCTAGCGTCTTGCCTGCTCCGACCGTAGGATGGAAGGCAAGGCAAAAGTACACTCGCCATGGCATGCCGTTACTGCGGGCGGCCCGTTTCCCCGGCCCAACGATTTCGAAGCGGAGGCGATTTCTGCTCCCTCCAGCATCGCTTATCGTATGGCGAGATCCTTGACCGCTTGAACCGGGGCGAGTCGCCGGCCACCGCAGGACTGCTCGAGCAGCACGGGCCTGTGGCCTCTTTTCGGAAGAACATCGGCTACGGACCCGAGTTGTGGCGATCCTGGAGTCACGGGCCGAGACCGATCAGCTTGCCGTTCACCACGGATCCTCCGGAATGGCTGGAGGCCAACGGAGCGAACCGTTTTGCGAGCCGCGAGCCCGGCTTTTCGATTTCTGGCTATGCCTTAGAAGCCACGGAACACGAGGGGTTTCGGCAGCTTTCAAGCAACGCAAGCGGCAGAGAGCAGGATGATTCTGCGGCTGAATCAAGCTGCGAAGAACCCGCCCGAGAGCAACCGCCCGAGTTTCATCCAAAGGTTGTCCGAATGATTCCGCCGAATCGGTCTGCCTCCAAGCGCAGCACGCGAGCGGAGCAGGGCGATCGGGGGGTGTTTGAGATCCCACTCGCTCGGACGCGTTCGCGAGGTGGTTTCGGAGCGAGCCCGGAGACGCCGGCAAGCGGCCCGCTAATGCCCGCGAAGATGAGGACGAGCGGGGACGAGTTGCTGGAGCTGGGCGTTGCGGAAGATTCGCCGGACTCCTCCCTAGATCCGTTCGCCAGTGATCAAGAGCAAGAGGCGGAGTGGCAACTGAGCGCACCGCTACCCTCCGCCTGGCCCATCGACTTGGTTTCCGACCGCGGCTATTATCCTTACGCCTTTCCCGAGCGGCTCATCCCGGTGGATGTGCGGCCTGCGGGCTTCTCTCTCAAGAGCAGTTCCGAGCAACGCCCGGCAAAAAATTTTTGGTGGAAGCAGCCTGGTGGGGCTAAGGCTTCCCGGTCGAAATCTAGAGCGAACTCCTCGATCATCCCTAAAGGCTTTACTGGTTTTCAGCCGATGAGTACTTCGCAGCCGAGCTTTCGAACGCTCAGATTACGGACGGGAGATTACGCGATGGCCGACACGGCGAGCCAAGAAAGGGCAGCAGCAATTCTGCCCCCCGAATCCAAAATGAGCAATTCCCACCGCAACGCCGTTCAGCAAATCGCCTGGAAGTTGTCGCAACAGCGATGGCAAAGCTTCCAGTTTCCCCTGGAGCCGGTGGAGATGCTCGACTACCCGCTGCGCGTGGAGTTTGCCGAATCGACCAAACTCCGTTACGAGGTGTCGGGCTTTGACTTTTCAAACGATCCGGATCCCCCGCGGAACGGGTTTCGGCGCCTAGCGGAGGAACCGCCCTTGGCCTCTGTCGCGGAGTTGTTGGCTGAGCCGGAAACTCCACTGCCCGGCGAGCCAGCGAGACCTGAACCGCTCGTTTGGGATGAACTGGAACCTGGGAGTGAGCCGGCAGAGAACGGAATCCCCGCGCTGGCGGCGGCTTTGGAGTTATATGAACCACCAGGGGCGTTTCAAAAATCCTCCAAGAGTAATGAGTCTGCCCGTCGAGAGGATCGATCTTCGGTCGGCCTAGCCAGCGCCGAGGTGCGGCAACAAGATGAACTTCCGCCTCCGGCCTTCGGGGACATGGTGAAGTTTCCAGTTCCCAATCTTCGCGAAGCCAAGACCGGTGAGGTTCCCCGTCTCGAGCCTGCAAGCGCAGTGAGCACGAGGCTTCATCTTCCCGCTCTTTCCCTGCAGCCACTGCGCGCTCCCATGTTGATCGGTCCACCCCCGACAGGCCCGGCGGAAATCGAGAGCACGAAGTCCGAACCCGTTCCTGCTGGCCGAGAAGCTCTGCAAACAGAAGGAAAACCAGCAGACCAGGCGGCCGATGCAGCCCTTCGCAAAAAGTCCCGTGCAGAGGCGAAGCTGTCGCAGCTCAATCTCGAGCGCGCTACGGCGCCCCAGGAAACCGACCGGCAAAAGCGCGAAGTGGCGGAAGATCCGATCGAAGAACCGACAGCCTTAAGCGAGGAACTAGAAGACGCCCTCGCGCAGGCAGCCGAGAAAGAAAACCAAAAAGGCGAGGCAGCTGGGGCTGGCCAAAACGCGCCAACAATCGGCGCCAAAGTGGAGCAACCGGCCGCGGTGGAGGCTGGCCCGATGGCTCCCCCTGTCCCGCCTCAAACGGTCTCGATCCCCTCTGGTGTCACACTGCCGGCGGGGTCCGTGCTGACCGAGGCCAGTCCTTCTAGTTCCGGACTCAAGATTGGCGCCATCGCCGCCGTACTGGCTGTCTTTGGCGGCCTCGGCGCTTGGTTTTTCCTTTCTTCCCCCAAACCATCTTCCAATCCGCCGGCAACTCCTTCAGCTTCGCGAAGCGCTGAGGCCGAAGTGGCAGGTGTCATCCTAGGCGAGGCTGGCTGGACTCAGGAGTGGGCGCTCGACGCCAAAGGCACACGTCTGCGGCAAATCGCCTTTTTTCAACCGTCGATGACCGTCATCGACTACCGCGTGGAGTTTCTGGCAGAGATTGAATCGAAAGCTGTATCTTGGGTGGCCCGCGCCGCAAACGCCAAAAACTATTACCTGGCGAAGCTGGTACAAGTCCGGGGCGGTGTCCAACCGGAGGTGCACTTCGTTCGCTTCGCGGTTCGGGATGGTAAAGCGGACCCCCCTTCCGAAAAGCCGCTGCCGTTTGCCGTGCGCCTCGGGGACATCTTTAAGGTGCGCATGGATGTGCTAGCAGACCGGTTCACAGTGACCGTTCAAGACAAGCTGGTGGATGAATGGGTCGAGTCCAAGCTCCTGACAGGTGGCTTTGGCGTCGCCAACGAAGCCTCTGAGCGCGGCCAGATCCGCTCCATTCAGATGTGGCGTTTGAAACCAAAATCCAAAAAGTAGAGGCGTAGCTGTCCTCCTGGATCAAACAGAAAATAGGACTTCGGCATGCGAGAAATCAAAGATCAATGGATCTGGTTTGTCGAGGATGAGTTAATTCCTGCACTGCTACGAATTGAACCGTCGGATGCTCAATTGAAGCGGCGCGCCGCCAGTTCCCCGGCGTTTGTCAAAGCCGTCACGCTGCACTTGGAAGGGCTTACCGAACAGGCGCTCGAGGAGTTACTCCGTGGCGCGGAAAACCCCAAGCACGCTGCGGAATGTTACTCCGCAGCTGGACACATTCAATTCGAACTGGAGCGCTACGAGGAAGCGGTAACCAGTTACACCAAAGCAGCCGCGGCAGACCCGAAAAGCAAAACCGCGCACTTTAACCTCGGCTTGGCGCTGGAAAAGTTGAAGCGCTACCGGGAAGCGGCCCTGGCGTTTGAACGAGCCGCGGAAGTGGATCCAGCGCGGCCCGAACCGCGGATCGGCTTAGGCGTATGCTTGCTCCATCTCAAAAAGCCCAAACACGCGCAAGAAGCCTTTGAGCAATGCCTCAATCGCGATCCTAATCATCCTATCGCGCAATTTGGGAAAGCCGTAGCGTTGCAATTGCAGTGGCAATTTGAACCAGCCGCAGAGATCTATAAAAAGTTGCTTCAGCGTAATGCCAACGCCGAGGAAGTGTTGGTGAATCAAATTGCCATCTGCATTGCGCGCAAGGACATGATCAGTTTGCAGGAGTGCGCAGAACGGCTGCAACGGGTGCGCCCGAAATCGCGCGCGGTGCTGGAAGCTCTCTCGACGCTCGCTTTGAGCCGTCAGGACTGGGACCAAGCGCTCGAATACGGCCGGCAGTTAACAGAAAACAGTCCGGAATCCATGGAAGCTTGGTACAACCTCGGGTTTGTGCTTCAAAACCGGGGCGACGTCGAGGGTGCTCTTCTGGCCTACCAAAAAGCGGCCGTGCTCCGTCCAGATCACAAGCAGGTGCACCTCGCACTGGCGACCCTCCTCGAGGCGAAGGGCGATTGGGAAAGCGCCCGGCGCAGTTATGAACGCGCGATTCAGGTGGCCCCGGATCAACCCGGTCCGCTCTGGGCGCTAGCCGCAGCCCTGGAAAAACGCAACGCTCGCCATGACGCCGAAAAAGTCTATATGCGGCTGGTCAAGGTGGCTCCCAACTCGGCTGATGCTTGGTTCCGCCTTGGCTATTTACGGGCATTGCGAGGCAGCTGGAAAGCTGGCGCCGAGGCTTTTGAGGAATGCACGCGCTTGCAGCCGGACTGGGCCGACGCTTTGGTCAATCTCGGGGTATGCTACTGGCAGCTTGGAGATCACGAAACTGCGGCTCAAGCGTTTGAAATGGCAGCCGCAGCCGAGCCGTCCAATCCAGAAATTCTCCAGGCTCTTGCTGGTCTGGCACTAGAACGGCGGGAGCTTGCCAAAGCAGAGGAGGTAGAGCGCAAGTTAAGCGAGCTTGGCCAGTCCACTGCCGACTTGCTCTACAACATCGCGCTCTTACGCCAAAAAGATGGCGAGCACCGCAAAGCCGCCGACATCTATCGCCAAGCCTTAGCGCAAAAGCCAAGGTTCTCCGAAGCGCTCGTCAATCTGGGGCATGCGCTGCGAGCGCTGGGCGATGAGCAGGAAGCCCGTCGTTGCTGGCGCCAGGCTGTCGAGGTTGATCCTCAACTCGCCGACACCTACTTCGCCAAGCTTCAGCGTAACTAATCTAGGTGCTTACGCCCCGATCCGAGCGGCTCCTTTTTAACGGTACTAGCCAGCTCCGAAACAGCCGTCTACGAGCTGCTAGCTTGGCACCCTCCGAAGAGGATTGCCCGGGTGAAAGGAATGCCCTCGTCGCCCTTGCCGGCCTTGGCTGAATCCTAACGGGAAGGTGAAACTACACTCAAAAGAGTATGGCTAATGTGCTGCTGAAGCTCCTGTTGTTGATTGCCCTGAGGCCGCTTGCTGGGCAACCCATCACGGCTGGACCTCCGAAGTTAGAAGCAGAAAATGTTTTTGCTGGCGAAGGTCCGTCTTGGGACCCAGCGGGCTGGCTTTACTTCACCGGCCGTGGACGCATCAGCCGGCGGGACGCTGCCGGTCGCATCAGCACGTTCCGCGAGGCGGCGGGGGGAGCCAATGGGACCCTGGTCGATCCTCAAGGACGTCTCATCGTGTGTGAACCTGTGGCCCGGCGCGTCACCCGCACCGAGCGGGACGGCTCGCTCACAGTTCTCACCGATCACTATCAGGGCAAGAGATACAACTCGCCGAATGACCTCACCATCGATAGCAGAGGTCGCATTTACTTTAGCGACCCGCGCTATGGCGACCGGACGGGGATGGAGATGCCCGAGGCCGTTTACCGCATCGATGCGCCAGGTCAGGTTGTTCGGATTCTAGAGACCGAAGTGGACCGCCCTAACGGTCTGCTAGTGACGCCCGATGACCGGTATCTGTATGTGGCGGACAATAATAACAACAAGGTAGGCGGCGCACGCAAGCTGTGGCGTTTTGACCTCTTGCCGAATGGGACCGTAAGAGCTTCTAGCGGCAAACTCATCTTTGATTGGGGGAGCGCGCGTGGCCCGGACGGCGTCAAGATTGACCGGCGAGGGAGATTATTTGTCGCTGCCGGCCGCAACCAGCCCAGGCCGCCTTACGAAACTACAGAGAAGTACCGGGGCGGCATTTTCATTCTTAGCCCCGAGGGAAAACTCTTAGAGTTTGTGCCCATTCCGCAAGACGAGGTCACCAACTGCACCTTTGGCGGTCCCGACTTGAAGACGCTGTTTATTACGGCGGGAGGGTCCTTGTGGAGTGTGCCGCTGAAAGAATCAGGGTGGCGTCGCTAACCGTACAGGGCCAGCACAACTGGACGAGCACAGGCGAGGGTGAACAGCTGGGGGAGCACAGGCGAAGCGAACAGGCGGGAGAGCACAGGCGAGGGCCAACTGGGGGAGGAGAACAGCCAGGGAGGCAAAAACCCCCGAGGGTCAAGCCTGACCATAAATGGGGATCAGCGCACCGTTGATATCGGCAGCCGCCCCGGAGGCAAGATACTGAATCAGTTGAGCGATCGCGGTCGGCTGAACCCACTTGGAGTGGTCTTTATCCGGCATCGCTTTGCGATTCGTTTCGGTGTCGATGATGCTCGGCAGGATCGCGTTTGCTGTGACTCCGGTCCCCTTACATTCGCGTCCGATCGCGCGGATTAAAGCGTGGACGGCCGCTTTGGAAACGTGATAGGCCCCCATGTTGGCGACCGGGTCGACCCCAGCCTTTGCGCCGATGGCGATGATGCGCCCGCGCCGGTTGGCCAGCATGTGAGGCAAAACCTCGCGGCAAAGCATGAAGGTGGAGTTCAGGTTAATATTGAGCATTCCAAACCAGATTTCATCCGAAGTTTCGGCGATGGAGGCGCCGGCTGCGAAGCCCCCGACAAGGTGAAGCAGTACGTCAATCCGGCCATGGCGCTCCAGGGCAATGTCTACCGCGCGGCGACACTGCGCAGGGTCGCTCAGGTCGAGCTCGACTGGCAGCAGGCGCCCGGTCTCGGGAACTCCTGGCCAGTGCTTGTCGACGCCTACCACCTGTGCACCTGCATCCAGAAACTGCCGCACAACAATCTCACCTAACATGCCGCAGGCGCCCGTCACAAAGACAATTTGATCTTGAAACTCTGACATCGGCTTCGTCCTTCCATCCCTGGCCACGGCAGACCCTCAATCGGGATCGAATAAGTGCGCGATCTGAGGAAAACCGTTCATGGCCAGGCGGCAAGATGGCCCCTCGCCCCACCAGCGCGGCGCATGGAAGGTATGCTCCGGGACATAAACAACGTCGCCTTCCGTAGCGATCACCACTCCCACGCCTTCGATGGGATAGCGAATCTGACCGGCAAGAATTAGCCAGTATTCGGCTCCTTCAGGGTGATAATGCCCCCGCATCTTGGGATCAAGCGGGGGGAGCTTGCTGTTGTAGCCGTAAATGAAATTGGCTGCTCCGCGGTCGTCCTCCACGACTCGAATGGTTCCCTTCAATTCGCCGCGCTCGAGCTTTTCCGCCAGTTCCTCGTAAGTGACGTGCGGCTTGTTATTGTGCAACCAGTGTCCCACCACGCGGTTGGAAAGCTTTACGGGAGTCCAAGCGATGCCCGGCAGCGAGGGAGCATCCTTTCGCTCAGCATAAATGGTGCGTGCACCTGCGATGTTGGTCTCAAAAATGAGGGCCGGCTGGTTGCCTACCACTTCCCAGCTAAACCAGGTTTGCATGGGCGCTTGCACCATGGACCGGCGCCGAGCGACGAAGGGCTCCACCGTTTCGATTTCAAAGCGGACCTCGCCCTCCATAACCACCCACCAGGTGCGCGTGTCTGGGTGCATGGCTTTGGGGTGGCGGTAGCCGGGCGGCAGAAAGAGATAATCGCTGCGCAAATGCCGGTCGTTGACGATCGTCTGTCTCCACTGCTTTTGCCCCTTGTGCTGCGCCTTTAAATCAGCCAGCTTGGTATGGGGTTTGTGAGGCGGCGTATAGACGGCCGGGCGGCCCTTCGGTGCATACATGGTTTCGGTTGACCCCTGCCCGGCCAGGAGAAATAGGGGTAAAAAGTCTCTTCTCTTCATAACATCCAGAAAACGAAACCGCGTCGGCCAGTCTATCATGAATAGGTGTCTTCTCCGTTGCCCCGCCTGCGCATGAATCTCGATTTCATGCCGTCTCCGGTAGCCGACCGGCCTGGCCTCTTGATTCGAGATCCCTTTGGTTTCTCTGACGTCACCCTCATCATTCCGCCCGTTCTCGTGCAGATGTTGGAATACTTCGATGGCGAGCGGACGGAAGCAGATTTGCGGGGTGCGCTCTATGAGCTGACAGGTGACCTAACCTCCGGTCAGGCCTGTGTTCACCTGCGCGAGGCCTTGCAGAATGCGGGTTTCTTAGAGGATGAAACCTACGCCCGATTACGCGAACAAAAGCTCAAGGAGTTCGCCGCGGCGCCAGCACGTTTGCCCGCTCATGCGGGATCGGCCTATCCAGAAGACCCTGGGCAATTGCGCGAAGTCATGGAGCATTTTCTGCAACCCGACCAGCCGCCGCCCTCCAATTTGATTGGCGTAGCTGCGCCGCATGTGAGCCCAGTTGGAGGTTGGCCTTGTTACCGCTCGGCTTACGCGACCTTGCCGAGAGAGCTTGCCAGCCGCACGTTTGTCATCCTGGGCACGTCGCACTATGGCGCGCCGGAGCGCTTTGGCCTGACGCGCAAAGTCTGGAGCACGCCCTGGGGGGACGCTACCCCGGCTCTGGATTTGATTGAAGAACTTGCAAGCAAAGCGCCGGCCGCGATTCTGATGGAAGATTATGTGCACTCGGTTGAACACTCAATCGAGTTTCAGGTGGTGTTTCTTCAGTACTTGTTCGGTCCGAACATCCGCATTTTGCCGGTACTTTGCGGGGCTTTCGCCCGCAGCATTTATGAAGGCGGCCTGCCAGAAGACGACGAGAACGTCCGCCGCTTTTTGGACGTTCTCGGCGAGATTGCGCACCGCGAGTCGGACCGGTTGTTTTGGGTGCTGGGCGTCGACATGGCGCACATGGGCCGCCGCTATGGTGACCCGATTGCAGCACAAGCCCACCAAGGAGAAATGGCAGTTGTGGCGCAGCGGGACCACGGACGAATGGAGCGCATCAATGCCGGTGACGCGCGGGGCTACTGGGAACTCGTTCAAGAGCGGCAAGACGATTTGAAATGGTGTGGCTCAGCCCCCTTCTACACGTTCCTAAAAGTCTTGCCGGAGGCGCGAGGCAGACTGGCGCGCTATGAGCAATGGAACATTGACGAGCAAAGCGTAGTCAGTTTCGCGGGCATTCACTTCTCGGTGTGATCCCGATTTCTCTCCCTCTCTTTGCGCACTCGTACGGCGGATCAAGCCGAGCTCGGAGGTAGCCGGCGCTCTGTTGTCTGGGTGACCGGCAGCAAAACGCAGAAAAATCTTGCCCGCTGCTGCTCGCCCTGTCGCTAGGGGGTACAATCTTGAAGTGATGCTAAGCCAAGTGATTTTCCTGCTCGGCGCTGTCGCCTTGCTCGCAGCCGACAAACCAGAAAAGGGATTCACCTCCCTATTCAACGGAAAGGATCTCGAGGGTTGGACCAAAGCCAAGGAGAACGAAGCCACTTTCAGCGTCAAGGACGGCGCAATCGTGGCCAACGGACCGCGCTGCCATCTCTATTACACGGGCCCAGTCAATCAGGGAAAATTCAAGAACTTTGAGCTAAAAGTGGACGTGATGACTCTTCCCAACTCGAACGGGGGGATCTACTTCCACACGGCATACCAGGAGAAGGGCTGGCCCGATAAAGGTTTCGAAGTGCAGGTCAACAATAGCTACGAGAGAGACCCGCGCAAGACGGGAAGCCTTTATATGGTGCGTGATCAGGGTGAGAGAGTGGCCGAGGACAATAAGTGGTTCACCGAGCACATTATTGTCAAAGGGAAAGAAGTGAAGGTGTACGTGGACGGAAAGCTGGTCACCGAATGGACCCAACCTGACGGCTGGACTGGCCCCAAGGGGATGCCTGGCCGGGTACTTTCCGAAGGCACCTTTGCTCTTCAAGGTCATGACCCCGGCTCGACGGTCTATTACAAAAACATTCGCGTCAAGGTCTTAAAGTAACCGCCTGGCTGTGGCCGAGGGCGCCCGCGCTCCCCCTTGCGAGGGGACGGCCGCAGCGCGGTGCATCCTACTGCTCAAAGCGAATGATGGCCACGCGCAGGAGGTCCGGCAAAAACACTTCGCTCATGGTCCCGCGTTTGCTGATTTTGAGGGAACGCGGGGCCGAGTCTTCTGGGCGCAACAACTCCGCCCGGGCGAAGTGACCTTGGATGCGCAACTGAACTTCTTGCTCGACCTTGGCTCCGTAGTTGATGAGGTAGGCTACGGACTCGCGCGGATGAACGCCTTCCGTAGCCACGACAATCGCGGCCAGAGCATTCCAGATGCGGACAGGGCGGCGGCGATAGGAGACAAGGTCATTCAAATCCAAAGCATATTCACTTGGATCAACGATTCGCTCCTGGTAAGCCACCACTTGACCCTTCCCCAGTGAGAAAAAACGGCGGTCACTTTCCTGCTTGATGAGCTTCCAGGAGGGATCGGGCGGGGAATCGATCACAACGGTTGAGCCGGCGCGGGCGTGATCGTAAACGGTGGCTGGCACTTGCTTGAGGCTCGCAGCCGACACCACCAGGATCCGGTTGGGATCGGGCGCTGGCAACTCCGCCAGCGCGACAAGCCTCGGGCTCACGCCGCGGCGGTAGCCGAGGTTGGCAAGCTCGAGCGTATCCCCAGGTTCAACGAGCATGATCACAGTGGGGGATACGGCTCTTCCAAGCCACGGCTCCACAGTGCGGAACCATCGATGGGTACGCGCGAGGGATGCGGCTGCCGCTTTCGCTTTGGCATCTCCGACTCGGAGGGCTTCCCGGAAGCGAGGATCAAACGAGAGAAGATAATTCCCGCCCGCCAAGCGTGCTTCCGCGTAGGCCAGTTCTAACGAGTCGAACGGGACGACCCGCGAGCCATCTAGACCTGCCTCTTGGTTGGCGCGGTAGCCCAGCACGGCAGGACGCTGCGGATGAAGGGCGCGCTCGAAATAAACCAGGTAGCCATTGCTGTCCACCCAAGGCTCGCGGCTGGCGCTTGCCGTTTCATCGGAGTCGCCTGTTCTTGGCTCGCTTCGAACGCCTGGCCACAAACCGTGGGACACAATTTCTGGAAGTGCGCGAGAGGGACAAACTGCGATTTCGGCCCGCTGGAGCTCTGGTCCGAGACGGGCGGCGTCCTCCTCCAAGACGGCTTCCACCCCGCAGGACTTGAGCACGGGGACGTCTTCGGGGCGTCCATCTGGCCATCGCGCAATTAACGTCCGCAAAGGATGAATCGCCATGAATCTTTCGAGTGTACTGAAATTGACTGGAGGCGGTCGCCCCCCGTCCGGCCATCGGAGCTGGAGGCGCACAGCTCAAACCGGTCCCCCTTTAGCTCTCTCAGGGAGCTGCTACTCGCAGCTCGCCCGGACCGTCAGGCGTGTGATTAAGCAAGAATGTCGGTTACGACCCTTCCGTGTACATCTGTGAGCCGGAAATCTCGCCCGGCATAGCGATAGGTGAGCTTTTCGTGATCAAGTCCCAGCAAGTGAAGGATCGTAGCGTGGAGGTCGTGAAAATGAACCTTATTCTCAACGGCATAGTAGCCGTAATCATCCGTTGCGCCGTACTGCAGGCCTGCCTTTACGCCGCCGCCAGCCAGCCACATGGTGAAGGCCTCGGGATTGTGATCCCGTCCGTCAGAACCCTGAGCTGTGGGCGTGCGACCAAACTCTCCGCCCCAGAGCACCAGCGTGTCCTTCAGTAATCCACGTGCCTTGAGATCTTTGAGCAGACCGGCAATCGGGCGGTCCACTTCGCGCGCGTTTTGCTCGTGATCGCGCCGCAGGTTTGCATGCTGGTCCCACTTGTAGGTATGGCTGACTTGCACGAATCGAACCCCGCGCTCCGATAGTCGTCGAGCCATCAGACACTGCCGACCGAAGTCCTCAGACACCGGATTGTCGATGCCATAAAGGGCAAGAGTGGCTTTGCTTTCTCCGGAAAGATCCTGTAGTTGGGGAGCCTCGGCTTGCATTCGGAAGGCTAGTTCAAAGGATTCAATACGGCCCTCGAGGGCTCGATCCGGACCGGTGAGCTCCAGTTGTTGGCGGTTCAGCTGCTGGGCAAAATCAAGTTCCAAGCGTTGGATGTCGCGCGGTGTTTCCGTATTGGAGATAAAGGGGATCTTCGCCTCACGGGCAGGCACTCCAACCGAACCGATGGGCGTGCCGGCATAGGGGGCCGGCAGAAAGGCTGAGCTATAGTTGTTCGCCCCACCGTGGCTTTGGGTGGGGCAAATGGTGACAAAGCCTGGCATGCTCTGGTTTTCGCTCCCTAGGCCGTAGGTGATCCAGGAGCCCATACTGGGCCGCACGAAAGTATCGCTGCCGGTGTGCAGCTCCAGCAAAGCGCCGCCATGACGCGAATTCGAGCAATGCATGGAGCGGATGAAGCAGATGTCATCCACCATCTTCGCTAGCTCCGGAAACAAGCTGCTCACCCACGCCCCGCTTTCTCCGTACTGCTTGAAAGTCCACGGCGATTGCAAAAGATTGAAGGTCTCGCTCGAGACAACCTTGGGGCGGGCAAACGGCAGCGGTTTTCCATGGTCGCGTTTGAGCAGAGGCTTATAGTCAAACGTGTCGACTTGTGAGGGCCCGCCATGCATGAACAAGAAGATGACTCGCTTGGCCCGGGCCGGAAAGTGTGGAGGCTTAACCGCGAGGGGAGACGGAGGCTTAGCCGGTGCCGCCGCTCGGGCCTCTTCTCCGAGCAAGCCTAGGAGCGCTAAGTGACCAAATCCGGCCGCACACGTACGGAGCATTTGGCGGCGCGATTGGATTCTTGTTCCGTGCCAGTGGGAATTCATCGCCAGACCCCTTCGTTCAACATCAATTCACATAAATAAACTCGTTAGAAGCCATCACCGCCTTGACTAAGCTTTGCCAGGCGGCAAGGCGGCGTTCAGGCTCGGGCTTCTGAGCAAACGCTCGCTCCATCTGGGCCAGAAAACTGAGCGCCTGGTCCGTCTCCTTTCCCGACGGCGGGCGCGAATAAGCCCGCTCGTAAAGTTCGCGAACGCCCCGCGCCGAGTCGGACCCACAATCCGAAAGAATCCTTTCCGCAAGCAGCCGGGAATGCTTCAAGACAATCGAGCCGTTCAACATGAAAAGAGCTTGAGGCGCCACGACCGTCGCGTCACGATCGCCATTGGGAGTGGACGGATCCGGCAGGTCGAAAGCGGAAAACACCTCGTACATCGCGCTGCGGATCACGGGCAAGTAGACGGCCCGCAGGTTGCGGTCATAATCAATGTCGCCCCGCTTCGATGTATTTGCGACGTATTGCCGGTCCTTGTAATTCAGAATGCTGCCGCCTACGGTGAAGTCAAGATGCCCAGAGACAGCCATGATCGCGTCGCGAATGGCCTCGGCCTCCAACCGGCGGCGATTCATGCGCCAGAGGAAGGTGTTTTCTGGGTCCACTTCCGCCGCTTGCCGGTCAAACGCGCTTGAAAGTTGATAGGTGCGCGAAAGCATGATGAGCCGGTGCATGGCTTTGATTGACCAGCCGCTTTCCATGAATTGCCAAGCCAGCCAATCGAGCAGAGCCTGGTTGGTGGGCTTTTCGCCAAGCAAGCCGAAATTATCGACCGAAGGAACTAGGCCCTTGCCAAAGTGCCAGCGCCAAATGCGGTTCACCATGACACGGGCTGTCAATGGGTGATCCCTGGCGGTGAGCCATTGCGCGAGCTCTAAGCGCCCGCTCGACTGCGGGCTGAGTTTAGGCGGGGAAGCAATCTCGATGGCTCGCAGGAATCCGCGCGGCACCACTGGCCCAAGCGTCCAGTGGCTTCCACGAATATGCAGCGGGAGATCGGTAATGGTCGCATTCTCGCGTACTCCCATGGCGCGCGGTAAATCCGGGGTTGCCTGTTCGAGCTCGCGCTGCTGTTGTTCGAGCTCCTCGAGCGCCGCGCGTGCTGCTGGGCTGTAGTAGCGACGGGCGTCGGCCGGTGCGCGAAAGGGACCAAACTTCTCAAACAGCAGTTTCCGAAGGGCTTCGAGGCCTTTGTCGCTCAGCCCGGCATCGGGCTTCTTCCGCACCTCCTCGGGCAGCGACTCCCATTTCTGATAAGCCTGTGTGAACAGCTCTTGATAACGCGCGGCGATGGCCTCGCGGCTCGTTAGCACATCTGGGTGAAACAGCTTCGCAACGGGTGATTCCCAGGGTGATGGGTTGGGTTGCCCGAAGGCTTCAAAGGCGCGCAACTCCGACGCCGGCGCCGCTTGCGAACGTTCGAAGTGCTCGACAAGCTGTTCCAGGACACTCGGATTCACGCCGAAGCGCTTGGCGATTTGAACCGTGGTTTGGGGCGCTCGATGGGCCCCCGTGTAGGGGCTGGGGGCAAGCCGGAGCTTCTCGAAATAGGGAAACCGTGACCGGTGCTCGAGCCGGATGATGTTTTCTCCCGCTTTGAACGTGAATACTCCAAGCGCGGTCCAACCGCCTTCTTCGGGCGAGGCTTCGCGATTCTCAACGGGTGGCTCGCCGCGTTTCACCCACTCGCCGTTAATCCAGACATCGGCCGTCCCGTAGCCCTTTTCCTCTTCCGCGATATCAAGTTGGTAATCGCCAGGGGAGGGAATCGTAATTTTGTATTCGGCGAAGTAAGGCGGCTGGGAGCCTTTGGCTGTGTTGGCGCTTCTCATTTGAAGCTTCCGCAAGACATTGCCGCGCTCAAAAGCTTCCGCTTCGATCACCAGGGCGTGGCCAGGAGACGCCAGGGGAGTTAAGGGGATCCGGCGTGACTCAAAGACTTCGTGCGAGGCCAGCAGATAGGCGCCAATCTGCGAGCGGATTTGCGCCACCAGCTTCTGGTTCTCCTCGGCCGAGATCCGTTCCGCCTCTTTTCGCTTCCGCTCAATGGCCGCCTCGTGCGCTGCCAGGCGTTGGCGTTCGGCCGCGGGCGCGAGTACGTGTTCATGCCACTTAGCGACCACGCGGAAATTCTCCATCGTCTTCGTGCTTTTGAAGATGCCCGCCATGGCGTAGTAGTCGGTTTGTGGGATGGGGTCAAATTTGTGGTCATGACAACGCGCGCAACCAATCGTGAGGCCCATGAAGGTTCGCGCCGTTGTATCCAACTGCTCGTCGATGATATCCATTTCCATCTTGACTGGATCATCTTCGGCGAGCATTTTCGCTCCTAGCGAAAGAAATCCCGTGGCGGTCCAGCGCTCAAATGTGGTCTGTTCGTCGGCGGCCGGCATCAAGTCCCCAGCCAGCTGTTCTTGCACGAACTGATCGTAGGGCTTGTCCTGATTGAAGGCGCGAATCACGTAATCGCGGTAACGGAAGGCATTCTTGTAAACGAGGTTTTCATCGAGCCCGTTAGAATCGGCATAGCGCGCCACGTCCAGCCAGTGCCGGCCCCAACGCTCGCCGTACCGAGGCGAGCCTAGCAACCGGTCAATGACTTTGGCGAACGCGTCGGGCGAGGGGTCGTTGAGAAAGGCTTCCACTTCAGCGGGCGTCGGCGGAAGGCCAGTCAGATCGTAAGTCGCGCGGCGGATCAAAGTTCGCTTGTCTGCCAGGGGCACTTGCTTCAGACCGCGGCGTTCGAGCTCCGAAAGGATAAACGCATCGATCGGATTATAGACGGCGGCTGGATCCTTGACCGTAGGAACCGGCGGCTTTTGAGGGGGAATAAACGCCCAGTGCTTTCCGGCAACGGGGGTTTTTGCAGCCTGGCCCCACGGCGCTCCCTGCTGAATCCAGTTCATCAGCGCCGCAATCTCGGCGTCGGACAGCTTTTTTCCGGGAGGCATTTTCAGGCTCCCAGCCGTGTGCCGGACCGCCTGGATGAGCAAGCTCTCTTCGGGCTTCCCACTAACAATCGCTGGTCCGCGACTGCCGCCCTTGAGGATCGATTCCCGGCTGTCTAAACGGAGGCCACTCATGGCCGGCGAGTTTCCTCCGCCATGACACCCCATGCATTTTTCCGCAAGCAAGGGGCGCACATGTTTTTCAAAATACGCGACGCTTTCCTCTTGCCCAGCCGTCAAAACAAACGGGACGAAGGAGACTAGCATGCCGAACAGATGGCAGCGCAGCGCTGGTCTCATGTCCCCTAGTCTATCCAATCTGCATCGGATGTGCCTGCCTCCAGCGGGCGCTTGCGTCCGGTCCTCGAGGTGGCGTTTACTGAGGGAAAGGGGCGGGTTGCGACGCTCATGATCGATATTTCGGAAGTTTTTCCCGCGATTCAGGCAGAAGGCATGCTAGCTGGTGTGCCTTCCGTTTTCATCCGGCTAACGGCTCCTGTTCTGCGCCAGACCTGGTGTGAAATGCCCAAGGTGCAGCCCTGGAAAGTCGAGGGTATGGATGTCTACGTGGGTGCGCTGCTTTCCAATGTCCGCAAACAGTACACCGGCCATGTAGTCATCACG
>JANWVY010000002.1:0-110638 GCA_025056455.1 Bryobacteraceae bacterium | reverse complement strand
GTGCGATTTGGTGAGCATTACGCCTCGACTGAAAACGGCGGCTCCAGCTAAAAAATCTCGCTTGAAGGCCCCCGAGCCACCGGCCGACTACGATGTTGGCGTTTTGCGACAGCTGATTCAAACGGGGAATTATCAGCTGAAATTTGTCGTCCGCGAACGCGCCGAAATGGAAGAAGTCAAGAAGATTGTGGACGAAATTCAGGCCGAGCGCTCACGTGTGTTGCTGGTTCCAGCCGGGGGTAAGCCGAAGGAGCTGCGCCAACAAAGTGAATGGATTGTGGAGGCCTGCAAGTTTTTCAACTACCGCTACGGGCAAGGATTGCAGACGCAGATCCTCCCGCCGAAGCCCGAGCCGGTGGTCCCGGTCCGGAAAATTCACTGGCTCTAGCGCAAGCTCGCCAGCGGCCCTGTCTACCGGCTAGCGTGCTGAATGGCCAAGCAGCGATCTCAGGCAAGCTGTTACCTCCGAGCGCACATGCCGCGACCTTGCTGGAGCGCCTCAAGAGCTTTCGAACCGTCCAGCAGCTTTCGATCGGGTGGCTCTAAATCAGGTTGGCTACACTGGGGCAGGTAGGCTCGAATGGCAGCGCCAGCCAAAAGCCAGCCGTGATTCATGAGCACCAGTTGCTCGCCCTCTGTGAAGACGTTGAGATCCGT
Organism: Bryobacteraceae bacterium; assembly: GCA_025056455.1. Classification (GTDB taxonomy): domain Bacteria; phylum Acidobacteriota; class Terriglobia; order Bryobacterales; family Bryobacteraceae; genus CADEFT01. The sequence continues at coordinate 109,981 of JANWVY010000002.1, read as the reverse complement.
GCGGATTTCACAAATTGCTTGGAGGGTTGCGTCTCCATAGCCAGTTGCTTTCGGTTCAAGCGGATAGTCTTCGATCCGAGTGGCGATGCCCCAATATGCGCCTTGATAGCGGCCGCGCACCAGAGAATCTAACAACCAGCGTCGCCGCAGCGAGAGCGATTGCCGGTCGATGATCTCAATCGAGCGTTTGAGCCGCGCCAGGACATGCCCCCTTGGCGAGGGATTCTGGCGAAAGGGAAGGCCGGCGTCCGAACACAGCACGATGTCATGACGTTTCCAAACTGGCTCCAACCCGAGGTTATCGTAAACGCCTCCATCGGTCAGACAAACTTTTTTCCGCAACGCCGATAAGGGTGTTCCGCTGACCTGAGGGCCAAATTTCCAGGGCCCATCTTCCCACTTCAACACGAGGGGCGGGAAGACGACCGGATAGGCAGAGGATGCTGCAATCGCGACACCCAAGGGCAAATCTGGCTTCCAGGCATAACCTGTCAAGTAGTCTCCCACCCGATCGCCTTCGAAGCGCCAATTTACTCCTGTTGCGAGGTTGGTTGCGCAGAAGACAAATCGCGGGCCTTGCTGCTCGAGAATCTCACGCAGCGTTTGCAAGGTGGCTCCGTTGAGCAAGTCGCGCTCATACTCGCCAGCAAGCAAATTCGTTACCGAAAAGTTGTGCTGCAGCAAATTCCACCAGTTGCGGGGATTGAGCCGGGCAAAGAAAAGGGCTTGGTTGCGCAAATTCCGAGAGCAAAATTCGCGCAGCGGGCGCTCTACCTGCTCCTCAAAATTGACGAATCTGCCCGAGGCATCTGCCTTGAGGCTCAGCCAGCGAGAAGCGAGCAGACCGCTGGTGATCGAGCCTCCAGAAACTGACGAGATCGTTTGGATGCGAGACAGCAATCCAAAATCATTCAAACGGCGAAGCGCGCCCAGGTGAAACAGCGTTGCACGAAAACCGCCACCAGAGAGCGCCAGCCCGATGGTCTGTCGGCGTGCTGTAGCCGGGGTGTCATTCATCGCTTACCTCATCCAGAGTGGTTTTTTCCGATAGCGCCGCGCTCAGGCAGGGGGCGCTGGCGGCAGGGTGTTGGATCGCCCCAGGGCTTTCCCAGCTTGCATCTTCATCCTGATTCGAACCGCTGCGCCACTTCTAGTGTGCAGTCGGGGTCAAGCCCCGAGGGTGCAGGAAAAGGTCGGCAAATCGATGCAAAGCTCCGCTCAAGAACGAGTTGGCGAAGGAAGTCTTTTTTCAGACCAGTGGTGACGAAGGGCAAGTCCTGGCAGCGAGGACGGGACTTGAGACGGTCTTGCGGTTCGGCAAAGCCCGTCTCCCAACCCCTTGTTCGTTCGCTGCGCGCGTTTCAGCGCGGCGTACACCGCAGCTAGGCTATCCTGAAAAATTTGAGCATGATTCGTGTCCGCTTCGCTCCCTCGCCGACCGGCTATCTCCACATTGGTGGAGCTCGAACCTTCATCTTCAACTGGCTTTATGCCCGCCATAACGGCGGAGTCATGATCCTGCGCATTGATGACACCGACGTCGAGCGCAACACAGAGGCCTCTCTCCGCTCGATCCAAGATGGATTGGAGTGGCTTGAGTTGGGCTGGGATGAGTTTTACCGGCAAAGCGAACGCCTTGAGCTGCACCGGAAAGCCGCTTGGGCGATCTTTGAGAAAGGGCTTGCTTATCGCGACTTTACGCCGCTTTCAAACCAAGACGAAAACGCCTCGGTGGCCGGTGAGACCACGCCTGGGGGCTGGCTTTTCAATCCCGGGATGCGAGAGCTCGACCGGGCCGAAAGCGACCGACGCGCCGCCCGCGGCGAGCCTTTTGTTTTGCGCTTTAAAGTGCCGCGCGAAAGCCGTCAACAGGTCACCGTCTCGGATGAGGTGTATGGCACGGTCAGCAAATCGACCGGTGATCTCGAAGATTTCGCCCTACTGCGCTCCAACGGTTTGCCCACCTATCACATGGCCTCCTGCGCCGACGATGCGGACCTCAAAATCACTCACATCCTCCGCGGCCAGGAGCATCTAGCCAACACGTTTAAGCACGTACTGATTTTTGAAGCGCTGGGCGTTCCCGCTCCCATCACCGCGCACCTTCCCTTGTTGATCGCTCCCGACAAATCGAAACTTTCCAAGCGTGTGCATGGGCCAGTGGTGAGCGTCACGACCTACCGCGACGCAGGGTTTTTGCCTCACGCCTTCGTCAATTTCGTGAGTTTATTGGGCTGGTCGCCCAAGAATGACCGCGAGAAGCTTTCCCTGGATGAGCTGGTCAGCTTGTTCACCCTGGAGGGCGTGAACCGCAGCAACGCGATGATCAACTTCACGGACCAAGACCCATTTGACCCGAAGGCGGTCTGGCTCAACGCCGAGCATTTGCGTGCGCTTCCGGTGGAAGAGTTCGCCCGCCGCGTGGTCCCCTTCGCTCAACAGGCTGGCTTTGCCGGGGCGAGCGAGGAAAAATTCCGGGTTCTTGCGCCGTTGATCCAAGAGCGAATGCGACTGTTGCGGGACGTGGCCACAGTTGCAGATTTCTTTTTTGTGGAGCCGCGCTCCTACCCAGCCGAGGATCTGGTCCCTCAAAAAGGGGACCGGGCGATGGCGGTTCGCGCTTTGCGCAAGGCCAAAGAGGTGCTAGGTTCCGTACCGTTTGACCGGGGCTCGATTGAAACGGCACTTCGCGCCGCCGCTGGCCAGCTTGAGCTCAAAACAGGCCAGTTGTTTCAGCCCATCCGGGTGGCGGTGTGTGGCAAGAAAAACGCTCCGCCGCTGTTTGAAACGCTCGAAGCGCTGGGACGGGAAACGGTTTTCAGACGGCTCGACTTTGCATTAGAGATGCTTCAATGATGGACGCAGATTCTCCTCCTTCGAACTTTATTCGGGATATCATCCTGGCCGATATTGCCAGCGGCAAATATGGCGGAAGAGTACATACCCGTTTTCCGCCCGAACCCAACGGCTATCTACATGTCGGCCACGCTAAAAGCATCATGATCAACTTCGGCCTTGCCGAAGAGTTTGGCGGCAAGTGTAACTTGCGATTCGACGACACCAATCCGACCAAAGAAGACCAAGAGTATGTTGACTCGATCATCGAGGATGTTCGGTGGCTAGGGGGTGATTTCGGCGACCGTGTGTATTATGCCTCGGATTACTTTGACCAGCTGTATGAGTGGGCCATCGAGCTGATCAAAAAAGGCAAAGCCTACGTCTGCGATTTGAGCAGCGAGGAAGTGCGGCGAACTCGCGGCACGCCAACCGAGCCCGGGCAGAATAGCCCCTACCGCGACCGGAGCGTCGAGGAAAACCTGAATTTGTTCGAACGCATGAAAAACGGGGAATTCCCCGATGGCGCGAGAACTCTGCGAGCGAAAATCGATATGGCCTCGCCCAATCTCAATCTTCGCGATCCAGTCATGTACCGCATTCTGCACGCCGAGCACCACCGCACAGGCAGGAAGTGGTGCATCTATCCCATGTATGACTGGGCGCACGGTCAGTGCGATTCGATTGAAGGCATCACGCACTCGATTTGCACGCTGGAGTTCGAGGACCACCGTCCGCTTTATGACTGGTTCCTAGATCAGCTAGGAATTTACCATCCGCAACAGATTGAGTTTGACCGGTTGAACCTAACCTACACCGTGCTAAGCAAGCGAAAGCTTCTGCAACTCGTCGAGCAGGGCATTGTGGATGGTTGGGACGATCCTCGCATGCCCACCATTAGCGGCATGCGGCGCCGGGGTTACTCGCCGGCCGGGTTGCGCGCCTTTGCCAGAAGCTTGGGTGTTTCGAAGACGAATGGCATCACCGAATTTGAGAAGCTGGAATACTACATCCGTCAGGACCTCAACCGCACCTCTCCCCGCGTCATGGCTGTCCTGCGCCCGCTCAAACTGGTAATTACCAATTATCCGGAGGGTCAACTAGAGTGGCTCGAGGCGGTTAACAATCCAGAAGATCCTTCGGCAGGTACGCGCAAGGTTCCCTTCGGACGGGAAATTTGGATTGAACGAGACGATTTTTGCGAGGTTCCTCCCAAAGGCTATTACCGCTTGTATCCCGGCAATGAAGTGCGTCTTCGCTATGCCTATATCGTGACCTGCGAGGGCGTGGTCAAAGACCCGGTCACTGGCGAAATTCAGGAGGTGCACTGCCGCTATGACCCGTCAACACAGAGCGGCCAGCCGAGCCGGAAAGTAAAGTCTACGATCCATTGGGTCTGTGCGGCTCATGCCATTCCCATCGAAGCGCGCCTCTATGACAAGTTGTTCACGGTGGAAGATCCCAACCAGGTGCCCGAAGGGCAAGATTTCCTAGCCTACTTAAATCCGAACTCGCTAGAGATTGTCCAGGGCAAAGCGGAACCTGCGCTGGCTTCAGCACAGCCGGGGGACCGCTACCAGTTTGAAAGGCTGGGCTACTTCGCCGCCGACAAGTCGTCCCGCCCCGACCACCTCGTCTTCAATCGAACCGTGGAACTGCGCGACACGTGGGCGAAACTTCAAAAGCGTTTATAATCGCAATCCTTGCCGGCGCCGACCTCTTGCGAAAAACGGTCGCGCGGCGCGGCGGGATTTCAAGCGCTCTTCGATGGTTGCCGTGCCGGTTCGCCGCGCGGATCGCCCGGCAGATAACTGCCGGTGACCTTCTGGAAGGCATCCGAAGTGCGTTCGCCTGCGAGGCCATCGACTCGAAGATAGATTCCCGGCACTTGGTTGAGCAGTCTTTGTAACTGACGAGCAGCTTCAGTCGGCCTGTCCGTCGAGTACGAAACTTGGCTCCCGAGCTGCAAGATTTCCCCGGACGCAGTGCGAGGGTCGACGCCAGTCGGAGGAAACCGCTCAGAATCCAGTTCAATCAGCTTTCGCTCGGCCATTCTGCGCCACAGAGTCGCTCCTCCACATTGCTGGGAAATGGATTCAGAAGAAAAAACACCATCGGAGACGAACTTCCCCTTCTCATAGTGCGTTGAGAAACTCCAGAGATAGGGGCTCGGCAAAGCCCGCATCCGGTAGCCAAATCCGTTATACGCCTCCAGCTGATATAGCAGGCCGGCCGTTGACCAGTTCTGCCACTTCTCAAGACCGCGCCACTGCAAGGCATCCGCTGCGCTCTCTTCCCAGCGGAAGGGAGGATTGCCGAGCTTCGGACGGCCCCGCGGGCTACGTACCGTGCGCCGGGTCAGTGGATCGCCATTGTGGAGATGCAAACTAAACTTCAACCCGCATTCTAACGAGTGAATCGCGGCGATGAAATACCAGGGAATGCCCAGCGGCCGGCCCACGGTTTCATAGCGGAGTTTGTATTGGAGGATTCGATCCACGAGCGCATCCACAAAAGCCGCTCGATCGGGGCGGATCTCGCAAGCTTGAAAGAAGGCTTGATATTCTCGGGCGAGGGCGCTCGTCAATTTCATGGTTTTCCTCGTTTGAGCGGAACTCTCGACAAAAGCTTAAGCCCCAGGAGGGGGAAAGTTAGGCTGCCGGGCAAGCGCAACCCGCTCGGAACGAGCAATAAGACTTTGAAAAATAAAGCAATCGGGAAACTGCAAGAAATGTCTTCCTGGCCTGTCAACAACAGCTGGACGGGCCCGCGTGCAGACGGTTCAGCAGCCCCCCGCTCGAGCTAGCTGAACGCCCCCAGTTAAGCTAGACTGGCGGTTCAACGACACGAATTTCTTGGCTTGCATGCAGCTTGCTCTATACCGGTCCTTGCTCATCACCATACCGGCCTGCTTCGCCTGGACGGCGATTCTGTGCACGCTGTCTTTTCTCATCATGCCGTTTGCGAAACCGGAAACTCACACCCGCCTCTGGCGCTACTGGGCGCGCTCCATGCTGTGGTTGTGCGGGGCGCGGGTGAAGGTTTTTGGGCTCGAAAATCTGGTCCCAGGACAGCATTACATCTTCGCTTCGAATCACCTTAGTTTGATCGATTCCCCGGTACTGGTGGCCTATTTGCCGCGCACCTTACGTTTTCTGGCCAAGCGTGAGCTGTTCTCCATCCCCTTCATGGGTTGGTATATGAAGGCGCAGGGACATATTGCGATTGACCGCGGAGATCCACGAGCCACGCTGCGCAGTTTGTCCGAAGCCGCGGCCTTAATTCAGAGCGAGCGCAAGTCGGTGTTAGTGTTTCCCGAGGGCACGCGTTCGATGGACGGGCGGCTGCAAGAATTCAAGGAAGGGGCGGCTTTGCTTGCCATTCGCGCCCAAACGCCCCTCGTGCCGGCCGCGGTTGTTGGCACCCAGCGCGTGTTGCCGGCCAAATCGAAGGTGATTCGTGGGGGGGAGGTGGAATTGCGCATCGGCGCGCCGATTGACGTCAGGCGGTATGAGCTCAAACAGCGCGCGCAACTTACGGCGCGGCTGCGAAACGAAGTAGCGGCCTTGATCGACTCCTCCCCGCTGAAGCCTTAAGCTACGGCTCGGCCCAGAAACACCAATCAAACCGTGGTATTGTGCAGTCATGATGCGATGGATGGCAATTTTAGTCCTGCCAGCTGCCCTGCGAGCGGATAACTGGCCCCAGTGGCGGGGTCCAACGCTAGATGGCGTGAGTGCGGAGCGAAACCTGCCGGTGCGCTGGAGCCGCACCGAAAACGTCACCTGGTCGCTTCCCATGCCAGACCGCAGCGGCTCGACTCCCATTATTTGGGGCGAGCGCATCTTTCTCAACGTCGCCGATGGCGACAAACTCGAGCTCTGGTGTGTCAACCGGGAAAAAGGCGAGATCCTGTGGAAAAGACCGCTCGGGGGAGGCAATTATAAGATCAACAAACAAAACATGTCCTCGCCATCACCGGTGACCGACGGCAAGACGGTGTGGGTGATGACGGGTACCGGCATCGTCAAGGCCTTTGACTTCTCGGGCAAAGAGCTCTGGGCCCGCGATATTCAAAAAGACTATGGCCAGTTTGGGCTGAACTGGGGTTATGGTTCTTCGCCGCTGCTGCACAACGGCTCCTTATACATTCCGGTGCTTCACGGAATGAAGACCGATGATCCCTCCTACGTGCTTCGCCTCGACGGCAAGACCGGAAAAACTTTGGCCCGCCAAGAGCGTCCGACGAAAGCCCAGGTTGAAGCCCCCGACGCCTACACAACGCCCATGCTCGCGAAGGTCGGCAACCGCTTTGAAGTGATCGTGTCGGGTGGCGATCTGGTGACAGGCCACGACCCTGAAACGCTCGCGGAATTATGGCGGGCGGACGTGCTCAACCCAACCAATTACGCCATGAACCGCATCATTGCCTCACCCGTGGTGAAAGATGGCATCATTTACGCTTCCTCGCGAGTAAAGCCCTTTGTGGCGCTCAAGCCCGGCGGGCAGGGTGACGTTTCTAAATCCCACCTGCTGTGGACCTACGCCAACGGACCTGACGTTCCCACCCCGGTCACCGATGGCCAGTTGCTGTTTATTGCCAATGACCGCGGCATCTTGTTCTGCCTGGATGCGAAAACCGGAGCCGAAATTTGGGCCGGACAGCGCATCTCGAAAGCCATCTACTCGGCCTCCCCCGTTCTAGCCGACGGAAAGGTGTACATCACTAGTGAGGAGGGCACCACCACCGTGATCAAAGCGGCACGCCATTTCGAAGTCCTCGCCGAAAACAAACTGGATGAGTATACCCTGAGCTCGCCGGCGATTTCCGATGGACAGATTTTTCTGCGAACTGAAAAAGCGCTCTACTGCATTGGAAAGCGCGTCCGCCAGTAGCGCTGGCCGTGATTTTGGGCGTTTCCCCTTGGATTTTGCGCCCGGGACTGAGGAGCCATGGCGGCCCTTTTCGCCCTCGGGGAGCCGCACGACCTCGCCATGCGATATGCTGAACAACCGTGAAGACGATACTCCTTCTCCTCACTCTTGCAGGAATAGTCAGTGCTGGGCCGGCCGATGAGAAGGCAGTGAAAGCCGCTTTCGAGAAGTTCAATGCGGCTGTGCGCAGCGGAGACCAGGCTACCCTCGACAAGCTTCTCCACCCAGATCTCATCTACGCGCACTCCAACGCCAAGGTGGAGAATAAAGCAGAATGCATTCAAGCGCTCGTCTCGACGAAGCCAAACTTCGTCATGGCCCCCGGCCTCACCGTTCGAGTTTACGGCAAGACGGCCATCTTGCATGGGAGGGCGACGGCGCGGGTCTCACAGAATGGCCAGACGAACGAGATCCCCCTCGACCTGCTTCAGGTGTGGCTGCGCGAAGGGAAGGACTGGCGGATGGTGGCACGCCACACTACGCGTGTTCCTTAGAGGGAGCGAACTAGCTGCCGTTTGTGGAAGGCGCCAGTAGCTCGGCAAGTTGGGCTTGGTTTCGAGCAAGATCTCGAAAATCGCTTGCCGTTGTTCTGCCGTCAGCCGCCGGTACTTCGGACTCGGGTCCTTGCCCTTCAGAATGTGAAACAGCCGGCGAAGAACCCGTTCGCGAGCCTCGCCGGGCATCTGGTCGAAGGCCTCAGAGTAAATCATGAAACTGAGCGGGTAACGGAATAAACGCGTTCTTAAATCAAAATCTCGCAGCGACCGGCCTTTGGAATCGCGCGGGCCTTGGTGGTTGAATACCTCGGCAAAGCGATTTGAGCCCTGCACGGGTTCAACCAGCGGGGCTTCGTCGACAAACAGCATATAATCCACCATCTCTTCCACCGCCGAGTCGATGCGGCGGCGCGTCGACTCACTGAGTTCCTCCGCCGGGCGGCCGAAGGCCTTGTTGATCCCAGCTTGGTAGTGCAACGCAAGGCGGGTTTCAAAGCCGACGCGCGTGATCAGGTTTGTCATGTGCGTCAAGTGCTCAAGCACCATCAGCGCCACAATGTCGCTTGAGGGACTCAAGTAGGCGCCCGTATCAAACTTATCTCTGAGATCTAAGACGTTTTGTGTGCCTTCCATTTCAAGTTGCTGGGGTTTGTCGCGGTTGCGTGCAACGGCGTTTCCGAGGTGACGTTGCGAGCCATGTTTGCCAGTGACGTACCAGCCGCCCCAGCGCTCTGCAAGCGGGCTGCGGTGGTCCGTAATAAAACCGCCAGCATGAAAGGCCGGCATGCCCGTCGGCTCGGGATAAACCGAACGAACGACAAGTCCTGGGACGCCGAGTGTGCCGCCAGAAGCATGGCACTGAAGGCAAGTGTCCCGCCGTTCAAAGCGCGGATTTTCGGATCTCTCCAAATCCAAGGTGTAGAAGATAACGCCTTGTTTAGGATCCTGGGAAGCGATTTCTAAAACCTCGCCGCCTCGCACCATGCCCACCGAAACCGTGTCGTTGAAGTAAATCGCGCGCGGCGTGCGCGGGGAAATCCGCGGCGCCTGAAAACTCGTTTTTGAGAACACCAAAACTTGAGATTCGATGGGGATTTTGAGCTCCCTCAACAAAGAGCGCAGATAGCCAAACTCCTCGTCCCAGGCGAGCTTGGTTTCTCCGCGCTCGAGCTTTGCGCGAAGTCTGGCCACAGGGTCTGATAGGGGGAGCTTGGAGTACTGAATCGCCTCATGGTCTAAAGGCAGCAGGTACGACCCGCTCAATTCGGCGCTTAAGCGGCTGCAGACAAACCAAAGAATCAGGAGATGGCGCATGACGCTTCTTGAAAACCTCCACAAAGGGGACGGAGTTCCACAGGCCCTTCCAACAGCTCCGCAAGCGTGGTGGAAGCAAGCAAGTCTTCTACGGTTTTGAGTGCCGCGTCGAGCTTGCGATGGAGCGGACACAGGCGAGTTCCGTGGGATGCAATTCGAAGCGGGCAGTGCTCGATCCTGCGTATCGGATCGACGGCATTAACTACTTCTAGAATCGAAATCTGCGATGCCGGCCGGGCAAGGCTGAAACCGCCATGTTTGCCTCGCTGCCCGATCACCAAGCCCGCCCGGCCCAGCGCCTGAAGCACCTTGAACAGATAATCAGCGGGCGTCTGAGTGCAGGCGGCGATTTGATGAGCAGTTTGCGCCGCTGGGCGGCTGGCTAACACTGCCATGGCCCGGAGCGCGTATTCGGCGGTCTGCGAAAACATTGCGTCGAGAATACCATTTTTGGATATTGATGTCCAGTTTAAAATCCTGATCCCCCGCTGGCCCCGTGCCACCGCCTGACGCAGGCTCAAAATTTCTCTTCAGCTCAGCGCAACGAGGGGGGAGACCCTGCACGAAGAGTGCGCCCAGGCGCTCATAAAGGGCATAATCAAAACCATGGTGGTCGAGATCGAAGGAGTATCGCTGCATCTAGCGCATCCCGATGAACTGGTTGTGGACTGGGTCGGTCAGGAGGATGTCATGCGCCAGCTCCTAGCCGCCTGGCTAGTGATCGACGAACAGGACCTTCCCATGAATCCCCGGCTCATCGGCAAGCCCGGAGTAGGGAAAACGACCTTGGCTTATGCCGCCGCCAAGCGCTTGGGGAAAGAGGTTTATATTCTTCAGGCCACGGTGGACACTCGCCCAGAAGATCTGCTGGTTACGCCAGTCATTGAGGGGGCGGGTAAGCTCCGCTACGTCGCCTCACCGCTGGTCACGGCGATGTTGCGCGGCGGCGTGGCGATTCTCGATGAAGGCAATCGGATGTCCGAAAAAAGCTGGGCCAGCCTCGCCCCACTTCTGGACAACCGCCGCTATGTGGAGTCGATTGTGGCGGGGATCAAGATCCGGGCGCATCCGGAATTCCGGCTCGTCGCCACCATGAACGATGACGCCTCAACTTTCGATTTGCCGGAATATATCCACTCGCGTCTCCAGCCCCAAATTTTGATTGATTTTCCTGAGCGTAACGAAGAACTGGCGATTCTCAAAGCAAACCTGCCCTTTAGCGACGAATATGTGCTGGACTATGTGACCGATTTCCTCCAAAATGCGCATGCGGCCGAAGAACGTTATACGGTTCGAGACGGGATTAACATCGTACGGTTTGCTTGCAAGCTCAGAAAACTGGCCAAGGATGAGCTGAGCTACCGCCAAGCGCTGCACACAGCGCTAGTGGAAGTTCTGGGGCACGAGGCTTTGCGATATGCGCCGCGACCTTGAGGCAGGCGTTTGGCTTCCCCAGGATCTTCGCCGCGGAGAGTTCACCTATTTCCCGGTTGTGCCCGGGCGGCTGGAGTTTGCCGTCGCCCTGCGGCGCAAAATTCTCAAGATGCGCCCGCGCGTCGTGGCCGTGGAGCTACCTGGTTGTTTTGCGGGGTGGTTGCTTGAGGGCGTACAGCGTCTGCCACAGATGTCTGTGATCCTGTGCACGTCGGCCGGCGAAGAAGAAGAGGAAAACGCCGTCTATTATCCGATTGAGCCGGGCGACCCGTTTGTTGAGGCCGTTCGGAGCGGCCTTGAAGTCGGAGCGGAACTGCTTTTCTTAGAACCTGATACGGGGCAGCGACCGCATCTTCCCAGCGTCTATCCGGATACGGCGGCGGTGGGTTTTCTTGGCCTGGAAAGATATGTCGAGCTCTACCGGCTGTTTCCACCTCCCCGTACTGCCGGGATCGAGTCTCACGCTTCGGCTCTGGCGTGGAAACTGCAAGGGGCCGATTCGGGCGCACCGACGCTCATCGTCTTGTCCTTAAACTTGCTAGAGGCCGTTCTTGAAGCGATGGAACAGCCCCAGCCCGAACCCCGGCCCGCGAAATCTCGTCTGGAAGTGAGCCTCCTGAATCCGCACCCAGATTGCCTGGCCGAAATTACCGTTGAAATCCCCTGGGTGCAGGAGAAGTATCTCGCCTGGCGGGAAACGCTTGAGGGAAATTTCCCGGACCGCGCCCGCCTGCAATATGAGCTTTTGAAAGAGGCCGGTGAAAACTATGAAGCGATTACTGGAGATCGCATCTCGCCCTGGCAGAGGCGCGCTCTGGCTGTCTATACGCGCAACCTTGCCCGGACGGACGGAGATTTGGTGGCCAGCCTTTACGATCTCACCCTGGCGGCCCGCGCCGTTGTCGACGACAACTACGCTTGGGAGGTGTGGCAAACCGCCAACCGCTACTTCCCACAGCAAGACACATCTGACCTCCAGACCGTCCGGCTCACTGCCGAAGAGGTGTTCCTCAATACGCGCAAGATCAAGATCCGGCGCCGGCTGCCTCGCCCCAAGCAGCTCACCCGTCCCACCAACCTGAAACCTCGAAAGAAGGAGGGTCGGCCGGGTGAATGGGCCGAGCAGCTGGGCGGCAATGCCATCTGCTCCTACCCTCCCGAGGATCTCGTGATTGAGGACTATGGTCGGTACTTAAAACAAAAGGCCCGGAGCATGATTAGCGAAGAGCGGAGCCGCGTTGAGCCCTTCACGACGACACTCGCCGATGGCATCGACATCCGCGAGACCATCCGCAACTGGCACCAGGGCAAGATTTACGTTCGCCATGCACAGCGCGCCGCCGGCGAGGCGGGCGCCGTCGTTCTCATTTTTGACGAGGACCGTGAGGGACGCTATCGCTACCTCACCACCTGGCTCGGCGAGCACCAAAATGAATCCGATATGGCCTTCTACTCCACCCCGCCCTTTGATCACCTGGTTGGACCCGGAATCGGACGGGCTGAGTATGGCGGCTTGCTAATGACACTGCCTCCGCGCCGGATGTTTGACGTCTGGACCGATCCGGACTACGATTTTGCGGAGACCAAGGCGGAGCGCTTGCTCATGGCGGGATTAGACTATTCGCTCGATCGCTATGTGGTGTATGTCGCGGCGAGGCCGCCGCGTTCGATTTTCCGCTCCATTGCCAGTCACTTAGGTAAACAAATCGTATATATTCCTTTAGGTCAGCTCTCTCCTTCCAAGCTCAAAAAAATCCGCATCGTGCATGTGCTCGACGGCTACCACCGCCGTGAAATTGCCAAGGACTACATTTGGTAAGTTTCCCATTTAAAACATTGATAATAATAAACTTGTCAGCGTGTATCGAGGTCCGTGCGGCATGCGGCAAGCGGCGCCGAATTTGACTTGCCGCCTTGCGATTTGCCACAGTAAGTTTCGTCGGAGACTTGCGGCGTCATCCGCTAGCCGTCCTCCGGAACCCCCTCCCCTGGGGAGCGGTCGGGTTCCCCTCGCAAGTTGGCTTGCGGTTCAATCGCCCGCGCCCCTAGACCTCCCGCCACATGCGTTTGCCAGCAGCCGGTGGTCCTGGGGAGTGTCCTTCGGGGCTCGGGTACGGCTGAGGTTCGGCGCCGCCGGCAACGACCATCTACATGCCAGCGAAAAGTGAAGCACAGTCGACGAAATCTCTCGTGATTGTCGAATCGCCGACCAAGGCGAAAACCATCACCAAGTTTCTCGGGAAAGATTTTACGGTTCGCGCTTCGATGGGTCACATCCGTGACCTTCCGGAAAGCGCCTCGGAAATTCCGGCGAAATACAAGAAGGAGCCCTGGTCACGCCTTGGAGTCAACACCGAGGCTGACTTTGAGCCCCTTTACGTCATTCCTAAGTCGAAGAAAGAACAGGTCAAAGAGCTCCAGGAGCTCGTAAAGAAGGCCGACCGGTTGTTTTTGGCCACTGACGAGGACCGGGAAGGGGAGTCCATCTCCTGGCATCTCTACCAAGTTTTAAAACCACGTATTCCCACGCGGCGGTTGGTCTTCAATGAGATCACGCGCGAGGCCATTCAGCATGCCATTGAAAATCCGCGCGACATTGACGAAGCCCTGGTGCGGGCCCAAGAGACACGACGTATTGTGGACCGTTTGTTCGGCTATGAAGTGAGTCCGTTGTTATGGAAGAAGATGGCGCCGGGCTTTTCCGCGGGACGCGTGCAGTCGGTGGCAGTGCGCCTGCTCGTGGAGCGCGAGCGCGCCCGGATTCGCTTTCGGCCCGCTCGCTACTGGGGCGTGAAGGCGACGTTTCGAAAACCGGATGCCGAACCAGCCTTTGAAGCGGATTTGGTGCAACTGGGCGGGAAAAAGGTTGCCACCAGCAAAGATTTCAATCCCGACACGGGGATGCTGCAGGATCCGGAGTCCGTGGTCTTGCTGGGTGAGGCCGAGGCTCAGCGTGTGGTTGGCCTGCTGCAAACGGCTCCCATTCTCACGCGTTCGGTCGAAGAAAAACCCTTTGTTCAGCGCCCAGCTGCGCCCTTCGTGACTTCAACGCTGCAGATGGAAGCCAACTCGAAGCTCCGCTTTTCGGCCAAGCGCACGATGCAGATCGCCCAACAGCTCTATGAGAACGGCTTCATCACCTACATGCGGACCGATTCTACTTCGCTGTCCGATGAAGCGATTCGCGGCGCACGCGCCTTGATCGTGCGCGAGTACGGGGAAGAATATCTTTCGCCAGCGGTCCGGCAGTATGAAACCAAGGTCAAGAACGCCCAGGAGGCGCACGAAGCGATTCGCCCCGCGAGCGAGAACTTCGCCGATCCGGAGACCGTTCGTACACAACTGGGAGAAGACGCGTTTCGCCTGTATGATTTGATCTACAAACGCACGGTGGCCTGCCAGATGGCGGATGCACGCGGGACCAACACCGTCGTCACGATCGAAGCTGGCGATGCGACCTTCCGCGCCTCGGGAAAAACGATTGAGTTTGCAGGCTTTCTCAAGGCCTACCAGGTTTCCGAAGACGAAGAGGGAGAGGAAAAAGATCGCCATCTGCCGCGGCTTGCGCCAGGCGACTCGCTACGCTGTGAAAAAGCCGAAACGCTTGACCGCAAAACTCAACCTCCCAACCGCTACACCGAAGGGTCATTGATCCGGGAACTAGAGCGGCTCGGCATTGGACGCCCCTCGACCTGGGCCTCGATTGTCGAGCTCGTGCTCAACCGCTCGTACGCGTTTAAGAAGGGAAACGCGCTCGTTCCAACGTTTACCGCCATGGCCGTCATTGGCTTACTCGAGCAATATTTCACCCACTACCTCGACTACTCGTATACGGCGCGTCTTGAGGATGATCTGGACGCCATCTCGCGCGGCGAGTCCGATCCTCTCACCTACCTCCGGAACTTTTATTACGGCGAAAATGACCGCGGATTACGCGCCCTGGTGGCCATGGGAGAGCGTGAGATTGACCCCCGCGTGATCAACTCGATTCCCCTTGGCGAATGGCAGGGAAGGAAACTCGAAGTGCGTATTGGCAAATATGGGCCTTTTCTTTCCGATGGAGAACGCCGAGCAAGTCTACCTGAGGATCTGCCGCCCGATGAATTAACGCTGGAAAAAGCGGTTGAGTTGCTTGAAAACGCGAGCCGTGAGCCCGAGTCCCTCGGCTTGCATCCAGAAACGGGCGAGCCCGTTTACTTGAAAGTGGGGCGCTATGGTCCCTACGTGCAGCTTGGTGATGGCCGCGATGGATCAAAACCGAAGATGGCCTCACTTCTGGCTGGAACCGATCTCAAGGACGTGGACCTGAACTATGCCGTGAAGCTTCTTTCTCTTCCCCGCACCTTGGGCCAGCATCCAGAGACGGGCGAGGCAGTGATTGCCGCAAACGGACGTTTCGGTCCATACATTCAATGCGGGGAAGAAACGCGCTCCCTGCCGCCTGAGGAGTCTCCTCTCGACATCACACTCGAGCGAGCCCTGGAGATTCTCGCTCAGCCGCGGACAACCCGGCGGCGAGCTGCGGCCCGCACGCAAACCGTCTTAAAAGAGTTTGGCCCGCATCCGGTGTTTGGAAAACCAGTCAAGTTATTAAGCGGGCGGTATGGCCCGTATGTCACCGATGGGGAAATTCATGCGAGCGTCCCGCGCGGCCAAGACCCCATGCAGATTACGGAGGAGCAAGCCTATCAGATGCTGGTGGAGCGCAAACAGCAGCTTGAAGAACAGGGCGGAACCACAAAACGCGCTTCTCGTAAAGCTGCTCGAAGCCGGGCCAAAGCCTGAGAGATTTCCACCGCACTGGCGAGCTCGCAAGTAGGAAGAAAACTTGATATTGTGAGGTTGTTCGGACACGACTTTGGCAATCGTTCTGCCGGGAGGATGAGAGTGAACCGCAGGGAATTTGTTCTGATGGCCTCGGCTAGCGCACCCGCCGCCTTTGCTGGAGGCGCGACTGAGCGGGCGCGGGGAGCCAATGACCGTATTCGCGTGGCTGTGATTGGCGTGAACGGGAGAGGCAAAAACCATATCGACGGCTTCGAACCCCTCGAAAATGTAGAGGTCGCCGCCTTAGTGGACGTGGATCTCGCCGTGGCTAACGAGCGCGCTGCTGCGTTTGAAAAGCGCTATGGGCGCCGCCCAGCGGTTGTACAGGATATGCGCCGCGTCTTTGACGATAAGGACATCGACGTGGTGAGTATCGCTACTCCCAATCACTGGCATGCTTTGGCCACAATTTGGGCTTGCCAGGCGGGCAAAGACGTGTACGTGGAAAAACCCGCGACGCACTCGCTGGCCGAAGGCCGTAGCATGATGGCGGCCGCGAAAAAGTATAACCGCATCGTGCAGCACGGCGTGCAGTTGCGGAGCTCGGAAGCGATTCGCGAGGCGGTCGACAAGCTCCGCCAGGGTGTGATTGGGGATGTTTACATGGCCCGTGCCACCATCTTCAAGTGGCGTCCTAAACTCGTGAACCACCCAGTTGAGAATCCTCCCTCCACCTTGGATTACAACCTCTGGGTGGGTCCGGCGAAGTTCCGACCCTATTCCAAAAACCACGTTCACTACAATTGGCATTGGACTTGGGATTACGGCAACGGCGAAATTGGCAACCAAGGCGTGCACGAACTGGACATGCTGCAATGGGGTCTCGGTGTCAAGCATCCAACGCGGATTTGCGCCATGGGCGGGAAGTATCTTTGGAACGACCACCGGGAAACTCCCGAGCTGATGACGGCACTGTGCGAATTTGGTCGCGAAAAGAAGTTTGCGGAGATCGCCGTTCGCTTCTGGTGCTCGAACAACGAAACCGACGAAGCCAACGGAAATCTGTTCTATGGCTCAGAGGGCTATATGGTGATCAGCGGCTACACCAAGTACCAGGTGTTTTTGGGTCGCGAAGGAAAGCCCGGACCGAAGGGCAGCGCGCCGACGCGGCATTTTGAGAATTTTATTCAAGCTGTGCGTAGTCGCAAGCCTGAGGAACTCAACGGGCCGCTCGAGACGGCACACTACTCCTGTGCGCTGGCGCACCTGGCCAATGCAGCTTTTCGTGTTGGCGGTGTGCTGGACTTCGACCCGGATAAAGAGCAGTTCCTCAATAACCCGAAAGCCAACGCCTTACTCGTGGACACCTACCGCAAGGGCTTCGAGGTGCCACCTCCCCATAAAGTTTGAGGGGGCGAGTTTGAGCACACGCCCTCTGAGCTTTTCTTGTGCCTTTTCCCAGGGCGGCTCACACGGTGGGCAAGAACGAGGTGTGGGGTTTCAAAGGATCGGGATTTTTCCCCACCAGGCGTCCCGCGCTAGAGCAAACTCAAAACTACGTCGCCGGGTTCTCTTGAAGAAAGTTCCGAGCTCGCGGCCGCTCGGCTAGAACAGTTACGGTTTCCCCAACAGTCGGGTGATTGCTTCGCGCGCTTCCCTCTGCCGCGCTCGGTCCTCTTCGGTTTCATTTGTTGCCTCGATGCGTTGTAATGCTCGCTTCCATCGCCGGTCTCCTTGCCCGATCTTAGCCTCGTAGATTCCTGCATAAAGCTCTGTTTCCGCATGAAGCTTCGCGTAGTAGGGTCCTTTCTCAGAGGCGAGCATTTGACTCGCCCGGTTGACCAACTCAAGGGCGCGGGGCCAATTCGCCGTTCTCGCTGCAATCAGGCTGGCGTCATTGAGGGCCACAATGAGGTCAAATCGCGCTTGCTGATTGCTAGGTTCAAGAGCGAGCAGTTTTTCGGCAGCGGAGATGGCCTGCGCGGCTTCGTTGTTGGCTTGCCGGCCTAATGCACTTAGTGCGTTGGCGCGCTTGCGGAGCGCATTCGCTTCCATACGAAGGATATTGCTCTGTTGACGAGTTTTAGGATCAAGAGCCCCGAGTCGGGACAGAACGTGATCAAACTCCTTAAGCGCGCGGACAGGTTGCGAGGGAAGATAGAGCGAGCCGATTTGAAGAATGCTCCCCAGCTGAATGCCAAGACGTACCTCCGGTTCTTGAGCGGCGATCTCACCATAGGTCGCGGCCAGCCGATAATTTCGTTCGGCTTGCTCAAGCCTGTTTTCCCGTTTGTGCAGGTCGGCCAGAAGCGATGCCGCATTTGCGGCATGGTAGGCGGGACGCCAGGGACTAGCGCGCGGCGCCCAAGGCGCCAAGATGCGCAGAGCCTCCTCGCCATACTGCAAGGCTTGTCGGTGGTCGCCGTCGGCCAAGGACAAACACGCTAATCCATACGTGGCGCGACCGCGGAGGATGGAAGCGCGTTCGTCGTCCTGCGCACGCGCTAATTCCAGCGCGGCTTGATAACTACGGCGTGAGCCGGAGGTGTCACCGAGGTTGTGATTATACGGATTGCCCTGCACCTCCGCAAGACGAACATAGGCGCTAGCGACATCCAAAGCGGTAGTTCGATATCCAGCACCGTGCTTTCGCAGCGACTCAAGGCTTTCCACGACACGCGCCACCAGCAGTTGGGAAGCTTCGGTGCTACCGGGTATCTTTTCCACAGCTACCAGCAGTTCATCCATGAGCGTGCGCAGAAGCCGCTGGTACTCCGATAGTCGTGTTTCCGCAATTCGGTACTGGCGGTAGGTGAGAGCCGAGCCAATGAGGACTGCCGCCAGCAGCAAGATGCCTGTTGTGAGGGGCCAAAGATGGCGGTAGGCAAATTTCTTCAGTGAATAAAGCCGTTCTCCAGCTCTAGCTTCCACGGCGCGGCCCTCGATCCAAGCTCGAAGATCGGCGGCCAGGGCGGCAGCAGAGGCGTAGCGCTCCTCCGGTTCTTCGCGCGAAGCTTTTGCCGCGATGGCGCGGAGATCGTCATCCTCATCGGCGCCCAGCTGAAACAGGATTTTACCCAGTGCGTAAACGTCGACGGCTGTGGTCGCTACTTCCCCGCGTCTCAGTTCGGGGGCCGCGTATTCGGGAGTGAAGGCGAGATAGCGAGTGCGCTCACCCGCCTCTTCCGAAGCTATGATCTTCCCCATTCCAAAATCGAGCAGCTTCAGCTGGCCTCCAGGTCCCACCATCAGGTGAGCGGGCTTTAGGTCACGGTGCAGGATCATACGGCTGTGCGCGAACGCAACCGCGTCCACTGCCTGGGCCAGCAAAGAGACGCGCGCTTTCAGATCGAGCCCGAACTGTTCTACGTACTCCGTAATTGGCACGCCGTCCACCTTTTCCATCACCAGAAAAGGCGTGCCGTCAGCCGCTACCCCTGCGTCGAGCAGGCGCGCAATGGATGGATGCTCGAGCGAAGCCAGCACCCGCGCTTCAAAACTCAACCGCTCAGCAAGAAACGAACCGGCGGCAAGCGAAGCCAGTGTCTTGACGGCGACTTCCTTATCAAACGCTCCGTCCCAACGTCGTGCTCGATAAACGGTCCCCATTGCCCCCGAGCCGAGGCGCCCAGTAATTCTCCACGGTCCCAGCAGCCGTTCGAGGATGACGTCCGCACTTGCCTCCGCATGCGCTCTCAGCGGGCGGGAAACTTCCCGGCTAACCGGCTCCGGAAGACTTTCGAGATACGCCAGGCGTGCTTCTTCGTTGAGTTGCAGCGCGAAATAAAATTTTTCTTCAAGCTGGCGAAATTCGTCCGGTGTCACATCAGTTCCTCATCTGTCTTTCATGCTAGGGACGGGTTTCGTTGAGGTTTTTTAAACGCTCGAACAACCACGCCTTGATGAAGGTCAACTGGCGAAACGCAGTAGCGCGCGAGATGCCCATCTGTTGAGCTGCTTCCTCAACCGTCAAGCCGAGAAAGTAGCGCAACTCCAGCAGCTCCACCTTGGCCCGATCGAGTGCTTCGAGCTCCTCAAGAGCGCGATCGAGCGCCATCATATCCTGTGAGCGAACATTGATCCAAGCAATCTCTTCGTGTAGTGGAGCGCGCTGCGTCCCTCCTCTGGCGATGTGACTTCGGGCATGATCAATCAGGATAAAGCGCATCAAACGTGCGGCAAAAACAAAGAACTGCTTGCGGCTTGCAAAATTTGCTTCTCGTTGCTTGTCAAGCCGCATATAAAGTTCGTGTACTAATTCGGTGGCTTGCAGGGTGTGGTCGGGACGCTCCCGGCGTAAGTAGGCCTCTGCTACGGCACGCAATTGTTGATAGACAACTGGCAGAAGGTCTCGGAGAGCCGCTGGGTCGCCAGTTTTCCATCGGAGGAGTAGATCGGTGATGGCAGGGTTGCCTTGGCGCTCCTCCATGCCCCATTATCCCCTGAGGGAAGGCTGATTATCGCGGCGGTTTTCGGCCGATGCGGCCAAAAAGAAGCAGCAAGAGGCTAGTAAGCGCAAGCGTGCCAGGTTCCGGGATCTCACTTCCGGAGGTTTCGATCATGGCAGCCACAGAAAGGGGGAGCACCACTGCGCCAGACCATGAGCTGAGCTCGATGAGATTTCCCTCCTCGTCGTAGACTGGTGCGCCGCCAAACCGGATCCGGGTGCTGAAGGAATAGCGTCGTGCTTCGGGTATGATTGCACCCCGGCCTCCGAGTGAGAAGTTGCCCCTCACTTCAGTGAAATTCGTCGCGTTGTCTTCGCCGTATTCGGCCTGTCCCAAGAGATTCCCGTCTAGATCTAAGCTTGCCATCGTAAAGTGATATCCGATCCAAAGCGATTGCAACGAGGCCACTCCCTCACAGCTTGGAACGCTGCGCGGAAGTGCTGGATTGGGTAGCAAACAGCCGATGATGTGCCAGCTCGTGGGAACGGGAGGACGCATTGCACCGCTGAGAATAAAGTCGAGAAAAATACTATCTCGATGGGCTCGCAACCCTCCGCAGAATCGCACGAGAAAACAAACTCCGTGATCCGTAAAGTGAGCGGGTGAAGCACGCCAGTTCCTGGCAACATGCCCTCGCACTCAACCATTCGTCCATCCAAACACATGGCGCCACGCAGCCGGATGTTCGGCATCGATGGACTGGTGAAATCCTCTTGATTAAAACCCTGCCAATACGTCTCGCCCCTAAAGAAGGGCGCCGTGTTGGTGTTGATGTCTGCGAAGTTGATCGGATTGAACCACTCGATAGGAGTGGCGCTGGCCCTTACGTTGAGGCCAACCGAGAAGAGTAAGAAGAAGAGGAAGCTCCTGCACGTCATCACTGATATTGCGTAACTTTCGGGGGCAGAGTCTCACCGACCGAAAAAAAAACAGTTGAGACTTTCGAGCGGTTTTGGTCGCGACATCATCGGGCGGTCAAAAAACCACCATACTTGCTCAACCGAAAGGCACAAGACATGAACGTTAACCTGAGAGGGATTCTGCTCGGAGTAGTCTTAACCTTCCCACTTGCGGCGCAGGTGGGTGTTGAAATCTCTTTTGAACAGTTGCGACACCAGGAAGAACCGTTTGAGTTCTACCATGGCCGGTATGGGTCTCAAGGCTCGGGCCCTGGCCCTTTGCTTGGAATCATCTTTTCCAAAGAGGCTCAGGCGGTATTCGGCGGCACGCGCCCGGAGGGCGAGCCGGTGAAAGTGCACCCTTGGTATCAAGGGGAAAAAATTTTGAAAGTTTCGGGCGACCGTTACTTCCGCATCGACCTCGCCGAGCCGGGGCGGGAGTTGGTCTTCATCTATAACGCGATTTTACTCCAACCGACGCTGGAAGCCATCGAAGTGCGGTTTTACAGTGAACCGGAAGGGAAGGGAAAGTTGTTGTTGACGCAGTATCTAGGCGATACAAACTCTTTTATTGATCCGGACCGGAATACAGGCTGCGAGAAGCTTCCCTTTTGCCACTGGCTCGGCCTTTACGCGAAGAGCCTTCAAGAGTTCCGTTCGGTGGAGTTTCTCATTCCACCCGGTGGTCGGGCCTACTTCGACAATTTCTTCCCACAGCGCGACTCAGGCGGGGCCGGCTTACCTGGCTTCGCTCTTGTCCCCGTGACTGAGCGTTCCCATCAAGAGAAGTGAGCCCGGTGCGCCGCTCAACCCGGGCACCTTCTGAAAGGGTTTGCTGGTCAGTGGGAGTTTTCTCACCAACCCCTCCATCTGCCAGCGCGACGAAAGTTTGATACCATAAAGCGTTCGGTCGCTCAATCAGAACGCGGAATGTAAGAAAACTTGGGTGCAATTGGATGCGGTCCGGGCTTGGAGGCGACAGGCCTCCCAGCCGGGTCCGCTTTTTATTTCTGGCTTTTCTGATACGCAGCCAATAACTGTTGGCGAAGCGCGGCCGGCAAGGGTGTTGGTTGATGGGTTGGCTCCAGGTCCTGACAAAGGCGGACCGTCTTTTTCAGCGACTCAAGGAACTCCACACAGGGCGGACAATCCTCAATGTGCTTCTGAAGGCAGTCGCAAAGCTCGGGTGATAGCTCACGGTCAAGGTATTGGGAGAGAAGCGCAAAGATTTCGCGGCAACTCAATCTCCCAGCAGGATCCATCTTGTTGGTGAGACTCATCGCGCACCCACCGAGTGAAGCAAATGCTTATCGATCTTGTTGCGCACCAGGAGGCGGGCACGATGCAGCCGCGTTTTGACCACATCGGCGCTCACTCCTAATACTTCGGCTGTTTCTTCCGTCGTGAGTTCCTCGACGTCGCGCAACAGCAAAACGCTTTTGTAAATGTCCGGAAGCTCGCGGATGACTTGCTCCAGCGTAACGCGAACTTCGCGCCGAATCGCTTCATCATCCGGTAGACGGGACCAGTCGGCGATTTCAAGCTTTCGACGATCGCCGCTTTCCCGGAACTGGGGCATCAAATCGTCCAGGGAAATTTCCTCCTCAGGAGCAAAGATGCTTTTCCGCCGTTTCATGTGACAGACGTTCCGGGCGATGGTGAACGCCCACGGCTTCACCCGCTCTGGCTCGCGGAGCTGATCGAAGTGTTCGAACATCTTCAGCAGCGTTTCCTGGGCAACCTCTTCGGCATCCTCGCGATGACCGCACATCATGTAGACGTAATGGAAGAGCTTCCGCTGAAAGAGTTCGACAAAACGGTCAAATGCCGTCCGGTCGCCTGATAGCAGCCGCCGAGCTAGCGCCACCTCTTCAGATTCCGCAAACATGCGTCCTTCCATCTTAAAGAAACGTCAGGCCGCCGTGGTTTGTCACCTTTTTTAACAATTTGAATCTTATCCACCAGGAGTTAACCGTAATGACTGTCGAACGCTATTTGCGATTGATTGCTGGGGCATTCGTCCTGCTAAGCGTGGCGCTGGGCTACTGGGTGCATCCGGGATGGTTCCTTTTCACTGCATTCGTCGGGCTGAACTTATTCCAATCGGCCTTCACAGATTGGTGCCCGATGATGACCTTCTTACGCAAGCTAGGTGTGCGCTCATGAAATGGCTCAGCCTGGGGCTGCTGCCGCTCGTCTTGGGTGCGCAGCAGCCACTGACTCTGGCTGAGGCAGTGAGAATTGCACAAACTTCGCACCCGTCGATTCAAGCCGCCTCGGCTCGTCTCGATGCTGCCCTTCATCGCATCCAGCAAGCGCGCAGCGGGATATGGCCCAAGTTGAACTACCAAGAGTCCTACCAGCGCAGCAATAATCCGGTGTTCGTTTTTAGCACCCTGCTCACACAGAGGCGCTTTGGGGAAGAAAATTTTCGCATCAACGCGCTGAATAATCCGAGCTCGGTGCAGAATTTTCAGTCCGTGCTCTCGGTTGACCAAACACTCTGGGACTTTGGGTTGACTAAGCGGCAAACCGAGCTTGCCGAGCTCCAGCGCCAGCTAACCGATGAGGAACGGCGCCTTGTCGAAATGAACCTCGGCGCCGGGGCCGTTCGGTTCTACCTGGGCGTGTTGTTGGCCGAACAGGCTTTGCAAGTTGCGCGCGAGGCGGTGGCCAGCGCAACGGCGGACCTCAAGCGTGCCGAGAATGTCCGGGCGGCAGGCATGAGCACGGACGCCGATGTGCTGTCCCTTAAGGTCCACTTGGCGGCGATGAAAGAGAATGAGATTGCACGGCGTAGCGAACTGGAGGTAGCCAAGGCTGCGCTGAACGAGGCTCTGGGGGCGCCGCTGGACACGGAACGCCAGCTCGTCACCCCCCTGACGGCGCTCGCTAACCTGCCTGCTGCCTTAGAGGACCTTGAAAAACGCGCTTTGAGCGAGCGCCCCGACGCCAGACAGGCTTTACTTGGCATCGAAGTCGCGCAGAAACAAGCGCAGCTGGCCCGTCTTGCCTGGTTGCCGCAAGTCTCTGCGCGGGGCGTTTTGGAGGCAAACCGCGGACGTTTCATCACACAAGCTGGGGGCAACTGGTTTGCAGGCTTAAACCTGCGGTGGAACTTATTTAATGGATATGCGGACCGGGCGAAATTGCGGGAAGCCCAGTCCATGATGAAAAGCTACGAAGCGCAACACAAGCAAGTTAGCTCTGCCTTAAGGCTTCAAGTGCGAAAGGCCTACGCGGAATGGACGGCGGCCAATGAGCGCATGGCTACAGCCTCCGCCGCGGTGGCGCAAGCGGAGGAGAGCTTGCGCATCACTCGCAACCGCTACGAGGCGGGGTTAGCCACACTGACTGACCTGTTGCGCACAGAAACGGCGAAAAACGAAGCCGTGCTCAGAAAACTAATCGCCGTGCATGACCAGCGGCTCGCTGCGGCCATGGTGGCCCTTGCTGCTGGTGCGTTGACGCCGGATTCGGAGGTGTTGCGTTGAAAAGTCGAGCTATCTTGCTGGCGACGCTTTCTTTACTTGCCGGATGTACAAGCTCGCCGCATCCTCAAAAACAAGTTCAGTCAGCAGACAAACCCATGCGCGTGCAGCGCGTTGTCGTTTCAGCTGTATCGTGGCCCGTGGAGCGAGAAATCGTCGGTACGGTGCAGGCGCGCACAACCAGTGTACTCGCCGCGAAGATCATGGCCTACGTCCGCGAGATTCACGTCCAGACGGGCGATAGCTTCTCCGCCGGGCAAGTCCTGGTGACACTCGATTCGAAGGATCTCGATAGCGCCGTACGCCAAGCTGAGGCGGCGCGCCGGGAGGCCGAAAGCACCGGGGCCGAGATCCAGAGCGCCATCGCCGCGGCCAAAGCGCAACTCGAACTGGCTCAGGTCACGTTCCGGCGTATGCAGGACCTGTTTGAGAAAAAGTCGATTTCCAACCAAGAGTTCGACGAGGCGCAAGCCAAGTTACGCCTCGCACAGTCCAACTTCGACCAAGCTGTCTCTCGCCAGGCGCAACTCAAAGCGAAACTCGAGGCCGCGGCTGAAGCCATCCAATCGGCCAATATTCTTCGCAGTTACACAACCATTGCCGCACCCTTCGCTGGCATTGTGACTGAGCGTAAAGTTGAACCCGGCAACCTTGTGACTCCTGGCGCTCCGCTGCTCGTGATCGAGCAGGCTGGCGCCTATCGTCTCGAGGTTCCAGTGGAAGAATCCCTAGCGCTCAAGCTAAGGCGGGGACAGATGGTGACCGTTTCTCTCGAAGCTCTGGGCCGTGAGCTTCCAGTCGCGATCAGCGAGATTGTTCCATCCGTTGATGCGGCCTCCCGCTCGGTGACCGTGAAAATCAATCTTCCTTCCCTTACCGGCTTGCGCAGTGGCATGTCCGGCCGCGTGAAGTTTTCCTTCGAAAGCGAGACCGTCCTCGCGATTCCAGCCTCTGCGGTCCGGCGGCTTGGGTCGCTAGAAACGGTCTTCGTGGTGGAGCAGGGTGTGGCGCGAAGTCGCTTAGTGACCACGGGGGAGGCTCGCCAAGGGATGGTGCGCGTGCTAACGGGACTCAAACCGTCAGAAGCAGTCATTCATCCTTTGCCCGCCAGCCTTGAGGACGGGATGCGTGTGGAGGCGAACGAGTGAGCCAAGAGAAATCTCTTTCTATGCGGACGCCGCGCAAGGATCTCGGCGTTTCCGGCCGCATCGCGAGAGCCTTTGTGAATTCGCGGCTGACCCCCTTGCTCATTCTTTCGTCGATTCTTGTCGGCTTGTTCTCGTTGTGGAAGCTGCCGCGCGAGGAAGAGCCGCAGATCATCGTGCCGATGATCGATATCTTTGTCGGGATGCCGGGGGCGTCGGCTCGCGAAGTGGAAGAACGAGTGACCAGGCCCATGGAAAAGTTGCTCTGGGAAATTCCTGGCGTCGAGTACATTTACTCGACTTCCAGTCCGGGAATGGCTCTGGCTATCGTTCGCTTCAAAGTTGGCGAGGACGAAGAAAAAGCCATTGTGCGGCTGAATCAGAAAATGTATGCCAACTTCGATCTTATTCCGCCCGGGGCCACTCCACCTCTGGTTAAGCCACGATCCATCGACGACGTACCTATTCTTGCCCTGACATTTCACAGCAAGCGTTGCGATGACTATCAGCTCCGGCTCGTTGCGGCACAGGTCCATGACGTCATCAAACAAACGCCAAACGTTTCCGCCGTAACTTTGATTGGCGGTCAGCGGCGCCAAATTCGTATCTTGCTCGAGCCGGCGCGTCTGGCCCGCTATGGCCTCACTCCGGGCGAAATTCACCGTGCGCTCGGGCTTTCGAATCAGCGGCTGCCGGCCGGCAAGTATGCGACCGTGGAGCGCGAGTTCATCCTCGAGGCAGGATCCTTTCTTCAAACGGCCGCTCAGGTGCGCGATGTCGTGGTGGGTGTCAATAACGGGCGTCCGGTTTATCTGCGTGACGTGGCCGATGTGGTGGATGGCGGCGAAGAGCCCGTGCAATACGTGCAATTCGGCACAGCCCAACAAGGCTTTGAGCCTGCTGTGACGCTCGCGGTAGCCAAGCGCAAGGGAACGAATGCGATTGATGTCGCCGAGGAGGTTCTCCGGCGCGTCAGAAGCCTGTCGCTTCCACCGGACCTTGAGATGACGGTTACCCGCCACTACGGGGAAACAGCTGCGGAGAAGTCCAACGAGCTGCTCAAACACATGGGCATCGCCGTTGTTTCCGTGAGCTTGCTGATCGCCATCACGTTGGGGTGGAGAGAATCCTGGATCGTTTTTGCCGCCATTCCTGTGACGCTTGCCCTTACCCTCACTACCTTCTATCTCTACGGCTACACTCTGAACCGAATTACGCTGTTTGCGCTCATCTTCTCCATCGGCATTCTGGTCGATGACGCCATTGTGGTGGTAGAAAACCTGGTGCGCCACCAGCGCCTACCCGCTAACGCCAACAAGCCGCTTCTCGAACTAGCTGCCGAAGCGGTGGACGAGGTGGGCAATCCGACCATCCTCGCGACGCTGACCGTCATTGCAGCCATTCTGCCCATGGCCTTTGTCAGTGGCTTGATGGGCCCCTACATGCGGCCAATCCCTATTGGCGCCTCAGCGGCCATGATGTTTTCCCTGATTGTGGCTTTTATCGTGACGCCTTATGTGGCGGTACGTGTGTTGCCCGCCCATGGCGGCCATATGCACGCTTCGGGCGAAGACTGGGCGACCCGTTTGTACCGGCGGTTTATGGGGACGCTACTCAAAAGCCCTGCCGCCCGGTGGTCCTTTTTATCCGCGGTCGTAGGGATGCTGTTGGGATCAATGGCGCTCGTTTATTTCCAGCTTGTCAAAGTCAAGATGTTGCCCTTTGACAACAAGAGCGAGTTCCAGGTGGTGATTGACATGCCCGAGGGAACGCCGCTCGAAACCACCGCGCAAGCAGCCCGGCAGTTGGCGGAGGTGGCCCTCAAAAGTCCAGAAGTAGTGAACGTGCAGACCTATGTTGGAACGGCGGCCCCCTTTAATTTTAACGGGCTGGTCCGGCATTATTATCTCCGGCAAGGCTCTCACGTCGCCGACATTCAAGTGAACCTCCTTGGAAAACACGAGCGCAAGCGGCAAAGCCACGAAATCGCCAAAGCGATGCGTGAAGCCTTAATTCCTGTTGCGCGCCGCTGGAACGCTAACATTCAAGTAGCAGAAGTGCCACCCGGTCCGCCGGTCTTACAAACGCTTGTTGCGGAGGTGTACGGTCCAGATCTCGAGCAACGCAAGCGAATCGCGCGCGAGATCAAGCGGCACATGGAATCGATCCCGGGAATTGTCGACATCGACTGGTATGTTGAGGACGACCGGCCCAAGCACCGTATCTTGCTGGACCGGGAAAAGGCCGCTCTTCACGGCGTCACTGAGGCGACCCTTGCGCAAGCGCTCCGAATTGCCGCTGGCGGCGAGGTGGCCGGCTTACTTCATGACCCGGGGGCGAAGGAAGACGTTCCGCTGCTCATCCGTCTGGACCGCACAGCGCGCACCGACTTGGCGCATATTCTCGACCTGCGCCTTAAAGATACGCGCGGCGGCCTCGTACCGTTGCGGGAACTGGTGCGCGTTGAAGAAACCGTAGAGGATCAGAGCATCTATCACAAAAACCTCATGCCCGTCACTTACGTGACCGCGGATGTGGCGGGCGTCATTGAAAGCCCGGTTTACGCGATTCTGGCTCTCGGTCCCAGGCTGGAGGCCATGAAGATTGAGCAATTCACCGCTACTTTACCCTCGGATGGGAGTCAGTATTCGATGAAATGGGACGGTGAGTGGCACATCACTTATGAAGTATTCCGCGACCTTGGAATTGCATTTGCGGCAGTGCTGGTGCTGATCTACGTCCTCGTTGTGGGCTGGTTCCAAAGCTTTCTCACCCCGCTCGTGATCATGACCGCCATCCCCTTTTCTCTCGTTGGGATTCTGCCGGCGCATGGTTTGCTCCAGGCGTTCTTCACGGCCACCTCGATGATCGGTTTCATCGCCGGGGCAGGCATTGTGGTGCGCAACTCGATTATTCTCGTCGACTTTATCGAAATGCGAAGGCACGAGGGCATGCCGCTTGACCAGGCGGTCATTGACGCTGGAGCGGTGCGCTTCCGTCCCATGATGCTGACAGCGGCGGCAGTCGTGGTTGGCGCGAGCGTGATTCTCTTTGATCCGATCTTTCAAGGACTCGCCATCTCGCTAATGGCGGGCGAGATCGCCTCGCTGCTGCTGTCGCGGATGACCGTGCCTGTCATCTACTACCTCATCAACCGCGGCTAAGTAGCGGGGCTAGATCGCGGCGCCGACGCGCTCGAGGCCGTAACACTTGCCAGCAGGACAGCGGGATTCTTTCCCAATAGCTGCTCTTGCCGGATGGCGACCCAAATTCGATCCTGAGGCTGAAGCTAGGAGGCGCACTCCCCTCGGCCGAGTTGCAACGAGAAGGCTACCTCATCGCCCCAATCCTGATAGAGTTCAGCAAACGTTTCGGCCGGTTTGGCGAGGTCTGCCGTTAGGGCTTTAAAGGTCTCCACCTTATGACGAAGGACGTATTCACGGAAGGTTTCTCCTGCCAGCCGATTGGCAACATAGTGATCCAGGACGCGCTCAAGCGCCACAGGTACCAAACGCGCAGGAATGCTTTGAATGGCGAGACCATAGCGCATGATGCCCTCCCGGTCGTAGCCACCACCCAGCAGCATTTGATAATAGGGCACCTCTTTCCCATCCAGCTTGCGCGCGTTGCCGTAGAAACCGAAATCGCCTGTCCAGTGTTGCCCGCAGGAATTGGGGCAACCACTGGCGCGAACCTTCAGCTTCCGCACGAGCTTGTCCGGATGGTTCTTAAGAATGCTGCGGAGTACAGCTCCCAGCTCCATGGTTTTCGTCAGCGCCAAGTTGCAGGAATAGGCGCCGGGACAAGTCACTACGTCTTCGATTTCGCCCGCTCCTGCAGCGTGCAGGCCAATCATCTTGAGCGCAGCATAAACGCGGCGGAGGTTGGCAATAGGAATGAAGCCGAGGGCGACGTTCTGCTCAATTGTGAAGCGCAGTAAACCCTCGCCGGCATCTTCAGCGATCCGGGCTAATCCCCGCATCTGATCGCTAGTCAAATTGCCCTGATCGACCACGACGGTTACGAGCGCATAGCCCGGCTGCACTTGCTCGCGGACGTTCGTCTCCAACCAGCGGTCAAATTCCGGATCCGGGGCGCGGTGGTCCACAACAGGTAACTCCGACCCCTGGCCAAGTGGTGGCGGCGTGGAAAGAAAACCGCCGAAGCCCTCCGGCACACTTTCGGGCACTGGGATCCCCCCATGAGCGAGGATGTCCGCATACTCCGCCTCGATCGTCTCCTTCACCCACTCCCAGCCGCGCTCTTTCAGAACAAACTTCAATCGCGCCTTGTTGCGGTTTTTCCGGTTGCCATGTTTGTTGAACAGGCGAAGGACGGCCTCAATGCGCGGGATGAGATTTTCAACCGGGAGGAACTCATCCAAAAGATGCGCCTCCTGCGGCATGGGCCCCAACCCGCCGCCAATCAGGATGCGAAAGCCTTTCTTACCGTCTCGAATTACGGCCTGGCAGCCAACGTCGTGGATGGCTGCAAGCATGGGGTCGCCGGGATAGCCGCTAAAGGAAATTTTGAATTTTCGTGGCAAATTGTCGGTGAGTTCCTTGTGCAGGAACGCAAACGCCGTTAGCCGCGCATACGGCCGAACATCAAAGACCTCGCCCGGCAGCAGGCCGGCCAGCGAATCCGCTGTCACGTTGCGCACCGTGTTGTAACAGGCCTCTCGCGTCGTCAGTCGCACATCGGCAAGCATGTGCAGCAGCTTCGGGACATCGGTGAGCTTCACAAAGTGAAACTGCATGTTTTGACGTGTCGTCAGATGCCCCTTGCCGCCCGCAAACTCATCGGCAACACGAGCCAGCTGCCGCATCTGTCCGGCCGTGAGCGTACCTCCCGGAATCTTAGTCCGGACCATGTGGACTCCCGGCTGGCGCTGGCTATAGATGCCACGCCGCAATCGCTGGGCGCGAAACTCATCTTCGGTGATCTGGCCCGCCAAGTACTTCTCGATGTGCTGAGCAAAAAGGTCGATATCGGCCCGAACGGTTCGGTCATAGTCAATTTCTTGGGGCGTCAGGGCGGGAAATGTCGGAACCGGAGATTGAATCACCATATTGTCTATAGAGATTATCAGATTTTGCCGCATTTGCCAAGCCTCGAAATGGCGACGCCTGGGTTCAATGAAGGATTCAAAACAGAATTCGTAGAGCGCCTTGCATGGAGCGATTGCCGCCGGCCGAGGTGATCACGCCAAAGGTAGCGAGAGCATTCAGGTTGGTGCCAGGAGCACCGAAGTTTGGCGAATTGAGCACGTTGGCGCCTTCCAGGCGGGCCTCAATCTGCAGGCGTTCGCGGATGGGAAAGCGCTTGAAAAGGTTGAAGTTTAGACCGCTTTCGGAGGGAGCGCGCAACTCGTCAAGCGCGGGCGGATCGGCGGGCACGACAAAGGGAGTTGGGTAGGGCACAAAGGCGCCGGTATCAAAGTAGGGGTTCACCACTACGCCACCTTCGGTACGGTCGCCGAGTCGCTGCGAGACTGGCCCACTGAGGCGGGGATTGCGGATACGGATGGGCCGTCCGTTGGGGTGCGAGACGCTGAGCGGCAGACCCGTAAGGAAGCGGTAAAGCCCCGCTACCTTCCATCCGCCGAGGGTTGTCTGGGCGAAGCGGTGGCGGAACTTCCAGGGGAAGTCATAGGTGGCTGCGAGCCGCAGAATGTGCTTTTGATCCAGGCTGGAGACAGAACGGTACTGACGAGGGTTGATCACGCTCGTTGTGTTGTTGTCCATTAGCCGCGAAAAGGTGTGGTTGAAGATCACTGCAAGTCCATGGCTGACGCGTTTGTTGACGTTCACTTGAAGCGAATGGTAGAGGCCGCGCCCAGTGTTCATGGCCTGAACGGTGAAGGCGCTGTATTGGGGGTAACGGAGCAGCAGCCGTTCGCGCGTGATCGTCGCCCCTTGCCCGAGTGGCGACGTCGCAGGGAGAATTCCACGAAACGGATTTGGGACGGTCTGATTGAGAGCGTTACCGAGGGGCAAGGCAAAATCCGGTCTTTCGTTTAAATTGAACGTCTCAAACTGCTTCACGGAATGCGAGCCGACATAGCCAACGTCGACCAGGATGTTTGCGGGCAGCTCGCGCTGAATGCTGAACTGCCATTGCTGGTTGTAGGGGGACACGCGCACCGGATCAAAAACATTGATGACATCGCCCGCCTGTCCGGCTAAACCTGGCGAAGAGCCGAGCGGCCGGACCAGTCCGCCGGGGAAAGGATTCGCAAGCGTGGTAAAGGGCGTGGCGTTGTCCGTGGTGGCGACAAACTGCGTGACCGCGTTAAAGGTTCCCACCGTGAGCAGGCTCGTATTGGCGATGGCCTGGGAAGAGAAAAATACGCCGTAGCCTCCGCGCAACACCGTGCGCTCGTTCAATTGAAACGCCAGGCCGAACCGGGGGCCGAAATTGTTCCAATCCGTCTGGCCCATCCGGCGCGGGTTTCCGCCAACCCCGGCGTACAACAATCCGCCTCGTAGCTCAAGGCCTGGAACCTCAAAAGGGAAGCGGGCGTTTTCGTCGAAACCATAGGCGATACGGTTGTACTTTTCAACGAAGGGGGTTTCAAGCTCCCAGCGGAGCCCTAAGTTGAGCGTCAGCCGGCCTGTCACCCGCCAGTCATCTTGGAAGAATAGACCCCAGTAGTGATTCCGATAGCTGAGCGCCGTGTTGCCACCCATGGCCCCAGATTCGGGAAGCCCTAACAGAAGAGCGGCCATGGAAGTGCCCGTGACTTGGCCGGAGGCGGGGTTAAAAGGATCCTCTCGTGTGAATAAGGTGCCGAAATTAAACTGTCCAGCGGCGTTTGCTCCTGGCGAGGCGGAATGGCGGTCAAGCAAGCGGTAGTCGAGCCCCCACTTCACGGCGTGTTTGCGGAATTGCTTGTTGAAGGTAGCCAGCAGGGTATGCTGGTTGTCCGAAGCCCGCGTCAGCGCGGAACCAAACGAGGGCAGTCCCTCGCCTAAATTCAGAATGGCGAGGCCGCGGACAGCCTGGCCTTCGATGACCTGCGAGGGCAGCTGAAAGCTCGCCGGATCGACGTTCACGGCTCCGATGGTGGTGCGCGTGTAATAGCGTGAAAAACCGTAACGGAAGGTGGCGATGAGCGTCGGCGAGAAGGTATGCGTATCGTCCAGGGCGATGGAGGTCATATCGCGCCGCAGAACATCATTATCGGTGGTTCCTGTGCCAGCATAAGAGTAAACATTTCGAATCAACTGGTCGGGATTCTGGAGCCGTCGCATGCGAGAGAGACGGCCAAACAAGCGGTTGGATGGCGAGATCTGGTGGTCGAGCCGCGTGTTCCAGGTTCCTTGCTCGACCACGTACACGCCGCCTGCGCTCCAGTTGATGTCCGTCAACCGGGTCGTCGCACCGGCCAGATTTGGCTCCGGATAGGCCTGCAGGTAAGCCCGGCCGGTAGGATTGAAACGAGCGGCGGGAATGATGGCTCCCGGAAAGGGCTGGCGTGTGGCACGATTGCCCGCCACAAGCGTCGTTGCGGGATCATAAATCACCAGTTGCTGGCCGCGCTGGTTCAGCGTTTGCGAGAAATTGCCTTGCTTTTCGAGCGCGGTTGGGACCCGCTGCTGGCGTGTCAGCTCGCGTGCATCGGCGTCTTCTTCAAAAGCCACCGACCAAAAGGTGCGGCTTTTGCCGTTGTAAAGTTTCGGTAGGATCACCGGCCCAGAAACAAAAAATCCGTACTGGTCATACTTCACCGGAGGCCGCGGTAAGCCAAGACGGTTGTTGGTCCAAGAATTTGCGTTTAGCGCTGCCCAGCGTTTGAACCAGTAACCAACACCATGAAGTTCGTTCGTGCCGCCTTTGGTGGTGACGTTGACCGCGCCGCCGTTGGAGCGGCCAAACTGGGCATCGAAGAGCGTCGTTTGGACCTTGACCTCAGCCACGCTGTCAAGCGAAGGGACGAAGCTGACAATGCCCCCGCCGGATGGCATCAGCGAAGGCATGCCATCAACCAGAAATTCGTTGCCACCGCGCAGCGAACCCCCTCCCTGGATGGAGAAGCTATTCGCGGCAAACGAAGTCACCGTGCCGGTTCCGCCCGACACGCCAGCGGCGAGCTGTACGAGGTTCATCGCGTTGCGCGTGAGGGTGGGATTGATGACGTTGATGAATTGGGAGTCGATCACTTGCCCTAAGTCGGCGTTGGAAAGGTTCAACAGGGGCGGCTTGTCCGTAACGGTGACGGATTCTGCGGCATCGCCAAGCTCGAGCCGGAAATCCAGTTCGACGGCGGCTTGAACGTTGACCCGTACGTCGCGCAGGACTGCCTTTTTAAAACCTACAGCTTCCGCTGTCACCAGGTAGTCGCCGGGAATGACAAATGGCAGTCGGAACTCACCGACTTCGTTGGTGGTCGCGAAAAGAGTTTGGTTGGTGGCGGTGTTGGTAGCTGCAACTCGCGCTCCGACAATGCGGGCTCCCGAGGCGTCTGAAACACGGCCTTGAAGAGTTCCACGATATTCCTGCCCAGCGGCCGAAAAGCCAAGGAGTAGGATCCAGAGAGTGAAAAGTGGTCGGTTCATGAAAGACTCCCAGAGGACGGGCAAGCCCGCTTTCCTGCCGCCACACTATAACGGTGAGGTGGGTGGTGTCAATGTTGAATGTTTGAGATGGGGAAGCAAATGCGTACAACCCCCGGGGCCGGGGCACGCACTTTCGCAATCGGTAAGCCGCGCGCGTTCTAGGAGTGAGACGGAGAGGCGCCGCCCGTGTTCGAACTTGATTCGCGGCTTGGGTCGGTGTACTTGACCAAGCCCCGGCGCACCTCCTCCATGGCTGTTACGGTCGGCTTGCGCGAAGTCGTGGGAAGGAAGCTCCGGGCGCCGCTTTGCAACTGGCGCGCGCGTTTGGCGGCCACGATGATAAAGCGATAGGTGCTGCTTTCCGGATCATCTGGAATCACATTGTTGGTGCTGCGCACAAATCTTTCCGACATTACCTCCTCCTTTCGACTTTTTACCGTTTCCTAAAGGATTTCGCCGAAGGTTTCTAAGATAGGCCGGATGCGGGGTTCCATCCGTTCCCGGCGCACGCGCTCGGCGCGGACAATCGCCAGCAGCGTTGCGGCTGCTTCTTCGACATCATCATTCACCACAATGTAGTCGTAGCGATGATAATTTCGAATTTCCACGGCGGCCTCGGCCAGGCGCTTCAAAATCACCTCTTCGCTGTCTTCCGACCGAGATCGGAGGCGGCTTTCCAAAATTTCCCGCGAGGGCGCCAGGACGAAAATCGACACCGCATCCTGGATCTTTTGCTTTAATTGTGCCGCACCCTGCACGTCAATGTCGAGCAGGAGGTCTTTACCCTCTCGGCAAGCTCGCTCCCAAACGCTCTGGTGGGTGCCGTAATAATTGCCGAAAACCTCTGCCCACTCTAAAAATTCTCCCCTGGCGATTCTCTGTTCGAACTCCTCCCGGCTGATATAGAAATAGCTGTCCCCGGGTCTTTCATTCCCGCGGGGCGCTCGCGTGGTGTAGGAGATGGAAAACAGCAGCTGGGGATCGCTTGAGAGCAACCGGTTGACCAAGGTGGATTTTCCGGAACCTGAGGGCGCGGAGATGATGAAGACGGCGCTTTTGCGGCGTGGCGGGAGAGGTTTCGGCTGGGCGGCGCCGGGTGGCTCGGGGGATGTCGGGGTCCTGGTGGCCACGGCGCTACTCCAAGTTGAGCGCTTGCTCGCGGATCTTCTCGATTTCCGCCTTGACGGCGATTCCGAGCTCGGTAATGCGCAAGGCCAGTTCACCGCCACCGCTGGTTTTCGACAGGATGGTGTTGGTTTCGCGAGCCATTTCCTGAAGCAAAAAATCGAGCTTTTTACCCACCTCCGCGCCGTTGGCGAGAATTTGTTCGAGTTGGGTGGAATGGATCAGCAAGCGTTGAATTTCTTCCTCGATATCGCTGCGGTCGGCCAAAATGGCCGCTTCCTGCACGATCCGCTGGGGGTCGACCGAGCCGTTCGATAGGAGCGAAGTCAACTTTTGCTGTAACCGTTCTTGAAAGGCCGGGAGGATGCGTTTGCGGATTTCAGCCAGTTCCCGCGCATGGCGGCGAATGCGAGCATTCGCCTCAAGGATGATCAGTCTCAACGCCTCACCTTCTTGCTCGCGGGAGGCATTAAACTGATCGACGGCCTGTTCTAAGGCGGCAACAAGCTCTGCCTCAAGCACGGGATCGGGTTCGGCATCCGCTTCTGACAGCATTCCAGGGAGCCGGAGTGCTTGGTTCACATCGCAAGGTAGCGGGCAGGCCGCCAGCGCCGAAGCCCGCTGAAACGCCTGAAGATAGGATTGAAACAGCGGCTCGTTGAGCGCAACCACAGAGGCCGCAGAGCTATAGTGGACGTGTAGGCGGACGTCGATATGACCCCGCGCTACTTTGCGCTTAATAACGTTCCGCAACGTATTTTCGTAAAGGTTCACCTCTTGCGGAATGTGCATGTGCACGTCGAGCGCACGGTGGTTAACACCCTTCAGGGTGATAACGATTTCCCCGCGCTCGGACACCTGTCGCAGCCTTGCAAATCCGGTCATGCTTCGGAGGCCCGCCATTACACCGAGCTCCTAATCCGGTCCGCACTCCCCATCCTCTCGTTGAAGCTTGCCGGAAGCCTTTTCATCCATTCACCGCCGGATTCATCTCAAAAAATTGCAGCTCGTACAGACGCTGGTAGGCGCCCCCGGAGCGCACCAGTTGCTCATGGCGGCCGGTCTCCACAATCCGGCCTTGATCAAGCACCACGATGGAGTCGGCACGGCGGATGGTGGAGAGCCGGTGGGCGATCACAATGACGGTCCGGCCGTTCATTAAGTTGCTGAGCGCGCCCTGGACGAGCATTTCTGATTCGGCGTCCAGGTGGGAGGTCGCTTCATCCAGGATCAAAATGGGGGCGTTCTTCAGAAGCGCGCGGGCAATCGCGATTCGCTGGCGCTGGCCCCCGGATAGCTTGACGCCCCGTTCGCCCACTGGCGTGTCGTAGCCCTGGGGCAGGCGGGCAATGAACTCCTCTGCGAGGGCGCTGCGCGCGGCTTGGCGTACTTGTTCAAAAGTTGCGTTGGGGTTGCCATAACGGATGTTGTTCGCCACAGTGTCGTTGAACAGGAAGGTGTCCTGGGCGACGACGCCGATTTGGCGGCGTAAGGACACTAGCGAAACATCCCGGATATCCAGGCCATCAATGCGGATTGCGCCTCCCGTGACGTCGTAAAAGCGCATCAACAAACTCGCCAGCGTTGACTTTCCCGCACCGCTGGGCCCAACCAGCGCAACCATCTGTCCGGCCTCGACGCGAAGCGAAACTTCGTACAGCGCAAAGGACTGGGGCGAGGAGGCCGGGTAGCGAAAGGAGACATGATCGAACTCGATGCAGCGTGACAATCCAGAGAGAGTCACCGCGCCAGGCTTGTCTTGAATCAGGCTTTCTCGATCGAGGTATTCAAACACCTTCTGCGCAGCGCCAAGCGCTTGCTGAAAGATATTGTGGATTCCCGTGAGCCGTTTCACTGGTTCATAGAGCATTAACAGCGCGAGGACGAAGCTGGTGAACTCGCCCGTGGTAAGCTTGCCCAGCTGGATCTGGTTGCGAGCATAGCTGAGCAGGGCCACGATTGTAATCGCGCCAAAGAGCTCAATGATCGGCGAAGCCAGAGCCTGTTGCGCCACGTAACGCAAGTTACTGCTTCGAAGCCGGCTCGCCGCTTTGCGAAAACGCTGGCTTTCGATTGCCTCGGCACAGAAGGATTTCACCACGTAATGACCGCTGAGAGTCTCCTGAAGAATTTGATTAAGTTGCGCGGCATCATCTTGCGCGCGGCGCGTAGCGCGGCGCAGCCGCTGGCCGATGCGTACCGTGGGGAGGAAAACAAACGGGAGTAGAGTGAGGCTCACCAGCGCTAGTTTCCAGTCCATTTGTAAGACGACCACCAGCAGGCCCAGCGCCGAAAAAGTCTGGCGCAACCAGTCGGCAAGTAGATGCGAGGTGGCCAGCTGGATTTTCTCGACGTCGCTCATGATGGAAGACATGACACGTCCCGTCGAGTTGGCTTCAAAGAAAGCGGCGTCCTGGCGGAGAACGCAGTCAAAGACTTGCTGACGCATGTCCGTGACTGCGGAAAGGCCAGCCCGGTTCACGAGGTAATTGCCGCAGTAGTCAGCGATTCCTCGCACGAGAAAAACTGCCAGGATCCCAGCGGCCACCAATTGCCAGGCGTCAGCGAGGGGAAAAGGCAGGATCTGGTGCAGGTAGATAGGCTGATCCCAGATGGGCAACTTGGTGAGCAAGACGGGAGCGCCGTCTGAGTTCGGATTCAACACGCGGTCGAACACGGGCCGGATGAGGAGTGCGAGCATGGCGTGCGCGGCGCCGGCCAGGGCCATCAAAAGCACCGAGATGGCGAGCGTGACCCGGTAGGGCCAAGCATAGCCCAACAGACGCCGCAAATCACTCATGCTTTCACGCGCAGCCGGTCCAAGGCTTCCACCACGCGCGAGACGGGAATCGAGCTGATGCCGCCAGGAGCGAAGATGGTCTCCGACACGGTTTGCCACGGCCCCCAAATTGTCGGGTCTGAGGCGGCAAACAGCACCACGACAGGAATGCCGGAGGCTGCTGCCAGATGCGCTGGCCCGGAATCATTGCCCACAAAGAGCGACGCGCCCTGAAACAACCGCTTCGTGTCTTCCAAAGAGCCGGAATGCAGGCGGAAAGGCCGGAACCGGGCAAGGTCATCGCCCGGGCCTCCCACAAAAATTGGCTCCAGGTCCATTTGACGCCGCATGTATTCCGCGACGGCGCAGAATCGATCCGCTGGCCAAGTTTTCGCGGGTGAGGAGGCAAACGGATGGATCACGGCATAGGGGGTCGTGCTGCGCAAGGGCTTGGCATAGACACGCGCCCTCGGAATGGCGCTCACGGGAACTCCGAGGTAGAACATGGCCGAAGCAAGATGCTCGGCGGTGTGGACCTTCCGGCTGACCCCCAGGATTTGTTGTGCGCGGGGGATGCGCACGTTATACAACGCGGAAAAGCGAAAATGTTCAAAGCCGGCCCGGTAGCGAGCGCCGCTGAACAGGGTCAGCAGCAGACTGCGCATTCCCCCATGAAGATTCACACACAGATGGGGGGCGAAGCGATAGAGCGCTCGCAAAGACGGCTCCACCAGGTCGTCAACATCGGGATTGCTCTCAAAAACCGCTGCAAATCGCGCCTCACACACCACGCCGAGGCGCAGATCAGGGCGATGCTCCTTGAGAAGGCGAATCGCTGGCGTTGTCAGGACACAGTCACCGAGCGAGCGCAGACGGACGATACCCACGTGTGCGCCCTTGCCGAGCTGGTCCAAGATGCAAGCCATGGCCTCTTGGTTAATCCTCGATCTTCGCCTCGTCAATCAACATCACAGGAATGCCATCCCGAATGGGATATACACGACGGCACCCTACGCATTTCAGGCCGTTGCCGTCCGGCGTCAGTTGCACGTCCGCCTTGCACAGGGGACAAACGAGGATCTCCAATAGTTCCTTGCTGATCGCCATAGTGGACGCCAAAGCCGTAGTGTAGCAGCAAACCGGGGTTGACTCCAGTAAAAAGCCAAGCTTTGCCCCTTTGGCGCGATCCTACTGTGCCACAGCATCTGCTTGTGTGCACAATGGTGGCTGATGAATCTCGATTTCTCCGGAAAACTCGCTGTGGTGACGGGCGGCGCCCATGGCATTGGTGCAGCTACGGCTAGGCAACTGGCTGGCGCGCAGGCGCAGGTGGTGATTTTTGACCGGGAAGACGGTGCAGCCCTGGCGGCCGATCTCGGTGGGAGATTCGTTGCGGTGGACGTAACTGATCGCTCTCAACTTGCCTCGGCGCTTGCGCAGGTAGGGCCGCCCGATGTCATGGTGATTAACGCCGGTACGGTTTTGCCCGCCCCTCTTGAGGAAATCACCGAAGCGAGTTGGCGGCAGGTTTTAGAAGTGAATCTGACCGGTGCATTTTTTTCCCTCCAGGCGGCTGCCGCTTGTATGCGGCCGCGGCGCAAGGGCGCAATCGTGTTTACCGCCTCAACAAACTCGTATGATGGAGAGGCCTCCTTGACTTCCTACAATGCTTCGAAGGCCGGCATCCTCGGTCTTTTGCACACGGCGGCAAACGAACTTGGCCCCTATGGCATTCGAGTGAATGCGGTTTGTCCCGGCCTGATCCGGACACGGTTGACCGAATCCTACTTTGCTCAGCCTGCTGTGCTCAAAGATTACTTCCGCGCCATTCCCTTAGGACGCGGGGGAGAACCCGAAGAGGTTGCGCGCGCGATCGTCTTTTTGGCTTCCGATGCGGCTTCCTTCATCACCGGCGCCACCTTGCTTGTGGATGGCGGACAAATGGCCTGCAAATTTGCAACCTGGAAGGAGCCGGAGGCTGAGTTTCGTGGCGATCACTGGCGTCTTTGTGAGCGTTAACTGAGCCAGCCTTCGGCGCGGAGAGGGCCTGCGGTCGCAACGCGAAGACGAGCTGGCGGCACAATCTCTGCCGGGCCTTGGGTCTGCCCCAGTGGGATGCTGTGCGGGCAAAGCGCTTGACCAATCATTAATAATGAAGAAAACTCCATGAAGATTCGTTTCGACGCCACAAATCTACACGCCTTCATGGTGGGCGAACACGGCCTTGCACCCTCGGAAATCAAAAGCAATATTCCGGCCGCCAAAGCCGCCATAGAGCAATTCCAGCTCGCCGTGAAAGAGGGCAAATACGGCTTTCCGGAGCTCCCGTTCCAGACAGAAGAGCACCGCGAAATTCTGGCCTATGCCGCTCAGCTGCAAGGCAGCTACGATACGGTTTGTTTAGTCGGCATCGGGGGAAGCGCACTGGGCGCTTGGGCTTTAGATTGCGCCTTGCGAGGACCTCATCCCGTGCAGAAGGCTTTTTCGGTTAAAAACCCGCGGCTGGTGATTCTGGATAACGTGGATCCGTCATTTATCCTAGCGGCCCTCGAATCCATGAATCCTCGCCGAACCATGGTTGTCGTAGCGGCCAAATCGGGAGCGACGGCTGAAACTGTAGCGGTCTTTCTCCATGTAAAAGACTGGCTAACACGCAGCTTAGGCAAAAAAGCCAGCCAGCGGATTGTCGCCGTCACTTCCGAGCACCGGGGTGATTTGAAGGTTTTGGCGACGCAGGAAGGATATCGCACCTTTCACCTCTGGGAAAACGTCGGTGGGCGGTTTAGTGTCCTCTCGGCGATTGGTCTGGTGCCTGCGGCGCTGGCCGGTATGGATATCCGCAAGCTGGCCAAGGGCGCAGCCGCCATCACAAAACTCTGCTGGAACCGGGATCTGGAGAAGAACGTAGCCTTAAAAGCTGCTCTTTTTCACTACCTGATGCTCTCCTACCGCAACAAAACCATTCAAGTCGCCTTCCCTTATTCGAATCGACTATGGGGTGTCGCCTTCTGGTTTCGCCAGCTGTGGGCAGAGTCTTTAGGGAAACGCACCAACCGCGCCGGCGAAGTCATCCACGCCGGGCAAACGCCTGTGGCGGCCCTCGGCGCAACGGATCAGCATTCCCAAGTGCAACTTTACATGGAAGGCCCCAACGACAAAGTGTTCACATTTTGGGGAGTGGACAAATTCCCCGATCCAGGCCGGATTCCGAAGATCAAGACGGGCCTGGAAGCTTTTGACTACCTCGGCGGGCAAACCCTGGCCAAGCTGTTAACTGCCGAGCGGCTCTCTACGGCGGCGGCTCTAACTGCCGCTCACCGGCCCAACTGTAGCTTTCTGCTGGACCGGGTGGATGAGGAGCATGTGGGGGCCTTTCTCCAGATCATGGAATTCGAAACGGCTTTTATGGGCGAGCTCCTCAACATAAACGCCTTCGACCAAGAGGGCGTCGAACTCGGTAAGAAATTTACCTTCGGGCTCATGGGGCGTCGCGGCTTTGAAAACTTTCGCGACGAGTTTCGTGCCTACGAAAAAAAGCAGCAGGGTCGGTGAGCAAGTTCAGCCCGCTCGGAACCTTTTCTCGAAGCTGGAAGAAGCCGCCGGTGCCCGCTCTGTCTGTATCCATGAATTCTCCGAATCCATGAATTCTCCGAGCTCAAACCCACCGGAAGCGACGAACGCAGTAGCGGCATCAGCCAAGAAGCTGGAGTTGCCGAAACACCCGTCCCAAAGCCGCCTCGTAGAGCGATCGGTCCCAGAGATTGAGGTTTTCGAGAAAACTTGCCAGGCGCTCGGCAGCGGCGACCAGGTCAGGGAACGCCTGTCGAGTTCGCACCTTCCAGATGGGCCACTGAGGCCAAACGCTTGGATTTAGGCCCAGAGCGCCGTCCAGCCACAAACTCACGACTTGGGCCCGCTCGCAACCTGCAACGTTGACAGGACCGGATTCTGGCAGCTGACGGAGCCACTCCTGCTGGTTGAAAATCCAGAAGCTTGAATCAAAGCCTCGCCGTTGCATCTCTTGGCGGATGAGAATGTGTTGGACGATGTCGCTGGCGTGCGTGGCCAGACAGGCCTGCGGATCGGACGGGTCCACTTGCAAGGAGCGATAGCCAAGCGCATCGAGCCACAAATGGCCTGCTTCATGGGCCAACAGCTGCTCGCGGTGATCCTGCCACTGCTCGGCGCGGGCTAGATTGAGCAACACAAAGTGGAAGCGTTGCCCTGACTGGCTTGCGCTCACGGTTAAAGCGTACGCTCGGACGAACTGCGCCACGAAGTTTTCCTGCATGAGCAACTCGCGGACAACCGGCCGGCCGGGGAAATCCGCAGGAATGGAGATGGTGTTGGTGGCACGGTTTGTTTCCACGGGCACGACAACCACACGATGGCCCGACAGCTGCTCCACTTCCGCAAGCCAGGATCGAGCGCTGGGCTTCATGACCATGTTTTCGAGCGTTGAAATCGAGAAACAACCTCAGCTTAGCGCGGCTTCACCTTACCCCGCGAGGCAAGCCACTTGCGCTTTGGGCGGGCTTGCTGATAACAAGGAAGAGGTTCGCCATGGCTGGCAAACGAACAGCGCTCTTTGTCACCTTTTTCGCTCTCATCACGCTCGGATTTTTCAGGACCCAGTCTGAGGCCCGCGTGGAGTCGATGGAAGAAGTTGCGCCTGGAGTGTGGTTCCGGGAAGGGGATCTCAAGGGGAAGGGCCACTGCAACAACGTGGTGATCGAAATGAAGGATTACCTGATCGTGGTGGATGCCAATTTCCCAAGCGGAGCGCAAGCCGTTCTGGCGGACATCCGCCGCGTTTCTAAGAAGCCGGTCCGCTACGTTTTTGACACACATCATCATGGGGACCACGCCTACGGCAATCCCATCTGGACGAAGCACGGCGCAACGACGCTGGCCCACGTGAACGTGATTGAGGAGATGAAGCGTTATGAACCCAAGCGCTGGCAAGCGGAACAGCGGGCAGATGTGAAAGCTCTCAAACTTTCCGCGCCGCAGCCACCAAGGCAGACCTTCCAGCAATCGCCATTCGTGTTGGATGACGGCAACCGCCGGGTCGAGTTTCACCATTTTGGCTGGGCGCACACGCGCGGTGACGGATTCGTCTATTTGCCGAAGGAGCGGATTCTGTGCACGGGGGACGCCGCCACGAATGGTCCTTACAACTATACGGGGGACGCACATCTTGCCAACTGGCCGCTCGTTTTGGGACAAGCGGCGAAGTTGGATGTAGCAAAGGTGTTGCCGGGGCACGGACCCGCTGGCGGCAGTGAAATCCTTACCGGGCAGATGGAATTTCTGTTGCAGCTCCGCCGGAGCGTAAGCCGCGCCATCCAACAAGGCCAAACTTTAAACGATCTTGTCGTGATGCAAGAAGGGCGGGCGGTGAAGGCAACCCTCACGCTCCCCGACAGCGTGCGTCATTGGGTCGGCGAGTCGCTACCGACGCAGATCAAAGATGCTTT
This sequence comes from Bryobacteraceae bacterium, assembly GCA_025056455.1. Taxonomy (GTDB): domain Bacteria; phylum Acidobacteriota; class Terriglobia; order Bryobacterales; family Bryobacteraceae; genus CADEFT01. The sequence goes on along the minus strand of JANWVY010000002.1, from coordinate 66,271 downwards.
TGAAGAAATATCAGCCGGCAAACCGCATGGCGATCTTCCCCACTAGCAGCAGGCCGCGGTTCCAGGCCACAGTTTCTATGACTTCTCGTCCAGTCGCAAAGTTGTGTTGGGCAGCATCTGTTCTGACCTTAGCCCTGTGGCTTCCGCTCTCTGTCCAGGCGCAACAGAAAGTTGGCGAGATCTGGCCGCTATCGTCCGCGCGGATTTCTGCCGGAAGCTGGTCGGAGGACCGGTGGGAGTTGAAGCTTTCTTGGCCGGGCGCGGCAGCTCTTCTGGTTCACGTCGAGGATTTCGATGCAGGGCGGGGCAGGCTTGAAATTGGTGGTCAAACGGGCCGCCAGGGAAGTTTTTGGAGCTTTCCCCACCCCGGCGAGGAACTGATGATTCGGTATCAACCAAACGACCGGAACGACCGCTCGCTTCCTTTCCGGCTCACTGAATTTGCGCCTCTCGCCTCGGGCTCGCCTGGCAAGGCTTTAGAACGACCAATTGCATCGTGCCACGTCGATGACGGCCAACTGGAACTGGTAGGCCAATCTTCGGCTACGGTGATGATCCTTTATCCGGATGTGGTCTTGGCCCAGCCCGTGTGGCTCACGTGCACAGGCACCTATGTTACCGACCGTCTGGCGACGAACCGCCATTACGTCATTACCGCCCATCATTGCCTCCACCGCCCGGAGCAAGCCCAAACTGCCCAGTTCTATTGGAGCCGCTTTGGAGAACGCTTCTCGCTCTGGTCGTGGCCCGCAAGCCAAATCACCTCTGGGGCCATCCTACGCAAAACGGTGGTGGAGGCCGAAGGGGACGCTAGCCTTCTCGAGCTATTCCAGGCTCCGCCCGAATTTGTTTCTCCAATCCGCATCAATCCCGATGAACTTCCCCTGGGTGCTCCCACCTTCACGTTCCATCATCCCGATTCGAGCTGGATGCGCTTCACCAGCGGCGACCACGTCGCGCCGATTCGGGGTGTCGAGACCGGTATTGTCATCAACAGTCAATTCCGCCCGAGTGATTATTACTACAAGATCACCGAACCAGTAGGCCTAACCGACTACGGGTCTTCTGGGGCTGGTCTAAGATCCGAGCGAGGGCTGTTCGGCGTTTTAAGCTATGGCCCGCCGGTGAGCTGTGATCCCCAGGGCCGCCATGGCGTGTATGGTCGCATCTCCACGTTTTTACCCCGGGTCCAGGACCGTCTGTGGAATAATTCGGCCGGCTCCTGTTCGATTTCTCCTTTGGCCAGCAACATCACTGTGGGCCCTGCTGGCACTCATGGCGCCTTTCCGATCCAAGCTCCTTCCGAGTGCCGGTGGGCCGTTGCCGCTGACTCCGAGCATATCCTTGTGTCGCCAAAGTCTGGCTCTGGCAATGCCCTCATCACCTTTCAGGTTTTGCCGAACGGGCAGTTCGAAGAAAGACTGGGCACGGTGAGCGTAATTTCCGAACAACGACGCGTTATCCATTACGCGCAGGTCGGTACTAGCTCGGCTCCCCTTTATCGCGATGTCCCTGCTACACATCTCTTTTTCCCGCACATTCAGTTCCTGCGACGACGAGAGATCACTGCCTACGGCTGCCCGGAGCCAAATGCCTACTGTCCGGACGGCCGGATGACGCGCGGTCAGATGGCCGAGTTCATGATCAAGTCTCTCTTGGGGAGTCAGTTCACGTTTGATTGGAAGCCGGCGTTTCTCGATGTTCCAGAAACCCACCCTGCCTTCCCCTACGTTCAGAAGATGAAGGAGCTACGCATCACCGACGGATGCACCGCCACCAGCTACTGTCCCGATGAGCCGGTCACGCGGGGACAAATGGCAGCCTTCATCATCCGCGCTTGGAACGTAAAAAACGGGCGTGACAGCCGGGCTAGCTTTGAATTTCAATCCCAGCCCTATTTTACGGACACTCCTCCCTCTAACATCTTCTTCAGCGCCATTCAGAAGATGAAAGAGCTGGGGATCACGTCCGGCTGCACCCTAACAGAGTACTGTCCCAACAACCCTAATACGCGGGGTGAAATCGCCGTGTTCCTATCGCGCGGGGTGTTTGCCTTGTGGGAGGGCCGTCCGCAGTAGGCTGCCGGGGGCAGTGAGGTCCCGGTTCGCTCACGACCTCACCGTTCAGAACCCGCGGAGGAGCGCATGGCGAACCAGGAATGTGCTGCCTCGAGCGTGTGCTGGATGTCTGCCTCTGTATGCGCGGCCGAAACGAATCCCGCCTCAAATTGCGACGGCGCGAGATAGACGCCATGCTCGAGCATGTGGTGGAAGAAACTGGCATAAGCCTTGGTGTCGGACTTGCTGGCTGTCTCCCAGTCGACCACTGGTCCTTCGGACGTAAAGAAGAACGTAAACATGGAGCCGACACGGTTCACCGTGACGCCTTGAGGTGGATTGGCGGTGAGCATCGCGCTCAGCTTTTCGAGATACGCGTAGATCCCGGGATTCGCTTTCAAGTAGCGCAACATGGCGAGCCCCGCCGCCACAGCCAGCGGATTGCCCGACAGGGTGCCAGCCTGGTAGACAGGGCCTACGGGCGCCACCTTCTCCATCACGTCTTTGCGCCCGCCATAGGCGGCAATGGGTAATCCGCCGCCGATGACTTTGCCGAGCGTCGTGAGGTCTGGGCGTACACCGTAGAGTGCTTGTGCACCGCCATAGGCTAGCCGAAAGCCTGTCATCACTTCATCAAAGATCAGCAGTGCGCCGTGCCGCTCGGTGATCTCGCGCAGAAACGGCAAAAAGCCCGGCAGAGGCGGCACACAGCCCATGTTACCCACCACCGGTTCCACAATGAGGGCGGCAATCTTGTCGCCATGTGTGGCGAAGGCTTGCTCGACAGCCTCAAACGAATTGAAGGGCAGGGCAATCGTCGTTGCGGCGAAACTATTGGGCACACCGACGGTGTCGGATATGGCGAGCGTAGCCATTCCGGATCCAGCTTTGACCAGTAAGCTGTCCACGTGGCCGTGATAGCAGCCCACGAACTTAATGGTGAGCTCGCGGCCAGTGAATCCCCGGGCCAAGCGCAGAGCGCTCATTGTGGCCTCGGTCCCAGAATTGACCAGCCGCACCATTTCCATGGAGGGCACCGCCTCGCGGATTAACTCCGCGAGCTCAATCTCGCGTTCCGTCGGTGCTCCGAAACTGGTGCCAATTTCGAGGATTTCTCGCAGCGCCTCGACCACTGGGCCCGGTCGGTGGCCCAGCAAAAGTGGGCCCCAAGAGCCGATATAGTCGATGTAACGGTTGCCGTCTTCGTCCACGAGATAGGCTCCTTCGCCGCGCTGAATAAATCGCGGCACTCCGCCTACTGCGCGGAAGGCCCGTACCGGTGAATTGACGCCGCCCGGAATGATCCGCCGGGCGCGTTCAAACAGAGATTCAGATCGCTTGGTATGAGACATGGAACTCGGCGGGCGCGCTTAAGCGCCAAGCGTGGATTATCGCAAGACTCATCGCTTCTACCAAAACGCGAGACATTGTACGGCCACCCGGTCCACTCCGCCACGGCGGGACCAGCTAACTCCACGGCGCAGAGGGCTGCGGCTGGATCAAGCGGCTGCGTTCAATGCGGCGCACCAAAAAATCCAGTGGCGCACCCAGAAACGCGAACGGGCCCAGAATCTTCTTTCGCAGCCCCTCGAAAGTGTCCTCACCCCGGAGCACGCGACAGAAGGTGTGCCACACCTCTTCACTGTGCTCGAACGCCCAGTAAAACAGGTTGGGAAAACTGGTTCCGAAACTCAACAAGCGCCTTGCCCAACGCAGTTCATGGCCAATGGTAGCGCGGACCGCTTCACGGTAACACTCGGCGAGGGTGTGATCTCCGAATTTATTTAATAAGGTTCGCGCCAGTAGCCGTGCTCCATGGCAGGCATAGGAAATGCCCTCTCCGGTGAGGGGCTCGACAAAACCCGCGGCATCGCCCACCAACAGGACATGGCCGCGAGCTACCGTGGTGCGGGGCGTCATCGTAGGAAGCTGGTGCCCCTGTACTCGAAGCGTTTCTCTCACGGGTTGGCTCAGAAGCCCTTCCGTCTCAAGAAATGTTTTTAGATACGACTTGAGGCTTCGCGCCAGTTGCGCCGGGCAGCCTGCGCCAATGTTCACCATATCGCCTTTTGGGAATACCCAGGCGTAACCCGATGTGAGCGTCCCCCAGTCAACGCGTAACCGATCCAGCCGCACGCGCTCCAAACGGATGCAATCGATCGGCAATTCTACGTATACGGCGGCTTGCCAAAAGAAATCCGACCGCGCATTTAAGGCGCGTGAGACGATACTATTGGCGCCATCAGCGCCAATGACGTACCGGGCGCTGAAGCGGCCAGCTGATGTCTCGACGCGTGCGCCGAGGGCATCCTGCTCAGCGTGTAGCACGCGCACCCCTTCGAACAATTTCGCCCCGGCCTCTACGGCGCGCTCCATCAAAAAGTTGTCGAATTCGGAACGTAGGACGCAATGCACTAGAGGGTCGCGATAGCCCCGGACAAACCGTCGTCCAAAATTACAGGTAAATTCTGCCGAGGAGATCGAAGCTCGAATCACGGAGCGCCAGTCAAAAGGGATCGCCTCCTGGGTCCGCACTTGGACTCCGCCACCACAGGCCTTCGTACGTGGGAATTTGCCGAGGTCAAATACCGCCACGCGCAGACCGGCTTTGGCCAGGTGGTAGGCGGTCAGCGACCCGGCCGGGCCGCCCCCCGCAACCAGTACATCCCAGCACGTCGGAGCCATTTCAAGCGTACTCTTCGCCAAGGTGCGCCAGCCGGCGCCACCAGAATTGGAAAATCGCTTCTTTGTGGATGATCCAGAAGCGCGACAGGAGACGTTTTTTTAAGGTGCGATAGGGCTGAATTCCAGCGAAAATGTCCCGCAGGATCTCCGCAAAGCTGGCGCTACGGGGAACAAATCGGACGGTGCGGCTCGGAATCTGCACCCCAAGGAACTTTCCCAGATAAAAACGGCGGGCCAGGGTGGCAGCAAAGGCGAGGTCCTCGCCAAAGTCGCTTGCCACCAGGCGGGAATAAGCTAGCCCGATCTGGTCAGATGAATACTGGTCTGCTGCCAGCAGTGATCCGGCCAGATCACCACTGCGAATGGCGTAGTAAATCCCCTCGCCCGTGATGGGATCCACAAATCCTGCCGCATCTCCCGCAGCGATCCAGCCGGGGCCTGCAATCCGGTTGGCGCGCCAGGCCGGGGACTCGAGACAGGGAAGCAGGTGGCTGTAAAAGCGCGCTGGGTGTGCCTCGTAGCCTTTCCGCTGCATGTAATTCTCTAAACGTCTCCGCAAGACCTGCGCCGGAAGCCCTTTGCCACAAATGCCCACGGAAAGATGATCGGACCGGGGAAACACCCAAATGTAACCTTCCACGTCGCCTAAGAAAACGATTTCGAGGTCTTCCTGTTTGCCGTCGACATAGTATCCCAGAGCTGTCATGGTGTCGGCCGGCCGCAGCTGTGTGCCAAGCTCTCGAAACGAATTCCGCGCCCCCGTGGCGAGAATTACAAAATCCACCTCGAGCTCGCCATCCCGGGTTTTGACCCGCCAACCCGTATGGTGGCGGTGTAGGCCGATGGCACGGGATTTGAGAATCCGCGCCCCCGCGGCCGCAGCGCGCTGGAGCAACATTTGGTTGAGATCTCGCCGCGCAAAGATGCAGATCGGTTCGAGACCATCCAGCCGTGCGGGCCGCTCGCCGGGGGCCTCTAACACCGCACCCGAGACCAAACGTTTTGGCGCACCGCCACTCAGAAGGAAGGGATACTGCTGGTAGGCTTTGAAGGTGACGCCCCCGCCGCAGGGTTTTTCCCAAGCTAGCTTCTCATCGAGCAGCCACGTCTCCAGACCCGAGCGCGCCAGCCGTTCCGCCGCAGTCGAGCCCGCAGGCCCGCCACCAATCACTGCGACTCGCTTCACTTCTTTTCTCCGCCGGCCGAACTAGTCGGCGGGTGGCCGGGGGGTAAAGCGCCAGTTGGTCTGCCTTCCGAACCGGATTCAGAGGGAGCGTTCATGGGACCCAAGGACTCCATTCCGCCACCGTGATCGGAGAGGCTAGAGCGGGCTTTCACCGTCCACTTGCCATCCTTAGCCTCTAATACGTACTTGATCTGCATCGAGTTGGAGTGATCTGTGGAGCCCTTGGCACTCATGGTGACCGTCGCATCGGCTTCGTTTCCCCGGAAAGAGACCGATCCCACTTGCACATCCATCGAGTCGACATTGATCCCCTTGCGGTTTTTCAAATACTCAATCACACCTTGTCGGACTGCTTCTTTGGTTTGCTTGGGTCCCGAAGAACAGCCAAGGAAAGCGATCAGAGGCAACGTGATGGCAAAGGGAAGGCGGTTGTGGGTTGGCACACTCCGATTATAACGGCGAGCTCGGATTGACGGAACAAATCGGGGTAGCCGGACACATTTTTCCAGCAGCTGGCGCAACGCCGGCCTGAAACCAGCCCTTAGAATGGATTCGATGTTGTGGTTCGCCATCGTAGTCCTTGGTTCCGGTCAGGTTTTCGCCCAACCCCCCTCCGGCTACGAACGTTTCTTTCGACGCCTAGCGGAAGAAGCAGAGACCTTTGCGCGCATGGCTACCAAGGTAGTGGGCTTGGAAAAGCTGGAACAAGTCGCCGCGGATCCCCCTCCGCGCTTTCGGGCCCGCGGCACTCAGCCCCAACCTTCGTACCGCACCAGGTGGCTTGTCTCGGAATACGCCTTTTCGACCTTGCCCGACGATCCGGGAAACCTGCACGAACTGCGCCAAGTTTTGACCGTAGATGGAAAAGCTGTCCGGGCGCCCGGCAAGCTGCGCGAAACCCTCACGCTCGGGCAGAAGACCGAGGCCGATAAGGCCAAGAAGCGAATGCTCAAGGAATTTGAAAGCTACGGCTTGCGGGAGGCAGCCACGGATTTTGGCCAGCTCGTGCTCTTGTTCACGTCTCAAGCGCAAAGCGATTTCACCTTCCGCTTCGCCCGCCAGGAAAACGTCGGCGCAGAACCAGCTCTCGTCTTTGCCTTTGAACAAAAGACGGGTCAGCCTGCCATGACGGTGTTTGAGGGTCGCAACGTGACGCGGGTTCCTCTTCGCGGTGAGCTCTTCTTACGTTCCCACGATGGGCTTCCGCTTCGTATCACACTCGATTTCACAGACCAGAAGGATCGCCTGCCGTTGCGCCGTTACGCCATGGTCGATTACCAGCCGAGCGCGCACGGCTTCCTTCTTCCAGCCTCGGTGGTTTACTCCGAATCGGTCAGCGGCAAAATGCTAGTAGAAAACCGCTGCCAGTATTCCGATTTCAAAGTCTTCGGGGCGTCGTCGGAACTTAAGTTCAATCTGGAGGAGGAGCCTCCCAAAAAATGACCCCAACAGCTTGGATCTACCTCCACGGCTTTGCTTCCGGACCGTCTTCCAAAAAAGCACGGTTCTTTCGGGAGAAATTTGAAAGCCTCGGGGAGAAGCTCGAAATTCCCGATCTGGCGGGCGGCGACTTCGAACACCTCACGCTAAGTGGACAGCTCGGCGTGATCCAACGGGTGGTGTCTGGACGACAAGCCTCGTTCATTGGATCGAGCCTTGGGGGCTACCTCGCAGCTCTTTACGCCAGCCGCCACCCTGAGGAGGTGACCAGGCTCGTTTTGCTGGCGCCAGGATTTGGCTTTCCTCAACGCTGGCCTGAATCGTTGGGCGCGGAAAAAGTGGCCGCTTGGCGGCGCACCGGGAAACTATGGGTCTACCATTACGGCGAAAAACGAGACATGCTGCTTGATTGGGGATTGATCGAAGACGCCCAAAACTATGAGAGCTACCCGGAAGTCCAGCAACCCTGCCTGATTTTCCACGGTAAACACGACGCTGTCGTGCCCCTTCAGGTGTCGGAAACCTTTGCGCGTGGAAAACCAAATGTCGAATTACAGATCGTCGATTCGGATCACGAGCTGTTAAACGTGGTGGAAGACATCTGGGCCCGGGTGAGCGAATTTCTTCCATCAGCGCGCTCCGCGGAGCGCTAATTCCGCCTCACGGCTCAACCCGGAAAGCAGCACGGTGCTCGTACTTCTCTCCGCTTTGCAGGTCTCGCACCTCAACCACGAGCGGATATTCCCCAGGCGGCAAGTTCTCCAAGCGGAGATTGAGAACACCCGGCAGATATTTGCGCGGATAAAAAGATGTCTCATCGGCGACGGCAGCCCGGGGCTCCTGATAGAGAAGTTTGCCCGAAGGTCGGTACACGGCAAGCCCGTACTCGACTTGAACGCGATTTTTTTCGCCATAGCGAAACCCGTTGATTTCAAATCGAGCCCAGAGTTCATCTCCAGGCCGATAGGCGGGTATGGCCAGTGGCGTAAAGTCGTTCTCCGAGCGGAGAAAGCGAAAATTGTGCACCGTGACCGAGGGCGAAGGCTTTAGGGTCAAACCACGAATGGCGAAGGGCAGCTCAAGCTGGGTTTCCGCGTTCGCGAGCTTGTCGCGCACGGTCAACTGCAACAGGCACTTCTGGCAGGTGGCCGTTTGTGGCAGTTCCACCTGATACCGGATCAAAGGTTGCCAGTTTTTGTCTTCTTCGGAGAGCTCGACTTGGATGGTGTTTTTTTCCCCCGGCGCGAGGCGCACACGGTCATCGTCGAAGGTCTCTACCATCCACTCCAGCGAAATCGTATCTTTGTTGGATTTCGTGTAGCCCGCAATTTTTGCTGAAAAGAAGAGTGTTTCCGTCGTCTGAAACTCAACCGGAGCACGCATCGCTGGGCCGCCATCAAACTGATGAAACGCGGTCTGAACAATCTTCAATTTCGGCTGGCCAGCGGCAGGACCAGCAACCAGAGCGAGGACTACAGCGAGCAGCTTCACCTTGAAACGCCTTACTTCTTAGGCAGCGCGGGGGGCTCAGACAGCACCGGATCTGCTTCGAGATTGAGCGGAATATCCACGTAGGCAATCACTTCGCTTCCGGGCTCTCCCCCGTCGGTCACCTGTAATTTATAGGCCCCAGGCGGGGCGTCAAACACAATCGTACCCTGCTGTGTTTCGACCTGCCTGAGGATCCGGTACAGGCCCAACCACCCTGGGACGTTCTCCGCATCGTCCAACTCGCGGTACTGTTTGCCCTGGGGATCAAAGATGCTTAATAGCGGAATTCCAATCTCCTTGGGACCGCTATTAGTCATCGACAGGCGCAGGACCAGAAAACGGTGCTCGGGGGTGCGGCTGTTGGCGCCCTCTCCAAGTGTGGGCTTCCACTCGGCGTGCAAAACGTTGTAAATGACGTTCCCCACGGTGACGCGCTCCCCCATGCGGTAGGTGAGAATTCCCGGTGTGACCTTCCTGGACTTGCACTGTATGGTGCCCACAAGCAGGCCAAGCAGCATGCCGAGCATCCACCGCCTGGAGCGTAGTTGAACTGCGCAAGCAACGTGTTTCATTCTGAGATTTCACTCGTGATTATGAAGCTTTTTTTGTCTCGAATGCAAAGTGCGACGGCAGCCCTCTTGCTGGCTAGCTCGTTGTTGCTCAGCCAGCAGCGTCATCCCGCGACGAACCGGCCGATTGCCGACGTGATGGGGTTTGGCGGCGCGCCCTGGCTGGAACGTCCGGAGCGGGAGCAAGAGGAGGCTCCTCAACGCGCCCTCGAGCTCATCGGCATCGAACCAGGGACGGTGATCGCTGACGTCGGAGCCGGCACCGGCTACTTTACGCGCCGCTTGGCCAAACGAACCGGTCCTACGGGAAAGGTGTATGCAGTCGACATCCAGCCGCGGATGATCGAGGCCCTCAAAAAGTCTGTCGCCCGCGAAAACTTAACCAACGTAGAAGCGATCGTCAGCAAAGAAGACGATCCGATGCTTCCCCGCGGAGAGATCGATTTGATTCTCATGGTGGATGTTTATCATGAATTCGCCTATCCGCAACTGATGTTGCGCAAGTTGCGCGAGGCGCTAAAGCCAGAGGGACGCCTCGTGTTGCTCGAGTTCAAAAAAGAGGATCCCGCCGTGCCCATCCGCTTCGAACACAAGATGAGCATCGAGGAGGCCCGTGTCGAAGTGGAAGCGGAAGGCTTCAAGCTCGTAAAGGTCATTAGTAGTCTGCCCCGGCAGCATATCCTGATTTTTAAGCCCGGGGCGAGGAAGGTGAACTAATGCGCGGCGCAAGATTTCCGTCTGAACATTCGAGCTTCCTCGACCGAGCTACGGGCCGCAGGGTCCATCAAATGACCTCGCATCCGACGATCAACCACGCCACTTACTTTCTGCAAAGCTCGTTCACACCGGATGGTAAAAATTTGTTGTTTGTGTCCTACCGTAGCGGCGTAGCGGAGTTGTACGAAGTGGAATTCCCGGATGGTGAGATTCGCCAGCTCACCGGCGGTTCGGATGGGGCGGGCGATGGGGCCATCCACCCTTTTTCGGCGGCCATCCATCCTTCAGGACAAAGTATTTTTTTTGTACGTGGCGGAACGATTGTGGAGCTCGACCGGAAGTCGCTGTGCGAGCGAGCTGTAGTTTCCTGGGAAGGCGCCCAGCTCGGCGAGTGTTCTTTGGATCGACAGGGGGAGTGGATTACGGCTGCCGCGAAATCTGGCGCGCAAAGTGGCCTGGTCGTAGGGCGGACCGACGGAACAGACTGGCGATTCATCCCGTTTCCTCGCACGGTCATTCACCCGCAATTTCATCCGCTTGAGCCGGAATGGATTGAATTTGCCGGCGACCCGGCCCCGAGAATGCACCGCGTACGGCGAGACGGCACGGGGCTTGAGTGCCTCTATGAACACGGCAACGACGAATTTGTTGTCCACGAGACCTTCCTGGGTGACACTGGCGACCTTGTCTATACGGTATGGCCAAAAGCCCTGTGGCGCATGGATTGGACCACGCGCGCCAGGACAATCGTGGCTGAGTTCAACGCTTGGCATATCACGCCTAATCGCTCGGGCACAAAGATTCTGTGTGATACCAATCACCCAGACATCGGCATTCAACTCGTCGACGTAGCGACTGGTTCGCGCGAGCTTGTCTGTCTCAGTGAAGCCTCTAACGGCGGCTCGCAATGGAAGACCTCTCGGTATGCCTTGAAGGAAGATTTTGAGCTCGCCCGTAGTGAGGCAAAAACAGGCGCCTTGAGCTGGATGGAGGTGCCTACGGACACCGTTTACGGCCCGCAGTGGACCCACCCACACCCGTCGTTTTCACCCGATGAGCGCTTGGTGGTGTTTGCCAGCGACCGCAGCGGGCATCCCCAGGTCTACGTTGTTGAGATCGACAACCGCTGATCCCACAGGCTAGATCTGCTGCAAGATGGGGAAGGCCTCCGTGGCGGCTCCTTCGACTTCCGCCTCGAAGTAGCGCACGTCGAGCAGCCGTCGCGGATCAATGTTGCCCATGGCGGCCAGCATATTGTCTTTGAGATGAGGGTAGTCGCGTTCCAGTTCCGCAAAGAAGTCGCGCAAATTCCGGCGCACGGTGCCCGTTCGCTGAGAACATCCGCAGGGGATTACCGGGGCGCCCGTGGAAGCAGCATAGCGGGCGGTTAAATCCTCGCTCACGAACACGAGCGGGCGGATGAGCCGAAATTCCTTCTTTCGCGAGTAGGTGACAGGAGGCAGAGCGCTCAGCCGGCCGGTGAAAAGCGTATTGCGGAGGAAAGCTTCACAGAAGTCATCCGCGGTATGTCCAAGCGCGATCACGTTGGCGCCGAGTTTCCGGGCGATTTCGTACACCGCGCGCCGTCGGAAGCGGCTACACAGATCACAGCCATGTTCAGGTTGCTCTTCGAGCAGCCGGAGTGAAGGCGTGTCTTCAAAGTAAGTCCAACCAATCCCGCGCGACCGGAGCCAGTCGCCCAGCGGCTGAATGGGCGCCAAGAACTTACCCTGTTCGACGGTGAAAGCCTCGACGCGGAATTTCACAGGCGAGCGTTTTTGAAGCAGGAGCAGAGCCTCGAGTAAGGTTACAGAGTCCTTGCCGCCGGACAGCCCCACAGCGACACGGTCACCCTCGCGGATCATGTTGAACCGCCCGATGGCGTCGCCCACTTTGCGCAACAGCGTCTTTTCGAGGTCCAAGTTTCTATTATAGGGAGTAAGGCTCATGAAGCTGCTCTGGTTGTTGTGTCCGGCCGTTCTCGCGGCGCAGTGTTCGACGGTTCCCGCCGTACAAGGCGACGGTCCAAGGTCGCCTTGCGTGGACCGGACGGTCACCTTGAGCGGTGTGGTGACGGCCGCCTTTGCCGGAATGCAGGGATTTTTTCTTCAAGATCCCGCGGGGGACGGAAGGGCCGAAACATCGGACGGAATTTTCGTTTTTGGCGTATCGACCAACCTACCCCTACCTAGCTCACTAGTGCGGGTAACCGGGCGGGTGATCGAATTTGCGCGGGCGGGCTATGCGGGAAGCGTCACGGAGATCGACCTCCGCAACGGTGGGTCGTTTGAAGTCATCGGCTCATCCCCTTTGCCTCAAGCCGTGATTTTAAACCCTTTGAGTTCCGAGCCAGCAGCCTTGGAGCCATTTGAAGGGATGCTAGCAGCCTACCCTGCCAGTGTCGCCGTGAGTCCAAGCACGCGCTTTGGGGAGTATTTTGCGGTGCGCTGGGACCGGCTCCCAGCAACTGTGCGACTGTTCCCGTGGACGAGACCCGATGTTGTGCCACTCATGATCGATCAATCGGGAGGGGCCTTCCGCAAGGAGGTCCAGGTCTTTGATCTCGTGCCCGATCTAGTTGGTGTCCTCCACTTCGATTTCGGCAGTTTCCGTTTGGAGCCGGTGGCCGATTATGACGTTCGCGACGCAGGCTTCCGGCCAACTGCCGCCACTGCGGTCTCGGCCGGGTCCCCTGGTCAGCTGCTGCGAGTGGCGTTTCTCAATTGCCAGAGAGTGGTCTGGCAGCTTCCTGCCGTAGCCCTGGAACGGAAGCTGGAAAAGCTAGCCCTAGCCATCCGCGATCACTTGCGTTTGCCAGAAATTGTCGCCGTTGCAGAGGTAGAAGATCAGCAGCTGCTCGAAGCGTTAGGCGCTCGCGCTGGTCCCTACCAAGCCGTCCTGCTCAAAGGCTGTGACTTTAGCAACATTAACGTGGGGGTGCTTTACCGCCAAGACCGCCTGCGAAAGCTGGGCGAATTCCAGTTGCAAGCCGAAGCGCCTGAGTTTCGAAACGGAGCCTGCACCCTGCCCGATGGCCGCGCATTTCGCCAGTTTCTCTATGACCGTCCGCCCTTGCTTGTTGATTTCGCCTGGGGGGAAATGCTGCTTACGGTGATTGTCAACCACTGGCGCTCTCGGATTGGAGGCAACGAAGCAGAGCGCATCGCCTCGGCTGAGTATTTGTCTAGCGAGATCCAAAGATTGGGACGAGAGAATCTGATTGTGCTGGGAGACTTCAACGACACCGAAGACTCCCCCTCCTTGCTGATTCTGAGTGATCGGACAGGAATGGCCAACCTGACCTGGAGCGTTCCCGAGATGAATCGTTATAGCTTTGTGTTTGGGGGCATCTCTCAGGTGCTCGACCACATTTTCGTGAGTCCCGCGCTGTTGGGGATGGTTCGCTGGTCCGGTATTGCGCACTTCAACGCGGACTTCCCGGCGTCTCTAGCCGACCGGGGTGGGACGGCCCTCCGCGTCTCGGATCACGACGCACCCTACATCGTGCTGCAATGATTTCGCCGGCGCGCGCAGCGGCCTTCGACATTCTCTTGCGTGTAGCCAGAGGGGCTTGGGCCTCGGAGCTGCTGCGAAACCTGGACTTGGACGAGCGCGATGCGAGGTTAGCCTCAGAGCTCGTTTACGGGGTACTGCGCCGCCAGGCACAGCTTGACTACCGCGTTGGAAAACCGCGGCTTGACCTCGAAGTGCGCCTTGCGCTCCGGTTAGGCGCTTATCAGATTCTCTATCTCGACCGGATTCCGAAACACGCAGCCGTTTCCGAAAGCGTCGAACTAGTGAAGCGGGCAAAGAAGAAATCTGCTGCGGGCCTTGTGAATGCTGTTTTACGCCGGCTTGAGCCCGGGGATCACGATTGGCCCGATCCCGCCACGCGTTATTCCTTGCCCGAATGGTTGTGGGTGCGGTGGGTGGCACAATATGGCGAGCAGACCGCGGCGCAGATGGCCGAAGCTAGCCTGCGTCCGCCCGAAGTCTTCGTTCGTGCGCCCGGAGCCGCCCCGGGTCTTGAGCCAACCGAGGTGCCCGGCTGTTACCGGGCGCTATCCCTGCCACAGCCCTACCGCCAGCAGGATATTGGGTCGCAATGGGTAGTGACGCTGCTCGAAATAAAGCCGGGAGTGCGGTTATTGGACCTGTGCGCTGCGCCTGGTAACAAAACAGCGACCGCCCTCGAGTTGGGGGCCGAGGTATTTGCTTGCGATCTCCATCTTCACCGCCTACGCGATTTTCTGGCCGCTTGCCCAAGGGTCGTACTGGATGCCACGCGACCGCTGCCGTTCCGGCAGAAATTCGACCGAATTCTCGTCGACGCACCGTGCTCGGGCACTGGGACGCTGGCTCGAAATCCGGAAATCAAATGGCGTCTCAGGCCAGAGGATTTGATGGATTTACAACGGCGGCAAGTAGCCATCTTGCGGCAGGCCAGGGAGGCTCTAGCGCCGGGCGGCAGGCTAGTGTACAGCACTTGTTCTCTCGAGCGCGAGGAAAATGAAGAGGTTGTGGCACTGGCCGGCGGTCTAGCCGAAACTTTCCAGCGACTTCCTGGCGTTCATGCCGGGGATGGCTTCTTCGCTGCTGTGATACGATCAAGTTAGCTTTCCAAACGCCGCATGGTGGAAATCCTGCCATCGATTTTGGCCGCCGATTTTGCGCGTCTTGGCGAACAGATCGCCAGTGTCGAGCGGGCGGGAGTTTCCATGCTTCATATTGATGTGATGGACGGCCATTTCGTCCCCAATATCAGTCTCGGCCCGCCGGTAATCCGGTCGATCCGCAGCATTTGCCGACTGACTTTCGATGTCCATCTCATGATTACCGATCCGGATCGCTACATCGCGACCTTTGTCGAATCGGGTGCGGATCAGATTTCGGTCCACCAGGAGGTTTGCCCGCACCTTGATCGTACCCTACGGCTGATTAAAGCCGAAGGCGCGCTGGCGGGCGTGGTGATCAATCCCTCAACACCGGTCTCGACGCTTGACGAAGTCCTGGAACTGGCCGATTACGTGCTTGTCATGAGCGTCAACCCGGGTTTCGGGGCCCAGCGCTTCATTCCTAGGACGATGCGCAAGTTAATGGAGCTTGATCAGCGACGGCGTGAACGAGGCTTGAGTTTTAAGCTGGAAATGGATGGCGGGCTCGGTCCGGATAATGTGGCTGATGTCGTGCGGGCTGGCTGTGATTGGGTGGTGGCTGGATCGAGCATCTTTCAGAGTGACGATCCGGAAACGACCGTGAAGAAGATGCAACAGTTGGCCCGGGAGGCAACCGCAATTCGGGCCTGAATGATTTGGAGTGGATCGAATGACCAACCGGCAATGGATCACCAAGGCACTAACTGTGACGCTTATCTTGGCAGTGTTGGCTGGCTGCGGCTTTCGCCGGCGCAAATATGAGAATCCGATCACCAAAGATACCTTGCAGCCAGATAAAGTGCTCTTTGACAAAGCCATTCGGGACCTTGAAAAAAACCGCTTCGAAGTGGCGCGTCTCACTCTTCAAACCCTGATCAACACCTACGACACGAGCGAGTATCTCGCCAAGGCGAAACTGGCCATCGCCGATAGCTGGTTTCGCGAAGGAGGCTCGCACGCGCTTGCGCAAGCTGAGGCCGAATACAAGGATTTCATTCTGTTCTACCCAGCCTTAGAAGAGGCGGCCGAAGCGCAAGAAAAAGTGTGCATGATCCACTACAAGCAGATGGAAAAACCGGACCGCGACACCACACACATGTTGCGAGCCGAGGATGAATGTCGGCAGCTGCTTCTGCAATTCCCCAATAGCAAGTTTGTCCCCCGGGTGCAGCAGCTGTTGCGCAACATCCAGGAAGTGATCGCCGAAGGCGAGTTCCGCGTGGGGAATTTTTACCATCAAAAGGGTAGCCATCCGGCAGCAGCTAACCGTCTTCAGGCGCTCGTGGATCAATATCCGCTCTACAGCGGGGCCGATGAGGCGCTGTGGCTGCTGGGGGACTCCTATAGCCGGATGGGCCCCCGCTTCCGCGACAAAACTGGAATGGCCTATTCGCGGATTGTCCGCGACTACCCTTTGAGCCCCTACGTCGAAGAAGCCAAGAAAAAGTTGCGCGAAATGGAAATGGAAATTCCGGAGCCTGATCCGGTCGCGCTGGCCCGCATGAAGTATGAGCAAGAAAATCGGGTCAAAAAGGGTTTAGCCAGTAAGGCGTTCGGCATCTTCCGGAAGAGCCCTGACACGTCTCAGGCAGCCAAATCCGGTACTCCGGCCATGACGCGTAACCAGCCCACGATCCCGGTTAGCGTGCCGGCAACGGCTGCTGCTGGAGCCGGGGTCACTGACGTCACTCTTAGCACCAACGCTGAGACCACAGCGCTTGACACGCAGCCCGATGCACGGGCCAATCCTCCCCAAGCCGGAGCCGCAAACTCCGAAGCCGAATCGCAGCTACCTTTACCGCAAAACCGCGCGCCGGAGGCCAAGAAAGGTAAGAAGAAATCCAAAAAATGACCCGAATTTTGCTTGCTGATGATAGCCCGCATGCACAGCGCATGGGCGAGCGCATCTTGCAAGAGGAGGGCTATGAAGTCGTTTCGGTCACCGATGGGGAAACCGCGTTGATCCGCCTGGCGGACGTGGATCCCGATCTCATCTTGGCCGATGCCTTCTTGCCCGGCCGTTCGGGATTTGACATCTGCCGCGAAGTCAAGCGCAACACCCGTTTCAAGCATGTGCGCGTGGTGTTAACAGCGGGCGTGCTGGAGCCTTTCGATGAACAGAAAGCGGCGGAGGCGGGCAGCGATGGATGGATCAAAAAGCCTTTCGAAGCTTCGATCGTGCTGGATACTATCAAGCCTTTGCTCGAGGCCTCAAAGCTCGACCGCGAGGCCGAATTGCGGCGCGCTGCCCAGGCCCAGGGGATCGAGGAAGACCCTCTCGATCCGGAACGCATCCGCGCCGCCGTAACCGTCGCCCTCGACCGCGCCTTGCCGAGCTTGGTGGAAGAAATCAGCTCGCGAATCCTCAATCAGCTAAAAAAGTAAAAGAATGCCCGAGAATTCGTTCGATATTGTGTCCGTTGTCGAAATGCCTGAGGTGGTCAACGCGATTCAACAGGCGATGAAGGAGATCACCACCCGCTATGACTTGAAAGACTCCAAAAGCTCGATAACTCTCAACGAGAAAGAAAAAAAGATCACTCTGGTCAGCCAAGATGAATTCAAGTTGAAAGCCGTGACCGAGCTCTTGGAACAAAAACTGGTGAAACGCAAAGTTCCCTTAAAAGCTCTTACCTACGGTCCCATCGTGCCGGCTGCCGGTTCGACGGTCCGCCAGGAAGTGACCCTCCAACAAGGCATCGCCACGGATAAAGCCAAGGAAATTGTGAAGTTCATCAAAGAAACCAAAAAGAAGGTGCAGGCCTCCATCCAAGGAGATTTTGTCCGGGTCAGCGGCAAAGACCGGGATACTCTGCAAGAGGTGATTGCCGCACTACGAAGTAAGGACTTTGGCATCGACATGCAATTTACCAACTATCGAAGCAATTAAAAGTTCGCTGGAGACCGCTTGTCCCGCCGCATCGAGACGCTTTTTATTCCCGGTCCAGCAGGCCGGCTCGAGGCGTTACTGGAAGAGCCCGAGCAGGGTGAACCGCGCCAAGCAGCGCTTGTATGCCATCCCCACCCCCTGCACGGAGGAACCATGCACAATAAGGTGGTATACCGGCTCGCCCGCGGCTTGCGACAGTCGGGCCACGTCGTACTGCGCTTCAATTTTCGCGGTGTGAACCGCAGCGAAGGTGTACACGATGGCGGCCAAGGTGAGGTGGAAGATGCAGAGGCAGCGCTCCGGCTGCTTCGCCAGCGCTACCCCGCACTACCTTATTCGCTGGCAGGTTTCAGCTTCGGTTCTCGCATCGCCCTGCGCCTCTCCGAGCGCCACCCCTGGGCGCGACGCGCCATTTTGGTTGGTTTTCCGGCCCAGAATCTCAAGGAGGAAACCGTCCGCCCCTGTTCTATTCCTTGTGTGTTCATACACAGCAGACAAGATGTGGTTTGTCCTCCGGAAGCCGCCTACCGGTTTTATGAGTCGCTGGCCTGCGAGAAACAATTCTTTTGGATTGACGGGGCAGACCACTTTTTTGCGCACGCCCTAGAACAGCTTGAACAAACGATTCGCGCCCTCGGATAAAGGATCTGCTCGTTACTGATCTAACCGCGGGCAAATCCTGCAGTCCGAGATCGGATGATGCCGCCCTTCCGCTCACGCGGCTCACGAGGGTGCGATTCTCTCCGGGCCGTCCTGCGGTGCTGGCTCCCGGCGCTCGTTTGGTGGTTGCCGCTCCGCCTCGCCATAAGGTTCCACATGCACCAGTACGTCCGCCACCCAGTCCAGCTTCTGCTTGAGCCTGGCCCGGACTTCTGTGGCGATGTCATGACTCTGGCGCACGGTGAGTTCCGGATCCACCTCGAGATGCAGGTCCACGTGGTACTGCAAACCAGTTTTTCGAGCAAAGCATTTTTCTACGCCCAGCGCTCCTGGGACGGTTACCGTGATTGCGCGTATTTCTTCGATCACAGCGTTGTCCGGCATGGTGTCGATCAACTGCATGGTTGTTTCGCGAACGACGCGCAGGCCAAGAAAGATGACGATGAATCCGACCACCAGTCCGCCAAAATGATCGGCTGCGAGAAAGCGCTGCGGGTCATAAAGAGTAAGACTGAGCGCTAGCAAGGCGACCAAACCCGAGACGATGTCAACCATATCGTTGTAGGCGTCGGCCAGCAGCCCGGAGCTGCGGGTTCTCCGCGCATGCCGTAGTTTCCACCACGCGAGCGTCGATTTCGTGACGATCGAGAAGACAAGGACCCAGGCGGCATAAGCGGCCGGAGCCTCGTGTTGCTCATAGAGACGTTGCACCGAGCTCACGCAGATGCCCGCTCCCGTCGCCGCGAGCAGCCATCCCAGCGCAAAGCCGCTCAGTGTTTCCAGCCGTCCATGGCCGTAAGGGTGGTTGTGATCCGGCGGGCGCAAGGCCATGGTCAAACCGAAGAGAACAACGCTCGATGCGGCTACGTCGCTTGCCGACTCGACGCCATCGGCGAGGACCGAGGTTGAACCAGCCAGCCAACCAGCCGTCATCTTGAGCGCAGCCAGCAGCGAGCTGACACCGATGCTAAGCACTGCGACCGATCGAGCGCTGGGTTTTGTCTTCATACCCCTACCGCTGGTTGGCCTTGAGAACTTTCTTGCGAAGCCGGATTGACTTCGGGGTTACTTCAACAAATTCATCCTCTCGAATGAATTCCAGGGCGTTTTCTAAGTTGAGCAGCCGTGGAGGCACTAAGCGAATGGCTTCATCGGCCGTTGAGGAGCGCATATTGGTGAGCTTTTTTTCCTTGACGATATTCACATTGAGATCAGCGTTGCGCGAATTCTCACCCACGATCATTCCCTCGTAGACCTCTGTTCCGGGCGTGATGAAGATTTCTCCCCGTTCCTGTAGGTTGTAGATGGCATAGGCAGTGGCAACACCGGGCCGGTCGGCCACCAGCGAGCCGGTTGGGCGCATGGGAATTTCGCCCTGCCACTCGATATAGCCCTTAAACAGGGAGTTCATGATCGCCGTGCCCTTGGTGTCGGTGAGCATCTCACTGCGTAATCCAATTAAACCTCGAGAGGGAATTTCAAATTCCAGCCGCGCGCGCCCGGAGCCGTGGTTGATCATCTTGGTCATCCTGCCCTTTCGCGTTCCCATCTTCTCCATCACTGCGCCGATATAAACTTCGGGCACATCCACGGTCAGGAGCTCGAGTGGCTCGCAGAGCTTACCGTCGATCGTCTTGGTTAGAATTTCGGGCTTTCCCACCATCAGCTCATAACCCTCGCGGCGCATCATTTCAATGAGAATTGCGAGTTGCAGCTCCCCGCGTCCCATCACCTTGAAAGAATCAGGCCCGCCGGCTTGCTCCACCTTGAGAGATACGTTGGTCAAAAGCTCGCGCTCGAGCCGCTCGCGTAGGTGGCGCGAGGTGACAAACTGGCCCTCTTTGCCCGCAAAAGGCGAGGTGTTGACGGTAAATGTCATGGCGATCGTCGGTTCGTCGACCTGAATGGGAGACATCGCACGGGGCGTCTCTAGGCTTGAAACGGTTTCCCCAATTGTGATTCCTTCGACTCCTGCGATGGCGATAATGGCGCCGGGACCAGCTTCCGTTTCATCCACGCGCTTTAAGCCTTCAAAGGAATAAAGCTTCGTAATTCGGGTCTTCTGAACGCTGCCATCGAGTTTACAGATACTCACCTCGTCGCCATGGCGCAGCTGGCCATGAAACACCCGGCCGATGGCCAGCCGGCCCAGATACTCGCTGTAATCCAAATTCGTCACCTGCATCTGTAAGACTGCTCGGGGATCGCCCGCAGGGCCAGGAATGTGCTTCAGAATCGCCTCAAATAACGGCCGGAGGTCCATCGAGCTGTCTTGCAACGACGTTTTCGCGATGCCCCTTTTGGCGTCCGTGTACAGAATCGGAAAATTCAGCTGCTCTTCGCTGGCGTCGAGATCGATGAAAAGATCGTAGATCTCATTGATGACCTCCTGAGGACGCGCATCCGGGCGGTCAATTTTGTTGATGACGACAATTTGCGGCAAGCCTGCTTCGAGAGCCTTCATCAAGACATAGCGAGTCTGCGGCAAGGGGCCCTCACTGGCGTCAACCAGCAGCAGCACGCCGTCGACCATCAACAAGGCGCGCTCGACTTCGCCGCCAAAGTCGCTGTGGCCGGGCGTGTCCACGATGTTTATTTTGACGCCTCGGTAATGAACCCCCGTGATTTTCGCAAGAATCGTGATGCCCCGCTCGCGCTCGAGAACGTTGGAATCGAGAACGCGTTCGACCACCGTCTCATTGCCGCGAAAAATTCCGCTTTGATGGAGCAGCGCGTCTACGAGCGTTGTCTTGCCATGGTCGACGTGGGCAATGATAGCGATATTCCGGAGGTTTTCGTTACGGATGGTTTGCATGAAGAGAGTCTGTGGCGACTCTTCATTGTCGCCGATTGACGGGGCGAACCACTAGCGGCGCACAGGCTCCCAACAGTGAATCCAAACCTTCTAAAAATCGAACAAGCTCGCAGAGCAGGGAAGGCAGCCGAGCACTGGGTCCGGAATTAGCGGGTGGCCTGGCGGACCACTTCTTCCAGCAAATCCCGCGTCAAATAGCAAGCGCCAGAAGTGGCTGGCGGAAACCGGTCTAACGCACGGCGCGCCGTCTGCGCCGCCCCCTCACAATCCCCTTGACTCAGTAAGCTAGCTGCCCGAGCAAGTTCAAAGTCCATCAAGGGAGCAAACAAGGGCTTTGCTGCGGGCAGCTGCACGGGAAGATGGCGATAGAGGCCGTCAAAAACGGCAATGTCCAACAGAACGACACTGGCCGTCACTTTTGGAAGCTGATCGAGATGGGCTTGCACATAATCCAGCGCCGCGCGGGCACGCTCGATTTCTCCCCGGTCGAGCGCTGCTTTATGCTCCAGCCAGGCTGCCGCAAGGTCGTCCGGCGATCCATCGGGTACGGCCCGAGCCTGTTGGATCACTTCCTCGGGCCACTCTCTTGGTCGCACCATCGCCAAACTATAGGAAGAAAGCAGGGCTAAAGCCGACCAGCGCTTGGCTTGCTCAGCTTGGCGGAGAAACATGAGAATACGTCCACCATCGGAAACGAAGCCACTCGAGCGCAGGGGAACGAGTGTGACGCATCCGATGAGCAGCGAACAAAGACTTGCCAAACGGGCGGCAACACCCGGCGCCTGCCACAACGCGACGGCTGCCAGAAGTGAGGCAAGCGGACCACCGGCTGTGAACGCCAGCATCGCCCGTTCGAGATTTTGAAAACGCTCAGGCAAGGCAGCAGCAAGGCCGCCCCACAGCGAAAAGGCGCGGTTAAACTTGATCCGGATGCGGTTCTGTTCCCGCAAGACGAGCAACGGGCCAACGGCGAGCAGGCAGAACCGGAGCCCAAACCACATCCCGCCCAACAGATGCCCGACCTCGTGGATTGCGATCACCAGGAAGAGGACTACCGGAAGCCATGCGAGAGCAGACAAGGCTTGCTGCCGGGTCACTTCGGGAAAAAGATTCAATTTCCCGACCGTGGCGCCAACAATCAAGCCAAGCAACGGGGGCAGGCTGTAGGCAGCGGCTTTCCTCAGCTTGGCTTTCATATCTCTCTCCTTTCCACCCACCAGGAGGCTGCCAAAATCAGCACAATCGCCGCTGCGATCCACAAGGCGGCCGCCAGATAGGGCCATTCCTGGCCCCGCAGCAGGCTCACCCCGCGCATCAAAGAGGTGATTTCCATCGTTGTAGCGCCGCTCGCGATCGAGTAGCCGCCGAGCAAACCAACGAGGAAGAAACCGATCATGCTGCTCCAGAACTCATCGAAAACAGCGCTGAGGAACACGGCCAGCGAGTAATAAAACAGGCTTCCAACGAGCAAGCCTGGAAGGAATGCCAGGATGGTTGACCAAGACAGCGAAATACCTGACAAACGGTAAAACCCCAGCAGGAAGGCAAGACAAAGCAGGACAAAGGCCAAATAGCAGAGCCCGCCGAGGGCTGCTCGGGTCCACAACAGTTGCCGCCGGGTGACAGGGAGCGAAAGCGTGTAGAGCATCGATCCGTGAAAGCCAGGCGTCATGCCATAGTTGGTCTGCGTGTTCATGCCCGATCCGGCTAACATCAGCGCCCCCACGGGAGCGAGAATGAGAGCCAGGACAAAAAGGCCTGAAGCAAGCGCCACCACCTGCTCGGCGGGAAGCCCAGCCGCGCCCAGTTTTCCCGGCTCGAGGCCAAACATCTGCGCCGCTTCCCAGTTGCCTGAAGCGAGTTCCTGCGACCAAACCACAAGAAAGCAGGCTAGGGCGAGCAGCAGAAAAAGTAACCAGAAAAGGCGGAATCGTAGTTCCAGCCACGATTTATACCAAAGCATGCCACCCCTCTTTCTATTTGCCTTTCAGCGAGCGAAGAAAGATCTCTTTCAAACTCACCGGCTGTGCATCGAGCAACCGAGCGCCCAGGGCCCTCGCCTCGGCTGCCGCCGCCTCCCAGTCGGCTTTCACCAACAGGGACACACTGCGGCCCTCACACAACAAAGGTCCGTAACAGCGCAACCGGGATTCCGCTTGTCGGGGATTTTCGTCAAACACAAAGTTTAAGCGGCGGTATGCGGCGCGAAGATCATCCAGAGAATCCTCAAGCAGAGTTCGACCGCCATCGATGATCACCACGCGGTCAGCTATTTGCTCAATTTCGTGAAGCTGGTGGGAAGAGAAAAAGATGGTGGTTCCGAACTCGGCATTCACGTTCACCAGGGCTTGAAGCACGTCTTCGACCACTGCTGGGTCCAGACCCTCGGTTGGCTCGTCCAGCAGCAACAGGTCGGCCCGGCGGCACAGCGCCAGCACCAGGTTGAGCTTGGTGAGGTAGCCCTTTGAGAGCTTCGGAATTTTTAACTTGGAGTCGATCTCAAAGCGCTCAAGATAGCTCTTTTCGAGCTCCAAGTCCCAGTGGGGAAAAAAGGGACGCGTGAAGCGCAGCACCTCTTCGACCGTCATGTAAGGATACAGGCACTTCTGCTCGCTCACGAAGCCCGTCCGGCGACGGATTTCCAGAGACTCCCAGCGCTCGCTGCAAGAAAGACCAAAAACACGCGCCTGACCGGCATCAGCCCGGATCGCTCCCAGCAACACCTTGAACGTAGTTGTTTTGCCGGCTCCATTCCGGCCCAGGAAGCCACAGATGGAGCCCTTGGGAACACTCAAATCCAAACCGCACAGGGCGTGGTATTGGCCAAAGCTTTTGCGCAAGCCGCGAATTTCAACCGCCAGTTCGCCCTGCATGAGTCTGCCTTCTCCTCTCTCCGCTTTTCGAAGCTCCGCAAAGCTCCAGCAGCGTGGCTTCCACCAGCCGGCGGATCTCTTCTTCACTCAAGCCGGCTTCCAAAAGAGTGCGAACCAAATCCTTGACCATACGTTCCCCCTTTTTCATCAATTGAGTGGTCGTGGATCCAGCAGCGCGTTGCCTCACAAACGCTCCCGATCCTTGGCGCAACTCGATCACTCCCTCGTGCTCCAATTCCCGGTAGGCTCGCGCCACTGTATTCGGGTTGATCACTAGCGATTCGGCTAGCTTGCGCAGGCCAGGCAATTGATCCCCTGGGCGCAAGATGCCGGTGCCGATGGCGTGCTTGATCTGTTCCATGAGCTGGAGATAGACCGGTACGCCAGAGTTGGGATTGAGGCTGAGAATCATTTCCCGAGGCCTTTCAGTATTACTGAGCTAGTGAACTAGTACAGTATCATTGTGCGGCGTCCTCGGCCCGCTGTCAACGGGAGGCGCACTGAAAAGTTGATGTTGGCTTGGTGGGGATCGATCTGCCCAAAAAAAGTCCGAGCCCTTCAGTCTGCCGATGGCGAGGCCGCGGTTGGGGCGGGGCTAGCCGAAGCCAGACCCGGAGCGGGTTCTGACAACGGGGAGGCTTCCGGGGAATGAGGCCCGGCTTGCCGTCTGCGGACGCTTCGTCCCGTCAGCCAGGCTGGGTCCATCGGATAGACTTCTGGATCAAAGATCACTGTGTAGAAGTGCCACACGAGGATTGCCAAGCAGGCTAAAACCGCCTCGTAATAGTGGACCGCGGTGGCCACATCTAGCCAAATCTTCGGGAACTGCTGTAGCGACCAGGTGTTAAACCACAGGAGAAGGCCACTAATGCCCATGATGACCGCACCCCACACCACCGCCCAGTATTCAACCTTCTCGACGTAGCCGTGGGGGGAAACTTGCGGCTTCGTTTTGCGCAGACCGAGGTTATAGGCGAGCATCGCCAGTCCTTCCCGGAAATCGCGACGGTGAGGAATGAGCTCCATCCAGTGACGACGCAGGCGCGGGCTCAAGACCAGAGAAGCGAGATGCATCACGCCACAGATCATGAAGACGACAGCCGCGATCCGGTGGACAGTGCCGCGGACGGGCCAGACAGACTCCCAGGCGACCAGCGGCTTGGCCCACCAAGCATCGGGCCACTTGAGGGCGAAGCCTGTCCAAGCGAGCACCACGAAAGAGACGGCTAGCAGCGCATGCTGAATTCGTTCAAAGGGATACATTCGCAGCTCGCCATTGGGCCGAGGGGCGGCAGCTGGCGATGCAGGGCGGAATCGCAAGGTGAGGAGCTTGCGAATCCAGTCGCCAGCTTGATGCAGAAACATTAAACCCACGGTGAAGGGAATGAGGATCCAATAAGCAAGTCGTACCCAGCGGACTGGACCTGGTTCGTTTCCGCCCTCCGTGAAATGAATGGTGCCGAGTGAGAAGCGGGTGCCTGCGCCGGGGTGACATTGCCCGCAAGTTTGAGGCAGGTTGCTGGGATGGATCATCGACTTCGGGTCGCTCGAGGGCAGTACGTCATGAAAGCCATGGCAAGAAGCGCAGTTGGCGACCGATTGAGCTCCACCCTTGGCGGCGAGACCATGAAAAGATGCGTCGAAGCTGGTGACGCGGTCTGTAGGAAGACCGAACCGGCTGGCCAGCCGCACATCGCCGTGGCATCGACCGCAGGTGTCGCGAATGTTGCGGCGATGAACCGGACTAGCAATCTGATCCTTAGCCAGGATGGTGTGCTCGCCGTGGCAATCCGTGCAGGTGGGAGCACCCCTCAACCCCTTAGCAACCGCCTGTCCGTGGACGCTTGCTTTGAATTTTTCGGCTGCTTCGGTGTGACACATGCCACAGGTGTCCGCCAAGGTTTGTCGAAATTGCGGAACCGACACCTTCGCTACCTCATGCCCGCCGCCGTGGCAGGTCGCACAATCCGGAGCTCCCGTGTTGCCAGCCTTGAGCGCCAGTCCGTGAACATTCTTCGACGTGGCTTCCGCTTGCTGGCTGTGACAGGTTGCGCAGGCCGGTTTCTCGACCCCTTGAGGATGCGGATAGGTCGTGTGCTGATCGTGGCAGGTGTCACACGAAAGCGAAGCGTGGGCAGAAGCGGAGACCTTCGCCTCTGCATCGTGGCAAGACTTACAGTCTGCTTCCCGTGCCTGAGCTAGTAAGATAGCCGGGAGTAGGACAAAAAGAACCGCTCGGGCGAGGCAATGGACCCTCATCACACTTCCCCTTCCTGCAGATTATTTTCCAAAACTCGGCCCAATCACGCGGAGCGGGAGTCATCAAAGAGCCTGTTCCGGTCTCTTTCCTCCGAAGTGGAAGCCAGCTTGCAATCGCAGTGACGAAGTTGGTTGGCGGGTTGTGCTTTCTGCTCACTGAGAGTGACAACCAAGAGGCTAACTGCTGTCGGCGCCAGAGAGGTTCTCGCACATGTGCGGTGACAGTGGAAACGTTTTGATTCTCAACGGGATCGTTGACCGAGGTGAATCTCTTGTCCGATGGCTTCAACAGAGGGACTACTTTGTCGAAACGGCTTCCACAATCGAACAAGCGCAAACGCTTCTGCGGCGGCGGCGATTCGATGTGATTCTTGCGGACGCGAAGCTCGCGGTGCGGGCCATGGAGGGGCTGGCGAAGGTCCGGCGGAACGAGCCGGAGATATCGATCATTTTGATTGCAGACCCCGTTTCTGAAGGCTCTCTAAGAGAGGGATTCAAGCCGGGAGCCAGCGACATTCTCCTGGAGCCGGTAAACCCGCAGTCCTTACTGCAAGCCCTCTCCCGATGTGTGGTCTACACCAGGGCGCAGCGTGAAATCACCCAACTGCGTGAATTCATACAGACGATCCTCCCCCTTGCGGAGCGGATCGGCGACAGCCCGGCGAGTAAGCGCATGCACGAATTCGTGGAACTGGCAGCCTTCAGCGATGCCCCGGTGCTCATCGTGGGAGAAGAGGCTACGGGCAAAGAGTTTCTGGCGCGGGCCATTCACCAGCGCAGCCCGCGAAGGCACCGGCCGTTTGTCCGTGTCTCTTGCGCCGCGCCGGCCAGTTCTCTGGAAAGCGAGCTTTTTGGTTCTGAAGAAGACGCCTTCGCTTGGCCGGCTCCGCGCAAAAAGGGAGTGTTCGAACTTGCTGAGGGCGGTACGCTGTTTCTCGATGGGATTGAACAGGTGGCCATGAGCGTTCAGGCCAAGCTGCTGTGCGCCATCCAAAAAAAAGAAATTGTGCGCCTCGGGGGAGGGGCACCGGTTGCAGTCGACTGCCGGGTGATTGCCAGCACCGGCGAGCGACTCGAGGAGCAAGTCCGCCAGGGCGCTTTTCTGGCTGAGCTGCGGCTGCAATTGGCTCGCTGCTGCCTCGAAGTGCCTCCCTTACGGGAACGGCAAGCTGACATTCCGAGCTGGGTACACTTCTTCCTGCGTCAACTGTCTGCCGATTTGAACCGCTCCACCACTCCGGAGCTGAGCTCAGCCGCCCTCCAACTTCTTACTCGCTACCCCTGGCCGGGGAACTTGCGAGAGCTCAAGAATGTCCTTGAACGAGCCTTGATCCTCTCACCTGGCCAAATGCTGGATGAGAGCGCTTTGGCCCATGTTTTCGGCCCCGAGTTGGCCCTGCGGCCGGGTTGCGGACAGAGCCTCAAAGAACTGGAAAAACAGCATATTCTCACGACGCTCCGGCAGTGCGGCGGAAACCATTCCAAGACCGCGCGCTTGCTTGGCATCGATCGCTCCACCTTGTATGCCAAGCTCAAGCGCTATGCGGCTACGGGTTGAGGTTCGCGCGGTTCTGGTGCTGGCCTTCCTAGCCAGCGCGAAATCCATGCCAGCCTAATCCTTTTCGGCCGAGTCTTTGTCCTGTTCAAGTCCCATTTGCGAGAGCCTGTAGCGCAGGGCATTCCGTGTCAGTCCAAGCAGCCGCGCGGCTTGGCTCTTGTTTCCCCCGCTGCGACGCAAAGCCTCGCGAATCAAAGATTGTTCGTACTCTTCCAGCGACATGCCTTCTGGCAGGAAAGAACTACTGACCGCCGCTTTGGAACGCGGAACGGTATCCAAGCGGATGTCGCCTGCTTCCAGCTTCGTCCGCGAGCACAGCACAAGACTCCGCTCGATCACGTTTTCCAGCTCCCGTACATTGCCCGGCCAGTGATAATCCATGAGCTTGGCCATGGCCTGCTCGGAAATCTCCTCCACTGCGCTGCCGAGATCAGCAGCGTGTTTGCGCAGGAAATGCCGCGCCAAGGCGGGAATATCTTCCTTGCGCTCGCGCAAGGGAGGAATATTGATGGGGACGACATTCAAACGGTAGTAGAGGTCTTCTCGAAACGTGCCTTGCTCAAGCGCCTCGCGAAGGTCGACGTTGGTGGCGGCAATCACACGCACGTCAATTTTGAGCGTTCGGTTGCCACCGAGCCTTTCAAACTCCCGCTCTTGGAGGACGCGCAAAAGCTTGACCTGGATCGACGGAGGAACATCGCCAATTTCGTCGAGAAACACGGTGCCGGAATCGGCTTGTTCGAATTTGCCAGGCTTGTTTGTGTGCGCGCCGGTGAAAGCGCCTTTCTCATAGCCAAACAGCTCGCTTTCGAGTAGGTTCTCGGGAATTGCCGTGCAGTTAATCTTCACAAAAGGACGGTCGCGGCGGGGGGAGTGATGGTGAATTGCGCGGGCAATCATGTCTTTGCCGACGCCGCTTTCCCCGCACAGCAGGACCGTCGCCCGCGTGGGAGCCACACGAGCCACAACTGCGAAGATTTCCTGCATGGCGCGCGAGGAGCCCACCAGATTGTCGAACTCATACCGCTGACCGAGCTCCTCTTTCAGTTTCCGGTTCTCCTCGCGCAAGGTGCTGACCTCGAGCGCCTTTTCGATCACCCGGCGGAGATGGTCAAGCGAAAACGGCTTCAGCACGAAATCGTAGGCGCCGTTTTTCATCGCCTCAACGGCTGTTTCCACCGTGCCAAAGGCGGTCATCACGATGACGGGAAGTGAAGGGTTTTGGCGCTGGAGCGAAAGCAACAGTTCTTGGCCACTTGCACCGGGAAGCTTCAAGTCCGTTAACACGACGTGGGCGCGGTCAGAGAGCGCTAGCGCCTCCTCGGCCGAGCCCGCTAGATCCACCTCGTAGCCCGAGGATTGAAAATGAAGCTCCAGGACTCGGCGGAGCTTTTCTTCGTCCTCAACCACCAGGATGCGCGTTTTCATGGACTCGTTTGCGGAGCATCCAAGGGAAGCAGAACCCGAAACGTGCTGCCCACACCGAGTTGACTTTCTAGCGAAATCTTTCCCCCGTGCTCGTCCACTATCTTCGCAACGATGGGTAGTCCCATGCCAATGCCCTGGCGCTTTGTCGTAAAGAACGGGTTAAAAATCGCTTCGAGGTGCGCCGGGTCGATGCCGCTTCCACGGTCGATCACCGAAATTTCGGCAGAGTTGTTTACGGGACGGGTTTTCAGGGTTACAGCGGCGCCTGGGGGGCTAGCCTCCGCAGCGTTCACGAGCAGGTTATAGACCACCTGCTCGACAAGTTGCACATCCATGGCGAAGGGAGGGATGTCGGGAGAGTAATTTTTATAGACAGTTACTGGGAAGGGCGGAACGTGCCGTTTGAACCTCTCCACTGCTTGATCGAGAGCGTTACTCAACTCTGCTAGGCTGCGCTGCAGCCGCAACGGCCGGGCGAAATCGAGGAATTTGGTCACGAGGGCGTTGGCGCGGTCGACTTCGGTCGTGATGAAGCCAGCTAGTTCCCGGCTCAGCTCATCCGCCGTTGCCAGCTTCTGCGCCAGCAATTCCGCCGAAGCCTTGACCGTGCCGAGCGGGTTTCGAAGCTCGTGAGCCAGTCCTGCGCTCATCTGTCCGAGCGCCGCTAGACGCTCCGAGCGACGCATGGCCTCGGTTGCCTGCTGGAGGCTTTGATTGGCGGCAGCCAGTTCTGCCGCCGCAGCCTGATAACGCTTAGCGGCTTCGCGGTTGGCGCGGGCCAGCTCATTGGTCAAAAACGCGACCACCGGTAAAAACATCACCCGCAAGCTGACCACACTCACTCCCTCGCGCGTCAGCTCCCATCTTTGCGGATCAAGAAACACCGGATGAAGAAAAATCAGATAGCTGGCGCAGGCCAGCGCCGTACAAAGCATCGTACCCACCAGCCCAAAGGAGGTTGCCGCTGAAACCACTGGCAAGAGCAAGATCAGATGGTAGCTGCTGGTGATTCCACCGGTGAAGCCAATCAGCAGGAAACCGGCAACCAGCTTCAGCAAGACCAGCAAAATCTTTCCCCGGTCGGTTTCAAAAAAACGAAGACGTGGTTCGGCCAGCTGCAACGCGGCCAGGGCCAACAGCAGTTCAATCTCGTAAGCAGAGCGGTCTGGACTTGCAAGCGCGAGCCCGCCAAAAAGCAGGATCCACACAAAGTCCTGGGGCCTCACCCAAGGCTTTGCGCTTTCCGACATCTCCACCCTGATTGTGCCAAAATGAAGGTTTACTTTCCCCATGAGTCTCGCAAATCCAACGGATCCATCGCCCCAGGAGCAGGCTCAAGCCACTGAGTCGACCTTCGGCGACATCCTCTTGCAGTTTGAACACGAGCATTCCAACGAAGGCCAAGGTGAAACGCTTCAAGGCACCGTCATCAAGGTGAGCCAGGAACAAATTCTGGTCGACATTGGCCGGAAAATGGAGGGCGTAATCGACCGCAGCCGCTTGCCAGAGCTGACCGCTGCGAGTGAAATCAAGCCGGGTGACCTGCTGCCGGTGGTAATCACTGGCCGCAACGAAGAAGGCTACTATGAGCTGTCGATGCTGCGCGCCAAACGCGTCTTCGACTGGTCCCAACTTGAAAAGGCGTTTGAAGAAAAAACGCCCGTCGCGGGTCGCGTGGTGGAAGTCGTGAAGGGTGGTTTACGGGTTGATGTTGGCGTCCGGGCTTTTCTGCCCGCCTCGCGCAGCGGCGCCCGCGATCCGATGGAGATGGAGAGCTTGGTGGGGCAGGAGATCCGCTGCCTCATTACCAAGTTGGACACCGCCACCGAAGATGTTGTGGTGGACCGCCGCTCGCTGTTAGAAGAAGAAGCTGCGCTCGCAAAAGAGCGAGCCTTTGCCAGCATCCGCGAGGGCGCTGTGCTTCACGGCACTGTGCGCACAGTCACCGAGTACGGCGCGTTTGTCGATCTCGGCGGCATCGACGGTCTGCTCCATGTGGCCGACATGTCTTGGAACCGCGCAGCCAAGCCTGGGGACCTGGTTTCTGTTGGGGATTCGGTGGAAGTCAAAGTCCTCAAAGTGGATCCAGAATCCAAGCGCATCTCGCTTGGCATGAAGCAGCTCACGCCTGACCCTTGGACTGTCACGACTCAAAACCTGAAGGTCGGCGATCGCGTGAGGGGCAAGGTGGTGCGCTTGGCCGACTTCGGCGCCTTCGTGGAAATTAGCCCGGGTGTCGATGGCCTCGTGCATTTGTCTTCGCTTGCCTGGGGCCGCCGCATCAAAAAACCTTCGGAGGTGGTCCAAGTCGGCGATGCCGTAGAGGTGGTGGTGCTTGATATCAAGCCGGCCGAAAAACGCATTTCGCTTGGTTTGAAAGAGGCCCTCGGAGATCCGTGGGAAGAAGCGGACAAACGCTTCCCCGTCGGAAGCTTGGTCGAAGATGTGCCCATCACGAATATCGCCAAATTCGGCGCCTTCGTCGATCTTGGCGGAGGACTTGAAGGTTTAATTCACATTGCTGATATCACGCGCGAGCGGCGGCTGGAGCACCCCAAAGAAGTTCTCTCCCCTGGGCAAAAGGTGCGCGCTCTGGTGCTAGAGGTCGACAAACAAAAACGCCGCATCCGTTTGGGCATGAAACAACTGGAGCCGACCGTACTGGATGAGTTTTTAGCAAGCCATCAGGTCGGAGAAACGATCAGCGGACGTGTGGTGTCCGTGGACGCGGTTATGGCCAAAGTGGAGCTGGCTGAAGGAGTGACCGGCGTTTACCGGTTCCCAAAAAACGAGCCGGCTGCTGCCCCGCCTCCTTCCCAAACCGGCAAAGCCGACGTTGCTTCCCTCACCGCCATGCTCGCGGCGCGTTGGAAGCAAGGGGCGCCAGAGCCCAAGCAAGAAGGTCCTCCGAAGCTTCGGCCCGGCGAGGTAAGAACTTTTAGAATCACGAAGCTCGATCCGGCGCGGAAAACCATTGATCTCGCGCTGGAGGCTTAGCGCCAAACCGCCGAACGGGCGTCTGGCTGCTCTCAGTGCGGCGGAGGCTTTCAAACGGGTCGCCGGAGGGTGACGTTTTTCCCCCACATACGTCTATACACGGTGAGTGAGCGGAGAGGGCCAAGCGATACCAGTCTTAGCGCAGGTCGAGGTTCCAAGCTCAGCTGAAGAGGGAGAGCTCATTCGCGCGGCGCAAAAGGGCGATGCCGCTGCCTTTGAAGCTCTTGTCCAAGCTTACGACCAAGCTGTGCTCCGGCTGGCCTTCAACCTCTTGCGAAATGAAGAGGATGCCTTTGACGTCTATCAGGAGACCTTTCTTCGCGTTCACAGAAACATCCGAAATTTCCGTTTTGATTGCAGCTTTCGCAGCTGGCTGTTTCGGATTGTCACGAACCTTTGCTTGGACTGGTTGCGGAAACGTAAGGTGCGCAAAGAAGAGCCCGTTTGCTTGGAAACCGAGGACGGGCTTGTCGACCGGACTTCCTCGCTGCCCGCCGACCATCCCGCCAGCGATCCGCAACGCAAGTTGACGAGCCAAGAGCTCGGCGAGCGGATCGATCGCGCGCTTTCGCAACTGACGCCCCGCGAGCGGATGGTCTTTGAATTACGCCACTTCCACGGCATGCGATTGCGGGCCATCGGCGAGATACTGGGCGCGAGCGAAGAGGCGACCAAGAACTGTTTGTTTCGCGCCACGCAAAAGATGAGGGCTGCTTTGGGAGATTTCCGATGAATTGTGAAACGGCTCGCCAGGACTTTGCTCTGTATTTCTATGGCGAATTAGATTTCGCCCAAGAAGAGGCCCTGGAGCAGCATCTCGGGGCCTGCGCCGACTGCCGGCAGCAGCTTGAAAGAGAGAAAGCGCTGTTCCGCGCGCTCGATGATGCGGAGCGAGCAGCGCCAGCGGACCTATTGCACGCTTGCCGGCGCGAGCTGCACTTCCGGCTTCAAGCGCAGGCGCCGGCCGGCGGCAAACCTCAGTGGTTAGCCGGGCTGAGGGCTTGGAAAGTGGATTTCTTTTCCGCTTACGCCTGGCGTGCCGCAGCTGCTTTGGCTTTGCTAGTTGCAGGTTTTCTCACAGGGCGATACTGGGATTCGAGTCTTGCCGCAAGCCGGCCTGCCGTCACGCGCGTCCGCGGCCTGAGCGCGGGGGAGGAGGGCCTGCGTTTAGTGGTGGAGGAGGTGCGCCAGCGAACCATCCGCGGGCGCTTGGAGGAAGATCACATTCGCCGTCTGGTGCTGGCTGCCGCCGCCGATCCGTCAGATCCGGTTCTGCGTGCGCGTAGCTTGGAGGTTTTGAAAGACCGCTGCGACCGGGTGGAGGTTCGCCGCGCGCTGCTACAAGCGCTGAAGTCCGATGAGAACGCTAGCGTCCGGCTCCTAGCCATAGAAGCGCTTCGGCCCTTTGCTGCCGATCCCGAAACTCGCCAAGTCCTGTCGCAGATTCTGCTCACAGACCAGGATCCAGCCCTTCGGATGCGAGCGATCGATTTGTTGGTGCAGCACATGAACACAGAAGCGATCGGGCTTTTACAAGAGTTGATCATTCGCGATGAACACCCCGACATCCGCAGCAAGAGCGTCAAAGCGCTACGCGAGATCAACGCCTCGGTCGAGACATTTTAGGCTGCGGCGTTGAGCTCCTGCCGGCGAGGTGACACATTCCAGCCTGCTCCGTCTATAGAAGTGGCGGCAAAGCTCGTTCCGGGATGCCTGGCTGAGAGCGAGAGGCAGACACCGCCCCGCTTCCCTCAAGAGCAGGCGTAGCGAAATGAGCTGCCGGAAATTTTGACCCCTGCCAGAGAGCCGCCCAAGCTTCCATCGCACGATGGAACGCGGCGCACATTGCGCTCTGGCGCTCGGAGATCTGCTTTTCGAGGTGAAGGATGAGAATGCTTCAGAAAAGTTTTGCTCTTTCCACTGGGTTGCAGATTCTGTTTCTCAGTTTGATGGCCTGCTGGGCGGCGCAGGCCCAGCACGGCGACCATGGCCGCCGCCCGCGGGAAGTGTTGATGAGTCTAACTGGCAACCGAAGTTTTCTTGGTGTCGGTGTGGCGGAAATCAACGCCGAGCGGGCCAAGGCCCTAAAGCTTAAAGAAGAGCGCGGCGTGGAGATCACGCGTGTGGAAGAGGACAGCCCGGCGGCCAAAGCCGGCTTAAAAAAAGAGGACGTCGTGGTTGAGTACAACGGCCAGCGGGTCGAAGGAACAGAGCAGTTCATCCGTTATGTGCGCGAAACACCGCCCGGACGCGAGGTAAAACTTCAAGTCATTCGAGGCGGTCAGAGCATGACCGTGACTGCCACCATCGCCTCGCGCAAGATGCGGTTCATCGACACCGGAGACGTTCGAGTTGCGGTTCCTTATCTGGAGGAGTTTCAAACGAGAGTGTTTCGAATGCCGCCTCGTCCCCGGATGAGCATGGCCTGGGCCTATCCGATCTTAGGGATCGAGGCAGAGTCGTTATCCAGCCAGCTGGCCGAATTTTTCGGCGTCAAAGAAGGAGTCTTAGTGCGGTCGGTCACCAAGGGGTCGGCGGCGGAAAAGGCCGGTATCAAAGCCGGGGACGTGATTGTAAAGGTCAACGACGTCACAGTAAATTCGCCTTCGGAGGTAACCAAGGCTCTGCGGAATAAGGAGGGCTCGACACACACTCTGGCTGTGGTGCGCGAGAAGAAGGAAATGAGCGTCAGCGTGAGCCTGGAAGACGAAGTGCGCCGTCCCGTTGGTCGAACAGTGCGCGCGAGGGAATACAACTTCTGAGCGGCCCGTTTCTAGCCGCGGCCGGTCGCTTGTCCTCGCAAGCAGGCTTCCTGGTTCGCTTTGGCTCGACCGACGAGACTCGACAGGAAAGGTTTCATCTCTTGTGTGGAAACCCTCGCTGTGGAGCGCCTCCCATCCGGGAGGCGATCTTTTTTCGATCCCGAAAATAGCTTTTCGGGGAAGGCTTTTGTTAGACTAAAACTTTCGGCCAGGTAGCTCAGTTGGTAGAGCGCAGCCCTGAAAAGGCTGGCGTCGGCGGTTCGATTCCGTCCCTGGCCACCATGCCCGCCCGTTTGATCCGAGCGGAACTGGCTTTCCGATCGGCGCAGTGACGGGCCAGCGAGCGTGATCTGCGGCTCACCCGCGTTCTCTTTAATTACCAGCGGCGAAAAACGATCACCGCGTTGAGTCCGCCAAAAGCGAACGAATTCGAGATGGCGTACTCAGGGTCTGCCACTCGAGCCTGGTTTGCGATGACGTCCAGCGGGCAGTCGGGATCGGGCGAACCGAAATGCGCTGTGGGTGGCAACAGCCGGTGGTGTAAACCCAAGACTGTGGCTGCAGCCTCAAGTGCACCTGCCGCTCCTAGGGCGTGGCCGTGCACCGACTTTGTCGAGCTGACCGCAAGGCGATCGCAGTGCCGGCCAAAAACCATACGCAGAGCTTGCGCCTCGGTGGCGTCGTTGGCTTGGGTTCCAGTGCCGTGGGCGTTGGCGTAGCCGATGGCTTCGGGAGCAACACCAGCATCTTGGAGCGCCAGACGTATGGCGCGGGCGGCGCCGTCAGCCGATGGCTGGGTGAGGTGATGGGCATCGGCGTTCATTCCAGCGCCTACGATCTCTGCATAGATGGTTGCGCCCCGGGCGCGGGCATGCTCCAACGGTTCCAGCACAAACATGGCCCCGCCTTCGCCCAAAATCATCCCCCGGCGCTCCTTGCAAAATGGCCGGCAGACATCGGGCGAAACAACGCGCAGCGCCTCCCAGGCCTTTAAATGGCCAAGGCTAAAGGGCGCTTCGTGGCCACCTGCAATCGCGACTTCCAGACTGCCCTGCCGCACCATCCAGAAAGCCTGAGCGAGGGCGTGGTTGGACGAGGAGCAGGCCGTGGAAAAAGTAAGACAGGCTCCCTGAAAGCCGTGCTCCATACTAATCGCGCTCGCGCCGGCATTGGCCATGGTGCGCGGGACAATCATCGGATTGAAGCGCGTCTTCTTCTCCTCATATAACTCGCGGAAGGCGCTGTCTTCGGTCAATTTCCCGCCTACGCAGCAGCCGGTAATCACGCCCGTGGACTCGCGCAGCGCGGAGGTGAATTCAAGTCCCGAGCAGGAAATCGCCTGGCGAGCTGCCAGCACCCCAAACTGCGCGGCAAGATCGAAGTGATCGAGCTCGCGCTCCGTAAAGTAAAGCTGGGGCTGGTAGCCACGAACGCGCCCGCCATTTGAAAACCGCAGGCCGGGGAATTCCTCCAGTTTAGAAGCGCCATCTCGACCTTGGCGAACGGAATCCCAAAATTCGGCGGCGTTTTTACCGCACGCTGAGATGACGCCTAATCCGGTTATCACCACGCGGCGGTTCATGCGCCGGATGCCTTCTCCGCCAGCAGTCTTCGGATGCCTTCAACCACATCGGCTACGCTCCGGATCGATTTGGCGGCCTCGTCAGGGATTGACACGTCAAATTCGTTCTCCAGATTGAAAACGATATTGATGCCGTCCAGCGAGTCAATGTTGAGTTCTTCAAACGAGCTGGTAGGTCGGATTTGCTCCGGCGACAAGTGCTGAGTTTTTGCAATGACCTGGATCACGCGCTGGGTGATGTCGTCTGACATAGTAAGTCGCTGACTGGAATGAGTTCAAATCCCTGTTCCCGCAACTCGGGCAGCAAGCGCCGGACGGCTTCGATCGTAGGGCGGATATCCGGGCGCTCGGCAAGCTCTCGGCCATCATGCAAGCAGAAAATCGCGCCAGGGCGGATGCATTTCCGAAGGCGCTGGTAGATTCCCTCGGCGTTCAGTTTCCAATCCAAGCCGAGACCTGACCACATGACGCACTTCAGTTCAAAGTGGGTGAGGGCACGCCTTAATCCAAACCAGCGCGCGCCATAAGGCGGCCGGAAAAACTTCGGAACAACGCCGCAGACGCGTGAAATGGCTTCTTGAGCGAGATAAATCTCATCAGCGATGAATTGCGCCGGCCGGAAATAAAGCGCGGCATGAGAATAAGTGTGATTGCCGATTTCATGACCAGCCGCTAGAACCTGTTTTGCGATATCCGGTAACCGCTCGACGTGGTAGCCACATTGAAAGAAGGTGCATCGCGCCTGATGCGCCTCGAGGAGTTGCAACAAGTCGGGTGTGGATTCGCTGGGTCCGTCATCAAAAGTGATGGCGATTGCCTTGCGCCGCTTAGAGCCGCTTGTGATCGAAGGAGCGAGCCAGCTTGCGCCGGGGTATCGCACCGCATAAAAGAGGCCCGCCGCGGCAACTGCCGCCCCCCCAGTCAACAGGTCCGGGATCCACCATCCCGCCGACATCTTCCCCCTCTATTAAAACACCATTTTCACGCTGTGATCCGCAGTGACAGCAAACGTCTGTTTGGGCGAGGTCAGGCTGAAGTACGACCACGGACCGGGAATCCATGGGTATTTTTCGATCACCGACTCATTCACTTCCACTCCGAGGCCAGGCTTCGCCGGAACGACAAGGTGGCCATCCACAATTTCCAGAGGCTGAGCGAGAATTTCCTCTGCCAGTGGCCAAGGATACATGAATTTTTTCTCGGGAGTGCTGTAACACGGGTATTCTAGCCACTCAACAACTTGCTCCGGCCAGCAAATTCCCAGCTGCGCGGCAGCAATGAGCTCCAGCGCTGTCCCCCAGCTGTGGAACGCAAATCGTAACCCGGCAGCCTGCACGGCGCCAAACAACCTGCGCCCCCAGCTAAATCCGCCCTGGCAAACCAGGTCCATTTGCACGTAGTCCACACACGGGCCGTTTAAAAGGTCGAGAAAGCCCTCTTCGTCTGGCTCGTGTTCACCCGAGGCGAGGGGAACCAGATCACGGGCTTTGAGCTTGCGGTAGGCTTCATGCTGGTGCGGGTCGAGCGGCTCTTCGAGCCACACCAGGTCATATTCGCTCATCTTGCTAGCGAGCTGTTCCACGACATCTTGGCTGTAGCTGCGATCCCCCATGCGCCACCAAGTGTGGGCGTCTACCATGAGGCCGAAACCAGGTCCAGTCGCTTTTCGCATCTTGCGCACCGTCTCGAGATCGGTCTCCGGACCCAGAGCAGGACGCATTTTGTAAGCGCTAAAGCCCAGCTGCTGGCAGAGCTTCGCCTCCGCGGCATAACCTTCTGGCTCCATGTACATTCCCGCACTGCCGTACAGCCGGATGGTGTCGCGGATGCGGCCGCCGAGAAACTCGCTCACGGGTAGGCCTCGGGCCTTGCCCGCAAGGTCGTAGAGAGCGATTTCGAGGCAAGAATAAATTTTCAATAATTCGGCGTCGCCGCCGTGCTGATCGACGAAGCGCACGCGAAGAGCGTCCGGGTCGGCTAGCACGCGGCCATGCAGAAAAGCCGCGATCTCCTGTTCGATTCGCTCCTTCCACCGCTCACTGGCGGCTGCCGGACCATAGCCTACCAGCCCGTTATCGGCCTGAATGCGGACGAGCATGGCATCGCGTTTGACAATCGTTCTCCGTCCCCCGTAGTAGTCCAATTCGAGTGGTTGCGGTAAAGGATAGGACAGCAAGAATGCCTCGACCTTCGAGATGCGCATGAGTCCCCAGTATATCCCGCAGCAATTGTGCTACGGTGGAGAATTCAAAATCTTGCCAAATAGAGGGTGAAGAGATGGAAGCCCTAGGGATGGTTGAGACCAAAGGACTAGTCGGGGCGATTGAAGCGGCTGACGCGATGGTGAAGACCGCCAACGTGGTGTTGACGGGAAAGGAATTTATCGGGGCCGGATATGTCACCGTCACCGTGCGAGGCGACGTTGGCGCGGTCAAAGCAGCGACCGACGCGGGTGCGGCCGCCGCACGCCGGGTGGGCGAGCTCGTCTCTGTGCACGTCATTCCAAATCCCCACGAGGAAGTTGAGAAGATCTTACCGGGCGCAAAAAAGAATGAGAAGTCGATCGGGTAAGGAATCACGAAGGAATCACCCGGGATAGCCCGGCGCGCGGCGAAAAGCGATGCTGCAAGATCATGACCTGCTTTCCATCCAAGAGGTTCGTACCAAGGTCGATAGCGCCTACCAGGCTTTTCAGGAATACCGAAACTTCAACCAGCAACAAGTAGATCAGGTCGTCGAGGCCATGGCCGCCGCCGCCCGGAGCGAAGCCCGCCGCTTAGCAGAGCTGGCGGTGGAGGAAACGGGTTATGGCAACGTGGCGGGAAAAGTCGCGAAAAATCTGCTCAACGCCGATTTGTTGGTGCGGCGGATTCGCGGCATGAAAACCATCGGTGTGATTCGCGAACTCAGAGATGAGAAGATGGTGGAAATCGCTGAGCCCGTGGGTGTGGTTGCTGCGATTCTGCCAACAACCAATCCCACCTCAACCGCCATCTACAAGACAATCATCTCGCTCAAAGCTGGCAACGCCATTGTCCTGAGCCCCCATCCGAGGGCCAAGCGATGTACCTGCGCCACGGTAGATGTTTTGTTGCGGGCGGCCTTAAGCGCAGGTGCGCCCTCGGGCCTGATCCAGTGCATTCAAAACGCCACTTTGGAAGGAACGCAGGCGCTCATGCGGCATCCCCGTACGGGCGTGATTCTTTCCACGGGCGGGGCGGGGATCGTCCGAGCCGCTTATTCGAGTGGCAAGCCCGCCTTTGGCGTAGGACCAGGTAACGTTCCGGTTTTGATCGATGAAACCGCTGAGCTTCGCGCCGCCGTGGCGAAGGTTGTCGAAGGCAAATCGTTCGACTACGGTACGGTGTGTTCGAGCGAACAGACCATTGTTGCTCCTCTGGCTCTACGAGACCGTATCCTCGCAGAGCTTAAGGCTCACCGAGCCCATCTTTGCACGGAAGAGCAGAGCCAGGCGCTGGCCAAGGTCTTGCTGAACGATCGGTTGCTGGTGAATCCGGACTGCGTGGGCCAGCCGCCGCAAACCATCGCCAAGATGGCCGGTTTTACAGTGCCTGAGGGGACGTCGATTCTCGTGGCGGAAATCCACGGTATCGGCAAAGCGCACCCGCTTTCGGCCGAGAAGTTGTCGCCTGTGCTCTCGGTATACTTCGTTCGGGATTTTGCAGCGGCGCTTGAGGCTTGCGAAGCAATTTTGAAGTTTGGCGGTTTAGGGCATACCTGCGTGATCCACTCCCAAAACCAGGAGCGCATTATGGCTTACGCGCGGCGTATGCCAGCATTTCGCGTCCTGGTGAATACGCCGGCGCCACAAGGTTCTACCGGCATCACCACCAACTTGCAACCTTCCATGACCTTGGGCTGCGGTGCGATTGCTGGCAACATCACCTCTGATAATGTCGGCCCACAACATTTGTTCAACATCAAACGCATTGCTTGGGAGGTGCGGACCGCGGCCGAGGCATTTGAGCAGCCGGCGGGTACGCAGAGTCCTCTCGACCCGGGCCAAGTGGTGGCGGCCGTGGAAAAATATCTCACCCAGCGGGGAATTGCCCTTGCGCCCCGAACGGCCGTTGCCGGGCCGGTGAGAGCGGAGAGCGCCGGCTCAAACTCCGCAACTTCGCTTGCCGCTTCGGTCGTCGATCGCTTCTTATCCACCCGGCGAACTGCTGGCTCTGTAGCCGAGCCAGCTGTCAGCGCCTCCGCCTGTGGTTGCGAGCCCAGCTCCGCGCAGGCTTCCCCGCAAGGAGAATGCTCGCCGCAACGCAACCCCACAAATGCTCCGGCAGTTGCTCCAGCTCCGCCTCCCATTGCTGACTTTGTTTGTGAGGCGGACGTGCGCCAGGCCCTCCAGGAGAAGCGCAAGATCTTTATTGGGCCACGCACGATCATCACGCCTTCGGCTCGCGATGCAGCCGCGGGCCACGATATTCTAGTGCTCGCACAACGTTCATGAAGCCGAACCTCGATACCTTGAAACAAGAGATGCACGCCTATCTCACCAGCCGGAACATCGCCGTTTTTCAGGGCATGGTCGCTGACTTTCGCCGTCAAGGGCTTGTTTTATGGGATGTCCGCCGGGAGCCCGATTTTCGCAAGTTCATTGACTGTGCCCTTCAGCTCGGCGTCAAAATGATGCTGCTCAGTCACGGCGAGCTCGATCCTAGTGTGATTGATGATGCGCTCGAGCGGTTGCCAGAGACCGATCTGAGCCCCCAAGAACGGCGGGCCCTCGAACGCCGGCTCAAGGAGCTCAAACCATTTGCCGGTTTCACCTGCTCGGTCGAGCTTACTTTCGAATACCACAACCGCTTCTACCTGTTTGACATGCGCACTGAATGGTACGAGGAACTGCTCGAGATCGTCGACCAGATCGATATGGCGGTGAGCGACGGCGAAACGGAAGAGGAAAGCGACGACGACAGCATGTACTTCTCCCGCAACTGAGCGCATGATGGCCCGCTGGCTACTCCCGGATGTGGATGAAGGCCTTGTGCGGCGGCTGTGTCGAGTACTGGGTATTCAAGCTCCAGCAGCCAGGGTCTTAGTGCGGCGCGGCTACGCCGACCCGGCGGCCGCGCGCCAATTTCTGTGGCCCCGCCTCGAGGATTTGCTCGACCCGTATTGCTTGGCCGATATGCGCGCAGCAGCGCGGCGTTTACGGCAGGCCGTGGAGCGGCAGGAAAGCGTTTTGCTCTATGGTGACTACGATGTGGATGGAACCTGTTCGATCGTGATTCTCAAAAAAGCGATCGAAATCGCCGGTGGCCGGGCCACCTTCTACATTCCTGACCGGCTCAAAGAGGGCTACGGCATGCGGACCAGTGTGCTGGAACAGGCTGCGAATCAAGGAGTCACCCTCGTTGTCAGTGTGGATACGGGCATCCGTGCCAGCCAGGTTGTCGAGCGGGCACGCGAACTCAACTTGGACGTTATCATCACCGATCATCACTTGCCGGATCTGGAGATCCCCCGTGCTGTAGCTGTCCTCAATCCGAACCGTCCGGATTGTCCCTACCCGGACAAAAACCTGTGTGGGGCCGCAGTGGCTTTCAAGCTGGTGCAGGCGCTGTTTCGGGAATTGAACTGGCCCGCGGGGAAAATTAGGCGCTTGGAGGAATCTTTTCTCAAAATTGTGGCTCTGGCGACGGTGGCGGACGTGGTGCCCCTTCAGGGCGAGAACCGGATCATCGTCAAGTATGGATTGGAAGGCTTTCGATCGATCAAAAACGCTGGCCTGCGAGCCTTGATGCGGGTGGCGGGTTTTCAGTCTGGAGAGTTGCCATCAGCCAGCCAGCTGGCGTTTCGCCTCGCCCCGCGTCTCAATGCAGCGGGCCGCATGGCTCATGCTGAAGCTGTCATCCAATTGTTCCTGGCCGAGGATGACACAGCAGCACAAGCTTTCGCTGAACGCCTGCAAGGACTAAATCAAGAGCGCCAGCAAACTGAGGCCGATATCGTGGCGGCAATCCTCGAAGAGTGTGAACGCACACCCATCACCGACGATCAAGCAGCTCTGGTTTTCTGCGGCCGGCAGTGGCACCGAGGCGTCTTGGGAATTGTTGCCAGCCGGTTGGTCGATCGCTTTTGCCGTCCCACTTTGGTTCTTGGGGAGGAGAATGGCGAGGCCCATGGCTCCGGGAGGAGCGTCCCCTCTTTTCATCTACTCGAGGCCCTGGAATCAATGTCGGATCTGTTCACGCGCTTCGGAGGACATCGCATGGCGGCAGGCGTGACGCTTCCCGCTGAGCGCGTAAATGAATTGCGCCAGCGCCTGAACGACTACGCCAAGCAGTATCTTCAACCGGAGGATCTTCGACCCCAACTGGAGATCGACGCCGAGCTTAGTTTTGAGGAGGTGAACGATGTGAGCGTGGGGCAGGTGCTCGCGCTGGCGCCGTTCGGCGCCGGAAATCCCTCGCCCCAGTTTTTGGTGCGCCAGCTCGAGGTCTGCCAGGCACCAGCCATCGTGAAGGACAGGCACTTGCAGATCGGCTTGCGCCAAGGCGCCCGCACGCTTTTTCTTAAAGCTTGGAATTTCGCCGATAAGGCAGAGGCGCTCGTACCGGGCGCACGCCTGGACGCCGTCGTCTATTTTGAGGAGGACCCTTATGGCAAGGCGCGTGGCTATCCCGGCTGGAGCATCCAGCTAAAGGATATCCGGCCGCTCCGCTAAGACGCGCCCTAGCTTTCTTCGAGCGGCCAGTTTGAACCTTCCTCAAGCGGTGCGAAAAGTCGAAAACCGTAGGTACCCTCTTCGCGTCGGATACCCTACAGCCCAGTCCAAACATGAGCCGCGAAGTCGCGAATGTTAACGAACCCCATCCTCTGATACAACCGGACCGCCTCATGATTGGATGCTGTCACGGTAAGCCCGACCCGGTGGCAGCCAAGATCGTCAAACGAGGCCATTGCACGCCGCAGTAGCTCGTATCCAATGGCCATGCCGCGCCAAGCCTTAGCGACACAAACTTGAGTGATGTGTCCCACGCCTGGAGCCACCACGCTGGCTAGAACCAGACCGCACACCAAACCTGTGTCTTTCTGAAAAGCGACCCAGGAGGCAGGCTGGCAAAATTCTCCGCAACCGGGATAGTGAATCATCGTGTCCAAGAATTTTCGCGCGCCATGCGGGCTTTGATACTGGTCATTAATCTCACTGTCAACATGGCCAGCATAGCTTTCCGCAATGAGGCGTGCGGCCTCGTCCATGCATTCCTCCCGCCAAGGCTCAAACAAAAGGCTAGGACCTACCTC
Organism: Bryobacteraceae bacterium; assembly: GCA_025056455.1. Classification (GTDB taxonomy): domain Bacteria; phylum Acidobacteriota; class Terriglobia; order Bryobacterales; family Bryobacteraceae; genus CADEFT01. The sequence continues at coordinate 22,372 of JANWVY010000002.1, read as the reverse complement.
CACCGGCGATAGCCCGAGCGGTTTGATGCTCCGCATTAAGAACATGCGATGGTAGGCGCGCACATGCTCGGCTCGCGGCATGACGTGAGCCAGTGGTGCTTCAATCAGCAGGAGTTGCGATTCCACTCGACGAATGCCATGCTTGGCGCGGAGATCATCGAGTGCGTGCTGAATTAGCCGATTTTCCCAGAAAATATCGCGAAACTCGCGCAACATGTAGACATCGCCGATGAGTCCCTTGCTGCCCTCAAGAACATAATAGGTGTAGCCGACGACCCGCTCTTGGTGAAGCAGGGCGCCGCCCTGGAGGGAACCGAGATTGACGAATTTGACAACGAGTTCCGCGGAAGACCGCATGTCCCAGAACAGTGTCCGGCGCCACCAGTCAATCTCTTCTTCGAGCAACGGAACCAAGCTGCTGCCGCTAATTTCGCGCAGATCGACAAGTTTCAGATTCGGCGCTGCAGCCTGGACCGCGATGCTCATGGAGGGTCACTTTCGAGCAGTGCCCTCAGCGGAGAGCCGCAATTCCGCCGGGGGCTTATCCTCGCTGAAGCTCGTCGCCAAGTACTCTAGCAGAGCTTCGCGCTCGCGAATTTGAGCACCCCAGTTCACCATTTTCGTGAGCTCGCGGTCCCAGACGGCGCGGGACAAACGCTGCACATGGATGATTTGGAGCCCGTGGCAACCGACACAGGCTCGTCTTTCTTCGGCTTTTCCCTTCTCAATCAACGAGGGGTCGGCCGCAAGGCCGGCTACAAGCAAGATGGTGAAACAAAATAGTACTCTCATGTTTGGCACTGGCATGCTAAGCCTCAACCAGCAGGCCGATGCGCTCAATGGAATTCCACAGATAGCCTGAAGGATTCCAGGGTGCTTCAATCGGCTGGGTGCGGCCTGCGGAGTCTGTGGCTCGAACGCAGGCAAGGTAATAACCGGGCGCCCTGGGAGTCCATTCAAAACTCCACAGTCGCCAGGCGAACGGCAGATTTTGTGGTGAAAGCCGGGCCTGTCGCCAGCTGGCGCCGCCGTCGACAGAGACTTCGACGCGCAGCACACGGTGCTCGCCGGCCCAGGCCACCCCTTGCAAAAGTACGGGACCGAGCTTAAATTTGGCCTCGCGCGCGGGCTTGGTGAAAAAGGATTTCACGGCCATGCCTTCGATACTCTCCATCTCTTCCGGCCTGGGCGGGACGCCGGGCGGCGTGAGGCGCCGGGGATATTTGTAGGCAGTCGCCATATAAAAGCCAGAATCAGGTTTTTCGCTGAGGACGATCTTCGTCACCCATTTCACCCAGCTTGCGCCATCCCATCCGGGAACAACTAATCGGGCAGGAAAGCCGTGCAGCTCGGGAAGCGGCTCGCCGTTCATCTCGAGGGCCAGAATGGTGGCTGGGTGCAAGAGTTTGCGAACCGGAACCGAACGGATAAAGTCAGGTGTCTGGGCAAGGCCCACGTCCGCGCCGTCAAACGTGCCGTACTGCGCGCCGGAAGCCACGCCGCCAGCCTTTTTTAGTAGATCGGAAATCCGGGGGCCCCGCCACTCGGCATTGCCAATGGCGCCTTTGGACCACGGCAGCCCGGGCATGCGCGGCCGGTAGTAGCTCCGGCCATTGCCAGCGCATTCCAGGGTTGCCACCACCGTGGTTTGCGGCAGCTTCCTCAGCTCCTCTAAGCTTAATTGCACGGGCGAGCCGACCATTCCGGAAATCTCTAACCGGTAGCTTGACGGATCCATCTTTGGCCGCGGCAGATGCTGGCGCACAAAGAAAACATCATTGGGTGTAATCCAGCGGTCAAAGTATTCTGCGGGAGTTTCTAGATCCTCAGGGAAATCATTCAACACCAAAAGCGGTTTCTTGCCCGCAACCGTTAGCTCCTTCTGGGCGCGCAAGGTCTTGGCAAAACCGATGGCGGCAAGCGGCACCCATGTGCGTCGGGAAATCATTGGCTTTCGATCACTGTAACATGTTGGATGAGGGGGGAAAGTTATCTGGCTCATGCAATTTGGTTTCAAGCCAGATGAGGATGACCAAGACGAACACGGCGATGCTGCCGAGAAAGGGCAAACCCATAATCACCTGGATGCCGAGCCAGTGGGCAAAATAACCAAGCGAGGCGCTCGCCAGCAGTCCCCCGGTGACGGCGAAGGAAAATAAGCCGTTGAAATGGCCTGGATGGTAAGAACGGAAACGGGATCCGATCTTTTCCACAACGATCGGATAGATGGCGGCGAAGCCGCAACCCGTGAACGCCAAGGCCACACTGGCTCCAAACATATTGTTGGTGAAGGTGAGAATGATGCAGCCGAGCATGGCTGCCGTGACGCTGGCTAGCAGCAAGCGGCCGTGACTAACCTTTGGAAGGATGGCCAGCACGACAAACCGCCCCAGAATCAAGGCAAACCAGAACAGCGCCAGCAGCATTAACGAACGAGAGGGACTGATGCCAAGCCGCTGCACTAAAAACAACGGCAGCCACCCCGCGATGGCCCATTCATTGCCAAACTGGAAAAACAGCAGAAAGGAAAATAAATAGACCGCTGGACTTTGAAGATCGGCATCGATTTCCCGAGTCAAGGGCCAGTCGTCACCTTCTGGCAACTGCATTCGGCTGAACTGTCCTGCGAGCAAGGCTGGAATTACGCCGAGAAAAAATAGAATAGCGCTGGTTTTATAAACGTAGAACGTGGTAGCTACGAATAAAGCGGTGGTCAGGGCCCCTAAACCAAACAGGAGCCCAGAAAGATTTACCGTAGCTGCTGGATCTCTCCGGTAGAGGGGGGAGATGGCCGTAAAAAGGCCACTGTGGAGGATACCTGCGCTGAAACCGCAGGCGCCCAGGCCAGCCATGCGCCAGCTTGCAGGCCACGGTGGACCGACCGCCCCCAAGTAAAACAGCGAGCCTGCTGCAAGCACGGCCGTCAGCACCAAAGGTAACCGTACCCGGCGCGTGGAGAGAAACCGCTGTCCCACCGGGGCCGACAATAAGATGCCCCCAACCAAGCTTAAATAGTAGTTGCCAACTTCGAGGTAATCGGAAGATAAATGGTAACCCCAGCTTGGCATCACGGCACCTAAGAACGCTAGCAACATACCGAGCAGAAAGAAACCGGACAGCACGGTGCCCGTCATGCCGGTCGCAGGCGTTTGCGGGGGCACGGAAGGAGTCACTTAGCGTATTCTAACGCCTGGCCTCTCGCATCGCTCAACCAAGCTAGCGTTTCCAGAATTCAAACCACCGGCGAGGCTGGGGTAGGGAACTCTGGGTCACTGGCGGCAGCGGCCGACCCTCCAGCGCTGCCTTCGGGTTGTCCACAAAAAGTCTCTGCGCGGTAGGTTGGCCGTAGTGTTTGGCGACCCAGGTGAAGGCCTCGCCTAAGTCGGGGGGCCGGTGTTGTGTATCATGGGCGTCGCTGGCTACGAAATGGACCAACCCGAGTTGCATCAGCTGGCGGCTAAATTTCTGCGCCGACCGGCCGAAGCGTCCGAGATAGGATTGCGCCGTGACTTGAATCAGTGCCCCTTGTTCGATCCAGCGGGTCAGCGACGGAAGCCTCCGTTGCAGCAAGCTGTTTCGCTCGGGATGCGTGATTACGGGTATGATCCCTCGACTTCGCAGCGAGGCGAAGATTTCCTCCGTGTTATGGAAAATCCACATGTCTGAAAATTCCACGAGTAAATAATTGTGATGATTGATGGTGTATTTGTTGGGGTGGGCGAGGGCGTCTTGCAAATTATCCCAGGTGAGATGAAAGTCGCAGCCCGAGTATATTCGGGGCGAGCCGTTGCAAACTCTCTGGAGTTCTTCTAAGCGCTGGTTGATCAAATCCGGCTGGAAGGCGAACTGGAGGTTTGCGTGGGGAGTCGCGACGATGTCGGTGGTGCCGTTGGCTGCGGCCAGCCGGAGCATGGCCAAGCTCTCTTCGAGCGTTTTCGGTCCATCATCCAGGCCATACAAAATATGGCTGTGGATATCGATCAGATGAACATCTCCTCGTCCTGAGTCGCCTGAGCAACGCTTGGCCGGCCCCCCTTTAGTAAGTGCCCGACGGCCGCCCGAATGCCCGCCGATACACCCTGGATTTCGCGAAGGGGGCGCGTCAGGCCCCGGTGCACTAAGGTAACCGCCTCTTGCACCCGGTTTAGCGTATCATCAAGCACCAGTTCCGCCCGGTCCATTTGAGACCGAGCGCGGCCGCTGACATCTTGCAGGAGCGACTCCACGCACTGGATTTGAGTACGGGTGGAGTCCAAAATCGCGCTGGCTCGCGTGGTTACTTCTGCAATCTGACGACGGCTTTGCTCGAGGGTTTCCTGCGCGGTTTTTAGCAACTGCTCGGCGCGTGGCGTGAAGGCAGCCACTTGTTCTTGAAGGGCCTTAGCTCTTCTTTGCAGCAGAACAAGCGCTGCCATCTGTACCAGCTGGCTGATCGCCACGAGTCCCACGAAAACCGTCAGAATCGTGATCAGTTCGCTCTGGGGCATGAAGAATCTTCTCTGATTTTAGGAGCCTGACGTTTCTCCCGCGGCGCTTGCGACCGACTCGCGATAGGCCTGACGGCCAGCATCAACGGCAGCGGCGATCTGCTCCTTTTGGCGCGCCACCGCGGATTTACCCCGCTCAATCAGCTCCGAGGCGGACTCGCGCAGTTCACTGCCGCGACGGCGTAGGTATTCGGTACCTTCTTCCGCCTTGCTGCGAATGATCTCCCGCGTTTCTTCTCCAGACTTCGGGGCGAACAAGATGCCCACGGCAACGCCGATGCCGAGGCCTAAAAAGAAATAGGATAAACGCCGTTCTTCGTCCATGGCACTTCCTTTGCTGCCCTTAGTGTACCATCAGGAGCGATAGGCGAACAGAGAAATGAAAAGGCCAAAGCGGCTCTCGCAGAATGAGTTGTGGGAATATGCCGTGAAACAGTTGGCCAGCCGCGCGCAGGCCGTTGGGGAATTGCGTCAAAAACTACTGCGGCGGGCCGAGAAAGGCGAGGACGTCGAAGCCGTGCTGGCGCGCCTGAAGGAGGCGGGCGCCTTGGATGACCGCAAATTCGCCGAGTATTTCGCCGCCCGGCGCTTGGAAAACGACAACTTTGGGAAGTGGCGCGTACTGGCTGAATTGCGGGGACGGCAGGTTGCTGGCTCCATCGCCGACCAGGCCGTCGGCGAGGTCTATCACGGTGTCGATGAGCTCGAGCTGGCGCAGCGATTCCTGGCCCGGAAATTTCGCAACGCGGCGATTTGTGATCTCACAGGAAATCCCAAGGGCCTAGCTTCCCTATACAGAAAATTGCGGGCGGCTGGGTTCTCTCACCGGGTGATCCTAGAGTCCTTGAAGGCGCACTTGAAGTCAGGAGAGCAGCTCGAAGCCTTCGAAGCCTATGAGTCGGAGGGGTCAGCAGACCCCTGATGCAGAGCCCGAAACGTGGTGACTCTTCGGAGTGCCACTCTGCGTGAGAACTCCGCCTGTTTTCGGGCACAAGATCACAGCGGCCTTTCACTGAATCCGATTCGAGGGGCCGAATCTGTGAGGTCTCGATGCAGGACTTGGATCGCAAGGACCGACAGCGCAATCTCGACGCGACGATTGCCACGCTGGAGAAGCAATTCGGCAAAGGGTCAGTGCAACGTCTAGGAAGCCGGGAGGCGGTCTCGATTCCGGTGATTCCGAGCGGCTCGATTTCGCTCGACTACGCGCTTGGTACCGGCGGGTTTCCGCGGGGAAGAGTGGTAGAAGTGTTTGGACCGGAATCCTCTGGAAAAACCACGTTGGCGTTGCAAATGATTGCACAAGCTCAGCTTGCTGGAGGCGCCGTAGCCTTCATCGACGCCGAGCACGCCCTGGATCCGGGCTACGCTCGCCAGCTTGGTGTTGACACGGATAACTTGCTTGTATCGCAGCCTGACCATGGCGAGCAAGCCCTCGAGATTACGGCTGCGCTGGTTGCGTCGGGAGCTGTTGACGCCGCGGTCGTGGACTCGGTCGCGGCACTCGTGCCCCGGGCAGAGCTTGAAGGCGAGATGGGCGACAGCCACGTGGGCTTGCAGGCCCGGCTCATGTCTCAAGCGTTGCGGAAACTGACCGGCGTCACAGCGCGCACGCAAACCTGCTTGATGTTCCTGAACCAAATTCGCGAGAAAATCGGCGTCTTATTCGGAAGTCCGGAAACAACAACTGGCGGAAGGGCTTTGAAGTTCTACGCCAGCATGCGCCTAGAAGTGAGGAAACTCGCTGCGATCAAAGACGGCGAGACGGTCATCGGTCACCGCACGAAGGTCAAAGTCGTGAAAAACAAGCTCGCCCCTCCGTTCCGCGAGGCAGAGTTCGACCTCCTCTACGGAGAAGGTGTCTCGCAGGAAGGGGACTTACTCGATCTCGCGGCCGCTCACCAGCTCATCGAGAAGACGGGGGCCTGGTATAGCTTCCGGGGGGAACGAATGGGGCAGGGTCGCGAGAATGCAAGAAATTTCCTCAAGGAGCGGCGCGACGTCTTTACAGCACTAGACACCGAGCTGCGCCGGCGGCTGGGGCTCATGCCCCCATCGAACGCCCTGGCCCTTAAAGCAGGCGCGGTCGGCGTGGCCGGCTGAAGAAAAAGCCTGCTGGCGAAGCCCGGGGAAGATTCACCGTGGTTTTGCCTCGAAAATACGGCGCCGGTTTTGCCCCGAGAATCAGGCGTCGGTCAGGGACGAGCGGGAGCGAACCGAGGGGTCTAGAACTGGTTCTAAGTGTCCTTCCCCATCACTCCCTAGCTCGAACGAAATACAGACTTCTCATCCGGACGCTTAGCCGCTCCACGGAAATACCCTAAGTAACCAAAACATCTAGTCTTTTGGGTTTTGCCGCCGTAGGATGTTGAGCAGAGTAGCAACATCTCGAGGAGGTTTCCATGCAAAGCCTGCCCAACAGAGGGAAGCAAGCTGGGCATGCGATGTTGGAGTTTGCGCTTGTCTTCACGCCACTCATGGCGCTCATGATGGCCATCATCGATTACTCGATGCCAGTATTTTTGCGGGCAACGTTTGTCCATGCCGTGCGAGAGGGGGTGCGTTATGGGATCACCTACCGCACCGAGGCTGGTTTGAGCCACGCGGAATCGATCAAGCGAGTAGTGCAGAACCACGCCATGGGATTTCTTGGGGGTTCTGCGGGCTTGGCGCGGATCCAGGTGAAATTTTATTCGCCCATTACGTTCAATGAAGTGACCGGACCGACGGCAAACGCCAGTGGAAATATTCTCGAGGTTTCGGTCAACGACTATGAATGGAACCAAATTGTGCCCATCTGGCGCAGTGCGCTCCCCGTCAGAATTAGTGCGATTTCATCGGATCGACTCGAAACCTTACCTCGCGGTGTCGTTGCCCCAGCCCCGTTTTGATGAGACTTGGAAAGCTTGATCAGAGGGTAGAATGAGAAAACAAAACCGAAAATCGACTCAATCTGGGCACGCCATTATGGAGTTTGCTCTCATGGCGATGCCTCTGATCACGTTTTTGCTCGGCGTGACCTCGATCGGTTTTAATTTAGGGCGCGCCGTCCAAGTGGCTCAAGTCTGCCGGGATGCCAGCTCGATGTATGTTCGGGGCGTCGATTTCTCACATCCGGGCAACCAAGCCATTCTCATTCGCTTGGGTGAAAAGCTAGGCATGGCGAATGGATCGGGCCGGGGGGTCGTAATCCTTTCCAAGGTGACTTACATTTCTCAGTCAACGTGCAACACGCTCGGCTTGCCCAACTGTAATGGAAATAAACATGTCATCACGCAACGGATCGTGGTTGGCAACCCGAATCTCAGGTCTAGTTTAATTGGAACCCCCAACCCGCTTCTAATTGACAGCAAGGGCTTAGTGCGGGACTACATGACCGAGCCAACCGCTGTGGCCAACTTCAGCGACATCCAGCTGTATGAAAACGAGTTTGCATATGTCGTGGAAACTTTCTTTTCCGCTCCCGATCTGGCGTTCGCCGGCTTCAGCAACGGGATTGGCAATTATATGAGAGCTGTTTTCTAACGTGGATAAAAGCGGAGGATTCATTATCGTGAACGTAACTCGAGACCGAAAAAGGCAAAAAGGCTTCGTTCTCATGTTCAGCGGGCTGATGCTGACCTTCATCATCATCCCCACGGTCGGCCTGGCGATTGATGTCGGCGTCGTATATGCGATCAAAGCAAAGCTCCAGACCGCCGTCGATGGTGCAGCTTTGGCGGCGGCTCGAGGTTTGAGCCGCGGGCTAACGCTATCTTCTCAAGATGCGGCCGCAGCCGCGACGGCGCAGCGCTTTTTTCAGGCCAATGTCTATAACGGCTACTTGGGTATGTCGAATCCGCAGGCCCAGATCACCTTTCCGCCCGCTCCGCCTAAGACGAAAATCATCGACATTACGGCAGAAGTCCAAGCACCCACGTATTTCATGCGCATCTTGGGCGTGAACTCGCTACGAGTGACGGCTGTGGGTAGCGCCACGAGGCGTGACGTCAACATCGTCATGGTGGTCGACCGGTCGAATTCGCTGGACACCGCAGGCGCCTGCGATGATCTCCGCGAGTCAGCGAAAGCTTTCGTGGAAGCCTTTGTGGACGGACGCGACCGAATCGGGTTAATTACGTTCGGAACCTCCTACCGAGTGGACTTTGCCCCCGCGATGAATTTTCGCACCGCAAACCCGAACGTGATCACCCACATTAATAACTTAAATTGTGCTGGGTGGACGAATTCGGCTGCTGCCTACTGGGAGGGCTATCAACGACTTCGGGCAATTAACGAACCCGGTACGCTGAACGTCTTGCTCTTCTTCACGGACGGACAGCCAAATACCATCACCCTGGACTTAGAAGTCATCCCCGGACGCTGTGGCGGAAATAATACCCTTCGGCGCGGCGTGTTGGCGCCGGGCAACGCGGGCTCGGGACTCTATCAGATCATTGCCTCCACCGCTCCACCGGTGCCGGATCCCGACACAACCGTGGCTTCCTCGATGAGTGGATGCGCTGCTGCATCTAACCCCTCCAATGTTGAGAGTGATCTCCGAATGAGAACAGGGACCTCAAACGAAGTGGATGTGAACGGAAACTCGTTTAATGGTTATAAAACGCCCGTCCGCCGTAGCTCCGGAAGAATACGCATCAATGATGAAGAAACGATTGAAAATATTGGAATTAATGCTCTCGACAACGCGGCGCAGCGCGTGCGTTCGGAATCGGCCACTAACGGGCTTGAAGTCGTGACCTATTGCATTGGTCTTGGCGGTCCCGGGCAAGCCGAGGACCGCTTATTGCAGCGGATTGCCAACGTACCGGAAAGTGATATCTACGATCCCACCAAGCCGCGAGGAATGTACATTTACGCAGAAAACGCTAGCCAGCTGCAAATGGCGTTCGCTTCGCTAGCCTCCGATATCCTTCGCATTTCCAGATAATTCTTTTTGGCCAAGGCGTTTTTCCCGGCGCGGCATGCACGATACACTACTAGCATGACCCGCCGGGATCTGCTTTTTTCTGCCGGATTTGTGCCGGCGCTGAGCGCACAAGACAAGCGTCTTCCGACGGCGCCAGTAGCCCTCGCCAAGGCGCCATCCTACTCCGACGACCTCGCCTCGATCCTGACGAAGATGTTCGACCAGATTGGTGGCGCGGGCCGGTTGGTGCGAAACAAGACCGTAACCATTAAGTTAAATCTGACCGGCAGTCCCGCGCTGCGGTTTCAAGGCAAACCGCTTGGAGTCACCCACTACACCCACCCCAAAACGGTAGCCGCGATGGTGCACGTGTTGTCAAAAGCAGGGGCTAGACGAATCCGATTGGTGGAAAGCGCCTGGGCCACTGCGGGGCCGCTCGAGGAATATCTTCTCGATTCCGGGTGGAATGTCCGGCAATTGATGGCGGTGGCGCCGAACCTTGAGTTTGAAAATACCAATGCGTTAGGTCAGGGCAAGCGCTATTACCGGTTCCGGGTGCCAGGCGGCGGCTTGATTTTTCCCGCCTACGACCTGAACCACTCTTACCACGACACCGACGTCTTTGTGTCCATGGCCAAGCTCAAGAATCACGATACGTGCGGCGTGACGCTAGCGATGAAAAATATTTTCGGCATCACGCCCGCTTCCATTTACGGCGATGACGCTGGGGTTGACGAACCCAATGAAAATCCGACCAAAGGCCGCGCCGAAACCTGCCACTTCGGCAGGCGCCAACCCGCGCGAGTTGCTCCTGGAGAGCTCAATCCAGCATCGGACCGCAGCCCTGGCTACCGCATGCCAAGAATTACGGCTGAGCTTGTTGCGGCCCGGCCCATCGACATCTCTTTCATCGACGGAATCGAGACCATGACCGGTGGCGAGGGACCTTGGATTCGGAAATCTCTAGGGCATGTTAAGCCGGGTGTGCTGATTCTCGGAACGAACCCAGTGAACACCGATGCGGTGGCTACGGCCGTGATGGGCTACAATCCACGTGCTGGCCGTGGCTCGGCTCCATTCCAAAACTGCGACAATACGCTGCTCTTAGCAGAGCAGTTGGGGTTAGGCTCCGCCAAGGTAGACGAGATTGAGGTCGTAGGCGAAACGATCGCTGCTGTCCGTTACCCTTTCCCAGGCTGAGCGCAGGATGGTTTACGCATGCAGTTAAACCTGCCTACCTTGCCACGGTTGTCCCTTACCTCAGTGGTGGACATTTTTGTCGTGGCGGTGTTGGTCTATCAAGCCATCCTGATCATCCGTGGTCGACGCGCCGTTCACATCATGACCGGCGTGGGGATCTTGGTGCTTGTGTATCTGGTGGCGGACTGGTTACAACTGATGTTGCTCCGAACGTTGCTTGCGACGCTTGCTCCCTACTCCGCATTTGCGCTGATTGTCGTTTTTCAGTCGGACATTCGCCGCGTGCTGGCGGGCCTTGGGCGGCGGAACTGGTTCTTTTTGAGCTCGCGGCTTCAAAGGCGCGACTTGGTCGAAGAAATCCACCTCGCCTTACTCCAGCTTTCACAAGAAAAAACTGGGGCAATTATCGTCGTTGAGCGTGAAATTGGCTTGCGGACCTTTGTCGAAAGCGGTGTGCTCCTCGATGCGATCGTGTCGCGGGATTTGTTACTGTCCATCTTTCGCAAAGAAGTGGTTTTGCACGATGGGGCGGTCATTATTCAAGGCGACCGAATCGCTGCCGCTGCCTGCTTCCTTCCTCTCACCATGGATCCGGTTTTGCGAGGTCTTGGCACGCGGCATCGCGCGGCCATCGGGGTCACTGAGGAGACCGACTGCGTAGCGTTTGTCGTTTCGGAAGAAACTGGAAAGATCTCTGTCGCCGCCAAAGGAAGCATTCGTACCATCAAGCCGGAAGAGGTGCAGGAGCAGCTTTCGGAGGCATTTGGCCTAATCTCATCAGAACGGAAAGCGCGCCGGGCAGCGAAGCGGCCCGTCCGCGCCGAGGGATCATGACCGGATGGTTCACAGAAAATCTGGGTCTCAAGCTCCTATCGCTCGCCGTAGCGTTACTGCTGTGGCTGGCTCTCGTCGGTGAACCCAACACCACGAGCGCCATTGTCGTCCCGGTTCAATACCACAATCTTCCGAAAGACCTTGAAATCAGTAGCGAATTCGTCCATTCCGCTTATGTTGAAGTGCGGGGAACAAGGGCGAGACTAGCCACTCTCGGCAACGCGGTGGTTGTGATTGATTTAGCAGGTCAAACCCAGCCCGGCGAGAGAACCTTTCCCATCCTCGGCAGCAATGTCAACTTGCCCCCAGGCGTGGAGTTTCTCCGGGCCATTCCCTCTCAAATCCGGCTCCGCCTGGAGCCTCGTATCATGCGGGAGGTTCCCGTTATGGTCCGCTATGGCCCCTCGATTCCGCAGGGACTTCAGATTGCACGCCAGCAAGTGGATCCGGATGCAGTTCGCATTGTGGGCCCCGCAAGCAACGTCCAACGAATCGATCACGTGCAGACGGATCCGGTGGAATTCCTCCACGCGACCGAAGGGGAACACACAGTACGGGTGCACGCCTATGCTGGCGACCCTCGTGTTCGCCTCGAACGTTCCGACCTATTGATCACCGTTAAGGTCGTTCTCAACAAAGACCGATAGAAGAAGGGGGGCGGGCAAGCAGAGAGGGTTGGGCAAACAGAGAGGGGCAGGAAAACAGAGAGGGGCAGGAAAACAGAGAGGGTTGGGCGAGAGAGTTGTTTGAGGCGGTGATCCTAAGGGAGTGTTCCTTGAGGCGCTTCGGCTGCGAGCGCGTTGCTTCAAACGCTGATGCTCCTCGTTGCACGATGCCCTCACGGGGGAAAGGGAGGTTATGGCGAGGCAGTTATTTGGTACGGACGGAATCCGGGGTGTAGCCGGCGAGCCGCCCCTCGATCCGCCTACTGTTTTTGGCGTGGGACTTGCTTTAGGCCAATGGGCTGTCGCGGCGCACGGCCCGTCTTCGGAAGTCCTACTCGGAATCGATACACGCGAATCAAGTCCCTGGATTGCCGAGACGCTGGCTGCGGGCCTGCTCGAGCAGGGCGCACGCATTCGCTTCGCCGGCGTGATCACCACCCCTGGCGTGGCCTTCCTGACAAAAACCATGGACTTTGTGGCGGGCGTCATGATTTCGGCCTCGCATAATCCGTTCCGCGACAATGGCATCAAAATTTTCGACCACTCGGGCTTCAAGCTTCCCGACGAAGTCGAACACTCGCTCGAGCAGATCATTTTCGAAGTTTCTCCACCAGGCGAGCAAGCGCCACGAATTTCTCTCGCGGTTGACGAAGGGCTGGACCGCGCCTACGTCGATTATTTGGCCAACAGCTTTTGTGGTTCGCTTCAAGGAAGGCGACTGTTGGTGGATTGCGCCAACGGGGCAGCATCCCATCTTGCGCCAGAGCTGTTTCGCCGGCTGGGAGCAGAGGTCGAACCACGCGCCTGCGAACCCGATGGCCGAAATATTAACTTGAACTGTGGCGCTCTCTATGTTGAGCAGCTCGTTGCCGAGGTGATCCGCAGTCGGGCAAACGTTGGGATCGCCTTTGATGGCGATGCGGACCGCGCCATGTTGGTCTCGGAATCCGGCAAAGTCGTCGATGGCGATGCAATCCTCCTGCTCAGCGCAAAGGCTCTCCTGAGCAAAGGCCTTCTTGGGGATTCGTCGGGAAGGCCGACCGTCGTGGCGACGGTGATGTCCAATTACGGTCTAGAACAAGCTCTCCACCAGCTCGGAATCCGCTTGCTGCGAACCTCGGTAGGCGACAAGTATGTTCTAGAAGAAATGCTTCGCCAGGGCGCCGTATTGGGGGGCGAGCAATCGGGCCATGTCATCTTCCGGCGGTACGCCACAACCGGCGACGGGCTGCTCACTGCCTTGCGGGTGCTGGAAGTCATGGTGGAAACGGGCCAAACTTTGGATGAACTCACGCAAGATCTCAAGGTTTATCCGCAAACGCTCGTCAACGTCCCGGTCCGCCAGAAACGTCCCATCGACGAAATTCCGCCCGTTCAGCAAGAAATTGCCGCCGCAATGCAGGAGTTTGCAGGTGCGGGCCGGGTGCTGGTGCGATTTTCTGGCACCGAGCCGGTGGCTCGTGTCATGGTGGAAGGGCCCGATACCGAACGAGTCGAGCGTTTCGCTCGCCGCATTGCCGAAGCGGTGGGAAGGGAACTTGGAGCGTAGAGGCAAGCGGCGCGGTTGGACAAGGGGAAGCCGCCGCCGCCATGGCAACTTGTCTTCTAGCCCGCTTGTTGCTTGGTCTTCGCTTAGCTTCTGAAATGCAGGCTGGGGACGCCTGCCTCGAGCCAAAAACCTCGCCCTGTCAAGTCTGCACCTGCGTCGCAGCTTGAAAATCCGGCCGAGGGGTCGCGGCAACGTCTACCCGCCGCAAGTTTCTGAAACACACCACCCGCCAAGGACAAGCCATGGAAGCGAGTCCCCTTTGACTCTCCCTATCGGACGCGATAAATGCTGACCGTATGCAGATTCGGAGTTTGGTTGCCGTCTTCTTGAGTCCTCTCCTGCTAGCCCAGGTCGAGACTTCCACCTCCATCCGCGGACTTATCACCGACCCGACCGGCGCCGCCGTGCCCGGCGCCCGCGTCAACATTCGCAACGTCGCTACGGGCGAGGAACGTTCGACGTTGAGCGATTCCTCAGGGTTTTACTCTTTCCCCTCAGTTGTGCCTGGCACCTACGACATCTTGGTGTCGCAAGTCGGGTTTAAACGCGCTGAGGTCAGGAACCGCGTTGCTCAGGTGACTCAGCCGGCGCAGGTGGACGTCGTCCTCCAAGTCGGCGAAACAACCGAATCGGTGACGGTGTCGGCTGCCGGCGCGGAACTGCTCTCCACTACCTCTGCCGAAGTGGCGGGAACGATCGTGAACCGCCTGGTCACTGAGTTGCCTCTCAATGGACGCAACTTTTTCGATCTGGCCGTAACGCTGCCCCATGTGTCGCTCCAAAGCCTTAGTCCGCAGTCCTCGTTTGCCGCCTTCTCCGCCAACGCCGTGTTTGGCGCCAACCAAACGAGTCCCATCTTCCGCCAGTCAGGTATTTTCGCCGCAGGCAACCGCGATTCCGCTACCAACGTTTCGCTAGACGGTGTTAACATCCAGAGCTCGGTTTACCGCCAGGCCACGCCACAAACACCCCCGTCCGCCATCCAAGAGGTCAAGATCCATGTCTCGGGAATGAACGCCGAGTTCGGCAATGGCGTGGCGGCAGTGAACGTGATCACGAAGGGGGGGCCAACGAATTCCATGGCGAGTTGTATCACTTCCTGCGCAATGAAAAGACCGACGCCAATTACTTTTTCAACAATCTTGCCGGACGCCGGCGAAACCCTTTCCGGCAGAATCAGTATGGCGCGGCGTTGGGTGGACCGCTGGTTCGCAATAAGATTTTCTTCTTTGGCGCCTACGAGGCGTTCCGTGTGCGCCAGTCCAGCTTCTCGTTTGTAACCGTTCCGCCAGACGAGATTCGCACCGGAGACTTTTCGCAGTTTCGTCCTCCGGGGCCGGGCGGGACACTTTTGCCGACGCCCGTCATCTACAACCCGTATCGGCGCGATCCCGTTACCGGACTACGCGAGCCGTTTCCAGGCAATCGGATCCCGCTCGGTCCAACCGGTTTGTGTGCACCAAGGCCCAGCTGCGTGGACCCAATCGCGTTGAAGTTCCTGAATGAATTCGTTCCCCGCGCCAACACCATCATTGATGGCATTCCCCGTTTTGCGGGCGACTCTCGGCAGATGATTGATTCCGATCAGGGGATTGTGCGCTTTGACTGGGCCCGGAGCGAAAAGGACCGGATTTGGGGACGCTGGTCTAAAACCTTCGCTCCGAGCAAGAATCAGCCGATTGAAAACCTCGCCGGTCTCTCGCAAAACGGCCGGGACCAGAACGCGGCGGCGCACTGGACACGCGTGATCTCGCCCTCTATCGTCAACGACTTTCTTGTGGGTTACGCGCGTCCCTACTGGCTTTACAGCAAGGATCTCAGCACACCGGATGTAGCCAGCGCGATTGGCTTACTGAACACATCCAGACTGGGTGGCAGCCCCGCTTTCAATGGCACGGGTTACAACATGAATGCCTCGCTGGCTTTCTATCTTGAAGGTACCGACAATATTTACCAAGTGGGCGACGATCTCACAGTCACCCGGGGACGCCACAACTTCAAGTTTGGTGGTCAGATCATCGAGCGACGTTTCTACTACGCTACCCAATCCAACGATAAGGGGAGCTTCGCCTTCTCACCTGTTTACACGGCAGCCTGCCCGGACGGCAACGCCGCTTGCACGGCCGCGCGTACCGCCGCAGGGTTGCCCCTTGGTGGCAACGCTTTCGCGAGTTTTCTCCTGGGCGCGCCCACCAACATTTTGTTCCAGCTTAATAACGCCAACTATCGGGGCCATAAACGCTACTACGGTTTCTATGCCCAAGATTCCTGGCGTGTCTCAAAGGCTCTGACGCTAAATATCGGCTTGCGCTACGAACACTGGACTCCCTGGCTGGTGCCGCGGAACACCGTGGCGACGTTCGACGAGGTCAACGGTGTCCTTTTGTATGCGCTTCAAAATCCGCTCGACTATCTCGATCCGGCAAAGGGCATGGGCCGCCGGGCGCCGTTAAACCCAGCTGTGCCCCGTGAGGCGCATCGAACTTCGACTCGCGACTTCGCGCCGCGGGTCGGCTTGGCATATCAGATTACGGCCAGCACGGTGTTTCGCGCCGGCTACGGCATCTACTACGACGGCAACAGCAACACCAATCAATTCTCAGATATCAGCTCTGCGATGGGACCGTTCCGCCTTCGCTATGAGCCCGTCGCCTCAACCAACGAGGCGGTACCGAGCCTCAGCGTCAATGGACAATTCCCCGTGCCCGGCCCTACTGCTATCCCGCAACCGAACGCTACGCCGCGCGCGACGTTCCGTTTTGTGCCGTCCTACTACCCTGTGTCTCAGGTTCATGAGTGGTCTGCGAGCATCCAGCAGCGGCTCGGCGCTAGCTGGGGCGCGGAGATTTCCTATCAGGGGACCCACGCCATCCATTTGCCGCAGTTTGTCGACGTCAATGCGCCGCGGCTACCCCAAGGCCAATGGGCCAACGTCCCAATCAATGACCGTCGGCCGTTCCCCCAGTGGGGTGTGCTGGGCTCCTGGAAGCCCATTGGCTATGGCCGCTATAACGCCTTGGCTGCCAGCATCCGCAACAATGATTGGCGCGGACTCACAATTCAATCCAGCTTCACGTTCGCCAAGAACATTGTCAGTTCTCTGCTTGGAAACAGCGATATCGGTAACCAGCACGGCGCCTACCCCTACATCTGGCAAGGTTCAGCCGAGCTCACTCCGCGACTGCGATCCGTGACTGCTTTCTCCTATGCCCTGCCGGTTGGAACTGGGAAGCCAATTGCTGGTGGCATCGGAGGTGCAGGCAACGCGATCCTTGGGGGATGGACAATCGCCGGCATCGCCGACTTCACCACCGGAGCTTGGCGGCGGGTGACCACCAACGACGTTTCTGGTACCGGCTACGGCGTGCATCCAGACCGCATTTGCGACCCGCGCAAAGTTCCTGGCGGCCGCAACCGCTTCCAGTGGTTCAACACATCCTGTTTTGCCAACCCGACGTTTGGGACCTGGGGCAACTCCCCGATTGGTGTTTACGAGGATCCGGGCATTAACAACTGGAACCTCTCGCTTCAGAAGCGTGTGAAGGTTCCCTTTCCAAACGAAAGCTCGCGAGTTGAATTCCGGCTTGAGATGTTCAACGCCTTCAATCATACGCAATGGGGTCCAGCTTCCAATAGCACGCTAGAGTCTGGAAATGTAAACTCGGGACGGATTCTCACCACCCGGCCTCCGCGCCAGCTGCAATTCTCGCTGAGTTACGTGTTCTGACAAGCTCGGAGTGGGCCATCTCCACTCAGATCATGAATACCTGAAGACCTTATTTTTATTCAGAGCTCAACGGCCCTAAACGCTCTACTAACCCTTTCGCCTGAAGCAGCTTCTTCGGAAGAGCGAGAAGGTCGGTGTAGGCAGAGGCCTGCTGGTCTATGCGCTCCACGGAGGCCTTGCACGCTCGGATCTAGAGTATACGCTCAAAACGGCGCGGCCGAATGACCGATCTGGCGCTTCCTTTCGAAGCAGTACACGACAAGCTTAGTTGGCCCGTATCGTGGTGAAAGGGCCGGATACCGAACGAGTGGAGAGTTTCGCTTGCCGCCTGGCCGAAACGGTGGAATGGGAAATGGAAGGCGAGCACTCCCCGCTTCTTCGCAACTCGCTGTTTGTCTATCAGGCAAAAAACGACGCTTCGCGGCGCCAAGACCCCATTCCCCGCAAATGCGGCAACTGGCTCGCCTCGTCGCTCAGCTAAGTCGCCAACGGCGCCGCGATAGCATGAGAAGAGCCACAATACCGAAACTGATCAGCGAAACGGTTCCTGGTTCCGGAATGACCTCCCCGGTCGGCTGGAACTCGATCAGCATGATTGGGGTGGCTCTCAGTGACAAGTCCACGGTCGTAGCGTTGTACGATTGTGCCCCAATCGTCTGATAAAGAACGTTCGTACCGGAAGTCTCGGCGTCCAGAAAAACGTCGGTGCCTGGCCGGCCGGTGTGTCTGATCGTAATGAGGAGGTCCCCCCCCTGGTAGAGGTAGGGTTGAGTGAAATTGATCAGGAAGCCAAAGGGATTTGGCCCGGTTCCTCCTGGAAAGGAACCTGCTGGGATGGTTAGCGGACCCGACCGGACCGTAACAGCGTCAGGTCCGATGTTGTTCGCAAACACGTTGCTCAACGATCCTGGCGGGTTCAGAGAAGTACTCAAAACCATGTCATAGTTCGCAAAAGTCACATTTCCTGGGGGCCAGGTTGTAGTTCCAGTCTCTAACCGGTAACGGATACCCGTGATGAACTGACCCACGAAACCTGTAAAGAACGAAGAACTAAGAACTGCCTGAAACGTTCGAGGGGCCGTTGCGATGGCAGTAATCTGGCCGGAATTTCCCTCAACAGCCCCAAAACCCGGCGGAACAATTACATTTGCTGGTAAGTGAACTGGTAAAGCAACAAAAAACAAAACGGTTGTAAGTTTTCGCACTGACATTCCCAACATAGTCTCAACCACAAGCGTCGATAGTATATTAAACCAAACCTGCGCTTCGCAACGATTGGAATGGCAGGGAAGCAGTGTTGAACCAACGAGGTGGCTAGCTTTTCATCATGTCCTGGTCACGCCAGCAGCAAGTGAAGTTCCCAACCAGCGGACACCAAACCCTAGGGTTTTACTTCTCAAGCGCGAAGCTTAGGTCATCGATGAGAACCTGGCTGCCACGAGCTGCCCGCGCGTAGAAGGAAACGAAAGCAGCTTCGCGGTAAATCGGAGAAAAGGAAGCCGAATAACGCCGCCAGGCCATCTCCGCGGGACGCGAGACGATGTCCGTGTCGATGATTCGCAATCTAGAATCGAACCAGAGCACCTGAAGCCAGACCGATTGTCCAGGTTTTTCGGCGCGGGCCCACAGCGACACCGTATAGACCGCATCCGGTTTCGCCGCCACCCGTTGGTAGAGGCCATCATCCTGGGTGACAGCGACGCAGGCTGGAGGGGAAAGACAGCGCCTAGCATCTCTTACAATCTGCGGACTCCCAAAGCTCTCCCACGCGATCGGGAAGTGCCGCTCTCCGAAGACATGAAAACTGCCATTTGTGGCCAGATCCACAGCTGCGCTTGAGCTCTGCTGCCATCCACGGACGCGGTAAAGGGCAACCTCCCGAGCCGAAAAAACAAGCTGAGTAAAGCTTCTCAAGAAATCCTCGTCGGCGAAGGGACTGCCGGCCTGTCCCGCTAGGAGAACCCTGCGATCAACGAGAAGATAGTCATAGCCCATCTTTTGGATCTCTTCCGCTAGCGCTCTGCCCTTCGGCAATTGGCCTAGGCGGGCCGTGTGCAAGGTGTAAACCGGGTCATCCAGGGGCGCTTGACTGTAGAAGCGAATCTGAGAGGTTGGGGAAAAGATGCGAGAATTTGCTGCCCGGTGCGCGTTGACATACTGCTGCGCCGGATACACTCGCAGTGCTCGACGCAGGAAGTGTTCTGCTTTCTCAAGACCGAGGGCGTAGCGATACGGATAACCTTCCGCTAGGTTGTAATTCCAAAGGGTGTGAACGCCACGCGTGTATGAAACGTAGAAGAGTCCGAGAAACCCAACCACGCCAAATGATGCCTGAAAGTGGCGAGCGAGGAAATCGCATACGCGGGCCAAAGGCAGGGCGGCGAGAACCGCCAGCATGGGCAACACGGGCAGCAAATACCGGCTGATTTGAGCTACCGCAAACCACAGCGCTGATCCCGAAACGGCAAAGCCCCACATCAGCCGGCATGCGGCTCTCGGCTGCTTTCCGACCACTGGGAAAAGCGAGGCCAGCGCGGCCAGGGGTACCAAGCCAAAGGCAAACACGCCCGTCTCATCGAAAGCTTTTCCATGCGCAACGAAATCGTAGGGCAGCCGCAAAAAGTACAGCACGCCTCTCCCCACTCCAAAAAGCGGCCAGTTAAATTTCAAATAGTCGGTTTCAGGGTTTTTGAAAAACGTACCGAGAAAGGGATACACTGGGTTCCCTGTCCACAGCCAGTTTCGCAGTAGCCAAGGCAGAGGAAGCAAAATGAGCGGCAGGTGAAACGCGAGAAGCGCCTGAGCGATGTTCCGGACTGGCTTCAGCTGGAGCGTGGACAGGCAGACATAAACAGCTGGCGCCACAAGATAAAGCCCCGCTGAGAGCTTCGTGCCCACCCCCATTCCGCCAAGTATTCCGGCCATCAGCACCCAGCCATCTCGGTGACTCTCTTGCCAGCGGATGAGCGCATAGATGCTCCCGAACACATACGCCGTGACAAACAGGTCGATGTAGGCCGTACCGGCCTCCCAACTGACCATGGGCATGGAAGCGAACGCGACCGCTGCAAGCCAGGCTGACGTGCGTCCCGCGAGGTGATCCGCCAGCGAAAAAACCAAAACCGTGAGAATCAACGCGAAGCTAAAATGCAGGAGGGCCGGCAGGGGCTGCCCTGCTAGGGCCAAAGCCATCGAGTACAGCAGCTGGGGCTGGCCGCTCAGGTAGGAATACCAGAGGTGCGAGACCGAACTAAAGCCAGCTTCAGAGACCAGAGCGGCGGCCACTGGGAGGTGAACAGCCAGCGCATCCCAGTGAACGCTGGGCGCCACCGCCCACAAGAAGGGGAAAGCGAAACAAACGCCAAGACAAGCCAAGCATAGGGCCGTGCCTTGGAGATTCGCCTCTCCCCACTGCGAGCTCGCCCAATCGGTCCAACGCTTCACGGCAGGCGGAAGATTCCGCCGGGAGGTCAAGGCGGCTGCCGCCAGCGCGCCGAGCAACCCAGCAACGACCCCACGCTTTAGAATCCCGATCCAGGCCAGCGCCGCTGCCAAGAGCGATAACCCTCCGAAGCCGAGCAGGAGAACAAAGCCAATCCGCTCCGCCGGCTTAAGTTCCGCTGGCGGCGGCCCCGCACATCGCAAGACGAATTTTCCCAGGACGGAAGCTGCTACAGTCATCCATCCAAGCGCTGCGAAGGACCATATTTCGGTCCGTAGGAGCACGACCACGATTCCCGACAGGCCAATTACAACACTAGCGACTAGCAAGACTCGCCCCCGGCGCCACAAGCTCAGCAGACCGGTGAGCGTGAACAAGAGCACAAAGAACCAAGCCCACCGGTGTGTACTAGGAGGCCACAACCCAGAAACGAACAGCTGAAACGGATGAGTCACTCTAGCTAATCCCGCTCGTGATTGTAATCTCTGTGCCGCAACGACGGAACAAGAACCAATGATTGGTGCACACGGCCACTTTCCCGCTCAGCCAGCGGCACGGGCACCGCGATTTGGGAATGGCAGTATTGTATGCAACTCAGGACAGGCTCACTAGAACGCGGCGCAACAGCGTCGACTCCTTGCCGGGCACCCTGCGCTGATGTTTGCTCGCACGCATCGGTGTCAGCAGACGAGCTCGGACAGTTTGTTCCGCATGATGGAACAAATAAAAAAATTATAGAACTTAGAGTCAATTTAAACTGTTTGGAGTTAAACTGTAGTCATTCTTGAACGCCTTCAGGGGCGGAAGCAGGAATATCCCATACAGCCCGCAGTGCTCGATGCCCCTGTGTGGTGCTTGAGAGTCGCGAATTTGGGAGGTCTCCGTCGAATGTCTCGCAAATTAAACCTCGACCACTTTTCCCTCACAAGGTGGATGGCCATCGCGAGTTTCGCTTTTGTCCTTGGGGCAGGAGGAGCTCAACCCTCGTTTGCACAGTCTACCTTTGCGTCGATTGTCGGGGAAGTAACGGATACCACCGGTGCAGTCATCGTGAATGCCTCCGTCGAGGCGAAAAACGCGTGCGTAGAAGAGTTCTTGAAACCGGAGCGAGACTGGATTCAGGCGAGCGCGCGGAATCACGTTCCCGGGAAACGGCTGTTCGGTCGTTGGATCGCGCACGATGATGAGCGGCGACGCTTCGTTGTTTCGTAAATTCGAGAAATCGCCCGTGCGCCACGGATCAAGAGGCGCCGTCTGCTGAATCAGCGCATTGCCAGGGCTGCCAGCGGCCATTTCCGTTGTCCAGAAGAAGAACGTGCGGTTGCGCCCGTTATAAATCTTCGGAATGAGCACCGGCCCTCCTGCACTGAAGGTCAACCGGTGGCTTACTCCCGTGGACCGAGTCGGAGAAAAGGGATTTCTGGGTCGGACGGCGGCATCGCTACAACGCAGGTGGCCGACTTCTAGCACGCGATTTCTTTGAAGAACGCCAGGCAACGGTCAACGAGTTGATCCGCTGCGGCGGTCGTCTGCTTGGTCGCTGTTTGACCGCCATAGGG
>JANWVY010000029.1 GCA_025056455.1 Bryobacteraceae bacterium | reverse complement strand
GCGCATTTCAAAATATTTAATCTTTTATTTCCAAAAACTTACACATGCCAACCTAGCTGCGGAGCGGCTGGCACTAGGGTAAGGCGCGAAGAGGATTTCCCGATCCTGTAACGGTCGTTTGACAGGGCTGGAGGGGATCGGAGAAAATCAAGAAGTCAGCCGAGCGGGAGTAACTCAGCTGGTAGAGTGCAACCTTGCCAAGGTTGATGTCGCGGGTTCGAATCCCGTCTCCCGCTCCAAACCTTCCAAACACTTACGGCCTTCCCTCTGCTCCACTGGGGTCCAAGTGGGGTCCAAACTCCCGGTAGCCACCGTTTTCGAACCACCCCGTCCCATCTAATTCGTCCTCCACGGCTTGGTGCCCGTGGGAGCCATGGGAGGCATTTCCTGGCCCGTTGTACGTTGGGAAGCGGAATCGGCCTGCTCTTATAGAGCGGCGAATCCACGGCTACCACGGCCTCCGGCCAGGCCGACGCCGGCAGCAGGATAAAACAAATCCTGGCCG
>JANWVY010000028.1 GCA_025056455.1 Bryobacteraceae bacterium | reverse complement strand
CTACTGGAATGGCATTACACTATTGACACTACAATGCCTATATGCTAGCTTCAATGGGGCCAGTAAGTTGTACTTACTGGAATAAACAGCTCCGCGCAATCCCAAAAGAAGAATTCGAGCTTCAATGGGGCCAGTACGTTGTACTTACTGGAATGTCTTCGCTCAGCACCTGCGAGCGTTTCTCCATCGAGGCTTCAATGGGGCCAGTAAGTTGTACTTACTGGAATAGCCATCGACATCACCGCGTTCGGCCGCCCGTACGGCCAGCTTCAATGGGGCCAGTAAGTTGTACTTACTGGAATGCCAATATGACCATAACGAGGTCCGCACACGCCCAGGCTTCAATGGGGCCAGTAAGTTGTACTTACTGGAATAATTCCTGCGTGCGCATCGCATTCCTTTGTTGCATCGCTTCAATGGGGCCAGTAAGTTGTACTTACTGGAATGAGTTTGCTTTGCCGCGCCTTCCTATCGGAAGACGCGGCTTCAATGGGGCCAGTAAGTTGTAC
>JANWVY010000027.1 GCA_025056455.1 Bryobacteraceae bacterium | reverse complement strand
AATTCATTGGCGGAATGAATTCGCGCCTCAAACCCCGCCACCTCAGCCCGGGTTGGAAACGCAGCTCCAGCCAGACCGGATCCCGTGACCGAGACAAGAGATCCGGGGGCGATTTGGGCAGTTTGAGTCGCAGCATTCACGACGCTAGAGGGACTCGCTTTCGCCTCTAGCGTTGCGAATTGCCACTGGGAAGCCGGTCGCACCACGGCAACCGCCATGGCACCCTCTCGACTGATTTCTTCGCGCCGGCCAGGGGAGGACAAGTCTGTTAGCGTGGCGCGAAAAGCTCCAGGGGACTGAAATCCTGCTACGAATTCGAAGCTCTGGCCGGAACAATAGTAATAACTAGAAGTCCCGCTCGCGTTTTGCGAAGGGGCCTCGAAGACGGCTGCCGGTGGCAGCCGGAGCTCCATTCCGCATTCCCGCCCCCCGGGTCCGCGCACAGAAATGGTGGAAGAAGCGGAGGAAATCAAAAACCCAGTCGGGCTGGAGGAGCGAGGCCAGAGACGGATTG
>JANWVY010000026.1 GCA_025056455.1 Bryobacteraceae bacterium | reverse complement strand
CCTGTTATCCCTGGCGTACCTTTTATCCGTTGAGCGATAACCATTCCATCCTGAATTACCGGATCACTATGGCCAACTTTCGTTCCTGTTCTACCTGTCAGTCTCACAGTCAAGCATGATTATGCCATTATACGTAACCTTTTACCAATAAAAAAATAAAAGTAATCCTACCTTTGCACACCTCCGTTACTCTTTAGGAGGCGACCGCCCCAGTCAAACTGTCAATCATACACTGTCTTTTCCAACAATTAGTTATAAATATATTTAAAAATAGTATTTCACGGACGCCTAACCTATTGGCCAAAACCAAGGGGTAATAAGCTACTATTTATACTACGTATAAATATACTTACAACAATGTAAAAATACAGTAAAGGTGCACAGGGTCTTTCCGTCTTGCCGCGAGAACTTCGCATCTTCACAAAGAATTCAAATTCGCTGAACAGATTCTGGAGACAGTGGGAAAGTCGTTACACCATTCATGCACGTCAACAATTAATTGACAAGGTACTTCGCTACCTTAGGACCGTCA
>JANWVY010000025.1 GCA_025056455.1 Bryobacteraceae bacterium | reverse complement strand
CTAAGATGTCGTTCAGCAGTCCGAGCAGGTAGTGCGCGCTGTTTTTGAGGGTGCGCAGCAGCTCGGCTTGCTCGGCAGTAAGGGGCGTGTCTTCCAGCAGTTGCACCATGCCCAGCACGCCGTTCATCGGGGTGCGGATTTCATGGCTCATGTTCGCCAGGAATTCCGATTTGGCGCGGCTAGCAGCCTCCGCACGCACCGCCATCTCGTTCGCCTCCAGCAGCGCAAGTTCCAGCCGCTGGTTGGTCTCTTCCAGCATCTGCTGAGCCAGTTTGCGCTCGCTCACATCGCGCGCCAGCACAATCACACGCTCGTCCGTATACGGCACAAAGCGCGCCTCAAAAAACCGCTCCTCGCCATCAATTGGTAAACTGTATTCCCATAGGAATAGCTGGCGCATGTCCAACACGAAATGCACAATGCGCATCGCATGCTCCGCGAACTCACTCGGCATGCACGAGTACACCGTGTTGCCTAACGCCTTTTCTTTGGCAGTGAAGAGTTGGTTCTCGTCGTGCACGTAAATTTCATGGTACACGCCGTCTCTGTCAATCACAAACAGCATA
>JANWVY010000024.1 GCA_025056455.1 Bryobacteraceae bacterium | reverse complement strand
ACCACCGGCGCAGCCAAAGCAATTGGCCTCGTCATTCCCGAGCTTAAAGGCAAATTGGATGGCATCGCGATCCGGGTGCCGACACCGGATGTTTCCGTCGTCGATGTCACGGTCGAAACGGAAAAACCAACAACTAAAGAAGCGGTCAACGCAGCACTTAAGGCTGCGGCCGAAGGGCCGCTGCGCGGCATCCTTGGTTACACCGAAGAGCCGCTTGTTTCCAACGACTTCAAGGGCAACCCGCTGTCATCGATTGTCGATGCGCAGATGACTGCCGTCATCCAAGACAACATGGTACGCGTCCTTTCGTGGTACGACAATGAGTGGGGCTACTCCATGCGCGTGATCGATTTGGCAGCGCTGGTGGGTGCCTAAAGAGCTGTGCCCGAACTCACGCTCCGGGAGTTTTTAGAGCGCTACCCGTGGCGTGCTGACGAAACGCGGGGCAAAAAGCCGCTCGACTATTTATGGCGTTTCAAATTGCCAGTTAGCCCGCACGACCTCTGGCCATTCCTCATCGATACCTCCACTTTCAATAAAATGCTTGGTTTGCCGGTCATGCACTATGAAGAAAAGAATGGCCGGCTTTATGGTCAAACCAACAATGCCGGATTCGTTATGGAGTGGGAG
>JANWVY010000023.1 GCA_025056455.1 Bryobacteraceae bacterium | reverse complement strand
GAATCCGAACGCTACGTGCAGGAGGCCCTTGATGTTCTAATGGAGGGGCGGACGACATTTGTTATCGCGCACCGGCTCTCGACTGTTCAGCGTGCGACGCGGATTGTCGTCCTAGCGCATGGACACATTGTTGAGGAAGGAACCCACGCGGAGTTGTTGGCGCAAAACGGGATGTATAAGAAGCTGTATAAACTCCAATTCCGCGATGTACCGGAGTGGATTTTGCAGGAAGCCGGAGCACGAAATGACACACCTCGGCCCGAGGCCGTTCAAGCAGTTGCCCCTCAGTGAGGACAAGACCTAAGCACTGGGCGACACAGTTTCTGTTTGACTTAAGAGCGAAAGGGCGAAGCACATCAGCTTCGCCCATGAATCCGGCAGCTTTCTACTTTCCCACGCGGTCCCCCGCGCAGTATCATCGACTCCACGGAGCTTAACTTCCGTGTTCGGAATGGGAACGGGTGTGTCCTCCGCGATATGACCACCGGAAGCTTAGAAACTGAAAGGTTAGTTCGCATTCGACAAATTTTGTGGTTAAGCCGATCGGTTATTAGTACGAGTCAGCTAAATGCATTACTGCACTTACACCTCTCGCCTATCAACGTAGTAGTCTTCTACCAACCTGATGGGGAAGTCTTATCTTCGGACTGGCTTCGCGCTTATATGCTTTC
>JANWVY010000022.1 GCA_025056455.1 Bryobacteraceae bacterium | reverse complement strand
CCGGACATACAGGTTACATTACCATCCGTAGGGTAGGAGAACCTGCGGCTGGATCACCTCCTTTCTAAGAGAGTCCATGGCTGGCGCTCCTGTGTACGGAGCACTACCTGCCAGCCCAGGGCGGGCAGCGGCTTCGGCCGTTGCTGGCCCGTCCCCGCCACTCCACTTAAGATGGCAAACGGGATTGGCTAGTGCCGGTGAGCTGGACTCCCGGCCTCGCGTTCAACCGGCCTCGAGAACCTGTGAGAAGGTCGGGCCGGGGCGGATCTCCGGATCCGCCCTGATCCGTGATGCAGGGGGCTGTAGCTCAGCTGGGAGAGCGCCTGATTTGCAATCAGGAGGTCGTCGGTTCGATCCCGATCAGCTCCACCAGTGACCGGGCCTGTAGCTCAGGTGGTTAGAGCGCACCCCTGATAAGGGTGAGGTCGGTAGTTCGACTCTACCCAGGCCCACCACTCTCTCGCAGGCGCTGACAAGGTCAGCAGCCGGCAGTCTTGGCAGCAAGAATGCCGCCTCCTGAGCTTGTCAGGGACAGCCGGAGTCATGGTTCCGGCGCGGTCTTTGAAAACTGAATATTGACGGGCAAATCCGCGAGAAGCCGGGCCGCCTCGAAACCCTATGAGGCGGCAGCAGAGCGCCGAAGCGTCCGCTCTTTTGCGGGGCGGCGTTTCGACCGGTTCTGTGTACGGCG
>JANWVY010000021.1 GCA_025056455.1 Bryobacteraceae bacterium | reverse complement strand
CTTTCCGAAAAACGGATCATTTCCGACGAGGAGATAAAAAATAAAATCTGCCGGCAGAAACCCTACGGCAAATGGGTCAAAGAGAACATGATCAAGTTTGCTGACTTGCCGCAGCCCAAGACGATGCCGACCCCCGAGCACAAAACGATGCTCGAGCGGCAGCGCATTTTTGGCTACACCAAAGAGGATCTGTTCACTGTCATGAAACCCATGGTAGTCACTGGGCAAGAGGCAGTCGGCTCAATGGGTACCGATGCGCCATTGGCTGTGCTGTCAGAGCGACCACAACTGCTGTTCCACTACTTCAAACAGCTTTTTGCGCAGGTTACCAACCCACCGATTGATGCTATCCGTGAAGAGTTGGTAATGGAGCTTACGACCTATATTGGCCCGGAGCAAAACCTGCTCGACGAAACCCCGCTGCACGCGCACCGCATCGAGTTGCCGCACCCGTTCTTAGAAAATAGCCAGCTGCAGCAGCTAATCGAGATCGCACAGGGGCATTTTTCTGCCAAGGTGTTCAAGCTGCATTTCAACCCGCATAAAAAGAACGACCTGCGCGCACAACTCGACAAACTATGCAACGACGTCTGCGACGCCGTCCGTGCCGGTACCAACATTGTGATCCTCAGTGACCGCGGGGTCAACCGTGACATCGCACCGATCCCAAGCCTTTTGGGCGTCGGCGCAGTACACCACGCGCTG
>JANWVY010000020.1 GCA_025056455.1 Bryobacteraceae bacterium | reverse complement strand
GACAACGAGCCAATCTTGGGCGAATCGCCTTGCGCCGACGTGTTCTACGCCACGGGGCATTATCGACACGGCATTTTGCTCGCGCCCGTCACGGCTTACGAGATGACGAATTTGCTTTTGGGCAAGGGCTTTTCCGACGAAGCCAAACCATTCGTCGCGTCTCGCTTCTTCAAAGCGGAAATCGCAACTTCACGATGACTGTCATCATCAATGGCGAAGTCGTTGAAATCCGCGAGCGCCTGTCGCTTGCGGAACTGCTTTGGCGCAACGGCGTCGCGCCCGACCAAAAAGGCTTTGCCGTCGCGCTCAACGACGAAGTGATAACGAAATCGCGGTGGAAAGACGTCTTGCTTCAAGACGGGGACAGGCTTGAAATCATACGCGCCACGCAGGGCGGATAGACGAAAACTTAACGCGCCGAATCGACGGGCTTTCTCTAACTTTCGCGCGCGGTTCAATGCTTCAAATGCGACGGCTCAAAATCGGCATCACTTGCTATCCGACCTACGGCGGAAGCGGCGTCATCGCCACCGAACTTGGCAAAGCGCTCGCCGAGAAAGGACACACGGTTCATTTCATCAGTTACAGCCTTCCGTTTCGGCTTCGCGCGTTTTCCGAAAACGTGTTCTATCACGAAGTCGATGTGAATAGTTATCCGCTTTTTGAGTATCCGCCCTACTCGATTTCGCTCGCTTCCAAGATGGCGGAGGTGATGTGCTACGAGGAGCTCGATTTGCTCCATGTGCATTACGCGATTCCGCACGCCATCAGCGCGTTTCTGGCAAGGGAGATTTTGCGCGACCGCGCGAGTCTTTCGGGGCGATGCAAAGAAGCCAAAATCATCACGACGCTTCACGGCACCGACATCACGCTCGTCGGAACGGATCCCAGTTTGAGCGGCGCGGTTCGCTTGGGCATAGAGCGCTCCGACGCCGTCACGGCGGTTTCGGAATACTTGCGAAGAAAGACCATTGAAGATTTCGCCCCGACCAAACCCATTTGCGTCATCAAGAATTTCGTCGACACGAGGGAATTTTCCCGCAAGCCCGATTCGGAGCGCTTTCGCGCCGCGTTTGCGAAG
>JANWVY010000001.1 GCA_025056455.1 Bryobacteraceae bacterium | reverse complement strand
AAAGAGCGACGGGACATTTGCAGGCTTTGTCGACAAGTTCTGGAGTCTCAAGAACAACCAAGGCAGCCCGGTCTAAGCCAGGTGGGAAAGAACACAACAAATCCGATTGCAGAGTGCAGCCTTCCATGTCACCCCGGGAACTTTTCCAAGCCGGGAAGTTGAACGAAGCCGTGCAGGCGCTAAGTGTAGAGTTGCGAGAGCATCCTACCGACACTTGGCGCCGCACTTTTCTTTTCGAGCTTCTCTGCTTTACAGGCGATTTTGAACGCGCGCGGAAACATCTTGAGCTGCTAGCAAGGGAGAGTCAAAACGCTGGGATGGGAGCTCTACTTCTGGAAGCTCTGATGAATTCCGAGCGCACGCGGAACGAAGTGTTCGAGAAGAAGGAGTTTCCGCAGGCCCCTTCCCCTGCGGTACCCATTCGGGGGACTCTCAATGGTCAGCGCTTCGAAGACTTTCGCGACGCTGACCCGAGAATTGGCCCTCGGCTAGAGATCTACTCGGCAGGCGCATACCTCTGGATCCCTTTGCAGCACGTTGAGCGGATCGAGGCGCAGGCTCCCAAGCGCCTCCGCGATCAATTCTGGGCGAGGGTCATTGTGCAAACGGGGCCAGCCTTTAAGCAGGCGGAACTCGGCGAGTGTTATACCCCAGTGCTTTATCCTTTTACTTTCAAGCACCCTGATGACCGCGTCCGATTGGGCCGCATGACGGTTTGGGAGGTGGAAGACGGGCAGGAGATCCCTTATGGACAAAAAATGTTCCTGGTAGATGGAGAAGAGTTTCCGCTTCTGGAGATTCGCACCCTGGAGTTCGATCCCCCGCCGGCACAGGCTTCTGAAGAACCGGCTGCCCATCCTTAAGGCCGAAAATTGACATAATCGATTTCGATCTCGCGCTCGGATGCTGCCATGGCGCTTCGTGAAGACCTACTTAAACCAATTTCTGAGTCCAACCCAAGCGGACAGAACGCCCGCTACGATCCAAACTACGACAAAGTCGCCGATCTTCGGAAAACCAAAGAAGATCCACTTTCGGGAACCATTCCGCCGGACTGGAAAGCGGTGGTCAAGCTTGCCGAAGATCTCCTCACCAAGAAAACCAAAGACCTCCAACTCGCTGTCTGGCTGACAGAAGCCTACATCGTCTTGCGAGGCATCAGCGGCCTAAAAGATGGCTTGATCCTCATTAAAGACTATCTTGAAAATTATTGGGACACGCTCTACCCAGCGCTCGAAGAGGGAGATGCGGGAATGCGTCTCGCCCCGCTGGACTGGCTTGGAGGAAAGTATCTCGAGAACGCGCTGAAAAGCGCGCCGCTCACCAAGGCCCCCCACAACTACTACCAATATCAGGAGTCGCAACTAGTCGGCTTTAAGCCTGCTGATGATGACTACGGTCCAGGTGTTGAGGAGCGCCGGGCCAAGTGGGAGGAGCAAGAAAGGGAAGGGAAGGTCACCGGCGAGGCCTTCCGCGCGGGCTTAGACAAGACCCCCAAGCAACACATCATCGAGCTCGTAAACGAATTGAATGAGATCCAGACGTTAATCAGCGAGCTCAACGCCATTTGCAGCGAAAAATTTCAGGATGAGCCTCCCTCCTTTGCTGGACTCACAACCATCATCCAGCAGCTTCAAATCGCGGCGGAGACGCTGCTAGAAGAAAAACGGAAAAGCGAGCCCGATGAACAGGAGGCTCCTGCGGCGGAGGATTCCGAGCCGCAGTACGAGACTCAGGAAGCGTCTGCTGCGGAAACTAGCGATACCGGATCTGCCGAAGCCGCGTCCCGGCCCGTCAAAAAGAGGCGCAAAAACTTATCTGGGATTGAGCCTGCCGATGTGGACGAGATTGGCGACCGGCTGGCGGCGATCGCAGATTTTCTGAGAGGATTGGACACAGGCAATCCAGCGCCCTATCTGATGCTACGAGGTTATCGCTGGGGCGAACTTCGCGCCAGTGGCGGTACGGCGCCGGATGCGTCGTTGCTTGAGCCGCCCTCGACCGAGGTCCGAACCACTCTAAAGAAATACTTGCTCGAAGGCGCCTATGAAGATGTTCTCCGGGAAGGCGAACAAGTGATGGCCACTCCTGCTGGGCGGGGCTGGCTGGATCTTCAACGCTATGTCGTGACGGCGCTCGAAAACCTTGGCTATTCAGCTCCGGCCAGCGCCATCAAATCCGAACTCAAAGCCTTACTCGCGGACCTGCCGGACCTTCTCGGTATGACCCTCATGGATGACACGCCAGTGGCGAATGCGGAAACCCGAGATTGGATTCAGCAGAATGTCTTGCCACCCGCTCCAGCCTCGCAAACTGAATCAACTCCGCAGCCGGTCATCGACTACTCTCGCTACTACCCCGAGGACGAGCCAGAGGCGGCCTCTGACGCCGAGCAGCCGGACGCCCCACCCGACGCCTTCCAACTGGCCCAGGAAGCGGTTCAACACGGCCACGGGATTCAGGCCATCGAGATCCTGGTACGAGAGATGAATCAAGAGCGCAGTGGCCGGGCGAAGTTTAACCGCAAGCTGCAACTCGCTCAGATTTGTTTGTCGCTCGGGCAAACCGCCATCGCCAAGCCCATTTTAGAAGAACTGGCAGCAGAAATCGACCGGCGGAGACTGGAAGAATGGGAGGCTGCTGACATGGTGGCCCATGCCTTGTCTTTGCTCTATCGATGCCTGGACGGTGAACAAGAGCAAGCTCGCAAGCAGGAAATCTACCGCAGTATTTGCCGCCTTGATCCCGTCCAGGCGTTCCAGGTGCAGAGGTAGAACGGGGATGCCGCGCGAAAACGAACAACTGGTCACGCTTCCGCTCATTGACCGCCTGACGGATCTGGACCCAAAAACGAGATCCGAGCCGGGCATGACCCGGGCACAATCCATCCGGCTGTTGAAGGCCGCGCTGCGAAGGGACCTGGAATGGCTGTTCAATACCCGCGCCAACCACGACATCCCTCCGCCGAACGAAATGCCGGAAGTGTTTCGATCCGTGATCAACTACGGGCTTCCTGACTTCACAAATTTAAGCTTCAGCACGGTTCGAGACCGCAATAAGCTGCTCCGCCAGTTGGAGCTCGCGATCACCATGTTTGAGCCGCGGTTAACTGGCGTACAGGTACGCTTACTTGAATCCGATCTAGAGATTACCAAGTCTTTACGCTTTCAAATCGATGCCTTCCTGAAAATGGATCCAGCTCCCGAGCATATAACCTTCGACACGGTTCTTGACATTCCCTCCGGAGAGTACGAAGTGAAGGGAGACGCCAGTGCGGGATGATCTCCTGTTGTTTTATGAGCGCGAACTGAATTTCATCCGCCAAATGGGGGCGGAGTTCGCCGAGCGCTACCCGAAGATCGCTTCGCGCCTGTTGTTGGAGGCTGACAAATGCGACGATCCCCATGTGGAGCGTCTAGTTGAGGCCTTTGCCTTTCTGGCGGCCCGGGTCCACCTCAAAATTGAAGACGAGTTCCCCGAGTTCACCGAGGCGTTACTGAGCATCGTCTATCCGCACTATGTCCGTACGATCCCTTCCATGTCTATAGTGGAGCTGGTTGTCGACCCCACGCCCGGCCGCGCGACCGTCATGTCACAGGTCCCGCGGGGAACTATGCTTCTATCGCGGCCGGTGGGCGGAGATCCCTGCAAATTCCAAACCTGCTATGACACCAAACTGTGGCCGGTGGAGATCACCGAGGCGCAGTATGTGCCCCCAGACCGGCTCAACCCGCCTATTCGCGCGGTGGAAGCGGTGGGCGCTTTCCGCCTTGTCATTCAGGGGTTTAAAGATGTTTCGCTGGAGCGGCTCGCGATTGATTCCCTGCGTTTCTACCTGCACGGGGAAAGCAAGGTGGTGCACACCATCTACGAGCTGATCCTCAATAATTGCACACAGATTCTTATCCGCGACCCACTAAACTCGCGTCGCAAGCCTGCAATGTTGCCGCCCCAGGCGCTGCGCGGCGTCGGATTTCGCGAGGACGAAGGTTTGCTGCCCTATCCCAGACGCTCGCTGCTGGCTTACCGGCTGCTGCAAGAGTATTTCTGTTTGCCGGAAAAATTCTTTTTTATTGAGTTGAACGATCTTCAGGCCGCCTGGCAAGGCTTTCAAGATCAAGCCGAACTGATTCTGTTAATCTCGCCCTTCGAGCGCGAGGATCGTAAACAAGAACTCGAACTGGGGATGAATGCCCGGACGTTCCGTCTGGGGTGTACACCCGTGATCAATATCTTCCCCCAAACGTGCGAGCCCATCCTCGTGGACCAGCGAAAGTATGAATACTTGATCATCCCCGATATCCGGCGGTTGTCCACGACGGAGCTGTATTCGGTGGAGGAAGTTTTGCATATTGATCCGGTCTCGCGCGAATCCAAGTCGTTTGAGCCTTTTTATTCGTTTCGTCACGCTTCCTTCCGGGATAAAAAGCAGGCCTTTTGGATCGTCAACCGGCGCGCTTCCATGCGCAAAGACGACCAGGGCACTGACTACTACTTGTCCATGGTGGATCTCTCTCAAAGTGTGATTCATCCCGGCGTCGACACCCTGACAGTAAAAGCGCTCTGCACCAACCGCGACCTCCCTTCCCGGCTTCCCTTCGGCAACGAGGCAGGGGATTTTACGCTCGAGCTGGGAGTACCCGTTCAAAAGGTCATCTGCTTGCGGCGGCCCACTGCTCCCTACCGGCCGCCTGTGGGGAAAGCCATGTTGTGGCGCTTAATCTCGCATCTTTCCCTCAATTACCTCTCGCTGGTCGAGGAGGGCAAGGAGGCGCTGCAAGAAATTCTCCGGCTGTACAATTTCACCGATTCCGTGTACGCCGCAAAGCAGATTGATGGCATCGTGAGCGTCCGCTCTAGCCGGCAATTCGCCCGCGTGATTTCGGAACACGGCATCAGTTTTGCACGAGGGCTCCGCGCGGAAATCGAATTTGACGAGGAGCAGTTTGTTGGGGGCGGCGTATTTCTCTTTGCCAGTGTCTTGGAGTATTTTTTAGGGCTCTATACGACGCTCAACAGCTTCAGCCAGCTGTGCGCGCGCACCAAGCAAAGAAAGGGGGTGCTTCGCGAATGGCTTCCGAGAGCCGGACAGCGGATCCTGTTGTAGCCCTCGTTCCTTTGCGCTACGCGATCCAAAGTGAGCCTTGGACGTTTTCGTTTTTCCAACTGGTGCGGTTACTCCAGCGCATGCTGGGTCGGCGCGAACTGGTGGGGCGCTTCCATCCTCCCAGCCGGGAGGTCGCCCGCTTTGGCGCACATGCCTCCCTCGCCTTCCCCGCGAGCGAAATTCAAGAGCTGGTTTGGGAAGAGGGCGACCGGCCGGTTCAAATCCGGGTGAACTTCATGGGTCTCTATGGGCCGCTGGGCGCTCTGCCGCTGTACTATACCGAATATATTTTGCAGCGATTGCGCGCCAAAGATACCGCTTTGGCGGCTTTCCTCGATATATTCAATCACCGGATCATATCTTTGTTTTATCGCGCCTGGGAGAAGTACCGGTTTTACGTTTGCTATGAGCGTGGCGAGCGCGACCGCATGTCGCAGTATCTCATGGATCTAATCGGCATCGGGACGAGAGGGCTTTCCGGGCGCCTAGAGGTGAGAGACGAGGCTCTGCTTTACTACACTGGGTTGCTCTCGCTTCTTCCCCGTTCTGCCCTCGCGTTGGAACAACTGCTCAGCGACTTTTTCGATGTACCGGTCCAAGTCGAACAATTTTACGGGGCGTGGTTTCCGCTGGAAAGAAAATCGCAGTGCCAGTTTCTCCGTGGCGACAGCTATTCGGAACAGCTCGGTGTGGGCGTAATTGTCGGCGATGAGGTCTATGACCCCCAATCAGGAGTCAGGATCCGGTTGGGCCCTCTGACGCTGGCCCAGTATTTAGAGTTTTTGCCCAACGGCTCTGCCTTCCGGCCGTTAAAGGCGTTGACACAGTTTTTCTCCAATGGCGAGCTAGCCTTCCAAGCCCAGCTGGTTCTCCGACGCGAGGAAGTTCCTCCTTGCGAGCTCGGAGCGGGCGGCGAGGCTGGACCGCAGTTGGGGTGGGTGACCTGGATTCGGAATGCACCTCTTGGGCGCGATCCAGAGGACACTCTGTTGGCGATTAGCTGAGGAGTACAGCGAGAAATCACAAAGAAAGCTCAAGTCTGGGAGTGAGAAAGGAAATCACATGGGCGTCAATCTGAAATCACTGATCGGGAAGTTAAACGACGTCACGCGAAATGCTCTAGAAGGAGCTGCGGGGCTGTGTTTGTCGCGCACGCATTACGATATTGAGATCGAGCATTACCTGCTCAAGCTGCTCGACTATCAGGACTCAGATGTCGCGAAAATCCTCCACCAGTATGGCGTGGACTCTTCCCGGTTGACTTCGGAACTGTCGCGCAGCCTCGACAAGCTCAAGACAGGTAATGCCCGAACGCCCGCCATTAGCCCGAGCATCCTCCGTATGCTGACCGAAGCTTGGACAGTCGGCTCGATCGATTATGGCGCGCATCAGGTACGAAGCGGCTTTACGCTGCTGGCTCTGTTAACGAATGAGGAGCTCGCGCGAATGACCCGCGAATTTAGCCGGGAGCTTCAAAAAATACCCGTTGAGGCCTTACGCAAGGATATTCTCGCGGTCACCGCGGGCTCGCAAGAAGATACCATCATCGCGGCCGCGGGGGAAACCCAGGACGGCAAGCGCCGCGCCGTTAGCGGAAAGACGCCGAATCTGGACCAGTACACGATTAACCTCACCGAAAACGCCCGTCAAGGAAAAATGGATCCCGTTCTCGGCCGGGACAAGGAAATCCGGCAGGTGATCGATATTCTCATGCGCCGCCGGCAGAATAACCCCATTCTGACGGGCGAAGCGGGCGTAGGAAAGACAGCGGTTGTGGAGGGATTCGCTCAGCGGATTGTGCAAGGTGACGTACCTCCGCCGCTGCGAAATGTCGAATTGCGCGCCCTGGATTTGGCCCTGTTGCAAGCGGGCGCTGGTGTCAAAGGCGAATTCGAAAACCGGCTCAAGAACCTAGTGGAAGAAGTCAAGTCCTCGCCCACCCCCATCATTCTGTTTATCGATGAGGCGCACCAGATGATTGGCGCAGGAGGCCAGGCCGGCCAGCAAGACGCCGCCAACATTCTCAAACCAGCGCTTGCGCGCGGAGAATTGAGAACGATCGCGGCTACAACCTGGTCGGAATACAAAAAATATTTCGAAAAGGACGCAGCCCTGGCGCGCCGTTTTCAAGTCGTGAAGGTGGAAGAACCGGATGAGGCCGTCTGCCGCACGATGTTGCGCGGAATTGTGGCCAATCTCGAGAAGCATCATAAGGTGCGAATCCTCGATGAAGGGGTGAATGCGGCCGTGCGGCTGTCGCACCGTTATCTCACTGGGCGCCAGTTGCCGGATAAAGCCGTCAGCGTGCTGGACACCGCCTGTGCTCGCGTGGCGCTTGGACAAAACGCCATTCCCCCGCAGCTTGAGGCTCTTCATCGCCAGATCGACGACCTCACCGTGCAGGAGCGCGTCTTGCGGCGGGAGGAAAACGTGGGCGTCGATCACTCTGAGCGCTTAGCCGAAATTGCGAAGCAAAAAGCGCAAGCCGAAGAGCAGCTCAAGGCCCTCGAGGAGCGCTTTGCCAAAGAGAAGGATCTGGTTAGCAAAATCCGCGATCTTCGCGCCAGGCTTGAAGATCCCCAGACTCCGCCGGCAGATGGCGCACAGCCGGCCAGCCCCGAGCAGCTGCGTGCCCAGTTAAAAGAACTCGAGGCGCAACTGGCGGAAATCCAGGGCGAGACGCCCCTGATGCGAGTAGCCGTGGATGCGCATGTTGTCGGTGAGATCATTTCTTCTTGGACCGGCATCCCAGTTGGAAACATGCTGCGCGATGAAGTCCAAACCATCCTGGAACTCGAGAAACACCTAGGCGCACGGGTCATCGGACAAGACCATGCTCTGCACGCCATCAGCCAGCGAATCCGCACCTCGCGGGCCCGCTTGGAGGATCCGAACAAGCCCATCGGCACATTTCTCTTGGTGGGACCGAGCGGCGTCGGAAAGACCGAGACCGCGCTCACGCTTGCGGCCATGTTGTACGGTGGCGAGCACAACGTGATCACCATCAACATGTCGGAGTTTCAGGAAGCGCATACGGTTTCCACCCTCAAGGGCTCGCCCCCGGGCTATGTCGGCTATGGGGAGGGCGGTGTCCTAACCGAGGCTGTGCGGCGCCGGCCCTATTCCGTGGTGCTACTCGATGAAGTCGAAAAGGCGCACCCTGACGTGCTGGAACTTTTCTTCCAGGTTTTTGACAAAGGCGTGATGGAGGATGGCGAAGGCCGTGAAATCGATTTCAAGAACACGATCATTATCCTCACGTCCAACGCCGGCACCGACACTCTCATGAAACTCGTCGCGGATCCAGAGACCGCTCCCTCTCCCGAAGCAATTGTGAAGGCGCTGAAACCGGAGCTAGACAAAATCTTCAAGCCGGCCTTTCTGGGCAGGCTTGTCATTATCCCCTACTATCCGGTGCGGGATGAGGCTCTCAAGAACATCATTCGCCTCAAGCTCGGCAAGATCCAAAAACGCATGCAGGAGAACCATAAGATTCAACTCAGCTGGGCTCCCGAGCTGGTGGATGAAATCGCCTCGCGCTGTACAGAGGTCGAAAGCGGCGCTCGCAATGTCGACAACATCTTGACAAACACCTTGTTGCCCGATGTTTCACGGCGCATACTCAGCACCATGGCGGAGGGTGGAACACTCACTGCCCTTCACGTCTCGGTCGGAGGAGACGGGAAATTTGTTTATGCCTAAAACGAAAACAAACAGGCGCGCCGCAATCCGGAATTTGCCCCCGCTTGCCGGATCCCAGGCCGCCGAAACCAATCAACACCGGGAGGAGATTCGCAATGGCGGGAGGAGCCAGTACACCAACACAAGAAAATCGACCCATTAAGGTCAAGACGCCGTTGGGCAAAGACGTGCTCTTGCTGGAACGTTTTGACGGCAAAGAGTCTATTTCGCAGCCTTATGAGTTTCACTTGCACATGGTCGCTCTGAGCAAAACGCTCGACATCGAGTCGTTGATGCGAAAACCAGTTACGCTCTACATTCAGCTACCCGACGACCGGACCAAGTACCGGCATATTCACGGGCTGTGCCGGGGAGCCCGGCAACTTGAGCTGGACATGGGATTGACCACTTATCAGCTGGAGATGGTTCCCTGGCTGTGGTTTCTTACCCAGCGCACCAACTGCCGTCATTTTCAAAAAAAGACTACGCCAGAGATCTTAGAGATTGTTTTCAAGGAACACCAAGAGGCCAAGTTTAAGTTCGGTCTTACAAAAAGCTATAAAAAACGCGACTTTTGCGTTCAGTACCGCGAGACCGACTTCAATTTTGTCAGCCGCCTAATGGAGGAAGAGGGGATTTATTACTACTGGGAGCACACTGAAGATTCCCACACCATGGTCCTGACCGATAGCAAGGCGAGCATCAAAATGATGCCCCATCAAAGCCAGGTCAAATTTGCTTATCAAGCCTTTCCTGAGCATCCGGAGGATTTTATTCATACGGTGGACTTCGAGCATAACTACCGGGCAGGCAAGGTATACCTCAAGGAGTACGACTTCACGCTGCAAGAGTCAGCGCGACATCCTTTTGAACAAACCTCGGGTAAGTACGCACAGTCAGAAAAATACGATTATCCGGGCTATAACTGGAACGGGCCCGGCATGAGCAAATACGTGCGGGACTGGCTTGAAATGGAGGAGTGGCCCCAAAAGCTGATTCGCGGTTGCAGTACGGTTCGCTCCTTTTCGCCCGGCTACAAATTCACTTTGAGCGAGCATTTCAATCCAGCGGTCAACGGCGACTGGCTGTTGCTGAACGTCTATCACCGCGCCGAAGGAAACAACTACCGCTCCGAGCTGGAAGAGCCCTTCCGCTATACGAATACCTACGAGGCGATTCCTGCAAGTGTGGAATACCGGCCGCCGCGCATGGCCATCAAACCAACGATCAAGGGTACTCAGTCAGCGATTGTTGTAGGTCCTCCAGGCGAACACATCTATCCAGACAAATATGGCCGTGTGAAGGTTCAGTTTCCCTGGGATCGCGAGGGCAAATTCGATGATAAGAGTTCTTGTTGGATTCGCGTGGCGCAATCCTGGGCGGGCGGTAGCTGGGGTTGGATGACGATCCCCCGTGTTGGTCAGGAGGTCATTGTGAGCTTTCAAGAGGGCGATCCAGACCGTCCCATCATTACCGGACGCGCCTATAACGAAGTGACGAAAGTACCTTACAAGCTCCCGGATTGTAAGACAGCGAGCACTTGGATGTCGTCCAATCAATACAAGGCCAAGGCCGGGTTCCACGAGATCCGCTTCGACGACAACCAAGGCAAAGAGCAACTGTTCATTCACTCAGAAAAGGACCGCGATGACCGCACCAAGAACATCATGCGCGAGTGGGTGGGAGCCGATCGCCATCTCATTGTGGGCGGCAGCCAGGTAGAGAAAATCGGTTCCGATAAGGAGCTTCAAGTTGGCGCCAACCAGAAGGAAAAAATTGGCGCGAAGTATTCGCTTCAGGTAGGATCCAACTACCATATCAAGGTGGGCCAAAACTACGCACTCGATGCGGGCGTGGAGGTACACATTAAAGGCGGCATGAAAGTGATCATTGAAGCCGGTATGCAGGCGACCCTGAAGGGACCCGGGGGCTTTGTCAACATCGATCCGAGCGGCGTCCAAATTCAAGGCACGATGGTCTTGATTAACAGTGGCGGTGCAGCCGGCTCAGGATCTGGGGCCAGCCCTGATGATCCAAAGGATGCGGCTGAAGCCGATCCAAACCGCGATAATTTCGGGGGGCTGACCCGCAATTAAAGCTCGTACGATTCGGATTGCGTTTTGGGTTTTGGTTTCTGGAGTGCGTCAAGTCTAGGCCACTATCATTTCAGCTCAGCGATGGTGGCCGCGCTTCCGCCCTCCCCTGGCGAGGCCGGGTAATGCTTGGCCACATGGGGATGTTTGCTGAGCAGATCACCAATGGCTCTTTTGAGCACGCCCATGCCATGTCCGTGGACAATCCTCACGCGGTCCACCGAAGCCATGATGGCTTGATCAAGAAAACGGTCCACCTCCTCAAGGGCCTCCTCGGCCCGTTTCCCGATCACGTTGAGCTCCCGATAGGACACGTCCCATTTCGGGCCTTCCGATTGAAAACTAACATTGGCAGGCAGTCTAGACGGCTCTTGACTGGGAGGCAAGACTTCAAGCACGTCTTCCAAGCAGACCTGCATTTTGACAAATCCCGCTTCGACTTCGAGGCGGTCTGAACCCAGGAGGCGCCTAACACGCGCAGGCTCACGAACGTTTTTTAAACGAACGCGGCAGCCCTCAGTAAGAGTCCCCGTGGAGGGCACGGAGGTGTTCCCGCGATTCGTTGTCCCGGCCATGACCTGATGGAATTCCTGCCGCAGTTCACGGATCACGCGGTTGACTTTTCGTTCAGCCGATTCCAAAGCCTTGCGGGACAGGGCGGCTTGCTGCATGCTCTCAAGAGTTTCTCGGGACTGCTGAGTAAATTTTTCGATGGCGGCGTCAAGGCGCTGCTCTAGTTCGCGGAGTTTGAGCTTTTCTTTGCGTTCCCACTCTCCGGCCAGCTGCTTTTCCCGTTCGGCCAGTTGCAAGCGCTGGTGCTCAAGCGCGGCTTTTTCCGCCTCAAATTCTTCGATCCGGAGTTGCAGGCGAGAGAGCAACTCTACGAGGTCGCGCTCCCGGCTGGTCATGGCAGCGCGAGCTCTCGCAATAAGATCTGGCGGCATGCCAAGGCGGCTTGCAATCTCAAGACCGGCCGATTCTCCCGGCACTCCGATTCGCAGCACGTAAGTGGGCTCCAGTGTCTCGCGGTTAAAACCCATCGAGGCATTGGCGACTCCCTCGCAGGTCGCGCCGTACAGCTTCAGAGCCAGCAGGTGCGTCGAGGCCAGCGTGAAAGCGCGCCACTGACGGAAGTGTTCCAGAATGGCTACCCCCAGAGCGCCCCCCTCCTCCGGATCGGTTGCCCGGCCGAGCTCGTCCAGCAACACGAGCGACTCGGATGTCACAATGGAGAGCATTTCCCGGATCCGGCGAATGTGAGCCGAAAAGCTGGACAGACTTTCCGCAATCGATTGGTTGTCCCCGAGATCGGCCAGAACTTGGTCAAAGACTGGGAATTCGGCCGCGCGTGCCGGCACTGGAATTCCCGATTGCGCCATGAGCGCGAGTAGGCCGACCGTCTTCAAAGTGACCGTCTTGCCCCCAGTATTCGGTCCGCTAAGCAACAAGGTGCGCCGCGAAGCGTCCAGAGTGAAGCTAACCGGCACAACGGTCTTGCCTTGCTTCCGCAACACGTTCTCTAGCAAAGGATGGCGGGCCGCTTCGAGTTTGAGCACAGGGGACTGCTCAGAGGCAAAACGCGGCGGCGCACAATCAAAATCCAGGGCGAAGCTCGCCTTGGCAAACAGCAAATCGAGTTCGCCCATCACGCCAATGGCCGTGGTCAGCTCTGGCGCTTGCCGGCGCAAACGGCTTGTGATTTCCCGCAGAATGCGGTGCTCTTCCCGCAGTTCCTCCTCGCGCAGCCGCACCATTTCGTTGTTGAGGTGGATGGTTTCCAGCGGCTCGAGAAAGAGGGTGTGGCCGCTGGCGCTCGAGCCATGAATCACGCCCTGCACGCGTCCCTGCTGGCCCTGAACCACCGGGACGACAAATCGTTCGTTGCGCAGGGTAATGAAGTCTTCCTGCAAGACGCCATCATCGCGGTGGGCGCGCACGAAGCGCTCCAGTGATTCCTGAATCGCCTTCTTTTGCCGTTCGATCGCCCGGCGCAAGCGATGGAGGCTCGGGCTCGCTTCGTCAGACAAGCTTCCGTCCGGCAGGATCTTTCCACTTAAATCTTGAATCAACGGGTGAAGCTCGCCGAGGGAAAGAGCCTTGCTGGCAAGACGCGGATAACGCTCTCTGACGGAAACCAGCAGGGAGCGAGCCTGCATGGCTCGGTCAGCAAGGGCCAGTAAATCGAAAATCTCTTTGCCTTCCAGAACGGCACCTTCAATTCGCAGTTTCTGAGAGACGGGCTGGAGATCCGCTAAATCGCTGAAGCGCAGGCGCGTAGCGGTCCCGCGAGCTGTCGTTTGTGGCCTGCTGGCATCCTTGAGATAGTCAATCGCCTCGGCGGTCAAGGCGTGCACTTCTTCAAGCCACACCCGGTTGACTTGGGGGCTGATTTTTCGCAGCTCTTCGCGACCTTGCGGGCTGCCGACATACTGGCCCAGGAGCTCGCGCAGGGATTCAAATTCCAATAGGTCCGCGCTGGCGTTCCTCATGGCTCACTTTTTGCGCCGCTGCCCAAACGCGTTCAAAATCACAGGCAACGTCCCTTCGGTCAAACGGTAGTGGTGGAGGTCTTCTTTGCGCACCCAGGCCAGCGCGCTTACATCCGAACCGGCTCTGATGTGGCCTCCGCGCGGCCGACAAAGATAATCGATCAGCACGTAGTGATACTCAGTCTTGCCGTTCGCATCCAGAATGATTCGTTCAAAAATGGTCGCCACTTTGATCGGAGTCACTTCAAGGCCCGTTTCTTCGCGGACTTCACGGCGGATTCCATCCTC
This sequence comes from Bryobacteraceae bacterium, assembly GCA_025056455.1. GTDB lineage: Bacteria > Acidobacteriota > Terriglobia > Bryobacterales > Bryobacteraceae > CADEFT01. The sequence continues at coordinate 1,084,354 of JANWVY010000001.1, read as the reverse complement.
TAAACGCTCTCCCACCTCGACCACGCCGCCCGGCAACGACCAGTAACCTTGCAACGGAGGCTTGCCTCGTTCGACTAACAAGATCCGATTCCGAGAAAAGATCAAGGCGCCTACGCCGAGAATCGGTCGCTGCGGATATCGGCGATCATCCTTCTTGGTCTTCCCGGAGGGCATGGTCTAGCGCGCAGCGACCTCCAATTGAAATGGCCAAACCGTGCCCGCCATGCGTAACCTTCGCTTCGTTGCGCTGCTGAGTTCAACCGTCAGTTTCCCATCCGTCTCTGAGCCACCCTGGCCGGTGAACGTCTCAGCGCCAGCCACCATCTCCACGGTGGTCAATTTCAGGGAAGGGGATCGAGCGCCGGAGAATTCGTAGGCTGCGGTCATGGAAGCCAGATCCGCTTCTGGGCCCAAGTCGAGATTGCGTCCCATAAGCTTGCCGGACGATTTCGCATTGCGGAGGAGAGCGGCTCCCGTGCCCCAGGTTTCCAAGTTAATGGTTCCTTCGAGTTCTCCTCCCATCCAAGGCAAATTTTTTACTTCCGCTCGAAGTCGATATTCGGGCTCACTGCGGAACAAGCGAACCGATGCTTGGGCAAGCGCGGTCGCCTCTTCGCGTTCCCAGCGGGCCTCGGCGAGCTCAATGAAGCCGCCATCCCAGTTTGCTTTTCCTTGCAGCGAACCAAGCCATGTCTCGCCTCTGTGAAGGCTCGCGATTTGGAACTGGAGTTGGAGCCGCCGCTGCCTGAGCCAGTCAGGCAAGAGTTGCGGGCGGAAGCTCAAGGTCCGCAAGATGCCCGTGGAACGCTTCAGAGTGGGTAACAAGAGTTTTTCAAGTTCTGCCACTTCGAGTTGATCAATCACCAGTTGAAGTCTAGGTGGTCTGGTTGTTTCTTCCCGCAGCGAGGCGCGGAATTGGATTTCGCCGGCCGCGCCTTGAATGGAATTGAGCGCCAGGCGGTTCTGTATGAGCGAACCTGTGGCGGAGTGGATTTGCACTGGGGAGGATAACCCTTCAAGCGGCAGCTTCGCGGCGCGGATGGTGAAACCTCCACTCCACAAGGGCTGGCCGTCGGCGAGTTTTGTATATTCGAGCGCCCCTTGCCAGACGCCGCCAGTGAAACGTTCTAGCAGGGGTACGCGGTCGACCCCTAGCAGCTTTCGCTGGCTCGAGACGACTACGGGAAGCGGGAGCGGTCGCGAGCCACTTTTCCAGAGAAAAGATTGCCGTGCTGCGCTATAGCTGCCTTCGACGACAGCCGTGACTCCATCGCCCAGGTCCAACTGTGCGGGATGCAGTTTCCATTCTCCGTGATCCACGCTCAAGATGGCGTCCGCAATCTGAGCAGCGCCTTGAGAAAGCTTCAAGGAAAGCTCCGGCATGCGGAGCATCCCTTGTAAACCTCGCTCTTGAGAAAACCCAAGAACGCCGCTGATCTTCCCGCTCAAACCACCGCGTTCCGGAAGATCGACATTCAAATACTGAAAGAGCTCTTGCAGTGCACCGACCGGCAACTCATGAAACTCGACGATCGCGCCCCAGGCAGGATTTGAGAACAGCGAACGTCCCCGCACTCGCAGCCGGAACAGTTCGCGCTTGGCCTGAGCTCGGGTTCGGATATCGAGTTCTCCCGCGGGAAAATCGAGCGTGCCACGATATTGCAGGGGCCAGGTGCCACTGCCGGCCCGCAGAAGATCAAAGCGCTGGATATCCTCGAGTCGCAAACGACCTTCGATGCGCATGGCGTTCAAAGGCCCCTGGATCCGGGCTTGCGCCGCGAGAAACCCGTTAAGTTCCGTACCGCTGCCTTCAACTAGCGTTGCGATGTCGGCAAGCGCGCTGCGCTCCAGATCCAGCTCCAGGTCGACTTCAGGCGGCTTATCCCCAAAGCGGCGATAGAAACCACTGCCAGTCAGCGTTCCAAAGCCTTGGGCGGCCCGATCCGTGCGGGCTGGCTCAACCGAGAATCTCAGCCGCAAGCCTCGATCGCCATCGGCAGACACATCGACGTCGGCGTTGGCGCAATAAAAGACGACTTTCGTGTCGTCGAGTTTGAAATTGATGCGTCCGCCGCGCACACGAATTTCCGGGACCTCTCCCTGGGCGCTCGCGTGTGATCGCTGAAGCAAGGGCTGTACATTCCATCCACCGCTAAATTTGACGAGATTGACTGTCGGCTCATCAAGCGTAATGCGAGAAAGCTCCCATTTGCCGCTCAACAGGCTGGTGAGCCGGATGGTGGCGCCCAGCGAAGCGACGTAGGCGAAGGGCTCGATTCCGGCAGCTGGGGCCTCATGAATCACGACGTCAGTCAGGGAAAACCCAGGACCGTTCCACAAGCTGAAGCGAGCTTTGCCAGAAATATCCACCCGGCGGCCCAGGGCTTGCTCGATCGCCCGCTGGATACGGTCTTTAAACGCGTCAGCGTTTCTCAGGGGAACCAAGATGGCAATCCCCGCTAGGACCCCAACCGCGAGCAGAAATGTTCTTTTCATGCCGGCGCAACCTCGCTTAATAAGCGCGCATAGGCGGCTGGATCATCCACATCGAGAACGATGCCTGGGTCTTCGACGTCCACGTAGACCGTGTTGTGGCGGTGACGGTGGACAACTGCGCGCGCTTGGCCATCGGCGGGAAGCGCGAGAAATTCTTCCTTTAAACAGGCGTGGCAGGCCACCGGGTGGCCATGCTTTCCCAAATAACGCGGAACCGCGCACAGAGCGTGGCCTTCTTGCAACCGCTCGACAAGCAGCCCAACGGTTTCGCGGCGGACACCGGGATAATCGACGGGCGTAAACACAAAGCCATCCCGGTCGGCCGGCACTTGCTGTAGGCCGCACTGCAACGAGCTGAACTGACCCCGCTCTGGGTCGGGGTTAACAACAATCTGAGGGTAGGATTGGAGACCACGGCGAATCCGCTCGTGTTCGTGCCCTAACACCACGATGACAGGATCGCAATAAGCTCCATAAACCTCCACCAAGTGGTCCACAAAGCAGTTGCGTCCAAAGGGCAGCAGAGCTTTTGGCTGGCCCATTCTCCGGGATGCGCCCCCGGCGAGAATCAAAGCGGCAAATTTCACTTGACTACCGCACGCAACTTGTCGTTGATGAAGATGGACTTCGAAATGTCACGCCAGGCAGGATCGGCGCCGCGGCGCACAGCGATCATCTCCGCTACGACGGAGACGGCGATTTCTTCGGGCGTAATGGCTCCAATCTCAAGGCCCATCGGCGCGTGCAGCTTCGCGAAGGCTTCGCGCGAAATACCTTCCTTTTCGAGCTCCCGCATCACGCTGAGGGTCTTCCGTTTGCTGCCAATCATGGCAAGGTAGCGGGCCGGTGTTTCGAGGGCCCATCTGAGCACACGCATGTCGTCCCGGTGGCCCCGGGTAACGATGATGATGTAGCTGCTTTCCGTAATCTTCAGTTTCGGGAACAGCGTCTCGTAGTCTTCGGCGTAAACCTGATCGGCTTCGGGAAATCGCTCCCGGTTAGCGAATTGTTCGCGGTCATCGATCACAATGGTGGCGAACCCCGCCAGGGTGGCCACTTTCGAGAGACTCTTGGAAACGTGCCCGGCCCCAAAGATATAGGCGAAAGGTTGGGGCAAAACGGGCTCGACGAACACATTCAACTGCCCGCCACAAATTAATCCGTTATCGTAGGCTGCCTCCTGGCTCAGACTGAAGGTGAGATGTCGCGGTTTTTCACTTTCCATGACCTCGCGGGCCACATTCCACACTTCCGCTTCGACGCAGCCGCCTCCAATAGTGCCCACAATACTGCCATCCTGCCGCACCAGCAGCTTCGCGCTTTGGTAGCTGGGAATGGAGCCGTTGACCTGAACGATGGTGGCTAAAGCGCACTTTTCGCCGCTGCGCCGCAACCGCACCAGCTCATCGTAGACATCCACGCTTTAAGATTATAGCGCCCGGTTGCCAAGCACTTTTCCGGCGCCAGGCACTTGCTTCAGGCTCGGGCGCCACCCGCCTAACTCCTAGGTTTCGAGCTCGGGCGGGTGCGCAACACAATCGGTGTTGCTTCAAAACCAAACTTCTCGCGCAAGCGGTTGATCAAAAATCGCTCCGTAGAAAAGTGAAGCTCCTTTTCGCCTCCACCGAGGAACGCTACGAAAGTGGGGGGGCGTACCGAGGCCTGAGTGATGTATTTCAGCTTCACATCCGTATCCAGGTTCAGCGATTCCACAAAGCGGTTCAGCTCGGCTGTTGGCACGCGTTGGGAAGCGCATTGATAAGCGCGGTAAACCAGGGGAAAGAGCTGATTCACGCCACGCCCCGTCTTCGCTGAAACAAACGCCACAGGGGCGAACTCGAGGAATTTGAGCTCATCACGGACATGTTGTAAAAACTGCTTGCGGCTCGGTTCCTTTGCAATGTCCCACTTGTTCACGCAAATGACAATCGCTCTCCCATCCTCGAGCGCATAGCCGGCAATCGTGGCATCGAGATTCACCACACCTTCGGAGGCGTCCAATACGAGGATGGCCACATTGGCCATACGGATGTGGCGCCGCGCCATGACGACGCTGAGTTTTTCCGCCATGAACCGCGTTTTTCCCTTTCGCCGGATGCCAGCCGTATCCACGAAAGTGTAGGTCGTCTGGCCCTTCTTGATGGATTCATCGACAGCGTCGCGCGTGGTTCCTGCAATAGGCGACACAATCGCGCGTTCTTGGCCGACCAGCGCATTCAGAAGTGTCGATTTGCCAACATTTGGTCGGCCGATGATGGCGACTTTAATCCGAGTTTCTGGCCCTTGCTCTTCGCCAACACTGACGGCAAAGTCTCGCGTCACATGATCGAGCAAATCGTCAAGACCGAGGCGGTGTTCCGCAGAAACCGGGAACGGATCGCCTAGGCCCAAGGAGTAAAATTCATGCGTCAAGGTTTCCCGCACAGGTGCATCGATCTTATTCACCACCAAGGTCACGGGCTTTCCCAACTGGCGCAGCAATTGAGCAAGTTCCCGGTCTGCCGCCGTAATCTCTGCGCGCCCGTCGACGAGGAAAAGAACGTGGGAAGCTTCTTCAAGCGCTACGCGAGCTTGGCGAAAAATTTCGCTCGGAATCAAATCCTCATCGTTCGGAACGATGCCGCCCGTGTCGATCAGCTCGAAGGGGCGCCCGCGAAATTTGGCCTCCCCGCGGATGCGGTCGCGCGTAATTCCTGGTTCATCGCCGACGATGGCCCGTCGCGTTCTTGTGATTGCGTTGAATAAAGTGGATTTGCCAACATTCGGCCGCCCGACGATGACCACCACGGGCAGACCTTGCGGAGCGTGCATCTGCGACCATGGTATCACCGGTATGCTCTACTACCCGCTGTTTCTCAAGTTGCAGGGCGAGGCTGTCCTCGTGGTTGGCGGCGGACGGGTGGCCCTCCGCAAGTGTAAAAAGTTGGTGGAGGCCGGCGCTCGGGTGACGGTCGTCAGCCCACGGATTCTGCCCGAGTTTGAGAAGCTCGGAGTGCAGGTTGTGGCCCGGGAATTCCGCCCCAGCGACATCGAGTCGCCAAAACTCATCTTCGCCGCCACGAACCGGCGTGAGGTCAATGCGGAAGTGAAGCGATGCGCTGATGCGCGCGGCATACCGGTGAATGTAGCCGACTGTCTCGAAGAATGCAGCTTCCTAGTGCCCGCTACACTCGAGCGAGGCAACGTCCAAATCGCCGTTTCAACCAGCGGCCAGAATCCTCGCTTGGCTAAGCAGCTGCGAATTCACCTGGAAAAGCTCCTCGCAGAGCTCGACAAGGAGTCAGAGCGCGTGGATCACAAACATGCCACCTCTTGAGGCAGGGCTCAGCTCTTGGAAAAGCGCCCCGAGGCACCGTCGAAGTGCGCCCTCGAAACGGGCGGCGACCTAGGGGAATACCCTTAACCGATCTTCGGGTCCACCGGTATTTCCAGCTCATCGTAAGGGTCCCGAGGGGCTGGCGTTAGGTCAATTTTCTCCGCCAGAAGCGCTTCTTCGGTCAGATTCAGCTCCTTGTCGGAAGCCTGACGGTTCTTTTCCAGCTGCGCTCCGATGATTGAGCCGAGAGCAGGCAAGGCGAACGGTAAGGAAAAGTTTGTCGCAAGGGCCCAGATCAGCGAAAGACCGAGGTCCTTCACCACAACCGGTTCGGTTTGAACCACCCGGTTGGTCAGAAAGTAGCCGGCAGCCATCAACGAGACGACCAGGATTCGGGATTTGTCCAGATGCCAGCTGAGTACTCCGCCGAGCAGTCCGAGCAAAACCAGTCCCGCAAGGAGGGGAACAACGTGAGTTGCGATCAACATGCGAATAGTGGCGCCGGCAACGGCAGCAAACAGCAAGCGAAGCGCGACCTCACTCATGGTAGCGGCAGTATGACATAAGGGCGGAGAAGGAGTCTCTCAGGCAAATGCCTGAGAAGGACTCCTCAGTAACAAATCGCCACCCCCAACCTCCCAACTTCATCCATCTTTTCCCAAACCAACCGAAAAGAATCTCGTGGGGGGGGAGGCAAGATGAATTTTTGGAGGCAAGATGAATATTTATGGAGCAGGTCTTGAAGGGCTTCACCGCGCCGAAGCCAAACTCCAACAAAGTGCCGCCAGACTCGCCCAAGTGACGACTTCGCCTGCAAATTTCCAGGACGTGGTCGATCTCAGTAACGAAGCCGTCGCGCTCTTACTGGCGGAAACCAGCTTCAAGGCTAATTTAGAATCCATCGAAACCGCAGCCGAGCTCGACAAAACAATCATTGATTTGATCGGCTAGGCCCACGCTCTCGCGGGTCGCCTGCTGCGCAACCGCCAGGTCAGTCCACGGCCGAACGAAAAATTCCTGCGCTGCGGGTTCCCTCACGCGCGACCCCCCTACTCTCCCCTCCCCCCTCCCCCCTTCGCCCCCTTGACTCCCGTCTAGATCAAGCCGGATCCCCCATCTCTCCCCTCCGTCTCGTGACAAGATAAACCTCATGAACGGAAGTTTGGAAAGAAAATCTCGCGGCGGGAGTACTCTCTTCTGATGAGATCTCGCCCACCGTCCCCCACCTTCGGCCGCCTGCGCATCTTTCTCGACCCGTGGCAGCCAGAATTCGGCCCGGAGTTCTCTGCGTTTGAAGAAGCCTCTGAGGGGGAAGCTGAAACCGTCGACACGGAGCGAGAGTGCGATTCCAAAGATTGGCGCCCCATCGACCCTCCGCCTTTCAGTCTGGGGGAGGAGCCAGTGTGGCTGATTGATGGCGTCCGGAGATTGGAGGCGCGGGTCACGATCGAAAACGACCGCCAGTACTCTCAGGGCGCTTTCGGCGCCTATGCCGTAGGCGCTGTCCACCTTTCCACCCAACTAGCCCGCTTCGAACGCCTCGTGACGGGCCGCGTTCTTGCGCTCGCAACGGGGGAACAGCTCCCCGCCACGGTTACCCTTGGGCGCGGTCTATCCTACGTACCAGTCCGCGTCGCCGAAGAAGGGCCGGAGGCGGCCGTTCGCGCGATTCATAGCGAGATGCGAAAGTGCGAGGAGGCACTGGCGCGCGAGGTCGCCGACCATCCCGGCCGGTTAGTGATTGTAGACGGACCGCTCACCTTTGAACAGCCCGTGCGCGGCGCCGCTGTTGGGTATATCAAACGAGTCATGAGGACTTATCTGGGGCGAGAACACCTGGCGGTGCTGGCCCAACTCCAACCCAGCCAGCGCACGCCGCTGTTTGGGTTGAGCGGTTCGCAACGCTTCTCCCGATTAAGTTGGTTTTTCCGGCTCAGTGCGCCGCGACGGGGAGATTCCGAATTCTCTGGAATTGTGAGGCTGGAGGTAGCCGAGGGTGTGGGACTCGAACGGGCGCGGGAGCTGGCCGGCGCTTGTAGTGCCATCCTCCCTCAACTCAAAGCGCGTCGCGGACTCGATCTGCGCGCGCCGCAAAATCTGCTACCTATCAGCGCTCTCGAACGCCATCTCCGCCACCGCTTGGGCGATGAACGTCTGGTCCGCAGAAGCATCGAGTCATTCCTCATGAGGGAATTCTATGCAAGCAACGAATGAATTCGTCGGTGTGGTTCTGGGTTCCCGCGAAAGTACGCCGCTTGAATTTTGGATTGGCGTGGAGCCGGGCAAAATTGTTCAACTCGACGACTTGATCGTTCTCCAGACCACTTTGCCTGATGGCAGCCATTTGACCTACTACGGCATGGTCGATCAGGTCACCAAGCGCTTCGAAGGCAATTCCTTTGACACCGACGCCTTCCATGTAGCTGATCATTCTTTACCGGTTGAAGTGTCCTACGCTGCTCATGTACAAGTGACGCGGCTTGACCCGGAAGTTTTTGTCCCGCCACACCCGGGCGACGCTGTTCAGGTTGTGCGGGGCGAAGCCTATCAAAAAGCGCTGTACTTCGACCGCATGCTCGAGAAAATTCCCATCGGCTTCACCCGCAGCGGCGAGCCTGTTTACGCCAATCTCGAGTTTCTAGACGGCACGCGAGGAGCGCACGTCTCGATCAGCGGGATTTCTGGTGTCGCGACAAAGACCTCTTACGCCACTTTTCTCCTTTATTCCCTGTTTCATTCCCAGGCGCTTGGCGCCAGCGCCATTAACTCCAAGGCGTTAATTTTCAACGTCAAGGGCGAAGATCTGCTGTGGCTCGACACACCCAACAAAAATTTAAGTGCTGAGGACCAACAGGCTTACGCGCAGCTCGGCCTTCCGGCAGGACCTTTTCAAAGCGTTCGCATCTATGCACCTGCAAAAAAAGGCGTAGCGACGATGATGCCGGACACGGGAACCCGCGTCCAAGGCGTAGAAGCCTACTGCTGGACCCTGCGCCAGTTCGCCGAACAGCAGCTGCTCCGTTTCGCCTTTGTGGGTGCTGAGGACGAGCGGGCCCAGCTCAGTTTCATTGTGACCCGGGTCGAGCATAAGCTTGCCGAAGCCGCGAAGAATGGCAAACTCGACGACCCATTTCTTGAAGTAGAAGGCGAGCGGATCACAAGTTTTCGCCAGCTCGTAGAGCGGATCGATCAGGAGTTTCTGATACGCTGGGCGCCGCAAGCGGCCTCAGGGACGCAGGACGCCTTCCGCAGGCGGCTCTATTCTGCGCTCGAACACCTGGGTCACCTGATCCGTGGCGAGGAGGAAGCAGTTCGCCATTCGGTCAACTGGGAGTCGCAACAGGTCACTGTGATCGACATTCATCAACTTCGCGCGGCGGCGCAGATGTTTGTAGTCGGCGCCATTTTGAAAAAAGCTATGGAAGACAAGGAACGAAAGGGCTCCTCTCGGCCTTTGATGTTTGTTGTCTTAGACGAGCTCAACAAATACGCGCCGCGCACGGGCTGGTCGCCCATCCGGGATGTGCTGCTGGACATTGCAGAGCGGGGGCGCTCCTTAGGCGTTTCGCTGTTCGGAGCGCAACAAACCGCTAGCGAGGTCGAGCGGCGAGTGGTCGCGAATGCAGCACTGCGCGCTGTTGGACGGTTGGACGCAGCCGAAGCGGAGAGGGATGAATACCGGTTCTTGACGGGAGTTACTCGTAAACGCGCCACGCTGCTCCAGCCGGGCTCGATGATCGTTGCCCAGCCCGAGATTCCCACGCCGATTCTGCTGCGCTTCCCTTTCCCTGCCTGGGCCACCCGCTATACCGAAGTAAATACTGAACTCGAGGAAGAGTCGGATCTGTTTAATCGCATGCGGGATTGAGGCCATGAAAATCGTGCATACCAGCGACTGGCATGCGGGGCGCATCTGGAAAGGTCTCAACCGGTTGGACGAGCTCGCAGCTTGCCTCGACCAAATTGCTGCCTACGTTGAACGCGAGGCAGTGGACCTGCTTTTGGTCACTGGCGATGTGTTTGATTCCGGGGCGCCAGCGGCCCGAGCTGAGCGCCTGGTGTTTCAATTCTTCCGCCGCGTCGGAGAAACGGGCGCGCAATCGGTTGTGATTGCCGGGAACCACGATTCCCCTGACCGCTTCGAAGCCTGGGGCACGCTGACCGAGCTCATTCAGGTGAGGGCCATTGGACGTCCCAAAAGGGCGCAAGATGGCGGAGTACTCGAACTGACGACAAAAGGTGGCGAACGGGCGGTGATTGCGGCAATCCCTTTCGCTTCTCAGCGTTGGCTCGTGAATGCTGTGGAACTGGCCCGTGGCGACGATGTTGCCATGAAAAGCTACTCCGAAAAGCTGTCGCGCCTGATTGCCTCTCTGTGTCAAAAATTTCGTTCCGACACGGTGAACCTCCTGTGCTTGCATACCCATCTCGAGGGGGCGATCAAAGCGGGTTCAGAAAGACAAGTGCATGTGGGCGAGGACTGGGCGGCACTACCAGCAACGCTTCCCGCAAATGCGCACTATATCGCACTCGGCCACCTCCACCAGCCGCAGTCCGTCGCTGCGCCTTCCCCCGCTTTCTACGCAGGTTCTCCTCTACAGCTCGATTTTGGCGAAGCGGATCAGGAGAAATCTTTCGTCGTGGTGGAGGCCCAGCCGAGGCCTATTCCGGCGAGGATTCGCCGTGTGCCCTACATCGGAGGCCGGCGCCTCCTGAAGTTCACCGGCACGTTTCAGGAACTCGAACAGCGTGCTCCGGAAATCAAGGAGAATGCGTGGCTGCGTGTGGTCGTGAGGGTCGATCAATACGATCCGGAGTTAAACCGCCGGGTCCGTTCCCTGCTGCCTAATGCGGTGAGCGTTGACCAGGAGGCGCGCAGTCCGCTTCGCGAAAGCGCCCAACAGCAGCGTGATGATTCCTACGAGGCGTTTCATCTCCACAGGTATGGCCGGCCGCCAAGCGCGGAGTTGATGCGCGAATTGAACGCCTTGCGCGAGCGGGCGGAAGCCGTTGAAGGGGAGAGAGAAGCATGAGGCCCATCAAGCTCACGCTGGAAGGCTTCACCTGCTATCAGCGGCTCCAGGAAATTGATTTCACCCGCTCTCGCGTTTTTGCCATTGCCGGTCCTACGGGAGCGGGGAAGTCCAGTCTGCTGGACGCCATGACGTTTGCACTATTTGGCCGGGTCCCCCGCTTGGGTGGACGCAAGCTGGAAGAGCTAATTTCGTTGGGCGTTGCTCGAACCGCGGTTCGCTTCGAATTTGAAGCCGGCGCCAAGCACTACCGCGTGGTACGGACGATGTCGCGAACGCAAGGCAAAAAGAGAGCGCAGTTAGAGGAAGGGCCTACCAACACCCCACTTGCGGATGGCGTGGACGAAGTAGACCGAAAACTGCGTGCCATCCTCGGTTTGGACTACGACGCGTTTGTGCGATGTGTGCTCTTGCCCCAAGGAGATTTCGCCAAGTTTCTCAAAAGCGAGCCCAGCAAGCGGCGGCAGATTCTGCAAGACCTTCTGCGTTTGGGCGTCTATGACCGCATGCGGGAACTTGCCGCAGGCGAGGCCAGCCAGCTTGCTTCCAGGATTCAGGAGGGCACAAGAACCTTGGAGGAACGCTATGCTCAAGCCACACCAGAATTTCTGGCGGAGAAGAAAAAGGCGCTCGAGCAAGCCCAGGCCAACCGCGCGCAAGGTGAAGCTGCACTGGAAAGGCTGCGTAGAGAGCTAGAGCGGCTCGCACGGATCTGGCAAGACATTCAGAAACGCGAGAGAGCGCTACAGAGGCGCAGCGATCTCGAACAAAGGAAGCCGCTTGTCAATGACGCAAAACAGGAAATTGAAAGAGCAACCAGCGCCCAGGCGGTCCTTGAAAAGTTAGCTGCAGCCAGCGAAAAGAAGAGAGACTGCGAGGCTTTCCAGCTCGAAGTTAAGAAACTTGAAACCGAGCTTTCCGATGCCCTTCAACAAGCCGCCCAAACCGCCCGGGCGCTGAAGGAGGCCGAAGCGGAAGCTCAGAATTTAGACATGAAAAGGCGGCGCCTGCTTGAACTCGCAAAGGTAGTGCCGCAAGCCAACGAGCGCCACAACTGGATGGCGAGACGCACCGAGCTGTTCGCGGAGAAAGAAAAAGCCTGCGCCGCTTTCCATCAACAACAGGCCCGGCTTGAAGCTGCTCAAAAGCGCCTGCAACAAGCGGAACAGCGATACGGCGACTTGGTTTCCGCCCAGCAAGCCACTGGCTACGACGCCGTCGCCTACCGGATCTTTAATCAAGCCCGAGCGGCTGCAATCGCTCTCAAAAATTTGCGTGAAGACGTGGAACGGGCAGAGCAGGAAAGAAAGTTGGCCGAACAGGCCGTTGGGCAAGCCGAGCGCGAGTCTCAGCAAGCTGCGGCCGCCTTGAATGGGGCCGAGAGTGCCCTGTGGCAAGCAGAGCAAGTGCTCGATCAAGCCAGCCAGGATCTAGCTGGCCTCCAGGACAAGCACCGTGCCGCTGTCTTGCGTTCCCACTTAAAGCCAGGAGATTTGTGCCCTGTCTGCGGTCAGCCAGTTGTAACGCCCCCGGCCGCTCAGCCCCTGCCGGCCTTAGAAGAGGCGGAGCGGAAGAAGAGTGCTGCTGAACAAGCCAGAAAGAATGCCCTTTCGCAACGGAACCGCGCCTCCGAGCAGTGGGCCCAGCTCCAGGCAAAAAGGCAATCAGCCTGCGAGTTTCTTGAAAAGAGCGAGGAACAGCTGGCTCGTGCGCGGCAAAAATTCGAGCAAGCTATACAAGCCCTTACCCAGGCTCTAAATCCCTTCGCATGTCCCGAAAACGTGCTCCTAGAAGATTTCGTGGAAGCAGAGTTTCAGGCCTGGGACTGGCGGAAGGCGGAGTATGAAAAGCTGGCCCAACAACTTGTCGAAGCACAACAGGAGCGGATCAAGGCGGAAGGTGACTTGGGGATTCAAACGCAAAACTTGAAAATGCAAGAGATCGAAGTTGAGCGCACTCGGCGGGGCATCCAAGAAGCCGAGCAGGCGATCGAGCGCTTGACGAAAACCATCGAAGAGGCGGGCTCAGAAGACCCCGTCTTGGAAAGCCAGCAGCTAGAAGCCTGCATTGCGCGCATTGAAGAGCGTTATAGGCACTCGAAACACCAGCATGAGCAGGCGTTGGAGAGGAAAAACCAAGCCGAAATTAAAGCCGCCTCGGCCCAGGCCACGCTGGAAGCGGTTCTGAGCGAGCTGGCCGCACTCTCCCAGGCGGCTGAGCAGGCCTGGCGAGCAGCTGGTTTTCGCGACGAATTGGACGTGCGCTCTGCGGCCCGCTCGCTGGACCAGTTAGAAAAACTAGAGAAGATAGTGCAGCAGTACGAGGCTGAAATTTCGGAAGTTTCCCTTGAACTCAAAAATCTCGAGCGCGAACTTGGAGAGGCGACGACCACTGCCGCGGAAGTCGAGCAGACGCGTCTTGAGGTGGAGCAAGCCGAGGATTTTTGCCGCCGTCTCCATCAGGAAATCGGCAGGCTAGAAAGCGAGATCCGAAATTTAGAAGGAGAAATCGAAGAAGCCGCAAAGCTCCGCGCTTCAATCTCCGAACACGAAAGACGCCATGTCATCCTCACCCAGCTTGCGAAGGATTTACGCAGCGACCAATACCAGAACTATGTGCTCGAAAGCCTCTTCAGCGCCCTAGTAGAGGGTGCGTCGCGGCGCCTGCGCCAGCTCAACGAACGCTACGATCTGGTCTTTAAGGACAATAGCTTCTACGTGGCGGACCACGACTTTGGAGGGGAACTCCGGCTCGCCGATACCCTCTCTGGGGGCGAGACTTTTCTTGTTTCGCTCGCGCTTGCCCTGGAACTCAGCGAGCAGATCCAGCAGAAGCAGGGCTCCGTACGGCTGGACAGCCTGTTCATCGACGAAGGCTTTGGCACTCTCGATCCGGAGAATCTCGATCTTGTCGCTGGAGCGATTGAAAACCTAAGCCGGGCTGACCGCATCATTGGTGTGATCACGCATGTTGCGGAGTTGCATCAGCGGTTGCCGCGTTACGAGGTTCGTCCAGGCGTCCAGGGTTCGGAGGTGCGCTATGTCGAAGACTGAGGCGCCAGAAAGCCGCCCCTCGTTTTGGTCGATATTCTTGATCTTCCTCAAGGCCGGAAATTTGACTTTTGGAGGCGGTGACCCCACTATGGCCATCCTGCAAAGGGAGTTCTGCGAGCGCCGCCACTGGCTCACCGCAGAGCAGTACTCTCTTGCTTATTCCCTGGCGCGTGTCACTCCCGGCACCAACGTTTTGGCGTTCTGTGTGGCGGTGGCGCGCATGATGCATGGTGCGCTGGCGGCGGTTGCCTCGGTGATCGCGGCCTCGGGGCCAAGCGCTGTGCTCGTCGTCTGGCTGACTGTGTTCTATCAAAATTCGAGTGGCAATCCCGTCGCGATGCTAGCGGTGAGCGCGGTGCTTTCGGCCGTGGTTGGGATGATGCTTGCCGCCGCAGTGTCGCTGCTTCGGCCTCATGTCAAGGCCGGTAAATGGCAGCGTGCCGCCGTTTTCTGCGCCAGTACAATTATTTTGCGAGAAGGGTTCAACCTTAGCCCGGTGCAAATCCTCGCCCTCGCGGTCCTTGGCGGAGCGTTGTGGAAGGAACGGGCATGAAGCTAGTGCTTCTTTATTTTTTGTTGCTCAAAGCAACCATCACGTCCTTTTCCGGTCTGGGTTCGCTGCCCATGATCCATTCGGATCTGGTTATCAAGCACCGCATCTTGACGGAGCGGCAACTGCACACGGCCGTTGCTGCCGGGCGAAGTGGTCCAGGTCCGATCGGGTTGTATGTAGTTGCAGTAGGCTACGCCGCAGCGGGGGTTCCCGGTGCGATCGCCGGGTGGCTGGCGATGGTGACGCCTGCTTTTCTCATCTTGCCTCTGTTGCGGTACGCCTCCCAATACGCTGAGGATCCTCGGCTCAAACGGGTCATTCAGGCAGTTGTGTTGTCTTCGGCTGGACTGCTGCTCTCAGCCACCATCCCTTTCGCCAGAGAAGCCCTCGAACATTGGTGGACTGCGAGCCTGGCCCTAATCAGTTTTTTGCTGACCGCTGGCACGCGTATCGATAGCGCCTGGGTGATTCTGGCCTCTGCTTTTCTGGGGGCCATTTCGGCTCTGCTAATGCGCTGACGTTATTCGCCCGAAGCACTCGCCAACCGCCTCGGAATTCAATAAACTAAGGTGCCATGAACACGAAGATTCGGCTCGTCGTATTCGCCCTGCTCGCCGCTTGCTGGTCGGCTGTCAACGCGCAACCGGTCTCCAACTATAAGCCAAAAAGAATTAACAAAGCCATCGAGCTGTTGGAGCAGGGGCAGCCGGTGTACTACGTCACGGTCGCTGGGGGCGCTGGCTACCAAGAGGGCAAAAAGATGGCGCAAACCTGGGCTGACTATATCACCTACGAGATGGAGCACGGTTCGCTAGACTTTACCGCTCTGCGCGAATTCATGCGCGGCCTCGTGGATGGTGGCCCTACCAAGAGTGGACACCGAACGCCAGCTGTGATCGCCACACTTCCAGTCCTTGGCATTGATGAACATCATATGCGCGCGAACTTCTGGGTCGTCCAGCAAGCGATGGCGGCTGGAATTCATGGAATTTTGTTGTGTCACGCACGAAGTCCGGAAGCGGTGCGCATCTTTGTCCAAGCCCTGCGTTATCCCAATGCCAAGCCCGTTGTACCTGGGATCGGAGAGGGGCTTCTTGGCAATGGCTCGCAGGGTTTCGCCTCGCGCATCTGGGGTATTTCGCCAGCCGAATACATGAGAAAGGCCGATCCCTGGCCCCTCAATCCGGAAGGCGAGTTCATGCTCGGGCTGAAGATCGAAGATAAGTATGCCCTGGCCAATGCGGAGCTTGTGGCCTCCGTTCCTGGGATCGCCTTTGCGGAATGGGGACCGGGAGACATGGGCCTCTCCTTGAATCTTCCGGACGGCCATGGCGCCAACGAAACCCTGCACCCGCAGATGCGGGAAGCGAGGGCTCGGGTTCTCGCCGCTACGAAAAAAGCCAAGATTGCATTTTTAAACACCGTGCGGCCGGATGATGTGGAGAAAATGATTGACGAGGGTGTCCGCATCGGCGCCGGAAGTCAAGAAGCAGCGGAAAAGGGACGGCGCTACACCAAGCGGCAGATGCCGTGGTGAGAGAGAACCGGTTGCGTCGCTTGCTGTTCTGCGAGGCGGTTTCCCTCTCGCAAAGCCGTGTCAGGAAATTGCTCCGCCGGCAAGCCGCCGGGCTTTCGTCATTGAGAGGCAGGCCCTGGAGCCGCGCACGGTAACCCGTATACGCGGTGGCGATCGCCAAGCTCAAAGAGTTTCGGCAGCCGTTGGGGCGAGTGTTCGTGCAGGAATCTCTGAATCGTCACCAGATACTTCCCTTCGAGAAAGCCGGAATTGGGCGATTCAATCCAATAGGAGGCGCCGGCCCGGCATAGCGTGATGAGTAGCTGCTCGGGCGAGCCAATCGGCTCGCCGCGCTGGGCGTAAATGAGCTGGTAAGGATCAGCTTGAAACGCCCGTACCGCCTTTCGACCCGTGTAAAGGTAATAAAGCGGGTCGAGATTGCCTGCCAGGACGCTCTGAGGGGAAGTTCTTTTTGAGACCCAATCCATTAAGCCCGCCAGACGATCAAACCCATCACCGTCGGCGAGTGCGGGCATGGCGTCGCCCAGACGCAACGTTCTTTGTGAGGCCGCTCCCAGGGACAGGGCCAGGATAACAAGAACGAGTCCAAACGCAACGCGACGTTGTGTGCCAGGTAGGCGATCGAGTTGTCGCGCTGCTGGAATCAAAAGTAGGGGAAGGACGGGGGCGACAAACCGGCCTGGACTCCAGGCCCAGCAAATGACAAAACCGCTGTACACTGCCAGAAAAACTTTGAGCAGGGCCGATGCTTGGCGGATGAGGCCGGAAATCAGCCACAGACCGAAAACTCCAGCCGCTGCGAAAAACACTCCCTCCATGGGCCACCCTAGTACCGCCGCTGGACTCAGGATGAGCATCAGGATGTTCTGCCCTGCGATGTGCAGCTTCTGGGGCAGATCGAAGTTGAAAAGGATGTTCCAACTTTGATAGTTGGCCACCGAGTAATAAGAGTCTGCTGCGGCGCTGGCTCCCGCCGCGAGTTTGGTCCACACCAGCCAGGGCAGGGAAAACAAGCTTGCCACCAGCACGAAGCCTATCGCCGGTCGGGGATGGCCTTGTCGCCAAAGAAATAAAAACCCCGCCAGAATTAAGCTCAAACCGATGCTTCTAGTCAGGAAGGCCAAAGCTGCAAATAGCGCTGATAAGAACACCGTTTGAGCCCCTGCCTTGCCTGTACCCTCAGCAGTTTGGCGCAGGTAGAGCAAGGAAGCCGTGAGACAGAGAGCAAATAATGTTTCCGAGAGGAGGGCGGTGCTTAGGTAGACGGTCCAAGGCGCGGCCGCAGTCACCAGGCAAACTGCCATCGCGCTCGAGCGCGGAAGCGAGTGCTCTCGTGCGAACCGGTAGACAACCACCAGCCAGAGGAGGGCAAAGGCCAACGGCACGAGCTTGAGCAGGGGCACATTGTTGGGAAATTCGGGAAACAATTTCCAAACCGCCGCGAGCGCCAGCGGAAAAAGGATCGGATACTTCGTTTGGACAATCTCTGCCGGCAGGCTGAGGATTCGATAGCCCTTGCCTTCCGCCAGGGCTTTTGCCGTGACCGCATAGATGCCATCGTCATGAAAGGTGCCAACCGCGGGAGCGCGCCAGGCGATCCAGTAAGCCGCTGCTAACCCCGCTGCGACGCTGAGCCAGAAAAGCCGTTTTGCAAGCCAGTTCATGTGGCGAGGCTAAGCTCGACGGAATGTTGTTTTTACGCTGGCAAGAGTCTCTCCGCACTGCTCAATTTGCGATTCGCTCGTCTGGCCTAGGTCTTCTGCCAGTCTCAGGTATTCGATTGAGTCCGGTGAGATGTCCATCATGCGGCAGCAAGTCGCATCGACGGCCGGAAGGTCCGAGCCCATGACCAAAACGCCCGCTGCCTTCGGTGTACCCTGAATGGGGCCGTTGCCTTCCATGGCGACGATGCCGTCCACGATAGCGAAAGTGTTGCGGAAGACACGGTTTAGCTCAAGGATCGAACGGGTGATTCCGATCCGGTGCAGGATGTTTTTCGGCCAGCCGTAAACCGATCCGGGAACCAGACCAAAAAGATTTTTCATGGAGAGCGTGGCCCCGGCCCAATGATGCGTTTTCATTTTCGCAAGAGAAACAATCAGGTCGGCGGCAAGAGCTGTACGAGGCAGGAAAATTTCCGGGAGAGTAGCGAAGGGTCGAACTGAAGATACGTCATCGCGGTTCAGATCGACAAACAACTCCTCGAATTTCTCAATTTCGCTTCGATAGCGAGCTTCCTCAGCCAAAAAGATCGTGTCCCGGCGGTGGCCTGGTCCCTCCGCCACAACCACACTTGCCGCCCCTTTCTTCCGAAACACCTCAAGGGCGGCGGCGATCACGGCGACATTTGTGTTAATGGCTGTCGAGGAATCAAACTCCACGAGATTTGGCTTGAGGAGCACCCGCTTACCATGGACCTCGAGGCCACAGGCCTCGATTCCACGCTCGAGGAGCGAAACCAGATCCACGTTGTAGTGAGCCGCTTTTGCGATAAAGACGCGCGCTTTTGGACGCGGGGGTACTTTCGAGCATCCTGCCGCCAGGGCCAGCCCGGCGACAGGAAGCTGTCGGCGCGAGATCAGACAGGCCGCCTGTCGGCCACCTAAGATACAGGGGTCAGCCACTGGTGTCCTCCTTGAGGAAAAGCAATCGCTTCAAGTGCCGTGACGAGAATGTCGTTGCTCGGACCGCACTCCTCGAGCGCCACTTCGAGACCGTAGTTTTGGAGACTAATGGCCAGCCAAGCTCGCGCCAGCCGTGACCTTGTCTGGGTGAAATATCGTTTGGCGAGAGCGATTGCGCGCGTAAGGTCCGCCTCAGGCCGCCCCTGTAAACCAAGTAACGCCACGGCTGTGGTCTCGGGATAGGACGGCAGGTCGACGTTCTTTACCCGCCGGTTGCCATAGTTCCAACCACCATCCGGTGAGCGTCGATCCAGGATCATGTTTTCCGCTTCTTCAATTCGCGCCCGGCACAAGTCTACTGGGACGCCCGCGCTTTCTCCACGCCGCAACGCTTTCTTGAGCACGAGCAGAGTGTGGGCTGTGGGCTCAATCCAGCTCGAGGTATCGGGAACCCACGGCCAGCCCTTAAAACGCCGGTCATACTCGACGGCGCCCTTCCACACCGTGGCGATGGCACGCTCGAGCAGGCCTCCTTCCGTACCCCGTAGCTTCAACAACCAGCCGATCCCTTGGCGAAAGGATTCATCCGTGACGCCGCGCAACAGGTGTAAATGGAGCGCCAGGGCGCTGGCCCATGAAGCAGCAGCAACGCCCGCCGAAGGTCTCCAGCCCCCATCGGGATTCTGCAAAGAGCGAACATAGTTCCATCCTCGCAGCCAGCTCTCACGATCTTGGGGACGCGCTGGAGAAATACTGTCTGGGAAAAGCGCCAGGAGCGCGTAGCAGGTGGGCTCGAGCCAGGAATGACGCCCTGGAAAATAGCCCCACCCACCATCCGGGTTCTGTAGATCGCGCAGCCGGGCCAGGCGCCCCCGCGAAAATTCCGCCCCCACAGTCTTCTATCGGAAGAGAGCGCTAAAAACTGTAATCGAGAGCCTCACCTTGCACTCAGAACTTCCTTAGAAAGCCCTAATGGATTTGCTTAGGAAAGCCGATCATGAGAGTGCTATGGACGGACACCACGAGGAACAAGTCGCGCTCGTGCTCGGACAACGGCAAGTGGTTGCGGTGTGTCTCATGTTTTTAGTCGTAATCGGGCTAGTGGCAACTCTTTCCTATGTAACCGGCAGGTCCATTACTGTGGCCCAGCTGCGAAACGCGGATGAAACTCACGCCACGCCAGCCATTATTGTGGATCCTCGAAAATCGCACGAAGAAAGTACACCCCTGGAGGCCCGGGCAGCTTCCGCCATGCCGACTGCGGCTCCCGTAGCGTCGCAAAAGCAAACCCTTACGCCCCCAAGTCCTCCCGAATCGGGCCGCGAGGAGTCAACTGTGGGAAGCGGTCGTCAGAGGCTTCCCGCGCTTGCGCCCTCGTCAGGACCTCTGCATCCACTGCGCCCCAGTGTGTCGACGCAGCCATCCCCGAACTTGGAACTGGGGGTTCATGCCAAGGCAGTTGCGCAACCGAAGCGCACGAATCCAGTTGTTGCTCCGCTTCCCTCAAAGCTTGCCGCGACAACCAACGAAGAAAGGAGAACGGAAGCTAGCGGAGAACTCTTGGCGTTGAGCACGCCAATTGGAGGGGAAACCGTCCTTGCAGAACCCCAGGCCGGCGAGACCTTCTGGCAAGTTGGGGTGGTGGACCACAGGCTTGCCGAATCGTTCAGCAAAAAGGTGGCAGGTCTTGGTCTTCCCGTCCGTCTCGCCGCGGGGCAGAGCGCAGACGGCCGTCGTGTGCTCGTCGGCCCGCTACGTTCCCGCGGAGAGATCGAAACGGCTCGGAAGCTTCTGGCAGCGGCCGGATACCAGCATTTCTTGCGAAAATTCTAAACTCCATCCGCTACCTCAAGATCCCCGGCCGGGCGTTGGCCCCGCTATCATGAAGAGTTCAGTGGCGGAACTCTCATGAAACCCATCCCAAAAAACGAGCAAAGGGCCTTAGTGGACCGGCTTATGCGGGCCTGTGGGGCCTCTTACACCCCAGAACAGCGCCGCAAGTACTTCATCAGCGGCCCGCAATGGGCGGCTGCTTACGAAGGACAAGCGCTGTTTCATGCCCCCACGCGCAAGCCGGTCGGTTTTGAAGATGTCATCCGGAATTACGCCGAGATTGGCATCGGCTACTGGAGCACGCACGACACCGATGTCATTCCCCCCGATGCTCTTTTCACCCCAGAACAGGACGTCGTGGTGGAACGCATTAGCCGAGTCTTGCGGGAAACCGGAGTGAAGTGTTCCATGGTGACGACGGAGACTTTCTTTCACGCCGTCTTTGCCGCCGGGCCAGCCGCTGAATCTCCGGCAGTGCGAGAGTATGCAGCGGCGCGGCTCTGCAACACGGTCAAAATTGGACACCAGCTCGGCGCCCAGTTCGCCGTGTACTGGCCCGGATCGCTCGGCTATCAGATTCAAGGAGCGGTCGAAGAAACGCAAACTTTGCGCTGGTATGCCGAGGCCTTGAATGCCGCTTGCCAGGCAGATCTCGAACTGTCGAAGCAGTACAACCGGGCCGTGCTCAAACACTGTCTCGAGGCGAAACCCTTTGAGCCGCAGGCTGAAATTCTGTTGCCCACTTCGGACGCGATGCTGGCGTTTATTCATTCTGGCTTGCTGCAACATCCGGAAATGGTTGGCTTGAACCCCGAGTACCTTCATGAGTTGATGTGGGGAGCTGCACCCCGGGCAGCGCTTGCGCGGGCACTCCTCGCAGGTAAGCTGTGGCACTTTGACATCAACGATGGCTACCGGCTCAAGCATGACGTGGACATCGCCGTTGGCCTTGTAAACCCGCTGGACTGGCTGAATGTGCTTGTCCTGCTGCGCAGCCATGGCTATCACGGGCCATTCAATCTCGACTACAAGCCGCCCCGCACAACCAGCAACTATGGGGTGTTTGCCGTCAGCTTTCCCACCGCCGTGGACCGCTTTATCACGCTGTGGGAGATGGCGGGTGAGGTGCTCGAGGATTCGGTACTCAAAGAAGCCACCGAGGCCCTCAAGGCCGGGGGCCCGGTCAGCGACCCGAAAAACGTAAGGGAGATTACGGAAGCCAACCAGGAGTTACTGACCCTCCATGAACTCATCGGGCACCGAATTTTCCAAATCCTGGTGGGCATGCACAAGGATCGCCGCTATTTTGTCTAGACCAGGGAGTTTATCGAGGCCATGGAGCAGCTCGGAAGGTCTCTCATCTTCGTCGGCCTCCTCCTTGCCGGCGTCGGTTTGCTGTTCTTGCTAGGGGACCGTCTACCCTTTCGCTTGGGACGGTTGCCGCTGGATATTCACTGGCAAAGCAAGAATACACACATCTATTTCCCGTTGGGCACGTCGTTGCTGATCAGTGCTGTGTTGACTCTCTTGATGTGGTTGTTTAGCCGGCGTTGAGAGCGCAGCTGGGAAGCTGGGCCGAAGTCCTAATGCAGCAGCCCCATTTTGTCGAGCGGCCAGTATACGAACACCGCCTTACCGTAAATATACTGGCGATGCACTGGGCCCCAGGCCCTGCTGTCATTCGAAGAGGACCGGTGATCTCCCAGCACAAAATAATGATCGGCTGGAATGCGGACCAAAGGCATGCTTTGGCGGTCGCGGTATTGCTCCGGGACGTAATCTTCTTCCAGCCGTTTGCCATTCACAAACACCACGCCGTCTTCCATGGCGACGGTGTCGCCTGGCAAACCAATCACGCGCTTGATGTAGGACTTAGAGGGATCATGAGGGTAGTGAAACACCACCATGTCCCCACGCATAATCTCGCCAATTCCAAACCGGTAGACGTATTTGTTGATGAAAATGCGCTCCTGATCCTCCAGGGCGGGCATCATGCTTGTGCCTTCCACCTTAACGGGCTGGTAGAGAAACAAAATCACCACAATGGCGATTACCACCGAAAACAGCAGATCCCGCATCCAGGAAAACACCAAAGCGAGCGCCGTCTTGGTTTCCTCA
Organism: Bryobacteraceae bacterium; assembly: GCA_025056455.1. GTDB lineage: Bacteria > Acidobacteriota > Terriglobia > Bryobacterales > Bryobacteraceae > CADEFT01. The sequence goes on along the minus strand of JANWVY010000001.1, from coordinate 1,061,791 downwards.
CACCGGCTAGGCGCAGCTGGAGGCGCCGGGTTGAGATAGGACTGCGTCAAATTCACCGCTGCATCTGCGGAGGTCATCCTCGGTTGATCGTGCATACCTCTCTCATTCCCCAAACCATCCGCGGGTGAACGCCCCTTATTAAACCATGATAAAAAGGGAAGCTTCAACCGCGCTCATCATCCCTGCACTCAACGAAGAAGACGTGCTGGGGGAGATGTTGTCTCGCATTCCCCGCGACCTGTTTCGCTGGGTAATTGTGGCCAACAACGGCTCGACCGACCAAACAGCTCTGATTGCCCGCGCGCACGGCGCCATGGTTGTGGATGAGCCCGAGCGGGGATACGGAGCCGCATGTCTGAAAGCAGTGAACGCCCTGCCACAGGATTGTGACTTCGTCGTTTTCATGCAAGCAGACTTATCGGAGGATGTCAGCGACATCCCGCGTTTGCTCGCCCCCCTCCTCGACGGACGCGCCGACCTGGTGATCGGTTCCCGCACGTTGGGCGTCTGTGAACCTGGAGCGCTGTTGCCCCACCAGCAAGTCGGCAACGCAGTCGCCACAGGATTCATTCGCCTTCTCTACGGGCACCGCTACACCGATCTCGGTCCTTTCCGCGCCATTCGCTTTCAGGCGTTGCGCCAGCTCGGAATGCAAGATCGCGGTTTTGGCTGGACCGTGGAAATGCAAGTGCGGGCCTTGCAGCAGGGCTTGCGTGTCGTAGAAGTGCCGGTCCAGTACCGCAAGCGGAGGGCAGGGGTGAACAAGATCTCAGGACAGTGGAAGGCAAGTCTCGCCGCGGGGTCGAAAATTCTATGGACTGTGTTACGCCTCACCGCTCCTCTAATCTGGAAGCGGATGACCAAGCGCGGCGGTTCGAACATGCCATAATCGGGCTATGCGACCTTGGCTGGGGGCGCTCGTTGCGCGGGTTTTGCTGGCCTGCGCGGCCCTGGGTTGGCAAAAGACTCCGTTTTGGGACAGGAAACAACCCCACGAATGGTCCGACGAGGAGCTGCTCCAAATCATGACGGATTCACCCTGGGCTCAGGTGACTCAGGCCAAGGCGGGGCCGCCCGTGGGCATCTATCTTGCGTCCGCTCCACCCCTGCAAGTAGCCGAGAAAGAGTGGTTGCGGCGCTACTCCTCCAAATCCCCTCAACCCAGCCAAGATTCCGGGCTGAGACAGGAATACGAGCACTTCCTAAAAGAAAACCTCGGTCACGTGATTGTCCTCGCAGTTCGCCATCCCAAGGTCCAGGCCCTTGCCTCCGCCGATGAGTTGCAGCGCATGGAGGAGGAGTCGTTTCTCAAGGACGGGCGGAAAAAGCTGAAGATGACCGGCCACTTTCCCCCGGTGCCTTCCGATCCGGTGCTGCGACTGGTTTTTCCGCGTCCAGCATCTGCCGTGAGAGAGCTCGTCTTTGAGTTATATCTGCCAGGAGTTTCTGCGCCCTACCGGCAAGCCGTTTTCACTGTCAAGGATCTCGTGTATCGAGGGGAGGCAGGTTTCTAGAACTCAGGGCAGAGGGCCATGGTTACGGCTTCCCATTGGGAGCTGGGGGCGGGTTGTGCGCAGGATCAGGGGCCGAGATTGTCTTGGGAAGCAGCTGGGGCGAGGGCTGAGAACTCGTCGATTTTAAGATGTTGATCGCCCCGCGGTCAGTTTGGAGCGTGACTGTAGGACCAGACCCGGTCGCTCCACGAAGCTCGCTGCCGCGTCCCCGTTCCGTAACTTTGAACCCGCCCCCAAAGTAGTTCTCAATTCGCCCGCGGTCGGTTGTTGCCAGAATCTCAAAACTTGCGCCTGGAGGAGCGAAAAAATCGATATTGCCATTCCCTGTCCGAGCTTCAATTCTTCCGAACCGCGCGCCAGGGCGGATTTCCAAATCACCGCGCTCCACCGTGAGATCCAAACTTTGCGAAAACTCGCTAACGGCAACGTCACGCGATTTGCTGGTTAAACGAATGGGGCCTGTGGCGTTTTCTGCCGTGATGTTGGACAAATCCACGCGCAAGCTACCAGCGATCTTCTCGGCGCTGAATTCTGTCTCAGGAGTCTTGAATCGCAGCGGGCTGGCAACCTCTCGAAAGCTGAGTTCACCCGAATAGGGGCCCGTGACTTTGACGGGTCCGCTCACCGATTCAAGTTCCACATCCCTGCCACGGCTTCGCGCTTTGATCTCTACCGCTCCTCGTACTCCCGTGGCCCGCACCACATTGCTACGGCTGAATTCGACCTTGAGACTGCCGATGTTCTTCACCCGAACGTCGGCCTGATCGCTGTAGACTTCCACTGCTCCCGACAAGTCGGTGACATCCAAGTCTGCCGAGCGAGCGCGGGCCTCTAGGCTGGCGCCCTTCGGTAAACTGACCTCGAGGTCCACGGAGGGTCGCTGCGAGGAGTCGACTCGCTCGAGGTTTGTGCGGACGAAAATCTGATCGCCGCGAGGGGTGATCTCCAGCGGTGTTGCTTGATCCGCTTTTTGGGCGTCCGCTTGATTCAAGGCGCGAATGGTCTTCCGCCCAGTGATCTTGAAGGATTGGGAGTCCACACCGACGATTCGGGCAGTTCCACGCCCAAGCTCTAGAATCACTTTCGGAGTCTTAGACGGGCTAGGTTGCTCGACCTGGATGGGGGTGTCATAGGATTCCCCAAAGATTTCGATGCCGCGAATGGTAATGCGTCCACCGGGCCAGTGTTTCCAATAAGAGTGATACCCCCAGAACAGACCAGAGCCGAGGAGGCAAAGTAGAATCACAACGGCCCACTCACCAGGACTCACACTCGAGGCTGGCAACGCACGCCCGGAGAAATGCCACCAGAGCACTTCGATGAGCCGGATCGTGCCCCAGACGACCAACACAAGCGGCCAATAGCGAGTGAGGATCTCGAAAAGCGGAATCTCGGGCCACAGGTTCCGCAGGAGAAGGATTACCCCGGCTCCAATCAACAACAGCGGGGCGGCCAAGGATTTCGGTTTCACGACGGCACCCTCCAAATTCAAGCTTCTTCGGCAAGGGACACAGCGGCGACTAGGAAGAGGGTGTTGAGCCGCCGGCCAGATCCGGGGGACCCGGTAGGGGCCCTCTCGACGAAAGTGCTGAGGGAGGCGAGGGCCCAGCTCGCTCCAAAAGCTTCAGAACGCCGAGAACGATTAGAAGGACGGGCCAGGAGCTGGCGAAGCGATAAGGGCCGAAGTGGTCCAAGCTAAACAGCAGACCGAGCGTGAGGAGAAGAATGGGGCCGCGAAGCGCACTCACCAGCCTGCCACGGTTGCTAACGGCGCTCATTTTCTGCCTCCTGTGCGGATGGGAGAGTGGCGTTTGCGCGGGCTCGGACATACAACAAGTAGGCGCCGAGCGAGATCAGGAAAATCGGCCCGATGTAGGGAATCAAGCGCCGGATGTTCAGAAATCCCACATTGTGCAGCAGGATGATTACCCCGAGGGCAATCAAGAGCACGGGCAACAGGGGCGAACTTAAGACAGCAGAATTGGGGAAGATCGAGGAGAACTCATCCACGGGCTGACCCGAGGCGCGCCTTTTCGCAGTGTGAAACGCTTCGAACGCCATGTAAAAGAACCACACGGGAATTAACAGGCCGAAAAGCGTCTCAAAAGGGCCCGTTTCGGCTTCCGCCAGCGAAAATAGTAATCCCGTAATGAGAACATGCACAAATCCCTTGCCGTACTGCCCGTTGTAAATCGCTCCGACTCCTGGAATGAGGCCTAGCAGAAAGGCCAAGCCGGGAGAAATATTCGGGTCGGCCGCAACTTTTCCCATAGCCAAGGGCGGCGCTCCGGTCGCTGTCCGGCCCGCGGAAGGCGCGTGGTCAGGACAGTAGATAACTCCCTGGTAATTCCGAACCTCTTCGGCGGAAAGTGCACGCCCACAGTCACGACAGTAGGCGGCCGGGGGCGAAGGAGTATTTGGCTCTGAAGCGGGACTACGTTCTAGGCTCTCCATAATGAAATCTCTCTGTCTATCCCCAAGTTCCTCCTCTTCCATGCGTTAGGGGGTTGTTGTCATTTCGTGATTGATCGGGGTTGCCGATCCGTGGGATCTTCCGAAGGGCGGCCGGCATCCTGATTCGTTTCTGCTTCCTGCTCGCTGTCGGTTAGCTCACGGAGCCGGAATTGGATTTCATAAACCAGGCGTAAACTCTGGTAGTATTTAACAGCTCTTACCCACGTGCGATGGATGCGGTCTTCGACCGATGCGATGATTTTCACGGGATCCAGGTCCGAAGGGTGCAGCTGACGGATCTGAATGCCAGCAAATCGGCCCAGCATCGCAAACGAAAGCACTGTCATGGCCATCCCCATCACCAGCCGGGGCTGAAAGACAGGCTCAAACAGAGAGCGGCACCAGCGGGCTAGGCGTCCACGAGGGGGATGCACTTCTCGGAGCTGCCCCGGAATCTGATACAGCAGATGCGTCACCAGGGCCTGCGGGGGTTCAACCGGAGCGGCCCGTTCAAAGAACCTCACGGCGAGGCGGACATCCGCGGCAAACTCGGCGCAGGCGGGGCAACCAGCCAAGTGCGTCTCAACTTCCTGGCGCTCTCCCGCGGCCAGAACCCCGTCCAAGTAATCACAGAGAACGTTTTCCAACTCGGAACACGTCATAGCGCCACCTTGTGCTTCCGTAAGAGACGGGCCAACTCCGCACGGCCCCGGTTGAGCCGCGATTTAACGGTGCCTTCTGGCACGCCCAGCACCTGGGCAATTTCGCGATATTCGAGCTCTTCGACATCCCGCAGAATCAGAGTTTCTCTCAATTCAGGGGAAAGTTTCGCCAAAGCGTGTTGCAGCAGTTCGCTCGCTTCGCGGCTAGAGAGCAGGCCTTCGGCCCGAGTGGACTCCGCCGCCTGGAGCTCGAGCCGCGGTAGTTGCTCCTCCAGAGAGTCAGTGGCGCGCTCGATTTTGTTTTTGCGGTAATGGTCGATGAGCAGGTTGCGGGTCAGCCGCATCAGCCACACCAGAAACGAGCCCTCTCCGTAGCGGAAGCTGCGCAAGGACCGGAAGACGCGGAGGAAGACTTCTTGGGTCAAGTCCTGCGCTTCTTGTTCGCGGTTTGTGAAGCGGTAGCAGACGGAATAGACCCGCCGGGTATGGGTTCGGACCAAGTCCTCCCAGGCCGTTTCATCACCCGATAAGCACCGCTCAACAAGAGTGGAATCTTCGTCCAATCGCTTGATCCTGTTCGGGCAATCAGTTCGGAGGGGAAAACGCGGCCAGGCGCTGGCCCGGGCGATCACCTCCGTTGCTGTGCCTGCTGCTGCCATCGAAATCTCCTTGGTGCTGCCATGGCCCTTCCACCAGCCCCTGGCCACCCCGTAGCCTGCACCTCTTCCCCGACTGAGTTCCGATCAACTTCCAGTTGTCTAAACGAGGATTTATCATGAGAAGTTCACCAAATGTGAGGCCCGCAGCGGACTGGGTTGATTTGAACGTATTCATTTTATTCCGCTTCGCCCGGCCTGCAGTTTCGCGGGCGGATTTCTGTGTTTGCCACCAATTCGGGGCGAACCAAAGGAGGTGGCATTTTCCCTAGCCAACAACGCTCTAGCAAGGACCGGCATTCCCTCTATGTTGTTGTCGGATTGATCCTTCTTGGGGCTGGCGCCTGGTTTTGGTTTCGATCCCGGCAGCAGCAATTCCGTTGGGATCTTTTTGAGCAAACGTTTGCTCAACTCGATCCGATCTGGTTTGCTGCTTCCGTGGCTGCGGTCCTGCTTTCCTACGTGGGACGCGTGCTGCGATGGCAGCTCATGATCCGGCCCTTAAAGGCGAGGACAAGCTTTTGGGGCATGTTTCGCGCTACAGCTATCGGCTTTACGGCGGTTGTCTTTTTTGGCCGGGCCGGGGAGCTCGTCCGGCCTTATCTCATTTCGAAGCGGGAAAATCTGGCCTTTAGCTCTCAAATGGCGGTGTGGCTGCTTGAGAGGATCTATGACCTTTTAATGGTGCTTTTGCTGTTTGCCTTTGCGCTCAGCCGGATCCATTCCTCTTCGACCACCATCGGCGGATCCCTTCGCTGGTTGCTTCAGGCGGGGGGCCATACGGTCGGCCTGCTTTGTACGGTTTGTCTGGCCATGCTCATCGCCTTTGGCCTGTTTCCTGGGTATGTCGAAAGTCGCCTTTCGAGCGCGCTCTCTGTGCTGCCCGATCCGCTACAAGCGAAATTGGATCCCCTCCTAAAAGCCTTTCTTGCTGGCACGCGGTCGACGCAACGGAGGTCTTTTGTGCTGCTGGTGGTCGGCTACACCTTCGCCGAGTGGATGGTGATCGTGGCTTCGTTTCTTTTTCTTTTCAAAAGCTTCCCAGCGACCGCATCGTTTGGCTTCATGGACACCTTGATTGTTGCTGGCGTGGTCGCCTTCGGTAGCGCCATCCAGATTCCGGGAATCGGAGGAGGCATGCAGATTGCGACGGTGCTCGTACTGACGGAGTTTTTCCGTCTGCCCTTGGAGACCGCCACAGGAATCGCGCTGATTTTGTGGGCAGTTGCTTTCTTAGTGATCATCCCCATTGGCATGTTGCTGGCTTTCCAAGAAGGCCTGCGCTGGCGTAAGCTGATCGATGCCGAAGAGTTGCAGCGTTCATGAAGTGTCCATTCTGCGGATTCCTACAAGATCGGGTGGTCGATTCTCGGGAGAGCAGGGAGGGGGACGCCATCCGCCGTCGCCGCCAGTGCTTACAGTGCGAAAAGCGCTTCACTACCTACGAACGAATTGACGAAGTCCCCTATATGGTGATCAAAAAAGATGGGCGGAGGGAAAAATTCGATCGCCAGAAGGTACTGGCTGGACTCCTCAAAGCATGCGAAAAGCGGCCAATCGGGATGGGGAAGCTGGCCGAGTTAGTCGACCAGGTGGAGGCGAAAATCACGGAAGCCAGCGAAAGAGAGATCACGACGGCGGAGATCGGAGAATTCCTCATTTCCCGGTTGCGAGAAATTGATAAGATTGCCTACGTCCGTTTTGCCTCCGTCTACCGCGACTTTCAGGACGTGGAAGCGTTTCTGGAAGAGCTTAAGGACTTGATTCAGAAGAAGAGGCCGTAACGTGAGATTCATCTTTTCGTTACGGATGCTGCTGCCCGCCTTTGAAGCGGTTGTATGCGGATCCTGTAACCAGAACCGAACTGAAACATCTTACTAGATGGGGGTTAACTTCTGCTTCGATTGGTGTTATGATAGTCGAGGCACGGCGGGGCGTTCCTGCGTGTCTTCCCCAGTGCCCGGCAGAGACAGCGATCACGAGTTAAATTCGAACCTTGAGACAGGGAGACGGTTGGCGCGGGCACAATCCCCAGGGCATTCTTGGCCTTAACATCCTGCGAAAGCAGCTCGGGCCGTTTATCCGCACGCTCCTGCGGGGGAGGTGAATCTAAGTGGATCATTTCGACGACCATTTCACAACAGATGTTCAAGAGCCACTCGGGTTGCCGTTTGATGACGACACTGCGTTCTTCCATCCCGAAGACGTCCAGGATGTAGATGAATTTCACGGCTCTCAGCAGGTGGAAGAGTCCATCTACACGGACGACCCTGTTCGCGTCTACCTTCGCGAAATGGGCGCTGTGCCGCTTCTGACCCGCGAGGGAGAGGTGGACCTCGCCCGCCGGATGGAACGTGGCAAACTAAAGATGCAAAAGGCTTTAAGCCGCTCAGCTCGAGTTCAAGGAATGGTCCTTGAATGGGCCGAATTGGTGAAAAAAGGGGAACCCCTGGATCACTTCGTCGATCTCGGCGATGTGGAAGAGGGTTCTACCGCTGACACCAAGCGGCGAGCCGAAATTCGCAACCAGTTCGCCGAAATCGCTCTCAACTACAAAAAGCAGCAACAATTTGCTGAAAAGCTCCAATCCATCGCCCCGAGCAACAAGAAGCTGCGCCGTAAATGGACCTGGCGGTACTACCGCTGCCTGATCGAAACCTCGCGTCTGATTCGCTCCATGCCTTGGACGCTTCAGCGCTGGAAGGAATTCAGCAAGGAAATTGAGCGCGCCGTCGAGGAATTGTCTCACCTCGATGCCGAGCTACGCCGGCTCGAAGAAAAGCCCTCGCTGAACCAAGCAAAAATTCGTGAACTCAAACGGGAGATCAAGCGCCGCGAGCAACTCGCTGGGGCCAGCCTGGCTGAACTCAAGCACAGCTTGCAAGTCATCCGCATGGGTGAAATTGAAGCCGAACGTGCCAAAAAGGATTTGGTTGAGGCAAATCTCCGGCTAGTTGTCTCTGTCGCCAAGAAGTACGTCAATCGCGGCCTCCATCTGCTCGACCTCATCCAAGAGGGGAACATTGGCCTGATGCGGGCTGCTGACAAGTTCGAATACCGACGGGGCTATAAATTCTCCACTTACGCTACGTGGTGGATTCGGCAGGCGATCACACGGGCGATCGCGGACCAGTCGCGAACCATCCGCATCCCGGTGCACATGAACGAAAGCATGAACAAGTTCCTGCGCGCCACCCGCGAACTCGAAAAGGAGCTAGGTCGAGCTCCCACCAACGAAGAAATCAGTCGCCGCATGGATATCCCGGTGGAGAAGGTTCAAAAGCTCAAGACCATTTCCAGGGATCCGGTATCGCTGGAGACTCCCGTTGGCCGGGATGGAGAATCTGCTCTGGGCGACCTGATCGAAGACCGCTGGGTCGGTTCCCCGGTCGACGCCGTGATCGACTCCAACGTCCGCGATGAAACCGCGAACATTCTCAAAACCCTTTCGCCGAAGGAAGAGAAGGTGATTCGGCTTCGCTTCGGCATCGGCTGTGAGCGGGAGCATACCCTTGAAGAGATTGGCCAAGAGTTCGATGTGACCCGGGAGCGTATCCGGCAAATTGAGGCCAAGGCGCTTCGCCAGCTTCGTTCCCCGGAACGCGCCCGGCACCTCCGCGCGCTTCTAGCTGCACGCTGAGCGGAGCCCGCCGGCCCGCTGGCTTCATCCCTCCTCCGACGAATTCGGGCTGGGGCTGGTTCAAAGCCCCAGCCCGATTTTGTTTTCTCCAGTTCTTGAGTCTATTTTGGCCAGAAGCTCTCCGCCCGCCCTCGTCGCCTCGGTTGACCTGCGTTTTCCAAGGTCGCGGCAGCGCAGACTCGGGGCCTTGACGGATAGGGAATAAAAGGCGAAAATGCGGCTATGGCGTTAGTTGGCATCGCGAAGCTGGCGGCACAAGCCTCCCCCCTCCAACACAAGCGTTCTGTCGATTATCTCCAACTAGCGACTCGTTCGATCCTGAATCCGTGCTCAAGCCAACGTGTCCCCTTCGAATGGACGATTAACCCATACCGCGGCTGTGAGTATGGCTGTAAGTACTGCTATGCCCGTTACACCCACGAATTCATGGAATTACGAGAGCCGTCGGCTTTTGAGAGAAAGATTTTTGTCAAAAGCTTCCAAGCGGCCGTTTTCCGGCGAGAGCTGGCAGCCGTTAAAGCTGGTGCGCGTCTTGCCATTGGCACAGCGACCGATCCCTATCAGCCCGCCGAGCGCCGTTTCCGGATCACCCAGCAGATTCTGGAAATTTTGGCCCAAATGCGTGGTCTGCGCCTAAGCATCACCACCAAGAGCGACTTAGTCGCCCGCGACGCACCGATTTTGGCCCAGCTGGCAAAATCCCATTGTCTTCATGTGAGCTTCACGGTGACGACCATGGATAGGCGGCTTGCGCGGCTGCTTGAACCGTATGCGCCGCGCCCGGATCTGCGGCTTCGCGCGCTCCGCACACTGCGCGAGCACGGCATTCAAGCTGGTGTCTTCGCAAGCCCCTTGCTGCCGGGATTGAATGACAGCCTGGCGAGCCTGCGTTTCTTAGGGCAGTCGATTTTCGAAGCTGGCGCTAGTTATTTCGGTGCGAATCCCTTGTTTCTCCGGCCGTGCTCAAAGCAGGTGATGCTGTCGCTGATCGAGCAGCGTTTCCCGAAGCTCCTAGCCCGTTATCAAACCCTTTTCCGGCGGGCCGATTTCCTCGATGAAAACTACGCCCACCAGGTGCGCAAGCGTGTGGAGGCCGTGCGGCGCGAATTCCGCCTCGCGCCCTGTCCCGAAGACTATCTTCCCCCCGAGGCTGCGGACCCCCAGCTTTCCCTATTTGAACCGTCCTGGAGCGGGACCCCCGCCAACGCCGGAAGGTGAGCGCTCGCTCACATCCAGGCGATAGAATAGTCGGTTCCGCATGTCTCAAAAGATCGACTTGAAGAGAGAATGCCAGGGGCGGCTCCGGAGCCGTTGCTGGTTTGATAACCCGCACAACCCAGGCATGACGGCCATCTACATCGAGCGCTTCCCTAACTACGGCGTGACGCGGGAAGAAATGCAATCTGGCAAACCTATCATTGGCATTGCGCAGAGCGGCAGCGACATTTCTCCGTGTAACCGGATTCATCTTGATCTTGAGCGGCGAATTCGCGATGGGATCCGGGATGCCGGCGGAGTGCCCTTTGTCTTTCCCACGCACCCCATCCAGGAAAGTTGTCGGCGGCCAACCACCTGGATCGATCGCAACTTGTCGTATCTGACACTCGTGGAGCTGCTCCATGGCTACCCGTTCGATGGCGTGGTGCTCACAACCGGCTGTGACAAGACGACGCCAGCGGCCCTGATGGCAGCTGCAACGGTCAACATCCCAGCCATTGTCCTGTCCGGCGGGCCCATGCTCAACAGCTATTACAAGGGGAAACTTGCCGGCTCCGGGATGGCCGTGTGGGAGGCGCGAAGGCTGTATGCCGCTGGCGAGATCGATCTCAAGGGCTTCATGGAAATGGTAGCCTCTTCCGTTCCCAGCCAGGGCCACTGTAACACCATGGGCACTGCCACCACCATGAATTCTGTCGCCGAGGCTCTAGGAATGTCGCTTCCTGGTTGCGGGGTGATTCCTGCCCCCTACCGCGAACGTTTCCAAATGGCGTATGAGACCGGTCGCCGCATTGTAGAGATGGTGCACGAGAATCTCATACCGAGCAAAATCTTGACCCGTGCCGCCTTCGAAAACGCCATTGTAGTGACCTCCGCCATTGGTGGATCGACGAATGCACCCCCTCACTTAATTGCTATTGCTCGCCATATGGGGGTTGAGTTGCGCATTCAGGACTGGGAGACCATCGGCCATCACATCCCCCTGATCGTGAACTGCCAGCCCGCGGGTGAGTATCTCGCCGAGGCTTTTCACCTCGCGGGAGGTGTGCCCGCGGTCATCGGCGAGTTAATGAAAATTGGCGAGATCCGCGAACATGCCATTAACGTCACAGGCAAAACCATGGGCGAATGCTACCGGGGGTATGAAAGCCTAAATCCAGAAGTCATCCGGCCGTGTTCGAATCCGCTGCGAAAGAATGCAGGCTTTCTGGTGATGAGCGGCAATCTGTTCGATTCGGCCCTACTGAAGACGTCGGTCATCAGCGAAGAATTTCGCCAGCGTTTCCTCATGAAGCCGGGTGAAGAGAACGTTTTCACGGGACGCGCCATCGTCTTCGAGGGGCCGGAGGATTACCACGACCGGATCAATGACCCTTCGCTAGGGATTGACGAGCATTCGATTCTAATTATTCGCAACGTCGGACCGGTAGGTTTTCCAGGCGCAGCCGAGGTAGTCAATATGCTGCCGCCGGACGCCCTCGTGCGGGCTGGGGTCTCTCAGCTGCCGTGCCTTGGTGACGGACGCCAAAGTGGAACATCCGCTAGCCCCTCGATTCTGAACGCTTCGCCAGAAAGCGCCGTGGGAGGCAATCTCGCCATCCTCCGGACCGGAGACCAGATCCGTATCGATCTCAACCGTCGCCGCGTCGACGTACTGATTAGCGAGGAAGAGATTGCTCAGCGCCGCGCAGAGATGAAGATTGAGATTCCGCCAAGCCAAACCCCCTGGCAAGAGCTTTTCCGGGCCCACACGGGACAGCTGGGAGAAGGCGGGGTGCTAGAATTCGCAGTCAAGTACCATGATGTAGGGAAGGAAATCCCCCGGCACAGCCATTAACAAAGCCGGGCGCCCTCGAGGAGGGGGCAGGGGAGAACAAACCGCTTTTTCTCCCTCGCTTGGAGTCAATCGGCGCGTGGTTTGGCGCCCCTCCGAGACCAGTTCTCTGGGTGCTAGAAGGGGCGTACGCCTGCCGCCAGCATGGACCCTCCAACAACGGCTAGGGCGCCCGCCCAATTGATCCAGGAGATGGCCTCGACCGCAAACAGCTCCGGATAGACCCTTGATCCAACCCACGTCAATAAAATCGTGACCAGCGGCGTATTGGCCAGGACCGCGCTCACACGCGAGGCCTCCCACTGGGACATTGCTTCGGCCCAGGCGCTGTATCCGATCAGCCCGTTGACACAGCAATACAGCAGAAGGAGGAAAAGAGAGGGGTTAAGGGCTTCGATTTCGGTGGGCCTCGACGCGGGCGCGAGGAAAAGCAAGCCAGCGGCGAAATTCATCCACAGGACTGCCAGCGAGGAACAATCGCGTGTGAGAGCCTTTTGCGCGAGGGCATATGCCGCCCAACAGGCAGCCGCTAGTACAACCCACCCGACCCCAACTGCTTGCACTCCTTCAGCGCGAAGTAAGGCGCCCAGTCGGGGATGGAAGAAAGCCAGCATGCCCCCAACCAGCAGCACCATGCCCCAGTACTGTAACCTCGAAAAACGCTCGCCAAAAAACACTACGGCCCCGAGTAGAGTGAGCAGCGGAGCAAGCTGGATCACCACCCCTGCTGCTGCCGGCGAAATCCTGCCGAGGCCCCACAAATACGCCAGATTATTCCCGAGAAAGCCAGCGACACAGATGCCCCAGAGCAGCATCCGGCGGGAGATTGTGGCTGGCGAAGGAAGCAGGCGACGGCGCCAAACGACCGGCGTTAAGATGGTGAGTGAAACAGCGTGGCGGTACCAGGTCAGCGTGACCGGATCCATGTTCCCGGTCACCGCCTTTAATGCCAGCGGCAAGCTACCCCAGAGAAAAACGGTGACCAAAGACAGCAACAGTCCTTTGGACCACCTACGCCCTTGACGCAAGTTATTTGGATTTTCCTGCTGCCACGGTCGCGCCGGGTGAAACAGGTTCGAGGGATTCTTTCGGATTCAGCCCCAGTATTTTTCGCAACTCCGCGTCAACAGCCTGACGGATGTCGGCATGGTCACGGAGAAACAGCCTCGCATTCTCCCGTCCCTGACCAATCCGCTCGCCCTTATAGCTGTACCAAGAGCCGCTCTTTTCGATGACATTGTGGGTCACGCCCAAATCGATCAAGTCGCCTTCTTTCGAAATGCCCTCGCCGTAGAGAATGTCAAACTCGGCTTCGCGGAAGGGCGGGGCCAGCTTATTCTTGACAATCTTGATTTTGGTCCGGTTGCCAGTGACCGTCTCCCCTTCCTTAATGGCCGCGATGCGGCGGATGTCTGCACGAATTGAGGCGTAAAACTTGAGCGCGCGCCCGCCGGTGGTCGTTTCTGGACTCCCAAACATCACGCCAATCTTTTCGCGAATCTGGTTGATGAAGATGAGGCACGTATTAGACTTCGCTACGACACCAGTCAGCTTTCGCATGGCCTGGCTCATCAAGCGCGCCTGCACGCCTACGAAGCTATCGCCCATTTCGCCATCCAGTTCGCTTTTAGGAACCAGGGCCGCCACCGAGTCCACAATCAGCACATCGATTGATCCGGAGTTGATCAAAGCATTGGTGATTTCGAGTGCCTGTTCAGCGTAATCGGGTTGCGAAACCAGTAAATTGTCGACATCGACGCCGAGCTTGCGCGCGTAGTTAGGGTCCAGCGCATGCTCCACATCGATGAAGGCCGCCATCCCGCCGTTTCTCTGTGCTTCCGCGACGACCTGCAAAGCCACTGTGGTTTTTCCCGAGGATTCGGGACCGAAGATTTCGCTAATCCGGCCGCGGGGGAACCCTCCCACACCTAGAGCCCAGTCCACTGAGATGGATCCTGTCGAGATGGCCGATACCGCGACAACCGCCTCACGGGCGCCAAGCCGAACGATAGACCCCTTGCCAAACTGCTTTTCGATCTGCCCTAAGGTTGCGTTGAGCGCCCGTGCCCGCTCCTTGTCGTCGATCATGATAGGAAGCTCAGTATAGCAGAGGCGGAAAAAGGTGCACAGCACTGTCTCGCCAGGGTTGTTCCGAGAGGGGCCAGACAGGGATGAGCCGGTGCCCACGCCGAGGTTGGTTTTGCTCTCCCCCGGTTAGGAAACAGCGCCTAGCCCGGGCCGGTTTAATACCGCCGTCCGCATGGTGCCATCTTTCACAACAAAAATTTCGGGGAATTTTTTGACCCACTCTTTGTTTGCGATGGGAACATACTGCCGGGAGTTTGCTTCAATCGCAGCGACACCCGGCACATGCGCCGCCAGCCCGGCGGAGTGAATCAACGAGGCGCCCGGACAGGTCAGATCTTGAACACAGAGAAACATCTTTTTCTTTTGCGCGGCGGCGGCCATCAGCAGCGCCTGAGTCTGCCCCTTGCACGCTTTGAGCGCCGCTCCCGTGTAGCCCATCTCTTGCGCTAGATCAAGCGCCGCCACTTCAGAGAGGGATTCATCAATGACCACCGGTCGCAGCTTCGAAGCCTCGTGCATGACATTGTGCCGGTTCGCCCGCAGATCGCGCGCCGTCGGTTGCTCGATGTACTGGATCCGTTCAAAGCCAGCGGGCGCCTGCTGTTTGAGCTTGCGGAGAAACTCAAGTAAGTAGCCCACGTTGGGACACCGTTCATTAAAGTCAAGCGAGTAAAACCACCGTCTCACACCGCGCTTGGACTGGGTTTCCGCCGTTGTCCGGTCCACGCGCACCACGCGTTCGACATCCCACGCGAGATCATCTCCATTCAGCTTCACCTTGATGTGAGTTAAGCCGTTGTACAGGATCCACTCGGGCAGCGTTTCCGGTAATCCATCCTGGATACGCTTCTGAATGTCGCTATCCGTGATCGGGTCGACCGCGCCTACCAAGTGATACATGGGCATGCGGGGCTTCGGAGTTTGCTGCACATACTGACTGAGATATTCACCCTTGAACTGAGGGCCTAGATAGTGGGAGAGATCATGGCTCATGAACTCCGGCCCGTAGGTCCGGTAGCAACTCAGCCCATAAAGTTTGCCAAAAGCGTCGTGAATGGCGGCGTCAAACGGGCTGGCTGTGCAGAGCGTGCATAAATGCGGAATGGAGTCCTTCAGCTGAAGTTCCTGCGTCAGTTGAGCTGCTGCTTTGGCGAATTCTGGTTCCAAGCGGTGTCCAATGTCAACGGGATGGCCATATTCTTTGTAACTGCGCACGATGCCGAGGATGCGACTTGCTAACGCCTTCATGGCGGCTAACGTTTCGTCGTAGCTCATCCTCCGGGATGGGAACGACCAGACGTTTCCCATGGGCATGGATCCAAATCCTTTTGCTGTTTTGCCAGCCTTGTTTTTAACGACGCAGTGCACATTGAGCAGCGTCACTCGGTCAACAACTGTCCCGCCGAACTTAATCGGTGTGCGGTATAAGTAATCCTCGTAGCTGAAGTGAATATCCTCAACCATGATGTCCGTGGTCTTGGCGGCACGGCCAAGAATCTGGAAGGCTGGCACAAGCGCTGTTGCACGCAGCGCCTCTCGTCGGGAAAGGAGGGCCATCACCCCCCTATTTTATCCCCCTACAATTGAGCGCATCCTGAATGCGGCGGTCGCCGAGAGCCTGGCGAGCTGGAGCGTTTTGGTTCGGGCGCCAGCAGTTAAGAATGCTCTTCACGAATTTTCAGGATCTGCGTTAACATGCTTATAAAACGAGAGGATGGACACCGTTCTCGAGCTTTGCCAGGTCTCTAAGCGATACCCTCATCACGTTGCGGTTGATCAACTTTCGCTGGAAGTCCCGCGCGGCTCGCTTTTTTCCTTGGTCGGGCCTTCGGGCTGTGGCAAGACCACGACCCTCCGGCTGATTGCTGGCTTTGAGAAGCCCTCAGAGGGCCAAATTTTTCTCAACGGTCGCGAAATCAGCCATCTACCCCCTTATCAGCGCAATGTCACGACGGTGTTTCAAAACTACGCTTTATTTCCCCATCTCAGCGCGCGCGCCAATATCGAATTTGGCCTGCGCCACCGCAAAGTCCAGGATCTGGAAACCCCAGTACGAAAAGTAATCGAGCTTCTGGAACTGGCCGGCAAGGAATCGCGTCTGCCCTCAGAGCTATCGGGCGGGGAAAAGCAGCGTGTGGCTCTAGCCCGCTCGCTCGTGCTCGAGCCAGATGTGCTGCTGCTTGATGAACCCCTTTCGGCGCTCGATCCGCGCCTGCGGAAACAAGTTCGAGCGGAGCTAAAGAGTTTGCAGCGTCGGGTTGGGATTACCTTTCTGCTGGTGACGCATGACCAGGAAGAAGCTCTGTCTCTGTCCGATCAGATCGCGGTGATGCGAGGGGGGCGCATCGAGCAGGTAGGCTCGCCGCAAGAGGTCTACCTGCGCCCCGGCTCACGCTTTGTGGCCTCCTTTTTGGGGGCAGTGAACTGGATCAACAACGTGGGCGTGCGGCCGGAGGTCACGCGCATCTCCCTGCATCCCCCGGGCAACGGGCACGTTTCTCAGCCTGCCACCATCCGCACTGCGACGTTCCTCGGCAACTGTTACCATCTCGAAGCGGAACTGTCGAGCGGCGAGTTCGCCGTGGCGGAAGTTCCCCGCGGAAATGGTGTTTACCGGCCGGGCGACCGCGTACACGTCTGGTGGCATGAGCAGGATGAAATTCGCGTTCCTGACGAACCATGAACCGCCTCAGAAGCTATTTCCTGGCTCCGGCGGTTTTCTTTCTCGTCCTGCTGTTTGTTACTCCTCTCGGCATCATCCTCGGCTATAGCTTGCTTTCCCGAGGTGCCTACGGCGGCGTTGAGCTGCCAGTCACTGTGGAAAACTACCTCCGCCTGTTCGACCCGCTCTACGCGCTGATCCTCATCCGGTCGGTGGCCTATGCGGCCATTGCCACGCTCGTCTGCCTGCTGCTCGGCTTTCCGCTTGCGCTCTTTATCGCCCGCTCGCAAAAACACAAAACGCTGTTTCTGGCGCTCGTGGTGATCCCGTTTTGGACCAGTTTTCTGGTTCGCACCTACGCCTGGATGTTCTTACTGCGTGACACGGGACTGATCAATTTCACACTGCAACGGTTGGGCATCCTTTCTGAGCCGTTACCGCTGCTGTACAACGCGTTTGCCGTGGTCTTGGGCTTGGTTTACGGCTATCTGCCCTTTATGGTTTTACCCATCTATGCGGCGCTTGAAAAGTTAGACCGGGCAGTGCTGGAAGCGGCGGCTGACCTGGGTGCACGTCCTTTCGAGGCGCTGTGGCGTGTGACGCTTCCCTTGTCTATGCCCGGCATTCGGGCGGGAACGGTTCTGGTCTTCATTAGTTGTTTGGGCTCTTACCTCACACCGGACCTGCTGGGCGGCGGCAAGACGATCATGATCGGCACGTTGATTCAGAATCAGTTTACGAGCGCTCGCAACTGGCCGTTTGGCTCGGCCCTCTCACTTGTTTTAATGGCGATCGTGATGCTCATGGTTCTGTCCGCGCTCCGCCGCCAGGAGGATCGACTGTGAGGCAGCGCTGGCTGTCTTTCTATGCGGCGGGTGCCTATTTGTTTCTTCATCTCCCGTTGGCCGTGCTGGCGGTCTTCAGTTTCAACTCCTCGCGGTTTACTGTCTGGGAGGGATTTACGCTTGCCTGGTATGAGGTGGCCTGGCGCGATGAGCACTTGCTGGAAGCAACGATGAATAGTTTCGTGGTCGCAGCTTCTGCGACGGGAATCGCCACGGCTGTGGGGACGCTTTGCGCCTATGCGCTTTGGAAACGCGGCTGTTTATGGATTTCCGCGACTCTGTACCTTTCGCTGGTGACGCCAGAAATTGTGTTGGGGGTAGCGTTGCTGGCCTTCTACCAGTGGCTTTTCCGCCACCTGAATTTTCAACTCGGCATGCACACGGTGATTCTGGCTCATGTGATGTTTTCTATCGCCTATGTGGTAACCGTCGTTTCGGCGCGTCTCCGCGGTTTTGACCGGGCGCAGGAGGAAGCAGCAATGGATTTGGGGGCCACGGAATGGCAAGCGTTTTTCAGGGTGACATTGCCCCAGTTGCTGCCGGGCGTTTTTTCCGCCGCCTTGCTGGCCTTCATCATCTCCTTTGATGATTTTGTCATCACCAGCTTTGTGGCGGGAGTCGATTCGGAAACCTTGCCGATGGTGATTTACAGTATGGCGCGAAAAGGCTTTAGCCCCGCTGTCAACGCCATTTCCACAGTCATTGTTTTTGTGCTCGGCGTTCTGATTCTGCTTGTCGAGAGGTTACGCGAGCGATGAAGCGGCGCTCGTTCTTCCTGGCGGTTCCCGGTCTTGCGGGTTGCTGGCCTGCCAAAAAGCGCCGCTTAAATGTTTTGAACTGGTCAGACTATGTCGCCCCGGAAACCTTGCCCGATTTCGAGCATGAGTTCGGCGTCTATGTCCGATATGGCACATTTGAGTCAGCCGAGGAGATGCTGGCCCGTGTGATGAGCGGGAATTCGGGCTGGGACGTGGTTTTTCCCCCCAACTACTACATCCATCCCATGGTGTTGATGGGTTTGTTAGCTCCTCTCGATCATTCCCGTCTGACCCATCTCGATGCCCTCCAAAAAGAGTTTCAAGCGCCCCCTTGGGACAAAGGGTTGCGCTGGTCGGTTCCCTACATGTACGGCGCTACAGGCATTCTTTTCCAGGCTGGCCTCGAGCCCCGGCCGCAGGCGTGGGCGGACCTGTGGAGAGAATCCTGGCGCGGCCGGATGACCATGCTCGACGACCCGGCGGAAGTTTTAGGAGCCTGTTTGAAAAAACTTGGATACTCCCTGAATTCGGGCGATGAGAACCAGCTGCTTGCAGCGAAAGCAGAGGCCTTACGCCAAAAACCTCTGCTACGCGCCTATGCCAACGAAACCATTCGCGACCAGCTGGTGGCAGGGGAGCTGCTCGCCGCCCAGGTTTGGCGATCCACTGCCATGCGCGCCATGCAAGCCGCTCCCGGGAAGCTCAATTTTGCTTATCCCCAAGAAGGATTCCCACTGTATTGCGATACGGTGGCCATTCTGCGTGAATCCAAACGGCAGGAGCTCGCCCACGCCTTTCTGAACTATTTACTCCGGCCGCAAGTTGCCCGGCGCATTGGCGAGACCAAGCTTGAAAGCACCGTGAACGCCGAAGCTCGCAAGCTGTTGCCAGCTACTCTGCGAGAGGATCCCGTTCTCTATCCTCCAGCCGAGGTGTTAGAACGCGGCGAATGGTTTGAGCCCCTGCCGGCACGCGTGCAACAGATCCGAGACCGCATCTGGACGGAGATCAAGTCTGCCTGAGCGAGTTCAGCGCCGGGCTCGAATTGCTGGCAGGAACTCTGGCGCCGTGTGGTTGATCTGGATGCGATGGACCTGAAAGTCGACCATCGCTCTGCCGAAAAAGATTACTTCTCCAATCACGCCCTGCTCGTCTGCTTTGAGATGCTCCTGGTCAAAAACGAGGTTACCCAAGGAATAAAAGATGACCCCTTTTTTGTAAGGTTCGACGGGTTGTGGGACATGCGGGTGATGGCCCACCACGATGCTCGCACCCGAGTCAACTGCCAGCCGGGCCATCCGAGTCTGCAAACGGTTTGGCTTTTTTGAATATTCCCAACCCGCATGCATGGACACAATTACCACGTCACAGCGCCGGCGCAGGGACTCGATTCCCGTGCGCAAGGCGGTTTCATCCAGCATAGCGATGCGCGGATCGGTATCTGCGTGGTTGCCATTGCGCTGATCTTCTGTGTAGGCCAAGAAGCCGAAACGTATGCCTTTACGCTCCACGACAACGCCGCCGTATGCTTCCTCAGGGGTGCGCGCCGTTCCCACGGCCTGAATGCCATTTCTTTCGAGCAATTCGAGCGTGAATTCAACACCCTGGGAGCCGGCGTCGCGGGCATGATTATTCGCCGTGGAGACCACGTCAATTCCCGCCAGTTTGAGTCCTTCTAACATCGAAGGGTGAGCGCGAAACACCATGCGTAGGTCAAAGTACGGCCCGGTGGCGGCAAAGGGAGACTCGAGATTGACAAAGGCCAGATCGGCTGCGGAAAAAGCTCCCGCAATTTTGCGGAAAGGATAGGCAGGATCTTGCCGCTGCTGCGCGGTGCGGTAAACGGTGCGGGAGAGCATCACGTCTCCGCCAAACAGCAAGCGATTCACTGGCGGGTCGGTGGCTTCTGCCCATCCTTGGACTAGCAGGAGAGCAAGCAGCAGGGGGCCAAACATCAAATTCACCCCGCAGCCGTCTGGTCTAGAAACCAGGTTTGATGTCGGGCATGATGCAAGACCAATTGAGCAGGATAGCGCAACGGATCGTACGGTGCCTCCCAAACATTTTTTAATGCTTCTGCTTTATCACGGCCCGTGACGAGCAAGATAAGATGACGGGCTTCCAGCAGCGCACGCGGCAGGAGAGTGACGCGCCAGCTGGCAAGCTTCTCAACGTAAACGGCTGCGGCCAGGCCCTCGCGGTCCAACACCAAAGTCTCGCCTGGAAACAAGCTAGCCACATGGCCATCGGCTCCGACTCCGAGGTGGATGACGTCGAAGTGAGGGGCTTCGTCGGGGCCCAGTGCGAAAAAATCGCCTAGGTCTTCCAAATACTTTCGCGCCGCTCGATGCGGTTTTAATTCCCCCTGAATGCGATGCACATTATGACGGGGGAAGCGCGCTGGGGTCAGAAAAAGCCGCTCGCAATGAAAATAATTACTATCGGCATGATTGGGTGGCACCATTCGCTCATCGACCCAGAACAGATGTACGTCACGCCAGTCAAAACGCGCCTGGGCCAGGTGGGTGAACATGGGTCGGGGAGAAGCGCCGCCCGAAACAGCCAGGGTCGCTTTTCCGTGCCCTGAGAGCGCCTCTTCCAGCCGCAGCAGAATTTGCCGAGCGCACGCTTCGGCTGCCAGTTCCGCCGTCGGGTAGCTGAAGCGATGCAGTCCCATGGTCAACGCTTGCTGAGGGTGATTGCCTCGTCTAACACTTCATCATAAATTTTGTCGCGGCCGGATAAGGACAGTTCTTCCCGCAAAAGATCCGCATCGGTGGCCGGAGGGAAGGGAACCGTTTTGGCCTGTTCGTTCCAGACAATATGAAGCGCAGCGCCGGGAGATCGTGTCATTGCAAGTTGTGCTTGTTCCGCACTCAGAAGCAGCAGTTCAATCGCTTCCTTGCTGGCTCCAGCTTGCAACTGGATTTCCACGGGCTGCTCGAGCGCGCACCGCAGCCAGGCCGCCAGATACCAGGCCTCAACCGGCGGGCCTTGACGGCGGTGTGCGATGGTGATTCTCTTCAGGCGCGAAAACTTTTGGAGCACCTGAGGATCGTCAAACTCTGCGGCGATGGTTTCACGCCACGGCGTCAGGCGTGTCCAAGCAAGATCGACCACCTGGCGACCAGCGCGCCGTTGGGAGGCGATCGTTTCCAACAGATGGCGAGCTTCTGTGCTTGCCGCCGAGTCTATGATGATCCGATCGGCAACGGCCAACATCGGTTCAAACGCTGGCAGCAGGAACAGCCGCAAACTGCGGCAAATCAAGACAACCGGCAGATCTGGCGCCAGCAAGCCGAGCAAAAGCCGGTGGGCTTCAACCAGCCGAGCTTCAGAAGCTCGCACTTCGATCTGCTCGCAACAGATTTGTTGCCGGCGGCCGAACGGCATCCAACATTGCGCATACACGCGGGATTCGAGATCCGTTTCTTCGCCCGGTCGTACTCGCAGCAGGATGGCGCGGCTGGGATGACCGTGCATTAATTCGGCGATCATTTCTTGAACTGGCGCCGGCTCGACGCTCTCCTCATCCACCACGATCATGGTCATGGCGCAGGCGCGAAGCACGCCAGATTCCTGTTGCTGGCCGAGCGCAATCCAAAGCTCGCCCAGGTTCTTTAGGATGTGATCGGGGCTCACGGCGGCAAGAGAACTCATGGCCTCCTCCAGCGATGCCCGTCTCGCGCTAGCAGCTCGTCGGCTGCTTTCGGCCCCCAGCTGCCAGCTTCGTAATTGGGGAAATCAAACTTCTGCGAAGCCCAGTAGTTTAGGATTGGCTCGACGGCGGCCCAGCTGGCCTCTACCATGTCCTGTCTGGTGTACAGCGTCGGGTCGCCCACCAAGGCATCCAGAAGTAATGTTTCGTAGGCCGTAGGGGTACGCACCCCAAAGCTGGATCCGTAATTAAAATCCATGGAGACGGGTCGCAGCCGCATGCCGCCGCCCGGGACCTTGGAAAAGAAACGCAGCGAAATTCCCTCTTCCGGTTGAATTCGAAGGATGAGGAGATTGGGACGCGCCAGATAGGGGTCACCGTCATCGTTTGAAAAAAGCGACAAGGGAGCAGCGTTGAACTGAATGGCGATATCGGTAACGCGTTTGGGGAGCCGTTTGCCAGTGCGCACGTAAAACGGAACTCCGGCCCAGCGCCAGTTATCGATTTGGAACTTGACGGCAGCGTAGGTGTCGGTTTGCGACTCGGGATCGACTCCAGGCTCCTGTCGAAATCCGGCTATCTCCTGATTGCCTACGCGTCCGGGCCCGTACTGGCCCGCGACGGCATAGTTAGGAACCTCGCTTTCCTTGGGGATGCGAATCGAGCGGAGGAGTTTGGCCCGTTCATCTCGCACGGCGGTTGGTTCGAAGACCGCAGAGGGCTCCATGGCGACGGTGGCCAGCACTTGCAACAAATGATTCTGAATCATGTCGCGCAGCGCGCCTGATTCCTGATAATAGCTGCCGCGACCCTCCACTCCAATGGACTCGGCGGCGGTGATCTGTACATGGTTCACATAGCGCCGGTTCCACAGTGGTTCAAAGATGCCATTCGCGAAACGAAAGGCGAGGATGTTTTGCACGGTTTCCTTGCCCAGGTAATGATCGATGCGATAGATGGATGATTCCGGGAAGACGGCTTGAAGGGCGGAATTCAGCGCCTTGGCGGATTTGAGATCGTAGCCGAATGGTTTTTCGACCACCACGCGGCGCCACCCGCTACCCGTGGCAAGCCCCGCCGCGTGAAGACCAGCGACAACGGCCTGGTAGTGGCTCGGTTGCGTGGACAGGTAAAACAGCACATTGCCAGAGGTGTGAGCTTCGTGTGCTTGGAGCCGCGTAGCGAGCGTCTCGTAAAAATGAGGTTGGTGCAGATCCCCAGCGACGTAGAAAAGGGTTCGAGCAAATTCCCCCCACAATTCCTCGTCAAACGGGCTAGCCTCCAAAAACTCCTTGACTGCACGTTTCATCTTTTCGCGGAACTGCTCGTCGCTCATCGGCGTGCGTGAGTTGCCATAGATGACGTAGCCCAGCGGCATGCGGCGCTCGAAGGCGAGCCGGTAGAGAGCGGGCATTAATTTTCGTTTGGTCAAATCGCCGTTAGCCCCAAAAATCACCACCGCGCAAGGCGGGATGCGGCGCTCAAACCGCAACGCATCCTGAAAGGGATTGCCCTCGAACATGCCATTCACCATAGCAGAGAAGTTCCAGCGCGCCTGTGAGCCGGATGGCGATACAATAAGCCTTCACTGAGTGAGGCCCTTGATGTCTGAACGAAGAACATTCTTGCAGGTGGCCGCCGCGGCCATCGCCACGGCGAAATTCCCGATTCTCGGCGCCAACGATCGCGTGAATCTGGGCATTGTTGGCCTTGGTGGGAGAGGCAGGGACCACATCCAATTTTTTGGAGCCCTAGAGTCAGATTGCCGGATCGCCAGCGTGTGCGACGTAAACCAGCCAGCCCGCGAACGCGCCGTCGCCCTGGTTCAAAAAAGCAAAGGTTATGCGCCGAAAGAGTATGCGGACATGCGGGCGATGTTCGAGTCCAAAGATATTGACGCTGTTTCCATTGCGACGCCTAATCACTGGCATGCCCTGGCCACCATCTGGGCTTGCCAGGCGGGAAAGGACGTCTATGTGGAGAAGCCCGCGAGCCACAACATCTACGAAGGTGTCCAGATGGTGAAGGCCGCTCGCAAGTACAAGCGCATGGTTCAAGTGGGTTCACAAAGCCGGTCCATCGCCCACAAGATGAAGGCCATGCAGTTGATCCGGGAAGGGGTGATCGGAGAAGTCCACCACGTGCGCGGCTTGTGTTTCCGGCGCCGGTTTTCGATTGGCGTCACACCTGTTGAGCCTGTGCCAGCGGGGCTTGACTGGAATCTGTTCCTCGGTCCGGCACCGTTGCGCCCGTACACAAAAAATCGCTTTGCCTACAACTGGCATTGGTTTTGGGACACGGGCAACGGCGATATCGGCAACCAAGGCGTTCATGAAATGGATATCTCGCTGTGGGGTCTCGGCCGGACAGACTGGCCGTTGTCGGTTTCTTCCACGGGAGGCAAATTTATCTGGAAGGACGATCAGGAGACCCCAAACATGCAGACCAGCACATTTGACTTCGGGGATGCGCAAATGAGCTTCGAAGTGCGAAATTTGCCTACGCCGCCCGAGGGTCTAACTGCAATGCGTGGCCCGAACTATACAGGAAATATTTTTTTTGGCAGCCAGGGCTTTCTGATTGTCGATCCTTCCGGCTTTGAAGTTTACAAAAGCACGGCGAACGTAGTTGGCGCAGCAAGCGCGGGAGCAGGGAGCGCCGAACGCTACGAAAAGGTCATGGAAGAAAAAGCTTCTGAGCAGATGATTTGGTCGACTCAGCCACACATGAAGAATTTTCTGGATGCTGTCCGGCATCGCGATGCAAGCAAGCTCAATGCGGATATCGAAATTGGCGCACGTGCTGCAGCCTTTTGCCATCTCGCCAACATCGCTTACCGCACGGGCCGAATGCTCCGTATCGCGCAGTCAACAGGCCGCTTCCTTGCCGATGAAGAAGCCAACGCCCTGCTGACGCGCAACTACCGGCAGCCCTACGTCGTTCCAGAGAATGTTTGAGGAGGCGGGGGCTGGGCGCAGCGCCGGCGGAAAAGCGGTTCAAAGTCTCGGAGATTCTCTGCCGCTGTACGGAATCAGGCTTCAAAGCCTCGGTTGCGGGGGCTTGATTATCGTCCAGGAAGAGACTCCCTGGCGGGTGAGCCGTCTCTTGTAGACGCGGTCGCCCGCGGTGACAAACAGCGTTTGGCGATCTGCGCCGCCAAAGGTGACGTTGGAAAGTGGGCCGGAGTGAGGTTTGTCCAGAATGGCGACCACGCGGCCTGGCTGGTCACAAATCTGCACGCCGAGGCGGGTTGCAACATACAGAAATCCTTCGCTGTCCATGGTCATACCATCGGCTCCGCTGGCTGAAGAATCATCGCCAGTTTCCAGACGGTAAAAAGGCTGTTCATGTGCCAGGCTTCCGTCGGGCTGGATTTGAAAAGACCGCACCCACTTTCCCCGAGAATCGGCCACTGTGAGCAACGATTGATCAGGCGAGAGCATGATGCCGTTCGGAAACTCGATACCCTCGTGCACAACGCGTTTGTTCCCCTTCTGATCAAGAAACCAAACACGTTTCCCGGGCGGGTCTGTGAAATAAATTTCGCCCTTGTGAGTCACAACCAAATCATTCGAATTCACACCCTCGGCCAGCACGCTTTCGGCGCCGTCTGGTGTGTAGGCGACAATCCGTTTGCGAGCGTTCTGGCAAGCATAGAGGCGGCCATCCGGGCCAAACATCAAGCCGTTGGCTCCGCCCGAATCTTCTTTAAACACCGTTACTGACCCATCGAGGCCAATACGATAAATGCGGTGATTGGGGATATCAGTAAAAAACACCCGGCCCTGGCGGTCGGCTGCAGGACCTTCGGTGAATTTATGTCCTTGACTGACCAGTTCCCATTCGCTGCCAGCTGCTAGGATCGATCGCACAAAATGCCGGTCGGCCTGGGTGGATGGCTTGGCGATGGGTTTGGGGTGATCCTTCCAGAGCCAACGCAAAGCGTCGGGGAGAATCGCCGCGCCGTGCTTGCTATTGTGCCCTTCGCTTCCCACGACAAACGATGTCTCGTATCCGGCGTATTTGAGAGCTTCGTAGAGATCCTGATTGCCCAAGAACCAGTGTCCGGCGTAGATGTTCAGATCATTGGAGCCATCCTGCAAGAAGACGCGCAAGGGCTTCGGTTCGGCCTTCCGAATCCAAGATGCGTATTGATGACCGCCACGTAGGTTCACATAGCTGCCAATGAAGCTAAGTACGCGACGGAACTGGTCGGGTCGAAACCAAGCGGCTGTAAACGCGCAAATAGCTCCTGAGCTGGACCCGGCGAGGCCCCGGTCATTGGGATCAGATGAGAGGTTGTAGCGCTTTCCGACCTCCGGCAAGATCTCTTCGAGAAGAAAACGGGCATAGCGATCCGAGACCGAATCGTATTCGAAGCTGCGGTTATATCGCGCTTGTTGATTTTCGGTTGGCGGCGGCAGGACTCCCGGATTGATGAAGATGGCGATGGTGACCGGCATTTGTTTGTTGTGAATCAGGTTGTCGAGGACGATGGGAGCACGCCAAGCGCCGTCTTCGCGTACGAAACTAGCGCCATCCTGAAAGATCATCACAGCGGCAGGCCGGGAAGCCTCATATTGCGCGGGCACGTACACCCAGTAATCCCGGACAGTGCCGGGAAAAATCTTGCTGGTCCAGGAATGCTTGGTGAGGGAACCTTGTGGAACGCCCGGCCGGCGCTCGGAATCCGGGCCTAGCGTGTAGGGTTGGGAGAAGCCACAGGCTGTGAGGATGAGCGAAACGGCGAGGTGTTTTTTGCGCATGAGCAATATCGTAACGCGCTTCGAATTCACATCCTCGGAGTGTGGAAAACGGGAGCCAGGCCCTGCGCGATCCTCACTTGGAGTCTCGAGCAGGGCCACCGTTGCGGTCAGAAGTAAATTTTCAAGGCAAACTGCACCTCGCGAGGGCTCCGGGCGCGGGTGATCCGGCCGAAGTCCCCACCAGCGGAAATATTGCCTACGGGATTGAAGAATTGAGTCTTGTTTAAGACGTTGAACACTTCGCTCCGGAATTCGACTCTTCGCCCTTCGCTCAGGGTGAAGCTTCGGTGCAGTCCCACATCCCAGTTGGCGATACCGGGTCCGCAGCAGATGGTTCGCGGCGCGTTTCCGATCTGGCCAAGCGGTGCGGGAGCGAATGCGTTTGGGTCAAAGTAGAGATTGCCTGGCAACTTGGGATTGAGCCGGCGGAAGGGTCCGGTCAAGTCGGGCCGCCCCGGCATTTCGAAGTCCACGCTGCCCATTAGTTCCTGATCATCGGAAGAGGTAATGAAAATCGGAAAGCCGGTCTGTAAGCTCAGGATTCCCGTTGTTGTCCAGTTTGAGAACAAGGATTTCCATCCGCGGAAGTTCTTTGCGGGTAGATCCCAGATGTAGGTCGTCGCCAGGCGGTGCCTGGTGTCAAACAGGGACAGGCTACGGGTAAGGCGGTAGTTATAGGGTACGAGAATATTTTCGAAACTGGAGGCGTTGTCGATTGACTTACTCCAGGTGTAGGCTGCTTGAATTTCGAACCCGCGGCTAAACCGCCGTTGCAGGAGTGTTTGTAGGGAGTGGTAGTTGGAGTTGGCCACTGGCTTCCGCAAAAAGATGCTAGACCAGGTGGGAAGCCGGTCCGGCGGACAGCCTTCGCCGGTCAGTGGCTGGCAAAGCGGGGCCGAGAAGGGCCGCAAGCCAACCAAGGTAATCGGATTTGGATTGGGCCCGGTCACCGCAGCCACGTTGCCGTAAGGCAGGTGAAGGGTCACTCCGGGTGGAATGGCCCCGCTCGGGATTACAAAGGTATCGTCTGCTTGAAACGGACCGCAGGTGCCCTCGCCAAGAATTCGATTCAGGTCGAGACAGGTGCGAGCCTGGCCCGGATTCTGATCGACAGTGGCTAATAAGCGGTGTCCCTGGGTGCCTACGTAGCCCAGTTGGGCGAGCCAGTTCTCGCCAAGCTTTCGCTGGATCGTGAGGTTGTACTGAACGCTATATTGAGGCGGCATCCTTTCCGGAATCTGTCCGTAGAGCAGCATGGGCCGGAATTTTGAGAAATCGATGCCGTCACCTCTACGGGGATCTAAAATGCCGCCGCCCGGATTCGGCACGACGTTGCCCGACTGGGTAAGGAATGGTGTATTCAAGAGGCCGTTCGTCACCGTGCTGCTCACGCCGAAGGGAGGCTGCGGCACGAACTGGTTTAGAAGCAAACCTTCGATCGGAAAGTTATAAAAGAGGCCCCATCCCGCGCGGATGCTCGTTGCACCCGCACTGCCGGTAATTTTGGACAACCAGCTGTCCCCAGCGTCCGGGCTCCAGGCGAGGCCAAAGCGGGGTGCGAAAGCCTTAAAGTAGTTGCGCGCGAGACCTCGCGGCAGGCCTGGATCTCCAGGGATGGAAAGACCCCAGGGGAAGATGCTCTCGCCCGGCGTACCAGGATCACAGTCGCGTGAGTTGAAGGCTGTCACCAGCGGGTTGTCAGCGTCCAACCGGCAGCGGAACTGGGTCGTCACGCGCCCTTCCCGAAAAGCCTGAATGCGGTTGAAACGGTCATAAGGTTGCGTCGTTAATTCATAGCGCAAACCATAGTTCAAGGTGAGTGTATTCGTCACTCGCCAAGAGTCCTGAGCAAAGAAATAGGCCGCTGTGTTCCGCCAGGCAGAAGGCGAGCCACCGGTGATGTAAAAGAAACTGGGGATGCCCAACAGGAAATTCGGATAGAGGTTCGTATAGCCGACATCATTCACGCCTCCGGGCAGAAAATTGAACTGGCCATTGAGCGCCCCGTAGAAGGTGAAATCGTAGCGCTGGCGGCGGATATCTGATCCGAATTTGAAGGAATGTCTCCCGGACACCTTACTAAATGTGTTCACAAACTGGAAATTATTTGTGACCGACCACTGCTCGCCCTGGACATTGGTGCCAATTATGAAGCCACCCTGCACGCCAATGAAGGGCACTCCTTCATGCCGCGGACCCAAGCCAACTTTGATCCCCAGATCCGGGTTTGCTGGATCCGAAAAACAGCGCTCCGGCGGTACCAAACTTCCGCAAACGTTTTGGACGAGTTGAGGATTCTCGGGTGTGTTGTATCGAGGCAAGAATTGCCGGAAGTAAACCGCTCGGGATTCGAAAATCGCGGATGGATTCAGGGTCCAGGTGTGAGCCAAGTTGTACTGCTGTGTTCTCCCCTGGTTAACGTTCCCAAAGCCAGGAAGATTCGCGCCTTGGCCGGACTGCCGGGTGAAAGGTTCACGGAAAAGAAAATCGTTGATGAAGTAAAAGAAGCTGAGTTGCTGATTAGACCGGAGAAGGTAGTCTAGCTTGAGGCTGCCTTGATCGGCGCGGCGGCGAGCTAGGGGGCTCGTTTGGAAGAATGCTCCTGCCGTGTTGGGCTGGGGTACGTACAGCTCGAGGAGCGCTGCCGCCGTGGGGTCAAAACAGCCCTTCGGGATGCGATTGCCGGGAAAGATGGCCGCCCAAGGTCGACCGGCTTCAATCGGCGCGGCTTGAGACACGCAGCCTGGGCGGTTGCGTAATACAGAGGCAAGAAACTCATCGTTCAGTACTCCTGAGAAGGGAGGTCCTGCCGAGAAATCCCCTTCCCGTTCTGCAAGAGTCGGAACGCGGACATTATCGGAAGGAATCCCTTGCCGGATTTTACGGCCTTCGTAAGCGCCGAAAAAGAAGAAACGGTCTTTCTGGATAGGGCCCCCAAGTGTTCCCCCAAACTGGTTCTGTTGGAAATCAGGGCGGACGGTATCAAAGAAACCGCGGGAATTTAACACCTTGTTGCGAAAGAAATGAAACAGATTGCCATGGAAGCGATTCGTTCCACTGCGCGTCACGACGTTGATGACCGAACCGGAATTTCGGCCATGCTCTGCGTCGAAGGTGTTGGTGAGGACGCGAAATTCTTCAATGGCATCTGGCGACGGTTGAATGGCAGGCAGATTGAGAAAACGATCATTCGAGTCGCCTCCGTTGACATTGAAGTTGTTGGAGCGCCCGCGGCCACCATTGACCGAAACAATGCCGGGTGTGTCACTCCCAGCGATCGCGTCAGCGCCCAACTGGCTCATCACGCCTGGTTGCAGTTGGAGGAACTGGAAGGCGTCCCGGGCGTTCAGCGGCAGACCGACTACAGTGCGCCGCTCCACAGAAGCTCCGAGTTGCGTATTTGTCGTTTCAATTAACTGGGCAGAGGCGACAGTGGTAACCGTTTCGGAGATCACTCCGAGATCAAGACGAATGTCCAGAACAGAAGTGCGGCCAATGCTAATCTCGACATCGCGATGAATGGATGTTCGAAATCCTTCCGCACTGGCTTCGACGTCGTATAAACCAACCGGCAAGGCGACAAATTCGAAAGAGCCGTCCTCTCCGGAAGAAGCCTTCCGTACCACCGCCGCGCCCGATTGCCGCACGAGGACATTGGCAGAGACTATGGGGAGTCCTGCGGGATCCCGCACAACTCCGCGGAGGGTTCCGGTTGTTTGTCCGACCGCGCTGTGGCTGGCAAGCAGCACGGCAAGCCATAAAATGCTCAGATGAAACCTTTGGCGCATATGACACTTCTCCTCTTCCCAAGAAAATTCCTGCTAAAGCCTTGCCCTCGCGCTCACCGGATGAATTCCGGCGACCGGACCGAAGGCGGGTTTCGTTTGAGTTGGGGAAACGGGGCCGGTCGAGCGCCATCCCGGCCCACGAAAGAAGGCTAGGAGGGCAACTCGATCCGGTGACTCCGTTCCACTTGTCTTGAACTTTTTGAGCCGCCAGGCTCGGGGTCTAGTCCACCGTAATCCATAAAAGTTGGTGCTCTTCTCTCCTTTCTCCTCACTCGACCTTCAGATTCTTCATAGAGCCAGCAAACCTCATCTTTTCTTTCCGTTTTCTTTTTGACGAAGCGGGGACCGCCAGGGGCTGGTCCGTCGCTTCCAAGGCCATTCACCAGGGATCGCTTGGGCGTTAGAAGCGCTCGGAGCCAGCGCCGGCAGGTTTGCGGCGTGAGTCTTAGGTTACGGCTAGCCCGCTGGGTGCAAACTCCGGGACGGAAGAATCCCGAACCTCCCAGCGGATCTTCGTTACGCTCGCCTCAAGCGAAAGCCGGCTGACGAGTTGTTCGAGGAGCCGGTCCTGACGGCCCAAGCTTCGCAATTCGGCTCGTACGTGAATAGACTGCATATCAGGCAAGTCTTCACTATCGAGGGCGGCTAAGCTGAGCGGTTGCAGCTGAATGGCCTGCAAGAGCAGCGCCCGCACATGAGCCTCGTCCGCTGTCCGGCACACGCAGCTAAAGGAGTAGCAAACCTCCTCCTCAGAAGCAGGAGAGTTGCGCTCAATCTTGCGGGCCAAAGGACGCAACACCAAATTGGCCAGCACCACAGCCAGGGCCCCGAGCCCGCCCTGCACGTAGAAGCCTTCGCCGCATAAAGACCCCACGGCGGCGGAACACCATAAGGTTGCCGCTGTGTTCAAGCCCCGTACGTTAACGCCATCCCGAATGATGACGCCGGCACCAAGGAAGCCGATGCCAGACACAACTTGCGCCGCAATGCGGCTAGGGCTGGAGTCGCCCGGAAGAAGCGCCGCGAGCATCACGAACAAGGCGGCACCCATGCTTACCAAACAGTTTGTGCGCAAGCCGGCAAGTTTTTGACGCCACTGGCGCTCCATGCCGATCAGCGCGCCGAACGCGAAGGCTAGCGCGAGTCTCAAAACAAACTCCAAGTAGAGCATGATCCACCCCCTTCTTCGTGCGACCAGCGCTTTTCGAGTCCTAGCACTCGCTTCAGAGCGCGCCGGGCCTCGGTGCAGGCGCGCGCCCTCGGCAACTAGGCCCGAGCGCGACCCCCTGAGCGTTCTCCGCCGCTGAGCGACGAGACACCCCCGCACACGCTGAAACTGTGAACCAAACTGAGAGGAGAGCCTGCTCAGGCAAAGCGCCGCGCGACGTCTTGCACCGTCGCCAGCGCCCCTTCAAGGACCTAGGGAAGGTCAGAGGAGACGGAAATAACGGCGACGGATGCTGGGAACGCCATTTGGGAGCTCACGCGCCGACGGCTCACCACGCTCACTTATGCCACTACTGCCACTGGTCGTTTCCATACCCGTTCCACGAGGACCGAGGCGCACCAGGCGCCTTCCCACCCCCCAACAGAATAAGCGGCTTGCGAGGATTCGGTCAAGCCTGATGGCGAGTGTTTTTACGGCTAGGGGAAAAATTTTTCTGCGAGGAAGCGGAGCTTGGGTAAGCTGGCTTGGGCAGTGCTAACGCTTTGCTGATATACTTCAAGGTCGGACCTTGGGAGAGGATGCACTACCGCCTTGGCGATGATGTTGATGACTATTGCGTAAAGTGCAAGCGGATTACGAATCACTCTATCGTGTCGCTTGTCAACAGTGAGCCAGCCAAGGTGCGCTGTCGCACCTGTTATCACGACCACGACTACCTGCGCTGTGAGATCCCACCTTCGAAGAAGGATTTAAAGAAAATGGCATTGCTTGCAGAGTCGCTTGCCGCCGGCGCGCCGACGCAAGAGGAATCCCAGGAGGACTCAGCTGCTGCGAGCGCTGAGGCATCCTTTGAGCCGGGTGACAGCGCAAAAACCAAGCGAGCGGCGAAGAAAGCCCGGGGCTGACTCTTGCTTGCAGACGAAGCGGATCAACCGAGCAACTCGATGGCGACATCCACGACACGCTCTACCGACACTCGAGTCATGCAGCGATGATCGATCGGACAAGTGCGCCGCAGACAAGGGCTGCAGTCAACGGGCTCGCGAACAATTTTTGCGAGCGGGCCGGTGGGTCCAGTGGCGAGAGGATCGGTGGGGCCGAAAATTGTTACCGTAGGAACGCCGAGCGCCGAGGCGACATGCATGGCGCCGGAATCATTGGTGAGCATCAAGCGGCAAGCAGCCACTAGATCCATGAATTCGCCCAGCGAGGTGCGCCCGGCGAAATTCTCGCAGCGAATGCCTGCCGACCGCACGATCTCCGCGACCGCCTCGCAAAGAAGGCGCTCGTTCTTGGCGCCGAAGATCGCCACCTGTGCCGGCAGCTTGCGCGCGAGCTCGATGGCAGCCTGGGCGAAGCGTTCTTTGAGCCAGCGTTTGGCGTCGCCGTAGGCTGCGCCCGGGCTTACGCCAATCACGTCGCCACTAAAACCCAGCAAGTCCAGGCGTTCTCGCCCGATTTGGCGCGCTTGGTCAGCGCTCGTAAAGCGGATCAGTGCCTGTTTGGGAAGAGGCGGGCCCACGCCCGCCCGCCGTAGCAACTCGAGGTAATAAAAACTTTCATGGCGGGGAATTTCGCCTGGGCGCGGAACCGGGATGGGGTGCGTGAGCAACATCTTGCGCCCGTCGCGATCGTAGCCGAGGCGAATGGGAATGCGGGCAAGCCAGGCAATCAGAGCGGCCTCAAAAGCGTTCTGCAAGAGAATTGCGGCATCGAAGCGTCGCCGTGACAGCTCACCAGCGAGGCGCCATTTGAGTCTCCAGTCGCCCAAACCGCGCCGGTCGGGATAGCGCAAGATCTCATCCACGAGCCCCTCGCGGCGGTACAGCTCGGCGACCCAATCTAGGGCGAGCATCGTGATCCTTGCCTTCGGGAAATTTTGGCGAATGGCACCCAGCGCCGGTAAGGACATGACGGCGTCGCCGAGCCAATTGGTGGCCCGCACCAGCAACCGTTCGATTTTTTCTCGCTCCAGCAATGTACAATCTTGCCATGACCGCGGCTGACAAGCAGCAATTGGATGAACTCGGGTTTGTGCTGTTAAAGAATTACATGACAGCGGAACTGCTCGAAGAACTCCGGACTGCCTTTGATCGCCAGCTTGCCCAGGAGGGTGAGCGCGCGGGTCATGAATTCAAACGGGAACCAGGAGCGCGGCGGCTAGCGAATTTGGTCGATAAAGCGGAAGTGTTTCGTCGCATCATTTCCGATGCGCAGATTCTGGAATACGTGGCTGCGGTAATTCCTGGAAAATTCAAATTGAGCAGCTTAAACGGGCGGGCTCCAGATCCTGAAAGCGAGATCGTTCAGCCGCTTCACTGCGATGCGGCGGCCATCCCCGATGAGAAAGGCTACTGGGTGTGCAATGTCATTTGGATGCTGGACGATTTCACGGCGGAAAATGGCGCCACGCGTCTTGTGCCTGGCACACACCGGTCGAAACGGCTTCCCCAAGAGGTGCTGGCTGATCCTTTAGCGCCACATCCGGAGGAGATTTTGCTGACCGCGCCAGCTGGGAGCGTAGCTGTCATCAACACCCACGCCTGGCATGGGGCAACCGCCAATCGTTCCCAGGGGCCGCGCCGCTGCCTACACGCTTTTTACACACGTTGGGATAAACCCCAGCAACAGTTTCAGCGAGCTCTGCTGCGCGAAGAGACCATTCGCCAGTTAAGCCCGCAGCTGCGCGAGTTGCTCGCGATTGACGACGAGCTGAACGCGCGTCTAACCCTGGCCGATCCTGGCCGGAGTGGATTCCTAAAGTGAGGAGGGCTAAAGCAGGTGATGACGAGAATGAACCGCCGGCAAGCACTCGGCGCGACCATTGGATTCCCGGCGGTTCTCCGGGGCCAGCGCAACGATCGCCGCAACGTGCTGTTCATTGCCGTGGATGACCTAAACGACTGGATTGGCTGCATGGGCGGCCATCCCGACACAAAAACCCCCAACTTCGACCGCCTCGCGGCCCGTGGCGTCCTGTTTACCCGCGCCTACTGCGCCGCTCCGTTGTGCAATCCCTCGCGCGCTGCTTTAATGACCGGTCTGCGGCCTTCCACCATGGGCGTTTATGACAACAGCCAACCCTTCCGGCGCTCCAAGGCGAAAGACGCTGTGACACTGGCCCAGCACTTCCGCGCCAACGGGTACCGGTCTTTAGGAGCGGGGAAAATCTTTCATGGTCCCTTTCCCGATCCGCCTAGCTGGGATGACTACTGGCCCCAAACGGGCCGGCCAAGACCCGAACATCCCAAGCCGGAGAAAATTCCTGCCAACGGCATTCCTCAAGCTGGCCCATTCGACTGGGCTGCGTTGAAGATTCCCGACCAGCAAATGTACGACTACCAAGTGGTGGATTGGGTAATTCATCAGCTGCGCCAGAAACAAGAAAAACCCTTTTTTCTAGCCTGCGGTCTGTTTCGCCCTCATCTGCCTTGGTACGTGCCGGAGAAATACTTCGATCTGTTTCCCTTGGAAAAAATCACGCTTCCTAGCGTCAAAGACGACGATTTGGAGGATATACCGCCGCTTGGAAAGAGGATGGCTAATCCCGAGGGCGACCACGCCGCCATTCGAAAATACAATCAGTACCGCCAGGCCGTGCAAGCCTATCTAGCCTCGATCGCTTTTGCCGATGCGCAGCTGGGACGACTGTTGGAAGCGCTCGATCAAAGCGCCTACCGCGAGAACACTAACATCGTGCTCTGGAGCGACCATGGCTGGCACCTCGGCGAAAAGCTCCACTGGCGCAAGTTTGCTTTGTGGGAAGAAGCAACGCACAACGTCCTGATGATCTGTGCACCCGGAGTCACCCCGGCCGGGGGAAGATGTCCGCGAACTGTAAATCTCCTCGACATCTATCCCACCTTGGTGGAACTACATGCGTTGCCCAAAGTTTCGGGCCTTGAGGGCGTCAGCCTCGTGCCACTCTTGAAAGATCCAAACGCTAGCTGGAGCCGGCCTTCGCTCACCACCTACGGACGCAACAATCATTCTGTGCGCAGCGAACGTTTCCGTTACATCCGCTACCGGGATCAGACAGAAGAGCTGTACGACCACCAGACCGATGACTTAGAGTGGCACAATCTGGCCAGTGATCCCCGCTATGCCGTGGTGAAGCGCGAACTGGCGCGCTGGCTTCCCGACATCAACGAACCGGATTCAATTCGCGTGCGCGCCGTTGAGTAATTGGTTTTCACCGGCCGCTGGCGCGGACTTGGGGCGTCCAGTCTCGCTAAGGTAGCGAGCCGAGCGTTTGAAACGGCACGGCAGAAGCCCTAGACTTGAATAGCGCGAATTTAGTAGCCCGCCTGCTTATCGACAACATTGATCAGCGGATAGCCGTTCACATAGCGCCGCACATTTTCGGCGAACAGTTCGATCAGACGCACCTGACGGTCGGGACTCCAGCCCGAGGTGTGAGCCGACATCACAACATTAGGGCAATCGAAAATCGGATGTGAGGAGGGTGGCGGCTCTTGCGGAAACACATCTAGGCCGGCGCCCGCAATCCAGCCTTCCTTGAGTGCTTTCACAAGCGCCATGTCATCGAAAAGCTTGCCTCGGGACAACGCGAGAAAGTAAGCCGTTTTTTTCATGCGGCGGAAGACCTGCTCGTTAAACATGCCTTCGGTGAGTTTGGTGTGGGGAGCGGCACATACCAAAACATCCACCTGGGGCACCATCTCCATAAACCAGCTTGGATCCCGCAGAACTTCAACATATTCGGGTTTTGGAATGGGCCGCGCGTCCGTTCCCACAATGCGCATGTCAAAGCCGTAGTAGGCGCGGCGGGCCACGGCACTGCCAATGCCTCCCATGCCGACGATGCCCATCTTACGCCCCGCGAGTTCAACATGGTGGGCGGATTTGGGTGTGCCGACGGGATTCATCTGACGCTTGTAGAATTGCGGCATGTAGTAGGTCGCCAGGCCGCGCGTTAAACACAGCAGCAGTCCCATAGCGGTTTCGGAAATACCAGGAGCGAAGGTGCGCGCATAGTTGGTAATCACCACTGGACTTCTGCGATGCGCGTCATCAAGCATG
The DNA here is from genome assembly GCA_025056455.1 of Bryobacteraceae bacterium. Classification (GTDB taxonomy): domain Bacteria; phylum Acidobacteriota; class Terriglobia; order Bryobacterales; family Bryobacteraceae; genus CADEFT01. The sequence continues at coordinate 1,025,037 of JANWVY010000001.1, read as the reverse complement.
CCTTCCACCCCAGCTCCTCCGGCCTGAATCCACTTGAGCTTGGGAGCCAAATCCAGTTCGCTGCCGCGCAAATCGCCGTAGACAACCTCGGCATCGCGAAGTTTTTGGCGAAATTCCTCGCGCGTAGCGCAGATCTCGATTTCCACCTTGGTTGATGTGACAGATTGGATTTTGCGCACCTCATCGGGTTCAAAGCGGTACATGGTGACAATTTTCAAGGGCTGTTGCTGAGCTTGGATGTTGGACTGCAAGTAAGGCGCGACAACGACGGGCTGGCGTCCCCCAGCCATGGTCTGTGCAGCGGCAGCCGCGGGCGCAGCTCCAGCGGCAGCGACAAACATGCGGCGTGTTACAGGGTTTTCGGGCATGGTTGCCAGATTATCATAGGGCCTTCTGAACGGTGCGCGGGGCGACTCTCCGAACAGGTGCGGCACGGCCCCCATCGACGATTTCCGACAACGCTGCTCCCCCTTCAGGCAGACTTCCGCCCAGCTGGATTGGCCAAGGTCCGTCCGCATTGTCACAGCGGAAGGCCTGAGTTATACTCCATACCCAGAAACGAGGACCGATGAAGACGCTCAGGATTCTGCTCGCTGCGGCCGTCATGACGGGGATTTGCGCCGCACAACGCCACAAACTGGTGATCAATGCCGAAACCCCTGAAGGTCAGCTGTTGCAACAAATCGGGCAAGAGCAAGATACAGCGAAGAAAACATCCCTGATGGAGGAGTTTCTTGCCAAACATCCGAAGCATGAGGGCGCAGGATGGGTGCTCGATCAGTTGGTGAACAGCTACCTTAAAGCCAACGACTTCGACAAGGCTCTTGACGCTGGGCAAAAACTCTTGAGCCTCGACCCGGACGACCTTTCGACCTCCCACAACTGCCTCAAGGCAGCCGAGGGCAAAAAGGATCCTGACGCGATTCGACGATGGGCGGCTTCCACAAGTGCGCTCGCTCGCAAAATCGCAGCGACACCCAAGCCGGCAGATGCGGACGCCGAAGAAGAGTGGAAAAGCAATGTCGACTACGCCAAACAGGTAGACACCTACACGGAGTATGCGCTCTATGTGGCGGCCCTCGGCGCGCAAGACCCGACCAAGCGCATCGCTCTCATCGAGGCGCTACAGGCACAATCCCCCCAGAGCCAGTATATTCGCCAGCTGGAGGGTCTTTATTTTCTCGCTCTCCGCCAAGCGCAGCAAAATGATAAGGCCATCGCCGTTGCAGAAAAAGTTCTCGAGCGGGAGCAAACCAATGAAGACATGTTACTGGCGGTCATGGATCACTACTACAACAAAAAGCAAAATCCCGACAAAGTGATCGCCTACGGAAATAAGTTGGCTGAACTGATGTCCTCCAAGCCAAAACCGGAGGGGGTGTCGGAAGCTGACTGGGAGAAGCGCAAGAGGTTGATGATTGGCATGGGCTATTGGATGTCAGGCATGACCTATGCGAGCCAGAACAAACACGTAGAGACGGATCGCGATTTGCGGAAAGCACTGCCGCTGGTCAGCGACAACGACCAATTGAAGGCGCAGGCGCTTTTCTACTTGGCCTTGGCCAACTACCGCCTTGGCGAGCCCCGAAATGACAAAAAGCTCATCGCAGAAGCGCTGCGCTTCAACCAGCAATGTGCCGCCATCAAGAGCCCGTTTCAAGCCACAGCGAGAAAGAACGCTGCGGCGATCAGCGCTCAGTACGGGTTGAAGTAGGTCTTCGGAAGCAAAGACGAGGAATCCCGGAAGCCTCCCGACCTTCGGTGCGATCTCTTGCCTGGAGTGCCCGGATTGAAGGGTTTCGCTCGCCTGGTCGCTGTGCAGCCTGGGTTGCCTTCCACAAATGGGGGGACACAGTACAATCGTTTTACTACTTACGCCTTACGGCGGCCACCGGGAGGGGAAAGCGAGGCGAAGCCGCCCTAGCCCGTTGATCCACAATTCAGGAATTCTCTCTAAACCTCACTTCAGGTTCCAGCCGATGGTAAGTCTGCGAGTGGTGCTGTCTTGGGGAATCACCGGGGAGGAGATTTGCTGAGATTTGCACAAGAACATACCTAGGACAGCTGAAAATTCCGACGCCACTGATACTATAAAGTCGGTTATCTTGCAGAGCCGAATATGCGCTGCTTGTATTGTCGTCGACCAGTTTCGATCCTGCGCCAGGTGGTGGACGCTGAGTTTTGCTCGTCGTCCCACCGCCGCCGGTATCGTTCAACCAGTGCGCGTGCCTTACGCGACTCGGGAGAACTGGCCGACTACGACGATTATCTGGCGATCATTCAGATTGACGAGAAGCCTCCGAAGAATGGCAAGTTCAGCATCGCAACCGCTGCGATGATTGGTCTCGTCCTGGGGTTGAGCTTGTGGTTCTTGCCTTCGGCTCCGGTTCCACTGCCCGGTTCGGAACTTCGCTACACGCTTACCTCGAATCCGGTCAGCCAGAAGCTGCGCACTCTTTTCCCGGATACGCCTCGTATCAACCTTCGCCAGGATTTTCGGATGGGTCTGGGGGACTGGCTGGGAGGCTCGCCGTCGGACTCTCTTGCGGGCGCACTCAAAACGGACCGCCTCCGTTTGTGGAAGCCCACACTCGGCCTGTCCGACTACCAAATGGAATTTCAGGCAACCATTGAGAAACGGTCGGTCGGTTGGGCCTTTCGCGCCAGTGATACCCGGAACTATTACGCAGCAAAAATCATTGCTGGCAGCCGGGACGGAAAGCGCTCGGAGATCGAGCGATTTGTGATGATCGCAGGCCGTGAAATGGACCGTGTTCGCCTGCCGATTCCCGTCCACATCCTGCCCGAACAACTTTATCGGATTCGAGTCCGGGTCAAAGGGGATTCGTTTAGCACCTCAGTCGACGGCCAGGTCATTGACAGCTGGCGCGACCGGCGGCTGCGGAAGGGTGGCGTAGGCTTCTTCGCGGAGAAGGGCGAAGTGGCCAGCGTGCGGTGGGTAAGCCTTTCCGAGCCCGATAGCTTCTTTAGCCGGCTGTTCGCGGCCGACTTGCACGCTGTAGACCCGATTTACGGATTTGCGCCCAAGCCGGCCTATATTCCGGCCATCGTCCTGCTGCCCGTGCGGTAGGCCCCCAAAGCTTCGATTTCCCCGAACTCCCCGCTTTTGGACTGTTTCAAGTCAAACGCCACTCTCCAGCGCCTGCTCGCTCATGCCAAAACAATCGCGCTACACTGAGGCTCAATGCTTGAGCGTTGCTCGCTGACGGAAATGGCCCGCCTCGTTCGTTCGGGCGAGGTTTCATCCGTCGAGCTAGTCGAAGCGCACCTGGCGCGGATCGATCAAGTAAACCCCCGCCTCCGGGCCTTCTCGCAGATTTTCGTTGACCAAGCGCGCAGTGAGGCCCAGCGCTTAGCCCAGCTTAGCCCAGCGGGTCCCTTACATGGAGTGCCCGTGACCATCAAGGACGGCTTCGAAATCCAAGGAATCTGCATTCGAGCTGGCTCAAAACTGCTTGAGCGCCACTGCCAAAGCGATGCCACGACCGTGGCACGGCTGCGAAGCGCGGGAGCGATTTTGCTTGGCCAAACCAATGTTCCAGAGTTGCTTTCCAGCTATGAGACCGAGAATTTTCTCACTGGGCGTACGGTGAACCCGTGGCATGGCGATTATACGGCTGGCGGTTCCAGCGGGGGCGAGGCAGCGGCCATTGCCTCTTATTGTTCTCCGGGGGGAGTCGGAAGCGATGGCGGTGGATCTATCCGGATTCCGTCGCACTTTTGCGGCATTGTGGGCTTCAAACCCACTCGCGGGCGGGTCGGGAATGGAGGGAGCTTCCCGCCCTGTCCCTTGCCCGCCGCCCTGGTCGTCAGCCCTGGTCCCATGGCTCGAACCGTGGCCGACGTCCGTCTGCTGTTTGATCAGATTCAGGGAGAGGATGAACGCGACTCGCTAAGCCTGCCTCGACCTGCTCCAGCTCATACCGATGTTCCGTGCGTTGGGCTTTGGCGCCAGTTCTACCACGTTCCGACGCACCCTGAAATTCAAGCAGCGCTCGACCGGGCGGCCGCCTGCTTGCAGGAGTGCGGGCTAGCGATTGAGGAAATCTCGCTGCAAGGCCTGGAGCGAGCCCCCAATGTGTGGGCCTTCTTTTTCGGAGAGCTTCGCGGTCTCCAGATTCGAGATTTCGTAGCGGACCGCTGGGCTGACACGCACTGGACCCTGCAAGAGACTGTTCCTCGAGAGGCAGCGGTGCCGGACGCCCGTCGGATTGCTGCTCAGCTTGAGGAGCGCGAGCGCCTGCGCCAGTTGGCCCTGGAGCAAATGCGCCCTTATCCGCTGCTGCTAATGCCACCTGCTGCTATCCCCGCCTTCCGGCCCGGCGAACGTCGGTATGATCTTGGTGGTGGCAAGACCGTCAGCCAGTTTCCTGCCATGGCGCAAGCCACGCTGTGGAACCTGCTTGGCTTCCCGGCTCTGGTGTTGCCTTTTGGCTTCACGAAAGAGGGGCTTCCTGTCGCTGTACAGCTGGTCGGCAGGCCCTTCCAGGATGAGCTCGTGCTTGAGGTTGGGGAGAAGCTGGAGCAAGCGCGCGGCCCGCTTAGGGCTTTGCCCGACTAGCACTGCGCGCGCGGTCATAATCCTCTAGCAAGCGCTGTGCGGCTTTGTCCACCACGTCGGCGGCTGCACTCTTGAACTTGGCGCCGAAACTCTCCTGCGTGGTTGACCAGAGCACATCTCCGTCACGGTTGACCAGTCGAAGAGAAACCCGCGACTCCTGCCGCCGCTCCTGGATGCGTACAGCTTCTCGATCATCCACCGCCACAGCGCCAGCAACGCCCCGCCTGGGGTTGTTCCGTGTAGCCGCACCGGTGTTTACAGAGAAACTGCTCCTTGCGCCAACCCCCTCGCTCGACTGAAAAATCTCATTGTAGACAAACCAATCCGCAGTGCCCCGCAGGAAGGCATCTGCTCGTTCCGGGTTTTCCGTCACAATAAAGACGCGCGCCTGCTGAATGGCGGCGATGAGCATATCCCGGATGGGATCGGGGTTGTCGCCGCTCAGCTTGTCGACAAACACCCTCCGCAAGGAGAGCAGCTGCCGCAGGCGGTCGGCTTCAAACTGGGTGGCCGGACTATCCTGCCACAGAAAACAGAAAAGCATCCACTTCACGACTGATCCTTTCCGTCTCACCCGCGTCCGGCCTTCCGCGCCTCATGGTCCTGAAAGTCGACCCTCCGCCCAGTCCGTGCTTCGAGGCTGGCGAGAATGGCCCGGATATGGTCTTTGTGCACATGAAAGACAAGAGCCTGTTGCTGGCCCGCGTCGTCCGTAAAACCAATCGTGAGGAAGTGTTTCCGCTTCTTGCTTAGAACAAACACAGGCGATAGCAGCACGGCGAGCGCCAAGCGGCGGCTCACCTGCTGGCCGTATTCGAGGAGATTGATCCTTGAATACAGGACTTGCAAGGTGGACTGCCGGGTGAGAAACGTGAGGTATTCCGGGTCGGAGGTGCGGATGACGCCCTGCGCGCCTTGCGGGACCGCCGCCACCGTCCCGCCGATATACTCGGCCCGGCCGATGATGGAACGCAGCGGATTTGCCTGGTTTGGTGTCGCCTCGCCCACGGCGAAAGGTTGCCCGCCCCTGCCTGCCGCCTGGGGGGCCCAACCGGTGAAACTCAAAAGCAAGCAGATCAGACAGCTAGTGGCGCGCATCCGCAATCATATGAGTTAAGTGAAGGCGGAGACGGAAAACTCTCAGGGCAAACTCGGCGAATGAAAGCCGGGAGGGTGAGCGGAGAGGGCTCTACCGGCGTCGCCTCAACCTTTTCCTTACGCCCTGCGGCGTGCGAAAGTAAAGGCAGAGAGAAACTTTCATCCGGCGCGAGAAGCGGAACCAAGAGGAGGGTTCGGCATGTTCGATCTTGAGGAAAGTAAATTGCAGCAGGAGGCCATCCCCACGCCCGAGCAACAAGAGCCCGGCGTGATCATTAGCCCCGACACACGCCGGAAAAATCGCCTCCCGCCAGGACAGTCCCGCACCAAAAAGTGGCCGGTGCTGGACGCTAGCGGAGCGCCCTCGATTGATCTTTCAAAGTGGCAGTTTCGTATGACCGGCTTCATTCAACAGGAAAAAAGTTTTTCCTGGGAAGAGTTTTGTAAACTGCCCCGGGTGAAGGTTTTTGCGGATTTCCACTGCGTCACCCGATGGTCACGTTTGGGGAATTTGTGGGAAGGCGTCTCCACGCGCACGCTGGTGGAACAAGCCGGGGGTTTGAAACCCAACTGCCGTTTTGTCCTTGTTTACGGCTACGATTACGGCTGGACAACGAATCTTCCGATAGGGGATTTTTTGGCTGAAGACGCGCTGGTGGCGATCCGCCACGATGGCGAACCACTATCGCTGGCCCATGGCGGTCCAGCTCGTTTGATTGTTCCCCAGCTTTATGCCTGGAAAAGCGCCAAGTGGATTGCCGGAGTTGAGTTTCTAGAAAAAGATCGAGCCGGTTTTTGGGAGCGAAATGGCTACCATATGCACGGCGATCCTTGGAAGGAAGAACGTTTTGGCTACTGAACCGAGATGCGGCTTGGGGTGAATCGACGCCCGCCGCAGTTCTCCCACCCACACCGCCCAACCAGCCTGTGACGCCTTTGCTAATCTAGCAGCTTGAGGCTTCCTGGACGGTATTTCGTTTCCAACCTAATTCGGCATCGGACCCTACTCTACCAACTCGTGCGCCGCGATTTCGAAAGCCGTTTTGTTGGTTCCGTAGCGGGGTGGCTGTGGGGTTTGATCCATCCCCTGGTGCTTCTTGTTAGCTGGACCTTTGTCTTCCAGATCTGTCTCAAGGCTCCCCTGCCAGCAAACGCCGTCACCACGAATTACACGATGTTTCTGATTTGCGCACAGCTACCCTGGCTGTTATTTCAAGAAACGGTGTTGCGTTCCTCAACTTGTCTTCAGGATCACGCGAACTTGATCACAAAAACAGTGTTTCCCTCGGAGCTAATCCCAATTTCCGTCTTTCTTTCGGCTTTGGTCAGTCACTTCATGGCACTTTCGGTAGTCATCGCTTCTTGTATTCTCTGGCTCGGACAAGTAAGCGCCATGGCGTTATTACTCCCGATTTATATGTTTCTGATCGGCTTGTTGGGGATTGGTCTTGGTTGGGTTGTTTCGAGCTTACAAGTCTATCTGAGAGATACAGCCCAGGTTGTAAATGTGTTTCTTACCTTGTGGTTTTGGGTTACTCCGATTTTCATCACCGAGGAGTTGGTCCCGGAAAACCTTCGGTTTCTCATGCGATACAACCCGATGTCCTATATCGTAAACGCTTATCGCGACCGCCTGCTTTCCTACCGTCCTCCAAATCTTGAGGAACTGGCAGCCTTGATGAGCTTCGGCCTTGCCTTATTCGTTTTAGGCGGGCTGTTTTTTCGCCATTTAAAGCGCGGCTTTGCGGATGTTTTGTAGATGGTTTCCCGTTCAAAAGTTCATCTTTGTCTTTTTTCATTTCTCGTTCTGTTTGTGAGGGTGGAGCCCGCTCGGGCGGCCGGGGTGCGGGTGAAGTTTAACCCGTCGGATCCTGAGATCGGCCCGTTTCCGACGGATTACCTCACGGCGCCAGCTACAAACACGAGAACGGCTCGGCGCGTGCGCTTGCCACAACCAGTGGATTGCGCGGCGCGGCCCAACGACTGCCAAGAGATTTTTTTGCTGAACCAGCTTGATGGGTTTCACGTACAGGCGCGAGTTCGAATTAGTTTTTCGGGCGCGATTGACCCAGCGACGGCGCCCGGGGGCGTATTCTTCGTGGCGCGGGAACTGCTGGCTGAGGGCGAGCGAGGGGTGCACCAGGCCGGGGAAATCATTCGTCTGAATCAGATTGTCTATGACAGCGTCTCGAACACGCTGTATGGCAAACCGGACCGGGCGATGGATCAAAGCCGTCGTTACTTGCTCGTGGTGACCGACGCCGTCCGTGATGCGGTGGGAGACGCCGTGGAAGCTGAGGAAGCATTTACGGCCTGCCTGGAAACCGCGCCGGATGAATACTGCAAGGCTCTCGCCGAGGCTCTGAAGGCGGTTCCAACGGACAGGAAGATCGTGGCCGCTAGCTTGTACACGACGATGAGCGTGACGGCGTGGCTTGAGCGCGCTCGCGATCGTTTAGCGGATGTTGCTGCGGTAGCTACGGCCCATCCTGGCCAGAGCTTTTTCCCCCTCGTTGAGTTACGCTCCATCCGCTGGTTGCAACAGGTGAGAACCAGCGGCGAGCAATTCTCGGAGTTGACCTTTCCGTTGTTGTTCCTTCAGGGGATCCGGGGCATCTATTTCGGTTCTTATGCCTCACCGAATTATCTGGAGTTCGGCCGGGTAATTGAGCCTGTGGCCTCGCTGGCCCCCTTGGCTCCGGCACCCGCTGTGAGCGAGATCCATTTCCATGCCTTTCTGCCTTCCGGAGCGAAGCCACCCAAGGGCTACCCGGTTGTGATCTTCGGCCACGGTTTAGGAGACAGCCGGTTTGGCGCTCCTTCCCTTCTGGCAAGCACTTTCGCTGCCGACGGAATGGCGACGGTGGCTATCTCCGCCGTCGGTCATGGAGGTGGACCGGGAGGAATGCTTGCCATCCAGACCGCGACTGGCGCCTTCTCGCTTGCTGCTCCAGGCCGCGGCGTAGACCTCAATAACGACGGACGAATTGATCCGGCCGAGGGCTGCGCGGCGCTCCTCTCTGCACCCTTCGGTCTTCGCGACTGTTTGCGGCAGACCGTGGTCGACCTCATGCAGTTGGTTCGCCTCCTGCGCGCCGGATTGGACGTGGACGGGGACGGTCAGCCAGACTTTGACCCAGACCGGATTTATTATGCGGGCCAGTCGCTGGGCGCTATTTACGGCACCATGCTACTGGCCGTTGATCCCCATGTGAAATTTGGAGTGCTGAATGCGGGAGGTGGTTCTTTGGTGGAAATTAGCCGCTGGAGCCGGGCCTTCCAATCCACCGCTGCCGCGAACCTCGCCCTGCGTTCCCCCCCGCTGGTGTTTCGTGACAACTACGTCTTACGCAACCAGCCGGTCAAGGTCATCTCTGACCCGACTTCCATTCAAACGCAAAACGTTCTGGAGACCCTGGAATGGATTCAGGCCGAAGGCGACCCCTTCACCTACGCCGTCCATCTCAAGCCCTCGCCCCTCGCTGGGGTTCCGGAAAAGAGAGTGCTCTGGCAGTTTCCGTGGGGCGATCAAACGGTTCCCAATCCTACCCAAAGCGCTTTAGTCCGGCATGCCGACATGCGCCAGTCGACGTGGGTTTATCGCAATGACAAAGCGCGTGCCGTATCGCGATTTCTAAATGCAAATCCCCACGGCTATCTGACGGACACCAGTTTGGCTGGTTCAGCGATCGCCTTCCGTGTCCAGCAACAAATGTCGAGTTTTCTAGCCAGCGAAGGGGCCAATGTCCTGAATCCCAACAGCGGCCTGAGCTTTTTGTTTGGTGGTGTCGGGGATCTATTTGAACAGCCAGAAACGTTACCGGAAGAGCTCAACTACTTGGAGGAGTAAACGATGAGCTGGAGTCGAAGATCCTTTTTGTCAGCGGTCTCCGCCCCCGTACTGGCCCAAAAGACCCAAAAGAAAAGCCAGCTTACTGCGCCGGTCAAGCGCCCGAATATTCTTCTCATTTTGGCGGATGATCTTCCGGCCTGGGCCCTGGGCTGTTACGGCAACAAGGAGATTCGCACTCCGAACATTGATCTTCTCGCTCGAAGTGGCACCCGCTTTGCAAACCATTCTGTGTGCACGCCGATCTGTTCGCCGAGCCGCGCCACGCTCTTTACCGGGCGCACGCCACGCCAGCATGGAATTCACGATTTCTTAACCGACAAACCCGTGGAAAATCCTCCCCAGGGTCAACAGTCGCCTCCTGATTCCTTCGCCAAAGAGGTCATGCTTTCCGAACTGTTGGTCGCCGCTGGCTATCGTTGCGCTTATCTTGGCAAATGGCACATGGGAAATGACGCTAACCCGGGCCGTGGTTATGAATTCACCTATACGCTGGGCGGGCGGCGTTATCAGAATCCGCTCATGTATGAAAACGGCGAAGCTCGTCAGGAGACCGGTTATTTAACCGAGTTGATGACCCGCCGTGCGTGTGAGTACATCGAGCGGCAAAACGCGGACACGCCGTTTTTTCTTTGTCTTGGTTATTTAAATCCCCACACTCCCTACGAAGGCCATCCGCAAAAGTACTATGAGCTGTACCGGGACACCAAGTTTGAAACCATTGGCTGGGAGCCTGCGGCGCCAAACGCGCTACGCGAAAAGGAGTATCTTGCGGATATTGTCGGGAACAACCGCCGCCACGCGGCTGCCGTCACCGCGCTGGACGATCAGATTCCGGCACTCATGAAAACGCTGCGTTCCAAAAATCTCTGGGAGAACACGCTGGTCATTTTTACTTCAGACAACGGTTTTTTGCTGGGCCGCCACGGGTTGTGGAGCAAAGGACACGCCTCAGACCCGATCAACATGTATGAAGAAGTCATGCAGGTTCCGATGATTTGGAGCTGGCCAGGAAAAGCGCCGCCCGAGGCCGTACGTCCGGAGCTTGTAAGCTTTTATGATTTTCTGCCCACGATATGTGAAGTCGCGGGCATTGCTCCTCCTGCCGACCGGAATCTCTGTGGCCGCAGTTATCTTTCGCTGGCTCTAGGCCGTCCGGCGAAGGAGCCGTGGCGGACCACGATTTTCGGTCATTTTCGCTACGCGGAAATGGCGCGAGACGCCCGCTATAAACTTGTGCTCCGGCATGGTGGCGAGGGCCCGAATGAGCTTTACGATCTGCGTCTCGACCCGCGCGAGCGAGTCAACCAGTACGACAACGATCAATTCAAACTGGTGCGCGAACGATTGACGGCAGAACTTGAGGGTTGGCGAAAGCGCTATGCCTAGGTTTTGACCCTTTCCTTCCTGAGCAGGCGGTTTGCCGGTGAAGTTTCCCCTACCGAGGCGGAAGGCTCGTTTATCGAGGGTTGTCTTGAACCGACGACTCTCGTTTAGTGCGAATTTCGCGCACGGCGTAAATGCGCCGGCCCTGGCTTTCAAAATACGTGCGGATTAGCACTTCTCCCAGCAAGCCCGTGGAAAACATCATGATTCCCATCAGCAGGAGAATGGCTCCCGCCACCATTAACGGCCCGTGCTCCATCACAATCTCATGGCCGGTGATTTTGTAGAAAAACAGATAGGTCATGATCGCTCCGCCCAAGCCCGTTCCCAGCAAGCCGATTTTGCCAAAGAAATGCATGGGCCGCGTGAAATAACTCAGCAGAAACTGGACCGTGATGATGTCATAGAGGACCCGGAACGTGCGACCGAGACCATAATGCGACTCGCCAGCTGCGCGGGGGACGTTTTTAATCGGCACCTCGGCAATGCGCGCCCCATACTGACTGGCAAGAGCCGGAATGAAACGGTGCAACTCGCCGTAGAGATTGATGTCCTTCAAGATTTCCGCCCGATAGGCTTTGAAGGTCGTACCAAAATCGTGAAGATCCACACCGCTTACCTTGGCCATGATCCAGTTGGCAATGCGGGAGGGTATTTTTCGTGTCATGGCATGATCCACGCGATTTTTTCGCCAACCAGAAACGATATCGTAGCCTTCCTCTAGCTTGGCCAGCAGTTTCGGGATATCCTCGGGTTCATGCTGTAGGTCGCCATCAAGCGAGATGATCACATCTCCTTGCGCTTCATCAAAGCCTGCCGACAGGGCGGCTGTTTGGCCGAAATTGCGCCGCAGACGGATGACTTTCAACCGTGCATCGGTCTCGACCAAATTCGCTAGAAGTTCGAAGCTGCGATCGGTCGACGCGTCATCGACGAACAGAATTTCGTAGGGCTTGCGAAGCTCCTCCATGACGGCCGTGAGACGGTCATAGAGGGGCAAAATCGCGGGCTCCTCGTTGTGAATGGGGATGACAATCGAGATCATGGCGCGCCTGTGTTCAGTGTATCAGGGGCGCCAAGCTTGTCCTTGAGTGTTGACCAACGCTGCGCAAATTCCGCTTCGCTAAGCACCGGCGCGGCCGCTGTCACGTCAATTTCTTCAGTGAGGTTTACCCAGCTCTTGCATCCTGCATAGGAGCTGCGAGAAGGAATCCAAACGGTTTCTGGCAACCGATAGGCCCGAATGACCAGTAACCACAAAGGCAGGTCGGGCCGGTAGCAGTAGCGCTGCTTGAGAAAGGCTTCGTTCCAAACGAAATCGTCTCCGAGCAGCAGGCCGTGGCTAGCAGGAGCTCGAAGCACGTCAACCACCTGGGCGAAAACACGGATCGGGATGAGCTCGGAAGGTGGCTGGACGAGCTCCGCTCGCTCTGGCCGCAACATCTTCATCTGCTCGTGTTCGTGGGTGGGGAAGAGGACGAACTCCCGGTGCCGGAGTCGGAATCCGTCTCGGGCCGCCTCCACAATTCCGCCTTTGCGGAGAAGCGCAATCTGCCAGCCGCGCGCTAGCGCTTCGGTGATTGCAGACCACTCTTTCAACGCCGCGTTCACTGCACGTCGTACAAGGCTGCGGAGAATTTCGCCCCTCTAAGGTTTTTCTCCATTTGGGGCCAGGCGCGCTGGTGATCCTCTGTGGCTACCCATTTCTGGCGCAATTCTTCTGTTGTGAAGCTGATCAGCAAACGCCAGCGTGGCGCCGAGGGCGAACCAACGGCGATGGAGCGAAGTTTGAGCAACTTTACATCGACGAATCCGGGCTGCCGGCTGATCGTGGGCCGGAAGACGGTTTGGAATGTTTTGACGAGGTCGGCCTCTTTGGCCGGGTCCACCTCCAAATCGACGTGCAATTGAATCGGTTCCGCCATTCGCGCTTCTCCTGTCCCCGCTGCCAGTGCGATCCCTGCGCCCATCGCTTGCAAGACTTCTCGACGCTGCATGGCTCCCAATTCTATCAGTCTCCGATCCTGCGGAGGTCTTCCCCGGTCATTTCAGGGGGCTTCGGTATGCCGAGTAGCCCTAAGATGGTGGGCGCAATGTCACGCAAGGAGCCTCCATCTCGCAGAGGAATTTTTTCGGCGCTGGCAATCACCAGGGGGACGGGATTCGTGGTGTGGTAGGTATGAGGTCCACCCGTCACTGGGTCGATCATGGTTTCGGCGTTGCCATGATCGGCCGTCACAATCCAGGCTGCATTTCGCTGCCTGATTAATGGATAGATCCGACCTAAGCAGACGTCACAGGTTTCGACCGCCTTTTTGGCCGCTTCAAATTTTCCCGAATGCCCCACCATATCGGGGTTTGCGAAGTTCACAACAATCACATCGAAGCTGTCTGACTCGAGGGCCTTAACGACCACATCGCAAACTTCCAGAGCACTCATTTCGGGTTTGAGATCATAGGTGGGGACCTTGGGCGAAGGCACTAATTCGCGCTCCTCGCCGGGGTACGGTTTTTCGATTCCGCCATTGAAGAAATAGGTCACATGGGGATATTTTTCGGTTTCCGCAGTGCGGAGGTTACGGAGTCCGGCTTCGGATAACACCTGTCCGAGCGTATACCGGGGGGGTTCGTTGTCGATGGCGAAGGGGACAGTGAACGACTTATCATACTGCGTCATCGTCACATAGTGAAGATTCTTCGGCGCTTTGCTGCGGGCTGGCGTTTCGAGTGAGGGATCCACAAGCGCCATGGTCATCTCCCGGCCGCGATCCGCCCGGAAGTTATAGAAGAAGACCGCATCTCCGTCGCGAATGAGTCCGACGGGCTGTTGTTGGGAATCGACGATTACGACCGGCTCGACGAACTCGTCGGTTACGCCCTTTTCGTAGGAGGCTTGGATGGCGGCGAGCGGATCTTGCCACTTGGCGCCTTGGCCGAGCACCATCGCGTCAAAAGCTCGCTCGATTCGCTCCCAGCGTTTATCGCGGTCCATGGCGTAATAGCGGCCGCTCACCGTGGCGATTCTACCCACGCCCAGTTCCCCGATGATTCGTTGCAGCTGCTCCACATATCCAATTCCGCTGGTCGGTGGAGTGTCGCGGCCATCCAGGAAGCAGTGGATGGCTATGTCGGTAACGCCTTCGGCCTGGGCGATTCGCAGGATGCCGAACAGGTGGTTGATATGCGAATGCACGCCGCCATCGCTCAATAGTCCCAACAAGTGCAAGCGGCGGCCGCGAGCATGGGCCATCAGGGCCTTGATGACTGGGTTGTTGCGGAGTTCGTTGCTCGAAATTAACGCGTCGATCTTGGTTACATCCATTTGGATGATCCGGCCGGAGCCAATATTGAGGTGACCGACTTCGCTGTTGCCCATTTGGCCTTCTGGTAGACCTACCCAGGGACCGGAGGCCTCGATCAAGGTATGGGGGTAGTCTCGCATCAGGCCGTCAAAATTCGGTTTATAAGCGTGATATACGGCGTTTCCTTCAAGCCTGGTGGAGTACCCAAAGCCGTCCAGAATTGTCAATACGACGGGTCGTTTTGCTTTCATGAAATGCCTCATGCAAGCCAGCCGCAGCTGGACGCGTTCTGATTCCGAGCGCTCTCGCCGTGACTGGCGCGGGAATTATTGGTGGAACGCTTTTCGGCCAGCGTAGCGAGCCGAAGCGCCAAGTTCCTCTTCAATGCGCAGCAACTGGTTGTACTTCGCAATTCGATCGGTACGGCTAGCCGAGCCCGTTTTGATCTGTCCGGCATTTGTGGCCACGGCAAGATCGGCGATAAAGGCGTCTTCGGTTTCGCCGGAACGGTGCGAAATGATCGAGGTATAGTGTGCCTGCGTGGCCATCCGGATCGCATCCAGAGTTTCGGTGAGCGTACCAATCTGATTAACTTTGACGAGAATCGAGTTGGCGATGCCCTGCTCAATGCCGCGTGCCAGGCGCTCCACGTTGGTCACAAAAAGGTCGTCGCCAACGATTTGAACTCGCTTGCCGAGCAGTTCTGTCAGGTGTTTCCAGCCAGCCCAGTCATCTTCAGCCATTCCATCTTCAATAGAAATGATGGGATAATCATCCACCCACTTTTGCCAGAAGGCCGCCATCTCCTCCGAGCTGCGTTCGCTGCCATCGGACTTTTTGAACACGTATTTTTTCTTTTCTGGGTCGTAAAACTCGCTGGCCGCGGGGTCAAGCGCCAAGGAAATCTGCTCGCCGGGTTTGTAGCCCGCTTTGACAATGGCTTCCATTACCACTTCGAGAGCCTCTTCATTGGATTTCAAATTGGGAGCAAAACCGCCCTCGTCGCCTACGGCAGTGGAATAGCCGCGCTTTTTCAGCACGCCCTTCAAGGTATGAAAAACCTCTGCGCCCATGCGCAGGGCTTCGGAAAACGTCGCCGCGCCATGGGGAGCAATCATGAATTCCTGCGGATCCACCGAATTGTCAGCATGAGCGCCACCATTGAGGATGTTCATCAAGGGTACGGGCAGCGTGTTTCCGGTCACCCCGCCGAGATGGCGGTACAAAGGGATTTCTAAAGCTTCGGCCGCCGCTCGCGCGGCTGCCATCGAAACGGCGAGAATGGCATTTGCGCCCAGGCGGCTTTTGTTTGGTGTGCCGTCGAGGGCGATCATCTTCCGGTCCAGCGCTCCCTGGTCCATGGCGTCCATGCCTTCCAGAGCAGCCGCAATCTCTGTGTTAATATTCGCTACGGCCTTTTGCGTGCCTTTTCCGAGGTAGCGGGTCTTATCGCCATCACGAAGCTCGACGGCTTCGTGCTCGCCGGTAGACGCGCCGGAGGGCACCGCCGCTCGACCCACCACGCCGCTCACTAAGTACACATCCGCTTCAACAGTCGGGTTGCCGCGCGAATCCAGAATCTCTCGTCCAATGATTTTTACAATTTCTGTCATTTTTGAGTCCTTTGTTTCGAGGAGGGCACCTTTCATTTTGCCATGTGGATGCTGCACAAGGTGGAGCTCGCGTAAGCGCCGCTGTCAGCGCAACCGAGCCAGGTAGCTGCGTCCACGAGGCTTGGCTGGCGGAGGTCGGCGTTTGTTTCTCTCAGTGCCGCTGTGGCGTGAGAAATCGCTTGAGGTCGGGAAACAGTAGCTCCTTCACTGCGGGCTCGTCCAAATTCTCTACCCGGACAAGTCTGGCCCCCGAGTCGATAAAAGGCTGTGGCGTTTCGCCTCGCAACTTCATCCCAATCGCTCGCGTGGCTTCATAGCCCATGCGAAAGGGATTTTGTACGACGATGGAATCGATCCAACCAGCCTTCATGTCGGCGACCAAAGACTCCGAGGCATCGAAGGCCACCATGCGTACTTGACGCGCGCCGCGGGACTTGAGCGCCTGGACAGCGCCGGCCGAGCTCGATTCATTATCCGCGAACAAGCCAGCGAGGTCGGGATGGGCAGCCAAGACGTTTTCAGTAGCGGCCATGGCTTTCGCCTGGCTTGCCATGCCAAACTGTAAGGCGACCAGATTCACTTGGGGAAACCGCGAGCGCATCTCGTCTTGAAAACCGTGCTCGCGCTCCATGGTGGACGCACTACCGGGCATAAAACCAATCACGGCCACCTTGCCTTTACCTCCGAGAATTTCGCCTAACCGTCGCGCCGCTATTCGTCCTCCCTCTTCGTTGTTTGTCGCGACGTAGCAGATCCGTTTGTCTGTATCGATTCCGGAATCAAAAATGGAGACGGGAATACCGGCACGGGCTGCTCGTTCCACGACGCCAACGAGCGCTTTTTTATCGACCGGAGCAAGAGCAATACCGGCTAGCCGCCGCGTGACCATCGATTCCACGATTTCAATCTGGCGGCTCGCGTCAATTTCTAGTGCTGGCGCGTTCCATTCGACTTCGAGGCCGTATTCTCTTGCAGCTTGAATGGCGCCCGCGTGAACGGTTTGCCAAAAAATATGGTTTGCACCCTTGGGCACAACACCCACGGTTTTGCCATGATCTCTTTTGCAGCTGCTCGACAGCAGAACGGCGGCTAGCAAGAAAGCAACGGGGCAAGGCCAGCGCCGCATGGTAGCTTATTGTAGTATGCCGTTTGAATTTGCTGCGAAGCTGCACGATATTCCTCCTGGTGCACTGCGCGATGTCCGTATTCAGGGTGTCCCGGTGGCTCTGGCCAATGTGGAGGGAAAGCTGTTCGCAGTGGAGGGAACGTGCCCGCATCGCGGCGCGCCGCTAGGTCAAGGGGCGCTTCATGGCGCCACGCTGGTTTGCCCCTGGCATGCTTGGGCCTTCGATTGCGTAACGGGCGAGCATGACTATAATCCCGCCATCTGTCTCAAGCGTTATGAAGTGATGGTGGAAAACGGGGAAGTATTCATCAACATCGAATCAGACGCTCGCGGTTCCAGTGCCTGAACTACCTGAGGTGGAAACCATCGTCGCGGGCCTTGCGCCCCGACTTCTGGGACGCCGCTTCGAGGATGTCGAAGTTCTTGCCCCTTTGGTCTGTAAAACCTCGCTTCGCCCGCTAGCAGGCCAGCGCGTTTCGGACGTTCGCCGGCATGGCAAGAATATTCTGATTGAATGCGCGGGTGGTTTCCTGTGGGTTCATCTCGGCATGACCGGCAAGTTGCTGTTGGATGCCTGCCGCACCCCGTATACGCGGGTCGTGTTTCACCTCGATGGTGGCGAGTTGCTGTATGACGATGTGCGAATGTTCGGGCGGTTACAGTGGTCGGCCGGGGTCCCGGAAAGGCTGGCGGCGCTTGGCCCCGACGCCTTGACCATCTCCGCAGAGCAGTTCGTGCAGCGGCTCCGCGCACGCCGCGGAAACATCAAAGCGCTACTGCTCAACCAGCGCTTTCTTGGGGGGCTCGGCAATATTTACGCCGACGAATCTTTGTTTCGCTCAGGCATCCACCCTAGGGCCTTGGCCGGGCGTTTGTCGCAGCGCCGCGCCCGCAGGCTCTATGCGGCCATTCAAGACGTTCTCCGCGAAGCGATTGCTCATGGCGGCTCCTCGATTTCGGACTATGTGGACGCCTGGGGCGCTGCGGGAGAATTCCAGCGATTCCATCAGGTTTATGGCAGGCAAGGAATGCCCTGTCCGGTTTGCGGGGCAGCCATTCGTCGCATCGTGATCGGCCAGCGTGGCACTCATTACTGTCCGCGGTGCCAGAGAAGCTAAGCTGTCACCACTGAATCCATCTGAGGTATTCCGGCAGAGCATGGAGTTGATCGACGTGATCCGGCGCTGAGTTGCCAGCAAAGCCCAGGATCCACAGTCTGCCTTCGCGAATTTCGCTAATCTGCTGGGTTTTGCGGGGCCCCCATTTGAGTATGGCTTTCCGGCGCAAGCCCAGCTGACCGATAATCCAATCGGCAGTTTCTGTTGTACTGGCGAATGTGCCGGGAAAAATCTCTGTGTGCGTAATCAGCAATTGTTTGCGGCCAGCGAGAGCGTCGCGGGCAAACTTCAGGTAAATTTCCAGATGTTCGGTTTCCAGGGCCGGTTCGAGCGGTCCTGGCGCCCCGTTAAGATAGCCCGTATGGATCCCGTCCAGCGCCAGAACGGCGTGTGCGCGCGCGTAATCTTGTGGTTCCCGCAAAATGGTTCGAATAGCGCCGCAGCCTGCGCTCCAACCTCCAAAAACGATTGACTGGAAGGACTTTCCAGACCGGTTTTCTGCTTCGGCTAACAGTTGGCCGAAGCGGCCTGCCTGTGAAAAAGCCTGCACATAGGCATCCGAAGTGCCGGAAAGCGCCACCGAGAGTACGGCGAGATCTCCGTAGCGTGAGGCCGCCTCTTCGGCTACACCGTTTCCGCCGTGGAAGAACACAAGCAGTTTTCCACTCCGGTAGCGGAGAGGAACAAACAGGGAGCCGAGCGACAGTGCGACTTTCCGGGAACTCCAATCCTTAATGGTCAGGCGTTCGTGTGCCCGAGTGTGTTCCACCATCGGCGACGGGTTCTGTCTGGATTGTCCCCAAGCGGCGCAGAGCCGGTCAAAGAGCGCAAAAGACGCGAACAACTGTCTCCGTCTCATGGGGAGGAATTCTTCTGCATTTTATACTGGGCACATGAACAGTTCTTTGCTGACGGCCCGGCGCGCGTTTTTAAAAGCGTCCCTTCCTGCCGCAGTCCCCGCCATGGTTTCTGGTCTCCAGGCTGGCAAGGTGTTGAAAGTGGGGTTGGTGGGTTGCGGGGGACGCGGAACTGGTGCTGCGGCGCAGGCCATGAAGGCGGACGATTATGCTCACTTAACTGCTGTGGCGGACATCGACCTTGAGCGCGCCCAGCAGTGTTTGGAACGCCTGAAGGCAGTGGCGGGCGCAAAGGTGCAGGTCGAGCCGCGGAACATCTTTGTGGGTCTGGATGCCTACCAGAAGGTGATTGACAGCGGCGTAGATGTGGTTTTGCTTGCCACACCCCCCGGCTTCCGTCCCCAGCATTTGCGCGCGTCGATCGAAGCGGGGAAACACGTCTTCTGCGAAAAACCAGTCGCCGTGGATGCGCCCGGCGTACGAAGCGTTTTGGACTCGGCCCGTTTGGCTCAGCAGAAAAACCTCTCCATCGTGTCGGGTTTTTGCTGGCGGTACAGCGCCCAGGTTCGGGCTACCTTCGAGCAAATCAAAAGTGGCGCTATCGGCAACGTGGTGGCCTACTACGCTACCTACTACACCAGCCCCGTGAAGCCCATGCCTCCGGCTTCTTCTCGTCCAGCGGGCATGAGCGATGTTGAATGGATGATTCGCAACTGGTACAACTTCACATTTCTTTCCGGAGACGGCCTGGTGGAGCAGGCTGTTCACAGCGTGGATAAAATCGCCTGGGCCATGGACGACAAACCTCCCTTGAGTTGTGTGGCCGTGGGCGGCCGTCAGATTCCTGCCGAGGGCGGCAACATCTTTGACCATTTCGCCGTGAATTATCTTTATCCCAACAACGTCAGGGCGTTCCTTGGCTGCCGGCAGATGGAGGGCTGCTACAACGAGAACGCAGACTACATCCTCGGCACCAAAGGGACTTGCACCATCGGCAGGGGCCCGAACCCCCGTATTCAGGGTGAGAAGAATTGGACCTATAGCGGGCCGCGCAACGACATGTATCAAGCCGAGCATGACGCCTTGTTTGCTTCAATCCGGCGCGGACAGCCGGTGAACGACGGCATCTGGATGGCGACAAGCACGATGCTGGCCATCATGGGGCGCATGGCCGCTTACACTGGGCAGCAGATTAGCTGGGATCAGGCGCTCCAGTCGCAAGAAAAGCTGTTTCCGGACAAGCTCGATTGGAACGGAACGTTGGAAGTGCCGCCGCTTGCTCGCCCTGGAGTCACGAAATTTCTCTGATGAGTTTTCCGCTTTTCCTTTGGGTTGTTTCGGGTCTTGCGGCGCAGCCAGTGGACTTCCAACGCGACGTCGCGCGGGTGCTTGAGGCGCAGTGTTGGAGTTGTCACAACGGGCAAAAGGCGCTGGGGGGCTTGCGTTTGGATACGGCTGAAGGTGTGGCCAAGGCCGTCGTGGTGGGGCGGCCCGATCGCAGCAGTCTGTTGCTGCGCATGGATCTGCCGCCGAACCGCGCGGGCGCCATGCCT
Organism: Bryobacteraceae bacterium; assembly: GCA_025056455.1. Lineage (GTDB taxonomy): Bacteria > Acidobacteriota > Terriglobia > Bryobacterales > Bryobacteraceae > CADEFT01. The sequence goes on along the minus strand of JANWVY010000001.1, from coordinate 1,004,552 downwards.
CCTGGCGGTCCCCAGCTGCCCAAGGAGCAACGCGATCGCATCCGCCAGTGGATTGCTTTGGGCGCTCGCTGGCCCGCCGGGTTTGTGATTGCTCCAAAAACCGGCACCAAGCTGGATGAACGGGCTCTGGTGGAACGGCTCCACGAGCGAATCCTCGCTGCATCCAAACAAGCCTCTCCAGCCCAGATGAAGCCCTACCGGATGACGATTCCCAATACGACTGTTTCCTTTGAGATGGTGCCGATTCCAGGAGGCCAGTTCACGATGGGCTCACCACCTTCTGAGAAAGGCCGCAGAGACGACGAGGGACCTCAACGCATCATCACCCTCGAACCTTTCTGGATGGGGAAATACGAGGTGACGTGGGATGAATACCGGCTGTTCATGTTCTCGCAGCAAGCGGGAGAAACGCCAGGTGCCGATCCTGTAGTAGATGCCGTCAGCCGTCCCACACGCCCCTATGTGGAGATGAGCTTCGGGATGGGGATTCATGGTTACCCCGCCATTAGCATGACGCAGCATGCGGCCAACAAATACGCCCAGTGGCTAAGCGCCCGCACGGGCCATTTTTACCGCCTGCCAACGGAAGCCGAATGGGAATACGCTTGCCGCGCCGGTACAACTACGGCCTATTCCTTTGGTGAGGATCCTTCTCAGCTGGGCGAATACGCATGGTTTGCTGACAACAGCAACGGGAAGTACGAAAAAGTGGGGAGCAAGAAACCAAATCCTTGGGGTCTTCATGACATGCATGGCAACGTGATGGAGTGGACGCTCGACCAATATGCGCCTTATCGCCCCGGCCCTGCGCGCATGCCGTGGGTGAAAGCCACGAAGCCCTATCCGCACGCGGTGCGGGGCGGCTCTTGGAACGACGACGCTGCGAGTTTGCGTTGCGCCGCGCGCACCCCCTCGGATCCCAGTTGGAAGATGCAGGACCCCCAGCTACCGAAGAGTATTTGGTATCACACCGACGCCCAATGGCTCGGCTTTCGGTTGGTACGTCCGCTGAGAGTGCCCACGGCGGAAGAGATGTTCCATTACTGGAACAGCGGCGTAGAAAAAGAGTGATGCGAGGGGGCCAGGGGTCGAGCTTTCTGGGGCAACGTTCCGGCGCCAAGCGCTCCGCGTGTGGGTTTCGTCTCGCTTGGAGGGTCTTTTGGGGCGCGGTTTTGGTCAGCTGCAACTCGCTGGTTGCGCTCCACGGCGCCTCGCTCGAGCGTTTCGAAGCGGTCGAGCCACACATGGGGACCCTCGTGCAAATCCGGCTCTACGCCCGGGATGCGGTCGCCGCGCAACGTGTCTTTGAGCGGGCCTTTCAGCGCATCCGGGAGCTCGAGGAGAAGCTCTCCGATTACCGTCCGGACAGCGAGTTTACGCGGCTGAGCCGTTCTCCCAAGGGTGTCCCCATCCCTGTGAGCCACGACGTGATGCGGGTCATCGAGCTGGCTCAAGAAATCGCTCAGGCTACAGGGGGAGCCTTCGACATCACTCTCGGACCGCTTGTGTCTCTTTGGCGAGAAGCGAGAAAGACGAAGCAACTTCCCGAACCCTACGCCGTCGCAATCGCACGCCAGCGCTGCGGCTATCAATTCTTGCGGATTGACAAACGCCGGCACACGGTTACGCTGCTACGCGATTCGATGTTGCTTGATGCTGGAGGAATCGCCAAGGGGTTTGCGGCCAGCGAAGTCGTGCGGCTGCTACGCTCGCTGGGAGTGAGCCGTGTCCTCGTTGCTGTGAGCGGGGATATCGCCGTAGGCGATCCGCCCCCAGGTAAGGCAGGGTGGATGATTGAAGCTGAGGGTGAAGTTTACGCCTTACAGAACGCGGCAATCTCCACGAGCGGCGATGAGCATCAGTTTGTCGAAATCGGCGGCCTGCGCTATTCGCACATCTTGGATCCAGCCATTGGATTGGGTCTCACTCGCTCCAAACCTGTTTCGATTGTGGCTCCGGAGGGCGCTGTGGCCGACGCGCTAGCGACGGCTTGTTCGGTGCGGCCTTGTTCAGCAGAGTTGCTCTCGCGCTTCCAGGCGCGCCAACTTTTCCCGTCTCCGAGGACTACTTCCGAGCCGAAGCCGTGATTCCGCCTCGAGAGGCGCGGCGTCAACCCCGCTGCGAAACATGGGCCAATTTCGCTTAAGCGCGTTCCTGGTAGGTGCCTTCGGCCGTATTCACGCGAATCTTCTCGCCCTGGTTGATAAACGGCGGCACCTGCACGACGAGTCCCGTCTCCAGTTTTGCGGGTTTGGTGACGTTAGACACGGTCGCGCCTTTTAAGCCTGGTTCGGTCTCAACGACGGTCAAATCAACAGTTGGCGGTAGTTGGACGCTAATGGCCTTGCCTTCGAAAAATTCCACCCGGACTTTGAGCTGCGGGGTGAGGTAATACACGGCGTCACCGAGAAAATCCTTCGTTAAATGCGTTTGTTCGAACGTCTCAGTGTTCATGAAATAGTAATATTCGCCGTCGTCGTACAAATACTCCATCTCTTGTTCATCGAGATTGGCTTTTTCGAAGCGGTCGTCGGACGCAAAACGCTCGTCAATCATGGCGCCCGTTCGCAAGTTCCGCATTCGCACCTGAACAAAGGCGCGAAGGTTTCCCGGGGTGCGGTGTACGGAAGAGAAGATGGAATACAGCTCGTTGTTGAACTTAATCACCATGCCAGGGCGCAACTGGTTTGCCGAAAGCATTGAAAGAACCTCATGAACCGGTAGATTGCGTGATTTTCGATCAGGCGCGAAACCCTCTATTCTACCAAACGGGCCCGAGCGTAAGCCGCTGCGAATCAGCGGGCCAGGGCTCCCACGCCGCGCCAGCAGAGATTGGCTCCAAGCCACATGAGCCAGATGGCCAGGCCCTTGCGCAAGGCCCGGTTCGGGCATACTGTTGCTAGCCAAGCGCCGCCCATAGCGCCCGGGATACCGCCTAACAGCAGCTGGCGCAAGACGAAGGCGTCGACGCCGCCAAATCCGAGATGGATGCTGCCCGCGGCTGCCGAGAGCGCCAACCCAAAGAGCACATCGGTGCCAACAATCGCCGCTGGCGAAAGTTTCGTCCAATGCATCAGGGCGAGCGACCCAAGCGCGCCCGCGCCAGCGCTTGAAAAGCCAACTTCCAGACCGATGCCAAAACTCACCCACGGCAAGCGCCGCGATTTGTCTTGTTGCTCAATTTCGCTCGATGGCCTCCTGAGGAAGGTCGCGGCGGCGGAAACCACAATGGTGAGGCCGAGCAACAACAGCAGCAAGCCTTCGCTTCCTCCTTTGTAGAGCCGGTTCAGGAAGATGGAGCCCGCGAGCGCCCCTGGAACTCCACCCGCGAGCAGAAGAGCGAGAATGCGATAGTTCACCTGTCGCCGCAGGATGAACATCGGCGCGGCGAAAATCTTCACCACAGCCACATAGACGAGCGCCGTACCCACCGCCTGCGGTGCGGGCATGCCTAGAAAAAGTAGCAACACGGGCGCCGTTAAGACTCCCCCTCCAATTCCAGTCAGTCCAATGGTGAGCCCGATCAGCAGGCCGGCGAGGGTCGTCATGGCTCACCTCTTTTCTGAGAAGGTATGGATTCCGCATTCCAATTTTGCGCCGCCCCAGCGGCCCGAGCGCGGGTTGTTGGGGTCGAGCGGAAGCGTCGTACAGGGCTGGCAGCCAATGCTTGTGTAGCCCTGCTCATAGAGCGGCAGCGGCTCAATGCGGTGGCGCTTGAGATAGGCCCAAACTTCGCGGTTCGTCCAATCGGCAAGCGGGCTAATCTTCTTCAAGGTGTGCCCGTCCGGGAGCACATGGTCTTCGACGTGTTGCAGGTGAGCCCGGGTGGGGGATTGCTCTCGCCGTAATCCCGTTAACCAAACTCGATATGGCTTCAACCCGCCAATCAGGGGCTGAACCTTACGGATCTGGCAACATTGCGCAGGTGAAGTTTGGTAGAGCTTGCCAAATTGCCGTTCGTGCTCGGCGACAGTTGTTTCCGGGGCCAGATTGACGAGGTGTAAACCCCACTCTGCCGCGTAGCGGTCGCGGTAGGCGTAGGTTTCTGGGAAATGATAGCCCGTTTCTAGGAATAACACGGGGATCTGTGGCCGGACTTCGCGCGCCAGATGGAGAACCACCATGTCCTCGGCCTGGAAGCTGCAAGTGATGCAGGCCGGCTCCTCGCCCTCCAAATACTGGCGAACCAGTTGACGTGCGTTGTCCTCAGACAGCTTCGCTTCCATGCCGCTTACCTCCTTTCTTGATCGGTTTCGCCGCCCTCAAATCCCCTCTCCCAGGTTCAAGCTGCCGGATTCTAACACTCCTTTTTGTTCCAGATAGTCGACAATTGCGTCGATGGCTGATGCGGCGCTAGCGGGCAGAGGCAGTGCGTTCAGATCGAGAGCGCTCGGGTCGTCAATCGCGGGAGAAATGACAATCAAGCCGGCGTCGAACAGGCCCCGCGCAGCAGATAGGTCTTCGCTGAAGACCACCTGGCAGCCGTGATCGAACAAGCGGCGCTCGAGACGTCTGGCTAGTTCGCGGTCGGAAAGCCGCAGCAAAGCCGGGGCATGGTGGTTCCGCGCTGCCCGCTCGGCCGGGGTCACTGGCACATCGTCCTGGGTTTTTCGTTGGATGGCATGGCGGATCATGCCAGCACCCGCCGTAAGGTTTGAAATCGGGTCGATGAGAATGAAGGATCCCGTTGCGCGGTTCAAACGGTAGGGATCGAAAAGGATGGGCCGGCTCGCTTCAATTCGCACAACGCCGATGTCATTTAGGCTGAGGTGATGGGCGGAGCTACGCTCCATGGTCGCGATGTCCAGCCGACTTTCAATTGAAGTCACTCGCGCGTTGACTAGCTGTGTGGTGTGCTTCAGCAGAAAATTTCTGCCTGTTGTCAGAGCGTCCTCCACCATCCACACCACATCCGCCTCAAACTGGCGGGCCACCTGGGGCTCTTGTCCCGGGTGCGCCAGGAGATCTCCCCGGCTGATGTCGCGCTCATCTTTGAGAGTCAAGGTGACCGACGCGGGCGCCGTGGCTTCCTCCAGCTCGCCATGAAAAGTCACAATCGAGGCAATGCGGCTTCGCTGCCCGGAAGGCAGAATGACGACTTCGTCGCCGCGGCGAAAGACACCCGACGCAATCTGCCCTGCATAGCCGCGAAAGTCTTGATTGGGCCGGATAACATATTGCACTGGAAAACGCGCCGGCTGGTCACGATCCCTACTGCTGGCCGGCGCCGTTTCGAGCACTTCCATGAGCGAAGGCCCGTCATACCAAGGAGTCCTGGCGCTACGCGCTGTCACATTATCCCCTTCGAGCGCGCTTACGGGAATGGCGAGAATCTGCTCAAAGCCAAGCGTATCAGCGAATGCATGGAAATCTCGCACAATCTGGCGATACACCTCTTCTCGAAAGCCCAAAAGATCCATCTTGTTGACGGCAACCACCACGCGGGGAATGCCCAACAAACTTGCGATCGTCGCATGGCGCCGGGTCTGCGGGAGCACGCCGTGACGCGCATCGACGAGAACAATGGCTAGCGACGCCGTTGACGCCCCAGTCGCCATATTGCGCGTATATTGCTCATGGCCTGGCGTATCGGCAATGATGAACTTTCGTTTGGGGGTAGAGAAATACCGGTAGGCTACGTCAATGGTGATGCCCTGCTCCCGCTCGGCGCGTAACCCGTCGGTGAGCAGAGAAAAATCAATCGGCCCAGTCGAACGGTTAACCTTGCTTGTCTGAATGGATGCCAGTTGATCTTCGTAAATGCCCCGGGCGTCATACAGCAGGCGGCCGATCAGCGTGGATTTGCCATCGTCGACGCTGCCACAGGTGAAAAAGCGCAACAACTCCTTCTTCGCTTCTTGCTCAAGGAATTCTTCAATCGTCAGCCCGGCCTGCTTCGCTGAAGGGCTCAGTTCGATGTTGCTTTCCACGGCCGCCATTTAGAAATACCCCTCCCGTTTTTTGAGCTCCATGGAGCCTTCCTGATCGTGGTCAATGATGCGGTACTCCCGCTCCGAACGGCGCAGGGCGAGCAGTTCCTCGATGATTTTGGGTACGGTATCCGCTTCCGAGCGAATGGCTCCCGTGCAAGGCGTGCAGCCGATTGACCGCATGCGGCAGAGTACTGGCTGGGGTTTTTCTCCCGGCAGTAAAGGATACACATTATGCTCGGGCGGAATGAGCGAATCGCCGCGTACGATCATTTCCCGTACCTTGGCAAAATACAGCGGCACCACGGGAATTTTCTCCAAATGAATGTAATGCCAGATGTCGAGCTCCGTCCAGTTAGACAACGGAAAGACGCGAATACTTTGGCCCTTGTCAATGCGCGAGTTATACAAATTCCACAGTTCTGGTCGCTGGTTTTTGGGATCCCACTGCCCGAACTGATCGCGAAAGGAAAAGATACGCTCTTTTGCCCGGGACTTCTCTTCGTCACGGCGGGCCCCGCCAAAGGCCGCATCGTAGCCGCCCGCCTCAAGCGCCCCTAACAAACCGCGAGTCTTCAACAGATGGCAACATTTCGATGTGCCGAGCTTGACGGGACTTGCGCCTGCGGCAATCGCCTCCTCATTGCGCCAGACCCGCAGCTCGCATCCAATCGACTTTGGATACCAGTCACGAAACTCGATCATTTCGCGGAATTTGTATCCCGTATCAACATGGAGCAAAGGAAAGGGAATGGGGGCCGGATAAAAGGCCTTCTGCGCTAAGCGCAGCATTACCGAGGAGTCCTTGCCAATGGAGTACAACATCACTGGCTTGGCGAACTCGGCTGCTACTTCCCGGATAATGTGGATCGATTCGGCCTCCAAGTCCCGAAGATGCGACGATAACCCCATATGGCAGAAGTGTAGCAGTGTAATTACCCTCTTGTCCATAGACAATAGGGAGATTGGGAAAGCAATGAGCTCAACGAGGAGGTTTCCTACCGCTGCGGGGGCCGGACGGTTGAAGGATCTTTGGGACAGGAGTGCAGCGCAGCTAGAACATCCCAACCGCGCAGCGCGATTTTCTGACCCGGCGTAGCTCGCCTAAAAGCTCCTGTTTGTCCGCTTCCAGGATTCGGACGTGGTTTTCCAAGCGTTCGACTTGTGCGAGAAGGGGTGCGAGGGCGGGCTCACGAGGAGCCATCTGGCTGGAATTGATCCGGCGCAACCGTTCGTTTTCAGCGAGCAGGTCGGTGTGGAGCGTTTGTGAAGCGGTGCGAATCTCCTCAAATTCAGTTTCGCAGGCGTGCAAGCGACGGCGCAAAACAGCGATTTCGGCTCGGGCCTGATCGAGTTCCTGCTGCCAAAAGGGGGGCGGTGAGGAATGCGGGGCTGGGGAATGACGTAGCTCTGGGAGAGGAAGCGTCACCACGCGGCCACCCGCGGAGGCGGCGACCGCTCGTTCTGGCATCGAGTGAAGGAGCCCGATGACCTCGCCCCGGTCAGACTCGAGACTCGAAACCCGCCTGGACAGGGCCTCGACTTGGGTCTCGCAGCGGGTTTGGAGAGGCGGTGAGAGGAGGCTTTGGGGCTGACCGATCCGTTCCTCCACGGGGAACTGAGGGGAACCAGCGCGCGCTTCCGGCTGGGTGCGCATGGCCGATTCCATGGCCCGGAGCTGCTGTCGTAACCCTTCGGCCTCCTTCTGAGTGACCTGCAATCGCTCCTGCAACTCGTGCACTTCCGCAACCGATTGCGCTGTTGCGCGATTAGCTTGAACCCTGGCTTGCGGGCGTTCCGATTCAAGGGATCGAAGACGCTGCTCGAGGCCGGCTATTTCGAGGGCGGCCTGTCCTGCGGCCTGTTGTGCTTGGTCCAGAGACTGGCGCAGCCGGCTGGTTTCCTCTTTGTGAAGCTGCTGGAGCTCGGCGTACTTTTTCTCTAGTTGCATGAGAGAGTCAGAGCGACTCTGGAGCTCGGCGCTCAGGCGAGACTCTCGCTCGATGAGCTGGTTTCGCTCCTGGGTGAGGTTGTCGATTTGGTTGGTAACGGCGCTCAATTGCTCTCGGAGTGTTTTCTCCTGCTCGGACCAGGAAGTTTGGGCTTGGAAGAACTCGGATTGCAGCGTAGCCAGACAATTCTGCGCGCGGGTGAGATCGGCGGTAACACTTTCGAGCTTTTTTTCGCGCGCCTCCATCTGGAGGCTCACGACCTCAAATTCTGTCACCTGGTCAAGAAGCTGTTTCTCGACCGTAGCCAGTCGCTTTCGCAGGCGAATGATTTCCTCTTCGCGAGCCTTCAGTGCGGAACCTTGGGCGATCAACTTGCGTTCCAGTGCCTGAAGCTGCGCCTGTTTGTTTCTCAGATCTTCGCTGCCTTGTTGAGCCAGCTTCTCATGGATTGCCTGCAGTTTTCGTATCGCGTTTCCCCGAATCATCCATGCCAGCCAGTAGCCGAGCCCCAAGGCTACGGCGAGGACAGTTGACATGCCCGCGGCGACCAACACGATCTCAATCATGGATTCGCACCTTGTGGCTAGTATAAGCCCAACTAGAAAGCCCTGCTGGGTTGTACGGAGGACCGCGAGCAAGGCGCTTGGTGCGAACGCGAGCTAGGCGGTTCGGGTGATGAGCTAGCAGGGTTGAGCGACGCCGTACGAGCTGTCGCGCCGGGTCAGGTGGCTCTCATGGAGGCGGTCCTACGGGGCGGGGTTGAGCGACGCAGTCCAAGCCGCCGCGGCAGCTCTCCACACCGCCCTGAGACGCCGTAAAAAGTTGGAGAAAGGAGAGATGGTTACTCCTCTTTTGAGGCCGTCATGACTTTCGCGTTGCCACTGGCGGCCTCTTCCCATTTATGGGCGTTCGCAGCGGTCTTCCAATACCGGTCTGTCCAGGCGCTTTCGGCATCTTTTTGTCCCTCGACAAAGGCTACGCGGCCACTGCGCTCCTCAAGTAGGGGTAAAACCGAAGCCGCTGCCTCCAATCCCATCTCGAATTCGACGCGCTGCTTGCCGCGCTCACTCTCAAAGTGCAGCGTAAACACCCGCTTCTTTTTGTGAACGAAAGGCATTTTGAACAACTCCGGAGGGAATTTATCGTACACCTCGATGGAGGAGATCTTTTTGTAAGGCAGCGACCAGACGGGTTTGCCAAATTGGAACCGGAGCGTTTGGCGATCGGAAAGGTCCAGTTTCCCAGGGGTCAGTTGCGGGATCATGGCCACCGTTCCCTGGGTGTAAACGCTATCGAATCCTTGCGCAGGCTGAGCGACTGCTTTCGAGTCCACCGCGGGCGAGGCTGCGCTCTTGTGGACCTTCTCCTTTTTGAAGGGCCAGATGCCGGCCTGGGCGGCGCTCGTAACCAGGATCAATCCGAGAACGAGTTGTCGAGTCATGGGTCTCCTTGCAGGGGACATCGGCCGCAAGGGCATGAAACTTTATGGTGAACAGTACTAGAGCTCAGACAATTTTCGTTCTCCGCGGCTAATGCGGGACAAGAAAGATTTTTCCTGAGCGCTCCCCGCGCGCGGCATGAGCCAGCGCCTCGTGAACGCGGGAAAAAGGATAGGTCGCCTCCACGGCTGCCCGGATCGTGCCGCTAGCCAGCAGAGCGATCAGCTCCCCAAACAGCTGGGCGCGCTGTGCGGGCGTCATGGCCGAGAGGGCTGGTGTCAACCAGAAGCCGCGAACTACGATTCCCGCACCAATCAGAGCAGCGGGGGAAACTTGGACGTTCTTGCCGCTCATCATCCCGTAGTTGCACAGTGTGCCTCGGGGCGCCAGGCAGGCGGCCAGGCGAGCGGAGGCCTCTCCCGCCACGGCATCAATCGCAAGTCGAATGGGGGCGCCAGCGCTAATTTCGGCGACACGGCGCGGCAGCTCCGGTCCATCCACAAGCACCACGTCGGCCCCGAGCTGGTGGAGTTTGTCCGCCAGCCCCTCCCGCCGCACGATGTTGATGGTACGAATTCCCTGGCGTCGCGCCAGCTGAATGAGAAACTGTCCAACCGAGGAATTGGCCGCGTTCTGGATTACCCAATCGCCTAATCCCAGTGGCACGACCTCGCGAAGCAGCAGGAAGGCCGTGGCCGGGTTGGCGAAGCCCATGGCGTATTGAAGCGGGTCACCGCCTGGAGGCAAAGCGACTAAGTGCTCGGCTTCAAGCACGAGCCGTTCTTGCCACACTCCGTCGTTTGCCAGCAGGACTGGGACGAGATCGCCGGGCTTGAGATGCTGAACGAGCTCACCGACCCGCAAAACCCGCCCTAAACCTTCTTTACCCGGAACCTTCGGCATGGGTCCTGGCGAGGCAGCATACATTCCTGCAATCGTTAACAGATCAGCGGGGTGAATGGGGCTAGCGACGAGTTCAACCAGCGCTTGGTGGGGCCCGGGTTCGGGAGGCTCCGGCCCATCGGCAAGCCGGATGACGCTGGCTGGGTCACCCGGCCGGTCCATCAGGATTTGTTTCATCTTTTGATCAGCATACTGGATTGTCGTCCAGGCTAGCGAGCTGGTGCTCGACATGGGCCAAGGCTTGACGGAGCATTTGCTGGTGGCGAGGGTGGCGCGCCGCGTTGAGATCTTGAAGCAGCCGTTTCCGGTCGAGTTCGAGCATTCGCCGCCGAGCTTCTCCGGGCGGAAGCTGCCCGCAGCCAGTTTGGGAGACGCGGTCATCTTGCTGGGCCGATTCAATTTGGAACTCGACGGATTTACTTTCCCAACCTCGGGCCACTCAATACCCTTCCCCTCTATTCCTAACATGCCACCACCAGCAGCTGCTCCGTACACCTCGCTCCCAAGGTAAGATCAGGCTATGCGCGGCCGCTGGATCCTGGTGTCGGGCACAGTGTTGTTGCTGGCAGTGGCTGGCGGCACGCTATCCGTGCTTCGAAAGCCCGCGCCCGAGCCTTCTAAACCACCCGCGCCCTCTGGGCCGCAGCCAGGCGACGAACTGGTTCTGAGCGGCAGAATCCGCGCTGCGCATATTGTTGCCGTGCCAGCCCCCGTTGATGGCACTCTTGATCGCTGGTTTGTCGAGGTGGGGCAAGAAGTCCTCGAGGAGCAGGAACTCGGGCACATCACCAACCAAGGGTTGGAATCGGCACGCGAACAGGCCGAGCAGGAGCTAGAGCGAGCGCAATCCCGCGTGAGCAATTTAGAAGCCAGCATTGTTGCGAGCCGGCTAGAATCGGCGCGCCTGGAAAGTGAGGCGGCGCGCGCAAAGAGTGAAGCGGCGCGTCTCGAAAAGCTTTATGCGCGGGAGCAACTGCTCTACCGGGAAGGAGCCACGGCGCGGCTGAAGTTTGAAAAAGTGGAGAAGGAATACAAAGCGGCCCAAGAAGAGGCAAACAACGCGGCAGAGCTTTCCCGGCAGGCCGGAGAGCGGATTGCGAAACTGGAAAAAGATCTCGATCTCGCAAAGAAACTGCTCGAAGAAAAGCAAGCGGCGCTTGAGGAGGCTAAGCAAGACCTTCAGGCGTCCCTGATCCTTTCGCCCGCCGACGGTTTAGTGCTCAAGCTCGGCGTGGAGGTTGGTCAACAGGTCGACCGGAACATGCGCGAGCTGGTGCAAATTGCGGTAGATCCGGCCCTGCTCGAGATTGTGCTGGAGCCCGAGCGGCCAATTCGAGCCCTGCTGCACGCGGGACAGCAAGCGCTAGTCACGGTGCCCGAAGCCGGTCCAGACGCCTTGCCGGGCCAAATCAAAGAGGTGACGGACGTCCACGTGGTGGTGGAATTCACGAGTCCAACGCCAGCTGTCAAGCATGGCATGACGGGCAGCGTGAAGCTCAAGCTTGAGGCGGCCCCCGCGCAAGCTCCCCAGTTGCAGTAGCGGCTTGCTAGCCCGCGATCTCCTGAAGGCGCTGCACTTCGCGATATGCTGGTGACTCAGGGGTTAGTTGAATCATGCACTTTCTTGAGTCAAGCCTCGTGGAGCTCATCACGCAGACCTCCACCAATTTGCCTCCTGACGTGCGCCAAGCCATGCGGCATGTCATGGATCTTGAGGTCCCCAACACGCAGTCGGCGCAAGCGCTGAACATTATCGCCTCCAATATCGACATGGCGGCGGAGGATGAAGGGCCGATTTGCCAGGACACGGGGATGCCGACGTTTGTCGTGCACACGCCTGTGGGAGTGAACCAAATGCAAATTGCTCGGGCCATTCGCTCGGCTGTGGCTGAGGCCACGCGACGGGGAAAGCTGCGGCCCAATTCGGTCGATTCTATCACCGGCAAAAATAGCGGCGACAATCTCGGCATTGAGACCCCGGTGATTCATTTTGAGCAGTGGGAGGAAGAAGATCTGGAGGTGAAGTTACTGCTCAAGGGAGGCGGATGTGAAAACAAAAACATTCAGTATTCCTTGCCGTGCTCCCTCGAGCATCTCGGTCATGCCGGCCGCAATTTGGAGGGCGTGAAGAAATGCATTTTGCACGCCGTGTGGCAGGCGCAGGGGCAAGGCTGTGCGCCTGGGGCCCTTGGCGTTTGTATTGGCAGTGACCGCGCTCATGGTTACTGGTTAGCGAAGATGCAGTTGTTCCGCACGCTCGACGACGTCAATCCCAATCCCACCTTAGCTCAGCTCGAGGCGGAAATTATGGAGGAGGCCAACCGCATTGGCGTGGGAGCGATGGGCTTTGGTGGCAACGCTTCCTTGATTGGCTGTAAGATTACCGCCGCCCACCGTTTGCCCGCCAGCTTTTTCGTTTCCGTAGCCTATGACTGCTGGGCGTTCCGCCGCTTGGGTGTCAGGCTCGACGCCACGACGGGGGCAATCCGGCAATGGATTTATCGCGACCCCTCGCGACCGCTTGAGAAAATGGCCCGCGCCGAGGGATTCCCGCTGACCGGACGCGAAGTCGTGTTGACACCCCCTTTGACGGAAGATCAAGTGCGCGCCTTGAAGGTGGGTGATGTTGTCTTGATCCGTGGCCAAGTCTACACCGGACGCGATGCAGTGCACGCCCATTTGATGCATCATCCGCCGCCGGTTGATCTGCGCGGTGCAATCCTCTATCACTGTGGCCCAGTGATGCTCAAGCAAGGCGAGCAGTGGCACGTGAAAGCTGCTGGACCGACGACTTCCATCCGGGAGGAGCCCTATCAGGCTGAGATTATTGCTCGCTATGGCGTGCGCGCCGTGATTGGCAAAGGGGGCATGGGATCCAAGACCCTAGCCGCGCTCAAAAACTACGGTGCCGTCTATCTGAACGGGATTGGCGGCGCAGCCCAGTATTACGGGCGAACGGTGAAGAAAGTGCTGGGCGTCTACTGGATGGAGTTTGGCATTCCAGAAGCCATGTGGCATTTGGAAGTCGACGATTTCGCCGCGATTGTGACCATGGATGCTCATGGCAATAGCTTGCATGAAAAAGTGGAGCAGGAAAGTGGGCAACGGCTCGCGGCGCTTGGCGCAAAATAATTCCCTTCCTGATTCAACCCGATCCCACTCTGCCCTCTCGCAAGACAACCGGCTTGGAAGACAAATTGCAGCATTAGAGTGAGGTATGAACCTCTTGCCTTGGCGGACGGCGCTGTTATCGGTTTTGTGTTTGGCTGCTCTCACGGTTGCCACAGCCAAAGACAAACCGAAGAAAACAAAGGCCGAATACATGGGTTCGGTCACTTGCCAGGGCTGTCATGAGGAGATCTCACGGGCCTTTGAAAAGAATCCGCACTTTATTGTCGAAAGCCACAGCAAACACGGTTGGAAGGAGAGGGCCTGCGAATCTTGCCACGGTCCTGGGAGTATTCACGCAGAGTCGGCTTCGCCCACCGACATTGATAACCCGGCAAAGATGCCTCCTCGCAAAGGCGACCAAGCTTGTCTCAGTTGTCACCGCAATCAAGTGACTCAAGTAGGCAACATTTTTGGTGGTCACGCGCGGAGCGAGGTGGCTTGCACCCAGTGCCACAGCATTCATGACAGTGCGCGGAAGAAACCGGCCGAAGACTGCGGAAGTTGTCACGTCGCCACGCTAGCCGAGTTTCAGAAACCCTATCGGCACCGTTTCCAAGAAGGCGGAATTCGCTGCGTGGATTGCCATAATCCGCATGGCCGGGAGATTCCCACAGCGTTGCGGGTGGTCTCGGCGAATGAGCCCGGCTGCTTTCGTTGTCATGGCGACAAACGCGGTCCGTTCACCTTCGAGCATGCGCCGATGCGCATGGAGGGATGCCGCGCCTGTCATGAGCCCCATGGCTCAGCCAACCCTCGAATGCTTACCCGGCAAGAGGTGCGGCTGCAGTGTTTGGAATGTCACTCGAACCTAAGCGTAGCTGCTGGGACGCTTGGCGGACCGCCGCCTGCATTTCATGACTTGCGAAGCAGCCGCATTCAGAACTGCACGATTTGTCACGTGAAGATTCATGGATCGCATGTGAACCGGAGCTTGCTACGATGAGACGCCACATATCTCATTTCGCCGTGGGCGCGTTTTTCTGGCCCCTCTTGCTGGTTGCCGGGCAAGGCGTCCAACCTGCCCAGTCACCCCGCGATCCTGAAGCCACTAGCGAGGCAAAAACACAAGCTCAGCCCGAGCAAGAAACCAAAAGCAAGGGGACGCCAAGCGAACCTGCCTTCCGCTCAGAGATTGAGGTTGGCGTGCGCTGGATCCAAGCCGTGAATGGCCACTACGATACCTACCGTAGTATTGTGAACCTGGGTGAAGGACCCCGCTTAACCGCTTGGGACATGAGATATGATCCTCCCGGTTTGGGGTTTTTAAAGCGAGCTGAGTTTCAGGGAGCAGGTTGGGGAGGTGATCCGGCGTCTTGGCTTAGGTTCCGTGCGGAAGAACCCCGTTCCTACCGTTTCACGGCGGACCACCGCTCGACGGCATACTTTAACGCGATGCCGTCGTTTGCCAATCCTCAACTGGCTCGCGGCATTCTCGCCAACCAGAGATCATTTGACATTGCCCGCCGGTTCACCGAGCTGCAGTTGGATCTTCTCCCCACCAGCGTCATCATCCCCTATGTGAGTTTCGTCCGAGATCACGGTTTTGGGCGGGGAGTCACCGGCTTTGTTTCTGACGCGAATGAATATCCTGTGGTGAATGAACTGGATGATGCGGCGAATCTCTACCGGGGCGGCGTCCGGCTGGAGAGGCGGAATTTTCACATGTTCTTCGAACAGGGCGGTATTCAGTTTCGTGATAACCAGCGGCTGTTCAACAATGGACGCCATACTGGCAACCTCGCCCAGCCTCTCTTCGGCCGCACGCTTTTTCTAGACGATTTGCTGCAGGCCTACCGTGTGCGGGGCAGCAGCATCTTTACGCGAGGCGCGCTCAATGCTCAGCCCGCCAGCTGGGTGGACCTATCCGGCGCCTTCCAGTTCAGCCAGCCGCGGAATGATGTAGATTACCGGCAAACGAACACCGGTTTGTTCATTGATCTTGATTCGTTGCTATTTCTCAGCGCTCAGAATATCCGCCTGCTGGGAGCATCAAAACAACCGCATATGACGGCCAATCTCGGAGCTGACCTGAGATTAGGAGCCCGCCTCCGCTGGATGCAATCCTGGATGACGGATCGTCTGCACAATGCGACCGCTTTGCGAGATACGCCCGTTGTGGACCGCTTGCACTGGAACTACAGCCAGCAGCAGTCAGAACTCTTGATCGATTTGACCAGATTCCTCACCTTGCGCGGCGGCTACCGCTATGTTTGGGGGGATGGCCTGGGCCGAAGCGGATTGCTCGGCCGGACGCCGTTTGAAAGCGGAGAGCTCCGCCGCCATGTGGCCCTGGCGGGAGCAGCCTTGCGTTTGGCTTCTTCGGTGTCCCTGAACTGGGATGCCGAGATCGCTCGCAGTGACCGGGTCCTGTACCGAACCAGCCTGACCGATTACGAACGGTTTCGCCTGAGAGCCCGCTATCAAGCCCGGCCAAGCCTTCTTGTTTACGGCGCCTGGCACTATCTCGATAATCAGAATCCTCCCCGTTTCAATGCGTTCGAGTTTAGAAACCAGCAAACCGCCGTGGGAATTCAATGGCTACCGGGGGCCAAGCGGCTGCAGTTGCTCGGTGAATATTCCCGCTCCACCATTCGATCCAACCTCGAGTACTTGACCCCTCAGATGCTGTCTTTCCGGGAACGCTCGTTTTACCGCGAGAATGCGCACACCGTGACAGCTCTTGTGAGCGTTGCTCCGCCATCAAGCTGGAGCTGGCGGCCAAGGCTCAGTCTGGGCGGCAGCGCGTTTCTTTCCTCCGGTAGCAGGCCAACCGAATTCTATCAGCCGGTTGTGCGCTTGACGGCGCCGGTGGTGAAACATGTGGAATTATTCAGTGAGTATCGCTGGTGGGGCGTCGCGCAGACCTTTTACGCCTACGAGGGCTTCCGGACTCATCAGGGCTTGGTTGGGCTCCGGATCTATTGATGTGATAGAAGGAAAGGATGAACGGCATGAAGAAAATTCCGGCGATTATCTCTGGTTTTGTCTTGGCGGTTGGGTTGTTGTCTTTGGTCCCTGTCTCATTCGGTACACCGGAGTACACCAAGAAGGAGAAAAAGGGTTGCGCTGTGTGTCATGTCACGGCAAAATCCAAAGAGCTCAACGACGTTGGTAAGTGTTACGAAGCCAAAAAAGACATGAAAGCGTGTTCAAAGTAAGCCGATCCCGACTGAAGCTGGCAAGCACGCCTCGGAGTCCCGGCTAAAAAAACTCTGCAATTTCCAGACTGGCGGCTAGCCGACGAACTTATATCCCAGCCGGTGTACGGTGACAAGATATTTGGGATGGGCAGGAGAATCCTCAATCTTCTGCCGAAGTTTCACAATGTGATTGTCAACCGTGCGAGTGAGCGGGTAATTGGTGATGCCCCACACGGCTTCGAGTAGCTGTTCGCGCGTTACGATCTCCCCTCGATGTCGGATGAGATGGCGGAGAATCTCGAATTCGCGCGGCGTGAGCTCCAGCTCTTGGCCAGCGCGCTGAGCCTGATTGTGGCGGAAATCGAGAACAATCGAACCAAAGCGGTAGACTTCAATGTCGGCTGGATTTTGCGAGCGCCTGAGCTGGGCCTTGACCCGGGCAGTGAGTTCGCGCAGAGAAAATGGCTTGGTGACGTAATCATCGGCGCCCAGTTCGAGTCCAGTAACCTTATCCGTTTCATCTCCGCGAGCGGTCAGCATGATGATGGGCATGGTGAGCCCGCGACGCCGCAGTGTTTTGCAAACCTCGAGCCCGCTCAGCTTGGGCAACATGACATCGAGCAGGATGAGATCTGGCCTCTCGTGCACAGCCGCCTCAAGTCCTTGCTCACCATCTGCGGCGACGATGACTTGGTAGCCTTCAAACTCAAAGCTATCCTTGAGCCCCGCGGCAAGTTCCGCCTCATCTTCGATGATCAACAATCTCGGTGTCATGCGCGGGAGAGACAGCGGTAGAGCCAGTGAAGCGGGACGAGGGTTCAACAAGCGGTAAGAAGATCGTGAAACAGCTGCCCTCGCCCGGTTTGCTGGCCACGGCAATGCGTCCTTGGTGGGCCCGGACAATGTGATCTGCGATGGCCAGTCCAAGCCCTGTCCCCTTCGTGTTGTGAGTTAGCTCGGACTCGGCACGATGGAATTTTTCAAAGATTCGGCGCTGCTCGGGCTCTGGAATTCCAATGCCGCGGTCGGCAACCGAAATTGCTGCTTGGCCTCCCTGCTTTCGAACCACGACGCGAATCTCTTTTACATCGGCCGAATACTTGAGCGCGTTGCTCAGCAGGTTGTGCAAAACCTGGCTGAGAGCCTTGGCGTCAGCGCGCGCAAACAACGGCCCTGAAGATTCGAGCTGAAGTTCGCAACCTGCCGATAGCGCGGCGGGTTCAAACTCCTCGACAGCGCGCTCCACAACTTCGCAAAGGTCAACGCGGGAAAAGGAGAACTCGCGCTTTCCGCTCTCTAGCTTCGCGCACTCCAGGATGTCTTCCATGAATCGGCTCAACCGCTGGCTCTCCTTCTGGATGGCGCGACAATAATCGCGGAGCTTTTCCGGATCGCGCACACGCCCCAACTCCATCATCTCGGCGTACATCTGGATGACGGAAACCGGCGTCTTCATCTCGTGCGACACATTGGAAACAAAGGCCGACTTCATCTCAGCGAGGCGTCTTTCACGGGCTGCGGCCCGGCGGCTCAGCGCCACTCCTAGGATCAGACCGAAAAGCAGGGCGAAGCTGAGCAAAAGCCCACCATGCAATTGATCACGAAGCGTTTCCAACAAAGGATCGCCCGCCTTGCTGGCATGACCGAGCGTTGCTGCCTGTACGCCTGAAGGCTGGGGGCTGCACTGCGGCGTTGGGGGGAACGAAAATACGGTTTCGACGCTCAGCGAACGTTTTCCCACCGGCACAGCAACGCGATGACGCTGAATTTCGTTGAGACGCTTCTCGAGAGCTTCTAAAGCGCGGTACTGATGAAAAGTGACGGCCAGAGAAAGCAGAAAAAGCGCCGCCATCGCAACCGGGAGCAGCGAATCAAGGCGACGCCACGACAACATACTCACTTTCATTGTAGGCCGCGGACAAAGAATTTCGAGAGCACAACCACCCTATGCCGCTAGGGGTCCTTGCGGCTCTTGGCCCAGATTCGCCGCTCTTAGCGCAGCACGCCATTCCGGGCCAGAAAAGCAAAAACTTCCGAATACAGTTGGTCCAGTTTCTCCTTTGGGAACCCGTGCCCGCCTTGGGGCACACTGATCATCTCTGCTCGCGCGCCGGAGTCAACCAGCATCTTCGTGAGCTGGACGCCGTGTTCATAAGGCACGGTCTCATCGGCGTCGCCGTGGATGGTCAACACAGGCGGGACATCCCGGCGAACGTAGGTGAGTGGGGATAGCCGCCGAGCCAGCTCGATGCGGCCCGGCTGGTCCGGTATCCACGTCACTGCATACTGCCGCATATTCGGGCCGCTCAACTGATCAGCCACGTCGGTAATGCCGTAAAAATTAATCACCGCCGCGACCTTCGGTGGCTTTCCAAGCCCTGCAGCCTTAGTGACCATGCCCACCATCAAAGCCAGATGGCCGCCCGCCGAACCGCCCGTCACAGCGATTCTCCGCCGGTCGACGTTCCACTTCGCCGCCCGTTCCGAGAACCAGTTTGCCGCGCGAATGACATCCTCAACGGCTGCCGGGGCAGGAGCGGCCTTCGCCAACCGGTATTCCACATTGGCGACCACAAAACCCTTCTCCAAATAACGGCGCACGAAATTCTCATACACGGCTTCCTTGGAGCCACCCACCCAGCCGCCACCGTGAATGACAATCATGGCCGGCCGCTTGTTGCCCTGTGCCGAGTGCCAGAAAACATCAAGCACGGTTTCCGGATACTGCGCGTAAGCGAGATTCGCCTCGAGTTTCACCCCAGGCGGGAAAACCTCCGGGTATTTCGCCGGGGCCGTTTGCCCGCAAACACTGCTAGCGAGCGAAATGAAAAGCACGAGGGGCGTCATGGGCTGATCATATCACTGGCGTTGGACAGCGACCGCCGGCTGGACTGGCTGCAAATCGAAAGCTGCCTCAAACCGCAGTCGACCTGCAGCGCGCGAGGTTCCCGGGCTCCGCTGATAGAACAGCACGACCTCGACCAGGCTTTCTGAACGCTTTAGCCGAAACCGCAATTCCTCCGCCTTCCATTCCGCACTAGAAAGTTCCTCTGAGCAGGCTAGCTGGTTTGCTGGCTGCGCTAAGCTCCAAATTTGCCACCGCACCCCGGAGCGTTTCGGCAATCCTTCCGTTCGATACCGGTAACGGAAAAGATAGTCTCCCGCCGGCAGCGCCGCCACGTACTGCCGCAGCAGATCAGTTTGTTCCATCTGCTTGCCCGATAACTCGATCAGCAGCTGGTGTAAAGGGCCAAGCCAGACCGAGTGTACGCCCGCGCGCCACATCAGCCGCCAGTCAAAACCCTTGCCGGAGGGCTCTACTTCCAGACGGCCATTGGTGATCCACCTAGAACCCTTCGGATAAAGCAGGTCATACGGCAGCCAGCCCCGTTCAATCATGGCATTCCACACTGTCGCCCCTTCCACGCCGCGTCCGGCCTTCAGCAGGCGCTCACACAAATTCAAGAACACGCCCAGATCCACTTGACTCGCCTGTTGAAGAATCTCAGAGAACACCACAACCGCCGCATCAAGCTGCTCTTGCTTGAGTAAATACTCCAGGTATCCGCTGCGCACAGCGGCGTCACTGGGCAGCCCCTTCGCCAGAATCTCTTCCGGAGATTCGCTCATCTGCGAGCACAGGCGGTAAATCGCACTCCGATCGCCATAACTTCTCTCCGCTGCCAAGCGAATCCAGCGCCAGAAATCTTCGCTTTTTCCCCGTCGAAAGTAGAAGTTTGCCAGCGCCCACCGCGGCTCGAATTGTTGGTCTACTGCAGCCGCCCGGAGCAAGTAACCCTCCGCTTCCTCATAATTCGTCGCGGCTTCGGCCCGAAAAGCCAGCTCCAGCCACGCCGACGACAAGTACGGATTGAGCTCCACGGCGCGCTTCAGATTGCCTGCGCGCGCTTGGTAGAGCGCCGAAAAAGGCACGAGCTCGGCCGCCCGCTGGATATTCTCCGGCCGGTTTGTCCGGAAAAGATAGTCTGCCCAGGCGAGTCGAAAAGACCAATAGGCGGCCGAAGCGAGCACTAGACAAAGCACCAACCGGCTGAGTAGGCCAAGCGTCCGCATACGTCTGTAATACATTGTGCAGAAAAGAGTTATTTTCTCTCACCCACTCAAGTTTCCCCCTCTCCACGCCGAAAAATCAGAGTGAGAGTGTCGAGGGGCCGGGGCGCGCTGAGAAAGCCGGCCAGGCGAGCAGGCGAAGGAGAGCAGGCGAAGGGGAGCAGGTAAAGGAGGGCAGGCGAAGAAGGGCAGGTGAAGGCGAGCAGGCGAAGGAGAGCAGGCGGAGGAGGGTAGGCGGAGGAGGGTAGGCCCGGGGAGAGCAGGCAAGAGGATGGAAGCAAGAGGAGGGAAGCAAGAGGCGGTAGGCAGGAGGAGGTAGCCAGGAGCAAGGAGAAGAAACAGGCAGGAAGAAGCAGGCCGCGGGAAAGAACGCCAGGGGAAAACTAGCCTGAGCCTCGCTAGAGGCCCACGCTAACAAGGGGCGCCCGAGTGCTCAAGCCGGGCGGCCACAAAAAATTTTCAACCAAAGAGAGTCATTTTCTCGACCGAGATGGTCACCACAGTGAGGAGTAACTGAAACATGCAACGCAATCGATGCTTCAGCTTTACGGTTCGAGCCGCCATGGCGCTTTGGCTGGCGGCCACCGGGGGAAACGCCTGGTCGGCTTCCCCAATAATCGGCATAGCAACCGCACGCGGGACATTCGCCCTAGATGCCTCCACGATTTCAGGCCATGGAACCCTCTTTGAAGGGAGTGCGCTGCGGACAGCGAAATCGGCTTCGCAGGTGCACTTGAACAATGGCGTGCGAGTCCTAATCGACACCGGTTCGCTAACCCGGATCTATCACGACCATATGGTTCTCGAACAAGGCGCCGGGCAGATTGAAGCCCCGCCTAGCTCGGCCAACCGCTACCGCGTCGAGGCAGCTGGCCTTGAAATTCACACTCCTCAAAGTTCCATCGCGAAAGTGGCTGTCAAGCCCGATCAGCGAGTGCTTGTAGCCGCGCTCCAGGGGCCCATCTCCGTCCATACCGCGACAGGTATGCTTGTAGCCAATCTGAAACCAGGCCACGCGCTCGAGTTTGACGCACAGCAAGCCGGCGCAGCGGCCCCAGTCAAGATGACCGGATTGCTGACTAAATCGAACGGTCACTTCCTGTTAACCGACGATATTTCAGGTGTGACCGTGGAGGTGCAAGGCGACTGCCTGGATCGATACGTCGGCAAAACAGTCCAAATTCAGGGCGTCGTCGACCCTAGCGCTCACCCAGTGGCAGGTGCCAGCCAACTTGTCCGCGTGAAAGGGTGTGACTCTGGCGCTGTCATGGTCTCCGGCGGTCAAGGAAAGGCAACCGCCGGAGCAAGAACAGCCTCACGCGCTCCGAAAAAAGCAATCATCGCGGGCGTCGTGGTCGCGGGCGCGGCTGCCGGCTCCGCCATCGCCTTAACCGCCGAAGACAAAGCGCCCATTAGCCGATAGCTGGCCAAACTCCCTAATTCCGCACTGCAAAATTCGGAAGTCAAGCAAGTGGTGAGCCCGACCCGGCCCCCGGCGGCTCACCACTTCGTTGTGAGAGTTTCCAATCATTTCCGGGTTCAACCAATCAGTGCGAGAATCAAAAAAGCATGCGGAAACTGGCTCTCCTCCTTCTGCTAATCGCTTCCTTACGTGCCCAAGATGAACTCGGTCGCTATATCGTTGAGTTGCAAGAGCCGTCCGTCTTGGCGGCGCGCTTGGAAGAGGAACAGCTCCAAGCCCACCCACAATCATCTCAGCGTTCAAGCCCCAGAGAGGTTCTTGAGCCCACGAGAGGCCACCAGCAAGCCCTCCGCGACACTCACGCGAATCGGCCCCTCAACCCGCGGCTCCCATCATCGGAGGGCATACGCCAAGCCGACCAAATTCGCCGCAACCGCGTGCTGGCACAACAAGAGCGTGTAATAGAGCAGCTCTTTCCCAGGTACGTTCGCATTCGCGGGCGAGTGGACACCGTCGCCAATGCCCTAATTGTGGAAACCAATCATCCGGAAACCCTCGAAAACCTTCCCTTCGTTAAGTCCGTTCGCCGCGTAAGAACCTACCGGCTCGCCCTGGATCGTGCCTTGAGCGTGCTTGGCATTCCTCAAGCTTGGGCCCGTGTGGGCGGCAAGGATGTGGCCGGCGCAGGAACCAAAATCGCCATTTTTGACACCGGAATTGATCCCTATCACGCTGCCTTTCAAGATCCGTCCCTGCAAACTCCCGAAGGGTATCCGAAATTCACAACCGAGGGCGACCGGGCCGTCACGTCCAACAAAATCATCGTGGCTCGCAGCTACGACGGCACCAGCGCCTCCGATCGACAAGGGCATGGGACTGGCGTAGCCGCAGCCGCCGCGGGCGTGGTCCACCTGGGCAATCGACCGGACATGGGCGGCGTCGCACCCAAGGCGTTTCTAGGAGCCTACCGGGTCAGCGAAGGGGCCGAGGACCGGATCACCGATGACGCCTTGCTTCGCGCCCTCGACGACGCCGTGAAGGATGGCATGGATGTGATCAACATGAGCCTCAGCGGTCCAGCCCTGGGCCCTGTGGAAGAAAATGTCCTAACTGCTGCCATCCAACGCGCGATTGCTGCGGGAATTCTTGTGGTTGTTGCCTCAGGCAACGAAGGCCCAGACCCCCTCACCGTGGGCGATCTGGGTGCTATCCCCCAGGTGATCACAGTTGGGTCGACACGCAGCAATTGGGTCGTCGCCACGCCTTCCGTGACGAGTCCCAACCAGCGATTCCTTGCTACCCCCGCCTCGAATAGCGAAAACGCTGAACCGGTGAGCGGTCGAATGGTCGATGTGGCGACCCTTGATCGGACGGGTCTTGCTTGCGGCGGTTTCCCCCCAGCAAGCCTAGAAGGTCGAATCGCATTCATCTTGCGCGGCGAATGCACCTTCGAAGAAAAGCTGAACAATGTGCAAGCGGCTGGGGCGATTGCTGCTGTCGTCTACAACAACGTTGGCGCCAACGCCGAAAACCCCTCCGGCCGCGTCATCATGGCCGTGAATGCTGCCACGCTCCGCGCCTTAATGGTTTCTCGAGCCGACGGCCTGACGCTGAAAGCCCAAATTGCCACCGAGCCTGAGATTGTGTACTCGCTCAACTTCCGCACGTCAACGCCCGATGATCCCGGCGTGCTTTCCAGTTTTTCAAGTCGTGGGCCTACGCTCGAACACCACGTAAAACCAGACCTAGTGGCTGTTGGCTCAAACATTTGGACGGCAACGAATGGCACGCGGCCGGGCGACCCTTCCACGAGCAGCTACGTGCTGACCTCGGGCACAAGCCTCGCAACTCCGCTCGTTGCTGGAGCCGCAGCGGTTCTCAAACAGGCCCGACCAGGATTGACAACGGCCCAATACCGGTCCCTGCTGGTCAACACGGCTGAGCCTTTTCCCACTGCGCGTCCCCTGACCAGTGTCCAGCTGAGCGGCGGAGGACGTTTAGATCTCAACGCCGCGCTAGTGTCCAATACAACCGCTGAACCTGTCTCCATCACCTTCGGAGAATTCAACCGGCAGTCGCCTCAAGTGAGCCGCTCTCTTACTCTCACGAATCTGAGTTCTGAACCTAGCGAGTTGACTCTCAGCATCGACTCCGAAGATACTCTACGCCCGGCCCTCGCTACGGCATCACTCAAGCTCGGGCCGAAGGAATCAGCCCAAGTTACTTTGGTCTGGAGCCACGAGAATCCTGCACCCGGCGAATACCAAGGATTCGTACTTGTGGCCAACGACCAAGGACAACGCATCCGGATTCCCTACTGGCTGGGTGTCCGTTCGCAAGAGGCCAAACAGATCTCCGTGTTTTACATCGTCGAAAGATCGTTGCGAACTTCGGGCTCGGCCCGGATTCTATTCCGTGTATTAGACGTGGCGAACCTGCCGGTCAATGCATCTCCTGAAGTGACTGTCGTCTCGGGCGGGGGACGGGTCACCAATACAGCCCGCATCGCGAATTCCGGCTTGGCTTTCATTTCTGATGTTCAATTTGGCCCCGAGCCAGGCGTGAATGTCTTTAAAATCAAAGCGGGAGATGTGGAAAAGGAAGTGCGAATCAATATCACTCGATGAGCACTAGCTTCCCGCTCCGAAGAGACGAACATTCACGGCTTGCAATCATCCTGACTTACGAAGCGTGGTTCTGGCGGCCTGACAGAGGCGCATCCGAGATCCAGGTTGCCCAACGCGAGGTATGATCCCCGCTGTGTTTCCCAGATTGTACGCGATTGCTGACACCGCCGCTCTTCATCAGCGCGGATTCGATGTGGCGCTGAGCGTAAAAGCCTTCGTGGAAGGGGGCGCGCAAGTAATACAACTCCGGCACAAAGGCCACTTTTCTCGCTCAATTTATGAACAAGCCAAACAAGCTGCCTCGTTCTGTCGGCAATCTGGAGTGCAGTTTCTGATCGATGATCGAGCTGATGTGGCTTTATTGCTTGAGTGTGGTCTCCATGTCGGACAAACCGATCTACCCGCCCACATTGCCCGTCTGCTCCTTCAACCGCCGGCCATTCTCGGTCTTTCCACGCACAATGAGCAGCAGGTTATCGAAGGCGACGCACTGCCCGTCGACTACCTCGCGCTGGGGCCAATTTTTGCGACAACTTCAAAGGACAATCCAGACCCGGTGCTCGGCGTAGACCGACTACGGCAGCTACGTCGTTTCACAACGAAGCCCCTCATTGCCATTGGAGGAATTAGTCTCGACAAGGCGCCTGAGGTGTTAAAGGCAGGCGCCGATGCTGTAGCTGTTATCCGAGGGCTGATCCCCAACAGGCCCTCCTACTCAGAGATGCGCGCCCTGGTCGAAGCTTGGCGAAAGGGCCTTGGGGATATGGTATAGTGCACGGTTTGTGCGGAAAGAGAGGATCGTATGGGTCTGACCTCAGTCAAGCCGCTCAGCCGAATTATTGCAGAGTCAGAGGGCGGTGCACACACGCTTCGGCGGTCGTTGGGCGCCTTGCAGTTAGTGGCTTTAGGCATTGGAGCAATCATCGGCGCCGGGCTTTTTTCCTTAACGGGCATTGCTGCTGCGGATCACGCCGGTCCAGCGGTGGTCATCTCCTTTGTTCTCGCGGCGATCGGGTGTGCGCTGGCCGGGATGTGTTACAGCGAATTCGCCACGATGATTCCGATCGCTGGCAGCGCCTACACCTACGCCTACGCGACCATGGGCGAGTTAATGGCGTGGGTCATTGGTTGGGATCTTGTGCTCGAATATGCGGTGGGAGCCTCTACGGTCGCTGTCAGCTGGTCTGCCTACTTCGTTTCTTTGCTCAAAGACTTTGGCATTGATTTCCCTCAGGAACTAGCGAATTCACCCTACGCGGCAACGCCCGGGTTGGTTAACCTGCCAGCGATCTTAATTGTTTGTGTAATCTCTTTGCTGCTAATCATCGGCATCCAGGAATCAGCGCGCGTAAACGCAGTCATTGTGGTCATAAAAGTCTCGGTGGTCGTGATTTTTATTCTGATGGGATGGGGTTATATTAACCAGCAGAATTACACACCGTTTATCCCCGAAAACACCGGCACCTTTGGCGAGTTTGGCTGGAGCGGTGTTGTCCGGGCGGCGGGCGTTGTGTTTTTCGCTTTCATTGGTTTTGACGCCGTGTCGACTGCTGCACAAGAGGCGAAGAACCCGCAGCGGACCATGCCTGTCGGTATCATAGGATCGCTGTTGATTTGCACCTTGCTGTATGTCTTATTCGCGTATGTTCTAACAGGAATTGTCAATTACAAAGAGTTCAAGGGCTCGGCTGCCCCCGTGGCGCTAGCCGTCGACCGTACTCCCTATCTTTGGCTCAACAAAGCTGTCAAAATCGCAATCTTGGCAGGGTACACCTCCGTAATCTTGGTCATGCTTCTAGGCCAGTCTCGCGTATTCTTTTCTATGTCTAGAGATGGCTTGCTTCCGCGATTGTTCTCTGATATCCATCCGCGATTCCTCACTCCTTGGCGTTCCAATCTCTTGTTTATGGTGTTTGTCAGCTTATTTGCAGCTTTCGCTCCCATTAACGTGGTAGGTGAAATGACGAGCATTGGAACGCTCTTTGCCTTTGTTCTTGTCTGCATTGGCGTGATTGTGATGCGCAAGACGCACCCTGACCATCCCCGGCCGTTTCGAACTCCACTGGTCCCGGTCGTGCCTCTACTTGGCATTCTGGCGAATTTCCTCCTCATGTTTGGCTTGGGCTGGTCGAACTGGTTGCGTCTTCTAATTTGGCTCGCAATCGGTCTCGTGATTTACTTTAGCTACAGCCGGTATCACAGCAAGTTGGCTACAGCGAGAGAGTAACGCGCAAGGCTCTCTCTGTGAGTGGATCGCGCCAGGAGAGACACTCCAAAACGCCTGCGATTCCATGACACAATAAAAGTGTCTAGTCTATTTAAAAGTGTCTAGTCTGTTTCCAGCCTTGAAGTTTTAAAACATCTCCCTAAGTCGAAGCGGAAGAGAAACGCGTCGGCAGAAAGTGATTGTAAGAGACCGTGGACTGGATATTTTATCCTCCTTGGGCATTTTTTCTTGCCTCCGCAGGCCAGCCTAGCGAGCTCCCGCTTGCCCTGTTGCTGGTCTTCGGCGCCGCCAAGCTCTTTGCAGAAATTTTCGAGCGTCTTCGCCAGCCGGCCATCGTTGGAGAGATTACGGCGGGCATCCTTCTGGGGCCCTCGGTGCTTGGATGGGTCAAGCCGAGTGATACGATGAGCGCTCTAGCAGAGCTCGGAGTCATGTTTTTGCTGTTTCGGGTGGGTCTCGAGGTTAAGCCTTCCGAAATCCTCGAAGTGGGTCGCAGTGCTCTGCTGGTTGCTGTAATTGGCGTGATGACCCCGTTCTTTGTTGGTTGGCTCGCGGCCCATGCCCTGGGTTACCAGTGGATCGAAGCGCTTTTCGTTGGGGCAGCCATGGTGGCCACAAGTGTGGGCATTACGGCGCAAGTTCTGGCTTCGAAGGGATATCTTCATCATCCGGCAAGCCGTACGGTGCTCGCGGCGGCGGTCATCGACGATGTCCTGGGCTTGATTGTGCTTGCGATTGTGAGCAGCCTCGCTCAGGGTGGTGTCAACCTGCTTGACTTGGGGCTCACTGCGCTGCTAGCCATCGGATTCACTACGATTGTGGCAATTTGGGGAAACCGATTAATCGTCCGGCTCCTTCCGGCCATTGAGACCAATCTCTCGGCCATGGAAGCCCGGTTCAATTTTTCGTTAGTGCTGCTGTTCGCCTTAGCCCTTCTTGCCACTTATGCTGGAGTTGCCGCGATTATTGGAGCCTTTTTAGCGGGGATGGCGTTGGCCGAAAGTGTTGGTCACCGGGAGCATGATTTGGTGCATGGCGTGACGGAAACCTTGGTGCCCTTCTTCCTGGTCGGCATCGGTCTGTACTTCGACTTATCGCTCCTGAAAAATACCACGCTTTTAGGGGTAGCATCGCTCATAACCATTTTGGCGGTGGCCACCAAACTGGCTTCTGGCCTAGGAGTTTGGAACCGGGGTCGGGCTGATGTATTCCGGGTGGGAATCGGAATGATGCCGAGGGGCGAGGTCGGGATGGTCGTCGCGCAGTTAGGGTTGGTGCTCGGGGTAATCTCGAGCCAGACTTACAGCGTGGTGATCTTTATGGCGATCGTCACAACGATGATTGCGCCGCCCCTATTAAGGCTCGCCTATCGGGGGCAGGAGTGCCGGCCGTCAGAACGATTGCAAATTGTTTAACAGCCTTGGCTTGGCAATAGCCCGGGTCTGCCGCGGCCTATCCGACGCCCGCCATCTCCTTTTCTTCTTGGTAGGTGAAGCTGGCATTCAAATAATCCCGGTTCATCCTCCCAATGAATTCCATTCGGATGCCCTTCGGACACACTGCCTCGCACTCCCCGATGTTCGTGCATGAACCGAAGAGTTCCCGGTTAGCCGCTGCCACCATTTTTAAGACGCGCTCCTTGCGTTCGGGCTGGCCTTGCGGCAACAGGCCAAGGTGGGTGATTTTCGCGGCCATGAACAAAGACGCCGAAGCGTTTGGACACGCCGCAACGCATGCCCCACAGCCAATGCATTGTGCGGCGTCCATGGCCAGGTCCGCGTCTTGTTTCCGGACTGGGATCGCGTTACCATCGGGAGCCGAACCAGTGGCGACGGAGATGTAACCGCCCGCGGCAATGATTCGATCAAATGCGCTGCGGTCCACGACAAGATCCTTGATCACGGGAAAAGCGGCAGCACGCCACGGCTCGAGATAAAGCTCATCCCCCGACTTGAAATGCCGCATGTGTAACTGACAAACCGTCGTATTTGGCAAGGGCCCGTGGGCGACGCCGTTGATCATGAATCCGCACGATCCGCAGATGCCCTCCCGGCAATCGTGGTCAAATGCCACGGGTTCCTCTCCCTTGGCGATAAGGTTCTCGTTGAGAACATCCAGCATCTCCAAGAAGCTCATATGCTCGTTCGCTTCCACTTCGTAGCGAACCATTTTTCCCGGAGAGGCCTGGTTTTTCTGGCGCCAAATATGGAGAATGAGTTTCATCACTTGTAGCTCCGCTGAGTAAGATGCACGTATTCGAAGCGGAGAGGCTCTTTATGAAGAACGGGGCTCTGTCCCTCTCCCTTATACTCCCACGCCGCAACGTGACAGTAATTCTCGTCGTCACGGAGCGCTTCGCCTTCGGGGGTCTGAAATTCTTCGCGGAAGTGCCCGCCGCAGGATTCGTTGCGCTCTAAGGCGTCCCGGCACATGAGCTGAGCGAGTTCAAAAAAGTCAGCTACGCGTCCTGCTTTCTCCAAGGACTGGTTAAGTTCATTGCCGTCACCAACAACGTTCACGTTGTGGTAGAACTCCTCGGCAAGTTCTGCGATCTTTCCCATGGCATACTGCAACCCTTTCGCGTTCCGCGCCATGCCGCAGTAATCCCACACCAGCTTGCCTAACTCGCGATGGAAGGAGTCAACGGAACGCTTACCCTTGATGGACAACAATTTCTGGATTCGTACGGTGACTTCGCGCTCTGCATCTTTAACCGCGCTGTGCGAATCGTCGACCTTTTCCAGCTTCGTATTGGCGAGATAGTCGCCGAGGGTGTAAGGGATGATGAAGTAACCGTCGGCGAGTCCCTGCATCAAGGCCGAGGCGCCCAAGCGGTTTGCTCCGTGGTCGGAGAAATTCGCTTCACCCAAGACAAAGAGCCCGGGAATGGTGCTCATTAAGTGATAATCCACCCAAAGACCGCCCATGGTGTAGTGAATGGCGGGAAAAATTCGCATCGGCGTCTTATAGGGATCTTCGCCCGTGATCCGCTCATACATCTCAAAGAGGTTTCCGTACCGCTCTTCGATGGTTTTACGGCCAAGGCGACGAATGGCGTCGCTGAAGTCGAGGTACACACCCAGACCTGTTTCTCCGACTCCCCGGCCTTCATCACACACTGCCTTGGCGGCTCGCGAAGCCACGTCACGCGGGACGAGGTTACCGAAGCTGGGATACTTCCGTTCCAGATAATAATCGCGCTCTTCTTCTGGTATCTCCGTTGGGGGGCGCTTGTCTCCCTTCTTCAACGGGACCCAAATGCGGCCGTCGTTGCGCAGCGACTCACTCATTAGCGTGAGCTTCGATTGGTAGTCCCCCGAAACCGGAATACACGTAGGGTGAATTTGCGTGAAACAGGGGTTGGCCATCAAAGCGCCTCTTTTGTAAGCTCGCCAGATGGCCGTGGCGTTTGAACCTTTGGCGTTTGTCGACAAATAGTAGACGTTACCGTAACCCCCGGTGGCCAGAATTACGGCGTCGGCCAGATGGCTTTCGATTTTTCCCGTAATGAGGTTACGAGTCACGATGCCCCGCGCTTTGCCGTTGATAACGATCAGATCGAGCATCTCGGTTCGCGGGAACATTAACACCCGCCCAGCGTCGACTTGGCGTTCGAGCGCTTGATAGCAACCGAGCAGCAATTGCTGCCCGGTCTGACCCCGAGCGTAAAACGTACGAGAAACTTGGGCGCCCCCAAAGGAGCGGTTGGCTAAAAGGCCTCCGTATTCTCGCGCAAAAGGAACACCTTGGGCCACGCACTGATCAATGATGTTCACACTGATTTGCGCTAAACGGTAGACATTGGCTTCGCGTGCGCGAAAATCGCCACCCTTGATCGTGTCGTAAAAGAGGCGATAAATGCTGTCGCCGTCATTCTGATAGTTTTTTGCAGCATTGATGCCGCCCTGAGCCGCAATTGAATGCGCTCGGCGCGGCGAATCCTGAAAGCAAAAAGCTTTCACGTTGTAACCTAACTCGCCGAGCGAAGCGGCCGCGGAACCACCGGCTAACCCTGTACCAACCACAATGATGTGAAATTTACGTTTGTTGGCTGGGTTCACCAGTTTGAGCTCGAACTTACAACGGTCCCACTTCTGCTCGATGGGTCCGGACGGTATGCGAGAATCTAAGGTCATTGTCGTCTTACTGAAGCAATCCAGCTAGAACGGAAACCGGGATTGAGATGTTACCCACACCGATGAGAATGGCTGCAGCCGCAGAGAAACGTCGCAACCATGGCATGTAACGAGGATGGTTTAGGCCTAAACTCTGGAACATACTCCAAACGCCATGGTGGAGGTGGTTCACCAAGAGAATCATCGCCACGATGTAGGCGATAGAGGCGGCCGGTTGTTGGAAGCCGGCAATAACGTTGTGATACACGTCGCCGGCACGAAAGTTCGGATGAGCCTGACCCGTTGTAAAGTGCAGCAAGTGGTAAACGAGGAAGAAAAAGATGATTGGCCCGCTCACGAGCATCGTGCGGCTCGCGTAAGTCGAGGCAATATTTTTCTTTCGTACATAGCCGACGGGTCGAGCCTTTTTATTCAAGGCTGCGAGCTGGAGGGCTGCAACGATGTGAAGCACCACGGAAGTCAGCAAAATAAGGCGCGCTGTCCATAGCAAACCGGGAGAGCTATGCAGGAGCTCGCCGTAAGCATTAATTTTCTCGGGGCCGAAATAGACCTGTAGGTTACCGAGCATATGAACCACGACAAAGCCGAACAGGATCGCCCCGGTGACGGCCATGACCGCTTTCTTGCCGATCGTGGAGTCATAAAATCGGTGGGATTGCGCCTTTTGCGCGAACGTGCTGGCTGCTGCACTCATGGCTGGTTTGTTCGAAGTCCTTTTCCGGTAATTCCGAAAGGAGGCTTTTGAGGCGCTCGATTTTCGGACGCTCTCGCTTTATAGATGAAGGCTCACTTGTTATTGTAGGGGAATTTTTGCGCCCAGCGGTATGCCTGCGGCTCGAGCCGCTCTCCGCGCTAGGATGAAGTCGCACCTTGGGGCATATTAGAAAGCATGACTTCACGCTTGATGGTTATCTTGGCTACCTTCTGGATGTCAGCGAGCGCCTCTGATGTCTTCTATTTGCTGTGGTTTGATACGGAGGACTTCATTGAACCGGCAGCTGACGATGCGGCGATGCGGTTAGCCTTGGAACTCGAAAAACTCGGCGTGCGCGCCACCTTCAAGATTGTTGGGGAAAAAGCGCGCATGTTGGAACAACGAGGGAGAACCGACGTCATCCGGGCGCTCGCGCGACATGACATCGGCTATCACGCAGAGAATCACAGCATCCCGCCAACGCCAGCCGTCTATTTAAAGCCCCTCGGTCTGTTGGAAGGCGCGGAAGAGTTTGAGCGCCGCGAAGGTCAGGGTGTTGCAGACATTCGCCGGATTTTCGGTGTCACTCCCAGCTGCTACGGCCAACCGGGCTCTTCTTGGGGGCCGCAGTCCAACCTTGCCCTGCGCCGCATGGGCATTCCGGTTTACATGGACGAGGGATCCCATATTGGCCTCCATGACCAGCCTTTTTGGTATGGCGGCATCCTCTACTGCTTCCGGCTGAACCGCAATGTCGTTCGCGCTGAGCTCGACGACGAGCGTCAGGCCCTGCAAGCCCGAACTCAATTCGACGAAGCGCTTCGTCGGCTAAGGCAGGCCGGTGGCGGCGTCATTCAAACCTACTACCACCCGACGGAGTTCGTCACGACTGAATTTTGGGATGCGGTCAACTTCAGTCGAGGCCGCTTTACTGCGCCCTCGGACTATCGCCGGCCGAAGCTGCGCACCAAGGAGTCCATGGAAAAAGCCTACCGCCTGTTTTTTGACTTCATCCGCTATGTGAAAGCCAGTGGTGTGCGGTTTGCTACGGGGCGTGATTTGCCGCAGCTCATGGAGGACCCCAATCAGCCAGTGGATGTCCCGGCAGCACGCAAGCGATTTGTGGAAGCCATCGACATTCAAGGGCGCAACTCTGCGGCGGACGTGTTGCTGGCGCTGCTTGGCTTTCCCCCGACCTACGTGGACGGCCCCACCATCCGTGTCGAGTCCACCGTTCGCTCAACTTCCATCCCGCGGGAGTTATTTTTGAGAGGCAAGCAGGACGCCATCTCCTATATCGAACGCCACCGCCGACTTCCTTCCCATGTCTGGTTCGGGAGCGAACGGCTTTCCTTAGCGGACTTTGCCGCCACTCTGGCGGGCGATGACGGCGGACCGGCCGTCTCGGTTCGCAGGGGCAAACTCGCCTTCGAGCGGCACGTGAACAGCGATCCGGAGGGCGCTTTTCAGTGGATCATCCATCCGGAGGGCTTTGCCGCCCCGGAGCTCCTCGAGCTCGCCCGTTTACAAGCCTGGACACTCAAGCCGGCCAAATTGAAGTGAGCTCGGGGCCAGCGTCCAACTAATTGGACGATAAATTTCAAAGGGCTCGCTCGGTGGACTTGGCGAGGCTAAGGAAAATGCAAAATCGAAAGGCGCCTGCGATGAGTTTTTCGAACGGGCGGTTTTCGGTGTTCGCGATTTACGTTAACGTTCACAAAGAATTGGACTTAATCTTTCTTCAGCTTTCTTTCCAGCACGTAACTGAACACTGTTAACTCTATCGGGGTGTATAGTATTCACCCCGCCAGAGCACTTTTGCGGGTCCTTCCGCTGTCTACCTGGTTTGCCATCAAACCTCTTGTTTTCTACAGATTACAGGGAGACGGCGCGCATCGAAATTTCCTCTTGACTTTTCGTATACCTCGGCTTAACATTCACTTTCCACATGCCCTAGGTGGCAATTTTAAGCCTGGAAATCATGCTTAAGGGGTCCCCGCATGACCTTTCAAATCGGCGAACGCGTAGTTTATCCGAATCACGGCGTCGCAGTAGTTGAGAACATCTCTGCCCGCGCTTTTGGAAGCCAATTCGAACGCTTCTACCTTCTCCGACTTAATTCCAGCAAAATGACCGTCATGGTTCCGTTTTCGCATGTCGCGCATGTCGGCCTGCGGAAGGTGACCAAACCAACAGAAATTCAAAAAGTTCTTCAGTTTCTTGCGACTGGCAAGACCAAGCACTGCCAGGACTGGAAAGACCGCTTCAAAGAGAATTCCGATAAGATGCGTTTCGGTTCTCTGCTCGAGACAGCGGAAGTCCTGAAGTGCCTCTTGATCCTACAGAAGGAGAAGCCCCTTTCTTTTCGAGAAAAGAAGATGTTGGACCGTGCGCGGCACATGCTGGTCACGGAAACTTCGATTGCCAAGATGGTAACCGAGGTGGGGGCGGAAGAAATTCTCAACGAGGCCCTTGCCAAAGCCTCCTTACGGCTTCCAGAGCCGCTCTAGTTCCCGCGCGGCGCGAGCACCTTCCGCCCGAATCCTATCGTCTGGCCCGAGGGCGAGACCTGCGTGGGTTAAGGGGTGGGCGTTTTTTCGGTGGGTCGGGCTAGTTGGCCTTCCCCGACCGGGGGTAACGAGGTAGTCTGGGTTTGACCCGGGCCGCCGGGCCACCGCTTGGCGAACCAGAACAGAGCGATCAAACCACCAATTACGATCACGGAAGCAATCGTCGAAAACACTGGGTTGGCCTGCTTGCAGCGGGTTGCCGAAACCACAGTGATGTTGTCTTGCTGGGGGTGCCCGAGTTGGAGAGTTCGTTTGACGAGCCGCTGCGCAAGCGTCGCAGGGTCGCCGGGAATCGTCTGTTCCATGGCGTCCTGATCCAGAAATTTGAACAGACCGTCCGTCGCGAAAACAACAACATCGCCGGGTTCCAACATTAAGGGTTTTTCGTTACAGTCCACTTGCGAGATCCGCTCAAGGCCAAGGAAGCAAGTCAGCGCGTCGCGCTCCGGATGGGTTTGGGCCACTTCTGACCTCAGGAGTCCTTTCTCTGCTTGCTGAGCTAAGAAGGCGCCGAGCGTGTGGGGGGTGTTCAGAAGCCGGATGGGACCTTTTGCAGGACGGTAAAATACGCCCGAGTCACCGACAGAGATCCAAAATAGCTGGGAGTCTAGAAACGCCCCCGCCACCAGGGTGGTTCCCATTTCTCCAGCTACCTGCTTTTGCGCGGCGAGTTGATACACGGCTGTGTTGGCCGCCTCGAGAGACCGGGACAAGGCGCGAGCGACGCTTTCCTCTGGCCTTTTTTCCTGGTAAGCCGCAACAAAGCGATCAACCGCAGTCTGAGAGGCGAGCGCACCATGTGCCAGTCCACCCATGCCATCAGCGACAACCACGAGTTCGCCGCCATGGCGGCGAAACGCCTCGTCCGCGGATGCAAACACGGCGTAAGCGTCTTGCTGCTCGCTTCGGGCTCCCTGATGCTGCGTACTGCTGAATACCAAGTGCATGAGCGAGTTTTCAGTTTAGGCAGTTGCCACCCAGCCTGGCAATCTGGAATTGCTCTACCGATATCGGTATCGCATCACCTAGCCCCAACGGCCCCTGCGCTGGCTGCACCTTCAGCGCGATAGTAAAAAGCGGAGGTGCAGCAACTGGCTTGGCAACTTGGAAGCTGACACTCGAATATGATGGCACGCGTTACAGCGGATGGCAGGAGCAGAAAAACGCCCGCACCATACAAGGTGAACTGCGCCAAGCGTGCGAAGAGCTTTTTGGTTGCAAAGTGGATCTCCAAGGCGCCGGCCGGACCGATGCCGGTGTGCATGCCGCTGCTCAAGTAGCGCATCTTAAGGTGAAGGGCAAAAAGTTACCGCCAGAGGTCATCCTTCGGGAGCTCAATGACAGGCTTCCCGCTTCAATTGCGATTCTTCGCGTAGAACCCGCCCCCGAAGGCTTCCATGCGCGCCATGACGCCAAATCCCGCACCTATGTCTACCAGCTCGCTACTCGCAAGAGCGCCTTCTCGAAAAAATACGTATGGTGGATCAAACAACCCTTAGATGTCGAACTGATGCAGAAGGCGGCCGCCCAACTGGTGGGAAGGCATGATTTTCGGGCATTTTGTGCCGAGGATCCTTCCCGGCCAGGAGAATCCACGGTTGTCGTTGTCGACCACGCTGAGTTTACTGTCGAAGAGGGAATGATTCAATTTCGCATCGTCGCCTCGCACTACTTGTGGAGGATGGTGCGCAGACTCGTCGGGGCCTTGGTCAAGCTTGGACTGCACGAAATTTGTCTCGAGGATTTCGAACAACTTCTACAAGGGCGCTCCACTGAGCGCCTGAATGTAGCCCAATGGACTGCGCCAGCAGCGGGTCTATTTCTAGCGGAAGTCGAGTATTGAAGCACTCAGGCGCGCAAGTCGTAGCAAAGCAGCCGGGGAGGGGTTTGGTTTAACACATCGCGCGTATTCTGCGAAATATACAACAGGCCTCGCGATAGCACGGGCAAGGCCCACGTCTCGCGCGCGGCAAACAGCCAACACCGGCCAAGCTCCCGGTAGCCATCCGGCGTCAGGTCCAGCCACAGCAGATGGCCTAGTTCGCCCAGACAGAGAAAATGTCCATCGACGGCCAGCAGCGTGCCGCGATAAGTAGACATCAGCTGTTTCCGCCCGCCCACCTGTTCTACCCACTCGGGGGTGTGGCGCCAAACGATCTTTCCGGTCTTCACATTTAAACAAGCCAGCGATGCGTCAGGCTCATTGCGTCCATCAAAGCCATAGAGATATCCCTCACGATAGACTGGCGTGTTGAAGTGCAGACCAAACTCGCTGGTGGTCCACAACACTTTGTGCGTGAAATTGGGCTGAATCTCTAGCAAAGCGCCTCCCGTCCGGTAGCTCGCCGAGATAAACACCTTGTTTTCAAAAACGACCGGACACGAGGCGTTCACCGATTCATAGCTGCGCGAACGCCACGGAAAAGCGAAATCGATTTTCCCGTTGGCAGGGTCAATCGAGAGCAGACCTCCAGTCGGAGGGTCGGACTCACCCCCGGCAAACACAAAGACGCGGCGCTGGCCGTGGATCAGGGCAGATACCGGTGAAGCATAACTTGGGCCCCAGTCGTTGGCCGCACGCCAGATTTCTTTTCCAGAATCTAAGCGAAGCGCGATGACGCTAGGTCCTCCCGGCGCGCCGATGTTCACCACCAGCTTGTCACCTTCGACCAAGGGGGTGGAAGCGGTACCAAAGAAATCCTGTGGCACTTTGTATTCGCGATTGAGCTCCCGCTTCCAAATGAGCTTGCCGGAGACGAAATCGAGACAGTGCAGCACGCCCTGAGCGCCCATCGTGTAGACGCGATCGGCTTCAATGACGGGCGAGGCGCGCGGGCCGTTGTTGTAGCCGTAACGGTCTTCAAATGTCGTCGGGTAATGAAATTGCCAGTAGCGTTCACCTGTTTCCCGGTGCAGACAGTCTACGATTTCGCGGTCGCCGTTGCGGTAGAAGTAAACGAGCTTGTCGCCGAGAATCGCAGGAGAGGCATAACCTGACCCCTTGCGTAATTCCCACACCAGGGGCGGAGGCAAGCTTCGATTCAGGCGCGTTTCCGTCGAAATCGCATTCATGGAGGGACCGAGGAAGCGAGTCCAGTCGTGCGTTTTGGCGCCCTTAGCTAGAGGTTTGGGCGGGCGATGCAGACGCACGTCGGGGTTGGCGGAATGAAGTGGCGCTGCGCAAGAGGCGAGCAACAAGCTGCGGCGGGTCATGCCAAGCGTTCCCATCCTCATCGCCTCTCCTTTCCGAATATGGCCCTTTCTTGCCGTCTTGCCGGGTCCAAAAAAATCAGCTTTTGATTTCGAAGACGGCTTCCACCTCAACCGCGGCCCCAGTGGGCAAGGAGGCGAATCCAAGAGCGCTGCGCGCATGGTAGCCATCGGTTTCTTTCCCGAAGACTTCGTGCAGCAGATCGGAGGCGCCATTGATGACCAAATGCTGCTCGATGAAATCGGGGGCGGAGTTGACACATCCGAGCAACTTAACGACCCGCAGCCCGTTGAGCGTGCCGTGCACATTCCACACCGAGTTTAGGATTTTGGCAGCGCATTCCCGGGCGGCCTGATAACCTTCCTGTGTTGTCAAACCAGCCCCTAGCTTTCCTTTCATCGTGCTGACATGGCCGGAGGTGATGAGCTGGGAACCGAGCCGGGTGCAGAGGTTCAAGTATCCGGGCGTCTGCTTCTCGAACACAATGCCTAAACTTTCAGCCTTCTCTTGTGGTGTCATGCAGCGACCCATTGTAACCAACCGCGTCCGCCGAGGGCTTGGTGGCTGCTCTCAAACGCTACAATCAGAGGGGGCGCATGGAGAACCGGGAAATCGCCCAGATGCTTGCCGAAACCGCCGATCTGATGGAGATTGCAGGCGAGGATCCGTTTCGCATTCGCAGCTATCGCAACGGCGCAGCGGCCATTGAAGCCTATCCGGAGCGCATTGAGGAGGTGCTGCGCAATCCAAACAAGAAGGTAACCGACATTCCAGGCATCGGCAAAGGTCTAGCGGCCGTTCTGGAGGAGATTGTCCGGCGCGGCTCGTTTGAGCGACGTGACGAACTGCTGGCGCGATATCCGCCAACGGCGCTGGAACTGCTTAAAATTCAAGGGCTCGGCCCCAAAAGCATCGCCATGATCTGGGAACATTTCCGCGTTTCAACGGTGGATGGCTTGGAACGGTTGTGTCGCGAACACAAGTTGCAGACCCTCCCACGAATGGGGGCTAAGCTCGAAGAAAAGGTGCTGCGCTCAATTGCGCAGTATCGCCAGAGCGCCGGGCGCTTTCTTCTTCACTTCGCTGAGCAAACCGCGCAAGACCTCTCGGCCTATTTGGGGCAGGTAGCGGGTGTGGAGCGCATTACGCCGGCCGGAAGTTTGCGGCGCGGAAAGGAAACCGTTGGAGATCTCGACTTGCTGGTAACAGGTCCAGGAGCGGCGGCTGCTCTGGAGGCGTTTGTTCACTATCCGCGCGTCCAGCAGGTGCTTTCCCGGGGAGAAAACAAAGCCAGCGCCAAGGTCGGCTTGGAAGGACTTCAAGTGGATCTGCGGGCGCTTCCGCGCGAAAGTTTCGGCGCTGCTTTGCAATATTTCTCAGGCAGCAAGGAGCATAACATCGCCCTTCGCAATCGCGCCTTGCGCCTCGGCTATTCGCTCAACGAGTACGGGCTGTTCCGGCTCGGAGCGGATGGCAAGGCCACTCACGAACGCGTGGCCGGCGAAACCGAAGAAGAAATCTACGAGCGTCTGGGATTGGACTGGATTCCCCCCGAGCTACGGGAAAATCAAGGTGAAATCGAAGCTGCCGAACGCCACGCCCTTCCCAAGCTCGTCACTCTCGCGGACATCCGCGGGGACTTGCACATGCACACCACCGAGACAG
Organism: Bryobacteraceae bacterium; assembly: GCA_025056455.1. Lineage (GTDB taxonomy): Bacteria > Acidobacteriota > Terriglobia > Bryobacterales > Bryobacteraceae > CADEFT01. The sequence goes on along the minus strand of JANWVY010000001.1, from coordinate 965,393 downwards.
ACGGCAGGGCGACGCTCGAAGAAATGGCCAAGCAGTGCCGCGAGCTAGGCTACCAGTATCTCGCCATTACGGACCATTCCAAGGCGCTAGCCATGGCCAACGGCCTGGATGAAAAGCGCGTGACCGAGTTTGCTGCCCGGGTCCGGAGATTGGACGGCGAGTTGGGCATCCGGGTGTTTTCGGGCATTGAGTGTGACATCCGCCGCGACGGAAGCATGGATCTGGCCGATGACGCCTTAGCAGAGCTCGATTTTGTGATTGCCAGCGTGCACAGCCATATGAACCTCGAAGTCTCCGAGATGACCGACCGCTTGCTGCGCGCCGTGGAATGTCGCTACGTTCGGGCCCTCGGTCACCCAACGGGACGGGTTTTGTTGCACCGCGATGGCTATCCGTTTGACTTCGAGCAGGTGGCCCGCGCCGCGGCACGGCACAAGGTAGCTCTCGAAATTAACGCCAGTCCCGAACGCCTTGACCTGCACGCTCCCTTAATCCGTTTGGCGCGATCGCTCGGTTGTAAATTCGTCATTTCCACAGACGCTCATCATCCCAAGCATTTGCTCCACATGCGATTTGGGGTATCGATGGCAAGGCGCGGCTGGCTCACAGCGGCTGATGTCTGGAACACTTTACCCGTAGAAGAATTCGAGAAGGTGATTCGCTGGCGGTGAGCCCGGCCGGGACCTGTCTTTTTCTGCATCCGAGCTTCGCAGCGGGCTTTCCTTGGCGCAAACGTTCCAACCAAATCAAAGGACGAGCATGAAAAAACTGATCTCGCGAAAAGTGATCCTGAAGACGCCGATTTTTCAGGTCAGCGACAACTGGCTTCTGGATCCCGAAGGACATAAGATCCGGCGGATTCTGGTTGAACACGGCGGCTCGACGGTGGTGATGCCCGTCGATTCCGAAGGTCGCATCTGTTTGGTACGCCAATATCGCTACCCCGTCCGGGCCTATTTGTGGGAGTTACCCGCAGGGATGGTAGATACTGGGGAAACGCCTCTTCAGGCAGCAAAGCGAGAATTGGCCGAGGAAACTGGGCTGAGAGCTTCCAAGTGGCGAAAATTGATTGAGTTTTTTCCAAGCCCCGGCTTTCAACAGGAAAAGATGACGGTCTTTTTAGCGCAAGAATTAAAGCCTGGTCCGGCCCGTCCCACCGACGATGAGCATCTCGTTGTGAAGTGGTTTACACCCGATTGGATCAGGCGCCAGATTGAGAGGGGTAAAATTTGCGACGCCAAGACGATTATTGGAATGTATGCTTACGAGCATCTCCGAAAATGACAACTTGCTGTTGCGGGTGATTGACCAGGCCTGGCGCGAAGCGGTTGATCGAAGCGGACCAGACCTCGCCTGTAAACTGGGATGTACGGAATGCTGCTTTGGGCCTTTTCCGATCAACATGCTCGATGCCTGGCGGTTGCGCCGAGGAATGCAGGCTCTGCCCGAGGAGCGTGTCCGGCGAATTCGCTTGCGGGCAGCTGGAGCCTGGCGGCGAATGAGCCCGGTTTTTCCAGGCGATGTGAAGACCGGAATCTTCGATGAGGACGAGCTGGCCGAGGAGCGATTCGCGGAAAAGTTCGCCCATGAGCCGTGTCCGGCCTTGGATCCGCAGACTGGCGCTTGCGAGCTCTATGATTTTCGCCCGATCAGTTGCCGGACTTTTGGCCCTCCCGTGAGAATCGCAGGCGAGAATCTACCGCCCTGCCGGCTCTGCTTCCAGGGCGTCAGCGAACACCGCGTTAACGCCTGCCGCGTGGAGATCGATCCGGACATGATCGAGGAGGCGATCCTTTCTGACCTGGAAGCGGAGGGAACGCCATGTGGACAAACGATTGTTGCCTACGTTCTTCAGGAGATCGAAACAGAAGACTGAGTACGGACTGGCGGCGGAAAGTCCCAAAGAGAAAATCCACAGAAACAGGCAAGGAGTTCGGACTCAAGAGCCTACCAGCTTGAGAAGCTTTTCCGCTTCCGAACGCGGTGGATCGTCAGGGGTTAGGGGAGATTCCAAATAGCGCTGCAACAAGATCTTCGCCAGATCCAAATTTCGCTTGGTTTCGATGTAGGTCGCGGCGCGTTCAAACAGGAGTTTTGGGCTGTTTGGGGCGATGCGCTCGGCCTTCTCAAACTCAGCTTCGCTTTCTTGATAGCGGCCCCGCTTCGCAAGGAATTTCGCCAAATCGATGATTCTGCCAACCGAAGCAGGCGCAGCTTCGACCGCGCGACGCAATTGGGCTTCCGCCTTGGAAAATTCCCGGCGGTCCTCGGCAAGACGGGCGCGAACATAATGTCCCTCAGCTGCGTCAAGCGCTGCGATCCGCTCTGCTAAGGCGGCTGCTTTCTCCTTGCCACCTCCAAGGAAGCCCGGCGCTTGCATGTAGTACTCAAATAGGTCGTTTAGGGCCAGGATATTTTTGGGATCCAGCTCCACCGCTTTCTCAAAGCTCTGTCGGGCCCGGGAGGCGTATCGAGGTGCGAGTAAAGGATTCGCCGTTTCGGCCCGGCGCCCCCAAGCCCTTCCAAGCCACAAATGATTTTCCGAGTTTGCAGGCTCCAGTTGGACGGCCTTTTCAAAGGCCTCACAAGCCTTCTTAAATTCGCCCAGCATGAACCAGCTTTGTCCCACAATCCGAAAGGCCTCTGGGCTGTTGTGGCCTTTGAGGGTTTCGATTGCCTCCTGATAACGGGTGTGTAAGTAGAGCTGACGGGCACGGCTGATCGGCGCAGGTTCGCCAAACAGCATCCCCGCAAGCAAAAAGCAGAAAACACCCCAGGCGGTCAAGCGAACTGACAAGCAACCCCCTTTCTTATCTTACTTTTTTCTGTTTATCGGCGGCCTTGGCAAGGAACGCTAGCCATTGAGTTGGACGGACGTGCCCGGGCTCCAGGTTCCTTGTCTAGCCAATCGTTAGGGGCCGCAAGGCCGCGACGAGCCAGGAGATTTCAGGGAGAGCGCGAGGCATCCTCCTTGTTGAGGAGACGCCATCTGGTTTCCGTTCCAAGTGATGATGGCCGGGGTCCAGGCATCCGGGACCTGGATCTGAATTTCGGCCACTGCCCGGGAGATGATCGTGATTTCCTTCGCCTCGCTCGCATAAGAAGCTTGGATACGGGCCGTAATGACTTCTTCACGCTTGCGAAGTTTATAGGAGGTGGTCAGGCGGATGCGCTCCTTCTCTTTTTTCTCGGTGCGCTCAATGGTCACGCTCACAGGGCGCTCCTCGGTGACCTGGCTCATTAGCTCCACGTAGTGTTTCGCGTCGAGAATCTGCTTGTCGGAAAGCGCAACGATACGGTCATTCAGCTTAAGAGGGCCACGGTAGTTCTCTGGCAGGTATTCAACCAGTACGCCTGGACCAGGCGTCGTCAGCTTAAAGCCGAAACCCCCTAAATCCAACGAGGCCCCGAGATGATCTGGCGGAATGCGGCTGCTGCGTAAGGCGTCATTGCGCAACGCAGGATCGAAGGCTGTCACCGTGATCCAGTAGCAGCGGGCCAGCTGAGGATTTCCCGTTTCGCAATCAATGGCTTCGGGATAGGCGACGAAACGGTGCCGGGCGAGGAAATCGAGAACTTGCTCGATGGTGGCCGACTCCAACACAGTGAGGTTGTAGCCCGCAGCGAGCATTTTTGCGCGCAGCGCGTCACTTGACTGACGCTCTTCTGGGGTAACGGCCCAGGCCACAGGGACGTTTCCCGTGTTCGCGGCAAAGATACGGTCGGAGTCAATGGCGGGCTTGGGGGACCCGCTGATCGCGACCGCAGCAGTCCAAAGATGCGGTATCCGCGCCGCCGCATAGAACACGCCCGCTGCTGCCGCCCCCGCTCCAACCAAATAACACGGAGCCTGCTCAAGCTTGTGCGTTGTTCTTAGCTCGCTCAGCCACGACTCCAGTTGCTTCAATCCCGCATCTCCCGATAAGCCAGCCGTGGGGGCAAACAGATTCCATTTTCGCGTGGCTGCAATCTGTGTCCAGGTCTGAAACTCCGCCTCAAGAGTCTCCGCAGCGGCTGGTAGCAGCACAAGGATGGGCGCCCCGCCTGCGCCAGGCGCGAACCGGTAGGAGCTTTGCTGCGCCGGCAAAGTGAAAATTAGCGCGAGAGCGAAAAGTAAAGACATCCCACTCTCAGTGTACGACCAGCCCCGACGGGTCCACTCGACAAACTGGGCTTACATAGAATATGGGCATATGCGCCGTCCTCCGCTTTTCCTCTACCTCCTTGTTTTAGGACTGCTCGGCGGGTTCGCCTGGCTTTCCACTCGGCCTGCGCAAGCGTTTCAGGCGGCGTCGCCACCCATGCAGAAAACCACTCTTCCGGATGGAACGGAATGGAAAGTCACCATGGTGGGACATGAATTCCGCCAAGACGATCTCCCCTCGGTGACCGCAGCGCCCGATGGATCCATCTGGATTGCCTGGCTCAGCTTTGTGGGCGACCGCGATGACGTCGTCATCCGCCAGTTCAAAGATGGCCAGTGGGGGGTGATGCAGTGGGTTCCAAACACCAGCGGCGATAGCTTTCTGCCTCAGGTGGCTGCTGACGCGGAGAGCCGGGTGTGGGTCGTCTGGTCGCAAATGAGCCAGAGCAATTGGGATCTTTATGCGCGGCGCTACGATCCGGCAAGGATGGAATGGGGAGCCTTAGAACGCTTGACGACGGACCCGCTCCCAGACATCAATCCCCGGATCGCCACAGACGGCAAAGGGAAGATCGCCGTTGTCTGGCAAGGTTTTCGGGGAAAACACAGCAACATTTTTCTCAAGACCTTAGAGCGGGACCAATGGTCGACCGAAGTGCGCCTCACCAATCATGCCGCAAATGACTGGGAACCCGCAGTCGCCATTGACCGGAAAGGAGACATCTGGGTTGCTTTTGATAGCTATCGAGCTGGCAACTATGACGTCTTCTTAACTCGGGTCAGCAACGGCAAAGTGGACTTGGAAATACCCGTAGCGCAGGGGGAGACTTTCGACGCACGCCCTACGATCGCCGTCGATGCAAACGACCGCGTGTGGGTGGCCTGGGAGCAGGGAAGTCCTGGATGGGGCAAAGACCAGGGCTACGTTTTGCGGCAAAACCCCAAGGGCGCGCCGCTTGGCGGAGCCCGCAAGCCTCGAATTCGCTGTTTCGACCAAGGTCGATGGCACGAGCTGGCTCAACCTCTGGCGGAGGCTTTCGGCGCAGGTAATACCTACCAGCCGAATGTTTTTGCCGACGGGAAAGGGTCGGTCTACGTGGTGGCGAAACGCCGTTTGGTTGGGCCTCAGGCGGTGGAACGCGCTCGTGGCTATTGGGAATATTGGGTGACGCACTGGGAGGGAAAAGAGTGGTCGCAGGCCTTTGCTTTACCCTACAGCAAGGGGCGATCGAGCACGCGGATGGGGGCTTCTTTGACCAAGGACGGCGGGCTTCTTCTGGTATGGGACACAGACAATCGGAGCCCGAGCTACTATCACCGGCCTGTGAGACAGCAAATTTACTCGGCCATCCTGCCTGCTCCGAAGGCGACAGCCCAGCTCAGCTGGGGCGAGCTTCCTCCCGACCGAGCGGTCACCGCTGAACTTGGGCATGCGGACGAGGCGCGTGCCGTACAGGCTATACGCTCCTACACCGTAAACCTTGGCGGTAAAGCTCATCGCATTCTGCGCGGCGACTTCCACCGGCACACGGAGTTGAGCTGGGATGGTGGCGGCGCAAACGATGGTTCGCTGCCGGATTTCTACCGCTACATGATCGATGCGGCAAGCATGGACTTCGGCGCCTCGACCGACCACCAGGGCGGCGCTTGGCCTTACTGGTGGTGGTATACGCAAAAAATGACAGACATGTACCACATCCCGGGCGTTTACACGTCAATTTTTGGCTATGAGCGAAGTGCGATTTTTCCAAATGGGCATCGCAACATCTTTTTTGCCAAACGTTCGGAGGCGCGCGTTACTCCCTTTTTTCTCCGCAGCGGGGTAGAGCCGTGGTATCTCGGCAAAAATCCCTTAGGCGACGAGCCGGGCATCGGGACCGCCGACCTCGTGGAAAACGACACCAAGCTGCTCTACGAAGATATTCGCGGTCGCAACGGCATCGCGATCTCGCATACCTCAGCCACACGGATGGGAACCGACTGGCGAGATAATGACCCGGCTTTGGAGCCGGTAGTGGAAATTTATCAGGGCGCGCGCACCAACTACGAGCAGCTCGGTGCGCCTCACACCGCGGACCCTTCCCAAGACGGCCCGCATGTCAAACAGGCCGGATACTATCCCCAAGGTATGGTTTCAAACGCCTGGGCGAAAGGATATAAACTCGGCATCATCACGAGTTCCGATCACGGCTCGACACATATTTCTTACGCCATGGTGTACACCGCGGATGCTTCGCGTCAGGGGATTCTCGATGCCATTCGTAAGCGCCACACCTATGGCGCCATGGATAACATAATCCTTGATGTGCGGATGGGCTCTCATTTTATGGGGGATGAGTTTTCGCTCGACAAGGCGCTGCCGATTCAGGTGAAGGTGAAAGCGCCGCGGCGAGTGGTGAAAGTGGATCTCATCAAAGACAGTCAGGTGATTTACTCCACGGCCCCCAACCAGCAAGAAGTCAATTTCGAGTTTACAGACAAAGGAGAAATCAAAGGCCGCCACTATTACTACGTGCGGGTCGAGCAAGAGGACCGCATGCTGGCCTGGTCTAGCCCGTTTTTCGTCAACTATCCAAAAAATTGAAAATTAGGCCATCACGGGCGCAACGACTTTGCGAATTACGGACAACGCCTTGTTGCAGCCATCACGGTTGACGTCATAGTGGGTTACGATGCGCAAGTGTGTTTCGCTAATCGGGTTAATCAGGACGCCCTGTGCTTTGAATTCCGCGCTCAGTTCGGCGGCGCTGCGCCCGGTTGCAGAGACGTCAAAAATCACGATGTTCGTTTGAACGGAGGATAAATCAACCTTTACTCCGGGAAGCTCGGCCAGTCCCTCAGCAAGAAGACGTGCATGGGCGTGGTCCTCTTCAAGACGCGAAGGCATGATTTCAAGGGCAATTAATCCCGCAGCTGCGAGGACGCCAGCTTGGCGCATGCCTCCTCCGAGCCGTTTGCGGTAGAGCCGGGCGCGGGCGATGTCTTGTTTTGATCCTACTAATAGCGAGCCCACGGGAGCGCCCAGGCCCTTCGACAAGCAAAACATGACCGAGTCTACCTTGGCGCAGATCTCGCGCACGGGTTTTCCAAGCGCCACTGCTGCGTTAAACACGCGAGCGCCGTCCATGTGCACTTTCAATTTCCGTTCATGGGCGCCATCGCAAATCTCGTTGATCCACTCGATGGGATAGACCGTGCCGCCGCCCATATTATGGGTATTCTCAAGCGCGATGAGGCCGGTTGGAGCCCAGTGCGGGCTCAAGCTCCGAATCTCGTGCCGGATTTGCTCCCACCGCATTTGACCGTGCTCAGTGGCAATGGGGCGTGCCAGGCATCCCGTGAACCAAGCCATCATGGCAAGCTCATAGTTGAAGACGTGAGAGCGGGCCTCGCAAATGACCTCCTGCCCGTGCTCGGTGTGGATCTTGATGCCGATGGTGTTGCCCATGGTGCCTGTGGGCACAAAGAGCGCGTCTTGCTTTCCAAAAATCTCAGCGGCTCGTTGCTCCAGCTGGTTGACGGTTGGGTCTTCTTGGTAGACATCATCCCCTACTTCTGCTTCGGCCATGGCGCGACGCATTTCGGCAGTGGGTTTGGTGACGGTGTCACTGCGCAGATCAATGATCACGGCAACAACTCCTGGAAAACTTCGTTAGAGTACAAAACTCCCAGATTGGTGAGGCAAAGAAGCCCGTCGCGCTCTTCGACGAAGCCTTGCTCGAGGAAACGGGCCAGGGGCGCTGCGTAACGTTCCCGTTCGGCCGGTTGTAGAGGCACGCCCGAGGAGAGTCGCAAGCCCACTAGAAGACGCTCTTGAACCAAATCGGCAGCGACGCGATGGATGGTAACTGGCGCACCCTTCTCCCAAGCCGCAACGTACTCGGCGGCCGATTCCACATTTTGACGCCGCTCTCGGCCGTCAAACGAGTGGGCGTCGGCCCCGAAGCCGGCGTAAGGCTCTAAGCGCCAATATTTTAGGTTGTGTTTCGATTCAAAGCCAGGACGGGCAAAATTGGAGATTTCATAGCGCCTCAAACCCATGTCCGCCAGCCTTTCCACCGCCAGCTCATACATGGCGACAATCGCTGCTTCGTCCGGAACCGCGCTAGCCCCGTAGCGCATTCCCTGTTGGATCAACTCACGGCCCAACCGGCTTTCTTCGTCCACTTCCAGCATGTAGACCGAGACGTGCGGCGCTTCGAGCCGCTCCACCCAGTCCAGCGACCGGGTGAAACTGTCCAACGTTTGGTGGGGCAGACCAGCAATCAGATCGATATTGAAATTCTGAATGCCCGCCGCGCGTAACACGGAGACTTCGGTTTGGACGGTTTGTGCGCTGTGACGGCGGCCGGTTTGCGAAAGTTCCCGTGCCTCGAAGCTCTGCACGCCGAGGCTGATGCGGTTGATCCCACTTTGCACCCAGGCCTCGGCTCGCGCCGGTGTCACGTCGCCAGGGGCAGCCTCTAACGTGGCTTCTTGCCAGGGGTAGCCGGGAATGCAGGCGAGCAGTTGACGGAGCTCAGCCGGCTCCATGCGGCTTGGCGTACCTCCGCCGAGGTAAATCGTTTCAGGCTTCCAAGGCCAAGAAAACTGGCGCAGTTCCTGAGCGAGCGCTTGTAAATAGCGCGCTTCAAGCTGGGCGGTAAAAACACCGGAGGCAAAGTTACAATATGAGCATTTTTGCGCACAGAAAGGATAGGAAACATACACGCCCGCCATGGCTCTTTGCTAGAGACGTACGGTCTCACCAAGATGCTGGCTAATGACCTCGCCCATCAGTTCCTTAAGCGTGGCGCCAGAGCCGACAAGCAAGAACGCCTGTCGCTTCGGATCCCAATCAAACCGAAAGCTTTTGACCAAAGCAGAGACCCAGATTTGGCGCACTGGCGCATTCGGACTCACGACGAATTTCGTTTTGGGCTCGTCAAACTCTACGGTCAAAGCTCCGTTGTTGTAGTCGACGTCAAACCCCCGCTCTTCCGCGGCTTTGGATAGCGCTTGGTAGAGCTCGGCCATCGCTTCGTCGCAACGCAATCGAAATTCCTGTTCGTCGATCATAAATCTGAACCTCAAAGTAGCAAACGCTGGAATCCGGCGGCTAGTCTGCTTCATCTGATACGCTGAAAGTTTGTCCTGCTGGGGCATGCATGGAAATTGTTTGTAAGCGCCACATCGAGCTGCCGCATACGTCGAAGTTATTCGCTGATTTGCTTTACCATTTCGACCGTGTAGCTGGGCTCTACGCCCACGACCCGCACGAGCCGCAATCCTACTGGCAGGCGGCGCGACAAATCGATTTTCCAGCGGAGCGGAGGCGCGCGCTAGTGGATGTGCTGGAAAAGCAAAACGGTGCCAGCGAATCTGTGCGGCGTCTTGCCCGCGAAGGCACCTTCGTCGTCGCGACGGGGCAGCAAACCGGCTTGTTTTCGGGCCCAGCTTACTCGATTTACAAGGCCCTCACAGCAGTGCGCCTGGCCGAGCAGCTCACAGCGCAAGGCCTAGAGGCGGTGCCAGTATTTTGGCTCGCCACCGAGGACCATGATTTTGCCGAGGTCAGCGCGTGTTGGAGCTTTGACGTCAATCACACCCCAGTGTTGCTGCGCCTGCCCGCAGAGGCGTTGAGTGACCGGCCGGTGGGGGAAATCGCATTACGCGAGGTACCAATCAAGAAACTGGAAGAGAGCCTGGCTGGATTTCCTTATGCGGAGGAAGTCCTGCGACTAGCTCGCGCCGCCTACTGTCCCGGACGGACGCTGGGGGAAGCCTTCCAGCAACTTCTGAGCGCGTTGCTAAAGCCTTACGATCTGCTCTTCTTTGATCCCATGCAGCCTGAAGCGCGGCGGCTCGCTGCTCCGATCTTAAAGCAAGCCGTGTCGGCCGCTCCGCTGCTGACCCAAGCCCTTCTTGAGCGCAATCGCGAACTCCAAAAGGCCGGCTATCATGCTCAAGTCCACATGGACGAGCACACGTCTCTTTTCTTCTTGCTGGAAGACGGCCGCCGGCTCAACCTGCGCCGGAAGAATGGCGAGTATTTTCACAAGGACCGGCGTTGGACGAGCCAGCAGCTGATGGATCGCGCCGAAACATTGTCGCCCAACGCTACCCTTCGCCCAGTTGTTCAGGACTACATCTTTCCCACCGTCGCTTATGTGGGGGGGCCAGCAGAACTGGCTTACTTAGCGCAATCGGAGGTCATCTACCGGCAGCTTCTGGGGCGGATGCCAGTGGCCACCTCGCGCCACGCTTTTACGCTCATTGATCCGCGCAGCCGCAAGCTGATGCAACGCTACGGTCTTGGTTTGGAATCCTTTTTTGAGGGCGAGGAACCGCTCAGGGAACGGATTGCAACGCGGCTCACGCCACCGGAAGTAGCTCATGCCCTTGAGTCCACTCAGCAGTCCGTGCGGTCTGCGCTCGAAAACCTCCGGCGCAGCGTAGCAAGTTTTGACCAGACGCTCGGCGAGGCTCTCGATCGCAGTGCCCGCAAAATCCAGTATCAATTGACCAAGCTTCAGCGCAAGGTGGCGCGCGAATCGCTGCGCAGATCCCAACGCGCGATGGAAGAAAGCGCATATCTGTTTCAGGGAATCTATCCGCATAAGCACTTGCAAGAGCGCTATTACACCATCCTGCCTTTTCTAGCCCGGCACGGTTTAGACCTGGTAGAACGGCTTTACGAACATTTACATCCCAATTGCGTAGACCATCACGTTTTGTACCTTTAGGGTTGACAAGAGCGCCGTATCACCGGAGTTTGGGCCGCGTTGAGGCTCACAGGAACTTGAGCCCGCACCCTAGCCCGGTCTGCTAGACTTCTCCCTTAGTCATGCTCGTGAACAGAGTCAAACAGGCGCTGCGCGAGGGCCGGGCGCAACTTGGAACTTCTTATGGGTGTTTGCGCTCGCCCGAGATTGCGCGAATTTTAGCAGCAGCTGGGTTCCACTGGGCCTTTATCGACGCCGAACACGGCAGCGTAGGCTTTGAGACGGTGGCTGACATCTGCCGTGCTTGTAACCAAGCAGGCTTATGCCCGGTGGTTCGCGTGGCGGATCTGCAGTACGATTTGGTAGCCCGGGCGCTCGATAACGGCGCGCAAGGAATTATGCTGCCACGGATGGAATCTCCCGAGCTTTTGGAAAAAGCAATTAGCTGGACGAAGTATCCGCCCGTTGGAGTGCGGGGGTTTGGCTTGACGCCGTTTCACGTGGATTACGCCAAGGCGACCATTGGCGAGATTATGGCCCACATGAACGAACAGGTCATGGTGGTATTTCAGATTGAGACCATGCGAGGGTTCGAGGCCCGGCACGAGCTGCTCTCGGTGCCCGGAGTCGATGCGGTGATGATCGGTCCTGTGGATTTCTCGATTGCCCTCGGGCATCCGGGCGATTTTCTCAACCCGAAAGTTGTGGCGGCGATGGAGGCAGTCCGCGATGCTTGTGTGGCCAAGGGAGTGGCGCCCGGAACGCAGACGCGTAATTTGCAGCTTGGGAAATTCTGGCGGGAAAGGGGAATGCGCTTTTTGGGGTGCTCGAGCGAAGTGGGGATGATGTTCGAGCGCGGGGTGGAAATTACCTCTGCGCTCGCCTAGAAGGAGGGGTGGCTGGTAGAATAGAGGAGTTTGTCGGGCCGTGGCGCAGCCTGGCTAGCGCGCTTGCTTGGGGTGCAAGAGGTCCCGGGTTCAAATCCCGGCGGCCCGACCAAAGTTTTCAAAGACTTACAGACTTCCACCCCTCCGAAAACCTCCTTTGGCGTCAGTTTGGCGTCCAAAGCAGGGACGCCAACGGCGATGCTCCTGTGTTCCTCCGGCCCCGTTGGGAGGGGATGGAGGCCATGGGATGCGTTTTTTCGATTCTGCTTCCTGAGAAGAAGACAACATCGATTTCCTCATACATGCACTTCATGGGCGCCACCCTGCTCACACGTCGTTGACGGGCGCCGTTCCGCGACTCGCGTTCTCGCCCATGCGCCCGAAGGTCGCATCAGCCGAGCTTCGACCTGGTCTCGGACAACCACTGTTCAGTCCGGTCGAACTTCTTGCGAATCTGGGCAATCTTTTCTCCCTCCTCGCTAATTCAATCCTCGACGCGCTGCCGCCAGGCGTCCGATCGGGCAGAGCTCCTCATATCCTCCAGGCGGTAGGCGCGAATCCGCTCCGCGTCACCTTCCATCACGATGACCAGTGCAGGGATGGCGCGGAGCTTGGCCACCAGCGCATCCACCAGCTCTGCCGGGTTGATCATCGCGGCCGGCCCCCCAGCATCCGCTCAACCAGTAGTTGTGGCGTGGTTTCGCGCAGCATGCGCCGGGCAGCCACAACGACGGCGGCGCGGTTGCGCGGTGAGAAGACCAGCCATGGCTCGCGCCGCTGGTTGGCCAGGCCCTTGATGCGTTCCCGGCGCGAGCTCAGCGCCGCCTTCGCCGCAGGATCGTTCACCGTCCGCACCGACAGGTTGCACAGTATGTTGCCGGTAAGCGAGAGATGGCGAACGGCGCGCCGCTTCCGCCGCTTCGACCTGTAGATCGCGTAGCGCTTGGTCAGCGGCTGGGCCGGCCCGTCCGTTGGCCCCAGGCCGGCGGCCAGCCGGTTCTTCACCGCCGCCAGCCCGACGGTGCCGAGCTTCAACATCTGAAACTGGTGAAAATTCAAATGATCCACCCGGAGTTGCTTCTTGAACCAGATCCGAACGCTGGGCACACACTATCGTGGGAGCTTGCAGAAAGCCACAGATCGAATTACAGGTCTTCTGGCTTGAGTCCGGTCTTTTCGGCCAGCAGCTTGAGGGCTACCGGCCCGAGAGTCACGCGGTCATGGTAAGCAAACAACACGTCAGGCCAGCCGGGTCTTTACAAGATTCGGTGGGAACCCTTTTGACGTTTGATCCGCCAGCCGATGCGAAGGAGGGTAGCCAAGACTCTCGACGCCTTTACCGAGGGCCACCGGTCCGCGGGCTCACGCGGCAATGAAGGACACCTGAAGTTCGCCCGGCACCGCCTCCCCGTGCTCGAGACGATCCGCGATCAAACGCAAGGCCAGCGCTTGCGCCTTAGCCCAGGCCTGCTTTTTGGTGCGCCCATAGGCGGTGACGCCGGGTAGCTCGGGAATGTCGGCCAGCCAACGTCCGTCCTTTTCACGGTAGAAGTTGACCGTCAAGACAAAGTCCTTAGCGCCGTGTCCCTTCTTCATGGCATCTCCCATCCTATAAAAGGCTCCCATGGACCGCACAATCCCGCGGTTCATCCAGCCCGGCTAAGATGCAGCACCAGTTGCAGGCCGCCTTCGGCGTCGGCTTCGAGGTCCACGACCTCGTACACTGAGCTGCCGCTCCCGGGGCGTCGGTCGCCTGGCGGCGGTACTCCTTGAACGTGACGCCGCCGAAGGTGAAGCCCGTTCGGTTGTCCGAGAACAGCACCAGACCCTCGCGCCAGCGCTAGTAGGCTTGCTTGACCTTGTGGTGCGTGGTCAGGGCATCAAAGAACCCCGGCGAGCACAGAGACGTCACCCCGGCCCCTGGGTGATGGCGTGCTTGGCCCGCATGGTCCGGCGAGGGCCGCCCTGGTGAAGGCATTGTTGTGAAAAGGATTTAGCGTAGTTCAGTCTCCGGTTCTACGCGGCGCTGATCCGCCGCAAGGCGGGCTGCCGCGCGGTTAGCGCTAAACTCGTTCGCGGACGAGAAGCCCAGAACTTTCAGTTGCGCCATGGCCGCTGTCTTCTCGGGACCGATGATAATGGCCGGGTAGTTCATTTCCTGTGTTAGCCTGGAAATGCCGCTGACGATCAAGCTCTTAGGCTGGAGTGGGAAATCTCTCTGCGATGAGCAAAGTCGACCGCTACTACATCGAGGCGGGAGGACGGCTGCTGGACGTGCTCGAGCTTTTCAGCCGTTATGAACGGCTCAGGCTTTCTGACGTCGTAGCAGACCTTGACCTTGCGAAAAGCACTGCCTTCCGCTGCCTCTACACCTTAGAAAAAAAGGGTTACATCGAGCGCGCCCGAGATGGGCAAACCTGGCGCCGCCGCCCGCGCCGCGTGGGCTTACTCTCGGTCTCCGAAAAGATTCCTTTTGTGGCGGAAGTGGAGAAGGGGATTCAATCTCTCGCCGAGGCGGCGGGTTTCACGCTACTTGTGCGGCGTCACTATTTCAACCCGTCGCTGGCCGTTGAGGGGACGACCCAGCTTCTAGCCGAGGGCGCGTCGCTTCTCGTCGTCTACAACCCCGATGAACACGTCTCCCATGTCATTGCCGATCGCTGTGCGTGTGCCCGGACACCGGTGATCGCAATTACTTTTCCTGTCCCCGGAGCCTGCCTGTTCGGGATCAACAACTATCGAGCTGGCCTGACCGGCGGCGAGGCGCTCGGCCAATATGTGCTGACAAGTTGGAACCGCTCGCTTGACCACGTGGTTTTACTGGACATTCCCGGTAGCTCACCGGCACAAAGCGCGCGCATGACGGGAATGCTCGAAGGCCTTCGCCAGTTTGTTGCTGTGCCAGATGAGGCTGTGAGCCACTTTCATGCTGGAAGAGAAAGCTTACGAGCGGATGAACTGATGAAGAATTTCCTTAGGTCCAACCCGCAGATGCGGCGTATTGCTGTGCTCTGCTACAACGATGTGAATGCGATGGGCGCCTTACGTGCAACGGAGGAGTGCGGTCGCACGGCGGATGTGCGAATCCTCAGCCAAGGCGGCGTAGCGGAAGTCCGCGCGGCCATTGCTCGCCGGGGCAGTGCACTGTGGGGCGCCGTTGCCCACTTCCCTGAGCGTTTCGGCGCTAGACTCGTTCCCCTGATTCAAAATATCCTGCGCGGCGAGCCCATGCCACAGACGGTTTACACAGAACATGCCTTGCTCACGCGCGCGAGCCTCCGTCTTTACTATCGCTGAGCGGAAAAGCTCGTTTTTGTTCTCGGCTAGGCAATCCAGGCGAGCGGCGAGTCGGCGGCGGATCCAAAGTGCCATAAGCTGACTTTTTCACCCTTTCAGCTGGGTAGCCGTAAACCAGCGACGCTTCCTCAAGCACCCAAACGCACCGGGCGTAGCCCAAATTCATCCCAGCAATTCTCAAGCTCGATATCGCGTATCCAAGGCAGCTCTGCTGCGGTGAGTTTCCGCTCGCCCGGCAACCCAGCGCCTGTGACCACGGGTCTACGTCCCCCGAGCCGGCAACTGCGCACCAGCACTTGATGCGGATAGAAGGCCTCACGCCAGTCTAATTCGATGCGAAACAGGATGCCGTTGTCCATCGAAGGGTTCACCAGCCGACAGTTCTCGATGATGCCATTCGATGCCTTACATTTGAAGCTGCTGCCCCGGTTGTTGCCCATCTGGCAGTTGCGAATGAGGAATCCGTCATTTTTCAGGCTCAAGTTGGCGGCCATGTGCTCGAAAGGCGCCGCCAGAGCCATGGCTCGGCGGTAGACTTCGCCTCCGCTCGGCGTGTACTCTCGTGTTGAAACCGCGCCCCGGCCAGTGGACTCCCGTGAGTGAACCCGCCGGGGGAAAGGCTCTTGAAATCTCACCTCGACGGCTGCTTGGTCTCTCCAAGTCGCCGGCCGCATGGCTGCCACGGTGTGCAGAGAGTCCACGGCGCCCGTATTGGCATCCAGCAGGGCCACTAAGTCCCCCGGACGCCAGTTCCTCGCATCCGCGGCGGGAATCAGAAGGGCAACTTCGTTTTGCTGGCTGAGCACGGCGCTGGCGCGAGAGTAGAAATTCATGCAATCGTCGTTGGTCTTTTCAACCCAGCAGCGTTCTAAGTACGGGCCCTTGCGGTTTCCCCGAACATGAAAACCATCGGCCGTGTTGACCGCGATGCGTCCAGGGGCCGGTTGGATAGTGCAATCAAGAAACTGCACACCTGCCGAACCGACGACCAGTACCGCATGGCCTGCGGCCCCATGCAGCGTGAGGCCGCGAAGCAGAATGTGTGCGCTGTCCCAGATTTCAATACCGTTGCCGCGCCCGCGGTCCGATCGGGCGTGGAGGCTGAAGAGCTGGCCGGGACGGAATGCGGCGGTTAAACCAGGGGGATCCGACAGATCGGAGCGCGCTACCTTCAGCCGGTAGAGGCCATTTCCCAGGGGGCGTACGGAGACCACGCGCGGATCCCCCCCGCTGCGGTCAATTTCTCCAGTCTCGGGATTATGTAACTTGCCTCGCAGCAGCTGGCTTGAGACGAACACTGCGTCGTGCGCCGCTCGAGCCCCAGGTAGCAAGTCCAGCTCGAACTCGTTCTGCTGAGGATACGCCTGGCGGACAACGCCAGCGGTGAACGGCGGTGGTTCCATCTCCAGCGTGAGATTGCGGATTTCAACGTCGCGACACCCTTCAAGCCGCAAAGAGCTAGGAGTATGATGACCATCAACGACAATCCGCACGCTTCCTTCGCCAATCAGGCGGACACCCTGGAGATTTTTCAGCAGCAGAGCGGCTGCGGGCCCGGCCTGTGCTGTTGGAGCAGCCGCGGAGAAGCGGTAAATTCCTGGCGGAAAGAGGATGTCCCATCGCGACCGGGAATTCCGGATTTCGTCAAGTAGCGCCGCAAGTGCCGGGCGGTTGTCGCTCCTTGCGTCGCCCCGCAAGCCCGCTTCTCGAACCAGGATCTGGCGCCTGGGTTCAACTCTTCGCCTCCGGTTGATCTCGATTTCTTCCCGAAGAAAGCGGCTCAGATCATCAAATTCCCTGGCGAGAACCTGGCGGTAGAGCTTGGCAAAGGGATGACTCGTTGACAGCGAAAGGGCAGCCAGCAGGCGCTCTAAAATCTCCAGGCTACTTCGCCCGTAATCATACAGCTCGTCTTCAACGCGGAAAACCCGATGAAACTGCTGAGCGCACTCACGAAGCTGTGCCGCGGGGTCAACTGGACGGTTCCAAGCAGTGAGACGGGAAGCGAAGGCGCTGGCGCTAAACAGCGCCCCCCGCCGTGTGATGTTGGCCTTACTTGCCGTCATGGCGCGCCGCCAGGCAGGACCTTTGCCTTTCTGTGTTGCCGGTTGTTGGTTTCGCTGAGTGAAACTCAATGCGAATTTCGTTTCTGTTTCGGTGCCGCTTCAGTATACTACGGCACAGAGCGATGGGATGTTGTCGGTTGCGCTCGAGCGGTAGGCGCCGGTGGCGACTTCGAGTTGGGAAGACGGTTTTTTGGGGTTGGGAGGTGCCCAAATGGCTGCTCGTAATCTAAGGCTTGCCAGCTTGCTAGTGACAAGCTGCCTGCTCCTGCGGTCACAAACCATCCATTCTACGCTGACAGGTGTGGTGGTTGATTCCTCAGGCGCCGTTGTGCCAGGCGTTACCGTGGAAGCAATTCAGGCCAACACGGGTTTTCTGGCTCGCGCCACGAGCAACGCGCAAGGAGAATATATTCTGCCCTTGCTGCCAGCTGGCGTCTACACGGTCCGAGTCGAGCACTCCGGATTTGCTCCGGTGAAGCTAACGAATATCGTGTTGCGCGTTGGCGAGCGCCATGCGCTGGACATTCAATTGAGGGTAGGAACACAGACCGAATCGATCACGGTCACGGCCGACGCGGGTCAGCTACAGCTGAAATCGGAGTCGGGAGAGCGCTCCGAGATTCTTACGAATCGCCAGATCCGGGATTTAGCCTTGAACGGCCGCAATATTCTTGATCTGATGAAGCTGATCCCGGGTGTGGTTTCGAGTGTCAACGCACAGGTTTCCTCGGATTCGGGGCTTCGGAATTTTAACGTTAATGGCGCGCGCGGGACGCAGAACGAAGTCTCCATCGATGGCGCGCCGAACGTGTTGACAGGAGCTCGCATGCGCGTCCACGTGACAGTCAATCCGGATGCGCTGCAGGAGGTGCGCATCTTGACCTCCAACTACCAAGCGGAGTTTGGCAGAGCCGGCGGCGGCTTGCTCGTTTACACCACGCGTTCAGGGACGAAGGATTTCCGCCTCGGCGCGCGCTACTTCCGGCGCCATGACTCGCTGAATGCGAACAATTTCTTTAACAATACACGGGGTTTGCCCCGACCACTCTACCGCTACGACTACTATGGCTATGACGTGAGTGGTCCGGTGAGGATTCCGGGCACGAAATTCAACCAGAATCGCGACAAGCTATTTTTCTTCTGGGCGCAAGAGTGGTACGACCAGTTGATCCCCCAATCGGCCCGTCTCATTCGCGTCCCCACGCTCGCCGAACGGCGGGGTGACTTCGCGGAGACGACAGATGGCAACGGGAACCCGATCGTGATCCGCGATCCACTGAGCGGCCAGCCCTTTCCCGGCAATCGCATCCCGGCTGCCCGGTTGTTTCGCGATGGCCCAGCGCTGTTGGCTCTTTTCCCCCAACCGAACGATCCTACGGGCGGCGTAAGATACAACTATTCCTCGCAGATCTCCGGTGAACGACCCCGCCGGGAGGACATTCTACGGATCGATGGAAACCTTCACGAGCGGTTACGCCTGTTTGGGCGCTTCATCTCAAACAGTGAAATTGTGCGTCAGCCTTATGGAGGCGCCTACAACATCACCTACAACGTGCCGCTCACCAAAACCACCGAGACTCAGGCTCCCCGCAACTTGGCGCTCAACTCGGTAACCAACATCGGGGCACGGCTGGTCAACGAGTTTCAATTCGCCTTCACGCGGAGCCGCTCGGAAGCTCGCTTCCTGGACGACGGTCTGACGCGGTCGCGACACGGCTTGAGCTTTCCGCTATTATTCCGCGCGGACACGGAAGCGGACGTTCTTCCCGCGATGACCTTTGGTGGCATCGCGCAGCAAACCTTTCCCAACCTTTCGGTGAGTCCCACGCCTCGACCTTCCTCGAATCCCACTCTCAGCCTGAGCAACAACCTCTCCTGGTTTCAAGGCAAGCATGCGGCCAAATTCGGTCTCCTGTTCTTGCGCTCGGACTTCAACTTCCAGCCGGCGAATCCAGTCAACGGCGACATCAACTTCAGCCATGACGTCAACAATCCGCTCAACGCCCAACACCCGTTTGCTAACGCCCTGCTCGGAGTTTTCACTCAATTCCAACAGGCCAACAGCATGCCCATGGCCCACATTCGCTATTTCGATTTAGAGTTCTTCGCTCAGGACACTTGGAAATTGCGGCGCAACCTTACACTGGACCTTGGCTTGCGAGTGAGTTTCCTCCCTCCTCAGTACGAACGCCAAGGTAACTCAAACATTTTTGCCCTCGGTCGCTTTGATCCCTCCCGTGCGGTCCGGCTCTACACTCCACTTCTCGTTGGCGGGCAGCGGCGCGCTATCGATCCCGGGGCGCCACCCCTGACCCCCACGCTGAGCAACACCCTGCCGGCAACTTTTATCAACCTGATCGTGCCCGAGTCAGGGGATCCTTTCAACGGGTTGATCTCGTTGCGTCGAGAGAACTACCCGCGAGGCGGCTTCGAGGGACAAGGCGCTCATCTCGGACCGCGATTCGGATTCGCCTGGAGCCCGCATTCGGACAACCGCACGGTTCTGCGCGGCGGCTTCGGTATTTCTTTTGACCGCTTGCAGAACAATCTGATTCTGGCCACCGTCAACACGCCTCCGACGAATGTGCTTCAACGTGTCCTTTTCAATACCCTCGATCAGTTGCCGACTGTAGGTCGAGGCATGCTAGCACCCTTCAACGTTTTTGGATTCCCCAAAACCTTGAAAACCCCCTACGTGATGTCGTACTCGCTTGGAGTGCAGCGCAATCTCGGCGCCGGAGTCGTCTTGGACGCCGCGTTTGTCTCCAGTCAGGGCCGCCATCTGATTCAATCCCGAAATCTCAATGTGGTCCCCTACTTCGCTACCTTTGAGCGCTGGGCGCAAGATCCCTCGCAATATCCCAACAATGCCATACCCGCCGAGGAGCCGGGTCTTGCAACTGCCTACCAGCGAGCCGGCTTCGCCTTCTCGGGAGCGCGCTCTCTGCCCGCCGACTTTTTGCGGCCCTATCGCGGTATTACCGCCATCAACTACCGCGAGGCCTCCGGCTCGTCCAACTATCACGCCTTGCAGCTGAGCGCGCAACGCCGGCTGGGAAGGCTAGCGACCTTCGGCGTGAACTACACTTGGTCGCGCGCCTTCAATAGCGCCGACGCCGACTTTGACGGCAACCATCCTTTTCAAACAAGAGCTTATGACTACTCACCGGCCGGATTTGACCGCGGCCACGTGTTCACGGCAAATTACGTGATCGATATACCGCGGGGCAGCCGGCTTTTCAAAGGCGGCCTTTTAGGCAGGATGTTTCTAGATGGATGGCAAGTGTCCGGAATCTCTTTGCATTACAGCGGGCTACCAGCTGAGCTTGGCATGGCCATCCAGGGAGTCAACGTCGGGCAGCGCGTTGTGGGCTCGCATAACTTACCTGTGCGTCCGTACCGAGTGGGCGGCGCACCGATGCGAGGTTCTGGTATTTGGGTCAACCCGGACGCATTTTATGCTCCGGATATCGGCGATATCGGGCCATATCCTCGCATGTATCTCCGGCTGCCAGGTTTTCTCAATCATGACCTTAGCGTGTTCAAAAACGTTCAACTCGGTGAAAGTGGGAGAGAATTCAATTTCGTCTAGAAATGTTCAACTTCACCAATTCCACCCAATTCAATAATGTGAACCTCGGCACTCAGTGGGTGTCCGAGGCAGGCGTGATCGGTCTCGGCGTGTTTAACGACTGGCCAAGAGTCAAGGTCACCAACAACCTGCGACCGCCGGGGTCTGCGCTCCCCTTGGGTTCTCACTTCGGCGAGTTCAGCTCAGCACGCGCCCCCCGGATCCTCCAGCTTGCAGTGAAGCTCTATTTTTAGGCGGGTTTTAGGCGGGCTGCAAATCCAGCCCGAGGTCTTGCTCCAACCCCCGGGGCAGGGCAGCAGCAGGATCTGGCCGGTGGCCACCGGGGAAACCGGGTTGCTGTCTTTCGAACTCATGCGGAATCGGACGTTAAAAAAATTGCCAAAAAGTCTTGCCAAGAGAAACCAGCTTGGATAGAATGATCGATGGCAGTAGTGAGTAGTTGAGGTTAGCACGAGATGGCCCAACCGAAGGGTTGAGGCATTCCGACCAGCCGGCAGCCCAACGAAGGTTGCCCGCTACCTCCAGAAGTTCTTTCACTTCAATCTAGCGCACATTTTCCTGCGGCTGCTGATTGGATAAGCGGCCGCGGAATCAGCTCTTGACGTTGCTCGTCTGTGCGCGGATGCGAGTTTCGAGGTCGCCGAATCATGGAGCAGGCCGTTTCGGTTTGCCCGGATTCGGTCAGATATTTGACAATCTGGTTGGACGCAAAAGCACGTTCGTCAAGGAGACGAGTTCTAAGCCGAAGCGAGGCTCGGGCGAAAGCTCCGAGCGGTACTCTAACGGTTCAAACGAGAGTTTGATCCCGGCTCAGAATCAACGTTGGCGGCGCGCCTAACACATGCAAGTCGAACGAGAAAGGGTAGCAATACCTGAGTACAGTGGCGTACGGGTGAGTAACACGTGGGTCATCTACCCTTTGGTGGGGAATAACCCTGGGAAACCGGGGCTAATACCGCATAAGTCCGAAAGGAGAAAGTCGCAAGACGCCGAAGGATGAGCCCGCGGCTGATTAGCTAGTTGGTAGGGTAATGGCCTACCAAGGCGAAGATCGGTAGCCGGCCTGAGAGGGCACACGGCCACACTGGCACTGAAACACGGGCCAGACTCCTACGGGAGGCAGCAGTGGGGAATCTTGCACAATGGGGGAAACCCTGATGCAGCGACGCCGCGTGAGCGATGAAGCCCTTCGGGGTGTAAAGCTCTTTCGACAGGAACGATCATGACGGTACCTGGAGAAGAAGCTGCGGCTAACTACGTGCCAGCAGCCGCGGTAATACGTAGGCAGCAAACGTTGTTCGGAATTACTGGGCGTAAAGAGTGTGTAGGCGGTTGCGTGTGTCTGGTGTGAAATCTCCCGGCTTAACTGGGAGGGTGCGCCAGAAACTGCGCGGCTAGAGTGCTGGAGAGGATGGCGGAATTCCTGGTGTAGCGGTGAAATGCGTAGATATCAGGAGGAACACCGGTGGTGTAGACGGCTATCTGGACAGCTACTGACGCTGAGACACGAAAGCGTGGGGAGCAAACAGGATTAGATACCCTGGTAGTCCACGCCCTAAACGATGCATACTTGGTGTGAGTCCTTCATTGGATTCGTGCCGGAGCTAACGCGTTAAGTATGCCGCCTGGGGAGTACGGTCGCAAGGCTGAAACTCAAAGGAATTGACGGGGGCCCGCACAAGCGGTGGAGCATGTGGTTCAATTCGACGCAACGCGAAGAACCTTACCTGGGCTCGAACGGCTTTCGACAAGCCGTAGAAATACGGCCTTCTCGCAAGAGACGGGAGTCGAGGTGCTGCATGGCTGTCGTCAGCTCGTGTCGTGAGATGTTGGGTTAAGTCCCGCAACGAGCGCAACCCTCGTCCTGTGTTGCTACCCGCAAGGGGCACTCTCAGGAGACCGCCGGCGATAAGCTGGAGGAAGGTGGGGATGACGTCAAGTCATCATGGCCTTTATGTCCAGGGCTACACACGTGCTACAATGGACGGTACAAACCGCTGCCAACCCGCGAGGGGGAGCTAATCGGAAAAAACCGTTCTCAGTTCGGATCGCAGGCTGCAACTCGCCTGCGTGAAGCCGGAATCGCTAGTAATGGCGTATCAGAATGACGCCGTGAATACGTTCCCGGGCCTTGTACACACCGCCCGTCACATCACGAAAGTGGATTGTACTAGAAGTCCGCAGGCTAACCGAAAGGAGGCAGCGGCCCAAGGTATGATTCATGATTGGGGTGAAGTCGTAACAAGGTAGCCGTAGGAGAACCTGCGGCTGGATCACCTCCTTTCTAAGAGAGGACGTGGGTGGAGCTGGCTGTTGGCCGCAGCCTACGCGGCGTCAAATAACAGCCAGTAGTCGTTCCACTCCAACGCTTCGGCTCTCTCTTTCTCGTCGCCGTACGGCGAGCGGCTTGCGGCTTGAGCTGGTCTCAGCCGCGCGTCCAACTGGCCTCGATCGAAGTCATGAACTGGACGGTCCGGTTCAGGGGCTGTAGCTCAGCTGGGAGAGCGCCTGATTTGCATTCAGGAGGTCGTCGGTTCGATCCCGATCAGCTCCACCAGATTCGATGGCCTCTGGGTGGGAAACCTGGACCCAAGACAGACTCTGGGACGACGGTCACTCCGAGGGCCTGTAGCTCAGGTGGCTAGAGCGCACCCCTGATAAGGGTGAGGTCGTTAGTTCGAGTCTAACCAGGCCCACCAGCAAAACCGGCGCCGTTTGAGTAGAAAAGCGACGTGCGGGTTTCTGCGAGAAGAAAAGAAGCCAGGGCTTTGAGATGAGCTCTGACTCCTGTTCTTCTGGCAGGATCGAGATCTTTGAAAATTGAATAGGTTGATGGGCAAAGGCAAATGAGCCGGCCGCTTCTATCAAGCGGAGTGAAAAGCCGTGCATGGGCTTTGAGCGAAGTTTGAAGGGCGGTCACAAGTTCGAGCGTAAATGTGTCTTTAGTAAATTTTATGGTCAAGCTACTAAGGGCATGCGTGGGGATGCCTTGGCGCTAACAGGCGATGAAGGACGCGGCCAGCGGCGATACGCCTCGGGGAGAAGCAAGCATTCTGTGATCCGGGGATTTCCGAATGGGGGAACCCACTCCGTGGGAACACGGGGTATCTTGCCGTGAATCCATAGCGGCAAGAGGCGAACGGGGGGAAGTGAACCATCTCAGTACCCCTAGGAAAAGAAATCAACCGAGATTCCGAAAGTAGTGGCGAGCGAAATCGGAACAGCCTAAACCGGACGATTCGCAAGGAGAGTCCGGGGTTGCAGGACCATAAATCATGGATGGCCAAGCAGTAGCGAGTATTGCCGCGGTGCAAGCCGGGCAAACTCTCCAGGCTGCGGGGTCATCCGTGGTAACGAGGTAATCAAAGCAATAGCTGAACGGTCTGGAAAGTCCGGCCATAGAGGGTGACAGCCCCGTAGGCGAAATTGCAATGATGCTTCTAATGGCTCCTAAGTACAGCGGGACACGTGGAACCCTGCTGGAATCCGCCGGGACCATCCGGCAAGGCTAAATACTCGTTAGCGACCGATAGTGAACTAGTACCGTGAGGGAAAGGTGAAAAGAACCCCTGCGAGGGGAGTGAAAAGTACCTGAAACCGCATGCCTACAAGCAGTGGGAGGGCGTTTATGCCTGACCTCGTGCCTATTGAATAATGAGCTGGCTAGTTAATCTCAGTGGCGAGGTTAAGCGGAAGCGAGCCGAAGCGAAAGCGAGTCTGAATAGGGCGTTGAGTCGCTGGGATTAGACGCGAAGCGGGATGATCTACCCTTGGCCAGGATGAAGTCCGTGTAACAACGGATGGAGGTCCGAACCAGTGTTGGTTGAAAACAGCTTGGATGAGCTGAGGGTAGGGGTGAAAGGCTAATCAAATTCCGTGATAGCTCGTTCTCTCCGAAATAGCTTTAGGGCTAGCCTTGCGTGTTCCGCCACGGCGGTAGAGAGCTGGATGGACTAGGGGCCTTCCCGGGTTACCGAATCCAACCAAACTGCGAATTCCGTGGACGTACAGCGCAGGAGTCAGACGGCGAGGGCTAAGCTTCGTCGTCAAAAGGGGAAGAGCCCAGACCGCCAACTAAGGTCCCCAAATTCACACTAAGTGGGAAAGGAAGTCGGGTGCCTAAGACAGCCAGGAGGTTGGCTTAGAAGCAGCCATCCTTTAAAGAAAGCGTAAAAGCTCACTGGTCGAGGAACCCGGTGCCGACAATTCAACGGGGCTGAAGTGTGATACCGAAGTTGCGGGTTCGTCAGAACGGTAGGAGAGCATTCCTAGCTGCGGCGAAGGTAGACCGTGAGGACTGCTGGAGCGCTAGGAAGGGACTCTGCCAGCATAAGTAGCGAGAAACCAGGTGAGAACCCTGGTCGCCGTAAGTCTAAGGTTTCCTGAGAAAGGTTAATCCGCTCAGGGTTAGTCAGGGCCTAAGGTGAGGCCGAAAGGCGTAGCCGATGGACACACGGTTAATATTCCGTGACTACCTGAACTGATCAAGTCCGATGGGGGGACGCAGACCGTAAGCTCTGGGGAGGAATGGTTTCGAACCAGAGTGAAGGGAGGCTGGGAGAGGCAAATCCGCCCAGCCGTCTGCCTGGAAAAGCCTCTAGGGAAGTTCGGGTACCTGTACCACAAACAGACACATGTGGACGAGATGAGTATTCTCAGGCGCTCGGGTGACGGATTGTTCAGGAACTAGGCAAATTAACCCCGTAACTTCGGGAGAAGGGGTGCTCGCAAGAGCCGCAGTGAAACGCGTCAGGCGACTGTTTAACAAAAACACAGGTCTCTGCAAAGTCAAAAATACGACGTATAGGGGCTGACGCCTGCCCGGTGCCGGAAGGTTAAAAGGAGGGGTTAGCCGCAAGGCGAAGCTCTGAATTGAAGCCCCGGTGAACGGCGGCCGTAACTATAACGGTCCTAAGGTAGCGAAATTCCTTGTCGGGTAAGTTCCGACCTGCACGAATGGCGTAACGATCTGACGACTGTCTTAACAATCTGCCCGGCGAATTTGTGGTTCCGGTGAAGACGCCGGATGCCCGCCGCAAGACGGAAAGACCCCGTGCACCTTTACTGCACTTTATCAGTGAATTATGGTGCGGTCTGCGCAGGATAGGTGGGAGGCTTTGATCTCGGGCTCTCGGGCTCGAGGGAGCCGACGGTGAGATACCACCCTGATCGTACTGTGATTCTAACCTGCCTCCCTGAAGCGGGAGGAGGGACACTGGTAGACGGGTAGTTTGACTGGGGCGGTCGCCTCCTAAAGAGTAACGGAGGCGCGCGAAGCTAAGTTCAGGAGGTTTGGAAATCCTCCGTCGAGTGCAAAGGCATATACTTGGTTAACTGCAAGACCTACAAGTCAAGCAGATGCGAAAGCAGGTCTTAGTGATCCGGTGGTTCTGTATGGAAGGGCCATCGCTCAACGGATAAAAGGTACGCCGGGGATAACAGGCTGATCGGAGCCAAGAGTTCACATCGACGCTCCGGTTTGGCACCTCGATGTCGGTTCATCGCATCCTGGGGGTGTAGAAGCTCCCAAGGGTTAGGCTGTTCGCCTATTAAAGCGGTACGTGAACTGGGTTCAGAACGTCGCGAGACAGTTCGGTCCCTATCTGCGGTGGGCGTAGGAGATTTGAGTGGGCTTGGCCGTAGTACGAGAGGACCCGGCTGAACAGACCTCTTGTGATCCTGTTATCACACCAGTGGTACCGCAGGGTAGCGAAGTCTGGTTGGGATAAGCGCTGAACGCATATAAGCGCGAAACCCTCCACAAGATGAGATCTCCCAAGCGAAAGCTAAGAAGGGCCGTGGAAGACTACCACGTTGATAGGATGGGTGTGTAAGCGTAGCGATACGTTGAGCTAACCATTACTAATAGCCCGTTCGGCTTGACCATAAAATTTACTATCGATGCATTCCACGCTTGCCTCATCGCCGCGCCCATCAACCTTTTCATGCCAGATGCCACAAGTTTCCACAAGCTTTGGGTGACTGTAGCGAGAAGGACACACCCGTTCCCATCCCGAACACGGAAGTTAAGCTTCTCAGCCCCGATGGTACTGCACGCGAAGGTGTGTGGGAGAGTAGGACGTTGCCCGATTATGACGAAAAGCCCAGCTCAACCGGCTGGGCTTTTTGCTTTTCCAGTTCTCCATTCCTCTGCGCACTCACGACGCGCTGCCAGTTGCTCTCTGGACTCAACCGGCCGGCGTCTCCGCCTGCTTTCCTCGCTCTACAAAGGCCATGCCGCTTGTCAAGCACTTCCGCTTGTGATTTGATCTCCGCAAAGGAGATTTCTGCCATGCACCGACGTCTGCTTGTCTGTGCCCTCGCTCTCATGCTGCTCGCTGGCTGTTCGAGTGCGCCTCCTCCTCCCGCCAAAGGCACTCCAGCCTTTTATTGGCAGGCCGCACAGGAGACCTTTGCTGCGGGCGACTACCGCAAGGCCAACGACCATCTTGAGCAATTAACCAAAACCAACAATGAGTTCAGCGATCGCGGGCTTGCTTGGCGGCTGGTGGTTTGCTCCGGCCTGCTGCGCGGAGCTCTCGACTTTGCGGAGAAGTTCGAGTTCGGCGCCCGAGAAAATAAAGCCAACCCCACGCCCTTCCGCAAACAGGTGAATGACATGCGTTCCTTGGCGGCCAATTACGCCGCCCAGCTGTTGGAAACCTGGCGCAAAATGAAAGCAGCTTCGCTGGCTGAAGTCAGCTTGGACTTTCCGTTTCCAGCGGGCAACACCGCGGAGGTGCCCGCGCTTGTTCAGGTCTCGCGAGGGATTCTCATACCTCCGGCTGAGATCGACTCAGCCATGAAACTTGCCTTCCAGCGCGGCCTTGTTCTCGCCACCACAAAAGCCGCCGGCGCTGAGGATGCAGCTGAGGCCCGTAGCCGGTTTGCGACGCGGCCGGTCAAAGTTCCAGGGCCCGCATTCCGACTGGCCGTTGCCGAGAGTCTTTACGAGGCCTCGACCCTCTTTGATTCCCGTAGACTCGACCGGCCCGACGTCATGAAAACACTCCTGAGCGAAGCAGAGGCTGCTCTCTCCGAAGCCCCTGAAGGGAAAAGGAAAAAGGATCTCGCAAACAAAATTCAGGAGGCTCTCAGAAAGTCGTCCCGGAAGAGCTGAACGGCCTCGATGGTGGAGGGCGAAGGGTTCTCGATTGTGGCGCGAAACGATCGCGCGCCGTATCTTCTGATGACGCGGCGCAACCCGAAGCGCAACCTGAATCCCCGTGACTGAGTCGATCGGTTTGCTTGAAAGCAGCGTCTTGCTCCGAGTACGATGAAAGTGTCTTACCCTCCTTTTCCGAGCGACTTCAGTCCTTGATCGATAAAATCATGAGCAACAAGCAGGAGAGCAAACGAATCCTCGCCCTGGTTAGCGATCTTCTTTTCACCGTGAAAATCACGGACGCGGCGAAACGCAATGGGATGCAAGTAGACTATGTGAAAACCGAAGAGGATTTTTTCAACCATCTCAAAACCGCGCCGCCGGCCTTGGTGATTCTGGATCTGAATATCCCCTCCGCCGAGCCGGTGAAGTTAATTCAGAAACTCAAAAAAGACGAGAATTTGAAATCCATCCACGTGCTCAGCTATGTATCCCATGTGCAGGGCGATCTGAAGGTGAAGGCGCAAGAAGCCGGTAGCGATCTGGTCATGGCCCGATCAGCCTTCTCGCAAAATCTGCAACAAATTCTCAAACGGCACGCGAGTTAGCCCGGCATGCTCTCGTTGTTTCGTTGTGTCCTCACATTTCGGGAACGAATGCAGCTGGCTTGGCGGCTGGTGTGGCCGGCGGTCGTTCTGGATGTCATCTGGTCCACTGTAGTCTACCAGATCTACGGGACAATTCCGCCTAAGGCTGAACTGCTGTTCGTCATTTTCTATCTCATCTTGATCGCTCCCTGGCTCGTACGGCGCATGATGCGCGGCCGCTACGCTGGTTTTCGTTTACTGACTTTGGTGGACGGCAAAGAGGCCCCCATGGGATACACGGAAAGTTTCAAAGTGATGTGGCTGCTCAGTTGGCGGACCTCCGTGTGCATGCTCCTGGCGCTGTTCCTTCTCTCGTTGTTTGGCAGGTTCCTCAGCGTGCAACTTTCCTCGCTGGTGCCTACGGCCGAAGAGGCGCCTTTGTTCAACGCCATCGGGCTGAGTTTGCTTGAGAACGGCGCCGCTCTGGTGCTGCTTCCGCTCGTGATGCCTGGTATGTTTCACAAACAATATCAAGGATTTCGTGTTGCGGCGCAGCGCCTGTAGACGGTGGCTCGTCTATACTGATAAGAGAGAGCCGCTCTGGGCCGGCGTGGAAGAAAGGCGGGTTTCATGAATAGCCGCTTCAAGTTTCTAGTTGTGACCTCCTCGGCATGTCTCATGATTGCGCTGCTCGTAGGCGCTGTGAAGGGACGCAGTGCTCCGCCCGAGGACGCCTATAAGCACCTGGCGGTGTATACCGAGGTCTTATCCCGCATCAAGAGCGATTATGTCGAAGAGCCCGACATGAAGAGCGTCACCTTGGGTGCTCTCAATGGATTGCTTGAGTCCATTGACCCTTACGCAAGCTATCTGAATGCGGACCAATATAAGCAATATCTCAAGTATAAAGATGCCCCCAAGGCCGGTGTCGGCTTGGTTCTCTCCAAGAAGTTTGGCTATCTCAATGTCGTTGACGCGATTCCAGGTTCGCCGGCGGCCAAAGCAGGGCTTGCCACAGGAGACGTTCTCGAAGCCATTGGCGCGGTGACCACGCGCGATATGCCCTTAGCCTACGCGGAGATGCTGCTGCATGGAGATCCGGGGACCAGCGTCGAGCTGACGGTGTTGCGCGTGCGGCGGGGAACCGAGCCGCAAAAAATCGGGCTCGTGCGCGCTCCCATCGTCCTGCCTCCGGTCAGCTACAAAATGCTACCGGATTCGATTGGTCGGATCAGCCTCTCGAGTACCGAACCGGGCAAAGCTCGTGAGGTCGCCCAGGCGATTACAGAGTTACAGAAACAGGGAGCCAAGAAACTCATTCTCGATTTGCGCGATGCTCCTACCGGCTCGCCGGAAGAAGGCATCGCCATCGCCAATTTGTTTTTGGAGAGCGGCCTGATTTGTTACCTACAAGGCCAGAAAACCGGCCGTCAAGACTTCGAGGCCAAACCTGGCAAGGCGATTTGGAAAGGCCCACTCGTGGTGATCACCAACCGCGGCACGGCGAACGGGGCAGAGATCTTAGCCGCGGCCCTGCTAGATTCCAAGCGCGCCGACGTAGTTGGAGAGCGTTCCTACGGCGACGCTGCCGTTCGCAAGGCCATCCTCATGGACGATGGCAGCGCCGTCATTCTCTCCGTCGCAAAATACTATTCGCCCAGTGGCAAGGCCATCCAAGACACCGGAGTGACGCCCAATCACCCGGTCTCGGAGAACGAACTGCCGGGCGATGAGTTGGAGTCGCAGGAACCACCCTCTACGCCCCAGTCGCCCGCCCGGCCGGATGGCTCGAAGACGGCTGATGACCCGTTGCTCAAAAAAGCCATCGAGGTTTTGAATTCGGGCAAGCAGGTAGCTCAAGTTTTTTCGCACGGCTTGCAGCGTTGAGCAGCAAATTCTGACTGATTGTTGGGAGGAAGATCCATGCCTCTATACGAATACCGATGCAAACAATGTGATCAAGTGTTTGAGGTGATGCAGAAATTCTCGGATCCTCCCCTCACGGTGCATGAGGAGTGTGGAGGAGATGTAGAGAAAATCGTTTCGCCGCCCGCCTTTCAGTTCAAGGGAACCGGCTGGTATATCACGGACTATGCGCGGGCGAACGGCGCAAACGGGGACAGCAAGAAGAACGGGACGGCCTCCTCAAACGGCGGCTCCTCTGAACAGAAAGCCGAGACTGCGTCCGCCAAAACGGAATCCAAACCGTCCGCCAGCGCCGCAAACTGAATTTGGCTCATCCTACCCGGCGCCACCTCTGCGGTGGCGCCTTTCGTGTTTCAACGAGCGATCCGACCCATGATCACTCCCACGCTTGGTTCTTCAGCGGCTTCTGTTCCGTACTCGCGAATCCGAGAACTCGGCGAGCTGGCCATGAAGATGGATTTATCCGCACGCACGCCGCAAGAGAAAGTGCTCCGGCTTTATTTTGGGGAAAGCAATCTTCCCACCCCGGAGTTCATCAAGCAAGCAGCCCAGCGAGCTCTCGCCGAGGGCTTCACCTTCTACACAGAAAACGCCGGTCTGCCTTCCACCCGCCAGGCGTTAGCCCGTTATTACGCGGAGATTCAAGGCGTCAGCCTCGACCCCTTCACGCGGATCGTCATTACGGCTTCGGGCGTGCAGGCGCTGCATGTGGCCATACGTTGTGTGCTCGATCCGGGCGATGAAGCAATCGTTCTCACGCCAGCCTGGCCCAATGGCTCCGCCATCATCCAAATGTGTCATGCAGTGGTGCGGCAAGTGGCGCAGCCGTTTTGCGGAAGCCGATACGAAATTGATTTCGATGCTCTCGAGGCTGCCATCACGCCGCGCACACGCCTGTTGCTTTACACTTCACCCTCAAATCCTTTAGGGTGGGTCGCCACGGAACACGACCAGCAGCGGTTGCTTGACTTTGCGCGGCGCCACCATTTGTGGTTGCTGGCGGATGAAGTCTACGACCGGATTTATTATGCCCATGGTCCTTCCCCCAAGCCAGTTCCTTCAATTCTCAAACACGGCGAAGCGCAGGATGCCATCATTGTCGTGCAATCTTTTTCGAAGGCCTGGCGCATGACCGGATGGAGGGTGGGCTGGCTCATTTCTCGCCCTGATCTTTGTGAAAAGGCTGCACAATTGAACGAATTTATCGTTTCGCACGCGCCGAGCTTTGCACAACGCGCAGCGGAAACGGCGCTTTTTGAGGGCGAGCAGTCCTTAAAAGAAATGCTCGCTCAACTGGAATTCAACCGGAATTTCTGCCTCCAGCGTCTGTCTCAAATGAAGCGCGTGCGCCTTCCCAAGCCCGAGGGAGCGTTTTATCTCTTTCCGCAAATTGAAGGTCTTGCGGACTCCTTCGAATTTTGCCGCCGCTTGTTGCTCGAATCCAAGGTGGGGTTAGCGCCTGGCGTCGCCTTTGGCGCTGGAGGAGAAGGCTCCGTGCGGATCTGCTATGCCTCGGAGTTCTCCATCCTCGAAGAGGCGATGGACCGCTTTGAGAAATTTCTCTTAACCTGGTAAACCTGGCCTTTTGCCTTAGGCTGAAGTGAGGCGGTAGCCCCATCTGCCTGCCTCCTTCAGCAATCCCTCGTGACGAGGCCCGCACCCCGGTCAAAGCGCGGGTAGCGTTCCAAAATTTCCGCTGCTTAAAAATCAGGTAACTGGCCGCGGAAAATGCCTTCTAAAGCGCTCCGTCTGGGCCTAGATCCCCTGAAGAATTCGGACACAATTGCCTGATTCTGAGCCGCTTATTCCTAAAGTAAAATTCCTGAATCGGCTAAA
This sequence comes from Bryobacteraceae bacterium, assembly GCA_025056455.1. GTDB lineage: Bacteria > Acidobacteriota > Terriglobia > Bryobacterales > Bryobacteraceae > CADEFT01. The sequence goes on along the minus strand of JANWVY010000001.1, from coordinate 933,249 downwards.
CTGAGATCGATCGAGAAGGCAAGAATGATTTCCGATTTTTCATTTCCGATCTGTGTCGCATACGGATTGGGTGCGGTGGAGAGATTGCCGGCGGAACTTGTTGACCGCGCCATTCACCGTCCAATGCTCGTGACCGGAAGGGAAATGGAAGGATCGCCCGTTCTAAATCGTGTGTGCCGCCTGATGCAAACCTGTGTACTGTTTGCAGGAATTGATGCTGAACCGACGGAGCAGAATGTTCTCGATGGTGCGGAGACGTTTGTCATTGAAGAGTGCGATGCTCTGGTGGCGGTTGGCGATAGCCGGGTGATGAACGCGTCGAAGGCCATCCGCCTAAAGATCCATCACCCTCACCCGCTTTCTGAATACGCTTTTGGCATTTCTCCCATGGCCACCATCACTTCCGAAATGCCGCCGCTGGTGACGGTCCCTGTTCTGGGTGGCTGTGGGGGTGAAGTGAGCGCTTTGGCCACCGTCGTGACTCGGGGCAAACGAAAGGTCACCATTCAGTCGAAGTATTTGGCTCCCACGCTCGCTTTAGTGGATCCTGAGCTTTCTCTGACGACAAGTCCTTGGGAGACGGCGGTTGCCGGAATGGAAGCTCTGGGATACAGTGTGGATGCCTATTTTGCAAAACCCTTCCATCCACTTTGCGAAGCGCTCGCCGCGGACAGTGTCCGGCTCACCCATCAACACCTTCCCCAGGCCGTATCCGAAGGGAGGAATTTAGAAGCTCGCTCAGGCCTAGCCAGCGCCTCCTTGCTAGCGGGTGCGGCTTCCGCCAAAGGTGGGGGCCTCGCTCGATCGCTGGCCACGGCCATCTCTCTGGCTGCCGGTGTTGCTGACGGAGTGGCCATGGCTTGCGTGCTTCCAGCTGTTGTGAACTTCCTTCCAGAGAGTGAGCGGGACCGCATCGAAAGGTTGGAGAGATTACTCACCGTGGCGAGTCTCACCCAAGCGCTGGTGGATTTACGGAAACAGGTGGGCCTTGATGTGAGTTTGCGCTCTCTTGGCATTCGGCAACAGGACCTCGCTGATTTGGCGCAAGCCTCTTATGCCGATACAGCACATCTGGAAAGTCCCCGCGCTTGTGACTTGCAGGATTTCCGGGCCCTCTACGAGCAGTGCTGGTAAGAGCCTGCTGCGCGGTCCGGACCAGATAAGAGGCTGGACTTCCGAAGCCCGTTACCTCCTGACCCAGACGGTTAGTCTTTGCCGCTCTTTTGGCTTGTCTCGACGGGCTGCGGATTCGCGCCTTGCGAGGCCGCTTCACACGGCATAGGCCTTTTTGACTTGGCTGCGCAAAAAATCAAGGTCTCGCGCGATGGCCGCTAGTTCATCTCGGGCTTCGTATTCAATGTGCAAGGAAATGGGTCCGGTGAACCGTGCTTGAGCTAAAGTCTGGAAAACGCCAGCCCAGTTCACCATACCCTCTCCCAGCGGACACCAGGTAATTCTCCACTTCCCGCCCACTTTTTCCCAGAAAAAATCTTTGACTGCCACCATCTTGAGCCGCTTGGACGCAAGGCGCAGGTTCACCTGCCAGCTAAACAATCCGCCTTCAACCGTGGCATGTGCAGGGTCAAAGTAGAAGCCTGCCCACCGAGGATCGAGTCCGGCGAGAATTTCCCGCACATCCCAAAGAGCCGAGCCGACGTAATCGCCGGAGTGGTTGTGAAAGCCTAACTCGACGCCATGCTGGGCCGCCAAGTGCACCAGTCCCTGGGTGGCGGCTTTGACTTCGGCAATCTTTTTCTCCGGATCGGCTGCGCCGTATCTCCAGTAGCCGCTTTTGAACTTGGCGATTTTGAGGCGCGCCGCAGTGGCGAGTGTGGTCCCGGCGGTCGGCTCGTCCGCGCGCAGTAGACTGGTGGTAATCATGGGCACTTCGAGGCCGTAAGCACGAATGGCTTGGCAGGCGCGTGGCAAGTCTTCAACAACTCTCTCCGGCAAGACATGCCCGCCCGGGCGAACTGTCAGATCGACGCCTTCAAAACCCAGCTCCTTGGCGACCTTGCCGAGCTGCTCGTAATCGAGTTTGGCTAGATGCTTGGAAAAAATGCACAGGGTAGGCCTGGCAGGAGCGGCCGTCGAGACAGCCATGCCCACCGCGCTCGAAGTTAAAAATCGTCTTCGTGTCACAACTCCGCCCTATCCGAGCTTATAAGGCGCCCGGTACTGGTAGCCTAGGTATCGGTTTGCCGCCGCGTTGTTGGTGAACCGTTCAGCCTTGCTGTCCCATTCCAAATAGGCTCTCAGGCGCAGCGCAATTTTTGCAATCAATGTGGCGGCTGTGGAGCGGTGTCCTTCTAAGACATCGCAGTTTGTTCTGGCGCGGCTTTTGACGCAATCTAAAAAATTCCGGGTGTGGAAGGCTGTGCTGGCGCTCCCCTTGCCTGACAGAGGCTCAATCGAGGTCCTCATGGAGGGACGGTAGCTGCGCTCGGCGTCTCGGTTCAGGGGCGAGCGAACTGGCACTTCAAGGTCGGTATAGCGCTCGGGGATGACTTCCCAGCGGTTGCTGTGAATGTACATCGTGCCTTTGGTCCCTCGGATTTCCATTTCCGCGCCTTGCAAGTTGCCTGGCGCCGAATTCGCGTTGTACTGCGAAAATACCATGAGGGGTCCCCCTTCAAATTCCCAGAGCGCCTCAAGGGTATCGGGAATTTCTCGGTTATCTTGGATGGCATACTTGCCACCCATCGCCGTAACCGCCGTGGGCGCATCCTTGCCAATGGCCCATCGCAGCATATCCATGTAATGCACGCCGAAATTGGTTAGCTGCCCGCCAGAATAATCGTAAAACCAGCGAAAGCGATAATAGGTGCGGTTCTTGTTATAGGGAACTTTGGGCGCTGGACCCAGCCATTGATCCCATTCCGCTTCACTGACTGGCTTCTCATCGGGCGGATTTCCGATGCCCTTAGGCCACTCGTTTTGCAAATGCCAGCCTTTGCAAACCGTGACTGGGCCGAGCAATCCCGACCGAACCACCTCTACCGCTTCTTGTAGAAATTTTGCTGACCGCCGGTGGATGCCAACCTGTGTCACGCGTTTGGTTTCTTGCGCCACGTCCACCATGCGACGGCCTTCCTGCACGGTAAGCGAGAGCGGCTTTTCTACGTAAACGTCTTTGCCCGCCTGGCAGGCGTCAATGAATTGCAAGGCGTGCCAGTGGTCGGGTGTGGCGATTACGACGGCCTGCACCTGGTTGTCTTCCAGCAACTTCCGGTATTCCCGGTAAAGCTTCGGACTGCCGCGTGAAAGCTTCGCATTGTGCTCCATGTAGTCATCTCGCAGATCGCACAAGGCAACCGTAATCTGGTCGCCGTGTTCGAGAAACGCCTCGTGTACTTGCGTGCCGCGGTTGCCCACGCCGATGTAGCCAAGCTGTACGCGGTCATTGGCGCCCAAAATGCGTGCATAGCTTGCAGCCGTCACAACTCCCGCTGTCTTTGAAAAGTTGCGTCGCGAGAGATCAGCCATCTGCGCCCTCCGTAAAGATCTTGAAATGAATGTCGTTTATGCTTTGCTCATGATACTGTGTCGAGCAGCACGGTTTGCCCCGCTTGCCAGCGCCTCGAGCGCCGCCGCGGCCGCCAGAATGGCAATCCGCTTCCTGTGTGTGCTCATGGTCATGACGAATCTCGGAGCGGCAGATCGAATTCTTGTCCACGGCCACCGCGGAGCAAGAGCCGTGCGTCCGGAGAACACGCTACCTGCCTTTGAGTATGCGATTGCGGCCGGAGTGGATGTGCTGGAGCTGGATTTGGCCGTCACGCGCGATAACGTGCTTGTCGTTTCTCATGATCCCGTCATGAATCTGACCTACTGCTCCGGGCCGGAGGGCGCCAAGAGAACGATCCGCGAGATGACTTTTGCCGAATTGCAGCAGTGGGACTGTGGTTCCAAGGTCAATCCCGAATTCCCAAACCAGCAGCCGGCGCCCGGTGCCCGTGTGCCTTCGCTCGAGCAGGTGCTGAAGCTTGCGGCGCGAGGTCGCTTTGACTTCAATATCGAAACCAAAATCTTCAAGGACCGGCCTCAGTTGACGCCCTCTCCGGAGGAATTCGCCCGACTGCTGGCCGAGGCTCTGCGCAAGCATTCCGTGGTGTCCCGAACGATTGTTCAGTCCTTTGACTATCGCACGCTGCACGCCATGAAAAAGATTCTTCCGGAAGTGCGGCTGGCGGCGCTTTATGCAGGCCCGCCCAAAAGCTTTGTGGCCATCGCGCGGGAGGCCGGGGCGGGGATCGTTTCGCCTCATCACCTGTTGGTCACTGCCGAGCAAGTCGAGGAAGCTCATGCCGCTGGGCTTCAAGTAGTGCCCTGGACGGCGAACACGGAGCGGGACTGGGAGCGGTTAATTCGCGCCAAAGTGGACGCCATCATCACCGATGACCCAGCTCGGCTTCTGGCGTTTCTCAAGCAGCGTGTTGCAGCGAGCAAGCCTCCTGCGCCCTGACCTGCGGCTCCCCGCTTTACTGGCTGGCTCAGGCTGGAACTTGCCTGAGAAAAATGAATTCCGCTCGCCACGAATATGCAGAATGCAAATTCCGTTTCTGGGTGTCTCCATCGGCTACTCAGGCAGCCTGAATGATCCTTCCCTTCTCGACGAACTCATTGCTTACACCAGACAGAGAGTGAAGGTTTGGCGGTGGGAGTGCTGTGAGTATCGCCGTCTGATTTCGGGGATGCTTTTCCGCCATGTGAACGGTCCCTGGATCGAACCGAGCGGAAGTCCCGAGCAAGCCCTCTTGCCGACTCTGATTGAAGATGAACTGCGAGGTGTGGTCCTGCTACCGCCCTGGACCGATGCCGTGTGTCTGACCTTTAATCAAGCGGGGCGCCTCGTCAGCTATTGCGAGCTGCCACCCCATCCCACAGTGGCTTTCTCTCTGCCCGGCGAGGAGAAGTGTTTCTTGGAAGTCAGTCTGTCGACTACCTTGACGGGGGCCATCGAAGTGCATCTTCGAGTGGCCCGGTTGCTGAGGGAGCTGCAGGCCAACTTTATTCGCAATCTGGAAGTAAGGGATAACACCGGTTTTTGGGAAACTGGAGACCTCCGCGCGCTGGCCACCGAACATCTTATTTTTGGGGCTTGGATGGAGGTGTTACGCGCCTCTGGGGAGGGCTTTTCCACGGGTGAAGCCTTGCTGCGGGCGGCTCCAACTGGACAGCTGACCGATGACGCGTTCTTCGAGCCAGCTAGCGCCCTCGAGCTGGCGCAACCACGGCGAAAGCCGCGGCGCACGGTCAACTAAGCGAGCTAGCTCAGTTAAACTCAGCGCTTGGCCTCCTCGCGCTTTCCTCCCTTGGCCTCTCTCTTCGCTTCACTTCTGCCTTCTAGGCCCAGGCCCTTATCTCTGCTGTTGTTCTTCAGAAGTCCTTTGTTATGATGATCTTCGGTGTACAGCCAACATCGTCGCAAAGCGCGCCTGCTGTTTGGCGTCTCCGATGTGATTCTCGCCACGCTGGCGTTTGAAGCAGCCTATCAGACCCGCCTCTGGCTCCCGCTTGAGCGTTACTTCGAAATCCCCGCGCCGAACAAAGCTCTGCTTTTAGGCTTCTCGTTGCTCACTTGGGTGGTGCTGGGCTACTGGTTAAGCATCTACGAACGGCTGGATTCGGCTCATCCGATGGTCATCTTGCGGGACGCCACGCGGCAGTGCGGCTTTGGCCTGATTGCTGTCATCTTGTTCGAATTCTCTCTCCGGCTGGACTTAAGCCGTGTCTTTTTGGGTCTCTTTGGCCTCTACACCTGGCTTTTGCTAGTTGCCTTCCGCTGGAAAATCGGCAAGATCATCGGGCTTGTGCGAAAAGAGTTTGCTGCGCCGCACTACGTGCTGATTGTCGGTTTAACGGATCGCGCCCACCGGCTTGGCCAGCTGATCGAACGCTCTCAGGATTATGGTTTCCGGCTGTTAGCTTTCCTGGCGACCGCGGGTGAAGATTGCCCTGAGCGGGTGCAGCTTAACGCCCCATACCCGGTCTATCCGATCAGCGAGTTGCCGCGGATCCTGCGGGAGTATGTCGTAGATGAGATCCTTTTTGCCGTGGACAGTGACCGTTTAGCGAGTTTAGAAGACGCCTTTCTGTTGTGCGATGAAGAGGGAGTGCGCACGCGGGTCGCCGTCGACTTTTTCCCACACGTCAACAGCGACATTTACCTCGACCGTCTCGGCGAAGCCCCTCTGCTGACCTTTGTTGCTGCGCCGCACGACGATCTGCGCTTGCTGGTGAAGCGACTTACTGACATCGTCATTGCTAGCGCTGCGCTGGTTCTTTTATCTCCGCTCATGCTGGTCATTGCCTTGTTGATCAAACTGACTTCCTCGGGACCGGCAATTTTCAAACAAGTGCGCTGCGGACTGAATGGAAGGCGCTTTGTATTCTACAAGTTTCGATCCATGGTGGCCAACGCCGAAGAGCTGAAATCGAGGTTTGCTCATTTAAATGAAAAAGAGGTGGCCTTTAAGATCGCAAACGATCCCCGCATGACGCCCCTCGGACGCTGGTTGCGAAAGTTCTCCATCGACGAATGGCCCCAGCTGTGGAATGTGTTGCGTGGGGATATGTCGCTTGTCGGCCCGCGCCCGGCCGTACCGGAGGAGGTGGAGCGATACGAGCGCTGGCAGCGGCGCCGCCTGCGGATGCGCCCTGGACTGACGTGCTTGTGGGCCGTCAGCGGGCGGGACCGACTCGATTTTGAAACCTGGATGAAGCTCGACATGCAGTACATCGACAACTGGTCCTTGTCGCTTGACTGGAAGATTTTGATCCGCACGATCCCCCAGGTTCTGCTCGGCAAGGGCGCGCACTAAGCAAGGGCCTGAGGCTCAGCGGAAAGCTCCCGGACCACGCCTTTCACCAGGTCAAAGAGGCTTTCGCTGCCAGGCCGCAAGCTTCGGAGTAGAATTTGACTGTAGGCCTGCACGGTTCGCCGGTCCGCTCCGTCATGCCATGTGAGCAGGAAAATCAGAGGAGCGCGCCTGGGGTATGGCCTTCGATCGCCGACTTCGAGCTGTCATGAGCGAGACGTCTAGTGAGGATTTCGGCCGGCGACATCCGGCTGCCGTCAATCCCGACCTCGAGCGGCAAAATCAGTTTATTGCCGACCACATGCGGCGCATCTTCTTGCTGGTGTACCGGATTGTGGGCAATGTGCCAGACGCGCAAGACGTGACGCAAGAGGTTTTTATTAAGGTTCTCCAACGGCAAGATCAGTTGCGAGATCCAGAAAAGGCTGCTCACTGGCTGTCGAAAATCGCCACCAACACCGCGATCGACCACCTGCGCCGGCATAGCCGATTGCCGGTCAGTGATTTAGAGGATTTGCCGCCGCTGGCATCGCCAGCCGACTCCCCGGAGCAACTGGTTTTGCGATCGGAGAGGCAAATGCGGCTCGAAGCTGGACTTCAGAGTTTGACGGCCCGAGAGCGCGCGGCTTTGCTGCTCAGGGACGTCGAGGAGCTGCCCGCCGAGCAAGTAGCCAAACATTTGAATTGTTCCAAGGCGACCGTGCGCAGCCACATCGCCAACGCAAGGGTCAAGTTCAAGCGTTTTCTTGAGAAAAGAAGGGGCTGAGATGCACGCATCGGAATACGATCTGGCGTTGTATGTAGGCGGGGAACTCGGCTTTTTCAGCCGCCGCCGCGTGGCCTCGCATTTAAAGCAGTGTCCGGATTGCCGCCAGTCCTACGGCCGCTTCCTTCGCGCCCAACAGGAGCTGCGCGCGGAGGCGGGACAACTGCCCCCGGGGTTGGACTGGGAGCGTCTGGCGGCCGAGATGACGGCGAATATCCACCTTGGTTTGACAGCAGGCGAAATCGTTGCTCCTCAGCTGCGCCCGCGCCACCTCACTGGCTGGCGCCCGGCGCTAGTGCTTGCCTCAGCGCTCCTTGTGGTTCTACTTGCCTGGTGGGTGAACCAGCCGCCGCCTTCGGCTCGTCAGCAGGCTCGCTTAACGGCGGTCCCGGAAGCGCCGCCGGTCATGGCCGGATCGACCGCTTCCGGCATTGAATTGAAACATCATGGCCGAGTTTTGCAGTTGCGTCATCCCAACGACACGGAAGTGGCGACGAGCGTTAGCCTGCAAGGCGTGGTCCGCGCTCGCTATGTCGACTCAGAAAGTGGACAGGTAACGATCAACAATGTGTATGTTCAGTAAGCTCGTCTTCCTCAGCTTCGCCGTGGCGAGTGTTACCCTGGCCCAGCTGCGTTTGGACTCCCGAAGCTCGATGAACATCTCGCTGCCCGAGGACGCGCCGATTGCGGTAGTAGCGGCCGACTGGGGCGGATCGAGCGCAACGCCCCGAGGCAGCGCCATGCTACTCGATCTCCGCACCTCACTCACTTTGCGCAATGTCGGGGCCAAGCGCATCCGCGGCGTCACTTTGCTGGTCCAGGCGCAAGAAGTGGCCCCTGGCGGAAAGGCTTCTGTCTCCGTGCCTAGCCTTGACGTAGGACCAGGTGAGGCTTTTCCTATCAAGCTCGATTTGCGGCTATTGCGCCCCCAACCCAACACCGACGGGCCACTGGTGGAGATCACTCTCGATGGCGTCCTGTTTGACGATCTCAGCTTCTATGGCGCCAATCGGCTGAATTCCCGGCGCAGCATGACGCAGTGGGAGCTAGAGGCCCGCCGCGACCGTCGGTATCTCAAACAGCTTTACGAGACGGCGGGCGCCGAGACCTTGCAGCAGCATTTGAAAGACGTTCAGGCGAGGTTATCCGAGCGGATGAAAGTGGACGTGCAGGTCGCCCGCGGCCGTACGACAAACCAGGAGCCGCGGCGCAGCCTGAGCTTTGCTTTTTTGCAGATGGCCGATGAACCGGTACGCGCCTCAGGCTCAGCGCTGGTGGCGCCGGGTGAGGCGCATGCTCCTCAGCTCGTACTGGAGAATATCAGCAACCGGCCCATTCGCTACCTGGAAGTAGGTTGGATCTTCGCCAACGACCAGGGAGAAGAAATTTACGCCGGAACCCTGCCAGCCGAGGTGAATCTGGGTCCCAGAGAATCAACGCGCGTCCGCCAGGAAGCATCCCTAAAGCTGACCCAGCGTAATGGCAAGCCCGTGTCCATCGCCGGTCTTTCGGCTTTCCTCAGCCACGTCGAGTTTGCAGACGGCACCGTTTGGATCCCGCAGCGCGCCGTCCTGGAGGAAAGCCGCCTGCGCAAGGTTTTGAATCCTTCGCCCGAAGAGCAGCGCCTGGCTGAGCTTTACCGCCGGAAGGGCTTACAAGCGGTCATCGACGAACTGAGAAAATTCTAGCGCCTTGTAAAAGTGGGGTTGCGTTTCCCCAAAGCGTGTTATACTGAGGCAGGATGCAAGGTCGATTTCCGCACCCGGCGGAAGCATGTCCTACCCACCACAGAAAGCATCCGTTTCTCCGCAAATTACGTTCAGGTAACTTCAATCCCTAACAGATGATCATTACTGTTCCGATAACTCGTGGCATCGAATCTCTCTTTGGGACCCGAGACGAGAATATCCGCGTGCTAGAGACCGGACTGGGAGTGAAGGCTTCGCTGCGCCATGACTGTTTGGAAATCGAGGGAGAAGAAGCTGGGGTTAAGCGCGCCGAGGATATCCTCTGCGAGTACATTCAGTTAGTCAGCGAGGGCACGGTCTTTACCAACGGCGACCTAAACAGCTATTTGCGCGTGGTGACGGGGGATGGCAGCGTCAGCCTCCGCAATTTGGTCAAAAGCGGCCGTCAGCGCGCGTTTGGGAAAAAGATGCTCGCACCCAAGAGCATTAACCAGCAACGCTATGTCGAGGCCATTGAGCGCAACGATTTGGTCTTCGGCATCGGGCCTGCTGGCACGGGCAAAACCTACCTGGCCGTGGCCATGGCGGTGTCGGCTTACTTAAACAAACGTGTCAGCCGCCTGATTCTGACCCGTCCCGCGGTGGAGGCGGGTGAGCGGCTGGGATTTCTACCCGGAACGCTGCAAGAAAAAATCGATCCCTATCTGCGCCCGCTCTATGACGCGCTTTACGACATGCTCGATGCGGAAAAAGTGGAAAAGCTGATGGAGCGCTCGGTGATTGAAGTGGCTCCGCTGGCCTTTATGCGCGGGCGCACGCTTAACGATAGCTTCATTATTATGGATGAGGCGCAAAACTGCACCCCGGAACAGATGAAGATGGTGCTCACCCGGCAAGGCTTCAACTCCAAAATGGTGGTCACCGGCGACCTCACCCAGGTGGATTTGCCCTCTGGCCGGAAGTGCGGTCTGCTGGACGCCATCGACGTCTTGTCGGGCGTTGAGGGGATCAGCTTCATCCACTTTGATGAGCGCGACGTCGTGCGTCACGGCCTGGTTCAACGCATCATCAAGGCCTACGAAAAACACCAGGACGCTCAGAACACGGGCCAACTCTCGCTCCGGCTGGCCGAGCCCCTGCGCTCCGTCGAGCCGCTCGCTTCAGAAACTTTCGACCGTCCCCAGTCGCCGGGCTTCGCGCGACCCGTGAACGCCTAAATTCCACGCCCGTTGCGATGTCTTCCGAGCCCAGCATATTTCTTTTTGATCGTTGCCCAGCAGGTCTCGATCGCAAACGGCTACGCACCTTCCACCGCCAGTTAGAAAAAGAAGTGGCTAGGGCACATTTTAACTGCCTTCTCACGCGTGACGAGAAACTCCACGCTTGGAATCTGGCGTTCCGGAAAAAGGACTATCCCACCGATGTATTGAGCTTCCCCCTCCCCCAGGCAGATTTTCTTGGCGAGGTTGCAATCTCAGTTGACCGGGCCGCAGCGCAGGCCGCTGAGTTCCGCCATACGCTTGAAGAAGAAATTCAAATCCTCATGCTGCATGGCGCCCTCCACCTCATCGGGATGGATCATGAACGCGACGGGGGCGCGATGGCGCGAGCCGAGGCAAAGTGGCGGAAGTATTTCGGTCTTCCCCTTGGCTTGACGGAACGGGCGCGAAAGCGGAGCGCGTAATGATCCTGTTCCTGCTGACCGTCCTGTTGTTGCTGACGGCGTTGCTCGTGCTGGCCGTCAGCTACGTCCATTTACTGTGCCGACAAAGCTTGCGCATTCGGGCGCGAGAACTCCCTTCGCTCCAGTTCTATCGAGAAACGTTGCAGGAAAAGTTGGGCCTAGACGCCGAAGATGGAGCCCTTGCCTATTCCCTCATCCGTCACTTCGGCATCATCGCGCTGACCGTTATTACGATGGCGATCTTCGTCCGCGAGGAACCGCTGTGGCCATCGATCCTGGAGGCAAGCGCCGTTAGTGCACTCCTGATGTTGATCACCAGCTACGTGGTGCCACGTTATCTGTATACGCGGACCGCCGGGCACTGGGCCCTCGCGCTGGTCGGTTTGCTCCGCCTCCTGGCGATTGCCGCCAAGCCCGTCATTGCTCTGCTCGATTTTGTCCAAAGTCTCGCCGACCTCAGCGACAAAGCTCCTGGCGTCAATCAAGAGCCCACCCAAGAAGAACATATTGAGGCTCTTATCGAGGCGGGCAAAGAAGAAGGCATTTTGAAAGAAAAAGACGAAGAGTTGATTCACTCGGTTGTTGCTTTTGGCGCAAAAACCGTGCGCGAGGTGATGACGCCGCGGCCGCACATCGTGGCCATCGCCGCCGACAAGTCGTTGGAGGACCTTCGCCAGCTGGTTATTAACGAACAGTATTCGCGCGTCCCTGTCTACGAAGGTACGATTGACTCGATTGTCGGCTTCGTTCATGTACGCGATATGTTCGAGCTGGAAGAGCAAGAGCGCGCCATGCGCCAAGTTCGCTCCATGATGCGGCCCATCCCGTATGTTCCTGAAACCAAGCCGGTCGACCAGCTTCTGCGCGAAATGCAGCGAGACGGCGTCCACATGGTGGTTGTTATCGACGAATATGGCAACACGGCCGGTCTGGCCACGATGGAGGATCTCGTCGAAGAAATTCTGGGAGAAATTCGCGATGAGCACGAGCCCGGCGTGGACGCGCTACCGGATGGCGACGGCGCCTACGTCGTAGCGGGTAACTTCGACCTTGATAATCTGAAAAAGCTGCTGGACTTCACGCCTGACGAGGGAACCGAGGCCACCACGGTCGGCGGTTTAGTCACCGAATGGTGCGGGTGTGTTCCCAAGGCCGGCGAGACCGTTGAACGTGCGGGGATTGTCCTGGAAGTGCTTGCTAGTGATGATCGCCGCGTGGAGCGCGTTCGGGTTCGAAAGGCGCTAAATGGATCCCACTAAAACAAATTTCCGTTCCGGTTTCGTCGCCATTCTGGGGCGTCCGAATGCCGGAAAGTCGACCCTGTTGAATGCGCTGCTTGGCGCTAAACTGGCCATCGTCGCCGACAAGCCGCAAACCACACGTACGTCGATTCTCGGCGTTTGGACGGAAATGCCGTCTAAAAACCGGCCCGGTGCTCAAATCATTTTCCTCGATACGCCGGGAATCAACGAGCCGAAAACTCTTCTCCACCAGCGCATGAACGCCAAAATCCGCGAGGCTCTCAACGGACGCGATGTCATTCTCTTCGTCGTTGACGCCAGCCGCCCGTTCTCGAAGGCTGATGAGGAGGCGTTGCAATGGATTCACGGGCTGTCCACGCCGGTCGTGCTGGTCCTAAATAAGATCGACGCCCTTGCCTCAAAAGCCACCCTGCTTCCGCTGATGGCGCACTACAACGGGTTGCGTGAATTTGCCGAAATTATCCCAATCTCCGCTCTTACGCTAGACGGCGTTGAGCGCGTGCGGGAGGCGATCCTGTCTCGCTTGCCGCCCGGCCCCCAATATTTCCCCGCTGACTACCTCACTAACCAGCCAGAGCGGTTTCTGGCTGCGGAGCTGATCCGCGAAAAAATTCTTCATTACACTCATCAGGAGGTGCCACATGCCGTCGCTGTCCTGGTAGATCAGTGGGAAGAGACACAATCCCGAGCTGGCCCCCTGACGCGGATCCTCGCCACGATCCATGTTGAAAAGCCTGGTCAAAAAACCATCATCGTCGGCAAAAAAGGCGAGATGCTCAAACAAATCGGCACGGCTGCTCGGCTCGAGATTGAGCGCCTGTTGAATCGTAAGGTGTACCTCGAGCTTTTCGTCAAGGTCTCAGAGCACTGGCGTGACCGGCCCCAGTTTCTGAACGAACTGGAGCAGTCCGCCCTCTCGCACATGGACGATGCGCCATGACGTACACTCCGCTTTCTCTGCACCAACTCCGCGAACTTGTGGGGCACATGCCATTTAACCACAGTCTCGGCTTGCGCATTGCCAGAGTTCATCGCGATGGGGTCACGGTGGAAATTCCCTTCCGTCCCGACCTGAAGAATCTGGCCGGAGGCTTACATGGCGGCGTGAGCGCCGCGCTGGCCGACGCAGCGGTCGGCTTGGCCATTATGCGCCATTTCGGCGGTAGACGGCGCTGTGCCACGGTGGAGCTCAAGATCAACTACTTTCGGCCTGTCACGCGCGGCAAACTGGTGGCCCGCTCCAAGCTGCTGCGACTCGGTTCGACCTTGGTGGTGGGCAGCGTTGAGCTTCGTGACAGCGAGGGGCGAATGACCGGAATGGCCCTTGCCACCTATATGTTGCTTGCAGGCGATGAAAACTTGCTCGAAACACCACTCCCTAGCCGCGAGTGCTAGAAGGCAGCCTTGAGTCTACTAGCCAGGCCCAGTGGATGGTTTCCCCAGTTAGAGCGCGGGGGAGGCGGGCAGATTCGATACACTGTTGTCATGAGCCAGCGGGAAATTGTGACTGCCCCGCCGGCCGGGATTTCCTTGTCTTGGGTTTCTTCGCGAGTGGCGGAGCTTGAGGAAACCCTCGGGATGGCAATTCGGGGCAAGCCAGAAGTGGTGCGTTTGAGCCTGGTATGCCTGCTGGCGAAGGGTCACCTCTTGATTGAGGACGTACCCGGCGTTGGCAAGACGACGCTGGCACAAGCCTTGGCTCGCTCGGTGCGGTGCTCGTTCCACCGCCTCCAATTCACCTCGGACATGCTGCCGAGCGACGTACTCGGCGTCACCGTGTATAACGCGCAAACAGCCCAGTTTGAGTTTAAGCCTGGACCCATCTTCACGAATTTCTTGCTTGGCGACGAGATCAACCGCGCAACCCCCAAAACGCAGTCGGCGCTCCTCGAGGCGATGAACGAGCGCCAGGTCACGATTGACGGCCGCTCTTATCCTCTGGAAGAACCCTTCATGGTCGTCGCCACGCAGAATCCAGTTGAACATCATGGCACCTATCCCTTGCCTGAATCGCAACTGGACCGCTTTCTGATGAGACTACGCATGGGATATCCCGATCAGGCCTCTGAGCGCGAGATTCTCCAAGACGGCGTTCGTCCCCAAGGCGACGTACGCCCGGTGTTGAACCCCGACGAGCTCGTTCAGCTTCAATCCTACGTGCCGAAGGTGCGCGTCGACGAGGCGCTCGTGGATTACATGCTGGCCATCGTGGGCAAAACTCGACACCATGACTCGCTTTCGCTCGGCGTCAGCCCGCGCGGCGCGAAGGCTCTTTACCGGGCAACGCAAGCTTTGGCTCTTATCGAAGGCCGCGAATATGCCATTCCCGATGACGTCAAACGGCTTGTGCTGCCGGTCTTTGCACACCGCCTGGTGCTCCATCATCGGGTTGCTCCCTTGCAGCGCTCGCACGATCTTGCCGACCGGATCTTGCAAGAAATCTTAACGTTGGTGGAAGTTCCCCTATAAACAACCAGTCATCACAATGAGAACCGCAATTATTGGTCTGCCCATGACGGGCAAAACGTCGCTTTTTACAATTCTCACTGGCGTTCAGGAAGCGACACGGCTAGGTTCGCTTGAAACACGTGTCGGCGTGGCCAAGGTGCCCGACACGCGCCTGGACGAACTTGCCAAGCTCTTCCGGCCTCCCAAAGTAACGCACGCCGTAGTGGAGTATGTCGACTTTCCGGCGATTTCGAAAGAAGCGCTGCGTGAGCCCTCCTATCTGGCCAGCTTACGCGTTGTCGACGCTCTGGCGCACGTGTTGCGAGTGTTTGAAGATCCCACAGTGCCGCACGAAAAGGAAACCGTGGATCCAGTCCGCGACCGGGACGATGTCGACACGGAGTTAATCTTGAGCGATTTGGCAGTGGTGGAAAAGAGGCTCGAACGGCTGGAAAAGGACCGGAAGAAAATCAAGAATCCGGAGCTTGATCACGAGCATGAGCTCTTGACGCGCTGCAAGCAAACGCTCGAATCGAACACCCCCTTGCGCGAGTTGGTCCTGAACGAAGAAGAAGAAAAACGCATTCGCGGCTTTCAGTTTCTCTCCCTTAAGCCTATGCTTTACGTGCTGAATCTGGGTGAGGAACATGCTGCGACTCTGCACGAGGTAGAACAGCAATACAGAGAGAAGCTCGGCGCCCGGCCGAGAACCCACCTCACGGCGATTTGCGGAAAGATCGAAGCCGAGCTCGCGGAGTTGCCCCCACAGGAAGCGGCTGAACTCATGGCCAGCTACGGGCTCCAGGAGCCAGGGCTCCACCGCTTGATCACCGCGACCTACGCCTTGCTTGGTTTGATGAGTTTTCTGACCGCAGGAGAAACTGAAGTCCGTGCCTGGACGATTCCCATGAACTCCACCGCCGTCAAGGCTGCCGGTGCCATCCACAGCGACTTCGAAAAGAAATTTATTCGTGCTGAGGTGGTGAATTGGAAATCGCTCATTGAGCTGGGGGGCTATGCGGGTGCGCGGGAAAAAGGCTTGCTGCGGCTCGAAGGCAAGGACTACATTGTCAAGGATGGGGATGTGCTTGTGATCCGGCACGGCTAAATTCCGCACCATCCTTGGAAAGCCCGGCCCAACATGTCTTGTTTGCTGGTTTCCGTTCTCCTTGGCCCTGTGCTCTGGAGCCAGGCGCCTGCCCCGCATCCTCTCCCCTACACACCAACGCCCGAGCAACTGGTGGCCTTGCGAGCCAAACTCGGGGTGCTCGGTGACAAGATCCGCGCGCTGGAACGGTCTTCGCCCTCAGCCCTTTTGGCTGACGTGCGCGTTTATCACAAAGCCGTCGAATGGATTCTCCGCCACCCGGAAGAATTCTACGCAGAAAACTACTACGAAGATGCGCTGAAGCTGCTGGATGTGGGCCTGCAGCGGGCCTCTGAGCTCGGCGAGGGTAAGCCCTCCTGGCCTGGACGCAGGGGACGGGTGGCGCGCGCTTATCGATCGCGCGTCGATGACAGCGTACAACCCTACGTGATGATCCTTCCGGAGAGCTATGACGCAAAGACGCCCATGCGGCTCGACGTAGTCTTGCATGGACGCAACGCAAGGCTAAATGAGGTTCTTTTTCTGGCTGAGGCGGAGTGGGGCAAGCCCGCCGCGGTCGCCGGGGACCGGCTCGAACTCCACGTTTTTGGGCGTACCAATAACGCCTATCGCTGGGCGGGTGAAACCGATGTGTTTGAAGCACTCGCAGCGGCTCAAACCAACTACGCTGTGGATTCACGCCGGATCGTCTTGCGGGGCTTCTCCATGGGCGGGGCGGGCGCCTGGCATCTCGGACTGCACCATCCGGATCAGTGGGCGGCAATCGAGGCCGGAGCAGGCTTCACGGACACCCAAGGACATGCCCGGATTGCCCAGGCCCCGCAGCATGAAATCCTGGCATGGCGCATCTACGACGCTTATCTTTATGCCCGGAATGCGGTCATGGTGCCCGCGGTTGGCTACGGCAGCGTCGACGATCCCCAGCTGCGGGCCGCGAAGCTCATCGCAGAGCAGCTTGGCCGGGAAAGGCTAGAGCCCAGCGATTTGCGGCCGTTGTTCCTCACGGGTCCGGCTGTAGGCCATCGCTTCGCTCCGGAGAGCAAGAAGCTTTCCGAAGCGTTTCTGGCGCAGGCTCTCCTTCAGCGGACACAGCCGCCAGACCGCGTGCGTTTTGTGACCTACACCACGCGCTACAACCGCTGTTTCTGGGTTCATCTCGAAGAACTCGAAAAACATTACGAAAGAGCGGAAATCGACGCCCGGCGCCAAGGCCGTAGGGTCTTGATCGAGGCCCATGGCGTGCGCCGCATCCGTTTGGAGGAACCCTCGGACGTGGAGATCGAGGGCCAAGTGCTGACTCAAGTCCGCGAATTGGAAAAGCTCTCTGGCGGGTGGGTGGCGGCGCGCCCAACCAAAGGATTCCGCAAGCGCCACGGTTTGCAAGGGCCCATCGACGACGCCTTCGGCGAGAGTTTTTTGTGTGTGCGCCCTACCGGCCGGCCGGGCGACGAAGTGGTTCACCGCGCTGCCCTGGAGCGCTTGGAGCGTTTCCGTCAAGAATATGACAAATATCTACGCGCCGATATCCGCCTGAAAAACGACCGCGAGCTTACGCCGGAGGATATCGCCAACCACCATCTGGTTCTTTTTGGCGACCCGACCAGCAACCGGCTCATTTCCCGGGTTCTTCCCCAAACGCCACTGCGTTGGGATACCCGGCGGGTGCGGGTTGGCCATCGCGAGTGGAAGGGCGAGCACCTGCTGCTGGTGGCCATCTATCCCAACCCTCTCAATCCCAAGAAGTATGTGGTGATCAACTCCGGCCACACCTTTGGCGCGAAGGATTTTCAGGGCACCAACGCGTTGTTATATCCGCGGCTTGGCGACTGGGCGGTCTTGGAGTCGACTGGCGAGCTTCGCGCTGCCGGCTTCTTTGATGAAAGCTGGCGATGAGGGGGAGCGGGGCGAACCTAGCCCGCCAGCCCCCCACCCCGGCCCGATCGACGCTCCCGCTGGTTTTGACAGAAGCGCCGAAAATCCTTGCATCGGGGCGCTTCGCGAAAAGGCCAGACTGGTATACTCAAGAAGAGTTCCTGCTGGAGTGGCGGAACTGGCAGACGCACGGGACTCAAAATCCCGCGCCCTTCACTGGGCATGTGGGTTCGACCCCCACCTCCAGCACCAACCGCACGGTCAGGCTTCCCGGCTTTGTTGACTCATCTGGCCCCCGTTGATTTCGGGTTCCGCGATGGAATTTCGATACGAACTGGTTCCCACTCACCCACCCCGTTTCAATGTCCGCTCCATTGAGAATGCACTCTCCGCCATCCCCGAGGTCTACGTGCAGGAGGGGGCACAACGCGAGTTCTTGTTTTGTGCCAACGTGGAAGCCAGGCGCCAGCTCGGCGAGCTTCTCTCCCAGGGCGAACCAGTTTCCTATGAACTACTAGGTGTGGTTGTGGTGCACGAGGCTCGGATTCACGTCCACCAAATGACCACCGAGGCCGTTCTCGCCAAGATGCAGGGGTTTCTCCTACCACTGATCGAGAGCTACCAGTGCCGCGTGATGGTTCAGGGGGAGGACCGCACGGAGTCCTACCGGACGAACTGGGCTCGCCTTTTTTGCGACGAAGAATAGGGGTGGGCAGTGTGGAGTTCACCGATCGAAAGCCGGACTTCACCTTGCAACGAAACCGCCATCGGCAGCATCTACACATATGCCAGGAAAAGGTCTAGTGGCTGCCCGCAGGATGCAACGATTCGTCTGAGGGTGTGCTTGACGCCCTCGGGTGCGGGTTCTAGAATCAAGAGTAGTTTAAAGCCGTCCGTAGGGAAGCATATGAAAGCGAAGCTGCTGATCGCCTTAACGTCGTTCATCTCCCTGCTGCCGTTTCCTTCTTTCGCTCAAAAAAACCGAGCTACGGCGACGGCGGAGAATCGGGAAACGGTTGCTAAACCACTCAGTGAAAAGGAACGGAAAAAGCGGGAAGAGAAGCTTCGCAAGGAGCTCGAAACCCCTTACCGCAAGTGGCTGAACGAGGATGTCGCCTACATCATTACGGACGAAGAACGCGCCGCTTTCAAGCGCTTGAATACGGACGAGGAGCGCGAGCAGTTCATTGAACAATTCTGGCTCCGCCGGGACCCCACGCCGGATACCCAAGAGAATGAGTTTAAGGAAGAACACTATCGCCGGATCGCCTACGCGAACGAGCGCTTTGCTTCAGGCATTCCCGGCTGGAAGACGGACCGTGGCAGAATTTATATTGCCTTCGGGCCCCCGGATGAGATCGAGTCCCACCCCTCAGGCGGCACCTATGAGCGTCCTTTTGAGGAAGGTGGTGGCACCACTTCAACGTTCCCGTTTGAGAAATGGCGCTATCGCTGGATTGAGGGGATCGGCTCGGATGTGATCATTGAGTTTGTGGACACCACCATGACCGGCGAATACCGCATGACCATGGACCCATCGGAGAAGGATGCCTTGATGATGGTGCCAAACGCCGGTTTAACTCTAATGGAGCAGATGGGCTTAGCCTCGAAGGCGGACCGCTTTAGCCGTACCGACGGTACCCGACTTGGCACCGGCACTCAGCCTCTGCCGCAACGCATGAACCAGTTTGAGCGATTGCAGCAGTTTGCCAACCTTCAGAAGCCGCCCTCCATCAAATTCAAGGATTTAGAAGCCGCTGTAACCTCTACCATCCGCTACAACCTCCTGCCCTTGAAGGTACGGGCGGACTTTATGCGGCTGACCAATTCCACCATCCTCACCAACCTCACTGTTCAGCTCGAAAAGAAAGACTTGCAATTCCAGCAAAAGGATGGCGTGTCACGGGCGGTGGTCAATATCTATGCTCGTATCACTTCCATGGCCCGCCGGGTGGTGAACGTTTTTGAAGATGTCGTGACCGTGGAGACCCCCACGGAGCTGCTTGCCCAGGCCATGAAGGGTGCTTCGGTGTATCAAAAATCGGTGCCCCTGGCTCCTGGAACTTACCGCCTGAACTTGGTGGTCAAAGACGTCACGGGCGGGAACATGAACAACTATGAGATGGCGTTGCATGTTCCGCGCTATGACGAAGAGAAGCTAGGGTCGAGTTCGCTGGTCTTGGCTGATCTCATCGAAAAGGTGCCCACGCGGTCCATTGGGACTGGACAGTTCGTCATTGGTACGTCGAAGGTGAGGCCGCGCGTCGGGGAAACCTTCCGGCGTGACGAAAAAATGGGGATCTATCTCCAGCTCTACAACTTTGCGACGGACGAAAAGACGCGCAAGCCGAGCGGAACGATCGAATACGAAGTAATCAAACAAGGCACCAATGAGAAGATCTTCGATTTCACCGAGGAGATTGAGAAAATCGACGGGGCCTCAGCACAACAGGTTACGATTGAAAAGATTCTTCCGCTTCAGAACATGGAGCCCGGACAGTATTTGTTGCGAATGAAGGTTCAGGACAAGGTGGGCAACCAAACGCTGACGCCCTCCGCCACCTTCACGGTGGTTTAAACTAGCCCGGCACGCGCTTCTGCCCTGCCGGTGTAAGAATTGAGGCTTCCAAGCGAATGCCCGCTAAGCTGACATCACTGATCCGACTCGCTTCCCTGGCGCTTGTCAGCGCGCCCTTCGCGATCCCGGCCCCCCCTCCGGGCCAGACCTCACTCACGGGCAGCATCGCCGGTGTCGTGCGCAACGCCATCGGTGTTCCCCAGATGGGGGCCACGGTAACATTGTTCAATCGGCTTGAGCGCCAAGTGGCCAAAACGCTGACCTCAGATCAAGGCACCTTCCAGTTTGACTCCCTCCCCGCGGACATGTACACGGTGCGGGTGACTTTGGCTAGCTTTCTTCCCGCCGTCCGCTCGAATATCGCTGTCCAGCCAGGGATTCGCCAAATCCTCTCAATTCAAGTGGCGGCCATGATCAGCTCGATTGAGTTGGTCTATTCTCTTCCCATCGACAAAGCGATGATGAGCGACGATTGGAAGTGGACGTTGCGGGGCTCGTTAGCAACACGGCCGATCTTAAGGATTTTAGGCGCCAGCGGCAAAGAGGATCTTTGGACCTGGGCCAAGTCCGGTAGGGGCAAGTTTTCTCAAACCAGGGGGGCCGTCCTGCTCTCCGGAGGTGACGCTGCCGTTATGCCGAACCTCGGCAGCCAGCCCGACCTCGGTACGGCCTTCGCCCTCGCCACTTCTTTCCTCGGAACGAACCACTTAGAGGTGAGCGGGAACGTAGGCTATGGAGCCCAGACGGGAGTTCCTTCCACCGGCTTCCGGACGGCATTTAGCCGCTCACAGGGCGATTCGCGCAGCCCGGAGCTGGCGATTACCCTGCGGCAGATTTCCTTGAGCGGTCGAGCTGGGGTCGGCCTTTTGACGGGTCAAAGTGGCGCCGCCCCCGTTTTACGCACCCTCTCGGTCGGCATTTCCGACCGGCTCCAGCTGGGCGACAAAACTCTGTTGACCTATGGCAGTACGCTAGAGTCGGTTTCCTTTCTTGAACGTTTAAATTACGTTTCCCCCTTCGCCCGGCTCCAGCATCGCCTCGAGCGCTGGGGCACGTTCGAACTTGGCTACAGCTCGGGCCTTCCTGCTTCTGAACTCTATCGCAAAGCCAACGGCGACGAGTCGAGTAATCTCACCGACGCTTCTTCTTGGGCCTCCTTCCCCAGAGTCTCCTTACGGGACGGCGACACCCGCATCCAGCGGGCCGTGAATTTTGAACTGTCTTATTCCAAAAAGCTGGACGGGAAGAAAATCATGGCTGCGGCTTACCATGAATCGGTAAACAACGCCGCCCTGCTCGCCACGTCAGCCGACGGCGCACTGCAAGGATCGAATCTGTTGCCCGATTTATTCTCCACGGCTTCGATTTTCAATGGCGGGCGTTACAAAACCTTGGGATTCATGGCCGCCTTTGAACAGGAGTTGTCCGACAAATGGAGCTTCACGTTGGCCTATGCCAATAGCGGTGTTTTGGAGGCGTCCCGCGATCAACTCAACTCGAACGATGCCTCCGAATTGCGGAATGTACTGCACACCCGGCAAAGGCACTCGGCGATTGTCCGTCTGGCGGCCGTCTTGCCCGCCTCGGGCACAAAAATTTCCTCCCACTATCACTTTATGAACGGCCGCTCGCTCACGCCTGGGCATTTTTACATGACCCAAAGCTTGAATCTCTCACAGGGCTGGAATTTTCAGGTGCGCCAGCCTCTGCCGAGCGTGAGCGGAATGCCAGGAAAAATTGAACTGACTGCTGACATCCGTAATATTTTGGCCCAAGGATACCAGCCTGTCACGCTCGGCAACGGGCGGCGCGTTCAGCTGGTGCACACACCGCGGGCTCTGCGTGGCGGTCTCGCCTTCATCTTCTAAGCGTCTTCAGAGAGAGGTCGTTCAAGCTCGTCCGGCAACCAGTTGAGATGCTTTGATAGGCTGCCTCTGTGGCGAGAAAACTAGGGAAATAGTTTTCCACGGAAGTTTCGAATTCATCCCCCGTTTGCAAACAGTTGAGGAAATGCTGCTGCGTAGCCAGTACGCTATCCCCTCTGTATCCGGACTGCTGAGACGGAAAATACAAGCGTTCGCCCCCCAGCCAGATTTCTCCCGTAGCGAGGACTCGCAGTGATCCTTCCTCCCCCTCCACCACCGTGTCGCCCATCGCTGGGCCTGGCGGATCGGGGTCAAGGAACCGGTGCCCGTCGACAATTCCGTCGAGCCCGCCGCGATGCGAAAGGACCACGATCGCGCGATCCTCGCCTTGAATCCCCGGGTTGTAGCGCCTGGCGTGAGCAAACACCGTTTCAATTTCCCCGAACAAAAAGCGCGCCGTATCGATCGGATGAATCAAGGTTTCAAAGATCAGCAAACGAGGCATGGTACGGAAGTATGGCTGATTGGGGTAAGGCTCCAGACCCAAACCGTCGCGCTGGCGAATCCGGAAGGTGTAGGTAATTGGGGCTCCGATGCGGCCACTGGAGAGCAGTTTTTGAAGTTCCCGGTACCAGGGCTGCCAGCGCCAGTTCTCATGGATCATTACCCGACCGCCTGCCGTCTTCACCATCTCTTTGATTTCCGCCGCCTGACTGAGAGACTCAGCCAGCGGCTTTTGACAGATGACCGGCAACTTGTACCGCAGCGCCACTTGGATGAGCTCGAGATGGGTATTGGGCTGCGTCGCGATGTCCACAAAATCGAGCTTTTGCTCCGAAAGCATCCGTTCAGGATCCGTGTAGGCGCAAGGCGCGGCTTGTTCGGCTCGCGACCGGATCGCGTCGCAAGCCGCCACCATCTGAACTCCAGGAATACGCAACCAGGCTTCGAGCTGAATGCGCCCGAAAAAGCCGCAACCGATGATCGCGCCACGCCATGGAACAGATTTCGGCAACCGAGATGCCTCCAATCTCAGCTTAGTCAGCGGCTGAAGCAAAAGTGTTTTGCCAAGAAGTACTTTCTTGGAAATCGTCCAACGCCTGGAGGATCCTTGTGGCAGTTATTCTGGCACGCCGGCCAGCCAGTATCCTGAACGAGTTCGAATTTCTAAGCCAGGTCGGTTCCGCACCTCGACGCGGATGGTGTGCCAGCCACCTTCTAGTTTGTTGTTCGGGTTGTAGCTGATGAGGTACTGGCTGTGAAGCTCCTCGCCAATTTTGGAAATTGCCTCTTCCAGCGCCCGCTGCGAGACAAAGCCAAACTCGCGGCCCCCGGTGTACTTGGTGAGCACCTCGGCAGGATTGGAAACGAATATCGCTTTCGTGGAGCGGAAAATTTCCACAAAGGCCGGCAACACGTTGCCCAACTGCAACTGCGCCATCGTGGTTGGCGTCTGAGGCACGCCGCCTTGCATCGGCCGGGCCGAAGGCGGGATCGGATCCGGGCGGGGCGGCTGCGCCTTCGCGAGCAAAGTGTTGATAAAACGACTCATGTTCACCGTGTACACCAGAACATTGTTGAGCTCGGCAAGCAACAGAGTGTCGCGCAGTTTGCCTTCACTTCCCTTATCGCGGGTTTCGCTAATAAGCAGCAGCACGCGCCGGCGGTCTTTTCCGCGCCGCGAAAGCATGCGCACTCCAGTGTTGACCGCATCGATTTGTACCGCTGTCGTGCTGCCAGGCGTGATCTTATGAAGGGCCTCCTTGATTTTCTCGCCATCCGACGTGAAATCTTGCATCACGCGAATGCGATGATCGAAGGCAATGATGGCCACTTGACCCTGCTCGCCGAGAACCAAGTTCTCGAGCAAGGGGCCAATCTTGCGGATCCGGGGTAGCACATCCTGAGTCACGGCGTCGGCCTGGATGCACACCACGACGTCAATCGGCTGGAATGAGACATCCACCCGGATGTCTTGCAACTTGTCGTTGTCGTAAAGGCGAAAATCCTGAGCCGTTAGACCGTTGACAAACATGCCGTTTTTGTCCATCACCACGGTCGGGGCAACGATGTTGATGATTTGAGTCCGGATGGTGGTCTGCGGATCTTGCGCCGCAAGAAGGCAAGCACCCAGAAAAATTGCCGAGAGGACTTTGACCAACACCTCTTTAATGGATGTCATGTGGCACCACCAAGTTTCAACGCATAAGGATGTTCGGATCTGCCCTGAAGCAAATCAACCAGGTGCGGAATGAGATCCGCGATCGCTTCCAAAGACTGAACAGCGCCTTTGGGAGAGCCAGGCAGGGCGACAATCAGCGTTTGGCCCCGTGTCCCAGCTAAACTGCGCGATAAGCTCGCCAGCGGCGTGAACTGCCGGCCGTAGGCCCGCATCTGTTCACCGAGCCCGGGAATTTCTCGCTCGATCACGTCCCGGACCGCTTCTGGGGTGACATCGCGCGGCCCTAGGCCCGTACCGCCTGTGGCAAGAATCAGCTGGCAGGTTTGCGCATCGGCAAACTCGCGCAGCCGCTGCCCGATCTGCCGGCGCTCATCGGGAAGGATTTCTTGACTTGCGACCTGCCAACCAAGCCTCTCCACAAATTCGCGAAGCGCAGGGCCAGAGCGGTCCTGACGCTCGCCTTGAGAGCAGGAATCGCTAATCGTGAGAATGGCTACCTGGATCATGACGGTTGGCGCTGGAACTCCCCACTCTTGCCCCCGGTCTTCGATAACAAATACAGATCTTGAATCTCGATGGATTTATCCAAAGCCTTCGTCATATCGTACACGGTGAGCGCAGCGACCGCAGCGGCCGTCAAAGCTTCCATCTCCACGCCAGTAGGGCCGGTCGTTGAAACTGTGCTGGTAATGCGAATGCCTTTGGATTCCATTTTCGCCTCCACATCCACCTGGCTTAGCATCAAAGGGTGACACAAGGGAATGAGCTCCGAGGTCTTCTTGGCCGCGCAGATACCGGCAAATCGGGCAATTTCGAGGGGGTCGCCCTTCGGGTTCGAGGGCAGCGCCCGGAGCACGGACGGGCGGATGCGAACAAAAGCTTGCGCTCTTGCTGTGCGCTTGGTGAATGGTTTATCCGAAATGTCCACCATCTGGGCGCGGCCCGAGGCGTCGTAATGAGAAAGTTTTTTCATGGCAGTAATACCGGAATCAGATCGCCACAGGCCCAGTGGGCCTGCTCGCTGTCGGCAACCAAAAAGCAGTTGGAGCGAGCCAATGCAGGTAAATCACTCGAGCCCTGCCAGGGGATGGGAGTTACGCGGAGACCCTCGGGATCAAGCCACGCCGGAAGAAAACGAGTGAGCCCGGTTTTGTGTTGGAAGTCCCGGGTTAGACTCGCATAAGTGAGCGGCAAACTCGGCGTCGCAACTCCGGCTAATATTTCCACGGCAGCTCGGGCAAAAATTTCAAACGTTACCATGGTCGAGGCGGGGTTTCCCGGAAGTCCGAAGAAGAAGGTCCCCCGGGCCCGGCCGAACACCAAAGGTTGTCCGGGTTGAATCGCGACGCGGGTAAAGAAAAACTCCGCACCCAGGCCCGCTAACACGGTCTCCACCAGATCGTATTTGCCCGCGGATACCCCGCCTGATAGCAGCAGCAAATCGCTCTCAAGCCCTTGCTCAATACACGCTTTCGTGTGGTGATATTCGTCCCGGGCGACCCCGACAAGATGGGGCAGGCCTCCACACCGGCTCACTTGCGCGGCCAGCGAATAGGCGTTGGAGTTCCGCACCTGGAACGGTTCTGGATTTGATTCTACTGGGACAACCTCATCGCCGGTGGGCAGAATGGCGATGTGGGGTTTGCGAAACACTGGCACTTCCACTTGCCCTACGGCCGCCAGCATCGCGATGCGCGGGAAGGTCAGCCGTTCGCCCCGCGCCACGACGATGCTGCCTGCTTTGGCCTCGGCCCCAGCCGGATTGACGAACTGGCCAGGTTGCGGTGCGCGGCTCACGTGAATGTGCTTGCCTTCCCGGACGACATGTTCGACCATCACGACCGCATCAGCGCCTTCCGGCAGTGGCGCTCCCGTCATGATCTCGATAGCTTGGCCGGGCCCCACACGCTGGTGCACACCCTCGCCAGCACGAATCTCGCCAGTGACCTCCAGCGATCCTGGTAGATCACAGCTTCGAACGGCAAAACCATCGCGAATGGAACGAGCAACTGGGGGGAAATCACGGTCTGCTTTCACATCGGCAGCAAGCACCCGACCAAGGGCTTCTACCAGCGGCGTCTGTTCGGTTGGTGGCGCAACCTGCTCGCGCAGCTTTTGCACGACAATCTCCCGCGCTTGGCGAAAGGAAAGAGCCGTCATCTTTTTGATTATGGCGCGAGGCGCCCCATTAGCGGTCTCTTGCATCTAGGCGGAGAAGAGGTCCCTCGATCCGCTCGGGGAAAAACTCATCCAAAATGACGCCTGATTCCGGATGAGGCTCGATGTGCGAGCGAGAGCGTGGATCCAGAAAGACATATGTTTTGCCCCCGCGCAGAAAAGGATAGTGGGCGATCGCCGCCCAGAATTGTTCATCGGTTACGTTTTCCAAAACAATCGTTTTTTCCGGATGAAGTTGATGCACCGCGAAAACGCGCTTCACGAGGCGTTCGGCTACATGGCTGCGTTCCGTCCACCAGCGCGTCGCCCCGTAGGCCACGGGGATCATCAGTCCCAGATAGAGCATGGTGCCGGCAAGCCCCCAGGGTAATACCTTCCGCACAGCCAGCGGTGAAGCGGCGAGCATCCCAAAGGCGGCTAGAGGAATCGTCAGATAGTATCCGGCCGGCTCTCGCTGCAGAGGAAGGACAGGGCTGATGAGGACCACAAACCAAACCAGAAACAGAAGAGGCAAAAACTGTTTCAATCGTGTTTGCCAAATGATATAGACCGCTAGGAGCAAGGAAATCGAGACGGCGAAAGCGCGCGCGAGCAATGGAGGAATAAAGCTAAAGGCGGGCAGGTTGTCGGGTTCAAAGATCCAAATCCAGTAGCGGCCAAGGGTCCACAACATCTGCGGGCTAAGTTGCAGAGCGTATGCTCCGCTACTCATCTTGGGGATGAAAGCCAGGTGCAGAATCGCGTAGGCGATGCTAACCGGCCAGAGCCAGAGTGTTCTTGAGAGCAGATCGCGCCGGAGAAACAAGCTATAAGCCGAGGCCAGAGCAGGGAAGACGAGATTCGTTTCGCTCGCCAGGAAACCAGTCAGGAAAGCCATCCACATGCCTTTCCAGCGACCGGTCAGCAGAAACCATACAGCGAGTAAGAGGAAGAAGCCGCCAAGCACATGCACATAAGCCCCGTTCGAAACCATGGCGATCACCATCTTGCTGTTTGCGATCCAGATCAGTGGGGCAGCCACGGCAGCCAGCGTGGAGCCTGTCAGCTGGTGCGTAATGGCGCCCGCAAGTGCGAGGCTAGCCAGCTGAGTGGCGAAACACACCGCTCGCATCGGCCAAGCCTCGTATCCAAACAACCAAGGAAACAATAAAAAGTAGGCACGTTCGCTCAGCGGCCGCCAAGTGCCGTGCTGCGAGGGTTGAAACAAAGCCTTCCACAGCGGCTCCCCTTCCCGGACTCCAGCCAGCAGGCTGAGCCAGGCGAAATCATCCTGCTGGAACCAGGCAGTCATTCCCTGCCAGTAAACCCCCAGCATGACAATCGCCGGAATCATCCAAAAGTGGCGCTGGTAAGAAGTTGGACTCAAATCAAAACGATAACCAAACCCGCTTTGAATCAGCTAGGGTCCTCGGCCCGCTTAAGGCGTCCTCGCGAGCAGAAGGACCGAACTGTTTAGTGTTACTGTCCAGTGGCGAAAGAGCTCTTGACACCTTGTCCCGATTATGAAACCATCACGCCACTCGAGGAGTGGGTGTTCGATTTCAATCGGGGAGAGGATGCGACATGCAGTGGCGAAATGTGTGGTTTGCTTGCCTCAAGCTAACTCTTGGCGCGATGACCCTTCTATCGCAAGTTCCCACGGGAACGATCGAAGGGCGGGTGACGGACGAGACCGGGGCGGTCGTACCTGGAGCAGCGATCACGATTCGCAACATCGAGCTCGGTTCTTCGCGCTCGTTGACCAGTGACGACAGCGGCAGTTTTCAAGCGTCACTCTTGCCCGCCGGTGAATATGAGGTTCGGGTCGAGGCGAAAGGCTTTCGCCAATTGCTTCAGCGGGCGACAGTAAACGTTGGCAACACAACGACCATTCAGGCGGCGCTTCAAGTGGGCGCCCCGAACGAGATCATTACCGTAGAATCGGCCGTCGCTCAGCTCTCTTACGATAGCCATACCATCGACGGCGTCATTACCCGCACGAAGATCCAGGAGCTCCCGCTCAATGGGCGGAGCTTTCTGAACCTTGCGTTCCTGGAGCCGGGCGTCACTGTAAGTCCCGGCACCACTTCGCAATACAACTCCTTATTTTCGGTCTCTGTGCTGGGCGGCGAAGCCAACAAAACCGCCATTACTGTCGATGGAGGCAACATTCGCAACGCCATTGAAGGCAACACTGGCATGAACTTCTCGCAGGAAGTCGTGCAGGAGTTTCAGCTTTCAGCCGTGAATTTTGACCTCTCGACAGGGATTACAAGTGTGGGTGCGGTGAATGTCGTTACTCGCTCAGGTGGCAACGACTTCCATGGTAGTGGCTACTTCTTTTTCCGGGATCACAACATGGCTGCCTACCCCGCGCTGATTCGCAACCCCATCAACCCGAACCCCTTCTTTGCGCGGCGCAACCCCGGTTTCTGGTTCAGCGGGCCGATCAAAAAGGACAAGTTGTTTTTCTTTTTCAACTACGAGTACACCAACCAAGTGCAAGCCTTCACTGTTTCCCCGGATGCGCCTTCGATTCGAAATCTCGCTGCCAGCTATCCAAGCCCGTACCGCGGGACCAACCTGAGCGCGAAATTCGACTACCGGTTTAACGCCAATCACAGCCTGTTCGCCCGCTACTCCCATGATGGCAACCGAGGGTTCGGACCGAGCGGCGGCGCTACGTTGCCCTCCAACTGGCTGCGCAACACGAATTTTTCGGATCAATCGGTGCTCGGCATTACGAGCAGCTTCCGGGCCAACTTGGTCAACGACTTCCGCTTTAATTACACCTACTGGCAAAACCGCAACTTGTTTCCGCGCGAGCAAGACTGCCCGGGTTGCCTCGGTCTAGGCTTGCCGCAAGTTCAAATCATCGGCACAAACTTCACTTCTGGCAACACCTCCAACGCGACTCAAGGAAGAGATCTGCGGCGCTTTACTCTGCTCAACAACACGACTTGGCAAAAAGGCACGCACCGGCTGCGTTTCGGAACCGAACTAGAGCGCGCTCCCGGCACAGGTTTTTGGGGATTTTGTGATCCGGCCTGCGTCCAAGTCTATTCCCCAGAAATTGTCAACGGGCTCTTCAACGCGGCTCTTCCTCCCGGGGCACCACGCATCCAGGTGCCGACGGAAATTCGTACCAATGCAGATCTGCTGCGGTTGCCCTTTGCCGGAGGTGTCATTGGAATTGGGGATCCGAGCCAGCCGCCTCCCTTCCAAGTGGAAAAAGCCAAGCTGAACGCACGGTATCGCTTTTTCTTTCAAGACACCTGGCGGATTCGCCCCAAGTTCACCCTCAACTATGGCCTGGCGTGGAATTTCGAGAGCACACTCGTCAACCGGGATCTTCCCAAGCCCGCCTTGCTTGCTCCGCTCTATGGCAACGATCTCAGCCCCACCGACAATAACTACCGCAACTTTTCGCCGTCGCTCGGCTTTGCCTGGAATGTGGGCAATAGCAATAAGACTGTAATCCGCGGTGGCGGCGGTATTTACTACGAAACGGAATTGCTGTGGCGACGTTTGCAAGAGCGAGCTTACATTGGACCAGTGGGCAACGGCCGTATTCAGTTCTCAACCTCCGGTATCCCCAACCCTCTCACCAACCTTGTTTATGCTCGGCCCGGCGATCCGCTGCTGTTTGACCGTGGCCCAACAGACTTTACGCTCGGTCACTTCCTCCAAGTCATGAACCTCGCGCTGCCCTCCGTCGAGGCGCAGCTGGCTGCGCTCCGGCGCAACGATCTTTCCGTGCGAAACATGGACATCTCGAAACAAGCTGCCCAGTTGTATCCGAAAAAGTATCCCGTCCAGAGGGGCCTGCACATGAATCTGGGCCTCCAGCGCGAGATCCGCAACGATTTGGTCTTGTCCGTGGATTTTGTGCGTCGCGTCTTTCTGAACACCTTGCTCGGTGAACTGGATTTGAATCGTTTCCAGCGCCGCATTAACGGTGTCCGAACGCCCGTCATCCCGCAATGCACCCCCGCGCAAGCCAATAATCCAGCTGCTGCTTGCTCCACCGGCGCCATTACCTTCTGGGTTCCGGGCGGCCGTCAAGTTTACAACGCCCTCCTAGTGAAGGCCGACAAGCGCATGTCCAACCGTTTCCAGTTCACAACATCCTATGCGCTGACCCACCAGTTCGGCTACAACGGCATTATCAACATGGATCGCTGGAACCAAAGCTGGGGCCCCCAAGGGCCGCGGCATATCCTGAATGTTTCCGGAATCGTTGAGCTGCCCTGGAATTTCCAGCTTTCGGTGATTTCGCAGTCCTCTTCGCGCGGCCCCCTCGGGTTCCTGGTACCAAACGTCGATCTGGATGGCAACGGCATCAACGCTGCGCCGCTGCCCGGCATCGAGTTCAACCGCTTCAACCGCGGTCTGGGTAAAGCCGATTTGCAAAGAGCGGTCGATGCCTGGAATCAACGCTTCTATCCCGCCGGCCCGCCAGCGACCTCCGCTCAGTTTGTTCGAGATGTTCGCGGTCAGAACATTCCCTACCTAAGACTACCGGCAGAATACGAATTTGGGGACTCCTTTAGTACGCAGGATGTGCGAATTACGAAGTTCTTCAACTTCGGCAAGAGCGAACGCTACCGGCTGAGTGTGTTTGCCGAGATCTTCAATCTCTTTAACGTGGCCAACTTAAGCGGGTTCAACTTCAACCTCACGCCGGATGCGACGGGGGTGGCCAATCAATTCGGCAAACCGACGCAGCGCATTACGCAAGTTTTTGGCTCTGGCGGCGCGCGTGCCCTACAACTGGGCGCCCGGTTCCAATTCTAGGCTCGAGTTTGCGCCTTACTCCGCGCGTCAGGTCCGGTTGCTCCGATATACTGGGAATATCCGGACGACCCGCTCATGTTTCGTCTTGCAGTACTTCTAGCATCCGGATGTTTGATTGCTAGGGGAGAGGATCTGCGGTCTTTACGGGATCGCACAGAATCCACGAACCAGAGTCTCCGCGAGCTTGCGGGCGCAAAAGCGAGCCGCTCCGCCTCCACCCTTTTCCCGAGGGTCGAAGAGCGCTACCGCGCGCTGCGCAAAATCGCCGCCCTTGATCCTCGAATGGCGCGGTCCCTCGTTCTCGAACCCAGTGTCAGTGCGTTTTGGAAGCAGGCTGATTCCCGTCTGGCACCGCTGCTAGAGTCGCCTGAGGAGTACGAAGGCCCAGTCGAAGTCGTTGTTGCCGACCCAGAAGACTCTTCTCGAGAACCGCTGTGGATCTACCGCTATTATTCGGAGGCGAGAGCGGTCGAGGCGTCCCTCCCAGCCAACGAAGCTGTCGGAACCACCTGCGGGAGCATCATTCGACTGGAGGGACTGCGGCTTGGTGACCGCTTGATCGTGACACGGGCGGCCGAAAGCGTACAAGCGCAAGAAGGTCCGCGTTGTACTCCGCTGGGCGTGCAGCGTGTCGCGGTCTTGATGGTCCGCTTTCCAGGAGTACCCGCGCCGCCAGTCTCCCGGGCGCAGGTGGCGGAGGCTTTTTTCGGGCGATCCGGCCGTACCGTTCATACCTTTTATGCAGAAGGTTCCTTTGATCAAGTGTCCATCCAGGGAGACGTCTTTGGATGGTATGAACTCGATCGAAGCTACAGTTGTGACGAATCCACGGGCTTAAGACTCGCAGCCATCCGGGCGGCGGATGCAGAGGTGGATTTCCGCGAATATGATCGCGTCTACATTCTTTTCACCCGCCCAGCCAGCGGGTGCCCGTGGTTGGGCCTTGGATCGGTGGGATGTCTGAACACGAGCTCTCCAGGCGACGGCCCCATTCGCGTGTCCTTTGCCTGGCAGCCAGTCGCCAACGACATTAGCAACGTGCTGATGGTGGCCACGCATGAACTCGGCCACAACTTTGGATTGGGACACGCACGGACGCTACGTTACCCGGGTATGGCCGCAGGCCCCGATCGCCTTCATGCTATCTCGGCGGAATATGGTGACCGCTTTTCGACCATGGGAAATCAGGCTGTCTCGCACCATACCATGGCGCACAAAGTGCGAATGGGCTGGCACGATCCTCGCACGGCGGTCGTTGAGGTGACGGGAGACGGCGTTTTTGACATCATGCCCATGCAGGCCGAAGGCGACCGTCCGCGAGCCCTCCGAATCCGGCGCAACATCGGGTCCGGTCAATGGTTGTGGATTGAATACCGTCAGCCTATTGGCCTATTCGATTCGTTGTGGCCTGTGAATGTTCGCAGTGCGTACCAAGGGGCGCTGATTCGTCTAGAAGATGCGGCCACTGGCATCGCTTCGGATTTAATCGATTTCAATCCGCCGCCGGTAAACCAGTTCGCCACCGCGCCGGGCAATTTCCTCGATCCTACGCTCAAACCGGGGCGCCGTTGGGAAGACCCTTATTCGGACCTTGAACTGGAAGTCGTTGAAGCCAACCCGGAGCGGCTGCGAGTTGCTGTTCACTACCGGCCATCCTGCGTCTCGGTTACAGACACCGTACCGTCCCTCGAGCGAGGGCTATTCCTCCTGCCGGGCGAGCTCGATCGCATTTTCCTCAACGTGGAAGGCAGCGCAGGCTGCCGCTACCCCGTGCATAGTAACTCCTATTGGATCCAGCCCGTGCAGTCCGGCTGGCTGCAAGCCAGCGCAACTGTTGAAGCAGCCCTTGCGGAGAACGTGGAGACCAGTGCGCGCCACGGTAGCATCACCATAGGCCGGCAAACGATCCTGGCCCGTCAGCAAGGGCGTCCGGAGCCGCCTGCGCTCACCTTCGTGAGCCCCTCCCGTGGCGAGATTCCGCGCTTGGCGCCAAGCACCTGGCAAATTGGTTTCCGCGATCCCAATGGCGCCGCTGACATCGCCGCCGTGCACCTCCTGGTTCATACCGGTCTCGATTTGGCTCATAGCTGCCATTTGCGAGTCGATTTCGCCAGCAATCGTTTTGGTTTGGCGAACACTCAAGGAGACTTCGTCGACGTCGCGATCGCCGCCAATCGCATGGTGAGCAACCGCTACTGTGAGGTTACCTATCAGAGCCGGGCCGCCATTAGTCCGGTAGAGAGCCGGCTGCAAGTCGCAATCCGTTTTCTCGCGCCGGAAACGGATGCCTATAGCGTGTTCGCCAAGGTGGTCGATATCACGGGGCGGACGACGGACTGGCATTCCGCTGGCACCGTTTCCTTCACTGACGCCTGTAGCTATCTGCCCGTACCCGCTCGGATTGTGGCGAACACCACGGGTGCGACATTCAATGTGGTTGTGCAGACGGGCCCAACCTGTGAATGGAGCGTTTCCTCCAGCGACGAATGGATTTCGGTTGGCGTTGCGCGAGGTGCGGGACAGCGTATGATCCCGATCCAGATCCAAGCAAACCCCGCAGCCGAAGATCGGCGGGGAGTGCTGCGCATCGCGCAAGTTGAAATTCCCGTGGAACAGTTTGGCTCTCAGAATACCGACGTCGCCTCGCTGAGCCTTACACCTCGCGAGACTTTCATTGGCCCCGAGGGAGGCGAAGTTCGCGTCACCGTCTCGGCAACGCCCAGCACGTTTCGATGGGCGCCTGAGCCTGGCGTGAGCTGGATGACGGTGGTAGCGAATCGCAACGGCGTTGTTTCCGCCCGGGTGGAGCCGAACGAAACTGGCCTGCCGCGCTATGGTTGGATCTTGGTTGGGGGGCAGGTGTTTGGCGTCACGCAACTTGCGAACGCGCCGGGGCGCTAAGTGGCCCGTAACGGGCACAGATATGCTCGCTCTGCCTTAGGAGCACTTCCCTTCCCAGACAGGCCTCGATTCGGTCCAAAAGGCCACCGCAGAGGGCTCTGATTCCGCCGCGGTCGAAATGATACGCTGATGGTTTACGCATGTCCACCACCGATCTCAATCAACTCCAGCAGTTCTGCAAGCTGATCCGGCGTCATATTGTCGAAATGATCACGGAAGCCAAATCCGGGCATCCGGGTGGTTCGCTGTCAGCAGTTGAAATCCTGGCTGTGCTCTACAAAGAGGTCATGCGTCACGATCCGAAAAATCCGCACTGGCCAGATCGAGACCGGTTCATTCTCGGAAAAGGGCACGCTTGCCCGGTGCTGTACGCGATCATGGCGGAGTGCGGCTATACGCCCGTGAGTGAGCTCAAGACGCTCCGGCAGCTCGGCTCGATCTACCAGGGACACCCCGACCGCCGATTTATTCCAGCTCTCGAGGCCTCTACGGGTTCGCTCGGGCAAGGGCTTTCGATCGGCTTGGGCATGGCTTTAGCGGCGCGCCTTGACCATCGCCCCTCGCGTGTCTACGTCATGCTGGGAGATGGCGAAATTCAAGAGGGCCAGATTTGGGAGGCTGCCATGTTTGCCGCTTTCCATAAAGTGGACAATATTGTTGCCATCGTCGACTACAACAAAATCCAGCTCGACGGCTGGGTGAAGGACATTATGGAGCTGGAGCCCCTCGCCGAGAAGTGGCGCGCCTTCGGCTGGCATACCCTAGAACTAGACGGGCACGATCTCGAGGCCATTCGCTCGGCTTTTGCGGAAGCGGCGGCCACCAAAGGCCGGCCTACTTGTTTAATTGCCCACACCATTAAAGGCAAAGGCGTGTCGTTTATGGAAAATAATCCGAAATTCCACGGCACAGCCCCAACCCGCGAGGAACTGGCACTTGCTTTAAAGGAGCTTGCATAAGATGGCTGTCAGCACAAAATACGAACTGAAGCTTGGTCAAGCGACTCGGGAAGCGTTTGGCCGGGCCTTGGTGGAGATCGGCCGGGAAAACAAAGACGTGGTTGTGTGTGACGCGGACCTCTCCAAGTCCACCATGGTGCATTATTTCGCCAAGGAGTTTCCTGACCGGTTCTTTTCTTGCGGCATCGCGGAGGCGAATATGGTGGCGGTGGGAGCCGGTCTTGCTTCGAGCGGCAAGATTCCCTTCGTAGCCAGTTTCTCTGCTTTTGTCCTCAACAAAGGTTTTGAACAGCTGCGGGTTACCGTGGCGTATCCCAACACGAATGTAAAAGTGGTAGGAACGCACTCGGGGATTTCCATCGGTGAAGACGGCCCGTCGCAAATGAGCATTGAGGACCTAGCGCTTGCCTGTAGCCTCCCCGGGTTTGTGGTGTTGAGCCCGGCTGATGAAGTGGCCATGGGCGCCTTTGTTCGACTGGCGGCCTCGCACGTGGGCCCAGTATTTATTCGCGCGGGCAGGCCCAAAGTGCCCGTCGTGTATTCCAAGGACCAGAAATTCGAAATCGGCAAAGCCATTCAGTTGCTAGACGGCAAAGACGTCACTCTCATGGCGCACGGGCTTATGGTAGCCGAATCCATTCGCGCTGCGGAAATGCTCGATGCCGACGGCATCTCGGCCCGCGTGATCGATATGCCCACCATAAAACCGCTTGACGAAGCGGCCATTACAAAAGCAGCTTCGGAAACGGGCGCGATTGTCGTCAGTGAGGAGCATCTGGTGGATGGCGGGCTCGGGGTAAGAGTGGCCCAGGTCGTCTCGCGGACTCGGCCTTGCGTGATGGAGTATGTCGGCCTGGAAAACACTTACGCCGAATCTGGTTCTCCGGAGGCGCTCCTCCAAAAATACGGCTTGACTGCCGCCAAAGTGGCTGAGGCGGCCCGGCGTGCGCTCCGGCGCAAGTAGCGTGCCCCGCTGCAAACTGCATCTGATAAGCTGAAGACACAATCCAGTCTGGACGCCTGGGCCTCTAGGAAGAGAGCCGCGCGCGTTGTGTCTTCTAAAGGTGCGCGTTGAAACTCGGTCGCTACGAGATTAAGGGGAGCTTGGGAAGCGGCGGGATGGGCTCCATCCTGCTCGGCTATGACCCGAATCTCGGCCGTTCCGTCGCGATTAAAACCTTGCGCATCGAAGGCGACGTCTCTGTCGTGCCCCTGCTCAAGGAACGTTTTCGCCGCGAAGCCCGCAACGCAGCGCAGCTTTCTCACCCCAACATCGTCATCATCCATGACTTTGAAGCGGATCGCGAGCCCGTTTACATCGTCATGGAGCTGGTTGAGGGGGTCAACCTACGGCAGCTGGTTCAGAAAGAGAAACGGTTGGCACTCTCCGAGCGGTTGCGAATTCTCAGCCAAATCGCTTCGGCGCTCGACTACGCACACTCCCGCGCCGTCATTCATCGCGATGTCAAACCGGAAAATGTGATGATCCGCTCCGATGGCGTGGTCAAGTTGACGGATTTTGGCATTGCGAAAAGCCTCGAAGGCGGCTTAGCGGCCAGCTCCAACACGCTGACCGAGGCAGGTATGATGGCCGGAACGCCGCACTACATGCCGCCTGAGGCCATCACTGGCCTGCCGTGGGGACCAAAGGGCGACCAGTTCTCTTTCGCTGTCCTGGCCTACGAACTGTTGCTCGGACGCAAGCCGTTTCAGGGCAATACGCTGTATGTTCTCTTTGACCAGATCCGGAATCATCCTTTGCCCAGCTTGCGCTCTGTGAGCAAGCTGTTTCCCGAGCGAGCCTATGCTGTTCTATCCAAGGCCACAGCCAAGCTTCCGGAACAGCGGTTCAGAAGTTGCCTGGAATTTGTACAGGAGCTAGAAGCCGCCCTCGAGGGTTACGGCGATGCGGAATCCTTGCTTGAATCGGCGGAGGAGGAGTTGAACCTGTGGAGCCGGGTCAAAGGCACAAATGATGCGAAGGCCATCCAGGAATTTCTGGAGCGGTTCCCGGAGAGCCAGTTTAGCTGGGAAGCGCAGCAGCGGCTGCTCGAACTGCAACTGGAGGAAGCAAGCTGGGAATCGGTTCGCAAGGAAGCCAGCGTCGCTACTCTACAAGCATTCCTGCAACGCTTTCCAAACGGTATCTACGCCGAAACGGCCCAACGGAGGCTCGAATGGCTCGAGGCGGAGTTCGGAGTTTGGGAACAAGTCCGCTTTACCACCGATCCGCAACGGCTTGAGAATTTCCTCCAACAATTTCCCGGAGGCCCCCATGAGTCAGCGGCAAGAGAGCGGCTTGCCGAACTCGCGGCTGAGGCAGCGGCCTGGCGGCTGGCAACCGCCCAAGATCAGATCCCTGCCTACCGTTTGTACCTTCGCCAGTATCCGGCCGGCCTTCATGCGGCTCAGGCCCAGCAACGTTTAGAGTCTCTGGAAGCTGAGCAGCGCAGCTGGCAGCGTATTCAGGACTCCGACGACATCATCGCGTTAGAAAAATTTCTCGCCGAATTTCCACAAGGTCAATATGCCTGGAAAGCCAAAACAAGACTAGAGGAATTGCGCGCAGAAAACGAGGCCTGGCGGCTGGCTTCAGAGTCGGAACAAGAAGAGGCCCTGGAGAGCTATCTGGCACGCTATCCCGCTGGTGCCCATGCCCTGAAGGCTCGTGCGCTGCTTGGAAAATTACGAAACGAAGCGGCGGCCTGGGAGAGGACGCGCGTTTCGTACCGGGCCGAAGAGGTGGAGCTATTTCTCCTCCAAAATCCGCAGAGCCGCTTCCGGGCCGCGGCGCAACAGCGGCTGGAAGAGTTGCGTGCCGAAGCCCAGCTCTGGGAGCAGATTGTGACGGCGCCGAGTTCTCTGGCGCTGTCTTCGTTTCTGGAACGCTTTCCGCAGGGCCCGCATGCGGCGCAGGCCTCCGAAATGCTCCAAGAGTTTGAGCGCGAGCGGCGAGCTTGGGAGAGTCTTCCCGTCGAGGATGATGCTCCGGGGACCCTGGCACAACTCAGGAATTTTCTTCTCCACTTTCCAAAAGGACCTCACGCCGCCGAGGCGCGACAGCGCCTCGAGCGCATCGAATCACTTGCGCAACAAGCGGACGACCAAGCCTGGGAGCGCACCGACAAACTCGACCAAGCTGCGCTCCAGGCCTACTTAACACAGTTCCCAAATGCCCGACACCGGCCGCAGGCCGAAAGTCAGCTCGCCACGTTAGAACGGGAGCGAACCTCATGGCAGAAGCTCGAACGGCAACCTTCGATCGAGGCGCTCCAAAAGTTTCTGCGTGATTTCCCTTCCGGTCGCTACGCGGGGCAGGCTCGCTTGTTGCTGGCGCAAGTGCTTGAGGAGACCGAGACATGGCGGCAACTGTTGCAGTCTCAGCCGGATGAGAAACAGGTCGTGGAGTTTCGCCGGAAATATCCGGAGGGGCGTTTTGACCGCGAAGCCGAAAAGCTCCTCTCGCAACTTGTGCAAGAGCGGGCAGCTTGGGAGGAAATTCCGACCATCCAAGGGCCGCTGCAGCGCCAAGGCTTAAAAGCTTTTTTGAAAGCCTATCCCAACGGACGTTTTGCGAGCGAGGCGGCACGCCGCCTCGAACTGCTCGCTGCTGCGGAGCAAGCCGAGTGGAAAGCAATCGGCTCCGGTGAGCAAGCCGAGCCTGCGCTCCGCGCTTTTCTGGAAAAATTCGGCGATGGACCACTGGCTCAGCCCGCCCGGCAGCGGCTAAACGAGATCCAGCGGGACCGCCAGTTGTGGCTCGAGGCCTGCAGCCAGAATACAGTTCTTGCCTACGAGAACTACCTCCGGCAGTCTCCTTCTGGAAATTATGCCGGGCAGGCACAGGCTGCGATTGAGGAGTTACAACGGCTGGCCGAGCGAGAAGCCTGGCAGCAGGCTCAGGCGCAAAAGGATCGAGCTGCCTTCCAAATGTATCTCGCGCGTTTTCCCCAAGGCTTGCATGCTGCTGAAGCGAGAGAGGCGATCGAGGCCTTGGAGCGCGAGGCCGATGAGCAAGCCTGGCGCCAGGCGCAAGCGGAATCGACGCTTGTCTCGCTCCAGCGCTACCTCGAGCAGTATCCGCGCGGAATCCACTTTGATGAGGCGTTGAACGCAATCGAAGCGATTCGCCGGGCGAGCGAGCAGAAGGCGTGGGAAGCAGTGGCAAACAGCTGGGATGTCCACCAGATTGAGCGGTATTTGAGCGATTACCCGCTGGGCCTTCATCGGGCGGAAGCCAAGCAGCGGCTCGAGGTGGTGGCCAAGGAAGCGCGCACTTACCAGTCGGCCATAGAGGCAGGCGAGCCGGAAGCCTTGCGCCTTTACTTAGCTGAATTCTTCTATGCCCCGCGAGCGGCGCAAGCCGGAAGCTTGCTTGCCTCCTGGCAAGCCGAAGAAGAAAACTGGAACAGACTTTCTTTGAGCGACGACCCTGCGCTGCTTGAAGCTTTCGCCACTCGCGCTAGCAGCAAATTCGGCAAACTCGCTCTGGCCCGTGCCGCGCAGCTGCGCCAAGAAGAATCTGCCTGGCGGCAGGTGTGTCAGAGCATGAATTTAGCTCAGTGCCGCGCCTTTGTTTCCCGTTACCCGCATAGCAAGCACGCTGCGGAAGCCCAAGTCTTGCTCCAGGCGCTCGAGGCGCGGAAACGGGCTCTGTTTCGGCGGCTCAGAGCAATCGCGGCGGCTGGATGTGTCGTTGGGGCTGTCAGCTGGTTCATGTTGCGCGAGCAGCGGCCTGGTCCCTCTGACCGGCAAGCGAGCCGGGCGTCTCCGACGATTCAGCAGCCTGCGGGCCAGGCGCGGCAACCCGCAAGGACGCCGGAAAAACACCTCCAAGCAGCGGCTCGCGAGACCCGGGAATGGCTCAATCTGGATCTGCGCAACCGAGATGCGCTCAAAAGTTTCTTAGCGGCCCACCCGGATGGCGCCTATGCTGCTGCCGCCCGAAAGCGCCTCACCTATCTCGAGGCCGAGGACCGGGTCTGGCAACAGTTACGATCAGCGACGGATCCGAGTGCCCTGAAGAAGTTTCTTGCCGCGTATCCGGACGGAGTTTTCCACGAACTGGCGCGGCAGCTGCTGGCGCGTCTTGAAGGGGAGGAGAAGACTTGGTTGGAGGCTTCGCGAAAGCGCGAAGTCGCGAATCTCGAAGCCTATCTGCAAACCTTTCCTGCGGGCAGGTATGCGCCCGAGGCGCGGCAGATGCTGAACGAGCTCAAGCAAGCCGCTGAGGCGGCCTGGCAGCAAACCCTGGCCAGTAAAGACCCCGCCGCCATGGAACGTTATCTTCGGGAGCATCCCAAGTCGCCGCACGCGGCCGAAGCGCGAATCCGGCTCAATGAGTGGAATGCGCTGCGAGAATGGGAAAGGATCAAGGTGCAACCCACGCTGGAATCCCTTGAAGCCTTTCGCGACCGCTACCCCGGAAGTCCGTTTGAGGGAGAAGCGACCAAGCTGCTAGAAGATTTACGCGCCGTAGAAGCCTGGGCCAAGATAAAGGATTCCATCCAGGCAAGCGACCTCGAAGAATACCTCCGAAGCTTTCCGAACAGCCGGCCCCGGAAGCTGGCGGAAGAGCGCCTCCGCATGATTCAAGACTGGAATACCGCTCGGGCCAGGAATAGCGCCGAGGAAATCCGCCGCTTCTTAGACCGCTATCAAGCGAGCCCGTTTGAACCAGAAGCGCAGAACCTGCTTCGCGAGATGGCCCGGCTGGATGAGCTCAAAAAGAAAAAGGAGGCTGGAGATAGCAAAAAAGAGCCCGCGGATGGGGCCAAAGCGGGCGCAACGCGTGTGGGCCGAGATGGATTGATCTACGTTCGGCTGCCTGGCGGCTCTTTCCAAATGGGATGTGTTACAGGCGACGCAAAATGCGATAAGAGACTCGAATCTCCGCGTGCTGTGACCGTGAACCCCTTCCATATTGGTAAGCACGAAGTGACTGTCGAGGCGTACAAAAAGTACGCTTCTGAAACCGGCGCGAAGATGCCAGAGCCGCCAGTGTTTGATAAATCTTGGAGCAATTCGCGGTCGCCGGTTGTCAATGTGACGGCGTCCGATGCCCAAAGCTACTGCGCTTGGGCCAATCCCAATGGCCGTTTACCAACCGAGGCGGAGTGGGAGTTTGCGGCGCGAGGAGGAAATTACGAGGCGATTTTCATCGGAGGATCGCAAGCCTCGGCCAGAATTTCCTATTTTGACTTTAAGCCAGCCCCGCAGGCCGTCGCCATGCTCGAGCCGAATGCGTTCGGCCTTTTCGACATGACGGGTAATGTCTCCGAGATCACCTACGCCGGAAACTCACCTGGCAGCGGGATTGTGCTCCGAGGCGGAAATTTCGCCCAAGGCCGTGACCAGATGCGCATTTCCTACAAGTTTCCCGCTGATGGACGCAAAGGTTATAACGGGACCGGCTTCCGCTGCATTTTTTGATCCTCGCTTTGATGGAAACGCTGCGGCGTTTTTCGCCACTATCAAGTGCCAGCGGACCATGGCCGCGCGACGAACCAACGAAAATTGATTCTAAGCGCCGCCGGTTTCCTTCTGCGCTACGAGCTTATGATAGACTCGCAAAAACAAAAATAAATTATGAAATACAAATTTCGCTTCGTCCTCATCGCATTCACCGCTCTTGCTGGGCTACGAGCTTGGGGGCAAAACGTCAGCTACCTGAATGCCGGCACCGTGGAGTTTGGCGCTTTTGGGGGATTCGCAGGGGGGTTGGGCAGAACGGCCGCCGGAGCAGGAGCAAATTTTGCCGTTGCCGCAAATCGGTGGTTGCTGCCCTATTTTGAATTCACTTATTTCCCAGACTTGCTGAACCGGACAGCAGAGGAAGAAATCGTCGCACAGGGGACGGGACGGCGCGTCCAAGTCCGCCGGAAAAACTCCTTCTCCGACTTCCACGGAGGAATTCACCTTCGTGTGCCTTTCAAGCGGAATCCTTCCGTGATGCCCTACTTTGCCTTTGGCGTTGGAGGACTGCGAAAGAACGCTGGGCAAGCGGAAATCGTCGGCGGGCCACGATTGCCGGATCCCGAGCGTACGGATCTGGCAGTTAATTTCGGGGGCGGCTTACGCTGGTACGCGCGCCAGAATGTGGGAATCCGAATCGAGGCCAAGGGCTACAAGCCTAACTCGGACATTCCTGCTTTTAACGATCCCTTCATGAAAATCACTTTTGGCGTGTTCTATATTTGGGGCCGCTAGGAATCAGACGAGGGGCAGCCAGCGAGGTTGAATCTTGAACACCCGGACCAACCGAAAGCAGTTCGTTTTGGGGCGGGCAAGTTGTAACCAGTGCATGATTGGGTCTGTGGCGCTTTCAACGAGTGGACGCTGGGTTTTCTTTTTTTTGAAAACCACTTTGTTGACAGCTGCGTTGTCTGCGCAATCCGTAATCACAACTCTGGTTGGCACTGACTGGATTTTCCGCGGTGAGGGCCGTCCCGCAACCGAGGCTCCTCTGGGACGCTTTGTGGGCGTTGCGCTGGATGGTGAAGGCCGGGCTGTCTTTGCTGACCAAAGCAATCATATGGTGATGCGTCTCGAACGAGATGGAACGCTGCGGGTGCTCGCCGGCAATGGCCTGGCGACGTTTTCTGGCGATGGGGAGCCAGCCACCCAAGCTTCACTCTGGTCGCCGAGTAGCGTCGCTTACGACCGCCAAGGCAATTTGTATGTCGCTGACACGTTAAATCACCGGGTACGGCGCGTTTCACCTGATGGAATCATCACGACCGTGGCCGGCAATGGAACTTGCGGTTTCAGTGGGGATCATGGTCTCGCAGGGAACGCTGTCCTCTGTCTGCCGTACACTGTTGTGGTCGACAGCGCAGGAAATGTATACGTCAACGACCGCGGCTTTGGGCGCATTCGACGAATTAGCCCCTCGGGATTGATCACCACCATTGCGGGAAATGGCGGAGCCAACGTCACGCTCTCGCCTACGGTCCCTGCAACGCAAACTGCTCTTGGAGGCGTTGAGTCCCTTGCCGTCAGTTCCAGCGGTCATCTCGTTTTAGCCGAGTTGAATGCGAATGCGATCCGGCAGTGGGACGCCTCGGGCAATCTGACGTTGCTGGCACGGATGAGTGCTCCTTCCGGCGTGGCCTTTGATCGCGAAGGGAATCTCTGGGCCGCTTCGCTCACCTCTCACCGCCTCGGGCGCGTGCGAGGAGGCGCCTTCGAGCCAAGCGTGG
This sequence comes from Bryobacteraceae bacterium, assembly GCA_025056455.1. Taxonomy (GTDB): domain Bacteria; phylum Acidobacteriota; class Terriglobia; order Bryobacterales; family Bryobacteraceae; genus CADEFT01. Next base: position 889,960 of record JANWVY010000001.1, on the reverse strand, counting down.
GAGCCGGTACGCCTGGCTTCCAAGCCGGTAACTCCAACACGGCTCTCTTTCATTCGCCATCGGGTTTTGTCTTTGACTCCGCCGGGGCGGTTCTTCTTGCAGACCGCGAAAATTTTCGCTTGCGGCGGATTGTGATCGGCGGCGAAGTGACAACTCTGGCCGGCAACGGCCGTTTTCAAGCCTATGACGACGGCACACCCGCACTGGCCGCTTACTTGAATTCCCCTTTCGGCGTGGCCGGTGATGGGAGCGGGCTTCTGATCGCCGACAACGGGAACTATCGCCTCCGCCGCGCGAGTCCCTCGCAAGTTTCCACTCTCGCCGGCAACGGTGTGCTTGCTCTGGGCGATAACGGCGTGCCGGCAACCCGAACCGCTGCAGTAGGTCCCATCAGCGCCGTGGCGGATCGCGAGGGAAACGTCTTTTACACAGATAGTCCGGCGGATGTCAATGGCCGGGGTCATGTCATCCGCCGTGTGGCTCGCAACGGTCAGGTCACAACAGTCGCCGGTACGGGCGAAGCAAGAATTGGAGCCGATGGTCCTGCCAGTTCCACCCCGCTGGCTTGGCCCTGGCAGCTGGCCTTGGATGCTCAGGGAAGGCTACTGTTTGCAGAGACGGCCGCCCACCGCATCCGGATCCTGGATGGTGGTCAAGTCCGCACGCTCGCCGGAGCTGCAGACGGCGCGGCAGGCCCAGCGGTCGACAATGTAACGGCGACTGCCGCCCGGTTCAACTCACCACGAGGTGTCGCGATCGATCCAACCGGCGTGATTTACATCGGGGACACGGGGAACCGTGTTATCCGCCGGCTCAGCAACGGCGTTGTCACAATTGTGGCGGGCGGGGGCTCCCGGCGGCTCGCGCCCGGACAGAGCGCGCAGGCGCGAGAGGTCCAACTGGATCAACCCGCGCAAATCGCCGTGAGTCCCGAGGGTGATGTTTATTTTGTTGACCGGACCCAGCACGTCGTCTACCGGCTATCGGGTGGCATGCTGACCGTGGTGGCTGGCTCAGGACGTCCTGGATTTGCTGGCGACGGTGCGCTTGCCACAGGGGCGCTGCTCAATACACCCAACGGCGTTGCTGTTGACTCGAGAGGTAACCTGCTCATTGCCGATACAGGCAATCATCGCATTCGAATGGTGCAGCCAGTCGCGCCTAGCTTCAGCGTCACTCCAGCCAATCTTTTATTTCAGGCCAAGAGTTCTGGTCCGTCGCCTCCGCCGCAAACGATCCTGCTTCAAGGTGCACTGGTGGGGATGCGGTTCCAGGCGAGCGTGCAGCTGTCTCGCGGTGCGGGCTGGCTCAGTCTCACTGCCGAAGAGGGCGTCATGCCCTCCGAGCTCGAAGTCCGCGTTGATCCAGGCAGACTGCCTCCGGGTGAATATACCGCCACCATCACCCTTCGATCTCCTGGTGCCAATCCGCCCGCGCGAAGCGTGCAGGTGAGGCTCTTGGTGGAGGCCGAGGAGCCACCCAAACTGAACGTCGAGGACACGCGACTGGAGTTCGCTGTCAAGGCCGGAGATGCTCCTCAAAACGGGTTGATCACGGTGCGCAATTCGGGCGGAGGCGAGTTGTTCTTCGAACTGACCACCTACACCGAAGACGGAGCGCCGTGGCTCCGGGCAACAGCAGACCAAATAAGTGTGCGCGCCAGCGAAAAAGCATTCGTTCAAGTACAAGTCGATGCCGCGAATCTGCCACCAAACACCTATACAGGCAGCATTGAAATCCGAGCCCTAGGCTCTACGCAGCGAGTGCTCGTCACGCTGGTGGTCGCAGAAGCGCCGCGGCCGCGAATTCTGCTCACTCACCCTTCGCTGCGCTTTACGGCTGTGGCCGGCGGAGGCCCTCCGCTGCCACAATTTTTTGGCGTACTCAACGTCGGGGAGGGGGATCTATCCTTTCGAGTGGATGTTGAATTCCTCGCCGCAGAGCGCTGGCTGCGGCTCGAAAACGCGTCCGGGAGCCTTGCGCCTCACCGCCAAGCCGCTCAGGTTTCCGTTCGCGTCGATCCCGCTGGACTACCGCCCGGTCATTACAACGCCTTGCTGCGCGTGAGCGATCCCTCCGGGCGCGCTCCGAATTCACCACAGAAACTCGCAGTGTACTTCACCGTACTGGCGCCCGGGCAAGTTCCTCCGCCGGAGCTTGCGCCGGCCGCGCTGGTATTTGTTGCAGCTCCAGGCGCCAGGCCTGGTTCTCAGAGCGTGCAAATCGCCAACCTGGGCTTAGAGGATTTGGATTATGTAACCGCTCGAAATTTGCCAAGCGGTCAGGACTGGCTGACCGTAGCGCCCGCAACGGGCAGGCTCGCTCGCGGGGAGCAAGCTCGCATTCTCGTACAGCCAGATTTTTCGAATCTCGGGCCCGGCATCTACCGCAGTAACGTCCAGATCCGTTTTTCCGATGGCACCTTGCGGACTTTGAGCGTTCTCAGCTTGGTCGGCAACACGGAAGGCTTCAAGGCTGAGCGCGAACAGGCGACTTGTACGCTACAAACTACGGTTGAGTCGCCACGAGCCGAAGAATCGCCTGGCGGCGTGATTTCTCTCCGTATCTACTCTCGCCCAGTAAACTGCTCGGGGAGTTATAGCGCCGACGTAAGGGCGATTTTTTCGAATGGAGATCCTGCAGTGCGGCTGCGCGACAACGGCAACTTCACCTTTACCGGAAGCTGGACTCCGGTGAACCGCAACGTGGCAAGTGTGCTGATCACGTTTCAAATTTATCTGATCGTCGGCAACCGGCTGGGCGTCGAGGACAAGCTCCATACTGTGCGCTTCGCAAATTCCCCTCCACCGCCGCCAATTCCTGTTCGTACGGCGATTGTAGATTCCGCCACCTACCAGGAGATTCCGCTCGTGGCGCCCGGCAGCCTAGTGACCATCTTCGGATTGGAGCTAGCGCCAGTTACCCAGGAAGCGCCCGATCTTCAGAATCTCCCGCGGGAATTAGCAGGCACGCGCGTGGAGCTGGCCGGCCGACGCCTGGCCCTACGCTATGTGAGCCGTAATCAAATCAACGCGGTGATTCCCTTCGGACTTACCCCCGATGATTTGCAATCGCTCGTAGTGATCCGTGAAACGATACCCAGTGTCCCTGAGGATCTCGCGGTCGCCAAGGCCCGTCCGGGTGTCTTCATTCCAGATACGAGCCAGCCGGCGCGAGGTAGCGTACTGAGGGCAGCCGACGGCACGTTGATTGGCCCTCAGAATCCAGTACGGCGCGGCGAGGAAATCATCATCCTCTGCAACGGATTGGGTGCGGTGGATCAAGAAGTAGAAGCCGGGACGCCGCCACCCACTTCGCCCCCCGCGCGCGTGATCTCAACGCCTGTCGTGCTGGTAGACGGCCGGGAGGCCCCGCTGAAATCCGCCATTCTCAATCCTGCGGGTGGGGGCGGCTACGAAGTTCGCGCTATCGTGCCCCTTGAAACACGGCTCGGCGATGATGTGCCCTTGCAGATCCGTGCCGCTGGGCAGAATAGCCCCCCGGTCCTTCTTTCTGTAAAGTAACGGGCTGGCTCAAGAAACGCGCCGAAGGAGAATCGCAGAGTTCTTACTTCCAAACGCAATACAGTTGGCCACAGCGTACTCCACGGGAAGGGAACGGGCGACCTTGGGCACATAGTCGAGATCGCACTCCGGACTCGGATGGTCCAGGTTAATGGTGGGATGCACCTTGCCGTCTCGCATGGCCAGCAGCGTGGCTGCGATTCCAGCTGCCCCGCAGGCGCCTTGCGGATGGCCGATGATGCTTTTCAGCGCCGATCCTGCCAGCTTGCGAGCGTGGCGGCCAAAAGCAAGATGCATGGCTCTCGTTTCAATGCGATCATTGAGCTCGGTCGACGTACCGTGATAACTCACGTAATCCACGGCTTCGGCCGGCACCCCACCCTCGGCCAGCGCCAGCAACATCGCGCGCGCTGGTTCTTCGCCGCATTCTTCCAGCCGCACACGGTGATAAGCTTCGCAGGTTGAACCATAGCCGGCGATTTCCCCGTAAATCCTGGCGCCGCGCGCTTTGGCCTTCTCAAGGGACTCTACCACAAAGAACCACGCGCCTTCACCAAGCACAAAGCCATCACGGTCCGCTGAAAAGGGCCTTGATGCCTTCTCCGGAGCAGCGTTCCACTTCGTGCTCAAAATCCGCATGAGGATAAAACCACGAAGCACCAAAACTGTAATCGGAGCATCTACCCCACCAACCACAATGGTGTCCAGGATGCCTTGCTGGATGGTGCGGTAGGCATAGCCAAGCGCGTCGGTCGAGGAGGTGCAACCGGTTGTGATCACGTGGCTCAAGCCACGAAATCCAAAGCGCATGGAGACTTCGCTGGCGAGAGTGCCCGCAGTAGAGCTCGGAATCACATACACGCTGCACTGTTTGAGTTGGTTTGAATAGTACAGGCGGTACTGTTGTTCGGTAAACTCTTGCGCCCCGCCACCCGAGCCCACGATCACGCCCACGCCCCGCAGCTGCTCTTTGGACATGGAAGCTGGATCGATGCCTGCATCGGCGAGCGCTTCTGCCGTAGCGGCAATCGAGAAGGGGACAGTACGCGCCACATGAGGCCGGTCCTTCGGCGCGACCCACTCCTCCTCGTTGAAGTCGGTGACTTCTCCTGCAATCTGTACGGGGTAGGGTGAAGGATCGAAAGCTTGGATGCGCTTGACGCCGCTCCGGCCTTCGAGACACGCCCGCCAGAATGGCTCTCGTCCAACTCCATTGGGACTCACCACGCCAATACCCGTCACCACGGCCCGGTGTTTCATGATCGTTTGAGAGAACTTGTGTTAGTATAGGCTGTTTTCATGAATCCTCGCCGCAACTTGCTGCCGCGGCTGCTCGCCGGATTGGAGGCGGGAATACTCGGTGGATTGCTAATCTTGCTGTGGTTCCTGCTGCTGTCTTATCTCGGCTTCCGATCCCCTTGGGGACTCTTCAATCTCATCGCTTCGTCCTTGCAGCAGCGTGCCACGTGGGGACTTGCGCTCTCGAGCTCGACCTGGACTGGCCTGGCGGCGCACACTTTCGCCTGCGGATGCTTGGGAATGTTCTTAGGCTGGGTCATTCCCAAACCTTCTACGGGTCGCCGCCTCTCGTTGACGGCATTTGTTTTTGGCGTCATCGTGTCGCTGATGGTGTACGAGTTTTTCTGGATGCGGTACGTCCCTCTGCTTGGCGACTATGTTCGTCCCCTCGCGGCTGCTATCAGTCACCTGTTGTTCGGTTTGGCGCTCGCACAGTTTCCCAAGTTCTACCATGCGCTCGAAGAAAGCCCGGTGGGCGCGCAACTCAGCACGCCAGCGGGCGAACAACGCCAGGCTTTGGCTCAGGCGCCGGCGCCCGCTCCGGTCCAAGCGTCTTCTGACCCGCTTCAGGCGAACACCAGCGGCGGGGGCCAACCTCAACCACTTGAACCAGAGCCCGGCTCTGGTTCGTCTTCGCAGACGGGCAGAGATCAAGAGGCGGCAATCTCCTAGAGGCGCTCAATAGTCCGCTGCCTTGGGGCCCGCTGGCGACGCGCCCGCAGAGGGTTGCCGGGCGAGCAGAGTGCGGAAAAACACGCTGGCCACGGCAGCCGACAACAGTTGCGTGCGCGGAATGAGTTCGGCATTTCCCGGAAAAATGACGTTTAACAGCAGTGGCCGCTCCGGGGCCTGGAGAAACTTCTCTGCTTCTGCACCAAAGACAGGCTCGAGCACAGCTTGGCGCAGTGCCTCGAGCATCTGCGCATCGGACTCACCCTGGAGGCCGCTCAGCAGAATCCCCATCGAGAGCGGCTCTCCTTGTTCATAGAATGTCAGCAGGGCCGCACCGCCACCTGCCATCCATTCCATCTCGGTGTCACCTTTTTTGAGAAACGGAAGCCGCGATCGGAATTCAGGCGGCTGGCCGCTTAGAAATTCAAACAGCAGTGCGCACACCGCTTTGCCGTGGTCGTTGGTGGGCTCAAGTTCGTAGTTTAAAGTCTCCACGCGTTGCTGTTCGGGGAAAATCGTGCGCACGGTAAACATCGCAGCCTCATTGTCGAACAGGAAGGCGGGAAAAGGGAAGCTCGAATTTTTCCTTTGGCGGGCGGCGGTCCTCGTCAAGGCCGATACAAGATCCTGATGCAAGGCGGCTTGCTAGCGCCGCGGAGGATGGCGGAATCACTCCTCTTCCAGGGCAATCATCTGCCAGCGTCCGCGATCGAGCCCGAACTGCGCCCGCGGAGCCAGCGGGCTCACCAAATCCCGCGAAAGAACAAAGCCTTGCTGACCGGTCAGCGTCCGAACAGGCCGCCATTCAGCAAGCCCAGTACCCTTGACCGCGGGTCCTAACGACTCAACGATGTCAAAGGAGAGAAACGTCACCACAGGCGCATCGATCGCTGGTCGCTCGCGTAAGGCGGACTTGTCACGCGCGATCACGAGATGAGTCTTGCGATCAAGATCGTTCGGAAAACGCCACACCTGATAGGGCGATAGATACAGTCGGGGATGCTCGCGGATGAACCCCGCGGCGAGAATGTCGGCCAGCGCGAGCCACAGTTTCGGCTCTTGGGGATCATCCGGACGCCACTTCTCGACAAACTTTTTCCAACCTTTGTCCTCTTTCGCAGGTCCACAAACCACGTCCTCCGCCGTGAGTTTGCGAAGCGCTTTGGTGTCCCGCTTCGTAACGGCAGCTTGTAGGCGCTGAACAAACGCCCGAAACCCGGGGTCGCGGTTGGTATCGTCTACCGGATAGAGGGCTACGGGTTGCGCGCCGAGCACTGCCACTAGCGCCAGCGCAAGCATCATGCCATCAGCGTATCGCAGCCTACCAATGCAGCAAGACGGCCCTCCAGGCACAATGATAGGGGGTGGCGAAAATCAAAACCAAGTATTATGTGGTCTGGCAAGGACGTCAGCCGGGGGTCTACGCTAGCTGGGAGCAAGCGCAGGCTCAGGTGAGTGGGTTTGCTGGGGCGAAGTTTAAAGGCTTTTCAAGCCGTAGGGAAGCTGAACAAGCCTACCAAGAGAGCTATGAACAATTTGCTGGCAAGACTTCCCGGCCCGCCCCAAAATCCGCCGAAGAGCTCGAGCGGCTTGGAGTACAAACTCACGCCGTAGCCGTCGACGCCGCTTGCGCCGGAGTGCCTGGCCCGATGGAATACCGCGGCGTGTGGCTTGCTACTGGCGAAGAGATGTTTCATCGAGGCCCCTACGAAGATGGAACCAACAATATCGGCGAGTTTCTCGCGCTTGTGCACGCCTTGGCGTTGCTCGAGCGACAGGGCAGGACCGACGTGCCGGTGTATTCAGACTCGAAAACCGCTCTCGCCTGGGTGCGACAAGGCAAATGCCGGACCAAGCACGAGCGCACGCCGCGCAATGAAGAGCTGTTTCGGTTAATCGAGCGTGCCGAAACCTGGCTGCGCCGCCATCCGGTCCGCAACCCTTTACTGAAGTGGGACACCGAGGCTTGGGGCGAAGTACCTGCCGATTTCGGGCGGAAATAACGGGGCTAAAAAGCCTCTCGCGGGCCTAGCTCGGATATACCCACGGCTCGCGGTAGGGCCTGCGGAGAAGACGGTTCGCTTCGGCGTCCCCAGGACATTGATGGCCATCCCAGGGAATGGCACGTCCGAGCCGCCAGCTCACCATCCCGAGCAGCGAGGCTGCCGTCGCGCGATAGCCAATCTCGATGTCGCGCACCGGTTTGCGCTTGTTCCGGATGGCGTCGAGAAAATCGGCCCAAAGTTCCTTGATGTTTTGGCCGTCGGGCGCATTCAGCTGAGGCTCAACGTGAATGGGCTTGTGCTTCGGATCGGCGGGATAAAAAGTCCAGCCATCGCGCCAGCCCATGTGAAACGTCCCCTCTGTGCCATAAAAATAAGCGCCAATCGCGTGGTGCTCGGCATTGTTGCCGCCATAATGACGTTGTTCCCAGGTTGCGCGAAAGGTCTCGAATTCGTAGGTGACGATTTGCGTATCCGGCGCATCGGTCGAGTCTTGGCGAATGAATCGGCCTCCCGTGCTGTAGACGCGCTTGGGGTGGGTTTCCTCGGTCCACCACAGCAGCTGGTCCAGCCAGTGGACGCCCCAATCTCCTAGTGTGCCGTTCGCAAAGTCGAGAAACTGGCGAAACCCGCGCGGGTGAATGGCTTTATTGAACGGGCGCTTCGGCGCTGGTCCCAGCCACAAGTCCCAATCCATTCCTGGCGGCGGATCGCTGTCGGGAGTCTTTGACCCCGCTTGTCCCGCACTGTGGGCGAACATGCGGACCATGCCGATCTTGCCCACCTTGCCGGACTTCAAAAATTGCATGCCCGAGATCGGATGCGGGGAAACGCGCCGGTGCAAGCCCACTTGCACCACGCGGCCTGCCTCCCGGGCGGCCCTCACCATCGCTTTACCTTCGTCGATGGTATGGGCGATGGGCTTCTCCACGTAGACGTGTGCCCCTGCTTTCACGGCTTCGATAGTGGGCAAGGCATGCCAGTGATCTGGCGTTGCGACAATGGCGATGTCTGGCCGCTCCTTGCTCAGCATTTCGCGATAATCGAGATAGCGTTTGGGCTGGTCGCTGCTGATTTTCGCAAGTTCGCCAGCAGTCTTTTCCATTTGTGAAGGATCCGGATCGCAGAGAGCGACCGCCCGGCACTCGCCGGAGGCGATGGCCTCACGGAGAATGTTCGTTCCCCACCAGCCCGATCCGATGAGGGCGGTGCGAAATTTCCTCCCGGCCGGTTGACCGAGAAGTGGCGTTGCGGCCAGCGTGGCCGCGAGGAGTTGACGTCGTTGCATGGGGCAAGCATACCGCAACCAGGTCGACCTTGCCGCGAGGCGCTGCTGCCAGAAGGACGATTGGGAAGCCGATCAGCGGATCCCTTTCTCCGCGCTATCATCGTAGCGTCCATGACTACCATTTCCCATCTTGAGTGCAGCATGACCGGAGAGAGGCATCCGGCAGGTGTACTCCATAACCTTTCGCGCGCTGGATTTCCTCTCCTGGTGCGTTACGACCTCGAGAAGGCCCGTCAAAACTGGAATCGCGATTGGATTCCCGATGGCCCGAGCAGCATGTGGCGCTATGCTCCGGTCCTTCCCGTGACGAAACCTTCTTCCATCGTTTCGCTCGGCGAAGGTTTGACCCCGATGATTCACGCCCGCCGCCTCGGGGAGAAGTTGGGCATGCCCAAGCTTTATGTCAAGGATGACGGTGTGAATCCCACAGGTTCTTTTAAGGCTCGTGGCCTTTCTTGCGCAATCTCGATGGCCAAGGAACTTGGCGTTAAGAAGGTGGCCATCCCGTCAGCCGGAAATGCGGCCAGCGCCCTCGCTGCTTATGCGGCCGCAGCGGGAATGGAAGCTCACATTTTCATGCCCGCCGACGTGCCGCAATCGAACTTTATCGAATGTCAGGCCTTTGGAGCGCATGTCACGCTCGTTGATGGCTTAATCAGCGACTGCGCAAAACTCGTGGCAGCGAAAGCCCCCGTCGAGGGATGGTTTGAGGTGACCACGCTCAAAGAGCCTTACCGCATCGAAGGAAAGAAAACCATGGGATATGAGATCGCAGAGCAATTCCGCTGGCAATTGCCTGACGCGGTGCTCTATCCCACGGGCGGCGGCGTGGGGATGATCGGCATGTGGAAAGCCTTTCACGAAATGGAAGCCATGGGTTGGGTCCGTGGGAAAAAACCGAAAATGATCGCCGTGCAGGTGGAAGGTTGTATGCCGATCGTTCGCGCTTATGAGCAGGGCGCTGAGCGGAGCGAGTTTTTTCAAAACGCCTTTACCGTGGCGAGCGGTTTGAGAGTCCCCAAGCCGCTCGGAGATTTTCTTATTTTGCGAGCAGTCCGCGAAAGCGGCGGCGTCGCCATTGCGGTCAGCGACGCGGCAGCGCTCCAGGCAGGGGCCGAGCTGGCCTCGCTCGAGGGACTCTTTGCCGCACCGGAGGGTGCTGCTTGCGTTGCCGCTCTCCCAGAGCTGTTGGCCCGGGGCCATATTCAACCGCACGAACGAGTTGTGGTTTATAACACCGGCACCGGCCTGAAGTATCTGGAAGCATATTCAACGCGATTTCCGCGAGAATTCAGTAGCGAAGCGAGCAAATTCGGCGGCTTAATCACCCCGCGTTAGCCGGGACCAAGCCACTGGTTGACAAAACCTGGACGTCGGAAGCCAGGACCATCCTGGCTTCCGATCTTCGGAATCGTTAATAGCGATCGCCGTAGCCAGAGCCACGAGAGCCACGCCCTCGCCCGGAGCCGCCTCGACGCTCGCTAAATCCGCCCATAGGTCGCTCCGATTTGGGTCGGGCCTCGTTGACGTTAATGGTGCGACCAGCCACTTGCGCTCCGTTCAGAGAGGCAATTGCCCGATCGGCTTCTGCGTCATCGCCCATTTCAACGAACGCAAAGCCACGCGAACGGCCAGTCTCCCGGTCGGTGATCACGCTGACGCGGTCCACACTTCCATACTGCTCGAACATGGCCCGCACGTCTTCTTCTGTGGAGCCAAAAGACAAATTTCCAACAAAAATATTCTTCACAATCCAAACTCCAAACGTTGCAGAAGAGAGACCCAGAAGGATTAGGATTTAGCCCAACCAGAACCAGCAATCCAGCGGCAGGCAACCAAGCGGGGAAAAAACCTTGCCCGAACCGGGTTTCTCAACTAGCCTCCTCGAACTGCCCTAACCCGAACGAGCAAGGGGCAATCAGAAAACAACTGCACCTATACTCTATCAGCTTTTTTTGTCGAGGGGAATGAAAATCTGGCAAAAAATATGTCGGAAGAAGCTGGCGCCAACGTTGAAGGGGGGCGGCTTGCTGGCCCAGGGGTGAGGGTGGCTTACTGGCCAACCCTCTGGCTGCTTGAGAGTCGAGTCCAATCAGCGCGTTTGATTTTCCGCCCGCAACTCGAAGCTCAACTTCAAAAAGGATTTGGGCTTGAGTGTAAAGCGCAAGGGTTTCACGGCGGGAGCTTGATGGGCGTACCAAATCTGAAAAGTGGAGCTGGGTGCGCCCCGCCCGGCCGGATGCCCTTTATGAATTTGACCTTCGAGGTTCCAGACATCATCCTCGCGCTCCACCAAGCCACGTTCAAGGAAGTCGCTGCCGCTTTTTGGATCTTTGCGCGCGCGGGTGTGCAGGACATAGGGTTTGCCGCTATGGCAAAAGCGCTGCTTTTGCTCGCCGCCCGACCGCATGGCCTCGTAGAGGGCATGGAGAAAGGTGAGCGGGGAATGGGCCCCTGTCTCGGAAAGTTGGAGGTTCGCCAAGCTCTGGCGGCACTGTCCGGCCAGCTGATCGACATGGGGCCAGCCGGGACAATGATCGAAAGTGAGAACGGTCGTGCAATTGCGCACCACGCTTTGATCGATCTCGCCACGCATCGCAACAAAGGTTTTTTCCGACGCGCCTGTTTGACGAACCGCCTGCCGGGCTTGCTCGAAGGTTTCTTCTTGCGAAGCGGTCATGACGCCAAAGTAATTCGCCCGCCGGCGGCCGCTAGCGTCGAGTCGGACTTCTTCCTCGAGGTAGCCCAGGCGGTTGAGACCGGCGGCCTTGCTAGGAATTGAACCTGCCGCAAATTGGAAGCTCAACAGCTGGCTAGCCAGATTTTGGTTTCCTTGCATGCGGAGCCAAGCTCCGCCCACACCTCTCCTACGGAGCAAAGGCACGCCGAGAAGCAGCACAACGGCGTGCGCCTCGTAGTGATGGTCTTGCATCCAGCGGCTGGGTAAAGACGTAGCTTGGTTGCGAAAAACCGCCGGCGCGAGCAGCAAAAAATTGCGACGTGAGAGAAGATTCATCAAAAATACTCCCGAGTGGAGATAAATAGCGGTTGCGGACCGGAACATTGCCGGCCCTGCACTTGGGCATGAATCACGCGATAGGTTTCCAGAAAGTGACGCGCAGCGTGAGCCCAGCTGTTTTCGCTCGCTGTGGCCAGCGCCGCTTGGACCACCTGGTCCCGGCGCGCGCGATCTTTGAACACCTGCTCCACCGCTTCCGCGAACGCCTCTGGCGTGGGATCGGCGCAGTAGGAGTTCTGCTGGTTGGCGTACATGGTTACCCCGCCTGTGTTTGGCAACACGACGGGCAGCGCGGCCGCCATGGCCTCGAGCGGGCCGATGCCAAATGGTTCTCGCGGATTGGGATGAATGAAGAGGTCGCAGTGGGCAAACAGCCGCGCGAGCTCCGACCGGCTTGCAATGTGTCCCAGAAAATGAACCCGGCCCGGCGCGACACACTCGCAGTCAGCCTCGAGTTCACCTCGTAGGGGGCCATCGCCGGCAACGACGAGCCGGTAGTCTTGCTCGCCCTTGTTGGCCAGCACACCCATTAAACGAACCAGTAGCGAGAGGTTTTTTTCTGGCGCCAGCCGCCCTGCGTAAACGAGCAGCCGGGAACTCCTCCGGCCTTGTACGCGCTCCTCTAATTCCCAGCGATACCATTCCTGACAAGCGTTGGTTCCGCCGGCTGACGAAAACAGCTCATAATCCACCCCCATGGGCCCGAGCCAAACACCGCGGTCGACTTTATGCCCGTTGGAAACCGCTTTGAGCTCGGTGGCGACGTAGTCCGACACGGCAATGTGATGGTCGGCCAACGGGAAATAGAGCCAGCGGAGAAACAAGCGAGAAAAAGCTCGCGCCAGCCGCTCGGGCATGGCGTACGCCGCCAGCGCATCGTCCACTCGCTCGCAACTAAGATTCACCACGGTGGGCCGGAAACGCACGCCAGCAAGCAAGCCCACTCGCAACAATCCTCCAAGGTAAGGCAGCGTGAATTTGTCGCAGATTTCAATAAGATCGGGCTCCTCCTCCTTCAAGATGCGGTGCACCATGCTTCCGGGGAAGAGATAGCGGTGGGGATAGAGAACGCGGTAGGAGGGGCTAAATGGCGCGCGAGGGGCTTGAACATGATAAATCTTGCCGTGCGCGCCAACGTTTTCCACGCGAGTTGCATCTGAGGGCACCACCAGACGCATGCGATGGCCATGCTGGTTTGCAGCCTCCATCAACGCCAGATAAAACGTCCGAACGCCGCCCGACTTCGGATGCCAGGCGTTGGTCAAATGAAGCGACTTCATACTAGAAGGTACCTGCGCCGGATGGCTCTCCCTAGCTGTCGCGGCAGCCACCCAAGGAAAGAGAGCAACACCTGAGGAAGGGCCCGAAAATCCCACAGCAGGGAGCGGCCTTCAGCGCCAGTGACGAAAACCCCACGCCGCATGGCATGTAAATGGAACAGAGTGGAAATCAGAGTGAAACCAACCGAAGCTGCGATGGACTCAAAGAGTTTCGGCGTCCCGCGCAGCCAGTGGATCAGCAACTCGACCGTGTGGCCCGCCGTTGGCAGCAGAATCAGGGCGGCCAGCGCGCCATGCCAGGCGGGCGTGACTTTGCGCAGCGATTGCGTCAGCGCACCATAAAAACCCGCCGTCGCCGACCGGTAGAGAAACTCGGCAATCATCGCGGCCAGCGCCGCGCTGCTGCCCGCGCTCAAATTGACGCCAAAAAACAGACCGCCGCGAAACAGCGAGCTCAACAGCGCGGACTTCCAGTTCCACCGGCGAATCAACAACTCGCCCGGCGAGCCCGCCAACTCGGCAAGTGCGCGGCGCAGGGATACGGCCTCTGGCGAATGCGGCGGCTCCGGAGACATCAAACAAATCGCACCTGAAATGTTTGGAGACACTGACCCTAGCGTAGACGCGGAAAATCACCGTTTGTTGACACTGTGATGACGCCCGCGTTGCCGCCTTGCCTTCTCGCAAGTCCGTTTTCCAACACCCGGCAAGGCTCCAAACCAAGTGCCTAAGAGGTGTAGCATGGGCATCTGGAGCCTATGACGACCGTCCCTCTCATCTTTGACGCCCATCTGGACCTTTCGATGAACGCCATGGAGTGGAACCGCGATCTGCGCTTGCCCCTCGTCGAGCTGCGGCGCCGCGAGCTCGGCATGCAGGATTTGCCTGACCGGGGCCGGAACACCGTATGCTTACCCGAAATGCGGCGGGGACGCGTCGGCTTGTGCGTGGCCACTCAAATCGCCCGCTTCTCAGGACGCTTTTCGAAACTGCCTGGCTGGCAGAGTCCGGAGCAAGCCTGGGCGCAAACACAAGGGCAGCTGGCTTGGTATCGCGCCATGGAAGAATGCGGCGAGCTCATCCAGTTACGGAGCTGGCCTGAAGTTCAGGCCCACGCCGAAAAGTGGAAAAACGCGACCGCGGAGCAAGCTTCGACGCTGCCCGTGGGCTACTTGTTGAGCTTGGAAGGAGCGGATTCGATCCTGAGCTGGAAGCACCTGGAGCGCTCTCGAGCCGAAGGGCTCATTGCCATCGGGCTAACGCACTACGGACCCGGAATCTACGGACATGGCACCGACGATGAGGGACCGCTCACCCCCAAGGGCAGAGAATTGCTCAAGGAGATCGAACGTCTCGGCATCATTCTCGATGTGACGCACTTGTGCGAGGAAAGCTTTTGGGATGCGCTAGATCGCTACTCCGGTCCCCTCTGGGCGAGCCATCATAACTGCCGGGCGCTGGCCAATTGGAACCGTCAACTCGCGGACGATCAAATTCGTGCCTTGGTTGAACGCGGCGCCGTGATTGGCATGGCGTTTGACGCCATCATGATGGTGCATGGATGGGTACACCGAAGATCCACGCCCGCTGAGTTCGGCCTCAAAATGGAGAAGATTTGTGAGCATATCGATCATATCTGCCAGATTGCCGGCAACGCCCATCACGTCGGATTTGGAACCGATCTGGACGGTGGATACGGTACGGAACAAACGCCGATGGACTTAGATAGCATCGCCGACCTGCACAAGCTGGTCGAGCCGCTCTCAGCACGCGGCTATCGCGAAGAAGACATCCAGAATATTTTTCACGGCAACTTTCTCCGCTTCTTGAGTGAGCACCTGCAGTGAGCCATCCAAGCCAAGACACTGACGGCCGGCCCACGCGCGTCCGCTACCTCCTGCTTACCGTTGCCACTGCCAACGCCTTCCTGCTGTATTTGGACCGGATCTGCATGGGGGCCGTCGTGCAAGCGACCAGCTTCCAGCAAGAAATGGGCCTCAACAAGGAGCAAACCGGCGATGTGTTGGCATCGTTTTTCTTTGCTTACGCTTTGGGCCAGACGCCTGCCGGCTGGCTTGCCGACCGCTTTGGCCCGCGCCGGATGCTGACCTGCTATATCTTGCTGTGGTCGCTGTGTACAGCGGCCACGGGTTTTGCAACGGGCCTGTGGTCTCTCCTCGCAGCGCGGATTGCCTGCGGCTTGGCGGAAGCAGGCGCCTATCCGGCGAGCGGGCTGCTCATCACGCGATGGTTCCCCTTTCTACACCGTGCGCGCGCAAACGGCGTTGTGGCCTTTGGCGGACGTGTCGGCAATTCCTTGGCCTTGTGGTTGACGGCGAGCGCCATTGCTCGGTTTGGCTCCTGGCGGCCGGTGCTGTGGATTTACGGGGCGTTCGGCGTCTTGCTGGCAGCAGCCACCTACACTGTCTTTCGCGACCACCCGGATTCTCACCCTTGGAGCAATGAGGCAGAGCGGCGCCTGATCCGTTTGGGTTCACCTGCTGAATCCCGCCCACGGTTAGGCTCGCCCTGGAAATCGCTCTTCCGGCACCGGGGTCTGTGGTTTTTCAATTTAGGGGCTGTTGGACTGAATATTGGCTGGGCTTTTCTAATCACTTGGCTGCCTGCTTACTTAGTGGAAGTGCGGCATCTAGACCGCGTCACCGCCAGCCGCTATGTTTCCATCGCTCTCGCCTTCAGCTTAAGCGGGATGCTCCTCGGGGGCTGGTGGTGTGACGTGCTCACCCGGCGCTACGGCCAGCGATGGGGCCGGCGTTTACCGTTCCTGCTCGGCAGCGCCGTATGCATCGCGGCCTACTTGCTGTGCCCCTGGTTGAAAGACCCCGTTCTCGTGGCTGTAGCGTGCGGCGTCGTAGCCTTCGCCAGCGACAGCTTGGGGCCAGCCGTCTGGGCGGTTGGCCAGGATATCGGAGGGCGCCACGTCGCAGCGACCATGGCCTGGAGCAACATGTGGGGCAACTTCGGCGCCTCTGCAGTCGCCAAAATCATCCCTATGGTCTTGGCCAGCCCTCTCCACTATGCCGACTGGCGCGAGGTTTTCTGGCTTTGCGCGGGCGGATTTGCTTTGCTTGGCCTGTGCGCCCTCCTGGTTGACGCAACACGTTCAATCGAAACAGTAACTCCCGCAGAGAGCCTTTGACCCGGCGGGGCAGAGACCAGCCTCAGTCACCCGCTTAGGAAAACACTCGCTCGATGACTTTGCCGCCAAAGTCGGTGAGTTTTTCGTGCCGGCCATTGTGCAGATACCACAACTTGTGCTGGTCAAGACCGAGAGCATGCAAGATGGTTGCATGGAAGTCGCGCATATGCCAGCCGTTGATGGCGCGCAAGCCGAAGTCGTCGGTTTCACCAAGCACGAGACCACCTCGCACGCCACCCCCAGCAAACCACATGGTGAAGCCGTGCGGATTATGGTCGCGCCCGTTGCCCGACTGGGACATTGGCAGCCGGCCGAATTCGCTACCCCAGATAACGAGCGTCGATTCGAGCAGCCCCCGCGCCTTGAGATCCTTCAACAAACCGGCCAGGGGCTTGTCCGTCATGCCGCACATTTTCTCGTGATTTTGCACCAAATCGGTGTGCGCGTCCCACTGGACGGAGACCGGGCCCCCGCCCGAGTAAATCTGAATGAAGCGAACGCCGCGTTCCACTAAACGCCGCGCTAGCAGGAGCCGCGTACCAAACTCCGCCGTGCGTTTGTCATCCAAACCGTAAAGCCTGCGCGTTGCCTCTGACTCCTTCGAGAGATCCACCGCCTCGGGCGCATGCTGCTGCATCCGAAAGGCGAGCTCATAGCTAGCAATGCGTGCGGCCATTTCCGTGTCAGAGTCCTCCGTGTCAAGCTCATTCATCTTTTGCACGAGCTCGAGCGTTCGTTGCTGCCGCTCTTCCGTCACCCCCTCCGGCGGCTTGAGGTGCAGCACCGGCGCGGGACCACTGCGCAGCACCGTGCCCTGGTAAACCGCTGGAAGAAAACCCGAACTCCAACACGGCGTGCCGCCCTCGGGCGTTCCCTCGGGTTGCGGCATCACCACATAAGCCGGCAAATTGTCCGACAGCGAGCCGAGACCATAGCTGATCCAAGCCCCCATGCTGGGATAGCCCATGAGGATCCGGCCACTGTGCACTTGATACATCGCGGGAGCGTGCACCACGCTTTCCGTATAAAAATTACGCACGAAACAAATGTCGTCCACACACTCGGCCAGATGTGGGAACAGAGACGAAACCCAAGCGCCCGACTGTCCATACTGCCGAAAGCTCCACGGCGAGGCGAGAATTGGCGTCGTCCCATCCGTGAACTGGCTTTGCACCTTGCCGAAGCTTTCCGGCAACCGTTGCCCTTCATACTTTTTGAGCAAGGGTTTGGGGTCAAAGGTGTCGATTTGGCTGGGTCCGCCGACCATGAAGAGGAAGATGACGGACTTCGCCTTGGCAGAAAAGTGAGGCTGCTTGGGGGCAAGAGGATTGATACGGGGCTTGGCCAGGCCATCGCGCACGAGCAAGCTTTGCAAAGCAATGGCTCCAAAGCCGTGCGCGGCCTGGCGCAACAAGGCGCGCCGCGAGCAAGCCAGCGGGATGTGGCTAGGGGATATAAACGAATTCATTGCGGTTCACCATGGCCAGAAGAAAATCCTCAAGCAAGCCGCCCGAGTCCAGGAAGGCGCGCGCCATGGCCGTTTCCGCAGGCCGTGGGAGGCGGGCCAGCGCCAAACGGTAGGCGCGCCGGATTTGACAACCCTGCTGTTGGCCACACTCGGCTTGTAGCCGCCTTGCAAAAAACGCAGCTTGTTGACGGACAAACTCACTGTTCATCAGCGACAGCGCTTGCAAGGCATGCGTGCTTACTGCCCGCACCGGGCAGGAACTCATGGCGTCTGGCTGGTCGAAGTTGGCCAGCAAGGGCAAGCGCACGGTGCGCTTGTTGAGCAAATACAGGCTCCGGCGATAGTGCTGGTTCGGATCAAGCGCAACGGGCCACAGGTTGTCTGGCTCGGCCTCCGTGAAGATGCTGTCGTAGACTTCTTTTTCAATCGGGACTTTAATCGGCTTGCCACCGAGCTGCGGATTCAGCTTTCCGCTGACCGCAAGAATGCTGTCGCGAATGGCTTCGGCTTCCAAGCGCCGGCGGTTCATCCGCCAGTAGAACTTGTTTTCCGGGTCGATCTTGGCCTTGGCAGGATCGTGGGCCGCGCTCTGGCGGTAGGCGCTCGACAGGACGATGAGCCGGTCAATGGTTTTCACGCTCCAGTTGCAAGCGATGAATTCCGTCGCGAGCCAGTCAAGCAGCTGGGGATGGGTCGGGCGGGCGCCAAGAGCCCCAAAATCGTTTGGCGTGGCGACGAGTCCCGTTCCCATGCGGAACTGCCAGATCCGGTTTACCATGACCCGCGCCACCAGCGGATGATCCACAGAGGTCAGCCAGCGGGCAAGCGCAGCACGACGATTAGCTGCCGTTTCCGGAGCCTGCGCGTCGAGGCCCGCAATCACCCGCGGAAACCCCGGCGAAACGGGATCCAGCTTGTAGCGATGATCGCCCACTTTCAGAATATGTGTTGGCGGCGCTTTCTCCAAGTTCTGCACGCCGTAGGCAGTTTCCGGCGGCTCGGGCTCATCGTATTCCAGGCGGTGCATTTTCTGACGGAGCGCAGCCCGGCGCTCACGGTCCTCTGGGGAGAGCACAGCTAGCACTTCATCCCAAGAGACCTTCAATTGCGCCTCGGCTTCCTTGGCGAGCGTCTTCTGCTTTTCGTCCCGCTGGCTTTCGGCAACCGCGAGCACGTCTTTGTAGCGCTGGTCGAGTGCGGCAAATTTCTGGGCCCGGATCCGCTCGCGGTAAGGTTTTTCAATTCGGGCAATCTCCTCTTGGATCGGCTTCAAGCGCGCTTGATGGGCCTTGCGGGCCACCTCATAGGCTTGTTTTTCGGAATCGGAGGCCAGCACCGTGTCCTTGAATTCCGTTGCTGCAAACACAGCTTGCAGCCGGTAGTAGTCAGATTGCGGAATGGGGTCAAATTTATGGTTGTGGCACCGGGCGCAGGCAATGGTCATTCCCAAGAACACGCTGCCAATCGCGCCGGTCATCTCCGTCAGCACCTCCTGACGGTTCATCTCTTCATCCTGATTGCCGCCGACGATGTGAATGGGTCCTGCGCGATGGAAACCAGTCGCAATCAGGGCCTCTTTGTCGCCGGGAAAAAGTTCATCCCCTGCGACCTGCTCCTGCACAAAGCGATCATAGGGCTTGTCGCGATTAAAACTGCGGACCACGTAATCGCGGTATCGCCACGCATGAGGGCGTTCCGCATCGAGTTCAAAGCCGTTGGTGTCGGCATAGCGGACTACGTCCAGCCAGCGCTGGGCCCAGCGTTCCCCGTATTGCGGCGAGGCCAACAACCGCTCAACGAGTCTTTCGTAGGCGCCTGGTGCCGTGTCGCGAAGAAAGGCATCGATTTCGCCTGGTGTTGGGGGAAGGCCCGTCAAATCGAGGGTTACTCTTCGAATCAGCGTTTCTTTTGAAGCCGCAGGCGAGGGCGAAAGTCTTTTCTCGCGCATGGCTTCGAGCAGGAACGCATCGACCGGCGTTCGAATCCAGGGGTCCGAAATCGACGGTAGGCGGGGACGCTGTGGTTTCTGATAGGCCCAGAAGCTACGCCGCTTGGCGATCCACGCTTCTTCTTTTTCCAAATCGGCGGCGCACAACTCGGGGCGGGCAAGCAAAATCGCCCCCAGGAAACCAAGGGACCTGATTCCAGCTCGCCAGCTTCGCACCACACCCTCTTTGCTTCTATCCTTAAGTTGACTTTAATTATACAAATTGTTCTCAGGCTCCTCATCGCCGCTGTTGTTGGTACAGCTGGAACAGATAAAAACCGAGAGGCAAAAACGTTGCTGCCAGCGCCAGCGGCAAAAACCAAGCCCCTAGTCCGTGAAACTCGCCGGATGCCGTTTGAATCGTCGCCACCAGGATGTAGAAAAGAATGCCCAGCACGGCTATCTTGAGCGCCTGGATCATCCGGTAGAGAATTCGCTGCACTTCCGCGCTGTTTTTGTCGACCTCAAAGGGCAGGTTTACCCAGTGGGGAAAGCGCGCTACAGCGCTCAGGATGCCATACAGCGCAGCGCCCATTCCGACGTAGAGCCAGATGGACCGTTTCTTGCCCCACGCATCCGGCGCGCCGGCGGCGTTAAAGTGCGTGGGCACGCGTTCAGGCAAATCGTCCCAATAGATGCCAGTCGTGGCAAACAGCGCCACCAGCAGGCTAAGAGCGCAGGCCTCGAGGATCCAATCGACTGGTGAACGGCGAACCGGCTGCGACATGTCGTTTTCTGCAACCGCTTGGAAATCCGAGAGCCGCGCGGCGCCAGACCCGAAGTTCGGCACTGAATTCCGACGTCGCGGCTCCGGGTTAGGCTTGCGCTCCTCGGCCCTAGGTCCAGCAGGTTTGAACAACTGATTATCATGAGGAGTATGCTTGCAACAAGTTTGCTGGCGCTTGAGGAGCGGTACGGCGCCCACAACTATCATCCGCTTCCGGTTGTGATTGAACGCGCCAGCGGTGTTTGGGCCTATGACACGGAGGGCAACCGCTATCTGGATTGCTTGAGCGCCTATTCGGCGCTGAACCAAGGCCATGCGCATCCGAAGATTCTGCAAGCTCTGATCGAACAGGCCCAGCGCGTCACCTTAACTTCTCGAGCCTTCCACAACGACCAGCTTCCACAGTTCGCCGAAGAGCTTTGTCAGCTAACCGGCCTTGATCGTATGCTGCCCATGAACACGGGCGCCGAGGCCGTTGAAACCGCGATCAAGGCGGCGCGCCGCTGGGGTTACCGAATGAAAGGCATTCCCCCGGGCCAAGCCGAAATCGTGGTTTGCCACAACAATTTTCACGGCCGCACCACCACGATCGTCGGTTTTTCTTCTGATCCGAACTATCGCGACGGTTTCGGTCCGTTCACGCCGGGCTTTGTTTCGATCCCCTTTGGCGATTTGGAAGCGCTGCGGGCGGCCATCAACCCGAATACCTGCGCTTTTTTGGTGGAACCCATTCAGTGCGAAGCCGGAATCCTCATCCCGCCGGAGGGATACCTGCGGCAGGCAGCCCGCCTCTGCCAGGAGCAAAACGTCCTGTTCATCGCCGACGAGATTCAAACTGGCTTAGGGCGGACCGGGGCGTGGTTTGCCTGTGCGGCGGAAGGAATTCAGCCAGACATCTACGTGCTCGGCAAGGCGCTGTCGGGCGGATTTTATCCCGTGTCGGCCGTGGTGGGCCGGAACGACGTTATGGAAGTGTTCACGCCAGGCAGCCATGGCAGTACTTACGGAGGCAATCCTCTTGGGTGCGCCGTAGCGCGCGCCGCCCTCCGCGTCCTTCGCGAAGAAGGACTGATTGAACGAGCGGCTCGGCTCGGGGGGCTTGCCTTGCAGACCTTGAGCCAGTTGCGCGGCCCGCTCATTCGCGAAGTCCGTGGCAAGGGGTTGCTCATCGGCGTTGAGTTAACCCAGCCAGCGCGGCCTTACTGCGAAGCTTTGATGCGCCGCGGCCTGTTGTGCAAGGAAACCCATGACTACGTCATCCGGCTTGCTCCGCCCTTGGTCATCTCCGAATCCGAAGTGCTTTGGATGAGCGAGCAACTGTTGGCCGTCTTAGGATAAAGCCCGGGCCTAAGCCACTGCCAGCGTTTCCAGCCCATGCTATGCTCAATCGCATGAAACGCTTGCTGGGTTGCTTGGTTTTGTGGGTGGCAGTCCAGGTTTCGGCCGCTGGGACTGACATCACCGGTAAATGGAAGTTTGAGGTTCAGCTCGATGCCGGAAGCGGATCGCCAACTTTCATCTTTGAGCAAAACGGCGAAAAGCTCAGCGGAAAATACCAGGGGCAGTTTGGCGAAGAAACCCTTTCAGGCACGGTGAAGGGCAACACAGTCAAATTCACCTTCCGGCTCTCGCAAGGTGGGGAAAGCGTCGAGGTCACTTACGAAGGCGCGATGCAAGAAGACGGGACCATGAAGGGCAAGGCCACCTACGGCTCCTTTGCCTCGGGAACTTGGACCGCAAAGCGAGTCGAATAGAGAAGCGCTAGAGCAGGCGGAAATTGACTTCAATGGTGGCCGCCACCGGCACCGGCTTGCCGTCTTTATACCCAGGACGGAAGCGCCATTTGCTGACGGCCTCGATTGCTTTTTCATCGAGCCCTAGGCCCAAGGGTCGCAGCACGCGAAGATCGCGCGGGAAGCCTTTCTCATCGACCACCACGTACAGCACCACCGTCCCCTGGAACTTTGCCTTGCGCGCCTCCTCGGAGTACTCGGGCTCAACTTTATAAACGAGCGTGGGGGCCGAAACGCCGCCTCCAATGCGGTAGGCGCCTCCTCCTACACCGCCCCCTTCGCCGGGGCCAAACCCAGCGCCACGACCCGATCCAACACCTCCACCCGAGCCCCGGCCAATGCCCGCGCCGGAACCGGGTCCATTCGATGGGGGACCGATGTTTGCCAAAGGATCTCCAAAGTTGGGCATGTTTACCTGAGGAAGCTGCACCTCCGGCTGAATCACCAGCGTAGGCTCCATGATCAGCTTCGGGTTCTCATTGAGGGGCACGGCCGTGGGCGGTACGAACTGCCTTGGCGCTGGCCGGGGCAGTTTTCCCTTGCTTGGCGGCGTTAAGGAACGGTCTCCGCCACCCCCACCCCCACCCATGGCTTGCTGCTTGGGCGGGTTTTTCGGAATGTAAGGAGCAATGTCCGGCGCAATGAGGGTGACTGTCTCCTTCACCTTGTCCTGAACCGTCTTGCTGGTACTCAACGCCACCATCAGCGCAACAGCCGTGATGTGGATGGCCAGCGACAGCGTTCCAGCACGGCTCTCTTGGCCTGAGGTCAGCCCCCAGATACTTTTGACCGCAACGGGCTTGGAGGTCACTTCCAGCGGTGGAAGCTGAGGAGGATGAATCAGCTCTTGAATGCGAGCGATGAAACTTTTGATCCACGGCTCTTGTGTTTCGGCTACAAGAAGCCGCTGCAAATGGAGGTCAGCCAGGGCAACGGGGTCGGCAGGGGCCGCCTTGGATTCAGGATTTTGAGTCGGAGCGCTGGAATTCACCGTATTCACTGACATTCTGCCATACCCTCACACCGGCGCATGTCGTGACTCCTTACGGAGAATGAAATTAACTTGCGCGGGCTTCTCAGTGACCCGCTCCTCGCGCCGAGCCTACCCACACAGACGCGACCGGGATAACACCCGTTGCAGAATCTGGAAGAATCTGCTGCGGCACGGATGCTTTCTAGCAGTGTAACACGCTCAGTCAACACTAGATGAGAGAATTTCCAAAACTCATAGGAGCCGGCTTGGAGCGCGGTGATGCGGCTGAAGCGGAAG
This sequence comes from Bryobacteraceae bacterium, assembly GCA_025056455.1. Lineage (GTDB taxonomy): Bacteria > Acidobacteriota > Terriglobia > Bryobacterales > Bryobacteraceae > CADEFT01. Next base: position 866,470 of record JANWVY010000001.1, on the reverse strand, counting down.
GGGAAGCGTGGTGGAGGTCGAAGGGCAAGGCAAGGACACACATAAAACTTGATAATATCACACTAAACTTATTGCACATTGGATTACTGATGTGTTAAGATGACTTCGGAGAACGATTTCCCATGGATTTCAATAAGCTTACCGAAAAGGTTCAGGACGCGGTCCGGGCTGCGCAATCCAAAGCAGCTCGCCTCTCGCACCAGCATTTGGAATCCGAACATCTCCTCGTCGCGCTGCTTGAGCAGGAACAAGGATTAGCCACTTCCATTCTGGCCAAGGCTGGCATCAATCCCACGGCGTTTCGCAACCGCGCCGAACAGGAGCTCGAGCGGTTGCCCAAGGTTTCCGGTGGCTCTGGCCAGCTGTATCTTGGGGACCGCATCAGCAAACTGTTCCTGAAGGCTGAGGATGAAGCCAAGCGCCTCAAGGACGAGTATGTTTCCGTGGAGCACCTGCTGCTGGCCATGCTTGAGGATACCGGGCCAGCCGGGCGCCTATTCCGCGAATTCAGCCTAACGCGCGACCGCCTCATGCAGGCCCTGTTAGCCGTGCGCGGTCATCAGCGAGTCACTTCGCAAAACCCCGAAGCAACCTACGAGGCGCTCGAAAAATATGGCCGCGACCTCACTGCCATGGCCGCCCAGGGCAAGCTCGATCCCGTTATCGGCCGTGATGAAGAGATTCGCCGGGTCATCCAGGTGCTCAGCCGCCGGACCAAGAACAACCCGGTGCTCATCGGCGAGCCGGGTGTGGGCAAGACGGCTATTGTCGAGGGCTTAGCCCAGCGCATCGTGCGCGGCGATGTGCCCGAGGGCCTCAAGGACAAGCGCGTGGTGACGCTCGACATGGGAGCTTTGATCGCCGGCGCCAAGTATCGCGGCGAATTTGAAGAACGGCTCAAGGCAGTGCTCAAAGAAGTGCAAGCCGCCGAAGGATCCATCATCCTCTTCATCGATGAGCTGCACACTGTGGTGGGGGCGGGTAAGGCCGAAGGCGCCATGGATGCCGGCAATCTCCTAAAGCCGATGCTTGCCCGTGGCGAGCTACACTGCATTGGCGCCACCACGCTCGATGAATACCGCAAGCACGTAGAAAAAGATGCCGCTTTGGAGCGGCGTTTCCAACCGGTAATGGTCGACCAGCCTTCGGTCGAAGATACCATCTCCATCTTGCGCGGGTTGCGCCAGCGATACGAAGTGCACCATGGGGTTCGCATCAAAGACGCTGCCCTGGTTTCCGCCGCCGTGCTTTCCAACCGCTACATCTCGGACCGCTTCTTACCGGACAAAGCCATTGATTTGGTCGATGAAGCTGCTGCCAAGCTGCGCACCGAAATCGACTCGATGCCCGCCGAGCTCGATGAGATTCTCCGCCGCGTCATGCAGCTCGAGATCGAGCGCGAGGCTCTGCGCAAAGAGACCGACGCAGCGTCCCGCGAGCGCCTGGCCAAACTCGAAAAAGAGCTCGCGGACTTAAAAGAGCAATCCAATGCCTTAAAGGCGCAGTGGGAGCAGGAAAAACAGGCCGTCCAGCGGCTTCGGCAATTGAAAGAGCAGCTCGAACAAACGCGCCGGGACATCGAACAAGCCGAACGCGCTTATGATTTGAACCGCGCCGCCGAGCTCAAATACGGCAAGCTCATTGCTCTTGAAAATGAGATCCGCCAGCACGAAGAGCGCATTAGCGGAGAAAAGGGCCGGCCCCGTTTGATTAAAGAAGAAGTCGATGAAGAAGACATCGCGCAAGTGGTCAGCCGCTGGACGGGAATCCCCGTTTCGCGGCTACTCGAGGGCGAAATTCAAAAGCTGCTTCATCTCGGTGAGGAATTGCACAAGCGCGTGGTAGGCCAGGAAGAGGCGGTAACGGCGGTCGCCGAGGCGGTCCTGCGCGCCCGTTCCGGCTTAAAAGACCCGCGCCGGCCAATCGGCAGCTTCCTCTTCCTCGGGCCCACTGGTGTGGGCAAAACCGAGCTGGCGCGCGCTCTGGCCGAGTCCCTTTTCGACGATGAGCGGGCGATGGTTCGCATCGACATGTCGGAATACCAAGAGAAGCACACCGTCTCCCGTCTCATTGGCGCGCCGCCCGGCTACATCGGTTTTGATGAAGGAGGCCAGCTCACCGAGGCCATCCGCCGCCGGCCTTATTCTGTCATCCTTCTGGATGAAATCGAGAAGGCCCACCATGACGTCTTCAACGTGTTGCTGCAGGTTCTCGACGATGGGCGTCTCACCGACGGACAAGGCCGCACGGTGGACTTTAAGAACACCATCGTTATCATGACCTCCAACATCGGCAGCGCGCGCATCCTCGAATACCGGGGCGCTTTCTCCGGCGAAGAGTTCGAACGCATGAAACGGGCCGTTCTGGAGGAGCTGCGCCGTGGCTTCCGGCCTGAATTCTTAAATCGCATCGACGAGATTACCGTGTTTCATGCGCTCACCGAAGAGCACTTACGCAAGATTGTGGAAATCCAGCTGGAAGGGCTGCGGAAGCGTCTCGCCGAACGTCACATGGAGCTGGAATTGACCGAAGCTGCCCGGTTGCATCTGGTTCGCGCTGGCTATGAGCCGAACTTCGGCGCCCGGCCCCTCAAGCGCGCCTTGCAGCGCGAAGTCGAGACCCCGCTGGCCCGCTTGCTGCTCAAGGGCGAAGTGCGAGATCAGCAGAAGGTGCTGGTGGACTACGACGCCGCAATGGGCCAGATGACCTTCCGCGCCTTGCCACTGGAGCCCAAAGGCTCCGGTGAGCCGGTATTCGAATCGGTTGCGCGCTAAGGCGCGTCTAACAAGTGACGAATCAATCGCGGTGCGGCTCGGCCATCCCCGATCTAGCGGGATGGCGCAACAGGAATGGGCGGCGGAGGAGCTTGTTTTCTGGCCTGCTGTCAGCTGTTTCGCCGCCATAGGAAGGGTAAGTGATGGAAAAACTAGAACTTGAAGTCAAAGAGCTCCCCGTTCTGGCCTTGAAGAACGTGGTGCTTTTTCCGCAACTGTTGTTACCGCTCACCGTTGGGCGGCCGGCCTCGCTGGCGGCCGTGGAAGCCGCGCTAAAGTCCAACCCCCAGGAGATCATTCTTGTCACCCAGAGAGACCCAGCGATCGAGAATCCGACCCAGGACGATCTTTACACGGTTGGCACGCGGGCCATCATCCGCCGGCATGCGCGAAACGACGAGCAAATGGAAGTTTTTGTTCTAGGCGTAGAGCGCGTGGTCATTATCAAGCTCGACCAGACGGGAGACTACCCGAAGGTCCGCTATCGCCCCTTGCCCCTGCCCACCGATTCCGGCCCCGAAGTGGAGGCTCTGCATGGCGCCGTCAACGAATTGACGGCCAAAGCGATTTCCCTGGCGCAGGCGCAACCCTCGATCGATCTGGAGCGCCTGATTTCCACCAACGACGATCCTTTGCGGCTGGTCTACTTAGTGGCTTCCATGCTGAGCTTGGATCCGCCCAAGGCGCAAGCTTTGCTTGAAGCGCCCACGCGCCTCGACGCACTCCGGCTGATGCACACTTACCTGAGTTACGAGGTGCAGGTGCTTGAGCTGCGCGCCAAGATCGCTTCCCAAGCGCGCTCGGAAATGACCAAAGAGCAGCGCGAATACCTGCTCCGCCAGCAGATGCGCGCCATCCAGCAGGAGCTCGGCGAAAAAGATGGCGAGGGCGCCGAGATCGAAATGCTTCGCGAGCAGCTGGAAAAAGCCGACTTGCCGGAGGAAGTGCGCAAAGAGGCCAACCGGGAACTCAAGCGCCTCGAACGCTTGCCTCCGGCCGCTCCCGACTATCACGTCATTCGCACCTACCTGGAGTACGTTCTCGAGCTGCCGTGGAAAAAGTACACGGAAGACAATTTAGATATTGCTCATGCCCGCCGCGTGCTCGACGAAGACCACTATGAGCTCAAGAAGGTAAAAGAGCGCATCCTCGAACACCTTGCGGTCTTAAAGCTCAACCCCGGCGCCAAGGCCCCGATTCTCTGCTTTGTAGGCCCGCCAGGTACGGGTAAAACTTCTTTAGGCCAGTCCATTGCCCGCGCTCTTGGACGGAAATTTGAGCGCTTCAGTGTGGGAGGCATGCACGATGAAGCTGAGCTTCGAGGTCACCGCCGCACCTACATCGGCGCGCTTCCCGGGCGCGTGATTCAAGCCTTGCGCCGCGCTGGCGCGGCCAACCCGGTCATCCTGCTTGACGAGGTTGACAAACTCGGGCGCGACTACCGTGGCGATCCCGCCGCCGCGCTGCTTGAGATTCTAGACCCGGAACAAAACAACAAATTCCGCGACAACTACCTCGACTTGCCGTTTGACCTTTCCAAGGTCATGTTCATTGCGACGGCGAACGGCTTGGACACCGTGCCGAAACCCCTGCTGGACCGCATGGAGATTCTCCGCCTAGCCGGTTATAGCCACGAAGAAAAGATCGAAATCGCCAAGCGCTACCTAATTCCCCGCCAGCTCAAAGAAACTGGATTAACTGAAGAGCAACTGCGCTTCACCGATGAGGCGATTCTTGCCCTGGTGGAAGGCTATACGCGCGAAGCCGGGCTGCGCCGCTTAGAGCAGAACATCGGCCGCGTGGCGCGCAAGATTGCGTTGCGTGTGGCCGAGGGCAAGACGGAACCTTTCCTGGTCAAGCCAGAAAACTTGCAGGATCTGCTGGGTCCTGAAATTTTCCATATTGAGCAAATGCGCCGGCAGCTTGAGCCGGGCGTTGCTGCAGGCCTAGCGTGGACGGAAAGTGGCGGCGATGTTCTCTATGTGGAGGCCACGCTACTTCCCGACGGAAAAGGCCTCACGCTGACCGGCCAGCTTGGCGAAGTCATGCAGGAATCGGCTCGAGCCGCGCAAAGCTACATCTGGTCGCATGCCAGCATCCTAGGAATCGATACGGCGAAATTCAAGGATTGCGGCGTACACGTACACGTGCCCGCTGGTGCCGTGCCCAAGGACGGCCCTTCCGCAGGGATCACGGTTGCCGTGGCGCTTGCCTCACTCTATACGGGCTTTGCCGCTCGCGGCGACACGGCCATGACGGGCGAAATCACGCTCACCGGCTTGGTGTTGCCCATCGGTGGCCTCAAGGAGAAAGTGCTCGCCGCGCGCCGCGCCGGAATCAAGCGCATTATCCTTCCGAAGGCCAACGTCAAAGATCTCATTGAGCTACCGGAACCGGTCCGTCAAGAGATCGAATTTATTCCCTGTGATCGCATTCAACAGGTTCTTCGCGCAGCCATTCCACAGCTGGCCGAGCAGTTGGCCGTGGCTGCCTGATTCCTCCTCAGCGACCAGCGCGGGGCTGCACGCTTTTGGGGCGTGTAGCCCGTATTTGTTTTTGATTCTCCGCTCCCTGGCTTTTTCTCCCGAACCAGCGACCCGGCTCGTACTTTGAGTCATCGGCACTTGATTCTGCACATTCGCAATTGGGAATGGATCAGCCAGAACGGTTAACCCTGCGGCGCGGACCCTTTCAAACGGTCATAAAGCCAGGCCTTGGCCAGGTTCAACCGCCGGTCCACGGTGGATTTGGAAAGGCCCAACAAATCGGCGGTTTCCGCGGCGCTACAGCCAAGAAAAATACGGTGTTCCACCACAGCGAGCGCCTCCGGGAAAATCTCGCCAAATTCCCTCAACGCACAATCCAAATCGACCAGCTCAACACTGGTCGCATCCACCCACGCCAGCTCCGGGCTCAAGGGCAAGCGTTGCAATCCGCCACCTCGCTTCGAGGCCTGGCGCGAGCGCGCCTGCTCCACCAGAATCTGGCGCATCGTCCGGGCGGCAAAGCCGTAAAAGTGGCCGCGATCCTTCCACATCACCTTCTGGCTCCGCGCCAAGCGCAGAAAAACCTCATGCACGATGCTGGTGGCGTCCCGCAGCGGCGATCCACTTTCCCGCGCCAGATAGGCATGTGCGAGCTGACGGAGGTGGTGGTACACCAGGGGCAGCAGGGCCTCTTGTGCCGATTCATCACCCTCTCGCCAGCGAAGCAGCAGTGTTGTAATGTCGCTGTTCAACGTTGCCCAAGTATGTTAGTCTGCCGGCATCCCAAGCGCAAGCGGAGTCTCAAAACCACCCTAACTGCGAGAAAAACGGAGGCGCTCCATGGATCCTGAACGAGCCCGTAAGGCAGGAGCCATCTACGAAATGGTTTGCGAGGCCCCCGAGCAGGTCCGCGAAAGTCTCCTTCAATCCGAGTGCAAAAACGATCCTCAACTTGAAGCCGAAGTCCGCCGGTTGCTGAAAGCCGCTCAACAAGAACAGCGCGCCAATGCCAGCTGCCTGCGTGACTTCGGCCACCCATCGGGCGAGCAGCGCTTTTACGGAGCCTACCGCGTGACGGGATTGTTGGGGCAGGGAGGGATGGGAACCGTTTACAAGGCTGAGCGCGCCGACGGACAGTTTCTGCGCCAAGTCGCCGTCAAAGTAGTGACCGGCGCGACGCCAAGCCAGGAGCTCCATCTCCGTTTTCTGACCGAACGGCAGATTCTTGCTCAACTGGATCACCCGCATATTGCCCGACTTCTGGACGGCGGCGTTACCCCGTCCGGCGAACCCTATCTGGTGATGGAATATGTGGAGGGCGAGCCCATCGACCGCTGGTGCGACCAGCGCCGGTTGACCATCCGCCAACGAATTCAGTTGTTCCTGAAGGTCCTCCAAGCCGTGGAGTTCGCCCACCGACAGCTGATTGTTCACCGCGATCTCAAGCCCTCCAATGTACTGGTGGACCGCAACGGGGAGCCGCGCCTGCTGGACTTCGGCACGGCCAAGATTCTCGGTCCCGAACAGTTGGGTAAAACCCAGCAGTTTCTAACGCCCCGCTACGCCAGTCCTGAGCAGTTGCGACAACAGCCAGCCTCCGTGTCCATGGATGTGTATTCGCTGGGTGTGCTGCTCTATGAACTGCTAACTGGCCGCTGGCCGTTCGGCGATCCGCAGCAAATGAACATCAACTTCGCCCGTGCCATGGGCCAAATCACGGCAACCGCTCCCTCTTCCAACACGACAGCAGAGGCAGCCGCCGCCCGCGGCCTTTCGCTGCGTCAGATGAGAGACCTGCTGAGCGGAGATCTTGCATTTGTTTTGCTGCGTTCGCTTGAACCTGATCCGAAACTGCGCTACGGCTCCCTGCGAGAACTGGGCCAAGACCTGGAACGCTATCTTCAAGGCCAGCCCCTGGAAGCAAGAGGTAAAGATCCCGTCTATCGCCTCGGCAAATGGGTCACCCGGAACCGCTGGTTAGTGGCCGCCTCCCTGCTCGTGTTCATTTCCTTGTCTACGGGTGTTGCCTTGCGGGAGCAACAACGGCGCTTGGCTCTTCAACGAGAAGCGGAGCTACGCGCCCTATCGCGATACCAGATGTTTGAATTGCAGGACCAAATGGCGTTTTATGGTGCGGCCTTGCCTCTGCGCCAAGCCGCAGCGGAGCGTGCTTTACAAGCGCTTGATCGCATCCCGGTTGGAAACCAGTCGAGCGCGGAATTCCGTGCGGAACTCGCCGAAAGCTACGCCCGGCTGGCAGAGATTTTGGGCAATCCCATGAGATCGAGTCTGGGTCGCGCTGCGGAAGCTAAGCGCGCCTTGCAGCGGGCTTTGGACTTGGCTCAAACCCTGCCGCAAGGGCCGGGCTTTTTGCATGCCCGCGCCGCGGTCAAGCTCCAGCAGGCGATGTTCGAGTTCGCCGAGGCTAAGGGAACCCAACCTCTCGAGCAAGCCCGTCAGATGCTGGCTGAGCTGCGGCGCCACGTCCAGCCCGAGCGCGACCCTCCAGAACAGGTGGCCCGGCTGGCGACCGCGATCGGTCACTTGGTCAGTGCTTTGCGCAATGCAGGGGGCACCGTTCTCCGCGAGAACTCCGGTGAGGAGGATCTTGCTGTGGCTGAGGCGCTGATTGAAGCGGCCATTCGCCGTGAACCCCACCGGGCCCCCTTCTACCAGACGCGATACGCCTTGCGGATCTCCCAGGCTCAGGGTCTAGCTTCGAAGGATCCTGAGCGTGGCATTGCAGAGCTACTCCGAATACCAACGCAAATCGACCGGCATCCGCCGCCGATTTCTGCTGGCCGCGCCCTGCGATACATCAAAGCGCAGGCTCTGTGCTCGGCGGGCTGGTTTCAAGGGCAGGCTAAGCACTACGACGAAGCCGTGGCCAGCCTCCAATCCGGCGTGGCACTATTTGAACAAATTGCCAGCGAGGACCCGCAACACGCCACGGCGCAATTCGACCTGGCGGGCTGCTACCGCACCTGGGGTTTTGTCAACGAATATGCGGGGCGTCCCGGGGAAGCTGTCGAGCCCTTGCGCAAAGCCCTCGCCACACAAGGCCGCCTTCTCTCCACCGCCGGTCGCGAAGCTGTCCAACTGTTGCGCGCTGAATTGCAGATTCGGCTCGCCAAAAACCTTCATAAGACGGGTGCAGAGGCCGAGGCGAGAACCGTCGGCCAAGAAGGCCTGCAATCGCTCGTCGAGCTGGCGCTGCGACCAGCGGCCACTGTCAATCAACTGTTGGTCGCTGGCCGCTACCTTCTCGATCCACCGCCCGGCGTGGCCAACGATCCCCGCCGTGCTCTGGAATTCATTGAGCGCGCCCAGCAGCAGGCCCCGGACCAGATCTACCTGCTCGAGCTTCTTTCCCTGGCAGCCGAACAGACAGGTGATTGGGCCAAGGCTCTCGAAGCGGCCAAGAAAAGGTTGGCCGCGATACCGGAGGGGAACACTCCGGCACGAGAAGCCGCTGCTGAACGAGTTCGCAAGCTCGAAGAGAAGCGAAATCGGCCTCAGTGACCGAGCCGAGGAGGTTTGCCCGTCCCCATGTGCTTGCCCCAACAGCCGTGTTAGGGGGGACCCGCACGGCCACTGGTGTCAGCCAAGGGCGCGCGTCATAATCATGGCATGCTCTTGTTGACCCGTCGTTCGGTGATATCTCTAGCTGGCGCCACCCTTTGCGTGCACGCCAAATCTTATCCCTTCCGCCTCGGCGTCACCGATTGGAATCTCAAATTGGCCAGCAAGGTGGAGGCCGTTGCTCTCGCGAGCCGCATTGGCTTTGAAGGCGTGGAAGTCAGCCTCGGCCGCAAGCCTGTTGACAACAAATTGCCGCTCGACAACCCCGAGCTTCAAGAGCAATACCTGGCCGCCGCCCGCCGGCATGGGATCAAACTCGCCGGCACCTGCCTTGACATTTTGCATGTCAACTATCTCAAAAACGATAAGCTCGCGCAGAAATGGCTGGCCGACGCCATTCCCATTACCAAGAAGCTCAACGCCAAGGTCATCCTTCTGCCGTTCTTCGGCCCGGGCGCCTTACAAACGCAGCAGGAGAAAGACTATGTTGGAGACCTGCTGCGGGAATTCGGACCTGAGGCGGAAAAGGCGGGCGTAATTCTCGGCCTCGAAAACACGATTTCCGCCGAGGACAATGCCCGCATCATGGAGCGCTCGCAATCAAAAGCTGTAATGACCTACTACGACGTCGGCAACTCCACTGCGCAAGGATTTGATGTTGTCAAAGAAATCCGCTGGCTTGGCAAGAAGCGCATCTGCCAGATGCATCTCAAAGACAACCCGCATTATCTAGGCGAGGGCAAGATCGACTTTGCCGCTGTGCTCAAAGCGATGCGGGAAATCGATTTTAGTGGTTTCGCAAACTTGGAAACAGCCTCTCCCTCAAGTTCCGTTGAGGCCGATATGAAACGCAATCTGACCTATTTGCGGCGGTTGCTAGAAGGCCGGATGGGATGAAACTCGAAGCGGTCCCCCTGCTAGCCTTGCTGGCCTTTTTGCGCCCCCTCTGGGCTCAATCCCCTCTCGATGCCTATTTGACGGAGATTGCGCACCGTTACCTAGAAAAGCGCGATGCCGAGCTGGCGCGTTTGGACCGGACGGCGGCCGAGCGGCGCCAGCGAGCCATCCGGGAGCACATGGCCCGGCAAATTGGCCCCTTCCCGGCCCAAAAAACGCCTCTCAACCCACGCATCACGGGCGGTTTCACACGCCCAGATTACCGCGTCGAAAACCTCATCTTCGAAAGCCGCCCGCAATTTTTCGTCACGGCCAATGTCTATGTACCCCTCAAGCGGAAGCCCCCGTTTGCGGCCGTGTTGGGTTTAGCGGGCCACAGCGCCAATGGCAAGGCTGCGGCCGTCTACCAGCATGTTTGGATCTCGCTGGCCAAGCGCGGTTTTTTGGTTCTGGCGATCGATCCCCCAGGGCAAGGGGAACGGAGCGAATCCTTCGACCCGGAAACCGAAACCTCGCGCGCGGGCATCGGGGTTCAGGAACACATCTTGGCTGGAACCCAGACCCTGCTGTCTGGAACAACCTTCGCTAGCTATGAGATTTATGACAGCATTCGGGCCGTAGACTATCTTCGGACCCGCCCCGACGTCGATCCAGCCCGGATCGCCGCCGCAGGCAATTCCGGGGGCGGCACTCAAGCCGCCTATCTAGCTGTCTTTGAGCCGCGCCTTGCCGCTATTGTTTCCTCCTGCTACATGACATCCTGGAAGCAACTGTGGTCCAAGCCTGGACCTCAGGATGCCGAGCAAGTATTTCCCGGGTTCCTCCGGGATGGCTTCGATTTTGCCGATTTCGCCTTCGCCGCCGCTCCAAAGCCCTTCTTGCTTACGGCGGCCGTTCGGGACTTCTTCCCCATCGAGGGAGCGCGAAACACCTATCAAGAAATCAAGACCTTTTACCGGTATTGGGATGCGGAGCGGAAGGCTGGCTATTTCGAATACGACGATCAACATGGCTGGTCAAAGCCGCGGCGTGAAGCCGCTTACCGGTGGCTCGAGAAGTGGTTGCACGGCAAGGAAGACTCCGGTGAGGAAGGCGACGTCATCACCGAGCCCGAGCAGCTTCTCTACGTCACCCGCACCGGCCAGCTGCGAACCAGTGAGCCCGGCGAAACCGTGCAATCGCTAAACGCCAAACAAGCGCAAGCGGCGCATTCGGAACGGACCGCACTCGGCGGCTCACTTTCCGTTGAGCTGGTAAAAAATCGGATTGCTCTCCCCGCCCGAGAAGGACGGCCCCTTTTCCACAAATTCGATTACCGGAAGCCAGCTGCCGTATCCGCTGCACCGTTACCTGCCGTTGTGAGCCTGAACGCCACCCGGAGCGACCTCGACGAGATGCTCGCCTCCGGCCAGGCGGTGCTGGACCTGCAGTTTGGCGCAAGCTCAAGCCCGCGGCCCGATTCCAGCTACACGCCCGCATACCAAACGGCGAGCCGGGCCCTGCTGGTAGGCCACACGCTTGTCGGGTTGTGGGTGTCCGACGTGATTCAGGCGCTCGCAGAGCTCAAGCGAAAACCGGAAATCGATCCCCGCAAAATCACCTTGTATGCACGCGGGAACGCTGCCGTGGCGGCCGTGCATGCCCAGTTCCTTACGCGCGAGTTTCATCACGTCGTAGCTGAGGCCATGCCTTTGTCCTATCTGGCGATCGCCCAAGCGAAATTTCACCGCGGCCTGATGGAAATCGTTGTGCCCGGCGTTTTGCGCCACTACGACCTCCCGGATCTGGTGGCGCTGGCCGACCCCAGTCGAGTAACACTGGCTGACACCCGCTCGCCTGCGGGCAGAGTTCTGTTGATCGAAGAGGTTCAACGAGTGTATCCGGGTTGCGATGTGCGCTACCGGCCCGAAGGCTGGTCCTTCCGTCAGGTCTACGCCGGCCTGTTCTAAGCCTCGGGTTGTTACGGCGTAGATTGCGCAAAATGTTCCAGGACGCGGCGCTGGTATTCCGCTGGTGCGACAGCAAGGACCTGAACGTGCTGGGCTCCGGGCGCGAGCCACAACTTGGATCCCCGCAAGCGCGCCAGTTCTACGGAATGCGCGGGAGGGATGTTGGTGTCCTGTAAACCGTGGATGAACAGCACCGGCGTAGCGCTTTCAATCACTGCCTTGCGGGGAGAAACGGCGGCTAGATCAATCCCAAAACGGATTTTCGTGTAGAGGAATGCTTGCTCTACCAGAATGGTTGAAAGGGCGAAGCTGAGGGGTCCAGGTAGCCCAGAGGCCTGCGCCAAACGGTGATAGGCGACTTCCCGGAACGTGACAAAGGGCGCCTCGGCGACTGCCGCTCGGATGCGCGGTTCTAAGGGCAGCGTTTGGAGAAGAATCGCCGCTCCCATGGAAACCCCTAGCCCAAAGATACCCCTCGGATGGCAACGCTGCTCGAGCCAGTCCACCCACCGCACAACGTCATGGCGCTCCCGCCATCCGTAGCTCAAGGGCTCACCGCCCGATTCGCCATGGCCGCGCGAGTCCGGAACCAGCACCGAATAGCCGTTTTGCAGCAGCATGCGAGCATAGCTCGACATCCCACGCCGGCTATCAGCCACGCCATGCAGAAGAATGACCGCGTCGGGTCCAGATGCCGGAAAATACCATCCCTTGAGCCTCGCGCCATCCGTGGAAAGAACCTCTGCGGGCTCCCACCCTCGGCCCCACCGCGCGAGTTGACCGGCCAGCGCGGGCTCCGCCCGGGGCCGGAAGGCTGGCGGAAGGTACAAAGCCTTGTGCGCAAGTCCGGCAGACAGCAGCACACTTGCTAGCCAAACGCTGAGAACGGCGGTCAGCAAGCGCCCCTGCATGGCTTAAAGCACGGGCAGAGGAAAACGATACTCCCCGCGGAAAATCTCGGAGAACAGCGTCAGAATTTCGGAATGGATGTGCCCATTGTCTGCCAGCAGGTGCGGGCCGCGGAGCTGAAGGTTGCCCCCTTTCATGTCCGAAACCTTGCCGCCCGCCTCCTCGACTAGCAACACCCCCGCCGCCATATCCCACGGATTCAAGCCAAATTCCCAGAAGCCGTCCAGCCGGCCGCAGGCCACGTAGGCCAAATCAAGCGCCGCCGATCCGCCGCGGCGCACGCCATGCGTAGCCATAGCCAGTTGATGATAAAAGTGCACGTTGATGTTCAGATGCCGGCGGCGGCTCGGAAAGCCCGTCGCAATCAAAGACTCGGAAAGTTGGCGGCTCTTCGATACCTGAATGCGGTGATGGTTGAGGTACGCCCCGCCACCCCTTTCCGCGCAAAAAACCTCCTGCCGCAACGGATCGTAGACCACGCCGGCAATCAATTCTCCCGCTCTTTCCAAAGCTAGCGTCACGTTGAACATCGGAAAGCCGTGCGCGAAGTTCGTGGTGCCGTCGAGCGGATCCACATACCAGCAGTATTCCGATGTTCCTTCTTCGCCACTGCCTTCTTCGGCCACAATGCTGTGGGTAGGAAACAAGCTTCTTAAGCGGTTGACGATGAGCTGTTCGCTGGCGCGATCTGCCTCCGTTACCAGATCATAGTCCCCTTTGAGTTCAAACCCGACCTTGCGCTCAAGATAGTGCAAGAGAAGCGAGCCAGCCTCTTTGGCGATGTCTACCGCGGATTCCAGAAACGACAGCCTCATCCTAATCAACCGTGGAGCGAACCGTGAGAGAAGTTCAAATGCCGCAACTAGAGTTCGCTGAAATACACGATGTCGTGCTTGAAGATGAAGAGATTCGGCTCTCCCTCACGCGTGAGCCGGATAAACGAGGAATCATAGTATTCGATGGTGCCGGAAACAGAACTACCATCGGAGAGCTTGATGCACACCGGTGTTTGCTGGTCGATTAACCGGCGCAAATATTTCGGCTCTTCAAAGGTTTGTTCCTTTGGCTTTTGCTTGGCTTTCTTCTCCGCGGGCAAATTCCATCATAGCGTTCCCCCATCCAAGCTCTCAAGCTGGGCCAGCTTGGCGCGAGGAATCTGCCGGGCAAAGCGATGGCTTTGGGGGATTCGCTTGCGACTGACTAGGGGCATTGTCTAAAAACCTCATCCGGACTTTCTCTGAATCCCTTGAAAAATTGGATTTTTTTCGTTTTTTCAGGCTCTCGAAGCTAAAGGCAGGACACGAGGATGTCGATGCGTTGCCTAGGGACGAGGTGTGCACGAATGTATAGCAAGGTGGTGCGCTTGCTCGGACAACCTTTGATCCTCGGACTGCGGAACCAACTCGCCTTGGTTCTCGCTTTCATCGCCCTCCTTGCGGCGACCTGGGCCATCCGGGTCGGAAGCCGGCCCTCGATAGCAAGCTCCGAAGCATCTTGCTGGAAGGACCGGCAGTTCGAGCAAGTGTGGCTAAGCCGAGAGGGCCAGCTGACGGGAGCGCGGCTCGAGCAAAACCGCCTTGTGATGCAGAGGGTGTTTGCGGGCGGAGCCTGGAAAGAAGTTTCGGTTCGTCTTGCGCCAGAGGAGGGAGGAGAGAACCGTACGGTTTGGGCGGTGAGCGAATCGGGCGATGAACTGGCCTGGGCTGACGGCAAACAAGTCCACTTCGCCAAACTGGACTACCTCAGCGGGTCCTATAAAAAGCAAGGTAGCCTCGTCGAAACGGAGGCTCGGTTTCTTCACGTTCCTAGTCCGGAAACCGTCCAGATTTTTTGCCGCGACGGCAGCGTGCGAGCTTGGAATGTGAGCGAGGGACGGGTCTGGTCCGAACCGGAGCTAACTTTCGAAGCGGCCGAACAGGTGGTCGGGCGCGGGCAGTATCTAGCAGTGGCCTCCAGCCGGCACATGACCCTTTATCGGAATATTGAGACGAGGCCCCGCATCATTGACCAAACCGAACCCCCAGCCGAATCCTTCCGCCTCGTCCTACCAGCTGCCGGTCAGATGGCGGCTCTCTCCGCCACCGGCATTTTCATCCGCGGAAAGAGGATCCACACCCCCGGCGCAGTTCGCACGGCGGTGATCGCTCCGGATCAGACGTTATTAGCCGCGGGCGATTTTCCCGGCATCCAGGTTTGTACCGAGCAAGGGTGTGAAGTCAAGTTCGGCTTAAATGGTGTGACCGCTCTCGTCGCGAACCAACAGTATGTGGCCTACAGCGGACCAGAAGGAACGGGATTGCTGCGCTTCACCCAGGCCACCACTTTCACCAAGCCCGGGCAATTTGCGCTTGCTCTGGCAGGCCTTGCCGCTCTTTCTAGCTTTCTTCTGGCAACTAGCGGTTTCATGCGCCGCAAGGTCACCCGGATCCTCGAACAGGAGCGCCGGCGCAAGGCCAACTTGCCGGACCGCTTCGAAATTCCCGAAGGCCTGCTGGAGGCTTTCCGCCAGGGCAAGGTCGTGCTGTGGGCCGGCTCGGGTCTGAGCGCGCAGGCAGGCCTGCCCACTCGAAGCGCATTCATCCGGTACTTGATTGAAGCAGCCGAAACGGAGGGCTGGATTGACTCCTCCGGAATGATCACCCTGCTTGCGAATGCAAAGAAAGGCCGCGGCGAGGAGTGCGTCGCGGCGATCGCTGAGCGCTTGGCCGATGGTTGCAATCACGAGCTGCAACCCTTCGTCCGCACCATGTACCGGCGAATTACCTTGATGACGCCTGCCTTTGAATGGCTCCGAAAGTTACCTTTTTCCGCCGCCTTCACGACCAATTACGACACCACACTAGAGCGCATGGGCCCCCGCTGGGAGGCTGGCGTCGTGCCCATGCCCTACAATCCGTTGAGCGCCATCAAAAGCCATCAGTTTTTTGTCTGGAAGTTATACGGCGATGTGCAGACCAACACGCCGCTGTTGCTGTCCCGCTTTGATCTGGCGGAAACGCTCGAACGCATCTCTGTCACCTCGGAAATTGTGGACCGGATTTGCCGGACCCGGGTCCTATTTTTCGTCGGCGCATCGCTATCGGGATTGATCCAAGACCTGCGCATTCTCGGCTTCCGCTCCGCGCCTGGAGTGACGCATTACGCCTTTGCGGCTGTCCAAGATGCAAGCTGGAAGCGGGAGGCCCAGTTGCTGCTCAAGGAGTTTGGCGTGCGAGCCATTATTGTTGCAGAAGACGCCGTGGCAAAAGCCCTACCCGAGCTGCTTCAATCCTTGGTCGAGCGGCTGGCCCAGATGCCCGCCCGCCAGGCGGCGCCTGCCGTAACCTCAGGGGAGAGCCGGCAACGGAAAATTCAGGCTGCGGGTTGAGCCAGCGGATCTCAACCCTTCTCGTTCATCTCCTTGGAGGCTCGAACCATCGGGCCGGACCCCCTTCAATCGCCAGCGGAGCGAGGTTCTAACTCTCAGCAAGCAGGAATTACCCTCCAACCCATCAGGCCGCTATTCCACGGCGCGAAAGTAGCCTGTCCGCGTCACGGCGCGGAGGCCCGGCTGGCTGAGCTCAACACGCACCGTATGAAAGCGAGAAGAACTCCGCGGAATGCCTCGGGGGTAGTAGCCCAGTAGGTATTGCGTGCGTAGCTCCCGCAGAATGTTTTCCAGCGCCTGGTCCATTTCTGCGCCCACACTGGTAAGAAAGAGCCGGCCCCCTGTGCTTTCGCCAAGCGTTTTGAGCGCATTTTCGCCGCCCACGTTTCTTCCCGCCTCATTTGTAATGGGAGTCAGCAACAGCGAATAAATGGGGGCGTCGGCCCGGTGCGCGGCTTCGAGTGCGTCTTGGTAGGTGTAATAACTGGTCGTATCGCCGCCATCGGTCACCACGACGATGACATGCCGGCCATCACGCCGTTCGAGCTCGCGCGCCACCAAGTGAATGGCGTCATAGAGCGAGGTGCCCGATTCAGCCCGCAGAGGTTTTACCCGTTGTTCGATCAAAGAAATATTGCGCGTGAAGCTGGTGTGCTGCTGAACAGCGTGGTTGAAGGTGAACAAGGCGATCTCATCACGCGGATTTCCTTCTTTTAGCAAGCCATTCAAAAACCGCTTCACAGACAGCACGGCCACGCGCAGTTCCTTGGCGATGGAGGCGCTCGTGTCCATCAAAAGGGCCACCGAGAGAGGCTGAGCCGTCGTGCGCTCAAAGACCGCAATCTCCTGCCGGACGCCGTTGTCATAGACCGTGAAGTCTTCCCGTTGCAATCCCCCCACAAGACGCCCCGCGGGGTCACGCACCGTGGTCAACAGGCGCACGAGATTTACCTCGGTTCGAAACACCACTGGAGGATCTTGCGCGGCCAAGGCGAGAGGAAAGACAACTGTC
Organism: Bryobacteraceae bacterium; assembly: GCA_025056455.1. GTDB lineage: Bacteria > Acidobacteriota > Terriglobia > Bryobacterales > Bryobacteraceae > CADEFT01. The sequence goes on along the minus strand of JANWVY010000001.1, from coordinate 849,494 downwards.
CACACGGCGCACCGGCCCCACCAACCACTCAGCTGGCTGTGATGGATTGGTCCCATTCTCCTTCCACCCAAATCGCTCCGTCTTCGAAGTACTCCTTCTTCCAAATCGGGACGGTTCGCTTCAGGCGGTTGATCCCTTCCAGTGCAGCTTCAAAGGCAGGTTTGCGGTGGGGCGCCGTCACGATGACGGCCACGCTGGTTTCTCCGATCTCCATCCGGCCCAAGCGGTGCACGAGGGCGATGCGGCTAATCGCGTGTTGAGCGGCAATCTCACGTCCGAGGCGGGCCATCACTTCAATGGCCATGCCTTCGTAGCACTCGTAGTCTAGATACCGGGTCTTGCGCCCCTGCGACTGGTTGCGGACAACCCCTTCAAACGTCACCACGGCCCCGTCATGCGGCTGGAGAAGGCGGCGACGGATCTCCGCCACTTCCACCGGCTGGCGGGTAAGCGCGAAAAAATGGCCTTCTGGATCTTCGATCGTCCGAATATAGGGGCTTGCCAACTCACAAGCGGGCTCGGAGCCTCCGCTCACCGGCGGCAGAAAAGCAACTTCATCGCCTTCTTCGAGGAAGGTGTCGAGCGGTGCAAACTGCTGGTTGCGCGCCATCACGATACTTGCTGCCATCTGTTGAAGCCGTGGGAAGCGGCTTGCATAGTGGTCGAAAACCGTCTGAAGCCGGCTGCCAGCTTCCAGCTCTAACTGCTCTTGAGAATGACCGGTGATGTCCTTCAGCATGCCGAAGAACAGGACTTGCACGCGCACGACTACTAGACTATCAGACGTGTTGCTCAGCGTCGCCGTTGCGTGGAAACAATCAATTACGCCGGGGCCTTTCTGGCAAGCCTTCAACGCTCGTCACGCGACGATCGAAAAGTTGCAGGCGGAAGATCCCCCAGTCGCACCTCCCGGAGAGCTCCGTAGAAGATTCCGTGCTCACTTCAAACCGCCGCCACTTCTTCTGCATCGCTTTGCGCCAGGTCAGAAACGCCGCCGCTGCAGCGCGCGTATCGATCCACTCCGAGGCATACAACAAAATTCGGTGATTCTGTTTTTTGTTTTCCAAGATGCGGTAAACGCCGCCCCGCCAGCGTTCGGCCAGCGGCGGGGTAGCCTCGTCCCCGTACTGCCGGAACAGTATCTCATGGTCGAGTTCGCCAAACGTGCCTTCGATGAGCCTGGTGTAGCCTCTCAATTTGACTTGTGGTGGTTCGACGCTGACCGGGCGCTCCCGGTCGAAGTATTTTTGCGGGTGGAGAATTTGTTGCGAGCTTGCCGGAGGATTGCGAAACACCTCGGCAAATCCCGCATCTCCCATCTTGGCGATCACTGCGTTCTGGAAGAGCACGCCTTTGGTGTATGGAAACATCAGCGTTTCGCGCAAGTAGAGCGGCGCGGAATCAAACACCGGATAAAGGCCCCCTGAGGAGCCCGACAGGCGGTTCATCCACTCCGCCATCTCCGGAGTGCGCTTCAGCGAAGCGCCCAGTTGCGACAGCACGTACTCCGACATCAACCAGGTGGCTTGACCTTCCATCACCGCCATCCGCGCCAGAGCCGCGTCATCGCTTTTGCCCTTGAGCAAATATTTCTCCAGATCAAAATGCTGGTCGGCCAGCGCATGGGCCAGCTCATGAACCAAAATCGGACGCTGCAAGCTGGACGCGTTGGAGTCGAGCAAAAAAAGCCTCTTCTTCTTGTAATCGTAAAAGGCGGCCGCTTGTTCGGTGAGCAAGTCGATGGTCATTTTCTTCAAATCGAATTCTGCCGGCACAAACCCGAGCATCTGAAGCGCGATTTGCTCGGCCCGGATTTCTTCGGGTTTGACCGCCTCTTGGATTCGCTCTTCCAAAAACTTCTTGAGGTTCTCCTTGCTAATCGTGTCCGAGGGCACTTTGCGTAGGGATTTGAGGCCAGTGATCTTTTCTAGCTCTCTGAGCAGTTCATCGATCTCTCCAAAAATGCCCGGCCTGGCGGCCGGCGGAGACTGCTCTTGCGAAAGAACAATCGACGCAGCAAGAAAATAGATGAGAAAGAAACGCAGAACCCCTCCCTTGGCGGCCGCGTTGACGGCAAGCAAACCGAATCTGTACTTGCCCTCGGGCTCCGCTCGCCATTGTAGCGAGACCCACCCGTATCTCTCACCCCTAGCGCGTCCCGTCCAGCAATCCTGCGGGGGAAAACCCAACCTCCTCGCAAAGTCGATACAATAAAAGACCGAGAGAAAAACGAACAAGTTGTTCCGAGGAGTAAATACTTTCCTGTGGCAGAGGACAAAGTTTATCAGGCCGAATACTTAGGGAGTGGCGCTTTTGTGATCAGTAAACCGAAACGCAAGGAGCGGAAACTGCGCCAGTCCCGCGTAAAAAACCCGCGGCGCGGCATGCGGAAGTAGCCATCCGCGCCCGTTTGCCCCTTTTGCCCTTTCACCAGTCAGATTGAACCGGACTTCCGCCAATCTGGACAAAATTGTATAGTTAGGATGCTATAATTGGATCGTGCCCAAAGTAACCTTTCTCCCGGCGAATGTAACCTTCGAATACGAGCTTGGTAAGTTACCCTACGGAGGTCACGGCAAGCCCGGTTCAGTCCTGGACGTCGCTGAGCATTTTGGGTTTCATCTCGAGCACGCCTGTGGTGGGAGCTGCGCCTGCACCACCTGTCATGTTGTCGTGAAAAGTGGCGAAGACGCGCTTTCTCCGATGGAGGATGATGAGGCTGACCGTCTGGACATGGCGGCGGATTTGACCCTGCATAGCCGGCTAGGCTGCCAGGCCGTGGTTTTGGGTGACGTTGTGCTAGAGATTCCGGCCTGGAATCGAAACTATGTGAGCGAAGGTGGCGGCTCGATTTTGGGTGACGCAATTCCTACCGCGAAAAAAGCCTAGCGCCCGCGGCTGAAATCGCGGCCAAAATTTGCGCAAGCCTTCGGCTCAAGCGCTGGCGGCGAACGAGAGACTCGCTACACTAAGTAGGAAGTTATGCGACACGGCGTTTGGACGATTTTACCCCTGCTAGTTACTTCGCTGCTTGCCGAGGGCTATAGCGAGGCAGACCGGCGCAAAGCGATCAATGAATTGGAGGAAGGGCACCGCCTCATTTCGGTGCTATTAGAGACTTGTACGGTGAGTCAGTCTAGTTTCAAGCCAGATTCCAAGACCTGGTCGATTCTGGAAATTCTCGAACACTTGGCGCTCACCGAGGATTTGCTGTTCAGCACGATTCAGCAAACTCTCGAGAATGGTAAGCCCACCCAAGAGCGGCCCCAAAAAGAACAACAGGCCCTCGACCAGCTCGTGCTGAAAACCGTTGCTGACCGCAGCCAAAAAGCGACCGCTCCGGAGCGTGCGACTCCCAAGGGCCAGTATCGCAACCTCGATGAAGCGCGCCTGGCCTTTGGCGAGCGTCGCTCGAAGACCATCGATTGGGTGCGCGCCACCCAGCTGCCACTGCGGAAATACCGAGCCCAGTCGCCGGTCGGAGAATTGGATGTCCATCAGTGGTTGCTCCTGCTCGCCGGGCACACGAAGCGTCACGCCCAGCAAATCGAGGAGTTAATGCGCCACCCCGAATATCCCACAAACCGTTAGCTCCGAGCGCGCTCGCGTTCGCGCAGAACGCGCCGCAGGATTTTCCCACTCGGAGATTTGGGGATCGCATCGACAAACTCCACGTACCGCACCTTTTTGTACGGGGCCACTTGACTTGCGACAAACTGCAAAATCTCGTCAGCGGTCACCGGGCCTTTGGCCACGACAAAGGCCTTGGGCGCCTCTCCGGCCTCTTCATCCGGGACGCCGATAACGGCAGCGTCAGCCACCATGGGATGAGAAACCAGCACCGCTTCCAATTCGGCGGGCGCCACCTGTAGCCCCTTGTACTTAATCAACTCTTTGGCGCGGTCCACAATGTAAAGCCATCCTGCCTCATCAAGCCGTGCAATGTCACCCGTGCGAAGCCACCCGCCCTCGAGCAACATGTCCCGCGTGGCTTCGGGATTGCGGTAGTAACCCTTCATCACTTGAGGACCGCGCACCCAGAGCTCGCCGGTTTCCCCAGGCGCGGCTTCGTCACCTGTCTCCAGGTTGACCAAGCGACCCTCCGTGCTTGGGACGAGCGGGCCTACTGAGCCATACCTCACGCGGTCCGTTGTGAGCGGATGCCCGCACACGGGCGGCGAGGTTTCCGTTAGACCGTAACCTTGACGCACGAGGCAGCCTTTCAGGCGTTGCTCGCAAGCGGCTGCCAACGCTTCATCCAGCGGCGCCGCGCCTGAAAAAACGAGCCTCAGACTCGAAGTGTCGTACTGCTCGACGACGGGACTCTTCACAAGCGCCAGCACCACCGGCGGCACGACGCACATGCGCTCGATGCGGTGCTGGGCAACGAGCGCCAGCATCTGCTCGAAGTCAAACCTGGGCATGGTAACGATGGTGCCCCGGTTGAGCAGGTCGAAGTTCATCACCGCATGGAAGCCGAAGATATGAAACATGGGCAAAAAAAGCAGCGACCGCGCCGGGCCTTCCCCAAAAAGTTTGTCGGCCTGTAGGAGCGCCGCCACCAGGTTGCGATGCGTGAGCATAACGCCTTTCGGCAGCCCTGTCGTGCCGCTCGAATAGAGCATCGCTGCGACGTCCTCGGCCGGATGAATTTCTACCGCTGGCGCCTCGCCTGGTTCGCCCATCAGCTGCGCAAACGGTTCCGCCCCCTCGGCCTCCCCGAGCACGAAGATCCGCTCAACGTTACAGCGCCTAACGGCCGCCGCAGCCTTGTCCAACAGCTGGGGAACGGTCAGCAGAAACCGAGCTTCCGAATCGCGAAGCTGATGTTCAACTTCCGACTCCGTGTAGAGCGGGTTCATCGTTGTCACTATGCCGCCAGCCCGCATCACTCCATGTACGGCAATGGCGTACTCAGGAACATTGGGACTCAAAATCGCAAGCTTGTCACCCTTGCCAAGCCCCCGCTTTGCTAGGGCCCCTGCTACTCTCCGCGAGAGCAAGTCAACTTGAGCGTAGGTGTAGCTGCGTCCCGTTGGACCATCAATTAACGCGGTTCTCCCGGCCGCTTCTCCGAGGTTGGAAAAGATAAAATCTGGCAGCGATACGTCGGGAACTGAAATGTCCGGGTAGGGTGATCGAAACGGCATCGTTCCGATATCTTATGAAATCAGCGGTGGAATGTCTTGACTGTAAGGTGCGGCTCAACAGCAGCATTTTCCGGGCTTGCTCCATCCAACCAGTCCGTGTACGATGCGGAGGTATCCTATGTGGGTTCGTAAAGCTGATCGTGATCGCAAAAAGGGCGTCATTTCCCCGATGCCTACTCAAATCGTCTCCAACGAAGAGTTCATCCCTCGCCCGCAGACCGAGAAACAAAAGCAAGTGGAGTATCTCATCGGTGAGCTCTCCGAGGTGCGCGCGCGCAAGCTCGGCATGGACCGCCGGACCTTCATGTCCACCTCTATGGGCCTGGCCACTTGCTTCCTAGCTTCCAACAAAGTCTGGGGCAACAACTTTGAAGTGGAAGAGGCCGAGACCTGGGAGCCAGCTGCATCCGCCGAAAAATATCCTAAAGGCGAGTACTTCATCATGGACGTGCAGGGCCACTTCACGGATGGCTACACCCTGCAATTCCGCAACATGGAATTCATCAAGAACATGGGCTTCCAGTTGAAAAACGATAAGGACGCCTATTCTTTTGTCAACTTCGTGAAAGAAATGTATTTCGACTCGGAGACTGACGTGGTCGTCATCTCTGGAGTTCCGGGCCGCGAGCGCCTGCGCGATGAGAAAGGCAACATTCCCGAGGGAAGAGCGCGCAGCGAAGGCATTGCCATCCTTCCTAGCTGGTTGATGGCCGAGTCCCGCGACAAAATCAACGCCCTTGCCGGAGGTACCACACGCTGCTACGCCCAAGGAAATCTCGCTCCCAATCACTACTGGGACAAAGTCAACAACAAACCGGACAAGGCCGCCATTCTCGAACAAATGGATCGCGAGATCTTCAAGTACAAGATCGCCTCCTGGAAATGGTATTGCCACACCGATCCGGGCCGGTCCGGAGGCGGTTTTCAGCTGGACGATGACAACGCCGCCTGGTTTTATGAGGAATCCCGTAAACGGGGCCTAAAAATCTTCAGTGTTCACAAAGGCTACTCCTACCAATCGCGCACCCTAGGCCATCTGGCCAACCCGAAAGATGTGGAGAAAGCGGCGCTCAATAACCCGGACCTGACGTTCATCATCTATCACTCGGCGCTCAAACACGGGCCGAATGAGCCGGACTGGGAAAAAGCCAACGAGTATGATCCCACCACCGGAGATTTCCTGTGGCACAGCGTGTTGATGGACATTAAAAAGCGCAACCCGAAAATGAACAACGTCTATTGTGAGCTGGGCAGTTTCTTCGGCCCGCTGGTCATCGCCAACCCCGTGGTGGCCATGCATGGAATTGGAAAGAACATCAAATATTACGGCGTCGATCACGTTGTTTGGGGCACGGACTGCTTGTGGTGGGGATCGCCGCAGTGGCTTATCGACGCCTTCAAACGGTTCCAAATCTCCGACGAGCTGTGCGAGCGATTTGGCTACAAGAAACTCACAAAACAAGACAAGGCAAAGATCTTTGGACTCAACGCGGCCAAGATCTATGGCCTCGATGTCAAGAAGAAGCGCCAGGCTTTGCCTGCCGACGCTCTGGATAAACTACGCATGGCCTACCTCGAGCAAGGAGGCCAACGCTCCAACGAAGCTTACGGGTGGGTGCGCGCTGGGGATTAATGTCGGCCTCGCTGCTGCTGTTGTCCTGGTCGCTCGCTTTCGGCCAGCGCGCCAGCTTTCACCACGTCCACCTCAACGCCCGAGACCCAGTTTCAGCCATCCGTTTCTACACCAGCAAGTTCGATTGCCAGGCGTCGACTTTCGCCGGAAAACCGGCCGTGTGGACCCATCATTGCTGGCTGCTTTTTGAAAAAGCAAAGCGCATGGCCAGTCCCGCGGATTCCCCCATCTGGCACATTGGGTGGGGCGCAGAGGATATGCCCTCTGCTTATCAAAAACAGCTTGCAAGCGGAACCAAGTTCCACACGCCACTTACTGACATTAGCGACCTGGCGAATTTCAAAGGCTTCTATTTCGCCTACATAGAAGGGCCGGACCAGGCTCTTATCGAAATTAATACCGCGCCCCACCACCAGTTCGGCCACGTGCACTTGTTTAGCCAAGACCCCCACCAGGCTGCGGACTGGTATGAAAAGCACTTCGGGGTCAAAGCCAGAAAAAGCCGGCCTGAGCCCCGCATCTATCGCAACTTCCAGGTGGGGCCTTCGGCGAGTTTCCAGATCGGGCGGGTGAACGTGATTCTTTTTCCTGCTGGCTACCGCGGCCACTCGCGTTTCCGCTCAAGCCGCGGCACTGTCTTTGACCATGTGGCCTTCAGCGTCGAAGACCTGGCGGCCGCCTTCCAACAAATGCAAACCAGCGGCGTGCGCATTCTCGCTGGCCCCAAAAGGATCCGGGGTTCTCAGCAGCGCTCGTTTTTCGTGGAGGGCCCGGACCAGATCGTCATTGAAGTTGTAGAAGGACACGCCAAACAACCATGAAGTCGCAGGCCTGGTTGACGTCCCTAGCTCTTGCAACCACTAGCCTCGTCTCCGCACAGCGCCCGGCGCATCCGGAGTTCGTGCACGGCGAAGAATGCCTCTTTTGCCACCGCAACGACATTGGCGCCAGCTGGCAGAAGAACGCGCATGCCAACACGGTGCGCGAAAAGCCCGGCTCGAAAGACAGTTTTACGCTCGGTGCGCGAGGGGGCGCGCGCGAGTTGCGCAAAGCGGGCTACGGCAAGTTCGCTATACGCGAAGCAGACGGATCATGGAACGAAACGAAGTTTGGCGACCGCTGCGCTGGCTGTCACACCACTGCCGTTGACGGCGAATCGAAAACCTTTCAGTACTACGGTATTGATTGTTACGCCTGCCACGGAGCGGTCAATCTCGAACATACCAACGACACTTCCTTAATCCTGCTGTCCAAAAAGCAGCGGAGCGACGCCCGCAAAATCGCCTCCATCTGTGGTTCCTGCCATCTTCGCGGCGGCCAGTCCAAGGCGAAAGGCTTTCCTTACCCCTACCACTTCGTGCCCGGCGATGATCTGTTTGCAGATTTTCAGGTAGACCTCTCCAAAGTGGATGATCCAGCTTTGAACCCAGGCGACCGGCACGTCTATCGCAACGTCCGAGATGCGCTCGCCGGATCTGAGCTCTCCTGCTTGAGTTGCCACTCCGTCCATCAAAACTCTAGCGACAAACACCGTCGTGTGCTGACCTCTAATGTTTGCCTGGATTGTCACTTTGAGTCTGGGCCCAAGAAAAACGTGAAGAAGTACCAGGTCAGCAGCGCAACTTGTGAATATTGAGACGCTTCAGCTTCCCCCAGACAGTGGTAGCCTCCTTGCCGAAAGTGAGCGTCCGCGAGGATTTGTCCAGCTTGTGAAGCGCCAAGACTGCAGGTCTGCGGCGCCGCAGCAGCCAACGGCAAAAGAAGCGGATGGACTAGTCGCCCTCGATCACCGCTTGGAGGATTTCCAAGCGCCGCTTGGGCGTCTCTCCCTCGACCTCCTCGTTTTCAAAGGCGTCTAAAACCTCAAGGCCCTCGATCACCTGCCCGAAAATTGTGTATTTCCCATCCAAATGAGGTGCGTCGGCGAGCACCAAAAAGAATGAAGTTGTAGCGGAATCAGGATCGTCCGTGCGAGCCATGGAGACGATGCCACGCTTGTGCTGGAGATCGTCTCGAAACTCCGCTTTGAGGGGCCGCACCCAGCGGTCGGCAGCATGCTGGGCTCCCGACTTGCGCGTGTGACCCATGCCGCCTTGAACGACAAATCCCTTCGCCAAGCGGTGAAACGCCGTGCCGTCTAACCAGCCCGTTTGGACCAGTTTTAAAAAATTGCGAGCGTGTTCGAGCGCCCAGTCCGGCCGGATTTGGATGCGTAGTGTTCCCAGAGTGGTTTTCAGGCTTACCACGCGCCGCAGTTGTTCGGCTGGAGCGCCTAGGAATGGCTCTACCTTTTTGCGGTCAATCCAAATCTTCGTGATGCGAACTGGTTTCTCGGCGAACTGGTTCTCACCGCTCGCGGGAATAAGTGAAATTTTCTCCACCACTTCCATGCCTTCCGTAACGCGGCCAAAGGCGGAGAATTGACCATCGAGCGCTGGTTGGGGAGAGACGCAAATGAAAAACTGGCTGCCATCACTATCCGGTTTGTTGGGAATTCGCACGGTGGAGACAACACCGCGCTCGTGCTTGAGATCGGAAAATTCGCTTTTCAGCAGGTTTAGCCCGCCCGTGCCCCAAAGATGTTTTGGCGTTTGTGGATTTTTTAACAACGGGTCGCCGCCTTGAATGATGCCATGGGCCACGACACGAAAGAATGCAGATCCGTCATAGTAGCCCTCACGCGCCAGTTTCAAAAAGTGCTCCACATGTTTCGGCGCTTTGTCTGGAGCGAATTCAAACCGGAAGGTTCCCAGCTCGGTCTCAACCACCGCTTCAAGCTCAGAAGGACTCTGCGCCAGCCCGAGCCAAGCTCCCAGCAAAACGCACACTCCGACACTCTTCATGGAAAACATCCTACCGCGGCGGTTGCCGTGGGGAATTGATAAGGGTTTCTAGGGTGTGGAGCTATGCCTGCGGGCTCGGTGCAAGCGAACCGTTCGTTGTCAGCGGGAGGCGGATCTCGACGCACAGACCCGGATTCATATTCCGTGCCCGGATGCTGCCATTGTGTACGCTCACCGCGCGGCGAGCAATCGCCAGCCCGAGGCCAACTCCTCCTTCTGTGCTGTCTCTCGAGGCTTCTACTCGGAAGAAGGGATCAAAGATACGATTCAGTTTCTCCTCCGGGACGCCTGGGCCGTAATCTCGTACTTCCACCACCGCTTCCCGGTCGGTGGTTTTCATGCAGACTTCTACTTCCGTTCCCGCCGGGGCGTAGCGGATGGCGTTTCGGGTCACGTTTTCCACGGCGCGCCGCAACAGCTCCTCGTTTCCCGCGACCGCCACGGCTGGCGTTCCCCGATAGCTGACCCGGCAGTTCTTGGATTGCGCGTCGAGCTGGCAGTCGGCACTCACCCGGTTGAGCAGCTCATCCAGCGACACCGTGTCTTGGGGGCGCTCAGCGGGATCCCCTTCCGCCCGCGTCACTTCAATCAGACTCGAAACAAGTTCAGTTAACCGCTCCACTTCTCGCTTCACTCGGTCTAAGGCAGCATCCCGGTCCGGCGCTGTGCGGGCCAGGCGTACCGCAAAGCTGAGCCGCGCCAAGGGCGAGCGGAGCTCATGCGAAACATCTTGAAGAAGGCGGCGTTCGGCAACGAGCAGCGTTTGCACACGGTCCGCCATCTGGTTAAAGGAGTTTCCTAAAGACCCGATCTCGTCGCGGCGCGAATCTTTAAAGCGCGCGCTCAAGTTGCCAGCGCCAAAATCGTCCATTACTTTGGCCAGTTTGCGCAAGGGAACCACCAGCCGGGAGGTTAGCAGCCACAAGAGCGCGGCAATGATGGCCAGCAGCACACCGTAGTAAGGCAGGAAATTCCAGGGCTCCCTCGGCGAAGCGATGACCATCCACGTGTACTGTCCGTCGGGGCTTGGGCGGCTGATGACCACACGGCCACGAACTATCGGTGGGTGCTCTCCCTCCCACTGCCGGAGTGAGCCCTGTGCGTATTCGGAAAAATCGGTTTGCGTCAGCACGTCACGGTAATGACGGTCGAGCAGATGATGTTCTGGCCCGAACATCTGGTTGACGCGCTCGATGTACTCCTGAAGGCCTTCCTTTCCTAGGGTATGGAAGATGAGAATCGCCTGCTCCATTTGGAAGCGGTTAATGCGCGACCATGGGTTGCCGCGACTCCGCACGGCCCTCGCGTTGATGAAAAAGAACGCCGCTCCAGCCAGCGCTGTCATCAGCACGCACCAGACGAGAATCTTGGCATAAAGCGATCTCATGCTGGTTCCGCCGTGGTCAAGCAGTAGCCCACACCGCGCACGGTTTTAATCACTGGCGCTCCCGGGCCTTCAATCTTTTTCCGCAAGTGGCTGATGTGGACATCGAGCGACCGCTCATAGGCCGTTGCTTCCCGCTGGTACAAAACGGTAGAAATCTCATCGCGGCTGACCACGCGTCCAGCCGCGCGCGCTAGTACGTCCAGAATATGAAATTCCATGGCCGTCAGCTCAATTCGCTTGCCCGCCAAGTGTGCGGACTGGTTCGCGGAGTTGACCTCGAGCGGGCCCACTCGCACGGGCGCCGCCGCAGGCCTGCGATTCGGGTCTACGCGCCGCAAAACGGCCCGGATCCGCGCCAGCAGTTCGTCCGGGTCGAATGGCTTGGGAAGATAGTCATCGGCGCCGCCTTCGAGGCCCGCCACACGATCTGGACGCTCAATTCTGGCCGTGAGCATGATGACCGGTACGCTCGACTGACGGCGGATCTCCCGCAGCACCTGAAACCCGTCCAGGGCCGGCAACATCACATCGAGCAGCACCAAATCGAACTGGCCGCTCAAGGCTTTGGCCAGCCCCGCTCTCCCGTCGTTGGCAATCTGGACTTGGATGCCTTGTTCTTCGAAGAAATCCTTCATCAAACCGCATAGCTCGACATCGTCATCGACGAGCAAGAGCGACACCGGCCGTGCGTTCAAATTGGATTCATTCATCGATTCGATCATATCTTGGCTTGTTTCCTGCTGCGAGGCAGTTCATCACCGCGGCGGAGGCCCAGCTCTAGAACGTAAAACGAAGTTGCAAATCCAGCCGGCGATTGAAGGTGTTGGCTCCTCCAAAAGGACCAAAGCCAGCGAGTGAGCGATATTGTCCAAAGAACGGAGAAGACAGATCGCCGTTCGGAGCCGCATAATTGGCGGTATTCAGCACGTTGCGAGCGGAAACCGACAGCGTAATTGCATAGCGCTTACCGGCGTTGCTGCCAAACATTCCTGGGGGTGGCCCGCCGCCTCCCGGCCCGCGACCCATTCCTCCGAGCATGACCGGCGGGCCACCCCCACCAGGGCCACCGCCGGGTCCCCTGCCACCATCGGGTCCGCCGCCACGCAAGCCTCCCATCCCGGGAGGCGGCCCGCTTTCTTCTCGAGTCTCGGTCCGGCCACCAAAAGCCCAAGTTTTGCCCAACCGCAGGTTCAAAGTGACGTTTGCGGGTCCGCGGCCAGCGTTGCGGCCGATTACGGGGTCGTTAGGCCCAGGATTCAACTGAAAGCAGCCAAAGCCCGCCACAGAAACCAACCCCGCACCAGTACAAGGACCGCCCGCCACTAGCGCTGGCCGTTCTTGTGCGAAACCATCGCCGTTGGTGTCGCGACCTGTGGTGATGTTATACGGCGCGCCGCTGTTGGCCACGAAAAACGGGTTCAGTGTGAGCCCCCAGGGCATGGGCAAACTGGTGCCGATCAAGAGGCGATGGCGGATGTCGGCAAAGCTCGACGGGCCCCACTCCGCCCTTAGGTTAGTGGGGTCGGCGGGCAATCCTTCGGCATTTGTCTTCCCGTAGGAGAGAGCGTAGAAGCCAAACAGAAACAGCTTCTTGTAATTCAAGTTCGGGCTTACAATCAACTGCCGTGTGCGGCTTACACCGCTTGATTCGGTAAGCAAGCGAATTTGCGCGTCACCGAAGGGGTAGACTCCGTGAACCGGAGCGTTGATATTGCGCTGGCGTTGCAGGTGGTTTCCCCGCGCTTCCATCACCTGTGTACTAAGCCGGAAGTAGCGGTTCACCTGGCGCTCAATCCCCACGCTACCCTGGTAGGTCCGCGGCGCGCGGAACCGGTCATCGACCATTCGCAGTTGCTGCGGTTGTCTTCCCGATTCCAGCACGGCGAGAGAGGGAATTGTGGGGAAGAAGTCCGGATTACGAATGAGAAAGGAGGCCTGCGTGACGCCGTTGAACCGCAACTCTTGCAGCGTCGCGTTCTCGTTTAGGCGATCAAAAAAAGCGCCAAATCCCGCGCGCAGCACTGTCTTTGCCTGCCGGCCACTGCCTCCGTCCAACGCCCAGGCTAAACCTAATCGTGGAGCCAGATTCGACCAGTCCCGGAGGTTGGTTTGCGCTTCGTAACGCAGGCCGTAGCTGAGCGTTACCTTGGGCTTCCAACGCCAATCATCGTTTAGAAAAATGCCCGCGTCGAACTGCGAAACGGAGGTCAGCGGCGTGCCGGCATTTATGCTAAAAAGCGAAGCTCCTCCGCCCAAGGCCTGTATCGCTGCTGGCGTCAAACCGAGCTGCAAGCCGAGAAGCGTGCGCCGGTAGCGTTCTAATGCAGTCAGCTGTGTCGAAGTTCCAGCGATGGGTGCCAGGTTAGTGTCCAGCAGTGGTCCTGCACCGCCAAAAAAGGTGAATGTGCCCCCAAAATTGTTGAGGGAGACGTCGTCGATTTGGGAATGTCGGAGGCGCGCTCCCCACTTCAGAATGTGCGTGCCGCGTGTGTAGGTCGTAATATTAGTGAGCTCAAACCGTTTCGCCAAGTTACTGGAGTTTCCAATTTGAGCGCCGCCACCCTCAAATGCTCCCTGTACGCTGATAGCTGGTTGCGCGTAGTCGCCAAACTGGCTGAGAGAGGTACGAGAGAACATGAAGCGCGTCTCGTTCACCGCTTTCGCTCCGAGGATTGCGGTTTCGGTCACCTGAAGCGTGTTTTCGGAATCCCGCTGATTGAAGGCGCGGCTCGGCAAACTGAAATCACCAATCCCGTTATTGTCTTCCCTTACTCTCGTATTTTGATAGCGGACCACCATGGTGTGATTGCTGCTTAAGGCGAGATCCAAGCGCGGGCTGAGAGTAGTGCGCGATTGTGGCGTGAGAACCGTTTGATTGACTGGCAGAGGATTCAGGTTGCTGTCCAGAGTCGTGGCCAGAATAAACGCGTTCTCATTGATCGCGCGTCGCTCGAAATCAAAGCCAAACGAAGCCTTACCTTTTTTGATTGGGCCGCTGAGCTGGAACCCTCCAAAGTTTTGACGGAACGGGGGCCGCGTTGATTGCGTTAGCAGCGGGTTGCGCGCATTGAAAGCCTGATCATTAAACAGCCAAAAGGCTGAGCCCCGGATCCTGTCCGAACCCGGTTTGGTAAGGATTTCAATTCGCCCAAATCCAGGACGGTCATACTCGGATGAAAAAGGATTAGAGTTAATGCGGATCTCGCGAATCGAGGCTTTCGGAGGCATGTTGCCGCCAGTAAAGCCGTCGATATAAATCTGGCCCCCGTTCGGTCCTGCCGACGGTCCTGCCATGGCTTGGAGTTGCTGCAATAACTCGTCGGGGTCATCGGAGAGGGCTTCGAGCTCCTTCTCGCGTAAAACGAGTGCGCCTGCGTTTTGCGTCGGGTCCGTCGTGACCGAATTGGCCTCGTCTTCGACATTAATGACCTGGGTTTGCGCCTCGATGATCAGCTGGGTATCTAACGTCACAGCGCCGCGAATTTCCACATCCCGGCGGTCGGCCACGCTAAAACCCTTGGCGATCGTCCGCACACGATACTTGCCCGGCAAGAGGGAGGGAAACTCATACCCACCCTGTTCATTTGTCACGGCGCGCTTCTGGCCGCCAGGACCGAAGATTTGAACTAGAGCTCCTGGCACAACTGCGCCCGAAGGATCGGTCACCACTCCCCGCAGGCTTGCGTTTTGCGGCGCCTGCCCCTGAGCCGCCGGAAGCAACCAGGCGGCCAGACATACGAACACACGAATCACGGATCGAATCATCATCTTTCTCCTTGCGGGCTGAAAAAACTGTGAAGCGTTAGGGAATCATCGAAGGAAACTCGAGCAATCCACCGCCAAAACCGGGACCGCCGCCTGGCATTCCACCACGGCCAGAGGCTTGCGCTTGCTGCGCCTGTTGCATGGTGGCCATTCGGACCAAAAATTCTGCGTTTCCCACTAGGACGATGGCGGTAAACTCCTCGGGTTTTTCCGTCACCGTACTCGAAAATACGATCGTCTCCCCTGGCTTTAACTCGGAAAGCGCGACAGCGGGTAGACGCTCAATCATTTGCGAAAAATCACGGCCAGGGCCCCGTGGCCCCATCCCGCCAGCCGGCGGCCCACCTGTTGGCCCAGCCGGTGGCCCACCGCCCGCACCCGGACCTGCACCCAGGCCTGGGACGCCGCGCCCTGGCGCGCCGGGGGGAAATTCTCCCGGCGGCCGACTGCCGACCGGAGGAAAGCCACCTGGCGGCCCAGCGTTTGGTCCACGCATGCCCATACCCGGCGCAAAACCAGGTCCAGCCTCAGGCGGCCCCCCGCCAAACGTCGGCAAACGTTTGATCTGCGAGTCGCGCTGTATTTTTACCAACAGCTTTTTACCGCTGCCCACTTCCTTCGCCGTAATGAGACCTTGTTCCGGGTCGACACTTAAGATCTCTCCGGCCTTGGTCACAAAAGAGCCAAACACAACCTCTTCCGCTGTGACCTGCGTCCCGTCTTCGGTCTTTTGTCCTCGTGCGCGAAGCTGATCTCCCAGGCGGATCTCTGCCAGCGTGCTGGCCTTTGCATCGGAAAATTTCACCGACCCTGGGGCATAGCGGCGGAAGGTGGTCTGCGGCGAGGTGAGCACTTTGTACTGCGTCTCCCCTTGAAAACTGCGAAGCCGGAGTGTGATTTCGTTGCCTTTCTTCTCGGCAACCACTCCGGCCACGCCCCGTCTCAGCCAATCCTCGCGGTCCGCCTCATTCCGCCTCGCAATCGATGCTGCCGACATGACTACCATGCGCCGGGCAATCTTCGAATCTGGAACAAAATTGACTAAGACCCGATCTCCCGGCGCCAGGTCCGTGGCCTGAATTTTTTCGGCGTTCGAAAGATCCTTTTGCCCCGGGGCGACGCGCTGAAGCAGAGTGTCGGCGCTTAACTGAGCGGTCGTCGTCCCCCCTTGGTCGAGTTGGATCTCAATCTCTGCGGACTCTACCCGGATCGCTGTAATTGTGCCCAAGACCGAGCCTGTCCTACTCATCTGAATTTGCGCCAGGGCGAGCGCTTGGAGCGCGGCTAGCAGCCACGGAATAGCAAATCGAATGCTCATTGCCACCTCCAGTCTCGCAGGGAGAACGTTTGCCGCTACCTTAAAAAATGCAAAAGGCTGAATCACTGTTCCTTCACAAAACTTAAGAAAAGGCGCTCATCTTGAGCGGCGTTTCGCGAGAAACCACCAAGACAAAATCGATCAAGAATCGAGCCACTGGCAAGCGATGCCGGCTTTCTTAGAAGGGAGGACGGGGTGGGGCGGAAGTTGTTGGAGGGGGCGGTTGGGGTGGGTTGCCCGGCGAAGGCTGTACTGCGGGTGACTGAGTTGGAGTAGGCGGCGGAGCTGGTGAAGGGGACTGGGGCGCAATCTGGGGTCCTGCTTGCGGGGGCAATCCGACTTGCTTGCGCGAGGGGCGGAGCCGTTGAAAATCCTGACCGCTGATCACGTAATACCAGTCCGCAAACCGGTTGTTCAGCTCCCGCGCCATTCGCTCACCGGCGCCTGTCGTGTCGCCATACTTTGCCGCGCGCTGCGCGTCATAATTCACCGTCACAAACAGGAAACGATTTTCATTGCCCGTGGCCACGGGTTTCAGATCTCCAGGACTAGTGGCCACTTCGCCGAATCGCAACACATACACTAAACCGCTGGCGGTGTCCACGATCAACTCACCTTCATTCGCTAGCAGACGGCCCGTCGGGCTCAGGAAAAACCCGCGCTGGCGCAGCGACATGGCGCCCTCGAGGGTCATTTCCAACTTCCCGGCGCGCAGTCCTTCGGCCATTGAGGGCGGCTTCGGGCGGACATCGACAATTTTTAGACCATCAAGCGTGGAGACAATCGCCTGAATTGTGGCCTGGTTAACCTGAGAGCCGCCTTGCGCTTGCCATTTACCTCCCTCCTGCACCAGAGTCGTACTCTCCAGGTTCAGCAGGCGGCCGAACTGTTCGTCAATCGAATAGCTCAGGATCTGAATTCGCCGGACTAAGGAAGAGGAAATGCGCAGCAGATCCGCATTCACCCAGTCGGCGAAACGAGCGCTCGGATCGGCCTCTGTGCGGACGGCATAAACGCGTTTATCGTTTGGTAGTCGAACATAACGCATCCCTTTCTTTCCATCCACGCGCCGCCCAAGGATAAAATCGGCCAGAACCTCTCTGCGAACATCTCGCAAAGTGACACGCTTACCTCGGCCTGTGAGCGAGGCCGACTTGGTGTCGAGCGGGTCAACAACGCCATACTTCGCATGGTCGGCCGCTGAGTCCGACACGACTTGATCCTTCTTCAGATCCATCAACGCTCCCGCGGTCTTCACCAACCGGTCGCCGATGTCGATGGGGTAGTTATGGTGCGAGGCTAAGACCCAGTGGCCGTTGCGGAATTCCACTTGAAACGGACGTGCCGCAGCCGTAGCCTCATCATAGTCGATCACTTCAATCGTTCGGACGGCCTGGGGATCTGTGAACTTTGGGTAGAAGGTCTCGCCTTGATCACTGAGAATCGCTGGCGTGCGCCGCTCTGGTTCAACAAGAATCGCTGCTAAAGTGAGAACCCCTGCCGCAGCGACCAAGGCTAGCGTTTTTCCGGTCTCCGTCATGTGACTACCTCACAGCCTGGTAGCTGGTTCTCGGGCCAGGCGCCGCGCTGAGACCAGCAAGAAGGCGAGCAGAGCAGGGATGGGAGGCAAGACCACGGCCAGGAGCTTGATCGTGTTCTGAATGCCCCGGATGGAGCTTTCCATCTCGGCCCGGCTTGCCTCCACCTGCCGTTGTTTTTCGTCCTCGATGTTTGACCGCGCCACTGACAATCGCCGGTTTTCTACCGACTGTACGTTCGCAATCATGATTTGCTTGGCCTGGTCATCGATGTCCGTTCGTTGCTGTATTTCCCGCACAGCGCGATCAAGCCTGGCCTGGGCTTCACGCAAGCGTTGCTCAGCCAGGGCCTCAGCTTCCTGGGTTTGTTTTAAGCGCTGCTCTTCATATTGTTTGGTGCGCGCCTCAACGGCCTCCAGCGTCCGATAGCGCGGCCGGCGTTTGCGCAAAGCGATGAACGAGGTGTCACCCACCAGCTGGTCGACGGCATTCAAAATAAAGGTCACGTTGTCAAAGTTCAAATTCTCCACTCCGCGACGGCGCAGCTCAAAAAATTGTTCGCCAATAGCGTCCACATCTGCAAGAACAATGGCGTTGACCGGGCCAGTCACTCGGGCCGCCAGTACGTGTTTCTCTTTGCTCGGACGGCGCTCCGGTGCTGGATTCAGCGTGGTTCCGAAAAGGGACCGCTGTACGAGGTCTTCGTAGCGTAAAGTGCCCCCTTCATTGGTTGTCTCGAGCAGGGGCACGAACTTGGCTTTGGCATCGCTGCGCGAGCGCAATTCGCCGCTATAGAGCAGAACGACTTCCTGCAAACCGGAGGTAATAATTTCTCCTTGTTGGAAACCTTTGCCAACAAAGATCACCTCTTTGGGGAGGCTCTTGAGTTGCGGATGCGGATTGTAAGGATCCCAGACGATGCGGTTCGGCTGCCAGCTCAGCCCTAGCACATCAAGCAGCGGCCGTACATTCACAGCCTTCTCCATCGTAGATGGCGCCAGCTCTAAATTGAAAGCGGGCATCGGGTCCAGAATCACCAATAAGGGCTTTCCTTGCCTGGCGTAGCTCACCAGGCGATCGAGTTGTGGTTGCGTCAGCGTATGGGGCAGCGCCACAATCAGCGCATCGAGGTCAGCTGGATAGTCGGCGTCAGGCGCGATTTGGCGAACCTGATATTGTTTCCTGAGCTCCCCAACAATCGACCACTCCTGGGACTGTGCGCCACGCTGGAAATCCAGACCTCCAAACAGCCGCGCTGCTGTGTCCAGCACACCAACCGTACGGCGCTGTGCCCGAGACACAACGCGCACCGATCGCATCAGTTCATACTCAACTGGCAGCCCTCGATCGAGGAAAGGAATTACAAACTCCTCATTGCCGCACTGGAACACCAAACCGAGGAAAATCTCGTTGACGGCGGCGGATTCCTCGGTGACCGGCACCCGGTAGGGCCGGATGTTGTATCGTTCCTGAGCCTCACGCGCCGCTGGAGTGTATTTGAGCGTCTCGATAATGCGCGTGTGAACAGCTTCCCCTCCCAAGGCGTCAAACTCGCGCAACGTCGCGACCAGGTTGGAGCGCGCGGCAAGGTAGCTCTTAGGAACCTCGGGACTCAGATACGCATGAATGAACACTGGTTGGCGTGGATCCAAACTTTGCAATAACTTCCTGGTGTCGGGGGCTAACGAGTGAATCTGTTCGGAGGTCGCATCCAGGCGAATACGGGACTGGCTTGCCAGCACCGTAGCGCTGGCAGCGATGACCAGCGCCGAGGCGATCCGGACAGCGGTATGCAGGGAAAGCTTGGGCGCCTTGGGGCCGCTCGGCCAGCGGCGGCGTCCGAGCAGCGCCACATTGGCGTAGAAAGCTGCCGCGGCCAACAACACAAAGTAGGCAACCGCACCCACCGTGATCACGCCACTGGCCAGGCTCCGAAACTGTTCCACCACCGAAAGCCGCTCCAAGAACCGTTGTGGGGCGCCCTGGATGATGGTGCCGGCCCGGTCGAGAAAGACGAAAAAGCCCGTTAGTAAGGCGCCGAGAATAAAAGCCACGGTTAGGTTATCCGTAAGAGCCGAGCCTACCATCGCGACAGCTAACAGGGAAGAACCGACCAGCCAGTAGCCAAGATATGTTGAGATCATCAATCCCGGATCCGGGCTGCCCAGCCACATCAAAACTACGACATGGCTCAGTGAAAACAATAGCGATACCGAGTAAATAGCTACCGCGGCCAGATACTTTCCCAGAACGATCTGAAAGTCGCTTGCTGGCAGCGTGAGCAGCAATTCCTCCGTTCCCTGCCGGCGCTCCTCGGCCCACAAGCTCATGCTGATGGAAGGGAGGAGAAAGATGAGGAGGTAAGGGAAATAGGTATTGAGTGTGTCGAGGTTCGCTTGATTGCTGGCAAAGAAGCGCTCCTGCCAGAATGCAGCGACAGCGCTGAGAAACACAAACAGGGTGATAAAAACGTAACCCGTCGGAGTCGAAAAATAACTGCTTAGTTCACGAAGTAGAATGGCGCGAACAACACGAGGACGCATACCCGCAGCTTCCAGCTTGTCCGGCGTGATCCCTCACGACCGGTCTCGCACATCCGCCCCTCTCGTAGGCCGGCGCGGAAGACGGTGGAATGTGACGTTTCGAAAATAGCGGCCGGAATCGGAGTGGGGAACGGCTGCCTCTTTATTGTAAACGATGGGACTTGAGAGCCGGCGCCAGTGGAGGCCAAAAACGTTGACGGCAGCTAGCAGAACTCGCCAGCTGCCGCCTTCTCCGTCTCGTGACTGAAGTTAAAAAATAAACTTCGCCGTCAGCTGAATTCGCCGTGGATAATTCGCTTGGTTGCTGGCCCGGATTTCGCCAAACAGCACGTTTCGTGGATCCGTATTCGGCGCTGGAAGCTGTGCCCGGTTCAGTGTGTTGAGAAACTCCGCCTTGAATTGAACGTTGTATTTTCCGTCTGCTCCAAACCGCGTGTTCTTAACGAGTGAAGAGTCCCAGTTATTTACCCCCATCGCCCGGATAAATGGCAAGCGGAAGGGAAAGTAGCGAACATTACTTTGCAAAATCTGGGTTTTGATGAAACCAGCGTCGGTGTTAAACCATCGGGTGCGGGTGGGTTGAGCGACTTTAAGATCATTGATGTTGCCCACAAACGGGATATTTCCCCAGTTCAGAGGAACCCCAGATTGAGAGGTGTAGATGGCAGAAAGTTGCCATCCGCCAAGAAAGGCGTTCGCCAGCCGGCTCATGTTGGCCCCGAGAGCCCGTCCCCGGCCGATCGGAAGCTCCCAAATCCCGCTTGCGACAATTCGATGGGGGATATCGAAATCGGAGATCACCTCCACCGGCATATCGTCAGCCGCATTCAAGTAAGACGTCGCCTCCATGAACTTCGAGAACGTATAACTGGCTTGAAGCGTGAAGCCTTTGGAAAACCGCCGTTCAAACTGAGCTTGCAAAGAGTGATACCAAGAATAGCCCTGGTTCGTTGTCGTGTTCAAGTCGGCAAAGTGAGGGTAGGGTCGTAAAAGAGCGGCACGGCTTCGGTTGGCGGCATTGTTGAGGTTGGGCGCAGAAATAGGTGTGAGCCCGCGGAAGGGGTTGGGTAAATTACCCGCTAAATAGTTATTATTTGCCGCCATCGCGGGTGTCGGAATCAGATCACGGCTCAAGAAATTGTTGGAAATCGCATTTAGATTGCGCGTGGTCTCAAGCCGGGTGCCCCGGTTGCCCACATAGCTGAGTTCCATGACAAAGTTAGCGGGTAGCTGCCGTTGAAATCCAAACTGCCACCGCTGCATGTAAGGCATTTTGGGTCTGTCATTGAAGAACGTATTGCTCGCGTCGATGTTGGTTTCCGGTCCGAGGGAGGCTCCCAGGATCGGGAAGAGCTGCCCGCTGGGCAGAGGATTCGAAAGTGTGGCGGCTGGCGACAGATAGTTGTTCGTCGTGAACTGGAAGTCTGTTTGGCGGCTGAATCCCGTTTGCACCACATCACCTCGCCGCTGGCCGAGGAAGCCGTAGAAGATCCCGTAACCAGTCCGGATCACAGTTTTCGGAGAGATCTGGTAGGCAAGACCAATTCGCGGCATCAGGTTCAGTTTTGGAGTCTCGTATAAGCCTGCTGGTTGGCCGTTGACTCCCGCAAAGGTTAAGCCTCCCCTTACGATAAAGTCTGAGGCGGGACGTTCGGCCACTGGGTTGAGAGCGTAGGCGGCTTGGGCCTGGGCGGCAAACGAAATTGGAGCGTTGGCGTCAAACGTGCGCACAGAGCGATTAAAACGCTCTTCAAGCGCCGTTTCAAACTCCCACCGGATTCCAAGATTCAACGTAAGTTTTTGGGTAACTTTCCAGTCATCTTGCAGGAAAAAGCCCCAAGAGGTGGATTGTTCGGCATAAGAGGCTGGACGCCAAATTCCGCCACTCGTCGGTAAACCTAACAACAACGCGGCGACGGACTGGCCGAGGCTGTTGGGCGCCCCTTGCGAAGTATTGTTGGGGCCGCGCGTCCATGTGGTATCAAACACGAACTGACCGCTCACGTTGTTGCCGAACTCACGCCGGTTCTCGCGGTATGCTCGAAATTCAGTCCCCATCTTCAGAAAGTGGGTCCCCTGAGTCTTCGATAAGATCGCGTTGAGGTTGTGCGTGTCGTTCGGTCTCCACTCCCCGCCACCTGCTGTTCCCTGATAACCTGCAAGATCGATTCGTGGAAACTTCCGAATATCATCGCTGGTGAGTGTCGTCATGTAAGAGGGGAAGCCCAGCGTGGTAAGGTCGAAGCCCATGGACTTATAGGCGCCGTTGTCGGCTCTTACAAACCGGTTATATCCATACCGGAGGTTTAATACCGTAGTTGGGCTAAGCGTATGAACATCGTCGATGGTGGCGCCACGAGAGATGAACTGGAACAGGTTTCCGGTGGCAATGTTGTTGAAGTAGTCGTTGTATGTGCTGTTTCGATCATACCAATTTAACCGCACAAACATCCGGTTGGAATTACTAACCATTTGATCAACCCGGACCGTGTGAGAGCCGTAGTCGGCGTGCTCTGTAAGTTCCGGACGCTGGTAGTTATTCTGAATCCCTGGTTGCAAAGGATCCGGGAAATAGCTGAGGATATTCCGGGCAACTGGGTTGATCAAGCTTGCTGGAATGACATTCCCAGGAAAGGGATCCCGCTCAATAATCCGGCTACCTCCGACAACGATTTCGCGAGCCGTCAGCGGGTTATAAATTTGGTACTGCCCGCTGACGGCGAGTAGCTCAGAGAAATCACCCGCTTTCATGCGTGCCGTTGGAACTGTGGGTACGCCGTTGTTGCGGGGACGGTCCTCTTTAATGCCTTCGTAACCATAGAGAAAGAACGTACGGTTGCGTCCATCGTAAAGCTTCGGCACGCGTACCGGACCGCTAAAGCTGCCTCCCCAGCGGTTGTAAGTGAAGTTGGCCCGAGGTACCCCGTTCAGATTCGCAAAGTAATCGTTTGCAAAGAGCTCGGGCGCCATCTTATTCAAGTAAGCGGTACCACGGAACTGGTTCGTTCCCGATTTGATGGAGATATTGGTGACGCCGCCCTCGGTTTGGCCAAAGCTGGCGTCAAAAGTCGCCGTTTGTACCTTGAACTCTTGGACGATGTCTGCAGGAGGAACATAAGAGGCGATTACTTCTCCGTTGTTGGCCGTAGCCGTTGCGACGGAGCCGTCTAAGGTGATGTCGCTGCGGTTGGCTCGCGTACCGTCCATGGAATAACCAACAATATGAGTGGGCTCGAAGGGCCGGTCCAGGCGAGGGTCGCGGTTAAACGTCACCCCAGAGGCCAAGCCAATCAGAAACATGGGGTTCCCATGCGGAACGGGAAGCTCCTGCACGCGGCGCGAGTCTATGACTTGACCCAACGATGCACTGGCCGTATTCAACAGAGGCGTTTCCCCCACAACGGTAACGCTCTGCTCGGTTCCACCTAGTTCGAGCGTAATTGGGAGTTCGATCCGGTCATTGACTCGGACTTCAATCCCTGTCCGGCGGTATTTCTTAAAGCCTGCCATTTCGACTTCAACTGTGTAGAGGCCAGGGATCAGATAGGTTGCAATGTAACTGCCCGACTCATTCGTTTGGAAAGATTGCCGGGTACCCATGGCCTCGCTGAGAACCGAGACTGTCGCCCCAACAATCGCGGCGCCACTCGGGTCCAGCACGCGGCCGAGCAATGTGCCTCGGGCCTCCTGTGCCTCAACCTGCGTTGAAACAAACAAGCCAACGAGGAGGAATAACAACCTCGCTATCGTTCTTAACTTGCTTGCACTCATACGTATATCTACCTTTCTCCAGAAAAGGATCAAACCAACCGTGCTTGAATGCGAACCACCGACATCGGTGGCAAAGTAAGTCGTAGCTCTCGTCCCGAAGCGGAGACCTTACCCGCTTGGGGCCTGACACCATCGGGATTTTGAAAATCGTTATGCGCGTGAATGTCCGCTGTGGTGAGAACCATCGCTTGCGGTTGATCCAGCTGGTTGGCTCCGGGAACCAAGATGCGTGCCTCAAGCGGGTCGCTCAGGCTCACATTTACAGCCGTAATGACCAGTTGGTCGCTGCGTAGCGAGGCGGAACCGGCAAGGCGCACCACCTGGCGCTCGCCTCCCTCATAGCGGTAACTAATTTTCGGAGCGAGAAATTCCGCCCGAACCGCTTGGTTGTTTTGGTGTGCTCGGTACAAAGCAAACACATGGTAGGTCGGCGTGAGACAAAACTTATCCCCGTCGGCTAGGAACAAGGTCTGGATGCAGTTCACCAGCTGGGCGACGTTTGCCATCGCCACCTTGTTTGCGTGGCGATGGAAAGTATCGAGGGTGAGGGCTGCCACCAACGCATCCCGCATGGTTGGGACGCTACCAAACAAATGGTGGGGGGCCACTGCGGTCCCGTCGCGGTGCCAAGCGCCCCATTCGTCAACCACAAGCTTGACACGGTGTTCGCGGTCCACCTCACCCATCACTTGCCAGTGCTGCTCGATGAGCTCCTGCATGCGGTCGGCCCGCCGCACCAGATCGTAGGCGTCTTCGTTGGTGAAGTCCAGCGAGTCGCCCTTGCCGGTTGTTCCACAGTAGTAGTGGAGAGCCCAACCCCAGACACGATTCAACAAAGCAGGGCTCTTGTCGACAATCCGGGAGAAAAATTCCCGCGTCCAGCGCAAATCTCCTCCGTTGGGACCAGCGGCGATGAAATTCAACGGCACGCCCCAGCGCGGCGCCCACGCCGTAAACTTGCGAAACTCGACGGAATACTCAGCTGCCGTCAATTCTCCGCCGCAACCCCAGCTTTCATTGCCGACCCCCCAGAACCGAACCCCAAACGGCTCCACATCGCCGCCGGCGGCCCGCCTTCGGGCGAGAGTGCTAGAGCCGGCAGGAGAATTGCAATAATCAATCCAGTCATAAAAGGACTTGGCGGGAAGGCTCCGCACGTTCGCTGCCAAGTAGGGCTCGGCTTGGATCAGTCGGCAAAACCGGATGAACTCGTGCGTGCCAAAGTGGTTTGGATCGTTTCGCGAAGGATGGGAGGGCGCGACTTCACGCAACCGTCCGTTGTCAATCCAAAAGTTTGGCTTGATAGGCCGCTGAGACGATGGGCCGATACCGTCCATCCAGTCATAGCTATCCGCAAAACACCCCCCAGGCCATCGCATCACGGTCGACCCTAAGGCTTTCATGGAATCTACGACGGCCTTCCGAATTCCACCGATGTTGGCAATTTGCGAGTTTTCTCCTACCCAAATGCCGTCATAGATGACGCCGCCGAGGTGTTCGATGAAGTGGCCGTGCAGGAAAGGACTGATGGAGCCGGTGGGCTCCTTCGGAAAAATAATAATTTCAGCGTCGGTCGCCCGCGCGCTGCGCAAGGGAAGAAATCCGGCAGACAGAGCCAGAAAGGAACGCCGCTTCATAAGACCCTCAAACCTGAGGCCGAAGACCCCCAAACCTGAGGCCGAGGAGTGGTCCTACCACAGCGAGACTGCCGATCCCCCACCGCGCTCGCCACAAATCGGCTTGCTTGGCGGCTTTCCCTCGACCCCTACTTTCCAGTCTCATTTCCGACACAAAACCGTAGCTACGGCAATCGACAGGCGCTAAAATCTTTGTAAAAGATTTCTAAAAGCATTTGTTTTCAACGTGCTCAAGGGTCACCGCCTATATCAATTCGGAGAATTTACTCTCGATCCCGTCGCACGTGTTCTCTTTCGAAACGGGACGCCCGTCCACATGACCCGGCGTACGGCCGAAACCTTGCTCGTACTTGTCGAGCATGCGGGCCAGGTGCTTACCAAGGATGAGATTATGCGCGCGGTTTGGGCCGATCGGGTCGTTGACGAAGCGAATCTGGCGCAAAACATCGCTGTCATCCGCAAAACGTTGAACGTGGGGAAGGGAAGTCCGGGATGGATTGAAACCTTTCCCGGGCGCGGCTACCGGCTAGAAGGTCCCGTGCTAACCGAAGAGGTAGCGCCCGCGTTGGTCCCAGCGGCTGTTGCGGATCCGCATAACGCCGGCCCCGTGCAGCGCCAAGATCTAGGGCAACTTCCTGCTGGAGGAGCCCGGCGCCGTTCTACCCGGTTGACGACAATCTTGCTTTCCACCGCCGTGGTTGTAGGTTTCTTTGCGTGGTGGCTTCTCAGTCGCCGCATGGCCCCACCGGGCGCAGCTGAAACGCTTTCGGTGAAGCCAGTAACTCGACTTCAGGGAAGGGAATACCATCCGGCACTTTCCCCTGACGGCTCGAAGTTGGCCTTCTTGTGGACGGAAGAAGGAGCTCAGGAACCCTCCGTTTGGATTGTTCAAGCAAGCCATCCAACACCCTCCCGCGTTTCAACCCGCCTCGCTCACTACTCAAGCCCTTGCTGGTCTCCCCAGGGACATCAGCTTGCTTATTTGCGGATGACGCAACAACACTCCGAAATCGTGATCTCAGAACCCTGGGGCGACGAGTGGCGGGAGAAAATCGTAGCTGTCCTTCCGAGCCCCAACTACGGATTCGACCACCGGCTTCTGGACTGGTCTCCCGACGGTAAGCTGCTAGCGGTCTCCCATCCTGAGTCTTTTGGCCGCCCGCCCGGCATCTGGCTCATCTCGCTCGTTGATGGCAGCCGGCGCCTGCTGACGCGCCCAGGAAGCGAAGCGACCGCTGACGTTGATCCCCGCTTCTCGCCCGATGGTTCCACAATCAGCTTTCTCCGACTTCTCCACCGTTCGCTGCAAGAGGTTTTTATGGCCCCCGTCAACGGCTCGGAGCGGCCGCGACCGCTGACGCGCCTCGGGAAAATGATCAGCAGCCATGATTGGCTGGCCGATGGCAAAACCCTGCTGATCGCCTCGAATCAGTCTGGTGAGTATCGTTTGTGGAGACAGCCCGTTCAGGGCGGGCCCATCCGGCCGGAGGCCATCTACAACGAGTTTCCGATCCAGCTTTCTGTGGCCCGTCGCGCGAGCGTCCTGGTCTACGCTCCCCTGCACCAAGATCGCAATATTTGGAAACTCGGGCTTCGCGATCAGTCCTGGCGGCGCGTTCTCGCCACAACCGCTCAGGATGCTTCCCCTGTTTTTTCCCCCGATGGACAGCGCATCGTTTTCCGCTCCGACCGCTCAGGCGAAGAGCAACTCTGGGTCAGCGACGCCAGCGGATTGAACCTCGTTCAGGTGACCTCGGGAAATCTCGCCCCCTCGGTTGGGCGCTGGGCGCCCGACGGCAAATCCCTCGTATTTAACAATCCGCGAACCTTTGATATCTTCCTCGCCACCGAACAGCAGGGCGGATGGCGGATTCGCAAACTCGCGGCGCAAGGCGTGCACCCTGTCATCTCAAGCGACGGTAAGTGGATCTACGCCGGGGGCTCTCAGCTCATCCGGATCCCGGTTGAAGACGGCCCAGCGCAGCTCATCCGGAGTTTGCGTGCCGAATCGCTCGCCCTCTCGCCAGATGGCCGCTTCCTCTACTTTGTCCGCGAAGCCAACGGCACGGAAATTTGGCGCTTGGAATTAAAAGACGGTGCACCCGTAGAACGTGTCGTTGACCGTCTACTTCCTTCCTGTTCGAGCTGTTGGGCCGTCGGGCGGGATGGCCTCTACTATCTTGCTGCGAAGCCCGAAACACTGGATCGCCAAGCCATCTACTTTCATCCCTTTTCAAGCTCCGAGAAAGATCGCCTAGTGGCCGAATATCCTGAACCAATTTGGCCACACGGCAGTGGCCCGTTTTCGCTTTCCCCAAGTGAGGACTCCCTGCTGGTGGTGCGCGTGGCCGTATCGAGCGGCGATATCATGCGGGTCGAACCCTTCCGTTGAATCTTAAGTCGGTCGACCTCGTCGTCCCTTCTCCTCGGGCGCGGTCGATCGAACCCGGAGCTCCGCAACCGGAGAGAGTGGCACCCTTCTTACGCGGTGACCGTGAGCTACTTTCTAAAAAGCCTCCTCCCCTTGTCAAACGCTAGCATAGGGAGAGCATGAGCAAGCTGGCGATCCTCGGGGGCGAACCGGTTCGTCGCGCCCCTTTTCAACCCTGGCCCCAATTCGATTCTGCTGATCTTGAGTTTCTTCAAAAGGTGGTCGAAAGCCGTCACTGGGGAGGCTATCCTTACCCCACGCCACTGGCCGCCAAGTTCTGTGAAGATTTCGCCGCCATGCACGGCGCACGCTACGCTCTGCCCGTCGTGAACGGAACCGTGGCCATTACGGTCGCGCTTCAAACCCTTGGCGTAGGTTTTGGAGATGAAGTCATCGTTCCGGCTTACACTTGGGATGGAACCGCGACAGCCGTGTTGGCCATGGGTGCCGTTCCGATCTTCGCTGACATTGATCCTGACACCTATTGCTTAGATCCGGAAAGCGTACGCCAAGCCATCACTGCGCGGACGAAGGCAATCGTGCCAGTGCATCTCGCCATGCGATTTGCCGACATGGATGCCCTCGTTGAAATTGCGGCCCAGCATCATTTGTTTGTGGTCGAAGATTGTGCCCACGCCCACGGAGGAGCCTATCGAGGAAGGGGCGCCGGATCGATTGGCGATCTTGGCACCTTCTCGCTTCAGGAAAGTAAACTAATGACTTCCGGGGAAGGCGGCCTCATCCTTACCAATCAACTCGAACACTATGAGGCTTTACAAACCCTGATCAATTGCGGAAGGGCGAGCCTAACCGACCAGTTCGGCAAACGGATGTTAGGTCTCAATTACCGTCTCACCGACCTGCAAATCGCCCTGCTCTTCGGGCAGCTGCGGCGATTACCCGAGTTGCGGGAAAAACGCGCCCGCCATGCCGCCTTGCTCACCGAGCTGCTCGCTGGTACGCCAGCCATCCGCACCCTCCCCCCTCAGCCTGCTCTCACCTCCCCAACCCATTACTGTTATGTGTTCCAATACCGGCCCGCGGCTGGCCAGCCAGCCCCACACCGCGATTTGTTTGTGGCGGCACTCGAGGCCGAGGGTATCCCCTGCGATGGCAGATTCTACGAAGCGGTTTATCGCAGCGATTTGTTCTACGCGACTCCGCAAAACTGTCCCCAACTCGCCTGGCAACGCGCCGAGCCGGTTGACTACTCTCAGTGCCATTGCCCCGTGGCTGAGTGCGCCGCCTACGAAGAATCCGTTTGGTTGTTCCAGTTCGAATTCCTTGGTTGTGAGCAGGATATTCGAGACATCGCCGCTGCCATTCAGAAGGTGGTGGAGAATCTTGAGGTGCTGGCCCGACAGGACGCAGCGTTAGCGGGCATCAAGGCCATGGGCCGGGCGCAGCGGGCGCGCGTCGAGCGGGCCAAAAATTATTAACTATCTCACCACAAAATCGTAGATATTGTCTGAAATCTTCTGGCCTTTACTCCAAACCTCAACTTGAAGCGAGTAGTTTCCCGGCGCCTTCGCTCGCCACCTTACCTCGCTGATTTTGCGGCTTGAATCGGGAGGAAACGTATGGCGGATGACTCCCCCTGTTTCGGCAAGTCGCCACCGAATCTCGGTGTTGGAAATAGCCTGGTGTAGATCATTGATCGCCCACAGCGCCACCCTGACCGTCTCCTGCAGTTTCCATTCGTCACGATCAAAGTCCAGGCTCACAGCGACCGGCGCAAAGCTGCGCGCCACCGTGGCGTGAACTTTCGACGGGACCCGGTAGAAATCGATGGCGGCCATGGTGACCGAGGGCCACAGATCAATGGCAAAAAAATGAAAAATGCCGCCGGCGCCCTCCTCCTTTCGCCGGCGCGCCCGTTCGAGGGCGAGTTGAAAAAGTCGCGCCGCATAGTTTTGTGAGATTTCGATGGCCTGATCGAGAGACAGTTTCCGCAGATCACCCCAGGCTTTCTCGGCCTCACGAATTTGCAAGCGATGAAAGGCCCAGGCTTGGGCATGGTCTGGAATCGGCCACTTGTTGGGGAGGAATTTTTCCAAGGAACTTCGCGCGGGCAAGGCCGTTGCGCCAAGTTCCGTCACCAGGTTGGCCGTCATCTTGCGGTAATCCCAAATCGAGCCGCCATACCAGCCAAAGTAAAGGTGAGCATCTCCATAGCGGCCTGTTGAGCGCTGCACCCAGCGGTCTTGTGGATCCAGCAGCGCTGCTCGTGCCGCTAGGTGTTTGGAGAGATCGCGATAGTTTTCCAGGTCTTCTTCGTCGCTGGGCGCCCAAGCAAACACGGAAGCATGGTTGCGCACCAAGCGGATATGCCGGTCGTAAAGTTTCGCCGCGTGGCGGGAAAATTCCGTGTCATGAGGATACCAAGCCTCAAGAAAATCCTGCCAGACCAAAAAACCTTGTTCATCGGCGAGATCATAAAATTCGGGGTTTTCAAAATGGCAATGGACGCGGATGGCGTTGACGTTCATTTGTCGAATCAGGGCCAGATCCCGCTCATACTCGCGCCGCCCAAACTCGGACAGAAACAAATTCGCATAGATATTCGTGCCTCGCAGAAAGACTGGCTTCCCATTCAGATAAAAGCGGTCCTGCCGGCGCGCCACGGTTCGAATTCCCACCCGAAGCCGCTGCGCATCGAGGACGGCGCCCGACACGTCCTTCAAGCGCACGTCCAGTAAATACAGATCAGGCCGGCCATGCTCCCAGGTCCACCAGAGCCTGGGTTGCCGCAGACGAAACTCCAGGCGATCCTGCGTTCCACGAGCCGGCTGCTCAATTTGCCATCCGGCCCCCTCAAAAGTATCGGGAACGAGCGTCGCCTCCCAACGCGCGCCAGGGGGCAAGTTGCTGCTTGCGAGCTCAAGTTCAACGATTCCTTCCCCGCCTTCGAGCCGTGTGTCAACGGCCAGATCGGTGATTTCGGCTGCCGCAGCCGCGCGCAACCACACGCTCCGGGTGATTCCCAACGCGGTGATGTCATCTGGCTTTTGGTCTACGCCGCCATAGCTGCCTTTGATCGTGTAGGGACGGTGCTTCCAGTAGTAGTGCACGGGCGTCCACACGCGGACGGCTAGCTCATAGTTCTCTCCCGGCCGCACCTGGGAGGTGAGCTCGTAGCGATAGGGATCGATATAGCCTTCGTGCCGGCCCAGCAAGCGGCCATTCAAAAAGCACTCGGCGATGTAGTCCGTAGCCTCAAATTCTAAATAAATTCGCGAACCCTGCCAGTGCTGGGGAATGTGAAACCGCCGCCGGTACCACCACTCTTTCTGGCTCACCCAAGCGGCCTCCGGGCGGTAGACCAGCGCCACGGGCAGCCACTGAAGGTGAACGCTGCCGGGCACTTTTACGGCGCGCCATTCGCTTTGTGGTCCGCTACCTTTTTCTCCCCAGGCCAGCTCCCAAATTCCGTCCAAAGAAATTCTTCGAGGGTAAAACGGCTCCGGAGCACGGGAAACGGCCATCAGCCTTGGGTTGGGTTCCTGGCGGAGAACCTCAGCCGCAGGCTTCCCCGCGCGCTCGTTTCCCGGCTCTTGAGCAAGTGTCTTCACCTGGATCAACAGGGGCTGACGGACCTTGCGCGCCTCAGATCGCCCGACCAAGGCCGTCTCGTCGCCTCTCCATGAATGAAAGATCAAGGCCAGCGAGACGACGCCAGAACCCCGAACCTCCATGCGGTGGGAACAGGCGCCTCGCCAGCGGTACCGTTTGGAGGCCGCATCATCGAGCAGGGCAAACGACAGCGCTCCATAATTCTCCCGCCGCGCATAGTAAGTGATCACGCCTCCCGGCGGACTCATCCAATCGCGCGCGCTAACTTGAGCATCTGGTGGTTCTCCCGGATCAGGCCCGGTCGGCCAGCGCCGCTCATCCCCGTCCGCGCATCGATCGAACGGAAGGTAAGGCAAAGCGCTGACGCTCGCAAAGCGAAACCCACCTGGGGCGCTCCAGAAAAGGCGGTTCCCCGATAACCGCAGCTCATAGCTTCCCCGCTTGGCCGATCCTTCGAGCGTGCCGCTAGTCAGCTCCCAAGGACCTGCTCCGATACCCTCGAGCGCTCTCCATCCATCGTTGCCTCCGGTTACAGGAGACGCTGCAACGGTTTTATCGGAGGGGCTTGGGTGAATATCGTAAGGGTCGGGTTGAGTCGGAGTCATCTCCACGAGGTTCAAACTCCGCTGAGGCCCGGCGCCCAGGTGATAAGCCTCTTGAATCACGCCCGAGCTGGCCTCCACCACAATTCGCAGAGTCGGGCTTCGCATTTCAATCCGCCCGGACTGCATCTGTCGCACAATCACCGTTGGTGGTTCGTGGGCAGCGGGCCGGCAGCAGTTTACGCGGTATTCGGCCACTTGGCTGCCTGAAACAGTGGCTGGAAAAAGCAAATGCTCCCGTGTGAGCTGGCTGGGCACCTGGTTGCCCTCCGCGTCCACCACCCAAAAAGTTCCTTGCTGCGGATTCCGAGAGGCGAGTTGCGAAAAGTTTTTGAGCGGGACACGTACGATCTCGCCGACCCTTTTTTCAATCCCGGTGGGCTCTTCCAGGCGGACAATCCAAGCTTCCGCCCAGCTCCACAAACGGCTGACCAAAATCAAAGCAACCAGCCTCCCCATCCTGCTCTGCCTCCTTTTCCTCAGCAATCAAAGACAATGAAAGATGTGGTTGATCCCCTTCCCGAAGATCAGGTTTTTGAGCAAATTGGCGAAGACGGTTTCCGTCGTTTAGTCGCCGCCTTCTACCGGCAAATTCCCGATGATGACATTCTCGGGCCGATGTATCCAGCGGAAGATCTGGCCGGCGCCGAGCAACGGCTGGGAGACTTTCTCATTTACCGGTTCGGAGGCCCGCCGCGCTATGTGGAGCAGCGAGGCCATCCCCGCCTTCGCTTGCGCCATGCGCGCTTTGCCATTGACCAGCGGGCGCGCGACCGGTGGCTGGGGTTGATGGATCGCGCTTTTCGCCAAGCTCAACTTCCGCCCCAGGCCGAGGCTACCCTGCGTCAGTTCTTTGAACACGTAGCCACGTTTTTAATGAACCGGCCCTAACTTACGTCAGATGATGCGCCGGCTGGGAGCAGCGAGGGCAGCCGGGGGAGCTGCTAGCGGCGCTGGATTCTGTTTTCGAGGACGTGAGTCTAGCCGCTCGTACACTCTCTCAATCTTCCGGGCCCGAAATTTCGGTGTCCCGGGTTTCAACCCTTCGGCTTCAATGTCCCGGTCCGTTATCTCGGAAGCAGCAAGCAAATACTTCGTGAGATAGTTCCGAATCCGGTCTTGAACCAAACGTTGCTGAGTGGTGATGAAGAGATACAGCGCGACCTCGCCCCCTTCCTGCTGCAAAGCCTGATAAATCTGCGAGGCTTTCTGCAACTTGGCCGACTTCAAGACTTTTTCAAGCGCTTTCGCGCGCTGCGGAAATTGATTGAGCTGCTGAATCTCGCTGCGGTGCGCGCCAATCGCTTTCAACAGTCCGGCCCGCTCCTTGGGCGTCAGCTTCTCGCTCAAAAGGTGGAGAAACAAGATCAGGTTGTTCACCTTCAAATCGATACCAAACGGAATCAACTGCCGCACCTTCAAAAGCTTCGAAAACCCTTGCAGATTGAGCTTCGCCCCGCTCAAGGCTGGTGAAACCAAAGCCAGCATCCCTTCCTCTTCGAGTGCTCGCAAAACCTCCGTCGGGTTCATTTCATTGGCGATTTGTCGGAACTGCTCAAATAGCGCGCGCGGGGGGACCAGTTTTTCGAGGCCCGCTTCCCGCGCCATCCGGTACTGGTTTTGCGTTCGCTCTTCAACCGTGAATCCGAGTCGGACCTTCAATCGGATGAGACGCCACAGCCGCACCGGATCATCCAACAGCGCATGGTTGTGAATGGCACGCAACTCCCGCCGCTCGAGATCCGCAAGTCCGTTGGTGGGATCTATCAGTAACCCGCGCGAAGCTTTGCCCAGCGACAAAGCGATCGCGTTGACCGTAAAATCGCGGCAGCGTAAATCTTCGTGGATTGTGGCCGGAGTGATCTGAGCTTTGCCTCCCGGCTTGGAATATTTCTCTTGCCGCGCCATGGCAAGTTGGACGGTAGAGCCCGCGGGAAGCACCATCTCGACAGATTTGCGAACGTCGTCCGTGGACCAGATCATCGCGCCCGTTTTTTGGGCAAGGTCCTTGGCCAGCTTAAGAGGATTTGCTTCGATCGTAAAGTCGAGGTCCCGTACCGGAAATCCGCCTAGCATGTCTCGCATGGCGCCGCCGGTTAAGAACAGATTCATATTGGACTGCGCGCATGCCGCCTGTAGCTCACTGGTGAACCTCAACTGCTCTGCGTTGAGGTGGCTTTCCAGCATGAACAGATAGTCGCTCATCTTGTTCCGTCCTCACGCGCGGGGATGATAACGATCAATGGTTTGGCGAAGCCTGGACCGTACCACGTGGGTGTAGATTTGCGTCGTGGAGATATCTGCGTGCCCGAGCAGTAGCTGCACGCTGCGCAGATCTGCCCCCCCTTCCAGCAAATGGGTAGCAAAGGTGTGACGCAACACGTGGGGACTTACGCCGCTGGCTAAACCAGCCTTCCTGCCATACTGTGATAACGCCTTCCAAAACCCCTGACGGGTCATCTTCGTCGCCCGGTTTGTGACAAACAGATACTTGCTTGCGCGACCGCGAAGCAACTGGGGACGCCCTTTTTCTAGATAAGATTCAAGCAGCCGAGCGCAGGCTTCGCCAAACGGCGCCAAACGCTCTTTTTTTCCCTTGCCAGTGACCCGGATGAGGCGGAGCTCAAGATTGAGATCGCATAACTGAGCTTGGCACAGTTCACTCACCCGTAAACCGCTGGCATAGAGCAACGACATCATGGCCGCGTCTCGTAACCCGTTCGGTTTTTCAAGATCAGGAGTTTCGGTCAGCTCCTCAATCTCGACCGTATTCAGATATTTCGGCAGCGGGCGGGGCTGGCGCGGAGCGGGCAACAGCACCGTCGGATCCGAGTCGATGCGTTTTTCCCGAAGCAGAAAGGCGTACAGGCTGCGGATCGTGCTTAGTCGCCGGGCGATCGTGCGGCTGCTCATGCCCGCTTGGTACAAAGAATCGATGTAGGCGAGCAGGAGGTCTGAATCGGGAAGCTCTGCCTGGCCCGCGGTGGCCGCAAACCGCTCTAAGTGATTCAAATCTCGGCGGTAAGCCGCAAGTGTGTGGAGGCTTAATCCTTTTTCAATCCGGCAAAACTCGACGAATGCCTCCCTGGCGGCGGACAGCGAAACGGCGAGCGGCATTCCAACA
The DNA here is from genome assembly GCA_025056455.1 of Bryobacteraceae bacterium. Taxonomy (GTDB): domain Bacteria; phylum Acidobacteriota; class Terriglobia; order Bryobacterales; family Bryobacteraceae; genus CADEFT01. The sequence goes on along the minus strand of JANWVY010000001.1, from coordinate 814,179 downwards.
ATGATACAATACGCGCAAAATTGTTTTGAACATTTTCCGCGCTTACGTTGTGGTTGGGCCTGACGGCACAAGGGATTCGGCTTGGCGGCTTCAACAAATAAAAAGGCTTGTATTCAACGATTTGACAGGGAAACTCTGTATGGCTACGTCAGTCTCTCCACGTGCTTTCAGCCCAAAGGAGTGGAGTTGCTCAACCTCTCGGGCTCGCTACTGCTGGTCCCCTACGACGAGGTCAAAGCCGTGTGCTTGGTGAAGGAATTCGAAGCTCCCGATCCCAAAGAGAAACGCCTGTTCACCACCCGCCCGAAAAGCGCCGGCTTGTGGGTCCGGATGCGCTTCAAGGATGGCGACCTGCTCGATGGATTGCTCGCCAACAACTTAGTCCTGCTCGATCCCTACGGTTTCTCGGTTACCCCGCCAGATCCCTCCTCCAACATCCAGCGTGTCTTTGTGCCGAAAGGCGCACTCCGGGAACTGGTCGTTGTCGCAGTCGTTGGGAGCCCGATTAAACCCGCCGCTCGCACGAAGCCGAAGCCGCCAGACCGGCAGATTTCTCTTTTTGAATAACTTGACGGAACGATACTTTCTTTTGCGGTTATGAAGCGTCCTGGTTTGCTGCTGTTGCTGCTCTTGTTTGTGCCGGCGGCCTATGTCCTTGGGTTATTGCTCCGCTCCACTTCTACCGAGCTGAGCTGGGAGCAGCCCGTCCGCGTGCTTGGGACGAGTACTCCTGTTGCGGTCCGCGCAGTGAATCCCCACGGAGTCCGCGACTTCACGGCGATCCTCCGCCAAGGCGGCAAGCAGTACATCGTTTTTCAGCGTTCCGAGCCAGCCAAACGGTGGGCTTGGTTGCGGCGAAGCGAGATGCCCCGTTCCTACCAGTTTGAAGCGGGATCCAGGCTCGCTCCGGGCGTGACCGATGGCAAGGCGGAACTTGTGGTAGAGGCAGTCTCTAATGACTTCCTCGCAAGACGCAGCCAGCTGGTCCAAGCTGTGGAAATTCAGACCAAGCCGCCCAGCCTGCTGGTGGATGACATGCAAGTCGTTGTTACGCAGGGGGGCACGGGCGCTGTCGCTTTTTCGGTCTCAGGTTACTGGACCGAGGCTGGAGTCAGGTTAGGCCCGCACGAATTCCGCAGTTTTCAAAACCCCACGGCCAAAGATGCCTCGCGGCGGATTACTCTGTTCGCCGTGCCGCACGACCTGGGTGCGGGGGAAAAGCCGATCGTGTTTGCCCGAAACCCGACCGGCGCGCAGGTGCTGGCCCCCGTACCGCACCAGCTGATCCGCAAGCGTTTTCGCAGTCGCGAGTTCAATCTGTCTTCGAGTTTCCTCAACAAGGTTGTCTCCGAGTTGGATCCACGCGGCACGGGGGATCTTTTGCAGCGCTTCCGTCGCATCAACCAGGAGATGCGCCAGGCCAACAACCGCACCCTCTACGAACTCCGGTCGAAGACCGCTGACCGGCCCTTGTTTCAGGGTCCGTTTCTCCCCTTGGCAAAATCCGCCCCTCAAGCCCAGTTCTGTGATTACCGCAAATACAAATACCAGGGGCAAGTCATCGACGAACAAGTGCACCTCGGCTTTGATCTGGCTTCCACCCAGCAAGCGGAGGTTCCAGCTGGCAACCATGGCCAGGTGATTTTCGCCGGATGGCTCGGCATTTATGGCAACGCCATCGTCCTGGACCACGGCCTCGGTGTGCAAAGCCTCTATGCGCACCTCAGCCAGATCCAAGTGAAAGTGGGAGATCTCGTCAACCGGGGACAGATCATCGGCCGGAGCGGCTCGAGCGGTCTGGCGGGAGGCGATCACCTGCACTTTGGCGTGCAGGTGGACGGTGTTGCCGTCAATCCCCTGGAGTGGTGGGACCCCGCTTGGCTGGAGAAACGGATCCTGAGCCGCTACCGCTAGAGGAAGAAGATGGCTCTAAGGCTGGCGGGAGCGGGCCCACGTAATGAAGGCGTGCCCCAATCCCGGCGGAGGGAGGAAAACTCAACGCCAGAATGCCACCTGCATCGGTTCGCACCTCGCGGATTTCCTCATCGTCGACTTCCAGGTCATACCGGCTGTGGGGCCGGAGACCCAGAATGAAATACTTTGTCGCTTCTGAGAAGGTCAGCGAGAAACGCATCGTATCCTCGCCCACCATCACAACCGCATCCCCAATCTGCAAGGGCTCCTGGATGGCGCGAGGGCGCAAGCCGCTTCGCTTGCCATCCATAAACAGCTCCATCTCGCCTCGGTGATAGCTCAACCAGATGGCGTCCTCCTCCCAGCTTGAGCGTAAGATGAGCAACCCTGCCTTTGGATCGTGGAATTGCTTGGTCATGTGGTGGTAGCTCAGGCCCGGCTGGTACTGGTTAGCCCAAAGAAACTCGTAGGGCGCGCCAAAGGGGCTTCGCATGATAAAGCGATCTTGCATCAGCCAGCCCTGCAAAAACTGGTGCTCCAGCGCGTTGGTGTCAAAGGCAACTAAGGCCAGGTCAGCGGCCCGGGAGAGCGCCGCTTGTTGCAAATCTGGCTCGCCCAGCCCTCGGTACATCGGGATATGATACTGGTTCTCCGCGGCTGGATATACGGCCGGGTAGTAGCTGATGAGCCGGTGAGCGGGAAAGTCTTTGAAAAAAGGACGCGCATTGTCGCGCATGTCGAATTTCAGATTGTCTTGAACGACGTGCATCAACTCAATCAACGGGTAGCCATCGGATAGCGCCAGGGCCGACCGGTCTTGCAGGATTGCTGGAACCATCCGGTTCAGCCACCACGCCTGAAAGATTTCTTGCAAGGTCTTTTCTGGCACCTGGGCTACATGATCCACCAGGGCCACGGCCGCTAACACCTTATCACGGACAGCGCTTACGCTTTGACGCTGCTCCCGCTCTAAACCCTTGAGCAATTTGTTTTCAAGCGCGCGCGCTTGCGCCGGATCGAGCAGATGGTGGCACCAATCATAAACCAGCGCAAGCTGCCGCAAATCGGCCCCCGGCCCGAGCGCCCACTGGATCGCTTGCTTCCCGACCGCGGCATCTTCCGCCGTAATTGAGTAGAGAGCCCAGGCGAAGCCCTTTTCGGGCAAGTCGGCTTTGCCAGAAACCAAAAGTTGGAATTGCTCCCAGCGCAGCGTTTTACGCTCCCGTTCTCGACGCAGCAAGCGGAGCCGGCGCGGATTTAAAAGCAACCGGGGGTGTTCCGTGTAAACCCGGTAATCCTCTGGTTGGCTCTGTCGTAGATCCTCGAGTTTCTGCCCAGGGCGAGCCACTTCGCGCGGCTCGCGGGGCTGCCCTCCCTTCCCGGGTTCACTTGCCGGTTGAGCGCGTAAGACAAACGCCGCCAGCAATCCAACTAAAAGCCATCTCGGGTTCGGGAACAGGACCATGTCTCTGCTTTGATTGTGTCACAGTGACACAGTGGACACTCGAATGGGTCCATCGGGGAGGCTCCGCCTGGACATAACTCCTTTGATTTCAACACTGGTCGCCTGGCACGGAGTGGCACGCCAGATGCTACCCCCGCCAGTGAATTGATGGAACAACTCTTCTGACCTACCCTCTGTTGCAACGGGCGGACAGATCAGTGAGCGGGGAGCTTGCAGAGAGTGCTTGCGGGAGTCAGTATTCGGAATATGCAAAACGCTCACGAGATGAATCGGCTGGTTGCATCAGAGGGTACTTTTTTTGGCGGGAGAGAGAAAGCCTCCGCGTCCACGCTAAAGCAAGATGGCAACAACTTCGGGACTGCGGGTGGAAATTGCAGAAAACAAGAAACCGACAAACTCTGAAAGCCGGCTACAACTGGTCGCGAACGAGCTTGGTTTTAGACCATGCACTTCGAAGAAGGCCGCGGTCGGTTCGCCCCGCAAAGAAGGGGACTGCCGCATGCCGGCAAAAAACTTTCCTCGGGGTCGAGGTTTCGGTGTTTGGCTGGCGCGCTGGATCCAGGAAAATTGGACGCGGGCCTGGATCCGGTGTGAGGCAATGCGGGTGATGGCCCTCCATGCCAGAACCGATGCCCGGCCCCTTGCCCGTATGGGGCAGACCGCGCTGGAAACGGCCTGCTAGCCTTTCTCTCACCGTTTCCAGTGCGGTCCTTCTTTTTTGGGAGGTCGACTCGGTTCTCCCAAATGTGGCTTTCCCTCTAAATCTACAACGGTTTGCACCCTCCTTAGCAACTTTCCTGGCCAAAAAAGATATCAAGGGGTAAAAACTTCACCCCCGCTATACCCTGTTTGCCGCGTTCCCCCTGGGGCTGCACGAAAAATCCAGCTGGAAATCCACTAAATTCTTGATTCAGTAAATTCCTGGTAAAAGCGCCGCGACCCGACGCTGGTATTCGAAAAAAGCCTGCCCAAAACGCCGCGCCAGCAGACCGTCCTCGGCGCGGATGCGGATGACGGTGCCGTAGAGGCAGACGGCAATTGCAACCCAGGCCGCCCAGGCACGGGTCAGCAGCGCGACGGTCGCAATCAACAACCCAAGCAGGGAAAGGAAGACCGGATGACGCACCCAGCCGTACGGCCCGCTAGTCACCAGGCGGTGATCCTCGGTGACAACGGCTTTGATTCGCCACTGGAGATCCAGGTGGCGGAGCGCAACCCCGAGCAGCAGCACGCTCAAGGCCCCACTTCCTAGCGACAACCAGTGCCTCCAGCTCGCTGCCCGCTCAGGACTCTGGGCAAAGGCAAAGGCGATGAGAAACGACAAGCCCTCGAGCGCTAGCCCGTACATAGACCGCTTATCTCGGATCGAGGGTTGATGTTCCGCAATTCCAAACCGCCGCCGCAGGGCGCGCACCCGGACATGGTTGGCCGCCAGCAGAAGGCTAAAGCAGAGCCAGCTTCCAAACAGCGCCCAAGGGGAAACCGTCCGGATGATTTCCATAGGATAATCTTAGCTTTGCACAATGAAAGAACCCCCCCAAGCCAAGTTGCCCCCGAGTCGCATCGTCGTCATCGGCGGCGGACTCGTCGGTTTGGCCACTGCCTACCGCCTTCAGCAAGCTTATCCCCAGGTCCAAGTTACTGTCGTCGAAAAAGAAGACTCTGTCGGCCGTCACCAAAGCGGTCACAACAGTGGCGTCCTGCACTGCGGCCTGTATTATAAGCCCGGCTCGCTGAAAGCCAAACTGGCCGTGGAGGGAATCCAGCAAATGGTTGCCTTCTGCCAGCAACACCACATCCCTCACGAGGTTTGCGGCAAACTGGTGATTGCTGCCAGTGCCGAAGAAGTGCCGCGGCTGCGCGAGCTCCACCAGCGCGGTGCACAAAATGGTCTCAAGGGGCTCCAATGGATGACGCCCGAGCAGTTTCGCGAAATCGAGCCCCACGCCGCGGGAGTCGCCGCTCTGAGTGTCCCGCAAGAGGGAATCGTCGATTATCCAGTGGTCGCGCGGGTTCTCGCGCAGCAAATCGAACAGCAGGGGGGCAGCGTGAAAACTCGCTCCGAGGTCATCGCCATCCGGCGCGAGGCCTCCCGCTGGCTTATCCTAACCCGAAGCGGCGAATACCCGGCGGACTTGTTGATCAACTGTGCCGGTTTGCATTCGGACCGTGTGGCTGCCCTCAGCGGTTGCCCGCCACAAGTCCGAATCGTGCCCTTTCGGGGTGAATACTATCAGATTCGGAAAGAGCGCCAGTACTTGGTGAAACATCTCATTTATCCTGTCCCGGACCCGAAGTTCCCCTTTCTTGGCGTGCATTTCACTCGCCTCATTCATGGCGGCATTGAATGCGGGCCCAATGCTGTGCTGGCGCTTTCGCGCGAAGGTTATCGAAAGTTCGACATCTCTCTGCGCGATGTCTGGGATGCGCTGAGCTATCCGGGCTTGTGGGCTTTTTTGCGCCGTTATCCAAGGATGTGCTGGGAAGAGCTGCGCCGCTCGTTTTCCAAGCGTTTATTCTGTGAGTCCTTGCAGCGGCTGGTGCCCGAGATACGCCCTGACGATCTCGAGCCAGGCGGCGCTGGAGTGCGCGCCCAAGCCATGAGCCCCACCGGAGAGCTCCTTCAGGACTTTCATTTCTTGGCCGCTGCCGGCGCTCTTCACGTTCTCAACGCTCCCAGTCCGGCGGCCACTGCCTCGCTGGCCATCGCGCAGGAAATTACGGCGAGGGCGGCGAAGGTATTCCACGACACCGGCGCCCAGGCCTAACATTCGTCGCAGCCAGGCGCCTCAGCGTGGTTTGAGGATCTCGCCCCACACAATCGAGTAGGCCTCGAGGTCGTTCTCCAGTCCCCGCCCAGCTCGGATTTGGACCGGCCGATTCAAGGGCAGATCCTCCCGGGTCACTGCCGCGCCTTCGGCGCCGAACCGGGTATCTCGGCGCAACTGAATCCAATGACTTTGGCCGCGCCGCGTGCGCAGCAGTAGGGCGTTTTCATCGGTACGCACGACAATGCCGCTCAGCAGCAGATTGCCCCGCGGCAGAATCGGCTCGCTGGGAGGCGAAAAGGGGCGGCGGACTCTCAAGGCTGAGCTTTCCACGACCACCCGCACAATCAACGCGCGACAGTTCGGCGGTTCCGCAACCCGCTCCGAGAGTACTTCCACAAGATTTCCCGTTTGAATGGAGGCGATCGACGCACGGCGGTGGTCGGATTCAAAGTAGGTCCGCTGCGAAAAGGCGCAAACGTGCAGTTGTGTGTCAGAAGTCTGGAATTGAAAAAGGCCATTCACTTTTGACCCGGTCCACTGCTGGAAAACGCCTCGTACCAGGGGGGCCAGCGGCTTTGTTGCTGTAGATTCCAGCTTCGGCTCGCTTGGCTCCGAAGCACCGGCCAAGCTGGGCGTAAGCGATGCAACAAAACAAATCAGCCACCGCATAGAACCTCTTTCCCAGCGAAAGACGAAACGATTCTCTGGCCCTCGCTACCTCAAGACTAACGGTGTGGCTGCCAGATTGCAACCAAAAGCGCGCAAGCAGAATCCAACCCAATGCCAACAGCAAGTTTTTGCCCCATCTGGGTCAGCCTGCGCCTTTTGCGGCAGGCATCGTGCCAACCATGCTGAGGATGTTTGAGGACGACTCGAAGCGCGCCTTGCACAACCGCATCCGTGCCCTGAGTGTCGCAGTTTGTATTGCCCTCATCACGGTGGCTTACCTGTATGTCCCGCAAAAGTGGCTCCTGCTCAGCAAAGCGATCCAGTATTTGTATTTCTTACCCATCGTTGTCGCCGCCTTTTGGTTTGGGCTGCGCGGGGCGCTGCTGGCTGCGGCTTTAGCCGCCTTGTGTTATCTGCCTCGTATTCTTTGGTCGCCCTGGCCTAGTGGATACTCGCCCGACCAGTTTGGCGAAGCGCTCGATTTATTCATTGTTGGCTCGGTCCTTGGCGTGCTCGCCGACCGGGAACGGCGCCGCAGCCAGCAACTCGAAGCTTTGAACCGCCAGCTCGCTGATACCTACCGCGAGCTTCAGGATAATTTTCAGCATCTGCGGCGCGCCGAACAATTTTCCGCCATCGGACAGCTCGCCGCTAGTCTTGCTCACGAGATCCGGAACCCGCTCGCTAGTATTGAAGGCGCCGCGGATCTTCTCCGGCCCGGCGCTGTCTCCGACGATCTGCGCGAAGAGTTCGTCCAGATCATCAAGAAGGAGTCCAAACGCCTGTCCCGCCTATTGACCGACTTGCTCGACTTCGCCCGTCCGCGTCCGCCAGAATACCAAGAGACTTCGCTGGCTGCTATGATGCACTCGGTCGCAAACTTAGTGAGTGTCAGCGCGGCTAAGCAAAACGTGAAGGTTCGCGTTGAGCTGCCTCCTCATCTTCCCAAAGTGGAATGTGATCCAGAACAAATCCGGCAAGTGGTTCTGAATCTCACGATGAATGCCGTTCAAGCCATGCCCCAGGGCGGCAACGTCGATCTCCGTCTTTATCCCCACAATTCTAGCCTTGCCATTGAAGTGCGCGACGAGGGTCCCGGTGTCCCGCCCGATGAAATCGAAAAACTGTTCAGCCCGTTTTACACAACCAAGAAAGATGGCACCGGTCTTGGTCTCGCCATTGCCCAGAAGATTATGATTGCTCACGGAGGGTTGATTACAGTCGACAATCAAAAGCCACATGGCGCGATTTTCACCGCAATCTTGCCCCTGCATCCTTCCACCGCCAGAAAAGAGGCCGCCCGATGAGTCATCCCGTTCTGATCGTCGATGACGAGGAGAGCCTGCGCCGCGTTACCCAGGTCCGCTTGCAAAAAGCTGGGTATTTGGTGGATGTGGCTGCCTCAGCTGAGGAAGCAGAGGAGAAACTCGCTCGCCGCTCCTTCTCTCTTGTTCTGACCGACTTGCGCATGCCTGGAGCTTCCGGTCTTGACTTGCTTCGCCGCATCAAAGCTGATTATCCCGACATCATCGTCGTCGTGATGACCGCTTACGGGAGTGTGGACACGGCGGTGGAAGCGATGAAAGCAGGCGCCTACGACTACCTCACGAAACCCATCGACGGCGACGCCTTGCTGCTGGTGATCGGGCGCGCGCTTGAGCATGTCAAAATGCGCGAAGAAATTCAGACCCTGCGCAATAGCCTCGATCAGAAGTATGGTTTTGAGAACATCATCGGCCGGTCCCGAGCCTTGCTCTACACGCTGGACGTGGCCTCGCGAGCCGCTCAGAGCGATTCCACCGTTCTGCTGCGCGGCGAGACCGGGACAGGCAAAGAACTTTTGGCCAAGGCCGTCCACTTTTCAAGCCGCCGCAAAGACGGCCCTTTTGTTGCCATCAACTGCGGCGCCATTCCGCGCGAACTGCTCGAATCAGAACTCTTTGGCCATGTTAAAGGCGCTTTCACGGGAGCCGTCAATCATAAAAAGGGTAAGGTCGAGGCGGCCGATGGGGGCACTCTCTTTCTTGACGAAATTGGGGAAATGCCCTTCGAGTTGCAAGTCAAGCTCTTGCGCATGATCCAAGAGCGTGAGATCGAAAAAGTTGGCGGAACCGAGGCCATTAAGGTGGACGTGCGGATTATTGCCGCCACTCACCGCAACCTACAGGCCATGGTTGAAGACGGAACCTTCCGCGAAGATCTCTACTACCGGCTCGCCGTGATTCCCATTGAACTGCCCCCCTTGCGCGAGCGCACAGAGGATATTCCGGAACTCGTAAACCACTTCTTTGCCCGCGCCAAGCAAAGGCTCGGCCGCGAGAATCTCCGTTTTCCCCATCATCTGATGCCGTACTTCACGAACTACCGCTGGCCGGGCAACATCCGCGAGCTGGAAAACGTCATCGAACGCATGATCGTGCTGGCCCGCACGGATGAAGTCAGCCTCGAGGATCTCCCGGACTGCATGCGGCGCGCAACCGGCCCGTCAGCAGGCTCGATCCCAATCGACATCCCGGAAGAGGGAATCAGTTTGGAGGGCGTTGAGCGCGAGTTGCTGTTGCGTGCCCTGCAAAAAGCGGACTGGAACCAGTCCAAGGCTGCGCGCTATCTCGACATCAGCCGTAAAACCCTCATCTACCGCATGGAAAAGTACGGGCTCAGCAAGCCGTGAACTTCCGAAGGAAAATTCCCATCCCTTCGGAAGCAAATCTGGCACCGTGCCGCGTGACTTCCCTTCTCGGCTTGGCTTTCTGCCTCTCCGGCTACCAGGGAGAAGAGGATCAAAAATTGGCCTGTCGACCAGTACCAGACTAAGCCTTTTCCGGCACTCTTTCAGCGCCGGCTGGCTGCAAAGGGACAGCGGTTTTCCGTCATCTGCCTGTCGCTTGCGCGGAAACGCTTGCAGTTCTAGCGGATTTTGTTTTGGTAATACCGTTGCTCCTCGCAGATGCGAATGCGCCGAGCTCCCAACAGCCCAAATCGCTTGGCGCGGCAGAATTCCACACCGAGGAGAACAACGACCATGCGAATTTTCAGTACGTCTGTCCTGCTTTCTGGCGCCATCCTGCTGAGCGCGCCGGTGTTCGCCAAGGATCCGCTTCGCACGATTGCCGACCATGCCCGCATGGTTCAAAGTCAGGCTCAGGAGATTAACCTTGGACTCAAAAAGAAAACACTCTCCGAGGACGCGCTCAAGTCGAAGCTGATGATGACCTCGGAGAGCATCGAGAAGCTAAAAGGCGCGGTTGCCCAGATTGAGGCGTCCCGTTCTGACCTCAATGCCTTGGGCCGCGACTGGCAACTACTGAAGGACAAGGTGCAATTGCTGGCCATCTTCCATGAGCGCAAAAGCGAGCTTGCAGGCGACTTCAATCGCAACCGCAGCATGATCCGCGCCCATGCGGATGGAATTGCCAAGCGTGCTGCCATGCTCCAGGAGACCGTTAGCCGGCTGGAGAAGACTTGGGCGGCGCAAACCGCATCGGCCTCAAGCGGCGTTAGCGAGTAAGTGCACCGGCATGCTGTTGCCTCCGACGCGCTGGGCGTTCGAAGGTAGGCCCCGCCCCTCGCCCGGCGTGTCGGCCGCAGCGGACCGTTCCACCCGGTGCAGTGGTAGGGCAACCATCCAAGCGAGGTCCCAATGTCAGCGCCCCATTTTGTCACCGGCGCCAGGGCCACCTGGTTTCTTGCCCTCGATCCCTGCCAGAAGGTGGCGGATCGTTTCAAACACGAGCTCGCTCGCGCTGGATTTGCCATCGCATTTGAGTGGCACACTTCTGAGCAGCTCCGGCAGCTGTCTGGTGTCGCTCTTCGAACGAGCCTCGCTTTAGGAGTCTTCTCCCCGCTTGACGCACTTCGCTGGGCGGTTCAAGAGCCGGCTGCGATTCTGAACTCTATCGTGCCTGTTATCCTCATTGAGATTCAGGGCAAAACACAAATCTGCTACGAGCGTACGCCAGCCCAGCCAGACTCGCAAATTCGCAAACTCGAGGGAGCGATTTACGCAACCGGCGGGCGGCCTGTTGCATCCCATTTCTTGAAATTCAATGGTGGTGGCCCTACCGGGTTCGGATGCCGACCAATGGATTGATTCAGGAGATGCCAAAATGACAAAGTCACAAATCGAAAAATTCAAAGAGGCGTTGCTGGCCAAACTGGCCGAGTTAAGCCAAAGCTCCGACCGCCGGGACGAAATCCAAATTGAACGGGCGCCAGACTCGCTTGACGATTTGCAAAACATGCTGCAGCGCGACCTCGCCGTCGCGCAGCTGAACCGGGACGCACGTCTCATCCGGGAAATTCAGCGCGCTCTTGCCCGCATCGAGGATGGCAGCTACGGTGTCTGTCTGCACTGCGAAGAGGAAATTAGCCCGCGGCGTTTACATGCTGTTCCCTGGGCGGCGCTCTGCATCAAGTGTCAGGAGCGCGCCGACGCCTCGCAACAAGAGACTGAGACCGTCCCGGGAGATGAACCGTTTTTTGAGTCTCAGGCCTACTTCGCCGATGCCGCTTGAGGGGGAGGCAAGCGCTTGGTGCGGTTCTTCGCGCCTTGCGAGGACCCGTCGGCAAGGGGCTCGTTTCCTCGAGTTTCCCTCCCCAATCACCTGTTCCCACGGGAGCCAGTCCTTGTGACTGGCTCCCTTTTTCCTTCTGCGGTCGAGCGGCCCTCCCACTTTCCCTCCGCCGCCAACCGCCTATCCGGACGTGAGCGGTCTCACCTCTGGTTTCTGGCCAGCCCAGCCTTCGCCTCCGCCTCTTGAGTCCGCTTCCGCTCCACCTCGCGCTTATCGTGAAGCTTTTTGCCTTGACCGACGGCTAGCTCAACTTTCACCAGGCCCCCTTTGAGATACAGTTTCGTCGGTAAGATGGTCAGGCCTTTTTGCTGGATCTTTCCAGAAAGTTTCTCGATTTCCCTCCGGTGCAAGAGCAGCTTGCGGCGTCGGGTCGGCTCGTGGTTGAAGCGGTTACCGTGGCTATATTCACTAATGTGCGCGTTGACGAGCCAGGCTTCATGATTGTCCACCTCTGCGTAGGCGTCCCGCAGCTGTACCTTGCCCGCCCGCGCCGCCTTCACTTCGGTGCCGCTCAGCACGAGGCCCGCCTCTAGGCGATCCGAAAGATAGTAGTTATGCCAAGCTTGACGGTTCTCACTCAAAATCCTGATCGGGCTTTTTTCACTGGTCGCCATTTTGGGGCTCCACGCCAGAAGGGGTTTTTACGTCAAGCTTGCTTGAGGTTCATCCTCTTCTTGACTATATCATGCGGTTGAAAAATCAATAGGATGGAAGCGAAGACGTATTCCTGGGCAACATTTTTCGCCGTGGCGCTGATCCTTGCCGCTCCGCTCGAGGCCTGGAACCGAAAGGGGGATAAGTACTATCGCCAAGCCAAGGCCGCGGAGCAGCGCCGCAACTGGGAGGAAGCTCTGGATCTCTACGAGAAGGCGATCCTCGAGGACCCCCAGCACGTCGGCTATCAGATGGGTGCGCGCCGCGTGCGCTTCCAAGCCGCGCAACTCCATGTCGACAAGGGCCAGCAGATCCGCCAGGAAGGCAAACTCGAGGAAGCTCTGGCCGAGTTCCAAAAGGCGTACGCCATTGATCCGTCCTCTTCCATCGCCGAACAGGAGATCCGGCGAACGCTCGAAATGATCGAGCGCGAGAAGGGCCGGCCGGCCACCGAAAGCAAAGACCGTGGACTGACCCCTGCCCAGGAAGCACGCAAGGAAGTTGAAGAAAAAATCAACTTATTGCAGCCAGCGCCGGAGCTGAAACCGCTCAACCGCGCTCCCATCACTCTCAAGATGAACCGGCAGCCCCCCAAAATCCTCTTTGAGACCATCTGTAAGCTCGCCGGCATCAATGTGATCTTCGATACCGAGTACCAGAACACGGGCCGCGACTTTTTCGTCGACCTCAACAACGCAACCCTCGAGCAGGCGCTGGACTACGTCGCCATCCAAACCAAATCCTTCTGGAAACCCCTATCTCAAAACACCATCTTCGTTACTGCAGATAACGTCACTAAACGGCGTGATTACGAGGACATGGTGGTCAAGACTTTCTACCTCAACAACGTCACTACCGTCCAGGAACTTCAGGAAATCGCCACCGCCGTACGTGCCGTCACCGAAGTGCGACGCCTGTTTACCTACAACGGTCAGTATGTGATCATCATTCGCGGTACCGTGGACCAAGTGGCGCTGGCCGAAAAGCTCATTCTCGATCTCGATAAGCCGAAGGCTGAGGTCGTCATCGACGTGGTGGTGATGGAGATGAGCAAAACCAAGAGCCGGGAACTGGCCGCCTCGCTCGCTTCGGCCGGCAACCCGAGCCTCAACATCCCGGTTGGTTTCACTCCGCGAAATCCGGTGTTGAGCGGAACCACCAGCTCCTCCAACGGATCGGGCTCTTCCTCTACCACCAGCTCGAGTTCAAGCAACACCGCCATTTCGCTGGCCCGCGTTGGGAGAATTTCCACCAACGATTTTTCCGTCACCTTGCCTGGAGCTGTTTTCAAAGCCCTGTTTAGCAACCGCGAAGGACGCGTGCTCCAAGCTCCTCAGGTGCGCGCGGTTGAAATGCAAAAGGCCTCCCTGCGGCTTGGGGATAAAATCCCGTTTGCGTCGGGCAGCTTTCAGCCTGGTTTTGGAGCCGTGGGAACTGGCATCAGCCCGCTCGTCAGCACGCAGTTTCAGTTTGCCGACGTAGGGGTCAACGTCGACATTACGCCCAAGGTCCACGGGCCGGACGAGGTCTCGCTGCATGTGGAGCTCGAACTTTCCACGGTTCGTGAGCGGGTTGACATTGGCGGACTGCAGCAACCGGTGATCGGACAGCGCAAAATGATTCACGACATCCGTTTGCGGGAAGGCGAAGTCAGTTTGCTCGGAGGGTTAACCGGCCTCACCGATTCTCTCACTGTCAACGGAATTCCAGGGGTCGGCAACGTTCCGTTTTTACGCCGCCTGTTCTCGAGTGAGAACCGGGAGCGGGTGGAAACCGAGTTGGTCATTGCGTTGATTCCTCACATTGTTCGCGCGCCGGAAATTACGCCGGCCAACTTGCGCGGGATTGCTGCGGGCAACGACGCCACGGTGAAACTTTCCTACGCTCCGCGGCCCGAGTCGCCCTCAACGCCCCCTTCACCTGGAACCGGGACGGCTCCTGCTATCACTGCGCCGCCGTCGCCGCTTTCCCCGGTTCCGCCGGCATCGCCCCCTTCGCCTCCTACCCCTAAGCCAAGTGTGGCGCCCCCGGCCCCAGCGCCAGCACCCCTTGGCCCAGCCGGTGCGCCCAGCCCGGCCGTCCCTCCCCAAGTGCCGCCCGTTAAGCGGCCGGATGAGCTGGGCGGTGTGGCCCGAACCCACCTGTTTTACGGCGTCCAAAGTGTGGCCTGGGACCGGTTGAACAACTCCTTCGGTATCCCGGTGGTCTCCTCCAATCCGCCAGCTCTGTCTGTGGCTTGGGAGCGAACCAGCTCCGGGCAAACCACAAACGATGAGGCAACAAGCTCTTCGGCCTTGCTTCCGTCAACCCCTGGACCCGCTCCGGCGCTTGCCTTGAGCTCCGGCATGGCTCGCGCCTCAAATCCGGAAGCTCCGCAGGCGGCCTCTCCCGCCTCTGCAACGGCCGTCGCCCCGCCGGCCCCCAAGGCCGAAATCGCGAGACCCTCTTCCCTCGCTCAACCCGATGGTCTAACGGCGGCTGATATCAAGGCCGATGCTCGGATCCGCGCAGCCAGCTCCTCGCGCCTGCTTGCCGTCGACCAGGCCCCGGACCGCCAGTCCCTGCCCGTGCTGCACTTCCACTCCGGATTCGTCCGGGCGCAGCGAGATACCACTTTTCCGATGGTATTGAACATCTCAGAGGCTGCGGATTTAGTGGCCGCGCCTTTGCGCGTCGAATACGACCCCAAAGTGCTCCGGTTAATTAAGGTCATGCACGGTGGGGCTTTGAATCCAGATGGCCAGCCGATCGACCTGCTTCCCGTGATCGCCCATGAACTGGGAGTAGCGCAAATCGACCTCAGCCGGCGACCCGGCTCGCCAGGAGTGAACGCTTCGGGCGCTTTACTCGTCTTACAGTTTGAGGCCCTGGCGCCAGGAACGACGCAAATTCAGCTGTCGAACGTCCGCCTGATGGATTCTTCAAAACAGCAGGCGGCGGTCCTGCTCCAAGGCGCCACGGTCACCGTGGAATAGCCTGTGCTTGGGTCAGCTGGTCATGTTGCGGAACCGACAACGTGGACTGACGCTCATTGAACTCATCGTCGCCATTACGCTTCTCATGCTGCTCACCAGCATGACGGTGCCCCTGGCTCGCTACAAGGTTCGCCGCGAACGCGAGCGCGAACTGCGCATCGCTTTGCGCGAAATTCGCGCCGCCATCGACAAATACAAAGATGATGCCGATCTCGGTAAAATTGGGCCCACCAAGCTAGAAAGCGACAACTACCCAGAATCGCTCGAAATCCTTGTCGAGGGAGTCAAACTCACTGGTCAGGTCGACAAGAAAAAGAAATATCTGCGCCGTATCCCCAAGGATCCCTTCACCAACTCGACGGACTGGGGCAAGCGCAGCACTACGGACGATCCCAAATCCACGTCTTGGGGCGGACAAAACGTTTTTGACGTTTACACGAAGACAACAGAGAGAGCTCCCGATGGCACGCCATATTCGGAATGGTAGAGCCTTCACGCTCATTGAGCTGATGATCGCCATGGCCGTCGTGTCGATCTTGGTCTCGGTAGCTGTCCCCATGTTCAACAAGGCCTTGATTCGCGGCAAAGAGACGATTCTCCGCCAAAACCTCTTCGCCATGCGCACGGTCATTGACGAATACACCTACGACAAAGGCAAAGCGCCCCAAACACTTGAGGATCTCGTCACGGCGGGATACTTACGCAAAATTCCCATCGACCCGATCACCAACTCTGATCGTACTTGGCGAATCATCATGGAAGACGCCAGCAACGCCGTCAACCAGTCCGAACCAGGGATCTTTGATGTGCGCAGCGGCGCCGACAAGATGAGTCTAGAGGGCACCCCCTACTCGGAGTGGTAAACGGCCCTCTGGTTCTGCCTGACTGAACCCGGCTCCCGCGGGCCCAGCTGTTCCCGCAAGCTGCGGTGCGCGCGGAACAGCAGGGACTTCACAGAATGCTCTGAGCAGCCCATCCGCCGGGCGATCCCAGCATAGCCGAGCCCCTCGTAGAGCTGAAGGCACAGCGCTCGCTTTTGGCGGTGCGGCAATTGGTGGATCGCGGCGCTCAACCGGCGCAACAGCTCGTGCCGCGCCTGATCAAGCTCCAGCTGCTCGTCGGGTCTCGGTCTCCCATCCCGCAGGATCACCGGCCCCCGCGCTTCCAAATTCGACTCAAGCGGCATGACTCGCAGCCGTTCCTGGCGATGATTCCGGATCCAGTTCAACGACAAATGAGAGGTAATCGTGCCCAGCCAGGTGGTGAACCGGGCGGCAGGTTGATAGCGAAAGCGGGCGCCGTAGACCCGGAGAAAAGTTTCTTGGGCGATGTCCTCCGACGCCGCTTCATTCCGAACAATTCGCTGCGCGAACATTCGCACGTAGTTCCAGTGCCGCAACATTAGCTCATTGAAGCAATCATCTTCACCACGTTGCAGCCGTTGCATCAATTCCGCGTCGTGTTCGTAATCCCGAGCTCCTGCGCCCATATCGATATGGACGGGGCCCGGCCTCTCGCCAGTTGCTGGCAGCCGCTTCCAGCCGCCCGCTCTTAACACGCCTTAACCGGAATGCCCAAAACCGCCGGATGGACTCGGGGTTTCAAACCACAGCAGCACGGCGAATCACAGCCTGCCGGGTCCATCCACCCGGGCCCTTGGCAGGCTGTGAGGTTCGAAAATCCACGCCTCCTCCAACGCCATCCCTTGGCAGACCAGCGGGTGAGCTTGCACCCAAATTTCGCCTCGGCACTGTTTTGCTAGCTCCAGACATTCGGGTCTGCAATGTGGCGTTTCAGATTGTTACGATGATGATTCGAGTGCGGTAAGTCCAACCTCGCTTGCCGCCCGACTTCGTACCTTCAAGGAGAACCGTCTTGAAACGAGCGATTCTAGGGCTGGCTTTGCTTGCCCCCCTTTCTTTGCTGAGCCAGGATCCACCCGCGCCAAATCCGCCAACCGGCGGCGCTGCGACGGGCTCACCTGCAGCTTCTCCCAGTCGCGGTCCTGCCTCCTCCTCTTCCGAGCCTGAAATTAAGCCCTACGACAAGGTCATCACGAACGAGGCCAAATCAAGCCAGGGGCTGTTCAAAGTCCATCGCATGAAGAGTAAGGTTTACTACGAGATTCCAAAATCCGAACTCGATAAGGACATGCTTTGGGTGAGCCAGCTGGCCAAGACGACTTTGGGCGCTGGCTACGGGGGCTCGCCCGTCGGGAGTCGAGTGGTTCGCTGGGAGCGAAAGGACAATCGCGTTCTCCTACGCGAGATTTCCTATGAAGTAGTTGCTGACGAGCGAGAGCCGATCTCCCGCGCCGTGAAGGCCGCCAACACGCCCACCGTGCTGATGGCGTTTCCCATCGAGGCTTTTGGCAAAGACGATGCCCCGGTGATTGACGTCACGCGGCTATTCACAACGGAAGTTCCCGAATTTAGCGCCCGCCGCATCCTGGGCGCGCGCGGTTTTGATCCGGCGCGCACCTTCATTGAAAGCGTGAAAGTATTTCCCGAAAACATCAACGTGGAGGTCATGCAGACCTACACCTCTCCACCCGAGATGTCCTCGACCAGCTCCTCGCCGTCACCGCGGCCAGCCCCATTACCCAGCCCTTTTCCGGGCAGCATGAAGGGCAATAACGCCACTGTTGTGATGCACTACAGCATGGTGAAGCTGCCAGAAAGGCCCATGATGCCAAGGCTAGCTGATAAGCGTCTCGGCTACTTTACCATTCAGCAAAGCGACTACGGCGTCAAGGATCATAAGGCTGCTGACCGCGAGTACATCACGCGCTGGCGGCTTGAAAAGAAGGATCCCGCGGCGGCCTTGAGTGAACCGGTTAAGCCGATCGTCTTCTACGTCGACCCGGCCACTCCGAAGCAATGGGTTCCTTACATCAAAAAGGGCATCGAAGACTGGCAGCCAGCGTTTGAAAAAGCCGGTTTTCTCCGCGCCATCATTGCCAAAGATCCGCCTTCTCCGGAGCAAGATCCCGACTGGAGCCCAGAGGATGCGCGCATCTCTTGCGTTCGCTGGTTGCCTTCGAAGATCGCCAACGCCATGGGTCCGCATATCCACGATCCCCGCACCGGAGAGATCCTCGAAGCTGACATCATGATGTTCCACAACATTTTGGAGCTTCAGCGCGACTGGTACTTTGCTCAGGTCTCTCCGCTTGATCCGCGCGCCCAAAAGCTGCCCATCCCTGACGATCTTATGGGCGAGCTCATTCGCTATGTCGTGGCTCACGAGGTGGGCCATACCCTCGGGTTGCCTCACAACATGAAGGCCAGCTCCACTTACCCGTTTGAGAAAATTCGCGACCGGGACTGGCTGATGCGGATGGGACACACCCCTACCATCATGGATTATTCCCGCTTCAACTATGTCGTCCAGCCCGAAGATAAAATTCCGCCGGAACTCCTCATCCCCCGCGTTGGGCCCTATGATCACTTCGCCATTATGTGGGGATATAAGCCGGTCGAAGGAGCCAAAAACCCGGAAGAGGAGAAGAAAACTCTGAATGAATGGTTGAAGCCTCAGGAAACCACGCCCTGGTTGAGGTTTTCCACTGCCAATTCCATGGGCGCTGATCCAGGCGAGCTTACCGAGGCCGTTGGCGACGCCGATGCCGTGCTTGCCACCACGCTAGGCACCAAGAACATCAAACGTATCCTCGGCTTCCTTCTAAGCGCTGTGGCCAAAGACGGTGAGGATTACGAAGACCTGAATGACATCTACGGCGCAGTCGTGCTCCAGTGGACCCGGGAACTCAACCACGTCGCCGCTCTGGTTGGCGGATTCGATTCACAACAAAAGCACGGCGGACAGCCCGGGGTCTTGTTTACGCCCGTGGCCAAAGAACGTCAAAAAGCGGCCGTGAAGTTTTTAAATGCCAACCTCTTTGCGACTCCGACGTGGTTAGTGCCGGCCGACATCGAACGCCGTTTGGCTCCCATGGGGGCCCTCAACCGTGTGTTGAACGTGCAGCGCTCTGTGCTCTCCAATCTTCTGAGTCCAGCTCGCATGGCGCGGCTCATGGAACAGGAGGCCATTGACGGCGTCAAAGCGTACCGCGCTGCCGAATTCCTTGCTGATCTTCGAGAAGGAATTTTCTCTGAGCTCGTTCAACCCCTCGCTATGGTGGATCCTTGGCGGCGAAACTTGCAACGGGCCTACCTGGAGCTGATCCACGACCGTCTGCACGGGCGTTCTAGTCCCGTCGTGTCGATGGGGTCGCGGTCAGCAACTGTCGTTGCGCTCAATCCGAACGATGACGCTCGCGCCCTTTTCCGGGCAGAGCTGCGATCCCTGTCTGCACAAATCGCCGCGAAGGCGCCGAGTATCGTCGACCGCGCCACGCGAGCCCACTGGGAGGACCTCAAAGATCGCATCGCCCAAATCCTCGACCCGAAATTCCTCCCGAACCAAACCGCTTCGCCGTCCCTTCCCGGACGGCCGACGCTTGAGGACGGCGACCTCGAGGCACTCCCCTGGGCGAGCTGCTGGCCCCATCCGGCCACCTGGCCCTAAGAAGTCCAAACCGCGGCAGCCCTTCCGGGCCTGCTGCGGTCCACAAATGCGCCTCCTGTTCTGGAGGTTGCGGCTGCATTCTCCCGGCATCCGCGCCATAATCAGGCCATGAGGCCCTTCCTTCTCCTGTTGTTGTGGCTGCTCCCCCTCAGTGCGCAGAAAGATTTTCTGACCGCTGATGAGGCCGACCAGGTGCGTTTAACGCAAGAACCCAACCTGCGTCTCGAGCTCTACGTGAAGTTCGCCAAACAACGTCTCGCTTTGCTTGAGCAGCTGGTTTCGAGAGAAAAGCCCGGCCGCTCGGCAATGATCCATGAGGTTCTCGACGAATACACCAAAATCATCGAGACCATTGACATCGTCTCCGATGATGCGCTCCGCCGCAGGATTGACATCACCGAAGGCACCAAGCTTGTAGCCAAGGCAGAGGAGGAGATGAAGGCCCGGCTCGAGAAGATTCAAGCCATGGACCTCAAAGACCGCTCCCGCTACGAATCGGCGCTGGCCAACGCCCTGCAAACCACGGCCGATAGCTTAGAGCTGGCCCAGATGGAGCTCAAGGAGCGATCAGCGGAGATTGCGACCAAAGACGCTCGCGAAAAAAAGGCTTTAGAGGAGATGATGCAGCCCAAGGACCGGGAAGCTAAACAAGCCGAAGAAAAGAAGGCGGCGGAAACCCCCAAAAAGAAACCCCCCACGCTGCGCCGCAAGGGCGAAATCCTTAACAAGCAGCCTTAACGAAACGCACACATTCGGGGCGGGCCTAAGGCAGCGGCATGCCCTCGCCGAGATAAAAGCTCGGGTGCGGGGGTTGGTTGTAACCTACGTTTTGCCACACCATGGCGAGCCGGTATTGACGGTCTTCAAGCAAAGAGAGCATCCGGTAGCGCGTGGGAATCGTCGTGGTGTACAGGCGCAATTCGCGGTTATCCTCGCTGCGCCAAATCACTTCTTCCCGCCAGTCTCCGAGCAGATCTCCAGACAGCACGGGTGTCGCTTTCGTGCCGTTGTTGGAAGCAACACCAGGAGGGGACAGCAAGGTGATGGTAGTGCCGCTCTCCCAATCCCACTTGGAAATTGTGGTGCCGTCCAGCAGTTCACGCAAAAGATCGCCATCCCACCAAATCCCGAAGTTGATTTGTCGCGGCTTGGAGGGCGAAATTGGTCTCGCCCGCGGCCCTTTCACTGGATCCGGATCGCAGGTTTGTACGTTGTACAGGCCGCCTGTATTTCCCGAACCCCAAAACTCGTAGCCGGGATAACGCGGGTCAATGTCCATGGCCACACCACGACCGATGTCGCCCGTAGCCTCTACGCCGCAGATCAGCTCTCCCGTCGCTGCATCGCGATAGTCCAGCGCATTGGGGCCATAAAGGGCCGGAGTTTCGTGCGGCTGGAAGGCCTCCAATCCTGGCCTTGCAGGATCCATGTCCGAAACATGTAAGGCGTCGCCGTGTCCTCTTCCGGTCGAATATAGCCCGCGGCCATCGTCATCAATGGCCGCAGCCCCATAGATGATCTCGTCTTTGCCATCTCCATCGACATCAGCCACCGAGAGATTGTGATTGCCCTGGCCGCGATAGGCAGCGTTGCCTGGTGTGCCGTCGTCTGAATCGAATGTCCACACGCGGGTAAGCTTGCCCTCGCGCCAGTTCCAGGCCACAAGTACCGCCCGCGTATAATAGCCCCGGCACAACACAAAACTAGGCCGCTTGCCATCTAAGTAGGCCACCGCTGCAAGAAACCGGTCCACCCGATTGCCATAATTATCGCCCCAGGCCGACACATTGCTGCTCCGGATATCGCGGTTGCGGGGTGGCTCATAGTAGGTCGACACGAGTTCCTGTCCCGTGAAGCCATCGAAGATGGTAAAGAATTCGTAACCCGTCAAGATATAGCCCGCGCTGTTGCGGTGATCCTCTCCCATTTCGAACCGGGGCGGCTCTCCAAAAAAGCGATTCGGGTCACTGGCCACGTAATGACCGGCGCTGTCTCGAGTGCCTGGCGCCGTTTTTACGACCACTTCGGCCCTTTCATCGCCGTCAAGATCGTAAACAAGAAACTGAGTGTAGTGCGCCCCAGCGCGGATGTTCGGACCGAGGTCGATTCGCCACAGCCGGCTACCATCCAGTTGATAAGCGTCTAAATAGACGGGACCCGTGTAACCGCTCTGGGCGTTATCTTTGGCATTCGTGGGTTCCCATTTCAATACGAGCTCAAGCTCGCCATCGCCGTCTAGGTCTGCCGCGCTTCCGTCATTGGCCTCATAGCTATACGCCACTCCGTCAGGTGTTCTGCCGCCCGGGGGAGGTTCAATAGGAATGGAAAGATAGGGCCGTATCGGGGTGTTTGCGGGCAGGACAAAGGGTTTGCCGGGAGGATGCAGTTCGACCCCGTCGCTCACAGCAAGCACGAGATAGCTGTTTTCTCGCGTCAGATCTGCCGTCCTGTCAGTGAAGTGCGTTGCTCCGCGCAAGGGTGTGTCATTGAGTCTCTTCGGTGGTTCCTGATCCGTCACCCGGTAGACATGGAATGCTGCGTTCGCGGGATCTGAGCGCAGCAGGCGCCAGCTGATGAACACGTCCGTCGGAGAGACGCGCACAGCAATTACCCCGCGGCCCAGCGGGGCGGCCAGCAGCGAACCACACAAGCAAGCCATGAAGGCGATCGCCGACATTCTCACAGTTCCTTATTTTAGTGCTTGAGTGGGCCTTGAGGGCTTGCTAGACGGGGACCAGTTGCGATGAGCAGTTTTCTGAGAGGCGTTGGTCCTCACCTCGATCCCGCTCCGAATTGTGACCGGGCGCTTTCTTGAATTTAAGTGTTTCCCTCGAGCCGGCGCAGCTACGATGCCAGCCTTGCTTCAACCTCCGCTTCGAGGAGTGTCCTTTCGCTCTTGTGCATTCGCCTGGGATTGTCCTCGTGTCAGACATCCGCGGATTGACTTCACCCGCCGTTGAACATAGACTCAGGGAACCAATCCGATTGGTGCTGGAGGTTTTCATGTATCGTTCCGTGTTCTCTTCGCAAGGGATCATCCTTCAAGTGGCACTCGTACTTGTTTTCTCCAACCTCGTTCTTCCGTCGCTCTCGGCGCAGGTCTTTTACGGGTCCGCCTTAGGATTGGTGGAAGACCAGTCAGGCGCTGCCGTCGTCGGCGCCACGGTCACCGCGACTAGCACATCCACGGGCGTTGTACGCGAAACCAAAACTGGCGCCGATGGGCGCTATCTCTTTCCGAATCTTCTGCCCGGAACCTACGAAATCAAAGTCACCGCTCAGGGTTTCCGGACCTTCTCTCAGTCCAATGTAGTGATCACCATTAACAGCGTCACTCGCGTCGACGTTAAGCTCGAACTCGGGCAGATTACCGAGCAGGTCACGGTGGAAGGCGCCGCGGTCGCCCTGCAAACCGATAAGTCTGACATCCGCTCAGAGGTCAGTGCAAAAGCGGTCGGGAATCTCCCACTGGCCGCTTACCGCAACTTCCAAAGCCTCATCGATCTGGTCCCTGGAGCAACCCCGGCGAACTTTCAAAACAGCGTGGGCTCCACGCCCGGGCGTGCCTTGACCACCAATATCAATGGCACGGCTCGCAACAATAATAACGCGCGCGTTGACGGAGCCACCAACATCTTCATCTGGCTTCCCCACCACATGGTTTATGTTCCACCTGTTGAGTCTATCAGCACGGTGAACATCACGACCGGCAGTTTCGACGCTGAACAGGGCATGGCCGGTGGTGCGGCGATTACTGTAGCTACCAAGTCCGGCACCAACGAAGTGCACGGCTCTTTGTTCCACTATCACGACAATCAGCGGCTGCGGACCCGGAACTTCTTCCTTCCCCCCACGAGCAACATGCCGAAATCGATCTTCAATATTTTTGGAGGCACTATTGGCGGTCCCATTAAAAGGGACAAGCTGTTTTACTTTTTCAGCTTCGAAGGGACTCTCGAGCGCGCTGGTATCACCCGCCAAACCGATAGCGTGCCGACTGCCGCGATCCGCGAGGGCAACTACGCTGGTCTACCCGCCACCATCTACGACCCTACGACAGGCGAGATGGATGGCTCCGGACGCATGCCTTTCCCCAACAACCAGATTCCTGTGTCTCGGATGAATCCCGTGAGTCGCCGCATCCAGGCGCTGGCGCCACTTCCGAACCTCCCTGGCACCTCGGCTGGGACTCTGAACAACTTCTTTAGCTCAGGCACAGAAAAGCTCAACCGCTATAACTACGATGTGAAGATCAACTGGAATCCCACCAGTAGTCTCGTACTATGGGGCAAATACAGCCGTATGGATGCCGCTGTAAGCTCCAAGTTTGCTTTTGGAGAGCAGCTGGGCGGACCGGGTTTAAGCCGCGCCGGAGCGCCCGAGGTCTCTGATGTCCTGGTCAGCATACCCACCTTTGGCTACACCAAGACCTTTTCCCCTACGTTTCTGTTAGACGGCACTATTGGCATCACCTGGCATGACAACGCGGGCACCTATCCCGGCTACGGCAAGAATATCGGTTCAGAGATTTGGGGTATCCCCAACACCAACGATCCGATCGTCACAGGACCGCAGCCGGAACGAGTCCGGGCTGCTTGTCCGCCGCTGGCCAATGGTGGCTGTTACAGCGGGATGCCAAGCCTCGCTCACGGTTTCACTCCTTGGGGCGCCACTGCCGGATGGCAACCGTACTTCTACAATGAACGCTCGGTCACCTACACAACCAACGCCACCAAGATGAAGGGGGCGCATGAAATCCGCTTTGGCTTCGACATGGTTCGCTTTCAGATGGATCAGTGGCAGCCCGAGGTGAGCGGTGGTCCCCGCGGCGCTTTTAGTTTTGCTGGCGATCCCACCGGCGCTCGCGGCTACGCTTCCAACTACCTCAACCAGTACGCCACCTTCCAGCTCGGCCTTGTCACCCAGATCCAAAAAAGCGTCCAGCTCTTCCAATACACCAACCGCGAATGGCAGTTCGGTTGGTATGTGCGCGACCGCTGGCAAGTCACCCGCAAGCTCACCCTAAACTTGGGCCTCCGGTATGAATACTATCCCTTGATCTATCGGAAAGACCGCGGCATTGAGCGTTGGGATCCAGCCACTAATCTCGTTTATATGGGAGGCATCGGCGACGTCCCGCGCAACGTGGGCATCACGACCTCCAAGCGTCTGTTTGCGCCTCGCGTCGGTTTTGCCTATCGCGTCACCGAAAACACAGTCATCCGCTCTGGCTACGGCATCACCAACGATCCGCTCCCCTTCTCGCGCCCCTTGCGTGGCATGTACCCGGCTACCATTGGCTCCACATTTGTCTCGCCGGGCCCCTTTGTTTGGTTCGACACCCTCGACAAAGGAGTTCCTCCTATCCCCATTCCCGATACGAGCCGGGGCATCATGACGCTGCCACCCACGGTCGACATGGGGCCTCGCAGCCCCTGGGGCGGTCAGATCAACCGTGGCTATATCCAATCCTGGAACTTCACGATTGAGCGCAAGCTGCCTGCAAATATCATCACCAGCATTGCCTACGTCGGCACGCAAACCGTGCACCAGCTCATTGACCGCGATATCAACGCTGCGCCTCCCGGCACCGGACCTGCGGGACGTCCGCTCGCCGCTACGCAAAACCGCCGCATCCAGATGCTCATGTGGGACGGGATTGCAAACGGCAACTATCATGGCTTGCAGCTCGCCATCAACCGCTCCTTCCAGAATGGCTTGTTACTCAAAGGAGCCTACACTTTTTCGAAGGCGATCAACTATGCAGACGATGACGGTTGGGCAGGCCTAGGCGGTGGCTGGAATTGGGAACCGACGATCCGCCGCAACCGCGCCGTCGCTGGCTACAACCGGGCCCAGATGTTTACCCTAGGCGGCGTCTACGAACTGCCCTTCGGCCAAGGTAAAAAGATGGCCACCAACGGCTTCATCGCCCACCTGCTCGGTGGCTGGCAAACCAACGGCACTTTCGCAGCCTACACCGGAACTCCCTTCACGGTTTTCGCCAGCGGCGCCGAACTCAATGCCCCCGGCAGCAGCCAGACCGCCGACCTTGTGATTGCTGGAAAGGTGCGCACCATCGGTGAAATCGGCGCCAACAAGTCCTGGTTCGACCCCCTCGCCTTCCGCCAGCCTTTTGGCGTCCGCTTCGGCACAACCGGCCGCAACACCATGTTTGGACCCGGTTTGTGGAACATCAACCTGAGCCTGTTCCGCGTCTTCAAACTCACGGAGAGAATGAAGCTGGAGTTCCGGGCGGAGAGCTTCAACATGACCAACACGCCCAAGTTCTCCAATCCCATCGCAAACGTGGCAAGCATGTCGCTAAATCCCGACGGCACCGTGCGGGCGCTCAACAACTTCTCTTCGATCATCAGTACCTTGCCCAACCTAGCCACGCCGTCAGAACGTCAGTTTCGCTTCGGACTAAGGCTCGAGTTTTAACGTTCGCCAAGGGGGCAAGTGAATACGCACCGCGCGAGGGGTGTTCCGCGCAGGATCTTTCTTGGCCTACGCCGCTAGGCCGCCCCAAAACGGTTCGGACCTACGGCGGGGCGTGATGCAAGGTGAGCGCCGCTCGTCACCCGGCACTGCGTAGTAAGCCCTACTGCCGCGAGAACCTAGCGGGTGTCGTTCGGCAGGTCCCCAGCGCCCGCAATCTCCTCAAGAATCCGGAGCGCCTCTGCTTTCGGATCTGCTGCCTGGGTGATTTGTCGCCCGATGACCAAGTGAGAAGCTCCATTTCGAATTGCTTCGGCTGGCGTCGCCACCCGTTTTTGATCGCCCTGAGCCGACCCCAGCGAGCGGACTCCGGGCGTCACCACCAAAGCCTGCGGGCCAAGGGTTCCCCGCACCTGGCTAGCCTCCAGCGGCGAACAGACCACGCCATCCAAGCCAGCCTCTTTCGCCTTCTGAACACGGAGCGCCACCAAATCGCTGACTCGACAACCATAGCCGAGATCCGCCAAATCCGATTCATCGAAACTCGTCAAGACCGTGACACCGAGCAACTTCAACTCCGATTCTCCGCGTCCCTCGACGGCCGCCCGCATAACCGCTTGGCTGCCATGCACGGTCAGAAAATGCACGCCGCGCCGGGCTACTTGCGCTGTTGCGCGTTTCACTGTTTCCGGGATGTCATAAAACTTTAAATCCAGGAAGACGCGATGGCCAGCCTCAAGCAGCTCATCCACCAAGGACACGCCCTCGGCTGCATAAAGCTCCATGCCAATCTTGAAGCAACCGACCGCGCCGGCAAGCCGCGAGACCAGCTCTCGCGCCTCCCTCCCGCTAGACACATCTAAAGCCACAATGATCGGATTCATGAAACGATTCGCACGGCCTTCGCCTGTCTTGGCGTTACGCGGCCAATCCGGGCCAGCGAAGTCAATCTTGCTGCATCGCTTTCCCGCACAGCGACCAGCAAACCCCCCGAAGTTTGCGGATCATACAACAGCGCTTCCCGCTCAGCCGCAAGCGGGGCACTCAACTCGACATCACAAGAAGCAAAATCCCGATTACTTTTTAAGCCTCCGGGCTGCGCGCCTTGCTGGGCATATTCGAGGGCCCCGGGCAGCAAAGGCACACTGAGGGCATCGATTTCCACCGTGACTTGACTGGCCAGCGCTAGCTCCCGCGCATGCCCGATCAACCCAAATCCCGTCACATCGGTGCAGCCATGAACTTCCACGTCGGCCAGCAACTCGGCGGTTTCGCGATTGAGCTTCAGCATGGATGCAACCGCGCCCCGGACATCCTCATCTCGGGCCACGCCGCGCTTCAGCGCCGTTGAAATGACGCCTGTGCCGAGCGGCTTTGATAACAGCAGCGCATCTCCCGGCTGCGCGCCCGCATTTGTCCAGATCCGGCTGGGATGAATGAGGCCCGTGACAGCATAGCCAAACTTGATCTCTTCGTCTGATACGCTGTGGCCGCCAATCACGGCGCAGCCTGCTTCCTCCATCTTGGCCGCGCCGCCACGCAAAATCTGAGATAACGTCCCAAGGTCGCCTTTGGCCGGGTAACAGACAACAGAAAGCGCCGTCAAAGGCCGTCCCCCCATGGCATAAACGTCACTCAAGGAGTTAGCTGCGGCAATCGCTCCGAAGGTGAACGGATCGTCAACAATGGGAGTGAAAAAATCAACCGTTTGCACCAGGGCACACTCCGGGCTCAGCTGGTAGACGCCGGCGTCATCCGACGTGTCAAAGCCTACCAGTACGTTCGCGTTCGTCGGACGCGGAAGCTGCCGCAGAACCTGGTCCAAAACCTTTGGACTCAACTTGGACGCTCAACCGGCCGCTTTCACGTGCGCTGTCAGCCGCACTGAAGCCATACTTTTTCAAGTTTAGCCAAAAGCTACTAGCGGACCTTGCCGTCTCTCATGCTATCCTTGGTCAGGAGCGTTCCTGCAAAGCAGGTGGAAAGCCTCTAAAAAATTGATCCGATAGCATAAGCCTTGGAGTCCGGCTCGTAGATGGTTGCGTCGGTGAGCAAGCTCCCGCCCTCGGGCGAATGGAGAAGCCTAAAGACGCCCGGAGGATTCCCCCCTTTTCGATGGGGATCAATTTACAGAGGTGGAAACGGCCAAGTGGTGCGCTCCCTGAAGTTCCCCCCAACCCCTTTCCATGCGAATACTGTTTATTGGCGACATCTTCGCTTCCCCGGGCCGGAAGATGGTCGCCGATCACCTTGCAGGGATTGTGGAGCGCGAACACATCGACCTGGTGATCGCCAATGCTGAAAACGCCGCTGGCGGTTTTGGGCTGACGCCAGCCCTGGCCGACGAGCTCTTTGCCCTCCACATCGATGTTCTTACCTCGGGCAATCATATCTGGGACAAACGCGAGATCTACGATTACTTCAGCAAGCAACCGCGCCTGATCCGGCCTGCAAATTATGGCGAAGATCTGCCCGGCAAAGGACTTGTCGTCGTCCCTGCTCGCAATGGTGTACCCTGCGCCGTGATCAACCTCCAAGGCCGCTCCTATATGCCCATGACCGATTGTCCGTTTCGGAAAGCAGATAGCCTGCTGGCGAGCTTAGATCCCTCCATCAAAATCAAAATCGTAGATTTTCACGCCGAGCTTACCAGTGAGAAAACGGCCATGGGCTGGTATTTGGATGGCCGCGTCACAGCCGTTATCGGCACCCATACTCACATTCCTACGGCAGATTCGCGCATCCTCAATCAGGGCACCGCCTACCAGACTGACGCCGGAATGACTGGGCCCTATGAATCCATCATTGGCGTCGATCGCGAATCGGTTATTCGCAAATTCCTGACCGCCCTACCCGTACGCTTTGAGAGCGCCACGGGCCAGCCCGAGCTGCACGGCGTGATTCTCGACGCCGACCCGGAAACCGGGCGGGCGCTACACATCCAGCGATTGGCTGTGGGCGCGAAGTAGCTATCTCGCCATGGCCCTACAGAATCAGCATGCAATCTCCGTAGCTATAGAACCGGTACTCCGCTCTCACCGCGTGACGGTAAGCCGCTAGGATCAAATCCTTACCGGCAAACGCGCACACCAGCAGCAAGAGGCTGGACTGCGGAAGGTGGAAGTTTGTGAGCAAGGCGTCAATCCGCCGGTATTCATAACCAGGGTAGATGAAAAGTTCGGTTTCTCCCTCCAACTGCCGCCAGCCGTTTGCTGCCAGCGTCTCTACCGTTCGTACCGAGGTAGTCCCAATTCCGAATACTCTCCGAGCAGACTGAATGCGTTGCGCTGTCAGCGAGTCCACTTGATAGTACTCAGCGTGGAGCTTGGCTTGCTCCACCACCTGGGTGCGTAGCGGCTGAAAGGTGCCCAAGCCAACATGGAGCGTCACCTCCGCCAGCGTGGCTCCGGCGCGTTCACACTCTGCCAGAATCTCCGGCGTGAAATGAAGGCCCGCAGTAGGCGCCGCCACCGACCCGGCGTTTTTGGCGTACACCGTTTGATACCGCGCTTGATCCTGGGCCGTGTCCGGCCGGTGGATGTATGGCGGCAAAGGGACGTGCCCCACCTCGTTGACGGCCTCAAAAAAGTCGCCTTCCACTTCAAAACGCACGGTGCGCTCGCCATAGGCGCCCCGGCCTACGATTTGCGCGCGCAACCGCTGCGAGAACTGGATTCGTTCGCCGATCTGGAGCTTCCGGCCAGGTCGCACCAGAACCTGCCACACCAGTGGATCTTCCTTTGTAGCGCGTAACAATAAAACCTCTACCCGCCCCCCGAGGTATTCCCGGCTTTTGGGATGGTTGCGTCCGATCGCCAGCGCGCGCGCCCCGCACCGGTGGCCAAATAGCCGCGCTGGCAGTACCTTCGAATTGTTCAAGACAATGACGTCGCCCGGCTGAACAAACGAAGGAAACTCGCGAAATTGGCGATCCTCCCAGCGTTGCTCCTTGCGGTAGACCACCAACATGCGCGAGGCCGCGCGATCCTCTAACGGTTGTTGCGCGATCCGCTCTTCGGGCAGCTCATAATCGAATTCAGAAAGGTCCATCCAGCTCGATACAATAGCAAGTTGCGCATTCTCGGCATTGAAACTTCTTGCGATGAGACGGCGGCCGCCGTGGTGGAAGGTGGTTCGCGCATCGTCTCGAGCGTCGTTTCCTCGCAACTCGACGTGCATGGAAAATATGGCGGCGTGGTGCCTGAATTAGCGTCGCGAGAGCATCTGAGAGCGATTGTCCCCGTCGTGCGGCAGGCCATGGAGCAGGCCTCTTGCTCCTACCCCGAGCTTGCCGCTGTCGCCGTCACACAAGGCCCCGGACTCGTTGGTTCGCTTCTGGTGGGAATCGTCTATGCGAAAGCTATCGCCATGTCCTGCAAGCTGCCGCTCATCGCTGTGAACCACCTTGAAGGACATATCCATGCCGTTGCCATGGAGGCGGGCTCGCAGCTACAGTTTCCCGCACTTGCTTTAGTTGCCAGCGGTGGACACACTCACTTGTTCGAAATCCGCGAAGGATTTCACTACCGGCTGTTAGGCCGCACCCGAGATGATGCCGCCGGAGAAGCCTACGACAAGGTGGCAAAACTGTTGGGTTACAGCTACCCGGGCGGCCCCATTCTTGACCAGATCGCCAGTTATGGCGATCCGCAAGCTGTGTCCTTTCCCTTGGCGAAAATGAAAGGGAACCCTCTTGACTTCAGCTTTAGCGGGCTCAAAACTGCCGTTCTTCGTTGGGTGGAGGCGCGGAATATGGCCGCGGAAATTGAGGCTCGGAAACAATGGAGCCGCTCCCATCCCCGCTCATCGATCGAGGAATGGCTGGCCTTAACGCCGCCGGCGACGCGCGATCTCATCGCCTCCTTCCAGCACACCGTGATCCGCGAGCTGTTGACGCGGGCCGAAATGGCTGCGGGAATGATCTCGGCAAAATCCTGGGTCATCACTGGTGGAGTCGCCTGCAACGCGGGCCTCCGCGCCGCCGCCCGCCAAGCCAAACTGCCTTACGGCGTTTTTTTTCCGCGCCCCGCGCTAGCCACGGATAACGCCGCGATGATCGCAGCAGCCGCCTTTCCCAAATACCAGCGCGGCGAGTTCGCTGGCTGGGAGCTGAAAGCGCACGCTGGACTCACCCTGGCCTGACTGCCTTTACTCGAACAAAGTCTCTACTTTGACAATCTTGATGTTCTCAGCTTGGATTCCCAAAGCGAGCTTTTCCACCAAGCGATCTTCCTCCAAAATCTCCTTCGGCTTCGGTGCGTTATAGCGCATCGGAGATGGTGCTTCCTGCGCAATGGCCTCCTTCAGCTTTTCGCAACCTTGGGCAATCATCACAATTTGCATGTTTTCCGGGGGAAGATGCTTCTGAATGGCACGGTGGACATCTTCCCGCGTCAGTTTCGCAAGCGCGGTTTTCACGTAGGTCGCATAATCGGCGATGCCATAAAACCGGCTGTCAATGTCATAGCCCAGCTCTGCTCGTTTGGTCTTGATGAGCAGGTTCACATATTTGGTGAGAAACTGCCGCGTCTTTTCGAAATCCGCCTGGCTCAGGCCTTCGCGAAAAAACTTCTCCAGTTCAAAGATGGCCAGCCGGAGCGCAAAATGCGCCGTTTCTGGCTGCACCGGGCGGATCCAGACCTGGAAGATCTGTTGCTGCCGCGCGAGATTTGGGTCCGGTTCAAACTGGTACATGCCGCGCGGAAAATACTCCAGATAGGCGTAGTCGCCATAATTCAATCCCCGCGCCTCACGCAACCGCTCATAGAGACGGACGCCGCTGGTGCGATGCTGACCCAAGTAACTTTGCGCGACAAGCAAGGCCGGGTAATCCGGATGCCCCCGCCGCACCGCGATCGGAAAACCAAGCGAGATAGCCACCGAGCGCGTGGGTTTTTCAATCAACAGCAGGTGCCGGCCCACGATTTTTTTTGGCGCGGGCAGCTTCAGCACGTTCGGTTTGCCCTTGGGCAAGACAGCGAAATCTCGTTCGACGCGGCGGGGAAAATCCGCCGGGTAGCCACCCGCTAGGGCGATGGTCAAGTTCGCTTGGGTGTAATGCGCGCGGTAAAAGGCCTGCAAATCGGAAACTGTCAGCTTTTCAACGGCGGAAACGCGCCCCAGGTTGTGCCAGCCATAAGGATGCCCGGCATAGATCTCGTTGTACAGCGCTTCTTTGCCCAGTTCCTCTTCATTGTTGCTTCGCAAAGAGACGCGCAAAAAGTTGATCGTTTCCTCTTTGAGCCTTTTCAGATCCTCCTGTCGCCAGCCGGGCTCCAGCAGCACGCTGCGAAAGATGGAATAGAAGCGCTCTAAATTGTCGATGTGAGTCTCAGCCCCGAAGGTCGTCATTTCCTTATCCACCTGAACCTCGATACTGGTGGCCATCGGAAACATGGCCTCGAGAATCTGCGAATAGGTCATGCTCTTCGAGCCAGCTTGCGCCAGCATAGCGGCCGTGAGCGCAGCAAGCCCTTCTTTGCCCGGGGGATCGAAAGCTGCTCCAGTGCGAAAAACCAAGCGAATGGTGACTAGCGGCGTGTTGCCCGGTTTGGTCAGAGTCGCCGCAAACGCCGGTGAAACCAAAACCATGATCATGAGCACGTATGGCCAGAATTTCATGCGGAGATTTCGATGGCCCTGCCAGCAGGCCGCCTTGTTGACGCCAGGAGAATTCATAGCAGCCGAAATGGAGTCTGCTCGCACAACCCGGTTGGTGTAACGCCGCCAATGGTGACATCCACGATTTGGTTCGCTGCGCGAGGCTGGCTCAGCTGAACCTTGAGATAGTTCTCGGTTAAGGCCAGGCCAGGGGGATCTAGGGTAACCGCGGAAAGCGTCTTGCCCACCATCAAGCGGCGGAAAGCGAGGTTTTTGCTTTCCCCCAGATCGCGGAGAATCTTATTGCGCTCTTTGCGCAGCGCCCAGGGAACAGGATCCGGCAGCTGGAGTGCTTCTGTCCCGGGCCGCTCCGAATAAGTGAACACGTGCAGGTAGGTGAACGGGAGGCTGGCAAGGAACTGCCGGCTTTCTTCAAACTCGGCTTCTGTTTCTCCCGGAAAACCCACCATGACGTCGGCTCCGATGGCCGCGTCCGGCATCCATTCACGGGCCTTGCGCATACGGTCCTCATAGTGCCGTGGGCGGTATCTGCGGCGCATCCTCCGCAGCACGGAATCCGAACCTGACTGCAGAGGAGCATGCACATGCTTCGCGATTCGCTTCTCCGAGGCCATCAACGCTAGCAAGTCGTCCGACCAGTCCATCGGTTCCACCGAACTCAACCGCAGACGTCGCACGTCAGTTTCTGCCAGCAGGCGCCTGAGGAGATCCGCCAAGCGCATGCGCCCACCGAGATCTCTTCCCCAGCGCCCAAGGTTGATTCCGGTCAAAACAATTTCTTGATATTTTGTCGCTAATACTCGGACCTGCTCAATCACTTCCTCAGGTTTTGCACTGCGGCTCGGCCCACGCACCGCTGGAATGATGCAGAACGAGCAGCGGTTGCCGCAGCCATCCTGAATTTTAAGATTCGGCCGGCTGCGGTCGGAGGCTGCCTCCTCGACCCAACCCGCCGCAAATTCCCGCTGCCGCGAGATCTCCCCAACTAGGATTTGCCCGTGGTAGGGGGTTTCGGTGGCCACCACCTCCGCGATCTCCGTCTTATGCGAGTTACCGACCACCCACGCGACACCGGGCAGTTCAATCAGCTCCTGAGGAGCGCGTTGCGCATAGCATCCCGTGATGAGAATCCGGGCTTGCGGATTTTCCCGGTGCGCCCGCCGCACCGCTTGCCGGACATCCTCGTCCGCGGCGGCGGTCACTGTGCAAGTGTTCAAAATGACTAAGTCGGCCTCCGCATTTGAGCCAACCGCTTCAAGCCCCTTGCGGCGCAGCATCCCCTCCAGTGCTGCACCGTCGGCTTGTGCTGCCCGGCACCCAAAGTTGTGCACCAAAAAAGTTCGCATCGCCTACTTGCCTGTCAGTGTCACAATCACTCGTTCGCGATCCACAAAGTATTTGCGAGCCATCCGCTGTAAATCCTCTGCCGTGAGCGCAGCATATCGCTCGTATATCCGGTTGATGGTCTCTGGCGTGCGCCGTAATGCCACATAATGGCAAAGCACTTCGCCAATGTCTTCGCTGTTGTTCAGCCGCAACGCAAAGCGGTAGCGCAGGTGTTTCTTCACGCTATCCAGTTTGTCCCTAGGCGCCAGTTTTTCTTTGAAACTCTCTACCGTTGCCAAAATTTCCTTCTCCACCCGCGCCAGATCCTCTTTCTTTTTAATTCTCGCCGTCACGGTAAACAGATGCGGGTCCACATGATCGAACGTGTCAACGGACAAATAATCGACGACTTGATCTTCGATCACCAGCTTCCGGTAAAGCTCGGAATTTGGCGAAAAGCCTAGGTAGCCGATAACGTCCAAGGCAGCCGAATCGAGATCGGTGTCCGTATAGGCCGCCGAGTGGAAAGCGACTGCGAGCAGCGGCAGCGTCGCCGTGGGCCAGTCCACGTGGTTGCGCCGCGGACCGTCATGCTGGGGTTCGCGGGGAATTTCCGCCCGGTAACTACCGCGCTGCCACGCTCCCCAGTACTTCTCGACAAGCGCTCGCGTGGTCTTTGGATCTACATCCCCGGTCACGATCAGCGTCGTATATTCCGGCCGGTAATAGCGGTCGAAGAATACCTTGCTGTATTCATATTGATTCGGCATGTCCTGAATATCTTTCAGAAATCCGATGGTGGTGTGTTTATAGGTGTGCTGATCAAAGGCCGTGTCCATGAGGACTTCCATCAGCTTTTGAAACGGCTCGGAGCTGCCTTTGTTGTATTCGCCCAAGACGGCCAAAGCTTCGGTGCGGAAGGCGGCTTCGCTATAGGAGAGAAACTGAAACCGGTCGGCTTCCAGCCGTAAGACAGTTTCTAAATCCTCCTTGGAGAACGTGGTGTGGTAGTTCGTGCGGTCGTCCCAAGTGGAAGCGTTAAACGAAGCGCCGATTTGTTTCATCTGCCGCTCGTATTCCTCCGGCGTTGTGTTCTTCGTACCGCGGAACATCATGTGCTCGAAAAAGTGTGCAAATCCGCTTTTACCAGGCTCGACCTCATTGCGGGAGCCAACCTGAACCACAATCTGCAAGTTCACGACGTTCGGGTAGTCTGTTGGAACCGTAATCAGGCGCAGACCGTTGGGAAGATCCCACTGATCATAACGGTAGGGAAAAATGCCTTTCTCTGCGGCGTTTGTGGTCATCAGCATCATTGTCAGGAGCGGCCAAAAGCTCAACCAGCGCATGCTTGAGTCCTACCTTGTCTTTGTACGTTACGACTTTCGCATCTCCTTGCGAATATGCTGCAAAACTTCCTCTCGCTGGCTGCCCTCCAAATCGCGTTCGAGCCGTTGGAGTGCGACGCCGACAACATCGCGGTGATGGAGCTTCGCGCCAATTCCCTCCTCTTCGGTCAACTTCAACCAAAGTTCATGCAACCGGTCAATGTCTTCCGGCCACAACCGCGGCGGGTGCGGCCCTAAGTTCACATACATGGAGGGCCGGTCCGGGCTGATCACTTCTAACGAAAAGGCATGCCGGGGCTCGGGCAGCTTTTCCCAGGCTAGCCCAATTCGCCGCGCCAGTTCCTCGCTGCTCATGCGGGCGGATACGCCAGTCACCAGTCGGGAGGCCTTTAACTTCTGAGCCGTCTGCACCATGGCGACGAAGGGGTCAGTTCCCGGCACCACCAGTAGTTCCACCGGCTTGCCTTGCTTTTCGGCCATTTCCACCACACGCGAAAACAAAGTTCGCTCATAATCCGAGAACAGCTGGTCGTCGCGCAAGCCGTATTCTGCCGCCCCCGTCGAAAGCTGGCGAACCGTCATCACGACGACGTCATGGCGGCGAAGGTTTACTTTCTCCAGAACCCGCTTCAGGTGTTCCATCCGCTGGTAGTCCCGGACGGCCACCAGCACGCAGCCCGGGCGGGCGTGAACCGCGTTTTGCGCCACATCGGCTTGCGGTTCGAGATTAAATTCTTCCAGCCCCTTCTTCTTGGCCAGAGATTTCCGCCGGCGTGCATTGGCGCGCTCCGAGATCAAAAACACACTAAACAGCAGTGAAGTCAGGGACACCCCCGCATAGGTCGCCACTTGTTTGGTGAACAGGTTTGCCAGGGCCACGAAGAAAAGAGCGAGCACCGTCAGCGATAGCCCAATGGGCAGTTCCCGCTCCCCCAGGCGCAGATTGAGTGGCGTTTTATATTCCTGATCGGTCCTCTGGAAACGCAAAGCGAGTACGCCGAGACCTTTCAAAAAAAAGCTCCAAACGACACCAAAGGCATACGCTTCACCCAGCCAAATGACATTCCCCCGACTCAGAACAATAGTAACCAGTTGCAGCACGACGACCACCAGAATCAGGCGGTAACTCGTGCCATAGCGGCGGTGCGGTTTGCGGAACCAGTCCAGCAACACTCCGTCTTCGGCCACACGGTTTAACACTCCGTTGGCTCCGATGATAGAAGTGTTCACGGCTCCGGAAAGAATGAGCATGCCCACGATCACTACAAAGATGTGGAAGCTGAGTTTTAATAGCGTAGGCCCAGCTAGGCTCATCGAAAGCCCGCCGATCAGATTGTCGTAGTACAGCTTGCGGGTTTCATCTGGGATGATCATCACCGCATACAGGGAGATCAGCCCCGTTGAGAGCAGAGCATAACTGCAAACGATATTGGCCGTGCGACGCAAATTTCTTAGTTTTGGATAGGCAATTTCGCGGTAGACCTGGGCGAGCGTTTCAAAACCGCTCATCGCCAGCAGGGAGTGCCCAAAGGCGATTACCAGGGCAACGGGAGCAAGCTCCACCCAAAATGTTCCGTGAAGCCATCCGAGCGATTCGGCAGTGAAGCGCAAATTTTGCGGTAGGGGAGCAGGAGGCCAGCTCCAGCCGCCTCGGACCAGGAGCGTCAGCGGACACCACACAAGCAACACGGCAACCATGACAGTTGTCACCTGCATGATGCGCAGCGCCTTACCGCTCGATTCCTGAATCCCTTTCACGTTGCTCCAGCAGAAATACAAGGTCACTGCCGCGGCGAAAAGCACTGAAAAACTTGACGGATCGAGACGTAGCTCGTGGTGTAGCAGCTGGCAGATCTCATTAAAAAGATGTCCTAGGTACTGTCCAGCCGTCACCGCGCTGATCGGTCCCGTCAACACGTAGTCCACGACCAGGGCCGAAACCGAAAGCTTCGCCATTAGAGGGCCCATGGCATCGCGCACCACCACATACACGCCCCCCCGCACAAACATGCTGCAGCTTTCCAGGTAGATGGAGCGCACGGCAAAACTGAACAGCATCACTGCTAAGACGAACCACGGCGCTGTTTTTCCAATGGCTTGTTCGGTGATGCCCCCCACGTAAAACATGGTCGAGGCCAAATCGGAGAGTACGATGGCCGCGCCCCGCCAAAAACTGATGAAGCTTAAAGCCGCAGTTGTTGCGACGACTACCTTCGTGGTTTGTGGGGAAAGGGAAGAAGACGAATCACCAGACTCGGAGGACATGCAATCAATCGCCGTCTTCTCTTATGTTAACCCTAGTGGTATGGAGGGCTCCAGCCAACCCCAGCCTCCCGCCTGGTCCGCGGCGCTTCGCATCGTTGAGCGTCTCCGCCAGCACGGCTACCAGGCGCTTTTCGTGGGGGGGTGTGTTCGGGACCAGCTTTTAAACATTCCTCCCAAAGACTTTGACGTTGCTACCGACGCCCGGCCTGAGGAGTTAAAGCAGCTGTTTCCGCAAGCAAGCCTCGTCGGAGCTCATTTTGGCGTCATTCTCGTCGATGGCGTGCAAGTGGCCACCTTTCGCAGTGACCTCGCCTACGCGGATGGCCGCCATCCCACCGCGGTGCAGTTTGAAACCGAGCTTCGTCCAGACGCCTTGCGGCGCGACTTCACGATCAACGCTCTCTTTCTCGACCCGCTCACCGGCCAGTTGTATGATTTCGTCGGCGGTGAGGCCGATTTGCGCGCTGGCCTTGTGCGCGCCGTTGGCGATCCAGTGGCGCGCTTCTCCGAGGACCACCTTCGCCTGTTACGCGCCGTACGCTTTGCCGCCCGCTTCGGCTTCCAAATTGAGGCTCAGACCCACGCCGCCATCCGCCAGCTTCATCCTCTGATCCGCCGCGTTGCGCCCGAACGTGTCCGCGAGGAATTGCTGATGATTCTCACCGAAGGCGCCGCGCGGAGAGGCATGGAGTTACTCCTTGATTGCGGCCTTCTGGCGGAAATTCTTCCTGAGGTTGTCGCCCTCCGTGGCGTCGAGCAACCGCCGGAGTTCCATCCTGAAGGCGACGTCTGGACCCACGTCCTGTTGATGCTCGAGAAGATGGGGAAGGCTCCACCCGAGCTAGCGCTGGCCGTGCTCCTGCACGATATTGGCAAGCCCGCCACCTTCCGCATTGCCGGCCGTATTCGTTTTGATGGACATGTCGAAGTGGGAGTCCAGATGAGCAGGGAGATTCTCGCCCGTCTTCGCTGCTCCAATCAGATGATCGAGCGCGTCACAGCACTCGTGAAACACCACATGCGGTTCAAGGATCTGCCCCGCATGAAGGAGAGCACGCTGAAGCGATTCCTCCGTCTTCCCGATTTCGAACTCCACCTCGAACTGCACCGTTTAGATTGCCTCGCTAGCCACCAGCAGCTTGGGACCTATGAATTGGCGCGCCGTCTTTTCAACCAGCTGGCGCCTGAACAACTCCGCCCACCCCGGCTTCTCAGCGGCCGGGACCTCATTGCCGCTGGCTACGAGCCCGGCCCTGTTTTTGGCAAGATCCTTCAGGCTGTGGAGGATGCCCAGCTTGAAGGGCGCATCCACACCCGTGACGAAGCGCTGGCGCTGGCCAAACAGCTTGCCGCGCCTGCTGAATCTCCGCTTCAACCGGCAGGCTTGTAGAAAAAGATCATCGCCAAGACAAGCACGATAATCAGGAGGATAATCCCCGCAGCGATCGCTTCTAACCATGCCGTCTTGCGCGGGTCTGGCTCCTCCCGTGGATGACGCATCTGGGCTAGCATGGCCTTCACACTAGGACGGGCTGCAGCCGTTGTCAAGGGGGATGCTGGAGGACAAATCCGCCAGATGCTAGAAGTACAGCTTCGCTCCCAACACGGTCCGTCTGGCATCCAGCGTGGACGTGTATTGGCCGAACGTCCCGCTCACTTGCCTTCCCTGCGCATCGAAGCGCGCAGCGTTCCACTCATCGACTTGGATCTCCGTATACAGCACGCGAAGCGGGAGCCATTTCGAACGTTGCTGTGAATCTGCGTGTGAAAGGAGTAGACCGCATGAATCCGTTGTCGACTACGGTCAGCGGAGGCAATCCTGTCGGCAGTTCCGTCGAGTCGAAATCGCTGTTTGCCTCCGCGCCGGTGAGGCGCACTGGATTCCCGCCGCGCGACCTTTGTTGGCCTCGCGGGAACTCGGTGATATGATTGGCAAACTACCGAGTAGACCAACAAGGGGTGCCCCATGAAGATGAATCTTGTCGCTGCTTTCTGCCTCCTGCTGTGCCCGCAGTTTACCTGGTCTCAAGCCGTGAATGGAACGCTTGTCGGCACGGTGTCCGATGCCTCAGGAGCCCTGGTCGCCAACGCGAAGGTTACGATCGTGGCCACCCAAACGGGGATTTCTCAAACCACCCAAACCAATCAGAGCGGTAATTACTCCTTCCCCAATCTTCAACCCGGAGTTTATCGTGTTGAGGTGGAAATGAGCGGTTTCCGCAAAGCCATCCGCGAGCAAGTTGACGTGCTCGTCAACTCCACGGCTCGGGCCGACCTCACCTTACAGCCAGGTCAGATCAACGAGTCCATTACGGTTTCTGCTGAGGTTGCCATTCTTCAAACCGACCGCTCGGATACTGGCCGCAAGATCGAAACCAAGACCCTCGCGGACATGCCTTTGGCTTACAACCGCAACTTCCAAAGCTTGATCAATTTGGTTCCTGGAGCCACGCGCTCCTTCCGGCCACATTCGGAGTTCTTTAATCCCCAGGATTCGCTTTCCACTCGCGTCAACGGCCAAAGCCGGTTGTCGAATAACGTTCAACTGGATGGAGTGGACAACAATCACCGCACGGGCTTGCTGACGGCCATGATCCCTTCCATTGAAGCGCTGCAGACCGTGGACGTGACGACCTCGAATTATGAAGCGGAACTGGGCCGGGCTGGGGGCGCAGTCGTCAATGTGAACTTCAAATCCGGAACCAACGACCTGCATGGGAGCCTCTTTCACTTCAACCGCGTCAGCCGGCTTTCCGCCCGGCCCTTTTTCGCCAACTCCAAGCCCGTCACCACGGTGAACAACTTCGGCTTCACTCTCGGTGGACCGATCATTCGCAACCGTATCTTCTATTTCGTTGACTACCAGGGAATTCGGGACCGACGGGGCGATTTCCACCAAGCTACCATTCCCATGATGTCTTTCCGCCAAGGCGATTTGAACTGGTCGCGCGGAACCGATATCTACGATCCCGCAAGCGGCAATCCAGATGGTACCAGCCGCACCCCCTTCCCAAACCGCATCATTCCCGCTAGCCGCATCAGCCCCATCGCCCGGCGCATCATGGAGCTCATTCCTCCGCCCGTGAACAATGCGGAATTGCAAAATTTTCAAACTTCCACGGTCCGTAAAAAAGACACCAACGGCGGAGATGCGAAAACCGACTGGCAACTGACAGACAAGGACCGGGTCAGCGTCCGCTATTCCCGCCAAGATTCGCTCATCTACGACCCGCCCATCTTTGGCGTGCGCGGCGGCGGCATCCGCGATTTCGCAGGTACGGGAATTCAGCGCGCCACCAACGGCGCCATTAACTACACCCGCGTCTGGTCGCCTTCGCTGGTTACCGAAGTGCGCACTGGGATCATGTACTACCGCAACAACGCGGAAAACGCCGACATCCGGCTGCGCACTGCCGAAGAAATCGGAATTCCGGGGGTCAATGTTTCGCCTTTCACTGGGGGCATGAGCAACATCCAAATCAATGGCTTTTCCAACCCCGTGGTCGGTTATTCGGCGAGCCTGCCTTGGGAACGCGGGGAAACCAACCTCAATTTCATCATCAACAACACCAAGATCCTGGGAAATCACACCATCAAGTTTGGCGTCGACTATCGCCGCAATCGCGATGAATTATTGCAGAACCAGACCTTCAATCCGCGAGGCCGTTTCAATTTCCGCGAAGGAACCACCATTCTCGCCGTGCGTAATGCGGCAGGCCAGTTAGCTAACGGCTCGCCTCAAAGCTTTGCAAACTCCTTTGCGAGTTTCCTACTCGATGTTCCCAACGAGCTCGGACGTGATCTGCCGCTGATCTTCCCGACCTTTTTGCAACGGCCCTTTTTCAGCTACGTGCAAGACAAATGGCAAGTCAGCCAGAGGCTCACCATCGACCTTGGCCTGCGCCATGAGCTTTGGCCTCCGCCCGTTCCGCGCGTGCGGGGAGGTTTTTCGAATTTCATCCCCTTCACCAACTCGCTGGAAGTGGCCGGAATCGGGAACATCCCCATGAATCTGGGCCGGAGGCTCTACGCCACCGGGTTTGCACCGCGCTTTGGGCTCGCTTGGCGGTGGAACGACAAAACGGTTTTCCGCACGGGATACGGCATCAGCTGGGTTCCGCTCGCCGACAATGGCTACGCCTTTAATTTCCCCGTGCGCGAGAACAATTCTTTTCAGGCTGCCAGCGCTTTTGTGGCGGCCGGCTCCATGCGCGAAGGGTTTCCTCCCTTCCGCCCCTTCCCTGTTCCTGCTAACGGCATCATCAATCCCGCGCCAGCATCCGTCTTCAATTACATCCGGCCCGATGTCCGCGAGGCTTACGTGCAAAGTTGGAACGTGGCCATCCAGCGCCAGCTGCCCCGCCAGTTCACCCTGGAAGTGGCTTACGTGGGCAATAAAGGCACGGGCATTACCGGCGTCCAGAACATGAACGCCGGCCTAGTGATTGGAGAGGGCGCCAACGGCCAGCCCTTTAATCGGCTGTTTGGCCGGCGGGACGCAATCAACAACATCTACTGTGGCACCAATTCCAACTACCATTCCATGCAAGTGAAGTTTGATCGCCGCTTTACGAATGGCTTTGCCCTCACCACCGCCTACACCTGGGCCAAGGCCATTGACTCAATCGGTGCCGATAACGGCGGCTTTCGGTACTACATTAACCCGAGCCGGAATCGCGCCCGCGCTGATGGCGACATCCGTCACGTCTTCGTCCAAAGCTACATCTACGAACTTCCTTTTGGAAAAGGGAAGCCCATGCTGGCCTCGGGCCCCGTTTCCTGGATCGCCGGCGGATGGCAGTTGAACGGTGTGCTGACGCTTCAAACCGGCGGTCCGTTCAATCTCAGCGTGCCTGGCGGAATCATCAACGCGCCGGGCAATGCCAACGACCCCAACCTCATCGGCACCTATCGAGTCACCAAGGGCGTCGGGCCGCACACCACGTGGTTTGATCCTACGGCTTTCGCCCAGCCTGCGCCCGGAACGTTCGGATCGGTGGGGCGCAACACCTTCACCGGGCCGGGATTATTTAATCTCGATGCTTCACTTTTCCGGAAAATTGCCATCACCGAACGGTTGAAAGCGGAACTTCGCGTGGAGAGTTTCAATTTCACCAACACGCCAAAATTCTCCAATCCGAACGGTGACATTACTAGCCCCAACTTTGGCCGGGTTGTCACGGCGCAAGGGGCGCCGAACGGTCCGCGGGAGTTTCAGATTGGTTTGAAAATCGTCTTTTAATTCTTAAAATTCATCACTTTCGTTTTCAAAACCTGCGTTGACGTTTCAAACGGTGGGGCAGTGGGGCGGCATCGAGCGCTGCCGCCTGAACTGAGCGCCCGGCGTGCGGCCTAGCGTACGCTGAAAGGCAGAGATGCGATTTGAGCGA
The DNA here is from genome assembly GCA_025056455.1 of Bryobacteraceae bacterium. Taxonomy (GTDB): domain Bacteria; phylum Acidobacteriota; class Terriglobia; order Bryobacterales; family Bryobacteraceae; genus CADEFT01. The sequence goes on along the minus strand of JANWVY010000001.1, from coordinate 771,235 downwards.
GTGATTTGGATTGTCCTGGACAGCGTGGGAATTGGCGCGATGCCGGACGCTGCGCAGTATGGGGACGAAGGCAGCGACACACTGGGCAACCTTGCTGCGCGGCGACCCCTATCGCTGCCCAATCTCTGCCGGTTGGGGCTTGCCAATATCCGGCCTTTCGCGGGTCTCCCAGCTGCCGCCGAGCCTGAGGCGGCCTATGGCAAATGCGCGCTAGCGTCGCCCGGCAAGGACACAACGACGGGCCACTGGGAAATGGCCGGCATCCATCTCGAAAAACCCTTGCCGCTGTTTCCGAACGGCTTTCCGCGCGAGCTCATCGAAGAATTTGAGCGGCGCATCGGGCGGAGTACGCTTGGAAATTGCGCCGCGTCGGGCACTGAAATCATCCAGCGGCTGGGCGAAGAACACCTGCGGACTGGCTCGCCCATTGTTTACACTTCGGCCGATAGTGTCTTTCAGATTGCCATGCACGAAGAGGTGATCCCGTTGTGGGAGCAATACAAGATTTGTGAAATCGCCCGTTCGCTGTTGCGGGGCGAGTGGGAGGTCGGCCGCGTGATTGCAAGGCCGTTTGTGGGCACCCCGGGCGCCTTCCAACGAACGTCGAACCGCAAGGACTACGCACTCTCCCCTCCGCGTGGCATGTTACTGGACAAATTGGCGGAGAAAGGCGTAACGGTCCACAGCGTGGGCAAAATTTTAGACATCTTCCTGGGGCGCGGCATCAGCGTTTACGACAAAACGAAAAGCAATGCCGAGGGCATGCAGGCAACGCTCGAGGCCCTGGAACATACCCCTCGCGGTCTGATCTTCGTCAATTTGGTGGACTTCGACATGCTGTATGGCCACCGCAACAATGTGGAAGGCTATGCGCAGGCTTTAGAAGAGGTCGACCAGTGGCTGCCGTCTTTGAAAGCCGCCCTGCGCGAAGACGACCTGCTCATCTTAACGGCGGATCACGGCTGCGATCCCACGACACCTTCAACCGACCACACGCGCGAGTATGTGCCCTTGCTGGTGGCTGGCGCGCGTGTTCGACCCGTTGCGCTCGGAACTCGCAGCTCTCTCTCGGATATCGGCCAGACGGTCGCTGAAAACTTTGGCGTGTCAATTGCTCGCGGGCAGAGCTTTCTTGCTCAAGTGAGCGGGAGCTAATGGCGCACCCGCAAGGCTGCCAGCAACTAGGGTAACTGGAAAACAAACAGCCGACTTGGGGCGTCTTCTGGCAGGAGGTAAAGCCGCCCCCCGCGGATGGTCATGCCCTCGTGTGTGTAAGGGATGCCGCGATCTGTCGCCCCGGCACGCAATCGCTTCACGATCGAGAAATCCTTCAGGTTCATCCATTCCACCGCACCTTGAAGGCGGCCGTCATCCCCTGATCCAACCAGCGACTCGCCGTCAAACTTGAGGTCTTGGTAATGGATAGAGCTTGGGTTAGGTTGCTTGGAGATCAGGCGACCGTCACGGGTCCAGAAGTAAAGCATGCGGCTGGCCCAGTTTCCGCCGACCAGCAAAACGGGACTGGCCGCCAAACAGCCGATGTGATCGTGGACTTCGAAACGCTGCTCTAGGGCGAGAGTACGTTTGTTACGGCGCTGGATGGTGGTCGGTCCATTGCGATCATACTCGGCGACTGGGATCCACAACGAATCTCCATCCAGCGCGAGGCCACCGGGATGAATCCGCTCGCCTTCCTGCACCTGCACTTGGGCGCCGAGCGTTCCATCCGGAAGGCGAAACTTCGACAAATAACCTTTTTTGGATTTGGCGTCAACAGAAGATACCCACAAGGTATTTCCTTCGACATCGATTCCCTGAATATGGTGGATATCAGCGCGCAGCGTCACCACGGTTTCCAAGGCTAGACTGCTGAGCTCGCAGGACTGGCTTGCAAACGTCGACCTGCCCGTTAAAAGCAGCGAAATTAGAAGGAAAACAGGGCGCACAGGGTGAGTTTAAGACAGCGGCGCATCGCCCGTCGAGGCTAAATTTCCATGGTTTCCCGAAAGAACTTCGGGTAGACTGTGGGGCGGCGAAAAGGGCAAGACGATGCGAACTCGACGGCTGACCATTGTGGCTGAGGACCCTAGCCTGCAAGTGGGTTCCGGTGACCAACGGCGCATCCTGACCGCAGAAGTGGAGATTCCTTACGAAGAGCTGGCCGAAGGCCCCAGAGGCCACCGCGTACATGTCATTGACTACGATTCCACGTCCGATACAATTTATGCCCCGCTGCCAGCAGAGGCCTACGCCAACGGCCAGGATCCATTTCTCAACCCGACCAATGAGACCATTTTGAATAACCCGAACTTTCATGCGCAGAACGTTTATGCGGTGGTGATGCGCACGCTCGCAAGGTTTGAGCGCGCGCTCGGGCGGCGTGTGGAGTGGAGTTTCGGCGGGCACCAGATTTACGTCGCGCCACACGCCTTTTCCGACGCCAACGCCTTCTACTCCGACCGCGACCGCGCACTGTTGTTCGGCTACTTTCCGGCGGCGGAGGGCAACCAAATGATCTTTACCTGTCTGTCGCACGACGTCATCGTGCACGAAGTCACGCATGCGTTACTGGATGGATTACGGCAGCGATATACGGATCCGTCAAGCCCAGATCAGGCGGCCTTTCATGAAGGGTTTGCTGATGTCGTCGCGTTGCTTTCGGCCTTTTCAATTCCTGAGGTTGTACGGGCGGCTCTGGAATCAAAACGAGGGGTTCCCCAATCCGTAAGCCGGTCTTTGCTCACCAAGGAAGCTCTGCGCAAGTCGGTGCTGCTTGGCTTGGCCTTGCAATTGGGTTCAGAACTGAGTGGGGTACGGGGAGAGGCGTTGCGGCGTTCCGTCCAGCTGCGTCCTGGGGTGGAGTGGCTTCAAGATCCCTTCTACTGTCAAGCTCACCGCCGGGGCGAGATTTTTGTGGCCGCGATGATGAACGCGTTTGTCGAGGTGCTGAGCAACGGTCTGGCGACCTTGGGAGATGTGAATGGAAAGGGAGCGCTGGACCGCGGACGCGTAGTGCAAGAATGTGCCGACACTGCCGAACGCTTGCTCAACATCTGCATCCGCGCAATCGATTATTGCCCGCCGACCGATCTTCGGTTCGGCGATTTTCTGAGCGCGCTTATCACTTCCGATCAGGAGATCGTTCCCGACGACTCGCGTTACAGATTTCGGGATGCCATTCGTGCGAATTTCCAAGCCTTTGGCATCGCGCCGGCGTCCGGGCAGGTGGCGAGCGGCGCCTGGGAGCCACCGGTGGATGAAAGCCAACGGCTAGACTACACAGGGGTGCATTTCGAAGCACTCCGTCAACATCACGACGAAGTGTTTCGCTTTCTGTGGCAGAATCGGGGAATCCTCAAAGTTTTTCCTGACGCCTATACAAAGGTGTTGTCAGTGCGCCCTTGCAGTCGAGTTGGGCCGGATGGCTTCATCCTCGAAGAGACCGTAGCCGAGTACTATCAGGTTCTCACGTTGAAAGCGCGGGAGCTTAAGCGTCTGAAAATTGAAAAACCTGCAAACATGCCTGAAGATCTTGAGATCAAGCTGTATGGAGGAGGGGCCCTCATTTTTGATGAGTATGGACACCTGAAGTATCACGTGCGGAACCGCATCGACAATCGAAACCTTCAGCAGGAACGACTGCAGTCGCTCTGGGATTCGGGATATTTCGACCAAGGTTTCAACTCAGGGCAACGCTTTTCGGCGCTCCATCTCGCGCGGATGGTTCGCTGGCCGCTGGGATATGCCGGCAGGGGCTAAGAGGAAGGGGACTGCTTCCATGAAACCCCACAAAATCACGCTCTATGTTTATAACGTCGGATTTGGGGACTGTTTCTTGCTGTGTTTTCACTACCAGCGAGGCGGAGACCGCTATGTCCTGATTGATTTTGGGACGACGGCCGCGCCCAAGGGTTTTAGCAAAGAGCGGGGCAGCAGGCTGCTTGCGGACATCGCCGAGGATATTCGCATCCGTTGTGGCAAGGCGGGGCTGACGGCTGTTGTGGCCACGCACCGCCATCGCGATCACATCAGCGGATTTGCGACTTCAAAGGACGGGAAAGGGCCAGGAGACATCATCCGGAATTTAAAGCCCAAAGTCGTGATTCAACCTTGGACGGAAGATCCCAAGGCCCCGGTTGATGCGCTTTCTCCGGTGCAGGATCCGGGGCGCGCGCAAGCATTTCTCCAGAGTTTGCAAGACATGCAACGCGTGGCCGAGGCCATCGTGCAGGCCGCAGCCCCTTCCAATCGCAGCTGGCTGGGAAAAGAACTCCGCAGCCGGCTGGCCTTTTTGGGTGAGGACAACTTGGCGAATGAAAGCGCGGTGAAGAACCTAATGACCATGGGCTTGAAGCAGTATTACGTCTATTTCCAGTCACGAAGCGGCCTCGAGCGCTTGCTTCCTGGGGTAAAAGTGCACGTGCTGGGTCCACCGACACTACGGCAATCCGACGCCATCCGGTCCCAACGAAGCCGCGATCCAGACGAATTCTGGCATTTCCACCGCTATTGGGGATTCCAAGCGCGCGCTGCGGAGCATGAGATGCGAGCGGTCAAGCTGTTTCAAGCCGAAACGCTTTCCGTGGAAAATGCGCCTGTTGAGATGCGCTGGTTTTGCCATCGGGTGCGAGCGATCCGGGGCGAGCAGTTGCTCAACATCGTGCGCGAACTCGATCGCCAGTTGAACAACACGAGCCTGATTCTGCTTTTTGAAACCGGTGGCAAACGTCTGCTGTTTCCCGGAGACGCGCAAATTGAGAACTGGTCCTATGCCCTGGAAAAACTCCACGAGGAGGGCAAGCTAGATCTTCTAGCGGGGGTGGATTTGTACAAGGTCGGCCACCATGGAAGCCTAAATGCTACTCCCAAATCCTTGTGGAGTTTATTTGAGAAGAGAGGAGGTGAGGACAAGCCGGAGCGTCTGAAAACCGTGCTGTCGACCCTTCCCGGCAAACATGGCTCCGAGCGTACGGGAACCGAGGTGCCGCGGAAAAAGCTGGTTGAGGCGCTCAGACAGGAAAGCGAGCTTTTCTCAACAAACGCCATGAAGGTGCGAGATGGCCTGTGTAAGGTAATCGAAATCCCTCTATAGTGTGGTAGGCGCCATGCGCGCAACCCTGCTTGAGACGCTGCGTCGCTGTTCCAGCCCGCGAGACACCCGAGGAAAGAAAGTCAGATATAGTTAGAAGCAAGCTTCAACGGTGAACGAAAGTTTCATGATCGCTCAGCTTGCAATCCGATGTGGCCTGCTGGCAATGATGGCAGGCGGAGGCCTTAGCTTCGCGAAAACGGACTTTCAAAGAGAAATCCGGCCGATCCTTTCCGACCAGTGTTTCGCCTGCCACGGGCCCGATTCAAAGACGCGGATGGCGGGCTTACGTCTGGACGTCAAAGAAGACGCTTTCGCTCCGCGAAAGAACGGGGCGGTGATCGTGCCCGGAAAACCGGAGGCCAGTTTGTTGATCCGGCGCATTACAGAAGCGCGGGCGGCGCTTCGCATGCCTCCAGTCTCCTCGCACAAAAAGCTGACGCCGCAGCAAATCGAGATTTTGAAGCGCTGGGTCGCGGAAGGCGCTCCCTGGGAGGAGCACTGGGCTTTCCGGCCGCCTCGTAAACCGAAGCTGCCTTTAGTGCGCCAGGCTAGCTGGGTGCGGACTCCGATTGATCGTTTCATCTTGGCGCGGCTGGAGGCGCAGGGACTTGCTCCAGCGCCCGAAGCCGATCGCCGCACGCTGATCCGTCGCGTGGCCCTCGATTTGACGGGCCTGCCTCCCACGCCGGCGGAGATTGAACAGTATCTAAGCGACAAAAGCCCGCAAGCCTACGAGCGAATGATCGACCGCTATTTAGAGTCGCCTCACTACGGGGAGCACCGGGCCCGCTACTGGCTTGATGCGGCGCGCTATGGCGACACGCATGGCATCCATGTCGACAACTACCGCGAGATCTGGCCATACCGGGATTGGGTAATTCAAGCCTTCAACCGCAATTTGCCGTTTGACCGTTTCACGATCGAACAGCTTGCGGGCGACTTGCTGCCGGAGCCGACCCTGGACCAGCGAATTGCAACGGGTTTCCACCGCTGTAATGTGACCACGAATGAAGCTGGCATCATTGAAGAGGAATACGCCGAGATTTACGCCAAAGACCGCGCTGATACGACGGGCGCCGTGTGGCTGGGGTTAACCGTCGGCTGCGCCTCCTGCCATGATCATAAGTTTGATCCGATTTCTCAGAAGGACTTTTACTCGCTGGGAGCTTTTTTCCGCAACACGACGCAGCATGTGATGGATGACAACATTCCCGATACGCCGCCCGTTGTTGTGGTGCCGCGCAAAGAAGACCGTGTCGAGTGGGAAAAGCTGAATGCGAGGCTAGCCGCGCTGCGGGAGGACATGAGCAAAGTGCGCCAAGAAGCAGCCCAGGCCTTCGCCGCTTGGCTGGCGACGCACCGAAAGCGGGATGTTGCTCACCCGCTTGATCCAACCGATGAGTTGTATCGGGCGGATGTTGAGGCGCTCTCGCAATCGAGCCCGCTCGTCAGGCGAGGTGAGTCTCCCACGCCGGGTGTAGCGGCCCTCTACTTTGTCCGCAACGAAGGCTTGCCTGTGACCGATGCGCCGCGCCTGGATGCGGACCAGCCTTTCACCATCAGCGTTAGCTTCTTTTTTCCTACCGCCGAACAGAGCTATGTGGTGGCGTCCCATCAGAACCTAAAAGACAAGGGGCGGGGATGGGTGATCGATATTGGCGCTCGGGTGATTGCCGCGCGCTTGATTGGGGATGACGGCAAAAATATCGAAATTCGCGCTGCTCATCTCGAGCAGATCAAGCACGGTAGCTGGAATCACATTAGCGTCTGTTATGACGGCTCGCGCCACCAGTCCGGCTTGAGCCTGTTTTTGAACGGGCGGGCCATTCCTACGCAAGGGCGGGGCAATCAAAATGTAGAGTTGCGGGGGAGCATTGGCGTGGAGGCCCCGTTGGTGCTAGGCAGGTCGCTGGCCGAAGGTGCTATTGCCGATTTCCGAATTTTCAACCGCGTTCTTAGCGAAAGCGAAGCTCAGTTGCTGGCTGAGTGGCTCTCCATCGAAAAGGCACTCAAATCTGAGGCGGGCGAGATCACGGCACAAGGGAAGGCAGCTTTGCTGACCTACTTCCTAATCAAGGAGCACGAGCCGTTTCGCAAGCTGATTCGCGAGCAGAATGAGTTGAACCAGCGGGCGCGGGCCATTGCGCGCCGGGGTGCGGTGACGCTGGTGATGAATGAGCGCAAGGATCAGATGCCATCGGCGCACGTGCTGTATCGCGGGGCTTACGATCAGAAGCGCGAACGAGTGTACGCCAACACGCCAGCGATTCTTCCTCCGATGCCCCCGGATCTGCCGCGCAACCGCCTCGGTTTTGCCAAGTGGCTGTTTCTACCAGAGAATCCGCTAACGGCGCGCGTGGCCGTAAACCGCATGTGGCAAGAAATCTTCGGCGCCGGTTTGGTGAAGACAGCCGATGACTTTGGCAGTCAAGGCGAGCCGCCCTCGCATCCAGAGCTGCTTGACTGGTTAGCCGTTGATTTTCGGGAAAGCGGTTGGGATGTCAAGCGCTTTTACAAGCAGCTGTTGATGTCTGCCGCTTACCGCCAGTCGGCTGTGACCACGCCCCTCAAACTCGCCAAGGATCCCAACAACCGGCTCTTGAGCCGCGGGCCGCGCTTCCGGCTCGATGCCGAGGTGATCCGCGATTCGGTGCTGGCGGCGAGCGGGCTGCTAGTGCGGCAAATTGGCGGGCCGAGTGTCCGGCCTTACCAGCCTGAAGGCATTTGGGAGGCGGTGGCCATGCTCGGATCGAATACTCGCTTCTACAAGCGGGACCAAGGGGATGGACTGTACCGCAGGTCGTTGTACACGTTCTGGAAGCGGAGCGCTCCGCCCCCATCCATGGAGATCTTTAACGCTCCCACGCGGGAATCCTGCGTAGTCCGGCGGGAGCGTACCAACACGCCACTCCAGGCGCTCGTAACGATGAATGATGAACAATTCGTAGAAGCAGCACGGACCCTAGCTGAGCGAAGCATGCAGTCGGCGGCAAGTTGGGACAGCCGCTTGGATTACATCTCAATTCGTCTCCTGGCGCGGCCTTTACGGATAGAAGAAAGGGTAATCGTAAAGCAGGCGTATGAACAATTCCACAAGCACTATGCTGCAAACCCCGGTGATGCGGAAAAGCTATTGAGCGTGGGCGAGCGCAAGTATGACCCGTCATTGCCGCTGGCCGAGCATGCGGCGCTGGCCATGGTGACAAACCAGTTGATGAATCTGGATGAGGTGTTGAACAAATGAGAGATCCGGAACGGATCCTCCGGCCGGACGCGGAGGGACATTATTCTTTGCCAGCACGGAGGCTGGATGCAGAGTCGTTGCGGCGGCATGCGCCGGGCCGGCATCCGCTGGATGGGCTGGCCTGTGCGATGGGCGTCGAGGAGTCGCGCCGGAGATTTTTCTCCCAGAGCGCTCAAGGCATCGGGGCACTTGCGCTGGCCTGGTTGCTTGGCAAAGACACGGCGGCCGCTAGTCAGGGCCATGCCGGTCTGCCCCATTTTCCTCCCAAGGCCAAACGCTGCATTTACATTCATCTGGTCGGCGCTCCGCCGCAGATGGAGACGTTCGACTATAAGCCCCAAATGAAGGAGTGGTTTAACAAAGATCTGCCGGAGTCGGTTCGTGGCGGGCAACGTCTCACAACGATGACCAGCGGGCAGAGCCGCTTTCCCATTGCTCCTTCCATCTTCAAGTTCCATCAGTATGGCAAATCGGGCGCCTGGGTGTCGGAACTGTTGCCGAAGATTGGCAGCATGGTGGACGATATCGCCATCATCCGGAGCATGCACACCGAGGCCATCAATCACGAGCCGGCTATTACATTTTTCCAGACGGGCTCGATGATTGCTGGTAGGCCATGCATCGGCTCGTGGTTGAGTTACGGACTAGGTAGCATGAATCAAGACCTGCCCACGTTTGTTGTGTTGCAGGCGAAACACAATCATCCCCGCGCGAATGTACAAGCCATCTCGGCGCGGCTATGGAGTGCGGGATTTCTTTCTGGGGAGCATTCGGGCGTCAGCCTCCGCAGCTCGGGCGATCCCGTGCTTTTTATCAACAACCCAGATGGGGTTCCCCAGCACGTACGCCGGGGGATGCTAGATGCGCTCGCCAAAATGAACGAGCTGACATTTCAACGACTCGGCGATCCAGAGACGAAAACTCGCATCGCGCAGTATGAAATGGCTTTTCGGATGCAGAGTTCCGTGCCCGAGTTGACCGATTTGAGCAAGGAGCCGGAATTCATCTGGAAGCTCTACGGTCCGGAGTCGCGACTTGCTGGATCGTTTGCGCAAAGCTGCCTGCTGGCGCGGCGACTTGCCGAGCGCGGGGTCCGGTTCATTCAGGTCTACCACCGGGGGTGGGACGTCCACGGGTTGCTGCCCGAGGTGCTTCCGAGCCAGTGCAAAGAGATCGACCAGCCTTGCTGGGCACTGGTTCAAGACCTCAAGCAGCGGGGGATGCTCGAGGAGACCCTGGTGATTGTCGCGGGCGAGTTTGGCCGGACCATCTATTCGCAAGGCAAACTTACCGAAACGGACTATGGGCGCGACCATCATCCGCGCTGCTTCAGTTTGTGGATGGCAGGCGGCGGAATCAAAGGAGGCGTCGTACACGGGGAGACGGATGACTTTAGCTACAACATCGTACGAGACCCAGTGCATGTGCGGGATTTCCAAGCAACGATTCTGCATTTGTTCGGCATTGATCACGAGCGCTTCACTTACAAATACCAGGGTCTCGATGTCCGGTTGACCGGTGTCGAGCGTGCCGCGCCTGTGAAAGCGATTCTCGTTTAGCGAGGGCGCAGTGAGGGGTGTTGGGGCTGCGACCGCTCTTGCCTTTGCGCTAATGGTTCCAGCCTTGGGAGTCGCGGAGGTGGAATGGAAGCATCTCTCTTCTTCTCGCGGCGAACTCCCAGTCCCTGCCGGTTCCCACCAGCAAACAGGTCTATTGGTGGTGGATGTGGACCGAGATGGCGCCCAAGATTTTGTGATCAGCTTTCGCGTGAAGGCGCCTGCCTTGGTGCTCTTTCGGTATACGAAGGCGGGCTGGAAGCAGTACATCGTGGAGCCAGAATTTCTGACGCTTGAGGCGGGCGGGGCCGCCTATGACATTGACGGAGATGGAGACCTCGATCTTGTATTTGGACACGATGCACAGGGCTCGCAGATGTGGTGGTGGGAGAATCCTTGGCCCCGCTTGGAAGCTGCAACGCCTTGGCGGCGATATGTGATCAAAGCGGGCGGCGCCAGGCAACACCACGATCAAATCTTTGCGGATCTCAAAGGGAGTGGTAGGCCCCAACTGGTGTTTTGGAACCAAAAAGCAAAGTCCATTTTTCTGGCGGAGATTCCAAAACATCCAAAGCTCACGCAACCTTGGCCGGCGAAAGTGATCTTTTCTGAAGAGGGCGGACGGGGTTATGCGGACGCAGCTCGTTATCCCGAAGGTCTCGACGCCTTTGACATAGACCAGGACGGCAAGCTGGATTTGCTGGCCGGCAACTGCTGGTTCAAGTTGGACAAAAAGGGCCGGTTCCGCCCGATTCGTGTGGGCGAATTCGGCGGCCGTATTCGTGCAGGCCGCTTTCTTGCCACCAAAGCGCCGCAAATTGTGATTGCACCGGGTGATGGCAACGGTCCGCTCATGTTTTACCGCTGTGATGGGAATCCGCTGGAGGCTTCGTGTTGGCAAGGACGAAACCTTCTTCCACAGGACATGGTGCACGGGCACACACTCGATCTAGGAGATATCGACGGAGATGGCAACCTCGATATCTTCGCGGCGGAGATGGCCAAGTGGACCAGCCAACCGGGCGTAGACCATCCGGAGGCGAAATCCTGGATTTTGTATGGTGACGGTCGAGGCCAATTCCGGACGACGGTGTTGACGGTAGGACACGGGTGGCATGAAGGCCGTTTGGCGGATGTGGATGGCGACGGCGATCTCGATATTATCGGCAAACCGTATACCTGGAATGCTCCCCGGGTCGATGTGTGGCTGAATCAAGGGGCGCCTAAGCGGTAAACCCCCGTTCCACCCTCTTTCCAAGGGCCGCTCGGCCTTGCGCCCGGTGCGGGCCGGACGCAAGGGAAAGGCTCAACTGAGAGCCAGCTTTAGAAGGTGATCTTGAGGCCGAGTTGGATCTGGCGCCGGAAGGCTGGATCCGTAAAGTCGTCGCCAGCGCCCGTGACCATGCCAAAGGTCGGGCTCGTAAAATTGCCGTCAGGATTGGCGAATTTTGGGGTGTTGGAGAAATTGAACGATTCGGCGCGCAGCTCTGCTTTGAAGCGCTCTGAGAGATGAAAGCGGCGGAAGAGGGAGAGATCGAGATTGGGGAAACTGGGGCCGCGCAAAATGTTACGGCCCGTCGTTCCCATCCGGCCAACGCCGGGATCCGCAAAGGCGTCGGTTTCTAGCCACAGATTGCCGCGACCAATGCCGCCTAGAATCCTCGGTTTACGCAAGAGGTCGGGCCGATTGTTGGAGCCGGGCGTGTTCAAAACGCCGCCACCAAAGATGTTGAGAGGCGTTCCTGTCATGAGCGTGAGAATGCCGCTCAGCTGCCAGCCGCCAAGCAGAGCGCTACCTACTCCAGAGGTTGCCCACTTCTTGCCGCGCCCGAACGGCAGCTCGTAGATGTAACTCTGTACGAAGATGTGTTGGCGGTCGTTGTTTCCGGTCGCGCGGTTCAGCCGGAAGTTGAGTTGTTGGAAGAAGTCTTGATCGATCGCTTTGCTGTAGGTGTAAGCCGTTGTCAGGAGGAATCCGTTAGACAGGCGGCGGTCGAATTTGACCTGAAGGGAGTGGTAGTTGCTCTGAGTGGGATGCCAGGAGCTGACAGGCGCCCTGCGACCAAAACGCTGGAATAGGGGCTGTCCTGCAACGCCTGAGTTGAGAATGGGACTCGCGTTAATGTCACGGAATGCGTAGTTTTTCACTGCCTGATTCCCGACATACGCAACGTCGAGGACGAAATTGGCAGGCAAGGCGCGTTGAATGGCGAAGTTCCAGGATTGGAGGTAGCCCTCGCGCAGGTCCTGCGTAAAAACCGTGAAACTTTGCGTCAAGGGCGCGTTTTCGATAATGCCACTCGGAGGATAGAACTGGGAGGGAGGGGGAGGGAAGCCTGTAGCCATGCGTCCTCCAATACTGAAGGCATCCGTAGCAAGATATTGTTCCGTGGTGCGAACCGGGAAGTTGTAGCCGTAGTTGAAATCGGCCAGAGGCTGTACGGAGATGCCGAAACCAGTGCGGACAACCGTCTTTTGGTTCAGCCGGTAGGAGATGCCAAGCCGGGGATTGAAGTGTTTGTTGTACTGCCGGCGACCTAGATCCATCGGGATACTGCCGACGCCAGCAACCAGCACGCGATTGTTTTCGGGGTCATAGTTGGCGAAGCCGCCGGGAAGGCGGGGCCGTGGATTGCGCCAATATTCATAACGCAACCCGATGTCGATGGTGAGCTTCCGGCTGGCCTGCCATTTGTCTTGAACGAAGAAAAAGGCCGTGGTTTGGCGGTAAGCGGGGAAGATATACGGTACGCTGCGCGCGACGAAGTTGGGTAGGTCGAGCAGAAAAGAAGCAAAGGAGTTGCCGATGCCGGTGCGCGGCGCTCCTGGGGCATTCAACGCCGTCGTGCCTTCCGTAAACTGGAACCGCCCGCGCGCGCCGAAGGCATCGTTTTGATTCAGATCGTCGCGCACGCGGCGAATATCGGCGCCCCATTTGAAAGTGTGATTGAGGCGGATCTTGGTCCAGTTAGTGACGTAGTTGAAATTGGTTTCGGCGCGCTGCCAGGGCAGACTTTGGCTGTAGCCAAGAACGGACGAGGTGAATCCGCTGATCCAGATTTGCGGAATGCCGGAGGTAAACTGGCTGATATTGACGCCGGGGATCCCCAGTTCTTCGGCAGTCTTCAGTCCGTAGTCCGCGTTATAGGCTTCGTTCCGATACCGGAATGCGCCAATGCGAACCTCGCCGATGAAGGTAGGGCTAAAGATGCGCGTATAGTTAATGGCGCCGGAGTGGATCTTATTGGTGCCGGTTCCCGCAAAGCCGTTCTGTTTGGACGGACCGCCCGCCTTGGCCGAGTAAACGGGTGGATCGTATACCTTTGGGTACTGGAAGCTATACCGGCCAGAAAAGCGGTTGTAGGGCCCCATGAGGTGGTCGATTTTGCCATCTAGCCCGTTAATATCTTTTTCGCGGACGGTGTTGCGTTCCCAATTCGCGCCTTCGCCCGGGCGGATGGGGGGAGGAATCAGCTCCAGCATTCGCCGGGAAATTGGGCTGATGCGGCTTGCGGGAATGATATTTCCTGGGAATGGCGTGCGTCCAATCCCGCCCGGTAATCCGGTCTCCGGATCGAAAACAGGAAAGGCGAAACTCGAGAGATTCCCCTGGCGGAAAGCCATCGTTGGAATCGTGGCGATGTTGACGTCTCCGCGACGGTCACGGATGCCCTGGAAGTCCCCGAAGAAAAATGTCTGGTTTTTGCGGATCGGCCCGCCCAAAGTGAAGCCAAACAAGTTATAGACGGTAGGCGGGCGGGAGGCAGCAAAGAAATTCCGGGCCGTAAAGTGCTGGTTGCGGTGGAAATGGAACAAGCTGCCATGAAGCTCGTTGGTTCCGGACTTCAGGGTGACGTTGATAACTGCCCCACTGGCGCGACCCAGCTCGGCCTCGTAGTTACTCGTGGAGATGTCGACCGCAGCAATGGCCTCGATTGGAGGGATCAAAACCTGGAGCAAACCCGTGCGGTGGTTATTGTCGACGCCCTCCAGCTGATAGTTACTGACTTGACGGTTCTGGCCATTCACTTCGTTGGACAAGGTGTCGGCGGAATTAAAAAACTCACTGTGGGGGCGAAAGGAACGGCGAACACCGGGGACCAAACTGAGCAAACTCTGAAAATTGCGATTGAAACCGAGCGGCATGTCAGCCACCTGCCGGGTTTCGATGCGGCGACCAGTGTCGGCGCGGTCGGTTTGCAGAATAGGCCCCTCACCCTGCACTTCAATGGTTTCTGTCACCGCCCCGGGTTTGAGTTCAAAATCGGCGCGGACCGTTGAATTGACGAACACTTCGACGGTGTCACGTTGAGCTTTCTGAAAGCCTGGAGCCTCCACAGTGACGCGGTAGGTGCCTGCTTCGAGATTTGGAAAGGAATAGAAGCCGCTGTCGTTGGTGACCATTTCGCGGGTAACGCCGCGATGGATATCCACGATCACGACCTTGGCTGTTGGAACAGCTGCTTGTGAGGAGTCGACGACTGTGCCGAGGAGTGTGCCCTTGACGGCTTGCGCCTTCAAGGAGCTGGCGCAACAGAGGATGGTCAAAACGGTCAGCAAAGACTTCATGGGAAGGTTACCTCGCTCGAATTGGGGGCGATCCTTATCAAAGCTCGGCAAGGAAGTCAAGGGTGCTAGCAAGCCGCCGCCAAGCGTCTGCAGGAAGACGGCGAGGGGCGGCTGACGCCTTCGTTGCATCTCGGAGAGTCAGAGTGCTCCCTCCTTCGGCCCTGGGGAGGCGGCCGCGGCAATGGCCGCTGCCGTGGATTTTAGTTTCTTAGCGATCTCTTCCACAGCGGGAATAGGAAGTTGGGCTGTGGCGCCAGAAACAGACAGCGCTGCGCTAAAGCGTCCTTGCGAACAAACAGGCACAGCGACACAGCGCACGCACAGCTCTTCTTCCTCGTCGTCTAAGGCGTAGCCGAGCTTGCGCACTTTCTGGATTTCTCGCTGGAGCAAGCGCGCCGAAGTAATTGTGTTGCGCGTGTAGCGGATATAAGCCGGCTTGTGAAGAAATCTCTCCAACAATTCTGGTGGTCCAAAGGCGAGGATGATTTTCCCCACGCCGGTACAATGCAGGTCCATGCGGCGACCGACGTAGGTGTCAATTTTGATTAAGCCAGGCGCATCCACCTTCTGGATGTAGACGCCTTGATCGCCGTCCGGTATAGCCAGGTGAGAAGGGAGCTGCAGCTGGTTGCTGAGAGCCCTCATATGCGGCAAAGCGGTTTCAGAAATCGAGAGGTTTCTCGTCATCCCTTGGCCTAGCCCGTAGGCTTTTAGGCCCAAGGTGTAGTACAAGGACTGCGGCCGCTTTTGCACATAGCCCAGCCGTTCAAGCGTGACGACGATGACGTGGGCCGAGCTTTTGGGAATGTTCAGTTTACGGCTAATTTCTGAGATGTTGAGTCCACGGCGGGACTGATCCAAGCATTCTAAGATGGCAAGCGCTCGTTCGACCGAGGAGGCGTTCGAAACACTGGGCATAGGGTGCAAAGAGCGTCCTTCTCTTTCCAGTATTCTGGATCAAGTTTCACCCACCAGCAGAGTCTCCGCGATTGCTGTCCAGAATGCTGAACATAACCTCTCGATGCGGCTTGACCAACCTCCAAGCGACCCGTACGCTGAGGCTATTGCCCCTCGCATGCCGCAACTTGCCTACAACGTATCGGAAATCGACTTTGAAAGTCCAGGAAAACGCCACTATCAAGTTGCCTTTCACCAGGATGGAACGTGGGGATATTCGCTCGTGCCGCTCACAGTTGTGGTGGGGCGGCGCGGGTTGAATCAAAACGGCGTTGTCTGTTTTGGGGGTACGCACGGGAATGAATACGAGGGCCAGATCGCGGTCAAACGCCTCTGCGCAGACCTAGACCCGGAGGCGATGACCGGCCGGGTGATTCTGATTCCTCAATTAAGCGAGAGCGCCTGCGTCGCGAATTCGAGGGTGTCACCGCTTGATGGCGTGAACATGAACCGGGCTTTTCCGGGAAACCCTCGAGGGACAATTTCTTATCGAATTGCGGATTTCGTCAAGCGGCACATCTTTCCCCGTGGCAGAATCGTGGTGGACCTCCATTCCGGTGGAAAGGAAGGGCTCTTTCCCATCTGCACGTCCTTTCATCCGATTGCGGATCCCAGGCAGCGAGCTGAGATGGCCGTGGCGGCGAGACTTTTCGATCCGCCGTTTTGCTTGATCTACGCGAGCACGATGGCTTCTGGGCTGCTGACGGACGAAGCGGAGGCAGAGGGAAAGATCACGATTGGCGGGGAATTTGGTGCGGGCGAAAGCGCGAACCGGCAAGGGGTGAAACACGCCTATGAGGGCGTGGTGAATCTGCTACGGCACTACGGTTTACTGGAAGGCGCCGTCCAGCGAATCCGTGCTGAGGATGCGCCTGAGCCGGTCTTGATCCGTGCCGACCGGCTTGAACACTACAAACCCTGCCCCCGAGACGGGGTGTGGGAGCCTGCTGTAGCGCCGGGAGAGCGAGTTTCGGCGGGTGACGTGGTTGGCTGGTTACACGACTTTGCCGATCACAGCACGCCGCCTTTGGAAATTCGCGCCAGTCGAAGCGGAACAATTGCCATGCTACACCTGAGCGCTCGTCCCGTGAAGGGACAGACTCTCTATGTCGTGGCGGATGAGGTGTCCTGGGAAGAGTTGCTCAGCGAGCCTGAAAACAAGGGGTGAGTCATGCCGTTTACAACGAACGGATCGCCAAAAGAGGGGATGAATGGAAGTTGGGATGTTGGGCTGTGCGAGTTTGTGGAGCAGCATCTTTATACGGCCGTAGTGTCAGATTCGCTCGACCAGTTGGGGGTGCGCCACCAAGTAATGCGGGAGTACCTGCGCCCGGTACACAAGCGATGTAAGTTTGCTGGATGGGCGCGCACAATTGCCTGCTCAGATGTTTACCACATGGTGGAGGATCCCTATGGGAAGGAGATCGAAGCGGTCGACAGTTTGCTGGCCGGCGAGGTTGCCGTAGTCGCGACCCAAAAGTCGCTTCGCAACGCACCCTGGGGCGAACTGCTGTCCACGGCAGCGAAGGGGCGTGGGGCTCGCGGCGCTGTGGTGGATGGATTGATCCGGGACGTCACTAAGATTGAAGAGCTCGGTTTCCCCGTTTTTGCAGCGGGCATTAAGCCGGTGGATTCGATGGGCCGCGGCATCGTCACCGGCTATAACATCCCGGTTGAATGCGGAGAAGTGCTGGTGCATCCGGGCGACCTTATCTTTGCGGACTATGACGGAGTGGTGGTGATTCCGGGCGCCATGGTCCGGGAGGTGATTGAGCTAGCTGCGGAAAAAGCGCGCCGCGAGGACTCGACCCGGGCGGAATTGCTGGCCGGCGGCTACTTGAGAGACGTCTTTCGCAAATACGGGGTCCTCTAGCTAGCCTGGGCGGCACGCCTGCAGGCAGAGACGCAACTGTCGGCTCATCCGTGCAGGGAGTGGCTCCCGGCTTTCTCCAGCCGTCGCCTGTGATAAAAAGGGTCACATCAGGAGGGTCACTGATGAAGTTCAACTCCGCGGCCGGATCTTTTTCCCGCCGGGATTTTGTCAGAGCCGCTGCGCTGGCTACGGCCTACGGTTTCTCGCTCGAGCCAGCGCGTGCTGCCGTGAGGGAATTAAAGATTTCGCGGACTACCCAAACACACTCGGTATGTCCCTATTGTGCAGTGGGCTGTTCGGTGATCATCCACACGCTCGGGGATAAGGCGCGCAATATCCAACCCACGGTGGTTCACATTGAAGGCGACCCGGAAAGTCCCGTCAACCGGGGCACACTGTGCTCGAAAGGGATTTCACTCAAGGAATTTGTAGTGAACGAACGCCGGTTAACGCGACCACTTTATCGTGCGCCGGGCGCCTCCGAGTGGACCGCGATTTCCTGGGATGAAGCCTTCGAGAAGATGGCCCGCCGCATGAAAGACACGCGCGACCGCACGTTTGAAGAAAAAGATTCGCAGGGCCGTACGGTGAACCGGCTTACCTCGGTGGCTTTGATTGGCGGGTGCACGGACACCAACGAGATCAACTATCTTCTAGGCAAATTCCGCTTCGCCCTGGGAATTCTCAGCTACGAAAATCAGAGCCGGCTTTGACATGGCCCGACGGTGGCCAGTTTGGCCGCCACGTTTGGTCGAGGGGCCATGACCAACGGCTGGACCGACGTGTCCAATGCCGATGTGATCTTGGTGATGGGAGGAAACCCAGCGGAAAATCATCCGGTGGGATTTCGCTTCGTCATGGAAGCCCGGCGACGGCGAAAGGCTAAGCTGGTGTGCGTCGATCCACGGTTCACGCGCACGGCGGCAGTTTCCGATTGCTACGTTCCTATGCGCGCCGGAACGGATATTGCATTTTTGGGCGGGCTCATCCACTACATTCTGGAAAACAAGCTGTGGCTAGATGAATACGTCAAGCAGCACACGAACGCCCCCTTTTTGGTGAAGGAAGGTTTTGGTTTTTCTGAGGGCCATTTCACGGGCTGGGACGAATCGCAGGGAGGCTACGACCGCTCGTCCTGGCAGTATGAGCTAGACACGAGCGGACATGTGCGGGTTGACCCAACGCTTGAACATCCGCGCTCGGTCTTTCAGCTCTTGCGCCAGCATTATTCCCGCTACACTCCTGATGCGGTCGCAAATATCGTGGGCTGCACCAAAGAAGAGTTTCTGCGCGCCGCGGCGCTGATTGCTTCCACGGGGAAGCCCGACCGCACGGGCACAATTCTGTATGCCCTGGGCTGGACCCAGCACAGCCATGCCGTGCAGTTGATCCGAGCTGCGGCTATCCTCCAGCTCCTACTCGGGAATATCGGGATGCCAGGCGGCGGCGTGAATGCGCAGCGCGGCCACGCCAACATTCAAGGCTCAACGGATATGGGGGCCTGGAACATGCTGCCTGGTTATCTCAAACTGCCGCGGGCAAACCAGCTTACGCTTCAGGATTATCTCAAGGCCAATACCCCCCGGGCGCTCCGTCCCAACGCTTGGAACTATTGGAGCAATACACCGAAATTCATGGTCAGCCTGTTGAAGGCCTACTATGGCCAGAACGCGACGGCGCAAAACGAATTTGGCTACCAAAACTTGCCTAAGACCGGAGAAAACGAAAACTGGGGGTGGGCGTACTTCTTCGACCGGATGTCTCGCGGCGAACTGGAGGGATTGATTTCTTTCGGCATGAACCCAGTGGCCAACGGTCCCAATACGGCGAAAATGCTCGCCGCACTGGCCAAATTGAAATGGTTGATTGTGGTGGAGAATTTTGAGACTGAGACGGCGTCGTTTTGGAAGGCGCGAAAGCTGGGAGATAAATTCTACACTGGTTTTGCCAGTCCCGCGCAGATTCAAACCGAATGCTTCCTGTTGCCAGCGGCTTGTTTTGCGGAGAAGGACGGCTCGTTTGTCAATTCCTCGCGGTGGGTGCAGTGGAAGCGGGCAGCGCTGCCGCCTCCTGGCGATGCGAAGACGGACCAAGAGATCATCAGCCGTCTGCTTCTCGACCTCAAGAGCTTGTATCAGAAAGAAGGTGGCCGGGGGGCCAAGCCATTACTTGAAATGAGTTGGGACTACGCGAATCCAGCCCATCCGTCGCTGGATGAGGTTGCACGGGAAATTAATGGCCGCCACCTCTCTTCCAGACAGCAGCTGAAGGCATCCAGCGAGCTGCAGGAGGACGGCTCGACGATGTGCGGCAACTGGATCTACTGCGGATCGTGGACGGAAGAAGGAAATCAAATGGCGCGCCGCGGGCAGGAGGATCCTACAGGTCTTGGCCTGTATCCCAACTGGGCGTGGTCGTGGCCCGCCAACCGCCGCATCCTTTATAACCGGGCCTCTGCCGACCGGGAGGGCAAACCGTGGGACGCCAGGCGGGCGCCTCTGCGCTGGGACGGCAGCCAGTGGAGCGGGGATACACCCGATTACAAAGGCGACGCCAGCCCCGAATCCTTGGGCGCCTTCATCATGTTGCCGGAAGGCGTCGCAAAGCTCTACGCTGCGGATTTCCTCGAGGGTCCTTTCCCGGAACACTATGAACCGGCCGAGTCGCCCGTAAAAAACCCTTTGCACCAGGAAGTTTCGACAAACCCACTAGCCCCGGTCTTTCACGGGGAGTTCGACCGGCTGGGCGAGGCGAAGGATTTTCCGTATGTCGCCATTACCTACCGCTTAACAGAGCATTTTCACTACTGGACAAAGCATGTGGCTTCGGGCAGCGAGCTGCAAACCAACTTTTTTGTGGAAGTGCCCGAGGAGCTGGCGCGAGAAAAGGGCATTCGAGCCGGAGATCGGGTCCGCGTGCGGTCCGCCCGGGGCTTTGTGGAGGGACCGGCGCTTGTGACGAAACGCATCCGCCCGCTGCGCGTCGAGGGCAGAACGGTTTACCAGATTGGGATTCCGATTCACTGGGGTTTTGTGGGGCGGGTGCGGGGGCCACTAGTGAATAACTTGACGCCTTCCGTGTTTGATCCCAACTCTGGAACTCCTGAATATAAAGGCTTCCTCGTGAATTTGGAAAAAGCATGAAGCAAACGGTCGCCAAACTCATTGACACGACGCTGTGCATTGGATGCAAGGCTTGTGAGGTAGCCTGCCAGGAGTGGAACGACCAGGAGTTTTCACAAGGCGTATTCCACAACAGCTACCAGACCATGCCCGATCTGGCGGCCCACTTTTGGAATTTAATTAAGTTCCATGAAGTGGAAAAGCCTGCGGGGCCCGTCTGGCTCATGGCGAAGTACCAGTGCATGCACTGCGCTGATGCGGGCTGCTTGCGGGCCTGTCCAGCGCCGGGGGCGATCATTCAGCGCGAAAACGGAATCATCGATTTCGTTGAGGAAAACTGCATTGGGTGTGGGTACTGCATTACTGGTTGCCCGTTCGACGTGCCGCGGCTCAGCCCGCGGACAAACAAAGTATATAAGTGTTCGCTGTGTTCGGACCGGGTGGCGGTTGGCTTGTCGCCCGCCTGCATCAAGGCTTGCCCGACGAGCTGTTTGACCTTTGGCAGCCGGGCGGACTTGAAGTTTTTGGCGGAGAAGCGAGCCGAGGAACTGCGCGCCGAGGGCTTCTCGGCTGCGGGTGTGTATGACGGGCCCGGGGTGGGCGGCACAAATGTGCTCTACGTGCTCAAGTATGCGGATGAGCCAGAGTTATATGGGTTGCCGAAAGATCCCAAAATCCCCTGGACTGTGCGGTTGTGGAAGGGACCACTGAAATGGGTGGGCAACACGATTTTCTTTGGCGGAATCTTGGCGGCGATTGTGCATTATTTGAAGGTGGGGCCAAAGGAAGCCCACGAGGACGACTAGGATGAGGGGTACCGACCTGAAGCCGCGAATTGAGCGTTTTAACGCTGCGGAGCGAGTCGCACACTGGATGGTGGCGATCTGTTTTTTGTATTCGGCCTTTAGCGGATTATCCTTGTGGTCGCACCGTTTTTACTGGATGGCGGCGGTGCTTGGAGGCGGCGAGACTGTGCGCGCCTGGCACCCAATCGGTGGGGCGATGTTTGCGGCGGCCTTAGGGGTGCTGTTTGTGAAGTGGGCGCGGCAGATGGTCTTGGACCGGGACGACCTTGCATGGCTAGCGGTTGGGCATCGCTATGCCATGCACGAGGAAGAGGGTGTGCCGGAATCGGGTCGTTTCAACGCGGGCCAGAAGGTTTTGTTTTGGGTCCAAACAGCCGGGGCGCTCATGCTGCTGGTGAGTGGTGTGGTGTTGTGGTTTCCCCAGGCGATGCCGCGCGCGCTCCGCTTGGCGGCCGTGTTTGTGCATCCGCTGGCCGCGGTGGTGTCCCTGGGTGCCATCATTGTGCACATCTACATGAGCACGCTGGTCGTGCCGGGGGCGTTGCGAGCGATGACGAAGGGCTGGGTGCGTCCCGGGTGGGCCAAGGCGCATCATGGCAAATGGTATCGGGAGGTTGCTGGGAAGTAGCTTGGGGCGGGAGCGTTTTCAAGCTCGCGCACAGCGAGCCCGGAAACTCGCCACGCGCTACCCCGCTGCGGCGCAAGCGCTGGAGTTTTTTGCAGCAGCTTCCGAAGCGCAGGCAGAGGGTTTGAATCTCGAAGGCGTCCACCGGCTTTTGCGACGGGTAGCGCCGGAACCACTCGCAAGCTTGACGGTAACGCCCGAAGAAGTGGAGAGCTATTTGCGCTTTCCCGATCCTTCCCGCCTCAGCAGCGTTGCGGCGCGGATTCTCCTCGAGCAAGATCCGCCGGTTGCGCCACAAGTCGTGGATCCGCCGAAGCTGGGTTGTCCGCGCTGCGGGCATCCCGCGCAACTGGGGGTTCTACGGCCCGTAGCTGAGGGCGCCGCCCTGGCAATGGCGTGCAGTCTGTGCCGGCAGGAGTGGGGGGTGAGCCGCCGGGTTTGCCCGGTTTGCGAAAGTGAAAGTCTTGAATTTTATTCCGCGGCGGACTATCCAGCGACGTTGATTCAGATGTGCGGTGCCTGCAAGACCTACTTCCATATTCTCGATGTGACCAAGGATCCGGAGCTGGTTCCCGAAGCCGATGAGATTGCCGGGCAGCCCTTCGACGTGTGGGCGATGGATCAGGGGTATGTGAAAATTTTCCCCAACTGGGTGGGATTGTAACAACAGGAGTCTGTTGAGAGAGACCCGCATGGACAACCACTTGCGCCCTGCGTCCTCTGACGATCCTAGGAAGTGAGCAGATCGAGATACCAGGAAAGGACGTATTCGCCAAACAGCGCAATCCCCAGCGCAGCGGTTCCGAGAAAAGTACCAAACGGCAACTCGTAAAGTTGACCTTTTTTGGTAACCAGCATATAGAGCCCGCCGAGAATTGCGCCGAGAAGCGAGCCCGCGAAAACGGTCATCAGTGCGCCGGGCAGGCCAAGAAATCCCCCGACAACGAGCATCATCTTGACATCGCCTAAGCCCAATCCTTCGCGCTTGCGGATGCGGAGATAAACCTCGCCGGTGAGCCAGAGCAAGGTGGCCGAAATCAATCCGCCAAGTAAAGCCTCGGCAAGCGAATGGATCCAGGTGGCGAGTGTTGGAGGTAGAAACAGCGTTGAAAATTGCGAAGGTGGAGGGGTGAAAGGCGCAAATACCAGCGCCATGAGAAAGCCGCCGAGGGTGAATTCATCGGGCAAGATACGATCGAACAGATCTGTCACGATGAGGTCAATGAGGATGGCGCTCAAGACGCAGAGCTTCCAGCCGAGCGGATTCCAGCCTTTACTCAAGACGCTAAAAAAGAACGAAACACCAGTGAAAAACTCTACCAGGGGATAACTAATCGAGTAAGGTGTGCGACACCACCTGCATTTGCCGCCCAGCCAGAGGTAACTTGCGATGGGAACATTGTCATACCAGGCGATCGTGCGCTGGCAGCTAGGGCAATGCGAGCGCGGCCGGACCACCGACAAATCCCGTGGCAGGCGGTAGATGCAGACATTTAGAAAGCTGCCGACGAGAAGTCCGAGCAAGCCCGCGAGGACGGCCTCGATCATTGCGGCGAGCCCTCCTTCGAGGCGCTCGCTGGCGCCATCAGTTTTTGGTATTCGTGGACGGAGCGCAGAGCCATATGGGCGAGGGTGAAACCATTTTTGACCATTTCGCGACCTTGTGATCCGAGGCGCCGGGCGAGGGCCTCATCGCAATCAAGCCGGCGGATGGCGCGGACCACGCTATCGAGTTCGTTGGAAACGAGCAGCCCTGTCTGCTCATGGCGAACGATTTCTGGCAGTCCGCCCGCACGGCTTGCAATGACGGGTATTCCGGCGCCCAGAGCGAGCAAGGCAGCTGAGCCCAAGCCCTCCACTTCGGAGAGGTAGATCAGCGCGCGGGCCTGTTGTAAATCCTTGAGAAGCTGATCCGATTCGATCAGCTCGACGCCAGCGGCGTGCGCCGCCTGCCGGGCCAGCTGGGTGGCTTTGCGGCTGTCCTGCCAGCGGGGCGCAACAAACTTACGGCCTCCGGGCGCCCGCTGCTCCAAGGGCACGCCGTCATAAACGAGGGCAATGCGCTCGGCCGGGATACCGGCGGCCTGTAAGGTTCCAGCGACAAAGCGGGAGATGGCGAAATAGCGGGCCGCGCGACGGTATTTCCATTTCGACCAACACGAAGTGCCGATAGGAAAGGCGACGCGGCGCGTGACGACAAGCGGACTGCGCGCAACGAGGGCGGCCATGGTGTGGCTTCGTGCGTCATGGGCGTGGGTCAGGGCGTGCCGCCGCGATTCCCGCCAGAGCGTGAACCAGCTCAGTGGCTTGCATTCGAGTCCGCGCTCCCGGGCCAAGCGTAGGAGCGGCGAGCGCGCAGGAGCCAGCAGAAGGGGGGACAAGCCGAGCGTTTTCTGCCCCATCGCGAGGTAAAAGGTTTGCCACTGGCCGCCACGCATCGACTTGCCGGCATCCACATGGAGAATCTTCATTCGCGCCCCGGCATCATGTTACGGGCTTTGGCGTATTTTAGAAAGGTGTAAAGCGCGGCCATATAAGCAATCGCCATGCCCTCTACGCCGTCCAGGAAGCCCCGTTGTAAGAAGTAGGTTTTAAAGAAAGTCCAGGCTGGGTCGAGCAACATCCGCCGCGTGCTCACCGGCCGGCGCTGCGCAACCAGTTCCTCGGCGGCAAGTGTCGTGTAGCGGTCCATGGTTTTTAAGTGCTCGGTGAAACTTTGGCAGGTGAAGTGGAGGAGGTTGGAGTTCAGGTGGCCGATCGTGCCGTCAACTTTGACGCTTTCATGTACATACTCGCCGACCCAGCGGGCTTTGTCACGCCGGTAGAGCCTCACTTTGCGGTCGGGATACCAGCCGGAGTGCAGGATCCACTTGCCGAGATATTGGGCCAGACGGGGCACCGTATAGGCGTCATAGCGCGGCCCGGCTTTTTTCAGGACCCAGATATCTGCCTCGAGGGCTTCGCTTAAAGCTTCATCAGCATCAATCGACAGGATCCAATCATGGCTAGCTTGTTCAGCCGCGAAATTTTTCTGGGACGCGTAGCCTCGCCATCCGGTTTCAATCACTTTCGCCCCCAACTTGGTGGCGATTTCCACGGTTCGATCGCTTGAGCCAGAGTCCACGACGAGAATTTCGTCACAGCAGCGCAGGCTTTCGATGGCCCGGGCAATGTTCCGTTCTTCATCCCGCGTAATAATGGTGGCGGAAATTTTCATGTCGCCTCAGTAGGGAGAGGTTGTGAGGGGCGCAGGCATAAAACACAGCACAAAGATGAGCGCTAGCAACGCGGCCACCGCGCGACGCCCTGCACTCAGCGGAGCTGGATCATAAATGACCGGGTGCTTGAGTCCAAGAAAGAGCAGGACGGCGGCCCAAATCCACCAAGGCCAGTACAGCAGGCCAAGCGGGATGAGAAGGAGCCAAAAAACCCGCGTCAAGACCCGAAAACGGCCGCTTGACACGGCGTAGAGGACATGGCCACCGTCCAGCTGACCGAAGGGAAGAAGATTGAGCGCGGTGGCGAAAATGCCTACCCAGGCGGCGCGCGCCATCGGGTGAAGGTAGATGTCGAAGGGTGATACGCCGGGGAAGATGAGAACTTCTAGGGCCCGGACCAGCAGCGGGATGCCAAACATCAGATCGCCCTGCTGAGCAATGCCGGGCAGAATCTTTGAGTAGGCTAGTCCAATGCCAAGAACCGGTAACAGAAACACAAAACCGGCCAGCGGCCCCGCTGCGCCAATGTCGAACAGCTCTTTACGGCTGTAAATCGGCGAACGGACGCGAATGAAGGCGCCGAGCGTTCCAATGAGCGTGGGGGCGGGGAGAAAGTAGGGCAGGCTGGCGTGGATCCGGTAGTGAAGGCTAGCCAGGTAATGCCCAAATTCGTGAGCTAGGAGAATGACTAAGAGGGGGACCGAAAAACTCAGGCCTGCAGCCATGCGCCACGGATTGGTGAGGATCTCGAGATAGCTCTCGAGATCCTCTTCCATAATGAAAGCGGGCCGGTTTTGTTCAAAGTTTTCCGCCATTCGCGCCCCGGCCCAAGTTGTGGTGAAGAAGGTGACGGCAAATAGCAGCACATGCAGCCAGATGCGCTCCCGTGCGAGCGCATACACTACACCAGAAGGACATTCCGGTGCACGCGGCCAAAGTGGCGGAGATACCGGTGGATAGTCCTCGAATGACACGTAATCTGAGGTGAATGGGGCTTATTGCAGAGTTTGCAGCTCTTTGCCGGGTTTGAAACGAACGGCTTTGCCGGGCGGGATGGCCACCTCTGCACCCGTGCGGGGGTTGCGGCCGATCCCTGTTTTGCGCGGGCGGACGTTGAAGATTCCAAACCCGCGGAGTTCGATCCGTTCGCCTTGGCCGAGCGCCCGCTTCATGCTTTCAAAGACGGTCTCAACCGCCATTTCGGCCTTGGTTTTGGTGATCCCCGTCCGGTTGACCACTTCGTTGATGATATCTAGTTTGATCACTTCAGACCTCCCGCTACGATTGAAAACAGGGAAAAGAGGGTGAGGGTCAAACCCCAGCCCTGGCAGCAAACCTCATGATAGGATTGAGGTTATATTGTTGTCAAGCATGCCAGAGACACCGCTGTGCGAAGCTCTCTTTCGCCAAGCTTGCAGCCATTTTGCAACTGGCGTAGCCATTGCCGCCGTCAGGGACCGGTCCGGCGCGCCGCACGGGCTAACGGTGAATTCATTCACTTCGGTCTCCATGAAGCCGCCGCTGGTTTTGATCTGCGTCGACAAGCGCGCAGCGATTCTGGAACAGTTCTTGGAATCCGACTACTACTCGGTGAACATCTTGGCGGCTGAAAACGAGGAGCTGTCTAACCGGTTTGCTACTTTACCGGAGCACCGATTTGAAGGCGTGCGATGGCGGCCCGGCAGGACGGGCGCCCCGTTGATTGAAGGCTCGATTGCGAGCCTCGAGTGCGCGCGGAAACCGCCGGTCGAAGCTGGGGATCACCTGATTCTGCTGGCCGAGGCAGTCGCCGCAGAGGTCCACGCTGGAGCGCCGCTTCTGTATTTCCGCAGCCGATACGCACGGCTTTTCTCGCCAGATTCCGAGTGAGCGCTTGGCGGCAGGATTTTTTGCGGCCCGGACGGCGGATTGGCTCTTAGCCGCAGTCTCGCTAGAAGCCACCCGAGGCAAAAAACTTCCGGAAGGCGAGTACAGCGGGGCCGAGGGTCACTACGAGGATGGCCGGAAAGATCAGAAAGAACAACGGGAAGACAAGCTTCACCGTCAACTTACGGGCCGATTCCTGGGCTTTTTGGCGGAAGCGGATGCGCAGGAACTTCGAGTGTTGCCGCAAGGTGGGCGCCAGGCTGGATCCGAAGCGATCCGCGTCAATCATCAACTGGCAGAGCTTCTGGAGTTCGGGCTCGCAATTGCGTTCGGCCATGTTCTGGATGGCCTCGGCGCGGCCTCCGGCGAGCCGGGCTTCCAGGTGAGTTTGCATGAACTCCTCGGCCAGGTCCGGCAGGAGAGTTCGAATTCCCCGGCTTGCGGCCAGTAACGCCTGGTCAAGGGACTGGCCGCCTTCCAAACTCATGACCATGAGATCGAGTGCAGGGGGCAGGGCACGCCGCAGGCGCTCGCTTCGCGCCTGGATCAAAGCGTTCAGAACGCGCTCCGGAATGAGAAAGCCAAGACCCAATCCGCAGACGAGGGCCGAGAACCACGCCCCGTCGTTGAAAATGACGGCCAGGATGGCGAGGATCAGACCGAGCAGCAGAGCAGAAGCACACTTTAGGCCGAAGTAGAGCTTGTGAGCCGAGGGAGCACGATAGCCGGCATATCGCAACCGCTTCTGGAGCGCGGCGCGGCTGGCTGGGCTTGAGGGCATCCATTCGCCAAGCCAAGAAAGTAAACCGAGCAGGGAAGCCCGCAGCGACAGCTCCGGCGACAGATCCTCGAGGACGGGCGCCAAGCTGCTCAGCTGTTGCATAGCTGCTTGCCGCCGCGTCCACCAGTAGCCCAAGGCGCACACTGCGCCGAGCACTGAGAAGAAGAATCCAGCCAGCAGCAGAGTGGTTCCGGTCATAGGCGGATGTCGACCAGCTTGCGAATGATCAAGTGCGCGGCAACGAGACCGCCAGCTGCACACATCAGCAGAGTCCGGCCAATTTCTTCTTCAAAGAGTGGCCGCATAAAATCCGGAGCCACGACGAACATCGCCAGACCAATGGCGATGGGCAGCGCGGTTAGGATGTAACCGGCGAATCGGCCTTGCGAGGAGAGCGAGCGAACTTCGCCCCGTAAGGCAGCGGCTTCTCGCATGTTTTCGGCAAATTTTTCCAGCACCTCGCTGAGGTCGCCTCCTGCGCGGCTTTGAACCTGGACCGCAGCGACGAAGAGGTGGACTTCTTGGATGGGGAGCCGTTCAGCCAGACCAAGCAGCGCCTGTTCTAAGGGAAGTCCGAGCGAGGTTTCGTTGACGACGCGCACCAGCTCTTTGCGGAGCGGGGGTCGGGCATGCCGGGTGACGTTTTCGAGCGCCCCGGCGAAAGCGTAGCCCGCACGCATGGCTCTAGCCACCGATTCCATCGCCTCGGGGAACTGTTCTTCAATTTTTCGAAGCCGTTGGTTCCGCCGGCTGGCGATGTAGAAGTAGGGCAGCAAGGCCGCGAATGCCGAGATGGCGAGCTGCCCCCACGTGGAAATGAAGGGCAGGAGACCGAGTAGCGACATGCTAAGGGCACCACTCAGCAACATTGCCGCGAACACCCGGCCCACGGACCAGTTGAGGTCAGCTTGCTCGAGCTTGTTTTGAATTGCCTCGACAAAGTCCAGCTTGCTGAGCAACCAGTTGACGGCGGCAATCGTGCTGAGCTCCGCTTCTTCGGAGATTAAGGACTCTTCTTCCTCGTGCGGAATTAGAGACTGCGGGGAACCACTCGAGACGCCAGGCCGCCGGCGATCCTGAAGGAGGCGCGCAACCCACACTGCAAGCGCTGCCAGCAGGAACGTGGCGACGAAAACCGTGACAACGGCGAGCGGCATAGGCTCAGACCCTCGGAGCCAGTTTGGGGGTCACCAAGAGAATCAATTCGCGGTGGCCTTGCGTAGAGAAGCGCGCTGGAAACAGTCTTTCCCACAGGGATTGTGTTTCGTTCTGAGAGGCGAATCCTTTTACCAGGAAGCTCTGACCGTTGCTCACCTCAATTTCGGTTTCGATCCGCCGCGTGGTGACGCTATTTTGGTTGGGGTAGGTTACTTCAGGGTGAACGCGCAAACGCAGCCGCGTGCCGGAATGGGGCTGGGAAGCAAACTGTACGCGGAGCCCATAGCGGTCATCTTGCAGGCTCCACTGCGCGCCGGCGCTAGTTTTGGGGCCCAGGAGCAAACGGGATGAGGCAAGCGTTTCGACCGCTTTCTCGCTCTCCCACTTTTTCCATGCCTCCTCTAGGCTGCCATCTGGCCGGAGAGCGGCTACTTGCATGCTCTCGGAGAGAGGCTCAGCGGGGTCGGCGAGCTTCGAACGCAGCTCGCGCTCCGCTTGTGTGCTAATTCCTGCTAGCCGCACCCAAAGCTGAACATCCGAAGAGAGCGGGGGGCGGGCTGGGAGATCGGACCAAGAACCCGGAGCACTGAAGCTGACCGATTTTGGCGCCTGTTCCAGCTGAGAAGAAGGTGCGCTAGTCGACGGGCTTGTCAGGGCCGAGGCTGGGGCCACAGCAGAAGGCGGAGTGAGTACAACGGGTGCGCCGGAGGGGATGCTCAGCCCAGGCTTAAACACCGAGGTCAGGCCCACGGCTGTGAGGTTATCCCGCTTCTGGTCGATCGGATTGCGGAGAACGATGCGGACCTTGGCGGTTGAATCCGCCAGCCCGAGGATGGCGGCTTCGCGCGGGTTGGCAAGCAAAGTCAAAACCTGTGCGCCTCGGCCGTTATGGGTTTCCGAAGGTATGGTCAACACTTGCATGTTCTCGAGAACAGTGCGGATGTGCGGTTCGTGATACTGTCCGGTGTTGACAGAGGCCACAATCTGCACATCCACCTTGTAGCCGGGTTTCAGCATAGCGACCACGCCCGCCGAATCCTGAACCTGGACCGAGACAGCCCGCATTCCTTCTGGGATTCCCAGGCCTCCGGACTCCCGAGAGCCGCCATCGCGCTGGCCGAGGTGCGAGTGGGTGACGAGCTCTTTTTCCGCCAAGGGAAGGACGAGCACTTTCCCCAGGGCTTCCGACCACTGTGCTGCGCCCGCTGGACGCACAGCAGAGGCCAAAGCCAGCTCTTGAAGATCTCCAGACTTCAGCTCGGTTCCTGCGGGGAGGGCCCGGGCGGCAACGAGTACCGAGGCTTGGGGTTTGGTAGCGGTTGCCGAGTCCAGGCGGGCGACAAATAGACCATAAAAAATTCCCGTGGAAACGATGGCCACGATGAAGGCCACGCCGAATAACGGAACTAAGCTTTTTTTTCGCGGAGACATGCAAACCCTACGGGTGATCGGACTAGCTTGCCCTCCCCCCCGCCAATCGGATATCGGCGGAAAGGGATTGCAGCGTTAGGGTCGGCGCCAGAACCGGCGCACGAAGCGAGAAAAAATGCTTGGAGCCCAGACGAAAAAGGGCGTTATTCCAACACGACGGCGGTTCCTGTGGCTGTGACCATCAACATGGTACCTTGGCCAGGAGAAATTTCTTCAAAGTCGAGGTCGACACCCAGTACGGCGTTCGCCCCGAGGGCTTGGGCCTGCTGGGACATTTCTGTTAGGGCAATCTCGCGCGCTTTCCGAAGCTCGCCTTCGTAGGCGCCTGAGCGGCCTCCAACCAAATCGCGGATTCCGGCAAACAAATCCTTAAAAAGATTGGCGCCGAGGATGGCTTCGCCGGTGACCAAGCCGAGGTAGCGGGCCACGCGGCGGCCCTCCACGCTGTGGGTTGTGGTGATGAGCATGCTTTGATGCTAGCAAGGCAGTGATAGAGTAAATCGGTGATGCTGTTGTTGCTGATTTTTGTAGTCTCGGCTTTTGCGCAGAGTCCCACGAAGCTAGAGACCCTGGCGGCGATGAAAAAAGCTGCCGCTTTCTACAAGGAGAAAGTGGCGACCCATGGTGGCTATCACTTTGCTTATACCGATGATTTGAGCTATGGGCGGTCGGAATCCAGCGAGACGCCGAACCGCGTCGAGCTACAACGCGATGGCACGCCAAGAGTCGGCATGGCCTATTTGGAGGCTTTCCACGCCACGGGAGATACGTTCTATTTGGAGGCAGCGCGCTCGGTGGCGCACACGCTCGTGCGCGGGCAGTTGTGTTCGGGCGGCTGGGATTACTGGATTGAATTCGACCCCCAGCAGCGCCGGCGCTTTCCTTATCGCGCTGATGGCAATTGTGAGTCGCCCAAAATTCGCGGGGCTTCTTCCACGACGTTTGATGACAATGTTTCGCAAGCAAATTTGCGCTTTCTCATGCGGACGGACCGCGAGCTGCGGTTTCAGGACGCAGCCATTCATGAGGCAGCACAATTTGCGCTCGAGAGTTTTATCAAAGCCCAGTATCCCAACGGGGCTTGGCCCCAGCGCTATAGCGAATTTCCCGATCCGGCCAACTATCCAGTCAAAAAAGCCAGTTATCCAGCATCTTGGTCGCGCCAGTGGCCAGGAGAGAACTACCGCCAGCACTACACGTTCAATGACAATTCGATTGCCGATTGCATCGATATGATGCTGGAGGCAGGCCGGATTTACAACGAACCGAAATACCTTGCGTCGGCGGAAAAGGGAGGGCAGTTTATTTTGCTGGCGCAGATGCCGGAACCGCAGCCGGCCTGGGCTCAGCAATATGACTTAGACATGCATCCGGCCTGGGCTAGGGTATTCGAGCCGCCCTCGGTGACGGGGGGAGAGTCTCAGGGAATTTTGCGAATGCTGATGGTGTTGTACCGGGAGACGGGAAATCGTAAGTACTTGGAACCGGTCCCCCGCGCGCTGGATTATTTGAAGCGGTCGATTTTGCCACCTGTTGAAAATCCGTCTGAAGTTCGCCGCCGGGTAGGGCCAGGGCCGGTATTAGCCCGTTTTTACGAATTGCAGACGAACCGGCCGCTCTATATTACGAAGGGCACGACAGTGAGCGTGAAGGGATTTCCTTCCCTGCGGACGGATGGCTACGAATTGAGCTATTCGGATGAGTCGGTTATTACGCACTATGGGGTGCTTGTCAGCGCGCGGGCGCTGCCAGAGATTGAACAGGAGTACCGGAAGGTTGCAACGGAAGACCCCGCCCGGTTGCGCCGGCCGGATCGTTTGCGCGGGCTATCGCCTTGGAGTGAGAGCCAGCAGCGGCCACCGGTAACGCCGCAGCAAGCGCGCGCGATTTTGGATTCCATGGATGCTCGGGGCGCCTGGGTTGAGGAAGGCGTGATTGGCAAGGCGGATCGCTTGTTTCAGGTGTTTGCAGCCAAACCGATGCTGCTGATGGTGAACCGAAAACCGATCCAAATTTCGGAAAATGACACGGTGGAGTTATTCCTTGGATCTCAGCCTCCTCGCACTCGGATTCTGCGCTCGACGACATTCGCGGCGAATCTTGAGGCGTTAGCGGCTTATGTCGCTGCCCTCCCCTAACAGGGCCGGGGTGTGGATGCGGAGCGCATTTGCTGAAAAGCTTTGCGACCTGATTGGGAGAAAGGAGCTGGCGCGGGCTCGTCGGCCGATGCGCCACGACATGGCTCGCTAGAGGAATGCGGGGTGTTAGGTGAGCAGAGGCCGGATGATACGGCCGTGAATATCGGTCAGGCGGTAGTGCCGGCCTTGGAATTTAAAAGTGAGCCGCAAGTGGTCAATGCCTAAGACGTGCAATAAAGTGGCGTGCAAATCGTGGACGTCCATGGGGTCCTGGATGATGTTATAGGAGAAATCGTCCGTTTCGCCGTAGGTCAAGCCGCCGCGGAAGCCGCCTCCTGCCACCCACATGGCGAAACAGCGCGGGTGATGGTCGCGCCCGTAGTTCTGTTCGGTAAGGGTTCCTTGCGAGTAAACCGTGCGGCCGAATTCCCCACCCCAGACAACGACGGTATCTTCGAGCAGTCCGCGTTCTTTGAGGTCCTGGAGAAGGGCCGCTGTAGGCTGATCCGTTTGTTCACACTGCCAGCGAATTTCGCGGGGCAAATTGTTGTGCTGGTCCCAGCCGCGATGGAAGAGCTGGATGAAGCGCACGCCCCGTTCCGCCAGCCGGCGGGCTAGGATGCAATTGGCCGCATAGGTGCCGGGCTTGCGGGAATCTGGCCCGTAGAGTTCAAAAGTTCGCTCTGGCTCTTTGGAGAGATCGGTCAGCTCGGGCACTGAGCGTTGCATCCGGAAGGCCATTTCATACTGGGCGATGCGGGTGGCAATTTCGGGATCTTGCGTTTGCGCGAGTTTTAACTCGTTGAGCTTAGCGAGATCATCCAGAAAACGTCTGCGCGCACTGGTATCGTAGCCGTCGGGGTTGGAGAGATAGAGCACGGGGTCGGCCCCGGCGCGAAATTTCACGCCTGCGTACTTCGAGGGGAGGAAGCCAGATGACCACTGCCGGTCTGCCAGAGCCTGCGAGCCTCCCCGGCCTTGCGACACCAGGACGACAAACGCGGGCAGATCCTCGCTCAGAGAGCCTAATCCATAGCTGATCCAGGATCCGATGCTAGGCCTTCCAGCCAGTTGAAAGCCAGTTTGAAAGAAGGTCACCGCAGGATCATGGTTAATGGCTTCGGTGTGAAGCGATTTAATGAGGCAGATCTCGTCGGCCAGGCGAGCGGTGTGTGGCAACAATTCGCTTAGCCACATGCCGCATTTCCCGTGTTGTGAGAAGCGGAACAGCGAGGGAGCCGTGGGAAAAGAGGCCTGATAGGCCGTCATCCCCGTGAGGCGTTGGCCCATGCGGATGCTCTCGGGAAGGTTTTGGCCGCGAAACTTGGCCAATCCCGGCTTGTAGTCAAACAAGTCGAGCTGGGACGGGCCGCCGTGCTGAAAGAGGTAGATGACTCGCTTGGCCTTGGGCGGGTGGTGGGGAAGTCCCGGCAGGGCGCTACTAGCGCCCAGACGATCCCGGGCAAGCAGTGAGCCCAACGCCGCCGTGCCAAGACCTAACGTGGAGCGGGAGAAGAAGTGACGCCTGGTCAGAAGAAGCTGACGTTCCTCGCACGGATGCATGGTTCACTCCTTGGTAATCGCTTCGTCGAGATTCAGCATCAGGCTGGCCACCGAGGCATAGGCCGCTAGCTCGGCGGGATCAAGCCGGGGGTCTGAAGGCGAGTCTCCCTGCGCCAGGTACGCCTTCGCCCGCTCTGGATGACTGGCAAAATAGTCCCGGTGAAATTGCAAGTTCTCGCGCAGGATTCTTTGTTCGGCTTGGGTCGGGCTCCTGGCCAGAATCAACCGGAAGCCGTAGGCGAGGCGGGCATCGACGTCGTTGGGCGCTTCGCGCAGCATGCGCTGTCCAAGAAAACGCGCCGCTTCAAGGAACGTGACGTCATTCATCAGATTCAGGGCTTGTAGCGGCGTATTGGTACGGTTTTCGCGCACGGTGCAGCTTTCGCGCAAAGCGGAATCGAAATTCGCCATCATCGGCGGGGCAATGGTTCGCTTCCAGAAGGTATAGAGACTCCGCCGGTAAAGATCCTCGCCCTTGCTCTGCACATAGTACATGTCTTGCATGACCAGTTCTTGCCACAGGCCGTCTGGCTGATAGGGTTTTACGGAGGGGCCACCTAGTTTTGTGCTCAACAGGCCGGCGGCGAAAAGGGCGCCGTCGCGAATCATTTCCGCTGGCAAGCGCACGCGAGGACCGCGGGCGAGAAGGCGGTTTTCGGGATCGCGGGCGACCAGCTCGGCTGTTGCCGCGGAGCTTTGCTGGTAGGTGGCGCTGGTGACGATTAACTTCATCAGGGCTTTGATGTTCCAACCCGAGTCGACAAACTCTCTAGCTAGCCAGTCAAGCAGCTCGGGGTGGGAGGGCCATTCGCCCTGCAAACCGAAATCCTCCGCCGTTTTTACGATTCCGGTTCCAAACACCGATTGCCAGAAGCGGTTGACCGCGACGCGAGCCGTCAGGGGGTGGTTGGGATCCACCATCCATTGCGCCAGGCCGAGGCGGTTGTTGGGCGCTCCGGGCGGGAGCGGAGGCAGCGCCTCGGGCACGCCAGGCTCGACCAGCTCGCCTGGCTTATCGTACTGTCCGCGGATGAGGATATGCGTCGGCTTCCGCGGGTTGCATTCGGCCATGATCATGACCGTGGGGAAGCTGCGCTCGAGAGCTTCCCGCTCTTCGCGCAGCGATATCACCTGGCTCCAAATCTGGCGAACAGGCTCTGGTGCGGCTTGATCCAGGAAAAACCAATCTAGTTGCCGCTGTTCGGCCAGAGAGCGCTGCGCGCGCGGCTTGGCAGCGATTTCGTTCAAGGTGTTGCCCAAGGCCAGCGATTCGATCTCGTCTGGCTCTAGCACTCGCGTGAAGATGTGCAGGTCGTCGATCTGGCCTTGAAAACGCTGTTCGGGGCCATTGCCAGCACCGATCCGGAAGGGAAGGTTGAACTTGGATCCCGCGTTGCGGAAGGGGCGGTAGAGCGTATCCTGAAGGACCTTGACTTCCACGGGCTTACCTTGCACATACAACTTCCAGCCCTCAGCCATCTTGGAGCCGGTGTAAGTGACGGCGACATGCACCCAGCGGCCGCGAGGGAAATCTTCCACCGCGATAAACCGCGTCGCATCGTCGGCCCAAACGTTGGTCATGGTGACAAACAGTTTGCCGTCCTGAAGGTGAAGACCAAAGCCCTTCCCTTGTGGCGAGTCATTCATGCGGCTCCAGATGGAGCAGGAATCACAGCCGGCGTTCACCCAAGCCGCAATGGAAAAACGGTCGTCGATATCGAATTGCGCGACCGATGGGATTTCAAAGTAGGCGGAACCGTTCAGCTGTGCGGCTTGCCCGAATTTTCCTGGCGCTAGATTGACCGGTCCGCTATGGGGTGGCAGGGCGCCATCGAAGTCATAGGAGGCTTGGCGCAGCAGTTGGGGCGTCCAGCGCAGGGCGGGGCTGTGGTGGAGCGCTCGTTCCCAAAGCCGCTGTGCGTGGTCGATTGCCGAACGCTGGGCCTCGAGCGCGGATTCGAGGCGGCGAATCCGCTGTTCGAGCTGGCGCAGCTGATCCTGTTGCTCAGCCGTTGGGGCTGGGATCAAGGGCGGGGAATTGCCGTACTTGATGGCGCGGCCATACTCGGGAACGTTACCGAAATAACTGTAGAGCTGATAGAACTCCTTCTGAGTGAGGGGATCGTATTTGTGATTGTGGCAGCGAGCGCAACCCGCCGTCAGCCCGAGAAAAACGGTGGAAGCCGTTTCGACACGGTCAACGACATATTCCACGGCAAACTCTTCAGGAATAATTCCATCCTCGGTGTTGGCGCGATGATTGCGATTAAAACCGGTGGCGATCTTCTGCTCCAGCGTTGCGCCTGGCAACAAGTCGCCGGCGATCTGTTCGATGAGAAACTGGTCGTAGGGTTTATTCCGGTTGAAGCTGTCAATTACATAGTCTCGCCAGCGCCACATCACTCGCTCGCCATCAAACTGGTACCCATTGGTGTCGGCATAGCGCGCGGCATCCAGCCAGCGAATGGCCATGCGCTCCCCATAGCGAGGCGAGGCCAGGAGCCGGTCCACGAATTTTTCGTAGGCGTTAGGGGACGAATCCTTGAGGAAGGCGTCGAGCTCGGCCGGCGCGGGCGGCAAACCGGTGAGGTCGAAACTGACACGCCGGGCCAGGGTTTCCTTCGACGCCTGCGGGGAGGGTTTCAGTCCTTCCTTTTCCAGCCGCGCCAAGATGAAGGAGTCAATCGGATTGCGCACCCACTGGCGGTTCTGAACTCCGGGCAGCGGAGGCCGTACAGGCGGGATGAAAGCCCAGTGCTTTTGCCACTTGGCTCCTTGCGCAATCCACTGGCGAAGAACCTCGATTTCTTTCTCGCTAAGCGTGTGCCCGGAGGTGAATGGAGGCATTCGCAACGCCTTTTTTTCCGTCGTGATGCGACGAATGACTTCGCTGCGCGCGGGGTCACCCTCGACAATGGCGAAACGGCCGCCTAAGTCCCTCTTGGCTTCCGATTCCACATCCAGACGGAGGGGGATATTCTTGGCCTTGGCGTCCGGGCCGTGGCATCCAAAGCATTTGTCCGAAAGAATCGGGCGGACGTCGCGGTTGAACTCGATGGGACTGGCTGACAGTGAATTTAAATAGAGGAAGAGAAACAAGAAACCGGCCAGGACTGGGTGCATACCAACTGCCAACCTCTGCCTCAATTATATAAATGAAGAATTCATAATGAGGACGGAAGCTGGCGCAAACCCGAAGTGAAGACAAACGAGTCCAATCCAAAACAAGCTCTTTCTGGACCTCGATTATCGGCTGGAGATTTTCTTTGAAGTTAGAGACGGCTGCCGTGAGATCGGAACACCATCGAGCCGTCTCGGCAGGAAGGGCTCGCCGAGGGTTGTCAAAATCGTCAAGTCTGGATTCGCCGGTCGGTAGCCGAGCTGCGCTGAGATCCGCAGGGCCGTTTCTAGTAGAATCCGGGCATAGTGCAACTCCGATTCCGGCGTCAGCTGGTCGGCGTTGACATCGGCGCAGATGGCGGCCACGGCCTGCCCGGAGCTATCGCGAACCGGTGCAGCAACTGCTCCCAGCTGCTCGTAAATCTCGCGGTACATCACGGCATAGCCCTTCTGGCGGATCATTTCAAGCTCCTGAGCTAAAACCTTAGGATCGGTCATCGTGTAGCGGGTGAAGCGTTCCAAGTGCCCGCTGAGAACCCGTTGGGCTTCGGCCTGCGGCCCGAGCGCCAACAGCAGCTTGCCCATGGCCGTCGCATGAACCGGCCGGCGCTCGCCAATGTCGGCGTAGAGATACACCGCGCCGGGTTGACCGACGGTGCACAAAAACAGGACACTGTCGCCCTCCTTCACCGCCAAGTGCACCATGACTTCTGCTACCCGGGCTAATTCCTGCATGTGCAAGTAGGCAGCGCGATAGACCGGGGATCTCCGCAGATAGGCCGTCCCGACGACAAGAGATTTACTTGCCAGACGGTAGCGCCGCTGATCAGCGTCTCGCTCCACATAGCCCGCTGCTTCGAGCGTCGCCAAAAAGCGGCGCGCGGTCGCCTTAGCCAGTCCCAGGACTTGCGCAATTTGTGTCAACCCGTAATCGAAGGGAGGGGTCGCCAGCAGTTCCAGCACAGCCAAGCAGCGAAGCGTCGAGCCCATCACTCCGCGCGCAGTTTCGTGGCTTGGGAGCGGCTCGTGGAACATGGCCGTAGCAGAGGGCATCGAGGCCAGTATAGCGCTCGAATTGGTTGTGGCTGGCCTTGACGTGGAGTCAAAGGTCCCAATATACTTTCCACTTGTCAAATGACGGACTATTATTCCACAATGCGGAACCTCGAATGAGCCGAGCCGAGAATCTAGAGGGGAAGGTTGTTCTTGTTGCTGGCGGCGCCGGGGGCATCGGCGCGGAAACGAGTTTCCGCCTGGCAGCCTGTGGGGCCAGCATCGTTGTCTCGGATTTGGAACTGGCGGGCGCATCGGAAATTGCTTTACGGATTGCGGAGCAAGGAGGCCGTGCGCTGGGGGTGAAATGCGACATTACCAAGCCTTCAGAGTGCGAGGCCGCGGCACAAGCGGCCGTAGAACAATTTGGAGGCTTGAGCGGAATGGTGAACTGCGCGGGAGTGAGCCGGCCGCATGACTCGCTCACGTTGCCTGCCGAGGACTGGGCGCGCATGGTGGATGTACAACTGAACGGCGCCTTTTATCTGGCCCAGGCCTGCGGGCGGCGGATGGTGTCTTCTGGGGGAGCCATGGTTTTCATCACGAGCACCAATGCGGAAGCGGCTTTTCCCCGGCGAGCGGCTTACTGCGCAGCGAAGGCCGGCGTCGCGATGTTGACGAAAGTACTCGCGATTGAATGGGCGCAGTACGGGATTCGTGTGAATGCTGTGGGTCCAGCTTACGTCGCGACGGAAATGACTCGGCGCAACATTGCGGCTGGAAACGTGACCGAAGCGCAGATCAAGGCGCGGATTCCTTTGGGCCGGCTGGCGCATCCGGCCGACGTGGCCGAGGCAGTGGTGTTCTTGTTGAGCGAAAAGGCGTCTTTCATCACCGGCCAGTCGTTGTATGTAGACGGCGGGTGGCTGGCCTACGGTTATTTTTGAACGTCGCTATGGCACGCCGTTCCTTTCTGGTGCTTGTTGCGCTTTTGCTGGGGTCGACGACGATTAATTACGTGGATCGCCAAGTTCTCTCGGTACTGGCGCCCGTGCTGAGAGATGAGTTTGCCATGTCCAACGAGGAGTATGCTTGGGTTGTCAACGCTTTTATGGTCTCCTACGCGGTTTCGATGCCGCTAGCAGGCTGGGTGCTGGACCGGATTGGCGTCGGCCGTGGATTGTTGTTGTCGGTGGTGTGGTGGTCGGCGGCGGGAATGTTTACGGCGCTGGCTCAAGGTCCTGGTAGTTTAGCGGTGGCCCGTGCCGCTCTGGCAGTCGGGCAAAGCGGGGCCTGGCCAGCTTTTGCCAAGGCCACTGCGATCTGGGTGCCTCCGCAATGGTCCAGCATGGTGATTGGAATTTGCAACAGCGGCTCCAGTTTCGGTTCGATGATTGCGCCACCGTTCGTGGTGTGGTTGACGGGGAGATGGGGTTGGAGGGCGGCGTTTGTGATTACAGGAGCGCTGGGATTCATTTGGGTCGCTGCCTTTGAACTTTTTCGGCGTGCTACTCCGCCGATGCGTGAATCAGTCGCCAGCCCGTTCCGCTCCCAGTCTGGGGTCGTAGGATGGCAGCGGCTCCTTGCCTTCCGGCAAACGTGGATTGTGTTTGTTTGCCGGTTTCTTGCGGATCCCATTTGGTACTTCTACGTGTTCTGGATCCCGGAGTTTTTGGCGCGTGAGCGCGGTTTGAGTCTAGCGGCAGTAGGGGCAGTGGCCTGGATTCCGTTTTTGGTTTCCGCGATTGCGAACTTTGTGCCGGGCGTTTTGGCGCAACGGTTGACTGCCTGGGGGTGGAGCGTAGGCAATGTCCGCCGTTTTTTGATGTTGATCGGAGCGGCCGGCTCGCCTCTCGGTCTGGCGGCTGTGCATGCGCAAACGATCGCCATGACGATGACTTTCATTTGTGTCGCGATCTTTTTTTGGATGATCTGGTCGGTGACGGTACAGACCTTGCCAGGTGACTTCTTCCCGCAACAAGCAGTGGCTTCGGTGTATGGATTGGGGGGCCTCGGCTCGACGCTAGGATCTGTTCTTGCCACCTGGCTCGTGGGAAAGACGCTCGATTGGACGCACAGCTACGAGCCGGTTTTTCTCGGGCTGGCTTTGCTGATGCCCGTGGCGTTTGTGGTGGGAATGGCAGTCATGGGGAGGCTGCAACCGCTCAAACAGGAGGAACTACTTTCGCCATGAAAGAAAACCACCCGCTCGATGTCGTGGTGTTAGGCCGCGTGGGATACGATCTGTATTCCGAGCAGCCAAATGTGCCGCTGCCGCAAGTACGGCGATTTTCGCGCTATCTTGGCGGATCGAGCGCCAACACGGCGGTGGGTTTGTCGAGGCTCGGCGCGCGCGTGGGCATGGTGAGCTGCCTCGGAACGGACTTGCTGAGCGAGTTTCTGCTGGAATTTCTTCGCGCGGAGGGAGTGGACACAGCTCATATTCAAAGGCGCGAAGGATTTCTGCCCTCCCTGGCTTTTACCGAGGTTTCCCCACCAGACCGTTTTCCTCAAGTGTTCTACCGGCACAACGCCGTGGATACGATGCTGGCTATTGGCGACGCGGATCTCGACTACATCGGCAAAGCTCGCATGTTTGTCACCAACGGCACGGCGCTGTGCGCGTCTCCCTCGCGCGAGAGCGCCTATTTGGCCCTTGAGCGGGCGCGGCAAGCGGGTAGCCGTGTGGTGCTCGACGTCGACTTCCGGCCGATGTCCTGGCCCGGTCCAGTCGAAGCGGGTTTAGCGGTTCGCCTGGCTTTGCCCTACGTGGATGTGCTGATCGCCAACGAGACAGAACTACTTTTGGCAGCTGGCTGTCAGGAGCCCGGAGCGGCCGTGGAAAGGCTTTTGGGACGCGGGGTGGCGATGCTCGTCGCCAAGCTCGGCAATCAAGGCGTGCGAGTTTACAGTGGAGGGGAAACGGCCTTTCTTGCTCCGTATCCCGTGGAGGTGGGCACGACGATTGGCGCCGGGGACGGTTTTGCCGCGGGATTTCTCTATGCCTTGCTCCAGAACCTCCCTCTCCTGGAGTGTTTGCATTATGGCAACGCCGCTGCGGCCATGGTTGTGAGCCGTTTGAGTTGCTCGGAGGCTATGCCGCGACTGGAAGAAGTCCAGGCTTTGATGCGGAGCCAAAGAAAAGACTTCGAGACTTGTTGACTGCACCGTGACAAAAGGGGAAGAGAGTTCATGTTCGACGCCAAGCAAGTTTTGCCCGATAACATCCTGGCGCGGCTCACGGCCATCCGTGTGAGCGATCCAGGTTACGCTTTCCGAGTGGCGCAGGAACGCGAGCGCCGGCCTTTGGTGGGTGAGTCAGGACGGCTACATATCTTGGCCGCTGACCATCCTGCTCGCGGCGTGACCAAAGTCGGAGACAACGCCTTAGCCATGGCCGACCGTCGCGAATACTTGGCGCGGATTCTCCGGGTGCTCGAAGCTGGCGGAGTGGATGGCGTCATGGCCACCATGGATATTCTTGAGGAGTTGCTCATACTGGATGGAATCTTCCGGGAAATTGGCCGCAGTTCGCCGCTGGCGCGCAAGCTGCTGATTGCGAGCCTCAACCGCGGCGGGCTGGCAGGCTCCGTTTGGGAGCTTGATGACCCGATGACG
This sequence comes from Bryobacteraceae bacterium, assembly GCA_025056455.1. Taxonomy (GTDB): domain Bacteria; phylum Acidobacteriota; class Terriglobia; order Bryobacterales; family Bryobacteraceae; genus CADEFT01. Next base: position 729,505 of record JANWVY010000001.1, on the reverse strand, counting down.
GGACCCTCGCCTTCAAGCTGCGTCGCCTGGCGGCTGGATGGGGCCAAGGTTCTCCTTCGCGTCAGTTTGGATTCGGCCGATTCGCTTAAGACGATGCTGGCTTCAGCCGGCGCCATTCGCGAGTGCAACCAGGTGAGTTTGCCGATGTTTCTCGAGCCGCTACCGGTTGTCAAGTCGGACTCTGGATGGTCGGTCAAAAAGGATGCGACTTCGATTGCGCGGCTGGTGGGTGTTGCTTCGGCACTGGGTGATAGCAGCCGGTTTTTATGGTTGAAGCTGCCCTACTGCAAGGGTTTTGAACAGGTGGCTAGATCGACGACGCTGCCGATTTTGTTGCTTGGTGGCGAATCGGCAGGGGATCCCGCGCCGTTTTTGATGGAACTTGAATCGGCGCTTGGCAGCGGGCCGAATGTGCTTGGGGCGCTGGTGGGCCGGAACGTGCTGTTTCCCGGCAGCGAAGATCCGCTGGAGATGGCCAAAGCAGTCAGCGCTATGATTCATCATCGAGTGCCCGCGGATTCGATGATTCCATCGTTCCGTCTGGGTCGTGGATAGGAGGAGCAGCGATGTCTCACGCGGTGCAAAACGCAAAGCCTGTGTTGAATTACTATGGGGGCGCGTGGCGGAGCTCGCAGGCAGGGGATTTGCTGCCTGTGTGCAATCCGGCTACGGCCGAGGTGCTGGGTTACACACCCCTGTCCACTCCGGAAGAAGTGGATGCAGCCGTGCGTTCAGCCGCGGCGGCCTGGCGCGACTGGCGAAGGACGCCCGCCACCGAGCGCGTGCAACCGCTGTTCCGTCTCAAGCAACTTTTGGAGGAGAACCTCGAAGAGCTAGCGCGCACCATTACGCTCGAGTGCGGTAAGACGCTCGTCGAATCCCGCGGCGAAATGCGCCGGGCCATCGAGAACGTGGAGGTGGCATCAGGAATTCCTATCTTGATGCAAGGCAACTTTTCAGAGGAAATTGCCCGGGGTGTCGATGAGTTTTCCATTCGCCAGCCGCTTGGAGTTTGCGCCATTCTGGCTCCTTTTAATTTCCCCGGCATGATTCCCTTTTGGTTTCTTCCCTACGCACTGGCCTGCGGCAACACGGTCGTCTTGAAGCCTTCGGAACGTGTTCCGCTTACCATGCAGAAGGTGCTTGAGTTATTGGAACTCAGCGGTTTTCCGCCAGGGTGCGTCAATGTGGTGAATGGGGGCAAAGCAGTGGCCGAAGAACTGATTTCGCATCCGCTCGTGCGGGCGGTGAGTTTTGTGGGTTCCTCGGCCGTGGCCAAATCGGTATACGCCAAGGCGGCCGCTCACGGCAAGCGGGTGCAGTGTCAAGGGGGTGCGAAAAATCCTATTGTTGTGCTACCAGACGCTGATGTGGAAAACGCGACGCCGGTGATCGCGGACAGCGCGTTTGGATGCGCGGGGCAACGCTGTCTGGCCGCTTCGCTAGCCATTTTGGTGGGGGAGGCAGCGAAAGAATTTGGCCAGAGTATTCGCGAGGCGGCTGCGACCCGCAGGACGGGCAATGGACTTGAGGACGTGCAAATGGGCCCAGTGATCAGTCCGGAAAGCCGGTCGCGGATTGAAGGTCTGATTGCGCAGGCGGAACGAGATGGGGCGCAGGTGACCGTGGATGGACGCAATCCGGTGATTCCGCGGGGAGAGCGAGGCAACTTCATCCGGCCTACGATCATCGAAGATCTTCCTTTAACCAGCAGTGTGGCGCACACGGAGATTTTCGGGCCGGTTTTAAGCCTTCACCGCGTGGATTCGATTGAAGCAGCGCTGGAGATGGTCAATAGCGGAGCCTATGGGAACGCAGCTTCGGTTTTTACAACGAGCGGGGAGGCCGCGCGCCGCTTCCGCAGCGAAGCGGAGGTGGGCAACGTCGGCATCAACATCGGCGTTGCGGCCCCGATGGCTTTTTTCCCGTTCAGCGGCGCGCGCGAGAGTTTCTTTGGCGACCTCCATGGTCAGGGCCGGGACGCCGTGCGCTTTTTCACGCAAGAGAAAGTTGTCATCGAGCGCTGGCCCAAGGAGTGGTCGCGCAAGTTTTGAGCACGCAACCCGAAATGACCATGGAGTAGACAAGCTAGGCTCGTCACGCGGGGGCAGTGGCTGGCTCAAGCGGCGAGCATCCTCGCGCCGGATCCCCGTCCCAGCATGGTGCTCATCCTGGCTGACGATCTCGGTTTTTCCGACCACGGCGGCTACGGCTCGGAGATTGCTACGCCCTAGCTGGATTCGCTCGCGGCCCGCGGGGTAAGCGCAGCCGGTATAACCGACCTGCCATCGAAAAACTCCGTTTCCTGCAGTATCAGGGTTTTCTCAATGAGCGTACCGTGACGATTGCGGAATTTTTGCGCAGCGCTGGCTACCAGACCTTCATGGCGGGGAAGTGGCATCTTGGCGCGTTGGAGGGACAGCGCCCGCTCGACCGCGGTTTCGATCGTTTCTTCGGGCTGTTGGGCGGGGCGATGAGCTAATCTCCGGCCCAAACCGGACAGCCTCTTTCACGACCGTGAGCCGCTCACGGAGCCTCCTCGCGATTTCTACGCCACGAACACCTTCGCCAGCTGTGCTGCGCGTTTTGTCGAGGAAAGCGATCGTAACCGGCCCTTTTTCTTCGCATGGCGGTTTATGCGGCCAGGATTGAACGCATGGACCCCGGCGTGGGGCAAGTGCTCGAGGCGATTAAAGCCGCGCCCTGCGACAGGGCGATGGAAGCTCGTGTCGTACTACAACGAAATTCATCAAGAGATCAACCGCGTGGGCACGAGCCGGCGCACGGCGCGCTGGGAACTGTATGACCTGGAGACCGATCGTACGGAATTACGGGATCTCGCCTCCCGCCATCCCCGCCGGTTGCGGGATATGATTGCACGTTATCAGGCCTGACAGAAGCGAGTGGGCGTCATGGATTGGGAGGAGATTCTCAAAGCGGGCAGTTTTTACGAAGGGGACTCGGTGTGAACTTTTCCGCCTGGGTCTGCCAGCGCTTCGCTTGAAACTCAACTTGGCGCCCTCTGGGGTGGGCGTGAGCAAGTCGCTGCGCGAAAACTGGATCTTGGCCGTCCTGCGGAAAAGTCCGGGCCGCAAGGCGTGGTAACATGCGGAATTCATCATCGGGGAGGAAGGATGCGGGTTTTGGTCACAGGCGCACAGGGTTGCATCGGCGCATGGGTGGTTCGCAGTTTGTTAAGGCGCGGCCTCGATGTGCTGATCTTCGATTTAGTTCCCGAACCCGCTCGCCTGCTGCTGATCACCGAACCGCACGAGCGTACCCGCTTGCGCATCACCACCGGGGCTATTGAAGAAACTGACCGGGTGAAGGCGCTGATTCGTGACGAGGGGATTACCCATGTCATTCACCTTGCCGCTGTGCTGATGCCCTTTTGCCAGCAACACCCGGTAAAAGGCGCTCTCATCAATGTCGTGGGCACGCTCAATGTTTTCGAAGGGGCGCGGGAGGCGGGGCGGCCCGTGCGTGTCGTTTACGCGAGTTCCTCAGCTGTTTGGGGTCCGGAAGATGCCTATGAGCCCCGCCCATTATCGGAAAGCGACGCCACCAAACCAACCACTCACTACGGCGTCTTCAAGCAGGCCAATGAAGGGAATGCGAGGGTGTTCTTTTCCGTAGACGGGATCTCGAGCGTTGGTCTGCGGCCTTGGACCGTCTACGGTGTTGGGCGCGACGCGGGACTCACTGCTGCGCCAACGATTGCCATGCGCCATCTGGTGCTGGGAAAACCTTACCAGATTCCGCTGGGCGGCTTCATGGATTTGCAGTATGTCGAAGACGTCGCAGAAGCATTCGTGATGTCGGCCCTTTCTCCGCTGGAGGGTGCTCACGTGTTCAATCTGGCTGGCGAGGTGGTCCATATGGACGCCTTTCTGGAGGCGCTCGAAGTGCTGCGTCCGGGCGCGCGGCGACTGATCTCCGCCAGCGGGCCACAGGTTCCAGTTGCCTACAAGATGGACGACTCCGCTTTGCAGCGGTTGATTCCTGGAATCCCCAAAACTCCGCTCGCCGAAGGGATGCGAAAGACGGTTGAGCTTTATGAAAAGCTTCGAGCTGAGGGGCGGCTAGAGTGAGATAATTTCGGTATGCGACGCCTTCTTTTCCCGATCCTTGCTTGTCCCCTGCTGCTTATCAGCGGTGAAAAAAAACTCGGTAAACCACTCGTTTTGGATCAGCTGACGCCGATTCAGGCTTTGCTGGCCCAGCCTGAGCAATATGTTGGCAAAGTGGTGAAGGTGAAGGGCAGAGCCACCGAAGTTTGCGAGAAGATGGGGTGCTGGACGACTCTCGTGGATGAGCAAGGCAACAGCATCCGCATTAAGGTCAACGATGGCGAGATCGTGTTCCCAAGATCGCATGTGGGCAAAATGGTGATCGCCGAAGGAACATTTAAAAAGATTGTGCTGAGTAGGGAGCAGGCGGTCGCCCGCGCCAGGCATGAAGCTGAAGAACAGGGACGAAAGTTTGATCCTGACTCGATCCGCAGCGGAGTGACCATCTATCAGATCCAAGGGACGGGTGCCGTCTTACTTGACTAGACGGCACTGAGGGCGTTTTCCTCATTTCGATTTGGTGACGAATCGCATGCCAACTTTTCGTGTGTTTTTTCTTCTGTTGTGGCTGGGAGCGGACCTAGCGGCGCAGACCGTCTGGCCGAAGCTGGTCGTTGCGATCACCGTCGATCAATTTCGCTACGACTATCTGGTGCGTTTTCGCCATCACTACACGGGTGGCATTGACCGGCTTTTGCGTCAGGGCGCTGTTTTCTCGAACGCCTATTACGAACATTTCCCGACGGTCACCGCCGTTGGACATTCGACGTTCCTTTCTGGGGCGACGCCGTCGGTGAGCGGAATCATTGGCAATGACTGGTATGACCGCGAATCTGGGAAGCAAGTTACCAGCGTTGCAGATGATCAGGAAAGTACGCTGGGCGGGGCTTCGCGCGGCGCTGCGAAATCCGCTTCCCCGCGGCGCTTGCTGGTCTCAACCCTGGGCGATGAGTTGAAGATGGCAGGGCGCGGCTCTAAGGTGATCGGCATCGCCTTGAAGGACCGCAGCGCGATTCTCCCCGCCGGGCATATGGCCGACGGGGCCTACTGGTTTGATCCTCAAAGCGGCAACTTCGCCTCAAGCACCTATTACTTTGACAAGCTACCAGCCTGGGTGGAGGAATTTAACCGGAGCCGGTTCGCCGACCGGTTTGCGGGCCTCAAGTGGACTTCAACCAGCGGCGGGGCAGCCTTAAAAACCATGCCCAGCGCGCTTGATGTGGTCTATTACAGTAGCTTAGAAAGCTCGCCCTATGGCAATGATCTTGTGGAGAAGTTTGCAGAGGCAGCAGTGATCGGCGAGCGGCTCGGCAAACGGGATGCCACGGATCTTCTCGCGATTAGTTTCTCCGCCAACGACTACATCGGCCACCAGCATGGTCCGGATTCTCCGCACGTGCGGGAAGTTTCGATTCTTACCGACCGGCTGCTCGGGCAGTTTTTCCAGTTTTTAGACGCGCAGGTCGGGATGCGGCAGGTTCTGGTTGTGTTCACGGCCGATCATGGCGTAGCGCCGTTGCCCGAGGTGAATGTTCAGCGGCGAATGCCGGGCGGCCGGATCGCGGAGAAAACGATTGATGCAGCCATTGAGAGTACGCTGGCGGCAAAATTTGGGGAAGGCAAGTGGGTCGTTGGGAAAAGCGGTCCCTCGCGATATTTGAACCACGAGCTGATTCGCCAAAAGGCGCTGAATTACGTTGAGGTGCTGGAGATCGCAGCCGAAGCCGTTAGGGCGGTTCCGCACATCTACCGTGTTTACACGCGAACTGATCTCCGAAAGGGTGCCGTTGCCGGAGATCGAATTGACCGGCGTGTTCTAGCCGGCTTCCATGACAAGCGCGCGCCAGATCTAACCATTCTTGCCGACCCGTATTATCTATTCGAGTCGCGAGGAACGTCTCATGGCCTGCCCTTTCAGTACGACGCGCACATTCCAGTGATTTTCATGGGTCCTGGCGTCAAGCCGGGGCGCTATGATTTCCCGATTTCTGCTAATGATATCGCTCCGACGCTCGCGACGCTGCTGGATGTGTTGATGCCAAGTGGAGCCTTAGGGCGCGCGCTTCACGAAATCCTGTTGCCTTTCCCCGCCAGTCGTTCCGCATCGCCGGCTAGCGCGAAGCCACAGCGCGCTTTGGGGGCTTCGACACGGTAAATACGGTGGCGATACCGGGCTTGAGTTCGATGCGATCTAAGTCGTAGCCGAGCTCGAAGCTTTCCCCAACTTTGACATTTGGATAGAGGGGATGAACGAAGGTACGAATTAATAAATCGAGAGCTCTTCCCCGGATGCTCACCCCACCGATATCCACAAGTTCGAGGTCCACCCGAGCGATTCCGTTTCCGGATCGGAGCGCGCCGACAACCTGCACGGGATGCTCGCCCTCGAGCAGTTTCCGCATCATCCAGCCGGTATCGAGGCCCTGGGCGTGGCGCATTTTGACGAAATCGACTCGGGCCGTGGCGGTTACCTTGCCGTCTCGAATCACGATCCGAGGATTCTTCAGGCCCTCGGGCACGAGTTCGCGGGCCTTCTGATCCAGATAAACGTTTAATTCGGATTCTCGAAAGGTGATCTGACTGCCAGGTGGGAGTTTGCCCTTCTCGATCAAGTCGATCTTCTGGGCCGCAGTCATCTGGGTGATTTTCGTCGGCGCCCAGGACCAAGATAGCAGCAGCGGGAGGAGGAGTGCGGCTTGCATTGATCTTATTATAGGCTTCGAACGGCAGTGAGCTGACTTTTGGCGGCAGCGCGGCTGCGCCGAGTGTCAAGCCGAGCGCTGGACTGGCTCTGTGACCTTGGCTTCGGAGTGCTTACTCACACCGGCGTGGATGTGTCGCTTGCAGGCGGGATCAGCCACGCTCTGCTCGGGGGCAGGCGAGTGGTAGGGCGGAAGCTCCCCTCGCGAGGTTCGCAGGGCTTCGTCTGGCGCGGCTTCACAAGCTGAGGAACAAGAAGTGAAAGACCACTTGGCGCGTTGTTCTAGCTAGGCTCCCCGACCGATGCTTCCCGGCGCCGGGCCATGCGTTCGGCGCGGGCTTGGCGGCGCCGCAATCGCTCGAGTTGAATGAGCTCCTGACGTCTGCGTAATTTGATGTCGAGATCTACCTTTTTCCAGAATTTCAAAAAATAATGAACGGCCGAGACGACGCCGAAAAAAACCACCCCCCACATCCACAACATGGCCACTGGTTGCAGGGATTTGTTGTGAATGGTGAGCATCAGCAGGGAGATAGCGACCACCTGGGCGACCATTTTGGTTTTTCCGAGGTCGCTTGCTTGGATCGTGTAGCCGGAGGCGGCAGCGATGCCTCGCAATCCGGTGACGGCAAATTCACGGCCGATCACGAGAATCGCCATCCAGGCAGGAACAGCCTGCACCTGGACGAGGGAAATGAGTGCGGAGCTAATGAGGAGCTTATCCGCTACGGGATCCAGCAACATGCCCACGGTTGTGATCTGCTTCCAGCGGCGGGCGAGGTAACCATCCAGTAGATCCGTACCCGCCGCGGCCAAGAAGATCGCTAAGGCGACATACTCGTTCGGAATGAAAACTCCAGCCACACGAATGGTACGATTTTCGGTGACAAGCGCGGCCACTAAGAGCGGCACGAAAAAAATCCGCATCAAAGTGAGGCTGTTGGGGATGTTCATACGCGCCGCTGGTTGAGACGACTTTTTTTTTATTGGACCACAAACTCGCTGAGCTGCCTTCGCAGGGATTCTGGCGCGTTCGCGACTAAGTAACAAGCATCATCCTGATAGCTAATTTCGAACACTTGAGCGCGCTCGTGAAGTAAGTGCAGGTGCGCGCCGTCGGCGGCTGGAATTCGAAATACCGTCCGCTCGACGGGATCGTCACGCAGTTGCTGATCGATCAGGGCTAGGAGTTGTTCGAGGCCCAAGCCAGTGAGCGCACTAATTGAAACAGCCTTGGTCTGACTGGTGGCAGCATGCTCGCCCAGCAGACGGTTTGCTGCGGCTTCGGCTTCGGCGGCGCCCCCGGGGAGCAGCTCTGCCTTATTTAGGACCAGAATTTGAGGTTTGCCATCGGCCTCAATTTCCCGCAGCACAGCGAGAACTTGGCGGACGTGGTCGGAAGCCTGAGGCGAGGAGACATCGACAACATGAAGCAAAAGGGCAGCTTGCCGCACCTCTTCAAGCGTCGCTCGAAAGGCTTTGATCAGGGTTGTGGGCAATTTGCGAATGAAACCGACCGTGTCGCTCAACAGCACTTGACGGCGCGAGGGAAGCTCAAGCTGTCGCACCGTCGGATCGAGCGTGGCGAAGAGCCTAGAGTCGGCCACCACGTGCGCTCCGGTCAGACGGTTGAACAGGGTGGATTTTCCCGCGTTGGTGTAGCCCACCAGGGCGAGGGTGGCTAGGGGCACTTCAACCCGCTGGCGCCTCTGGATTTCGCGACCTGCTTTTACCTGCTCAAGTTCTTGCTGAATTTTTCGAATCCGGCGAAAGATACGACGCCGGTCCGTTTCGAGCTGCGTTTCGCCGGGGCCACGAGTGCCGATGCCGCCCCCGAGCCGGGACATCTGGGCGCCGCGTCCGGTGAGACGGGGCAAAGCGTAATTGAGTTGCGCGAGTTCGACCTGCAGCTGGCCTTCGCGAGTGCGTGCGCGGGCGGCGAAAATGTCTAAGATGAGTTGGGTGCGGTCAATCACCTTAATTTGTAGCGCCCGTTCCAAGTTTCGTAACTGAGTCGGGGTCAGCTCCTGATCGAAGATCACCAGGTCGGCGGCAAGGGTTTCGACCAGAGTTTTAATCTCATCAACTTTCCCAGAGCCGACCAGCGTTGCTGCATCGGGAGCTGTCCTCACCTGGATGACGCGCTCCACGACCAGGGCTCCTGCAGTCGCGGCCAGCGAAGCCAGTTCTTGGAGCGAATCCTCGGCGTCGACGGCGGGGCGGGACGCAGGCAACCGGCCCCGTAGGTCAACGCCCACCAAAATCGCCCGCTCCGGCGTGGCCGTGCGGGCTTGGTCAAGCCTTGTGATCAAATCCTCCTTTACTCTCCCTCCGATGGCGGCGCGGCTGCGGGAGCCGCGCCAGCGGTTGTATGGCCAGCGCTACTTTGCATCGTCTTTGGCACGACCACAGTCGAAATTGCGTGCTTAAAAATGAGTTGTTCTTGGTTATTTGTTTCGAGCACGACCGAGTATTTGTCGAAGCTCTTAATCCGGCCGCTCAACTTCACGCCGCTCATCAAATAGATGGTTAGGAAAGTTTTGTCCCTGCGTGCGTTGTTGAGAAACGCCTCCTGGATATTCTGAGCCAGCTTGTCCATTGTCTTTTCCTTTCGCCTCTGCGGGAGGGGCGCAAGTCTTCTCTCTTGATCTTGCCAGCCAAAAAAGTTCTCCTGGTCGCTACCATAATAGCCGATCCTGCAACAAATTACGAAGGATCACGAGGAGGCGCAGGCAGTTGGGTGTAGCGATGGGGCGCCCAGCGAGGAGGGCTGAAACCGGAAGCCGCGGAACACGGCCGGGTTTTCACTTACTCTTCGTGATCGGAAGTTTGCGGAATGGTCGCTGCAGTCGCCGCGAGGAGTTTTTCGAGACCGGCGGCGCTCACCGTTTCAACCCGGTTGCGGGAGGCCTCTGCCCCTGCGGGCTCCAGGCGAAACTGGTTGACAGCGCCGAGCTCGGCCTCCACATTGAAGGCCGGCACAGATTTCAGCTCGGGGATCTTCAAAAGGCCGGTTTCGGTGATGATGCACTCGGCGCCCTGGGGCAATCGGAACGAGACCCTTAACTGTTTGCGGATCGCCAGGCGGCGAATGTCAGCAAGCTTCATGACTTTCAGTTTATTGTATGGCGCTGCCGCCCCACCGAGTGCTACACTACCGGGGCCGACGCGGCGGCGCCAGAAAGACGCAAGGAGGAGGATCCGATCTCATGACCCCTGACCAAGCACGATTCCTATTTCAACTGACCCTGCCAGAGTTAAAACAGGAAGCTCAGCTCACGCAAAAAGTCATTCGCGCCATCCCAGAGGAGCAAGCGAGTTGGAAACCAAATGAAAAAGGGATGAATGCTCTCGACCTGGCCTGGCACATTGTTTCTTCGGAGGCGTGGTTTCTTGAAGGTATCGCCTCGGGTGGCTTTCCTCAAGGAGGAGGCCAGCGGCCAGAAAACGTGCAAACGGTTGCGGGCGTCTTGGCGTTTTATGATGGGGTTTTTCCTTCCGCTTTGGAAAAGCTTCAAAATCTGTCCGATGAACAGCTGGCCAGAACGATCGACTTTTTTGGAATTTATCAACTGCCCGCAGTCCGGTACCTGGGTTTTGTTTTGAAGCATTCCGTTCACCACCGGGGCCAGCTCACCACGTATCTCCGCGCCATGGGGGCGAAGGTGCCGAGTGTTTATGGTGGCAGCGCGGACGAGCCTTTCCAGCGGTAGGACCGCCTCGTGGGCCGTGCCGCTTCAACAGAAATCAACGCGCCCAAGGCGAGGGCGCGGGATCGCTTCTGTTAGCTACGAATTGGCTCCGCGAAACCACAACCAGATTTAAAAGCCAATGGAGGCGAGAACTTCAGAGGGCTTTTTATTGAACGCCTTGCAAATGGCCAAAAGGCTTTCAATGCTTGGGAGGTGTGCTCCGCGTTCAATGGAGCTAATCTGCGATACGCTCAGGCGCGTAAATTGGGCCAGGTCCTTCAGCGACCAGCCGCGCTCGGTACGCATCAATTTGATGCGCTGACCGAGGCGGTCGCGCAAGAATTCGTGCGGCAACCGCCCAAGCCCGTACACTTCGGCGGCATTGTTCAGAGTTTGGCGGAGCTGGGCGAGTGTGAAGGGCTTGGGGAGGTAGTCGAACACCTTCATTTTGAAGGTCTGGCGCATATCCTCCAAGGAGGGATAACCCGTCACAATAATGACGCACAAGCCGGGCCATCTAGTTTGTAATTGCTCGAGCACCCAGTCGCCGGTGAACTCGCCCATTTTCATGTCCAGAAGGACGATGTCGGGTAACTGCTGCTCGCAGGCTTCAAACAGCTGTTGGGGCTTGGAGAAGGTCAAAACGGAGTAGATTCCCTCGTCGGCCAGTAAGTCTTCAATATAATGAAGAAAATCTACGTCGTCGTCCAAGACCGAGACGGAGATTTTGCTGACTGATTCCGTGAGGTTAGGCACGGCTCACTCCGGTATCGGCGATTGTGGCTGGTTTGAGAGCCGCCGGCAGGAGCACCTCAAGGCGCGCTCCTCCGCCCTCGCGGTTGGAAGCTGCAATCGATCCACCGTGCTGGCGGACAATGCCTTCCGATACGGTCAGCCCCAACCCAGTACCTTTGGAATCCAGACGCGTGGTGACAAAGGCGTCAAAAATTCCTGGCAGCACCTCGGGCGGGATGCCGGGTCCATCGTCATCTACCGTGATACGGATCCAGTGCTTGCCATTTTCTTGGAGTTCGGCAGAGCTAACCCTGATGTGGCCTTTGGGTGAGACGGCGTGTAAGGCATTGCGCAGGAGGTTCACAAAAACCTGTAACAACTTATCGCTATCGCCCTCGACCCAGTGCTCGCCGTGGGATTCGTTGCGAAAGTTGACGCTTGCCGCTTTGTCGTCAATGGCGAGCAGGTTCCACGCCTCTTCAACGAGCGCACGGACGGCCACCGGCTCGACAACCTGGCGCCGCGCACGAGCAAAATCCACCAAGCTTTCACCAATTTTTCTGAGCCGCTGGGTAACGCGCAGCATGCGGTTCAACCGCTCTTTGGTCGCTGGATCCGGTGCTGTTTCCAGCAATTTCTCGATGGAACCGTGCAGGACGGTCAGTGGGGTGTTGATCTCATGGGCGACGCTGGCGCTCAGCAGGCCAATGCTCGCCAGGCGATCCTGATTTTCTAGGTTCTTCTTTGCTGTTTCCAGCATTTCGTTTTTGCGGCGGAGATCCTCGGCGTAGCGCTCGAGCTTCTCCAGGGCTTCGGCCAGGCTATCTTCGTGCCGTCGCAGCTCGGCGACCGTGGCGTTGCGAGATCGCATAATCTGCCCGATCTCGTCGTTGAGAATGTCCGCCTCGCGAATCAGTTCGTGAGCGCGATCCCCCTGCTGGGTGGCCCGGTCGGCGTGCAACATCAAGCGGATCGGCCGGTAGACGTATAACGGCATGATCAAGAACTCGAGGGCGAAAACGGCAAGGCAGTAAATTGCTCCTAACACGACGAACAGCGTGCGCTGCGCCCGCTGGACAGTCTCCGCATAAATGTGATCGGGTGATTGCATGGTGCGATATTCGCCGGTGGAGGGGACCTTGCGATACCAGGTTCCAGTTGGACTTTGATAGACCTCGCCCGGGTTCTGATCCAGCCAGGCAACGATGTCTGGAGGAATTTGAAGCGTTGCCGGATCGCCTTCGCGAAATTCATAAACGGCGCTGCCTTCGATTTGAGGTAGGGGGCGGTCGTCCCGGAAAATCTGGTCCAGCAGCTGGTTTTCCCGCCGGCGCGAGTCGAGCGCCCGCTCTTCAACCAGTGGAATGAGCGAAAAATACACGGCGCACGTGAGGATTAGGAAGAATGTATTGTGAAGGACAATCAGCTTGGGTCGCACTTTGAGATCGCCAAAGCGGCGTCCCAGGCTGCGGAATAAGGTCAAGCGCTCGCCGTTGAACTTCTCCAACACGTTTCCGCCAACCATTGTAAGCTAGGGAGTTTCGATGCTTCTTTACGCAGCGACGATCTTTCTCAGCGCGTTTTTACTGTTCCAGCTGCAGCCCATGATCGCGCGCATGATTCTGCCTTGGTTTGGCGGCTCCGCGGCAGTTTGGACCACTTGCATGCTGTTTTTTCAAACCGTGCTTTTGTTGGGATATCTCTATGTCCACTGGTTTGTCAAACGCTGGCCAGCTCGGAGGCATGCGCTCATGCATAGCGCGTTGCTCGCAGTGAGCTTGGCCCTTTTGCCTATCACCCCAAGTCCCTTCTGGAAGCCGGAGGCCGGGGGAAATCCTTCGCTCCAAATTCTGGCGCTTCTCGCGGCTTGCGTTGGCCTGCCTTACTTCTTGCTGTCTACCACTAGTCCGCTCCTGCAAAGTTGGTATTCGCGGTCGGGCCAAGGGGTGCTTCCATACCGTCTTTTTGCGCTTTCAAACTTCGGAAGCCTGCTGGCCTTGATCACCTATCCGGTTGTGGTCGAACCCTACCTTTCAACCCGGTTGCAGGGACTGGTTTGGTCGGGAGCGTACGCCGTTTTCGTGATCCTTTGCCTCTGGACCGCACGCGTCAGCACGCTTCGCGGCCAGAGGGTCCTGCTGGCTGAAACCCCAGAGTCAAAGGAGCCACCCCCCAGCCGGAAGACGCAGCTGCTGTGGATTGCGCTCGCGGCCTGTCCCTCTGCTCTGATGCTCTCGATCACGAACCATCTGACACAAGACGTAGCCGCGATGCCTTTTTTGTGGGTTGTGCCTCTCACCATCTATCTTCTGTCCTTTATTTTGTGTTTTGACGCTGATGGCTGGTATCAACGGCCAATTTATCTGGGGCTGTTGTGGCCGGCCTTGTTCAGCATGGCTTACCTGCTTCACAAGGGCACCGAGGACATTCGCATGAAGATCCTGCTGCTGGTGTTTTCGGCGGCCTTTTTTATTTGTTGTATGTTTTGTCACGGGGAACTGGTGAAGCGCAAACCACACCCCCAGTATCTCACTTCGTTTTATCTCATGCTATCGGTGGGGGGCGCTGCAGGCGGGCTGCTCGTGGGTCTCATCGCGCCTTACCTGTTTGTGAGTTACTTTGAATTTCCACTGAGCTTATTCGGTTGCGGCGCGTTAGCCATTGTGGTTGTAGTGACGGATCCCGCTTCCCGCTTTTTTCGAGACTACAGCGCCTGGACCGTCATCCTCATGACCGCGGCGCTGGCCGGCTTGGCAACGCTCTGCGTTCGAACGCAATATCGAAATCTTAAGGACTACAAAGTCGTGCGGCGTAATTTCTATGGCACGCTTCGAGTTCGCGAGACGAAGGGTGCGACCGAATGGGACAGTTATCGCACGTTGTTGCACGGCGCCATCAATCATGGTGAAAACTGGATTCACCCCGAACGGCAACGGGAATTGCTCACCTACTACTGTCCGGACTCAGGTGTCGGACGCGCCATCCGTACCCGCCGCCCTCAGACGCCGCAAAAAATCGGTGTGTTTGGCTTAGGCGCGGGCAGCATCGCCGGCTACGGGCGACCGGGAGATGTCATCAAGTTTTATGAGATTAATCCGCTTGTTGTGGAGCTGGCCCGTCAGGAGTTTTTTTATTTGCGCGCTACGCGGGCGAAAGTCGAGATTGTGTTAGGCGATGCGCGCTTGTCGCTGGAAAAAGAACGGCCTAATCATTTTGACGTTTTAGCGGTAGATTGCTTTTCCGGAGATTCGATTCCGGTGCACCTGCTGACACGGGAGGCCGTCGAGCTGTACCTCCGCCATCTGAAGCCGGAGGGCATTCTGGCGCTCCATGTTTCCAATCGTTTTCTCGAGCTGGAGCCAGTGGTGGAAAAGATCGCAAGCCGGCTGAAGCTAGCGCACTTGCAGGTGGAATCGGCGGAAGATGACCAGGGCAACTGTTTTGAATCGACCTGGATTCTGCTGGCCAGGGACCAAGCTTTGCTGGAACAGGATCCCATCCGAGGCAGCGGGAGTCCGATCGCTTGGAAACCGAGTGTGAGGCTGTGGACGGACGACTATTCGAGTTTGTTTGGAGTTCTCAAATAAGTCCCAGCGGTGATGGATACTTGCCGGCAATCACTTTTCGGCGTCCGGGGAGGAGAGTAGCGTTCGGGTGATGGCCCAGGGTTAAAACCCTGATGCACAACAGTTGGGAAACCCGGTGGCTTTCCGGGTGCAAGGTGGCCTAAGCCTTAGGCTTTGGGGGCGGGAGGTCGCGGGCCTCGCACACGCTTTGCCAGCCTTGGCGGGCGTGCGATCCGTCGCAAAAGGGCTTGTTTTGAGAAAGGCCACACCGGCAAAGTGCTACCATCGTCCGGCCAGCCAGACCAAATTCCTTGCCGCTGGCGTCAAAGATCGAAAATTCGCCCTCAATTCGCAACGGGCCATGATTGTTCACCGTGATTCTCACAGCCATAAACCCCCGATGTTAGCATGCACGCCTATAATGAGGGCAAGAACCATGGCAAAGACGTGGTGGAATACAGCGGCGGCCGCCGTTCTGCTTGTGCTCTTAGCCGCTGTCTGCCGCGGTGAGAAGCCAGTTGAGCCCTCGGAAAAACGGCTCACGCCGGAACAGATTCTGCTGACGCGGATACGCGTGCGCGCGCAGGAAAACCTGCAAGCGCTGCCCAACTACACGTGCTTAGAGACGATTGAGCGCTCGGTACGCAAAAGCTCCTCGCGGCGCTTTGAGCTGGTTGACCTCTTGCGGTTAGAAGTAGCCTACGTGAATCGGCGAGAGTTATTCGCCTGGCCGGGCTCGTCCCAGTTCGATGATCGCGACATTACCGAGATGGTAGGACACTCAGGCGCTATTGGCAATGGCAGTTTCGCTCTCCACGTGTCGGGGTTGTTTCTTTCTAGCGCGCCGAGCTTTCGTCACGTGGGCAAGGTGAACCACGAGGGGCGCGTATTCATTCAATTTGATTATTCGGTGCCCCGGCTCACCAGCAACTACCGGATGCGCGTGCGTCCCGCTGAGGCTTTTGTCGGCTATGAGGGCTCGTTTTGGGTGCATCCCGAAACTCTGGATTTAGAAAAACTCACCCTCCATGTCAACGACATTCCGCCCACGCTTCCCATCCTGTCAAGCTCTCAGACCTTGCTCTATCATCGTGTGCGGATTGGGGAGCAAGATTTTTTATTGACGAAAACGGCCGATCTCTCCATTACCGACCTTGGTGGCAATGAAAGCCGCAACCGGACGACATTCAGCAACTGTCGGCAGTATGCGATTGAATCTGTAATCCGGTTCGAGGATGTGCCCGAAGATCCGAAAGTTCTGGCGCAGCCACCGCAGCGTGTCGTCCTTCCGCCTGATCTCGAGATTGGAGTGCAATTGGAGAATGAGATTGTGGCTGGTGTCAGCGCCATTGGAGATCCTGTGCGCGGATGGGTGGTCTCCGATGTCAAGCGCAAGAAACAGATCTATGTGCCACGCGGGGCGGTGGTCAAAGGCCGTTTGGTCCGAATGCAACGGCTGCGTTTGAATGGTTCGGTTTTCTGGCAGGCTGGTTTGCGTTTAGAGCGGCTCGAATTCGGCAACCGGTTTGTAGAGCTGGAGGCGACTTTGGATCCGTCTCTCAGCGCCCCGCTGCCAGCCTGGCGCAGTGCCGCGCGGGAACCGTTTTTTATCCTCCGGGAATCAAACTCGGAAGATCCGCGCACTGGTATCCTTTTTTTGAGAGGGGAACAGGCCAAAGTGGCTGCAGGGACTCGCCTTTACTGGCGTACGCTTCCCCCTTCTTCCATTGAGGAAAGCAAGTGATTCAACTGGCTGAAAACGATCGCGCTGTGCTCGAAGGCGCTCTGGCTTTCGCCAAAAGACAAGTGCGCAAGCTCACCGACGCGCACCCTGGCTTTTATCCGATGTACACCCAGCAAGGGAGCTGGAAGCATGGCGGGCCAGTGTGGACCCATTGGTGTGACGGATTTCTTCCGGGCATGATGTGGGTCTTTCGCAAACACAGTCAGGAGGAAGAGCAGCAGTACTGGCTGGACCAAGCCATTCGCTACACCAAGCCGCTAGAGCCGCGCAAGACAGACCGTGAAGTACACGATCTGGGGTTTATTTTCCTGTCGAGTTACTACCGCTGGTATTTGTTTTCAAAAGATCCGGCAGTCAACCAGGTGATTGTCGAGGCGGGCAAGACGTTGGCGCTCCGGTTTCGCGAAAAAGGACAGTATCTTTGTTCCTTTGTCGCCGATAACTCGCTATTCATCGACATCATGATGAACGTCGGCATCATTTTTTACGCGGCGCGAGAAACCGGCGACCGGCGGCTTCGGGAAATCGCCCTCCGGCATTGTCTCACGACGCGTCGGTTTCTCGTGCGGGGCGATGGGTCCACCGCTCAGGAAGGGATTTTTGACACCGAAACGGGAGAATTTTTGCGGCAGACGACGCAGCAAGGCGCTCGCAGTGACAGCTGCTGGTCGCGCGGGTTGACGTGGGCGCTCTACGGTTTTAGCACCTGTTACGAATACAGCCGCGACCCGCGCTTCCTCGATACGGCGGAAGCTTGCGCGGATTACTATATTACGCACGCACAGCCGGACGGCATCGCTCCGTGGGACTTTAACGCCTCGCAAGAGAGTCGCAAGCTGGTGGACACCTCAGCCGCCGCCATCGCAGCCGCAGGACTGTTCCGCCTTTCCCGTTTGCTTCAAGATCCGGTCAAAGGACACTTCTACTGGAACACCGGGTTGCGAATTCTCAAGACTTTGTGCGAAGAGCATCTGGCGGACCGGGACCCCAGCTGGGAAGGGATCTTAAAGGGCGGAGTGTACCACTATCACAAAAACCTCGGCGTTGGCGAGAGCGTAATCTGGGGGGATTATTTTTTTGTGGAAGCGCTCGATCAGGTCCTGCGCTGAGCGCGATCTCGCCCGGCAGGCCCGCCTCGACCTAGCAGCCATGGCCCCCTGCACAA
The DNA here is from genome assembly GCA_025056455.1 of Bryobacteraceae bacterium. Taxonomy (GTDB): domain Bacteria; phylum Acidobacteriota; class Terriglobia; order Bryobacterales; family Bryobacteraceae; genus CADEFT01. Next base: position 711,832 of record JANWVY010000001.1, on the reverse strand, counting down.
AGCTTGGCCTCGTTGACATAATGGAAAGAAATCAATGGTCGGCATACGATCGCTCTCCCGGGTTTGAATTGGATTCCGGCAACCGCGGACGGTTGCCTATCGCTCTTCCAGATTCTGGGTGCTCTGAACAAGCTTGCGCCTGTGATGCTGGAGGATGACGGTCGCGGCTGTGAGGAGCGGGTTGAGCGCCGGCCTGAAAGCGAAATCGTAACGGGCGCCCTGGCGATCGCTGTCTAGAGCTTGCCAGAGGCAGGGTGAACTTTTTGTTTCAACACCGGCTGATTGCAAACGCGCCAGCCCTGGCGCCGTTCTCAATCCGTGGAATTCGCAGGACGAGGGCATCACTAGCGTGATCGGGTTGTTGCGTTCAAATCCGGAAAATCTTTCGTTTCGTCGGTTGGGGGACAAACCCCTTGCCCTCTGCTTGCTGGCGTTGCTGGCAATCGTTCCCTACCTGCCGTTTTTAGGGCTGCCGCTCATCTCCGACGACTACCTACAAATTCACCTCGCGCGACAGTTTTCCGGATGGCGTGGAGTGGCGCAGCTGATCTCAGACCCGCTCTACCGCTGCCGCGCCACTTCGCTTGTCTGGACCTATCTGCTCGACGCTGCCTTTGGAGTGCGAGCTCCGGTGTACTACGCTGCCGGCATCTTTTTGCACGTGCTCAACACCTGGGTGGTTTTTGCCCTCGGGCGGTGGCGCTTGATCGGATATCGCTGGTCCGCTTGGGCAGCAGCTTTTTTTGCCGTGTATGAAGGGCATCAAGAAGCGGTCGTGTGGCATGCTGCGTCGCCGGAGCTTTTCTTATTTTTGTTTTCCAATTTAAGCTTGCTTTTTTGGGTGCGGTGGCTGCAAGCTGGCAAGCGCGCTTGGCGGAGCTACTGGGTGGCCGGTCTGTTTTTTCTGCTCGCCCTGGCTTCGAAGGAGCCGGCCGTCATGATCCCGTTGCTGCTGGCGTTTGTTTCGTGGAGCTTGGGGAAACTTCGCGAGTCGGTGGGCGGGCTGGCGTTGTTTGCTGGTCTGTCGATCGTTTACACGGTCTTGATTTTCACCGCCCGCGAGAAGCATTTGCACTTTAACGATGGCACATTCAGCCCCTCGGCCCCCTTCTTGTGGACGCTTGTGAATTCTGGCCTGCGACTGTTTTGGTTTTGGGGCTTGCTGGCGGTGGTCACGTTGTGGCTAGCCGGCTGGCAGAGGGCGCAATTTTTGGCCCGGTTGTCTAGCTTTTGGATTGTAGTGACCCTCTTGCCCTATTCTTTCCTCACCTACATGCCCCGTGTTCCGAGCCGGCATACCTATTGGGCGAGCGCTGGTTTGTCCTTGGTGGTGGCGGCCGGATTGCTCGCGCTTGCCAGACGTGGGCGAGCTCAGCGTCTCATCCCCTGGGTTGCGGCGTTGATGTTTGCTCACAACGCGGGGTATTTATGGATCAAAAAGCTGCCTCAATTCAAACAGCGAGCGGCAGTCACCGAACGGTTTGTTGAGTTTGCCCGAAAAGAATCCCGGCCGATTCGCGTGCGCTGTTTCGAGGTCGGTCCGAATCTGGCGCGGCTGGCGGTTGTGATCCGTCTCAACCGGCCAAGTTGGACCATCCGGCTGGAAGACGATCCTCCTTTACCGGGTGAGAGTGAGGCCGAGTACTGTAGCCAAGAACCAGGGCGGCGAGAGCCCTGATGTCCGTGGGAGACAGATCGCCCCCTCGCTTCGGCCCGGTGACTGGACATCCTGGCATTAACCTGCAGAGCAGCGCTTAGATTTTGGCTGGGTCCGGATGCACCCAGGGGCGGCGATAGGGTCGAGCGAGAAGGCGGTTGGCTTCTTCATCGCCAATCACCCGGTGTTTGACCGGGTCCCACTTGAGCGTACGGCCAAGCTGGAGCGAGAGGTTCGCCAGGATGCAACTTGCTGTCGAGATGTGTCCTTGTTCGATATCTGCAACCGGTTTGCTGCGTTGATCAATGGCCGCTAAAAAGTCGCGCATGTGGGCCCGGATGGCCGGCGCTACGTGTTTCTCCAAACGATCTTCGGTTTTGTCTTCAGGATACTGTTCGAGTTCGTAGGTGACGTCTTGATGGATCTTCGGAGCATTTTTGTCCACGGGAATGAAGTCATAACTGAAGACGCTTGCTTTCAACGTCCCTTTGTCCCCGTAGAAGGTAGCGCCCCATGGATACTGCGGATCGGGAGGATGTCCCCAGGTGCGGTGTTGCCAGACAACTTTCAGATTGCCGAAATCGAAGGTAGCAGTCTGCGTGTCGGTGATATTGGCCTTGCTGTTTTTCTCCACCAAGATCCCCCCAGCGGAGGACACGCTGGCTGGCCAGCCGAGATCGAGCATCCACCGCACCATGTCCAGCATGTGGATGCACATATCCCCAACAATTCCGTTACCGTACTCCATGAAGGCACGCCAGGAACGCGGGTGGACAAGCTCATTGTAAGGACGCATGGGCGCAGGTCCGGTCCACATCTCATAGTCGAGATACTCCGGAGGAGCTGTATCGGGCGGATTCGAGCGCGCTCGCATGTGGTAATAGCAGTAGATTTCCACCAAGCCGATGGTTCCAAGCTTACCCTCGCGCAGGATCCGGTCGCGGGCTTCGACCAAGTGCGGCGTACTCCGGCGCTGGGTGCCGACCTGCACGACGCGCTTGTATTTTCGAGCCGCTGCCAGCATGGCTTGCCCCTCCACGATGTCCACGCTAATGGGCTTCTGTACATAAACATCCATGCCGGCCTGCAAGGCTTCGATGGTCGGGAGTGCATGCCAGTGATCAGGGGTTGCAACGAGAACAAGGTCGAGATCTCTTTCTTTGAGCATCTGCCGGTAGTCAGCGTAGGTGCGGGGTTTTTTCTTGGAAGCTTGGCGTGTGGCCACGAGTTCAGCTGCCTGTTCGAGCATGCGCTTGTCGACGTCGCAGAGAGAAACGACGTTGACCGGCGAGACTTGGATCAAGCGGAAGAGATCGCACTTGCCATACCAGCCGCAGCCAATAAGACCAACGCGGCGCACCTTGCTATCCATGGGCTTGGTCTGCGAGGAAAGGAAAGTGGCGCTGCTAGCGAGAGAACTCGCAGAGAGAAACGTACGGCGCTTCATAATTACCCAACAGATTAACCAAAGTCAGGCTCGCTTGCTCAATGGCGAGCTGGAATTGCGGAGACGGCAGGGGAGCGGTTTCTAGCCACTCCACGGAGGACTGGCCGGAAGTGGCATAGTAGTTTCTCGCAGGGAGGCTTCAGACGACGTTGTGAAAAGGTACTTCGTTGCGGCCGCTGCTGTGGCGCTCATCGTGTTCCTGTATCTCTGGATTCGCGTGGATCCGCGTTCGCAGGGTGAGACGGTGAGAGCGTCCCGGCAGCTAATGGGCTCGACTTGGACCCTGGAAGTTGTTCATGAAGGCAAGCCGGCGAAAGCTGCGGCAGCGATGGACGCCGCCTTCGGCGAAGTGGAACGGATTGAGAAGTTGATGAGCGAATGGCGAGCTGATTCGCCAATCTCAGCCGTGAATGCCGCGGCGGGTAAAAAGCCAGTCTTGGTTCCGACGGAATTGCGAGAACTGCTCGAGCGCTCGATTCGCTATGGGGAGAAATCGGAAGGCGCCTTTGACATCACCTGGCGCGGCATGGGTCGGATCTGGCGTTTTGACGAGCAATTCCGGCTCCCCACTCAGCAAGAGGTGGAAAAGGCCCGCAAACGCGTGGACTACCGGCTCATCCAGCTGGAAGGGGATCAGGTGTTCCTGCCCGTTCCGGACATGGCGATCGGTCTCGGAGGAATTGCCGCTGGTTATGCGGTGGACCGTGCCGCGGCAGTTCTCCAGAAGGCTGGTTTTGGAAATTTCTTGTTGGACGGCAGCGGCGACATTCTGGTGCGCGGCGCCCGGCGGCAGAGACCCTGGCGCGTCGGAATTCAGCATCCGCGGGCGGAGCGCGGCGTTCTCGTGGGTAGCGTTACTCTGAGTGACGAAGCTCTTGCCACCTCGGGCGACTATGAGCGCTTTAAGATCGTCGATGGCGTACGCTACCACCACATCATCGATCCTCGAACGGGGTGGCCTGCGCGCGGCGCGATTTCCGTCACCGTGATTGCTAAATCTGCCGAGCAAGCGGATGCGCTCTCCACCGCGATGTTCGTTCTGGGGCCCGAAAAAGCCTTGCAACTTGCAGCCAGCGAACAAGTTGATCTGCTATTGATTGATGAGCAGTTTCAGCAACACATGACGGAAGGTTTCCGGCAAAGGTTTTTGCCAGAGAAGGGAGTGTCCCCATGACCATCCAGGAAGTGATGAAGGCAAGCCCGGCGACCGTGGCGCCAGATGAAACATTCGGCCACGCGTTTGCTTTGATGATGGAACAAAAGCTAACCCATTTGCCGGTGGTTGGGTCCGAAGGGGTGTACCTGGGGATGTTCGACCTGCGCGACATCTGGCAGGTTCTGCTGCCCAAGGCGGCGCTGCTGGCCATGGATTCGCTTTCCGATCTTGCGTTCTTCTATGAGTCCAAGAAACAGTTAATCGATAAGCTACGTCATGCTGCAAACCGCCGTGTGGAGGAGTTTCTCAAGGAGGAAGACGCCCCGCTCGAGGTCTATCCCGACATGCCGGTGATTGAAGCTGTGCTGCTGTTGCATCGCCACGACGGGGTGCTACCCGTTGTCGATCGCAAAAGCCGCCGGCTGGTCGGCATGGTTGGAGCTTGGGACATTCTAGAAAGGTTACGATAGATCACCCTCATGCACCCAGAAGCGAGTAGTCATGTCATTTTTGGTTGGAGCGCCGCGTGGGTCTCTTCGGTTTTGTTTTGTATCGTCTACGGTTTGATCATCTCGGAGAAAATCAACCGGGCCGTTGTGGGCCTGGCGGGCGCGGGTTTGTTGATTCTCTGCGGGGTTCTGACCCAGGAAGCCGCCTTGCGCGGAATCGACTTCAACACCATCGGCCTGCTGCTCGGCATGATGCTGATTGTTGGAATCACGAGCAAAAGCGGCATCTTCCAATATGTGGCAATTTGGTCGGCGAAGGCGGTAAACGCAGCGCCGGTGGGCGTGCTGATCATGCTCTCTTTGGTAACCGCGGTCTTGTCTGCGCTTTTAGATAACGTCACCACGGTCTTGCTCATTGTTCCGGTGACGCTTGCCATCACAGAAGAACTAGGCGTTAAAGCTTACCCTTATTTAATCAATGAAGTTCTGTTTTCCAACATCGGGGGCACAGCGACACTGATCGGCGACCCGCCCAACATTATGATTGGATCCGCCGTAGGATTGACTTTCATGGATTTTGTGATTCACGCCGGGCCGGCTGTGCTGCTGGTCATGGTGCTGACTATCCTTCCCATGTACTGGATCTGGCGCAAGGATCTGGTTGCAACGCCCGAGGCGCAGCAACGAGTGATGTGTTTCAACGAGCGGGAAGCGATCAAGGACTCGCGTTTGCTGAAACAGGCTCTAGGTGTGCTGGCGGGCGTGATTGCAGGCTTTGTCGTCGCCCATCACTTTCACATTGCTCCAGCCACCATCTCCATGTTTGGAGCAGCCGTGTTGCTGCTGCTCGATAACTTCGGCCGCAGCGCCGATGATCAAAGCAAGAATGTTCACCATGCTTTTTCCGAAGTGGAATGGATCACGCTGATGTTCTTTGTTGGGCTCTTCATTCTGGTTCACGGATTGGAAGCCTCGGGCGTGATCCGGGCCCTTGCAGAGCAACTACTGGCGGTCACTGGTGGTGATCAGAAGATTACTGCTTTGGGGATTCTGTGGGGCTCAGCGCTGCTTTCTGGAGTGATTGACAACATCCCATTCGTCGCCACGATGATCCCTTTGATCAAGAGCTTGGCGCCGGTTTTCGGCGGTGAACAGGAGCTCATGAAATTCTGGTGGGCTTTGTCGCTCGGAGCTTGTTTGGGCGGCAATGGCACGCTGGTGGGAGCGTCCGCAAATTTGGTGGTGGCTGGCCTTGCCGAGAGGGCAGGTCAACCGATTCGATTTTGGGACTATACGAAATCCTGTTTCCCTTTGATGCTACTTTCGATCGCTGTCTGCCACCTCTATCTGCAGTTGCGCTATCTGTAGAGACCCCTGTCTGCTGCCTGGAGGTGGTGTGTCCGGGGTGAGCCGGGCTCGACAGCCGGCGATTCATTAGATTGATACCTCAAAGAAACGGATTCTCCATATCCTCTTGGTATTCTCCCAACAGCTCCTCCTCAGGGTTATGTCTACCAGGAACTTCAGCGTGCTTATCGTACTTGTCACCGTTGTGCTTGTGTTTTGTACCGGCCCGCTGTTTGGCCAGTTTGACTCGGCCGCTGTCGTGGGAACGGTCCGCGATATCAATGGTGGGGTTCTTCAAAACGCCACCATCACGCTCAAAAACAAGCAGACCGGTATTACGCAGCAGACGAAAACGGACGCCGACGGCAACTACATTTTCCCGACCGTGCGCATTGGTCTGTACAGTGTTACGGCGGAGCTGGCCGGGTTCACGACAGCCGTAGCGGAGGATGTCAATTTGACAGTGAATGCCCGCCAGCGTGTGGACCTCACCATGAAGGTGGGTAGCGTAACGGAAACCATTACAGTGACCGAAGTCACGCCGCTGCTTGAAAGCGACAACAGCTCGAAGGGACAGGTGGTTCAAGCCAAGCAGATTGTTGAGTTGCCTGTGCTTGGTCGTACGTACTCAAATTTCGCGCTGCTCGCTCCTGGAGTGCGGGAATCCCAGGTAGCCAACCAGGGTTCGGTGGCCTTCCGCCGCGAAGGTTCGTATAACGTGAATGGTCTGCGCTCGGTATTCAACAACTTCATCCTGGACGGCGTGGACAACAACTTCTACGGTACGACGAATCAAGGTTTTTCAAACCAGGCGATTCAGCCAAGCCCAGACTCGGTAGCCGAATTCCGCATGATGATCAATGCCTACTCGGCGGAGTTTGGGCGCACGGGCGGAGCCGTGATGAACGTGGCTTCGAAATCGGGAACCAACGAGTTTCACGGCAGCCTCTGGAACTTCTTCCAGAACACTAAGCTGAATGCAACCGGATTTTTCAAGCCTGTCGATAACCGAAAGCCCCAGATTAATCGCAATCAGTTCGGTTTTACCTTCGGCGGCCCCATCCGAAAGAACAAAACCTTCTTCTTTGCAGATTATGAAGGCAGCCGGTGGCGCATTGCGCCCTTCTTTCTCACGGCAGTTCCAAACGCCTCGATGAGACAAGGCATTTTGCCGGTGGACGTGCGGGTGCCGATCGACTTCGTCGCCTCGGACGGCCGCCGCATTGCGGCTGGAACGTTGATCCCTGCTGGCCAGCCTGTGCCCATGACGCGTCTGGCCCGCTACATGTTGGATAATCTCCCGCAGCCAAACCGTCCGGCGCCCGCCATCTCTATCAGCAATCTGGGAATTGCCAACAACTACGGCAATTTCGACCGCAACGAACTCGATGATGATAAAGGTGCGTTGAAGATTGATCACACGTTTTCGGAGCGTTGGCAAAGCTTCTTCCGATATGCCCACCGCAGGCAAAATATTTTCGCTCCGGCGGTGATTAGTGGGCCGGCTGGGGGCAACAACCTGGGCTACTTAGACACGTTTAACCAGCAGGGGATCATGGGTCTGACTTGGAGCAAGTCGGCTAGCGAAGTACTGGAGTACCGCTTTGCGGTGACCCGCTTGGGCATGGACCGCTTACCAGCCTCCGTAGGCGGACCATCGATGCGAGAGCTGTTTGGCATCACGGGACTGCCCGAGGGGCCTCGCATCCAGGGTGGCGTTACGCCCCAAGACATCGTTGGATTCCCTCGCTACGGCCGGCAGTCGACCAACCCGCAAGCCCAGTTCCCAACATCCATTAACAGCCGGTTAAATCTCTCCAAGGTGCTGCGGCGGCAAAACCTAAAGATGGGCTACGAGTGGCTCGGGCTGTACATCGGAGTGGACGACACAAATCCGCTCTACGGCATTGATACTTTCGGCGGCGCCTTTAGCCGGCCGACGGCAAATGTTCCGGCTGGGGTGAACAACTCGTGGTACCACTTTGCCGATTTCTTGTTTGGGGCACGGAGTCAGTATCAGATTGCCACCCAGGTGATGGCTCGCGTTCGTCAACAAGGTCACTTCTGGTACATCCAGGACGACATGAAGGTGAACGAAAGGCTGACCCTCAACTTGGGCCTGCGTTATGACTTGATGAGCCCGGTGTATGACGCGGACAACCGGTTAGCAAACTTCGATCCGCGTACCAATTCTCTGGTCCTAGCGACGGGTGGCAGCATCACGAAGCGTACCTTGCAGCGGCAGCCGTATAACAACTTTGCCCCGCGTTTGGGCGCCGCTTACCAGTTGAACTCGAAGACAGTCATTCGGGGCGGCTACGGACTTGGTTGGAATTTCTGGAACCGTATGGCGTCGGCGGAACTGTTGAACACCAACGCTCCATTTGTGACCCGGTTTTCCGCCGTCAACAGCCCGGCGCAAATCAACAACGTGTGTACCGGGAACAACTGGCAGAACTGCTTCCGTCCTCGCGAGGCGGGTTATCCGACCAATCTGCCGAGCAATGTGATCCTGCACATGGACCGCGAGACTCCATGGGGCTACATCCAGAACTGGCACTTCACGATTCAGCGGACCCTGACCAAAGACACACTGTTTGACCTAGCTTATGTAGGCAACAAAGGCTCGCGTTTGCCTCTACTCGGGGACCTGAATCAGGCCCGACCGATCACCCAGGAGGAGCTCGCGCGTGGGTTGACGACTCTCGGCACTCTACTCGCGCGACGGCCCTTCCAGGGATTCAATAACATCACGGCCGTACTGCCCTTGGCGTTTTCCAACTACAATTCGCTTCAAGCGAAATTCGAGCACCGTGGCCGGAGCTTGACGCTGATCAGCGCGTTCACGTTCTCCAAAGCGATCGACAACGTCGGTCAGGTGCTTGAGACAACTAACGGCGGTTCGCCGAATCCGCAAGATATCCGCAATCCAAACAATGACCGAGGACGCTCGAGCTTTGACCAGACTCTCAACTCAACGACGTCGTTCGTCTACGAGCTGCCCTTCGGCAAAGGGCGGAGATTTGGCAAGAATATGCCGGCCACGCTGGATACGATGCTGGGAGGCTGGCAAGTGTCCTCGATCATCTCGTTGTTCAGCGGTCAACCTCTGAATCTGAGATATCCAGACGGAGCTGGCATTCTCTCTGACGGCCAGCCTGATTTCTTGGGCAATGTCGCCTTGCGGCCGAATCTGATTGATCCCACCCAGCCTGTCAAGTCCAATGTGACGACGGACCGTCATTTGAACTACTTCAATCGCTCCAATCTGGCGATTCCGCCCGTTACCTCCCCGTTCGGAAATTTGGGACGCAATGTGGTGAGCGGTTTTCCGCTCTACCAAACGAATTTGGTACTCGCAAAGAATTTCCGTATGCCGTTTGCGGGAGAGGCGGCGCGGCTGCAATTCCGCGGCGAGTTTTATAACCTCTTCAACCGGACAAATTTCGCGGCCCCGGATATCAACTTGGCAAGTGCCAATTTCGGCCGGGTAGGCTCCACGCTAGACCCACGCTTCATCCAATTGGCTCTGAAGTTTTACTTCTGACCCCGTGCCGGCCGGTGCGGGGCAATTTCGGAGGGCTTCGCGCCGGCCCGGCCGGGCGAGGGGAGCAAGAAAAGGGAGCTGTGTTGATGAGGGGCGCTATCGTCGTTGGCGCTAGGAGATGTTCAATCTCGCAAGTGACTAATCCTCGACGGTGATGGTTGGTGTTTTCTGCTCTGCAGCCTGAGCAGCTTGGGCCATGACGGTTCGAGCCAGCTCGTAAAAAGGTCGAGCCGCAGGAGCCTGTTCGCCGAGTAAGGCGACGGGTTTCCCCGTATCCCCCCCAACGCGAATTTCCGGTATTAGCGGTAATTCTCCGAGCAAGGGGATGTTCATCCTCTCGGCGGTGCGCCTGCCACCACCTTGGCCGAAAACGTCCACCCGTTGCTCGCTACCCGGGAGAACCAAATAACTCATGTTCTCGACAAGCCCTAGCACAGGCACTTTGAGCTGCTGGAACATGAGGACTGCTTTGCGGGCGTCTTCGAGGGAGACCTCGGAGGGTGTTGTCACCACCACGGCGCCGGTGATGGCTGTCGTTTGAGCGAGGGATAAGGAGACATCGCCGGTTCCGGGTGGCAGGTCGACGAGCAAATAATCGAGCTCGCCCCAATCCACCTGACGCACAAATTGTTGGATAGCGCTGTGAAGCATCGGGCCACGCCAAATAATTGGGCGGTCGGTGGGGTTAAGGAACCCCATGGACATGACTTTGAGTCCGCAATGCTCAATGGGACGGATCCGCTGGCCATCGCCCATGGGCGGCTGATTGACGCCCAGCATGCGTGGCACGTTCGGTCCATACACGTCGGCATCAATCAATCCGGTACGATAACCGAGCTTGGCCAACGCGACGGCGAGGTTCACAGATACCGTCGTTTTTCCGACGCCGCCTTTGCCCGAGCCAATCGGAATAAAATGACGCACGCCCGCGACAGGCGTTTTGGGGGCGTCCATGGTTGGTTGAGGACCCATACGCTTACAGATTAGCGAAACTGCCTTGAAGATCCGCCAACTTTGCAAATGATGGATTTACTTTGCGAGTGCATCCCACATCCTCGCAGCACGTTGTTCGAGCAAAGGCACATCGGTCTCGAGCACATAACCAGATCGAACCAGCCCGGCAGCGGCCTGGCGAATTTTTGCCAGGTAGGCTTCCCGGGACGGGTAGCGCTCGGCGATCGAGGGCCGAGGATCACCCCGCTTCTGCCGTTCAGCTTTATTCTTGGCAAACGGGAAGAAGGAACCGATCATGCTATAGATTTCCTCCGGCGCCCCGATTTCAGGCGCCCGCAAATTCCATCCCGCATAGGTGGCCAGTGGCACTTGAATTTCCGGTAACCGCACCCCCGCCTTTTCGTTGCCGTCTGCATCGACTTGAGGGAAGAGCGTAGGGAAGGGTTTGCCCACGAGAGGAGGTTCTTTGGTGACCAGGCCTTTCGTCCGGAACTCCTCCCCGTAATCAACCCGATAGGCTAGTTGCGGATATTTGGGGACAACAACCCCCGGAAGTTTTGGAAACTGGACCCTAGCCAGGGGAACGAGCTCACTTCTGTCAATCCGCGGATAGGCCGACGGAGGCGGCTCTTTGCCCTCCTTTAGCCAGGCATTCATGGCGGCCAGCAAGGCGCGCATCACGAAACGATAATCATTGGGATTGGTTAGGTGCTGCGTGACGCTGCGTTGCGGGGGAAAGACGCCCGGCCCGTGTTGCGTGCCGCTTAGCAGATAAATTCTCGTCTCTTTTCGTAGCGGAAAATCGGCTTGGCCATCCAGGGTGGTATGGATCAAAGAAGCCGAGCGGCCCCAGTACTCGTAGGAACCATTGGTATAAAAAATCTTCGGGGCTACCTGGTCCTCTTCGGCGCGCCGCAGCAGTCCATCGGTGAGTCCTGTTTCGGGGTCGGTCTGGGCAGTGTCGCTGAAGGGGAAGATGTCCGTGGGATAGAGAGTGTTCATGTAGGGGTGACCATCGCGTGAAGGCTGGGCGAAGCGATGATTGAAACTGCCCCGGCCGGCGCCCGCCACATGCGCCCACACCCCGTCGAAGACTTTGCGGCCTTTCTCGTCTTTGTTGAAGCCGAAGTAAAGGAACGTACGAAGGAAGCGTCCGCTTTGAGAGGTCCCAAATCCCAGGGCGCGCTTGAGATGATTCGCCTGCTCGCCTAGCAAGACGGTACCGTTGCGTTCGTATTTGAGAAAGGAAATTAGATCGCGAATAGCCGCCGGGCCAAGGCCCACCACCGTGGGATCCTCCGCTGTGTAAACCAGTTCGTAAATTTTGCCCGGCTCAAAGCCACTGGGCAGATAAACTTTGCCTGCATCGGGCACTGCTCGTGCCGGCTCCAGGCGGGCCAGCTGCCACTGGTTGCGCGGAATGGTGCGTTTGGGCGCCCCGCGATGATCCTGCACGGTCAATTCGAGAGAGGGGTCGTTTGGATCAGCTACCGGATAGGGGATGTGGTTGCGATCGCCAAGGTTATGGACGTAGGTTTTGGAATCTACGATCCATTGCGCTCGAACCAAGCCGCGAATGGGTTTCCCCAAGTTCGTGGCGACCGGGGCGAACAAGCGCAAAGCGTGTGCCTCTTCAGGCACATCGGCCTGCCAGCCTAGCCAGACCAGCGTGTACCCCTGCTTGAACAGGTAGCCGTCGCCGAAATCTTCGGCTGAGCGCGGGTCTCGCGTCGCGCGCGCGAAATTGAACATGGACAGTAGGCCTTTGTTTCCGCGATTGCTCACTTCAAACAGGAGTGTGCCGTTGCCCTCTGCTGGGTTGCGAGGCTTGAGGACAAATAAGTCGGCTGAGAACTCGACCAGGCCCTGACTGTTTCGGGGGGCATAGTCTAGGTCGCGGATGATGCGGTTCACAGGCAGGGCCGGATCGATGGCGAAATGCGCCTTGGCAAGAATCCGCTCGTACCGGTAGCCCGCAACATCGCTGCGTTCGACAAGATGAATTTGTTTGAGAGCAGCTGGAGCAGAGCTAAGCAGCAGAATTTGAACAAGTGCCCAACGGCAGGCAGCGGAAAGCATAGCTCACATTATGATGCCTTTCAGCACGGTTGACAAAGGACGGCGGATCGCTCAGCGAATCACCCCTTTCTCATGCCGATAGGTGATTCCCAACAGGGGTTCAAGGCTTTATTCTAGGGCTCGGAGCGATTCGATGGCCGATTTCTATCAGACTGGCATTGTCCCCACTCTGCATCGATTGAGACCAGACAATACGGAGCGTCTTGAAGCAGACTTGGAACGCTTCACTCGGAGTAAACCGGTGGGCCTAGTTCTTCCAGCGCTGGTTTCCGAGTTTGAAAACACCGCCATGCAGCGAATCCTGGAAGAGCTCCGGAAGATCCGTTACTTGCAACGGATTGTGCTCGCACTGGGCCGGGCCAGCCAGGAGCAGTTCTTACGGGTTCAATCTTTGTTCAAAAATTTTTACACGCCGGTCACGATTATCCATATCGAAAGCGAGCGCATTCAGGCGCTCTTTCGTTTGCTGGAAGAGCGCGGGCTATCGGCGGGGCCGGATGGAAAAGGGCGAGCCTGCTGGCTTTCCTACGGCTTAATTCTGGCCTATGGCGACTGTGACGTCATTGCTCTCCACGATTGCGATATCGTGAACTACGACCGGCAGCTGCTGGCCCGGTTGTGTTTTCCGGTGGCCCATCCCAACCTGGGTTTTGAGTTTTGCAAGGGGTATTACGCCCGGGTCACGGACCGGATGCACGGCCGGGTAACGCGCCTTTTCTTTACTCCCTTGGTCCGGTCCATGATGGGCATGGCGCCGGGAATTTCGTTTCTTGCTTTTCTGGACAGCTTTCGGTATGCGCTGTCTGGCGAGTTCGCCATGAACGTGAATCTGGCACGAGTCAACCGCATACCCGCCGACTGGGGACTGGAGGTTGGTGTTCTTGCGGAAGTTTACCGGAATTGTGCCGTGGCGCGGACCTGCCAGGTGGACCTGATGGACAACTATGAGCACAAACATCAGGATTTGTCCGCGGGCGATCCTAGCAAAGGTCTCTCCAAGATGGCGACCGATATTGCAAAATCGCTCTTCCGAACTGTTGCTTCCGAGGGCGCTGTTTTCACCACGGAGCATTTCCGCACGCTCGAGGTTCGGTATGTGCGTATGGCGCAGGACACGATTGCGCGTCACTATGCGGATGCCATGCTGAACGGGTTAAAGTTTGACCGCCATGCCGAGGAGATTGCGGTAAACACGTTTGCGCGGAGCTTGCGGCGGGCGGCCGAGGAGTTTTTGGAGGATCCGCTCGGTGTCCCTCCCATTCCGAATTGGAACCGAGTCTTGTCGGCGATTCCGGAGTTTTTTGATCTGCTATTGGATGCGGTGGCCAAGGACGCCCGGCAGCCAGCAACGGTGAGTTGAAGGAGTTCTTAGGTGAGCCTCCAGGCACTTTCTCCAGAGGCGGTAAAAGCCGCGGAGTTTATCCGGCGAGCGGATATCGTCGTCGGAATTCCGAGCTACAACAACGCGCGCACCATTGGGCATGTCGTCCGCGCCGTTTATGCTGGTCTGGCCAAATTTTTCCCACAGTTGACGGCGGTCATTGTGAACTCCGATGGTGGGTCTACGGACCGCACACGCGATGAAGTGCTCTCGGCGCGAGTCGACGACCAGCACTTGTTGTTGATGTCGACACCTGCCATTGCTGCTCACCGCTTGTCGTTCCCTTATCACGGCATCCCCGGCAAGGGTAGCGCCTTCCGCTTGATCTTTGAAATTGCCGCTAAGCTCGAGGCGAAGGTTTGTGTGGTGGTGGATGCCGACTTGCGCTCCATCGCACCGGAGTGGATGGATCATTTGGTCCGTCCGGTGCTGTTTGCGCACTATGATCTAGTGACCCCTTACTACCACCGCCACAAATACGACGGCACGATTACGAACAACATCGTCTATCCGCTGACGCGTTGTCTCTACGGCCAGATTGTGCGCCAGCCCATTGGCGGGGAGTTCGCGATTTCGAGCCGCCTCTTCCGGCGCTACCTAGCGCGCAATGACTGGGCCACGGACGTGGCCCGCTTTGGCATCGACATCTGGATGACAACCGTGGCCTTAGCCGAAGGTTTTCATGTCTGTCAAAGTTTTCTTGGCGCCAAGCTGCACGATCCCAAGGATCCTGGCTCGGATTTGAGCGAAATGCTCAAACAGGTGGTAGGCAGCGTTTTTGCTTTAATGATCGAGTACGAGGCGGTGTGGAAGGCGACCAGATCCACCAAGCCGACCGAGATCTTTGGTTTTCAATTTGATGTGGGCGTGGATCCGGTGAACGTCCGCTCGGACCGGATGATCCGCGCTTTTCGTCAAGGCTGCATCGATCTGGCGGAGATCTGGCGCATGGCGCTTCGCGCCGAGACTTTTGCGGGTGTTCGTAAGCTCGGGCTGGATCCTCCGCCGGCTCCCTTCCACTTCCCCGATGAGCTGTGGGTGAATGTGATTTTCGACTTTGCTTGCACCTACAAACGCCACCCGCTCGAACGAGGCCATATCCTCTCGGCGCTGACACCGCTTTATCTCGGCAGGGTAGCTTCCACGGTCATTGAAATGGAGCCGTTCAGCAGCGCCGAGGTGGAAGAGCGGATTGAACGGCTTTGCTTGGAATTTGAACGGCTACGGCCGGTACTGCTTGCCAATTGGGATTTTGGTCCGGATGCTCCGGCCCGGCAAACGAACGCAAGAGACAGGGAGGTTGTCCGCCATGACAGAGACGTTAAGGCAAGTGCTTGAAGGTGTGATTGAGCGATTACAGCATCAAGTGGCCACTTTCCTTCCGCCCTTACTGGCGGGTCTGATTATTGTTCTCACAGCCTACGTGCTGGCGCTCGTGTCCAGATGGGTGATCCTGCGCATTTTCAAAGGCCTGACCATTGATAAATTCCTTCGCCAGAGCGGACTGGCTTTCATGATTGATCCTTCCGGCCGGCTGCGTGCGGCCCGGGTTGCGGCGGAAGGGGCTTACTGGCTCTTTCTGCTGGGGGGAGGCCTAACGGCGTTGAGCATCTTTGACACGGACCTGACAACGCAAATGGTGCAAGGCCTCGTGTTTCTGCTTCCGAAGCTTGTGCTTTCTGGGGCGATTCTGCTAGCGGGAACGTGGCTAGCGCAGTATTTCGGAAGAAGCGCCCTGGTGTGGGCGGTCAATGAAGGCATTCCCGGGCCGCGCCGTCTCGCCACGTTGGTGCGGGTGCTGCTGATCTTTGTGGCCGTGGTGGTGGCCGCCGACCAGCTGAATTTCGCGCGTAGCGTGTTCCTGGCCGCTTTCATCATGATTTGCGGTGGATTGATTTTGGCGGTGAGCCTGGCTGTGGGAATTGGAGCAAGTCAAGGCGTGGGCCGCTTTCTGGCTGAGAAACAAGACCGTGCTCGCGAGGAGCGGCCGTCTTCTTTATGGAGCCATCTCTGACAAGATTTCGAGCACGGCCTCGTTCCATCCTGCTGGTCCGTGTTCTCGCGTGAGCTTTGCGCCGCGGAAGCCAGGTGGTGCGGGTTGCTTGGAGCGAACGAGTACGGCACGGTCTACGGCGTCAAATAGGGGCAGGTCGTTCCAGCTATCTCCCAATCCAATCGTGGTCAGAGGACCGAATCTGTGCCGGTAGAGATTCGTCAGAGCGTGAACCGCTACAGCTTTATCGTTGTTGCCGCAAATGTGATAGAAGCGGCCCCCGTGGGTCCAGCGAAAGCCGCGGCGGCGAATTGTCTCAAGCAGCTGGGGCGCGCAAGACGGGGAGGTCAAAAACGGTTCGTCGTATTCTCGTTGCTTGGCCAAGATGGCCTGTTCGGGGGTCAAGTGTGTCAGCTCGCAAATTTCGCTCAAGCTCATGTCGTGAAAACCTCGCACCGGGCATTGAGCCTCGCGCGAGGCGGCTTGGAGCGCTTCAACCAGCTCCCCATAAGGCGAACCCCATTCGAGCAGCTCGTAGGGGCCACGCTCCGTTGCGCCCGGCACTGGCGCTTCAAAGTAGCCCTGGGGCCAGAAGGCGGCGGCGCCGTTTTCCACGACAAACGGATGGCCGTGTCTCAAGCTCTGGCGTACGGCTTCGATTTCAGCGCGTGTTTTGCTCGACACCAGGATCAAAGGGATGCGCAACTGCTCGATTCGCTCCAAGGCCTGCTGGGCCGCCTGCCAAGAATAGGTTTCTGGGTCCAAAAGGGTGCCATCCAGATCGCTAAAGATCACCAGCATCTCATGTATCACCATACGCTGTCGCCGCGGCGATGGCTATCCGCTGCACACAGGAGGGCGGTGGAAAATTTGGCAGTATGGAGGGGGAGAAACCAGCCATGAGGTCCAAAATTACGGCAGCGCTTCTTGCTGGCTTTAGCTGTTTGCTGGTCTTGATTGGTTTGCTTGGATTTGGAGCGATGCACCGGGCCGATCAAATGCACCAGCAGATGGTGGCGGCCCAGCTTGCCTATGAAGAGGTGGACGAGGCGATCCGGGACCTGCCCGCCGATCTTCACCTGGCTGGTATCTTGGTGCGGGACTATGTGCTCGATCCCTCCCCCACGGCGGCGCCTGAGTACAAGGCGCAACTAGCTACGGTGCAGCAATCCATCGAGCGTCATCTCAAGCGCCTGAGTCGTCTTCAGACTAACCAGAAGGAGAAAGTCGAGCGGCTGCAAAAAGAGACGCAAGAGTATGCCGACTCGCTGGATCCCATGCTCAACTGGTCGCCCGAAGAGAAGCTTGCTCGCAGCCACGCCTTCATCCGGCAGAATCTTCTGCCCAAGCGCCAGTCGATTGTCGCCTTAGCCAACGAGCTGAGGACTCTCAATGCCCACAATCTCGCCGTTGAGCGAGAGGCGCGAGAGCGCGGCCAGCAGAGTTTGCGATCCTTCATTATTCGCTTGTTATGGACGTGTTTGGGGCTGGGCGCCGTGGTGACGCTGCTGGCGCTTTGGCGGGTGACCCGGTTGGAGCGCAAGATGCAGGCCGAGCGCGAGCGCGCAGAGGAAGCGGAACGCGAGCAGCGCCGCTTGGCCAGGAAAGTCGTGGAGGCGCAAGAAGAAGAGCGCAAGCGCATTTCGCTCGAGCTTCATGACGCGGTGGGTCAAATGGCGTCCGCTTTGGGCATGGAGCTGGGCTGGCTCGAGGCAGCGCAACACGATTCGCCAGAACGCTTTCAAGAAAAGTTGGCAGAGGTCAAACGCCTAAACACGGAAGTAGTCCGCGCCATTAAGGATCTGGCTGCTGGTTTGCGCCCCGCCATGCTCGACGATCTCGGTCTCGGCCCCGCTCTTCGCTGGCATGCCCGGGAGTGTTCGCGGAGGACGGGGATTCCAGTCGATGTCCGTCTGGACGGAAATATTGCCGGTGTTCCGGAGCCGCACCGCACCTGCGTGTACCGGATCGTTCAAGAGGCCTTGAATAATTGCGCGCGCCATGCGCAGGCCAAACAAGTCATTGTCTCGTTGTACGGGCGGGAGGATATGGTGAGTGTTACAGTGCAGGACGACGGCGTGGGATTTAATCCCGCACAACTTTCGAAGTCTGGCCTCGGCTTAATTGGAATTCAGGAGCGCGTGCGGGACCTTGGTGGCGTGGTGAAGATCACATCACGGCCGGGGGCCGGAACTTTGTTGGAGCTCGAGCTGCCGATCCGGGAGATGGCCCATTCATGAGCTTGCGAATTCTGATTGCGGATGACCATGGTGTGATGCGCCGGGGACTCCGGCTTCAGCTCGAGCAGTTTCCGGATTTTCAAGTTGTGGGGGAAGCCGCAGACGGATTCGCCGCCGTCCAGCTGGCCGCCCAGCAGCGGCCGGATGTGGTCATCATGGACATCGCCATGCCGAATTTGAATGGCATCGAGGCGACAGCGCAAATTGTAAAAGCGCAGTCCGCAGCGGCCGTCATTATTCTAAGCATGTATTCTGATGAAGAGTATCTGTTGCGTGCGCTTAGCGCAGGGGCTAGGGGCTACCTGCTGAAAGAAAGCGCCGAAGCGGATCTCGACCGCGCCGTGCGCGCCGTCGCGCAGGGCAAGTCGTACTTCAGCCCCGCCATTCAAGCCACTCTGATGGAGGATTATGTGCGCCAGTTGCGGCAAAAAGGACTTCAAGACTCCTATGAGCTGTTAACCGAGCGCGAAAAGCAAGTTCTCCAACTGCTGGCCGAAGGCAAATCCAACAAAGAAGTGGCGGTCATGCTGGACTGTAGCGTGAATACCGTGGCCACTCACCGCATGCATTTGATGCAGAAGCTCGACCTGCACAGCGCGGCGGAAATTGTACTTTACGCGGTTCGAAAAAAAATCATCTCCTAACACATTTCCTGGTCTGAAAAGATGGACGTGATTTTACAGACCCCGGTGCTTGCAGCCGGCCTTTTCCTAGTCGGGCTGGTGTTGTTGCTGACCGGAGCGAAGCTTTTCGTCGACGCCATCGCCGCGCTGGCCCAGGCCCTTGGCGTGTCTCCGCTGATTGTGGGCATGACCGTCGTAGCATTCGGTACCTCCGCACCCGAACTCATCATCAATGCTTTGTCGGCCTATCGCGGGGAAACGGGATTGGCCTTTGGCAACATTGTGGGGGCGTCTACGGTGAACCTAGGGCTGGTGCTTGCGCTCACGGCCATGATCCAGCCTTTAAAAGTCGAACCCTCGCTCATCACGCGCGAAATTCCCATGGTTTGGGTGGCCGTGTGTGCGTTCTTAATTCTCGGCAATGATCGCCGCCTGGCCGCCGCTTCCCAAGACGTGTTTAGCCGGGG
This sequence comes from Bryobacteraceae bacterium, assembly GCA_025056455.1. Lineage (GTDB taxonomy): Bacteria > Acidobacteriota > Terriglobia > Bryobacterales > Bryobacteraceae > CADEFT01. The sequence continues at coordinate 692,492 of JANWVY010000001.1, read as the reverse complement.
CGACGGGCTCATCCTTTTGCTGTTATTCGCTATCTTTCTCTACTACACAGCCATATACTCCGTCGCCAAGCGGGCGTTAACAGGCCGTGCGGAGGCGGGGTTCATGGAGCAAGTCGAAAGCCAGCACCGTGTTCCTCCCTCGCGCTCAATCCCTCGCTATTTGATCAAGGTCCTGCTGGGTTTGGTCGGTGTTTCGCTGGGCGCCGACTGGACTGTCGAGGGAGCCGTCCGTCTCGCCCGCCTGCTTGGACTGGGCGAGAACATCATTGGGCTCACGCTGGTTTCTCTCGGAACGACGTTGCCCGAACTCGCCACTTGCGTGATGGCGGCGCGCCGGGGGAACGCGGATATCGCCTTAGGCAACGTGGTGGGCTCGAATCTGTTTAACATCCTCGCGATTGGGGGCATCGTCTCTTCCATCCGGCCTGTGGCTTTGCCGCCCGGAGGCCATGCTGATCTCCTATTTTTGGCCGCGATGTCGGTGGTTTTACTCCCTGTGGCGATCCGCAGCGGGCAGACAGTAACGCGCGGCGAAGGTGCGTTTCTGCTCGCTACTTATTTGCTTTTTCTGGTCTGGCGGGTCAGCTCGGTTTGAGAACTTGGTTTCAGCAGACTCCGGCGACTCCTGGCTTAGGCTTAGGTGGGAGCCCCTTTGCTGGCAAGAGGCTATTCGATCCACTTGCTAGCTGCATGTTTCGCTAGGATCAGCAGTTTTCTTGCCCGCGAGAGCTCAATTCGCTGGCGCAGCACTTCATAGTTGCAGGCCTCAATCCGGTCCAACAACGAGGAGTAAGTTTCCATCAAGGCCCCCAGCATGGGCCGTCCTGGAGGATCGACCAAGTGCAACAAAGGACGTGACTCCCGATAGAGGGCGCGCGCCCTCGCTGCTTCAAAAGCGAGCAAGTTGCGCAAGGCGGGCGGTGTTTCTGCGGCGGCAATCATAGCCTCCTCCACCGAATATCGCCGCCTGTCTTCAAGAGGGAGATAAATCCGGCCTCGCTCGTAGTCCTCACGAACGTCCCGAATGACGTTAGTGAGCTGGAAGGCCACGCCACATTTCTCCGCGAGGGGTAAGGCCTGCGGGGACTGGAAGCCAAGAATGTGGATGATGGTAAGACCAACTACGCTGGCCACCCGGTAGCAGTACTGATAGAGTTGGTCGAAGGTTTCGATGGGTTGAAAGTGAAGATCGCTGTGAACTCCATCGATCATGTCGTGGAAATACCGTTCCGGGATGCGATATCGGTGGACCGTATCCGCGAATGCCGGCCAGAGCTGGTGCGTTGAGAATTTCCCCCCGAGCGCTTCTTGCATTTCGCTCCGCCAGTGGTCAAAAACGGCATCGCTGCGCTCTCCAGGTTCGTCGCTGAGATCATCGCATAAGCGCATGAAGGCGTAAATGGCGCATAGGGCATCGCGGCGAGGCTTGTCGAGCAACAAAAAAGAGTAATAAAAATTTTTGGCGCGGTTGCGGGCTATCTGGCGACACCACGCGTAGGAGGCCTCAAGACTCGTCATGCCGCTTGCGCGAAACTTACGCGCCAGAGGGCCTGAAACAGCAGGCCAATCCTCTCTAGTTTGCTAAGCACTGGCCGGGCCGCCAGCACGTTGTAGTCTTGAGCGGCGATCTTGTCGAGAATCTTCAATCCGCCGCGACTGAACAGCTCGATGTCGATGGCCAGGCGCCGGTCGATGAGTGGCGGTAGCTGAAGCCCCACTTCAAAGAACTCGTGAGCTTTGGCCACGACTTCCACCATTACGCTGCGAAAGGCAGGAGTAAAGCTTCTGGCGAAAAGCTGTTCCACCGAGTAGCCGTGCTTGGCCATGACTTCGAGCGGGATATAAACGCGGTCTTTCAACAAATCCACGGTCACATCCTGCCAGAAGTTGGCGAGTTGAAGAGCGGTGCAAGTCGCGTCAGCCAGTCGCTGGCGTTCGGCGTCGCGATAACCACAGAGTGCAAGCACCAGGCGGCCGACTGGATTCGCCGAGCGCTTACAGTAATCTAAGAGCGATGTCCAATCTGGGTACCGCCGCACTTGCTGGTCCTGAACAAAGGCATCGATGAGGTCTGCAAAGGGCTCCTGGGGTAGATCATGCCTTCGCACGGTGTTTTGCAAGGCGATAAACACCGGGTGGGCCGCTTGGCCCGAATACATGCGATCGAGTTCTTCTCGCCACCAGGCAAGCAACCTCAGGCTTTCTTTCGGATCACCAATTTCGTCTCCCAGGTCGTCCGCCCAGCGACAGAAAGCATAGACATTAAAAAAGTCCTGATGCAGGCGCTTGGGCAAAAGAATGCTGACCACGGGAAAGTTTTCGTAGTGGTTAGTGGCCAGCCATCGCGTATATTGCTCAGATTCGCTGGAATTCCAGGTATGCTGTTGCGCGCCGGCGCTCTGGAGAAAGTCGCGCGGATAGAGGAAAACGGGCCTCCAAGCGCACATAAGCTAGGGGATGATCGCCGTTTTCAGATGGCCGTTGTGACTCATGAGGTGACGCAAGACTTCGCGTAAATTAGACAAAGGTTCAACGCGGTTGACGAAATCGGCCGCTGTGATGTCGCCGCGGCTAACCGTTTCGAGCGCCTTGCGGATGAAGGCGGGGGTATGATGGAAACTCGCCTTGCAGGTGATTTCGGAGTAATGCAACAAGTTCGTGTCGAGAGACACAGAGCTATCGTTGGGACAGCCGCCGAAGAAGTTCACGGTCCCCCCGCGTCGCACCAGGCGCGTGGCCAGCTGCCAGGTTTCTGGGGTTCCCACTGCCTCGATTGCCACATCCACGCCGCGGCCACCAGTGAGCTCGCGCACGCGCTGGGCGTGATCGAAGGGCTCGGACGTGGACAGCAGTTCGCTGGCCCCCATCCGTTCGGCCCGCAAAAGCTGCGATTGCCGTCTGCCGAGGGCGATCACCCGAGCGCCAAAGACTTTGGCTAGGCGGACGAACATGAGACCAATCGGGCCAAGACCAATGACGGCGACAGTTTCCACGCCTCGCAGATCGCACTCGTCGAGTCCGCGCAAGACGCAGGCGAGTGGCTCAATCAAGGCAGCGTCCTGATAGGAGATGTGCTCCGGGATTAGATAGAGGTTCTTTTCTACAATGCGCCCGGGGATGCGAATGTATTCCGCATAGGCGCCGTTGTTAAACATGAGATCTTCGCAGAGATTTTCCTTGCCGCGGTGGCAGTAGTAGCATTGGCCACAAGGGGCGGAGTTGGCGGCCACGACACGCTGGCCGCGGTGGAAGTGTTTGACGTTTTCTCCAACCGCGACAATATCGCCAGCGAGCTCATGTCCGAAGAGGGCGGGCGGCACGATCATCCGGGCGTGGTAACCACGGCGGAACACCTTCACATCCGTGCCGCAAGTCAGGGCGGCGCGAACACGAACCAGCACATCGTTCGGTCCGATTTGGGGAACGGCTACCGGCTCGATCTGCATGCTTTCTTTGCCGTACAGAACGGCCGCCATCATCTGCTCTTTCACGTTGTGGTCCTCTGAGGGTGAACTATAATTTTCAACGATTTGGCGTCTGGATGCAAAGCCAGGTCAAAGCCCCGACTAATTTCGTCCAGCGCGACACGGTGCGAGACCAGCCGCTCGAGGGGCAGTTCGCCGCCAAAGACAAGCCTCGCCGACTCGGCCTGGAGATCGATGTCCGCACTGTAGGCGCCGAACAGCAGGCGTTCTCCCATACAGATGTCGGCGCCCGCAAGTTCGATCCTTTCCTTCGGTGAGGTTTGAGCAAACAGCAAGATCCGGCTTCCGGGCCGGCTGGCCTGGATGGCTTGTTCGACAATGCCTGGGGCGGAGACGGCGATGAAAACGGCATCTGCGCCGCGTCCCGCAGTGAGCGCCTTGGTTTGCTGCGATAGCTCCACCTCGCGCGGGTCATAGGATTCTAAGGCTCCCAAGCGTTGAGACAACTCGCGCCTTGCGGCGATGGTATCCGTGGTGAGCACAGTGGCGCCTTTGCGCCGGAGGAGCATCGTGAAAATGAGGCCAATGGGCCCTTGGCCCAGCACAGCCACCAGCTCGCCACTTTGAATTTGGGCCATTTCGACGGCTTTAAGGCAAGTATTTACTGGTTCAACGAAACAGGCCTGATCATAGGAAACGCCGTCTGGTATTTTTTCCACACCGCGTTCCACGATCCAATCCATGACGCGGACATATTGAGCGAAGCCGCCGCCTGCCGGTTCGTAGCCAGCCGTAATGCCCACCTTTTTGTACACGGGACATTGGGCGTAGAGACGCCGCTGGCAATAAAAACAAGCCTTACACGGAATGTGATGAAAGGCGATAACCCGGTCGCCTGGCTGAAACTGGGTCACTCCCTCACCGATCGCTACCACCTGCCCGGCAGTTTCATGGCCGTAAACTCGCGGTGCGGGTAAAAGGTCATATTGAACCTTTTTGAGGTCGGTGTGACAAATTCCACAGCTTTCCACGCGGATTAATAACTCGCCCGGTCCGATAACCGGCGTGGGAATCCTGTCTACGACGATCTTGCCGTTGCCCTGGTACACGGCGGCCTGCATGTGGCTGGGGACACGAAAACTAGAACCGGCAGCTGGCAAGGAAGTCTCCTAACTTTTCGGCGGCTCGTCGGCAGTTATTTCGAAAACGCAACAGCGGGCGCAGGAGGTGAAACGGCTGCATCGCTGCTGCCATCGCAATCCGCTTCCGGTCGAACCGGCCTTTGGCATCGCGATAGCAGTTGAAATCCAGTGGCAGGTCCTCGTTCCAGGCGTCGCTGACCACGCGGATGCAACAAAAAGGTTGTCCGGCTTGCTGGGCCACCTTTGCGATGGAAGCCGCTTCCATTTCCACAGCCAGCGCCCCGGTCTGTCGCAAGGCATCCTTTTCTTCATGGGTGCAGGCTACTCGGCTGCTGCTGTAGATGAGACCGGAGCGCAAAGGGGTTTGGGGCAACCGCGCCCTGTAGTGTTGTCCATCTTCGCCGCGAATTTCGGATGCCGCGACAATCTCGCCGACCTGCAGGTCAGGTTGAAGGCCACCGCAGAAACCTGTGCTCAAAAACAAACTGGAGGGAAAATGTTCCGCCACTGTCCTCGCAGCCTGGCAAGCGAGTTCAGGGCCAGGCCCGTTAGCCGCCAAGATGACGGGAAGTTCTCCAAGTTGGGCGCGGATGGCGTAACGCAAGGGCCAGGCGAGCGGGCGGACCTGATGGAGATGGTCAAGCAGGCCGGCCAGCTCCTCCGCTTCCGCAGCGATGATGCTCAATGGAGTCATCCCTGACAATACCCGTTGTCTTGAAACCACCGGATGGCCCGCAGCAGAGCTTGGTCTACCGGCCCCGGATCATAGCCGAGCTCGCGTGCCGCCTTTTGGTGGGACACAAACATTTTCTTGCGCGCCATCCTTACGCCATCCAGCGGCGCTCGCGGCTCCTTCCCAGACACAAAAGCCCAGGCCGTACTCACCAGTCCGGCAGCGTAGGCCAAGGAGAAAGGGATTTGCGTTGATGGGGCTGGTTTGCCGCTGAAAGCGGCGAGCTTTTCAAAGATTTGCCGAAGAGTAAGGTTCTGGCAGCCGAGAATGTAGCGTTCTCCCGTACGGCCCCGCTGGCAGGCCAGCAAATGGCCTCGGGCGATATCGGCGGCGTCAACGAGATTCAGTCCAGTTTCGACATACGCTGGAAGGCGCCCGTTGAGAAAATCGAGAATGATCTTCCCCGTTGGCGTCGGCTTGACGTCGTGGTCGCCGATTGGCGCCGTGGGGTTGACGATCACGACTGGGAATCCTTGCTGGGCGAAACTGAGAGCGATTTGTTCTGCGAGGTATTTCGACCGCTTGTAAGCGCCCGTCATCTCGGCCAGGCTGACGGGCGTGGATTCATCTCCAATGCCTGATTCCGGGATCCCAATGCAACCCACTGTACTGGTGTAGACCAAGCGATCGACACGCGCCTGGCGGGCTGCTTCGAGAAGATTGCGGGTGCCATCCACGTTCGACCGGTATAATTCTTGGGGGTGCCGCGACCACAACCGGTAGTCAGCGGCGACATGGTAGACAACGGAGCAGCCCTGCACGGCACGGCGAACACTATCCGGGTCTCGCAGGTCTCCTGTCGCGAGCTCGACGTCCAGTTCACGAACCGTTTTTCCGGGCCTGACGAGTGCGCGCACCCGCTCGCCGCTTTCGACGAGCAACTTCGCTACATGCCAGCCGAGAAAACCAGTTGCCCCCGTTACAAAAACCGGTTTCACGGTCTTCTAAAGTCCCGCCTCTGATTTTCCGCCTCACCGCGGCTCGCCCAAACGCGAATTCATGGTTTCGCGTTCAGGAAAGCCGCCAGCGCCATGGTCGGGAAGGAATTGCGATACAGGTGGTACATCAGATAAAACACCCGGGGAAAACCGGTGCCTGTGGAAAGATCCTCATCCCATGTTCCATCCGACCGCTGGGTTTCAATCAAATATTCGACGCCACGCCGGACGCTTTCGCTTTGCAAATCGCCGCTAGCGATTAATCCCATGACTGCCCAAGCAGTTTGGGAAGGGGTGCTGGGAGCGCCCACGTAAGTGTTGGCATCGTAGCTTTCGCAGCTTTCGCCCCAACCCCCATCGGCATTCTGAATGGATCTGAGCCACTCTGCCGCGCGGAGTATATAAGCTTCTCTGAGATCTTCGCCCGCTGCGCGCAAACCTCGCAAGGCGAGGAATGTGCCGTAGATGTAATCGACGCCCCAACGTCCATACCAACTTCCGTCTGCTTCTTGGGTGCGCCGCAGGTAGGCCACCGCGCGCCGGATCGCCGGATGGTGGCGAGGTACACCTTGCGCCAAGAGACCTTCCATTACGCGACCCGTGATATCCGGACAGGTCGGGTCGAGCATTGCGTTGTGATCGGCGAACGGCACCTCCGCCAAGGGTTTCCAATTGTTATCCACGTCAAAGGCTGCCCATCCGCCGTCTTTCGATTGCATGGCGAGCAGCCAGTTCACAGCGCGTTGGATAGATGCTTGCTGGCGTCGAGCGTCGCGGGCGCGCGCGTGTTTAAAAGCCAGCAGCACCATTCCTGTGTCGTCAATGTCGGGGTAAAATTCGTTGGCAAACTCGAAGTACCAACCCGAAGGCTCCACGTTGGGCCGTTTGACGGACCAGTCTCCCTTTTTACGAACCTCCTTGCTGAGCAACCACTCGGCCGTGTTGTTCAAGGCGTCGGGGGGCGCCAGTCCGGATTCTCCAACGGCGAAAGCCGCAATGGCAGTATCCCAAACCGGAGAGAAACAGGGCTGGAAGAAAAAACGCTCTCCGTCGTTCACCATGAGGTTTTCAAACTGCCTTGTGGCCTCGAGATGGTCCGGATGATTGCGTGGCACACCCGTCACGTCGAGCGCCATGATGAGATACTGCATGGGCGGGTAGATGGCGGCTAGACCATCGGAGTCCTTGGTTCGTTCTAAGGCCCATTCCATGGCCTTTTTAATGGCTCTCTGGCGGATGCTTTTCGAGCCGTATTTCTCCCAAATCTTCAGCGCTCGGTCAACGGCAAGAAAGAAATTTTTCCAGGTGAATGGGTTTGTTTCCCACTGGAAGGCGAAGCTGACTCCCGGGGCATGAATTTCATCGAGCGTAAAGCCCTCCGGAACCGGCCGCATGGGATTGTGTGCTTGGACCACGGAAAGAGGAATCACGATGGCCCGCGTCCAGGAAGACATCTCGTAGATGATCTTGCCGAGCAACATGAATTCCGGCGGGATGGAAGGTACGTACTCGCGCGGGTAAAGTCCGAAGAGGCTGAGATTGATCTTGACGTAGCTATTGACCCGCTGCAGCCCGCCCAGAGCGAGAATGCGTTCTCGGAGTTGCACCATTCGCGGACTGTCGGCGGGAACGCCGGCGACTTTCAGAGCGAAGTAAGCCTTAACGCTCGCACTGATCTCAGAAGGACCCTTGGCGTAGATGTTGAAGCCGCCATCGGGAAGCTGTCGCGCCAGAATCGAGGCCACCGCTTTATCCACAAGATCCCGGGTTGGCGGATTCCACTCTTTGCCCTCTGGCGGGTAGAGCCAGAGTTGAAGCATGATGAAGTCGGATTCTAAGGTTGTATCCGCAGTGAGATCTGCCCACCAGTAGCCTTCAGGCCGGCGCATGCGCAAGAGTGCATCCACTGCTTTGCGGGCCGCCTGGGTTGACTGTGCAAGGAGCTCATCTGCGACTTGAAGGCTAGGCATCATATCGTGATAGTTGTTAGACGGGAAGACTGCGCGCCAAGTTCCGGCGGAAGGGAAAACCTCACATTTTCCTCTTTGACGGCGACTTCCTTCACCACAGGGAAACCGTGTTGTGACTGCAAGCTCAGCACTAATTCCTGAACAAGATTCTCTGGGGCGGAGGCCCCGGCCGTGACGGCCACCGTCGTGACCCCCTCCATCCACTCCGGTTTCACCTGGCGGGCGTCATCCACCAAATAGGCGGGCACTCCCGCTTTTTCGCAAACCTCCACTAAGCGCCGCGAGTTGGAGCTGTTTTGCGAACCCACTACAAGGAGGAGATCGCACTCGGGAACAATCGCCTTGACGGCTTGCTGGCGATTTTCGGTGGCGTAACAGATGTCTTGCGCTGGTGGGCCTTGAATATGCGGGAAGCGCTCTTTGAGACGGGCAATAATGCCTTTGGTCTCGTCCAGGCTCAGCGTGGTCTGGGTGAGATAGCAGATCTTCTCCGGATTGCCCACCTCGAGGCGATCGACATCGGCCTCAGTCTCAACAAGGATCGTTTGCTCGGGTGCTTCGCCCAACGTTCCGACGACCTCATCGTGGTCCTTGTGCCCAATGAGGATGATCGTGAAGCCGTTTTTGGCAAAACGGACGGCCTCCAAATGTACTTTCGTCACCAGCGGGCAGGTAGCGTCAATGACTCTTAAGTTCCGTTTCTGGGCTTCTGTCCGGACCGCGGGCGAGACTCCGTGCGCGCTGAAAATCACGCGGCTGCCTTCCGGCACCTCAGAAAGTTCTTCAACGAACACCGCGCCGCTGCGACGAAGTTCGTCCACAACGTGTTTGTTGTGCACGATCTCTTTGCGCACATAAATCGGCGGGCCGTACAGATCAAGCGCGATCTTCACCACGTCGATCGCGCGCACGACGCCAGCGCAGAATCCCCGAGGAGTGATGAGAAGGATTTTTTTCTGCGCCGTTTCTTCCTGTAAAAGACCCGCACCCGCCCCTTGGAGAGTTTGCATAGACTAAGCCCATTATAGCGGTTTCAAGTGCAGAACAGGCTGCGCAGCCGGCTTGGTGTAGGTTGCGTCCGCTCGATTTCGCTCGAGACCTCACTCAAAACCAAAACCCGATTCCTGCGTTAAGCGGCCACGGGTTGCAGCTCATCCACTGTCTCTTTCGACCCGACGAAGCGGAGAACAAGCAACGTTTGATCGTCCTCGAGATCTGGACCGTGATGAAAGTCGCGCACCGCTTGCAACACACGGTCACAAATCGCTTGCGCCGAATCTTGCGCGCCCGAGTCCACCGCAGAAATCAAACGGTGTTCCTCAAAGGGATTCTCCCGGCCATCGGTCGCCTCGACAATGCCGTCGGAGTAAAGCACCAGGATGTCGCTAGGCTCAAGCCATACGGAGCCATGCCGGTATCGGGCCTGCGGGAGTAGACCAAGAACAGGACCTCCCGTGGTCAGGCGCTCCTTGACTTGGCGGCCAGGGCGAACCAGCAGCGGGGGAAGATGGCCCGCGTTAACGTAATCTAGCCGGCCTGTTCGAGGATCGAGACAGCCCCAAAAGAGACTTGCAAATCGATGCCGGGCGGCGTTTTCGCAAAGCAGGCGGTTCAACTTTTCCGTTGCTTCCTCGTGAGAGTGGGTGGAATTGGTCCAGCAGCTGGTCCGGATGGCGCCGTGCAGCACGCCCATCAAAAGCGCGGCTGGCAGTCCCTTTCCAGACACGTCGCCCAGCGCGAAGCCGATCCGGCCATCCGCCATGGGGAAGACGTCATAGAAATCGCCGCCCACCTGAGAGGCGGGCCGCCAATGCGCGGCGACTTCGACGGAGTTTGGAAGCGGGCTGAAGCCGGCCAGCAAGTCCTTCTGAACCTCGCCCGCGATTTGCGCTTCGCGCTCAAGCTGCTGCCCGCGGAAATAGGCACGCATCTTCAAACCAACGAGACTCAGGGCGATCAACAAGGCCAGGGCGGCTGAGGAATTAATGATGAGGCTGCGCCGGAAGGGCAAGGCGTCGCGCGCCTCGGGTTTGACCCGAAAAGCTGCATCCATCACCAGGAAAGGGCGCACCGTGGCAGCTTGTGTACTAGGCCGGTGCCAGCGGAGCGGCATGGTCTCCATCAACACATCGCCCCATGCCGTGGCACGAACCTCGAAACTTGGCTGACGATTGCGCAGTCGCGCCCGGAGCTGATCAGACGTTGCCGGTTCAAATGGTTTTGTACCGGCTTCAGCCAGGGTCGTCCCGTTGAGGTCGCGGATGCGCAGCCACAAAATGGATCCTTGGGATTGCTCGATGGCCCGCGCCAGTTCGGCGGAAGCACTGGTCGCGGATTGGAGGGCGCGCTCGAGCGTAGAAACCTGTTCTCCTGCCTCGCGGCGAACGCGGTCCGCCGCCACCCGGCGCGTCACAGCAGAGTAACTCCAAATCGTGTTGCCCAACAGCAGCAAGCCGAGCAAGAGCCCCAAGCCTGTACCCAGTTGCATCCAGCGTTCGCTGGGGAGTTTCGTTGTCTGAAGCATCGCCATAGGAGGAAATCCGCTCCAGTGGAACAGACGCCCGTCTGCCAGAAAAGATACGTCAGTCTGCGGGAATCTTACGTTTCTTAACGCTGCAGAGGGCCTTGGCCCTGGTTTCCCCAGGTTGAACGTTTGGCACTACTGCTTTGCGCCGTTTCGCCGGGAAATCAGGAAGGTTTTGGCCCCAGCTCCTGATCCCCTATGGTCTAATAGGTCGCTAGGTGCCTCTACAATGAAGCGATTCGTTTGGAGCAGTATCTTTTTTGGCCTAGTGGGGCTGAGTTGGTTTGAAACTACGCAAACTGCGGCGCTCGGTCAATCGAACGCCACTTCGGGCGCGGGAAAATTCAAGTTTCGCGTGCTGTACACGGCGTCCCATTTGCCGGCCGAGGCCCAGAAAGTGCTCAAGGCGGCGCATGGCGGCTTTGCTGTTGACCGCCGTCCAGGGCGCGGTGAAACCTATTTCGCGTTGCCGGGCGCGGGAATCGTGCAAATTAGCGCTGATCTCAAATCCACGCGGATGCTGCCTACCCCGCCGGAGATCCGCGATTCGAACATGCACAATACAACCCTTTTTGAGGGCCCGGACGGCACTCCCTATCTGATGTTCCCGGGCAACGCGGCAAACCGGGTCTTCATTACAGATCTCAACGGAAAGCTCGAATCCGTATTAATGCCTCCCGATGGTTCTCAGGATCTGGGCCATCCGACTGCCACTGACTATTTTGCGGGCCGCGGCAATTTCATTCCCACGGACACGGAACATCTGGATGGAATGATCTACGTCACGACGGGCTATTCCAACCTGGACTTTGTTCTAACCGCGCGCGTGAAAAGTTGGAAACCTCTGAGAGTGGAGTGGAACGATCTGGCCTTCGGAGGCCGGGGATCTGGGCCCGGACAATTTGGCACCGGACACGGCATCACGGTTCCGCCGTCGATCAAGCGGATTGACGTGGCGGATCGCCCGAACTCAGAAATTGACCGCTTCACCCGCTACGGCCAATATCTATCGACGTTGCGCATGCCGCTTGGCTCATTTCCCTGCGACATCTATTATCACGGCAAGTATGCGGTTGTTGGCTCTCTGCACGGGCCGGACCGGAGTAAAGGGGCGCCGATTTATTTGCTCGAGAACGACCAGCTCGTGTCCACGATCATGCCAAAAGAAGACTTGGGGCTGGCCAACTTCCAGCATATTCACAACGCTGTTTTGCGCGAGATCAACAACAAGCTCTATATTATTGCCCAAGCCTGGAACCCGGGCGATTTTGTGATACTCGAGCAGCTGTAACGTGCGGGTTTGAGTGGAGGCGCCGGTGGCCGCTGGACCCGGTGAAGAATGGCCGTTAAGGGGCGAGGGCGCCTCACTCGGGACGCTCGCCTAAGGTCACTCTTACTTTGATTTGGCGTCCGGCGCGGAACAGTGTCAATTCGACAACGTCGCCAGGACGCTTCCGCGAGAGAGCGCGCGTGAGTGAATCAGCGCGGTCGGCCTTCATGCCGTCGATGGCCATAATGAGGTCGCCGCCAATCCCGACTTCGGTGTTGCCCACGATGACGTAACGCCGTGCTCCTCTCAGCCCAGCTCCATCGGCCGGGGTTCCTGGACCCACGTCTTGAATAAGCAGTCCGCCTTCGGCGGGCAGCTCCAAGAGTTCGGCCAGATCGCCATAGACCGGCACAACCGTGACCCCTAGCCACGGGCGACCGAAGCGTTTGCCGGCTTGGAAGTCTTCCAACATGGTTTTGGCGCGGTTGACCGGCATGGCAAAGCCGATTCCGATGTTGCCGCCAGGCCCGTAAATCGCGGTGTTAATGCCGATGACGTTGCCCTGAGAATCCAGCAGCGGGCCACCGCTATTACCGGGATTAATCGCTGCGTCGGTTTGAATCATGCCCTCGAGCTCCCGGCCGCTTTCATCGCGCAAGCTCCGGCCGAGTGAGCTGATGACACCCGTGGTGAGCGTGCCATCCAAACCAAAGGGATTGCCGATCGCGAGCACCTTTTGACCGACCTGGAGAGTGTCCGAGTCGCCGAGGCGAAGGAAGGGGAGCTTGCGTTTCGGCGTGATTTTGATCAAGGCCAGGTCGTTGGCCGGATCACGGGCGAGAAGGGTTGCCTTGTGGCGGCTTTTGTCGGCGAGCGTCACATAGATTTCGGGCGCGCGGCCTGACACAACATGGTTGTTGGTCATGATCCTGCCATCGGCATCGAGCAAGAAGCCAGAGCCGGTGCCGGCATCGGGCACAATTTGGCCAAACCAGCCGCGCCGGTAAACCGTGCTGGAGATGTTGACCGTGGCCTGATGCGCCATCTTGTAAATGTTGATGTTGTTTTGCTCATCGGCGCTTAAACCATCCTTGGCAGAGACCGTGACAGGCTCAGAGTAAATTGGGCTTTTGGGCGTGTTCTGCCGGAAGATGGCGGGAGGATCCCATTTTCGCGTGGTTGTCACCCAGACAAAAGCGCCCGCCAAGAGGGCGCCGATCAACAAGGTTCGAAGTTTCATTGCCGTATGCTCCGGAGTTGACAGAAAACTCGTTTGGTCATGTGCGCGGTTTCCTCTTTCGTCGCCGACGTATCAATGACGAAGTGCGCGTATTTTCGTTTCATCGCCAGCGGCATCTGCTGGCTGAGGCGCGCCTCGACTTCCGCTCGTGAGAGATTGTCGCGGTGCATGGCGCGTTGAATTTGGAGCTCAGGGGAACAGTAGGCCACAATCAAGCGATCGTAATCCTGATAGCTACCCGTTTCTACGTGAATGGCTGCCTCCACCACAGAAATACCGTTCGGTTGTTCCAGCTCAAATTCGTTTAGCGCTGCGGCGATCCGCTTTCGGACTGGCGGATGCACGAGGCTATTCAATAACGCCAGCTTTTCTGGGTTTCCGAAGACGATCTCTGCCAGTTTGCGACGGTCGATTTGTCCTTCTTCGTTTAGAATACCGCTGCCAAAACGATGCACAACCTCGGCGTAGGCCTCGCCGCGAGGAGCTAGGACTTGATGTCCGAGCGCATCGGCCTGGATGACCCGACAGCCTTGCTCGGCCAGGATGCGGCCGACGAAGCTTTTTCCGGAGGCCAGTCCGCCGGTCAGGGCGACTCGTAGCATCTGGTTTGGAATTTTTTAAGCGCCGCCCCTCAGTCTAGCACGGCGGGGAAAAACGCGGGGCGTCTCGACCGCAGCTGCAGCTTTGAAGGCTGGGCCGCTTCGAGTGCGCGAACAATCATATCTGCACCGGCAGCAGCTTGGCCCCAGGTGATGCCATGTGGAGATGTCCCTTAGCAAGCCGTGCCTCCCGCCGTGAACTTCGGACTTTCTCGGCTTGTTGGCTGGTTCTGAACCTGATTGGTGGTGTGCTCGAAAGCCCAGCTGGAACACCGCGCGCGGCCGGGAACGCCGGTCCCTTAGGAGGGGAAGCCCCGGATCTTGGGGTCCGGGGCTTCGGTAGAGGGGCTATCAAGTTACGGCGAGCTGGGCCTCGCCAACGAGGATGCTAGGAAGTCGATGACAACTTCGTTTGCCCTACAATCCTGCATCTGAAGTGCCACAGCGAGCGAGCCCCGAAAGCCTTGCAGCGAGGAGAGTTTCTTCCTTTCGGGCGTGGGGGAACGGCGATGGCATTTGCCCCAGTCGCGGAAGTTGGCTCACCCAACGCTGCACCAGAGCTTGTGAGGACTAACTTTTGGGGCATATCTTGTTCATCCGGCCGCTTACGGCCCGTCGGCCGGTCTCCGCAGCGACCTCCGCCCCCGCCAGTTATGTACGGTTTGAGGATCTCCGAGAGGGGCTCCTAGGTTCTCAGAAGAAACGACTGCCGCCCTGGCCGGCGGGAGAAGCCCTCGAGTTAAAAATTTCTTTGGCGGCTACATGTAGGGGGGAGTTGCGATTCCCAAGACCGACAGCGTCCATTCCAGCTGTCGGTGGAAATACTGAGTGGCCCACAACAGCAGTGTGCGTTTTTCCGGATCTTGCTCGGTGAGGACCGGATAGTCGTGGTAGAAGCTGTTAAAGGCCTGGGCCAAGGTGAAGGCGTAGCGGGCCACGTGGGCCGGTTCTCCAGTGGCCACGCTGCGTTCAACAGCCAGTCCTGCTTTGGATGCCGCTAGCAGGAGTTGCCAGAAGTCTTCTCGAGCGAGCTGCCGGGCAAGAGCTTCCCGGCTCAGAAGCTTCTCAAAATCCGGCATGGGTTCGCCACGCTCTTGGAGCTTTTCCAAAATCTTACGGGCACGTACCGCGGCATACTGCACATAGGGACCCGTGTCGCCTTCAAAGCTCAAGGCCTCCTGAAAGTCAAAGGCGATGACCGTATTGCGTGTGAATTTGAGGAGGAAGTAGCGTAGCGCTCCGACAGCGATTTGTTCGGCGATGTGGCGGCGTTGCTCGGCCGGCTCGCTGGGATGACGGGAATCCACTTCCTGCTGGGCGGTCTCTACGAGCTTGTCGATCAGATCGTCGGCTTTCACTCCGAGGCCCTTGCGGCCAGACACCTCGACATAGGGACGGCGGCGATCTTCTTCGGAGAGCTCGACGCCGAGTTCGGCCAAGGTGCGCGGACTTAACGCAACCATTTCATAGCTGAAGTGAATTGAGCGCTCGGCTTGTTCTGCGTAGCCGAGTTGCCGGAGCCCGGCCACCACAACATCCTGCAAATAGGACTGGCGAGAATCAATCACATTGTAGACCTGCCAGGCGCGGCCAAAACTCGGCCGCTGGTCTTCGCTCACGTTTTCGGCCGCAGACGCCGTCGAAACCCACACCCGGTGGCCATCTTCGTAGGTCTTCCACACGCGGTAATAAAAATCTTTGCCCAGCAAGCCAAACTTCCACAGCTGATAGGCGATGTCTTTTCCCACGTACGTCACCGTGCCATTGGAACGGACGATGACCTTGCCATCCTCTTCCTCGGCCTCTTGCTGGAAGGCGGCGCTCGGCATGACCCAGCAACCTTTGTTTTTGCCTTCCGTTTCGAGATAAATAGCCTGCCGCTGCTTGAGCAACTCGAAGGCTTGGGCCCAGAATTTTAGCTGCAAGATTTCGCTTTCCCGCGGGAGAAGATCATAGCGGATGCCAATCCGGCCCATCGTGTTGAGGTGACAATTCACGATGGCGTCGGCCACGAGATGGCCAATCTGCGCCAGCTCGCCGTGTCCCTCTTCAATGGCGTGCAGCGTGGTCTTGCGCCATTCGAGGCTTTCCGGATGCTCCCGGAAGTGCTGTGAGATGCGCGCATACAAGTCCCAACAAAGATAGTCAAAGCGCGTGGTGCGGGTAAGCTGTTCGACTTCTGCCGGTGTCTTTTTTTCGAGGAAATAAAAGCCGGCCACCACGTCGGCGACTTGCACGCCCGTATTGTCGATGTAGTTTTGTACCTCCACCTGGCAGCCGGTTTCTCGCAGCAGGCGGACAAACGTATCGCCGAGCACGGCATTGCGCAGATGGCCAATGTGCGCCGCTTTGTTGGGATTGATGTTGGTGTGCTCGACGATGATTTTGCCGGGTTTAGGGGCTGGAGGAGCAGATTGGCCCTCGAGCAGGGCGCGACCGTACACGCCGCGATCCAAACGGATGTTGATGTAGCCGTTGCCTGCGACTTCGAGCGCCGCTACGCCTTCCACCGGGCCTAGCCGTTGAACGATTTCCTGGGCGATTTGCTGCGGCGCCCTCTTCCACTGCCGTGCAAGCTGAAATGCAACCGGCGTGGCAAGTTCGCCAAAGCTTGCCTGCTTGGGCTGCTCCATGGCCACGGGCAGCTCGATGTCATATTGATGTTTGAGGAATTCTTGAAAGGCGCTTTGGATTCGCCGTTCGAACAGATGAAACACACTTCATGGTAACAGGCGAATGGCGAGGCTCGCCGAGTTGGATCTGCCCCCGCTACGCTCCACTCCCGCTCAAGAAAACCTTTCCAGACTAGCGGTTGCAGCCCGTGGCGGATCCATTCGAGCTCCTTGCTGGTTGCCATCCGGTTGTCACACTGAGCTGCTACATTCAGCTTATGCAGAGAAGAGAGTTTCTTGGCGTGATGGCCGCAGGCGCTGCAAGCGCGGTTTCCGCCGAGGCGGCGAGAGCGAAGTTCAAGTTTTTGCACCTTACCGACACGCACATTCAGCCCGAACTGCGCGCCAGCGAGGGGTGCCGGATGTGTTTTCAAGCCGCTTCCAAGCTGAAGGCAGATTTCGCCTTGGCGGGGGGCGATATGGTTTTCGACGTCTTCGAGCAGAACCTCGACCGGGCGAAGAAACTTTTTGCGCTGTATGGCGAGACGGTAAAATACCTCGACCTCCCTGTGCATACCTCTCTCGGCAACCACGATGTGTTTGGCATTAGCCCCAAGGCGGGCGTCTCGAAAGCAACGCCGGGCTGGGGCAAAAAAATGTTCGAAGACCAAATTGGCCCCCGCTACAAATCGTTTGATCATAAAGGCTGGCACTTCATTATCCTGGACTCTGTAGACATCACCCCGGCTGGTGGTTACCGGGGCTTGATCGACGCCGAGCAGATGGAATGGCTCAAGCAGGACATTGCTCAGGCTGGCTCGAAACCAACTGTCGCTCTCACCCATATCCCCCTGTTGAGTGCAGCGCCGAAGATTCTTCGCGCGGCGCCTGCAAACACTGACTCAATCCTCGTAGCCAACGCCGTGGAAGTGATCGAAATTCTGATGAAAGGCAACCTGAAAATGGTGCTCCAGGGTCACACCCACATTTGTGAGAAGGTGGAATATAAAGGCTGCCAGTTTATTACGACCGGGGCGGTGAGCGGGAACTGGTGGCGGGGGCCGCGTCTTGGATTTCCGGAAGGATTTGGTCTCATTCAAGTCCAGGGAGATCGGGCCGAGTGGTCGTACCGAACCTACGGCTTCCAGGCTTCGGCGGCCTAGGCGGCTAGCTCCAGCACGGCGAGCGGCCACGGCGTCGGCCTGCTCACCCCGCAAGTCACCACCCGCGGGCGAGTCGCTATACTAGGCGGATGAAGTTTTTGGCCCTGTTCTTCGGGCCCTGGGCGGGATTGGTTCTACAGGCCGGGCCTTGCGTTACGAGTACGGCAAATTGTACAGAGAAAGTCTTTTTGGGCGACTCTGGCCGCTGGTCGCTCGTCTACCGCAGCTATCCTCTCACTCAGCGGAACCCGCAAATCGGGCGAGCTTTGATCATGATTCACGGACAGGGGCGCGACGCAAATATTTACTTTCGAACCGCCGTGGCCGCTGGATTTCTCGCCGGTCGGCTCGAGGATTCGATGATCATCGCGCCGCGGTTTGCCTCGCGCGACCGGTCTTGCCAGGACAAGTTAGACGAAGGAGAAATCTCTTATTCCTGCAGTGGGAATAGCTGGCGCTCCGGGGCCACGGCGCGCGATCCGTCCACGGTGAACTCCTTCGACCTAGTCGATGAGATCCTGCGCCAGCTTGCCCGGAAGGACGTGTTCCCGAACTTAAGCACCGTGGTTGTGGCTGGGCATTCGGCCGGAGGCCAGTACGTCGCCCGCTACGCCATGGCCAACCGCGTTCATGACCAGCTGGGACTCGACATCCGCTACGTTGTGTCGAATCCCTCCAGCTATCCTTACCTCGATTCAACGCGACTTGCGCCAAGCGCTAGCTGTAGCGTTAAGGGCTGCACCGGGAAATTTGTGGAGTATGCCGAGGGGCGCAATTGCACGACCTATAATCGCTGGCCCTACGGGCTGGAGGCCCGTGAAGGCTACACCGCTTCGATGACCCCCGAGTTGCTGAAGCAACAACTAGCGGCGCGGCCCGTCACTTATCTTCTCGGCGAACTGGACAACCTACCGCTGGCTGGCTTTGATGGTTCTTGCCCTGCGATGGCGCAAGGACCAACCCGGTGGGACCGCGGCCTCATTTATTTTCACTATCTGCAGGAAAAGATCCAGGCCAAACACCAAGTGAAACCGGTCGCTTTGTGCGGACACAATGCCCGGTGTATGTTCACGGCGGAGGCAGCGCTCGGCGTGCTGTTTCCGGACTGAACGTTGACAAGCGCCGGCCTCAAAGCCCGCTCGATGGCCCTGCCATCAAGCAACAGAGCAGAAAGCAGCAGCGGGCCGCCTAGCTCGCTTTCTCTAATTGGAATGAAATGGTGCCCGTGGGGAAACTCAGCCTTACGCGGATCTGCACCGGAAGCGACTTTTCATCGTCAGTGAGCCACACAAACAAGCGCCCCTTGCGCGTGTAGAGAACATCATTGAAGAGGAATGCTTCATAGCGCACTGCGTCAAAGGTGCCTGCGCTGGTCTTGACCCGCTCCTTTTCTTGCGCCTCAACCTTGGCCATGACCATCCGCTTGCCATCGGTGATGGGAAGCTGGGTGGACTGGCCAGGTTTCAAGCGCGCTCCGCGGAGATGAGCGAGAGCCGCAAGCACGTCATGAACGCAGGGCGGAATGTCGAGCTCCTTTTCGAGCACCACGCTATTCTTCACTAAATCGCGCTCCAGGTAATGTGATTTGCCCTTTTCCCGGTCAAACCGTACCTGAGTATCGCGCCTGCGGCTGCCTTCTTGAGCTTGCATGGTCACGTTACTGGCGCAATAACCAGAATCAAAACGCGACTGATAGTTGTCATTCACTCTGTACAGCTTGTTGACCAAGCCCGCGGATTCTAAATGCAGGTCGGCCTGCCAGCCCGCATCCGGTTTGGGTGTGCGCGTGAGAATGGCGGTACCTGCGCGAATTAGCCTCCATTCGACGGAGTATTGGAGCGATTCGATGGGTTTTTCTGCCACGGCTCTGCCAGCGCCGCCAGTTGACGCCGCGGCGGGAGCCGGCGATTGTCCCCGCGAGGGGAACAAGGCCACCACAGCCGCCAGGATCGCCGCCAACCCAGGCCCGGACCGCCCGATTCGCACCATGACCTTTTTGAGTGTGGCAAAGTAGCGCGTATGGGTGCAAGCCGTGAGGTTGCTGGAGGGTGGGTAGCTGGGTTTGATCCTGAATAGCCCGGCGGGTTTTCTTCGTTGGAAGGAGGAATGTACGAAAATGCGAAGGCGCCTGCGTTTTCCAAGGAACTGGGCAGCCGCAGAGCTTAGCGGCGGCTGCCAGCTTGAATTGTTGAGGTGAGGTCGTCATGCGTCGTGTCGCCTGGATGACCGATCTACACCTGAACTTTTTGCCCCCCGAGAAAGCCTCGGCCTACTTTGACCAGCTCAACCAAAGCCAAGCCGATCTCATTTTGATTGGCGGCGACATCAGCGAGGCGCCCCGCCTCATTCTGGACCTGTCGGATCTGGCCGCTCGGGTGCGCAAGCCGGTTTACTTTGTCCTGGGCAATCAGGATTACTACCGAAGCTCGATTGCCGGCGTGCGTGCGCAAGTGACCCAGCTGTGTAGCCGCTTGCCGAACCTGACCTATTTGAGTGTGATCGAGGGCGTCGAGCTGTCGCCAGGCACCGCGCTGGTGGGACATGACGGCTGGGGGGATGCCACGCTAGGCGATTTCGAAGACGCGATCAAAATGAGAGACGAACGCCTGATTGAGGAGCTCGCCGCTTGTGACCGCAACAGCCTGGCAGACTTGCTCCGGCGCTTGGGGCGGGAAGCCGCCGAACACATCCACCGCGTTCTTTCTTACGCCCTTCAGTACTACGACAACGTCTGCCTGCTGACTCACGTTCCCCCCTTCAAGGAAGCCTGCTGGTTTGAAGGCGCATGGGCTGACGAACGGCATTTGCCTCGCTTTGCCTGCGGCTCGGTTGGTACGGTGATTCAAGATCTCATGTCGATGTATCCGCGAAAACAACTCACGGTGTTATGCGGGCACACTCACAGCCCCGGTTATGCTCAAATCCTGCCCAACGTGCACGTGTGGACCGGAGGCGTGGACGTGGGCCTGCCGAAAATTCAAAGGATGTTTTGGGTCCCATGATGCTTCTTCGAGCGTTTGTTCTACTCGTCTTTGCGGATGGCGCTGAAGCGGCAGCCTCCCCTGCGGAGCAGCGCATTCGCGCCCTACTTCAAAAGGCGCCCGGCTCGGTCTGGGTTTACGCCAAAAACCTCGACACGGGTAAAACTTTCGGCTTTCGCGAACATGAGCGCGTTCGTACGGCGAGCACCATTAAATTGCCGATTATGGTGGCCGTCTTCGGGGAAGTGGAGGCGGGCCGCGCACGGTGGGACGAACGGTTGGTGCTGCGGGAGAGCGAAAAAGTTTCAGGCTCGGGCGTACTCAAAGAATTCTCTCACGGGGTGGAGATTCCGCTGCGAGACCTCGTGCATTTGATGATTGTCGTCAGCGACAATACCGCGACCAACCTCTTACTAGATCGCATCTCTGCGCAGACGGTGAATGACTACATGGACCGTTACGGTTTTCCCCAAACCCGCTCCATGCGCAAAATTCTGGGCGACCGCAACCAGCTCAAGCCGGTCCCCAGCGGTCACAGCCAGGCCGGTAAGCTCAAAGAGAACGAACGCTTCGGCATTGGCTCGTCGACAGCCTGGGAGATGGTCACCCTACTTGAGAAGCTCGAAAAAGGTCAACTCATCAGCCCGGCAGCGAGCAAGGAAATGATCGCCATCTTAAAGCGCCAGCAATACCAAGATGGCATCGCGCGAAAATTAGGCGACGTACCAGTGGCTAGCAAATCCGGCGCCTTGGACGCACTCCGCTCGGATGTGGGTATTGTCTACGGGCCTGGGGGCCGGGTAGCCATGGCCATCACCGTGGACGGTCTCAAAAAAGTCGATTACTCGCCTGATAATGAAGGGCTTCTTTTTATCTCCGAACTCGCGCGTTTACTTTTGGAGCACTTGCGAAATTGAGGCCTTGGGCGGAAACCGGCACTTGGACGGCCGTGTTATGCTGATTCGACACAAGCCGTATCATGCCGCACCGCACCGCCCTGCCGAAAATCTGCATTGCGCTCGGTTTCCCCTCCGTCGATCAACTCCTGGCTCATGCCAGACAAGAGGCCGAGGCTGGCGAAACCTTCTTAGAGTTTCGCTTGGATTACCTTCCCAAGCCTGAACAAGGCGTGGAGGCGATCCGCCAGTTCTTGGAGCGCTACCCGCAGTGTACGATCCTGGCGACGTGTCGCCGTCACCAAAATCACGGTCGCTTTAACGGCAGCATTGAAGAACAAATTCGCATCCTCGATCAAGCCATCCAGGCTGGGGCGCGTGCCGTGGACATCGAAGTCGAAAGCGCGGAGAATGCGGTGCAAAAGCTGGAGACTTTGCGCGGGCGGGCTTGGCTCATCATCTCCTACCACAACTTCGGCGGCACTCCTTCCCTCGATGCGGTGATGCGCCGGATGGCGAAAATTCCCGCTGATGCGTATAAAATCGTGAGTACCGCGCGCAAGCCCAGCGACAATCTCCGCGTTCTTTCGCTCGCCAAAGCGAATCCACGCGTTCCGCTGATCTTGCTTGCGATGGGTGAGATTGGCTTTCCTACGCGCGTGCTGTCCACAGCATTTGGCGGAGCCTACACCTATGCGGCTCCGTTGAGCGCCGAGGGAACAGCGGCAGGACAGGTCTCTTCCAAACTTCTCCGCAACCTCTACCGCGTCGAGAAATTCTCTAAGGCGGCCAAAATTTACGGTGTGATTGCGGATCCAGTGCGCCATTCGATTTCGCCAGCAGTTCACAACCGGGCTTTCCAGACGCGGCGAATCGATTCGGTGTATCTGCCGTTTCTGGTACATCCGCCGCAGCTGAAAGATTTCTTCCTTTTCGCCAATAAGCTGCCGATTGCTGGGTTTAGTGTCACCATTCCTCATAAACAGAAAGTGCTTCGCTACCTTGACCAGGTTGATCCCATGGCAAGGAGAATTGGAGCGGTCAACACGGTTTGGCGCAAGGCTGGTAAGTGGCGGGGAACGAACACCGATGTACAGGGAGTCGTGGCGCCGTTAGCCAAAAAGATCCGGCTGTCGAAGGCCAGCGTGCTTGTGGTAGGAAACGGCGGGGCCGCTCGTAGCGCAGCCTTCGCGCTAGTTGATGCGGGGGCGAAGGTTTCCATCGTGGGGCGGAATCCGGATCGCGTCCGGGCTCTAGCCAAGGTGTGCAACGCTGAGCCCCTCCTACGTGATGAGCTGTCCTCCCGTTACTTTGACGCTCTCATTCATGCGACTCCTCTCGGGATGCACCCTCACGTGAATGAATGTTTCTTCCCTGATCGAATTCCCGCCGAGATCGTCTTTGATATGGTCTACAATCCGCTGGAGACGCTCTTGCTCAAGCGCGCGGCGGAACAACGCAAGGTCCTTATTGATGGTCTTCAGATGTTTCTTGAGCAAGCGGCCTTGCAATTTGAAATCTGGACAGGAGAATCGGCGCCGCGACCGGCGATGGAAAAAGCCGCCATCGAGATGTTGAACTCGATGCGCGTGGCGCCGGAGCGCGAGTTAGCGAGATCTTAAGGCCGGAAAGAGGCGCTCGGCGTTTCCAGAGAGAATTTTTCTCAGTGCAGCCCGGTCTGGGCACAGCTCGCGCAACTGAGCCAGTTGAAGCGATCCGCTGCATTTGGGCCCAGCTCCCACGGAGTCGTTGCAATCGCTGCCGTATAAGAGCTTGTCTTGATGCCTTTTGAGAAACTCCCGCGCGTGATCGGGATCACGGCGCAGCGCGTTCAACCCAGAGCCTGCCGAAAGGTCACCAAACATGTTGGGATAGTCGGCCAGCAAGCGGTCGGTGATGCCCCCAGGCGTCACCTTGCCGATCGGATACAGCACCACTTGCTCATCCCCCTTGTGAATGTTGGACCAGAAGGTTTGTGCGTGCCCGATGAAGTTGACCGTGGGATACTTTTCGAGCATTTTGTGAAAGCGCTCGATGCCATAGTTATAGGCTTCGTGCTGGAAGTGAAGAAGGACGGGAACTTTGTAATCTCGGGCAATTTCGGCGATCAGTTGCATGGGCTTTGAGTCGCAATCGACGGGGAACTTTTGTTCGCCGATGCCAATGGCGCCCATTTTTAGGTATTTTTCGATCGTTTCGCGCGTTTCAGGGATATCGGGCAGCTCGTTGGCGAAAAAGTAGAATTCCTTGGGATACTGACGAGCAAGCGCCACCACCGAATCATTGCCGCCAGCTTGCGCGGCTAACCCATATTTTCGACCCGCCGGCAGGAGAATCGTCTTGGATACGCCCATTTTGCGCTGGTGTGCAACCAGGGCCTCATCCGGGCGGCGGCTGTAGTTGGTGTGTTGATGAATGTCAATGATTGGGATTTCCTGTTGCGGCTGCGCTCCCAGTATTCCGGCGCCTGCGAATAGAAAATCTCTCCGGTTCCAATTCATCGTTGACCCACATTGTATCGCTGCATCCTCAAGAGTGGCTCGGGAAACTGCAAGCCCTCATTCTGACCCCAGGGCTTGCCGTGTGGAGACGAGAGCGAATACCACGGTACAGGCCAACTCTTGCGGCCCGGTAGATCAAAGCGCGTCAAGGTTCGATACAATGAAGCCCGTGAAATCGGCGTTATTGCCAGCGAGCGTTCTTAGTCTTGCTGCGTTCGCCTTCCACTGGGCGCGACCTGCTGACATTCCATTTAAAAAGCACGAAATTGACCTGGGCGCAAACGAAACCTGCACCTTTGCGGACATCAACGGCGATGGCCGTTTAGACATCGTTTCGGGGGAAAACTGGTTTGAGGCGCCGCGCTGGCTCAAGCACCGCTTCCGCGACTTGTACTTTGTCAACAACTACATCGACGCATTCAGCGACCATGCAGTGGACGTCAATGGCGACGGTCGCCCTGACATTGTGACTTGTTCCTGGTTTAGCCGGCGAATTGCCTGGTGGGAGAACCCCGGGCGTGGCCAGGGGCTTTGGAAGGAGCACGAAATTGATAACGCCGGCAACGTCGAATTCTGCTGGATGGTGGATTTAAACAACGATGGAAAGGCTCGTGAGCTGTTGCCACAGTTCGGGTCACCCAAGGTTCCCCTTAGTTGGTACGAGTTGAGAGGGGGCGCTTGGCGGAAACACATTGCGAGTCCGGTAAGCTACGGACACGGGATTGGAGCGGGCGACGTGAATGGCGATGGCCGCACCGATATTCTTACGCCGAAGGGGTGGCTGGAAGCGCCCCCGGATCCTTACCAGCAAAACTGGACGCTCCATGCCGACTGGGAATCTCCCGGGCATCTGGGCCGCATCTATGTTCACGACGTAAACGGCGATCAGCGCACCGACATCATCTCCACCATGGCCCATGACTACGGCGTTTTCTGGTTCGAGAGAATGGCGGATGGCAAGTTTCAAAAGCGCGTGATCGATGACTCGTGGTCTCAAGCTCACGCCTCGGCGCTTGTCGATCTCAATGGTGACGGAAGGCTTGACCTGGTTACCGGAAAGCGCTTTATGGCCCACAACGGTCGCGATCCGGGGGAGAGGGAGCCGCTTGGCGTCTACTGGTATGAAGCACTTCCCAGCGCCGACGGCAAGGGTGTTCAGTGGGTTCGTCATGTCGTGGATTACTCAAGCCGCACCGGGGGCGGCATGCAGATTCCGGTCGCCGACCTGGATGGCGATGGCGACCTGGATTTCGCGGTGGCGGGAAAAAGCGGGCTCTTTCTTTTTGAAAACCTCTCGCGAAGCAAAGCACGCTCTCCGGCCCGGTGAATCTGATGCGCCTTGCTATGATAGGAGGGTAATCCCGAAAAGCCGAGGGGTCGTGCACAAATATGTTTAAACTAACGCGTAAACAGTGGCTTTTGGGCTGGGTGGCGAGCCTGGGCCGCGCTCAAGAAACCAAGATCAAGCAATACAGCGCTGACGAACTCAAAGATCTTCTTCAAAACGAGAAAAATTTGTTCTTTCTTGATGTCCGCGAGCCCAAAGAGATCGAGATGTTAGGATCGATCCAAGGCTATGTCAATATCCCGTTAAGCCAGATTGAGAGCCGGCTGTCGGAGATTCCGAAAAACAAAGTGATTATCACGGCTTGAAACCGCGGCTCGAGAGCCGCGCGTGCCGCGGAGATCTTGACCAAAGCGGGCTACAAGGTCCTTGGCTCTTGTGGCTTGCAGGAATGGAGAGAGAAGAATTATCCCCTGCTCTATCCCAAGCAAGAGGCAGAAAAGAAAGGTGGCCAGTCCAGTCCCAAAGATAGCCAGAGAAAGAAACAGTAAACAGGGTTTTTGCCGCCGAGGGCGCACGGCTTCTGCGAGCGGCTTTCCTCGGCTCGTTCGCTCGCTAGACCTTTGCTTTGGGGGACAGGGAAACTGCCGGCGGTGTTCATCCGTTTCACATGAGAGGTAGCATCGTTCCAGCATTCCGAGCTTCCGGACGAAAAACCGTGAGAACGTGGACCGTTTTTCTTTTCTTCTTGTGCCCACTCGGACTGAACGCGGGCGTCCAAATGACGGCGGGTGCCCTCCGTTACTTACCCACTTGGTTTGAACCGAACCTGGGGCAGTACCGTCAGTCTGTGCGCTATTTCTCGCGTGGCGGCCAGGGCGCATGGCTAGTCGAGGCCAAACGCGCAACACTAGCGGCGGGCCAGCAAGGCGTGACCTTCGAATGGATGAACGCCTTGGAGGCGGAGCTAAAGCCAGGACCGCAGTTGCCATCCAGAAGCCAGTATTTTCTGGGCAGCGACCGGAGCAAATGGATTCCCTCGGTCCCACAGTTCGCCTCCGTACACGGGAAGGGGCTTTATCCAGGTATCGACGTTGTTTACTATTTTCAAGACGCAAAGCCCGAATTTGACTTGATTCTGGCTCCGTACGCCAATCCCGACCAGATCCGGTTCCGGCTGGGGGGAGCGTTGCGTCTGACGAAGGCCGGGCAAGATCTCCGCATTTTCGGTCCAGTGGGTGAACTGAAGCTTCAGGCGCCGATGGCGTATCAATACCGCAACGGCGAAAAGACGTTGGTTCCGGCGGAATTTCTCGTCGAGAAAGATGGCTTGGTCCGTTTTTCGATTGGCGCCTACGACCGGTCCCAGCAACTCGTCATCGACCCGATCGTGAGTGCGGGTTACTTTGGCAGCGACACTGACGGTGTGGGAAACGCGGTTGCCGTCGATTCCCGGGGAGGCGTCTGGGTGGCGGGCTATAGCGGGAATATCGTACCGCTCGGGTCAACCCCACAGCCCTTACAAGCGGAACCAGGAGGTGGCCGCGACGCCTTCTTAGCCAAGTTTGAGCGCACGGCGTCCGGAACCTTGGTGCTCCGTTACTGGACGCTGTTTGGCGGGGGGGCCGATGATACGGCTTATGACCTAACGGTCGACGATCGCGGCTTCGTTTACTTGACTGGGTCCACGCAATCCATCAACTTTCCTGTGGCGGGTCCTCCGCTCCAAAACGGCCTCGGCGGTGAGACCGACGCCTTTGTTGCGGTCCTGCGTCCGGAAGATCCGGATGGCATCTATGTTTGGTACGGCTCGTACTTTGGCGGCTCGGGCCGCGATGAAGGCTATGCTGTCACCATTGACGAAGCGGGAGCCATCTATTTTGGAGGCAGTACGCGATCGCCCTCCTTACCCGGAACGGATGCGAACGTGCAGTGCTGCGGCCGCGGGGGCTTCGATGCTTTTGTGGTAAAGGCCGTACCAGGATCAAGCTCCCCTCTGGCCTATTCGACTTATTTCGGAGGAGACCGCACCGAGATCCTGACGGATCTTGCACTGGATCCCAGCGGCAATGTCTATTTCACGGGTTACACCGCATCGTCAGACTTTCCGGTAACTGAGGCGCCCTTGCGCGACCGGCCCCCGCAGGCGATCGACATCTTCCTGGTGAAGATTGATATGCGGCGGCCGGGATTAGACGGGCTTCTACGAGCGATCTATTTGGGGGGCGACGGCGTGGATGTGGCCAACAGCATGGCGGTGACGCCGGAGGGTAAGGTGTGGCTTGCGGGCTACACGTTCTCGAATGATTTGCCCTTGACTCCGGGCTCTTACCGCACCCAGCGAGCTGGCGACGCCGATGCAGTCATTCTGCGCGTGGATTTGGACAATGTCGCTAATCCCATTGAGTATGCGACGTTGCTCGGAGGACGGGCCGCTGACGTGATCTACGCCTTGCAGTTGCTTGCTGGGGGACGCCTGGCGTTGGCGGGTTATACCTTCTCTCCGGATTTCCCAATTGTGGACAGCGCACCGGCGGCTCGGTTACGCCCTGGCACCTCGGACGCTTTTGTGGCGGTCCTGGACCCGAATGTGCGAGGGGCGGCTTCTTTGACCTTCTCACAAGTTTTTGGGGGCACGCTCTCAGACTGGGCTTCCGACGTGGCGGCCGACGCGCTCGGCAATCTGTATGTGACCGGCGGCGCCACCTCCCGCGATCTGCCTGTCACCGACGGCACCTTTAAGATAGCTCCTGGAGGGGCCGCGCAAGGCTTTCTGTTGCAGGCCGTCCCACCGGCGGGCCGGTGACGCCGTCCCCGTCGGCCCTTTGCCATTGCTACGATAAGCCCCATGCGCCTGTCGAATCCGCGTGGGGGCTATGATTTTTTAAGCGGCATTCGCCCGTACTCAGCCGGCGCCGTCGCGCAAAACGGATATGAAATCGAGCATGCACGTTTCCTCGAGCCCCTGGATCTCAAAACGGGCTTTGAGGCCGTAGAGGCTCACCTGCGTCGCATGAACCGTCCGAAGCAAGCGCTCTGTGGCATTGAGTTGCGTTCTCCAAGGCCATTTAGCTTTTCCGGTTTCGAGGAGTTTAACAAAGGCTACGTAGCCGTACTCAGGGCCTGGGATATTTTGTTAGCGGGAGAGGTGAATCCCGTGGCGCGGACGAATGTTGCCCCAGAAATCTCGCCCCCCGCGCAGCCTTGCCTCTACGGTTTCAGCTACACCGTGCCGAGCGAAAGCAAACGGCGCACGTTCGTTCTGGCAGGCGCTGGGGAGTTGCCGGAAGGTTCACTCGACCCGCACGAAGTTGTGCGCCGGGGCGAAACCTCGCCAGAGGCCATTCGCGAGAAAGCGCGGTTTGTGATGAAGCTCATGCAGGGAAGGCTCCAAGGGCTTGGGCTCAGCTGGGCCGACGCCACAATGACAGCAATCTACACGGTGCATGACATTGGCGGATTTTTGCGCGATGACATCTTGCGGCCGATGGGTAAAGCTTCCGGGCATGGCGTCCACTGGTATTACGCCCGGCCTCCCATCGAAACGATCGAGTACGAAATGGATGTTCGCGGCACGTTGCGGGATCTTATGTTGTCGTAGTGGGTCTATGAAGATGGCCGTGTTGCCAACTGTTGGAACGTAATGGGTGAAGAGCCGATGAGCCAGTTTGCTTGGACGCCCACCACGAGATTTCTCGAAGAGTCCCAACTGGGACGCTTTCTGCGTCAGAGCGGAGAGGCCAGTTTCGAACAACTGCATCGCCGCTCGGTGGGGGATCCGGCCTGGTTTACGGCCGAAGTGCTTCGCTTTCTCGACATCCGTTTCCAAGCCCCTTATCGCGAGGTTCTGCGCCTGGACCGCGGATTGGAATGGCCGGAATGGTGCGTTGGCGCGCGGTTGAACATTGCGGAATCTTGCCTCCGCTGGCCGGACGACTGGCTGGCGGTGGTGGAAGAAGCCGAGGATGGCTCCATCCGCAGGCTCAGTTACGGACAATTGCGCGCGGAAACGTTGCGCTGGTCGGCTGGACTTCGCGGCCTCGGGCTCGGCAAAGGTGACGCCGTCGGGGTTTGCCTCCCCATGACCCTGGAGGCTGTCATCGCGCTTCTGGCGCTTGCGAGGATTGGGGCCATCGCCACCCCCTTGTTTTCGGGTTATGGGTCTTCTGCGATCGAAACCCGCCTTCACGACGTCGAAGCCAAGGCGCTCATTAGTTGCGAGGGCTTCTTTCGGCGCAGCAAGTGGGTGGAGACGCAACGAAGCGTGAGCGAAGCAATCTCCCGGTGCCCGAGCCTTCGGCATCACCTTGTGATCCGGCGTGACCAACTTCTCAACTGGCCTGAAGGTGATAGCAGCTTGGAACTCACTGCCGCCGAAGACCCTTTGATTATCATCTACACCTCCGGCACAACCGGAAAGCCTAAGGGGATTCTCCACACCCATTGCGGATTCCCAGTGAAAGCGGCGCAGGATATGGCCTTTCACATGGACACGGGTCCGGCCAGCCGGATTTCTTGGATTACGGATTTGGGCTGGATGATGGGGCCGTGGCTCATCTATGGCGCTCTGATTTTGGGGGGCACAATTGTCCTGTTGGATGGTGCTCCTGATTTTCCTGATCCCGGCCGTTTGTGGTCCTTCGCCGCGCGTCATCAGGTGAACACGCTGGGCGTTTCGCCGACTTTGATTCGGACTCTTGCCGGGCATGGCGCCTCCTTTGCCCGAGGCCAGGATCTGAGCGCCTTAAAGCTTTTTGGCTCGACTGGTGAGCCCTGGAATCCCGATCCTTGGTGGTGGTTATTTGCTGAGGTCGGCCAACGGCGCATTCCCATCATGAACTACTCTGGTGGCACAGAGTGCTCGGGCGGAATTCTCGCCAATCATCCGCTGGCGCCGATCAAGCCGTGTGGTTTTGCCGCCCCGTGTCCTGGCATGGCGGCAGACACCGTCGATGATCAGGGACGGCCGGTGCGCCAAGCAGTGGGAGAACTCGCAATCCGCGGGCCGTGGATTGGGCAAGCACGCGGCTTTTGGCGCGATCCAGAGCGTTATCTGCAAACTTACTGGTCGCGCATTCCCGGAATGTGGATTCATGGCGATTGGGCCGAGATCGACGCCGATGGCCACTGGTTCATTCATGGCCGCAGCGACGATACGTTGAAGATCGCTGGCAAACGGGTTGGACCGGCGGAAGTCGAGTCGATCTTGGTGGCGGATCCCCAGGTTGTGGAGGCGGCCGTGATTGGCGTTCCGGATGCGCGCAAAGGATCGGCGATGGTGGGCTTTTGCGTGGCCTTGCAGCCAGGAGAAGCGCTGGCAGCGCGACTTTGCGACCGGGTGGCCCAAGCGATGGGAAAGCCACTTCGGCCGGACCGGATTCATTTTGTCTCCGCTTTGCCAAAAACTCGGAACGGAAAGATTATGCGCCGCGTCGTGCGCGCCGCTTACTTAGGTGAAGATCCTGGCGACCTGATGGCGCTTGAAAACCCACAAGCGGTTGAGCAAATCCAGCAGGCCGCCGCAGCTGCAGTGAACAAGGAGTTGTGAATGCCCATCTATCACCAACTCGGTCAGATCCCTCCCAAGCGGCACCAAGTGTTCCGTCAACCTTCGGGTGCGCTTTATGTCGAGGAGCTGATGGGAAATCTGGGCTTCCATGGCCCGTCTTCTTTGCTCTATCATCTCCATGCGCCAACAGCAGTGCGGGCCGTCCGGCACGTGGCGGACTTGCACTGGCAGAAAGCTCCCGAACAGCCTCTGCGCCACCGCCATTTTCGGACCCGGCTGTTGGACCGGCCAGGCTCGGCCATCATGGACCGCATCCCGGTTTTGTTTAATCACCAGGTCACCATCTCTTTGGTGTGCCCGGGCGAAGATCTCACGGTGTTTTATCGCAATTCTCAAGGCGACGAGATTGTTTACGTGAGCGAAGGAGAGGGTGTGCTGGAGTCGGCCTTCGGCAAGATTCCGTTCCGCTCAGGTGATTATTTGGTGATTCCCCGCGGAGTCCTGCATACCTACCGTTTCGCCGACCAGCCGCGCAAGCTCCTGATCATCGAAAGCGGCGGCTATGTTCGAACGCCCAAGCGCTACCGTAATGAGTTTGGACAGCTTCTGGAAATTGCGCCCTACTGCGAGCGGGACATCCGCCGGCCTGTAGATCTCGAAACTCACGATGAAAAAGGGGAGTTTCCCGTGTGGGTGAAGAAAAACAACCAGCTCACCGAACTCACCTTGTCCCACCATCCCTTCGACGTTGTGGGCTGGGATGGCTACTACTACCCATGGGCCATTTCGATTCATGCCTTTGAGCCTCGCGTGGGCCGCTTCCATCTGCCCCCACCCGTGCACCAGATGTTTGAAGGGGATGGCTTTGTTGTATGCAGCTTCTGTCCGCGTCCTTATGATTTTGACCCTCAGGCTGTACCGGCGCCCTACAATCACTCCAATGTGATGTCGGACGAGGTGCTTTACTACGCCAACGCCGAGTTTATGAGCCGCAGTGGAATTGAATACGGATCCATCACCTTGCATCCCGATGGCCTGGCGCACGGACCGCAGCCCGGCCGTACCGAGCAATCGATCGGCAAAAAAGAGACGCAAGAACTTGCTGTGATGATCGACACGTTTCATCCTTTGCATGTGGCTGCCGCTGCGCTGCCAGCCGAGGACGTCAACTACTATCTCTCTTGGCGTTCGGAATGATCGACGAGACCCACGATCCAGCGCTGCGCAGCTGGGTTGAGCTAGCGAATGTGCCTGGCTGCGACTTCCCCATTCAAAACCTGCCTCTTGGCGTTTACTCGACGGCTGTGGATCCCAATCCGCGGCCGGGGGTGGCGATTGGAGACGCGATTTTGGATCTCCGCCCCTGGCTCTCGGGGCCCCATCTAGCGGATTATTTTTCGCTGTCCGCTTCGGACCGGCGCCTGTTCCGCCTCACTTTGTCCCGGGCTCTGCGCCAAGGTGCGCCAACGCGGCCCTTGATCCCGCTGCGCGACGCTATCTTGCATCTGCCCGCGCCGGTTGGTGATTACACCGATTTTTATTGCTCGCTGCACCATGCCAGCAATGTCGGGAAAATGTTCCGACCTAACCAACCGCTCAGCCCGAACTACAGCTGGATGCCGCTTGCTTATCATGGCCGTAGTTCTTCAATTGTGGTCAGCCCGACGCCCGTCAGGCGACCTTGTGGCCAGCTTGGGGAAAACCGCTTTGGTCCTACCGCGGAACTTGACTACGAATTGGAACTTGGTGCCTGGCTTGGGCCCGGAAGCATGATGGGTCGGCCAGTGAGCATTGACCAAGCGGAAGATCACTGGGCAGGGATCTGCCTGCTCAATGATTGGTCGGCGCGCGATATCCAACGCTGGGAATACCAGCCGCTTGGGCCCTTTCTGTCGAAAAACTTCGCGACCTCGATCTCGCCCTGGGTCATTACGCGGGAGGCTCTGGAACCTTTTCGTGTCTCCTACGATGCGCCGCAACCTCTGCCTTATTTGAAGCAGCGCTCGGACGGGGCGTTCGATCTGACGCTCGAGGCTTGGATCCGGACGCCAACTTGCTCCACGCCGGAGCTGATCTGCCGTACAAACCTTCGCTATCTGCACTGGACGCTAGCGCAGATGATTGCACATCACACTTCAAACGGCTGCCCGATTCGTCCGGGTGATCTCATTGGCACCGGAACGGTGAGCGGCCCAGATCCAGAATCGCAGGCGTGTTTGCTTGAAAGGACCTGGCGCGGCACGCAGCCTTTACGCCTGGCGAGTGGTGAAGAACGGGGTTATTTGGAAGATGGCGATGAAGTGATTCTCCGGGGATGGGCCGAACGCCCTGGCTTTGTCCGAATCGGGCTGGGCGAATGCCGGGGAGTCATTCTCGCTGCTTTAGAAGAAAACTCTCAGGCCTAAATTTTTGGGCGCGTGAGGGAGAAGAGCACGGAAAGCGGCGCCCAGGGCGCAAGCCACCAGCCCCAGCCCTCGGAAAGCGCTTTCCGAAAAAACGTGGCTGCACGGAAGGGTGGCAAGATCCGTTGACGGCAACGCAAACGATACTCGGAGCAGGGGAGCCCTTGCGCCGCAGCGCGTCCCGCCTCTCGGCCGGTGAGCAGGGCGGAGAGAATGCCAGAGCCCGTAAAGGGGTCGACAAACGACAGCGCGTCGCCCGCGCAATAGACCTCGTTGAGCTCGGGTGACTCGAAGCGGTGCTCAAAAACAAGCGGCCCCGAGGTGAGCCAATCGCCCTGGCGCGCTAAAGGCTCCAGCCGCTGACGCAGGATTCGCTGTCGCGCCAAATACTCATCGATTTCAAACTTGCACTCTTGCAGCGCCTCTTCGGGGGCCAGACCGCAGACGTTGGTGAATCCCTTCTCAACTGGGCTGACGCCAACATAGGAGCGGCCATCCAAGAAGAACAACTCGACCGCGTCATTTTGTGGCCCGCAGAAGTGGGCCTTAAAGCCAAACAAGCGCTTGCCCTTGCGTGTGGCTGCGAGCCGACCTGTGGCGACCACCGCGCCCGGGGAGGGAGCCGCCCGCTGTCGGTGAAGCCGGGCGCCCCGGCTGACCGCCGTTTCGAGCAACAGCGAATCGAGCGCCGACCGGCTCAAACCATAGGCAGGCTCGGCCAATATGCCGCGCTTCTCCTTCTCGCCAAAATAGAGCTGCACTCTCGGCATACGGGCCGCCTGCGAAAGGAAGAGGCTGGCCAAACCGAAGCCATCGAGAATCTCTATCGTTTCCGGGGAGAGAAACTCGCCGCACACTTTCTGGCGAGGGAACGGGCTTTTTTCAAACAAATCGACCGCTGCGCCTTCCTGCAAAGCCGTAAGCGCCGCAGCGCCCCCTGCCGGCCCAGCCCCAAGGACTTGCACTCGCACCATAAAATAGAGAGTTTATGCCTTTAGATTCCGAAGAGTTCTATCGTATTCAAAAGCTTCCGCCCTACGTTTTCGCTGTGACCAACGAAATGAAGGCGAGGATGCGTGCTGCACAGCTCGATGTCGTCGACTTTGGCATGGGCAACCCGGATGGCGCGACGCCGCGCGTCATTGTGTCCAAGATGGCGGAAGCAGCGCGGAATCCCAAAAACCACCGCTACTCGATGTCGCGCGGATTACCAAACTTGCGGCTCGAAATCTGCCGGCGCTATGAGCGCAACTACGGCGTCAAGCTAGATCCTGAAACCGAAGCAATTTCGACCATCGGCGCCAAGGATGCTCTCGCGCACTTGCTGTTTGCTGTCATCGGACCCGGAGATGCGGTCGTTTCCCCCAATCCTGCCTATCCCATTCATCAATACGGCGTGATCATGGCCGAGGGCCACGCCTGCCTGTTACCGATGCCGACGCCAGCGGAGTTCTTAAACCGGCTAGAAGACCTTTACCGAACCTCGAGCCGGACGCCAAAAATGATCCTGATTTCCTTCCCTCACAATCCCACGACGCAGTGTGTGGACTTGGATTTCCACAAGGCGATTCTCGCTCTAGCGGCCAAGCACGGCACGATGGTGGTTCATGACTTTGCCTACGCCGATATTTGCTTTGATGGCTATAAGGCGCCTAGCATTCTACAAGTCGAAGGAGCGAAAGAATACGCCGTTGAGATCTTTTCGATGTCGAAGAGCTATAACATGGCGGGTTGGCGGGTCGGCTTTTGCTTGGGCAACGCGAAGATGATCCGGGCGCTTGCAAGAATTAAAAGCTATCTTGATTACGGCATCTTTCAACCGCTTCAGATCGCGGCCATCATCGCTTTGCGAGATTGCGAAGAAGAGACCAAAAAGATCTGCGCGGTCTATCAGAAACGGCGTGATGTTCTCATTGAGGGACTGCATCGGGCTGGCTGGCACGTGGAACGGCCCAAAGGGTCGATGTTTGTGTGGGCGCCAA
The DNA here is from genome assembly GCA_025056455.1 of Bryobacteraceae bacterium. Lineage (GTDB taxonomy): Bacteria > Acidobacteriota > Terriglobia > Bryobacterales > Bryobacteraceae > CADEFT01. The sequence continues at coordinate 657,320 of JANWVY010000001.1, read as the reverse complement.
TCCCAGAACGGTTCAAGAATCTCGGCTCGCTTGAATTTTCAAAGCTGCTTCTTGAGAAGGCGCTGACGGCCGTGGCGCCGGGCATTGGCTTTGGTCCGTTGGGCGAGGGCTACGTCCGGTTTGCACTGATTGAGAACAGCCACCGCACACGGCAAGCCATGCGCAACGTGAAACGGTTTTTGAACGCCTAGCCTTCACCTTTCCTAGGTGGCTGTGCGCCGCAATTCCTGTTGCACCAAGGCGCCGAATTCCGTGGGTTGCCCGTGGCGCATGAGGTACGGATAGTCGGACCAGCTCCAGGCCGTCCACCCCATGCGGAGCTGGCGGAAGAACGCGGCTAAGCGCCGGCCCCATTCCACATGTTCGGAGGTTCCTCCCCATTCGCCCGCAAACAGCGGCGCCTCGCTTGCGAAACAGCCAAAGGCGCGCGACCAGGGCAGCACTTTGTCCGGATAAACATGGGTGGAGTACACCACGTTGGGCTCGTCGAGAAAAACGCCCCGCAAATCATATCCCCAGTCGACTCCACTGACAAAGCAAAGCGCCTGCGGATGCACTTCTCGAATCGTATGTAGCAGAAGCTTGGCCCATTGGCGCCAGTCCTCCCGGGAGCAATCATGGGGCTCGTTGTAGAGATCAAACAGCACGCCGGGCTCATCCCGGTAGCGCAGCGCAAGTTTGCGCCAAAAGCGAGGCGAGTTTTCATCCGGAAGAGGCGCGATCCGATTCGGCGAGCCGTCGGCCAACTTTCCAAACTCCTGCTCTTTGCTAAGCCATTGGAGATCGAGAAGCGTATACGCGCCGAAGGATGCGGCCCAAGCGATGACTTGATCGACGGCGCTCAAATAGTCTTCGTCAGAGAAGGCGCCCCGTCCCTGAAGCGCCCAATCCTGATTGAGCGGCAGGCGTACGATGGAGGCTCCCCAGTGGCGGCAGATGGTTTCCATTTCGTGTTCCGTAAGGCCCGCAGAAGCGAGAAATCCCACTTCGCCAGGCTCTGCGTATTCGAGGCCGGAGCGGTTAACGCCTCGCAGCAAAACCGGCTGTTGGCCAGCGCAAAGGTGATTGCCCTGGACACAGAGAGGGGGCAGATGGGCCGAAAGCTTGGCAACTGGATTCAAGACAGGTGCGCTGTTACCAGGATAATTGAACGCCAAGGAGCTCATTCCGAGGGAAGCGTCGAACTGTCGGCACCCGGCGTACATTGAACTGCATCGCTACGTTTCAACCGGGCCCGTTTTCTAGGCGATCGAATCAAGGCGCAAGACTGCGTAGGGGCTGATCGAGAGATCCACGCTGGCGCCCGAGGGGTGGAGCCGGTCGCCTGCTTGCAGCCGCCACGCAGCGGCAGATTGGGTCGCTGGAGGGAAGCTCTCAGCATCGAGGCTCCGGATCTGTAGCGGTCCGCCGGGCCAGGCCAAGCGGAGCGCTTGCGGCTCTGGGCTGAGATTGGCGATGAGGACACGCCAGCGGTTCCCTTTGCGGAGATACAAGCTCTCGGCCAGAAGCGGATGACTGGATTGCGATCGCAGCACCTCCGCACCTTGCATTTCGAGCACATCGGCGAAGACATGATACAGGGGAAACGTCATGCCAGGCGCAGAGGGAAATTGTTTCGGCCAGGGAGAGCCGGCCGCCGTCTCGAGCAAGCCCAGTGGGCCTACAGCTTCATAGTAGGTGATGCTTTGAGCGCCGGCCTCAGCCAGGTACTTGATGCTTCCCAACGTCCAGACAGCGCCAAATAGCGAACACTGCCGGGGATCCACCTCAGGCGGCATCCCGGGCTCGGGAAGACGCGCCTCAGCAGCAGTCGCGTTCGGATTAAATCTTGGCTTCAGCGTGACCGGGCTCACCACAATGGGCTTACCTGCAGCAAAGGAGCGCGCCGTGTGGATGACATCGGCCTGCGCAGCGAGGTTTTCAATCAAGCTGGAATTGTCGAAGGCATGCACTTGCGGGTTGATGGAAAAGGTCAGAAAGTCGAGGGTCTGGCTGTTGGGCGGGGCACGGTTGAGCTCGGCGAAATAGGCGTTCGTGCCTGCTCCCACGGGCGCCTGTCTCAAAAACTTGCGGGCCAGCTCCACCCACCGGGCTGAAGTCGATTTTTCTTGCTCATGGAAGATGAGGAAGCGAGCCACGCGCGCGCCTGAGAGTTGGTGGCTGAAGGTGCGCAAGTGCTCTTCTGCCTGGTCGGTGAGATGAAGCGCGACTTCAAGAGACGTCTGAAGGCGGGCGGCCTCTCTCCGGGCTCGCTCCCACTCGGCTAAGACGCCCGGCCCGGAAAATTTCAGATCGATGCGAACATGAGCTGGCTTGATGGCCGCCAGTAATTGGTGATGCCGGTCCTCGACCGGCGTTGATCCTAGGCCCCACCCAATACGAGGAAGAGCGCGTGCTCCCTGACTCGGTGCGAGATGGATGCGCGGGCGGCGGACAGTGAAACGGGCCCGAGGAGCGGCCAAATTTCCTGCCAGCTGAACCGTAACGGCTTGCTCGATTCGCTCGCCTTGTTTGACCTCGACTGGGAATGGTTTTTCAAGCGGCGTGCAGTAGGTTTTATAATTCGCATCCGTCCAGTTGCGATGATCTTCCATTTCGAAGATGTCGCCTTCGAATTGCACTTCTGCCGTCAAGCCGCTGTGCACGGTGTGCTTGATGGCTTGCAGGTTCTGAAAGGGCTGGTGGGGTGAAACGAGCTCCGGGAAAACGCCCTGCGACTGGCTTCCATCTGAGTGACGCAGCCAGCAAGGCTTACCCGCGCACTCTTTGAGCGGGTGGAGCACGCAAAATCCAATCCGGTTGCGGAGAAATGTCGAGCGCGCCACCCCGCGGAAAGAGTAACGGAGGCGGCCTATCGCTTCACCCGTAATCTCGCCTTTCCACAAAAAATCGATTGGTTCCTGTTTGCAGAGGACTTGGAAACTCAAAGAAAAGGAGCCGTCCCGGGTTTCGATGCGAAGATCGTGAACCTGCGGTGAGACGGTTCCCCAGTTGCGGTCACGAACGGCGGCGTAAATGCCGCGAAGGACTTCAATCTCGCCGAGGCAGAGATAGCGCAGGAAAGCGAGTTCCGGTTCGAAGACCATCCGCAGAGGGCCTGCTGCAAGCTCGATCTGGCGAGGCAGCGGTTCGTCCTTACCCCAGTAAAAACTCTGCCAGGCGGTTCCTAGCGTCTGGATGAAGAAACGTCGTGTAAGCATATGGCCCTCGATGGAAACGGTCGCCGTTGGCGCCGAGTCTGACGGGTTTGTCTTTGCTTGAAACAAGAGCAGGGAAGATGGACAACAGTACTGCGGTCGAACTTTGCTTTACGCGCGGGCGACGTCGACATAGTGCGCTCCGAAAGTCCGTTCGCCAACTTGAATCTGCGTTTCTAGGCGGCCCGCGCCTGCCTTTAAGCCAATTCCCTTCCAACTGACTTCGCTCACGCCAGCCGGCAGTGGTTTTTCAAGCCGCACGCCGTTCAGGGAGAAGTGCGCTGTGCCGTCGGCTGGCAGGACCGCCATCCGCACCGTGATGTCATACCGGCCTTCGCGTTGCACGTCGACCTCCCAGTAGCCCACGGACGCCGCATCCCATCCCGCTTTTGGACCTCGCCAGTCCTGTCGCGTCAGCGTGACAGGATCCTCATGATCCGTGCCGAGGAAAATTCGAGGAGGGACAAAATTCCGGGTCGAGGCGACGTCTGCAAACCACCGGTCATAGGCTGCGCGCAATTTTCGAACCAGAGCAGGCTGTTCGGAGGCGATGTTGCGGGACTCCGCGAAGTCCAACTTCAGGTCGTAAAGTTCTTCGCCGTTAACTAGCTTAAAGCGGCCGTCGTGGGCAGCCGCGTTCCGATGGGGCTGGGGAACCTCGCCTCGATGCCACTGGAAGAAAAGCGTACGGGGCGGAAACGATTTGCCGGCGATCAGGGGCAACAAGCTGCGGCCATCGATCTTGACCCCTTCTGGCAACCGGACGCGGCAAGCTTCCAATACCGTGGGAAGGATGTCAATGTGCGCCGTTAGCGTGGCATTGCGGCGGCCGGGTGGGATCCGAGCGGGCCATTTCAAGAATAACGGTACCCGGATGCCTCCTTCATAAACCGTACCTTTGCGACCGCGCATGCCACCATTAAAACGGTCACGCTGAGGTCCGTTGTCAGTCAAAAACATCACGATCGTGTTTTGTTCTAAACCGAGCTCGCGCAGTTTGGCCAGTAGCCTGCCCGCGTTGTCATCCACATTCTTCACCATGCCGTAGGTTTTGGCGGTCACCTCATCGAGTCCTTTTTTGCGAAAAGGCGCCACGTAGGAATCGTCAATCTGAAGTGGATCGTGGGGGGCGTTGGTGGCGATGTAGGCAAAGAAGGGCTGGCGGCGGTTTGCTTCGATCCATTCCAGGGCCGCATCCATGAAGATATCGGTGCAGTATCCTTTCCGTTTCTCCCACTTGCCGTTGTGGCGCAGGACCGGATCGAAGTAACTGTTGCCAGGCGGATCGGAGGGCTGCGTCAAGCCGCCGCCCGTACAATTCAGCGACTCCTCGAATCCTTGATCGATAGCCCGCAGCGGGTAGTTATCGCCAAGGTGCCACTTGCCGAACAGCGCCGTGCGGTAGCCCTCCGATTTTAGGCATTCGGCCAGAGTGACTTCACCGGCATGCATGAGCGAGCGGCCGAGATAAGTGTCGACAACACCAGTTCGATAGCAATAGCGGCCCGTCATCAGACTCGAGCGCGTGGGCGAGCAAACTGGGCTCACGTGAAACTGCGTGAATTGAATGCCGTCCCTGGCGATCGAATCCAGGTGAGGAGTCTCGAGGTTTGTATTTCCATGAAGCGAGAGATCGCCCCAGCCCTGATCGTCGGTGATCAAGATGACAACATTGGGGCGGCTGGTTTGAGCGGGAAGATAGGCAGGCGCGCCGCAAACCGCACCAAGAAAGCTGCGCCGGGAATGATTCATGGTGCAAGTTTACAGCAGCTTCCACGCTTGCGATATCTTGGGTAACAACGATGTGGTTTTGGTTTTTGGTTTGGGCGCAGCCGGTTTTGGCCGCTGTAGACTTCGCCAAAGAGGTGCATCCGGTTCTCGTAGCCCGCTGTGGAGGCTGTCATACGGGGGAGCGGGGCCAGGGCGGCCTGGCCGTGAACACCCGGAGTGAGTTGTTGCGAGGTGGTGTTAGTGGCCCGGCGATCGTCCCGGGCGAGCCTGCCCGGAGCTTGCTGATCCAGCGCGTGACGGGTGAAAAGCCGCCGCGCATGCCTCTCCAGGGACCCGCTTTGACGGCCGCGGAAATCGATGTCTTGAAAAGATGGATTGAGGAGGGGGCCCAAGGGCCAGAGACGCCTGTCGCTCCGCGCTGGCAGCCGCCGTTAAGGCCGCGGCGGCCAGTACCGCCACCAGGGGCTAACCACCCGGTGGATGCCTTCTTAAAAACCGAAGGCAAGGTGGTGACGGATGCCGTGTTTGCCCGCCGGGTATGGCTGGACTTGTGGGGGTTGTTGCCAACGCCCGAAGAACTCACTAACTTCGAATCGGACCGCGATCCCAACAAACGGTCGAAATTAATTGACCGGCTACTGGCGCACAAGGTCAACTATGCCGGACACTGGATCAGCTTCTGGAACGATCTGTTGCGCAATGACGAAGGCGTCATCTATCACGGAGAGCGTAAATCCATCACCCGGTGGTTGCAAACGGCGCTCGAAGAAAACATGCCTTATGATCGCTTTGTGGCCACCCTACTGAATCCCACCAAGAAGGGTGATCCGGAGGGTTTTATTCTCGGTGTGACTTGGCGGGGGGAAGTTCCCGCCTCGGAACGTCCTCCGTTGCAGGCGGCGCAAAACAGCGCTCAGACGTTTTTGGGCGTCAATCTCAAGTGCAATTCATGCCACGACAGTTTTATTAGTTCATGGAAGCTGCGGGACGCCTACGGTTTGGCGGCCTTCTTTTCCGCAGAGCCGTTGGAGCTGGTCCGTTGCGATGTTCCGACCGGGGAAATTTCGAAGCCTAAGTTTCTTTTCCCCGAATTAGGACCTGTGCGTACCGAGGGAACTCTCGAACAGCGCCGTCAAGAGGCCGCTCGGTTGTTCACCATGCCGGAGAACGGCCGTCTGGCGCGCACGCTGGTGAATCGCTACTGGAAACAACTGTTCGGTGAGGCGATTGTAGAGCCCGTCGATGACCTTTCAGCCGAACCCTGGAATCCTGACCTGCTCGACTGGCTAGCGAGCGATTTTGCGGACCATCGATACGATCTGAAACATCTGTTGCGAACGATTATGACCTCGCGTGCCTACCAGCTAGAAAGCCAGGAAACGACTCGGGATCCAGGGGTGAGAAGCCGGTTTCGCGGGCCGCAGAGGCGAAGGCTCAGCGCCGAGCAGTTTTCCGATGCCATTGCCTCGATCACGGGCGCCTGGCGTCTTCGTGTTCCCGCAAAAGCTGAACCGGCTCGCTATGTCCGCGACTGGGAACTGAAGTGCAGTCCCTTGAGCCGCGCCCTCGGCAGACCGATCCGTGACCAAGTAGTCACCGAGCGTCAAACGGCGCCCACCACGCTGCAAAGCTTAGAGCTGATCAATGGCTCCTTTCTTGCTGACTGGCTGCGCGAAGGCGCACGCCAATTAGTGGAGCAACCTTCACCTCCCCCCCAGAACCTCTTCGACAGCGGAGTGATCCGCCGGAATCCAGTGACCGTGGATCTTGCCATCAACCATGTGAAAAAACTGTGGCTGTTGGTGGAGGACGTCGATTCCTACGATCCGGCGCGCGTCGTCCCGATGTGGAAGAATGCCGTTTTGCTGCGCGGCAAACAACAGACCAAGCTGAGTGAACTGCTGGCGGGGGTTGATCCAGAAAAGTTGTCACTGCCTTCGCGGCTCGTGGTGGATCTAGCCGGAAAGAAGTTTGAGCGTCTTCGCGCCACGGTGGATGTCACCGACGCAAGCAAGGCCTCAGATGTCAATCCTGCGGTTCGCTTCTTCATTTTTGATCAAGAACCGGATCCGAAGCGCCTGGTGCGGCTGGCGGAGGAAAGGCCCGTGCCTCCGGTGCGGCAGCGCTTCACGCCGGATCGCCTGATTCGCTATGTCTACCGCTACGCTTTACAGCGGGAACCAACGCAACCTGAGCTCGATGTAGGGCGCGAAATGCTGGGCCCAAAACTCACCGTGGAGGGAACCGAAGATTTTTTGTGGGCGGTTTTGATGTCGCCCGAATTTCAGTACATTTGGTGATGCCATGCAAGAAAAGGAGATTCTTCAGCAGCTGACGCGGCGTGGCTTCATGGGAGCGAGCGGGGCCGCTCTTCTTTCCGCTCTGAATCAGGGCGCGCCGCGGGCCCTCGCCTCGGCATCGGCGCCGCCTCAAGCGACAGCTGACACCTTGATTCTGCTGTGGATGGCAGGCGGAATGGCGCAAACAGAGACTTTTGACCCTAAGACCTATACGCCGTTTGAAAAGGGACTCGAAAGTAAGCGTGTTTTGAGCACGTTTCCGTCGATCGACACCAAGGTGGACCACATCAAGTTATCGCAGGGATTAGAAGGCATCGCTTCCATCATGGACCGCGCCACGCTGATCCGGACTTATCAAGCGGCGGACCTCGGCTTTATTCTCCATTCCAGGCATCAGTATCACTGGCACACGGGCTATGTTCCGCCGCTCTCGGTGGCCGCCCCTCACATCGGGGCGGTGATTGCGAGGACTCTTGGTCCGCGCCATCCGGATGTTCCTGCGTTTATTGACATCGGGCAGAATCTGGACATCGGAGCAGAAAGCGACGCGTTGAAAGCTTTCCATACGGCTGGTTTTTTAGGATCCGAGTTTGGTCCGTTTTTCGTTCCCGACCCAGCGGACGCCGCCGCCGTTGTCCGCCCGCCCGCGCATATCTCTCGATCCCGGTTTGAGCGCCGCCAGCACCAATTCCGGAAGCTTCTTGAGCACAACCCGGTGCTGCGCCACGGGAGCGATTATCAGCAGCAGTCTCTGTTGCGATCGCTAGAGAACGCCTACCGCTTGATGACTTCACCTGCAGCGAAAGCCTTTGATCTCTCGCTGGAGCCTAAAGAAAGCTACGATAAGTACAATACGGGGCGCTTTGGACTGGGATGTCTGCTCGCGCGGCGGCTGACTGAGGCAGGCGCCCGGTTCATCGAGGTCACCACCGAGTACATTCCCTTCCGCCACTGGGACACCCATGAGAACGGCCATCTCCGGGCCAAGGAAATGAAGCGGCAAATCGACCGTCCGATCACGCAGCTCGTGCTCGATCTTGAGGAGCGCGGTTTGCTGAGCCGTACGTTGATTTTGCTTGCGAGTGAGTTCGGCCGGGACATGATGGTGGAAGGCAAGCCTGACAAGCAAGTGAAAGACCAGGCTCAACAGCCGGATGTGATCCACGAGTTGAAGCACTATGGCATGCACCGCCACTTTACTGCCGCTGGATCGGTCTTAATGATCGGCGGCGGCATCAAGCGCGGCTACTTGTACGGGAAAACGGCGGACGAGAGGCCAACCGTGGTGGTTGACAAGCCCATTCGCATCGAGGATCTGCATGCCACCATTTACCGCGCCATGGGCATTGCGCCCGACACCGCCTACGAGGTGGAAAAGCGGCCGTTCTATGTCACCAAGGATGGCAAAGGCAAGCCGGTGATGGAACTGTTTGCATGAACTTCACCGAGTGGCTAGGCATCCGCGTTGTGGAGGAGTCAAGCGAGGGCGTCGCCATTGAGATCGACACCCGGGATTTCTACTTTAACCCCGATGGGTCTTTGCATGGAGGGCTGATTGCCACGCTGGTGGATGAGTGCGTCTGGTTCGCCATGGAGCGCTCCGCCAAGATTACGCGCAGTTCCACCACGGTGGAGCTCAAGGTGAACTATCTCCGGCCGCTCAAGAATTCCACGGTAGCGCGGGCCAAAGCCAGATTGGTGAAAACTGGCCGCACGCTCTGTACAGGCACGGTGGAAGTGAGCGATGAGCGTGGCGCGCTTTGTGCCATTGGCATTGCTACCTACATGCTTCTCGACAACCGCCAAGACAACCCCCTGACGGCGCCAGCCGCCGTTTGAAGGATCACGACAAGCGGAGCATTCGGCCAACGTCGCGCGCTGGGTTCGAGGTTGGCGCCCGGGCGAGAGCCAAGCATTATTCGTCGTAGCCCCGGAGCCGGCGGACCCAAATATTCCGGTAGCGAACCGGCACGTCGTGGTCTTGCAAAGCGAGCGGTTCTTCCGGCGCATGGGGAGCGTAGGTGCCTACGACGCGGTGCGCCATGCGCCCGATAATCTCTTGGTGATGATGGACCAGAACTCCGTTGTGGAATACGGTGACGTAGGCGGGCTTGACCAGCTTCTCTCCTTCAAACTTGGGGGCCTCGAAAACGATGTCGTAGCTCTGCCACTCGCCCGGTTTACGGCAGGCGTTTACCAAGGGGGGCCATTGGCCGTAGATCGAGGCGGCCTGACCGTCGGCGTAGGTGGGGTTGTTATAGCAATCGAGAACCTGGATCTCGTAGCGCTTCATGAGGAGAACACCGCTGTTGGCGCGCCACTGACTATCGCCGGAGGGCTCCACGGGTGCGGCCCATTCGAGATGAAATTGCGCATCGCCGAATTTTTCCTTCGAGACCAGGGTGCCTGCGCCCGGGGCCACTTCCATATAACCGTTCTCGACTTTCCAGGCGGCTGGTACGAGCTGGCCTTTTCTCTCGTTCATCCATTGGGAAAGGTCCTTGCCGTCAAACAGCACAATGGCGTCAGAAGGTGGCATGCCGGGGCCGGCGCCGGGCGTGACGATGCGCGGTTTGGGACGGTCAATGTCGTGCACTTTCCACTTTTGTCCGGGGAGCAAGGGAGTGTCGCGATATCCGGTGGGCGAAGTGCGGTATTTCTTGTTGCTGGACTGTGCGATTAGCAAGGCGGCGGTGCAAAACGCGGTCACGAGCAAAACTCCAGATTTGCGACGCATGCCAGCTAGCGTATCAAATCGGACAAGGAATCCGGCTCAAGTAGCGGGCGGCGAATGCTAAAGTAGCGATTTGCCTCAAGCACTTGGTCTTTCTAGCGTCCTGCTAGCGGTTGCTGTTTCCGTGCTGTGGGGCGGCAATGTGGTTTCCATTCGCATCGGAGTGGACAGTGTGCCGCCTCTGTGGAGTGCGTTTTGGCGCATGGCGCTCGGTGTTGTCTTTGTGGTGGGCTGGGCGCGCAGCCGCCGTGTCACGATTTTTCCGGCGCCGGGGGAGTGGGGGCCGCTGTTCGGGCTCGGCCTTCTCTTTACAGCGCAGATCGGGCTGTTGAACATGGCCTCCGAACTGACCTCGCCCGCCTATGGCGTTGTGATCTTGAACAGTTATCCCGTGTTCGTGAATTTGACCGGTCATGTGATGGCGGTACGCGCGCAGGGGCCAAGTTTGGAGGAACGCCTCTCTGCCAGGCGCCTACGGGGTTTAGCGCTGGCGGTCCTGGGCGTGGCAGTTTTGGCGGTGGGGCAGTCGGCGTCGAAACTCGCCCCAAAGCCCTTGCTGGGAAACATTCTGATGATGGGTTCGGCCATTCTGTTGGGAGTTCGTCAAGTTTACCTCCGGCACTTGGTACAAACGGTAGATCCGACTCGCGCTGTGGTGTGGCAGATGGCCTGGTCCGTCCCGCTATTTTTGTTGGTGGCTCTCGTTTCCGAACCCCCGGTGTATGGCCATCTGAGCTGGCAAGCGGTGGCAGCCATCTGCTACCAGGGAGTCATCGTTGCCGGCCTGTGCTTCATCATCTGGGCCGAGCTGCTGAAAAAACACCCTGCGGCGAAGCTGTCGATGTTTGCGTTTTTCGTACCCGTCTCAGGCGTGGCGTTGAGCGCTTGGATTTTTGGGGAGCCTTTGCGGGCGTCGCTGCTGGTGGGTGGCGTGCTGGTTCTGGCTGGCGTGTGGATTGTGACCCGGTCGGAGTGAGTCGCGCCTGCGGGTTTTGGGTGCTGAGCCCGGCCCGCAGGGACGAACGAGAGCCATCTGCGCCCGCTCTCCGAATTCCGCTACGGCCTCGAGAGAGCACCGCCCGCGGCCCGCCGCTCGGCAGGGGGTGGGGGTGACACAAAGACAGAGAAGGGCATGGCTGTGCCCTTGCCTTTGACGCCTTGCACCGACACTCGCCATGTTCCAGGTTCAGGGCTCGGGATCTCAAACGATTTTTGTTGTGCAATTTGCCGGTAACCTGTGCCATCGGTGTAGGCGCTGTAATGGCGACCGAGCGGACTGACGACATGGAGATCGAAGTCCTGATCGGGGTCCTCCCAGCGGAGAGTGACCACCAGTGATTTGGTCCCCCGGGAAACCGTGGTGAGCTCGCTCCACCAGAAGGTCACTGCCACCTCTCCTGACCAAGTGGCGGGCCGGGTAGCCTCTGGCAGACGGCTTTTCTCGAGGGATAACACGATGGGGGACCGGCCTTTTTTCCCCTGACAGTCGCCGTCGGGTGATTCATTCTGGGAGAGGAGCGGGCTTCCCGAGGCGCGCTGAGTCATCTGTTCCTCGAATTCAAATGGCACGCTTTGAGAGGAGATGGAAAACGAGCGGGTTACCTGAACATGGACGTGCGCTCCAAAGGAGTAACCGCTGTTGCCAACCAGAGCCAGCGCTTGTCCCTGTTCGACCCACTCTCCGGTGCGTACCCGGAAGGAGCCTGCGCGGAGATGGGCATAATGGCTAAACTCGCCGTCTCCATGGTCGATGGTGATGTAATTGCCGAAAATCCGGCGGTGCGGAGTCTGTCCCAAACCAAGGTCAAAGGCGTAGGCAGTGCCAGCACGCATGGCTACGACACAGCCCCCGCTCCGAGGCGCGATATCGTAGGCGTGGACCGTTCGACCCCAGTGCGAAAAGGCGCCATACGGTCCCTGGCTAATCACCCACCGCTCGGAAGGTGGGAACGGCAAACGGTAGCCGCCTGGCGTTCTGACCAGGAACCGCGCCGGAGCACTCAGCGCGTGCGGACCATTCCGCACAAACACGACATATTCGGCCGGGCGTAAGGAACCTACGGTTACCACCATTCTGTTGGCTTGCCAAGTGTGAGGGAAAAGATGGGCCAGGTAGCGCCATCCACCGGAGTTCGTGTATTGCGCGAGATGAATCGTGGATTCGGCGTTAAATCCTTCGCCCTCTAGAACGAGTTCGGTTTGTTGGGAGCCTCGTTCACGGGCCGAAATCCGGCTGATGCGAAGCGTATTGCTTGCCGTGGAGGCAATCTGAAAGCTCTGCTGCGCCAAACGGTTCCCTCGAGAGAGAATTCGCACTTGCCAGAGGCCGGGCCGCTGGGCCGCGGGGAAGCCCGCTACCGGAAGCTGGCTCATCAGACACAAGGACGGTGCAGCAGGGAGATTTTCATAGGGCGCCGCCAAGAACACTTCTCCCTTGGGATCTACCCATTCCACGGTGACTGGCTCGCCGGCCGCAACCTGCATGAGCACGAACTTTAGGAAAATCTGCGGCGTGGCTTGGTCAAACGAAGTTGTAGGAGAGGAAACCGCGCAGCTGTTTGGGTGCGCCAGCTTGCCGAGCGTCATTTGGGACAGTTTTGCTGCCGGCAACAATGAAACAAAAGATTGAAAAATCAAAGTGATAAGGAAGCATTTGCAAAGTTTTGGAGCAGCTGACACGCAGGGTAAATCACCAAATCGGCGGCCCTCCGCTCGAACTTGAGCACGGCTTGGGCCGAGACTCTTTGTGGGGGATCAAAAAATTTACCTCCTTGCACGAACAGCTAGCATCTGCTAACTTAGCGAATGCTAGGTTAGTGTTCACTAACAACCCATATGTCTGAAGTATTTTCTCCTGCGGACGGTATGTCTTCCCAGAAAGCTGGGGAGCCCGGTGCGGACCTGGTGGCAGGTGCAACTGGACCGGCGCCCTCGGTCCCATGCCCTGCGGGCCGGCAGCGGATGAGCTCGGATCAGCGACGGGCCGCCATTGTTCAGGCAGCGGTGCGGCTATTCGCTCAGAACGGATTTCGGGGCACGACGACGAGGCAGCTCGCGGCGGCTCTTGGAGTTTCGGAGCCAGTGCTCTACCAGCACTTCCAGACCAAGCGGGAATTGTACTCTGCGATTCTCGAGCATCTGTCTGTGGGCTCCCGCATTCTACTGCCGGAGGACTTAGAGAGACTGTTTAAGACTAGCGACGATCGGACGTTTTTTCTGCGGCTTGCGACAGAGATTCTGAAGTGGCACTTGGAAGATCCGAGCCGTCCGAGAATTCTTTTTTACAGCGCACTGGAGGGGCACGAGCTATCAGAGTTGTTTTATGAGCGGCACATTTTGCCCTTCCATCACGCGTTAGCCGCTTTTATCGAGCGCGGCATGCAGCAGGGGCGATTTCGCCAGGCAGATCCCATGCTTGTAGCGAAGTCGTTTTGCGGGACGGTAGCGCACTATGGTTTGGCGCTCACCGTGTTTTCGCATCGCGACGATGAGGAAACGCGAAATCGGACGATCGCCCTCATCGTTGATACCTTCCTCAACGGGGTCAGAAAGACCGAGGAGCCGGCATGAAGAATTTGGCGTTGTTTCTGGTGTTGTTGTTTACTGCTGGCTGCACATCAACAAAACGGCCGGCGGCGGTGGAGGCCTCCTCGCGGAGTGAGGCCGAGCTACCGGTTGTGGAAGTGGCGCGGGCTGACGTGCGCAGAGTGGACCGCACGATTTTGGTGACTGGATCACTGCATCCGGACGAAACGGTGACCGTTTCTTCCGAGGTGCCAGGTCGCGTGGTTTCGGTGCGGGCCGATTTTGGCCAGCTTGTACGCAAAGGCGATGTGCTGGTGGAATTGGACCGAACCGAGCTTCAAATTGCTCTGGACCGGACCCGGGCGGCCCTGGCTCAGGCGCTGGCCCGCCTAGGGCTCGATCCCTCGCAAGCCGATCAGGCTCCCACGTCGACTCCGGCTATGCGGCAAGCGCTGGCCCAGCTCGAAGATATCCGATTCAAATACGAGAACGCGAAGAAGTTGGTGAGCAGCGGGGACATTTCTCAGGACCGCTTCAATGAGCTTGAAAAAGCATATCGTGCGCGCGAAGCCGCCGTGGAAGCAGCGCGCGACGAAATGCGCACCCTGTGGGCGAACGTGGAGGCCATCCGGGCGGAAGTGCGCTTGGCGGAAAAACGTCTTCGCGACGCAACGATACGCTCGCCACTAGACGGCTCGATCAGCGAACGCAAGGTCGCCCCAGGCCAGTTCATCAAGGACAATACGCCGCTGTTTACCCTCGTGAAGACACATCCCATGCGTCTTCGCCTCGAGGTGCCCGAATCGGCGGCGGCTGCTGTAAAAGTGGGAACACGGTTGGAATTCACAACAGACGCCGTCAAAGATGCGGTCTTTTCGGCGATTGTGACGGAACTCAATCCCTCTCTCAACGAACAATCGCGCATGCTGCTGGCAGAGGCGCGGCTGGCAAACACGGATGCCCGGCTACGGCCTGGAATGTTCGTCCAAGTTCGTCTGATTCTTGAACGGGACGCGCAGGTGGTTGTCGTGCCGCGCAGCGCCGTCTATACGGTGGCCGGGCTCACGAAAGTGTTTTTGGTTCGCGAGGGGAAACTGGTCGAGCGCCAGGTGCCACCGGGGATGGTGCTGCAGGACTGGGTGGAGGTTCCTGCTGACCGGGTTCGCCCGGGCGAGACGGTGGTGGTGGGAAATCTTGCCCCGCTTGTTGACGGGCAAGCGGTAAGGATGAAGGGCTGACGTATGCAAAAGCTGGCCCAAATCTGCGTCCGCCGGCCTGTGTTCGCCACCATGCTCGTACTGGCTCTGGTGGTGATTGGTCTGGATTCCTATCGCAAGTTGGGAGTGGACCTTTTCCCGAAGGTTGAGTTTCCGATTGTGAACATCACAACCACGCTGCGTGGGGCGGCGCCGGAAGAGGTGGAATCGCAGGTCACCAAGCGAATTGAGGAGGCGGTGAATACCGTTTCTGGCATCGACGATTTGCGGTCGATTTCTGCCGAAGGCGTTTCCATTGTGACGGTGCAGTTTGCCTTAGAAAAGGATCCCGAAGAAGCAGCGCAGGAAATCCGCGATAAGGTCAACCGCGTGTTGGGTCAGCTGCCACGCGACGCTGACCCGCCGGTGATTGAAAAACTGGCCACCGACGCCTCGCCCGTGATTACGATCGTTGTTTCCGCCCGGCGCGATCTGCGCGAGATTACTAAGCTCGTGGATGACCGCATCAAGAAAAACATCGAATCCATCTCGGGCGTTGGTCAGGTGCGTTTTGTGGGTGACCGCCAGCGCCAGATTCAGATCGTGCTCAACCCCGAGAAGCTCTACGGCTTCAACCTGAACATCGACCAAGTAAGCCAGCAAATCAAGCTCCAAAATGTAGAGGTTCCTGGTGGCACCATCGATCAAGGCCGGCGCGAAGTGTCGCTGCGCACGCTGGGGCGCGTTGAGCGCCCGCAAGAGTTCGAACGAATGATTGTGGCCAACCGCGGCGGACAGCCCGTGCGGTTGAGCGATATCGCCACGGTTGTGGATGGATATGAGGAGCCCCGATCGCTCGCCCGTTTGAACGGTGAGGCGGCGGTTGCCTTGGAAGTACGCAAACAAGCGGGCACCAACACACTAGAAGTCATTCGCGCCGTCAAACAACGCATCAGCGAGCTGCAAACGGCGCTTCCGCCAGACGTTCGCATCAGCTACTCGCGCGATCAGTCCACCTTTATTGAGGAATCGTTTAAGGCTGTTCAAGAGCACCTCATCCTGGGCGGGGTTCTGGCGGGCCTGATTGTGCTGGCTTTCATTCGGAGCTGGCGTTCCACGCTCATTGCTTCCATCGCCATTCCGACTTCCATCATCGCCACCTACACGCTCATGTACGCCATGGGCTTCACGCTCAATCAAATCACGATGCTTGCCCTGACGCTCATGGTGGGCATTGTGATTGATGACGCTATCGTCGTGCTTGAAAACATTTTCCGCTTCATGGAAGAGAAGCGAATGTCGCCGGTTGAAGCGGCCATTGAAGGTACGCGCGACATCGGGCTGGCGGTGATGGCAACCACCTTAAGCTTGGTGATTATCTTTCTGCCGGTGGCGCTGATGGGCGGTATCGTGGGGCGCTTCATGTCGAGCTTTGGCTATACGGCGGCTTTCGCCATCATGGTGTCGTTACTGGTCAGCTTTACCATGACCCCCATGCTGTGCTCCCGTTTTCTCAAACTTCCCGAAAACCCCACTGAGTCCACTAAAGACACCTGGCTGTTCCGTATGATGGCGGCCTTCTACCGGCGCACGTTGGGATGGTCCATGCGCCACCGCTGGGTGATTGTCGTAGCGGCCCTAGTGATCTGTCTGTCCACCGGGCCCATGTTTTCCCGGATTGGAAAAGATTTTTTGCCGCAGGATGATCAAAGCGAGTTTGAAGTCTCCGTGAAGGCGCCTCCAGGCTCCTCTTTGCAGGGAACGGATGAAGTGTTCCGTCAGGTAGAAGCGGAGCTTCGAACTCTGCCCCATGTGAAAGATCTGTTCACGACAATTGGCGCCGATGTTCGCAAACAGGTGGACCGGGGATCGGTGCTAGTGTCTTTGATCCCGGCTGATCAGCGCAAAGAGTCCCAGCGCGAGCTCATGGCGTTAGCGCGAAAAAAACTGGCGAAGTTTCGAGATCTTACGATTAGCGTTCAGCCGCCAGCGGTCATCAGCGGCGGGCCAGACCGCGAGCTGATGTTTTTTCTTCAGGGTCCAGACTTGCAACAGCTCGAACGGTATGCGACGCAGATCAAGGCGAGACTAGCGGCTCTGCCCGGCGTCGTGGACCTCGAATCTTCGTATGAGGCCGGCAAGCCCGAGCTGCGGGTCGCGGTGAACCGGGAAAAAGCCGCGGATCTCAATGTGAGCGTTGCCTCGATTGCTACCGCGCTTCGCACGCTGGTGGGCGGCGATGAGCAGGTGACCACCTACCGGGAAGGCGACGATCGCTACGACGTGATGCTCCGTGTAGACAAGCCCTTCCGGGATTCGCCGCAAGCACTCGCACGGTTGTATGTGCCCTCGGCGACCTTGGGCAATGTCCCCCTTGCGAACGTGGCCAAGCTCTATGAGGCGACAGGCCCCACCCAAATTGAGCGCTACAACCGCCAGCGCCAAATTATGATCACGGGTAATATCGCTGCGGGGCAGTCCTTAAGCGCCGTCATCGCCGAGCTGAACGCCACGGTGGCGGAATTGAAGATGCCGCCGGAATACCGCACAGGATTTGTCGGAAGGAGCCGCGAGCTAGGCCGGGCTGCAGCAAACTTCGCCATCGCTTTGCTGCTCTCTCTGCTTTTCATGTATATGATTCTGGCGTCGCAGTTTGAGAGCTTCATCGACCCAGTGACGATTCTGCTGAGCCTTCCGCTCTCGGCGCCCTTCGCCATCCTGTCTTTATTTCTGGCAAAGGAAAATTTCTCGATTATCTACAGTTCTGTGGGCATTTTGGTGTTGTTTGGCATTGTGAAGAAAAACTCCATTCTTCAGATTGACCACATCAAGTCGCTCCGCGCCCAGGGAATGGCGCGGTTGCCAGCCATTCTGAAAGGATGCGAGGACCGGTTACGGCCCATTCTCATGACCACCGCTGCTTTGGTTGCGGGCATGATTCCACTTGCTTTGGGAACGGGTGCTGGGTCTGGAACCCGGCGAACGGTGGCGATTGTGGTCATTGGCGGGCAGTCGCTGGCATTGTTGCTCACCTTGCTCGTGACGCCCGTGGCCTATTCCATCTTCGACGACCTGGCGCATTCCCGAGTTTGGAGCTGGGTCGGCGGCTTGTTTCGCTTTCGCGGTTCGGCCGCCACGCCGGAGGCCGGGGCCTAAAGTCCTTGAAGTAACAGAGAAATTCATGCGACCGATCGTTTTCTCCCTTTTTAGCGTGTGTTTGTGGGCGCAGGCGCCTCGCGTGGGCGTTGGCCTAACGCAAACGCGCTTGTCGCTTGAGGACGCCGTGCGGCAGGCCTTGCAGAACAATTTGGAAATTGAGATCGAACGTACCAACCAGGAAACTGCGCGCCGAGCGATTCTTGGCGCCCGAGCTTATTTGGATCCCCTGCTGCGTCTTCAGCCTCTGGCAGAAAAGCGAAATACGCCGACAGGGAACGTGCTGGCGGCCCCCGACGGCAAGCTAGTGGAGAACTTTTTCAACACCACACTTTCCTACCGGCAACGCTTGAACTGGCAGGCCATGTCCTTTCACGCCGACTTTGACGCCGTGCGGCAATCGACCAACAACCCGTTTGTGGCCTTGAATCCTTTCGTTACGCCGCGACTTGTTTTCGGCGTCACTTTACCCTTATGGCGTGACCGCAAGACGGACCGCGAACGCACGGAGCTCTTAGTGCGGCGGAAGCAAGCCGATCTTTCTGACATTGAGTTTGAATTGCGCGTCATTGATGTAGTGGCGCGAGTTGAGCAGGCGTACTACGATCTAGTGGCGGCACGCGAGGATCTAGGGGTGTACGCCGAAAGCGTGAATCTCGGTCGTGAGCAACTTGAGCGGACGCGAAGGCTCATTGAAGCTGGCTCGCTCGCGCCGGTGGAGTTGGCAGCGGCCGAGGCAGAGCTCGAGCGCAGGAAAGATAGCTATTACTCCGCCCTGACGCAGCTCAATGTCGCGGAAAATAACTTGAAGCTCCTGCTTGCAGGGGGCCGGCAAGAAAGCCTTTGGAAGGACGAGCTGGTGCCGACGACCACATCGCGAGCCGAGCTTCCGCCTGAGGCCAAGGCCGATCTAGGTACGCTCATTTCGCAGGCTCTGGCCCGCCGTGTGGAACTCCGCGCCATCTCCGTTCGCAAACAGGTGAACGACGCGCAGCGGGATTTGGCTCTGAACCTACGAAAACCCGCCGTACAGCTGACTGCGAACTACACCAATTCGGGTCTTGCCGGCACGGCCCTAGCGACCCAAAATCCCTTCAGCGCGTTTAATTTGCTTTTGGTGGAGCGTCTCAACGAGCTCAGCAAGTCGGCGGGTCTAGCTCCGCTAGCGGGGGGCAATTTCGGTGGGCGCGTGCCCGCAGACTTGGTTGGGGGCTACGGGCAATCGCTCGCGAATTTATTCAGCGGCCGCTTCCAAACCGTTCAGGCAGGTCTTAGTTTCGACCTCAACTTTCGCAATAGCGCTGCGGAGTCGGCGCTAGCCCAGGCAGCAGTGGCCGAAAGGCGCATCGACCTGGAGCGAAAACGGACCGAGCAGGCCATTGAGGCGCAGCTCCGAAATGCGCTTCAAGCTGTTGAAACCTCGCAGCAGCGCATCCTCGCAGCCGAGGCTAGTGCGCGAGCCGCCAAGGAAAAGCTCGACAGCGAAGTGCGGCTATTTCAAACCGGCGAGTCCACCAATTTCTTTGTTTTGACCCGTCAGAATGAGTTCGCCGACTCGCGACGGCGCGTCGTCCTAGCGACGCTTGAATTCAACAAGAGCGTGGCCCGGCTTGCTTTCGCTCTTGGTTTGACCTTGCAAACCCACCAAATCAGGCTGCAATGACGCGTGTCCGGGCTTCTGAGCGCCGGTATCAGCCTGCGATTTCGAAAATGAGCCGGCAGCGCTTCTTGGTCGCTGGGCCAATCCAGGCTACAGTAAAAAAAGTCATGCAAGTGGACTCTGTTTCTCGCGAGCTTGTGAAATTAGCGTCGGTACTGTTTGGAGCTGGCATTCCTCCCCGGCGCGTGCTTGTCGCAGAAGGGGAGTCCGTGCATCGGTTGATGATTGGCCGTCTACTGGAACGGCTGGGACATGAGGCGCACTTGGCTTTGGACGAGGATCACGCCATCCGCCTGTTTGAGTCCCGCGCTTTCGATCTCGTACTGGCCGACGTGCGCTGGAGAAGGTTTTTGGAGGTTGCCCGCGGGAGCGCCTTCGCGGCAAGTCTGGTATTGATGGGCGAATCCGAAGGTAAGGATTTTCGCGTGCTCGAAAGGCCGCTCACAGTGCGAAAGTTGATCGGCTGTTTGGAAGAGGCTGAGCGGGCCCGTAGCGACAACCAGCCCTAGGCGATGATCCTTGGTCTTGATCTTGGTTCGTCGTTTCTAAAAGCCGCGCTGCTGGACGTGCAGCAATTTCGCATTGTCGAGGCGCACCGGCTACCGTTTCCTGACTTTGAGCCCGATTTGCCACCTTCCCATCGCGAAGTTCAGGTGTCAGCCATTTTGGAAAGAGTGCGCGCCTTGCTCGATCTTCTGGGGCCGGGTGCGCCGTCCATCCAAGCGCTCATGGTTTCCGGCCAGATGCATGGATTCGTTTGTCTGGATTCTGAGGCGAGGGCCGTTTCCAACTATATTTCTTGGCTTGACCATCGCGCCCTGCCGGATGTCGTGCACGTTCGCGAGCGGCTCGGGGAAGACGTTCTGCAAGCCTTAGGCAACGAATTGCGACCCGGCGTAGCGCTGGCCACACTGGCCTCTCTGCGCTGGAATGGCTGTTTGTCTGGCGCGTCGGTTTGCTCGCTTGGAGCCTACGTAGTTTCCCAGCTTTGTCAATCCAAGCCGGTGGAAGAGCCGACGTATGCAGCCTCGCTCGGGGCGCTGGATTTGCGCTCCTTCCGCTGGCATGAGGAAGCGCTTTCGGCGCTTGGCTTAGAGACTCTGGCTTGGCCGGAAATCCGGTCTTGGCGCAAGCCCGCGGGCTGGTGGCGTGGCGTGCCCGTGTATCCTGCGGTTGGAGACCAGCAGTGTTCCCTAGCCGGCGCGCTACTTTCCGAGGGGGAACTCTCAATTAACGTCTCGACTGGATCGCAAGTCGCCTGTCTGGCGCCGGGTTTGCTGTCCGGGCGCTTCCAAAACCGGCCCTACTTTGATGGTTGGTTCTTGCGTACGATCACGCACCTGCCAGCCGGTCGCTCGCTTGACCGCCTCTTGGGCCTGCTGGCGGAGATGGGTGCGGATCGTGATCCCTGGCGCTATGCGTTAGAAAGCGCGGCCCAGGTTCGAGCGACAGACCTTCAAGCAAACCTTTGCTTTTTTCCCGGGCCCCTCGGTTCTCGCGGCGCCTTCACGGGCCTGACAGAGGCGAATCTGACCGTAGGCCATCTTTTCCGGGCTGCGTTTGAGTCCATGGCTGGCAACTATTACCAAGCCGCCGGCTGGTTGGACCGGGAACATTTCTCGCGCATGGTGTTTTCTGGGGGCCTGGTACAGAAATCGCCACTGCTGCGCGACATCATCGTGCAGAAATTTGGCTTGCCGTGGCGAACCTCGCCCACGGAGGAAGACGGCATGATGGGACTGCTGCTACTAGGCGCAGTGGCGTGCGGGCAGTTTGACTCGCTCGAGGAGGCGACAAAAGCCGCCCGCGAAATGTTGGCCCCAGCAGAGGAGGGTTAAAGCGAGGACCTCTTAGGTGAGGAAGCTCGGGATTTAGCTTTTGGATGGTCTGTGCACGTACCCTTTGCGGGCTTTGATGCGAGCGCCTTTGTAGCGCTCTTTCGCCTCGCCGGTAAGTTCAACTTTGACGGTATGTTCTCCGGGAGCCGCCGCTGCGGGCAGGGCGTAATGGAGACTGTAGCGGCGCCGGATGCGTTCCATCATTTCGCGAAAGCCATCGCCGGCATGCTCCGCGCGCATGACGTCTCCTCCGGTAGCATCGGCCAGTTTGGGCACATTGACCTTGTTGAGTTCTGCAGCTGGAGAAAGGACCCCCATGAGCACACGCATCCCTTTACCGGGTCCGTTTACGAGGAGCGCATGCACGACGGCGTCAGCCTCCCAAAGAGCCTCGAGAACCGATTGCTGGCTTGAAAACTTGGCGCTAAGGCCATCGCTGATTAACAGGACAGCGCGGCGGCGCGGCCCCCGGGGTTGGCCCTGCAACAACTTAGCTGCATGTTTCAACGCCCCGTGGATATTGGTGCCACCGCGAAACGGCCGCTGGCAAATCTCCTCAATGGCAGATGAAACGCGCTTGAAATCTTCGGTAAAAGAAAGCACCTCGGTGGCGCGAAGCGAGAATTTCGTAACTGCCACCCGGTCGCCTGAACGCAGGTGGGCCAGGGCCTGGGAAGCGGAGCTGGACACTTGCTGAATGCTGGTTCGCATGCTGCCGCTTGTGTCAAGCACCAGCACCAGGTCGAGCGGTTCGGCTTCGTCATTGAAATAGAGCACGGGTTGTGGCTGGTCGTTGTCCAAGACGACAAAGTCGGTTTTGGTCAGACCAGTGACGACCCGCTCGCCGTGAATCACCTGCGCATCGACACGGACTAACGCTACTTCGGAGCGGAAAACCACCTCTTGCGCCGAAACGGCCCAGACGCAACCAAGCCAAACACAACAAAGCGAACGCATGCTTTTTGAATTAAAGTACGCCGCTTGGAGGCGAGAAGTTCCCACGATTGCTATCTCCCCTGGGAGCGGTCTAGTTCTAGGATCCGCAAGTCCTTGAACTCCACCTGGAAGGGGGGACCAGAGTGGAGCTGCAAGGCGATGAAGCCAGAGTCCTCTACCTCTTCGTTTTCCAGCCACTCGGCGGATTGAACGCCATTCAGTTCGAGGGTAATGCGCCGGCCCTCCGCGCGGATGGTGTACCGATTCCAGCCTGTTTTATTGACAGTGGCCAGGGCCTCGGCCGAAGCAGGGGCAAGGACCCGTTTTCGACGCGATTCATCATACAAACAACCCCAATACTGCTGGCCGATATCGGCCTGGTAGCCAATCACCTCGTGCGAATCGGGCGCAGGTTTGCTGCGAAATTGAATGCCGGAATTGGCCCGGCCCGTCGGGTCGGTCAGGCGGAAGCTAACCTGAAGGATGAAGTTTCGATAGGTTTTCTTTGTCCGGAGGAAGTCGTTGTACGGCAGACCAGGGGATGTCCCAATGATGACGCCATCTTGTACTCGCCACAATCCTGGCGTGTCTATGATCCACTCGCTAAGATCCTTGCCATTGAACAGCGGGCGGAAGCCGCTTTCTGCCTCGAGCGCTAAGGGCGAAACCAAGAACAACCAGATACCAAGCTTTCTCATGTTGGTGATTGTATTGCTTGCGGCCTTCCCCACCAACGGCCAGGACTGGCCGCAACTTCTAGGAGCAGGACGCAATTTGGTTTACAGCGGACCTGGTCGAACACCGGGTGCACTGCTGTGGAAAAAGCCAGTGGGTGCGGGCTTTAGCGCACCAGTGGTGGCCCAGGGAAAATTGATCGTATTTCACCGTCTCGGCTCGCAAGAAGTGGTCGAGGCTTGGGATGCCGCAAGCGGGGCTCCAGTATGGACTTACTCTTACCCAACCGCCTATCGTGATGACTTCGGCTTTGACGAGGGCCCGCGCGCAACGCCGCTGATCGACAGCGGCCGCGTGTATGTGCACGGAGCCGAAGGCCAGTTGCATGCCTTGAGTTTGGCCGATGGCAAAAAGCTCTGGAGCGAGGATACGATGAAGAAATTCAGCGTGCGCAAGGGCTTCTTTGGAGCTGCCTCATCACCTGCCGTCGCCGGGAATTTGCTGCTGCTCAATGTCGGGGGTAAGCAGGCTGGCATTGTTGCCTTTGACAAAAATACAGGCAGGGTTGTTTGGTCGGCAACCGATGACGAGGCCAGTTACTCTTCGCCTGTCGTGGCGCAGATTGGCGGACTCCGGCGCGCTCTTTTCTTGACCCGTGCCGGATTTGTGGATCTCGATCCGGACTCCGGCAGGGTGAGGCACCAGATGCCCTGGCGGTCGCGATCCATGGCCTCGGTGAATGCAGCCAGTCCTGTCGTCACCGGTGATATTGTGTTTCTCTCGGCAAGCTACGGAACCGGGGCTGTAGCTTTGGAATTCAAAAACGGGAGCTACCGAAAACTGTGGTCTAACGACGACTCGTTGTCGAATCATTACGCCACCTCCGTGGTTTCGGGCACGTTTTTGTATGGGTTTCATGGTCGGCAAGAGGAAGGTCAACAGCTGCGCTGCGTAGAAATCCGAACGGGCAAAGTGCGGTGGAGCAGAAACGGATTCGGAGCTGGCACTGTGGCCTTAGCCGGTGATCTTCTCCTGGTCCTGCTCGAAAACGGTGAGATGGTTGTGGCAAGGGCTAGCCCAGATGAGTTCCAAATGCTGGCCAAAAAAAGTTTGCTAGGTGGAGTGGTACGGGCTTATCCCGCTTATGCTCATGGACGTATGTATCTCCGAAATGAAGATACGCTGGCGTGTTATCGCCTCGAATAAGCGCTGTTCTTGAAACCATCTCTAGGAGAGCTCCTCTTGACAGGTGTGTTGGTAGGTTGTGGATATTTTTCGGGAATTCATCTGGAGGCTTGGGCCCGGTTGCGGGACCGCGCCAGGATTACCGCGGTATGCGACATTGACGAGCGCGCCGCCAAACGCAGGGCAGTGGAGTATGGCATTGCCGGCGTCTACCAGAATTATTTGGAAATGTTGGACAGGGAAACGCCCGATTTCGTGGATATTGTCACCCGCCCAGATTTGCATGGGGAAATCGCCAAGGCTGCAGCCGATCGGGGGATTGCTGTCCTCTGCCAGAAACCAATTGCCCCGAGCTGGGAAGAGGCGATAGAGATTGTGAACTACTGCGAGTCTCGCGTCCGTTTCATGGTGAATGAGAACTGGCGGTGGCAGGCTTGGTACCGGCAGGTGAAACAGCTTCTCACTCGCGGAGCCATCGGCAAGCCGTTTCATTTTTTCTTTCGCCACCGCGTGGCGGACGGCGTCGGGCCGCAGCCCTACATCCGCCAGCCGTATTTCGTTACGATGCCCAAGCTATTGCTGATCGAAACGATGATTCATTTCCTCGATACGGCACGCTTTTTGTTGGGGGATCTGCGGGTCACAGCTTGCCAGCTGCGGCGCGTGAATCTGGCCATCCAGGCAGAAGATGTCGTGGTGATGCTGTTAGAAGGGGAAGGCGGGCTAGTTGGCGTGGTGGACGGCAACCGTTTGTCGCCCCCTGAACGTGAGGGACCGGTTTCCGGCGACCTGCGCATAGACGGCGAGACGGGCGCTCTGTCCGTAGAAGGAGACGGAAGAATCTTCGTGCGCCCCGTTCAGGGCGCGGCTTTCGAGCACCACTACGCCATCCCCCAAACGGGTTACAGGGGCGACAGTGCTTATCAAACGTTGAAACATTTTCTCGATTGTCTGGCAAGCGGCGCGGAATTTGAAACGAGTGGCCGGGATTATTTAAAAACAACGAGATTAGTCTTTGACGGATATCGTCTGGCGGGATGGACCGGATAGGCTCAGGCGGCAGGAAACCGGAAGGCGTAACGGAACAAGCGGCGAACAAGTGCGAACAGCGGGGAAATGGGGAAAAAGAGATAAAAAACGAAGTTTTACCGGAGAAAGAAGCATAATAGTGGCATGGATGTCCCCCGAAAAGGCGCCCGACGAATGAAAATCCTGAAACGTACGGCAGTTGTGACGCTCTTCGTCGCCGCTCTCCCTCTTGTGACGTGGTCTTTGAGCCGTCTCAAGCCGGCCGCGCCAACGGTAGATCGATCGAGCGTCTGGATCGGCAGGGTGGAGCGAGGCGCGATGTTGCGCGCTGTCCGGGGCCTCGGAAGCCTGGTTCCCGAAGAGGTGCTTTGGATACCAGCGCTGAACGAGGGAAGGGTGGAAAGGGTGTACCTGCGGCCTGGCGTCGCCGTAACGAAAAACACCGTGCTGATGGAGCTGAGCAATCCCGAGCTGACTCTCGCCATGAACGATTTCGAATGGCAGGTGAAGATGGCGGAGGCCAACTTGATCGATCTGAAGGTGAGGCTAGAAAGCGAACAACTCGAGCGGAAGGCGCGCGCCGCCCAGCTGGAGAGCGAATACACCCAAGCCAAACTGAAATATGAACGCGATGAAAAACTTGCCAAGGACGGCCTCACACCAGAACTGAATTTACAGCTTTCCCGAGCTACGGCTGAAGAGCTGGCCAAACGACTTGAAATTGAAAAAAAGCGCTTGGAAATCGCCCAGGAGTCGATCGCCGCCCAGCTGGCCTCGCAGCGTGTCCATATTGAAAAGCTGCGGGCGCAGTTGCAACTCAAGCGCGAGCAGGTGGATCAGCTAAAAATTCGCGCGGGCGCCGAGGGGGTGTTGCAGGAGCTTTCCTGGCAGCCCGGTCAGCGCGTGACGCCGGGCGCAGTGCTAGCCAAGGTGGCGCAACCCCAGCGACTTAAGGCGGAACTCAAGATTGCGGAAACGCAGGCCAAGGACATCGTAATCGGGCAGCTGGCTCTGATCGACACCCGAAATGGCACCGTGCAAGGACGCGTCTCGCGGATCGATCCGGCCGTGGTCAACGGCACGGTGACGGTTGATGTGCGGCTCGAGGGCAGCTTGCCCGATGGCGCCCGTCCAGACCTGACGGTCGATGGCAGTATCGAAATCGAGCGGCTCAAAGATGTTCTTTACGTCGGGCGCCCGGTGTTCGCGCAGCCAAACAGCGTGGTGACTTTATTCCGCCTTGAGCCTGGGGCTAAAGAAGCGGTGCGCGTACAGGTGAGACTCGGCCGTGCCTCTGTCAACACCATTGAAGTTCTTGAGGGTTTAAAGCCAGGCGACGAAGTAATTCTCTCCGATATGTCAGCCTGGGACGCGCACAATCGAATTCGGCTAAACTAAAAAGCGCACCATATTAGTTGAATTCCTACAGGTGAATTAATTTTTGAAGCGTACTGGATCATCCCCTGGGGGGAAAAATCGGGGAAAGTCGCACGGGGAGGGCGCATGAATCCTGCGGAAACCATGATTGAGCTGCGACAAGTCAGCAAGGTATTTTTTACCGATGAAGTGGAAACGCACGCTTTATCGGGAATTGATCTCGAAATTCGGAAAGGGGAATACGTGGCTATCAATGGCCCGTCGGGCTGCGGAAAGTCGACCTTGCTGGCGATTCTTGGCTTACTGGATTGCCCTACCTCTGGCCAGTATTTTTTAAAGGGACAAGCGGTTGAACGGCTGAAACTGAGCGAGCGGGCCCGGATTCGCAACCGCGAGATCGGATTCATCTTCCAGGCCTTTAACCTGATTGGCGACCTTACCGTGTATGAGAATGTGGAGCTGCCGCTGAGCTACCGGGGCATGGGTTCAGCGGAGCGGAAAAGGCGAGTGCAGGAAGCATTAGAGCGGGTGGGAATGTCGCACCGCTTGAAGCATTATCCTTCGCAGTTGTCTGGTGGTCAGCAACAGCGGGTGGCTGTGGCGCGCGCCCTGGCGGGAGATCCCGCAATTCTTCTCGCCGATGAGCCCACGGGCAATCTCGATTCGGCCAACGGGGAGGCGGTCATGGAGCTGTTGAGCCAGTTGCACCGTCAAGGTTCAACCATTTGCATGGTCACCCACGACCCGCGCTACGCGCGGCATGCCGAACGCTCGATCCAGCTGTTTGACGGCCGGATCGTCGGGCAAAATGTGGAAGCTGCCCGGTCTGCTCAGTCGGCCTGAGACAGCGAGAGGGAAGTTAGGCCGGACCGATGAAAGGTAGCCCGCGCAGGCATAATAGCGGGGATGAACCTCTTTGCCTACCTCTTTGCTCTTGCCCTTGTCGCTTCTGGCCAACTGCCGAAAGCTCCGGCTCAACAAGCGCGCATGGATGACGGGCTGCTAGGGCGAGCTGCGGCAATCCTCGAAGAGCAAATACGCCGCGGCGAGCTAGGCGCGGCTTCGTTGTTCGTCGCGCGCCAAGGCAAAACCGTCTTGCATCAGGGTTGGGGCAAACTCTCCCCGGCGCCGCAGGCTGGTCCTGTGACTCCGGATTCCGTTTTTTTGGTTGCCTCGATCACCAAGCCGGTCACTGCCTGTGCGTTGATGATTCTGGTGGAACGGGGCGAGGTCTTACTCGATGACCCTGTCTCGCGCTATCTACCCGAGTTTACCGGGGATCATCGCGAACGGGTGCGGGTGCGCGATCTTCTGAGTCACACTTCCGGTTTGCCAGACATGCTTCCGGAGAACATCGAACTTCGCCGGGCACATGCACCGTTGAGCC
Organism: Bryobacteraceae bacterium; assembly: GCA_025056455.1. Lineage (GTDB taxonomy): Bacteria > Acidobacteriota > Terriglobia > Bryobacterales > Bryobacteraceae > CADEFT01. The sequence continues at coordinate 629,394 of JANWVY010000001.1, read as the reverse complement.
GGTTTGTAGAAGGCGCTTTAAAAACCCCCTTGCTCTATGTTCCGCGCGAAGACTTCCGCTATCAGAGCATGGGTATTCTTCTTGCGGGAGAAATTGTCGAGCGCGTGGCCAAAATGCCCTTGCGTGATTTTATGCGTCGAGAAATCTTCGAGCCGCTGGGAATGAAAAACACGGCGCTGGGAATGAAGCCTGGCTGGAGGCTGGAGCAGCTCGTAAGGGTCTTTGAGCCTGCTCACGAGGATCCAGCGGATAACTTACGTTTTGGTCCAAACAGTCCCTATTGGCGCGACATGGGTCATCCCTGGGGCGGCATGCACAGCACGAGTTCAGACCTGGCCGTTTTTCTTGAGGCTTTCTTGAATGGCGGTCGACACCAAGGCCGGCGCTGGTTAAGTCCGGCCACCGTGTCGGCGATGATTCGCGACCAAAATGAACACTTGAAGAAGCCTTGGGGACTGGGCTGGGCTCTCGCGAAGTCGGCGGTCTGGATGTACGCTGGTGAGCTCGTGTCGCCGCAGACCTTTGGCCATTCCGGAGCGACCGGCACACTGGCTTGGGCCGATCCAGTTAGCAAAGTGATCTGTGTGATCTTAACCAACCGGCCGGTTTCTGTTGACGGCGGGCGCACGCTGCGCCAGGTTTCCAATATTGTGGCCGCGGCGGTGCTCGATTAAACCCGGGCCGGCAGGCCAAGGCGTGGTGAGCCTCGTTGTTTCAGTAGACACACTCAATAAAGCCCCTCCATTTGGGAGAATGAAAATAATTTGCTTGTGCGAGCCGGTGGTCACAGCATCTCTCTGAATTCTTCTCAAATTGACGATATCGTAGAGCTTTGCCCTAACGTTGCCGCAGTGTTTCTCATTTGGCCTCACAGCGGGGAGCCCTATCTTGCGCGGACCACCCAATTGCGGCGGCGATTAAAGCGTTTGCTGGGGCGGCGTGAGCGCCTTAGCGGCTGGTTGCATCTGCGTGATGTGGCCCAGCGCGTTGAGTACTGGCCGTATCGCTCCCGGCTTGAGTCGAGTCTCCTGCTCTACGATCTCGCCCGGCGGCATTTTCCCCAGAGCTACTCGCGGCTGCTCAAGCTGCGCCAGCCAGCCTATGTGAAACTCGTGCTTTCAAACCCCTTTCCGAGGACGCTTGTTACAAGCCGGCTCTCTGGCGTGGATTCTCTCCACTACGGACCGTTTCGAACCCGTGCGGCGGCCGAAAAATTCGAGAGTGAGCTGCTTGAGCTGTTTCAGATCCGGCGGTGCCAGGAGGATTTGCTGCCCTCGGTTGAGCATCCAGGTTGTGTGTATGGAGAAATGAACAAATGCCTGCGTCCCTGCCAGCTGGTGGTGAGCCGGTCGGAGTATCAGAGCGAAGTCGACCGCCTTGCGGGCTTTCTGCGCTCGAACGGCAGAACCCTACTAGAGTCGGTGCGCGCGGCCCGCGACCGATTGAGCGAAGAATTGGAGTTTGAAGAAGCGGCGCGCATGCACAAACGTTTTGAACGGGTCCTCGCGATGCTGCAGGGCCGTGAGGATTTGGCGAACGACATTACACGTTTGTGCGGGGTGGCTGTGGTCGAATCGGTGGATCCGGAATGTGTCTTGCTCCGGTTCTTTCACGGCGGACGGTGGCTTGAAGCCATCCATTTCCGCGTGAACATGGACGGACGCGCCGCCTCTCTGGACCAGCGGTTGCGTGAGGTTGCTAGCAGTTTAACTTTTGGGGGGCGTCTCACGCTGTCGGAGCGTCAGGATCATTTGGCCTTGCTTGCAGGGTGGTACTTTTCAAGCTGGCGGGACGGCGAGTGGGTGCCGTATGAGGATCTTCAAACGCTCCCCTATCGAAAACTGGTGCATGCGGTACACCGGGTCGCCACGCAAAAAAGCCCGGTTGAGGCCGGGGAGCAGCACTGAACCCTTAGCCGGATGGTTCGAGGAGGGTTCTGTTGGGCGATAGTAGGCGAGGGGAGTTTTTCCGGACGGTTCGGACTGGGTTGGGAGCGCCGGTCAACCGCGGCGAGTTCCACGATGGCGCGTACGCCAGCCTGATCCGGAAGCTCGTAGCGAAAGACAATCTGGGGTTGGACGCCCCGTTTTTGTGCTTCGCGCTGGGCCTGCTGGATTTCCAGTTCCGCGTCGGGTCCTTTATAGAGCAGGACGCGGCTCCCAGCACGGACAAATGGTGCAAAGAGCGCGATGGCTTTGGAAATGGGAGCGAGCGCCCGCGCGGTGATCAACTCAGCTTGGTGACTCCGCAGCCACTCTTCAGCGCGCACGGCGCACACGCAAACATTGGTTAAAGCGAGTTCCGCCACAGCGCTTTGCACGAAGCGGGCTTTTTTCTGTGTGGACTCCAAGAGCGTAAAACGCACTTGCGGTAGCGCCAGAGCGAGAGGAATGCCAGGAAAGCCTGCGCCGGTTCCCACATCCACCACATGGCTGGCACGCGCAAACAGCTGCCACGGAATCAGAGAATCACAGACGTGTTTAATGGCTGCCTCTCGCTGGCCCGAAATCCGCGACAAGTTGAAGTGGCGATTGGCAGCTTCCACCAATTCGAGGTGACGAGCGGCTTTGAGGATACAAACTTCCCTGTTCGGTGTCGTGGAAGGTAGCAGTTGCGACAGCTCAGAAAGAAACGACACGCTCGTTGAGTTTTGACCAACTTGAGAAGCTCGCCCCGGCCTCAGGGTTTGCCATACCAACCGCGATCCCAAGGAAAAGCGAAGGTGGGCCGGTTGGCGTAGCGGGTCATCTTGAACTCAAACTGTGCTCCGCAACCGGGTTCCAAGCGCACCGTAAGGACTGGACCCTGGAAAGTTGTGGTTTGGCCATTTACGGTGACCGCTTCAAAACGGTGTTCGCCATAGCCGCCGGCTTGCACGACGACTTCGCGCGCCTCCAGAGGATTGGTGTTGACCAGCGTTAGAGTTGCGCCATCGGCCGACAATTTGCTGACGAGCGCGCCGACGTCCTGCGGTAAGCCGGCTCGACGCTTCACCGGGTCGAAGTAGCGAAAGCGGCTGTGCAGCACCCAGATGCGGCCGCGCGCGAAGTAGCCTCCCAGGGTCAAGTTGGTCAAGCCGTTGGTGGTGGCTGGATTGAGATCGAGCAGGTAGTCGGCCAGCCGTGTGTCGGCTGTCGTTGGATCGGTGCGAATCATCTCCATTTTTCGACGAATCCGCGCCAGATCAGCCCGCAGTGCCTGTTCTGGGAAATCCGGAAACTTCCCCTCCAGAAATGCGAGCCAGGTCGAGGTCCGGTCTTCTTCGCTGTAGCCGTCGCGTCCCGAGCTTGGCTCCAACTTCGTGGCCACGGGGATGCGCTCAAGATCTTTGCGGTCCATGGACCAGAGATAAATTTCCATGAGGCGGTCCGTGTGCAGCCGGTTTGTGTAGTGATACCAGCTTGGCGAGCCGTTGTACTTATAGCCTCTCGGGTCGCCATACATTTGCGGCAGCAGAATTCGCCCGTTTTCAATTTTTTTCTGGGCGTAAATGAGGTCCATCTGTCGCCGGAGAAGGTTCACGAAAGCTTGATCTCCACTGGCGAGTAATGCGTTCCCAAAGCCAGGCCAGGAGCCGTCGGTGAAGTAGTTGCGGTGCGCGATCTGTTCAATCTCGCCATCGAAGATTGTAAAGTTCCAGCCATAGGTGCCCTTCCACCATTGACCGTTGTACTCGCCGCCTGGTTTGCCATCCAAACCTACGTTAGAAGGGATCATGCCACCTGTCTGTTCGGTCCGTTCTTTCCAAGCTGTCACGTAATCGATAACGTACTGGCGATACTTTTCTTCGCCCGTTAGCATGTAGGCGTTCAGATTGAGAATCGTGGATGCCAAATTCAAGAAATTATCGCCCACGCTATCAAGATACTCATCGCAATGGGCGAGCATCTTTTTGTAATTGGCCTCGAGGTCCAGCATCTTGCTGCGACCAGCGGGATTATGCAGCAGGTGGAAGATACCCGGCACCGGATCGCCCACCCAGTCATAGGTGGTCGCCTTGCGAAGCATCGGGCCTTTGCTTCCCGTCCAGATGCTTTTGATTACTTTCTTGACGGGATCGTAGTTGGGAGCATAAGGGTCTTCGCCGTTGTACATCGCAGCGAAACGGACCATGCGCTGGCGATACAAATCATCATTGGGATCCGAGAGTCCTTGCAGCAGGAACGCACGCATTCCTTCGCCCGTGTGAAACCAGTCGGACTGTGTGATGAATTCACGGTGGTAGGCGCCGTTTGCGGCTAAGGTCGTCAGTTTGGTACGCAGTTCGCTGTATTGCTTCCAATGGCCCTCCTGCGCCTTTTTGAACAATTCGAGAACTTTGTCCGAGCCGCCCAGAGCGTGCAGCAAGGTCCAGTTCCAAAAGGTTTCGATGGCGTCATCGGGTCCATCCAGCGTACCCCAGCGCGGCGTGTGCAGAAGGTAGCCGCGAGAGTCGAGGAACCGCTCGGCGAATTGCTCCACTGCGAGCGAGTTGTATTTCAAGATCTCGCGCTCTAACAAAGCCCAAGAAGGCGCCGGCATAGGTGTCTTGACGGCAATGGTCAACTCCGAACGGACGGCCTGCCCGAAGGCAAGCGCAAGTGGACAAAGAAGCAGCGTTAGCCTCATCGTAGGACGAAACACAAGATATCAACTTTTGGAGCAATCTGCTCTGATGGCTACAGGACCACTTGTGCTCTCCCAGATTCAGCGGCTCGATAGGCGGCAAAGATGACTTCGAGCACATGGAGGCTTTCCTCGGCAGTAAGGGCGGGGGCTTCGAGCCCGGCTGCGGCTCGAACGACATGCTTGACCCAAGGAACATAACCACCACTCGACAGCGGTTGAAAGTGGTGAGTTTGAGGCTTATCTTGCTTGGTGCTGTACCATTCCAAGGGATTCTCCGCCCGATGGTGGCGTATCTCGAGCCAGCCATGAGAGCCCCAAAATTTGAAAAACAGGTGCTTGCCTCGATCCAAATAGTAGCCTGAGGTTAACGTGCCAAAAGTGCCACTTGCAAAGCGCAGGGCGAGGGCGGCGGAGTCTTCGACTTCAATCGGCTGGCCCCCGACGTTGGCCGTGAACCCGGTGACTTGTGTGATCTTCGATCCGGTAAGAAAGATGGCAAGATCCAGCCAGTGAATACCCAGCCAGAGGAGATGCCCCCCGCCGCTGCGGGCCCGTTTTGCCAACCAGCTATGGTGATAAGCGGGATTTTTGAGCCTCGTCTGATCGGCGATGGTGTGCATCTCCATGCCATAGATCCGCCCGATGGCGCCAGATTGCAGCAGGCGTCGGGCCTCGCGCATGACAGGATCGACCCGGTTGGCCAAGGCTAGCATGAGCAGCCGGTCTTGGGATTTGGCCCGTTTTACGAGCGAGGCAAAGTCTTCCGGGCGAACGCAAGCTGGTTTCTCCGCCATCACATGACAGCCAGCGTCGAAAGCTTCGGAGATGGCCCGCGGAGCAAGCGCCGCTTCGAGAACAACAAACGCGAGCTGGGGCTTAAAAGCTGTGAACAGTTCCCGGCTCGAGCGGAAGCTGGCCAGGAATTTCGCGCCCAGGATTTTTTTCAGCTCTTCTTGCGTGGCGCCTTGAGGATCGCAAACGGCTACGCTTTCCACTTCCGCACTCTGAGCAAGGCCCTCGGCGTAGCTGCTCAAATGGGGGCCGTTGGCCTGCGTGATCACAGCAACCGAGATTTTCTTCTGCTGGCCGGACAGCGCTGGCGCAAGGGCGAGCGTTTCTACCACGGTTCTTCGGTTCATCGGCTAGGATCCTTAACAGGGGATTGGGAACGCGGCATAGCCCCTTTTCAGCGATTGGCTATGCTATCGCAATTATTCCTTCCAACAAACGGGTCCGAATGCGAGTGTGAAAATCGTTTGGGCTAGGTTTTTTTCACTTTACATTCAGCCATCTCTAGCTATACTGTCAGGCGCGTTCTTACACGCCTCGATTTTCTGACGGAAGGAAGAACTATGGATACAACAGCCTTGCTTTCCAGTTTGAACAACACCATTATCAGCGTGGGCTGGAAGCTAGTTGGAGCACTGGCGCTATGGATTGTCGGACGAGTGCTAATCAAATTCGCCATGAGATTACTGGGTGGCGGGATGCGCGCCAGAGGCGTAGAGGCGACCATTGTCCGTTACGCGGAAAACACGGTGAATGTCCTGCTTACGATCATCCTCGTGATCGCCATCCTGGAGGTATTTGGGGTCCAAACGACTACGTTTGCTGCCTTGCTTGCCGGCGCGGGCCTGGCGATCGGAGCTGCCTGGAGCGGCTTACTCGCCAACTTTGCCGCGGGAGCCTTTCTTGTGGTCTTGCGGCCCTTCAAGGTTGGCGACTTTATCTCTGCAGGGGGGTAACCGGTACCGTAGAAGAAATCGGCCTGTTTGTGACGACCATCAACACGCCCGACAATGTGCGCACCTACGTTGGCAACAACAAAATCTTTTCTGACAACGTACAGAACTTCACGGCCAATCCCTACCGCCGGGTGGACATCACGGCACAGATTGCGCATTCCGTTGATCCGCGGGTAGCGATGCAGAAGATCGCCCAGGCCTTGAGCGCCATCCCGAACGTCAGTAAGTCGCCCGCTCCGGATTTGAAAATCCTCTCCTATACGCCAGCCGGCTGTGTCCTTGCGGTTCGCCCCTATACGCACAACGACCACTATTGGCAAGTTTACTTCGACACTCAACAAGCAATCCGGGATGTGCTCGGCGCCGGCGGTTATCCTGCTCCGGAATTCGTAATGGAGTTGAACGCTGCTGGTTAATCGGGCCGAGACCCGTTCCCAGCTTCACTCTCCTTGGACTGTTCGCAAACTGAGATCCTGCGGCGGCGACGGGCAAGCCTAGGTACGCCCATCGCCGCGCCTTTAAAATAGTAAGGGTAGTCGTTTTCCCACCTTCCTTATGCTGCGCCGAAGTCTCCTTGTGTGTTTTTTACTGGCTCCGCTTTTTTCTCAAGAAAGGAAAAAGCTTGATCCGGTCCAGTGGCGACTAGAATGGTTGGCCCCTCAGGTCCGGCCGGGCGGCTACACCGTTGGCAAACTGACCGCCAAGATTGAAGAGCCTTGGCATTTGTACTCGCCCACCACGCCTCCCGGTGGACCGATTGTGACCACAATCCGCGTCGAGCATGAGGCTTTCGAACAGGCAGAGGTGTGGCGGCCGCAACCGGTTCGCAAGCTCGATCCCAACTTCGGCATCGACACGGAGACCTACGACAAAGAAGCCGTCTTTTATCTTCGAGTGAAGATTAAAACAGCGGCAAGCGAGGGAGAAATTGAACCCGTGGTCACTTCTCGCTACCAGGCGTGTACCGAAACCCAGTGCCTGCCACCCGTCCGGCGTCCGGCGTCAGCCAAGCTTGTGCTCAGGGCTGGGGCCGCCGACATCTCCTGGCAACCACCGCCGGGTTACGCCCTGGTTGCGGCGCAGCCGGAAAGAAAGGTTTCTACCAGCTCAGCCCCAAGTGGGCCGAACCCGTTGACATCCCTCCCTCAGGCGGACCAAGGTTTGTGGCGTTTTGCTCTCGTGGCGTTTGGGCTTGGCCTGGCGGCCGTCTTTACGCCCTGCGTGTTTCCCATGATCCCGTTCACGGTCAGCTATTTTCTCAGCCGCCAGCAAGGCTCACGCGCCGAAAGTCTCATCCAGGCTGGGGTGTTTTCGGCTGGGATCATTCTCCTATTCACTTCCATCGGCCTGTTGACGACGGCGCTGCTAGGTCCGTTTGGCGTCTTGCAGCTTGCCGCCAGCCCGTGGGTCAATGCCTTTCTGGCCATCATGTTCATTGCCTTTGCCCTCAGTCTGCTAGGCGCCTTTGAGATCACGCTGCCATCGAGTCTGCTGACGAAGTTGAACCGAGCTTCCGAGCGCGGCGGGTTGCTCGGCTCGCTGCTTATGGGCCTGACTTTTTCGCTCACGGCGTTTGCTTGTGTGGGACCTTTTGTGGGCAGCCTCCTAGCTGCTTCGGTTCAGGGGGACCGGCTGCAACCCACGGTTGGGATGCTGGGTTTCGCCACGGGCCTCGCCTCGCCTTTCTTTTTGCTGGCTCTATTCCCTTCGCAGCTGTCTAGTTTGCCCAAAAGTGGCGGATGGCTTCCGCGAGTGAAAATCGTGTTCGGCTTTGTACTGCTCGCAATCTCCTTGAAATATCTTTCCACGATTGACCAGGTGCTGGGTTGGAACGTCCTGACCCGAGAGCGTTTTCTCGCCGTGTGGATCGTGCTTTTTTCGCTTCCTGGGCTTTACTTACTGGGTTTCCTGCGCATGGAGGGCATTCGCCCGGATCAAAATCTGGGGGTCGGGCGGTCGGTTCTCGGCGCCGCTTTTCTCGCCTTTTCGCTGAGCCTCGTTCCCGGCATGTTTTGCGGAAAACTCGGCGACTTGGACGCCTATGTGCCGCTGCCTGCCGAAGGCGCCTGTCTGGCCCCGGGCGGCGCTGGCGCGGGGGAGCGTCTTGTGTGGATGAAAAACCAGTATCGTGAGGCGCTCGAGAAGGCTCGGGCAGAGAACAAACTGGTGCTGGTGAACTTCACCGGTTATGCCTGCACCAACTGCCACTGGATGAAGGCGAATATGTTTCCACGGCCGGAAGTGCAAGCAGAGCTAAAAAACTTTGTGCTCGTGGAGTTGTACACTGACGGGGCCGATGAGACTTCCGCGAAAAATCAAGACTTGCAAAACCAGAAATTCGCCACCGTGGCGATCCCTTTTTACGCGCTCCTGGATGCGGATGAAAAGGTGATCGCTACATTCCCCCGCCTCACCAAGGATCCTGCGGAGTTTGTCGCCTTCCTGCGGACTCGCCAAACGTAGCAGCTTTGCGCTCCATTATCTCTTCGCGTGACGGACAGTTCGCTGGGGAATCTCCGCGAGATTATTCTTCGTGTTAGATGCCGCGCCGATCTCCCCAGAGATGGACGTGGAGGCGGGGACCGTAACGGTAGCCATACTCTCGGCAGGCGCTGGCAATCCAGGTCCGTTCGCGGAGAGTTTTCGAGCTTCGACCCTCGGGCATCAGAAGAACGCGCCTTGGGTCCGCTTTAACCTCGGCCGCCAGGGCGCGGATCTCTTCCAGATCGGCGGGATCGGCGACGACAAATTTCAGCTGGTAAGGGTAATGAGCCATCAGTTGCTGGACAATATCAGGCCGCCAGCGCGCCTGTTCATGGGCCGCTGCCCAGCGGCCTTGGGCCCGTTTCCAGGGAGTCGAGTTGCGGAGCTTCGGTGAAATGCTCATGAGGTCGCACGCCAGTTCGCGGAAGACTGTGCCATTGGTCTCAATGGTGATATGCTGGCCGGCTTGTTTGAGACGGGCGCATAGCGTAACAACTTCTGGGTGGATCATGGGCTCGCCCCCGGTCACCACCACATATCCGCAAGCCTGCGCCTGCACTTCAGCTAAGACATCTTCGAGGGAGCGCTTCTCGCCTTCTGGCTTCCACGACGTATACGGAGTGTCGCACCAGACGCAACGCAGATTACAGCCCGTGAAACGGATGAAGAAGGAAGGCACGCCAGCAAGCAAGCCCTCGCCCTGGATGGAATAGAAGGTTTCGGCCAGATGCAGCATCAGCGACCCGCGATCACGCCGACACAAGGGGGTCGGCCAGTCCGGCTTCGGCGAAACCTTTGCTGCGGAGAATGCAGGAGTCGCAACGGCCGCATGGACGCCCTCGCTCATCTGGATCATAGCAACTGTGGGTGAGCCGGAAATCGACGCCAAGCGAGGCGGCAAGCTTTACAATCCCCGCTTTCGTCATCGCGATCAACGGTGTGTGAATGCGGAAACGCTGTCCTTGTTCAACGCCAGCTCGGGTGGCGAGCTTGGCCATGGCTTCAAAAGCAGCGAGGAATTCCGGACGGCAGTCGGGGTAACCCGAGTAGTCGATGGCGTTCACTCCAACAAAAATATCGAAGGCGCCGAGCACCTCGGCCCAAGCCAGCGCGAGGGAAAGAAAAATGGTGTTGCGAGCTGGCACGTAGGTAATCGGGATCTCGTGGCTCATCTCGTCTGCGCTACGGTCTTTGGGCACGGCAAGATTGTCGGTCAGGGCGGAGCCGCCGAACTGGCGTAAATCCACTTTGAGGACCCGGTGCTGCCGAGCGCCGAGAGCCTGAGCGATTCTAGCCGCAGCCTCCAGCTCAATGCGGTGGCGCTGGCCATAGTCGACGGATAGAGCGTAGGCCTCAAAGCCTTCGCGGATGGCGTAGGCCAGGCAAGTTGAGGAGTCCAGTCCTCCACTGAGCAGACACACGGCCTTGGACTTCGTCAAGCCTGCTCCTTTTTTAACTGCAAAGCGAGGAAATAACCAAGCAGCGGAAACATCGAAAAGGCTGCGAGAACCTGGTGGAGCGAAAATTTCTCGGCAAGCAAACCAGCTAGTGGTAAGAGAAGCATGCCTGCCATACCCCACGAACCGCCCATCATCAGGGCGGACACCGTCGCTGCCTGCTGGGGCGCCAGCCGCTGGGCCAGAACCACATTGATTGGCGTTGTGGAAAGGAGGATCAATCCAGCCAGAGCGAGCCCCACCATAGCCAGCGCTCCGTGCGTTGTGAAAAATAGTAGCAGCGGCGGCACGGCTCCGAGCATGCTTGCCTGAATGACGCGGTGGGCACCAAACCGGTCAGCCAGAAATCCTCCGGAAAAGCCTCCAAGCGCACCCATGCTGGAGAACATGGATAGCGCCAAGCTCGCCGATTCGTAGCTGAGCCCGCGTTCGCGCGTTAAATATAGCGGCAGAAACTGGGTAAAGCTAATTTGAACCGTCGAGCGGAGAAAAACCAGAAGATACAGAAGCGACAGCGGGCGCCAAACAGCCAGAATCGGAGCCCACTGAGTGGAACTCTGCGGCCGGCCGCCGAGCGGCTGGGGCCGTAACACGACGAGCAGGAGCAAGGTGACGAGCACCCCAGGAATTGCCGCTAGATAGCTTCGATCCAGGCCAACTTTCCCGAGCAGCAGTGAAAAGTAAGTAGGGCCCAGAGCAAAGCCCAGCGACCCTGAACTGATAAAAACGGCCATCGCCTTGGCGCGGTTGCCTCTCATCAGAGCCGTAGCGCCAGCCGAGGCTTGTGGATGAAACGAAGCCACCCCGCTAGCTCCGAGAAACACCAGCAGCATCAGAGTAGGGAAACTGCTTGCCAAACCCAAGGAAGAAATGAAAACCGCGGCCGCAAAAGGCGCAAGCGCCGAGAATAGGTGGCTTCGGAAGCGGTCCGAAAGGATCCCCCAAACCGGTTGCAGGACAGAGCCCGCAAACACCATCATGCCCCCCAGCATGCCAGCCTGGCTCAAGGAGACGCCGCGCTGGGAAGCGAGCAAGGGTTGGAACACGCCAAGAGCCGCCGAGTAGACATCTACAGCAAAGTGTCCGAGAGAGTAAAACAGTAGGTTGACCCACCCATTTCTCGCTCTTTGGGGCTGCTCTAGGGATTCCTCGGCGGGCACAGCAACCGATTCAGAAGCCGGCATGAAGGCAGTAACGTTTTCATTATAGCGGTTCTCGTAACCAGCAACTTCACTGCGGGAACTGTGTTAAACGAGCAGAAGGGGGGAGTAGGCCGATGCGAATCGGCGTGTTGTTTGTAGCTTGCCTAGCGACTGCGTGGGCTCAGCCCGCTTTGGGTCCCATCCTGGATTTCAGGGGAGTTGTCAATGCCTTCACTTTACAACCAGCGCCTTCGTTAGTGGCGCCTGGGGGCATCCTGTCGATTAGCGGCCTGAATCTCGGCCCGAATGTGGACGCCGTAGCCCCCGACGGTCCGCTTCCCACCGAACTTGGTGGCACGCGGGTGCGCATCAACAACCGTTTCGCGCCAATTTATTCGGCTTCAACCTCGCGCGTGGTGGTACAGGTGCCCTGGGAGACGCCGCCTGGACTGGCGCAAGTGGTAGTGGAGCGGAACGGGCTAACCAGCCGGCCCGGTCGTGTCAACGTGGCCAACCCTGTGCCTTCCATCCGTACGCGTGAGGATCGCGGCTATGGGGAACCGGAGGCAGTGGTCAATGGCTCGCGTATCACGCTCCGCGCAAGCGGGCTGGGCCAGACCTCGCCGCGGTTGAACACGGGTGAGCCGGCCAGCGGAGACGCCCGGCTGTTGCAGCCGGTGACGGTCCATGTTGGCGGGCTGCGCGTCGAGGCCGAGGTCCGCGCCTCGGAAAAGCGGCCTGGCGAATATGAGATTTCTTTTGACATTCCCCCCTCGGCGCTGCCCGGAGACGTCATTACCGTAGAAGCACCGCCCCGGCTTGCGAACTATGTCACCTGGCGGTCACTGCGCGATGCCGCGGTCCTGTTTCTGCCCCTCCCGGAAGGCGCGCCCGAGATTCGCGGGATGCAAGGGTCTGATCTCCGTGGTGGCTTCCTCTTGCTCAGCGGGGCGCGGAATGAGCAAGGCTGTTATCCCAGCCTCCTGGTGGACGTACGCGCCCAGCGTAGCGCCCCAGTAAGTGAATGCTTGACCGCGGCCAATCGCAATGCGCCCACCCCCGGGGTGCTGCAACAAAATGGCGCTGCAATTGCCGCCTTCGCTGGTCCGCCACTTTCTGAGAATCCCGGCCAGCCGGTGAGCTCTCGCGTCGTAGTTTTCCACCCTGAAAAGATTGACGCCATGCCGGTCGAGTTACCAGCCGCCGCCACGGCACTGGTAGGGATCGATTCGAGCAGTTTCGGTGCACTGGTGGCTGGACCTCCGCAACAGCTGTATTCCATTCATACGGTCACGGGTGATGTGCAAGCGGCGACTGGCTTACCGGGAGGCCAAATCGCGGTGGGCGGCGCGGCCGGTGCGGGAGGAGTTGCGCCGGGGGCGGGGAATCCCGCCCTCAATCCCAACCTCCAGATTGATCTCGGCGACGGCGTCAACAAGATCCTAACCAATCCCCTCAATATCGGGCAGCAACAGTTTGCTGTGGTGGTGGGTGATGATGAGGACAACCCAAAGAAAGCCAAACTGGCCATTTTGAATCCGCAAGGCGCAGTCACCGGCTCGCGCGAATTCCCCGCAGACTGGGTTCCTTTGGTGATGCCACGTTTGCCGAACCTGCCGGGCCTTCCTGGCCTGCCTGGGCTTCCAGGCGGGGGCGGTCCAGCTGGCGCAGCCCAGCAAACAGCTCTTCAGCGTTTGCGCGTATCGGTCTTCTTCGACGCCCAGACGCGTAGCGTATATGTGCTCGGGATGCGAAGCGACGGTTCTGCGCATGGTCTGGTTTCCTTTGCCGAGCAGGTGTCTGCGATCCCACTACCTGCGGGTTGGTTTGTTGCCTCTTGCAGCGCACAGGCCCAGATTCTCAATGTTGAAACTTCCCGCCGCCTTGTTTTGCTCGGCAGTCGCTCGGGTGAGCGGGAGTTTCGCCAGCAGTGCACTGCACTCAGTTTTCAAGTCTTTGAGTTGGATGGCGGGCGCTTTACTGCCGTTGAATTGCCGGGCTCAGGCGCGCTCAATGTTCAAGCGGGCGCCATCGACCTGAATGATTTTTTGCTGGTCCAAAGTCCTGCGGCGGACGTTGTTTTTGCTCTCGACGGTGTGACGCTCGCGCCCTACCGCCTGGACGTACCGCAAGGTTTAGTGGGGTTCAACCAGCTCCAGCCAATCCCGGCATTAGAAATTGCCGTGGCTACCGGCCGGACTCGCCAGGCTGGCGACGGCGGCTTTTTGATCTTCGACCTCCGCAATGTGGAGGTTCGACAGTTGATGCTTCCCGATGGCTTTGCGACGGCGCAGCTGATGGGGGTGGTGCCTGCCACCCGGCGCCTCGTTGCACGGGGCACCCGCACGGGAAACACCGGCTCGCAGTATTTGATCTATGATTTGCAGACGGGTGAAGCGTTCTTGCCGCCAAACCCGCCAGGTGTGGCGTTTGTGGGTAGTCCACCAGCGCAAACTCCGCAACCCGGCCAGCTGCCTCAACAGCTTCAGCCGGTTCCCGTTCTCCAACGCTTGAACCCGAAAGCCAACACGATAGAAGCGGTCACCTACGGCGCGGACCGTCGCCAGAACGGCGTTCTTTTGGTGCGCATTCCCTAAATCGCGGAGGCCAACTCTTGGTCCGGGCCCCGGGCCCAGCGCGCTGGGCCTGCTTCGGGCTAGCGTAGCGCGATCCCCTATGCGATAGGATTTGAGTTGCCATGACCAGGCACATTCAAACCCTTCTTCTCCTTCTTCCTCTCACTGCTGTGCTGGCTTGGGGTGCTGATGACCGCGAGGTTGCCCAATGGGTACTTCGCGCGAACGGCCGGGTGCGGCTTGTAGGCCAGACCAAGATTCTTACCCGGATTGACGAGTTGCCTGCAACGCCTTTCCGCCTCGAGGCTGTGGATCTAGTTGGCGCGATCATCGAGCCTTCCGAATTTCGGAAACTCTCCCCGGCCACGGAGCTGCGGGAGCTGCTTTTACCAGGTCCAATTTTTAACCCAGGCGCCGGCAGCCGCCTCGACGCGAACGATGAATTTCAGGCGCTGGCGGGGTTGACCAAACTCGAAAAACTTCACTTTAGCCTGCATTTTCTCACCAACATCAATGTTCAGGACAAAGGCCTGGCGCACCTAAAGAACATCACCACGCTCAAGGAATTGCGGGCGTCTCAAAGCCGCCTGCAAGGCTCAAGCCTCGCGGCGTTTGTAAATTTAGAGAAGCTCGATCTCAACTACTCTACGTTTAGCGACGAGGGCATGCCGTATCTTGCTGGTCTCACCAAGCTAAAAACGCTTTTGTTACGGGATACGCTGGTCACCGATCGCGGCGCCCCGTACTTGGCCGCGCTACGACAACTCGAAGAACTCGACCTTTACGGAGCAAAGCTCACGGACTCGGGTCTTCGCCATCTGGCTCAAGCCAAGAAATTGCGCCGTCTGAATTTGCTCGGCTCACTGATCACGGACGAAGGGGTTGAGGTGCTGGCGAATTTGCCTGCGCTCGAAGAACTCATTCTCTATCGGTCTCAGGTGTCAAATACAGGTCTAGCGCGGCTTGCATCGCTCAAAAACCTGCGCGAGCTCGATTTACGTTACACGCGCGTTTCTCGCGGGGGGGTGGAGGCCTTCCGCAAAGCCAATCCACAGTGCCGGATCCATTTTCAGGATACTGCGCCGCAGCTGGCAGCGGCTGCCCTGCGTGACAGCAAGCCTGTGGCGCTCACGCCGCAGGCCGTGGCTGATTGGGTACGCAAGCTCGGTGGTCGTGCAGAGTTTGCGGAGGGCACTTTGCGCGAGATCGACCTGTCGCGCACGCCGGTTACCGATCGCCAGCTTCGCTATTTGACGGCGCTTCCTAGTGTAAAGAAGTTGAGTTTGGAGGCCACCGAGGCGGGGGATCTGGGGATGGAGCAAATCGCCCAGCTTCACTCCCTGGAGCAGCTCAATCTCAGCCACACGCTTGTCAGCGACAAAGGCCTGGCCGTGCTGGCTCCCCTTCAAGGCTTGCGCCGGCTCATCGTGAACAACACGCAAGTTACCGCCACGGGACTCCCTGTTTTCACTCACCTCGAGGATTTAGAGATTTCTGGTACGTTGCTCGATGACCGTGGCTTCCAGCAAGTTTGCAAGCAGCGGGCTCTGCGTTCGCTCCGCGCGAGCTACGGGTCCGTGAGTGACGCGGCGCTGGCGCAATTGAAGGCGTTGCCTGATTTGAAGACGCTCGATCTAACGGCGACAGACGTGACGGACGCGGGTATGGCGCATCTAGGTGCGCTCACCCAGCTTGAAGAGCTTAATTTGAGCTACGGGCGCTTCACAGACAAGGGCTTCCGGCATTTGGCGAGCTTGCGTAATTTGCGAAGGCTGGAAGTGGTTCGTACACGCTTTTCCGATGCTTCGGTGGAGGTGGTGGCGGGCTTGCACAACTTGCGGCGATTGAATCTTGACTACACGTCGATTTCCGACAAAGGCCTGGAGGTTTTAGTCAAGGCTCTAACACAACTTGAAGAGCTGCGTTTGGACACGGCGAATATTACCGATCAAGGCGCTTGGAGCCTTTCCGCCCTGCCCCATCTCAAGTATGTGAACTTGTATCACACGTTGGTTTCCGACGAGGGGTTTCAACGGCTCCGGCAAGCTAAGCCCAACCTGCAAATCATCTACGAGCGCGAGTCGGCGCTTCCGAACCGGAGGAAAAGCTAATGCGATGGATCGTTGCGGTTGCCGGCTCCCTAGCGGTGGGAACCATGGGCGCTCTGGCGCTGGAAGCAGTAGGCGAAGACTGGATCATCCGGCTAGGCGGCACCTTGGAAAGAGGTCCGCGCGGCGAAGTGGTCGCCCTCAGTTTTCGGAGTTCCTGGATCGAGGATTCCGACCTTCAGCCTGTGGCCAGGATTGGTTCGTTGCGCCGGCTGGACCTTTCTCATACGCGCGTCACGGATGTGGGCTTTCAGCAGCTCAAGAATATGCCTGCCATGGAGGAAGTAAATCTATATTTCGCCGAGCAGATTGGTGATGGTGCGCTGGTGGTGATGAAGAACTGGAAGCGGCTGAAGCGCGTCAACCTCAGAGGAACCAAGGTAACGGATCTTGGCTTGGCGCAACTGGCGGGCCACCCGTCGTTAGAATCCCTCGATGTCGGATATTCGCTGTTCACCGATAACGGTTTCGAGCCGCTAACAGCAATCCCCAACTTGAAGGAGATCGCCGTAGGGGGCAACAAGCTTACTGATGTTGGCGTTAACGTCCTACGCCTTGCACCCGCGCTGACAGCGCTTGATTTGAGTGGCGTGCAGCGGACAGACTCTGGTTTGTGGGCTGCGATAATCACGGACCGAGGTCTGGAGACCATTGGCCAGCTAAAGAACCTACGGCGGCTGAACTTGCGCGGCGCGAAAATTACCGACGCCGGGATGGAGAAGTTGGGCGGTCTGAGCGAATTGACGGAGGCGGATTTCGGGCAAACGAATCTGACGGCAGCGGGATTGCAGCCACTTGTCGGTCTCACCAAGCTGGAGAAACTCACGCTCTACCGGTGTGCGAGGCTCAACGACGATGCAGTCGCCTTCTTGACGCAAATGAAAGGCCTGAAGTGGCTAGATATTGAAGCGACGGGGATCACCGAGGCGGGAGTCGCTAAATTGCGAGCCGCGCTGCCGGCTCTCCGGATTGCGCGCTAACGAAGTCCCGCGCCGTCGCTGTAGGCGGGCCGTGCACACGACAGAGTTCTGAGGAAGAAGCCATGAAGCAAGTGCGGATCGCCATGTTGGGTTCGGGGTTTGTCGCTGACTTTTACATGCAAGGACTGGCCAATGTGAACGGGCAGCAGGTGGTGGTGAACTATTCGCGGAGCGAGAAGCATGCCCAGCAGTTTGCTCGCCGGTGGAAAATTCCGCAAGCTTCGACTTCTCTCCATGATGTCTTCTGCCGAGATGACATCGATCTGTTCATCATCGCTCTTCCCAACGAGGCCCATCTTGCGGTCTCCCTCGAGCTGGCTCGCCGGAAACGCCACCAAGTCTGCACGAAGCCGCTTGCGCGAAACCGCCGGGAAGCGAAAAAAATGTGGGACGCAGCACGAAAGAGTGGCTGCTTGCATGGCTATGCCGAAACCGAAGTTTTTTCGCCCTGTGTGGTGAAGGCTCGCGAGCTGATTGAACGGGGCGGCATCGGGAAGGTCTTGTGGGTGCGCTCCCGGGAATCGCACTCCGGACCGCACAGCCCTCACTTCTGGGACATCGAGAAAACGGGCGGGGGCGCCATGAATGACCTGGCCTGCCACTGTATTGAAGCCGCCCGTTACTTTTTCGGCAAAGAGGACCGCGTAGTGGAAGTGATGGCTTGGGCGGATACGCTGGTGCACCGAGATAAGACGAAAGGAGAAGACAACGCGCTGCTGGTGTTGAAATTTAGCTCGGGCGGTATCGCCCATTGTGAACTCTCCTGGACTACCAAAGGCGGACTAGATTTACGCAACGAAATCCACGGCTCGGAAGGTTCGATTTTCACAGATGTGACGCGTAGCACTCCGATCACTTCCTTCTCCATGAAACCTGCCGGCTATGTTGTCGAGAAGGCGGAGTTGGACGTTGGCTGGACGCGGCCCCTGCCCGAAGAAGCCTTTGCGTATGGCTATCAGGCAGAGATGCGCCACTTTGTCGAATGTGTTCGCGAGGGCATCCCGCCGCGGGAAACCTACGAGGACGGTTATATTGTCAACACCATTCTCGACGCAGGCTACCGCTCGGTGCGAACCAAACGATGGGTGCGCGTGGAATATTAGCGGGAACAAATTTACGCCCCAGGAAAGCTGGTTGTCGGTGAGCGTGTTTCGGTTAAGGCAAAGGCTATGGGTGCTCGGGAGCGGGTCGGGGTTGTTGGTTTTCTTCATGAGTCGAATACGTTTTCGCCCGTACAGACGAGGTGGGAAGATTTCGCGACCACATCGATGACCGAGGGCGAAGCCATGCGCGAGCGCTGGAGCGGCAAGCCGCACGAGCTGGGAGGAATGCTCGATGGCTGCCAGGTGCTGGGGATGGACGCAAGGCCCGGCTTTGCAAGCTTTGCTGTTCCCTCGGGTCCGATTTGCGCTGCCGATTTCGAGCGACTCGCGGCCGCTTTGCTAGCGTCGGTTCGCGGCCTGGGGCAGCTTGACGGTCTGCTGGTGGCGCTTCACGGGGCCACGGTGAGCGAAGCGTTTCCCGATGCGGACGGAGAGCTGCTCCGGCGCATTCGTGATACAACCGGTCCACAGTTGCCGATTGTGGTCACGGTAGACCTGCATGCCAACATCTCCGCGCAGATGTTGCAGCAGGCTACCGCCATCACCGCCTATCGCACCAACCCTCATCTCGACCAGCGGGAGCGAGGTTTCGAAGCGGCGCAATTGATGGCCCGCATTCTGCGGGAAGGCGTGCGGCCCGTGATGTGGATGGAAAGCCCGCCTTGGGTCATTCCAATTGCTGCGCAGCACACCCTGCAAAATCCCGCCCGCAGCCTTTACGAGGATTTGCAGGCCGTGCTCTCCTGGCCGAAGGTGTTGAGCGCAAGCGTTTGTCTCGGGTTTTATTACGCGGACGTGGCGGAGATGGGAACTAGTTTTCTCACTGTCGCCGACGGCGATCTCCAAGCAGCCAAGCACGCTGCGCAGTGGATGGCCAGGCGGGCTTGGGCTCGGCGAATGGAATTTTTGACGTCTCTTCCCAGTCCCGCCGAGGCGGTGGCCCAAGCCAAGGCTTCTTCCCGGAAGCCTGTCGTCTTGATGGATGTGGGAGACAACGTAGGCGGAGGCAGCGCGGCGAACTCGACCCTACTTCTCGAGGAATGTCTCCGGCAAGGCGCGCGTAACGCTTTGATTATCCTGTACGCGCCAGAGGCTGTCAGACGGTGTCTTGAAGCCGGAGTCCGCCAGCGGACTCAGATTCCGCTGAACGGGCTCTTGCTCGAAGGAAGAGTGCGGACGCTGTCCGATGGTCTGTTCACCGAAACTCAAGTACGTCATGGAGGCTGGACATACAATGATCAGGGCGTGACGGCAGTCTTGGAAACTGACAGCCAGCATACGGTTGTTTTCACTAGCCGCCGCATGGCGCCGATGAGTCTGGAGCAGATTTTGAGTTTGGGCGTGCGGCCAGAGCACAAAGACATTCTGATTGTGAAGGGCGTGGTGGCCCCGCGCGCTGCCTATGAACCCGTTGCGGGAGAGATCATCCTTGTGGATACGCCTGGCGAAACGTGCAACAATCCGGCGTCTTTTTCTTACCGCCATCGCCGTGTTCCGATGTTTCCCATGGAGCCCGAGGCTGAATATGCTCCTTGAACCCAGCTTGGCGTTATTGAAGCACTGGGAGAAGTAAGTAGTCCTTGGCAACAAACAAGCTGCCTTCCGTCGTTCCCTGGGGAGCGGCTTGTTGCAACGTGCGTGCTAGCTCGGATGCCGACAGGCGACCGGCCAGAGCATTTCGAAAAGCGGTGGCCACGCGCGTGATTTGATCTGCGGACTCGTGAACGAATTCCAAGCGGAAATGCTGAATTCCCGCTTCGAGCCACAGGGTGAGGTGCGCGCTTGCTTGTTGGGCTTCGGCTCCGAAGACGGTGTTACGGCAACCGACGTCAGCCATGACGGGATGCGCGCGGCCACTCGAGTCACGGAGCGCGAGGCGATGCTTCTCGCAAGGACGTCCACAATCCTGATAACTAGATCCCGTGGAAAGAAAGCGGCAAAATACGCAGTGCTCAGTGTGGAAAACCGGCAAGTGGTGATAGGCGACGGCTTCAATCCAACTGGCGCCGGTGGCCCTGGCTAGCGTGGCGACTTGCTCGGCGTTGAGATCATGAGCGGGCGTTAGGCGCATGAGGCCCATCTCCAGCAACAGGCCAGCCGAAATGGCATTGGCAGCATTGAGACTAAAGTCTCCAATCAGCGGCACCGTTGCGCACTGGCGGAGGGTTTCAAGAAGGCCCGCCGAGCGAACTAGAATGGGGCAATCGAGCTTGACTAAGAAGCGCGCCAGTTGTTCTTCGCCCGGTTTTAGAATGCGCGGGCTCGCCACGCGAGGGACGAGTCCGGCTGCACGCACACGTTCCACCGAGGGCCGCAGCCCGTAGAGGTCGAGATAATCGAGCGTGATGCTGGCGGGCTTGAGCTGGATGGCTGCGTCGAGTTGTTCGGCCGAGCGCACCAGGAGGTGGAGCGAGGGCTCGGTGCTGGATGGAGCTGGGGGGCGGGGTGGCCCAGCCAGCAGTTGATCGCGCACTTCTAACCACGACCGAGTCTTTACAGGCGGCAAGGCTTCTTGGAGTTTCACCAGTTGAGCGATAGCCTGCCGGCGAAGATCATTGAGCAGCGACGGAGGGGCGAAAGGGTCGCCCTGAATCTCTGCTTCGAGATGAGCGAGTTCATAGCTTGTGTTGCCGAGCCGGCCTAGATGCTCGCGGAGATAGCTCAAATTCAGGGTTCGGTCTCGCGCGGGTTCCAGCGGCGCTATCGAGCAGACCGAGACCGAAATGGAAGGCTGATTCTGAAGCCTCCAGGTTAGCTCAAGTGGCCGGCCTGGGCAGGCCCAGACCTGGACCGCGAGCGGCTGTTTGCGGACCGGGGTACGGGCTTGAGTAAAAATTTTTGCAGCGCGATCGACAGCTGGATCGTGGGACCGCCAGAGGATGTCCCCTGGCCGGATGCGGGCCGGGTTGATCGCGCCGCTCGCGAAACGTAATTCGAGGTCGCCCCCAGGGAGCGGCTCGATTTGATAGATTCGACCACCCTCTTCTGGCTCCTCGGGGCTACGCCAGTTTGCAGCGTCAAAGACGACACCATCTCCCGGTTTGAGCGGCGAAACTGCGTGCGCGGCTTCCGGCCGAATGCGCACGCTGCGCGCCCCCGCTTGAACCACGGTTCCCAGGCGCACACCACGGTGGCGCGGCAGGCGCCCTTCGACAACGGCTTGATGATTGGTCCCAGTAAGGAAGAACGGGCCAAGACCCCGCGAATAGACCTGCTCGATGGCAAGCTCCTCGGCAGCAGAGAGGGCCAAGGCGTTTCCCTCCCACGCCTTGTCAATTGCTTTGCGGTAGGCTTGCGTCACCAACGCGACATAGGTAGCGTCCTTGTAGCGCCCTTCAATTTTGAAGGCGTCAACGCCAGCTTCGATGAGATCTGGCACTTGGCGCAGAGCGTAGAGATCGCCCGGCGAAAGCAAATAGCGAGCGGCGCCAAGCGGTTTCACCGCGCCATCAACCAGTAATTCGTAAGGCAGGCGACAGGCCTGGGCACACTGGCCACGATTGGCGCTCCGTCCGCCCCAAGCCTCCGAAGACAAACACTGCCCGGAATAAGAAACGCAGAGCGCCCCGTGCACAAAAGTTTCTAACTCGCAGTCCGTTTGCTGGCGGATGGCGCGGATGTCAGCAAGGGACAGCTCGCGCGCCAGTACCACGCGCCGCACACCTTCCTTCTGCGCTAACCTTACACCTTCGGCGGAAGTGATGGTCATTTGGGTGCTCGCGTGAATCTCTAGATGGGGTACGATTTGCCGGGCCAGGCGGATGACGCCAAAATCCTGAACGATAATGGCGTCGGCGCCTGCTTGCGCGATTTGTTCTAAAACACGTGCCGCTTCGGCGATTTCATGGTCAAAAA
The DNA here is from genome assembly GCA_025056455.1 of Bryobacteraceae bacterium. Classification (GTDB taxonomy): domain Bacteria; phylum Acidobacteriota; class Terriglobia; order Bryobacterales; family Bryobacteraceae; genus CADEFT01. Next base: position 607,336 of record JANWVY010000001.1, on the reverse strand, counting down.
CAAGGGTGTTGAAGGTGACAAATCCTTTGACGCCGCGGCTGCGTAGGGTGCGCAAGACTTCGGGAAGTTCGCTCAGAGTGAAACCGACCTTGGCCCGTGCCGTGAAGTGCTTTAATCCAAAGTAGACGGAATCGGCGCCAGCTTCGATGGCAGCGTGAAGTTGGGGCCAGTAACCAGCCGGACTCATTAACTCTGGCTTGGAGCGAGAACGCACATTCTCAGAGTAACAAGTAAGCCGGAGCTTGTTGCGGAGACGGTTCCGAAACGGCGCCAGTGAGCCCTCCGAGCGCAAACGCTAGGGTTACGTTCGGCGACTAAGTTGCATGCGTTGCGAATAATGACGCAACGAATTTCCTCTTCGATCCCACCGTCCCCGGCTTCGCATCCACCGCTTGTGGGGCGGCGAACTGAAGACTGGCGACGCTCGACCCCTTCAGAAAATGTGAGTTTCGCTCGACTTGGCGTGAATTTTTCTCATCGCGCGCCAGGCAGACAGACTTCCATCCAGCTCCCCAAAAGCCCTGAAGCAACCCGGCGCCTGTTTGAAGGGCTCCTGCTCCAAAGGATGCAACAACCGACGAAGTTTTGGTCAACAAGCGGCGATTCTTTATCAGCTTCTGCTGCCAGAGCAAGACCAGACGAGCGTGCTCGTTTTCTGCTTGCGCCAGCGGAGTCTGCTAGCGAGCGGGAACTCGCGCCAACTGCCGAGCAAGTAGCTGCGAATCCAGAAAAGTATGCTGGCACGTCGTTTGACCCGGCGCGACAAATTCGCTGGCCCTGGCTGAATCGACCCGTAACTCTGCCAAGTGAAGAAGAATTTGCGCCTCCTGGCTACGGCCTTGGTTACGGTTGGACGCCCGAGATGTACCTCGCACACCACAATTCCATGGAACCACCACCGGGCTCTGTTCCGACGTCACAACCCCACGTCTTCCTCACGCCGTCTGGAGCGACCTGGATTCGCCCAGGCGCGCGTTGACCTGAGGGCTGCTCAGAGGTGGGAGCTTGTTTGAGGCGCCCCTCGACCGAACGAAGCTCGGTTTGTAATCCAATCTGCGTGTGTGAAACAGTATTTCCCGAGTTAAACAGTTCGAATCTCGTGGAAGGGTTCCTTGTGTAGAGCAGTGTTGCAATTTCCCACGATTTTAAGAAATCGGCTGTTGTAAAAAACGCTAAGCAATTTTTCCTGTATAGCGAAAACCTCTTACTGAGCGTGTCTGGCGTTACCTAGCTTCCCGTGCACGAATCCGCTACAGAAAAAAAGATTTAGAAACCCTTGACAGAAGGCAGGCCTGAGGGTTAGAGCTAGAGAAGCGTGAGCCTTCCTAGCTCGTTGGTACTAGGAATTGGCGCGGCTCAGTAACCTCCCCGATTGAGCCTCCCCTCCCCCTTTCACATAAACTGACTCAACCAAAGTTCAGAGGGAGACTTTGTTACTGTGACCTCGATCAGACCCTTCCAACAATTCACAGGCCGTGTCGCTCAGAGCCTTTCATTCGCGCGTAGTGTGATGAGCTTCACGGCCTTAACCCTCGCCTTCGCAGCCAGCGCAGCGGGCCAAATGGGTACCGGCACGGGACTACGGGGCGAATATTTCACGAATCCAGACTTAAAGGCGCCAGCAGCGCTCACTCGGACCGATGCCACTGTCAACTTCAACTGGGGTGGCTTCGCTCCCGCCCAAGGTCTTGGGCCGGATAAATTCTCGGTGCGCTGGACCGGGAAAATTGAAGCTCCCGTAACTGGTGCTTACACGTTTCTAACCCGATCTGACGACGGTGTGCGGTTATGGGTGAATCAAAAGTTACTTATCAATCACTGGGATAGTGGTGGCGCGAACTGGGACCAGAGTGTTCCAGTTCAGTTAAAGGCAGGCGAAAGATATGATATCCAGCTCGAATATTACGAAAATAAAGGCCCTGCCATTATCGAGCTTTACTGGACTTATCCGAATCAACCCGAGCAAGTGATTCCCCAGAACCGGCTTTACCCTGTGAATATTCCGCTTCAACCGACGCCACCGGTGCTTACGCGGCGCTGGTTAAGTGATTTGAACTGGCTTTCTGCGACCAACGGCTGGGGCCCTGTGGAATTAGACCGATCCAATGGAGAGCTTGCCGCTCGAGATGGCCGGCCGATCTCCATCGGCGGACGCAAATACCAGAGTGGTCTTGGTGTCCATGCGCGCTCGGAAATTCGTTACCCGCTCTGGGACCGCTACGAGATGTTTCGAGCCGTCATCGGAGTTGATGATGAAGTCGGAGATCGCGGAAGCGTGATCTTCGAAGTGTGGGTGGATGGCCAAAAAAAATATACAAGTCCAGTCATGAGGGGGGGCATGCCTGGGCTTGCCATCGAGGTTCCTGTTGAAGACGCTCGCGAGATGAGGCTAGTGGTTCTGGATGCGGGCGACGGCATCAGCTATGACCACGCCGATTGGGCTGACGCCAGGTTAGAGGGAGTGGAGTCAGTTCGCTATTTGTCCAGCATGAACTGGATGGGTGTCATGAACGGTCTGGGGCCGGTGGAGCGAGACCGCGCCAATGGAGGCCCGGAGCCCAAAGACGCAGGCAAGATCCGATTGGCTGGACTCACGTATAACCGCGGCTTAGGAACCTATGCGAATGCAGAGATTCGATACGATCTCGATCAAAAATACGAGCGATTCAGTGCCGTAATCGGAATCGACGATTCGGTCGGAAATCGCGGCTCGGCGATTTTCGAAGTCTGGGCGGACAACGCGCGCCTATACCGTTCGCCGGTCTTACGAGGAGACATGCCACCCGAGCATGTCTCAGTAATCGTGAGCGGGCGCGAGACGCTTGTCTTGAAGGTCCTAGACGCGGGCGACGGACCGACGGACGATTCCGCGAGTTGGGCCGACGCGCAGCTTCTCCCGCGAAACTCTGATGTCACGCCTGGTGCCGTTCCCGCTCCGCCGACGGAGTTGAGCGCGGAGGCAGGCAATCAAAGCGTGACTCTCTTTTGGAAAGCTTCGCCTGGAGCGACAAGTTATCAGGTGTTCCGGGGTACTTCGTCGACGGTCGAAAATACTCCGATTGCGACGAATATTACAGCCACGACTTACACCAATACGGGATTAATGAACGGTACCAGATATTTTTACCGGCTGAAAGCAATAAATCAATTTGGTGCAAGTAGTTACTCCAATGTAGTTTCGGCAACCCCGACGATGGTGATTCCGCCGCCAGCGGCTGCACCTACGAATCTCACAGCGATGCCTGGCGATCGCCAAGTTACTCTGACCTGGAACGGTATTACGGGAGCATCGGGCTATCAGGTGTTCCGCGGAACCAGCTCGAGCGGGCAGTCGGGCACGCCCCTGGCAACCGTTAGCGGGACATCCTTCACAAATACTGGATTAAGTAACGGAACAACTTACTTTTACAAAGTGGCCGCGATTAATGCCGGTGGACAAGGGCCCATGTCCAATGAAGCCTCAGCCACACCGACAAACGGTCTCACGGCGCCCACCAACCTCAGCGCGACAGTGGGTTCGGCGCGGGTGACGTTGACCTGGAATGCGGTGGCGGGCGCCTCCGCCTACCGCGTATACCGGGGTACCACGCCGAATGGCCAAGCCGACACGCCGATCGCGTCACCGACAAACACCACTTACACGAATACCGGCTTGACGAATGGCGTCACTTATTACTACAAGGTGGCGGCTGTCAATGCTGGCGGCCAAGGTCCGCTGTCGGCAGAGGTGAAAGCCACGCCGGTAGCTGTTCCTTCGGCTCCAACGGGCGTCACGTTGACCTTGGGGGATTCGGTGATCACGGTAAGCTGGACCGCGGTGAGCGGTGCAGAGACCTATAACGTCTACCGCGGGACCACGCCGAACGGGCAAGGCTCAACGCCCATCGCAACTGGCTTGACGGCTCCAACTTTCCGGAATACAGGACTAACGAACGGCACGACTTACTACTACCGAGTTACTGCGGTAAACGTTTCGGGCGAGAGTCCGCGTTCGGCTGAGGTGTCCGGAGCTCCGGTTTCTTCGCCCACGACCGTGGATGAGCCGACACGAGCGGCTTACCGGTTGTTGCGCCAGGCAACCTGGGGGCCGCGGCCGGGCGACATCGAGCGCGTCCGGCAAATCGGGGCGGCAGCATTCCTCGCAGAACAGTTTGCGGCGCCCATTTCCACCTTCCCAGATTCTCTGCTCAGCAAGCCTTTGGAGTGGACGCAAGAGCGGTTCATGCAAAACGCTGTGACGGGTCAGGACCAGCTGCGGCAGCGAGTAGCATTTGCGCTGCACAAGATCTGGGTCGTGTCGGGCGTAGAAGTGGATTGTCCGGAAGCGATCATCCCCTATTACCGGATTTTGCTGAATCAAGCCTTTGGCAACTACCGCAATCTCATGCGCGAGATGACAACGAACCCCGCCATGGGTGTCTATCTCAATATGCTCAACAACCGAAGCCTCGCCTCATCGGGTGTAGAGCCAAACGAAAACTACGCTCGGGAGTTGTTGCAGCTGTTTACCATTGGCTTGGTTCTTCTCAACCCGGATGGATCCGTGCGGGTGGACGCTCAGGGCCGGCCTCTTTCCGCTTACACCGAAGATGACGTACGGGAACTGTCGCGGATGCTGACGGGTTGGACGTTTGGCGATGGGAACCCGAACACCGTACCCAACAACCTCGCGCCCGAAAACTACCTGGTTCCCATGGAGCCCGTGCAACGCTTCCATGACATCGGAACTAAGGTTTTCCTTGGAAATACGATCGCTGGTTCACAACAAGCTCGCGCGGAGATGGAGCAGGCCCTGGACATTCTGTTCAATCATCCCAACCTGCCTGTCTTTGTGAGTAAGCAACTCATTCAGATGCTGGTGAAGTCGAACCCGAGCCCGGCCTATATTCAGGCGGTCGCCAGCGTGTTCGCCAACAACGGCAGCAACGTGCGGGGCGATTTGCAGGCAGTTGTGCGGGCCATCCTCACTCATCCTGAGGCAACTGGTCCGTCGACAACGGGCAACAAGTTGATGGAGCCGGTGCTATTCGTCGCTTCCCAGTTGCGGGCTCTGGGGGCCACCATCGCCGACTATCCATTCATGACGGATCGAACCGAGGAAATGGGACAGAAGGTGCTGTACCCGCCCTCGGTTTTCAGCTACTTCTCACCGAGTTTCCGGATCCGCGGCACGCCGCTTTTGGCGCCCGAATTCCAGATCTACACTTCGGTCACCTCGCTAGTGCGAGTCAATTTCGTTGCTGAGTTGATTTCGAATGGTTTCGGCTCGGATGTGCGAATCGATTTCCAGCCGTTTACCAGCCGCGCCTCGGATGCGGGTGCACTGGTGGACTATTGCAACCTGCTGTTTATGGGGGGCAACATGTCCGCCCAGATGCGCTCGGAGATTCTCAATGCGGTCCAAGCCACGCCCGCCAGCAACGCCATGGAGAGGGTGCGGACGGCGCTCTATCTTACTTTGGCGAGCGCCCAGTTTCAGGTGGACCGGTAAACCCAATTTCGGGCAATCGAAAGGAGAGTAAGGAAAATGTCAAAGACTCGACGTGAATTCCTGAAGAGCTGCTGCGGGTTGGGTGCGGCGGGCGTGAGCGCGCATCTAAGCCGTCTTGGTTTGGTTTCTGCGAACGCACAGGCGACCTCTAGCTATAGGGCCTTGGTGTGCGTGTTTCTGTTTGGCGGGAATGATTCAAATAACATGATTGTGCCCATCGATTCCCGCTATGCTGCTTATCAGGCCATGCGGCCGAGCGTGGCGATCCCGCAAGGTTCTCTCTTGCCAGCTGGTTCAAGCGGATATGGTTTTCACCCCGCCTTGACCAGTATCCAACGCTTGTACAACCAGCAGCGGGTCGCCATGGTGTTCAACGTCGGTACGCTGTTCCGTCCGACAACCAAGGCGCAGCTGAACACAACGCCGCTGCCAAGAAATCTCTACTCGCATTCGGACCAGATTCAGCAGTGGCAAACTTCTGACCCGAATGGAGGCTCAACAGGTTGGGGAGGCCGCGTTAACGACCTCATTTACAACCAGAACACTGGAGTGCTGCCGCCGGGTGTTTCCGTCAACGGCGGCAACGCCCTGTTCCTTTCTGGGGTCAACACGAAGGGGTTGAACTACTCCAACATCAGCTCCTTCGGCCTGCGTACGTTTGGCGACAGCGCTGCGATGAATGCGCGCCTTGCTTCGCTACAACGCATCTTGACCTTCGATACAGGCCTTCAGATGATTGCTTCGGCCAACAGCGTGATTGGGGAAAGCATTCAATCTGCGCGCGAGGTGAATGCGGCACTGGCAAGTGCTCCCCCGCTTCCGGTAACGTTTCCGAACACGAGTTTGGGCAATCAACTGGCTCAAGTAGCGCGCCTCATCTCGGTTCGCGGAGCGCTCGGCATGAACCGGCAAATTTTCTTCGCTGGACTGGGGGGATTCGATAATCACGAAGAGCTCCTACCGCGGCATCAAGCTTTGCTGGCTCAGGTGGACGGCGCAATCAACGCCTTCGTGGCGACGATGGAGGCCACCGGGATGATGAATCAGGTAACGCTGTTCACCGAGAGTGAATTCAACCGCACCGGAAACGCCAACTCCAATATCGGCACCGATCATGGCTGGGGCGGCCATCATTTGGTGATCGGCGGAGCTGTCCGGGGAGGAACCTATGGTGTCTTCCCCACGCTCGCTTTACGCGGGCCCGATGATGCGGGCACGCGGGGCAACTGGATTCCCACTACTTCGCTCGACCAGTATGGGGCGACCCTGGGAAGCTGGTTCGGTGTCTCTGACGCCGATTTGAGGAATGTGTTCCCGAATTTGGTGAACTTCACGCCTCAAAAACTGTCGTTCCTGTAGTTTGAACGGCCAGAGGGCAACCATCTGCCCCGTCTCCTTTCCGCAAGGCGCCTGGATGCTTCTGCTTACCACAGTCGCTCCAGGCGCATTTTGGTTTCCTCCGGCGGGACGATGTGCTGGGTTCAGTATTCTCTTACCGGCTTGAGCGGATATGCTCGGCTGCGATGCGAGCCATTTGCTGGGCGAAGGGACGTCCTGCTTCTAAGAGGTTGGCCCGGGTCATGAATGGGAGTGGAATGTCCGGAAGCACTCCGATATTTTCGATGAAGGCGGCGGGCGGAAGGTCGGGAGAAACAATGGGCTTCTCGCGAGAGTCCAAAGTGATGGTATAGGACACGGAAGCCTCACTGTAAGGCCCATACGAGGTCACGGCGACCGAGCCACCCCAGCCTGCGGTGCGGGCTCCCACAACCGGTCCGCGGCCGTTGTCCTGCATCGCTGCTAAGAAATAGTCTGCAAACGACACAGAGAATTCATCCGCCAAGAAGATGACCGGCTTGGAATAAGCAAGCGATTCGCCGCCGGGGCCCGTAGCCGGGTCAAACAGATTGGTCGGCGCGCCGCAGGTTGGAATTGCGCCTGTCAAGCTGCGATGGTCTCGCTCAGCTTCGAGCAACATATTGAGGTAGAACTCATAGGAAGTAATGATCCAGGGCTCTGCTCTCGATTCTAGGGCCAGGTTTCGCAGAAGCCAAAAGCGGTTGATGTTTTCCCGGTTGGCCAGCAAATGTTCTCCCCCAAAGGTGAAGCGTTGCGGCATCAAGCGCCGTGCGATATCGAGCGCCAGGCAACCTCCTCCAGTGTTACGCATGAGGTCAACAACCAGGCCGTCCGTGTTTTGTTGGAAGAAAGCAAGCTCTGTATCAAGCTCGCGAAGGATGGCCGCGGTGTTCGTGCTGGGAAAACTCGGAATACGCAAAAAGCCGATGCGCAAGCCCTCGGTTTGGAAGGTACCGGAATAGAAAAAGTCGCTGCCCGAACCGCGCCGCTGCTGGAAGGCGAGTTGGGCGGGAAAGGAGAACGCAGGAGACCGGGCTCCCCAGCCGAGCACCTTATGAACTAGCTCCCATTCGCCCGTTTCTGGATGATAAACCCGGCGAAGTAGCGGGTCATCGTCGGCAGCGCGGCGATTGTGGAATTGCCGCAAGAAGCCCGCGAAATCAATCTGTGTGGCTGACGCCACCGGAGCTTTCGTTGGGGGGACCGGGCTGATGTCGCGCCGCGGGATGCCGTTTTTTTGCCAGGTCAAGGTGTAGGAAGCAATCTCCCCCGAAGCACGTCGAATTTCGACGACTGCTGTATCGCCTAGCAGCACTGTTCGGGGATAGAAGGTGGCGCTACGCTGTGTCAGCACCTGTGCCGCATAGCGCCGCGTCGTGACCGGGTTGCCCATGCTTCGCAGAGCGGAAAGCTCATCAAGAATCAGGTCGACGGGTTTCCCGTCAATCGAAAGAAGCTCATCGCCAATCTGAAATGGGTATTGCTGAGCGGGATAGCGGGCTCGGTTAATGCTGTCGATTAAAACCCTGCCGTCGTAGATATCGGTCAAGATCCCCAGATCCGCCGAGAAAAGGATGCCGGAGCGCCAGGCAGCGTGCCCGTCCTTCAAGCTGGCGACATAGCGTGCACAAACTTCCAGGTAATCCAGATCGGTTTGGGCAGCGCGCACTTGCTCGAGCCAAGGGGCGAGGTCGAACAGATTAAACTTCACACCTTGCACTTTCCAATCATGGGGTGCATAGTAGCGCGCATAAACGGAAGCGAGCGCCTGAAAATCTTGGATCCGCTGCTCAAGAGTTAGTTGGGCGATAAGTGGAAAACTCGCAAGGAGGGCCAGAAGGTTGAGGCGTACGGCGAGGTTATTCATGGTTTCAGCACTCCTCTCCTAGCGGGCCGTGGCCCGGATGTGCGCCGCAATGATGCGGGCAAACGCGTCGACGAAGGGGCGGCCTCGCGTGAGCAGATTCTCCCGCGTCATGTAATCGAGCTCGATGTCTGGTTCTACCCCCACATTCTCGAGGTAGGGTGAGACAGGTAGGCCCGGGGTTTCGAGAGCGGAGGCACGAACCACGAGAGAGCGGGTGAGCGTGGTGGAGCTTTCCGAGTAAAACCCTGCCCGCCAAAGGCTGCTCAGTCCGCCCCAACCTCCTGTGCGCATGCCAACAATCAACCCGCGGCGGTTATCTTGAATCATGGCTGGAAACATATCGCCAAAGGAGACCGAGAACTCATCCACGAGAACAATCAGAGGTTTCCGGTAGGCCGAGGCTTGGCCCGGACGCCGTTCTAAGGGCGTGAAGAACGGTTCCGTGAAGCCGCAGACCGGGAAAGCTCCTGTGAGAACCCGTCCGCTCGCATAGCCTTGTTGCAAAGCCTCGTAATAAAAGCGCCAAGTCTCGGTGACCCAGCGCGGCGCGCCGAGCTGTTGGGAGGTTTGCCAGAACTGCCAGGCCGTGTTAACGAACTCTAGGGTCGGAATGAACTGCTCCCAAAAACCGGTGTGCTCGCTGGGGATCAATTTTGCGAGATATTCTAAGCCCACGCAGCCGCCTCCCGTGTTGCGCATGACGTCGACGACCAAGCCATCGGTATTTGCCTGAAAGAAGTCGATCTCGCTGTTGAATTGAGCCACCGCTGCCGCTGTATTCGATGGCGCGAAATTCGGGATGCGAAGAAAACCCACGCGGAGTCCCTCGACTTGAAAAACGCCCGAATAGAAAACGTGCTGGGGCTGGTTACCTAAACGAATTTGAAAATTATAGGCCGCAGGGAACACCCACTGTGGAGCGCGTGCTCCCCAGCCCAGAACCCAGCGGCGCTCGCGAATTTGGCCATCGTCCGTGAGCACAGGTTCACCGTTCAGCAGCGGTTCATCTTTTGCCACGGCCCAAGTTTGCCAGTTCCGCAATTCTCTAAGGTAGAGTGGCTCTTCTTCTGTGGCGTTCACGGAGAATCGAGAAATCTTCACTTCCGGCAACGGGCTGAGATGGCGGAGCTCACGGCCGGTCTTGCGCCAGGTGAGAGTATAAGATTGAAGCTCGCCCTGGGCGTTGCGGATTACCACTTGCGAGGTGTCCTCAACGAGTGAAGCCGAGGGATAGAACACTTGAGAGCGGTTGGTGATCGCGTCAGCAGCCATTCTTCTCGCCGTGCGGAGTGTTCCCCCTCCCCTCAGTTTCAGGAAGTACTGGATCCAGTCCTCCGTGGGGCGACCATCGAGCGAAACCAACTCATCGCCAACTTGGATCGGAAAATTGTTTACCGGATAGCGGGAGCGGTCGATCGACTCAATCAGCACCTTGCCGTCATAAATATCTACTGCGATTCCAAGGTTGGCTGAGAAATTTGAGACCGTGCGAAAGGCAGAGTGTCCATCCTGAAGCTGGGCAACATATTCGGCGCAGATGTCGAGAAACTCAACATCTGATTTCGCCGCGCGCACCCGCTCCAACCAAGGAGCCGTTTCAAATAGATTGATGCCTAGCGATTCGATTTTCCAATTAGCCGGTGCGTAGCGCCTGACGAATAATGAGGCAAGATTTTCGAAATCCTGAACCCGCTGTGCTGTGGTCAACTGTCCCCAGACGACCAGCGGGAAAGCTGTTAAGCAAAGCAATCCAATTGAAAACTTCATGAACCACCCTCCGAATTCTTCATGGATAACAGAAGCAACGGCGCCTTGTTTGCGGCAGCCAACCCACCTGGTAGATGCTCGTGGCAAAGCTCGAGCAGCAAAAAGGTGTCTGCTGATGGAAGCTCGCTTCACCCAAGAAGATTATTGGCCCAGCTGGGCTCCGGGAAAGTAGTGGGCCAGGATTTCCGCGTACAGGGCTCCCCGTTGCGCCATCCAGGCTGCTCCTCGCTGGCAGAGACCGACGCCATGCCCCTCCCCTTTTCCTTCTACGAGCAACCAGTCTCCTAGGCGACGGAGTTCAAAAAAATTCGAGCGAAGAGATTGCCAGCCAAAGCGGCGCGCAAGTTCCAAGCGCTGGTTTTCGCTGAAAGTCCCCGCAAGCAACGGGTGTGCTTCGGCAAACGGCAAACGGCTGCGCCACCGCAAGGGCGAGCGAGCGCAGGGCTCGCAGGGTACAGCTCGATAGGGGAATGAGGAGGCGTCGAGCCCGACCTGGGCAGAATTCAAGGTGGTCCCGCCACAACTGCGAAAGAAAAGAGCCTCTACCGGCTGGCCGAGATGTCGCAGAATGATTCCCGCCGTCGAGGCGGCGGCGGATTGCGCCATAGCGTTGGGCGGATCCTGAAACAACTGGCAGTGCGTAGTGTCGCAGAAATCGAAAAGAGAGTGGCGGCGCCGGGCCGCCCGGTAGTAGGATCGGGCCAGGACGGCTTGTGCGCGCGCTGCCTCGCGGGGAGCGTGGGGAGCTTCCGCAGACACACTCGTGGCCACGGCTGTCTCAAGGTCGGTAAGAACGGCCAGAACCAATTCGTTGGCGCGAGCTTGTACTGTGGCGCGACCGAAAAAGCGGCGGCTTATTTTGCCTGGAATCTCGATCTTGCGGAGCGCTTGGAAGCTGACCTCGCGCGCACGTCGCAACTCAGTCCCTCGCCGGATGACGATCTGTTGATTCTCGGCGGCTAGCAATACAGGGCCAGACTGGGGAATGAGCTCCGCCCCGATCTGCATACTCCCGGCATGAACGAGAGCGTGCTGGGGATGGAATAGACCCAAGACACCGATTTGCAAATCCTGGCCGGCCAATACGGCAGGCAACAGCATTACGCCCCACCGCATTCTCCCACCACCTCAACCTGGCGGCCATCCAAAGAGAGTCTCGTTTTGGGCGTCGCATGTTCTGAACGCAGGTATCCAAGAGCTACTGTTTTGCCTAGCGCAGGGGAGAAGGCGGCAGAGGTAATCTCGCCAACGGCGGTGTCACCGGCTCTCACCGCTGTGCCGCGGTCAACGGGGTCGCTCCCTTCCACCGTCAGGGCGCTTAGCAGGCGGTGGACTTGTCCGCGCGAGCGCACGCGTTCCACGATTTCCTGACCGAGATAGCAGCCTTTGCTAAAGTGGACGGCTTGCAGTTGCCGGGTTTCTTGAACCAGATTGCGGTCCGTAATGTCCTCACCGTATCTTGGCTTGCGGTTTTCTAGCCGCACAATTCGCTGTTCGTCGGCTGTTGCTTGCACGACGCCCGCGGCTTCGAGTTGCGCCAAAATAGCAGGCCGGGCCTGGCGTTCGAGATACAGCCGAAATCCAGGCTGGCCGGTAGAGGAAATACGCGCGACGCGGAATTGGCCCTGCTGGACGTGGTCATGGTCTCGCTCTGGAGCAGGGAGTCCAAGCTGCTCGATCACCACGCCACTGCGCGGGCCCTCAATGGCGATCACTGTTAAATCCGCCCGCGCGTCCTCGAGCGTAACATCATCGGCAATGATGTATTTGTCGAGGTGCTGGAAAAGCAAGTCATGGGTTTCCGGTTCGGTATCCAACAGGAATCGATCCTCGCAACACAGCAAGTGAACGTCTCCTAAAATGCGGCCCTGGGCGTTGAGAAAAAATGCGTAGCAGCCTTGGCCTGGTGCGAGCGACTGGACGTGATTCGTGGTCATGGCATGAAGCAAGCGGGCGCGATCTTCGCCCGCAGCCCAGAACCGGCCGCGCGCCTCAAAATCCAGCCATGCGGCTCCCTGGCGCAGCGCGGTATAGCCGTTCATCGCAACGACCTCAAGTAAGCGGAAATGGCTAGCACCAGGAGAATGGTGATGGCGCTGCCCGTGACCTGGCGCATACGCTTGCGCAGATCCAGCCCGGGGCGTCCCATAATGAGCGAAATCGCTGCAATGTGGAGGGCCAGCAGAAACTTGATACCGAACCACATGTGATAGCCCTTGGGCGGATCCACTTTGTGCAAGAGATTGTAGATGCCAGAGCCAAAAGCGAGCGCTACCGCCAGCACTACCCACGGACGAAGTAAAGCCGCGAAGCGGTCCGATGTACGCGGTTGCTCTGAATTGGGCAGCGCCTCGAGCGCTGGGTAGGCGACCAGACGGCAATAAATGGCGCTTCCTGCAAGGAAGGTGATGGATGTGATGTGCGTCCACCGCATGAGGATTCCGAGTAGGTCTGACATAACAGGCGTTTGGAATGACTCACAATTCTTTGGAGTGACTCAAAATTCTATGGTGTCATCTTTTGCGAAGCTCGTGCACAGGCCGAGCCGCGAAGATGCCTTGTCTTAGGCCGCGCTTTGCGGATCCTGGCGGGGCGCGTTCTCTCCAACCCCTCAGAGTGGGAGAGTCCAGACTGTTGCTAAAAGCGGTAATGCAGACCGAGTTGGATGATACGCGCCTGGTTGCCCTCAATCAGGCTGTTGATGCGGCCGAATGCCGGTATGCCACGAGTTTGATTCGGGAGGTTGAAATTGGGCCGGTTCATGAAGTTCAACATCTCGCAGCGCAGCTGAAGCCGGTGGCCTTCGGCAAAAGGAAACTCTTTGAGCGCAGATAGATCGCCAACAACAGCGCCTGGGCCGTTGGCGAAAACGCGACCCGTGTTCCCAAATTTCCCAAACGGCGGTTGTACAAAGGTGCTGGTGTCAAAAAAAGTCTCGGTCAGAACATTCGACCTCCAGTTCGGATTTCGCCGGTAGGGACCGATGGCGTCGGAACGCACGGTGACGGCTGTCGGGAAAACCGTAGCTGCGTTGTTTTCGATGACACCGAAGGGCGGGCCCGTGCGCAGCTCTAAGATTAACGCCGTAGACCAACCGCCGCGATCAGATTGAGCGCCTTGTTGGCGAGGGTGAACTGGCGTCCTTTGCCCACCGGGATTTCCCACAACACGCTGCTGATGAATCGATGGTTCACGTTGTTGCCAGACAAGCCGCGGTCGGCCCGCCGATCATACTGGTTGGAGAAGGCGTTGTCGCCAGCGTTGCCCCCGAGCTCGTTTCTTGCTTCCACGTCGTCAATCGCCTTGGCCCAGGTGTAATTGGCGTTGAACTGCAACCCGGCAGACATTCTGCGCTCCACTTTCACATTCATTCCGTGATAATTCGAGTTGCCGATGGTGGGTTGCACCACCCGCACGTCCGAATACTGCGGGTAAGGGCGGAGGGTCTGCACATTCCCGGGTCGGATGAGTTTTGGGCGCACTTGGTTGATTGACCTTGTCCCCGGCACTACCAGTTTGTGCCCAAAGGTGCCCAAATAACCTATCTCAAACAGCATGTTGCGTGAGATCAAACGCTGGATGTTCATGTTATAGGTGTGGAGGTAGGGGACTACGCGGCCCTCAGGTTCGAAGAACTCCACGCTTAAGATGGGATTTTCGCCAATGCGGACGGCTCCAAAGCCTGGCGTGAGGTCGGACTCCTGGGGCCGGCGTAGCGGCGGGACGCCATCCCGCAACAGAAGGGCTGCAGTGCGACCGCCATCGGGTGAAATGTAGTCCCCGCGAACGGTGAATCCGAGCCGCACCGAAAGCGGACTCGCTTGGTCATACTGCCCGGTGTACACGACAGCGCCGCCCCAGCGCACCACCCACTTGTCGCTGAGCCGGTAGGAGAATCCGAGCCGCGGGCCAAAGTTATTGAGATCGAAATTGTGAGCGTAGATACTCCGGCCGTTCCGCCCTGACCAAGCCATGGCGCCGGGACAGTTGCAAACGGGGTTGATCGCAAACTGGTCAAAAGAATTTTGCTGGTTGTTGATGCCTTCGTGCCGCGGCACGTCGAGGTCGTAACGCAGGCCGATGTTTAGAGTGAGCTTCGGCGTGATCCGCCAGTCATCCTGGGCGAAAAACCCCCAGGTGGCCGCCAGAGATCGCACCAAATCGCCATCATCCCGGAAGCCTGAGGCGACCCAACCGAGCAGGAGGGCAGAGAACGCGTCGCCGGTGGCTACCGGCGTGAAGGAGAAATTCCCTCCCGCGTTATTTCGCGGCACATCATCATTCCGCGAAGAACGATACTGAACTCCAAACTTGGCTGTATGGTTGCCACGGACGCTTGTTAAGCTGTAGGTCCAATTATTGCCTCGAATTGGGAACTGACGCCGCTCTTGTGTCCCACTTCCGAGTGGGTAGACGCCGGTGATGTTGATCCGGGGGAAGTACAACGGGTTGGTCCCGCGCAGTCCGATGCGTTCGGCATATCCCAAGCCAAGTCCCCCGTGATAGTTGTGAAACTTTCGCCAATCCGCTTGATAACGAACTTCCCCAAGAAGCGTGGGCGTGAAGTTATGAAGATAGGTAACCGACCAGTTGAAGTAACCACTGTCAGAGCGTTGGTGATTGGAATCAACGCCAGGAGTCGGGAAAATCGGGCCATTTTCAGTAAAACTTCGTACGTTTGAAAGAAGCCGCCCGTAAATGCGGTGATTTTGGTGGAAGTTATGGTCAATGCGGGTCACGAAAACATTGGAAGGAGTTCTCACGGACTGGTTAAATCGGTAGTTGTTGTTCCGACTTGGTGCAGCCGGCACATTCGGAGCGGGGTAGAAGGCAGCAAGCGCCCGACCTACTGGATCGAGACGCGCCGCTGGGATGACATTGCCTGGAAAAGGAGTCTGGGTAAGAGGGTCACGAATGACGGTGGGAAAGCCTGCAAAGTCGCCTCGCACTTCGGCTGGGGTCGGGATGTTGGCAAACACGATATTCTGCCTCTTCACCCGAATCGCTTCGTAATTGAAAAAGAAAAATGTCCTATTGCGAACGATGGGTCCGCCGAGTGAAACGCCAGGCTGATGGTAACGCAGAACTTGCTTGTCAGCGGCGAAGAAATTGCGGGCATCGAGGGCGTCGTTACGCAAAAACCAGTATGCCGTGCCGTGGAATTTGTTGGTGCCACTTTTTGTTGTCATCTGCACCACGCCGCCGCCAGTCCGTCCCAACTCAGCTTTGTAGTTTGAAATCTCGACGTTAAACTCCTCCAGCGCGTCGATGGGCGGGTCGAAGTTCAACGTGGCAACGCCGAGCAGAATGTTTTGGGCGTTACCGCCGTCAATCGTCCAATTTGTGTTGTCGCCCCGGCCTCCGGCCATGGTGAAGTTGGACCCCGTTCCGACTTGCACCATAAAGCCGTTCAAACGGGCTAGCTGCGCCGCCCGCCGACCCACCAGGGGCATATTTGTGATCATCTCGTTGCGGACTACGCTGCCCACAGAGGAGCTCTCGGTCCGCAGGAGAGGGACCGAAGATTCCACGGTGATCGTTTCGGTAAGGCCCCCAACTTCCAGCCGCACATCAAGGCGAGCGGGCGTACCCGTCTCTAGTGTGATGCCGCGTTGGCGGAATAGTTTGAAGCCAGGCTGTTCCACTGTTAGTTCGTATGCGCCGGGCTTCAAGAGTGGAATTGTGTAAGCGCCAGTGGAGCTAGAAGTAGCCGAAATCAGCTCACCCGTGTCCACGTTCACCAGCCGTAAAGATGCCCCCGCGACGACAGCTCCGGATGTGTCTGTGACGAGTCCAGAAAGGCTGGCCGATTGCTGCCCTGAGGCAGTCCTGAGCCCCAGAGTAAAAATTACAACGAAGCAGAATCGTAACACGCTACCGAACAGTCGGTCCGTGACCATAAACCCCCCGGATTGTAGCGGCGAGGTTATCACAGAGCTTGCGTTTTGTCGAGCCTACTGTTTGATGCGACAGTAGAACTATGATTCATGAAATTCTGCCGGTTGGCCCCTTGCAGTGCAATTGCTCGATTTTCGGCGAGGAGTCTACGCGGGAGGCGATTGTGGTGGACCCGGGCGATGAAATCGAGATGATTCTGGCCGTGCTCCAGCGCCACGGGCTGCGTCTCCAAGCCATTGTGATCACGCACGCTCACATTGACCACATCGGCGGCGCAGCCAAGTTAAAGGCGGCCACTGGGGCGCCGGTGTGGATGAACGAGCGGGATCAGGCTCTCTATGACCGCTTGGATGTCCAGGCAGCGTGGCTTGGTGTACGGACGCCCGAGCAAACTGAGATCGATCACCCGGCGCGCGAGGGAGATATCCTGAAGCTAGCTTCTGGGGCCGGCGCCACCGAGTTTCATGTTCTTCACACTCCAGGCCACACGCCCGGCAGTTTGTGTCTCTATCTGCCGGCACAGCAAACTTTGGTGGCTGGCGACACGCTGTTTCGGGAAAGCATCGGGCGGACAGATCTACCCGGTGGAGACACCCACCAAATTCTATCTTCAATTGAAACGAAATTGTTCACGCTGCCCGAAGAGACCTTGGTTATTCCGGGCCACGGTCCCAAGACCACCATCGGACATGAACGCGAGCACAATCCTTTCGTCTAAGTCCTGCTGAGGCGCGCCAGCGCCCGTTGCGCCCGAGGATTCTGTTAGCCTTGAAAGAGCCTATGAATTTGTACGATCTGGATCCGGGGAAGGATTGCCCGGAAGTGGTCCGGATGATCGTTGAGATTCCAAAGAACTCGGCAAATAAATACGAATACGATGTCGGAACCGGCTTGTTCCGACTGGATCGGGCCCTCTATTCTCCGCTGCATTACCCGGGCGACTACGGCTTTATTCCCGGCACGCTAGCCGAGGACAACGACCCGATGGATGTGCTCACGCTTGTCCAGGAGCCTAGTTATCCGGGCATCATTTTCGACGTACGTCCTGTAGGCGTGCTCCACATGGAGGACAACGAAGAGCGGGACCAGAAAGTTTTAGCCGTGCCGATGAACAATCCCCGTTACGATCAGATTCACACCATGGACCAGATCTTTCCCCACGTGCGCCGGGAAATCGAGCACTTCTTCACCATCTACAAGGAATTGGAAGGGCGTGTGACGCGCATTCGTGGCTGGGGCGGGCCTGCCGACGCGCGCCGCGTGATTGTGGAGAGCCGCAAACGTTATTTAGACCGCAAGCTGGAACACCAAAACGTGGCGGAAGCTGCAAAAGGGTGAGAATTAAAAGGCGGCTCCAGCCAGCATGTGGGACCTTTTCGGCTCGTGGTTGATCTTGGTTGTGGCCGCGCTGCTTGCTGGTATGGTGAATGCAATCGCGGGAGGCGGTACCATGCTGACGTTCCCCAGCCTCCTTACGGTTCTCTCGCCGGTGGCGGCAAACGCCACCAGCACATTTGCGCTGTTTCCCGGCTCCCTCGCCTCGGGTTGGGGTTATCGCAAAGAGCTAGCAGAGTGCGGCGGACACCTCCTTCGCCTGCTTCCTCCTAGTTTTTTGGGTGGAATTGCGGGTTCTCTGCTGCTGACCCGATTGCCCGAGCGAGTCTTTGCTGGCATGGTTCCTTGGCTGCTAGTCAGCGCCTCCACGCTCTTGCTAGTGCAAAAGCCTCTTTCGCGCTGGGTGGGCGCGCATCCTCACGAAAAGCCAAGCACGCGGACTCTCGCCGCAGTCGTGTTCTTCCAATTTCTGGTGGGTGTTTATGGCGGCTATTTCGGGGCCGGAATCGGCATTCTCATGCTAAGTTCCCTGGCTTTCATGGGAATTCCGAATATTCATCATATGAACGCGGTGAAATCGATTCTGGCCGCCGCGATGAATGGCGTGACCATTCTCGTGTTCCTGCTTTCTGGCGTGATTGTGTGGAAGTATGCGCTGGTGATGGCCCTTGCAGCAACCCTAGGCGGCTACGCGGGCGCGCGCCTGGCGCGAAGAATGCCCGCTAGCTGGGTGCGGGCGATTGTCGTGACCATCGGCTTCAGCGTCGCCATTTACTCCTGGCTGCGCTGAGAATCCGTTGCCGGCGGTTTTGCGTCAAGCGCGAGTCGGAGGAACTCGGGAAGATAGCTTCGAATTTGGTCGCGGACTTGGCGAAAGGCGCGAAGACGCTCTTCCTCGCTGCCCTGCACCGCAGCTGGATCGGGAAAGCTGTGATGAATGACGCGGGTGGCTCCGGGAAAGACGGGACATTCTTGGCGGGCTTGATCGCACACTGTGAGTACGATGTCGAAGCTGCGTCCCCGAAACTCGTCAACATGTTTGGAGCGCTGGTGTTGAATATCGATACCGAGTTCTTGCAGGACGGCGACTGCCTCAGGGCGCAGCTGAGACGGTTTGACCCCAGCGCTTTCCACTTCAAGGCGGTCCCCTGCTTCGGCCCGCAACAAACCCTCAAACATCTGGCTTCGCGCGGAATTCCCAGTACAGAGGATCAAGACGCTTGTTTTCATACTCCTCCTACCGAGGCTGGCCTTCCGGGCTGAGGGAGGGGAAACCAGTGGCGGGTCCGGTTGCACAGCCCGCACACGGAGAGCATCACCGGCACCTCGACCAGCACGCCAACAACCGTCGCCAGGGCAGCGCCGGACTCGGGTCCGAACAGCGCTATGGCGGTTGCCACGGCGAGTTCAAAGAAGTTCGACGCGCCGATCAAGGCGCCGGGCGCGGCCACCGTATGTTCCACCCCAAACGCCTTCATCAGACCGTATGCCAGACCCGAGTTGAGGTAAACCTGCAAGGTGATTGGCACAGCGATTAGGATCACATGGAAGAAGCGCCCGACGATGTTATCGGCTTGAAAGGCGAAAATCAGTACCAGCGTCGCTAGCAAAGCGACCATGGTGACGGGTGCAAAGCGGGGCAGCAGCTGGAATTCAAACCACTGGCGGCCGCCTCTTCGAATGAAGGCATGGCGCAGCCAGGCTCCAACGGCAAGCGGAATCACGATGAAGGCCACCACGGAATAGAGAAGTACCTGAAAAGGTATGGTGAGATTGGACGCTCCGGAAACTAGCAACTGTACGATCGGCGCAAAAAGCACCAGCATGATGAGGTCATTGAGAGCCACTTGCACTAGCGTGTAGGCTGGATCGCCTTTCGTTAAGTGGCTCCAAACGAACACCATCGCCGTACAAGGGGCGGCCGAAAGAATGATCGCACCGGCGATGTACTGGTCCGCTTGCCCGGCTGAGATCCAGGGCGAAAACACGTGGCGGAAGAACAGCCATGCAAGTCCGGCCATCGAAAACGGTTTTACGATCCAGTTCACAAACAACGTAATGAACAAACCGACTGGGCGCTTTCCCACATGCCGGATGGAGGAAAAGTCCACCTTCATCATCATGGGTGTGATCATCAGCCAAATGAGAATGGCCATGGGTAAGTTGATTTGGCTGCCGGAGCCAAATTCCATCTGGCGAAGAGTCTGGACCCAGGATGGGGTTAAGCGGCCGAAAGCGACGCCTGCAAGCATACAAAGCGCCACCCACAGCGAGAGATAGCGTTCGAAAAGGCCAAGCGAGTGCGAGGTCCCCCCGGGCAGATCGAGCTTGCTTGGAGCGGGCGCGATGTTTGCTGGTTTCATTCGCCTAGGGTGAAACGCTCCCCCGGTGAGGGAGAAGAGGCAGGTTTGAGGGCGCGAATCAAAGCGCTGGCGAACTTCCCGTCCACTTCCGGGGCTAGCGCCTCGAGATCAAATCCCTGTGATTCGAGGAATTCGCGTGCGTCTTCCACGCGATAAATCCGTGTCAGCTCGACCTGAATCTGCGTGAACCCAGCACGAGCGAGTTTGGCCCGGTAATCGGATTCGTCCAGCGCACCTGCAACGCAGCCCACCCAAAGTTCCAAGCTGTGGCGAATGGCGGCGGGAACTTCTCCCCGAGTCACGATGTCGGAAACGGCGAAGCGGCCGCCCGGCTTGAGGACGCGGAAGGCTTCGGCGAAAACCCGATCTTTATCGGCCGAGAGATTAATGACGCAATTGGAGATGATGACATCGACGCTGTGGTCTGGAAGAGGAATGTTCTCAATTTCGCCCCGGAGAAACTCGACATTTGTGAGGCCACTTTTGGCCTTGTTCTCCTCCGCCAGCGCTAACATTTCCTCCGTCATGTCCAAGCCGTAGGCCTTTCCTGTGGGCCCGACACGTTTGGCGCTCAACAGAACGTCAATCCCGCCTCCGGAGCCGAGATCCAACACGACTTCTCCGGGTTTCAACTCAGCCAACGCGGTCGGGTTTCCACAGCCTAGCGAGGCGGCTAGAGCGGTTTCAGGAACCATGCTCGCTTCTGCTTCCCCGTAGAGGTTGGCGCTAATGGGGTCAACGCTGGATGCAGCGGGACCACAACAAGATTCCTTGCCACGGCTCACCCGCTGAGCGAGCTGACCATATTTTTGTTGGACGATCTGCTTGACCTGGCTCATGGCCTGCTCCTGTTGGAGGAATCCGATCAATTCGTGCGGTTTTGTTGCGAGGAGGCCGCCTGTTTGGCGGCAAGCGCTGGGGCGAGCTCGCTCCGGTAGAGCGCTGTGAAGCGCGTACGGATGTCATCGCGAACTGTGCGGAAGACGGCGAGCTTCTGCTCGTCCGTTCCTGTCGCTTTGGCCGGGTCGGGGAAGCCGAGGTGCAGCCTCCGGCCCACTTTTCCCGAAAAGCGCGGGCAATTTTTATCCGCGTCGTCGCACACCGTAATCACGAAATCGAAACTCTGCCCAAGATAACCCTCCACCGACTTTGGCTGTCCACTCGAAATATCGATTCCGATCTCCTTCATGGCTTGGATTGCAAACGGGTTGACTCGAGGCGCAGGCTTCGTACCGGCGGAATGCACCTCAAGCCGGGAATCGAGCGATCGCAGAAAGCCCTCCGTCATCTGAGACCGCGCACTGTTGCCGGTGCACAGGATGAGGACTCGCAACCGTGCTGGCCCCTCTGCTTGGCTGGGAGACACCGCAGCACCGAGGACGGCCCACACGGCTAGGGTGAGCCACGGCTTGGCTTGCCTTGTCATACTAACTCCTTGAAAAACTTTCGCTACGTGCAGATGGTGGTTAGCACGGATTCCGGTTTTACGGCCTTATTCCGCGTACAACATTCGGCATAGAGAAAACTCAACAGTTCTTGGAGAACCACCGTGTTGGCGGAATACCAAAGATAGGTGCCGTCGCGACGCACTTTCACAAGCTCTTCGTTTTTTAGTTTTTCGAGATGATGCGACAGAGTGGAGGCGGGCATACCCAGTTCGTTGGCGATTTCTCCCACGACCATGCCAACTGGATGCGCCGCAAGAAGCAGGCGCATGATGCGCAGACGGGGCTCGGTTCCCATGGCGGAAAACATATCCGCGTATCGGGCCAAGTTCTGAGCTTCGCTAGCCCGGCACATCTCTCGCGGTTGCGCGCTCACGGGGGCGAGATCCGCCGGGGCAAGATTTGTGGAAAGCGGCGGCGAGTATTGGGTGGATCGAGTGCGCGCCATATTTCGATATTACTCGAAATATGGAAACCGTCAAGTCCTCAAGTCCGCAAATCCACTCCCCCTGGCCGGCGAGATCGCATGGACTCAAAAAACCCGTCACCGCTTTTCCGGAATCAACCAGAGAAAGAGTTTCCGGCTCAGATAGCCATCCTCGTTGTCGTTGCCACCCACGTGGGCCTCGCGGTCAGGCTTCCAATCGCCCATGTCAAAGGTGTTGGAGACTACGCGTGTGCCAGGTTTTAACTCGGCGAGCAATTTGGGTTTGAGTTTGAGGTTGATGCTCGAGAGCAAAAACAGCGTGACGACGGTCGCTTCGCGGATGTCAGCCTCAAACAAATCGTTCTCTTCGAAACGCACGAGGTGCTCGACGCCTGCCTTTTTGGCGTTTTCTCGAGCCTCTTTAATGCGTTCCGGATTGATATCGATGCCAACGCCGCGCGCTCCATACTTCTTTGCCGCAGCGATCACAATCCGGCCGTCGCCGCAGCCAAGATCATAGACGACGTCATTCTTTTGCACGCCCGCCAGTTCCAGCATCGCCTGGACGGCTTCCTCAGTAGTTGGAACGTAGGGCACATCAGGGGCGCGTTTTGGCTGGGCATTTTGCGCCCAGGCGCTACTTGCGAACAGGGCGAGGACGGCCAGCGGGGAAACGATTTGGATGGGCCATTTCTGCATAGAGCACCTACCTTGGGCTGGATCGAGAGCGCGCCACGGTGGCTGATTGGAGGCTCCGAGCCGCCTAGTCTCAAAACTCCGAAGCTTAGCGCAAACCGGTGATTTCTGCATCTGGGTGCCGGTGAAGCCTCTTGCCAAGACGATCGGAGGGGGCATGCCGTTACGGCCGTGGCAAAACCTTGCCTGCGCAAGGGCCAGCTTAAGGGCTGATGGCGGCGGTTTCACACCCAGCGGCCGCTCAAGCCGGCAGGACCGTGGGCCACGGAGCGAAATCCCGCCAGCCGCACTTGGTCGCCGCCCACATAGGACATCAACACCATGAGGCCACTATCCAAGATCTTCTCCATGGCCGTTTGCGTGAGGGTGACTTCGGCAGGCGGGGTCATCACGATCTCTCCCTGATGTGAGAAAACAAAGTAAGGCAACCCGCGAATCTCCAGCAAGCGGTTGGGATCGAAATTCCAGCCGTCTTCGGCGAAAGATTGCCCCAGCAAGCAGGCGCACAAAAAAGCGGAGTTGGCCCACAGGAAATGTTCGTGGTTAGGTTTCTCTCCTGGTTTCAAGAGGATTTCCTCAAACTCGAACGCCTCGGTAGATTCGGAATGTTTCCCGTAGGGGCGTCGCGCCATAAACCTCGGGACAACCAAACCCAAATAGCGGGCCTCAGGAAGTGAGCGGATCAAATCCCAACCTTCGCGCTGTTTGCTCGCATCCCAATCCTCCGGATACGGTGTTTTGGCAAAAGACTCACAGCCGACTAGCTGCGGTGAGCCCCCGGAAAGCACCGGCGCGCCAGCCTGTCTCGCCAGCAATCCCAGCCGGCCTAGCAGATTTAAATCCGCCATGTCTGGGCCGAAAGTGAACGCAGCCACAATGACTGCCCACGGATCGGCTCCAGGCGTACGGACGGTCTGCTCCACGAGCAGGCGGTACATGGCGGTTTGACGGAGATCCTCGGCGCTGCTCAGATCGGCTTCGAGCTCTTCGCGACTGATATCCACGAGAAAGACCTTCAGGCGGGGGCCCGTTTCTAGCTGACGCAGCATCCAGTCAAGCGCCCGCCAGTTGGCCTCAAGCTGCTGAAAATTTGGATGATGCAGCAGGCTGCACATGGCGCTGCGGAGGGCATTGTCCAGCTGTTCGAGCAACTGAGCCCGCCTGGCGTCGGGCTTTGCAACGAGGTAGGGTTTGACCAGCGCCTCGATATACTGCTGGAGCGGATCAGAAGAACCTCGGCGCGTCGGAGCATTCGGAAGACGGGCTTCGGTGGCTTCCATGGCCTGTTCTAACAAGCTCCCACCGAGCACTTCTCCGAGACCTGGACGGCTTGCGGGCGGATCGGGCTCGGCTGCTGGCTGGGCCTTGGCGGCTGGCTCGCTAAGGCCAAGATCCCGGGCGATTTCACGAAAACGATGGGGATCGTCGAGTTCCTCGCGCAGCTGGCGCAGTTTGGCGAATAAGGGGGCTTTGAAAAACAGACGGTCCGGGTGAAAATCGTCCCATTCGCGAAAGGTTAACTCCAAAGGTGGCGCATCTTGTAGGGGCAGTCTCAACTGTACTTGCAACTGCTGAAAGACGCGTTCGAAGTTGTCCTGGTCGACGGCGACTGCCTTGCGCGGCCCTCGATCCACGATGTGGCGGCTCGCACGGCCGCTAAAATCGCCAAGCACAAGAATCCGGAACGGGGTGTTCGGATGAGGCTTGCCTGTCTCGAGCTGTCGTTTTGGTTTTGGACGGTCGCCTGAGGCGCCAGTTTCCACATCCAGTTGAACATCGGCGTAGGAAGTGCTTGCCATGGTGAGCGGTGCGCGCCTCCACGCGCCTGCCCATTATAAACCTGGTTCCGCAGAAACGGACACCAGATGTTGGCCTGGTGGCAGAACGAGGATCCAAGTTTCCTCAAACACCCACAGCTTTGGCTCGACCGGGCGATGATCAATCTCGAGGCGTTTGACCGGTTTTGAAAACGCCGCCAAGGCCCGGCTCTTGCACTCATAGGAAAAGATTAGACCATCGCCTGTTACAAGGGCTGATTTCAGTTCTCCATTGAACTCGACCAGTCGCAAAGGGGGAGCGGCTTCGCTAGGTTCGATGGTATGTTCACCCGGGGGAAGCCAGAGCCAGCCATCGTGATAGGCGGGCCAAGCCCCACCGTTCACCTTGGCTGGACCCTCCCAGCGAAGCCCCACGCCTCGCTGTGTCTTGATGTGCGCGCGGCCGGGTTCAAGCTTCAGCTTTTCGGCATTTGCCGCCGCGTAGGCCAGCAGAGGCCAGTCCGGCTTTAAAATCGAGCTTTCAAAATACAGAGCCACGCGGGAGAAAGCGCGGGCGGCCAGATGGACCTCCCGAAACAATTCCGCTCCAGTTTGTTGTTTGGTCGGATAGACATCCTGATAGCGCTCAACGACATTGATGTCGATTGCCAGCCGGTCGGTACGTGGCGTGACCGCGGCGTACTTTTGGGCCAGGGTCAAGTAGCGTTCGGGTCCAAGGTTCCAAACCGTGGCCGGATCTTCGATCAGAAACGTCAGGTCATGCTTTTCAAGAAGCGGCAACAAAGCCTTGGCGTCAGCGCCGATGCGCTCCCGCATTTCGGGATCGAGCAGGTTATCGACATGGGTGAGAACCAGATCGAGATGGGGCTGCTGCTTGCGAATCT
This sequence comes from Bryobacteraceae bacterium, assembly GCA_025056455.1. Classification (GTDB taxonomy): domain Bacteria; phylum Acidobacteriota; class Terriglobia; order Bryobacterales; family Bryobacteraceae; genus CADEFT01. Next base: position 582,026 of record JANWVY010000001.1, on the reverse strand, counting down.
CCTCGAGGATGGCGATCCATTCTTGCTGCATGGTTTGCGCGAGTGCCGCCCGGTAGGTCAAAAACTGGATTAGGCTCGAGGCGCTGCGCGAGTAATGCCGCGGCGAGGCGAGATCCCACAGTTCGACGGGATCCCAGCCAGCGATCTGTGCGAATTCGCGTCGTACTTCGTCATTCAAGGGGGTGAAGCGCGCCGGGTTGTGGTGGCCTTCTAGGGATTCGAAATAGAGCTCGGCGAGGTTCACCCCGTCCCAGTCAAAGCGGCGCAGCAACTGCTCAACGCCCGACCGGACTGCGCGCAGGCACTCCGCGTTGCGCAAGTTCATTAGTTTCCGCCAATCCAGATGGGCGTCAAAGCTCAGTGCGGTTTTTTCGCGCCATTCGGGATGATCGGACCAGAACTGTTCGCTAACGTGCGGCAGTTCGAGCCAGGCGTAGACATGCAGGGCGTTTTTGTGGCAAGCGCCGATCAGCCGCGAGAGATAGGCGTCGCGTTCGGGTTGGGGCTCGAAATAGTGCCAAGCGGCAACGTGCAAGGCGCTGGCGCCATGGCGGCGCCACTGGGCTGCAAGATATTCTGGGTCGGCCCGCATGCGGTAGGAAGAATCGAAAAACAGCCACAGATTGCGAGCACGGAGCAGGGGCCGTGCTCCGAGCGCCTGGAGCGCCTGTGGTAAGTACGGGAAGCGCTCATGGCCTTGTGCGCCGGGGTCGGTGGCTAGCCAGAGGATTGCCCCCTTTCCCATCTTGATGCCAGCAACCAGCGGCGTATTTTGGGACCGCTCCCTCGTGTAAATGTCTGATCCAGCCCGCACCTGGCAGACGGGAACTTCGAGAGCTTCGGCCCAGATAATTTGCTGTCGCGGTTCGTGCACGTCGACAACAGAACGGACAGTGATGCTCTTACCCGTGGGAGAGAAGCCGAAATAATCCGCCAGATCGTCACAACCTGTCAGGATCACGATGTAGCCATCCTCAAGCCGTTCTCGTACGCCGCTGGCGCCAAGCTTCCGTGTCTCCTCAGGGGTTACGACCCGCCCTCCAAACTCCGGCGTAAGGTTCAAGGAACCGAGAATTTTGCTCCAAGCTCCAGCCTGGCAGCAAGGCGTCATCCACGCCGACAGGACAAGGGCGTTAACGAGTGACCGCATACCAAAATGCTGCCCGGACGTCGTAGTAGGACGTTCCAAAGGGATTGCCTTGGCGAAGCAAGTAGTGGCCACGAAGCAAATCCAGCGAGAAGACCAGGCCAGGCGGCATACGTCGGGTTCGAAAGCGTATACCTGGTCCGATGTCGAGGAAATTCGCCCAGTGTTCCCGGTTGCGGTCCGCCGTGAGGTTGAGATTCCACACTAGCTGAGACTCGAGTCCAGCGACCGGAGACCAAGTCAGTCCCGCCCGGTTTTGGGAATAAAACAACAGATTCCACCGGAAACGGCTCAGCAGAACGAGGTCCAGCGCCGGGTCGAAAAAGAAGCCAGTGGTTGTAGAAGAAAGCCGCGGGCCGAAACCGCGCGACCAGTTCAGGCCAGCGCGATAGTCAGCGACAGCGCGGCCGATGTCCGAGCGTTCCCGGTAGCGGACCGCGCTGCCTGCCTCGGCCCATCCCATCAAGCCGCGCCAGGGAGAGGTCGCTAGTCCGAGGCCGAAGATCAAGGAGCTTTCCGAGAGATACTGCGGCTCGATGCGACCTCCCGAACGCTGCAAGTCGGCCACCAGGCGGGTGCTCAAGTACGGCCGCAGTGGCAGCTTGCCCACCCGCATGTCGGTTTTTATCTGACCGTAGGTGAAAGCGGTATGCCAGCGCGAGGAAAACATCGGAAAAAACCACGCCGTCGTGCGGAACCGGCTCACCGATGGCCGGAGGTTTCGCCAAGCGCGTTCGGCCTCGGCTCGCAGCTGAGCATTCGTAGTTTTCCGGGCCAGCTTGAAGTAGCGGACCGCCTGGGCATCCTGCCCGAGCATGTTGTAGGTATAGCCCAGTTTCAGGTTTGTTTCCGGGTCTGTGGGGTTCTCGTTTCTGGCAAGTTCGTAGTAGCGCAACGCGTCTCGGAGATAGCCTGCCTCGTAGCTTTTGTCGCCGAGCAGTTTGGGGTGTTCGCCCGGACTCAAGCTCCGATGAGAGGATGGCTCAACGGCAGGGGCGTGAGAAGTGGGCGGTGTGGCTGCGGGAGGAGCCGGTGGAGGAGACGACGAGCCCGGAGACGGGGGAGGGGACGAGGGAAGGGACGAGGTGGGGGAAGCAGCAGAGGGGGAAGTGGGGTGTGGGGTTGGGGTTGGCGACGGCGCCCCCGGCTGCGCTCCGGTTTGCCGCAAGGCCTCCTGCACTCTTTGAATCAGAGCCGCATCTTGGCTTTCCAAGACTCGGTTGAGATAGGGCATGGCTTGTTGCCGTTCACCCCGAGCTAAGAGGAGAAACCCAAGTTGCGCAGCCGATAGCAAGTCAGCGGGCGCCTGCTCGACCAGTGCGCGAAACTCCTTTTCCGCCTCGGCGGTTTGATGAACCGCCAGGTAGAGATACGCCAGGTCTCGCCGTAAGGCGAGGTTCTCATGATCCAGTTCGAGAGCGCGGCGGAATTCCGAGGCATAGGGGTAGCGTTTCGGGAGGAAATCTCGCGCTTTTTCCGCCGCTCGTGGTTGCGGACCCCAAGCGGCCGCGACCCATGCTCCATGTGCGCCCTCAAGGTCACCCAGCTGTTTTCGGGCTTGGCCCAAGTACACCAGCAGCTGCCGGTCCACCGGGCGTAGCTTCCAGGCGCGAAGAAAATGCTCAGCGGCAGTTTTCCAGTCGTCGCGATCGGCGGCAGCCTTCGCCAGCTCGACGTGTGCGCTGTAATCGCCGGGATTTTGCGTGAGCGCGCGGGACCAGCGAGAGATGGCCTCCGCCAGCGGTGCGTCCACGCGCTGAAAGGCTTGCTCGGCAGCAGCGCGGGCGGCTGCCTCACCCTGCTTCCGGATGCGATCAAAGACGCGCCGCGCCTCCAGCACACGGCGCGTCTCATAGCACAGGTAGCCATATTCGAGAGCGCTGTGCCAGTCTGACGGAGCAAGCCGCACGATCTCGCTAAAGAGCTCGCGCGCTTGTTCTGTATCCCCGGTTTTGAGCAGCGTGTAGGCCAGTTCCCGGCGCAGGTCGAGCCGCTCGGGCTGTAGCTGAATCGCTTGGCGAAAGGCCTCGATCGCCTGGTCGTAATTCTTCTGCTTCAGAGCCTCGTAGGCTTGAGCCGCCGCAGGGTTGTCGAGACCCCATGCGCTTGCCGCGCCCAGCAGCAACCACGCCGCGTACGCCGCCACATCGAAGAAGTGGGCGCGGCAGCGGAATTATTTCAGGAAAAAGTCAGTTTGCCCTTGGCTATTCGATGCTAAAAGGTAAAACGCAAAGACGCTTGCATTCTCCGGGGAGCGCGCGCACCGATTACTTCGCCAAACCGCGTATTCACTTGCTGGCTCTGGGCGTCAAAACGAGCTGTGCTGTCGACGTCAGAAAACTGCGTGTGGTTGAACGTGTTGTACATTTCCCAGCGGAGTTGGAGGTTGCGTTTCTCACTGCCAACAGGGAATAACTTGAAAACCGAAATATCCCAGTTGTTAATGCCGGGCCGGCGGAACACGTCCTTGGGTGCGTTACCCGGATCGCCGACAGCGGGCCGTGCGAAGACGTCGGTGTGGAACCACTGCCGGAACTCTCGCTGGCCGAAAGGCCGCTGGGCTTTGCCAGTGACGTTAATGCGCGTGCCGTCGCCGCCGCCGTTCAAATCGATGGGATTCACCGTGCTGAAGCCAACTCCAGAGGGCTGGCCGCTCGCAAAGGTTGTGATTCCCGAGGCTTGCCATCCGTCGAAAAGCAGCCGGCCTAAGGTGTTGGGAAGCAGGCGGCTGCCCTTGGGCAAATCCCAAACATAGTTCAGGACGAACATGTGGGTTTGGTCAAAGCTTGCCTTGCCGTAATTCCACACGCGGATGGGCCGGTACATCGCCACTCCCTCTCCATCCGTGTCGCTGTAAGTCATCGTCTTGGACCATGTATAGGCGATCCCCATCGAAAGGCCCCGGTTAAAGCGCCGATTAAGCGTTGCCTGGAGCGAATTGTAGTTGGAAGTGCCGGCAAACTCGTTGTAGGTGATGGTGCCCCATCCTGGGAAGGGCCGGAAGAAATTGTCGTTTAGCGGGGTCGACGGGTTGGAGGGATCGGCGTTTTGCGGCAAGAAACGAGCGCCATAGGGTACGAGATTGATGTTGCGGCTTTGTTGAAGGTGACGGCCCACGTTGCCGACGTAGGCGATATTCACCACGGTTCCACGGCCTATGTCTTGTTGAATCCCCAGCGTGTAATGGTACATGGCAGGGGTAAGGGCTTTCCGCTCGAACGTTGAAGTATTGTTCGGGAAAATGGTGCCGGGTGTGCCTAAAAACGAATCGAGGCTGCCATAAAACACTTGTGGAGTCACCTGAATGGGCGGATTCTGCGAAAAGGCGCGCACGCCCGGAGCGACCGTATTGTGGAACACGCCAAAGCCACCCCGGATCGCCGTTTTGCCTTTGCCAAAAGGATCATAGGCGAACCCGAAGCGGGTTTCTGGAAGCACCGACTCTTGGTCCCGCAGACCACGCGGATAGTTGGGATCCGCAGCGGTGACTGCGCCATTGAACGGGTCGCCAGAATTGGGAACAAACGCTCCGATGTAGACGGCAGGAAGAATGGATCCGTCCCGTGGATTGACGGCCCGGCGTCCCTGCGGCGTGGCGATTGGCCGGTACAGGGTGGGAATTCGCCCCGGGTCGTAGCGGCTAAAATCCCATCCCGCAGCCTGGCGGCGTGCGTGATACCAATGGCTGTACCAGACAAAGCGCACGCCCGCGTCGATGGTTAGCTTACGCGTTGCTTTCCAAGTGTCTTGGATGAACCAAGCGGCTGAAGTTTTGCGTCCTTCGTTGCTGGGACGCGACTCGGATTCGGAGTAGCTGCTAAAGAATCCCAAAAGGGCATTGGAATAGGCGTAGTTGGTGTCAAAAGGATTGTTGACATCGCGGCTGAAGCTGAAGTTGCCCCCATAGTTGCCTTGCTCGCCTTCGTAGTTGCGTGTACGTTCTAAGAACAGCCCTGCCTTGAAGGTGTGGCTCCCTAGGGTGTAAGTGAGGTTGTCGCTAAAGTTAAACACCGTATCGGCGCCGCGTAACGGAAACCGCCCGTCGTAGGTAATTGCCGCGGCGTTTGGAATGCCTCCAAAGGAAGCCTGGGGAATGATGCGCAAAGGATTGTTGGCAGGGAAAAACTGTCCGAGCGTGGCCAGGCCCCGTTCGGGCCGTTGCACAAGCTTCAGCTGCTCCTCGTTTTCGGGCGGACCCTTTTCGACGCCGTGCCGCACGCCACCCGTAAATTCATTGACCATGCGCGGCGAGAGCACCTTGGCATAGTTCATGACGATGCCCTCGTCGGTATAGGTGTAATGCTGGCGGATCAGTCCCCAATTGGACGAGCCAGCGGCAACAGCGTGTCCGAGACTATCGGCATACCATTTGGAGGCTCGAATGTTGATGGAGTCGTTTGCCGTTGGACGGAGGTCAATCCGAAACAAGTGCTGGTCGCGAGGCTGGTTGATGAATTCCTGAAATTGATAGTTGAAATTTCCACGCGTAAAGTTGCGATCCAGTGTATTGGGCAAGGGAAAAATATTGAGGATAGCTTGTCCGTGGCGGTTGATCCGCGAGGCGGGAATAATGTTGTTAGGAAAATTTAAATTGGAGAGCGGATCGCGGATTGGGATCAGACGGCCATTGACGTCAAGCGATTCCGAAAAATCTCCCCGTCGCTCGGCGGCGCTCGGCATGGTGACCTGCCGGACCGGCTGAGGGTTTTTCACCCAGCTCTTCTCAAATGAGTAAAAGAAGAAAACCTTGTCCTTAGAACCTTTCCAAACGCGGTCGAGTTTGGCGGGTCCCCCTAAGGTCGCGCCTACGGTGGCGTAGCGATAAATCGGTAGCGGAACACCGCCCATGTTGTTAAAGAAATTGTTGGCGTTCCACATTTCATGCCGCTTGTACCAGTAGGCCGAACCGTGATATTCGCGCGAGCCGGATTTGGTCACAATGTTAATGAAGGAACCTCCGTTACGTCCGTATTCGGCTTGATAGTTATTGAGCAGCACCTTCACCTCGCCGATGGCGTCCATGTTGATGGGGCTTGAAAACACGCTGGGGCTTCCGAGGTCATTGCCGGTCAGCCCGTCCACCTGAAGGCTGTTCCAGTTATTGCGAGTGCCGGCGATATTGGGAGTTCCAGTTCCGAAGCTACCGCCCAGAAATTCCGTATCCACGGTTTGGGAGACGCCGGGCAGGATGCGAAGCATGGAAACAATGTCGCGCCCGCGAATGGAGATTTGCTCGATCTGGCGCGCACTCAGCAGAGCCGAGTTCTCCGAGCTAGAAGTTTGCACCGCTACGGCTTGCGCCTCGACCGTTACGGACTCGCTCACCGCTCCCACTTGAAGGGTGAAATTGCCCGCCGAGAGACGTTCGGCGGCGCTGAGCATGTTGCCGGTCTTGCGAAGCGGGCGAAAGCCCGGATGCTCGACCAGGATCGTGTAGGCGCCCGGTTGAAGAGCTGGGAACAGGAAGTCACCCATCTCGTTGGTGGTTGTGTTGCGCTCCTCTCCGGTGCGCTCACTAATCAGCTTGACAGCAGCGCCGGCAATGACGTTGCCCGAGGAGTCGAGAACAGTCCCCACAATCGATCCGGAAACGGTTTGCCCGCTGGCAGGGCGGGAAATAAAAACAAGCAGAAGGGCAACGAGCGGCCGCACCATCTTCGCATCCCCTTTCTCGAGCTGGTTTCGAGGCAACTGGGCCAATGGGGCAAAGTATATCCCGGGAAAAGGACCGGCGCTAGGGCCGGTTGGGACCTCAGGCCAGCAACCAGGCTTTGAGCTTGGGCCACTGTTGCGCGAAGGCAATTGCGGAAATCGCAAAGTAGAATAGCGAGCACCCGATTATCGCAAGGCAGTGCCAAAACGCCAGCCGAAGCGGTTTCGGCATCAGCGTCGAACTGACGTACACCGTGTGGAGCCCGGAGACAGCAAGCACGAAATTCCACATCACGCCGCTCGCAATGGCCAGCACCAGGGGATTGGGCGTAACCCGCAAGGCAGTGAGCCCCCAGAGACCGTAGAACGACAAGATTCCGTAATAAACCAGCTTCACCTGATTGCCGTCGACGTGATGCAGGCGGCGTACGCCCATCCAGATGACGTCGGTCCAGCGGCGGCAGACAGCGTCGAGCTGGCTGACTTGCGTGGGGGCCATAATCAAAAAACCGCACAGCAGCGTGAGATACCAGAACAGCGGTCCATGCCGGTCAGCGATGGCTTGGGCCGAGAGCGCCGCTACTGCGTGCCCGTCGACCTGTTGAACGCCGCGCACAAATTCGTAGGAGAACATGGCGGGCAACGTCATGCCCAGGATGCAACCTGGCCCCCACAACCACCACTGATCGCGGCGGATGTGAGCCAGCCAGCCGTTCCAGCGGGCCAGATTTTCCTTGGTAAGCGCGAAGGTTTTGCCGACGTGAGAGAGACGGATCGTACGTCCGCCCACGGCGCTGGGGATGGCGCCTACTTTTGCGCCCATGCCCCAGCCCTTGTCCCGCGCGTAATTGGAGAAGGAGGAATTGGTCAAGCCGCCTGCGCCCGCTACAGCGGCGAAAGCGGCGAGCGTGGCCCAGTTGAAATCACTCTGTGGCAACGACCCAAAGCGAAAGAGACCCGAGCCAATCTCCCACCACGTAGAGCGAGAGGCAAACACAAGAACCACGAATCCAAGAAAGGAGAGAATCAACACGAGCTTGACCACCATCACCTTTTCGAGCGCGTTATAAATTTTGCCGCCGAAAATCAGAGGCAGAAAGGCGCTCAAGAAAATGACATAGCTGAGCGTTCTCACCAGATGATCATCACCGGCCCCTGGTAGCCTGCCAAGAATCACCGCCGCCAGCGGCACAGCCGCGTTGGACGAGAGATAGGGCCACATGCCGCCAAGGTCGAACAACAGATAAAAGAGAGTCCAGAAGCGGGGCCCCGGCCAGGTGCGGAAAAAGCCAACAAAAATGGGTTCGCCGCAAAACAGCGCATAGCGCATGACCGCGAGGTTATAAAACACTTGAAAAAAGATGGCCAGAGTCGCGACCCACATGACCCGGCCACCGTATTGCGCCGTTACGAGAGGACCAAAAAGCCATTCGCCACCTCCGATGTTGGCCCCGACCATGAGCAAGCCCGGACCAAGGATCGACCTCCAGTGAAAGCGAAAGGCAGGCGCTGGCGGCAATTCGTCGATGTCCCAGGGGCGGAACGCTTGCGGCATGAGCCGTTATCCTATCATGCGCTCTGCTTGCTGGGGCAGCTTTCCCCAAGTCAGCTGACCTCTACCCCAGTTCGGATCAACCGCGAAAGGCAGGCTCAAGAACTGGCCCGCTGACGGCCCGGCGGTTGTTTTGCTACGGCTGGCGCCGCCCTCGAAATCTCTTCCAGAAAGTGAATAAAGGCCTCAACAGCCTTGGAGGTGTGACGGCGTTGCAAGCGCGCGTAGCCAACGCGGCGGTAGGCTCTGGGTTCGATCTCAAGAAACCGGCAGTCCCGGCCAAGACCGCGCGCCATCTCCGGCAGCACGCTCACTCCAAAGCCTGCCCGGATCCACTCAAAGATCGTCAGAAATTGATCCGCTTCAAACTGGGCAGAAAAACGGGCTCGCGCCCGCTCGCACATGGCTAACGTTTCCTCTCTCAGGCAGTGCCCGTCTTTGAGAATCAAGAGCCGCTCGCTGGCGGCGCTCCGCAACGAGATCCGCTCTAGTCCGGCGAGGCGGTGATCTCTCGGCACGACTAAGTACAGTGGTTCCTGGAACAGCTCCCGCATCAACAAGCCCCCGGTGTTCACAGGAAGACTCAACACGGCAAGGTCGAGCGTTCCCTCCGACAGTTGCTCTAGTAGCTCAGCGGTTGTCCCTTCGCGAACAAACAGTTCCAGCTGAGGATAGCGTTGGAGGAAGGCCTTTAGGTGGGGCGCCAGAAAGTAGGGAAGAATGGTCGGAATCGAACCCACTCGCAGAGTTCCCCCGAATCCGTCGCGGGCCTGTTTAAAGTAATCGGGTAGCGAGGCGGCATCCTCTAACAGCGCCTGCGCCTTTCCAAGAATCGCCTGACCGAGTGGCGTCAACTCGACTTTCCGGTTCAAGCGCTCAAACAGTACGCCTCCAAGACCGCGTTCAAGTTTAGCGATTTGTTCGGAAAGCGAGGGTTGCGAAATGCCCAAGTCTCTGGCTGCTTTGGTGAAATTCTGAGCCCGGGCTACCGCGCAGAAGCACTCTAGCTGCCACAAGTCGAAGTCGAAGGTGCGAGAACGAGGGTTACGACTCATCGGTAAATCCGATTGGTATTATAGCCATAATTGGATTGACCTATATTGAAAAACTTTCTACATTGAGGACATGAGGAACCGATCCAAAACTCTGCACTTCGCATCCGCGCTTGTGCTCGCACCGTTCGTGCTCGGTGCGATCGCCAGCGCGCAGCAACCGCAATCCGACAAGTTTTGGTGGCCAGAGAAACTGGATCTCAGCCCTTTGCGGCAGCATTCGGCAGAATCGAATCCGCTGGGCAAAGACTTTAACTACGCCAAGGCTTTTGCCTCGCTTGACTTGAAAGCCGTGAAGCAGGACATTCAAAAAGTCCTCACGACACCGCAAGATTGGTGGCCCGCCGACTATGGCAACTACGGGCCGCTGTTCATTCGGATGGCCTGGCATAGCGCTGGCACCTACCGGATTTTCGATGGTCGCGGGGGCGCCGACGGCGGCCAGCAGCGCTTTGACCCGTTGAACAGCTGGCCGGACAACGCAAATTTAGACAAGGCCCGGCGCTTGCTGTGGCCAGTGAAGCAGAAATACGGCCAGAAGCTTTCCTGGGGTGACTTGATGGTGCTTGCGGGCAATGTTGCCCTTGAGAGCATGGGATTCCCGACCTACGGTTTTGCTGGTGGACGGGCGGATGACTGGGAGCCAGAGCTGGTCTACTGGGGGCCGGAGCAGAAGATGCTGGAAGACAAACGCTACTCAGGCAACCGGAACTTGCAAAAGCCCCTGGCTGCCGTCCAGATGGGATTAATCTACGTCAATCCGGAAGGTCCCAACGGTAACCCCGACCCGCTGGCTGCCGCGAAAGACATCCGCGAGACGTTTAGCCGGATGGCCATGAATGACGAGGAAACGGTGGCGCTGATTGCAGGGGGCCACACCTTTGGCAAGGCGCATGGAGCGCACCCAGCAGAGAAATGCGTCGGTCCGGAGCCAGCGATTGCCAGCCTCGAGCTGCAGGGATTGGGCTGGGAGAATCGCTGTGGCAAGGGGCATGGCGCCGATACGGTGACGAGCGGACTCGAAGGTGCGTGGACCTCGACTCCAACCAAATGGTCTTCCCAATATCTTGAAAATCTCTTCGCTTACGAATGGGTTCAAACCAAGTCCCCAGCCGGCGCCACGCAGTGGATTCCCGCAAATAATAAAGGCGCTGGCTTGGTTCCCGACGCCCACGATCCATCCAAGCGTCATGCGCCGATCATGTTTACGACGGACCTGGCGCTAAAGGCTGATCCAAGCTACCGCGCGATCGCGCTGCGTTTCCGCGACAACCCGGAAGAGTTCAAGAAAGCCTTCGCCAAGGCTTGGTTTAAATTGACGCACCGGGATCTTGGTCCCAAAGCCCGCTACGTGGGTCCAGAAGTTCCGCGGGAAGACCTTCTGTGGCAAGATCCACTGCCTAAAGCCGACTACAAGATGATCGACGCAAAGGATATTGCTCAGCTCAAGGCGAAGATTCTCGCCTCTGGTTTGAGCGTCCCGGAGCTTGTCCGGACGGCGTGGGCCGCTGCGGCCTCGTTCCGCGGCACGGATATGCGGGGCGGGGCCAATGGCGGGCGGCTGCGCCTGGCGCCTCAAAAGGATTGGGCTGTCAACAACCCGGCTGAGCTTGCGAAGGTACTGCCTAAGCTGGAAAGCATCCGCGACGAGTTCAACGCCAAATCGGCTCCGAAGAAGGTTTCGCTGGCGGATTTGATTGTTTTGGGGGGTACGGCCGCGGTGGAGAAAGCGGCGAAGGATGCTGGCGTAAACATCCAAGTGCCATTTTCTCCGGGCCGTGTCGATGCGACCCAAGAACAGACCGATGTCGAATCCTTCGCGGTTCTCGAGCCCCAGGCAGACGGTTTCCGCAACTACTACCGGCCCGGGCTCCCACACTCGCCGGCCGAACTGCTCATCGACCGGGCGAACATGCTCAGGCTGACAGTTCCAGAGATGACCGTGCTTGTGGGTGGCATGCGCGTGCTGAACGCCAACACGGGTGGCGTCTCCCACGGCGTGTTCACAAACCGGCCTGGCGCACTGACGCAGGACTTTTTCGTAAACCTGTTGGACATGGGTACGAAGTGGCGGAAATCGTCGACCCAAGAGGGAATCTACGAGGGTGTCGATCGCAAGACGGGGGCTGTGAAGTGGACCGCCACGCCCGTCGATCTGATCTTCGGTTCGAATTCCGAACTGCGCGCTGTCGCAGAAGTGTACGCCTCGGCCGATGCGAAGGAGAAGTTCGTACAGGATTTCGCTAAGGCTTGGGTCAAGGTGATGAATCTGGATCGTTTCGACCTTCACAATTAACCGCGCGGTGCGGTCCTACGGCTGATCCGCGGTTGTTGAGTCTTGCTCGCCAACTCACCGCTCGGGCCCTTTTCAGGGCGCCGGTGGAAGCTGGCGAGCTTTTCTTTTTGCCGCCAGGCGGACCTGTTTTTGAAGCGTCGCGAAGGCTTGTGATTTTCCCACCCGCCATCGCGAAGTAGTGCCGCCCTTCCACGCCAGATCGGAACGGCTCTTGGCCACGAGTCTTGCCAATGGATATCGCTGCAAGGGGACGCGGCGCGTTGTGTTTCCCAAGCCTACCAGAGGACAATGGAAGGGAGCGGCGAGCTCGCTTGCTCTAGTTGGCAGATCCAGGCCTAACCTTCCATTCACGGAGGACCCTCAGATGATCGCAAGCCATGACAACCCACTCCTCGTGTCCGAGCTCACGGCATTCGGCCCAGCGCGTTCCAGTGTTGGCGGTGCTCCGCTCACTCCCGAGGAGTTGCGTTTGATCCACGGTTACTGGCGGGCGTGCAACTATCTGGCGGTGGGCATGATTTATCTCAAAGAGAACCCGCTGTTGCGCGAACCCCTCCACCCAGACCACATTAAGAACCGGTTGCTCGGCCACTGGGGTGCAAGCCCGGCCTTGTCCTTTGTGTATGTTCATATGAATCGCGTCATTTGCAAATATGATCTCGATGCGATCTTCATGGCGGGTCCGGGGCACGGAGCGCCAGGGGTTTTGGCACCCGTTTATCTAGAGGGCTCCTATTCAGAGATCTACCCCAATAAGGGGCTCGATGAGGAGGGACTCAGACTTTTTTTCAAGGAATTTTCATTTCCCGGCGGCGTTGGCAGCCACTGTACGCCGGAAACACCAGGCTCGATCCATGAGGGCGGCGAGCTAGGCTATGTGCTATCGCATGCCTGCGGCGCGGCGTTTGACAATCCGGATTTAATTGTCGCCGCCGTCGTGGGGGATGGCGAGGCGGAAACGGGTCCGCTTGCCACTTCGTGGCACATCAACAAGTTCCTCAATCCCATTCGAGACGGAGCCGTCCTTCCCGTTCTGAGCCTTAACGGGTATAAGATCAACAATCCGACGTTGCTGGCGCGGATTCACCGCGAAGAGCTCGAACAGTTGCTGCGTGGCTACGGCTGGACGCCCTATTTTGTGGAGGGCTCCGAGCCAGAGTCCATGCATCAAGCCATGGCTGCCACCATGGACCGGTGTATCGAAGAGATCCGCGCCGCGCAGGCGCAGGCCCGCTCCACGGCACAGGCGTTCCGACCGCGCTGGCCGATGATCGTGCTGCGCACACCCAAAGGTTGGACCGGGCCCGGCGACATCGATGGAAAAAAGATCGAGGGTTTTTGGCGGGCGCACCAAGTCCCTCTGCCGGAAGCGAAACGAAACCCCAAACAGCTGCGAGCACTAGAGCACTGGCTGCGCAGCTACCGCCCAGAGGAATTGTTCGATGAAACCGGAGCCCCCGTGCTGGAGTTAAGAGAGCTTGCGCCAAAAGGACGCCGGCGCATGGGAAGCAACCCGCATGCCAATGGGGGGTTACTCAAAAAACCACTTCGCATGCCAGACTTCCGTCAGTATGCAATCCCAGTGGAAAAGCCTGGCGTGATGGAGGCTGAAAACACGCCGCCACTCGGACGCCTGCTACGAGATGTGCTCAAGGCCAATCCTCACAATTTTCGTGTGTTTGGACCCGATGAGAACACATCCAACAAACTGTCCGCGGTCTATGAGGTAAGCAAAAAGTTCTGGATCGCGGCCCGCTTTCCAGAGGATGACGAAGGCACCGAGCTTGCCGCCGATGGCCGCGTTATTGAGATGTTGAGCGAGCACACTCTGGAGGGCATGCTCGAAGGCTATCTGCTGACTGGCAGACACGGCTTCTTCTCCACGTATGAAGCCTTTGCCCACATCATCGACTCCATGTTCAACCAGCATGCCAAGTGGCTCTCGATTTGTCATGAGCTGTCTTGGCGCCAGAAGGTGGCTTCGCTGAATCTCCTGATTACCTCCACGGTTTGGCGTCAAGACCACAACGGCTTCACGCATCAGGATCCCGGATTTTTGGATATTGTGTTGAACAAGAGCGCTAAGGTCACGCGCATCTATCTGCCTCCCGACGTTAACAGCTTGCTTTCGGTGGCTGATCATTGCCTACGCAGTGAGAATTACGTCAACGTGATTGTTTGCGACAAGCAGCTTCACTTGCAGTATCTCGATATCGAGTCGGCGATGACGCATTGCGCCAAAGGAATCGGAATTTGGGACTGGGCCAGCACGGATCAAGGCGCCGAACCCGACGTTGTTCTGGCTTGCGCGGGCGACATTCCCACACAAGAAGCACTGGCCGCCACTGCCTTGCTGCGTGCCGAGTTCCCGGATTTAAAAGTGCGTTTCATCAATGTCGTCGATCTGTTTAAATTGTTGCCCGACAGTGAGCACCCGCATGGTTTGCACCCCAAGGATTTCGATAGCCTGTTTACTTTGGACAAACCGATCATCTTTAACTTCCACGGCTACCCATGGTTGATTCACCGCATGACCTACCGCCATACCAACCACCGTAACTTGCACGTGCGGGGCTATAAGGAGAAGGGCAGTATCAATACGCCGCTCGAGCTGGCCATCGAGAACCAAATTGACCGCTTCACGTTGGCCATGGACGTGATTGACCGGGTGGAGCGGCTGCGCGTGGCGGGGGCCCACGCCAAGGAAAAATTCCGCAACACGCAGCTTGCTTGTGTCAGGTACGCCCATGAGCATGGCATCGATCCGCCGGAGATCGTCAACTGGCGCTGGCCGTATTGAGCAAGCGGACAGAGGCTTACTCCCAAGACGAGCCAACCTCTCGGATATCCCAAGGACTGTTAGGATAGCCGTCATGAAAACGATCTTGGTTTGCTTTGCCTGCCTTTTGCTGTTCCATGCGCAAGCGAGAGCGCAGCTGAATTCCCTTACCCCCAAAGAGGCGGCTGAGGGCTGGGTGTTGCTCTTTGACGGCGAGTCGATGTTCGGATGGACGCCCGAGGGAGGGGCCGAGTGGCGTGTTGTGGATGGCGCCTTGGTTGCTGACCGGGGCGAGTCTGGCTACTTGCGATCCAACGCTGTCTTTGCGGACTACATTTTGAAGTGTGAATTCCGTTCCGCGCCAGATGGCAACAGCGGCATTTTTCTTCGCAGCGCCAAGCTCGGCCAGCCACACGTCACGGGCTATGAACTTCAAATCTACGATCAGCACGAGAAATTCAAGACCGGCAGTTTGGTCAACCATGCCGTAGCGAAGCCTGCGCGCATCACCGGCGGCTGGCAATCCTATGAGGTGGAACTGCGAGGGGATCGAATTCTCGTGCGCCTGGATGGTAAGAAGGTGTTGGAGACGCGTGACTCAAAGAGCCTCGTGGGCCACATCGGCCTCCAATACAACAAAGGGAAGAAGATCGAATTTCGCAACCTGAAAGTTAAGCCTCTTGGGCTAGCGCCGATTTTTGATGGCAAAACGCTCGCCGGGTGGCGTGAGACCAAGCATCCGCGGGCGAAGGAGCCGCCCACCTGGAGCGTCCGCAACGGTTTGCTGCACGTCGAAAAGGGGCCAGGCCAGCTCGAAACCGAGGCCACTTTCGATGACTTCGTCTTACAGATTGACATTCGTGCCAATGCGCCCGCACCCGACAAACACCCTAACAGCGGAATTTTTCTGCGAGGAGAGCCCAACGTGAGCTGGTCTGGCTACGAGTCGCAAATCCGCAATGAATACAAGGATGGGGACTGCACTCAGCCGGTAGATTTTGGCACTGGCGGCATTTACCACTATCAGCCGGCACGAAAAGTTGTGGCCAATGACAACCAGTTTTTTACCAAAACCATCGTGGCCCGCGGCCGCCACTTCTCGGTGTGGGTGAATGGCTTTCCTGTAACTTCCTGGGAGGACCCCCATCCCGAAGGCAATAACGTCCGGCAAAAGCAAGCCAAGCTCACGCCTGGTGTTATCAGCTTGCAGGCGCACGATCCCACGACCAATTTAGACTTTAAGAACATCCGCATCGCGCGACTTCCGCGCTAATACGCGGCGAACGTTGTTTCTAGGATCGCTTGCGATGCGAATTCATCCGGCTGTCAGCCGGCCAACCAAACACCGCTAAATTTGTGGATCACGGGTTGCAAGGACGGGGGGTGTGCGAGACGCGCTGAACCGCAGAAACCAACCCCGCGCGAAAGCAATCAGCACGGCGGCGCCGCCCAACAGCTTCAGCTCAAAGCCAGCAACGGAGGAAACGCCCGGAGGTGGAACTAGGGTCAGTACGAGCGCAATCCCGGTAACTAGCATTCCGCAGGCCCCAGCCAGCCGCTGGCCTCCCTTCCAAGCGGCGGCAAACAAGTAGCCAAACGGAATGAAATAGAGAATCACGGTCATATCGACCAGGATCTGATACCCGGCTTTCAGATTTTCACCCGCGTTCATGGCCACCAAAAAAATCGTTGAGAGTGCGCCTTGCGTGAGGATGGCAACATAAGGCGTGCGCCAGCGGGGATGGAGCTGGCTGAAGGAGGGTGGTAGCAGGTGGTGGATGCCGGCTACATACGGGATGCGGGCTGCTCCGGCCATCCAGGATCCAAGCTGGCCAGCGATGCTCAGGCAGGCCAGCGTGGCGAAAACACCGGAAGCCATGGGCAACTGCCACTGCTTGCCGATGGCCTGCCCCGCTTGAATCAGTCCGTTCAGCATGCTGATCTCGGAAGAAGGGACGAGCACCAGCAAGGCCAGTGTTCCTAGGATGTAGAAGCCAGTGATGATAAGACCGCTTGTCCAAGCCGCGCGAGCGATCGTGTGCTGGGGGGAGCGGATTTCTCCGGCTAGAACAGCGCCGAGTTCCAGTCCGCCAAAGGCGAAAGCAATTTGTGACCAGAAGTTCAGCTTCTCCAGGCTTGCTTCTGGCCAGATCGTCACCCGGGAGGCTGAGCCGTGCGCGATGAGAGTCGCTAGACCGGCAACAACCAAGATCATGCCGGTGCTGTAGGTAGCGGCTCCTGCGAGATTGCTGATCCACTTGCTTACGCCCAATCCAAAGTAGTTGAACATGAGCACAAGCCAGACCACCAGCAGCGCAGCCACTTGCACATCGCCTTCGCGGAGACCGACGGCTGCCCCCGTCATGCTCACGCCTGCTAACGCCAGATTCGGAAAGTAGAACACATTGCTGAGCCAGTAGCAATAACCGCAAAGAAAGCCATGCCAGGGGCCAAATGCTTGTTGGGTCCAAACATAGAGGCCTCCCTGCTGGGGGAAGCGGCGGGAAAGCGATGCCACTGCCAGCGCCGAAGGTACGAAAAAAAGAAGCGCGGCGACCAGCCATAGCGTGAGGACTCCCGGGCCAGTATGCGCGGCAGCCGCCAGCCAGCGGATTCCCACTACGGCCGAGATATTAAATAGCGTGAGGTCGAGCAGCCCCAACTCGCGTCTTAGTTCCACGGCCCGTCAGCGAGTGAGGAATTCGTGCAGCAGCAGGTGGAAATGATGCACGCCGTTTTCCCGCGCGGCAGAAAAGCGGCCTTGGTGGTAGGACCGGGACTCTAAACCGCGCTGAACGCTTTCACACAAACGAATGTCTTCCTGTTGAATTTCTTCGCTGAAATTCAGCGTGCGATGAACCACATCGGATTGGGAGGTTAGCTGCTCGGCGGGGAAGAACCACTCAAAAACAGTCAGCGTGCGACGGTGACCCAGGGGAAGGATGATGTTACTGCTCAAATTGTCGGGGTAGATGTTGAGCATGAAGTTTGGAAACAGCCAGTAGTAGAGAGCGCCGCTCTGGGAAGCCTGGCCATAGCGGCGGTTTTGCTCATCCGATGCGGCGGGCCGTAGCGGCGCGTGGTGTTTGGAGTAATAGCGAAACGTTTCTACCTGGTATTGTTTGTAGTCGAGTTCGCGAAATAACCCCGGATGGGCCGCCGGCACGTGGTAGCCTTCCAGATAGTTGTCCACATAAACCTTCCAGTTACAATCCAGGAAATAATCTTTTCGCGCATGGAAGCGAAGAGATTCCAACTGGCAGCCAAATTCTCGAATTCGTTGGGGAATGTCGCCCAGATATTCGAGCAACGAGGGTCCGGTCGGGCTCAGGCGGACAAAAACAAAAGGACCCCAGGTTTCGACTTGCGCCTGGGGAAGCAGAACCTCCTCCCGGCGCCAGTCCAACACACCCTCGAATTCCGGCGCGCTATGAAGGGAACCGTCCAGCTGATAGGTCCAACCGTGATAAGGGCAGCGGAGCACCGTCGCGTGACCTTTGCCTTCCGCGAGGAGCGCCGCCCGGTGGCGGCATACATTGGAAAAAGCACGGAGCTTGCCATCGAGGCCGCGCGCGACGATCAAAGGTTCGCCGGCGCATTCACAGCTGAAGTAATCGCCGGGCTGGGCGACGTCTGCGGTGTGTCCAACGGCTTGCCAGGTTGCCGCGAATACTTTTTCTTGCTCGAGCTCAAGCAGTGTAGGATCGCAATACCAGCGCGCGGGCAGGGTGGATGCTCGTCGGAGGTCCGGCTCGGGCTCGAAGTCGGACAGGCTTCTGTTTTTTACCATGCGGTCCACGGCTGATACCCATTGGCGCTGAGAAACTGGCGAACTTCCTCTTCCCGAGCGGGATCTACGTAAAAGAAGGCGCCAATCCGTTCGGTTTGAAAGATGACGCCACCCCGGTAGCGATCGGCCTCAACCAGATAATCGAACTCGGCGCGCGTCAGCAGCTGTTCCAGCGCGAGAGCCTCTTTCAGCTTCCTGGCAATATAAACGAGAGCCAGTTCCTTGTCGCCAAAATATTCTAGGCTGCGGCGCATGCCGCGATTTAGTATAGCGAAGCAGCGTGTTCTCGCTGCCCGGGTTCTTAGGGGGCTTGCTTCGATCCGGCGGCGCTTTGCCCCAGCAGCTTGCGCGGCGCCTCCCAGGAGACTCGGGTAAGGCGCTAGGATGACAGGCTGGAGGTGGACGTGAAGCGACGTTTCTTTTTGGGCTCCATGGCGGCAGCGAGCCTGCCGTCCCCCGCTGCAACGGCTGCTCGGGTCGAGGTCGAGATCAAGCGTTTGAAGCTACGCCATACCTGGACGACGGTGATGTCATCGAGCGAGTACCGAGACACAGTGCAGCTGCGCATCCATCGGGAAGGCATTCGCGCGAGGGGTGAGGGCGCGCCCATCGTCCGATACCAGGAATCGGCGCAGTCAGCGCGAAAAGCAATTGAGGCAGTGAAGGATTATCTCGCAACGGCGGACTTGCGGGCTTACCAGAAAGTACTGAATACCGTCTTTGGCCGAATCGAAGGCCAGTGGGCGGCCAAGTCCGCAATCGATATCGCGGTGATGGACTGGGTAGCTCAGAAAGCTGGTATGCCTTTGTACCAGTGGTTTGGTTGTGATCCAGCGGATGCTCCGGTGACGACGTTTTCCATCGGCATCGACACCCCTGAAAGGACCAAGCAGAAGGTGAGGGAAGCCGAAGCCTATCCCGTGCTCAAAATCAAAGTCGGCTTAGATTCTGATGAAGCAACTCTAGCCGCAGTGCGTAGTGTGACCACAAAGCCTTTGCGCGTCGATGCGAACGAAGGATGGAAGACCAAGGAGGAGGCGCTGCGGAAGATCAAATGGCTCGAAACGCAGGGAGTCGAGTTGATTGAGCAGCCCATGCCAGCGGAGATGCTCGACGAACAGCGGTGGTTGCGCGGCAAGGTGAACATTCCGATTTTCGCCGATGAAGCCGCGCTGCGCCCGGCTGACGTTCCCAAACTAGCAGGTGCCTTCGACGGTATTAACGTGAAGCTGGATAAGTGCGGCGGAACGCAACAAGCGCTGCGGATGATCTATCTGGCGCGGTCGCTGGGCATGAAGGTAATGCTGGGCTGCATGGTTTCGAGCTCTTGCACCATCACTGCAGCGGCGCACCTTTCTCCACTCGTGGATTACGCCGATCTAGACGGCAATTTGCTAGTCAGCAACGATCCCTATTCTGGCGTGAAGGTGGTCCAGGGCAGGCTCGTGTTGCCCAACGAACCGGGACTGGGCTTGCGCGATTCCCCGAGCCTCTAGCCTGCCAGTGCCGACATTTGGTTTGGCTCCCCGGCGGTTGTGTTTAAACTGGAATTCTCTCTCAGGCCAGCACGGCGCTGATGACGTGACCGTGCACGTCGGTAAGGCGCCTTTGCAGGCCGTTATGGTAGAAAGTCAGCCGTGTGTGGTCGATGCCCATCAAATGGAGAATTGTGGCGTGAAAGTCGTAGACCGTCGTTGGTGAGACGGCCTTGTAACCGAGCTCATCCGTTGAGCCGTAGCTGAAGCCAGCTTTGAGACCCGCGCCTGCCAGGATCGAGGTATAGCCTTCGGGATTGTGATCGCGGCCTCCTTCGCCTAACCCTTCGCTAATGGGCAGGCGTCCAAATTCCGTCGTAATGACAACCAGGGTTTCAGCGAGCAGGCCGCGCTGTTTGAGATCCGCAAGGAGGCCAGCGACCGGCTTGTCAAAGGTTTCTGCGTTCTTGGAGTGGTTGGCCACAAGATCCTCGTGGGCGTCCCAGTTGACGCGCGGCGAGCCAAAGTGGCCGCCATTGAACAGCTGAACGCAACGAACCCCGCGTTCCACCAGCCGGCGCGCTAGCAGGCAGTTGTAGCCAAAGGCGCGCGAGGCTGGCTGATCAAGTCCGTACATCTGTTTTGTCTTCTCGGATTCGCCCGCCAGATTGGTCACTTCGGGTGCGGTCAGTTGCATTCGTGCCGCCAGCTCGTAGGCTTTGATGCGGGCGACGAGAGCATCTTCGCCAGGGTGGGATTGCAGATGGGAGTGGTTGATTTGGGTCAGCAGGTCATAGCTAGCCGCCTGCTGTTCTTGGCTAATACTCGAGGGCGGGTGGAGATCGGCTACGGGCTGTTTCTCTCCGCCGAAAACCACCCCTTGGTGCGCGGCAGGCAGAAAACCGTTTCCCCAGTTGGCGGCCCCGCACGGAGGCAAGCCGCGGGCGTCGGGTAAGACCACAAACGAAGGAAGATTCTCGTTTTCTGAGCCCAGCCCATAACTAATCCAAGCGCCTACGGAAGGGAAACCTTGGAAGATGAAGCCTGTCGACATTTGAAAAATCGCCGGCCCGTGGGCGTTGCTGCGGCTCACCATCGAGTGAATGAAGGTCAAATCATCGGCGCGCTGGGCGAAATTGGGAAACAGATCGGAAATCATCTTGCCCGATTGGCCATAGGGACGGAAGGTCCACGGGCTTCGCATGAGCGTGCCGCGCTTGCCGAAAAAAGGCGTAATGGTATTGGCGCCTTGGGTTTCTTTGCCATGGTGACGGGCGAGCTCTGGTTTGTAATCAAAGCTATCGATATGGCTCAGGCCGCCAGGCAGCGAAATGAGAATCAGGTGTTTCGCTTTTGCGGGAAAGTGTGTGCGAGGGGTTTGGCCCTCCGCCGCTAGCAGCTGCGCCAAGCCGAGCCCCACACCGCCGCCGCCCAGTTTCCAAAGCAGATCCCGTCGGCTGATGAGCTGTTTAGGGGACATAGACGAACTCATTGGAATTGAACAGTACCCGGCAATAAAGCGCCAGGGGCTGGTTTTCTAAGAAGCGCCGGTCGCGCGCCAGTTCCTCGGCCGTAGGCTGGCGCCCGAACAGAATTTGGTACGCTCTTTCAATCACGCCTTCCAGTCCTGCCTCTGCGAGGAGTCTCTGAGCGAAGTAGCTTGCCTGGCGGACGACGAATTCATTATTAAGGAGCGTCAGGGCTTGCACAGGTGTGTTGCTGAAAGCGCGCTGCGGAGTTGCCACCGAGGGGTCGGGACAATCGAAGCTATCAATCATCAGGCGTTCGCCACCGCGAACCACAAACCGGTAAACCGTCCGCCGCCAGACCTCAGGCCCGTCAACATCAAGTGCTTTGTAGATATAAGAGCCACGCGTCCCTTTCTTTTGGAGCTGAAAGCTAGGTCCTCCCATGCGAAGGTTGAGATTGCCGGAAGCCCAGAGAATGGAGTCTCGCAGAGTTTCTGCATCCATGCGCTTCAAGGGCATGCGCCACAGCAAGCGATTGCCGGCGTCGATGGCGTGCGCCTTAGCTTGAAAGGTGGAGGATTGCCGGTAGGTTTTTGAGAGCACGATCTGGCGGTGCAGCCATTTCAAGCTCCATCCATTTTCCATGAAAGAGACCGCGAGCCAGTCGAGCAGCTCCGGATGAGAAGGCCGCTCGCCGTTCACACCGAAATCGCTGGGAGTGTTTACGATGCCGTTGCCAAAGTGCCAGTGCCAGACACGGTTGACAATGACGCGCGCCGTAAGCGGATTCCGCGGATCTGCAATCCAGTTGGCCAAGGCCAGACGCCGCAAACCAGCGCTGGCACCTTCCAGATTAGGACTTGGTAGGGGAATGGCGCTCAAGGTTGCGGGGCCAACTTCTTCTCCGCGACGAGTGACATTTCCCCGCTCGAGCACGTAAGATTTTTCAGGCTCCCGCGGTTTCGCTGCGAAAATTTTGCTGGAGGGGGCCACTTCGAGCTGCTTTTCGAGCGCCTGGATTGAAGCCATCAGCTGGCGCCGCTTTTCTTGCGCGGGCCCGTCGAGTGCGGACTCAAGCTCGGAATCCTCAACCGCGGGCAGGTCTAACTCCTGCGCGCCCACATGATCGAGAGAACTGCACAGCAGCCGCCAGCCGGACCCGGGCTCAAACACCTCAAAGCGATAAATGCTAATGCTGCCCTCACGCCGAGCGAATTCTGGATCGCTAGCCCAGCGGATTTCGTTAACTTCAACAGCTTGTCCCAGCTCGATTTCCAGGATTTCTGGCTGGTCGGCCGATGCGAGACGCTGTGCTGTCCAATTGGTGACCCGGTGGCCGGCTGGCAACAACTCCAAGTAAGAAAGCCGCGCCCGCTCGCCAACATGGCCCAAAACGACAAGACGGAAGCGCTGGGACTTCGTTGCAGGGAATGCATTGCGGTTCCAGACCGGATTCAACGGAATGCGGCGCGGTGCGGAAGCACGTTGCTGGTCGAAAGCTGCGTAGCGCGCTGCTAGAATGCGAGCGCGCGGCGGGTCTTCAAGGGTGGCCAAGTCCCGCTTGCGTTGAGCCAGTTCTTCCCGCAGAGGCTTGAGCTGTTGCTCGAGTTTTTGCCGCTCTTCCTCACTGCCCACCTCGCGCTCCCCGAAGCCGACGCCAGTAAAGAACGCAGTCATGCGGTAGTAGTCGCGAGTGGGGATGGGGTCAAATTTATGATCATGGCAGCGCGCGCAGTTCACGGTCAGAGCCAAGAAGCTGTGGGAGACGGTGGTGACCATGTCATCGAGTTCGTCCATGCGCGCTTGCAATTTCAACGTAGCGTCTTTGTTGAGGACTGCGCTGACTGAATCCCAGGGTCCTGCCACGAGGAAGCCTGTAGCGGCCACACGCTTTGGGTCCTCAGGCGAGAGCACGTCGCCGGCGATCTGTTCGCGGACAAACTGGTCGTAGGGTAAATCGGCGTTGAGAGACTGGATAACCCAGTCCCGGTAGGGCCAGGCTTGAAGGCGCTCATGGTTGTGCTCCCCGCCGTCAGTTTCGCCAAAACGTACAACGTCGAGCCAGTGCCTGGCCCATCGCTCGCCATAGCGCGGGGAAGCAAGATAGCGGTCCACGGCCTGCTCATAGGTGAGCGCGTAGTCGCTAGGCTCTGGCGGAAGGCCTGTCAGGTCGAAGCACAGCCGCCGGATCAACGTGCGGTGATCGGCCGGCGGATTGAGCGCCAGGCCATGCTGGCGGAGTTTGGCCTCAATAAAAAAATCAATCGAGCCTCCAGAAGGTTTCACCGGCGGTTGGAAGGCCCACCAGGTTTGGTTTGCGGTTGGGTGGGATGAAGCCGCCGGCCAGGGAGCTCCGGCGTCGATCCAAGCCGCGATACGCCGCACGTCGGCCTCATTTAACCGTTTTCCAGGCGGCATTTTGCCTTCTGCCACCCACTGGTACAAACGGCTCTCCTGATGCCGTCCTACCACGATGGCTGGTCCGCGGCGGCCTCCTTGCAGCAACCCTTGGCGCGACTCTACATTTAGCTCGCTCAGCTTGGTTTGCTGGTTATGACACGGCGCGCAGTGACTTGAGAAAAGCTGGACAATCTCCTGGCTAGGCCATGCAGGCGCGCAAACGAGGAAAATGACCAGGCCGGACGGACGCATTTCCCTCTATGCTACTGCGGTTTGGTAGATGTTCCAAGCCAGGCTTGGCAGGAAGGAGAAAAAGGCGGGAGCTAACAGCGCCCCCGCTCAATTTGGTGGGTTAAACTCTGGCCGTGGCGCAGTATTGATCAAACGCCGCCGTAAGCCGCTGGGCAATCTGCGGGGCCTCGCTTGATTCGATATCGTGGCGGTGGAGAATAAACACCAGTTCCCCATTTCGAAAAAGAGCGATCGAAGGGGAGGATGGGGGAACGGAGGACAACTTTGTTGCCCTCAAATGCTGGACCGCTTCGACGTCAGCCCCGGCAAAAACCGTGACTGCACGGTCCGGCCGGTTCGGATGATTCAAGGCCATGCCCACGGCAGGACGAGCCTTACCTGCGGCACATCCACAAACCGAGTTGATCACCATCAGCACGGAACCGCTCTGCGGTCCTAAGGCCTCATCGACGGCCTCCGGCGTGCGCACCTCTTCCACGCCATACTGCGTCAAATCGCGGCGCATTGGCAAAATCAGCTGTTCCGGATAACGATTCATGCCTTTAATTGTACAGGAAAGTACAGTAAGAGAATTCTCCATCGATCGGCTTCTCGCTCATTGACACCGTGGCTGGAAGCGTACCGACCAAGGCGAGAGGCTGGCGGCACGAAGGCGCGGGTTCAATGACAAAGCGACAAGGCTTTGGCAGGCACGCAGAGTCACACCCAGCGGATCGTCTGTGCGGAATACGAGGAAGTCCAATCCCCGCTGGCTTAATTGGTAGAAGTAACCGCGAGGTTAGGTATCCTACCCGGCTTGTAACGGAACGGGACGCTGAGAACGACGCCGTGAATCAGCGTGTGGGCCGAATAGTCATGTGCGGCGAGGTCTCTGAGAATTTGATCCACCACGCAGTGATCCTCCAGAGTCAGGCTGCGACCAAGTGCATAGCCTAGGAGTTTTGCAGTGAGATTGCGCAAGATGAGGTCGCGTTTGGCCAGCAAGGCTTGTTTGAATTCGGCCAAGTTTTGAAAACGGGCGCCATCGGGCAACTCACCCTGGGTGTCAATGGGCTTGCCGTTTTCCTCTGTGCGGTATCTTCCGATGACGTCGAAATTCTCCAAGCCAAAGCCAATTGGATCGATGCGGTTATGGCAGCTTGCGCAGGCTGGATTGGAGCGATGTTGAAGCAAACGTTCTCGCATGGTGCGAGGTGCGGCCCCGTGCTCTTCTTTGAGCTCTGGCACGTTAGGCGGGGGCGGAGGCGGCGGCGTTCCAAGCAGCGCATCGAGCACCCACTTGCCCCGCAGCACGGGGCTGGTGCGCTGCGGTAAGGATGTGACGGCGTGGATCGCAGCCATACCCAGAAGGCCTCCGCGGGGACTGCCCTCCGGGATTTCGACGCGCTTGGGCTGCTGTCGCAGGCCCTCGATGTTCCAACCGTAATAACGGGCTAGCTTGTTGGACACAACAGTAAACTTCGAATCGATGAGATTGAGCAGCGACAGGTTTTGCGCGAGGATTTCTTGGAAAAACAAAATCGGCTCATAGCGGATTCCGCTCTGCACCTCGGGCTCATAGTAGGGAGCGAACAGTTTTGGATCGGGTTTGATGTCGCGTCCAAGTTCCCGTGTGCCCAGCCATTGCTCAATAAACTGCTCGGCGAATTCGGTCGATTTGCTGTCTTTCAACATGCGCGTGGCCTGTTCCTTCAATACGGCTGGATCTTGAAGCTTTCCTTGTGCCGCTAGCTCCATTAACGTTTCGTCAGGCATGCTGCCCCACAGGAAGTAGGACAGCCGTGAGGCCATTTCGTAGTCGCTCACCAGGCGCGGCTGATCGTCTGGATTTGGCTCTTCCAGCCGGAAAAGAAAGTGGGGCGAGACCATGACCCCTTGCAAAGTATGGAGGATGGCTTCCTCAAAACCTTCGCGGCGGGACAGGGCCGCATGAAAGACTCTCAGAAACTTTTCGATCTCGCCGAGTTGGGCGGGCCGGCGAAAAGCGCGCGGCAGGAAGGCCTCGAGGATTTTCCGCGCCGCGGCTTCAGGCGGGACCTGGGCACTGGGTTCGGCAATGAGGAACCGGGCCCGGGAGCGCGGATCTTTGGAGCCATAATGCAGAGCCTGTTTGGCTGCCTCTAAGTACTTTTCAGCGTGAATCGGAGACAGAAACAGTGTTTCAGCGGCGTTGTCAAATCCCTCGCCCCCAGCTCCATCGACCGGTAGGTCGCGACCCGCGCTGATGTGGATATTCAGAAGGTCGCGAACCGTAGCCGAATACTCATTTCGATTGAGACGGCGAACGGGCTGACGGGCAGGCGAGACCCCATCCGAGCAGGCTGCCGTGCGCAGTGCGGTATCAAGCCAGCGGACAAATTGTTCGCGTTCTCGCTGGGGGAGCGCCTTGGCGCCGAGCGGAGGCATCTCGTTTTCCCGCACGCGGCGGAGCGCCGAGCTCATCTTACGCGGCTCGTCGAGAATCGCCTTCATCGTGGCGTAGCGCGAAACGTCAAAACCCCCGGACGCGAGTTTGGAGTTATGGCACGGCGAGCAATAGGATTTGAGCAAGGCTTGCGCTTCAGAAAAGGAAAAGTCAGCTGCGGGAACGGCGAGAGTGAGGAAAGGCAGGAAGAAGACAGCGCGGGCGCCCATATCAACATCGTACTGGGATTACCCCGAATCTGCTGCAATCCTCGGTACGAGAGGCGGCCCTCCCGAGGCCTTGATCCGATCCGACTTCAAAGGAACTTCGCCGCCGCCGTCGTCCCTTGGGGGACACAAGCTACACACAAACCCAACCTCAGGAGGGCTTTGCGCGCCGCGACTCGGACACCAACGCGACTCGGACTTTAAGCCGAGGCGCTCACCGTTTCCGAGACGTTCTCGTTGAAGCTGTAGCCGAAGCCCCGAACCGAGCGAATGTAGGTAGTGTTCGAGTTGTCCGGCTCGATCTTCTGACGGAGCCGGAGAATATAGACGTCCACGGTGCGATCGGTCACCGCGCGATCATGACCCCAAACCGCATCTAGCAGTTGCTCGCGGCTGAAGACCACGCCAGGTCGGCTCATCAGAAACTCGAGAAGGCGGAATTCGGTGGCAGTGAGCGACACCGGGTTTCCATCCAGACGCACCCGGCAACTGCTGCGGTCAAGCTCCAGCTGACCGGCCTTAAGCGTGCGATTGGCCGTTGGCTGTCCGCGGAATTGGATCTTGATACGAGCAATCAGCTCGCGGATGAAGAACGGTTTGACGATGTAATCGTTGGCGCCCAGCTCGAGCCCCACAATGCGATCCGTTTCCGAGGCGCGCGCCGTGAGGAAAATCACTGGGATGTGCGCCAGCTCCGGATGCGAACGGATTCCTTTGCAGATATCCAAACCATCCGAATCCGGCAGCATAATGTCGAGCAGGATCAAATCCGGGCGTTCGCGCCGGCAAAGCTCCAGCGCTCCTTTTCCGGTCTGTGCACCGACCAAAGCGAACCCTTCCTTCTCCAGGTTGTACTTGAGAAGGGCATAAAGATCCGCGTCGTCCTCGATTAATGCGATTTTCTTCATGGTCCCTTTTGACAATGCCTTTTCAAAGTTTCAAATCAATTACGAAACTGTTAACTGTGCTTGAACGCTGGTATGTTCGGACAGGCCGAGATCCTGGACTGGGAGCGTAAACCAGAAGCGAGAGCCGTGCTGGAGCTGGCTGCTAACCCCGACGTCGCCGCCCATGGCTTTCGCCAAGTGTTTGACAATCGCTAAGCCCAGGCCCGTTCCGCCGAGTTCTCGGGAACGAGCCTTGTCCACGCGATAAAAGCGTTCGAATAATCGGGGCAAATCTTCTTCGGGGATGCCAATGCCCGTATCCGCCACCGAGATTTCGACGAAATCCTTGGGGTGATTAAGGGGGGTAGCGGCAACCGTAATCCGGCCGCCTTCAGGAGTGTACTTGATGGCATTGTCGATCAAATTGCTCAAGATCTGATGCACCGCTTCGCTGTCGCAGAACACTTCGGTGTGCGCGGGCGCCGGTTGGAACTCCAACCGAATTTGCTTTTTCTCGGCCATTGGACGAAGCGAGTCCAACGTTTCCGTGATCAGCGAGTTGACGTAGTAGGCTGCGAATTGAAATTTTTGGGTCTTAAGCTCAATGCGGGAAAGCGTCATGAGATCGGCCGTAAGCCGGGCGAGCCGTTCGGCGTTCTGGCGAATAATAGAGAGAAAGCGCACGTTGTTTTGAGGGTCGTGGAGAGCGCCATCGAGTAGGGTTTCCGTGTAGCCTTGGATGGACGCAAGTGGCGTGCGCAGCTCATGTGACACATTGATGACGAAATCTTTTCGAATCCGCTCCAATTTTTCGAGTTCTACGTGCTCGCGCTGGAGCTGTTCGACAGTGCGTTGAAGTTTCTCGCCGGTCTCGTTCAACTTGCGGGCAAGAATCCCCAGTTCGTCGTCGCCCGGAGAGGGAATGCGCCGGTCGAAATGTCCTTCGGCGAGTTTACCCGCGTATTCGATGATTTTCCCGAGGCGGGCGGAAACATAGCGGGCAATCAGTGCAGTCAGCAGGATGGCGGGTATAAAGCCGATGGCAACGGCAGCCAGCATCTGCCGCCGCACGCCATCTACGCCACTACGCACGCGGGCCACCGGGACGGCCAAGCGCAAGACCCTGTCCTCCATGGGAATAGCCACGTAAAGAAAGGGCGTGCCCAGGGTTGAGCTGGAGCGGATGGCCGAGCCCAGCTGACCTTGGAGGGCTTGGATAATCTCCGGACGGTCAGAATGGTTGGCCATGGATTCCGGTTTCGCCTCAGAATCGGCGATTACTCTCCCGGTACGGTCCACCAGCGTGAGCCGGCCGCCTAGCGCTTTTCCCATTTCCGTCAAGAGTTCTTGCTGGGGAGGATCGGGAAGCCGTCGTAAGGTGATGGCCACCATTCGCGCCTTGTCGCCGAGATCGGCAGTCATGTTTTGGATGTAGTTTTCCTCGACAAAGCGCGAGGCGATATAGTCGGCGGCCAGAACCGCCACCACCAGAATGCAAAAGACAGCGAAAATCAGCTTGAGGAAAATTCGCGCCGTCAAGATAGCGAACGCCTCCAGGGGAACAACCCCCATTGTACCGTCTTGAGATTAGCCAGTAGAATCACCTTGGCCGCGGCGTAACCTTGTCCACTCGTTTTTGCATCTGATATAGTCAGTCTGACTGATCTTCACGACGGCTGCGAGCAAGCGTGCAGGCCTACTTCCAAGCTCTCCGGCTTGCGGAGCAGAGCGAGCGCTTGTTCAGCTTTTCGTGAACGGCAACGGCGCGATCGTTTTGGTCTATCAAAGCTGATTCATGACGCGAAAGGACGGTGTCTCACAGTGAGCAAGCACCACGATGAGCGGGAAGAGAAAGCCCTCCGATCTGGCTTCTCACGCCGTGGATTCCTAAAAGGCGTGAGTGTCACCAGTGGCGCTCTGGGTAGCGCCATCCTAGAAGAAGATGCACAGGCTCAAACCGCAGGGCGGTTGTTTGGGCCTTCGGCAGTACCGATCACGTTGAACATCAACGGCGCGGATCAAAAGCTCACCGTCGAGCCTCGCGTGACGCTGCTTGATGCGTGCCGGAACCATCTCGATTTGACTGGCGCCAAGCGCGTCTGTGACCGGGGCACATGCGGCGCTTGTACGATGATCGTCAACGGCAAGGTGGTCTACTCCTGCACGGTTCTCGCCATCGATGTGCAGGGAAAGAAGATCCAAACGATTGAGGGCATCTCACAAGCCGGCAAGCCGCATCCGGTTTCCGTAGCTTTTGTGAATAACGACGCACAGCAGTGCGGCTATTGCACGCCAGGCTTTGTGATGGCGGCCAAAGGTTTTTTGGACCGCAACCCCAATGTCACCACACTCGAGCAAGTCGAAAAGGGCCTGGGCGGCAATCTTTGCCGCTGCGGCACCTATGTAGGGGTTCGCAAAGCGGTTTTAGAAGCAGCCAAGGCGATGAAAGGAGGACGCAATGCCTAACTACAGCTGGCCCCCCATGGAGTCGCGCAAGCAGATTGGCAAGCGCTACCGCCGTGTGGATGGAATCGAAAAAGCAACGGGCCGGGCAAAATACAACTCCGATCTCAACAAGCCGGGAATGCTTTTTGCCGCCATGCTGACCTCGCCCTACGCCCACGCCAAGGTGCGCAGCATTGACACCTCCCAGGCAGAGAAGATGCCGGGCGTGACGGCGGTGCGCGTGGTCGCTCCAGCGGGAACTGAACTGCAATGGGTCAGCCAGGAGATCGCCTTCGTTTCCGCAACCAGCGAAGAGGTGGCGCGTGATGCCGTCCGCGCGATCAAAGTCGATTATGAAGTCCTGCCGCACGTGGTGCGGGAAGAAGATCTCTCCAAGGTTGCTGATCGCGCCAAGCCCGCCGGCGAACAAGTCACTGGCGATCCGGACAAAGCGTTCCGCGAGGCAGAGGTTATCAGTGAAGGGATGTATGGCATTCCGGTGTTGACACACTGTTGCCTGGAGCCTCACGGCCAAGTCGTGGAGTGGAAAGGCGATCAAATCAATTACTGGCCTTCCACGCAGAATGTGACCAACATCGGTCCGGACCTGGCCAAAAATTTAGGCGTGCCCGCCACGCAAGTGAAGGTGCACATGGACCACATCGGCGGAGGCTTTGGCAGCAAGTTTCCTGCCGACCGCTGGGGGGTTGAGTGCGCCAATCTGTCCAAAGCAAGCGGTGGCCGGCCCGTCAAGCTGTTTTTGGATCGCGCTACGGAACTCAATATCGCGGGCAACCGGCCTTCGGCTTTCGCCAAGATCCGTCTTGCCGCGAAGAAAGACGGCACGATTATCGGCTGGGAGTCGAGCTCATGGGCCACGGGCGGGATGTCGGGCGGCGGCATGCCCCCGATTCCCTACGTCTTTGTCAACATCCCCAACCGGCGGATGAACCACACGGCGGTGATGACCAACTGCGGACCGCTGCGCGCTTGGCGTGCGCCGAACCATCCCCAGGCCTCGTTCCTCACCTGTTCGGCCATCGAGGATCTGGCTGCGAAGCTGGGCTTGGATCCCATGGAAGTGTTTGCCAAGAACATGCAGTGGGTGGCGGAAGCGCGGCGCGACAGCTATTTGGCCCAGTTGAAGAAAGCGGCGGAAATGTCGGAGTGGTCCAAGCGGTGGCATCGCCGCGGTGATTCTGGGCCGGGTCCCATCAAGCGCGGCATGGGCATTGGAATCTGCACCTGGGGCGGTTTAGGCCATGCCTCGAACTGCCGTGTGACGATCCACCCCGACGGTTCGGTGATTGTCGAGCTGGGCAGCCAGGATCTTGGAACGGGCACCCGTACGGTGATTGCGCAGGTCGTAGCAGAGACGCTCGGTCTGCCGCTGGAATCCATCAAGGTGAACTTGGGAGATAACTCCTATCCGCCCTCGAATCCTTCTGGCGGATCCACGACGGTGGGCGGCGTGAGCAGTTCTTCCCGGATTGCAGCCGTCAATGCCCTAGAGAAACTCTTCGAGAAAGTTGCTCCGGCCCTGGGCGCACAACCGGACCAGCTCGAGGCGGTGGACGGAAAAATCCAAGTCAAGGGGAATCCTTCAAAAAATCTGTTGTGGGGTGCTGCCTGCAAAAAGTTAGGCGTGCAAAGCATCTCTGAAATGGGAACCAACGATCCCCGCAATCCGCGCGGATTGAACACGCAAGGGGTCGCGGGGATTCAAGTGGCGGATGTTTCCGTGGACACGGAGACCGGCGTTGTGACCATGAACCGCATGGTGGCAGTGCAGGATTGTGGTTTGGTGATTAACCCCCGGCTGGCCGAAAGCCAGGTTTATGGGGCCTGCATCATGTCCATTTGCGGCGCCCTGATGGAAGAGCGCATTATGGACGCCAAGACAGGCCGCGTGTTGAATCCCGATATGGAGTTCTACAAACTCGCGGGCATTGGCGATATTGGTGAGATTCTGGTAGATCTGCACATTACTCCGGAAAACGATAAGCGCGGCGTGATCGGACTCGGTGAGCCTCCCACGGTGGGCGGCATTGCCGCGATTGCCAATGCTGTGGCCAACGCCATTGGCGTTCGAGTGCCGACGGTTCCTCTAACGCCGAACCGTGTTCTCGCCGCCTTGCAAGAGAGGAGAGCCTAACGATGCAAGCCTTCGAATACGCCAATCCAGCGACGCTGCAAGAAGCCGTGGCCATGCTCGGCTCTTCGTGGGGAGAAGCCGATATTCTAGCGGGCGGCACGGACTTGATCAGCCTCATGAAGGACTACATTCACACCCCCAAGCGCGTCGTCAACATCAAGGGACTCAAAGAGCTTCAGGGCATCACCAAAACCGCTACGGGCCTCCGCATCGGAGCCGTGGTCACCTTCGACGAAGTAGCGGAAAGCCCGCTTATCCGCTCGGAGTATCCTTCGATTGTTCAAGCCGTGTTAGGGGTGGCGAGTCCGCAAATCCGAAACATGGGTACGGTAGGCGGCGACCTCTGCCAGCGTAACCGCTGCTGGTATTTCCGCCAAGGCTTCGGCACGTTGGGCAAAGACAAAGATGGTACCAGCCTGCCGCCGATTGGCGAAAATCGTTACCATGCGATTTTCCCGAAAGGCGACGCCTACTTTGTGAGTGCCTCGAGTCTGGGTCCGCCCCTCATTGCCCTGGGCGCCAAGGTCAAGATTGCTGGTCCTTCCGGTTCCCGCGAAATTCCCGTGGAGGAGCTCTTCGTCGTTCCGACCAGCAACAAAGGAAGGGAAGTGTCGCTGGCGCCGAATGAAATCTTGACCGAAATCCTTATCCCGTCTGCTCGCGGGGTGCGGAATGCGACCTACGAGGTGCGGCATAAACAAGCCCTCGACTGGCCGCTCGCCACGGCCTCGGTGGCGCTGCGGATGAAGGGCTCCACCGTAGCCAGCGCCAAAATCGTGCTCGGCCACGTCGGACCCACGCCGGTGATTGCGACCGAGGCGGAAGCCCTGCTTGCAGGCAAGGCGCTCACCCCGGACCTTGCCGCCGAGGCGGGCAAAGTTGCCGTCAACGGCGCGAAACCGCTGAGCGGTAACGAGTACAAGGTGCAGCTAACGCGCGTGGCAGTGAAGCGCGCCTTGATGGAGGCCATGAAAGCTCGGGCCTAGGGGGGCTTGCTGGCATGATGGAACGATCGAGTTTGACGGTGATCGACGACGACCGTTGCCAGAGCCTGCGGTGGAAGGGACTCTACATCGACGCTCCTTGGGACCCCAACGTCCAGCACGGTAACGACCGTGCCTTTTGGTGTCACCGGACCCAAACGGTGACCGGGCCGGACGGTAAGCCCGTAGATGACTACGAGTGCAACCCGTTTCGGAAGTGTTATGAAGAGTTGTAGGGCGCGGCCGCTTTTGAATCCGGCGGCCGTCACCCGTTGGCAATGCGCATGTTAAGATGCGCTTTAGAGGCGAGGAAAAGATCGATGAAACTTCTTGCGTTTAGCCTAGCCATTGCCACGGCAGCCTTTGCCGGCGGCGTTGAGAGATCCAATCTGTATGGCGAGTATGTCGAAGCTCGCACGGCGGATGTCTTCACCGGGCCTTGCTTTGCCAATGCGGAAATCAACCTGATGGGAAACTTGGCCGTTTTTGGATGGCGCATCGCAAAAGGGAAATTCGAGGGCGTTGCTTTGGATGGCCTGGGCGTCATCGGCGTGGTGCGGGCCAGTGCCACTCTGGGCGATGTCACTACGAGTGCCTATCCCGTGAAGTCCGTGCTCATTGTTGACGAACGCGCCAATGCCGAGCAACGCATCGCCCTGCAAAAGTTCGCCAAGCGCATGGGCGGCGACTTGTTGCAGGATGTCGCAAAGGTCTACTACATGCCTGTCGATCTCACCGTGGAAAACAACAATATCCACTCAGCCAAGGCCACTCTGAAGGCGGGTGAACTAGCCGAAATCACCACGCGTGCGATTGGTGGTGGAGACCACATTTGCGCGAACGAAGAAGTTTGGTATTCGCCCCTTACCAAGCTGGATCACGCGATGCCTGCCTACGCCTTGAACCACGAGTATCGGGGTGAAGGTCTCGATACCCGCTGGTCCAGCCCGGGCAAGCGGAGCGCCTTTGTCGGCACCTTCCATCTAAACGACTAGTCGCAAAACCGCTCAGCTCTTTCCTTCTCCACTCAAATTTCGGCGACTCAAATTTCGGCGCGCCCTCTGGCCCGGTAACGGGACGCAGGGGGCTTGTGCCTTTCTCCTAGGTATGCCCTGCTAGAGCACCTGCTCCGACCAGTTTTCGAGAATCTGCTTCACTTTCTGGCAGAATTGATCCGCCAAGGCGCCATCGATGAGCCGGTGATCAAAGGTGAGAGCGAGGTGGCAAATGGACCGGATGGCGATGGCGTCGTCAACGACAACGGGTGTTTTTTCGACCGCACCCACTCCAAGAATCGCCACCTGCGGCTGATTGATAACGGGTGTTGCGAAAATGCTGCCAAAGCTACCGAAGTTGGTGATGGAGAAGGTGCCACCCTGCACTTCGTCGGGCTTGAGTTGCTTGGAGCGGGCCCGGCCCGCCAAATCCACAATTGCCCGCTGTAAGCCCACGACGTTGCGCTCATCGGCGTTCCGGATCACCGGCACAATGAGGCCCGTCC
The DNA here is from genome assembly GCA_025056455.1 of Bryobacteraceae bacterium. GTDB lineage: Bacteria > Acidobacteriota > Terriglobia > Bryobacterales > Bryobacteraceae > CADEFT01. The sequence continues at coordinate 547,560 of JANWVY010000001.1, read as the reverse complement.
CTCCGTCGAGCGCCACGGCGATCCCGATGTTGATCTCGTTGTGGTAGATGATGTTGGTGCCCTCGATCGAGGCGTTGACGATGGGGAAGGTGCGAAGCGCCTCGGCTGCGGCTCGCACCACGAAGGGGAGATAGGTGAGCGAGAAGCCGTAGCGTTCCTGAAATTGAGCTTTCAGCCTTTCTCGCAGGTTCGCGATCTTGGTCACATCAGCGCGGTGCACCGTAGTGACGTGGGCCGAGGTGCGCTTGGAAAAAACCATGTGCTCGGCAATCTTGGCGCGCATGGTGGACATTGGCTCCACGCGGGTTTTGGCTGGGGCCGTCCGGGGGACGGGCGGAACTTCCGCCGCCGGGGGTGCTGCTGGGATGGGGGCAGGGGCGGGAGCCATGGAAGCGGCTGCTGTCCGTGCCCCTTGAGCGGCCATGTAAGCTTCTAGATCGGCTTTCGTGATCCGGCCGCCCGCGCCAGTGCCTCGTACTTGGCTCAGATCGATGTTGTATTCGCGTGCCATCCGGCGCACTAAGGGGGAAAGGGGACCGACAGGCTCGGCAGGAGTGGCAGGGGCCGCAGGAGCCGCCACCGCAGCTGGTGGAGACAGCGCGGGAGACGCAGCCGGGGGTGCGGACGCCGCTGGAGCGGGCGGAACAGGTGGCGGTGCCGCGGCCGGTGGAGCAGCGGGCTTCGAGATCTCCGCTGGCGTCGTCGCTGGCCCAGCTGGGACCTCGTCCACTTGCTGGATTCTAGCCACCACGGTGTTGATCGCCACTGTGGTTCCTTCGTTCACTAACACCTCAGCTAGAATTCCCGCTGCGGGCGATGGAATCTCGCTGTCCACCTTGTCCGTCGAAATTTCAAAAAGCGGCTCATCGCGTTCGACGCGGTCGCCGGCCTTCTTCAGCCACTTGGTGAGAGTGCCCTCAACAATGCTTTCGCCCATTTGGGGCATGACAACGTCAATCATGCAATCCTCTCCTTGGGGACCGCTCCCTCGCTGGCCCCAGTGTCCAAATCGTAGATTCTTTCAAAATGCCGGATCAGCCGCGCGACCACATCCGCGCGCGTTGCGCGGCAACCCAACTCCGCCAAGGAGGTGACCGGTTTTGTCAGTCCGCACGGAACAATATAGCGGAAGTAGCTCAGATCGGTGGTGATGTTGAGCGCTAAGCCGTGGGAGGTGACCCAGCGGCTTAAATGCACGCCAATGGCACAGATTTTTGCGCCACTGACCCACACCCCCGTACAGCCAGCAAGCCGCTGTCCTTTCAAGCCAAAATCCGCGAGCGTGTCAATAACGACTTGCTCGAGGCCGCGCACGTAGGCGCCCACGTCTCGCTTCCATTGCTTTAGATCGAAAATGGGGTAGACGACCAGCTGCCCGGGACCATGATAGGTGACGTCTCCGCCGCGATCGGTGTGATGAAATTCAATGCCAGCGCGAGACAGTAGCTCTTCGCTTGCTAAGAGGTGCTCGCGGCGTCCGTTGCGGCCCATGGTGATCACATGCGGATGCTCGACCAGAAGCAAATAATCCGCATCGAGGCCCTGTTTGCGGCGCTCCACAAGCGCTTGCTGAAGCGCGTAGGCTTCAGCAAATGGCATCCGGCCCAGATCCCGCACCACGCAACTACGCATTGATCGCTTGTCCGTAGACGGCGTGGAAAGCCTCACCCACGGCCTCATATAACGTCGGGTGAGCGTGGATGGTGTTTCGCATGGTGTCGACGGTCGCTTCCGCCTCCATGGCTGCCACCGCTTCGGCAATGAGCTCATAGGCATGATAGCCGATGATGTGGACTCCCAAAATCTCGCCGAACTTCTCATCTGCCACTACTTTTACAAAGCCATCGTGCAGCCCCACAATCGAGGCCTTGCTATTGCCGACAAACGGGAACTTCCCGATCTTGACCTTGAATCCCGCCGCTTTGGCTTGGGCTTCGGTCATGCCCACGCTGCCAATACCCGGCTCGGTATAGGTGGCGCCGGGAATACGGTTTTTGTTGATGGGAGTAGCTGGCTTGCCCGCAATATGCGCCACGGCGATCATTCCCTCCATGGTGGCGACGTGCGCCAGCTGAGGAGTGCCAGCTACGATGTCGCCAATGGCGTACACACCAGGCTCGGCTGTTTGCTGCATCGGGCCCACTTTCACGTATCCGCGGTCTAATTCAATCTTGGTGTTCTCAAGCCCGATGCGATCGGTGTTCGGTCTGCGCCCAATGGCGATCAAAATTTTTTCGGCCTCCATGACTTCCGTCTTGCCGTTGGACAGTGTGACGGTCGCCTTGACGCCGGCCGCAGTCTTTTGTATGTCTTGAGTCTTCGCGCCGGTTTCACAGCGAATTCCGGTCTTTTTGAAATAGCGCTCGAGCTCCTTAGAAACTTCTTCATCCTCGACCGGCACCAAGCGCGGCAGCATTTCGACAATGGTCACTTTTGTGCCGAACCGGTTGAAGATTGAGGCGAACTCTACGCCCACGGCGCCAGCGCCAATCACCAGCAACGATTTCGGGACGGTGCGGAGGTTGAGAATCTCGATATTGGTCAAAATGGTGTCGTCGGGTGAAAGGCCTGGCAACATTCGGGCTTCCGAACCGGTCGCCAAAATGATGTTTTTGGCTTCGATGATCTGGGGCCCCTTTTCCGTGCTCAGTTCAATTTTTCCCTTGCCGAGCAGCTTGCCGTAGCCCCTCAGCACGTCGATTTTGCCGCGGCGCATTAAAAATTCAACGCCTTTGGCGTGTTTATCCACGATTTTTTGTTTGTGGTCGACTACTTTCGGGTAGTCTAAGCGGGGATTGTCGCAGACCAGTCCCTCCTCGGCTCCATGCAGCATGCGGGTGTAAATTTCGGCTGTGTGCAGGAGAGCTTTCGTAGGAATGCAGCCGACATGAAGGCAGCATCCGCCGAGCTTCGGATCTTTCTCAATGATTGCAGTTTTCAGACCGTACTGGCTGGCGCGCACTGCAGCGGAATAGCCGCCCGGGCCGCTGCCAATGATGACAAGATCGTAGGACACTAAGGTAGTTTAGCATTTGGCTTCACCCCGGCGCGTTGTTGCGGCTGGGTCCGTTGTTCTCTTCGTGCAGGCGCCTTGTGAGACTGGAGATTGAACAACAAGCGCAGCGAGCACCTGCGGGCCGGCTTGAGCTCCCGATTTTCTCTGGCCGTCCTTCTGCGCTAGCTTGAAAAGGTGAGCCGCCCTGTCTCACTTTCCGCTTCTCACAGCTTGCCTTTGCGCACCCAAACGCCGGGACGCTGGGCGCGCGCCGTACTGGCTGAACCGCTCGCCCTGTTAAACGATCATGCGTTTCTCGAAAAGAAAGCCGCCAACAACGCTCTCGATTTGTTGACGAAGTGGCCCGAGCCGGGCGTGGAGGGCTGGGCGCAGGTGATGACGGATATCGCCCGCGATGAAGCTTTGCACTTATCGCAAGTTCACCGGCTGCTGACGCGCCGCGGCGGACGCTTGCAGCGCATGCACAAAAACCCTTACGCCAATGCTTTGCGTCTGCTGGTGAGAAAGGGCGCAGGTCCGGCCGAGATGGTGGACCGCTTGCTTGTCTCCGCGCTCATTGAGTTGCGCTCCTGCGAACGGTTTTCGGTTCTTGCCACCGAATCGCAAGATTCCGAACTCGCCGGTTTCTACCAGCGGCTCTCTACCTCGGAGCGAGGTCATTATCTGGTATTCCTCAAACTGGCCCGCGCGGTTGACCGGCCGGAGCGGGTTGACCATCGCTGGGAGGAGTTGCTGGAGGCCGAAGCCAGGATTCTCGGCGAACAAGAGTTTGGTCCGAGGATTCACTCCGGCCTTCCACCGGAATCGCCTTGCAATTGAGACTCGCTTACGATCAAACTAGCAGAAAACGGTTCAGACAGGAGCAGATATGAACCAACAGATCGGGCGTCGCGGCCTGCTGAGTTCCGCGAGCGCCATGTTTACGAGCTCACTATTTACAGGACGAGTGCGCGGCGCAAACGACCGGTTGCGAATTGGCTTTATTGGCCTGGGGGCCATGGGGTCGGGTAACCTCGGCTACGCCATGCGTCTGGACAACGTTGAGGTAGCCGCCTTATGCGACGTCTACCAACCGGCGCTTGAAAAAGCCGAAGCCATGGCGCGGAAAGCCGGGCAGCAACCGAAATCGTTTCGCGATTTTCGCGAGATGCTCGCCGACCGCAGCATCGATGCCGTTTGCATCTCCACGCCCGATCACTGGCATGCCTATATGACGGTGGCGGCCTGCAAGGCGGGTAAGGACGTTTACGTGGAAAAGCCGGCCTGCGTGTATGTCGAGGAAGGCCAGAAAATGGTGCAGGCCGCGCGCAAGTATTCACGTGTCGTGCAGGCGGGCACCATGCAGCGCTCGGGCGGCTATTTCAAAAAGGCCGCAGAGCTGGTCAAATCCGGAGCGCTCGGTGAAGTCACCTTCTGTCATACTTGGCAGGCAAGTCTGACCAAGCGCGAGGGCTGGGGCAATCCCCCGGACAGCGAGCCGCCCAAGGAGCTCGACTGGGATATGTGGCTCGGACCCGCGCGGAAGGTTCCGTTCAATCGCAACCGCTTCGGTGTTGGCGTGGCCCGGTTTCCCACCTTCCGTTACTTCTGGGATTACGCCGGCGGCGCCATGACGGACTGGGGCGTCCATCTCATCGATCCCTTACACCAGTGCTTTAACGAAGTCATGCCCACGGCGGTAACGGCCATGGGCTCGAAGTTTTACGTCACCGACAACAGTGAAACGCCGGACACCATGCTGGCGACGTTCCTCTATCCGAAGTGGCTAGCCAGCTATGAAAGCCGCACTTGCAATCCCCTGCCCATGTTTGGCGACCATAACTACGGCACGGCCATCCACGGCACGGAAGCGACTTTAATTGTGAGCCGCCGCGGTTGCTGGCTGATCCCCAATCAGAAGGAAGCGCAAGCTCAGGTGTGGGAAAACAACGCGGAGATGCGGGAGATGAACGTGCCGCACTGGAAGAACTGGATTGAGTGTATTCGCACCCGCCAGCGTCCGACAAGCGACATCGAGACTTGCGTCCGCTCTTCAACGGTATGCATTCTCGCGAACCTCTCAATGCGCTTCAACCAGCGGCTGGATTGGGACGAAGCCAGCTGGACGGTCAAGCAGGAGGCGGTGAAGCCCCATTTGAAAGCGAAATACCGGGCGCCCTGGAAGCTTGATGTCTAAACGCGCCTAGGGTCTAACCAGGCGCCTCGGGCAAGCGTGGCGGCTAGGTGGTGTCAGTCCTTCGGTGCTGGCTGAGGGAGAGTGTTTTTTTCCAAAAACACTTTGCGGAACGTCAGATTGAACCGCACAGCCCCCGTCAGGGAATTTTCACCCGGGGCAATGGGCGCCACCCCGTGATAAACGAAGCGCGCCGGCCCGCCCCAAACGACGACATCGCCGTGCTCTAAGCGAATGCGGCGCACGGGACCAGACCTGCGCCGGCCTCCCCAAAGAAACACTGCAGGCAAGCCGAGTGAGACCGAAACAATCGGAGACCAAGGATCTTCCTCATCGCGGTCCTGGTGAAGGCCTAATTTGACCCCTGGTTCATAGCGATTCAGCAAGCACGCATCGGGCTGATAGGAAAGAAAGCCTAGTCTGGCTGCGGCGCGGGCGGCCAGGGAAAGAAAGATTTCGGGACAAGGAGGCCAAGGACGATGGCTGAGAGGATCGAGCGCCTCGTATCGATAGCCCGTGCGGTCAGAGATCCACCCCATCTTCCCGCAATTGGTCATGCTCACCGAGATCCGCCTTCCGCCTGGGGTTTCCATGTGGCGAAAGGGCGCCTGCTGGGCAATCTTCTCGATTTCGGCCAGTAGCAAGGGAGCTTCGGCCAGAGCAAATCCATGCAAAATCGCTGCCCCCTCTTCCAAAACCTCGATGTCGTTCTGGCCGGCCAGCTTTGGAAACGGCAGGGTGTCCATGGCCAACACTACTCGGCTTCGGGGGGCAGGATGGTCCGGGGGCTGAGAAAGCGAGGGCGGCCATCGGCGTTGGCCAGATCCCAGCTGAGCTGATACACAAAGCGTGTGATGCGCTCCATTTTAGAGTAATCGATCCGCTCTGGGCGGTCGTACGGGGTGTGATAGTCGGGATGCAGTCCGGTGTGAACGAAAAGCGAGGGCACGCCGCGTTGAAGAAACGGCCATTGATCGCTGCGCCGCAAAAGATTGGAGCGGTTGTTGTCATAGCGGCGCAGCAGGCGCAGATCGATCTTCCGGTTAGCGGCGTCCGCCATACGGCTCAGTTCCGGGCTATAGCTCCATCCGAGCAAATTTACGCTGCCGGCATTGGACTGCGCGGTTTGTGGCTTCAGCCCGTTGAATTTACTGCCCCCTGTTTCGGGGACCTCCTCGTTCCGGCCAATCATGTCCATGTTGAGCACAGCCACCGTCTTTTCGAGCGGCCAGTCGGGGTTTTCCACCCACGCCCAAGATCCGAGTAGCGGACCGCAACAGCGCTCCTCGGATCCCCAAATGGCGAAAATTACCGATCGCTTGGGACGCTGGCCCGATTGCGCTGCCAAGACAAACGCCTCGGCGATCTCGATGACGGCGGCGCTCCCAGAAGCGTTGTCGTCCGCGCCAGGAAATATTTGCTCGGCAGTGGCGCCGTTGTGATCGTAATGGGCGGTTACGAAAACTGCCTCCTGCCGTTGCTGAGCATCGCCGCCTTCGAGCAAACCAACGACGCTACGGTCTTCAACAATGAAGCGGTTTAACGCGACCGCCACTCGCAGAGATTGGTTTTCCGAGCGGATGAAGGCCCCTGGCTTCTCAGCCCGTTGCTTCAATTCGCCAGCCGTTTTTCCGAAAGCTTGCTCCACCCAAACTGGATCTAGTTGCAGGACCGGAATCCGCACGCGCTCAGCTCGACTGGCGAGCGTATAGCGCTCGAGATGGGGCGGTTTCTCAGGCCAGTAAGCGCGCGCTGAAGCCGGAAAGGCGCGCGTCCCTTTACCGCGGTGAGAGGGATTGACAAAAACAATGGCTGATGCGCCCCGGGACTGCGCCTCAAGAGTCTTAGAAATTGCGTTGGCGTATTCCGAGGTTACCAGGCCGTCGAAAGGGCTCTTCGGGTCATCAGCCCCGGGCTCGCCTTCCAGTACGACCACAATGTCGTCCTTAATACTTTCCGAATAGTCGTTCCAGCCAAGTTTGGGAGCGACAATACCGTAGCCGGCAAACACCAACCGACCTTCCGCTTCGCCGTCAGCGCTAAAAATGAGAGGATAAAAATCCTCCAGCAATTTCCCAGCTTTGGAACGACCAGCCGCGTTGAGCGTAATTCGGTTATCAGAATCCCGGCCAAGACGCGAAAGAACCAAATCAAAGCGATGGAAGAAACCATCCTGCGCCAGGGGCTTCAAGCCCAAGCGCTCAAATCGCGAGGCCAGGTATTCGGCAGCGATGCGGTATTCGGGCGTACCAGTGAGCCGGCCACGGAAGAAATCTCCAGCTAGAAAGAAGACATCGGCTTTCAGTTGATCCCGGCGAATCGATTCGATCTGCGGAGCGGGGGGCTGCGCCTCTAGGCCTGAGATCACCGCTGTGATTCCAAGTGCGAAATAGAAAACACACCGCATGGCCTCTTCACCCACAACGCCGTGAGCAGCTCGATCCCGTTAGGTTGTAATGGGACCACCCACCCCTTTCAGAAATTCTTTATTCTTGTCTCCAATCCAGTAGCGCTCTCCGGCAATGCACCAGATGAATTCAAGGGGCGACTGCTGGGAGAACACAGGGTGGTAATTGCGAAAAGGGATGGTGACCAAATCGCCCTTTTTCACGCTGTGCACGAAGCTCAAGGTTTCAGGCGATTCGTAGACTTCCATCGCGCCCTCGCCTTGCAGGAAGAAATACACCTCTTCTTGATCAGTATGATTGTGGGGTGGCCAGGAGCGCTGGAAAGGCCGAAAGAACGTGTAGCCGGCCACCAGTTTGTCAGCAGCCTCGGTGACATCAAACATCAGGTAGACGTCTTTCCCCTTCAAACGGCGGATGCGGTCCTCGCGTTGCGAGATTTCCTGAAAGCGGCTGTGATGGACCGGGTGGGGCGTTTCGGCCGGGGCGGAGCACTGGACAAGTTTTGCGAACTCGCCCGATGCATGAGCCAGCGCAAACTCTGCGCCACGAGGGACGTAGAGCGTGTCGTAGGGGCGCAGGTGATAGTCTTTCCCCTCAACGCTCACCAGCGATTCGCCCTCCCACTGAAATAACAGGGACTCCTGTCGCGGCAAGCAGAAAGCCTGGGAAGTTGATCCGGGCGGGAGCTCAAACTCTGCGCAACTCAGAAACTCTAGGTTGGCCGTAGCGGGTGTGAAACGCTGGCGGAAGACGATGCCCGGATCGGACGAGCGAATGAGTCTTGCGGGTTTGACGGGAGGAGCGGCGGCAGGCGCTGGCTCAGGAACTGTCGTAGCCATGACTTGATTGTATCGTTGGCTCAACTGGTAATGAGATTCCGCGCTGCGTCGTAAGAGGCGCGCTTGCCGCTCCAGTAGGCCGTGCGAGCCAAATAACACGGGCGTAACCCCTCGAGCCCGGTCTCAACATCGCAGGAAGGTTTCTTGCCGTGCAGTACGGCCTCGAGAAAATCTTTCGAGTGCGCGAGGTCGAGATCCTGCTCAGCCTGGACTTCTACCGCGTTTCCTTTGGCCGGGGTGAAAGTAAAGCCGCCTCGGGTCACGAGCAGCGACCCTTCTGTTCCCTGAAAGAGCACTCCTGGCCGATCTTCGCGCAGCGGTGCGACCGAGCACTCAAAACTCAGATTCCAAGTCTGATACTGCACGATGGCGTGGACAGTATCGGGATTCACGCGGCCATCGCGTAGATGATAGATTCCACCGAGACTCACGGCGTGGAGCGGCCGGCTATCGTTCATCATCCACTGCGCAACATCGGCCCAGTGATTGAAGATGTCGGCCAGCACGCCCCCACCATACTCAGGAAAGTAGCGCCAGGCGTCATAGCGTGCTGCGTCGTATTCGTAGTAAGGCGAGCGTCCAAGGAAGCGGTCCCAGTCGAGGCCCGGTGGTTTCGGTGTTTTGGCGATGCGGCGGGCTTGCCAGGGAAAGTTGTGCCAAACGGCACGGACAGCGAGCACTTGGCCGAGTTTCCCCGCTTCAAAATACTCCTGGCGAATGCGGCGATAGTGCGAGCCACTGCGTTGCTGAGTGCCAATCTGGCAAACCTTGCCGCTCCGGCGCGCGGCTGCGAGCAAGAGCGCTCCTTCCTCCCAGTGGTGGGTTGCAGGTTTTTCTAAGTAGACCGCGCGACCCGCAGCCAGCGCCGCCACAGCGATATCAACATGCAAATGGTCTGGCGTTGCAATCAAGACGGCGTCCACACCGGGGTGCGAGATGGCTTCTTCGTGGGCTACGCACGCATCGGGTCGGACGTCTTTGACCAGCACCTGGCGCGCTCGCTCGCGCTGGAGATCGTAAACGTCACACAGGACGCGCAGTTCCGCAAGCCCTGTTTGGAGGAAAGCGTTCATGACTTCGCGGCCGCGGCGCCCGCAGCCGATCAGAGCGATGCCGAGACGGTTGTTCGCGCCCAAAACGCGCTGATAGGAAGCTGCGCCCAAAACGGGCATCGAGAGGAATTTGCGACGGTTAAAGGTCATACGCCGAATACTTTCCGCAAATGTCGCCGCGCGGGGGCCACGGCTGCATCGCCTGGCTTGATATCGTTAAGCCGTTCTTCTTCGTTGATGAGCCAGCCAGACCAGTTCCGTGCGCGTAGAACTTGGGCCACTGCTAACAGGTCGAAGTCGCCTTGTCCTAAGGGGACTTGTTCTCCGTTGCGAAAATCACGCAAATGGATGCCGTCCACCCGGTTTGCATGGCGGTCCAGCCACTCCGGCACGGAGATGCCCGCGCGCCAAGCATGGCCGGCATCGAGGATCAACCGCACACTTGCCGGGTCGGTTAGCCGCAAGAGTTCTTCCATTTCCTCGCCACCCTGAGCGAATTCTTTGTCGTGGTTATGATACGCCACTACGAGACCGAACTTCTTACACAGCTCACCGGCATGATTCAAGGCGTCCGCCTTGCGGCGCAACAGATCGCCGTCCAGTTTCCCGTGGTTGCGAGCCGTGCCTCCGCTGAGAATCAGACGTTTGGCTCCGAGGGCTGCTGCCCCCTGGCTCACTCGTCGGTAGAGACTCTCAGGAGCGATCTGCGTCGATGGGTCATATTCCAGCAGGAAAATATGGCAGCCGAGGAATTCGAGTCGGCGCTGGTCGAAGGCTGAGCGCGCCCGCTGGGGATTCTCAAATTGCCCTTGAACATTGCGGAATCCGGTTTCAAACCCCTTGTAGCCGTAGCGCTTGATCTTGTCCACAACCCCGAGGACTTGCTGGAAGTTTTCTGGCTGGATCCGCCAGGCGTTAGTTTGGCAGCCCGGTCGGAAACCTTTCGTTGCTGCCGGCATTCCAGTGGAAAAGGCAGCGGTCGCAAGGAAAGAACGGCGGGTTACGCTAGGAGGGCTCATTTTCGAACTCCTGAACTGGCCTCCGGATGATTCTCGCATTTCTCACCACCCGGTGCGCGGCCAGCTAGGACGAGCGGCCATCTGGCACTAGCGGAGATGTTGGGCGAAAAATTCGAGGGTTCTCTGCCAGGCTAGTTGTGCTGCTGCCTGGTCATAACGTGGGGTCGTGTCGTTATGAAAGCCGTGATTGACGCCTTCGTACATATGCATGGTGTAGCTGACGCCGTTCGCCTTGAGCGCGGCTTCGTAGGCTGGCCAGCCATCGTTGATGCGCTTGTCCAACGAGGCGTAGTGGAGCAAAACGGGCGCCTTTATTTTGGCCACATCTGCGGCCGGCGGCTGGCCCCCATAGAAAGACACTGCGGCATGGAGATCTGATCCCATCCTCACGGCCATCGCGTTCGCAATGCCGCCACCGAAGCAGAATCCAACCACGCCAACCTTGCCCGTGCATTCCAGGTGCGCCTTGAGCCAGCGAGCTGCGGCGAGAAAATCCTCGGCCATCTTTTCCCGATCTACCTGCCGGAAAGCCGCCGCGCCTTTCTCATCATCACCGGGGTAACCTCCCACACTAGTCAGGCCGTCTGGTGCAAACGCAAGGTAGTTCTCTAGGGCGAGACGCCGCGCGACATCTTCAATGTAGGGATTTAATCCCCGGTTTTCATGCACCACCATGATGCCCGGCAGTTTCGCCGTGGATCGAGACGGCCGGACCAAGTAGCCGCGGATTGAGCCGTTGCCTTGGGGGGAGGGGACGGTCTGATAGCTAGCCCGAATGCGGCTGTCATCTTTGGGGACCTGCTGCGCCCAGGCATAGTTGGGACGCAGACTTTCCCACAACATGAGGGCCGTCACACCACCGCTGGCAAACTTTTGCGCCCCGTCTAGAAACTCCCGCCGTTCGATCTCGCCGTGGACATAACGGTCGAACAAGTTCAGTAATTCTTGGGGAAAATCTGATGCCTTTTTGCGCTCCATACGGTGTGTCAGCTGGGAAAGGCGTTGCCTGTTTTGCCGAGGTTACTCGGCACGTGTTGGAAAGGCGCGACCGGGAACGTTGTGACCAGTGGCAGGCCAACTGATTGTTTCGCCCCTCGCGGGCAAGGGGACTCTGCCCTGGTTTTAAGGCCGCGCCAAATCACCCACTTTTACTGGGCTCGAATCTCGCTGGTTGGCGAAATAGCCCACCCGTTGCCTTCGCTGTTCGATCTGAATACAATACGGGGGCCAGCATGTTGTGAAGCTGGACTGGGTGAATCGCCGCAACGGCGGACCGAGGGGTAGGGTTCCGCTGTTGTATTCTGGGCGCTTAGAAACGGATGCTGGGTATCAGGCGCGGCTGGGAGTGAGACTGTAAAGGACCGCGTACCTGAGACCAGAGGGGTTGGCATCATGTGTGCAGCCAAGTTAGCAGGAGGTGTTCACCATGTTTGAAAGCCTCGATGAAACCATGAAGCATGACGCCGAGCGCGAGTCCACGCCGCGGGAGCGGATCACCAAGTACATTGTCACGGCGCTGATTTCGGTGGTCGTAGTGGGTGGATTGTTGTTCGCCATTCGCATGCTTGAATAGGAATAGACGGGTCGATTTTGTTTTTGTTGCGGCGGCACAGTGACTGCCGCCGCCAGTTTCCAGGCTAAGCTGGGTGGGAAGAAGGAGCTGGAGATTCGGCGGTTGTGGCGAGGGGAGCTGTCGCTTGGGATGGCATGACGGCCCAGCACATGAGGTAGACAATGATTCCCGTCCCGACGGTGTAGAAGGTGCCCACAAGCCAGAGAATCCGCATCAACGTTACATCGAAACCAAAATAGTGCGCAAATCCCGCGCAAACACCAGCAAGTTTGCGGTCCCTCAAAGGGCGTTCGAGTCTTCGTGGAGCGTTCAGAACAACCGCTGGACTCGCGGTTTGGTCCGCGGAATTGACTACTGCGCCACACTGCGCACAGAAGCGATCCGAATGCCGAAGCGAGTTGCCGCAGGATGTGCAGAACATGGATGTACCTCTCGAAACGTACAACGTTTCCGAGAACTGGAAAGTTCCCCCAAGTGTGGCTCGAGGCAAACGATACCCCCTACTCAGGCCCGTTCAGAGGTTTATTTTGTCCGCGCATGAAGGGACAGCTACTGCTAGGGGCCGTTGCTTTACTGCCGATCTTCCCGGGCCCGTTGGCTCTTGCCGAGGAAATTCAGCTGCGGGTGTTTTCTGAGTTTCAGCGCATCGATCCCTTTGGCGCCGTGATAGACCTCGACCGCGCGCCAAAACCACGAGAGATTCTCTCCCCGGCGGTGATTCGCAACGGCCATTTTTCTCTTCATGTCGCCGTGACCGCCCCACCCAAGTCGATGTACTTTCTTGCGGTTCAAATGTATCCGCCGGAGGCTTTTCGCTGGAAACTCTACGAAGAGAAGTTTGCCTTCGATGGGCAGCGGTGGATTCCTGATGCCTTGGAAGAGCTGAGTCCGCCGTATTTTGGGGTTGTGCCAGATCCGGATCAAGCCATCGAGGGTCAAAACACCTGTGTGTATTTGCTGGATGTTTTTGTTCCAGCTGATCTACCGCCGGGTAAGGTGCGGCTCGAGGTGCTCGCCAAGTTCGACCGCTGGCGGATGTGGCCGATGGAGGTGAGGATTCTCGGGGCGCGGATTGCGGACCTTGCGCAAGGTCCACTGACGGTTGTCTTGCCTCCACCCACGGCACCGGCCGACGCCGCCGCGCGCGCCGCCCTGTCTTCTTATGCCAGTAACCGGCAGGAAGTCGCACCAGCTTTGGTGCGAAGCCTCCGTTCCGTGGTCTGGCGGAACGCTTGGCAAGACCTTGCCTTGGCCCGCCAGCTTGAGAACCGCATGCCTCGGGAGGAAATTCTCAAACGGTTGACGCAAATTCTAGATGCTGCCAGAGGGCAGGGAGCCGAAGGTTACCTCCGCGTCCGCGATTTCCTCATTCGAGAAGCTTCTCTCCAGGATCCGCACTGCGGAGAAAATCCCCGATTGGGCCCGCGATTTTGGCTCGCCTGGCGTGGCGCCACGCGGTTCGTTCCCGGTGCAGTGGAGGCGGGCGCGCCTTAGGAACGGAAAATTCCGCTCAATTCACGGCTGGCCGTCGGGAAACTGTTCAAACCAGCACCCAGGGCCTTATTCGCAACCGCCAGATAGAGATCCCCGATGGTGCCCGTGGTTCGGGTGTGGAGACCGGTTAGGAGCTTGCCAGCACACCCGGCAAGAATTACCGAAAGACCATTGTTTTTGTGATCGTTTGCTTCGGCATGTTCATGAACAAAAAGAAGCAGCGTCGAGTCGAGGAGGGTTCCCGACCCTTCGGGCGTGGCCTTTAAGCGGCCAATGAGCCAAGCGAATTCTTCCACGTGCCAGCGGCAGATGTCACGCATGATGCGCTGGCCATCGGGACCATCCGCTCCTGGCGCTTTCCCATCGCGATGCGTGTAGTCGTGATGGCGAGCCGCGGTGTAGCCAAGCCATGGAAAGCGCGCGAGCCCCTGACACTTCGTCAACATGTAAGAAGCGACCCGCGTTTGTCCCGAAGCGAATGCATGCACGAGCAGTTCGCTTTGCAGCTTCGCAATCCGTGGCCAGTCCTTCATATCGCCATCCAGTTCGGGCGGATCGAGTCGGCGATACTCTGGCGGCAGGCTCGCGATGGCCCGCTCCACGTCACGTACGGCGGCCAAATGCTCTTCCAAACGCAGTTTGTCTTCTTGACCCAGCGCCTTGCGCAGGGAGGCGGCATCCTCCAGCACAGCGTCGAGCACGCTCTTCTTTCGGTTGACCCAGCCGAGATCGCGGCCGCCAAACAGACGGTCAAACATCTTATGCGGCAACATCTCAGGGGGAAGAGCGCGATCATAGCCTGCCCAGCTCATGTTCCGCTGAATGCTTTCCCCAAACGACTCCTGGGAGACGCCAAATTGAAGCGAGCGGAACCGCGAATCGCCTCCTAGCTTGGCCGCAATCATCTGGTCAATCGAAGGCCCCCCAGCTCCCCGCCCAGTGTATTGCGTGCCGGTCATCAGCGCACTCATCGAGCGGTGGTGATCATTGCCCGGCCCAGGAAGACGGGCGGCTGGGTTGTCCAGGCCGGTGATGACATGAATCTCATTCCGAAAAGGCGCTAGCGGAGACAGGCACGGGGTCATGACCCACTGGGAACCGGTTTCCGTGGGAATCCAATATCGCTCTGGGATGCCATTGCCATTGAACCAGAGCACGAAGCGCGTCGGGGGTGTTTGCGAAACTTCTTTGGCAGAAGCAGCATACGCTGTGCCATGGGAGTTGAACATGGCCGCGAGTGGGGGCAGTCCCACAACCGCTGCGGACCCCATTTGAGTGAGGCCGCGCAGAAAAATGCGCCGGGATAGAGCGCGCTGTTTCGTGATTATTGACGCCATGCGAAAGCTCCGTCGGCGAAACTCGAATATTTGGCTAAAGCCACGATCAATTCTTGAAACTGAAACCCAGATCGACGGAAGTCCTCGAAAGACTTCTCCAGAACTTCCCGGTCCGCAAGCGTTTCGTGCCGTCCAGCCATGTATCGGAACACCTGTTTAACGACACATCGCTGGCAAGTAGGCTCCGCTGCCAAAATCTTACCAAGTTCTATCGGGGAAGAGAAGTTAGAATTCTGCAGCCCCGCGACATAGCCGCGCGTGTCCAGGTCTAGTTCCACCGTCTTGGGCTCTTCGTCACGTTCACCCCTGCCCGGGAAAATGGTGAGCGTGAGTTTTTCCCGGTAGCCCCCAATCGCGTCGAATTTTTCGAGGCCCAGCCCGATGGGATCGATAAGAGAATGGCAGCTTGCGCAACTCTCATTGTTTAAGTGGATGGCGAGGCGTTCGCGCTGGGTCATCGGCCGGTCTTTGGTGAGCGTGGGCAGGTTGGCGTTTACGCCCGGTGGGGGTTGAGGCACTTCCTGACAAAGAAACTGCTCGCGGATGAACAGCCCGCGCGCTGTGGGAGAGGTTTCCGCCGGCTTGCTGGTCATGGTGAGGAAGCTTGCCTGGCCAAGGATGCCCCCTCGCCCTGTCGCTGGAGGCAGCAACATGCGATCGTACTCATTTTTGGGCGCCGGCAACCCGTATAGCCGCGCTAGATCGGTGTTGACAAAGCTATAAGGCGCGGAGAAGAACTCCATAAAATTCCGCTTGTTCCAAACTAAATCAGCGACCAGGCGGCGGGTTTCTTCCATCATGGCGGTGGTGAGCTCGAGATTAAATTGCGGATAAATCCGGCGGTCCCGCACTGCGCCGAGCAGCCGGTCAAAGCGAAGCCACTCTTCGACAAAAGTGTTGACGCTTTCCCGGGCTTTGGGCGATTGCAGCAGGCGGCGCGCCTGCGCCTCGACACCCTCGCGATGATTCAACTCACCGCGACTTGCGGCCTCGAGTAAAGTCTCATCCGGCATGCTGTTCCAGATGAAATAAGAAAGCTTGGATGCGATCTCATAGGGACGCAGGGAAGGATCGGCGCCATTTTCCGTGCGCATGAGAAAATTGGGCGATTGCAGCATCACCTCAACCACTACCTGCGCGCCGTCGTAAAACTGTTTTCGTTTCCTGGCTTCGATTTGAAACAATTTGTCATAACGCTCGAGCTCGGCAGCCTGGAGAGGGCGACGGAAGGCCCGCCGACCGAACTCCCGTACAAAACGCTGCCGGCAGGCTGCGTCGTCGAAGCTTCTCTGCTTACACGGAACAATGCCTCGCAGATCGCCGCCCACAAAGAGACGGCCGGCTAGCTTTTCGGCAGCGGCGCTGTAGGCTTCGGCGAGCATGGGGGAAGTGTTCTGCGCCTGGTACTGATTGCGGAAGCCATTGACAAAATCCTCGGGTGGGAACTGATCGGCCAGCCTCGAATTGTCGCCAAGCAAATCGCGAATCGTGTTGTTGTACTGCGCGTGAGTGAGCCGGCGCAGTACGGGTCCCACAGCGCCGTGTGCTGCCACCTTCGGTACGCGTCCCGGTTGGGGCAGAGGAGAGGCTGCCAGATGCTCCACCCAGGCTCGAAGCGCCGCCTCCTCTGGGCTGCCCGCGAAGATGCGTTTGCCGCCAGCGTGGGGCAGGCGCGCCGTTGGCTTGGTCAGCAGTAGCGAGTTTGAGGGATTGCTTCGATCGACCAGGACGGAAAGCGAGTTGCCAAATTCTAAAAGTTCGGCAGAAGAGAGTTTCTGTTCCGGGAACCGTAAGCGAGTGGGTGAGGCTACTCCGTTTTCTTTATGACAATTTGCGCAACCTGCCTTCTCAAAAACCGGATAGACAGATTTTTCAAAGTCGATCGCGGCGGTCAGCAAGCGGGGCAGCACGCACAGAAGTAGGATGAATCTTCTCATGTGCCTCGCCCACATTTTACGCTAGCCAGCCAGAGATGTCGTGCGTGGCTCGCAGCGCGTGATTGGCCTTGTAAAAATGCTGGGAATGTCCGCCAAAGCGATACAGGCCCGAAACGGCGTTGCTGGTACAATCTCTTAAAGTTATGTCTCAACGCCGCCGATTTCTTCAGTCTTTACCTGCGATGCCCCTCTTAGTTTTCGCAGGAAATAAAAAGCCCATTCCAAACTTGACTCTCAGCCAGTCTGAGGCTAAATTCACTCAGGAAAAATTTGGTGAGTTACGAATTTATTTTGAAGGATCCACGGATCAAATTCGTTCGATGACTGCGGGAAGCTTACGGCTGAAACCTGGCATGTCGCCGCATCCGCCGCACACCCATCCGGAAGAGGAGTTTCTTGTCGTTACCGAAGGTACGGGAGAAATTATTTTGGAAGGTAAGGTGACAAAGGTAGGACCAGGGGCCATGATGTATTGTGCTGCAAATAAATCGCATGGCATCGTGAATACCGGAAAAACACCACTTCTTTTTTATTTTTATAAATGGCAAGCGTAATTTCCCATGGTTCAAACCCGGAGACTTGGTAACTCTGATCTTGAAATCACCCCAATTGGGATAGGCGCCTGGGCGATGGGTGGCCCGGGGTGGGCGTTCTCCTGGGGTCCTCAGGACGACCAGGATTCGATTGCGGCAATCCGCCGCGGTCTCGAACACGGAATCAACTGGATTGATACAGCTGCCGTCTATGGCCTCGGACACTCTGAGGAAGTTGTCGCGCGTGCGCTTGAAGGCATCCGGCCCCGCCCGTACGTCTTCACCAAGTGCGGGCGAGTTTGGAATGAAAAGGGCGAAATCGGGAAGCGCCTGAAAGCTTGGAGCATCCGCCAAGAGTGTGAGGCCAGTCTTCGCCGCTTGAAGACGGACTGTATTGATCTTTACCAAATTCACTGGCCTGAGCCGGACGAAGAGCTAGAAGAAGGCTGGGCGACGCTCGCTGCTCTCCAAAAGGAAGGGAAAGTCCGTTGGATCGGCGTATCCAACTTCAACGTCGCCCAGATGAGGCGCGCTGCCGTCATTGCGCCCATCACCTCCCTGCAGCCGCCCTATTCGATCGTCTCGCCCGAGGCGCAAGAGGAAATTTTGCCCTATGCTGCGGAGCACCAAATCGGGGTCATCGTGTATTCGCCGATGAAGGCGGGGCTACTTTCCGGCGCGATGACCCGCGAGCGAATCGCCAGCCTACCCGCTGAGGATTGGCGTCGCAGAAACCCCGCTTTTCAAGAGCCAAACCTAAGTCGAAACCTCGCGCTCGTAGAAACGTTACGCAGTATCGGTAAGGCTCACGGCCGCACGCCTGGTGAGGTCGCCATTGCCTGGTGTTTGCGTAGACCCGAAGTGACTGGCGCGATTGTTGGTGTCCGGAGTGCGGCGCAAGTCGATGGCGTGATCGGAGCGCTTGACTTTCGCTTATCGCTCGAGGAAGTTGACCGCATCGATCAGCTACGGCTTTCAAACCAGCAGAACAAGCAGAACCTCTGAGACAGTCGCTCTGGCAAGATACGCCGAACTTGTTTTTCGCAAATAAAGCCCAACCGAATTTTTCAAGTCCTGCGGGTGGGAGTAACTGAGAAAAGCCGCCCTGTAGGAATAGTCTCTCTTTATCTAATTTCTTTTTCAGACTCTTGAAAAGAGGCTGCCTAATATGTCAACAATGGAAAAAAGCTACAACTGATGCTCAAGTAGTTGAGCAGCTACAGAAGCTGGCGGCGCTTAGTGTGAGCGGGGACACGACTGCCCGACTCAGTTTTCTTGGGCGCTAGGATAGCCCCTAGGAGTGTAAGTGTTACCAGTGCGAAACCCGATCGAGTTTTTTAAGCCGTCTTCGAACTGTCCTTTTGTCCTATCCAACAAGCCTGATCATGATTCTTTGACCGTCGTTGCTGTCGGCAAGCATTCCGCCGTGCATGGTGCCCCTGGCGCGGAGGCGTCATGGATTTGGTAGGGGGCGAGCAGCAAGCACGGAAAGTCAACAAGATCCTTGTGGTTGACGCATCCAATCAAGCTGAACTGGCTTTACAGGCGGCTAGCGCCGAGGAGCTAGGCCCGATCGAGCTCGGCCGGATCACCGAGGTGAAGGAGCTTTTGCCGCAACTGAGCGAGAGTGCCTGGGACTTGGTGATCTTTGAGCCGGGACCGGGCGGATTGGTAGCTTTGCAGCTTGTGCAGGAGTTGCGGATGGCTCGCCCCAAAACGTCCGTCCTCGTTTATACTTCGCATCCAGAGGAGGAGATGGGCTTTGAAGCGCTGCGGCTCGGCGCCCAGGGGTATCTTACGAAAGATCAGCCTCCGCACGAGCTCTTGCGAGCGGTCAAGCGCATCCTGGCTGGGCGGCGTTATATTAGCGAGGCGCTTGCCGAGCGACTGGCCGAGTCGATTGAAATCCGCCACGAGGATCGTGCGCAAACACTGCTCTCGGAACGCGAGTATCAGATTTTGAGAATGTTAGGCACGGGCATGTCGCCCACGGAAATCGCTACGCAGCTCAACCTCAGTATCAAGACCGTATCGACATACCGGACGCGTGTTTTACAAAAATTGAATTTGCGAACAACAGCGCAAATTATCCGTTACGCAATCGAGCATAAGATTTGCTAACAGCCCACTTTTTTTAAAAATAAGTGGACTTGGTGACGCGCTCGGGCGATTTAGTGAGTAACTTAGGAATTAGAGTTTGATCGCGTGGAAATCCCATCCCTTCCGAATTGTTGGACGGATCAATTTATTGGCCTCTGAATGATTGGTAATTCTCATTTTTTCGGGATCATACTCGAGCTTGCCTTCGTAGCGCAGAGCAATTACGCCTAGGAGCATCCATTCGGTGAAGGGTGCGGCGACATCAAAGTTCGAGCAAGCTGGCTCTCCGCCTTTGCAAGCTCGGATGAAGTCGCGCATATGTCCAGGCGATCGAGTGAGTAAAGGCGGGGGCATTTTAAAGTCTTTCATCTTTTCGACTGGTAAAAGGCGAGTAACTTCGCCATAAGTACCAGTCGTTAAGATCCCTTTCTCGCCGAGAAAAACGCTCCCATTGGGAGTGGGAAAGCGGAGTTGCGCTCCAGGGGCTCGAAGGGCCTGGAATTGTTCCCACTGAAATACACGGCCTGGGGAACGGAATTCAAAGCCGCCTTCGCTGGGCTGCATGCCGCGGCCCCCCGGTCCACGTCTTCCGCCGCCAGCTCCGGATGAGCCGCCAGGCTCAGAGGGTGCGAGCATCGGGGGATCGCCGAGCCATTCCTCCGCAGGTACGCCGGGAATTGTAGGATTCTGTTTGAGGCCGTCGTACCAGAAAACTTTCACCGGGGGCATGTCACCATACGGACCAAAGTCAAAGCGGATGACCGAGGCCTTCGGGAACATGAAGGAACTGGTGCCTTCTTTCTTCAGGCACTCCACGCCAGTAATTCTTCGCTTAGAGAGGTGTAAGGCTAAGTTGGGAGCGCCCAGAATGTGACAGGCCATGTCGCCGAGTGCGCCGCAGCCGAAATCATAAAAGCCGCGCCAGTTGAAGGGTTGATAGAAGAACCCTCCCCAGCGGTCTGGCTCTGTTTTGCCGCCCGCCGTATAGGGACGTTTCTCGGCGATGCCAAGCCAGAGGTCCCAATCGAGCGTGCTCGGCACTGGATCTTCTTTGGGAATTTCGGTCAAGCCCTGCGGCCAGAGCGGTCGGTCCGTCCAGGCGTGCACTTCCGTGACTTGGCCAATCTCGCCGCTCCAAATAATCTCCGCACATTGCCGTGTGCCTTCGTTAGAGTAGCCTTGATTTCCCATTTGGGTGGCGACCCGGTATTTTGCTGCCGCCTCGCGCAGTTGGCGCGCTTCCCAAATGGTGCGCACCAGTGGCTTCTGCACGTAGACATGTTTCCCCCGCTCCATGCACCACATGGCTGTGATGCCGTGCATATGGTCCGGCGTGGCGATAATGACCGCGTCAATGTTACGCGCTTCCTTGTCGAGCATCTGACGGAAGTCGCGGTAACGGGTGGCATTGGGATATCGCTCATAGGTCGGGGCAGCACGGCGATCATCAACGTCGCACAAGGCCACGATGTTTTCAGTGGGCGCAGCTGCGGCCAGGTTGACTGCGCCCTGGCCCCCAGCGCCGATGGCGGCGAAGTTGAGTTTTTCGTTCGGGGATTTATAACCTGCAAGTTTTAAACTTGCGGCGCTACCGAATCCGCCTGAAGGGATGGCTCCCGCCAGTAACGAACCAAAAAAGAAGTATCTTCGCGAAATGCTCATCTTTGATCCTCACCGTTCGGTGATCGCGCCAGAGATGACGCCGACTGCTCTGGCAGGCAGCTACTCCGCCGTTCTAAAACTTCTCTGGCTCCCACCATTGTGCTAGCGAATGATAACAAACCTGAGGGTCGAGTTCAGCTGCCCGTTGCTCGACCACGGTCTGTGTCGACTTCAACTAGGTTCCAAGACGCGACGTTGCTTTGAGGCTCTCTGGCAGGTTACCGGGCTGGTCCGGGATACCAGCCGCGATCCCAGGGGTAGGCCAGTGAAGGCTGGTGAACATATCGGGTCATTTGGAACTCCAGCCGCGAACCGGCACCTGGCTCTAATCGCACCCAAAGCGTGGGGCCTTCCATCTGCCTCGATTTTCCGTTCCAGCTCACCGAATCAAAGCGGTGCTCGCCGTAGCCCCCTGCCTGCACCACGACTGTACGGGCTTCAGTGGCGTCTAGGTTGACAAGAGTCAAGGTAGCAGCTCCAGCGCTCAGTTTTTCCACCAGCGCCGCCACGTCTTCCGGCAGTCCGGCGCGCCGCCGCTCGGGATCAAAGTAACGGAAGCGCGCATGCAAACTCCAAATATTGCCCGCCAGATACGCGCCCAAGGTGAGCATGGTTAAGGCCTGGGTGTGAACGGGATTCAGCGCCTGAAGATAATCCGCTAGCCGCGTATCCGCAGTTGTGGTATCCGCATCCATTTGGCGCAGGGTGCGGCGTACCGCTTCGAGATCGGCAGCGAGGGCTTTTTCGGGGAAATCAGGTTCCCGCCCCTCGAGATAACCGAGAAAGCCATTTTGCGGCAGGCGTTCGAGATCTTTCCGGTCCATGGACCAGAAATAAATCTCAAGCAAACGGTCCGTGAACAGGTTTGCCGTGTAGTGATACCACGATGGAGAGCCATTTTGATGGTAACCCCGCGGATCACCATACATCTGCGGTAGCAGCGTCCTGCCGTTTTCAATTCTCTTTTGGGCATAAATGTTGTCCATTTGGCGGCGGAGCGTTGCGATAAAGCTTTGATCACCGGTTACCAGGAGCGCGTTGGCGAAGCCGGGCCAGGAACCTGCGGCAAAAGTATTGCGATGAGCGATCTCCTCGATTTCTCCGTCATAAATCGTAAAGTTCCAACCATAGGTTCCCTTCCACCACTGCCCGTTGTATTCGCCGCCCGGCTTGCCATCCAAACCAACGTTCGTTGGGATGTTCCCGCCGCACTGTTCTGTACGCTGCTTCCATGCCGTCACGTATTCAACGATCCAGTCACGATACTTGCTGTCGTGTGTGGTCATGTAGGCGTTGAGGGCCAGATGCGTGGCGGCGAGGTTCAGCGGGTGATCGCCGACGCTGTCCAAGTAATCTTTGCAATGGGCAAGCATCTTTGGGTAATAGGTCTTGAGATCGAGAAGTTTGCTTCGCCCAGCCTTGTTGTGCAGGAGATGAAAACTGCCTGGGACCGGATCCCCCACCCAATCATAGACCGTGGCCTGATGCAACATGGGACCTTTGCTGCCGGTCCAGAGACTGCGAATGACCTTGTTTTGCGGGTCATAGTTTGGCGCCTCCGGATCTTCGCCCATGTACATAGCGGCAAAGCGCTGCATTCGCTGGCGGAAGGTTGCGTTGTTGGGATCAGAAAGACCGAGAAACATCAACCCGCGCATGCCTTCGCCCGTGTGAAACCAGTCTGATTGGGTGATGAATTCCTTGTAGTAAGCGCCGTTTTCGGCCAGCTTGGTGAGCTTGGTGCGCAGCTCGCCATACTGCTTGTAATGGCCCTCGAGCGCCTTTTTAAAGAGCGTCAACACGGTATCGGACCCGCCCAAGGCGTGCAAAAGGGTCCAGTTATAAAAGGTTTCGATGGCGTCGTCGGGCCCGTCGAGCGTGCCCCATCGCGGAGTATGAAGCAAGTAACCGCGCGAGTCGAGATATTTCGCCCCGAATTTCTCAGCGGCCTTTGAGTTTGCCTGAAGCAACTGGCGCTCGAGGAAAGCCCAGGCCGGTGGCTTCATCGGCGTGTCGATGGTGATCCAAGAATCAGCGGTCCACGCGCTTGGCGCCGCAAGCAAAACGATCCAAAATACGGCCGCGGGTCTCATCCTGTTGACAAGCCTCAATTCTCGATCCGGTGTTGGGGATAGTTTATCGGAAACGCTCTTGCAATGAGATATGATTCCTCCGTGAACCAGCAAGCCCCTCATCCCGCCAAACTAACCGGGAGGCCGCTGCGTCGCACCTCTGGTAGCCGCTCCATGATCCTCGAACGCATTGTCCTGACGCATGTCCGCATTCCGCTTGTGGAGCCCTTTCGAATCAGTTCCGGCGCTGTTGCCGTCAAGGATGCCATTGTGGTGAGAATTGAAACCAACCTTGGCGTGGGCTTTGGCGAGTCGTCCCCGATGGCGGGGAGTTTTTATTCATCCGACACACCGGAGAGTTGCTGGCGAGAGTTGTGTGAACAGGTTGTCCCCGCCCTTTTGAGCGGCGAGTTCGCTTCACCGCTTGAGGCAGCAAGGACTGCTAGCACCCTGCCCGTTCGCAACTTTGCCAAGGTGGGCGTAGAAACGGCGTTTTGGGATCTCGCCGCGCAACAGGATGGCACCCCGCTGTGCGTCTTGCTAGGTGGCGCCATCCGGCCTGTTCCCAGCGGCCTGGCGGTTGGCCTTTACGACGATCCAGCGGATCTGCTGCGCGCGATTGAGCGCTATTTGCCCGCTGGCTATCAGCGCGTGAAGATCAAGATTGAACCAGGCCGGGACGTAGACTTGGTTCGTCAGGTGCGGCGTCACTTCGGGTCGATCCCTTTGTTGGTCGACGCCAATGGCGCCTACAACCTCTCCCAAGCCGATGTGTTTCGTCGGCTGGACGAATTCGATCTCCTGATGTTTGAGCAACCCTTTCCGGCAGGAAGCTTAAGCGAGCTTGCCGAGTTGCAGCGACAAGTTCGCACTCCGGTGTGCCTGGATGAAAGTTTGGACAGCCTCGAGCAGTTACGCGCGGCAATCGGTTTGGGCAGTGTTCGAATCGCCAACATCAAAATCCAGCGTGTAGGCGGGTTTACCCAAGCGGTGGCCATGGCCAACATCTGTCGGGAACACAACCTCCCGTTTTGGATTGGAACCATGCCGGAGCTTGGCATTGGTCAAGCGCAAGGTCTTGCCCTCGCGACAATCGAAGGATGCGCTTTCCCAACCGACGTAGAAGCGAGTCTGCGCTGGTTTTGCGACGATCTCATTGAGCCGTTGATTGAGCTTCAAGATGGTTACCTGCTGCCGTCTTCGGCTCCTGGGTTGGGGTTTTCGGTGGATGTCAGGAAGTTGAAGAGATACACCGTTGCAGAACAGGTGTTCCCGAGGTGATCGCGATGCCTTTTGCCAGAAGATCCTTTTTTCAAACGCTCGCCGCCGCGGCGCTTGCCAAATCAGCTCCCTCCAAACGCTTGATCATCGACACCCACGTTGAGGTCTGGACCTTGGATCCGAAGTTTCCCTTCCGACATCCCGAAAATCCCAACCTGAAGGTGTCCCAACCTGCACCCATCGAAAACCAAGTGGAGCAGATGAAGGAGTTCGGATTGACTTACGCAGTCTTGATTAACCCTCGTTATTACGGTTGGGACAACTCATATATCAGCCATTGTCTCAAGCGCTATCCCAAGCTTTTCGTCGCCCACGGACTGATCAATCCGGAGGACCCCAAGGTCACAGAAAAGCTGCGGTATTGGGTGAAGGAGCACGGGTTTCAAGGAATGCGCTTCAGCCCGATTTATCATCCGCAATCAACGTGGCTCAACTCCAAGCAGCATTATCCGCTGTGGAGAGAGGCCGAGCGCTTGGGAGCCGTCTTCAACTTCTACATCTTGCCTCATCAAATGCCAATGCTCGAGGAGATGGCAGGACGTTTTCCAGGCGTCAAAATCGTGGTGGATCATTTGGGCAAGCCCGATCTGAGGCTCCCGGATCCTTGGCCGGAGTTTAAGAAAATGTTCCGGCTGAAGCGCTTCCCACAGGTATGGATTAGCGCTTCTGAGCCCTATGAGCTCTCGCTAACCAAGCAGTATCCCTATCGCGACACGATCCCGTTTTTCAAGGCGACCTATGAGGAATTCGGAGGAAAACAACTCGTCTGGGGAACGGGTTATCCTCGCCCTCGCTGGGAGCTGCCCATGGACAAAGAATTGGAGTTTGTCGACAAGATCCTCGACTTCTACACTCCTGCCGACCGCGAACTCTTGCTGGGGAAAAATGCGCTGCGAATTTGGCGTTTCCCCAAGCAGTAAGGCGGGCTCCCACGCGCAAGGTTGAACACGAGGTCAGAGCGGTCCGTGCTCACAGGTACCCGGGCCGTAGGTGGTCCATGCGGCGCGTGTCGATCGCGGGCGGCAACTACAGCCGATACAGCATCCAGTAAACCAGAACGCCCGTCACACTCACATACATCCAGATGGGTAGAGTCCAACGGGCGAGGGCGCGGTGACGGCTGAAGCGTTCTGTGAAGGCCAAGCGGAGCGTAAGAATCGCCAACACAGGTACAGTTGCAGCCAGCGCCGTGTGGCTCATGAGTATCGCAAAATAAACCGTCCGGATCGGACCCGTCTTTTGAAATTTCACCGACCCAACTTGAAAGTGATAGATCAGATAGCACAGCAAAAACAGAGCCGAAACGGCGCAGGCGCCCAGCATTGCCTTCCGGTGCGCTTCTTTTTTACCCTGACGGATCCAGGTGTAGCCGAGCAGGAGCAAGGTCGCGGCCGTGGCATTGAGGATGGCGTTGACGGTAGGAAGATCACGTAGTTTCATGAACGGGTTCTTTCCGAAGGCGATCAATATCTCGCTTTAATTTCTGGATGCTTTCGGGCTCGGAGGTGTCGTAATAACCCCGGATGCGAGACTGCCGGTCAATCAGTACGAAGCGGGTTGAATGATTCAGCTCTCCGTCCACGTTACCCAACAAAAACACTTCCCGTTTGAGGCGGTGCAATTCTTGCTGGGGACCAGTAAGGAAGCTCCAGCGTGACCCATCGGCTTGATGCTTTTTCGCGTATTCGGCAAGTACCGGCGGTGTATCACGTTCCGGGTCCACGGTGATGCTCACGAACTTCACGTCTGGGGGTGTGGCTGCTTGCAAGCGGCGCATTTGCGCACTCATGCGAGGGCAGGGGCCTTGACAGTTTGTAAAGATGAAATCGGCGACCCAGACGTGGCCTTTGAGTTCTTTCTGGCTGTCAAAGACGGATCCTGATTGCGAGGTCAATTGGAAGGGTGGAACTTGGCCGAACACTTCAAGGGGCGCAACCCGGCTACAGGCTGCCAGTAGCAGACCGGTGGCGCACAGGCTTGCGGCACGGCTCTTCTTCACACGCCTGGACGATCTAACACCATCAGGCCGTACAGAACCGGAAGGTAGATGACCGATGCGAGTAGCACGCCCCGTGCGCGAACCAGCGTGCGTTCTTTTGCCACCTTCCAGCCTGTGTAAAGGAAACCCGTCCCTAGCAGGATAGCGCCCGCGGCGTAGAGATTTCCTGCCATCGAAAGATAGGTGGGAGCGAGACTCACCGGGATGAGAATAGCAGAGGCTAGGAGGATCTGACGGGCTGTCGATGTTCCGTCGGTTTCAATCACAGGAAGCATCTTGATGTTAGCCCGGGCGTAATCCTCCCGGTAGAGCCACGCAATCGAATAAAAGTGGGGAAACTGCCACAGGAAGAGAATGGCGTAGAGAGCGACAGCTTCCCAAGTTAGGGTTCCAGCAGCCGCTGCATAGCCCAGCAGAGGCGGCATGGCGCCTGGAACCGCGCCCACCGTCGTTGCATGCCAGGATTTTTGCTTGAGCGGCGTGTAAGCGCAGAGATAAGTAATTTCCGTGAAAAGTCCTAGCCAGCCGGTCAGTGCATTTGCGCCCCAAAAAAGCTCAGCAAATCCGATCCCAGACAAAACGAGGCCGAACAGCAAGGCTTGCCGAGGGGTGACACGGCCGGAGGGCAGAGGTCGGTCTTTGGTGCGGCGCATGCGTGCGTCCGCTTCTCGTTCATACCATTGGTTTAGCGTAAAAGTGCCGGATGCAATGAACCATGTCCCAGCAAGGGCGTGAAGCAAAGCCCACCAGTTGCCGGTTTCCCGAACTCCGAACCAAAAGCCAATGGCCGTGCTCATCAGAATGAGCCACGTCACACGAGGCTTGGTTAACTCCAGATAATTTTTCATGGGAGGGAGCCTTCTTTCATTGTACCGTGTTACCGAGGCTGATCGCTCTCCCCCTGACCATGAGAACGGTTTGCTGGGGGTGGCGTTTGCGAGAATAGAAAAGTGACGCTGCTAAGGGTTGGGTTTCTCCTCGTTGGGCTGCTCGGCGTAAGCCAGGGCGAGTATCTAAACATCGAACTCGACTTGCAGGATCTCGATTGCCCGAGCTGTGCCCAATTTCTCGAAAAGAAATTCTCCCGTCATCCGGCTGTGGAGAGGGTGGTTTTCGAGGACGAGCCACGGGTTTTGAAGCTCGCCTTGAAGCCAGAAAACCGGCTCCGTTTGATGCAGCTGTTTGACTCCGTGCAGCAAAGCGGCTACGCGCTCCGGCAGGTGCGTGTGGTCGTGCGAGGCATTCCCGACATGGGCTTGAGTGAACCGCAGTTGAGGATTGAAGGCGTTGAGAATGTCCGGCTCACAGATCCACAAAAGCTGCTGCATGCTGTCAAGCCAGGAATTGTCGAGTTGAAAGGTTTGGCGCAACTGGTGGCGCACGAGGGCCAGCGTATGGCAGTCATCGAAGTGCGCAGTGTGCAACAGGCCGTGGCGGGCTCGAAGCCGTGATCGCGACCCGCACCGCAGCTGTTGGGCTTATCGTCAGCCTGGGGGTTGTTAGCCTGTTTGCAGATATCACCTACGAGGGAGCCCGCTCCCTGGCGGGGCCATTTCTTGCAAGCCTGGGCGCAAGTGGGGCTGCGGTCGGTTTGATTGCCGGTGCCGGGGAATTTTTGGCCTACGGACTGCGCTATTTTTTCGGGCGGTTAACCGACCGTCTGGGTCGCTACTGGACCATCCTGTTTTGCGGTTACGCGATCAATCTCGCCTCCGTTCCCCTGCTGGCGTTTGCTGAAACCTGGCCCATGGCGGCTGGACTGCTGGTTTTGGAACGCTTCGGTAAGGCGGTACGATCCCCAGCGCGCGACGCCTTGCTTTCCTATGCAGCGGAGCGCACGGGCCGCGGATGGGGTTTTGGCTTGCATGAGGCGCTTGACCAAACGGGCGCTGTCCTCGGGCCTGTCATTGTAGCCCTTGTGCTTCGCAAAACAGGCAGCTATTCAATGGCATTCCTTTTGCTCGCGATTCCAGCTTTGTGCGCGATGCTGGCCTTAGGCTTCGGCCGGACGTTCTGCGCCTCGCCAGCCCGCTCCGCTAGGCAGGTCGGCGAGCCCTTGTTTGCTTGGCTGCCCCGGGCTTTCTGGGTCTACTGCACGGCTGCGGCTTTGATGGCTTTTGGCTTTGTCGACTTCTCCCTCATTGCCTACCACGCGAAACGAGCTCAGCTGTTTTCCGAGGCAGCGATTCCCACCTTGTATGCAGCCGCGATGGCCGCAGATGCCATTGCTGCGTTGATGCTGGGCCGTTGGTATGACCGGGCCATGGCGCCAGCTCTCCTGACCGGCGCCTGTCTCAGCGTTCTTTCCGCACCGCTCGTCTTTTTATTCGGCGGGAACCCGGTCGCTGTCCTGGCAGGCATCCTGCTTTGGGGTGCTGGCTTAGGGGCTCAGGAAAGCGTGTTGCGAGCGGCGGTAGCAGGCTTCGTTCCTCCAGAGAGGAGAGCCACAGCCTACGGCGCGTTTCATGCCCTTTATGGTGTCGCCTGGTTTGCCGGCAGCGCGGCGATCGGCTTGCTTTATGACCTTTCCCTGACAGCGGTCGTTGTTTGCTCGCTTTTTGCCCAGCTGGTCGGTGTTGTGCTGTTTGCCCGGCTCGCCCAGAAGCACACTCCATCGAACTAAAGTTACGAGCGGGCACACTTTCAAATCCTGAAGGCAGGCGAGAGGCAGTGCTTGCCAAAGGGTGGGTTGTGGCCCCGAACCGCTAGGGAAGGCAAGCTGGCAGATCCCGGCATTGCGGCACAAACGCCAGTTCCGCCGGGGCCTCTCCCATCACCCTGACGCCGTTAACAAGCGAGGCGACCTCAGAAACATCGGTGTAACGCAGTACATTCAGATAATGGGGACCTTGGCGGTGAGACCCAGTTGGAGAATGAAGGATGACACGCTCTACTTTGCCGTCCATCAGAGCAGCGTACATCGCATTGACTGCCATCTCACCCTTGGAGCTAAGCGTGATCCTTTCGCCGTCCACTTCGCTGAGGGTCCGCAGAAACTCAAGCGAACGCAATAGTTCATAGACCTGCATCGATTCGATGGTAGTTCCCAGAATCATCGCTTGCCGCCGCATGTGATGCGCTGCATCGTTATCGGTGAAGCTGCGCAAATTTCGCTCAAGCGCCCGGCTCCCCACATCCAGCGTCTCGACAACGAGAACGGCGCGATCACCCCATTGTTTACGTTCCCAGGGCTCTTCATTGCCCCATACTGGGATTCCGCGCCGGTAATCGGCAACGAGGACCGCGGGCAGCTTGGTGCGTTGAGGTGCCGCTGGTAGCGAATAGATGGCTTTCACGCGAAGCCCGTCGAAGGAAGTAAAGCTCACTGGGCGAAGCTTCCGTCCTGGGGCAGCTGACTGGGGACCCCATTGCGCATCCAGTGCTGGAGGTTGCTTCGGAAAATAGCCAAAAACCTCGCGGCGCAGGTCGGAAAGCAGGGCCTGGCGGCGGACCTGCCGGCGGTCCAGGGAAAGTGGGCGCGCCCCGGTTTTGCGAAGGGTGATCCACCGCTCGTCAATACCGGATAGTACTTCTTCTAGCGGCAGCCCGGAGCGGTAGCAGAGCAAGGCCTCAGAAGGTGGATCTTGCACGGGCCCCTCTTCCACCAAGGCGATTTCTTGTCCGAGGAAATGCTTGAGGAAAAACGAATACACGGGCAGGCGAATCGCCTCAGTGTCTTGGTGCCCGCCAGAAGTGACCGCCGTGGAAAGATTGTTGTCGGCTTCGTAAAGGCGATAGATGACGCGCATGTTAGCGACCAGTTCCTGGAAAGCCTCCATGGGGAATCCGGGATCGGAGTCGGCGTTGCAAACCAACAGTGGCCGCGGCGCGATCAGAGCTCCAATTTCGGAATAGAGCAAGCCGTAGCTGTTGACGGGATACTGGCAGTCGCAATGAACAGCCGTAAGACGCTGTTTGATCCAGCCCTGTGTGGAAAGTGTTCCAGAAACGGGCGCGCAAGCCGCAATGCGATCATCCAGCGCCGCGAGAAAAAAGCTGGTCATGCCTCCACCCGAGCGCCCCGTGGCGCCGATACGCAGCCGGTCGATCTCAGGGCGGCTCACCAGGTAATCGAGAAGGCGCCGCGCATTCCACAGTTCGATGGCCAGGGGTGAAAAACCGCGGCTGTACCAGTGAAACCAGGCCTGCGCAAAGACGCCATGGTGGGTGAACTGGGCCTCACCCATTTCGATGTTGTCCATGACAAGCGCGGCGACGCCATGGCTGGCAAACCAAGCTCCGTGTCTTTTGTAATAGGCCTTGTTGGCGTGCCCGCACTGATAGAGCACGACTGGAAATGGTTTTGGGCCAGTGCGGGGCAGGTAAAGATTGGCGGTCACAAACAGCTTCGGGGCGGTTTCAAGAACGAGATTTTCAATTACATAGCGGTCTTGCGTCTGCCGGTGCGTGATGACGGCTGCCGGCGGCTGATCCGGCCAGCGGCGGTCATGCCACAACATTTTTTTCAGTTGCGCCCGCACCTCTTGTTTGCGGCGTTCCCACTGACCCACTGTCGAGATCCCTTGAAACAGGCGCTCGTTGCGACTTCTTACACAGCGCTCGAAGTGACTTTGAAGAGCCTCAAATTCTGCAGGGCCCGCAACATTTGGATTTCTGGTTTGCGAGAAGCTCATAAAGCTCTCAAGGAAAATCAGCAGCACCCAGCTTGGGAACATCGTTTTGGACCTTTTTTGCTTTAGAAACCTAAGTCTGGTTCTGCGGCCACACAGCACGAGTTCGCAACGGGTGGCCACAAAAACCAGGCGCGGATCGTTGAAATCTTACTGCAGGGGTGGTCTTGACGCTAGTCGCCTCAGGCCTACGGAAAATAGAGCAGAAGGGAACTGAAGATAGGATGCGAAGCGCCTTTTGAGCGGCGGCTATTTCTCAACGTTGAAATCTGCCGTAAGAAACTGCCAGTCGGGCAATTCATAAGCGCGATAGCGGGTTGTCGTGATGGTTTTTACGTCGCGAGTCTCTAAAGGCGCCATGCTGGGAACCTTGACGTTGAAGGCGGCGATAGGGGCCTCGCCAGGCGACGCTTTCGTGGAGCGCAACCGCACGTTTAAGGTGAGGTCAGGCAGCTGAGCAAGCGAATGATTCACGACGGCCAGCCTAACTTCTAGCTGCTTCTTTGGCGTTTCAAGGATGCGGATACCAGTGATCTCGATGTATTTCGCGTAGGGGTTGGTGCGGCCGCTCTTGGCAGCTTCCTCCGGACTCAGGAGCTTGGTGTTTTCCTCGGCGCCTCGGTTGGAAGCCGATAGTCCGCCGCCTTTGTAAACGTAGAGACCGAGAGCGCCGCCTCCGATCAGGACAAGGGCGACAAGAGCAGTGACCAGCCACGCTGGCAAGCCCTGCGAGGGAGGTGGCAGCGTGTAGGCAGGCGGGGAGGTTGGGGTAGTCTCCCAGCTTCCCGCAGCTGCTGCAGGCGTAAAGGCCGGGCCCGGCGAGACAGGCACGGTAGTTTGTGCGCTCGCAGAAGGGTACTGCGCTGGCGCAGCGTATGGCGGCAGAGAGGTTGGTGGAGCGGTTGGCGCTGCTGCAGGTGTGGCTGCCGATGGGGGCGATGGCAGAGGGGGAGAGGAGTACGAAGGGGGAGCAACGGGGGAGGCGGTACTCGGGGGGCTGGCAGCAGTCGGGGAGGTGGGGGGAGGGGGTGGTGATTTCGCACCCGTTGCTGGCCAAGTTTGCCCCACCGTACTCGCCAGAGGAAGAGAAAAAGCTCCAGTCGCGGTCAGCGTCGAGCTTGGTGGTGGAGAGGGCGGCGCGCTCGCAGCCTGAACTGCGGGGCTTGTTGCTGGCGGAGGGGCCTGCGCCTTCGCGCAGCGTGGACAATCGGTCTCATGAGGCGGCACTTCGGCGCCGCATTTGGGGCAAATCCAACTGAACATGTGGCTAGCTACCATCTTTACATATGCGGTTCATCCGAAAAGCGATTGGGGCGCCCGCGCGTCTGGGCATTCTGGCCGGCGCGTTTCACCCTCCGACGCAGGCGCACCTGGCGCTGGCACGGACAGCCCTCGATTTGTTTGAAACGGACGAAGTGCTCTTTGTTTTACCGGCGCGATTTCCTCATAAAAAATACGAAAATGTGGGTCTTGATGAGCGTCTTTCCCTGCTTCTAGACGCTACCTCCGGGGAGCCCCGTTTCAGCGTCGCGCTAAGCGACGGAGGTTTGTTTTACGAGATTGCTCGCGAGGCCCGCCCGCATTATCCAGAAGCGGCCCGGCTCCGTTTTCTTTGTGGTCGTGACGCAGCGGAGCGCATTGTCAAGTGGCCCTACGAAGGTCTTCCTTCAATCGAACAACAGCTGAAAGAATTCGATTTACTGGTGGCGAAACGAAAAGGCGAATATCTGCCGCCGCCGGGCCTGGAAGCTTCGATTCATCCCCTGCGGATGGAAGGCGATTGGGAAAGCGTCTCTTCAACAGAAGTTCGCCGGAGAATCGCGGCCGGTGAGCCCTGGGAGGAGCTGGTGCCGGAGGCCATTCGCGAACCGGTGCGTAAACTCTATGGCTCTTTGAGTCTAAGCCCTGCCCCCGAGCCCAAGGGTTGACAGCCTCTGGGGCCTGGCCCCGAACCAGGCTGGCAAGCCGCACTCGCAGCTTTGACTTTACTTGCCTTTGCTCAGTTTGCGGAAATACTCCGCGATTGCCTCGGCGTAGCCGGTAGGAATTCGATCGGAGGTCGAAGTCCGGACCTGCCCTCCTTGCTTCTCTTCAAGCTGACGGCGGATCTGGATTTCCATCTGCTCCAGGTCGGGTAGAAGTTGCGCGCGAAGTTGCTCGAGCAACGCCGGGTTGCCGGGGAAGCGCGAGGGATCTAAGCGCTGCATTTCGCGAATCAACTCGGCGACTTGCGCTGCTGTTTCCATGTCGGTTTCGCGCAGGCTCTGACGGATTTCCTGTAGATCGCGGAGCCCCTCGCGGTAGGCGCCTTCAAGCGCACGTTGGAATTCTGCCGGCAGGGGTCCCCGCGGCGCTCGTAGGGTTCCGTCGTTTAAGGCGCCATAGCCGATATCGCGGCGGTCGTCGAAGGCACGGCCCCCTTGAATTTCGCCGGGGAGCGGACGTTCCCCGCCAAACGCTCCGCCGCGGCCGCCGAGGCCCTGCCGGTTTCCGGGTTGTCCAACTTGCGCAGACTGGCTGCGCTGGCCCGGCTGCCCGGTTTGGCCCACCTGCCCGGTTTGTCCAGCTTGCCCCGGTTGGCCTGTTTGCCTTTGCTGTCCCGAGGCTCCTTGCTGTCCGCCTTGCCCTTGTTGCCCCGCTTGATTTTGCTGCCCCCGTTGACCTTGCTGCCCAGCTTGTTCTTGCTGACCCGATTGGGCCCCTTGCGGGTTGCGCTGCTGTTCGGTAAGCCGCTGGAGCTGGGCCCTCAGCCGCTCGATTTGATTGAGGGCGCGTTCCAGCTCACTTGAAGAGCCCTGCTTGCCGCCCTCCCGGTCGAGCATTTCTCGGGCCTCGGCCAAACCGAGCCGCAGGCGGTCCAGTCCGTTGGTGAGCGGCATTTCGCGGTTGTATATCTGCGGCCCGTAACCTTGGCGCAGATACTGGGCGCTCCATTCCATATTCCGCGCAAGTTCGCTGCCTTGCATCTCGCCCAGTGCTTCCCGGATTTTTGAGGACACTGCTTTATTGCTTTCGCTCAGCTCGCGTACGGCGCGCTGCATGTCCTGTTCGAGCTGCTTGAGTTCGCGGGCGAGTTTCTCTTGCTCAGCCGCTAGCTGGCGGGAGCGCTGAATGTTGCGCTGCATTTGTTCGAGATCCTGGTTTTGGCCCTGTCCAAACATGCGGAACATTTCTTGCTGCACGGCTCGCTGGCGGTTGGCCATATCCTCCGCGCGTCTGGCGAGGTCCCCGACTTGACCCGAGTTTTCTTGCCGCCGTAAGGAGGACAAAAGGTCCTGGGCTTGTTGGAGACGTTCAGCCGCACGGCGCGCGTTGGCTTCATCACTGCTGCCCTGGCCGGTGCGGCGCATGTCCTCGGTAGCCCTTTTGAGCTCGTCAAGCGCCCTGGCGACTCTAGGGTCAATGCGGTCGGCGCCACTTTGGCCGCTCGACCCGGTGGGCGAATCCTGGCGGCGCGTCAACTGGCGGAGGCGCTGTTCGACGCTCGACTGCTGTCCGGATGAAAGACCGGATCCGCTCTGGCTCGCCGAGGCCTGTTGACTGGACTGGCCTTGCCGCCCGCTCTGGCCCGACTGACCCGTCTGACCGGCAAGCTGCTGCATTTGACGCTGCAATTCCTCTGCTTCGCGGCGCAGCATCTCCTGCTGCCAGCGCTGCTGCGGCGCGTTGGGTTGTTTGCGTTGCTGCTCGGCTAGTTCTTTTTGCCGGCGCGCCAGCTGCTCGAGCTTTTGCAATGCCTCGTCGATCTTCTTTTGCTTGTCATCCTCTCCGCCACTGCTCTGTCGCCCCGTCTCATACTGGTTTTTCTCCGTGTCCAGCTCGAGATCGAACAAGCTGGCCAGGTCGCGTCCTCCGCCGCTCATGCCGCCTCCGCCGCCGGCCTGGCCAAAGGCGACTTGAATTTCACGGAAGGTAGACTCGGCGCGAAGCAGGTGCTGCAAGGCGCGCTGCTCGGGACCAAGCGCTTCCTTCCAAGCAAGCGCCTTGAGCTTTTCCGCAGCCACCGCCATTTCCTCGGCCGCACGTTCCATTTCGGTCGCGAAATTTTTGAACTGATCGTTGGTTCCAGCCAACTCCCGGCTCCGCATTCGGCGTGCCAGCGAAGCGGCCTGATCCTTCAACTTTGACTGCACGTCGGCCAAAAACTTTCCGTTTTCGGCTGCTGCCTCGCGGTTGTTAGAGCGGTCACGGATCTGGTTCCAAGTGGCTGCGATTACTTCTTTTTGCCGGCTGGAGATTTCGTTTTCCTGCGGCCCTCCTTCACTGCCGCCGCCTCCGCCCATCTGCTGGGACTGGGAGAATTCGCGCTCAAACGGCTCGGCTTGGATGAAAATCATGTCCGTGCGCGTCTCGGTTTGCGCGTCCCGGGCCGTTGCGTAGGCGCTCACCACATCGCCAGGAACCAACCGGTATTCTTCAAGCGCCAGCAGCGTGCGGCCACTGACTTGTTTCAGGCCACGGGCGGGCAAGAGATTCACCACTTTCTCCTCACCGCCATTTACCGAGTAATGCAGTTTGACTTCCTGCAGACCGTAGTCATCCTCAGCTTCGACCTCGAGCGTCACTTCCTCAATTGGGGACACGCGAGCATCTCCCCGGGGACGGAGAATTTTCACCACGGGCTCCAGCGCCTGGCGCGCTTCAATGAAGAAATCTTCGCTCAGGCGCACGCGCTGCCCTTGGTCGATCGCCGCAACATGATAGACTCCATCCTTTTCGATGCGGAGTTTCGCCGCGATCCATCCGCCGCCAATTTCTCGCAGCGGGACCTCGGTTTGGTTGTCGATCAACAGCAGACCGCCGGCAAGAGGCTTGTCCATTAGGAAAGCCACTTCGGCCTCGGTGCCTTTCACAGCTCTCAGATCTCCAGAGCCCTCTTCGGAGGCGTTTTGCAGGCCCGACCAGGCAGGGTAGCGGTAGCGAACACGGATTTTTTGGATTCCGGGTAAATCGACCACCTCGAGCGTGTATTTTGGCGAGCGAATCGAGCCGGCTTCGACATAGTAGTCCACAGTTTCCGGAAGGCCTGCAAAGAGGAACTCAAATCCGTTGCCTTCGCTTTGAGGAGTCATGGGCGCTTGCTCCCATTTGCTCGTGCCTTTGTATCGCGCAAACACACGGACGGAGCTCGATTGAAAACCTAGCAGGTGAGCCGTGACCAGCTGGTCGGTCCGCCGGCGGAGGCGCCGGTTGCCCGGCGTCACTTGAATGCTGTAATAAGGCTGAACATCGCGAGGAGTGCCACCCCACAAAAGCGCCGCTCCGTGCCCTAAGTAACCTGGCCCGGAAGTAGTGAGCCAGATGAGCGAGATCGCCACCAGTAACGCGGCGAGAGCGAACCCCAAGAGCTGAAATCCGGGCGCGAAGCTCTCCAGGCGCGTCTTGCGGGCCACTTCAACTGTATCGGCCGCCAGCAGTTCGACAAAAGGATCTCCCTTCGCCCCCGGGCCGCGCTCAGCAAATGTGAGCAAGCGCTCTCCAAATTCGGGATATTTGCCTTCGGCCCGGCGAGCCGCGCGCCGGGCGTTCAACCGCAGCAAAGGGGTGACGATGCCAAAGCTCACGGCAAACGCGATAGCGAGAAAAAGCAAGAAACGCGACACTTGAAGGCTGCCTTCAGAAAATGCAAATCCGTTGGCAAGCATCACAAGCAACACAGTGGCTACCAGTGCCGCCGCTGCGGCGATGGCAAGCCCCCGCGTTAGCGCCAAGATGCGCAGCCTGTTTTCAATGCGGCGCAGATAAAGCTCTAATTGATCGAAGGCGCTCATGCGGACTCCTTATTGAACGAAAGATGCTGACTAGCAAGCAGGGATTCCAATAACGCCACCAGCACCGCTGCTACCAATACATACCACCAAAGGTTTGTCTGATGTTTTGTTGTTTGCCCGGCCGAGGGCCCAGCTGCTGGAGGAGGCTGTGCTCCCGTTCCCTGCCACAACTCCAGCGTTTCACGCGGCGCGAGTTCCAAATCACTTTCTTTCCGGTCAGCGTTGACGGCCACCAGTTCATGTCGACCGTTCGCCCTGGCGATATCGTAAAAGCCGATTTCTGTGAGCGGGAAACTCCGGGCGCGAGCAGCTTGCTCTAGGCTGAGCGCGCGCTTGCCTCGCGGGTCGAGCACTTCCACCGTGCTTGCCCCCTGCTCCGAGCGCAGCTCCACGTAGGAGTCAACGAGATAGGAAGCCGGGCGCACTTCCGATCCTGTTAGATAACGCCCCGCTTGCTCGACGAAGGGTACAAAGCAAGCATGCAGAGGAAAATCGTTCGAAATATTGTCCAAGGTGGAGGTGAGTAACAGGATTCGTCCCTCGCCCAGACGTTTTTCTAACAACAGTGGCGTGTCGTCTGAAAGCCGGGCCAGCGTCCGCGCTTGTCCGGGCTCTACTCGTATGGCCTGGTAGAACTTCACGTTATCCCAACGTCCAGCGCGCAAAGCTGGGTGGTTGACATCCATCGATCCAGCCACCAGAAACCTCTCGGCAGCCCGCGCGGCGTAACGCGATTCTTTCACCGACTCCTCAAAAACGGGCACTTTCTGGCGCGCTGCCATCGAGGGACCGGCAGCAATGAACAATCCTCCGCCTGCCCGCACATAGTCGCGCAGCGTCTTTTCAAAGGCGGGCGCGAGATTGCCCGTGTCGCTCAGAACCACAAATCCGTACTTGCTGAGATCAATCCCTGTGGCGGACTCCGAGGTGACGGAATCGATCAGAAACGCTCCTTCGGCAGCCGCCTCCAGCGCGGCGCGAAAGTAAAGCAGGCTGCGCTGCCCTCGCGCCTCATGAACGAAGAGCACGCGCCGCGGGTCGGCACGCTCGACAGCGAAGAAAAAACTGTCATCGCCGGCGAGCGCATCGGCCGGACCACCATCCAATTTCACTTCTCCGCGGTTGAACCCATAATTCGCATCGAGGCCAAGAAACTCCACCGTGGCGCGGCCGTTTTCCGGGATGTCGACGGTTTTTGACCCGAGCAACCTCCCGTTAATCAGCAAACTCACCGTACGCTGAGCGGCGGGCGCCTGATAAGCCGCAATCACGGCCTGAATACGTGCTTTTTTCGGGTCAAAAACTGACCGCGGCGCAGTGACGTTCTCTACAGCGTAGTTGGCCTGGGTTTGCTCGGCCACGGAGTGCAAGATGAGGCGGGTCGCATCGCCGAGGCGCAAATCCACGAAGGCGGGGGGAAGCGAAGTCTTCTGCATGTCGCTGAAAAAATGCACTTCCAGGGGCTGGCGAGAGGTTTGCTCAAGGGATCGAAGAAGGCGCGCCAATTCGCCGTAGGAGCTTCGGGAATCGCCCGGCTGGATGCTTTCCACAGCCGCCTTTAATTCGTTGCCCTCGACGGTGGGCTGAGTCAGGGCCGTGGCGGTCGCGCCAATGGCCAGCACCTGCGCCTGCTGTCTTGGCGCTCGTGAGGCAAGCACGCTGGCAGCTTGCTGTTTGGCGCGTTCCAAGCGTTTATCCGCCCTCATGCTGTAGCTATTGTCAATGGTGAGAACGAGCAGCGAATTGCTACTCGCAGCCACCGGGGTGCTCGTGCGGATGAAGGGAGAAGCAAACGCGAGCACCAGCAACAATAACAGCAACAAGCGCGCCGCAAGCAACAGCAGGTATTTCAGGCGTCGGTGCTTGATCGAGCTCTGGGTGCGCCGCTCGAAAAACATGAGGGAAGAAAAATGTTTCGGTGTCGTCTTATGCTGCCGCAGCAGGTGCAGCCATACGGGCAGACCCAGTGTGGCTAATCCAACCAGAAACCAGGGTGCCAGAAATCCCATCTAAAACCTCTTTTGCCGGATGCGGAAGTATTCTCGCAAGGCTGCGTCCAGCGGTTGCGCCGTGTTCACCAGGTAATAGTCGATTCCAGAACTCTGCGCCTTGGTGCGGAGCGCCTCGACGTGGGAGTCGATCTTTTTGCGGTATTCGTGAGTCGCGTAGTCTGGCGTCACTTCGAGTTCGTCGCCCGTCTCCAAATCAATCAGAATCACTGGCTCGCCGAACCGCGGAGCGATCTCTTCGGGATCCAGCACGTGAAACATCACCACTTCGTTGCCGCGCATTCGCAACGGTTCAATGGTTTTGACGACGGTTTCCGGATCGGCATAAAAATCGGAGATCACCAAGGCGACTCCCCGGCGCACGTGGAACTGCTGGAAGTGAAGGAAAGGTTTCGCGTAATCGGTGCGAGCCGCAGGTTCTGCCTTTTCCAGGGCGTGCAAAAGGCGCGCCATCTGACCCTGCCGCGACGATGGGCGCACGTAATTGCGCACTTCGTCATCAAAAACAATCAAACCCACGGCGTCGCGCTGCTGGCTCGCGAGGTAGCATAAAGAGGCAGCCAGGTAACGGGCGTAATCCATCTTGGGGACGGCGTGAGAGCCAAAGGCCATCGACTTTGAAGCGTCCAGCAACAACGTCACAAAGGTGTTGGTTTCGCCGCGGTAGCGCTTCAAATAGGCGCGTTCGGTTCGAGCAAACACGTTCCAGTCCACGTAACGCAAATCGTCGCCTGGCACATACTGGCGATATTCGGCAAATTCCTGGCTGAATCCAAAATCCGGCGAGCGATGGAGCCCGGAAATAAATCCATCGACCACAGTTTTGGCCACCAGCTCCAGGCCGGAGATGCCAGCCAAAATCGTGGGTTCCAGGAATCGATGATGCATGAGCTTGCCTTTTTTGCGGTTGAACTGAGGGCTGTTAGTCCTTGGGCGCTGGCCGAGCCTCGAGAATCCGGCGCAAAATATCATCCGCAGTGAGCCGGTCGCTTTCTGCGTGAAAATTGAGCAGGATGCGGTGGCGAAGAACAGGAATCGCCATGGCTTTGATATCTTCTGTTGTAACGTGGTAGCGCTTGCGCATCAGCGCCCGGCATTTGGCCGCCAGCACCAGAAACTGCGCCCCCCGTACGCTGGCGCCGTAGCTGACATACTTCTTCACAAAATCCAGCGCCGCAGGGTCCGAGGAGCGCGTGGAGCGGACGATGTCGATGGCATAACGGGCCACGGACTCGGCCACTGGCACCATGCGCACCAACTGCTGGAAGCCAAGAATCTCTTCGCCGTTGGTCACCGGATCAGCCGAGGCCACATGGGTCGTCGTGGTCAAGTTGATCACCTTTAATTCATCCTCGGCGGGCAGATAATCCAGCATGACGTTGAACAGGAAGCGGTCGAGCTGGGCTTCGGGCAGCGGATAGGTCCCTTCGAGTTCGATCGGATTTTGCGTCGCCAACACGAAAAACGGGGAGGGCAGCTTATAGTGGTTTCCGCGCACCGTACAGCTGCGCTCTTGCATGGCCTCGAGCAAGGCCGACTGCGTTTTCGGCGGCGTACGGTTGATTTCATCGGCCAACAACACGTTGGCGAAGATGGGACCTTGCACAAAGGTCCATGTCCT
Organism: Bryobacteraceae bacterium; assembly: GCA_025056455.1. Taxonomy (GTDB): domain Bacteria; phylum Acidobacteriota; class Terriglobia; order Bryobacterales; family Bryobacteraceae; genus CADEFT01. Next base: position 507,033 of record JANWVY010000001.1, on the reverse strand, counting down.
GCGGCCCGTCGTGGGGTCCTCTTCAATGATGTCCGTGCCAGTGATGTCGGAGGGCATTAAATCTGGCGTGAACTGAATGCGCTTAAACACCAAACCAAGTGATTGCGCGAGGGTCCGCACCAGCAAGGTCTTGGCGGTTCCCGGCAGACCAGTAATCAGACAGTTGCCGCCGACAAACAGCGCAATCAGCACTTGATCGAGGACCTCATCTTGCCCCACGATCACGCGGCGCACCTGCGCCACGATGTCACTATAGACCTTCTGAAAACGTTCGATGCGCAGCTTCAATTCAGCGGCGTCGATGGGAGTGTCGACAGTTGCAGACATGAGATCCTAGTTCGCCTTCTGTTTGGAATTGAGTTCGAGCAGCAACTTTTGTGCTGGCCGGTAGCCCGGTGCGGCCTCTAAGGCAAGCAGTACCTGGTCGAGGGCTTCCTCCATGCGGTTCGCTTTGCGGTAAGCCCGGGCTAGATTATAGTGCGCCTGGGCAAGATCCACCGGCTTTGAGGCAAGCACAGCCTGAAATTCGCGAATCGCCACGTTGACTGAGCCATGTTCCAAGCTTAACTCGCCGTATTTGCGGTGCATCTCAGGGTCAGCCACGGGGTAGATGTAGTTGAGCTTCTCAAGCGTGGCCATGGCGTTTTTGGGCTGGCTGTGCTCTTCATACAGGGCAGCAAGCCGTTTTAAAGATTCGGGGTTTCTCCCCCCTACTTTGGCGTAGCGTTCCAGTTCCGCTAGGGCCGATTTGCGGTCGCCCTTGGCGATGAAAGCGTCGGCGAGAAACTCATACACGTTGCCCGCTTCAACATAATCAGGAAACCAGTCCCGAATTTCCAACCCCTGCTGGATAACGTCGTCATGACGCTTCTCCCTGGCTGCTTGGGCGAGCTGCCGGAGCCGTTTCGTCCAATCGCCGAAGCGGGCCAGCGGTGTTGCAAGTTGTTGTTCCAACCAACCTAGAAACGCCTGGTCAAAGGCCTCCGGCTTCATTTGAAGCTGGGTTTCAATAACCCGCGGGGTAGAGACGTTCTGGGCGAACTGGTGCATCATGTCAAGAAGTTTTTGAAAGCCCCACTTTTGCGCAATGTAGTCGCAGATCCGGCCCGCCTGAAAATAGGACACGATGACTTGCGAAGGGTAGGTAGGCCGGATGAATCCGCGGTCTAGCGACGAGACGGGAAGCAGTTTTTTGTCTCGCACGGCTCCGAGCACGGTCGGATCGAGCCGGTCACCCCAGTCGGGGGCAACCGCCGTTTCTTCGTAGACAGCCAAACCCTCCGTGAACCAGCGCGGCACCCGGTGTTTGGTGGCCGTTAAGACAAACACGTGGCTTAACTCGTGCCACAGGGTGCTGGCCCAATGAAAGCTGCCCGGAGGGCGTCCGCTCGGGCTGTCCATGGCGACCACCGTCCCGAAGGTCACTCCTAGCGCGCCCAGCCCGGGCAGGCCGAGCGTGCGAACCGCAAAATCCTCATGATTGGGATAGAGCTCGAGCTTCACCTTCTCGGCCAGCTTTACCTTGTATTTCTTTTCATAGGTGGCAATGGCTTTTTCAAGCTCTGGCACCACGTAGAGCTTCAGCAAAGCGGCTTCTTTTTTATCCAAGCGTACTTCACAGCGCTCGCCCGGAACGGTGACGAAGTTTTTGTAGCTGTCGATTAAGCGCAGGGAGTTAGTGGTCGCGGCGTCGCGCCAGCCGTTGTTGTGCGCTAGCTCTAGGTGGCGGCGCGCTTGCTCCTCCAAGCCCAGCCGCATGTAGGTGATGCCAAGTTCGGAGTGCGCGGCCCAGTAGTCGGGATCGCGCTTTAAAGCTTCTTTCAAATATTCGATCGCCTCGCTATAGCGCCGGTTCAACTGCAACTGATGGCCCACGAAGTGATAGCCTGGCGCATACACGGGGTTGACTTGATCCATGCGCCGCAGCCAGGTTTGGGGTTTGTCCTCAAGAATCTCGAGGACTCCCAGCACGGCCATGGCGTTAAGCGAATCGCGGTTCATTTGCAGGGCTTTTTCCGCCTCTTGCCGCGCCTTGTCGAAGTTGATGTCTTCCAGCGCTAGGCGCGCTAACACTTCCTGCGCTTCGATGTTGTTTGGATCGAGCTTGAGCGCCTGCTCGGCAAATTCCCGCGCTTTGGCGTCAAAATGCTCGGAGGCGGCAAGCGCCAGGCCGACGAGGGCCGGTGCGTAGTCCGGCTGCAACTCGAGAGCTTCACGAAACAGCTTTTCTGCTTCGGCGCCATTGTAACGCTCCAAAAACAGCCGTCCCCAGCGGGTGCGGAGCTCGGCGCTTTTCGGATGGAGCGCGACGGCCTGACGGAAGGCGGAATTTGCGTCCTGGTAAAAACCGAGACCCCACAGTCCTTCCGCCATGAGGTAGGGATCACGGCGGGAACTCAGCTGGGTGTAGCAGGCGCGGGCCTCTTGCCGGCGGCCGTAATGCCGGTGCTTCTGGCACTCTGCGACGGCGAGGGCAGCCGCAGAAGGTGGCGAGGCCATCGCCCGGGCCGGCCCAGCAGCAGGCGGAGAGCCCGGCTGCGCGCAAGCCAGCAACGTCACCACAGTCCCGCTTTGCAAGGCGCGCAACATGGTCTGCGTGAAGTTGAGGCGGGTCATTTATCAATCTCCGCTTGCACCTGAGCCAGCTCGACCAGCAGGCCGGAGAGCTGTTTTCGGTACTGCTCGCTGGCCATGGCCGCCTTCTGATATTTCAGTTGCGCGATTTGCTGTTCAAGTTGCTCCTTGCGCTCGAGAAGTTTTCTCTTTTCAGGCGTGTTAGCGGCTAACTGCGCCTTGCCAATGCGCAACAACCCGAAGCGAGCCGCTAGAGCGCCTTGTCCGTTCTCTGGCGAGGGCTCGCGCACGGCTTCTCCTGATCCCGTATCTTCGAGTTGTGCATGTTCCGTCGCCAGGCGTTTGGCTCTTTCATAGAAGGCTACGGTCTTCGCGACAGCGTAGCGATAGGCCTCAAGGGCCGTAATGATTTCGTTTTTATCAGTGTCGGTCGAAGGGTCGCGCAGCGCCTCGGCCCAGTAACGCGCGAAGACTGTCGCGTTGCGTTCCGTGCCGCTTTTGGTAGCCATAATCACCGCGCGGCCGGGCTTTTTCAGAGCGGCCAAAGAGCCTCCGCTAGCGCTCGTCATATTCACCACCAACTGGGGGCCCGGGAAGGCGTCGAGCAGGCCCGCTAGCTCTGAGGCAGAGAGATCTGGACCGGGAAGATTAAATTTGTACTCTACTCCGTCGAATGTGCCATGCCCAATTAACATCAGCACGAGGGAGTCCTGGCGTGAAGCAGCTCGAGAAACGCTTTGCAGCGTCTCGGTGATCCTCGCTTTGGTGGCAGAAGGTCCGCTCAAGGTGTCAATGCGCAGCGCGCCGGCCGATTGCTTCAGCAAGCCATCAATTTCCTTGGCCAGACTCGCGAACCGTTGCTCGTATTCGGGCTCGCCGCCCAGTCCAGCCACGGTTACAAAATAGGTGCCAGCAGTAGCGCGGGTTAGCACCGCAAACAGCAGCCAAAGCCTCATATCACACCCCAGGCGCGTCGCAGCAACCACTCGCCGGCGCGCAGTGACAACAGCAGCAGGAATAAGGCTGGCATATTCCACAGCTCCTTGGTTTCGCGCATCGAGATGCCGGCTTCCGAATAAGAGATTTGATCCGAGAGCTTGGAAAGATTCGACACCGGATAATAAGCGCCGGCCGTCTCCGCTGCGAGCTTTTCGAGCAATTCCCGGTTCTGCTCGGCGCCGAAATACTCGGCGACGCCATCCTCGCGGCGGAAATTCACCACGTCGCGACCCAGCTCTTCGTTGCCTCGCTTGGCCAGGATCTCGGCGACATAGGCGCCGGCCGGCTCAGCCCGCCATTCCGCTAAATAGGTACCCGGGGTGAGCGGGTCGGGCGCAAGTTCCAGCTGTTCGGCCAGGCCTCCCGGTCCTAGAATTTGCGCTGTGACCTTGGCGTCAGAGGCTGGCAAATAGTTTTTGTCGCGCACGTCGGCGCGCAAGACAACCTTCGTTTCATCGGCTAGCACGGGTTTGGGGGTCATGGCTACCACCCGACCCGGAGTATCCTGCACTAACCAGCGCAACAATTGCTGCCAGAACATTTCATGGGATTTGTCCGCCACGGGCTGAAGCATTTGCCAGCGCCAGCTTCCTTGTGTGGCGAGCACGCCCACCCGGCCGCGGCCGTAATTCTGGGTGATCAACAGCGGGAGCTTGCCGCCGGAAGTGGGGAGGGCTTGGACGAGGACCACGGCGCCTGGTTTCGGCTCGCCCGCATCTTGGTAGTCGGCTAGGTGAGGCAACTTTTTCCAGCGCTCGGCGTTTTTTTCGGGATCTTCTTCGAGGCGGCAGATCAGGCTGTCGCGGCCGGCCTGCGTGAGCTCCACCTGGGCTGGATCCCGGCGGAAGGTCGATTTTCGATCGGGAAGAATTACCGGCAGTAATTCGGCCAGGGCCGACCGTCCCCAGCCTCCGTCGGACAAGCCAGATCGCCCGGCGAGAAACAACAATCCCCCTCCGCGGCGATCCACAAACTGCTTCAGGATTTCCATCTGCGTCACCGAGAAATAACCCGCCTCGACACCGCCGATGATGATCCCTTGGTAGCCGAATAGCTCCTCCACTTTGGAAGGGAAGCCCTGTTCGAGCTCGCGTGGGCTTTGAATGCCCTGCCGGTAGATCTTGTTCTGGGTGGTACGCAGAATTGTGGCTAAGCTGAGACTGCGGTCTTCCTCCACCGCGCGCCGGATGAATTTAAATTCCCACTTGGGCTCTCCTTCCAGGTAGAGGATGCGCGGTTTTCGACTTTCGACGTTCACCAGACGGCTGACGGCGTTGTTGTGGGGGTTCTCTTCGCCAGGTAGGGGCTCAACCGCAATGCGGAGATTTTTTAGGCCTGCCGGGCCCGTGTTGAACACCACGGCCTCAGTTTGGGAGGCAGCGCCGCCGTGCAGCGTGACTTCCTGGGCGCTCAATGTGCTGGAATCGCTTTTGACTGTGATGCGAACTTTCGTGTTGTCAAAGCCTCGCTGCTTGAGCGTGACGGCGGCGCTCAGGCGCGAGTCCTCGAGAGAGCGCTGAGCCACCAGCACATCGGTCACTTCGATGTCCTTGTCAAATTTTTCCCGGCCCACTCCAATGGCGTGCACGGGGATCCGGTGCCGTTTGAGCAAATTCAAGGTCTCCAAATCAATGCCGCCCGAGTTGTCCGCTCCGTCGCTGATCAGAACGATCGCGCCAATGGGCAGCGTCGCAGATTCGGCGACTACCTGAGCGAGATTCTCGCCGATACGCGTTGCTGGGCCCTCTGCTTTCAGTTGCTCTAACTTTTCAATCCGCTCGAGCTTGCCGTCAAAGCGGTAGAGACGTACTTGAAAACGCTTTTGCAAGCTGGCTAATAGGCCTTGATTCAGTGCCTCAAGCACCTTTTGCTTGCGCGAAGAGCCATTTTCAACCAGAGACATCGACTTGGAGTCATCCAACACGACGGCAATGATATTTTGCTGGGGCTTGAGTGTGGAAACACTCAAGGCGGGCTGCCAGAGCATGAGCAACAAGAGAGCGAGCATGGCGGCCTGTAACGCCCAGAGGGCGGCTAACCGCAAACCGCGCGCTCGACCAGCCACCCGCTTTCTTTGTCTCCACACCGCCCAGGCCAGCAACAGTCCTCCAACCACCATCAGCGCCGCCATCCACCACAGCGGCCAGGAAGCCAGCAGCACGAACTGGCCCTTGGCGAACACTGATGCAGGATACTTAAAGAAAAAATCGAACATGGCGGCCGTGGAAGGAACTCCTTCTAATCAATGCGTCATGGCGTAAATGATGTAATTGATCCCGATGCGGTAGGCGAGCGAAGCAAAGCGTTCCGGATACTCGGGAGCGTCGGCCCACTCCCAGGCATCGCCGAGATCCATATTGTGACAGATGGCCACCATGATCCGCCCTTGGTCGTCATAAATCGCCCGCCACTTGGGCTCCACGCCGTCATACTCCCAGTCCCGGCCCGTGTAGAAACGAATAATGCCAGGCACTTGAAATCGCTCGTCGAGGTCGTACAGAACGTGAAAGATGGGGTCGCTGTTTTCGATGTCGACGATGGGACGGTCTGGGAAAACACGACTCATCGAGGCGGTAAAGATTTGCCATTCAAAGGTGCCATGAAAATCGTCGGTCATGAGAAAGCCGCCGCGCAACAAATATTCGCGGAGCTTGCGCGCTTGGTGGTCAGGCAAGTCCCAGTGGCCCGGCTCAACCACATAAATCCAGGGATAATTGAACAGGTCGTCGCTTTCCAGATCCACAACGTGTTCGACAGAGCGGGTGTGAATGCGGGACAAGCGCCGAACGCCTTGGACAAACTGGCGGTCGGCCTTGGGGTAGTCCACGGTCCAGTTGCCCCGCATGGCCCAGCTCAACGGACCCCCGCGAAATGACGGGTAACGCAGACGCGCAAAGATGAATTCGGTTTTTTCATTTGCGTCTGGGGGAATCGGTAGAGGGCCTTCATCCTCTTCAAAGAACATCCGCTGTCGAGGCTGGTGGATTTGTTGTTGGAAGGCATAACCCGCTCCGAGCAGCACAAATAGTGCTATGAGCGAGCCCATGCCGCTTCGGATGCCCATCAAAGGCCGCTCCCGGTTTTGGACACTAGAATACCATAGCCATGCATAAACATTTAGACGGCTTCATTTTCGATTTGGTGTCGGAAGATTTTGCTGGGTCGCTCCGCCCTTGGCCAAGAGGGCTCCAATAGATTCCTTGCAGTTGTGACATTCGTTTTTCCCGGCCGGGTGGCGGAGGTCGAAAACCAGGAGCCCGAATTTAGAATGGAAAGAAATCATGCTTTGCTGCGATGAGCTTCAATCTTTGGCTGATGCCGACCTGCTGCGAGTTGGCGCCGTGCACACTCTGCCTCCCGGCCGTATTCTCAACGAACTCGATACGGAATTCTTTTTGGTATTCGGAGCCGAGCGACCGAGCTACGTGGGGCTCAACTATTGCCCGTTTTGCGGCCGCGTGGTTTCTCGAGGTCTGTGGAATCTGGAGAAAAAGAAACAGGGTAAATAGCGCGTCCCAACCAATCCGGCGCTGGCCGCTTTTTAAATATCCTCGGCTACTCTGTCAAAGACCTGCTCAATCGGCGCGGCCACGCTGGCCGACGCGCTTCTTTTCTCCCCGTTCGTTGTGATCCAATAGCAGTGTGTTTCACATCCAGCGCACACCGGAAGTCTACGATGTTGTTGTCATCGGATCTGGGGCCGGCGGCGGCACGGCGGTCCGAGTGTTGACCGAAAAAGGTATCTCTTGCGCGCTGCTGGAGGCAGGTCCGATGCTTGATCCAGCCAAAGAATTTAAAGAGCACCAGTGGCCCTATCAAGTAGACCATCGCGGAGCGGAAGAGGGCGGGAAATTCTATTTCGGCCAGGGCAAGCCCTTTGGGTACTTCACCACCACAAGCGGGGGATGGGAATTGGAGGGCGAACCCTACACGGTCGCTGAGGGAAGCGAATTCCAGTGGTTTCGTTCGCGAATTGTGGGCGGGCGCACAAACCACTACGGGCGCATGTCGTTTCGCTTTTCCGATTATGACTTCAAGCCTTACTCGATGGATGGACTGGGGTGGGACTGGCCCGTGAGCTACGAGGAAATCGCACCCTACTATGACAAGGCGGAGCGCTTTATCGGCGTTACGGGTTCGAATCACAACCTGCGCAGCGCGCCAAACGGCCAGTTTCTCCCACCGCCTCCTCCCCGAGCCCACGAAGTATTAATTCAGAAGAGCTGCGAAAAGCTCGGAATTCCTTGTATTCCCAACCGACGGGCCGTACTCACGCGACCGTGGAATGGGAGGGCGGCCTGCCACTATTGCGGGCAATGTGGCCGAGGATGCCTTACCGCCTCTGCCTATTCCTCGGCACAAGTAGACGTCTTCCCATCGCTTAAGACCGGGAAGTTAAAGTTGTTCACGAATGCTATGGCGCGCGAACTGCTCACCGATGGTAACGGCAAGGTGACTGGGGTCATCTATATCGATAAGACCACCCGGACTGAAAAGGTGATTCGCGGTCGCGCCTTCGTGCTAGCGGCTAGTGCTTGTGAATCGGCGCGCATCCTGTTGAACTCGAAAACTAAGGATTATCCCAATGGCGTAGCCAACGGCTCGGGCGTCGTGGGACGGTTTTTGATGGACACGGTTGGCTTTAGCTTAAGCGGCTACGTTCCAGCGCTCGAGGGCCTGCCTCGGTACAATACCGATGGCTTTGGCGGAGCCCATCTGTACATGCCTTGGTGGATGGTGGGCAAGCACGACCAGCTGGATTTCCCTCGCGGCTACCACATCGAGATTGGCGGCGGCTACGGCATGCCGGGCGTGGGCAGTTTTCACGGTGCGGCCCGGCGGTACGGCTACGGCGCGCAGATGAAACAAAAGATTCGGGAGGAGTACGGCTGCACGGTGGCATTTGCAGGCCGTGGAGAAATGATCCCGAATCTCCACAGCTATTGCGAAATTGATCCGGACGTTGTGGATCAGTGGGGTATTCCCGTGCTCAAGTTTCACTTTCAATGGAGCGACTATGAGTGGAAGCAGGCGCGTCATATGGAAAAAACTTTTACCGCCATCATCGAAACCATGGGCGGGCGGGTGCGAAGTCTGAGCGATTCAGCGCGCGAGAAGGGCGGAATATCGACGCCAGGCTCCATCATTCATGAGGTCGGGACGGTACGCATGGGCTCAGATCCTCGCTCTTCGGCCCTGAACAAGTATTGCCAGTCGCATGAGGCGAAAAATTTGTTTGTTGTGGACGGAGGCTTCTTTGTGAGCAATCCCGACAAGAATCCGACGCTCACGATCAACGCCTTCGCATGGCGCGCAGCGGATTACCTCGCTGAAGAAATGAGGAAAGGCAATGTCTGAAGAGCTCGTACAACCATGCGCCCGAACGACGCGGCGTGACGCGTTGCGCAACATTGCGTTTGGCTTAACAACACTTGGCGGTGGTTCGCTGACTGTAGAAGCCGCGCAGCATGTCCACAGCGCCGTGGCTGCCGAGCGCGCTGCCGGCCCCTACCGGCCGAAGGCCTTCTCAGAGCAGCAATGGGTCACCCTTCGCCGCCTGGTTGAGCTGATCGTCCCCGCGGATGCGGTTTCGCCTAGCGCACTTGATGCAGGCGCGCCCGAATTTATCGACTTGCTGGCGAGCCAGAATCCGGAACTTGCGCGAATTTACTACGGAGGATTTGCCTGGCTCGACGCCGAGATGCGCCGCCGTTACGGCAAGCCGTTTGCAAGCGCAAAAACAGAGCAACAGGTCGCCATGCTTGACGCGCTGGTGGAAGCTGAGCGCCTGCTCGAGCGGCATTCGGCGGAAGAGGCCATCTACCGGCGTGGCGGAACTTACAAAATGTTTTCTCGCTACACGACGCAGCCAGGCACTCCGCTCGCGGCTGGCGTGCGCTTCTTTGATTGGGTGCGTAAAATGACCGTGGATGCGTACTATACAAGTGCGGTGGGTATTCGGGATTTAGGCTTTGTTGGGAACACCGTGCTGTCGAAATATGAAGTTCCTGTTGAGGTTGTGGAATACGCTCTGAAACGCAGTCCCTTTGGCGCGCGATGAAGTGGAGGGCGCCACGGCCGCGGGCCCGCCCTCTTCGCTGTTTGATTTCAACTAACGTTTGGCCCGCGGGGATATGTCTCTTTGCAACAAGCAGAGCGCCGAGTGCGGGGGATTGCATTCGGTTTGGCCTTTCGGATACAAAGGATTGGCGTTGTCTTTTTTTCGAACTAATCGAGGATTTCTTGGAGGATTGAGATGGTCACCTGCCCGATGTGCGATGCCGTAATTGACGTGGATGAAGAAGACTTGGACGAGGGCGATCCGCTGAGCTGCGACGAGTGTGGGGCAAGCCTCCGCGTTGTGAGTCTGGATCCGCTCGAACTCGAGTCTGAAGATGAGCCGGATGACGAGGACGACGATGACTACGGAAGCTACTCAGATGACGAGGATGAGGAGGACGAAGACGAAGACGAGGAAGAGTGGTAATTTGTGAGGCGTCGGGATCCGCCCCATGAAGCAAGAAGGTGGACGAATTTCAACTTGGATGACAAGGGCCACGGTTGGGGGACTGGCCACCCTCATCGTGACTGTTTTTGCGGCCTCTGGCCTCGGCCTCACTACTGAGGGATCTCCAATCCCAGATGAAAAGACGGCCAAGCCGGCTAAGAAAGGCAACAGTTATGCGATCATCGCTGGAACTGTGTTTCGCGATCCAGGTTTCGCCTTCCCTGGCGTGGCGGTTCGATTGGAACCCGCGCCTGAGGGAAAAACGTCGGTCAAGGTAAAAAAGATGGAAACTGTTTCCGATGGCCGTGGTGAGTTTGTGTTTCGGGTTCCGCCGGCACCCATGCGTTACCAGCTGGTTTTTCAGGCTCCCGGTCATGTTGTCGAAAAACGGACTGTGATGATCGCGGGCGAGGAACGGCAGGATATCTATGTGACACTTCAGCCGGCCAAGGAGGGTTCGCGATGAGGCGCTTTGGGACGGGGCTTACCGCGTTTGCTGCCGTCACTCTTGTCAGTTGGAGCGTCGCGCAGCTCGTCCCCCAGCAAAAGAATCCACCGTTTTTTAAAGGCGAAAAACGTCCCAAAGACGATGAGTCGAAAACGCGGAGCCTCTCCGGCACGGTGAAGGATGAAAAAGACAATCCCGTCGAAGGGGCGATTGTTCAACTGAAGGACACCAAAACGCTTCAGGTGCGATCGTTCATCACCAAGGAAGATGGCGTATACCATTTTCACGGGCTCAGCACGGATGTTGACTATCAGGTCAAAGCGGAGAAACAAGGTGCCTCGAGCGGTGTACGAACGCTCAGCGTCTTTGATTCGCGAAAATCAGCGGTGATTCATCTGAAGCTCGAACCGAAAAAGTAGCCCTTGCTTGCGAGGCACGGAGGGCAACTATACGCCGAAGAGCTCTTTTCGCTTGGAAAGGTTAGAGAGGAACCGATGAGACGAGAGTGGGTGAGGTCGATAGGGTGCTTGCTTTTTGTGTGCCTCCTTTCCGCCGCGTCCGAACCGGTGCCGTCGTTGAGCGTTGTGGATCTTTCTGGAAAGTCACACCGCGTGGATACAACAGGCCGCATCACGGTTGTGGTGTTTGTTTCCACCATCTGTCCCATTTCCAACGACTATAACGACCGGCTGATTGCCCTATACCGGGAGTTTGAGCCCCGGGGCGTGCAATGGCTTTTCCTGAACTCGAATAGCAATGAAACTGCTACCGACATTCTGCGTCATACGGAAGCGGCGGGATTTCCCTTTTCCATCTACCAAGATCCTGGTAATCACGTCGCCGATCGGCTCGGCGCCACCGTAACGCCACAGGCATTCCTTCTCGATCGCCAGGGCATCGTACGCTACCGCGGGCAGATCGACGATGCGCGCAACCCAGCACGAGTCTCGGTGCATGCCTTAAAGCAGGCGCTCGAGGATTTGCTAGCCGGGCGAATGGTGGCGCGCCAGGAGACGCGCGCGTTTGGTTGCACCATCAAACGGGTGAAGAAATCCTCCTAAGGAGACAAGCTTGTCCTTCTTTAGTGGCGGTCGAAAAGCTGTCGCTGTTGCTCTGTCCCTTGCGCTCGCGGCTCTGACTGCGGCGAGTCTGCGACCCGTCGATGAAACGGGCTATCGAAAGGCAATTGCCGCGCACAAAGGGAAGGTCGTTCTGGTGAATTTCTGGGCGACCTATTGTATTCCCTGCCGCAAGGAGATGCCTGCACTGGTCCAACTGGCAGCGAAGTACGGCCCGAAAGGTTTGGTGCTTTTGACAGTCTCAGCCGATGAACCCGAGCAGCAGGCCGCGGCGGAAAAGTTTCTCCTCCAGAACAAAGTGCCTGAGCCGCACTACTGGCGGCAGGTGAAAGACGAAGATACCTTCATTCGCTCGATAGACGCTAGCTGGAGCGGTGCTCTTCCAGCTTCTTTCCTCTACGATCGCAGCGGGAAGAAAGTGAAAACCTTTGTCGGCGAGCTCGATCTGAAACTGCTGGAAAAGGAGCTGTTGAAGCATTTTTAGGGCGCCGCGGGGTGGCAGCGTTCTCTCGGGCTTTCTTCGGTAAGCAAACTTAAGCGTTCCTGGCTCGAAGTTTTATTGGCCTGCTGCGCGGTCACCCCGAACGCAGCCTGAACAGACAAACTTGAGCTCCCTCACATGAAGTTTTTCGCTTGCTGAGGACGGGCAGCATTTTCTCAGGGTTCTTTGGAGCCGAGAGTTGAAGTGAAACGAGCCGAGCCAAGAGGCCGGCCTCGTCCGGCGCTGGCGTTCCGGCTCGAGCTGCGAAGCGCGCACGATCGCGTAAAATAAGGGCCTATGTCCACTACTCGCCGCTCCTTTTTAACTGCCGCCGCTGGCTCGGTGGCCGCTGCTTCCGCCTTCGCCCAGCGCGACTATTCGGGCAAAAACCCCGTGCGTTATCCCGAACCTGATGTCGTGTCGCTCGATAAACGTTTCGACAAAATTAAAATCGGAAACTCGCCCATCCTTCGTCTGCACACCGGGTGCTTGTGGGCGGAGGGGCCAGCTTGGAACGGCGTAGGACGGTATCTGGTTTGGAGCGATATTCCGAATGACGTGCAACTGCGATGGTTACAAGACGACGGCCACGTTAGCGTGATGCGTCGTCCAGCGGGCAACAGCAACGGTAACACCTTTGATTACGAAGGCCGCCAAATCTCTTTCGAGCATGGCAACCGCCGCGTCGTGCGCTATGAATATAACGGCTCGATCACGGTTCTGGCCGATAAGTTTCAAGGCAAGCGGCTCAATGCGCCAAACGACGGCGTGGTCGCCCCCGACGGGGCCATCTGGTTCACCGATCCGGGCTACGGTGCGCTCATGGACTATGAGGGGAACAAAGGTCCTTTGGAGCTCAAGGAGGCGGTGTACCGCATCGACAAGACAGGCTCGATCACACTTGTAACGGATGAGATCTACAAACCCAACGGACTGTGTTTTTCCCCTGATTATAAGAAGCTCTATGTCGCGGACACCGGTTCTTCCCACTACCCCAATGCCCCCAAAAATATAAAGGTTTGGGATGTTGTAGATGGGAAGACTTTGCGCAACGGGCGCGAATTCTGTTCCATGGAGTTGCCCGGCCGTGGCGCCGGGTTGGCCGACGGGATTCGCGCTGACAAAGAGGGCAATATTTGGGCTAGTGCGGGCTGGGTAGGCGACGGCTACGATGGTGTGCATATTTTTGCCCCAGATGGCCAGAGGATTGGTCAAATCAAATTGCCAGAAATCTGTTCCAACGTGTGTTTTGGTGGCCCGAAGCGAAACCGATTGTTTATGACTGCAAGCCAGTCCATTTACGCCGTCTACGTCGAGGCCATTGGGGCGCACATTTGCTAGCCCAGAGCGAACAGCTGCTGGCGAGTTCCTCTTAGAGAGTTTTCCGCGGGTCGAAGCACTACTTCTCATAGATGGATTCGCTGGTCGCTATCGACAGCGCGAGAGAGTTCCATGGCCGGCGTTGCGCTCCGGTGAGCGGATGAACGCGGCGGGCTTGGAGCACGGGTACCGAGAGAAGCGCTGGAGCTCCTGGGCTGTTCCCCTCGACTTTGCCTGGGCTTTGGCAGGCAACCTCGCCAGCAGCGCAAGCCAGTGGCTGTCGATCGTCCTTCTGGCCCGCCTCGGCAGTCCAGATCTCGTCGGTCAATATGCCCTCGCGCTTGCCGTCACTTCCCCAATCTTTCTGCTTGCCGGCTGCAATCTTCGGACCATCCAGGCGACCGACGTTCCCGCGGCTACCTCTTGGAGCACCTATTGGGCGATTCGCCTTTTGACATCAACTCTCGCGGCCCTCGTGACCGGCGTCGTTGTTTGCTGGGGCAGCTATTCTAGGACCGCCACCCACGCCATCTTAATTCTTGCAGCGGCCAAATTTTTCGATTCCCTTGCCGACACGGTTTACGGCCAGCTACAGCGCTGTGAGCGCATGGACCGCATCGCAATCTCCATGATTTTGCGCGCCGTCCTCTCGCTTGCTGGTCTGAGCGCGGGCCTGCAATTGACGCTTAGCGCAGCCGCAGCCGCGGCAGGTGTGCTCCTAGCCTCTGTGCTCGTCCTGTGGCTTTATGACGTGCCCAGCTTAAAGCTTGCCATCGAGCCCTCGGTGGGAGCGAAGTTCAGATTGCTACCCACCGGAAGAGCTTGGATGGGGCAGGCGTTGTCGGTGATGAGGCTGGCCTTGCCGATGGGCGTGTTGATGGCTCTGGTTGCAGTAAACGCCTATCTTCCTCGCTACTGGTTGGCCCGTGCGCTGGGGGAACACGAACTCGGTGTGTTTGCAGCGATTTCTTATATCAGCCTGGCTGCGAACTTAGCGATTATGGCTCTCGGGCAGGTGCTGAGCTCAAGGCTGGCACGGCTCCACGTAGCGCGCGAAAGTGCAGGCTTTCGCCGGTGGAGTCTGGTGTTAGGTTTGCTGGCCGTGTTGGTTGGAACCGTCTCCGTGCTCGTGGCGTGGCTGTGGGGCGAAACGGTGCTCGAGTTCCTGTATGGTGCACCGTATCGCGGCTTCGGGTCGATTTTTGTTTGCTTGATGATCAGTGGCGCATTCTCTTACACGGCCAGTGCTTGCGGCTATGTTCTTTCCTCGGTGCGCTGTTTCGTTCCCCAGATTCCGCTGCTGATCGCCACGACGCTGACCATGATGATCGCGATGTCAATTTTGGTTCCCCGATACGGTTTGACGGGCGCCGCCCTGGCTCAAGCGTCCGGTTACGCCTTGCAAACTGTGTTGACTCTTACGGTTGCAGTACGGATTTACCGTGAAATTTCAAATCTTGCTCCGTCATAGAGATTGGAATTCTGGCCTCGTTTCAGCCTAGGGTTTCGTGGTTGGAAATAAAGAGTAGCGGGCGGGGAGCAGCGAGAAATACTCCACCATGCGTCGCTTGGGTGTGAGCTCGGATTTCGCAGGTTTCGTTTCCGCCAGGGCAAGCCCGAGCCTTGCGATTTCACGGCCTAGTTCGGAGCCCGCCTCGATGGCTTGGCCGTTCAACAGGGCGCGGTAGACCTGGGCGCGATCTTCGCTGATTGTGAACTGGACGGGTAAACCAAGAACGCTTTCGACGTCCGGAATGGAAAGACAAGCCTCCCGGTACCAGCGGTTGAGCACGACGCTGACGCGATCTTCGAGCTCAACGCTGCCAAGAAAGCGAAGTTTTTCCTTCGCAAGATAGACGGAAGCTAGCTCTGGTTGGACGATGAGGAGGATTCTTCTTGCTTCCTGAAGGATTTCAAGTGAGGTTTCCTCGAGGCTCCCAGCGAGATCGGCCAAAATGACGGCGTAGCGGTGACGGGCGAAGTCCAAGAGGCGGCGAGCTGCGGCAGGGTCTGGTTTATACCCCCGGCGGAAGGCGCCGGACGTCAGCACATCCATGGTTTCGGTCCGGCTCACGAGTTCTGACCAGATTGTGTCGTCAAGTTCAGAGGCGCGGTCCAGCGCGTCGATGATCGAAAATGCATGGTTGAGCTTCAGCAAGAAGCCGATGATTCCGGAATCGAAGTCGAAATCGGCCAGCAGAACGCGGCCCTCGCAGATGCGAGCCACGGTGGCAGCGACATTGACCGCCAGAGTTGAAGCGCCTGAGCCGGCCTTGGCTGGAAAGAAGGCAAACAGCAAGTCGGTGGAGCTCGTCTCGAGGGGCAATTCGCGAATCGTTTTTCGCAATCGCGCTATGCACTCCAAATAAAGGTTCGGGGGGAAGGGAAAGGGCAGAAATTCTCGCACGCCGGCGTTCATTAAACGCATCAGCAAAGCGGGATCGCAACTGCGGGCGAGGGCCACCAGTTGTGTCGCTGGCAGATCGCGGACCAGGTTTGCCGCTAGGCTGAGCGCTGCCTCGTTGGATTCCACGTCAAGCAGGATCACTTGCGGGGCGTGGGCGCGGCAGAAGCGCTGGACTTCTTGCAAACTGGGGTAATGGTCGAAGCTGCGGAGCACGACAAGCTGGCCACTCTCCTCAAGCCGTTGTTCAAGTTGCTGGCGGAGCTCAAAACTGGACGAGATGACCAGAGCGCGTAACATGATTTCCTGTCTCCTAGGAGATTTACTGACCGGAGGCAAGCCGAGCTGGGGCGAACGCACGGCGGATCATTTCCTCGGCCGTCTCTGAGCGCAGGCTTTCGACAGCCGCTGTGCGGCAGCAAACGGCGACTTTTTCGCTTTTGCCGGAGATGGCAAAGGTGAGCTTTAGCTGCTCTTCAAGCTGCTGGAGTTGGGTCACAAGATCAGGCAGAGGGAGATTGCAGATCATGAGAAACTCACCGGGGCTCCAGCGCGCAAGCCATGCTGCTGGAGGTAAACCTGCTTGCAACCGCTGGGCGACTTCCTTGACGATCGCTTCCAGTACCGCTCGACCATGTTGAGCGAGGAGTTCTTCAAAGAGAGGAATGGTGAAGCGAGCCAGGCAGAACCGCGCTTGCTGCCGCTTCAAATCACTGATGCGCTGGCGGACGTGAAGGGCAGTAGGGAGCTCAGTTGTTGGATCGAGCACAAGCTCCCTGGGTGTGGCAAGCGCAGATGGCGGCATCCCGTGAAAGGCGGCCTGGCCACCGGTCTTACTCACCCGGGAGTTGCCTGAGGATGTGATTTGTTGACGCGCTTGGAGATCCTGCCGGATGCGATGGAGCGCCTGTTGCGTGTCGCGCGCCATATCTTCGAGATAGCGTTCTAGCTGTTCTACCTCCACGGCTAGCTTGCGGCGGATTTCCGCCAGATCGGTGGCCGTGGCCACCAGGCGTAGCTGTTTGGCAATGCCGCGAAAACGCACTTGGTGCTGCTTTTCGCGTGCAGCCAGGGAGTCGGCTAGCGTGGCGACCATGGCCATAATCTCGCGCACGTCTCTATCGCTTTGGTCAATGTGTTGTTCGAGACCTCTGCCATAGCGTTCCAGGACCTGATCCAGTTGCTGGCGAGCTTGCTCCCAAGATGGCTGGCTGGAAGCGGCGAACGAGCTGCGGATGCGCTTGAGCTCGTCACGAAGCTCCTCGCGCAAGATGCGCGGCGCCGAGGGCGCGTGCTGGCCCCAACTTTCCAAGGCATCCAAATAGCAGGCGCGCGCCAGCTCGTAAAGAGCGGAAAGCTCCTCGAGCCGTTGCATGGATTGCGCAAGGCCTCCAGCGGGCTGGGGCGCCGCCGCCTTCCGCACCAACTTCCTGAAACCGAGCATCCTCCTCCCCCCATACTTATCGGATGGCGCTGCTTGAATTGAGCGGAGGAGTGCTCTCGGAGCAAACAGAAGTTGCGCAAGGTGGCGGCTCTTTTCTTTCTTCCCTCTTCTGCACGAAAATACCGGTCCACGCTTAATCTGGACCGAGAGAACGGGCTGTGGCCAGCATGCGTAACCTCGACCACTTTGCGCCAGCGGTGGGGCAAGCCGCCCATGAGAGACCAGCACTCTTTGCGGCTCGAATCGAAAACTCAAGGAAATAAGCTAGTTGCGCATTAATTGGTCTTGGCAACCAACGTGCACCACCGGAGCCCGGAGGAGGTGGACATGTTGTCGTGGCCGATCTGGCTCGGCGCCTTGCTTTTGGGTTTCGCTCTCCCCGTGGCTTCTGCGGACATGCCCGAGCAGGCTGCCAGAGGACGGAAAATATTTTTCGACGACTCGAACGCAAAACGCTGTGCCCTATGCCATCAACTAGGCGGCGAGGGAAGGGCGGTGGGCCCAGATCTCACCCGTCTGGCGCGTCTCAGTCCGAAAGCGATTGTGGTTTCCATTAACGCGAGCCGTACGGTGTATGCGCAGGAGATTACGCTTAAAGGGCGGCGCAGCTTCCCTGCCATGGTGGTTTCTGACCAGGAGGGAAAGGTTAGGCTGTACGATTTATCCAAAATGCCGCCAGAAGAGCTGACACTGGACCGCTCGGAAATCTATTCGATCAAAGACAACGCCAGTTGGCGCCATCCCCCCGAATCCACCGGATATACCGACGCGCAACTTGCGGATTTGGTGGCCTACATTCGCTGGATGGCCTACCGGGACACCAAAGGCGTCGATCCCTCGGAAGTGAAGTAGGGTTGGCCGTTAGTCGGGTTCGTTTGCTGGAGACAGCGCCACGTCGGTAGCGCCCGAATATGTCGGAGAGGTGCCGGTGGGGAGCGAATAGGCGGGGGAAAATCCCCGGAAACTTACACGATTCCGGCCATTCCGCTTCGCTTCATAGAGCGCTTCATCGGCCAGGGCAATGAGCGCGAGGCTTTCGAGCTGGCAGTTCACCGGGCACACGGCGGCCCCAAAACTGGCCGTAACAGGGATGGTGACGTCGCCAGCCACGACGGGGGATTCGCAGATGGCTAGGCGCATGGCCTCGGCGCGGTGAAGAATGCTAGTTTCGTCGCAGCCGGGAAGGACAATCAAGAACTCTTCGCCGCCATAACGGCCGACGCCATCGTAGGTGCGCACGGAATTGAGCAGCCGGCGAGAGGCCTCTTGCAGCACCGCATCTCCGGCCAAATGGCCATACGTGTCATTGATCTGTTTAAAGTGGTCGAGATCCATCATGAGCGCCGCCACTGGGGTGCGCTCCCGAAATCCCCGGACGAGTTCGCGGGTCAGAACCTCTAGGATTGAGCGTCGATTCCACAAACCGGTGAGGGAGTCCCGCATGGCCTGCTGGCGGATCTCTTCCCGGGCTGCTAAGAGCTCGGCTTGGAGATTTAAGATCCGGATACCCGCCCGCAAACGCGCCCTGAGTTCGTGCTGGTCAAACGGTTTCGTGAGGTAATCATCCGCGCCAGCCTCCATGCCTTCCACAAGGTCTTCTTTTTGCGATTTCGAGGTGAGCAGCAAAATGTAGGTGTAGGCCTCTGGAGATTTTTGGCGAAGCATGCGGCAAATTTCCAAGCCGCTGTAGCCTGGCATCATCCAGTCCAAAATCGCCAGCCGCGGAGCGTTTTCTTTCTGTAATTCTTGCCAGGCGCAGGCCCCATCCTTGCAGGAGACAACTTGATAACCCCAATCGGCCAGAATTCGCTCCAACAGCAGCCGCGACGGCCCACTGTCTTCAGCAATCAGAATCCTCATGAAATCCCCGTGCTCGCTC
The DNA here is from genome assembly GCA_025056455.1 of Bryobacteraceae bacterium. Classification (GTDB taxonomy): domain Bacteria; phylum Acidobacteriota; class Terriglobia; order Bryobacterales; family Bryobacteraceae; genus CADEFT01. The sequence continues at coordinate 487,897 of JANWVY010000001.1, read as the reverse complement.
ACCCATCTGTTATTTCTCTCATCGGCAACTTCCACCACGACCTGAAGTGGCCGTTCCTAGTGCTATAACTCGGACGAGTAACGATGTCGATCCTCGTCTGCCGCCATTCCGCCTCCGAGCACCTCGGGCGGTTGAAACCTATTCTTTACGATTTTTCATTAGACTACCAATATTTTGATGCGTCCTCTAGCCCCTCAGCCTCATTCCCGGCTGATCCCGCGGATTTACCCTTCGAAGGAGTTGTCATTTTGGGCGGGGCCGCTTCGGCAAACGATGACTGGGCGCCTCTGCGGTGGGAATACCGGCTGATTGAACAGGCCCTAGCTCGAAATGTTCCTTTACTCGGAATCTGTTTGGGGGCGCAGATGATCGCCAAAGTGCTCGGGGCCAAGGTCTACCGGGCTCCTCAGGCAGAAATCGGATGGTTCTCCGTGGAGTTTCTTCCGCCCGCGGCCAACGACCGGCTGTTTGGAACGTTGCGCCGGGAAATGTTTTTTCAGTGGCATGCGGAAACCTTTGATCTTCCGGGCGGAGCGGTACACTTAGCGCGGTCGAGCGGCTGTGAGAATCAAGCGTTTCGCTTCGGCGATCGCACTTGGGGTGTACAGTTTCATCCAGAAGTTACGCCTGCCATGATTTCGCAGTGGCTTGAGGAAGACGCACGCTGTGAAAACCCCGAATGCTCCCATCCAGCGGCCTTCCATCCTGCTCCGCGACGAATTGTGCGGCGGGCGGCGAAGGCCGCTTCGAGAGTGTTTGCTGGCTTTTGCCAGACGGTTCTTGATTGGCGGTTCAGGCGATGAAAACATTAGCCGTTTGTTGTACGATTTGGGTTTTGCCTTTCCTGGTGGCGCCTCTGCCGGCAGAAGCCCAGCTCGGGCTGCGGTTGACTCTCTACCGGCAGGCCGTGGCCCATTTCTACCCCCTCGAGTCGCCACAGGTTCCCCCCGCCCTCGCGCGTGAAACGTTTCAAGCCAAGGCCACCGATGGTGCGATTTGGACAGCAGCCCGCAGCGGAATTTGGCGCGAAGATCTTCAGGCGGCGCCCCTAGATCGCCGGCGTTACTTCTCTTCCCGGCGCTGGCTTGCTCCGGGGCGGGTCCTCAGCCTGGCGCCTGGCCCCAACGGCAGCATGTGGGTCCGGACGGAAACTGGGATTTCGCACATCGAATTCCGCAGGATGACGCTCGCGCAGAAAGCCTCAGAGTTTGAAGCGCGCATTGAACAGCGGCACAACCGTCATGGCATGGTGGCGGATTCGGTGCTTCTCACACCAGGCGACTTGAACTCCAACCAAACCATCTCCTCAGATAACGACGGCCTTTGGACTGCCCTGTACGGCGCCGCTGAATGCTATCGATTCGCGGTAACACGCTCAGCTCAGGCCCAGCGCCTAGCAGAGCGGTCCGTTCAAGCGCTGTTGGAACTCGAGCGCATTACCCAAATCCCCGGCTTGCCAGCGCGCTCCTACATTCTGCGGAATGAGCCGCGGCCCCGCGACGGCATCTGGAATTTAACATCCGACGGCTTGCGGCTGTGGAAGGCGGACACAAGCTCTGACGAAATCGTCGGACACTATTATCTCCTCGGCCTGGCTTGGGACCTTCTCAAAACGGACTCGCTGCGGCAACCCATTGCGGACGCCGTCCGGCGCATCACCGATCACATCCTTCAAAACCACCTTATGCTGGTCGATTTTCACGGCCAGCCAACCTTCTGGGGCCGGTGGGACCAGGAGTATTTTCACACCAAAAGGGGAAAGCCAGACAGTCCCCTAAATGCCCTGGAAATTCTCAGCTTCCTCAAAACTGCTGCTCACGTCACCAGAGAGCCCCGCTACCAAAACGAATACCTCCGCCTGGCCCGTAACGAGGGTTATGCGCAACTCACCGCCCGGTATCTCGAGTTACGGGAAACTGTGAATTACTCCGACGAAGAACTAGCCATGCTCTCTTTCTATCCCCTGCTCAAATACGAAACCGATCCTGCTTTGCGCAAGGTTTATCTGGAAGCACTCGAGCAATGGTGGCAGAACATGGTTCGCGAGAAGAATCCCCTGTGGACTTTCATCTATCTTTCTTGCAAACCGGGCAAACCCGCGAGTCTCGCGGACGCCGTCTGGACCCTCCAGCGAATTCCCATGGATTTGCGGCATTGGACGATTGAGAATTCTTCCCGTCCCGATGTTGAGTTCGAATCTCAGTCGGACCGCTTTGGCCGGCGCCAAAGCAAAACTCTGTTGCCTCCCGACGAACGCCCCGTCATGAAGTGGAACGGAAATCCGTTCCGGCTCGATGGTGGCAATCAGGGAGCTACCGAAGACGACGGCGCCTTTTTTCTCCTACCGTACTGGATGGGACGATACTACCGTTTTTTGATTGGAGAATAACTCAGACTGTTTAGAGGTACGGAACGATCCCGAAACAACGGAGTCGAGGTACCAGAACGTTTGGCTATCGAGTTTTTCGCGAGCGCAAGTCCCAATAGAGGGCAGAGTCATGCTGTTCACAAAATCCGCTGAATATGCGCTCCGCGCGATGGCCCATTTGGCGTCCTACCCGCAGGGGACTTTGCTCATGGCGAAACAGATCGCCAAGGAAGCGAAGCTGCCATCGCAGTTTCTGGCGAAGCTTTTACAACACTTGGCGCAGAAGGGATTACTGCGCTCGGTGAAAGGGCCGCGTGGGGGCTTCGGGCTGGTTCCTAGGGCTGCCCAGATTCGTTTGGCCGATGTGTTGCAGAGTTTCGATCCGGGGGCCTGTGAACGTGCCTGCCCGCTTGGTGAGCCGCGCTGCGAGGCGCCTGGCTGCCAGATGCATGATGGCTGGGAAGCCTTGCATTCGCTTATCATAAAGTATTTGGAGCAGACCACACTTGCCGACATTTCCCCGCTACGGCCAAGTCGAAGCCCGATTCCCAGTGCCTTCTCCGCGCGGTCAAAAGGCTCTCGGTGAGAGAGACCGGACGGACGCCGGAAGTTTTGCGTTGCGGCCTCACGGCGCCAGGCGAGCTCAAGGACCAGGGCAGTCCGGTCTCGCGGTCGCACTCAATTCAAGAGGGCGAGGAAGCGGGCCTAGGGGGGCGAGAGAGTCGGTAAAGATTGTGTTCTGATGGTAGCCAGAGAAGGAGCGAACGCGCATGCAGAACTCGGTGCTGGTCCCGATGGTTGTGGAGCAGACCTCGAGAGGAGAACGGGCTTACGACATCTATTCCCGTCTCTTGAAGGAAAACATTATCTTTTTGGGAACGCCGATCGATGACCAAGTGGCGAACCTGGTGATCGCGCAGATGCTGTTTCTGGCGGCGGAAGATCCTGAGAAGGACATTTCTCTCTATATCAACTCGCCAGGGGGTTCGATTACGGCGGGTCTGGCGATCCTCGACACGATGCGTTTGGTGGAGCCCGACATCACAACCTATTGCGTCGGTCAAGCGGCCTCGATGGCGGCTGTGCTGCTGGCCTGCGGCACGAAGGGCAAGCGCTTCAGTTTGCCCCATTCGCGCATCCTGATTCACCAGCCTTCCATGAGCGGGCTGGCCGGACAGGCTGCCGATATTGACATTTACGCCAAGGAAATCCTTCGGATGCGCGAAAAATTGAATGAAATTCTCGCCGAAGCATGCAACCAGCCGATCGAGCGGATTGCGCGGGACGTCGATCGGGACTATATCATGGAGCCCAAGCAAGCGCTGGAGTATGGCATGATCGACCGCATCATCACTTCCCGCGACCAAACGCGGTCCTGAGTTCGCTCGCTAGGGCTTGGCGCACGGATCAGGAAGACTGTACACCTGGAATCTCGTAGACAGAACCCTGTAGTTGCGTTAAGACTCGCTCATCTACCACGAGCGCATCTCTGCAAGGGAGTCTAAAACGAATATTTCAGCGCGAGCTGGATCACGCGCTGTCCGCTCTCGTGGCCTGGGCCCTGCACAGCGGAAGTAATGCGGCCGAAGGTGGCCGGCACTTGGAGGTTTCGTCCTGGCGCTCCAAGATTGACATGATTCAAAAAGTTGAAGAATTCGGCCCGGAATTGTAACTGGTGCCGATCGGCGATGGCGAAAGTTTTTGATGTCAGAAAGTCCACGTTGTTCAAGCCAGGCAAATAAATTGGATGTCGGCTCGAGTTGCCAAACCTGCCCGGCGTGGGCATCGCGAAGGCAGAGGTATTGAACCATCGATCGCGCGACCGGGCGCTCCGAGGCAGAATCGGATCGGCGATTCGGTCGGGTCGAGAACTAATACCGGTTCCCGTGGTGTCACCTACTCGCGCTAGGTTAGAAGCGAATCCAGTTTGTTCGGTCACAATGGTTCCAAGCTGCCAGCCACCCAGAACCGTTCGCAGCGCCTTCGAGCTGCTGTTTCGCCATAATCCCAGATCGTAGATCACAGCCAGCGAAAAGCGATGGCGCAAATCAAAGGCGGCGGGAGCTTTTTCTCCCCGTAAATCGAAAATATTTTGCACTCCGTCGCTAAAAAAACCGCCCCCGACCGTGCTTTGATCCATCGTTGAAAGCGCTTTCGACCATGTATAAGAGGCAATAAAAGACAGTCCACGCGAAACGCGCCGTTCCCCTTTCATTTGCAGGCTGTGGTAAGTCGAATTACCAATGGATTTGGCCACAGACATCCCGGCAAAACCCTGGAATGGGCGGCGCGCCGCCACCGGCAGCACGCCGGGGCCCGGCGTAATCACATCGATCGGCCGGTTCCCATCATAGCCGATGACTAAGTTCGTACCCTTGCTGCCCACGTAGCCAATGTCAAAGTAAATGGCTGCGGGTAGCTTTTTCTGTATGGTCAAATTCCATTGTTGGGCGTAGGCGTCGCGCAGGCGCGGGTCAACCGATTGAGTACCAAACTGCCCGGTTACGGCAGTTCCCGTGCCGAGGAAAACTTTGTCCACAACTAGCGGTCGATCAAAGAGTGCATCAAAGGAGAAGTTTCTGACAATTGGAGGGTTGAGCGTCAACACCGTAAAAGAATTCGTGATCTCCTGAGTGTAGTACAGCCCGTAGCCTCCTCTCACGACCAGATTCTCGAATTTCGGCGTCTTCCAAGCGAAGCCGACGTGGGGACCGAAGTTGTTTTTATCGGGAAACACTAAACTTTTTCGAGGGTATCCCGGAGTGTCGGGCAGGTTGTCCTGGGGTGGGAAGCCGCCATACAGCTGGCGAGACACAATGAAGCCGGGCACCGCTCCAAGAAGTTCAAAGTTTGTAATTTTGCCCCGTTCCACTGGCGGCTGGAAGAAGTCATAACGGAGGCCGAGATTTAACGTGAGACTACGCGTGACTTTCCAGTCATCCTGGGCATAGACGGAGTACCACCAGTGGTTCATTCGATTGGCAAAGGGGTCAGGACTAAGCGTGGCGTTCGTCGCAAGACCCAGAAGGTAGGCTGCAAAAGCATGCTGTTGCACCGCGGGGCCTCCGCCCGACGTCGTGCGGCCATCGAAGGTAAACGTGCCCCTTGGGTTGAACGCCTCGTCAAAGCTGAAGTTACGCCGGAAAATTACGCCGCCGAACTTCAAGGAGTGCGTCCCAGAGGTCCATGACAGATTATCCGCAACCTGCCAGATTTGATTATGCTGATTGGCCGGACCGATGTAGCGGACCTCTGGCAGTGTATAACCCGTGTTCCAAAAGGTCGGCGGCCCGTAGTTGCGAGGCTCCTTCGAAACACCAGGAAGTCCCAGCTGATTCGCGATGTTGTACTCCTCCCGGTAGCTTGTTCCGAACAGTTGCTCCGGGCGGCGACGGTGCCAGCCCAAACGCAGCTCGTTTACTAGCGTTGGCGAAAAAACATGCGTGTCGGTGAGGCTAGCGTGTTGAGACCGCACTCGGGAAGCGATCCAGTCAAATTCAAAAGTGGGTACGGTGCGACCATATTGCCAGTTGTAAATGTAGGTTCCATAAAGCGAGTTCTTATTGTTCAGTCGGTGGTCGATCCGGTTAACGTATTGGTTTTGATTCGTGGGGGCGGAGACGGCCGGACTAATGTAGTTGACAGCCGCTTCATTAAAGTTTGGTGGAGGTACCCACTTGAGGTAACCCCCGGTGATGGGATTGATCCGGCTTGCCGGAATCACGTTATTCGGGAAAGGCTGACCTGTCAAGGGATCGAAAATTCTGACGGCTGCGTCGGAAAAATCGCCGCGGCGATAGGGCATAGGTGGGACGAGTACGCGGTTTCCGGACGTTCCCGTAATGAGCCGGCCCAGTTCTGCATTGAAGAAAAAGAACGTCCTATCTTTCCCGTTATAAATCCCAGGGAAACGTACGGGACCTCCCAGATTGCCTCCAAACTGATTTCGATTCAACCGCGGCGGCCTCGCGCCAGGACGATAAGCCTGGAAGGGTTCGAGCGCCGTGAGCTTGTCGTTTCGATTAAATTCCCAGAGCTGACCGTGCCACTGATTAGTGCCGCTTTTCGTCGTAAGATTCACGTGTCCGCCAGGTGCCGCACCGGTGGCTGCGGAGTAGGTGCTCGTTTCAACTTTGAACTCTTGGATGGCGTCAATCGAAAGCGAGAAAGAGAAACTGTAAGAGCCCAAAGACATGGCCTCGACCCCATCGTAGTAGTAGCGATTCTGGTTGTCGCGGAATCCGTTGGCGTTCATGCCCACAGCTTGCCCGAGCGATCCTCCCGCGCTACGGGCGCTCAAGCTGCCCGGGGTGACAGGATTTACGCCGGGCATCAGGAGTGCTAATTGAATAAACGACCGCCCGTTCAGCGGCAGCTCCGCAACTTTTTGGCGATCGATCACAGTGCCTAAGGTGGCATTTTCCGTTTGAAGACTCAGAGACGTCGCCTCGATGGTAACTGACTCGCTGACACTGCCAATCGTCAAAGAAACGTCGAGACGAGCAGTTTGACCGAGGCTTAACTCAAACCTTTCCACTCGCGCTGTTTGAAAGCCATTCGAACTCACTTGCATGCGGTATTCGCCAACCGGTAGGAACGCTAACTCGTAGGCACCAAATGAATTGGTTTTTGCTTGTCGCTCTTGGTTGGTTTTCAAATTTGTGACGGTAACCTCAGCATCCGGTACTGGCGCTCCACTTGGATCCGTAACCGTGCCAATCAGCCGGGCCGTGATCGTTTGGCTCGTGGCCGTTGGCCTTAACAACGCAATCAAACCGACCAGAACAACAAATCCAGCTTGCTGACGAACGTGCATGGCTGTAGGCAGGCTCCTTTACGCCTCACTTTCACCCAAGTCTAGGGGGTTTAGGGGGGTGCGTCAAGGTTCGTAACGGTTTGTTTCTACCCGTCGTAAGTCATACGTAGAGAAAGACTTCTCTATTCTCAGCAAAGCTGTAACGTGTGTAACCTTTGAGTTGTCAGAGCGAAGTCGCTCCGTTATGCTCAGGAGAGAGGGCTTTTCTCTTGATTCCCACAAAGCCACCTGCGGCGTCACAGCAAAGGCCTGAACCCAATCGACAGCAGGTTATCGAATCCCTTAACCGCATTTTGCGTTCGCCGACGTTCCAGGGGAGCAAGCGTTGTCAGGATCTGCTCCAATTTCTGGTCCTGAAGCGCCTTGAGGGAGATTTCGATTCCCTGAAGGAACGGGTAATTGGGGCTGCTATTTTTGGCCGCAAGATCGACTACGACACGTCAAACGATGCGATCGTTCGCGTCAAAGCAAATGAAGTGCGGAAGCGCTTGGCGGCGTGTTACAGCGAGACTGGTAAGTCCGAGCCGCTGAGAATCGATCTTCCCGTGGGATCCTACGTTCCTGTTTTCCGCTGGCAGGACGGAACATCCGAGCAGCCACCACTTGAAGTCGTCGGCCAGGCTGGTGCGGCAAGCGCTTTTCAAAACTGGAAAACCAAGCCGCAAGCCCGCCGCAAGAGTTTCATAGCAGTTGGCCTTGCGCTTGGATTGGCCATACTGTTCCTCGGTCGTTGGATCTATGTCCGGTTTTCGACAGATGCCTTCGAGAGCTTTTGGGCGCCTTTTGACCGTTCCGACGAATCCGTTCTCTTGTGCATTCCCGCGCGGGAGCGATGGTTCTTCGACGCTCCAGTGGCCGAGGCGCTCAAGAATGCCTCCCTCCATGGGAAAACACGTTTGGATCTAGTTTTAAGTCCCGGCAATGTTGCTTTGGTACCATTCGGTGAAATGTCGGTCCAGAATTTTCGCGCAATTCTTCAACTGGCCACGTTTCTCGCGCGCCGCGGGGCGAAGATCGACGTGCGGCTGGTGTCTGAGGTTTCCGCCGAGGCGATTCGCAAGGGGCAGGTCATTTTGCTAGGCGCTTATCACAATCCCTGGGCCATGGAGCTGAGTTCGGGTCTACGATACCGTTTTGAGTCGGTGGGACAGGGAAGTTCTGAGACTACCTGGATACGGGACCGCGACAGTTCAGGTGAACCGAAGTGGAAGGTATCAAAGGTTTGGCCTTACGCTTCGCAGGAGCTCGACTACGCCATCATCTCGCGCACGATTATGCCGGTGTCAAGGCAAGTCGTGGTCTCAGTTGCTGGACTCAACGGATTTGGCACTCAAGTCGCTGCTGAATTTCTAAGTGCCGAACACTATTGGAATGAGTTCGCTCGTCTCGCCCCCAAAGGTTGGGAAGAGAGGAATTTTCAGATTGTGCTCGAGACGCGAATTGTTCGCGAGTTGCCCAATCCGCCCCGGATTCTGGCCGTCCATGTTTGGTAACTCGCCGCCGAAGTGCTAGCACCTTCGACAAGCGAGCTGAAACCTGGTTGACGGGGTTGGCTGGAATGAGTCGCTCGACAGCCGAGTTCCTGTTGCGCGAGTAAAGGTCTAAGGCTCAAGAGGACTTGGGTTGGATAGGGCAGATGGAAGAAGATGGAACCGGCGGGTTGGTTGAGGTTGGACAGAACGATCGCGGGCTTGCATCGGAAGAAGCAACCGGCCGTCCCTTGAGCCTGCCTTTTCTCCTCCGATTTCCGTTCGTGCATGCCCCATGCCAAACAGACAAATTCAACCACTTCAGCAGTGGTCCGTCACCGGGTCGCTCGGGGGTTGGTAAATTCTCCCAGATCGAGACGCGGAGGGAAGGTGGAGCGAGTAAAAATTACGAGAGCGATCCTCGATTAATCTAGATCTCTCGCACCAGCCGGCGAAAACACCGGTTCTTGACCATGCAGAATCAGGCGGGTGTCGAGCGCCGTTTCCACCACCTCACCCTCGTGTTCGGATAAACCGCCAGCGATCTCCTCAATGCGACGCAGCAGAGCTGCCATCTCGCCTCGCTCCAGTCGTTCTACGGACACGCAAAGCGCGTAGCTAAAGAGAGCATCGAGGCGAAATTCCTCATCTTGGAACAACGGAACCAGCCGCGAGGCCTCGCTTGAGACCTCGAGAAAACCGATCCCTTTAATCGCCTGTCTTCGGATGTCGATATCGGGGTCTTCCAGATGCTGGCGGAAGAGGGGGGCATAACTGGGGTCCATACTGCGCCACATCGCCTCCAGGGCCCGTGCCCGCGTGGCAGGGTCGCTATAGAAGCGCTCGACATAGGTTTTTAGCTCGGCATCGTCTCGGAGCCGGGAGGCGAGGCCCACCAGAGCTCCACATCGCTCGGCGGCGGGCGCGGCCCCGTCCTCCAGTTTCTCGCGCAGCAGGGCCCAGACAGGCGCCTCGTCAGCCCGGGAACCAAGCGCAGCGCAGGCCACGGCCCGGACCCCTACGTTCGGATCCGTCCGAGCCATTTCAATAAGCAGCTTGGCAACCTCTTCTGGCAGCTCCTGGTCGATAAAGCTTCTCGCGCAATCGGCGCGCAACTCCGCCGAATCGCTTTGCAGAAATTCGATCTTTTCCTCCACGGTTAAAACGTCAAACAAAGGCTCTATTGCTTCCGGGTAGAGGTCAAAAATGCTTGTCGGAACTGGGGGATCTTCCACAACGGTGCATTCTAAGGCCGAGAGTGCTTCCTCGGCTTCGTTGCCCAAACTGCGCGCCAGCGAGGGGTCTTTTGTAGCGCGTTCGATGAGCTCTTCGAGCACTGGCTTTGCGGCGGGATCGCCAAACACTCCCAAAAGGAAGGCAGCGTCACCGGCGTCGTAGGGAATCCGGTCCACCAGCAGTTGAAGAATACGGGGATCACGGTTGCGGAAGGTGGCTAGGATAAAAGCAACGTCACCCCCTTTCTCATGCCCCAGCTCGCCGTAAAGCTCGACCAGCGGCCCAATGGCTTCCGGTCCAAGCCGTTGCAGGGCTCGGATGAGCTCTTCCGAGGGATCAAGCGGCTCCTGCCGGAGGCAGGCGATAAGAAAGGGCAGACCCTGCGGGCAAGCCAGGTGTTCGAGGATCGCGATGAGGTCTTCCTCGAGGCGCACGCGGTCCGAGGACCGGTCGCCAAACCCAAATCGCACGATGTCTTGCACAGCTTGTTCGCCCCGCTCGACGATGGCGCGCACCAGTCTCTGATCGAAACCGAGGCGCCCCTGCGCGGCCTCAACCAGCAGGTCATAGACCGGAGTCTGAGCGTATTGGGCGGGTGTGATCACCATGTTGCTTGATTTCCCCAAGGAGTCTGCTAATAAGTGGCGCGCCCACCACTGGCGTCATAGCATTGCCCGGTGACAAACGAGCAATCGCGGCTTGAAAGAAAATGCACCACGGCGGCAATCTCTTCAGGCGTTCCAGTTCGACCCATGGGGATGCGCGCCGTCATGTAGGCGACTTGTTCGGGTGTCAGCTGGTCGAGAATTTTCGTTCGGACCACAGCCGGGGCGACCGCATTCACGCAGATGCCCTCCTTGGCGACTTCCTTGGCGACCGATTTCGTCAGTCCGATCACGCCCGCTTTCGTGGCCGAATAACCGGTCATGTTCGGGTTGCCTTCCTTACCGGCGATGGAGGCGATGTTAACGATCCGCCCATACTGCCGCTGCCGCATGAAGGGGATCACTGCTCGACAGCAATAAAAGACCCCCGACAGATTGACGGCGACAATACGCGCCCAATCTTCGTCGGACTGTTCCCAGATGGGTGCTGCTTTTCCCCCAATTCCGGCATTATTTACCCAAATGTCGATCTGGCCGCGATGGGAAATCACCGCGGAAACAGCTTGGGAAACAGAAGCTGGATCGGTGATGTCGATGGGAAGAGCAAAAGCTTTGGGAAGGGAAGCAGCTACGGTTTGCGCTCCCGGCAAATTCAGATCCGCAACCCCGACCACCGCGCCAGCGGCAGCCAAGCGGCGGGCGATGGCCTCACCGATACCCGTGGCGGCGCCAGTCACCACAGCTACCTGGCCTGTGAGGTCAAAGTAGTCCATGGTGCGCTATTCCTCGCGCGCCACGGTGAGTGCTACTTCAACCGTCACTTCGCGGTGCAGCTTAATGGGCACTTTATAGTCGCCAAGCTGCTTAATGGGATGCTCGAGCTGAATTTTCTTGCGATCGACGTTGAAGCCTTGCTGGCTTAACGCATCGGCGATGTCCTGGGCCGTGACCGCCCCAAAGAGCTGGTCTTGCTCGCCCGCTTTTTGACGAATGGTCAGCGTAATGGCGCTCAACAGCTTGGCCAAATCTGCGGCCTCGCTGGCCAGTTTGGCTTCTTTGCGAAGATGCGCCTCGCGCTCCTGCTCAACAATTTTTTTGTTCGCCTCAGTGGCAGGGACGGCCAGCTTTCGGGGCAACAGAAAATTCCGAGCAAATCCCGGCGCTACTTTGACGATTTGGCCCCGCAATCCCAGCTTGTCGATATCTTCGCGGAGAATGACTTCCATGTCTACTCCTCCTTTACCTTGGTGCCTGTGAAGGGCAACAGCGCAATCGCGCGAGCTCGCTTAATGGCCTCGCTAATCTGACGCTGGTGCCGCGCGCCAAGTCCAGAGATCCTCCGGGGAATGATTTTGCCGCGCTCGGTAATGAAACTCGACAACAGGCGTACGTCTTTGTAATCGATGTCGTCAATCTTGTCCAGGCTCAGCCGGTCGACGCGCTTGCGGCGAAAATACTGTTTCTTGGCTCCGGCGGCAAACGCTTTGTCGCCGCCCGTGGGCCGTTGCGAAGAACTGATGGGACGTCCACCTTTCGATTCAGCCATACTGGGTTTCTCCTTGGGAATCGGTTACTGCGCCGGAGCCTCTGGCGCGCTTTCACTCGGTGCGGCAGCCTGAGCCGGCACGGGGGCACCAGGCATGGGCGCAGCGGGCGCGCCGGGGAGCGGAGCTCCGGGTTGGGCAACTGCTGCGGGTTGGGCCACGGCCGGTTTCCTTGCGGCGCGCTTCTCGCGCATCTTTTTCCGCTTCTCCAGCCATTTCAACTTTTCGTCGATGCGCACAGTAAGAAACCGGATGACGGAGTCGCTGACTCGCAAACGGCGTTCGATCTCCTTGACCGTCTCCGAAGGCGCCGAGAATACCATCAGCACATAAATTCCTTCGGTGCATTTGCGCACCTTGTAGGCTAGCCGGCGCTTGCCCCACTTGTCTACCTTCTCCACGGTTCCACCGCCAGCGGCCACGGTGGAGCGGATCTGTTCAATCACCGCATCGATTTCTTCTTCCGTGACGTCTGGCTTGAGAATAAACAGTTCTTCGTAGATTCTCATGCTTCCTCTTCTTTTACGCCTCGGGCGCGACGATTAAACTTCGCCATGGCCTTTTCGACGCCCTCCGCGACAATGGATTCCACCGCCTGACTTGCGAAATCAAGCAGTCCATCCAACTCATCCCGTTGCGTACGGTTCATCGCCGACAACAGGAAATCTGTTCCGCTGGCTAGCGGATGACCCGGGTGCACCCCGATACGCACGCGCGGGAATTCCATCGAACCCAAACTCGCGATCACTGACTTGACGCCATTGTGTCCAGCAGCCGAACCCTTGGGCCGGACCCGCAACGAGCCCCAGGGCAGATCCAGTTCATCGTAGATGAGCAACGTGCGGCTGAGCGGCACCTGATGTTTTGCCACCAGTTGCTTCACCGACCCGCCGCTCCGGTTCATATAAGTCAGTGGCTTAGCGAGCAGCACAGCCTGACCGGCCAGTTGTCCAAAACCCGTCAAGGCTTGGGAATCAGGCCGGGTCAGCCGTATGGAATGCCGCTCCGCTAGCCGGTCTACCACAAGAAAACCCATATTATGAGGCGAGTGTTCATATTCTGGCCCTGGGTTGCCGAGACCGACAATGAGCCAGGAAACCTCCTGTGGAAACACACGCCCTGCCTAATCACTACTTCTTCTTCGCCCCGCCTTTTGCCTCGGTCTTGGCCTCAGCGCCGGCTTCCTCCTTCTTGCCCTTCTTAATCACCTCTGGCTCAGCAGGCCCCGCTCCTTCAGCTGGGGTTGCCGTTGCCTGCGACCTCGATCCAACTACATGCGCCAGAACCAGGTTGGGGTTCGACACGAGTTTCATGGAGCCGCTAAGAGGGATATCTGCGGCTCGCAAATGTTGTCCCACCATCAGATTGGTGATGTTAACCGTGAAGCTGTCTGGGATCTCCTCCGGCAGACATTCAATTTCGATCTCCCGGCTGACGACCTCTAGCGTCCCTGACTGCGCCTTCACGCCCCTGGCTTCGCCTTCCAGATGAACCGCCACTTTCACCTTAATTCGCTTGTTGGGATCGATGCGAAGTAAGTCGGCGTGCAACAACCGATCGGTGACCGGATCTTGCTGCGTGTCAACGATCATGGCCGGAGTGGTTTCCACACCTTGGATATCCAGATTGAACACGGTGTTGTGGCCTGAGGCGCTGTGGAGAATCCGCGTAATGTGCTTGGGATTCACGGCAATGGCGATCGGTTCTTTTTGCGCGCCGTAGACGACGGCCGGGGTCAGGCCCCGCACGCGGAGCCGGCGCGCCTCGTTTTTGCCGCGCCCCTGCCGCGGCTCGGCGATCACAGTAATCTCTTTTCGCATAGTCCGATTGACTCCTTCCAACCAGCCGGGCGCCAACAAACGGACCGGGCGGTAAACATAGATTCAAACACGATTGCGCCTGCGCGTTTCAGGAGAGTCAATTGCCGGTGGTAACCTGCCCGGGGAGCAACTACTCGCTGCAAGCGGAACGACCGGTTTCTTTCCGGGGAAAGGCAACCGGGCGATGGCGCAGGGACGCGCCAATCCCGTCAAGCGCAACCTTCTTAGTGTAACAAACGGGAATCGCGTTGGCGATAGCGGCTGTACTCCCTCGAGGCGCGAGGTGCTTGCTAGCGGTCGCCCGAGGAATATTTAGGATGCGCTTGAGGCTCGCCCAACCGGACTAGCCGGAAATGGCCTCAACAGCGGAGATCGAACCCGTCAAAAACTGAATTTGAGCAGGAGTTGGAATTGCCTGGGATCGGCCGCCGTAAGGATGCGTCCAAAGGCCGCGTTCCCGAGGTTATTAATGGGTGTTTCGTAGTTGGGACGGTTGAGTGTGTTAAAAATCTCCACACGAAACTGCGCTTGGAGACGTTCGCCCAGGCGGAAATGCTTGTGCAAAGCCACGTTGAGATCGATGAAATTAGGCCCAATTTCAGTGTTTCGCCCGAGTGTGCCAAGCTGGCCCGGCGCCGGTTGCAACTGAGCTACAGTCACTCCGGGCTCGAGCGCGATCCAGCGCGAACCGATGGGCTTCCGATCGAGCGTGCCTGGGATGTGCAGGATCCGGTTGTTCAAGGTTCCGTTCGGGGTGTTGGTGTTCGCAAGCAAGGTGAAGGGTGTGCCGCTTCGGCCAAGCAAAAGCCCCACCAGCTGCCAGCCGCCAAGCCAGCGCCGGTTCTCCCAAAACGGCACCTCATAAATCCCATAAAAAGTGACGAGGTGTTTCTGGTGAAAATCCGACAGGCCACGGTCGAGCGACCAGTTCCGCTCGTCCAAGGGGTTGAAAGCGGCATCCGATGCGTTGTCAATCGAGCGTGACAGCGTGTAGGCAGCCCGCAAACTCAGCCGGTTCACAAGGACGGTGCGCAGGGAGAGTTGCGTGCTGTGATAGGTGCTGGATGCAGCCCCCGTCAGATAGCTGATCACCCCACGCGCCGGGTCGGGACGCTGCGCGGGATTCAGATTCTCGCCACCGTTGGGCCGGGATGTCATGGGGAGTCGGATTCCTCGATTTCCGACGTAAGCGAGACTCACCACGGTCGCTGCGCTCCACAGCTGGCGATCGATTGTGAGGTTCCAGTTCTGTACGTAGGGGTTGCGGATAGAACGGTCCAAAACATAGGCGTCGGATCCAATCGCCGCACCCGCAAGCAGATCTGGGAACGCAGGCCGGAATCGGGAGAAGGTCGTCACCAAGGGGGGAGCAAAGCGAGCCTGGCCGACGAAATCCATTTGTAGCGGCGAGTAGAACCAGCCATAACCACCCCGGACAATCGTTGTGCTGCGTCCGCCGAGGTCCCAGGCAAAACCAAGCCGCGGAGCGAAGTTGTTGCGATCTTGCTGGTAGAGGATTCCCAGGCGCTGGTATTTTTCGCTGGGCACCCCGTAGTATTCGTAACGCAGGCCGAGATTCAGCGTTAGCCACGGGCGGATCCGCCAGTCATCTTGAAAGTAAAACGCCGTTTCTCGATTTCGCATGTCGATGCGTGATGCTCCAATGGCGCGCGAGTAGGAAAGCGGTTGCCCGGCTAGAAAGGCCGCGACGGAGGGAAACACCAGCGTGCCATTGAAATTGCGATCGGACTCATTGTTGGCCTTTGTCAGACGGTGGATGCCGCCCGCTTTGAAAATATGTGCGCCCCGGAAAAAGCTCAGATCATTGGAAACTGTATAGTTGTGGAATGTAGAGGCATTCCGCGAGCGAAACTGCCCGAGAATCGGTAAGCCAGTGACCACCAACAGGCCCACTTGACCGTTGATGGCAGGATCTCCCAGAGAAGGATGGTGCGGTTCCACGCTGGACTGGAAATGCGTGTAAGTTCCCCGCAGCTCGTTAAAAACTCTGGCAGAAAGCGCTGATTCGAGGGCGAGCACAGCAGAGCCGGAATGATTCGTCGAATGAGCGTCTCCGCCCCAAAGCCGCTCGCGCAATCCGCCTAAATTGCGCACGAAATTTGCTCGGGTGCTCAAGCGGTGAGCCATCGTGGGCGCGTAATCGAGCCGCACCAGACCCGTGGGCGTCGTCGTCGGACTTGGAATGGCCTGGCTGTTCAGATTTGTTCCGGGAATGTTCGGTTCGGGATAGTATTTGAGGAACGGTCGAACGGCTGGGACGGCGCGGGCGCGCTCCGCCTCGGTTAAGGTGGTGATGGTGGAAGACGCCCGGTAGGCGTTGCGCACTGCGATTTCGTAGCCCCCAAAAACGAAGAGATGGTCTTTTCGCAGCGGCCCACCAAGAGTAATGCCGGGCATGTTCAGTCGCAGCGGGGCTCTCTCCGTTAGCAGGGGGTTGCGCGCATTGAGTGCTTCGTTCTGGAAAAAGTGATAGAGTGAGCCATGCCACTGGTTGCCTCCGCGGCGCGTCACCAGGTTGACCACGGCTCCTGAAGCCCGGCCATATTCCGCTTTAAAATTGGACGTCTGCATTTGGAAGGCTTCCACGGTTTCCATGGAAACCGGCTGTTCGGTCATCCCGCGCCCGAGCACAGTGCCTGAAAAGGCATCGTTGTATTCCGCCGAATCCACCATGGTGTTGATGGCCCCCAAAGGCCGGTTCCCGTTTACGGTAAACGGGGCGTGACCGGTGCGAGAAAAGCCGACGCCGGGAGTCTGATAGGCGAGTGTGCGGTAGTTGCGACCGACGCCGGAGGCCAGCAGCGGAACGTTCTCGACTTCGGAGGGCGAGTAAGTTGCGCCCCGGACTCCTGCCGAGCCGTCACGTTGAATTTCGGGCACGGTGCCAACCACGGTGACCTCGCCATGCACAGCGCTCAGTTCGAGCCGCAAGTTACGCGCAAAATCCTGACCCGAAAGTAACTGGACTTGTTCGATGCGGTACTCGCGAAATCCTTCCTTCTGCACGCTCAGCGAATACCAGCCTGTGGGCAGAGATGGGATCCGAAAGACGCCTGCCGAGCTTGAAAGCGTGCTCCACGATGCGCCGCTGTCTCGCGAAACAACAACAACACGCGCTCCTTCAACAGGCTGGTCTGCCGGATCCAAAACGGCACCCGAAATCGAGGACTTTTCCCCTTGCGCAAAGCACAGGGAGCTAGCCATCACGAAAGTCGGAAGCGTCAACTTGAACTTCATAGACCGTTCCTTTTGCGCCAGCCGAAGTAGAACAAGGTCGCTAGCGCTGTGATTGCAGCGATAGACAAGGTGGAATAACGCACGAGGGTTTGGGTTTGGGGACGGGAGGCTTCCTGGGCGAGGCGTTGCCCGGCAACGAAAAGCTTGCCAGCCACTCCCGCGCTGTTATCAACAGATTGTTGATAGGCTTTCGACAGCTGAATCCCTGTCAGATTGCCAGGCGCATTCAATTGTTGCTCGAGGAATACTTGAAAGGCCCGGTTACCCGTGGTGCGCAGGTCGCCTGCGTGACCATGACGCGCCACCGAGCGGGCATACTCATTAGCAACCCGTTGCAAAACTTCTTTGGATGGGCTCCAGTAGCCTTTTCGTGCGCTCTCCAAAAGAATGGCAGTGGTGGATTGATAGGCGTAGGGATTTTTTTCGTCGAACCATTGCCGGATCCCTAAGTTCAGGGAATCTTCAACATAGATCTTCTCCACCGTGTCCCACACATCGCTCGTGATCGCCTCTGGTTTGGTCACCTGCCAACCAAAAAGGTTTTTTGTGGTTTCTGCAATTTCCGCTGCTCCCGAGTAGCCTTCCTGTTGGAGAGCGGTGATCCATTTTGGATTCCAATACTTAGTCCGCAAATCGTTGCGTAGCGCTTGCTGGGCGGTCAGCATGGCGGCGCGCGAGGAGTCGCGAACGTCGGAAACATAGGTTTCTGGCGAGCGGCCCGTCGTGTCGCGAATGGCCATGGTCATCCCGCCGAGATACTCGAAGTAGTGATCCAGCGTGAGCGCGCTCACGACGTTTGAGGAGCGGGAAAGAGCGACAGCGTCGGTAGACTTCAGCTGTTGTTCGTAGAGCTTGGGAACGAACTTGCCCCACTCTACTCCTGCCGTGTAGACGGCTCCAGTTTTCGCGAGATATTCCTCGGTGATCGACTTGGTGTTCTCAAAGTTACCCGACTTTTCAATCCCGTCAATCACGCCCGTGCCGTAGCCACCTGGGGCGTTGGAAAAAATACGCGCCCCTGCAAGCTGCCGGGCTTCCTTGGCGGAAAGGCCCGCCTGCTTTAACTCTTGTTCGTTGGTGGAATTGTGTTCGGCTAGATAGTTTTCGCCATCCCGCAATTGGGCAGCCAGCCGCACAGCTTGGTCGAGGAATTCCATCCGATCCGGGAACGTATCGCGAAAGAGGGAAGCGGCCTGAATCACCACATCAATCCGCGGCCGCCGGAGCTCTGACATGGGGATGACATCGATGCCTTGCACGATGCCTCGCGGGTCCCAACGCGGCTTCAACCCCATTAAGTAGAGAATCTGAGCCAGATCCGTTCCGTAGTGGCGGATGAGCTCGGTGTTCCACAGCGTGAATCCGATTTTTCGCGGGTAACGGCCCAGGCGTTTTCGCTCGCTGGCAATTAAATCCTCCGCGAGCTTTTTGCCGAGTTCCCAAGCTGCTCTGGTGGGCACTTCTTGTGGGTTGATGCCGTAGAGGTTTCTACCGGTGGGCAAGGCCATGGGGTTGCGGACCGGGTCACCGCCTCCGCCGGGTGCAATGTAGTGGCCCTCAAGAGCTCGAAGTGTTTCTGGAATTTCTCGCACCGTGGCTGCAAAGCCTGCCTGGAGAACTCGCACGCGCGCCACATCATCAGAGCCCGGAATGGGCTTCGTTTCTGCCGTCTTTTGATACGTGGGTGCAGTGATGTGCTGGCGCTCTAGACCGACGGCTCGAGTGATCTGAGGTCGAGCCGCTGGGGGTGAAGCTGCCCCCGCAACGGCCGAATGGCCCCAAGTCGCTGAACCACCGGACTGGCTGATGTCTGGGGCCGTCAAGATGGCGCGGACCCGCGATACAGCTTGATTTCGGCTTCCCGCTCTCTTTTTAAATTCCTCGCCGAGCGCCTCGACGATGACCGGAGCGAGTTCGTCAAGCGTATTCGCTTGACCGTGGGTGTGCAACCCGAGCGGAATGCGCTCCTCGTCAAGCAGGTGAATGTGTTGCTCAAGCGCTTCGATGTCTTCATCACTCGGGAGCGATTTCGACCAGTCTTTGTTGAGATCCCGGTCCAGCTTTTTGGCGACGGCGAGGTCTCGGATCTGCTGGCGCAGTTTTTCTTTGAGCGCGCCTTCTTCGAGCGTGGAAAATTGCTGGGCGCCACGATAGATTTCGCCGAGAGTTGGGTCCGCATCTTTGAGCGCACTGGCGGTAATGGGTGGAGTCTGGTGACTGACGGTAACTGCGGAACCCCGGCGTTTGGCGATAAGCGCTTCGCCGACGTTGTCCATCACGTAGACGTAAATATTCGGCATGCGCCCCAGCGTAACGTCCGACCAGTCGTCGCTCAGCTGGCCCACGGGACGGCCGGGCAAGAACTCATGCGTGCCGTGTGTGCCGTAGTTGACGATGGCGTCAGCTCCGAACTTCTTCTCGAGCCACCAATAAACGGCGAGGAATTGATGCGGCGGCGGAACTTTATCGTTGTGCAGGAGCTTGGAGTCGTAGCGTGCTCCCCGCGCCGGCTGAGGCAAGACGACGACGTTGCCGAAGTCGAGCTTGGGGATGAGCAGAAACGCTTTGCCTTCGCGTTTAACCACCATCAGCCGTCCAGGGGGAGGCCCGTAGGCCTCCGTTACTGGTTTGCGGAGTGACTCGGGCAGTTGTTCAAACCAGGCGCGGTATTCCTCGGCAGGGAGCCATTCCACACCCGGCATCCGGGACAACTCCTCCAGATCTCCCTGCTGCGACTCCGAGATGTTGCGTCCCTTGAGAGTCATCTCTTGAATCAACGCCTCGGGGCTTTCTGGGAGGCGAGAAATGGAGTAACCGGCTTCTTTCAGCGCGGCGAGGAAGCGAGTGAGCGAGTTTGGCACGTTCAGGCCGGCCGCCACCACCTTGCCTTTTCCCACGCCCGCCACGTAGAGGATGGCGATTTTCTTTGCGGAATTGGGTTGCTTTCGCAACCGGACCCAGCGTGCCGCACGGTCCGTCAGCCGTTCGATGCGATCCTCAAGTACAGCTTCATAGCGTTTGCCATACCATTCGGCGTCAAGGCCCTCAAGTAACGTGGGTTCGATCGCTCCGTCTAGTTCCGGCACCATGGCGCCAATCGCCAGACCCGCACCACGAATGCCAGCGTTGGTTTTGCGATAGTCGGAAAGCGTTTCCCCGCTGAAGAACAGTTGCATGCCGCGCATCAGCGGCACATCGATTTTCGAGGCCAGCAGCCGCACCCCCCTCTCGCCCTGATACCAGCGCCCATGCGTCCGCGTGAGGAGAATGTCGGGTTTCCATTCAAGCGCGTATTCGGCTGTTTTCTGGCGGCCGAAGATCGCGGCTACGTTCCAGCCTTTTTTCTCAAACGCAAGTACAACCGCGTCGGTGCCGGCGGTGGAGCCCAGTTTCCATCCATCGGCGAAATCGATCAGGACACGGGGTCCGTTTGGCTTGTACCTCCCTGATTCTTCATACCAGCGGAGGTATTCCGCAGTGCGCTCGAATTTTCGCGGCGCGGCAGGGTGATAAAAGCCATCTTCGGGAGTGGGAAGGGGAGGGGGCGGTGTAACATTTTTGCCCAAATATGTTTTGGCTGCGTACTGAAAAAGCGCAGCCATATTTTCTTGGCCCCCATAGTGGAAATAGCGTTCCACCGGTTTTTCTAATCCCTGAAAATCCGCATTGCCCACGCCAAGCGAAGGGGCCTGATCCGGGGGCAGAACAATCACCTTCACCCCTTTGTTCTGCGCGGCGACGAGGGCCCTTTTAAGCGCATCGCCAAGCGGTTCGCTGCGCCTTCCAGAAACGAAGATGGCCTTGTAGCGCAGTAAGGCCGCCTCGTCGAGTTGGGGATCTTCCATTTGCCGGCGGCCCCAGAATTCGTAGCGAATTCCCGTGGTGCGAGAGGCCTTCATCATCAAGGCGATGTAAGAACCGGGAAATCCGAGAAACAGGAGCTTGGGTCGCGTCAGATACCAGTAGAGCCCGCCGCAAGTCAGAGTTGCTGCGGTCAGGGAAAGGACAAACAACAGCCGGCGGTGCTTCATGGCTCTGCCCCTCCTGCCTCCGGCACGTAGACAACTTCTCCAGATTCCAGGCGGTAGGCCGTGCCTAGCTTCCGCCCAGCTCCCCGGCCTTGCTCACCGGTGGCTTTGAGCTTTTCGATTTTTTTGCCGCGTTTAATGATCATTTCCATGTCCGGTCTGCCAGGGTTTGTCACAATGGTGACGTCCTGCTGGGACAGGCGCGCGGCAATCTCCGCCATGCTCCCCTTGCCCACAAGCGCCAGCAACATGGCGACGACCAACACCATGCTGGCGTCAAACAAGTTGATCAATCCGAGCAGCGGATCGGAGTCAGCCGCGTTTTTCTGCGCGAATCGCTGCGCTGCCACCCTCCAACCCGTCAACCGGAATCGGAACTGAGGTCTGCTGTAGTGGTTCATCGAAACTACTCGTTGCTCCGGGCATCCATAGCCCGAGCAGAAAATGAAAGTCCGTGACGCTTTGTTGTTGCCAGGTTCGAAGGATCGAACTGATGGCATAACACGTGCCGCCCACCAACAGGCCGAGAACCGTGGTTGTGAAACCAATTTGGAGGTTGGCGCCCATGGCCTGCATGTCGCCGCGCGCAAGCCCTGCTAGCGCTGGTTGGAGCGGAATCAAAGTGCCGATGAGACCGAGCATGGGTCCCACCTTGGCGAGAATGCTCAGCTGTTCAACCCGCTGCGCCATATCGTGCTCCAGATCGGCCACCTCTTTTTCCACCAGAGCGGGGAAGTTGCGATGCCGCACCAAGGCGCGGCAGAACCGCGCATAGTCGCCGCGCCAGGACAAGCCTTCGAAGCGCTCTTGAGTGGGCGGGCCGGAGTAAAAAACCTTTAGCGCGCGCCGGTTGCTGCGGTGATCCGCCCAGTCGCTGAGGAACTGGCCAACAACGAATGTCGTGTAAGCGAAGGCCAGGAGCGTCCCCACCAAAGTTGGAGCCAGGAAGGCGTTTGAAAGCAAGTAGAGCAGATCATGGATGGACTGCATGGCGGGAACTCTTGTAACGGTGATAGAGAAAACTCACAGCGACGAAACAAACCACGACGCTAAGCGGAAGCAGTGTCCCGAGCCAGTCCCCCACGACCAGGCCCGCCGTCTCTGTTTCCCGGCTCTCCTGGTGCAACGGAATCAAAATCAAGGCCGTGAGGTTGGTGGCGGCGGCGAAATCCCAGCTTTTCCACGCCGGCCTCCATAACCGGCTGGTGGCCACAACAGCCAACGACCAAACGAGACCCGTCAACAACCCGAGCATCCATCCCTCAACGCCAGGAATGAACTGGAGCGCCAGCCAAACCAGGCCGCCCGCCAAGAACCAGTACATGGGCGCCGGTAACAGTAGTGCCATCCAATCTGCGAAAGCAGCCCGTCGAGCGATGAAAAAGCTGATCATCCAGTTCCCGACGTGCAGGCCGGCGGCGGGCGCCCAGAATCGCGGATCGCGAAGCAAAGCAAGTGCCTCTTCACGTGGAAGCCTTTCAGCCAGAACGCCCAGCCCAGCGAAGATAGCTGGGAAGCTCACCACGTAGAGCCAGACCCAAGGCCAACGGACGAGCCTTAGCAACAAGGCGTCGCGCAGGAAAAACACCAGTAAGCCGCCGGCGAGAAAGATCGACCAGGACATGAAGCTGGAAGAAGTCTAAGGCTAAGCCAAAAAGCGCGAAAATCGGATGAAAAGCTCGCAGACGGTGAGGGCGGGGCAACCAGCGGGCGCATCTCGGCGACAAGCGGTTCGAGGCCGGAAACTTGTCGAGCTCAGGGAATTACAGGACGAGGATTGGATGGTAGAGGTGCGGCAATTTGGCTTCGCCGATAGCGATCAATTGTCCATCAGGTCCAATTGCCTTCACATACTTCGCTCCACGAGCGATGCGAAACGGCGAGACGCGGAAGTCGCGGCCTTGGCGGATTTGCCCGGCGGTAATGGTGTCGACAACTTCGTTCGGCATTGCGGGCAGCAGTTGTGCCGCTGGAACGAGGGCCTGGGCGAGCCGTCCTTGAGAGGCAAGGTCCTCGAGCTCGGCCAACGTATGCGCCTCGGACAGCGTGAAATCGCCGCTAGCTGTGCGTCGGAGATGCTCGACAAACGCCCCGCAGCCAAGCCGCTGTCCTAACTCATGAGCCAGCGTCCGCAAATAGGTGCCCGCTGAGCAATGCACGCGGATACGAATGGCGTCTTTTTCGCAGGCCAGTAACTCCAGTGAGTAAATCATGACGTCCACGGGCTTTAAGTCCACGGGCAGTTGCCTGCGAGCTAACTTGTAGGCAGGCGTGCCGGCTACTTTCTTGGCTGAAATCATGGGTGGTTTCTGAATCAGTGGACCGCGAAAATCATCGAGCAATTTCTCAATTTGTGCCGCTTCGAGCCGGACGTCGACCGGGGGGCCGAGCGGCGTCCCTTCGCGGTCATAGGTGTCCGTCGCGTAGCCAAAGCGGACCGTGGCTTCATAGCGCTTGTCGCACTTCAAGTAGAACTGCGCCAGCCGGGTAGCCCGGTTCAGAACCAGGGGCAGCACCCCCGTGGCCATGGGATCAAGCGTTCCAAGATGGCCGATGCGGCGTGTGCCGGCAAGCCGGCGCATCTTGTTCACGACATCGTGGGAAGTCCAACCCTCCGGTTTGTCAACTACAATTACTCCGTCCATGCAAAAGGCAGTGCGGCGCGATGCCTGCTTTCCAATTATCGATGCGAAAAAACTTCAGGCAGTCCACGATAGGAACGCGGCTATCGCAGGGCTTTCGGGGTTTCCTTCACGTTCTTTCGCTTGGGTCTGGGCCACGGCGAGCAGCCAAACACCTTCGCCTTGAGCCGAGACATCCATCTAGCTGAGTTTTTACTGGCTGTGGGGAATCACACCGCAGCCTTTATTCTAGCAGCGTTCTTCGCCGCGCATCTTCACCTGCCCGGTGGTGATGGAAAAGGCTTCAGGAGCGGTGAGTTCAGGGGATGGCAGGAGCCAAGCTTGTCAGAAGGTGAGCCTGAGGCCGAACTGGATCACGCGTGCTGGCGCCCCACCGTGGCCACGTCCGCGGCCAGCTAATCTCGAAGCTTTAAGGCAGGCTTCAGAACAATCTGCCGCGAGGGCAGTGAGGGTTGTTCGATCCGTTCCAGCAAAAGACGCGCCGCCTCGGCCCCCAGCTCGTAGCTCGGTTGCTCGACGACGGAAATCCGCGGCTCAAAGACATCCAACAGGCGGGAATCATCCGAACTCATCACCTCGATATCTTGCGGGTGCCGCAGCCCTAATTGCCGGAGCGCGTCCAATACGCCGATTAACAACGGAAAGCTCGAAGCAAAGATGGCATCTGGAGGATGACGCCGGCGCATGATTTCCAGCGTGCGCGTACAGGCGCTTGCCGTTGTCCATTCGCCGTAGCTCACCAGCGAGCTGTCAATCGACAGGCCCGCCGTGCGATGGCTCGCGCGCCAGCCGGCAACGCGATCGCGCGAGGTGCTGAGAGTCGACTCGCCTACCAGAATGGCGATCCGCCGGCGGCCGTGCGAAATCAAGTGGTTCACCGCAAGTTTCGTTCCCAAATGGTTGTCCGCAGTGACACTGTCGGCATCGAGGCGGCGAGGTCGCCGACCGGCAAAAACCAGCGGCGTTTTTGCTTCCAGCAACGGAGCCAGTTCGCGTTCGGAATTGGCGGCCATGAAGAGAATCACTCCATCCACCTGACGAGACCGAAACACGCGCAAGTAGTCGCTTTGCTTGCTGATGTCGCCATATGTGTTGCCAAGGAACAGCGAGTAGCCGCGTTTGCTACAAACATCCTCGACGCCCCGAACGACCAAACCGAGCCAGGGATTGGCGATGTCGGGAATCAACATCCCGATGGTCATCGTGCGGCGTGTCTGAAGGCTTCTCGCAATGTGATTGATCGTGTAGTTCAGATCTCGGGCGGCTTTCAGCACACGGGCGGTCAGCTGTGGACTGACCTTGGCGCTTTGGTTAAGAACCGCTGAGACCGTGTATGTCGACACCTTCGCCCGGCGTGCAACGTCGTAGATAGTTGCCATGGAAACGCTGAACCCGGCGCGCCCAAGGCCAGGCGCGCTCTCTATCATTGTAGGGCTACCAGGACAAGCGGCCACCAATCTGTGCCTGGCGCGGAGGAGCCGTGCCCGTAATGAGCCCGTAGTTCGCGTTGTCGATGTTAAAGCTTGCCGGCTCGCGCCAGTTCACTGTGTTGAAGGCATTATAGGCTTCTAGGCGCAGCTCAAAGCGCACCCGGTCTTTGATGGGAATCGCCTTGAACAAAGAAAGATTCCAGTTGACGAAACCAGGCTCGCGCGAGGTGTTGCGGCCGAGGTTTCCGAAAGCAGTGTTTGACGACGGCTGAAACGGAAAATTCTCCGCGCCCGGCGCAATGAGATATCTGCGCGCTGCGCCCTCAAAGACCACTCCTTGCACTTTCCCGGAGAGATTGTTAGGGTGAATGACGTCCGGTCGCTGCGCTGAAAGGATGAGGTTGGTGTTGACCTGGGTGATTGTAAAGGGCAAGCCGCTCGAGGCAGAAAACAGCGCATTGATTTGCCAGCCGCCAGCCACCATTTCGGCGAGGTTACTGGAACGCAGCCAGCGCCGCCCCCGGCCAAAAGGCAGTTCGTAAATTACGCCGGCCGTGAGAGAATGCGGACGGTCAAAACCGGAAAGTGCCCGCTCGATGGAATTGAACTGCCAGGGAATCTGGAAGGAGTCGCCGAGCGTCGAGGCAGTATCAATGTTTTTCGAGAAGGTATAGTTGAGGTCCAGGCTGAGGCCGCGGCTGAAACGACGGGTCGCTTTTGCTTGCAGCGAGTGGTAGTGGCTCAGGCCGTCATAGAGAATAGCGTTGAAAGCGGCAATGCGGTTAAAGGGCCGGAGTTGTTGAGTCGGGATGCGCTGGATGGAAACAGCCGCCGACTGGTCCAGGGTGAGATTGTTGGCTGGCACGTTGCGCGAAAGGTGGGTGGACCGGCTCGCCACATAGGCTAGCTCGACCACGGTGTTCCAGCCAATGTCCCGCTGAAGGCTGGCATTCCACTGGTAGTTGACCGGGAGCTTGCCATTGGGGTCATACGTGAAGCCTCCCGTGGCTAGGGGGCGGGTCACAGTGGCTTGTGCGAACAAAACGAGCGGATCCGGCACAGCGGTAGTGATGCCGCTCACTGGGAAGCCCTGTGTGAAGGTAAACGGCTGGGCGCGTCCGACGCCCTGGTCCACAAAGGTCTGGGCGTTGGTCCATCCAGTGTAGGAAACCATTTCGCCGTTGTTCACCCAGAGGTTGGAGTAGAACGCGCCAAAGCCGGTTCGGAGGATGGTTTTTGCAGTCACGGCGTAGGCCAGGCCAATTCGCGGCCCAAAATTCAAAAGGTCATTTTTCAGATTCAAATTGCGAGTGGCATTCCGGCCAGCTACCAGCAGCTCTCCGGTCCGCATGTCCACGCGCGAATAGACGTTATTCTTTACCGCCTGATTGGTTTCAAACTCCCAACGGAGACCCAAGTTGAGTGTCAGCTTGCGAGTGACCTTCCAGTCATCTTGAAAGAAAATGCCCAAGTTGTAGTTGTAGCGGTTGACAGGAATCTGCGGCACCGGGTAGCCAGCCGTCTTCACAGCGCCAATCAGCAGATCGGCGAAGGAGTTGATGGGGTTGTTGCGACCCACGGTGCCGCGGCCTGTGATCTCGCCGTTGAAGCTGTAGTTGCCAGCCAGGTTGTTCGCGGCGATATACCAGAATTGGTTCTGGAAAAGCTGACCGCCAAAGCGCATCGAATGACGGCCGCGTTGCAGGCTCATGATGTTGCTGATGCTTGAAGGCTGATGCACCCAATTCTGGTAATTACTTTCGCCGTAGCTGCCATATCCACCCGCAATGTTGATGGTGGGCAGACCGGTCCCGATGCGGTTCTGCAGGCCGAGTTCGGCGGTTACGTCAAAGTCGGGATACCAGGGAGTGATTTTGCGCGGATCCCGTTGAGAACTGAGCAGCAATTCATTTCCCATGGAGGAGGAGATTAAGCGCGTGTAGCCGATTGTCATCCGCCGGATGTTGCGCATGCGGGGGCCGATGGTTGTGTTGAGCACGTTTTCGAAGTCGCGCACCAGGTCACGAGGCCCTTCGTTGACATGCGAAAACGTGACAAAGATTTTGTCTCGGTCGGTGGGGCTGTAATCCACGCGCATCGTGCCAAAGTTTTTGTTGTCCCGCTGGCCGGCTTGGCGGACATAGTTGTTGGTGGCCAGCCCGAAGCGTGGATTAAAAATGCCCGTTTGGTTGGGAGCAGGGAAAAGCCGCATGAGCCGCTGTGCAGCCGGATCGAGGCGGGAGGCAGGAATGACGTTGTTCGGGAATGGCGTATCATTCAGCGGATCGATGACGGGAACTGGGATCCGGCTGAAATCACCCCCGCGAATCGCCGGGTCTGGGATCGTGCGCAGGCGCGCAACAGGAATCGAATCGCGAATGCCCTCGTAGGAGAGGAAATAAAACATCCGGTGGCGCATTTTGGGCACCGGGCCACCGGCTGTTCCGCCGAATTCGTTGCGAATCAACTGGCCGCGACCCAGATTGCGGTTGTTGTTCTCCCAGCTATTGGCATTCAGCACGGAGTTGCGGTGAAATTCGTAGGCGCTGCCGTGAAAATCCTTGGTTCCGGATTTCACCTGGAAGGAAATCACAGCCCCTGAAGTGCGCCCGAATTCGGCCGAATAGGCGTTGGCCAACACCTTGAACTCCTGGATGGCTTCAATCGAGCCGATGCGCTCGGCAATGCCGCCAATGTGGGTTGTAGAGGCGCCATCTACGACATAAGCATTACTGCCGCGCCGGCTGCCATTCAGGCTGAGGCCGCCTGCATAGTCGAGGCTCGTGGGATCATCGCCTGCCGCTGATACCCCTGTGGAGAGCATGAGCAACGAATAGGGGCTGCGACCGTTTAAGGGAAGATTGATGATGTCTTTGGAGGTAATAGTCTCGCTGATTTCGGCGGTTTCAGCCTGCAACGGCGTCACCGCGGCTTGCACTTCCACGGACTGTTGCACGTCGCCAAGCTCGACTTGAATGTCCAAGCGGGCGCGCATCGAGGCCTCGAGCACCAGATTCCGTACTGTCTTTCGCTTGAAACCTGCCGCCTGAACTTCGACCGTATAGGCGGCCGGCGGCAGATTTGGAATCAAGTAGACGCCCTCTTCATTGGTGTAAACGCGAACCGAAAGGCCCGTGGTCATACTGGTCACAGAAACTTGAGCCCGGACGACCGCGGCCGACGCTGGATCGGTGACAATCCCAGTGAGGGTTGCTAAATTCGATTGCGCTACTGCCAGGGCGGCGAGCAAGCAGAGGCAAATCAATAGGCGAGAGCAAGAAAGCAGCATGAGATTTTCCCTAATCGATTAGATCAGAGCCAACAGGGGCATTCTAGAATATTCCGTGCAGGGCGTAAACCCCGGTTTGGCTTGGCGCGAGTCTTGTTCCCCTGAGCCTGGGGGCGCTCGCTTCGGCTGCTACCCTCGCTGAGACGGAAGACCCAACCGCTGGTGCCAGCCGTGCTACGCTCGGCCCGATGAAGGATCAGTGGTGGAGGATCGCTACCGTCGGACTGCTCGTGGGTATTTTGCTATCGCAGTGGGTGATTCACTGGAGCCAAAGCCAGCAGGCGGCGCAAGAAGTGGCAGTTCTGCGTTCGATTGAGGCGTTGTTGCGGCAACACAACGAGTCGAATCGGGAGATTTTAGCTTCGCTCGACGAGCTAGCGGATGTGGTTGACGACGTCCACGCGCATGTGGAAGGTTTCGGGACGGAACGTGCTCCTACGAGTCCTTAAGCCGACTTTCGCTTCCGCGTGCGACGATACGAAGTGATGGTGCACGCCGCACTTTTCCTCATGGCAGGCCTGGCCGATTGGGTTCCGATGCGCTGGCCGGTAGCCGATCCGGCTGCGCTGAAGCTGCTTGAACAAACGCCGGTGAATTGCTTGCTTATTGAGCGGGTTCATTGGTCGCCGGAACTGACTTCCCAAGCCAAGCAGCAGAACGTGATCCTGCTCGGAGTGCTACGTTCTGCTGATGAGGTGCAAGCGCGGCTGCGGGAGGCAAAGCAGTGCGGGCTGGCGGGCGTCGTTCTAGAAGGAGCGTTTTCTCCAGCCGAAGTCCAGGTCGCTCGCGCGGCGGCAGCTAGCCACCAGTTGGCATTGATTGCCCTGAGCCGCCGCTCGCAGATTCTCTGGCAAGACGAGATTGCGGGAACTTATGAAGGGGTTTGGCCGGGCATCCGAGCAGTCGACGAACAGCAGAAAGCCGAGGCCGCCCCGAGCGGCGCGCCTTGGATTGACACCAACGGGGGGTTCTTGCGTTTTGTGCAAGCGATGCGTTCGGGCCCTTTCTGGATGGCGAACTTGCCGCCCGATGGGCAAGTGATCCCCGTGGATCGTTACCTCCAAGCCATTGCGGACGCGGCGATGCTCGGTGCGCGATGGGTGGTCTCTCTGGACCGGGAATTCTGGCGGCGTTTGTTGGCGGGTGACGGTCCAGCGCTCAAGGACTGGGGGCGGATCCACGCCTACTTGGCCTTTTATGAGAGACACAAGCAGTGGCGAGGTTTACCCCCACGCACCCAACTTGCTGTGATACAAGACGCGTCGAGCGGAGCCTTGCTTTCAGGCAGCGTGCTCGACATGATCGCTGTCAAGCACGCGCCCGTGCTGCCTGTTCCACCGGCGCGCCTCAACGACGAAGCTCTGCGCTTTGCCCGAATGGCCATCAACCTGGATCCGGCAGCTCTGGCCAGCGACCAGCGCGAAGTTCTTGCACGCTTTGCGCGGAAAGGCGGAACGGTGCTGAACGGTCCGCCAGGCTGGAAAATGCCCTCCACCAGCCAGAACGGGTTGACGCTCGACCAGCAGGACGTCGACAAGCTCGATCAAATCTGGAAAGAACTGAACGCGCTCATCGGGCGGCAGAATTTAGGGGTTCGCCTGTTCAACGTCTCTAGTATGCTGTCGTATTTTCAAATGACCGAGGATGGCAAGCGCGCTGCCCTCCATTTGGTCAACTACTCCGGATATCCAGTGGAGAACGTCACTGCCCATGTACGGGGCCGGTTCAAGCGGGCCTACATCGACCTGCCCGAGGCTCCACGAAAGGAGCTCACCACCTATGAGGTCGATGACGGGGCCGCCACCGGTTTAGATATTGACCTCGTCCCGACAGCAGCGCTGGTGATCCTCGAACAGGAGTGAAACATGCTATTTGCACTTGCTCTTGCGGTAACGTTCAGCGATTGCGTGCCGGCGCGCTGGCCCTATCGCGACCCGGAAAGCCTGCAACTATTAGACGGTTCGCCCATCAACTGTCTGCTGGTTCGTGAAGCGACACCCGCCTTCCGAAAGCAAGCTGCGGAGCGCCAAATCCGCCTGCTGCAAGAGCTCGCAGCAGATAGCGTGCCGGATGCGACGATGGACGGCTATGTGGTGTCTGATCCGCAGGCCCGTCCCAAAACATCCAAACCGGTCATCGTACTGGGCGAGCGGCGGGCGATTCAGTTGGAGGACCCGATTGCTGG
This sequence comes from Bryobacteraceae bacterium, assembly GCA_025056455.1. GTDB lineage: Bacteria > Acidobacteriota > Terriglobia > Bryobacterales > Bryobacteraceae > CADEFT01. The sequence goes on along the minus strand of JANWVY010000001.1, from coordinate 457,207 downwards.
CACCCGGCAGGGCGTCTGGCCGGGAATCGAAATTTCTCACGGCGAGGACAAATCGCATCCCACGGGTGGGGCTTGGATTCACACCAATACGGGCGTGCTGCGATTTCTGCGCTCGGCGACGAAATCCGTGATCTGGATTGCGAATTCACCTCCGGCCCACCGGGAGATCACTGGTGTGAACTACCTCCAGGCCATTGCCGACGCTGCGGCCGTGGGTGCGCGCTGGGTTGTGAGCTGGGACGAAAAGTTTTTAGCGCGGTGGCGGCAAAGAGACGCGGGCACGCTGGCCGACTGGGACCGCATGCAGCAACATCTACGTTTCTACGAGGAACACAAAGAGTGGCGGGACTGGCCTACTTGGAGCCAGCTTGCGCTGCTTCAAGATGTCGACTCGGGGGCGCTAGTGAGTGGCAATCTCATGGACATGCTCGCTGTCATGAATACGCCGGTGCGCGCAATTCCCTCTCGATCGTTAAAAGCCGACGTGCTGCGGGACGCCAAGGTGGCCATTGTTTTGAACCCGCAGGCTTACACCCAAGAGCAGCAAGAGCTGATCGCCCGCTTCGCACAGTCAGGAGGCCGGGTCGTTTCTGGTCCCAAGGGGTGGAAGATGCCGTTACCCGAAGAGGGGCGGTTCACCTTTGATCGCGAACATTACAAAGCGATCGAAGCTATCTGGCCAGAGTTACACAGCGCTGTCAACCGGAGGAATTTCGCGGCGCGGCTGTTTAATGTGAGCGGCGCGTTGTCTTACCTCCAGTTTCGTCCCGACGGCAAGCAGGCTGTGCTGCACCTGGTAAATTACACCGATTATCCGGTCGAGTCCATTACCGCCTTTGTGCAGGGGAAATATCGCCGCGCGACGCTATATGCTCCGGGGCGCGCCCCGGCGAAATTATCCACCTACGAGACGCCGGAGGGCACGGGAGTTGAAATTGACAACATCGAGACCTGTGCAGCCGTGTTGCTTGAGTGATGCAGGCGGCTCACAGCGCGAATAACAACAACCAGCGATGGCCATTCCGCTGCAATTCCATCCAACGCAACAGCTAGCCTTGGCTTATTCTCAACCGCGGCCAGCGGCGCGTTCGAATCGACACAACGAGCCGGGTCAGTAGTAGCGCTGCGGTCAGCGCGGCGTAGAGGCGTGGCGTTGGCGTCGCCGCTTTGCCTTGCCAGAGATAGTGGGCACAGGCGGCGATGGCGCTCGCGTAAACCAACCGGTGCAACTTCCGCCATCGCTCACCGCCCATCCAACGGATGGCCCGGTCGAAAGAGGTCAGCGCAAGCGGAACCATCAGCAAGAGGGAAATCATCCCCGCAATGAAAAAACGCCGGATTGTCAGGTCTTCGATCAGAATCTCGCGGTTCCATTGAATGTCGATGGCGAAATAGTGCCAGGCATGGAGGCTCGCATAAAAAAACGCAAACAGGCCAAGCATGCGCCGGAATTTGATTAAGGGTGACAGTCCGGGGATCAAACGCAAGGGCGTAATGGCGAGCGTGAGCAGCAGAAAGCGCAGCGCCCAGCTACCCGTATATCGCGCAACATACTCGAGAGGATTCACTCCAAGATCGCGCCAGTACCAGCGCCAAACCAGCCAAGCAAAGGGCGACGCGGAGGCTAGCCAAAGCAGGCGAAAGGTCCACTTGCTACGCCAAAAACGGTTCATCGCTTTCAGGGTTTTCTGCTGGTTACGGCCCGCTGCGCGGGCCGGGCGCGCCGCAGAGCAAGAGCCAACCCCCTGCGAACCGCGAATTTCTCCTGTTGCTGTAGATGCCGGCGGTTCTGATGGCGTGTCAGAAACACAACTGCAAACTGCGAAATCGAAAAGTAACTCGAGATTGATACGATACCGTTGATGACTCCCCCCAATGTATTCACGCTTCTGGAACAGGCCGCCTCGCGTTTTGGCGATGCCCCGGCCTTGCACCAGCCCACCGGCGCCGCATCTGGTCCAAGCTATCTCACCTACAGCTGGACTCAATTTTGCCATGCCTCGCGCGAAATCGCAGTTGGTTTACGCAAACTCGGAATCGAGCGTGGCGACATCGTCGCCGTGGATGCAGAGACGAGGGCGGAGTTCTACTTGGCGGATTTCGGGATCATGGGCGCGGGGGCAATTGCCGCCGCCCTTTATACGAGCTATCCGCCTGCGGAACACGTCAAAACGCTGCGATCCTGCGACGCCAAGCTGGTGTTTGTCGATACGCCCAAAACTTTCTCCGCGCTCATGAATGCGGGTGCTGGCGACTTAGCGGTGCGGTGGATCCTCCTAACTGGCGAGGTCAGCGGAGTGATGGGCCTGGGTGAGCTACGCCGGCTGGGCCAGCAAGAGCTCGCTGCGGACCCCACCGCTTTCGACCGGATGCATGCGCAAGTCAAACCGGAGGATTACGCGATTCTCTATCTCACCTCGGGTGCCACCGGAGAGCCCAAGATGGGTCTTGTGCGACATGGCGCGTTGGTTGAAAACATCGAAATGGGGCCCAAGGTGATCGACTTGGGGCCCGAGGACGTGATTCTCGCGTTTCTACCAAGCGCGCACATTGCGCAGCGTATCGGTGTGGAATTGTTGAGCGTACGCTGCGGGGTTCCAACGTGGTTTTCAGAAGGTCTGGCGCGCTTGCCGCACGAAATGCAAAACGTCCGCCCGACTTTTTTCCTTGCGCCGCCACGGGTGTGGGAGAGAATTTATTCGAGCGTTTGTACCGAGATTCGCAAGCGCGGTCCAGCGATGCGACGGGTTTTCTGGGGAGCCCTGGGGCTCGGTCTGAAGGCCGCCCAGCTACGCCGGGAAGGCAAGCCAGTCCCGGCGTGGATGGCGAGAATGCTCACCCTGGCCGACAAAGTGGTCTTTCAAAAACTGCGCTCCCGCTTCGGGGGCCGAATGCGTTTAGCTGTTTCCGGCGCTGCGCCGCTGGGCAAGGACCTCGCTCAGTTCTATGAAGCCATCGGCATGCCGTTGATTGAAGGCTACGGCTTGACCGAAGGAGGAATTACCACGCTCAATCCGGTCCATGCTCCCAAGCCAGGGTCGATCGGCAAGATGTTACCCGGAGTGCTGTACAAGTTTACGGAAGACGGCGAGTTGTGTTTGGGCGGGCCCACCATCTTCGCCGGTTACTACAAGGATCCCGACACAACGGCGCAGGTTTTGCGCGATGGGTGGCTTCATACGGGCGATTTGGCTGAGGTCGACGCGGAAGGTTATTTCTACATCACCGGGCGAAAGAAGGAAATGATTGTTTCCTCGAACGGTAAGAAGGTGTACCCCTCGCGCCTTGAAAATTTGCTCAAAATGGAGCCGATCTTCAACCAAATCGTCTTGATTGGCGATAAACGGCCCTATGTTTCTGCCCTGTTTACGATCAACGTGGCCGCGGCAGAGTCCCTGAAGGGCATGGAAGGGCATAAGGGCCGGCCGATGTCCGAGCTAGTAACAGCTGAGCCGGTGCAGGCCGAAGTGAAACGCGCGGTGCAGAAAGCTAACAAGCAGCTGGCGGCTTTTGAACAGATCCGGAAGTTCCGCATCCTTGAACGTGAGCTTTCCATCGAGCATGGCGAACTCACGGCAACGATGAAGGTGCGCCGGGGCAAAGTAATGGAAAATTTTCAAAGCATCATTAGCGAGCTTTATGTAGGCAAAGAGGAGATGAACTAGGGCGCCGCCCGAAGCCTGATTGCTTGGGGCTTGGGTTTGCGACCGGTGTGCCATTCAAGGCCGAGTCCCAAGGGCTGGCCGAGCGAAAGTCAGGGGCCCGCTGCTGGCAGCCTACCAGGTGTGTTACCCTGATGCTTTGCGTGCGGGCCTGTAGCTCAGTTGGTTAGAGCGCTACCTTGACACGGTAGAGGTCTGCAGTTCGAGTCTGCACAGGCCCACCAGCGCTTCCTAATGGCTGTTCCGCGGAGCGGTAGGCGAAGACGCCTCGCCCCGTCCCAAGTCTGAGGATTGGGAAAAAACGGATCCTTCCTCTGGATAATATCGGTCCACATTTTCAGCAGAAATTACAACGTGATCCGTATACTCGGCGGGTGGCACGGGTTGACCGCTCAACCACCTGCGACACAAGGCGAGGAGTTTCATCCCGTATCGCTCGGGGAAATAAGCCACCGTCGCGATGAGAGGCGAATTCGGGATTCGCAATTCCCGGCGACCTTCTTCGGACGCATTCTGGCCAGCAATCGCGATTTCGCCGCTACGCCCGCTTTCCCGCACCGCCTGAGCGGCGCCAACTGCAGTCAAGTCATTAAAGGCCAGAACCAGGACGCGTGCATTCGCGGGCAGTTGCTCAAGAATGCGCGCCATGGCTTGTCGCGAGGCAGCCGTTTGTCTTTCTGCATACACGTGCTCAACTTTCGATTCAGGCACGTGGCCTAGAATCTCGCTGAGCCCGGTCAGCATGCCGGCCATCCGGGCATGAAGACTGCTCCGGCCGCTCACATCCTCTAGCAGCACAACACGGTCAAAATGTCCACCCCAGACTTGGCGGGCATGCTGGCCCAAGACCTGCCCAGCCATGCGACCCGCCAAAAAATTGTTCGCTCCGAAATAAATGCCTCCCGGGATGGCGCGTTCGATGGTGAGAAAACGCAGTCCCGCTTGAGCCAGAAAATCTGCCAGCCGGTGCCCCAATCGCTCGCGAGGTTGAAAAAACATGACCACATCGGGCTTTCTTTCGCACAGCACGGTCGCGTTGGCCATCATGGTCTCCTCATCATCCTCGCGGTTGTTCATGAGCAGCAAGTCACAGTTGCTCTCGGCCGCTGCCTCGCGAATGGAGCCGGTCAAGGCGTCCCGAAAGCGGTTGCCAGTTAAGGGAGCGAGGTAGGCCACGCATGGGCGCCCGCTTTTCACCATCGCAACATAGCGCTTGTCCACGGAGCGTTTCACGTAGGACCGCTGCTCAAGCGTGTTCAGACAGCGATAAACGGCCAAACGTTGCAAGCCGGTGAGCGCAGCAATTTCTTGAATGTTCAACGGATGAACGGAATTTTGAATAGTCTCCAGGATCAGCAAGCCGCGATCGAGCGCACTGATGGTTTTCTTTCCCCGTTTGTCCTTGACTTTCAGCATTAATGGAGATATAACACAGCCAGCCCCCGGTTGACCAAATGTTCACCTGGTGAACATAATTGCGCCGGCTTGGGTGATCCCGGGCGGCCATCCTCTCAACCGGCGTCGGCTTTTTAGAAGTGCGAATAACCCGTGGAAAACTTTTTGTATCGTTCCGCAGGGAGTTTTCCATTGAGGTGAGTAAGGAGCGCACCATGAGACGACTTCTAGTGATTCCCGCTCTTGCCCTCCTGGGCCTGCTTCACTCCCCGCTTTCTTCACAAACCGTCACTGGAACCATCACTGGCACTGTCTTGGATCCATCTGGCGCCGCGGTCGCCAATGCCGAAGTGGTCCTGACGCAGTCTTCAACCGGAGCGTCACGAAAGACCGTCACCAACGAGCAAGGCGATTTCGTGGTGGGTAGTCTACAGCCAGGAACCTATGACATCACCGTCACGGCTCCTGGCTTTAAGACCCTGCAAAAAACGGGTTTTGTTCTGACCTCCGCAGAAACCCTCGCCGTCGGACGTTTAAGCCTGACCCTGGGCTCGACCACGGAACAAATCACGGTGGAGGCCTCTGGGCTTCAAGTGCAGCTGAATAGCTCGGACCGTTCTGGAGTGATCTCGGCTGGACAGCTCGAAAACCTGTTAACCAAGGGTCGGAACCCGATGTCGCTCATCGCCCTGTTGCCAGGCGTTGTGGACCGCGCGAGCCCCGAGCGCATAGACCGCAACTTCAACATCAGCGTTCAAGGCAACCGGCGCAACGCAAATATCGTTACCGTGGATGGCATGCCGACCAATCCTATCGGGAACAATTTCAACAGCACCATCATGCTGAGCCAAGACGCCATTGAGGAAGTGAAAGTGCTGTTGACAAACTACCCGGCCGAATACGGCCGCTCGACGGGAGCCACAATCAATTTCATCACCAAGTCCGGCACAAAAGAATTCCATGGTTTGGTCTCCTATTTCAAGCGTCACGAACAATTCAACGCCAATGACTTCTTCAACAACCGGTTTGAAAGGCCACGGCCGCGCTACCGCTATAACACATGGAACTACAACATCGGTGGTCCGGTCGTTTTTCCGAAGTTCAACCGGAACCGGGACAAGTTGTTTTTCTTCTGGTCGCAGGAATTCTGGCCGTTGCGCACCCCGACAGCCATTGCCCAGTTAACGGTTCCCACCTTGCTCGAGCGCCGTGGGGATTTTAGCCAGTCACTGGATCTCAACAACCGCTTGATTCCGATTCGCGACCCGCTGGCCAATGCGCCGTTTCCGAACAACATCATTCCGGCGAGCCGGCTCAGCAGCAACGGACTGGCTTTGTTGCGGCGCTTCCCGGAGCCCAATTTCCTGGATCGAAGCATCTCAGGCGGCCGTTATAACTATGTCTTCCAAGCCGAAACCGAAACGCCAATTCGCATGGAGAACGCGCGCATCGACTACCGGCTGTCGGCAAATCATAGTTTCGCCTTCACCTACGCCTCGTATTTAGACCGGCAAAAGGGCGCCATTGGCATCCTGACTTCTGGCGCGACCAATTGGCCGCAAAAAGAAAAGACCTATCAGCTCCAAGGAATTGGTTATATTTTGCGCTACACCGGGATACTCTCTCCGACTTTGATCAATGAGTTAAGTGTCGGCGCTACGCGGCGGCCCGAGGGAAATCGAGCTAGCGAGGAAGCCATTCGCGCTAACCAAGCGGCAACCATCGGATTTCGCGCCGGCCAGCTGTTCCCGCAAAATAACCCCCTCGGTTTGATGCCCAACGCCAACTTCGCCGGAGTGCCCAATGCAGCCAATCTGTTTATGGAAGGCCGCTTCCCCTTTTATCAACGGCTGTATGCGTTTAATATCACCAACAACGTGACCAAAACCTACGGCAGCCACACATTTAAGGTGGGCATTTTGGTGGAGCGCTGCTACACCGGGGCTCTGGCGGACGGCAACTACTATGGCACCTACAATTTTGGAGCGGACATTAACAATCCGCTGAACACGAATTATGCCTACGCGGGCGCTGCACTCGGAGCCTTCAATAGCTACAGCGAGGCCTCAAGCCGGATTTTCAACAGCCACCGCCAGCCAACCGTAGAGTGGTTCGGTCAAGATTTGTGGCGCGTGAACCGGCGCTTGACCCTGGAGTATGGGGTCCGGTTCCACTACTTCGTGCCGAATTACATGCGCACGAATGCCCTAGCGGCTTTCAACCCGGACCGCTATGATCCTGCTCAGCGGGTGTTTCTAGTACAACCCGTGCGCAACGCTGCCAACCAGCGCGTGGGCCGAAACCCGAACACAGGCGAGTTGCTGCCCGCTGCTCTGATCGGAGCGATTGCTCCGGGCCGCGGCAATCCGACGAACGGGATGACACTCGCTGGCCGCGATGGAATACCGCGCGGATTCGTTCCCGGCTACGACGTGAAAATTGGCCCGCGTTTTGGTTTTGCGTATGACATTTTTGGAAACGGCAAGACCGCTCTTCGAGGCGGTTTCGGCCGCTATTTCAGCCGCCCCAACACGGCGGACAACTTGAACCGTTTTACAGGCCAGCCTCCACTGATCACCACTCCCACCATCTTCTACGGGACCATTGAAACCTTGCGCGAGTCGACGGGATTCGTCTTCCCGCAGAATGTGAACGGTTATGATACGTCCGACCGGCTGGCGACCGTGATGAACTTCAGCATGAGCATCCAACAGGACATTGGCTACGGCACCATTGTCGATGTGGGCTACGTCGGGTCGCTGGGCAGAAATCTCATGTGGCTGCGCAACCTTAATCCCGTTCCCCTAGGCGCGAACTTCCGGCCTGAAAATGCTGACCCCACGAATCCCTCCACTCCCTTGCCGGCGCCGTTTCTGCGGCCTATTCCCGGCTATAACGACATTTTCATGACAGAAGCGGCCTCCTCGTCCAATTACCATTCGCTTCAAGTGACCGCGCGGCGTCGCTTCATTCGAGGCATTCAATACGGGCTCGCTTGGACCTGGTCGAAGGCCCTCAACTACGGCGATGTGGATAATGCTCCCGTGAGCGTACTGGCCAGTCCCCGCTTCTGGAACTATGGTTTGTCGGATTTTGACCGCACGCATACCGTTCGCATTGATTGGACCTACAACTTCCCCACTGTAAAAACCAACGTCAAGCCCGTCGATTACGTCCTGAATCACTGGCAGCTATCCGGTATCACCTCGTTTGTAAGTGGCGAGCCGCTGAATGTGACCTGGAGTAATGTAACACCGATCGACATCACAGGCACGCCAAGCCAGGGAGCGCGCATTGACGTAACGGGCAATCCCAACCTGCCGCGCAGCCAGCGTACCTTCAGCCGTAATTTCCGTACCGAGGTTTTCCGTCGGCCGGCGGTAGGGACTTTCGGCAACTCCGCCCGTACCCAGATTCGAGGACCAGGGATCAACAACTGGGATATGGTCCTCATGAAAGATTTCCCCATTCGCGAATCGTGGCGCTTGCAATTCCGCGCCGAAGCCTACAACGCTTTCAATCACACCCAGTTTGCAACGCTTGACACAGCGGCGCGCTTCGACGCGGCTGGCAACCAAGTCAACACACGTTTAGGGGAGTTTCTCTCGGCTCGGGCTCCGCGCGTGATGCAGTTCGCTTTGCGGATGTACTTCTAAAGGTGCGGCGGCTCTAGAGACTCCAACTGGCCTTATGTCGCCGCTCCATGCCTGGACGCTGTGCACGCTCCTGTTTTTTGCATCTGCGCTCAGCTTTCTAGACCGACAAGTACTCAGCGTTCTGGCACCCCAGTTGATTGCCGAGTTCGGCATGAGCAACACCGAGTATTCGCGCGTGGTGTTTGCTTTCGTGCTGAGCTACACCGTGATGTTCAGCGTCGGTGGAAAGCTGATGGATCGCATGGGCACGTCCTGGGGTCTCGGATCAGCGGTCACGCTGTGGTCGCTCGCGAGTGCAGCGCATGCCTGGGCGGCGGGACCGTGGGGTTTGGGGATTGCACGATTCCTTCTGGGCGTGGGCGAGGGGGCGTGCTTCCCCGCCGTCACGAAAGGCGCCGTTGAGTGGATGCCGCAAGCCCGCCGGGCGCTTGCCATTAGTTTCGCCAACGGAGGCTCCGCGTTTGGCGCCGTCGTGGCGCCCCCGCTGACCGCTTGGACGACGCTTCGGTTCGGCTGGAAGGGCGCTTTTCTGGGAACAGCGATTCTCGGGCTGGTGTGGCTGCTAGGGTGGATCCTGGCGACGCGTAAGTTGCCCCGGGCGCAAAAGTCAAGCGCAGCCACCGTGCAATCCACCGAGCTGACGCCGCTGTGGAAGCGGAAGCAGATGCGGCGCTTGATGGCTGCCCGCTTCCTTTTCGATCCCGTCTTCTACTTCTACATGTTTTGGATTCCGCAGTATCTGGCCCGCGAACGAGGTTACTCCCTGCAAGACATCGGCAACCAGACCTGGATTCCTTTTTTTGTCCTTGGTGTGGCCAATCTTCTTGCCGGCGGCGCCTCGGACCGTCTCGCCCGTGGAGCCGACCACCCCAAGCGAGTCCGCCTGGGTCTGATGCTAGCCGCGGCGCTGCTCACTCCAGCCTCCTGCTTAGCGCCCTTTACGCCGAGCTCAGGCATGGCGATCGCCCTGCTGTCTTTGCTCATGTTTGCGCACGGGTTTTGGATCACCAATTTCATTACGTTAATTGGCGACGCAATCGAGCCCTCCAAACTCGGCGCAGCAGTCGGTCTAACCGGTACTTGCGGCGGCATCGCCGGAATGATCTCCAACCTGATCATCGGGCCTTGTGTCGACCGTTTCGGATTCGTGCCGCTTTTTCTTGCCATGGCTTTGCTCTACCCGATGGCTTGGTCCATCCTGGCCACAGGAGGATTTTGGAGCCCAAACCCTGCGAAGAGAACAATTGAATATGCGAATTGAAAGAAGAAAACCTCTAAAAGCCCGCATTGGAGTTTTTGGCGTGGGATACCACGTTTATTGGGGTCAGTTTCCCGGATTGCGCGAAGAACTGCTTGAAAAACAGCGAATCTTAGTGGAACGCATCCGGGCCCATGGCGTGACCGTGGAAGATTTTGGGTTGTGTGACAAAGCTCAGGACGCCTATGCTCTGGCTCCGCGTTTGCGCGCCGCCGACTTGGATCTCATCTTTTGTGACATGCTTACCTACGCCACGTCGGCGAGCTTTGCGGCCATTGCGCGAAGCGTCGATGTGCCCATGGTTCTGGTCGCCTTGCAGCCCATGGCCGCGATGGATTACGCGCGCGCCACCACGCGCATGCAACTGGCCAATGACGATTTCTGCTCGATTCCTGAATTTTTAGGTGTGGCTCTGCGCCTGGGCAAGCGGCCTCCGGACGTCATTCTAGGCACGCTTCACGACGATCCGGCTGCCGAACAGGAGATTGAAAATTGGTGCCGCATCGCCTGCGCTTTGCATGACCTCAAACGGGCGCGCATTGGCCATTTTGGCCACCCCATTGAGCACATGCTCGATATGCAGACCGATCAAACTGCGCTGGTCGCTGCTTTCGGCTGCCATATTGTCCAAACGGAAGCGGATGATTTGCTGCGGTTCAGCCGGAACATTTCGGAGGCCGAACTCGCTGCTAAAAAACAAGCCATCTTAGAATTGTTTGATACGCCAGACCCGGGCGCCGACCCTCTAACCGAAAAATTGACCGAAGCTCATCTTGAGCAAGCTGCCCGCTCCTCGATCGCCTTGGATCGTTTCATCGAGCACTACGATTTGGATGGTTTAGCCTACTACTACGAAGGTGAGCCTGGCAGCCCCTTGCGCGAAATTGTCACCAGCCTAGTGGTAGGGAATTCGCTGTTGACGGCCGCAGGTTTCCCCATGTGCGGGGAATCCGATCTGAAGACGTGTATCGCCATGCTGCTCATGGACCGCCTCGGCGCGGGGGGGAGCTTTGCCGAATTTCACCCAGTGGATTTCCAGGAAGGATTTGTTCTTGTGGGCCACGACGGGCCCCATCATATCAACATCGCCGACCGGAAGCCGACCATCCGTTCGCTCCGCGCCTACCATGGCAAACCTGGACACGGGGCAAGCGTCGAGTTTCAAATCAAGGAAGGGCCGATCACCATGCTCAGCATTGGGGTGAAGGCGGACGGCAAATTTAAGTTCATCCTTGCGGAAGGGGAGAGCCGTCGCGGATTGATCCCGGCTACCGGCAACACCAACACACGTGGGTTTTTTGGAAAAGATATTCGATCCTTCTTAAAGCGTTGGGTTCGGGAAGGTCCCACGCACCATTTCGCCTTAGGAGTGGGGCACTGCGCCGGTTTGCTGGACCGCATTGCAAACATCTTGGGAATTGAATCTGTGATTGTGGAGACGGATGGATGAAGCGTCTATTTTGTGGGTTTGTCCTGTCCGTCTTGTGGGCGGGCACCAGTTTCTCAGAGGACTTGGAATCCGGATGGCGAAATCCGCCCCGGCCCGCGCGGCCGCATGTGTACTGGCTCTGGCTGAACGGATGGGTCGACGTGGCGGCAGCCCGGGAAGAGCTACGCGCCATGAAGGACGCCGGCATTGGCGGCGTGTTGTTGTTCGATATGGGAGCTCGTGGCGACGCGTCCCAACAGCCGCCCGCCGGACCTGCCTTTCTCAGCAACGACTGGTTACGAAACTTTCGTGAGCTAGTCACCGAAGCCAAAAAGCTCGACCTCGAAGTGGATTTTTCCGTGATCAGCAGCTGGGATTTAGGCGGCGCCTGGACCCGGCCGGAACACGCTAGCATGGCCCTCGCGGTTGCCGAAACCTCCGTTACCGGAGGGCGGACCGTAGAACTCGAACTGCCCTATCCCGACGTACCTCGCGGCGCGCCCAAAGGTCCCGATGGCAAAGCAGCACATTGGAAACACGTTGCCCTACTGGCCGTTCCGAGCCAGAACCGGAAGCCTGGCCACGACTTTATTTTTCGGCTTCTTCCAGGACGCACACCCGGCCCGTTGCGTACCGTGATTCTCGATCCGGGCGACGTACCAGCAGGCTCAACGCCCGTGCCCATGAGCCAGGTTCGCCGTTTTGAGATCGCTGTCTCTGAAGATGGAAGCAAGTTCCGCCCAGTACTCCGCGGAGAGTTGCAAAGGTCCAACCAACCGCAATCCTTCCCGCTCGCGCCCGACGTCAAAGGCGGCTGGCTGCGCCTGCGTCTGATCGATGCCTGGGATCCAAACATTCCCCACTGGACGCTGGGCGAATTCCAAGTTCTAAACGCCCATGGCGAGAATCTTGCCGCCCTGCATTTGCCGGGACAAATCCGCGGCGGGGCGAAAATCCTTGCCGCGCCGCTGGCCTACAGCACCGGCGCATTGTGGAACACGGAGAACATTCATGACGGAGACCGCGTGGGCGGGCGCGGTGTCTTCGCCACTGGCGGATTGCCTCCTTTTGATTTGCCAACCCAAGGGGCGCTGGTTCTTGATTCTTTTGTCGGTTCCCAAGACCGCCTGCGGTGGGATGCTCCTCCAGGCCAGTGGACCATTCTTCGCTACGTAGCCATGAATACGGGCGAGCGTTTGAAAGTGCCCTCTCCCAACTCAGACGGATGGGCGACAGACCACCTCAATCCGGAGGCGACGCGAGCTCACTTAGAGCACGTACTGGGCCGGCTTCGCACGGTGTTTCCCGATTTGCGCGCCAGTGGCCTGCGCCATCTCTATCTGCCCAGTTACGAGGTCGTCGGACACATTTGGTCACCAGGCTTTCTGGCCGATTTCCGGCGCCTTCGCGGCTACGATTTTGCGCCTTATTTGCCCGTTGTGTTCGGCTCAACCGCTGGGGACGGTGAGCGTACTGAGCGCGTCCGTTTTGACTACGAAAAGACGCTCAGCGATGTGCTCATTCATGCCTACTACACGACAGCCCGTGAGCAAGCGCGGAAAGCTGGCTTAGCGGTGAAGTCCGAAGCCGGTGGACCAGGTCCCCCTGTGCATAATGTTCCCGTAGACTCGCTTCTCGCCAACTCCCAGGTTGATTCCGTACAAGGCGAATTCTGGCCCTTCCGTCCCACTGCGGACGCTCTTTGGGTGGTCAAAGAGACGGCCTCCGCCGCTCACCTCTACGGCAAGCGTCGCGTGCACATGGAGGCCTTCACTTCCTTCCATCATTGGTATGAGGCTCCCCAGGATTTGAAAGAAAGCGCAGATCGCGCTTTTTGCGAAGGCATGAACCATGTGGTCTGGCATACCTGGTCCCATGTGCCCCGGAATTCGCCAAAGCCCGGCTGGGTGTACTCGGCGGGCAGCCACCTGAATCGAAATGTGACCTGGTGGCCCTTCGTCAAGCCTTTTCTTGATTATCTGTCGCGCGTTTCCTACCTGCTGCAGCAAGGGGTTTTTGTGGGGGATGTTCTGTACTACTACGGCGATGGCGGCTACAAATTCGTGCCCCCGCGACGGGTTCCCGCTGATCTCGGGCCTGGCTATGACTACGACGCAATCAACTCCGACGCCATCCTCACGCGACTGTCAGTGCGCGATCAACGCCTGGTTACGCCAGATGGAGCATCCTATGCAGCCCTCGTCTTGCCTGATGGGGACGCGATGGACCCAGAGGTGCTAGCACGGCTGGAATCCCTAGTTCAAGCGGGCGCGACGATTTTGGGTCCACCTCCGAGGCGTGCTCCTGGGCTATCCGGTTTTCCCCAAGCCGATGCGCGAGTCCGGGAGTTGGCTGAGCGCCTGTGGGCAAATCTGGACGGCAAGACCCGCACCGAACGCCGCGTTGGTCAAGGCGCGGTGGTGTGGGGCAAATCCGTTGGTCAGGTTTTCCGGGAGCGCAAACTGCTCCCCGATGTGGAAGCCGCAAGCGGCTTTGATTTTACTCACCGCCGCACCCCTCAGGCGGAAATCTACTTCATCCGCAACCGAACGCGAAGCGAACTGGCGGGCGAACTCCTGTTTCGCGTGGCCGGACGGCGGCCAGAAATTTGGGATCCCGTGACGGGCCGCATCGAGAAAGCTGTCCCCTGGCGCAGTGAAGCAGACCGTACGGCGGTTTCCTTGCGACTCGCCCCGTTGGGATCGACTTTCGTCCTTTTCCGCCAGATTTCCGCTCTACCACCTCGCGAACCCACTCCCGCTCAACGATTGCGAGTTTCGACCGCTGAGCAGAGCTTCAGAATTCCAGGTCCGTGGCAGGTTGAGTTTCCTGCGCCCTTACCGAGCCTGGAAATGAGAGATCTAGTTTCCTGGACTCAGCTTGAGAAGGAGCAACATCGCTATTTCTCGGGTATTGTGCGCTACCGTACAAGCTTTGATGTGCCCGCTAGCTGGCTGCGCGCGGGTCAGGTTTCTGTTCTTGATCTTGGCCGGCTTTGGGCGATTGCTTCCGTGCGTATGAATGGTCAGGAGCTGGGTGTCGTCTGGACGGAACCGTTTCAAGTCGATGCTTCGCGCGCTCTTCGTGCTGGCAAGAACGAACTCGAGATTGAAGTCGCCAACACCTGGCACAACCGTTTGGTTGGTGATGCCCAACTTCCCCCAGACCGGCGCCAGACGGCCACCAACATCCTTGTCTCGGACAACGTCGCATGGAAAGACTGGCCGTTACGCGACTCTGGTCTGTTTGGTCCCGTCACGTTGATTGCTGAGCCTAGCACGGGTACAGCTTCGCCGGTTCAAACAGCTCCGAGTCCGAAGAAAAGGAGGGCCACCCGTGTGGACTAGGCGTCGGTTTTTGAGCTCGGTCGCGGCTGCGCCGGTTTTCGCCCAGTCGGGATCGAAGCGGCCGAATTTCGTGTTTATTCTGACAGACGACCAAAGGTGGGACGCTCTTGGGTTCATGGGGCACCCCTGCTTAAAGACTCCGTGGCTCGACCGGGTGGCGCAGGAAGGCATCCGGTTTGCCAACGCTTTTGTCACGACCTCGCTTTGCTCGCCTAGCCGGGCCAGTTTTCTCACTGGTCAGTACGCCCGGCGTCACGGTGTCAAAGACAACACCACTGAGGTCACTCACCTAGAGTCCTTTGCGACGGTTTTGCAGCGCGCGGGCTATGAAACGGCGCAGATTGGGAAATGGCATATGGGCCAATCGAGTCAGCGGCCTGGATTTGCCTACACGGTCACGTTTCCAGGACAAGGTGTGTATAACGACCCAGAGCTCACCATCGACGGCAAATTGCAAAAAGTTCCGGGTTATTTGACCGACATTTTGACGGATTTCGCTGTGGAGTGGATCCGCCGGCCGCGCCGTGCACCCTTCTTACTGTTTCTGGGACACAAGGCGCCGCATCTGCCCACCATTCCTGCTCCCCGTCATGAGAGCGTTTGCGCGGATGTTGTGTTGCCTTCGCCCCCCAACGCCCGTGATGACCTCGGGCAGAAGCCAGCTTGGGTGAGCTTGCGTGCCGATTCCAAGACTGGCGGCATGCGCCGTACGCCCGATTATGTTCAGGTTTACCGTAAGTATCTACAGACTCTTCCGGCTGTCGACGACAGCCTAGGACGCATCTATCAGGCGCTGGAGGCCGCCGGGCAGCTTCAGGACACAGTGCTCATTTTTGCCAGCGACAACGGGTTTTTTCACGGCGAGCATTATTTCACCAACAAACGAGCCGCCTATGAGGAATCGATCCGCATTCCGCTCCTCGTGCGCTATCCACGACTGATCCGGGCGGGTACGGTCTCTCCCTCCATGGTGCTCAATCTCGATATCGCTCCGACCATACTGAGTCTCGCTGGTCTGCCAGTTCCTCCTTCCATGCAAGGCAAATCACTGCTGCCTTTATTTCGCAATCCGCGCCAGCAGCTACGCGATCGCTTTTTCTACGAATACTATCAGGAGCCGGGATTCAAGGAGACGCCGACACTGGAAGCCATGCGGACCTTGCGCTGGAAGTACATTACGGCGCCTGGCCTGGCCGATAGCGAGGAGCTTTATGATCTGGTTCGCGATCCCTACGAACTGCGAAACTTAGCTCGCTCGTCCGGCGCTGCGCCATTGGACCGAATCCGGCAAGAATTTCTCCGCTTAAAAGCGAGCGTGGAGGCGAGCTCTTAGGCCGGGTTCTCCCCTTGGCCACGCCCCACCGAGAAAGCTTCCCTGGTGGCGAGATGCGAGCTGGCCCCCACCTCCCGACGGATGCTCAGAACATGAGGCGCAACGAGACTTGACCGGTGCGGTTGCCGCCAAAGTCCGAGCCGCGAATGCCGAAGATGCGTCCAAAATTGACATCGTCCGCCACGTTCATATTTGGATCACCCAGGTTCGTCCAGTTGGGGAGATTGGTCCAGCTTCCTTCAAGCTGCAGGCGGATGGATTCGGCAAGAACAAAACTTTTCCGCAATCCTGCGTTCCAGGTAAATGTACCCGGCCCCTGGATGATACCTACTCCGGCGTTGCCGAAGCGCCCAATCGGAGGCAGGTCCTGTCCCGGTCGCACGCCAACATTGAAATTGAACTGATCGGGCGAGCCTGGGGCGCGACCTGGCGCCATGAAAGCCGTGCGGTCCACCCAGCGGTTCCGGTCTGGATTGGATACTTCACCAGTTGGTGCTCCGGCGCGATCCGGCCGCTGCGTGCCGCGGCGCGGCGCGTTCGTTCCTGAAGGATCGCCAATCGACATCGTAGGCGTGAGAAAAGGACCAGACTGCAAGATGAGAATCGAACTGAGGCTCCAGCCGCCAAACAGCAAGTCCACAACGCGGTTGGAATTGGAGAGGAATTTGCGTCCTCGCCCAAAAGGAAAATCATAAACCAGCGTGTTCAAGAATCGGTGGCGGCGCGTGGCATAGACATCACCGCGATCACCTCTCCGGTTGAGGGAGTTTGTCACACGACCTCCTCCCGTTTCCCCAGCAAAACTGGTGGGGGCGGGACCAGCGTTGTCGGCGAGGTTCTTGGCCAAGGTGTAGGCAGCGTTAAAGGTCAGTCCTTTGTCAAAGCGCCGAGTTAGCTCGGCTTGAAACGAGTTGTACAAAGCGTTTGCTCCTGCATCGCGGGAGTAGATCAAGCCCCAGTTGGGAAAGGGTCGGTCAGTGAGCGGACGCTGGCTAAAGAAGGTCGTGGAGGGCTGGGCTTGATTCAAATCTGGCGCCCAGGGCAGATGCGTGCTCTTATTGCCGATGTAGCTCAAGCGTAGACCCGTGTTTGAAAAAATCTCCCGGTCAAGCGTCAAGCTCCACTGCTGCATCTGCGGGGGGTGGAAGTTGATCTGGTTGGCAGTGCGAAATTCAAACGTCCCGACAGATCCCGCGCGCACTCCCGTCGCGTTGGGCGGACGTGTTTGCGGCAACACGAAGATGGGCCTGCCGTCCGGCCCAACGTTATTGAACGAACGCACGTCCGATTGCACGGTGCCTGTCAGGGAGAAGAAAATGCTTCCCAAAAGCACCATGTTGTAGAGTCCGTAGCTGCCCCGCAGGGTAGTCTTGCGATTCCAGCGGTAGGCAAAGCCGAAGCGGGGCAGAAATTGCGTATAGTAGTTTTCACGCAGGCTTTCGGGAATTCCTGCTTCCGCCGCGGTGACAAACGGAGTGCATCCAATGCCTCCGATCGGAGCCCCCGGGCAGGCGTTCACAGAAACTAACACCGCTGGCGCTACAAATTGCCGAGCTTTCGGATTGCTCGGGATGATGACGCGACCCGTCCGCGGAATGTTCCGGTCGAAGTTGGCGATATTGAACCCTGCATCGGTGTAGCCCGGATGAAACTCATAGCGAACGCCAAACTCCAGGGTGAAGCGGTCATTCACGCGCCAGCTGTCCTGGGCGTAGCCTTTATAGTGCACGGCTCGACCATCATTGTCCAGCTGTACGACAGCTACGCTCGTTTCTGCGGGAACTCCGAGTAAGAAGTCGGCCCAAGGTGCTCCCGTGAACGTGCCGCGGAAGATGTAGTCCCCATAGTTGTCCCCGGTCGTAAAGCCAAGATTGGTTTCTGCGCGCAGGCGTCGGATGTCGAAGCCAAACTTAAAGGTATGCGAGCCGCGCGTCCAACTGAGATTGTCAATGAACTGCGTATTCCAGCTGACGCTGCGCCCAGGGCGCGACTTGGCGAAGCTTTGCAGCCGGTCGATCGTGAAATTGGGCAGAGCGTTAAAGAAAATATCCCGCTGGATGTCCTGGAAGTTCAGGCTATTCATAAAGGCCCGCCCGTCGAAAGGAAACTGTGCTCCCGCAGGGGCGTAGGATATCCCGCCCAAAAACTCGTTTAATAACGTCGGCCGTAACACCCAGCGATAGTTGACGACTGCTTGCCTGTAGTTGTTGAAACCCGTGTCAGATGGCAGCCGGAGATTGTTCGGGCTAATTTGCGAGCCGTTTTTCCAGCTGTAGCGACCAAAAATGGTGTGAGATTGCGAGAACTGGTGGTCCAGCCGGATATCCCATTGATCGCTCTCGATGTTGGCCGCTCGATTCTCGACGAAGTTTCCTCCCACGGCCCGCTCGCCCGTCCCAAAATTCGGATCGGGGTAGAAGGGGATGATCTTCCGGGCGGCGTCCACGAACCGGCTTTGCGGAATGGTGTTTCCTGGAAATGGAACATTGGTGAACGGATCGCGAACCGTCACGCCTTCGGCCGTAAAATTCCCGTTCTTCATGGCCACGGTTGGCACGGAGTTGATCACCGTGGCTTGGCGCGGGAAGCGAAAACTTTCCCAGGTGAAGTAGAAAAATGTTTTGTTGCGCCCGGTGTAGAGTTTGGGTAAGAGAACTGGTCCGCCGAGCGTCAGCCCGAACGTGTTGCCAATCTTTGAGGGCAGCCGCACCTGGTTGAAGGCGCGCGAATCAAAAGCCTTGTTTTGGTGATACCAAAACGCGGCACCGTGATAGAAATTCGTCCCGCTTTTGGAAATCGTCGTGATGTCACCCGGGGCGCCGTATTCGGCGGTATTGCCGACACCTTGCACCTTAATTTCGGAGATCGATTCCACGGAGGGAAAAAGATTGCGATTGGGGCTGTTTCCCGTGACTTGCGTAATCGAAATGCCATCCACAGAAGACTCTGATTGCGCTGGAAGACCGCCCTGAATCGAGTAAGCGCCGCCATTGTCTGGCTGGACGCCGGGCAAAGTGGCGATCAAAGCGTAGGGACTGGTCGAGCCGCCGCCTCGAACATTCGCCGGCAAGCTGAGCACGGACTCCGGCGTCAACGTAGATTGGATGACCGGCGTGTCGGTGGCAATCGCGGCGCTAACACCCTTTACTTCCACCGCCTGCGAGAGCTCCCCGACCTGAAGCGTCGCGTCCACACGCAACGTCTCACGCGCAGCGAGCGAGAGTCCACTCGCCGTGAATGTTTTAAAACCGGCGAGGGAGATGCTCACCATGTAGGTTCCGGCTTTTACCGCGCGGAAGGCATAATCTCCAGCCGAATCCGTGGTTGTTACGAAGCTCGTGTTCTCGCCCGTATTTGTGAGTTTTACGACTGCGCCTGATACGGTTGCACCGGTGGCGTCGCGGACTGTACCGAGAACTACCCCTAGCGTGGACTGCGCCCAGGCAAGATTTCCACAAGAAAACAGGATCGTCCAGCAAAAAAAGACGAGGGAGAACGCAACTCTAGATTTGTGCATGATGTCAGAGTGTACGCTCGCTTTCCTTCTTTCTCGTTACATTTTGATGTGATTGGTGTGAGTTACCTACGAGAGACTCAGCCACCACTGTGCAATCCACTGGGCGAGCAACGCGCCGTCTAAAGGCTGCGAAAGAGTATCGAGCGCGGAATTCAACGCTTCGACGCCAAGGAGTTCGGGCCGCAATTTGAGCAGTCCTTCGGCATACGATGGCTTCCACTCGGGGTGGCCTTGAATTCCCATCATCTTTCCGACTTCAAACATCGCCACCGGACAGCGCGCGCTAGTGGCTAGGACGTGGGCTCCGGGGGGCAGTCGTTGAACTTGATCCTGGCAGCTCATGGGAAGAAACAGTTTTTTTTGAGCAGGAGACATCCAGGGCCGTGTCGCGACGAGCTCGAAGGAATGTACGCCGACGCACCAGCCGCCGGGATTTTTCGCGGTGACTCCGCCCAGCGCGTGGGCAATCATTTGATGGCCAAAACAGACCCCGACAAACGGCTGCTCTGCCTGCCAGAGAGCTCGAACGAACTCGGCAAAGGCGAGAATCCACGCTTCGTCCTCATACACCGAAGCCTTGGAGCCGCTGGCTAACCATAGATCACACTCGCCCGGATCAGCCGGTAGCTCGCCGGAAGTCAAGTCATAGTCCTGCCAGTCGGCAGATGGAAAAGCGGGACCAAGCCAGAGGCGGAACATATCGCTGTAGTCGCCTTCGCGTGAACGCAACGGCTCAACCACGTGGTCGCAAAGCAGTAAACCGATTCTCATAGGTCGCCGCAACGCAAGTGAAACGATTTCGGACGTGTGAGCTGCTCATAGCCCAAGATGCTAAGCGAGCAACCGCGTCCAGAATCTTTCACGCCCGTCCAAGCTAACTCTGGATCGAGATAATCGCAGCGGTTCATAAACCACGTCCCCACCTGTACCTGGTCTCCCAAGCGGATGGCCGCATCGAGGTTCGTGGTCCAAATGGCAGCAGTGAGTCCGTAGCGGCTGTCATTGATCCGCGCCACTGCCTCTTCATCGGAAGCTACTGGCGTGATCCCCACCACAGGGCCAAAGCTTTCTTCCCACATGACGCGCATCGAATGGTCGACTTCGGTGAGGATTTGAGGGGCTAAGTAGGGTGTCCCCGGGCGGTCAGCAGGAAATTCGCGAGGGTCAATTCGCGCAGTTGCTCCAAGTGAAACGGCCTCGGCAATTTGCGAACGGACGAATTCGGCGGCCGAGGTCCGCACCATCGGGCCCAGCGTGGTTTCCCTTTTGAGCGGATCACCAAGAACGTAGCGGCGTGTCAGCTCGACGGCGCGCTCCACAAATTCTGCGTAGACGGCTCGGTGCACGTAGATGCGTTCGATCCCACAACAGGATTGCCCGGAGTTGAACATGGCGCCGTCAACCAGATTCTCGACTGCGTCCTCCAAATTTGCGTCATTGCGCACGTAGGCAGCGTCTTTTCCGCCCAGCTCAAGGCCCAGGCCGGTGAAGCGCTCACAAGCTGCCTTCTGCACAGCACGGCCGCCAGCCACCGAACCAGTGAAAGCTACGAACGAGATCCGTGAGTCACTAATCACGCCCTCGGCGTCTTTATGCGAGAGATGGAGATACTGGAAGACTCCCTCCGGTAAGCCTGCTGCTGCAAAGGCCTCGGCGTATCGCTCGGCGCACAGCGGCGTTTGCGCCGAATGCTTTAGGATGACGGCGTTGCCCGCCAGTAAGGCCGGTACGATGGAATTCACCGACGTGAGATAGGGATAGTTCCAGGGCGCCAAGGTAAACACCACACCAACTGGCTCCCGGCGGATGAAGCGCTGAAAACCAGCTTTGGGCGAAGTTGAAAGATCCGCCAGTGCCCGTGGAGCGATGGAAATCATATAGTGCGCTCGCTCGGCAAAGCCTCGCCGGATTTCGTTCGCTGCATAACGCACAGGGCGTCCCATCTGCCAGCTGAGCTCCTCGCCCAATTGCTCGGCGCGTGCCTCCATCCAGGCAACCATCCGGTTGCAAATCTGCATTCTCTCTTCCAGAGGTGTCTTCCGCCAGGCGGCCTGCGCCTGAACGGCCTTGTTTAAAGCTTCCTCGATCTGCTCGCCTCGAGCTAGTTCCCGCTCCACGTAGACGCGGCCGTCCACCGGCGAAATGGTCTTTTGGATTCTCATCATGGTGTCGTGTAAGCGGCTGTGATACCTCCGTCGACAAGAAACTCGCTGCCGGTTACATAGGAGGATTCATCGCAAGCCAGATAAAGTGCGGCGTAGGCGATTTCCTTGGCCTGGCCAAAGCGGCCCATGGGGATATGGACAAGCCGCCGCTGCCTTTTTTCCTCAGTGTCCAAGTACTTCATGAGCAACTCAGTTTGCAGCGGGCCAGGACACAAAGCGTTCACGCGGATGTTCTGACGCGCGTGAATGGCCGCTAGTTCACGCGTCATGCTCAGCACGGCTCCTTTGCTCGCCGTGTAGGCAAGCTGGGGCGTGGCTGCACCCAGCCGTGCCACAAAGGACGCGACATTAATAATGCTGCCGCCCCCGGCGCGCAACAGCGCTGGAATGCCATACTTACAGCCGAAGAAGACGCCTTTGACATTGACTGCAAAGGTCAAATCCCACACTTCTTCCGTCGTCGAGATGGCATCGTTATCTTCGGCGTGAGAAATGCCGGCGTTGTTCATCAGCACGTTTAGTTTTCCGTACTGTTTCTCCGCAGCCGCCACCATTGCCTGGCAATCCGCCGCCTTCGATACATCCGCCTTCACTGCGATGGCCGAGCCTCCCTGGTGGTGAATGGCAGCGGTTACCTCCCGCGCCGCTTCCTCGTTGATGTCGACGACAACGACTTGTGCTCCCTCAGCCGCAAACAAACGGGCCGTTTCTCGACCAATTCCACTTCCGGCTCCCGTGATGAGAGCCACTTTTTCCTTCAAACGCATCATGGGCTGAACTTAAATCCTTTCGAAGTATCGCTTGCGCTCCCAATCCGTGACGGCTTGCTCAAAGGCTCTTTGTTCGCAGCGGTAGAAATGCGCATAGTGCTGCTGTACGTCTTCGCCCAAGGCTTGTTTGACGAACTCGCTCGATTCAAACAAAGCTACAGCCTGCTCCAGCGTGCGGGGCGCCCGCGGCAACTCCTTGGCTGAATAAACATCGCCTTCAAAGGCGGCAGGAGGCTCGATCCGATTCCGGATGCCATCCAAGCCTGAGGCTAACGCGGCAGCGTAGGCCAGGTAGGGGTTGACGTCCGCGCCCGGAATCCGGCATTCAATGCGAAGACTCTCGCCCCGGCCTACCACGCGGAAGCCTGCCGTTCGGTTGTCGCGGCTCCAAGCAATTCGCGTTGGAGCCCAGGAAAGATCTTCATAGCGTTTGTAAGAGTTTACCGTTGGCGCATAAAACACCATGAACTCTCCGACATGCGCCATCCATCCTCCCAGAAACCAGCGGAAAATATCCGATTCGGCGTTCGAGAGGCCTTGTCCCCTGTGCACAAAGGCATTTTGACCCTGTTTGCGCAGGCTCAAATGGAGATGGCAGCCCGATCCTGCTTGCCCCTGGGCTGGTTTGGCCATGAAGGTGACGGAGACACCGAGCTGCTCGGCGATTTCTTTGACTGCTTGCTTCAGCAGGACATGATTGTCGGCCATCTCCAGCACTGTGTCGTAGCACACGTTAATTTCGTGTTGGCCCAGACCCCACTCGCCCTTGGAGTTCTCTACGGGAATGCCAGAGGCTTTTAAGTGACGGCGCAAAGGGGCGAGAAAAAATTCCTCCCGTGAGCCTTGAAACAGATGGTAGTCCTCGAGATACCAGCTGAGAGCCTCCAAACCGGAATAACCCATTTGCGCCGCTTGCCGGTAAGAGTGGCGGTAGGCAAAAAATTCGAGCTCAGAGGCGGCCAGAACCTGATAACCGAGCGACGCAGCCGCCTCGACTTGCGCCCGGAGAAGAGACCGGGGCGCGACGGCCACAAACCTACCTCTGCTTTCATCGAGAACGTCGCAGTGTACAAAAGCCGTGCGTTCAAGCCAGCTCAGCCGGCGCAGCGTGCTCAGGTCTGGCACCAGATGAAAATCCCCGTAGCCACGCTCCCAGTTCGCAAAGCGGTAACCAGGGGTAGGGTTCATTTCCACGTCTGTGGTCAGCAAGTAATCACAGGCGTGGGTCCCCTGCGAGGCGACTTTCTTGAGGAAAAACTCTGCATCAAAACGTTTCCCCATCAACCGGCCATAGTGGTCAGAAAATCCCGCTACGACGGTGTCCACGTTCCCCGCCTGAACCTGTTGTGCCAGGCTGCGCAGCGACAACCTACCAGAATTTTGTTTCGTGGTCTTGGAACCTCTGGCCATCGATCCTCACGTCCAGCCAATCGCCCGCAACCGCCTCGCAGGCGAGAAAGCAGGTCCGATTCTAGGCAAGGACAAAAACTTGAGAGTAACACGGACGATTTCGCCAACCGGCAGCAGCTGCCAATGCCATTACGATGGAAGTGTCATGAAAGTTCTCGTCCTTAACTTTGGCAGCTCCTCGGTGAAGAGCCAATTGATTGAAACCAGCGCCAGCATGATCGCCGCCAACGCTGATCGTTTGCTGGGCAAAGTCACCATTGAACGCATGGGAACTCCCTTTTCCGTAATCAACGTGGACCTTCCCGGCCGCACTTCGGGTAAGAAGCGGATTAAAATCTCGAAACCAGTGTATAAGGCGGAAGAAGCGTTTGCGGCAATTATCGAAGCCTATTTGACCCATCTCGGAGGGCAGTCGCTGCAAAGCGCGGAGGAAATTGAGGGCGTGGGCCACCGCGTGGTGCATGGCGGAGAGCGATTCAAGCACTCTGTGCTGATGACGCCAGAGGTTGTGGATGACATTGAAGAAAGCGTCGATCTCGCACCGCTGCACAATCCGCACAATCTCAAGGGCTATTACGCTGCTGCCGCTGCCCTGCCCCGGGCTCAACATGTAGCCGTGTTCGACACCTCGTTTCACCACACAATTCCGCCTCACGCCTACCTCTACGGCTTGCCCTATCTTTATTACGAGCGCTATCAGATCCGCCGCTACGGTTTTCACGGTACCTCGCACCGGTATGTCAGTTACCGTCATGCGCAAATTCACGGCGCGACACGCGATCAATTCAATGTCATTACTTGCCACTTGGGCAACGGCTGCTCGGTTTGCGCCATCGACCGGGGCCGGTCCGTCGATACCTCCATGGGATTTACGCCCGTTGAAGGGTTGCTCATGGGAACGCGATGCGGCGATATTGATCCCGTGGCTGTGCTACGGGTCATTGTGCATGAGGAAATGGATGCTCAGGGCGTTGAATCCATGCTGAACCGTCTCGGTGGCTTATACGGAATTTCGGGCATTTCTAGCGATATGCGCGTTCTGCTGGAAGAAATGGCCAAAGGCAATGCCCGCGCCAAGCTGGCCGTAGACACCTTCTGTCACCGGGTGCGCAAATACATCGGCGCTTATCTGGCGATTCTCGACCGCTGCGACGCCATCATTTTCGCAGGCGGCATTGGCGAAAACGCGGTCCAGGTCCGCCAAATGATCTGTGATGGTTTGGCAGGGTTAGGCATCCGTCTGGATGCTGAGCGCAACGCCCAAACCATCGGCATCGAGGGACGGATTTCAGCTGACGACTCCCGGCTCCCCGTCTGGGTGATTCCAACCAATGAAGAACTACTCATCGCGCGCGACACGCTACGCTGTATCGAAGGACTGCCTCTGCCCTAGAATTGGAGCCGTGCGATAGTCTAATTTGAGATCTAATTATGGACGCCCGAAGAGATTTCTTGAAACTTCATCTTCCTGTGGGTTTCGCGCTGGCGGTTCAACCCATTGCTGCGCAAACTGTCATCACGACGGATACGGCCGGCCTGACAGCAGGCGAGGTGCAAATTCCCACCAAAGATGGGAAATCGATGCCAGCTTATCGCGCCATGCCGGCCCGGGGCTCGAAGTTTCCAATTGTGCTCGTAGTGGAAGAGATCTTCGGCATTCATGAATACATCAAAGACATTTGCCGGCGCTGGGCCAAACTAGGCTATTTGGCCGTGGCCCCCGATCTGTTCATGCGCCAGGGTGATGTGACCCAAATCAAGGAGATTTCAGAAATCATCGCCAAGGTCGTTTCTAAGGTGCCCGATGAACAGGTGATGAGCGATCTCGATGCGACGTTTGAGTGGGCCGCAAAAAATCGGGGCGATACCAATAAGCTTGCGGTCACAGGCTATTGTTGGGGTGGCCGCATCACCTGGCTCTATGCGGCGCACCAGCCGAAGGTGAAGGCCGGCGGAGCTTGGTATGGCGTATTGACTCGCCCCACCAGTCCGCTGCAGCCCAAACACCCCTTAGATATCGCCCCTCAGTTGAAGGCGCCTGTCCTCGGGCTTTACGGCGGCCAGGACCGGGGCATCCCGCTTGATACCGTGGAAAAGATGAAAGAGGCGCTTGCCAAGGGAAGCAGCGGATCGCAAATTATTGTGTATCCCGATGCGCCACACGGTTTTCATGCAGACTACCGCGAGAGCTACCGGAAAGCAGATGCCGAGGATGCCTGGAACCGCCTCACGGCATGGTTTAAGAAACACGGCGTCGCTTGAGCGCGTTGGCAGGGTCTGTGCAGCCAGTGAGCGCTACCGCTCAGCTGGTAATTCGTTGGCGGGCGCCCTCCACATCTAGGGCGCGGCTGAGGTAGTGCCCTTGCGCCATGTCGCAGCGCGCTTTCTTCAGCAGGGCTAGCTGCCGTTCGGTCTCAACGCCTTCGGCCACGACGGTCAGGCCCATGTTGTGGGCTAGGGTCACGATCATCTCGATCATGCTTAAAGCATGAGGCGAAGTTTCCACTTCCATGAGGAAGGAGCGGTCAATTTTCACGCAGTCAACGGGCAGGGAGCGCAAATAGCCGAGCGAGGAATAGCCCGTACCAAAGTCATCCAAGGCAATTCGCACACCGGAAGCCCGCAGTCGCTCAAGCTTGGTGCGTGCCTCTGTTGCATCGCGAACCAGGGCGCTCTCGGTTAACTCAAGCTGGAGCCACGTGCCGGGAATCTCGTGTTCCTGGAGCGTGCGGAGAACTGTTTCAACGAAGTCCGGCCGGGCGAACTGTAAAGCCGAGACGTTCACTGAGACGCAGATGGGTGGCAGGCCCTCCTTGCGCCACACGGCGGCTTGACGGCAGGCGCGGCGCAAGGCCCAAGCTCCTAGGGCGTCGATCATACCCGACTCCTCAGCAATGGGGATGAACTGGGCTGCTGGGACGCGACCCAGTTTTGGGCGCTGCCACTCCAACAAGACCTCGAAGCCCACCAATTGTTCGCTCGTCTGCGGCCCGAAAGAAGAGATTCGAAAGATGGGTTGGAAGAGCGTTTGAAATTCGTTGCGTTCGATGGCTTGCCGCATGGAATGTTCGAGCTCGAGCTTTGCCAGGTGCTGATCATCGAGCCCTGGGGCAAACAATTTCACATTGTTGCGGCCACTGTTTTTGACGCGGTACATCGCCATATCGGCACCGCCCAGCAGCGCTTCCGCGGTGACTCCAGCCTGGGGATAAAAGCTCAAGCCAACGCTCGCTGTCACCCAAATTTTGTGCTCTCCAAACACAATGGGCTTCCTCAAATCCTCGAGCATGGCTAAGACCCGGCGGTAGGCTTCCTGCTCGTCCGCGAAGTGGTGTAACAGGACAACGAACTCGTCGCCACCAAAACGCGCCACTACCTCATCGCCACGCAGGCTTGCAGCCAGCCGCGCGGCAACCGAGCAAAGCACCTGGTCTCCGGCGCGGTGTCCGAGATGATCATTGATCTTTTTAAAGCGATCAATGTCCACGAAGGCTACGGCCGTTGTTGCTCTTTTGGAAAGCCGCTGCTCAAGGGTACGCGCAAGAACAGCGCGGTTCACCAGCCCGGTGAGTGAATCGTGTTGGGCCTGATAGGCCAGCCGGTCAGTTAAGGCGCGGTGTTCCAGGGCCAGCGCGGCGAGGCGGCAGGCCATCTCCAGCAGAGCGGGATCGAGATGCCAGGGCCGGACAGCCAGCCGCCAGTAGGCCGCCACGAGACCGAGCAACTCGCCAGAGGCCGAAAGGATGGGACTTGCCCCGCAAGCCTGCCAGCAAAACTCAGGCATACAGAATTTCTTGCAGCAACTGGCGGGAGGAAGCGACGTCTGCGGTTCGAGGATCTCGGTTCGACAGGTGTAGGCCGCGCTGAGACAACAACCCATCTGCCGGGGCAGAAGCAAGTTTTGCATCCTCCGGAAGTATTGTTCGGGAAGGCTAGGCGCCGCCATGCAGTGCAGCTTGCCTTCCTGCATGACCAGCACCGCAACGGCAAGCGCCGGCTCCTGCCGCTCCACCATTTGGGCAATCTTGCTCAGCACCATCCCGAGCGAGCGGTTCTTGGCGACCATCTCAAGAATTTCACTGCGGTCACGCTCCAGCGCGTCGGCGCGCTCGCGTGCGGCTTTCATTTTCCCTTCAAGTACCGCGCGTGCGATTCCATTGGCCATCAGCTCAACCAGCTCAATTTCGTGCCGGGAGAATTCCCGCCGCCGCGAACTCGGAGAACAGAAACTCAGCACTCCCCAAACTTCGCCATCAAGAAGAACTGGCGCGCCGATGTAGCAATCCGGTCGCGCCGGTCCATAATGCGGCCTGTCGAAAACATCCGCCTGTGCTTTCAGGCCCGTGTGGGCGATGGTGCGCTGTTGCTCGACGACCGCACCACAGAAAACGCGACTCAGATCAAAGGTCATGCCCGCGCGCGGAGAGGCAGAGTTCGAACAAACGGCTCGCAGCACGGCGTAACGGCCGCGGACTTGGATCACCGCGCCAAAGCCAAGATCGAAAATGGTGCATCCAGTTGCCAGATAATCCTCGAGCAGGCGCTCGAAGGATTCGTATTCCGTTGTTGTCAAACGGTGAATCTGGAGCAGATCGTCGCCAAATTTCGCGAGCTCAATCGATTTTTCCAGCAGCAGGTGCTCCGGTCCCCCTGCAACGCTTGAAAAAGCTTGCTGCTGGCCGGTGTCTCGAAGCGAGAAACTCAGTGCGGCAAGATCTGACAGTTGTTCGAGCCGCCGCGCATCGAGCAGACGCGGGTTGGGATGCGCGACAACCAGCACCGCCCAGCAGTGACCAGCGTCATCTTGCACGGGGGCAGCGGCGAGAAAGCGAAGACTGCCACCCAGTTGGGAAAAGCGCCGATCGGACCTCGCATCCTCGATCCATTCCGCTCCCTTTGAGCCTGGCTCCCACCGTTCGAAGATCTGCCGCAGCTCGGCTTCAAACTCTCCGCCGGGTCCGGAGCTGGCCCACTGCCTATAGTCCGGTACGGCTACGAGGAAGGCCAGTGGCGTTTCCATGATTTGCGAAGCAAGCCGGAGGAGGCGGTCCAGATTTCTTTTTGCGCGGCGATCGAGTTCTTCCGCTGGCGCGAGGGAACTTGGAGCTTTGGAAACTTGTTCTGGCACTCGGATCGGCAAACTCTAGTGTCGAACATTTCCCCGGCGACAAGCTAGCCGACCGTACGACCATACGTACCAGTACGATTGGTACAGCGAGCGGCGGATTCCGCTGCGTGTCTTGAGTTCTAGCCCGGCTTGAGCGCCTCAGCGATCTCCCTTTCGGAGATGACGCCCTCTTTGATCATTCGCCAGTAGGGTTCTGTAATATCGACGGTCGTGCTGCCAGCGCCCGTGCACAGTCCGCCATCGAGGACTAAGTCCACCCGGCCATCCATCACTGCGAAAGTTTCAATCCCGCTGCGACAAGTGGGCTGGCCAGAAATATTGGCACTGGTCCCAATGAGCGGCTGCTCAAGAATCTCCAACAAAGCTTGGACAACGGGAGACTTCGATTGCCGCATGGACAGCCGCCCTGTGTTGCCCGTTGCCTTCAGGGGTACCTTTGCCGAAGCCGGAACGATGATGGACAGCGGCCCGGGCCAGAAGCGCCGGGCCAAAACATAAAACCGGGAGTTCGTTTCCGCGGCGAGATCTTCCGCCATGAGGATTCCGGAAACGAACATCGGTAGCGAGCGCGTATACTCGCGACCCTTGGCCTCGAAAACGCGTCCCACGGCCCGCAGGCTAAAGGGGTCCGCCACGAGCGCGTAGAGCGAATCGGTGGGAATGGCTACCACCTCACCCCGACGGATTGCCTCCGCCGCTCGTGCGATGCTTTCTTGGCTGGGATTTTCGGGGTCAATTTCAATCAAGTCAGTAGCCACGGTGGAGAATCCGAATCAAGGAGTGAGTTTAGCGGGGGCCAATGGCCTGAGCCACTTCAATCGCCATTTCGTAGCGGCCGAAAGGAGCACTCAGTTGCACGCCTTGTACCAGGGGCCGAACGCGCTGAACCATTTCTTGGGCTATGGCGATGCCTTCGGCCCGTGCCTTTTCTGCACTGTCGGCGCGACGCATCCGCGCCAGATACTCCTCCGGAACGGGCACGCGCAGCTCATTGAGCATGAATTCGGCATTCCGGTAGCTGGTCAAAGGCCAAATACCCGCGATTAAGGGAATACGATAGCGCTCGGTTGCCTTGAGCCAGGCTTCGAGCAATCGCAAATCGAAGACTGGCTGAGTCACTACATATTCGGCTCCCGCTTGCACCTTCCAGTCAAAGCGTCGCAATTCTTCTTCGAGGTTAACGGCTCCTGGATTGGCGCCAACTCCGAGGAGAAGTGCTGTTTGCGAGCCGATGGGGTTGCCGCCGATGTCCAGCCCATGATTCAGGTTCGTCACGATGTTGGCCAAACCAATGGAGTCCACGTCGAAAACCGCGGTGGCGCTGGGATAAGAGCCCATGCGCGGAGGATCACCAGTGATGCAAATCAGGTTTCTGATGCCTACCGAATGGGCGCCGAGCAGCTCGGATTGAATGCCGAGAATATTCCGGTCGCGACAGCAGAAATGCAAAACCGTTTCGATGCCTGCTTCGCGTTGAATGAGCTGGCAGCAAACCTGGGCGCTCATGCGCGCGCTCGCCCGCGGCCCATCCGGCACATTAATGGCATCGATGCCTGCATCCTTGCAAAGCCTGGCGCCAGCAATCTCCTTCGTAGCATCGACACCGCGCGGCGGCAGAATCTCGACGAAGGCCACGAATTTCCCTTCTGCCAGCTTTTTACCTAGCTGCGATTTCGCGGCGGAGGGGACAGCCGGCATCGCTTTGGCCCGCACTTCCACCTGCTCGACCGTGACGGAAAGTTTACGCTGGCTAGGTTGCAAGGAGCGCGCTTCCGAGACGACCTCCCGGATGTGTTCGGGGGTTGTGCCGCAACAGCCGCCCACGATTTTCGCCCCCGCCCACAACATCCGGCGCGCATATTGTGCCATATACTCCGGTGAGCAGAGATAAATCTGTCGGCCCTCGACTCGCGCTGGCAGGCCGGCATTGGGCATCGCACTGGTCGGCTTGCTCGAATACTGCATCATTTTTTCGAGCGTTTCGAAGGTTGTCTTGGGTCCGACCGAACAGTTAATGCCGATGACGTCCACGGGCCAGGCATCAAGCTGGCGCGTGTAGGTTTCGACGTCTTTGCCATCTGGCATGTGGCCGAAATCATCGATGGTGACGTGGGCCGCAATCACCATCTCCGGACCAGCCACTTCGCGCGCGGCGAGGATTGCCTCGCGCAGCTCGTTCAAGTCTCCGAAAGTTTCAAGGATCAAGAGATCCACGCCAGCGGCGCAGAGATATTCAATTTGCTCGCGGAAACTAGCTCGCGCCTCGGCAAAGGAAGTGGGGCCGAGAGGCTCAATTCGAATGCCGAGCGGGCCGACGGCGCCTGCGACAAACGCTCGTTCCTGAGCCGCTTCTCGCGCCAAGCGCACGCCCGCCTCGTTGATCAGCCGGCACTTTTCCGCGATGCCGAAAGCCCCGAGCCGGATGCGCGTCGCCCCAAACGTATTGGTTTCCAGAATTTGGGCCCCAGCTTTGATGTATTCCTGGTGCACCTCTCTTACCAGATTGGGCTGAGAAAGGTTCAATTCATCAAAACAACGGTTGATGAAGACGCCCTTGCTGTATAGCATGGTGCCCATGGCGCCATCGGCCACAAACACCCTTTCCTGGAAGAGTTTTCGAAATTCCGCAGCGCGGGAGGCAGCTGTGATTACGGACATGCCGGGTGGATCAATTCACCATTATGACATCTGCTCCGAGCTTGGAATCAGGGCTCTCGCACTACGCGGAAGCCGGTGTAGTCAGGCCGCGGGCGTAGACCGGATTTGGCATCCGCGGGCCGGTCCGCTGAGCCCCCGAGCACCTTGCCCGTCCCGTCGGCTCCAACCACCCACTCGGCAACGTTACCCCCAAGGTCAAACGCTGGCTCTTGACCTGTTCCTGGGAACGAGCCGACCGGTTTTAACAAAGCACCAGGCCCAAGACTTTCCAGCAGAGAAGCCAAACGGATTGCGTCATCGGGGTTGACCGTGTAGCCAGCCCAGTGATCGAGGGTATTCTCTTCTTTTCTCGCCGCCAGAAGAGGTCCCAATTCCTCTTCGGTCCCGAGGCGATACTTTTTCCCCGTTTTGGCAGACAACCACTCACAGTATTTTTTTGCTTGCTCAAAGCTAATTCCGTTCGCTGGATATTGTTCAGCGCCCGGGGCGACCGGATAGCTCGGATCAAACGCTCGGAATTGGGCTCGCGTTACCTCA
Source organism: Bryobacteraceae bacterium (assembly GCA_025056455.1). GTDB lineage: Bacteria > Acidobacteriota > Terriglobia > Bryobacterales > Bryobacteraceae > CADEFT01. Next base: position 424,942 of record JANWVY010000001.1, on the reverse strand, counting down.
AACCGTCCAATTTCGATGTCTCCGCGCGCTACCGTATCTGGGATCTCGCTCAGCAGGCGCCGTTTGAGCAAGGCCGAGAGGGGAGATTCTTGGCGCAGAAATTCATTGCTGTCCGCCGGCGCGCCAAACAAATATTTGTCAAACCAGGCCAGCTCCTCCTCCACCTTTCGCCGCTGGTGAACGTACTTCCGGGGACCATGGGCTTCACCGGGAAAAAGAATGAACCGCACATCGGTCTTGCCCAGGTGTTTGAGCGCCCGGTAGTGTTGCCAGCCTTGTTCGGTTGGCACTTGTCGGTCCTCGGTTCCGAAAAAGATGATGGTGGGAGTACGCACCCGGTCCATGCGGAACAGGGGTGACTTTTTGATGTAAAGCTGAGGATCTTCAAGCGGAGTCTTGCCCAAATAGTAATCGTCAAATGAGTGGCCGAATTCGCAGTTGCCCCAATCGCTGATCCAGTTCACATCGCCCGCTCCGGCTGAGGCAGCGCGATACCGCGTGGTCCGCGTGGTGAGTTCAATCGTGATGATGGAACCGTTGGACCAGCCCATTACCCCCAACTTCTCACGATCTACCAATCCCCGGGCAATGAGAGAGTCAACCCCCGTTTCAACATCGATCCACTCCAGCTCGTTATAGTTTCCGCCGCTAATGGACTCGCCCCACTTTAGGCCATAGTTCGAACTGCCATGGTAGTTCGGCTTGAGGATGAAGGCGCCGCGCTGGGCAAACAACTGGACAGGATAAGTCCAACGGTCCGCGAAGAGATCGAAGTCTGCTCCGTGTGGCCCGCCGTGAATCATCACCACCAGCGGATATTTCGTTCCCGGTTGAAAGTTGTGGGGATAATAGAGCAGCCCCTCGACTTCTTCATCTTTGGCCCCTTTCCAGCGGATGATTTCCGAGCGGGCGATGGGCTTTTTCTTCCAGCTGCTATTGAGAGTGATGATTTGTTTGGGGGCCTCGATCACTGCTCCGTTGAGCTTGGCCGCATACCATTGATCTGGCGTGCTTGCCGTGGAGTAGCGATAAACCAGCTGATCGCCAGCCAGCTCCAAGCTGAAGATGTTTGAGACGTGTTCCCCTTGCAAAAACTCGCGCCGCCAGGCGCCATTCACCCAGCGGTATCGGGCTAGCTTCGGACGCACGCCATCGGCGAGTGCGGCAAGAAAGCCATCGGCGGTGACCGCAATACCAGGACCAAGGCCCCGCTCCCAGTCCAACGCAATCTCGGTCGTCTGCCCAGTGGCCACCTCGTACTGATAGAGCTTCTCGATGGAAGCGTGAAGATAGCGGGGGTGTGAGGAGTAGGGCGCGGAGAAGTAGAAGGCTTTTTCATCCATGCGCCATTCAATCTGCCGCGGCAGCAAGCGCTGGCCGGCGAATAACTGTTTTGAGGAGCCGTTTTTCAAATCCTGCAAGTAAGTAACAGGCGGCACCGTTTGATCCCAAACGTAGCTGAGGCTCTGGTCGTGAACTGTCACTGCCCAGGTCCCGTTCGGACTCACCGACACGCGGGAAATGCGATCGTTGTTGTTGGTTAGCCGTGAGGACTGGCGCGACTTGAGGTTGAAGCGGAACAGTCGAACGGCAGCTGCGTGGCGCTCATCCTCCACCACCTGCGAGGTGTCCTTGCGTTCTTTCAACTGCTGTTCGTGCCAGCTGGCGTCTTCCTCAGCAAGAAGCAACAGGGAGTCGTTGTCAAGCCATCCAAAACCCCGTACTCCTTTTTCGAATTTCGTGACGGCATAGGCCTCGCCACCACGAGTGTCGATCATCCACACTTGCATCCCCGTCCGCGGTTCTCCAGCCGGGCCTGTTTCGGAAGCCGAATCGGAGGGCTTGCGGGAGCTGAGGAACGCAATCCGGCGGCCATCGGGCGAAAACTGCGGGCTGGCATGGTTGTCCTTGCCCCGGGTGAGCTGCACTTCGAAGTCTTCCGCCAGATTTCGCAAATAAAGATTGGAAATGGAGACGCCCTTCTCCACGTCCATCTGGGATTTGACATAAACCAAGAGCTTGCCGTCGCGAGACAACCGCGCTTGCGAAACCGTTTCTGCCAGGAGGATGTCATCCACCGTCCATTTCGCGGCCGCTTTCAAGAAATCCGCGGCCAAGAAGCAGAGAATCCAAAGGCGGGCAGCTTGCATGTTTCGCAGTGTAGCGCGCTCAGATCAGCTTTTTGAGGCGAAAGCTCACAGGCGCTGAACTAGATCGCGATTGTGCCGCACCGCGATTTCCAGCATTGGTGGATTGCTCGCGCTCCCGTACTAGTTCCAGTTCGCCATTCTTCAGTGCGCCGGTGAAGCGAAGCCGCGTCTCGTTGATCTGGTTTCCTGCCTGCTCGTGCACGATGACAACGAAAGTCACGCGGTCGCCCTCGACCTTTCCTTCCACAATGGGAGAACTTCGATAATCGCCATACAGCTTCCCTTGCAGGCGATCTCCGTGTTGTTGGAACTGAAAAGCGATGTCCACTTTTTCGTTGTTTCGAGTGGCTATCTGACCGGTCCAGATGCCGGATAGGTCGGCTCCCTCGACAGGCTCGCGCAGCAGACCAAAGGCAAGGATAAAAACTGCGCGCATCAAGCGGGATCCTTCAAGAAACCTGGCAGAGGCCCTGTGCTATCAGCAAAGCGTTCCACCGGAGCACCGAAGGCATCGAGCAAGCACACATAGAGATTGGCCAGAGGCGTATCCTCCGGGTAGGCAAGGTATTGTCCCGTCTCGAGACGACCACCTCCACCTCCGCCAACCACAACGGGCAAGTTGTGCGGGTCATGCTTATTGCCATCGCTCAGGGCCGAGGCAAACAACACCATCGAGCTGTCGAGCACAGTCGATTCGCCTTCTCTCATCGAACGGAGTTTCCTCAGCAGACCGGCGAACTGGGCGACGTGCCAGCGCGTGATGATCTCATACTGCCTCAATTTGTCGGCATCATTCTGATGATGCGAGACGTCATGATGGCCGGCGCTGACGCCCTCAAGAAAACGGAAGCTGACGTTGCTCACCGCGTTGCCGAACATAAAGGTCGCGATGCGTGTGGTGTCCGTCTGAAAAGCCAGGGCCATCATGTCGAGCATCAACTGCACGTGTTCGGCATGATCCTGAGGGCGCTCGGTGGGCGCTGCTTTGGGATCGAGCCGGGCGCGCGGTTTCCAGTTGCGCCGCGCGGGCGGCGAAACGCGCTCGAGCCGTTGTTCCACGCCGCGCATGACGGAAAGATACTCGTCCAAGCGGAGCTGATCGGCAGAGGCCAGCTGCGAGCGCATCTTTTTGGCGTCGGCTAGCACGCGGTCCAGCAAAAGCCCGTCGAGTTTCGACGTGTTGGAGTGCGGTGCGCTTGCCGCACGGAATAAACGTTCATAAACCGAGCGCGGGTTGATTTCCCGGGCAAGCGGAGTGGTGGCGTTGCGCCAAGCGATGTGCGATCCATAGACGCGGGTGTAACCGACGACGGCGTCCACGCCAACAGCCACGGGCGCCACGCCAAGCTCGAGTGATGGAAGGGGAGTCTCTCCGCCCCGGCGCTGCGCTGCTAGCTGATCGACAGAGACGCCGTTGGCCAGATCCGCCCCTTGTGTCTTGCGGATGGTGGCGCAAGTGAGAATGGCGGCCTCTTTTACATAATGGCCATCGCCGCCCTTGGAATTCGCATTCCAGAGATTACTGAAGACGGCGATCTGAGACTTCAAGTCCTCCAAGGGCGCAAGCGAGGGAGACAATTCAAAGTCACGGCCTCTGCCTTTTGGGGTCCAGGCGGGCACGTTGACGCCATTAGGCAAATAAAGCACTGCGAAACGCACTGGCGGTTTGGGCTGCTTCGAACCTGGTGCGGCCATGGCCTCCAGCCAGGGCAATCCCAGCGCCACGCCTGCACCGCGCAGCATCGCTCTCCGGGAAAGTCTTTTACGAGATAGCAGCGTCATGGTTGGCGTTCCTCTTTGTCAACAACTGTTGTTTTTGCGAGGCGCCCGGCCCGGCTTGGGGCTGGCGCTGGGATCGCTCCTCCAGTCGGCGCCTGAAAGCGAAACGGAATGCTCATAACGATTGCTTCCACAAGCCCTCGGGCGCGATAGTTCTCTGCCTTCACCTGGGTCACGATCTCATCGACGGCGCAGGCATCCTTCCACGTCAAGCTGCGGCCTAGCGCATAGCCTAACATCTTCGCTGTCAGATTGCGTAAGAACTGGTCCTTGCGCTCGATCAACGCCGCTTTGAGACCAGCCGGCCCGCGTAACGGTGTTCCGTCGGGAAGTTCGCCTGAAGCGTCCACCGGCCTGCCGCCCTCTTCTTCGCGCCAGCGGCCCACGGCGTCAAAGTTTTCCAGTGCAAAGCCGAGGCCGTCAATGCGGCTGTGACAACTCGCACAGGCGGCGTTGCGACGGTGCTCAAAAAGCCGTTCTCGCACGGATTTGAAGGCGGCACCTGGCTTGGCCTCCTCGAGCGGCGGAACATTTTCCGGAGGCGGCGGCGGTGGGGTTCCCAAAATCGAATCTAGGATCCAGGCGCCGCGCAAGACGGGACTGGTGCGGTAGGGATATGAGGAAACGATCAAGCAGGCCGCCATGCCGAGCAGTCCGCCGCGGTGACTTCCTTCCGGCACATCCACCCACTGCGGCTGCTTGGAACGGCTTTTATCAATCGGGAAGTTCACGTTGTAATGCTTGGCCAGGTTGCTGGTTGCAATCGTCTGAGAGGACTCAATGAGGTTCAACAGCGACAGGTCGCGAACCAGCAATTCGCGGAAAAACAGTACGGGTTGATTGCGAATATCCGAGCGGAGTTCTTCGTCAACGGCGTATTGAGGGAAAAGCTTTGCGTCAGGCGCTTTGTCGCGCTCCAAATCCCGTGTCCGCAGCCACTGTTCGACAAAACGCTGCGCAAAATTCAAGGAGCGGTCATGGCGGAGCATCCGCCCAACGATCTCTTTTAAGACTGCCGGCTCGTGCAATTTACCGGAGGCCGCCACGTCGAACAAGAATTCATCGGGCATGCTGCCCCACAGAAAATAAGAAATCCGGCTGGCAAGCGTGTACCCGTCCAAAGGTTGCGGCCCGGAACCGTACTGCGGAGGTTCGATGCGAAACAGAAAACGGGGCGAGACCAAGGCAGCCCGCAGGGCGAAGAAAATAGCGTTTTCAAATGGCTGGCCTTGCTTTCGCGCCGCTTGAAACAAGTCGAAATACTCGCGCAGCGTAGACGAGTCGATGGGACGTCGGAAGGCCTGTGGAAGAATCTGTGAAAGGATGGCACGCGCAGCTTGCGTCTCGGTCTGACCGGGTCCTGGTAAGGCAACGAAAATCTTCAACCGCGATTTGTATTCCTTTTGTGCAAAGTCGGTGGCAAACTTCGCAATCTCGAGGTATTTTTCGGCGTGCAAGGGCGAAAGAAACAAGGTCTCGGCTGCATTATCAAAACCCTCTCCGCCCGCACCTTCGGCAGGCAGCACGCCGCCGATTTCCAGATGGATGTCCAAAAGATCGCGCAGCGTGGCAGTAAGCTCCTCGCGGTTGAGGCGTCGCGTGACGGCGGGCCCTGGCGCAATTCCCGCTTCGCAAGCTTTTTGGCGGAGCGAATCTTCGACCCAGCGGGCAAATTGCTCGCGCTGGTCCAGACTGGGTGCGGGAGCTCCCTTCGGCGGCATTTCACCCTGGCGTACTCGCCGCGCCGCCTTATTCCAAGCCGCTGCCTGCTGCCCGAAGCTTTCGAGGCTTGCCAGCTGCTCGAGCTGGAAGCCCCCAGCGGTCGCCTTCGCAGAGTGACACTTTTCGCAGTATTGCTGCAGGAAGATCTTCCAGCGTGAGAATTCTTCTGAAGAGGGTGCCGCCAGGCCAATGGATACCCCGAGCCAGGAGCAAAGAATCCTGATTTGACCCCGCGAGCCCAGCGCCATAACCCAGCCTAACCTTATCATATTCCGATGAAAAATTCTTCATCGAAGTGGTTTGACCGGCAGCCGGGCGGCAAGCCACACTATCGACAAGAGGTGAGATGCCGGTCAGTCAGGCGCCTGGAGCAGCGAGCGGCCTAAAGCATCTTGTCCAACTTTCTGAGAGGTTCGCACATGTTTAACCACCAACCTTCAACCGAGGGCAATTCTTGGGCAGCCAAGCAAGCGCTCGTTCAGGCGGCGGCCTTGCTGTTGCTGTTCGGTGCCATGATTTATTTTGCGATGAAGACGCACGACCTCGAGCGGCGTCTCGTTGCCCTGCAAACCTCTACTCGAGAAGAACTCACAGCCTTGCGCAACGAAAACAAGCAGGCGAAATCGGAGCGGGAACAAGCCGTCGCCGAAATGCGCAAACTGGTGGAGGCAGTTGAGGCCGAATCGCAACAAGCGGCAGCACGGGCCGCGGCGCACGCCCGCCGCTACTCCGAGTCCCTCGCTAAGAAAGTTGCCGATCAACAGCTGGCTCTGCTTCACAACGCTAGCAAGCAGTTCGAGCAAACTAGCCTAAACCTTCAACAGCAGCTCTCAGCGCAAATTGGCGACGTCAAACAAACAGCTACTCAAACCAGCAGCCAGCTGAGCGGGGTAGCCGCAGAAGTGGCTTCGGTGAAAAAAGAGGTTGCCGGCGCGAAATCGGATCTCGAGCGAATTCTTTCGGAGATGCGGTCCGTCCGAGGGGATCTGGGTGTGCAGAGCGGGTTAATCGCCACCAATAGCCGCGAGCTGGCGGCTCTCAAGGCGCTTGGTGAAAGGGAGTATGTCGAGTTCGAATTGCCCAAAACAAAACTCCCCCAGCGCATCGGGGAAGTTTCGGTGTTGCTGAAAAAAGCCGATCCCAAGCGCAACCGCTATACGATTGAAGTGGTCTCCAACGATCTGAAAGTGGAGAAGAAAGATCGTGGCCTCAATGAGCCTGTACAGTTTTACCGCTCGCGATCTCACATCCCATATGAAATTGTGGTCAACGAGATCCGAAAAGATCTGGTGGTTGGCTATCTGGCCGCGCCGAAGCTGAAAGATAGCGCCAAGCTGAAATGAAGCTCGAACGGGCCCGACCGGGCGGCAGGGACGGGGCAGCCCAGTGTCTGGCTTGAGCGTCAACTCCCACAGTGCGATTCTGGAAAGTAAAACCCATGTCGTGGCCGTGGAAATCTCTTGTGGTTGCGTTCTGCTTCGGATTCCCGTTCGATTCGAGCCAGGCGCGCATTGCCATCGTCCTCAACTCGGGCGATGAGACCGTATCGATTATCGACACCAAATTAGGAGCTGTCACTCGAACTTTTCGTGTGGGCAAAGAACCCCATCATCTCATGTCCACTCCCGACGATGCCTTTCTCATTGTGGCTAACGCCGTCTCCAACGATTTGGTCTTTCTTGACCCAGCGACGGGAGACATCAAACGGCGTCTCGCCCGCATCAGCGATCCGTATCAAATTGGATTTAGCCCAGACAAAAAGTACTTCGTCACAGCGTCCTTGCGCTTGGACCGTTGCGACATCTATTCGTATTCGGGGTCCGATTTCAAGCTTCTCAAGCGCATTGCAACACCCAAGGCGCCAAGCCATTTGATCTTTGATCAGGAATCGAAATACGTTTTCGTGACGCTGCAAGACACCAACCAGCTGGGGGCGATTGATCTCGCCAGGCAGGAGCTGGCGTGGACAGTTCCCATCGGCAAACAGCCCTCAGGCATCTGGATGACGCCTGATAACAAGTATTTATTGATCGGTATTCTGGGTGAGGACTACGTCGAGGTGATCGACTGGCGCGCCCGCAAACGTGTCAAAAAGATCGTGACTGGAGCAGGGGCCCACAATTTTATCCCCGCAGGCGATGGCCGCCATGTGTTTCTCTCCAACCGCACGGCGAACAAGATCTCAAAAATCGACCAGCAGACGCTCACGGTTGTAGATGAGCTGCCCGGACCGGGTGGTCCGGACTGCATGGATGTTACGGCCGACGGTAAACAGCTGTGGATGACCTCGCGATGGATCCGCAAAGTGACCGTCGTCGACTTGGCCTCCAAAAAGATTGTGAAACAGATCCCTGTTGGCAAATCTCCTCACGGGATCTACTTGCGGGATCATGCACCGCGGCGCTAGTTTTCTTTGGCTTCTTGCGTTCTCGCTTGGCTGGCTAGCGCGGAGCCTCGAGGGTGTAGAGAGCTGCCGCGGTACGTTGTATCTGACGATTGACACGGGTAGCATGAAGCCTGCCGAGGAAATCGCAGCCATCCTCCGCAAACACGGCGTGCGAGCCACGTTTTTTCTCTCGAATGAGAGAACCTGGCGCGGCGACCATGCGCTCGATGACAGCTGGAAGACTTTCTATCAGGGCTTGGTGCGCGATGGCCATGCCTTTGGCTCGCACACCTGGCGACACTGGTATTTAGGGCCGGACAGGCCTGACCGCAGGGTCACTTACCGGGGGCCTAACGGGCAGCGCCAGCAGCTTACTCAGGAGCAGCTGTGTGACGAAATCAAACGGCCGGATGAACGCTTTCAGATGCTGACAGGTCGCAAAATGGATCCCATCTGGCGCGCGCCCGGAGGAAGGCACACACCACTGTCGCTAGCGTTTGCCCGCGCCTGTGGTTATGAGCATGTTGGCTGGAGCCCAGCTGGTTTTCTGGGAGATGAGCTGCCAAGCGAGACGTATCCCAACGAGAAGTTGCTCGCTCGCGCGCTTGCCAATCTGCGTGACGGAGATATTCTGATGATGCATCTCGGCATCCGCTCGCGCAAAGAACCCTTCTGGCCAGTACTCGATCCGCTGCTAGCAGGCCTTAAGAAAAAAGGTTTTTGCTTTGCCACGCTAGCAGAACGGCGAAAATAGAAAAGGACCGAATCGATGTGGGAGTTTCTGAGTTCCAGCTTTGCCGCGCTCCATGCCTGGGTGTTTGAAACCTTGGTACAGCCCGTGCTCTACCGGGCGGGCCTCATGGCCTGGGCCGAGCAGGCGTTTGAGGGCACGGAGCTGTTTCTCATCGGTGCCCTTGAACTCGTTATTTTGTGGGCTCTCTTCCGCCCCCTCGAACAGATTGCCCCGGCCGAGCCTTGGGCGGATCGCAAAGCAGCCAATCGCGACTTTGTCTATGCGCTGCTGGCAAAACTAGGCGTGTTTCCCCTCTTCTTTTTTTTCATTCTGACGCCGGCGGTGGACTGGGTCAACGCGAACTTGCGCCTCGCAGGAGTGATCCCGCCGAATCTCGAAGATCTGGTGCCCCCTTTGCAAACAGCGCCAGTCGTAAGCGCCTTACTCTACCTGCTGATCTTAGACTTTGCAGATTACTGGCGGCACCGCTGGCAGCACCGCTTCCGAATTTGGTGGGCGCTTCACGCCGTGCACCACAGCCAGCGCCAGATGACGTTTTGGACCGATGATCGCGAGCACCTGCTTGACCAAATGATCTCAGCCTTGTTCCGGGCCGTTATCGGACTGGCTCTTGGCGTACCACCTGTACAATTTCTCACCGTGACGTTGGTGAGCGGCGCTTTAGAAGCTCTCTCGCATGCCAACGTGCGGTTGAGTTTCGGACCTCTCGGTGACCGGATTCTCGTCAGCCCCCGCTTTCATCGCACGCATCACGCCATGGATCAGGGCCGCTACGGAAGCAACTTTGCGCAGGTCTTCGCTTTCTGGGACGTGATCTTCGGAACGGCGAACTTCGACCCCACCTACCGGCCCACGGGCATTGCCGATCAGCTCCGCGGGCGCGATTACGGTGAGGGATTTTGGGCGCAACAGTGGCTTGGATTGCGCCGCATGTTTGAGAATTAACGCTCGGTTTTACTTGAGGGCCTGGAACAGCTCGACAATTTCCCGCTGCTCGTTTTCTTGCGCGAGATCGAAAGGTGTTTTTCCGGCTTTGTTCTTGCGCTGAGTTTCAGCGCCGCGTTCGAGCAAGAGCACAACGACCGAGTGGCGGCCATAACTGGCGGCAAGATGCAAAGCTGTATTCCCTGACTGAGAATCGACGGCATTCACATCAGCGCCCTGATTGAGCAGCAAGTCAACAACTGGCGAGCTGCCGCCCAGGGCTGCTTCGTGGAGCGGGAACAAACCGCTGGCCAGCGGGGCGCGAGCGTTTGCCCCGCGTTCCAGCAAGAGGGCCACAACCTCGCGGTGGCCCTTCAGCGCCGCATCGCCCAGGACCGAGTTTGCTAGTTCGGCTTGACGGTTGCGATCTTGAGCCAGCAGTAGGTCCACCATTTCGGTCTCTCCCCGTAAGACAGCATTCTTGAGCGCCCGGTGCAGAGCTTCGGCTTTGAGTTTTGCGCCCCGGCGCATCAACAACGAGGCGGTTTCTTTCTGCCGGTAGCGGATTGCCGTCTCTAATTGTTCCGCAGCTGCTGCGGGCTGGAGAGTGATGCCCGCCTCAAACAGCAACTGCACTACCGCTGTATGCCCCTTTTGAATGGCCATCTCCAGCGCCGCCTGAGTGGCTTTTGCGCCGCGGGCCAGTAACAACTTCACCATGTCCGTCTGCCCCTTCCAGGCCGCTTCCTCGAGCGGAGACACCTTTGAGGCATCAAGCTGGTTGGGATTGCTGCCCTTGGCTAACAGCAACTCGGCGATTTCTAGGTAGCCGCGATTCGCCGCCAGGTGCAGTGGCGTGGAGCCGGACTGGTCGGTTGCCTTGAAATCGGCTCCGCTAGCCAGCAACAGTTCTACGATGCTTTTCTGATTGGTGATGATGGCGTAATGCAAAGGTGTGCTGCCAGCCTCGCGGTGCCTGGCATTGGGATTGGCTCCGTAGCGAATCAACAGCTTCACCATCTCGACGTCTCCTGCCCAGCAGGCTTCATGCAGGGCTGTACCGCCCAGGGCATCCGGCTCGTTGACGGCTTGACCCGAAGCGAGCAAGGCTTCCACTTGTTTGCGATCCCCCGCCCGCACGGCCGAGTGGAGATCTCCCGACAGAAGGACCAAGCGAAAAAGCGCCAGCAAAGCAACCACACGCATACCAGGCGCTATTTGGGAAAACCGGGATGCTGCTTCACCTCGTTCAATTGCAAGATGTGGCGCTCGCAATGGGCCGAGACGAGCAACAACCACTGGTAGGCGTCCAGGGGACCGAGAACGGGATGTGGAAAACGGTGTGCGCGCAGCGCGGCCTCAGTGGTCCGCACGTATTCGAGGGTCCGGTCGCGGCGCCTTTTGAACTCCGAAATCAGATCAGCTGGAGTTGGAAAGCTGCGCCTTGGCGTCAGAGCCTCGGGCGCCTTTACCTTCGTGGAACGGTCCAAGACAGCCGCCAATAATTTTTCGTCGTCGCGGAAGCCTCGCGGGGCAAAGTCGCTTAAAGGTTCCGTGGGCGCTTTCAAAGCCCGTTGCGTGGCGATTTCAAACAACATATCCTCGCTCAAGGTTATGTGCTCGGCCACCTCGGCAATAGACCACACTTCCGGTGCAGGCTTGAACTCCCACTGTGCTGGGGTTAACCCAGCAACCGCATCCAGAAACATTTTCCGCGTAGCATGCAGGTGACTCAGCGCCCGATCTCGTTCGCCCTGGGTGAGGGGAACGGGTCCAGATTGCGCAACTAGGGCGCCCAACCACACAAGCGAGCACGCGATGAACCTCATGGCAAGTTCCTTTCCAGCCAATCTAGCATTTCCCTTTGTCGTGCGAACTGTCCAAGCCCAGCCTCTAGATTGACATAACGGACAGCCCGGGCCGAGGCCAGCCGGGAAAGCGAGCCGTCATCGACTTGCGGACGCCGGTTTTGCAGAACCGCGTTGTAAGGCGAGCGCGCTAGAATTCGGAAATCTTGCACCTGGGTCGCGAGAAAAAATTCGTGCGGGTTGGACTCATCATTCAGCGCCACCTCGTCGCTGTCGGCCAGTTCGGATTTCACCGAATAGCCACGCGAATTGTTGTGCAGAGCCACGAGTAATCCCCCGGCTGGGGGCAAAATTTGACGCAAAATTTTTTCGCGGTGCTGGCGCAACCGGACGAGAGCTTTGTTCAATTTCTCTGGGCTCCAAGATCCATTCAGCAGTTTTAAGTTACGCTGCGCACCCTCTTCCGAGAACATTCGGTTGGGGTCCAGCTCGCCGCCCTCAAACCGGATATTTCGCTCTGAATTGCGAATGAGAAAGGCGACGCCTAAATGCGTTTCCATGTGCTTGCGTAAGACTTCGCCGGCTGTGCTCTCGTTGCCGTGGATGTGGAGATAGCGCCGCGAAGACCTTCCGCGCCGGATCACTTCGAACTCAATTGGGCCCGCTTTGAGCGATCGTGCCCAAGCCGGGTAGGGAACGAGGAGCAGAGGGCTTGCCAAGAACTGGCGGCGGAGCAACATGACACTCCTCATTGTGCGACAGCCGACGAGAAAGTGGCTGGACGAATGAGTCCGCGGTGAGAGACGGAGGGAAGATAAAATGGCGGCGATGATTCGTTTCTGGATGTCCCACTGGTCGCCCTGGATGATTCTGATAGCCGCGGCAGCGCTATTACCGGCTCAGCATTCCGGCCATCGAATGCCACCCCGCATAGAATTGTTGTATCCGCAAGGCGCCCCAGACGCCGTTGGCCAGGAGGAGATCGATAAGCCCTCGCTGACCTATTTCCTTGCTGATCGGAAAGTGGCTACCGGCGTCATCGTCTGCCCGGGGGGAGGGTACCGGACTCTGGCCCTAGAGCATGAAGGCAACCAGATTGCCGAGTGGTTGAATTCGCTCGGCATTTCGGCCTTTGTGTTGAAGTATCGTCTCGGGCCCCGCTACCGCCACCCAGCCATGCTCCGGGACGCGCAGCGCGCCATCCGGATGGTGCGCTCGCAGGCCAGCCAGCTCGGTCTAGCCCCCGACCGAATCGGGATTTGGGGTTTTTCAGCCGGAGGTCATCTTGCCTCTACGGCAGCGACACACTTCGATGATGGGAATCCAGCGTCGCCAGACCCGGTTGAACGCTTCAGTTCTCGACCGGATTTCGCTATCTTGGCGTATCCGGTGATTTCTTTGGTGACCGAATATGCGCACGCGGGCTCCAAGCGCCATTTGCTCGGAGAGAATCCCGACGATCAACAACTCAGACTTTTATCAAATGAGCTTCAGGTAAGCGCTCGAACTCCACCCACATTTCTCTTCCACACCCACGAGGATCAGAGTGTACCGCCCGAAAACAGCGTCTTGTTTTACCTGGCTTTGCGCAAGGCGGGCGTCCCGGCGGAACTGCACATTTATGAAAAAGGGCGGCACGGGCTTGGCCTGGCCGCGACCGATGCCACTTTGTCTTCCTGGCCAGCACGCCTGGCGGACTGGCTGCGCGTGCGAGGCTTGTTGAGATAATGGAAGCACAGAACGCTTTTAGTTGCACGCTTTCTGAGTTTCTAACGTCAGGTGTGTGTTGTCGATGCTCCGCGAGCTGACCGCTGTTTTTTTGATTTCGAAAATACCGGCGCTCTGGGCTGGGGAAGTGGCCGTTTTTGAGACCGGTTTTCGCATGCGCATCGAGCGTCACGAGCTCGCTGGCTCGCAAGTCCGGTTATTCACGTCCAAAGATGCCTATATCGAGTTTCCAGCCTCGTACTTGGCGGCGATTGAAATCGAAGAGTTTGTGCCGCCTCCTTCACCGCCGTCTGCCAGCGACGGCAGTCATGCCCCTCGAGCCGCAGCTGCCGTAGCCATGACCCCTTCCGAGGCCAAGGCTCTGGTCCGTGAGGCAGCGGAGCAGTACGGGCTTCCTCCCTCGCTCTTGCACCTAGTGGCTCAGCTCGAGTCGGGCTATAACCCGTACGCAGTTTCGGCGAAAGGTGCGATTGGGATTATGCAGTTGATGCCGGCGACGGCCGCCGCTCTCGAGGCCGACCCGCACGACCCGCAGCAAAACGTTGAGGCTGGCGCACGCTTCTTGCGGCAGTTGCTTCTTCAATACAAAAACCATCCGGATCAGTTGCGTTTGGCGCTTGCCGCCTACAACGCTGGTCCTGGCGCGGTGAAAAGATATGGCGGAGTGCCACCCTACCGCGAGACGCAACGTTATGTGGAACGGATTGTCGAAGCCTATCGCAGAAGCCTCTTTCCGCTGCGGCGCGAGCGGTAAGTTGTAAGGTTTTTCAGGGATTGATCCTCTCCCTCTAACCCCTTAGTCTGAGACTATGAAGCGCTTGATCCCGCTCGCTTTCTGCCTACCGCTGTTCGCTCAACAAACCCAGTCCACCTACATTTCCGATCTCAACGGACGCAGCGTGCCCTGGGGAAACGTGACTGTCACCAAAAGCGGGAACACCCTGACGGTGACCGAGCTGACGCAGTCCATCAACGGACGTACGGTTCCCCTTCAGTCGGTAGAAGAGCGGGTCATTCGGGAGGACTCCGCGGGCCGTGTTGTTGAGCGTATCATCCGGCGGTACGACGCAACAGGGAATCCCGGGCCCCTGGAAAGGCAAATCATCGACGAGAAGAAGAATGCGGATGGTTCGGTAACTTCCGTCACGAGTATTTATCGCGGAGACCTGAACGGGCGATTTCAACTAGCAGAGCGGACAACATCGGAAGGCCGCAAATCTGGCTCCCAGCAAACAACCACCACGGTGGTGGAAAGGCCGGGCATTAACGGCGCTTTCGATGTCGCCGAGCGCCAGACGCTCGTCGTTCGTGACGACGGCGGAAAATCTCACAGTGATTTCACAGTATTTCGCAAAGATTCCACCGGCCGTTTCTCAGAAGCCTTTCGCGTGGTGACCACTCAGGAGGAGCAGGATGGGCAGCGCCTAGAGAACATCGCGCAGTATGAGTTGACCGACAGCGGGAAGTTAAATCTGGCGGCGCAGACCGTAGTCCGTGCTCGCAAAAATCCCGATGGCACCGAGTCGCGGGAAGTTGATATCTACCGCGCGGTGCCCGGCGTAGTGAACACGACGGGTAAGCCCGTTCTCTATGAGCGCCAGTTGATCGAGCAGCGGCGGCAAGGCGAGAAACTGATCGAAACGACATCCGTACAGAGGCCGACCGTTAGCGACCCGAAGCGTCTGGGTGCGCCGCAGAAGATTGCCGAACGCGTTTGCAGCGGGACAAACTGCAAGTAGATTGTTGCGCCAGCCGAGTAGGGCTTTTGAGTTCCTTCGCGCTCACCCCGATCGATATAATCCGACCATGAAACCAAGAACCTTTTCCCGCAGAAGCTTTTTCGGCGCGGCGACAGGTGCGCTCGCAGCGAGCTTTTGGGCCGATCAAGATCTCGAAGCGGCCATGCAGCGTGTCAACCAGATGTCGCGCCCTTCGGACTTGAAGATCACGGACCTGCGTGTAGCCGTGGTGACCAAAGCGCCTATGACCTGTCCGCTCATCCGGATCGATACCAATCAAGGGATTTCTGGTTTCGGCGAGGTGCGGGACGGAGCGCACAAAAATTACGCCTTGATGCTCAAGAGCCGGTTACTCGGCGAAAATCCTTGTAACGTTGACAAGATCTTTCGCAAGATTAAACAATTCGGCGGCCACGCGCGCCAGGGTGGAGGCGTTTGCGGCGTCGAGATGGCGCTTTGGGACCTGGCCGGCAAGGCCTATAACGTTCCCGTTTATCAGATGCTCGGAGGTAAGTTCCGCGATCGCATCCGGCTCTATGCTGATACAACCCAGTCAAAAGACCCCAAGGAGTTTGCCCAGCGCTTAAAGGACCGGGTCGTTAAGAACGGCTTTACCTTTCTCAAGATGGATTTAGGCGTCAGTTTAGTGGAGCATATTCCCGGCACGGTGAGCCGCCCGCTCGGAACCTCCTCGCGAGACTTCTATAACACGCAGCACATGTTTACAGGGATGGAGCTGACCGAAAAGGGCGTCGCTGCCATGGCCGACTACGTCGCCCAGGTGCGCGAAGTCATCGGCATGGAAGTCCCGCTCGCTGCTGACCACTTCGGACACATCGGGGTCAACTCCTGCATCCGTCTCGGCAAGGCATTAGAGAAGTACAACATGGCCTGGCTGGAAGACATGATTCCCTGGCAGTACGCCGAGCTACTCAAGAAAATCACTGATGCCGTGGACATTCCGATTTTGACCGGGGAAGACATTTACCTGAAAGAGGATTTTGTGAAGCTAGCCCGTATGCACGCAGTGGACATTGTCCATCCCGATTTAGCTACCTCGGGGGGAATTCTTGAAACCAAGAAAATCGGCGATCTCTGCCAGGATTACGGCGTGCCCATGGCGATGCATTTTGCAGGTACTCCCATCAGCTTCATGGCCAACGTCCATTGTGCTGCGGCCACTGAAAACTTTCTCGTGCTGGAGCACCACTCGGTGGACATCCCTTGGTGGGAAGATTTGGTCCATGGCGACAAACCCCTGGTTGAAAAAGGTTTCGCCAAGGTGCCAGACAAGCCGGGTTTGGGCGTCACCCTGAATGACGAAGTAGTCAAACAGCATTTGCTCGAACCGGGCTACTTCGAGCCAACCCCGCAGTGGGACCAGCAGCGCTCGAATGACCGTCTTTGGAGTTAGCCTCGAATTGGCGGGAGCCGAGTTTCTGAAAATACGGGATAGTGAAATCGCAGCCATGGCTGACCGTTTAACGCTCTCTTTCTGGCTGCGGGGATATGACAACCCCGCAGCCGCGACCCTCCGGATGGTGGATTATTGGGAAAAGCTGTTGAGGTTGTTCCCGTTTTCGAAACTCCATCAAGGCTTGGTTACCGTCAGCGTGCGCGCTGTCTCGCCGGCCGAGCCCATCCTCTGCGAACAAGCTTACCCTCCACCCTTTGATCCGGAGCCAGCCGTTCAACTGGCGCGCGAGTTTCAACAAGCAGATTGCGCCTACCAGTTAGAGTGCGCCTGGGACTTGATGCTGTTTGACCGGGACTGGAAACTGAGTCCAGCCCGCCTTTCGCTGTGGTGCTTTGGCCCGGAATACGAAAACGACACTGGCGATCATGTCCGGATTGAGTTTGGTCCGGAGGACCCTTTCCTACCGGCGCGCAATGAGCCCGTCAGCGTTCGTGTGGCCCAAACCAATTTGCGCAGTTTGATGAAGCTGGTGCAGGACATTGAGGCGCAGGTCCCGGTGGAAAAACGCTTGCTTTGGTCCGAGAGTGGCGAGAATTTCGCGGAAAAAATCGCGCGCTGGATGTCGGCTGAGAAGGTGAAATTCCACTAGGGCCCGCAAAGCAAGCTGTCGAGCGCCCGAAGCAAATCCTGAGGCAGATAGGGTTTGGCCAAGAAGGCGACGCGATGACGGTCGGCTGCGGGGATCGAACTAAGGTCAAACGGGCTGCCACTGGACGCCAGCACGCAAAGACGGGGAGATCGTTCAAGCAGTTCGCAAATGAGTGCAGGGCCATCGCAATCCGGCAAGCTGAGATCGACGATCGCCGCATCCCAATCCCCGCTTTCCATTGCGTTCACTTCTGCCGCCGATGCGCAACAGAAGGCCTGGTGGCCGGCGCGCCGCAGACACGTATCGAGGAGGCGCCTCAAAGCGGCCTCATCATCCACGATTAAGATGCGCTTGGCAGCCATCGGAGCGAGCGCAATCAACGGATGGACACGGGAATCGGCCCGGGGCTATAGGTCAATCCGGCGAAAACGCGTGTGCCTGTGCGGCCAAAAGCCGAGTTTGTCACCAACAGCCGGCGCACGTCCACACCAAAGGAGAAGTGCAGATCTTCCCAGAAGCGGTAATTGGCGCTCATGCCCGCGTTATAAGTTTCGAAGGTGCCAGCATAAGCCCCGGTGCCTGTCATACTGAAATATCCACCACCGCCATTGACCGACCATCTCCGCCCCGTGTTGTAAGTGTAGTTGAACGACAGCGATTCCTGGCGCGACAGCAGCAAGACGCCATTGCCAGGCGAGACGCCTCTTTGATAGACGACGCTAAATAAGGCGCGCCGGAAAGACCGACCCAAACCTGCCAGCACCGTAGGAACGCGATTGATCGAGTTAAACGCTTCCCGCCCGGTGGTGTAGCCGAGGAGCTCCGCCACAACCGGGTCCAGCGTCACTTGGCGAACGCCTGTAAAATCGAGGTGAGCAAGCCCGCCGGCAAGGCTCAAATCCCAGACCCGGGCGATTCTCCGGCTGTACTGCCCCAGAAAAACGTGTACGTCGGCTTCGCCCAGCACGCGGGGGAAATCCACGTGAAAGTATTGATACGCGCCGCCGACCGTGGTGTTGCGGGTCACTCGGCGCGTGAAGTCCGCAGTCGCCCGGTAGCCATTGATACCAACCAGCGCCCTTGACTGCCGCCGCACGGCAAATCCGCTGCCGGACATCGAAAGCGTATTGCGCGAGCCAAACTGCATCAAGTAGCTTCCAATGGACTCCAGAAAGTAGGTGCGGTTGTCAAAAATTTCGTTGGCTGGGACGCCAAGGAACAGCGGGTCGACCGTGGAGTAACTGAAGACACCACCCACAGCTCGCGAGGTCGTTCCCGCGATGGTTCGGAGGGTGAAGCCGGTCCGGCGCGTTAACTGGCGCGCAAGATCCAGCCCCAGCAGATGGTCGCTGCCGTTGAAAAAAGTGTTGGCATTGTAGTGCCGGTAGAGCCCCATGTAGTCCAGGCCAACGTGCGTACGGCGCCACTCTTTTGCTCCGTAGGCGCCCACCATGCCTTCGATGCCGTACAAGGCTCCCGGATTGGTGATCCGCCCCTCGCGGTCCCGGCCCACAGCGATTAAGCCGTTGTCATAAATGCCTGCTACGCTCGCAAAAGGGCGGATGCTCACCGACTCCGAACCCCGGACTCCCGCGCTCCGTAAACCGCGACTGGCAACGGCCGGGCCCCCGTACCCAGGCATGCCTGTTTGGCCTGAGCAGCCTGCCACGGCGAAAAGAAAGAGAAAAACAAATGTCAAGCGACCTCCGAGCTTGCCGGAACTTCACAAACAAAATCGGCTTTCTTTGTAAAAGTCTGACGCCTTGGTGATAATAAAGTCAAGCTGTCGTTAGGGTTGCAGCGAACACCTGAGAAACAGCCAGAAAAACGCCTGAACCGCCGCCAGCGGCCAACCGGAGGGCCCATTCACGATGACGAAAACTGAGATTTTGCTCGCCCACAAAGAGCACTTGTTCCCCGCTGTCTTTCACTACTACAAAGAGCCGCTTCTCATCAGCCACGCCAAAGACCAGTACGTTTGGGATCATGACGGCAAGCAGTACTTAGATTTTTTCGCTGGAATCCTGACCGTGAGCGTCGGCCACTCAAACAGCTTTGTTAACGAACGTCTGCACGCGCAGCTGGACAGGCTCATTCATGTTTCCACACTTTATGCCACCGAACCGCAAGTCGCTCTTGCCAAGAAGATCGCCGAGATCTCCCCGGCAGGTGCGCTGAGGAAATGTTTCTTCACCAACAGCGGCACGGAGGCCAATGAAACGGCCATTCTCGCCGCGCGCTGTTACACCGGTTCGAGCGAGATTGTCGCCCTCCGTTTTTCCTATCACGGGCGCACGGCGCAAGCCATGGGCCTAACGGGTCAGTCCAATTGGAGGTTGCCTGGAGCGCCGCAGGCAGGCGTGGTATTTGCGCATAACGCCTATTGCTACCGCTGTCCGTTCGGTCTCAAGTATCCGGAGTGTGAGCTACGCTGCGCGAAAAACCTCGAAGAGACCATTCAAACGACGACAAGCGGGCGCATCGCTGCCTTGATTGCAGAGCCAATTCAAGGCGCGGGCGGCTTCATCACGCCGCCGCGGGAATACTTCCGCATTGTGGCTGACATTGTGCGCCAGTATGGCGGCATTTTCATTAGTGATGAGGTCCAGACGGGGTGGGGCCGTACCGGTGACAAATGGTTTGGTATCGAGCACTATGGCGTTGAGCCCGATGTGATCACATCGGCGAAAGGCCTGGCCAATGGCTTGCCGATCGGGCTCACGGCGGCCAAGCCCGAGATCGCTGATTCGGTGGTTGGCATCACGCTGTCTACCTTCGGCGGCAATCCTCTCTCCACCACTGCCGCAAAGGCCGTTCTCGATTTCATCGAGCAGCAAGACCTGCGGAAAAACGCAGCCGAGGTCGGGCAGTATTTGCGTTCGCGTCTGGAAGAGCTGGCCGAGAAATACCCGCTCATTGGCGATGTTCGGGGCATGGGTTTGATGCAGGGGGTGGAACTGGTGCGCGACCGGCAGACCAAGCAACCGGCTGGAAGCGAAACCAATCTCGTGCTCGAGGCTGCTCGCCAAGAGGGACTTTTGATCGGCAAGGGCGGACTTTGGGGCAATCTGTTGCGTATCGCCCCGCCCTTAAACATTTCGAAATCGGATGTCGATGAGTTTGCGCGGCTCCTTGATCGCGCCTTGGCGCAGGTGACAAAACAAGCGGCCGTATTGGCCTAGCCTTATGTCAGCGCCTCAAGTGAAGAGGTGAGGTGGCAGGGGGCGCCAGAATGGCGAGGGAGGCAAGCGGGCCAAGGTGGGGCAAGAGGGGCAAGGTAGGCGACAAGGCGGGGGATGAGGCCAGGGAGGCGGCCAGGTTCGGCCAGTGGGGATGCTTGCGTTCGGCTAGCCTTTTGAGGCAATCTAGTGGGTTTTCCGCTTCCGAGAGCGACATGCGCATCCGCGTCCTACACCATGACCACTGTTTTGATGGGGCGGCGTCGGCGGCCTACTTCAGCCGCTTTTATCGGGATACTTTTGCACCTGACGCCGAGTTTCTCTACACGGGCATGGCGCACAAGGCATCGCAGCTGTTTGATGACAGCATGTTTGACGGCGACGAGAACGCCATTGTGGATTTTAAATACTCCCCGCATCCCAACCTCACTTGGTGGTTCGACCACCACCAGAGCGCGTTTTTGCGGCCCGAAGACGGAGAGCACTTCCGCCGGGATACGAGCGGCAAAAAATTCTACGATCCCGAATATCGCTCGTGTACCAAGTTTATTGCCGACGTCGTCCGTCAGCGGTGGGGCTATCACGCCGCAGATCTTGAAGAACTCGTGAAATGGGCGGACATCATCGACGGCGCGCAATATGCCAGCGCGAAAGAAGCCGTTGAGCTCGGTGCGCCTGCCATGAAGCTAACTCTCACCATTGAAGGCTCCAAGGGCTCGGATCTCGTCCAGCAGATCATCCGTCACATGATGTCGGAGAGTCTAGAACAGATCATTTCCCGGCCCGAGGTGCAGGAAGTCTACAAACCTCTCTACGAACGCCATCTGCGATCGATTGGTATCATCCAGCGCAAGTCGGTCTACCGCGATGGGGTGTTGTTTTTTGACCTTGTGGAAGAAGGTTTGGATGGCTATAACAAATTCATCCCCTACTACTTGTTTCCGGAATCGGTCTACACGGTGTCGGTGAGTGTGTCGAGCTTTCGGGCGAAAGTTTCTGTCGGTTCCAATCCTTGGGCTCCCCGCCCTGTGACGCACAACTTGGCGACAATTTGCGAGCGCTACGGCGGCGGGGGTCATCCTCGAGTGGGAGCCATCAGTTTTGAAACGCACCAAGTGGAGGAGGCCCGCCGAGTGGCGGCGGAAATCGCCGAAGAACTGAGGTCCTAGCTTTTCCCGAGTCCAGAATCTGGCAGGGTGCGTCCGGGGGCGTGGAACGGACCGAAATACTAGCGTCGTGAGTTTCCCTTGCTCGAATCTCCAATGGCGGCCTGCAGGCAGCTCAACAGCCCGTCAATAGCCCATCTCTTCGAGTTTCTGCAAACTCAGAGCCTCGCGGCGGTCCATGCGGCTCAGCAATTTTTCCACATACTTGGCGAGGACGTCACATTCCAAATTCAGACGCCCACCCGGACGGCGCGCCGCCAAGGCTGTGTTGCGATAGGTATGCGGAACGATTGCGATGGAAAGAATGTCCCCTTCGATGGCCGCGACAGTGAGGCTGATACCATCAACGGCAACCGAGCCTTTATACACGAGATAGCGCTCAACCTCGGCAGGAACGCGAATGCGCAGCCACCAGTTTCCAGCCCCGAGCTCTTCGAGCGAGAGCAGCTCGCCAGTAGCGTCGACGTGGCCCTGCACGATGTGCCCGTCCATGCGAGCTCCGGCTTTGAGGGCTCGCTCCAAGTTCACCGCATCGCCCCCCTCGAGATCTCCCAAGTTGGTGCGCCGGAGCGTTTCGGGCGCCAAATCGGCAACAAAATGAGTGGAGGAAAGCTCGACTGCCGTCAGGCATACGCCGTTCACCGCGACGCTGCAACCCAGCGCGGCGTCCTCGAGAATCCTACTACAAGCGATTCGAATTCGTGCTCCAGCCGCTTGCTGCTCGAGCCCTACGAGGCGGCCTACTTCCTCGATGATGCCTGTAAACACCGTCTAATCCTTTCGCAGATAACATTCCACGGCGAATTCATCCGGCGGAATCAAGTGGACGCTGAGGTTCTCTAATTGAATGGCTTCCTTGCGGCTGCGTTTTCCCGTACCGCCAGCGACCGGCAGCGATTTTGTACCGCCAAGAATTTTCGGAGCGTAGTAGAAAAAAATGCGATCCACAATACCCGCCTCAAGCGCCGCCCAGTTCACCATGCTTCCTGCTTCGATCATTAACGACAAATACTGTTGCGCGCCGAGCCACTCTACGAGGGCTGCCAGATCCGTCCTGCCGTCTTTGCCATCGAAGACGATCACTCCCACCCCCTTGTCCTGGAGCGCAGCCCGCCGCTCAGGGCTAGCCGCAGAGGTAGTCACTACCGTCAGATCGCCGGCCGCGCTGGCCACCATCTTCGAGTTCAGCGGAATGCGCAGCTGAGAATCGACGACCAGGCGCATCAAGGGCCGGCTGCGTGGTAGACCCGTGCGGTCGGTCAGTAGACAGTCGTCGCTTAAAACCGTGCCAATACCGGTGAGAATACAGTCGGAGGCATGGCGCAGGGATTGTACATGGGCGCGCGCCCGCTCGCTGGTGATCCAGCCGTCGTTATCCATAGGCGCGGCGATCTTTCCATCTAGCGTTAAAGCGGATTTCAGTGTCACTAGGGGCCGGCGTGTTTTTTGAAAATGAAAAAAAGCCTCGTTGAGTTTCCGCGCTTGAGCCGCCCAGCGCTCGTCGATCTCCACCGCGACGCCGGCCTGGCGCAATTGTTCAAATCCCCGACCGCAAACTAGCGGATTGGGGTCGGCAAGGGGGGCGACGACTTTGGAAACGCCCGCGGCAATGATGGCCTGAGTGCAGGGCGGCGTTCGTCCCTGGTGCGAACAAGGCTCCAGTGAGACATACAGCGTGGCGCCACGCGCTCGCTCGCCCGCTTCTTCCAGGGCCAGAATCTCCGCATGTTTTCGCCGCGCCCAGACGTGGTAGCCGCGGCCGACGACTTCACCTTCCCGGACCACAACCGCGCCCACCATGGGATTGGGACTCGTTTGCCCTTCTCCCTGGCGCGCCAGTTCCAGGGCTTGCCCCAGATAGTCCACCTTCATGAAGTTTCAAACAAGGATTCGACGAAGCGTTCTGGCTCAAACGGCAAAAGGTCGTTCACTTGTTCTCCTACACCGATGTAGCGAATTGGCAAATTCAATTCCCGCGCAATGGCAATCACAACGCCGCCCTTGGCCGTACCATCGAGTTTCGTGAGCACGATGCCCGTCACTCCGCTTGATTCGGTAAAGTGTTTTGCCTGTTCTAAGCCGTTCTGTCCTGTGGTTGCGTCCAGGACAAGCAGAACTTCATGGGGTGCGCCAGGAACCACTCGCTTTGCAGTTCGCGTCATCTTCTCAAGTTCGGCCATCAAGTTGGCCTTGGTGTGAAGTCTGCCGGCAGTGTCCACAATGACGTAGTCGATGCGACGCGCCTTGGCTGATTGCAGAGCGTCAAAAAGAACCGCGCTTGGATCGGATCCTTGCCGCTGGCGGACCACTTCGGCTCCGGTGCGCTGGCCCCATACTTCGAGCTGTTCGATCGCTGCGGCGCGGAAAGTGTCGGCTGCGCATAGCAGAACGCTCCGTCCTTCGGCCTTGAAGCGGTGGGCGAGCTTGCCAATGGTAGTTGTCTTCCCAGCGCCGTTGACGCCAACCACCATCACGACAGCGGGAGGCTCCGTCACGAGAGGTGTGGGAGTTTCCGAGGCCTGCAACACCTCAATCAAGTGCTGGCGAATGAGTGATCGGATCTCGCTGGCGTCATTCACCAAGTGGCGGTCTACGCGCTGGCGCACGCTTTCAATTACTTCACTGGCCGTACGGACGCCAATGTCGGCCGTAATCAGGGAGTATTCGAGCTCCTCCAGCAAGTCAGCGTCAATGACCTTCTTGCCGTGCAGGGCATCGTCCAGCATGGAAACGAAACCCGCTCGCGTCTTCTGGATGCCTTGCTTGAGCCGTTCGAGAAGGTTCGGTTCGTTTTCGGTGGTAGAGCCGAAGAGGGATCGAAACATGGAATGATGCGGAGTTGAATCCTCATTGTAGCAACGGCAGCGCGACGGGCGGCGCTAGAATGGAAGGGTCGAAGGATGCAACAAATTGGCCGCTACCGCGTAACGGGCGAGCTGGGGCGCGGAGCGATGGGCGTGGTGTATCGGGCCGAGGATCCGGCGATTGGCCGGACGGTAGCGATCAAAACGATCCGGCTCAAAGACGTCGACGACCCGAAAGAACGCGAGTTTCTCCGCCAGCGCTTAGTGCGGGAGGCGCGGTCGGCTGGCGTGTTGTCCCATCCTGGGATCGTCACCATTTACGACGTGCAGGAACAGGATGGCGTGGGCTATGTGTTCATGGAGTTTGTCGACGGCCCTTCGCTTGAAGCTTTGCTGAGCCAGGGCCGCATCGGCAAGGACCAGTTGCTTAGCATCATCGAACAAACCGCAGCGGCGCTCGACTACGCCCATAGCAAAGGCATCGTACACCGCGACATCAAGCCTGGCAACTTGCTGATCGCCCCTGGTAACCGGGTGAAGATCACCGATTTCGGCGTAGCCAAATTCCTCTCTCACCAAGCTACGCAATCGGGCTTCGTACTCGGAACTCCGAGCTACATGTCGCCGGAGCAAATTACGGACCGGCCGACCGACGGCCGCACCGATCAATTCGCTCTCGCCGTGATCGCCTATCAAATGCTCACCGGGGAGAAACCCTTTGCTGGAAGCACGCTGCCTTCCTTGATGTTCAAAATTGTGAACGAGGAATTCATTCCTGCCCACCGGCTCAATCCGACCTTGGGCGCTGGCGTGGACGTCGTGTTGCGGCGTGCGCTGCACAAAGATCCGCACCAGCGCTATCCCAGCTGTGGGGATTTTGCTCGCGCGCTTGCGAACGCCTGCCAGGCGAAACCCAACTGGGAGCCCATGCAGAGCGGGGCTGTCGAGACACAAGAAACCGTGGCTGAGGAAGTTCCGGTGGCGCTTTCTCGGGAGTTACGGTTTCCGAACCCAGGCCAGTCGCAGCCAGTGGCCGCGCCATCGCAGGGACTGAAACCGCTACCCAGGCTCCCTCAAAGCGACCGGCCCCCTCTCCTTGCGGAAGAAACGAGGGCGGAAGCTCCATCGAAATCCAAACGGCGGCGCGTTGTTCTGGCTTTTATCGCGGGTTCCTTCAGTCTTGGTGTGCTGGCCTTACTGGGCCGTTTCCTGTTATTTCATAACGACCAGCCGGTCGCACCAGCCCAGCCGGCCGCCGTGGAGCAAGGGGCGATGGAAAGCACCAAGCCCTCTCCCATCGGGCCCGCAGCTGCCTCCGTACCCTCTTCCGTTCCCCCACCCCCTCCCTCAATCATTCCAGCGCAAGAATCTTCCTCTGCTCCAGAAGCCGAGCCAACCGCCGCAGCGTCCCCTTCTGAGGCGATCCCGTCCCCGGAAACAAAGCCGGTTTCCACGCCTGCCCCCTCGCCAGCGGTTACTGCTCCAGTCAAAGCCGTCGAGAAAGTTAAGCCCAGCGAGAAAGTGATGGAGGAAGCCACATATTTTGTGGCGACTGTGCCTCCAGGCGCCAAAATCATTTTCGATGGACTGGCCAGCCGGAGCTGTACGGCGCCTTGCCAGATGACGCTCAGCTCTGGGCGCCACACCCTAACGGCCTCTCTCGAGGGTTATCGCTTGCAGTCTCGGATCTTTCAGATTCCGCAGGATCGCGAAATTCTCATCACCATGGAACGAGCGCTTGGAACGTTGACCATTCGCACCACTCCTCCGGGAGCCACCATCATTTTGAACGGCCAGGAGCGACGGGAGAAAACCCCAGCGAGCTTCACTCTGCCCACCGGTCGCTATCATCTTGAGCTCGTCAAAGAAGGCCAGCGCAAGGAGCAGTACGATATTGAAATCAAAGACGGCGTGGTCTCAAATATTGACGTCGCGTGGACACAATAAGCTAGCGGAAAATCAATTCCCATGAGATTCCGGATCGCTCAGATTGACCGAAGGGCAGCTAAGTGGCGGCGCTGGACGACTTCCTACCTCAAAGAAACGCGCTTGTTCATCCAGAGGAGGGAGATTGCCGGCTGACAGCTCACACAATCAGCCGATCTTGCTCTGGAGCGCCCCAGAAAGCCGTTATTCAATCGAGATCCCAGCGGCGCTTCTCGAACAATTGAACGGGCTGGCGCTTTCCGCCTTCCGCCGTCTCAGCCGCGGAGGCCTGGAAGTTGGTGGCCTGCTTTTTGGCGAGCGTGAGGAAACGCGGCTTCGAATTTTGGATTGGCGGCAGGTGGAGTGCGAACACGCGCGCGGTCCTGGATTCCTCCTCTCCGGCCGCGACCGCGACCTGCTGGTTCAGCAGCTAGAACAAGCGGAACGCGATCCACAGCTCAACGCGCTGGTCCTGCTGGGATTCTTTGTTTCCCATACCAAAAGGGGCGTTTGTCTGAGCGAGGAAGATTTAGAAATCTACAATCGCTTTTTTCCTGAGCCCTGGCAAGTCGTCTTGGTGTTGCACCCGGTGAAAGGCCGCCCAACGCAGGCTGGCTTTTTCGTTCGCGAAGACGGCGGCTTGGTGCGGACGGAGACATCGTACCGGGAGTTCATTATCGAAGGCGCGCGCCCGGCGGAGAAGATGCTCGAGCCGAATCCATCAGTTTCGTTGGGATCTGCTTCAGAGCCCGAACCGCCTAGCGGTATTTCGAGCGAACAGCTCGCACGGCCTGCGCGAGCGCCCGTGAAAGCAACGCCTAAAATTCCCATCCTTGCCGCAGCGCTTTTAGTTATATTTTTTGTGGTTTTTGGGATTCCGCAGTTTGCCAGCCGCGAGGCTGCGCCCGGGAGTAAAGACCAGGTCGGCCTAAAAGTCCTCGCCGAGGGCGGACATTTGCACATCGAGTGGAACCGGCATAGCCGCCTGGTTCGTGAGGCCGACCAAGCGGAGTTCGAAATTACCGACGGTTTTCGTTTAACCCCGATTGGGCTCGATGCCAGCCTTTTGCAAACGGGCACGCTGGCCTACGCCCACCAGTCTGGCGATGTGATGGTCCGCCTCACCCTCAAGCGAGGCCGCGAGGTGATTGGCCGTGACTTGGCGCGGTGGCTGGGCGTGGCTTCCAAATTTCGCCAGAATCCAGAATTGACCCAAATCGAGGAAAGCTGCGCCAAGCTGGAGGCCGAAGTCGCGAGTCTCAAGCAGGCGATCGAAAAAGCCAGGGCCGAGGAGCGGGACCTCGAGCGGCAGCTCGAGAGGCTGAGCGGACTGTTGAGCCAGCCCCGCCGTTAGACGCCCACCTGGCGCCAAAAAATCGCTCCGAAACAGCTTTCTCAGCTGGCGTGCTTGCCTCGAAGCTCACCTGGAGGCCCCGGCCCGAGCATTAAAGTTCTCGCCGGTTTTCAAGCGATTTGGTCATGGTGACTTCATCGGCAAAGTCCAGATCACTGCCGACGGGAATTCCCATGGCAATCCGGGTGACGCGCACCCCAAGCGGCTTGAGCAAGCGCGACAAGTAAACCGCAGTCGCTTCTCCCTCAACGGTCGGGTTGGTGGCCAGGATCACTTCTTCTACCGGGCCCCGCTGCAGGCGCGTGAGCAAATTTTTGATCCGCAGCTGTTCGGGGCCAATTCCCCGCAACGGACTGATCGCCCCGTGCAGCACGTGGTAGCGGCCATGGAACTGGCGTGTCATCTCGACCGGAAGGATGTTCGGTGGCTCCTCAACAACACAGATCAACTTCGGGTCGCGCGATTCATCCCGGCAATAATTGCACAGCTCGGCGTCGGCAATGTTGTTGCATTCCACGCAAAGGCTCAGTTTGTCTTTAACGTCAAGCACGGCTTGCGAAAGACGCTCCACGTCTTCCCGCTTGGCGCGCAGGATGTGAAACGCTAGCCGCTGCGCCGATTTCTGACCAATTCCCGGAAGCCGGCGGAATTCCTGGATGAGGCGGGCCAAAGGCTCGGCAAGATCGGACATGGTTTCGTTGAATTTAGAACAGCCCTGGGGGTAAGCCCAACCCGCCCAAGGAACGCTTCACTTCTTCATCCACCTTGCGGGCTGCTTCGTTGCAAGCGGCTAGAACCAGATCTTGAAGCATTTCGGCGTCGCCAGCGGCTTCCTGGTCGATCTTCACGCCAGTGACGTGTTTCTGGCCGTCCATGGTAATCACCACCATTCCGCCGCCCGCCGATCCCTCGACTCGAATCTTGGCAATCTCCTCCTGCAACTTTTGCTGCATTTGTTGCGCTTGCTTCATCATGGCCTGCATATTGGCCATGCCACCAGGAAATTTCATGACGACTCCTTCAAGTTTTGGACGGCGCGCACTTCGCTGCCTGGAAACAACTCACGATAACGCCGCACCTCGGGATTCTCAAGGGCGCGCCGCGTGGTTTCATCTTGCTGGGGAAGGGAATTGCCGGTTGCCGCCGGGCGAGCTTGTGCCGCGTCCTTGAACTGTACGGTGATCTTGACCGGGCGCCCGAGTATGCTTTCCACCACTTTGGCCAGGTCTGTGGAGCGCAGCGCTAGGCCAAATTCTTTGGCGGCGGTGAACCCTACCTCTCCCGGCTTTTCTTCCACCACCGAGTGCTCGACGGCGTCTGCTAAGAACGCCATGCCTTGCTGCTGTAGCTTAGTCAGGAGGCGAGAGCGCAGATCGCTGCCTGGACTTTCGCTGCGGGGGGCTTTGGCGGCTGCCGTCCTGGAGCTCAGAGCCGTGTTTTCCGCAGCGGAGGAGACTGGTACGAACTGGCGTGCGGGCCCGACAGACTCTGCCGCTGGTTTGGCTTGAGCCGGCGCTCCTCCACGAGTCCTTTCGCCTTTTGACTGCAAAGCAAGCCCCGGAGCTGAGGCGGCGAGAATCTCTTCAATCGATCGCAAACGGCCTGCATGGACCAGGCGGACTAGACCGAGTTCCAAATGCATCCGTGGCTGCAAGGAATGCTGGAGACTGCTGAAGAGATCCAGGGTCAGATTCAGGTATCGCGTGAGATCCTCTTCGCTAAACTGTTGGGCGATCTCGCCCAGCCGCTCCCGCTCGGCCTTGGCGGCGGGAATCAAGCGTGTATCCGCACCAGCGATGCGCGCCACTAGCAAATTCCTGAAGAAACGACACAGTTCGCGGCAAAAGTGCTGCAGGTTTTGTCCAGCGCTTTCGAGCTCTTGGACAATGTCCAGCATCCGGCCGGAGTCGCCCGCAAGCAAAGCCTCCGCTACTTGTTCCAGGGTCTGGAGGGAGAACCGGCCCAGTAGCTGTCGCACCTCCGAAGCCGAAATCTTGGGCCCGCAACAAGCAATGGCTTGATCAAGCGCCGATAACGAATCCCGCACGCTACCTTCTCCCGCGAGCGCGATCCAGGACAAAGCCTCGGCTTCGGCATCGATGCTCTCAGCCCGGCAAACTTGCTCAAGTAGGCCGACCACTGCCTCGTAGTCCACGGAGCGGAAACTGAAGTGTTGACAGCGCGAAGCGATGGTGTTGGGAATCTTGTGAGCCTCGGTGGTGCAGAGCACGAACACCACCCATTCCGGGGGTTCCTCGAGGGTCTTCAGGAGCGCGTTGAAAGCCTCATTGGTAATCTGATGCGCTTCGTCAATGATGAAGACTTTGAAGCGGTCGCGCGCGGGCCGGTAGCGCACGCTTTCGCGAAGCTCCCGCATTTCATTGATGCCGCGATTGGAGGCGGCGTCGATTTCGATCACGTCGGGAGAACTGCCAAGCCCGATTTCGCGGCAGCTGGCGCATTCCCCGCAAGGGGCCAGCGTTGGTCCTTTTTCGCAATTCAGGCATCGGGCCAGAATCCGGGCGACGGTCGTTTTGCCCGTACCGCGTTGACCGGAAAAGATATAGCCGTGCGCGATCCGCCTCTGGCTAATTGCATTCTCGAGCGTCGTACGTACGTGTTCCTGGCCGACCAGTTCACGAAAATTTTGGGGGCGGTACTTGCGGGCAATGACCTGATACATGAGAGGCGAAAACTTGCGGGTCTGGCCAGACCCCGGGTGATCCGCGGCACACGCACGTCACCGCTACCGTTGCTTCCTTCCGGACCTGGCGGGGTTTGCGGCCGCCCGTTGCACGGAGCCCGGAGCCTGACAACCCTTCATGCTAGCACGCCCCGGACTAGCTGTTGCAGAACGCCGCTGCGGCCAAGAGGCAACGAAGTTATGAGCTTCACAAATCGCGCCCTCCAAAAAACATCCAGTCGGCCAGACGAGGGTCCGGTTCATCTTTGAAAATTCTGTTCCAAAGATGTATACTCAGCGCTACGGGAATCGGGGCTTGGGTCTTTCATCCTCCGTTCGGGTGGTATAGCCAGAACGCCAAGTCGCATTGTTTCAGGCTTCCGATGAATCCGGTGGAAAAAACGCTTGCCGGCAGGTAAGGCCGATTGGCGGCGGCAGAGAGGTAAGAATTTGGAGGTTGACAATGGCAACTGCGCGTAAGTGGCTTGCTTTGTGGATCGTGGCTGTTGGCATATGCGCGGCGCAGTCCACGACGCAAACCGTTTTGGGATTAGTGACCGACACGACGGGCGCCGTCATTATGGGCGCCAAGGTGACGCTCACCAATCTCGCGACAAATGTGTCTACGACCACCACGACGAATGAGGCTGGTTTTTATTCGTTCCCTCTGGTGCTTGTGGGCAACTATGACGTTCGCGTCGAAATGCAAGGGTTCAAGACTGAGGTTGCCCGCAACGTCCGCGTCGAAACGGCAGCCCAGGTTCGACAAGATTTCCGGCTGGATGTGGGCAGCGTGACGGAATCGATTGAAGTGGCGGCTAACGCTGCCTTGCTGGTGACCGAGAACGCTACGGTGGGTGCCGTCATCGAGAACCGCCGCATTATCGAACTACCGTTAAATGGCCGCAACATGCAAAGTCTTGCGGTCTTGACCCCCGGCGTACAGTATGGCATCCGTACCGGCACGGCCGATGGATCCGGCGGGTTCCCAATTCCCGGGCAAGGTTTCGGGGTCATTGCCAATGGTCAGCGCGAAACTTCCCAGGTGGTGTCGCTGGATGGCGTTGATGCCAAAGACCCCCGCATTCACATTGCCAATTTCGTTCCCTCAATCGAGGCGATTGAAGAATTCAAGATCCAAACGAATGCCTACTCAGCGGAGTATGGGTTCGGCAGCGGAGCTCAAGTGACAATCACCATGAAGAGCGGCACCAACAACCTTCATGGTACGTTCTTCAACTTTCTGCGCAACGACATTTTTG
Source organism: Bryobacteraceae bacterium (assembly GCA_025056455.1). Taxonomy (GTDB): domain Bacteria; phylum Acidobacteriota; class Terriglobia; order Bryobacterales; family Bryobacteraceae; genus CADEFT01. Next base: position 393,512 of record JANWVY010000001.1, on the reverse strand, counting down.
ACGCGGAGAACTATTTCCTCAACTTTGAGCTCGCCCCGGGGGCAACGCGCGCCAAGAAGAATACGCTACGCCAAAACCAGTTTGGCTTCGTATTGAGTGGTCCGGTGCTCATTCCAAAGCTCTACAACGGAAAAAACAAAACCTTCTGGGCTGCCAACTGGGAGGCGCGGCGAACTCGTCAAGGTGTGGTCCAGACTGCCGCATGGCCAATTGATGAATTCCGGGCTGGCAACTTTTCCCGTCTGCAGCGAGGCTACACGGCCAATAACCGCTTCGTCAATCCCATTATCATTTACGATCCGGAAACGGGAATTCCATTCCCGAACAACACGATTCCGGCCTCCCGGATTCACCCTGGAGCGCGCCGGGTTTTGGATCTATACGTTCCGCGTGCGCAGTTTGTTCAAGAAGATCCTCTGGACTTTACCGCCCGCGCTGCTGTGCCACAGCCTGTTAACGTGAACACCTACTTCTTCCGGGTGGACCACAATTTTTCCATGGCAGACCGTGTTTTTGCCCGCCTGGCGCTAGACCGTTCGAATCTCACGCGCACCAACATCAATCCCAATTTGCCGGTGTTCGTCAATTCTTGGGTCACCAATCTCGCGACACAGTGGATCCACACCTTCAGTCCTTCGTTAATCAACGAACTTCGTTTTGGGTTTAATATTTCTGACGATCTGACCGCCAACCCTCGTACCGACAATCCGTCGTTTGATCAGGACGCCTTGGGCGTGGGGCAGTTTCGCATTCCGGGCGATGGCAATCGCAAACTCACCACGCGCGAGCATGGCATTCCCCAGTTCACGGGACTGCCGTTTCCTCTGCAAGAGCTAACTAACGGGAACGGATACGACAACATGGACACCATTCAACCCTCGAATCACATTTCGTGGTTTAAGGGCAAGCACGCATTCAAGGCAGGCATTGAATATTACCGGGTGTCGATGGAGCGCGGCGCGGCCAATCTCCAAGAGGGCTTGCTTGGCTTCAATGCCGCAGTCTGTGGTTATGCTTTCGCTTGTTTCTTACTGGGTCGACCCTCCACCACGCAGACACCGGAAGGCCTCCCGTTGACGTTCCCTCGCGCAAACCGCGTGGGCGCCTACTGGCACGATGACTGGAAGGTGAGTCCGAAGCTCACCCTGAACTTGGGTCTGCGCTTTGACTACAATGGCTTCCCAAGAGATGCCAAAGGATTGTGGCGCACCCTCGATTTTCCCGGCTTCGGGACTAACATCGGCCGAGGCAACGGATACACGATTCCAGGTACCAACCAGGTGATTCCCACGATTTTCCCGCAGCGCGTGGATGAGTCCGGCGCGGTGAAGCTGGCCCAGCAGCGGGTGAAGTTTTTCATGCCCCGCATTGGCATTGCCTACCGGCCGACGGATAAGTGGGTGATTCGCACCGGTGCGGGCTGGTTTGACATCATCCAGCATACCAACACCTTCACGATTTTTAACTTGATGCCGCCGAAAGCTGGCAGCCAAGTCTACAACGTGACCATGCAGGTCTTGCCGACCCAGCAATTGCCCAGCGATGGTCCGGGCGGAACTTTTAACTTCACCCCGCAGCGCTATGCCCCAGGAAGCACGATCCTCACTCTAGATGATCCATTCCTCACGCGGACGGCAGGCGCGGGCGTGATTCGCCCCATCGACGTTCTGTTCTTACCTCCGGATTACAAGGATGGCAACGTTTGGAAGTGGAGCTTTGATATCCAGCGCGAACTGTTGTGGCAATCGGCAGTTACTGTGGGTTATGTCGGTTCCAAGAGCACGAACATCGGAAACTCCGTCATCAACTACAACGATCCGATCCGTTTGAGTGCGGCCGCCCAGCAGCAAAACCGGCCTTTCCCGCAGTTCTTTGATCCGGCGCTGTCGCAACTCGGCGTTCAGGGATTAGGCCGCATCCGCTATATCGACTCCTATGGCGAATCCTTCTATCACGCCATGCAAGTCCGCGTGGACAAACGTTCCAACCGGGGTTTGACCTTTGGTCTGGCCTACACCTACTCCAAGACTCACGGCGATGGGGATAACGGCGGCCAGGAAGGCGCCAGCTTCCAAAACCCGCGCGACCGCCGGGGTTCTCGTGGCTTAGTCAGCTTCGATCAAACCCACCGCACCGCGATCAACTTCGTTTGGGAGCTTCCGGGCGCGAACTGGAAAGGATTTCGAGGGGCGGTTCTCGGAGGCTGGCAGACGAATGGCATCATTACCATTGCGAGCGGCTTCCCCTTCACCATCGGACAGAGCGCTGGCGATATTGGATTGTTCCTCTCTCCGGTACGCCCGGATTTGGTTGGCAAGGCGCAACTCGATAACCCAACGCGCCGGTTGTGGTACAACCCCCAAGCCTACCAGCGTGTGACTTGCCAAATTCCGGGCCGTCCGGAACTTTGTAAGTATGGCAGCGCCGGAGTGAATCAGCTGCGATCACCGGGCCAGCGCAACGTGGATTTCTCCATGTACAAGAACTTCCGCTTGACCGAGCGTTTTGGGCTCCAATTCCGGTGGGAAGCCTTCAATTTCTTCAACACACCTTGGTTTGGCGCTCCGCTGGGAATCAGTTTCTCGAGCCCGTCGCAAATTACACCCAACGGAACCCGCGATGGGGAAATCCGCACCCTCCGCACGCCGATGCGAATCCAGCAGTTCGGATTGAAGATCCGCTTCTGATTGAGGACGAATGGAACGGGGGTGGCGCTGAATCGATCCGCTTCGACGCTGCCCCTCCGCTCTTCCATTCGCCAGGACAACTCTCGCTCGAGCCACATTTCCGCTGCGGGCGCCAGGCTGTAACCACAGCTGCGTTCCATGGCGCTTACCACTAGGTCACCGATGAAGAGAGGCTGGAGCCGGTTATTCGCTACGCGGCGATTTGGCCTGCGCCACTTGAAAGTGGCTGAGCGACTGGGCGTAGGAGGATATTCCCTTAAACAGCGCCTCGGCTAACTTCTGGCGATATTCGCCTTTGCGCAAATTTTGTTCTTCTTTGGGGTTACTTAAAAACCCGACCTCGGCCAAAATCGAGGGCATCGCCGCGCCGATCAAAACGATAAAGGGAGCCTTCTTCACTCCACGGTCGCGACGTGAACTCCCTTTGGCGCCGTGCTGGATGCTGAGCTGAGATAAAGCGGACTGCACACGCAGGGCGAATTCTCGTGACTCGTCAACCTTTTCCTTGAGAGCAATCTTCTGAATCAAATCACGTAACTCGTGAATTGAGCGCTCAGAAGTTGCGTTTTCTCGTGCCGCCAAATCCAACGAGCTTTTTAGGGTAGTGAGGCTGAGATAGTATGTTTCCACTCCCGTCACGGAACTCACGGGCGAGGAATTGGCGTGCACGGAGATGAAGAGATCGGCCTTCTTCGAGTTCGCGATTCGTGTTCTTTCTTCCAACGGAACAAACACATCGGCCGTACGGGTGTAGATCACTTCGCTACCCAGCCGCTCTTCAATCAGAGCGCCTAACCTCTTCGCCACATCGAGCACCAAATCTTTTTCCAAGAGGCCGGATACCCCAGTCGAGCCGTAATCACTGCCCCCATGGCCGGGATCAATCACCACGCGCCGAACTTTCAGGCCCAAGGCGCGCGTCAGCGAACGGTCGCCATTGCTGTTCCGGGTGGCGGGTTTGGCGGCTATGACGGGACTCGAGGGGGGTGGCGCTGTCGCGCTGTCTTGAGATACCAGCTCCGTCTCTGGGCCGGTTTCCGAGGCTACTGCGGCTTCGTCTTTGGGTTGGATCGAGGCTCTTGTGAGAGACTCGTTTCGGGGAGGGACAGCCGGTGGGCGGAAACGGCTAAGGTCCGGCGTCACCCAATAGGGGGCGTAACGGGGGCGGTAAGCGGTGACGATTCGTGGGGCCTCTGGCAGGGCACGCGCAAATGGTGGTCCCCCCACTTTCGATGTCTTCGGCATCACAAAAGTCCGGACCACCCTCTCCGGTTTTTCCACCGGCGGGCCTATTGGTTGCCCGGCAGTGGTCTCCGGCGGCCGAGCAACTACCCTCGGCGCCGCTGGCTGGCTTTCTAACTGCTTGCTGCCCGTAGGAGTTACACTTGGCGCTGGATGGAGCGGCAAACTTTTCGCTCGCACTTCGATCAGCAACTGGTCGGGGCGGGCGGTTTGCGACGCTGTGTATTCGAAGTCGCCCTCTTCCAGGTCGATTACAACGCGCGTGACGCCAGGCTGCGTCTCGGCAATCCGCAGTTGCTTCACGCGCGGGTCGCCAACAGGGATCGTGTGAACCCCTTTCTTCACGAATTGGGGTCGCAACGCGTTGAGATCAAAAAAAATGCGGGGAGGATCCCCGAGGCGGTCCTGCCGGTAGGTAAAGGCCGCACTCGTTTCGATTGCGATTCGTGTGTGATCGTCTAACGACCAGAATCGAACGGCAGTGATGGATAAAGAATTAGCTTCCGCAGAAAAACCGATGAACAGCGCACCGGCTAGAGCCGCAAGCCAGCCTGGCGCTACGGCGGGCTTCCACTGACAATCGTTCCCACCCATGCTCGCTCCCAGTACTCGTCTCGACCCCAAGAGCGTAGGCGCACCAACCGCGCTCACGGGTCTCGCGCCGTGTCGCTGGTTGTGAGTGCACCCACTGGCCGGCGGTACTGCCCGGCACTAAACTTTGATTCTACCTCAAGTTAGCGTTCAACGGTTACGCAAATGCAGTCGCCCTTCGGCATCGGTGAAGTATTCGACAGGCCGCGGCCCGCCCGCAGAAGTAGGCTGTGTTGCCGCTCTGCCGCGGGCGCGCTTGGCATCGCCATAACGCTTGCCGACCTGATAGACGTAGTTTTGGGTTTCGGCATAGGGAGGGATCCAACCCCATCGTGCTACGGCTGCTTCGCCGGCATTGTACGCGGCCAGGGCAAGGCGATCATCTTGAAACTGTTGCTGGAGCATTTTCAGATACCGCACTCCTGCCTCGATGTTTTCTTTCGGATCCCAAACATTTTTGACTCCCAGCCGTTGCGCCGTGCTTGGAATTAGCTGCATCAACCCCTGGGCGCCTTTCGGCGAACGCGCGTAAGGATTGTAGCCGCTTTCCACCTGAATTACCGAGTGGATGAGAAGGGGATCCACATTGTGCTTGCTAGCGGCTTGTTCGATGATCGCGTTGAGGTTGGCATCCTTGGCTAAAGAAAACACTGTGGGATCGGAGCGTGGCACAGTTTCCTTCACCACATGGGGAGCGATGACACGCGGCTGGACAACAATTCTCCTCACCAGCCGGCCGCTGGACTTGTCGATGCTGACAGTGGAGACGCGCCTGGGTGGCGGCTCTGAGCCAGCAGCCTCGCTGGCTACAGCAATCGTGATACCGAAAAGAAAAAGACTCAAGCTCATCCAAGCTTTTCTGAGAAATCTAGCCCTGTCGGCCGAGGCTCGCCTGGCTGGCCACGCCCTACAGCAGCTGAGAGTTCGAGCGAACAGAACCCAAAAGTTCAATGCTATCATGCTCGTGGTGCAACATTCGGGCTACGTGCTAGCCGGGGGCAAGAGCTCCCGAATGGGCCGGGACAAGGCTTTGTTGCCCTTCCGCGGAACAACGCTCGTGCAACACGTAGCCCAAGTGGTGGCTCGAGCGGTGGGCAACGTGACCCTCGTCGGCCCAGCCGAACGATACGCGCACCTCGGACTGCGCGTGATTGAAGACCAGTGGCCGGGTTTTGGCCCCCTCGCAGGAATCCATAGGGCTCTTCTGGATTGTCCTGCCGACTGGGCGGTAATTGTGGCTTGCGACTTGCCGTACCTGAGCCCGGATCTTTTATCCTGGATGTTGAAATTTACCGCAACCGAAGTGGAGACAGACGTCTTCCTTGCCACGCTCGATGGCGTTCGGCCCGAACCGCTGTGTGGCGTATACCGAAAAACGATCGTCACGACGGCTGGGGCAGCGCTGTTAGCTGGCCGACGTAAGGTTGTGGATATGCTGTCCGGCCTTCGCATACAGATGGTTCCGGTTTCTGATGCCCGCCTGCTGACAAACATTAACACTCCTTCTGAGTGGCGCGAGGTGGTCTTGCGCAGCGATGATTGACCAGTTCCCGCACTATATCGAATTCCGTCATGTCTATAAGACGTTTGACCGGCCCGTTTTAGTCGACGCTTGTTTTCATGTTGATCCCGGCGAGACGGTGGCCATTATCGGTCGAAGCGGCGTGGGAAAATCCGTGAGTCTCGCCCATATCATGGGCTTCCTGAAGCCCGACCGCGGACGCGTCATCGTCGCCCATACCGACATCACCGATTTCAATGAACAGCAACTGCGTCAGATCCGGCGCAAGGTGACGATGGTGTTCCAGAACGGCGCCTTATTCGACTCCATGACCGTAGCCGAAAACATTCTTTTTAGCCTCGAGTTGCGTGAGGACTACAACGAGGAGAACAAGGAGGAGGTCGTGGATGGCCTGCTTCGTTTAGTGGAGCTCCAGGATTTCAAACATTATTTTCCAACGGATTTATCGGTGGGTCACAAACGGGCAGTGGCCATCGCTCGAGCCCTTGCCGCTCAGCCTGAATGCGTGCTTTACGACGAACCCACGACGATGGTGGACCCGATTATGTCGGACCATCTTACCGAGTTAATGCTGCGATTAAAAAGCCAGCTTCAGTTGACTTCGGTTGTCGTGACGCACGATCTGGAACTGATGCGCCGGGTAGCCGATCGCGTCGTGGTGCTGTTTGAAGGAAGGGTGATCTACTTCGGGCCGGTTGCCAGCATTGAAGAATGTGAACATCCCCATCTGAAGGAGTTTCTTGCCATGGACCGTGTTGAACTGGGCTGAGAGGGGCTCTGTCGGGGGCAGGGAACTTGAGTAGCAGTCACCGTCTTTCTCCGAGCGAGACATTCCGATGGAGACTGACAAAACAAATCGTTCTTCCGGAGCGGATTACGTGTTCGTATCTTCCGTAGAGCGGGAAAAAAATAGGCGAGAGCGGCTGGCGAGGCTTTATGACCAGCACGTTCATGCGGTTTTCCGCTACGCCTGGCGTCTAACCGGAAGGCGGGATCTCGCGGAAGACTTTACAAGCGAGGCTTTTCTTGCCCTCCACCGCAATCTCGACCAAGTTGAGGACGCTCGTCTGCCGGCTTGGCTGTTTACTGAAGTGAGAAATCTGGCGATCGAGTATTGGCGCAGAGCTTCTCGGGAGCAGACCCTTAGCGAGGCGGCTCCATTCCTTCGCCCGGACGGTTCCTCCTCGCTGGTGGATTTGCTTTCCCGGGCTACCGGATTGAAACCGGTTCATCGCATCTGTTTGACACTACGCTATCTGTACGGCATGGACCGCCAGGAAATTGCGCGACAAACCGGCTTGTCTGAACACCAAATCAAAAGCGCTCTGCAATATGGCCTGGAGCTACTACGGCGCGAACTGACGTCATGAAGGAGACAAAAAGAGCGGCGAACAACATGCCTCATGAGGATCCGGAACACCAAGAGCGCCTGCTGATGGTGGAAACGGGCATTGATCCGGCAGTGTGGCGAGAGCAGGGTCACCCGCCGCCCAGTCTGCTGGTGGCCAGCCGTGAAGATGTGCTTCCGCAGCCCCTAGCCGAGCGGGTGACCTCCCATATCGAGCTGTGCCCGTCGTGCACCCGGTTGCTTGAGGATTTGCTTGATCCTGACGTGGCCTGCCCGACGCTTGGTGAGATTACGCGAATCCGGCGGCGCTTGCCCATGCCGAGTCCCCCCCAACGCCCTTGGAAGACGCTGGCCCTGATCGCCCTCACACTGGTTACGGCCGCTTTGAGCATCGTCGCGGTGCGCACACTGTCCAGTGGTCCAATCTCTCCCCAATTCGTGGCGCCCATGCCTCCTGGCCCTCCAGCGCCGCCTGGCCTTGTGTTTCGAATTCCTGTCGAACCGGCGCCGTTAAAACTGCCCCCGGCTTCCACCTTGGCCTGGCGAAGCCAAGACGGGGGGCCGGATCAGGCCTATCTAGTGGAACTTGGCCAGGCGCTCAAGCCGTACCGCGAGGGCAGGTATCGAGAAGCTGCCGTTCGCTTGCAGTCGCTTGCTTCCCAGTATCCCCAATCCGTGGAAGCGCCGTTTTATGCGGGTGTCTCCCATTTGCTTGCAGGAGACGCCCTATTTGCACTGGAATGGTTGACCAAAAAACCTTTAGTGCGCTCGCACCCCTTGTATGACGACCAACTTTGGTATCGCGCCGCCGCCCTAGAACAGACTGGGCAGTGGGCCGAAGCCCGAGATCTTTTGCGGCAACTCTGTAAATTGTCCGGTGGATACCAGCAAAAGGCCTGCCAGCTCTCCAAGCGTTGAGCCGGGTTGGGTTGATGGATAGCGGGAGACTTTTGAACGCAGCGCGATACGCGGGCCTAGTCCGACTGGCCGGCTTGGATTGAATGCACAACGGATCCGGGCGGCGCCTTGCCGGAACGTGCAAGGCGGCGGAAGTCACGGCATGGATGCTGAAGCCTAACTGCGAAGTTCAAGTCCTAGACCACGCGGCTCAAGCAAAATAGAAGGAAGGGGACAGCAGAGCTGGAGCACGACCGCAAGCGGCCCGCAATCGGTCAACAGCCAGACGGTTGTTGTTTGCTCCCAGCCCCTGAGAACAGCGATGCGCCACCAGCCTCCTGCAAAACTCCAACTTCGCATCTTAAAAGACGTCCAGCGTGATGTCGCCGGCCGCCAGGAGCGGATTCAACAAGTGATCCGCTCCATTCCGCCAGGGAAGGTTGCCAGCTACGGCCAGGTCGCGGCTGCTGCGGGTTATCCGCTCTATCATCGTCTTGTGGTCCGCATCTTGCGCAACAGCGGCGACGCTCTTCCCTGGCATCGAGTTCTTGGCGCCGGCGGAGTGATCAAACTCAAGGGAACCGCAGCCTATGAACAGAGGCTGCGCTTAGAACTGGAGGGCGTTCGCTTCCAAGGCAAACGGGTTGACCTCACTGCGCATCAGCACCATTTCCGCATCTGGGAACTGGATGAAGTGCCTTTGCCCTAGTTTCGAGCGGCTCTGTTGGAAGCGCACGTTCAGCTCAGGCGAAAGGGCGTCTGCCTTTCGATTTTGCTAGGGTCGAATTCGATACCGAAGCCTGGCCGGACGGGCAAATCGATCATGCCGTCAACGGGCGCGAGGGCGTATTTTTCAAAGTGATAGTAATACCGCATTTTGAGAATCAAATACTCAACCAGCGGGCAAATCATGGGCGACTGGCTGGCGACGACATGCAAGGCGGCATGCAGGCTATGGCCGTGCGGAATCACTTGGGCGTCGTACAACGAAGCGAGCGCACAGATTTTCACCAGCTCACTGACTCCGCCGCACCACTCCGGATCGGCTTGTACAACGCTAATCGCGCCTGCCTTCAAGTACTCATGGGCATGCCACCGTCCGTAGAAGTGTTCCCCAGAGGCGACGGGAATACTGGTGGCGCGTCGCAAAGCCACAAAACTTTCGATCTTTTCCACCGCGAAAGCTTCCTCGATCCATCGAGGCCGGTACGGTTCGACGCGCTTGGCCCACGCAATCGCATAGTCCAGATGCCAGCCCATGAAGGCGTCAAACATGATTTCCACGCCGTCACCGAGAGACTCACGCAGCGTCCTGACCAGCTCAACGTTCTTGTCCATGCCTTCCGCGCCATCGCCCGGACCATAAGCAAGAAACCACTTCTGATGGCGGAAGCCGAGATTCTTGAGCTCCACGCACTTGTTGCGCACAGCGTCGGCCTGGACGGAATAGCCCAAGCAACTTCCGTAGGCTTCGATTTTCGAGCGGGTGGGGCCGCCCAGTAAGCGATAGACCGGGACCTCGAAATAGCGTGCTCGCAAGTCCCAGAGCGCATTGTCAACGGCTGAAATTGCCATCATGAAATGGCCGCGGCTCGAGTGCCTGTTGAGCCGGTATAACTGGTCCCATAAAGTCTCGCCCGCCAGCGCGTCCTTGCCCTTGAGGAACGGCCGAAGTTGTTCGAGCACTACGATGGCGGCCTCTTTGTCCACCGGTCCGTAAATTCCTTCCAGACCCTCTTGGGTACGGATCTTCAAATAGAGAGCGGCCACAGCGACCGTTGTGAGGGGACCTGGTTGCGGTTGATCGCGATATTCTTTCGGGCGCAGCTCGGCGTAGATGTGATTGGGCTGCACCTGGTGCTGGCGGTCGACGACGCCGGGCGGGGTTTGCCTTCGCCCTTCGAGCCGGAGGATCTCGAGATCTTGAATTAGTAACCTTGCAGGCCGGCCCAGCAACGGCATGGACCCGAGCAAGGAGAGCATGCTGCGTCTGCGCATGCGTGTATTCTACTGCTACAATCAGCCTGCGATGTTTCGCAAAGTGCTTGTGGCAAATCGCGGCGAAATCGCTTGCCGGGTGATTCGCGCGCTCCGCGAAGCCAAGATTCCGAGCGTCGCCGTTTATTCCGACGTCGACCGCGCCTCACTCGCTGTTCGCATGGCCGACGAAGCTGTGCATTTGGGGCCAGCAACATCTACAGAGAGCTACCTTCACATTGGGCGTGTCCTGGATGCGGCGCGGAAAACGGGTGCCGATGCTATCCATCCCGGCTACGGTTTCCTCAGCGAAAACGCGGAATTCGCCGCCGCCTGCCAGGAGGCGGGACTCGTGTTCATCGGGCCGCCGGCATCTGCCATTGCGAAGCTCGGCTCGAAGACAGCGGCCCGGCAGCTTGCTCTCGAGGCAGGCGTTGCGGTGGTGCCGGGAGCCAAGCAAGCGGTCGAAAGCTTCGAACAGGCCCGAGCGATTGCATCCCAGATCGGTTACCCGGTCCTTCTCAAAGCTGCCGCGGGTGGCGGGGGCAAAGGAATGCGCCGGGTCGACCAGGAGACGGAACTCGAGGCAGCCTTGCGTGATGCGGCAAGCGAAGCAGAGCGAGCCTTTAAAAGTAGAGAAGTCTACATCGAAAAGCTGGTTGTCAAGCCGCGCCACGTTGAAATTCAAGTTCTCGGCGACCTGGATGGCAACCTCATCCATTTGGGCGAACGAGAGTGTTCTATCCAGCGCCGGCATCAAAAAGTGGTCGAAGAATCGCCTTCGCCGCTCATGCTCGAAAATCCCGCCCTGCGTCACGCCATGGGGCAGGCGGCGGTCAAATTAGCTCGAGCTGCAGGTTACTATAACGCCGGGACCTGCGAATTTCTCGTAGACGCCAACCACAATTTTTACTTCTTAGAGATGAACACACGCTTGCAAGTCGAGCATCCGGTCACGGAGTTAGTCACAGGCCTGGATCTTGTCCACTGGCAGCTGAAGATTGCGAGCGGGCAGCGGCTTTCCTTGCGGCAGGAAGACATCGAATGGCGTGGCTCAGCCATTGAGTGCCGCATCTATGCCGAAGATCCCTCGCAAAATTTTTTTCCCTCGCCGGGCAAGATTCTTCAGTTGCGAGAGCCGTCCGGGCCAGGGGTTCGTCTGGACTCTGGCGTGTATCCTGGCTGGACCGTGCCGATGGAGTACGATCCTCTGCTTGCCAAGCTGGCGGTTTGGGCGGAGGACCGGCCCGCCGCCATTGCCCGCCTCCAAAGAGCCGTGGATGAATACCGCATTGTGGGGATTCAGACCAATCTCTCCTTTTTCCGAGCTCTCCTTGCTGACACGGAATTTCTCGCTGGCCGCCTGCACACCGGTTTTATTGAGGAATTTTTCGCCCGTCAGAGCCACCCGCCCCTACCCGATGAAGTGTTGCAAGCCGGCGCCTACGCGGCCCTCCAGCATGCGGCACGACAGCGCTCGACCCCAGGGGAAGCGGCAAGTGCAGAGACTTCGCGCTGGCGGGCAGCTGGTTTGCAGGAAATCATGCGATGAAGCTTTTGGTAAAAATCGGTGACCGCATCTGGAGCGCAGCTGAACTCGAGGCCATGGGTTTCGATTGCCGGCAAGTCGAACCGGGCGTTTATTCCTTGTTACGCGGCAACCAGAGTTGGGAGGTGCGTGTCTGGCAGAATGGCTCGGCTATGGTGGTCGAGCTTCCAGGCGGACGCTTAGAGGCGGAAGTGGTGAACCCGCGCGATGCGGCTCCGCGGCGTGCTTCCTTCGGCGCGGAGGGCCGCCAGAGCGTCTCCTCGCCGATGCCGGGCAAAGTAGTTCGCCTGTTGGTGGAGCTAGGCGACCAGGTGGAGTTCGGCCAAGGCCTGGTGGTGGTTGAGGCCATGAAAATGCAAAATGAGTTGAAAGCGCCGAAGGCGGGAAAGGTGGTGGCTCTTCCGGCGCGAGTCAACGCCAGTGTCAACGCTGGTGAAATTCTGGTGACGCTGGAATGAGTGAAGCTACCTGTCCGGTTTGCGGTGGCGCCGGATGGCGAATCGTTGAACGCGAGGGAGTCTCCGCCGCCGAACGCTGTGAATGCGCTATCGTGGCTTACACCCGCGTCAACTGGAAACTCGCCAACATTCCTCCTCTTTACGAAAATGCAACCCTCGACAACTTCAGTCTCGGACACCTAACATCGCCATCGGCTGTCCAAGCGCTGGGTCAAGTGTTGATCGCCGTCCGGACGTATGCGCGCGAATTCCCGCAAGTTGAAAAGCCTGGGTTGCTTTTAGTGGGCGATCCCGGCACCGGGAAGACCCATCTCGCGGTGGCGGCGCTGCGGATCTTGATTGGGAAGGGTTTCCAAGGAATTTTTTACGACTATCAGAACCTGCTTGACCGGATCCGCATGGGTTATGATTCCAACTCTGGTCAGGCTGACCGGGAAGCCTACCGTGCTGTGCTCGATGCCGAGATCCTGCTTCTCGACGATCTGGGGGCACATCGCGTGACCGAATGGGTGGAGGACACCGTAACTTCGATCATCACCCATCGCTGCAACCACCGCAAAGCTCTAATCGCGACGACCAATCTCGTGGATCCGGAAATTGGGGGAGTGGGAGCGGGCCGGATCCAGTTGAGCGAGAGGATTGGGTTGCGGGCGCGTTCTCGCTTGTTTGAGATGTGTAAAATTCTCCGCATGCCCCCGGTGGAGGATTATCGCCAAAGGCGGCGCTAACCCACTCGCGGTGGAAAGCAGACGGCGCGTTCCGTTGGTCTGCTTTGAGCTACGGCTGGCTTGCTGTTTGACGCCTAGGTTATCCTGAAAAATAACCCACCAGATTTCAGGTCCATGCGTCAGCTCCAATATCAGACCCGCAGTGGGATCGAAGTCACTCGCACGGTGAGACGGCTTCCCTACCAGCGGGGCCTAAACAAAGTGCTTCGGGAGCTTGATTCCCACCGCGGAGCGTATTTCTCCTCTGGATATGAATATCCCGGCCGTTATTCCCGGTGGGACATCGCCTCCGTGCGGCCGCCCGTCGAAATCGTGGGTTATGCTCGCGACCTTCAAATCCGCCCGCTCAACCGGCGTGGCGAAATGCTCTGCCAGATGCTGGCTGCGGTTCTGGCCACACATCCCCACTGGGAACACTTTGAAATTTCGGGCAACGCTCTTCGAGGCTCGCTGAAGCCTCTGCCGGAGCTCTTTGCCGAGGAGGAGCGCAGCCGGCAGCCCTCGGCTTTTTCCATTTTGCGCGCTTTGGTTGAGGAGTTCCGCTACCCCCAAGACGGGCGCTTGTTTCTTGCAGGCGCCTTCGGCTACGACCTATTGTTTCAGTTCGATCCCATCGAATTACGATTGCCCCGGGAAAAGACCAAGGCTTTGCACTTGTACCTGTGCGACGACATTTATTTCATGGACCGCAAGCGCGAGATCATTGAGCGCTATCAGTACGATTTTCGCTGGGAAGCCTTATCGACGCACGGCCTTGCGCGCGAGGCCGAGACGATCTCTCCCCCTGCCTGGCGGCCGCCAAGCGAAATCACCTCCGACCACACTCCAGAAGAGTACATGGCTAAGGTAGAGCGTGTCCGCGAAGGCATGAAGCGGGGTGATTACTACGAAGTTGTTTTGCGGCAAACGTTTCGCACGAATTACTCTGGCCGGACGACCGAACTCTTTGAGCGCATCCAGCAATTAAGCCCGAGCCCTTACGAGTTCTGTCTTCAGTTTGGCGATGAGCAGCTGGTAGGCGCCTCGCCAGAGATGTTTGTGCGGGTGGAAGGCAATCGCGTGGAAACCTGCCCGATTTCGGGCACTGCGCGCCGCACCGGGGATCCGATGCGGGATGCGGATGCTATTCGCGACTTACTGGCTTCGACGAAGGAAGAGTCCGAGCTTACCATGTGCACCGATGTCGACCGCAACGACAAGTCGCGGGTCTGCGTTCCGGGTTCGGTGAAAGTCATCGGCCGACGCTTGATTGAGTCTTATGCAGGCGTTTTTCACACTGTGGATCATGTGGAGGGAATCCTCGCCGAGGGCTTTGACTCGCTGGATGCGTTTCTTTCCCACATGTGGGCGGTGACTGTCATTGGGGCGCCGAAACGGGCCGCCTCTCAAGCCATTGAAAACCTCGAAAAGAGCGCACGTGGCTGGTATGGCGGTGCAGTGGGGATGATCTCGCTAAATGGCGACATCAACACAGGCATTCTCATCCGTACGGCGCACTTGCGGGATGGCGTAGCGGAGTACTCCGCTGGGGCGACCATCCTCTACGATTCGATTCCTGAAGCCGAAGAGCGAGAGACGCGATTGAAAGCCACGGGCTTTTTCCGGGCTCTAGCGCCAGAATCGCTCCAGGCCGCGGTTACAAGCACGGCCAGCGCGAATTTGTTAGCTTCTGAGCCAGCGGTTGGTCGCGCAGTGAAGCTGTTGCTGGTGGACAACGATGACTGCTTCATTCACACGCTCTCAAACTACGCCCGGCAAACAGGGGCTCAAGTAGTCACCTACCGTGCGGGATTTCCGCTGGCTTTGCTCACGGAGCTCGCGCCGTCGATCATTCTCATTTCGCCGGGTCCTGGCCGCCCGGCTGACTTCGGCGTACCAGCGCTCGTGCTGCACGCAGCCCGTCTTGGCATTCCGGTCTTTGGCGTTTGTCTCGGCTTGCAAGGAATCGTGGAAGCTTTTGGTGGGGAACTGGGCGTACTCGATTACCCCATGCATGGCAAGGCATCGCTGGTGACACACACCAACCAAGGGGTCTTCGAAGGCCTTCCCCAGCAGTTCCGCGTGGGCCGCTACCACTCGCTATTCGCCTTACCAGAGAAGCTTCCGCCCGTGCTTGAGGTGACCGCGCGTTCCGACGATGGAGTCATTATGGGAGTTCGTCACCGCGAACTGCCAGTTGAAGCCGTACAGTTTCACCCCGAGTCGATGTTGACGCTGGATGGGGAGGCCGGTTTGAAGCTGATGCAAAATGTCGTGCGGATCTACGGCCGCGCTAGGGTGTAACGTGCCCAAGTTGCTCATTTTCCTCCTCGCCGCGACAACCACGAGTGTGTTCTTTATCAACTTCTGTAACTTTGTCTTCGATTGCGGATGCACCTGGCTTTGGGCCGGCGCGGCTGAGCACTGCAACATCCATCACCGCGCGGCGAAGGCCTGTCCTTGGTGCAAGCTCTCCTTTCCTGGTCAGCTGGGCGTGTGGCTCACCATGGTGGTGCCACAAGCTTGGATTAGCTTCTGGCCGTTTCAATGGAGCTGGTTTTTCCGGCTTGCCGTGGCGCTGGCGGCGTTTCCACTCGCAGGGAGCGTCACCGCGTTGTTCACAGGGATCTGGACGGGGTACTGGAAGTTTTGATGCTTGTTGACAGGTCGCTGTCGCGGGATACTAAAAGGGGGCGACATGGAACCACTCGACCTTCTTTTTCTAACCATTGTGCTGTGGATTGCCTGGAAGCTTTCCGACGATCAGGACGGTGGCCGGCGCTGCCGGGTCCCGCTGTCTTAAACCTTCCTTCTTTCTTCCATCCGAAAAGCTGGAAAGCGAATCGCTGCTTGACAGGGGGCCCCCAATGACGCAGGTCCCCCCGCGGGTCGCCATTGCCGGAGGCGGGCTTGCTGGGATGGCGGCTGCCGCTGCGCTCGGTTCGGCTGGTTTTGAGGTCGACCTCTACGAAGCGCGGTCCTTCCTCGGGGGGCGAGCAGCCTCCTATCCTCTGCCGAACAGCGGAGAGGCGATTGACAACTGCCAGCACATCCTTCTGGGCTGCTGCACGAATCTGCGCGATTTTTATGCGCGCTTGGGAGTGGAGGGAAAGGTTCGCTTCGACCGGACTTATTACTTTTTAGAACCCGGCGGACGACGGTCGCAATTGCGCGCTGCCGCTCTCCCCGCTCCGTTTCATTTTCTCGGCTCTTTCATCCGGCTGCGCTTTTTGAGCGCCAGCGATAAGCTGGCCGTCGCCCGCGCCCTGCTCGCAATCCTTCGCGAACGCAACGGGCGAACAGACCTCGACCAGATCACCATGCTTGAATGGCTGAAGGAAAAAAAACAGCCGCCACGCGCCATCGACCGCTTCTGGCGACAGATCTTGGTGAGCGCAGTCAACGAAGAGCTCGACCGGATGGCGGCCTGTCACGGGTTTCAGGTTTTCTGGCTTGGTTTTCTTACCGGATCGCGCAACTCTGAGATGGGTGTCCCTGCTGTCCCGCTCGGAGAGCTTTACTGCTTGGAGGCCTGGAAACGCCTGCCCCAAGTTCGCCTCCACTTCCGCACTCCGGTCGAACAAATCGTGGTGCGGGACGGCCGAGCAAGCGTCGTTGTCGCTGGAGCGCCTCAAGAGGCTGACTTTGTCATATCGGCCTTGCCGTTGGACAAACTGCGCCAAGTTGCACCCTTACTTCCCTTAAGTGAGCTGGACTGCTCGCCCATCACAGGCATCCATTTGTGGTTTGACCGCCCGGTGACAGACCTGCCGCACGCCACGCTGTTGGACCGCACCGTGCAGTGGTTTTTTAATCGGGCCGGGGGCCGTTATTTGCTCCTCGTGGTTAGCGCCTCGCGTAGCCTACTTGAATTGTCGCGAGCCGAGATCATTGAGCTGGCGATTCGGGAGCTCGCCGAGTTTCTCCCTGCCGTTCGGCAAGCCTCGTTGGAAAGGGCCCATGTGGTGAAGGAAGTGCGAGCGACATTTTCGGCGTCGCCACAAGCTGAATCCCTGCGAGCCCGGCCCGAAACTCTCGCCCGCAATCTCTTTCTCGCTGGGGATTGGACCCGTACCGGCTGGCCGGCTACGATGGAGGGCGCTGTGCGTTCTGGCTACCTCGCCGCTGAAGCCGTTGCGCGCGCTGCAGGATGCCCGCATCGCTTCCTGCTACCAGATCCCATTTAGAGCCGAACCCGAAAAGTAAAGATCTTGCTGGTCCCGGTACTGCTGCCCACATCCGAGGTAAGCAAGATCCCGTATTCTCCCGGCGCCAAGGGCGTCTGAAGCACCATGCGAAATTGGTTGTCGGCAAGCTTTTCCACTCCAAAGGCGATCGCTCCTTTGGCCACGCCGCTCTTCTGATTGACAGGACCCACGACAAAGCTACGCTGCCCTTTGTTGACTCGCATGGGCAAGAGAAGAAAGTTGTTGATCGACTGGCCGGCGTCGAGAGAAAAGATCACTTCGATGGGATGGGTGAGAAAATTACGGCTGCCCGGGCCTGCCAGTGTTCCTTTAAGATCCTTTTTGATGATGCCAGCAGAAACAAAACTTTTGACCGCTCCCTTTTCGGCCCACTCGACCTCCTCGGAGATCAGTTCGAAAAACTCGTTTCCTTTCTTGTAGTAAATTCCCGGACGGTTGATTGAAGTTCGCGATGCAGTGGCGGGGGCAGCGGCTTCGGGGCTCGCTGGAGAGGCCTCCCGGCCACGTGCTAGCATCGCCGAAATGATGCGCTCGGAAACGCCGGCTGACTTCAAGGCTACCAGGTCATCGGCGCCCATCTTGTAGTTTCCTGGCTGCTGGCGAATTACGTTAAGAATCAAATCCTCACCGAGTCCCGATTTCACCAGCTTAATAATTGATTCATTATTCAGGGTTTCTTGCCCCGAAAGGGAACTCGTGATGAGATAGGCCCAGAGTGCAAGCTGCCCAAGGAGCATGATTTCTCTCCTGAAGAAGTTTAGTTTTAGGATAGCGTGAAGTCTTTGGCCCACTCACGGGGGCGCCCGCGCCGGAACGGTGAAGGTTTTCCGTTTTCCCGTCCTAGCGATGGAACACGGCGACAAGTTGCTCTGACGCCACCTTCGCTTCGAGGGCAAGTCCATTCTGAGGGCAACGAATCTGCTAGATTTGGGATAGCAATCTGATCGGTCCGCAGCGTCTTGTTAGCGGAGGCCAACTGCCTCGTTACCCGCGGCAAGCTGCTGCCGCGCTCCGAGGCAAGGATGTTGCACGGGCCGAGTTGCTTGTCACGACGCGATGTCTCACCCGCTCCCAACCTACGACATTCGCCAATCCTATGAGTGGAACTATCAGAATGCGCCGGACCCGGTTGAGGTGGACGTGCCGCCCTGTCCCGGAAACTGGCAGCTCTGCGGCTACCGGCTGAATTCCCCCCTAGGCATTCCGGCCGGGCCACTGTTGAACAGCCGCTGGATTCGCTATTACGCGGCGCTCGGTTTTGACGTTCTCGTCTACAAGACCGTTCGTTCGCGCTTCCGGCCCTCTTATGACCCTCCCAATTTGCTGCCTTTACGGCATCTCGAATTGGATGGCGAAGGGCGGGAAATGCAGGTTGCAGCCGAGGGCGAGCCTTTTCAATCCTGGGCGATTTCCTTTGGCATGCCCTCTCGAGATCCTTCCGAGTGGCGGGCGGATGTGGAACGCGCGCGTAAGGCCCTCAAAAGCGGGCAGCTTCTCGTAGTTTCGGTAGTCGCCTCGCCTTCCGAGGGCTGGACAATTGCCGACGTCGCTCGCGATTTTGCTACTTGCGCCCAGTGGGCCGAGGAATCCGGAGCGCATGTTGTTGAAGCGAACCTTTCCTGCCCGAATGTGTGTACGCAAGAGGCGGATCTGTATCTTTCTTGGGAAGCCTCAGCTGTGATTTGCGCCGCCATCCGCAGCCGTCTCAAACAAGCGCCCTTGGCTCTAAAAGTGGGACTCTTTCGAGATCCAGAACAAGCCGCGCAATTTATCGAAGCTGTCTCGCCTTACGCGGCCGTCCTCAGCGCTACCAACTCCATCACCGCTACCGTGAGCGATAACGGGCAAAAATTGTTTGGCGGTCTGCGCCGGGGCATCGGCGGCGCCGCCACGACGCGGCGCTGCCTGGAAGAGACCCGGATGCTGAAACGTCTGTTAGACCAGGCGGGTGCTCCGATCGAATTGATCAGCGTAGGTGGCGTCATGACCGCGCAGGACGTTCGTGAACGCCTGGCCGCAGGCGCCAAAAACGTTCACCTCGCCACGGCGCCGATGATTGATCCTTGGATTGGCGTACGCATCCGCCGCGAACTCGCGCAGGGTTGAGCGATGCTAACCGTTACGAGTTTGCTCGTCTGGCTTTCGAGTTTCCTCGTCAGTGCCCAGCAAGTGCGCGTCCGGGAAACGGCCGGCCTAGCGCGCCTCCAAGAGCCTGTGGTAGTGCAAATCTGGGGTCAGCCTCGCACCCTTTATGTCACGATTGGAGCCAATCAGACGCGCGTGTTTCCTGTCGCTTCGCTCGGCCCAAGCGATTCCGTCCGAGTTGTGCGCCAGCCCGGCCAAGTCGGCTTACTGGTGGAAAACAGCGTGTTCGTCGCCGATTTAACACCGCGCTCCCTGCCCGATGGGCTCGAAGATAGCGGCATGCTGCGAGCGCTCACCTTCAAACTCGCCGGCGTTACACTTCGCCGGACTCAGAATCGCATGCACTGGGCGCCAAGCTTTCAGCGGGCGGGCGCGCGCAGCTACACCAGCATGGCGACCTGGACTCCGGTCCAGCTCCACCATCTTGATGCCTTCCCGGAGTCCGTTACCTTGCAGCTACAGGGGTTTCACCGTGACTATCCGGAGATCCGGCTGCGCGCACAGTACCAGTTTTTTGCCCATGTCCCTTACTTTCTGTTTGAATCGGAACTGCAGATTGTAAATCCAATTGAAATGTTCTGGCTGCGCAACCAAGAAATGACGATGGATGATTTCTTCACTCATTGCGCTTGGCCGCGTGCCGGCGGCGGAGTTCAGGCTGTAACGTTTGAGCAACGAAAGCCGCTGCTTGAGAAAGAGCCTCTTGCTGTCGATCTTCCCTGGATCGCCTTCTATCATGCCGACCGCGGATATGGCTATGGCGCTGTTGTGCTCTCCTACACGGCCTCTCAAACGGCTCAACCAAAGACTTCGATCAATGACGGGGCCAACAACGGCAAGTATTGGGACCGTCACCTGATCAGCCAGGTGAAGACACCGCTGAAAGCTGGTGACCGCTACACCGAAAAAACGGCGTACGTCCTGTTTCGCACGCGTCGCGGATCGCCTCTTGGCGAATTCCTCGATTGGGAAAGACGCCTCCGAAATCCACTTCAAGTGGAAGTTTTACCCTGATGTCTGGGCCTGAAAGAAAGCCCTAGGCAGAGTCTGGCTGAGAGGCGAAACTTGGCTCTCTGCCAAGCAGGGCGCGGGCTCACTGGCCAGATCCGCCTTTCAACCGTTGAAAAGAACAGACTTGCCAACGGGGCGAAAAATGTTGCATCATGAGCCGTAAATCATTCATGGGGGAGAATGTTCTGGGCACTGAGGCGGTGGCGAACAGGCTGCTGGCTTCACTGGCCCAACGAGACCAACAGCTGCACCATGTGGCTTGTGTCTTGCATGAGCAAGTCGGGCAGATTCTGACCGTCGTCGGTCTTCAGATCGACCTCATGCGGCAGGACTGCGCCTCGCGGTTTCCAGAACTGAGCGAGCGGGCTCTCGAAGCTCAACAGTTGCTGGAGAAAGCGATTGAAGAGGTGAGGCAACTCAGCTATCAGCTAAATCCGGATATCGTACAGCGCTCCGGTTTGCGCTACGCCCTGGACACCCTCGTGGGCCGCTTCCGGGAATCGACATCGGCCACGATCCGGCTTTTGACAGACTCAAAGGCTCATCTACCGCCCCCTGTGGCCAGCGCTGCGTTCCAGATCGTCGAACTTGCCTTGGATAACGCGGCGCGTCACTCACAGGCGGACTTGATTGAAATTGTCTTCCAACAAGGGAGCGACATTCGACTGGAGATTCGAGACAACGGGGTTGGCTTCGACGTCTCGAAAGAGATCGCTGCGCCGCGAGGGCTAGGTTTGCTCTGGATGCGCCACCGGGCGGCAAGCGCTGGGCTTGAACTGCTGGTGGAGTCTCGGCCCGGTGCTGGAACCAACGTGAAGCTCGTTTACCGTTCCTCTTCTTCTCAGCCTGCCCCCTCGCCCTCGGCCTCCCCCTCGCTGCCGCCATCGCCGTCGCCCTCTGCTCCGCCAGCTTCGTCGCCAAGCTCTGCGTCGCCAGCCTCGTCGTCCTCAGCCTCCTCGTCGCCGCGGCTTTCGTCGCCGCCTTAGTTTGAACGCACGGTGCCAATATGCTCTACGACATCTTACTAGTCGACGATCACAAGATCATGCGGGATGGAATCAAGGCGATCCTGCGTAACAACGAGGAGTTCCGCGTCTGCGGGGAAGCCGAAGATGGGGCTGAGGCGGTTGCGCTATGCAAGAAGCTTCGCCCTCATCTGGTCCTCATCGATATTCATTTGCCGAAGCTGAACGGGATTGAGGCCACGGGTGAGATCGTGCGTCATTGTCCGGAAAGCAAAGTGATCATCTTGTCCATGTATGACGATGAAAACTCTGTGGTGAGCGCGATTCGTTCTGGAGCCCGGGCCTTTGTGCTCAAACGTGCTTCCGACGCCGAGTTGCTGGACGCCTTACGAACGGTCGCTCGTGGGGGTTCCTATCTGAGTCCGCAAGTTTCGGACCGCCTGTTGAACCGGATCAAGCGAGGTGAGTCCCGCGAAAAGGGTACGCCCCAGGCTCTGGAAGGCCTATCACCCCGCGAGCTGCAAGTCTTGCGTTTAGTCGCCGAGGGCAAGACGAGTAAAGAAATCGCTGTCTTGCTCGATTTAGGTCTCCAAACGGTACGCAGTTATCGCAAGACTATGATGAAGAAGCTTGCAGTGAGTAACGTGGCGGGCCTCACGCAATTAGCGCTTGCCGCTGGGCTTACTCGTTTTTCAGTTAGTCCAGTGGAGACGCCGGCCAAAGAGCTTCCCGAAGCAGCCACCGCCGTCTCTGAATAGGCCAGACGGGCTTGGCGGCGGGTGGGGATGTGGGAAGAGAACCTCCCTTCCAGACCAAAAACATGATATAGGTCAGGCCATGTTTTCCCTGCTGCTTACGGTCCTCCTCGGCGCCAGGACGCTTCTGGCTCAAACTTCCTCCGGGGCTATCAACGGGGTGGTTCTCGATCCATCTGGAGCTGTCGTTCCTGGGGCTCTGGTTCGCTTGATTGGAGCGGAAACGGGCGATTTGGTTCGCGAGCTAACAACGGGTCCGGATGGCAATTTTTCGGCTCCGCTGTTGCGCCCCTCAATCTACACGATTGAAGTTTCCGCACCAGGGTTCAAACGCTTGGTTCGGTCGGGCGTCAGCTTGCGGGTCGATGACGTGCTCGCGTTGCGTCTGACCCTAGAAACGGGTTCTACTTCTGAGTCCATTACGGTGACGGCGGATGCTGGATTGCTCGAGGAAAAAAGTAACACCATCGGTCAAGTTATTGAGGAACGGCGCATCCAACAGCTGCCGTTAAACGGCCGCAATTACCTTGATCTTGGCAATCTAACGGCTGGCGCCGTTCCAAGCACGCGTTCGCGCGACCGCAGTTTTTCGGCCTACGGCAACCGGGGGCTACAGAACGCGTTTTTGCTCGATGGGGCGAGAAACCAAAATTATTTACGTGGACTTGACAATCGCGCCCGTGATGCCATGCGTCCTTCACTTGAGGCGATTAGCGAATTCAAGGTGCAAACGAGCAACTATTCCGCTGAATATGGAGCCTCGGCTGGGGCTGTTGTCAACGTTGTCACAAAATCCGGTACCAATGAGCTTCATGGTTCAGCTTTTGAATTTTTCCGCAACAACAAAATGGATGCGCGCGATTACTTTATTCCGCCGACCGCCACCCGACCCTTGTATTTACAGCACCAGTTTGGGGGGGCGCTGGGCGGACCTTTTGTGAAAAACCGAGCCTGGTGGCACGGTGCTTTTCAGCGAACCCACATCAGCGAAGGAGACACCGGGACCGCCACGGTTCCTCTAACCGCCGAACGAAACGGCGTCTTCGGGCTTCCCATTTATGATCCTGCCACGACTCGAGCGAATCCGGCTGGCAGCGGTTTCATACGGGATTTGTTTCCCAACAATATCATTCCCACCGCGCGGTTTGACCGCACTGGAAAAAGTCTCGTCGATCGTTATCCGGATCCGAATCTAGGTGGCACGGCGCGAAACTGGGTCAGTAATCCTTTACAAGCCACGCGAATCAACAATGCCACCATCCGCGGGGATTACAGCGCCTCACCGCGAGACACGATTTTTCTCCGGTTTTCCTTTGATGATGGGAATTTCGCTCGGCTGCCTGTGTTGCCCGTGGGGGCTCAAACCGGAGTGAACCGTCAGATTCCTGCTCGAAGCTGGGGGGCGGGCTACACACGGATTCTGCGGCCGAACATAGTTAATGAGCTGAGGTTCGCCTACAACCAGGTGGGTGTGGTTCAGGATGCCACGCTCCCCAAAGACGAAATTCTCGTTGGAAGTCTGGCGCCAGGGATCAACTCGTCAATCCCAATCTTTACCGTCAATGGCTATGCAACGCTCGGCGAGCAGCCGCCCAATTTCGGCAATAACCCTCTGGATAAAAAGTCGAAAGTGTGGAACCTTTCCGACAACCTCTCCTTAGTGCAAGGCAAGCACACCGTGAAGTTAGGGTTTGACTTCCAATACCTAGACATTCCGACTTTCGCCGCTTTGCAGGGTCGCGGTTCATTTAACTTTTCTGGGGTTTTTACGCAGAATCCGCAGCGGCGACCAGGCACGGGTAGTTCGGTAGCGGATTTGTTGCTCGGACTCCCCAACTCCATCACCATCGGCACCCCGTCTCTGGCCAACGAGCGGGCCCGAAACTACTATCTTTATGTGCAGGACGATTGGAATTTTTCTTCTGCACTAACAATTAGCGTCGGTATTCGTTACGAAATTACCGCGCCGTTCTGGGATGCCAACGGGCGGCTGGCGAATTTAGTCCTTTCTCCAGGGCCGCTCTTCGGGCAATATGTAATTGCTGGAGACTCCCGCCTGCCGCGCGCTCTACAAACGCTAGACCGGAATAATTTCGCGCCCCGTTTCGGGCTCGCCTGGCGCGCGCCCCGGGCCTTGGTTGTGCGCGCTGGATATGGAGTGTTCTTTGCTCAGGACGAGGGATTCGGTGTGAGCCAGCGCATGACGAATAATCCCCCCTTTGTTGGATTCGGTGGCTATAACATCATCTCCGATCAAACGTTCCTTACTTCCACCATTTCTCTTAGCGGGACCTTGCCTGCGCGGCCTGCACCCATCGATCCCTCCAACTACCGGTTGGATCCGCGTGGCACGGTTCAAGTCCGCAGCTGGCCGACGCGTAACACAATTCCTTATGTTCAGCAGTGGAGCCTGAGCTTGCAGAAGGAATTGGCCCGCAATCTGGTCTGGGAAGTAAATTACGTTGGTAACCTGGGCACCAAGCTCTACGGCGCCTACGAAGGCAACCAGCCAGTACCCGGACCAGGCGCTGTGAACCCCCGGCGGCCCTACGCAGGTGTCCTTACCAGCGGAAGCATTCTCGCCGTCGAGCCTTGGGTGACGAGCGTCTATCATGGCGTTTCCTCCCGGTTAGAGCGCCGTTTCTCAAACGGTCTCACCTTTCTTGCCGCATACACTTTTGGGCGCGCCATCGACGGGCAATCGAATATCGATCTGTGCGATGGCTGTACGTCGGCTGGATCCGGCTCCGTAGTCGATACTCGCAACCGCCGCCTCAACCGCGGTCTCTCCGATCATCATGTATCGCAGAGGTTGGTCTTCAGTGGGCTGTATGATCTGCCCTTTGGCAAAGGCCGCATGGTCGCCTCATCCGGCCTCGCGGCGGCAATCCTCGGTGATTGGTCGTTGAGCGGCATTACGACGCTTTCTTCGGGCTTGCCCTTCACACTGACCTTGAACTTCGATAACGCCAACACAGGCAGCGCGAACTGGCCCAACCGCGTGGCCTCCGGAAAACTAGGGAATCCTTCTGCCGACCGCTGGTTTGACGTGGCGGCTTTCGTGTTCCCCGCGCAATTCGTGCAAGGCAATGCCGGTCGCAACATCCTTTTCGGGCCCGGCGTGGTGAGCACCGATCTGGGCCTTTTTCGAACGTTCCGCATCCCCCAGAAAGAGGGCCTTCGCGCCGAATTTCGAGCCGAGGCTTTCAATCTTTTGAATACGCCTCAGTTGGGCACTCCCGGAAGTGTGCTCGGCAACCCGAATTTCGGGGTGATTGGAGGAACGGCGCGGCCCAACCGCCAACTTCAACTCGGTCTAAAAATTCTTTTCTAGGAGGAAGGGGTGCGCTCTCAGACTCAGCGAAACCATTCACCCCATGCTCCGCAACCCTCTCTCCTTGCTCCGCTGCTGGCGCTTCGAGCGGGCGAGGACTGCCTCCTGTCAGGTGGCCTTGCATTGAACTGGCCGTTCTGCTAAATCATAGTGTCTCAGCGTCTCAAGACGTTCCTTATGAAAAAAGTTCCCCCTTCGCCGAAGTCGAGCCGCACAGCGCAAAGTGCTTCTCCGGCGCAGCCGGCTGCGGCCTCCGAAGGGAAAACCACAACTGTGAGCGTTACATCTGAATCCCATACTGAAGTGTTTGAGAACGCTATGAAGGCGTTCCATGCCCGCGATTTCCAGACTGCCAAGCGGCTGTTTGAACAATCGCTGAGCGGGCTGAGTCGCGAAATGGCCCATGTGGCTCGGCTACACATCCGAATGTGTGAACAGCGGTTGAATCATTCCGAGCCTGTGCTCCGCACGCCCGATGAACTGTATCATTACGCCGTTGGGTTGATGAATCAGCGCCGGCTGGAAGAGGCAGAGGGGAAGCTGCGCAAAGCTCTCGAGGCGGCTCCAAACAGCGATTACATTCATTACGCTTTGGGCATCGTTTGTGGCCTGAGGGGAAATCT
The DNA here is from genome assembly GCA_025056455.1 of Bryobacteraceae bacterium. Classification (GTDB taxonomy): domain Bacteria; phylum Acidobacteriota; class Terriglobia; order Bryobacterales; family Bryobacteraceae; genus CADEFT01. The sequence continues at coordinate 367,493 of JANWVY010000001.1, read as the reverse complement.
AGACGAAGCCGCCAAGCATTTGTCGCGAGCCATCGAAATCGATCCCCGCAACCGTTCCCTTGCCCGCAGCGACCAAGACTTCTTGGAGTTTGGCAAAAACTCTCCGCTTCGAGAATTAGTGTTTGGGGAGAAAAAGGAAGGCGAGTGACCACTTTTCCAAGTGGTTGCTGAATTGGATCTAATGCCGGGAAAGCTCACGCGTCCGCTGCGGATTGTGGCTATTGGCGGCGGCACAGGGCTTTCCACCCTGCTGTCCGGTCTGAAGCACTATACGCAGCCCGCGCCGCAGCCGGATTTGCGCGCCTTTGAACCTCCGCCTGGCTTGACGATCGAAATCACGGCCGTGGTGACAGTGACCGATGACGGAGGCAGCTCCGGGCGGCTGCGCCGCGATTTTGATGTGCTTCCCCCAGGCGACATTCGCAATTGCATGGTGTCGCTGTCGGCCGACGAGGCGCTGCTTTCGCGACTTTTTCAATACCGCTTTTCACAAGGCCGTGGCCTAAAAGGCCACAGCTTTGGAAATTTGTTTCTCACCGCTCTCACCCAGCTGACGGGCGATTTTGCCCACGCCATCAAGGTTTCTAGTGAAATCTTAGCCTCGGCGGGCCGGATTTATCCTTCGACAAGCGCCAACGTCACTCTCGAGGCCCAGCTTGAGGATGGAACCGTGGTGAGCGGGGAAAGCCGCATTAGCAAAAGCCGTTCTCCCATCCGCCAGATCTTGTTGCGCCCCCGTCGCGTCCGCCCCTTGCCGGAAACGCTGCAGGCCATTCAGGACGCCGATCTAATTACGTTCGGTCCGGGGTCGCTGTTCACCTCCATCATTCCCAACTTGCTGGTGGGAGGCATGGCCCAAGCCATCCGCCGGTCAAAGGCGGCCAAGGCGTATTTCTGCAACTTGATGTGGCAGCCAGGAGAAACCATCGGCTTTCGCGCCTCTGATCACATCCGGGCCTTGCACCGGCATTCTGGCGGAGCGCTGGTTGACATTGCGATTCTCAATTCCAGCGTCATTCCCCGGCCACAACGCCAGCGTTATGCTGCGCAGCGCGCAAAACCTGTGGAGATGGATGCCGAACAAATTGAAGCCATGGGCATTCAAGTCGTTTCTGAGAATCTGTTGGCAGCAACGGAGAAGGTCCGTCACGACCCGCACCGGGCAGCTGCCGTGGCGGTCCGTTTGGCGCTGGCTAGCTTCCGGCGGCAGCAACGAGCAGCCTTGCTGCATCCGCTGGTGGCAACTGCTCGAGGCTAACTTCCGTGTCGCTGCTTCCCTTTCTCCATGCGGTCGTCGAGGGTCAGAACCTCACCGGCGAACAAGCCCAGGCGGCCATGCTCACCATTCTTTCGGGAGAAGCGACTCCAGCGCAGATCGCCGCTTTTTTGGTGGCGCTGCGCATGAAGGGTGAGACCGCAACCGAGTTGCGTGGATTTGCCGAAGCCATGCGTCAGCGCGCTCAACTGGCCGATCCCGGTCTCGGAGAGCGCCCAGTTGTGGACACCTGCGGCACTGGCGGCGATGGCGGGCGCACCTTTAACATCTCAACCATCGCGGCTTTCGTTGTCGCCGGCTGCGGTGTGGCAGTGGCCAAACATGGCAACCGGTCCTTGTCGAGCCAGTGCGGAAGCGCGGATCTCCTCGAGGAGCTCGGCGTGCGCATCGCTTTGGATGTCCAGCAGGCTACGGAATCGCTTCGCCGAACTGGTTTCGGTTTTTATTTTGCCCCGCTGATTCATCCCGCGATGAAGCATGCCCAGCCTGCGCGGGCCGAGTTGAAAATGCGAACCGTGTTCAATCTCCTGGGGCCATTGACCAATCCTACCCGCGCACCCTATCAGTTGATCGGCGCACCGTCGAAGGAATCGGCCCAGCTCATGGCCGAAGCGCTCGCCGGCATGGCGCACATCCGCCGGGCGCTCGTTGTGCACGGCCGCGATGGTCTAGACGAAGTTTCCACGACGACTGAATCCGATGCCTTCCTGGTCGACTCGGGGCGAATCTCGCACTTGGTGCTCCAGCCCGAAGATTTTGGTCTTCGGCGAGCCGAGCTTGAGCAGCTCGCGGGAGGCGACCGCTGGGTCAATGCTCGCATCGCAAGTGAGGTTCTCCAGGGTTGTGGTGGACCTCGGCAAGAGATTGTCGAGGTGAACGCCGCTGTGACGTTGTGGCTGTGTGGAGTGTGTGAGGACTTCCACCAAGCGATGGAGGCGGCCCGGCATTCCATTCGCTCTCAAGCGGCCGCTCAGTGTCTTCAAAGAGTGAGGGAGTTCCAAGTTTAAAGCCCCTCCGGCAGTTTTCCTGGTGTCAGCCCTTTCCGACTGAAGATTGACGTTTTTCCCGGATAGTTTTTCTAAACTTCCTTTTGCCGGATGCCGATAAAACCGTAGGCAGACGAGTGACTTGGATAATCATTCGCCAAAAACCGGAGGCTGCGTCCGGGGCGAGAGCCCGAGCCATGGGCTTTTGCCACGGCTCCACGTGGCCACCTGGGTTTGGTCGGTTCCAGGAGTAAGGCCCAAGCAGGGCGCGCTCGCGCAGGCGGCAATCCGGCACTCCAGTGAGATCCGTCAACTCCCACGGCGAATCGAGACGCCAAGTGGTCGAGAGACTTCCAACCCTGTCACACTCTAGTGGGGCAACCAGGGTGCGGGGTGGAGGTTTGCGACCGGTAAAGCACTGATGGGAGGAGCAATGGCGCTGCTTGGCAACGACCCACACGCTCAGCCCTCTTCATCCGTAGCCCAAGAGCCGGTGTCAGGCCCGATCAGCGGCGCGCTCGACCCCATGCCAGCGACTTCCGGCAGCCAACTTGCTGCCAGCGCAAATTCCGTGCGGAGTGACAGCAATACCGTGTCCAAGATCGGTCCAGCTTTCGAGATGTTGGGCAGAAGCCCTGCTTCAGTAGGCCTAGCCTCAAGCCGCAAGGAGATCAACCCCCTAGGCGTCGAGACGGGGCCGGTCCAGGCCCATGGGACTTCGAACAACAACTCCGCCCGAATCGAAGCCACTCCCACGCCCCCTGTGGTCCAAACGCCGCCCTTCGATGGCTGGCAAGCCGCTGCGGGAGGATCTTCCAGTGAGGACCTCTCCAGTCTCAAAGGGCGTTTTCTCGCCGTCCTCAATCACGAAATTCGCACCCCGTTGAGCGGGATCATGGGTATGACGGACCTCTTGATGGAAACCAAACTCGATGACGAGCAACGGGAGTACGTCGCCGCCACGCGCGCCTGCGCGGAAACCCTCTTCGAAGTCCTGAACGCCACCCTGGAATACTCCGCTTTGAGTACCGGCCGTGTGGATTTGGAGTCCTCTGAATTTCACGTGCACGAGGTGGTTCATGCCGCTATTGCGGAGCATCAATTCCGGGCCGAATCCAAGGGGCTTCGTCTGTACGCCACCTTTGAAAAAGGGGTCCCAGAAACCCTGTTGGGAGACGCCTTACGTCTCCGCCAGTTGCTCTCGCACTTGATTTCCAACGGCGTCAAATTCACTCCGAGCGGTGAGGTGGAGGTACGTTTGTGGCCGGTTTCCTTCACCGATCATGAGGTCCGGTTGTGTTTTCAGGTGCGGGACACCGGAATTGGAATTGCCCAGGAGCAGCTGGCCCATATCTTTGACAGTTTCCGTCAGATTGATAGCGGGCTAGCCCGGAACTACTCAGGGCTCGGTCTGGGCCTCGCCATTGTTGAGAAGCTGGCCGCTTTGATGAAAGGTAGTCTGCGCGCTGAAAGCACCGTTGGCCAGGGCAGCTCGTTCTTTGTCGAGTGCAGCTTTCAACGCAGCGAGGAGTATCACAACACGTCTACTTCAGAAACGGCCCAATCTCAGGCGGCCGAGGCTACAATCTTGCTGGTTGAGGACAACGATGTCGCGCAGCGCATCTACACCCACGTACTCAGCCGCGGAAATTATCATGTCGAGTGTGTTTCCAGTGGTCCAGAAGCCGTTCGCCTGGCCCAACGGCGCAAATTCGACCTAATCTTGATGGATCTCCAGATGCCTGGTGTCGATGGAATTCAAGCCGCCCGTAGCATCCGAGCTCTTGCTGGCTACGAGGAGACCCCGATCCTGGCTCTGACTGCGAACTCGGCTGAAGACCACCGCCGCCTCTGTCTTGAAAACGGCATGCAAGGCTTCCTCACGAAACCCATCCCCTCGGAAGAACTGCTCGCTTCGATTCGCAGCTATCTCCGGCAAGGCTGAGGCAAGCCCGAGCGTCAACGTTTCCGCTCAATTCGGGAGCCGCTCTCTTGGCTGTCCGGTCAGGCTAAGGCCTGGGAGACCGACTCATCCTGGGAGGCCAACTCGGCTCCCACAGCCAGCCGCTAGACGCGCGTCGAAATCGCGAAAAATCTCGCCCAAAATGCCCCGGTTCGGGTCCTCTCTGGGACCCTGCGCTAGAATAAGGACTGGTAGCTCTGGGTATGTTAGACACCCTCCTGGCCAAAATCTTTGGCACCAAAAACGAGCGCGAGATCAAAAAGATCCGTCCGCTGGTTGAGCAGATTAACGCGCTCGAACCCGAGATGCAGAAGCTCTCGGACGCCCAAATGGCCGCAAAAACCATCGAATTCCGCCAGCAACTCGATCAAGGGGCTTCACTTGATGACTTGCTCGTCCCCGCTTTTGCCCTCGTGCGGGAAGCGGGCCGGCGCACCTTGAACATGCGTCATTTTGACGTGCAGTTGATCGGCGGTGTGGTGCTACATGCTGGCAAGATCGCCGAAATGAGAACCGGCGAAGGAAAGACGCTGGTTGCGACCTTACCGGTCTACCTCAATGCCCTGACCGGCAAGGGAGTTCACGTCGTCACGGTCAACGATTACCTGGCCAAGCGCGACGCCGAGTGGATGGGAAAGATCTATCGTGCTCTGGGCATGACAGTCGGCGTCATTGTTCATGACCTCGACGACGACGAGCGCCGCCGGGCCTATGCCTGCGACATCACCTACGGAACGAACAACGAGTTCGGCTTTGACTATCTTCGCGACAACATGAAGTTCCGTCTCGAAGATTGCGTGCAGCGGGGATTCTATTATGCGATTGTCGACGAAGTAGACTCGATCCTGATCGACGAGGCGCGAACTCCGCTCATTATTTCCGGGCCGAGCGAAGAATCAACCGATAAGTATTACCGAATCGATCGCATCATTCCAAAGCTAGTGCGTGGGGAGGTGATCGAGGGGAAAGAGCCGGGCGAGAAATACACCACCGGCGACTACACGGTGGATGAAAAGAACCGGACCGTTGCCCTAACCGAGGAAGGCGTCCTCAAGGTCGAACGCCTCCTCGGTATCAACAACCTCTACGACCCAGCAAACATTGAGCTGAACCACGGGGTCCAGCAATCTCTCCGCGCTCACGTGCTCTTTCACCGCGACAAAGATTATCTGGTGAAGGATGGTCAGGTGATCATCGTCGATGAATTCACTGGCCGTCTCATGCCCGGCCGGCGTTGGAGCGATGGTTTGCACCAGGCCATTGAAGCGAAGGAAGGCGTCAAGATCGAGCGTGAAAACCAGACGCTGGCCACCATCACCTTCCAAAACTACTTCCGCATGTATAAAAAGCTGGCCGGCATGACCGGTACAGCAGAAACCGAAGCGGCGGAATTTAGCAAAATTTATAACCTCGACGTGGTGACGATTCCCACCAACCGGCCTATGATCCGGCGCGACTACGTGGACATCGTTTACCGCACAGAGGAAGAAAAATTTCGCAACGCAGCCAAGGAGATCAAACAGCGTCACGAAGCGGGTCAGCCGGTTTTGGTGGGAACCATCTCGGTCGAGAAGTCCGAACGCCTTTCGGCTCTTTTGAAAAAAATGGGCGTGAAGCATGAAGTGCTCAACGCCAAAAATCACGAGCGCGAAGCCTACATCATTGCCCAGGCGGGCCGAAAAGGTGCGGTCACCGTGTCCACCAACATGGCCGGACGGGGAACCGATATTTTGCTAGGGGGCAACCCCGAGTTCTACACCAAAGAGCATTTTCGGAAACAAGGCCTGGATCCAGATAGCGTACCAAAGGAAGTTTGGGAGCCTGTTTTTCGCAAATTCAAGGAGCAGACCGACCGGGAGCATGACGAAGTGGTCGCTTTGGGAGGTTTGCACATCATTGGCACTGAGCGCCATGAATCCCGTCGCATTGACAACCAGCTGCGCGGGCGAGCAGGCCGTCAGGGCGATCCGGGCAGCTCGCGCTTCTATCTTTCGTTGCAGGACGACCTGCTGCGTATTTTTGGCGGTGACCGGATTCAAAATCTCATGCTCAAGCTCGGCATGGAAGAAGACGTGCCGATTGAGTCCAAGCTCATCACCAAGCGCATTGCTGCGGCACAGAAGGCCGTCGAGGCGCAAAACTTTGCGGCGCGTAAGCATTTGCTTGAGTATGACGATGTGATGAACAAGCAGCGGCAGGCCGTGTATGGTCTGCGGCGCAGCTTGCTCGAGGGAGCGGACCAAAAAGAGCGGATTTTTGAAATGGTGCGGGGTATTGTTTCCGCCTTCCTCGAGTCTCGTTGCCCGGAAGGAGCTCACCCCAACACTTGGGATCTGCTAGGGCTTGAGACCGACATTCTTTCGCAGTTCGGCGTCCGCATCACGCCGCAAGAAATCGGCCAGTTGAATAAAGTCGAGATGGAAGACTACATCTTCGACAAGTTGAAGGCCCGGTACGAGGAAAAGGAGCGTTTGGTGGGATCTGACGTGCTGCGCGAAACGGAGCGCTTCATTATGTTGCACGTCATTGATACGCAGTGGAAAGATCACCTGCTGTCCATGGACCACCTCAAGGAAGGCATCGGCCTACGCGGCTATGGACAGAAAGACCCGCTGGTGGAGTACAAAAAGGAATCCTTCCATCTGTTCCAAAACATGATGGACCGGATAGAGGATGAGACCATCCGCTATCTCTTTTTCTTGCAAACGAGCTCCGATGAAAGGACAGCGGTGGCCTCCCGGCCTGTGCTTCCCTTCCGAACGGAGGAGGAGGGCGACGACGAAGAGCCTGAGCCCGAACCAGTTCCTGTTTCGGCTGCCCAGCGAGCCGCCGCCCAATCCACACTCATCGACTTTACGCGGAATATCCAGCGCAAAAAGGAGCGGGAGATGCAGGCCATGCAATTTATTGGCAGCGATACCTCAACAAGCTCCAAGCCCGTCCAAGCTCACTCCAACAAGGTGGGTCGCAACGATCCCTGTCCGTGTGGCAGCGGCAAGAAGTATAAGAAATGTCACGGCGCGTAATTGTTGTTCTGCTTCTCTCCTTGTCGCTGTCCAGAGCTGGAATTCTGCCCGAAGGGCTTGGCACGGTTCAACGAGGTCCAGTTTCAAAGCCCCCGCTGACGGACCTTCCCGTCTGGGATGAGTACGGTCTAGCGGAGGCGGAGACAGCTACCTATCAAGGGAAAGGAAAACCGTTTCAAGCGACGGCCTGGCGATTAAAAGATCCCACCGGGTCCCAGGCGGCCTTCCGGTGGCTGCGTCCCCCGAATGCCCGGCCAGGCGCTGCTGATGCGCTAGCTTACACCAAATTTGCGGCGACTCTCTCAAACGGCTGGTTAATGACGTTCGGCAACTACCTGTTGCGCTTTGAGGGGCGCGCGCCGGAGTTAGAAGAACTGAAGCTTTTTTTATTTCAACTGCCGAAGGTTGACCAATCGGCTCTCCCCCCCTTGCTGGAATTTGTCCCGGCTGATCAGCAGGTGCCGGGCTCAGACCGCTACGTATTAGGACCGGCGTCTTTAGAAAAGTTCTATCCCAAGGTGGCGCCTTCAACAGCGGCCTTCCATTACGGCACAGAAGCCGTGGTTGCGCGTTACAAGGGACGGTCGAGCGAAGTGGAGATGGCGCTTTTCTACTATCCCACCAACCAGATGGCGCGGGAGCGGCAAGCAGAGTTTGAAAAGATTGCTGGGGCCATGGTGAAACGCAGCGGCCCGTTGTTAGCGGCTGTCATTGGGGCCAAAAACGCCGACGATGCCGAACGCGTGCTGTCCCTCGTCAACTATAAGGCGAACATCACAATTAACGAAAATAATCCCCGCGGCATTCTGGGCCAGACGGGGGATTTGATTGTCAACAGCATGATCTTGGTGGGACTGCTGCTGTTGATGTGTATTCTGGCGGGCTTGATGATCTACGGGGGCCGTTATATGCGGCGGCGTTTCGGCGGCGTCAAAGATGAGGACCCTATGACGCTACTCCATTTGGAAGACCGGTAAGCAAGCGTATGATAGGCGCGGGCGGTTACCGGCTAAGTCCATCGTACGGAGCTAGATTGACGCCATCCGCCTGTTCCCACGCATTCCCTGCGAACCTTTTTTAGAGCCCCGCAGAGGTATCAAATTCATGTTGCCTTCGGTGATGGGGCCCATCGAAAGCTTTCGTAGATTTGAACAATTCATGGCGTCCATCGCCGGCCACATCCTTCACCTTCTCTAACAGAGCTTGCCTCTCGCTGGCACTGAGGGGCTGAAAATTGCGTGCTAGCGCAACGTCTGCCTTGAGCTGCTCCATGGTGTGAATTCCCATCACCTGCACGGAGATTGGAAGGCTCAAGCAATAGCGATAACACTCCTCGGCGGATAGTCCCATGTGGCTGATCAGCCGTCCCTGGGGCCATCCTCCCGCCAAACCTTTCATCCCAATCACCCCCACATTCTTTTTCAGACAGACAGGGATGACTTCGTTTTGGAAGCTGCGGTAGGTCGCATCGAGCACGTTAACCGGCATTTGCGCCGTATCCCAGGCATAAGGCTTAGCCAGCATCTTGAGGTGAATTCGCGGATCTTTATGGCCAGTAAAGCCAATGAACCTCACCTTACCCTGTTTTTTCGCTTCAAGAGCCGCTTTCAGGCCGCCTTTGTCGAACACCCAGTCGGGATCGTTGTCGTACACCATTTCATGAAATTGCCACAAGTCGAGGAAGTCTGTCTTTAATCGCCGCAGGCTGTCTTCGAGATTCTTCATGGAGCCAGCATAATCACGCTCACAATTTTTCGTCATGAGAAAAACTTTTTTGCGTTTTCCGTCTTGAGCGAGAGCTTCGCCCATCACCGTCTCCGCTCCACCCATTTGGTAATCCCAGGCGTTGTCAAAGAAATTAACACCCTCGTCGATTGCGGCATGCATAATTCGGATGGCTTCCCGGCGATCCTGGATGGCGCCCAGGTGCCAGCCGCCGAGCCCAATGATAGAGACTTTCACCCCTGTGCGACCCAGGACACGCCTAGGAATTCCAGTGGCCGATGCCGGCGTCGTTTGCCCAAGTACGTGATCGGCGAGCCAGTTCATGGAGGTTGTCCAACCGAAAAATTCTCGACGGGACCAGACTTGCATACGCTTTGCTCCCTTCTATCCACTACCTGTGGTCTTACTGTGTCCGGTCAGGCTCGAGCTGTAGCCAGCGAAGATTCAGCTGGCCCGGCAAAACGAGAACCACAACCTGACTTTTCAAGGATACCGATGTGCGAGGCCATGCGCGAGATCGTACTTGCCAGCTCGATCAGCGAAAACGTCGCCTCTGAATCTCGCCTTATTCCCGTAGAGCCGTAGCGGGCGGCGAGGCCGGCTCGGGCGGTAAGACCACTCGGCGGCTCAGTTCTGCAAAGAACGCCTTTAGCTCCCGGTTTGACCCAGAGCGTTCCCACTCCCACTCTCCCTCGGGGCTGACAATCCATGTCCTAGGCAGAGTGGGGAAGGGCACGATGTCATAAACATAGTGGTAAGCGGCCAGAACTGGATAAGGAAAGGATTTTCCTCGGAGGGCCGCGGTTAAAGCATTCGGGTCCTCGTCGACATTAAACGAGAGAATCTGAAATTGCTTACTCCCAGCTAAACGGCTAGCCAGGGCCGAAAAAAACTCCATTTCCCAGACACTCGGCGCTGAGTAGCTCGCCCAAAGGTGAACGATCAAGGTTTTGCCTGCCACCTTGTCCAGCGTCCAAACCTCACCTTGCTGATCAGCCAGGCGAAAGGGCGGTAGTTTTCCCTGTTTGCGTTCCCAAAACGCCATCCACCCTCAGACTTTCTCCGGTACGACGTAGGGCGGGCGATATTTTCGCGTGAGTAGAGCATCGGCTTCGGCGTCACCGACAAACTTTTCACGCGATGGATCCCAGGTGAGTTTACGACCCACCCGGTAGCTGATGTTGGCCAGATGGCAGTAGTTGGACGCTAAGACATTTACCGCCACATCAGCGTTCAGGTCCTCCACCCGGCGGCTCCGTACGGCTTTTAGGAAGTTGTCCATGTGTGGCGCTGTATCTCCGCGTTCCGCTTTTCCTTCCGCGGCAAGCTCGCGTTTCGGCCCTTGATAGAGCCACCATCCGGCGTTGTCGACCGCAAGATAGCCGTCACTTCCATAAAAAATGTTGCCAATTACATTTCCCCCACGCGATTTCAGGGGCCCTTCTTCTGGACCAACAATGCCTCGGACTTCAAAAACCAGCTGGCGTTCGCCCAAATCAAACGAAGCGAGTTGGGTGTTGGGAGTTTCTTGATCGTCATCATAGAGGTATTTGCCGCCCGTAGAGACCGCAGATTTGGGCATCGTCTTGACACCAAGCCCCCAAAGCGCAATGTCCATCTCGTGTACACCCTGGTTGCCAATGTCCCCATTTCCCGTGTCCCAAAACCAGTGCCAGTTATAGCGGAACCGCAGCTCATTAAAAGGCCGCATCGGAGCTGGCCCTAGAAACAGCGACCAGTCCACGCCGGGCGGCGGCGACGGCTGGTCGGGCTTACGGCCAATCGAATCGCGGCGCTTATAGCACAACCCTTTCGCCATGTAAATCTTGCCAATGGCGCCCTGGTCGAGTAATTTCATCGCTGCAATCTTGTGGGCGGTTGAACGGCTCTGCGTGCCAGCTTGCACGATGCGCTGATACTTGCGGGCCGCTTCAATCATCTTTTTGCCTTCCCACACGTTGTGACTGACCGGTTTTTCCACGTAAACGTCCTTGCCGGCCTGGCAGGCCCAAATTGTCGCCAGCGCATGCCAGTGGTTCGGAGTCGCAATGGAAACAGCGTCTATCTCTTTGTCGGCGAACAGCTGGCGCATATCTCCATAGACTTTGGGTTTATGGCCTTTGACGCGCTCGACTAGCGCCACAGCTCGTTCTTGTGCCGCTTGGTTTACATCGCAGATGGCCGCTAGATGGCAGTCGAGTTTCATGAACTCATTGACATGCCCAGTTCCTCTTCCGCCCACGCCCACCACCGCAACCCGGATCCGTTCATTGGCGCCGAGAATCCGTTTGGTTTGTGTGGAGATGGCGGCAGCGCCAAGGGTCTGAAGGGCGACTCTGCGGTTGGTTTGTGACTCCATAGTTTGATCCCTGATTGACCCGATTATAGTACGGCCGAAACAATCCGCAGCGAACCCCGAAACCAGCGGACGAGAAAAGCGGCTGATCCATGGTCCCGGGAAGGCGAAAGTCTCACATACGGCAAGGAGGAAGCGGCTCGTTCGTCCTGCCCGGGTTTCCGAGCCCAGGTGTGCGATAAAATTCAGAGAAATTCAAGAGAGCTTTTGTCATGCACACTCGACGGCTGGTTACGCTCATTCTCGGTTTGTGGTTGGGACTTACCGGCGCCATGTTCTTCGTGGCGACTCAGAATTTCCGCGGGGTGGACCGGTTATTGGCCGAGCCAGCAAGGGAAGCCAGCAAATCCTTCGAGCTGCTTGGGCGCGATTCAGCGCGGATGCTTTTGCGTTACCAGGTGTCGGAATTAAATCGCTTTTACTTTGATTGGTTTTCGATGGCGCAAATCGCCTTCGCGGTGCTGCTTGCGCTCGTCCTGCTGTTTGCGACCAACGGCAATAAGCTCATGCTGTTTTTGTCGTTGAGCTTAGTGCTGGTGGCGATTTTTGAAAAATTTATGCTGGTGCCCGAGATCACTTTTCTAGGGCGAGCCATTGATTTTGTTCCCGCAGAGGTTTCAACGCCTGCGCGGAGTCGTTTTTGGAGCTTCCATTCGGCATACAGCGTGGCAGAAGTGATCAAACTGGGTTTGCTGCTAGCGATTGCACTCAAGATGCTAGTTGCCAGCTATCCCAAGCGGAGCCGGAGCACCCGCCTCGAGCAGGTTGGTACGCCTACATTCCAATCCTGACCAGAAGTTTTCTCAATTTCTGCTGGTCGTGTCGCCGCTTGTGGGCAAGCGGCGGGGACGATGATTTACAGAGCCGATAGCCAGCCTCGGGTTGCCGAACTAACTCGTTTCCAAATCCCACTGCCGCTCCAGCATACGTGTGTACTCACCCGAGGCGAAAAGATCGAACTGGAAATTACGGCTGCGAATCTGGGTAAAGGGCGTCATCTGCTGGGAACAGGCAAACATATGATCCGCATAGCGATAATAATTGCGGATGAATTCCGGGTGAAGCGAACGCTGGTCGGGCATCTCGGCAAAAACCGCGTTTAAGCCAATCGCCCGGGTGAAGATTGCCTTATAATCCGAGACGCCCCAGGACTTCAGCTTCTCCCGGATGTTCTCTGGAGGATCCTCCACTAGAAGCATACGGAAGCTTTGCTTTTTGATACCGGCCCGGCGGAGCGTTTCATCGCGTTCCACCACTTCGAGGCACTGTTCGATCCAGCGATCCAGATCCCGCCCCAAATAGAACAGCATGCGCAACTCGCAGAAGCGTCCTTCTACCAGTTTCTGCTCTAATTCCTGTGGCGAGTACTCACCCGCCGGCAGCAGACCCTGCAACATGAGGCTGGCCCGCGAACTCTCCAGCAATTTGTTGGGGCCGCTTGCATCCGAGAAGGGATGCAAGATCAGCGGAGGCATCTTCCAGACTCGCTGCGGGCCGATTAGCGTCTCCATGCTCCAGTCTCCTTGATCGTCAGTTCGCACCGAAACATTAGCAGCTAACGCCGTTGCTCCAGGACAACTCGAAACTCTACGGGCTTGCCCTCGCGCAAGACCTTAACCGTTACCTCGTCGCCTGGCTTTTTCATCCGCAGGGCGTAGGTGTAGTCGTACAAATTCTGGATTTGCTTGCCGTCGAACTCAATTAAAATATCGCCTCCTTTGAGTCCGGCCTTAGCGGCTGGCGACCCCGGACGAATGTCCGAGAACCGGACACCGTTCGGCACTTCGGCGAAGTCTGGAATGCTGCCAAAATAGGGCCCGTAGCCTGAACCGCTGCCCCCAGAAGTGGGCATCTTGGGCGGCTCCACCTTGACGTAGAGCGGCCGCTCACTTGCCTGCAACTTCTCTGTGACTCCGGCCACCAATCGCAGCACGCGAACCGCAGCTGCAGCGTTAATTTTGTCCCAGGTATCGCTCGGCTTGTGATAGTCGGCATGTAGCCCGCTGAAGAAGAACAGAACGGGAACTTCCTTCGTTGTAAAGGAGGTGTGGTCGCTCGATCCATAACCGCTTTTTTCGGACAAATCCACGGACAATTCCACCTGGCCTTTCACCTGGTCGAGCACCTCCTTCAAGTTGGAGCCGGTGCCGCTGCCCCCGACGAAAATGCGATTGTTCTGCACGCGGCCGATCATATCCATATTGATCATGGCTACCGCCTTGTTTAAAGGACGCGTGGGATGATTCACAAAGTAGGCCGAGCCCAGCAAACCGAGCTCCTCTCCCGCGAAGGCCAGAAACAAGATGCCCCGTTTCCCTCTCGGTCGTTGGGCAAAATAGCGCGCCAGCTCAATCAAACCCGCTGTCCCGGAGGCATTGTCATCGGCGCCCACATGGGGAACGCCAATCTGGGAAGGAGCTAGCGAGCTCTGCTCTCCGAGCCCGAGGTGGTCATAGTGCGCCCCGATAATCACATACTCGTCGCTCTCGCCTGGCAAATAACCAGCGACGTTACGCACCCTCTTCTGCACGTAGGTCACTTCACTTTCTAAATCCAGGCGCAAGGTATCGGGTAGGGCGAACGAGCGCGGTTTCAGATCCTGATCGATGGACTTGACGATTTCCGTCAAATCCTTGCCGCTAGCCTTGAACCACTGCTCAGCGATCGCTGATTTTAGCTGGAGAAATGCAATGCCGGCGTTGGCTGGTCCGCTGGTGCGGCCGAAGGTTTCGAGCTGGTCGCTCTCACCTGGCCGCACCACCATGTTGTTGATGAAAAGGATGGCCCGCGCTCCGCGGTTGCGGGCGTTGAACGCCTTACTCGGCAGCTGCGCATGGGTGGTGTAGGCCTTTCCCATCCACACGCTTTTTTCGTCGAACTCCTGGGGCTCATAGCGGAGCACCAATACACACTTGTCCTTGACGTCTAAGCCGGCGTAGTCATCGTAGTGGTACTCCGGCGCCGTGATGCCGTAGCCAGCAAAAACCACGGAGCAGGAATGCTTGGCGGTGGCGGAAAAATTTAGCGGTTGAAAGTCTTCCTTCAGCTTCAGCGGCTGTCGTTTGCCGTTCTGCACCACGACCAGCGAGTTGCGTTTTCCAAGCTGCGCCCGCACCGTGACCTGAAAGCTCTGAGAATAACGCCCGTCCTCGCCCGCTGGCTCAAGTCCGATCGACTTGAACTGTGAGGTAATGTAGTCGGCTGCCTTTTCCAAGCCTGCCGTGCCAGTGCCTCGCCCCTTTAGTTTCTCTGAAGCGAGGAATTTAACATGCTTCAAATACTGCTGCGGCTCGAACTCTGTTCCGAGCACGACGCTGCACAGCAGAACAACGCTTAGTGTCAACTTTGCGGAAGTCACCACACCCGTTCTCTCCCTCCTGTTGGTCTCGCGGGGCTGCCTTGCTGCCGTTGCCTCATTTCACACCGGGCAGCGCCAACTTCACCTCGCAGCAGCCTTCTGCGCTGGCTTGCTTGGCCGCGTACTCAAGTTCATAGTCAATGATCGCTTTGAGTTGTTCCCAGGGCACATTTCCGACTAGCCGCCGGCCGTTGACAAACAAGGTGGGTGTGGACTGGACTTGAAGCGCCTTGGCGTCAGCTAGAGACTTCTCTAATTCCGCCTCGGTTAACCGTGCTTCCAAACACTGTCCGATTTGAAGTGTGTCCATCGATTTCTGATTGGCAAACTCGAGCGCGCGTTGCCGGATGTTTTCGAGGGTCAAGCTGGCTTGATGCTCAAAAACCCAATCATGGTATTGCCAGAATTGTGCATCACCAGCGCGCTTGATGCACTGGCCAATGAGGGCCGCCGTCCGGGCCCAAGGGTGGATCTGCTCCAAAGGGAAATCGCGAAAATACAACCGTACTTTTTGGCCTAGCGTTCCGCTGAGGTTCTGTCGCAGGAGCCTGGCTTGTTCCTTACAATAGGGGCACTGGAAGTCACTAAAAACGACTACGGTGACGGGCGCCTGCTCGGGGCCCAGGCGCGCCCATCCTTCCGTTTTTGAAAGCAACCGCAGTTCGGAAGCGAAGGGGCTTTCCCGAATGTCATACACCTTGCCCTGGATGATCTTCGTCCCATCGGCCGACACGAGGAAATCCGCTTTCTGTCGCGTGCTGGAACCATCGATGAGGGCCACCTCCAGCCGTTGGAGTCCCGCAACCTCGGAGGGTTGCGGATCGGAGACCTGGATCTCTAAGGTTGCGGGCAACAGAAACTGGTGGCGGAGGTAGTCGGCGAGGGTTTGTTTATCGAAGGCGGACTTTTGGCCAGGCCGGCGAAGACTTTCAGCGCGGCTGGCCGGTTGTTTCGCGGCGGGTTTTGTCTCTTTTTTCGGCCTTTGCGCCGAGGCGAGATCCGCGGCGAGCAGGCCCATGACCAAGCAGATCCAGAGCATCATGCTTCATTGTAGCGTTGAGTTGCCGCGAACCAGACTCGCGCTCCGCCCGGGCGGCGCTCCGGCAGCCTGCCGCGAAAGTTCGCGCCGACGGCGAATGCGCCGTCTGGCATAACTACTGCTCTAGATTGCCGTCAAGCCTCTGTTAGCGGGAGAACGTGAAGCCAAAACCCGTAGAGTAAATGAGATCGTTTTTTTGCCGTCCAGGCACCGGCACATTGAGGTAACGGTCGCTGAACTGGGCGTTCCAGGTGAGCCACGTGCTGAGTTTCGTCACCAGCCCAAAATCGAAATTCACCCGGTAGAATTGCCCGTCGCGCAAGTTGTTAAACATGCGGAAACTTTGCACCAAGCTGGTGTTCGCCGACAACTTTACCGCCAGATCGTCACCCCAGTAGCCATCAGCGGCGTTGCGCACAAACGGCAATCGCGGCCGGGGTGGATCAAAGGCTTCCCGTGTCCAAGCCAAGCCTCCCACCAGGTCGAAGGCCACGCGTTCGCTGCGGTAGGCTTGAAGGCCAAGACCACTACCCAGAACGATACGAAGATCCAGGTTTTGAAACCGGTCGAATTCGTAATCGTTGAAGAAATTCGCAAACAGGCGGGGCCGGAGATTGCGGTTGTAAGCCCAGCCTCCACGCGCGGCAAGCGCCGTCAGCGCCGACTCGTTGGTCACCAGTGCGCTGGCGCGAATCGAGCTGAAGTAGATCGAAGTTTTATCCGTCCTGGTCACTCGCGACGCATTCAAGCCCGTGGTAAACGATGTGGTGCGCGCATTGCCGCGGGCGCCAGCCCACCCGAGGCTAGCGGTTCCTGCCCAAAGCGAACCCCAGCCCGGATTCAACAATCTTTCATAAGCCGCTTGCTCAGCGTCGTTGCGCAGGGTCAGAATATCGTTCAGGGTCATGGTGCGAATATCACCGCCCACTACCGACAACTCCACTTGATCGCCCCGCGTTGTGAGTTTCGCTTTCTGAGCCTTGCCGTCTGGCGTCGCGACGTGGACCGCCTCCGAGGTTTCAAGCGAAGCAACCTCAGCCCAGGGCACTTTGAGCTGGCCAAAGAGCTTGCTGTCAAAGATGAGCGTAGCGCCCTCTTTCTTGACCAGGCTTCCTGAAATGCGGTCTCCGTTTTTCATCGTAATTACATCGGCGCGGGCCGGTGGAAGGCAAGCGATCAGGGTCCAGTGAATGAAGAAGAACATTCGAAACATGTATGTGCTCGATTCCGGCGGTGGCCGTTCCATGATTCTCGACTACACCGGTAACGCTCAGATGGAAGGTTCTCGAAGAAATTCTGGCCCCCGATTGGCCCTGAGTCCTGATTTGGAGCGATCCTGCGGGAGAACTTCCCCATACGCTCGCGCTTTCCCGCGATTCCCTCCATCCTCCGATGGCTAGATGGGAAGCTACCCGGTCCGGCCAACAACTTCAGCGGCATCACACCGCCAAATTATACGGCCTTATACGGCCCGCCGTGCGCCACTTTTTAGCCTGGAGGGAAACCACCTGGCGCGGTCCGCTCAGCTTCTAGGGACTCCGCGTGTACAGGTTTTACCGCACCAGCGGAGAAGCAGGCGACTGCTTGGGGCCTCCGCCGGTGCGGCTCCAGTGCGAATGCCCTTGGTGAAGCACGCTCCTTGCCATCTCGGTTTCGTGGAGAATCAATCACTTGCAAAAATGCTAGGAAAGCTACCGTCTCAGGCTTGCGAAAGCTGTCTCAGGACTGAACGAAGGCCGCACTCTTTGGCGGTTGAGGCAGCTCAACCCGAAACCGGCTGCCCTGGCCCGGCGCGCTTTCCACCCACACCCTGCCGCCGTGCTGCTCGACGAACTTTTTCACAATCGCCAGCCCAAGGCCCGTGCCGCGGGGATACTCTCCACCTCGTTGGGGCAGTTGGTGATAAGGTTCAAAGATCCTCTCGTGTTCCTCAGCGGGAATTCCCACTCCCGTGTCAGCTACGGTGAAAGTCAGTGTTGTTTCGTGCTGTTCAGCCGTGATACTCACCCGGCCGCCTTTGGGCGTAAACCGGATGGCGTTGCTCAACAGATTATTGAGGATTTGTTTGCACCGGAGACGGTCGGCGTAAATCAGGAGATCCTCGTCGCCACCGGCGGCAAGTTCAATTTTGGCGGTTGTGGCCAAGGGCTGTACGACAGGAAGAATTTCCTCAAGTAGCTGTCCAAACGAAAACCACTGGCATTCAAGAGGGGTTGTACCCGCCTCGGCCCGCGACAAGTCCAGCACATCGTTGACGAGTTCCAGCAGGTGGGTGGCCGCGGTATGAATGTGGCTCACGTAGCTAGCTTGCTTCGGATTCAACTCGCCGGCTTTGCCACGAACCAGGAGAGTTGAAAAGCCCAGGATGGCGTTCAAGGGTGTGCGCAGCTCATGGCTCACGCTGGCAATGAAGCTGCTTTTCATCCGGTTCAACCGCTCGAGCTCCTTGCCGCGCAGGGCCAGTTCTTCATAGGCAGCTCGGTTATCTCGCAACGCCTGCATCACACGCTGGCGCTGCTGGTGCTCGTGATGGGCCTGCCAGACCAAAAGCGCCCGTTCGCCCGCGATGCGCGTCGCCGCGGCTGCAAGGCTACGTTCGCTTCCGTTACGGTCCTTCTGTGTCCAAATTCCCGACCGGCAACAGCCGGAAGCCTTGGACTCCCAATGCTCACGCGCCTCCAAAAGAAAGGCCTCGAGGAAGGGAAATGCCTCCAGCGGATCGGTCCCCCGCTTGAAAAAATCGTCGACCCAGCCAGCAGCAGGCTCGTACAACCGGAGTGTTCCTTCTTCATAGTGGAAGGCAACCATCTCCAGAGCTTGCAAGAGGTCCGGCGGGGTAACAGTCATGGCAAAGCCGAAAGCGCTCGTCTGGCGATTTCCTGAAACAGCTTTTCGACGCCGGCGCCCGTCTTTGCGCTGGTACACAGGGCGCCCCATTGCGGCAAATACCGCCGAACGGCAGGCTGATCCCAAGATTCTGCAAGGTCGCTTTTGTTGACGGCACCCACGAAAGGCAACGGACCAATCTCATGGTCGATGCGCTGGCGCATCTGCTCTGCTTTTTCGAATGTCTGTGGACGGCAACCATCGGCCACCAAAATGTAGGCCGCGGCTCCGCGGACGTATTTGAGGGGAATGCTTTCGGAGTCGTCTTCTCCCGCTAAATCCCAAATCATCAGCGTGAGGTCGCGTGCTTCAACACGCAACGTTTTCTTATCCACCTTTACGCCCACCGTTGTGAGATAGCGCTCGTCGAAAATCTGATCTACGAATCGTTTCACCAAACTGGTTTTGCCGACCCCGGGAGCGCCGATCAGACACACCTTGGCATACGTCATGGCTCTTCTTCCAGCTTGAAGTAAACACGGCGGGCCAACCTGCGTTGAGTTGGATTGTCGCCAGACGGTTCAGAAAGGCGGAAGCTGACCTGAAACCATTGGCGGGGAACTCCCAGATCTGCGAGCAAGTTTACAATGGCCACGGCGCGGGCTTCGGCAAGCGATCGGTTGGTGGCGCCAGTGCCGTTGGCGCTGCCGTAAACGATCACCGGCTGAGCGGGGGGACGGTCCTTGAAAATTGTTTTTAGACGTTTGGCCACTTCCTCGAGTTGGGTGACCGCAAGCGGGGAGATCGCCGTTGAATTCTCCTCAAACAAGATACTCAGATTCGCCAGCCATTCCCGGTGGGCTGCCCGCTGTCGCCGGGCTATGAGGGAAGGTTCCCCCGACTCGAACTCGCGTAGGCTGAGCTGGAAGCTGTTTTCGGGTAAACCGCGCGCTCTTAGAATTGCGGAAGGGTCGCTGGCCAACGGATCGCGGAAACCTGAGATCTGAAGCTTGCCATCGCGGCGTTCCATTTGAGTGACAACAATTCCAGGTTCCTGATTCAGTTGTTGAGCGATTTCCATCGAGCGCCGGTGTTGTCCTTCACGAAAGCCCCAGTAGCCAAACAAGAAAGCTAATCCAAGTCCAGCTAAGGCCAGCCACAGCCGGTATTTGGGTGGGGTGGCAGTGGCTGGGGCCGTACCCATCAGACACCGCTCTAAGGTTGACTCAGCCGCAACAAAGGACGACACATCGCCTCCACGGTATTCGGCGAGCGCCGTTCCAAACTGCGCATGGATCTCTTGGAGGGCTTGACGAAACACCTTTCGAAGTTCCACGGGCGCTGGACCACGGACCACCCCGACGAGCATCGCCAGCGGTCCATGTTCGATCCACAAACGAAATTCGCCCACTTGTACTGTCTGCAGGTCTTGATTTTGAGGCTCACCGAAACTGTCGGCCACGAAGTCCCGGATGGCCGTTAACATGCCCGACATCATGTCTGGGTCTTGGATCTTGGCGCCCGGCGCCGACCGGCGAGCGAGCAGTAAACCAGTTCGGGGATCAATGAGAAGGACATGCTCCACGCGGAAGAGAAGGCTCCGTAGCATGGCAATCTCACCCACGGTTTTACCCGTGCGCCAGGCCTCGACCCGCCACTGCAGACCGCGCAGAGTGAAGCTCTGCTCCACCACCATATTGAGAGCTTCTAGCTTCTCCTCAAGCAGCGAAGCCACTGACTTCAGAAGGGCCCCACCAATAGCGGGATAGATCAAATTGGCGAGCACCTTCGGGTCGCGCTGAACCGAAATCCGAATTGCATCTTCAACCACCGGTAGCAGGGCCGAGCGCAGCTTGGTGTCACGCTGGGAGGCGCGAACGATGGCCTTCGCTAAGACAAGGCTAAGGTCGTGGGCATGGAGCTCTGGATCCCGAAGACGCTTGCGGAGAACATTCAGATCGACCCATTCTTCCCCGAGTAGAAGGTTCCGCAGCGTCTCGAAATCCGCCTCGGATGTGGGACCCACCGTGCTCCCAGACATATTCTCATCTGGGGGCATCGGTTGCCGGAGCGGGCTTACGACCGACATCGCATCTCCTCCTCCCTCGCTAGCTTGGGGGGATCGCTTACTTTCGCCGCTCGAACAGACTTCGCCCAATGACCCCGCCTTCCTAATTTGCGCCTGTGAACTTGCAAATGCGGACCGCCCCCTTTCGCTCGATCTCACCTCGCGCAGCTGTCCTGGCGACGCGCTCGAAGCTCGAGGCACGCCGCCGGGGCGAGCCTGCGCAGACGAACTAGCTCGTAGCGCCGGGCGAGTTGGCCGGGTTGTCGAGACCAGGAATTTTGAATTCCCCGCTCAAGCGCATCGCAATGTCGGTCAACATCGCGGCGAGCGCGCTACGGTCAGTCTTGTTTTGATTGAGTTCTTGCGCTCTTCGTTCGAGAGAGGTGCTCAGTTGCTCCCGAGCGTTTTGAATTTCGTCGTCTAGGCGCTTGGACTGATCGAGGATTTCCCGCCGCAGATCGCGGTGGGACTGGGGGTCACCTGTTCGCCCAGTTCGTTCAAACGGGCGTGCATCGTCTCACCAAGCTTTCGCAACTCCTCCATGCTCTGTTGGTGGCCTGAGACACGTTCCTCCCGCTCGATCTTCAAACGCCCTTCCAGCGCCCGGATCTCGCTTTGAAAGAACCGCTCTAAATCCTCGACGCGCCGGCGGGTGGATTCCTTGATGTCGTTGGCGGTGCGTTCCATGAGCTCCTCGAGCTGGCGGAAACGACTCTCGTAGTCGCGCATTTGTGCGCCAAAAAGAATCTCTCGAATCTTATCTACGTTCCCCGCACCCGACTGCTGCGCCGCTCCTCGCAACTCCTGTTCGGCGCCGTTCATCGTGTAACTACCTTCCATTGTGACCTCCTGGATATTTTGCAAGTCCGTTTGAAATGCCGCCACAATCTCTAGTGCTTGTTGACGGGCTCGCTTTCGGGCTCCCCAATCAACCGGTAAACGGTAGCCCGGCTCACGCCAAGAAGTGCGGCCGCTTTCCCCTTATCGCCGCCCATGGCTTCCACCACCTCGCGCGCATACCGGCGCTGCATCTGGTCGAGTGTCAACCACCTGGATTCGGCTTCCAGGCGGGTTTCCGGGCGAAGAAAATATTCTGGTAAATCCTGTCGCTGGATTTCTTCCCGCTCTGCCACCATCACTGCATACTCGATGACATTTTGCAGCTCCCGGATGTTGCCTGGCCAGCCGTACCGGGTGAGAATCGCTTCGGCCTGGCGGCTCAGGCCGTTGATCTCCTTGCCAAACTGCTGGCACGCCTTGTGGAGGAAATGGCGGATGAGCAGCGGTAAGTCCTCCATCCGATCCGCCAGCGCCGGTAAGGAAACCTCTACCATCGAAAGCCGAAAAAACAGATCCTCGCGGAATTGCTTCTGTGCAACGGCTTGCCGCAAATCCCGGTTCGTGGCGGCCACGATTCGCACGTTGACTTGTTTCGAAGCTGGCGAGCCAAGACGCTGCACTTCCTGCTGTTGGATGGCGCGCAACAGCTTGGCTTGCGCGGCCAGGGGCATTTCGCCGATTTCGTCCAGGAACAAGGTCCCACCGTGCGCATACTCGAACAAGCCGATTCGATCTTGCATGGCGCCCGTAAAGGCGCCTTTCACGTGTCCGAATAATTCGCTTTCAAGCAAGGTTTCCGGGATGGCAGCGCAGTTACAAACCACGAAACGTCCTCCCGACACCGGGCTGCGGTCATGTAAAGCCCGCGCAACCAGTTCTTTTCCCGTTCCTGTGGGTCCTGTAACCAAAGCCGTGCGGTAGTGTGGAGCAACGCGATGGATGCGCGTGAAGACATCCAGCATGGCTGGACTCCGGCCGATCATCCCTTGGAACTGGTAGGCCTCGACGAGTTCCTCGTCTAAGCGATGCGCTCTCCAGCGCCGGCTCCACTCCTCGATGAGTCCTCCCACGCGGGCTTCCAGATCATCCAAATTGAGGGGTTTCGTCAGATAATCACAAGCCCCGGCCCGAATCGCCTTCACGGCTGCATCGGTCGAGTAGTGCGCAGTGATGAGGATGACGTCGGCTGCTGGCTCGATTTGGCGGATCTTCTCTAGCACCTCCATCCCGGACATTTTTGGCATCATCACGTCCACGAGCACAATTTGTGGGTGCTGCCGCTCGACTAACGTCAAACCGTCTTCCGGATCCTCTGATGTTGTAATCTCTAACCCCTCCCGTTCGAGTGCTGCCCTCAGAAGATCCAAACAGCTGGGGTCATCGTCAATCGCCAGCAAACGGACGGGCCTGTTTGGTGGGGACGCCTGGTGGCGTGTGAGTTTGGCGGTAGTCGAACTAAAACGTGGCCTCGGCAACTGGCAAATTCCCTCTCCCCGGTCCTTTCCTCAGGAATCGCACCGGCTCGAATCGTAGGAAAAAGTTGTACCCAAGGGCATACCATGAGACAGACCGGCTCTAGGCGCCTACTAAGACTAGTACTGGCTTCGCCCCGCGAGGATCATCTTACTTGATGAGACAGGTTCTCATTTTTGAGACGGTCTGGGTCGAGCAAACTCTTTAAACCGCGATTTTTCCTTGCAAGCGAACGGCAGCCCACTTGCTCCCATAAATGTATGGGAAGGCCTGGGCCGCACTCCAGTGGGTTCCTCCTGGCCCTCGGGGGCGCGTCTCGGGCCTGGTCCTGGACCTCCGAACCCGGTAGGGGCTGAAATCGAAAGCGAACCACTCCCTAAGTGAGACCGGAGCGGGTATAGCTCGGCGTCGCAGGCAAGGCACGCAGTGGGCCGGCCGCCTCATCTGACGTTTTGGTTCGGAGCAAGACGCCCTCCTCCAGGGGCTTTCGCAGTCGCGATGTGAGACATCGCAATTGCAAGCCCCTCTTTTTTCTACGGGGGCCAAGGAAGAGCTGGGGAGTCGAAAAACGCTAAGCAGGGCTCCCCGACAGGTATCGCACACAGGACCCTAGGGGTGATTGGGGCGTCAGGCCTGCTCAGAATTTCAGTAACCGGAGGGAACGTAAGGCTGCGCCCATTTCCCGAGGGAAGTAGAAGGCTCAGACAACTGTCGTCAGTACCCCAAGCTGCTAGATTCCGGCGTTCGGCTCAATGGATATAAGATCCCTACTAGGCTCACGAGCTCCTTTTGCGGGACTGTGCTTGCGCCTTCCTGCCAGCACATTTCTCGCCACCTATCGACGGTATGGCATCACCCTCTTGGGCATGCCAGGACCTTGTTGCGGGCCTCTGCCAGTTACTTCTTCTTGCCGGCGGCCTTTTTAACGCCTCCCACAGCTTTCTTGGCGGCGGGCGCAGCGGATTGTGCCGGCCACCCAACTAGCTTATCGTTTTCGACCTCGAAGACCAGATTAAACGGTTCCTTAGTAAAGGCGACGGCGACCCCTTCAAACTGAATTTCAGTGCCAGGTTCAGCCCTGCCGCGAAGCGGGGTTTCAAGTTTCAAGGTGACGTCTGGATTGGTGGCGTCCTGCAAGCCCAATACGAGCTCCTTGGGATTGACAGCCGGACGATGGGTGATGAGTTTGCCCTTGAGTTTGGTGTACTTGTTGCCATCTGCGCCTTCAATCACCCCAGGAAGCGCTGCGCCTTTCATCGACTCGAAGAAGGCAGCCCCGTTTTCGCCAGCTAACTCCTTGCGAAGACCCAACCAGAAGGCGAGCTGAGGGTTAGACTTTCGAAATTCCATTTCCTTTTCAGCGGCGATCTCGGTTGCCGTCTTAATGTAGAAACCCTCAGGGGGCAGGGGGCTTGCGAGGGCCGCTTTGCGCAGCTCTGCCAGGCCTTGCTCATCGGGGCCATGGTAAGCGTTGTAGGCTTTGACGAAAAACTCATCCACTTGTTTGCGCTGGGCGTCAGGCCAGGCGCCCTGACCGGTGAGTGAGGCCGACCGCGCCAGATGCCAGAAGGCGGCTGAGCGGCGTTCCGGTTTCCCGCCGGAGCGAATAATCGTGTACATCCAGTAAGAGGCCTCGGCGTCGGCTGGGTTGATCGTCAGTAGCTGGGTGACTGTTTTTTCCGCTGCCTCCCAGTTCTTCTTTTCCTTCTGCACGTAAGCAAGACAGCGCAACGCTCGCTTCTGCATGTCCAGCTTGGCCGCCTTCCACTGGTCCTCGCTCATCGGCCCAGGCTTGCGGGCGCCGCTGAACAGCACATCGAGATTGTTGAGCAGAGAGGTGCACACTTTTTCACTGTTATCTAAAAAAGCGGCATCCGTTTTCCCTAGCTTTGGCGTCATCTCGCTGATCCAGTAAAGCGAGGTGAGGTCCTCTGGGTCACTGGCGAGGATTTGGCCGGCGACGGCGAGCAGGTCATCAAACTTGCCCAGCGAGGCATAGGCGTTGATGTAGAGCAGCTTCCGCTCCTTGTCGTAATCTGTGTTGGGAAACTTCTCCTTCCAAGTGTTCAGCAGCTCAATTTTTTTGGCGGGCGCTGCTTCCTTGGTGATCGCGTCGTAGAGATCATACTCCTCGCGACTCTTCCACTCCTTCTTCTTTGCTTCCTGCCCGACTAGGCTACACGCCGCCAGGATGGCGATTCCGAAGATTTTGGCTGCCTTCTGATACAACTGAGCCCTCCTCGATAACATCCGGTCTATCCTCAAGTCGCTTTCCAGATCCTTTGCGCCGGCCAGAACTTTGCACCGAGCAACCCTTGTCCGGAGAACTGGTTACGTAAAGCGGAGTATACCCAAATCTGTTTTCGCCGTGCAAGCCAAGCAAGCCAGGAAACACGTTCGCCGCCAGAGAAGCACGGCCAGTGATCACGCAGCAAGTTGGCTGCCATCTTTCATCCTCATTGCGTTTAGATGCGAAGTGCCGCCTTCAGGTTCCGGCCGGCCTTGCTTTCGCCTTGCGCAAGTTTTCTCTCCGCTGCTTGAAAGCCAAAAAAACGAGGCTCAACCAAACGGCGAGGCTGACCCCTGCGCAGAAACGAGCTTCTGGCCGAGCCCGGTATCGCAATTCCAGCTGCACGGGCGCCTCTGGAGGAAGCAACACGTAGACGTAGCCAAGGCCGTCGCGATACACGGGGAATTGCTTGCCGTTTTGCCAAGCCTGCCAGCCCGGATCGTAGCTCACCATGATGGAAACCCCTCCGCCTGGCGGGTTGACGCCACCTCGAATACGGACTTCATCGGTGCCTTTCCACTCCACCTCGAGCAGCGGCCGGTCGGTTGCCTGCGTGAGCTCGACATAACGCCGGGTGAACGACGGTTGCCAGGACTGCGCGACCTCTTCGGGTCGCATGAGATGAGCTAGCGAGCGGAAGGGGACCCGGTAAATTTCGTCCTCGCCGTCATCGTAGACCTTTTCGAGCGCTTGCTCAAACCGCTCCGGTCGTTGAATATCGCGGTAGTATTCTTGCGAGCCGGCTTTGTGCACAACGAGATATTCCACGCCCAGCGATTGGAGCATGACGAGTGATTCCTCTGCCTCCTTCCCAGCGGGTACTTGCTTGAGAGAGCGGAATCGATAGTCAAGGTCCAAGGGCGCACGGTTGCGCACGCCCGAATCGAATGTGCCATGGATTTGCGGAATATCAAACCAGGAGTTGAGACGGAAACGTAGGCCTCCAGAGACCAAAACCCGGCCACGCGCCGCCGCCGGCTTGCTGAGCGCGTAACGCTCGTGGAGCCAGCGGGCCATTCGAAACTCGATGGTGTCCTCCTTCGGAACCAGTTTCCATTTTGAATACCCTTGAAGGACATAGCGCCAGAGTTGCGGCAGCCCAGCCGCTAAAACCATGACCACTCCCACCACAACCCAGAAACGGTTCACCGCATTCCGGCTTTCCCATGCCACACGCATCCATTCGGTCACAGCGAGAGCCAAAAAAAACTCCATTTCTAGGGTGTAGCGCCGCGACTCCGGAATGGGGTCAAGGCCGAACTCATAATGGCTTTCTGCCAGCGCAGCGAAAACAAAGAAGCAGCAGGTGACAAACAGCAAGTAGCGCCGTTGCGGCCAGCCGCGGAATAAAAGAATGATCCCCGCCGTTGCGGTCACAATCAGGGCAAGAACAAGACGTTGTTGGGCCAGAAATTGATAGCCGAAGGCATCTTTGGGCCAGTTCAAGGCCACCGTCTGGACAAAAGAGGGGGTCAGCCAAAAACACGCAAGTCCGTAGCCGAGCAATCCTGCTGCGACAATCCGCCAAGGCAGAGCGGATGGCCAGACTCTTGGCGCTCCTCCCAACCATGGGGCATGAATGAGAAGAAAAATCAGGCAGCAAACGGCCAGCGCCAAGGCCACAATCCAATGCGTCAAGCTCACCAAGGCGAGGCCCAAAGCAGCTAGCACCACTCGCCCGCGACCTTGGCCGTAGCCCGCTGACCAGATGCCGATGAGCGCCAAAGGCAACAACGTCAGCCCAAAGTTATGAGGGCCTTCGCCATACTTCACCATGACATGCAAGCGCCAAGGGATGGGGAGCAAGCCACGATCCTTGTCGACGGTTTCAAACAGATCATAGGATGGCGAGAACACGCTGTAGGCAAGCGCCGCCATCGCTGACCAGCGCAGGCTCCTTGTTCGCAAAAAGCTAAACAGGAACAATGTGACGGGCCCCAGGCAAGCCATGAAACCAGTAACGAGCCGATAAGCATGCAGAGCTTCCAGGCCCGGTGCAAGCCACATCAGCAAAGCGACCGAGTAGGGCACGACGGGGAGATAGGTGAACTGCGCTGGCAATCCACAGTACACCCATGGATTCCAGCCCCACGGGTTGGGATTTGTGGCGAAGAAGCGGGCAATGCTGGCGTAACCCGCTTCGATCGAACCGCGATACGGTTGCTCACCACCGCCAAATAAGGGATAGTTGAGGGCCAGGTTGAGCGCAAAAATCAAGAGGCCTACTGCCCAGGGCCACTTCCCCGGTACTAGCAGCGGTTGTTTCATATGGTTCTGCGACCATAGAGCAGCATGGCGCCAATTGTTACTAAGGTCAGGAGCGTGAGAATGCGCCCGATGCGGTTTTCTAAGGGCAAGGGAAATTCGAGCAACAAATCATGCTCGCCGGCTGGCAAGTCCACGCGCATGAAGCCAAGTTGCGCTTTTCGAACGGGGTATTGCCTCCCGCCCGACCAAGCGCGCCAGGGTGAATCATACGACACTTGAATAAATAACGTTTGTCCCGGAGCAAGCTTGGCCTTCACACGCAGCCGGTCTGTGCCTTCCCAGCGCGTCGTGGTGGGGGCCTCTGGGCCGCGCTCGAGCAAATCAGCTAACTGCCGCAAGTGAACCATGGGAGGGTCCTCGGGCAAGGGGCCCAGCGCATCCAGCTTGGCTGCGTCCACCACTCGCGCCAGCGACCGGTAGCGCCGGGGCACTTGATAGATGAAATTCCCTTTTCCGTCTTGCCAGACCAGCGGCATGAGTCCCTCCCACTTCTTCGGATGCTGGATGTCATGATAGTGCTCCTCGCTGGAGGCATCATGCACAATCGCTGCATCCACCCCCGTACATTGCAGCCACACAATGCCCTCCTCTCCATCCGGACTCAAGCCCAGATGCCAGGTGGCGGGCATGCTAACTGGGTTCAACAGGCCTTGCTCAGAGCCACCGCCTAGCTGCGCCAGATCATGCCAGGCATTGAACCAGAAACGGACTGTACCTGTCGTATAGGAACGTGAATCCGGCATATTCTTCGCTAGCCAGTTGGTGACGCGATATTCCACTCGTTGCTGGTAGTCCGGGTACGGCACGTAGGGCTTCCAGGCATTTCGGATGTACTTTCTTCCCGGCGATAGGCAAACCAAAACGAGCGCCAAGCAGGCGACAGCACGAAGCCTTGGCCAGGTCCACCAGGCAAAGGGAGGCAAGCCCAGCCAGAGCCGACGCGCCAGTTCAGCGAAAGCCAGGAGAAGGAAAAGGTCCAACTCGGGGACCATGCGAGTAGGTTCCCCGACAATCCGAAACTGCAAATAATAATTCCCGATCACATTGAGGAAAAATTGCAGATTGGCGCCCCACAAAAAAACTGGCCACAGCTTGTCGGGTTGACCTTCCGCCCACCGCTCGGTCAGCTTCATGTAAACAATAGCCAGAATGAGGAACACCCAGAGCGACCACCGATTGCCTCGCTGAGAAACAAAGCGCAGGTTTTCAAGGGTGACCTGAAGATAGGAAGGGACGAGCCAAAAGGCTGCAAGTCCCCAGCTCAATGCCACAAGGATCGCCGCCCGTAAAAACATGCGATTGTCACGGTGTGTGATCCAGCAGCTCCAAAGCACAACCGGGAAGCTCAGGGCAAGCGCGGTTGCGCCATAAAAATTATTGGAAACGACGAGAGCGCAAGAAACTGCTGCCGCTGCCAGCCAGCCAAGGCGTCCCGAGAGCAGAGCGCGAAAGCAAGCCGCGAGGGCAAATCCCAACACCGCCACTGCCGACATGTGCGGTCCTTCCCCATAGCGCACAAGAACGCCGAGCCGCTGCGGCTCCCAGTAGTTGTTCATTGCGTCTTGTCGTATGTCGGGGATCAACAGAAAGGACGGCGAGACCGTAGCGACGGCGAAGGCAGCCAGCAACGCAGCCCAGCGGGAACCGCTTCCGGTGCGGCACAGCAAATAAACCCCCGCCAGCCCGAAACAGTAAAAAACTCCAACATAGATGTGATAGGCTTGCGGTGGACTCAGTTTGCGGTAGGCCTTCATCAGTCCTGCGGTGCCGTAGCGCAAGGCGGGAGGATAGATATAATCAAACCGGGTGCCCGTATACCAGTTAGGCTGCCAGCGCGGGTGGGGCCAGTGCTTGTGGAGAAAACGGGCGTCCGAAATAAACGTGCTTTCAATCGAGGCCCATTTATCGGAGTACTTCAATTGAAATAGGGGCCAGGTGAGAACAGCTCCGAGAGCTAGCACGAGCAGGAAATCGGTCCACCAAGACCACCGGGAGGTGGCGCGAAAAAGTTTCGGTGCGCCAAGCTGCGAATAACGTGTCACTCTCATCGAGAATAACTTAGTTATTCTGGCGGCGATCTTCTTCCATTACTTTCAAACAGGGGTGGCTTTCACCAAATCAGCTTCACGCCGAATTGCAAGTTGCGGGGTGTGGCGGCGCTCGTGATCACACCGAAATTGGCTGCCCCCACGACGGCTCCAGGTGGTCCGAAGCGCGGTGTGTCCGCAGTGATGGCCGAAGGTTTTGCCGAGCCGGAAAGCAATGATGTTCGTTTCTGGGATGGCGAGCCTCTGATCGACGTGCTTGGCGTTAATGTTGCCTGGACCAGCAGGCGAGAAGTTGGGGTCATACTGAGGCACGAGGTGCACACCTCGCCATCCCGAGTAGCCAATCTCCGCTAACCAGTCGCTTGCAAAGTCACGCTAGGTGTTCAGGTTCTGCTGTCTACCCAAAATGGACTCGTTCTGGCTCATGCGCCACCCGCCAGTCAAAAAGCGCCCAATGCGGAAGTGGCCTGGCGACCCGCCGAGTCATTCCACACCTACCACAGATCTCGGGGGAGCCTATCAAATTAGTGGCAGGCGGGCAATCTCTGTCAGCTTCCGTTGCTGCGAAACAATAATTGGGAGAACTCGGCGAGATACTGCCGCCAGAGATACCAGCTGTGGCCTGCGCCCGGCGTCTCTTTGTACACGTGGCGAATGTTGTGCCGTTTCAGTAGGGCGATGGTCTCGAGATTGCGCTGGTATAAAAAGTCGGCCGTGCCACAGCCAATCCACAGCAAACGCAGTTGTGCGTTGAGCTTCTCTGGGGCTTGAAACAGGGACTCAAACCGCTGTGCAAACTCCTGCTGCATTTGCGGCGTGAATCCGGAAGAGGAGCTGAAGACCCCGAGATAGGCGAAGCGATCGGGAT
The DNA here is from genome assembly GCA_025056455.1 of Bryobacteraceae bacterium. Classification (GTDB taxonomy): domain Bacteria; phylum Acidobacteriota; class Terriglobia; order Bryobacterales; family Bryobacteraceae; genus CADEFT01. The sequence goes on along the minus strand of JANWVY010000001.1, from coordinate 337,083 downwards.
GAGCCAGGCCGATGTTCAGAGTCTGATTGCCGCCCATGCTAAGACCTGCGAGAGCCCGCATACCGGGGTTGTTGGCCACACGGTACTGGGATTCCACCAGCGGAATGACGTTTTCAAGTAGATCTTGCTCCATGAGTTTCGTATTTTGGCCACGCAGAACGGGATCCATGGAGGACGGGTCTGCCGGGTGTCCGTCTGGCATGACGATCAGCATCGGTTTTGCTTTACCGGCACCGAGCAAGTTATCGAGAATCCAGTTGGCCCGCCCCACTGTGATCCATTCACTATCGGTGTCGCCCGCGCCGTGCAACAGATAGAGTACCGGGTAGCGAACCTTCTTGTTCGGATCGTAGCCCGGCGGCGTGTAGACGTGCAAACGCCGGTGCTTTCCTGTCACTCGCGAGAAATACCAGTGCATGTGGACTGTGCCATGAGGTACGGGTTTTAAGGCGTGGAAGTCCGCCTCCGGTCCTGGCAGATCGATCAAGCTGGTGACTGAACGGATGCCGGGCTTAACCAGTGGATTGCGGGGATCTACAACGGGGACACCGTTAACATAGAGCGTGTAAGTCATGAGTTCTGGTTTCAGCGGCCCAACTGTAATGCTCCAGATGCCGTTGTCGCCCTTTTCCAAAGGCAGACGATCAGAGCCTGCCATCCACTCCCCGCGAAGCGAAACCTCCGTGGCTTGAGGTGCATGGATGCGAAAGGTGACACGGTTGTCCGTGTGGAGCTCCGGACTTCGGAATTGCGGGGGAGCAGCTACGGGTTGAGCTTGAGCAAGCCCTGCGAAAAACAAGATCTGAAACAGTCGGAGGAAATCGCGTTTCATTACGGACCTCATCTAACTAGGATCAGTCCAGCGAACGTCTGGACGCCATTGCTTGAGTTGACGAAGCCACGTTTCTCGCCGAGCGCGCAACTCGGCTAACTTTTGCGTAAAGCGCGGATCTTGCGCGAGGTTTGTTTCTTCCTGCATGTCCACTTCCAGATCGTAGAGTTCTTCTGCTGGCGTCGCCTCGTCAATATATATCGTGTACTTGTAGCGGCTTGTGCGAACGCCTTCGGTGGAAGGAATCCAGCCGTTCAGATTGTAGTGATGTTCGTAGAAGAAATCTTTCCGCCAGGCAGGCGAGCCGCCTTCGACCAGTGGTTTGAGGCTCCGGCCCTGCATGCTCGCAGGCGGAGTCATCCCGGCGTAATCCAGAATCGTCGGCGCGATGTCAAGGTTCAAAGTCAGCGCGCCGTGCCGCTCCACACGCCGGTTTGACGCCAGGCGCGGATCGTAAATGATTAGCGGCGTGCGAATGGATTCCTCGTGCATGAACCATTTGTCTGCAAGACCATGCTCGGAAAGATAAAACCCGTTGTCGGAACTGTACAGGATCACCGTGTTCGAAGCTAGGCCAAGCCGGTCTAATTCTTCCCGAATCCGGCCCACTTGGCGGTCGATCCCGGTAATCAGACGGTAGTAGCCTTTCACTGATTCCTGATAAAGATCTGGCGTCGAGAAACGGACCGCCCAGCGACGGCGCGCTTCCGAGCGCTGCACAGAAAGCGGTAACTGGCGGATGTATTCGGGAGCAGCGGTTTGCGGTAACGGAATCCGCACTTCCCGGTAAAGAGCGGCGTCTTGCGGGTCATAGAGGAACTGGCGGGGATCTTCGTCCTGCGCATGGGGAGCTTTGAAGCTCACCGAAAGGCAAAACGGCTGACCCGGCGAGCAACCGCGCAGAAACTCAATGGCTTGATCCCCCATGATCGTAGTCAGATGAGTTTTGCCATCGCGCAGCGGGAAATAGTGACCTTGTCCCTGGAATCCGCGCCAGTAGTCGAAGGTTTGAATCGGGGGCCGGCCGCCATCGATTCCGAACTTTCCAATAAAGCCGAGGCGGTAGCCGGCCTGTTTGAGCAGCACCGGATAGGAAAGCTTCCATTTCTCTTCCGGGAAGACGTCGTTAAATTTCCAGATCCCGTGGCAGCGTGTGTATAAACCCGTAAAGATGCTGGCACGGCTTGAGACGCAAATCGCTGTGGTGACGAAGTTCCGTTGAAAGATCACCCCCTCGGAGGCCAACCGGTCGATGTGGGGCGACTGCACAAAGGGGTCCCCCATGCAGCCAAGGGCGTCCCAGCGCTGATCGTCGGCCAGCAAGAACAGAATGTTGAGGCGCTGCTCTTGCGTTTGTGCGCCCAGCGCAACCGAGGCCAGGGCGGTCGGAAGGAAACTCCGGCGGTTCATGATGATTACCTGTAGCACAGATAAACAGGAGCAACTACCAAGCGGAGCAAGCCCCGGTACGCTTCACGGTTCAAGCTTGCGTGTTCTTGCTTTCAAAAAACTGTTTCAGGCCGCTTCTGGTTTCACGCTACTGGGGAGCGTCACCACTGCCAAAATCGGATATACTTGCGCCGAAACGGGACAGGATTTGGGGAAGTTTTGATGAAACGAATCTGGTTACTCTTGCTGGTCACGCTTATCCTGCAGTCGAGCGCCTTCGCGCAGGAAGCGCGCGCCACGATTACCGGACAAACCACCGATGCAACTGGCGCAGCCGTCGTTGGGGCCACGGTGCGCGCTACCAACGTCGCGATGAATACGACCGCGACCTCGAAAACCAACGAGAGCGGTGCCTTTGAAATTCCCTATCTTTTGCCTGGCGTTTACCGGGTGGAAGTGGAAATGCCCGGCTTTAAGAAGGCAGTTCGCCAGGGCATTGAACTACGAGTCAACGACCGGCTTACTTTGGATTTTCGTCTGGAAGTTGGCGCAGTTTCTGAGTCGGTGACCGTGAGCGGTGAAACGCCGCTGCTTGAGACGGCCACTGCCAGTATCGGCTTGGTCATGGATGAACGCCGGGTAACCGAGTTGCCGATTGTGGGCGGCAATCCCTTCTATCTCGCGCGACTGACCCCCGGCGTGTTGAGCAGTGGGGGACGCAGTGCGGGCAACCCCATGGATAACGGAGCCGCCACCGGGATTATCGCCAACGGAACTCGGAGCGGCTCGAGTGAAGTATCGGTTGACGGCTCGCCGAATATGACCAACCGCAACGCGGTATTTTCTCCTCCGCAGGATTTGGTCCAGGAATTCAAGATTCAGACGGCGAGCTATGACGCTTCGATTGGACACGCCGCCGGCGCCGTCACCAATGTCAGCATGAAGTCGGGCACGAATATCCTCCACGGCACCGGTTACTTCAATGATTCTCAGATTCGGGCCATTCCTTGGTTTACGAACCGTTTCCTGGCAGATCCAAACACCGTGCTCACACCAGAACAACGCGCCGCAGCGGTGCCAAGCTGGCTGCACCGCCGCTGGGGCACTACCATCAGCGGACCAGTTCGACTCGCAAAGATTTACGACGGTCGCAACAAGACGTTCTTCACGTTTGGCTTTGAAGATCTCTCCATTCGCCGCAATCTCTCCAACACGGGCACGGTGCCCACCCCCGAGCAGCGCCGCGGAGATTTTTCTGAACTGGGGCGGCTTGGCGCCAGCTACCAGATCTACGACCCATTTACGACAGTACCCGCCCCCAACGGCCGGTTCCAGCGTCAACCCCTGCCGGGCAACGTGATTCCTGCTTCCCGCATCGACCCCGTGGCAGCACGACTGATCCGCTATTTCCCAGAGGCCAATCAGCCCAATCAAAATCGCGAGCAGCGCAACAACTACTTCACTACGCAAGAGATTCTGCGCGAGAACTACATTTATACAAGCCGCGTGGATCATGTTTTTAGTGAGAAGAACCGCTTCTTTGTCCGCATCAACAACCAGCAACATGATAACTACACGAATTCCTGGCGGACCATCACCAATATCGACTTGCTGGACCGCACAGGCTGGGGCGCGGTAGTAGACGACGTTCACGTCTTCAATGCCGGCTTGTTGCTGAATCTCCGCTATGGCGTCAGCTACCAGAGCGCGATTAACAGCCGTGGCAGCCAGGGGTTCGACTTACTGTCGCTGGGCTTGCCGGCCACGCTGGTCCATGAAATCACCCGGAAACTGGGCCGCGATGGCATTGCCTTTCCCGGTGTGCAAGTCGACGGCTATTTGACCATGGGCAATAACGGAGGCACGCGAGAGACCACCAACTATCACACGGCCCAGGCCATCCTGACCAAGATTTCTGGCTCGCACAGCATGCGCATCGGGGCCGAATACCGCTTGCAAAAGGAGACCGGATTTAACTACGGCTACGTAGCGCCGCAGTTTACTTTCAACGCCACCTTCACGCGCGGGCCACTCGATAACTCTCCTGCGGCTCCCATCGGACAGGCGCTCGCTTCCATGCTGTTTGGAATTGCAACAGGCGGCGTAATCAACAATAACGCCTCGCGCGCGGAAGATAGCACCTATTGGGGCTTTTATTTTCAGGACGATTGGCGGCTTACGCCGCGCCTCACTCTCAACCTCGGCCTGCGCTATGAGTACGAAACACCGGTTGCCGAGCGATTCAATCGCTCGATTCGCGGCTTTGACTTCACAACTCCCAACCCGATCTCGCAGCTTGCTCTCGCTCGCTATGCAGCATCGCCCATCCCCGAGGTTCCGGTATCTCAGTTTCAGACTCTCGGCGGACTCACCTTTGCGGGCGTGGGACAGCCCTCTGCGTTGTGGCGTCCTGACCGCAACAACTTTGCTCCGCGCGTGGGTGTGGCGTTTCAGATCAACCGCCGGATGGTATTCCGCGCCGGATACGGTATTTTTTATGACGTTTTGGGAGTGGACCGCTTTGGCGTAAACCAGGGTGGATTCAACCAGCCGACCAACATCATTCCCTCCCTCGATAACGGGCAGACCTACGTGGCCACGCTTCGCAATCCGTTTCCCAACGGCATTGAGGATGCGCGTGGAGCATCCGAAGGTTTGCGAACTTTCCTCGGCCGTGGCGTCAGCTTTTTTAACGAGACGCCACTGAATCCCTATATGCAGCGATGGTCCGCTTCCATTCAACGGGAATTACCAGGCAGGATTGTGGCCGATGTATCTTATGTCGGCAACCGCGGAACGAAGCTCGGTGTGACGCGCGAATTGAATCCTGTTCCGAGGCAATACTTGTCGACTCTACCGGTGCGCGATCAGGCCGTAATTGACTTTTTGAGCCGCCAAGTGCCAAACCCGTTTGCGGGCATGCCGGAATTTGCAGGGACTGCGCTGGCGAATCAGCGCGTGGGGGTGGCTCAACTGCTGCGCCCGTACCCGCATTTTGGAAGCATCACCTTCACTACGCCCGCCGGATTTTCCTACTTCCACTCCCTCCAGCTCGCTGTCGAGAAGCGAATGAGCAACGGGCTCAGCTTCCAATCCAGTTGGACCTGGTCCAAGTTCATGCAAGCTACCGATTATCGCAACGATGTTGATGACCTTCCCGAAAAAGTTATTTCCGATCAAGACTACACGCACCGGTTCGTGCTGAGCGCCATCTACGAGTTGCCGTTTGGACGCAACCGCCGCTTTTTCCCCGCTTGGGCTGGTTGGAGACAAGCTCTCTTTGGGGGATGGCAGCTGCAAGGTTGGTATGAAGGACAAACCGGTGACGCGCTCGGGTTTGGAAACGCGATTTTTACGGGCAGTTTGAAAGAGATCCCTTTACCCGTCAGCCAGCGCCGCGCCGAGCGCTGGTTCAACGTGGATGCTGGTTTCAACCGAAACCCCCAACAAGTGCTGGTGAACAACATCATTGGTCTCAGCACCAGGTTCAATGGGGTTCGCGCTGACGGGATCAATAACTTCGATCTGTCTCTATTTAAGAACTACCGGATCAAGGAAAGGGTGACAGCCCAGTTCCGGGTAGAGACGTTCAATTCTCTCAACCACGTGCAATTTGCTGCTCCCAATACGAATCCCGTAAGCGCTGCTTTTGGAACGATCACAGCGGAAAAAGGTCACGGCCAGCGGCAAGTCACTCTGGGAATCAAAGCCATTTTTTAGGGCTCCGTGTTCCCAAGGAAATCGCGGCCGGAGGCTAGTCGGACGTGAGGGTTGGCCAGAAAAGCAGCCCTACTTGATTCGCTCGTCCTTGGCCACCTTGCCGTCACGGATATAGATTACGCGGTGAGCGTGCAGGGCGATGTCTTGTTCGTGAGTTACGAGCACGATGGTGTTGCCTTGTTGGTGCAGCCGCTCGAATAGCCCCATAATTTCTTCACCCGTTGCAGAGTCCAGGTTTCCCGTCGGCTCGTCGGCCAGCAGAATCGAGGGGTTGTTGACAAGGGCCCGGGCGATGGCCACGCGCTGTCGCTGTCCGCCAGATAGTTCGTTCGGTTTGTGGTACATGCGCTGCGCGAGATCCACCTGCTGGAGAACCTTTTTGGCCCGTTCCAAACGCTGCTCAGCAGGCACGCCAGCATAGATTAGAGGCAGCTCCACGTTGTGAATGGCTGTAGCCCGCGCCAGCAGATTGAAGGTCTGGAACACGAAGCCAATCTCTTTGTTGCGAATCGCGGCCAGTTCGTCATCCGTCATGGAGCTCACCAAGCGACCGTTGATGTAGTACTCGCCCTTGGTTGGTGTGTCCAGACAACCGATCAGGTTCATCAGAGTCGACTTCCCGGAACCAGAAGGACCCATAATGGCGACATACTCGCCGACTTTGATTTCGATGTCCACGCCTGAGACCGCATTGATGATTTGGTCTCCCATGACGTAGGTCTTCCAAAGATCGTAGGTGCGGATGACGATGCCCTGCCGTCGCAGCTCCGCGCCGCGGTCGATTTTTTCCTGGACTGCCTGTGCCATGATTCCCTCGATTTTAACTCAGCTGGCTTAGGATTCCGCCTTCAGTGGGGGCTTGTTGTTCTCCACCTTTACCTTGGCTTCGTTGCGTAACGTGCGCAACACTTTGTACGAACCGGTGATGATTTCCTCGCCTTCGTTGACCCCGCTTAAAACTTCGATGTCGGTGGCGCCCGTAATTCCTGTTTCCACTTTCTTAAACATTGCGACGCCATTGGCGATGACGAAAACGCCCTGCAACTCTTGTTTCCTCTCGCGCTCGACCGCGGGGTCTAACGGGGCGGCGGCTTGTACGCCGGATTTCCGCTCGGGCTCAAGATCCCCTTTTCGCCTTACGGTGAGAGCTTGAATCGGAACCGTAAGGGTTTGCCGGCGGACGGCTGTGATAATCTTCGCCGTGCAGGAGAGTCCGGGGCGGATCTCCGCTGGCGGATTGTTGAGCGCAACCACGACTTTAAAATCTTTTGCCTCTTGGCTGGAAATCGCGCTTTGACTTGCGGCCAGGCCCGTGGAACGCAAGATGGCCGTGTTGCCGATCTCAATCACCCGGCCGCGGAAAGTGCGATTGGGAAGAGCATCGATGGTGACCTCGGCCTCCTGGTCCAGCTTCACGTTGACAATGTCCGTTTCATCGACCTTCACCTCGGCCGTAATCAGCGACATGTCGGCGATGGTCATGATCAGGCTGGCAGGCGAATTCTGGATTCCCGGCACGACAGTTTCTCCCACCCGCACGGGTAGGTTCGTTACGACCCCGTCGATGGGTGCGATGGCAAGGGTCCGTTGCAACACGTCGGTGGCTCGCTTTAGATTCGCTTGCGAAAGCGCAATGCGGCGCTGGGCCGCGGCGAGGTTCTGCACCGCCTGCTGTCGCTGGGCTTGAAGCTGGTGAATGCGCGCTTCCGCTTCCCGGACGGCCGCTTGCACGGCTGCATACTCGGTGGCCCGCTGGTCATACTCCTGCCGAGAAATGAGCTTGTCTTCCCACAAGCGTTTGGCGCGCTCGAAGAAAATCCGCGAGCGCTCCAAGTCGGCCTTGGCTCGCTCGAGCGATGCTTCCGCCGTACGGATGTTTTCATCGGCCGCTCGCACTGCCGCTTCACTGGCGGCGGCCTCCGCTTCGGCTGTGCTCAAGGCGGCTCGCTGGGCTGCTACTTCCGCTTCGGGCTGAACGGATTCGAGCTTGGCCAAGATTTGGCCCTTGCGAACGGCCTGCCCCTCGCTTACTAGGATCTCGGTAATCCGTGACGGCGAAACGGCGTTCGTTCCAATATTGATATAGTTGCGCGGCTTGATTTCCCCGGAAGCCGTCACAATCGCTGTCAAGTCCTGCCGCACGACGCGACCGGTTTGCACCACGACAACGCCTTTCTTGCTGTAGTGATATCCGGCATAGCCTCCCCCCGCGAGAAGGGCCAAAACAACGACACCGAGCGTAATCTTGGTCTTTCGTTTCACAATGATTTCCGGCTCCCAACGGAATCAGACGCTTTGTCGGACGGGAAAGTTCAAAAATGACTACACGTTGTCAGCTGTGGAGACGTCCTCCTTCCATTATAAGGAGCCGGCGAAGACAAGGCCGGGGTTACTCTTCTAGTGGATCTATTTCTCGAAAGCAGAGCTCAAAAAGGGGGCGGCTAAAGCCTCGAGTTTCGGGGTCGGGGTTGTGGAAAAGTTGTCTAAATCGGCCTCCCAGCTTGTCAAAAATTCCGTGATATCAATCACATAAAGAATCCACAGGTTGTGCAAAACGAAAGCCCGGTTTTACACCGCTCGATCCACATCGAGGACGGTTACAATGAAGGGCGGCATGCCCAAAGAGGATGCGATTTTCGAAAAAGGTCTACCGGCGAACTTGGATGCCGAACGCTTCGTTCTTGGCTCCATTCTGGTGGATGACCAGGCGTTTTTGCAGGTCGCCGGGGTCCTCGAAGCGGAGGATTTTAGCCTCGAAAAACACCGCCGCATCTTTTTGCGCATGGTGGACCTGCATGCGCGCAATGAGCGAATTGACCGTGTGACGCTAGCCAACGAGCTCATGCGGCTCGGGCAGTTGGAAGCTGTTGACGGTCTCTCTTATCTCGTTTCGCTAGATGACGGCTTACCCTCCATCAGCAACCTCGATGCCTATGTGCGCATTGTGAAGGAGAAGGCGCTGCTGCGGCGCATTATCCTCACGGCCCAGCGCACCATTGACCGCTGTCTGGCAGGAGACGACAGCGCGGAAAATATCCTGGCCGCGGCGGGGGATGAGATTCTGAAGTTAGGGGAGAACAAGGGTGGTTCAGGCCTCACCACGCCGCGGGAAATCATCGAGGGCTACGAAGGTGGGATCTCCGCTTTTTTGGATCCCAGCAAGCGCATCCAGGGGCTTTCGACCGGCTTTCTAAAGTACGACGAAAAAACAGGAGGCATGCGGCCCGGCGAGCTCATTATCATTGCCGCTCGCCCCGCGATGGGCAAGACGGCCCTGGCGCTCAATATCGCCATGCACGTAGCGATGAAATTGCGTAAAACGGTGGCCATCTTCTCCCTAGAAATGTCCAAGGAGTCGCTTTTGACCCGCCTTCTGTGCGCGGCAGCTCGCGTCGATAGCCAGAAGTTTCGCGCGGGGTTTCTCAACCAGCACGAGCGCCGCCAGTTGCAGATTGCGGCTTCTGAGCTCGTTGAAGCGCCACTGTTCATCGACGACACGGCAAACACCAATCTCATGGACATTCACGCCAAGCTCCGCCGTTTGAAGCAGGAGCACGGCCTAGGACTGGTCGTCATCGATTACCTGCAATTGATGACCGCCAAGGGCCGCTTTGAGAGCCGTGTCCAAGAGGTAAGCTCGATTTCGCGCGGGTTGAAGCTCATGGCCAAGGAGCTAGAAACGCCTGTGCTTGCGTTGTCTCAGCTGAGCCGCGCGCCAGAAACGCGTCAGGGCGATCACCGCCCGCAGCTCAGTGATCTCCGCGAATCGGGCTCCATTGAGCAAGATGCGGATGTCGTGAGCTTTATCTTTCGAGAAGAGGTGTACAAGCCGGACCGGACCGATCTCAAAGGCTTGGCCGAGCTCATCATCGCCAAACAGCGCTCCGGTCCTACGGGTAAGGTCAAGTTAGTGTTCCTACACGCACTAACTCGATTTGAGAATCAGCTCGGAGATCTTGACGAAGACGAAGCCCAGGATTAGCCCCCCAAGCTTCACGGCAGAAGACACTCCTTCTGGGCCTTTTTGGGGAGCGCAAGCGAGGTTTTTGCGGCGAGCTCCGGCCCTAGTGTGAAGCTTTTGGCCGGATGGTGATGGCCTCTTCGGCGGAGCGCTTCCGCCGGGCTTCGGTGTGATTCTTTTTTAGGCCCCGCTGAATGGTTTTCTTGCGCTCCTGCTTGGTCAGGCCCCAGCGAATGGTTTCCGGCTGCTTCTGCTTTTTTCGCTGAAAGGGGAAAGCTTCGCTTGCTGGAGGAAACAACAAAGCAGCCACGACGACCCACATCGAAAACAGGCGCATGTCCATTTATCGGCAAACGATCGCCCGGCCAGTAGGCTTCAGGCCAGCCCAGTCAATTCTTGCCACTCGGCAATTTGCGCCCGTGGCAAAGCAAGGCGACAAAGGCTGCTACGGCTAGGCCGGCCAGCGCGTCCACGGCGTAGTGGTAGCGCCCGTATACCGTAGCCAGGGCGATTCCGGTCGCCAGTAAAAAAAGCATTCGGGCAACCCAAGGCTCCTCGGGCAGTACCCGTTTCATGGCCAGCGACGCTCCGAAAGCCCCCGAGCAATGCGCGCTGGGAAACACGCTGAGATGAATTCCGTAATTGCCCACCAAGGCCAAGTTCACCCGGCGGAAGATGGTCTCGATCGTGGGGAGATCCTCACCGGGAAACACGGACCGGGGAGGCTCCGAAGGAAAGAAGGGATTGAGCGCGTAAGCCAAGAAAATACTTCCCAAAAACTGCAGGAGAAATTCGTCCATCCGCACTTGGCGACGGCGATAGTACAGCCAGCCCATGCAAAACGGAGCGATGGCGTAAACCAGGGTGTAGCAGATTTCGAGGATCGAGGGCAGCAAAGGCCCTGCGATCTCAATCCCCGCCCGCAATCCCCAGTCCTGCAGTACGATTCGATCCCACTTGATCCAAGAGCGTTCGAGTTCGAACGTATGAACTGGTGGGGCAAACCAGCCCATTTCGCGGTAAGCGAGCAGCATCAAAGGCAGCGGATACCAATCGCGCAGGATGCGCAGGAGTGGCCGGCCCCGCAGTCCCTCAGCCCAGGCCAAAAGAAAGAAGCCGGCAATGACCAGCGCGTTCACCGTGAAGGTGGCGAGGGGAACGCCAGCAACGACGGGCATCACAACGCTGCACCCGCAGCAGTAGGCAAAGTACGCAATCGCCAACCATTCGGAATTCCGAAGCACGCCTTTTCAGCTTGACATAGTTCACGCCCCCCACCGCTGGCTCCCCTTCCTCGGAGCAAGCTCTCTCACTCTTTGGGCGGTCCCGGCTCGCTCTCGATTTCCCCCTTGCGCGGCTCACCGTTCGGCTTGCCTGGTGCTGTCAGGTCTCTGCTAACTTACGAACTTATGGCCCTAAATCGCTGGGAAGAAGTCCGCCGCCGTCACGCCGCCGCCGAAGCCGGTGGCGGCCAAGAGCGCATGAAAAAGCAGCACGCCGAAGGAAAACTCTCCGCGCGCGAACGCATTGACCTGCTCCTTGACGAAGGCTCATTTGAAGAGCTGGACAAACTAGTGCGCCATAACTGCCGGGACTTCGGGATGGAAAACCAGGTCGTCGACGGCGATGGATTCGTGACTGGTTTTGGCCTCATTCACGGGCGCCCGGTGTATGTCTTTGCGCAGGATTTCACCGTGTTCGGAGGATCGCTGTCCGAGGCCAACGCTAAAAAAATCTGTAAGGTGATGGACCTTGCGATGAAGACCGGCGCCCCAGTGATCGGTCTCAACGACTCGGGCGGAGCCAGAATTCAAGAGGGGGTCAAATCGCTGGCAGGCTATGCGGAAATTTTTCTCCGCAACACGCTCGCCAGTGGCGTCATTCCCCAGATTTCCGCCATTCTTGGTCCCTGCGCCGGCGGCGCTGTCTATTCGCCCGCCATCACCGACTTCACGCTCATGGTGGACCGCACCAGCTACATGTTCGTCACGGGCCCTGAGGTGATCAAAACCGTGACACATGAAGATGTCACCAAAGAGCGTTTAGGAGGCGCCATGACCCACAACTCGTTGAGCGGTGTGGCCCAGTTTATTGCGGCTGACGACGCCGATTGTTTGCGTTTGATTCGCAAGCTGCTCAGCTTCCTGCCTCAAAATAATCGCGATCTGCCGCCGCGCAAGCCCTGTACGGACCCGGTCGACCGGATGGACCGGACGCTGGATACCCTCGTGCCCGAAAATCCGAATGTCCCCTATGACATGAAGGAAATCATCTTGCGAGTCGTTGACGATGGGGAGTTTCTCGAAGTCCATGAGCATTTTGCCAAGAATCTCGTGGTTGGCTTTGCGCGGCTCGACGGCCGCGTGGTTGGAGTCGTGGCCAACCAGCCGGCTCACTTGGCTGGGTGCCTGGACATCAATTCTTCCGTCAAAGGAGCGCGGTTTGTCCGTTTTTGCGACGCCTTCCAAATCCCTATTTTGACCTTTGAGGACGTGCCAGGTTTTCTCCCCGGCACAGACCAAGAGTTCGGTGGCATCATCCGCCACGGCGCCAAGCTTCTCTACGCCTACGCCGAAGCGACCGTTCCCAAGATCACCGTGATCACGCGGAAAGCGTATGGCGGGGCCTACTGTGTCATGGGGTCCAAACACCTGCGCACGGACATCAATTTCGCCTATCCGACCGCTGAAATCGCCGTCATGGGGGCGGAAGGAGCCGCTCACATCATCTACCGGCGGGAGCTGGCCCAGGCTGCGGATCCAGCGAAATTGCTCGAAGAAAAGGTTCTGGAGTACCAGGAGCGCTTTGCGAATCCCTTTGTCGCCGCCGAGCAAGGCTACATCGACGATGTGATCCTGCCCCATGAAACCCGGTATCGAGTGATCCGGGCGCTGCGTCAATTGGAAAACAAAATCGACACCATGCCGCGCAAAAAGCACGGCAACATTCCGCTTTAGGCCGGATGCTGGGTAGGAGCAGGAGTCATGGAAGGCCGCGTGCCGCTGGCAGCAGGCCGCTGCCTTCGAGCAGGAGCAGCGGGGTCAAGGGCCCACCAGACCTTCCGAGTCTTCCTACATTCCCGGCTCAGGTTTAGAAAACTTTGGTTGCCGCCTGTGCCGCCAGCTTCCGTTTCTGGTATGCTCATGTTCCGGATGTTGCAGAAAGATTTGGCCGACATAGATTTTCAGCGCTTTTGGCGCCGGCTTCAACAAATCGGTCTCAACGCCTATGAGGCCCGCTCGTACCTCGTGCTGGTGGGTCACCCGCGCTTCAAAGCACTCGAGCTCGCGGCGCGGGCCCATGTGCCAAGGCAAAAAATTTACGAAGTGTTGGATAGCCTCGTCGAAAAGGGCTTCGCCCAAGTGGTTCAAGAAAAAACCAAGTTGTTCTCTGCCGTGGAGCCGAGCCTGGCGGTTCCCGCCTATTTGGCCCGGCAGCACCAGATCCTCCACAAAGAGCTTCAAGAGCAGCAAAGGCTGGCCGAAGGACTGATTGAAGATCTGAAAGCCGCCTACTCGGAAGGGCAGGAAGGCAGAGGGACCCTGGACTATCTCCGGATTGTGAGCGAGCCTTCGCAAACGGCGGCTCAGTACCGGGCGATGCTAGCCGAGGTCAAGGAAGAGTATCTCGAGTTTTCGCGGCCGCCCTATGCCGTCGACCCGCTCGATGAGCAGCTAGTCAAACAAGCGCGTTTGCGTGGCGTCACTTGCCGCCTACTCATCGAAAAAGGTGTCCTGGATGAGGAACACCGCCAGCGTTTACAAGAATTTGTGGCAGCGGGTGTCGAAGTACGCCAAGCCGATTCTCTACCCATGAAGCTGGCTCTGTTTGATGGCAAACAGGGTCTCATCGCCTTGCTCGATCCCGTAATCACCAAGCCGACGTGGACTGCGGTTGTCTTTGACCACGGTGGCATGGGTGAAGCGATGAAAGGCCTTTTTGATGTTCATTGGGGGAAAGCTACGGCGATTGAATTGACAAGTTCTCCAAGTTGCGCCCTTTCCTAGTGGATTGAGGCCAGAAGGGCGCGATACTATGAAACGATAAGCATGCAAGATCTTTTTGCAGTGCTGACTCCTGGAGATGAGGAGTGGCTGCTGGCGAAGGCTCTCGATCCGGAACGAATGCCGGCTCATGTGGCCGTGATTATGGACGGCAACGGACGCTGGGCGCGAAAGCGCAACCTTCCGCGGGTTGCCGGGCACAAGGCTGGAATTGAGCCCGTCCGCACGGTGGTGGAAACGTGCGCCCGCTTGGGAATTGAATATCTGACCCTCTATGCTTTTTCGGTGGAGAACTGGAAGCGCCCGCGCACGGAGGTGGAGACGCTGTGGCGCTTGCTGCGGTCTTATCTTAAGGTGGAGATCCCGCGGCTGGTACGCAACAATATCCGGCTCAATGTGATTGGCCGCGTCGACGCGCTCCCGGAAGCAGCGCGAGAGGATCTGGAGGCCGCCATGCACCTGACCGCTGCCAACACCGGCCTCACCGTGAATCTGGCGATGAATTACGGCGGGCGCGCCGAGCTGGTCGATGCCATGAACCGCGTCCTGGACGCCGCGCGCCGTCAAGGGCGCCTGGACGAGCTTCACCTGGATGAGGAGACAATCCATGCCAATCTGTATACGGCGGGCCAGCCCGACCCGGATCTGCTCATCCGCACCTCGGGAGAAATGCGCATCAGCAACTTTCTCCTCTGGCAGATTGCCTACGCCGAACTGTATGTGACGGATACGCTGTGGCCGGACTTCAAGCGGGCTGACCTGCTGCGAGCCGTCGTCGAGTATCAACGGCGGGACCGCAGATTTGGCGGGTTGACGGCGGCTCGAAAGCCGAAATCGGAACTTGCGCTGGCGGAGCCCTTAGGGGTTTCGTCTCGATGAAGCGCGCCTTTACCGCCTTCCTGCTCATTCCATCCGTCGTTGCGATCATCTTTGGCGGTCCGATGTGGCTTTTTGCCGCCGTCGTTCTTTTGCTGGCCGTGCTGTGCTTTCATGAGTACTCCGCCATTGCCGCCGCGCAAGGAGTCCAGATTCCTGAGGCTGTCGGACATCTGGCCGGAGCTGTGCTGTTGTTTTTCCCGACGCCGGATTGGCGCTTACTCGCCCTGATTGCCATCTTCAGCATGGTTTGGGGCTTGCGAGCTCCGGATCAGCGCGACGCTTTGCCGCAGGCGGCCCTGCTATTTCTGGGCATCGTTTACGTCTACGGGGCATGGCGGTGTGCGCTTTATTTGCGCACCTTAGACGCGTGGTGGATTTTCTTCGCTGTCAGCATCAACTGGGTTGGCGATTCAGCAGCTTTCTTTGTGGGCAAAGCGTTCGGCAAGCACAAAATGGCGCCGCGCGTCAGTCCCAGCAAAACTTGGGAGGGGGCTGCCGCAGCGCTGGTGCTCGCCGTTATTTACGGAGTCCTCCTCCTCGGCTGGGTGTCGCCCTCCACCCCGAAGTGGCAGCTCGCGCTGGTTTCCCTCGTGGCGAATCTCGCCGGCCAGTTTGGCGATTTGGCTGAGTCCGCGATGAAGCGGGGCGCCGGCCTCAAGGACAGTGGCCACATGCTACCCGGCCACGGAGGCTGGCTCGACCGGCTCGACAGCTCCCTGTTCTCGATGCCAGCGGTGGCCCTCTATGTGAGTCTGCAACCCTGAGCAACCCTCGGCCCGAACCTCATACTCCGCCCGAAGTTAGTAAAAGAGGTTGAAAATAGCGCGGGTGATCCGGAATGTGAAATGGGAGAGATAGCCTCCTAAGTTGGTGACGGACATCGCCACCAAGAGCAGCAGGAAGCCGAAACGCGCTAGCTCCTCATAAATCACCATCGGAACTCGAGCAGCAATCAACAGCTTGGAGCCGTCCAGCGGCGGCACGGGGATCAGGTTGAATAGGGCCAGATAAACGCTCAGCTGGGCGGCGCGTCCAGAAATTTCCCGCACATCGGAACTCAAAGCTCCGAAGGTCACCGACACGGCCGCACAAAGCAGCGCCAGCAAGAAATTCGAAGCCGGACCGGCTAGAGCCACCAAGGCCAATCCATTCAGGCCCCACCGTAACCGGGAGGGGGAAGTATTCACCGGACGACCCCAACCCAGCATACCCCCTCCCAAAAGCGTCATCACAGCCGGTAGAATGAGGGTACCCATCAGGTCAATGTGCGCTGGGGGATAAAGTGTGACCCGGCCCTCACGCTCCGGCGTGTCGTCTCCCAGCTTTGTCGCCACCCAAGCGTGGGCGAACTCATGCGGTACGGTAAGAATGCAAAGCAGGGCGACGTTGAGGAGCGCCGCTTCGAGGGGAAAACTCATCATGACTCTTACAAAAGGTAGCACTTGGAAGCGGCGAGCCGGCAGATGCGTGCTCGCGCTGGCCGAGGCCTCTCGCAGACCAACTCAACGACGACCAGCCCGGGCCGCGACCCCATCGCGGCCGGCATGCTATCCTAAAAGAGCACGCCTTGTTCCTCCATCCCAGGGGCCGGTAGCTCAGGTGGTAGAGCATTTGACTTTTAATCAAAGGGTCGCGGGTTCGAGTCCCGCCCGGCTCACCAACCCCACCAGGTTCAAACTCAGGAAGAAAGACTCTGATCTTGCGAAAGGGGTACGGCTTGTTGGCCCGCATTCGCCGGCCCAGTCCTTTTATGTTTCTCAGCCAACTTCTCCTGTTTGTCAGTTGCCCGGCTTTTTCTGAGCCGCCTTTGCGCGGTTTTGACCCGGTGAGCGGTAAGTCCCAGCACGAAATCGAACGACGGCTTCGCACGCTGGCGGAAGCTCCGCGACTTCGAAGTTATATGCAGCGGATGACCAGCAAAGCACACCATGCCGGTTCGTCCGGCTCGCGCCAGGTCGCGGAGTACGCGCTGAGCCTATTCCAGCAATGGGGTTTTGACGCCCGCCTGGAGACCTTCGAAGCTCTCCTGCCCTACCCAAAATCAACGGTCGTTGAAATGCTCGATCCGGTCCGCTATCGAGCTACCCTCAGGGAGCCCCCTCTTGCCGAAGACCCCGATTCCGGCAGCGAACAGGCTTTCGCCGCCTTCCACGCCTACGCTGGAGACGGCGATGTCTCCGGCCCACTCCTCTACGTGAACTACGGACTGCCAGAAGACTATGCCGCGCTGAAACGGATGGGCCTCAGTGCCGAGGGCAAGATCGTACTGGCACGTTACGGCAAGAGTTGGCGCGGAACCAAGGCCAAGGTAGCGTATGAAAATGGCGCCCTAGCTTGCTTAATTTATTCCGATCCCCGGGATGACGGTTACTTTCAGGGCGACGTTTATCCAAACGGTCCCTACCGTCCGCTGTTTGCCGTGCAGCGGGGCAGTGTTCTAGATATGCCGATTCGGGTGGGGGATCCGCAAACGCCGGGGTGGGGTTCAACGCCTGGTGCTAAACGGATTTCTAAAGAGGAATCCGGGCTCGTCATGAAGCTGCCTGTCGTTCCCCTTTCCTACGGCGAGGCGCAGCCTCTGTTGGAGCAACTGAAAGGTCCCGTCGCGCCGGAGGCCTGGCGTGGCGCTCTGGCCTTGACCTATCACCTGGGACCCGGACCCGCTCGCGTCCGTGTCAAAACCGAGTCCGATTGGAGCGTGCGACCGGTGCACAACGTCATTGCCACCATGGCGGGCAGCCTCTACCCCGACCAGTGGATCCTCTACGGAAACCACCACGACGCTTGGGTACGCGGGGCGAACGATCCAGCCAGCGGCGCCTCCGTGCTGTTGGAAACTGCGAGGAGCTTGGCTGAGCTGCGTAAAACGGGCTGGACCCCCAAACGCACCTTGATGTTTGCCCTGTGGGACGCCGAAGAATTCGGACTCATTGGTTCCACAGAATGGGTGGAGAAACATCGTGACGAGCTGGACCGCAAGATGGTGGCTTATCTCAACACAGATGCAACCGGACGTGGTCCCATCCTCGGGGCTGGATCCAAAAGCTTGGAGTCTTTCTATCAGGAAGCGCTCCGTGACGTGTTACACCCGGAGACGGGTCTGCCTTTGCTGGCGGCGGGGCAGGGAAAACGCTCCGAAACTTCCTCTGTTGGAAAGTTAAGCGCACTTGGGGCTGGTTCGGATTACGTGGCATTTCTCCACCATGCGGGCATCGCCAGCCTAAACCTCGGATTTGGGAGCGAGGGCGGAGGTGTGTATCACTCTTCTTATGACACCTTCACCTGGTATTCTCGTTTCTCTGACGGCGACTTTCGCTGGGGCCGGACGCTGAGCGGGCTTCTCGCCACGCTGCTGGTGCGGCTGGCCGGTGCCGCCGTTCTCCCCTTTGATTTCCTGCCCCTTGCGCAAGCCCTGGAGGCGGAACTGACAGCATTGACCAAAAGCGGGGCGGGCCCGAGCTCGCACCAAGCCGCCTGGAAGGAACTGCTGGTTGACGTTCAAAGTTTGACCGCCGCTGCGAAGGCCTTCGAGTCTGAATTTCAACTGCTCGTGCGACGGGCCAGCCGGGAGTCTTCTCAACGTTTAGGTTCCTGGAACCAGGCGATCTACCGCCTAGAACGCGAATGGCTCTCCGAATCCGGCCTCCCCGGACGCAGCTGGTACCGCCACCAGCTCCACGCTCCTGGACTCTATACTGGCTACGGTGTTCAAACGCTTCCCGGCATCCGCGAGGCGTTGGATAATCAACAATGGGATGAAGTTGCCCGGCAGCGGCAACAACTGCGCAAGTCGGTCCGAGCTTTTACCGATGGCCTCCGCCGCCTAACCGCCAGCATGCGACTGCGATAGCCTGCGCTGCTAGCGCTCTCCCCGTTTCCACTGCGCTAAGTAGGCCTCTGAGGCTTGTTGGTCGATTTCCCGGGCGAGCTGCTGGCTCCATTCCTGTCGTTTGCGCTGTTTAAGTTTTTCGAGCAGCTGGAGCTGGCGCGCCTCTTCCATCCAGAGCCTCCGCTGGCGTTCGACGTCCTCGACCAGTTGCGCCTCTTGGCGGCGGAGCTGGCGCTGGCGTTCGTCAATCGCGTACCGGTAGGCCGCCAAAGCCTGAAGATCGGCGGCATTGATCTCAGAGTGGCTCCGCGTGAAGGCCTCCGCCTGTTGATAGTCTGACGCAAGTTGCTGGCTGGCGGCGCGGACCCTTCCTAACTCCCAGTTCAGTTGTTGAAGTTTCGCCTGGTGCAGGTCTAGCCGCTGCTTTCGCCATCGCAGCGCCGGATCCAGTTCAAACCGAAAACGCTTCATTTCCGTTTCCTCACCTGGCTCCCGATAACTGGCCTCCCGGACCAGAAGCCGTTCCCTGCTTCTGCTTGGACCCGAAGCGAGGGCACGTTGCCGAGCTAGTGGGCAGGGCCTTGGTTGGAGCCGCTCGAATTACCCCAAACTCATGGCCAGCCGCTCAAGACCCGCTAACGTTTCCTCCCGCTCCGCCCTAATATGGGGCTCCTGTTTTAAGAAACGCTCCAGATCGTTGCGAATGCGGATGGCGGCATCCAGCTTCGGGTTTGTCCCAGAGACGTATGCCCCGAGCAGGATCAGATCCTGAGCGCGATGATAGGCGGCCATGGCCTCGCGCACTTTTTGAGCCGCGGCCCGCTGTGCAGGGGTAGAGACTTGGCTAGCGACACGCGAGACGCTTTGCAGTACGTCGATGGCTGGGTAGTGTCCAGCCGCTCCCAGTTCCCGCGAGAGAACAATGTGCCCGTCTAGGATGCCGCGCACAGCGTCACAAATCGGTTCATTGAAGTCGTCACCTTCCACCAGCACAGTGAACAAGCCCGTGATTGAACCCTTTTCAAAGTTACCTGCCCGCTCGAAGATCTTCGGGAGAATACTGAATACCGACGGGGTGTAACCCTTTTGACTTGGGGGCTCGCCTGCCGCGAGTCCAATTTCCCGCTGCGCCATGGCCAGCCGCGTGACCGAATCCATCACCAGCAACACGTCCTTTCCTTGATCGCGAAAATACTCTGCAACGGCTAGAGCAAGGTAGCAGGCCCGTACGCGCAGTGGCGCTGGCCGGTCGCTAGTGGCCACAATCACCACCGCGCGCGAGAGGCCCTCCTCTCCTAGCTCTTGTTCGATAAACGTGCGCACCTCGCGGTTCCGTTCGCCAATCAAGGCAATGACGCTCACATGAGCCGAGTGATGCCGGGACATGGCGCCGAGCAGCGTGCTTTTACCCACTCCGGAGCCGCCAAATAAACCCACCCTCTGCCCTTTTCCGCAAGGCAAAAGACTATCGATGGCGCGAATGCCTGTTACGAGAGGCTGGCGAATTGGAACACGCTCCAGAGGCCCTGGGGGCGGCCGGTACAAATCGTAGAACGCTTCTGCCGCGAGCCGTCCTTTGCCATCGAGCGGCCGGCCAAAACCGTCGAGCACCCGGCCGAGCAGACCGTTTCCCACAGCGACCTTCGCTTCCGCGCCTCGCGCCACCACACGGTCGCCGAGCTGGAGACCGTCGGTTTCTTCGAGCGGCATGCTCAGCAAACGATCATTGCGAAAGCCAATCACTTGAACGCGAATCCTTCGGCCGGAGCTGGTCAGGATTTCGCAAAAGTCTCCCAGGGCGGCGGCAGGTCCCGCAGATTCAACCAGCAAGCCGACCAAGGCAGTGACCGTTCCGATCCAGCGTGCAGGCTCGGCTCGGGCTACTGCTTCAAAGTATGGCCTGAGCTCAAGTCTGTCCAAGGGTTCGGAACCCGGTGTCATGCCTGATTTCTCTTTCCGAGCAAGTCTGCAAAGCCCCGTTCGATTTCCTCGAGCTGCGTTTCAACCGAAGCATCCAACAGGCCGCGTTGCGTTTCAAACAGCACGGCTCCCCTTTCGAGCGACCGGTCAGCCAGGACTTCGATGCGATATGGGCTACCGATCTGGTCGAAATAGGATTTCACCACCGGCAGATCGTCCGGATGCAGGCGCAGCTGATGGATTTCCCGGAGTTCAATCCGTTCCAAAGCCGCCTTGACCAAACCAAGCAGCGCCCCGCGGTCCAGGGTCAACTCCCGACGGAGGATGCGGCGCGCCATGGCCAGGCTTAGTTTCACCACGTCCTCCTCAGCGTCTTTGCGCAGCTTCGGCCGGAGCGCCGCCAACTCCACAACCGTCCGCGCGGCGCGTTCCATCAGTTGCTTCCAGCGCAATTCGGCCGCCGCCTCAGCTTCCTGCTGGGCCGCCAGGCGAATCGCTTGCTCCCGTGCGGGCGCTTCGCGTTCGAGCTGGCGAAGCCTCGTCTCTAGCGCGCGATATTCCTCCCAGCTGGGCCCTGGGTCCGGCTCAACCGCCGGTTCTGGCGTCGGATCCCCGTCCCGGCGAGCTTCAAGGCACAGGGTGAGATGCTCGCCGCGGGGCTGAGTTTCATGGGGCCGAGTGTTCTGCCCGTAAAGCAAGGTCTCAAGGCCAGCCTCATCTCGGCCTACCCTCTTGCTCTCGCCCGCCGCATTCCAACAGTAGGGAGAGATGTCCGCCAAAGAGTCCTTTCGCAGCACCTTAGACGACATACTGGTCTCCGCCGCCGCCCCTCATGCTGATGACGCCCTCATTTTCCAGCTGCCGAACAATGGCGATGATTTGCTGCTGTGCGGCTTCCACTTCCTTAATCTTGACCGGACCCATCGCTTCCATGTCCTCGCGCAACATCTCCGCACCCCGCTGTGACATGCACTGCATGAAATGGTTGCGAAGTTGCTCGCTGGTGCCCTTGAGTGCGTAGGTAAGCAGCTTGCGGTCCACACGACTCAAAATCTCTTTAATCGCGTTCTGATCCATCACCAGGAGGTCTTCAAAAACAAACATCAGATGCCGGATCGTTTCCGTGAGATTGGGATCGACTTTCTCGATGACGTCCAGGATCTCTTTACTGCTTTGCGTGTCAAGGCGGTTGAAGATTTCTGCGACGGCATGCACGCCGCCGGAAGATTCGCGGCTCAACTCGCCCAGCGCCTTCAGCTTCTGCCCGATAATTCCTGCGATTTTGGAGATGATTTCCGGCGAGATTTGATCGAGATTGGCCATCCGCAAGGCGACATCTGGACGCAGGTCCGGAGGTAGCGATTGCAACAAGCCCGCTGCTTGCGATGGGTTTAAGTGCGACAGCACGAGCGCGATCGTTTGCGGATGTTCCGAGTGGATGAACTTGGCCAGCTGCTGCGGATCGGCTTTGTGTAGAGCGTCAAAATTGGCTCCCTCGGTTCCGAGGGCCTTCATCAACCGCTCCAGAATTTTTTTCGCCTGGTCTGGGCCGAAGGCGTTGATAAGTACCCGGCGCGCATATTCGATGCCCCCCCGGTGAACGTATTCCTGGCCCACCGACATTTGATAGAACTCTTCTAGGATCGCTTCGGCTTCCTCGGTTGTCACTGAAGTGATTTTGGCCACCTCGCGGCCAATGAGATACACTTCATCTTCCTCGAGCTCGCGGAAAACATCGGCACAGATTTCATCTCCCAGAATGACGCTTAAAATCGCGGCTTTTCGCGATCCGCTGAGCTTATCAGAGGTAGTTTCGGGCATAGCGTGCGTTGCGGCTAGCAAAATCAGTTAGCGGCGGTCTTTCTCGGCCAGCCAGGAGCGAAGAAGTTGAGCCGTTGTGGCGGGCTCGCGTTTCGCTTGCTCGGTGATGTGTTTGAGCAGGACTTCCGCTTTTTTCGTCGTCAACTCGGGTGGCCGGATCGAGCGAAGAAGTTCTGCTTCGGCGCGGGCGTCCGCATCCTCCTTCTTGGCCTCGGAAAGGGCAGCGACTTCGCCTGGGGCGGCCTGGAGCGTTTGCCGAGAATCGTCAGCTGCCGGAACGGCCGGGAGGGGCCCAGGGCCCGGTGGCAGCTCCTGTGCCAGATCGACGGCCGCGACGGCTCTCGATTTCCTTCTCTGCCTCCACAAGGAGAATGCTCCCCCGGCCAGCAACAGCAGCACGAGTGCGGCGCCCAAAACCACCAGCGTTTGCTGCTCGGGGGCAAAATGACGCTCCGCGAGCCAGCGGCCCAGCGGCGTTGCACCGGCAGCCGGCTTGCCGCCAACCCCTGAATCCGCGGGTGCCGGATTTGCTTTGAGGGTGCTTTCGAAGGGAAGACTCTGCACAAAAATCTGATCGCCTCGCTCTGGGTTGTAGCCGACCGCGCCAGCGATGAGATCCCGGACTTTTTTGAGCGTTTCCTCGCTCGGTGGTTCAAGAATCCGCCGGGCCTTGGAGCCGGTTCCCTCCCAGCGCACGTTCTGGTCTAAGATGGCCGAAACCGAAATTCGCCGGATGGTCCCGTCGGGAAACTTCGTGCGCCGTACCGTTCGGCTGGTCTGATACGAGATGTTTTCCGTTCGCCGACTCACAGTGGAGGAGGAAGAACCAGGCCGGCTCGTTGGTCTCGGTAGGCTGGAAGCCGTTCCGGGTACGCCAGAGGGCAGCTGAGGGGCGCTCGTTTCCTCGCTTCTTTGCTGGCTTACCATCACGCTGCGGTCTGGATCAAAAGTTTCTTCGCTCTGCTCGCCGCTTGAAAAATCCACTTCCACCGAAACCCCAGCCCGAAAGTGGTCCGCCCCAAGCACCGGCTCCAGCGTGGAGTAAATATTCGCCAAAAGCGCCTTTTCCATCTTCTGGCGATATTCTAGGTAGTGCTGCTTGTATTCCTCCTCGGAACCTCCTCCAAGTCGATGACGGCTGAGAAGATTCCCCCTCATATCAACGATCGAAACATTCTCCGGGTGAAGGCCTTGTACCGCATTCGCCACCAGATGTTCAATCGCCTGTACGTTTTTTCGCGACAGCTCGGCCCCACTTTTGAGCTTCAACAGCACGCTCGCCTTAGCGGGCTGTCGTGATTCGGTGAAAACCGAGTCTTTGGCAAAAGTCAGATGAACGCGGGCTTGCTCGACTTCTTGTAGTGAGGCGATCGATCGCTCCAACTCCCCTTCAAGCGCGCGGCGATAGTTGACTTGCTCGGCGAAGTCGGTCGCGCCGAAATTGGTCTTGTCAAATAGCTCAAATCCCAACCTTCCCGATTTTGGCAACCCGTTGCCAGCAAGCAGGAGCCGGATTTCGGCCACACGCGCCGAGTGCACAAGGATGGTTGCGCCGTTGTCCGCCAAACGGTACTCTACGTTGCTCTCCTTGAGCTTCTCCACAATTTGCGCGGCGTCTTCTGGGGCCAGTCCCCGATAGACCGGCTGATAGTCACGGTCGCGGTTCCGGAGAATGAGAAAGCTCAATCCGCCAACCATCAAAGCGGTTACGCTAGCCAAAATGGCGATTTGGCGGCGGCTTAGGTTGGCGACCAGCAGTTTCAGTTGATTGAGCATGCAGGTTCACAGCCGAGCGGTCAGCATGCCTGGGGGCGAGGTGCGACAACCCCTCCTCATAGCTGCATCCGCATGACTTCCTGATAGGCTTGCATGACTTTATTCCGCACCTGAAGAAACAGGTCGAAAGTGAGGCTAGCGCGCTGCACGCTGAGCATCATGTCGTGCAGTTCTTGTTCCTCGCCACGCAGAAAACGATCTACCTTCTGCCGACTTTCGGCTTCCATCGCGGATACATGGCCCAGGGCCTTTTCTAAAATCGACGCAAACGAAGGCTCCTGCTTTTGCGAGACCTTATCGAGCGTCACGCTCTCCAGAGGTCTTGGAGCCAGAATCGGACGAATCGGCTCCATCGGCTTACCTCAACAAATCAAAAGACCGCTGAATCATGTCCTTGATGGCCGACATGGCTACGACGTTGGCTTGATAGCCGCGACTGGCTCCCATCAGATCCACCATGTCTTCGGCAGGATTGATGCGCGGAAAGGCGACGTAGCCATCAGGACGGGCGTCGGGATGGCCGGGAAGATATCGCAGCTCGGGCTCCCGGTCGTCAATGCGCACTTCTGACACCTCGACCCCTAGCCATGGGCTGCCCAGCTGCTGGACGAAGAGATCGGCAAACGGCGAGTACACCTCGGCCACTTGAAAAACCGCATCTTTGCGGCGGTAAGGCCCGCCTTCCAGTGTCCGCGTGGTCTCGGCATTGGCCAGATTCTCCGCCAGCAGCTCGGCCCGCACCCGTTGCGCCGCCATCCCCGAAGCGCTTACCGAAAGCACATGAAACAGACTCATGGGATCTTTACTTGCCCTCCTGAATCGCAGATTTGATCTTTCGAAATTCCTCGCGCGCAAGAAGCGAGGCCAGCTGAAAGCGCATGGCGTTCTCCGCCAGAAGGCGCGCCTCTCGGTCCAAGCTCACGTTGTTGCCATCGTTCTTAGAAGGTAAGTCCAGCTCAACGATATGCGGCTGGGCGTCTTTGATTCGTGTTTGAAATTCGAACTGAAAGTCAATGTCGCGCGTCTTGTATCCCGGAGTGTCTAAATTGGCCAGGTTCGACGCCACCAGCTTCTGGCGGAAGCTCAGCAGATCCATGTAGGCTTGGAGGTTCGCATTGACACGGTCAAACATCTCGCTCCCTCCCCTGCAGATGGATTGCCAAGCCCGGCTGGGCGTCTGATCAGCCCGTCTACGAGGAAGGAAGTGTCGAAAACCTGCCGCTTTTTGACGAAAGGATGACCCTTAGACCTCGTCGTACTGCTCGGGATAGGCCCTCTTCATCTCTTGTGCCATTTCAAGTGCCGTACCAATTTGAATCAACGGGCCGCGTCCAATTCCGGGACAGAAAATGGCCGTCGCTTCCCACCGCGAGCGGTCCTCAAGAAGTTCGGGCCAGAAGGGGAACAAGCGGCACTGGGTGGGCTTTGCCGGATGGATGGAGCAGCCTTGAGGCTCTAGGAAGGGACACTGCCGGTCGACCGGTTTGCGAAGCCGCAGAAAATTCTTGCCTTGGACCACATACTTGGCCTTGAAATCTTCCACTGTGAGACGCAGAAAGCGAGCTGCCTTCTGAGCGTCCTCCTCGGTCAGGTACACCCAGCCTTTCTGGTTGCAGCAAGCCGTGCAACCGCGCTGGCAGCGGAAACGAACTCCCAGGGCCTGAGTCATGGAGCTGTAGCGCGGCGCCAGCGGACGATAAGCCGGTTTCTGTCGTCGTTCCCCTCGGAAACGACTGGCAGCCATTCCTCTCGACCAGCCATTGCTGACTGGCTCTAGCAACCTACCCGGGAGTCAAGCGGAGCGGGCCACTCCTTCTCCCCTATTTGGTCTTGCTCCGCGTGGGGCTTGCCCTGCCAGCGGAATTACTCCCGCCGCGGTGCGCTCTTACCGCACCTTTTCACCCTTACCAGGTTCCAGCTCCGTTCCGGAGCCCTGGAACCGGCGGTATCTTTTCTGTGGCGCTATCCGTGAAACCCGCTTTGAGCGGATCCCCCCGGCTGTTAGCCGGCACGCTGCCCTATGGAGACCGGACTTTCCTCGCAGCAGCGGATGTGATCCGCCACTGCGCGGCTGCCTGTCCGCCGGCGCCCTCCCTCAGCATCGCACGCCGCGCGAACCCGGGCAACACGGCCAGCCGGCGAGCCTGGCGTTTGGCCTGGACCTAGGGAATCCAGGTGCGCAGCAGAACTCCTGTCCCCCGAAGCAAGACCGCTTTTCCGGGGGCCAGTTCAAAGACATGGCCGCAAAGAAACGGCTCGGCCAGCAGGCCAGCCTTCAGCATGCCTTCGCCCTCCACCACAATTAAAGCCGAAGGCACTTCAAGCGGCTCCAACGGTAACTCGTTTTGCAGCAGCAAGCGTTCGGCGTGAAAGAACGGACAACGCACGGGCATGGCCGCCCTTCCGTTGAACGGCGACAAGCTGGCCACGGCGAGCGCCTGTTCCAAATGCAATTCCCGCGGCCGGCCGTAATCAAAGAGCCGGAAGGTGAGATCGGATCGCTGCTGGATCTCACAAATCGCCAGACCAGCGCCGATCGCATGCACAGTACCGGCGGGCACAAACAACGTGTCACCCGGCCGCACCCGGATCCAGTTCAATAGGGAAACCACCGTGCCGTCGGCTACCGCCTCCGTGAGGTGCTCCCGGCTCAAGCGGCGGCGAAATCCAATGGCAACCTGTGCGCCCGGCGCCGCCTGGAGCACATGCCACATTTCGGTCTTGCCACGGCTGTTAAAAGCTGCCGCGTACTCGTCATCGGGGTGAACTTGGACCGACAACCGGTCCGTCGTAAAGAGAAATTTAATGAGGGGCAGGTGGTCGCCGCCATCAAACCAAACCTCCCCGGTTTTGTTCTCCGGGTTCGGAAACCAGGGAGCAAGCCCCGTCGATCCCCACACTTTTTCATGAAAAGAGGGTGTGATCGAGCGGAAGGGCGACAATCCTAGTTCAACTCCTTCAAGAAATTCTCAATCCGGTCCAGGCCCTTGGTCAGCTGTTCCAGGGACGTCGCATACGAAATGCGAATATGCTTGTCGGTGCCAAAAGCTTCCCCGGGCACCACGGCCACCAGCGCTTGATCTAACAGCTTCTCGGAAAAATCCATAGCTGAGCCAATACCAGATTTGCCGAACGCCACCGAGATATTCGGGTAGGCGTAGAAGGCGCCTTTCGGTTCCACGATCCCCACTCCCGGCATGGCTCGCAATCGGCCAATCACGTAGTCGCGGCGCTTCCGATACTCCTCCAGCATCACGCCGACCGACTCCTGCGGACCCCGCAGCGCCTCGATCGCCGCCTTTTGCGCAATCGACGTCGGGTTGGACGTCATGTGGCTTTGTAGCTTGTTGATGGCCTGAATTACCGATGCTGGCGCAAGGCCAAAGCCAATCCGCCAGCCCGTCATCGCGTAGGTCTTGGACAGAGAACCCGCCACGATGACGGAATCTTTCGCCCCGGGCAAAGAGGCGATAGAAAACGGCTCCTCATCATACAAGAACCGGCAATAGCATTCGTCCGTAATTAGCCATACCCCGTGCTTTCGCGTTAGATGGTAAATCTTCTCAAACTCCTCCCGGTTCAGCACAGCGCCGCTCGGGTTGGAAGGTGAATTGATGATCAACACCCGTGTACGGTCGCTGAGGTAGGGCTCAATCATGGCCGCCGTCAGAGTGAAGCCGGCCTTCTCGTCGGTATCCACGAACACACACTTTCCGCCCGCATAGTTGACGACGTCCTTATAGGTCACCCAGTAGGGTACGGGGATGATCACCTCATCACCGGGGTTCACTAGCACCTGCATGAGGTTAAAGATCACGTGCTTGCCCCCTACCGTGACGATGCATTCACCGGGTTTGTAGCTGGTGCCGTAATCCGCGGCGTGACGCTCGCAAATCGCTTCCTTGAGTTCTAGGATGCCGCCCGCGGGCGTGTACTTGGTGAAGTTGGCCTCGAGGGCTTCGATCGCGGCTCGCTTGATATTGTCCGGCGTGGGAAAATCCGGCTCGCCGGCTCCAAAGTCGACGACATCCAAACCCTGCCGGCGAAGCCGGTCGGCTGTCGCTGCCACCTTCATCGTGGACGATTCACTAATGAGAGATATTCTGTCAGCAAGTCCGAGTGTTGCGGTGCTCAAGTTCCTCTTAACCTCTATGCATGAAGTGTGCGCGCAGTCCGCAGACGCGCCCGCAGCCGCTGCTCAACACAGGGCGGCACTAATCCCTGGATATCGCCTCCGAGCTTGATCACTTCTTTTACCAACCGAGAGCTAATGAAGGAGTAGGCTTCAGAGGCCATCATAAAAACCGTTTCAATTTCCGGTCGAAGACGGCGGTTCATCAACGCCATCTGCAATTCATATTCATAATCTGATACCGCGCGAATGCCACGAATGATTAAGCGCGCCCGCTGTTCGGCGGCGAACTCCACCAGCAACCCATCAAAACAGGCGACGCGAACATTGGCGTATTGATCCACCGCTTCCTGCACCATTTCCATGCGCTCTTCCACGCTAAACAGTGGCTGCTTACTCTCGTTACGCAGGATCCCCACGATCAGAGTTTCAACAAATTTCGACGCGCGTGCGATGAGATCCAAGTGACCCGCCGTCAGCGGATCAAAGGTCCCAGGATAGATCGCAATCAGGGGCGCTGGTGCAGAGCTCACGCGTAATCCTTGATTGTATCGGATTCCTTAGCCGACGGAGACGCCTCAACGGGGTGGGGCAAGGCAGCAGCGCGAGAGCGGGAAGGGAGCGGGTCAAGAGCGGCAAGATAGCAGCGCGAGAGCGGAAAGGGACTGGCTCGAGAGCGGCAAAACGGCAGCGCGAGAGCGGCAACGCGGCAGCTCCACAGCAGCCAGCTACCGCGGCCGGCCTGGCCTTGCCAGGAGAACAGTGGCGAGTGGGTGAGCGGTCGGGGTTGGGGAGTTTCCGCAGGAAGCGGACCTTGCCTAGATGTCAGAAAGCTTTTGCGACAACAGCGACAGAAATTCGTCTCGCGTCTCTTTGTGCTGGCGGAAAGCTCCCAACATGGCGCTGGTCACCGTACCCGAGTGCTGTTTCTCTACCCCGCGCATCATCATGCAGAAGTGCCGCGCCTGGCAAACTACGGCCACGCCTCGCGGGTTCAGGACGCTTTCGAGCGTCTCCGCGATTTGTTGGGTCAAACGCTCTTGCACTTGCAACCGTCTGGCGAACATATCGACAATGCGCGGGACTTTGCTGAGGCCGATCACCCGGTCGTTGGGTAGATAAGCCACGTGGACCTTGCCATAGAAGGGCAACATGTGATGTTCGCAGAGGCTGTAGAACTCAATGTCGCGGACCACCACCATCTCGTCATATTTCACGCGAAACAGCGCGCCATTGACGATTTGATCCAGGTTCATTGAGTAACCGCTGGTAAGGAAACGCAGCGCTTTGTCGGCCCGCAAGGGCGTCCGTTCGAGCCCCTCCCGCGTGGGGTCCTCGCCCAGTTCCTCCAGGATTTGCCTCACCAGCGGCGCAATGGAATTCTCGCGCCTTGGGTTTTCGAGCACCTTCACCACAGCCTTTTTCATCTTTCTATCCACGCCTATTGGAGTTCCACGACGTTGCGCCGGGTTTCAAAAATCCGCACCCCCGAAAACGAAGGATTCTCGCCAAAGGGCCACTGCTGGCGCAGGCGGCGGTAAATATCCGCGGCAAGGTTTTCCGTCGTGGGGGGAGTCGTGCGAAACGTGGCGACTTCCTCGTTGAGAAACTTATGATCGTAATCATCAAGCACGGCCTGCCGAACCAGCTGATCTAGTTTGGCAACCGGTAACAGTACTCCCGTTTGCGGGTCTGGTTTGCCTCGCAAGCGCACTTCCAAGATGTAGTCGTGGCCATGGCCGTACGGATGATTGCATTTGCCATAAACTTCACGGTTCTCCGCCTCCGTGAGAACAGGCGTATGCAGGCGGTGGGACGCAGAAAAACGGTAGCGTCGCGTCAGCTCAATCATGCCAGCTCTCCCCGATACTCAACATATAGATCTTCCGTTTCAAACAGCCGCACGCAATCCAATCGCGTTTTGTCCGAGGCCAGCCGCGGTGCAAGCCGGCGCCAAATCTCCATGGCTAAGTTTTCAGCCGTCGGGATCACGCGGTCAAAGGGCGCTACCTCGCGGTTGAGGAAACGGTGATCCATCGGGTCGATCACCTCTTCCTGAATCACCTGTTTCAGATGCTTCAAATCCATGACCATACCGGTCACAGGATCGGGCTCCCCCTCCACGGTGACCTCCAGCACATAGTTATGTCCGTGCCCGTGAGGATTCGCACCTTCTCCATAAATGGCGCGGTTCTCATCCGGAGACAGCTGAGGAGAAGAACAGATGTGGGAGGCGGAAAACTCCGCGCGGCGAGTAACTTTCATGAACCACTCATAGGATGCGACAGCCTGGCGGCAGGATGCGAAAATGCAAGGCGGCCCACACCCTCCTGCGCTTTTATCGTAACCTGGTCATCGCGGTGCAAGCCACCGCCATAAGGAGAAACAGCACATTAACCTGGCTGAAGACTTCAGACACGCCCTTGGGGTGCATCGCGTGCTTCAGGCTCGCCACACCCACCGCTGACCAAAGCAGCCACAGAAACGCCATTTGCGCGCTTTTGGTCCCCCGTGTGAACAGAGCGGCGAAAATGAACGACCCGGCGACGGCTACACCGTAGGCCGTGATCGAGGGCTGCCCGCCTCCAAACCGTACGGAGAAATACTTAGCAGAATCTAAGGCAAAGGCCGTCACAGTTACTGTTATCGCGATGTGCCAGGCCGCCCAGCGAGACCAATACGCGACACAGAGCAGCAGACAGGCCAGTAGAAGATAGGAAAACCGCACCGCTACGGTGGCTTCCCACCAGAAAGCAAACGCGGTGAGGGCCGCCGCGCCTAGGACTTGCAGCAGGCAGGAAGGCCCAGGTTGTTCGGGCTCCGAAGCTGTTTCAAGCGGCAAACGGCGCGCAGCGAACGCCAGGGCCAGACCGAAACAGAAGCCGAATGTAAACTCCATGTACTTCCACCAATCGGTTTGTACCGAAGGAAGGAAAATTCGGCCCAACCCTTGAATGGCTCCGCCCGCGCCAAAGCCGATACCTCCACCCACTGCCCCAGAGAGCGCAAATTGCAGAGGGATCTGTCCGGCCCCCTGCCAGCGAAGCCAGACCAGAAGAGCGACGCTCGCCAGCAAAAACCCAGCCCAGATCTCTGTTCGGGGATGATCAAAACGGTTTGAGAAGTAGATGAGCTTAGGCTCGTTGATCCATTTCCATCCGGCGTAACAGGCTACCGCCATAACCATGCCGCTGGAGGCCACCAACGTCAGCGTCAGGCGGGGAACAAAACTTAGCGCGAGGATGGCGCCACCGAGCGCTCCCCAAACGGCGCCTTTGAGCGTCAGCCCCGTTAGGCCCCAGAAAAAAGTTTCCGGCCGGACGATGAATCCGACAGTCTGACCGTAGGTCATCTCGCCGCCAATTCCCACGCCAAGTGCTCCGAAGGCTGCCGTTCGAGCAACGCCGCTGCGCTGGTGCACGAGACACAGGCAAAGCGCCACCATAGCGCCCGGGATCATCGCGCCGAACGGGCCCCCGCCGATAAAACCCCGCAGACCCCAACCGAGCATCATCGCCACGCTAGGCAAGAGGATTTCGCGCCAGCGGGACCGCTCCACATCTTGCATCTCGACAGCATACGACAAACTCCCTCCCCTCGCGCCGCGCCCGCTCAAGGCTCAGCCGCTACCCGGCTCCGAGAGATGCTCGGCTAAGATGAAAGCGAGGAGACCATGAAAATTGAGGCCATCCTGAAGATCCTTATCGTCGTCGCGACCGGCGCTCTCATCTGGGTGGCGAGCGGCACGATGTATGAGCGCGTGGTGGGCGTAGGCGATTCCGCGCCTCAGTTCCGCGTTGTCACCGACAGCGGTCAAACGGTTTCGCGCTCTGATTTCGGAGGAAAGTTGCTGGTTTTGAATTTCTGGGCCACGTGGTGTCCGCCTTGCATTCAAGAGTTGCCTTCGCTCGACAGCTTCGCACGCCAGATGAAATCCAAAGGCGTGATCGTCCTGGGCGTCAGCGTGGACCGCAACGAGCAGATCTACAGACAGTTTCTCGAGCGCGCCAAAATTTCCTTTCTGACGGCGCGCGATCCTGAGGCGGGTATCAGCGCCAGCTACGGCACATTTAAGTATCCGGAAACCTACGTCATCAGCGCCGATGGCAAGGTCTTGGAGAAGTTCATTGGGCCTGAAAACTGGACGGACCCCAAAATTATCGAGCGCATTGAGCGGTTGCTTTAGCCGGGATGGCGCATGATTGCGGAAGCAGTAAAACAAGAATTGATTAACATCGTCGGGCCGCGCAACTATCTCGATAAGCCAGAGGATCTCCGCCTCTACGAATACGACGGCGGCGTGGATAAAGCGCAGCCAGACATGGTGGTTTTTCCCCACACCACAGAAGAAGTCGTGGCCCTTGCCAAGCTGACACACCAGCACCGCATCCCGATCGTGGGACGCGGTGCGGGGACCGGGCTGAGCGGAGGAGCGATTCCGCGTGCCGGGGGGCTTGTGATCGGTTTTGCCCGCATGAACCGCATTCTCGAAATCGACCTGGCCAATGAACGCGCCGTGCTACAACCCGGCGTCGTCAACCTTGACATCACTCTCGCCGTGCAAGCCGATCAATACTTCTACGCTCCAGATCCTTCCAGTCAGCGCGCTTGCACGATCGGCGGCAACGTGGCGGAAAACGCTGGCGGGCCCCACACGCTGGCCTATGGCGTGACCACGAATCATGTCTTGGGGCTTGAATGCGTGCTTGCCGACGGCACTGTGTTTACCACCGGCGGAAAAGAACAGGACCTTCCTGGATATGATCTCACCGGTCTGATCACGGGCAACGAGGGAACCTTGGCGCTGATCACCAAAGTGATTGTTCGTCTCATGCGCCAGCCGGAAGTGGTGAAGACGGCGCTAGCCATTTATGATTCTGTGGATGATTGCGCCGATACGGTAGCGGAAATCACCGCGCGACGCATTACGCCAGTCGCCATCGAGATGCTCGATGGTGTGATGCTACGCATGGTCGAGGAGGCCACCCACGCCGGCTACCCCTTGGATGCCGCGGCTGTTCTGCTGATCGAGCTCGAGGGCTTGCGGGAAGCCGTCGACGAGCAGCTGGCTCAAATTCAAGAAGTGTGCGCCCATTGTAAGGCTCGTGAATTCCGCATGGCGCGTTCCGCCGAAGAACGCGACTTACTGTGGAAGGGTCGCAAAAACGCGTTTGGCGCCGTCGGCCGGGTCAGCCCTCACTATTATGTGCAGGATGGTGTCGTCCCGCGGACGAAGATCGCCCCAACTTTACGCGAAATCGCCAAAATCGGCGCCAAATATGGTCTTACGATCAGCAATATCTTTCATGCCGGAGATGGCAATCTACATCCCATCATTCTCTTCAATGCGCGGATCGAGGGCGAGCTTGAAAAAGCGCAAAGGGCTGGTGAGGAAATCCTCGCCTATTGCATTCAGGCGGGAGGATCCATTACCGGTGAGCATGGCGTTGGCATGGAGAAAATCAATCTCATGCCGCAGCTATTCAACGACGCGACTTTGGACCAAATGGCTGCCTTCAAGCGACTCTTCGATCCGGAATGCCGGTTAAATCCAGGCAAAGTCTTGCCCGCGGGAAAAGGTTGTCTCGAAATCCGCCAGCCCGCTTTAACTCCCGCCAGCCGGCTCTTCTGAACCAGTTCTCTGCTCGCGAAGAGAACGAATTCCCATGCAGGCGGGCAGAGCCACGTCCTGGGCGCCTGAAACCTGGCGTCACTGACCTCCTGGGGCTTCGACCGAAAAAAAGCCCCGCGCCTGTTCGGACGCGGGGCCAAGTTGAGTGGTCGGCTACTGCCTTTGGTGGAGGAATCCTTTCGACTGGTTTAGCTGCAACCGCTGGTGCCGCCGCAATTCTCGCACTTGTAGCAAGAACCGTTGCGCGTCATCAAACCGCCGCATTCGCTGCACAAGGGTGCATCCTCAACCGTGGGACCGAAAGCGAACGACTGTTGTGGTTCGACTTCTGTGGGCCGCAGCTTCGGCGTTTCCCCTGCTTCCTTGGTAACAGCGTCCGGCCCAATAAATTTGAGCGCAAGCCAACGGAAGATGTAGTCCATGATGGACTTCGCATAGGGGATCTGCGGGTTCCCAGTCCAACCGCTCGGTTCAAAACGCACATGGCTAAACTTGTCAACGAAAAATTTCAGTGGAACGCCATACTGCAAGCCATAGCTGACCGAGGTGGCAAAACTGTCCATCAAGCCGGAAATTGTTGAGCCTTCTTTTGCCATGGTGATGAAGATTTCGCCCGGCGTGCCGTCCTCATACAAACCCACTGTGATGTAGCCTTCATGTCCGCCAATAGAGAATTTGTGCGTGATAGCGGCCCTTTCTTCGGGCAACTTCCGGCGCTGGGGTCGATAGACAACCTCGGGGGAAAGCGCCGTTTGCGGTACGGCGGCGGCGCTTGCGCCCGTGCTGCTCTTTGCCGCCTTGCCCGTGCCTGAGCTGAGCGGCTGGACTCGCTTCGACCCGTCGCGATAGATGGCGACGGCCTTCAAGCCGAGACGCCAGCTCTCGATATAGGCGTCCATGATGTCTTCCACCGTGGATTCCTCGGGCATGTTGATGGTTTTTGAGATCGCGCCAGAAAGGAACGGCTGAGTGGCAGCCATCATTTTGATGTGGCCTAGGTGGTGAATGAACCGCGTCCCGTTTTGCGGCCGGAAGCTACAATCAAACACCGGCAAATGTTCCGGCTTAAGATCGGGCGCGCCTTCAATGGTTCCAGTGGAATCAATATGGCTCACAATCCGGTCCACTTGTTCGGGCGTGTAGCCGAGGCGGATGAGGGCTTGCGGCACCGTATGATTGACAATCTTGATCACGCCTCCACCCACCAGCTTCTTGTATTTGACGAGCGCTAAATCGGGTTCAATTCCCGTGGTGTCGCAATCCATCATGAAGCCAATCGTGCCCGTCGGGGCAATGACTGTGGTCTGGCTGTTGCGGAAACCGCACTCCTGGCCCTTTTCGAACGCCAGCTGCCAGACCAAGCGCGCATTTTCATAAAGCTCGGCGGGAATGCGCCGGCTATCCAGGCGGTTAGCAGCATCACAGTGCATGCGGATCACTTCCAAGAAGCTCTCTTCGTTCTTGGCGTAACCCGGGCAGGGACCCATGGCCTCGGCGATTCGAGCACTGGTCAAATAAGCTTGGCCACACATCACTGCAGTAATGGCTGCAGCGTAGTCGCGGCCCTGGTCGCTGTCGTAGGGAAGGCCAAGACTCATGAGTAACGCGCCGAGATTGGCGTAGCCGAGCCCGAGGGGACGGTAATCGTGCGAGTTTTGCGCAATCCGCTCGGTGGGGTAACTGGCGGCGTCGACGATGATCTCTTGCGCCAAAATCATGGTGTCAACCGCGTGACGGAAGGCTTCCACATCAAAGTCGCCACCGGGTGCAACGAACTTCATCAAGTTCAACGAGGCCAGATTGCAAGCGGAATCGTCCAGAAACATGTACTCTGAGCATGGATTCGAGGCGTTGATGCGGCCCGCTGCTTTTGACGTGTGCCAGCGGTTGATGGTGGTGTCAAATTGCAAACCCGGATCACCGCACTGCCAAGTCGCCTCAGCGATCTGTTTCATGAGATCGCGCGCGCGGTAGCGCTTGCGAGGTTGATTGTCCACGCGGCTGCGAGTCCACCAGTCGCGATCCTCCACCACCGCCTGCATGAATTCATCGGTCACCCGGACAGAGTTGTTAGCGTTTTGGAAGAAGATCGAGCTGTAGGCCTCACCATCCAGCGAGCTGTCGTAGCCGGCGTCAATTAAGACGTGGGCCTTTTTCTCCTCTTTCGCCTTGCACCAGATGAATTTTTCGATATCAGGATGATCCACGTTGAGGATCACCATTTTGGCCGCCCGGCGCGTCTTGCCGCCGCTTTTGATGACCCCAGCGAAGGCGTCAAAGCCTTTCATGAAGCTCAGCGGTCCCGAAGCCCGGCCTCCACCAGAAAGCACGGCGTCCTCTTCCCGCAAGGTCGAAAGATTCGTCCCTGTGCCCGAACCCCACTTAAACAACATTCCTTCGGTCTTGGCCAAATCCAAGATGGATTCCAGCGAGTCGCTGACCGAATTGATAAAGCAGGCCGAGCACTGCGGCCGGTTTTCATGGGGCTCGAGCTTCTTCACGCTGCCGGAAGCCTCATCCCAATACCAGCCATAGCCGCGCGACTCCTTCACCCCGACATTGAACCAGACCGGCGAATTAAAACAGGCCTTTTGGGTCAGCATTAGGTGCGCCAACTCATCGCGGAAATTCTCCGCATCTTGATCCGTCCTGAAGTAACGGCCCGCCTTGCCCCAGTCCGTAATCGTATCCACCACGCGATGCACGAGCTGCCGCACACTGCGCTCGCGCTCGGGACTGCCCAGCCGTCCGTGGAAATATTTGCTAGCGACAATATTCGTTGCCGTCTGCGACCAGTCGGCCGGAACTTCAACGTCTCGCTGTTCAAAAATCACGGCGCCTTTGTCGTTCCCAATGGTGGCGGTGCGCAGCTCCCACTTCACTTCGTCATAGGGGGTGCGTCCCGGTTCGAGCCGCGCGGTGAAATAGCGCGGAAAAACCACCCCTCGACGCTCGGAAATCGGAAGCGGACTACGCAACTGGTGCCTCTTGGCGCGAATGTCTACGCTGAGCTGACCCATAAATGTTTAACCTCTTCACTTCTTCGTCTTGTTGGTTTTTCTGAAAGCCTGTTTCAGGTTGACTTAGCTTTCGAAGCTTTGGCAGTTTGGAATCGAGCCGTTGTGCGTTAGAAATCATGCCCCAAGATGTAGGGGTTAGTCAAGGAAAATATCTATATGCAGTACAGGATGTTACGGATTCTTGAATCCGGTAGGTGCTGGAGCAGGGCGTTTGCTCTCAGCTGGTTTGCATCTTGCTCAAGAAGGTTCCTGCGGCTCCCGTTACCCTCTTGAAACCAATCACTTAGCTGGTTCGGCGGGAGGTTGTTCAAGGCTCGCCCGGCGCCATTTTTGCAACAGCCGGGCAAACCTGCCCTCGAGGATGGAAGAGCGAATCTCGCGCATAATGTCCAAATAACGTTGGACATTGTGGATGGTGCCCAGCGTACAATACAACATTTCGCCCGCCAAAAACAGGTGGCGCAAGTAGGCGCGGCTAAAGCGGCGACAGGTATAGCAGGAACAAGCGGGATCGAGCGGGCGCGGATCCTCGCGATACCGCGCCTGTTTGATGATCAGCTTGCCCTCGGAGGTGAACAAGCAGCCGTTGCGCGCGTTGCGAGAGGGCAGCACGCAATCCATCATGTCGACGCCCAAGGCGACGTATTCGATCAATTCCTCAGGCATGCCCACGCCCATCACATAGCGCGGCTTGTTGGCAGGGAGCAGCTCCGCGGACACGCCAGCCATTTCCAAGCTTAAGGCGCGTGGTTCGCCCACGGAGAGGCCCCCAATCGCGTATCCTTCCGCTTGCAGTTCAGCCAGCGCAAGAGCGCACTCCCGGCGGAGATCCGGAAACATCGAGCCTTGGACGATGGGAAACAGCGCGCCTGCTTGAGGACGCTCGCCGAGGCGTTGACAATAGTGCTCAAAAGCTTGGCGCGCCCAGCGGATGGTGCGTTGCACAGAATGCCGCGAAGCCTCGTAACTGGCTGGATACTCAAGACATTCGTCCAGCACCATGGCAATGTCGCTGCCCAGGGCCAGCTGCACATCCACGGTGGACTCTGGCGTGAAGAAGTGAAGATCGCCGTTGAGGTGCGAGCGGAAAATCACGCCCTCGTCGGTGATTTGGCGCAACTGGGAGAGGCTGAATACCTGAAAGCCTCCGGAGTCGGTCAGGATGGCGTGAGGCCAGTCCATAAAGCGGTGCAACCCGCCGAGCTTCTCAATAACCTGGTGGCCAGGCCGGAGGT
Source organism: Bryobacteraceae bacterium (assembly GCA_025056455.1). Classification (GTDB taxonomy): domain Bacteria; phylum Acidobacteriota; class Terriglobia; order Bryobacterales; family Bryobacteraceae; genus CADEFT01. Next base: position 298,933 of record JANWVY010000001.1, on the reverse strand, counting down.
AAAGGTGGTAGGTGTTGGCAAGCAGGATGCGTGCTCCGAGCTGTTCCGAAAGATCGCGCGGGGTGACCCCTTTGAGCGTTGCCTGTGTCCCGACGGGCATGAACACCGGCGTTTCCACCGGGCCGTGCGCAGTATGCAGGAGGCCAGCGCGCGCCCGTGTGTCGGGGCACTGCGCCTGGAGTTCAAACTGAATTTGCGCCAATCTCTTATTCTACGAACTCCTTTCAAGGGCTTCTTCTTCTCCCCGCAATCACACATCCAACTGACGATCCGCTCAGCGACTTTCACCTCACGCGCTTGCTGCGCCGCTCGAGGCAGCCACAAATTCTGATATCTGGCCGCTCAGCCAGTCGCAGCCTCAAGCGCCTGCTGGGCGAGCACGAAAGCGCCGACGACCCCGGCATTTTCTCCAAGCGCCGGCGCCACGATATAGCTTTCGAGATCCTTTAGCTGGTTGGCTTGTAAATAGTCGTTCACGAGCATCTTGAATTCCTGCCGGATGAGGGTGTAAAGCGGCGGGCGGCGCATCACTCCACCACCGAGAATCACTCGCTGTGGCGAAAGCGTCATCACCAGGTTGACCAGGCCGAGAGCCAGATAGCGAGCCTCCAGCCTCCAGGCTGGATGGGAGTCTTCCAGTTTTTCTCCAGCCCGGCCCCAGCGTTGATGGATGGCAGCCCCGGAAGCCAGCCCTTCAAGACAGTCTCCATGAAAGGGACAACAGCCAGCAAAGCAATCGGAGGGGTCGCGGGGAACGCGGATGTGACCCATTTCCGGGTGAATCAGGCCGTGAATTGGCCTACCCCCGCTCAGCGCGCCGCCTCCAATCCCGGTACCAACCGTCAGGTAGAGCACGTCGTTGAGACCTCGGCCCGCGCCCCAAGCCCACTCGCCGAGGGCTGCGCCGTTGACGTCGGTGTCAAAATGAACGGGTATGCCCAAAGCCTGCGCAAACGGTTGCACAATGTCCGTGTTCTGCCAGTGCGGTTTGGGCGTCGCCGTAATGCGGCCGAAAGTCGGAGAACTCGGGTTGAGGTCTACCGGTCCAAAGCAGGCGATGCCCAGAGCCTGAACTGGATGGTGCTTGAAGAAAGCCAAAGCTTCGGCCAGCGTCTCCTCTGGCTTTCTGGTGGGAAAACTGACCCGCTGCTGCACCGTAGCGCCGTTTCCGACGGCGCACACAAATTTCGTGCCGCCCGCTTCCAAGCCACCCAGCCGGATCATTTCGCTTTCAGTAAAGCGTGTGCGGAAGACCGGGCGCAACCCCTTGCAGTTTCAAACGGCGGGCCGCAAAATAAACTCGCGGGCAGATCCTGGCAGCTTTTTTGCTCGAGCGAAGTTTCAAATCAAAGGCCTGAACTGAAGGGCGTCGGCGAGATGAACGTCCGAAGAAACCTGTCCTTTCTCGCCAGCGTATACTGATCACAGGGGAGCTATGCCGACTCGCATCCGAATTTTGGTTGCATGCTTTGTCGCTTTGTCTGCTCTCGGGGCCCAAAATCGAGCTCCAACCCCAGGACGAACTTCGGGCGAGACTCCGCCGCCCGGCGCGCCTCAAGTGTCCGTGACGGTCAACGAGGTCATCGTGCCGGTCACGGTCACTGACGAAAAGAATCGCTTTGTCACGAATCTCGAGGAGAAAGATTTCGAAATCTACGACGAGGGCAAAAGACAGCGGATTACTTACTTCACGCGGGAACGCAACCAGCCGGTTGTGGTCGGCTTTTTGCTCGACCTGAGCAACTCCAGCCGGCTGCACTGGAAGACCTATCAAGAGGCGGCTCAGGAACTCGTGCTGGCGCTGCTGCCTGGCGAGAAGAAATACTCCGGTTATTTAATCGGCTACTCGACCGAGGCGGAGCTGCTGGTAAACACCACCACTGACCCTACGAAGATCACCGAAAAAATCCAAAAGCTGAAGCCCAGTGGGGGCGCTGCTCTATTTGATTCCATCTATATGGCCTGCACCAAGCGCAGTTTGGTGCAAGGTGAGCCCATCGAGCCTCGCCGGGTGCTGATCATTATCGGGGACGGCCATGACAATGCGAGCAAGAAAAGCTTGGAGGAGGTGCTCGAACTGGCCCAGCGGAATCTGGTGACGATCTATGGAGTGAGCACCGTGGCCTTTGGTTTCAACTCCGAAGGCGAGAAAATTCTCGAGCGGCTGGCCGAAGAAACTGGCGGGCGTGTGCTCTATCCGTTGCAAGGTTTGTATAAGGATGTAAGTGGTTATTTGTCGACGCCCTCCGATGAAGGCAACTATGCCCTCAAGGTCGGTACGGGCGGCTATGCCTCGGAAATCGCGAGTGGTATTTTCCGCAGCGTGGCGGCCGCTTCCGGCGAAATTATGACCCAGTACATCCTGCGCTACGTTCCCAATGTCGACGATACGGGAAAGCTATTTCGCACCATTGAGGTGAAGGTGCCTTCTCTTCCGGGGGTCAAAGTACGCGCCCGGAAGGGATATTATCCCGCCGCCCCTTAACAGATGGAACGGCGGAGCCGATGGAAAGACTATGGGCACGGTGGCAGAGCTCCGGCCAGCGCAATTTTCCCTCCTGGAGTTTTGCTTGCCGGGCCAGGCAGCGCAACCGGCCGGCGTCGTGGTTTATGATCCAGGCACGCAAGATTGGCGGGTCAAGATGCGCCGGGATTGGAGCCTGGTCGCTGGCGAGGAAGCCGGCGTGCTCCAAGCGCTCGCTGAGGACTTCCCCGAAAAGCTCCGCGAATATGGCCCCGCGCAGTGGTTGCAGCAGTGCGAATCGTCCCTCAGCCATGTTCTGCGTATCAGCGAGCGCGAAGCCGTGATGATCGAAGATCTAGACCGCGCCGTAGACCGGCTCTTCCAGCGCTACGTACCGGTGAACATCCTCCCCTATGTGACCCATCTTCCGAAATATTCTGCCCGCGTGGCTGCGGGGCGCTTTCTCGAGGACCACGAAGTGGAGGCCGAGCAGTGGGTCGAGGCGCCGCCCGAGCTCACCCTCGACCCCAGCATGTTTGTCGTTGAGATCACGGGCCGCTCCATGGAGCCGCGCATTCCTGACGGCAGTTGGGCCGTTTTCCGAGCTCAGGTCAAAGGCTCGCGCCAGGGGAAACTATTGCTGGTCGAGCGGCGCGATGTTTCCGAGTCCGGCGGGCGCTACACGGTCAAACGCTATCGCAGCCTGAAGGAAGCTCTCCCCCAAGAAGGCGATGATGCCTGGCGTCACCGCCGCATCCGGCTGGAGGCGCTCAACCCGGAGTTTGAGTCTTGGGAGCTTGAGGAAGATCCCGATCGGTTCCGCGTCATCGGCGAGTTTGTCTGCCTGCTACCCCGAAAAGAATAGGGTTCCCACCGCGATGAGCCGAATCCGCCGCCCTCGCATTTCTTCCACGCAGCCGGCTACCTTCTCATCCCGAGGAGCGCGCCCAGCATTCAAAAGGCTGGCTCTGCAAGGCCACTGGCTCCGTGTTCGCAGCCAGCCTTCTTCGCTGGAAGTTGAGCTCGACGGGGCGCGACTTCTCTTCGGAGCGGAGGGCCGGCCCTGTTCTACTTGCTCCGTTATACTTGGGAGATGACTGGCGGCGGAGAAGTGCGCCATTCGGTTTGTGCGCTCGATTGTCCGGATTGTTGTTCGATCCTTGTCCGTGTGGAAAACGGAAGGGCAACGAAACTCCGTGGCAACCCGCTCCATCCCATCACGCGCGGTTTTCTCTGCGCGAAAGTCACTCGGTATCTGGAGAGGGTCTACCATCCGGATCGCCTGCTGTATCCGCAAAAACGGGTGGGCGCCAAGGGTCAGGGCCGTTTTGTTCGAATCAGCTGGGACGAGGCCTTAGACATCGTCACCGAAAACCTGCACCGCGTCGCTGCGCAATACGGGCCTGAGGCAATTCTGCCTTATAGCTACGCCGGTACGATGGGACTGCTGAACGGCGCTGGCATGGACCGGCGCTTCTTCCACCGTCTCGGCGCTTCCCGGCTGGACCGCACAATTTGTGCAGCGGCCGGAACAGCGGGGTTGACGCAGGCTTTGGGCTTTCGCTATGGGACCGAGCCGGAACAGTTCCGTCATTCGAAGTTCATTCTTGCTTGGGGCGCTAACATCCTCGGCACCAACCCTCATCTGTGGCCTTTTATTCAAGAAGCTAGACGCAACGGCGCCAAGTTCTACGCCATTGATCCGGTGAAAAACCGCACGGGCGAGCTGGCCGACCGGTGGTTTGGCATTTATCCGGGCAGCGACCTGGCTCTCGCTCTCGGGCTCATGCACGTGATTTTCCGCGACGGGCTCGAAGATCGTGACTATCTTGAGCGGCACACGAAGGGCGTGCACACCCTGCGTGACAAATCGGCGAGCTATACCCCGCAGCGGGTCGCCGCTTTAACCGGCATCCCCGCCGAAGACATCGAGAGCCTGGCTCACGAATATGCCCAATGCCGGCCTGCGGCCATCCGGCTCAATTACGGCCTTCAGCGTAGCGAGCGCGGCGCAACGGCTGTTCGGGCCATCGCCTACTTGCCGGTTTTGACGGGGAGTTGGAAAGATGTTGGAGGGGGATTGCTGCTGTCCACTTCTCAAGCCTTCCATTTCAACCGTACCGCGCTTGAAATGCCAGAGCTACAGCAAAAAAGCCCGTTAGGCCGCGCGGCGCGAATTCTCAATATGTCCGAGCTTGGCCGTCTTCTCACCGAAGTGTCAGACCCTCCAGTCTACGCGCTGTTCGTTTACAACTCGAACCCGCTGGCCGTCGCCCCCCATCAGAATAAAGTCCGCCAGGGACTGGCGCGCGAGGACCTTTTTACAGTGGTCTTAGAGCAATTCCAGACGGATACGGCCGATTACGCCGATATTTTGTTGCCCGCCACCACCTTTCTCGAACACACGGACTTATATCTGGCTTACGGGCACTACTACCTCCAGCTGGCAAGGGCCGTTCTTGATCCGCCGGGCGAAGCGAAAAGCAATGTCGAGGTGTTCCGGTTGCTGGCTCGCCGGATGGGTTTTCAAGAGCCTTGCTTTGAGGAAAGCGAAGAGCAAATGATCCGCGCCCTGCTCGCTTCAGAACATCCCTTTCTTGCTGGAATCACGTGGGAGCGGCTTGAGCGCGAGTCTTTCGTGCGCTTAAATCTTGCTCCTCCGGGCCAAGCCTTTCAGCCTTTCGCAAGCGGAGGCTACGGCTCGCCTGATGGCCGGTGTGAGCTTCAAGGCGAGGGACTTGACTACGTTCCCCCAGTGGAATCCCGCTTCGGTGATGAGCAGCTGCGCAGCCGGTATCCCCTGGAGTTGATCTCGTCGAAAAACGACAACAGCATGAATTCCACCTTTGGCCACCGCGATTCGGTTGACCAAGAGACAGCGCAAGTGTGGATTCACGTAGCCGACGCCGCCCCGCGCGGCGTTCAAGAGGCGGACTTGGTGCGCGTGTTCAATGATCGCGGAGAGTGCTTTGGGCGTGCCCGGCTAACGGAAAATCTAATTCCAGGTGTGATTCGAATCCCGTCGGTCCGCTGGGGCAAGCGCTCCCCGCAGCAGCAAAACGTCAATGCGCTTACTTCGGACCGCCTAACCGACTTCGGGGGTGGCCCTACCTTCTATAATTGTCTGGTTCAGGTGGAGCGATGTGGAGATTAGCTGTCTTCGGCCTGGCGCTATCGGTCCTCCTCTCGCCGAGTTGTAACAAGCCGAAGCGTGTGCGAGCCACTGTTTCTGGCGAAGACGACACCGGATTGCGTTCGGTGCTGCACGTTGCGGATCCCAAATGTGCCGTCCAGCTGTTACGGGGTTTTCATGAAGTCGAGGGTAATGCCTGGCGCTGGACCAAGGGACGTTTCGCCGTTACCTTGCGCCCGCCCTATCAAGGGGAAAAGCACGGCGCTTACTTGGTGGTGCGCCTTTCGGTGGCGGAGTCGACGATTCAGCGTCTGGGCAGCGTGACCTTGAGCGCCAATGTCAACGGCCACCCCGTTCCCTCAGAGACATACGATCGAACGGGTGACTTTCTTTACCGCCGCGAGGTGCCTGCCTCTGCTCTACAGGCGGAGGCAGTTCAAGTCGAATTCTCGCTAGACAAATTTCTCGCCGCTGGTCAGGTGGAAGACCGCGAACTGGGCGTAATTGTCTCAGTGATTGGTTTTGAAGCACGCTCTTAAAAAGAACAGAGCAGATCTCGTGGTTGCGTTTCCCCCATCACCGTTTTTCTGAAGGCGCTTTCGTGAAAAACTTTCAGTGCCGCAAGCCTACCGTTCTTTCGGCCCAGCCCATCGACAACAGCGCTCAGTGCAAAAGCCAACTGTGTCACAATAACGGTAGTTCGTCGCCATCAACTTGGGCATTCCAAGAGGAATCAGATAAACAGGGATGGATTTTCTTGAGGGGTTGAATCCCCAACAGGCAGAAGCCGTGCGCCACCGCGATGGCCCATTGCTAATTCTGGCTGGCGCCGGGAGCGGCAAGACGCGTGTGATCACACACCGGATTGCGCATTTGATTTGTAGCCAGGGCGTTGCTCCATGGTCGATTCTCGCCGTGACCTTCACCAACAAGGCGGCGCAAGAAATGCGCGAGCGGGTGCTAAAACTGCTTGAGGGGCGCCTGTTCTCTGACGGGCCGACGGTGTGCACATTTCACAGCTTTTGCGTCCGCTTGTTGCGGCGCTTTGGCGGCCCACTGGCTGCGCTCCGGCCGGGTTTTTCGACCAGCTTCGCCATCTATGACGACGACGATCAAATGGCGCTCATCAAAGCCATTTACAGGGATCTGGGCATCGACGACAAGGCGCTTTCCTCCCGCGCCGTGCTGGCCATGATCAGCCGGGCCAAATGCGCCAAGCAAGGGCCCGAAGAGTGGAAGGCCAAGGCCTCGGATCCAGCGAGCAAAAAAATTGCGGAGATTTATGATCAGTACGAAGCTCGCTTGCGCGCCGCCAACGCCCTTGATTTTGACGATCTCTTGCTGGAATCGGTCCGCCTGCTGCAACACGACCAAGACCTCCGAAACAGCTGGAATGAACGCTTAACGCATTTGATGATCGATGAGTACCAAGACACCAACGCCAATCAGTATGAGCTCATGCGGCTGCTGGCCGGCAAACAAGGCAATGTGTGCGTGGTGGGAGATGAGGACCAGTCCATTTACTCTTGGCGGGGCGCTGATATCCGGAACATTTTGGATTTTCAGAAGGATTTTCCCAACGCCACAGTGATCCGGCTTGAACAAAACTATCGCTCAACCAAATCCATTCTCGCCGCGGCGAGTGGTGTAGTGGCCAACAATACAAACCGCCTCGGGAAAAAGCTGTGGACCGCTGGGGCGGAGGGCGATCCGGTGGTCATCTACGAAGCGGTGGATTCGGATGCCGAAGCCTTTTTCATTGCGGACATGGTGGAGAAGCTCATCCACGATGATTCGCGCAACCGGATCGCGATTCTCTATCGGACCAACTTCCAGTCCCGGGCGATTGAAGAGGCACTGCGCCGTCACGGACGCAAATACAAAGTGGTGGGTGGAGTTAGTTTTTATCAGCGCGCTGAAATCAAAGACTTGTTGTGCTATCTCCGCCTTGTGGTCGATCCGGCCGACAATCTGGCCCTGCTGCGCATCATCAATACGCCAGCCCGAGGAATCGGGAAGACGACTGTGGAAACGCTCGAACAAATCGCCCTGGCTCACAAGATTAGCCTTTGGGCGGCCATCCAACAAGCCTTGGAGCAGCAAGAGCTGGGACCGCGAGCGCGCGCTGCTCTCACCGCCTTCCGCGATCTGATTGTCGAGCTGCGCCAGGCCTCCCATCAGAAACGGGTCGACGAATTGCTGGAAACGATCTATGAGCGGACGGGATACAAACTGATGCTCGAGCAGGACCACACCGAAGAGGGCGAAACGCGCGAAGCCAACGTCGCCGAGCTGCTCCGCGCGGCCTCCGAGGCTGCCGATCAAGGTGAGTCCGCCGTGGAGTTCTTGGATCATGCCGCCTTAGTGAGCGACGCCGACCAGGTCGATGAGACGGCACAGGTTTCTCTGCTCACCATGCATAACGCCAAAGGACTGGAGTTTCCGATTGTCTTTGTGGCTGGCATGGAGGAGGGCCTTTTTCCGCATAAGCGCTCACTCGATTCGCCGGCCATGCTTGAGGAAGAGCGGCGGCTCTGCTATGTGGCAATGACTCGCGCTCAAAAACAGCTGTTTTTGACTTGGGCGCGGTCCCGGCGCAAGTTTGGCGGCAGTCCTCCGGAACCGAGTATTCCTTCTCGCTTTTTGCGGGAAGTGCCGCCCCACACCGCGCGAAAGCTTGGCGGAGTCTCAAGCTCGGCGGAGATTGACTTACTAGGCGAACGCTTCGAGGTTCGCCACACAGTCCGCAAGAACCTTTACACTGGAAAGACGTACAACTCCGTGGAGAATGTTGCCAACTTCTTCAAGGAGCGCAACATTCCGGTCAACTTACGTCCCCCGGACGCAGGTCAAGCTCGCCCGCAGCCGCAGCCGCCGCCACCCGCAGAGGCCAAACAGCCAGCAGCGGCGCCGGCTGAAGCCAAGGGGCCCAAGAAAAAATCCAAGCTCTCGCAAGGAGCCGAGGTCACGCATCCGAACTACGGGCGCGGCAGCATCGTGCGGGTGGAAGGCGAGGGGCCGGATGCCAAAGTTACGGTACTTTTTCCCGGATACGGGCTCAAAAAATTGATTGCCAAATACGCAGGACTAGCGGATTAAAAAAAATGAACACCAAGCACATCACCGACAAAGCAGAACGCAAAGCGCTCAAGCGCGAGGCACGGAAGAAAGCGCCACCCAAAGGGCCGCGCAAACATGCCCGCGGTTCGCTCAAAAAGAAGGTTCAACATCAGGCGAAAGGCCAGCGCAAGCGCTAAGCCCGCACTTGGCCGGCGGTGAGCCACCGTGCGAAGGCGCGTCTCTGGCTTCAAGGGCACACCATGAACCAGCTGTTCCGGACCAAAAGTATCGATGCGCTGATCGCCTCGAGCCATCAGGAAGGGAGGAGTCTCGCCCGTACGTTAGGTCCGTGGAGCCTCACCGCTTTGGGCATTGGGGCCGTCATCGGCTCGGGCATTTTCATTCTGACGGGAACGGCCGCGGCCGGCGAGACCCTCAGTTTTCCTTCACTTCTCCATGCCCCGGTGCTCGACATTCTCATGAACGGCCCCAATGCCATTTCCCAAATCGGGCGTCCTGGCGCTGGCCCGGGCATCGCCCTGTCGTTTTTTTTGGTGGCTTGCGTTTGCGGGCTGGCGGCTCTCTGCTACGCTGAACTGGCCTCCATGATTCCTATCGCCGGCAGCGCATATACCTACAGCTACGCCACGCTAGGAGAGATCTTCGCCTGGATCATCGGCTGGGATCTCATTCTCGAATATGCTGTCTCGAACATGGCGGTGGCCGTTGGCTTCTCGGCCTACTTCAATAAGTTTCTCGAGGGCGTATTCGGTTTCCAGCTGCCCAAAGAACTCTCCGAGCCCATTTTCGTCGGCGGTCAGTTCACTGGCAGCTGGTTTAATCTTCCCGCTTTCCTCGTCTTAATGCTAATTAGCTGGGTGCTGGCGCGCGGCGTGCGCGAAAGCGCGGGCGTCAACAACCTCATGGTCGTGATTAAGGTCAGCGCGATTTTAATCTTTCTGTTTGCGGCAGGCCGCTCGGTGAATCCTCAGAATTGGACGCCCTTCATGCCCAATGGCTTTTCTGGCGTGTTGACCGGCGGAGCGATTGTTTTCTTCACCTATATCGGGTTTGATTCGGTTTCGACGGCTGGCGAAGAGTGCAAGAATCCCCAGCGTGATCTCCCCTTCGGCATCATCGCTTCACTGGTGATCTGCACGGTTCTGTATGTCGCCGTTTCGCTGGTTCTGACCGGAGTGCAAAACTGGAGAACTCTGAACAACGCCGCTCCGGTGGCGAACGCCCTTCAGCAGCTTGGCTTTCAAAACGCGCTCGGCTTGGTCACGACCGGGGCGCTGTTTGGCATGCTGAGCTCGTTGCTTGTATTTCAGTACGGGCAGGCCCGGGTGTGGTTTGCCATGTCGCGAGATGGCCTGCTGCCTGCCATCTTTTCTCGAGTCCATCCGCGATTCAAGACCCCGCACGTGTCGACGTGGGTAGCGGGCTTTTTGGTTGGGATTCCCGGCGGGATTTGGGATATTGGGACGTTTGCTGATCTTTCTAATATCGGCACCTTATTCGCCTTCGCGCTGGTGAGCGCTGGGGTGCTTGTGTTGCGGAGAACTCAGCCCGGGCGCCGGCGGGGCTTCCGCGTTCCCCTGTCGCCTTGGATCCCCTTGCTGTCGATTTTCTTTTGTGGGGTCTTGATGTTGAGCCTGCCGCTGCAAACCTGGCTGCGTTTCTTCGCCTGGCTGGGTGTTGGCTTGGTGATTTACTTTTTATTTGGCCGCAAGCGTAGTGCGCTGGCCAGTTCCTAGTAAGAGACAGAGGAAATCATGTTGCGTGACAAACTCCGTGGCGTGTTCGGGTTTCCCGTGACGCCTTTCAAGCCGGATCTCTCGCTCGATTTAGAGGCGCTTGAATCTAACGTGCAAGAGATGTTGAAACATCCCTTCTGCGCCTTGGTCGCCGCTGGTGGCACGGGCGAAATGTACTCGATGACGCCAAGCGAGAATGTGGAAGTCGTGCGGCGGACTGTGGCCGTGGTGCAAGGCAAAATGCCGGTAGTGGGTGGCGTCGGCTTCAACACTCCGCTTGCGGTCGAAATGGCCCGGCAGATGGAGCAAGCAGGCGCCGACGCCTTGCTGTGTATGCCTCCGTACTACACCAACGCCCCGGCAGAAGGACTGCTTGAATACTACGCTTCAATTGGACGGGCCACCTCGCTACCGCTGGCTGTCTACAGCCGTGATTGGGCCGTTTTTACTCCGGAGATGGTGGCGCGGCTGTGTGAGAAAACACCCACGCTTGAAATTTGGAAAGATGGCCAGGGCGACGCCCGCAAGTATTCCCGGATCATGGCGAAGGTCGGAAACCGCCTGGCTTGGGTCGGCGGGCTCGGGGACGATTGCGTGGTTCCCTATTTTTCGATTGGCGTGCAAGCCTACACCTCAAGTATTTCGAATGTTTCTCCCAAGCTGTCGCTGGAGCTTGCAGAGGCAGGATTGAAGCGCGATTTCGATACCTTAAACCGGCTTGTCAACCAGTACGTTCATCCCCTCTACGCCCTGCGAGACCGCAAGCGCGGTTATGAAGTGAGCGTCATGAAAACCATGATGGATCTCATGGGACGGAAGGGTGGTCCGGTTCGCCCACCGCTTGAAAACGTCACCGCGGAGGAACGCGCGATGATTCAGAAACTCGTTGAGCTCTACCAGGCAGACGGCTATTAGCGAGCTGGCCATGTTGAATCCCCAGATCTTTCGTGAATATGATATTCGAGGCATTGCCGATGTCGATCTGCCGGACGAAGGCGTGAAGCTGCTCGGCCGCGCCCTCGGCACGTTCTTCTTACGGCAAGGAGCCCGGAGCGTCAATCTCGGTCGCGATGCGCGCCTCAGCAGCGATCGGCTACGCGATGCCCTCATCGAAGGCTTGCTCGCAACGGGATGCCACGTCACGGACCTAGGCAAGGTCCCAACGCCGTTGCTTTACTTCTCGGTCTATCACTTGCAAACAGACGCTGGAGTGATGATCACGGGCAGCCACAACCCTCCTGAGTACAACGGTTTTAAAACGATGCTCGGGAAATCCACCATCTATGGCGCTCAGATCCAGGAAATCGCACAGATCGTTCGCTCTGGCTCGCTGTCTCAGGGAGAGGGAAAGCTTTCTCAGGTGGATGTGAGTGACGCTTATGTTGATCTGGTGGCCTCGCAGTTTGACTTTCCCCGCCGCGTTCGCGTCGTGATCGACGCCGGCAACGGCGCGGCGGGACCCACCATGCACAAGCTACTCAGCCGGCTCAAGGTGGAGCCCATCGAACTCTACTTCGAGATGGATGGGCGCTTCCCGAATCATCATCCCGATCCCACGGTGGAAAAAAATCTGGATGACCTCAAGTTGGCGGTCAAGCAACATCAAGCCGATCTTGGCATTGCCTTTGACGGAGATGGCGATCGCCTTGGCGCTGTCACGGAGACGGGCGAAGTGGTCTGGGGTGACCAGCTGATGCTCATCTACGGACGCGAAATTCTCTCGCGCAAGCCCGGTGCCACTTTGATTGGAGAAGTGAAATGTTCGCAAGTGATGTACGACGAGCTCAAACGCTTGGGCGCCAACGTGATCATGTACAAAACCGGGCATTCTCTGATCAAGGCCAAGATGAAGCAAGCGCAGGCGGAACTGGCCGGCGAGATGTCTGGTCACATGTTCTTTGCCGACCGCTACCTTGGTTATGACGATGCGTTGTATGCTGCTTGCCGGTTGATTGAGATTGTGGCGCGATCCAGAAAGCCGCTGAGCGCGCAGCTCGAGGGTTTACCCCGTACAGTGACCACGCCGGAAATCCGCCTGGATTGTTCGGATGAAACGAAATTTGCGATCGTTGAAGGGGTAGCCGAGCACTACCGGGGCCGCCGCCCGGTGATAGACGTGGATGGCGTTCGTGTCGTGTTTGACCAGGGGTGGGGCTTGGTGCGCGCTTCCAACACCCAGCCCGTTCTGGTCATGCGATTTGAGGCCCACACGCCTGAGCTGCTCGCTCAATACCGCGCTGAGGTGGAGGGTGTCGTCCATTCGGTCAGTCAGCGAGTCCTTGCCTCCTAACCCCGAAAGCCGCCCGCGGCGGGATCCCTCTCTGCGGGCCTCGGCATGGCTATGAAGAACCCGCTTCAAGATCTGCGTGTCCTGGACTTCACGCACGCCTTAGCCGGTCCTTACTGCACCATGCTGATGGCCATGTATGGGGCGGAAGTATTCAAAGTTGAGGGCCTCGAGTCTGGCGACATGGGTCGTAGCTGGGGGCCACCTTTCCAAGGAGGAGAGTCCTCCTATTTTTTAGGTGTCAACACGGGCAAAAAGGGCGTCGCAATAGACTTGAAGCATCCTCGCGGCTTGGATTTGTGTCGCGCGCTGGTGGAACACGTGGATGTTCTCGTCGAAAATCTACGCCCCGGTTCGCTCCAACGTTTGGGCCTCGGTTACTCCGATTGCGCAGCCCGGAATCCGCGCCTGGTCTATTGTTCGATTTCCGGCTACGGCCAATCTGGCCCAGCCCGCGACGAACCGGCCATGGATCTCATCCTGCAAGCCACCAGCGGCTTGATCAGCGTGACCGGTGTGAGCGAGGAGGCTCTGGCGCGATGTGGCCACTCGGTGGCAGATGTCACGGCCGGACTAGCGGCCTTAACTGGCATTCTCATGGCGCTGCGAGCACGCGAAATAACCGGAAAGGGCCAGCATGTCGACGTCGCTATGCTCGATGTGATGATTTCGGCCATGTGTTCGAACTTCGCCAATTATTTCGGCTCGGGGGTAATCCCGCGTCCGCTGGGGACTGCTTTTGCAACCATTGTTCCCTATCGCACTTTTCGCACTGCTGACGGCGAACTGGCGATTGCAGTGGCGAGCGAGAAGTTGTGGCGCCAATTCTGCCAGGCCGTTGGCAAACCCGAGCTCGCTGAGGATGAACGCTTCCTAACCAATGCCCTCCGGGTGAAGAACCGCCAGCTTCTTGAACCCCTGTTAGCCGAGATGTTCGGCGCCAAAAGCACGGCGGCCTGGAAGGAGATCTTGCACGCAGGTGGCATTCCGTGCGGCCCCGTACGGAATCTCCGCGAGGTCAGCGAGGATCCACAAGCTGCGGCGCGCGAAATGTTTCCCGTGGTGAGCCATCCCACGGCAGGAGCCGTGCGGGTCACTGGGGCGCCAATCAAGTTGAGTGACACGCCAGGCCGGAAGCCAGAGGCCGCACCGCTTGCTGGCCAGCACACTCGCGAAGCGCTCAAACGGCTTCTCAGCATGGAGGATGCAGAGATTGACGAATTCGTCGCTGCGGGCATCGTGCGCGAGTCCCGCTAAGTGCTCTCAGGGATCGCCCCGGAGAATTTTTCGCCGTTGCACCAGCTTGTCCAGTTCCTTTTTATAAAGCCGATTCTCTGGGAACTCCAGGTGCAATTCTCGCAGCAGGCGCTCCGCCTCGAGCGGCCGCTTTTCACGCAAATGAATAATCGCCAGCAGCACTTTGGCGAAAGGCTTAAAGTAGCGACCTCGCTGGGAGACCAGCTCAAGATTCCGTACAGCGGCCGGTTTTGAGCCCTCTGCTTGGTCAAACCGGATGATCCAGCGAATAAAGAATGGCATGGAGCCTAAAAGATACTCGCTAATGCCTGTCGTCAGGTAGGCGTCATAAAACTGGCTGTCAATGGCCAGCAGCTTGAGGGCCCAGCGATGAGATTCTTTGGCGTAGCTCAAGCTCCCCAGCTGACGCTTCTCAACCAGGGCGAGATAATCGGTTTGAATTCCAGAGGCGATGCACAGCGCAAAGAGCGCGTTTTTATCGTTCGCATTTTTCTGGAGGATGGCCTCCGCTAGCCGCCGAGCTTCAGCAATGGCGCCCATGAGCTCTTGGCGGACCTGCGGATCGGCTTGGGGTTTCCGTTTTTCGGCGATGCGTTTGTCACTGCCGAAGAACTCGCTTTCCAGAATCGACAGCCGGTCCAGTTCGTAGAACAAGTACGCTGCAGATCGAACGCTGTAGCCGAGCGGATCCGCTGGGTGGCGCTCGATGTGGGTGGTGATGGCGCGCTGCGCGGAAGAAAAGTCTAAGCGGTAGAGTTTATCGAAGGCGATCTCAAGCGGCAGCGGTTCGGCTGCGGTTCGGAGAACACTGCTAGAGGCGAACCATGCCTGGAAAAGGAGCACCGCACATCGCCCCACCTCACCAACCCGGCTCATGCGGCGAACAACCGGTCGAAGAATTCGCGCGTCCGGTTGCGGATCTGCGCCAGTTCGGCTTCGAGGGGCTGATCGTGGAGGTGATCTGGCGTCCAGCGGGCCACCAGAGCGGTGAGCATTTCCAGTTGCGCTTGTGATTTTGGGAGCGATCCTTGTGCTTGGCCCATCATCACGCGCAGGCCGTGGTCAAGCGCACGGTAGAAGGAGGCCGCGTCGCGGAGAAAGGCCGCATCGGCCCTTTCGAGGTGTCCCATTTTTTCGATAACGTCGATGCGAGCTGGCGTATTCAGCACTTTATAGAAGATGCCAGCTCCTTTGAGTCTGAGAAACAGTAGCGCAAAGTCGATGTCATAAAACCCGCCGCGGCCGGCCTTCAATTCATTCTCCGCTCCTTGTTCACGCTCCAACCGCAGGCGCATCTGGCGCAACTGTTTTTGGGAACGTCCGCTCTGGCCGTAGCGCCTCCAGTCGACATCCTGCAATTCGCTCAAGAACTCTGTGGCCCGGTCAGCATTGCCGGCAACGGCGCGCGACTTCATGTAGGTGATGCCTTCCCAGGCCTCGGCGCGGCTTTCAAAGTACTCTTTATAGCTGCGCTCGGTTTGCACGAGTTCGCCCTCACGGCCGTTTGGCCGCAAACGGGTATCCACAGCGAACATCATGCCTTCGCCCGTGTAAGCGGACAGTCGCTCGATGATGGTCCGCGCGACCCGGGTCCAGAATTGGTGCTCCGCGGCGTCGCTGTCTTGCAACACAAACACCAGGTCGGCGTCAGAGGCGAGATCAAATTCGCGCATTCCCAGCCGTCCTAGCGCGATGACCATCATCTGGTCTTTCGCCTGGTAACGCGCGGTTGCTGGGGGATGGGTCAGCAGCGTTTGCTCCACGGCCATGCGATAGGTGGCGCGGATCGCCGCGTCGGCCAGCGCGGAGGTGCGGATTAGAGTGGTGAACACCGGAGTGCCTAAGCAAATGCTCTCGGCTTGGATGCGAAACATCTCGCGCCGGAAAAAGCGGCGCAATTCGTTGCTGTCTTCTAAAGCATCCGCCTCCTCAGCGGAAGCATCCCGGCCAGGTTGTTCCCTCATGCGCTTCAACTCAATCAGCAGCTCCGGGAAGCGGATCATCTGTTCGGAGAAATACGGACTGTGTTCAAAAATATCCAACAAATATCCTGTCAGGATGGGATCGGAATCAAGCCACCCCAACCACTCGGGATTGGGAACGATCCACTCGAGGTATCGCTCAAGCGGACGCGCACCGCGTTTGAGGTGCGCACGGCTGAGAGTCGCGGCTAGCTGAGGGGCGCGTTGATCCAGAAATCGCACGAGGTTACTATCGGCAGGCTCCACAAATACGGTTTCCACCGTGGAAGTGGCCGCTGTGGCGCTGACGGCGGTAGCCGTGGCCGGATACTGGTAGTAAACCGGCTGCTGCGCGTGGATGACGCGTTCGTAGAGCTCCCGCACCTCTTCCAAATGTTGCTGCAGCTGTGCCAGGAGTTTTTCAGCCGAGGGCTGGCCGCCCAGCTCTGCAAGCGGCATGCGGCGCGCCAGCACAGCTAGAGCCTCACGATCCTGTGGGAGTGTGTGGGTTTGGCGGTCGTCCTCCACTTGCAGCCGGTGCTCGAGATGACGCAGAAATTCGTAAGCTGAGGCGAGCCGGTAATACTCCACGTCGCTCAGCAGATTTTTGTCGCGCAGCCGGAAGAGCGAATGCAGCGTGCCGCTTTGCCGCACCCACGGATCCCGCCCTCCATGCAAACGCTGCAAACACTGCACCAAAAACTCGATGTCGCGAATGCCGCCACGGGCGAGCTTAATATCGAGCTCTTTCGTTCCCCGGCGCTGATTCAACTTTTCCTGAATCCGTTCGCGTGTCGCTGAAACTGCCTCCACGGCCGAAAAGTCCAGTGTCGAGGAGTAGATCAGAGGCTCGACGAATTCCAGTAAGCGGCGTCCGGGTCCCGAATCTCCTGCGGCCACCCGGGCCTTAATGAGCATTTGCAGCTCCCAGTCCCGTGCCCTTTGCTGATAGTACTTCTCGGCTCCCTCCACCGAGATGCAAACCTCGCCCAGCTTGCCATCTGGCCGTAGACGTAAGTCCACCCGGTAGCAAAGTCCTTCGCAAGTGTAGGTCGACAGCACCGCGGTCAGCTGGTTGGCCACCTTTTTAAAGAACTCTTTGTTACTGATCGACCGCGCGCCATCAGTTTCTCCATTGGCCGAATAGAGAAACATTAAATCGATGTCAGAACTGTAGTTCAGCTCCCGTCCGCCTAATTTGCCCAGAGCAATCACGCTGAATTCGCATTCTCGGCTGTTTCCGCTTGCGTCGACATACCGTGGCGCACCGTGCTTTTTCATCAATTCATCGCGGATGTGGCAGTAGGTGACGTTGAGAATTGCATCCGCCAAGTTGGAGAGTTCCTCCGTGGTTTCCGCTAGATTGCAAACGCCGGAGACGTCGCGAAGCAGAATGCGCAGGATCTGTTGGCGCCGGAATTGAGCTAAATCGAGCGACGAGGGCACGCCCGGTCCCCGGCGGAGCAAAAACTGCTCGAGCATCATCTCCATCTCTCTCGCGCTCAGATGCCGGTGCAAGTCTCCGCTGAGGACGAGTTCCTCAATCCAGTGCGGTTGTTGCAGGATTTCTTCTGCGAGAAACCGGCTGTGAGCAAAAACGGTAACCAGCGGAAGCAAGACCTGCGGGATACGGATCAGGCGTTGGAAGTCATCTCGCTTTTCTGTGCACAGTCTCGTTAGAAAGGCGAGCGCAGCGTCGGGGTCGGCCGAGGTGTTCACCAGATGGCTAAGGCGACTAAAAAGCTCGCTCGAGATGTGCGGCGCTAAGGTGTGCCAGTTCGTAACGGCCCGTTCCCGGTTGCGGTAATCCGCGCTTTGAGCCGCTGTAATCACAGAATTCATGGACGCAAGTGCCGTCACTGCGAGTGTATCAAGCCTGGAACTGCTTCGCCTTGCAGCGCTCGGTGTCCCTGGCCCTGACTTGCCGCAACTTCGCCACCATCACGAGCGCGTTAGGCTAGGATCATGAACCACCCGCTACGCTTGGCCTCCGTTTTTCTCCTGGCAGTCTTGCTTCCCCGCCTGGACGCGCAGCGGCTCGAAAAAATTTCTCTCGCCGAGCTCAGGGACCGCATCCAAGGCGGGTGGGCAGGCCAAATGATTGGCGTCAGCTACGGCGCCCCCACTGAGTTTCGCTATCGCGAGCAAATCATCCCCAAAGACCAGTTGCCGAAATGGACTCCTGACCGGATTCGTAACGCCCTCAATCAAGATGACCTCTATGTCGACATGACTCTGGCCAAAGTGCTCGACGAAAAAGGACTGGAGGCGACGACCGAAGACTTCGGAGCCATGTTCCGCCAGGCGAAGTATGCTCTTTGGCACGCCAACCTCGCAGCCCGGCGCGCCCTGAGGCGCGGCGTTCCGGCCCATCTGACTGGCACCCCCAAGTACAATGTCCACGCCGAGGACATCGATTTCCAGATTGAGGCCGATTTCATTGGTTTGATGACTCCCGGTCTACCCCAGCTATCCAACCGGATTGCCGAGCGCGCGGGCCGGGTCATGAACTACGCTGACGGGCTTTATGGCGGGATGTTTGTCTCCTGTATGTACGCCGAGGCTTTTTTCGCAAAGGATCCCGAGAAAGTGGTGCGGGCCGGGCTAGCCTGTCTGCCAGCGAAAAGCCGTTACTACCAGGTGATCTCCGACGTCATCGCTTGGGCCAGAACAAATCCCGACTGGGAAACGACCTGGCGGCTCATCGAGCAGAAATGGAACAAAGAGGAACCTTGTCCTGAGGGCGCGCTTCAGCCTTTCAACATCGACGCCGCGTTGAATGGAGCCTATATTGTTCTTGGTCTGCTTTATGGCAAAGGACAGTGGGAACCGACACTTGAAATCGCCACCCGGGCCGGTCAAGATTCGGATTGTAATCCAGCTAGCGCCATGGGAATTCTCGGCACCATGATTGGCCTCTCGCAAATTCCTGAGATCTGGAAAGCCGGCCTACCCGCTATCGAAAACGAAAAATTCCGCTATACGGATTTCACCTTCGCCTCCATTGTGGAAAGTACCCTCCGCCGGGCCTTGGCTGCAATTGAACTTACGGGAGGAAGGCGGGATAAGGATGCCGTTTGGATTCAACGCCAGAAGGCCAAGCCCGCGAAGTACGAAGTCTTTATCCACGGCTCCCCCCAGCAGCGGATCCCTGCGAGTGACAGCCGGTGGAAATATGTGGGCGAGTGGAGCAGTCCTGCTCAGCCAGGCCGGCAGTCCTCGTATCCGGTTCAGATTTCCTCCCAAAAAGGCGCCCAAGCTTCGATCTCTTTCACCGGCACAGGCGTCATTGTTTCGACCAACTTTTTGCCAACTTGCGGTAAAGCCGACGTCTACCTAAACGGCCGGCTTGACACTACGGTGGATTGCTATCCCGATGAGGACTCTCCCAAATATGGCGAGTCCCTGTGGCACGCCTTTGGCTTGCCGAAACGAGAACATCACCTCCGGATTGTGGTTCGAGGCGAACCCGTGTTCGATAGCCGGGGGACCGAGGTCGCCATCACCGGTCTCATTGTGTTCCACTGAACCGGCTTGGGTGCGTCAGCCAGCGCAAGTGGGTGAAATCGCTCGGGTGGCGGTTTTCCTCTAAAAATGTAAATCATTGATTCAGAAGATGTTTTTGATTTTTCCGGCTGGCATGGCGCGTGCGTTACAAAAGGGCAAATACGAAGTCGTCATCGACTTATCAGCATCCTCGGGCGGCAAGGCCCAGCTTGCCGCAAGATAATAGCCCCTCTAGGGAAGCCTTGGATACCCAGGTCCAAGGCTTCTCGCCTTTTTCGCCCTACAGATTTACGACGCCTGGAGATGCTGTCAGTAGCTGGCCTGCCTCCTGCCCCAAGCTCCCGCCTTCACCAAGAAGCCTCAAAATCCTGATGAATAACATGGAAAGAGACGCGCCAGCGTTCCCCTCAGCGACCATGACAACCTTGCGCCAGCCTGATGATTGCAAGCCCAACGACAGGTGCCTGTGCTTCGGCCTATTTGCCGACGTTCATCATGCCGATCTGGATGTGCGCAACAACCGTTACCATCGCCAGGCGCTTGAGCGGATGCGTCGCGCCGTCGCTGACTTCGAGCTGGCAAAAGTGGATTTCGCTGTCGAACTCGGAGATCTGATTGACGAGGCGCCGACGGCCGAAGCCGAGCTAGCGCTGCTTCATGAGGCTAACGCCGTATTTTCCCACCTTCCCGCTCAACGCCATTATGTGCTCGGAAACCATTGCGTTTGGAGCCTCACCAAGCAGGACTTTCTGGAGGCTATCGGCCGCCACGCCTCCTATTACAGTTTTGAGCAGGCCGGTTGGCGCTTCCTGGTTTTGGACGCCTGTTTTCGCAGCGATGGCCAGCCCTATGGCTTGAAGAACCACGACTGGCGCGATTCGCGAATCCCCGATGCCGAACTGGAGTGGCTCGCCTACCAGCTAGGCGTAAGCCGTCTGCCCACCATCGTTTTTGTCCACCAGAGACTGGACGTCTCCAGCCAGTTCGGGGTGGGCAATGCGCCCGAAGTTCGTCGCTTGCTTGAGTCCTCAGGATGTGTTGTTGCCGTCTTCCAAGGCCATGAGCACACTGGCGGCTATTGCTGTATCGCTGGGATCCACTATGTTACGCTGGTGTCTGTTGTCGAGGAGCCTGATCCCCTGGGTGGCGCCCATGCCGTTGTCCACCTCACCCCTCAGGCAATCAAGATTCAAGGGTATGGGCGGCAATCCAGCTTGGAATTTCCTCTGGCTGCAAATCCAGCCGCCCGCAACCGCTCGCCTGAATCAGGGACGCGAACGCTTGAGGAGGACCCATGAGAACACTGCGACTGAGAAAGACACCGTTGCGGTTTCGGCTTCCTTGTGCTGTGATTGAATCAGAGAGGGACTCTACCGCCTTATGAAACGCAAAGCCAGGGAAGACAAGCCGGTGGTTTCGCAAGAGATCATGGAACAAGCCAAGGCTGCGATCTCGGCGGACCGTCCGCGCCCCGCAGCGAAGTGCAAGGTTTGCTCTGCGGAGGCAGCCCCGAACTCTGCGGAAGGCCTTTGCTGGGTGTGCCGGCGCTTAAAGATCAGTGCCTGGCGCGAGATTGAACAGCAGATGTCAGCCCAAGAATGAGGCCGTCGAGTCTCCGAAACGGCTGAAGAGCCCGCTGCCGAGCAGCCTCCAACCCGAATCCAGTAGCCTACTCCCCGAAAGAGAGCGCAGTTTGTGGCGATCCCCAAACCGGCGTCATCGAACAAGAGGGACCCGCAGCCTACTCCCCGAAAGAGAGCGCAGTTTGCGACTTGGGCTGTCTTGCGACTCCCGGAACCGCAGCGAGCCAGGCCCTGCTCCTACGACGTCCCGTCCTCTTCGAACAGCCAGCGGTAATCCTCCGGGCTGAAACCAAGCTGCTCGAGTTGCCGGCTAAGATCGCTCCGGAGCGGGGCGGGCGTCGATTTCACCCAGGCAGCGATGACGCTTTCCGTACCAACCCGGCTCCGCCCTTCCTCCTGCGCCAAGGCCTCCGCCGTTTCTCGCAAAACATCCCCGGTTTGCTCACGCACCGGTCGCGGGGTCCGGCTCAAAATCGCCTCCAGCAACTCTTCGGCTGCCTCGTTCCAGTCCATGACTTGGCGATTGTCGCTCAGAAAACTCCCTTAAGGCAACTCTCCCTTCCTCCTAAGCGCAAGAGCCGATAACATCCTCTCCCCAATTTGCCGTAAAAATCCTCAGGGGGTGAACCTGAGGCGGCAGCCCGACAGGAGCGGTACTGAAAGGGAGCCCGACAGGAGCGGTCGCTGGAAGGGAGCCTGGAAGGAGCGGTCCTGAAAAGGGAGCTCGACAGGAGCGGTACTGAAAGGGAGCCCGGCAGGAGCGGTCCTGGAAGGGAGCCCGACAGGAGCGGTACTGAAAGGGAGCCCGACAGGAGCGGTGCTGAAAGGGAGTCCGGGAGGTGCGGTACTGAAAGGAAAGCCCGCGGGGGCGGTCCTCAACGGAGGACTCACGGCAGAGGCTCTGAGGGTCGACGTTCCCGCTCCGAGACAGTCTGGATTTTCGGAATGATGTCACGAGAACAGGCCAGCGCGACGGATTTCGTCGATTACTACGAGTTGCTCCAAATTAGTCCTAACGCTGAGGCGGAAACCATCCAGCGAGTGTTCCGCATGCTCGCTCAGCGCTATCATCCAGACAATAAAGAGACGGGAAACGAACCGATTTTCCAACAATTACTGAAGGCCTACCACGTTTTGAGTGACCCCGCTAGACGCGCCGCCTACGATGTGCAGCATCGCTCCCAAACCAGACTCACCTGGCAAATCTTCGACCAGACAACTGCTTCCTCCGGCCGGGGGCACGAACAGAGAAAACGCCAAGGAATTCTCGGCCTCCTCTATCAAAAACGTCAGCACAGTCCCACCCAGCCAGGTCTCAACGTGCGCGAAATGGAAGATCTCTTGAACACCCCGAAGGAACACCTCGAATTCGCGCTGTGGTACCTCAAAGAAAGCGGCGACATTAAAGTCGCTGATAATGGGCGGTACGTGATCACGGTCAAGGGCGTCGACGTGTATGAACAGCTTTCGGCGCCGCCGCCAGCGGATCTACCGGAAACTCATCTGTTGCCCCCTGGCTCCCCGAGGAAAGCCCAGCCCCAGCCTGCCGAGCCTGCCGGTTCACCCCAATAGGGCGTTCTTCAGCGCTACACTAACCAGAGTGGCTGTACCACTGGTGGCCCGGCGGATGAGTTCCAGCCGCCAACCGAGCGCCGGATTTCATGCTTTCTCCAATCCTGTTGGAAACTAACCTCCCCGGCATTGAGCTGCGATCGCGGGGGAAGGTGCGTGACATTTACAACCTCGGTGACATTCTGCTGTTCGTCGCGACAGACCGGATTTCTGCCTTCGATTGCATCCTTCCTACCGGCATTCCGGACAAAGGGCGCGTGCTCACCCAGCTCTCTCTCTTCTGGTTCGATTTCTTGAAGGATATCGTGCCAAACCATCTCATTTCGGCCGATATCAGCGAATACCCAGCCCGCCTGAAGCCGTACCGCGATCAGCTAGAGGGCCGCTCCATGCTGGTGCGGCGTGCTCAGATGTTTCAAGCGGAATGCGTGGCGAGAGGCTACCTCGCTGGCTCGGGCTGGAAAGACTACCAAGCTACGGGGGCTATCTGCGGCGTTGTCTTGCCTCCAGGACTCTTAGAAAGCAGCAAATTACCCGAACCCATCTTCACCCCAGCCACCAAGGCCGCCTCGGGCCACGACGAAAATATCCCTTTCGAACGCTTCGTAGAAATCACGGGCGACGTCTGGGCGCACCAGCTTCGCAATCTCACGCTCCGCATCTACCGCAAGGCCGCTGAGTACGCCGAAAGCCGGGGTATCCTGCTTGCCGATACCAAATTCGAGTTCGGGTTGATTGACGGCAAAATTACGCTCGCCGATGAGGTGTTGACGCCGGATTCTTCCCGTTTTTGGCCGCGAGAATCCTATTCCCCGGGTCGACCCCAGCCCTCCTACGATAAGCAATTCGTACGTGATTACTTAGAAAAGCTAGACTGGGACAAGCGCCCCCCGGCACCCCCGTTACCCCCCGACATCGTCGAACGCACCAGCGAGAAATATAAACAGGCCTACTGGGCTCTGACAGGCAGGCAAATCAAGTGAACTGGCTTGACGTCATTTTAGGATTGGCCTTGGGCTCCTCCGTCGTCTTGGGAGCTCTTCGCGGATTTGCGCGTACGGTGGTTGGCATCGCCTCTACCTTTGCCGCCTTTTTCCTTGCGGCGTGGTTTTACGGTGCCGCCGGTTCGACGTTCCGCGAATATGTCAGCTCGAAGGAAGTGGCGAACTTTCTAGGCTTCATCGCCGTGTTTCTCCTCGTCATTCTCTCCGGCGCGGTATTCGGACGCCTGCTGGCCATGGCGTTTCGCTGGGCTGGCGTCGGCTGGCTGGACCGGACCCTTGGAGCTTGTTTCGGTTTGTTCCGGGGCCTTTTGATTTCCATCGCGATCGTCATGATCGTAATGGCTTTTAGTCTCAACCCCCCGCCGAGCTCAATCGTTCAAAGCAGCCTCGCCCCTTACGTCCTGGATGCTGCGCGCCTGTTTAGCAAAGCAGCCCCGCGCGAACTCACCGAGGGCTTTCACAACAGCTATGAAAAAGTGCGCCAGGCTTGGCGGGAAGCCTTGGACTCGGGCTTCGAGAAAGGACGCCACGGGAAGCAGCGCAACCAGTGAAATCTGCCCCATCCAAAGTCTCACCTCTGCCATCCTTGGAATCAAATGCAGCTCATCATTTTTGATCTTGACGGCACGTTAATTGATTCCCAGCGTGATCTGGTCAATGCCGTGAACGCGGCTCGCCGCCACATGGGCTTAAGCGAGCTTGATCCGCCTACGGTTCAGTCGTATGTCGGCGATGGAGCCCCCACGTTAATTCGCCGCGCTCTCGGGCCACAGGCAACGGAGAGCGAAGTCGAGCAGGCGCTCGCATTTTTCTTACAGTATTACCGCCAGCACATGCTCGACTACACCGTCTTATACGACGGCGTTCGAGAAGTTCTTGAAGTTTTTCGTGGTGTTGCCATTCCCATGGCCGTGTTGACCAATAAACCTGCGCACATTGCCCAAGCCATTTTAGAGGGGCTAGGAATTTCCAATCATTTTTTCCGCATCTATGGCGGCAATAGCTTCGCTCAAAAGAAGCCCGATCCGGTTGGCGTGTATGCGCTTCTCCAAGAATCTGGCGCCGCTCGCGAACGCACAGTCCTTGTAGGTGACAGTGCTGTCGACGTTCGTACGGCGCGCAATGCAGGAGTTCTCGCTTGTGGCGTCACTTATGGGTTCCAGCCCCACACGTTTCAAACAGATCCCCCCGACTATCTGCTTCACCACATGAGCGAACTCGTGCCCGTCGTTTTGGGCTGAGCGAGCGCCTTTGGTCCTGCCAAAAAACGGGCGCCGTTCCTCGGCTTAAAGCGGGGAACGGCGCGCTGCAAGTGAAGGCAAACGTCTAGGATCGAAAACGAACGAGAGGATCAATTGCGTGCCTGTTGCACCTTGGGAGCGGAAAGATACCCTACAATCCGGTCCTGCCGGACTTCATTGACCACGATCTCGTAGGGTTGGCGCGCCGAGGCCAAATAAAACTGCACCGGTTCATTGACAGTGCGGTCCTTCTTCTCGATCCGCTTGTCGTCAGCCACTAACTCAATCGTGTAGCGGTTGCGCTTGGGATCGAACTTCTTGAGCAAGACAGAGACCTCGCCAATTCGCTGCGGCGTTTTTGTTTTTGCCAATTGAAACTCGATGTAGTGACGCTCGCCAAGGGCTCGAAGAGCCGCTAGCTCCCTGGCATTCGTGGCGATCAGCCCGCTCTGGATCCCCAGGTCACCGCGCACGGAGCGCAAATCCTGAATCGTGCGCTCCAGTTCACTCTTGGTGCTGGCCACTTCGGTTTTCACTTGGCTGACTTCATGGACAATTCCACTCAATTGCGCTGTGGCGGCCGTGGTGGCGTTTTTGACTTCTCCTAGTTTCGAGTTCAATTCCTCTTCGAGTTGACGGTTAACGGCGCGAATCTGCTGCTGGTGCTGGTCGGAAATCTTTTTGGCTACTTGTTCGGAGTAGCGCCGGGCGCTCAAGCTGGCTTGCTCAGCAGCCTGTTGCGATTTCGATTCTGTCGTTAAAATCTGCTTTTGCAAATCGGCAAACATCCGCTCTTGCTGCTGGGCCAGATTTCGCGTCTGCGCATGGAGTTGAATGAGTTCATCTTTGAAGGCTGTTCTGAGCGATTGGACGTCAGATTCGAGCCGGCTCGCGCGGTTGGCAAAGTATACCGTGCTGCCGACGAGCGCCAAACCGAGCCCGAGGCCAGCAACGAGTGGAGCAGAAAGGCGCGAGGTTCTCCCGTCTTGAGAAGCAACACCATGAGCGTTCATTGTTGTAGTGGATCTCCTTTGTCCCTGCTGTCTCTGGCGAAACTCTCCTCCCAAAAAATCTGCTGCGGAGCCGGTTTCGCCCTTGAATGGGTGAGCAACGGAATTCGCAGGGCTTCCTGCGGCCAGGCGCGATTCCCGAAGACAGGCAAGCTGCTGTGGGCGGAGGCCTTCGAGCTGCCTGCCTGCCTTTCTCCCCGTGCCTAACTCGGCTGCAAGAACGCTGCCAAACTGCTTCTCATAGAAAACAAGACCCTTTCAAACGCGCTGCTGCTGGCGACCCAGGCGATTTTGCCAAGTTCGGCGGCCCCTGTGGAAAAATTTACATGGCTGCTGTGGCTAGGAGCGATCAACTAGGTCCCGCAAATGCACTGTTGCAACGAGCCGGAGGCCGCCACTCGCCGAGGCGGCATGGCTCGTTAACGCTCGATCTCCAGGCGTAACAGCGCAGCTCCGAATGTTTTGCCCTGCGCGTCAACGCGCAACGAAAGCGTCCCTCCGCCACCCAGCGCTTCGTGGAGTAGAAAGTTCAAAGCGTGGAGATTCGGTAGCTCGTAGCGTTCCACTTCGCCTTTCACTAGTTCACCAAAGTGAGCCTTTACACGCTCCGCTGTGACTTCCCGGACCAGCAGTGGATAATCTTCTGGCCGGTAAGCAATTAAACCGATGTTCACGGTGTCGCCTTTGTCACCAGAGCGGGCGTGAGCAATCTCAGAGAGGCGAACTTTCATGTCAGGACCTCCACGGATGTTTTCACCTCATCTCGGGCCAGTAAAGCGGGCCAGTAGGCAACGACCTCCCGTACCGGTGGGCGGCCATCACCAAATCCGGTTGCTGTGGGAGGACCGCTCAGCACTAGCGGAATTAGTTCCCGCGTGAAGCGGTCCACTGCGTTGCGGTCTGGCGCCCGCACACCGATGCGCAATTGGACTTCAGCCGGGTCCGCAACGGGTTGAGCCGCTGGCCCGTGACAGGCGTTATAGCCCAGATATTCGGTGTAAATTTCGTCAAACGTCAAACCCAGCTGGGCCAACCGTTCGCGAACAATGCGATCGGCTGCTTGCGCCTTCTTTAACGCTTGCGGCCAGCTGTAGACGAGCGTACCCACAGCTTTGAAACCCCAGGCGTAGCTGATGGAAACCTTGAGCTGTTCTGGTGGCGGCCCGCCTCGCACTCCGTACACTCGCACGCGGTCCTCGCCGAGATCCTGGAGCTGAATGCTCGTAAAATCGGCACAACAATCGGGCGTCAAGTACTTCTCTGGATCGCCCAGTTCATACAGTAGCTGTTCTTTGATGACATCGGCCGTTACGCGACCACCAGTTCCCTTGTGCTTCGTAACCTGGAACACGCCGTTGGCTTCCGCTTCGACGATGGGGTATCCGATGTTGGCCAGGTCCGGAATGGACATCCAGTCAACCTGGCAATTTCCGCCGGTACACTGCGCCCCGCATTCGATGATGTGGCCGGCGACAGTTCCTGCGGCGAGCAAGTCGAATTGATCCGGCTGCCAGCCAAAAGCGTGAATCATCGGAGCTAGCGTAAGAGCAGTATCGGTACAACGGCCCGCAATCACAACATCCGCGCCAGTTGACAGAGCCTCGGCCACGGGAAATGCCCCGATGTAGGCGTTTGCGCTGAGAATGCGGTTGCGAATTGCCGTGAGCGGCTGGTTGGTTTCCATGTTTCGCAGCTCGTGGCCCCGCGCCAGCAAATCATCGAGCCGCGGGTACAGATCATCCCCGAGTACGACGGCTACCTTTAGCCCCGGCGCGAGCCTTCGAACCTCTTCCGCGCAGGCGATCGGGTTCACCCCTCCTGCGTTAGCGACGACCTTAACGCCGCGCTCACGTATCCGCTTCGCGATGCGTCCGATCAGGGGAGGGAAATCCCGCGCATAGCCCAGACGAGGGTCTTGCTGCTTCTGTTTTTGGACGATCGACATGGTGATTTCCGCCAGATAGTCCAAGGCGAGATAATCAACCGGTCCTTGCTCGAGTAAGCGCACCGGAGCCTCGAGCCAGTCGCCCCAAAATCCTTGGCCGTTCGCAATCCGGATCATGGTTTCTCCCTCTGCATGAACTCTAGGGCAAGATGCTCGCGATGACCGGAGTAGCGAATCGCCTCGAGCACGAAGCTCAACACGCGGCGGGTTTCAAGCGGGTCCAGGATGGCGTCACAGTGCCCCCGCGCCGCCGCATATCGTGCGTCGAGCCAGCGCTCATAATCTGCCCGGGTGGTTTCAATTCGCTGCTGTAAATCTGGCGGTAGAGGCTGGCCGCTGGCCTTGAACTTTTCCAGTTCCGGGCCGTAGATGGCTTGGATTGCCGAGTCGCCTTCCATGACACCAATGCGTGCCGTTGGCCAGCTGAAGGTAAAGTGAGGATCAAAACCCTGGCCTGCCATGGCATAGTAGCCGGCGCCGGAGGCATGGTTGAGTACCAACAAAATCTTGGGCGCCGTGGCGCAGGCCATCGCCTCCACCATCTCCGCTCCTGCCCGAATAATGCCGCTTGCTTCCGCTTCAGGCCCCACCATAAAGCCCGACACGTCTTGGAGGTACAACAGGGGTAGGCCTTGGCGGTCGGCGTGTTCCACAAAATACGCTACTTTGCGAGCGGATTCAGCATAGATGATGCCTCCAATCCGCGGTTTGCCCTCCGCCTTCAGGTAGCCGCGACGGTTTGCAATCACCGCCACCGGCTGCCCGTTTAACCGGGCTGTAGCGCACAGCATCTCAGGAGCGTAGTCGGGTTGGAACTCGAGAAAATCCTCGCCGTCAAGTAAGCGCTCTAAAACCTCCTCCACGGGATAGGGAAGGCGATGATCCGCAGGCAGGATTTCGTACAATCCTTCGGCACTTTTCCGCGGTGCAACCGCTTTTCCGGGCAACGGAGGTGGGGGCAACTCGCGGAACTTCTGGCGGATCTGCAAGAGGCATTCCACATCGTCAGCTGCTTTGTAATGAGCCACTCCGCTGATGCTGGTGTGCATCGTCGCGCCGCCCAAGGTTTCTGCATCGACGCGCTGCCCAGTGGCCCCCTTCACCAAGTTAGGTCCCCCCAATCCCATGAAACTCGTCTTTTCCACCATGAAAATGACATCGCTTAAGGCGGGCAGGTAGGCGCCGCCAGCGATGCACGGCCCCATAACGGCGGCAATCTGCGGCACGCGGAGTCTTCGCCGCATCAACGAGTTGTAGTAGAAAATGCGTCCCGCTCCATACTGTCCGGGAAAAATTCCATCTTGAAAAGGCAAGTTGACGCCAGCGGAATCCACCAGGTAGACGATCGGAATTCGGTTCCGCATGGCGATTTCTTGGGCTCGCAAAATCTTGGTGATGGTTTCTGGCCACCAGGCGCCAGCCTTCACTGTGGCGTCGTTAGCGACGATCACGGCAGGACGGCCTTCAATCTTGGCCAGCCCCGTGATCACGCCAGCCGCTGGCGCTTGGCCATCATAGCGGTCGTGTGCAATCAATAGACCGATTTCCACAAACATGCTGCCGGGATCGGCCAGCTTGGCGATTCGTTCTCTTGCCGTAAGCTTCCCCTCGCGGTGCTGTTTTTCCACTTTGGAGGGGCCACCTCCCTTGCGTAACTCATCCTCGAGTTGATGCAGCCGCTCCACGAGCGATCGCATGTGATCGGCCGAACGTCCGGCTTGGCTAGCATTTGGCGTCACGCTTCCCAGTGTAGATGAAAGGCTAGTTCCCGACTTTGTCCCCAGCGATGAGCCGCCGCGCCTGCTCAAATACAGCAGTCAGCATGGGTTCCGTCAGCCGCCCGGTGGACGTGTTTTGCCGGCTGGGATGATACGATGCGAGCAACACCGGCAAGTCGCTTCCAAAATCGTAGATGGCGCCGTGGCGAAACGGCGTCTTGCGCGCCGCTTCTAGCTTCCCTTTAGCTCGCAAAATTGACAAGTAGGCGTCGAAAGCGATGCGTCCTAACGCGACAACGGCGCGGACATTGGGCAGAAGCCTCAACTCGCGTTCCAAATACGGGCGGCAATTTTCAAGCTCTTGTTTGGTGGGCCGGTTCTGGGGAGGAGCACACCGGGCCGCGGCCGTGATGTAGACGTCCACAAGCTCCAAACCATCGCCCCGACACCGGCTGACCGGTTGAGAAGCAAAACCAGTGCGGTGCAGCACCGCATAGAGAAAATCCCCCGAAGCATCTCCCGTAAAGATGCGCCCTGTGCGATTTGCTCCATGAGCCCCCGGGGCTAAGCCAATTACCAAAAGGCGCGCCTGAGGATCTCCGAACGATGGCACAGGCCTTCCCCAGTATTCCCAGTCGGCATACGCCTTCCGCCGCAACTGTGCGATGCGGCGGCAATGAGCAATCAGGCGGGGGCACTTCTCACAGCGGAGGATGTCTTCCGCTACCTTCTTCAAAGTGTCTGGCGGGACTTTTCGCGCTGGGCTCATGCCAAGTGGCTCAAGGATAACTCAACTCGAACATCACGCGGCGGATCGTAGCGCCCCGCTTCATGCCGCGCCCCAATACTAAAACCAAAACCTTCCTGTACTACAACCAAAACAGGCCACCAGTCGCGCTTCTCCTATTCCAGTTCTTTGTGGCTCCCGCCATATTAGGTCGTGGTGCGAAAACGGTTGCAAAAGCTGCTGCCTGATTCTGAGGATTTGGTCTTGATTGCCATTTTCACCCGTCATTGGATTCACTACGGCGTACTTGCGTTTGTGACGTTTTTGACTTTGGCCGCGGCGGTCAAAGGGTTGTTTCTTAGCTAGCTCAGTCTAAGCATCTTTCCAAAACATTTCCGCGTCCGATCGCCGCACATAGTTTGCATCGAGGATCAAGGGATCGGCGCGGCTGAGATCCAGGGTAGCGGCCATTCGGCCGATGGCCGCGGCGAGGGCTCGCGGCGTTGGTGTGATGAGATGATGAGCGAACCGGGTACCTGCCAACATGGGTTGGAAAAGCTCGGCCTGCGGAGAAAGAATCTCAACCTCCTCCGGAAGTCTTGCCAGCCACTCCCGGAAGGGGGTCACACATTCCGGCTGAACCAAGCGGCCCCGGAGATCGTAGACAGCTCCGTATACTTCTCCGCGCCGTGCATCAAACACCGGTGCTCGCAAGGACGCTGAGCCGAAACTGGCAATAGCAGCCAAATTGCTGAAACCAGCCGCTGGTTTGCCGAGCGTCTCAGCAAAACCCTTCGCAGCAGTTAGGCCCACCCTCACGCCCGTAAACGAACCCGGGCCAGCGGCGGCGGCGAAACAATCGATCGACCCTAAAGACCAGTCATGGCGCTTGAGCAGAACCTCAATTTGGGAAAACAGGAAATGAGCAAAACCATCGTCCGACTTTAAGACAACTTCCTCCCGCAGCTCGCCGTCTTCCATCAGCGCGAGGCTGCCAATGTCGCCTGCTGTATCGATGGCTAAAATGCGCCTCATTCGACGAGCCGGAAGACGCGATCCAAAGCATAAACCTTTCCCACTGCATTGAGCGCATAAAGCCGCATGTTGAATACAGCGGGAAACAGTTTGGCGATGTTTCTAGGAATCTTTAAGGTGCCGGTTGCGCCCGTACCAAGGATCCGGTAGCCTGCACCTTCGGTTGGAACCTCTCCCGTCCAAAGATACATCATGGCTCGTGTGCCGCGTGTCTCCCGTTTGATCTTCACCTCATAAGGCGAGGGTTTAGAAAGAGAGAGCGTATCAGTGGCGGGCGCCAGCAGATCGAAAGGCATCTTCTGCGGGTTCTGCTCGATTTCCTGCATCAGGTTGGGTCGGGACTCAAATTTATAGGAACGAAGCATGCCCTCCTTGCGGCCGTCGCGTGAAAGATGCAAAACCCAGTCCTGGGTTTTCGTCGGCGGCTCGGCAGCATATTTTTCGCCCTTAAAATCTTTCTTCTCTTTGCGCAGCTCGCCCGTGAGGGGATTGAACCAGTAAATATCGTAGCTATGCCGTTCCATTAACAATTCCACATAGCCGCCCTTTTCCACATAGAGGATGTATTCCACACCGGGTAGCGCCAAGCTGCGGGCTCCATCCACGTCGAAATAAGGTTCTAGTTCCCAATAACGGGTGCGCAGGAAAAACTCGTTCCAAGCTTTCATGATCTGAGCACTCGCGGAATCTGGTTGTCCCGGTGTGAGAATCGCCGTGGGATATTGTCCGTTCATCGAGGCATTCCACAGCCGGCGAGCGAATTCCTCTGGCTTGAGCCCTTCGTCAGAGAGGGCGGTGTTAACAAAGGGATGCGGATGGATTTGATGTTCAATTGCCCCGACGGCGTGGTCGGTGGAGTGGTGGATTACGAAATTCAGCCAGCCATCTGGCGCAGCTGGAGCAGAGGACATCGCCGCACCCGTTGAGCGCGGGTGCTTGTAAGGATCGTATTTGACGAGCAACCCGCCAAGCTCTTTCATCAACGCCCGGCTTCCAGCGTGCGACTCAAACTCTCCAAAAAGTTGCCAGGTCAGATGGAACGCAGCGTAACGCGAGGTAACGTAGCGCATGAAGCGATCTCGCGCCTGCCATCCGCTCACCACGGACTCGAACTCTGCGCCGTTACGAGCCAAAATCAGGTCCGTGAACAGACCCTTTTGATTGATGGCGGAGATTCGTTTGTCCACCTGTTGAAACCAAGCAGGATCGGGCTGACCTTTCGCCGTGAACGCGCCTTTGGCGTGAGTGGGAAGCAGAAGGCCACGGATGTGCGTGAATTTCTGGCGAGCGCGAGCTTCCAAGTAAGCCTGAAACTGCGCTTCCGGCGCGCTAGCGAAATCCAAAAACGTATCTCCCATCCACAGGTGCGCAAGCAAAGATTCGGTTGAGCGCCAGTGATGCACATTGGCGGGTGTTAGAAATCCCGCATCCTTCGACTCGGTAGCTTGAATCTGGCCAAGCTGGCCGTTGAAGCGCTGGATGTTGCTGGTAATGCGGAAGTCCCAAACGCCTGGGTCCGTGGGTGTGAAGCGGATTACCATCCGCCTGCCCCCGTCCCAAAAAGCTGTCATCAGGATGGTACGGGCGCGCGGCGAGCGCAGCTCAGCGCGAAGATCGACACTAGCATAGGGGTCTGGATGTTGCTTTGCTTCTTCTTCGCTCAGTTCGAAAACCAATTCACAGGGCGTGTAAGTCGGCGTAGGGCCACAGACTTGCTGCGCCGCGAGGGGCCAAAGGAGCACCGCCATCCAGGAGAATGCCTGCACAACCATCAACAATAGTGTATTCGCAAGTGTGAGCCCAGGATTTCGCATCGCCGTTCGAGTGGTCACCCGGCTCGAGCCCGGATGATTCGCCCGCGAAGCGACGGTGCGGCTCGAACAGCTCGAAAGCAAGAGCGCCCAGGCTATCTTCCAGATCGTTAGGGAACGGGCGTCCCATACGGCACGAGTGTGGGAATCCGCTGCGCAGTATCGACCCGGCTAATTTTCCACATCTCGCCGAGTTTTTCGAGATAAACCGTTTGCGCTTCATTTCTGTCCTGATAGACATACTCCACTCGCAAACGCGACAGCCGTTCATGGACTAACTCCGGCTGCTGAAGCGCAATCCCTTTGACAGGCCCGCTCGTTTGTTGCAAATATTTCGCAAAGTTGGCTTCGCCTTGCTCCTGAATTGCAGCTCGCAGCAAAGCTTCCATCTCTCCCGTGTGAAGCGCCAGGTAGGCCCTCACGTTGCCCTCCCGGGCGAAGTCGAACATCTGATAGATCGTTTCCTGCGGCGTGGAGAGGGAACGGGTTTGAGTGAAGCGGTACGGAGGCGCCGAGGCCGGCCCCACCACTCTTCGGGCCACGACCAAACCGAACACGGTTGCCAGAACACCCAGGGTGATGAGCTGCGCTTTTCGCTCTTTGCTCACGGCTTGGCTGCCTCCGCGTCCCTTTGCTTGCGAATGATCGTCAGGTCGAGATTGCCTTTGCGATCGACAATCAATTTACGGATGCGAGGCAGCACCTGCTCCATCGTTTCCGCATACAGACGCCTGCCATTGACTGCCGCCGCTTTTTCATACTCCGCAGCGAGCTGGGTGAAGCGGGCAGCGTCACCCAGCGCTTGGTTAATCTTTCGTTGTCGATAAGCCGCAGCAGATTCCAACATTTGTTGCGCCTGCCCGCGTGCTTTGGGGATTATGTCATTGGCGTAGCCCTGCGCCTCGTTGACAATTCGCGCCGCATCGGCTCGGGCGCTGGCCACGTCCCGGAATGCCTCGGCCGCCTCAGCTGGCGGCGCCGCTGATTCGATATTGACGCTTGCCAGCGCAACTCCACTCCGATAAGCGTTGAGTTGCTGCTGAGCCGCGGCCCGCACCTCCTCTTGAATAGCAGCCTTCTCTGTGGTGAGAACCGCATCCACAAACCGGCGTGCAAGTCGCCGCGTTAATTCAGCTTCTACGGTCGCGGCAATCAATTGTGAGATGTTCTCGGCCGTGAAAAGATAATCGGCCGGAATGCTCACCGAATACTGCACGACGGCTCGCAAATGCAGGAGATTTTGATCCCCTGTGAGAAACTGCGAAAGGGCAGGTTGCATCCGGCCGAGCACAGCGTCTGAGGGGTCACCACCAATCATCAACCGTTGCAGTTGTTGCACGCGTAATTTGGTCACACGATCGACGGGCCAAGGAAGGCTGAGATGAATCCCTGGCATCACGCGTGGCTCAACGACCTTGCCGAATCGCGTCACGACGGCCTGCTGATCAGCCGGGACAATATAGATTGCTGTCAGGAGCCAAAGCGCAAACAGACCCGCCAGCAACCTCAGGGGCCGGCTTTCCTGCCAGCGGCTTGAAACGGGCGTCAGCTGCCTGGTGTCGATCTCGACTAGGCTCATGGCGTATTTTCGCCTCGCATCAACACCTTCATGAGTTCGGAATCCGAACTCAGGATCGCTGTTGTTTTGTCATCGAGAACTTTTTTGTAAGCCTCTAGGGTGCGGAGCAGCTTGTAGAAGCGCGGATTGCGCGAGTAGGCCTGAGAGTAAATTCTCGTGGATTCGGCGTCTCCCTCGCCGCGTATCCGCTCAGCGTCCTTGTAGGCTAAAGACAGAATTTCCTCTTTTTGTCGGTCGGCGTCGGCCCGGATGCGAAGCGCCTGTTCTTCGCCTTCGGCCCGGTACTGGCGGGCAATCCTCTCGCGCTCGGCCCGCATGCGTGCATAGACGCTTTGTTTGTTCTGATCGGGGAGATTGATACGCCGGATGCGGACGTCGACAACCTGAATGCCATACTGAGAGAGGGCCCGGCGATCGCTTTCCGAAGAAAGCTCATGGAGCATCTGCGGCGCTCGGACCGCTTCCGGATTTGGCGAAATCAGCGCCTCGAGATCATGCCTTCCAAGCGCCGCAGCGAGTGCGGACCAAACGATGTCATGCAGCCGCATTTCAGCAGCTGTGAAATCGCCGATCGTCTCCATGAAGCGTTGTGGATCGTGAATTCTCCAAGCAACGTAGCTTTCAATGACGAGGTTCTTTTTATCTCGCGTCAAAAATTCGCTCGGACGCGGACTGTAGATGCGCAATCGCTTATCGAAAAAGGTCGCCGACTGGAAGAACCACTTTGCGTGGAGGCCGGCTTCGCGGACGACATACAGCGGGCGGCCGAATTGCGTAATCAGGACAAATTCCGTTTCCCGTACCGTGAAGAAGCTTCTTCCTGCAAGCAGCAGCGCCACCACAATGGCAAAGGCTGTAGAATAGCCATGAACACGCTCTCTCATTCGTCTTCCTCCCGGGGGCGGCGATTTGGCGCAACCACAACCGGAGCCATGCCGGGCCCGATCTCAACGCCCTCTTCCATCAGCAGGAGGTGTCGCCGGCCAGAACTCGAGTCGATAATGAGTTTCCGCCGGCCGGGCAGCACCTCCTCCATCGTTTCCAGATAAAGCCGGCTTTCGGTGATGCTTGGAGCACTACGAAACGCGGCTTCAAATTGAACGAACCGGCTAGCATCGCCTTCTGCCTCGTAGCTCCGCTTGCGGCGGTAGCCTTCCGCTTCGAGCAAGCGGGCCTGCGCTCTTCCGCGGGCCAGCGCGATTTGCTCGTTTCGATACCCCTCCGCTTCGTTAATCAGCCGGTTCTTCTCCTCAAATGCGCCGGAAACCTCGCGGAAGGCATCCACTACCTGTGTTGACGGATGGACATCGAGCAGGCGCACTTGAAGAATCTCCACGCCCGATTCATAACGATCCAGGCGCGTTTGCGCTTGTTGAAGGACCAAGCTCTCAATACGCCTGCGCCCTACCGTAAAAACCTCGTCCTGGGAAACGGTAGTCAGAACGCCATGCAAGGCGGATTCCACCACGGCGCGCACCGTCGCCTCACCGTCAAATAGTCCGTATAAGTAGTTATCCGGACGGACCAGGTGATAGTGCGCAACAACATTCACCTCCACCATGTTCTGGTCGCCGGTCAGCGCCAGAGACTCTTCGGGCTTGCGTTGAAAACGGCCGGAGCGGTGTTGGACATTCCATTCGTAAGCTGCGGGTTCAGTCTCCGGGGACTGGCTCACCCGGTAGCCAATTTCAATCGCTCGGGCCTGAAGCGCCTTGACGCGAGTCAATTTCTCGATCGGCCAAGGCAATTTATAATGCAGACCTGGTTGGCGAAGTGGCGACAGCTTGCGCCCGAAGCGTTCGAGCAGGCCAACTTCATCGGTTGGGATGACGTAAAAGCCATGAAGAGCAACGAAAGCAAGCGCGCCGCCTGCAACCGGACGTAGCCAGCGTTGTCTTTGCACCCACAAACGGCTGGGCAGCTGCTGCAGTTCGATGTGTTCGAGCCGGTGTCGCAGCTGGTGGAAGTCCAGCCAGCCAAACCACTTTTTCCGCAAGCTTGGACCC
Organism: Bryobacteraceae bacterium; assembly: GCA_025056455.1. Lineage (GTDB taxonomy): Bacteria > Acidobacteriota > Terriglobia > Bryobacterales > Bryobacteraceae > CADEFT01. Next base: position 262,276 of record JANWVY010000001.1, on the reverse strand, counting down.
GGCCCCTTCCCCACCCGGAGCAAGCGTAATGAGTTGAGCATCACGAGCAGGGAGGAAAGCTGGTGAGTAAAGGCGGCGCCGAGCGGTCCCAACTTGCCGGTCGCACAGGCTGTCACCCCGAGGAGATTGACCACACCCGCGAAAACGACAATGTTTTGCCAAGTGATCTGCATGGCGTGGCGGCTGGCGAGAAACAGTTGCGGAAGTTTATCGAGCGAGTGCGGCATGTAGACCACGCCCGCCGCTTCTGCTGCAAGATCTGCCGCACCGGAAACCGCGATGCCCACCTCGGCGGCAGCGAGGGCTGGCGCATCGTTGATGCCGTCGCCCGCCATGGCCACCGTGCCCCCCTGGCGCGCCAGCTCGCGGATACGGTCTAGCTTCTGCTCCGGCAGCAGTTCCGCCTCCACCTGGCGAATGCCGAGCTCTGTTGCGATTGCTTCCGCTGCTCGCCTGCGATCGCCAGTGAGCATGACAATGTGAGAAACGCCAACTTTTTGTTCGAGCTCGTGGATCGCTTTTTGGATTCCTGGCCGCAGGCGGTCCCGGAGTAAAATGGCGCCCAGTAATTTGTTGTCCTCGGCGACGAAGACAGCTGTCGCGCCCAGCCGGTCAGAAAGATCCATCAGCGAGGGAGGAACCGGAATCTGCGCCTCGCTCAGAAAGGCCGCGCTGCCCGCTCGCAAGAGTTTCCCCTGGTACACCGATTCGGCTCCGCGCCCTGGGAGGATGCGCGCGTTCTCGACAGCAGGAGGATTCAGGCTGCGGCGCCGCGCGGCATCGGCGATGACCCGCGCGAGCGCATGATCAGAACCGCGCTCCGCAGCGGCCGCCAGCGCCAGCAGGTTGTCTTCGTTACCCTCCATGGCAACAAGGCGGATGATTTCAAACTTGCCCTCGGTGATTGTTCCAGTCTTGTCAAAGACAACCGTGTCCACCTTGGCGCATCGTTGAATAACGGATCCGCCCCGCACCAGAATGCCTCGGCGCGCCAGGCCTCCCATCGCTGCGACCATGGCGGTTGGTGTGGCAAGCACCAGTGCGCAGGGGCACGCTACGATCAGCACGGCCACGGTGCGCAGCCAGTCGCGCGTAAAGTAGAAGGTGGCCCCTGCCGCCAAGAGAAGCACAGGCAGAAAATACTTCGCGTAGCGATCGGCCAATCGCTCCACGGGCGCCCGTTTTTGCTTGGCTTGTTCAACGAGTCGCGCGACTTGGGCTAGGGTTGTTTCTTGGCCAGCCCGTGTCACCTCAATTTTGAGCAGGCCTGTACCATTGAGCGTGCCAGAGAAAACCAGCTCGCCTGGTTGCTTAACTTTTGGCAAGGATTCGCCAGTGACCGCACTTTCATCCACGGTGGAGAAACCACTGATGACAACGCCGTCAGCCGTAATTCGTTCTCCCGCACGAACTAAGACGTGCTCGCCAGGCTCCAGGTGGTCGACATCCACCTCCACTTCTTGGCCGTCGCGCAGCACTCGGGCGCGTCGGGGCAGCTGTTGAATGAATCCTCGGATGGCGGCGTTCGTGCGGCTTGCTGCGTAGCTTTCTAAACCCTCCCCGACCAGAATAATGAACATGGCTTCGGCCGCCGCCAGATACTCTCCGGCAGAGAGCGCCGCTACAACCGCAAGGCAGATGGCGAGGTCGGCCGTGATTCGCTTTTCCAGTAAACTCGAAATCGAGTTGTAGAAGACGCGATACCCGGCCAGAAGCGTAGCCACTGCGGCCGTGTCGATGCCGTAGAAGCTCTTCCACAAACCAGTTAGATTTAGCAGAAGCAAAACACCGACAGCCGCTACAAACAGGGCATAGCGAATGCGGGCGAGGACCTCTTGCTCGGCTGTTTGCGAGGTCTTTGCCCGCGCCAGTTGATGCATACAAGCAAAATGCATTATGCCACTTACTACCGCTGCGTGAAGATTTCTAAAGCGACGCACCCTTTTCTTGGGGTCCTGGGTTCTAAACCAGTAGAGGGCCGTCCGAAACCGGCTAGGCCGGCGAAACGCTGCGGCCACAGCCTAAGGAAACCGAAGGAGAACAAGATCGATGACTGCACCAAAACTTCTATCAACCGTCCTGTTGCTCGGCTTTGCGCTGGCAGAGGGCACACCCGCAACTTACGCTCAGCAGTCTCGCCGCCGACCAATGGGCGAGGGCCCGGCGAGCGAGCGCTTTTTGGAAGCTCGAGTAAACCGCCTCAAGGAGGAGTTGAAGCTTTCCGACGAACAAACACAGAAGGTAAGGTCGATTCTCGAGGAGGAACAAAAACAAATGGCAACTCTGCGAGACCGTTATCCGTTGGAGCCGGGCCAGCCTCCATCTGATGAAGCACGCCGAGAGATGATGGAAATCCGGCAGAAAACGATGGACAGTCTTAAAGAGGTGCTGAGCGAGGAGCAAATGAATCAGTACAAGAAATTGCAGAGAGACCGGATGCAGCACTTCGGCGAGTGGAAAGGTCGTCGCCCGGAGAATTGAATTTCCGAGTGCCGTCTGTTGTCGATCTCCGGTTAAGAAATGTGAAGAGCTCCTAACGCAGGCGGCTCGCTTCTCGTCTTCGAGATAGGTTCCCAGGCAAGAAGTATGAAACGACTCATCGCGAAGACAAGTTGTATCCTCTTTGGCGTCAGTATGCTCGCGGTTGCGCAACCCCCATCCGTTCCGCCGTCAGGTCAGCCTGTGACTGGCGGCGGAACGGGCCGAAGCGGGCAATCCTCCGAGGTTCCGCTACGAGGCCGCCAGCGCTCCGCCAGCGGCTCGACGGTTCAGCGAGAGCCAGTTAAACCGGAGGATTTTGCTAGCGTTGAGGGCATCGTTACGAATGCAATTAGCGGCGAACCGCTCAGCAAGGCTTCCGTCACCTTGCGTCCTGTTGACGGAAACCCGGGCGAGCCAGGAGGGTTCGGTCCGTCCGGCGAATTCTTCCGCTTCCGTGGCTACAGCGCTCAAACTGACTCTTCCGGCCGTTTCACGATTCCCAGCGTCGAGCCCGGCAAGTACCGACTTTCCGTCACCCGGAGTGGATTCGTCGACCAAGACTACGGTTCCAACGATTATTTGCGTTACGGCCCTCCCCTAACCCTTGCTCCCAAACAGCATTTGCGGGAGTTGAACATCAAACTCACTCCGCATGCCGTCATCACGGGACGTATCGTCGATGAGGACGGGGAGCCCATGGTGGGAATCCAGGTTGAGGCCTTGCGCAATCGCTATAGCCAGGGCAAACGTGTGCTGAGCGTCTACAGAAGCGCCACGACCAACGACCTTGGCGAGTACCGCATTTATGGGCTACCTCCGGGAAGTTACCTCGTGGCGGCAGCCGCACGCCGCGGTCCGCGCCCGCCTTCTCAAGCTCAAGATGACTACGTCACCACTTTTTTTCCAGGCGCTACAGACCCAAACCTTGGCACCTTTCTAAACGTTGCAGCGGGGCAGCAAGCCAGTGCAGACCTGCGTCTGCGAAGACAGGCAACCTACACGATCAAAGGGCGGCTGTCGGATCCCAACGCTGGTGAGGGCCGCCGCGCAGGTGTTTTTCTCACGCCGCGCGGCATGAGTTTCTCCACCACTGGCATGCGCCCGGCCATTGTTGACGGGGGTGGCAATTTTGAGATTCGTGGTGTTCCGCCGGGAGCCTATTTTCTGGTGGCGACATCTGGCCAGCGTGGTCGCCCCTTACCTGCAGCACGGTTCGCCGTGGAGGTGAGCACCCGCGATGTGGAAGTTGGGACCCTCACCCTTCAGCCTCCTCTGCAACTCACGGGCCGCCTGCTTCTAGAAGCAAAAGATCCAATGAACCTATCTGGCGTTCAAGTCCGGCTCACTTTGCGGGATCCAGTCGGAGCCCTAGGTTTGAGTACATTCTCGGCCGCGGTCAAGCCAGATGGCACTTTCACCTTTGACACTTTGGCGGCCGATCAGTACACCGTTGCACTCAGCGGCTTACCGGACGGCTACTACGTGAAACACGCCCGCTTCGGCAATCAAGACGCGTTTGTCTCGGGCGTCGACTTGCGAGCGGGTTCAGCGATGCCCTTGGAAATCTCGCTGAGCCCAAACGCAGGCCGACTTGCTGGCACCGTTTTTTTCGACCAGCAGCAAGTGGCAGGAGGCGCCACCGTCGTCCTGGTTCCGGTTGAGGCGCAGCGTCGCGAGCAGCCTCAGTTCTATAAAACAACCACCAGCGGCGAGGATGGCCAGTTCACGATTTCGAACATCGAACCGGGCCAGTACCGTGTCTTCGCCTGGAAAGATATCGAAGCGGGAGCTTATATGGATCCCGACTTCCTGCGGCCCGTGGAAGGAAGCGCAGAAATCGTCTCCATCAAAGAATCGGCATCAGAGCAAGTGCGTCTGCGAGTGATTCAATAGCGCGAAGAGAAATTCACTCTCAAACGCGGCCCCGAGCGTTTCAATCGAGGCGGTGCGAACGGGCATCTCTAGGCTGCATGAGACACGGGCGCATCTAGGAGCCTACCTGGAAGCTAGATTCAAGCCTTGCTGGACCCGGATTGCCGCGCTTACCAGTGACGATCAGTCTAGCTCGGCGCCCTCTGACTTTCCAAGTCGTGTGGACCAGCTTGGGGTTGGCGCGGCCAGGAAGTCCCGTCTGTTCCGAACCCCGCCCACACGAACGCGGAGACAGCGGCTAGCGTGTCCTTCAAGCGATCTTGAGGGTTCTCCCAGAAGGCGAAGGAGTAACCAAACGACCCATCAGCTCGTTGCTGGAGGGCCAGCCAGCGAAGCGTATCCCGCCTTATCCTGCTGTTCTGCTGGCTCCGGCATTCGAGGCACGCTTCAGCAAGCCGGTCGTTGACCACATGATCCAACAGTCGCAGGATGCTTTTCGGACGGTCGTCTTGGCGGCGTAGGTCCTTGGCTCGGGAAGTGGCCATGGCAAGCCGGCACAACTTTTCAAACGGAGGATCGCCTTCGCTCTGAGTATCTACACGTGCTTGCTGGAAGCCTTTGGCCACCATGTGTATGAACTCCGCCAAACGCCCCTGGCGGAAACCGCAGGCCACCGCGCAAACTGACGACCACACCAAAGTCTCGCAGTCGGTCTTCCATAACGCCTCTGAGTCCAGTGGTTGGCGCTCGAAGAAGGCAGATACGGCTGATTGCCAGGATGCCGACCAAATCTGCACGCTCAGTAACATGCCGAACGCTGCGACGACGGCCAAACCGCTGGCCAGATCAGCATCCCGGAGGCGGGAAGCGAGCCATTCTCCGGCCGATTTCAGAGTCTCTGAGTAATCCAAAGCACGGCTGCTGCCGCTCACCTCGAGCGGCCTGGCCCGGCCCCGCATCAGGGAGGCCAAAACAAAGAGAATCGTTGCGCGGGGAGCAGCTATCGTGGCTCGCCCCTCAACATCCAGTGGGCGACGCGTTTCAACAAGCCCTCCATCCTTGTGTTGAATTCGCAGCAACTCGAGCCAGGCTCGTTCCGTCACCCCGGTTTCCGGCGCTTGCAGACAGTAAAGAGCACATAAAAGCTCTCCAATCATGGCCGGGTTCTGTCTTTCTAGGTAAACCTCGAGCAACTGGCTCAGAAGTTCAATGGCTTGCTGCCGGTCAAAGCGTCGGCAGAATTCTCCGGGACGGCGACTAAAGTCTGTGAGATAGAACAAGGATTGAGTGATCGCCCTAACATCCTCCTCGGAAAGAAGCAACGTGTTGGGATCGGAACAGAGTATCATGTGCGTGCAGATGTCGCGATAGCTCCATGGGGCGGGCAATCCAGCCATCTCGAAGCAATGGACGAGCCTCAGTTGTTGGTGGGGGACGAGCTCCCGACTCAATGCACCAGACTGCATCGCCTTGTGAAGGATCTCACGAAAGCCAGGAATCTCCCGCCCGCACCCGCAAAGGGCTGCGTAGAGGGGCCCGTAGCAAAGCAGGACTTGGCTATGGCGGGCGCATCCTTGCACCAACCGCGGATTCGAGAGGTGGCGTTGAATGTGGTCCAGAATTTGTTCAAATTCCTCAGGCAGTTCGGCCGATTCGAGTTGGCGGCGATAGGCTACGAGTCCAGCCAAATCGGGCAAGACGGTTGGAATTGTTGAGTCTCGAGCGGAGACGTCATCTCGTGCAGTGCATTCCGCTAAATGGGCTGCAAGCCAAGTGGTGGCTCGCCTCGCCCCTGCTTGCCAGTCCGACAACCTCATAGGAAATACTCCTTTGATGCAAGCGGAGACCGGGGGCAGCCGGCCCTCGCCCGGCTGAGCATCTGAGTGGGGAGCAGCCGAGAAGTCGAGGAATCGAGATCTTGTAGACCTAATTTCGTCCCAGAAACCCCACTGTATAACGCCAATATACAAACCCATCATCGTTCCCGGCAATTACGTCCTCTAAAAGACTGCCGATGCAATAGTGCACCCGCGTGCTTCGCCGTTACAGGAGTTCGCCCTCTCCCTTTAGGCGCTCGACGGGCCCTCTGCGTCAGAATCCCAGCTCTGTTGCGAACCTGGCTCAGCTCTCCAGATCGACGTCAAAATATTCGAGCGCCCACTCGCGCATATAGCGCACCCGGGTAGGCCGGATCCGGTAAAGCATGAACTCCGGGTTTTCCACTGATTTGAGGTAGGCTCTCAGCAGTGGATTGGCATCCCAAACTTCTTGCCTTAGGCCCCGGTCTTCGATGCTCTCTGCAATCCCGGTAATCCGCACTTGGTCATGATCTTTGCTGAGATAACACAGCTCGACTTTGGGTGAGCGTTCCAGTTCAGCTGTTTTGTTGGAGGAACGCATCGAAGCGACGTAAACCGTAAAGCCTTCAGTACGCACAGGAGAAACGGGCCGCACGCGCGGCTGGTCCCCGTCTACTGTGGCTAGCATCGGGAAGCGGTCCGCCGCGACGACCGCAAGAGCCAGCTCGCGCAAGTGCTCTTTCTGGGGAGCAGGGGGCAGCTTCATGATTTGAGTATCGCGAAGCGACAGGGCTGCTAGGATGAAAAAAGTGCAAAGTTCGCTGTTTTTGGCGCCCCAGCGCTTGATACTCACCGTCAGCGAGTTGACTGAGGCAATCCGGCAGTCGCTTAGCGAGTTTCACGATATTTGGATTACAGGCGAGATCTCGGGCGTAAAAGTCGCTAGCTCGGGTCATATTTATTTCGCGTTAAAAGATGAGGAATCTCAGATCCGTTGTGTGTGTTTCGTACGCACCGCTCGCTTCCTGCGCTTCAAGCCCCGCGATGGCCTGGAAGTGATTGTGCGCGGGCGCATTGACATCTACGCGCAGCGGGGTGAATATCAATTTCTTGTTGATGCGATCGAACCACGCGGGTATGGCGCGCTGCAATTAGCCTTTGAGGAGCTCAAGAGGAAGTTAGCAGCCGAGGGGCTATTTGACACTGCTCGCAAGCGCCCAATCCCATCCTATCCACGCCGCATTGGCATTGTTACCTCACCGGCAGGCGCGGTATTTCAAGACATGGTGAACGTGCTGACGCGGCGTTTTCCGGGCATCCACATCCGCTTGTATCCAACACTCGTGCAGGGCGAGGGCGCAGCTGCGCAAATTGTCCAAGGTATTGAATACTTTAGTTCTTCTCAGTGGGCCGATGTGGTCATCGTAGCCCGGGGTGGAGGATCACCGGAAGATCTCTGGGCCTTCAACGAAGAGGCGGTCGCCCGGGCGATCGCCGCCTGCACTGTTCCAGTGGTCTCCGCAGTTGGGCATGAAACGGATTTTACGATCGCCGATTTTGTGGCCGATCTCCGTGCGCCGACACCATCGGCCGCCGCAGAACTGGTTTCGGCCTCCCGCGAGCACACCGTAGAGCGGCTCGAAGGGCTGAGCCGGCGATTAGTTCAAACTTTTCGAGCCCGCCTCTTGCAGTGGCGCCGCCGCCTGGAAACTTCAGGCTCGGAGCGGGCACTGGCGCTTCTGCACCGCAGGATCGGAAAAACGCAACAACGGGTAGATGACCTCGAATACCGCTTGCGCGAGGCCATCCGCACCCGCATTGAAGCTCACCACCGTCTTTTGGCACAGCTCGAAACCCGATTGATGAAACAGGATTTACGCGTGCGTTTAGCTGCGGGTCGCCTCCGCTGGGAAGCAGCGACATCACGTCTTGAGCGCTCCATTCGCATGTGCCTAGCCCGGGCGAAAAATCGGTTTGAGCCTTTGGCGGCTGGCTTACATCAGTTAAGCCCGCTCCGCGTCTTGGACCGCGGCTATGCCATTGTCCAAACCAGCGACGGGTCGGTCGTCAAGGACGCGCTCGAGCTGAGCGTGGGCCAGCCGCTAAAGATCTTGCTTGCTCGCGGTGCGGTCGGGGCGGAAGTCAACGGCATTTACCCTCCCCGGGGCTGAGCTTCGAGCCACAGTGGCCCTAGCCGCTGGGTGCCGGGGAGCCTTGACGGCGCCCGCTCGAAACGCCCGCTGGCGAGTCCTGGGGCAGGGGTCTGTTTTCGGCCCGTTTTTTGCTTAAAACCTTTCTGCCCGAGCAACTTTTGCGGAAAAACTGTGATTAACTACTCGTCATGCGCCTGCTGCTCGGATTTTTTTCGAATTTTCTTTTCTTCCAGCTCCTCCTGGGTCAGCCTAGCGAAACACCCTCGAGCGGTGGAATCGAATTTTTTGAAACTAAAATCCGGCCAGTGCTCGCCAAACACTGCTACGCCTGTCATGGCAGCGGGTCGAAGAACGCCATGGGGGGATTTTTCCTGGACACGCGGGAAGGGATTCGCAAGGGAGGAAACAGCGGGCCAGCGGTTGTTCCAGGGGACATTCAAGCAGGCACCCTCCTTGCCGCCCTGCGTTACGAAGGACGGAAGATGCCGCCTTCGGGCAAGCTGCCTGATAGTGTGATCGCGGATTTTGAAAAGTGGATCGCCATGGGTGCGCCGGATCCTCGCGATGGGAAGCCGGCAAATTGGAAGGAATCCGTGGTCAACGTCGAAGAGGGCCGCAAGTATTGGGCCTTTCAAAACCCGGTGAAGCCCGCCATCCCGAAGGTCAAACATTCCAAGTGGCCGCTCGGCGTCATTGACCAGCTAGTGCTCGCGCAGCTCGAATCCAAGGGTCTCGAGCCAGCGCCAGATGCTGACCGGGCCACCTGGTTGCGCCGGGTGACGCTCGATTTGACCGGCCTGGTGCCGACACCCGAGCAGATGCAAGCCTTTCTGGCGGACCGGAGCCCTCTGGCCTGGGAGCGAGTGGTGGACAAGCTCCTGGCTTCGCCCCAGTTTGGTGAGCGCTGGGGGCGGCACTGGCTCGATGTCGCCCGCTATGCCGAATCCGTGGGAAGAGGCCGGAACTATGTCATGCCCTACGCCTGGCGCTACCGGGATTGGGTCATCGACGCCTTCAACCAGGATAAACCCTACGACCGCTTCATCTTAGAGCAACTGGCCGGTGACTTGCTTCCCGCTTCAACCCCCGAGGAGCGCAACCGCAACCTGATCGCAACCGGTTTTCTCGCCCTCGGCTCTCACGATTTGATCGAGCAAAACGCCGACATGTTCCGCATGGACGTGGTGGATGAGCAAATTAACGCAACCTCACGCGCTTTCCTCGCGCTGACGGTAGGCTGCGCACGCTGTCACGATCACAAATTCGATCCTATTCCCACTGCCGACTACTATGCCATGGCGGGTATTTTCCGCAGTACAGAAATGTTATCTGGCCTCCAGCGCCGCCCCCGCGACAACGTGAGTTACTTCAACCTGAATCTACTCGTGAAGTTGGACCTCCCGGCCGGGACCGGCAAGGATTCGTGGATGCTGGATCCAGTCAAGCAAAGGCGCTGGGAGGAATTGCTGGCGGCAGTCGATGAAGCACGGTCGGCGCCCTTACGGGCGATCCTCAAAAAGACCGCCGCGAGCGCTTCCCGGCCCGTGATGCAAAATCCGGTTCAAACTGCAGCCAAGCTCCGCCAGCAGGTTTTGCAGCTGCTCCGAGAGCTGGATGAGTTTCCACTTCCCCGGAATCTGGCTATGGGAGTGAGGGAAGGCCGCCCGCATGACGTCGAGATTCACATTAAGGGAGATCCGAACGTATTGGACCGCCGCGTACCGCGGGGCTTTGTCCAAGTGGTGAGCCGCCCCGGTGAGACCGGCTTTGAAATCGGGCCAAACGAAAGCGGCCGGCTACAGCTAGCTCGCTGGCTGGCACGAAAAGAGAATCCACTCACGGCGCGAGTGATGGCAAATCGCATCTGGCACCACCTTTTTGGCCAGGGGATCGTCCCCACCGTGGACAATTTCGGCAAAATGGGCGAGCCGCCCTCCAACCCAAAACTGCTGGATTACTTAGCCGTGCGTTTCATGGAGCAGAACTGGTCCACGAAGAAACTCATCCGGGAGATTGTCCTCAGCCGTACCTACCGTATAAGCACGGCCCACCAGGAACGCAATCACCGGTTAGATCCCGATAATCGCTATTTCTGGAGGCAAAACCGCCGCCGGCTGGAAGTTGAGGCCATCCGCGACTCCCTCCTTTTCATCGCCGGCAAGCTCGATTTCACTCGGCCGCAAGAATCACCAGTCATGGAGTTTTCGCGCGCTTTTGACCTCGGGCGTGGGCGCGGCACCTATCCGAAGGACTACGCCGTCAGCGTGAACTGGCGGAGCGTGTATGTTCCTGTGATCCGCAACTTCTTGCCGCAGATGTGGGAAGCATTTGATTTTCCGGAGCCCAGTGAGACCAAAGGCCGCCGGGAGGTCACCACCGTACCCACGCAAGCACTATTTTTGGTGAACTCTCCTTGGGTCATGGACCAGGCCAAAGCGGCGGCGGAAACGCTCCTGGCTCAGCCCCAGGCAAGCGGACGGGAACGGATCCAGCAGGTGTATCGTCAGGTGCTTTCGCGCGATCCAACTCCGCACGAGCTGGATCAAGCGCTGGCTTTTTTGGATGCGATGCGCTCCTCGCAAAGTCATGAAGCGGACCAAAAGTCCGCCTGGGCACGTTTCTACCAAGCTCTCTTTGCGAGTGCGGAGTTCCGCTACCGGAGCTAAAAAGTGATGATGGGAGGAGGAATCGTTATGAGGATGCAACCTTCTGGCCTCGGGGTGCTCAGCCGTCGGCAGCTACTGCAGAGTTGGGGCTGCGGCTTCGGCTATCTTGCCTTCGCAAGTCTCGCTTCGGCCGCAAGCAATTACCGCAGTCCCCTCGCGCCCCGGCAGCCCCATTTTCCCGCTCGGGCGAAACGGGTCATTTTCCTTTTCATGCAAGGCGCCCCGAGCCAGTACGAGACCTTCGAGTACAGTGCCGAGCTGGCTTCCGCGGCGCAAAAATCGTCCTCCCTCATGGCTCCCGCATTTCGTTTCGCGCAACATGGCCAGAGTGGACATTTCATATCTGAGCTGTTTCCCCATCTCGCCAAACAGGCCGATGAGCTGTGCATCCTGAACGGCTTGCACACCGATTCCCCAGCCCATCCCCAGGCGACGATCCACTTGCATACAGGCAGTTTCAATTTTGTGCGTCCCTCGCTGGGAGCTTGGGTCGTCTATGGCCTGGGCACCGAAAATCAAGATTTACCCGGTTTCATCACAATCAATCCCGCGCCGCTTGGCGGCGCGCAGAACTATGGCTCCGCTTTTCTCCCCGCGGCTTATCAAGGCACACCGTATCAGACGCGCAGCGGCAAGCTGCCTAACATCGACAACCAGGAGCTCGGCCGCGAGGAGCAGCGCAAACAGTTGGATCTGATTCAATCACTCAATCGAGGCTTTCTCGAAAAAGCGAAAGTCGATCCTGAGCTGGAGGGTGTGATCGAATCCTACGAGCTTGCCTTTCGAATGCAAAGCGCTGTTCCCAAAGTTCTGAGCTTAAAAGGTGAAAGCGACGCCATCCGCAAACTCTACGGACTGGATGATCCCCAGACCAGGGATTTCGGTACGCAGTGCCTTCTCGCGCGACGGCTAGCAGAAGCTGGCGTGCGATTCATTGAAATCAGCCATGGCAACTGGGATCATCACAGCAACTTGCGGCAGCGGATTCGACAGACTGCGCGAGAGATTGACCAGCCTGTGGCCGCTCTGATTGCCGACCTCAAACAGCGCGATATGTTGAAGGACACCTTGCTGGTCTGGGGTGGGGAATTCGGCCGGACGACCGCCGGACAATCAACCGATGGCCGCAATCACAACAACCGCGGATTCACCATGTGGATGGCTGGGGGCGGAGTGAAGGCTGGCCTGCGCTACGGTGCCACCGACCCAGTGACCGGCGCTGCGGTGGAAGGCAAGATCCATCTTCACGATCTGCATGCTACGATCTTGCACTTGCTGGGCCTGGATCATACGCGGCTTACCTATCGCTATGGTGGAAGGGATTTCCGCCTCACTGACGTGCACGGGGTGGTCGCCCGCGAGATTCTTGCCTAAACGTGGCCAGCTGGTGCGCCAGCATTCGAAGTGCAGGTTCCAACACTTAAGGGATGGGGGCTGGAATCGCCGCTCCATCGGCCCGGGGATCACTTGCTCCAAAGTTGAGCTGGCGCGAGGCGTCGTGTAAGACCGCATTTCCTCGACCCATAACTGGTGAGTAGGCCTTCCTGACGCTCACCTGGTGGCCGAGTGCCGTTAGCGCCTCAATTGTGGTCAGTCCCACTCGCGATTCGATCTGCACGTCGCAGCCCCCACGGTTACGCTTGGTAAAGCGCGCGGCCTCCAGTGCGGCTTGGATGTCCATCCCGTAATCGACGACATGGGAGACAAATTGAGCGTGCGCGAGCGGTTGGTTGGATCCGCCCATGATCCCAAAGCCAATCCGGATGTCGCCTTTCTCGAGAAATCCGGGAATGATGGTATGAAAGGGACGCTTACGGCCCGCGAGGCCGTTTGGATGTTTGGCGTCCAGCTGGAAACCTGCGCCGCGATTGTGCAGGTGAAAACCCATGCCCTCCACCACGACGCCTGAACCGAATACGCTGGAGATGCTCTGGATCCAGGAGGCAATGTTGCCTTCCGCATCTACAATTGCCAGATAGGTCGTGTCGCTCGATGGCGGATGACCTGGCTTCATCTCGCAATTTGCCTTTTCGGGATGGATTCGCGCGGCGCGCTGTTTTGCGTATTCTTTGGAGAGCAGACCGGGAAGCGGCAGTTGCACAAATCTCGGGTCGGCGACATAGCTTTGTAGATCGCCATAGGCAAGCTTCATCGCTTCAATCTTTTTGTGCATTTCAGCGGGGCTGTGCGGCCCGGAGGGCGAAGGTGGGCTCAGCTCCATCATGTTGAGCATCTGAAGCGCCGCCAGGCCCTGGCCATTCGGAGGCAATTCGTACACCCTCCAGCCCCGGTAGTCGGTGAAAATGGGTTCGACGAATTCCGAGGAGAAATCAGCAAGGTCAGCCGCTTCCATCACGCCCTGGAGCTTTTCCGAGGTGCGGAGGATCGCCCTCGCGATCTCACCTTTGTAGAAGGTCTCAGGACCTTCTTTGGCAATCAGCCGGAGCGCCCGGGCGAGGTCAGGATTGCGGAATAGTTCTCCCGCGCGCGGAGCTTTACCATGGGGCAGAAAAACACGCTTACTCTCGCTCGTTAGCGACAGCCTTTTTTCATCCCAAGCGCTGGCCGCGATTTCATGAACCGGGAAGCCGTGCTCCGCATAAAAAATGGCGTCACGAAACAGGCTTTCCCAGGGAAGCCTGCCGTAGCGTTGATGCATTTTACGCCAGCCATCGACTGTGCCCGGCACCGTGGCGCTGAGAATGCCGCTCGATGGCATGGACTCAATCTTGCGCTGCTTCAAAAGCTCAATGGTGAGCTTTCGGGGAGACCACCCGCTTGCGTTCAATCCCACGAGCTTCCTGCTTTTGGCTTCCCAGTAAAGCACAAATAAGTCGCCACCCAAGCCGCACATCATCGGTTCGGTGACCCCGAGCACAGCATTCGCCGCGATGGCCGCGTCCACCGCCGAACCGCCGCGGCCCAGAATCTGCGCAGCGGACTGGGAGGCGAGAACTTGACTTGTGGCCGCAATCCCCTGCCGGGCGATGACCACGGAACGAGCGTGGTGGCGTTCTAGACTCTGGCCAACTAGCGGACGCTCGAAAACCACAAGACCGTAGAAGACGACGAACAACCCTCGGGCGAACATGAGCGGCACGAAAAAAGCTTACGCCTTCTCTGTGGGATCCGACGAGTTCGAGGCGGCAAGCCTATTGGCCAGTAACGGCGAAACAGTAGAACAACCCAGCTCCACCCGTGGCCACCAGATTCTCTTGACTGCATCCGCGAGAGCCGTGTGTGGAGTTCCACGAGATCCCGCCGCCATTGCGATCGTGATGGCCCACCTGGGCGCTGCCTTCTCCATTGCTAGTCCAGTTTTTGCAGGTGTGGTCCGCCGTGTCGGTAAAGGCGCGACCGTCTGGTTGCGTGCCTGTCAGGATGTCGTGCTTGTTGGGCTTATCCCCGACGCCGTTTACAATCTCGCCCTTCTCAGTAAGCGCGTTGTTTTTCGTAATGAGGTTTCCGAGCCGGGCCAGCTCCAGCGTGTCGCCGTGCAGGTGCGCCAGATCCCGCGCGATCAGCGTACCTCGATAATTGTGCCAGGGACCGCTGCCAATCCGGTCACGCGCATTCACTGCCGGCTTTCCATCCGTGGCCTGCGTGCTGAGATAAGCGCGCCAAGTTCGATCCCCGGCGCCCGCCGCTGCAGCTAACTTTTGGCAGTGTGCATCCGCTCCAGCAAGACCGCCCAGGTTTGCGCCATCGCCCATCCCCACGCTGGTGACGAAAAAGGTCATCGGTGGCCGGTTTGCTTGTGGAGGTTGAGCAAACATGGCGTATGCCGACAGCGCGAAAATAAACCTCTTCATGCAAATACCCTCCCGACAGCCTAACGGTAGAAATAGAATCTCCTCGCACGAGAGTACTACGTTTGAAGCCGCTTGCGGGGGCCTGTGAAACACTTTCTCAGTTCGGATTGTTTAGCGATCCTGGACAGGCCAAGGGAGCAATCCGCTTCGCCGGTACAATAAAACTGTATGCATGCCGTGCCGGTTGCCGCCCTGATTCTCCTGTCGCGCGCTGCCGTTGCCGCTGAGTGGGAGCCCTTGTTTAACGGGAAGGACTTGAGTGGATGGAAGATGGTGGGACCGGGCCGCTTTGTCGTCGAGGATGGCTTAATGAAGACGGAAGGCGGCATGGGGCTGCTCTACTACACGGGAAAAAAAATTGGCAATGCAACCATCCGTGTCGTCTTTAAAACTTCCGGCCCCCGCGACAACTCAGGGGTGGTGATTCGTTTGCCCGAACCTCCGCCCGACCCCTGGTACGCCGTGCACAACGGCTACGAAGTCCAAATCGATGCCGCTGGTGATGAGTGGCATTCCACTGGAGCGATTTACTCGCTTTCGAAGGTTTCTCTCCGCAATCAAAAGCCGCCAGGTGAGTGGAACATCATGGATATTGTGCTTCAAGGCCAAACCACAACGGTTTTTTTGAACGGGGAGAAAGTCAATGAATTCCGGGGCGACCAAGAAGTGCCCCCGCGTAAGAGATGGTATGAGCCGGTCCGTGGGCCGCGCCCCGATGAAGGCTACATTGGTTTGCAAAATCACGATGCGCAGTCTACGGTTTATTTCAAAGAAATTTCAGTCAAAAAGAACTGAATTTCAATTTTGTGAGGAGGATTTCAGATGGCCAGCAGCCTGACAGCGCCGTCTCCAGCCGTGGTTCGGGAACAGGCAGCCGCGCATACCTCCACCGCCACGATTCCCTGGTACATCTGGTGCGCCGTCTTTGCCGTTACTTCGGCCATGATCGGAGGACACTGGGATATTTCGTGGCACCGCTCCATCGGCCGCGATACGTTCTGGACTCCCGCCCACATCGCAATTTATCTCTGCGGCGTAGTGGGTGGTCTGACATGCGCTTACTTGATCCTTTCGCGCACCTTTGGAGCCGTCAAAGACGAAGCCACAGTCGCCATGTGGGGTTTTCGCGCCCCACTCGGCGCGTTTCTCGTAGCTTGGGGCGGAGTAGCGATGCTGACCTCAGCCCCGTTTGATGATTGGTGGCATAACGCCTACGGCCTGGACGTCAAGATTGTCAGTCCCCCTCATGCGCTGCTCATTCTGGGTGTGGCCATGGTCATCACTGGGGCCCTCATCTTAACCCTCGGACACATGAACCGGGCTCAAGGGCCTGTCAAAAGCCGCCTGAACGCCATCTTTCTTTACATCGGCGCGATGCTGATTGTCCTGGTCATGGTTTTCCTGATGGAACTAACCGGCCGGATTCAGATGCACACGGCGGCTTTTTATCAAAGAATCGCGGTGGCGGTCCCTGTCGTTCTGGCGGGACTGGCCCGCGCCTCTGGTTTGCGCTGGGCGGCGACCATCACCACCGGAATTTATTCACTTTTTCTCATCCTGTGCATCCTCATCTTGCCCCTTTTTCCTGCTGAACCGAAACTCGGGCCCGTTTACTACCCGGTGACCCACTTCGTGCCCCCGGACTTTCCTCTCCTCTTGATTGTTCCCGCCGTTTTGCTCGACCTGTTGTGGCGAAAAACGGAAGGCTGGAGCTCTTGGCTGCTCGCTGTCGTATCGGGAGTGGTTTTTGTAGGGGCTTTTGTGGCGGTCCAGTGGCCGTTTGCCAACTTCCTGATGTCGGATGGGGCGCGAAACGCATTCTTCGGGGCCCACTATTTCGGCTACTACACGCACCCACAATCGTACTTGTTCCGGCGCGTCTTCCTCCCGACCGAGCCGCACTTCATCCAAGGCATGGCGCTGGCGCTTGCTTTCGCCATCGTCTCCATGCGCGCCGGCTTTGCTTGGGGGAACTGGATGCGGTTGATCCGACGGTAGTGGGGGGCGTTTGTGGTTTTACTCGCCGTTGTCCTCTGGCTTGCCCTCCCTAGGGCAGACGCGCACGTCGGAAGCCCCGACGTCTTTTTGGAAGGTAAGGCAGGACCGTATCCTCTGTTCATCGCCATCCGCCCGCCGCTAGTGATTCCTGGCGTCGCGCAAGTGGAGATCCGCACCAGCGCAAAGGATGTCTCCCAGGTGCGGATTGTGCCCTTGCCCATGACCGGAGCGGGGGCGAAGTTTGCTCCGACCCCGGACCTTGCCGAGCGCTCGAAAGACGACCCGCAGTTTTTCACGGGATCGCTGTGGATGATGACTAGCGGCTCGTGGCAGGTCCGGGTCAGCGTCGAAGGGGGACAGGGCAAGGGGGAGCTCGCCGTTCCCGTACCGGCTTTAGCCAATAAAACCGAACGCATGCAGACCGGGCTGGCGATCTTGCTTTCAATTCTGGGACTTGTTCTGTGTGCCGGCGCGGTCAGCATCGCTGGAGCTGCCTCTCGGGAGGCGAAACTCGAACCTGGCCAGCAACCAACACCTGAAATGCGCCAGCGCGCTCGCCGCACCATGGTGCTGACGGCCCTGCTCGTTATCGCGGTCCTGTATTTGGGTAACGCTTGGTGGACTGCTGAGGCCAACAGCTACGGGCGTATCATCTATAAGCCGTTGCGCATGGATGCCGCACTGGTTGGCGGTTCGAAGCTCCAGCTCACCTTGAGCGATCCGGGCTGGTTGGGGCGAAGAGTCGATGATTTCGTCCCCGACCATAACCACCTGATGCATCTTTACGTCATCCGGCTGCCAGAGATGGAACGCGTCTGGCACCTGCACCCGGAAATGACCGCCAGCGGCGTATTCACTCATGACCTTCCTCCTATGCCGGCCGGCTCGTATGCCCTGTTCGCGGATGTCGTTCACGAATCTGGCCTGCCCGAAACGATGGTGGCGGAAATCACGCTACCGGCGATCGCTGGCAAACCCCTCTCCGGTGATGACTCGGCTGGCAGCGGACATCCGTTATCCCAAGCCGACCCGAAAAACCGGACTTTTGTCTTTGAGGATGGCTCGAAGATGATCTGGGAGAGGTCGTCTGACACGTTCCCTGTCAAGCGCGCGCATGCCTTCCGGTTCCGCGTGGAGGGCCCTGACGGGCAGCCCGTTCCGGATATGGAGTTGTACATGGGGATGCTAGGCCACGCCGCCTTTGTCAAGCGAGACCGCAGCGTCTTTGCACACGTTCACCCCACAGGATCGGTGCCCATGGCCGCCTTGAGCCTGGCGCAAAAGTCTGAAGCGGATCCCCACGCCGGGCACCACATGCATGCCATGGCCCTACCTTCAGAGGTGACCTTCCCCTATGGATTCCCCCAGCCTGGAGACTACCGGGTTTTCATCCAAATCCGGCGCAGCGGAAAAGTCCAGACAGCGATGTTTGACACCGTGGTGGAAGATCCGAATCCTCCTAGCCCCAAAACTCGCTAAACTCGGCGCGAGCCGGCTGTCCGCGTCCTTGGAGGAAGTCCCCAACTGCCCTTTGTTTTGGTTGATCAGCAGTTTTTGCCGGCGAGTTGAATCCGCTCGCCGGATTCCAGCGGGAGAACGGGTATTCCAGCGGGAGAACGGGTGGAGGGAGGCCATCAGGCATGGAAGCTTTTGGCCCATATGCGGTCATACTGGGGCTTGTTAATAGTTCGAAAAAGGAAATGAGGCGTTTCCCGAAACCGCCGCGCTGCCTGTCTCGCAGCCTCGCGACTAGCAAACAGCCCGTAGATGGCCGAACCACTGCCAGTCATGCGTGCAATAACAGCGCCGGCGCGCCGCATCTTCTCGTGAAGATGGCCCAGCTCGGGGTGGCGCGCAAAGATGGCTGGCTCAAAATCGTTGGTGCAGAACGGCGCCCACTGCTCGAGGGTCGCCTGCTTGCTGAGGCCCCAGCTCCGCAGCGAGTACTCTTGGGCTGACATAAGCTCGAGATCCCGGCACAAGGCTTGATAGGCCGTGGCTGTAGAGACGTGAATGGGGGGAGTGAGCAACAGGCCGTAACAGGATGGGAGCTGGGGGAGCGGATAGAGCTCCTCGCCCCGGCTGAGCCCGAGTGCGGTCCCACCGAGGAGAAAATACGGAACGTCACTGCCCAAGCCGGCCGCGAGGCCGGCCAGCGTCTCCCGAGGCAATTCCCGGCGCAGCAGGAACGGGAGCGCCATCAAAACCGCTGCCGCGTCGCTTGACCCGCCACCGAGGCCAGCGCCCATCGGAATTCTTTTTCGTAAGTTCAAACGCACCTCGCCGCAAACTCCAAGCGCCTCCAAAACCGCTTGAGCTGCCCGAACGGCGAGATTGCCCTCGAGCCGCAGCGAGGACTCATCGCACACGGTGGTCCTCGCCTGCGCCCGGAAGCGAAGGCTGATTTCATCCGCGAGCGATATGGTCTGGAAAACCGTTCGCAGCTCGTGGTAACCATCCGGGCGGCGGTGAAGGACGCGCAACGACAAATTGATTTTGGCTAGCGCCTTCACGCGCACGGCGCGAAATCTCACCATGTTAATCGGCCGCCTGCTGCCTTCCAGCTCGGGCGAAGTCGAACGCTTCCTGTTTGGGCGCTCCCGGCTCGAAGCAGCGGCGGCACCGCGCTTCATACATTCCCGCTGCTCCCACCACAATCAGATCGTCGCTTTCCACCAACCGCTGCGTGTGTTTGGCCGGGTTGCCGCAACGCATGCAGATGGCCAAAGTCTTCGTGATGGACTCGGCCAAGGCAAGAAGTTCCGGGATGGGTGCGAATGGTCTTCCCATGTAGTCGGTGTCCAGACCGGCGATAATCACCTGCTTGCCCGCGTCGGCAAGCTGGCTGGCGACAGCCACTAAACGTGGCCCCAAGAAATTTGCCTCGTCCACTCCCACGACTTGGGCGCGCCAGTCCAGCCGTTCGAGGATTTGATCGGCCCCGGTCACAACTTCGGAGCGCATCCGCTGATCGGCGTGTGAGACGATTTCATTGCTGGAGTAGCGGTCATCAAGAGCCGGTTTAAAGACCTGGACCCGTTTCCGCGCGATCATGGCCCGGCGCAAGCGCCGGATCAGCTCTTCGCTTTTGCCCGAAAACATCGGACCGCAAATGACTTCAATCCAGCCAGTGTTAACGCTTACGATGTCCACTCGGCACAGCTTAACATAGGTCTCATGCAGCGGCTTCGGCAACGAATCCTCGAGCCCGAATTGCTCCCCACAGCACCCGAAAGTGACGCCCGCGCTAACCTGCGCGATCTAAGCCGGATCAATCGCTGGCTGGGCGGCTACGGGGTGATGAAGCGGGAAATCCGGCGATGGCGCTCCTCTCAGGAGCCTTTCCTCCTCCTCGACATCGGTTCTGGCAACGGAGATTTCGCGCGGTATTTACAACAAGCTTTTCCGCGAGCGCGATTGGTCAGCTGCGACCTTAAGCTCCTGCATTTGAGGGACGCCCCCTGGCCGAAGCTCGTGGCCGATGTGCGTGATCTGCCTTTCCGCGAACGCAGCTTCGATGTGGTGACCTGCAATTTATTGCTCCATCATTTTACGGATCCGGAAATTGTGCGTCTGCTACGAGAGCTGGCCAAGTTGTCGCGAGGCCAGCTGCTGGTGAACGATCTGGAACGCCATCCCCTGGCTTATGCGTTCCTTCCTGCAACGCTGTTCCTCTTTGACTGGCATCCGATAACGATCCACGACGGCATGCGTTCGGTGGCCGCTGGATTTCGACCTGCGGAATTGCTTGCCCTTGCACAACAAGCCGGACTTACTCACGTTTGTGTGCGGCGGCATCTGCCGTGGTTCCGCCTGTCCTTGTGCGGGATTCCGCCTGCCTCGTCCAGGCTGGGACAAAATGGACCGGCCGAGCTTGATTAGGCGCTAGGCCCTAGGGCGGGATTGCATTCGCCTCGTCAAGGCTGGGGTGGAAGCAGCCTCCCCGTGGTGGTGTCAATTTGGAAGCGCCGCACAAGAAGCGTCCCCGCTTGCAGGCGGCTAGCGATGGCAGGACGTTGCAACAATCGCTGGAACATCTCCTCTCTCCGTTGGACGGCAAGAGAAAGGACTGGGTATTCCTTGGCTGCCGCGCTGTGCGCAACCTTTTCCATCGCGCAATCGGTATGCGTTGTCAAAAGCACGACTTTTAGACGGTGCTCTTGAACGCCCAGTTCAATGGCCTCGATGACATCCTCCGACAATACGGAACCCGGCAAACGGACGACGTCGTAATAGTGCCGCGAGTCACCCACAATGACCTCGGAATTCAATCGCGGGTCCATGCACATCACGATCATGACCTCTGGCTTATGGGCAGGCCCCCCGAGCCACCTTTCCACCTGCGAGGCTTGCTCGTTGTCGGTTAACACTCGCTCTAGAATTTCTTCTGGTGCTCCAATTTCGCCTTTGCGGTCGAAACCAGAAACAACGCCCTGGATCAAATGCCCCAGGGAGACCAGACCTCCTCCCCCAACAAACAACACGCGCCGCCAAAAAATTGCAAGTAAAACCAGAAGAATCAACAATAGCGAGCGGGTAAAAGTCATACACCACTCCGGCCTGCTTTTTCTCAGCAACTATGGTGCCGGACGATGGCCAGTGCTATAGTCATGCTCAGTGAAGAAGATCCTCCTTCTCGTTGTTGTCGGAAGCCTCTTCGCGCTCTATCATTACGCCCCGGCGCGCTTATCCGCCTGGTACCTTCTGGGCCGCAATCAGAATTGCCCGTTTTCAAACGCCATCCGCGCGGCAAGCGACGTCAAGGAACAAATTGCGAAGAAGGATGAAATTCTGGCGGCCAGCAAACTGATTGAAAAAGATCCGAAAGGTTTTCAGCTTTGGGAGACCCCCGATGGCAGGTACTGGCTTCCAGACGGCAGTGAATACGTGCTGCCGTTTAACTTGGCAGAGCAGGCGCGCAACATTTACGGCTGGAACGGCCGCGGCGTGAAACCAGGCGACGTGGTGTTGGACTGTGGCGCGAATGTGGGCGTCTATACCCGGGCTTGTCTGAAAGCGGGAGCAAAACTGGTGGTCGCCATCGAGCCGGCGCCCGAAAATCTGGAGTGCCTGCGGCGAAACTTTGCTCAGGAGGTCCAGCAGGGCCGCGTCATCATCTATCCCAAAGGCGTCTGGGATCAGGAGGATTTTCTCGTCTTGCACGTGGACCCACACAATTCCGCCGCAGACAGTTTCGTAATCCAGCGCGAGGATTGGAAGGCGGTGGAAAGAGTTCCCCTAACCACCATCGACCGCCTCGTGGAGGAGCTCAAACTCGAACGGGTCGACTTCATCAAAATGGACATTGAGGGAGCGGAGGTGCGGGCCTTGCGCGGCGCCAAGAACACAATCGCCAAGTTCCACCCGCGGATGGCGCTTTCCACCTACCACCAGCCGGATCATCCGGTCGAAGTGCCGCGGGTCGCCAAAGACGCGTTCCCGGGCTATCGCGTGGAATGCGGCCCCTGCGCCGAATCTGGCTATGGCGTCCGACCTGACATTCTGTATTTCTTCCCGTAGCAGGAACTGGCTGGCCGCCATTTTGCCTTGCGCTGCGATGCTTGCTGGCTGCGCAAAGCGATATACGGTCGAGGGATTGGTCCTTTCGGTCAACCCCAGCTCGCAAACGATCCTCGTGTCGCATAAGGCGATTGAGGGAGTGATGCCAGCCATGACCATGCCGCTCCGCGTCCACGAGAAACAGCAGCTGAAGCTCTTGGCGCCAGGTTCGCTCATCGAATTTGAGCTTGCCAAGATGCAAGCGCGGCGAATCCGGTTGCGCCTCCCGGCCAACGAAATCGAGCAGGACGGCCGCCGGCTCGTGCTTGAGCCACCCCCGCAAAAGCTTCAGATCGGGGCGCCCGTGCCACCCTGGAAACTGGTGGACCATCACCAGAACACACTCGCCATCGGCGAGCTGCAAGGCAAGGTTGTGGCCA
This sequence comes from Bryobacteraceae bacterium, assembly GCA_025056455.1. Taxonomy (GTDB): domain Bacteria; phylum Acidobacteriota; class Terriglobia; order Bryobacterales; family Bryobacteraceae; genus CADEFT01. Next base: position 239,556 of record JANWVY010000001.1, on the reverse strand, counting down.
TTCAGTTTCTGTATACGCGGTGTCCGGTCGCCGAGATCTGCCCTCGGCTGGCGGCGACCTTTGCGCGGCTCCAGCGGCGTTTTGCGCCCTTTATGGACCGCGATCTCGTTCTGCTCAGCGTCACGCTTGATCCGCGCCATGATACGCCGGCAGTCCTAGCCCGCTACGCGCAGCTCTGGGGAGCGAAATCCGGATGGCGTTTCTTAACCGGGACGGAGGCTGAAATCCGGGAAGTCGCCGGACAATTTGGGATCCTCTACTGGCCAGAAGAGGGCGTGATCACGCATAATTCCACTATAGGGATTGTGAACCGCCAGGGACGGCTGGCTGCACTGATTGAAGGGCTTTCCTTTAACGCTCAGCAGCTGGGGGATCTGATTGCCTGGGAATTAGGGAGGGATTGATGCGGATTCTGTTTCTGCTTTGGACGATCGGAGGGTTGTTTTCAGCCTATGGCGAAAAAACCGCCACAAAGTCGAAAGATCTTTGCGCGCCAGCAGCCAGCCGGGTCGCCCCGTCCTTGCCCGCCAAGCTGCTGCCGGGGCAGGGCAGCGAGTTTATTCGCTTCCCGATCACAACCTCCAACCCGGAAGCGCAGAAATTCTTTACGCAAGGTGTGGCGCAAATGCACTCGTTTTGGACCGTGGAAGCAGAGCGCTCGTTCTTGCAGGCCGCTGCGCTTGATCCGAAATCGCCCATGCCGTGGTGGGGCGTGGCCATGGTCGCCCTGGGAGATTTTCGTCCCCGGTTCCAGTTGCAAACTTACTCCAACCTCCGCAACGCGGATGCCTTTGACCGGGTGCAGGAGGCCGTCAGCCGGGCCTTGGAGCTCGCGCAGGGCGAGCAAGTGACCGAGCTTGAGAAAATGTACGTGGCCGCCGTTGCTGCTCGCCGCGACCTCCGCTCCAAGGACCCCGATACCGACTACATCCAGGCGCTGCGCTCCATTGTTGCCAAGTACCCAGATCAGGTCGAGGCAAAAAGCTATCTCGCTTTACACCTCATGCGGGGATTCGAACTACCCGGTCATCAACCCCGGGAAGGCAGCATGGAAGCGGTGGAGTTGCTCCGCCAGTTGCTCGTCGAGGCCCCGGATCATCCCGGGGTACACCACTATGTGATCCATGGCTTTGAAGGCTCTTCCTTCGCCCACGAGGCGTGGCCGAGCTGTAAACGATATGCAGAGCTGGTCCCCAACATTCCCCATGCGCTCCATATGCCCGGGCATATCTATGCGCAAACCGCCCGCTGGGACGACGCGGTGAAATCCTTTTCCGAGGCCGCCGAAAACGAATTGAAGTGGATCCGTGCCGATTCGCTCTACTCGACCGCTCACCACGGACACAACGTGCATTTTCTTTCCACCGCCTACAGTTTTCAGGGCAAAACGGAGGAAGCCGTCAAGGCCGCGCGGAGCTTACTGGCGTTTGAGGAGAATCCGCGCGAGAAAGCTGCGCTCGATAACAACCGCACCGCCTACCGGCAAGGTTGGTTTGCCCTGATGCGCGCTCTAGTACAGAACGAGCGCTGGGATGAGATTCTCGATGGCCAGTCGCTGCCCCATTACGATAAGCCCCGGGAGCGTGCCTGGAGACACTGGGCAGTGGGCGTGGCCTCGGCTGCCAAAGGCAATGCCAAAGGTGCCCAAAAGGCGCTCGAAGCGATGGACGATGCACTCGATTCCTACCAAGAGCAGGTGAAACAGCCGGTGCCGGCAGAATTGCGAGTCGCCCGGCAGGAGCTGCTCGGGCACATCCTGGCGGCGCGGGGCAAGATCCAAGAGGCGATCGAGAAATTGCAGGTAGCGGCCAAACGTGAGAGGGCCCTTGTCTACAGCGAACCGCCGTTCTACCCGCGTCCGGTGAACGAGGCCCTCGGGCGGCTGGCGCTGTCGTTGGGACAAACCCAACTCGCGGAACGAGCCTTCCGCGAGGCGCTCGAGCAATACCCAGGGAGCTTTGCCGCTACTCGAGGTTTAGCGGCTCTGCACAAAGGGCAACTCAGCGCGGGCGGCGCTGGCGGCCGGTAAGCGCGGCAACCACGAGCGGAATCTCATTAGCGACCTCTCCAGAGGGCTGCCCCGGCGACTGGGCGGCGCGGAGGTCGAAGGGGAGCGAACACCTCGGTGACGGCGAGCCACCAGAGGATCGACGGGGGCAGAGAATGGGTGGGCGCTGGAGACTTACGGGGCAAGGTAATCGGGCTCACTCTGAAGCGGGTGAATCGTCGAGTGAGAGTCAACGCCCCCCAGCTTCTTTCTTGCGGCTCCTCTCGGCGGGTTTGGCGGCGCTGGCCGGGTTGGTCACCGGAACGGGTATTGGCTGCGCGACTGGGATTAGCGAATGGCTGGGCTCGGGAGAGGGCTGCTGCTGGAGTTGGGTCGCGATCTCTTTGTTGAGTGTGGCGACGAACTCTTCAATCTGCCGTTGCATGGCGGCCATCTTCTCTCGCATGTTGAGAATGATCTCCACGCCGGCTAGATTGACTCCCAGCTCACGTGTGAGCTGAAGAATCACCTCCAACCGCTCCAAGTCCTCATCCGTGTAGAGCCGGGTGTTGCCGTCACTGCGGGAAGGCATCAACAAACCTTCGCGTTCATACAGGCGCAGAGTTTGCGGGTGGATGCCGTACTGCTCGGCAACCGAACTGATCATGTACACTCCCTTGGAACGCTTCTTCGGCATGGAACACCTCTTTCGATCAGATGTGCGTCCAAACTTCGGCGCGTGGATCTTCAGGATGAAGAGCTGCGAGTTCGCGGAGAATCTCGCGAGTTCGCTCGTCGTTGGCTTTCGGCGCCTGCAAGACAACCTCAACGATCTGGTCGCCGCGGGTGTTGGCCCTCGCGTTCCATACGCCTTTCTCTCGCAGGCGGAATTTCTGGCCATTCTGCGTGCCAGGAGGGATTTTGAGAATGGCCCGCCCATCAATAGTGGGCACTTCGATCTTGGCGCCTAGGGCCGCTTCCGTGACGCTGATGGGAATCTTGATTTCAATGTCATCACCGTTGCGGTGAAAGAAGGGGTGGTCCTCCACGCGCACGGTGATGTAGAGATCCCCAGGCGGCGCGCCGAGCGTTCCGGCGCTGCCTTTTCCGCTCACCCTGAGCCGGGAGCCCGACCGCGTGCCCGGCGGAATTCGCACCTCAACTGACTCGGGCCGAGGAATCCGGCCATCTCCAGCACAAGTCGCGCAACTGTTGCGTAATTTACCCGCCCCTCCGCACCGCGGACAGGTGAGGCTGAATCGCATGGCCCCTGCCATCTGCGTAATATTGCCTGCGCCGTTACACTGCGGGCAAGTGGTCGAGCCTCCGTTCGCGCCGCTGCCCTGGCAGGCTGGGCACGTCTCCTGGCGATGGATGGTGAGACGGACTTGAGTTCCGCGGATCGACTGCCAGAAGTCAATGTTCAGCGCGTATTCGAGGTCAGCGCCCCGCTCGGGCTGGCGAGTTTGTGTTGTCTGGCGGCCACGACCAAAGAAGTTACTGAACAAGTCACGAAAGCTGCTTTCTGCGGAGTGGCCTCCAGCGCCAAAGAAATCGGAGAAATCAAAGCCGCCAAAGCCCATGGTCGGACCAGAACCAGGCTGCGGACCGGGGCCAGAGCCCGCAAAGCCCTGATCGCTATAGAATCCAAACTGGTCGTACATTTGGCGCTTTCGCTCGTCGCTCAGGACGTCATAGGCTTCCTGTACGCTTTTGAATTTTTCCTCCGCCGCCTTGTCCCCAGGATTGAGATCGGGGTGATACTTCCGTGCAAGGCGGCGGTAGGCTTTACGAATTTCTTCCTGTGAAGCCTGCCGCGATACGCCCAGCGTCTCGTAATAATCTCGTTTGGGGGCCATGGCACACACTCCCTGGCGGAGTTAAAAAGGTGGGGCGGCGGGAGAGGCAACACCCAGCGCCCCGTTCGAATCTGCTACTTCTTCTCGTCCACGTCGACGAATTCTGCGTCCACCACGTTGTCCTTGCTCTTGGCGCCGCCATTGGAGCTTGGACCTGCACCAGAGCCGGATGTGGAGCTCGTCGAGGAGCTCGAAGCGGCATACATTGCTTCGGCGAGCTTATGCGAGGCCTGCGTGAGTTTGTCGACTGCGGCGTTAATCTGAGTCACCGTACCAGAGGCCATGACTTTCTTGGTCTCCTCAAGCGCCGATTCGACATGCTTTTTGTCTGCCTCGCTGATCTTCGAGCCGTGGTCGCGGAGCATCTTCTCCACGTTGTAGACCATGGCATCAGCCCGGTTGCGCGCTTCGATCTCCTCTTTGCGCTTGCGGTCCTCCGCTTCGTGCGCCCGGGCGTCGGCCGCCATCTTTTCTACCTCTTCTTTGCTCAGACCAGAGGAAGAGGTAATGGTGATCTTCTGCTCGTTGTTGGTGGCCCGGTCCTTCGCTGTGACGTTCAAAATGCCATTCGCGTCAATGTCAAAGGTGACCTCAATTTGGGGCACGCCCCGCGGAGCAGGCGGGATGCCGACCAGCTGGAAGACGCCAAGCAACCGGTTGTCGCGCGCCATCGCGCGTTCGCCTTGATAGACCTTGATTTCGACCGAGGTCTGGTTGTCGGAGGCCGTGGAGAAGATTTCGCTCTTACGGGTTGGAATGGTCGTGTTGCGCTCGATCAGCTTTGTGAACACGCCGCCCAGGGTCTCGATGCCAAGCGACAAGGGCGTCACGTCGAGTAGCAACACATCCTTGACCTCGCCTCCAAGCACGCCGCCTTGTACAGCGGCACCTACGGCGACGACTTCGTCCGGGTTCACCGTCTTGTTCGGCTCCTTCCCGAAGAACTCGCGCACCATGGAGATAACTTTCGGGATGCGCGTCGAACCGCCTACCATCACCACCTCATCGATTTGAGCTGGCGTCAGACCCGCATCGGACAGGGCCCGCTTGCAAGGCTCCAGCGTCCGCGCCAGAATATCGTCCACCATCTGCTCAAAGCGCGCCCGGGTGAGCTTCATCTGAAGGTGTTTGGGTCCGGTGGCGTCGGCGGTCAAGAAGGGTAGGTTGATTTCGGTCTCGAGCATCGAGGAAAGCTCGATCTTGGCCTTCTCGGCAGCCTCCTTGAGCCGTTGCAACGCCATCTGGTCGCGCGAGACGTCGATTCCCGTTTCGCGCTTAAATTCCGTGATGATCCAGTCAATGATGCGCTGATCGATATTGTCGCCACCCAAGTGTGTGTCACCGTTGGTGGCTTTTACTTCAACCACGCCATCGCCTACTTCAAGGATCGAGATGTCGAAGGTGCCGCCGCCAAAGTCAAACACAGCGATCGTTTCATCCTTCTTTTTGTCCAATCCGTAGGCCAGCGCCGCCGCCGTCGGCTCGTTGATGATTCGCATGACCTCAAGCCCGGCAATCTGGCCCGCGTCCTTGGTGGCCTGCCGCTGCGCGTCGTTGAAATAGGCCGGAACCGTAATGACGGCCTTGGTGACCTTTTCGCCCAAATAAGCCTCGGCAGCATCCTTTAGCTTCTTGAGCACCAGGGCCGAAATCTCCGGAGGAGACATCGTTTTCCCCATCACTTCCACGCGCGCATCCCCGTTTTCCCCACGGACCACCTTGTAAGGCACGAGTTTAATCTCTTCGCCCACTTCTTCGTAGCGGCGACCCATGAAGCGCTTGATTGAGTAGATTGTATTTTCGGGGTTGGTGACAGCTTGCCGTTTGGCTACCTGGCCCACAAGCCGCTCGCCGGTTTTCGTGAATGCAACCACAGAGGGGGTGGTGCGTCCACCTTCCTGGTTCGGAATTACAACCGGCTGGCCGCCTTCCATCACAGCGACCACAGAGTTGGTGGTGCCCAGATCAATCCCTATAATTTTGCTCATATTCTTCGTTCTGCCTCCATGAAGTTGACCGCTCGGATGTCGATGCGTGGCGCACGGCCCTGACGGAAATGGCCGGAAGGGATCGCTGGCCGTGGACTCAGGGTCAGCGCCCTTAAATTGCGCTCGATAATAGTATCTAATCTTAGTGTAACATTGTCAAGTCTCCTCCCACCCGCCGGCACCCCGAAAAATGCCCCAACTCACCAAAGCCCTTATCGCTTCAAATACTTCGCAAGCCAGGCATGAACCTCCTGATAGAAAAAACGACTATCCTCGGGCTTCAAGATCCAGTGATTGGCGTCAGGAAACACAATCAGCTTGCTCGGCACCTTCAAACGCTGGAGTACGCTCCAATACTCCAGAGCTTGATTGAGAGGGACACGAAAGTCGTTTTCACCTGCCGTAACAAGGACCGGGGTTTGGAAATTTTTAGCCAGACGAATGGGATTTTGCTCACGCCACACCGGGCCTTGTTCCCAGACCGGGCCGCCAGCATTTTGTTCGCGGTGATAGATGGAGTCGCTCGTGCCCCATTGCGATTCGAGGTTGATCAGGCCAGCATGGCTGATCAGGCACTTGTAGCGCGTCGTCGTGGCCTGGAGCCAGTTGGCAAGATGGCCGCCGTAGCTAGCCCCGCCGGCGCACTGGCGCGAGCCGTCGATGAAAGGAAACTGGCGGATGGCCTCATCGGCGGCCTCATTGAGCTCTTCGGCCGGCCCGCGAAGCGGATCACCCTGAATGGCTTGGGCAAACTTCTCGCCAAATCCAGTGGATCCCGAATAGTTTGTTAACAACACCACGTAGCCAGGCGCGGCCAGCAGATGATAGTTCCAGCGCAGCGTGATCTCATCGCGCCACATCGTGTGGGGCCCGCCGTGGATGAGCACCAGAAGCGGATATTTCTCGGATTCGCGAAAGTTTGGCGGCAAGGCCAGCATGTTGTGAATCCGGCGGCCGCGCTTACTTGTGAAGGTGAAGTGCCGGAGCGGCTGCCAGTCGATGGCCTCGGCTGCTGCGGCGCTAACCGCCGTAAGGCGTTTATGCTCCCCGTTCTCGAGCCTGACGACTTCCGCCGGGTTAACAGCGCTGGCCCAGGTGGCAATCATGACCGGCTTTGAGGCCGGACCCGCAATTTGGAGAGCGCCATACACGCCGCTCTTGGCCGTGGAGTAAGGCCGGATGTTCCCGCCTGTGGGAAAGGTCTCGAAGATCCGCTCGAGCCCGGCGTCCTCGGCGGTTACATAGAGCCTTTTGCTGTCGGGCGTAAAAGCAAAACCCGTCACCGAGGCATCCAATCGGCCTGTAATTGGGACCGGTTCGCCGCCCGCAGGCCAGGCGATCATCACCAGTCGCTCGACGGCGTAGGCGTGCTTGCCGTCCTTCAGTTCCCGAAGTGCATACAGTGCCTGGCCATCGGGGCGGAACATCGGCCGGGTGAACGAGGCCTGGCCCTGGGTCAAGGCTTTGGGTTCACCTCCCTCCACGCTCACGGCGTACAAGTGGGTCAACACCTCCTCGTAAGCCGCGCCTGTGCGGTTCGTCGTGGCGACAAAGACGATCGACTTGCCATCCGGCGCCCATACCGCTGGCAGCTCCTCGCCTGAGTTGCCGAGGATGCCTCCAAAGCCCGGTTGGCTCACAAGCTGCGTGGTAGCCAAAAGATCCCGAGCGGGCGCCGATCCGTCCACAGGTTGAACGAAAAGGTGTGTCTGCATGTCGTCCAACCATCGGTCCCAATGGCGGATGGGAAACGTTTCGTACACACGGGCCCGGTACTTTCGTGCTCTGCGCTCAGCAGCAATCTTTTTGTTGGCGTTGTCATCAGCGGCGCCTGGATAGACGCGGCTGGTGAAGAGCAAGTATTTGCCATCCGGGCTGAAGGCCGGCGCGCTGGCTCCTGTCGAAAGGCTCGTGATTCGTTGCGCTTCTCCACCACGGGCGAGGTCGAGCACATAGATCTGGGACACTTCGTCGCCTTCGCGCCGCGCGGAAAAGGCAATCCGCCCCGAGTCCGGACTCCAGGCGACCCCACTTTCTCCGCTCTTGGTCGAGGTGATTCGCCGGGGCTCGACGGAACCATCGGTGGGAATTAGCCATAGATCGGTCGAGGTTTCTGCCTCAACGTAGGATGGTTCGGTCACCGAGAAGACCACCCACTTGCCATCGGGCGACAGCACAGGATTCGCCAGCCGTTTCATCATCCATAGCTTTTCGTGCGTGATGGCCGACTTCGGCTGAGCACAAACAGGCGGGGCCAGGAGGGCCAAGGCGAGATAGAAAACCATTTGCATACCTCCATATTCTCCCCAAAGCTGCTAAGGACAGACCAGGGCGCTTTCGCCACACCAAACCGGCCGTAGTGGAACGATATACTGGAAAGCCGGTCCGTTTTATGTCTTCTCCACTCAACCGTTACAGCTCTCGAATTACACAGCCCAAATCCCAGGGCGCATCCCAAGCCATGCTCTATGCTACAGGCTTGCGCGAAGAAGATATGAAGAAAGCGCAGGTGGGCATCGCCAGCGTGTGGTTTGAGGGAAATCCCTGTAATATGCACCTGCTAGACCTGGCGCAAAAGGTGAAGGAAGGGGTGGAAGCCGCGGGTCTTGTGGGCCTGCGCTTCAACACCATTGGCGTCTCCGACGGCATCTCCATGGGAACCGAAGGCATGAGCTTTTCTTTGCAATCGCGGGATCTGATCGCCGATTCCATTGAAACGGTCATGTGCGCGCAGTGGTATGACGCCAACATCTCGATTCCCGGCTGCGATAAGAACATGCCCGGTTGCTTGATTGCCATGGGCCGGCTCAACCGGCCTTCGCTGATGATTTACGGCGGCACCATCCGGCCGGGCCGCGGGTCGACGCCCGGTACTGAGAAGCTTGACATTGTCAGCGCGTTTCAAAGCTACGGGCAGTTCCTAGCGGGCGAAATCACCGAAGAGCAGCGGGCCGATATTGTGCGCCACGCTTGTCCGGGAGCTGGGGCCTGCGGCGGCATGTACACAGCCAACACCATGGCCTCCGCCATCGAAGTCTTGGGAATGTCGCTGCCTTACAGCTCTTCGACTCCCGCCGAGCATCCGGACAAACGCGCCGAGTGCTTTCAAGCGGGCGCCGCCATTCGTAGACTGCTCGAAATGGATCTCAAGCCCCGCGACATCATGACGCGGCAAGCATTTGAAAATGCCATGGTCATGGTGTCCGTGCTGGGCGGGTCCACCAACGCCGTCCTTCATCTGATTGCCATGGCCCGGGCCGTGGGCGTCGAACTCACGCTCGATGATTTCCAGCGAGTCAGCGACCGCGTACCCCTGCTTGCGGATCTCAAGCCCAGTGGCCGTTACGTCATGGAAGATCTCCACGCCGTAGGCGGAATCCCCGCAGTCGTCAAGATGCTGTTGGCAGAGGGTTTACTCGACGGCAACTGCCTCACCGTAACCGGGAAAACCTTGGCGGAAAACGTCAAAGATCTCCCCGGTTTGAAAGAGGGCCAGCAAGTGATCATGCCGCTGTCAAAACCCCTCAAGCCCACCGGACACATTCAGATCCTGCGTGGCAATCTCGCTCCAGGTGGAGCCGTGGCGAAGATCACGGGAAAAGAAGGCCTTCAGTTTTCTGGTCCGGCCCGGGTGTTTGATTCAGAAGAAGAGATGCTGGCCGCCTTAGAGCGCAAAGAAATCCGTAAGGGTGAGGTGGTGATCATTCGCTATGAGGGGCCCAAGGGCGGGCCGGGGATGCCGGAAATGTTGACCCCCACTTCCGCCATCATGGGGGCGGGTCTGGGCAAAGACGTGGCTCTTCTTACCGATGGCCGTTTTTCGGGCGGCTCGCACGGCTTCATCGTGGGCCACATCACGCCTGAGGCGCAGGTTGGCGGACCCATCGCCCTGGTGCGCAATGGCGATCGCATTACGATTGACGCTTCGAGGAATGAGCTTCGCGTGGACCTCACCGATGCGGAACTCGAGGCGCGCCGATCGGCCTGGAAGATGCCGCCATACAAAGCGACGCGAGGCACACTCGGCAAATATATCCGCCTGGTCAAGGACGCCAGTCAGGGTTGCGTGACCGATGAGGAACTCTAGCGCCAGTTGACCAAGTTCCCGGCTCCTCCCGTTGGAATCGGCGCGCCCGCCGCTTTCAGAACGCGGTGAAAAGCCTCTACAGTGGGAGGAGAGGGCTTAAAATTGCCAAATCGATAACCTTCGGCAATCCGCAGCGGCGTCCAGCCATATTTGTTGGGGCGGTTCCACACTTCGATGCGCGCCCCTTTCTTTGCTAGAAACTCCACCACGGCGGGAAGGTTTTTGTAGGCCGCGCCATGCATGGCGGTCTCACCGTTCCGATCCACCGCGTTGATGTCCAGCCCGAGATCCAGGGCCACCTGAAGCGCCTCAAGCACCTCTTCTTCCGTTCCGGCATCCTCGCCAGGAGATCGCGTGCCGAGGCCGGCGGCGACGATCACTGCATTGGAGTCATCGGCGTTAGGAATGGTTGGGTCGGCTCCCAGCTCAGCCAGCAAGCGCATGAGCTCGGCGTCTGCGGTCTTGGCCGCCAGCAAAAACGGCGTGGCGCCGAGCGTATTCAAGCTGGTCAACCCGAAGTTGATCTTCCGCGTCATGCGCGCATTCAAGTTGGCGCCCTTCGCCGCGAGCTTCCGCACCAGCTCGAGGCTGGTCATCGAACCCGATCCTTGTGGCGGAGGATCGTTATCGCCGCCGCCCGGCTTGCGGGTGTGCGTGATGGCATGAAGCGCGGTGTATCCCGGGCCCGAATGGTTGGGGTCGGCGCCTGCGTCCAGGAGTGCCGAAGCCACTTCGTAGTGAGCATTGGTGACGGCGAGAATGAGCGCGCTCGTGCCGGGCCTGGGGCCTCGCCCTCCATCTGCCCGCTTTGCGGCTGCCGTGGGAGTCACGACCTCGTTTGGATCGGCGCCTGCCCCAAGCAGCGCCCGCACAACGCCTAAATGCCCTTCTCGAACGGCAAAGAGCAAGGCGGAAAAACCGAGCCTGGTGTTTGTCCGGAAATCAGCGCCGGCTGCAAGGAGCGCCTCCACGACGGGGACATGGCCCTCGGCCGCGGCCCACATGAGCGCCGTCTGACCATATTGAGGCTCCTGGGCCGAAACCTCGGCCCCTCGCGCAAGCAGTGCCTTCACTGCGGAAAGAGAACCGGTGCGCGAGGCCATCATGAGCACCGTTTCGCCCCCTGGCGAAGTCTGGTTGGCGTCGGCGCCCGAATCCAGCAGCAAGGCCACCATCTCGCCGTTGCCATTGCTTGCTGCAATCCATAGCGGCGTCACGCCATAGCGATTCCGGGCATTGGGGTTGGCGCCCGCTTCCAGCAGCAGCCTCGCCATTTCCAGCTCGTCTTGATAGGCAGCCCAGTGCAGAGCCGTTGAGCCATCAGGCTGGGCCGCGTTGACGTCACTGCGGTTGTCAAGCAGTGCCCGTAGGCGCTGATAGTCGCGCCGCTCGGCGAAATCGGCGAGCTTGTCCGCGCCCTCTGCGGCCCGGAATGTCGTTGCGAGCAGCGCCAGAAGAAGTACACTCCAACTCTTGGCTCCATGTCTCATGGGACTTTCCGAACCTAAATGGCGAGGGGCTCCATCAGCTCCGGGATCTTGCCGGTGCTATCGGCGAAGGCCTCGAGTTTCACGCCCGCCCGGTCGAGCAGGGTGAGGTGCAAGTTCGCCAGCGGCGCTGGGGTTTCGTAGCGGATGTGCCGCCCGCCAGGACGCCGGCCTGCCAGCCCACCGGCCACTAAGATCGGCAGGTTCACATGATCATGCAGGTCCGGATTGCCCATCCCGCTGCCGTAGAGATACACGCAGTGATCCAGCAGATTGCCATCACCATCAGGCGTCGCCTTCAATTTTTCCAAAAACCAAGCAAAGAGCGACACGTGGAAGGCGTTAATCTTGGCCACTTTAGCCATCTTCTCCGGATCGCCGCCGTGATGGGTGAGCGGGTGGTGAGCCTCAGGCACCCCGATCTCAGGATAGGCCCGGTTGCTGGTCTCCCGGGCCAGCTGGAACGAGATGACACGCGTCACGTCACCCTGAAGGGCGAGCACTTGTAGATCGAACATCAGACGGGCATGGTCAGCATAGGCAGCGGGAACTCCTACCGGGCGGTCCAAATCTGGCAGCTGCGCCTCTTGCGTCGCGGCTTCCGCTTTTTGGATCCGGCGCTCCACCTCCCGTACGCTCTCTAAGTAATCGTTCACCCTTCGGCGATCTGCAGGACCGAGCTGCTTCTGTAGTCTCACAATGTCGTCCCGAACCCAGTCGAGCAGGCTCGACTGCTGGCGTAGTTCCGCCAGCCGATCGGCACTGCTTCCGCCGTCTCCAAACAACCGTTCAAATACCACGCGCGGATGCGCTTCTGCGGGCAGCGGGGTTGTCGGTGAGGCCCAAGAAAGATTGTTCTGATAAACACAGGCGTAGCCGTTATCGCACTGGCCCACTGTTCGCAGCAGGTCCATCGCGAGCTCAAGGGACGGCAGCTTGGTCTGCTGCCCAATCTGTTGCGCCGCAATTTGATCCGCCGTCGTTCCCAAAAAATAATCGCTGCTTTCCGTCCATTTGGCCTTGGCGCAACTGAGAAACGAGGCGTTCGAAGTGGCATGGGTGCCAGGATAGGCGTTGCGCAATTCCAAGTTGGTTAAGACAGTCACGTAGTCGGCGACGTTCACAAGCGACTGGAGCGAAGGGGAGAGAACCTTCAAATTGTCACCAGGGGGAGTCCAGGCCGAGATCGTTGCGCCCATGGGCATATAAACGTATCCAATCCGGCGCACTGGTTTGGCCGGGCTGGCTGCAAGCGCCGTCATCGCGGGCATCATCGCATCCAGCAAGGGCAACGCCACGGCAGCTCCAGCGCCCCGCAGCAGGGTGCGCCGGCTCAAAGCCTTCCGGGTGACAATCATGGAGCCCTCCTCATCTGAAATGGTGTGCTGTGAATAATCCCTCGAACAAACGAGGAAAAGCGGTACTGCTGTTGGCGAGCCTCGGCGAGCACCTGGCGGACTGCTGGCGCATCATAGTACTCCAACCCACGGCCCAACGCATACGTCAAAAGCTTTTCCGTAAAAGCAACCAGAAACAACTCTGGCCGGGCGAGAATTGCTTTCTCTAACCCTGCTACCCCTTCCACTGGAGCGCCGTCCACAAAGCTCCCCGAGGCATCCACCGCTCGGCCCCCTTCCTGATCGCGCCAGCGCCCGACTGCATCATAATTTTCCAGAGCAAAACCAATGGGGTCCATCAACCGGTGGCAACTGGCGCAGGCCGCGTTGGCGCGATGCTGGGCCAGACGCTCGCGCAGCGGTAAGGGTTTCAGACTGCTGGTGTTCTCTTTGAGCGCAGGAACCCCGGGCGGCGGAGGTGGAGGGGGCAAGCCGAGTAGGTTGGCCAGAATCCAGCTGCCGCGAATCACCGGTGAGGTGCGCGTCGCGTACGAGGTGACGGTCAGAATGCTGCCGTGGCGGAGCAACCCTCCGCGCATGGAGCCAGCAGGCAGCTCGACGCGCCGAAACCGGCTGCCGTATACGTTGGCAATTCCGTAGTGTTTGGCCAGCCGCTCGTTCAAATATGTATAGCGAGCGCTGAGCAGATCAGTAACGGGACGGTCTTCGCGCACGATGCTCTCAAAGAACAGCTCCGTTTCTTTCCGAAACGCCTGCCGCAGATTGTCGTCGAAATCGGGGAACAGGCGCATGTCCGGCGTCACGCTCGCCAAGTTGCGCAAATGAAGCCATTGACCGGCGAAGTTGCGAGTGAGAGCTTGCGAACGAGCGTCGGCCAGCAAGCGAAGCGCTTGCTTGTCGAGTGCCCCCGGCTGGCTCAGCAAGCCGCGACTGGCCGCCTCCAACAGCTCTTCATCCGGAATGCTACTCCAGAGAAAAAATGAAAGCCGGCTAGCCAGCTCCACATCGCTCAAGCGGTAGGCTTCGCCCGCTTTCAGGCCTGGCGGATCGCGTTCGATCCGGAACAAAAACTCCGGGCTCACCAAGATTGCCCGCAACCCCATCTCGATGCCTGCTTCAAAACCACCGCTTTTGCGCCCTTGGCGGAAAAATTCGAACGGACGCCGGAGATCGGCCTCGTTCACCGGGCGCCGCCAGGCGCGGCGCAGCAGGGTCGTGAGAATGCGCTGCGCGCAGGTTTCTTCTTCTTCTAGACTGGCTGGCCGGCAAACGAAAATGCGTTTGCGGCTGGGCGTGTCTCCCGGGGCTTGGACGGCGTAAGGCCCGTTGATCGTCAGCGAGAAAACTGCTGGGTTGATGCGCGGATGGCGGTCCATATTAAAGTGGGCCGCATAAGGTTGCCGCTCGGTCTCAAGCAGCGGAGAAGCTTTTTTCGGAAAGGCCGCAATCACGGTATGCGGACCTGCCTTCACCGGGATTCGTACTTTGAGGTGCTGATCGACCTGGGAGTGGTCGGGCGAGGCAGGAGGGCGCACGGTAAACAGGCCGACGCGCACGCCATCGATGGAAATCTCCAAGTCGTGTGCCTGGCGCAGCCCTTCCACATGTTCATTCCGATCGCGCTGCAAGCGCACCTGAATTTCATACTCGGCATCCGCCGGAAAGCTGTAGCGGACCGCCAGCCCGCCTCGCGTGCCGAGTGGGAGCGACTCGACATGTTCTTCCTGCGTCAAGTCGGCCGGAAGCTGAAAGGTTTCACCACCCGGAGACCGTCCCGGCAGCCCCACGGCCAAGCGGCTGATCTTTTGGGCTGCGTTCAAGTACCGCTCCATGAGCGTAGGCGACAGATTGGCCACCGTGACATGATCAAAGCCGTGGCTCGAGTCATCAGCCGGTAGCAGCCCCGTCGCCTCCAGCTCCAGCTCCAAGAGATCGCGAATTGCGTTTTGATATTCACTGCGGTTGAGACGACGGAAGGCGTCGGTGCGACCGGGGTTCGGATTTTTGGCTGCCGCTTGATCCAGGAGTGACTCAAGCTGCGCAACGAGGTGGGAGTAGGTCGCTTCGTCTGGCCGAGGAACGCCGCCAGGTGGCATCGAACGGGCGCGCAAGCGGCGAACCACCTTTTCCCAAACTTCAGGCTGTTTGCCAGGTTGGAGCGCCGTGGCCGGGTCTAAGGTGAGATTCCCAGCCTTAGTGTTTGAGTTGTGGCACGCCACGCAGTAACGCTCAACGAGGCTGGACGGGGAAACCGGGCCGGCGGCGGCCCCCTCAAGCTGCCACGCCGCGCACAGGGCCGGCACGATGAGCAAGATTGTCCTCCATGTCGAGGTCATCGCACCTTCAAAGCTGGCTTCAGTATATCCTGCCTGGAGCCCGTTCTCGAGGGGTCGCTCGTCCGGCGCGACCTGGCCGTGCACTCGATATCGTGCCTTCCCGCCCGGAACGCCGTCCCCGCCGGGACTGTGATTTGCGCTATTCTATGGCCAACATCGGGCTTACTTAAGTAAAAAAGAAGCCGCTACGAAGGTTTTGCTTCGATTGCAAAGGGAGAAAGGGGAAATCCATGATTCTGACAAAAGCGAGAATAGCCTGCCTAGCGGGCCTACTTTTCGCGCTCATCTTGTGTTTTCCACAATCAGCGCCAGCACAAGTCATCTACGGCTCGCTCCTAGGCAACATCACAGATCCGAGTGGAGCTGCCGTGGCTAACGCTCAGGTGACCGTGACCAATACGGCCACGGGCGCCAAGCGTGAAACGTCAGCGGATGAAATGGGCCGGTTCAATTTCCCGGCTTTGCCAGCCGGCGTGTACGAATTGGAGATTAAAGCCAACGGGTTCCGGACCTACAAGCAAACCGGTCTTGAGGTGACCGTAAACACTGTGCTCCGAACCGACGCCAAACTTGAAGTGGGCGCTATCACTGAGTCCGTGACGGTGACCGCGACCGAGGCGGCGCTAAAAACGGAGAAGTCCGATGTCTCAACCTCCATCGCTGCCAAGCAGATTCAAGAGCTGCCGCTACCGGCATACCGCAACTACCAGACCTTGATCAACTTGGTGCCTGGAGCCACGCCCGCTGCTTTTCAAAACGCAGTGGTCGACACGCCCGCTCGCGCCCTAACCACCAACGTGAATGGCACGAATCGCAACAACAACAATACTCGCGTCGATGGTGCAACGAATGTGTTCATCTGGTTGCCGCACCACACCGTTTATGTGCAGCCCGTGGAATCCATTGAGACCGTCAACGTCACCACTGGTTCGATGGACGCCGAGCAAGGCATGGCGGGAGGCGCCGCGATCACCGTGAGCACAAAAAGCGGCACGAACGAGTTTCACGGCGTCGGCTTCTGGTATCACCAAAACCAGCGATTAAAGGCTCGCCACTTTTTTGACCGTATCACCCGGCTGCCCATGGCCAACATGAATATTTTTGGCGGCACGCTTGGAGGCCCCATCAAGAAGAACAAGCTCTTCTTCTTCGGCAGTTTTGAGCGCACAACCGAGCGTTCTGGGCAAGTGGGAGAGTACAGCGTGCCTCCGGAGAACGTGCGCCGGGCGACTTTAGCGCTTTGACGGCCCTGTCCATCATCTACGACCCCAACACCGGTCAGCCGAACGGTGCGGGCCGTCAGCCATTTCCCAATAACATTATTCCTTCAAACCGGATCAGTCCGATCTTCAACGAAATTCAAAAACTCGCTCCGCTGCCCAATCGCCCGGCTACCGACGCTTTTGGGCTCCAGCAAAACTTCGTGGCGTCGGGCACCTTTAAGCTAGACCGTAACAACTATGACTTCAAGACCAACTGGAACGTGAACGACAAGTTGATGGTGTGGGGCAAATATAGCCGCATGGATGCCCCCGTGACTGGCTTGGTGCCTTTCGGTCCGCTGGTAGGGCCAGCCATTGGCGCGGCCAGCCCGGGCAACGGCGACACAACGGTCCAGTTGCCGACCGTCGGTTTCAACTACTCGATCTCTCCAACCTTCCTTGTGGATGGCGTGTTCGGCTACACGAGGTTTGACCAGAGCGTGAGCGGCTTGGACTTCGGCAAGAACTGGGGTTTGGAGACCTTCCGCATCCCTGGCACCAATGGCGGTCGCGCCTATGCCAACGACCTGCGATACTCGGGCATGCCCGTCTTCATTCACGGCTTTTCCACCTGGGGCCAAACAGCAACCTGGATTCCCTTATTCCGGAATGACCGCAGCATCACCTACTCAACGAATTTCAGCAAAATCAGCGGTCAGCATGAGTTCCGTTTCGGCTACGATTTAGTGCGCCACGCCATGAATCACTGGCAGCCCGAGACAGCGAATCCCCGGGGCGCAATCGACTTTGGCGGCAACGCCACGATGGTGCAAGGAGGCGTCGCCCGCTCGATCAACTCCTATGCTTCCGCCTTGCTCGGGGTAGTAACCTCGTATTCGAAGTCGGTCCAGTTCTTCCTTATGCAGACGCGGGAGTGGCAGCATGGCTTCTATTTCCGCGATCGCTGGCAGGTCAACCGCAAGTTGACCCTGAACCTGGGAGTGCGCTGGGAGTATTACCCGCTCATTCACCGTGGCAATCGAGGAATCGAGCGCTGGGACCCGGCCTCCAACCTGGTCTACCTCGGCGGACTTGGCAACACGCCGCGTAACGTTGGCATTACGGTCTCCCGGAGGCTGATTGCTCCGCGTGTCGGCTTCGCGTACAAGCTGGGCGAAAACACCGTGATCCGTTCCGGCTACGGTCTGACGCCCAACCCGCTACCCTTCTCGCGACCCTTACGCGGCCTGTATCCAGCTACGATCACCGCGAGCAACGCTGCCGCCGACCAGTATGGTGTGCTAACGACGTTGGACCGCGGTATTCCCGAGGTTCCCACTCCGGACGTGTCTCGCGGCGTCATCGAGTTGCCGCGGAACGTCGATATGGGACCCCGGAGCCCGTGGGGCGGCCAGTTGAACCGGGGCTATATCCAAAGCTGGAATTTCACCATCGAGCGGCGCTTGCCTGCCAACTTCATTGCCAGCGCTGCCTATGTTGGAACGCAAACCGTGCGGCAAATGGGTGACCGTGACATCAATGCTGCGGCGCCCGGCGCAGGTCCCACGGGGCGTCCCTTCTTCGCCCGCAACGGCAACATCGCTCTCAACATGTGGGATGGATTCGCCAGCGGGAACTATCACGCCTTACAGCTGACAGCGGACCGGCAGTTCTCGAATGGCTTCTTCATGAAGAACAGCTTCACCTGGTCAAAGACCATCAACATGTTCGATGATGATGGCTGGGCCGGGCTGCCGCTGACCAACTGGGAGCCGGCCATCCGCCGCAACCGCGCTCTCGCAGGTTATGACCGCACCTTCATGTACGTCAACGCCTTCACCTACGATCTGCCATTTGGGAAAGGCAAGAAGTTCGCCATGAGCGGTCCGGCCAACTGGATCTTCGGCGGCTGGAAGGCCAACGGCACCTTCTCGGCCTACTCCGGCACTCCGTTCACCGTCGTTGCCTCCGGCGTTTCTTTGAATGCTCCCGGCAGCACGCAGACAGCCGACCTGGCTGGTCCTCTTGTCAAGACCAACCAGTTCGGACCTGGAACGTCGTTCTATGCACCCTCGTCCTTCCGCGATCCGAACGTCGGGCGGCCTGCGAACGTTTTCCGCTTTGGAACCACCGGTCGCAACGCCTTCCGTGGTCCTGGTTTCTTCACCACCACGGCCAGCATGTTCAAGATCTTCGAAGTCAAGGAACGCATGAAAATCGAATTCCGAGCTGAAGGCTACAACGTGACCAACACGCCGCGCTTCGGCAATCCGCAGAACAACGTCTCTAACATGGTGGTGGATGCCGCGGGCAACATCATCAACGCCAATAATTTCATGGCCATTACCACGGCCGATCGCAGCAATGACCGGCAATTCCGGTTTGGCATGCGCCTCCAGTTCTAGCCTTCAACCGGAACTTTTCTCTCCCCGGGGTCTCTGCAACGGGACCCCGGGGTTTTTGTTTCTCCCTGCGGCTGCCAGACGCGATACGATGTGAAGCGTGTTTGCAACCGCCATGGTCGCTTTCGCGCTTGCCGCCTCCGCAGAGTGGCCCCAGCTACGCGGCTTAAAAGGCCTGGGCTACGCCGCCGGGCAAGTGCTTCCTGTGGAATTCTCCCCGCAAAAAAATACGCTCTGGCGTACGGAGGTTCCACCAGGCAAATCGTCCCCAGTCGTGGCTGGGAAGAATCTTTGTCTCACGGGGGCTTGGGAGCAGAAGCTGGAAACATTTTGTCTCGACCGCGTTACAGGAAAATATCTCTGGCGGCGGGCCTTGCCCCAAACTCGGTCTGAAGCGCGTCACCCGCTCAATCATGCTGCTTCGCCCACACCTGTCACCGACGGGAAAAACCTCTATGTCTTTTTCAGTGACTTTGGCTTAATCTCCTATACGCTGGACGGCGACGAGCGCTGGCGTCTTCCGCTCGGTCCGTTTCACAACCTGCATGGCATGGCGGCGTCTCCAGTCCTTGCTCGCAATCTGGTCATTCTCGCCTGCGATCAAGACACAAACGCCTTTCTTCTCGCCGTGGACAAGGACCGCGGCAAGGTTGTCTGGAAGGCAGACCGTCCCGATTTTGTTCATGGTTTCTCTTCGCCAGCGGTCTACGAGCCCGAGGGCAGGGAAGCCGAGGTCATTCTGCCCGGCTCTTATCAAATGGTTTCTTACTCTGCAAGAACGGGCGAAAAACTCTGGTGGCTCCGCGGGTTGACCTGGCAACCCAAATCGGCGCCGGTGATCGAGGGCGACACCCTTTACTTCAATGGATGGGCGCCAGGCGGAGACCCCGGCCAGCAGCGTGATCTACCAGGTTTTGAAGAAGTGATCCGTTTTGCAGATCACAACGGCGACGGCAAGCTGAGTCCCGAGGAGGTCCCCGTGGACCTGCGTCACAGCGGAAGCTGGCAAGCGATTGATCTGGATAAAGACGGCACTCTGAACGCCCGCGATTGGGGTTTTTATCGCGCCCGGCGTGCCGCTAGAAACGGCCTGCTCGCGGTGAAACTTGGTGGCCGCGGCGATGTGACAGAAACACACCTGTTGTGGCGTTTCGACAAATCCTTGCCTGACGTGCCCATGCCCCTGCTCTATCGCAACACATTATTCCTTGTGCGTACAGGGGGCATCTTCACCACCTTGAATCCTAAAACCGGAGAGGTGTTCAAGCAAGGGCGGTTACAGGGAGCTCTGGAAGGATATTACGCCTCACCGGTGGCTGCCGGAGACTGTGTTTTTGTCGCCAGCGAACACGGGAAAGTCGTTGTTGTAAAGGCCCAGCCAGATTGGGAAATCCTCTCGGTCAACGATTTTCAAGAAGACATTTTCGCGACGCCCGCGATTGCGGAGGGGCGGCTGTATGTGCGAACCAGCGCCGCCATGTATGCGATCGGGGTCGCGCGCTAGCAGCTTGCGCACAGACTTGCCCCGCTCAAAACCCTCGATACATGTTCTGGGCGAGGGTCTTTTTCAGGGAGGATTCGCGCTGGCCGCTGGGCCCCGCGCCTACGGAATGGAGCTGGCGGAGGGAATCGAACCCCCGACCATCTGATTACAAATCAGACGCTCTACCTACTGAGCTACGCCAGCACACGTTTTCCATGGTAGCGCAGCCACCTGGCTGAGACCAAATGGTTCTGCCTGCGGATCTGCCTTCCGGGTCGCAACCCGCTGTCGGCGGCTCTCCTCTCGCCGCCGGTAGCCCCAGCGGGGGTGGCCCGGAATTGACAACTTACTGCGGCCTAGAATAGCCTCAGCGGCATGAGGCTCTTCCTTCTCCTCCCGTTGGTAACCTTTTGCAGCCTAGGGCAAATCCCGCAACTTCCTCACACCCTTGTGCCCGATTGGCCGCAACTACCCAAAGGCTTCATTTTTGGCGAGGTATCAGGCGTTGACGTGGACCGCCAAGATAACGTTTGGGTGTTTCACCGTGGCTCGCATCCCGTCATCCAGTTCGATAAAAACGGGCGTATGCTGCAAGCTTGGAAAGATCTGGGAGTGAAATCCTCGCACGGCCTTCGCATCGACCCAGGGGGCAACGTGTGGTTAGTGGACGTTGCTGGACACTCCTTGCTCAAGTTCTCTCCGAGCGGGCGGCTCTTGATGGTAATAGCAAGCGCTGGGGCTGCGGCTGGCGACAACGATTCAAAGTACGCCTACAACCGCCCTACCAGTTTAGCCTTTCATCCCAACGGTCATTTCTATGTTTCGGATGGCTATGTGAATGCACGGGTCGTTCGCTATACCCCAGAGGGAGAGTATGTCCAGCACTGGGGTAAAAAAGGCGCTGCCGACGGAGAGTTTGACCTTGCACACGATATCACCATCGACCGTCGCGGCCGGATTTACGTGGCGGATCGCAGCAATCACCGCGTGCAGATCTTCGACGAAAACGGAAAGTTTCTCGGCAAGTGGACTCACCTGGGTCAGCCTTGGGGCCTGTACTACGTCGCCAAAGAAGACGCTATTTATCTCTGTGACGGATGGAAGAACCGCGTCCTAAAAGTGAACCTGGATGGCCAAATTTTGGGCGAGCTTGGCTCATTCGGCAAGTCGCCGGGAAAATTTGACTTCGCTCACCATCTCAGCGTCGATTCAGAAGGTTCGCTCTACGTGGCGGAAATCAAGAATTGGAGGGTTCAAAAATTCGCCCGGAAATCCCGCTGAAAAAGGCTCGAAGCGGACTTTTGCGCTCAGCGTGAGCTCGCGCTACGCTGGGGAGTCCATGCTCAATCGATCTCTGGCTGTCGTTCTCACGGTTTGTTTGCTCTGGCCCGAAGTTTCTCCCACCCAGCCACGCCCTTCACCGCGGCTTGAGCTCACCGTCGATACCATCATGCGTGGCCCCGCTCTCTATGGCTGGTCGCCGCAGTCGATTCGCTGGTCGGGCGATGGTCAAAAGGTGTTTTTCCGCTGGAAACGCTACGATGAACCCCTATTGAAGGATTACTCGACTTACGTCGTCAATCGAGATGGGAGCGGGCTCCGCCAGCTGACCGAAGAGGAGGCTCAACAAGCACCGCCGGAGGAAGGAGATGAGACTCGAGATTGGAAACTCAAAGTCTACGCTGAAGATGGTGACCTGTTTCTGTATGACCAGATGGCGCTGCGGCGCCACCGCTTGACGCGCACAGCAGAAGTCGAGTCCAATCCCCGCTTCACCCGAGATGAAAAGCGCATCAGCTTCATGCGCGGCAATAACCTGTATGTACTGTCCCCGCGCGAAGGTTCTGTCGAGCAGCTTACCGACATCCGGCGCGGCAGTGGTTCCTCGGCCACTCGGGGGGCTGAGGCGGCTCGCGGCGGAGGATTTTTGGGCCTCGATCCTCCGCCCCAGCAAGAGACGGAAGAGAACGACCAAAAAGGCACCGACAGCCAGGAGTTTCTCAAGAAGGAGGAAAAAGAACTGCTTTCCGTCGTCCGGGAGCGGGCTGAAAAGCGCGCCGAGCGCGAAGCCAAGCGCAAGAAAGAAAACCCCCGCAAGCCCTTCCGCCTCACCGCCCGCCAGTCGGTCAACCTCCTGCTTTTGTCTCCCGATGAGACGTATGTTCTCGCCATGATCTCCGAATCCTCGGAACGCAGTAAACCCACCATCGTCCCAAACTACATTACTGAGACCGCCTACACCGCGGAGATCCCCTCACGCACAAAAGTGGGTGACGAGCAAGCGCAGAGTAAACTCGCGATCCTGGACGCGCAAACCGGCGAAGTGAGATGGGTAGAGGCAAGCAGCGCGGACCCCTCTCTCAAGGACCGCAGTGTCCGCTATACCAGGCCGCAGTGGAATGAGGATGGATCCAGGCTGGCGGTTCTGGCGCGCGCCACCGATAACAAAGACGCTTGGATTTTTGCAGTCGATCCGAAAGACGGCAAATGCCGGAAGCTGGCTGAAATGCATGATGACGCCTGGGTGGGCGGGCCAGCAAGCTTCACTTGGGGCTGGCTACCAGACGACAGAATTTATTACACGGCAGAGAAAGACAATTATTCCCATCTCTTCACGGTGAATGTGACGACAGGTCAGACCGCGCAACTGACTTCTGGCGCTTGGGAAGTACGCAACGTGAGCCTTTCAGCGGACCGGACAAAGTTCTACCTCACAACCAGCGAGGTTCATCCCGGAGAAGAGCATCTTTATGAGTTGTCCATTGCGGGAGGAGAGCGAAAACGGTTGACCTGGATGCCGGGGGCTCACCGCGCTGTGGTTTCGCCAGACGGCGGAGCCCTGGCCACCATTCATAGCTACACCAACCGCCCGTGGGAACTTTATTTACAGGATCTCTCGAATCCGCGCGCCCGCGCTCGCCGCGTCACGCAGTCGCCGGCACCAGAATTTACAACCTATCCCTGGCTGGATGTTCCCATCGTTCAGATTCCGGCTCGTGACGGCGTGCTGGTGCCGGCGCGAATGTATAAGCCGGCTGGTTTCAAACGTGGCGGCCCGTTGGTTGTGTTCGTACACGGGGCTGGATATCTTCAGAACGTTCACCGCTACTGGTCGAATTATGCTCGCGAGTACTTGTTTCACCACCTACTCATGGAGCGCGGTTACTTAGTGCTCGACGTCGATTACCGGGGCTCGGCGGGCTACGGTAGAAACTGGCGCACGGCGATTTACCGCCACATGGGAGGCAAAGACCTCGAGGACCAGGTCGACGCCGTGAAATGGGCGATCCGGGAACATGGCGTCGACCCCAAGCGTGTTGGCATCTATGGGGGAAGCTACGGTGGATTCATTACCTTGATGGCCATGTTCACGCAGCCCGATGTTTTTCAAGCGGGCGCCAGCCTCCGCCCGGTTACCGATTGGGCTCACTACAATCACCCCTACACTTCCAACATTTTGAATTTGCCCCACAAGGATGCCGAAGCTTACCGCCGTTCTTCGCCCATCTATCATGCCGAGGGTTTGAAAGGAGCCCTCCTCATTTGTCACGGCATGGTGGACGTCAATGTTCATTTTCAGGACACTGTACGTTTAGTTCAGAGGTTGATCGAACTGCGCAAGGAAAACTGGGAGCTGGCGATTTATCCCGCCGAGGATCATGCTTTCCTGCAACCCACCAGCTGGGCCGATGAGTACAAGCGTATTTTGAAACTCTTCGAGACGCATCTCCGCAAGTAAGGGGTGCGACGGCAGAACATTCAGAGTTCGGCCACTTCGCCTTCTTGGCCAGCCTGTTCTGGCGAGCTCGAACAAACGGTGCGATCGTCAGTTAAAACAGGATTTTTGCGGCCAGCTGAAGAATTCGCGGATCCCCCGTACTGGTCGTGAAGCGAAACGCGGCGTTCGGACGGAACTGGAAGTTCGCCAGATTGGCATTCAACTGAACCCCGTTTTGACCAGTAATGTTTGTGCGGTTGGTTAAATTAAAGGCTTCGCCAATCAACCGGATCTTCACTCGACCGTCCCCAGCAAGCGGCACGTCCTTGGAGATGCGAAAATCGAGCGTCGCCAGCGCGGGCAGCCGCAAGCTATTGCGTGCTGCAAAAGGCACGCGTTCATTGGCGAGATTCCCATCGTTGTTGAGATCCAAATTGATGCGGGGCGAAAATACCCGTCCCGATTGCGCCTGAACGATCGAAGACACCTGCCATCCGCCCAAAACATACCGGCCGAGCCGGTTTTCCATGCGGTTGGCCCAGGCAAGATCCCACACTCCGGACATCACCCAGCGGTGCGTAATGTCCGCATCCCCGTGGCCCTTATCCAGGTTTGGATTGAGCGTGTCCCAGACGATCTTCGCGTCGTCGCCCGCATTGCCTGGAAGGACAGCCGTGGCTTCGGGCGCATTGTCGAGAACCTTCGAAAACGTGTAACTCGTCTGGAGCTCAAAGTTGTTCTTAAAACGCCGCGTCAATTGAATGAACGTGCCGTTGTACAAAGAGCTCGCGCTACTTTCAACCTGTGTGATGCGATTGAAGGCGCTTAACGGGCGGGGCGCCGTCCGGCGGAAGTAGGGAAAAACAGTCGGGTTGGCGCAGGGTTCAGCGGCGTTGGCATTGCTGCAGAGGGTACCCGCGAACAGCTGCGCTGGCGCAAGATTGCGGTCGCGCGAGCGAGTTAACTGGTCGCCTCTTACCCCCAAATAACCAAGAGTGATCACAAAATCAGACACCCGCCCCTCGATGTTGAAGCTCCATTGCTGGGTGCGCCCCAACTCGTAATTCGGCTCGACGGCGAAAATGTTCACCGGCACGCGTCCCGTGGGCGGAATCGCGGTCAAAATGTTAGGGTAGGTGACGGGAATCGCCGCGCCGCTAAACAGATAGTTTTGAACTGACAAGCCATTGTTGGAGTGAACGGTGCCCAGTAAGATCGCAGGCGTGCGGGCGTAGTACATTCCCCAACCACCGCGTAATACCAGCCGGTCGGAGTTTTTGAATACACGGTAAGCAACCCCGAGCCGCGGTCCAAAATTATTCGTGTCTAAGTCCAGGCGGTCGGTCCGGATGTCCGCCTGCTCAAGCTGTGGATGCGGATTGCGGACGGGAGGCTTAGCGGTCCTCATGATGTCGTAGCGCAAGCCGTAGTTGAGAGTAAGTTGATCAGTGGCCCGCCACTGATCTTGCGCGAAAAAGGCAAACTCGTCGATATTAGGATTCGTTAGGGGTCCCGGCGTATTGGGGCCAGGCAGCGCCTGTTGGAACGTGGCTGGCCGGCGGTCCACAAAATCCTGAAGACTGGTGAAGAGATACACGCCTGAAAATTGTCCCGGAAAGAAATTGGCAATTCGTTCAAAATTAAAGTCAGCGCCAAATTTCACGGTGTGACGGCCCACGGTGTTCGTAAGCGTGGAAATAACCTGGTTTCGCTTACTGTTTGTGTAGCGCGGGCTGAAATTATTTCGTCCAAAAACAATGATGTTTTGGCCACCCTGCTGTACGGTCGTTTCTGGTGCGTCGGAATTGGCAAAGCCTGGCTGGTCATCACGCGTGAAGTTATAGCGGATGTCCCACACTCGAGTTGTACCGAGAATTCGGGTGTAAGTAGCTACAAAACTATCAGTAATCACTTTACTGTCGCCGGTGGCTTCGACCGCTCTCTGGGCTCCGGCATTTTCATAATTCCGGCCCGTAAACCGGTTCCCGTTCCAGCGCAAACCAACCGTCTGAGTCCTAGACGCA
This sequence comes from Bryobacteraceae bacterium, assembly GCA_025056455.1. Classification (GTDB taxonomy): domain Bacteria; phylum Acidobacteriota; class Terriglobia; order Bryobacterales; family Bryobacteraceae; genus CADEFT01. The sequence continues at coordinate 213,625 of JANWVY010000001.1, read as the reverse complement.
TTCCAATCGACCTTGGCCAGAAAAACATCGTTATTCAAGCCGCGAGAATAGTTCTGATAGTACCGACTGGTGAGTTGCTGATAAGCCTGTTGAGCAGCTGGAGAAAGCGTGGGCAGGACGGCAAGAATGCCAGGAGGCGGAACTAAGACCACGGGCTCAGAGTTTCTCTGCCCATCATAGTTAAAGAAATAGAACAGTTTATCCTTGCGAATCGGCCCGCCGAGGTTGCCCCCAAACTGGCGGAATTTGTAGGGAGCACGGTCGCGGCCGTTGGACTTATTAAACGAATTATTCGCGTTTAAGTTGGTATCTCGATAAAAGAAGAAGGCGGTTCCATGCAATTCATTGGTGCCAGATTTCGTAATGACATTAACGACGCCACCGCCGGCCCGACCGACTTCGGCCGCATAACCATTCGTGTTCACCTGAAATTCTTGAACCGCATCTTGGCTTACGGCGTAAGGATTGCGAACGCCCTGCCGTCCGGTCGTCTGACCGAAGAACAAATTGTTCGAATCGACACCATCGATCAAAAAACTATTATTCGTGCCGCGCAGTCCGCCGAAGGAAAGATCGCCTCCTCTTGGATCTCGCACAACGCCCGGTGAGAGGGTCGTAAAATCGAGAAAATTCCGGCCATTGATCGGGAGGTCGCGCACGAGCTTTTCTCCTACGACCGTGGAAGTTTGCGAACGCGTGGTCTCCACGACCGTGGCGTCAGCTGTGACCGTAATTCGCTCTTGCGTTGCCCCTACCTCGAGAGTGACATCGACGGCGCCCACCGAGCCAACGTTAATGACTAAGTCCTCGCGGATCGCCGTCTTGAAGCCAGTTTTTTCCACCGTTAGAGTGTATCTGCCAACAGGCAGGCGAACAAAGGTGTAAACTCCGGAATCGTTCGTTTCGAATTCGCGTTTCAGACCGGTGTTCTGATTTGTAACCACCACCTTCGCGCCGGAGATGGCCGCACCGGTAGCATCCAGCACGGTTCCGCTCAGTGTTCCCGAACCAATTTCGGATTGCGCCGCGAGCCAGCAGGTCGCGCATGCGGCGAGACAGACTAATCTCAACCCTGCACCAAACATGCCTGGTATGATAGCAGTTCAAGGTTACACTTCCGTTCCAACTGGGCAGCTTCTCGAATTCAATGACAGCGCTCTCTCTGGCTTTCTTGTCCGTCCTCTTCTTTTTTGGGCGGCCGGCTGGAGTCTGGGGCCAGACTCTCACGACCGTTTGCGGAGAACAAGCCTCGAGTTGTGGGGGTTCTCAGGAAATTCGCTTTCGCGGCTTTCAATGGAAGCTGGTGAGAGATGTTATTCACGGCGGAATGTTATGGCTTGGAGGAACGTCGGCCAATGCGGGTATCTACAGTAACGCCCTGTGGCGGTATTCCATCGTGGATCGCAGCTGGACAAAATTACTGGACAACGGAGCGACCCAGTCTGCCCACTGCGCGCAGTCCGGGCCTCCTTACGATGTTGCAGAACCGCTGAACGGCCACCCTCTCGGCTACACCTTTTTGCACGGAGTAACCTGGCATGTAACTGCACAGTTATGTCGCGGCTTCAATGCGGGTTATACAAATCGCTGGAATCTTGAGACCAGAAGCCTGATGGACCGGTTGAATGTTGGCTTGTTCGGTTGTTCGTCGACATTTGATTGCTCCGCTGCAAACCAGTGGGGTTCCATCGTCTATGTGAGCCAGCAAAATGCCTCTTACTACTGCTGTTCGGGTCGCGGCGGAGTCCGTAGATATGAGGAGTTTGATGGCTCCCGCTACGTGGACATCACCTCCCGGGTGAAAGGAGAAGATGAGCTGCCCTGCGACCGGTCCGCACATTGCCCTCCAGCGCGGCTCAATGGCGCTTCTGTGATGTCGGATGGCGCGAATCTGTGGGTTTACGGCGGCTGTGAAGGCTCTCTTCCCGGTAACGGAACCGGGGCAAACCGCTGTAACGGTAAGCCCCACAATGACCTCTACCGCTTGGACCTGACTTCGTGGAAGTGGAAAAAGCTCGATCCGGCGGGAAGCAAACCAAATCCGCTTACTTCCTCGTTTGCCTTCATTGCCTTTGACTCACGGCGGGGACGTTTTCTGATTTATGAGGACACTGATTCTTGGCGACAGTACTCGGTGGCCGCAAATACTTGGTCCGAGCTGGAGGTTTCCGGCCATGGCCCGCGCATGGATGCTTCCCGCTTGGACAATTCTAACGGGAATATGGCCGAGTATGATCCCGCGACGGATACCATGGTGCTTCTTACGGGTCGCTCTCAGATTTATGCGCCAGAAGTTTATGAGCTGTCCCTCGAGGACGAGTCGCCAGGCGTTGCCTCAAGGAAAGCCGGCGGCCGAGCCGCACGCTCCACAACGGACGACGGTCTTTTGATCCAGACCGGAAAGCGCCGGCTGGCCCAGGTCCGTCTCCACACCCCAAAACCTTAGGTTCCTCATGTGAAAAGGCATCCTTCGCACTCGCCTTCTTACCTCCCCGTACCTTCGCGCGAAACGCACCAAAACAGCTGGTTTGCGAGCTGGAATCCCTTCTCGTGCACCCAAACGGACCTTCCAGCCGAGCTGATGCTGATGGTCAAGATCATCGCCTGCGTGGTGATGTTTAGCAGTCCGGCTGCTGAGCTACCGCGCTCCGTGCCGTCCTCGCTCGAGGGCTCCCTTTTCGGTGGGGTCGAGGATGCGTTCCAGCAAGCAGCGCGGCTGCTTGTTCTCGTCTCGACGGCGAGTCTCCTGCTCAACCGGGTTGCCCGGCTCAGTTGTCTTGTCTTAGGCGCCGTCCTGCTACTCGAAGCTTTGCTTGGCCCCTGGTATGTCTGCTTCAGCCAGCTGGTTTGCGCCCTCCTGTTGCTGGCGGCAGCAGGGCCCATGCGTTTCCAAGTTAGGCTTGTCCGAGGGCTGACGCCGCTGCTTTTCCTCGGAAGCGGTTTCATGAAATTCGTAGACCCGCGCTGCCCCGCTGCCCCTTGCTTGCCCGTGGAGCCCGGCCCGGCTAGCTGGATTCTGCGGCCGGAACTTGGCGGTTGGCCATTTCCCTTGCTGGGTGAACAGAGTCTCGCTTGGGCGGTGGTGGCGATGGAGGGCACCGCGGCAGTGCTTTTGACCCTCCCTGGCCTGCGAAACCTGCCCTTTCTCTTCAGCTTCGCGCTGCAGGCCGCGCTGTTCGTTCTGGTGGGCGGCTACGACTTGCGGCAGTTTGCAGCCATCCAAGCCGCGGTGCTGGTCGGACGCGGTTGGCCGGGCAAACCTCTGCTGGCGATTTGGGATGCAAGCTGCGATTTGTGCGGAAGCGCCAAGCGATGGTTAGGCCGCGTGGATTTTGATCGCGTGATCGAGTGGCGGACGCTCCAATCCGGTGAAGCTAGTCGCTATGGCATTCCCGAGGAGGCTGCTAGAAAGCGCCTGCAAGTCGTGACCGCCTTAGGGGAGCGGCTCGAGGGTTTTCATGCCGTTCGACGCCTGCTGATCGCTTTGCCTCTCACCTGGATGAGCATCAGCCTGATTCTTGTCGCTGTTCCCACCCAGCGCTGGCGCGCGATTTTTGTTACCATTCTTGCGATCTGCCTTTCGCCTGGCATCAATCCCGCCGGAGTAGCTTTGTATGACTGGGTGGCGCGCAACCGCCACCGCATCTTCTCACGTAGCGGCTGTCCGCTGCCGCCGGCCTGAGCCGTCCTTTGAAACGCCGGGCGACAGCATCTGGAGGGTTTCTCCAACCCATGAGCCCTCTTGCCAGGGCTACTTCCCCCAAAGTGCGCTTTCGCTCACAGGGTGAAATAACCCTGCTGCCGCCGCAGTGGCTGAGAAGGCGCGCGCTGGCCGTAACCTTGCCGCAAGCTGAATTTCTTGAAGGACCTACGAGTAGCCCCGTGCGAGGGGCCTCGCTCAAATTGGTCTTCCAGTTGCTTACTTGAAACTGGTAGGCTCTGCATGAGAAAGTGGCGCCGCAGGGAAGGCAAGCTGTGAGCAAGGAACTAGCGGTTGCAAGCGGATTCTCCGAACACAGATGCATCCTCCTTCCCGTCGACCAGCACATTGTGGAAATTGTCAGCGACTCTGGCGAAGGCGCCCAGACGTGCGGCCAAATGTTTGGCGCACTTTGTGCCAAGAGCGGCTTTGGCGTCTGGACCGTTGAGATTATTCCGGCTGAAATTGAGCCACCAGCCCGTTCGCGCGCGGGCGCCAGTGGCAACCGCATCCGGATCGGTTCTCAGCCCGTCACCAACGCCGGCGACTGCGCCGACTTAGTGGTGGCCTTCAACGAACAAGTGGTCTATAGCCGTATCGACGCCGGCGCACTACGAGCGGGAACACTGCTGTTTCTGGATAACTGTTGGGCTAGTGATCCCGACCCCTCGATTCGTTCCATGTATGCAGAAGCCGTCGAGGACTTCCTGCGGCGGGGTTACGAGGTGAGTGAAATCCCGGTCCAAGAGCAGTGCCGCCAGTACACCGAGGATCCGCGTCGAGGCAAGAACATGTGGGTGCTGGGGATGCTGTGCGCGCTCTACGACCTGGATATGGATTTAGTCCGCCGCGAGCTGGCTCAACGTTTCGCCCGCAAAGGCGACGCCGTAATCCAGAAGAATCTTGCCCTGCTCGAGGGGGGCCACAACTGGACCGTAAAACAAGTCGAGCGCCGTTTTCATGTGCCTGCCCGCAAACCCGCCCAACCCATGGTAGTGATGAACGGCAACCAGGCTCTGGGCCTGGGCATTATGGCCGCTGGTATCGAGCTCTGCTCCATGTACCCCATCACCCCCGCCACCTCGGCCTCTCATTTCCTGGCCTCGGTTTTTGAACAAGTGGGCGGGTTCGTCCACCAGGCAGAGGACGAAATCGCAGCCATCGGTTTTGCCATCGGGGCTTCCTATGCGGGAAAAACTGCCGTCACGATTACCTCCGGACCCGGCTTAGCGCTCAAAACGGAATTCCTGGGACTAGCTGTCATGGCCGAAATTCCCCTGGTTGTGGTTGTGGTGCAGCGAGGTGGTCCCTCCACTGGCTTGCCAACCAAGATTGAGCAAGGAGACTTACTGGCCTCGCTGTATGGATCGCCAGGGGATTCGCCGAAAATCGTCCTCGCGCCTGCCACCATTGAGGAATGCTTCCATTTCATGGTGCTGGCCCGCAAACTGGCCGAAGAGTTTCGCGGGCCCGTCATTGTATTGAGTGACGCCAACCTCGCCACCGGACAACAACCCTTCCCCCGACCCTCCCCCAGCCTCAGCTGGCTAGCCCCGCCCGTGGACCAAAATGACTGGAATCCTGACGTGCCTCCGTTTGCCTGGGATCCGAAAACGGGCTTATCCAAACGGCCCGTGCCAGGACAAAAAGGAGGCGAATACGTGCTGACTGGTTTGGCGCACGACGAGCACAGTCACGTAGCCTACGAATCCGCTATCAATCAACGAGCCATGGAGATGCGGAGCCGCAAACTCGCCGTGCTTCGGAGCGCCTTGCGTCCACCTGCTGTTCACGGCGATGCCGAAGGCGATTTGCTGGTCGTCGGCTGGGGATCAACGCTGGGCGCCATCGAGGAGGCCGTGGACCGGCTTCGCGCGGAAGGCTGGCGCGTATCATCGCTCCATTTGCGATTTTTGTCCCCTCTCGAGCCGGGTTTGCCCGAAATTTTTGCTCGCTTCCGGAGGGTCATGACCGTGGAAATCAACTACAGTGACACGCCCGGGCAGCCCTACATCGAGGAGGGTTCACGCCGTTACGCCCAACTTGCCACGCTCCTTCGTGCTCAAACGCTGGTCGACGTCGACTGCTGGTCCCGTGTGCCGGGCAGCCCGCTCCCTCCAGGTGCCATTGTCGAGGCGCTGCGGCCCCGGCTCGAGGCGATCACCCGAAACCGGGAGGTGGAATCATGTACGGCCTGAACCTCGACTGGGAGATCGAACCCGGGCCGCGCACCTGCACCTTAGAGGACTATAAGGGCGCAGAGGCGCGCTGGTGCCCGGGCTGTGGCGATCACGCCGTCTTGAACGCCGTACACCGGCTCGCGCGCGATGAACGCTGGCCCACAGAAAGAACAGTCGTCGTTTCCGGCATCGGCTGCTCGAGCCGCTTTCCCCACTACATGAGCACCTATGGATTTCACGGACTTCATGGTCGGGCCCTTCCGGTCGCCTGCGGCATTCGAAGCCGTCGCCCGGATCTTGACGTCATCGTGATCACAGGCGATGGCGACTGTTGCGCCATCGGAACCGCTCACTGGATTCATGCCATCCGCTACAACATGAATCTCACTGTACTGCTGTTGGACAACAACATCTACGGACTGACGAAATCGCAAACCTCGCCTACCACTCGGTTTGGTGAAAAATCCAACACCCATCCGAAAGGCTCCTTTTTCGCCAGCCTAAATCCAATCTCGGTGACGCTCGGCATCCCTAATGCCTCCTTTGTGGCGCAGACCATTGATTGGAATCCCCCTCACCTTTACGCCACCATCAAAGCCGCCCATCGCCACCAAGGCACTTCTTTTGTCCGCATCCTGCAGCGGTGCCCGCATTTTACGCCGCACGTGTTTGCTCCCGCGCAGCAGGACTTAAACCAGGTGCTTCTGATGACCCACGCCGAGGGAATCCAACTCGAAGAACCAGCACGAAAGCTGTTTCCCAACTGCGTAGAGCACGACCCGCGCGATCTAGCGGCAGCGCGCCGGCTGGCCGATCGTGAAGATGTTTACCCGGTCGGGTTGTTCTACCGCAAAGAAGGCGCACTTCGTTATGACGAGCACACCGCCACGGGGATTGACTTCACTCCGCAACAGAAGCTTGACGCGCTCAACCGCATACTGGACCGCTTCCGAATCTGAATACTGAGGAGACATGCCGAAATGACGGGCGCCACTGCTGAATCTTCCCACCCCGCGGGCGGCGGCCCCAACGCCGCAGCCAAAAGCTTTCAGGAGAGCTTGCGCACTTTCCACATTTCTGGGAGGGGATTGAATGAGTATGCGCCTGCGGAATCCGCAGTACCAGCGATTTTGAGCGCGCTCGAAACAGCGGGGTTGCTTGAAAGCGACTTCCCGCTTTATTTGCCGCCGGAGGGCGCGCCCCAACGCTTAGCTGACGCGCTTGCTGCCTCGTTGCCCAATCCTGCAACGTTTCCGTTGCTTGCGCCCCGGCTTCAGCAAATTGCCAAGGTCTTTGAGGACGTGGTTGCGCCTGGCGGATCCCCCATGGCTTTCGCAAAAGAAAAAGCGCTTTCGTGCTTGCCGGACCGCTTGTCTTTCACCCCTGCTGAATGGGGCCAATTCGATAAAGAGATCGTGCGTTTTGCCAAGCTATCCCCGGCCAGCGGCTTGGTGCTGCCCTGCCAAGCTGCAGCACTGCCGGTGCTGTACGGTGCGATCTTGGTCACCGCACGCAGGCCCGCGCGCGAGAGGTTCCTTCATGAGGTGAAGAAGACTGCGGGGCGGCTGCGCAACCTGCTAAGCGCCGACGAGGCGCACCGCAAAGGGTCAGGACCTAGCGAGGGCCCTGGCGATTCTTTCGGCGCCGCAGGGGATCGATTTCTGGAATCCGAGCGCCTTGCGGAAGCGTTTGCCCGCCCGGTTCTCGGTTCCCGTTTACTCGATTGCGAGCGGCGCAGCCGGATGCTCTCGGCCTTGGAGACGCTCGAGCGCTGGTTGAGTGAAATGGCGGATGCGCCTCAGTTCTGGCTGTTCTCCTCAGCCGCCGAGGGGGAGGACGTATCTGCTGTAGGTGGCCGGCGTCAGATTTACTCAGATCCTTTGGCCGCTGCGCGCAGGGCTTGCCAGCGCGGCTTGGATGTCTTTGGTGAGGTATTGATCGCTCTCCGGGTGGCAAGACTGGAGTGCGAAGGTGTCTTCGATCCGGCTCTCCATGGTCCTGCTTTGGAACGGTTGAGCTGGCGCTCGGCCTCGAGCGAGCAACTCGCCGCCGTGCCCGCAGTCGTGGTGATGGAGTCTCGCCAGCGCGCTGCCGGAGCCTCGCTCGCGGATTTGAGCCTGGCGCTCCGTTCAGGTCTGCCCCTTCACGTGCTGGTGGTCTGTCCCGGAGTCGCACCAGAGGACGGCGGGAAAGTCGCGCCGGCTGATCTAGGTTTTGTCGCCTTGGCGCATCGCGGCGCTTTTGTCCTGCAATCTTCCATGACCCGCCGCGGCCACTTACTAGACGGACTGCGCGAGATGGCGTCGCGGTTTCAAGCCGCGGTGGCGGTTGTCGCCGTGCCCCCCTCAAAACCTTTTCGTCGAGCTTGGCTGGAGTCCGAATTTCTGGTTCTGTCTCGCTCACACCCGCTGTTTTGCTACGATCCGGAGCGCGGTCGCAGCTGGGCCGAATGTTTAACTCTCGAAGAGCGCGAAGTAGACGCCATTTCTTTTGAGCTGGGGGGTGGGAGAGAAACGATGACGCCAGCCCATGCGCTTGCCATGGCCTCGCCTGCCCACCTGCGTTTGATCCCTGAAGATTATCAGGATACCGAGATCATCCCCTTAGATGAGTATTTCGCGCGCTGGGAAAACCAGCCGCCCTTGGCCATTCCTTACCTCTGGCTTCAAGGCAAGTCCGGAAAGCCACAACGCGCCGTTTTGTCGCGCGATGCAATCAGCTATTGTCGCGAGCGGATGCAAGCCTGGAGGATGCTCCAAGAACTAGCCGGCGTGCACAATCGCTATGTCGAACAGGCCGTGGCGGAGACCCGCGCCGAAATGGCGGCGGAAACCGAACGCCGCGAACAGGCCGCTGCCGAACGCGCCCGCCGGGAAGCGCAGCAGCAGACTGTGCAACGTTTAGTCGCTGCGCTGATGGATACAAAAGGGCTCAGTCGGCGCCCGGCACTTGCGGTCTCGCAACCCTCTCTCATGCCGCCTGAGGGCTCGGTCCAGCCTGCCACCCCAGTTCTGCCTGCCCGTCGTGTCCCAGGCTCTCCCTCCACCCCTAGTGCGGCCGCCGCTCCTCTTGCTCCGCCGGCTCCGGCCCTTTCCGCTCAACCCTCCCACCCACCAGACGGGGTTCAGCTTGGAGAAGATAGGGCCACCCAAAAAGCGCTATCGGCCGTTTCCGCCACGTCGGATCTTCCGCCCGACCCCTACATCGATAGTTTTCTCTGTACGAGTTGCAACGATTGCATCAAAATTAATCCGCGGATGTTTCAGTACAACGCGGACAAGCAAGCATACCTTGCCGACCCTGCGGCGGGCACTTACGCTGAACTAGTGAAGGCCGCCGAGGGCTGTCCGGCCAAATGCATTCATCCGGGCCTTCCGCGGCCCGGCGATCAGACCGCCACGCCGGACCTCATCGCGAAGGCCGCGAAGTTTCGTTAGTTCTCAGTGAGTGCTGAGGAGGTGAGCAATCCATGACCGAAACTCAAATCCTAAAACACAAAGCGGCACCCCATGCCGAGCATCCCGCTCCAAACCCTGCCGTCGAGTTTCACACCCCAACCGAGGAGCTCGTCTGCGTTCAGGCCACGATCCCCCAGCATCTGAGCCCGCGGGGTGAGAAGCTCGAAGACGTGGCGGGCGACGGGAAGATCGACGCCCCGGGCGGCTGAAAAAGCGGGAAGTTCCAACGCGCCGCCAACCCAAGCCTTCGCGCCCTCGATTGGCGAGACTGGCTTGCGGACCTGCGAAGCAAACTCGGTGATCGCTTCAAGCCTTACCTGAGATCAAGCACCATTTGCTCGCCGCCGTGCGTGAGCGTCAACCGCTTCGATCCGACCAGAGAATTCAAAAACGGTCCCTCAAACAGTCTCCCGTTCGACACCGGCCGTCCAGCTCCATAGCTGACGTTCATTTCCTTTCCCCGAAGCGTTCGAAAGCGTACGGACGGTACCGGGTCCAAACGCACTTGAAGCGGCAAGTTCCGGATCTTGTCGCAGAACTCGTCAAAACTGCGGAATTCATCTTGCGCGGCGGCCTGCACAATCGTGCCGTTCTTCAAATAGGGACTGAACAGGCGCTTGCCTCCCTCTCGCAGCGGTCGCCACTCGTACGGAGCCAGCGGGCGGTAGGCAAGATAGGTCCGTCCACCGCGCGCGAAAATCCAACCCGAGGCATCCTCCCGCAGATCTCGCAGATCCTTGGAAAAGAATCCATTAATGTGCGGGAAGCGGGTGCCGGGAGGGATCTGATAGAGGGCGATGATGGTGTCGAGCTCCTGGGTTACTTCTTCGTAGGGCGAGCCCCCAAGAAACTTATCCGGCGAATCGTAGCTTTTCTTCGACCGAACAACGGATTCGATGAGAAAATCCGGCATGGGCGTAAAGTACATCTGGAGCTCATAAGTGGATGAATAGGGGTGGAGGGAAAAAATCGTGTTTTGGACACCGCGCGGATCCTCGACATCCCAAGTCACATCCCAAGAATGCTGTTGGACGGGTTGGAGGACGCCACCCTGATCGGATCCCACGACGTAATCCTTTGTGACATATGTCGTTTTGAAAACGGGTGCGTTCCGGATATCGGTGAAGCGCCAGCGATGCCGGGTACGCTTCTGCTCGCGGTGAAGATAGGGCCGGGAGCGGTCGGTGGCAATCCGGTGGATGAGCTCTGGCGGAAGGTAGGCGGAGGCAACAGCGTAGAAAAATCCATAGGCACTGTAGCCAGGAAGCGGATAGCCCAACCCAAACCATAGCCATCCAAGATCCGAGGAAACGCCGCGCCACTTCTCGAGCACCTGGACGTCATCCGTCCGGGCGTGCGCTCCGGCATAAATGCCATTTAGATTCTCGACGGCGTAATCCGCGATCACCCAATCTAGCATCTTGCGGGCGCGTTCCCTCAGATCCGGATCGTTGGACCAAGCGTAGAGATAGGAAAGGGGAAGGGCGTAAACACCCAAGTAGTGGGTACAGTCATACTCGCCTTGGCCGATCGTGGTTGTCAGATCCATCCAGTGGCGGATCCACTCTTCGGCCTCCTTTTGGTTTTCCGCTGAACTTTTTCCCGTGTACCAGGTCTCGCCGGGCTGATTGGGATAGAGTTGAGACATGAGGTAGAGGCAGGTGTAGTAGAGCAACCAGTGATTTTCCGTATCGCCGCGGTAGGGCATGTAAGTCCGCCAGGATTCGCGGAGCGCCTGGCGGGCCTCCGGGCTCAATTGCCCATGATCAAGATAGGCGATTGCGGTCACGGGGAACATCCAGAACATGTCTCCCGTGGGCTCTTTCAGCAGCTGCCTCAGCTGGCGCGAAGCCCAGGCGGCGTCCCGCTTCAATGCAAGCCGCGCGGCAACCGCAGCATAACCGCTATCGCTGCGAGCGTGGTGCTCAATTACAGCGCGGACTCGCTCGCGGAACTGCCTTTCGCGATCGCCGCCATCGGCCCAAGCAGGAGCCACGAGAGAAGCGAAAAGAACTGTGAAAAGTATCATGGGGCAGTCTCAGGGACAAAGATAAAGTCGTAGAGAATCGAACCTTCAAGCCCCGCTCTGCGCCAGCTCCGTCCTGCGTCTGGGCTCAGGAAAGCGGCTTCCTCATGAACGCTAACCCAGAGGGCGCCAGCTTGGTCTGGATCAAACACAGCTCGCCAGACCGCGCGTGAGGGCAAGCCTTGTGCTCCATCGCGCCAGCTTTTGCCACCATCTTCGCTGACTACTACACCCACTCCCCACCCTGCTAGAGCCATGCGGTTCTCGCCATGAGGATCAAACGACGCGTTGTAGAGAGTCCCCTTTGGCACCCCTGGCAAGGGTTGCCAGCTCCGGCCTCCATCCGTGGATTGATAGGCCCCTTGCTCCTGAGTGGTTGCCAGCCAGCGTTTGGCGTCATGAGGGGATTGTTCGAGATGGGTGACCAAGCGCAGTTCAGGCGAGCTTCGATTCCAGGAGGCGCCGGCATCCTCGCTAATGAGAACCCCAAGTTCGCCTCCAGCAAGAACGCGGCCGGGCTGGCTGCGGTCCACTCGAATCGACTGAATAAAGCGCCGCGCCACACCGAGGTTCACGCGGCTCCAGCTCTTACCCGCATCCCGGCTGACCGCGACTCCATCTGGTAGAGCAATCCAGACATGGTCCGGCTGGTTGCGATCGACGCTCACGTCCTGAAGCTCAGTCATCTCCCAACCGGTCAGAATCCGCCAGCTTTTCCCTCCGTCGTCGGACCGGATGCAGCCGTTGCCCGCAGCGAGGTAAATCCGCCGAGGATCGCGCGGATCGTAGTCCAGGGTCTGAATTTGCGGATGAAGGAAACCCAAACGGTGCCAACCTTTGCCCATCCGCAGAAATAAACCGCTCGGTTGGAGTTTTGTGCCCACCACCCAGCCTTTGGAGGTAATGCCCGTTGTGTAAAGCCGGTGCTGCGCAAACAAGGGACTGGCAAACCATAGAGCAATCAGAGCGATAGACATGAAGAATCCTTCATTATTTTAGATCGCCGGATCCGGCCGTCTCGCTTAGGCTGCGGTGAGGGAACCGTGTTCTTGCGGTTCCCACGGCGACCTCTCAGGGCGTTACGACAAGCCAAGCTCCACTATCTTGTCGTAGAGAAGCCGGCGCTGGATTCCGAGCAGGCGAGCAGCTTCAGCCTTATTCCCATCGGCGTCGCGGAGCGCCTTGCGGATCATGGCAGCCTCCACCCGTCGGAGCACCTGCCAGTAACCATCGCGATAAGGAACCTCAGCTTCCCAGGCCTCCGGCTTGCCCGGGTGCAAAGGGGCAAACTCGATCACTTCAGGCGTAATGACCCCGCCCGGTGCCAGCACCACGGCGCGCGCAATGACATTTTCAAGCTCGCGAACATTTCCCGGCCAATGGTGACGAAGGATCTTCTCGAGCGCATCTTGTCGGATCGACACCGGTCGCTCGGATCGACCGAGGAAGCGCTGCACGAGCAAGGGAATATCTTCGAGCCGCTCTCGCAGGGGAGGCAAGCTGATGTTGACCACGTTTAGTCGATAATAAAGATCCTCGCGGAATGTACCCTCCGCCACAGCCGCGGCGAGATCTTTTGACGTGGCGGCGATTAACCGGAAGTCGACAGCCAGGGAACCCAGGCCGCCTAACCGTTCGATGGTTCTTTCTTGGATGGCTCGCAGCAACTTTGGCTGCAAAGCGAGCGGCATTTCGCCAATTTCATCCAGAAAAAGCGTTCCCCCTTGCGCCTGTTCAAAGCGGCCAAGGCGGCGGGTCACGGCGTGGGTGAATGCGCCCTTTTCGTAACCAAACAGCTCTGCTTCAAGCAGATCGACGGGTATGGCGGCGCAATTCACCTTGACGAGGGGTTGCTCGCGGCGGTTGCTGAATTCATGAATGGCGTTCGCCACTAGCTCCTTGCCTGTCCCCGATTCACCCGTAATCAGCACCGTCGCCGTCGAACTGGCAACCCGGCCGATCGTTTTATAGACGTTCTGCATCGCCGGCGAATGACCAACCATACCCGACAGCGCAGCCACATCCTTACCTGGCGGCTCGCGGAAGGAACGGACCTCACGCTCTAGTTCGCGGTACTCAAGCGCCCGCTGAATTAACAACAGCAAGTGCTCGTCATGGATTGGCTTGGAAACATAGTCGAAGGCTCCGAACCGGGTAGCTTGAATGGCGTTGGCGCTGGTGGTCTCCGCGGTCATAATGATGACGGCGGCGTCAGAGGCTGAGGCCCTGAGCTTTTGGAGGACGGTGATTCCGTCCACGTCAGGCAAGCGAATGTCCAGAAGGACCAGATCGGGCTGTTCGGCAAGCGCGAGCCGCAAACCTTCTTCGCCCGTCGCGGCTTCTAGTACCGGATATCCCTCATCCTCGAGAATCAATCTCAAGGCACGCAGGGCCGTTCGTTCATCTTCAACAACCAAGATGCGGTGCTTTTTCATGCGGGTTGTGCGGCGGGAACTCGGAGCGTGAAGACAGCCCCGGGCTTCGCGCTCTGGGCTTCAATGCTGCCACCCATTTTTTCGAGCAACGTGCGCGTGATGGCCAGCCCTAAACCCACGCCGGCTTGTTTGGTGGTATAGAAAGCTTCAAACATTCTCTCTTGCTGCTCGGGCGTCAAGCCTGGACCGCTATCCTTGACCGAAATTTTCACCTCCTGAGGCTCTTGCTCGATGCGCAGATTCACCTTGCCTTGTGTTTCTGAAGCGTCAATCGCGTTGAGCAACACGTTGATTAAGGCTTGCTGAAGATAGTCTCCGTCAACATAGACCGAACAGTGCGCATCACCCTCTACCGCTAGTTCGATTTGCCGTTCACAAGCGTGCGGGCGCACCAGCGCAAGGCTTCGCTCGAGAATCGGCTGGAGGGCTTGACGCCGGGGCCGTCGGCTGTCGTCCTGCCGGAACACAAGCAGGCTTTGTAACAAGGCGTCCAAGCGGTCAATTTCCGCCGTAATGAGCGCCGTCGATTCTTGCGCCGCGGGCTCACTTTCTAGCCTTCTGGCCAGGGCTCGGACCATCAACCGGAGACTGTTCAGAGGATTTTTGATCTCGTGCGCAATGCCAGCCACGACTCGTCCCATCACTCGGAGCCGGTCCTCTCGCCGTAACTCCCCTTCGAGGACTTGCCGCCGTTGTGCCATCGTGTTGATGGCCTGAACGATCGGCCGCAGTTCGTGGTTTTGGTCCGGCAGCCGATAGCTCGGATCCGTCTCCAAGCGTGCCAGTCCTCGCTGAATCTGCGCAAATCCGCGTTGCAGCTGGAAGCTGAGCGTCAACACCGTAACGACGGACAGCAGCGCCACTCCCATCACCGCGACCAGCAGCAGCCGCCTGCCCAGTTCGCTGGTGTCGCTAAAATTGATGATCCGGCGAAGACACCAAGCAGCTGGGCGGCCATCTGCTCCCGCGGCGGCCGCTACCAGCACCAGGTCGGAGTCATCTTGCCGGACGCGGTGGATGACCCGCCCTCCTTTTTGACGACTCTCGGCGAGCGCAAGCATGACTTCGTTGTTTTCTACCGCCGGCTGCATCAGCGTGCTGCCCAGTTCGGTGTAGGTCGGAAAGGTGTGTCCCACCACCTGACCGCGCCAGACGTAGCCCCCCTCAATGTCGGCATGAGAGCGGAGTACTTCGTATCCCAGCGGCTTGAGAATCTGATCCAGCCGTTCGAAATCGTCCGGCAAGCTCCGTTGCGCCGCAGCCGCTTGTTGAAGTTCCTGAACCGCCGTGGCTAAATTCCGGTTCGTATCGCTAATAACCACTGTGCGCAGGTTTCGCGTGAGATCGACCACCAGCGCTCCAGTCAAAATGAGCGCGGTCAACGCTGCAACCAGTAACCACACTTGAAGCCGCTGGGCGGCCACAATTCGAGGGAACATCCGAGCCATCGTTTCTTGAGTTTTGTCTTCTAGTGTGTCTCATATGTCGGGTCGATGCACCTGCCCCGATTCGACGTGTACGCTTTCTGGACGGCGGTGAGCGAAAAGCGCACAGAGCGGTTGGCGACAAGGGGTGATTTTTGAACCATCGTTGTGCCCGATCGGCTGGTAACAAAGTTGCTGTAGTTCCCCGGCTGAATGCTGCGATCCTTGTCTTGTCTGCTGGCTGCCACGGTTGCGGTTTCCACCCTTGCGCGCGGCCAGCAAGCGCTGACCCTCGAGCAGGTGTTGGATGAGGCTGTCTCTCGCAATCTTCGTCTCGTTGCCGAGCGGTTGAACCTCACCATTGCCGAGGCCCGGCTGCTTCAGGCGAGACTGCGTCCCAATCCCGTGCTGAGCCTGGGCGGAAACTACCTCGACATACTTGGTTCCGGTTTTAATCCCGCCACCAACGCCGCAGGTCCGACAGAAATCAACGTGCGGTTGGATTTTCTGTTTGAACGAGGAAAGAAGCGGCAACAGCGGGTAGCCGTGGCCGAAGCAGCCAAGGGCGTGGCCCAAGCCGACTTCCTCAACACCATGCGGACGCTGGTGCTTGATGTGCAGTATGCCTTCACCGACCTGTTGCTGGCTAAAGAAAACGCCGCCTTAGCCAGAGCCAACCTCGCGGCCTTCGACCAAATTGTTGCGATCAACAAAACCCGGGTGAATTCGGGCGATCTGGCGCGCGTAGAGCTCATCCGCTCCGAGGTGGCGCAGCTTCAATTCGCCAATCAGGTGCGGCAGGCGGAGTTGCGCTTGCGCTTGGCCGCAAACCGCTTGCAAACCTTAATGGGGAGAACCGTTTTTGATCCGCGCTTTGACGTGAGGGGAGAGCTGCGGCGCGATGCAGTCACCTACACCAAAGAGGACCTGCTCAAAATGGCCATCTCGACTCGCCCGGATTTGGACGCCTTGCGCCGGGATCAAGCGCGCTCGCAAGCCGAGCTCCGGCTGCAACTGGCGCAGGCCAAGGTGGATTATACCTTCGGCGCCGCCTTCAACCGCCAGTTTGGCGTGGGCGGATTACGAAGTGGCAATTCGGCCGGGTTGTTCCTCTCCGTGGCTCTCCCCGTTTTGAACAAAAACCAGGGAGAGATTGAGCGCGCGCGCCGTGAACAAGAGCAGATTGAGGCCCGGCTTCGTAGCCTCGAACAGGAAATCCAAGCCGAAGTCGAGAACGCGTTCGCGTCGTATGAAACCGCCAAGCAGTTACTGGAGCGAATCGAAACGGCTCTTTTAGAACGCGCCAGCCGTGTCCGTGACGTCATGGATTTTTCCTATCGCCGCGGGGAAGCCACGCTGGTCGAGTTTTTAGACGCACAAAGGGCGTACAACGAAACCATGCTCGGCTATCAAGAGGCGCGAGCCGAATACGGGCGAGCCCTCTTTCTCATCGATGCCATTACTGGCAAAGGGTATTCCAAATGAAACGGGCTGCATCCCTGCTCCTAGTGCTGGTTGTCAGCGCGTGCCAGCGCACCTCCGAACCCATGGCTTCTGAGCCCAAGCGCTCCCCATCAAGTCCGCCCGCCGCGGCTGCGCCACCGGCACCGACATCAAGCGCCTGTATCGCGATTCCGCCCGACTCGCCAAAACTGAAGCAGATTCAGCTAACCGAGGTAAAGCTGGCCCAGATGCCCACCGAGGAATTCACTGTGCCGGGCAAAGTCGAGGTAAACCCGAACCGTGTCTCCAAAGTGTTGTTGCCTGTTGCTGGGCGCGTGGCCGAAGTGCTGGTACGTTTCGGTGACGCCGTCCGCAAGAATGATCCGCTAGTCACGGTCGAGAGTCCGGAAGCCGATGCAGCAGCTTCAGCCGCCATGCAAGCCGAGGCTCAAGTGAACGAAGCAAAGACGGCCCTGAATAAGGCGCAACAGGATTTTGATCGCGTTTCCGAGTTGTTTCGTGGCGATGCCGTCGCCAAAAAGGAGGTCATTGCCGCAGAGACCGCTCTGGTCCAAGCCAAGATCGCGCTGCAACAAGCGCAAACTGCCTACCAGCAAGCCGTGGCGCGACTGGAACTGTTCGGACTTTCTCCTGGCCGGTTCCGCCAGCGGATTGTCGTCCGTGCGCCGCTCTCCGGAAAGATTACCGAAATGAACGTGGCAGCCGGAGAGTTCCGGAATGATCTAAGCGCGCCGCTGATGACCATTGCAGATCTTTCCAGCGTTTGGATTTCGGCCGAGGTCCCCGAGACCTTCATTCGCCTCGTCAAGCCAGGAGAAATTTTTGACGTGACTTTGAGCGCCTACCCCGGTGAAGTGTTTCGCAGCCGCGTCGCACGCATGGCTGACACGCTGGATCCCCAGACACGCACCCTTAAAGTGTGGGCCGAGCTCGGCAACCCGCAGGGCAAGCTGCGCCCAGAGATGTTTGGCGAGGTTCGCCACATCGAGTCCTACCATCAAGTGCCGGTGGTTCCAGCTCGCGCGGTCATCCAGGCACAGGGGCGTTTGCTCGTCTACCGCGAATCTGCGCCCGGATGCTTTGAACCGGTCAAGGTGGAAGCAGGCCGCCGCTCGGGCGACTTGATTCCTGTGACCGCCGGCCTCAAGGTGGGTGAACGTGTCATTGTCGACGGCGCCATGCTGCTAACAGGGAACTGAACGCTATGTCGGAACTGCTGCCGCCGCCGGTTAAGCTGATGCTCATTTTTCTTGATGAAACCGATACGTGGGGCGAATCGCGAACCCCCCTTTATGAGGCGATCGTCGAATCGTTGCTGCAAGCGGGGGTATCGGGCGCTACGGTCATTCATGGCGTCATGGGTTTCGGTGTGGGCCGCCTGTTACACCGGAAGCGCCTGTTTGGCGTCACCGATGAGCGACCGGTGGTGATCGTGGTTGTGGATTCCGAAGCTCGCCTGCGCCCCCTTCTTCCAAAGCTGCGTTCCATGGTCGCAGAAGGCCTCATCTTCCTTACCGATGGCGAAGTGGTTCACCTCGGCCGCCAAGGAGTCCGTGCGGAATGATCGCTCGCCTGCTGCGCCTGTCCCTTGAACAGCGATTCCTCTCCGTGACGGCGGCGATCGCTCTCATCGTTCTTGGCGTTTGGTGCTTCACCCAGCTTAAAATTGAAGCCTACCCCGACATCTCCGACACCACCGTAGAGGTCATTACCGTCGTCCCTGGCCTTGCTGCCGAAGAGGTTGAGCAGCAAGTCACCATCCCTATTGAGCGCGCCTTAAACAGCGTGCCGAATGTCATCTCACGCCGTTCTCGCACTATTTTCGGGTTATCCTCCAACGAACTCACCTTCGAATACGGCACCAACGACTATTTTGCCCGGCAAGTGGTCACCGAAAAATTGCGCGAAGCAGAAATCCCCGAAGGACTTACGCCGACGCTTGCGCCCATGGCGACACCGATTGGCGAGCTCTTTCGTTACAGCCTGGAGGGTGAAGGGCTCGATTCGCGCCAGCTGCGAGAAATTCAGGACTGGGTCGTTTATCCACGCCTGCTTCAGGCAGCGGGCGTAGCCGATGTCGTCCCTTTTGGCGGACTCGTCAAGCAATACCAAATCGAGATTAATCCCTTTGCCCTGGAGAAGTACAAAATCTCCCTCAGCGAACTGGCTTCTGCCGTCGAGCAGAGCAATCAAAACGCCGGCGGAGCACTGCTGGACAACAGCGAGCAATCGCTCGCGGTCCGGGGCGTTGGCTTGTTACGTTCCATTGCCGACATCGAAAATAGCGTGGTCACAGAAAGCAAGGGCGTGCCAGTTTATGTACGTGACCTCGGAAAAGTTTCGCTCGGTTCAGCGCCTCCAACCGGGATCTTTGGACTACAGGAACGGAGCGGGGGTGTGGAAGGCATCGTGCTCATGCGGCGCGGGCAGAATCCAAGTGAGGTCCTGGCTCGCGTCCACGAAGCTGTTGACGAGTTGAACGCGACTCTTCCCGATGGCGTACGCCTCAACGTAATTTACGACCGGACGGAGCTCGTCAATAACACGCTGCACACCGTGGGCAAGACCCTTCTCGAAGGTTTGGTGATTGTCGTCTTCGTCTTGTTGCTCTTTTTAGGTAGTTTTCGAGCTGCGATTCTCACGGCGATCACCATCCCCCTCGCACTGCTGTTTGCCTTTTGCTGCATGTATTTTTCTGGCATCCCAGCCAATTTGCTCAGCTTGGGGGCCCTTGATTTCGGCATCATCGTCGACGGTTCGCTGATTATGGTCGAGCGGGTCTTGCATACCTTTCAGGCTCGCAAGCCGAAAGGCGCAGAAAACGTTTTTAAGACGGTGCGCGATGCGGCCCTAGAGGTAGAATCGCCCCTTTTCTTTTCCCTCGTCATCATTATTTCGGCTTATTTCCCGCTCTTCATGTTAGAGCGGGTTGAACGGCGCTTGTTCACGCCGATGGCCTTCACGGTCTGTTACGCCCTGTTGGGCTCCATGTTGATTGCTCTCACGCTAGTCCCTGTCTTAGCAACGTTTTTGTTCCGCAACGGGGCGCGGCAGTGGGAAAATCCTGTGCTCGGGCGGTTGAGCCGGGCCTATGAGCGCACCCTGCGCTTTGTCTTACGCCGGCCATGGTTCGTGATTGTCGGCGCAGTTGGGGTCGTTGCAGCTTCTTTCCTGGTTGCCCGCAGGCTGGGTACAGAGTTTTTGCCGACCCTCGATGAGGGCACGATTTGGATCCGCAGCAACCTGCCGCCTGGCACCTCCCTCCAAAAGACGGCGCGCGTCGCAGATCAAATGCGGGCGACTCTGCGCACGTTCCCGGAGATTCGCGCCGTGGCTTCGCAATCCGGACGCAACGATGCTGGCACGGATCCCTTCGGACCGAACCGTATCGAGTTACTAGTAACTCTCAAACCTTATGATCAGTGGCCGCCTGGCCGCAAGAAGGCAGATCTTGTCAATGACCTCTCGCGGCTGTTGCCCGAAGTCATTCCTGGCGCCAATTTCAATATCACTCAGCCCATCATTGATACCGTCACCGAAGTCGTAACAGGATCCTCGGCCGATTTGGCCGTGATTCTGATTGGTCCGGATCTCAAAGTGTTGCGCCGCCTCGCTGAGGAGACCTTGCAAATCGTGCGCTCCATTCCAGGCGCAGCCGACACGGCCATCGAGCAAGAAGCTGAGCAACCCCAGCTTACCATCCGCCTAGACCGCGAGAAGATGGCGCGCTACGGGGTTCGAGTCCGCGACGTGCAGGACCAGATTGAGCTCGCCATTGGCGGGCGCGTCGTGTCCAGTATTTTCGAAGGAGAACGCCGTTTCGACCTCACCGTGCGTTTCCTACCCGAATATCGAGGCGATCCCAACGTCATTGGAGCGATGCTTGTTCCTACGCGCGCTGGAGCTCGCATCCCGCTCTCGCAGCTTGCTCACATCGAAGTCGTCAACGGGCAAAGCATCATCGCACGCCGCGAGAACCGCCGGCAAATCGCCGTGCGCACGAATATCCGCGGCCGCGATCAGGGCGGCTTCGCTGCGGAAGCGCAAAGACAGTTTGCGGCGCGAATCAAACTTCCCGAGGGCTACCGCGTGGAATGGGGGGGAATGTTCGACAACCTGATGCGCGCCAAACGCCGCCTCAGCTTGGTCATGCCGCTAACCATCGCCATCATCTTCATGTGGCTGTTCTTCACTTTTGGAAGCACCAAAGACGCGGGAATTGTGTTGCTCAATGTACCTTTTTCCCTCGTTGGCGGTTTCTTGTTCCTGTGGTTTCGCCAGATTAATCTTAGCGTTTCGGCCGCGGTCGGTTTTGTGAGCCTCTTCGGGGTGGCGGTGATGAGCGGCGTGCTGGTGGTTGCGGAAATTAACCGGAGACTGCGCCTGAACGGCGTCACCACACAGGATGCTGTCCTGCAAGGTGCACTCTCTCAGCTCCGCCCCGTTTTGATGATGATTGTCGTGGCCATGCTGGGCATGGTGCCCGCGGCTCGCGCGACAGGCATCGGTTCCGATGTCCAGCGTCCCCTGGCAACGGTCGTCGTTGGAGGCCTCGTCTCCACTTTGTTTCTCACCTTCCTAGCCTTGCCGGCGCTTTGTCTGCTTGTGAAGCGGAGAAAATCAGAACGCGGGTTTGCGGGCTCTGCTGGCCCGGCGCCAACCACCGAAACCCCGACCCCCGCGGTCTAGCCGGCCCCGCTGGCGGCTCGGGCGCCTGCTGCCATGGCTGGACTCCCCGATTGGCCGTGGGAGGGCAACCGTGACACGGGCGTCATCGCCCCCACTGGCATCGCCCTAAAAGTTGATTTTTAAGGCGAACTGGAATTGCCGCGGATTCAGGGCCGAGGTGTAAGCAAGCGGCGTCGTAGCGCTGGAACGGTTTGGCACAATGGGGTTCGGCAAGGCCGAGATCGGTACATCTCCCACGGTGTTATTCACTGTACGGAAATTCGTGCGGTTCAAAAGGTTGAAGCCTTCGCCGATGAACTCAAGGTTGGTGCGCTCTGAACCAAGCGCAAAGCGACGCGAAAGTCGCAGATCAACAGTGAAGAAATTTGGGCCGCGCCCCATGTTGCGGCCGAGGTGCGCTGGCCGCTTCGTGTTGACGTAGCCATCGCCGCCAACGGGAAGATCCACACCGGTCAAAAGATTGAATGGCCGCCAGGAATTCGCAATGATAATCGGCGCGACGTTCCAGTTCTTCAGGAGCGAATTCTTGGCCTGAGAAGCATACACGGCGTTGGCCACAAACCGGTGTTGCTGGTGAAAGGCCGACAGGGCGCGCTCGGCTCGGGCATTCAACTGGTCGTTGGGGGAGTAGTCCGAGTTGAAGTCCGTGGATTCGTCAATCGCTTTGCTGAACGTGTAGTGAGCGTTCAGGGTAAAGCCGCGGCGATAGCGGCGTGTGACTTGAAGAATGCCCGCATGGTAGAAGGAGTTGGCGCTCGATTCAAATACGTTGCGTTGAAGAATCAGCGGGTCAATCCGCGCAAACATGGGCCGGCCATCGGGCAAGCGCTCTCCCGTGTAGCGCACATTTCTTCCCAACACCCGGGCAATGTGCGCTGTCCGGTTGAAATTGTAGGCGATGGAAACGGCAAAGTCGCCCACGGCTCGCTCGATTTCCAAACTGGCCTGATGGGCCCACGGGTTCTCAAGATCCTTGTCTACGCCAAAGATCACCGAGAGCGGGAGGCCGGGCCCGATGCGCAATCCAAACTGTGCTAAGTCGGACTCGCGGATGGGCCGGCTTCCAATCACGCCCTGCCGCAATAAAGTCTGATAGACATCGGCAGAAGTAAGCGGCCGCCCGGTCTGCACATTGTTGATGCCTGGTACGCCGCTCAAAGGAACAAATACCTGATTGATGAACCGCCCCGACAGCGGGTCTGCCGTCCCGGCCACGTTGGAAGTGATCTGAGAATAGTACAACCCATAACCGCCCCGGATGACCATGCGCGCCGTCTTGCCAGGAGACCAAGCGAAACCCACACGTGGCCCCACATTGTTGCGGTCGGGCGGAATGATGGGATTGTGAAATTCATTCTCGTAGCGCACGCCGAGATTCAGTGTGAGATCATTGCGCACACGCCAGGAATCCTGGGCGTAGAAGTGCAGGCGCTTGATGAAATTGATGTAATTCGGGTTGCCAGTTCCCATCTGAAAGAACGTGGGCAGCCCTAAGCTATAGGCCTGTAACGCGCTAAGCGGCTGCGTGAGATTCGGAATCAAGCGCTGCTGTCCGGCCGCCGTCAAGAACGTGGTGAGCGTCGTTGGCAGCGCAGGATCGCCAGTGACCGCCACGAGCGCATTGACCAGCGGGACCGCTTCCCCGAAGCTGAACCGGCCGCCAAAGAAGGTTTCCGAAATGAAGGATGTGCGCACGGGATTCAAGTCATAGCCGAACTTCCAGCTATGCCGGCCCGCCACATGGCTAAAATTCTGCAGCACTTGATAATGCCGCTCACGGCCGTCATAAGGCAAAAAGATTTGCCGGCCAAACAGGCCAAAACCAACAATATTGAGCTCGGGACCGTTTCTGTCCGTGGGGATCACGCCAGGGGGTTGTAGTTGAACATGAGGCGCGTATCCATAAACCAGGACGGGCTGATCACAAACGTGTCGGCGATCATCACCGTGGCATCACTTTGGTCGATCGCCCGTCCGCGGTTGTAAGCATCAAGCGCGCCAAAGGCGGAATTCTGTTGGAAGTTATCCGTGTAGTTGCTGCGGAAAAACAGCGAATGGCGATCATTAAACCGGTGATCGATCCGCAGGCCGACTGTCGTCAAGTCCTCCGCAAACGGAAAGACGCCGCTATTTTCGTTAAACAGCCGCACGACAGCTGGGTTGTTGCCCGGAACCAGAAGTTGCTGCGCTTGGCGCGCTAGACCCACCAGCAGCGGGTTGCCCGAGGCGTTGAAGAAATCTACGAGCTGTTGTTGACCGGGCGTCAGCCGGTTAAACACCGAGCGGTCTTGCAGAATAGGGACAAAATTGGTCTCCTGGCGGTCCAGCCGCTCAAATCCGAAAAAGAAAAATGTCTTGTCTTTCTTGATGGCGCCGCCCAACGTGGCCCCCGCCTGAAGGCGCGTGAAGGCGCTTTTGCCCGGGTCGAAGTAATTGCGTGCCTGGATGTCGCGATGGCGGAGGAAACCAAATAGATTCCCGTGAAGCTCATTGGTCCCTGACTTCGTGATGATGTTGACCACGCCGCCTGCTGCATTGCCAAACTCCGCGGAGAAACTGTTGCGGTTGATCTGGAACTCTTGCGCCATCTCCTGGGTGACCGAAGGCCGTACCCCTCCCGAGCCGTTGTAATTCTCAACGCCATCGATATAGAAACCGTTCCCGCGCCCATTGCTACCCCCAAAACTCAAACCCGAATTCGGCGTCTGGATGGGACGGAAGCTCGTGTCGTCGACCAGGGAGGTTGTCTCCACAACCCCTGGAGCAAGCAGCGCAAAGTCGAGATAATTCCGCCGGTTGATTGGAAGGTTGCGAATGCGCTCTTGCTCGATCGTGTTCGCTTGCTGGATTCTCTCAACTTCCACCACTTCCGCTTGCGCTTGCACTTGGATCTCTGTGGTCACCGCGCTGACCACCATTTGAACTACCAGCGAAACCGTATCGCCAACGCGCACCTCTACCCCTTCCAACACCTTCGGCGTGAAGCCCGAGGCCTCCACGCGGAGCCGGTAGCGACCTGGCGGCACCAAACCGAAAACAAACGCGCCGTCGCTTGTGCTCTCCGTCGTCCGGCTAATCCCCCGATCGGGATCGCTCAAAGTCACCTTCGCTGTCGCGATAGCCCCGCCGCTTGGGTCTACCACCGAGCCTTTAATATCGCCGGAATTACTTTGTGATTGCGCAAAGAGAAACGGGGCTACAAGGCCTGCCGTGATCAAAACCTGGAAAATCATCGATTCACCTTACTGCAATATGATGTCATAGATCATGGTGTGGTTCTTTGTGGTTTGGTTGCCGCTCGGCTTTACGTGGGGAGGTGATTTTCGCGCCGGCAGCGCGCGCGTCGATATCACTCCCGGTGAGCCCATTTGGATGGCGGGATTTGCGGCGCGGAACCGGCCTAGCGAGGGCGTGGCCACCCGGTTATGGGCCAAAGCTCTCGCCGTCGAGGATGGCTCGCGCGGAAAAGCCGTGATTGTCACCACCGACCTCATTGGACTCTCGCGCAACATCTCCGAGACGGTGGCCGCGCGCGTCGCCCAGCAATACGGCTTGCCGCGCTCGCGGCTTCTGTTGAACTCCTCCCACACCCATTCTGGTCCAGTGGTGAAGGCCAACCTGATGACCATGTACTTCCTCACTCCGGAACAACAGGCGGCTGTTGACCGCTACGCGAGCCGTCTGGTCGAAAACCTTGTGACCGTGATCGGCGCGGCGATCGCGGATCTTTCCCCTGCGCGCCTCAGCGTTGCTCACGGCCAGGTCGGGTTTGCCATGAATCGCCGGACCAAATTTCCCCCAGGCCCGGTGGACCACGACGTGCCGGTTTTGGCAGTACGGACACCCGACGGGAAACTCAAAGCCGTACTCTTCGGATATGCCTGTCACAATACGACGCTGCTGGCTGACTATGTGCAGATCAACGGCGATTACGCGGGCTATGCGCAAACCGAAGTGGAAGCTGCGCAACCCGGCGTTACCGCTCTTTTCCTAATGTTGTGCGGGGGCGATGCCAACCCGTCGCCACGCGGCACGCTTGCGGACGCTGAACGCCATGGCCGGACCCTCGCCGCGGAGGTCTTGCGCCAGCTGGCTGGCCCGATGAAACCCATCAAGCCTAGTCTCCGCTCAGCCTGGCAGACCATTGATCTCGCCTTTCAGCCGCACTCGCGCGAGCAGTTCGAACAAGAAGCCAAATCTGAAAACCGTTACCTGGCCTCGCGCGCCCGGGCGATGCTTCGCGCCTATGACGAGCGGCGTCCTCTGCACCGCATCTCCTATCCTGTGCAGGCAATCCGCCTTGGCAAGGACTTTACGATCCTAGCCCTGGGCGGAGAAGTGGTGGCTGGTTATGGCCTGCGAGCCAAGCGAGAGTTTGCGCCTGCGGATCTCATTGTGGCCGGATACTCGAACGATGTCATGTGTTATATCCCAACCCGCACGATTGTGCGGGAGGGTGGCTACGAGGGGGCGGATAGCATGATCTACTACGGGCTTCCCGGTCCCTTGACAGAAGATGTTGAGGAAACCATCTTCCAGTCCATCCGCACAGTTCTCCGCCGCATCGGTTTAAAAATCCTCCAAACCGGCCGATAACGGCCTAGACTCCGGTGTGCCGTTCTCGCCTTATACCTGCTCAAGTAATTCGATGTGGTCGATAACCCCAACCACGGCCATATCAATGGGCGAATTCGGCCGTTCGACGCTGGTCATGGCGGAAAATCCCTCGGTGACCAGAAGCACCCGGTCCCCCACGCCTGCATCCACTGCATCCATGGCCACAACGGCCTCGCCGCGGTCCGTACCATCTAAATTCAACGGTTGAACCAGTAGCGTCTTTTGGCCGTTATGACTAGCGTGCCGCTGTGTCGAAACGACCTCTCCAATGACCCGCGCAATTAACATCGCTCGTTCTTTGTGCGGTCGACGTGGAGCTCGTCCACAATGCCTACAATCGTGGCGTCGGTGGGAACTTCCTGCGGCAAGAACGGAAAACTCGACTCCCGACCGCGGCAACAATACACGAGTTCACCAGCGCCAGCTCCTACCGAATCCGCCACCACGATCCGCTTCCCCGTTTGTTTCCCTTCAGGCGTCAGCGGCTGAACGATCAACAACCGATGGCCCTCAAGCTTCGGATCTTTCGCCGTTGACCACACTCTTCCGATGACACGCGCCAAAAACATTACGCGCTCTTTTTGTCGTTTTTTCGGGGCTCGTCGAGCGAAACCGAGTCGACGATGCCGATGATGGCAGTATCAACGGGCCGGTTCTGACAACCCTCGGCCATGCGGGCGGAACTGCCCGAAACTGCAAGGACAGTTTCCCGAAAGCCTGCGCTGACCGTGTCCACCGCCACGAGGTAACCGGCTTCGTCCTTACCTTCGGGCGTAACCGGCTTGAGAATGAGAAGCTTTTTGCCTTCTAGCCGGGGATCTTTTCGCGTGGCCACCACGGTGCCCACGACTCGGGCGAGAATCATTTACTTTGCGCTTTTCCCAATGGGCAAGACGTCTTCCAGGCTTGGATGGGGACGCGGAATGACATGAACCGAAATCAGTTCTCCCACCCGCCGAGCAGCTGCCGCGCCCGCGTCCGTGGCAGCGCGAACGGCGGCGACATCCCCGCGAACGAGGGCCGTCACGTACCCGGAACCGATTTTTTCCCAACCCACCAAGGTGACTTTGGCTGCCTTCACCATGGCGTCGGCTGCTTCAATCATGGCCACCAGTCCGCGAGTTTCAATCATTCCTAACGCTTCACCCATCAGTCCTCCAAACCATGTTTCAGATCTTTATCCTAGACCTCTTCGCTGGCCAGCGCTAGCGCTCAACCGCCAGCTCAAGCCGCGGTGGCCGGCAAATCCCATCAAGCTCAGCTCCAGCCAAGGAGTCGCCATCCGGCCATCCCAGCGACCTACTCCCTTTCCTGTTACACACTCACGCCACGCGAGCGCAGGGCTTCATCGACAAGCGCGATCAACTCTTCTCGAGTGACCGTAAACCGTTCTCCGCTCGAACCGCCCGAGGGCAGGTCTTCTGCCACCAGGGGACAACCCGGCTCAGCACCCACATTCGCACGCACCCCGTAGCGGGTCCTCGAATCGAACAACTTGTCCACTTCCTGCCGCGGCAGCAGCTTGGGTCCCCCAAGCAACTCCGCTACGAGCGCAATCCGAGCAAAGTGCTCCACAGTCTCCATGCGGAAAAACGCTTGAAACACATCTTCGCCGTAGGTCACCGCCCCGTGATTGGCCAGCAGCAACGCATTATACTTCGGCACATAGGGCAACATGGGCTCGGTCAAGGCCGGTGTTCCAGGTAAGCCATAGGCCGCCAGAGGCACACATCCCAATCCGATAATCACCTCCGGCAGAAGTGCTTGGTTCAGCGGCCGGCCCGCAGCCGCAAAACCCGTGGATACGGGCGGATGCGCGTGTACAACAGCGCGAACATCGGGGCGCAGTTGGTAAATGGTCAAATGCATGGCAATCTCCGACGTGCGTTCCTTGCGGCCTTCAAGTTTGTTGCCTTCCAGGTCGCAAATGATCAAATCATCGGGATGCATCATGCCTTTGCTGACGCCCGTCGGAGTGCATAGCACCCGGCCTTCATCCAACCGGATGCTGATGTTGCCATCATTTGCGGCCACCCAGCCCTTCTGGTAGACCAGTCGGCCCACCTCAACGATGTCCTGCCTCAGCTCCCGTTCGGTTCTCACCATTTTGTGAAACCCCGATTGTACCAGACAACGCTCGCAGGACAGTTTGCGCCGGAGGGTGAACGGAACTTTCGCCGCCGGCCGATTCGGTGTGTTACTCTCTCAGAGAAGACTAGTTTCCGGTCACTCGGTGCTCCCCGTGGCTGAGGTATGAATCTGCGGTCCGTTTTTAGTTTGTTTTCTTCTGACCTTGCCATCGATCTCGGCACAGCGAACACTCTTGTGTTCGCCAAAGGTAAGGGGATTGTCGTGAATGAGCCCTCCATTGTCGCCATCAACAAAACAACTGGCGAAGTGGAAGCTGTGGGCAAAGAAGCCAAGGAGATGCTCGGTCGCACGCCCGGCAACATTGTGGCCATTCGTCCCATGAAAGACGGCGTGATCGCCGACTTCAAGGTGACCGAGCGCATGCTAAACTACTTCATCCAAAAAGCGCACGGGCGTAAAATGCTGGTTCACCCGCGCATCATCATCGGTGTGCCTAGCGAAATCACCCAAGTGGAAAAGCGCGCTGTCATTGATTCCGCCTATCGTGCCAAGGCCAGCGAAGTGCACTTGGTGGAGCAAGCCATGGTGGCCGCCATCGGAGCCGGTTTACCTATTACCGAACCCTCCGGCAACATGGTTGTGGACATCGGCGGAGGCACCACCGACGTAGCAGTCATCTCGCTGTCCGGCATCGTCTACTCCCGCTCGGTGCGTGTCGCAGGCAACGAAATGGACGACGCCATCATGCAGTATCTCAAGCGCAAGTACAACTTGTTGATTGGCGAGCGCACCGCCGAGCAGATCAAGATGCAGATCGGCTCGGCCTTCCCCCTAGACAAGCCCCAAACCATTGAAATCAAGGGGCGAAATTTGATTGAGGGGGTCCCGAAAACAATCACCATCGACGATACCGAAATCCGCGAGGCTCTCTCCGAGTGCATCGCCACCATCATGAATGCCATCCGTGTCGCTCTCGAGCGGACTCCCCCAGAACTGAGCGCTGACATCAGCGACCGCGGCATTGTGCTCACCGGCGGCGGGGCCCTCATCAAAAACCTCGATCGCCGGATCCGCGAAGAAACCGGCCTGCCGGTGTCGATCGCCGAGGACCCCTTAGCCTCTGTGGTGCTCGGAACCGGCAAAATGCTCACCGATTTCAAACTTTTGCGCCGGATCGCGATTGAATAGGAGGGTGTGGGAGGGCGAATCTCCTGAAAACTGTCTGGAGAACTTGCAGATCCCCGGAGAACGAGCAGAACAACCCCCAGATCCGCTCAACGGATTCAAAACGATCTGCCGATCCGTCGAGCAAATTCTGTGTCCCGGGGGAGTTGCGCGCCGCTTGACTCGAACTTCGATCTTAAGAGCAATCTAGGCAGTTGCCCCGGCTGTCGCGCGTGAGAGAATGAAGCTAGGTAGTGACCGGGTCCCATCATGGATCTCATCCTGCAACGTTACCGCAATCTCACCATTCTTCTGGTTGTGATCGCTGCCCAGCTGGTCTTAATTGCCTACCAGGTGAAGAGCAACCAGGATATGACGCTTTTGCGGGTCTGGTCGGTAACGGCAGTAACTCCTTTAGCGCGCCTCATCGAGATGGTTCGTGGCTCGACCACAGGCTTCGTCCGGGACTACTTTATTCTTCTCAATGCACGGGAAGAAAACCAGCGCTTAAAAGAAGAGCTCCAGCGCATCAAACTCGAAAATCACTTCTTGCGAAGTGAACTCTCCACGGCGGAACGGGCCCGCGCCTTAGCCGCCTTCCAGGAACGCATTCCTTCTCGGACGATTGGAGCACGTATCATTGCCAATTCTACGGGCGCAAATTCCAAGGTGGTTTACATTGACCGCGGCAGTGTTTCTGGGGTTCGGCCGGGCATGGGCGTCATCACACCGGACGGCATCGTGGGCAAGATCATCGCTGTCTACCCCACGGCATCCCAAGTCATGCTCATTACGGACCCGAGTTTCGCTGCCGGCGTGATCTCAGAAAAGGCCCGAGTGCACGGGACGCTAAAGGGGCAGGGGCATGGGACGCTGATTATGGACTACGTCCCCACCGAATTGCGAGTCGAGGTGGGCGAAAAGATCTTTACATCTGGCGATGACCGGATCTTTCCCAAAGGCTTGCCTGTAGGTGAAGTCAAGCTCGTGCGCCCTGGACGCGCCTTCAAGGAAATTTATGTCGCGCCGAGCGGGTTCTCCCAAAGTCTGGAAGAAGTGCTCGTGGTCGTCGAAGGTGTCCACCAAATTGACTTCTACAAACCGGCAGAAAACCTGACCTACCACCTCTTGCCCAGCCCCCCGAAGTCTGAGCTAGAGCGACAGCCGCGCGCTGTGGCAGGCGACGAGCTGACCGATGCGGACCGGATCCGTTCGGAGATCCGGCAAAGCATGGAGGCGCAAGGCGTCGTGCTGGGTCAGGGTGGAAGGATTCCGAATTTCAACGTTCTGCCGGCGCCAGTTCAGAAGGCTTTGCCGCCTGCCAGTAGCGGCGATCCCAACCCCGGCGTGAGCGCCAGTCCCTTGGCCAACCCGGCGACGGCCACTCCTTCGCTAGCCGAATCCGCTCCTTCGCAAACCGCCGCTAGCCCTGCCTCAGCCGAGCCTGATCCCTATTCCCGTCGCTCCGCAAACCCATCGACGACAACGCTTTCCCCGCCAGCCCGGCGGCCCACAGTCACCGAGCCGTCCCCGACCCCAAGTTCCGCTCCTCGACCAGCCGCAGGGGAAACACCTCACCCACCACGATGAAGGAGTTTTCCGAACGGCTCTTTGGCGATGCGGCTCGCAAAGCTCCCATCGCCCGGTTTCACCCGCTGATTTACGTCGGCCTCGCTCTCGCTGCGATCCTTTTTCAAGTGTATGTTCCGCGCTTGATCTCTTTCTTGTCCTTTCTCGATCTGCCGCTGCTGATCACCGTGTATTTCGCCCTCATGCGCAGATCCGAAATCGTCGGACTCGGCTTTGGCGCCTTCGTTGGTCTGGTACAGGATTCTCTCTCGCATCAACCGTTAGGTATGTTCGGTATCGTGAAAACGCTGGTTGGCTACTTTGCCGGAACCTTGAGTCATCGCGGCTTCGATGTCGAAAATCCGCTCGTGCGGGGAATTCTTGGTTTCTTCTTCTACGCTTTTCATCAGCTGATGTATTGGATCATGGTGCGCGCCTTGCTCGGACAGCCCGGGGATTTTAACCCTCGTCGGGAGCTCATCCTCGGAATGCTGAATGCCGTCGTCGCCATCCCTCTGTTTCACCTCTTAGATAAACTGAAAGAGAGGGGTTAAGAGTGTCCAACATCCCGTTGAATCTGGAGGATGAAAAGCTTGACGGGGCGCGCGTGCTGCGCGAGGACACGAAATTCGCTGCCGGGCGCATTGCGAGCGTCCAGTACTTGATTTTCGCTGTTTTTCTCTACCTGTTGTCCGGTTTCTGGGAATTGCAGATCACCCAGAAGGAGTACTATGAAGACGCCGCAGAGCGCAACCGGGTGCGGTCCATTCCTGTGCTCGCTCCCCGTGGCAAAATTCTCGACCGCGATGGCAGAGTCATTGTCGACAATCACGCTTCTTTTAGCGTGATGTTGTCGCGTGAAAACCTAAAGCCCGAGCACTTGAAACCCATCGCCGAGGGCCTAAACCTGAGCCTCGATGAGTTGCGAAGCAAGCTCAAGCGTTTCGACCGCACACGGCCTAAGTACGAGCCCATTGTGATCAAGGAAGAGCTGACGCCTGGCGAAATCGCCTTCGTCGAATCTCACCGCGATCCTGACGCCTTTCCCGAGCTGGTGCTGGCTCCCTCTTACACGCGTTACTACCCAGAAGCGGGTGTTGCCTCGCACTTGATTGGTTATGTCGGCGAGATCAGTGAACACGAACTCAACAGTGCGGATTTCGCCAACGCCAAGCCAGGCGATGTGGTCGGCAAAGCGGGGGTTGAGCGCTATTACAACGACCTGTTGGTGGGAATTGACGGCCAGCGGAGAGTACTGGTCGACAATCGGGGCAATGAACGCAGCGAACTTGCCATGAAAGAAGCCATACCCGGCCAAACTCTCCAGCTAACGATTGATCTGGATTTGCAAATCGTCGCCGAGATGGCGCTGGAGGGCAAGCGCGGCGCCGTTGTGGCTTTGGATCCTCGAAATGGCGAAGTTCTGGCCATGGCCAGCAAGCCCGATTATGACCCCAACAAATTTACCAGCCGCATCAGCGGACAAGATTGGCGCGCGATCCTAAGCGATCCGGACAAACCTTTGCTGAATCGCGCCATTCAGGCGCAGTTTGCGCCAGGATCCACTTTTAAGCCCATTGTCGCCTTAGCTGGGCTAGAAACCGGCGTGCTGACGCCTGATTTCACCGCCCATTGCTCGGGCAGCGCTTGGTATTACGGGCGCCCCTTCAAATGCCATGCCCGCGGTGGTCACGGGAAAATCCAGCTGAACCGGGCGCTCGTGCAGTCCTGCGACGTCTTCTTCTATGCCTTGGGAAACCGCTTAGGCGTTGATATGATCGCCAAATACGCGGAAATAGCAGGATTCGGAAAGCGCACCGGAATTGATCTTCCTGGCGAAAGCGAAGGGATCGTGCCCTCCACCAAGTGGAAGCTCCGCACCTCCCGGAGCAAATGGTATGCCGGAGAAACGATTTCCGTTGCGATTGGCCAAGGTCAAGTCACCGTGACCCCTCTTCAACTGGCTCACGCCATCGGTGGACTCGTCGTCGGCGGAGTTTGGCACCGACCCCACGTCGTCCGCGATTCACACAAAAGGCAACCCGCGCGAAAGGCAGACCTCAATCTAGACAACATTGTCAAAATCATCGATGCCATGCACGGTGTTGTGCAGTGGGGCACAGCGAGGAACTCGTTCCTTCCGGGTATCCAGCTCTGCGGGAAAACGGGCACCGCCCAGCTGGCTTCGAACGCCGCCATCAAATCCGGTGCTCTCGGTAAAAACTATGCAGACAACGCTTGGTTTGTCGGCTTCGCGCCCAAGGATAATCCCGAAATTGTGGTCGCCGCGTTATTTGAGAACGGCGAACACGGAGATCGCGCGGCCCCCATTGTGCGAGATGTGGTGAAAGCTTATTTCGATAAGAAGGCCCGTCTGGAGATGAACCAGCGGGCGTTGGCCATGCAGCGTGTGCTGCTTCCCCCCGGGCCGGCAGCCAATCCAATGAGCCCGCCCCCGCCGCCCCCTCGCCCGGAGGAGACCCCATGAGTCTGATGCGCACGTTCCGGGATTTTGACTGGTTGTTGTGGGGCGCCACGTCCCTCATCTGCGCTCTCGGCGTCTTGCAGATTTACAGCGCGACCCGGGATAGCATCTGGCGAAACCTCTGGACCAAGCAGATTCTATGCATTGCCGCAGGGGCGGTTTTGGCTTGGGTGCTCTCGCGTCTGGATTACCACACCTTGCTGGGCCAGGTGCCCGTTTTGTACGTCGGTATGGTGGCGCTGCTGGTGGCGACGTTCGTCTTCGGCGCGGCCTTTTTTGGATCCCGCCGCTGGATTCCGCTGTTTGGTGGCTTCCATCTTCAAATCTCAGAGTTTGCCAAGCTGGTGCTGGTCTTGTTGATGGCACGGTATTTGTCGTCCATTCGCAACGACCGGCTGGAGGCCCGAGACCTCTTACGCCTGACCGTCCTGTTTGCGATACCCATGGGACTCGTCATGAAACAGCCCGACCTCACCACTTCCTTGACCTATCTTCCCATCCTCGGAATCGGAATTTACCTAGTGGGCTTGCGCTGGCAGTACTGGGCGGCGATTGTAGCTCTTTGCGCGGTGCTGCTCCCCCTGGGCTGGTTCTTGTACCTCAAAGACTATCAAAAGGCGCGACTGACTTCGTTCATGGATCCGGAACGCGATCCCCGAGGAAGCGGCTATCAGGTGATCCAATCGAAAATCGCCGTCGGCTCGGGCGGACTTTGGGGTAAAGGCGTAACCAAGGGCGAACAAACCAAACTCCGCTTCCTCCCCGTGCCCCATACCGATTTCATCCTGGCTGCTTTTGCCGAAGAACACGGATTCGTCGGCGTTTTGCTAATCTTAGGTTTGTACTTGTTGCTGTTGCTCGGCATTGTGCAGAATGCGCAGGGGGCGGCCGACAAGGCCGGGATGTACATTTGCATGGGCATCAGCATGACGTTGTTGTTTCAAATTTTGGTGAACGTCGGCATGGTCATAGGGCGCATGCCGGTTGGTGGTATACCGCTGCCGTTGATGAGTTATGGCGGCTCCAGCATTTTGAGCACATTTCTGATGCTGGGCGTGGTGAATAACGTCCGTCTGCGGCGTGTGTAAGACGATGCGGGGCGGGACGAGGTTCGCCGGTTAGGCGGGATTTGAGGACGAAACAGGTTTTTTCACAGCTGGTGTTGAGAGAACTCCACCAGTCACTGCGAGGTTTTTGGTTCTGCGTCGTTTGATCGCGCAGAGAATGTCCTGCTTTTCCCGTACGGTCTAGCCTCCCTCCCGGTGTGCGCTCGTGTCGGTGGGAGGTATGAGATGACCAAAGAGCTGGTGATTTCTGCAAATCGCCATGAGACCAAAGTTGCTGTTCTGGAAGATGATCAGCTCGTCGAAATCTATTTCCAAAGAGCCAATGAGTATTCTCTAGCCGGGTCGATTCATAAAGGCCGTGTTACGCGTGTTCTTCCCGGGATGCAATCGGCGTTTGTCGATTTGGGGCTCGAGCGAGACACATTTCTGTATGTCTCGGATTTTTTCGAGGAATCCGACGAATACGAGAAACTCCCCGTAGAAGACCGTTCAACTCCTTCCCGGCGGGGAAGGGAAGCGCGAGACCTTCGTGACGGCCGCGAAGGGCGGGACCGCCGCGAACGGGAACGCCAGGAGGCTATCGAATCGCCGAGTGATCTTCCTGCCGAAACGCCCTCCGAATCTCTCCCCGTGCGGGCGGCGGAGGTCGAAAGTCCGGTTGAAACTGCAGCTGAGGTTTCTTCAGAGCCAGTGGCTACGAGTGAGGAGCGAGCCGAACGCGCTGAGCGTAGAGGGCGCCGGGGACGCCGCCGTCGCGGCCGGGGCGGACGCAGTTTCCCGGAAACGAAGTACGCCGAGGCGAAGACCCTCGCAGCGGGCTCCTCTGCCGACGAACTCGCAGGCTCACCGGGCGCTGAGCCCGAGGCTGAACTTACCGTCTTGCCGGGCGAGTCGCTTGCGAAATATTCGCGCATGTCCGTGGCCGCTGGACAGCCCACAGCTGGGCCGGAGGCTGAGCACTTCGAGGAGGAGGACTCCGAGACCGCTGACACCGAGACCGCTGACACCGAGACCGTACCCACACTTCTGGAGAATGAGCTCGAGCGGGCGGCTCCCGTCGAGCCGGAAACCGAATCCGTGGACGTCGTGCAGCCTGCGGATTCAGAAGCTGCGACCGGTCCCGGTGAAGCTTCGTTGCGACAGCAAGACCTAACTGCTGAAGAGGAGTCCGGGGAGCCATCATCGCTGCAAGCCGGCGTTGAAACCGGAGAATTAGCCGAGGAGAGCCGGCTTGAAGCCGATCTCCCAAACGGTCTTGATCCCGTCGTGGATGCAGCAAGCGGGCTCACAGACGAGCAACTCGACCAAATCCAACTTCAAGCTGAGGCCGCTGTGCGTTCTGAACAGGAGGGTGAGGAGGATCTCGATTTCGTCTCCGCCAGTGAACCGGAGGAAGACGACCAAGAAAGCGCCAGCACCCCCGACGAAGAGAGCGCCCGCTTTGACGCCGAAGAGGAGGCCGAGGAGTCTGAAGAAGGTGAGGAATCTGAACTGGCTGACACCACTGCCATCGACGAGGAATTCCCCACGCCCGTTTCTGAATCCGACACAACCGTCTACGAACCCACCCTGGCTTCGATGGAAAACATGGCGTCAAGTCACCGCGAACAGACTTCCCGCTACCTCCGAGCGGGTCGCCGCGCGAGGCGGCGACGAGGTGCTGATCGCAACCAGCGCCCGGCTGATGCAAATGCGGAGGAACGGTCCGCACGCGTCGAACGTCAAGAGCGAACGGACCGCGGTGCTTCGTCAACCCCTCAGGTGCGCACTGTCGGCCGTGACCAGGCGGCAGGCCGATCAGGCAAAGAGAAGTCTCAACCCTCCATCACCGACCTTCTAAAAGAAGGCCAAGAGATTGTTGTTCAAATCGCAAAAGAGCCGCTCGGACAAAAAGGCGCCCGCATTACGTCTCACGTCGCCCTGCCCGGCCGTTATTGCGTGTACATGCCCACTGTTGAACACCTTGGTGTCTCCCGCAAAATCGCCTCCGAAGAAGAGCGTCAGAGGCTTCGCCGCATCCTTCAGACGCACCGGCAAGGCATCCCCGGCGGTTTCATCATTCGCACCGCCGGCGAGGGGAAATCCGAAGAACAAATCGCGGGTGATATTCGTTACTTGTACCAATTGTGGACAGAAATCAAGACGAAAGCGGAGAGCGTCCGCGCCCCGGCGTTGCTCTATCACGATGTTGAAATCGTCCAGCGTCTGCTCCGCGACCAGTTGACGGAAAACTTCAAAGCCATCTGGGTCGATAACCCTGAGGTATATGAAACCGTCCTCCGTTTTGTCCAGCGAATGCAGCCCCAGATGGTCTCACGGGTCAAACTATATACTCGTCCCGTTCCCATTTTTGACGCTTTTAATGTCACTGCGGAACTCGAAAAGGCTCTCCGTCCGAAGGTATGGCTCAAATCTGGCGGTTATATCGTGATCAACCAGACCGAAGCCTTGGTCGCAATCGATGTAAATACCGGTAAGTTCGTCGGTAAGTCAAACCGCTTGGAAGATACGATCGTAAAAACAAATATCGACGCGGTGAAAGAAATTGTGCGGCAGATCCGGTTACGCGATCTCGGAGGAATTATCGTCGTCGATTTCATCGACATGGATGAGCGTAAGAACCGGCAGAAGGTGATGCAAGCGCTCGAAGAGGCGATGAAAGCCGACCGGGCGCCCAACAAGATTTTGCAATTTAATGATTTTGGCCTGGTTGCAATTACCCGCAAACGGGTCAAGCAAAGCCTCGAGCGGGCGCTTTGCGCTCCGTGTCCCACGTGTGACGGTTCGGGTTACGTGAAGAGCGTGAACACCGTTGTTGGAGAGATTTTGACCGAGGCCCAGAAGTTGGCTCCTCACATCGAGTCGCGGGAAGTGATTCTTCGTGTGCATCCTAGTGTCGCCGTAGCGATGAAGTCCAAGGAGACAAACTATCTTGAAGAACTCGAGGAGATTTTTGGACGCCCTGTCCTGGTAAAAGGCGACGAATCGCTCCATCCCGAAAAATACGATCTCGCCTGAAACGACCCGTTCGGGCAAGGGCTCCTCAATCAGGTCGCAGCGGCGAGAGGATATGTTATTCTAGGGTTCGAAACGTGCACGCTGCACAGCAATTGATCTTGTCCGGAGAGATGGCCGAGTGGTTGAAGGCGCACGCTTGGAAAGCGTGTATACGGGAAACTGTATCGAGGGTTCGAATCCCTCTCTCTCCGCCAGCCTAGAGGGGAAAAACCGCCGCTCGAAAAACGGACTCCCTCCTTCCCTTTTGCTGATTCCCCTTCGAGCAAAGCGCACTGAATTTCTCACTCTCTCGGCAGCCTTTGTCGCGCAGCGCTCGTCCGAAAACCGTTCTCCGTCCGGGACCCCCTACCCTACGAGTGTGAAGCGTGCAAACCTGGTGGGCTTTAGCGTGGGGTGGCTAGTGGGATTCGAACCCACGACATCTGGAACCACAATCCAGCGCTCTACCGGCTGAGCTATAGCCACCGCGCTCTACCCATCCTAGCATGCCCTCTCGTTTCCAACAATCTCGTGTCTTTTTGTCCCCCAAATTCGGGGTACTCCTTCCAAACTAATTGCGGATAAGGTACGGCCTCGCCACCCTTGCGGTCGCCCATCAAATGCAGTAACCTTGCACCCAGCGAATTGGCTCCAAGTGTGGCAGTCAAAAGGGGTGAGTTTTTCAAGATGCTTTGTAAGTCGGCTGTTATTTTTTTGGTTGCTTATTTGCTTGCCGTCCCTTCTTTTGGACAACTCGGCAACGGCTCGATTACCGGTACCGTGATGGACTCTGCCGAGGCTGTCATTCCTGGCGCTTTGGTTCGCCTTCGAAACGTCGACACCAATATCACGAGGGAAATGCGCACGACTTCGACGGGTGACTTTGCCATCGCTCCGCTGCCCCCCGGCAACTACGAACTCCATGTTGAAATGCAAGGCTTCCGTTCCTACGTAAAGAAAGGCATTGTGATCGAAGTTGGCCAAGTACTGCGTGAAGATGTCCGGCTTCAAGTCGGAAGCGTGGCAGAGTCGATTAGTGTCACCGCCGAAGTTGCTCTTTTGAATACCGAGGTGGGCGCGCTTAAGGGCGATGTCATCGTTCAGGAAGAAATCAATTCCATGCCTCTCGATGGCCGCGACTTCACCGATCTTGCGTTCCTCGTGCCGGGGGTGGCGCCGGTGGCGCAGGGAGGACAAGGCTCAGCGCTTACCGTTGGCGGTGCCCGGGCTGACTCCACAAACTTTTCCGTGGACGGCTTCAACAACCGGAACCCACGCGGGGCGGGGGCCCAGGTCCGCCCGAATATGGGCGCCATGCAGGAGTTCCGCATGGAGGTGTCCGGTTTCTCGGCTGAAAGCGGTCGCATGGCCGGTGGAATCGTGAATATGTCTCTGCGATCTGGCACCAACCAGTTTCACGGCGACGTGTTTGAGTACATCCGCAATAACATCTTTGATGCGCGAGCCTTCTTCGATCCGCGAAAGCTGAGCCTGCGGCGAAACCAGTTCGGCGCCACTCTGCATGGACCTATCGTCTTGCCGAAACTTTACGATGGGCACAACCGCACGTTCTTCCTCTTCAGCTGGGAAAGTTTTCGTGAGGTCCTTGGTCAGAGCCGCATCGGACGTGTTCCATCTGTGCTCGAACGCCAGGGAGATTTCTCTCAGTCGTAGGCTCCCATCACGGGCGGGCCCGTTTTTTTGCGAGATCCGCTCGCCTCGGGCGGGTGCTCGGCGACGACCGCAGCCGCCTGTTTCCCTGGAAACCGCATTCCAGCGAGCCGGATTCACCCCATTTCTTTAAAACTTCTTCAATACTATCCGCTGCCCAACCGTCCCGATCCGCGCAATAACTATATCCACACAGCCAAAGATTACGACGTATGGGATAGCTATGTCTTCAAGGTGGACCACAAGCTCAATTCCAAAAACAGCCTGACGGTGCGCTACCAATATCGGGACGCCGATAATACCGCCCCCTTCGCCGGTTCGGACCTGGCGATTTCGCCGACCTATAGCGACGATAACCGCTCCTTGTTCGGCGTGGACTACACCCGCCTGTTCTCGCCCACGTTGGTCCCTGAATACCGTGCGGGCTTCAGCCGGAACGCGACGAAAGAACGAGAGGCTTTTCAGGGTCGCAACATCGCTAAGGAGTTAGGGATTCCCGGAACGACTGACGATCCCCTGCTCACTGGATTTCCGCTGTTCACCGTGCTGGATCATATGGCCATCGGCGCCGCCGCTGCCCAGCCCGTGCAACACCACGTCACCACGCTCCAGGCCAGTACCAAGTTTACTTGGGTCAAATCTAGGCATGTCATGAAGTGGGGTTTCGATATCGAGCGCGTCCGCTTCAATCAACCGTTTTTCAATAACGCCCGCGGCACCTTCAATTTTCAGCGCAACTGGACCAACCACTCGATTGGAGACTTTCTGCTGGGCATGATGCAGTCCACCACGCGCACCGCAGTCGTCACTCGAAACTACTTGCGCATGACGACGATGGGCGCTTTTTTCAACGACGATTTTAAGGTGCGGAAGTCGCTGACCCTGAATCTCGGCCTGCGCTATGAACTTGATCTTCCACCTTCGGAACGGTACGGGCGTGCGGGAAACTGGGTGGCCGAGTTCCAAAAGGTAATCCTTGCCGACGATAAGCACTTTCCCGAACTGCCCCAGCGCGTGGCGGAATACAACTTACAGGATCGGGTGGCCCTGGCTCGAGACGTGGGCTTTCCAAGATCGTTGATTCACGCCGACTTCGTGAATTTTGCGCCACGGCTCGGATTTGCCTGGCGCACTTTCGCCAAACGAACGACCGTGCTGCGTGGCGGCTACGGGATTTTTTACACCGGCCACCTTCTCAATCCGATGCGCATGAGTCTGATGACGGGATTTCCGTTCTCCGTCAATCAGACCTTCTCCCGCCAGGCCTCTGATCCAACTCTAGTCACGCTTTCCAACCCCTTTCCGGAACAGCGGGCCACGGAAACCAGCACCACCAACGGAAATGGTTACGACCCCCGTCCGCCAACTGGCTATCTTCAAAGCTACAGCCTGACCATCGAGCGCGATCTCGGTCGAGGAATGGCCCTCGAAGTTGGGTATCTGGGCTCGAAGGGGACGCACCTGGGCCGGCAGTATGATATCAACCAGCCCTTTCGTACGCTAGAGCTGTATCAGGCCAACCAACCTTTTCCTCGCCCCTATCCCGGCCTGAACACCATCAACTATTATTCGTTTGGTTCCAACAGCAACTATAACGCCGGTCAAATTTCGTTGCGCCGCCGCGGTCGCGGCTTTTTCTATCGCTTGAACTACTCGTTTTCAAAATCGATTGACGACGCCTCGCAGATCACAGGAAATTCCGCTGGCGGAGTAGCCGGAGCGCAGAACGCCCGGGATTTAAAAAGCGAGCGAGGACGTTCGGATTTCGACCGCCGGCACATTGCCACCGCGGTTTTCTCCCTGCCGGTGCCCTTTGGCCGGAACCAGCGCTTCTTCTGTCAGGTCCGCGGTTGGCGACAGGGTTTGATTGGCGGCTGGGTCCTTTCTGGAACCGCTACCTATTACAGCGGTCAGGCCTTTACTGTCACCTCGGCTGACGTGGACGTGAATCTTGGCGAGTCGCAGCGTCCCAACCGGCTCGGCAGCGGCATTCAATCGGTAATCCCTGGGGCCGGCAAACGCGGCGTCGACTATCCTTTCTTCCGCTTGCAGGACTTCGAGAAAGTGCCGCGTTGCGCGGCCCGCGATATTTGTGAGCCCTCACCGAATGGCTTCACTCCTTTTGCATTTGGGAATTCCGGGCGCAACATCTTAGATGGGCCCACCCACCGCTTTGTCAACCTCGCGCTCATGAAAAATTTTCGCTTCGAAGGCAAACGGAATTTCCAATTCCGCTACGAAGTTTTCAATATTGCCAATCATGCCAACTTCCTTTGCCCAACCGGCAATTCAACTCCCTCGGCGGCGGCATGATCACTGCGGTTGTCGATCGCGGACGCGGCGGGCCGCGCGTGATGCAAGCAGCTGTGAAATTCGAGTTCTAGTCCCTGAAGCCTGGGGGGCGGCGGGGGCGCGACGGTTCCAAGTCCGCCCACCCGCCCTTAGGCCTCCAGAGAATTCAGAACCCCCGTTCATCCCGCCCACTTTTGAGCGATTCACCCCAGGGGCGGCTTGCTGCGCCACCCCAGCGCGATATGATTCCCCTATGCTCCCCCCGGTCGCCCTCTTTCTCCTGGCCGCAGTGGACGTGCCGCTTACGGTCGAGGAAACAGCTGGCGTGAGGCGAGTGGCTGAGCCAGTGACTTTCGGTGTGCCCCTTCCACGCGGCGCACTCACTGACACGGAAAAGCTGAGGCTCTTCGGTCCGGATGGCAAACCTGTGGCCGCTGACTTTCGAGTGGTCAATCGCTGGTGGGAGGACCAAGCTGCGCAAGTTGCCTCCATTCAATGGCTGCACGGCGACTTCCAGGCTAGCGTCCCCGCTCATGGGAAGCTGACCTATCACTTGCGCCAGCAGGAGGTGGATGCTCCCGAACCGCCAGGGAAGATCTTGGTGACGGATACCGGTGGCGCCTTGACCATTTCGACAGGCCCTCTGCAGTTCACCATGCCCCGACAGGGCCATCTGCTCGATGCCCCAGGCCTCCGCGGCGTCGATTTTCTTTTGCGCTCTGACGAACGCATCTACAAATTGAGCCAGTGGCCTTCCCAACTCACCGTAGAAGAGCAAACTCCCATGAAGGTCATCCTGAAGCGCACGGGCGCTCATGGTTGGCTCAACAAAAACGATAAGGCTCTCGATTACGTCGTTCGGGTCACTGCCTACGCGGGAAAATCTCACCTCCGTCTCAGCTACAGTTTCATCAACCGCCAGGGAAACTGCATGAGTGACTTCGTGCGTTTAGACGGCTTACGCCTCGAAGCCAGACTGCAAAAGCCAGTTGTTGCCACGCGCATGGAACAGCTGCAGGCCGAGCCCCGCCGGCGAGGTTGGTTTCAAGCCGGTCGGATCGGCTTTGGATTGCGCTGGTTCTGGCAACTCTATCCCAAAGCCTTTGAAGTGAGGCAGGATGGAACCGTACGCCTGGAGTTATTCCCCGAAACAGCCCGGCCGCAAAACATCTATATGGGCGTCGCGAAGACGCACGAGATGATCCTGTCGTTTTCCGGTGAGGATCTCTCGGCACAGCTCGATGAGCCCCTATACGCTGTAGCTCCTCCCAAATGGTACACTCGCGACACCAAGGCTCTTGGACGGTTGGTGGAATCTTCGCCCGAAGCCATTCCGCCCCGCTACTGGCCGCTTGTCGAGCGATATGACCGGTGGCTCAAAGCCTGCCGGGATGCCGTTCTCGCCAAGCGAAACCGTGGCTATCAGTTCGAAGGGCGCACTTTCGATGAATACGGAATGATGAACTTTGGCGACGCCGTCCACAAAATCATTACCGATCACAACCGGCCAGATTACGGTGTCCACTGGGAAACCGAATATTACGACTTCCCGCATGCCCTTTTCCTCCACTTCTTCCGTAGCGGGGATTTGGTCTCGCTCCGCACGGCAGTGGAAGCAGCGGCTCACTTGGCGGACGTCGATATTTCTCATTGGGACGTAAATCCAGCGCTGCACGGTGCGCCGCGAACAGGCCCCGGGTTGAACCACTGGGTACGCTACTCAAACGGGGAATTTTCTGCGTCGTCCAGCTGGGCCTTTTACAAAAACGAGGGCCTGTTTGACCGCTACCTACTCACAGGAGATCTGTGGTCTCGAGATGTCGCGCGGCTGTCAGCGGATTTTGGCGTTCGAAATCACGGCCTTGACATTCAAAGCAACACCCGTTCCATCGGCCACGGGCTATTTGCCATGATGAAGGCTTACGAGGTTTTCGGTGACCGCAAATATTTGGACCGTGCCCACTGGATCATCGATTGCGTGCATGCCTGGCAGGACGGCCAGCTCGAAAAACTCCAAGCTTTGCGGTGTGGCGTCCGTTGGGAACCTCAGTTTCGAGGAGGCTACAGCCACCAGTCCTGGATGTATGGCATCGCTTTAGAAGCGATGGCCCAGGCGTCCTGGACATTCCAGCGGCCCGAAATGCCAGACTATCTTCGCCGGGCAGCGGATTGGGTCTTTGCGAATCCTAACGAATGGGATCCGCACCGCCGCATATTTCTCAACGCGCCCGTACACGCCGTCATGTTAACCCCAGGACTAGCCTACATCGCGGAAACAAGCGGCCAGAGCAAATACTGGGACATCGCTCTTGAAAGTTTCCGCCGACAAACGGAAGCGGCTGAAGTCACCGACCGGCTCAAATTATTCGCCCAGCTTTTCCGCAACTCCCAACGCTTCCCGTGGTATCTTTCCGTCGAGGCCACCCGGCCTAATTAGTGCTTTTTGCTTCCTGCAGGTCTGCGCACGGCCCGGT
This sequence comes from Bryobacteraceae bacterium, assembly GCA_025056455.1. Taxonomy (GTDB): domain Bacteria; phylum Acidobacteriota; class Terriglobia; order Bryobacterales; family Bryobacteraceae; genus CADEFT01. The sequence continues at coordinate 169,822 of JANWVY010000001.1, read as the reverse complement.
TTTCATACCAGACCACATTCTCACTTTGTTGGCCTGCGATCAGCACGTCCAAGTCCCCGTCGTTGTCCATGTCTACCAGGCGAACGTCGTAGGCAGCCTGATCCTCGTAGATGTGGTGAGTGGTAAAGCTGCCGCGGCCGTCGTTTTCAAACCACGCCGCAATAAAACTGTCCTTGGCGCAGGTGACAGCGTCGACATCGCCATCGCCATCGATGTCGCCGACCGCGAGTGAGTGCGGGCCGGCTAGCGTCGCATTCACCGAGTGTGCCTTCCAGCTGGGCGCCTCATACCAGACAACTCCAAAGCCATGGCCGCGGGTGGCGATAAAATCCGTTTTCCCATCCCTGTTGACGTCAGCCATTTGGATGTTGGTGGCGCCCTCTTCACCAGTCGCAATCAGATGTTTGCGCCAGACGCTTCGCGGGTCCGGCGGTTGCTCCCACCAAGCAAACCAGTTTCCTTCAGGAGCGATCTTGGCTGCGCTGGCGATATCTGGCCGTCCATCGCCATTCACATCGCCAAAACCATGATAATGGCTCAACCCGGGCGCATCCTTGCGAGCAAAGACATAGCGTTCCCACTGGAGCGCTCGGCGGGGATGAGCAGGAATGCGCAGCCAGGCGAGCGAATTCGGGAAGGCGCCCGTGGGTTGCGCGCTGTTAGCGATCAGATCCAGCGTGCCGTCGCGGTCGACATCGCCCGTCAGCAGACCATGAATCCCGTTCACTCCACCTTTTTCATGATTGTCAATTTCGTGATAACGCCAAGCCTCCCTTCCAGGCTTTTTTGGCGTTTCGAGCCAAAAAATGAGTCCCGGCGAGTAACGCGCCCCAATGAAATCGAGGTCGCCGTCCTTGTCCACATCAATCACGGCACTGTGAATCACGTCGACACCTTCGTGGATCAAGCGCGGCTCAAATTTGGGGGCCTGATAAAACCACGTTTTCTTGCCGCGGAGATCGTTGGAGATGACATCCACCTTTCCGTCACCGGTGAAGTCGGCCGCAATCGCGGTGAAATTGAAGTAGCCTGTTGCAATCACATGCCTTTTCCACAGGGGCTCACTCTCATTCCAGTAGATCCGGATATTGGAGGTTGCGCGCCCGCCAGCGACAATTTCCGGTTTTCCATCGCCGTTCAGATCGCCCACGGCAAGATCCTCGACGGCCACGCCTTCATCCACAACCGTTTTCACCCAGCGGCCGGAGGGCGAAAGCTTATAGAGAGCCAGTCCCCAGGGCTTGCCCCTCCAGCCTGCGGCCAGCTCGTCGCTCCCGTCGCCATCGAAGTCCGCCCATCCTAGGGCGTGCGCCTGGTTGAGTCCTTCTTCGATGACCTCGCGCGTCCACAGCTGGCGGCTTAAATCCATCTTGGGCCGCGGCGTGCCCTGCGGGTTAAACGGTTCGGTGGGTTCCCGGTAAATGACAATACGATTGCCATGCCAGGGCTCGACGGTGGCGAGATGGCGGACGCGTTGAACACGCCCTGTTTTGATTTCTCCCGGCTCACCCTCACCAATCTTGCGCTTGCTCCAGCGGCCGTTTGCCTCGCGCTTCAAGGCGTGTACCCCCTCGCGGCTGGCCACCCAAATCTCACCGTTCTCCACTGTGAAATTGTGGGCGATGTGGAAGGAATCGTCGGCCACTTCCACCGGCCAGGGATCACGGGACGCATTGTTGGGAATACGGAAAACCAGCACTCGCAGTCCCTGTCCCTGCCACTGCGGAGCCTTGTTCCCCCGGCCATGTAAAGGCACCACGATGAGCTCTTTTTTTCCATCGCCGTCGACATCGCCCCACCGCAGCCGGTGCAGCGTTGGTTCCTCCCCAAGAGGAATTACGCTCCACCCCCCGCCCTTCTGCGGGTGGCGCAGCCATTGCAAAGTGCCGCCCGAGGTCGTGTTCGTGGGCTGCCAGTCCGCGCCGAGCGCAAGGTCTAGCTGGCCATCGCCATCCACATCGTAGGTGTCAAAGCAGACGTTGTCCTTTTTCGTCACGCCGTCTAGAACGAGATGACGTTTCCAGGTCGGGTTTTCAAACCAGGCCACCTGCGTGTTGTTGATTGCCACAACATCCAACTTGCCGTCTCGGTTCATATCCGCGAGCGAAACGGCGTAAACCACCCCCCAGTCCTTCCGAATCTCCTCCATGCGAAATTTGGTGACGGCCAGCAGAGAGGGCAGCCAAAGCAAACTTACGGCCAGGTTGCGAAATCGCATAGCGATCAATATATCTAAGAGAGATACAATGTCACTTGCAAGCCTCCTCCTTCTGTCTTCCCTTTTGAGCGCACAAACGCGGTTTGATTTGCTTCTCAAAGGCGGTCACGTCATCGATCCAAAAAATGGTGTAAACGGGCGCCGTGACGTAGCCATCCGCGATGGCAAGATCGCCGCCGTCGCTCCAAACCTCGACCCATCGCAAGCCACCAAGACAGTGGATGTCAGCGGGCTGTACGTCACGCCCGGCCTAGTGGATATCCACGTTCACGTCTTTGCTGGCGGTATGGGAGAAAGCTATGCTTCTGGACGTCTGAGTGTATTTCCCGATGGGCATACGCTCCGAACCGGCACGACGACGGTGGTGGATGCCGGCACCTCGGGCTGGCGCAACTTCGCCGAATTCAAGGCGCGCACCATTGACCGCGCCAAAACTCGCGTCTTGGCGTTTCTGAACATCGTAGGGGCGGGCATGGGCGGCGCTGTCGAGCAAAACACTGAGGACATGGACCCGGTGGCGGCGGCCAAGCTGGCCCGCCAATACCCGAACATCATCGTTGGCTTTAAGACCGCGCATTATGCCGGTCCCGAATGGATTGCCGTTGACCGCGCGCTCGAAGCGGGGAAATTGGCCAATCTCCCCATCATGGTGGACTTTGGAACCTTTCGCGTCGAGCGGCCGTTTGAAGAGCTCGTCACCAAGCGGCTGCGCCCAGGCGATATGTACACCCACTTCTACCTCGCCTCCGTTCCAATGCTGGATGAGAACGGAAAGGTGCGCGACTATCTGCGCCAGGCGCGCCAGCGCGGCGTGATCTTCGATGTCGGTCATGGAGGCGGCAGTTTCGTCTGGCGGCAAGCGGTGCCCGCGATGCAGCAAGGACTCCCACCCGATTCCATCTCGACGGATTTGCACTATAACAGCATGCTTGGCGGCATGAAGGACATGCTGAACTTGATGTCCAAGTTTCTCGCCATGGGCATGTCGCTTGAGGATGTGATCCTGCGCTCGACCTGGAATCCGGCAAAGCAAATCAAACGGACCGAACTCGGCCACCTTTCGGTGGGAGCTGGCGCGGACGTAGCTGTCTTGCGCCTTGAGCGCGGAAAGTTTGGATTCGTTGATGTCTACGGCGCCAAGCTAGAAGGCTCCGAGCGGCTGGCCTGCGAGTTAACCCTCCGCGATGGCAAAGTGGTATGGGATCTCAATGGGCTCACCCGCGAAGATTGGCGCAAACTCGGCAAGAACTATATGGCCCAGGGTGACCCGGTGTGGGATGGCTCGTTTAGCGAAGGCCGCCGCCCGGCACCAAGGCGCTAGCCGGCAACACTCAACTGCTGCACCAGGCGGAAGTCGCCGTGTATACTGGTGGGTGATCTTTCTCGCCGCTAAGGCGCCGTAGCCAAGTGGTAAGGCAGAGGTCTGCAAAACCTTTATTCGGCGGTTCGAATCCGCCCGGCGCCTCCATTCAAGTCTTCATTTGTACACGGTGGCCGGGCTAAACGGCGATCACACCCCGTCTCCGAGCAAGTTCATACACCGCGGTCACGGCGCTGGTAACTGCCACTCCCTCGCCATCAACCACTGGATCAAGCGGCACAAACAACGTGAGGCCTTCGCGCCGAGAAAGAAGATTGAACGCCACCAGCGCGCGCATCATCCAAACGGCGGCGCGCTGGTCGGGGCAATCAAAGCCGATCCAGCTAAAGTAGCGATGAGGCGAGGCGCGTAATGCCGTGCGCGCTTCAATGCAGCGGCGCACTTGCTCGCGCTCGCACTCGATGTCCTCAACCGCCACCCAACCATGCCGCGCCGGCTGCAGGAAAGGGGATTCCTGCATCATCCGAGCAAACAACTCACCGATCCGTTTTTGCTGAGATGACCACATGTGATCCTCCCAGTAATGACAGGTCTTAGCAACCGAAGTGATGACGTTCTTGATTTCTTTTTCCACGCGGTAGCTGGCGGCGGCCGGAAGCTCCAGTCCGTCTTCCTCATAGCGGGCGGAGATGTTTTCCATGGTGATGGCGCGAGCCAGCCACTGCGCTTTTGTCGAGGTCTCACACTCGACTCGGATCCACCCGTCGGCAGCGGCTCTTTGTGCAGATAGCTCTGCCACAAGGCGAATTCCCCGGCAGATTTCTGCCACCACTTTCGAATACTGCTCTGGCTGGGCGAGAATCTCCGCGGTGGTGCCAGGCTCAAGCAGCTTTCCTTTGTGAGGGGGGCCTCCCGCCATCGCCAAATCGCAAAAGCTTTGCCAGATTTCGTCCCATGCCACCTTCCCGTCGGCGCCATATTTCAGCGGCGCTGATCCCATCGAAACGGGTTCAATTTCCTCATACCGGTCTTGATAGGTTTGCGGCAGGAGCGTTTTGACTCGCTGTTCGAGTTCCTCGAGCGTCATGGCAACGCCAGTAGGGTATCACGAGCAGCGACGGCGCGGTTTTTTCCTTGGTTGGCCCTACGCCGGGGCCGAGGAGCTGGATGGAAGGCGAAACCCTCTTTGCCTGTGGCGCCAGACGGGCGTGATATGATCAGAAGTTCGCTCTCGATTCACTACACAGGCTCAAATCCGATGAAAATTCATGAATATCAGGCCAAGGCTCTCTTGGCACAATACGGAGTCCCTGTGCCGCGGGGCAAAGTCGCCTTCAGTGTGGAGGAGGCGGTTCAGGCCGCGCAGGAACTCGGCGGCAGCGTTGTGGTCAAAGCTCAAATTCATGCGGGTGGTCGTGGCAAGGGCGGCGGCGTGAAAGTCGCCCGGGACGCGGAACACGCGCGCGAACTGGCCTCCCAGATCCTTGGCATGACGCTGGTGACCCACCAGACCGGGCCAGAAGGCCGGCTCGTTAAGCGCTTGTTGATTGAAGAAACCCTACCCGTTGAGCGCGAGCTCTATCTGGGGATCGTTCTCGACCGCGCAGCCGGCAAGTGTGTCTTTATGGCTTCTGCTGCGGGGGGAATGGACATCGAAGAGGTTGCCGCAAAGACACCCGAGCGGATCCTCAAAGAATTCTTGGAACCTGGGGCGGGATTGATGGCTTTTCAAGCGCGCAAGCTCGCTTATGGCATGGGCTTGGGGGGCAGCGTAGTAGGCGGGGCGGTAAAGGCCATGCAAGCTCTAGCGCAGGCCTACGAGGCCCTCGACGCCTCACTGGCCGAGATTAACCCGTTTGTCGTGACGACCGATGGCCGCACGCTCGCTCTCGACGCAAAAATCACGCTCGATGACAACGCTTTGTTTCGCCACAAAGAGCTGCTCGATCTGCGCGACCTCAATGAAGAAGACCCGCTCGAAGTGGAAGCCTCGAAATACAGCCTCAACTACATCAAGTTGGACGGCAACATCGCTTGCATGGTCAACGGCGCGGGCCTGGCCATGGCTACGATGGACATTATCAAATACGCCGGCGGCCAGCCAGCGAATTTCCTTGACGTAGGAGGCGGGGCCAATCAAGAACAAATCCGCAACGCCTTTCGCATCTTGCTGGGCGACCCTCATGTGAAAGCCGTACTGATCAATATCTTTGGCGGCATCTTGCGTTGTGATGTTCTGGCTGCCGGGGTTGTGGCTGCCGCTCGCGACTTGAATGTTCAAGTCCCAATTGTGATTCGTATGGAAGGCACGAACGTGGAGCAAGGAAAGCAAATCCTGCGCGATTCTGGCATGAATTTTACGCTTGCCGATGGAATGAAGGACGCAGCGGAAAAAGTTGTGAGGTTGGCCCAATGAGCGTGCTCGTGAACAAAAACACCCGCCTTCTGGTACAGGGCTTTACGGGTAAAGAAGGCACCTTCCATGCCTCGCAATGCATAGCCTACGGCACCAATGTCGTGGGAGGAGTTACGCCGGGTAAAGGCGGATCCACGCATCTGGACCGGCCGGTGTTCGACACCGTTGCGCAAGCCGTTAAGGCGACCGGCGCCAACGCGAGCATGATTTTTGTGCCTCCAGCCTTTGCCGCCGACGCCATTATGGAGGCAGCTGACGCGGGCCTGCCGCTGGTGGTTTGCATCACAGAAGGCATTCCAGCTCTGGACATGGTGAAGGCTTGGAACTTTTTAAAAGGGAAAAATACGCGCCTAATTGGCCCCAATTGTCCCGGAATTATCACGCCCGGGGAGTGCAAAATTGGCATTATGCCAGGCCATATTCATTTGAAAGGTCATGTCGGCGTGGTATCCCGTTCAGGCACCCTCACCTATGAAGCAGTTGGCCAGCTGACGAGCTTGGGCATCGGACAGTCCACCTGCATCGGTATCGGTGGTGATCCGGTAATTGGCACCACGCACACCGACGCCATCAAGCTCTTCCAGGAAGACCCTGACACCCACGCCATCGTCATGATCGGCGAAATCGGCGGCGATGCGGAAGAAAAGGCCGCGGCCTACATCAAAGAGCATGTAACCAAGCCGGTCATTGGGTTCATTGCGGGCCAAACTGCGCCGCCAGGCCGCCGCATGGGACATGCAGGAGCCATCATCTCGGGCAGCTCCGGTAAGGCATCCGATAAGATGGCAGCCATGCAAGCGGCTGGAATCACCGTCTGCGAAACTCCAGCCGAGATTGGAGAGAGGGTCAAAGCCGTTCTGAAATCCTAATTTTTTCCGAGCGGGCCGCGGGTCTTTAGGGACTGGCCGCATGCGGAAATCTTCAAAGCAGGTTACAGGAATCATGGAGAAAACCTTAGCCATCATTAAGCCTGACGCGGTGGCGCTCGGCTATACCGGGGCCATCCTTTCGGCCATTCTCGACAACGGTTTTCGCATCAAGGCCATGCGCCAGACAACGCTCACGCGCGCGCAGGCCGAGGGATTTTATGCGGTTCACCGCGAGAAGCCGTTTTTCCAGGGACTCATCTCATTCATGACCGAAGGCCCTGTTGTGCTGTTGTGTTTGGAGCGAGAGGACGCCATTCAAAAGTGGCGGCAAGTCATGGGGGCCACCAACCCGGAAAAGGCCGAAGAGGGTACCATCCGCAAACGTTTTGGCACCAACATTGAGCGTAACGCAACACACGGCTCGGATAGTCCCGAAACAGCAGCTTTCGAGTTGAGCTGGTTTTTCGCTGGCTGGGAACTTGCCTAGCCCAGCCTCTGCGGCAAATTGCAGGGTGGGTGGCCTAGGTCAAACCGGCGCGCTTGCCTTTACCCCTGGCTTAGCTATGATGACGGTGTGAAATTTCAACTCCGCGTAAACGGCCATCTGCGAGAGATCGACACCGATCCGCGGCGGCCTCTCTTGGATGTTCTCCGCGAGGATCTGCATCTAACTGGCGCCAAATACGGTTGTGGGGAAGGGCAGTGCCGCGCTTGCACCGTGCTGGTTGAAGGCCAAGCGCGCCCTTCGTGCCTTCTGCCCGTCCGAGCAGCAGCCGGTCTCCGTGTCACCACGATCGAGGGGCTGGCGCCGGACGGGCGTTTGAGCGCCGTGCAGCAAGCCTTCGTCGAAGAATCAGCCATGCAGTGTGGCTATTGCGTGCCAGGAATGATTCTCACTGCTACCGCGCTGCTAGGGCGGGTGCCCAACCCAACAACCGGCCAAATGATCGAGGCCCTGAACGGCAACCTCTGCCGGTGCTGTGGCTACCCGAATATTCTGGCCGCGGTTCAACGCGCTGCGAAATTACTGGCCCAGGAGAAATCGAATGGCAGGCAATCATTCTGATGTTCTCCCCCCGAAGTCCGCGCCTCTGGCCGAACATGACGTTGACTTCAAAGGGGAAACCCCGGCGTCAGATCACCTCCTGGAGGAAGAGCCCGAGCGCTACGAACTACGCGAACCACCTGCTTATGATTTCGCTCCAACACGGCGCGAGTTCTTACGCTGGACCGCCGCCGGCCTCTTCGTTTCGGCTGTTGTTTCCCCCAGCCAGGCTCAGCGCGGATCAACCAGTGAGACTTCGCTAGAATCACGACTGCACATCGATCCTACTGGCACCATTACTGTGTTTTCCGGCAAGGTAGAAGTCGGACAAGGCGCCCGGACGGAACTGGCCATGGCTGCTGCCGAAGAGCTGCACGCCCGCCTGGAGCAAGTGAGGGTGAGGCTGGCTGACACCGAGCTAACTCCCAACGACGGCATCACGGCTGGCAGTCGCACGACGCCCGCGACCGTGGCCGCCGTTCGTAGGGCGGCCGCCATGGCGCGCCAGTGGTTGGTTTCGCAGGCGGCCGCTCGTTGGCAGGTGGACCCCAGCGAAGTCACGATCAGCGAAGGCTGGCTGATTTCTGGCCAGAGGAAGCTCGCTTTTGGCGAACTAGCGGGCCGGCCGGAAGTAGGATCTCAGGTCCAACTGACGGCTGCCTCCCAGTGGAAGGTGCTTGGCAAGCCCCAGGCTAGATTGGATGCCACGGCAATTGTTACTGGCACCCACCGCTATCCCTCCGATATTCAACGGCCAAACATGCTCTACGGGGCAGTCTTGCGTCCGCCAGCCTATCAATCGACTCTAGTCGACGTCGATCTGGCGGCAGCCTCCAAAATCGCTGGTGTCCAGATTGTCCGCGAGGGAGACTTCATTGGCTCGGTCGCTCCAACTTCGTACGCCGCACGCCAAGCCATCGCCGCCATTGCCGCTACGGCTCAATGGCAGCAAAAGCCACATCCCTCGAGCTCCCAACTGCCGATCTATCTCAAGCAGCATGCGCCCAAAGCCGGGACTCAACCCAGGGAGAACCTTCGGGGAGACGTACAAGGAGCCCTTCTCAAGGCCGCCATCAGGCGCCGTGCGGAATATTTTGTCCCCTACATTCAGCACGTGCCCATGGAACCGCGAGCCGCCGTAGCCGAATGGAACGATGACAAGCTGACGGTGTGGACCGGAACCCAAAATCCCTTCGGGGTCCGGGACCAGCTCGCTCAAGCGCTGAAAATCCCACCCAGCCGCGTGCGCGTCATCGTTCCGGATACTGGCGGCGGTTTCGGCGGTAAACATACCGGAGAAGTTGCGATTGAGGCCGCCCGGCTCGCGCGCGAAGCTGGCCGGCCCGTCTCTTTGCGCTGGAGCCGGAAGGAGGAATTCGAGTGGGCCTACTTCCGTCCGGCTGGCCTATTTGAGATCGAAGCCGGACTGGATGAGAAAGGCCTTCTGCTCGCCTGGGATTTTTGCAACTATAACGCTGGCCTAGCCGCCCTGGAGTCCCCCTACCGCTGTCCTAACTCCCGCACGCGTTTTCTTGCTAGCGACTCTCCTCTTCGCGAAGGCTCTTACCGCGGCATTGCCGCCACCGCAAACAATTTCGCAAGAGAATGTTTCCTGGACGAGCTTGCCCAGGCAGCGCGCCAGGACTCAGTTGATTTCCGCCTTGCTCATCTCGAAAATCCGCGTCTCAAAGCGGTGATTGAGGCGGCGGCAGATAGCTTCGGATGGGCGGCCAGAAAGACAACATCGGGATTTGCTGCGGGTACAGAGAAAGGGTCCTTTGTTGCCGCATGCGCCGAAGTAGACCTTGATTCCTCCCCCCTCCGCGTCGTTCGTATCTCGATGGCGTTTGAATGTGGCGCCATCTTAAACCCTTCAAATTTGCGGGCCCAAGTGGAAGGAAGCTTAATCCAGGGCCTGGGAGCAGCACTCACAGAGGAGATCGAATTCGAAGGCGGAAAACTTAAAAACGGAAATTTTCAGCGCTACCGCGTTCCGAGATTCCGAGACGTGCCGCCCATGCAAATTATCTTGCTAGATCGTAAGGATCTGCCTCCAGCCGGAGCGGGAGAAACCCCGATCATCGCGGTGGCGCCTGCCATCGCCAATGCGGTATCCGCAGCTACCGGTAAGCCCGTGCGGCGTTTGCCTGTGAGCAAATCCTGAGCATCAGGCTAGCCCGCAGCAGGGATTCCTGTGTCTGCACATGGTTCAACGAGCCGTGGCGTTTAGCCCAGGTTCGACTTTCGAATTTGAAGCTCGACGTCAAAGATGTTTTGTTGAGTAGAGCCTGAGCTGGTCACGGCTTCCACCAGCGCTTGGCCGGGACCTCCGGCCAAAAACCGGATGAGAGCGGACCCCTTGGCCGAAGCTTGCGCCAGAGACAGGATAGCTGCCCCGGCTGGAGACGCGGAGTACAATTTCGCAACCTCTGTTTGTGGCCGAAGAGAGAGCTTGGGGGCACCGCTTGGGTTACCGCCGGCGGGGTTCGGTGCCTCAAGTTGCCCCGCACCAGGCCCTCCACCTTGCTCAGCCCAGGGCCCTGCCGGCTGGGCCGCATTGGTAGACGCCGTTCCGGCCGCCCCGCCCCCGGCTGGCGCCGCAGCTCCAGATGCAGCCGGTGGGGCCGTGCCTGGCCCTCCAGAACTTTGTCCTCCTGTGCTCAGCCCCCCAGTGCTTGGCCCGCTTCCAGCAGCTCCACCCCCGACGGGTCCTCCTCCGACGGCCCCGCCTCCAATGGTCCCCCCGCCCGCCGAGATCGAACAACCACTACCGGTGTTGCCAATCAGCACATTCATCTGGCCCTTGACAATCTTGTTTGGGGGCCCCAGCGCTTCAATAATCGTATCCCCCATGCGACAGGCCGGCAGGTTGTTGATCAAAACCGTGGGCGAGCCGTCGACCACCACTCCTGGGCCGTGCGGCGGAACGGGCAGGGGAGTCGTGCACATGTGGATATCCGCGCCGCCGGCGAGGCTGGTAATCAGGGAACTCATCTGGGCTGCCTGTTGCGCTTTGGTGGCCTCCTCGGCTGCCTTGGCTGCTGGCGCGCCCGGCGTCCCCGCCGCCGCCAGTGTCGCAGCTTCAGCCGCCTTGATTACAGCATCCGAAATTTGCTTCGCGGCTTGAATTGCCGCTGCAGCCGCCGCCGGCACTCCCCGCCAAGCGGGGAGGTAGCCAATCAACGTATTTGGACTCCCTGGTCCGGGCATGAGCACCGGGGGCAAGGGGTGCAGCACGTTGTCCGTGATTCTAGCTGCCGGTCGTCCTGACATGAAAGCGCTCCTCTCATTTCAACGTGCAAACGAGGCTCAAAACCCCTACTCTTACCAGCAGGAGAGCGTCTGCCGCAAATGCTTACAGGGGCGACTGGCGCAGGCGAATCTTCGAAGATAGCTGGTGCAGGCGAATCTTCGAAGATAGCTGGCGCAGGCGGACAATTCAACAAGATTACTGCCAAGCACTTGGCTGCCAGGCCCGGTTCTAGACTGTGGCCAACGCACCGTGATGATCGCAGTGGCCTGCGTGAGGATGATGCAAGTGTCCGTCAACAAGGTAGTCGACATGACCGCCGTGCGGCACTGCCTCATGCCCGCAGCCTGGACCGTGAACGTGGCCATCACCATGACCGGCGCAAGCATGGCCCCCCGTACAGTCCTCGGGATTGGCTGCAGTGACCTCTACGACATGCTCATCGGTGTGATCGCCATGGGGGAAATGCAAGTGGCCATCGTGCAAATAATCAACATGATCTCCGTGCTTTACGGCCACGTGACCGCATCCCACACCGTGGACATGAGTATGATTTTCATGAATTTGGCAGTTCATTTGGAAACCTTTCTTGGTATTGAAAACCTTCACTTCTGCCGGACTCGTTCACATGCTCCAGCGCGTTTCCCACCAACTCGGCAACGTGCCGGTCCGCTAGTCCATAGTTGACGTGTTTTCCCCACCGCCGCCTCACAACGAGCTTCTCCGCGCGTAGAAGCCGCAGCCGTTGTGAAACGGTTGAGATCTGTTCCCCAAAAGCCGAGGCGAGCTCGCTCACGCAGGCCTCACGCACGGCCAGGTAAGCAAGCAATCGGAGACGGGCCGGGTCACCGATGGCGCGAAACAACCGCGCAGCGCGCTCCAGCTGCTCCGGCGAGTGCTCGAGTTGGAGGAAGATGGAGTGTTCACTTGAGCATTTCATCAAACGTTGAAATCTCAGGCTACACCCCTCTGTTCCCTTCGTCAATCCGTTAACCGGCAAATCGGGACCGCTCACTCCCGTTCAAGGCCCGCCAAAGGCCAACCGGAATGTCTTCTCCACCTCCTTGCTATTCTGAGAATAGTGGCCGCTCCTTCTAACTCTCTGTCTCGCGTCGACTTTCACATTCAAGGCATGGATTGCGCCGAAGAAGTCTCGCTGCTCAAGCGCGAATTGAGCCAAGTGCCGGGCATTCGGGATCTGTCGTTTGACGTGATGCAAGCCAAAATGACGGTCCAATTCGACGCCTCCCGGTTGAATGAGCGGGACATCGTCAAAGCGGTGGAGCGCACGGGCATGCGCTGCAAACCGTTCCAAGCAAAGGCAGAGCTACGGCCCGCTTGGGCGGAACACGGAAGGACGATCCTCACTGCCGCTAGCGGTCTGCTTACGGTGGCCGGCACGATTTGGCACGCGAGGTCAGTAGAAGATTTCTTTCGTTCGCTTTTTGTGCACGAGCACCACGAGCCACTCCCCGTGGCTTCGCTGGTTTGCTTTGCCCTGGCGATTGGGTGTGGGATGTTCTACGCGGCGCCAAAGGCGGTGCATTCGCTCCGGCGTTTGACTCCGGATATGAATGCCTTGGTGGCGGTCTCGGTGGTCGGCGCTGTCGTGCTGAAAGAGTGGACTGAGGGCGCGACGCTGGCATTCTTGTTCTCACTTGCCGGGTTGTTAGAGAGCTGGAGCATGGCTCGGGCGCGGAACGCGGTTTCGAAGTTGCTCGTCGTGTCTCCCGCTGAGGCTTCCGTCATTCACCATGACCATGAGCACCGTGTCCCCGTCACGGAAGTCCAAGTGGGCGATTGCGTTCGGGTCCGCCCAGGGGAGCGAATTCCCTGTGACGGCTCGGTCGAAGTGGGCGCCTCGCACGTCAATCAGGCCCTCATTACGGGCGAATCCGTTCCCGTTCCCAAGCAGCCCGGCTCCACAGTGTACGCAGGAACAATCAATGGCGACGGAATGTTGGAGATTCGCGTCACGAAACCCTCGTCGGAGACCTTGCTTGCTCGCATGTTACGCATGCTGGATGGATCCCAACACCGGCGCGCAGTGAGTGAGCAGTTCGTGGAGCGGTTTGCTCGTGTCTATACACCCGTGATGTTTGTCATCGCTGCCCTGGTGGCGCTGCTTCCACCATTATTCCGCGGCGCCAATTGGGCCGAGGCCGCCTATCAGGGGATGGTGATTCTGCTCATTTCTTGCCCCTGCGCTCTTGTGATCTCTACGCCCGTAACTGTCGTAGCGGCCCTCGCTTCAGCGGCCAAGCGCGGGGTGTTAATCAAAGGAGGCGTCTTTTTGGAAGAGGCCGCTAAGGTCCGGGCCGTGGCTTTTGATAAGACCGGCGTTCTCACCACAGGCCAGCCTCAAGTACAGCATTTCCAAACTCTTAGCGGCATGTCCGAAGCTGAGGCCCTGGCCCGCTTAGCCGCCCTCGAGCAACAAAGCGAGCACCCCGTGGGCGCTGCCATGGTCCAGTACGCTCGGTCACGCGGTGTGACTCCCGGACGCATCACCGAGTTTCGCGCCGTACGAGGCCGGGGGGCGGAAGGTGTCGTGGGCGATCAAAATTTCTGGGCCGGAAGCCATCGAATGCTTCACGAAAAGGGCCTCGAACGCCCCGAAGTCTGCGCTGCCGTAGAGGCCCTCGAAGACTCTGGCCACACCGCCTTCCTGTGCGGAACGAAGTCCGAGGTCTGGGCCGTTGTTTCGCTGGCGGATCCGATTCGCCCGGAAGCCCGCGCCGCTTTGGAACATCTCCGCCGTTACGGCGTGCAGCATCTGGTCATGTTGACTGGAGACAACAAGCCTACGGCGCTCGCAGTGGCCAAGCAGCTCGGTATCGAGGACGTACGCTTCGAAATGCTGCCAGAGGAAAAAAGCCAAGCGATTCTCACCCTCCGGAAACAATATCAACACGTGGCCATGGTCGGCGATGGGGTCAACGATGCGCAGGCCCTGCACAGCGCTAGCATCGGCATCGCGCTCGGAAAAAGGGCCACCGACATCGCCCTCGAAACTGCCGACGTGGTCCTGATGCATGATGACCTGCGCCAGCTCCCCTTTCTTCTGCAACACGCGCGCCGCGCCTTGCACGTCATCCAGCAAAATATCGCCATTGCGCTCGGCCTGAAATTTTTGTTTTTGTTGATGGCTTTGAGTGGTTTGGCGACGCTCTGGATGGCCATCGCCGCCGACATGGGCGGGACCCTCCTGGTCACGTTGAACGGCCTGCGGCTGCTGCGTGCCTCTCCGCAGGCTGCCACTCCCCTCGCTGCCCCTCAGGAGCCACAGACGAACCTAACCGCAAACTTGATGACAAACGGATAGCGCCGAGCTGGGAACTGCGCTTCCCCTGATCCCACTGGGCGGGACGTTCTGCGAAGATCTCCCCCGCGTTCTAGGAGTACTGGCAGAATTCCACGCCCCGCTTAAGCTGTTTTCTCCATTCCTTTTTGCATCCGGATCAGCGATACAAGCAGTGAAGGATCGTGCTTTTTTGGCGTCCGGAGGTTCCTTTGTTCATTTCCCTACTCCGGCTTCGCCAGCGACTGCTGTTCGCTTTGACCACCCGAATGGCAGTCGCTTTTTTTTGTAATCGCGTTCTCAGGTCTCGTCAAGGACTTGCTGGCGGGATGAGGTTCCCAGAGGACTTGCTCCAGGCCGTTCCCCGTGGCGAAATTGGCCGCTAGCGGATACGAGGACCAGCCACAAAGCCGCAAGCTAAAACTGAATGCGCGCCTGCACTTGGAGCCAGCGGTTGGTCGCGGATGTCTGCGAAACCACCCGGCCAAAGTTTGTGGAATAGGGATCCATGACCGGGTTGTTCATCTGCGAGCGGTTTTGCACGTTGAGTGCATCGAGACGCAACTGGAGGTTGGCGCGTTCTGACAAGCGAAAATTTTTCGCCAGATTCGCGTTCCATTGATTGGTCATATCGCGGCGGATGCCAGAAATCCGTGTGGGAAAGACTCGCATGTGGAATCCCGCTGGCCCCAGAGCGGCGACACGTTGAAAACCTTCTGTATTGAACCAGCTGTCCCACGTGGGCTTCGCTTTGCGGATGCTGTTCATGTCGCCATAGAAGAAGAGATTTCCCCAGTCGAGCAGAGGTCCCGGTTGCCACTCATAGGTGGCGGCCAGCTGCCAGCCGCCCACCACCAGATCCAAGGCGCGGCTTGAAGCGCCGAGGAATTTGCGTCCTTTTCCCACCGGCAGAGAGAAAACGCTGGTTGCGGTGAAACGATGTGGGCGTCCGTCGTTTGATTCTCGCTCGGTTCGCTCGGTATCGAATTCGTTGGCAAAAAAATCCGCTTCTCGCAAGCGCATCGCCGTGTAGGCAAGATTGAGGTTCCAGCCTTGCGAAAAACGCCGTTCAAAGCTGAGCTGGAGCTCATGCGACTTCGTGTAAGAGGAGTACTCGGTGTTGTTGGTCAGCCCGTTCATGTGCGGGAACGGCCGTAATAGGCGGTGTTTGGGGATGATCCGGGCCGTAAACTGGGGGTTGGTGTTCATATCCGCCCAAACCAGCGGCGAGAAATCACTTTGCCGAAAATTGCCGATAAAAAACGGGTTAGGCACGTTTTGATTCAAATTGTTCTGGGCCGATTCGTTGCGCGTGTTTCCTCCCACCCAGTATTGCCGCGGCAAGGGGCTCAAGTTTTGTCCCAAGGAAATGCGATCCGAGTAGGAGCCCGCATAGGACGCCGTGAGAACCATGTTGCTTCCAAACTGGCGCATCAAGCCTGCCTGCCAGCGCTGCTGCCGGGCATGAGGCTGGTCGAACGCAGTGAAGTTAAATCCTCGTCCTACTCGCGCCATTCCACCCAACGCCGCCCGCGTGGGCACGTCAAACCTCGTTCCATCTGGTCGGATGGGGAACGGATCGTTCAAAATGCTCCGCAGGTTGCTGGGGTTCGCCTGGGCGGGATAGGGGGCGTTGGACGCTCCCCAGGTCTGACCAAAATCGTTCGAGATAATCGCGCTCGTGGTTCTCGAAAAACCGAACTGATCGGGTCCGAAGTTGAGCACATTGATGGTGTCGAAGAAAATGCCATAGCCGCCTCGAACCACGGTTTTCGAGTTCAGTTGATAGGCGAGGCCGAAGCGCGGTAGGTACATCAGTTCGTTTTTGTACAGCCTTCGCGGCGCACCGTTTACTCCCACGTATGTATTGCCGCCCCGAACGATAAATTGCGAGGGAGGCAACTCCGGAATGGGATTGGCAGCATAAGCAGCCTGCGCGGCGGCCGAGATTGGCAATTCGAGATTGGGGTCAAAGTTCCCAATCATCCGGTTGTAGCGTTCCGTGGCGCCCTGCTCGTATTCGATGCGTAAACCCAAATTTAGCGTGAGCTTTGGCGTCACCCGCCAGCTGTCTTGCAAATACCAAGCATAGTAAGGCGTGTGCGTGGCGTAGTCATCGTTGGTGGCGATTGTCGCGCTGCTCGGAATGCCAAGAATGAACGCCGCCCAGCTCAAACCCAGGTCCGTAGCCGGGGTTAAGCCGTCGTCGTTACGCCGCATGTAAAACTGGTTGAACGAAAAATTGCCACTCGTGTTGCCCCCGCCACCCCCAGTGCGGTACTGGTTGCGGTTGTCGAATCCAGTGCGAAGCGAATGCTTACCTCGGATGAACGTTCCGTCCACTTTGGCCGTCATCTGGCGATAGCGAGTCCAAGTCGTATATCCGGCAGGACTCACCGTGGAATATCCGCCAAGAGACATCTGCGGCAGCAAAGCAAGCGCCCCGGCTTTCTCATCCAAGTAGGACGGAAGCCCGACCGTACTAGGTTTGAATTGTAGGGCTTTCGGCTGGATGTTGCCTTCGCGGAACTGATTCATCGCGATGTTCACGTTCCAAAGCGTCGTGGCCGACTGCGTATAAATGAAGTCGATATTGCCCCCTTTGTTGTTCCGCACCAGTCCGTTGAGGTTGAGCCCGCGCGCTGTCTCATAGACCCAATCGCCGCGGTCCTCAGGCCCGAAGTTGTTATAGGACCACCGGCCGAAGCTCCTCCACTTGTTGCTGATCTGGTAGTCGATGCGATTGGAGAAAGCTTTGTAGTCCCAGTTGTAAGGTGTCCGCGACGCCAAATAGTTGTTCACCGGATCCTCAGAGAGCGGCAAAGCCACGTTCGGCAACGGGTAGATCTTGGCGTAAGCCTCATAGGCGGGGTTGGCAAACCGGCTGCGAGGAATGATGTTGCCAGGAAACGGGGTGCGAATGAAATTGTTGGGCCGGGCCGGGTCGCGCACAATTGAAGTGGGATCGTGGATCACATAGCGAGTAGGGTTGTTGCGCACCTGAAGCAAGTCACTGAAATCGCCCTCCCGGTTGCGGAGTGTCGGTACCGTACGATTCAAGTTCGCTGCATCCTCCACCTTTACGTCCTTGAAGCCGTTGTAGGTGAAAAACCAAAACAATTTGTTCCGGCCATTGAACAATTTGGGCAGGACCACCGGACCGCCGCCAGAGATGCCCCAATTGTTGGAACGGCCGGGAGGCTGCTTGTCTTGCGAGCGAAGCTGATTGGCGCGCGCGAAATCGCCTGCTGCTTCCGCCTGCGCAATGCTGCGGTAGTAATTCTGCTTCACAAAGAACGGCGTTCCTTGCCAGCGCTGTTGCCAGTGCTGCCAGGTCGCCGTGCCGTGCAGCTCGTTGTTGCCAGACCGCGAGATCATCGTAATGGCGGCGCCGGAGGTTTGACCGATCGAGGCATCAAAGTTGTTCGTTTCCACCTTGAACTCAGCGACGGCGTCTGTGTAAGGCAAATAGGCCGTGCGCCGCGAGGGCCCTTGGTTGGGCGAACCGTCTAAGGTCCAGGCATTGCCGCCGATATTGCCCCCCACGCTGTAATCCGAGCCGCCGATGTTCGAATGCAGCGCCAAGTAGTTGTTGACACCGCTGGTTTGAATCCCAGGCGCAAGTTTCACCAGCAGCATCGCCGAGTTCCCCATGACGGGCAGCTCCATCAGCGACTTGTTGTCGATGACGCGCCCGGAACTCACGGCGTTTGTTTCTAGCAGAGGCGCTTCTGCGGTCACGGAAACCGTTTCTGTCACACCCCCCACCTCGAGCGTAAGGTTCACCTCCAAGCGCGAGGAGACGGGCAGCGTAATTCCTCTTCGAAGCAACTTTTTAAAACCGGGAGACTCGGCCGTCACTTCATAAGATCCGGGCATCAACAGATTGGCCTCATAGTAGCCCGTATCGTTGGTCCGGAAGACCAGCCCTACCCCCGTATCCACGTTGCGGACCGTTACCAACGCGCCGACAATGGCGCTGCCCTGCTGGTCTAGCACGCGGCCAAACAGCATCGATCGCGTTTCTTGCGCAACAAGCGACGCCGCGGCCAGCGAAAGAATGACACCCCCAAGCCTGAGCACGATGACAATTTCCCCTTTCCCTGGATGAGAGAAAACCTGATCTTGCTGATTATACTGGCGCCCCAGCCAGGGTCCAAGGGGGGTAAGACAAGTAGCTGCTGGTGCGCTTCTACTTTTGCTCTCCAGCTTCGGGGCGGGTGCCGGACTCCCTCCAAGCTACGAGGTCTTGAAAGGCGCGCAGAGTTTCCTCCGGCGTGAAGTTGCAATGCCCGCTCCGTGGGACGAAACGTTGCACATACCAGTCGCCGCTTCCCCGCAAGATGGCCAAATCGCCATATTCATTGGCAATCCAGGCCGGCACGAGGGGGTCGTTTGTGGTGTGCAGGGAGAGCACCGGTTTCCTCAGCTCACCCTTCGGCGTGTAGTACTTCCGCAGATACTCAGCAGCTTGTGGATTGGCTGCGTAGCGCTTCACTCCCCGGTTTAAAGCTACATCGTCCGGACTTCCGTGGTAAAGACGGTTCCGGTTATCAAACGGATTTCCACCCGCCCGCGCAATCAATTCTTTTTGAATGACTGCGTAAAAGGCCACCACCTGCGAGACTTCCACTTCGCTGCTCAGCCCGCTCCATTTCTGAAACGCCGCCAGGCGGTCCGGGTACATCTGTGCTTCCTTTTGGATTTGGATCAGAAACTCCGGGTCCATCCGCACATTCTCGCCTGGTTGCACTGGAGAGCCGAGCAGGCCAGGGAAGTAGTAATCATAGACTACCAGCGTGTCAAACAGACGGCGCTGAAGCGCAGTAAGACTCGGACCCACGGGGCCGCACATCTGTAATGCGCCGTCATAGGCATCTGGGAAACTCTCAACCGTCGCTAGCGTGATGGTTCCCCCCATCGAATGCCCCACCACCCAGGTGCGCTTCGGAGCGCCATACTTCCCTACAAAATATTTTCGGAGCGCCTCCGTTTCTTCGATCCCTTCCTTCACGGCCCAGCCCGCTTGCGAGTATCCAGACTGCGCCAGAGCGTAGCCCGCGTCGAGAAAGGCTTTCATGAGGGCCGTGGGAGGTGTTTGCGGATCAAATTTGGTCGCCCCACCATAGCCGTGACAGTAGAGCACCAATTGGCCATTAAAGCTGGCAGGGATGTCGATGCGGTAGCTGGCCCCTCCCAGCATTCCAGTCTCCACACCAGGGGTGGGCGCCACGGCCGGACGGGGTCCGATGCGTTTGGCCAAAAACGGCCCCTTCATGTTGCGCGGTCCGCTGAACGTGCCGCGAATTTCATCGCCTTCGCTCACGGCCTTCACGTCAAAAGTGTACCGTCCAAGCATGAATTGGAAGACCACCTCGGAGCCATGAATGACGGCGTTTTTGACCGGTCCCGAGCCAAGGGGGCTGTTGACGGTTCCACTCAGGCCGTGGGCGTCATGCTTTAAATCCGCGCTGAGCTTAATCGGCGCCCGTCCTTCCGGAGAAGCGGTTACATCCCACTTGCCGCTCATGCTCGCAGTGGGCTCCGACTGGGCCCCCAGCAGACTGGCTCGCCAGCAGACGCATACCAGGAGAAGACCAACTCGCCTCATGTTGCAATAGCCCCCATCGGTTCATGATACGATAGGTCGATTTGCCTCGGACTGTGCACCTGCTCCTGAAAAGCAATCAGATGAGGAACGGGGTAGGCGTATCTCATGGAGGGATTAAACCATGCGATTGAGAATCACTTTGCTTGCTGCTTTCGTTTCGCTTGCTTCGCTGATGTATTCTCAGACCGCCGCCAAGAAAGCCGCCGAACCAGCGAAGAAAACTGCCGAGAGTGTCAAAGACGCAGCCAAAAAAGAAGCGCCGAAAGAACTGGTTGATATCAACTCGGCCAGCGCCGAGCAGCTCAAAGCCCTGCCTGCAATTGGCGACGCGATCGCCAAGAAGATCATTGCCGGCCGTCCATACCGCGCAAAAAATGAGCTCGTCTCCAAAGGTATCCTCACACAGGCCGCCTACGAAAAAGTGAAAGACATGATCATCGCCAAGCAGAAGTAAGGTGGACTGCGCGCTCGTGAAGGCTATTGGATTCAACTGAGCCTGGCGGCCCCCGCCAGATCATCGCCAGTGGCGGCGCCAGGCCTCCAGAAGACGCTCGTTCTCCTGCCGTGGCCGGATAGCCAGCCGCAGGGCGTGAGGGAAGGCGACACCCGGCCACCCCGAGCAATCGCGCACCAGAATCTTTTCCTGGAGCAGGCCCTCCACAAGAGGGCCCACAGGTCGGTCCATCCTCACCAAAAAATAGTTGGCGTGCGAGCGTTGTGGTTCGATGCCGGGAAGTTGCGCCAGCTGCTCGGTGAGCCAGGCGCGCTCGCTAGCGACAAACTGCAACGTCTGATGGGCGTGGTCGCGATCTGCGATCGCCGCCTGGGCCGCCTCCGCCGCCAGCACGTTGACTTGCCAAGGTTCCCGGCGCGCCCGCCAGCCGTCCAGCACCTTCGCCGGCCCGACCAGCGCACCCACTCTGAGCCCTGGCAAGGCATAAAACTTCGTGAGCGACCGCAGCACAAAGAAGTTGTCTCGCTGCGCCGCTAGCCCCGCAAGCGAACTATAGCCCGTGAACTCGATGAAAGATTCATCCACCAGCACTGGATTAGCAGCTTGCTTGAGGTAGTGATCAAGCTCCGGCATGGCGCCGGTCGGGTTCGCGGGACGGGTCACAATTAGCAGTCCATCCCGCGGCCAGGCGTCGGCTTCAAAGGGCACCAGCACGGCTTGCGGGTAGGCGCGGTGAAACTCGCTAAAGACAGGTGCAGCGAGGTAGACCCGTCGAACCTCAAAAATCCGCGCGAAAAAATGAATCAGATCCGTAGCGCCGTTGCCCGCCAGCACGCAGCTTGCTTCCACCCCCCAGTGTGCGGCGAGCGCTTGAGTTAAGGTCTCGGCGTACGCTTCGGGATAATGCACGAGGCGATCTTTCGCCCTCTCGAGGGCGCGCCAAACCTCCGCCGAAGGGCCGAGTGGATTGATGCTCGCGCTAAAGTCCGCTACCTGTCGCCAGTCCCAGCCACGCTGAGCCGCGATCTGAAAAATATTGCCTCCGTGCCGGATCTGCATCTACCCGCCTTCAACCAGACAAACCAGCAGCGTGGCGAGCAGCGCCACCCCGTACAACAAGGGCCGTGTGCGGCGACAGGTTTCCGCATTGAGCTCCTTTCGTGGATCGCCCAGATAGGCTTTGCGGCTCAAGACGCCTCCATAAAAATTCTCTCCTCCTAGCCGTACTCCCAGCGCGCCGGCCATGGCAGCTTCCGGATAGCCGGCGTTCGGGCTCGGCTGGCTGGCGCCATCCCGCCAAGCGATGCGGAGCGCGTCGCGCGCCGAGCAGCCGGGCAACAGGGCGGCGATGATGGCGATGAGAATCACCGTGAGCCGGGCCGGCAGCCAGTTGGCCCAATCGTCGGCGCGAGCTGAAAACCATCCCAGCTCGCGATAGCGTTCGTTTTTGTAACCCACCATGCTGTCCAGCGTATTCACGGCTTTATAAGCCGCCATCAAAAGCGGGCCTCCGAGTGCGAGATAAAATAGCGGCGCCACGACGCCATCGCTCAAATTCTCAGCCACGGTCTCGATGACGGCACGCGCAACTTCGCTCTCTTTCAAATCCTGTGTATCCCTGCCGACAATCCACGCCAGCCGTTGCCGGGCGCGCACCAAATCGCCTTCTTCGAGCGCGAAAACGACTTGCATCGCATGCTGGTCCAGATCGCGCACCGCAATCAGAGAGTAGATCCAGTAAATGTAAATCCAAGGCCGGGGAAGAAGGTAGAGGCTGAAGGCGACAACCACAAGGCTAGCTCCCACCGTGCCCAACCACAAGGCGACGCCGGCGAGCCGCAAGGACGTTGCTTGCAACCGCCACCAGCGCTCCTGTACTGCAATCCAAGCGCCCATGGCACGGACCGGATGAGGCATCCTTTGCGGATCCCCAAGGGCCAGATCGAGAAGGACACCCGCCGCTACCTCCCAGGCTGTGGCGGTCATAAATAACGCTCCTCGAAGAGTCTCATGTCCGCCCAGCGCTCAAACCAGTCGGCCAGTCGATCATAGGCGGCCTCTGCACGCTCGCAAATCGAACCAGCTCCGAAAAGCGATTCGGCTAAGGCCCGGTGCTCCAGCGCGCCGTGGAGATAGGTCCCTAGAACGCGGCCGCAAACTGCGCCCTCTGCCACGTCGGGGTGGATCCAGGCGAAGGGTTCCAACGGCGCATAGGCCCGCGTTTGACCCAGATGAATTTCATAAGCTCCGAATTCCATGCCCAAGCGCCGGGCGCGAACGGCGCGTACGGTTTTGGTCGCCTCCAGAACCGTGTCCACGGGCAAAAATCCAAGCCCTTCCACGCGCTGGCCCGGTTGGCCCTCCATGCCGTGTGGATCCTCGATGGTCCTCCCTAACATCTGATACCCGCCGCAGACGCCCAAAACGTGCGCGCCCGTGCTGGCCTGCTGCCGAATCCAAGCCTCTAGGCCCACCTCCCGCAACCACAGCAAATCGCCCACCGTGTTCTTGGTGCCCGGCAAGATCACCCAATCAAAGTCGCGCTCGACGGGCCGCCGGATCCAGGCCGCGCGCAACAGCCGGAAGTCCGTAAAGTTTGAGATGCGCGGCAAACGAATAATGGCAATTCGCGCCTCAGGATCGGAGACCGCTTCCTCCAGCGCCACGCTGTCTTCCTGTTGAATCGCGCAGTCCTCAAGCAAGGGAAACACGCCCAGACAGCGTTTCCCGCTGCGTTGCTCGAGAATCCGAACGCCCTCTTCAAACAACGAAACATCGCCGCGAAAGCGGTTGATCGCGAAGCTCTGCACTCTTTGCCGCTGTTGTGGCGAAAGCAAGTCTAAGGTGCCGAGCACGGACGCAAACACGCCCCCCCGGTCGATATCGGCTACCAGCAGCACCTTGGCGTTCGCTGCGTCCGCCATCCAGAGATTCACAAAGTCGCGGCTGAGAAGATTGAGCTCGGCGATGCTTCCCGCCCCTTCCATTACGATATAGTCGAACTGCTGGCTCAAACGGTGAAAGGCCGCTACAGCCTGTTGGCGAAGAGTGCCTGTATACTCGAAATATTCCGCGGCGCTTAGGTTCTTCCACACCTTCCCGTTGACCACAACCTGGCTGCCTGTCGAGGCATAAGGCTTCAGCAAAACCGGGTTCATGTCCGTTTGTGGCGGGATGCCGCAAGCCTCGGCCTGCACCGCTTGAGCGCGTCCAATCTCACCGCCATCGGCGCAGGCATAACTGTTGTTTGACATGTTCTGCGCTTTGAATGGAGCTACTTTCAGACCGCGGCGGCTCAAAACCCGGCAGATGGCCGTTGCCATCCAGCTTTTGCCAACATGCGATGCGGTCCCACCAACAAAGATCGCCCGCGCCAAGTTGCTTATCCGTAGAGCAGCCGCCTCCTGGCTTTGCGCCAAGACCTTGCAAAGCAGACCTACCGCCCAACTCAAGTTGTGGCTGCTCGGCCTCTTTTGGAGTCTACCACGCTAGGTGTTGTGATCTCGCTACAATAACGGAGTCGTAACACACGGCTTTGCCATGAAGAAAAGAGATCACGCCACCCCGTTGAGCGAAAACAAACATCTGTTGCGCTGGGTCGAGAAGATGGCGGAGCTCACCCAGCCTGCTGCCATCCATTGGGTGGACGGTTCTCAGCAAGAATACGATGAGCTCTGCGCAAAGCTTGTAGCTGCGGGCACGTTCTTTAAATTGAACGAGAAGCTCTGGCCTGGCTGCTACTACGCGCGCTCGGATGCGAGCGACGTCGCGCGGGTTGAGGACCGCACCTTCATCTGCTCGCTTTCGAAAGACGCCGCCGGGCCCACCAACAACTGGGTGGATCCCTACCAGATGCGGCGCAAACTAAAGCAATTGTTTTCTGGCAGCATGCGCGGAAGAACCATGTATGTGCTGCCGTTTAGCATGGGCCCCATTGGCTCACCCATGTCGCAAATCGGCGTCCAGCTCACCGATTCGGCTTATGTCGTGGTGAACATGCGCATCATGGCCCGCATTGGCATCGAGGTGTTTCGTGAAATCGACAAAGGGGAAAAACGCGTCGTGCCCTGCATGCACAGCGTTGGCTACCCCCTCGCGCCAGGCCAGCCGGACGTGCCTTGGCCCTGCAATTCTGAAAAATATATCGTACATTTTCCAGAAACGCGGGAAATTTGGTCCTACGGGTCAGGCTATGGCGGCAATGCGCTGCTTGGCAAAAAGTGCTTTGCCTTGCGGATTGCCTCGAACATCGCCCGCGATGAAGGCTGGATGGCCGAGCACATGCTCATTCTGGGCGTAGAAAGTCCCTCCGGCGAAAAGACCTATGTTGCGGCGGCGTTCCCCAGCGCCTGCGGCAAAACGAATCTCGCCATGATGATCCCCCCGGCGGGCTTTGAAGGCTGGAAGGTGTGGACCGTTGGCGATGACATTGCCTGGATCAAGCCCAACGAAAACGGCGTGCTGCACGCGATCAATCCCGAGGCGGGCTTTTTCGGCGTAGCTCCTGGCACATCGATGAAAACGAACCCCAATGCCATGGCCACGCTCTCACGCAATACGATCTTCACCAACACGGCTCTCACCGCGGATGGTGGCGTGTGGTGGGAAGGCATGACCGAAGAGCCTCCCAAAGAATGCCTGGACTGGCAGGGCAAGCTCTGGACACCTGAAATTGCTGCCCAGACGGGAGCGAAAGCCGCGCATCCAAACGCGCGCTTTACCGCGCCCGCCTCACAATGTCCGAGCATCGATCCAGACTGGGAAAATCCTCACGGAGTCCCCATCTCGGCCATCATTTTTGGTGGCCGCCGCGCAGATACCGTGCCGCTGGTGTTTCAGGCCTTCAACTGGAGCGCCGGTGTCTACATCGGCGCCACGATGGGTTCGGAAACGACAGCGGCCGCCTCGGGCGCGGTGGGCAAAGTGCGGCGGGACCCTATGGCGATGCTGCCGTTCTGCGGCTATCATATGGGCGATTATTTTCGACATTGGATCCGAATGCAGAGGAATTTGACAGAAACGCCCCGTATTTTTCATGTCAACTGGTTTCGCAAATCAGAAGATGGACGATATTTGTGGCCAGGGTTCCGCGAAAACATGCGGATTTTGAAATGGATTGTGGACCGCGCCCACGGCCGCGCTTTGGGACGCGAAACGCCGATTGGCTGGACGCCCCGCTACGAAGATATCGAATGGTCTGGGCTCGATTTCGACCGGCAGCAGTTTGAGGAGATTCAGGCCGTGGACCGCAAGGCGTGGCGCCAAGAAGTACTGGGACATGAAGAGTTGTTTATCGAGCTGCACGACCATCTGCCGCCTGAGGTCATCTATGAGCGCGAGCTGTTGATATGCCGCCTTTAGGCGGAGTCGGCCAGCAGACGGGCGAAAGGACGGGGGGCGAGGGGCAGTCAAGCGGCCAGGTCTCCTCGCCGGCGCAACCCATCTATCGAAGTCTTTATTTCCAGGTTCTCCTTGCCATTGGCGCGGGCATCGTTCTCGGCATGGTGGCGCCCAGCGCTGCAGCTAGCATGAAGCCCTTGGGCGACGGGTTCATCAAGCTGATCAAAATGATTATCGCGCCGGTGATCTTCTCCACTGTCGTGCTGGGCATTGCTGGCGCGGAGGACTTGAAGCGAATCGGCAGGACCGGCGCTTTGGCGCTACTCTACTTTGAAGTCGTCAGCACGCTGGCGCTGGTTGCGGGTCTAATTGTCGTCAACACCATCCGGCCAGGAGAGGGCATGAATGTGGATGCGCGGACGCTCGATGCCGCTGCCGTATCGCAGTATGCAGGTCCCGGCAAGATGACGTCAACCCGGGATTTCTTGCTCCATGTCATTCCTTCCACTTTTGTGGACGCTTTCGCAAAGGGCGAAATCCTGCAAGTGCTGCTGGTATCGATTCTGTTTGGCGTCGCCTTGCAGCGCTGCGGTGGACGGCGGTCGCTAGTGTTTCAGCTGATCGAACAACTGACCTCAGTTTTGTTCGCCATGGTGAAGCTCATCATGTATGCGGCTCCGGCGGGTGCGTTTGGCGCGATGGCTTTTACGGTGGGAGCCTACGGCGCCAAGAGCTTGCTGTCGCTCGCCAAGCTGATGGTCACTTTTTATCTAACCTGCGCCGTGTTTATTTTCGGCGTTTTAGGAATCATTGCGCGAGCGCACGGCTTTCGCATCCTGCCCTTCCTTTCCTATATTCGAGAAGAGCTATTGCTGGTTCTCGGAACGTCGTCTTCAGAAGCTGCGCTGCCCCGCATGATGGCGAAGATGGAGGCCCTCGGAGCGGGGAAGCCCACAGTCGGTTTGGTCATTCCGACCGGTTATTCCTTTAACTTAGATGGCACGTCTATTTATTTGACGATGGCGGCGGTGTTTGTCGCACAAGCTACGAATACGCCCCTGTCGCTCAGCCAGCAGCTAACGCTGCTTGCCGTGCTGTTGCTGACGTCAAAGGGCGCAGCAGGGGTCACCGGTAGCGGCTTCATCGTGCTGGCAGCCACGCTTTCCGCCGTCGGAGACGTGCCCGTGAGCGGACTGGCTCTCATTCTCGGGATTGACCGCTTTATGTCGGAAGCGCGGGCCATCACCAATGTCATCGGCAATGGCGTAGCGGCGATCGTCGTCGCCCACTGGACCGATGATCTGGACCGGGAATGCTTGAGACGCCGGCTCAGGTCGCCGGGGGATAAACCCGCCTAAAGCTCAACCTGCTCGACCAGCCGGAACGAATGCCAGCGCCCTTACTTTTTCGGCCTCGCTGCTGGTCGTGTTAGAATCCGAGCCGGAATGAACCGCCGGGAATTTTTAGGTTCGCCGTTGGCCGCTGTAGCGGCCGGGCTCGGGGTGGCTGGGCCAGCTCGTTCTCCCGCTTTCTGGAAGTCCATTTGTAGCGGCGTTTTTGCCGCAGGCACGCCACTGCTCGAACAGCTTCAGGCCGCGGCGAAAGCGGGTTTTCAGGGAATCGAAGTGCAGATTGGGCACGGGCTAGAGCTGAATGCGTCTTCCGAAGATTTGGAGCGTCTGCTCGACGCCTCGCGGCGCTTGAATGTGGCGTTTGTCAGTATCTGGCCCTCTCGCGCGGAGGGTGGTGTGAAGCTTTATGACGATGACCCTCAGGTGCGGGCCGCTGGCGTGGAAAATCTCCGCAAAGCCCTGACACTGGCTCGGCGTCTGAATTGCGGCGCCTTACTGCTTGTGCCCGGATGCCTTGGGGAAGGCCCCAAATTCCTGTATGGATACCAGCAAACCTGGGACCGGGTAAGCCAGGAGATCCAGAAGCTGGTGGCGGACGCTGCTCGCGAGCGCGTGTATCTGACCGTGGAAAACGCCCAGAACAAGTTTTTGCTCAGCCCGCTCGAGATGCGCGCCTTCGTCGATCAGTTTCAAAGCCCTTGGATTCAGACTCACTTCGACGTCGCCAACGTGATGGAGCTTGGCTATCCGCAAGACTGGATTGCGACGCTTGGAAACCGCATCAGAAGGGTGCATTTCAAGGATTACAAGCTTGCGACGACGGCCGAGCCCGGGCGCGTGGTGGATTTGCTCGAAGGGGATGTCGATTGGAAAGCGGTGATGTCAGGGTTGCGCGCTGCTGGCTACCAGGGATTTGTGAGTGCGGAATATGGTTGGCGTCCTTCGGAACCGGGATATCTGCTGAAGATCTCGCGTGCGTTGGACCGGATTTTAGCCATGGCCTAACGCGAGGCTGGACTCTCATCGTGCCACTGGGTTTTGCAGCCGCTCCTCAAAACACCGGTCTTTAAGTTGAGAGAATAAGGTCCAATGAAGCTCACTGACCGTTATCTTGTCGAGACCGGGAAAGTCTATCTGACCGGCATTCAAGCGCTCGTGCGGTTGCCCATGGAGCAAGTGCGCCGCGACCGGCGGGCGGGATTGAAGACCGGGGTATTGATCTCGGGCTACGAAGGCTCGCCCCTTGGTGGCTATGATTTGGCGCTCGAAAGGGTCAAGGATCTGCTGGGAGAGCTTGATATCCATGTCCGACCCGCTGTCAACGAGGATCTTGCCGCGACCGCTATTTTCGGTAGCCAGATCTACCAGGTCATGGGTGCTTCAAAGTTTGATGGCGTGGTGGGCATTTGGTATGGAAAAGGGCCGGGAGTGGACCGCAGTGGAGATGTTTTCCGCCACGCGAACCTCGCCGGCTCACCAGGCCAGTGCGCAGCCCTGGTTCTGGCCGGTGATGACCACGCCTGCAAGAGCTCGTCAATTCCTCATCAAAGCGATTTCAGTTTGTTGAGCGCCGCCATCCCGATTTTGTTTCCTGGGAATACGCAAGAGGCGCTAGACTACGGGCTTTTGGGAATCGCTTTGTCACGCTATACGGGAGCGTGGACGGCGCTCAAGCTGCTGACGGCAGTCTGTGACGGAGGAGGCTCGGTGGAGGTGGATCCGGGCCGGCTCTCCATTGTGTTTCCGGAAGGCTATCAAAAGCGGACCGACGCGCGATTGTACATCCCATACACCAACGCCATGGAGCCCGAGGTCAACTACCGCAGGCTCGAGGCGGCAAAAGCCTTCGCCCGGGCCAACCAGCTCAACCGCTGGTTCGGCGCAACCCAAAATGCTTGGCTGGGTGTCGCAACGGCCGGAAAATCCTACTACGATTTCATGCAAGCACTCGCCGATTTAGGCCTGGCTGAGAGGGACCTCGAGGCTCTCGGGGTTCGGGTGGCCAAATTTGGCATGACCTTTCCGATTGAGCCTCGCTTTGCGAGAGATTTCGCCTGTGGGTTAAGGAAAATCTTGGTTCTTGAAGAAAAGCGCAGTTTTTTAGAAATGCAGCTGCGCGACTCCTTGTTCAACCTCTCCGATCGCCCGGTGATCGTGGGCAAGGAAGACGAATCGGGCGGCCCGTTGTTACCCGCTGCCTATGAACTTGATCCCGACCTGATTGCGCGAGTTTTTGTGCAGTGCCTTCCGGCCAGTGAGCTGAGCGAGTCCGTGCGCCGGAGGCTCGAACGGATTGAAGTGGCGCTTGAGTGTTCGAGCGAGCCGACAGCTTTACGGCCCCCGAACTTCTGTTCGGGATGCCCGCACAACCGCTCGACGCTGTTGCTAGACCATCAAGTAGCAGGCGGAGGAATTGGCTGTCACGGCATGTCCGCCATGCTGCACGATGCCAACCGGGGCTATCTGTTTTGTACGCATATGGGTGGTGAAGGGGCGCCCTGGATTGGCATGTCTCCGTTCGTCGAGCGAAAACACATTTTTCAAAATCAAGGCGATGGGACGTTTTTTCATTCGGGTTCTCTAGCCGTGGAGGCGTGCGTGGCGGCTGGAGTCAACATCACCTTCAAGATCCTTTATAACGGTCATGTCGCCATGACCGGCGGGCAGAAGGCGGTGGGGGCCTTGCCAGTGCCCGAACTCACCCGGAAACTGGAGGCCGAGGGCGTAAAAAAGATTGTCGTCCTGGCTGAAGATCCTTCGCAGTACACCGACGGCGCTGTGCTTGCCCCAAATGCGGAGGTGCGCGACCGTAGCAGGCTCGAAGAAACCCTCGCCGAGCTGGAAAAGATTCCCGGCGTGACAGCAATCATCTACGACCAGCAATGCGCCGCGGAAAAGCGCCGCCTGCGCAGCCGGGGAAAATTAGCCGAACCTGTGCGACGCTTGGTGATTCACGAAGAGGTTTGCGAGGGCTGCGGCGATTGCGTCAAACAGTCCAACTGTATGAGCCTGCATCCGGTGTCTACGCCACGGGGACAAAAGATTCAGATCCATCAATCCTCCTGCAACAAGGACTATAGCTGTGCACTCGGGGACTGCCCGTCGTTTCTCACCGTACGAATTGCGGAAGGCAGCGGCTTAAAGAAACGCCCCTTACCGAAGTTGCCAGAGGCCGAAGTGCCAGCTCCGCGCCAGGTTGCTGCCGTTGGGGATGGCTACCGCATCGTCATGCCTGGAATTGGCGGAACTGGTGTCGTCACCATCAACGCTTTACTGGCTCATGCAGCAGTGATGGACGGTCTTTCGGTGATTAGCTTAGACCAGACGGGTTTGGCGCAAAAAGGTGGCGCTGTGGTGTCGCATTTGTTGATTAGCGAGCGGCCCGTCGAACGTGCCGCGCGTACAAACGCTGGCAACGCTGATCTTCTGCTTGGCTTCGACCTTCTGGGCGCTGCGGCGACCGAGAATCTGAAGACTGCGGATCCGGAGCGGACGGTGGCTGTTTTGAACACTACGCATACGCCAACCGGTGAAGAAATTCGCAAACGAACGATGCTGGTTGGTCCAGAGCGGCTTGTTGAAAGGATCCGCTCCCGAACGCGGCACGGGCGCAACCTGTATGTGGATGCGGCGCGTCTGGCTGAGACGCTGTTTGGAACGCATCTCGCCGTGAATCTGTTTCTCACCGGCGTCGCCTTCCAAGCGGGGTTGTTGCCTGTAAGCGAGAGCTCGTTGCAGGCGGCGATCCGGCTGAACGGCGTAGACGTTGAACGGAACCTCCAAGTGTTTTTATGGGGGCGGAAATATTATGAGGACCCGGGTTTTGTGGAGTCTTTCGCCAAACCCGCCTCTTCTGCGAGCAGCCAGCCTTTAGACCGGGCCGCGGAGTTGCGCCGCTACCAGAATGCCGCCTACGCGCGGCAGTTTGAATCATTTGTAGCAAAAGTGCCCCCGCCGTTGCGCGAGACCGTCTCCTACAATTTGTTTAAGCTCATGGCGTACAAAGACGAGTATGAGGTAGCGCGGTTGTTGACGGACCCGCAACGTGAGCGGCAGATTCTCGATCTGTGGGAGAAACCAGAATCCTTGTCCTATCACCTGCATCCTCCGCTGCTCCGTGCTCTAGGACTGAAGCGCAAGCTCACCCTGGGACCCTGGTTTAAGCCCGTGTTGAAGATGCTAGCCGCGCTGCGCTTTCTCCGCGGCACGGTTTTCGACGTATTTGGTTACAGCCGGCACCGGCGCCAAGAACGGGAGTTAATTGATTGGTATCGAAATTTGGTGGACGAAATCCTACGCCATTTCACGCCGGAAAACGAGGCGCTGGCCGTTGAAATCGCCAGCTTGCCGGATCAAATCCGCGGCTACGAAGCGATTAAGGAAGCGAATATTCGCCGGGTCAAGCAGCTTGCCGAGGAAAAGCTGAGCGCTCTTCGCGCTCCGGTGGGATTCTCACTCGTTAGCCGGAGCGAAGTTCCTCAGTAAGGGGATCCGCAGAAGGCCGGGTTCACAAACTCAGAGGCGGAAATCGAAGCCCATTCCTAAGCGAATACGCAAGCCATCCGAGAGCGCGTTCCGATAAGCCTTCCATGCTGGAGCCAGGCCAAGCAGCAGGCTTGCCACCAAGACGACCGCAAGATAAAGCCAGGAGGTGGCAGTGGGAGGAGTGATTGGGAGAAAGATTCCGAATTCGCGCTCCACCCAAGGTTGGGCCACCATCGTCAATCCATAGACAAGCAGAACTCCAGCGATGACTCCCGCCAGTGAGAGCGCCACCGAAGCCGCCAATCTCGTACAATAAGGGTTTTTGCCTCACACCACGACATGCACGATCTTTCTTTCTTTCGGGCCAACTTAGACGCCGTCGCAGCGCGTTTGAGCACGCGGGGCCTCGTTTTGGACGTCGAGCAGTTTCGCGACCTCGATAGCCGGCGTCGGGCGGTATTGACCGAGTGCGAAAGCCTACGTGCCCAGCGAAATGCCGAAAGCCAGGAAATCGCGAAGCTCAAAAAGGCCGGAGCCGATACCAGCCAGCAGCAGGCCAAAGTACGCTCCCTTGGCGACCGCATTGCGGAGTTAGAGGAAAAGGTTCAGGCTCTCGAGGAAGAGTTTCGCTCCTTGTTAACGGCGATTCCCAATATCCCCCATGAATCCGTGCCAGTAGGAAAGAGTTCCGCGGACAATGTTGAAATTCACCGTTTTGGTCAGCCGCCCACCTTCGATTTCGAACCGAAGGCCCACTGGGACCTCGGCCCCCAGCTGCGGATCCTCGATTTCGAGCGTGCCAGCAAAATCACTGGAGCGCGCTTCGCCGTTTACTGGGGGCTAGGAGCGAGGCTGGAGCGCGCGTTGATTAACTTTATGCTGGATGTTCACACCAGAGAGCATGGCTATACAGAGGTCCTCCCGCCGTTTCTCATCAACTCGGCAAGCCTGTTCGGCACAGGACAGTTGCCGAAATTTGCCGCGGATCTCTTCAAGATCGAGGGCAGCGACTTTTGGCTGGCGCCAACGGCTGAAGTTCCAGTGACCAACCTTTACCGGGAGGAAACGCTCGAGGCAGAAGCGCTGCCAATCAGCTTGTGCGCCTACACGCCATGTTTCCGCGCCGAGGCAGGCTCCTATGGCCGCGACGTGCGAGGCATCATTCGCCAGCACCAGTTTCAGAAGGTGGAGCTCGTAAAATTCACACGACCAGACCAAAGTTATGCGGAGTTAGAAAAACTCACCGCGGACGCAGAGGATATTCTCAAGCGACTGGGCTTGCCCTTCCGCCGCGTCGTGCTGTGTACCGCAGACCTCGGCTTTGCTTCTGCCAAGACCTATGACCTTGAGGTGTGGTTGCCTGGCCAGAACGATTATCGCGAGATCTCATCGTGTTCCAATTTCGAGGCGTTTCAGGCGCGCCGGGCGGGGATTCGCCTCCGTAGCGGCAAAAAAACCGAGTATGTTCATACGCTGAACGGCAGCGGGCTAGCCGTGGGCCGCACCTGGGTCGCAATCGTGGAGAACTACCAGCAAAAGGACGGAAGCGTCGTCTTGCCCGAAGCGATCCGGCCCTACCTGAACGCCGAAATTCTAACTGCGCAAGCTGAGTTTCGATAGCGCTGCAAGCTCTTAGTTGCTTAAAAGCGCATACGGAATTCGAGGTAAATGACGCGCGGCTGGTTATTCTGCTGGGGGTTGATCTGTCCAAAATTTGCGCTCGTGACATTCGGCGGATTTCCGACTAACTGGGTAAAGTAAGGGCTATTGAACGTGTTGATGACATCGGCGCGCACTTGAGCCGTCACGCGTTCGGTAAATACGCGGATATCCTTCATGAGCGAAAAGTCGTAGTTGCGGAAACCCATGTAACGGACGTCAGGAAAACGGGAGGGGAAGTTTCGCAGGGTGAAGGGCACTGGTCCGGCCACTCTTGGGAACAGGGAAGTGTCAAACCACCGCTCTAGTGTGCGCTGGTTCTTGGGCAGTTTCGCGCTGCGGGCTTCAAGCGGCGCGGCGTTGGGAAAATCAATCGGGAAGCCGCTCTGAAACGTCCAGTTCCATCCCAATTTCCATCCGCCGAGCAGGCCCTCTGCCAGCGGAGGCAGCCGGTTGAGAAAAGCCCGCTTGCGGCCAACGGGCAGATCATAGGTCCCCAGGAAGGACGCCTTTTGCGGTACATCAAAGATCGCCAAACGCTTCTCCAGTCGCGGATTCAGAATGTCGCTCGCGTCTAAGTCCTGCGCGTTGAGTAGCGTGTATCGCTCCAGATTCTTCGTAACCATGTAGTTAAATTGAAAGTTAAGTCCGAAGGTGAAACGTCTCTTGATGGACATTTGCATGGCATCATAGCGCGTTCGGCCGGCGGGTACATGGGACACGATGACGCTAGAGTACTGCGGGTAAGCGACCATCAGCAAAGAGCGTTGGATGGTTGCTCCGTTGAGCGCCGAGTTATTCGGCAAAAGACCAGCGAAGGGATTTGTCACGCGCTCGTTGTAATATGCGGCTGGGCGGCCAAGTTCGCTTATAGGAATCGAGTTCAGCTGGCCGCTTACGGGAAGCTTGCTTGTGTAGTTCCCTACATAAGAAACGTCAGCCAGAATTCCCCACCACATTTCGCGTTGAAAGCCAGCCGAAACTTGCTGAGAGATAGGTAAGGGACGGTTGGTGTAGTGAAAGGCGATGCCAAGGCCTAAGTCTGTCGCTAAGCCTAAGCTAGAGCCGACTGGTTGTAACAACCCATTCGGGAAGGGGTTGCTCATCGAGGCCGAAGGTGTCACGCCATCGACAGTCGCAATGACAGGAGTGGAGCGACTGAAACCGGTGTTCGGGCCCAGTGCCCACTGCCCGAGCGAGTAAATGCCATAGCCGCCTCGGAGCACCGTCTTGCGGTCGAGGGAAAACGCGACGCCAATTCTCGGTTGGAAGTTATTGCGGTCGGGCGCAAAGGCGTAGCGCGCGTCGCCTTTGCTGCCGGCAAAGAGTAAACCCCCAGTCAGGTTACGGCAGGCAGGACAATTTTCCAGTCCGGGCCGGTTTCGAACTTGGTCGGCGATCGGGCTCGGTTGACCAAAGGCGAAGCCCCGAGTTTGGCGGTTGTAGCGTTCGAAAACCGGCGTCTCGTAGTCCCAGCGCAAACCGAGATTCAGCGTCAAACGGCGTGTCAGTTTCCAGTCATCTTGGAAAAAGAGGGCGTAATACTTGCCCCGGTAGGCAGTTGTGATGGGAATGTCAGCAAAACCGGCAACAGGATGGCCGAGCAAAGCAGTGGCGATTTCGTTGCCGGAGTAAGCATCGCCCCGGTTTGGATCGGCCTGTGTCCAAAGGCGGGAAAAAGTAAAGTTCCCTGAAGAAGCGCCAAAGCTTAAGTTATTCGCGCGGAAATCCCGTAAGTCCACTCCGAATTTCATGACATGGGTGGCCACGACTTTGCCGCCTTGGGCGCCAGCGGAGTAGGTATCGTCCGCTTGCACAAAGGGGGTCGAGCCTTGAGACATGTAGGCGCCCATGTTGATGAGGGGATATTGGAGGCGGGAAAACTGCGAGACCAAGGCGGCTGGCAAACCAAGATCCCGAGGATGAAACGCGAGCGATTGAGGATTCCAAGCAAGGTTTTCAAGGCGCGCGAATCCTACCCGCAAATTCAAAGTAGTTGAGGGATTGACGATCGATGTCCAGTCAATAGTGAGAGTGCGCCCGCGGCGGCCACGGGGCAGGATTGTGCTCACTTCCGCCGGATTATTCTCCGGATAACGGCGGTCGCAACAGCGTGTCATGTTGGTTTCCCCGTAGCGCCCGAAAAAGGCGTTGCGATTCGTTGGCCGGATGTCCAGCCGACCGGTCCATTGCCACAGCTCGCCTGTGTTATTTGAGGTCTGAAAGAAGTTATTGAGCCGTGCAGGGGTGTCTCCTTGTACGGTCGGATCTGGATAGTAGCTAACAATTCTCGCTCCGACGGGATTGATCCGGTTAGCTGGAATGCGGTTGCCTGCAAAGGGGTCGCGCAAATAGGTTCGCCCATCAGGCCCAAGTCTCGTTGTTGCGGGATCGTAGATGATCACTCGCCGGCCATCGTTGGCGAAGAGATTCGTAAAGTCGCCCTGCTTCATTTCTGGCAAAGGCGTGGTGAACTGACTCGTGTAAAGGCTGGCAGAAGGACTTGAGTCGTAGCTCACCATGTAGAAAAATTTATTCCTGCCATCAAAAATCTTGGGTATCCAAATTGGGCCGGTGGAAAGAAAACCGTAATTGTGTTGGACATTCGTAGGGCGACTGACGCCGCGGCGGTTGTTTGACCAGCTGTTTGCGTTTAACCGGTCGTCGTAATATCGATCAAAAACCGTCCCATGAAACTCGTTCGTGCCCGATTTGGTTGTTGTGGTGATAATCCCGCCTCCCGTGCGGCCGTACTGAGCGTCAAAAATGTTTGTCAGGACTCGGAATTCCTGCACGGACTCAAGCGCCGGAATCATCACCACCTGGCGATCGCCTTTTGTATCGCTGGTGCCGTCGATGAGAACGTCGACATTGGATTCTGTTCCTGAGGGTCCAGCGGCGGCTCCGTTGATGGACGTTCGGGAATTGGCCAGGCCGTCTAGATTGAAGGCTGTTCCCTGCGAGGTCGATGGCTTGTAGACACCGGGCATGGCAAAGGCCAACTGATAGACGTTGCGCCCCGCATTGGGTACGTTTAACAACAGGTCATTATCGACAATTCCGCCCCGGGAAGCGGTTTCAGTTTCGAGCTGCGAGACCTGGCTGGTGACCGTGACCTGCTCATTCAGCGAGCCGAGCTCTAAGGTGATGTCCAAGGCCGCGCGCACGCTAATTTGTAGCTCCACGTTCTCCCGCACAAATTTTTTAAAGCCAGTTGCCTCGACTTCAACCGTATACCGACCCGGAATGAGAAAGGGAATCGAATAGCGGCCTGTCTCATTGGAAGTGGTTTCCGCTTGAGCGTTTGTTGCAAGGTTACGAACCCTGACTCGAGCATCTGGGACTGCCGCTCCTACGGGATCTGTAATTAAACCGGTAAGGCTGGCCCGGAAATCTTGTGCGAGGATAGGCAGCACAAGATACAGCGAGAAGGCGATCCAAAGCATAATAAGCCCTTTCTCTGCAGATGATGATTAGGGCCAATGCTATCTCTAGGTGATGGTCCTGTCAACTGGGCCGGCTCAGAGAAGGGTAATTTCGCGAATTCCTACTCATGGAGTCTTTTCGGTCACTGCCAGGCAGATGTTTGAAGCGGGCTGGCCTGTTTCCTGGTTTGAAGTTTTAGAAACGGCGTAGGAGAGGGGCTTTTCCCGACTAGATTTCTAATCGCTCCTGGTAGCGCATGTCCGGTAACCGGAATTTCTCACGGAATCGAAAAATTTGTAAGTCGCCCTCGCATTCGATTTCTTGGTCTTCTAAGCGGAGTGGATTCTCGCGCGGAAAATAAATGAAGAGAGTAATCTCGGTGCTCACGCGAGCCTCTGCTTGAAAAGGCTTAAGCAAACGTCCAGATTTTGAGCGCAAGATGACATTTTGTTTTGCGAGTAACTCGAGTGTTCCTGCCCCTAAGTGCGCCATTTCGACTGGCAATCCAAAGATTTCGAGGACGTAGGCTCCGGACATGGTCGCAATCAGAGGGTTGAGCTGGGAGAGAGGAAGTTTCTCTTGCCGGAGCTGATAGAGAGCCTTGGCGTGACGGATGGGAAGGGCGCTGGCCCAGCGGATCAGAAGATCGCCTTTTTCTGGGAGGTCCGACCGTGGTTTGCCGCCAATACCGCCGACAGGGCTTCCGATGGGGGCGGCTTTCGAGGGATCCGCTCCGGGCACGTCTTTGTAAGTGAAGGGTTTCGGCTCCGGTTTGCGCCAGGTGAAGGTGACCGATCTCCGTTTTGCCCAGGGAGAGTCGGTGAGCAAGCGCAGGACGGTTTCATGGCTCCAGTCCGGGAACGGTTTACGATTCCATTCCGCGGCGAAGAGCGAGGCCGACAGCAGCCAGGCTGCCATAGCCCGATAGCGGATGACTCTGTTCATGGGATCAAACGCTGTAGCCAGCTCTTTTCAGCATACCGCTTGAAGATTCGAAGGCGTTTTATGACCGCAGCGTGAGCCTTTAGGGGCCTCGATCTGGCGCGATTTCGTGGAGGTTCGCTATACTGCAAAAGTTATTGGGGCGGGCGCTTAGCTCAGTTGGTCAGAGCACGTGCCTTACAAGCACGGGGTCCGCAGTTCGAGCCTGCGAGCGCCCACCATCCCCTTCTGGCCCGAGCCACGGCGAAGATCCGCACAGCGGACCCGCTCACCGGCCAAAGTATCCCGCAAGATCAAGCACCACGTGAGTCTGCCGGAATGTGTAAACGTCGATGGCGCCGCTTGGATTCGCTGGCACGATCACCGAGTTGGTCACGGTTTGACCCTCAAAGGCGTTCAGTACGGAAGCATTGGGCTGTGGTTGCCCGGAGGGCCACACCGTAATAAAAGGCATCGGCGAGCCGTTGGGAATTGCGGTGACATGGACGGAGTATCCTCGAGCGTTGCTCGGAACGCCCGTACAACTGGAACTCGGAATGGTGTAGCTACGCCGGCTCGTATCTCCGAACATGGGACCGCCGAAGGGGCCAGGCGCTCGCCGTGTATCTGCGACCCGGCATTGCGTCACCGGGAAGTAATAAAGTCCGTTGACGCCATCGTCGGGGGCGAAATAACCATTGATATCCAGGATTACGTCCGTGCGGTCAAAGACAAATACATCGATGCTGCCGTCGGCACTGGCTGGGAGAATCACACTGTTGGCGAGAACCCGCCCCGCCGGCGAATTGATATTCGAGATGTTGGGTTGCGGCCCACCTGCGGGCCAAGCAGTCAAGAACTGGAGCGGACCAGGGGGCACCACCGTAATGGTCACCGAATACGCGGCGGCGCCAATCGGAACCTGGCAATACGGTGTCGCTGGGAAGCGGAATCTCCGGGTCTCCCTTCCTTGTAGCGTCGGAGGACCAAATGGCCCTGGCGGTAGGCGGTATTCGGCCCGCGTCTCAACCACGCGGCAAGGAGTGAGCGGATAGTACACGAGGTTGGAACCAGGCGAATCCGTCATGTATCCGCTGATGTCGAGAATGATGTCGGTGTTGTGTGACGTATAGACTTGGATCGTGCCGCCTGGGCCCGCTTTGACAATGGCCGAGTTAGCGACGATCTGCCCGTCGGGGGAACGAACGGTGAAAAACTCGGGCCGGTTTTCACCTCCTGGAAACACGGTGACAAAGTCCACTCCCTCGCGCGGCACCAAGGTCACGTTCAGCACATAGGCTTTGGCGATTGCGGGGATGTTACAGACGTTGGATTGCGGCAAGGCAAGCGTTCGCGTGCTTCCGGCCGTCAGGAAGGGAGGACCGAAGGGTCCCGTGCGTCCTTCAAAGTTATATTCGGGTCTGGTTTCCATGACC
Source organism: Bryobacteraceae bacterium (assembly GCA_025056455.1). Classification (GTDB taxonomy): domain Bacteria; phylum Acidobacteriota; class Terriglobia; order Bryobacterales; family Bryobacteraceae; genus CADEFT01. The sequence continues at coordinate 130,718 of JANWVY010000001.1, read as the reverse complement.
CGGCAAGGGGCCAGTGGAACGAAGCGCAGACCGGCAGACGGGGCGCCGGTTACGAGCTGAATCGTGGCGCTGGCGCTTTTGCTGGGGTCTGCAACGCTGGTCGCGGTGAGAAGGACCGTGCTGGGGGCGAGAATGAAGGGGGGAGCGGTGTACTGGTTTCCCTGGAGTGTCCCGAGTGCTGGATTGATGGAATAAGTCACCGCCGTGTTGGCTGTGCCAGTGACGGTTGCCGAAAAAGTCGCTGACTGGCCCGCACTCAGCGTGACCGAAGTCGGCGCAAGCGTAATGCTCACTCCGCCAAACGGGGCGTTCGATTGATCGATACGCAGCTCGCCAAGTTGGACGGAACTGGCGACCACACGAGCTGAGCGTGGCAAAGCGGTGTTATTCGGCTGCACCCGGAGGCGAACCGTCTGCCGGCCTTGGGGTAATTGGGCCAAGGAGCCGATCACGGGAGAGAGGATTTGCACGAACGGCTGATCCACGCCGATGTCCCAGCTACAGGCCTCATTCACGTTGACCAAAACATCGAAGTCGCCGCCGGCCTGTCCGACGCTCAGCACCGGGGGCTGAAAGACGGGAGCGCATTCGGCCGGATTGATCGTTGGACACTCTAGCGTCGCATCGTTGACCGTGGCCTGAATGTCGTTGGTTTCACAGCCTACTTTCACCGGCTGGTTGGAGCAAGAAGCTGCGGAGATGGCTGTCGCAGTGGTGACGGTTTGGATGGTCTGAAAGGCGGGCACAGCGACGCAATTCGGACAAGCAGGTAGCCCACCAAGACCGTTTGCCGAAGTGTTGAAGCCGCAGTTTTCCGCCTGCACGCTAGACGTATTCGTGGCTGTCAGGGTATTAAAGATCCGGAAATTATCCGGACTACGCTGACCCGAGGCGGGCGGTCCATAAGTACGGCGAAGCCGAAAGTTCACTTGCGCCGATGCTAGTTGAGCGAGAAACGTATCCACGCCCCCACCACCAAACGGCGGATTGAGCAACGGGTCCGTCGAGACCGAAGAGGGAAAAACGCTGGTTCCGTTGGCGTTGAGGGCGGCCGTCCCAGCAAAGTAAACCTGCCCGTTTTGACCGATCTGGATGCTTGTGACACCCTCAGCCCCCGGTGCTCCAAAGTAAGAAGAGAATAGTAAATTCCAGCCGGAATGGTTGGTGCGCGGCGCGACCCGGATAAGGAAAACATCAAAACTGCCGCTGTTGGTTTTTGGCGGTGAGAAAGGCCCCACGGGAAAATCGCTCGACTGGGTAAATCCGCCGACATAAGCTGTTCCGGCGCCATCCACGACGATGGCGTCACCGAAGTCGCGCAGCGATCCTCCGATGTAGCCGAAATGTGTCAAGGCTTGTGTTGCGTCGTAGCGGGCAACGAATGCATCCCCGCTGAGACCAGTGCCGTAGGTTGTGCTGTTGGGGAGTAAGAATCTTGTCTGGACCTCTCCAGTTAAGTAGACTTCGCCGGAAGGTAGCACGGCTAGGGCGCGCGCTTCCTCTACCGATTCACCGCCAAGGTAATGAAAATTCGTCACCTGAAGCGAGGCATTCACCCGCGCCCAAAAGGCGTCGCATTGCCCGCCAAAATTGGTGTTGCTTCCTCGAGCTAAATTGGGCGAGCAGGTGCGCCCTGCGAGATAGAGAAAGGACCCCGAGCCTGCGGCATCAAAAGCGATGTCTTCTCCCGTCCCGCCGTAAGAAGTAATTTGCGGCGCACCCATCTCCAGGGAATTCCACTTACAAAAGAAGATATCGCCGCCCCGCATGCCGACAGAGTAAACTTGGCCCGCCAGGATGGCGATGCCGGTGAGCGTGTCTGTAGCTTGGGCGCCTAAGTAACTCGACCAGTTCAGCACGGTCGCCGTGTTATTCAACTTTGTGGTAAATCCATCTTGTCCGCCAAGATTAGACAGGTTCGCGCCAGGGCCTTGGACGGGAAATCTCCCTGGCCCCAGACTACCGTCCGAGCCGGAAAGCGTTTCCCCTGCAAAGTAGAGATTCTGGTTGGAATCGATGGTGAGCGATTCTACAGAATCAAAGTTATTTCCGCCAATGTAGGTGTTAAAGATGATGGAGGTGGCCTGAGGATTCAACTTCAAGAGGAAGCCATCGTAATTGGCGTTGACACCGCTGCCAGTGGCCCTGGTGGTTTGAAAGGCGGGTGAGGGAACGCCACGGCGAAAATCCGTAGATACAGTCCTGCCGGCGAGGTAGATATTGTTGGCGTTGTCCAAGGCAAGCGTGGTTGCTTCGTCAATGCCATTGCCGCCGAGGTAGGAGGCATACTGCAAAATGGGATCAATCACTAGGGGCCGCGACGGGTCATAGCGGGCTAACTCGAAACCCACGCGCCCTTTTTCAAAAAGGCGGTAGCCACCCGCAATTTCGATCTTCCTGCCGTTCCAGATTTGGTAGATACGGGGACGAAGTTGTCGGAACTCGCCTCCAGCAACCGTTAGTACCAGGTCTCCGTTGGAGGCCAGGCGAACCTCGCGCACCCCTTCCCATGCCAGGCGGATCTCGCTCGGGCGGCCGCCTGGCTTGACGACGAAATCGTACTCCAGTGTGCGCTGGTTCCCGTAGTAGACAACGTCAATGCCGGCATAGACGTCGGCAAAACGCACCCTGGCGTAGTGGGGCACTTGAACACGCCATCGAGATGGGTCCGCGCCAAGAAAGTAACTGCTGTAGCCGGGCTGAAGCTCAAGGCCTTCGCCTTGCCGGTCTTGCACTGCTCCCTCTAGCCTCATGGCGATCATTTCGGCCTCCAGCTGGGGTGGCGGAGGAGTTGTCCCAGCGCGCAGCGGAGGGCGTTTAGAAGACGGCACCCAAGCAAAGCGAGCCAGCCCAGCTTCGAGCATCATGGAGAAACCCGAGCCCCGAGCAACAAAGGCGACATCGTGCGCGGACTTAGTGCTTTCCGGTTCAAAGTAGAGAGGAAGGCGGTGTACTTTCTCCACAACTTCTTTGCGCAACCAATCTTGGCGCGCCGTTGGAGGGGACGGCAGGCTGCTGGCCTGGTTGCTGGGTCTTTGGGAAGAGACTTCGCGGGCTGCGGAGCGGGTCGCCTGTTTTTGAACCTGTCTGGCGGCGAAAACGGCGTTTGCGGATAGGACCGCGACACAAAGGACCGCGACACAAGAGAGTCGCACTGACTTGCTGGCCATGGCTGTCATTTTGCCCTGCGCGAAGCGCGCAAGATCCTCCAGATTCTCAACGGTGCTGTTTTTCAACTGTACCGCAGGTTAGCCTGCAGGGCACCCGAATTCCTGTATATGTTCGCAATTTTTCGCGCGGAGTTTCCTTGAGATCGCCGAAGCAAGGTTCGGGGCGAAATTCTTTCCTGTTCGTCTCAGGCGAAAGCGGAAGGTTTAGCGTTTACGAAGCTCGTCCACGGACACGGCCAGAATGATGACTGCGCCAATGATGGCCTGCTGCAAATAAGGACTGATGCCGAGCAGATCACTCCCATTGGCGAGCAATCCCATAATAAAAGCCCCGATGAGCGTACCCACCACGCTGCCCTCGCCGCCCCGCAGGCTGCCCCCGCCAATAACGACTGCAGCAATGGCTTGTAATTCGTAGCCTTGTCCGGCTGTGGGTTGGCCGGTCATCAAGCGGGAAGCCTCGATCATGCCTCCCAGCCCAGTAAGCATTCCGCAAATCGCATAGACGGCTGTGGTGTGAAAGGCAACCGGGATACCTGTATAGTGCGCCGCTTCCGGATTGCTGCCGATCGCAAAGGCATAGCGTCCTAAGCGGGTGTGCTCAAGGATGGCGTGGACCGTGACGGCGCACGCCACCAAGACCCACAACACGAAGGGTACTCCCAACAGATTGCCCTCTCCCAAATAAGAGAAAGATGGAGGAATCTGGTGTACTGGCAAGCCGTTGGAGATGATGAGCGTCAGGCCTCGATAAATGCCGAGCGTTCCGAGCGTCACAATGAAGGGACTGATCTTGAGCCGGGTGGTGAGAAAACCGTTGAGCCAGCCGCAGAGGCAGCCCACCAGGATGCCAGTCGCCACGCCGAGCCAGATGGGCTGACCCTTCTCCATGACCATGGTGCCGAGCAATCCACCCATCGCGAGAATCGAGCCAACCGAAAGATCAATCCCCCCTGAGATGATGACCAACGTCATGCCCAGCGCCATGAGGTTGATGACGGCCGTTTGTCGCACGACACTCGAGAGATTGGTCTTGGTCAAAAAATTATCAGGCGAGGCAATCGACAATCCCACGAACAACAAAATCAAAGTCAGAAACGGCAACAGGCGCTGGATCATTCGCGGTCTCCTTCCATGGTGGCGCCGCCCTGGGGCAGGGTGGCCAAACGCATGATTTCTTCCTGTGTGGTCCCTCTCGTCAACTCTCCGGTGATTTCGCCCTGCCGCATGACGAGAATGCGGTCCGCCACTTGCAACAATTCCGGTAGTTCCGAGCTCACCATGAGGATTGCCGCGCCCGCGCGGGCTAGCTCATCGATAACTTCATAGACTTCCACCTTCGCGCCAATATCGATCCCGCGGGTCGGTTCGTCAAACAGGAACACCTTGGCGCCACGCAACAGCCATTTGGCAATGACGACTTTCTGTTGATTGCCTCCGCTGAGCCGGCCAGCAAGCTGTCTGACGGAGGAGCAGCGGATGCGTAATTTTGCGACGTAATGTTCGGTGAGCCTGCGCTCAGCATCATGATCGAGGAAGAAGCCGAGACGGGAAATTTTCTTCAGATCCGCGATGGTGATGTTGTGGCCGAGAGGGAGGGCGGTGGCGAGGCCGGCTCGCTGCCGGTCCTCAGGAATTAAGGCTAGATCCTGGGTGACGGCTTCGCGCGGAGATGCGATTCGCACCGCTTGACCGCGGATGAAAATCTTGCCACTCTCCACGGGGTCAAGCCCGAAGATTGCCCGGCAAAGCTCAGTTCTTCCGGCCCCAATAAGCCCTGCTAAGCCCACCACTTCGCCCGCGCGCACGGTGAGCGAAATATTCTTCAGCACTGGCTTGCGGCTGAGCCCTTGCAGTTGCAGCAGGATTTCGCCGGCCGGCGCTGGCGTGCGTTGGTACAAACCCGAAAGCTCCCGGCCAACCATGTGTTGAATGATCTGATGGGTGGTGACCTCCGAGAGTAAACTGGTGTGCACGGTTTCGCCATCGCGCAGAACCGTGACTCGATCGCCCACCGCCCGTAGTTCTTCGAGCCGGTGAGTGATATAAATCACGCCCATTTGCCGTTCCTTGAGCGTGCGGACGATGCGAAATACTTCCTGGGTTTCCGTCTCCGATAGCGAGCTTGTGGGCTCGTCGAAAATCAACAAGCTCGATCCGTGTTGGATCGCGCGGCAGATTTCCACTAGTTGCTTGCCAGCAGGACTGAGCTGGCCGACCCGCCACTCGGCCTGAAGGGGAAAATGATGATCCGCAATGAGGCGGCGGGCCGCCTCGAGCATTCTGCGCCGGCTCACCCAGCCCAAAGGCAAACGCTCCTCGCGTCCGAGGAAGATATTTTCTGCGACGGAAAGATGCGGCGCCAGCAGCGATTCCTGATGCACCATGGCAATGCCGACCCGCGCCGCCTCAGCCGGGCTTCGAAAGCTCACCCGCTGCCCCTTCCACAAAATCGCGCCCGAATCCGGCTGATGCATTCCAGCGACGATTTTCATGAGCGTTGACTTTCCCGCCCCGTTTTCTCCTAACAGAAGATGAACTTCTCCCGGCCGAACAGACATCTGGCCGTTGCGCAGCGCAACGACGCCTCCAAAGCGCTTCTGAATCGAATCCAACTGCAAGAGCATCCTTAAAACATCCCGGCGGCGAGTTTTCGCTACGAGCCATCCCACAGCCGCCGAAATTGCTTAGTGTACACTGCGAACCCCATGCTCCAGTTCGAGTTCGAAACCTGGATTGACGCCTCGCCGGAACAGGTTTGGGCCTTTCACCAACGCCCCGATATATTTGAACTGCTCACCCCTCCTGGCAAAAGCATGGAAGTGATTAAGCGCGAAGGCGGGCTCGAAACCGGCGCGCGGGTCGAGTTCCGGCTCCGGTTCGGTCCGATTTCCATTCCCTGGATTGCGGTTCACGTCGACCACGAAACCACCCGTTTCTTCGTTGATGAGCAACTGCGTGGTCCCTTCCGGTTCTGGAGGCACGAGCACCGCTTTGAGCCCGATCAAGGGGGGACGCGTTTGAAGGACCGAGTGCGCTGTTCTCTCCCCGGGGGGCCTGTCGCAGACTGGTTGCTGGGCTGGTTCGTGCGGCTTGAGTTAAAACAGCTGTTTCGTCACCGCCACGCCGTCACCAAGCGGTTTTGCGAGGCGAACAGAGTCGTTTAATTACCTGGTCGCCCTGCTTACTTCCCGCAAGCCCACTCGTTGCCTTCCACCTTCTCACCCCATCCCCTTGACCCTCTCCCAACCCCCTACTCCCCCACCCCCTCACTCCCTCACTCCCTCACCCACTGCGGCTGAGTAAGAGAAAGAGAAAGGATCCGGCAGCGATGGGCACGGCATAGGGCAATTTCACGGAGGCAGGATGGTCGAGTGACAGTTCGGGGCGTTGCTGGGAGGGAAGTTGCCACCGGCACAGCGAACCAACGATGTGCGCGATGTTGGAGAAGGTGCGCCGCCATCCGCCCCGGAGCAGTAACAAGCCGACGGCCATCACACCGCCCAGGATGGCGGTCAGCAAAAAAATCAAAAACACATTCTTGGGTCCTGTGATGGCGCCGATCGCGGCCATGAGCTTGACATCTCCCCCTCCTTTGCCCTGAAGGAGGAAGATGGGGAAGAAGACAAGAAAGCCCAAACCAAAGCCCATCGCCGCCTGGCCCAGTCCTGCCCAGCCTTGAATCCAGGTTTGCAACATGAGCGCAGCGGCTAGGCCGGCGAGAACCAGCCAGTTGGGGATGCGGCGCGTCACCACATCCCAAATGGCGGCGATCAAGGCAAGAGTCAATAAGAGGAGTTGGAGCGGGACGGGCAGCGGGGACATTAGTTGAGCCGGATGCCTCTGGGCCCCGGGCCTGTTTCCAGGTGAACGGAGTCGATGAAGCGGACCTTGTTGACCGAGCGCGTCATAACCAGCGAGTGTGTGCGGCATCCCTCGCCGAAGAAACGAACGCCCCGCAGCAACGCACCATCGGTCACGCCACTGGCGGCAAAAACAATATGCTTTCCCGGAGCCAAGTGCCGGGCCGAGTAGATGCGCTTGGGATCCCGAATTCCCATGCTTACGACGCGTTCTTCGAGTTGGGGGGAGTCAATCACCAAGCGCGCCACCATCGCCCCGTGCAAACAGCGGATTGCTGCCGCCGTAATTACGCCCTCGGGCGCGCCGCCTATTCCCATCACCGCGTGAACGCCTGCGCCACGTACGGCAACCGCAATCCCTGCCGACAGATCACCATCGGGAATTAAGCGGATGCGCGCGCCTGCTTTCCGGATATCCGCAATCAACTGGGCATGCCGTGGCCGGTCCAGCACCACGATGACAAGATCTTGTACCCGACGATCCATGCAGCGGGCGATTTCCTTGAGATTGTCCTCGACCGGAGCCTCGATATCGAGTGATCCTCGACAGGCGGGTCCGGCGATGATCTTTTCCATGTAACAATCCGGCGCATGGAGCAGGCCACCTTTTTCCGAGGCCGCTAGAACGGAAATGGCGTTTGGAGTTCCGAGGGCGCAGAGATTCGTACCTTCTAAAGGATCCACGGCAAGATCCACCTCCGGAAACTGGATTCCCGGTGGCGGCGTGGCCCCGACACGCTCGCCAATATAAAGCATCGGAGCCTTGTCACGCTCGCCTTCGCCAATGACAATGTTGCCTGCAAAGGGGATGTTTTCAAATGCCTTGCGCATGGCCTGAACAGCCACTTGATCCGATTTGTCCCGGTCTCCCTCGCCCATCGTGCGCGCCGAAGCAATGGCGGCCTCCTCGACGACGCGGACGAGCTCTAAAGCAAGATCGTTTTCGAGGCTAAATACATGTCCTTGAGCTTCGCTCATTGCTTCCTGATCATAACGCAGGGGCCAGCAGGGAGGATCTAGACGCTGGAGCGCTTAGAGCCGGCCGCCGCTCCGCGAAGGGCAGAGCTTCGATGCATTCCAAAGGCCGAGGGAACTTCTCTGGGCCGTTATACGTAGAACTGCGGACCATGCTCTTAGAACCTAATCCTTTCGCCGAAAACGTCCGAACAAAGAAGACCGGGAATCCTGGCGCGAGAGACGGATGGCAGCCGAGCGGAAGACGGACGGTCGGGACTCACACTTTGAAGAAGCTCTCGCGCGAACGCGCGAAGGGAATGCGGAAGAAGCTTTACGAATCTACCGTCGCATGGCCGTCTCAGCCGGAGATCCGGCGCGCAAAGCCTTAGGCCTACTCGGGCAAGGCTGGGTTTACTTCGACTTGCTCTGCCAAGATAAGACGGCGCGCGACCTCGCTCGGCAGGCTATGACCGTTCTTCAGCCAGTGGCCCAGACCCCTGAAGTGTTATGGTTGCTGGGCTACGCACATGCTCTGGCCGCGAACTGCGAGGCAGCAAGTAACGGCAATGCGGAAGCGGAAGCAAACCGCGCTTTACGATTTCTGGAACAGGCCCTGAGGGTTGAGCCTTCTCCTGAAGTGGAGCGGGACGCCACTGCCAGTGCGGCTCTTGTGTACATGCTTCTCAGCCGCCCGAAGGACGCCGCAAAATATTGGATACGCTATCTCGAACTTGAGCATGAACCCCGGTATGAGATGCAGGGCCGGATCCGGCTTGCGGGTTGCTATCGCAGCGCTGGGGATCCGGCGAGCGCCATGGCCGTGTTACAAAAGGCGCTCAACAGCAGCGTCGACGATGCTGGGCTTCGCGCTCAGGCCCTGTGCGAGATGGGAGCGCTACAAACGGCAGCGGGAAATTTTCTCGCCGCAAAAACATCTTTTGAACGGGCACTCGAGGTCTTAGCCGGCCGGCCTGGGCTACCCTCCGAACAAGAAATTGCCGCGGAAGCCCGCCTCAATCTGGTCGATGTGCTTCACCGCCTAGGAGAGACCAGCGCGGCGGAAGCACAGTTTCAACAAGCGCTTGAGAGCTTGTTACCGATTCGATCAGCCTACCGTGTCAACGCCTTAATGTGGCTCGGAGCGGTGGAAATGAACGCCGGTCAGGAAGAGCACGCCCAACGGTGTTTCACCGCAATCACGACCGCTTTGGACGCGAGCGAACAGCAACGGCACCAAGCTCGCCAGCGCTTGGCGCTACTAGAGGCCTACCAGCTGCAAGATGCCGGCGAGCACGCCGAAGCCCGTGCCGCGCTTTTGACCCTCCTGGCACAGTGTTCCGAGAGTGACGAGGTCCGCCTTCCGGCCTTGCTTGCTCTGGCCGAATGCCACATTGAGCTGGAATCTTACGCAGCCGTTCAGGAGGTCTGCGAAACGATTCTTCGTTGCTCGCCCCTCTCCGACAGCGAGCGTGCCCAAGCGCTCGAAAAACTGCGCTACTCCAAGGGAATGCGACTGTTTAGCCAGCGAAAATACGCGCAGGCTCTCCTCCACTTTAACGAGGTTTTAGAAGACAAAACCACAATCGAGATCTACCGCTGGAACTCGGTCCTTATGGCCGGCAAATGTTGCTATTTTCTGCGCGACTTTCGCACGGCCCGCAAGCGTTACGATGAGATTCTCAAGGCGCCCGGACTGCCTCGCGATTTCCACCAGACGGCGGCGACGTGGAAAGCGCGAATTCCCAAGCCGTGGTGGGCGGCGCTTTGGCCCTTTTAATTGCGCTTCAAAGCGGGTGCTCCGAGCAGCTCCTTGCGCGAAGCCTCCGAGCGGGGCGGGCGGGTGGCGGCTCGATTGTGTGATCTCACCCCCTGCTTGGCCCGCCGCCTCTCTTCGGGCTTGCGCCTCTCGCCGGGCCAACAACTTGGTTCCGGATGAAGTTCCCTCCGCTCCTGATTCTTGCTCGGCACACGCCGACCGCCGGGAAGATCGCTTATTCCTGCTTGGCTTTCACGGCGAAGAGAAGATTTATCCGCTCGCCCGGCCTACCTTTTGCAGATACACTTTAGTGTCGTAGAACACCGCACTGCCGCCCACCACGTCGCTCAGCGGCGAACGGGTGTAGGGGTCGACGGTCATGGCCGAGTTGGCATGAATGCCTGTAGCGCGCCGCGGATCGGGCGGAATCAGTTTGCCATCGATCATCTGAGCAGAGGCGCCATAGGCCCAGTGTCCCCAGCCCAATTCAAATGTCACCACGCCGGGCCGGATGCGACTGGTCACGCGGACCCTGCCAATCAGCGGCTTGAAGTTTCCATAACCTAGGTCCCAGCGTCCGGCCGGATTGCTCGCCGAGGTAAGCGAAACCAAATCGCCATCCTCAAGGCCGAGCCGCCGTGCATCCACCGTGCTGACCTCCACGAAGTTTTCCGGCAAGACATCCAGGAGCCAGTAATTGGAGATCGTCCGGGTCTTACAGGCAAGCATGTTGCGGTTCGTAATCAGGGTGAAAGGCGCATCACCATGCTGAAGTGGCCTGCCGAGCGAATCGGTTTGAGGTAGGTAGGTGGCAATGCCGGGCAAAAATTCCCCCGTCATCGAATTGCGGGTGGTGGCCGCTTTTTCCTGATACAGGTTCACCAACCGGCCGAATTGAGCGCGTACCTTTTCACCTGTCCATCCTTGCTCATAGGACCACCACCGGCCGCCGCGGTTGAGGACGTACACTACTTTTTTCCACCAGTTCGGACCGACGACCGCACTCCAGCGCTCTTCATCAAAGACGGTTTTCGGTAGGTGTTTGCGGGCTTCTCGGAAGATTTGCATTTCCTCCTCGGAGGCGTCGGGGCAAACGTCTGCCGTGGTGCTCGAGTCCCCGTGAGCTACGTTGGCTACCATGCGCAGATAAAAATCTTCGGGTCGTGTCAGGTCGCCCGAGGCGCCAAATCCTCGTGGCCCGAAACCAGGCATTTGCAGTCGTTCTGCGATTGCCAGAAAGACCGCCTCCATGGACAACGGCATCTCCTCGTTGAAGACACGCACCGTCTCGTTCGGCGACGCTACGACCGGCTGGCGCACCGGTGACACGCGGTGGACGATCGAGGGGTGCGTGCGGTGAAACTCCCAGCGCTCCAGGAAGGTCAAGTCGGGGAAGATGTAATCGGCGTATTGAGTTGTCTCGCCAATGACGATGTCCGAGCAGACAAACAAGGGAATTTTTTTGGTGTCCATTAAGGTGGGGATCAGAGAATGGCCCGCCGGCAGGGCGTAAACGGGTGATCCCATATAGAGGAACAGGACTTTGATCGGATAGGGATAAGCGTCACCGGCCGAGGGAATGACTTCCTGGTAGACGTCGCTGGCCAGCGGATACCAAGGACGTTTGGCCGGGTAGCCCGAAAAAATGGTGCTGCGCTCATAGCTTGCGCCGCCGCGGATGATGTCGATGCCGAAGGGAGTGATTTTGGCCGGATGATCGCCCAGCTGGAAGGGCCGTCCTGTGCCGCCCGTTTCGCCATAGGCGCCTCCTCCATATACCAGACCGCCTTTCCAGTCCACGTTGCCAATCAGGAGGTTGAGCGCCCCCATGGTGGCCAGCACATTGTAAAAGCCGTTGGTGTGCTGCGAAACGCCGCGATGAATCTCCACCACGGCCCGCTTGCCGTGGGAAGTAAATTCTCGGGCCAGGGTGATGATGTCGCTGGCCGCGAGGCCCGCAATGGCCGCCCACTCTGCAATCGACTTTTTGGCAGATTCCTCGAAAAGAAGTTGGAGCGCCGACTTCACCCGGATTCCGTTCACGGTCGTGTCCACAAAGAGATCACCGTGCACGGGGTTGGTGGCGTCATCCGATTTGAAGGCGACAGGTCTTCCCCCACTCAAGCATACGAACGTATCGGCGTCGCCCCCTAGTCCAATTTCAGAGGCGCGCAAAAAAGCGCCCCCCGTGCCATCGGGGCGGATCTTCACCAGCCACGCCCCGTTGCTCCAGGTTGGCTCACCGTCGGCTACGGCTGCGGCTCGGTTGCAGTTTTCCAGATAGCGATGGTCGTAACGCTCGTTTTCAATGATCCAGCGCACCATCCCCAGCGCAAAGGCAGCGTCTTCGCCTGGCTTAATCGGAAACCAGCGCCAGGCCTTGGCCGCGATTTTGCTGTAGCGCGGATCAATCACGGCAACCTTGAGGCGCTTGCTGGCCAGGCCCCGCATGATCTTCGGCACCTTCAGAGGGGGCCCGTAGTTGCCTTCAAGGACGTTTGCACCCCAGTAGATAATGAATTCGGCATGGGCGGTGTCGGCCATCCAGTAGGCCTTGGCCCCGCCTGTCCATCCTCCTCCAACGGGTTGATCGGCCATGGATTTACCCGCAAAGTAAATCGAACCTTGACACACCGTGGTGTGACCGTGGGCGTTCACCGAACCAAAACTATCGCGCACGAAACGGAGGAAGAAATCGGATCTGCCGCCCTTCAAGCGCCCCCAGTTGAAGACGAACTGGTTATTCTTGGGACCAAAATCGGGATGGTCCGGATCGATGAGCTTATCGAGGTTCTCGCGATGCTTTTCTTTGAATTCCGCTACAGTCATGCGGCGTGCCTGAATGGCTGCCACATCCGCCGCCATCGCCGAATACACGCGGGGATCGCGTAAGGCATATAGCTCGCGAAGGCCGGTGACCCGGGAATCGCCATCTTGGGGAAAGAGCACACCACCGTTGACGATCTCGTCGATGGCGCGGTCAAAAGGAATTGTGATCCACTTCCCTTCACCCCGTTTCCCAGCGCGCTTTAAAACTTTCACCACGCGATAGGGATCGTAATTGGACTGAATCCCGGACTGTCCCTTAGGGCAAATCATGCCGTTGATTTTGGCGGCTTGCGCGGCGGGAGTATTCCAATTGATGTGCGGATCCATGGACCGGGGGCCATAGGGGTTGCCATCGATCTTCACAGCGACGCCGTTTTGGACGCGCACCTTGATCTCACAGCCTGTATTACATTGCAGGCAGGTTGTGTAGATGAAGTCCGAAGCGCGGATTTCGAAATTGCCCGCGGTAGTGGTTTGGCCCGAAGAAACGGTAGGGGCCAAAGCGGCGAGGCAAGTGCCCCCGAGGAGAGCTCCGCTAGCGAGAAACTCTCTGCGGTTGGGGATCTCCGCTTGAATCTCGGGCGGCTCATTGGGTTGCAGCAAAGCGCTGTCTCGATCTGCTTCGTTGCTCATGACCACCTCCGTTAGTAGTGACACGCGTTGCAATCCAAATGCGGAGTGTCGGGCATGGATTCTTCAAAGTAGATCACCCGAGGTTTCAGACCCATATCGTTGTGATGTTTGAAGATCCGGCGACCTTGCGTGACCTCGTTCACCAAGCTGCCGCGCAGATTCGCGTCCCCGAAATACATCACTCCCCCAATACACGTCGAAACGCAGGCTGGAAGTGCACCAGCCTCCACTAGGTGGCTGCAAAAATTACACTTGCGAGCCGAATCTGGCAACTGGCTAGCGCGCGGCTTGCGGGTCTGCCATTTGCCGTTCTCAAAGAACAACCGCTCTTCGTATTCTTGTGGCTGGGGTGTATCGTAGGTGTAGGTTTTCCCGTCATCAACGTGAATTTGATTCAGCGGGCAGGCTCGCATCGCGGCCTGCGCGTAAGCCCCTCGCAGCCGGTCGCTGTCGAATTCGACGATTCCGTCTGGCCGTTTTCGTATCATTCCTTGCGGCACGGCCTTGGCGCAGGGAGCGTCATCGCATTGTAAGCAATTGATCGGTTTGAAGATGACCCACGGTCTTGGTCCCACGGGCAATTCCCGTTTGATGACGCGGCGGAAACCCACTCCGGGCCCGGTGGGATTCTCGGCCTTGCAGGCGATGGTGCAGGCATCGCAACCGATGCACTTGCGCGTGTCCACCACCATAAGCCACTGCGGGCGGCCGGTCGATAAACTCTGTTCCAGCTCGCGTTGCATTCGGACCAAGAGGTTACCTACTGGCTCGGTAAGCGGAGGGGGAATTTCTGCCGCCTGGGCTGAGGTGCCGTCCAGAAGTTCCATTCCCCCCGTCGCAAGGGCCGCACCGGAGCCGACGGCGGCTAGCGCTTGGAGAAAAAGGCGTCTTGGCGTTGCCTTCTCCTGAATGTTTTCTCGGTTTGGATCGTTCATGCCTCGCTCTCCCCGCTCATTTAGCGATCACCACTGGAAGCCACTCTGCACGCCGATGACCACCCGCAAAATCCCCTGGCGGAATCGCTCAAAATACTCCAGGGCAAGGAGTTTTGGGCAGCTCGCGGCTGCGGCCTGGCGCCGGCAGTGGGTGTGGAGACGCAGTGTCACTCAAGCAGGTGGCGAGGTTTCACCCAAGTCAAACCGGTGCGGTTCAAAAGAGCGGATTCCAAGGCGGGAGAGCAAGACGGCAAACAGAGTGAGTCTCAGCCTGGGTCAAACTTAGTCTCCGGCGGCTCGAGGGTAGACTTCTGGGGCTAGCTTGGTGAGCCACTGCGGGTCCTGGCGCAGGAGCTGGACAGCGAGGACGGAGTTCTCGTAGTAGTAGCTGGCCAGCAGCGGATTGAGTTGGAACAGAGCCAGGACGTGCTTGCGCACCACTTCTAGGTTGCGACCCACCAGCGGGCCTTCCCAGCTGCGCCGGCCCGCCTGGCTGTAGGAACGCATGGAGCGCGCTAGTAACTTCCCGGCGATCATCGTCGCGACGTTTTGTTCCAGTCCGGAGGCGCGCAGCGTTTCGACACATGCCGTTATGAGGGGCATGGCCAGGGTCGTGGCGAATGCCGTGCCGGCGCGATAGTGGCGCTTTCGTCCTGAATCGATGGTCAACAGGCGAAACCCACTCCTCTCTGTGAAAAGCTTCACGACGCGAAGGGCACGGCGGTCGCCTTCCGCGATGAGGAGCTTCGATTCCGGGCGGTCGGCTAGGGCGATGGAAGCGGTCCGCGCGCCGAGGTGGGCCAGTTTGCCAAGCACGTCGGACTCCAAGTCTTCGTCGCACAGTACGACGGTTTTGTTCTTCCAGCAGATGGACGTTTCGAGAAGCTCCTCCACCACCGTGGTGAGCCAGGGCTCCGGAACGGAAATCAGGATGAGCTCACAGGTGTCGAAATCCTCATACGAATCGACTGGATAACCGCCCCCCAAAATGCCACAGATTCTGCTGGCAAGGCGGAGTGAGCTAGACCTGACAGGTCCCAGTGACTGTTGAATCGAAGGAAGATTTCTCAGGAAAGAATCACGAATTTTCCCCGCTGCCAGCAGGGCCACCGGCTGAAACGTTTTCATAAGATATGAGTGCGCGTAAAGCTTTGATCTGGTCGCGATATTTCGCGGCCTTCTCAAACTCAAACGTTCGCGCTGCTTCCTTCATCAAGGACTCCAGTTCGGCGATTTTCTGATCCCGAGCTTCTGGAGTGAGATCGTCTAAGTCAACTTCCGTCTCAAGCGGTACGGTGACGTAATCTGCCTCAGCGACAGCGGCTAGGCTCATGTCAATCGGTTTCAAGATCGACTGCGGCGTGATGTTATTCTTTTCGTTGTACTCTAACTGAATCCGGCGTCGACGCTCGGTTTCGTCAATGGCGCGGCGCATACTCTCTGTGATGGTATCGGCATAGAGAATGGCGCGTCCCTCTAAGTGCCGCGCGGCCCGTCCGATCGTCTGAATCAAGGAACCAGTAGAGCGTAAAAAACCCTCCTTGTCCGCATCCAAGATAGCGACCAGAGAGACCTCCGGAAGATCGAGCCCTTCCCGCAGAAGGTTGACTCCGATTAGCACATCGTACTCGCCTTTGCGCAGATCGCGCAAGAGTTTTACGCGGTCCAAGGTGCTGACCTCGGAGTGGAGATAGCGGCACCGAACTCCCAGCTCCGAGTAATACTCGGTCAGATCTTCCGCCATGCGCTTGGTGAGCGTGGTGACGAGCACGCGTTCGTTTTTGCGCTCGCGGATGCGGATCTCGTTCAACAGATCATCCACCTGTCCTTTAATCGGCCGGACTTCGACTGCCGGATCGACCAAGCCGGTCGGCCGGATCACCTGCTCGACGACAACGCCCGCCGATTTGGTCAGCTCATAGGGACCTGGAGTCGCCGAAACGTAAATCACCTGATGCACCCGGTTTTCGAATTCCTCGAAGGTAAGCGGGCGATTGTCAAGCGCGCTTGGAAGGCGGAAACCGTAATTCACCAGAGTCTCTTTACGGGAACGATCTCCGTGATACATCCCGCCGAGCTGGGGCACGGTTTGATGGCTCTCGTCAAGAAAAACCAGGCAATCATGGGGTAAGTAGTCGAGCAGGGTGGGTGGAGCCTGACCGGGAAGCCGGCCCGAGAAGTGGCGCGAGTAATTTTCAATGCCATGGCAGTAGCCAATTTGCTGGATCATCTCTAGATCGAACCGGGTTCGTTGTTGCAGGCGTTGGGACTCCACGAACTTACCTTGCTTTTCCAGCTCCTTAGACCACCACTCGAGCTCCTGCTCAATACTGGCGATCGCCTGCTGCCGCACCTCGCGCGTCATCACATAGTGGGTCTTTGGATAGATGGGCAACCGCAGGTAAGTTTGCCGGATCGCGCCAGACAGGGGGTCGATTTGCGACAAATTTTCAATCTCATCCCCCCACATTTCAATGCGATAGGCGTAATCCTCGTAGGTGGGAAAGATTTCCATGACGTCTCCGCGGACACGAAATGTGCCCCGCCGGAAGTCTCCGTCACTTCGCTCATAGAGGATTTCCACCAACCTTTCTAAAAGTTGCTGGCGCGAGATTCTCTGGCCTTTTTCAAGCATCAACAGCATGCCATAGTAGGCTTCCGGAGACCCGAGCCCATAGATGCAACTGACGCTTGCCACGATGATGCAATCCCGCCGTTCGAACAAGGAACGGGTGGCCGAGAGACGGAGTTTGTCTAACTCGTCGTTGATCGTGGCTTCCTTCTCGATGTAGACATCCGAGGCGGGTATGTAGGCTTCTGGCTGGTAGTAGTCGTAATAGCTGACGAAATACTCAACGGCGTTGTGGGGAAAAAACGTTTTGAACTCCTGATAAAGCTGGGCGGCTAGCGTTTTGTTGTGCGCGATAATGAGCGCAGGACGGGCTGTACGCTCAATCACTTTCGCCATCGTGAAGGTTTTTCCCGAGCCCGTCACTCCGAGCAGGACTTGATGCCGCTCGCCCTCGGCCAGGCCGCGTACCAATTGATCGATTGCCGCTTGCTGGTCGCCGCGAGGGCGGTAATCGATCGCCAGTTGATAACCCATCTCACCATCAGTATAGGAATGCCGGCGAAGACGGCGTCGGGCCAGCAGACAGCGCGGCTAGGTGCACGCTCTGCGTGGCCGGGCCAGCGATTCGCTAAGATGAGGAGCTCATGTCTCAAACTCGGATCCGCAAGGCAGTGGTCCTAGCCGCTGGGAAAGGGAGGCGCATGGCTGAATTGACCCGCACTCTTCCCAAACCGCTGCTTTCCGTTGCTGGGCGTCCTCTGCTGCACCACGTGCTGGAGGGGTTGCGCCAGGCCGGCATCGAGCAGATGGCCACGGTCATTGGCCATTGCGGCGAACAAATTCGCGACAGTCTTGCTGGGGGTCCGTGGCCAGTTACTTTGATCGAGCAGCAGGAGGTCGATGGTACCGGAAGTGCGACCCTGCTAGCGCGCGAATTCGTTGCAGGCGAACCGTTTTTGCTCACCTTTGGCGACATCCTTGCACCAGCGCAAGACTATCGCGGGGCGGCCGCCGCACTTGCTCCAGGCGTCTGCGCGGTCCTGGGAGTGCATCCGGTTGACGATCCGCACCGCGGCGCGGCGGTCTACGAGGAGCAGGGACGCGTCTGGCGCATTGTGGAAAAGCCGGCGCCAGGCTCATCGACTACTCACTGGAATAGCGCCGGAATCTACGCCTTCACACCGGAAATCTTTTCCTATCTCGAGCACATTCCGCGATCCCCGCGAGGCGAGTACGAGCTGACAAGCGCCATCGAATCCATGCTTGCCGCGGGGCGGGAAGTGCGCATCTACGTTTTGACGGGATACTGGCTGGACGTCGGGCGCCCAGAGGATCTCCAGGCGGCCGAAGCCCTGCTTTTGCGCCATAGCCAGCTAGAGTAGGCGATGTTTGTCCGCAACAAAAGGAAGCTCACGTTTCCTGAACTCGAAATCCTGCAGGCAAGGGGTCAGGACGCCGCTCAGCGCAGAGGGGGCCAACTGCAGTTAGCGCTTCATCTGCCACACCTGTTTCGCCGGTACAATCATGATTGATGCCTGTTCACCCTGGGGCTGGCAAGCCTGCGCCGGCCGCACTTCTTGTCGATCCCACGAAGCTCGAGCGCGCCTATTACGAGGAGCGGCCCGATCCGAGCCAGCCGCTCGAGCAGGTGAGCTTCGGTACTTCTGGGCACCGCGGCTCGCCTTTCCGGCGCACCTTCAACGAAACCCACATCCTGGCCATCACCCAAGCCATCTGTGACTACCGGCGGGAGCAGGGAATCAACGGGCCTCTCTTTCTGGGTAAAGATACCCACGCGGTTTCCGAGGCCGCACACCGCACGGCGATTGAAGTGCTTGCGGCCCAAGGCGTGCAAACCGTTATCCAGGAGAAAGGCGGATTTACGCCGACGCCTGTCATCTCGCATGCCATCCTCGAACACAACCGGCTCGGGCAAGGCGGTATCGCCGATGGGATTGTCATCACGCCTTCGCACAATCCGCCCGCCGACGGCGGCTTTAAATACAATCCGCCGCACGGAGGCCCGGCCGACACAGACGTGACAGGCTGGATTCAGGACCGCGCCAATTTCTTGCTCCGGGAGGGGAACGCGACCGTCCGGCGCATCCCCTATGAGCGCGCCCTAAAAGCAGAGTGTGTTCACGCCGTCGATCTTTGCCTGCCCTATTTGCGCGATCTGACATCGGTGATCGATCTCGAGGCGATCCGGGCGGCAGGGCTACGCATCGGCGTGGACCCGCTCGGCGGGGCCGCCGTCGGCTACTGGGAGCCTCTGGCAGAAATCTCCGGTATTCAATTAACCGTTGTCAACCAAGCCGTTGATCCGGCGTTCTCTTTTATGCCCCTGGATCACGATGGCGAAATCCGCATGGATTGCTCCAGCCCCTACGCCATGGCGGCTCTGGTCCGACTTAAAGATCAGTTTGACATTGCCTTTGGCAACGATCCCGATGCCGACCGGCACGGGATCGTGACGAAATCCAGCGGCCTGTTGAATCCAAACCACTACTTAGCTGCGGCGATTGACTATTTGTTGCACACGCGCACGGGCTGGAGCCCCGGCTCGGCGGTGGGAAAAACCTTGGTGTCGAGTTCGCTCATTGACCGTGTGGTCGCCTTTCACCGGCGCCCGCTGTATGAGACGCCGGTCGGCTTCAAGTGGTTCGCCCGCGGACTGCTGGATGGCGCCCTCTGTTTCGGGGGAGAGGAGAGCGCGGGGGCAAGTTTCCTGCGGCGAGATGGGCGAGCCTGGGCGACCGACAAGGATGGCTTGATTTTGGGCTTACTGGCCGCGGAAATGACGGCCCGGTGCAACCGGGATCCCGGCGAACTATACCGCCGGCTCACAGCCCAGTTTGGCGAATCCAGTTACATTCGGCTCGATGCAAGCGCAACGCGCGAACAGAAAAATAAACTGAAAAACCTCCACCCGGCCCGAATTCACCTCGGCCAGTTAGCCGGGGATCCGGTTCAGACGATTCTCACCCACGCACCGGGGAATCAGGCGGCAATTGGGGGGGTGAAGGTGGTGACAGCCAACGGCTGGTTTGCCGCCCGTCCTTCCGGGACCGAGGACATTTACAAGCTTTACGCGGAGAGTTTTTTGGGCCCCAACCACCTCAACCAGATTGTGGCTGAAGCCCAGGACCTGCTGGCGCGCTGTCTAGCCTAAGGGGAGCGGCAGCTCGCGGCGTTGACTCGCGAATCACTCTCTTAGGAATTTCTTTTGGGCGGACGGCTGCGTGCGGTAAGGCTTTTCTCGGATTCAGGACTCCAGAAAAACGCCGATCAATTGGGCTGGAAGAAGCAGCTTTTAGCACTCTCGCCAAGTGCTAGACGGGTGCAGAGAGCCCCGTCAATCGCGATTGAAACAGCATGTCCGCTGAATCCACATCGATAGCCGGTTCCCGTTTTGCGGTGGGGGCCAATCCGGCCTCTTCGCTTGTCGTACCGCTTGCTCTGGCGAGTTTTGTGGCTTGCTGGCGTCTCTGGGTGCTGGCGTCCTCACCGGCGACGGTTCCCGCCGCGCTGCCCTGGGCTTCTGCGCTTCTGGCTGGTGTTCTAGCCCTTCAAGCTTTGCGCGAGCGATTTGAGATCGATGCAGAAGGGATGTCGCACCGCACGCTGTTTGGCGTGACGCGGTTTGCGCGCAAGGATTTCCTCTCCTTAGAAATCGTCGCCGACGAGGCCGGCAAACCGCGCAGCTTTGTCTTCCGGTTCCGCACCGGGGCTCTGTGTCTCGACTCGGCGAACCTAAAACTCACAGGCTCACAACTTTTGGATTATCTGCGGCAGTCCTGGGGCGTGGAAGCCCCACAAGGCCGGGTCGAGACGCTGGGACCAGTTCACCCTGTCCAGCAATTTTCCTATCCGCGACTTCTCATCCATTCACTTTTTGCCGCAGCCTTTTTGCTGGTTGCGTTCAGTCTGCCCACCCGCTTTGTGTTTGGCGGGACGGTTTTAGCCCTCTTGGTTTCGCTGCCCGCCTGGCGCATGATGGCAACGCTCGAAACCGACGAAAAGGGAATTACCTTGAACCGTTGGTTGCGGCCAGCTGTTCGCTTCCGCTGGGTGGATATTCAGCGCGTACGCTACTGGAATTCGTTCCTGCAGGGCGGGGTGACGCTGCATTGTGGCGACAAGCGCATCCGCGTCTACCGCATGCTGCTCGACTATCCCCGCTGGAATCGCCTGCTGCACGACCAGGTGCCAGCCAGCCGGTTTTCTCCCCAACTCACACTCCCTTTGCGAGTCGGCATGAACCGGAGACAGCGCCTTGCGATCTTTCTGGTCTACTTCTCCATGCTAGTCAGCGGGATTCCGTGGCTCGTCGTGGGGCTCGTTCCGATCTTTGCCGCCCTGGTAGCCCTAGGCACCGCAGTTGTCTTATTCCTGTTGCTGGGCACGGGACGGGTGATCGAAGTCGATGAAAACCAAATCCGGGATGTTCAGTGGGTGCTGGGATTTCAACGCGTGGTAACCTACAACCGGGCCGATTTTCTCGACGCGCGCCTGGGCAGGCATGTTTTTTCCGGCGGCTTGTGGATTCGATTCCGCTCGGCAGCCAGCGGGCCATCCATTCGGAAGTTGGCAATCACGCACATCGACGCGAATGCGCCGGCCGAGCAAGTTTGGGCGTGTTTGCGCAAAAGCTGGAACCACCCGGCAAAATCGCTAGCATCCAGCGACTAGTTTTTTTCGCTGTGTAGTGATGCTCAATCCGCATCCGGTTCGATCCAGCGGGAATAAGACCCGGTGGAACGAACCGAATTTGCCTCGAAAAATCCCCTCTTGCCGGCCGGTTTCCTCAGAGCACGACGCGAAGTCTTAGGAGCTGAAGCTGCGCACGGCGACGGCCTCATCGTCGTGGCACTCAAATACGGTGTAGAGCTTGGTGATTTGGAGAAGATCCTGGATCCGCTTGTTGAGGCCGAGGAGTTTCAAATGGCCGCCCTGGTTGGTGACGGTCGTATAGGCTGACACGAGTTCTCCAATCCCCGAACTATCGATGTAGTTCACTTCACCCAGGTTCAAAAGGATTTTTTTATTGCCGGCGTTTACGGTCTCGCGAATGGCGTCGCGCAAGCTGCTGGCTCCCTCACCTAAAGTAATGCGGCCCGCGGCGTCAATCACAGTCACGTCACCCACCTGGCGAGTGGTTAGTTTTACACTCACTGTTTTCATCCTCCTCAAAAATCAGAACAACAACATTAGTTTATGCATGGATAGCGGCCTCATGACTTCTGGGCTGCATACTTTACCATCGTGATTTCCATTCCGTAGGGGGAAAGTTTTCGGACCTGGAATTCATCCACAAAGGCTTGCATCAGCAGGATCCCCCGTCCTGACTCTCGCAGCAAATTTTCCTCCGCCAACGGGTCTGGGACCGAGCCCAAATCAAAGCCGGCGCCTTCATCGGAGACCACAATGCGAAGGCCCCCGTTTTCCTCCCACACCCCGAGGTGCACCTTTTTATGAGCGCTGTATTTGTTGCCATGCACGACGGCATTCACCATGGCCTCGCGCAGTGCAATTCCAATCTTATGGGTCTCGTCTTCGCTGAAACCCAAGCGTTGCGCCAACTCGAGCACAACGGTTTCCGCCGTGTCGACGCTCTTCAAATCCGAGCTGAGAGCTAAATCTACCTGCTTTTTGGAGGCAGGCATACCTTCTGCATCCTTTTCCTCAGCCATGGCCTCTTGGTGGCGCGCGCCTGCCGGAGAGGGAAGTCTGCACCGTACACAACCGGATAACGGACAGTCAAGCCGGATGGAAAACCAGGCTGCGCCACTCCAAAAAATCCGTGTCCTTGTTCCAAACGCTTGGAACTCATCATAACCAAACTCACTCGAATTCCGCCAACGAGGCCAGCTTAGGCTGCCCTTTGGTCCTGGCCGCGGGGCAAAGCAAGGCTGTGGCGGCTTTAGAAAGTAAGGCCTACGACAAAATCGAACTGGTTGTCATTCGCCTTGAGGAGATTCGTTAGCAGCTTGGCGGAAGGGTCCTGAAAACGCCGGCTATAGCGCAGCTCAGGAGTAAGGTAGGCGAAGCCGGTCCGGATATCGAACCCGGCGCCGAGCGTCATCCCCACGGTTTGATTGCGAACGGAAGTTACACCTGTCAGCCGTTGCAGCGTGGGGCCTGCTGCGAGAAAAGGCCGGACGCGAACTCCCGAAAAGCGGTAGCGGAAAAGGAAGGGAAACTCCCACTGCCCGCCGCCAGAACTGGTTGAGCCGGTGTCGGTTTGGCGATCGAACCGGTACCGCCGGTACAGCGCATCGATTGAGAAGCCGAAACCCGCCGGAAGACGAACTTCCAAGGTAGGTCCAACAAGAAACCGGTTTTGGCCTCTGAGCTTGAGCCTCCCAGTTTCCGCAGCGCGAAATGCGTCGCCAAAAGGAAGACCGCCGCGAAAGCCTACACTCAAGGCGTCAGCGTGTAAAAGCGGAGGCGCCACGATGGCCGTCCACAACAGAACACTTCTCACCCAGCATTCCTTTCCACAGAAGAGCGGCAGCGCTCACAGGGGCAAATCCGGCGCAGATGCTCAAAGGAGTAAATCCCTGTGTTGTGTCCGTCGTTCCATCGAATGCGAATCGCGTAGTTGCCGACCGGCTCGACTTCGAGCATCTGAATCGCTGGTTTGTAGATGGGGAAGGGACTGGGCGGGGGCTGCGAATAGGAGGATTTCTGCGGCTCGGTTCCGTGAGCTCCGGTGCAAGTCGCGCAAGGGCATTCATCACGCAAATAGGCACAGCTGTACTCGCTGTGATGGCCATCCTTCCAATCGATTTTGATCCCTTTGGATTTTGAAATCGCAATGTGTTCTGGGTCGGAGATCGTCAGCGTGCTGCTCATTGAATTCGCTCCACGTCTCGAACTCCAGGGATGCGGCGCAGTGCCGCCAGGATCCGCTCGAGTTGCTTTTTATCCTTCACTTCGGCCGTCAGGTCAATAATCGCGCTGTCATCTTTGCGCCGGTCGTCCGGCTTGGCCTCAACGGCGCGAATGTTCGACCCCTCATCGTGGAAGACGCTTGTCACGGCGTGGAGCATCCCGGGACGGTCCGAGGTATAAAGCATCAATTTGACTTGGAAAGCTTCTGAGCCGGCGCGGCCCCACTCGACGGCAATCTGGCGCTCACTCTCGTAAACGAAGCTGGTGACGTTCTTACAGGTTGTGGAGTGAACAGCGATGCCCTTGCCGCGGGTGACATAACCAACAATGGGTTCACCCCAAATGGGGTTGCAGCACTTGGCGCGGTAGACCAAAACCCCATCCACGCCTTCCACCTTCACCACCAGATCGGCTCCCGGCGGCGCCGCCGGCACCGGAGTTTGCTTAGGCGGCGTGGCTTCGGTGACGATTTCGGGTGCTACCTTGTGGAGGACGTGTTGCGCGAGGAGTCTTCCAAAACCGAGCGCGGCGTAGAGATCTTGCTCGGAGCTTAAACCGTACTCGCTGGCCACTTTTTGCATGGTCGAGTCGGCCAGACGGTTGAGTTGGATCCCCAAACGACCAGCCTCTCTTTTCAAGTGTTTCTCGCCGAGCTCGATGGCCTTCATCCGCTCGGTGGCTTGCACGGCGTGACGAATTTTGTTGCGCGCCCGCGAGGTTTTGACGAAACTGAGCCAGTCTTTGCTCGGTTCATGGCCCTGCTGGGTGAGAATTTCGACGACATCGCCATTCTTCAGTGTCGAGCGCAGGGGGACGATCCGGCCATTGACCTTCGCCCCGACGCACTGATGCCCGACATCGGAATGGATGGCATAGGCGAAATCGACGGGCGTCGCGTCGCGGGGTAACGTGATGACTTTGCCCTTCGGGGTGAAGCAGTAGACTTCCTCCGAGTACAGCTCGACCTTGAGATTCGAGAGAAACTGCGTGGGGTCGCCTACCTCTTTCTGCCATTCCATGAGGTGGCGCAGCCAGGCGATGCGCTGATCATCTTCGGCATGTTCGCGGCGCCCCTCTTTATATTTCCAATGCGCGGCGATGCCCTCCTCGGCGATGCGGTGCATTTGCTCCGTCCGAATCTGCACTTCAAAGCTTTGCCCCTCGGGTCCAACCACCGAGGTATGCAGGGACTGGTAGAGATTGGGCCTAGGGATGGCAATGAAGTCTTTCATGCGGCCCATGATGGGAGGCCACTCATTGTGAATCACGCCGAGGGCCGCATAGCAATTTCTCACCGAGTCGGTAATAATCCGGATGGCCAGCAAATCATAGACTTGGTCCATGGAGATTTTCTGGCGCTTCATTTTCTGGAAGATCGAATAAGGCCTTTTGAGCCGTCCTTCCACGCGTGCCGGAATGTTCTCTCGCTCGAGCTTTTGCTTGACCGTAGCCTGAATCTGCTGCAGGATCTCTTCGCTATGGGTGCGGCGGCGCTCTAGCTGCTCCACAATGCTGTGATAGGCGTCAGGATCAAGATATTGAAAAGCGAGATCCTCGAGTTTGACGCGGATTTTTCCCATTCCGAGGCGGTGAGCGATGGGAACATAAATTTCCAACGTCTCGGCAGCGATTCTTTCCTGGCGATCCCGCGGAAGCGCCTCCAGAGTGTAAAGATTGTGCAGGCGGTCAGCGAACTTGACGATGATGACCCGCAGGTCTTTGGTCATCGCAAGCAACATTTTGCGGAGGCTTTCCACCTGCCGCTCTTCGCGGTTTGCGTGTTTGAGCCGGCCTAACTTCGTGACGCCATCCACGCAGCGAGCGACTTCTTCTCCGAAAATGCGCCGCACATCCTCGATCTTTACCTTCTCGTCCTCGACCACATCGTGCAGCAGGGCGGTTTGCAGGCAGACCAGATCGAGGCTATCTTCAGCCAGAATCTCGGCGACTGCGATGGGGTGCAGAATGTAGGGATCGCCGTTTTTTCGTTTGCTGTTGCGGTGCCAGTAGGCAGCGTGTTCGAAGGCCTTGCGCAGCGCAGCAAAGTCTTCGGCTGGACGGGGAACGGCACGCACCTTCCGTTCTAGACGCTCGTAAGCCTCGGCGACTTCGGCAACCAACCAAGGAGCCACTTCCCCAGGAGCCAGAGGCGCGACATCGATCAAGAGCCTTGCTTCGAGGGGCGCTGTCGTTGGTCTGGCAGGGTCAACGGAAGCAGCGTCAGGGGACATGTCTGTACTTCCTAGTCTAGCAACGTTTTGCTCGCCCAGCGCCGGCTCTAATCGTCTTCGCGATCACGCCGTAAGCCGAATTTCTCCATTCGATAGATCAACTGCTTGCGGCTGATATCGAGATACTGTGCGGCTTTGGTCTGGTTCCAACCGGTCAGTTCCAGCGCGCGCAGCACCAGCTCCCGCTCCACGCTTTCCAGGCTAATGCCGGAGGGAGGCAAATCCAGCTGAAGAGTATCCAATGCTGGCCGCTCACGTCGCAACGCCTCGGGCAGATCTTCCAATAGAATCTCGTTTCCCCGTGCCAGCACAACGAGCCTTTCCACGACGTTCTCCAGTTCGCGGATGTTGCCCGGCCAGCGGTAAGCCTGGAAACGAGGCATCAGAGCCGGAGGCAGGGTCAGTTCCGGCCGGTTCATTTTTTGCTTATATTTGGCCAGGAACACGGCAACGAGTTCGGGAATGTCGGCAGCCCGTTCCCGGAGCGGGGGCAACACGAGAGGGATCACCGCGAGACGGTAATACAGGTCTTCGCGAAACGTGCCATCTTCCACCATCGCCTGAAGGTTTCGGTGGGTTGCGGCAACGATTCGAACATTCACCTTGATGGGGGCGGTGGCCCCAATTTTCTCGATCTCGCGTTCCTGGATCAGCCGCAGAAGTTTCACCTGGAGTTCTAGCGGCATCTCGCCAATTTCGTCCAAAAAGAGGGTGCCGTCCTCCGCCATTTCGATACGGCCTTTTTTCGCCGTCACGGCGCCAGTAAACGAGCCCCGGGTGTGGCCGAAGAGCTCAGATTCAAGTAGTTCTTTCGGAATGGCCCCACAATTGATGATGACGAAAGGTTTATTTTTTCTGGGGCTATTGAAATGGATGGCCTTTGCGAGGAGCTCTTTTCCGGTTCCTGTTTCGCCTTGAATCAAAACGGTCGCGTCCGTGCGGGCGGCTCGTGCAGCATCGTCGAGCGTCATGAGCAGGTTTTTCGACCGCCCGATGATGTGTTCGAAGCCATATTTCCGGTCAATGGCTTGACGGAGAGAGCTCACCTCCTCCTTGAGCCGGTGATGCTCCAGTGCGCGGGAAACCACCATTTGGAGCGCCTCGTTGTTCAACGGCTTAATGATGTAGTCATAGGCGCCTAAGCGCATGGCCTCCACTGCGGATTGGATTGTGCCGAAGGCAGTGACGACAATGACAATGACTTCCGGATATTCGTCTTTGATTCGCCGCAACAGCTCCATGCCTGACATTCCAGGCATTTTGAGATCGGTAATCACGAGATCTTGCGGCTGGCGGGCGAGGATGTCCAGCGCTGCGGCGCCGTCGGCCGCGGTCACGGCATCATACCCGCCTTGTTTGAGCTTCAGCTGCGTCACCCGGCGGAGGCCTTCTTCGTCGTCGACCACTAGGATTCGGGGGCGGGTGCTCGAGCTTAGTTCCATCATGATTCGTAACTGGTAAGCCCGCTTGCGATTATCCCACGGGAGGAGAACAGAGACATCCACAGTTCACAAACCCTGCCTCCTACCGGGCCTTGGTGCTCAGCCCGAAGCGCAGGGTTGGCCCGGGGGAAGTTTCAACGTGCAGCTGGGGAAACCTGGCCAGCCGCATCGAAGCGGAACATTTCCAAGCCATGGACGACCTGGACTTTTCTCCAAAGCGTTTGGAATCTGCTCTCCTCGAGCGGTTCCTTCAGCTGGAAGTTGAACGCGCGGCGCGATTCATATTGAAGCCACGCGCGTTCCCAGCTGACCAGCGTCAGGTGGTAGCGGTCGCTCTGAAAAACGTTTTCCAGATCTTCGAAGCGCCACGTTCGGGCCTGGTGCTGGCGATCGGTCTGATAAACGATGCGGTCCTCTCCCATCATTAGCTCTCCCTCCGAGCCTTCGAGCAAACCCTGTAACTTAACCCGACTTGACCAAAGGGGTCTGGAGGGCGGATCGGCCAACGCCACTACGAGACGAGGAGTTGACCTATTTTTGAGCTTTTCGTAGACAAGGCGAAAGTCTGGTCCGCCCGCACGGTCGGCTGTGGCGAAGAACGTGTACCCCTGGTCGGAGCCCAGTCTCCATTTGCGGTCCTTGTAAGTCAGCAAGACCAGCTTGTCCGCGGACACCCAGAGCTGCTGTATCTCGCTGTAGGGCCAGTCTGAACGTAGGTTTGCACCCCGTCTGTTCCGTGACTTCGAGCTTTGCTTGCGCTCCGAGGGCTGGAAGGAAAGACCTTGATCGTGAACCAGCAGCTGGCCCAGCTGGTCCCTGCCAACACGCTTGAGGCGGACAGTGACCCGCAAGTCGGCTGCGAGAGACAAACTGTGCAGGAAGAACAGCGCGATTAGGCTCGCGCGAGTCGCGGTTTGATGTCGAAATGCCATTTCCAAACCTCATACAGCGCGGGATAGACAATCAGCTCAAGCAAAAAGGAGGAAAAAATCCCGCCAACCATGGGAGCAGCGATCCGTTTCAGCACGTCGGATCCGGCTCCTGTAGACCACAGAATCGGCACTAAGCCTACGAACATCGTGGCCACGGTCATAAACTTGGGGCGGATTCGCTGCACGGCGCCTTCGCGGATCGCCTCCCTTAGCTCCGCGAGGTTTCTCAAACGTCCTTGCTGTTTGGCCTTTTCATAGGCCAGATCGAGGTAAAGCAGCATGAAAACCGCGGTTTCCGCATCGACGCCTAACAGGGCGATCAAGCCGACCCACACGCCAACGCTCATGTTGTAGTTCAGCAAATAAAGCAGCCACACTGCCCCTACGGCGGAAAAGGGCGCAGCGAGCAGAATCAGAAAAGTTTTTGTCAGTGACTTCGTGTTGAAGAAAAGCAGCACAAGGATGAGACACAGCGTGAGGGGAACAATCCAGCGGAGCCGTTGTCGAACCCGTTGGATCGCTTCATACTGGCCGCTCCAGCGCAGGGCGTAGCCGGGAGGCAACACCAGGTGTTTCGCCGCTACCCTTTTTGCCTCCTCGACATAATCAGCAAGGTCGCGGCCGGCGACATCGACATACACGTATCCCGCTAGCATGCCGTTTTCGTCGCGCAGCATGGACGGTCCGGGTACGATTCGGATGTTGGCGAGTTGGGAGGCGGGGACGTGGGCGCGCCCGCCCGCGACGGGGATAAGAATTTTACGCAGGCTGTCGAGATTCCCGCGGAAGTCTGCAAAATAGCGCACCTGGATGGGGTAGCGTTCTTGTCCTTCCACGGTGGTGGAGACAGTAACGCCGCCCACTGAACTCATCAGGGTTTCCTGCGCCTGCTCAACCGTGAGGCCGTAACGGGCAAGCTCGGCCCGTTTCCATTCAAAATCCAGAAAATAGCCGCCTGCGCTGCGTTCAGCGAAAACGTTGCGCGTGCCCCGCAAACGCGCGAGCAAGGCTTCCAGCTCAAGCCCGATTTGCTCGATTCGCCGTGCGTCCGCACCAAAGATTTTTATACCGACTGGCGTACGGATGCCCGTGGTGAGCATGTCCACCCGGTTTTTAATCGGCATGGTCCAGGCATTCGACACACCGGGCAAGCGCAGGGCTTCATTCATCTGTTCAATCAACTGCTCGGTGGTGATGTGGTCGGGAGAAATGCGGCGGCAAATCGCCAGAAGCCATGGAGGAGCCCAATCCCAACTGGAATACCACTGCTGGACTTTGCGCCACTCGTGTTTGGGCTTCAGCTGAATAATGGTTTCGAACATGGAGAGAGGAGCTGGATCGGTTGCGGTTTCGGCCCGCCCGGCCTTCCCGAGAACGTTTTCTACCTCCGGGAACTCGCGGATCAGACGATTTTGCACTTGAATCAACCTTTGTGCCTCGCTGATCGAAATGCCCGGCGGCGTCGAAGGCATGTAGAGCAAATCCCCCTCATCGAGCGGCGGCATAAACTCGGATCCAAGACGCTGGTAAACAGGAATGGTGATAGCTACCAGCAGCAGCGCGCCGACAATCACGCCGTACTTGTATTCGAGGGCGAACCGGCACACTGGATCGTAGAGGCGGATGAGGAGGCGGCTCGCCGGGTGCTGCTCTTCGGAATAGATTTTGCCGATCCATACCGCCGTGATTAGTCGCGACAGCCAGCGAGGCCGGAAGGCGAACGGGCGCAGGTGCGTGAAGACGATTCGCAAGGCTGGGTCTAGCGTAATTGCCAGCACCGCAGCCACCAGCATGGAGAGATTTTTGGTGTAGGCCAGAGGCCGGAACAAACGTCCCTCTTGCGCTTCGAGTGCCAGCACGGGAAAAAACGAAACAGCAATGACCAGGAGCGCAAAGAAGCTCGGGCCTGCAACCTCTTTCACGGCCTGGATCACGACCTCACGGTAGTCTTCTTGGCGGCCGCTCCGATCCCATTGCTCGAGTCGCTTATGGGTTTGTTCGACAACAACAATCGCCGCATCCACCATGGCGCCGATGGCAATGGCGATGCCACCCAGCGACATGATGTTGGCTGTGACGCCCAGCATCGCCACGGGCACGAAGGAGATGAGCACGGCAATGGGAATGGTGACTGCTGGAATGAGCGCGCTTGGAATGTGCCAGAGAAAAAGCAAAATCACCAAACAGACGATGAGCACTTCTTCAGTCAGTGTGTGTTGTAGCGTCTGAATGCAGCGGCGAATGAAATCCGAGCGGTCGTAGGCGGTTCGGATTTTGACCCCCTGGGGCAGGCTAGGGGCAAGTTCACTTAGGCGCGCTTTGACCTGGTCAATGACCTGGAGTGCGTTTTCGCGCTGCCGCATCACGATGATGCCGGAAACGGCCTCGCCAGTGCCGTTCCATTCCGCGAGGCCCCGGCGCAAATCCGGGCCGAGCGTTACCTTCCCGATATCCTTTACCCGGACGGGCACTCCATTTGGGCTTGCGAGTAGCACGATCTCTGCGATGTCTTCGGGCGACTTCACGTAGCCGCGCCCGCGCACCATGTACTCGGCACCACTTGCTTCCACGAGTTTTGCGCCAACATCGCTGTTTCCGGCGCGCACAGCTTCCACAACGCGGCTCATGGGAAGGCCGTAGGCGCGGAGTCGGTTGGGGTCGACTTGCACCTGGTACTGCCGGACGAATCCGCCCAAGGAGGCTACTTCCGCCACCCCTGGCGCCGACTTTAACTGGTAGCGAAGAAACCAGTCCTGTAAGGAGCGCAAACTCGCAAGGGAGTGTTGGCCGCTTTCATCAACCAGAACATATTGGAAGATCCAACCCAGGCCTGTGGCGTCGGGTCCGAGTTCGGTTTTCACGCCTTGTGGAAGCCGTGGCAGTACGGACGCAAGAGACTCAAGTGTGCGCGCCCGGGCCCAGTAAAGGTCCACCCCCTCCTCGAAAATGACGTAAACAAACGAGGAGCCGAAATCGGAGATGCCCCGCACATCCTTGACGCCGGGCGCGCCCATGAGCGCGGTGACGATGGGATAAGTGACCTGGTCCTCGAGGATATCTGGGCTGCGGTCCCACTGGGAGTAGACAATCACTTGTGGGTCGCTCAAATCTGGGATTGCATCGAGGGCAATCTGACCAAGAGAGAAAAAGCCAGCTAGCACGAGGCATCCGGTCACCAGGAAGATGACCACTGGATTACGCGCTGAAAATTCGATCACCGCGTTAATCATGCTTGTGTGGAGAGGCTTGCGACGTGGGGGGATTCCCGGCAGGCAAGCGCCCTGCTTGCTGTGCGGCCCCATCTGCAACCTGGGAGCGCGAAGCGTTGAGCTGGCTCTCGGAATCGATTAGGAACGCCCCTGAGGCAACCACTCGCTCTCCCGCTTGCAAGCCGCTGAGAATCTCCGTTCGTCCCTCGGCTTGTTCTCCGGTGACAACGGCCCGCGGCTGGAGATAGCCATCGCCCAGGTCCACGAACACGGTCTTGCGCAGGCCGGTATCGAGCACGGCTTCCGAGGCGACGCTGAGACGCATGCCAAGATTGATGTAGAAGTCAACATCGACAAACAGATCTGGCTTGAGAGCGCCGTTGCGGTTGTCGACTTCGATCCGTACTTTGACGGTTCGAGTCTCGGCATCTACCTGCGGTTGGATCTGGGCAACGCGCCCGTTCCACTGGCCCCTCGAGGCGCTCGTGATTCGTGCTAGAGAGCCAGTCCCAACCAGCAGCGCCTCGGCTTCAAAGAGGTCCGCAATGACCCACACCCGGCTGAGATCCGCTAGCGTATAAAGCTCAGAATCCGGCGTGACACGCTGCTTTGGGAAAACCTTGCGTTCGAGGATGTAGCCGCTTTGCGGAGCGGAAACCAGAAAATGCGGTATGGGTTGCTGAGTGCGGGCAACCTGCTCAAGTTGTTCTGGGCTCAATTCGAAAAATTCCAACCGCCGCCGCGCCGCCGCAATCATCTGGCGCGGGTGCGGATTGCCTGAAACTAGCGGGCTGCTGGCGAGAATCTTCTCACTGCGAAGCGCCAGCAAATATTCTTGCTGAAGGGCTAGCAGCTCAGGACTGGAGATGGATAGCAGAGGCTCACCCTGCGCGACGAATTTCCCAGTGACCGCCGCATAGACATGCTCAACCCATCCCTCGAGCCGGGTTTGAACCTTGCGAATCCGGGTTTCGTCGACGGCCACCCTCCCGGTGCTGCGGACGGATTTGGAGAACAAAGTCAGTCGGGCCGTATCGTAGGTGACGCCGATCAATTGCTGTTTCTCTAGGGGGACTCGAAAGCTTCCGGCCGGCAGGGACAGAGTTTCGGCGGCTGATTGGCCGGCCACAGATGCGACTTCTTGCTGGACCAGCCTCATTCCGCAAATCGGGCAGTTGCCCGGCTTTTCGCTTCGCACCTGCGGGTGCATGGGGCAGTAGTAGTTAGCCTCCTGCTGGTGGGCTTCAGGCAAGTGGACAGCCTGGCGGCGTCCCAAGCTTAGACCCAGGATGAAGGCGATGCTCAGCAGTGCGGCCGTAAGGGCAGTCCGTCGGAAATTCATGTGCGTTTCCAGCAAGAAGCTTTACAGCAGTCTTCTTCCGCTGGCCTCCTCCAGGCGTACGAGCGCCAAATGCAAATTCAACAGCTGCTCCCAATAGCTCATTTCGTGTTCAAGCAGGGCCATTTGGTTGTTCAAGACGGCGAGCAGATCTGTTTTGCCGGCTTGATAGGAGATCAGTGAAGATTCAAGTACCAGTCCGGCCTGCGGGATCACGCTCTGCCGGTAGATCTCTACCAGCCGGGCGGAAGCTTCGGCCAGGGCGTAGTCATCCTGAATGCGAAAGAACAAGGACTGGTGGGCAGCCTCAAAGTCCCGGCGAGCTTGCGCCAGCTGCTGTGACTGTTCAACCAAGCCCGCTCGCTGTTTGCGAAACCAGTACAGCGGCGCTTTGAGGTCGGCCCGGAACATGAACATATCGGGCATGCGGCCCATGTGATAGTAACCAGCATTGAGCGTGACATCCGGCAAGAACTCTTTCCGGGCCAGGTTGACGCCTTGCTCGGAGCGCTGAACGAGCCGCTGCTCGCGGCGGAGGAGGGGCGAATTCTCTTGTGCGGCTGCCAGTAATTCCTCCAGACCGACCGGGACCGTGACCTGGCGCAGCTCTTCGGGCTGCGGCAAGGGCGATCCCGGCCGGCGGTTGAGCAAGCTGTTGAGCTCAGCCTCTCGCGAGCGCCTCTCGCGCGCAAGCAAAAGGCGGCGCGTCTCAACGAGCGATTGCTGCGCATAGGCTTTGAAAATTTCCGCCTGATCGCTTTTTCCCGCTGTATAGCGGTTCTGGGCCGTTTCAATGAACTCGCTGAGCAGGCTGAGATTACGCTCGAGGATTCCCTGGGCGGGGTAAACGAAAGCCAGCCGGTAGTAGGCCTGTTTCACGCGTGAGATCACGCTAGCCCGGGTCTGCTGGTACTGCTCGAACTCGGCGGCGGCTTCAAGCGCCGCGATCTGTCCGGCGAGCCGCCGTTTGCCAGGGAAGGGAATTTCCTGGCTCACCATGAATCCGATGTTGCTCGTGGGTTCGAGACCAAGCAGGGCTCCTGGCCATGGACGGCCATTGGAGTTAAAGCTCGGCGAAAACACCGGATCGGGCAGCGACCCAGCCTGCGCCGGTCGCTGACGCGCGGCCTCATAGCGTTTCTGCGCTGCTAAAATCTCCGGGTTTCGTTCGAGCGCTTGTTCGACCAAACTGGCAAGATCCAAACGTTGTTGCGCCCAAGTAAGACTTCCCGACACGAACGCTAAGGTCCAAACCCAGACTGCCACGTTGCGCCGAGAATGCACGGCGGGGTCCGTTTCGAAAGTGCTCGAAAAATGAAGAATTCGAAGGGGTGACAGCTACTCCCAGTGGTGAATTCTGGACAGTGGTTGGAGAATTTTGCACAGTGGAAATCATGGAGAAGGCCGCCAGACAGCTCCGGCCCGTGCTGTGGATTGCGTTTCTCGTTGCCTTGACAAGCGCGGGGCACTATCTCACACCGCCCGCTTACCGTCTGTGGCACAGCCTGTTTCAGCGGCTGTACTACCTACCCGTAGTCTACGCGGCGATTTCGTTTGGGTGGCGGGGCGGCTTGGTGACAGCTGCGTTCTCTGGGGCCTGTTATCTCCCTCATATTTTGACGACTTGGTCAGATCAACATCACTACGCCCGGGATCAATACGCCGAGATCTTCATGTTTTTCGCTGTAGGCTTGGTGACGGGCGTGCTCTCCGACCGGGAGCGAGCGCAGCGCGCCGAGCTCAAGCGGGTTTACGAGGAATTGCAAAGCAGCTTTGAACAGGTCAAGCGAGCGGACCGTCTGTCCTCACTCGGGCAATTAGCAGCCGGATTAGCCCACGAAATACGCAATCCTCTATCAAGCATTGACGGTGCTGCGGAGGTTCTGCAAACGGGTACCGACTCGGAGGACGTCCGGCAGGAGACGCTTACGATCATCCGCCGCGAGTGTGCCCGCTTATTTCGCCTGTTGACAGACCTGCTTGACTTTGCCCGGCCGCGCCAGCCAGAGCTCGGCGTGGTGAATCTCGAGAATGTGCTGGAGAAGGTGATTAATTTGGTCGGCCATTCTGCGGGCCGCGAAATCCGCTTCGTGAAAGAGACCTCGCCTCAGCTGCCGGCCATTCTTGGAGATGAGGAGCAGCTAGCCCAAGTCTTTCTTAATTTAAGCATCAACGCTGTTCAGGCGATGCCAGAGGGAGGCGAAATTCGCCTCCAGGCGCGAAGGTGCGACCACGGGGTCGTGGTGGAAGTTCTCGACCAGGGAGTGGGAGTCCCGGAGGAACATCTAGACCGGATCTTTGATCCGTTTTTCACCACCAAAGACACGGGAACAGGACTCGGACTGTCTGTCGTCCATCAAATTGTGACGCAGCATGGAGGCACGGTTTCGGCCCAGCGAAACCCAGATCGGGGCATGACCTTCCGGGTTTTTCTCCCCTCGAAGCCGTTGCCGGAAACACGCGAGAAAGGCTGAGCCAGACCGGGAGAGGATGCGTCAGCGCAGGGAGGCGAAAAATTCCCCAAAGGAAATCACCCGTCCACCCTGTTCGCGCGCGAAAGCCACGGCCCGCTGCCGGTCGGCGAAAGCAAGGACGCCGGGCGCGCAGCGGTCAAAATGGGTTTCGAGGACATGCTTTTCCGCAGACGCCAACCGCGGCGGATGGTTGGCACACGGATTGTGCTTACTTCCCCGAACTAAATACGCACGGAACGGATCCAAGGGCTGGCCTGTGAAGTGGTCGGTGAGGGAGATGATTTTGACTGGCGCGCCCCCTTGTACCTGTTCAGAAAACGCGCAAGAAGGACAACAGAAAATTTGCAACCGGTTGTTGATTTCAGCCACCGCGCGCGAATGAAGAGGGACCGGGCGCCGGCAAGCTGCGCACTGCCTCTGATCTCGTTTCTGCACCCAATACCAGCCCGCGCTGACGAGTCCAAAAAACAGAAGGGCGAATAGGAGCGCCTTGACGTTCGCCAAACGCATGTGGAAATCCCCCCTCCCTCCTTTATTCTAGGCCGGTTGAGCGAGGCTGGCCGCGCCTTTCTTTCAAAGTTGCTGACCTTGTGCCGGCGGGCTTGATTTCTACGTTTTCCGCCAGGGCTTGCGCGGAGGCAGGGATCCCCCGCTTCCAGAGAATTAGGCAAGAATCTCTTGAATCACCTTGCCGCCCACATCCGTCAAGCGGAAATCGCGCCCGCTGTAGCGGTAAGTGAGCCGCGTGTGATCCAGGCCCAAAAGGTGGAGCACGGTAGCGTGAATGTCATGAGGATGGACAGGTTTGTCTACTGCCTGAAAGCCAAACTCATCCGTTGCCCCATAAGCCAGGCCGCCTCGGATTCCCCCTCCAGCCAGCACCATGGAAAAGCCGTGGTTGTTGTGATCCCGGCCGTTCTGAAACTTTACGAGCCCGCTGACTTCAACCGAGGGTGTGCGGCCGAATTCACCTCCGATCATCACCACAGTCTCCTTGAGCAGCCCGCGCGACTTGAGGTCCGCCAGCAGGGCAGCCATGGGCCGGTCGCTTTGTCGAGCCAGCTTGCGGTGGGTCAGGATGTCGTCATGATTGTCCCAAGGTTGTCCATCGCCGAAATAAACCTGAACCATGCGCACGCCGCGCTCCACCAAGCGCCGCGCCATCAGGCAGCCCCGAGCGAAAGGCCCGTCCCCATAGCGGGCGCGGACGGCTTCTGGTTCTTTAGAAAGGTCAAAGGCGTCCAGCGCTTCACTCTGCATCCGGTAGGCGATTTCGAGGGATTCAATCCGGGCCTCCAGTTGCGGGTCGCCGCCTTCGCGCTGCAGGTGGATCCGGTTGAGCGAGGATAGCAGATCGAGTTGACGGCGCTGTTGCTCAGTGGGAAGCCAGTTGTTTTTCAAGTGCGGAATCAGCTTTTCAGGATCGGTCTCCTGGTTGGGAATGTGCGTGCCTTGATAGATGGCGGGGAGGTAGGCGGAGCTCCACAATTGGGGTCCGATCACTGGCAGCCCCGGGCAAAGGACAATGAAACCTGGCAAATTTTGATTCTCGGTCCCAAGTCCATAGTTGAGCCAAGCTCCCATGGATGGATGTCCCGGCAGCACGTGGCCACAATTGAGCATGAAGAGCGACGGCTCATGATTGGGCCGCTCGGTGTGCATCGATCGGATGATGCAAAGATCATCAGCATGCTGGCCCAGCTCGCTAAAAATTTCGCTAATCTCGAGCCCGCTTTCCCCAAATCGTCGAAAGGAAAACGGAGAAGCCATCAGCGCGCCTGTTTTGCGCTCGGTTTGCAGGTTGCCAGAAGGCGCTGGCTGGCCGTGATATTTCGTCAACGCAGGCTTTGGATCAAAGGTGTCAACCTGCGAGGGCCCCCCGTTCAGAAACAGGTAAATGACATGTTTGGCTTTGGGTGCAAAATGGGGCCTGCGGGCAAGGGGCGCCCCACTGCTCAGCGTGCCGGTTAGGCCAAGCAGCCCGAAGCCGCTGCCGATGGCGGACAGTAGATCCCGCCGCGAAAGAGGCGAGCTCGAGTCCGGGGAGTAGTTCGCAGAACCCATCCCTGGCGGAGCGGCCAAATCTCGACGGCCGTATGGAAGATTAGTAGAAGACCATTTCATTGGAACTCAAAAGGACCTGCGCATAACGCGGCCAGGCGTTGGAATCCGATCGCAAGTAAGCAAGGCCCGTTTCCAGTTCGGCCTGGAGTGGCTCGCGATAAAACAAAATCCGATAGGCTTGTTGAATTCTCTGCGCGTCGCTTGCTGCGCTCTGCTGAAGCCTCGCGGCGAAGGCCTCCGCCCGCTGCTGTAAGAACCAGCTGTTTAAGAAAAATAACTGCTGGAGCGGAGTCGCGGTTGGAAAACGCCGGTCAGAGGTTGCGTTCGGGTTAGGAAAGTCAAACAGAGCAAGCGTGCCATCCAATTTTCTCCGGCTGACAAAACCGTAAATGGTGCGGCGTTTGTTAGAAGCTTCGGTCAGCTTGAGCGGTTTCCCTCCGAGGGTCAGGTCCAGCTCTCCTGAAACGGCGAGCAGACAATCCCGCAGGGCTTCGACGTCGAGCCGCCGGCGGTTGCCGCGCCAGAGAAGCCGGTTCTCCGGGTCTGCGGTAAAAGCCTTGGGGTCATGGGAATAGCCCAACGCATAAGTATTTGTGAGCACCATCTCACGCACCAGCGCCTTGATGGACCACTTCTGTTCGATGAGCCGGTGCGCGAGGTAATCCAACAACTCCGGATGAGAAGGCTTTTCGCCCAGCTGGCCAAAGTTGTTGAGTGTTCGCACTAAGCCCTGACCGAAAAGGTGGTGCCAGATGCGGTTCACCGCCACACGGGCAGTGAGCGGATTCGCTGGGTGGGTAATGGCCTCAGCTAGCTCCAACCGCCCGCTTCCTTGCGTAAATGGCTTGGCTGGACCTTGGCTGAGAATCGAAAGGAAACGCCGGGGCGCCTCCTCACCGAGGTTTTCCGCATTGCCGCGAATCCGGACCCGCTCGTTACGCACTTTTTCGCGGTCGCGAATGATGTGGTAGTAGGGGTAACGTTCCGGGATCGCTTGCCGGTTGCGTTCCACCTCTGCGTGCAAATGGTCCAGATGGGCTCTCCATGCGCCAGAGAGAAAAGGTTCGAGTTTCGCGCCTTTGTAATAGAAAAGACCGCTCTCGAATTTGCCGAAGGCGTTCGGAGAAAGAATGTCTCGCCACAGCAACCACTCGTCGCGCGGCAAAGACAGTAAATCCGCGCTGGCCAGTTTGCTGCGCTCCTTGGATCCGCCCAACCGGATCAGATTTTTCTCTTCGAGTTCACGGCGCCGATAGAGAACCTCGAGCACCTTGGCTTGAAATTCCTCAGGGCTCAACGCACTGTACGGGTGTTCATGCTCGGGCAGGCGGAGATACTCCACCCATCGCGTCAACGTGGTTTCATCCAGTTGGCGGGCCTGAGCAATCGCTTTGGCGTCTGCTCCCTGAATGACGAGCCGCGCGGCGCGAATGAAATCGGCTGTCCGGTGCGCGAGCACCTCCGTGAGCGCTTCGGCCTGTTTTTCCAGAAATTGATTGAGCTTGGCCTCGGAGGCTTCGTGGGCTTGCTTGAGTTGCTTGTAGCGCGCAACCACCTCCGGCGGCGCCAGCGGAAACTCGCTGTTCTCAGTGCTGGTGAACACGCCCAACAACGAATAGTAATCCTGAGTTGGAATGGGATCGAATTTATGGTCGTGGCATTGCGCGCACCCCAGCGTTAAGCCCAGAAAGGCCTTCCCGGTGACATCGACGCGGTCATCCTGAAATTGCGGGCTGAGCGCATAGAAACCGAGCCCGGCGATGAGCTTTTCTCTCAGTGGCGGCTCGAGCCAGTCGCCCGCGATTTGCGCCTTCACGAATAGATCGTAGGGCAGGTCTTCGTTCAAAGCCTCGATCACCCAGTCGCGATAGCGAAACGCATTGTCATAGGGCTCGTCTTGCGTGGAATTCAGCAAGTCGTCGGAATAGCGAGCTACATCTAGCCAGTGGCGAGCCCAGCGCTCGCCAAACTGTTTGGAGGCTAGCAAACGGTCAACTACTTTTTCCCGGGCCTTCGGGCTCGAGTCGCGCAGGAAGGAATCGACTGCTTCGGGAGATGGCGGAAGGCCCGTCAGATCGATGCTCACACGCTTGATCCAATCTCGGCGGGAGGCGGGGCCTACCGGGGTCAAGCCTCGCTGTTCAAGCGCCGCCAGAATGTACCGGTCGATGGGCGAGGCTGCCCACGCACGATTGCGAACCTCCGGCAGGGGCGAGAGCTTGACGGGTCGAAAGGCCCACCATTCGCTTTGCTGGGACGGCAGCTGAGCTTTTAGAGAAGTCTGGTTTCCTGAGGCCGGCCACACTGCCCCCCGCGCAATCCAGCGTTCGATGTTGTCAATATCTTCCTCGGGTAATTTTCCAGCGGGCGGCATCTGAAGCCGGTCGTGGGTATGGCGCAGGACGCGCACCAAAAGGCTTTGCGCCGGGCGCTGCACATCAATCGCGGGGCCGGAATTTCCTCCCTTCAGCAGAGACTCGCGGGAGGTCATTTCCAAGCCCCCCAGCTTATTCTGCGTGTGGCAGGAAAAGCAATGTTTGGCCAGCACAGGCCGTACCTTTTGTTCAAAGAACTCGAGACGGTCCAGGGACTCGGCCTGCGCCACCAGCCACGGCGAAAACAGCAGGCAGAGCTTTCGCCAGTTCACGAGCCGCATTTGCCGGAATTCTATCAAAGCGAGCAGACGCATGGGCGCCCTCGCCGACTTCGCTCGCGCTTCCCCTAGCCAAGCGCTTGATCTAAGTCAGCGACAATGTCTTCTACCGCTTCGATACCAACCGACAGCCGCACCAAATTATCCAAAATTCCCAAGCGTTCCCGCTGGCGCGGCGCCAACTCCCGGTGAGAACTCATGGCCGGGTACAGCATCATGCTATGAACGTCGCCCAAGGAGGTAGCTCGCACGATGAGCTTGAGACGGTCCAGGAAGTCGAAAATTTGCTCTCGCTTGGCGTCCCGAATTTCAAAGCTGATCATGGCTCCGTAATATCCAGGAGGAAACAAGCGTTCGACGGTTTGGCGGTCGGGGTGGGAGGCCAGCGCTGGAAAATATACATTCCCCACTTTGGGGTGCTTGCCCAACCACTCGGCCACGCGCAAGGCGTTGGCGCACTGGCGTTCAAAGCGTAAGGGAAACGTCTTGATCCCGCGCATCGCTAAGTAGCTTTCAAAAGGACCCAGCAGCGGGCCTGCCGTGCGGCCAAGCTGGCGAAGGATCTCGGCATGGCCAGCGTCGCAGGTGATCGAGCCGCCGAGCACATCTCCGTGACCGGCCAGGTATTTTGTGAGGCTGTGACAAACCAGGTGTGCCCCGAGGGTCAAAGGACGCACCATTCGCGGCGTAGCAAAAGTGTTGTCAACCACCAGCGCTGCGCCCGCCTCGCGCACCATTTCGGCAATCTTGTCCATCTGGCCGACTCGCAGCAGGGGGTTGGAGATCGTCTCCATGAGAACGCATCCCGGCTTGTGCTCCGCCAGGGCGGCTTGAACCTCGTCCAAATTACAAATATCTACAAAGGCGCACTCAACGCCCATCGGCTCGAAGACGCTGTGCAAAAGGCGGATCGTTGCCCCATACAGCGCCTGAGCGGCGACAATCTTCTTCCGTCGATCGATCAGCGCGGCCTGCAAAGCAAACTGGAGCGCCATCATGCCCGAGGAGCAGGCTAGCGAGGTGTGGCCGCATTCGAGGGAAGAAATCAATTCCTCAAGAGCGCGGTTTGTCGGGTTTTCATAACGCGCGTAGCTATCACCCGGAATTTCGCGGCCAAAGACCCGGTCCAAGGTTTCCGTCTGCTCGTAGATGTAGCTGGCGGCTGTATAAATGGGCGTCGTGACGGGAATGGAGGCGCCGGCTTTTTTCCGGTCGCCAGCATGCACCGCAGTAGTTTCGATTTTCATGACCTGCTATTTCCTTTTCCAGCGCACGCCTTCCTTGGTGTCCTCGACCACGATGCCGTGCTCGAGCAACCGCTGGCGGATTTCGTCCGCGCGCTGAAAATTGCGGGCTTTTTTGGCTTGCGTGCGTTCCGCAATCAGGGCCTCGATCTCAGCCAGGGAAATCGTCTGATCGACGGTGGAAGGTTCTAGCACGGCGAAGATGGAATCAAACTTGGCAAGAAAGTCCAACGCTGCGGGTACGTTACCAGCTAGGAACTCTCCCGTGTCCATGGCGGTATTGGTTTCACGAACATATTCAAAAGTCGCCCCAAGCGCCTCGGCCGTATTCAGATCATCGTCCATCGCCTCCTCAAAACTTTTGAGCGCCTGGGCCGTGCGCTCCTCAATCTTGACGTTTTTGCCTTCGGCGAATTTCGTGGTTTTTAGCCGGAGTTCATAATTTCGCAGTCTCTCGATGGC
The DNA here is from genome assembly GCA_025056455.1 of Bryobacteraceae bacterium. GTDB lineage: Bacteria > Acidobacteriota > Terriglobia > Bryobacterales > Bryobacteraceae > CADEFT01. Next base: position 89,056 of record JANWVY010000001.1, on the reverse strand, counting down.
GGTGGCGGCGGCCTTTAAGCCCTCAAGCGTGAAATTCAACTGCTTGCGGTAGGGCACCTGAGCGAGCAGATAGCGGACGGATTCTGGCGAGAAACCCCGGTCGAAAAGGTCGCGCAGTGTGTAAAAATTCCCGGCCGATTTTGACATCGTCTGTGACTCCACCATGAGATGCTCGGTGTGAATCCAAAAGCGGGCGAAAGGCTTGCCGGTGGCCGCTTCGGATTGCGCGACCTCATTTTCGTGGTGCGGAAAAATCAAATCCACTCCCCCAGCGTGAATGTCCAGCGTCTCTCCCAGATAGCGCATAGCCATGGCGGAGCACTCAATATGCCAGCCAGGACGGCCTGGCCCTAGGGGCGTCTCCCAAAAGTGTTCGCCCTCTTTTCTCGCCTTCCACAACACAAAATCGCGGGCGTTGTCCTTGTCGTATTTATCGCTGTCGACGCGAGCGCCGGCCTTAAGCCCCTCAAAGTGCAAGTGAGCGAGTTTCCCGTACTCCGGAAACGAAGAAATGCGGAAGTAAATCGAGCCTTCACTGGAATAGGTGAAACCCTGTTTTTCTAACGTTTGAATCAGGCGCACCATGTCCTCGATATGTTCCGTAGCGCGGCAGATTTTTTCTGGCCGCTGGAGGCGAACCTTGCTCGCATCTTCAAAAAAAGCCTTCTCGTATTCGGCCGTGTATTCATAGATAGATTTCCCAGCAGCGGCGGATTGCTGAATGATGCGATCGTCGACGTCGGTGATGTTCATCACATGCATCATTTGATAGCCCCGGTATTGGAGCCAGCGCCGGAGAATGTCTTGGGAAGTAAAGGTGCGAAGGTTGCCAATGTGCACGTAATTCCACACCGTTGGACCGCAGGTGTACATGCGCACCGTTTTGCCGTCGAGCGGCGTGAAATTCTCAACCTGTTGGGAGAGTGTGTTGTAGAAACGCAAAGCCATCCAATTGCTTCATAGTAGCAAGGGCCCCAGGTTTCCGAGCGAACGGAGAAGCCGTCGGCGCCGGTGCGAGAGGGCCGTCGAGGCAGTAGTACTTGAAGGCACGTCAAGGGCAGGAAGTACCAGAGCGAAGGTTATCTTGTGGCCGCGTCATTGCTCTTTCTAGATTGAAAATTCAATAGCTTGCCAGAGGGCGCTAAGAGAGGACCTGTGACTCCAGTGACCGATGCTCTCCTTCATTACGGTTACCTTCAGCTGCTCGACCTGCTCACCACCGTCGCCTTCCTGTTGCAGGGCATTCAAGAAGGAAACCCTTGTGTGCGCTTGGCGCTTGAACTTTCTCCGCATCCGCTCGGCGGACTGGTCGTGGTGAAATTAATTGCTCTCGCGCTGGGCTTGTTCTGCTGGCGCGGCCAACGGTTGCTGCTGCTGCGACGCGTTAACCTCTTTTTCGCTGTTGTCGTTGCGTGGAACCTGACTGCTTTGATTCTCGGAACGGCTGTTCCAAACCCCGTTGAATGAGGGCCTGCGATAGGCAAGCAGATCACATTCGCAACAGTCGCTGCATCGCAGACACTTTAGACAGCGATGGTTGGCGCAGGCGTCTTTGGTGCAGTAGACGCAGATGTCGGCAGAGGGTTCTCCGCAAATGCTACAGGTGAAGGTAAGCGTCTGGTTCACAACGTCTCCTGCTGATTATTCCGGCGGCTTTTTGATCGGAGTGGCCAGTGGCGGAGCCGGCGCGTTGAGGTTCGGCCGGGGTTTGGGTTGCGGCGCAGGTTTGGCCAGCGGGTTATGATTCGTCACCGACATGCACCGTTGCGCTTCCTGATAGGCCACCGCATACTCATGTTCCTTGGTTTGCGTGAGGTCCAGTAGATACTGACGCAAGTGGGCCCGCGCCGCCGCATTGCGGTTGAGCAAATCGTTAAGCAGAGGCGCCTGAGGATCCTGGTAGCGGGTAGCAGCTTCGGCCAAAGAGCCAGTCAACGATTCCACATGTTCTAGTCGAAACAGCGTATCGACAACGAGAGACAACCGCTCCGGATCTTCCGCCAACCGGGCACTCACCGTGCGCAGATGCCCGGCTTCCGTCTGCACCACCTGCCGCTGACGCCGGTAGGCGTCCGGGGCACCTTGGGAAATCCAATCGTTCACTTTGAGTTGTTCCACGGTCTCCTGATATTTTTTTGTGTTTTCGGCCAAGGCCCGGAGATTGGCTCGCACCTCCCAACTGGGCGCAACCCCTTGCGTTTGGGCAAGCAGCGGTACACAGGCCAGTGACATCAGGACTACGTGTTGCAACATCACTTCACAGTTTAATGAGAAGGGCGCTTGAAATCCATCCTGCTGCGAAAGGTGGTTAGTGTCCAGGTGTTGACTCGCGCCACAAGCTCCAGTTGGAAACCAGCTCCCGCACCACGACGCTGCCCACGCGGTGTGCAGCATCGAGAGCCGGTAAATAAGCGACATAACTGCCTACTTTGGTTTCGGCCAGGCTCTCAGCTGCGCTGATGCCGGGCCGCTGCTGGTCGAAGTTCGACGCGGTTCGCAGAACCATCACGCGGTTTCGGTCCACACGGCCCGCGGCAGCTAGAAAAGTCAATGCTTGCAAGGTGCCTGTGTCCTCCATCGCCGTGGTGACATAGTTTCCTTGGCCATCGGTGTGATAGCGCACCCAATCATTGGCCCACTGGCTGAGTTTCGCGCCGTGCCAGAACGTGCCCGCGGAAAGAGTATCGCCTTTGAGGACAGAGGGGGGTCTTCGCGCGTTTTCCTCCAGAAAGAGCATTCGCCGCTGGCGGATGGCCTCGGTGTCCATCAAGACAATATCTTTCGTTTTCTGGTAAGCCCACTCGCGGAGCTTGGGATTCAAATGATACACTTCGCCCTCATCAGGGGTGCGGCGTGGCGGCTCATAAGGGCGTGACTTGCGTAAGGGGATGTAGCCTGTCAGCCAGTCTGCAGGGATTTCCCGCGCATCGATTTCGTGGCCGAGATCGCCATCCACCACCCATTCGGCCCACACAGCCGAGCCAAGCGTACCATCCTTGGGATCAATGCCGGCGATTCCAGCCACGAGCCAGTAGGCGCGTCGGAGGTCGAAGCGCGGATCCAAGCCCAGGGCCATGATGCTTGCTGCGGCGCGCGCGGTGCCCACTCCCGTGCAGATGGCCAGCACTCCATCGCCATTCATGCGCAGGCTGCGCCATCCTTGCGGAAAGGGAATTTTTTCGTCTAGACCCTCGCGCTCCACCCAGTACTGTAGTTCACCCGGTTGATCGCCAGCATCTTCGCCCCGCTCAAACATGGTCACAACCACCACCTTGACCTCCCGGGGCTTCTGACAGCTGGTCAGCAAGGTTAGGCTAACCCAGACAGTTAGTTCAAACCAACGATTCCGGCAGCTCATTGCAAACCTTGATAAACAACCTTTCCTCCAACGATCGTGTAGAGCACTTTGGCCTGAAGGATTTCCGCATCAGGGACGGTCAAAATGTCTTTCGATAGCACAGTAATGTCGGCCAGCTTACCCGGTTTGAGACTACCCTTCATGTTCTCTTCGAAGGCGGCGAAGGCAGCGTCCCGCGTATAGCTGCGAAGGGCTTCCATTCGCGTCATTTTCTGCTCCGGATAGAAGTAGCTGCCATCCTTCAGGCGGCGCGTGACGCTTGCGTAGAAACAGGCGATGGGGTCAATCTCCTCGACGGGCGCATCCGTGCCGTTAATCACTACAGCTTTGCTGTCGAGCAGCTTGCGCCAGACGTAGGCGCCCTCTTGCGCTCTGGCCGGCCCCAGTCGCGCCAGCACGTAAGGGGCGTCCGAAGTACAGTGGATGGCCTGCATGGAGGCGATGACGCCGAGTTTGGCAAAGCGCGGAATGTCACTGGCGGCCAAGTGCTGCGCATGCTCGATCCGCCATCTTAGATCGCGCCGCGAGGGGTGGTCGCGAAACACCTTCTCAAACACGTTGAGGGTCTCGCGGTTGCCACGATCGCCAATGGCGTGGACGCAAAGCTGGAAGCCGTGAGCCAGGGCCCAGCGCGCTGTCTCTTCGATCTCTTCCATGGGCTCGACATTCATGCCCGTACGATCGGGCAGGTCTGAATAGGGCTCTAACAACCAGGCTCCTCGCGGACCCAGCGCCCCGTCGGCCGCACGCTTAATGGCTCGAACGGTGAAGAATTTGTCGATGCGCCGGTAGCTCAGCCCTTTTTCGCGCAGAGCTTGGTTAGGAACTCGCAGCATGACCCACAAGCGAAGAGGCAAGTCGCCTTTCTGGCTTAATCGAGAGAGCAGGTCGATGGTTTCAAAGGATGAGCCGGCGTCCTGAAAACTCGTAATCCCATGCGAAATGGCTTCCTGCGCCGCTAGCTTGGCCTCAGCGATAGCGTCTGCCTGGCGCTGCTCTGGGGTGCGCGCTGCCAGATAGGCCGCATAGGCCTTTCTTACCAAAGCTTGCGCGCGCTCATTCAACAGTCCTGTAGGCCTACCCTGCGCGTCGCGCAGAATTTCTCCGCCTTCAGGATCTTTTGTGCGCGCGTTGATGCCAGCCAGCTCGAGCGCCTTCTGGTTCACCATCGAGGCGTGACCGCTGGCATGTGTTAGTACGACGGGATTGTTTGGGGAGACGGCGCTGAGCTGATCATGAACAGGAAATCCCTGCACGTTGGGCGCCGGTGGCCGGTCCCACTTCGACTGGTGAAATCCCCGGCCCAGAATCCACTCCCCCGCTTGGGCTTCTTTGGCCGCGGCCGCCACCAAAGCGACGATCTCATCCCAGTTTTTTGCATCGCGCAAGTTGAGGCTTCGTTTGAATTGCCCGACTCCCATGAAGTGGCCATGGCCCTCAATGAAACCGGGGATCGCAAGCGCCCCCTTGAGGTCAATGACCTTGGTTTTCGGGCCCGCGAGCGCCCGGATCTTGGCCTCTGAACCAAGCGCGATAATTCGATCGCCACGGCTAGCTAGCGCTGGAACCACCGGCGTGTCGTTTTCTAACGTGACGATCTTGCCGTTGCGAAGAATCAAGTCCGCTGGTTGCGGCCAAGCTAGTTGCCAGGCCAAGGCGACCCAAAACACAAACCCAATCATGGCGTCATTGTAGCCTGAAGCCGTCTGGGGCCGAGATGATGAGCGAAGCCAGTGAGAACCGGCTTCAAACGTAAGAACGGAACTGAAAAACAGGGGGCGTTGCGGAGTCCGGGCCCACGCTTCGATCTCGATGATTTTCTCGACGTGCTCCGAATACGAACCTGGGCCCTATTTCCTGGCTGAGCCGGCTAGGTTCACGGGTGGGTCCTGGACTCGCCACTTCATGCGAAAGCCGCGAGGAATCACTCCCTTGCGCACATCCCAGAGAATGGTGCCCTGGCCGCGCCGCACTTCACTCACCAGGATGCTCATCCGCGAGCGGTCTGGCGAACGCAAACTGGGCATCATGTTTTTTGCGTGTTTGATTAAGCCTGCTGCTGGGCCTGCGCGCTCTAGGGTGGCGGAGAGGGGAATCCGCTGTGAGCCGATGGCCAAGGTATCAAACTCCAGCGCGATTTCATACACTGGAAGTGCGCCCTGCCGCTCGACCCGGAGCAACCTCCCAAGGGCTTGAGCTCCCTCTGGAATCAGGACCGTCTCGCCTTCCCGCACTGGCCGCGAGACCCGTGCGCGAAGCTCCCCACCAGCCGCCGCTCGCGTTGGATCAAGAGGCGATTCCAACTGCAACTCCAACAGGCCAGCGAGGTGGGGCCCATCGTTCTCTTCTTCCATAGAAGTCGGTTCGCCTGCGGAGCTTGGCGGCAGAGATTCGGCAAACCGGATGTGGGATTCGGCTTGGTATTGGCGACAAGAGTCTATGTAGGCGACATTGCGGTTTTGCCCGCCATCGGAAGTGATCAACTCGAGCGTCGTTTGAACCGGCAGTAACACCTCCTCACCGCCGATTGGAAAGCGTTTATAGCGAAGCAGAGAAGATGCTTCGCTCAGGCCCAGACTCGCTGGGATGTCGTAGGCTTGAACTTCGAGCTCCACTAAATCCAGATTCTCAGCGTCGATCCAAAAGCTTCCTTGGAAGCCGACCGTGTGCTCGGCATCGCCCGCCTTCAGCCGATAACTGCTTCGCTCGGGCGCCACATCGTAGAAATACTCATGCACCTTGCGCCCGTCGCGCTCGGCCTCGCCGCGATACTCAAACGCGGCCTCGCCGCCCAAAAAGAGATGCTTAGCCAAGGAGCCGAATTTCCCTCGACTAAAAGCGCCCTGCCCGACCCAGGAGGCCACTGGCTGTTTCTCAAAGGTTTTTGCTCCCGGTTTCCCGTATAGTTCCGTATCGCCCACCAGGGCAACATCCAAGCGGATGACATCAAGGCTTTCCCAGGCCCGAGCTTCATGGGCCCGGCTCATCCGTTTTACGGTTTGTGTGCAGACATAGTCGGGCAGACGCGCCAATTCCTGACGAAGTTTGAAAAGAAATTTCTCGAGCCGCTCATCCCCTTGCTGAGCGGGGAGTAACATCGCCGTCAAAAAACCAACCAGAAGGATGCGAAACACAAATCCACCCATGGTTTGGCAATTATACGGCGAAGCGAGCGCAAGGAAAACCCTCCTCGCCCCGGATCCGGGATGTTGGGCGTTACAGTGCTTCTTCGAGGGGCCATCTCAGGCGGCGAGCTCACGAGGCTCACTGCGGAGCGGCAAGCGGGAAAGTCAGTCTAGGTTTCCCTAACGTACTCAGATGCGGTTAAAGACTTCAATGGCCTTGGTGAGCGAGCGGTACTGTTTGATGAAGGGCACCATCTTGGTTTCACGTTCATCAATTTCCTGGGCTCGTTTGAGCACCTCTTGGGCCCGCTCTTGGGGAACGACGACGACTCCGTCCTCCCCGGCCACAATGATGTCTCCGGGCCGGACCCGAACGCCCGCGCACTGCACTTCGATATCCTTGGCGACGCTCGCCCAGCGGCCGACCGAGCTCGAAGGAACCACGCTGCGCGAATAGACCGGCAATCCGAGGGCCCGGATTTCGGCAAGATCTCGCACGCCGCCATCCAGGATAACGCCTGCCATGTTGCGCGACTTAGCGGCCGTCGCCATTAAGCCACCTAGACCAGCGACATCGAGGCTCCCCTCGACAACGATAACGCCGACGTCGCCAGGCTTCGCCTCATCAATCATCGCGACGGAATGTTTGGCCGAAAGCGTCGGGGTCGCAGCTTCGGGAGGCGCGGGCTTCAAAATCGCCGTGGTCGCCCGTCCCACGATCTTGCCAGGAATGCGCGGCGCCATGTCGTGGGACATAAAACCGCGTACCCCCACCACTTGATCGACCGCGTCCGAGACGGAAGCCACCGTAGACTTGCGGAACCCTTCAATTAAGGGATCTGCGACCACTGCGGGCCGCCGCGAAGCCTGCTGAAAGCCCACTCCGAGGGCCACGGCCACGACCACAATCCCAACCGGAATCAAACGGGGGTGAATCTTCATAAGCCTTGTCCTTTCAAAGAAACTCAACTAGGGATTATGGTTCGGTCGGACCGCGCGACGCCAGCCAGGGGCCTGGTTTGCCGGCTAGCGAGAGAAGACTAGATGGCTCTCCCCCAAGCTAGGGCTTTGGCCACAGAAGGAGGGCCTTCACGAGGTGGAGAAGTTGCGCTTCCGGGCCGGTAGCAGCCGGTCCGTGTTTCAGAAGTAGAGCTTTAGTGCCATTTGTAGGATTCGCGGCGGGCCTGCGTTGAAAATGCGCCCCACCTGCAATGGCTGGTTGATATTGGCGTTGGGCTGCCCGAAATTGGCCCGGTTGAACACGTTGAAGGCTTCAAATCGGAATTGGAGATAGCGCGATTCCGTTCCCAGCCCGATCGACTTGCTGATGATCCCGTCCAGCGTTTGCTGGCCTGGGCCGCGGAGGATGTTGCGGCCGCTGTTGCCGAAGGTGAAGGGGGCCGGGTTAGCGAAAGCGCTGGCATCAAACCAGCGCTCAATCGTTGGGTTGGCAACAGTGCCTGCCGCTAGGCGGTCCGGGCGGGTGTTCCGGCCGTTGTTGGCAATGTCCCTCCCAGTGACTGGATTGAAGGGAGAGCCCGACTGCACAGCGAAGATGCCGCCCAGTTGCCAGCCGCCAAGCAGAGCATTCATGGGCCGGCTCCAATTGCGGCCGAAGCGTCGTCCGCGGCCGACCGGCAACTCGTACACCCAGCTCATCACCCCGCGGTGGGGGATGTCGAAATCGGCTAGCGCCCGCGCTTCGCGAAGGTTCACCGGGTCCTGATCGGTATCGACCGAAGCGATGTTCTTCGAAAAGGTGTAGGCAAACAGATAGGTGAGCCCGGCGCGAAAACGGCGTTCGACCCGCATCTGAAGCGAGTGATAGATCGAGTTGCCTTCTGTGGTGTTCCATTGAATGGTAGAGAAGCGTGGCCATGGGCGCCGCGCCTGAATGGCGCCGGGACCGGGCGTACGCGGCTGGTTAATCTGGTAGTTGCTGATATCGAGCGCCGTGCCCTTGCTGGCCACATAGCCGATCTCAAACACGGTGGAGGCATCGAGCTGCTGCTGGACATTCCAGCTCCACTCCTGCACATAACTGTTGCGGAACTCCCGCTGGAAGGCGAACAGCTCGGGGACGGGAAGGGCCGTGGATGGCGGGAACGCATCTGCGAAGGTGAGGTTCGGGATCGTGGTGTTGTTGTTGAAGGTCTCGCCGCGAAAAAAAGGAACGGACCCGATGCTCTGTGTGGAGAGGTTGCCGCCAACGAGGGTGTAGAAGATGCCATACCCCCCGCGGAGCACGGTTTTGCCCCTTCCGAAGAGATCGTAGGCAAAGCCAAAGCGGGGCGCGAAGGATTTGTAGTAAGTGTCGCGCAGCGCGCGCGCAGGAAAACCCAGATCGCGGGCGGCGGCCACGCCTAGATGCTCGAGTTCGAGCGCGTTGAAGAAGATCGAAGCGTCCCGGTCGATGACTCCGTCAGCACCTGTAGCCGCAATCGGACGGCCCGAGACGGTATCGAAGCTTGCAATGCGGTTCCGAATCTCGGTCGGCTGTGGATTGAGTTCGTAGCGCACCCCCAGATTCAGGGTGAGCTTTTTGGTGACCTTCCAGTCATCCTGGGCGAACAGGCTGATGTTCTGCCAGTGCACCACTTGGCGTAAACGCGGGAAGTTTCGCGAGGCTGAAAATGGATAGCCCAGCACAAAGTCGGCTAAGCCCAGGCCGGTGCCGGCCGCCTGCAACGGATTCTGCGTCATGATGCCCGTAAAACTGAAATTCCCGCGGGCATTGATCCCATTGAAGGCCGCGCGCCGGTAAAGCCGCACATCCCCGCCGAACTTCAGTGTGTGTTTGCCTTCAATCTGGGTGTAGGTGTTGACCAGATTGTGTGTGCTGAAGTTTTGCTCGAGTGGCCGAATACCAATGTCGCCGAAGTTGCCATAGCCCGTGACGTTGATGATGGGAAAACCCTCGATTCGCTCGATTTTACGCCCGTCAAGCCCGCGGATGCCGAGCCGGTCGATCACGTTGAGGCCGGCGCTCAGAGTGTCGAAATCGAGATCAAAGCGCGCCATCGACCAGCGGAAGTCGTTGAGCCTCGTCGGCGAGATCGTCCGGGTCCAGGATGCCAAAACGTTGTAGTTAATCACCTGCTGGCGATCGCCTCCACTAATGCCGTAAGGGCCCGGGTTCACTTCGGTCCGGCTGTCGCGGGTGAATCGTACGGCGTAGCTGTCCCGATCGCTGAGACGGTGATCCAGTCGCCCGTTGTACTGATCGTTCGTGGAAACTGAGACCGTGTTTTGAATGAAGCGGTCACCTGGCGCATTGGGCAGGGGAATGAACTCCAGGATGCCGAGCGCTTGCGGGCTGAGGCGACTTGCCGGAATCTGGTTGCCGGCGAAGGGTGCACGCAGGCGCGTGGCGGGGTTCGTGGTAAGCGGATCGAAAAGCGCCGGCTGTCCGGTGTAATCGCCAGCACGTTGCGCGGCCGTCGGCGACAAGTTGTTGCGGACAGCGCCTGCACGTTGCCGCAACCCCTCATAGCCGCCAAAGAAGAAGAGGCGGTTGCGGCGAATCGGCCCACCCAAGGTGCCGCCAAACTGGTGCCGCTTGCGATCTTCTGGCCGTGATTGGGGGCTAAAGAAATTGCGCGCATCGAAGACTCGGTTACGAAGAAAGTGAAAAAGATTACCGTGGAATTCGTTGGTGCCGCTCTTGGTGATCACGCTGACGATCGCCGCCTGGCGGCCAGCGTCGGCGCTGAAGGTAGAGCTCTGCACTTTAAACTCCTGAATGATTTCTATGGATGGGCTTACTTGCACCGTCTGGGCATTCTGTTCAAAGTTGTCTGCGCCATCAATGGTGAACCCGGTGGCGCCACCGCGGTTACCGTTTACAGTAACAGTGGGCTGATTGGTGAACTGGCTGTTACCGGAAACCATCGCGCCCGGACTCAAGCTGGCGAGCTGCACGAAATTGCGGCCATTGAGAGGCAGTTCGACCACCCGCTTGTTTTCGATCACCTGGCCGACAGCCGAGCTTTCCACATCTACCTGGGTGGTGTTGCCAGTCACCTGCACTGACTCGTTGACATTCCCGATCTGCAAGACGACATCCACCCGGCCCCGCTGGTCGACAGCGAGCTGGATGCCGAAACGTGTTTCGCTGCGGAAGCCGGGATGCTCGACGCGGAGCATGTATTGGCCAGCAGGGAGGTTTGGCAGGACATATAGACCTTCGCTGCTGGTCACGGTTCGCCATTCAATGTTGGTGCGGACATTTCGGGCCATCACCTGTGCGTTCGCTACGACCGCGCCACTCGGATCGGTGACCGAACCAGAGAGTGTCGCCGTGGCCACCTGCGCAGCAGCGGAGGTTGCGCCAAGGCAGAATAGGGCAAGCACAACAGATAGGAGCCGCATGGCGGGATGCTATCACAGCGCGCGTGTATTCAATAGGCAGGAAGCCGCCGGTCTCAAGCCCCGGGCAACCGGATGAGAGGACTTTGCAACGGCCGCCCCTCGACGCCTGTTGGTGCCACAGAATAAAGCCGTTCTCAGCCGGACAGCATCTTTGAAGTGGGAGGCCGAGGGTCACTTGCCGAATGCTACACTCAAACTTGAAGCAACCAATTGTCATTCACAAATCTCCGGTTGTCTCTGCGGTCAGCTATCTCAATACGGTTCCCTTGGTTTGGGGGTTTGAAAAAACGTCGCTCGGCCAGCTGGTGAATCTTGAATACGCTCTACCTTCTGCCTGCGCGGACCGGGTGTGCTCGGGACAAGCGGACCTAGGGATTCTCCCCGTAGTTGAGATTGCCCGCCACGGTCTCGACTGGCTGCCGTCGACCGGGATCGCCTGCCGCGGCCCAGTGCGCAGCATTCTCCTGGTTTCGAAAGTTTCCATGAGCCGCATCCAGACACTCGCTGCCGATGTGGGCTCGCGGACGTCGGTGATGCTGGCGCGCGTGCTGCTGGCCGAGCGTTTTGGTTGTGAGGTGACCATCAAACCGGCGCGTGCGGACCTGGGCCAGATGCTGTCTGACGCCGATGCTGCGCTGATCATTGGGGACCCCGCGCTGCTACTCGATCCTGTTGCGCTCAGCTTGGAGTATGAAGTCTGGGATCTAGGGGAGCAGTGGTGGAACTACACGGGCTTGCCAATGGTCTTCGCCCTCTGGGCGGGCCGCAAGGGGGCTGTTGAGTCACGGCAGGATGAGTGGTTTCGAGCCTCGCTTGCTTTCGGCTTATCGCATCTAGACGACATCCTGGAGGAGGAATGCCCGAAACGGCAGGTTCCCCGCGATTTGGGCTACGCCTACCTCACGCGCCATATCGCTTACGAGCTGGCTGCGCGAGATCTGGAAGGAATGCAGGCCTATCTGAAACTTGCCGCTGCCTTCGATAATCTGAGAGTGTTGAGTCCTGTTGCTGGGAACGTCGCCGTATGATGAGCCACCGAGAAGCCTGTGATCTATTTCAGGAAAACGACCTGATCGGTTTGGGCATGGCCGCCGACTCGCTTCGCCGCAAGCTTCATCCTGAAGGCGTGGTCACCTATGTGATTGACCGAAACATTAATTACACCAACTTCTGCACCGAGTATTGCAGTTTTTGCGCCTTCTATCGTCCTTTGGGCCACAAAGAGGGTTATATCCTCCCTATTGAAACCATCCTCGAAAAAATTCAAGAGACCGTGGATCTCGGCGGCACTGGCGTGCTGATGCAAGGTGGATTGCACCCGGAGTTGAAGATCGAGTGGTACGAGCAGATGCTGCGAGCCATCAAACAGCGCTTCCCGCAGATCCATTTACACTGTTTTTCGGCGCCTGAAATCATCAACATTGCCGAGGTCAGCGGCTTGAGCATCCGCGATACGATCGCGCGGCTGCGAGACGCGGGGCTTGACTCCATTCCCGGCGGAGGCGCGGAGATTTTGGATGACGCCGTGCGCTATCGCATCAGCCGGCTCAAGTGTTCGACACAAGAGTGGGTAGACGTCCATCGGACTGCTCACCGGCTCGGAATGCGGACCACGGCCACCATGATGTTCGGTTGTGGCGAGACCATCGAGCAGCGGGTGAACCACCTCGAGACGGTACGGCGCATCCAGGCGGAAACAGGCGGATTTACGGCGTTTATTCCCTGGTCCTTCCAGCGCGAGAATACTTCGCTGGGCCGTTTTGTAAAGCAGGAAGCCACGGCCGTCGAGTATCTCAAAACCCTGGCCATTTCGCGTCTTTACTTGGAAAACATCCAAAACATCCAGTCCTCCTGGGTTACTCAGGGTTTGAAGACTTGCCAGCTCGGATTGCGATTTGGCGGCAACGATGTGGGTTCCATCATGATTGAAGAGAACGTGGTTTCGGCGGCCGGCGCTCGAAACCGCGCCAATGAAGAAGAGCTCCGCCGTATAATTCGGGACGCAGGTTTCATCCCGAAACAGCGCGACACTCTCTACCGCACGTATTTCCTTAACTAAGGCGCTTCTTCTACACTGATTCTGTGGCGGCGCGAATTGAGGTGGCGGAACTTGTTAAGGAATTCCGCATTCCCCAGCGCCGGGAAGGTGTCCGGGGCGCGCTGCAAAATCTCTTCTATCGCAAGTACCAGACAGTTCGCGCTGTTGACTCCATCAGTTTCGAGATTCCCGCCGGCGACATGGTCGGCTACATTGGTCCAAACGGGGCGGGAAAATCCACTACGATCAAAATGCTCACGGGCATCTTGATGCCCACCAGCGGCCGCGTCATTTCGAATGGTTTCCGGCCTTTTGAAGAACGCTCCCGCTACACCAAGACGATTGGCGTGGTGTTCGGACAACGCACGCAGCTGTGGTGGGACATCGCCGTCATTGAATCGTTCCGCCTGCTCAAAAAAATTTATGACGTTTCCGATGCCGATTACGAGGCGCGGATGAAGCAGTTTGACGAGGTGCTAGAGCTCAAGCGCTACCTGAACACGCCAGTGCGCAAATTAAGCCTCGGCGAGCGCATGCGCTGTGACGTGGCCGCATCCTTGATTCATAACCCTCCGCTGTTATTTCTGGACGAGCCGACTATTGGTTTAGACATTGTCGCCAAGGACCACATTCGCGCCTTTCTGAAGCAAGTGAACCAGCAATACGGGACGACCATTCTGTTGACGACGCACGACCTCGCCGATATTGAAGAGCTGTGCCGGCGTTTGATGGTCATCGATCGGGGGAAACTGCTTTTTGACGGACCCTTAGAAGAATTAAAGCGGCGGTTGTGGCGTGAAACCAGCGTCAAGTTTGATTTTCGCGATCGCGAACAGGCCCAGAAGCTGGCCGCGATGTCCATTCCCCATGTCAGCGTCGAACGTTGCTCGGAGCTTACCTGCCGGTTGACGTTTCCTCGCGAGGCGGTTTCCACGGCCGAAGTCATCCGCCGCGTGGTCAATTCCGTCGAGGTGCTTGATATCTCAATCGAAGAACAATCGATCGAGGAAGTTGTCAAACAGATCTACACTGGTCAGGTGCTTCAGGAGGCACGATGAGCCTGCGCGTGTTTGCTGAGTTTGCGCGCATGGGCTTTCTGGATATGCTCGCCTACCGGCTGCGCTACTACACCGGCGTTGCCAACTACTTCATTAGCGTTTCTGTCTATTACTTTATCTGGAAGTCTGTCTTTGCCGCCAATCCGGAGTTCGGCGGATTCCGCTTTCAAGAAATCATCACCTATGTGGTTGTGGGGTGGGTGATTCGTTCCATGTACTTTAACAACATCGATTGGGACCTGGCCACGGCGATTCAAGAAGGCAAGATCAGCATGGAAATGTTGCGGCCGGTGAACTTGCCCTTGAGCTATATCGGGCGGGCGTTTGGCGAAGCTGCGTTCCGGACCGTGTTGCTGTGCTTTCCAACGGCCCTGGTGCTGCTGAGCGTGTTTCCCGTGCAAGGTCCGCGCGACGCCCTCCATTTTGGCGTGTTCTTGCTGTCACTCCTGGGTAGCGTGCTCATTGTCGCCAATGTCAACTTCCTCGTCGGCGCTTGTGCCATTGAACTGACGAGCATTCAAGGATTGTTGCGGTTCAAGTTCTGGATGCAGGAGCTGCTGAGCGGTTTGCTGGTGCCGCTGGCCTTGTTTCCGGCGCCGCTGCGGGAGATTAGCTCTTGGCTTCCTTTCGAACATATTGGCTATACGCCGATGTTAATTTACCTGGGCAAGATTTCCTGGGCCCAAATCGGACGTACGCTGCTGCTGGAATGTTTCTGGATCGTGTTTCTGTTGGCGTTTAGCAATTGGTTTTGGAATCGCGTCAGCCGTCGCATCACCATTCATGGAGGTTGACTCATGCGCCGCCATGTGTCGCTGTTCTGGCACTATTTCCTCCAGTATGCGAAGATCCGCCTAGAACACCGTTGGGATTTCTTCATCTCTGTCCTCACTATGACTCTGGCCACGGTCTTTGGTCTGGCGGTGGTGTATTTGATTTTCGGGCGGACGCAGGCCGTCGCCGGTTGGAGTTTTGGCGAGCTGCTGTTTCTCTATGGCTTTTCCTTGCTTCCCATGTCGGTGTTCAACGTTGTGAGCGTCAACCTCTACCAGTTCAGTGATAACTATTTGATCCAGGGTAAGTTTGACCGTGTTTTGCTGCGGCCCGTCCACTCTCTGTTTCAAATTCTTTTTGAGCAGCTGCGGCTAGAGGCTCTGGGCGACGCCGTGCTCGGCCTGGCGATTCTTTCCGTGGCCATGCCCTTTCTTCCCAGACCGCTGAGCGGGGCGGCGTGGTTGGTCTTAGCACTCGGCGTGGTGTGCGGCGCCATGATCTATACGGCGGTGTTCGTTGTCTTGACCTCCGTCTCCTTCTGGGTAGAGGACCGTGTGGGAATCATGCCGCCGGTTTACAACTTTATTCAGTTCGGGCGGTATCCGCTCGATATCTACAACGGTTTTATCCGGGTACTGCTGAGCTGGATTATCCCCTTTGGTTTCGCCACTTTTTATCCGGCCGCGGCCGCGTTGCGCTTCGAACAATACGTTCGCTACCTCTGGCTGCTGCCTGTGGTCACGGCGACGAGCTGGTTCATCGCCCTTTCGACCTGGAATCGGGGCATTCGAGCCTACGGTTCGACCGGGAATTAGCGCTTACTGGAAGAGTTGGCGGATGGAAATTCCAATTAACGCCAGAGTTAATCCGCTCATGACAATGACTGCTGTCCAGGCCACGGCATTGTAAAGGGGCGTATTGGCCCACTCCTTCATCAATCGCTTTTTGTTGACGAGGATGATCATGAAAGCGAGCACTAAGGGCAATAGTGCGCCGTTGATGACCTGGCTTAAAAGAATCATGCGCACCAGGGGAAAGCCAGGAATCAAGATCACGCCGCCGCCCGCCACGATCAGAAAAGTGAATAGGCCATAAAAGATGGGCGCTTCGCGAAAACTGCGATTGACGCCGGACTCAAAACCAAGGCCTTCACATACCGAGTAAGAAGTGGACAGCGGCAAAATACACGCGGCGAAAATGGACGCATTCAACAAACCCGCGCTGAAGAGCAGGTAGGCGTAATCGCCGAAGGGCCGCAAGGCATGCGCAGCGTCGGTGGCGTCCTGAATGTCGCGCGGGGAAACCGCCCAAATGGCGCCGGCGCAAGCCACAATGATAAAAAAGGCGATGACGGTCATCACCACGCAGCCTACAATCACCTCAATCCGCGACTCGGCGTATTCCTTGGCCGTGATGCCTTTTTCGACGACTGCGGCCTGAAGATAAAACTGCATCCAAGGCGCAACCGAGGTGCCCACCATGCCGATCAGCATCTCCAGGTAACCCGGTTCAAAGATGAGCGTCGGCCGGACGGAGTAAATCGCCGCTTCTTTCCAATCGGGCTTCACCAGAACGCCAGAGATGACATAGCAGACGTAGAGCGAGCAAGCCACAAGAAACAGCTTTTCCACGCGCTGGTAATTGCTCTTGACGATGAGAATCCAGACCGCAGCCGCTGCCAAGGGTACTGAAAAATAGCGTGGGACGTGAAACATCTCCAACGAGCTCGCGACTCCGGCAAAGTTGGCCATCACATTGGTGAGGTTAGCCGCCACCAGCAAGCTCATTAACAGGAAGGTGGTACGGAGGCCGAACTCCTCGCGAATGAGGTCAGAAAGGCCTTTGCCCGTAACCGCCCCCATGCGCGAGCACATCTCTTGAGTCACGATGAGCAAGAGCGTGATGGGGATTAAGGTCCATAGCGGCAAATAGCCATAGCGCGCCCCAGCCTGGGAGTAGGTGAAGATGCCCCCCGCGTCGTTGTCCACCACGGCGGTAATGAAGCCTGGGCCGATCACGGCGAAAAAGACGCTGATGTGATGGCGCAAACGGCGAAACAGCTTCATTTACCCCGCCTCAGAACGGAGATCACATCATCCGCGGTGATCATCCCAACCACACGCGACTGTTCGTCAACCACGGGCAGGCACAACAAACTGTACTTGTCGAAGATCTCCGTAACCTGGGACTCTGGCGCCGTATCAAGAACGCACTGCGCCTGGCGGTCGGCCAGCTCACCCAGCGTCTGATCCGGGGCTGCTGTGAACATCCGGCTAAAGGGCACGACTCCGACAAAGCGGTCCGCGCGGTCCACGACCACCACAGCGTGGAGCAATTCTACCGTCTCTTGCGCCTGGCGAATGTGACGGACTGCATCCGCAACGCGCACTTCCTCAGGTAAGGCGACGAAATCAGTGGTCATCATACCGCCTGCCGTGTCTTCGTCGTACTCAAGCAGTTCCTGCACTTCCAATTTCGGCTCAGACTCCATTTCTTCGAGAATCTCTTCCGACGTTTCCTCTTCTAACTCCTGGAGCACGTCAGCTGCTTGATCGGGAGCCATCTCTTCGATGATTTCGGCCGCTTTCTCCGCTTCGAGCGATTCGAGAATGCGGGCTTGAATCCCGATGTCGACTTCGGAGAGAGTTTCGGCTGCGGTTTCGCTGTCCAGTGCCGTGATCACCGCTTCGCGCGCATCGGGTCCTAGCTCTTCGACAATATCCGCTAGATCGGCCGGATGCATTTTTTCCAGCTGATCAGGGGTAATGTTGAGCCGCAGGCGGCGCATGGGATCCGGCTCAATGATGTTGCAAAACTGCCAGCTGATGGAATTCACCGGAATGGGCTCCTGAAGCTTGCGAATCCAGCTCCGGGGCAGCACTCCCTGAAACAAGCGCCGAAAAACGCTTCGTAACCCAACATCGACTTCGGTGACGAACAAAGCCTGATAGCCCTCGGCCTGCCGGATTTCAAAAGTGACGTCGGTCACTCGGACCACCTTCCGGCCATGTGCGTCAATAATCTGCTGGTCCAGCAGATCGCGCACTAAGCGCAGCATGTATTCATCGGCGTGATAGGGAGTTAGCAGCTCGTCAGAAAGTTCAATTCCCCGCAGCGAAATCGAGCGGACTTGGTCATAGCGGAACGTGAACCAAGCTCTGTCGCCACCAATCATGAAGCGATCGACGCGAGAGGGATCGACCATGGGCACAAGGGCGGCTTCCACCACGCGGCCAAGCGGGCGGTGTTTCAGATCGAAGACTTTCAAGCCCTGTAGCTCCGTAAGATAGAGAAGCGTGTCCGCCATGTCGCCTATCGTGATCCATAGCTTGCAAAAAGAGCTGGCGCCTCCTGTGGTGCCGAAGCCCGCCGAAGCCCCTCTTCACTATGGCGCAGGAGCGGGCCGGGCTGCAAGCCAAAAACCGGTACGCTCCAACGCCGTCAGGTTGGGACACACGAAGCGGATTAAGAATCGGGAGAAAGATTGGTATGCTGGCCTAGAAATGAGCAAGCGAATCCTGTTGGTGACCGGCGATGCGGGGGAAGGGTACGAGGCGCTTTACGCCTACCACCGGTTTCAGGAAGAGGGCATGACGCCGGTGCTAGCGGCTCCCTCGAAAAGGCGGCTGCACCTGGTGATGCATGATTTTGAGCCGGGTTGGGACACCTATGTTGAGCGGCCAGGCTACTGCCTAGAGGCGGACATCGCCTTCGATCAGGTCAACCCCGCTGACTATGACGGCGTATTGATTCTGGGCGGGCGCGCGCCGGAGTTTCTCCGTCACAACCAGAAGCTCATCGAGATCGTAGGCCAGCTTCACGAAGCCGGCAAATGGGTAATGGCGATCTGCCACGGGATTCAAGTTCTGATTGCCGCCGGCGTGGTCCGCAACCGCTGCGTCACTTGTTATGAGAATGTGCGGCACGAAGTAGAGCTCGCCGGCGGCTCGTACATTCGCGCTCAGGCCCACCGGGACGGCAACCTGATCACTGCCCAGACCTGGCAATCGCATCCGGAATTTTACCGTCTGGTGATGAGTTGCCTTCGAAGTTGATCCTGGCGGTGATGCCAGGGCGGGGGAGAAGCACTCGCCCGCAGAGGCCTTGATCCATGGATACGAGAACAAAAATTGTTAGCCCGGAAGAGGCAAGAAGACGGATCGCGATGCTGCGGGCCAGAGGCTGGCGTACGCTGGCTGCGCCGGCTTACTTGGATCCCATGCTCCCGCAACATATCAGCCAAATGGCGCGAGTGGTGGGCGAGGCGAAACTAACCGTTGTGATTGCGACGCCCGAAGATGCATTCTTGCCTGCCCAGGCCCGGGCGGAGCTCGCGGCCTCGCTTTCCTTTGTCGATTTGGTCGTGATTGGAAATGGCGACCCGCACCATCTGGCGCAATCTCTCGGCGTCGATCAGACGGTTTCCCTGTTGGAGTTAGAATCCTTGCGGCGGAAGAATTTCGTGGAGTATGTGAAAGAACGCGTCGAATGACGTCAGCCATTTTGGTGGTCCGGCTCGGTGCCATGGGCGATGTGATTCACACCCTGCCGGCTGTGGTTAGCTTGAAACAGAGCTTTCCCAACTGGCGGTTGGTTTGGGTCATTGATCCACGGTGGGCGCCCCTGCTTGAGGGGAATCCTTTCGTTGACAAAGTGATCGTTTTTGACCGCAAGAACTGGAGCAGCATGCGGATGCTGTGGCGAAGTTTGCGCTCGGAAAGTTTCCACGTGGCCCTCGACTTTCAGGGACTGATCAAGTCGGCGTTGGTTGCGAAATTAGCCCGAGCGGAAAAGACAATCGGCTATGGGTTCTCCCAACTCCGCGAACCCGCCGCAGCGCTGTTTTATTCTTTGACCTTTCGCTCGCAGGCCAGGCATATCGTCGACCGGCACCTAGAATTGGCCGCCTATGTCGGCGCTAGGCGAATTGAGCCCATGTTTCCCCTTCCCTCAGGCTCTCCGGAAGGGCATTTGCCAGAGGGTGGTTACGTACTAGCGAGCCCGTTTGCCGGCTGGCCTGCCAAGGAGTGGCCTCTGGCGAACTATGTCCAGCTCGCGCGGCTGCTTCGACAGCGATGGGGACTTCCTCTAGTGCTGAACACGCATCCGAGCGGCGCTTCCAAGCTGGCCCAGCTTGAGGGGACGGTGCTACACGTCTCCTCGCTAGCAGGCTTGATTGACGCAACCCGCCGCGCCCGCGCTGTGGTTGGGGTCGACAGTGGCCCCCTTCATCTCGCCGCGGCCTTGGGCAAGCCTGGCGTCGCCATCTTTGGCCCAACGGACCCCGAAAGAAACGGACCGTACGGCCGTTCGATGGTGATCCTTCGCTCCAGCAAAGCTCAAACCAGCTACCAGCGCAAGCAGTCCTATGATGACAGCATGCGCGCCATTTCGGCCGAACAGGTCGCGGATGCGCTCGCCCCACAACTGGGTTAGAAAGATGCGATTTCCGAAACCCTATGCCGATGTCGTGCAGCGTTTCCGCGTGCCCGGAGGATTTCTCCTCCTAGCGGCCTTCGTCTGGCTGGCCCAACCTACCAGCAAGACAATCCTCGCCGGTCTGCCGCTTTGCGGGGCGGGTTTATTCATCCGCGCCTGGGCAGCAGGCCATCTGCGGAAAAATGAGCAGCTCACCCGGAGCGGTCCGTATGCCTATGTTCGGAATCCGCTCTATGTGGGCTCGCTGCTGCTTGCCGGAGGCATGGTTGTGGCCGCCAATAGCACGTGGATGGCGCTCGTGTTTTTGGCGACATTTGTGTTGGTCTATTTGCCGGTGATTCAGCTCGAAGAGCAGCATTTACGCAGCTTGTTCCCCGAGTACGCAGAGTACGCGCGCCAGGTGCCATCGCTAATTCCCAGGCTCGGCACACGAAACTCACCTTCGCACCGGGCGTCATTTTGCTGGCGCCTGTACAGACGAAACAAAGAGTGGCGAGCTCTGCTCGGTTTCTTGTTCGGACTGGCCTGGCTGTTGTGGAAGCTCACATTCACTCTAAGCTCGCAGGCCGCATGAGCTAGATCACCGAATGGCTCTTTGCAGCTTGGCGAGCGGGTCTAGAACCGGCCGTGGTACACTCAAGCTGGGCGGGTTGGTTGCGGCCGGCACCGTCTCTTCTTGATTCTTCTCGGCCTTGGGGTTCAAATTCCAGAGTCTTAGGATGTCCGGCAGACCCACATCGTTTTTAGCGGTTGGCGAAAAAGCTCCCAACGTCGCCTTTCGTAATTCTTCGGCTCACGAACTGTTCTTAGGCGACCTGGTGGCTCATCAAGCCGTCTTGCTTGTGTTCTTCAAGGTTTCTTGCCCGGTCTGCCAGAGGACGCTACCCTTTCTCGAACGGGTGCGGGAAAACGGGCAGGTGCGCGTGGTTGGCGTCTCCCAAGACGATGTCGAGTCAACTCAAGAGTTTTTAAGGGAGTTTAGCCCTGGGATCGAAACCGTGTACGATCCCAGTCCCTATCCCGCTAGTCAGGCGTTCCGCATCACGCACGTGCCGACAATCTTTCTCATTGAACCGGGGGGTGCGATCTCACACGCTTGGTCTGGTTTTTCGAAACGCGATCTGACGGTTTTTGGCGAGCGCGTCGGCCAGCGCGTTTTTCGAGAAAGTGATCATGTGCCCGAATTTCAGCCTGGTTGAGGCGCAAAAAACGTTTGAGGCTTCCGGTCCGGAAGCATCGGCTGGCGCTTTTGATGAATCCAACCGGATGAAGGCAGAGAGCGAAGGAGAGTATGGCTTCTAAAATCCAAGAAATTCTCGGCTCCGCAGCGGCAATTGCCAAGGGAATGAGCATTACCTTTAAGGAAATGCTTCAACCCACGATCACCGAAGACTATCCCGACGGGCCTGCCATTTTTCAAGAGCGATTTCGGGGCGCGCACGTTTTGCAGAGAGATGAAAATGGTCTCGAAAAATGCGTCGCCTGTTTCCTCTGCGCGGCGGCTTGCCCCGTAGAATGCATCTACATCGAGGCCAAGGAAAACACGGAACAGCAGCGAATCAGTGGCGGAGAGCGCTACGCAGAGGTTTACAACATTGACTACTCGCGGTGCATTTTCTGCGGTTACTGCGTAGAGGCTTGCCCCACGGACGCCATCACCCATGGCCACGGCTTTGAGCTTGCCAGCTACAACACATCGACGCTGATCATCCGGAAAGAGCAAATGCTAGCGCCGCTCGAGCCTGGAAAGAAACCATCGGTTGTGCTGGACCCGGCCGCAACTGCTCTTGCTGCTGATCATCACTAGTTGTGATTTTCAACGGGTGGTTTCGGAAACAGGCTCTGTGACGATGCCGGGCTGTTTGAGCGTGCGCCTCTGGACCACGAGGTCATTCTACAACTGCTGCGAGGCAGGCTCGGTCCGGCAGGCAGACCTCGCCGGCGGCCACTCGGTTCCTGCCTCGAGGGGTTGTGTGGCAACTCGAAGAGATTCAACCTGCTTCCGCACTGCCTCAATGCGGTCTGCTGTCAGCGGATGGGTGGAGAAATAGCGAGCCGCCCGCGGCAGCTCGGGGGTTTCTTGATTCAACAGTTCCAGCATGCTCACCATCTCCCGCGGGTCGAGCCGTGCGGCCGCCATCATCTGCACCGCCTCCTGGTCCGCCCGCTCTTCGTCGGCGCGATGATAGGCCAGGGAACCGAGATTGCCGACCATCACGGCAATTGCGCTATTGGCGTCGCCGGTGAAGAAGGCCAGCGCGAGCCAGAGCGAGACGCTACGAAGCATAGCTTTTGTTCCGTGGCGCTGAATGACGTGCTGCATTTCATGGGCGAGCACCGCCGCAAGCTGTTCCGGTCGCCTCGTTTTGCGCAACAACCCGCGGTAGACAACGATGTAGCCGCCCGGCGCCGCAAAGGCGTTGATCGACTCATCCTCGACAATCCAAACGCGGAACCGGTACCCGGAAGAGGGAACAGTTGTTTCCAGCCGCCGCAGAATCCTCTCTACGGATTCGTCCCGGCAGCGATGAAAACGCGGGGCGATCGCTTCAAGGGAGGCCTCACCAAGTTTCTCTTCCACGGAGAGCGGTACAAAGGCGGACAACCGGCCAGCAATCCAAGGCAAGCCCTGCCAGACAGCTAGCCCAAGCAAAACAAGCGCGACAGCGAAGATCAACACTGCTTGTAAGGCGAAACTGGAGGCAGACGGAGCGCTCTTGCCTTTCGCCAGCCGGGAATTCACCGCAGCGATGGCGGCAAGAGTTTGTGGGTCATCTACAATCAGCCACCAGCAAACTTGTCCCCTGGAAGGACGGTGCGGCCACTGAAGCACCAGCTGATTTCCTTGACGACTCGCACGAACCTCGTCAAACGGCCACCATTGCTGCCCGCCATCCTGCAGGCGGACGGCAAGGCCATGGGGCGCAGAAATGATTTCTACCGCGTAAACTTCGCTTGAGTCACTGCATCGGAGCTGGGCTGGAAATGCTGCAGACACTCTTTCTCCAGGCTAGCAAGCCACTAGTGCCTTGCAGGCCGCGAGGGCCACTCCGCAGCCCTGTCGCCGATTCACCCGGGCCTGAAGCCTCTATCCCAGGTTGCGAATCTGAACGCAGGATGCTGGCTTTCTCAGCGGCCTCCTGCGGGCAGACCAAGCGCATCGACCGGACGGCGCAACTCGACCTTTCTTGGCGCGCTCCACCGGACCAGATCGCCAAGATCGAAGAAACGCAGTGCGCCTGGAATCACGTGTTCGAAAACGCCACGATGAATCTTGGAACGGATGACGGATTCATAGGAAACAAGGCTCCCCTCAATGACGGCGCTTTGAATCCGTGAATCGAGCGCTGTGGCTAGCAGCCCAGCGACGCCAGCCGCTTCTATCGCGTGCACGGAGATACGGGAGGCGTCAACCTGATCGAGTGACCTTAAATAACTAACCCCGGCAGAAATATCTTCGGCGCGCATGGCCACCAGCGGTTTTCCGAGGAGGATGGCCGTCATCGCGCTATTGTAATCGCCGAAATATCGTGACCAGTCGCCACTACGCCGGGCGGCAGCAAGCGCCGTCTCGCCCAGGCCGCGCAGATCCACGCTGAGAACCACATGTCCCGAGCCCAAGTAACCTTGAACCGTACTGAAGGATGCCGCTTTGCCTCTTCCATGTGCCACGATGACAGCCGGTCTCCGGCCAGAACCTTCGGGCTGAAACAAAACCGCTGGAATTTGTATCCCAGGTTCGGTTTCATAAGTAAGTTTTCGCATGCGCGCGTCGCCGCCGAAAAGCTCCACCCTGGGAGGCTTCTGGGGCAGCTCGAAGCGGGTGAGGCGTCGCACGTCCTCGAGCGACCCTGTTTTGCGCACGCGTTGCAGGCGGGCCAGATTCAACGAAAAGACGCTTTCTCCACCGAGAGAAGTGAGGACCTGACCTGTTTCCGTACACGCCAGCTCACTTTCCGTAGCGAGCACGACAGGCTGTTCGGGTGACGCATCCTCGGCGCCTTGAAGCCAACGGGTAAACCAGCGGTAGGCGGCTTCCCGGCGCGGCAGCGTGTAGCCATGCCCGTCATCTGCCTCGAACATCGCCAGGCGGTCGGCCGCCCCCAGCGCATCGTAGACGCGCTTGGCCTCGCGCCAAGTTTGGCGCGCTCCGAGAATCGGAAAAAAATCGCGAATCGCGCTGAGCATCAGAAAAGGTTTTGGAGCAAAGGCGACCACAAAATCGGCATGGTCGAAGCCCAGATCAAGAAAACCAGGAAAGCACTGTTCGGCGTCTTGAGGTCCGATGGTTTCTAGCAGTTTGCGCCAGTTCGTGAGATAACACGAGGGGGCAGCGACGTGGATGCGGTCTTCGAGCGCAGCGAGATAAGAGCTGTGAGTCCCCCCGCCTGAATTGCCCGTCACCCCAACGCGGGTGCGGTCGACTTCAGCCCGAGACAGCAGATAGTCAAGCGCCCGGATGCCGTCCCAAATGGTGAACCTCGCGAAAGCATCTCCAAGCAGCAGGCTCTGAATTCCCACCATCGTGTGTTCGGTGGTCGAGGCCACCAGCTTGGAGGTTCGCAAGTCCTCGTCATAGAGCTGGACCCGTTCGCCTTGCCCCACTGGGTCCCAGGCCAGCAACACGAATCCACGGCGAGCGAGATTTCCCAAGACTCGCTGCCAGGCTTCATGAGCCTTGGCGCCCGCTTCATGACCGAGCGGAAAGAGGATGGCTGGATAGGGAGGTCTGCCAGAAGTGGGCAAGTAGAGATTCGCCGTTACATAAAAGCGGGGCTGGCTTTCGAATAGGATCTTCTCAATTCGATAGCCCTCGCGCGTGAGCGTGCCCACGACTCTCGGGTGAAGCGGCGTTGGTTCGGGCAGGCCGCCCAGAGACTGAATCACCTGCTGGCGGAAAGCCTGGCGGTATGCCGCCCAGTCGGTTGTTCTCTCGAGCCGCTGCTGGCGTTGTTCTAATTTCGTGCGAGCTTGGCTGAGCAAATACTGATGGAGCATCTCGCCTGCATTCCGGCCGTCGTTGAGGTTCCGGTAAAAATCCAAGTCTGGCGTTGGTTGCGCAGGGAGGGAAATTCCTAGCAGCGAAAGCAGGAGTCCAAGAAACACTCCCACAGTCTAACAGGACCAGCCACGAACCGCGCGTGATTCTCGCGGTTGGGCCCCGACCGAAGAAGCGCCCCTCCAGGCGGTCCCAGGGTCAGGAAACAGCCTCCAACCGCGACCGGCTGCTAACCTAAAGGCATGCGGGAGAAAGGCATTGCCTCAGGTATGAGGCAGCCTGGTGAGCAGCAGTTTGAGGCGGCCCTACGGCCAAGGCGGCTTGCTGATTTTGCTGGTCAGGCGAAGCTCAAGGAAAATCTTGCGATTGCAATCGAAGCCGCAAAGCGCCGGGGCGAGGCCATGGATCACGTGTTGCTCTATGGTCCTCCTGGACTTGGAAAGACTACTCTGGCCTATATCATCGCCAACGAGCTCGGCGTGGACATCGATTTGACTTCAGGACCCGTGATTCAGAAAAAGCTCGACCTCACCGGCATGTTGAGTAATGTGCGCGAGCGCCAAGTGTTTTTTGTCGACGAGATCCACCGTTTGCTGGCGGACGTCGAGGAGATGTTCTATTCCGCGCTCGAGGACTTTCGTGTGGACATCGTCGTCGGGCAAGGGCCGGCGGCGCGGACGCACTCGCTTCCCATGCCGCGCTTCACAGCGATTGGCGCGACGACGCGCATGGGCATGATCAGCGCTCCCTTGCGCGGACGTTTTGGCTTGCTACTGCGCTTGAACCACTACGAAGTGGATGAACTGCGGGGGATTGTCGAGCGCTCGGCGAAGTTACTCAATGTGACGATTGATCGCGAGGGCGCTGAAGAAATCGCCCGGCGCAGCCGCGGCACTCCCCGCATTGCCAACCGCCTCCTTCGCCGGGTAAGGGACTATGCGGAAGTTCGCGCGCAGGGCCACATTAACCTGGATGTGGCGAGGGCGGCGCTTGACATGCTCGAAGTAGATCGCTACGGATTGGATGAGATTGACCAGAAAATCATGCTGACTGTGCTTGAAAAATACGGCGGAGGCCCCGTCGGTTTGAACACAATTGCGGCGTCGGTGGATGAAGAGCCAGCCACTATTGAGGAAGTGTACGAACCTTATCTCATGCAACTGGGCTTTCTCGACAGGACGCCTCGCGGGCGATGCGCTACGGACCGTGCTTTTGAATACTTTGGTCTCAAGCGAAAAGGCCGGCGCGACACCGCCCAGACCTCTCTGTTTTAGCAGGATGAAGACAATTTATTTGGGGCTCGGCAGTAATCTCGGTGAGCGGGAGGCGAACTTACAGCGGGCCATTGACCTGCTTGCGGTGGAGGGACTGCTCCTACGCCGGGTATCTTCCGTTTATGAGAGTGATCCTCTCTATGTCACGAACCAACCCCCGTTTTTGAATTTGGTCGTAGAGGCGGAAACGAATGGTTTCCCGAGAATGCTCCTGCGGAGAACTCAGCGCCTTGAGCGGGAGATGGGCCGGGTGCGGACCATCGAGAAAGGTCCACGCCTGATCGACATTGACATTTTGTTGTTTGGAAATTTTGTCGTTCACGCGCCTGAGCTGGTGATTCCACACCCGCGCATGCATGAGCGCCGATTCGTTCTTGAACCTTTGTGCGAGATTGCGCCGGAACTCCGCCACCCCATAACCAAGCAGAAGTTCAAAGACATGTTTCAGCTTGTCCGTGGGCAAAGCTGCCGCAAGTTAGCCTTGCGCCTGAACTTGACGCAGGCGCCGGCGAGTGAGGCGGATTCGCGCTGACCCCCCTACCGGCAAGTTTTTACGCCATTAAGAGGGTCGAGCTAGGTTTCGAAGTTGGGCAGAAAAACCTACATCTTGATTTGATCAACCGAGATCGTATCGCCTTCCAGCTTCCCAGTGATCGTTACCTTGTGACCAAGATGCTCCATAACCTTTGGCTTTGAGGCCTGGTCGAACTTCAGCACCTTATCCCCAACAACGAAAACTGGCTCAGCGCCTTTGCCTTTCACGCAGCCCTGGACGCACTTCATGTCCTTCTCTGTGGCAGCGGCATGCTTCGCACCGCAGCCGGCATCAGAAATCGTGCCAGTCCACTCGGCTGCAAAACTCGTCAAAGCGATCAATGTCAGAATGACCGTCTTTCGCATGAAATCCTCCTCGATACGTTCGCCACGGAACACCAAGCAATCCCCTCACTTTTACGATAAGGCAAAGGGGTTTATAGGGGCAAGGACCTGCTGCTAATCAGTTTGCGAAGTCGCAGTGAAGTAGAACTATCATGTTAGGGTTATGATGCTCTGGTATTTTTTGCTCTGTGCGGCCATTTCCCAGGCGCAACCTCTCCCAGGGACGGCCCCGCTGGTAGAGTCCGGAGATCTTTCCGTTCAGCTTGTGGAGGGGATTCACAAGTTTCTTGATCACTATGAGGCACCGCGCCCCAAGCCGGAGCGCTCGCGCCTGGCCTACATCCTTGGGGTTGTGGAAGGGCGCGAGAAACCCGAGTTGCAATACTTAGAGAGCGCTGGCAAACCTTCCGTGATTGCCCAAGCCGCCACGTATACCGTACGTGAGGTTCGCTGGCCCGTGTTTTCAGATTTGTGGGCGGAGGGATTGCTGCTTGAGCCGAAAGGCAAACCGGTAGCGCGAGTCGTCGCCCTAGGGGACGCGGACTGGCGGCCGGAGGCTTTGGCCGGGCTTGAGCCAGGTGCTTCCCCATTTGCCAAAAGGCTGGTCGAAAACGGCGCCCAGGTATTGATCCCCCTGCTAATGGACCGCGCCGACACGTTTTCCGGTGTGCGCAGCTTTCGCATGACGAACATGCCGCACCGCGAGTTTATTTGGCGTTTGGCCTATCCTCTGGGCCGCCACATCATTGGAATCGAAGTACAGAAAACCCTGGCTGGCATCGACTGGATGTTGCAGCAAAGGCCCCGCGCCAAGATTGCGGTTGCAGGTTATGGCGAAGGGGGATTGATTGCGCTGCACGCGGCCGCGTTGGAGGAGCGCATCGATGCCGCACTTGTTAGCGGCTATTTCGGACCTCGCCAGCGCGTCTGGCAAGAACCTGTCTATCGCGATGTGTGGGGGCTGTTGCCTGATTATGCAGATTCCTCGCTTGCAGGCCTGGTCCTGCCGCGAACTTTGATCATCGAAACAGCGCCAGGACCTAGTGTCAAAGGACCGCCTGCCCCCACTGCCGATCGGCGCAACGCAGCTGACCCGAGCGGAAAGCTGGTTCCCTTTTCGGCAGAAGAAGTCGAGCAGGAGGTAGCCCAAATTAAGGCAGGAAAACCGCTGCTTATCCGCAGCGCCACGCCGGGTTCAGATCAGGCCCTCTCTGCCCTTCTCGGTGTCGCCAAACTCCGGCCACCTCGACCGGCCTTGAAGCCTCTGCGCCCTGCGGATGCGACGCGATTGGAGCGGCAATTTCGGCAAATCATTCACTACACCCAGCGCGTCATGCGCGAAAGCCCGGACCGGCGAGCGCAGTTTTGGTCCAGCGCGGACCGGAGCTCAGTAGCGGCCTTTACGGAATCGGTTCGCCGGCATCGTGCGCACTTGTGGGAAAACTTGATCGGCAAGCTCCCGGCCCCTACCATGCCCTTGAATCCACGCTCGCGATTGATCTTTGACGAGCCAAAATTCCGCGGCTACGAGGTTGTGCTGGATGTCTATCCGAACGTTTTCGCCTACGGCTACCTGCTGGTTCCGAAAGACATTCGGCCGGGTGAAAGGCGGGCCGTCGTGGTCTGCCAGCATGGACTAGAAGGCCGGCCGCGCGATCTCGCCGATCCCAAAATTCAAAATCCAACCTACAATCAATTTGCGGTGCGCCTCGCCGAGCAAGGTTTTGTCACGTTCGCCCCTCAGAACGCCTATTTGGGAGGAGAGCACTTCCGCACGGCGCAGCGCAAGGCCCACCCCTTTGGCCTCACCTTGTTCAGCTTCATCACGGCGCAGCACCAGCGAATTCTGGAGTGGCTCAGCAGTCTGGATTTTGTCGACGCGAAACGGATCGGCTTCTATGGCTTATCCTATGGCGGTTATACTGCCATGCGGGTACCGGCTTTGCTCGAAAACTATGCCCTCTCGATTTGTTCGGGGAATTTTAATGAGTGGGTTTGGAAGACAGCCTCTCTCGATGCGCCTTTTGTTTACGGGCTCACGCCGGAGTACGAGATTCCGGAGTTCAATTTTGCCAATTTAACCAATCACTACGAACTGGCAACGCTGATTTTTCCGCGGCCTTTCATGGTGGAGCGGGGGCACAGAGATGGGGTTTCGTGGGATGAGTGGGTGGCTTATGAATACGCTAAAGTCTTCCGCTTCTACACCCAGATGGGGCTACGGGAGCGAACCCAAATTGCTTATTTCGACGGTCCCCACACCATTCACGGTGAGGAGGCCTACGCGTTTTTACGCCGCCACCTTGGCGCGCAAGCCAGCCAGCCGGCTCCTTAAGCCAAGAGGTCTGGGAGGCTCCTCAAAAAACGCCCACTTTACTGCCCTCTCCCTTCTCTCTCGGCTCACTCCCTCGGCCCCTGTCGGTCCCTAGTCGGGCCCCCGCCTCCCCCCGGCCCGGCCCCCCCTCGGTGCCCCCCCGGCCGTCCGGCAGGGCTCCGCGAGAGGTGGCGTGATTTGCGGGATGCATTTAGACGCGGGTGAAAATCGTCTGAGCCGCGGCGCCCGTGCTGTCAGCAAAAGACTCTTGCGGAACGCCGAGGGACCGCAGAATGCTCACATATACGTTGGCCATTCGCGTTTCTCCCTCCCGCCAGTAGATGCCGTGCTTTAATCCCAGATTGGCGCCCCCTGCAATCAAGGTGGGCAAATTGCGGGGATTGTGCGTCGTGCTGGCGCCGCTGCCAAAAAGCACGATGGTGTTGTCAAGGACGCTGCCTTGGCGATCCGGATAGCTATCCAGGCGACGCAGGAAATGGGCGATCTGGTGGCTTAAAAACAGATCGTATTTGGCAAATTGCAGCTGACCCTCTTTGTCGGTGGCGTGGGAGAGATTGTGGTGCGTTTTCGACAAACCGAGCTTCAGCGGGAAGGTATCGCTGATTCCCATGCCATCCTCGCGGTTTAGCATGAAGGTCACCGAGCGAGTAATGTCAGCGTCAAAGGCGAGCGCAATGAGGTCGAACATGGTTCGATAGAACTCAGAGGGTTCTCCCTCCGAGGTCGCCTCCAGATTCAGATGCGAATAGTCCTGGTGCTTGACCGGCACATCGATCCATCGCTCAGCCGCTGCAAGCCTCGACTCCACCTCATT
This sequence comes from Bryobacteraceae bacterium, assembly GCA_025056455.1. Taxonomy (GTDB): domain Bacteria; phylum Acidobacteriota; class Terriglobia; order Bryobacterales; family Bryobacteraceae; genus CADEFT01. The sequence goes on along the minus strand of JANWVY010000001.1, from coordinate 58,592 downwards.
GAGCGAAGTCAAATACTGGTCCATCCGCTCGCGATCGGATTTCCCTAGACGGCTGTTCAGCGATTTGGCGCTTTCCACCACCGCATCGACTAGCTTCATGCGCCGCCGCAGTTTATCGCGCTCTGCCTGAACCGACTCCCGATCGCCGCGGAATAAGCGGTCAAATACGCGCCGCGGGTTGTTTTCCGCCGGAACGGGACGCCCTTCGAGGTTATAAGAGATGGTTCCTGTCCGCGACAAGAAACCCGTGCCCGCATCAATCGAGAGCACGAGGCAAGCCTGGCGGCAGTGCTGCTTCGTGTGGAGCGCGATGACTTGATCCAGACTAACCGTGTTGTAAGTACCGGGTTTCGGGTTGTGGAGCGGCGCACCAGTCAGCCACATATCGGAGCAAGTATGAGGATCGGCTTTTGGGCCGCTCGGATGGTAGAGCCCGCCCAGAAAACTGAGCTTGTTGCGGAAGGAACTCAGCGGCTCGGTCGACTTGCCAAATACGAACTCGCGCCGGCCCTCGGGCGTTGTCCGTTCGGCCGTGGGGAACCAGCTCCAGTCGCTCAGGCCATGTTCCTCGCGAGGCAGCGACATACCATTGGCCGTGTAAAGGGCGCAAAAGCGGCGGGGGAGTTGATTGGCCACTTCGGCGCCCATCGCGTCAAGCGCCGGGAGGGCTAATGACACGCCTCCGACTCCCTTTAAGAAAGCTCTGCGATCCATTTTCCATCCCGGCATCTGCTTCTTCCCTAAATGGCCTTTATCTCGATTCTTCCCTCATGCCTACTTTTCGAGGAATAACCTGCTCGTCACCACCCAGCGAAGCATGTCCTTCATGCGGTAGCCGCTGGCCCGAAGTCGCAAGGCATCCTGTTTCAAGGAATTAAGCTCATTGTATGACAAGCTTCTGCCAGTTGCATAGATGGCTAAGTGTTTGAGGACGCTAAAGGCCACCTGATCCAGGCGGTCCTCGCTGAGATATTTCTTCAAATCGGCAATACCGGCCACCTCGGTTTGATCAGGCAACGTACAGCGAGCGTCTACAGGGTGCGTTTTGAGACGGCCGCCCGCATCGAATTCTTCGAGCGCGATGCCCCAAGGATCGATTTTGGCATGGCACTGGCGGCAGCCGGCCTGATCGCGGTGCCGCTCGATGCGCTGGCGCAGGGTGAGCTTCTCCGCTGGATCTTCTTTCAGCGCGGGGACATTCGGCGGCGGATCGTCTGGAGGTTCGGCTACAACTTTCCGCGCCAGCCAAGCGCCGCGCTTGACCGGGTTGGATTCGCGCCCATCGGACAACCCTGCCAGAATCGCCGCTTGCGTGAGGATTCCCCCAAGCTCCTTCCGGCCGTGCAAAACCGGCTCAAAGCGAAAACCTGCTTCGGTCTTGTCGCCTAACTCATAGTAGCTAGCGACAACCTCGTTGGCCACGATGAAATCCGACCGGATGAGATTCGCCACTGGCAAGTTCTGCCGGAAAAGGTGCTCCACAAACTGAACCGGTTCTTGATGAAGATGGGTCCGAGCATGACGGGTTAGCTTGGGGAAGCGGCTGCGGTCAGGCTCGAGCACCTGAAATTTATCTAAACTGAGCCATTGCGAAACGAACTCTTGGCTGAAACGCGAAAACCGCCGATCGGCCACCATGCGATCCAGCTGAGTCTCGAGCTGCGCCCGCAAACGTCTTGCTGAGGCCAAGCCAAGCAAAGTGGAATCTGGCGGTCCGTTCCACAAGAAGTAGGAAAGCTTCGAAGCCAGTTCGTAGTCATCGAGTGGTTCTGCTTCTGCCGAGCGGCTTGTTTCAATTAAGAAGAGAAATTGTGGAGAAGTCAGCACCACTTGTAGGGCTTGCTTGATGCTTTCTTCCCAGCTGCGACCAGAAGCCTTCGAGCGCCGGTAGACTTCCAGCAGCGATTCTTCTTCTTCTAGCAGTAAAGGACGCCGATAGGCGCGCGTAGCAAAGCGGCGCACAATCTGCCGCGCATAGCGATCCGGGTTCGATTTCTCGGGCGAGTCGAAGAAGATGTTGGTATGAGTTTTGGGCGGCCACTGTTCATAAAACGGCCCTTCGAATTCCACTGACCGGACGAGCAATCTCGGCATGTCGCGATCATCAGTGTATTCGCTGCGAATCGCAATTTCCCGGATGCCCGCAAGATAATTCACGTTGTCTTTCTCAACGTCAGGGCTCGGAAAATTGCGGATGGCCCCCTCGAATCTATACTGGGAGAGCTTCGTAGAGCGAACGACCTGCGGCTCGCCAACTGGGGCGAAGGTGCTTCCGCAATCGCGGCGCAGGCCGAGATGCACGCCCAGTTTCGGGGAGCGCCTCTCAAAGGCAAGAAAGCGGCGGCGGAGCTCTGCATCGACCACCGGGGACAGGACGATCCGGTCCAGAGGGGACAGCCCGCGATAACTCGCTTTGACGCTCACTGGGCCCGCCTCCAAGCGCACCAAAGCGAACGCTGGTTGCTCGAGAATGCGGGAGAATTCACGATCACCGAGCGCGAGCCTCAGCTCTTGAGGCTTTTCTGGAGGAGGCTTTACCCATTGTTTGCCGGGTTGCACCAACGCTTGAATTTCAGCTTCCGCCAGCGCCCGCCGGTAGATGCGAACATCATCGATCAGCCCGCGGAACTGCTGTGCGCCGCCAAGCCGGCCTAGTTGGAGATCTGCCCTCGGATTGTCGAGATTAGCGGGGCCGATCTTACCCTGCGCGACAACATAGCCATTGACGTAGAGCCGCGACTCGCCACCTCCCCGCCGGATGACCGCCGCAACGTGCTGCCACTGATTCGGACGCAGGACGCCGGGAGGAGAGGTAAGCGAACCGTTGGATTCATTCTCCCGGTTGGTTGTGCCCAAGTGCAGCGTGCCGTCGTCACCCGGCATATCGAGATACCAGCCCTGGGCCCATTCCGAGCCTCCCCGGGAGATCAAACCGGCTTTGCGAACCGCCCGCGGATAAATCCAGGCCCCTACGGTGAAGTCTCCTTCCCCAACATTCATGGCCTCGCTGCGCGGGATGGCGACCCCCTGGCTCATGGCATCAAGCGAGAGTGACTTACCAAAAGCGGACTCGATGAACTTCGCCGCGCCGTTGAGGCTCGCTTGCTCAGCTTGCGTGTCGAAGGTCCACCAAGTCGTCAGCCCTTCCTGAATTCGCGAGGAGTCGGGCGGCGGTGGGACGTCGCTGCGCTCAGCTAAGTACACGTCGACTTGATAAATTCCCGCTTGGGGAAGCGTCACGGTTTGCCCGCTCGCGGGCTGGAGTACAACAATCGAGTCAGGGGCGCTCCTTGGCGGGACGCCCTTGTCAAGCAGCAAGCCGTCGTTATATTTGGCCGCTGTCACCGTCACCCGGAAACGGCCATCATCCGGAAGCTCCCGCAGGGAAATCTTGAAATTTGCCTTCGGGCCATAGGTGCCGTCGGCTAAAAACAATTCATCGTTGGGGATTGCTGGGCGAAGCAACAATCCTTCCGGAACCAGGTCGTAGGGCATGCCTTTGGGATAGCCTCGACTGCCCCGCATACAAGCGAAGACGGCGTGATAGATACTGTCAAACTCTCGCCATCCCCGGACTGTATCGTTGCCCTGATAACCCTCAATAAAGCGGTATTTCGTGCGCATGTTTTTCTTCTCAAACGCAAAGGGCTTAACGGGCATCAATTCGGTCACCAAAAAATCCTTCGTATCGAGAAGAAGACTGTTGGCGCCGAGAATTAGCGGTTCAGGAAAAGGTTGCGGGTTGATAGACGCGCCGAGATCCATCCGGAAGTTTTGAATGACTGGCTTTGACGTGGGATCGACAATCGCGCGGTTGAGCGCTTCCTCCGCGATTTCCAAATATGCTTCAAGCAGGAGGGGAGATAACTGAAGTGTCTCCTGGTTATTGAGGAAGCCGTCCTTGGATACGGCGTCCGGCGGAAGAATTTCGGTGAGATCATCCTCTAACAACAACAGCTCGCGCAACGTGTTGCGATATTGCGCCACAGTGAGACGCCGCAGGGAGCCATTTTTCGGTACTGGCCGCAGTTTGGCTAGCTCCAGTCCCCGGGCAATCCAGTTGGCGACCCGCGCGCGATCCGCCGGCGAGGGTTGGGGTTGACCCTTGGGCGGCATCGAGCCCTCGAGAAGTTTTTGACGGATCGATTCCCAAAGCTGAAGATGTCGATCCTCCAGCCCGGCGGTAAGCTGATCCAGGCGTACGCCCGCAATGGCGAGATCGCTGTTGTGGCAGCGTGTGCAATTCCGCTGAAAAAACGGAGCGATCTCGCTTTGAAACGCAGGCGCGAGTGCCGCGAGCCCGCTACTTGGGGCAGGTAACTCTCGACCCGTGAGACCAGGCCCGGCCACCGGATTTACGCCTGCCCGACTGGACGGCGTTTTCTGTCCTTGGGCAAACAACCAGTGCGCCGTCCACGCCCCGGAAACGAGCAAGATCCCGACGCCGGCGGTGCGGGCTACGAGTTGAGACCTGCAACGAAACATAGCCTTTGGATTTTGTTCAGTGACCTTCTGGCTCGTTTGTCGGACGCGCTCTTCATCGTATCACTAGCGGCAGGCCGGCAATCGGCTGGCAACAATGCCTGCGACTGGCGCAGGCGCGGCTCAAACGCCTAGGATAGTGGATTGCAAAACGAAAACCAACTCCGCGGCTGCAGCGTAGAAGCAGATCGCTTGGTGTTTTGCTACGGAGCAGGACGCCCTGCGCTGAATGGCCTAACGCTGAGCGTTGCCCCAGGGGAGCGCCTCGGAATTATCGGAGCTTCTGGCGCTGGCAAAAGCACCTTCCTGCTTCATTTGAATGGCGTGCTGTTTCCTCTGTCAGGCGAGGTCAGAATTGGTGGGGAAGTCGTCAGCCAGGCCAACCTCGCACGCATCCGCAGCCGTGTGGGCATCGTTTTTCAAAATCCAGATGACCAGTTGTTTACACCCACGGTCGAAGAGGAGGTTGCCTTCGGCCCACTCAACTCCGGCTGTGATCCCGAGGAAACCAGAGAGCGCGTACAATCTGCGCTGCGCGACATGAGGCTTGAAGGATACGAGAAGCGTTCCACGCTCGAACTCTCCTTCGGCGAAAAACGCCGGGTCGCCCTGGCCACGGTCCTCGCCATGCGGCCGCAGGTGATTGCATTCGACGAACCGTTCGCCAATCTCGACGCGGGGATGGTCGAGCAGGTTGTGCGCAGAATTCAGCAACTCGACGCCACGGTCATTGTGGTCTCGCAAGAAATTCTCCCTGTGCTCGCCGCTGTCGACCGGCTGGCAGTATTCGATCAGGGTCGGGTGGCTGCCCTTGGGCCTGCGCTAGAAATCGCTCGCGACCGTACGCTGCTTCGCCGCTGTGGACTCGATTTTCACTTTCTCGAAGCTGTCTGCCGGAAAGTGTTCTTCACGGGTGGCGAAAGCTAAAACGGGAGTGCTACGCTTCAAAAATTCGTGCGAAAATCCGATATTCGGAGGCCGTTGTTCCATGTTTGCCAAAATGCCGTTCGGCTTGCCTTTGATGATGGCTCTTGCCCCGATCGCTCTGGCCCACTACACCTGGATCGCGCCCGTGGGGCTGTGGCAACCCGGCAAGCTCGCAAGAGTGGAGATCGGCCACGGTCACCAGTTTCCAACCAGCGAGGAGTCCATCAACGCTAAGCAAGTGCAAATGTTTGCCCTCGCACCGTCCGGCGAGCGAATCCATCTGAACCCTGGGCCTGCGGGCCGGGCCCTCGCCGCTTCATTCCTGCCAAAAGAGGACGGAGTCTATCGAATTGCCTTCATCCAAGATCGCGGCGTCACCAGCCGGACCGCAGGCGGAGTGAAACCGGGGGGGCGCAAGCAAAATCCCAACGCGCTTTCAGCCAGCCGCAGGCTGCGCACGGCCGTGGCGTATCGTTCGACGAACAAAGGGTTGATGCCAGCGGCAAAACCGCTCGGGCTCGAACTGGAACTGTGCGCCGAGTTCGTGAATGGTAGTTGGAGCCTGCTTGTCTTGAGGCAAGGCAAACCGCTGGCAGGCGCAAAGGTGGAGGTGTTGCCAGCAGGCGCGACCCAAGCGGTGGAACTAGGGAGGACCGGTGCTAGCGGGCGTTTGCGCTATGAGCCGCCGGCGAACGCCAAGGGCCCGCTTTTGTTTTCCGCAGAGCTGGAGCAGCCCGCGGAGCCGGGCTCCGACTTCGACAAACTCGTGCTCGAAACCTCGCTTTCTGTGAATTGGTGAGCCCGCTGTGCACATCGCCGACGGCATCGTTCCAAATCTGTGGTGCGGGGCCGCCCATGGCGTCTGTTGGACGGCGCTGTACTGGCTCGGCCGCCGCCTGGAAACGGGCGAGGTCGTGCGGCTTGGCATGCTCGCCTCGGCCAGCTTCCTGATTTCTCTGGTTCACTTCCCCTTTGCAGGAACTTCGGTGCATCTGGGCTTATACGGCCTGATTGGGATTCTAGCTGGCAGGCGCGCCTTCCCAGTCATCTTTGCCGCGCTTCTTTTTCAGACACTTCTGTTTCAGCATGGCGGACTGGTGAGCCTCGGTTTGAACGCGGTGAATATGGGGGCTGGCGCGCTGCTAGCGGGCCTGTTGTGGCGTGCTGCTTGTGGCCCGGAACAGCTGCGTGCATTTTTGTGCGGCTTTCTTGGCGTCTTCATTCCGGCTTTGCTCATTGCCCTCGAGTTTTTTCTCACCGGCTATGGAAAAGGGTTTTTTTTTCTGGCCGCGCTTTACTTGGGCGCAGCCATCTTGGAAGGCCTGCTGACGGTCCCCGCGGTGGCGTTTCTCCGGAGCGCACGGCCTGCCCTGCTCGAGCAACCATTTTGAGGTGATGGGAGCGGTCACAGGATGAGAAGTTTGTTTCGCCGACTCGATCCGCGGGCCCGGATCCTGACGGTCGTTTTTGCCGTGGCGGTTATTTCATCCACCACCCGGCTGTCGCTTCCGAGCTTTGGCGCCTACGTTGCCCTGTCGCTGGTGGTTATGTTGAGTGGGCGGCCCTCTCTGGCTCACCTGCTGTTGCGGGGATTGGCCGCGTCGCCTTTCATTCTTGCTGCATCCCTGGTGCTGGTGTTCCGCGATGGTTTTGGCCAGCCGGAAATGGCGCGTGGCGCAACCGCAGCCATCACCGTCGCCGCCAAGGCCTATCTTGCGGCCTTCCTTTTAGCTTTTCTGAGTTTAACGACAACGCCGCTCGAGTTATTGTGGGCTTTACGCCGGCTGCGAGCGCCAGAGTCGGTGAATCTCATCCTGGCCATGATGCACCGCTACGCAGGGATTGTGGCAGAAGAATATCGGCGGATGGAGCTAGCGCGGGAATGTCGCACCGTGAGGCCCCTCGGCAAACAGCGTTATAGAATCCTGGGCCGCCAGCTGGGAGCGCTGCTGCTACGCAGCTGGGACCGGGCCGAGCGGGTTCACGCCGCCATGCTATCTCGCGGTTTCACTGGAGAATGGCCCTTGCTCTACCGACCCTCGCTAGGCTGGCGCGATGTGGCGTTCTTCGTAACCTTCTCTCTCTTGTTTCTCGGCGCGCGATACCGCCTCTAGCGGCGCGCCTTGTAGCCGTAGAGGATTCCGGTGGCGCCAAATATCAAGGCTAAGCCCACCAGCGCGCGCTCCCACCGTGCTGGCCCGCCGCTAGCTTCCACTGCAGGCTGGGAGGCAAAAGTTTCGGCTACGGCCACCTCGATTTCCTTGCGATGACCTTCTTCATCGTCAATCACCACGCGCCAGCTTCCGGGCGATTCCGGGACAAAGCTAAAATATCCGCGCTGGTCGGTGAGGCCGGTTTGATACTCCCGGCCGACCTGCTTGGGATGAAACACCTGGACCTTTGCAAACGCCACGGGTTGACTTCCGCCATAGGTCGCGCGCACGACAACGACACGAGCCGTCTGGGTGACACGAGCCTCAAGATCATGGGCCAGCAGGCGGCAAGCGAAAAATACCGCAACCGCAGCAGGAAACATCACAGGCATGGTTCAACGGCGTATCACTAACATAACAAGAGTGGCACGCATTCCGTGGCGGCTCGTTGCAGGATGCGAGCGGTTTAAGGTCTTGGATCGCGAGTTCTATGAACGGCCCACGGAACAGGTGGCCCGCGAGCTTTTAGGAAAGCTGCTGGTACACGAGCTGGAAGGGGAACGCCTCGCCGGACGCATCGTGGAAGTCGAAGCCTACTTGGGAGAACACGATCCGGCGGCGCACGCCTCGGCCGGTCGGACTCGCCGTACCGCTGTGCTGTATGGTCCCGGGGGACACGCCTACGTGTACTTGATCTACGGCATGTATGAGTGTTTAAACCTGGTGGCCGAGGGCGCCGGCTCACCAGGTTGTGTTCTCATTCGAGCCCTCGAACCTGTGGCGGGAATCGACCAGATGCGGCGCCGGCGTCAAGTGCAGGACCTCCGACAGCTGGCTTCTGGCCCAGGAAAACTGACGCGCGCCATGGGTATCACACGTGCCCATACGGGCGTCGATGTTACTCGGGGCGTTTTGACTGTGCAAACCGACGGAGTGGAACCAGAAGAGATTGTCACTGGGCCGCGCATTGGGGTGCGCAAGGCCGCCGACTGGCCTCTCCGTTTTTCCGTCGCCTGGAACCAGTTCGTCAGCAGGGGCTAGCTGACGCGCCCGGGTCAGCCATGCGACTTTGCAGCGGAGGGAGCCGTTCTATGGCAAGATCTTGATTTGCGACAATCGCCATGCGTCAACGGGAATACAGCGCGGAGCGAGTTTTGGATCTGGTGGCCGAGCGGCGCCAGCGGTTGATCGAGATTCTCGGAAAGCTGGTGCGGGCCCGCTCCGAAAACACGCCTCCTGGCGGTGCGGAGATGCAGGCGCAACAAACCGTTGCGGAAATTCTCCACAGTGCAGGCTACAGCACCACCCTCTATGAGCCAGACCAAGTGCCCGGACTCCAGCATCATCCGCTGTTTTGGCCTGGCCGCAACTACTGTGGACGGCCCAATCTTGCGGTGCGACGGCGAGGGCTGGGCGGAGGTCGTTCGCTGATTCTCTCCGGTCACATCGATACCGTTCCTCTGGGCAGCCAGGAGTGGACACGGGCAGGCTTTGGCGGGCAAGTGGAGGGGAACCGCCTCTATGGTCGTGGCTCCAATGATATGAAGGCGGGAATTGCCGCGTCCTTGTTGATCCTGGAGCTGCTAGAAGAGCGAAAGATCCGCTTAAAGGGCGATCTCATCTTTGAAACCGTCGTGGATGAAGAGTTTGGTGGCAGCAATGGCACGCTTGCGGCAAGGCTCGCTGGCTATCAGGCCGATGCCGCGATCCTCACCGAGCCTTCTCTGCTCCGGGTGTGTCCTGCCCAGCGAGGCGGGCGCATCGTACACTTGACTTTCCGTGCCCCGGGAGGTGTGTTGTCCGAGTCGGGAATGCCCTCTGGCGTGGTCGATGCTCTGCGCCACTTCTTAACTCGCCTGCCGGAATTTGCCGCTTCGCGCCGGGCTCGCGCTCCGGTCCATGAGCTCTACGCGCAATCGCCGGACCCGGTCCCCGTGTCGGTGACGAAGATCTACACCGGCCCTTGGGGTTTCGGCGAACCCATGACCATTCCCGAGGTATGCCGTGTCGAGCTCTACTGGCAGACGATGCCGGGCGAAACTTGCCAGCAGGTGGACGCCGAATTTTTGGCCTGGTTCGAACACATGGTCAGCGAGGCACCAGAGCGATTCGCAGTGAAGCCGCAGCTCGAGTGGCCGCTCCGCTGGTTGCCTGGTTCCTCCATCTCCCCAACGCACCCGTTGGTCAGCGCGATGAGCGACGCCGCCCGAGCAGCCCTGGGGCATCCGCCTGTGATCTGTGGCATTGAGGGGCCTTGCGATCTCTATGTGTTTCATCACTTCGGAATTCCAGCTGTGCTTTGGGGACCGAAAGGGGGAAACACGCACGCCGCCGACGAATATGTGGAAATTGACTCGCTGGTCACGGCGGCCCAGGCGCTTTTCCTTTTTGTTCAGGAGTGGTGCGGTGTGGAGCAGTAGCTGCTTGTTGATGATTTTGCTGAGCCCTGTCTCAGCGCAGCCCTACAAGGATCAGATTCATGCTTCGCGGGTGCTGGGCAGTCTCCGCACCTACCGGGTCTTCTTGCCCTCGAATTACGAAACGAGCGGAAAAGCCTATCCGGTGATTTATTATTTCCACAGTCACAGCGACCGTTACACGCTGGGGCATTTTGGCCGCGAGGCCGATTTCACGCCACGAATTGCTGACTACGTGGCCTCCCATGACGTGATTGTTGTTGTGCTTGACGGTTATGTGGCGCGTGATTACACCGGTTTTTATGGAGGCTCGCCCTGGGACCTCCGTGAGGACGGTGGGACATACGATTTTGGGGCATACTTTCTCGAGCTCTCCGAACTGATCGATTCCCACTATCGAACGCTCAAAACCCGCCGCTGGCGCGCAACCTCAGGGCTGAGTATGGGTGGCTTCATGAGCCTCTACTTGAGTGCGCGTTATCCAGAACGCATTGGCTCGGCCTCGGCCTTCAATCCATCACCAGAGGCCTATGCGGGTGAGCCTGACAATCGAAACCTATGGCGGAGTAAAGATCATCTGGCGAACCACGCCCACAGTAAGATTCGTCTGGTTCGCGCCAGCGGCGATTACATTAGCCAGTACCACGAAGAGACCCGCGCTGCTTATGCGCGCGCCCATGACGTGGATTTCGAGTTTCGTCAAGACGAATACCACCGGCACTGGGCAACTTCGATTGCCGAGACCTTCGACTTTCACATGCGGGCGTTTTCGGACGAGAAACTCGACCGTATCCCCGAGCGCTGGTCGTATACATCGGCCTACCGGAACGGCGAGCCCTGGGGCTACCGGGTTTCCGCCACGGGAAAAGGCTTCTGGCGTCTGGAGGATGTGACCGCCTCCGGTTTTCGCTCCTCGACGCGCAAGTGGGCGCCGGACGGTCCCCCAGATCCCTCTCGCCGTCTCCAGATTTGGACTACACCACAATACCAGCCGGGAGCAAGCTATGCGCTGGCCATGCTCGATGTAGCCACCGGGCGCGTTTCGCATTCTTCGATCCAGGCAGACGAGTCGGGAAGACTGCGCCTGGAACTAACTGGGGCCGTCACGCAAGTCAGCCTGGCTGGACCGGGACTCGATATCCCTAAGCTCGTTGTTTTGCCGGTGACGTCCAAAGAAGTCTTGCGAGTCCTGCCGGGTGGCGAACAGCGTCTGCCGGTTCGCATTTATAATCCGCGAGCAACTCCCGTTAAAAACGTCTCCTGCCGCCTCGAGAGCGAGTATCCCACGGTAGAGATCACCGTCGCCACGGCCCAAATTGAGGAAATCCCGGCCTTTTCGGTTTCCTCAGGGTGCGGTCAGCTGAGCGCTCGTTTTATCTCTGGCGATGGCGATTATGCACACGCCCGTCTATCCTTGGCAGTTGTTGAGGGCAAAGTCGAACAAACCCACAATCTCGATGTCGCTATTGCCCCCTCTGTGCGCCCTGCTCCGCTAGCGATCGAGGTTCTCGACGGCCGTACGGTGAGCTTCCCTGTGTTCCGGCAGAAAGGAAATCAAGGCGGCGGGGCGTCCATTCAACGCACAGTGACCGAGGGCCGGGGAAATGGCAACGGCCGCTGGGAACCCGGTGAAGAAGTCACAATTTGGGTAAAGCTAGCCCAGGGGCTTGATCCTTTCGACCGGGGCAACTGGTATCGCGCAAAAGTATTTGCACACTCGCCCTGGATTGAAGAAGTGGCCGATTTGCAGGAACAAAAGCAATTGGAATGGACTGGAGCCAAAGAGCGCACCAGTTTAGTGCGCCTGTTGCCCGGTGCGCCTGCTGGCGCCGAAATCCCGATCATTCTGCGCCATGAGTCCTGGAGCTTTCATTTCACTCCCGATGTCCGCTACGGGCGCGAGCCTCTGTATCAGGCCTTCCAGCTCCACCGCTACCACGTTTATGAGTGGAAGCTGCGAGTGCCAGATCAGGGAGCGGCGAAATCCCCAGACCAAAAAACAAAGCAAACTCCCAACGCGTCTTTATCCACCTCTCGCACGCTAGAATGAGGGTTAGATGCCTTTTGCTTCCATTCCCGAAGCCCTCGAGGACTTCCGGGCTGGGCGCATGCTGGTGGTGGTGGATGATGAGGATCGGGAAAACGAAGGAGACCTCACCGTCGCCGCCGAGAAAGTGACGCCCGAAATTATCAATTTCATGGCCACTCACGGAAGGGGCCTCATCTGCCTGGCGCTGGCGCCGGAGAAGTGCGACCAGTTAGGCCTCCGAATGATGACTACTCAGAACACCTCGCAGTTTGGCACTGCGTTCACAGAATCGGTCGATGCCGCTGAGGGGGTCACCACCGGAATTTCTGCGAGCGACCGTGCGCATACCATCCGCGTGTGTATGCGCCCGGACGCCAAGCCTTCCGATCTGGCGCGCCCTGGGCACGTATTCCCCTTGCGCGCGCGCGAGGGCGGCGTACTGGTGCGCTGCGGACAAACTGAGGCGGCTGTCGATCTGGCGAGGCTCGCTGGATTAGCGCCTGGGGGCGTGATTTGCGAAATTATGAACGACGACGGCACCATGGCCCGGGTGCCCGATTTGATTGAGTATTGCCGGAAACACAATCTCAAAATGATTTCCGTGGCCTCGCTCATTCGTTACCGCCTCGAACATGAGCGAATCGTTCGCCGCTTGGCCACAGGTCAAATCCGCACGGAATTTGGGATTTTTCAATCGGTGGCCTATACCAGTACAGTGGATTCCCACCAGCATCTGGCTCTTGTCTACGGCGATGTACGGGGGCGCGAAAACGTGCTAGTGCGCGTGCACTCAAAATGCGTTTATGGCGATGTCCTGGGCTCTTTGGACTGCGACTGTGGCCAGATTGTTCGGGGCGCGCTGAAGCAGATTTCGAGCGACGGCGCAGGCGTTTTCGTTTACCTGCACCACAACGGACCGGGGATGCGGCTCGAAAATTCCACGGAAGACAGCGCGCGAGACTTGCTTCGAATCCTCACGCACGGCGTAGACGTTTACTCGCCTCCCCCTGCTCAAGGCCGCCGCGCTCTGCAGCACGATACTGGTATCGGGGCGCAGATTTTGAACGATCTTGGCCTGCACACCATTCGCCTGTTGACCAACCGGCCGCGAAAAGTCGTGGGCCTAGAAGGTTACGGCATCCGCATTGTCGAACAGGTGCCGATCTGCTTTTCCTGATGCTTGTTTGCGAACAAGGAAAACAGGATCTCTCCCGCACCTTGCGCTTGGTTCGTTTGCTGCAGTTTTCGCCCTTCGAAAACCGCCGCCAGGGTTGTTTCAACCGGAACAAGAATTTTTTTCCCTTCTTATCAACACAAAAACTTCGGAAGACAGGAAACCGCGGCCAGAAGCGTGTCAGGATTGGGACAGAAAAAACCATGAGCGAGCCCAATCAGACGCCGTTCGACGCTGCAACGCCACGGGACGTCGCCGAGCGCTTTGAGAATTTTCGAAGACGGCATCACGCGACTTTACGACCTGCCAACGTCGTCGAGGAGTCGCTCGTTGAGATCATCGCGTTGGAGAACTGGCGACGCCAAGATCCTACCCTGTCAGAGAAGGCCAGGCAGACGGCAAGCCGGAACTTCCAGCGAGCTTTAAAATCCTTGACTCAATTGCGGCGCAGCATGGGTCGGGGCCCGCTGCCCCCTCTTCCGACGCTCCGCCCGCGCAAACCGCTGTTGCCCGCGTCAACGGAGGCTACGGCTAAGGTCATTGAGATTCCTCTCGCCAGGCAACCCGCGAACGAGAACCTTCCGGATGAGGTTCCACTCGAAGCAAATTCTCAGCTTCGGGACGAAATGGCCGAAGCTGCTTAGTTCATCGCACAAATTCCATAGCTTTTCGAAAAAGCTGCTCGAAGGATTGAGCGGCGCCTGTGGCCGTGGCTTGCCGTACGGCCGCCTCGGCCGCCGGACGGGCGCAGCCCAAGTTAATCAGCGCCGACAGCACATCCTCCTCCAGTGGACCAAAGACGGTTGTCGGGTGCTCGGGGCTGCGCCCGCTTTTCTCACCAAGAGCAAGCTCCACTTTTTCGCGCAATTCGACAACCAAGCGCTCGGCGGTTTTTTTCCCAACGCCAGGAATTCTCGTTAGCCGCGCAACGTCACCCGCGCGGATGGCGCCCACCAGATCCGTGACAGCCAGGCCGCTCAAGACCGTGATTGCCAGCTTTGGGCCCACGCCATTCACCGTAATGAGCCTTTCAAAGAGCTGTTTCTCTTCACGAGTCAAGAAGCCAAAAAGCGCCATGGCGTCCTCGCGCACGTGGGTGTAGATCCGCAGCCGGACCTCGCTTCCTGGCTCCGGCAACTGGGTAAACGTCGAGACGGGAATCGTCACCTGGTAGCCCACGCCGCCGACCTCCACCACGGCCTCATTGGGCTGTTTCTCAAGCAAGGTTCCTCGGAGTTGACCAATCATGTGCGCTTAGAACCCTTGGATTGAGGCTATAGACAGCGGGCCGTTCTCAAATCCTCATTGCCCTTTCCGATCCACGCCCCAGCGATTCATCCTGGGCCTTTTCCGCTGGCCTTTGCTAGCTTGCCGTCTTTAGCGGGGTCGAGCGTACCGGCTCTGGCAAGCCAAGCCGCTGCCGGATCTCAAGATAAATCTCTTCGATGCTTCTCGTGGCCTCAACCGAAATGAGCATTCCCTTGCGCCGATACAGCTCCAACAACGGGCGCGTTTTTTCGTGGTACTCCTGGAGCCTTACCTTCAACGCCTCGGGGTTATCATCAACCCGTTTTGTGAAACCTGCTCCCTCGCCCATCTTGGCGCGTTTCATCACCCGCTCAAAAACCACTTCATCTGGAATGTCCAAGTAAATCACCTTGTCCATATTCCAGTTTTCAAACAGGTACTCGGCTTGACGGAGAGTGCGCGGAAATCCATCTAGCACGAAGCCATAATTCCAGTCATGCTCTTCTAGACGTTTGCGGACGACCTCCTCGACGATTTCGTCAGGGACAAGCAGTCCAGCATCAGTGATGCGGCGGATTCGAGCTGCTAGCTTGGTGTGATGCGCCACATGCCAGCGGAAGATATCGCCGATGGAGATGTGAACCAAGTCGTAATCTGCGCAGAGTAAACGGCTTTGAGTGCCTTTCCCAGAGCCTTGTGGCCCACAAACGATATAGTGACGCATAGAGAAAGCCGCGATCTTCTATCGTACACCCCTTCAAGCCCGCCCGACTGGGGCGAGGTTGGAAAAGAAAACGCCCGGCTGGGCTGACCGGGCGGAAATCCATACTGCTTTTTCGATGAGTTTTGAACCAGCCTGCCGCCATCCCGGGCTTCGGCGCCGGCGGGCATTCACCGGCGAGTCAGAGCTCGCCCGCGGTGGCGAAAAGCGGTCTGGAATCGCGTAACCAGCCAAGGGTTGTCACTGGAGATTGTGGCGGCGCCGGCTGAACCAGGAGAGGGTTACCAGCACGAGACCCGCGACGGCCAGACTCCTCGTAAACCAGATTCTGGATCGTGTTGTGTTGGAGAATACGAAGATTGCGAGAGGCTGGGGCCCAGGCGCCGCTATTGATTTGATTCGCCCAGTTGGTTGCCAAATTGAGGACAGAGGCCGTATTCCCGCCCGCCGTAGTGGAGAGCCGAACGCCGCCAGTGGTCACATCCAGCAGCCCGCCGTTAGACGCGACGTCCACAATAATGTCCCAGACCAGCCACTGGAATGCTGCGGCTCGAACAGCCGGGCTGCCCTCGGCGAGGAATCCGCCGAGGCAATCGCGAAGGCATGGTGCCAGAGTGTCATCAACCGCGTTTGCTGGACAGGATTTAGCCCCGCGTCACTGAGCGTGCCATTGAAAAAGGTGTTTGGTAAGTTACTGCTAGAAATTGGCTGTACAGGCTCCGCGCAGAAGGCAAAGATATTTTGGAAAGGTAAAAAGCTGGAGTTAGGCGAAATTTGGAGACTAAAAAGACCGCTGTACATGGAGCCGATCGCGCCGTTCGTTGCGGTGCCTTGGGTTTGCAGCAGCGTGCCCTGCTTCAGCAAGCCAAAATCCAGAGGCTGCGACGTGTTGGCCCGCACGTGCAGAATCGTGGCAGCGTAGCTAAAATTCCCGAAAATGAGTGCCCAGGTCAAAACCACGCTGGACGTTTTCAAAGACATGCTAAGTTCTCCGCTGGAATGAAAATTTGCGGTGAAGGTTTGCGGTTACGAATTCCGCCGAACCACCATACCGTGATTTGATTCTGGCCTAAGCCGGCATTTTGAGAAATTAGAGACCTCGATAACGATTGGATTTGAAAACACTTATATGGTGGGAAGCCGGTGCCAGAGCGTTAGTACTGTAACTTCGGCAAGAGCTGGTCAACAGCCTCAAACGGACTGATCTCACGGGAGGCAATCCGAGCGGCCTGGAAATGAATCACATCTTTCGGAATCAATGAAAGAACTCGTTGTTTCAGCATCTCTACGAGGCGCGTTTCCCAAAGCGTGTTGAGATCTCGCCTCTTGCGGCGCATCACGGCCTGGACCGTGGACAACGTTTCCGCGACTCCCGCCCCCTCGGTTGCAATCGTCTTCACAATTGGTACTTCCGGTGGTCTGTTTCCTAGTCCAATGGTCCCTCTAAGTTCCTGTTCAAAGCGCGACGCTCGGGGATCATCGGACTTATTCAAGACAAATAAATCCGCAATTTCCATCAGCCCTGCTTTTAAAGCCTGCACGTCGTCGCCCATACCCGGGGCTAACACGACCAGGGTTACATCCGCCAGCCGGGCGATCTCGATCTCATCTTGACCTACGCCGATGGTTTCAATGAGGATCCACTCGCGTCCCGCGGCGTCCAGCAGCATCGCCATTTCGAGTGTCGTGGCGGCTAATCCGCCCAAGTGCCCACGTGTGGCCATGCTGCGAATGTAGACGCCCGGGTCGTGATGGTGCTGTTGCATTCGTATGCGGTCGCCGAGAATCGCCCCACCCGAGAAAGGACTGGAGGGGTCGACGGCTAGAACGCCAACGGTCGCGCCGGTGTTGCGCAGCTCGCGGATCAGCTGGTTGATCAGCGTGCTTTTGCCAGCGCCAGGAGGACCAGTAACGCCAAGTATCTTCGCTTGACCCGTGCGGGGAAACAGGAGGCGCAGAAGTTGCTCACCTTCCGGGCTGCGATTCTCGACGAGCGTGGTGCCACGCGCTAGCGCCCGTAAGTCGCCGGCCAAGATCCGTTGTGCGAGGTCTTCCATTAAAGATTCAAAAGTTGGCGGGCGATTACTAAGCGCTGAATTTCGCTGGTTCCTTCCCCAATGGTCATCAGCTTCACATCCCGGTAAAACTTTTCTACCGGGTAGTCCTTAATGAAGCCATACCCGCCGTGAATTTGCAGCGCTTCGTCACATACTTTGACGGCCATTTCAGAAGCAAACAGCTTGGCCATGGCCGATTCTCGTGTGACACGCCGGCCTGCGTCTTTAAATGTCGCGGCTTGATAAGTTAGTAACTTAGCGGCTTCGATTTGCGTCGCCATATCGGCGAGTTTGAACTGGATGGCTTGAAATTCGGAGATAAAGCGCCCAAATTGTTTCCGCTGTTTGGAGTATTTGAGCGCGGCTTCGTAGGCCCCCATGGCGATCCCGACCGAGAGCGCAGCGATCGAGATCCGCCCACCATCTAAGACCCGGAGGCTATCGATAAAGCCCTCGCCAGGTTTTCCAAGTAGCTGGGAGTTGGGAAGACGGCAGTTGTCGAAGATCACTTCTCCAGTGGCGCTAGCCCGAAAACCCATCTTATTTTCTTTCTTCCCGACGCGAAAACCGGGCATTCCAGCTTCAAAAATAAATGCGGAGATCCCCCGGTGTCCCGCAGCGCGATCCGTCACCGCCATGCCGACGCACACTTGCGCGTAATGCGCATTGGTGGTGAAAGTCTTACCGCCATTGACGATCCAGTGATCGCCGTCGCGCACGGCTTGGGTGCGGGTTCCTGCTGCGTCAGAGCCTGCCTCCGGCTCGGTGAGAGACCAGCAGCCGATCCATTGGCCGGAGGCAAGCTTGGTGAGATAACGTTGCTTTTGTTCCTCGTTGCCGGCAATAAAAATATGGTTGCTACACAGAGAAACATGCGCCGCTACAATTAAACTCACGGAAGGATCAACACGCGCTAATTCCTCAAGGATAATGGCGTAATCGACGTAACTCAGTCCGGCGCCACCAAGCGATTCCGGAAAAATCGCGCCCATATAGCCTAGCTCCCCGCACTTGCGAATGACTTCCAGGGGAAACGTCTGAGTTTCGTCCCAGTGAAGCACGTGGGGGGCAATCTCCGCCTCGGCAAACTCCCGGACGGATTTGCGAAGCTCGATTTGTTCTGGCGTAAAATCAAAAGTCATAGCTCTTCAGATGAGCTCTTCTCGGCTTGCATCCCAACGAATCGTTCGCTGCTGGCGATAACTCTCCACGGCCATGCGGCAGGCCACCGACACGCGATAGCCCAGCTCGAAGCAGCAGTTTGGCTTGTGACCGGAGCGGATTGCATCCAGGAAGTTTTGCAGGTGGGCTCGGGGTGGCGTCGGCGTATCCCCGAGGATCTCCTCCCCCTTGGGCTGGTTTACCTTTTGGGGTAAAAACCGGATTTGCTGCGACTTCAAAATGGTCCCGTCAGTGCCAAGCACGCTTTCGCCTACCCCCAGCTGATTGTTGCCGAAGCCAGAAATCCACGAGAAGAGAAGATCGTCGCTAAACTCTAGAACGACGCTCATGCTGTCAGGAACTTCGCGTCCGTCTTTCCATCGAAGGATTCCTCCGCGCATGGTTGCGGCAAGCGGTACGGGGAGGTTGAGGGCGCGAAACCAGAAAGCCGCCTGCTGGGACATGTTTTCAAAGACATTCCCGCCAGAGTAATCCCAGAACAATCTCCAGTTCGCATAGCGGTAGGCGTCAAATTCCCGTTTCGGAGCGCTGCCCAGGAAGGCCTCCCAGCAAATGTGTTCCGGCGTCATATCCGGATAGACCGGACGCGCCCACTGGGGCTTCCCATGGGGCGTATTGCGAAACATGTGGGCCTCGATCATCGTGATCTTGCCGAGCTTTCCAGATTGCACAAACTTCAAGGCATCCGTCATGAGTCCGGACGAACAAGCCTGATGGCCGACTTGGACCATCAGTTTCCCCGCTGACTGTTGACAGGCTCGCCGCACTCGCTGCGCCTCGTCTATGTCAAAGGCCAGCGTGCGCTCCACATAGATGTGTTTGCCAGCATCAAGCGCGGCCAGTACATACTGGCCATGCAAATGGGGAGGCGTGGCGATCACAACAGCGTCAATGTGAGCATCGTCAAGCAATCTCCGGGCATCTTCAAAGCCCCGCGCCTGCGGCAGGAGCTCCAGCGCCATTTCCCGCCGGCGAGAGTACACATCAGCCACAGCGGAGACTTCTGTGTTGGAACACAGCGCAGCTTCGCGCGCTAATTCCATGCCGCGCTCGCCTACCCCGATAAAGCCGAGACGGATGCGATCGTTGGCGCCTAGGACCTTGCTGGGAGTAAGCCCGCCCGCTAAACCCCCCGCAACGCTACGGATGAATTTGCGCCGGGAACTCATACTTGGGGAACATCTGTCCTCGTACCGCCATCGTATCAGAGGGCGCGCCGGCTTGCTCTTTCGCCCCTCGCCTTTAATACAGTCGTCAAGCGCAGCAATGTCACTTTCTCACGGCGCTGGCGGGTGCGGGCCTCACCCCCGCCGCAAAGGCCGCGCCCCTCGATCTTGTGCTGATTGTCGCCGATGATCTGGGCTGGTCTGGTTTGTCCCGCTACCGAGCGGGCTTGTGCGAAACTCCAAACATCGACCAGCTGGCGGCTAGGCCAAAAACCGCTTCCTCGAACGCACCGTAATTCTCTTTACTTCGGATCATGGAGGTTACACAGCTTGCTGCCGGTCGGCGAGTAACGAATAACTGGCCACTTCGTTTGGGGGAAAAGTTAGCGCCATTCGAGAAGGTCATTGGCCGTTACTTTACTACTATGAGGATGACGTTTGGAGTTATTCCGGCTGGACCGCGATCTTGGGGAACAAGAAAACTTGGTTCAGCGCAAGCCAAACCGGGCGAGTGAACTTCACAGCTAGCTTCAAGACTGGCTGCAATCGGTACGTGCGCCCATGCCTGTTCGAAACCCTTCCTGGCCGCGCGGCCTCCCATCGCGGAGGCCCCGTCACCCTAAACCTTTCATCCAGGCCTTGGTTGGGAACGTGCTGACGGGTTCGCTGTCGGTCGGGCATAATCAGGGAAGCAAAACGAATGATTCGAGTTCTCCTGCTAGCTGTTCCTGTCTTGCTTCCGGCAACAGCGCAACAAGAGATCGCCGTGCTCGATGTGTCTCGCGTGCGCGCGACGGGCGATCCTGCCTCCTTCATTCATCCCGTTAAACTCCACCAGCAGGCAAGTGACGAAGTCCCCTGCGGCATCGTCGTTGCGGGCGCCGGCCTCGGGGGCGTGGCGGCGGCGCTCCGGCTGGCCGAGCGCGGGCTCCATCTTTGCCTAACCGAAGAAACCGACTGGATCGGAGGCCAGATGACCGCTGGTGGTGTTTCCGCACTCGATGAGAACCGCTTTATCGAGTTCGCTGGTGGCACAAAGTCCTATTACGAAATGCGCCGCCGGATTCGCGACTACTACCGGAAACATTACGCTCTGTCCGAAACCGCCAAGATCTGGGAAAACCTCAATCCGGGTTCTTGCTATGTTTCTCCGTTGTGCTTTGAGCCCAAGGTCGGCGTTCACGTCCTCGAAGAAATGCTTGCGCCGCATCGATCCCGCGTTCATCTGATGCTGCGCACCAAAATTGTCTCGCTCAAGTTGCGGGGCGAGGACTGGATCGAGGAAGCCTTAGCCTATCGCTTTGACACAAGAAAGCTCGTGCGGTTGAAGGCCAGCTTTTTCTTGGACGCCACAGAGCTTGGCGATTTGCTTCCCCTGGCCAAAGTGCCCTACATCGTAGGTTCGGAATCGAAAGCTGACACCGGTGAGCCGCACGCGGCTGAATCCCCCAATCCTGCTTGTGTGCAAAGCTTCACCTACCCCTTCGCCTTAGACGTGAGGTGGAACGAAAATCACCGCATCGAAAAGCCTCCGCAATATGAGTATTTCCGTGACCACCAGCCCTTCAGCTTGAAGATTACCTATCCGGTGGAGTACGGCTGGCGCGGTCCGTTTCAATACAAGATGTTCGGCGAGGATCCTCCCATTCCGAATAACATGTCTCCGGGCCCGTTTTTTAGCTGGCGTCGCTTGCTGGCGAGAAAGAATTTTCACGGCCCGGACGCGCCCCAGGATCTTGCTTTGATCAACTGGCCGCGGCAGGACTATCACGACGAGTCGCTCTTAGACCGAACTGCTCTCGAGCAGGCGCGCATCCTCCAGCAGGCCAAGCGTGTTTCTCTGGCTTTTCTCTACTGGCTTCAAACCGAGCTCGAACGCGATGACGGCCGAGGTCGGGGATACCCCGAACTGCGGCTGCGCGCGGACGTGATGGATACGCCAGACGGGCTTTCAAAACACCCCTACATTCGGGAATCGCGTAGATTAATTCCAGCCCGCGGCCGTGTTGTCGAGCAGGACATCGTAGCCGAATATCAGAACGGGCCGCGCGCGCGCTGGTTTGACGACTCGGTCGGCGTGGGCTTCTACATGGTAGATATTCATCCTTGTGGCGCAAACGAGCGGGGCCGGATGATGATGCCAAAGCCCTTCCAAATCCCTCTGCAAGCCTTAATTCCACAACGCGTCCGCAACCTGTTGGCAGCAGGCAAAAACCTCGGTGTCACTCACCTCACCAACGGGGCGTTTCGCCTGCATCCTGTCGAGTGGAATGTGGGCGAGGCCGCGGCGACGATTGCCGCTCTGCGCAAATCAAACGGCGCGCTGCCAGCCGTCACCGAGGTGCAAAAAGAGCTTGCTCTCGCAGGCGTTCCGCTGGTGTGGTTTGACGACCTGCACCCCTCCCATCCCGATTTTGCGGCCATTCAATTCGCGGCTATTCAGAGCTGGTATCCGTTGAACCGTGAAGATTTGCACGCCTCTGCTGAGTCTCCCGTGACTCGTCGCGAAGCAGCCCACGCGTTGTCCCGGTTTTTTGGCGTTCCAACAACCGATCCGGTCCAGCTGGCGCTTGTACGGGGTTGGATGGCATCGGATCACCGCAACTGGTTTCACGGCGATCTGCCCTTCTACTGGACCGATTGGCGAGAAGACAAATTTCCCCGTCCTTTACCCCCGTGGAAGATGACCCGCACTGGACCGGTCCGCCGTGCGGAACTTGCCCGCCGGCTCACTGGCCTGGGGCTGCCATGAGGCACTCGCGGTATACGATCGCGGGTCTCCGCTCCTACTTTGGGACGGTCGCCGTGTTGTGGGTTCTCGGCGCTGGCTTGGGCCTGCTCTATGCCCGACACAAGGAATTTTCGCTATCCTGGACCGTTGCGGTATTGCCTGCGCTGCTGCTCGAAATCGCGCTGTATGCCGCCGCTGGGTTTCCGAGCGTCCTTGCCTGGCTCCAAGGCTTGACTGGGAAAACTTCCTTACTTCTCGTGCTGAGCGCGGTCGCTCCCTACCTGGTCCTGAGCCTTGCTTTAGGAACCTTCGAAGTCCGGCATCTGGCGACGCTGGCAACGCTGGCCTCGGGCGCCGTGTTCTGGCGGAGGCTGTTACCAAAACATCCCGTCAGTGATTTGTTGTTTCTTGCCTTTGCCGCCAGCGTCTATGCGAGCAAAACTTTCACCGTGATCTATGAGAATCCCGCTCAGCGGCCGCCGCTCGACATCTTAGGCCGGCTGATGTGGATTCGCTTGTTGGTATCAGCTGTGCGATTGTCCGCTAGTCAGACGCCTGAGTTTGGTTTCGTGCCGGCGGCACGGCAGTGGCGGACCGGTTTCTTCTATTACATCTGCGCCCTGCCGCCAGTTCTGCTGCTCTCCTTCGCTCTCGGCGTTGTGCACCAGCCTGCCCCCTGGACGCTACGCACGCCACTCCTAACGGTTGCCACCTTTTTGGGCTTTCTGTGGGTGGTGGGTCTGGCCGAAGAGTTTTTCTTCCGGGGAATGCTCCAGCCAATCCTTGAGCAGATGACAGGCCACAGCTGGGCTGGCCTCGCTTTGACTTCGGTCATCTTCGGACTGGCTCACCTCGGTTTCCGGCAATTCCCCAACTGGCGCTTTGCGCTGGTCGCAGCGATTTGCGGCGTCTTCTACGGGCTGGCCTATTCAAAAGCCAAGAGTGTCCTTGCGGCTGCCGTGACCCACGCCTTGGTTGTGACCACTTGGCGGGTGTTCTTCGTCTAGAGCTGGCCGCGATAAGCTAAGAGCTGAAACCGTAGAGGGCTTGCGCAACCCAAACTATGCTGCTTGGAACTCCAAACCCGGCCTGGCTAGAATCGCCCCAGGCCCTCACCCAAAGAACTTGCACCGCTCACACCTTTACCGAACTCCAGCGGCGGAGCTCTACCGAACCGCACCTTGCGTTCGCCTGTCTTTCTGTCTTGAGCCCAGCCCAGCGCGAGCATATTTTTAAGGTCGCTTGGTTTGCTGCTCTCAGCCTGGATAAACGCCTGGCTCTTGACTGGTTGCCCGAGGCTGTGAGCAAGCCCTGGGTAGGCGAGACACCGTTGCAGGTTGCTTGCGAGCTGGCTAGCGCAACCCTTGAAACGAGCCCCGAAGTGGCGGAAAGTCTAATGCTTGCTGCCGCCCGTCAGCATCCCAGTCTCGCCCTTCGAGCCTTTCCAGAATTCTCCGAGCAGTTTCCCTTTTGGCAAAAAATCCTTGCCGAAGCCATCGCCCTTGAGCCGGCCGAGGCGTACGCTTTGGCAAGCGCGGAAACGCGAACTGGGCGGTCGCTTCGCGAGCAACTTGGCAGGATTCCGCTCCCCTGGGCGCCCGTCCTGATCGATATCGCCACCCGCCGGGATCTAGATCGCCCCACGAGCCTGCGACTTGCTTCGCTGGTGCCTGTCTTGGACCTGCTCGGCTGGGAAGCGGCGCTCGGCGCGGCCCGCAATCCACTCCGCTATTTTCAGACCCTCCTTGCCCATCGCCACTCGCCCGCCATCCGGCGATCTCTCGAACGTTTTTGCCAGAGATTACTCGTCGAACTGCGCCAAAGCCGCGTCTCTGAGCTCGACCTGCATCAATGTTCTCCCCAAGCGCTCATCGCCCTGCTTGTTAACGGGCGCCGCGAAATGAGCAAAGAAGCGTTCGAGGCTGTTTTCAAGGCGCTCATTCCCAAGTTACGGGGGTCAAAGCCGGGCACCTGGTTCGAATCAGACGAAAGGGAGGCGGTACGCGTTTTCCTGGATCTTGTTCTGAGCTATCGCCGGGCGAGCGCTTTACTTTCCGCTCTAACGCCTGGCTCTGGCTCGAAGTTATGGGGCGAGTCGATGCGCCAGATCAGCACTTCCAGACAGCCGCTCGAGCAGTTGATTCTCGCTGCGGAAATTGTCGAGCGAACCCAAGACCGAGACCTGCTACAGGCCATGGCTGCCGCTGTGGAGGAGGAGTCCCAGTCAGGAGCTGGTTTATACGGGCTGCTTGCGTTCCGGCTTTCCATACGCCTGCCGGACCGTGCGTCCCTCAAAGAACTCGCGCGGCCGTTTTCCCCGTATTTCGAAGAACCACGGAGCCTGGCAACCGAGAATCTCTTCGGTCCTGGCCGCGTCTCCGTCCACCGTTACTTCTTCTACAACGACGATGACGGTGTCGAATCCTACCGCCAGTTCCGGCGCCACTATGAACACGCTGACGGATGGACCCTGGTCGACCATGGTGCTTGGGTTCAAGTGACAGGCGCAGCTCGAGGAAAACGAATCGAGATTTTCGCGAACGTCCCGTTTGATGCCGTGAGAGCGGAGACGGCAACGGGAACCTCCGCTCGGGATCGCCACCTGCTCGTGACGCAGGAGCTGCAAAAGCGCGGCTGGCAGCCCAACGTCTTCGTGCATCGCGGCCATGCCTACCACTTGGAGCAAACTTTAGAGTTTCTGGCCCCGCAGGCACGTTTGGTTTACTTAGGCAGTTGCTGGGGCATGGAAAACGTCGATCAGGTCATGAACCGCTCCTGGTCGGCGCAGATGATCGCCACCCGAGGCGCCGGCTCGCACACCATCAATGATCCGCTGCTAAAGGCTATCAATGAAGAGCTGCTAAATACCAGCGAGATTGACTGGCAAGACTTTTGGAGGAAGCAGGAAAAGAAATTCGGCCGCAATCCGCTCTTTCAAGACTATGTTCCTCCACACCGGAACGCGACAGCGATTCTCTTGCGAGCCTATTACCGCTATCTAGCACACCAGGGACTCTCGCAAGGGCCCGTCAAGTTGCCCCAAGGCCTGGAGACCAGTAGCCCGATCAGGAAGCCATAACTTCCGCCCCGTTCGCCGTTCACTCTACTGCCCACTGCGCCAGTTACCAATGGCTTCCGAGGTTCGCAGTGCGCGGCCATAGATCCTCACCGTGCGAACGCCCGGGCCGATGCGCAGCTCCGGGCTCCCGTTTATGGAAAGCAGGTTCGGGTTGAACCGCTGCCATCCAAACTGACGCGCCTCGCCGCCGTCTTGAAGTTTTCCGTCCAAAACGAAACTCATCACTTTTGGTCCACCGTCGACAATGGCCACGACATGATGAGGTGTCCCGACCCGCAGTACGCCAGGATCGGACAGCAGTCGCGCCGATGTACGCCCGTCGTGCAGCTGAAGTTCTACCGCAGCGCTTGCTGCCGTTTGCAGAACAAATCCCCGCCCGTCAGGCGTACGGTTATCAAGCAAGATTTGCCCCGGATCGAGGCGAAGCAATTGAAGCCGTACTTCGATGCTGACGCCAGAGCGCAGGTCTTCCGTCCCGTAGTCATGCCGTGTTGTGGAGCGCCGGACAAACAGAGGCAAGGCGGGCAAAGGTGCAGCCTTCGGCATCGGGCCCCGGACCGGCAGCGCAAGCAGCAATCCCTGGGTGGTGAGCTCCCGGTTCTCAAACTGGCGAAACAGTCCTTCAATGAGCTGAGAATCAATCTCGTGGACCCGGGCGACATCTTTCTGCGTTTCTGTGAGGAAATACTTTCCTTGATCCTCGATCAAGTCAGGATAGCTGATGCGAATCACAGGGTCGTCATCGTAGAGGACAATTTCGGGCTGCGACCAGCGGATCACTTTCCCTTGGGGCGAATCCACTTCTTCGCCCGCTGCTAGCCACACCGGATTGCGGTCTTCGTAGGCAAGGGTGCGCCGGCGAGGGTGATCACGGATGAAACGCCCGCCATGATTGTGGAACCAGTAAAGGTATTTGCCATTCTCACAGCGCCAAGCAAAATTCGCCGCCCGCGGATGTTTGATGAGCCTCCCGTCGGCGTAGCGCATATACTGCGGCGGATCCCAGCTGCGCCCCTGATTACGGCTATAGGAATAAACGGGATGCCCATCAATTGTGCGGTAGACGACAAAAAATGAACCATCGCTTAATACTGAGAAACTTTGTTCTTCGGCCACTGGACCACCCGTTCCAGCCGGCGTGCGTAAACCGACTTTCCCTTCGGGCAACGTTTCCCAGCGGATTTTTTCCGGATCTTGCTCGGTGAGCAGGTTCTCACTGCGGAGCAGTGCCCCCTCGCTTGAGGTGAAAAACCCTTCGCCCAGCCCGCCGACCTTGTGAATCGGTACGTAAGCAACGCCCCGGAAGGTAAACGGGCGGCCGACATTCCAAAAAAATTTCAGTTTGCCTTGGTAGACGTTGCGTTCATCGATTTCAAAATCCCGTTGCGGAATCTCATAACGCCGCGGTGACCAGGAGCGGCCGTGGTCATCCGAGTACTTGAAGACAAAGTGGCCTAAACTGTCAACCCGGCGCACGATGCGATCTTTGTAAGGAGGATCGTCGCCCAGGACTTGGCGCACATTATCGGTGTTGTGGTTGTAAAAAATATAAATGCGGCCGGACGGCGTTTTGAGCATAACCGCGTAGGAAGCCTCGGGCCCGCTGGCCGGCTCCACATCGACCGGTTTTTCCCAGGTCCGGCCTTGATCGCGGCTGCGCATCGTCACCACATGTTGTCCTGGTTCTCCCTCGCGCCCAGATCCCGTCGTTAAACAGACCAGCCAAGCGCCATCATCGGTCTTCACCACGTAAGGCTGATCGGCGTAGGTTTCCGTGGGAATTTCTCGTCCTTGACGGATATCGCGCCAATCGGGATTGGCTGCGACGAGCGAAGGGATGACAGCAAGGACAAGGAAACGCGAGCGTGACATTAGAACAAGACCTTAAGCGAAAACTGAACTGTGCGATCCCCCGAGGCTGCTGTGATCACGCCAAAGGTTGGCGTGCCCAGGCCCTCTCCGGGCGTAAAGAAATAGGGTGTGTTCGTGAGATTGAAGGCCTCGCCGCGGAAGGCAATCGAGACAGGCTCTCTTACCAGGAAATTTTTCTGGAGGGCAAGGTCATAGTTGCGCCGGCTCGGCCCCCTGACGTCGGGCAAAGTGCGCCCCACGTTGCCAAAAGTAAACGCGGGCGGGGGCGTGAATTGCGAAATATCGAAGTAACGGTTCAGGCGTGTTTGCGGGGCACCGCTCAATTTGGCGGACTTCCCCGTACTGTTAGGACGCAAAACGGCCGAACCCACACCGCTGTTGCCTATCGAGGTCAGCGCGAGCGGAAAACCGCGGTTCCAGGTTGCCACACCGCTTAGCGACCAGCCACCCAGTAGGAAATTCACTCCCCGTCCGGCGCTACTCAAAAACCTCCGCCCTTTGCCAAAGGGAAGATCGACGCTGTGACTCACCACCAGGCGCTGAGAGATGTCGCCTTCGGAAAGCCCCCGCTCGGCGCGCAGGTCATACTGATTTTGCACCGGTGGCGTAAACGCTGTTTCCCCGAAGATACGGCCAGAACCATTGTCAATCAGCTTCGAGTTTGTGTAGGCGATCACGAATGTGTTTCCGCCAGAAAACCGCTTTTCCAGCCGGAGTTGGGCGGAATGGTAAATGGAGGAACCGAGATTTTGCGCCACGGCCGGGTTGAACGTTCCGATCGTGCCATAATGCGGATACGGGCGGAGAAGGGTGAGGCGGCTCACTGTGCGCTGCGCCAGCGGGCCCACCGTCGTCGTCCCGAAGAAAGGATTTGGCACTTGCTCGTTTAGCTGCGCGCCAAGAGCCTGAAAACGCGGATCCACGGCGTTGAAGTCGATGGAGATCGGAAGCCGTGTCCCTTTGTTTCCGGCATAGGAGGCTTCAAGCAGCAACCCGCCGCGCAACTCCTGCTGGAGCGTGAAATTCCATTGCTGGTTATAAATGTTGGAGCGATTGCCCCGGTCCATAATCGTCACCCCCAAGCCCATCTGCAGGCGCTCGACTTCGCGCGTGGGAGGTTGCAGCAAGCCTGTGGGAAACGGATTGTCGAGCAGGTTGAGCGGAGTGACGCCATCGAGCGAAGAAATCCAGGGCGTATTGACGTCGGCGCCAGGTGCGCCAAAACCTTGCCCTGAGGTGGTGCCAAAGCGCGGCGCGAAAAAGATTGCGTAGCCGGACCGGAGCACTGTACGGTCGGATAACCGGTAGGCAAGACCAAACCGCGGCCCGAAATTGGTATAGGTCGGATCGAACTGACCGCGAGGCAATCCATCGCGCCCAGCAAAACGAATCACCCCCGGCGGATTGTTATAGCCGGGAACTTGCACAGGGAAGGGGGCCTGGAAGTCGAAATTGCCAAAACGGTTGTAGCGTTCTGTACGAGGTTGCTCATAATCCCAGCGCAGTCCGGCGTTGAGCGTCAGCCGGCCCAGTTTGATGTCGTCGTTGAAAAACAGCGCATAGTACATGTTCCGGATCGCCAGAGCCGGCACCAGGTTGATGTTGCCCGTACCAAAACCCGTGAGTAAAGAAGCAAGCCCATTACCCGCTGTCAGCGACGGGATCAGCGGATTCGGGCCCTGGGTTTGCGCCAAACCAAAACTGTAATTGCCCGACGGCGTGCCTCCCTGAAACGGAGTCTGATCGTACATCCGGATGTCCGCGCCATAAACCAGTGTATGCCGTCCGCGAATTTCCGTTTGTTCCGCTACAACCGTATAGATCGTGTTACCGCGCCGGATACGGTCTCCGCTCGGCGTCCCAAGTCCGGTGTAGTTCGCCACCGTCGTTGCCGGGAAGAGCTGTTCCTGAGCGGCCGCGGCAATCGTGGGCGAAAACCCCAGTTCCGTGAGGTTGACCTTGCCTGCCGCCAGCGGCGTCCGGCCTTCAAAACGCCGGGTGACGCCGGCGCGAAGGTTCAAAATGCGCGCCGGCGAGAGCACGGCTGTCGTGTTCACGACTCCGTTGACCACACGGTTCACGATGACCCCCAGGACCGGGTCGGCAATATTGTTGTACGGACCGTTGCCTCCACTGTTGCCTGTATTGCGCGTTAGCCGCCCGAACAAACCCAGCCGGTCCGAGAAGCGGTGGTCGATTCGGGCCGACCACTGATCGCTGTTGATGAAATTTCTGGGCGCCCAGAGTAGATTGTTGATCCGCGCCGGGCCCTCACCTTCCGTGTTGGCATTGGGGTAAAACGCCGCCAAATTCCGTCCCACGCGGCTTTGCACCGATAGCGGAATCACGTTACCAGGAAAAGGATCGCGGACGAAACCACCCGGCGCAGAGCGTGTCGTGAAGGGGTTATAAATGATCACCAAATCGCCATTTCGATTCCGGCTCTGCGAAAAATCTCCTGCACGTTCTAGAGCCGAGGGCACAGTGGCAATTCCAGCGCCGCCTGCAACGCGTTCGCGATGCCCCATGTAGTCGAAAAAGAAAAACGTCTTGTTTCGGACGACCGGTCCGCCGGCAGCTGCTCCAAACTGGTTGAAGGTGAATTTGCCGCGGGCCTGTCCCCGAGCGTTCGCAAAAAAGTTGTTTGCCCGCAGCCGGTCATTCCGGAAAAACTCATACACCGTGCCGTGAAATTCGTTCGATCCTCCGCGCGTCACCACGTTCACCGTGCCACCCCCGCTACGGCCAAACTGCGGGCCAAAACTGTTGGTGAGGACTTTGAACTCCTGTGTGCCGTCAGGGGAAGGGGAAAAGGCAAAGTTGTTGTTTTCGGGCAGCATCACAGAAACGCCATCCACGAGAAAATCGTTCGTGCGGAAACGGCCACCATTGATGGAAATGTCCGACTGCACAAAGAGCGGCGCAGCATTGTCCCCTGTCGAAGCCACACCCCCAATCGCGCGAGGGTTGACCTGAACTCCTGCTGCCAGCCCCACAAGATCGAAAATATTTCGCCCTCGGATGGGAATCTCCTGCACTGCTTTTGAGGTCACCACTTGGCCGAGAGACGCGTTCTCGGTTTCAATGACAGGCGCCTCCCCCGTCACCTGGACGGTGGTTGTTGCATCCCCAACCTCCAGCTGAAAATCGAGACGGAGGCGGTCCTCAACCCGCAGCGTAAGAGAATCGCGAACCGCCGTTTTAAAACCGGGTGCGCTCACGCTGACGCGGTAGGTGCCTGGTCGCAGATACACCGCTTCGAACAAACCGCTGTCGTTGGACTTGACCCGGGTCGATTGATTCGTGTCGCGATTGGTGATTTCGATATCGGCTCCCGCAATTGCGGCTTTCGTGGCGTCGGTCACGACTCCGAGGATGGAGCCCGTGATGTTCTGGCTCAAAGCGGAAAAGGCGGAGAGGGCCAGGAGGATGGCCGGGGCAAGCGCAGCGTGGAGAGTTTGAAGACGACCCTTCAGCATGGAGAATCACTTCCGTTCTTCGATCTGAAAACTGGAATATCAGTTTCTGGTTGCAAGTGTAGCCCTCTGCCGCTACACTGTCAATACAAAGTCGCCGATTCGACATGTCACTTTTAAAAAAGCGCCTTCCGGCGGAGGTGGACCTGCCTCTCCACACCCAAGCCTATCTTCAGATCCGTGATGCGATCCTGGCTGGCAAACTGCCGCCTGGCGCGCCAATCTCCCGGCGCAGTCTCGCCGAACAGTTGAAGATGAGCACCCTGCCAGTTTCTGACGCTCTGTTGCGCTTGGAGAGCGAAGGCTTGGTCGAAAGCCGGCCCCGAGCGGGGACGAGGGTCAAAATTCCCACCGTAAGCGAAATCAACGGCAATTACGTGGTGCGAGAGGCTTTGGAGACCCATTCCGCGCGCTTGTTTGCTGAACTGGCCTCGGTCCGCGATCGCAAGCGCCTACTCAAAATGAGCCGAGATCTGGATCGTTGCTATCTCTTGCTCGGCCGCACGACAACGCCCGATGCCGACAAGCACTCCGCCGCCGAAAAGCTGCACCTCGAGTTTCACATGCTGGTGGCCGAAGCGACGGGCTGCAAAGAGCTGGCGGCGGCCATTGAACGCTCTCGCGTTCTCTTATTCAACTGGTTATTTATGACTACAGGCGATTACATTCCTCTCCCGCCCCGCTGGCATGGTGAGCTCGCCGAGGTGCTGGTCAATGGCACGCCCGATGAGGCGGCAGAAAAGATGCGTGTCCATGTCCGCTACCGCAAGGATGCTGTGCTTGCCAAATTCGAATCCCTGCATGCCGCCGATCAGCAGCTATCGAAGGCGATTGCCAGAGGGCCCCAGCGCGCACGCCGCCAGTCCGCGTTGCTGATTCTCCGGCGAGATTGAACCAGCCCCATGAAAATTACAGGCTATCGCGTTTGGCTGGTCGAGGGCGTCAAATACAACTGGACGCTCCTGAAGCTCTATGCCGAGGATGGTGTGAGCGGCATTGGCGAGGCAACCAACTGGCCTGGTTCGCCCATGGTGGAGGCAGCGGTCGAACATGTCGCCCGCTACATCATCGGCCAGGACTCCCGCCAAATTGACTTTCTCTGGACCAAACTTTACCGCGATTTTCACTGGCTGGGGCAGGGAGGGCCGCTGTTGAGCGCCATCAGCGCCGTCGACATCGCGCTGTGGGACATGTTCGGAAAACGCTGCGGCTTGCCCGTTTACCAACTGCTTGGAGGGGCATACCGCAAAGAAATTCCCCTCTACGCCAACTATTGGTTTCTCGAAGGGGACGGTTCGGTCGAAGATTATCAGAAGCAGGCGCGCGCGATGGCCAGCCTCGGATTTCAGGCCTGCAAGTTGGACCCCTTCCAGCACACCTCTTACCTGTACGGCGAGCATCTGGCCCCCAACCTCGCTCTGAGCGAGGAACGCAAGCGGTTGGCCATCGAGCGGTTACGGGCTGTTCAGCAAGCTGTCGGGCCGGATTTTCCCATCGCCGTGGAAACGCATGCCCTGCTGAACGAGGCCGACGCCGTGGAGCTTGCTCATCGCATCCATGCGGCGGGTATCCGCTGCCTGTGGTACGAGGAGCCGGCTGGTCCGGAATTCCCCGATTCGCTGGCGCGCATCCGCCGCAGCATCCCGCTCCCTGTGTGTGCTGGCGAGCGCGTGCACTCCCGCTATCAGGCGCTCACACTGCTGCAAAAACAAGCTGTCGACTTCCTCATGCCAGACATTACCCGCTGTGGCGGTATCAGCGAAATGCGAAAAATCGCCTCGCTAGCCGAGGCCTTCAATCTGTTCGTTGCGCCGCATAATCCCAACGGGCCGGTTTCCACCATCGCCTCGGCGCATGTCATGGCCTCGATCCCAAACTTCTTGTTGCAAGAATTCATCGTTCAAGACGTCGAATGGCGGGACCGCATTCTGAGCCGGCCGCTGCCCGTTCGCGCAGGCCGCTACTACTTGGATGATTCTCCGGGCCTGGGCTTCGAACTCAATGAGCAAGAGCTCAGCCGGTGGCCTGGCGTGCGGGAGAAACGCGACGGCTTCTATGTATGAATCGGCTCCTTATTTTTGACAACCAGTGGTCACGCTACGCCGGTCAATTCCAGCAAACCGTCACCACGCCGTGGGAAATTCTCTCTGTGGGTCCCTCCGCAATCGAGGATGAGATCTCGAAAGCTGATGCCCTGGTGGCCTTGAAGCTGCCAGCCAACCTGCTGCCGAGAGCTCACCGCCTCAAATTATTTCTTTACCCAGGCGCGGGCGTGGTGCATGAATCGCCCGCCGAATTGCCTGAAGGCTGCGCCTTGGTGAATTGCTTCGAACATGAAACACCCGTGGCCGAATTTGTCATGATGGCCATTCTGATGCACGCCACAGGCGTAGAAGAGAAAGCTGCCGCCTTCCGTCAGGGCCTGTGGCTTGGAAGCGGGCGGGTAGGCGGCGAACCCCACCGCGAAGTCCAAGGTTCCACCCTCGGACTGATCGGCTACGGCCATATTGGCCGGGCGGTCGCACGCCGCGCCGAAGCCTTCGGAATGCGCGTCCTCGCCCTGCGCAGCAACCAGGCCGAGCGCTTGCCTCAGGTGCTGTCTGAAAGCGATTTTCTGGTCATTGCCTGTCCACTGACACCGGACACGAGATCGCTCATCGGGGCCGAGCAACTGCGGCAGATGAAACGCACGGCGTACTTGGTGAACGTCTCTCGCGCTGAAATCGTGGCCGAACAGGCCCTTTATGAGGCCTTGCGGACGGGCCAGATTGCAGGCGCGACGCTTGACGTGTGGTATCAGTATCCGAGTGACGGATCCAATCAAGGTAGAGGTTCCTGTTTGCCTTTCCACGAACTGCCCAATGTCCTGCCAACGCCGCACATGAGCGCTTGGACGAGTGGCCTCATCCGCCGCCGCATCGCACGCATGTGTGAATCGCTGGATCAATTCAGCCGGGGAGAACCGCTAGACCGTGTCGTGCTGCGCGGCGCCTGGAGGCCTCAGCCATGATCGCTCTGCGATACAAGGTGGTCGGCTTCACTTTACTGTTAGCAGCCCTCACCTACTTCGACCGAGTGTGCATCTCGACGCTCGCCCCTTCCATGATGCGAGAACTCGGGCTGACCCCCATGCAGATGAGCTATGTCTTCAGCGCCTTCACCATCGCCTACGCCGCCTTTGAAGTGCCCACCGCCTGGTGGGGAGAGCGCGTCGGGACACGCCGTGTGCTGGCTCGCATTGTAGCGTGGTGGTCGCTGTTCACCATGGCCACGGGCGCCGTACGCTCCTATGCCGCGCTTCTTGCTGTGCGTTTCCTGTTTGGAGCAGGTGAGGCAGGGGCTTGGCCCAACGTAGCTCGTACTTTTGCCAGCTGGATTCCTTTGCGCGAGCGTGGGATCATCCAAGGGATTTTCTTCGCTGGAGCGCACTTAGCAGGTGGAGTCACTCCCTTGCTGGTCCTGTGGCTGGAGCCCTTGCTCGGTTGGCGGATGGTGTTTGTCGTTTTCGGCTCACTAGGGTTTTTGTGGGCTGCGGCCTGGTATCTCTGGTTCCGCGATGAGCCAGCGGTACACCCCTCGATTACACCCCGCGAACTCGAGCTCATCCTCGCGGGCCGCCGTCCCGAAGGCAAGCACACAAGTGGTTGGCGTTTCTGGCGCCGCGCCTTGGCCAACCGGTCCGTCGTAGCGCTTTGCGTTGCCTATGTCTCGAATTCTTACGGATTCTACTTCCTCATCACCTGGCTGCCGACTTATCTCGAGCAACAACGCGGTTTCAGTAAAGCCTCGCTGGGCCTGTTTGCGGGTCTTCCTCTGATGCTCAGTGTGTTTGCGGATATCTTCGGCGGAATTACCACGGACTGGCTTACACGGCGCTTCGGCCTGCGTCTGGGACGTGCCGGGATTGGCGTCTGTGCCTACCTCGTTTCTGGCCTAGCCATGCTGCTGGCGCCTGGCGCCACCAATCCCGTCGCCGCCGCCCTGCTGATTGCCACGGCCGCAGCCTCCTCGATGTTCACCCTAGCGGCTAGTTGGGCCACCTGTATCGACATCGGCGGATCGCACTCGGGTGTGATCAGTGCCGCGATGAACACTTCGGGACAGATTGCCGGCGTACTAAGCCCAGTTGTCCTGACGCTGCTCGTCGAAAATTTTGCCTCTTGGAGCCTGCCGCTGTATGTAATGGCGGGGCTTTATCTGCTGAGTTCCGCTGCCTGGTGGTGGATTGATCCCCGGCGTCCCGTGTTCGACTGAAGTGGCACTTTGCTTGCTAGCACTTCTTTGGAGGTCCGCCATGATTGTTCCCCGGCTCCAAGAATTCCTCGACCGCCAGAATGCGATTTACACCCATACCACGCACCGGTTGACCTATACGGCAAGAGATACGGCGCAGGCGGATCACACGCCCGTTCACGGCCTGGCTAAAACCGTCGTGTTTGTGGGCGACGGAGTCTACGCCATGGCGGTGCTACCAGCTGACATGCACATCGACGTCGACCGCCTGCGTTATCTGCTCGGCCTGAACAGTGTACGACTGGCGAGCGAAGAGGAGCTCGCAAAACTGTTTCCCGACACCGAACTCGGCGCGATGCCGCCGTTTGGGAATCTCTACGGAGACATCCCAGTCTACTGCGACTCCAGTCTCGCTGAACTCGAGGAAATTGCCTTTAACGCCGGCACTCACCGGGACGTGGTTCACGTGAAATTCAAAGATTATCGCCACTGGGTGCATCCTGCGATTCTAAGCTTTGCTCGGTCCTCAGACAGTGTGAGGGGCCTCGAAGCAGGAGCGTAATTCCACCCACCGGGCGAACCCACCCGGGCGCACGAACCCCAGCGTTCGATGCTCAAGGTGAGACTTTGCCAGCAAATCGCCGGTACAAAAACGCCGTGTAGCCCAAGGCCATCGCCATGCCCGGCAGCCACCAGAAAAGGCCCACCCGCAAGCCGTAGGGGGCTGCGGCTGCCTGGTAGATCGTAAGAGACCGCGCGGGGTCGGTGGCCGGCAGTACGTTTGGAAATAGGCCGAAGGCTACGGCCCCCAACATCCCAACAAGATAGAAAGTTGAGGCCACAAAGGCTGCGCTGTATCGCTCGAGCGACAGCCCTCGCCACACGAAAGCGAGTCCTGCGAGGGCCAGTAGGGGAAAAACCCAGCCCACCCAATTGTCGCGGAAGCGGCTGGCGACGTGGGGTTGAATCTGAAAGGTGGCCGCCGTTACTGCTGCCGTCAGTACAACAACCGCTGGAAGCAACACCTTCGCCAGTCGGTGAGCTCTCTGGTGAACAGCCCCGCTTGTTTTCTGCGCGACCCAAATTGCGCCATGTATGCTTAGACACACAAACGCTAATAATCCGACCAGAATCGTGTACCAGTCCAGAATCCCCGGTGCAGGTTTTGTGGTGAAGTTGGTCCATAGCGGCAAAAAGAACTCCCCACGCTCATCGAGCGGCACTCCCCGCACCACATTTCCCAGCGCTGCTCCAAAGAAGACGCACAGCAGCGTGCTTGCGAGCGAAAACGTGACATCCCAAAAGGGCCGCCAAGTATCATTCGCCAGGTGATTCCGGAATTCGAGGGCGATACCTCGCAAAATGAGCAGCCACAGGACAATCATCAAAGGGAGATAGAAACCGCTGAAACTGGAGGCATAGAGTTTTGGGAATGCAAAGTAAAGCGTGCCGCCGCCGGCCAGTAACCACACTTCGTTGCCGTCCCACACGGGTCCAATGCTCTTGAGGACTTGCTGGCGTTCTCCGTCCGTTTGTGCCACGTACAGGTGCACAACCCCGGCCCCCAAATCAAAACCGTCCAAGACGACATAACCGGTGATCAGGAACGCCGTTAGCCAAAACCAGGTTGTTTCCATACCGCCTCCGATCTATCCTGCTTGCGTTTGCGACACGGCGGGTCGAACCTCGTTTTCGCTACCAACAACCGGACTGTAGCTGGGTCCGTGCTCGATTTCGCGAGCCATCAGAAAAAGGAAAAGAATTCCCAGCAACAAATAAAGGCCCATGAATCCTAGGAGTGTAAACATCGTATTGCCTGCTGAGACGTGAGGGGAGAATCCATCCCGCGTCCGCATGAGCCCGTAAATCACCCAGGGCTGCCGGCCAAGTTCCGCAGTCAACCAGCCAGCGGTGTTGGCGATGTAGGGAAAGGGTAAAGCCAGCATGAGCGCCCACAAGAGAGGTTTGGATTCAAAAAGCTTACCCCGATAAAGCTGGAAGGTGGCGGCTAGCATTAGGGCGATGAACAGAGTTCCTAAGCCGATCATGATGTGAAAGGAGTAATAGAGCAAAGGAATGTTGTCCGGCCACTGGTCTCGCGGGTATTCATTCAGGCCCTTCACTTCGGCGCTCCAGCGGCGGTAGATAAGGAAGCTCAGCATCTTTGGAACGAGAAGCGGATTATCCAGTCGCTGGCGTACCGGATCAGGCTGCCCGAGGATCGCAATTGGGGCTCCTTGTGCCGTCTCGAAGTGCCCTTCCATAGCGGCCAGCGTCACCGGCTGGTAGCGCGCGACATTTTCTCCCTGGTAGTGTCCGGTCGGAAAGGCTAAGCTAAGGGCTGCAATCAAACCGCTGAGAACGCCGATCCGGAGAAATATCTGGGCGTATTTTTGATCGCGGTGGTTGAGCAGATAAAAGGCGCCAACGGCTGCCATCACAACCGAAGCCGTCATTACACTTCCCATCATGTTGTGCGCATACTGCCACAATCCCCAGGGATTGGTAACCAACGCCCAAAAACTTTCCAGTTCAATCGCCCCCTGGGGCGTAATTTTGTAACCGACAGGATGCTGCATCCAGGCGTCGGTCATGATGATGAAGAAGCCCGACAGCCAGGAGCCGGCAAACACGCAGAAGGCGGCAGCCCAGTGTCCGTAGCGGCCTAACAAGTTTCTTCCGTACAGCAACAAGCCGAGAAACGTGGATTCCAAAAAGAATGAATAGACGCCTTCGAGAGCCAACGTTTGACCGATCACACCGCCAGCTGCTTCCGCAAAACGTGACCAGTTAGTGCCAAACTGAAATTCCATGGGAATTCCGGTGACCACCCCCATGGCGAAATTGAGGCCAAAGATCTTGCCCCAGAAATGCGCAGCGCGATCATAATCGGGGTCGTTTCTTCGCAAAGCCAGCGTTTTCAGCACAACAATCAGCAGGGAGAGGCCCATCGTCAGCTGGGGAAACAAATAGTGGTAGGTGACGGTAAAGGCAAAATGGAATCGGTGGAGGATGTAAGCATCCATATACTGCTACAATACCGGGCCGGTCCCGAGCGTTCAGGCCGGGCTTCGCCAAGGAGCGATCCACTCCAAAAACCGCCTCGCAAAACGATCAAGATTGTCCTCAGAACCGCCGCCGCGGAGGGGTGAACACATCTCGTACGCGACAGTTCCCGAAAAACCCCCTGCCCGCAGTCCTTCCAAGAAAGCGCGGTAATCGAGAAACCCCTCACCGACGGGCACTGCGACCACTGCTGGGGTAAGCGGCTCGTAGTTAATCAAGGCGGAATTGTACCGGTAACGCGGACGTAGCTGGTAGTCGGCTACGGTGGTGTGAACCATTAGGCGCGCCAACTCGCTTGCGGCTTGACCCAGACTCGCCGGAGTCTTTCCGAACTCATGGAGCCCTGGCGCCCAAGCATCGAACATGGCCCGGCAGTTGGGATGGTCCACTTCCAGAATCAGGTCACGAAAGCTTTCCCACCCCGCCCCGAGGTCATGGTGGTTCTGCACGCCGAGCACCACACCAAAATCGGCGGCTCGCTGCGCAGCCTCTCGCAGGGTCTCTACCACGAAACGCCATTGCTTGGAATAATCAAGCAGCGGATTTTCATAGCCGGAAAAGATGCGCACCGCCGTGCACCCTAGATCCCGCGCTAAGCGTGCCAGCTCGGCGATGTAGCTCACCTGGATCTCTCGCTGCGGCACCTCACCATGCTCGAGATCCGCCGTTAAATTCGTATAGCCGGCGAGGATATTCTTGTGAAGACCGAGATCCTCGAGTTGGGCCCGCAGCTGGCGCCGCGCTTCGCTGTCGTAGTCGAGAACGGAGACGTGGGGCCGTTTGGCCATCAATTCCACGCCATCGAATCCGAGCTGGGCCGCTTTGCGGAGAAATGTGGCTGTGGAAAGCGAAACTTGGCCCCACAGCCCCGCGTAGCTGACCGAGTGTAAGAGGACTCCTTGGATCACTGTGTCAATCCTAACAAGCGAGCGGGATTATATTTCGCCATCCGCTCAATTTCTTCCGGCGGAACGCCTGCCTGGCGGAGTCCGGAAAACGCTTCTACGAGCCCGTCCGGATGCAGCGGGTTATCCCTTTGTCCGAGATCGCTAGAGAGAATGCAGTTGGGGTAGCCCACGCGGCGCATGGCTTCCGCATACCGCTCAAAGGTGAGGCTCTTGGATTTACCAACCACGGCATTGGCGACAAATTCAATCATGGCGCCTCGCTCGGCCGCTTCGCGCATCTGTTCTACGCTCATCGAGACGGGCGCAACCATGGCATGTGTCACCACAATGCGCCGGATCTGGCGCTTCTGAGCCTCGCGGATCAACATAAAGCTTTCGGCGGGACTCGAGTGGCCGGTTGCCAGAACAAGATTATATTTTGCAATCACGTCTAGTACCTGTAAAACAGGTCCCAGCAGCCGACCCGATCGCGAAATAGAAACGAAAGGTCGTGGTTCCCGCACCGTCTTGACGTGATTTTCGGCATCAAAAGTTGGCATCCATACGATTCGCCCCCAGCTGCCATAAACCCTTGTCATCTGCTCTACGGCAGCTGGATTGATTCCACCGACGCTGCGGTTCAGCACAATGCCGCCAAAAATCTCAAGACCAGGCGTTTGGGCGCGAGCTAGCGCCGCCCACGAGGCCGTCGGCTCGTAGTGGTTCTTCAGCACGATTCCCCGGAATCCTTTCGCATGCGCCAGCTTGGCCAGCGCCAGCGCATCAATCGAACGCGGGACGGA
This sequence comes from Bryobacteraceae bacterium, assembly GCA_025056455.1. Taxonomy (GTDB): domain Bacteria; phylum Acidobacteriota; class Terriglobia; order Bryobacterales; family Bryobacteraceae; genus CADEFT01. The sequence continues at coordinate 18,889 of JANWVY010000001.1, read as the reverse complement.
ATCAGGTCCGGCGTGCGCGTGCAAGTCGAGAACCCCTTCTAGCGATTGACCCCCAGCTTGGGTGAGGATCATGGTGCCCAGCGCGGTCAGCAACAGAAGCAGTGGCATAAGTTCGTTAGACTGGGATTATGCCAAATCAGTATGCGGCTCCGCCGCCCATGATGATCGACGCCAATAAGTCGTACACGGCGATCTTTGAAACATCGAGAGGCAAAATTGTTTGTGAGCTCTTTGCCAAGGACGCCCCCAAAACCGTCAATAACTTCGTCTTTTTGGCGCGCGAGAATTTCTATGACGGTACGGTATTTCACCGCGTCATCGCCGATTTCATGATCCAGGGCGGCGATCCAACCGGAACCGGCCGCGGCGGTCCAGGCTACCGCTTCGAAGATGAAATTGAAAACAACCCCCGGCGCCACCAGGTCGGTTCGCTTTCCATGGCCAATGCCGGACCTAACACCAATGGCAGCCAGTTTTTCATCACCCACGTGGTCACGGACTGGCTGGATGGTAAGCACACCGTCTTCGGCCAGGTGGTGGAAGGCCAGGAAGTTGTCAACGCGGTCCGCCAAGGGGACAAACTACTCCGCGTAACCATTACCGAATCCTAACCCCAGCCGCTTTCAAGCAGCGCGCGCCTGGCGCAGTCCTCCTGTTTCGCCAGCACTCCCGCAGCTAGCTATCCGATACTAAAGAGAAGCTGTTGCTCTTATGCGCCGGCCCATAATTACTCTCACCACCGATTTCGGTCTTCAAGACCATTTTGTCGGCGTAATGAAAGGTGTGATTCTGTCCATTGCTCCAGAGGCTCAGCTGGTCGACATCACGCACGACATCTCGCCCCAGCAAATCGCCGAAGCTGCCTTCACGATTGCCGAAGCCTATCGCTGGTTTCCCAAAAAGACCGTGCATGTGGTGGTCGTGGATCCAGGTGTCGGCACCCAGCGCCGCCCCATTCTGGTCGAAGGCGGCGGACACCGTTTTGTCGGTCCTGACAATGGCGTCTTTTCCATGGTGATGGAACGCGAAACTTGCAGCGTGCGGGAAATCACGGCGCAGCGCTTTTTTCTCAAGCCCTTGAGCCAAACATTTCACGGCCGTGATGTTTTTTCTCCGGTAGCGGCTCACTTAGCCAAAGGCGTGACGCCGTCACAGTTTGGCAAAAAGATCGCTGACGCCTTGCGTTCGGAGTTCGCCAAGCTGCACCGGGTAGGAAAACGAAGCTGGACGGCAAATGTGCTGAAAGTCGACCGCTTCGGCAATCTCATCACTGGCTTCGCCGTTCAGGACTTCCCCCAACTTGGCCAGTGCGTGTTTGAACTTCAGGCGGGAATGGAGCGCATTTCTTTGCTAGTCCACAGCTATGCTGAGGCCCCTCCAAACGAAGCCGTCTTGATTGCGGGCAGTGCCGGCTACTACGAGGTGGTCGTCAATTGCGGCTCGGCGGCCAAGAAACTCGGTCTTGCCGCAGGCTCGCCCTTGGAGCTGACCATTTGGTGAAGCGAGGATGGGCAATCGAGGGCTTGAAGCCCTCACGCCGGCGGGCGAATTTCGGGCGAGCATGGGGGCGACGGCGGGGGCCAAATTCCGCACCTGAGCCGAGCGCGCTCGTGCTTCTCGCACTTTGGAAAATCCCAGCGCCGAGCAGCGCCGCGTGGCATCTTTTCTATTGTGCCGGAATTGCCTGAAGTGGAAGCCGTTTGCCGCAAATTACGGGTGGAGGCGGCCAGGCGGACACTCGTCCGCATGCGCATCGAGCGGGCCAATATGGTCAAGCCCCATCCGCCACCAGTGCTGTGCCAGCTCGTGGAAGGCAGGCAGGTGGAATCGGTCGAACGCCGCGGCAAAAACATCCTCCTCGGCCTGTCTGGCATGGGACTGTTACACGTTCATCTCGGCATGACAGGGAATTTATTTGTGATCCCCGACGTCCGCTTTCGCTGTCTCAGCGCCCGCATTTGGTTTGAACTCGATGACGGTAAAGGTTTGATCTTCGAAGATCCTCGTACGCTCGGCAGACTGCGCTTTTATCACCGCCAGGAAGCCTCCGGATTGCTCGCCGAGCTGGGCGTCGAACCGCTCTCGGACCAGTTCACGCTCAGCCGCTTTGTCGAACTGGCCCGTTCCAGCCGGCAGCCAGCAAAAATTTTTCTCATGGATCAACGCCGCATTGCCGGGCTTGGCAACATCTATGCCGCCGAAGCGCTTTTCCGCGCTCGCATGGATCCCCGCAAGTCCCTCTCGCGAGTGAGCCGGAAGAAACTCGCAGCTCTTCACCAGGCGATCGTTGAGGTCCTGAACCAGGCCGTAGAGTGCGCAGTAAAAGCCTACGCAAAACCTGGTGTATTCCAAGAAGCGGAGGAATTTCCCTGCCAGGTTTACGCCAGGGAAGGGAAGCCCTGCTTGCGCTGCGGCCATTCCATCCGGCGCATCCACCAGGGTGGCCGTTCTACTTATTTTTGTCCCGCCTGCCAGCGATGATTCTTTCGCGACCTCTGACCCCCTGAACCCGCTGCGAATGTCTTTGGGGGAGCAGCGTGATTTGGAATCGAGGCCGGGCAAAGGTGTTTCAACGAGCGGGTGCCGTCTCAGGCCCGCATGTTTTAACGGTAGGTCTTATCGTCGACCTTGCTTAAGTCCACGCCGTCCGCAAACACACCGAGCGTGACGATGGCGAAGGTGAATACCTTGGTTCCTGGTTCCAGATGGCCTCCCAGGGCGCGTTCGGGTGTCGCTAGAGTCAGGTGCGCGTGGATGCGCCCGTCGATGACGTAGCCGTTCATGCTCACAATATCCGCGCTGGCCGTCGGATCCTGGAAGTAAACATTTTTTGAGGGAAATGTTCGATTTGAAACAGTGTGCAGGTGGTAGTTGCGCACCGAGCCCGCCCCCGACAGGATCACGGCGTTCCGGATCTTTTCTTGCTTGACGATCTTTTCCATGCCCGCCAGCAGATCGGTGTCGTATTTGAATCGCAACACTACGATGCGGTCAAATTTGCCGGAAATAGCGTAGACGTCCGGAACCTGGCTGCTGTTGGGCTTCGAGTCATCGTAGGGCGTGGTCGCCCGGGTGACTTCTCTTTGCGTGCGTTGGGCGAAAAGGAACACACTCAGTACGAGTGCGAGAAAGGCGAGCCGCATCGGGCGGTTCCTCCTGATTTAAGCCAGTAATTTGTGAACGAGTTCTCCGTGAATATCGGTGAGGCGAAACTCGCGACCTTGAAACTTGTAGGTGAGCTTCGTGTGGTCAATACCCAGCAGATGCAGCACGGTGGCGTGCAGATCGTGCACACTGACTGGATCCTCGACGATGTTATAACCCAGCTCGTCGGTTTTCCCAACCGTTACGCCTGGTTTGATTCCGCCGCCAGCGAGCCACATCGTGAAGGCCCGGGCATGATGATCGCGGCCCAGGAATTTCGATCCGCTGCGGGCTTCGTTCATCGGCGTGCGGCCGAACTCGCCTCCCCAGATAACAATCGTGTCTTCAAGCAAGCCGCGCTGCTTCAGGTCTTGCACCAAGGCTGCTGAGCCGCGATCTACCTCGCGGCAGAGTGCGGTTAGGCGGTTCACAATGTCGCCGTTCTGGCTGTTTCCATGCGTGTCCCAGCCACGATGATAAAGCTGTACGATCCGTACGCCGCGTTCCACCAGCCGTCGCGCCAACAAACAATTATTGGCGAAAGTGTTTTTGCCAGGCTCCGTGCCGTAAAGCTGGTGGATGTAGTCCGGCTCCCGGCTTAAATCGGCGAGTTCTGGCACGCTAGTTTGCATGCGGTAGGCAAGCTCGTAATTGGCAATACGGCTGCGGATCTCAGGATCGCCAATGTCGGCGTAGTGTTGCTGGTTGAGCTCTTTCAGCAGGTTGAGACTGCGCCGCCGCGTAGCGCTGGTCATGCCTTCTGGATCGGAAAGAAACAACACCGGGTCGCCTGAGCGGCGGAATTCGACGCCCTGATAGCGGCTTGGCAGGAAACCGCTTCCCCAACAACTCTTCCCTCCGTCCGGGGCATTCTCACCGGATAGCAGAACGACGAACCCGGGCAGGTCCTGGTTTTCGCTGCCAAGGCCGTAGGTAAGCCAGGATCCCATGCTCGGTCTACCTGGAATTTGGTGCCCGGTGTTCATAAAAATTTGCGCCGGCGCATGATTGAACTGCGTGGTGTGCATGCTTTTGACGATGGCGATGTCATCCACCACCTTCGCCAAATGCGGTAGTAGATCGGAAAGTTCCGCGCCGCACTGCCCGTGACGCCGGAACTTGTGCGGGCTGCCCAGCAGATTCGGCACACCTTTGATGAAAGCGAAGCGTTCGCCTTTGATCAGCTCTTCCGGGCAGGGCTTGCCGTCATACTCGTTTAACTTCGGCTTGTAGTCGAATAAATCCAGTTGACTCGGTGCGCCTGCCATGAAAAGAAAAATCACCCGCTTGGCCTTAGGCCGGTGGTGTGTGGCGGAGAACAGCTTTTCCTGACTCAGGTGCGCCAGCGCTAAAGCTCCCAGTCCCAAGCTGGACGCCGATTGAAAGAACTGACGTCTGGTAAGCTCCAAGATGCGGGACATGTTTCGTTACTCCTTGGTGAGCGCCTCGTCGAGATTCAATAAAACGTTGGACAACATCACCCACGCTGCTTGCTCGGTGGCGTCGCGCGCCTGCGGCGCCAGTTTCGCCGCTTCCTCGGGATGCTGTTGGAAATAGTTGCGCTCGTTGGCCAGCCAGCTTTGCAGCGCATCCATTTCAGCAGACTTGGGCAGCCGGCTCGTGCAGAGGCGGAAGGCGTATTTGAGCCGCGAGTTTTCCGTTGTGCCCCCCTCGTTCAGAACCCGCTTGGCGAGGGCTTGCGCCATTTCGAAGAACGCGGGATCGTTGAGCGTGGTCAACGCTTGCAGCGGAGTATTGGTGCGAATCCGGCGCACGGTACAAAATTCCCGGCTCGTAGCGTCAAAATTCATCATCGACGGATACAGGGCCGAGCGACGGATAAAGGTATAAATGCCGCGCCGGTACTTATCCTCACCCGGACTTTCGATCCACTTCTCATTGCTATAGGGAACATCCCACACGCCTTCCGGTTGGTAGGGGAACACGCTCGGGCCCCCGATCTTCCGGCTCAACAACCCGCTTGCCGCCAGCCCGTGATCGCGAATCATCTCCGCTTCCATGCGGAACCGCGGGCCGCGCGAGATCAGCTTGTTGTAAGGGTCTTTGGTGAGCAGCTCGGGCGTGAGTTTCGAGCTTTGACGGTAGGCTTGCGACCCCACGATGAGCCGGTGCATGGCCTTCAGGCTCCAGTTGCGATCCATAAACTCTACCGCCAGCCAGTCGAGCAGCTCAGGATGCGTCGGCGCGGCTCCTTGCGTGCCGAAATCCTCGCTCGTCTCCACAATGCCGCGGCCAAAATACTGCTCCCAAATGCGGTTCATCGTAACCCGCGCGGTCAGCGGATTCTCGCGGCTCGCGATCCATTGCGCCAGTCCCAGGCGGTTCTTCGGCGCCCCGGGCGGCATCGGATGCAGTACCGCTGGAACGTCAGCCCATACCTTTTCGGCCTTCGCTGAAAACGAGCCGCGCGTACGGATGAAATCAAAGGGCCGCTCCCCTCGATCGTTTTCTTTCATGACCAGAGCGGTCGTGATGCTGAGCTTTTCCAGCTGGTTTTGTAGTTCTTTCAACTCATCCCGGGCCGCCTTGAGCGACGCCGCAACGCTCCGATGATAGTCGGCCAGCTGCTTCTTTTGTTCCGCCGTACGCAGTGCTGGGTCGGTCTCAAGCGCGGGCCGCAACTTGGCTTGGATTTTGACAATCAGGCTCGGGTCTGAAACGTCAGTGGCCGACAAGCGAAACCGCCCAATTGACTGCCCGACGAAGTCCGAGCGCATGTGAACCGTCACGCGAATACGCTCGCCATCGCGCAGCGCAAAGGGTTTGCGCGTTGCCAGCACAAGTTGTCGCGGCAAGCGCTTCTCTTCTCTTGAGGCGTCAATCGTCCACAAATGCCGCCCAGGTCCCCGGCCATCGTCGTTCAGGACGCGGTTGAAATAGATCGTTCGCCATTGCGAACCGTCTCCCACTTCCACCCGCATCCAAGTGAGAATGAAATTGCCATAAACGTCACGGCCTGGCCCCCCGCGCGGCAAACTTTCATGCGGCAATGCTTCTAAACGGACGCCGGTGATCGCTGAGAGCCCCACCGCACCGGACTCGATTACATAAGTTTCCTGCTGCGGGTTCGGCCCGCCCACAAGGATGCTGCCGTCTTCAAGCTTGCGCAACTGCGCCCCGTTCAATGCATTCAAGCGAAGAGGCTCTAGCAGCTTCCAATCCGTTCCTGCCTCTCGTAGCGACCGTTCCCAGTTGGCCTGTTCGGCGTCCAGCTCGGCTGTCTGGGTCTTCAGCTTCGTTTCCAGAAACTTGATTCGCTCTTTGATTTCGGCACGCTTGGCCGCTTGTTCGGGGGTGGGCAGCTCCAATTCGGCCTCCCGGTACTTTACCGATGTGTCGCCATACTCCTCTGGCTCCTTCCAAGTGTTATTGAAGAAAGCCATCAACTGGTAATATTCTTTCTGCGTGAAAGGATCGTATTTGTGGTTGTGGCACTGGGCGCAACCGATGCTGGTGGCCAAAAAGACAGCTCCGGTCGTGTTGACGCGGTCGACCAGAACTTCAAACATGGCCTCGTCCTTGTCAACCCCGCCCTCCTCGTTATACATCGTGTTGCGATGAAAGCCGCTAGCGATTTGTTGTTCGACGGTGGCGTTGGGCAGCATATCCCCAGCCAGCTGCTCGACGACGAACTGGTCGAAGGGCATGTCCTGGTTGAGCGCCCGAATGACCCAATCGCGATACAGATACATGGTTCGCCGGCGGTCTTTCTCAAAACCGTTGGTGTCGGCATAGCGGGCCAAGTCCAACCAGGGTCGCGCCCACCGCTCGCCGTAGTGGGGTGAATCGAGCAGCCGTTCCACCAGCCGCTCGTAAGCATCCGGCCGCTGGTCTCGCAGGAAGGCTTCCACCTCCTCAGGACTGGGGGGAAGGCCAATTAGATCCAAGCTCAATCTCCGGATGAGGGTCTCGCGGCTGGCCTCGGGCGAAAAGCTCAAGCCCTCCTTTTCGAGTTTGGCTAGCAGGAAGGCGTCGATGGGATTGCGTACCAGGGAGGAATTTTTCACCCGAGGAACCGGTGGCCGCACTGGCTTGCGGTAGGACCAATGTTTTTCGATGGTCGCGACGGCAGGCTCTCCTTCGTCCGGCCAGGGTGCGCCCGCGTCAATCCATTTGCGAATGAGAGCAATCTCGGTACTTGAGAGTGGCTGTCCCTTGAGTGGCATCCGCTGCTCACCGCCGCGGCCCTCCAGCCGGTGGACGAGACGGCTGCGCTCTGCATCGCCCGCAACAATCACGGCCCCGCTGAGCCCTCCTCGCATGGCCCCTGCCTTCACATCAAGCCGCAACTCCGCTTGCGGCCGCGTCCCGCTGTGACAGCCGTAGCAGGACCGCTGAAGAAGCGGCTTGACGTCGCGTGCATAATCTACGGTAGCCGGCAGCGCCGCGAGGCCTGGCGCGCCACTGTCAATCCAGCGCCGGATGGTGGCGATTTTGTCGGCCCCAAGTGGCGCTCCGCCGGGCGGCATTCGGAGCGTCGGGTTCGCGCTGGTGAGGCGCTGAACCAGCAAACTGCCTGCGCTGTTACCCGGCGTCACTGCTGGTCCTGACACCCCACCCTGAGCAAGCCCCTCGAGAGTGTCCAGGCGCAACTTACCCTGCGCGTTTCCCGCCTGATGACAGCCTGCGCAGGATTCGGCAAAGATTTGTTGGACCTGTTGTGGAGAACTGGCCTCGTGTTGCTGGCCGAAAATGTAGAGGGCGGCGGCGCCGCCAAGCACACAGCTCAAGAAGGTTCGCCACGGTTGTTGGGTCATCCTAACTTCAATTTAATACATTGAGTTTGCGCGGATTTATTCCGCTTGCAAACCTCCCAAAAAAGATCGCCTGACCCTAAAACCGGGGCCCAGCACGTATCCGAGCACAAAAACACCCTTGTCGGTTCTCTATCTCAATTTCGGGTCCGAAAAGCCTATTTGGGGTCCGTAAAGCGGATCGTCGTCTCGGCCTGGAATTTCTTGTAATCCGAGTACTGAATCGTCAACCGGACGCGCACCGGACCTGAACGGAAGGCCAGCGTGTCATCCGCAAACGTCCGGTCGGGAAACCAGAATTGCCCATCCACTAATTTGCGCACTGTGGTAAACCGCGGGAACAGGTTTTCTTCCTTGCGGTTGACAATTTCCGGTACCGCCTTTCCTTCCATTTGAATCACCGAAAAGTCTGCTTGGTTCACCCAAGCCAGGCCATCAAACAGCCGCTGTCCATATAGAATTTGACGCGGCCGGATGCGCAGAACCCAGCAGCGGTGCCCGCCCACAGTTTCTTCGCCCTTATCTTGGGTTTCATAGAGGGGAAGTTGCTCGCGGGTGAAAAGAAAAGGTTGCACCTCGCGGAGATCTCGAAAATCTTCTTCCGTCAACTTTAGTCGCTCCAAAGCGAGATAAGGTGGCCGGAGCGGCTTTTCATAGCGCCGTCCTTCGGGGCTGAAGATGACGTCACGCCATTCCCGGTATTCACCCCGTTTCTGGCCTTTTTCAGAAAGCTCTTCGAGGTGCACAACCTGGCGGTAAGCATAGTGAGCCCGCGCTGCCTCGGTTGCCGTCTCCCGCTCCAGCACGCGCCGTAACAGATCCAGGGGAAAATCCGCAGCAGGGCAGAAAACCGCAAACCGAAGAGCCAAGTAAGCCCCAAAAAGCCAGCTATGAGGTTTCCGTCGGGTCGGCAACACGGCGCGAGAATTACCCCTAGCTTAACAACAGCCGGTGGATCAAAGTGCACCGCACCACAATTGAAAAACCGAACAGTTGACGCCGGCCTAAGAATCCTATAGACTCGCGCGTGTCCTTGAGCGACGCCCCAGCAAGATGGTGCGGCGAGTCTCGGCTTGCGCTCAGGACCTGCATCTGCGCTTTTGGAGAAGGTGTGATGTTCAGCCCCGTTGAATATGCTCTTGGATGCAAACTGCGACTTGCGCTCGCCATTGCGGCGGTCTTGCTCATGACGTTTGGGACATTCACTCCCTTAGCCCGAGCGCAAGTTGAAACCGGTGTTCTTACTGGTACGGTGACAGACCCGGCGGGCGCGGTGGTGGTCGGTGCCAAGGTCAGCATGAAGAATGTGGCTACGGCTCTGTCGAGCGTCGTGGAGACCAACGAAACGGGCCGCTACGTTTCTGGTCCCCTGCGGCCTGGTGAATACGAAGTCACCGCTTCTGCGGCCGGTTTTAAAACTGCTGTCCTTCGTGTCCGGGTAGAAGTCGCACAAAGAATTTCCGCGGACTTTCGACTCGAGCTTGGAGCGGCGAGCGAGCGTGTTACGATTGAAGCCTCCTCGGTTCAGCTAGAAAGTGAGACCTCCACTCTGGGTAACATCCGCCCTGCCCGTGCTGTCGCTGAGCTTCCTCTTAATGCTCGCAACTTCGCCACTCTCATCTTCCTTTCTCCCGGTACAGTTCCTTCTTTTGACCGTGACGCCAGCGGCCTACCGGGAACCACGCGCCGCGGTGTGTCCAACGCATCGATCAACGGAGTGCGACCCACCAATGACTGGAACAGCCTCCTGATCGAAGGTGTCGACAACACGGAGAATCACAACGGATTTGGCGCCGTTGTCTTTCCCTCCGTTGAGGCGATTCAGGAGTTTAAGGTTCAAACCTCAGCAGCGGATGCACAATTTGGTCGAGCTGCAGGGGGATTCACCAATGTCGTGATTAAGTCCGGGTCTCGTGACTTTCACGGTTCGCTTTTCCACTTCCTCCGCAATTCGGAGTTTGACGCGAAAAACTTCTTCGCCACTCCGGGCGCTAGTACCCACTTCGTGCTCAACCAATTTGGAGGGACCCTGGGCGGCCCCTTGCTTATTCCAAAACTCTATAACCGCTCCCGCGACAAGACGTTCTTTTTCATCTCCAGTCAGTTTGACCGGCGACGCCAAGCCCAAGCCTTTGTTAGTACGATTCCCACCCCGCGGATGCGTGCTGGCGACTTTAGTGAGTCCGCTAGCCGCATCTTTGATCCCCTCACTCTAACTGGCAATACAAGACAACCGTTTGCCGGCAATATCATCCCTGCTTCCCGCTTTAACTCAGCCGGAAAAGGACTTATTGATCTCTATCCAAACCCCAACCGGCCCGGTCTGCTGAACAATTATGCGAGCGACGCGAGCCGGATTTATAACTCGTGGCAAACAGATTACAAGATCGACCACTACTTCCGCCCCTCCCATTCCTTCGTTTTCCGGGGAAGCACTGGCTCCACCGATATCGTGGAAGGGCTGCCTCTTCCTCTTCCCGCAGCTGGGGGTGTTGGTCCGAGCGCGTTCCCCGTTGGTCAATATGCCATCATCGACCGAATCGTCCTTTCGCCAACTCGTCTCAACGAGTTCCGCTTTGGTTTCACGCGCATGAACATGCAATTGCTTCAAGCCAATATCGGCCGGAATGTGGCCCAAGAACTGGGCATTGCTGGCGTGAACACAGGCGACCGGATCACTTCTGGCTTACCGCGCGTGGTGTCTGCCGGCTTTCAAGTTCTCGGAGACGACCCCTTCAACCCCGGAATTCTCGTCACAAACAACTTTCAGCTCGAGAATATCCTGTACTGGACCAAATCGAAACATTCCTTGCGGTTCGGCGTTCGGATCGACCGCCGCCAGTACAACGCCTTTCAAAGTTCCGCGATTCGCGGGATCCAAAATTTCACCGGCGTCTTCACCAACAACCCAGCCGCTCCAGCGGGAACAGGGATTAGCCTCGCGGACCTTTTGCTCGGTGCTCCCACGAACGGCAACATTGTGATCCTCGAAGGACTTCGAGGATTCCGCAGATGGGAGCATGGCTACTTCGTACAGGATGATTGGAAGGTCAATACGAGGCTAACCCTGAACCTTGGTCTCCGCTATGAAATTTATCCCAGCTACCCCTGGGTCGAGGTGGGTAACCGCGGAGCCGTTTTGCAGCTCCCCAGCCAGGAACTCGTGCAGGTCGGCACACAGGGAGTTCCCCGATCTGGCGCTTACACGGATGGCAATAATTTCGCCCCACGAGTCGGCTTAGCTCTACGTCTCACCGAAAAGACGGTCCTTCGAAGCGCATATGGCGTATACTATGCTGCTCCCCAATTCGAAATTAGCCGGAATCTCGCCGTCAATCCCCCATTTGCAGGCGCCTACGCCTTCGTGAACAATCAACTGGACTTTATAAATGCTCGCAAGGTTCATCAAGGCTTTGAACGCACCTTCTTCGCCGCGGGGGCGACCATTCGCGGCCTTGAACGGGACTTAGCAATCCCTTACGTTCAGCAGTGGAATTTGAACATCCAACGCCAGCTGCCTGGCAATACATTACTCACGGTCGCCTACGTGGGAACGAAAGGCGTCAAATTGCGCGACGAAGTGGATCTAAACATCCCCCTACCTGGTCCTGGTCCCGTGGCCCCCCGCCGGCCCTATCCGATGTTCACGGGAATCATCAATACCGACTTCCGGGCGAATTCCAACTACCATGGCCTTCAGGCCACCTTCGAAAAACGCTACTCCGAAGGACTAAGCTTTCTTGCTTCCTACACCTGGGGGCATGCCATTGACGACGCTGGCTTGTTCGGCGGTGAGCACCAAGATATGCACAACCTCCGGCTGGACCGTGGCAGCCCGTCCTACGACGTCCGCCAAACCTTTCTTCTCAGCTTCAACTACGAGCTTTCCTTCGCCCGGAATGCTTCTGGTCTAGGAGCCGCCTTGCTTCGAGGCTGGCAAATGAACGGGATTCTTCGCCTGAGCACGGGTTTTTGGCTCACCCCTACGGTTGGTCCGAACAACCTCAACACGGGCGGCCTGCAACGGCCAGACGTTGTTCCTGGCTGTTCCTGGCGACTGGAGAACCCTCGACCCGACCGGTGGTTTAACCCCTCTTGCTTCTCCATTCCCGTGCAATTCACATTCGGTAACGCGGGGCGAGGGGTTATCGAAGGTCCTGGAACGCGAAATCTCGACTTCTCGCTGTTTCGGAATTTTTATCTCACGCGCGGCGAATCGCCGAAACAAATTCAACTTCGGGGTGAGGTCTTTAACCTCACCAATACGCCCCAGTTCAACAACCCAGTTACCACCATTGGCGTGGCAAACTCCGCCGTCATCAGTTCGGCTGGATCTCCAGCCTCGTTTCAGCGCATCCAGCGCCAAATTCAACTCGCCGCCCGGATCATTTTCTGAGGGCAAAACTTGTTTATTGGTCCACGCTTTCCGGAGTTGGCGCCGTGCCTACCGCCCTGGGAAGTCCGCAGGCGCTTCACGTTGCACTCAATCCGCCGCTGCCAAAAGTCTTGCCCCATTTGGCCACGGTAGACTAAGGAAATACGGTTTGGCTGGACAGAGTCCGGCGAAAGGAAAAAGTCCATGCAACCATCGACCGAGCGACGGCCCCTTCGCTTGAACCGCCGGCAACTTTTCGGCGCTCTTGCTGGTTTTAGCGCGCTTCCATCCTTTGTGGGGCCGCAAAAGGCTTCCTCCGCGCCTTTCCGCCCGAATATCTTGCTCATTCTCGCCGACGATCTAGGCTACTCCGACCTTGGCTGTTACGGAGGCGAAATCGAGACTCCGAATCTCGACCGCTTGGCTCAGCGAGGGGTCCGGTTCACCCAGCTCTACAGTAACGCTCGCTGCTGTCCTTCCCGTGCGGCGCTTCTCACCGGGCAACATCCTCACGCCGTTGGCATGGGGAATATGACGGGCGGAAAGCCCCACCCTGATTATCCCGGCTATTCTGGCCAAATCCCAGAATCCACCCTCTTCCTGCCACACTTGCTGCGTGAGGCTGGCTACACGACGCTCATGGCCGGTAAGTGGCACCTTGCAGAGCCCGGACCCATCGAACGAGGCTTCGAAGAATTTTACGGCTTGATCCATGGTTTTGATAGCTTTTGGGATCCCAGCAAATACCGCCGCCTGCCCGCGAACCGCCCTGTCACACCCTGGAAAGAACCGTTCTTTGCTACCGACGCCATCACCGATCACGCACTATCCTTTCTTCAATCTGCCCGAAAAACACCTTCCAAGCCCTGGTTCTTGTATTTGTCTTATACCGCGCCGCACTTTCCGCTCCATGCTCCAAAAGCTCAAATCGACAAATATCAGCCGGTCTACGAACAAGGCTGGGACGTCATTCGTCAAAAGCGATTCGACCGCATGCGCCGGCTGGGTTTGATCGATCCCCGCTGGAAACTTCCTCCGCGCTCCATCGTCGGCCCCAACCGCGTCTCGGATGTCAACGGCTGGGCAGCCAAGCAAAATCCAGCCTGGGATACCCTTCCCGCCGACCGGCGCAAGGACTTGGCCCGCCGAATGGCGATTTTCGCCGCCATGGTCGAAAATATGGATCAAAATATCGGCCGCCTGGTCGACGATCTGGAAGCCGCCAGCGAGATGGATCACACTCTCATTCTCTTTTCTTCAGATAATGGAGCTTGCGCCGAATGGGATCCCTGGGGATTCGACGTCTCGAGCGGTCCCACGAATCACCTTCACCGCGGGCCTGAGCTCGAGCGCATGGGTCAACCCGGCTCCTATCACAGTTACGGCTCTGGTTGGGCGAACGCCTCCAACACTCCCTGGCGGCTCTACAAGCACTACACGCATGAAGGCGGTATTTCCTCGCCGACCATTGTGCACTGGCCACAAGGTCTGAAGGCGCGACCCGGATCCCTCAACCACCAGCCCTGGCATTTCATCGATATTCTTCCAACCTTAACCGCTCTCACTGGGGCCAGAACTCCGCCGCAGGTGGCCGGCGTCAACATGTCCGCCATCTTTCAGGGCAAAAAAGTCAACCGTGGACCGATGTTTTGGGAACATGAAGGAAGCCGCGCGGTTCGGGAAGGGAAGTGGAAACTCACTGCCGTTTATCCGGCCGGCGAGTGGGAACTGTATGACATCGAAGCCGACCGCACTGAGCAAGTAAACCTCGCTTCCCGCTATCCCAGCCGCGTTCGGAGAATGGCCGCCATGTGGGAGAACTGGGCTCGCCACAACCGCGTCATTCCTTGGATCTGGAAGCCCCCCTACGGATCATCTCCTTCGGCTTCCGCTCCTGAATGACCCAACGACCCGGTCCAGGATTGTTACACCTTGGTGCCAACCACGATCTCTTTGAGATGCGGTGTGCCCGGTCGCTCCGCTCCCGCACCCGCTCCAGCAGGCTCCTTCGATTCCCCAGCCACCAGCACCAAATCAAAGGTTGCCCGAAGATACTTGCCACCAGCGCCGCTGACCGTCTCAAGCTCAACCCGGAGATTCGATTTCTTGGCCGTGGCGTCCGTGTCGTTATGCGGATCTCCTTTAAAATACAGCTGCGTGATTAATTGCCGATGACCAGGCGCCCGCACTAAGTAGTGGATATGGCTTGGTCGGTAACTTGCCCCGACGCGATATTTGCCAGGTTTGACTGTCTCGTATTCGTAGTAACCAGTCTCATCTGTCAGCAGGCGGATCCGGTTCCGAAACTGGCTGATCTTCAAACGGTCCTTCGCGTCCGTTTTGTCATACTTACCTTCCGCATCTGCTTGCCAAATATCAAGCAACGCGTGCGCAATTGGCCTTTTGGTTTCGTAACTCCAGATCCGTCCCCGCACCAGCAAAATCTCACCCGGTTCAAGCGGGGCCGTCACTTTGCCGCGAAAGGGTGCATTTTGCGCGTAGTAAGGGCCCAAGATGTCTTCATAAGAGGGCCCGAAGCTCCCCTGCGGCGTCAGCTGGGGCGGCTCTTGGCGCGCTAGATACTCTAAGTAGTTGTGGGAATCTTCAGTTTCTTCGGTCGGTTGGGCGTTTGCTGACAGGTAGAGCGGCCCAGCGGTCATGGACAGGCCAGCCCCAATCATCGACCGACGGCTCCAAAGTTTCATGAAAGATCTCCCCCCTCCGGCTGATCGTATCACAGCTGTTCGAGAGTGACCGCCGGTGTTGACACTTCTTAACGAAGAGGTGGCACTGTTGGTCCAAAAGTGGCCAACCCGGCGGCTCAAGCTACTGCTAGCGCGTTTCACCGAAATTGAGCTCTGGGCTTCCCTTCGGCAAAAGCCTACGATAAGCTAACGGGGAATTTGGAAAACCTCGAGCGCGGCTTGTCAGAAGGGCGAAAAGCCCTCTGAATTTCGACCCAACGCGCTCGAATTGACGTCGAATGCGCAAGAAGCACCCGGGAGATTTCGCTTCGAAGGGAGAAGGTGAGCAACCGAGGCAGGCGCCAGCGTCCGCTTGTCTCTCGCCGCTTGCAGCACCATGCCGCTCCGCTGCGAATTGGAGCGCGCTTGGCGGACACGAACCAGCGCGCGAAAATGCCCGGGAGCAAACCCCCTGCGGTCCTTTCGACCAGATGGTCATCTTCCGCTTGCCAGCTTGGGCTCACTTTCCCATCGAGTCCGCCCTTCGCCTCACGGCTCTGCTTCGTAACGCGTTGATGGCGATTGCGGACGGTTTCAACAGGTTGACCCCTTTCCTTCACGGGCATGCGCCGTTATGTGAGCCACCGCTGCCGCACGTCGCCTTCGCGGCTCTGGCCGATGTTGCCCATGCCAAGGCGACGGGAAAAATCGAAGGTTTGGCTGTGATCTTGCCCCGTCACCACTCTCTTGTTGAACACCGGAACTTCATGCAGTTGCTGGACCGCCTGGAGGAGCTGCGCAGCGCCGACCTGCCCATGCCGCTGGCCCTGCAGCGAGAAAGCGGCCGCGCACGAGCGCCCGCCCACCTCGCGCTCCATCCAGAAACCTGGCGGCGAAGGTCACAGCTTTGGGCCACGGTCACCCCCGTCGTGCTCGACCGTTACCCTAAACGAAAACTTCCCCCAGAAAAGATCGTGCGCGAGAGCATTCAGCGCGCCGGGCTTCCTGCTCCCAACACCGTCCTGTGTTCCCCTTACTCACAGCTCGCGGCCGTCCCTCCGGCAGGACAGTTTTTGCTCCGGCGAAAACCCGACGAGCCGCGGAAGTGGGCTGTGCATGCCTGCATCGAATTCCACGAGCCAGTTCGGGGCCCCCTGCTTTTGGGCTCCGGTCGTTTCTTTGGGCTCGGGCTGTTCAAGCCCCTCGAGGCCTCACAACGGCAGGTGGATGACGATTCCTCACGCCTGCCGAGCGGCTCAGGCCCCTAGCATCTGCCAGAGGCAACGACGCCCTGGACGAGCAGTTTCCCTTGTGCGTTTCGAAAACTCTTCACGGAAGGTGACCCCTCATGCGGTTGTCCTATTTGGTTTGTTATGACATTTGCGATGAAAAACGGCTTCGCCGGGTTTTTAAGACGATGCGGAATTTCGGAGATCATCTCCAGTACTCGGTTTTTGAGTGCCAGTTCACGCCATCCGATCTGGCGCGCTGCCGGAGCGAGCTCGCTCAAATCATCCACCACAGCGAAGACCAAGTGCTGTTTGTGAATCTCGGACCAGCTGAAGGTCGCGGCGAGCGCGTCATTACAGCGCTCGGCCGACCGTACACGAATCTGGATGCCCCCTGCCTCATTATTTAGCCCAACGCGGGCAAGGAGTCAGAAACGATGAGTGCCTCCCCCTTCCCCATCCTGCCTGAACCCGCCGCTACTCGGGTGTCGCGAACGCTGCCTGACTTCCTACCCGTGCGGATGGTGAATGAATTCGCCTACTGCCCGCGTCTCTTCTTTCTTGAGTGGGTGGAGGGCCTATTTGCCGAATCGGCAGACGTTGTTGAGGGCCGCATCCTCCATCGCCGCACCGAAACTGGCAAGCCAGACGCCCTCCCCCCGCCAGAAGACCTTGAACCCGAGGAGCGCATTCACTCCCGTTCTATCCTGCTTTCCAGTCCTTTGCTGCGGGTGATCGCCAAGATTGACCTTATCGAGTCCGACTCCAGCGGCAAAGTGACACCCGTAGACTATAAACACGGCAAACCCCGGGAAACGGAGAAAGGCTTGGAGCTGTGGGCCTCCGACCGCGCTCAGCTCGGTTTGCAGATTTTGATCCTCCGAGAGAACGGCTATCAATGTGACGAAGCGATCGCCTACTATGCAAAGACGCGGCAGCGCGTGCGCCTCAGCTGGAACGAGGAGCTTCGCTCCGAGCTGGAGACAACGGTTGCTGCCGCCTGGCAAACGGCGCAGTCTGGCGAAATACCACCTCCTCTTGAGGATTCTCCGAAATGTCCTGGCTGCTCGCTGGTCGGCATATGTCTGCCGGATGAAACCAGGGCCCTAATGAACGAGCCACCGCCAACGCCCCAAATCCCTTTGTTTCCCTCCAAAATACCTCCGCAGTCGCCACCTGTAGCGAAGGTTGACCGGCTAGGTCGGCAGCTGATTGCACCCCGCGACGATCTTCGCCCCGTGTATCTCAACACACAAGGCCTGCGTCTGGGTAAATCTGGTCAGGTGCTCCAGGCCAAGGATAAGGACACTCTCGTCCAAGAGATCCGCTTGAATGAAATTTGCCAGCTGAATGTTTTTGGCAACGTGCAAATCACCACACAAGCCATCCAAGCTTTGTGTGAAGCCGAAATTCCGATTTGCTACTTTTCTCAGGGCGGCTGGTTTTATGGAATCACAAACGGGCTGAATCAAAAAAATATTTTCCTCCGGCGAAAGCAATTTCGCCTTGCAGACAGCGATGGGTTTTGCTTAAACCTCGCCGGCAAACTCGTGTCGGGCAAGATCCGCAATCAACGGACGATGCTCCAGCGCAACCACATTGAGCCAGACCCACAAGCCTTAGCGGCGCTCAAGCGTCATTCGGAGTGGGCGCTCAATGCCCGCAGCATGGAGGAACTGCTCGGTATCGAGGGAAATGCCGCCCGGATTTATTTTCAGGCCTTTCAAGGCATGTTGAAATCCGACGATCATACCGGGGAAACAGGGCTGAATTTTGATTTCAATGGCCGCAACCGCCGTCCTCCGCGGGATCCTGTCAATGCCTTGCTCTCGCTGGCGTATAGCGTCCTGACCAAGGATCTCACGATTACCTGTTATGCGGTTGGGTTTGACCCTTTTCTGGGGTTTTATCATCAGCCAAGGTTTGGCAGACCGGCTCTGGCGCTCGACTTGATGGAGCCATTCCGCCCCTTAATTGCGGAGTCCGCCGTCTTGAATGCGATTAACACGAAGATGGTCACCGCGTCGGACTTCGTTCGGGCAGGATCGTCCGTTGCACTCACACCAGCTGGGCGCAAGGGCTTTTTTCGGGCTTATGAACTGCGCATGGACACGCTCGTCACGCATCCATTGTTCAACTACCGGGTCACCTACCGGCGGCTGCTCGAGATCCAAGCGCGGCTCCTGGCGCGGTATTTGGAAGGGGAAATCGCGGATTACCCGGTTTTTGTCACGCGTTGAAGAAGTCGCACGGCCAGACGAGCGACCGCGAGCGGCGAGGTGATGAGCCTTCACTGGAGCCCGCTCGCAGAGGACAAAAGGCAATTTTTCCAACAACCTAGCGCACGGGGCCCCACGGATGTGTTAGGCTAGAGGGGGCGGGTACTGATGCCGCTCGCAAGCGGCTCGGTAGGTGTTTGATAAGGCAAGGGTTACGGGATGTGGTATTCCAGTAAGTACAACTTACTGGCCCCATTGAAGCCGGATCAGAGTGATGCGCCTGAACGCATCACTCAATTCCAGTAAGTACAACTTACTGGCCCCATTGAAGCGTGCAATTCTTCCAGTGCGGTGATCTCGCACCAGCAATTCCAGTAAGTACAACTTACTGGCCCCATTGAAGCAAGAGCGGTTTGGAGGGATGAACCAGGCCTAAGTCGGATTCCAGTAAGTACAACTTACT
>JANWVY010000019.1 GCA_025056455.1 Bryobacteraceae bacterium | reverse complement strand
GGGGTCGGCGTGCTCCAGCCAGGGGGCGTAGAGTGCCCACAACTTGCGGTATTGCTCATCGGGCGGATCAGGCTGATCGGTCTGATCAGACTGATCGCGCTCTTGGCGCATGCGTGCCGCCACATCCCGCACCGCGCGCGCTTCGGCGCTGTCCGGTGCCCACTGCGGGAGGTGGCGGTGGCGCAGGTAGTCCTCGTAGTCCAGCAGCAGTTCCTCAAGGCTGGCGCGGGCGGTGTTGAGGAGGCGCAACTCGGTTTGGGAAGAAGCGGCTGCGGCGCGGCTGGCTTCGGCAATGTTCTGCCGGCCACTACGCGCCGCCTGCACCATTTGGTCAACGGTGCGCGAGCGCGGGTCGAGGAATTTTTCGCAGAACCAGTAGGTGGCATCGTAGATGAGCGTGGCGGTCTGGAAACTGGCAGCCTGCCGATAGCCGCCGCTGGGACGAAGGCGGTGGGGGGATTGGGCGGATCGGGCAGATCGGGCAGATCGGTCTGATCGGTCTGATCTCATTTTACTGCCTCCAGCAGAATGCGCAGGGCGCGGCGGGCGCGTTTGCCGCCGGGCCGTGTCATCAGCCCCAGCCACCAAGCGGCTTCGGCGGGGTCGGCATGGCGCAGGTTTTCGGCAGCTTTATGCAGGCGGTCGGCATTGCGCAGCCCGGCGGCCACCAGGGCGTAACAGGCCACTCGCGGTCCCCAGTCTTGGTCGAGGGGATAAAACGGGCCGGGTTGAAGTCGGAGGTGCTCGCCATTGGTGGCGCGGACGGCGGTGCGCAACAGGCTTGCGCCGGCGGAAAAAGCCAGCGGGCCGATGGGCGCAATGCGGTTAAGACGCTCTTGGTGCAGTTCGTTGAGCGAGCGCCGATAAAGGATGGCGGCGTCGCCGCTCCGTCGGCGGACGACGCGGATGGCAAAGGCGGCTTGTCGAACCTTCATCTGGCTGCTCCGAGCGGTTTGTCAAAGGTGGCGCGGTATTCGAGTCCGTCGGGCGCGTCCTCGAAAAGTTTCTGCAACGCTGATTCCAGTCCGGTGCGGCCTTCGGCGCCAAAGTTCAAGGTGAGGTCGGCTTGATACATCGAGCCGTCGGCGAGCGCGTTGAAGATGGTCTGGGCGATTTGCAACGGGCGGGTAGGGTGATTGGGTTTAAGGTCGGAGGCGGCGAAGTTCATCGTGCCGCCGTCTTTAAGATTGCCCCCGACGGACAGCGAGAGGCTGAGGGTGTCGGCACCGAGCGGTTGCGCCAGGGCGAGAAGCTGCGCGGCAGCCGCAGGTGTGGCGGCAACCACATGCAGCTCGAGCAACGGACGCTCGCCGGCAAGCTCGATGATTTTGTCCGGGGCGGTTTCGGTGATGCGACTGGGCTGTGGCGGGAGAGGCAGTGGTGGAGTCGGCCCCGTCCCGGCTTTGTCCACTTTGGTCCAAGCGATCCCGGCGGCCGATTCGGTGCGCGTGATTAGCACGGTGTCATCCAAGGTAAGTGTGGTGAGCGCACCGTCCACACGGCGTCGGCGTCCTTCGGGGCCTTCGACGCAGCCGGCGTTGTCGTAGGCGCGGCCATCGGGGAGGCGGACGACCAGTTTGCCCTGTTCGACTGCGCGGAGGATAGTTTTACGGACGATGCTCCCATCAGGGATCAAGCGTAGGGTGGGTGCGGCCAAGAACCGCTCGTAAACGGCTTTGGCGGAGTAAACCTCGGGTTGATCAGCTAGCGGGGTGGCTCCGGGCAGTATCTGGTTGAGAAACAACTCAACATCGAGCGCATCCTCGGATTGGTAAATCAGGTGTTTCTCCTCCAAGAAACGGCGGAGGCACGACTGGCCATGGGTTTTCTGGAGCAATTGGTCCTCGGGGACTTGGAAGCGTTCTTCCATTGAGTAGACCTGGCCATTGGCGAGAACTACACGGTCGAATGCGCGACGAGTTTCAATGCGGAACTGTCTTTGGAGTTCCGGCATAATGCGGTGGATTTGTTCGCGAATGAGTTTGCCGGTTTCCAAATTGGCACTTTCGCGTTCAATGGCTTCGGCTGCCAGCAGCCGCTGGGCGCGATCCACGGCGGCGTGAAAGGCAGCGGGCGTAGCGGTGACGGCAATGATGGCGTTTTGGAATCGGCGCGGGATTGGCGCTTTGGGGTCGGTATCGTCGGCATAGGCACACACAGCCTTGGCAATCGCCTCGGTTTCACACAGCGCTAGTTGCAGGGTGGTGGATTCGGGCACTTGCCGGGCAGAGGTGGGCCAATTAGCCGGTTTGAAGGCTGGCCCGTTGAAATACTCCTGCGCTTCGGCGCGGACGCGGCTTTTGGCGTCATCGAGCGGGATTTTGCCTTTGCGCTCCTCAATTTGCTTGATGATGTTCGGCTCGTAGCGGAACTGCCAGCCGCGTCCGCCTGGCATCGGGTAGGTGTGCCAGCAGACGCCGACAAGACGGTCGAGCGCCTCGGCGGGTTCAGGGCCGGCTTCGTTGGGACGGAGCACCGCCAGAGTTAATTCGGCGGTGTCCATGCCGCTGTTGGGTTGGAGAGGCAAACTTTCCAGCAGCAGCGCGGAGGCAACACGAGTGTGGATGCCACGTTTGTTGCCGTCCAGTTTGGCGGCGTGTTCTTCGATGTCGGATTTGACAACGGCTTTAAATTCGTCTCGACGTAGGCGCGAGAGGAGATCCGCTTGGATTTCGGAGTTGGACCAGTTGATGTCGCCGGCAGTAATCAGGTCGCGTTTTTCTTTTCGCTCCCAGATGTCGCGCAAGATGCGAGCAAAAAGGCGGAGCACGCCACGGCTTTTTTGGAAATCTCCAAGAGCACCGAGTCGCCCCTGTGCTGTGTCGATGAGTCGCGGGTGGAAGGGATAACACTGGACAATGCGTTGGGCATATTCAGGGGTCGCAGCAACCTGTGGGAGAGACCCTGAGGAGTCTTGAATCACTCGCTTGTAGAGCGCGTGATATGTGGCCGAGGCCTTCTCAGCAGCATCGCGGTCAATCCTCTCAAAAAGTCGGCGAGCGATGACGCTCGCTGCCTCATCGCCAATTGGATCGAAGCCGGTCATTTTGCGACCGAAAATCTCCCTTAGCTTATCGGCGGCGTGCCTTAAGTTCTCGCCAATCTTGGATGCCTCTTTGGCGTAGACGGGCTGGTCGGCAGGGTCGGTCACTACTAGTACGGTTTGGAGGCGCTTGGTAACGACGGAAGATAGGCAACTGAGAAAACCAAGCAAGTTTCCTTGGCCCGCCTCCGACAATTTGGCCATGTACATTGCCAGCTCATCGATAAGGATCAGAACTGGTCCTTTGGGGAAAATCGCGCGGATTAACGACTCCTCTGGAGAGGCTTCGGGATGATCCGCCTTTCCCAACTTTTGAAGCGCTTTCTCGCCTCCAAGCTGAAAGAATATTTCGCCCCACAAGCTCTCAACTTTTAAGCGACCATGTGTAGCAAAGATAGGAACGCCGGCTTTGCCCGCGTCCACGCCAACGATTGTGACTTTTTTCGGGCGCCCCGCGGCAGGCAACAATTCCGTTCCAAGGGAAACCTTGTCGATGTTTTTTGCCAAGTGCCAGATCGCGATGAGGGCATGAGTTTTGCCTCCACCGAAACCGGTGCTAAGGCGAATCGCACAACCGGGGCCGCGGGAAGCAGCGAGCTCCGCAAAAATGGCCTGAATCAGGCGGCGTAGCTCATGCGCTGGATGAGTGTGTTCGAAGAACTTTTTGGCGTCTGCATAAACTTCGGGAGCGGTTCCGGCAATTAAGTCGCCGAAATCGGCTGCAAAGATTGCATCGTCAATTTTGTCTTGAAGCACCTCTTTTCGCGGCTTGCATGCTTGCATCACATTCATGGCAACACCTCAGTGTTTCGCAAACCCTCTTTCCGGGACAAATTCGCGGTTATAACTCGTTAGGAGGGGTGAGTCCCCACCACAGTCGTCAGTGCGATGAACGTTAGGAGCTGTAGTGAGAAGCAAACCGAGAGTTGGAGGTGATTTCGTGACCACGGAGCCTTGGGTGTAGGAATGGTTCCAGTGGATGTTTCTTGGTACGCACATTCGCGAGCAAAATTTTTCTTCAACGGGAAGGGGGAAGCAAGCGCGCATTTGTTTTTTCCCATACACTCCATATGGAGGTCTCAAGCAGCGGATAGCGCTTCAAGAGTGCCTTCCTGGAAACGGGGCCGCTTGATTTCAACATCGGGTTTGTCTGGGGCGGGGAGTTGGTCTAGGTTGGGGCGCGATGCGCGGGTCTTGGGCGGAACGAAATGTGCGACGGCCGATGGAGCGGCTGACCGAACCGTTCCGCGATTGGGTGAGCCGGTTGGGGTCGGTGACGGCGGCGCTGATCTGGATCAATGTGGTGGTGTTTTTGGTGCAGTTGGTGTGTGAGTTTGTAC
>JANWVY010000018.1 GCA_025056455.1 Bryobacteraceae bacterium | reverse complement strand
TCATCGGCGAAGGGGTGATCGGCAAAGACCTCCAACGCGGCACCTGTTTCCGGTTGCTACTCACTTCAGAGTGCATTGTGCGAGATCCCAAAACGGGCCAGATTGATCCGGTGGTGTTGCCAGAGGTAATTGGATCTCAACTCGGTGGCCGTGTCCACCTGAGACGGAGCCGGTGGGCTTTTCATTTCGTCGGAGGTTTCAACCAGAAATGGCGGATGGAACTCCCGCAAGCTAGAGCAGTAGCTGCGGGATCGGTGCTGCTGTTCGAGGCCACGGACAACCTTACGATCGATGATTTGCTGGCACTGGAACACGAAGGCATCGGCGAGCGGCGAACGGAAGGATTCGGGCGGTTCACCTTTTTGGATACCCCAGTTCAGCAAGTAATGCTGGGCCAGCCCAGGAAGCCCGAGGTGAAAAAACCGTCTACCCTGGCGCCGGAACTCGCTAAGTTCATCGAATATCGTCTATTGCAATCCCTCCTTCGCCGCAAGATTGAATATTGGGCCCTTCAAGCCGCTCGCAACGCCTGCCGCATTCCGTCGCCGAGCTTATTAGGCCGGCTCCGCGTCGCCTTGCGTAGCGAACCGTCGAAGGCGCTCCAAACACTTGCAGCGTGGTTAGGCCAGGGCGATGACGCTTTGCGACGACCCGCACGTGATCAACTCATGCGCTGCCAGATTGGGTTCAACAGCGGCCGATTAAGTCTTGCGGACTGGTTGAGAAATCTCGTAGAGAAGGACCAGTGGGCTCATTTAAAAACCATGTTGAGCCTCGCTGCATTAGTTCAACAAGGCTCTTTTCTTTCGAACGAAAGCGCCCTCCAGCAGCTTGAGCAGAAAAGCGACGAAATTGCCATGCGGTTGATCGACGCTACCCTAGCGGCTTTAGCCAAGCAGCGAAAGCGAAAGGAGGCTAAGGCAAGATGAGCAAAACGGAACCCTCGACAACCGGGCTGGATCGATTGGCTGGGCCGGGCGGCGTGCGGCGCGTGCAAGCACGCTGGGTCATAACGACGGAAGTGTTTCTCGAAACCGCAGCTCATTTTGGCGGAGAGGGAGATGAACTTACAGACATGCCAGTCCTCCGCGACGCCAGCTCTGATTCGCCGCTGTTGCCTGGCACATCGATAGCTGGAGCGCTTCGTGCGGTGCTGGCCGACTATCTCGGCGGCTATTTGTCTCCAGAGCCCCACGAGGTGGCGGAACTTTTCGGAGGTGAGCGCGGGCTTGATCCTGGAGCCCAAAGTCCACTGATTGTCTTTGACAGCCTGGGAGAGCTTCCAAAATCTCGAGGGAGTGAAATTCGCGATGGCGTGTCCCTCAATTCAGCGACCGGAACGGCGGAGGAACACAAGAAGTTCGATTTCGAAGTTCTCCCCTCGGGTACTGTGTTTCGGCTAAGGATGGAACTTCTGGTGGAGGATGTCGAAAGGGAGAGTTTTCTCCTCGGACTGTTGGCAGTCTGCATGGAGTCGCTGGAAGCTGGCGAACTGACCATCGGCATGCGGCGCTCTCGTGGACTAGGGCGCTTTTCAGCGAGGAACTGGCAAGCATACCGCTACGACCTGACCTCTTCAGGCGGCTGGCTGGAGTGGCTACTCTCCGAGCATGAATCCCCGTTTCCGAAAAATATACCTCCGCAGCTTAATTTCGCCTCCGCGATGCGAATTGTCCCTGGTGTTTTGCCGTTGCGGAACTTTGCAGATCAACGCCGGCGCCTCACCTGCGATCTTTTCTTGAGACAGCGGTACGGCCTGCTAGTTCGCAGTCCCGGCTTGACGCCCGATGCGCCCGACGTATCCCATCTGCGCAGTGGGTGTGACCCTGTCCTTCCAGGAACAGGTCTAGCGGGTGCACTCCGAACGCGAGCCCTCCGAATTGCTCGTCTCGTACGTTCCAACTATGGCGATGCTGACTACTGGGTCGATCAGATCTTCGGTCCCCGGCCTAAGGAAAAGGACTCAGCCGAGGCTTCTTTATGGAGCTCAAGAATTCGCATTTCCGAGTCCAAACTCTCCCAAGGTAAGCCAATGCGGACGAGCCGGGTCCGCATCGATCGCTTCACACAGGGAGTTGTCCCGGCGGCTTTGTTTGATGAGGAGCCGTGGTTTGGAGGTGAGACCTCGATTCGCATCGAACTGCGCAATCCTATAGACGGGGAGTGCGGCCTTTTGCTGCTCCTGGTCAAAGATCTTCTTACCGGCGACCTTGCCGTCGGAGGTACAGCTTCGGTCGGGCGCGGAATCTTCACGGGGCGAGCCGAGCTTTGCTTCCCCGACGGCTTTTTAGCGAATATCGTGCCAGGTGAGGCCTTGGAGAATGAGACTCTCGAGCGGCTGGACCTTGAGATCCGAGCATTTCACAACACACAACCGCGAAATCGCTCAAGTGAGGTCAGACATGGCTGAACCAGCTGGCTGCATCATCGAATCTTTAGAGGCCACGAAATGTCGCGACCTATTGGATTGGATCCGCGGAAGTGCGGAGCCCTCAATCCAAGATGTGGAATCCCAGCCTGATCTGCTGCTAGCCTACTGTTACGACGGGGTGACTTGGGGCCGCCTGGACCGCGAAGCCGGCAGGTGGCAGTTGGCCTGTGAACCTTTCCCTGCGCAAGTGCCAAAACCTAAGGAAGAGAACCTGCTTGAGCTACGCCTATTTGGGCGAAAGTCTGAAATCCTAATTTGGCGTCACGGCCACACATTCTGCGGCCGGATACTCCGAGACGGCTCCACGAGCGTGGATTACCTTTGCCCCATCGACGAGAGCCGGATTCTGCTCGGTGATCGCTTACTGGAAGCGCCCAAGGATGGATTCAGCCGCGTAGGAACTCCTACTGGCGCCGAACAGATTGTGCCGGTCACAGTTTCAGAAGAGATCTTTCAGCAGTCACCCTGGCCGCTTCGGCTGTGGGTGCGCCATTACCTGGAGTGTGAAGGCGAAGCTGGCGCCGTACGGATCGCGGCTACGCGGCTTGTGAGTCTGGAGGTGAAGCGCAAATGATACCGCGTCATCAGAATCCGCCTAAGGCCAACGGGGTCGCGACTGCACCGTACAATTTCGTCCCGTTACCGGAAAGGGTCTATTGCGTTGCAGACGGAGTTGACATTGGCGGGCAGAAGGTAAAACCGTGGGAGCGTCACGATGAGTTTCTTGCTGGGGCGAATCATGGCTGGATCGATCTTGAAATCTGTACCCTCACGCCCCTCTTTATCCGGGGTCCAGTAACCCAAAACGAGGAGGGAATCTGGGACCGACGGGATGTGCGTCTGAGACCTGACCCGTTTCTGACTCCGGAAGGAACGCCATTGATTCCCGGATCGAGTCTTCGAGGCATGGTGCGCACGCTCGTCGAGATCCTATCGTTTGCCAAAATCCAGCCAGTCTCAAACCGTAAGCCGTGTTTCCGCACTGTCTCGAAAGACCGCCTCGGCGATGAGTATCGCCAGCGCGTACTTGGTGTTGAACAAAAAACCGGCGGCGGTTTCCTGCAGAGGGCAGAGGGCGGTTGGAGTATCGCTCCCTGCGAAGTGGTCCGGGTTCGCCGAGAGCTCCTTGAACGAAAGCAGCTGAAGTTCGGTCAGGGGTCGACCTACACCCCCGACTGGCTCTATCAACACAGGAAATGCTGGGTCGACCTATCTTCTAAGTCTATCGTGAGAGATATCGAGTTCGAAGAACCAAAGAAGGACGGCTGGATCCCCGGTATTCTCGTTCTTACTGGAAATGCTCCGAAGAAGAAGTCGGAGTTCGTCTTTCGCCTGGATACTCGAAACCCTTCCCCGATCCCAATTCCCGAGGAGATCTGGGAGCGTTTTCACGACGACGACCAGATTACTCAGTGGCAGGAAAAGGCCTTTCCGGTCGATAAGCCGGATGAGGGGTCTCGGCAGATGGCGGGCGGCCTACGGGTAAAGGAGCCAGTCTTCTATGTTGTCGACGAATCGAAGAAGTCGGATGCGAATCCCGAGGGGCTTGTATTTCTAGGACGGGCTCAAATGTTCCGCTTCCCTTATGACTTAAGCCCCGCAGATCTTGTGCCCGACTTTATCCGTAACGCAGGACTCGATCTGGCGGAAGCCATGTTTGGGAAAGTTGGCCAGGACAAACAAGCAATAAAGGGACGCGTCTTCTTCGAGGACGCGATCGCTGTAGAGGGCGAACCGCCGTGGCTCGAAGACGTGATCGTTCCCCGCATCTTGTCGTCTCCGAAGGTGACCACGTTCCAGCACTACCTTACGCAGAACGGCGACCCAGGTAAAAGTAGGCTGACAACATACCTCAAAGGCGACCGGACGACGATCCGCGGCCATAAGCTTTACTGGCACCGCTGGGATTGCAAGCAGGGTTTGGCGGCTGTCAAGGAGCCCAGCGAACAGCACGAGCGTTTACTACAGGACCTTTCGAAGGATATCCCCGAGGATTCGCAACACACCCGAATCAGGCCAGTCAAAGCCAAAGTGGTTTTCAGGGGGCGTGTCCGCTTTGAGAACCTGAGTGACGTTGAACTCGGCGCACTTCTGAGCGCTCTTGAACTTCCTGAAGGCTGCGGGCATCGCCTGGGAATGGGCAAACCTCTTGGGCTTGGCAGCGTTCAGATCGCAGCGAAACTACACCTCATTGACCGGAGCCGCCGCTATGCAAGCTGGGCCGAGATGGGAGTGACGTGCGATGACGGTACGCGGTTTCGCAACGCCTTTTATCAGGAGATTCTCAAACACGCGCAGCGAACTGGTGAAATATTTATCCACGAAAATTCTGGCCTTCGGAGGATCGCCCGGCTGGATGCCCTGTTCTTATTGCTTGAGTGGAAACACCACAAAGATACCGATAAAACCGCGTACATGGAGCTGGAGAAATTTAAGAGCAGGCTTGTTCTTCCGACGCCCCATTTCGTAGCGGGTAAGCAGGAACCAACTCTGCCCAGAGAAGTGATACCAGAAGCGGGCGAACCACCGGCACCCCCGAAAAAGAGCGATGCTCTTCCAGACCGATCGCAAACTCAAGTTCACGCACCCGGAGTCTTATCCATACGCTCGCCACACGAGCCCAAGGTCAAAAACGTACAAAAGGGACAGACTCAGATAGGAACGCTTCACCGTGATGAAGGCAACCAATGGTTTGCCAAGTTCGAAGGAGATGAGCGCCGTGCGGTCATCACCAATACACGCCGGATTCCGCCGGATGTCAACGAGGGCGCCAAAGCGCAGTTCTACATTGAAGAGCAGAGCAAAAAGAAGGGAATCAAAGCCCGATTCGACAAGCTTCTAGATTAGAGACCTGGTAACCCTGCTACCTAAATCTACGAGAATATTCTTTCCTTGCTGTTACAAGTAACCGGCTAGACCCTAAAAGGGACCCGTGCAGCTAGGCCTTTTTGCTCATCTTCTCAATCTCGTTCATGTAAACCCGGCGGCCCTCATCCATAGCCAAATTCGCAAGAATGACGGCCGTCGAATCCGCGAGGCCGACCTCCAGGTCGGCTTTCGGCCGTTTACCCGTGCGAACGCTGATCAAAAACTCATCCAACTGCACATCAACCGGGTTACGGGGCTCTTCTGGCAGCATGACGCCCTTCGAATACAACCAGCGCCGGGCGTACTTGAGCTCGCGCGTAAGGAAACTGTCTTTCTCGGAGATTTGATCTCGAGACAGGAGCACTGGAAGCGGTCGTCCGCCCAAGCCCGTACTCAGCAGGGTTGCTGATGTGCCAACGGCCTTCTCTTTCTCCTTCTTCGCGTCGGTGACCTTGGGGCCAGGCTCGTAGTACCACAAGGCAAGAGCCGGTTCTGTATCCGTACCTACGGTAATTTCAATCGTGCCCTGCGTGCCCATGATCACCTCTCCAAACTCCGTACGCTGGCCTTGAAACATGCACAAATGCTTGTTGGTGCTGATGGCGCTGTAGAGAAGCTTCCGGCCCTTGGGGTAGGTGAAAATCAGTTGAATGTTGTCATAGACGGTACGGCCATCCTTGTGGTAGTCAATCCCGCCGACACCCACCACAAATTCCGGATGAGCGCCGAACATCCAATCAGCCACGTCGATTTGGTGGGAGGCCAGCTCGGCCGTGAGACCTCCGGAATACTCGCGGAATAGCCGCCAGTTATTCTTCCGGAATGTCCAGCCAGGATTGCGATGCCACTGCGCGTAGATATGAGTGACATCCCCAATCATGCCCTTTTCGATCATTTGCCTGGCGGTCTGGTAAAACTCGCTGTAGCGGCGCTGAAGGCCCACCTGCAAGATCTGCTTTGGCCGTTCATTGCAAAGCTTTCTGAGCTCATGAACTTCCTCGGCTTTGAAGACGAGGCTCTTCTCACAAAACACGTGCTTGCCGGCCAGCAGCGCATCCTTCGTAATCGGGAAGTGGGTGTACAGAGGCGTGGCAATCACTACCGCGTCAAGATCCTTGCGGGTGAGCATTTCGCGGTAGTCCTTGTAAGTTTGTGGTTTGTCGGGAGCTTCCGCGAGGCCTTTCTGAAGTGCGACGTCGTCAACGTCGCAGATGGCCACACATCGGCCGCCATCGACGGTCTTAAAGTGTTTGAGAAGGTACTGGCCCCGGCCTCCTGTGCCAATCACGCCGTAGTTGACAATGCTGTTGGCGGCTTTAACCGTCTGAACGGCCGGGGCGGCGTCCGCCCGGCGAGAAACAGCGACGGCGGCCGTAGCCATACCTGCCAGTTGTACGGCCTCGCGGCGGGTCAGATGAGGGGAAGATGACTTCTTGGGCATGTCGAACTCACTCGTGATTAGAGTCTATCGAAGACTTCGAGGTGGGTGCAATGCGGTCCCGACCAAGCCACTCCGCGCCAGCAAGCACAATCATGGAGGCGAGAAAAGAGAACAAAATGATCATGGCCGAGTACTTGAAGGGGCCATACTCGTGCGTTAGCTTGTGGTTTAACCACGGCCACACAAGGAAAATCAAATACTTGAGGGCCTCCAGGGTCAAACCGGCAAGAATGGCTACGGGAACTACACGCCCCGGGCGGATTTTGGTATTTGGCAGCAGCCAGTAAATCACAAACAGCACGACAATCGAGATGGGGAGAGCGGCGATTTTAAAGAATGCTGAGGTAAGAAAGCCAGTGAGAGCGCTTCGCACACCGAGCAGCCGGGCCAGGAATTGTTGATTAGCGGCAGTGAGCAAAAACGACAACATCACCAAGGCCCCGCAAGCGAAAATCAACCCCAGGCTGACCACCTGATTCATCAAGAAACTGCGGTGTTTGGCCACGCCCAGCGCGCGGTTCAAGGCAACTTCGAGCGGCTCGAACACCCCATTGGCGGTAAAAAACAGCAGGAACACGGAAGCGAATTGAAACGGGCCCCGCGTCCAAAAGGCTGCCTTTAAGTTACGCACCACATACTCTCCCATGGCGTCCGGAAAAAGATCGCTCAGGGCCAGATAGATCGCTTGCTCAGCGGCGTTCCAATGCAGCACATAGCGGCAGAGCGAAACCATGACGATGAGAAAAGGAAAAAACGACAGCAGGACGTTGGCGGCGATCGAGAAGCCATAAACATGGACTTCCACCTCCATCCAGTAGCGCAGCGTCGGACCAAAGAGGGACTTTAAACGCATCCACCACGTAACGCGCGGCTTGTGCAGGGAAAATGCCGTCTCAGGGGATGGATGGGGATTCATGCCTGAGCTCCCGTTGCCAGTGGGTCCGAGCCAGATTTGGCTTTCCTCCCTGCACCCTTCAGATGATGACGACAAACGGAGTGGCGGAAGCAAAACCTTCTCCGTGAGGAACTGCGTAAAACTTGCCCCGGCATGACACACCAGCTTAGCGCGGGGCTAGCAGGGAGAATGCCAGCCCGTTCCTCGGGTTGCGGTGACCGAAAAATTGGCCGCCTGACACCCCCTTCGGCTGGCGAAAAGCTAGAGGAAACTCTGAGCTACTAACGCTTGGGTCCGAAATAGGCAATGAAGCCAACAAGCAGTGTCGTCTGTGACTTTGCCGAACCCGGTTCGTTGCCCCGGTCAAAGTAGGGCTGGTTCGACCAATCGCGGCGGAACTCCGCGCGCATCAAGAAGCCCTCTTTCATTTTGAACTCCGACGTGAACGTAAACTCTTTTAGCTGCTGCGCTACGCCAGTGATAAAGCCTTTGCGGTCATCGTACACTTCAAACCGGGGAGCCAAGGCGAACCAGTCGGTAAAAGCATAACGATGGGCAAACGACACCCCGTACCAGTCATTGTCTTGGCCGCTCTTTACCTTGTCCACCCCGTAGTCAAAGTTCACATAAAAACTAGCCTGATCCGTTGGATTGAGATTGAGGACCGTGTCCCAAAAGTGGCGGGCGCCATCATTGGTGCCAGTTTTCTCGGGCCCGACATAGTAAGTGTTAAACCAGGACACCTTCTTGCTCGTCATCGCGGTGGTGAAACCCAAGGTTTTTCCACTGTTGTTGTCTTCGACGTTGTTCCAGCCATTGATAATCTGCACACCGGCGGTAAACCAGCTGGTCAACGGCTTACTCATACGGGCGCCAAAGTGATAGTACGGCCCGTTGGCGTAGAGCAGCGCACGAGAGTAATTCCAGGCCAGGTGCGTTTCTGTAAGTTCGGCCCCGGCGCTCGTGTAGAATTTGCCGAAGTCGAAAGTAAATCCATTCCAGCTTTTCGGAGCAATCGTAAGGTAAGCCTGCGGGATATGACGCATGATCGCAGCTCCATCCTTCATTGGCTCGGTAGCGTGAAAAAGATCAAAAGCCCGTCCGAGGCCTAAATCGAGGCGGAAACCGACTGGGTCGGGCGCATGCTGCATCTCGAGCTTCGCCATGTTCAGGCTGAATTGATTGGCGCGTACGTCAAAGTTACGCAGGTTATTGGTTCGAGAAGCCGGATGGTTTGCATTGAACGAGTAGTAACCATCGATCAGTCCGCTAAAGTCAATGGGTCCGGCCGACCAGGTCGGCGGTCCAGGCGGAGATGATGAAGATTGGCTGCTATCTGTTTGACCATATGCCAAGATCGCAAAAGCGGCGAAAAAAAATATCTTGGGTAAAAACATGGAAAGCTCCAGACAAGGATTTTGCGGTTCGAGCGTCGACCTGGCGCCCTTGGACTGGATCGAGTCTACTTGGGACCCGGTTATTGGATCCAATAGGAAATTTTGATCGGCTAGATAGAGGATCAAGTAACTCGTCTACAAACTTAGGAAAAGAATCGACATTTCGATCTTGATCAGATTTTTTAATCTGCCTGATAGAAACCTTTGAATTGTCGAATGGTGGTAGAGGCAGGCAAGATGAGGAGGATCACTTGATCCTGACTTGAGGTTACTCCATGTCCAAACTACTCCCATTCGTTGCTGCCCTCGCAGGTTCCTGTGCGGCTCAGACGGCGGCGCCTGATAAGCTCGCCGCTTTGGAGGCGGCAGTTGCCTCCGCGCAGTCGTCTGGGGACAACGCCTGGATGTTGACGAGCGCGGCGCTCGTGCTCCTAATGACCGGTCCTGGCTTGGCGCTGTTTTACGGGGGACTGGTTCGGAAGAAAAACGTTCTTGGAACGATGATGCAAAGCTTTGTTTTGATGGCGTTGGTGACAGTGATTTGGGGTGTGTTCGGCTACAGCCTAGCGTTTGGAGAGGGTAGTCCGCTGGTGGGTGATATGCGCTATCTCATGCTGAACGGGGTGGGGATGGCCCCCAATACGGACTATGCGGCCACCATTCCTCACCAAACTTTCATGGTGTTTCAATTAATGTTTGCGATTATCACCCCGGCGCTGATTACAGGCGCCTTCGCAGAAAGAATGAAATTCAGCGGCTTACTTCTCTTCATGACCTTGTGGGTCATCCTCGTTTATTTCCCGATGGCGCACATGGTATGGGGCAAAGGGGGGTTGTTGAATGCGTTCTTGGGAGGGAGCATCCCCTGTTTTGACTTCGCCGGCGGTACGGTGGTTCATATTACTTCCGGCGTGTCGGCGCTTGTGTGCGCCCTCTACCTCGGTAAGCGGAAAGGGTACGGCTCCGAGCCGATGAAGCCTCACAATTTGGTGCTGAGCTTCATTGGCGCTTGTTTGTTGTGGATTGGGTGGTTTGGCTTTAACGCTGGCAGCGCTCTGGGATCGAGTGGACTGGCGGCGAGCGCCTTCGTAGCCACCCACTTTGGCGCAGCGGCGGCGGCACTGGGCTGGCTAGCTGCTGAATGGATGCACAACGGCAAGCCTAGCGTGCTGGGCGGCATCTCGGGGTCGGTTGCCGGATTGGTGGCAATTACGCCTGCCTCCGGCTTCGTGAAGCCCATGCCGGCTTTGCTGATCGGCTTGCTGGCTGGGCTGGTTTGCTATTTTATGGTGGCGGTTCTCAAACAAAAACTTGGATATGATGACTCCTTGGACGCGTTCGGCGTCCATGGCGCGGGCGGGACGCTTGGAGCCATTCTCACCGGTGTGTTTGCAACCAATGAAATCAATAACGCGCTGAAGGACTCCGCGGGCAAGCCACTGCCGCTCGGGCTCGTGGACGGAAATGGAGGTCAGATCATCAACCAGATCATCGGAAGCGCTATCGCCTGGGTGCTGGCGATCGTAGGAACCTTAATCATCCTTAAAATCTGCGACCTGGTCACAGGACTTCGTGTGGACAGCGAACAAGAGACTCTGGGTCTCGACCTGACCATGCATGGTGAGGAAGCCTATAACTTGGAGGCCTGACAAGGAGAGTGGTCCATGAAAAAGATCGAGGCAATCATCCAGCCCTTCAAACTAGAAGAAGTCAAAGAGGCGCTCAAAGCCATCGGCATCGACGGGATGACCGTCACCGAGGTTCGAGGTCATGGTCGCCAGAAAGGTCACAAGGAGATTTACCGTGGCCAAGAGTACACGGTGGATCTTTTGCCCAAGGTAAAGGTCGAGATGGTTGTTCCCGAGTCGCGTAGCGAAGAAGTGGTCAAAGCTCTGAGCGCGGCTGCCCGGACGGGAAAAATCGGTGACGGAAAGATTTTTATCTACGATGTCGCAGAAGCCATCCGAATTCGAAATGATGACCGAGGCGAGGCCGCACTGTAGGGCTTTTCCTGATGAAGTGAAAAGGTATTTTCTCCGCACTGGAGACGCAGGGGCGGTTCTCCGGGACCGCTCCCTTGCGGTGGAGGCGCAGGTACGGAATGCATTTGCGCTCCATTTGGCGGGAGCTGCAAGTGGCGGAATCGCCGTACTTGCCGTAGGTGGCTTTGGCCGCTCGGAACTATTCCCTCATTCGGACGTCGACCTCTGCCTGCTCGTAGAGAGTGAAAAGTTCGCCGACTCCCTTAAGGAACCTCTGGCTGCCTTTGTGCAGACGCTGTGGGATGAGGGCTTACGCCTTAGTCACTCGGTTCGAACCCTTGCCGAGTGCTGTGAACTTCATGACCACAATGTGGAGCTGAATATCAGCCTCCTCGATGAGCGGTTTTTGGCCGGAGACCTGGCCCTTTATGCGCGCCTCGAGCCCAAACTCTCCAAGTTCATAGAAGCTCAAAAGGTAACCCTAGCCCGCCACCTCTGCCGGCTAGCGCGCACGCGCCACGCTCAGCACCAGCAAACGATTTATCATCTCGAGCCCAACGTGAAAGAAGCGCCAGGTGGTTTGCGCGACCTTCATTTGCTCACCTGGCTGCGGAAGCTCCAAGCCCCAGGCCTTGCTGATCTGCCCTGGACCGAAAGCCTGCAGGCTAGCCGCGATACTGTAAGCCAAATCCGTTGCTTCCTCCACTATCGCTCGAACCGCGATCAAAACGTCCTCTCCTTTGATGCTCAGGAAGAACTTCCCGAGCAGATCTACTCACCCTTTCCAACACCCGAGCAGTGGATGCGGGAATACTATCGCCGTGTCCGCGTCATTTATGGCTCGCTCACGCGCGTCATGGACGCCGTCGAAGCCAAGGGCAGTTTCCTTCTTGCAGGTTTTCGCGAATGGCGCTCCCGACTTTCAAATACGGACTTCACGGTGGTGAAAGACCGGGTCTACTTCCGAGCGCCCAACCAGATCCGCACGGACCCAGAAGTGGTGTTGCGGTTATTTCAATTCGTAGCGCGGCATGGCATTCGGTTGTCACTGGAAGCCGAGCGGCAGCTCACGGACGCGGGGAGCCATTTAAGTGCTTACTTTGCTGCCCCTCGACCTCTATGGCCACAGTTGCGAGAAATGCTCAATCTTCCGCACGCGGCGCTCGCTTTGCGATCCATGTGCGAGACCGGCTTCCTGCGATTCATCTTTC
Source organism: Bryobacteraceae bacterium (assembly GCA_025056455.1). Lineage (GTDB taxonomy): Bacteria > Acidobacteriota > Terriglobia > Bryobacterales > Bryobacteraceae > CADEFT01. Next base: position 14,554 of record JANWVY010000018.1, on the reverse strand, counting down.
CCGAATGGGAAGCCATCGAGGCATGCGTCATCCGTGATTTCTTTCACCGGTATACGGTGGATGAGCACACGATTGTCGCCATTGAGAATCTTCAGAACCTAGCGCGCGCCACAGAGCCTGGCCGCCGCCGCTTTGCGACCTTGCTGGCCGAGATTGAGGAGCTGTCACTGCTGCGCCTGGCTCTGTTGTTTCATGATGTCGGAAAAGCGACCAAGGCTGAGGCGCACTCGGTAGAATCGGCGCGGCTCGCGGTCCAAGCCATGCAGCGGATTCAGATGCCCGAGAAACACCGCCGCATGGTCGAGTTTTTGATTCTCCAACATTTGACCCTGTCTTCCGCCATGACTACGCGCGATCTCGACGACCCGGCCACGGCGCGAACTTTAGCTGAGAAAGTTGGCACCGTCGAAGCGCTACGCTACCTTACTCTACTTACCTATGCCGATGTTTCGGCAGTCAACCCCACGGCGCTGTCGCCATGGCGGCTCGAGCAGCTCTGGCGCGTTTACCTCACGGTTTATCACGAGCTCAACCGCGAGCTGCAGTCCGAGCGGATCCAAGAACCTCTCGGTGTTTCCGAGCCGAGGGCCAGTTTTTTAAAGGGCCTGCCGGTCCGCTATCTGCGGACTCATACCGAGGAGGAAATCGAAAGCCACCTCCAACTCGAGGAACGGCGGAAAGAGGCTGAGGTCGCCTTAGATCTGCGAAAAACCGAAGGCGGCTATAGCTTAACTATCCTGGCCAAGGACCGCCTTTATTTGTTTGCTTCTGTTGCCGGGACCTTGGCCAGTTTCGGCTTAAACATCTTAAAGGCCGAGGCATTTGCAAACCAGCAAGGAACAATCCTCGATACATTTATTTTTTCCGATCCCAACCGAACCCTGGAGCTAAACCCGAGTGAAGTTGACCGGCTCCATCTCACCCTGGAAAGAGTATTGCTGGGTAAAGTATCTGTCAAAGACTTACTTAAACACCGCCCGAAGCCACCCCTACCGAGCAAGCGCAGCATGATCTTGCCCAAAGTGTCGTTTGACAACTCTGCCTCGGAGTCCGCCACGTTGCTGGAAATTACCGCCGAGGACCGGCCGGGTCTGCTCTACGATGTGGCTTCAGCACTTTCTAGCGAAGGCTGCAACATTGAGCTCGTACTGGTGGATACCGAAGCGCATAAGGCCATGGACGTGTTCTACATCAGTTGCGGCGGCAAGAAGCTTTCCGAGCCTATGACACAAAAGCTTCACGCCACGCTAATGAAGGTTCTATCGCCCCAACCGTAGCTGGAAAGCGAGGCTCAAACCGCGGCGTCAACGAGCACGCAGCGCACCATTTCGAGACAGGCCGCTGCCTGCGCTAAGCTGTGCGGGACAACTCCGGGGTAGACAACGCCAGCAACCACCTGAAAAGACCGCGAGGACCGGCGAGAACGGGGAACGACAACAGCTCGGTGCCGCGGCTAGGATGACACGGAGCCTCAAACGCTCGCTTACGGATTCAATAGCGGATGCGATCGGGTTTTTTCAACCATTCTTGAAAGGGACGGAGAGCCTCGTCCCCCAGTTCGACATGGAGCATCGGGATCGAACGCTGTGGGGGTGGGATTTCGATTTGGCGATAAATCAGCGAATCATCGAACTCTGCCTCGGCGGCTTGCTCCTTGGTGGCGGCATAATAGACGCGATCAAGATGAGCCCAGTAAATCGCCCCCAGGCACATCGGACAGGGCTCACAGCTGGTGTAAAGTTCGGCCCCGGGCAGATGGTAAACACCCAAGTTTGCACAAGCGCGCCGTAAGGCCATCACCTCTGCATGTGCCGTCGGATCCCGGAGAGGGATGACCGAGTTCGCCCCTTCGCCCAGAATCACCCCATCCTTGACGACAACCGCGCCGAAAGGCCCGCCTTGGCCCGAGCGCACATTCGTCAGGGCCAGTTCCAAGGCGCGCGCCATAAAACTCGGATTCACACGCACGATTATAATCGGGAATTCGGCTCATGCATGTCGAACGGATCGGCGGGCCTGCGGACTCTCCCTTGCTCGTATTTCTTCATCATGGCCTGGGCAGTATTACACAGTGGCGAGACTTCCCCGCCAAATTATGTCGCGAAGTTGGGCTGCCTGGGTATTTGATAGACCGCCCCGGTCACGGGAGGTCAGAACCAGGACCCGACGGGGAGCTGTACACCCTGGAGCGAGAATCTGAGCGTTTGCTCTCCCATCTCGCCGCTTTAGAAGCGGAGACTGTGATTTTCGTTGGCCACAGCGATGGCGCAACGATTGCGCTGCTGGCCGCTTCCCAGGAGTCACCAAACTCGCTGCTGGGCATCGTGTCCATCGCCGCCCACGTTTTTGTTGAAGACCGGACGCGAGCGGGCATACGCGCCGCCGTCGGCGACCACCACAGACTGCGTGACAAGCTTCGTCGCCATCACGGCGCCAAGGCAGATGCGCTGTTTTGGAATTGGGCTGGGAAGTGGCTTTCACCTGCTTTTGATTCCTGGGACATTCGAGGCCGTCTCAAGAACATCCGTTGTCCTGTTCTGGCCTTGCAGGGCACGGAGGATGAGTACGGAACGAGCGCCCAGCTGGAGGCGATTGAGCAAGGCTGTGCGGGCCCGGTTACTGTGGCGCTGATTGCCGGTTGCGGTCACGAACCTCACCTCGAAGCTCCCCAAGAGACGCTTCCGCGTATCGCAGCCTGGATCCGGGCGTTGCTGGCCCGTTCTGCTTCAACTGGCAGCTGACTTTGAGAGCCCGCGCGCGGCGAGCAGGCAATCCGGGTCCATGCGGGCAATCTCCTTCAGCAACCGCGGAGCCTTCGGATCGCCTTTCTGATGACGCACGAGATACAGCGCATAGGTAACATACATCCGCGCCATTACCAGCGAAATTTTGCCCAGCACAGATAGCCGGCGATCGGAAAGACGCGAAAACTCCTCATACAAAGCAACGACGTCTTGCTCAACTGGACGGTTTAGCCCAAGAGGATCCGTGAAATATAAAGCATCCAGAATGGCGTTTAACCGCACCTTCCGGTTCAGCCCCGGGTTCCCTACTGATTCGCGGATTGCCTCCTCGGCCAGACGGCTGCGCCGTACCAGCGCATCCAGTAAGCGGGAGGCGTCGCCCGTTTCGTAAGCCTGCTTGGCGAGAGCCTGGCCAAGACGGATTTTTGCCATGGGATTTGTGCCTCGGGCGATCACGTCTTCGAGAAAGGAAACGGCTTCTTGCAGCCGGCCTAGATACATTAGCGCCTGGCCGTGGCAAGCTTGTGCTTCTGCATCCTGCGGGCACAGGCGAAGGATTTCTTGAGCTGTGGTGTGGAGCCGGGCCCAATCCGAGCTGAGATAACTGGCCCGGGCAAGCTGGTGCAACACTGCCAAATCCCGGGGGTTGCGATCTAGCTTGCGGAGAATCAAATCGAGCTCCCGGAACAAGCCCATTTGCTGAAGCAGAGTCCGGCTCGGAAAAACGTAGGTCCGGTTGGGGCTCAGAAATAAATTACCGGGCTGCCGGAGCCGGCTCATGAAAAGGGACTGGAGCGCGTCGCGACGGCGGTGGGCGCCAAAACGCTCCAGGCAAGAAAAAAGCTTGGCCACCTGGGGTGCTGTTTCACGAGAAGAGGGGAGGGCTTGAAGTCCTGCCAAAAACTGAGCAAATTCTTCCTGGGCTTGCTTTTCCATGGACTGCGCAAGACGGGCGAATTGCTCGAGCGATGCCCCCGCGCGTACGCCTTCCCACACTGCACGCAGCGTCTCCACAGCCTCCATCGAAAGCATCATCCTTCCCTCGCGGGACTCTCCTCGCACAATGCCGAGCGCCACCACCCGGTCAAGCCAATCCCGGGCCGGGGAGGGCGTCAAGAGCTCCATCACGTCACCCAGTGGTACAAGGGTTGGCTGCTGGGCGGAAAGTAGCGAGGGAGCCTGTTGTGAAACTGCGTGGCGGATGGCCCGAACATCGTAATGATGATTCCGGAATAACTCCACAATCTCTTCCAGACTGAGTCGCTGCTGCCGCTGTAGCGCCTGCACGAGCTGGATTAGCTCGATGGTGCTAATGGGATAAAGCGCTGAGGTCCGGCTGGTACGAATCGGTGGGGGAAGCACCGAGCGCCGCAAGTAGTAATGAACGGTCTGCCGGTGCACGCCGGTTTTCTGCAAGATGGTCTTAATCGGGACATAGCGCGGGTTATCCATTCTGGGCGCATTATAAAGTGGCGGCAACTCGGACTAAACACCGCTTGATAGCTCCGCTAGACAGAGCGGCTGCAGGGCAAGTGGGGCAAGCTCGCTGGGGACCGTCGTGACGTACTCGGGCCTAGGGGAGTGCAAAAGCGATCAACGCATCCGAGAAAGTTTCGTTGTACTTGTTACCGCCCCCTGCTGCGATCACGACGTATTGCTTTTTGGTTTTCTTTCCATAAAAGGTGATGGGCGTAGCGTGAGCGCTGGCAGGAAGACGATAGACCCAAAGCTCTTTGCCAGTGTCTTTGTCGAAGGCGCGAAAACGGCTGTCGTTCGTTGCGCCGATAAACACCAACCCGCCGGCTGTCACGATGGATCCACCTAAGTTTGAAGCGCCGGTCGGGGGAATGCCCTTGGCCAAGAGCTCATCGAAAACGCCGAGCGTCACGCGCCAGCGATGTTCGCCCCGATCGAGGTCGATTGCCGTCAGGTGTCCCCATGGAGGTCGCTGGCAAGGATACCGGTTCTTGTCCCAAAAGCGCGAGAAGGGGGGACCTTGCGGACGGAAAGGGATTTGGGAGCCTGGGGGCCGTTCCACCATCCGGAAAATCATCCCGTTATCATGCGAGTTCACGTAAAGCGTACGAGTTTCTGGATCAAAGGATGCGCCGCCCCAGTTGGCTCCGCCGTTGGTGCCGGGAAATAAAATTGTGGGCTTACGGCCAATCGGGGTATACAGGCTGCCGAAGACAGCGCCCTCGACGAGCTTCTCGCAGAACTCGCGGGATTCGGGAATCGTTGTGAGCTCCTCGCGCGTCATACTCTGCCGCGCAAACGGGGGTGGTTTGACCGGGAAGGGCTGCGTCGGCCAAGCCTGTTCGCCCGGGATTTCGCTAGGCGGGACAGGCCTTTCGACAATTTCGAACAAAGGCTTTCCCGTTTCGCGCTCGAACAAAAAAGTAAAGCCCATTTTTGTGACCTGGGCCACAGCTGGCACCAACCGCCCATTCCGCTGAACCTCAACGAGCACGGGCTGCGCAGGGAGGTCGTAATCCCAAAGATTGTGGTGCACGGTTTGAAAGTGCCAGAGCCGTTTACCCGTCATCGCATCGAGCGCCACAAGGGAATCGCCGAAGAGGTTGGCCCCTTTTCGGTCACCTCCGTAAAAATCAGTGGAAGGTGAGGTCAGGGGCAAGAACACGATGCCACGCTGGAGATCGACGCTGAGAATCGACCAGGCGTTGACGCCGCCGCGGCCCTTCCAAGACTCTCCTTCCCAAGTGTCATTTCCGAATTCGCCCGGTCGGGGTACAGTGTGGAAGCGCCAAGCCAGCTTGCCCGTCAAGGCATCGAATGCCCGGACATCGCCACTGGGGCCTTGCGGCTCGCCATCACTCACGATGGAGCCGCAAATGACGAGATTCTTGTAAATTGCTGGGGGCGAGGACATCCCTAATGAACCCCGACCCCCAACAGGCATCATCCCTTCTCGCAAGCTGACCTTACCGTTCACGCCGAACGAGGAAACTGGCTGGCCGGTGGTTGCGTCGATGGCGAACAGATCTCCATCCAGCGTGCCGTAATAAAGCCGCTTTTGTTTGCCGTCTGTCCAGTAGGCCACCCCACGATGGATGTACAGATTGCGGCCTACATCGCGGCGGAGCTTAGGATCAAAGGCCCACAGCTGCCTCCCAGTTTCGGCATCGATTGCGAGAAGCCGATTAAACGGCGTGGTGAAATACAGCACTCCGTCAATCATGAGCGGCGTTGCCTCAAATGCGCTTCGAATTGGATCCGATTTGCCGTCACTCAAGTCGCCTGTGTGGAAGGTCCAGGCGACTTTTAGCCTGCTGATGTTCGAGCGATTGATCTGCTTCAGGGGCGAATACCGGCGACCGCCGGCATCGCCACCGTAATAGGGCCACTCCTGGCTTAGGCCTGCAAGAGAGAGTAAACAGAGAAGAACAAACACATTCATGAGTAGCTTCGCCGAAGTGTGGAGTCAATTTCTCGGTAACTCGAGTTTGAAGCATACACCGGGGCAAACGTTTTCCGCCAGCTACTCCTCCGAGTTGAGCGAGTGCTCTCCACGAGCGAGCCACCTGCAGGGCCAACAGAAGCAATCGAAACGAAAGGGCAACAACCGTCAACTTCTCGACAGGAGGTGGGCTGCTCCTTATGTGCTCATTTTTAACGCCCGTTAACAAAGACCCGTAGTGTAGCAGTGCGAAAATAACAGTAAAGAGGAGGCAAGCTTGTTTCTCGGTCGTGGAGTGACCACCGGAATCCTGGCCTTGGCCCTGCTTGAAGCCAGCACCAGTCCCCCGTTTACGCAACAGACTCTGCAAGAGATGCTCAGAACAAAAAAGATCTCCCCTCGACAGCTCGTTCACTCCGTAAGGGATCGGGGGGTGGATTTCCAGCTCACCCAGGAAATCGAGCTGGAGCTCCGGAAAGCTGGCGCCTCAGCTGACCTTCTTCTTGCAATACAACAGAACTATCGTGGCACCTCGATTTTGCCGAAAACGCTTGCTTCAAGTTCATCTTTGACTCCCTGGAAGCCGTTAACTCAAGCCGAGGTCGTTACCCTGTTGCAGGTAGACACTCCCAAGGAAAGAATTCTTGAACTGGCCAGAAGGAGGGGACTCGCCTTTCGGATTACGCCTGATGTCGCCGAAGAATTAAAGCGAGTGGGTGCGGATGCAAAGTTTCTCAGCGCGCTGGCCCAGTTCGCGCCCACGGGCACGCCAAATGTGAATGCGTCGAAAGGTCGAGTTTTCCAACGGGCATTCCAGGATCCGGCAGGCCAGCTTGGACCGAGCGGGGAAAAGATTCACCTCATTTGGGTAGAACCGGCGGCGAACGGCTTTGACCAGCTGGTGCGTGCAGAGATCCAAAGGCAGATGCCTTGGCTAACACTCGTTGATTCTCGGCAACATGCGGAGGTGATACTTACCCAGGCCGCTATCTTAGTTGATGCTTCTCGAAGCAAGATTCTGTGGTCGAATTCAGGGGTCTTGTCGTCGGACCCGCAGGAGGCAGCGCGCCAACTTGTGAGCCGGTTGAAGCAAGCACATCCAAACTGGTGATGACAAAGCGCCCGCGAAATTTCCTTTTTTGGTTCGAGGGAGTGGCCAGATCCTTTGTTAATTGAGCCTGGTATTTACTGCCGTCTTGCGGCTGCAAGCAGAGTGCCGAGGCCCGCGGTATTTCTCGATCGGGACGGCGTGCTCGTGGAAGAGACCCATTATCTACACCGCGTAGAAGACTTGCAGCTTATCAAACCAGCTCCGAGGGCTGTGGCTAGACTCAATCAGAGTGGAATTTTGGCCGTCGTGGTGACGAATCAAGCGGGCGTGGCGCGTGGCTACTACGGCTGGCCGCAGTTTGAGGCCGTTCAGGAGGAACTTGAGAGGCGGCTAGCGCCAGCTCACTTGGACGGAGTAATCGCTTGCGGCTACCACCCCGACGGCAGAGGCGTCCTCGCTCAGGATCATTCCTTCCGCAAGCCTCGCCCGGGAATGATTCAACATGCGGCATCGCAGATGAATCTCGATTTGAAACGTTCCTGGATCGTTGGGGATAAGTTGCTTGATTTGGAGGCGGGCATCCGGGCCGGTGTCTGTGGCGCCATTCTCGTGAGAACTGGTTACGGCCGTCAGATGGAGCCAGATCTCGTTACCCTGGCTTGCGATCACGTTCGCCTCGAAGTAGCGGACACCATCGGCGAGGCGACCGAAATCGTGATCCGCTCCATCGCTTCGTTATAATAAAAGGTTCTTTTCTTGCTGGCAGGCGGCGCTTCCCATTTTCACGCAACGCCGCTTTTTAGGACGGCCCCAACTCGTGACACATATTACCGTTATTGGCGGAGCTGGTTATCTTGGCTCTGTTCTTGTACCAGCCTTGCTGCGACACGGCTTTGCTGTGACCGTACTGGATAATTTTCTGTTCGGTCAAAACAGCCTTCTAGACTGCTGCTTCTTTGAGCACTTCCGGGTTCTCCGTGGAGATTGCCGGGATGAAGCCGCTGTGAGATCAGCCATCGCTGGCGCCGACTACATCATCCCCTTGGCGGCGATTGTGGGGGCGCCCGCTTGCGCGGCGGATCCCACAGCGGCCTACTCGATCAACCTTGACTCGATCCGCATGCTGCTGCGACTGCGTTCCAAGGATCAACGGATCGTGTCGCCCTGCACCAACAGTGGGTACGGAATTGGGGAGAAAGGCGTGGAGTGCACCGAGGAGACCCCCCTCAAGCCCATATCGATCTATGGCGTCACAAAGGTCGAGGCCGAGCGCGCCATTCTAGACGCGGGCAATGCGATCTCCCTCCGTTTAGCCACCGTTTTTGGTGCTTCGCCCCGCATGCGCCTGGATCTTTTGGTGAATGATTTTGTCTATCGCGCCGTGACCGACCGTTTTTTGGTGGTTTTCGAGGGTCACTTCAAACGAAACTATATCCACATCCGCGATGTCGCGAAAGCCTTCCTCCATGCCATCGCGCATTTCGATTCGATGAAGGACCAGCCGTTCAACGTGGGCCTTTCAGATGCAAACCTCTCCAAGCTCGAGCTGTGCAGGAAGATTCAGGAACAAATTCCCACCTTTTACTACGTGGAAGCCGCCATTGGCCAAGATCCCGACAAGCGGGATTACATTGTCTCTAATGCCAAAATTGAGCGTACTGGCTACAAACCCGAAGTGTCTCTTGAGATGGGAATCGCGGAACTGATCAAAGTGTATGCCATCTTGCGGGCGAAGAAATACGTGAATGCGTAAGGCCTCCAGGCGCCGTGGCCAAGAAATTCATTTTGATTGATCCCTCGCTTGCCAGCATTGCAGGGCACTACTATGAATACGCCTTGCATGTGCTGGAAGCGGCGCAGCGCGCTGGCTACGAGCCCTATCTGGCCACCCACAGGCAGTTTGCGAAGTCACCGCATCAGGCGCCCTTTAAAACCTTCGCGATTTACCGGGCGGGATTCTGGGTAGACGAGTCCTCACCGAGCCTCTTGGGTCGACTTTGGGGTTGGTTTGAAGAACTGCGTTTTCGCTGGCGTCTGTTTCGGAACTTCTCCCCTTTTGGACTGCTCTGGGCCGTGCGTGACCGTTTCGGGGAGTTCTTGCTGAAGCAGCCGTTGGACCGCACGCATTTGATTTCCGTGGCGACGCTGGTGCCCGCCGCCATCTTGATCAAGGCGGTTCGCTTTCTCGTGGTGCTGCTGTTTCTGCCGTTCGCTCTAATCATTTTTCTAGGGCGCAGCATCTGGCGTGTGCTCAAAGCGGGCGGATTCCCCGAGGCCTACGTGCGTGCGTTGGTGGCCGACCTAGCGGATGGAGCATACTTTCTGCGGGAATTAGTGGCGCGCCGCAACCAGCTTCGCAACTGGCTCAAGCAGTATCGCATGCTGAGAAGTTTTCAGACAGATACTGAGCGACTCCTCAAGGAAGTGGAGGCCAAGCACGGAGACATTCTGTTCCTCCCAACGACTTCCGCCATCGAGTTGATGGGGGTTTCCGAAGTGCTTCGCCGGCGCGCGCCAGCAAATGCGCCAAGCTGGCATTTACTGTTTCGCCGGGACATTTATCAGGGGCGAGAGACGGACTACGGGGCTCAGGATGCGCAGCTCAATGCCCTCCGACAGGTCATGGCTGTTGCTAGTCGGAAATTTGGCTCGCACGAGGTGCGGTTTTATACCGACACCGACGAGCTCACGGCGCAACACAACCGGCTCGGCGTTTTTCACTTCCAAACGCTTCCGATTCCACACACCCACACACCTCGGACTGTAATCAAGTCCCGAGAACCTCTCAACGTCCTCTATCTCGGCGACGCCCGCTCAGAGAAGGGTTATCATTTCATCCCCAACTTGATTGAGGATTTGTGGGAGGAGTATGTAGCCCCAGGTAAGATCCGCTTTTGCTTGCAGTCCAATTTCAACATCCCGCAGGGCGAGCCTGCGGTCGTGGTGGCGCGGCACAGGCTCGAGTTGCTCGCAGCTCGTGAGCCCAAAGCTATCGAGCTTAGAAAACAAGCGCTGACCAGCGAGCAATACAAGGAGCTCCTGCTATCTGGCGATATCAACCTGCTACTCTACGATCCGCGCAACTACTTCGCTCGCTCTAGTGGAATCCTGGTGGAAGCCTTGAGTACGGCGATGCCTGTAGTGGCTCCGGCTGGCACTTGGTTATCCCGCCAGTTTCGTGATGCGACCTTCGAATACCGGCGAGCGTTGCGCGAGCGCGTCCCGGTGGTCCGAGTGCTGGACATGGCCGAGCTTCGATGGCAAACTTCAAGTGGGCGTTTCTTGCCGCCCAACGGGGAAAGCCTTACTGCTGCGGGTCACGCGCCAATCGGAACCACTCTCCGGCTACCAGACCGGGCAACCCATCTCTTGATCGAACTTGGTGGTCCGCGCGAGTGCTTGATGACGGTTGACCAGTTGGACTCGAAGGGACATTCAATTTCCACGACGAAAAGTTTGCTTGAATCGGGACGTGACGGAACAGCTTTCGAGCTTTTGGCTCTCGATTCGCAATGCAGGCGGGTAGCCATTCGCCTCCGTAGTGTCTGCCCGGGGGATACCTCGGTGGTTCGGCATTTCCGCGTCGACGTGCTCTCTCACCAGGAGGGAGGCAAGTTGCCGCAGGGAGCGGTAGGAGTTGCCTACCTAGAACCAGAACAGATCACTGCAGCCTTGCGAGAGCTGATCGACAATTACGGTCACTACCGTCAAACGGCTCAGGATTTCGCAGCATCCTGGCGCGACAGCCACAATGCAGACCGCCTGGTCCAGGTGATCCGTGGGAGCGCAGGATGAGAATTGTGGCAGTGTCCGATGTGACGGTTGGCTATGGTACCCCACAATTGCCCTTGTTCGTGGAGTCTTTGCTCGATTTCTACCGCGGTGAGGCGGTTGTTGTGGAGCCTGCGCAGCCGGAATTAGCCCCCCGGCACAGCGCTTTTCCGCGATTTCAAATTCATTCCGTGCGCACAGCGGAACATCCGCACTCTACCCTGGGCCGGATGGAGTACGTTTGGCGAGCTTCTGACTTGTTGAACCGACTGCGCCCAGACATTCTGCTGATTTGCTGCACCTACTGCTTGCCCGTAGCGTTCCGGCTCAAGCACCGTCCCGCAAAGACGATCTATTACTCGCTAGAGTCGATTCCTTTCTATGGAGAGTTTGACATAGAAATGAACCGCCGGGCGGCTCCTTTGGTCGACGTTGTTGTGTTTCCTGAAGAAAACCGCGCGGCGCTCGAGGTCGCCCGGTGCGGCTTTCGCGGCGTGCCGGTTGTCGTTGTCTTCAACGTGAGCAACCGCCGCAAAGATGGCTGTCATCCCCAACCCTTGGAAAAACGCAACGGCCGGATTCTGTATTCGGGTACCATCAGCCGCCAGCAGACCTTTGCCGACTACTACCTCTCCCAAACGTTGCGCTCCATGCCCATCGACCTGTTTGGACCGATCAAGGGCAGTCCGGAAGACCGGGAGAAACTGACTTCCGGGATTGGCGGTGCCCAGCGCTATGGAGGGTACTTGAACTCAGAGCAACTAGCGCAGCTGAGACCCGCCTACGCGTACAGCATTGTGGCCTGGAACCCTGACAACGAAGGCCAACTCTACGCCGCGCCCAACAAGTTCTTCGAGGCCATCGCTGCAGGCGTTCCTCCAATTGCCGCGCCTCATCCCCAGTGCCGGCTCGTGATCAACCGCTATCAGTGCGGATTGCTCATGCCAGACTGGAGCTATGAAGCCTTCGTGGCCACGTTGCGCAAAGCGCTTGATCTTTACGGAACGGATTCCTGGCTTGAAATGGTACGTAACTGTCAGCGCGCTGTCGCAGCAGAGCTCAACTGGGAGTTCCAGTTTGACAAATTAAAAATGGTACTCAAATCTTGAAATGACTTTTCAGAAAATTGTCGTCACTGGATCGAGCGGTTTCCTTGGCCGGCACCTCCTGCCCGTGCTCAAGGCGCGGTATGGCGACGCTGTTGTGGGGGTGTCTCGCAAGGATTACGATCTCATGGATGTCCACCAGGTACGGCGGCTTTTTGACGATCACCAGCCCGATGCGGTCGTCCATCTGGCCGCTTATGTAGGAGGTATTGGCGCCAACCGCGAGTTTCCAGCCGCGTTTTTCTACCGCAATATCTTGCTCACGGCGCTGATGTTTGAGGCTGCAGCCGAACGTAGAGTAAAAAAGTTGGTTTATCCCATGGGTGGGTGTAGCTATCCGGCTAACGCGATCTCGCCCATTGATGAAAACCAAATGTGGACCGGCTACCCGCAAAAGGAAAGCGCCCCCTATTCCTTAGCCAAAAAGATGGGTCTCGTCGCGATGAATGCCTACCGCCAGCAACACGGCCTATCTAGCGTCGTTGTGATTCCCGGCAACATGTATGGCGAGTTCGACAATTTCCGCTACCAAGAATCGCATGTAGTCCCTGCTCTCATCCGGCGTTACTATGAGGCTAAGCTTTCCGGGGCGCCTTCCGTGACTGCTTGGGGAACAGGGTGCGCAACGCGTGATTTTGTCTATGCTGGCGATATTGCTGCCTTATTCCCGTTCTTTTTGGAAGAGTATGACTCTGACGAGCCGGTGAACCTGAGTTCGGGAACAACGACTTCAATCCGTGAACTCACGGAACTGATCCGGAGCCTGACTGGCTTCCGTGGCGAGATTGTGTGGGACACCACCAAGCCCGACGGTCAGCTAGAAAAGATCTTCGACGTTTCGCGAATGAAACGGCTGGGCCTCGAGTGCCCCACGCCTCTTGAAGTCGGGCTACGGAAAACGATTGACTGGTTCGTCCAAAATTACGAGCACAGAACGGACGGAATCCGGCTTTAACCGTCTCTGCGCAGTGTCTCTCTAGTGCTTCGACAGGAGCAAACTTTCCTCGTGGATTTCACTCCACGCAGATTCCTGCGCCGTCATAAGAGGCTGCTCCCGCAATTGTAATTGTGAGATTGGAGACGATCGTCGAGGCTGTACAGGAGGGCAGATCCTTCGGCACGGCGGGTACCGTTACTCTGACTTCGTAAATGCCCACGCGGTCTGCCGCTAGCACCACTTCGCGGGGTGTCGAGGGCAAATTTGGGCGCACAGGCTTCAAATTTGCCCCAAATTGAAAGCCCACCTCCACGTTCGGCCCGGGAAGCGGCGTTTCGGGTAAAGCGCCGGTTTCTGGTGCGTGGTCCGCTCGGCCAAGTCCATAAAATTGCAAGGTCACCACTTCGGACTCACGGGCTGGATTGGCAGCCGTAATCAGCGAACCATCTTCGCGGAAAGCAACCGCGCGGCAGGGTCCCGGCGTGGCGGATAGCGGATCCGAACCTGGCGGAAGCGTGGCGTCACAAGTACTGCGAACATGAATCGCGTCGCTTCTCACTTGCACCGGGAAGGGATCGCCTGCGATCCCGCGGTAGCGCACCAGCAGGGCTGCGGAGGAAACCGGGCGCCGGCTCTGGTCAAATTCGGGATTCAGCTGCCAGGGGACCTGCACGGAAATGGCCACCAGAGGGGAACAGTCGCCGGGCGCTAGCGTGCCACATGTCTGCAAGGGGTAGACCGCTTGCACTGGCATCGAAATGAGTGTTGGCCAGTCCGTTTGGCGGAGCAGGACGGAGATGGCGCCTAGGGTGTCCGGCAGTGGTGTTGTTGCCGCAACAGCTGGCCCTTCCGCGAAGTCGGCAGGTCGGCGGACGAACAACGTGATCATTTGACCAGGGGCGACCTGCAAGGGCTCGGGGATTCGGTAACCGGCACTCAAAACGGAGGCCGTCTGGGCTGTGAGACCGGAAAGGGCCGCCGCCAGCAACCCGATCGATCGAATGGCAAGTCTCATGCCCTCTCGAAATCCTCTTTCGCAATCACTTCTCACCAAAAGCCGGATGATCCGAGGTAAGGACCGTCTCCGGCCATCGCCCCTCTAAGTTAACATAATCCCGGCCGGCAGAAAACGGCGTCTCTGGGAGGGGCTTGGCTCTGCATGAGATCAACAATTTTCCGCGGAGTGGCCGTCATTCAGTACTCCAAACAAGGCGGCGCGGCAGGGCTGAGAAAGTCCGCGACGCACCCAACGAATGCTTGTATCCGCTTGGTAAAACATAAGTATTGACATTTGATTTTGAAATAGGATATAACAAGGCGTTACGATCGGGGACATTTGTGCGCCCCGTGTCAGTGTAATTTTGTAAAAGTCCAGTCCAGAAGTTCTTGGAGGAGGAAAATGAAAGGACGTCTTTGGTGGTCAGGAGTGCTGCCTGTAGCGGCCACTCTGTGCCTGACGTTCGCGGCGCCAGAAGCTGCGAAGGCACAGTCTGGACCCCGATGGGTGGGTACGAGCCCGGACGGGCC
>JANWVY010000017.1 GCA_025056455.1 Bryobacteraceae bacterium | reverse complement strand
GTTTCCCTGGCCTGGCCGGCATAGCAGAGTGCCAGCAGATAGTGAGTAAACTCATCCTGCGCATCAAAGGAAAGCGCCTTCTGGCAAAAGGCGATCGCATATTGGAAACGATTTAACTTGCGCTCGCAGTCACACAGCCCGAAGTAGGTTAATTTGCGCAGCTCTTTCCAGACATCGGTCGTAGCGGCGCGTTTCTTGGTCAACAGCCCTTTGAAGCCAAAGGAGTAGTGCGCGATTTTTCGTGCGAGCCCACTTTCATAGTTAGTGAGCTTGAGATATTGCTGGTAGGCCTGGATCGCATCCGCATATTGACCTTTCATGCGAAGCGCCTCCGCGAACCAGAAATACGCCTCACCATTTTCTGGTGTCAGGCGGATGGCGGCGCGTGCCGCTTCAATGGCGGCATCGTACATGCCCTTCAAACGAAACGCCTGGGCCAGAAGGTATTGAGCCGTTGCATGGTTGGGATCTCTCTGGACCACCCGGTTCAACTCCCGGATGGCCTCATCGACATCGCCCAGGTCGAACAGCATTCCGCCATAGGTGGCGCGGGCCTCCAGATAATCCGGATCGAGTTGGAGCGCCTTTTGAAACCACTTTTTTGCTTCTTCCGGCTGGTGGAGGTCACGATAGGCCCGGGCGAGGTAAAGAGCCGCCTGGCTGTAAGTGGGATCCAGCTTGAGGACCTGGTGAAAAGCAGCAACGGCCCGCTGGTAATCCTCCGGGCCCTTGCTTCTGAGATATTCTTTGACGGCATCGTCAAACTGGTCCAAGGCGGCTTTCGGGCGCCGCCGGGGGATCAGAAATTTGAAGGTAATGGTCGATTCTTGCCCTGGGTAGACCATTTCCTCACGCGGTCCATCGGGTTCGTAACCCATGCGGACGCCCTTGACCTGATGCGGCCCTGGCAGAATCCCCGGCAGCCGGAGTGGCTGCCCCCTGTGAACCACACCAACGGAACGGCCGTCTAGGAACACTTCCACGTTGTCCATGCTGGATTCAAAAATGAGAGTGCCGGTTTTGGGAGGGGGCGGATTGCTGAGCTTGGCTCCGGCAGGGTTGAAAGCCAGGAGCATGGAATTGTCGAAGCTGCCACCGACCATAGGGTTTTGCTGGCCCTTCGTGGCGAGTCGCACGTTTTGCTGGACGTAGGCTGCGAGTTCGTCGGCCGTAATCATGCCATCCTTGGATTCATCAGCCTCTCCCTCCAGCCCTTTCACTACGTAATAGGTGAAAATGCCATGGCCGCCGCCCCACTGCGGACTTTCGAAGGAACGTTCACGGTCCCGGCTCGCGGTTAGGGAGAACAACGACCGGTTCAAATCGAGCAACCGGCTGTTGATCACCTGCGAATCGGTATCGCTCACCGCCGCCCCGCTGTGGCAGGAGTCGGTGAGCAAAACCTTCCACTTCCCTCTGATCTTGCTGCCAAAGGCTGCCCCTAGGGACTCGGTGGAATATCCGGTGCCGGCCGGATCCTTGCTGTTGAAATCCGAGGGCGCTAGATAGACCTTGCCCCGGTAGACAAATCCGTGACCGGCAAAGTAGATCAGCACGCGATCGTCGTCCTTGGCCACGGAGGGCAACCACACTTCAATGGCGTCCCGGATGTTGGCCAGTGTCGCCTTGGCGCCGGTCAATTTCCGAACGTTTTGGGGCGGGAAGTTCCCTCCTTCCCGGCTGATCAAAACAGAGTACATCGCCTCGGCGTCGCGCTCGGTAAATTTGAGCTGTAAGGACGAGTCCAGTTTTGGATACTGCGAAACGCCAATCACAACTGCGTAGCTGCGAGGAAGCACGACCTTACCCGCTACGGGCGTGTCAACATCTTCCAGCACTTCATATTTCAGGTCGCGGGCCTTTTTGGCGTCATCCTGATTGGGACTTTTCGAGCTAGGTTGGGGGGCTGCTTGGAGAGCCCCAACTAACAGGCACAGCGACCAGAGTCTTCTTGCCATCATCGGAATCCCTCAGCGGTGAGCTAGACGGTACTCAAACACGACTGGCCCGGTTAACTTGCTTTGTGCGGTTACGACCGAGCGGTTTTGACTTTTAAGAAACACGAAGTCTTCGGACGCCGCCGGCTTCACCTGTTCCAGGTTCGCCGGCAGACTCTGACCCCGGAGCACGGGTTTGGGCCCCGCGCTGGCGTCAATACAGTCTCCGCGAGCCCGAAAAATGGCATCGTCACAGCGCGGCGTCATCGACGGAGGGGGTACCGCCTCCAGAGGCGGTGGGGGCGGCAGGGGGGCAGGTTGATGCGGTGCTCCAATTGCGGCGGGGGTGACCATCCAGTAGATCACATCGTGGCCCGCCGGCCCGGCAATCCGGAAGGACCCGTCCTTGGTGGCGGGGATGTAATACTCTTGTTCGGGTTCCACACGGTTTTGCAGGCCGGCCTCTTCGGTCGGAAATAGCTGCGTGTACGATCCGCCCGTGCCCTGGTTCATCACATAGAGAAATCCACTAAAGTTGGTCCGAAAGCGAAAGCGGATGCGGTCGCCGCTGGCAAACACACGCCCCGGATCAACGCTCCTCCAGCTCACCCCGTCATACCGTTCGAGAGTCAGCTCCATGCGATGGGGGCCTTGGGCGAGTCTGCGCGTTTGCGCCATCGCAGGCATTAGCAAAAGCACACCGAGTACGGTCAATTCAGCCCTCAGCTTCATGTCCGCTCAACCTCTTTCCTCCGGATTCGCTCGGCTTACGGCCGTGCTTATTGATGCTTGAGCGGGAGTTCAACCACCAAATTCGCGTCCGGCCGCCCACTCTTGTCGACGACATAGATTGACTTGTCTTTTTGATCGGCAGTTTCCACGTCAACCTTTTCAAAAACCAGGTCGCGCGCCATGAGCTGAGGGCGGGGGCGTCCCGTTAGCGGATCGTCGATGGGCGCAATCGCCTGCGCCAGAAACCACGGACTTTTGGTCGTCGATTTCGGCGCAGAAGCTTTTTTGGGCTCTGGCTTTTTGGCTTCCTTTTTCACGGTTTCCGATCTGGCAGGCTCCACGGCTGCGACCGGCTTGCCGCGGCTGAGGTCCAAAATCATCTCTTCGGCATCAGCTACCGGCTTTCGGGACAAGACGATATAGATCTTCTCGGTTCCCGGGTTTCCTGAAAACGTGAAGAAAGCCCGCCCGCTTGGAATGCGCACGGCTTCCATGGCTGTGACGCGGTTTTTGCCTCCGTGGATTTCCTTGGAAGGAAACAACACGCTCCACAACCCGCTGGTGCCTCGTTGAAGGATATAGAGATAGCCGTCCTCGTTGGACTCCACTTGAATTTGAATGCGGTCTCCCGTTTGGAAGATCCGATCGGGGGCCACCTGCTGGGCCTGCCAGCGCCCGTCGACCTGCTCGTACTGATAGAGGCTGTAGCGGAGGCCAAGCGGCCGGTTCCCGTTGTAATGCGCCGTCACCAGCTTCACTTCGCCCCAACCGGGCTCGCGGTCGGGCCGCGGAGGGTCCTGAGCTTCCGCGGCGGATTTGTGGGGAGTGGTTTTCTTCGCTCCCGGTTCGGTCCGGCTTGCGACTGGGGCGGCCGGTTTGGCTGGCCCCGCACCCTTTGGCGAAGGACTGGAAACGGGGATGTAGAACAACTCCCGCGCAGTCAGTTCGACTTGACTTTGTCCAAAAGCTGGTCCCAAACTCGCCAAAAGGCCGGCCAACAAGCTAGCTCCCACGCACGTTGTAGAGATTCTTAGCGACATCATTCGACTCCCAGGTAAAGGACGGCGTTGGCCGTTGCTCTACCCTCAACTATATACGTGCATGAAGGAAGCGCAAACCATCATCGCCCTCCTCCTGGGCACGGACCGAAGAACCTGCACGCCCCGGCCACCGGCGCACGCCCCAGCCACCCGCGCTATGCTGATGGGCCGGGGCTAATTCTTCAGATGGATTTGCGTGATTCGCCGTTTCTGCGTTGCTGGGGCCTTAAGAAATCCTTCGGGGCGGTCCGTGCGGTGGACGGCGTCAGTTTCGAAATTTATCCCGGGGAAATTGTCGGCTTGCTGGGGCCCAACGGGGCGGGAAAAACCACGGCGCTACGCATGCTCGCCGGCATTTTGACGCCGGATGAAGGCAGCGTCGAGGCTTGCGGCTTCGACATGAAGTTGAATCCTTTGGAAGCGAAACGCCGCATCGGATTTCTCTCCGGCGACACGCAACTTTATCAGCGTCTGACACCGCGCGAGATCCTGCTTTACTTTGGGGAGCTGTTTGAGGTCGAAGCCAGCCAGCGTCAGCGTCGCGCGGCTGAGCTGATCGATATGCTCAACATGGGATCGTTCGCTGACCGGCCCTGCGAAACGCTCTCCGCAGGCCAAAAGCAGCGTGCCAACATCGCCCGCGCTTTTTTCCACGACCCGGAAGTCTTGATTCTGGATGAGCCAACTACAGCCCTGGACATCCTGAGCGGCCGTTTTATCGTCGACGCAATCCGGCAGCAAAGTAGTCGTGGCAAGGCCGTTCTTTTTTCCACTCACATCATGGGCGAGGCAGAATATCTGTGCGATCGCATCATCATGATTCACCAAGGTCGGATTGCCGAAACCGGCTCCCAGGCGGAGATTCTAGCGCGTTTGGGAACCACCAACCTGACCGACGCATTCCTCAAAGCCATCGGAGAGTCCTGAGATGCGGCTACAGATCGTACGCGCGATTTTCCTCAAAGAGATCCGTGAAACACTAAGGGACCGTCGCACGTTGGTGTTTATGATCGTGCTGCCCCTTGTTCTGTATCCCGGCATGATCATCGGCATGTCGAAATTCCAGGATTCCTTGGATGAACAAGCGCGCGAGCGCTCTTGCCGGCTCACTATCTGGGGGCAGCCGCCAGCTGATCTCATCGATCTGTTGAAGGCTCGCAACTTTGCTGTCTCGATCGAAGGTTCGCATCCTGTGAGCCCAGACACGCCGGTGTTTGAACCCATGCCGGATGAAGAGAGTCAAGACGCGGACAAAAAGGCAGAGCAGATCCGTTCTCGAGTCGAAGTTCACCCGCTTACGGTCGCCGCTCGTCCCTTGGTTTTGGAGAGAAAGACCGATCTTATCTTAGCGCTTTGGCCCCAAACACCGGACTCTGGACTCAGGCACGCCGCCATCCTGTATGATTCCGTGCGCGAGGACTCTCGCCGTGGGCGCAGCAGGCTGGAAGCGGCTCTGGAAACCTATCGCAAGGGTGTTGTTACGGGACGCGAGAAGGAGCGGGGTCTGCCCCAAGGTTTCTTCACCGCCATGGACGTCAAGGCCCGGGATATCGCACCCAAATCGCGGCGCTCCGGTTTTGGAATCGGCATTGTGCTGCCCTTCTTGCTGCTGGCGGTCTCAGCAACCGCTGGTTTTTACCGCGCCGTCGATACAACGGCGGGCGAAAAAGAGCGAAACACTATGCAGACCTTACTTTGCGCCCCTGTGCGCTCGCTAGAGATCGTAGCGGGAAAGTTTGGCGCTATTGCTTTGATCACGACGGCAGCGGCAGCAGCCAATATCGTGAGCCTAGGACTCACCTTCTCGGTAGTTACGAAATCTCTCGGCGGAGGAGCGGTGAGCCTAAATGGTTGGCAGTACCTCATTGTGTTCCTTACTCTGCTGCCGGTCACGTTGTTGACCTCCGCTCTCTTTTTAGCAGTCGGCGTCTTTGCCAAGGATTTCCGCGATGGCCAGAATCTGCTCACGCCGGTCATGATGCTCGCTATGATGCCGGCGGCGATTACCATGCTGCCTGGCGTCGAGGCGAACGTTTATACGCTCATGGCGCCGTTTGTCAACGTTGCGCTTTTGATCAAAGCCTTGTTGGTGGGCGAGGCCAAGGCGGACCAGGTCTTCATCACACTCATTTCTTCAGCCGCCTACGCTGTGCTGGCTCTTCTGTTTGCTGCGCGGGTTTTTGAGCGAGAATCCTTGCTCACGGGAGGAAAGGACACCTTTCGGGGTCTCTTCGGCCTTGACCATCGAAGGCGCGAGGTGACGCCATCGCTTGCTTTTGCCTCGTTTTGCCTGGTTCTCCTCCTAATTTTTTACGGTCAAGTGCTCACGAAGTTGAGCATGGAAAAGCTCCTGTTGTTTGTCCAGTACGGGCTGATTCTTGCACCAACGCTGTTGATTGTTGGCGCGCTGCGCTTGCCTCTGGTCGAGACGCTCTCCTTGCGCCGGCCCAGTCTGCGTTCGATTCTCGCGGCTTTCCTGATCGGTTTATCCAGTTGGACGGTGGGAGTTGCGTTCTTGCGCTTGCTGCCCCCGCCCGAATCCCTGCAAAAGGCCATGCAGCAAGTCTTGCTCCTCGATCAACCCAACTTACCATTAGCGGTCGTGCTGTTTGTTGTTGCCGTCTCGCCGGGCATCTGTGAGGAGTTGCTATTCCGCGGCTTGATCCAGAATGGATTCCGGCGGCTCGGGATGTGGCCGGCGATTCTGGCCGCCGCACTGCTATTCGGCCTCGCCCATGGCTCGATTTACCGGTTATTGCCGGTGACCTTTCTGGGTGTGGTGATTGGCTATCTGGCTTGGCGCAGCCAATCTGTGATTCCAGGAATGCTGGCCCACGCCGTCAACAATGCAAGCGCCCTCATGCTGGTGAGCCACCCTGCGCTGCGCCAGTGGACGGTGAAGCAGCAGCTTCAATTTCTGCCGCTCGAGTGGAGTGCTTTCGGAGCGCTTGTCTTGGCGGCCGGCTTGTGGCTGGCCCGCGGCGCTGCGCCAGAACTCGAGCAGACTTCCCCTAATCCGTCCTAAAGACCACCTTCCCTTTCCCCGTCCCATAGCGCATCTTTTTGGGAATCGGGTTCAAACCTTGCCACACCCACACTTCATCGATGCGCAGTTGGCTGACGCCAGACGGCAAGGGATAAGCGCCCCGCGTTTCTGGCTCCGTGATCGGGTCGATCGTCAGAACGTCCCAAACGAGATGCTCTTGCTTTAAACCGCCTGTTTTGGTCTCATCCTGCTTGCGCACCGTGAAGGTGACGACGGGTTGGGTGAGCGCAATTGGATTTTTGCTTGATCCGCGGTAGTTTTTCCATTTGTTATCCCGGTCCGGATACTCCAGTGTGATCCCAATGACGGACTGGTTCGGCAGATCATAAGAGGCGGTCTTGCCTGCACCGTTATCGAGCTCGATCTTCCATCGTTGTGGCGCGGCCAAACGTTGATAATGATGTGGGTATTTCCATATCCGGAGCGTTCTGCCTTTGGGACTCGCAGCCAGGCATTTCGAGCTTGTCCCCAAAGAGAGACGGAAAGGCCCTTCTTGTACGGAGATGGGTTTCGCCTTCTCAGCATCGGGACAATACTCCGGCTGCAAAATGATCACCTGCGCTGGAGCGCGCAAAAGGGGAAGCACGAGCGCTAGAGCTCGCAAACCAGTCTTCAGAGAGCTCATCGTTTCTTCTCAGTGTAGCCGTTGAGCGATCAACTCCTGATGACAGACCCTTGAGATCTCAATCCCCGGGGGCCTAGGGACGGAAGCGGCTGGGAGATTCTGCTCTCGCGCGTTACGCCAGTTTAGGGACGCGGGCGGGGTGTGGCGTCGCCCTCCGTTAGACCCATGGCCCACTTGACGGCTTCCAGCCACATGGTCTGGATATCCTTGCGGTCCCAGCTGTCTTCCCGGTGCCCTAAGCTGCTATAAAACACTCTTCCCTTGCCGTAGTTGCGTACCCAAGTGACGGCGAAATCTCCGTCGGTGCGTTTGACGCCTTTGCGCTGAAGATCAAGTTTGGATTCATCCAGGCGCATGAGCACTCGCACCCGGTCTCGGGAAAACTCCTTGATCTGATAAATCTCGTCATGGACCGTGAAGGTAGGTGGAAAGTGTCTAGTGGCGGGGAAATTTCGGTCTTCGACAATAATGGGAGCTTCGAACTGGTTCCAAGGATGCAGATCGAAATAGCCGCCGATCATTTCCCCGTATTCGGGCCACTGGTAAAAGGTGTCGGTGGCGCTGTGAATCCCAATGAACCCTTTGCCATCCTCTCGGACAAAGCTCAGCAAAGCGGCTTTCTGAGCGTCAGTTAAATCCAGTTCTCCGGTCGTATAGAAAGCAACAGCATCAAAATAATTCAGGTTTTTCGCGTTGGCTGGTAACCTTTCCTTGGTGATGAGCTGCGTATCCGTGCGAATGTAGGTGTCCCACAAACCAGATTCTTGCCCGAGTTTCCAAAGCGTCGCTAGGCCGTGCGTTGTGGCGTCATGCTGGAAGCCTTTGGTTTGGCCAATCGCGAGCAGCTTCTTTTTTCGACCCGGCGTCTGGCCTTCCACAGGAAACAAGGTGAGAAACGCCAAGCTGGCCAGACAAGCCACGAGGAAGCGCAGGGATCTCATAGTGCCACTATCTTCTCACACTCATCGCTCCCTGCCCAGTTGGTTTTGCTCCGCCGCTCAAACGCAGGCAAGGCGGCGGACGCCGGCAAGGCAGCCGGAGCGAGAGAAGAAAGGGAGCCCTCTTAAAGTTTCAAGTGGCTGCCGAGGCCGTCTGAGAAAACAGCGCACGGACGCGCTCTTGAAACACCTCGACTTCAACCGAGCCAAACATGGGACAAATGGCGCAGCCGTGCAACAGGTTTCCGGTGAGCAATCCCTCGCGGATTCGCACCAGGGGCTCAGAGTTGAGCGCCTCAAGGAGGCCGACCCCGCGGAATTCGCGAATGCGCTTATACATACAGCAAGGTGCCAAGTCGTTGGTTGCCCAGATGAAAGCTTCACTCCAAGGCATCAGGCAGTTTTTGGTGGTCTTGCCTGGGGTGACTGGCGTAGGCGGGGGCTCGGGCGCCTCGTGCCAGGTGCCATCAGGACCTACAATTTGCACAAAGGTGCGTGAGCTTTTGAGAACAGGTCTTCCCTCGCTCCCCGTTTCTAGCTCCACCTCCGTTCGCATCAATTTCCGGCTTCCTCGTAAGACCTCTTCGACGGCTGGAAGCAGGGTGAACCACTTGCCAGCACCCTGTGCGAGCCGGCGCGCTTTTTCCACTGTCGCGCGTGCGCGAGCCAAATCTTCGTCACTGAGTGTGGCGAGCGGATTGACGCGGATCATCCCCGGTAAATCGTCGTACTTGGCCATTTCCGAGATCTGAAAATGGTCCACGCCAAGAGCTAAGCCCATGGCGACCCACTGATCCACATCGAAAATCATCTTGTCGCTAGCCACGGCGTTCCAGATCAACCGCGGCGCCGAGCGCTGTTCGATGGCGCATTGTGCACGGATCCGCAAGATGTTGTACACGAAGGTCTCAAGATCGCCCCCTTTGCGAATTTCCGCGTACATATCAGCCACCACCGTGTCACAGCTGGCCGTAATTTCACTGCAATAGGACAAGGCTCGAACAGCGCGCGCCGTGAGCGGTTTGGCCAGATTCGAAATGATGGTTACCTGAAAGCCACTGGCTAACAACTTTTCGAGATAGTGATCCCAATCCTTGACGATCGTGGTCTCTCCGCCGCCAGAAATCTGCACCTGTTTGACCCCAAGGGCCTGCATTTCCCGCACCAGCTCATCGAAGGCGGAAAGATCGAGGTCTGCTTTGCGGTGCCAGGGACGCGTAACCGCGCAGTAGACGCACTTCAGATTGCAGCGCGTGGTAAATTCCAAAGTGACCTTCTCGATCCCTCGTACGCGAAGAAGGTCGGTGTAGGCGGCAGACATCTCTAGGGGCAGGGTAACGAATGTGTGGTTGAGGTTGCAATGTTGGTGTTTATTAGCCGTGTGGCCTGTGTTGGCAAGCGGCGCTGGGGCGAAGCTTGCGCCGAAGAAGCGGCCGGGCAAGGTCGTCACCAGGGGCGTTAGAGGCTCTTCGCCGCGCCCGTCGAAAGACTTCACGGTTGCGCTCCGCTCGGCGACACAACGGCGGATCGACGCCTTGTTAGCCAGCCGGGAGGCGCAAAGCGCCCGTTGGGGCATCCTGGTGAAGAGCCTCGCTACGGGCGTAACGGTCTATGAACGCAATTCTGAGGAACGGTTGACGCCCGCGTCGAACACAAAGCTCTTTTCGACGGCTCTTGCCTTGACCCGCCTCGGACCCGACCACCGCTTCGTTACGCGCCTCGTCGCTTCCCAGCGTCCAGACGCCGAAGGTCGCATCGACGGCGATTTGAAACTCGTGGGAGGCGGCGACCCGACCCTTTCGGGCCGTGCCTATCCTTACCGTAAGGACGATGAAGGCGGCAATCCCTCAGAAGCGATCGAACAGCTCGCCCTGGAGTTAATCCAGCGGGGCGTCCGCGAGATTCGAGGCAACATCGTGGGCGATGACCGGCTGTATGTCCATGCGCCATACCCCGAGGGTTGGACAATCGATGACACGACCTGGGAGTATGGAGCAGCGGTTAGCGCACTCGTGTTCAACGATAATGCGTTCACGTTGAGCATTCGCCCCGGGGAGTCTGAGGGGGAGATGGCTCTCGTGGCGGTGAACCCGCCTGCCCTCCCGCTCTGGATTGACAACCGTGTGCTGACCGTCGCCACGGGTCCTTCCGAAATCCAGATCGAGCGGAGCCCCGGTTCCCGCCAGCTCCGGCTCACCGGCGTTGTCGAGCAAAACAGCCCTGGCGTCCAACAACGGCTAGCGGTTGATGATCCAGCGCTTTATGCCGCTTATGTCTTGCGCGACGTGTTGACCAGGAAAGGGATTGTGGTTCATGGAGGGGCCCAGGCAGACCACCGTACCTCGGCCGACGAGCCCTTGGGAGAGCAAGGGGTTGAGCTCGCGCGCCGCGAATCGCCGCCCCTGCTGGAAATTGCGCGAGTCGTGAACAAGGTCAGCCAGAACTTGCATGCCGAGATCTTGCTGCGGGAGGTGGCAAGGGTCCGCCAGCAGCGAGCCACTCGCGAGGCGGGGCTCAAAGAGATGGATCTGTTTCTCGAGGAGATTGGAATTACACCTCGGGATGTGCACTTTGAAGACGGTTCGGGGTTATCGCGCCGGACCTTGCTGACCGCGTCAGCCTTGGTGAAACTGCTTGTTTTTATGGATCGCTCCCCCTACCGCCAGGCCTGGGACTCCCTGCTGCCCGTGGGAGGCTGGGACGGTACGCTGGCTCGGCGTTTTGACCAGGCGGAGCTGGCGCGCCGTATTCACGCAAAGACGGGTACGCTCGCCACGGCAAATTGCCTCTCTGGTTATCTCACCACCAAGCACGGTGCCCGCCTAGCGTTCGCGATCCTGGCCAACAATCATTCCGGACCCTCCTCGGAAATCCGGCGCGTCATTGATAAAATTGGATTAGCGCTGCTTGATTGGGAAGGGAAGTAAGTTATGCCGATTTTCGAATACGTCTGCGAGGATTGTGGCATCAAGTTTGAGAAGTTGATCCGGCGTACAGCCGAGGCAAACGACTTGCATTGCCCGACCTGTTCGTCAGACCGCTTAACTCAGCAGCTTTCCACGTTTGCCGCGCATGCCAACGGGCGAGCCGCTGAGCCAGCGATGCCGTCTTGCCCGGGTGGCGTGTGTCAGACGCCTGGTTTGTGCGGGCAAAACTAGTTTGCCTGTGAGTGTGCTCGCAACCGGCGGGCGGCGGCAACCTGCGGCCTATGCAGGAACAGGAATTCTTCACCGAATCCAAGGTGTTTAAGCCTGCCGATCTCATCTGTGCGTTTTGCAAAACCCGTGCCCGCTACGAGCTCCCGTGGGTGGTGAGAAAGAAGAAGTCGACCTTGCCTCCTCGCGCTCGTGAGGACGACCTCTCGCGCTTTGAAAAGCTGCAAAGCTATATGGTGCTGGCGCAAGATCAAGTGGCCTGTAAGCACTGCCATCGCCTGTTTGACGTTTCCGGTATCAAGACGCTTGCCCTTCTAGAAGGGGGCTAACCCAAGCGAGTATGATCGACCGCCGGTTTCTCAGTTCCGAGGACGCGCGGGACCTGACGTTTTGTTTTCATCGCCTGCGCTTTCACTTCACGGCGCTCGACCCGATTTGGTTTCCGGAGGCGCAGCCGGCGAATATTCTCCGCGGCGCTCTGGGATTGATGCTTCGGAAAGTGGCCTGTGCACCGGATTGTCAGGACCCGGCTTCGTGCCGGGTTCAAGAGTGTCCTTACCGGCGTTTGTTCGCGCCGCGGCCCCCGGCTCTTCCAAGCGGTTTGACCGATGCGCCGCGCCCCTTCGTCTTTCGCGCGGCTCATCTCAGTGGTCGAGAGATCGGTCGGGGAGCTTGCTTCCACTTCGATATCCATGTGTTTGAGCGCTCGCTTGCATCTCTACCCCATTTCGTTGCGGCGTTCCGAGAGCTGGCAACCGAAGGCGTCGGCCCGCGCCGAGGCAAGGTGCAGTTGACGCGCGCAGAGGTGCTGAACGATCAAGGCGAGCCGGTCGGCGCGGTGTTTGACGGCATTCGCTGGGAGCAATTTGCGCATCCGGTGGAGATCGATCTTGCTCAGGCGGCACCCGCCGCCGCCGTCCAAGTCCGCTATCTCACCCCAACTGAACTGAAGGTCGGAAATGGTTTGGCCGAGAAGCCGGACTTCGGCGTGCTAATGGCTCGCGTCCGAGACCGCTTAAGTACGCTGCGCTCCTTGTATGGCTCCGGGCCACTGCCGCTAAACTTCCGCTATTTTGCCCAGCAGGCCGCGCTCATCCGCATGACGCATTGTGAAATCCAACCTGTCAAGCTCCTACGCCGCAGCCGGCGCACGGGCCAAACGCACCCCTTAGGAGGATTCGTCGGGTGGGCGCGCTACGAGGGAAATCTCACCCCGTTTTTTCCCTTCTTGAAAGCTGCCTCTTTCACTGGCATCGGTCGCCAGACGGTTTGGGGAAAAGGGGAAATCGCTGTCGCGCAGCTGGATTGACCACGGCGCCAACAAGGTCTTGAGTGAGTGACCGAGGTCACAGCCGCCGTCCTACTCCCCGCATCAAACTGGGACCAGAGGCTGTAAATTCATGAAAAAGCCGTGGAACAGGCGCACGCGCAAGGATCCCTCACAGCGGTATCGAAAGGCTGTTCAACTGGCATTTCTCCTTCTCAATCTGTGGATTGGAGCTCAGTTCTATCTCTTCGTCCGTTCCTATGAGGGTGCAAGCTCGGTGGCCGTTTCGCGTCCAGCGGGTGTCGAAGGCTGGCTGCCCATCGCCGGGATGATGAACACGAGATACTGGATGTTAACCGGCGATATCCCCGTCATTCACCCTGCGGCCATGGTTTTGTTCCTCACTTTCCTTGGGGTCTCCCTGCTGTTCCGCAAGGCCTTCTGCGGCTGGCTGTGTCCGGTTGGCGCGATTTCTGAGTACTTATGGAAACTTGGGCGGGAAACCTTTCACCGCAACTGGACCTTATCCAAGTGGCTCGACACTTCTCTCCGGAGCTTGAAGTACATCCTGCTCGGCCTTTTCTTATCTGCCGTGGGTAGCATGTCAGCCGAAGAGCTGAGAGGCTTTCTCCACTCCCCTTACGGCCTGATTGCGGATGTAAAAATGTTGAACTTCTTCCGCTTTCTGAGCGTTCAGGCAGCAGTGGTGATTGCGTTCTTGGTGATCGCCTCAGTCTTTGTGAGGAATTTTTGGTGCCGCTATCTGTGTCCCTATGGTGCGCTGATGGGCCTGGCCGCCTTTTTGAGCCCGCTGCGCATCCGGCGCAATCCCCAGGCTTGCATCGATTGCGGCAAGTGTGCGAAAGCGTGCCCCTCGTCTTTAGCTGTGGACAAGCTGGTCCAGATCCGATCGGTGGAATGCATCGCCTGCATGGAATGCGTCACTGCTTGTCCGGCCGAGAACGCTCTAGCCATGGAGTTGGTGCCGGCTAAGCGGGTGGCGCCCGCCTGGGCGGTTGCTGCTGGCGTCGTGATGATTTTTGTGAGTGTAGTTGGCCTCGCCAAGGTGACCGGACATTGGGAGAGCCCGATTCCGGAACGCATGTACGAAGCCCTCATCCCTCGCGCCCACGAATTCGGCCATCCATAAACATTTGTCTAGCGGCGAAGGCTTTCGGCGGAGAAGGCGCCCGCCGCCAGCGCCCCAACCTAGGTCCGGCAGGCTGCCGCAACGCCATCAAACGCGGCGCACAATGACCCCAGCCTCGTGAAACAGCACGTGTGACATTCCGAAATGCTGGTCGTAATATTCGCTCGAATACTGACTCATCCGCTCTTCGGAGATCACCACTTCCTTGATTCCGGCTTGCACGATGGCGCGCGCGCAGTCCATACAAGGCATGATCTCGACATACAGCGTGCAGCCCTCAAGTGGTGTTCCACATCGAGCTGCATTACAGATGGCGTTGCGTTCCGCGTGCTCAATCCAGAGGTACTTCGTGGGGCGGACAAGCCGCTCGGGCACGTCGTCGCGAATTCCCCGAGGAAAACTGTTATAGCCAGTCGTGCGAATCTCATGTGCTGGCCCCACGATGACGCAACCCAGCTTGGTGTTGGGATCTTTGCTGCGCGCCGCGACCACGCGGCAGATTTGTAAGTAGTACTGATCCCAGTTCGGGATGGCGCTCATAGCGAGAGATAGTAGCGCAAGTGGCGGCTACCGGTCTGATAAACGCACGCCAGCAGCGCGCAGCTCGGCTTCGAGTTTCTCGATGCGCGCCCGCAGTTCCTCGATGGCCTGACCTTCAGGATCGGGCAGGTTGCCGTGCTCGAGCACTTCGACGGTCGCGGTCCGCGAGCGGACAACGCGGCCCGGCACCCCGACGACCGTAGAGTGGTCTGGCACCGAATGAACCACGACGGAGCCGGCTCCCACCTTCACATGGTTCCCGATGCGAATGCTGCCCAGAATTTTTGCTCCCGTTCCGATCACTACATTGTTACCGATCGTTGGGTGTCGCTTCCCCTTTTCTTTCCCCGTTCCGCCTAAAGTCACGCCTTGGTAAAGCAACACGTCATCGCCAATCTCGGTTGTCTCGCCGATCACGACCCCCATACCGTGGTCGATGAAGAAACGGCGCCCGATTTTGGCGCCAGGATGAATTTCAATGCCCGTCAAAAAACGGCTGATTTGAGAAATCACCCGGGGAATGAGAGGTACGCCGAGCTTATAGAGCTTATGAGCCAGGCGGTGCATTAGGATGGCGTGAAAACCCGGGTAACAAAGAATAATTTCCAGAACGCTCTTGGCCGCAGGGTCTTCCCGAAAGATCGTTTCAATTTGTTCCCGGATGGTGGCAAACATGCTCCCCTCCCATTATGCCGCGGAATGGTTCTGGGATCGAAGATGCGGTCAGGGCCCGAAGGGTCGCAGGTTTCCTTCTGCTGGCTGGACCCACCCCGATCCCGAGCTGTCGGCTGCGCGACTGCCGGATCTTGCGCCTGGCCAAGAGGCTCAGCCTGCTTACTGCGCCAAGCGTGGGAACGCCCCCGTTTGCCCCTCGGTTTTTTTCTTTGCCGTCTCGGTGTACGCCCGCTGGATTGGTTCAGGGAAGGTTGCCAGAACTCGTTCCATGCGAGCTTGAATCTCCTTGACGAGATCCGGCCGCTCGGGTGCAAGGTCGTAGCTTTCGTCCGGGTCTAAGCTCAAATCGTAGAGCTCTGGACGGGGCAGAGGCAGATTGATGCGTCCGCCAGCGGGCGGGGGACTGTAGACTTGCGAGTTATACCGGGCGACGTGAAGCTTGTAGTTGCCCCAGCGTGCGCACTGGAGGTGGACGTTGTCAAAATACAGCAGCACCTCGCGCTCCAGGGAGGATCTCGCCCCGCTTAGCAGGGGCCAAATGTCGATGCCATCCAGCGGTTTCGGTGGTAGCGGGGCGCCGCACAGCTTGGCGACTGTGGGCAGGATATCGAGGGTTGACGCAAGCCCGTGGCAAACCTTACCGGCAGGAATGCGGCCCGGCATACGGGCCAGAAACGGCTCGCGCACACCCCCCTCGTAGGTCGTACCCTTACGTCCGCGCAACATGCCAGGGCTTCCCAAAAACCAGGGCCCGTTGTCGGAAGAAAACAGAACCAGAGTGTCGCGCTCAAGGTTATGCCTCTTCAACGCCGCAAGAATTTCACCGACGCTCCAATCCAGTTCCTCAACAACGTCACCGTAAAGCCCATGTGGGGATTTGCCCTTAAACCGGGGCGAGGCGGCAAGCGGAATGTGCGGATAAGTGTGCGGCAAGTAGAGGAAGAACGGAGCCTCTTTGCTTGTTTCGATAAAGCGCACCGCTCGTTCGGTATAGCGTGGCGTCAGCGTTTCTAGCGTGGCAATCTCCTCCAAGATTTCCACTTTGCCCGGGACACTGTGCAGCAGGAGGCGCGGGTTCATGTCGTTGCTGTAGGGAATCCCGTAGTATTCATCGAATCCCCGGTTGGTGGGCAGATACTGTGGCAGATGGCCCAGATGCCATTTGCCTACACAAAGGGTGCGATAGCCGAGCGGCTTCAGCATCTGTGCAATTGTCACCTCGTCGTCTGGAAGCCCTTCTTTGTCCTGAGGAAACAGTACCCGGGGAACACCCACCCGCGTTGGATATCGGCCTGTCAGCAGCGCTGCGCGCGAGGGGGAGCATACAGGATTCGCCGATACGAAATGCGTAAAACGCATGCCTTCGCGCGCCATGCGATCCAAATTGGGGGTGCGCAGTTTGCCCCCGTAACAGCCCAAGTCTCCATAGCCGAGGTCGTCGGCATAGATCAGGATGACGTTGGGTTTCCGCGCAGAGGAGGATGCGGCGACACGAGGAGTCAGAGGAAGGCTTGCTTGCGCCAAGAATCGGCGCCGGCTTACCTGGCGAGTTGTTTTCATAACAATTCATCAACCTTCGGTTGCGGATGAGGATTCTAGGAGCCGAAAGGCGCCCGGCAAATCTCCGCCTTAGGGATCATACACTAGCCTTTCCCTCAGGGCGCTATCCGTTGCCGGATTTCCATTTTTGTTGAGACTTGCAGATTCAGCTCAGACTTTTGCGCGCTCATCCGATGCGCTTGTCATGGAGCGTCGCCGAGAACCTCGATTCCCCTGCCTACGGCCCGCGAAAATCACCCTGCTGCAAGGAGAACAACTGTCACACAGCGCTCAGATGCAGAATATCTGTGGCCGGGGGGCGCGCCTCCTGGTTCGAAGTCCGCTCCCCGTCGGCCTGCCAGTTCGAATTGACGCTGAGGATCTGCTACTGCTGGGGGATGTTTGTTACTGCCAGCAAGAAGAGACACAACTGTTTTCGGTTGGTGTGGCGGTTGCGCACTCTATTTCCAACCTCCGAGAGCTGGCGGCTCTTGCAAGAGCGCTGCGTGATGAGCCGGTAGAAGTGACGGCAAACGAGTCCTCTTAGCCTAGCTTTGCTGGCTATCCATCAGATGTTTTCCAATTTCCAGGTCCATCTTCAGTTGTTCTCTTGCGGCGCGTTATCCTGGGATACTGCCCATGGAAAAACGCGCCCTAATTGTTGGAAGCGGCGGCCAGCTTGGTGTTGAGCTCGTCCGCGAGTTCACCCAGCGCGGCTACCAAGTCGCGGGATTCCAGCGCTCGGAGCTCGATATCACCGATGCTGCCCGAGTGGAGCATACGGTTGCTTCCTTCGATCCTGCGGTGGTGCTCAACGCCGCTGCGTATAATCAGGTGGACCTAGCGGAGCAGGAACCTCAAGCGGCTTTTCTAGCCAATTCGCTCGCGGTTCGAAACCTCGCCATGGCCTGCCGCCAGAATGACGCGCTGCTTGTGCATTTCTCGACGGATTATGTCTTCGACGGGGCGAAAGGCGCTCCCTACACCGAGTCCGATCCCACGCACCCGCTTGGGGCGTACGCTGTCTCCAAGCTGGCCGGAGAGTTGTACGCCCAGGCTTATCTTGACAAGGTGATCATCATTCGAACCTCTGGCGTTTTCGGGCCGGGAGGATTGCGTACAGCCCGCGGCAACTTCATTGAGCTCATGCTTCGTCTGGCAAAAGAAAACCAGGTCATCCGCGTAGTGGAAGACCATGTCGCCTCGCCCACCTACGCCCCGGTGCTGGCGGCCCGCTCTGCGGACTTGGTTGAGCGCGGGGTGCGCGGTTTGTTTCACATTGGCGGGGGGACCCCCATCTCCTGGTATGACTATGCAGGGTTGATCTTCCGGCTGGCCGGCTTGAAACCAGAATTGCGTGCCACCAACGAGCGGGAATACCGCACAGCTGCTCGCCGGCCGAAGTACTCCGCTCTCTCCAATCGTCTGATTGAAAGCCTTGGGCTAGAGCCTTTTCCGCCGCTCGAGGTCGCTGTCCGCAGCTATTTACAACTGCGTCAACGTTATGTTTCGTCTTAGTACGGTTCTCGTCGCGAGTCTGCTGGCCTGTTCCTGTGGGCGGGAGACTGCGCCACCGGTAAGCGACGCGTTAGCGGAAGCTCTTGTCTCCGACTTTGTCTTTGGCGTCCTCGGCTTGAATCCGACGCTTGCAACTAGCGCAGGATACCATGAACATGCTGGCTCTTCCCTCGATGAGATGCTAGAAGATTATTCCCCCACAGGCTTGCGTTTGCAACGAACCTTTTATGAGGGGATGAGAGAGCGCTTAAATCAAATCCCGCGCGAAGGGCTTTCTGCTCAATCTCGAGCCGACTTGAGCATCGTCGAGGACCAGGTCAACCTCGCCCTCCTCGAGCTCAACCAAATCGAAAGCCACAAACACAATCCGGCTCTGTACGTCGAGACCATCGGCAACGCTCTATTTCAACCACTCGTCCTTGAGTACGCTCCGAAGCCTGTGCGACTGCAACACATCATGGCCCGGCTGTCGAAGATCCCAAAGTTTTTAGCCGTGGCCAAGGAAAATCTGGAGACTGCTCCCGAAATCTGGCGGCTCACGGCCAAGCAGGAAAATGAGGGGAACGTGTCGCTCATTGATCAAGCCATTCGGGCCCAAGTGCCCCCCGAGCTGCGTGATCGTTACAACCGGCTAGCCGAGCTCGCGCTTCTTGCTTTGCGAGATTTTCAGCAATGGTTAGATCGCGACTTGGCTCGTAGAACAAGCGACTGGCGCTTAGGTCCGCACTTTGGCGCCAAGCTTCGCTATACCCTTGGTACCTCCCTTACGCCCGAGCAAGTGCTTGATGAGGCCCAGAAG
The DNA here is from genome assembly GCA_025056455.1 of Bryobacteraceae bacterium. Classification (GTDB taxonomy): domain Bacteria; phylum Acidobacteriota; class Terriglobia; order Bryobacterales; family Bryobacteraceae; genus CADEFT01. The sequence continues at coordinate 21,808 of JANWVY010000017.1, read as the reverse complement.
ATGCTCACCGAGACCCGGCGACAGATGCTCCAGCTCTCCTCCAAAATCCTCGCCGGGCGGACCCGTGGGCAGGATCCCAGTACGACCATTCGCCAGGCTCTGGAGATTGTTGCGCGGAAACACGCCACCGTGGAGACGTATTTTTCGAACGCCCGCCGTGACCTGAACGAGGCGCGACAGTTTGTTCAACAGAAAGGCTTGCTCGCGCTGCCGCCCCACGACAATTTGCAGGTGATCGAGACTCCGGAGTTCATGCGTGGCGTCTACGCCGTGGGAGGCTTTGCCCCGGCCCCTGCGTTGGAGCCGCAGCTTGGTGCTTTTTACTGGCTCACGCCAATACCCAAGAACTGGCCCGCGGAGCGAGTGGAATCAAAACTCCGCGAGTATAACGATTATGGTCTCAAACTGCTGACCATTCATGAAGCGATGCCTGGACATTATGTCCAGTTTGAATATGCCAACCAAGTGCAGCCCAAATCACGCCGTGCGCTCCGCAGCATTTTCGGCAATGGCCCTTACATCGAAGGCTGGGCTGTTTATGCCACCGAAATGATGCTGGATGAGGGCTATCTGGACGGCAGCCCGGAACTACGCCTGACGTTTTTGAAACAACAATTGCGTGTAATTGCCAACGCGATTCTCGACATTTCTTTGCACACGCGTCAGATGCAAGATGAGCAAGCCATGCAGCTGATGACCAAGGAAGCCTTCCAGGAGCAGGAGGAAGCCTCCGCAAAACTACGCCGCGCCAAGCTTTCCTCCACGCAGCTTTGCACCTATTTTGTGGGCTACCGGGAATGGTCCGCCTTACGCCGCTCCATGCAAGCGAAGCGCGGCCCGCAATTTCGACTGGCGGAGTTTCACGAAAGCGCGCTGCGGCAGGGCGCTGTTCCGATGAGAATTCTTCCCTCTCTTATGGAGTAGCTGAAAATGCCGCTGAACTGGGGCAGGGCGCAAGGCGCGGACTGTCAACAATCAACGGCGGGGCTGGGGCAAGGGGCTGCTAACGTCGCCGGGCTTTCGAACCAAGCCGGACAGAGTTGGCGCGGCCCGTGGACGTTCGTCGCGCTGGCTCTCTCGGCAGGGTTGCTTTCCCAGTGCAAACCCGTTCCCCAATCCTACCCGCCACCGCTGCAACGAAATTTCAATCCCGATGCTGAACCCCCGGCCGTGGGCGAGGCCATTTCGATGATGTCTCCCGAAGCTGACAACTACATCCTCTCCGGTACGATTACGAACGAGCCAGGCGTTAAATGGCGGTGGTGCGCGCCGCGACTCGAAATGCGGTTTCAACTGGCTTCCACCCGAGGCCTGACTTATTTCATGGATTTCGTGTTGAACGAAAATACCTTCGCCCAGACCGGCCCGGTGAAGTTCCGCTTTTTGATTGACGGCAAATCCCTTGGAGAAGTCCTTTACGACACGCCAGGAGAAAAGCATTTTGAAACGCCAGTTCCGCCGGAGTTGTTGCGCACGGATCGGCCTGTTGTGGTCACCACAGAAGTCGACAAGTATCTCGTTAGCCAGTCTGATCAAGCGAAGTTGGCCTTCCTCCTAATATCGGCAGGATTTAAGCCCTAATGCCTCAGCTTTTCTACATTCTGTTCGGCGCAGCTTTCACGTTGCTTGTGAGTTATTGCCTAGGGCGGCTGCTGTTCTGGCGCTTGCGCCTGGAGTTCTTCCGGGAGGAAGAGCCTTTGTTTGCCTTCCTGAGCGGGGCGAGCCTGCTTCATTTCATAGTGTTTCTCTGTTGCGCTGCACAAGTGGCCAAGAAGGCGGTCTTTCTGGCGATCGGCTGGCTCATCGTGCTTACGGCTTGGCGGAGGGGGGCCTTGCGCCTTGCTGCAACACGGCGTTTCGATCCGCTGCCAAGGGCTTGGCGCCTGCTATTTTTCGCTGTTTTTGCTGCCTATGCGTTTCTGTATCTTGCCAACGCCATGGCGCCAGAGATGAGTCCAGATGGCAGTTCCTATCATTTGGGCTTTGTTGCGAAATATCTCCGGGAACGGGGATTCTCTCGCATCACAACGAACATGTACGCCAATCTCACACAGGGCGTGGAGATGCTGTTTGCCTTCGCGTTTGCGTTTGGCCGCCATTCTTCGGCCGCTCTGGTGCACTGCGCTTTCTTGCTGATGTTGCCCTTCCTCATGCTGAATCACGCGCGCCGCTTTGGCTTCCCGGTAGCGGGCCTGGGGGGAGGTTTGCTCGCGCTATGTGCGCCTGTGATCGGCGTGGACGGCACGACCGCCTACATTGATGTAGCGGTGGCGTGTGTAGTTTTCGCCACATTCGCCTTATTGCAAATCTGGAGCGTCTCCCGTGAGCCAAAGCTCTTGGTGCTAGTTGGCCTTCTTGCCGGTTTTTGTTTCGCTGCGAAATACACGGCGGCTCTGGCGATACCTTACGTCGGCGTTTATGTGTTGTGGAAAAGCAAAGCGCTCCGCACTCTGCTGCCTGTCGCTGCGAGCGTGCTGTTGATGGTCGTACCTTGGACCGCGAAGAACTGGATCCTCGTCGGGAATCCCTTGTCGCCTTTTGCCAACCAGTTCTTCCCGAATCCGAACGTCACCCTTGCATTCGAACGCGAATACATCGCCATGATGAGAAACTGGGGGCAGCTCAAGAGCAAAAGTGAAATTCCCCTGGAGCTGACGGTAAAAGGAGGGCGGCTGGGGGGATTATTCGGGCCCGTGTTCGTCCTGCTTCCGCTTGGACTGCTTGCACTCCGGCGGCGAGAGGGGCGGCAGTTGTGGCTGGCTGCGGCCGTATTCGCTGCACCCTATTACAACAACCTAGGAACTCGGTTTCTTATTCCCGCTGCCCCGTTCCTGGCCCTCACACTTGCTCTTGGTGTGCAGGCGTCGCGCGGCATTTTGCCCTTCCTCGTGCTGTTGCACGCCACCATCTCCTGGCCTCACGTCTTGCGAAAATACTGTTCGCCCTATGCCTGGCGCTTGGAACGTATTCCTGTGGCGGCAGCTCTCCGCATCACCAAGGAAGAAAAGTTTCTCGCGGAGCGTTTCCCCTCGTATGTCATCGCCCGTATGATCGAAGATTCTGTCCCGGCCGGCGAGCAGGTCTTTAGTTTTTCGGGAGCCGCTGACGCGTACATGAGCCGGGAACTCCGGGTGGCTTACATGTCGGCGAGTAATTCCTTGCTTGGCGAATTCATTTGGAGCGCCTTGTTTCCCGATTTAGCTCCCTCTCTCCGGCTTCACTTTGAGTTTCCTCTCCAAGGATTACGGCGTCTGCGGCTGGTGCAAACGGCCGGGGGTACAGATCAATGGAGTATTGGCGAATGGCGGGTTCGCCGCGGAGAGCGCGAGTTACCCCGGGGTGCAGACTGGCGCATCCGGGCCAACGTCAATCCCTGGTATGTGCAGTATGCAATTGACAACAACCCAGTTTCGAGGTGGCGGACGGGGGAACCCATTCGCCCCGGCATGTGGATGGAACTGGATCTGGGCGCCGTCCGCACCGTTGACAACGTACTTTTAGAAGTTGTCGATGATCAGGGACAGGTGCGCTTGAGGCTCGAAGGGCAGGCTGACACCGGCCCCTGGAAAGTGCTAAGTCAGCAGCCGAAATTTTTCAAGGGGAGCCAGATGAAGGGCCTGCGCCGTGCGGCGATGCAGGAACTCCGAGCAGCTGGCATTCGTTATTATTTGGTTGCTCCAGGCGATCCCGGAGCGGACGATTTCCGAGTCAACAGCAAGCTTTGGGGCATAAAACTCCTTGCCGAGCGGGCAGGAACACGCCTCTACTACATTGAGGAGACCCCGCAGTGAGAAAAAACAACTGTGTGGGCTGATCCGATGAATCCGGTCTATTTAGGAATTGATGGAGGACAGTCAAGTACAACCGCGCTGGTTGGCGACGCTTCGGGCCGTGTGATCGGCTATGGGCGGGGTGGCCCGTGCAACCACGTGGAGGGCCCGGAGGGTCGAGAGAAGTTCCTGGCCGCCGTACGAACGAGTCTGGAACAAGCCTGCCGTATGGCCGGAGTCGAACCCTTATTCCGCGCCTGTTGCGGCGGTTTTAGTGGCGGGGCGGCAGACAAAGAAACCCTGTTTGTGGAAGCCGTGCAAGCGGAAAAGTATCTTGTCACGCACGATGCGCTAATTGCTCTTGCCGGCGCCACGGCGGGAGAGCCGGGAATCATAGTGGTTGCTGGTACAGGTTCTATCGCCTTCGGGCGGAATGCCGCGGGTAAAACCGCCCGCGCTGGGGGTTGGGGCTACGTTTTTGGCGACGAAGGTGGCGGCTTCGATCTCACGCGGCAAGCGCTGCGCGCCGCCTTGCGTTGGGAGGAGGGCTGGGGACCCGCTACCGCGCTCCACGGCGCGCTGTTGAAGGCGACAGGAACCGCCAGCGCGAACGAACTCCTTCATCGTTTCTACACAGTTGCTTATTCGCGGCCACAAATCGCCAGCTACGCCCAGCTGGTTGACGAGGTGGCCAGCCACGGCGATCCAATCGCCCGCGAGATCCTCGGCCATGCCGCTCAGCAACTGGCCGCCTTGGCCGGCGCCGTTCGACGCCAGTTGTTTGCCGAAGGCGAGCGCATTCCGGTCGCCTACATTGGCGGTGTTTGGCGGAGCGGCCTCTTACGAGAGCGCTTTCGCCAGCTTGTTGAGCTAGAGCCAGGAAATGTTGTTTCTGCGCCCGCGTATGGACCTGCGGCCGGTGCGTTGATTGAGGCCTATCGCGCCGACAACCGCGAAGTAACGCTAAAGGATGTTCCGGAGTTCGTCAAATGAAGCCTGCTATTCTCGCGTTGTTTTCCCTCCGCCTGCTGGCTGCCGAACCTGACTGGTCTGCTGTGCAGCGCCGCGCGACGGAATTCCTCCAGCAGTATTTGCGTGTGAAGTCGATCAATCCCCCGGGGGATGTCCGGGAAGCTGCTGATCTGTTTCGCCGGGAGCTCGAGAAAGTAGGGCTGGCGCCCAAGCTTCTACCAAAGGGAAGTCCCGAACGTGTGAATTTGCTGGTCCGTCTCAAAGGCCGCGACTCCTCGAAAAAACCGCTGTTGCTCTTGAATCACTTTGATGTCGTTCCCGTGGACGAAAAGGCGTGGCGCATCGATCCTTTTGGCGGTTTGATCCAAAACGGTTTTATATGGGGCCGCGGGGCGATGGATATGAAGGGAACCGGAGTGATGCACTTATTCTCCCTGATCCTCCTCAAAGAGTTAGGCATTACTCCAGCCCGCGACATCGTCATGCTCTGTACGCCCGATGAGGAAACTGCGGGCGTCTATGGAATCCGTTCCATGATCCGGGACCAGTGGCCGGAAATTGAGTCTGAGTATGTTTTGGACGAAGGCGGGTTTGGGAGCCGGGATGTCTTTTCTCCAGGCAAGCTTGTCTTTGGCGTCTCGGTTGGCGAGAAGCAAGTGCTGTGGTTGCGGCTCCGTGCGAAGGGAACCGCCGGACATGGCTCGCAGCCCATTGCAGATAACGCCAACCTGATTCTTTTGGCGGCCCTTGGAAAGGCTTTGGCGGTCAAGGATCAAGCCAAACAGAACGAAATCGTTACTCTGATGCGGCAGAATCTCGGCGGGCCGCTAGCGCAGAATAAATTCACGGCTGCAATCGAGCGCAATACGATTAGCCTCACCACGCTTACCTCAGGTGTTGGCTCTCCGGCGAAAGTGAACGTCATTCCTTCCCTTAGCGAAGCAACGCTTGACTGCCGGCTGTTGCCCGGTGTCAATGCCGATGAATTTGAAAGCGAGATGCGCGCTCGCATCAATGATCCTCGAGTGACGGTGGAACGCATCTCACATTCTGCCGATGCGGGCGTCAGTCCGCATGCAACACCGTTGTTTGACGCTTTGAAAGCCGCGATTCTGAAATATCACCCAAAGGCAGTCGTCACCCCTATTTTGATTCCCTATGGCACGGACAGTGTATGGTTGAGACAAAAAGGTGTAAAGGCCTATGGTTTAACGCCCATGGTGCTGGACGCTGCCACCGTGGCTACGATGCATAGCGACGAGGAGCGCATCCCGCTTGCCGAGTTCCACACTGGTCTGCGAATATTTTACGAAATCGTTCGTTCGGAGTTCTGACTGGCCGCTGGCGTCGCTGCAGCAGGATACCCAGATCGAACGAAGGCTGGATTGACCGACTGCCTTGATACAATCAAGATTCCGGGGACCGTCTCGGAGCTTCCATATGAAATTATCCATTCGTGATCTTGATCTCAAAGGCAAAACGGTCTTTATTCGCGTAGATTTCAATGTGCCGCTTGCCCCTGGCGGACAAGAAATCACCTCGGACAAGCGCATCCGCGCTTCACTGCCAACGATTCAGTATGCGCTCGAACAAGGCGCTGGGCTGATTCTTGCTTCCCATCTTGGCCGTCCCAAAGGGAAGCCAAATCCAGAAATGAGCTTGAAGCCGGTGGCAGCCCGGCTTTCGGAGTTGTTAGGACGGCCCGTGAAGATGGCGCCGGATTGTATTGGACCGGAAGTGGCGGCGCTACGGCCCGCACCAGGAGAAATTCTGCTGCTAGAAAATCTCCGTTTTCATAAGGAGGAGGAGGCAAACGACCCGGAGTTTTCGAAGCAACTTGCCTCGCTGGCCGACGTGTACGTCAATGACGCTTTCGGCACCGCCCACCGCGCGCATGCCTCCACCGTGGGCATGATTCAGTACATGCCCCAGGCGGCGGCCGGGCTGCTCATGGACAAAGAACTCGAATACCTGACAAAAGTAACCAAGAATCCTCCGCGGCCTTGTGTGGCGATTCTCGGTGGAGCCAAAGTCTCTGACAAGATCGAAGTCATCCAAAACCTGATGAAATTTGTGGACCGTTTACTGATCGGCGGCGCCATGGCCTATACATTCCTAAAGGCCAAGGGCGAGCCTGTTGGGAAGTCGCTGGTCGAGGATGACAAGCTCGAACTCGCGAAAGAGTTGATGGCACAGGCTGGCGAAAAGTTGATGCTACCGGTAGATCACGTCGTGGCCTCCGAGATCAAAGAAGGGGCCGAAACTTCTACAGTGAGCCAGATACCAGACGACAAGATGGGTCTGGACATCGGCGAGAAGACAGTGGCTATGTACTCAGAGATTATCGCCACAGCAAAGTCGGTTATCTGGAATGGTCCCATGGGTGTGTTTGAAGTACCGCCCTTTGATCGGGGCACGGTGGCCATCGCCAAGGCTGTGGCCCAGGCGAACGTGTTATCCGTGGTGGGTGGCGGCGACTCAGAAAAGGCCATTAAAGCAGCCGGGGTATCGCAGCAGATTTCCCACATTTCAACAGGGGGCGGCGCCTCGTTAGAGTTTCTAGCCGGCATTGAATTGCCCGGTGTTGCAGCTCTCACCGATAAGCTGGCCTGAGCGGCGACTTCGCTGAAACTAAGCCCCCAAAATGCGCCTTTGATCCGGCGGGTAGGCCTTGCCCACCTCTTCGGAGCTGGTTACCAGCTTCTGCAGCGCGAACCTCGTTTCGTGATACAGTTCCTGCCATGAAACTTCTTGTGGCCTATCTTGTGGCAAGCGTATCCTTTGCGCAGGTTTTTACGTTCACCCGCGAGCAAATGCTCCAATACACGGAGAAAAATCCTTTCGATCGCTTTGCAGACGGGCGTCCCAAGGTGCCTGACCACCTGCTTGAAAAAATGCGCGAGCTGACTTCCGAGGATATCTGGAGCGTTCTTCCAGGCGCGGGATACCAAAATCAATTCGAGGGCGGGTGGAGGCTGCTTCACCCAGACCGCAAACTGGTCGGTAGAGCCCTTACCGTTCAATTTATGCCCGCGCGGCCCGATGTGGAAAGTGTTGTCGAGGCGGAAGCCAAAAAACGAGGCGCCACCCGCGGTCCCAATCAGCGCGTGATTGACCTTTTGCAGCCCGGCGACGTGATTGTCGTCGATTTGTTTGGAAAGGTTGAAGGCGGCACGTTTGTCGGCGACAATCTGGCAACGGCCATCTACGCACTGAGCAAGACAGGTATGGTTGTGGACGGCTCGATCCGGGATTTAGAAGGCATCGTTTCGATTCCCATGGCGGCGTATTTTCGCAACGTCCACCCCTCGGCCATTCGCGGCGTGATGCTGACCGGGGTCAATATTCCGATCCGCATTGGCGCGGCTACGGTTATGCCTGGGGACGTCGTTTTTGGCGATCGCGAAGGGGTTTCTTTTGTTCCTCCGCACTTGGTTGAGCAGGTGGTGACCCGCGCCGAGACAACGCGTATTCATGACGAATGGACAAAAGAGAAGTTCCTCACAGGGAAATACAAATCGAGTGATCTGTACCCCAGCCCAAATGACCCAGCCCTCAAAAAAGAATACGAGGAGTATCTAAAAAAGCGGCTGGGTAAACGCTAGACAGGCTCGGCGCGGGCCTACTTTGCAGTGCTTGTTCGGCCACCTGCAACGTCGCGGTCTTCGCGCTCTGAGTGATACTCTGAAGATTTGCTGTATGAGTAGCATTCGTGTCACTCTGCCCGATGGAAGTCGGCATGAGTATCCGGCTGGCTCCACGCCTTTGGACGTCGCGAAAGCCATTAGCCCGCGTCTGGCGGAGGCTGCCCTTGTGGCGCGCGTCAATGGGGAACTCTATGATCTTACGCGGCCGCTCGAAGGGGATTCGACTGTTGAGATTCTAACGAGCAAGAACCCCGAGGCACTCGAGGTCTACCGCCATTCGACAGCGCATTTGCTGGCCGCGGCTGTGCTCGAGCTCTACCCAGAGACCAAGCTGGGCATTGGTCCCCCTACAGAAACGGGCTTCTTTTACGACTTTCAGCGCGAGACACCATTCACCCCGGAAGACCTCGAAAAGCTGGAAGCGAAAATGTGGGAGATTCAGAAGCGGAATCTACCCTATGAGCGAAAACTCACCCCGAAGGAGGAAGGCCTTGCAAAATACCGTCAAATGGGCGAGTACATGAAGTGCGAGCTCATTGACGAGAAGGCGGACGCTGTCTTTACCGAATACACCTTAGGTCCGAATTTCATTGACTTCTGCCGCGGGCCGCACCTACCCAACACCAGTAAGATCAAGGCTTTTAAGCTGCTTTCCATTGCTGGCGCCTATTGGAAGGGCGACGAAAAGAACCACCAGATGCAGCGCATCTACGGCACGGCGTTCTTCACGCAGAAAGAGCTTGACGAATATTTAAAGCAGCTTGAAGAAGCCAAAAAGCGCGACCACCGCAAGCTGGGCGTCGAACTCGATTTGTTTAGCATTCAGGATCTGGCTGGGCCTGGTTTGATCTTCTTCCATCCCAAAGGGGGGCAAGTCCGGGTCCTGCTAGAGGATTGGATGCGCGAGCAATATCTCAAGCGTGGCTATTCTCTGGTTTATACGCCTCACATCGCGCGCTCCGATTTGTGGAAGACATCCGGCCACTATAACTTCTACGCCGACAACATGTTCAAGCGCATGGAGCTGGACGATGCGGAGTATCAGCTTAAGCCCATGAATTGCCCGTTCCACATCCTGATTTATCGGGACCGGCAGCGTAGCTATCGCGATCTTCCCATCCGGCTCGGCGAGCTCGGCACGGTATACCGCTATGAGCGCTCGGGCGTTATGCACGGATTGCTTCGCGTTCGAGGTTTCACCCAAGACGACGCCCATATCTTCTGTCGCCCGGACCAGATTGAGGACGAAATCGTAAGCTGCTTGGAATTCGCGGCGGACACGCTCAAGACTTTCGGATTCGACCGCTACGATGCGGAGCTGTCGACTTGGGATGGGGGGGCAAGCGGCAAGTACGATGGCTCGCCCGAGCAATGGGCGCTTGCAGAAAACGCCTTGAAAAAAGCCACCGAGCGGCTTGGCATCAAAGCCGAAATTATGGCCGACGAAGCAGCGTTTTACGGGCCGAAAATTGACGTCAAGCTGGTGGACGCCATCGGCCGCCGCTGGCAACTCTCCACCGTGCAGTTTGACTTTACACTTCCCCGTCGCTTTGGCCTAGAGTATGTCGGTGAAGATGGAAAGCGGCACCAGCCGCTGATGTGTCACCGTGCCCTCTATGGTTCGGTGGAGCGATTTTTTGGGATTCTCCTTGAGCACTACGCCGGCGCCTTTCCGGTCTGGCTTGCGCCTATCCAGGTGGTCGTGATGCCAATCACGGACCGGACGCTCGAGTACGCGCAGCGGGTGACGGCCACTCTCAAAGAGGCAGGCGTACGGACACAGCTGGATGACCGGAAAGAGAAAGTCAACTTCAAAATTCGCGAAGCGCAGCTTCAAAAAGTGCCATTCATGCTGGTCTGCGGCGACCGCGAGGCGGCGGACGGCACCGTCTCGGTTCGCAATCGTAGGCATGGCGATCTGGGCGTTCAATCTTTGGATGCGTTCCTCTCGGAAATTCGCAAGCTCATCGACGAGAAAACACCTTACGAATGATGGCGACCGCCGTCACCGTGGTTTTGCTGGCCCTAGTGGCCGGGGCTACAGTTTACACGCTTCTGAGTTTGGAAGCCGCCCGTCGGTTCCTTGACGCAAAGGCCACGTCGGCCCTCAATGAGTGGCCGCCAATCAGCATATTGAAACCGCTGGCGGGTCTTGAGGACGAGCTTGAAGCAAATCTTCGCAGTTTCTTTGAGCAGGAGTATCCACGATTTGAAGTTCTGATGGCAGTGAGCACGGAAGAAGATCCAGCCCTTCCGCTTGCGCACCGCGTCGCTTCCGCCTACCCGCACGTTCCGCACAAGATCATGGTGACCGGCGAGCCTCCCTACCCAAACCGTAAGGTGTGCAGTCTCGACCGCATGGTGAAAGCCTCGGCGTACGATTTGCTGGTCATGAGTGATAGCGATATTCGCGTCTGCCCGAACATGCTCCGCAGGATCGCCGCAGAGTTCGCCGATTCGAAGCTGGCGCTGGCGACTTGTCCCTATCGCGCGGTCCCTGGGTCGAGCCTCTGGTCCCAGCTTGAGGCCATCTTGATGAACACGGAGTTTTGGAGCGGTGTCCTGACAGCGTGGTTGCTGGAAGGCATGAGATTCGCGGTTGGGCCTACGATTGTGGCGCGCAAGCAGGTAATCGAAGCTCTCGGCGGATTTGAAACCTTACGCCACTACCTGGCAGAGGACTTTGTCCTTGGTCAGCGTGCCGCTGAACGAGGATTTGGCGTCTCGCTCTCGCGCTATGTTGTCGAGCACCACATTGGGAATTCGGGATTTCGCGCCAACGCGCATCACCGCTTGCGCTGGGTCCGCAGCACGAGGCGCTCACGGCCGGCAGGATACATCGGGCAACTGTTTACGTATCCCGTTCCCCTTGCCTTGCTGCTGCTTTGGTGGTCGGCTTCTTGGTGGCCGTTGTGTCTGGTTGCGTTCGTTCTCAGAATGGTCGCTGCCTGGACGGTTGCTGTGGGAATCCTTCGAGATCCCCTCGTACGCCGGAAGTGGTGGCTCGTGCCGCTCCAGGATTGTTTCAGCTTCGCCTTTTGGCTGGCGGGTTTTGCTGGCAACACCATTCAGTGGCGAGGTAAGGTGTTCTATCTCGAGCCTGACGGCAAGTTCCGGGAAATCCGGTGATAAGATAACCGCGGGAGGATCCGCATGCTCCGTTGCACGCGACGCAGCTTTTCGGCCCTGGCAGCAGCTTCCTTGTTTGCCTCTGACCCGCGTTACACCATCGGCATCACCACGAATACCCGCGGCGGCTGGGAAAACGACGTCTGGCTTTCTTTCCGCGAAGCGCGCGAAACTGGCTACCGTTGGGTCGAGTCCTTCATCAGCTACTTTGTCGATTATTGGGACAAACCGGAGGAGCTTCAGAAAAAAATTGACGCCTTGGGCGTGAAGCTCATCACAATCTCGAATTCGAGTCCCATGGAAATGCACTTCGAAGATCCTGCTCGCCATGAGAAGCTACTGGCGGATCATTTGCGGCTAGGAAAGTTCATCCGGCATTTTGGCTGCCGGCACCTGAAGATCAACCTTGGACCGCGGCGCGAAACAGGAACAACACAACAGGATCTTCAACACATGAGCACTGCCGTCGAAGAGCTGGGCCGGCAATTAAAAGGCATCGGCGTCCGTCTGGCGATTCATGCTCATATGTGGAGCCAGTTTGAAAACCGACGTGAGATTGACTTTGTGCTCAGCCACACCACGAATGAGAATGTGGGTTTCGTCCTGGACACCGGTCACATTACTCTCGCGGGGATCGATCCCGTCGAACTGACGCGGACACTCGGACACCGTATTGTCGAGTTTCATTTGAAGGACACTGCCCCGGAAACGCGTGGCGGCGCAAAGAAGAGACTGCCCCGGCCAGACATGATGAAAGAGCCATGTTTTTTCCCGCTCGGCCATGGAGGAGTCGACTTTCCTGCCATCAAGGCCCATCTCGACCGCATTGCTTGGAAAGGCTTTTTGACTGTGGAACTCGACTCCTCGCCATACCGGCCCCCCAAGGAAAGTGCACGTATGAGCCTTCGCTATCTAAAAGAAACGCTCAAGCTTGCTTAAAGTGGCGGCGGTTTCTCTCAAGCTATCAGCTGCGCTCAAAAACATAGGGCTTGCCGTGCTCGAGTTCGAGGTACTGGACCCCAGGCGCCTGCAAAGCCAAGGTCGCCCGAAATTGTTTCGGGTCCACGGAGTTGTCCGGGAACATGTCGTAATGGCAAGGGATGGCCACCTTGGGTTTCAGGTGCGAACATAGTTCCGCGGCTTCCCAGTGCGATAGGTTGTTAAAGCCGCCGTTGATCACCGTAATGACAATCTCTGGCTTCTGCCTTTCCACCGAAAACAGCAGGTCACTGCGGTCTGTGTCTCCCGTGACATAGATTTTGGGGCCGTTGCCAAACTCAAAGACATAGCCCACGTGGTTTAAATCCGAATCGTCGGTGGGCAGGGCGAAGGTTCCCGTGATTTTGACATCCTTCAGCTCGAGGACATTTTGCGGCCACGTCGGGACAATCCGCCCACATTCAACGTTTTCGGCTAAGTAAACATTGCAGCTTGGATGCGGTCCGACAAAATAGGCTGTGTCTTTGTTGCGAAGGCCGCGAATCGTCCACGGATCGGTGTGGTCTTGATGATTGTGCGTGCAGGTGTAAATGTCGACATCCACTTCTTCCGGTGGGATGAAAACGGGCACCTTGCGTCGCAAATCCAGGCCCGCTACCAGCCCGTTGCAGCTGTCCGTCAGATAGAGGTCGACGCTGGTGAGCGTACCATCGTGCGTCTTGAAGATATATCCATTTTGGCCGAACCACCAGAGAGCCACGGCATGTCGGGGGACCGGATATTGGCGGATTTCACGCATCAATGACATCTTGAGATTTCTCCTGATGAGCTCCGGCGCTAGACAATCGCTGCTGGCGGCGCTGGCTCATCCGGAGAGCCGGCGTTGGTGAGCGGCAGGCGGACCATCAAAGTAGCAAGCGCTGCGAGAACAACCAGACCGATTAGATAGCTGTGGTTTTTAAAGTCCGGAATCATGCCGGCTGGTAAAAACTGCATCGCGCTCCAGATGAGCCCCACCAGAGCCTCACCAGCAATGAGGCCAGAGGCTGTAAGGACTCCCGCATTCTCTACCCGGGCAAGTTGCGCCTCGTTGTAGCCTTGTCGCCGGGCGACTCTGTCGGCAATCCAGCGCGTTAGGCCGCCACAAAAGATGGCGAAGGTGGTGCCAAAGGGCAAATACATTCCCACTGCAAACAGCATAGGACTCTTCACTTGCAACAAGATCATCACCAGGCCCATAAACATCCCAACCACCACCAGCGGCCAAGCCATCTCCCCACCCACGATTCCCTGAGCAAGCATCGCCATCAGGCCCGCCTGCGGCGCGGGTAAGGCGCGCCCTCCAAAGCCTTGTCCCCCCTGGCGGATGTCGCCTTCGTTGAGCAGCCACAGCGGAAAATACATGACTAAGCTCGCGATCACCACAGCAATTAACTCCACGATTTGAATCGTCCGCGGTGTACCTCCCAGGATGTAGCCAACTTTAAAATCTTGCAGCAGTTCTCCCGCTACCGCTGAAGACACGCAGACGACAGCCGCAACACCCAGAACGACGGCCACACCGGCTGGTCCGGTGAACCCGAGAGCCACCATTAACAACGCGGCGATAATTAGCGTCGAGAGCGTGAGCCCGGAGATTGGGTTGTTCGATGAGCCAATCAGTCCCACGAGGCTCCCCGAAACCGTCGCAAAGAAGAACCCAATGACAATCATCACGGTCGCCGAAACCACTGCCGCGAGGATGTGGCCGGCGAAGAAATAGTACAGTCCGATCATCAGTACGAACATGACAGCAATCAGACCGAGGACGACCTTCGAGCTCATGTAACGTTCCGTGCGGCCCAGCGATTCTGGGGGTGGAGCTCCACCTTTTAGTTCCTCAAACGCTCGCCCGAGACCTGCGGTTAGACTCTTGCGCATCCGGTAGAGGGTGTAGGCGGCGCCCACGAGCATGCCTCCAACCGCGACGGGCCGCACCACAAACCGCCAGAGCGAAGCGGCCATCGCATCCCAGTTCGTAGTCCCGTTTTGGGTGAACGAAGGCGCCAACTGAGGGCCTAGAAAATAAATCAGCAAGGGCACCATCAATCCCCACGCCATCACTCCGCCAGAGAATTGCAGGGCGGCGAGTCGCGGACCAATGATATAGCCGACACCCAAATACGCGGGACTAATTTCTGGCGCCGAAAACGAGGCAAATCCTCCGGCTGGGACTGCCGCCGCTTGTTCGGAAGCTCCCAGGCGTACGCGGCTTTGTCCGAGCGAACCAATTGCAATCCCCTTGACCTGATGGTCGAGCGCAAACAGGTTGAACTTGCCTAGCAAGTACGTCGCGCCGCCTATTGCGATGTTGTAGAAGAGAAATTTTACGGCCTGAGCGCCCCGCTGTCCTGCTTTGTGGATTTCCGCCGCCGCCACCGACTCAGGAAAAGGCAGTTCCGGGTCCTCCACCATGACGCGGCGTACTAAGGAAACAAATAGGACTCCCACCACGCTGCCCACGATCATTAACGCCGTTGATTTCCAGTAGGCGTCTTCAAATCCGAACGAGGGCCAGGCGCGAGCAATGACAAAGGCTGGCAGCGTGAAGATGGCTCCGGCCGCGACGGATTCTCCAATTGAGCCGGCCGTGCGGCAGAGATTTTCCTCAAGCACCGAGCCCCGGAAGAAACGAAGCGCCGCCATTCCAATCACCGCAGCAGGATAGGTAGCGGCAATGGTGATGCCCGCCCGCAAGCCAAGATAGGCGTTGGCTGCTCCGAGAATGAGCGTCAAAATGATGCCGATGATTACGGCGCGCGCCGTGAACTCGGTCATCTGCATCGTTTCGGGAACAAAAGGCTGGTATTTTTTTTCGTTCATGAAATCACCCAGATCCGAACCACAGGACTCCACATCATAGGCTTTCCTTCCGTCTGCACGCAATGGCTGGATGGATTTTGAGTCCGCCAGGCTCCAGCCGGAGGGCAAATCCCTTAACAAATCCGGGGCAACTGTTCGCCGCTTAGCATTTGCAGAATCCGAAGACCGCCTGTGGCCGTCCTGAGGTGAACGCTGTGGCCCGGCTCGTCCGAGACAAAGCCGATGATTGTGGCCTGCTGGCTGACGTCGAGGCTTTTCAGCGCATCCACCGCCTTTTGAGCCTCGGCTGCGGGGAGGAAGGCGACGAAGCGGCCCTCGTTCGCCACATACAGCGGATCGAGCCCGAACAGTTCGCAGGCGCTCCGGACGGGCCCAGTTACGGGGATCAAGCTCTCCTCAATTTGGAAGATGAGGCCACGAGTTTGCGCCAGTTCATTCAGCGCGCTCGAAAGCCCGCCGCGCGTCAGGTCACGAAGACAATGCACGTCGATATGAGCCTTTAGGAGAGCCTCCACACACGGCCAGAGGGGCGCAGTGTCACTAACAATTGGGGATTCAAACTCCAGCCCCTCGCGCACCGACAGAATGGCCATGCCATGCGCTCCCAAGTCACCACTCACCACGATGGCGTCTCCGGGCTGAATGCGTGAAGCGGCAACAGGATGACACACTTGCCCCACGCCGGCGGTAGTGATGAACATGCCGTCCGCTTTGCCGTAATCGACGACCTTCGTGTCGCCCGTGACCAGGAGCACCTGGGCGCGCTCGGCAGCGCGACGCATGGACTCTACGACGGCGCGAAGTGTCGCCACAGGTAAGCCCTCTTCCAGGATGAACGCGCAACTGAGATACATCGGCCGGGCGCCGCACATCGCAAGGTCATTCACTGTCCCATGGACAGCTAAGTCTCCGATATTGCCTCCGGGAAACACCAGGGGTTTGACCACATAGCTATCGGTGGAGAAGGCCAGATCTGCGAGAGCTTGAAATGCGGCGGCAGGCAGCACCGCCCCATCGTGTCGCTGGTCGAGAAGAGGGTTGGAGAAGGCAGGATGAAAGACGTGTTCAAACAGCCGTTGAGAAAGCTTCCCGCCTCCCCCATGCGCTAGAACGATGCGATCGCCTGGATCAGCTGGAACCGGGCAATGGAGGACGAACTCAGAATCAGCCGCGGCCATAAAGATAATATGCCGAGCAGGCGCCTTCGGAGGAAACCATCGGTGCCCCGAGCGGCTGATCAGGTGTGCAGCTCTTTCCGAAAGCAGGACACTCAGAGGGTTTCATCAGGCCCTGTAAGACAAGGCCTACCAGACATAGCTCGGATCGTGGCGCCGGGGTCACGGCAGCGGGAAAACGGAGCTCGGCGTCCAGGTGGCGATAAGCTTCTCGGAGGCGAAGACCGCTCGAAGGAATCAGACCGACGCCGCGCCAGTGCCGGTCACTGACTTCAAAAACTTCCTGAACAACCGCTCGAGCGGCTGGATTGCCTTCCCGGCGCACGACGCGGACATATTGATTTTCAACGTCCGCCCTTCCGCTCTCAAGCTGGCGCACCACCATGAGGATCCCCTCGAGCAGGTCCACCGGCTCAAAGCCTGTCACCACAATGGGCACGTGAAAGCTGGCGGCCAGGCGCTCGTATTCCACGTATCCTTCCACCGTGCACACGTGGCCCGGAGCGAGGAAGCCCTGCACCCGGCAATTGGGAGAGCTTAGGATCTGGCGCATGGCGGGCGGCACAAGCATTTGGGCCACGAGGAGCGAGAAATTCGAAAGCTTGTCTTGCGAGGCCTGCCAGGCAGCCATCGCGTTGGCGGGCGCTGTCGTTTCAAAGCCAACGGCAAAAAACACGACCTCCCGTTGCGGGTTTTCTCGCGCTAGCTTCACCGCATCGAGGGGCGAATAGACCACTCGGACGTCAGCCCCCGACGCTTTCGCATCGAGCAGGCTGTGCTTGGAACCTGGCACGCGCAACATGTCGCCAAACGAACAAAAGATGACTCTAGGTTGGAGTGCGATCGCGATGGCTTTGTCAATGAGCTCGGCAGGCGTTACACACACTGGGCAGCCAGGACCATGGACCAGGGTCAGGCCAGGAGGCAACATCTGGTCCAGGCCAAACTTTAGGATGCTGTGGGTTTGGCCTCCGCAGATTTCCATGAGCGTCCACGGCCGGGTGGCTGCGCACTGAATCGCTCGCGCCAGTTGCGCAACTGTGGAAGTTTTCCGGTAGTCGGTGAGCAGCTTCATGGAGAACCGTCCTGGGCATCTAGCGATGAGTTCGAAGCGGGAGAATCACCAGGCGTCCATTCTGCCAAGGCTTCTTCAAGTGCGGCTTGGCTGCGCTCCGCCTCCGCTTCATCGATGATCCGCAACGCAAAGCCAGCGTGGACGAGCACATAGTTTCCCGGTTGAACTTCAGGGGTGAAAGCAAAGCGAATTTCCTTACGGATGCCGCCAAAATCCACGCGACCTCGACGCAAGGCAGGTTGTTCGCCTTCCACGCTGAGCACTTTGCCTGGGATTGCTAAGCACATACCGCCACTCTTGTGCGCATGCTCACGATCGCATCACGGAACCAATCGACCCATTCGGCGACGCCCTCCCCAGTACGGCAGGAAAGCGGGAACAGCACCGCGGTTGGATTGACCTCAAGTACGCTCCGCTTGAGCTCTTCGAGCGAAACGTCGGTGTAAGGCAGCAGGTCAATCTTATTCAGAATTACAGCATGCGTGGTACGGAACATCACCGGATATTTTTTCGGCTTCTCCGCCCCCTCCACGCAACTGTAGACCATCACGCGCAACTGTTCGCCGAGGTTAAACTCCGCCGGGCACATCAGATTGCCGACATTCTCAATCAGCACCGCGTCTAGTTCCTCAAGTTGGAGCTGTGCGAGGGCGCGCGCCACCATTTTCGCGTCAAGGTGACAGCAGGTGCCCGTTGTCACTTGGTATGACGGTACGCCAAGCGCCTGAATTCGCTCCGCATCAAAAGAGGTAGCGGGATCGCCTTCAATGACTGCGAAGCGCAACTCGTTCTTTAAGCTCCGCAAGCTGTGCTCAAGCACAGAGGTTTTTCCAGCGCCAGGGGCTGACATAAAATTAACGGCTGGAATTCCGTAGCGGTCCAGCAAGGCGCGGTTTTCGAGCGCGGCTTCGTCGTTTTTTTTGAGAATTTTCGTTTCAATCACGATGCGTCGCATGATGCTTGCTCCGATTCTTGCGCTGATTCTTGCAGTTCAATGAAATCGACTTGTAGTTCACGCCCGCTGAGAATTTCAAGTGGCTCATCACAGGACTGACATCGGAAACACCATTCCCCGTCAAGCTCACCCTCCCAGCGGCACACCGGACAACAGGCATGCACGGGCACACGCTGAATGAGAAGCTCAGCTTCGTAGGCAGGAGTTTCCCTCCGAAGGGCTTCAAAGGCGAACTCCAGCGCTTCAGGCACGACGCCCGCGAGCTTTCCCAGTCGCACTTGAATTCGACGAATGCGGCCGCCTCCGCAGCGCAAGGCCTCGCCCTGAGCGATCTCTAAGATGTGAGCGGCAAGCGTAGCCTCATGCATAGTCTTCTCATCGGAAATCTTGCATTTCCCTGGCCATCTGGTCTTTGGCGGGAGCGCGCGGTGCAGTCGCTCCAAGCTGCTGTAAGCCCAACCGATCCCTGAACCTGGAAGCACGGACAAAAAGCTATAAGATTCTGCTGCTGGTCGGTGGAGCGGGGCTGTGCGTGATTTCACGCAAGATCCGCGCTAGGAGTTGGGGCGCAATGACACACTGAAGAAGATAGAGCTGGGAGAAGCCTTGGAAAGCCATGGATCAGATCCTGCGCCGGCGATTTCAACTGTATGGAGCTGTACAAGGGGTTGGATTTCGCCCGTTTGTTTACCGTTTGGCCCGGGAGTTAGGTTTAAGCGGCAAGGTGCAGAATTCCGCTCTCGGAGCCGTCGTGGAGGTGGAAGGAAGCTCGGACGTCGTGGGTGAGTTTACACGGCGTCTTCCCCAACAAAAACCCCCTGCCTGCGTCATCCTGTCCATGGAAGTCTCGGAGCTGCCGCCCGCTGGCTATCCGGATTTTTCGATTGTGGAAAGCTCGGTTAGCGAAACGAAGTCGGCCGTCGTTTTGCCGGATTTAGCCACGTGTGCGGACTGCCTAGCAGAAATTTTCGACCCTGAAGCGCGGCGCTATGGATATGCGTTCACCAACTGCACCAACTGTGGCCCTCGGTATACGATTCTGGAATCCATTCCCTACGACCGCGCCAACACAACCATGCGCGATTTCGCGATGTGTGCGGATTGCCGGGCCGAGTACGAGAATCCGCTGGACCGCCGGTTTCATGCCCAACCGATCGCTTGTCCACGCTGCGGACCTCAGTTGAATGAGGAGGTGGAAAGCGCTGCACGGCGGCTGGAAGCGGGTGAAATTCTTGCGGTGAAAGGAATTGGAGGATTCCAGCTCGTCTGCGACGCTTGCGCAAGCGAGCCTGTTCGCCGTTTGCGCAAGCGAAAGAACCGTGAGGAAAAGCCTTTCGCCGTCATGTTTCCTGGCCTTGATTCAGTCCGGCGAAATTGTGTGGTGTCGGAGGCCGAGATCGCAATTTTGACTAGTCCCGCCGCCCCCATCTTGCTGCTGCGGCCAGCGCCAGGGATCGAGCTGGCTCCAGAGGTCTCGATGGGTTCGCCTTTCGTTGGCGCGATGTTGCCCTACTCCCCGCTCCACCACCGTTTATTGCGTTGTTTTGGACGTCCGGTGGTGGCCACCAGCGGCAATCTTTCCGATGAGCCAATCGCCATTGCCAACGAAGAAGCGCAACAACGGCTCAAAGGGCTGGCGGATGCCTTTCTGCTGCACAATCGTCCGATTGCGAGGCCCTGCGACGACTCGGTTGTTCGCGTTACGGCCCAGGGCCGGCCCATGTTGTTGCGACGCGCCCGGGGCTATGCGCCACTGCCAGTGCTCGTGCCGCAAGAGCTGCCTCGTGTGCTGGCTGTTGGCGCCCATCTCAAAAACACGATTGCCATCGCATTCGGCCGCCGCGTGTTTTTGAGTCAGCATGTCGGAGACTTAGAAAGTGTGGAGGCGTACCGCAACTTTCAGCGAGCCATTCACGATTTGTCGCGTCTCTATGAATTTGAGCCCGAGGTCGTAGCCTGCGACCTCCACCCAGATTATCTTTCTACGCAATATGCCGAGGGACTGGGTCTGCCCCTAGTGCGGGTGCAGCATCACTTGGCTCATGTGGCCGCCTGCGCCGCGGAAAACGAAGTTAAGCCGCCCTATTTGGGTGTCGCTTGGGATGGAACGGGTTTGGGCACGGATGGGGCCATCTGGGGCAGTGAATTCTTTTTGGTCACCGACAGAGAAATGCGTCGTGTGGGTCATCTGCGCCCGTTTCGCTTGCCTGGAGGCGACCAGGCAGCTCGTGACTGTCGTCGCGTGGCGGTTGCTTTGCTGGAGCACTGCGGGCGGAACGTCGAGCTGGGGTTGCCAGAAAAAGACCTGGCTGAAATTAAGGGCCTGTTGGAGCGCGGGCGGACCGTCCCGTGGACGACGAGCATGGGACGGTTGTTTGACGGGGTTGCTGCTTTAAGTGGTGTCGCCTTGGCCAACCGTTTCGAAGGGCAAGCCCCGATGAAGCTCGAAGCAGCCATTTCCCGGAGCCAAGTTTCCTCTTACCCGGTTGTTTTGGACAGGGGGGAGCTAGATTGGAGGCCTGTGGTGGATGCTTTGCTCAGGGACCGGGACTGCGGTGTGCCTGCTGGAGAAATCGCCGCAAAGTTTCACGAAACGGCGGCGCGATGGGTGCTGGCAATGGCTCAAGCCGTAGCTGTGCCGAGCGTCGTGTTAAGCGGAGGCGTCTTTCAGAATGCGGATTTGTCGGCGCGAGTGGTGAGCCTGCTCGAGGCAGAGAAATTTCGAGTATTTCTGCACCAGCGAGTGCCCCCAAACGACGGGGGAATCGCGCTGGGCCAGGCCGTGCTAGCGGGTGCAAGTTGCTTTACCGGGCGCCGTGAAGATGTGATACGCTGAGAGTGTTTCGAAGGCCGCTGCCAGGCGGGTGTAGCGGTTCATCACGAGTGAGCCTGCTGGGCGGGAGTAATTCAGTGGTAGAATGCCAGCTTCCCAAGCTGGACGTCGCGGGTTCGAGTCCCGTCTCCCGCTCCATTTTTCAAACACTTAGGAACACTCACCG
Organism: Bryobacteraceae bacterium; assembly: GCA_025056455.1. Lineage (GTDB taxonomy): Bacteria > Acidobacteriota > Terriglobia > Bryobacterales > Bryobacteraceae > CADEFT01. Next base: position 285 of record JANWVY010000017.1, on the reverse strand, counting down.
ATTCCTCTGTACTCCGTTTACTCCATTCAGCCGACTTGCGCGACGCTGACGGCCCGGGTTCCTGATCGGCCTTCCGACGCACGGCGGCTTCGAGAGCCTTGAGCGCTGCCCGTTTCTGCTCCAGGTCCGAGCTCGTGTAGACCTCCAGGCTGACGCCGAGTCCGTGGCCCCTGTGGTCGGAGGCGACTTCGGATCAACGCTCGCCTTCTTGGACAGGCTGGCGTTGGCCTTGCGCAACACCTGAAAGGTGGCCCACCCCATCCCGATTCGTTCCAACCGCGGCCG
>JANWVY010000016.1 GCA_025056455.1 Bryobacteraceae bacterium | reverse complement strand
GACGCTGACCCGGGGCGAACTGATGACCTTCCTGGTTCGCGCCTTCTTCCCGTAATCTCGCAAACAATATCGGCAAATTTGCAGGAGCCCGGCCTCAACCGCCGGGCTCCTGTGTTTTTAGCAACGAGAACGCGTCACGAACCGAGCAGCTTGCTTAAGCGATGAACCTGACTAGGGGCTTTCCGAGCTAGGTTGTCCGTCTCATTTGCGTCTAGCTTTAAGTCAAACAACACAGGCCTCTCAAAAGCGGTAGAAAACTCCGAGCTGGTCTTCTGTCCTTTCCTTGGAAGCCTGCTCCGAACGGAGGGGTTAAAGCCCCGAATGAGCTTGTAACGACCGTCGAATACCATAGACCAGGATCCGAGTGCGGAGCGCACAAACTCCCGATGGTTCGAAGTCCGTCCTTCTAAGAGCGGACGCAGCGACTGGCCCTCCATCGATGCGAGCCGCGGGACACCGGCATAGTCCAGGAAAGTTGCTGCGAGGTCGATATGGCTCACCAGCGCATTCGAGACCACATTTCTCTCTACGCCAGGACCGAAGACATAGAGTGGGACATTCACAGCTGGCTGATAGGGCAACCCTTGGCCCCACCGGTCATGGTCGCCTAGCATTTCGCCGTGATCGCTCGAGTAGACAACAAGCGTGTTTTCGAGTTGGCCGCGGCGTTTCAGCTCGTCCAAAAAGGCGCCTACCCAGCGGTCGATGTTTTCGATCATGGCAGTGTAGTTCTGCCGGATCGCTAAGTGGGTTTCCTGGGTGTAGCTCTCGGCGTCAATAGGTGGGGGAAACTTCCGGCCACGGCAAGTGCGCTCCATCCGGCGAGTGATATCAAGCGGAAGTTGCGGCCCCACGAAATTCACTTGGAGCATCCATGGCTTGGAGGTGGGAAAGGCCCGGAGAAACTCAAGGCCCTTCACAGCGATCCAGTTGTCGCAATAAGCGTCCTCAGGAAGTGGCGTAGGTTCGGTATTCAAATAGGCATTTTGGTACTGGCGGCGGCGGTAGTCTTCGACGTGCGTTTGGGCTAAGCCGCGACGATGGAGAAAAGCCATGTAGGGGTCTCGAGGCTCCCGCTCGCCGCTCAAGATTGCTTCGGTCTTACCCGCATTGTCGATACCGTCTGAAAACCCCCATTCCGGTAAAAACCGGCGGCCGTCGACACCCCAGTCGAAGGTTGCTTTATGCAGGTCGAATTTGCCCACCCCGACGACGTGATAACCCGAAGCGCGCAAAGCTTGATAGAAAGTGGGCAGGTGAAGCGGATAGTCCTGATTGTTATCGCGAACGCCGCAGCGAGCATACTCACGGCCTGAGGCTAAGCAGGCTCTTGAGGGTCCACATAACGGGGATGCAACGATGCACTTCCGGATGCGAACGCCCATCTTGGCAAGGCTATCGAGGGCGGGTGTTTTCACACCGAGAGCGGGCGTTGCTCCAATCCAATCATAACGGTGCTGATCACTGAGAAAAAAAAGGATGTTTGGGAGACGCCGCCGCTGCCACCACGCAGCAGAAAGACCCATCAGGCACTGCCTGCGAGTTCGCGTGGGAGTGCCCATGCCCAGCCGCCCATTGTAACACTGGATTCGCTGGCCGGCGCCAGGGAATGAACGAGTTCACAAACAGGGTTCCGAGCGCTAGACGCTGATCACCGGGCAGGGAGATTGGCGGATGATGGAATAAGCATGGGCCCGAATCCGTCCGAAAACTCCCGACGTGGATCCCCGGCCAATCACCATGACATCGGTGTGATTTTGCTTAGCCAGCTGGCAGGTCACCCGAGAGACGTCTCCTGCGTCCACCACGACCTTGCCGTCCGTACCAACTAGCTTCTGAAGATCTGCAATGCGCGCCGAAGCCTCACTGGCGAACCTCTCCCGCCAGTTGGGTTCGAAGTATTCTCCAGCGAGACCTTCCACCGAAGGCGTCGCATGGAAAATCGTCAGGCGGGCCTTACAGGCTGCGGCAAACTCCGAAGCCCAGCGCAGCACCTTTTCACTGGCCGGACCCAGATCTAAGCACGCCGCCACGTTGCGCACCTTTAGATTGTCGGCCTCCGCCACTTCCTCCATGTGCACGCCGGTTAGCACTGGACAATCGGCGTCATGGAGCACTTTGGCGGTTACCGAGCCGAGCATAAACCGGCGGAAGCCGCCGTATCCGTGAGTTGGCATGACAATCAAATCCGCGCCCTCATTGTGGGCGAACTCAACAATTTTTCTGGCCGGGTCCCCCTCGAGCAAGACGCGTTTGAGCTGGTAATGCTTTAGCTCTTCATCGAGGAAGTATTCTAAATCCTTGCGGGCTTGCTCGGTGCGAGCGGCTGTGTACTCTTGCACAAGACCTCCCCCCAGATCCGCCATGCTGTACTCGAAATGGGGAGGCGGAAGCACATGAATTAAAGTGACGACGGGGCGGAAGTTCTCGTGCAGCGAATCTAGAAGTCGCGCCGCTCCCCGGCAGCGGTTCGAAAAGTCCACTGGGAAGATGACCTTGTTCAGGGAGAACATTTGTTTTCTCCTCGCGCAAACAATTTAGGATGCAAGCAGGTTACCATACTAAGTCTTTTATTTGTTTGACCTTTTCAAGTGGTTACTCGTTTGATTCCATCTTTTGGGTGGTCCTTCACCCAGATTTGAGACCCTGCGATGGGGGAAATCTCCCAGCGGCGGACACGGTCTGTTACACTAAACGTGGAGCGAAATCCCACAGTGTCCAAACTGCTCGATCGGTGGCACCAGACGAAAGTCCTCGAGGCAGTCTTCGACCACCTGTCCGATGCCTTGATTCTCTACGATGCGGACATGAGAATCACTGGCGTCAACCGGGCAGCGGAGTTGATGTTCGGACTCGGAGCGGACCAGATGGTCGGCATGAAGTGCGCCGAGGTGTTCCGCTGCGCGGGGTGTGAGCATGACTGCGGTATTTTATTGGGCGTCAACCAACCCCAAGTGGCCAACGGAACGATCCGCCTTCGCACCGCTACCAATATGGAGCGGATGGCGGTGATCCGCACGACCCGTCTGTATAGTGACGACGGCCGGCTCGAAGGGGCGATCGCGACGGTCAAGGACATCACCGAGGAATTTTTGCCCCAGCGACGGGACCTGGTGGCCGAATCCAAGCAAATGCGGGAGATCGAGGCCTTCATTCGCCGGGTCGCGGCAAGCGAAGCTTCCACCATTCTGATCGAAGGGGAAAATGGAACAGGAAAGGATCTCATTGCAAAGACGATCCACTACTCGAGCATGAGACAGGCCGAGCCTTTTATCGCCATTAACTGCGCGGCGATCCCGGAAACGTTGTTGGAAAGTGAGCTGTTTGGCTATGAAAAGGGCGCCTTTACCGACGCCAAGACCCAAAAACGCGGCTTGTTTGAGCTCGCAGACAAGGGCACTCTTTTTTTGGATGAAGTTGGCGAAATCCCGCTCATGCTCCAGGCCAAGCTGCTGCGAGTTTTAGAAGAGCAGACCTTCCGCCGGCTCGGAGGCTTGAAGGACATTCACTTGGATGTCCGTGTGATCGCGGCGACCAATCGCAATTTGCGCGAGGCGGTCAAAGAGGGCGCCTTCCGCCAGGATCTTTATTTCCGGCTGAATGTGATTCATATTCAGATTCCGCCTTTACGCGAGCGGCGGGAAGACATTTTGCCCCTAGCCCGTTATTTCGTCGAACATTACAATCAGAAATTCAAGCGCCAGATTCTCGGGTTTACTCCGGAAGCGGAGGCTCTGCTGCGGCAGCACGACTGGCCCGGCAACGTTCGCGAGGTGCGGAATGCTGTCGAGCGGGCGATGATCCTTGAAGATTCCTCTTATATTACGCCGGCTAGCCTTCCCCTCTCGCTTGCTGAACGTGCCCCTCAGCCGGCCCTTGCCCCGAGTGAGCCTTTTCCAGAAGGCGGAGTTTCCTTGCAGGAAACCGAAAAGCAATTGCTGATCCGGGCCCTTGAAAAGACCAATGGTAACCAGACGCAAGCGGCCCGTCTTCTGCGCATCACTCGAGATACGCTCCGTTATAAGATGAAGAAATTCAATCTGCGCTAAGCCTGTCGCGAGTCTTCGAGGTTTTTTCTTGCGCCAGGCGAGTTGACGAGAAATTCGAGTGCAAAAGACCTATCGCTGGCGCACGCGGGTGCGCTTTGTTGATACAGACGCCTCAGGGCGAATCCACTATACGGCGATGTTTCGCTATTTTGAGGCTGCTGAGCAGGAATTTCTGCGCGCTCTTGGCGTGTCTTTTTCGGCGGATCCTTATCGCGATCTCGGCTTCCCGCGCGTGCATGTGGAGTGCGATTTTTCCGCTCCCGTGCGATTCGACGACGAAGTGGAAATCGAAGTCAGTGTGGCTCGGGTTGGAGCCTCTTCCTTCACGCTGGCTTTCGTTGCGTCTGTCATGGATCGTCCTGCGGCGAAGGGCAAAGTGACCATTGTTTGTGTGGACAAAGACACCCAGCGTTCCTCGCCCGTGCCTGAACACCTGGCCGCCGCTCTCCGAGCCTATGCGATTTAATGGGCCTCTGGCCAGGGAGCTTCGGACAATCCTAGTCCGGAGGGAGCTTCCCATGTCCAAGCCCTCAACTGAAGTTTTGTCATCTGGTCTTAAAATTTGGTACCTCGTATGCTGAGAATCAATCAGGCGTCCGGGTTGAAACGCCTAGAGGGAAATCCAGGACCATGCAGGAAATGCAGGAAAAGAGCCGGGGAGATTTTCGGCGCCATGCGGCGCGGGACTATTCGCAAACTCCTCTGAACATCTATTGGGAGATGACCCAGGCATGCGCCTTAGCTTGCCGTCACTGCCGTGCAGAGGCGATGCCTGAACCTCATCCCCTGGAATTGACCACGGAAGAGGGAAGGGCGTTACTGCGTCAGATTCCGCAGTTTGGCGATCCCATGCCCCATCTGGTTCTCACCGGGGGAGATCCCTTAGCGCGAAAGGATTTGTGGGAACTTCTCGAGGAAGCCCGTTGTCTTGGCATTGGCGTTTCGATCACCCCGGCCGCCACTCCCGCTCTGACCCGTGACGTGCTGCGGCGTCTCAAGGAACATGGCATTGAAGGGTTGGGACTCAGCTTGGATGGTTCGACCGCAGAACGTCACGACGCGATTCGTGGAGTGGCTGGCACATTTGACCGAACCCTTCAGGCTTTGCGTTGGGCTCAAGAGTTGGACCTCCCGGTCCAGGTGAATACGCTCGTCGCAGCGGAAACGGCCGGCGACGTGCCGGCAATCTACGAACTCCTCAAGCCTCTCGGTGTAGGACGCTGGAGCTTATTCTTTTTGATTTCGGTAGGCCGGGGGAAAGTGTTACAACCACTTACCCCGGAACAAGGCGAGAGGCTGATGCGCTGGATCTATCAGACAGCCCTCCAAGCGCCTTTTGTTGTGGCCACGACCGAAGCGCCGTCCTACCGTCGCGTCGCGCTGGAGATGAAACGCGCCTCTGGAGCGGATGCCGAGGAAATGAAGCGTAGTGGCGCGACGCGCGGGTTTGGGATTCGCGATGGTCACGGCATTGTGTTTGTCTCCAACACGGGTGAGATTTGCCCGGCAGGCTTTCTGCCCCTCTCGGCAGGAAACATTCGCACCGATCATTTGGTTCGCGTATACCGTGACTCTCCGTTGTTCCGTCAGTTGCACGATCCCCGCAATTTTGAGGGCCGGTGCGGCGTTTGTGAATATCACATTCTGTGCGGGGGCTCCCGGGCGCGAGCCTACGCGGCCACGGGGAACCCCCTCGCCTCGGATCCGTTCTGTCCCTACGAGCCCCAGGCGCCGATTTCAGGTTTAAAACCGGCTTGAGTACGGCCCGCCCACGGAGTGGTTGTAAGCTGGAGGGTTCGGCCGATCTGGATCCATGATTCGATCCGATCGAGCGCTGGTTGGCGGCCTGCATCTGGTTTCCCGGGATGCGAAGCCGGCCAAGTGAAAGGGGTGAGAGGAGGCTGCGACCCACGGTAAACTCCGTCTACCAAGAAACAACCTGCGGAAGTCGATCCAAGCGCTTTTGCCTGGGCTGTCGTCGCACTGGTTTTTTGCCGCTTCTTCTCGGACTCGTGTTGGTTGGTGGTTGCCGGCACAACTCTAGCCAGCCGCGCCATACTTCCCTGCGTATCGCCGTTGGCGGGCAGACGCAACTCGTGTATTTGCCCCTCACCCTAGCGCAGCAGCTTGGCTATTACCAACAAGAGGGCCTCGACGTCCAGATCACCGATTTGGCGGGAGGCGCGAAGGCGCTCGAAGCGCTCCTGAGCGGAAGCGTTGACGTGGTTTGCGGCTACTTCGACCACGTGATCCAGATGCGTGCGGAAGGCAAGAAGCTGACGGCGTTTCTGCTGATGCAGCGGTTTCCTGGGTTGGCCTTGGTGGTCTCGCCGGCCACCGCGCGACAAATTCACCGTGTGGAAGATTTATCCGGGGCAGTGGTGGGAGTTTCTGCCCCTGGGTCCTCAACCAGTTTCTTTCTGCGTTACCTGCTCCACCAGGTGGGGATGGATGCGGCCCAGCTCGCCGAGACTGGAATTGGAATGGGGGCGTCGGCAATCGCCGCCATGCAATTCGGCAAGGTTGATGCGGCCGTTCTGGCGGAGCCTGCCATTTCGATTTTGGCCCGCCGCAAGGGCCCCCTCCGCATCCTCGCCGACACGCGAACGGAGCAAGGAGCGAGGGCCGTCTACGGCTCTAGCTACTATCCCGCGGCCGTCCTTTACTCCCACCAGAACTGGCTTAAAGAGAACGGCCCGATCGCGCGGGCGGTTGCGCGCGCTCTGCTCCGCACTCTCCAGTGGATGCAAAACCATTCCCCAGAAGAAATCGCCCGGGCTATGCCAGAGACTTTTCGCGGGGAGGACTTGACTCTCTACATCGAAACGGTTCGCTCTGCTTTGCCCATGTTTGAACCGTCTGGGCGCATGCCCCGAGACGGCCCGGCCCGGGTACGCCAGTTGCTCAGCCTCTTGCTTGACAAGGTAGGCCAGGCAACCATCGACGAAGCCGAGACCTTCAGCGACGAATGGTTGCCCCAGCCGTTCGCAAGCCCGTAGATTGAGCACTTGCGTTTGCTCACCCCAAGACCCAGCAAGACCCATCCACGCGGGATTTGAGCCCGCTTCATTGGATAGCGATGGGGCGAAGTGCGAAGCCCGCCGTTGTTCCCTTAAAGCGGTTGGTAAGGGCGACGTAGACGAAGCGGTAGACGCGATCTCGGGCGAGAGCCTCAAGGTTATGGAATTCGCCAATGTGCACCCCCTGCTGGACAAGCAGGTATTCGTGCACTGCGTTCGGAATTCGCACTTCGGGGTCTACGCCAACCTCAAGACCGCTGGTGTCGGAGCCGATCATCACAGCTCCCTTTTGCTCCACCAGCCAGCGGGCTGCCGCCAGAGAGATCCCGGCCGAGTCGTGTTGGGCGATCTTGGCGTGATCAGCCCCGGCTTCCCCCCAGTAGCGCAGGGTGCCTGTGCGGATCAAAACGACGTCGCCCGGCTCCACATCGACGCCCTGAGCTTTGAGCGCGCCCTCGAGATCTCGGACGCTAATCGCATAGTTGGCGGGGAGCGCATCGAGCTTTTTAAACCCGGCTACGTCAATGAGCACCGCTCTTGCAATCACCGGCGGGATTCGATCGGCATCCATTTTCAACAGGCCAAAGTCGCCGCCGTAATCCGCTTCTTTATAGCCGTTATACCAATGGTTGTCGTCACCGGAGGTGATGTGTCCGAGGCCATCGATTTGAGTTCCAATGTTGTCGGAAGTGTACAACGCGCAGCTGTGAAACGCCATCTTTTTGGCGTTGCTGGCAAACGCTGGGATGTCCTTCTGGCGTTTGACCCCATCCGGACTGCGGTAGGACATAATTTCCGTGGGGGCGTGTCCCGGCCAGCGGTAAGAACGCTTATCGACTGGGACACCCAGGTCATAAACGCGCCCAGTTTTCACCAATTGCAAGGCCTTGAGGACCCATTCGGGTTTGGCGATCGCATTGAGCGCTCCCACTTCATCTTTGCTGCCATAGACCCAGCCGTAGCCCTTGCCTTTTTGCCATCCTTGAGGTGTTTGCGCTGCAAGGTTCATTACCGTGGCAAGCGGAACTGCCAAAAGCATGAGGGTGAGTTTGCGCATGCCCATGATTATGTCTCAACTGGCCAGCGGATGAAGGCACAGCCGCGGGCCCGGTTTGCCGGCGGCTGGCTAGGCTCGCAACAGGGCTACGCGGCTCGGCGGCGCGAAACATCGCCAAGCCGTTCGTTGCCTACCGTTGGATGGATTTGATGTAGTTGGTGAGATTGGTCAAGCGCATTTTTACCGTGGCTTCGTCTCGGCTAACGCCACGCAAGACATTACCCCAGATCGGCATATCCTTCGAGCCATGCGAGGCGACCATGTCGCCTTGGATCGAGTTGTACACCCGGGTTTCGGGGAATTTACCACCGTTATTCTTAGACAGAAGCGTGAGATCAGGCACTGGCTTCTTCATGGCAGGGGCTGCCGGGCCGCCGCCTTTGCCGTCTACTCCGTGACAGGCGGCGCAATATTCGCGGAACATTTCCGCGCCCGCAGCGGGGTTTGTGGGTTTTGGCGCAACTTGTTTGATTTCTGGTTTTTGAGCGAGCGCCAGGAGAGCGAGCACGATCATGAGAGCAAAAGCACGCATCATAGCCATCTCCCTGCCAAAACACTGAGCAATCACACTGCCAGCTAAAATGAAAGCGGCATGCGCGTTTGGGCAGCGGTTTTTTTGCTGTGTGCGCCAGTTGTGGCACAGCACAGGTCAATTGCGCCGTCCTCCTATCGAGGTTGGGAAATGTTTGGTGGTGGGCCGGAAAACATTCATTATTCAAGCCTCAAGCAGATTCATCGCGGCAATGTCTCGCAACTAAAGGTCGCCTGGACCTTTGACACGGGAGATGCCTTCCCCGGCTCGGAGATGCAATGCAATCCGATTGTTGTGGGTGGGTTACTGTACGCAACCACTCCCAAACTGCGCGTCATTGCGCTCGATGCATCCACTGGGGAGCTGAAGTGGGCGTTTGAACCTCCGCTGCCTGTCAACCGTCGAGGCCGGCGCAACCGGGGAGTTGCCTATTGGACTGACGGGAAAGTGGCGAGGATCTTCTCCGCCGCAGGCTATCAGCTGTACTCCATCGACGCCAAAACCGGACGTCTCGACCCCAATTTCGGCCAGGGGGGCATCGTAGATCTGCGGGAAGGGCTTGGGCGTCCGCCAGAGTCGCTGACGGTCGGTTCAACTACGCCCGGCGTGGTCTACAAGGATTTACTGATCATGCCTACCCTCGTCAGTGAAACTCTCCCTGCGGCTCCAGGGGATATCCGCGCCTACGACGTGCGCACGGGAAAAATTCGCTGGACTTTTCATACCATCCCGCGCCCGGGGGAGTTCGGCTACGAAACTTGGCCCCGAGATGCTTGGAAGCATACGGGAGGCGCCAACAACTGGGCCGGCATGGTGGTGGACCGGAAACGCGGCCTGCTGTATGCTCCCACGGGTTCGGCCGCCTTTGATTTCTACGGTGCGGACCGCCACGGAGACAATCTCTTTGCGAACACTTTGCTCTGTCTCAAGGCCGAGACTGGGCAACGGGTCTGGCACTTTCAAGCTGTGAAACACGATGTTTGGGACCGGGACTTCCCAGCTGCGCCCGCTTTGGTTACCGTCCGTCACCGCGGAAAATGGGTGGACGCAGTCGCGCAGATTACCAAATCAGGGCATGTGTTTGTCTTCAATCGCGAAACTGGGGAATCCCTATTCCCGCTCGAAACGCGCCAAGTTCCACCCTCGCCGGTGGATGGGGAGCGACTGGCGCCTACCCAAGTGCTTCCCTTGGCGCCTCCCCCGTTTTCAAGACAGCGTTTCACCGCCGACATGGTGACCCGGCGCACGCCTGAGGCTCATCGCATCGTGATGGAACGATTCCAAAAACTACGCAGTGGGGATCAGTTCGAACCCCCGAGTTTAGAGGGAACGATCATCTTCCCTGGTTTCGACGGCGGGGCCGAGTGGGGTGGCGCAGCCTTCGATCCGGAAACCGGCTTTTTGTATGTGAACTCGAATGAAATGCCCTGGATTTTACGACTGGTTCCGGCTATCTTTTCGCGCGGCGGGGTGAGCGGCCGGAGGCTCTATAACCAGCGCTGTGCTTCTTGCCATCTCGAGGATTTTAAGGGCAGTCCCCCAAATTTCCCGGCGCTGACCGGCTTAAAAGAGCGCTATACGCTGGCGCAGGTCAAGGAGATCGTCTCGCAAGGCGTAGGCCGGATGCCGGGTTTTTCCTCGCTCGGCGAATCTGCCGTGGAGGCGGTTAGCAAATATGTGTTGACGGGTGAAGACGTAGGGGCCCGGCTGCAGTCTTCTGATCCGTCGCAACCGCTCAAGTACTCCTTCGATGGCTATAACAAGTTCCTCGATCCTGATGGGTATCCCGCTGTCCAGCCGCCTTGGGGAATGCTCACGGCGATTAACTTGAATACTGGCGAGTTTGTCTGGCGCCGGCCGTTCGGCGAATTCCCAGAGCTCGCCGCCAAAGGGATGACCAATACGGGCACCGAAAACTATGGTGGAGGAATTGTGACAGCAGGCGGCCTGTTTTTCATTGGCGCAACAAACCACGATAAAAAATTCCGCGCCTTTGACAAACTTACTGGCAAACTGCTCTGGGAGACGACCTTGCCGGCTTCCGGAAATGCCACGCCAGCGATGTACGAAATCCGGGGTAAGCAGTATGTGGTGATCGCAGCTGGCGGAGGCAAGTCGGGCGCGCCCAGTGGAGGTTCCTACGTCGCCTTCTCGCTGCCTTAGTGATCCGGTTGCAGCTTGGCGAAAAATAGCCGTCGCACCCGCCCTGTGTTTAATCGCAGGCCCACGATGGATTGGGACGCATCGCGCTCATATTCCACATTCAGCGCTCCGAGATGAAACCGGTCTTTGGTGGTCGGCTGCATGCGGCCCAACCGGCGCTGGCGCTGGAAGAGCTCGAGGCTCCCCTCCCGCATTCTGACCTCGAGCTCAGCCTCGGCCTCGTGGCTAAAGAAACGGCCCTCGTACGAACTTAAATTTTCCGGAGGAGCGCTGAGCAGTTGCACCGGTTCAAAGGCTGCGACCCGGTGCGATTCCGACTCATTGCGCACAAAGTAAGGCAGATCGTGGTCACCGTTCTGCTTGAACTCGACTTCGAAGCGAAGGGGTCCACTAGCGGCTTGAAATCGCATGGGCGTTTCCGCGACCAGCGCCATGCGATAACCGTTGAAGTCGGCAAGTAGGGTATCGTTTTGGATCATCACTTGGAGCAGATCTCCAGTCAGTTTGTCTTGGAAGACCCCTACCTTACGTTTCAACTCCGCCAGGGAAAGCCTTGTGGGTTGGGCGGGCTTTCGTGGCGGAAGGATCTGTTCCATAACTCGGCGGGCTAGCGCTCCCGCATCCGCCTCCGCTGTGTTGCATAGGCAGATCACGGTCACCTTCTCGGAGGGCACATGAAGAATCTCGCTGCGATAGCCTCGCAATCCGCCGGCGTGGCTGATTGTATTCCAGCCGTTGACCCGCCGCAGCATCAAGCCTTTGCCGTACTCCGCCTGGTGGCCGGAGGGCAACTGGACAGGGGTCGTCATCTCAGAGAAGACTTTTGCAAATGCGAGCGGAGGACTCCGCAGCGCTTGGTCCCACTTGTCAAAGTCCTCCAGATTCGTGAACACGCCGCCATCACCGGTGACGTCAAGCGTCGCTGTTTGAATTCGGACCGGCCCAGCAATCCAGTCCGAGGCGCCAGTAACCCGGGCGTAGCCCGTAGCGCGTTTGGGGAGCAGCGCGAAGCGATCTGGATAATAACGGGCCATTTGCATCCCAAGCGGCTTGAAAACGGTTTGCTCGGCGAGGTCCGCCAGGTGACGAAAGGCTACAGGTCGCACGATCTGGCTGAGCAGAAAATAGCCGGAGTTGCTGTAGAGGAATTCCGACCCGGGGGCGAAATTTAACGCCTTTTGCCGGCTCAGAAGTGCAGAGACAGCGGCGTCGCTTAAGGCAGCGTCATCTTCGGGTGCGGTGAGGTTCCACAGCGTGAGATAGTCCCGGATGCCGCTGGTGTGCTCCAAGAGGTGGCGAATGGTGACCGGCTGCAGATAGGCCGGAAGTTGGGGTAACCACCGACGGACGGAGTCTTCCAAGCGGAGCTGTCCCTGCTCCACCAGCCGCAAGACCGTCATGGCGGTGAATAGTTTCGAAGTTGAGCCCAAATAGAACATCGTCTGCGGGGTGATTGGTATGCCATGCTCCAGGTTCGCCATTCCAAAACCGCGCTGCCAGGCTGGACCGCTTGCTGTGCGCACGCTCACGGCGCAGCCACCGGATTCTGAGGAGTTCCACGGGGCGAAGATCGCTTCGATGCGGCGGACCGTACTGGGGGAAAGCGTGACGCTGGCCGCGGCCTCTGGCTGTTGAGCGCGGCCGCTCATGAACACGGTCAAGAAAACGAAACTGAAGAAAAAGCGCAACGGAAACTCGCAAACGTCGCTCGTTCAGGCGAATTTCGCCCGCTCGCGACACCGCTTCAGTATAGCGAGGCCTGCCCCTAAGGATGGCGTCATTCCTGTTTGAAAAGTCCGGCCCGGGTGACGCGCTCGCCGCGAAAGAATATGGCTGAGATGCGTTCCGTGGCGGCAATCTCCTCGAGGGGATTGCCGTCGACTAGCAACATCGTGGCGTCGTTCCCCTTGCGAATGGCCCCGATGCGGTGGTCAACGCCCAGCAGTCTTGCGGCGTTGAGCGTGGCCGCCTGAAGGGCGACCGTTGCAGGAATGCCCGCTTTGACCCACAGTTGAAGCTCCCGGTGAATCCCAGGTCCGTGCACCAGCAAGAGATTGCCCGCATCGCTACCTGCCACCAGCGGTACTCCAGCTTCCCAGGCTCGGCGAAGATTCTCCATGGCGATTTTGAGCTTCGTGGGGCTGGCCAGCAGGCGCTGGCGGCGCTCTTCGATCGCAGGACTGGTCAGAGCCTTGCGGGTTCGATCGATGAGCCCTTCGGGCGCCACTTGCTGCACGAGCGAACTGTCGAGCAAATCCGGCTTGCCTGAGGCGAGCTGTTCGAGAGCCTCAATGACGGCGAGCGTCGGATCGTAGTAGATGCGCTGCTTGGCAAGGGCTTGCAGCGTTTCGGACGGGAGAAGTTCTCTGGCTGAGCCATGCTCGATTGAGGCGGCTTGTACGCCAAGTGCGTCGCTCACGTCCCGCTTATCACCTGTATGGACGGTGAGTGGCAATCCCTGGGCGCGTGATTCCTCAGCGATGGCGCGCAGGATCGTTACCTCCAGGCGGGGAAACAGCATGCCAGCAAATCCGGCCTCGAGAACCGCCTTCGTCGCGGATGCACCCGCAGCTTTGTTCTCTCTGACCTGTTGGCGGGCCTGAGCCGCGTTTGCGGGCAAAAAGAGCGTTTCTCTCTCGGCCAGCTGGCGCACGCCCGGGGGCAGCTGCTCAAAGAATTGAGTGCCGTGGCCTCCCGCCACGGTGAACATCTTGCCAGAGTGGAAAAGCTCCGCTCCCAGCAGTTCTCCCCGGGCAATTCGAGCCTGAGGTCGGGAGAGGATGGCCGGCGTGTCACCGGCGCTGCGTACTGCCGTCACGCCGCAGAATAGGTAGGCGGCAAGCGCCCGCTGAACGGCGTCCTCGGGCTGGAAGTTCTTGTCTGAATCTGCAACGCCGCCCGGTCCCAGCAAGTGTACGTGAAAGTCAATCAAGCCAGGAAGCAGGGTCTTGCCCTGCGCCTCGAGCGTTTCTGCGCGAAAGTCTTTTTCCGAGGGAACGGAATCAAAGACCTCCACGATTTTGCCATTTTGCACGAGAACGCCGCCAGCGGGAATCACCCGGCCGTCCCCGACAAAAATGCGAGGACCGCGAATGAGTACGGCAGAATTGCGCCGCATCTCGCGCAACACGGCCTTGGCTTTGCTGACGTTCTCTTTCGTATAAGCCTGGTAGCTGCCAAGCAGCAAAAAGGGAAGCAGTACCGCCCCGATCCAAAGCTTGGCCGAGGGTGCGACCGTCTCATCCTTCTCCCAGCGAAATAGCTTGACGCTAATGAAGAGGGACACCGCTAAGGTTGTCAATAAGGCGAGAACCGGCGCCGTGTGCTCACGCAAGGTATCCTTCTGCAAGAGGATCCCTTGAAGCCCCGTGTAGAGATAGGAGGTTGGTAAATACTGAGCGACGATTTGCAGCCAACCCGGAAAAGCGTCGACTGGAAACGTGGCTCCGCTTAGAAATAACATCGGCAGGTAGAGCAGCTGGATGACGATTTGGCTTTCCTGCATGGAGTTGACGACGCTTGCGATGATGAGACCTACGCTGCGGAAGGCGACGAGTCCCAAAGATTGCAGCGCGAGCAAAGAAAGCCAGTTTTCCGGCCAGGGCATCCGGTAGTAAAAATGCGCAATCCCTAGCACAATCAGTACTGAAGGCAAATAGCTCAGCCATCCGGTGACGAGGCTTGCCACTAAGATCGGCAAGGGCGTGATGGGCGCGACTTTGAAGCGCCGCAAGATGTTGGTTTCGCGCTCCTGAACGGCCCGCATGCCAGCCCCAAAAAAACCACTGCCCAAAACGCCCAGGATCAGCACCATGGTGAGGATCTGGTGTATGGCGCCGCCCCGTTCGGCGTGAAAGCTTTGCGCAAAGACGACAAAGAAGATCAGGGGAAGGATGTAGTTGAAGAACAAGACCAGGCGGTCGCGCATCACCAGCTTCAGCGTGGCCTTAATGAAAGCCAAGTAGCTGCGCATGGCGTCAATCGCGGAGCCGCCGCCCCGTCAGCTCTAAAAACACATCTTCTAAAGTGGGGCGCTTGAGGTGGATATCGGTAAGTTCAATGCCCAGTTGATCGACCCACTTCACAATCTCAACCAAAGTGCGTGCGGGCTTGGTGGTGTGCGCCATCATTTGCTTTCGATCTGCGGAGAAATGAAGTTTCTCAGCGCCGCAGAAGCTCGGTATAGTTTCCTCAGGCAAAGGCTGAGCGGTATGCAGCTCCAAAAGAGAATTTCCAAGCGTACGCCGCTGAATTTCTGCTGGGGCGCCGAGTTCGATGATCCTCCCTGAATCGACAATTGCCACGCGGTCGCAGAGCTTTTCCGCTTCCTCAATGTAGTGTGTGGTGAGCAGGATTGTGCGCTTCGCATCGCGCAATTCCTGGATTAGACCGTGAATTTCCAGCCGCACTTGCGGATCCAGGCCCGTCGTCGGCTCGTCCAGAAACAGAAGTTGCGGATCGTTCACCATGGCGAGAGCGAGGGCCAGCCGCTGTTTTTGACCTCCTGAAAGCGTCGAATAATAAGCATCGCGCTTGTCTTCGAGTTGCAGCCGCTTGAGCAACTGCAAGGTGTCGACGCTGCGCGAGTAGAAGGCCTGGAACAGCTCCACGGCTTCCACCACTTTGATCTTTTCTGGAAGGTTGGTCGCCTGTAAGCTGACTCCGATGCGATCCTTAATGGCCATAGACTGCCGTGTGGGGTCGTAGCCCAGCACGCGCACGTAGCCTGCCGTAGGCTGACGCAGTCCTTCGAGGATTTCAATCGTGGTGGTTTTGCCTGCTCCGTTTGGGCCGAGAAGACCAAACACTTCGCCTTCAAACACGTCGAAGTCGAGGCCGCAAACGGCCTCTACGTTTGCGTAGCTCTTGCGGAGCCCGCGAACAGTAATGACGGCAGTGGGAGAGTTAGCACTCACCTAGACGGCCACCGCGACCCGTTGGAGAACATCCAGGCAGGCCCGGCAAAATGCTGGCAGGTCGTCGGGTTTGCGCGAAGTGACGAGATTGCCGTCCACCACCACCTCCGCATCTTCCCAGATGGCTCCTGCGTTCACCAAATCGTCTTTGATTGCGAAAAAGCTTGTGGCGCGGCGGCCCTTCAACATGCCTCCCGCCGAGCAAAGCACCCAGGGGCCATGACAGATCGCCGCCACCAGCTTACCTTGATCGTTGAGATCTTTCACGAGCTGGTTTGCCTTGGCGTGCCGGCGCATATGGTCCGGGGCATAGCCTCCGGGAATGATCACGCCATCGAAGTCCCTGGCTGCCACTTCCTCATAAGATTTTTGCGAAGTAGCCGGATATCCCAACTTGCTGGTGTAGGTGTGATTCGCGAGGGCCCCTACGAGAACCACCTCCGCACCGCCTTCTTGAAACCGGTAGAGCGGATACCACAGCTCCATCTCCTGATACAAATTGTCGACGAAAATCGCAACTCGCCTTCCTTTCAGCTCCATGCCCGTCATTCTACCTTGTGGCCGTAGCGGTTCGAGGCGGCCAGTTTCTCAAAGTGAGCGTGCACAATGGCGGCAGCTTTTTCCACCATGTCTGAGCTTTCAGGGACCATCGCCGTCATGACACTGAGAACATAGGGGCGGTTCTTTAAAAAAACGACGCCAGTTTCACATTTCACGCCAGGAATACCGCCGGGCTTGGAGGCAATATCGACCTGGGGAATCGCTTTTTTGAAATGTGCTTTCACCAGTCGCATCGTATCGAGCATCTGTTTGCTTGCTTGCTCGCTAACAGCACGACCCTGATAGATGCGCTCTACGAGCCGGGCCATTTCAATTGGCGTGGAAATGTTCTCTTCATCACGCCTGGCTGCGGCAGTGTCCATCATGATGCGTTGGAGGCGGGTCTGCCGCAATCCGTACTCATCTAAGGTCCGGTTTACGTTGGCCAGCCCCACAAGCTGGATGCAGCGGTTGGTGGCCGTATTGTCGCTGGTTTCGATCATCGCCGTCGCTAGCTCTCTCCAGGTGAGTTTAAGAGGTCCGGCAGCCAGTTTCTCTTTGAGATGGCCGCTTCCGCCCACCACATCCTGGGCGGATAGCGTCACTTCGTCCGTCCAGCGAAACTTGCCCTCGGCCTGGGCTCGATACATCTCAACCAGAATCGGAATTTTGATGGAGCTCGCTTGCGGGAATTGAGTGTCGCCGTGATAAGCCAGCAGGCGCAGGGAGACGAGATCGATAGCGGCCACCCCGAGAAGGCCTTCCATGCTTTGTTCAAGGCGCTCCAGCTGGCTGATGGTACGCGCTTCCCACAACTCGACGAGCGAAGGCTGGGCGTGGGCGCAGACAGCAAGCAGCAAGACCAGAAGCCAACTCATGGCCTTGATTTTGACACACCTCGCTCTTGCTGCAACTGCCGGTCAGCGGGATCAAGCCGCAAGGCGCTTTGAGAGATCGAGGCTGGTTTGCACTGGGCTTTCTGCTGCGTCTTGCGACGCTTTGCAGTGATAAACTCAGGGGCATGGCGAACGGGTCGAGTTTGTTTCCAATCTACGGGGAAGGGCTCATCCCGGCCTCTTTAGGAACAACGCCTCGCATCACGAGCCTACTGATAAAGCCCGCCTCCGCTGTCTGCAATCTCGATTGCGCTTACTGCTTCTATCTGGATCGAGAGGCCGATCCTTACAAATCCCTCCCCGGCCGCCGTATGTCAGAGGAGACTCTGGAGCGGCTCGTGGACACTTTCTTGTTTTACTCGTATCCCAACAGTGTGTTCGCTTTTCAAGGGGGCGAGCCGACGCTGGCCGGTTTGCCGTTCTTTGAGAAGCTTGTGAAGTTTCAAAAACAGTATGGTCGAGACGGACAAAACGTCAGCAACGCCCTACAGACCAACGGCATGTTGTTAGACGATTCCTGGTGCCAGCTCTTTAAGGAGTACAACTGGTTGATTGGCTTGTCGCTCGATGGACCGGAAGACATCCACGACGCCTACCGTTTTAACAAAGCGGGTCGCGGAAGCTGGAAACGGGTGATGCAAAGTCTATCGACGTTGCAGAAGCACAAGGTAGATTTCAATATTTTGTGTGTGTTGAGCCAAGCCAATGTGCACCGTCCGCGAGAAATCTATCAGTTCTTCAAAGGGCTTGGCGTGGACAACATTCAGTACATTCCGCTGTCCGAGTTTGACGAGCAAGGCAACCCGTTGCCCTTCACCGTCAGCGCGGAAGAGTACGGCCGCTTCATGGTAGAAACGTTTGACCTTTGGTGGCCGGATCGCCGCAAAATTCGGATCCGTTTCTTTGACAATATCGCCGAGGCCCTGGCAGGCCAGAAGCCGGGCAGTTGCACCATGCACGAAACTTGTGACAGCTATGTGGTGGTGGAATACAACGGCGATATTTACCCTTGCGACTTCTTCGTTTCGAGCGAGTGGCGGCTGGGCAATCTCCACGTAGATTCCTGGACTGAGATTGCGCGGAAACAGCGGCGCTACGCCTTTGCCAAGAACAAGACCATTCCTCACCCGGAATGTCAGGTGTGCGAATACCAGGCGATTTGCCACGGCGGTTGTCCCAAATCGCGCCACGCCATGCACCGGAATTTCGCTGACCTTGACCACTTCTGCCAGGCCTATAAGATGATCTTTCGAAAATCCGTTGGTCCCCTCAAAAAGGAGGTCGAGAAGATTCTGGGCCGCGAAGTGGAACCGATTCAGTTTTATTCCATCAGCCCCTACTAGAGGTTGGAGGGGTTCACCGCAGCTTTTTAAAAACGCCCTACTGTACAATAAAGGCTTGTCCCTCGAAACGAGCAGGATAACCCGCGTTGATCAATAAGCTAGTCATCGAAAACCTGAAGCATCGCTGGGTGCGGACCGTCTTGAGTGCGACGGCGGTGGGCGTCCAGGTAACCATGATTTTGACTCTTGTGGGGGTGAGTTATGGAACCTTGGACGATCTAAGCCGCAGATCGCGGGGAGCTGGCGCGGACATCCTGATCCGCCCGCCTGGAAGCTCGATCATCAGCTTGAGTACCGCGCCGATGCCCGAAAAAATCTTAGACTTTGTGCGATCCATGCCGCATGTGGCGGTGGCGACGGGAACCATCGTACAGCCCATTGGAGGAACAAACTCGGTCACCGGGATTGATTTGGAAAGCTTCGAGAAGATGAGCGGGGGATTTCGCTTTCTTTCTGGCGGACCGTTCCGGAATCCCGAGGACGTCATCATCGATGAGTACTGGGCACGGCAGTTTCGGCTCAGCGTAGGTTCCCCCATGCATTTCATGGACCGGACATGGCGGGTTTCGGGAATCGTCGAACCGGGGAAGCTGGCGCGAATTTTTCTCCCACTCAAGCTCGTGCAAGAGCTCTCGGCTAACACAGGAAAGCTGACCATGGTGTACGTGAAACTGGACGATCCGCGCCATTTGGCGGACGCCATGGCGGCGCTGAAAAATCAATTGCCCACCTACCAAATCTATTCCATTGAGGAGTTCGTTTCGCAGATTTCGGTGAACAATCTTCCGCAGCTAAAAACTTTTATTTACGTGGTCATTGGGGTGGCGGTGGTGGTGGGCTTCTTGGTGGTGTTTTTGTCCATGTATACAGCTGTCCTCGAGCGCACGCGCGAGATCGGAATCTTGAAGTCGCTCGGCGCGACACCAGCTCTGATCCTGGGGATTTTAATCCGTGAAACGATTGTGCTGTCTTTGATTGGCTCTGTCTTTGGAATCCTTTTTACCTATGGAACTCGCTGGGCGATTATGCGTTTCGTGCCCGGCTCGCTGAACCAGATCATCGTCCCGGAATGGTGGCCGGTTGCTTCGCTGGTGGCCTTGGTCGGGTCACTGCTCGGGGCGCTTTACCCCGGTTGGATTGCCGCCAAGCAGGACCCCATTGAGGCCCTCAGCTATGAGTGATGCACTAATTGAAATCCGGGGATTGAAGAAAACCTACCGGATGGGCGACATCGACGTGCACGCTCTGAGGGGAGTGGATCTGACGGTAGAACGGGGTGAATTCATTGCCGTTTGTGGGCCTTCCGGTTCTGGCAAATCGACGCTGTTTTATATTTTGGGAGGGCTAACGCAGGCCACGGGCGGTCAGGTGCTGATTGACGGCCGTGATCTGACGCGCATGAACGATTCTCAGCGAACCGCCATCCGGCGCGAGCTCGTTGGCTTCGTATTTCAGCGCTATAACTTGTTGCCGACGCTTTCTGCTGCGGACAACATTGCCATGGCCCGCTACATCGCTGGATCGTCCAAATTCAGGTCCAAGCAAGACACCGAATGGTTTCGCCAGACCTTAGAACTGCTGGGCGTAGCGCACCGCTTGCATCATAAGCCCCGCTCGCTGTCAGGCGGCGAGCAACAGCGCGTGGCGATCGCCCGGGCGATTGTAAATCATCCGGTATTGTTGCTGGCCGATGAGCCCACGGGAAATCTCGATACTGAGAACTCAGAAACCGTGTTGAAGTTGCTGGTTGACCTGAATGAGCGCTTAGGACAGACCATTCTGATGATCACGCACAACCCTGAGGCCGCCGCCTATGCGCACCGGATTGTCAACATGCGGGACGGGCGGATTGTGTAGAGGGCTAGGTCCACGGCTGTGTGCGGGGCGCGGATCTGCCTTTCCTTCTACTAGATATACAGGCTTTCCCGAATTTCCGACCCGTTGATTCGATTTGGGGTGGCTTCTGGCTGGACCTTTGCGGTTGCCCCCGTTTCCCTCTCCGTGTACAAATGCCGGTGGTGGCATAACCTTTCTGGATCTGTTGCCGTCATAAGATATTGAGATAATAAGAAGCCAAGGGATGGTGTGCGAGCTGGCGCAGGTTTCGCAAGACACCGGCTCCCGGACTCTCAGCCGCTAGGAGGGGTCGATTTTATGCAACCGTACAGCACTCCGGCGCCCTCGGCGCCAGCGCCTCCGCAACGCAAGCTGACGCCTGTTGCTCCCGTGGAGCGCCCAAAACGACGGTTTCCATGGATTTGGCTCCTGGTGGCATTCGTCGGACTGGGTGCGAGTATGTGGGTCTGGCAGCGCCGTCTGGCCGATGAGGACGCACGGCAGAAGGCTGCGGCTGGAGGTATTCGCAGCGTGGCCGTCAGCTCCGGGAAGGTGATTCAAACGATCCGGCTGACGGGCACAACCGGGCCAGAACGTTTCAGCACCATTTTAGGGCCGCAACTAAGGGGCAGTCGCAGCTTTTCAGGCGGAGGCGGCATTCCCATGGGCCGTGGCGGCGGGAGCCGGGGTGGTGGCGGCGGCCAATCCACGGTGTCGAGCTCGGGAGGTGGGTCGAGCGGTGCGAGTGGTGGTTCGGGGTCTGGCTCTTCGCAAGGAGCGAGCATCTCCGGTTCGTTGGGCGCTCTGTCCTCATCCGGACCGTCCTCAACGGGCGGTTTGTCTACTTCGGGCACGGGTGGTGGTTCTCTCACAGGCGGTGCCTCGGTGGGCGGGGTGCGCAACGCCTCGAGTGCATTTCGCTCCTCGGTTAGCCGCGAGCGGGGTTCTGGCCGCGCCGGTTTAGCCAGCGCAAACCGCTCGGCCGCGAGTGCTTCCGCTACAGCAACCTTAGGCGCGGATGGACTGGGATCCACCTCCGGGTCTCTCTTTGGTGGAGGAGGTGGGGGTGGAGGCGGCGGCGGCGGCTCCAGCATGAGCGATTTTGGCGCGATCCTCCAAAGTTTGATCAAGCCCGGCTCGATGGTTCGCAAAGGGGATCAGGTAGCGGAATTCGACCGCCAGTATATGCTCCAACGCCTCGACGATTTTAAGGCCGGGGTAATCCAGCAAGAGCTCAACATCAAGCGTCTGGAGGCCGAATTAGAAGTTAGCCGGAAGGCTCACGAGCAGTCGATTCTAGTCGCCAAAGGGGATGTGGAGAAGGCCAGGCTGGATCTGAAAACCGTCCCGGTTCGCTCGGCGATTGAGACCGAGCGCTTCAAGCTCGCTCTCGAAGAGGCCGAGGCCCGATACAAGCAGCTCCTACAAGAAGTTCCTTACGTCCGGATCGGCCACGAAGCGCAAATGAAGCTGGCTGAAATGGACCTACAACAATCCAAACTGGAGCTCCGCCGGGCCGAGGCAAACGCCGAACGGATGGTGGTGCGGGCTCCCATTGACGGAATGGTGGTGATGCTGCAAATCTTCCGCGGCTCGGAGTTTGGCCAGGTGCAAGCGGGAGACCCGATTCCGCCGGGAATGCCTTACATGCAGATTGTGGATCCTAGCTCGATGATTGTGAACGCGGTGGTGAATCAAGTGGATGTGGAAAAAGTCCGCGTCGGAGCGCGTGCGCGCGTTCGCTTTGACGCCTTTCCGGACCTCGAGCTGCCAGGACGCGTTTTCTCGATCGCAGCGATGCCGCGAAGCGGTAACAGCGCTCGGGCCAACTACCTGAAAGAGATCCCTGTCCGAATCCGCTTGGAGCGGATGGACCCACGAGTGATCCCCGACCTTTCGGTCAGTGTGGACGTGGTGATCGCTGAGGAGGAGGCAGCGGCGATTGCACCGCTCGGCTCGGTGTTTCGCGACGGCGACGCCAACAGCGCGCCTTACGTGTTTGTCCGGTCGGGAGATCGCTGGCAACGCCGGGAGGTGGAATTGGGTCTGGCCAGTTACACCCAGGTTGTGATTCGAAAGGGTCTCAAACCGGGTGAAGTCGTTGCTGAAGAGCGTCCCCCAGTGGCGACGCTAGCGAAATCTGGCTGATGGCGCCACGGGTCAGGTCCGGCTGCTGAGGTGAGTGTTCCGAGCGTCCGCCGACCCGTAGGGAAGCCCGGTCAGAAAATATTTCCAAACCACCGCAAGGAGTTTAGAGTCCCAAGAGCATACGTTTAGGTTGGGCTACAAGCCATGTCCAAAGACCTGAAGCCAAAACAGAGATTGGGGCAGGTGAAATCCACCCGCCGTAAAGCCATTACCTGGATTCTGCTGCTGGCTGGCGGAGGCGGCGCCGGATATGCTGCCTATCACCGCTACCAGCAAAGCATCGCCAAGGTCGAAGTACCGGTGGTGAAGGTCCGCAAGGCGGAATTTGTAATTAGCGTAAAAACGCGAGGGGAGATCCGCAGCGTGCGCTCGGAAATCCTCACTGCTCCTCAAGTGCCCGAAGTGCGCATTGTGAAACTCGCCGAATCAGGAAAGCTGGTGAAGAAGGGCGACATCATAGTCGAATTCGATGCTGCCTCGCAAGAGCAACAGCTGCTGGAGCGGACGACAAGCGTCCGGACGGTGGAAAGCGAGATTGTACAAACCAAAGCCTCGCACCGCATCACCGATGAAATGGACAGCATGAATCTGATGACGGCGGAGTATAACGTCCAGCGCGCCAAGTTGGAAGCAAGCAAGGCGGAGGTAGTGAGCGAAATCGAAGGTGCGAAAAACCGCATCGACGTAGGGATTTCAGAAGGAGAATTGAACCAAGTCAAGACCACGATCAAGGCCCACGAAGTGGCCCAAAACGCGGATCTTGAGCGGCTCCAACAGAAGAAGGATAAAACCGTGCGCGATATGGAGCGCGCCCGGAGTTATCTTTCCAAGATGGTGCTGCGGGCTCCCAACGACGGGCTGGTGAACATCCTGCCCAACTTCCGAAGTCAGGGAGCGTTTGGCACGTCTCCCCCCGCTTTCAAAGAAGGTGACCGCGCCTGGACGGGTGCGGCTATTGCTGAGATTCCCGACCTGTCACAAATGCGCATTGAATTAAAGCTCGACGAGGTGGACCGGGGTAAGCTCCGATTAGGTCAGAAGCTTCGTGTGAACGTGGATGCCATTCCCGATAAGGAGTTTTTTGCTGAGCTCGACTGGATCAGTCCCATCGCCTCTGTTGTTTATCGCGGAATGGGTTTGACCGAGAAGAGTTTTCCCGCGCGCGCTACGCTCAAGAATCTCGATCCCCGTTTGCGACCCGGCATGAGCGCCTCCGCCGAGGTGGTGATTGAGAGCCAGCCTGACGCCCTTCTGATTCCGATTCGCGCCAGTTTTATGCATCAGGGCAAGCCGGCTGTCTATGTGCAACGGGGCCAGACGTTTGAAATTCGCCACATTCAGGTGGGCAAGCGCAATGACACCGACATTGTGGTGGTGGGTGGTCTGAAAGAAGGCGAGCTGGTGGCGCTTGAGAATCCGGCCGAAGCAGCCAAGCGTGCCCGCAAGCTGTAGGTGAGGTGATTGCTAGGCAAAAGGCCAGCAGTGATGTTTTGGGGACGGAATCCATGAAAAAGTTTCTCCTCCGGTTATCGTTTCTCGCCGTTGTTGGCGCGGGAGCGTGGTATCTTTACCGGTACTTCCAGTTACTTCCACAGCGCCAGCAACAGATCCCTGTGACCCGGGTGCGAAAAGGTGATGTCGTTGTCCGCACGTTCGCACGCGGTGAGTTGCGCGCCGTGCGCTCGGTCACGCTCAACGCGCCTAATCTTTTCGGTACGGTGCAAGTGACCCGGCTGGCGGCGCTCGGCTCCCTGGCCCGGGAAAAAGATCTGGTGGTGGAGTTTGACGATTCCGAGTTGCTGTCTCGCTTAGAGGAAAAGCAACTGGAGCTGGATCAGGTGGAGGAGCAAATCAAGAAGGCGCGCGCCGATCTCAACATCCGCAACAACCAGGATCAAGTGCAGCTGCTAACCGCGCGGTATTCCGTGCGGCGTGCGGAATTAGAAGTCAAACGAAACGAGCTGTTATCCGAAATCGACGCCAAGAAAAACCTCCTGAACCTGGAGGAAGCACGCCGGCGCTTGAAGCAGCTTGAAAGTGATATCAAGTCGCGCCTGGAGCAAGCCGAAGCGGAGCTGGCCGTCCTCCAGGAACGCAAGAACAAGGCTTTGCTCGAACTGCAACGTGAGCGCCAGCGCTTGATGCAAGTGAAGCTGCTTTCCCCAATTTCGGGGCTAGTGGCGATTCGACAAAACCGCTCTTCCGGTTTCTTCGTGCCCGGCATGCAGATTCCGGACATTCGCGAGGGGGATCAAGTACAGCCCGGCATGCCTGTGGCCGATGTGCTGGATCTGTCTGAGCTGGAAGTGATCAGCCGCGTGGGCGAACTCGATCGCGCCAATCTGCAAGAGGGGCAGGATGTGATCATTCGCCTGGACGCCATTTCTGATAAACCTCTGCACGGCAAGATTAAAGCCATGAGCGGCACGGCCAGCGCCAGCGTGTTTTCCAACGATCCGGCCAAGAAGTTCGACGTCATCTTTTCGCTTGACATGAAAGAGCTGTTGAGCGCGCTCGGTGCGTCGCCTGCTCAAATCGCCAAGGTTCTCGCCACAGCGGAGGCAAATCGCAAAAAGCCGGTCGCAACCACCCCGTACACTTTCGGCGGGGGCGGACCGGGCGGCGGAATGATGATGATGACGGGCGGCGGCCCGTTTGCAGGTGGAATTGGCCAAGGCAGCAATCAGGCCACAGCCGGCAGCGGTTCTCTGGCTGTGATGGGAGCTGGTGGCGCTCCTCGTATGGGCTTCACCATGGGACCCGGAGGCATGGGACCTGGGGGCATGGGTGGAAGCTTTGGTGCGGGCGGTATGTCCGATGAAATGCGCACCAAGTTACGAGAGATATTCCGCAAGGTGTCTGGCGGAAAAAGTCCTGCCGAGATGAGTGAAGAAGAACGAGCCGAGTTTCAGAAAAAGATGCAGGCTGAATTTGCCAAAGCGGGTATTCAAATTCCAGCCGGCATGGGAGCTGGCTTCGGCGGGCGCCGCTCCGGCGATGGAGCCGGGAGGGGAGAAGGCGGCGGGCGCGGCGAAGGCGGGAGCCGTGGCGAAGGCCGCCGCGCAGATTCTACCGCAGAAGGGGCCTCCCCGGCCGCCGGAGGCGAAGCTGGCCGGCGACGGCGAGGAGGTGCCGATGGCCCAGGTGGCCCTGGCGGCTTCGGTGGTTTTGGCGGCTTCAGTGGATCGCAATTCACACAGCAAGAACTCGAGAACGCCAAACTTCCTCCACCCCCAGAAGAAGACTCCCAGCTGGATGTGCTGCTCCGCCCAGGCATGCTCGCTGACGTGGAGATCATCGTGGAAAAAATTCCCAACGCCATCCATGTCCCGATGCAGGCCATTTTTGAGAAAGACAACCGCCCGCTGGTTTATCTCCGCCAGCGGGACCAGTGGGTGGAACGCCCGGTGAAGATCCGGAAACGCACCGAGTCCACGGTCGTCTTGGAAGACGGTTTGAATCCGGGCGATGTCGTGGCTCTCGCCGATCCGTTTGCCAAACCCGGAGACAAGAAAAAGAAGGCTGAGTCCAAGGGTGGTGCCATGGGCGCCATGCCCGTGGGCGGCGGCGCAAAATAGACGGTCAGAGGTGCAAGATCGATGTTCGCTGGAATGCTTCCCGAAATTTACATGGGGCTTTCAAGCCTTCTGGTGCACAAACTTCGCAGTTTGCTCACCATGCTCGGCATGATCTTTGGAGTTGGCGCTGTGGTGGCGATGCTGGCGATTACCGCGGGCGTCGAAAAGGAAATGATTAGCTACATCGACTTGCTGGGGGTCAACAACATCATTATTGAGGCGAAGGAAGCCGTAGACCGGAACGAACTTCAAGCACGCCGGCTGATCTCACCTGGTCTTACTTTCCGCGACTTCCGCGCCATTGCAGAGAACGTCCAAGGTCTTGAGGCACTCACCCCGCGCAAACGCTTCAAGCCATCCAAAGTTTTGCCCAAGACCGCGCAAGAGCCTCCTCTGTTAATTGGCGTCGAACCCAACTACCTCCACATCAACAGTCTGAAAGTTGTGGAAGGACGTTTCTTTAACGACGAAGATAACGCCAAGTCGGCGCCCGTCTGTGTGTTGGGGGAAAGCGCAAAAGTGAATCTTTTGGGCTATGACCAGGCCGTTGGAAAGTACATCAAGATCAATGAGGTCTGGTTACAGGTGATCGGTGTTTTGGCTCAGCAAGCCACAGCGGACACCGATGTAGAGGGCTTGGAGGTCGTCAACCGGAACAACTTAGTGATTGCCCCGCTCAACACCGTGATGCGCCGCTTTGAGGACAACAATAGCTATTTAAAAGACGAGATCGACGGAATCTACATCAAGGTCAAGAGTGACACCGATTCGGTCGAGACCGCCAATGTGGTGAGTGCCATCCTTTCTGCTACGCACAAGGATGCGGGCGACTTCACCATCACCGTGCCCGCGGGGCTGCTCGAACAACGGCGCCGCACCCAGCAAATCTTCAGCATTGTCATGATCTGTATTGCCGGTATTTCGCTGCTGGTGGGTGGCATTGGCATCATGAATATCATGCTCGCCACGGTGCTTGAGCGGACGCGGGAAATCGGCATCCGCCGCGCCATTGGGGCTCGCCAGGCAGACATTGTGCGCCAGTTCCTCACCGAGGCGGTGATGATTTCGATCCTCGGCGGCTTGATCGGCATTGCGTTTGGCTTCACGCTCTCGCGAGTGATTGCTTCCGCTGCCGGCTGGTCAACTGTGGTTACGACAGCTTCAATTGCTGTCGCCTTCGGAGTTTCTGTCGGAATTGGGCTGTTGTTTGGGATTTATCCCGCCGTCCAGGCGGCTAAGTTGGATCCAATCGAGGCAATTCGTTACGAGTAGGCCTGAGCGCCGAATCCAGATTATTCGAGGACAAATTGGAATGCATTCTATGGTGGTGTGCGCGCTAATGATCTTGGCGCTTCCGTTATTCGGTCAGCAAGCTTTCTTGGAGGCGCCTCGCTTTCCCCAAAGCCGTTACTTTGAGCAGGTGTTAAATCCCCGCATCCCCCGTGTTGAGCTGCGTGACCCGGTGAGACTTCAAGATTTTGTTGTTAACGGGAAACTCGAGCTGTCGCTTCGAAACTACATTGAGTTGGTTCTGGCCAACAACACCGACATTGAAATTCAGCGAATTGCGGTGGAGATCCCCAAAAATCAGATCCTGCGGGCGGGAGCGATTTTCGATCCGCTTTTTCAGGGGCGGTTCGCCGCCACGCGCTCGAATTCGCCCACCATTGATGTGCTGGCGGGAGCGGCGACCTTGAGCCAGCTCAACCAGCCTTGGAGCTTCAACTATATCCAGACCCTCAGCACGGGGACGCAGGTGCAATTCGGTTTTAACGGGGCCAAACTCTCCACCAATAACCAGTTCCAGACCTTCAATCCCTCCTATACCGCCAACATGGCGTTTGGTTTTACGCAACCCTTGCTGCGTGGTCGAGGCAGCTACATCACCAAACTTCCCCTGAGCATCGCGCGCAGCCGCTTGAAGCAGACCCAGTATAACGTGCAAGACCAAATCATTCGATTGCTCGTACAGGCGGAAACCATCTACTGGAACGTCATCGAAGCTCGCGAAAATTTGCGGGTACAAGAACAGGCGCTTGCGCTGAACGACGCCGCGCTCAAGCGCGCGCAACGCGAGCTCGAATTAGGCGCCACGTCGCCGCTCGAGATTTTTCAGCCTCAAGCCCAGTACGCCAACGCGGAGATCTTTGTGACCCAAGCTCGTTACCGTTTGGCGCAGGTGGAAGATGCGCTGCGAAGGCAGATTGGAGCTGACCTTGATCCGGAGATCCGGAAACTGCCAATCGTACTGACGGAACCAGTCACCGTGCCGATTAATGGAGAGGAGCTTGACAAAGAAGCTCTGGTTCAAAAGGCGCTCACCTTACGGCCTGACCTCAAAGCCGCTATGCAAGCGCTGGACATTGATGAGCTCAACCTGCGAGCGGCTCGCAACAACTTGCTACCGCAGTTGACGCTCGGCGGGGGCTACACGGCCACGGGCCGCGGAGGGGTTTTCTTCCCGCGCACGAATTTTGGGGGAGTCCAACAAGTGCTTGCGCCCATTCCTGGAGGTTTGGGAGACGCTTTTAGCCAAGTTTTTAATTTTGGTTTTCCGATCTACAACTTTAGCTTAACGTTGAACCTGCCGCTGCGAGACCGCCGCGCCGCCGCCGACTTTGCCGACGCCAACATCCAGCGCAAGCGAGACCTCTTGCAGCTCCGCACCACGGAGCAACAGATCCGACTCGAAGTGTTGAACGCAATCAACCAGGTTGAGCTCAGCAAAGCCAGCGTGAAGCTGGCTCAAATCGCCCGTGACTTAGCGCAGAAGCGAGTCGAGGCCGAGCAAAAGAAATACGAACTGGGCACGACGGTGATCTTCTTCGTGCTGGCCGCGCAAAGTGATCTGACCGCAGCAGAAGCTGCGCTCGTGACCCAAACCGTCGGCTACCGCCGAAATCTGCTCAACCTGCTGCAACGGACCGGAGAACTGCTTCAAGAGCGCGGTGTCATTCTTCCCTAGGCCTTTTCGAGGCGAAGGGTTGGTAGCCGGATCGCGGCGGCCAGGAATTCACGGTGCTGCCTTTAGCGCCGGTCTTCACGAGCCAGTTTCGCCATCGGGTGCTCCACCTTTTTAAAACCGGCAGGAATATCAAACTTACTGGGATCAACTGCGGCGGTGGAGAAGTTGCTGAGTTCCGTGACCATTTCCATGAGCACGGCAGCTCCTTGGGGCTGGGTTTGTGGGTTAGGGGGAGGAGCCGGTTGCTCCTTTTCCTTGTCACGGTTGCGGCGGCCGAACCCGCCGAGCCTTCCTAAGCCCCCCGGCAAGGCGCGACCCAGTGCTCCCACAACCGATTCCTCTGCGGCTTTGCCTGCAACTTGCCCAGCGGTAGGTCCTTCCGGCATGGTGGAAGGATCCGTGATCTCGCTCGCCTTGGCGGGGTCGAGCCCCGAGCCATATTTCATGATCTGAAGAACGTGCAAGCCGTTGAGCTTTTCCGCCTCCTTGGCCATCTTTTGCGCCCATTCCACCATTTTCGGATCGCTGCCTGCGAGAATCTCTGCTTGTCGGTCCAAGGCGCTCATGCCCCACCTACCTGCCATTTTTGCGCCCATTTTGCGGTAAAACTCTTGAAGCTCTTCGTGGCCGGGAACGGAATTCACTAACCAAATGGAGCTCATCATTTCCGTCGCCGCCGTTTGACCCGACTTCTTGTCTTTGCCTTCTAGGATCATGGTCAGCAGCGCTTCCCGGGCCTCCATCCCAGCAATGGTTCTGACCTTACCGGTTTGCTTGACATCGAACTTCACGTTCAGTTCGGGATCGTTACTGTTGCGGTTCTTCGACTTGTTTATTCGCTGGAGCAATTTTTCTGAGGCCTCTTTCATTTCAGCGAGCGTAATCGTCGCATAGGTTTTTTCTTCATAGTTGACGAGGGTCACTGTTTCCTTCGATAGATCCCAGATCTGCGCCTCCGTCGGGCCTACCTGGGCCATGCGGTCCCCCTTGACATAGACCTGCGTTGTCTGCGGTTCCGTGATTTTCCGCAGGGACTTCGACAAACCGCCCAGCGAGCGGCTAATCTGGGCAATCATGCCGCCGGTCAGACGAGTCGTTTCAACATACGAGAAATCCGCTCGTAGAGTGGCCGGAGCGACCGCTAGCGCGCCTACCACAACAAGTTTTCGAATCATGTGTCCCTCCTCCAGGGCGAAGTCGCCCACCTCCTTCTGCATCTTCGAGTATGCCAGATCTTTCGTTCACTGGTCGCGAAAAGAATGGGGCCGCTAGTTGGGAAGCGGCCCCATCCCTAAGAATGAAGCTTATTGTCTAAGAAGTCACTCGTTGGGTAAGGTGCCGGCCAGGAACAAGCCTTGATATTGCGCCCGCGTGCGGCCCACGCCAACGGAACGGAAGACGCGGAAGGCCACCGCATCTCCAGGCTTTAGGGTGCTTTGGATGCGCCGGATGTCCTCCACCGAGGCAACCGGCTGGCGGTTGATCGAAACGATGATGTCGCGCTCAAGCATGCCAATCTCCTCGGCAAAAGAATCCGGCTCGACACGAGTCACCATCACGCCTGTCTTCGATTCGGTGGGCAACGCTTCTCGCTCAGCTTCCGACAGGGCGCGGATCGAGATGCCGAACTTCGCTTGCTGCGCCTCGCCCGGAGCGCCTCGCTCCACATCGGGACGGCGGTTGCGGCTAAAACGCGGGTCATCCTGGAAGACGACTTCCCGGTCTCCAATCTTGACCTTGAAATCCATCTTCTTACCCGACCGGTCCACGGTGATGGTGGCTTCTGAGCCCACCGGCAACTCAGAAACCCGGTCCACCAGTTCGTCGCCATCTTTAATTTCCTTGCCGTTGAGGGCGATGATCACGTCGTCAGGCTTGATGCCGGCTTTCTCCGCCGGGCCATTCTTGGTGACGCTGTCGACTACAACGCCGTGGGTGAGACCCATGGCCTTTAAGATTTCCGCTTGCTTGTCATTGCGCTGCCAGCCTACTCCGATCGAGCCGCGGGTCACCTTTCCGTCGCGGATGATGGCGTTGTAGACTTTCACCATCTGGTTGACGGGTAAAGCGAATCCAATCCCCTGATAGCCCCCCGACTGGGTTGCAATGGCGGTGTTGATGCCGATGAGCTCACCATTGATGTTTAAGAGCGGCCCTCCGCTGTTGCCTGGGTTAATGGCAGCGTCCGTTTGAATAAAACGCTGGAATTGCTGCGCGCCGCCAACATCCTTGCGGCCTAAAGCGGAGATGATGCCGGCCGTTACCGTGGCTTCAAAGCCAAATGGGGAACCAATGGCGACCGCCCAATCGCCCACTTGCACGGCGTCAGAGTTGCCAATGGGCACGGTCGGCAGAGGACGCCCAGCTTCGATGCGAATTACTGCGAGATCCGTCTCCACGTCCGAGCCAATCAATTTGGCCTTATACTCCTTCGGATCGTTGAGAAGTTTCACCCGGATATGGTCTGCACCTTCCACCACGTGGTGATTGGTGATGATATAGCCGTTTTTGTCCACAATCACGCCCGAGCCCGATGCTTCTCTCCGGAAGCGCGGGAGCCTTTCGAAAGGTCCTGGGATGCCGAAGCGGCGGAACAGATCAAACTCTTCGTCTTCCTCTTCCATTTGCGGGCGCCGGTTCCGGGTCTGGGTGGGCCGGGAGCTGTAGTCGGTGGTGATGTAGACAACGCAAGGCTCCACCTTCTTGGCTAGCGCTGCAAATTCACTTTGAAGCTTCTTTGGGCTGGGAATGGTGAGCGGCGTGGCGTCGGGCGCGGCAAGCTGGCCTTTTTCGGCCCGCACGCCCGTGTTGATCAGGGTGCCAATCAAAATGCCAACAGAAAGGGTGAATAACAGTAGGCTCGCTCCTAAAAATTTTTGTTGACGCGCTTTTTCAAGAAAATTCATGGGATTCGATAACCTCCCCAGGGCCAAGCTTCCTCCCCATTATATTCGCTTGGCGAGGAGCCACGAGAAGAGTAACTAGCCCCAGATCTAAGCAAGTGGATGCGACCGGCCACGCCAGGGTTTCAATTCGACCAGCAAGACTCCACAGAGAATCAAGGTGGCGCCCAGCCAGCCCCGCACGCTCAGTCTTTCGCCGGCCCAGAAATAAGCGGCCACTGCCGCCGTGACGGGCTCAAGAGCAAAGATGAGCGCGGTGCGAGTCGGCGTGGTGAAGCTTTGCGCCCAGCATTGTACGGAGAAGGGAATTGCGGTAGCTAACACGCCAGTGAACAGCACGGCGCCGGCAATCCTTAAATTCCAGGGGGCCTCCATGGGCTCAAGGCCCCAGGCCAAGACAAACGACAGCAGGCCTGTGAGAAAAATCTGTGTCAAGGTCAGCAGTTCCCAGGCCGTTCGGGAACTCCAGTAGCCCACCGCCACCACATGAGCAGCGAACGCCACAGTGCAGCCCAGTGTGAGCGTATCGCCCCAAGCCATTGAAAATGTCCCGGGAGGTAGAGTAAGCAAGGCCATTCCAGTTACGGCTACCGCCACGCCGAACAGTTCCGAGAGCTGCGGAGGCTTCCGCGAGACGGCCGCGGCGAGAAAAGGCACCACGGCCATGGTCAGTCCCGTGAGGAAAGCCGATTTTGAGGCGGTGGTGTAGCGGAGTCCTGCGGTTTGAAAAAAGTAGCCGCTCGCCAAGCAGAGGCCGGTGACAAGGCCAGCCCGCAACGTCTCTTTCCAACGGTGGGAATGCTGGCCAAGCCGTCCTCGGAACAGCAGAACAAGCGTGAAGGAAGCGACGCCAAATCGCAGCGCCAGGAAGAGAAACGTAGGGAGATCTTCTAAGGCTTTTTTGACGATGACAAACGACCAGCCCCAGATTACGGTCACCGCTGCCAGAGCCAGCTCCGCGCGCAACCGGGCGCTGTTCATGCGGTCAACAGCATACAGACAGCCAGCAAGATGCGTTGCAGACCCAATTCACGACCATCTGGGTCAAACCACTCCGCTTCAGTGTGCGCCCCTCCCCCTTGGCCTCCAGCGCCAATCGACACGGCTTCGAGACCCATGGAAAGGGGAATGTTTGCATCCGTCGAGGCGCAATCCAAATGAGCCCGGATGCCTAGATACGAGTCCACGGCGCGGAGCGACGGTAGCAATTCCGAAGTTTCAGAAAGCGAGCCGCCCGGCCGGAACCCAATTTCTCGAATTCGGGCCTGCACTTTACCTCCAGTGGATCGCGCGTTCTCAACTTCAATCGCCCGCTCGACGGCTAGGCCAAAGCAACGAGCAAGTTCGTCGAGTTTTTGCGGATCTTCGGCGCGGATGTCGAGCTTGGTTCGGGCGGAAGCCGGAATGGAGTTGACGCTCAGCCCTCCCTCGATGACGCCGAAATTGAAGGAGCTTTTGGTGGAGGCTTGTGGCTCGCTCTGCAAGGATTCTGTGAAATAGTGAATCACGCGGCTCAAGGCGTGGACCGCGTTGCCGTTGCCATGATCGCTCCAGCTGTGGCCTCCCGGACCACTGACCACTAGTTCGAAGCGCCGGCTGGCCAGAGCCCGGCAAGTGATGTGATCCGTGCTTGGTCCGTCCAGTACGACATAGCTCCGGATCCGCCCGCCAAGCGGGGATGACTTGCAGAGATAGCGCATGCCATTGAGATTGCCCTCGCCTTCTTCGCCCACATTGGCGACCAGTACAAGCGAGGGGCCACAGCGCTCCTTCACCGGCTGTGCAGTTTTCCAAACTGCAGCGAGGGCTAGTAGGGCGGCCAGTCCAGCTCCGTTGTCCGAGACGCCCGGCCCATAAAAGCGTCCGTCAGGCGCGACGCGAATCTCGTGGGGGTTGCGCGGCGCAAGCACAGTGTCCAGGTGCGCCGTCACGGCCACAAACGGGCCCTCCCGCCGACCGTTGGCGTAGGCGATGATGTTGCCCGCACGGTCCGGCTTGGCCTCCCAGCCGAGCGAGTCAAACTGTTCGGCCATCCATTCAGCGCGCTCATGTTCGAGAAAGGTCGGCGATGGAATTCGGCACAACTGGAGATGCTGCTCGTTGACCCAAAGTTTATTGCGGTAGAACCAGCGCTGGCACTCGCGCAAGGCGCTCGATTCAGCGAGCTCCGCTGCCCGCTGTTCAAAGCGGGCTTCTGGCTTGGCGTAAGCTTGTTTGTTGGCGGAATCGAGCGTGTGGTTCATGCCGTGTCAGGGGCGCTGGTCCATCGGCACGAATTCGCGCCGCGGCGAGCCCAAGTAAAGTTGTTTAGGCCGCGCGATTTTCGTATCTGGATCCTGCAACAATTCCTCCCAGTGAGTGAGCCATCCCGCCGTGCGTGGAATGGCGAACATCACCGTAAACAAATCCGTTGGCAGGCCCATGGCTTCGTAAATGATTCCCGAATAGAAATCGACATTCGGATAGAGCCGGCGCTTGACGAAATACTCATCCTCGAGAGCGATGCGCTCGAGCTCGACGGCAATGTCGATGAGCGGGTTCTTTCCCGTGACCTCAAAGACAGCATCGGCGGCTTGCTTGATGATCTTGGCGCGGGGATCGTAATTTTTGTAAACCCGGTGCCCAAAACCCATTAAGCGAACCTCACCCGCTTTACAGCGCTTGATGTACTCCGGAATGCGGTCCTTGCTGCCAATTTCGCGCAGCATGCGCAACACGGCTTCGTTGGCGCCACCATGTAGCGGTCCGTAGAGAGCAGCTGCGGCCGCCGCCAGAGCGCTGTAGGGATCGGTGTTGGCGCTACCCACGCTGCGCATGGCTGTGGTCGAGCAGTTCTGTTCGTGGTCGGCGTGCAAAATAAACAGAATTTCGAGCGCGCGCTCAAGCGCCGGGTCGGGCTTGTACTTGAGCTCAGTCTTCTTGAACATCATGTTCAAGAAGTTCCCCGTATAAGAGAGATCATTATCGGGATAGGCGTAGGGCATCCCGATGTTGTGGCGATAGATAAAGGCGGCGATGGTCGGCACTTTGGCAACCAGGCGAAAATACTGTTTGCGCCGCACAGCCGGGTCATGAATGTTTTTGGCCTCGGGGTAGAAAGTGGACAGTGCGGCTACCGTGCCCACAAACATGCCCATGGGATGGGCGTCATAGCGAAAACCAGCGATGAACTGCTTCACGTTTTCGTGAAGGATCGTGTGACGCGTGATTTGATCGGTCCACTCTTTGAGCTGAGTGCGGTTGGGCAACTCGCCGTGATAGAGCAGGTACGCCACTTCGAGAAACGTGCAATGCTCGGCGAGCTGTTCGATCGGATAGCCGCGGTATTCTAAGATGCCTTTATCCCCGTCGATGAACGTAATGCGGCTTTTGCAGGCGGCCGTATTCATGAAGCCTGGATCATAGGTGCACAGCCCCGGGTCGTCGTCGCTGAGCTTGATCTGGCGCAAGTCCGTAGCACGAATGGCGCCGTGTTCGATGGGGATGGTGTAGGTCTTTCCGGTGCGGTTGTCGGTAATGGTGAGTGATTGATTCGACATGGCTTTGCCGGTCCCAATTCTATCGCTTTTTCGTTGTTCCTCCGGCGAGTATCCGTTCGATTTCGGCAGCCAGCGTACGCGCGTTTACAGCTGCGCCTTGCAAGTCGCTGTGCCCGTAATCGTTGCGAATGAAACCCTCGCTGTCGATTAAGAACAAATGAGGAAAATGAACTTTCGGATTCTGCGGCGTAATGCGAAGATAAGAGGCCGTCATCTGGCCGCAATCAAAGAGCACAGGCGAGGAGACACCCTGTTCCTTGATATATCGCTGAACGGTGTCCAGCGTGTCCGGTGGAACCACAACGCTGAGCACCTGAATTTGAGAACCAAACTTCGCCTTTAACTGCTCGAGGGTGGCGGTGAGGGCCTTGCAGCTGGGACAGCCGGTCTGCATAAAGTCCAGTAAAATCACCTTGCCGCGGTAGTCCTGGGGGTCGTGCTGTTTGCCAGTGGTGTCGGGCAAAGAAAACCCAGGCGCCCGCCGGTTGGCCAGCGATCCGCCTGCAAAGAGCGGACACGACAGAAGAACCACCCACAAAACATGCGGGAGAATCCGAAACATCATTTTCAAGGTAACATGACACTGGCGACTCTATACTGCATGCTATGAACCCCGATCTTGCGTTTGTTTTTACAGATTCCTGCGCTCGGCGGCTGGCGCAATCTTGTTCCCGGATTGCACACTGCCTGGAACTTCTGAACGAGGAACAGGTGTGGGTGCGCGGTTCGGAGAATGAGAACGCTATCGGCAATCTGCTGTTACATCTCGCTGGTAACGTCCGCCAGTGGATTCTGGCCGGGCTCGGCGGCAAGCCCGATGTCCGAGTACGCGAGCGCGAATTTTCAGCCCGGGGAGACATCGCCAAAGCGGATTTGCTCGAGCGGCTTCAAACAACGGTGGACGATGCGCTGGTGGTGATCCGCAAGCTCGATGGGGAGGCACTCGCCCGGACGGTGAAGATTCAGTCCTATCAGGTGACGGCGCTTGAAGCCGTGCTGCACGTGGTCGAGCATTTCGCCCTGCATACAGGGCAGATCATCTTCGCCACGAAAATGCTTACCCACGCCGACCTGGGATTTTACAAACATCTCAACCAGCCCTCGCACCAAGAAAAGACACCGTGAATTTGAGCCTTCGTGTCGAGCCCGAAAACAGCGCCGCCGCTTGCGTGCAACGGGTCTTGTGCCACGGCTGAGGCTTGCCGGCCAGCAGGGCCTGGGCTTGAAGCTCCGGCCAAATCGATTCCTGGTTTGGTTGGAACGGTTGACCGGAACGCCACAGCCAGTCCTCGCGCCGCCCCGGTTCGGGCGCTGCCACCGTGCTAGCCTGAAAGAAAAAGAAATGGACGCCACGGAGGCGATCGCAATCCGTACGGAAAATCTGGCCAAGACGTACCAATCCGGCCAGACTCGCATTACTGTGTTCGAGGGCTTAAATCTTTCCGTGGCGGAGGGCGAACGGCTGGCCATTCTGGGCGAGTCGGGGGCAGGGAAGTCTTCTTTGCTGCATTTACTTGGCGGGCTCGACCGTCCCAGTGAAGGCGACGTCATCTTTGGGGACAAAAGATACTCCAAGTTAAGCGACGGGGAGTTGAGCGCCCTCCGCAATCGCGACATCGGCTTTGTCTGGCAGAGCCATGCGCTGCTACCTGAATTCTCAGCCTTAGAGAATGTGATGATGCCTTTGCTGATTCGTGGCGTGGATAGCCGCCAGGCAGCGCAACGGGCGTTTGTAAAGTTGGCGGAGGTCGGTCTCGAGGCTCGGTGGCGACACCGCACGGGAGAGCTTTCCGGAGGCGAGCAGCAGCGGGTGGCGCTTGCCCGCGCCCTGGTGACCCGCCCCCGGCTCTTGCTGGCTGACGAGCCCACTGGCAATCTCGATTACAAGACCGGCGAGGCGATCCTGGGCCTGCTCGAACGGTTGCATGGCGAGCACCGGTTTACCTCGATCATCGTGACGCACAACCCGGCTTTCGCCAGGCGGTGCGATCGTGTTCTGATATTGGATAAGGGGCGACTGGGGACTAGCTCTCCGCCGCTCCCGGAGTGGACTCCTCGACAAGGGACAGACGGTTCGAATTATGTTTGAGCGTTATACAGAAAAGGCCCGCAGAGTAATCTTCTTCGCGCGCTACGAAGCCAGCCAGTTTGGTAGTCCGTACATTGAAACGGAACACTTGCTGCTTGGCCTGTTGCGGGAGGATAAGGCTTTGGCGAACCGCTTTCTGCGGTCGCATGCCGCCATTGAGTCCATTCGGAAGCAGATCGAGGCCCACACCACCATCCGCGAAAAGGTGTCCACCTCGGTCGACCTTCCGCTGAGCCATGAGTGCAAGCGCGTCCTCGCCTTCGGCGCTGAGGAGGCCGAGCGTCTCAACCACAAGCACATTGGCACCGAACATCTGCTGCTTGGTCTGCTGCGCGAAGAAAAGTGTCTGGCTGCGGAAATTCTGCATGAGCGAGGCTTGAGGCTGGCCCAAGTCCGGGAGGAAATTGCGCGCTCCTCATCGGAGAAGATGTCTTCCAACCGGCCCAAGGAAAGTTCCTTGCTCTCGGAGTTCAGCCGCGACCTCACGCAGGCGGCTCTGGATGGCGCTCTCGATCCGCTCATTGGACGCGACTATGAAGTCGAGCGTGTGGTGCAAATTCTCTGCCGCCGCACCAAGAACAACCCTGTGTTAATTGGCGAGCCCGGCGTGGGCAAAACAGCAATCGTGGAGGGGCTTGCCCAGCGGATCGCCGATGGGGATGTGCCTAGCTTCCTCGCTGACAAGCGCATCCTCGCCCTCGATCTGTCGCTGATTGTGGCCGGCACGAAATATCGCGGCCAGTTTGAAGAGCGTCTGAAAACGATCATGAAGGAGTTGATGGAAAATCAGAACGCCATCATCTTCATCGACGAGTTGCACACGCTTGTTGGCGCAGGTTCTGCGGAAGGATCCCTGGATGCGGCCAATATCCTGAAGCCAGCGCTTTCGCGCGGGGAAATCCAGTGCATTGGGGCGACCACGCCGGCGGAGTTTCGCAAATCGATTGAAAAGGACCGTTCTCTCGAGCGGCGCTTTCAAGCGGTGAAGGTGCCTCCTCCCAACGAGGCCGACGCGATCAAGATTCTCTTCGGCATTAAGGAACGCTACGAGAAGTTCCACGCCGTGGCCTACACCGACGAAGCCATCGAGGCTGCTGTCTACACTTCGAGCCGTTTCATCCCCGACCGTTTCTTGCCCGACAAAGCGATTGACTTGATTGACGAAGCGGGCGCCCGCATCAAACTGCGGCAAACTACCGTGCCGCCCGAAGTGAGCGAAGTGCAGAAACGCATTAAGTTCATCGTGCACCGCATGGAGACCGCAATCGCCAACCACGAGTTTGAGAAAGCCCGTTTCTACTCCGACGAGGAGCGGCGCGAGCGGGAGAATCTGCGGCAGTTGCGCGAGAAGTACAACCTCGACGATACCTCCACGGGCATTGTCACCAAAGATGACATTGAAGACGTGGTCGCGCGCTGGACTGGCGTTCCGATGACCGCCATCCGCGAGGAGGAAGTAACCAAGCTGCTGCGCATCGAACAGGAGCTTCACCGTCGCGTAGTGAGCCAGGACAAAGCCATTAGCGCGCTTGCTCGAGCCATCCGCCGCTCCCGGGCCGGGCTGAAGTCTCCCAAGCGCCCTGCCGGCTGTTTCCTCTTCCTCGGCCCAACCGGAGTGGGCAAGACAGAAGTGGCGCGAGCCTTGGCGGAGTTTCTCTTCGGCAGCGAAAAATCCCTGATTCGCTTCGACATGTCCGAGTACATGGAGAAGCACTCGGTCTCTAAGTTGATTGGTTCGCCTCCTGGCTATGTGGGCTATGAGGAGGGCGGCCAGCTGACCGAGCGCGTGAAACGCTCCCCCTACTCGGTGATCTTGCTCGATGAGATCGAGAAGGCTCATCCGGACATTTACAACATCTTGTTGCAGGTCTTCGAGGACGGACAGCTCACCGACGGCCTCGGCAACACCGTGGACTTCAAGAACACGATCATCATCATGACCTCGAATCTCGGGGCGCGCTTCCTCGACAAGAAAGCGCAGATGGGATTTGCCGCCCCGCAAACCTCTGGCATTGCCCCGAAGATCGAAGATCAGGTGCTTGGTGAGGTCAAACGCGCGTTCAATCCTGAATTTCTCAACCGCTTGGACGAGGTGATTTTGTTCACCTCGTTGACGGATGACGATCTCTTGCAGATCATCGACCTTTTGGTGCGCCAGCTCAACGCCAACCTCGCGCCCAAACAGCTTTCCATCCGCCTGGCGCCAGATGCCTCCAAGTACATTCTCGAAAAGACATGTGCCGACCGCAGCTATGGCGCCCGGCCGCTGCGCCGCGCCTTGCAGAAGTACATCGAGGATCCTCTGTCGGAGGCTTTGATCCAGGGGTCGCTGCCGCGCCCGGCCGACCTGGAGGTTTACCTCACCGACACCGGGTTGTTTATGCGCCAGATCAAGGAAGCTGCGGTGACAGTTCCAGAATCGGCGCCGGAGCCCGGGATGCCTCTGTATCTCTTCTAGGCGCGCCTTGCCGGGGGGCGAGATCGCCCTAGCCGAGGCCAAGCTCATGTCGGATCTGCGCCGGCGCGTCGAAGAGCTCGAAGCCCAGCTCGCCCAGCAGCAACGCCTGCTTGCCATTGGCTCGCTGGCCGGCGGCGTGGCCCACGATTTCAACAACCTCCTTACGGCGATTCTTGGCTACGCGAGTCTGCTCAAAGAGGACCCGGCGACACCACCGCATGTGCTTGAGGCCGTTGATGTCATCGAAAAAGCCGCCGAACGCGCCTCGCAACTCACCGGTCAGCTGCTGGGATTCGCCCGCAAAGGGGAACCCAAGCGCGTGCGTGTTGACCTTCACCAGGTGCTGCTCGAAGTGGTGGAACTGTTACGCCACACCATCGATAAAAGCATTCGCATTGAGACCGTTTTTGACGCCTCTGACGCTTGGGTGATGGGCGATCCCGGTCAACTGTTTCAAGTTTTCCTGAACCTCGCGCTGAACGCGCGCGACGCCATGCCTGAGGGGGGAATTCTGACTTTGCAAACTGCGCTCATGGACTCCCGTGTTCAAGCTTCGGTGATTGATACTGGGGTCGGCATTCCGAAGGCTATCCGGGATCGCATCTTCGAACCGTTTTTCACCACCAAGGGAGCCCAGCAGGGTACTGGCATGGGGCTCACCGTCGTCCAGCGCATTGTGAAATCGCACGGAGGGCAGCTCGAGTTTGACTGTGACCATCCGCCCGGCACGCGCTTTCACATTTTCCTCCCCCTGGCCCATCCCGCAGACTCAGCCCCCCGGGCGGGAGAGTCCAAACCAGCATCCCGGGGAAAGGGCGCAGTCCTAGTGATTGACGATGAGGAGGTAGTCCGGCAAGTGGCGGCTCGGATGCTAAAAGGCTTGGGCTACCATGCCATTTGTTTGGAAAACCCGAGCGAGGCCGTTGAGTATTTCCGGCGGCGCCGCCAGGACATCGATGCCATCATTCTGGACTTAGTCATGCCGGGCCTGGGCGGGAAGGCTTGTTTTGAAGCCTTGCGCGAGATTGATCCCCAGGCGCGCGTGATTCTCACCAGTGGCTACTCGCTCGATTCCTCGGTGGAGACGCTCATCGGACAGGGGGCCAAGGCCTTCCTGCAAAAGCCCTATCGCGTACAGCAGCTCTCAGAAATCCTTTCCAAGGTCCTTGCGCCGTGAGTTTCCCCAACTTTTTCGGAAATGCGGCCGTGGCGCGGGCCCTTGCGCGGATGGTCGAGCAGGATCGCATCCCGCAGACCATGCTGCTTGCGGGTCCGGAGGGCGTTGGCAAAGCGACTCTGGCGCGCCGTTTTGCGGCTGCTTTGCTCGGCGATGCGGAAAAGATCGAGACCGACGACTTGAGTCTCCGCCCCAATTTGGAGATTTTAGCCGAACGCGAAAAGTGGTCTTCGGAACGGCGAGCGGATGAGCCTTTGTTTTTCGCCACCCACCCCGATTTTGTTACCTTCTGTCCCGATGGTCCGCTGCGGCAGATCTCCATCCAGCAGATGCGGCTGCTCCGAGAGCGCGCGCAGTTTGCTCCGCGGAAAGGCTCATACCGCGTCTTTCTCATCGACCAGCTAGACCGTGCCAATGACCAGGCCGCCAACTCCTTGCTCAAAATCCTCGAAGAGCCTCCATCTCATCTGGTCCTTCTAGCAACCGCACAAAACGCTTACGATCTTTTGCCCACCATCCGTTCCCGCGCGGTGATTTTTTTGCTTTCGCCGCTTTCCCCCGAACAGATGCTCGCCTTTGCTCGCTCTCGCGGATGGAGCGAAACGGACCGCCGCCTCGCCTTTGCCGGTGGCTCCCCGGGCCTTGCCGTTACGCTGGATGTGGAGCAATGGGAGTTGCAGCGCAAGCGCATGCTCTCTCTGTTGAAAGTCGCAAGCGGGCAGGCCCGTTTCGCTTCTTGGGTGAAACATGCGGAGGCGGTTGCCGAGTCCAAGAGCGAAAAACTCGAACCCTACTTGAAAATCCTTTATGCTCTGCTCGAGGATGTGCTCCTGGTCAAAGAAGGACGGCGGGCAGTGCGCAACCCGGATCTGCAAGCCGAACTTGAGCGCCTGGCGGCTGCCGTTTCTCGAGAATGGCTGCTGGCGGCCGTCCGGAGAGTGGATGAGATGGCGGAGTTCGCCCGGCGGAATATTCAAAAGGGAGCAGCGCTTGATTCCTTTGCAGTGGAATTGCGCGCGCAAGCAGGGGAAGCCTAGCCGTGAGTCTCGAGGTCTTGGGCTGGCAAACGGAACA
Source organism: Bryobacteraceae bacterium (assembly GCA_025056455.1). Classification (GTDB taxonomy): domain Bacteria; phylum Acidobacteriota; class Terriglobia; order Bryobacterales; family Bryobacteraceae; genus CADEFT01. The sequence continues at coordinate 3,302 of JANWVY010000016.1, read as the reverse complement.
TGCGGCGGATGAGTTCTGCCGTTGAGTGCAGCTCGCCCTGGGAGGCCTGGCGGCGAAGCTCGGTGATCGGCCCGTGGGCGATCTTCGCCAGCAAAGATTTGGTGAGAGCCTCGATGGCTTCTTGCTGCTGAGGCGTCATGTCTCCCAGCTTCGAGCGCACCCGCTCAAGCTCGGCGCACCGCATTTGCTCAAGCTGCTCCTGCAAGCGGACGATGACCGGTGTCACCTCGCGCTCGCGTAGTCGCGCCACCGTCCGGGCCACTTCTTCTTCGATGATCTTTTCGGCCTGCGCTGCCTCCTCGCTGCGGGCCAGCCGGTTTCGTTCCACCAAGCGGCCCAAATCATCCATGTCATATAGAAAGACGTTATCCAACTCATTCACGGCCGGCTCGATATTGCGCGGCACGGCGATGTCGATCAGAAAAATGGGCTTGCCCCGGCGTTGGGCCATGACGCGCTGGACGGAATCGCGGGTCAGAATGTAATGCGGAGCGCCGCTTGAGGTAATCACAATGTCGGCAGTGTGCATGGCGCTCTGGACCTTGTCATAGGGAACGACGCTGCCAGAAAAAAGCGCCGCCATCTCTTGGGCCCGCGCCAGCGTGCGGTTGGCAACAAGAATTTTGCTAGCCCCGGCGCGCTGGAGGTGGCGCGCCGCAAGCTCCGACATTTTCCCAGCGCCAATCAACAAAACGGCGTGCCCGCGAAGCGAGCCGAAGATTTCACGCGCCAGTTCAACGGCGGCATAACTGACGGAAACCGCGCTCTGGCCGATGCCTGTTTCCGTGCGCACCCGCTTCGCGACATTGAAGGCGCGGCTTAGCAAGGGTTCTAGGAATCCGCCCAGCGTTCCTGCCGCCTTCGCCTGTGCATAGGCCTCCTTCAACTGCCCAAGAATCTGCGGTTCACCCACCACCATGGAATCCAGGCTGGAAGCGACGCGGAAGAGGTGGCGGATGGCTTCTGTTCCCTCGTAGTGGTAGAGATGCGCACGGAACTGCGAGCCAGCAACCTGGCGGTTAGATTCCAAGAAGGACGCCATCAGTTGTGCTCCGTCGTTACGCTGCAAGACGGCGGCCACTTCAACGCGGTTGCAAGTGCTGAGAATGATTCCCTCCTGAACGCCTTCGAGGGAAATCAGCTGCCGCAGGGCTTCGCTCAGGCTTGGTGCAGGGAAAGCCAGCCGTTCCCTGACCTCAACCGGGGCCGTGCGGTGGTTAAGGCCTGTGATGTGCAGCGTCATCGCTCCAGCAAAAGACCGCGCAAGCCGATGTGAGTGACCCAAGTCAACGCTGCACAGCCCACCAAGCCAATGGAAAGCAGAGCTGCTCTGCGGCCCCGCCAGCCTGCCGCATTGCGCAAGAACACGGTGACCAAACACAGCGCCCAAGTGATCAGCGCCACATGGATGCGGACGTCCCGAACCCAGCGTGTTCCCGATTCCACGAAGGCCCAAGTCAAACCGGCCACAACACCCGCCGTGATAAAAACAAAACCGAGTGTGAGGGATTTGGTGACAATCTGATCAAGCGTGCCAAGCGGAGGCAAGCGTTCAAACCACGAGCCGGGCTGTTTGCGCTTCAACTGCCGCTCCCGCACCAGATAGAAGATGCTCGCCATGGCCGTCAGAAGCAAAGCCGTATAGCCGGACAGCGCGCTGATGACGTGCACCATCAACCAGCCCTCGCGCACGCGCGGAGAGGTCCAACCGGCCACTGGCAATTGTGTGGCGCCAACCAAAGTCATTAAAAACACAAGGGGAAAGACAAAAATGCTCAACGGCGCAAACTGATAGCGCCACCAGACGAAGAGGAAAACGAGGGCGATGAGAAACGCGCACAGCGACATCGATTGATAAAAGTTGGCCAGCGGGAGCTCGCCCCCAGCCCGCGCCAGCTCAACCAAGGAAACCAAATGAAGAATGACGCCAACAACAAACGCCGCCAGAGCCGGTCGGAACCACACGGTACGCCGCTTGAGCAGGGTGAGGATAGCGTGCCCCAATCCGAGCGCATACAGCCCGGCGGCCACCCGCAACCAAAACACGCCGGATTCCTGCATGGGAGCGCAAGACATTCTTTCCTTCATTCTGTCATACGCGCTTTCAAGCCGAGCGGATGGGCCATTTTTCATCCGCCCTTCTCGCCGCCCATCCTGTTGCCCAAAACCTTCTTGCTGGCATGCTAAAAGCATGTCGATTCAGAAGCTTGTTGGCAAAAAAGCAATCGTTACGGGTGGCACGCGGGGCATTGGCCGGGCGATCGCCAGAATGCTACTCGAAGAAGGGGCCGAAGTGGCCATTTGCGGGCGCAGCGAGGCGGGGACCACTCGGGCCGTCTCCGAGCTGCGAGGCGAAACCGGCGGTTGTATCTACGGGGCGGCCTGTGATGTCTCTTGCCCTGAGGCCATTCAAAAGTTTTTCGCCTTTGTTGACGATAAATTAGGGAGCCTAGACATTTTGGTGAACAATGCCGGGGTGGGTCGGTTTGGCAGCGTCGCTGATCTGGAGGCTGGCGAGTGGCACAGGACCTTGGACACCAACCTCAACAGTGTGTTTCACTTCTGCCATCTGGCCATCCCTCGATTCCGCGCTCGCGGAGGTGGGTTCGTGGTGAACATCAGCAGCCTGGCGGCCCGCAACGCTTTTGCCGGGGGCGCCGCCTACAACGCGTCAAAATTCGGCCTAAACGGATTCAGCGAAGCGCTGATGCTCGACCATCGCCACGAAGGAATCCGCGTCTGCGTGGTGATGCCCGGTTCGGTCTCGACGGAGTTCAGTGGCGCAGCCGGCTTGGCCAGTTGGAAGATTCAACCGCAAGATGTGGCCGAAGTGGTACGGATGGTGCTGACCATGCCAGAACGGACTATGGTGTCCCTTGTGGAAATGAGGCCTTCAAGGCCCGCTAAGTAACTGGAGGAGGAAACGCTAGGTGGATTGGCGAGGGCGGAGGCAGCGATTGGAGATTCGTTTGCTGTGGGAGTGGCTTGGAACCGGCTGGCGCTCGCAGCCAGCGGAGCCCTCGATTCTCGCTCCGCCGTTGTCCACGGCAGCAAACCAAGCGCCGGATTCACTGGGTGGAATTCAAGACAAGACGATTCAACACTCCCTCGCCTTCCAACCGCCGGCCAAAGGGCGGACAGCCGCCAGCGCCCAGCCGGAGCTTCAAGCCTTGGGGCAGCGCCCAGGCTCGGAGCAGGGCCCAAGATCGGGGGAGGGCCCAAGATCGGGGGAGGGCCCAAGATCGGGGGAGGGCCCAAGATCGGAGGAGCGCGCAAGATCGGAGGAGCGCGCAAGATCGGAG
>JANWVY010000015.1 GCA_025056455.1 Bryobacteraceae bacterium | reverse complement strand
CCGAGCCAGGAGCGCCGCTTCTTTGCGCCGATCGCTAAGCTGAGATCAAGGCCCGCTTTTCGCACCAGGTGAGGCTCCAGCTGGGCTCTAGAGGAGGAACACGAACGTGGCGAGAGTGATCTCGACCATCAATTTGAAGGGTGGAGTCGGTAAGACCACGACAACGGTCGCCTTGGCAGAAATGCTATCAGCAGAGTTCGGGAAGAAGGTGCTCGTCATTGATCTCGACCCCCAAACAAATGCGACCGTCATGCTCATCGGCGAGGACAACTGGAAAAATCTAAATGACCAACAGCGCACGCTCGCACGCCTGTTTCAGGATGCCTTGGTGGATCCAGCCGACCGCCAGTTCGACCTTGAAAGCACGATCCAGCGCGGCGTCTCGAATGTCCAGGAGGTTCGGACCGTGGATCTGCTACCCTCGAGTCTGGACCTCATCGATGTGCAGGACAGACTCGCGTCGATGCCTTCTGGCAAATTCTACGCCGCTAATCCCGTGGACGTACTCCGGAGGGCCGCCAAGCCGATCCTCGATAAGTACGACTACGTCTTCATTGACTGCCCCCCGAACCTCGGCATCATCACCTTGAATGGCCTGCGGATCTCGGACGGCTACCTCATCCCAACCATTCCCGATATCCTCTCCACTTACGGGATCCCGCAAATTATCAAGCGGGTCCGGGATTTCGCGCGGGAGATCGGTGAGCGGATTGAACCCTACGGCATTGTCATCTCGATGTACCGCGCGCAACTCAAACTGCACCAAAATACCCTACGCTGGCTGCGGGCAAACGGCGATGTGCGTGTCTTCGAGACCGTGATCCCACACTGCGGGCGCATCGCGGAAGCCGCTGAATTCCTCCCCTTCAACACTCTCCGCCAGAAGTACGGATATCAAGGGCAATTTGAAATCTTCCGACAGCTGACGGAAGAGGTTCTGAGGGTAGCCGTATGAGGGCGGAAGAAAAGCTCAACAGGATCTTCGCCCTGTTACTTGAAGCCGTCAAACGGGATCCTCAGCTTGCCAGCGAGATTGAGCAGGAATTCGGCCAGGCCATCGCTCCTCCCCGCCCCGCATCTTCCCGTCGAAAACAGCGAAACCCGGCCGCTTTTGACCCGTTTTCCGTGTTCGCCGATGGCGAAACCGCCCTTCGAACAAAATTAAAAGAATTGGACGTAAAAGGGCTGAAGGACATGGTGGCGGAGTACGGCATGGACCCTGCGAACCGGGTCCGAAGGTGGAGAAAGCCAGATCGTATCCTGGAGCACATTGTCGAGATGGTCAAAACGCGGTCTCGAAAAGGAGACGCTTTCCGCGCTTGAACTGAGCAGCTTTTCGACTCGGATGCTCAATTGGCGAGCGTTTCGCGAATCCGTTCCGTCAACATCTCGACAAACCGCTCCGGGACAAATCCGTTTAAACGCGCTGCCATTTCGCCGCGCTTGTTGAAGATGATCGTCGTAGGGATGGATGAGACCTTTAACAACTGCGACAAGCCATCCTCGAAATACACTGCCTTGTTCCACTTGTGTTGTTGAAGAAAAGGCTTCACAGCTTCACGGTTTTGATCCGTACTGATCCCTAGAAACACGACATCGTCGCGGGAGCGGAAAATTTCTTTCACCTGCTCATACATCGGATACTGCACCCGGCAGGGACCACACCAGGTGGCCCAGAAGTCCAAAACTACAACTTTGCCCCGTAACGTTTTTAAATCCAGCCGCTCGCCATTCACGCCGGTTAGTGTGAACTGCATGGGCTCGGTGAGATTGGCGTTCGGGTCGATCTCCCGTAATCGCGCGCGGCGCTGCTCTAACCGTTCTGTGGCCCGGTCGTAAGCAGCCAGAATCAAATCTCCCAAGCCTTTCTCGGAGCCGTACAATTCCCGGTGCCACTTGCCCAGCTCTTGCCGGATCGCACGGCGGTCGTCGTCGGTCAGACGGGGATCTGGGTAGGCGAAAGCATCCGCCAACCAAGGGAGGGCATCAGCTACTTTGTTTTGCCGCAACAGCCATTTGGCCACTTCTTGCGCCGGCTCTGCAGAAGGATAAAGCTCGAAACTCTTCTTGGCGAGCGCCACAGCTTCATCGAAATGGCCCAGATTGCCAGAAGCGCGGGCCTGAAAGGTAAACGCCCGCGCCAGCCCACGGTCCAGATCCTCACGCAAACGCGCATCCAAACGGCCGTTTGCTGGCTTTTCTTTCTCCAAATCTCGCATGCCTTGCTCGAACTGGCGGGCAAATTTGAGCCCTTTTTCGTTGCTCGCCTTGTCGCTTGATGCGGTGAGCAGGCGCGTTACCCGTTCGAGCACCAGCAAATCATTCGGCTCATCGGTGAGGTATTTTTCGCCGTATTTCAAGGTGCGAGCCGGGTCGCGCGCTTCAATTGCTGCCTTGGTCAGAGCGCGCTCGAGTTCCTGCCGCCGCCGGGAGTGGGGATACTTGGCAAGATGCCGCTCGAGGGCCCGGATCAGTTCGAGAGGGCTCGTGCCAGCCTCGCCCATACTTTGGCGAAGATCCTCTTCTTCCTTGCGTTCAGCCTCGGTCTGACCTCGCGCTGGCGCTTTCGGCGCGTTTTTCACCGGCCCAGCCGCTTGGTTTTGTTGCGCCCGAACTGGTTGCACAAAAATTGCGGCCACCATCAAACCCAGGCCAATCAAGAGGCGAGGCTGCATCGGTGCTTTTCAGACCTATTCCGATTTGGCCGTGGCCGCGCGGAATGCTTCCGCCAAACCCGCCGCGCGCTCCCGCGCCATGTGGAGGTAGCTTTCGTTTTTCGCCACCCGGTCCAGCATCGGCAAATACTGCTCTAAACCGAGTAACCGCTTGCGATCATACAGCGATTCCAGTTGCAGAAGCACTTTGTTGACACCGAGCTTGTCAAACCGCACCGTGCGCTCGAGCGCCGCGCGGATGATTGCGCTTTCGGTGAGGCGCTCAAACCAATCGTGGAGCAACTTCCCGTTTTCATCGAGCGTGAAATTGAATTTCACTTCCCCCGCCGGATCGTGATTTTCCATGCGGAAGGTTTTTTCGCCCATTTTGGCAACTTTGAGCCCGGATTCTAGCGGCTTTCGAAACCAGTCGAGCTTTTCCGCCAGAGCAAACATTTCGTTCACCTCGCTCGGACTCAGCTTGCTTACATACGGATCGTTGTCGTCGGCCGCCTCGCGGTATTCGACGCGCCCGGTTCGATCCACGGTGATCTGCACATAGGCAGGCGTCGAACCCGGGAAGCTTTTCGAATAGAAGATGCGGGGCTGAGGCTCAGCGCCCGGCGCGACAGCAAGATAGAGAGTAAAAAAACCCAGAACCAAGCATCCCCGATTCATCAGCAAGCCCCTACCAGCTTGCGGTTCGCGGCGTGATGAGCATGGCAAATTGCCACCGCCACCGCATCCGCAGCATCTTCCGATCCAATGGTCTGGGGCAATCCGAGGATGGATTGCACCATAAACTGAACTTGCCTCTTTTCCGCCCGGCCATACCCAACCACGCTCGTCTTCACCTCAAGAGGCGAATACTCGCCCACGGGCAACCCAGCCTGTGCCAGCAGGAACAAGACAACGCCTCGCACATGGGATAAAACGAGCGCGGATCTCGCGTTGGCTGAACAGAACACTTCTTCCACAGCGGCGCAGTCCGGGCGGTGTTGCTCGATCACTCCCTGTAAGCCGTGCCCGATTTCAACCAACCGCGTGCTCAATTCCGTACGCGCCTTGGTGCGAATCACGCCAGAAGCAACCAGCTGATGTTGCCGGCCGTCGGAATCGATTACCCCGTAGCCTGTCGACTCTCCTCCGCAATCGATCCCTAAGATCCGCATGGGCAACGCGGCGCGCTCTAGCTGGCGAGCGCCTCCAGCTCCTTTTCGTCGATGTCGAAATTCGAATAGACGTGCTGGACATCGTCGTGGTCTTCGAGAGCGTCGTACAGCTTCATCATGGCCACGGCGTTTTTGCCTTCCAACTTGATTAGGCTTTTTGGAATCATCGCAATCGATGCTTCAACGGTTGGGATGCCCGCCTTTTCGATCGCTTCGAGCACTTGGTGATGAGCTTCGGGCGCCGAGATGATTTCCCAGTGGCCATCGCCACGCAAGTCCTCGGCTCCAGCCTCCAGAACGAGATTCATCAGAGTTTCTTCATCGGCTTTGTCTTTTTCAATGACAATACGCCCCTTGCGATCAAACATCCAGGTTACGCTACCGACCTCGCCCATGTTGCCGCCTTGCTTGGCAAAGACGTGGCGGATTTCGGAAACTGTACGATTCCGGTTGTCGGTGGCAGCTTCCACGATCACTGCCGCTCCGCCGGGCCCGTATCCTTCGAACGTCACCTCTTCAATTTCAGCGCCTTCCAATTCGCCCGTGCCACGCATGATGGCGCGTTTGATATTGTCAGCAGGCATCGACACGGCCTTAGCCGCTGCAATCGCCGTACGCAAACGAGAATTCGAGCTGGGATCGCCCCCTCCGATGCGCGCTGCAATGACGATTTCTTTGATCAGACGCGTGAAGATTTTTCCACGCTTGGCATCCAGGGCAGCTTTTTTGTGCTTGATTGTGTGCCATTTAGAATGGCCTGACATGCAAACCTCGACTCAGAAAATTCCGTTTGATGGGCAGGATAACTCCCCATCAGCATAGCAGATGCGGGACATCCGCTCAATCGCAACTCAACCGTCACAAACCACGGGGAGGACTGGCCGTTCAGGCCGGGAAAAACGGCTCCAGTTGCGGGTAGAAACTCCGGATAAAATCTTCCGCAATCTCAGTCACTTGTTCTTGTGTCTGGTCGCTGCGTAGGGGGATCGTCACTTTGACCACGGCCGTATCGGAACGGTTGTAGCGGATGGCATCGAGCGCGGTGAAAATTTTCGCATGATATTCGCTCGCGATTGTGCGGTGACGGGTATGATACCAGTAGATTACCAGCGACTTGTCGTTACCTCGAGCCACAATGTAACGGTTTGCCTCTAGCTTGCTCTCGCGGCCCGGAACACGGATCTGGATTTGATCACTCACCACTGGCACCCATCCATTCCCCGGCAGACAGTTTTTCGGCGAGTGAGGGGCTTTGCCGCTGCGCTGCGTCGCAAAATAAGCAATGAAAAGGCTGGCCAGAGCCCCGTGTCTCCGGCTTCCATACCACCGGGTAACGACATCGTCGGCTTTCAAAACTTCCATGACTTCCTTTTCCACCACGCCTTCTTGCACCATCTTCCAATCGCCAAGATCCTGTGGAAAGGTGGTCAGGGGATTGATTTGGCGCACTGGTTCTGACCGGCCCAGCGCGTAAAAAGCGACCGCCTGTAAAACCAGAAACACGGTAAGGGCCCGCGCTGGCGGGGAAGAAAAAAGCTTCAGCATGGCAAGGTATCCTTCTTGGCTTGATCGGGTTTCAAGCACAGCCTCCGTTCGCTGGGAAACTCCCTTCAACTCTCCCGCGGCCGGGCCTCCTTGTAAAGATTCGTCTCTGATCCTCGCTTGCCTTGACATTGCCTTGACTTGCTGTCGAGTGTTTTCCCTTCACTTGCGGCAAAGTCCACCCAGGTGTCTTCTCTTGCCGTTAGGCATGGGGTGCAGTGGCCGGCGCTTGAACCGTCCGGCTCACCAGGTCGACAAATTTGTGGGTCACAAAGAGCATGACGAAAGCGACCACGAATACTGCCCAGCCAGACATGCTGTGATAGACGCCCCGGGCGTATTCGGGATTCACCTCGCTGAGTAGGCCAGTTAAGGTAACCCGGCAAGCGTTTGCGACAATCGCGATAGGCCCTGTCAACACGAACAACACCCCACGCATCCACACCCTGGAATCGAAGAAATAACCGTAAACCAACGACAGAAAAGAAAGCGACAGCAGCGAACGGATCCCGCTACAGGCCTCTACCACGGAAAGCTTCTGACTCGGCAACTCCAAGACGTTGCCTTCGCGCAAAACCGGCACTCCTAAAATTTCTAGAACAACTTCCGCTACCTGGCTGGCGATGAGCTGCAGGGGGAAGGTGATGCGGTTGTACAGAATGGCCGGAATGGGAACCATAAAAAGCAGCAGAAACAGCGGGAAGAGAAGAATTCGCACTGCTTTCCATCCGCCTAACACCAAAACACATCCCAGGATGGAAGAAAGGAAGGCAATGCGGGTGGTGAACAGCTCAGCGGCTAAAGTTCCGAGAATGGACAGCGCGGCCCCTATGGCTAAAAAGAAGTAGCCCGTGCTGCTGCCAACGAGTTGCGCCTGGCGTAGCTGCTCTCGCTTCTGCCAAGCGATGTAACCGGCCACGATGGGAACAAAGAAGCCATGTCCCATATCTTCGTCGGTTGCCCACTGATTAACCAGCCGCACCAAGATGGGCGCATAGCAGAGGATGAGCAGAAGTAGAAACCAGCTCAAGGCTGCTGGCGAAAAGGGAAAGGTAGACTCTTCGGCAGGAGAAACGGGCTTGGTTTGGGGCAGCATGCCCTCCTGAAGCTGCATTCGACGCGTCTCCACCCTAGTAAATCATAGCTGCCCGGTTCACACAACTTGAAAGCAACCTGAAACAGGAGCAAGAAAACAGCTGAAAACAGCTCTCAAGAATGGCAGCGGAAGAGACTCAGACTGCTAGAATGAAGGGGTACCGAGGAGTCTCTATGCCAGCAATTCAGCGCCGCAAGTCGGTGCCGGTCAACGTGGGTGGGGTTTGGATTGGAGGCGAGCACCCCATTGTCGTTCAATCGATGACTAACACGGACACAGCTGACGTCGCAGCTACCGTCAACCAGGTGATGGAGCTTGCTCGCGCTGGCTCAGAGATTGTGCGTGTTACGGTCAATACGGAGGAAGCCGCGCGAGCCGTTCCAAAAATTGTTGAGACCTTGGATCAATTTGGAGTCCGGGTTCCGATTGTCGGCGACTTTCACTATAACGGCCATATTTTGCTGCGCAAATACCCGGATTGCGCCCGGGCTTTAGCCAAATACCGCATCAATCCTGGCAATGTGAACATTGGCAAAAAGCACGACGAGAATTTCCGCACCATGATTGAGGCGGCGCTCGAGTTTGACCGCCCCGTACGGATTGGTGTGAACTGGGGCTCACTCGACCAGGCGCTGTTGACCCGGATGATGGATGAAAACGCGCGATTGGAGCAACCACGCAGCTCCCAAGAGGTGATGATTGACGCCATTGTGGCGAGCGCCCTCAATTCCGCTAAAACTGCCGAATCCTATGGGCTTGCACCGAACCGGATCGTGCTCAGCGCCAAAGTCTCGAGCGTGCCAGATCTCATCCAGGTCTACCGTAAGCTCGCGGCAGAGTGTGAATACGCCCTCCATCTTGGTCTGACCGAGGCTGGCCTCGGCGTGAAGGGTATTGTCGCCACAACCGCAGCCCTCTCGATTCTGCTGCAAGAGGGAATTGGCGACACCATTCGCGCTTCCCTCACTCCGTTGCCCAACGGTGACCGCACAGAGGAGGTATTTGTTTGCCAGCAGATCCTCCAGTCTTTGGGATTGCGAAACTTCACCCCGCAAGTCACTGCGTGTCCTGGGTGCGGGCGCACCACCTCCACTTTTTTCCAGGAAATGGCCGACCAGATCCAGACCTATCTCCGCCAGCAAATGCCGGTGTGGAAGACGCGGTATGCCGGCGTCGAAGAATTGAAAGTCGCGGTCATGGGGTGTGTGGTGAATGGGCCGGGCGAATCCAAGCATGCCAACCTAGGCATCTCTCTGCCGGGCACGTTTGAAGAGCCCGTGGCGCCGGTCTACGTCGATGGCAGACTGTTAAAAACTTTGCGCGGGGATCACATCGTTGCGGAGTTTATTCAGATTCTCAATGACTATGTAGAGCGCAAGTATGCCGTGGCTGTGGCCGAAACCCCGCAAGGCGTTGGCCTCTAAGCGCAACGTCCAAGCGGCGAGCGGGAAGACCAAAGCGGCTGTGCTGGCTGATCAGCGCCTGCAACGCTTGGCCCGTAAGCTAGACGCCATTCCAGCCAAAGACGCAGAACGCCTCGCGCAGGCCCAGGAGATTGAACGCAAGCAACTCGAAGCAGCCCAGCAATTGCACCAACTGTGTGCCGACTTTGTTACTTCCCTGAACAACCTGCTCTCGCAAATGAAGGTCGAATTCACGCCTCCAAACTCTCCGACATCCGAGCTGTATAGCCGGCCTGGCGCACTCTTTCAGATCAACGCCAGTGGCCGTATCATTCAAATCACCTTTCAAGCCAAAGAGAGCAAAGCCTCCACGGAACACTTTCGAATCCCGTACATTCTCGAGGGGCGGATTTGCTCGTTCAATCCAGAGCTACTCGACCGGCAAGAAGTTTTTGAGCAGCAGATCTTCTATTGCCTGGACGGCGCCGGCGATCACTGGCGCTACTATAATCCGCGCACGCGAAGCTCGGGCCCCCTGACGCGCGATTTCCTGATCGAAACCTTGGAACAGCTTTTGTGAGGAAATTTCCCCCGCTCCTTTTGCGGTGCTGTCACCCTCCTGTCACGACTCGGCAACCTCGCCGGTCTAGGCTGAGGGTGCCATATGCCGACCCCAGGGTTGTTCGTCTTCATCTTGGTTTGTCAAGCTCTTCACGCTCAAACCTTCACCGCCACACTTCTTGGAACCGTGAGGGATCCGACCGGCGCGCAAATTGCGAACGTGCGCATCGAACTTCAGAACCTCGCAACCCAGGCCAAACGCGAAACGGTAACGGACACAAACGGTGAGTACCGGTTTTCATTTTTGCCTCCAGGGGGGTATTCGTTGACGTCGCGCGCCGCAGGTTTTCGGATGCAGTCCATCCAGCAGATCACGCTCATGGTGAACCAGACGGCGCGCGTTGATATCAACATGGAGCTGGGTGCACTGGATCAGCGAGTCGAAATCACCGATGTTCTCCCGATGCTAAACACCGACACTGCTACTCTGGGTCAGGTCATCGGCTCCAAGGAAATTCTGGATTTGCCGCTGAATGGCCGGCAATTTCTAGAGCTCGCCTTGCTGGTTCCAGGTGTGACGCGGGGAAACGGAGGACCACAGGCCGGCACAACCTCTTTGTTCCAGCGCCCCGGTCAAGACTCGAGCCTCAGCGTCTCTGGCGGCCGGGCGCAGAATAACAATTTTCTCTTGGATGGAACAACAAACACAGATGGCGATGTTAACGCCTACGTCTTAAGTCCTTCTGTTGAGGCGATCCAAGAGTTCAAGGTCGAAACCAGCAACTACTCTGCCGAATTTGGACGATCCAGTTCGGGCCAGATCAACATTATTACTAAGTCCGGGACGAATGAACTGCGCGGATCGGTCTATCATTTTTTGCGCAACAACCGGCTGGACGCTCGTCCCTTTCATAACCCCAATCGCTTACCTCCGTTTCGGTTGAATCAATTTGGCTTCGCCGTAGGGGGTCCCTTGCGCAAAGACTCCACGTTTTTCTTTTTCAATTACGAAGGCCTTCGGCGCACACAAGGGCAAAGCCGTGTAAGCACCGTACCGCTGTCCGGGCCTCGAGCTGGCGATTTTGCTGGATTTCCTCTGATCTTTGACCCCTTCACGCTCCGGCCTGACCCTGAGGATGCAACTGGGAGGCGCCAGAGCCGTCAGCCTTTCCCTGCGAATCGCATTCCAACGGCACGGCTCGACCGGATCGCCACTCGCATCTTGAATGAGCTTGTGCCAGCAGCGAATCTTTCCGGCGCAGTCAACAACTTGCTCGATACGCGAGACCAGCGCCAGAGAAATAATCAGGGAACCATTCGCGGCGACCGTTATGTTCGCAACCGTAGCCTGCTCTTCGCGCGCTACAGTCTTTCCAACGAAACCGGCTTTGTGCCCACGGGTTTACCGGGCTCAGGAACGGTCAGCGCCGTGCGGGCAGCTCATGCAACGCTTGGGTATACGGAAACCTTCTCCCCGCAGCTTGCTAGTGAATCCCGTTTCGGTTTTGCCCGCTTGAGGTTGGAGCGGCTGTCTGAAAACGCCTTCCGCCGTGACATCGTTGGCGAGCTCGGAATTCCGGGAGTACAGTTTGGCGGTCCCCAGGTGTGGGGGATTCCCTCCTTCACGGTTCCGGGATACACCACGATTGGGGACGACAACTTTTTCCTTCCTATGCGGATGCGCAACAACACCTTTCATTTGGTGGACAACATTTCCTGGAACCGAGGGAAACATAACTTGCGGTTTGGCGGCGAGCTGCGACACTTTCAATTCAACATCATTCAAATCTTCACTCCACGGGGCGACTTCCGCTTCACGGCGAATTTCACCAATCGCTTTGCTGGCACGCAACCCGGGGACACCACGGGCGACGCGCTCGCTTCAATGCTGCTCGGTCTTCCCGTGCAACAACGTCGAACGATTGGGACGGCCAACGCCTACCTCCGGCAAAACGCTTGGGCCGGATATTTTCAAGATGACTTCAAGCTTAACCAGCAATTCACGCTGAATCTCGGCCTGCGTTACGAATTCACGTCTCCTTTCTATGACAAGTTCGACCGCCTTTCGAACGTTTCCCTCAAAAACATACCCACGTTAACCGCTTTGCGACCAGAAGACTACGGCAAAGTGGATGTCCCGATCGTACTTGCCGGAAGGAAGGGTGTTCCCCGCGGTCTGACCTCATCCGACTACAACAATTTCGCCCCTCGCTTCGGTTTGGCTTGGCGACCGCGGTCGGGCGATTCTTGGGTGGTTCGTCTAGGCGCAGGTTTGTTCTACGGGGCACAAGATGGCGAGCATTACGGGCGGACTTCGATTAACCTCCCGTTTGTGGCCAGCGACATTCAGGATAGTGACCAGTTCTTGCCGCAAATCTTAGGCATCGGCTTTACTGTACCGCCGCAGATTGGTGGAAATGCTTTGCGTCAAGTGTTCGTTGGCGTGGATGAACAACTCCGTACGCCGTACACCATGCAGTGGAACCTCGCCATGCAGCGACAGCTTGGCTCGCGTCTGGCTGGAGAACTCGCCTACGTGGCTTCAGTCAGTCACAAACTAGACACACGGAACGCCTATAACGATGCGCCGCCAGCCCCAGGTGGTCTCGATGCCCGCCGTCCGCACCAACGGCTCATACTTCCTGATGTGCAAGGCGTGCAGGCGTTGCTCCCTGCCCCCGTTGTGGGATCCTTTGTTCTTGCCGGCACCATTGAGAACCAGGTGAATCGCGTCAGCGCCAACTATCACGCCTTGCACGCAAAGCTTCAGCACCGGCTTAGCGGCAATTTCTCTTTCCTGACCTCCTATACGTGGGCCAAGGCGATCTCGGACGGAAATTCGTACCGCCGACAAGGATTTCAAGGCGAGCTGGCACAGGATTTCTTGAACGTCAGCGAGCGGGCTCTCACCGGCTACGACGTTCGACATCGCTTTGTCGCCAACTTCCTGTATGCCATCCCCTTGTGCCAGGCCAAAAGCTCCTGTTTTGGCTCGGCCGCCGCTCGCGCGATGCTCGGAGGGTGGCAGTGGAACGGCTTACTTCAGGCCCAAACGGGCTTCCCATTCACGGTGCTGCTGGCTAATGCAACCGCCAATAACGGACGTGCCACCCGCCCCAACGTGGTCGCTGGGCAGAAGGCGCAACTGCCCCGACAACAGCGCACTGCCGAGCGTTACTTTAACATCAATGCATTCGTCGCACCGCCGCCTTTTACTTTGGGTAACGCTGGGGTCAACACGGTTCCGGGTCCGGGCCTTTGGACGCTTGACACTTCGCTCGTGAAGAACTTTTCTTGGAAAGATCCGAGAGGTGTCCAGTTCCGGGCCGAATTCTTTAATTTGTTCAATCGCCCGAACTTCGGACAGCCAAATGCCTTCCTTGGGGTACCGCAGTTTGGTACAGTGACGAGCCAGTCCACTTCTCCGCGGCAGATTCAGTTCGCGCTGAAGCTATTGTTCTGACGGAGGCCCTTCCGGTCCGGGTAGCAAGAGAATGGGTAGTTCGAAGTGCGGATCTGGACCGGAAAATCGGCGGCCATCCGCAAAACTCCCGCCTGCGCGCGTGGCTGCACTCGCAACTCAGTTCGGCACGGCCATTACTCATAGCGCAGCGCCTCGGCCGGCAAGATGCGCGTTGCACTGTGCGCGGGATAGAGCGTAGCCAGCAGGCTCACGGCGAGCGCACCGCCTCCCACCCAAATGCCGTCGATCCAGCGCGGCTCAAAAGGAACATAGCTGAGCGAATAGACCTGCTGATCAAGCGGCACCCAGCGGTAATGCTCAGCGGCCAGACTCAGGCCGTAGCCAAGCGCCAGGCCCAGCACCGCCCCCACCCCTCCGATCATTGCTCCCTGGTAGAGAAAAATGCGCCGGATCTGCTGGCGGGTTGCTCCCATGGACATCAACACGGCGATGTCACGATGCTTCTCCATAACCATCATGGTGAGCGAAATGAGAATGTTCAGCGCGGCCACCAATTGAATTAGGCCGATCGTAATCACCGTCACGATACGCTCCATGCGCAGCGCGCCGAAGATTTGCCGGTTTTGCTCTGTCCAGCTCGTTGCAGCGAGCTCGGTCCCGATCATGGTTTCGGCAGCCCGGGCCACTTGATCGGCTTGTTCCAGCGGCTCGACCTTGAGTTCCACTGCGTTTGCGACATCCCCGACCGCCAGCACCTTCTGCACACTAGCTAACGACGTAAATGCCCAAGCCGAATCGAGCTCGAAGAACTGGGATTCGAAAATGCCCGCTACACGAAAAGAGAAAAAGCTTGGCCGCGGGCCAAAAGGCGTTAGTTCTCCCTGCGGACTAATGACCTTGACGCGGCTGTGCAGCACCATGCCAGTGGTCTCCGCCAGCCGCGCGCCGATGATCAAGCCGGGCACACCGTCCTCCTCGGCCAAATCCTCGATCGAGCCTTGCTTGAGTAGAGCGGCCACGTCGGCACGGTGCATCTCCGAACGCAAGTCAATGCCCTTTAATACAGCGCCAGACGATCGCACCGGACCGGCGAGAAATACGGTTCCATAGAGCGTTGGGGCCGCGCCGCGGACATGAGGTAAGCGACGCAATTTTTCGACGAGCGCAACATAATCGCGGATGCCTTCGCCCGGCTGCTTCTCGAGTATGCTGACATGCGCAGTTGCCCGCACTAGCGTCCGCTGGAGCGTGTTGCGAAACCCGTTGTTGATGGCCAGCGCAATGATAAGCGCCATCACACCCGCCGCCACCCCCAGAACCGAAATGGCCGTAATAACGGAAATCACTGCTTGCTTGCGCTTAGCCATCAAGTAGCGCAAGGCGACAAAGATTTCAAAACGCGGGGCGTGTTTTGCCAACAGGGGAGCGCTCATTCGAGCGACCGTAATTGCTTGAGCAACCCGATTTCGCCTTCAGGCCGCAGCAGTGGAAAAAGGATCACGTCGCGAATCGATTTGGATCCGGTCAGCAACATGGTCAGGCGGTCAATCCCGATTCCCTCCCCGGCGGTTGGGGGCATGCCGTAACATAAGGCCCGGATATAGTCTTCATCCATTTGGTGGGCTTCTTCGTTGCCGCGCTCCCGCATCGCAAGCTGTATTTCAAACCGCCGCCGTTGCTCCTGCGGATCGTTCAACTCCGTGTAAGCATTGCCGATTTCCATTCCCGCAACAAGAATCTCAAACCGGTCTGCAAACCGCGGATCGTCGGGATTGTTTTTGGCCAACGGGGATACCTCGACTGGGAACTCGTAAACGATCGTGGGATCGAGAAGATGGGGTTCAGCCACTCGTTCAAACAAATCCACGAGGGCTTCGCCGGCGGTGGCCTTGCTGGAATGTCGCGATAGCCATTCTGGATCCATCAGCTGGTCGAGAGTGGGCTTGTCCCCAGCTCTCCAAAATTCCACAATCGCCTCCCGCATGGTGAAGCGGCGAAGCCGCGCAAAGTCGTACTTGCGCCCGTCAAACTCAAACTCTGTGGTTCCGTTGACGTCGATGGCCGTCTGGCGCAACAACTCTTCGGAAAGGTCCATCAAACCTCGGTAATCAGTGTAGGCCTGATAAAACTCAAGCATCGTGAATTCCGGATTGTGCTTGGTTGAGATGCCCTCGTTGCGGAAATTGCGATTGATTTCATACACACGGTCTAAGCCGCCCACAACCAGCCGCTTTAAATAGAGTTCCGGAGCAATCCGCAGATAAAGATCAATATCGAGGGTGTTGTGATGGGTGACGAAAGGCTTGGCGGCCGCACCCCCAAAAATGGGTTGCATCATGGGCGTCTCGACTTCTACAAAGCCTCGGTCTTCTAACTGGCGCCGGAACGAAGAGATGATTTTCGCCCGCTTGTAAAACGTCTTTCGGACCTCAGGGTTGGCGATCAGATCCAGGTACCGCTGGCGGTAGCGGGTTTCGACATCCTCGAGCCCGTGCCACTTTTCGGGCATCGACAGCAGCGTTTTTGCAAGAAACGTCAGCTGCTCGACATGAACGCTGAGCTCGCCCGTACGGGTGCGAAACAAGTAGCCGGAAGCGCCCACAATGTCGCCAATGTCTAAGAGCTGATACAGCGCATAGCTCTTTTCGTCGACCGCATCCTTGCGCACGTAGATTTGGAGCTTTTCGCCACCTTGCAGAAGATGCGCAAATCCGGCCTTGCCCATGCGGCGGATGGTTTGAATCCGGCCGCACACCTTGACTTCCACGCGAGGCTCCAGCTGCTCGGCCGTTTTGTCGCCGTACTGTTCAACGATTTGCGCCAGTGTGTGTGTAAAGTCAAACCGCTGCCCATACGATTTAAACCCTAGAGCTTCAATCTCACGGATGCGGTGGTATCGCTGGGTTAGCAGCTCATATTCCAGTGACAATCGTATCTCCTTGAAACTCAATATTATAATTGACCCTTGCACTCCCTCTCGATCATTGTTCCGGCCTATAACGAAGAGCAACGGCTGCCGCCCACGCTCACCCAGCTACTTTCCTGGGCGTCGCAGCGTAGCTGGAAATGGTTTGAGATTCTCGTGGTCGATGACGGATCGCGTGACCGTACCGCAGAAGTTGTGAGACGGTTCGCCCAGCAACACCCCTGCATTCGGCTCGTTTCCAATCCCGGCAATCGCGGCAAAGGCTATGCTGTCCGCCATGGCATGCTCTGCGCTCAAGGGGATTGGCGGCTGTTTACGGATTCAGATCTCTCCACGCCCATCGAAGAATTTGACAAGCTGATGCAGGCCGCCGCGCGCGCCCAGGCGGATGTCGCCTTCGGTTCCCGGGCCCTTGACCGTTCCCTGGTGAGTGTGCACCAACCGGCTTTTCGCGAAGCCTCGGGCCGCTTTTTCAACTTCGTCATGCGGCTCATCATGAGACTGCCTCACCGCGATACTCAGTGTGGTTTTAAACTCTACAGCGCGGCGGCAGCCAAAGAGATCTTCTCCCGCCAACAAATCGATGGATTCGGTTTTGATGTCGAGGATCTTTTTTTGGCGAGAAAACTGGGTTTTGTTGCCGTTGAGGTGCCCGTGCGGTGGGCCAACGTCGAGGGCACGCGGGTCAGTCTGGCCAGCGGGCTACGCGCCTTTGGCGAACTGTTTTTGATTCGCTGGAATCAACTTCGCGGCCGCTATCGATAGCCGCATCCCCCAAGGTTGGCTCTGCAACGAGCGGGCTCGCAAGCATACCCGGAGTAGGAGAGCGCTCCTCGACTAGGTTAAGCTAAGTGGCGGAGACCCGGCCATCGGATCAGAAAAGCCCGGGCCCCAAGGGGGAGGGGAGCAATGCTGCGATTTACCAAAATCTTGTTCCCAGTTGATTTCTCGCGCCGCTCGGAGAGAATCGCGCCGCGAGTGGCTTCCTTCGCACATTACTTCCAGGCGCAGCTTACGCTGATCCACGCCTATGAGGTCAGCCCGCCCGCCTACTTCGACGGCCAGGCCTGGGTGGAAACCGTAGATCCCCAATCTCTGGGTGAGTATGCCCGCCAGCAACTAGCACAATTCGCTCAAACTCATTTCGAGAGTCTCCAGCCGGAGATCCTCATTGTGCGGGGCGAGCCTGCGCACGCCATCCTGGAACACGCGGCGGCGGCGAAGGTGGATCTGATCATGCTCCCGACACGGGGATTTGGCCGCTTCCGGAGATTGCTGCTTGGCTCGGTGTCCGCCAAGGTGCTCCACGACGCCAGTTGTCCCGTGTGGACAGATAGCCACGCCGAGGAGGTTGATCATCATACCGGATTTCCCTACCGAAACATTCTGTGTGCTGTGAACCGGGATGAACACAGTGAACCAGTTTTGAAGTTCGGCCTGGAGCTCGCCAGCTGCTTAGGTGCCTCGTTGAACTTGGTTCATGCGGTGCACATCGCGGAAGTCGCTGGGCCCGGCTTTGATGAAGCCGCGTTTCGCCATTTCCTTCTCGAGCAGGCCAAGGCCGACCTAGGCCGGCTCCAGCAAAAGGTCGGCTCGAGCGTTGAAACCTATGTTGAGATTGGTCCTCCGGAGGAAGTCATTGCTCGCTTGGCGCGGAAGCTCAATGCCGATTTGGTGGTGATCCACCGCAGCGGACCATCTCTGATCGGCCGGCTGCGCTCGCAAGATTACGCCATCATCCGGGAGTCCCCCTGCCCGGTGTTGAGCATCTAGGCGGCCCGTTTTCATCCGCCTCTCTGGACCCCGAGAAAATTTCTCGCACAGCCTGAGAAGATTTCTGAGTTCCAGCGACTTTGTTGCTTGGTGAAGAGGTCTTGATGTTTGCCCCGGCCCTGCTTCCCCTGCCGCGCCTGCTGTTAGTCGGTCTTGACTCGGCTCTTCAGCAGGACCTCGGTCGCTGCTTACCGGAACATCCGCTGCTGGTCCTCGACAGCTTGCCCGAAACGAAAAACGACCGGATTGAAGCTCTCGCCAAGGCCGCCCCGGACCTCATCCTGTGTCCAATGAGAGATCGGTCTCTGGGCGAGGTCTTAGAAGCGGCTGCCGCGTTGGAGGTCCCCGTTGTTGTGGTGAGCCGGCTGCCAAACGCCGCCGAATGGCTCGACGCCCTGGAAGCGGGAGCAGCCGACTACCTCGCCGTTCCCTTCGAGAGGCGCTTGCTGGAGTGGGTTCTAGCGGCAAACCGCCGCGCCATCGGCGCCGGCCGATGAACCCTCCTGAACAGGAATTTGAAAGCCGATTCCACCCGCCAAATTTGAGCCTTGAGACCGCTCTAACCCGGGCCAACTGGTGGTCGGCAAATTACGATTTCCAGCGGTGCTTGCGCAGTCGCGCAAGCAGTTCCCTTGCTACCTCCGGGCGTTGAAGCGCATAGTCCTTCTTTTCCGAGGGATCCTCTTCTAAATTGGACAGCCAGAAACCCGGCTGGAGTTTGAGGCCCAAGCCCTCGCGATAGCCTTCCATGAGTTTCCAGGGCCCGTTCCGGATCGCGCGCTGCCCGTCGTACTCCCAAAATACATCCTCATGAACACTCGCTTTCCCTTCGAAAACGACCGGAGAGATGTCTACACCGTCGACGTCTTCCGGTGGCGTCGCTCCAGCCCACTTCAGAAACGTCGGCAGGATGTCCATCGCCAGCAAGGTGGCGTCACTGGTTTGTTTGGGCTTGATCTTGGCGGGCCAGCTGAGAATCCCTGGTACACGGATGCCACCTTCAAACAAGCTTCCTTTGTAGCCCCGGTAATGCAGGTTGCTGCCACCCTGATAGGGCCGGCCGCGATGATCGGCGCGCTCCTCTCGCGTCGCCCCGTTGTCACTTTGAAAAAAAATCACCGTGTTTTGATGCCAACCGCGGCTTTGTAGCTGCTGGACCAAATCGCCAATGGCGTCATCGATAGCCGAGACCATGGCTAAGTGCATGCGCCGGTCCCGGTCCATACTGGCCGGGAAACGATCGAGATATTTCTTCGGCGCCATCATCGGATAATGGGGCGCGCCAAACGCTAAATACAAAAAGAACGGCCGGGTGGAGCTTTGGCGAGAAAGAAAGTTCTTGGCCTCTCGCGCCAGCATCTCGGTTTGATAGGCCGGTTCTTCGAACACCTCTTGCTCGTTCCGCCAGAGATCGTGAAAAACCGGCTGCCCGCCCAGGGTGTAATACCGGTGGGAGTAATAATCAATCCAGCCCGAATAAAACCCAAACCACTCGTCAAAGCCTTGCGCGAGAGGGCCACTTTCGGGCTTGCTGCCCAGATGCCACTTGCCAATCGCCGCTGTGCGGTATCCCAATTTCTTCAACTCCGAGGCCAACGTCTTCTCACCCTTCTTAAGTCCCGCAACGTTGAATTCCGGATGAGAAAACAGAATCTGAGGGATGCCAGCGTTTTGAGGATACTTACCCGTGAGCAAGCTAGCGCGCGAGGGGGAACAAACCGGCGAGTTCGCGTGCCAGTTCGTAAACCGGACGCCAGATGCTGCCAGCCGGTCCAGATGCGGCGTCTTCGCTTCTGGCCCACCATAGCAGCCCACATCCCCAATTCCTTGATCATCGGTGCAAATGACGATAAAGTTTGGCCGGGCCGTGGTTTGAGCGGGCGCAGGCAGGGACAGACCCGCGCCGGCCAGGATGGGAAGGAAATCGCGTCGCAACATTCGCCACTACAATAGAACAACTTCCCCGGCCGCAGCAGGCCCTGCAACTGATCGGCCAAGCGAAAAATCGCGCATCGATACAATGAGCCTTATGTTTCGCATCGAACTGAGCCTCGTGGACTGGCTCATCCTGCTGGTTTACCTCGCCTTCGTCACCACGATCGGCTACCTGCTCAAACGCCACATGAAAACCAGCGAAGATTTTTTTCTCTCCGCCCGCTCGATTCCAGCTTGGATCACGGGACTAGCGTTTCTGTCCGCCAACCTTGGCGCGCAGGAGGTCATGGGAATGGCGGCTTCCGGAGCAAAATATGGCCTGGCTACCAGCCATTTCTACTGGGTGGGAGCCGTGCCCGCCATGGTCTTCGTCGGTGTCTTCATGATGCCTTTCTACTATGGCTCCCGCGCGCGTTCCGTTCCCGAATATCTCAAGCTTCGCTTCGATGAGAAAACGCGCGGCTTCAACGCTGTCTCTTTTGCCGCCATGACGGTATTTTCCTCGGGCATCTCGCTCTATGCCATGGGCATCCTGCTTACTGCCTTGCTTGGTTGGAACTTCCATGCCAGCATTCTGCTTTCTGCCTTCTTTGTGCTGGCCTATATTTTCTTGGGCGGTTTGACGTCTGCCATTTACAACGAGGTGTTGCAGTTCTTTCTGATCGTGGCGGGCTTTTTTCCGCTGGTGTTCCTGGGTTTAAAGGATGTCGGTGGGTGGAGCGCCCTCGCGGAGCGGTTAGGCAACGTCGCTGTTTCCCAGGGTTATGCACCCGGAGCTTTCACCTCCTCCTGGCGCTATCTCGACGATCCGGCGCACAACCCCATGGGTGTCGAATGGTTCGCCATGCTGATGGGACTGGGCTTTGTGCTTTCTTTCGGCTATTGGTGCACGGATTTTCTCGTAGTTCAGCGCGCCATGGCCGCCCGCTCCATGTCTGCCGCACGCCGCACTCCCCTCATCGCAGCCATACCGAAAATGCTGTTTCCAGCCCTTGTGATCCTACCTGGAATGATCGCCATGGCTCTTACGGCCTCGGGAAGCAACTTTCAACTGCCGCGCAAAGAGGATGGATCCTATCACTACGACATGGTCATTCCCATGCTGCTTGCTCACTACTTCCCTGCTGGTATGCTGGGCCTAGGCTTGACGGCGTTGCTGGCATCCTTTATGTCCGGCATGGCCGGCAATGTCACCGCTTTTAACACCGTCTGGACTTATGACATTTATCAGGCCTACATCCGCCGCCAGGCGAGTGATTCGCATTTGTTGTGGATGGGGAGGATGGCCACTGTATTCGGGATGGGCGCTGCTCTTCTCGCCGCCTATCTCACCACACGTTTCAACAACATCATGGATTTCCTCCAGCTGGTGTTCGCCTTTGTCAACGCCCCACTATTTGCGACCTTTCTGCTGGGAATGTTCTGGAAACGCGCAACCGGCCACGGCGCCTTTGCAGGTCTTCTGGCGGGAACCCTCGCTGCTGCCGCCCACCACGGCTGGTCGCTGCCCAAAGGCAGCTCCCCTGGAATTAAAGGAGGATGGCTGGGCTTGTGGACCAGCTACCCGAGTGAAATGGCGCAAAACTTCGGGACGGCGATCTGGGCTTTTGGCGCCTGTTTTGCCGTCACGGTGGGGCTAAGCCTGCTGACCGCTCCGAAGCCGGATGCCGAGCTCCGCGGTCTGGTGTATTCGCTCACAGAAAAGCCCGAGGAGGAGGACCAATCGTGGTATCTTCGGCCTGCGCCTTTGGGCCTGGCAATCTTAGCGGCCGCGGTTTTGTTGAACGCCTTATTTTGGTGATGCTCAGCCTCCAAGAGGAGTCTTCCATGGGCCTTGATCTACGTTTGCCAATCGGTTTGATTTTTGTTGTTTATGGGATCCTGCTGGCGGCTTTTGGTCTGCTAAGCGATGCTTCGCTGTATCGGCGCTCCTTGGGAGTCAACATCAATCTGATTTGGGGCTGCGTGTTGCTGGTCATCGGTCTGTTCTTTCTCTATTCAGCACGGCGGGAGAAGGCCCGGTGAGCGCAGTTCGGAAGTTTCGAGCCCCGGGCCGCGTCAATCTCATTGGCGAACACACGGACTATAACGGGGGATTTGTGTTCCCCGCCGCCCTAGATCGTGCCACAACAGTGTGTGCGGCCCAGCGCCCGGATCGAAAAGTTCTCGTGCGTTCCTTGCAGTACCCCGGCACCGTGGAGTTCGACCTGGATCACATCGTGCGGCAAGGCGATTGGGCCGATTACGTCCGGGGCGTAGCGCTTCAGCTCGAGCTGGCGGGCTACCGGCTTCAAGGCGCGAATCTCGAAATTGACGGCGATGTGCCCTTAGGGGCGGGATTGAGCTCTTCGGCCGCTTTGGAAGTATCGACGGCCTTGGCCCTGAGTTCGCTGGCTGGACACCGAATCCCTCGCCAGGAGTTAGCGCTTTTGTGCCAGCGCGCCGAAAGCGAGTTTGTCGGACTTCGCTGCGGCATTATGGACCAGTACATTGCCTGTTTCGCGCAGGAAGGCAAGGCGTTAGTGATTGACTGCCGGAGTCTGGAATCTCGGGCCGTGGCCTTGCCCCCACAGCTCTGTTTGATGATCTGCAACACGATGGTTCGCCACGAATTGACTGGTAGCGAGTACAACCGCCGGCGGGAAGACTGTGAGGCCGCGGCGAGCTATTTTGGCGTCCCAGCCCTGCGCGATATTGACCTGAAAAACTTTGAACGCTACAGCGGCGGGCTTGAAGACCGCATCCGCCGCCGTTGCCGTCATGTGGTCACCGAAAATGCGCGTGTGCTCGCAGCAGAAAAGAGCTTGGCGGCCGGCGATGCGCAGGAATTCGGCCGATTGATGGTGGAGTCTCATGCCAGCCTGCGCGACGATTTTGAAGTCAGTTGCCCGGAACTTGATCTCATGGTGGAGCTCGCGCTGGAATGCCAAGGCGTCTATGGCGCCCGGATGACAGGAGGAGGATTTGGCGGCTGTACGGTCAATCTTGTGGAAGCACATCAAGCAGCCGCAATCAGGGAAAGAATCGCGCAGCAGTACCGCCAGAGAACAGCGATCCAACCAGAAATTTACCTTTGCCTTCCGTCGGCTGGCTGCCACGAGGTTCTTGCCTAGCCCTGGCTTGGCAACTGTGCTAGGTTTTGTCAAGGTTTCCCTAAACAAACTGTACAGAGTCAGTGCATAATCCCAGGAACAAAGCACGATGAACGATCTGGTCCTTTACTATGTGGACGGCGACGTGGCGGTCATCACCGTTAACAATCCGCCCGTCAATGCGTTGAGCCCTGGGGTGCCGGAGGGCATCGCCGCCTGTCTTCAGCGCGCGCAGCAGGACGATCGCGTGCGCGCGGTCGTGCTGATTGGCGCTGGTCGATCTTTCATCGCCGGCGCTGACATCAAGGAGTTTGGCAAGATCACCTCCGGTAGCAAGGCCCGAGGAGAGGGTCTTCACCCCCTGCTTTACGCCTTAGAAGACTCCCCCAAGCCTGTAACAGCAGCCATCCACGGCCAGGCCTTTGGAGGCGGCCTGGAAGTGGCGATGGCCTGTGCCTACCGAGTAGCCGTGCCCGAGGCTCGACTGGGGCAGCCAGAAGTGAAGCTAGGTCTCATTCCCGGGGCCGGTGGCACGCAACGGCTGCCGCGCTTGGTAGGTGTGGCCAAAGCCATTGAGATGTGCCAGTTTGGTGAACCCGTTTCGGCCAGCGAAGCGGCACGCTTAGGTTTGGTCGACCAGCTGGTGGAGGGCGACCTGGTCACAGGCGCTGTGGCGTTCGCCCGCCGAATGGCGGATCAGCCAGTAAACAAAGTTCGCCAGCGAGACGCCTTGCTCGGAACGCCAGAGCAAAATTCTCCGATTTTTGCCCGGGCGCGTGAACTCGCGCAAACGCGGCAACGCGACCTGATCGCGCCGCGAGCGGCCATTGAAGCAATCGAAGCCGCCACGAAACTGCCCTTCTACGAGGGCATTCAACAAGAGGCCCAGCTGTTTGAGCAGTGTTTATTCTCCTCCCAATCCAAAGCGCTGATCCACGTCTTCTTTGCCGAGCGAGCGGCGGCAAAAATTCCAGATCTCCCCAAGGACACGCCTGTTCAGCCGGTTCAAAAAGCAGGCATTGTGGGCGCGGGAACCATGGGCGTTGGAATTGCGATGACCTACGCCAACGCGGGCATTCCGGTAGTGCTCAAAGACGTCTCGCAGCAGGCGCTTGACCGGGCTCTGGCTGCGATTCAGCGCCAGTATGCGCAATCGGTGGCTAAGGGCCGCTTCTCCCAAGCAGTCATGGAGGAACGCCTGGGTCGAATCCAGCTTTCGCTCGATGATCGCGATCTCGAGGAGGCCGATATTGTGGTGGAGGCAGTTTTCGAAAACATGGCGCTGAAGAAAGAAATTTTCTCCCGCCTGGATCAAATCGCCAAACCGGGAGCCATTCTTGCCACCAACACCTCCACGCTCAGCATCGATGAAATCGCGGCGGCAACTTCCCGCCCCCACCAGGTTGTCGGTCATCACTTTTTTAGCCCAGCGCACGTCATGCGATTGCTCGAAATTGTGCGCGGGCGCCAGACCAGTCTTCCGGTACTCGCGGCGTCGCTTGCCTTAGCCCGGCGGCTCGGGAAAGTGGCTGTCGTGGTTGGCAATTGTCGTGGATTTGTAGGCAACCGCATGTTTGGACCCTACCGCCGCGAGGCGCAGTTCCTCATCGAAGAGGGAGCCTCTGTGGAGCAGGTCGACCGTGCGATGACCGAATTTGGCATGGCCATGGGCCCGCTTGCCGTCGGCGATCTGGCCGGGCTGGATGTCGGCTGGCGCATCCGCCGCGAATTCCAGCACCTCGATCCACCCGGAGTGCGAAAACCCTTACTCGAAGACAGGCTCGTTGAGAAAGGACGGCTCGGACAGAAAAGCGGCGCGGGCTGGTATCGCTATGATGAAAACCGTAAACCGTACTTCGACCCGGCTGTAGACGAAATCATCGACCAGGTGCGCCGCGAGGCCGGCATTCAGCCACGCCTGATTTCCCAGCAAGAGATCACCGAGCGGTTGCTCTACACCCTCGTCAACGAGGGAGCTCGCATTCTCGAAGAAAAGATTGCGCTACGCAGCTCCGACATTGACATCGTCTATGTTTATGGTTACGGCTTTCCGGCCCATCGCGGAGGTCCGATGTTTTACGCCGATTCGGTCGGCCTTTCAGCCGTATTGGAACGGGTGCGAGAGTTTCATGCGCAGCATGGTTCACGATGGCAGCCGGCGCCCTTGCTGGAGCGGCTCGCCGGGCAAGGGCGGGGTTTTTCAAGCATTGACACTTCAATCGCCTAAACGGTTATGATGGGGCTAACCCATGTGGCGCTTGGCGTTGTTGTTTAGCGGAGCCCAGCTCCTGGCGGCGGAGCTTGCCGAAGAAGCTCTTCGCATTTTGGAACGGAATTGTCTTTCCTGTCATTCGCGCCAGCTGGCGTTATCCGGTCTTGATCTCTCTTCACGGGAGGGCGCACTCAAGGGCGGGACGCGGGGTGCGGCGGTCCGTCCGGGCGACGTCCACAGCCTTTTGCTTCAGGCGGTTCGACAAGAATCCAAGCTCGCTATGCCGCCCGGGAAAAAGCTTCCTTCTGACGAGATTGAGACCTTGCGGCGCTGGGTTGAAAGCGGCGCCTTGTGGCCACGTCAGAACTCTGCCCCGGGTCAACCAGTTTGGTGGAGCTTCCGCAAAGTCGTGCGGCCCGCCGTGCCCCAATCTGCAAACCCCTGGGTTCGCAACGCAATCGACGCGTTCGTTCTGGCGAAATTAACTGAGAAGGGCCTCAAGCCTTCCTCTCCCGCTGACGGTGCCACCCTGGTGCGCCGTCTCTATTTCGATTTACTTGGGCTTCCCCCAACCCGTGAACAAATTGATGAATATCTGCGCGACCAACGTCCCGATGCGTGGGAGCGGCTCGTGGACAAACTGCTAAGCTCTCCGCACTACGGAGAGAAGTGGGGGCGTCACTGGCTAGACCTTGTCCGTTACGCAGACACAGCTGGCTTTGAACTCGATCCCTACATTGCTGACGCCTGGCGCTATCGCGACTACGTGATTGCTTCGTTCAATGCAGACAAGCCCTACGACCGCTTCATTCGCGAACAGCTGGCCGGAGATGAATTTTGGCCCGAAGATCCGGAATCGGTCATGGGCACTGGATTTTTCTGCGTCGGACCCAACCGTGACTACTATCCCGACCAGGCCGACATCAATCGGGTGGAAACTCTCACCGATTACACCGATACAACGGGTAGCGTGTTTATGGGATTAACGCTTGGATGCGCCCGATGTCATGACCATAAGTATGATCCCATCCCGCAACGCGATTACTACCGGTTGCAAGCCATCTTCGCGCCAGCTGTGAAAACCCGGATCGCGCTGAACCGCCTCGGGTCGCTGGGTTATGACGTCGCAGCGAACAGTCGCGAAATTAAGCTTCAAAATATTGGCGAGGAAATTGGCGCCATCCAGCACCGTTGCCGTTCGAAAATCTATGCTCAGAAAATGAGCCTTCTGCGGCCGGAGGTGCAGCAAGCTCTCCAGACCGAGGACGAGAAGCGAACTCCCGCCCAAAAGGCGCTCGCCACCGAGAATGCGGCCAAAGTGGCGGTGAGTGACGCAGAAATTCGAGCTTGTCTAACACCCGAAGAGTCTGAACGTCTCCGGGCCATTGAAGTGCGGCTGGTGAGTCTGTTCGCTAGCTACCGCCCAAAGCCGTTTGCTTGCGGCGTGAACGATGTAGGTAATCACGCTCCCCCCACGTTTATGCCAGTGCGGGGTGAGCTGCTCGGCGTGCGCGTGGAGCCTGGCTTTTTGACAGTGCTCGGCGGGGGCGAGGTGGGCCCGGGCGTCGATCACCGCGAGGCCACTGGCCCCATCCCTCTCGGACCTACCACCTACCGACGAAAATCATTAGCCGAGTGGATCACGCAACCCGATCACCCGCTCACCGCACGAGTAATGGTCAATCGCATCTGGCATTATCACTTCGGTCGCGGCATCGTATCGACTACCAGCGATTTCGGATCCAAGGGCGCCCTTCCAACCCATCCCGAGCTGCTCGACTGGCTAGCGTCGGAATTCGTGGCGCGCAAATGGTCCGTCAAGGAAATGCACCGCCTGATTTTGACTTCGGCCACCTGGAAACAAAGCTCGCAAATCACGGCCGAACACCGCCAGAAGGATCCACAGAACCAGTGGCTTAGCCGGTTTTCGCGGCGGCGATTAAGCGCCGAGGAATTGCGTGACTCAGTGCTGTTTGCCACCGGGAATTTGAATCGAAAAGCGGGCGGCCGCCCTGTCGTTACACCGCTGTCGAAGGAAGAAACCTTCGGCATGATTGGCCGGATGGAAGATTCCTGGATCGTGCATTTTGACCCCAGCGAATACCGCCGCCGCAGCATTTACTTGATGCAAAAGCGCACCTTCCGGCTTCCCATGCTAGAGGTGTATGACGCTCCAGAAAGCATGTTGAGCTGTCCCCGGCGCGATTCGAGCACGACCGCTCCGCAAGCGCTCACGATGCTGAACGGAGCCTTCGTCATGGAACAGGGAGCGCGCTTCGCTCGCCAGCTTGTGTCGCTGGAGCAGACCGAGGCGATCCGGAGAGCTTGGCGTTCGATCTTGTTGCGTGAACCGCAAGCCGACGAACTTGCAAATGCCCGGCAGTTTTTGGTGCGGCAGCTCGAAACCACGGGCAATGATGAAGCCGCGCTGGTGGAGCTCGTTCGTGGACTTTTAAATTCCAATGAGTTTCTCTATGTCGACTAAAAGATTACCCCGGCGGTTTGATTCGCGTCGCGAGTTTTTGCTCCGCACAGGCATGGGATTCGGAGCGCTTGCCGCCACGTCGCTGCTTGAGGCGGCCAAGCCCTTGGCGCCTCGCCCACCTCATTCCCGTCCCGCCGCCAAGGCGGTGATCTATCTCTTCATGCATGGGGGTGTGAGCCACGTCGACACCTTCGACCCCAAGCCAGAACTGGCGCGCCTTCACGGCCAAACCCTACCTCCCTCCTACGCCAAGGGCCTCAAAACCAGCCGCATCGACTTTACCAAAGCCATCATCCGCGGGAGCCCCTGGAAGTTTTCTCGCTACGGCCGCGGGGGAATTGAAATTTCGGAACTATTTCCTCATCTTGCCCAGCACGCTGACGATTTCGTGCTCATTCGCTCGTGTCATGGCGACGCCTTCGACCACGCTCCCGCAATGTACCTGTGGAGCTGCGGGTCTCAATTGCCAGGACGGCCCAGCCTCGGCGCTTGGGTAGTTTACGGATTGGGCTCCGAAAATCAAAACCTGCCGGCTTTCGTGGTGATGTCGGACGGAGCGATGAAGTGCGGCCCGCAAGGCTATGGTGCTGGCTATTTGCCGGCGATTTATCAAGGTACGGTGTTCCGCGCTGGCGAGGCTCCGGTTTTGAATCTGTCAAATCCGCCGGGGGTCAGCTCGGCGACGCAGCGCGCAACGCTTGATTTCATTCACCAACTCAATCGGAAACATCTCGAGGCCCGCCCCTGGGACGACGAGCTCGAAGCGCGTCTAGAGTCCTACGAGCTTGCCTTTCGCATGCAATCCGAGGCTCCCGAGGCAGTCGATTTGTCCAAGGAGACGGAAGCCACTCGCAAGCTTTACGGTATTGGTGAGCCGCACACCGATGATTTTGGCCGCAAATGCCTGTTGGCGCGGCGTCTTGTGGAGCGTGGCGTGCGCTTCGTTCAACTGTACTCGGGCACGCATCTTGGAGATGATTGGGATGGAGCGCACAATGATCTGTTAGGCTCGCATACCAAGATGGCGGCCAAGTCCGATAAGCCCATTCACGGCCTGCTCACGGATCTCAAAAACCGTGGCCTTCTGGATGAAACCCTTGTGGTGTGGGCCAGCGAGTTCGGCCGTACGCCGCTGGCCGAAGGCCCCAACGGGCGCGACCATCACCCCTATGCGTTCTCTATGTGGATGGCGGGCGCGGGAATTGAAGGTGGCCGGGTGTATGGATCAACCGATGAATTCGGCCTCCGACCCGTTGAAAAGCCAGTGACCAACTTTGACGTCAATGCCACTATTCTGCGGCTTCTCGGCCTTGACCACCAACGGCTGACCTACTATTTCCAAGGACGCGACATGCGTTTGACCGACGTCCACGGGGAGAACGAATTCACCCACTTCTTACTTCCGCACCGGCAGGTGGCAGAGGCCAAACCCCATGCGTGAGGCGGTCATCGTCGCCAGCGTGCGCACTCCGCTCGCCAAATCGTTCCGCGGCTCATTCAACCGCACGCATCCGGCAGACCTTGCGGCTCATTGCATTCGCGAAGCCCTTCAGCGTGTTCCTCAAATCGACGCGGCCGAGGTCGAGGACGTCATTCTCGGCTGTGGGATGCCCCATGGTCCGCAGGGCATGAACATTGCGCGTGTGGCTTCGCTACTGGCTGGTCTCCCAGTCACGGTGGCTGCCACAACCGTCAATCGCTTCTGCTCTTCCGGCTTACAAGCTACGGTTATGGCCGCCCATGAAGTGATACAGGAAGGCGCCAGCGTCGCCATCGGTGGAGGCGTTGAAAGCATCACCTTCACTCCGCGGGACTCTCATCCCCATCCGTGGGTGAAAGAGCATTATCCGGGAATCTATATGGTGATGGGCGCTACCGCTGAGGTCGTTGCCAAGCGCTACAAAATTAGCCGCCTGGCCCAGGATGAGTACGCTTTGTTAAGCCAGCAGCGAACGGCGCGCGCGCAAGCCCAGGGATTCTTCCAAGAAGAGATTGCACCCATCCGCGTCCGCCGCGCTTTGGTGGACAAAAAAACAGGCGAAGTCTTCGGCGAAGAAGAGTCCTGGGTCGACCGCGACGAGTGTAACCGCCCGGACACAACGCTAGAAGGTTTACTCCAGCTGAAGCCTCATTTTGATCCCGACAGCGGTGAGGGCACGGTGACCGCCGGCAATTCTTCGCAGCTATCAGACGGCGCCTCGGTCAACATTGTGATGGAGCGCAAGCGCGCCGACACACTCGGTATCCCCTATCGACTGCTTTATCGTGGTTTTTCCGTGGCTGGCTTACCACCCGAGGAAATGGGTATCGGTCCCGTCTACGCTGTCCCCAAATTGCTTCAGCGCCATGGTCTGAAAGTAGACGATATCGATCTGTGGGAGCTCAACGAGGCTTTTGCCGTTCAAGTGATCTATTGCCGGGACAAACTGGGTATCGATCCCGAGAAGCTGAATGTCAACGGCGGCTCGATCTCCATCGGCCACCCCTTCGGCATGACGGGCTCCCGGCTGGTGGGAACCCTCGCCAACGAACTCGCGCGGCGCAAAGGCCGCTTGGGTGTAGTCACGATGTGCGTGGGAGGAGGACAAGGAGCGGCCGCCCTGTTCGAATCCACGGTTTAAGTCCTTACCGTTAATTTTCTGAATCTTCAAGCAGGACGAAACATCCTCGTATTGTGAAACGGCTCTCGCTCTTCTTCGGCTTGCTTCTGCTGTCCAGTGCCGAGACAGCAGGCAAGGGTACGATTCAAGTTCACATCAAGGGTCTGCGGAACAATTCCGGGCAAGTCATCTTACTGCTGTTCGAACAGCCAAAAGGGTTCCCCGGGGATCCCTACCAGGCGGTTGCCATGCAGCGAGCCGAGATGGAGGGAGACCGAGCGCGGGCAACTTTTCACGGAATCCCGTTTGGTTCCTACGCTATTTCTGTTCTCCACGATGAAAATAGCAACGCCAAGATGGACACAACTCGGATTGGGCTGCCCAAGGAGGGCTGGGGGGCGTCACGGAACCCAAAGCCTCGATTCCGAGCCCCGAGATTTGAGGAAGCCAAATTTGCCTTCTCGGCTTCCGAGCTGCTGGTGGAAATCGACATGCTTTACCTCCGCTAGTCACCCAGGCGCTGGCCGCCTTTAGCCTCCGCCCGGCGTGCGATCATAGGTCTCTCGGAAGTTCTACCGCGGTGGAGGCCAGATGACGGTGACCTGGAGTGGAGTCTTTCCAGCTTTGACCACACAATTTCATCCTGATGAGTCCTTGGACTTGGACTCTACGGCAAGACACCTTGAGCGCCTCATCGGCTCCGGTATTCACGGCGTCATCCTGCTTGGTAGCGTCGGGGAAAATACGGCACATGACTACGAGGAAAAGCTGCTGCTGCTGCGAGAACTCAAGGCGGCCGTCCGGGGACGAATTCCTGTTCTCAGCGGCGTAGCGGAATTCACCACCGCCGCGGCGTGCCGCTATGCGCGTGACTGTGAAAGAATTGGAATCGACGGTTTGATGGTGCTTCCGGCCATGGTGTATCCAGCTGACCGCCGCGAAGCGATCGCTCACTTTCGCAGCGTGGCGCGGGCTTGCTCACTCCCCGTCATGATCTACAACAATCCGCCCTCCTATCAGGTGGACGTCACGCCCGACATGTTTCGCGAATTAGCCGAGGAACCGAACATCGTGGCCATTAAGGAGTCTTCGGGCGATCCCCGCCGCATCACAGACCTGATCAACGAACTGGAGGGCCGCTTTTTGCTGTTTTGCGGAGTGGACGATCTGGTGCTGGAAAGCGTTATGCTGGGCGCTACGGGTTGGGTTTCTGGGCTCGCCAACGCATTCCCAGAAGAAAACCGTGTGCTCTGGGAGTTGATTCAAGCCGGTCGCTGGACCGAAGCGCGCCAGCTATACCGCTGGTACACGCCGCTGCTTCACCTCGACACCAAGCCCAAGCTTGTGCAGTATATCAAGCTATGCATGGCGGAAACAGGACTCGGGTCAGAAACGACACGCGCCCCCCGGCTGCGGCTGGAAGGAGCCGAGCGCGACCAAGTCCTTCAAGTGATTCGCCGGGCCCTCGCGACACGGCCCGATCTGAAGGTGTACAGCCAGCAGTGAGGGGCCCGTGCGACGGATTCAGGTAATCGATTCGCACACTGCCGGTGAGCCGACCCGTGTGGTCCTAGCTGGGGGCCCGGACCTTGGCTCAGGCCCAGTGGAGGAAAGACTGCGTCGCTTTCGCGCCGAGCATGACGAATTCCGCTCCACAGTGGTCAACGAACCCCGTGGCTCGGACGTGCTCGTGGGGGCCTGGCTTGGTGAACCCTTCGATCCCACCAACACGGCCGCGGTGATCTTTTTCAATAACGTCGGCTATCTCGGCATGTGCGGACATGGCTTAATTGGCGTTGTGGTGACCCTGGCCTACCTGGGACGACTCACAACTGGAGCCCATCAATTCGAAACGCCCGTGGGCGTGGTTTGCGCGACGCTCGAGGCCACTGGCGAGGTTTGCATTGAAAACGTGCCCAGCTACCGGTACGCCCGGGACGTTACCGTGAATGTTGAGTCGCTCGGCCTGGTCCGCGGACAAATCGCCTGGGGCGGAAATTGGTTTTTCCTGGTCGACAACTACGAACACACGATCTCTCCAAGCCACGTCGAAACCCTAACGGATTACTGCTGGCGCATCCGCCAGGCCTTACGCCAGGCCGGAATCACCGGTGCTGGCGGTGCGGAAATCGATCACATCGAGTTGTTCGGGCCTCCCTCGGATCCCCGTGCCGACAGCCGGAATTTCGTACTCTGTCCAGGCAAAGCCTATGATCGCTCTCCCTGCGGCACAGGCACCAGCGCCAAGCTGGCCTGCCTGGCCGCCGATGGCAAACTCCCCGAAAATGCCATCTGGCGCCAGGAAAGCATCACCGGAAGCCTGTTTGAGGGCTGGTATCGCTGGGAAGGCAGCTGTGTCCGTCCGACTATTCGCGGCGCCGCTTTTGTCACTGCGGAATCCACGCTGCTGGTGGACCCGCGGGATCCTTTCGCCACGGGGATTCGCCGTTGACTGCTGATGTGATTGTCATTGGCGCCGGTATCGTTGGGGCGGCTTGCGCAGACGCACTGACCCAGGGCGGCCTCCGCGTCGTGGTCATCGAACCGTCGCTGGCCGTCAGCGGCGCAACCGGGGCTGGCATGGGTCATCTACTCATCCTCGACGAAAACGAAGCAGAATTTTCCATCACCCGTTACTCCCGCGATCGGTGGAACCAGATGGCCATGGAAATGCCCAGCTCGCTTGAATACGAACGTTGCGGAACCATCTGGATCGCCGCGGTTCCCGAAGAATTACCGCTTCTCAAACAGCGGTGCGCCTTTCTTCAATCTCGTCAAGTGCGGGCCGAGATTCTCGACTCCCAGCAGCTTGCCGAGGCCGAGCCGAATTTGCGTCCTGGCCTCCCTGGGGGTCTTTTTATTCCGGATGACGCAATCCTGTATCCCCCCGCTGCAGCAGGCTGGTTGCTAAAGCGCGCCGAGCAGCGTGGAGCCGCAGTCTTGACGGGCAAGCGCGTGACGCACATCCAGGCTTGGGGCGTCGAGCTCGAAGACGGATCGCGCCTCGAAGCACACCATGTAGTTTGCGCTACCGGCATGTGGACCCCGCAATTGATTGGCGGGCTGCCCATACAGCCTCGCAAGGGGCATCTGGTCATCACAGACCGTTATCCTGGTTTTGTCCGCCACGCCGTGATGGAGCTCGGATACCTGAAGAGCGCCCACGGGCGCGAGTCGGAATCTGTCGCCTTCAATGTTCAGCCGCGCAAGACTGGCCAGGTCCTGATTGGCTCTTCCCGGCAATTTGGGGTAACAGACGCTCGTCCCGAATCGCGAATCATCTCGAGCATGGTCCAGCGCGCAATTGATTTCATGCCTCGCATTGCTCAGCTTTCTGCCTTGCGAGCGTGGACCGGGTTTCGAGCAGCTACGCCGGACCGTCTCCCCATGGTGGGGCCGGTTGCCAACCGTCCCAACTGCTTGCTTTGTGCTGGCCATGAAGGCATTGGAATTACGACCTGCCTGGCATCGGCCGGTTTGGTCTCCGCCTTCATCCTGGGAGATCGTCCGCCGCTTGACCCCAAGCCATACGCCGTGGAGCGGTTCTGATGATCGAGATTCGCGTCAACGGCAAGACGCTGAAGGTTCCCGAAGGAGTCTCGGTGGCGGCCGCGATTGCGCTTTCGGGTCATGACCGCTTCCGGCGCTCAGTGGCTGGCCAGCCGCGAGGGCCACTGTGCGGCATCGGAGTTTGCTTTGAATGCCGGGTTACGGTAGATGGTGAGCCGCATGTCAGAAGCTGCCAGCTGCTCTGCTGGCCCGGAATGGAAGTTTGCACCGATGATTGAGTCTCGGTGGGACGTGGTCGTGGTGGGCGCCGGTCCGGCGGGCTTGGCTGCCGCCTGTATGGCCGCCGAGGCGGGCCGCCGTGTGGTTGTGCTCGACGAAAATCCACAACCCGGCGGACAAATTTGGCGCGGAGAAGACCATCATTGGATCCGCCGTTTTTCCGCGAGTGGCTCCACGTTTCGCGGCGCCTGTACCGTGGTGGACCAGCCTGAGCCGGGAGTTCTTCATGTCGTAGGCAGGAACATTTCCTACCATTTGCGTTTCAAACGTCTTGTGATTGCTACGGGTGCACGGGAGCGCTTTATGCCATTTCCAGGCTGGACCTTGCCGGGCGTCGTCGGCGCCGGAGGGTTGCAGGCGCTTGTCAAATCCGGCTGGCCGCTGGCCGGCAAGCGCGTCGTCGTTGCCGGCGCTGGCCCTCTCTTGCTACAGGCAGCAGCCTTTTTCCGGAGCCGCGGTGCACGCCTAACTTGCCTGGCCGAACAGACGCCCTTGAGGCGCGGGCTTAGTTTCGCTTTGCGTTCTGGCAAACGCCTCCAAGCGATTGCCCTTCTGGGCCGGCTTTGCGATGTACCTTATCGGTGGAGTTGCTGGCCGGTCCGCGCCAGCGGCCAAGAGCGGGTGGAAAGCGTCACCTTGCGCCAAGGAGACAGAATGTGGACCGAACCCTGTGACTATCTGGCTTGCAGCTTTGGTTTGGTTCCTAATACTGAGCTGGCACAGCTGGTTGGCTGCGAACTCGTCGACGGCGCTGTCCGCGTGGACGAGCAACAGGAAACCACAGTTTCGGGAGTTTATTGTGCTGGAGAGCCGACGGGAATCGGGGGCGTGGATCTGGCGCTCATTCAAGGCCAAATCGCCGGATGCTCGGCCGCCGGTTCGCTCCAACGAGCATCAGCTTTCTTTGAGCAGCGAGCACGCTGGATTGAGTTCCGCGCGCGACTCCAGGCCGCGTTCGCTCTTCGCCAGGAGCTCCGCCAGCTTCCTGACCCAGAAACCGTGGTTTGCCGCTGCGAAGACGTTCCACTGAAAGAAATCCGCCCGCACTCGTGCTGGCGATCTGCAAAACTGCAAACCCGCTGCGGCATGGGCCCGTGCCAGGGCCGGATCTGTGGCCCGATTGTCGAGTTTTTGTTTGGCTGGAAAGTCGACTCCGTTCGCCCGCCGCTGACGCCAGTCCGGCTGGAACAGCTGGTCAATCGGGGGTCTGCGGCGACCGCGGATCGGCACGACAGCCATCCAGGCTAACCGAAACACCCCAGGGCG
The DNA here is from genome assembly GCA_025056455.1 of Bryobacteraceae bacterium. Classification (GTDB taxonomy): domain Bacteria; phylum Acidobacteriota; class Terriglobia; order Bryobacterales; family Bryobacteraceae; genus CADEFT01. The sequence continues at coordinate 11,908 of JANWVY010000015.1, read as the reverse complement.
CTTGATCTTGCGCCCCTGGAAGCCTTTCGGGTAGCCTCGAAAGTGGAGGATTGGCCGAGTGGTTGAAGGCGGCGGTCTTGAAAACCGTTAGCGGGGTGACTCGCTCGGGGGTTCGAATCCCTCATCCTCCGCCACCATTTCCCCATTCCGATTCCCCGACATGGCCCGTGATGCTACGGCTCCCCTCGAAGGCGTGTTTCGTCTCCAGTTTTCCTTCGATATTGGGGAAGAAATTGTGCTCGATGAACTCCGGGAGCTGCTGAAACTCGAAAAGCCGGGGCGCGAACCCGCTTTTCGAAGACTCGCACCAGATTACATGCGCTTTGAACGGCCGCCTCTCGAAGAACGGTTGCCCGCAGTGAAACTCGCCACCGGCGAACACTTCCCTGCCCGTATCCGCTACTTCCACTACGGCGTCATTTCCATTGAACTCGAATTGCCGTTTCAGGGTGACTGGCAGGGCTTGATCCAGCTTGCGGCGAAATGGATTGATGAACCCACCCTCGAATCAGTGGCCGAGGAAACCGCCCGGCGGCAAACTGCGCGCATTGCAAAAACTGTCCGGCGCCCTGCGGAACAATTGCTGAGCGAAGACTATACGATCATCGAGCTACGGCGCGCCCTGGGCCCGGACGGTAGACCGGTCACCTCGTCCGAGCTTCTAACCCACCATGGGAGCGCCATCGCCCAGATCGTCCGCGGCGAGTTGAACCCGCTCAGTGACTCCGAAGAAAACGAGGTGTTGAGAAGCTCGATCTCCTACTCTCCCACAGACCTCCTTGTGGTGGGATGGAGCGCCGCGCTGGTCTACGACGCGCAATCTGGGGACCCTGAACCCGTAGTCGCGTTGCTTGAATACGCCAATACACAGCTGCTCGAGTTTCGCTACTATGACCAAGTCCTTTCCTCGGTGCTCGAGAAGATTTACAATTTGCTTCGCCGCCGCGGCGGCATTCTCCGCCGGTGGCGAATGGCGGGTGAGGCCGAGCGGCTCAACGCCATGGTGGTGGAAATCCGCGAACTTACCGAGCGCGCCGATCACGCCATCAAATTTCTCAGCGACGTCTACTACGCGCGGATGTATAAACTCGCTGCCGCGCGCATCGGAGTGGTGGACTACCGGCAGCTAGTGGACGATAAGCTTCGCACGGCGAGCGATCTATACCGTTTTTTGATGGATGAAACACACCAGGGCCGCGCCTTCATCCTCGAGCTCATGGTCGTAATCATCCTCATCATTGATTTGATCTATATCTTTCGGGGGAAAGGTTAGGTAGAAGGGGTTCTAGCCGTCCACCGAACACCATTTCTAAAGGCGAGACATGATCATTGATGCTCACCATCACTTCTGGCGCTACACTCCAGCCGAATATAACTGGATTGGCCCCCACATGGGAATTTTGCGCCGCGATTACCTGCCCGCGGATTTGAAACGCGAGATGGATCAAGCCGGGGTTTCGCAGGCCATTTCCGTCCAAGCGCGCCAGTCGATCGAAGAAACGCGGTTTTTGTTGACCGTCGCCGGGCAGCACGATTTTCTGGCTGGGGTGGTGGGATGGCTTCCGCTCACGGATCCAGGTTTTGAAAAACTTTTGGAAAGTTTTCTCTCCGAAAGGAAGTTCAAAGGGCTGCGCCACGTCATCCAGGATGAAGGCGACGATTTCTTCATCCTGCGCGAGGATTTTAACCGTGGCGTTGCCGCGCTTCGCAATCGCGTGGTTTACGACATTCTGATCTTCGAGCGGCATCTTCCGCAAACCATCCAGTTCGTTGACCGCCATCCGGATCAAGTCTTCGTGTTAGATCACCTTGCCAAACCGCGCATTCGCGACGGCCTGTTGTCACCCTGGCGGGAGAGGTTGAGGGAACTGGCACGCCGCCCGCAGGTCTATTGCAAGATCTCCGGCATGGCCACCGAAGCCAATTGGAACCGCTGGACGCCGGCCGAGCTCAAACCATATTTCGACATCGCATTGGAAGCCTTTGGTCCCAAGCGTTTGATGTTTGGCTCGGACTGGCCCGTGCTGCGACTGGCCGGCGAATATGGAGCGTGGGTGGATACGGTACGCGGCTGGATCGGCAAGTTGAGCGCCGCGGAACAGAGGTGGATTCTCGAGGGCACGGCGCGCGAAGCTTACCGTTTATAGCGCTATGAAACCATATCGAGCGTTGATTTTCGATCTCGGGGGCGTGATTGTCGGACTTGACTTTGCTCAAGGCTACGAGCGGATTTCTCAACTTTGCGGTTTGCCCGCCCGGGAGATTCCCCAACGCATTCGCGCCACCGGGCTCGTCCCCCAGTTTGAATGTGGCGCTCTCGGGGCGGAAGAATTCATTCACCAGCTCACAAAAGCCTTCGATGGCAAGTTGAGCCGGGAAGATTTCGTCGAGATTTGGAGCAGCATCTTCCGACCAGAACCTCTGCTTCCGGAATCCTTTTTTGACGCCTTGAAGCAACGCTACCGCCTCGTGCTGCTGTCAAACACCAACTCTCTCCACTTTGAAGTGCTCGAGGCTCGCTATCCGCTGTTGCGTGGCTTTGATGCCAAGGTTCTCTCCTACCGGGTCGGTGCAGCCAAACCTGATGCGCGGATCTACCAAGCGGCCCTTGAGGCGGCAGGCTGCCGGCCGGAGGAGTGTTTCTTCACGGATGATGTACTGCTTTATGTAGAAGGCGCGCGCGCCGCAGGTATCGACGCCGAGCTGTTTACCGACTTTGCAAACCTGCAAGCGGCGCTGAAACAGCGCGGCATTCGCTGGGAGGAAAGCTAGGTTGAGCCATCACGAGTCAAGTTAAAATTTCGGGTGTATGTTGGCGTTTTTGGCTGTTGTGGCCGCCATCAGCCTGCCGCTCGAGGCGGTTGAGCGAACAATCAGTTTCAATCGCGATATCCGCCCCATCCTGTCGGACACCTGCTTTTTCTGTCACGGTCCGGACCAGAACACGCGGATGGCGAATCTGCGATTGGACGTGCGGGAGCAAGCGCTTGCAAAAACTCGCAGCGGCGCTATTCCGATTGTTCCCGGTAAGCCGGAAGCAAGCGCAATCATCCAACGCATTTTCGCCACCGATCATCGGGCCATGCCGCCCAAGTACGCACAGAAGGAACTGACGCCGGGGCAGAAGGAGAAGTTTCGAAAGTGGGTTGAGGAAGGAGCGGAGTATGAGCCGCACTGGGCTTATGTGCCGGTCCAGCGGCCAGCGGTCCCCCCAGTCGCCGACCGGCGCTGGATCCGCAACCCGATTGACGCGTTCATTCAAGCGCGGTTGGCGAGAGAGAATTTAAAGCCTTCCCCAGAAGCCGACAAGCGCACCCTCCTGCGGCGCGTTTCCCTTGATCTCACCGGCCTTCCCCCCTCGCCTCAAGAAATGCAGGCTTTTCTGGCTGATTCATCCCCCGACGCTTATGAGAAGGTGGTGGACCGCTTGCTTGCGTCGCCACGCTACGCCGAGAAACAAGCGGTGCACTGGCTCGATGCGGTGCGATATGCCGACACCTGTGGATTCCATGGCGACAATCCGTATCCCGCATGGCCCTATCGCGATTATGTTCTGCGAGCGTTTCGAGAGAATAAACCCTTTGATTTATTCACCAAGGAACAGCTAGCAGGAGATTTACTGCCAAACGCTAGCCTTGAGTCGCGCATCGCCTCCGCCTATAACCGCCTGAACCGTACCTCGGCAGAAGGCGGTATTCAACCTAAGGAGTATTTAGCCAAATACGCGGCTGACCGGGTGCGAACAACCTCAACCGTGTGGCTTGGGACCACGATTGGCTGCGCGGAGTGTCACGATCACAAATTCGATCCTCTGACCATGCGCGATTTCTATTCCATGAAAGCCTTTTTTGCGGATATCAAGGAAACAGGTTTGGTTCCCGACCGCGGGCCAGAGGCGTGGGGCACTCAACTCGAACTGCCAGACGAAACGCAAAGGCGAAAGAGAGCCGAGCTTGAAATCGCTCTTCAGCGAGCTCGAGCCCGGCTTGCAGAAGCGGCGGAGAAGCTAGCAGCGCGCCGGAGTGGCTGGGAGCGAAATCTCCTGGCGCGTTACCAGGCAGGAGAATTCGATTGGAAACCGCAGCGACCGCAATCGGCCAAATCCGCTCAAGGCGCCACGCTGACCATTTACAACGACGAACGGATCGATTCCGCTTACGATTTCCGGGGCTCGATCGTGCCCGCTCGAAAACCGGGCAACGGGCTCGTTGTTGCGACCGGGAAGGCGCCAGACAATGACACCTACACTGTGGTCTGGAAGCCGGGTCCCGGCGCATGGACGGCGATTGGAATCGAAGTCGTAATGGATGAGAGTTTGCCTGGAGTGCGCATGGCAAGAGGAGCTGATCGGTTCGTGCTGACGGGAGTGGAATTAGAGTCTGGCGGTGCGCCCGTCGCCTTCTCCCTGGCCACCGCAAACTCGCTGTTCCCCCTACCGGATCTTGCTCCCGCCCTGGTGCTCGATCACGATCCCAACACGGGCTGGGGGTTGGCCTTCCACGGTGAAGACCGAAATCCGTTTCTTGCCCTCCGGCTCGCGCAGCGACTTCACACGACGGCAGAGACGGCGTTAACCATTCGCTTGCGACATGATTCGGAGTACCGGCGAGCGACACTCGGAAGGTTTCGATTCTGGATGAGCCAGGCGGAGTACTCGTGGCCCGGCTCGGCAATCAATGGCGCATCCGATCCGCTAGCTCCGCATACTGGTGTTCCGACGAATGTGGTCGCGGCGCTCCGCAAGCCCGCCGCTGAACGCCAGCCAGCAGATCAAGAAGCGATCGAGAATTTTTTCCACTGGTCGCAACCAGAACTCACCGAGCATCAAGCTGAAATTTCCCGGCTTGAGGCGCAACTCGGCTTGTTAGAGGCCTCAATCCCGAGGGTGGTGGTGACGGAGGCAACCGAGCCGGCCGTCACGCGGATTTTGCCCCGGGGCAATTTCATGGATGACTCGGGAGAAATTGTCGAACCGGCGATTCCCCAGATTTTCGGCAAGTTGCATGTCAACGGTCGCGCCAGCCGTTTGCATCTTGCAGAGTGGCTCACCTCGCGTGAAAATCCGCTCACGGCACGTGTTTTTGTCAACCGGCTGTGGAAGCAATTTTTTGGCGTGGGACTTTCTAAGGTCTTAGATGATTTGGGCTCGCAAGGCGAGTGGCCCGTTCATGCCGAGTTACTCGACTGGCTTGCGGCGGAATTCATGCAGCCTAGCTCCTCCCAGGCGCATGCTTGGGACGTAAAACATGTGGTCCGCACCATTGTCACTAGTCATACCTACCGCCAGTCATCGCTCAGCAATCCGGCCTTGGAGGCCAAGGATCCGGAGAACCGTTTGTTGGCGCGGCAGTCACGGTATCGAGTGGATGCGGAGCTGGTTCGCGACATCGCTCTGGCAGTCTCGGGCTTACTGACGGAGAAATTTGGTGGGCCCAGCGTGCGCCCGCCCCAGCCTGAGGGGTATCTTGCGGCTCTTAACTTCCCGAAGCGAGAATGGTCGGCCAGCCGGGGAGAAGATTTATACCGCCGCGGCCTGTATACTCGCTGGCAGCGAACGTTTCTGCATCCCAGCTTAGCCGCCTTCGATGCCCCCTCGCGCGAGGAATGCACGGTAAGCCGAGTTCTTTCAAATACCCCCTTGCAGGCGCTGGTTTTGCTCAACGACCCGGTGTTTGTCGAAGCCGCCAGGGCGCTGGCGCAGCATGCTTTGCGCGATGGAGGCCGGAGGTTCGCCACCAGGCTGTCGTGGGCCTTTGCTCGGGTTCTCAACCGGGAGCCGCGCCCGGAAGAACGGAAAGTGTTAGAGGGCCTGTATCGCAAGAGCCTCTCCAAGTTCCGGCGCGATCCGCAGGCCGCACGGCAGTTGCTTTCTCTGGGTGAGGCACCCGTTCCGCCTGGGGTAAATACGATGGATTTAGCCGCGATGACGACCGTAACCAGAGCCCTGCTGAATTTGCACGAAACGATCACGAGGAATTAGCCATGGATCGAAGTCTGATCGAAGCAACTCCAGCTGACGCTGGCATGCACCGGCGCGCTTTTCTGGAACGCACCGCTGGCGGGCTCGGTCTGATTGCTCTAAATACGCTGTTGAACCCGAAGCTGCTGGCAAGTCCGGCGCGGGGCGTGGTCCATCCGCTGCACTTCCCGCAAAAGGCGAAACGGGTAATTTTTCTCTATCAAGCCGGAGGACCATCGCACTTAGAAACCTTCGATTACAAGCCCAAGCTAGCGGAAATGGATGGTAAGCCCATGCCCGAGTCCCTGACCAAGGGGCAACAGCTGGCCCAGCTGCAAGGGCGGCCGTTGATTTGCTTCGGTCCGCAATTCCCGTTTCGCCAGTGGGGCAGCTCGGGTCAGCAGATCTGCGAACTGTTCCCCCACATGGGAAGCATTGCCGATGAGGTGTGCATCATCCGTTCCATGTGGACTGAACAAATCAACCACGATCCGGCTCACACGTTGATGAACACAGGCTCAATTATCGCCGGGCGGCCGAGCATGGGTTCCTGGCTGCTCTATGGGCTTGGCGCCGAAACCGAGGATTTACCGGGCTTCGTTGTTCTTGTGTCCACCGGGCGCGGAGGGCAGAATCAGCCCATCGCGGCGCGGCAGTGGTCGGCGGGTATGTTGCCGAGCCGCTTCCAAGGCGTCAAGCTCAACTCAATTGGCGATCCCGTTCTCTACATCCGTAACCCTGAGGGAATTTCCCGAGAATTGCAAAAAGATTCCGTTGAGGCGATCAACAGCTTGAATCGAACTGCTCACCGCACGCTGCAAGATCCGGAAATTCTCACCCGCATTTCGCAATACGAAATGGCGTTTCGCATGCAGGCCAGTGTGCCGGGTTTAATGGATATGAGCAAGGAGCCGGCGCAGGTTTTGGAGAGATATGGGGCCAAGCCGGGCGATGGATCGTTCGCATCGAACTGTCTGCTCGCGCGGCGCCTGGCTGAACGCGGCGTGCGTTTTATCCAGCTCTACCACCGCGATTGGGATCACCATGCTGGTATTCGGGAAAACATGCCGCTCAAGGCCCAGGAAGTGGATCGTCCGACCGCAGCCTTGATCCAGGATCTCAAGGATCGGGGAATGCTCAACGAAACTCTGGTCGTGTGGGGCGGAGAGTTCGGTCGAACCCCGATGTCGCAGGGGGGCAACGGCCGGGATCACCACATCAAGGGCTTCAGCTTTCTGCTTGCCGGCGGCGGCGTGAAACCCGGGATCAGCTACGGGGCTACCGACGACTTGGGGTATGCCGCGGTGGAGAATCCGGTGAGCGTCCACGATTTTCACGCCACCATGTTGTATCTGCTGGGTATCGATCACAAGAGGTTGACTGTCAAGCACCAAGGTTTAGATATTCGTTTAACGGGAGTCTCCGGTCAAGTGATTCACGAAATCCTTGCCTGAGCAGTTGCCGCCGACTTCGTGAAGCAGCTTTTCGGTTCCGGTTAAACTGTATCCTTCATGCCCTATCGCACTGATGACGTTCGCATCCAGGAAACGCGGGAATTGTTGACGCCGCAAATGCTCCTGGAAGAATTTCCTTTACGCCAAGAAGAAGCAAAACTGGTTTACGAGACACGGCAGGCCATTCACCGCATGTTACACGGTCAGGATTACCGCCTAGCGGTGATCGCCGGTCCGTGCTCCATTCACGACACGCACGCTGCAATCGATTACGGAGGTCGTTTGCTGGAGATGGCAAAGGCCTACTCGAGCCATCTCCTCGTGATCATGCGCGTTTATTTTGAAAAGCCACGCACGACAGTGGGATGGAAGGGCTTAATCAACGACCCGTTTTTGGACGAGAGTTTCCAGATTAATGAGGGTTTACGCAGGGCGCGGCAGTTGCTGGTGCGGTTGTGTTCGATGGGGATGCCCGCCGGCACGGAGTTTCTAGATATGATTACGCCCCAGTATATCGGCGATTTGATCAGTTGGGGCGCGATTGGAGCGCGGACCACAGAAAGTCAGGTGCACCGGGAGTTAGCCAGCGGTTTATCCTGCCCCGTCGGTTTCAAGAACGGCACTGATGGCAACGTGCGGATCGCCGTCGATGCGGTGCGTGCTGCACGAATTCCCCATCATTTTCTTTCGGTGACGAAGGCCGGGCATTCGGCGATCGTCTGTACGAAGGGAAACAAAGACTGCCACGTAATTCTGCGCGGCGGAAAACTGCCGAATTTTGATGAGGAGTCAGTCGAGGCGGTGCTGCTGGCGCTGCGTGCCGCAAAGCTTCCGGAGCACATCATGATTGATTGCTCGCACGCCAACAGCATGAAGAACTATCGGCTGCAAGGCGCCGTGGCCAGGAATGTCGCTGGCCAGATTAGCGGGGGTCAAAAAGGGATTTTTGGAGTGATGCTCGAGAGCAATCTCGTGGCCGGCCGTCAGGATTTGATTCCTGGTAAGGAACTGGTCTACGGGCAAAGCATCACCGACGCTTGTATTGATTTAGAGGAGACAAAGCAGATCTTGGAGATGCTTGCAGAAGCAGTTGAGAAGCGTAATTTGCGAATTGGGGGAGGGACTCGCTAGACTAAGAGAGGTAGCGCTTTCCCCGGTCGTCTAATGGTAGGACAGCGGCCTTTGGAGCCGTGAATCGTGGTTCGAATCCATGCCGGGGAGCCACACCCAAGTTCCGTAACTTCCCGCCGCCCCGTTTTGCTTGACACCATCGCCGCGCGCGTCCGCCCGTTATCCTAAACATTCGCGTGAACTTGCGTTTTGGCGCAGTTCTCCGGTTGGAAACGCCTCCGACCGGGCCACGCGCTCAACCGCCACGGTTCGCCTCGTCGGCCTCTCTCAACCCTCCAAACTCTCCGTTTTCTCCGTTGACAGGTCCGCGTTTGTTGACAGGCCGGTTGAGCGCGTAGGCCGGATGGACACTTCGAACCGATGGAGACCGGCGATCGGGCAAGACCAGCCTGGGGGTTGCATACGATGCACTCACCGTCCGCCAAATCCCCAAGTCAACCGGATCATGAACTCAAGCTGGTCCGGTCTTGTCTGAACGTCATTAGACCAGGGGTAGCGATCCTTCGCCCAGCGGGTGTATCGCACACTGGGCGCGACGCCGGTCGCTCGCCACTTACTCTCAAGTCCGAAACCAAGGCTGAATCCCCGATTTGACGGATTGGTCTGGTTCAGGTTGCCAGCCGCGCGGAACGAGGGGCCGCCTTCCAGAAATGGCCGAATTTTGCTGCTAGAAAATCGATATCGGGCGAGGAGAGGAAATTGCCAGGTGACAACAGTCGCCGGAGCATACCCAATACTCCCGTCGGGGTAGAACGTCGCCGACATCTCGTAATGCAGGGGCTTGTAGAGAGCGTCGGCAGCAAAGGAGAGACCTCGGTGAATCCGCACTTCAGCAGTCGGACCAATCAGGTATCCCCCGGCATCAGAGATGGCAATCGCTGGTAGAAATCCCGGCGTCGGTCTGTAATAGGAGACGAAGTCCTTGTTCACATAGCCGCCAGCAACGATGCCGAATGAGATTCGCTGGCCAAATGCGGCTGGCGACGGCACGAGTAGCGAGACAGCCAGGATCGTGAGCCAGAGGGAAAGATTTGTGCGGATTATTGTCGGAAGGTTCAGGCGCGTTCTCATGGCGGTCGGAAGATAATCTAGACCACAACTGACGTGCCAACCACCAGTTAGGTTTCGGCGCATAGCCCGGATGGACAATTTCGAACTCGCGTGAGTATCTATTGACAGAGCACCGGACAGCGTGCCTGGCCGCCAAGCGGAAGCCGTTGTGGGCGCCGGATCACAAGGAACGGCACACCCATGGACTTCCGCGACCGAATCACCGACGCGGCGCTGGCCGACATCGCCAGGCTGCTCTCTGCCGCTTACGGGCGCTACCGGCGCGCCCGGCGCATCGAAACCGCCGCCAAAGATGCGCCCGAAACCGTCAACGGAGAACTTGATAACCCGCGCCCGGAGAGCCAACATGCTCATGAGGTTGACGCATGAGGAGCCCTGTTCCACCAGCAACATCGGTCGGAGCGAATCCCCGAGTACCGGAGCGCCCGTGGCCGACTTAGCCCACCACTCAAAAGGGCCGAACCGAGTCGTGGGAAATCCCCAGGCTGAACCTAAGGATCAGATCGATCAGCTCTTCCATCTGCGTTCGAGCAGGAGTCTGGAAGCCCGTGTCAATCCCTGAGTGTAATTTCGCTGCCGACTCCAGAGGTCGGGTTTACGATTGCAGTTACCTGAGCGGAGGATAAGGCAACGCTGGGAAGCGACCCGAGCGCCGACTCAGGGGCCGGAATGGCGGGGGCGGTGTGAAGCCGCCCTGCACCGCAGCCATTTTGGCGCGAAAGCGATAAATCCCGGGAGCGCGAGGGCAGAGCCCTCGCATCAAGCATGCCTCCTTCCTCATTGGGCGGCCGCCATGGGGACCAGTTTGGCCGGCGACTCTTCGGCCGGTGCGTCGTCGAAGGTCAGATAGGCCTTGTCGTCGGTGAGCCAATCTTCATGCATTTCCACCAGCAGCATGCCGATCAGCCGCAGGCAGGCGCCGCGGTGCGGGAAGATGCCGACGACCCGCGTGCGCCGGCGGATCTCCTGGTTCAACCGCTCGATCGGGTTGTTCGAGGACAGCCGCGTCCGATGCGGTGGCGGGTAGTGCAGGTAACTCAATACATCGTCGATGCCGGCCTCAAAGATCTCCCTCGCCTTCGCGAAACGGCCCTGAAACTGGCGCACGACCTCGGCGGTTGGCCGAGAAGTACTCGGATCCGGCCATGTTCCACCGCGAGCGGCTGTATCTGTCGCGCGAGCAGTTTGACTTGCTGCGCGCCGAGTTGTAGGAGTTGACGCAGGCCTTCCTCGACGCCCGCCGGCGAGGGGTCTTCTACCAGAACACTTCGTTCTGCTTCAACTACCAGAGGCCCTGCCCGTACTTCGCCCTTTGCCGCTCGAACGGCAATCCCAACGTGATCGAGAACTTCTACCAGCGCGCCGAGCCCAACGAGGAACTGCGCGTCCTGCCGGCCGGAGTGCCGACACCCGCCTTCTGAAACCCAAGGAGACCGTGATGCCCATTCTGCCTACGACGAAAACCCCGCCGAAGCCGAGCCTGTCGGATCTGACCGTGCTCTGGTACGGGCAAACCAAGATCGGCAAGAGCCAGACGTGCGCGCAGGCCGACGGCGCCGTCTTTCTCGCCACCGAGCCGGGTTTGAACGCCCTCGAGGTCTTCCAGGTGCCCATCCTTTCCTGGGAAGACCTGCTGGCCGCCTGCGCCGAGATCGGCGAGGGCAAACACCCGTTCAAGACCGTCGTCATCGACACGATCGACAACGCCTACAAGTTCTGCACCGAGTACATCCTGCGCAAGTACAAGGTCGAGCACGAATCCGACCTCGCCTACGGCAAGGGCTACGCGATCGTCAACAACGAGTTCCAGCGCGTGTTGACGAAGCTCGCCTTCCTGCCCTACGGCTTGTACCTGATTTCGCACGCCAAGGAGATCGAGGTCGAAACGCGCACGGGCAAGTACACGCGCATTGTGCCGACGCTGCCCGAGAAGGCGCGCAAGATCGTGCTCGGCATGGTCGACATGGTCCTTTACTGCGATCTCGACGTGTCGGCCGGGGCGGACGGCGAGCCGATCATCCGGCGCGTGATCCGCACCAAGCCGAGCCTCTACTACGAGGCTGGCGACCGCACGGGACGGCTGCCCGAAACGATCGACCTCGACTACCGCAAGTTCCTCGAAGCATTCCAGGCGGCAGCCGGCGCGCCTCTGAAACCTCAGGCGGGCCCCAAGCAGGCCAGGTAATCCACCAACAGGAGATAACAGCATGAGCAGACATTCGATCGATCTTTCGCAGTTCGACGACGACTTCCGGGCGGAGCAGCCCGACGAGCGCGGCGATTTCGAGAGCGT
>JANWVY010000014.1 GCA_025056455.1 Bryobacteraceae bacterium | reverse complement strand
AATTGACGCCAAACTTCACAGCTTCCTCCCGCTTACTGCAAGCATCTTTGAAGGAAGCGGTATCATAACACGCGTGGCGGCGCACGGGCCATCTACACGGGATCAGCGGCAAGCTCGCGCGAAGAATTGCCTCGCCACGAAGGGCTCAACGCAGAGAAAGGAGATTCATGCAAAGACCACTTGCGGGGCAGCGCGCCCTGATCACGGGAGCCTCTAGCGGAATTGGAAAGGCAATTGCCGCAGCACTGGCCGGCGCTGGCGCTACTGTCATGATCAACTACCGCTCCGGAAAAGAAACCGCGGAAGCCATCGCCCACGAAATTCGCGAAAGCACGAAGTCGGCCGTCCTGACGCACCAGGCCGACGTCTCGCAAGAGGCAGAAGTGATCGCCATGTTTGAACGCCTACAGGCCGAGTTCGGCGGTTTGGACATTCTAGTCAATAACGCTGGTTTGCAACGGGACGCGGCCTTTCATGAGATGACCCTCGAGCAGTGGAACACCGTGATTGAGGTGAATCTCACCGGCCAGTTTCTTTGCGCGCGAGAGGCCGTTCGCTGCTTCTTAAAGCAGGGTATGCGGCCAGTATCGAAAGCTCTCGGCAAGATCATCTTCATTAGCTCGGTGCATGAAGTCATCCCCTGGGCCGGGCATGTGAATTACGCGGCATCAAAAGGCGGAGTGATGCTGCTGATGAAAAGCGTCGCCCAGGAGTACGCTCCTCTACGCATTCGCGTCAACAGCATTTGTCCCGGCGCGATTCGCACCCCCATTAACCGCCCGGCCTGGGAAACGCCAGAGGCCTACCAGGCCCTCCTGAAGCTCATTCCATACAAACGAATTGGAGAACCAGAAGACATCGGGAAGGCGGCCGTGTGGCTGGCTTCAGATGATTCCGATTACGTCACGGGAGCTTCGATTTTTGTCGACGGTGGGATGCTTCTCTATCCTGGGTTTGAATCCGGGGGTTAATGCCCGCTACCAAGACATGGAACGGCCGGCTTTAGGACAAAAAGCCCTCGGCGCGTAAATCTTTTTTGAGTTCGCCTCGGGCGTTCTTTGGATAGCCGTAAATCCAAAAAGCATGGGGCTGGTCGCATTCCCAGATCGCCTTGGCACTAAACACCAAACAACGGCGGAATCGCTCATCGAGCTCAGCAACTTCCTCATCTAGTCCCAGCCGGGCAATGAGCGAGCGCACGTCGAGGTCGTTGCGGTAATCTTCGAGCGTCAGACGGTAGCCCGCTTCGACCTCCTCCACAAACTTAGCCCACTTCTCCACCAACCCCTTTTTGCCCCCTTTCCACACATGCTCGGGATAGCCTTCCGACTTGAGAAGCTGCTTGACCTCCGCGTCCTTCATTGCCTGCCTCCCGTCGCTGGACGCCGCGCCTGGCGCCAAAAGTACCGTTCACCATCATTGGGAACGAAGAAGGTGCGAATCGTGCCGTCTGGATTGTACGCCCCGAACCAGCCTTTCTTGCGGTGAAACCTGGTGATGACGCCATCGTCTCGCACGGCCTCGAGCACATCGCCCCCCTTGGGCATGTCCCGCAGCTGTTGCGCAAGTTGGAGATACTCTTGCTTGGTGATCTTCCCAAACTCAGCTCCATGCTTGGCGTAGTGTTCGTCCAGTTGTCGGCGCGTGCGGAAGCCCGGCCCCTCGGCGACGGCAAGACCAAACAGCAAACACAGCCCGAGAAGAAGGCTAATCGCGGAAACGAACGTGCGGCGAATCGCCATACTCGATCACAACCTCCTTGCCGCCATTCAAAATGGAGAGCCGGCCCGCTTCAGTCACCAGCTCGTTGTAGCGAGAGTTGGCTGGCGTGGCCATGATCCCCTGTTCGTCAATCTCTTTCAGAAGTTTTTGACGGCCCTCCAAAGTGGATGCCTCCGTCTCCACACGAATACACTGGCGAATAATGTACTCAATCGAGCGGTAACCATAGCCGACGGGCGTCAAGCCGGGGCCGCCCAGATCCACATAAGTGAAATAGTCCGGACTAGGCTCGGCGAATTGCGTGGCGCCAGCGCCTTCGGGCTTCCGGACGTAGCTGTAGCGCAGGCCACGATACTGATCCGAATGCTCAAGCCAACCTCCTACTTCCCGCGCCCCGAAATAGAGCGACATGCCCTGGGTGTTGGTTCCTGGCGCAGCGTCGGGGAAGCTCAGCGAGTTCTGCACGTTTAGACATGCCCCGTTTTGCCAGATGATCCGCGCATCCGTCCACAGAAATCCCATGTTTCCGTTCGGATACTTATCTTGAATCCCATAGACGCTCACCGAATGCGGCAACAGGCCGGTAATGAAGTGGACTAAATCTACATAGTGGCAACCGATGTAGGTGAAGGCGTCCGAGTTTTCCACCGTACACCAGTTCTGGAAATTCGAATGGCGGTAATACCACTTTTCCATCAGGCGCGCGCAGCCTAATTTAAACTCGCCAAAGAGGCCTTCTCGATAACGGCGGCGCGCCATCAGGCTCCGATCATCAAAGCGCTTGTGGTACTCCACTCCGACGACGAGCCCCCGGGCTCGCGCCTCGCGCTCAATCTGCTCTGCGTGCTCTACTTTGAGCACAAGCGGCTTCACGCACATTACATGCTGATCACACCGCAAGGCGGTCATGACGACATCAAAGTGCAAGGGGTCGGGCACAGCCACAACGACGATTTGCCGCGGGGGTAGCGCAGCAATCACATCTCGGTAAAGCAATGGATATGGGCCGCTGTCATCCTTCGGATAGCGGACAAAGGAAAACCCTGGAAAGGCCCGGCGGATTGGCTCTGCCTCGGCCAGGGCGCGGGTCGTCTTTCCATGCTGCGAGCATACCCAAATTTCACCAATGGCTTTCAGGCGCTGGAGCTGATAAAGCGACGGCAGGATCTGATCGTGGGCAATCATTCCGCCGCCGATCAAACAAACTTTGGGAACAAAGGCGGAAGTGCTCATCGAGCCACAGTCTCCAGCCGGGCCGCCACCTCGACAAACGCTTCCTCAAAAACGTCCAAGCTTTCAAGCAGCGCTTCTTGGTGAATCACCAGCGGGGGGCAAATCTTGATCGTGGCTCCACCATATCCAACTGGGGCAAACATGAGTAGCCCCTTCTCCATGCATGCCTCCACAACATCCCAAGCAAAATCGCCGTCCGGCTCCTGCGTACCCGGTTTGACGCAGGCTACGCCAGCCACCAGGCCCTTGCCGGCCACCGCGCCAATCTGCGGTTGCTTGGCGGCCAACGCCTGGAGGCGCGCATGCAGGAGTTCGCCCATCTGGCGGGCGTTCTCCACGAGGTTGTCGCGCAGGATGACCTCCAGTGAGGCAAGAGCCGCAGCGGCGCACACCGGACTTCCAGTATGCGTCGAGCTCATGCTGCCAGGCGGATGAAGATCCATCACGTCCGCCCGGCCAGCGACGGCCGCCAGCGGCAGCGAGCTGGTAATTCCTTTCCCCCAGGTGGTGAGGTCAGGCACGATCCCATAGTGCTCGAAGCCCCACAGTTTTCCGGTGCGTCCAAAGCCCGCCTGCACTTCATCGCAAACCAGCAAGGCTTTGTGCGCGTCACACCACTGGCGCAGCTTCTGCATGTATTCAACCGGCGCAAATGCCGCGCTCCCGCCTTGATAGGTTTCTAGGATCACGCCAGCAACATTGGGACCCTCGACGCCGGCCTCGGCCAGACACTTCAGGAAGAAATCAAAGCTGACGTCTGGCGTGCGATAGCCGTCCGGAAAGGGCACTTGCACGAAGCCGGGATCGAGATTCACAATCCATTCTTTCAACGCGGGAATCCCTCCCGCCTGCTGCGCGCCAAGCGTCCGGCCGTGAAACGCCTTGTCGTAGCTCACAATGATATTCTTCTTGCGACCACCCACCTTAATGCCATGCGTGCGGCAAAGCTTAATGGCGCACTCAACAGCCTCCGACCCGGTGGAGAGCAAAAAGATTTTGCGGTGGTTTTCAGGAAGCAGTTCCGCAAAACGCTCGCAAAAACGCGCCCGCGCTTCATTGGGGAACATGTAGGTAGCAAGCACGTGTTTCTCGGTTTGCTCCTGGATCGCCCGGATGACATCCGGGTGGCTGTGTCCTGCGTTGGCGATGAGCACGCCCGAGGACCAGTCAATCCAACAGTTACCAGCTGGATCCCAAACCTGGAATCCCTCGGCGCGATCCCAGAGCACCGGCGGCTGGCCGAGCATAGCCCGCAACTCGTACTTGTGAAGCTTCTCAAGAACTGGAACCGATTGCGGGCAGGGTAGCGCCGTCGTAATCCGCCGGTATTTCGTCTCCACGCGCGGGACCGGCTTCGGAACGAGTGAAAAAGCTCTAGCCATGGAACTTCTATTCTCTGACGGGGGCCGGGAAAAAAGAAAGACCCTGGGCACCGCGGCAAGGACGTGGCGGTTGGGCTTTGGACCGGCCCTGACCAGGCATCGCCGAGAAAGTACCCAGCGAGGCTCGCGATGCATTAAGATTGGTCTTTCATTTCACCGGGAGATGAATGCCATGAATCGACGCAGTGTCTTGCAACTGGCCGCCGCGGGCGGAGCAACCCTTCTTCCCCAACGCCAGGCGGCCGCTCAACAGGCGGTGGCGCAGGCTACTCGGGGCATGCCTTCGCCAAAAATTAAAGACATCCAAGTGATTCAGACCGCACCCGCAGGTTTGCGCCTGCCGGTGGTCAAGGTGATCACCGATCAGGACGGGCTTTACGGTTACGGCTGCGCCTGCTTCACGCAGCGTGCCGATCTCGTCGTCGCCGCCGTCGAGCGATACTTGCGTCCCTTTTTGATTGGCAAACCCGCCGATCGGATCGAGGACATCTGGCATGCCTGTTACAACTCCTCCTACTGGCGCAACGGTCCGGTCCTAAATAACGCTATCAGCGGCGTCGATCAGGCTTTATGGGACATTAAAGGACGACAAGCGGGCATGCCCGTCTACCAGTTGCTGGGCGGCAAGGTGCGGGAAGCGGCCGATTGCTACGCTCACGCAAGCGGCGCCGAAATCCAGGAGTGCATCGACAGCGCCAAGCAATGGATAGAGCGGGGCTTCCGCCACGTGCGCGTGCAAGTGGGTGTGCCCGGCATGGCCGGTTATGGCTCGCGCGGCGGAGCGGCGCGCGTCCCCGCCTTGCACAGCGGTCCGGTGTTTGAACCTGCCGCCTACATTCGCCGCGCTCTCAAACTGTTCGAAGAGTGCCGCAAGCAGCTCGGCGATGAGATTGAACTGTTGCACGATGTCCACGAGCGCATCACGCCCACACAGGCCTTGCAGATGTGTAAAGACGTGGAGAAATTCCGGCTGTTCTTCTTCGAAGACCCTCTCTCCCCGGAGGATCTGGCCTGGTTCCGGCTCATCCGCCAGTCCTGCACGACACCCATTGCCATGGGAGAACTTTTTAACAGCCCCCATGAGTGGACCCCGCTGATCACCGAGCGGCTCATCGACTACATTCGCGTCCACGTAAGCCAGGCCGGAGGACTCACCCCGTGTCTCAAAATCGCCATCCTGGCAGAACATTTTGGCGTGCGCACGGCCTGGCACGGGCCGGGCGATGTTTCCCCCGTCGGACACGCCGCCAACATTACGCTCGATGTCGTTAGCTACAACTTCGGCATTCAGGAATACACTCCCTTCAACGAGCGGTTACAGGAAGTTTTTCAAGGCTGCCCCGTACAAAAAGACGGCTACCTTTATCCCAATGAGAAGCCGGGCTGGGGCATTGAAATCGACATGAAGGCCGCCGCTAAATATCCCTTTGGGTATGGCGAACAAGGCGAACGTAAAGCGCTGAACGGAGGTTGGGGAGAAATTCGCCGCCGCGACGGACAAATCATCAAGCAGTAGAAACAACTCCGGGCCGCATGGGAGCATCTTCGACGGCCCGGAACTGGAAGTCAACGCACAGATACCAACCGGCGCGCTTCGCTTGTGGTGTCCTCCCGGAACGGGCGCCGGTAGCGCGACACGAGCTCCTCCCACTCCACGACCAGGGTCGAGCCATAAATTTTGTTCTTCTCTTCCCAATCGCCGATTAATTCCAAACAAGCGTGGTCGATGTAATTGAGCTTGTCTAAGTGGATGTGAAGCGCGACGCCACGGGGAACCGATTCAAGCGCCTTGGCAAGGGTCGGAAGCCGCACAAAGGTGGCGGACCCCTCCAGGTGCAGATCCGCCCGCTCGGCGTCGGGTCGTTCCACCCTCACCTTGAGGTGCGTCATCTCGTACAAGAGCCGGAGCAGGGATAGAGCTAGCCCCAGCAACACTCCCTTGAGCAGGTCTGTGGTGACGATTCCCACCACAGTCGCCAGATAGATCGCCAGGGGAAGTTTTCCATAGCTGACGAGCCTGCGCACATGTTGAGGGTTCATCAGTTTCCAGCCCGTGTAGACGAGAACCGCCGCCAGGCAGGAAATCGGAATCAAACGCAGTACTCCGGGGAACAAGACCACCAGAATCAGAAGCCACAAGCCGTGCAGAATGGTGGAAAGCCTGGTTTTGGCCCCAGCCTGCACATTGGCCGTGCTGCGCACAATCACGCCCGTCATGGGAAGCCCGCCAAGTAGACCGGAAACCATGTTGCCCACACCTTGCGCAACCAGCTCGCGGTCGTAATCGGCGCGCGGACCATCATGCATCCTGTCGACGGCCACAGCCGAAAGTTGAGTTTCTGCACTGGCGACAAAGGCCAAGCCAAGGGCTTCGAAAATCATCTCCCAGCTTGCGAGCTTCTGTAACAACTCGAGCGTGGGAATCTGAATGGCAGCGAAAAGAGTGGAAGGAACATCGACATACCGCACCTCAAGCCTGCCAATTGCGGCGATTGCAGACGCCACCACGACGGCGACTAACGCTGCCGGCAAGAACCTGAGCCCTGCAGGACGGTAAGCGGTCCACAAAACCAGCACCACAATGCTAGACAGGCCGAGCAGCGCCGCCATCTCGTGCGGGCTGCCGTCAATGGGAAAAATGCCTTTGTAAATCGCCTCCGGAATGGAAAACAAGTTCTGGATTCCGCTGGCCCGAGGACGGTCATCGAGCATCACATGGAACTGCCCGGCAAAGATGAGCACGCCGATTCCGGCCAGCATGCCGTAGATGACATCGGGTGTAATGGCTCGGAACCACTGCCCGAGCCGCAGAAGACCGGCCATCAGCTGAAAGAGCCCGGCCAGAAGGACCACCGGGCCCAGCATGGCGACCCCGTGATCCTGCACCAGTTTGAAAACAATGACCACTAATCCCGCCGCAGGCCCGGTCACCTGTAACGGCGCTCCCGCGATCGAGCCCACCACCAGGCCCCCGACGATGCCCGTTAACAAACCAGTCGCTGGAGGCACGCCCGATGCGATCGCAATTCCCATGCAAAGAGGTAAAGCGACCAGAAAAACAACCAAGGACGCGAGAAAGTCTTGGCGGAGCGTGCTGTTTGAAAACATAGATCCCCCTTCAGACGCCGACTGTCGCTAGCTTGCGGACTGGTAAGCTCGCCATCACGGGCCGGTCGGGATCCAGCCGCACAAACGTCCCAGACTCGGCGTCGTAGGCGTCAATGTCTCCGGTGCGGATGTCGTAAACCCAGCCGTAGAGATTCAGCTCGCCCCTGATTAGGCGCGAAGCCACCGAAGGATGCGTCTTCAGATGGTCAAGCTGCGCCAGGACGTTTTCATGGATCAACGCGTTCAATTTCTGCTCGCCGTCCAAACCCGGATAGTTCTCTTCCACAATGCGGCGGGCGCTCTCGGCGTGAAACAGCCAGGAAGCAACCGTCGGCATGCCCTTCACTTTCTCGGGATTCAACACCGCCTTCATCGCGCCACAATCTGAGTGGCCGCAGACGATGATGTTTCGTACCCCCAAGGCCAGGATCGCGTATTCAATCGTGGCCGATACGCCGGCATGCCGATCCCCGTAAGACGGGATGATGTTGCCAGCATTGCGGGTAACGAACAAATCCCCCGGATCGGCTTGCGTGATCAGGTCTGGTAGAATCCGCGAATCAGCACAGGTAATGAAAATCGCCCGCGGATGCTGCTCGTGCGCAAGCTTCTCAAACAGAGGCCGCTTTTGCGGAAAGATATCCTCATGAAAGTGCTTGTAACCTTTCAACAGCTTATTCATAAATCCCCCCTCAAGAGACTCTCCCGGCGCTCGGGCTCTGAGAACGCGCTCGCGGCGTCGCCCCCTGCTCGCGCCAGGACCAAACCACATCTCCCGGAACGGATTCCGCTCCGGTGCGCTTCCACAAAATCAGCAGGATGATGGCCTTAGAGAGGAGGGGAACGGGAAGACAGACACTCGGTGGCCAGAAATGCGGGCAAACAAGCGGCAGCGGCGATCACCCAGCCGCACCAGGTAAAACCAACGCTCCAGAATTGCGAAGACGGAATTGCGACTAGTGGAACCAGGCCGGGACGGTCAATCTGCTTGGCCAGACCCCACGCCACGGAAGCGTGTAGAAAATCACAGAGTTGATCCAGCGCCTCCTGATCGACGCCAGACCGGGCGAGCCGATTTACACGGATGCGTTGACCGCGGATTGTGGTATCCGAAGGCGGTTCGGGATCGCAAAAGCCGACTCCCAGACCCAGCAGGACAACCGCTCCTGCCAGCGCAACAACCTTTCCACTAGGGAACACGCTTGGGCTTAGTATACAGCAATCCTGAAACGAGGCAAGCTTCGTTTTTGTTTTACTTGGTTTTGTTTTCGTCGGTGCGTCTCACTGGGCTCATCCCGCCTGACGACTGCGGGCCACCCTCGACCAGCAACACAAAGGCAAACTGGGGTGGTTTACGGCCATGGAGCCGGAAGTTTTTCTGCTCGACCGCCAGGCCAAAGCTTTGCTCTCTGGCCAGAGCAGCAACGAAGGAAGGAGAAAGCTCCACTTGGATCCAACCCTGCTCCAGCACCCTCACTTGAAACCGTCCAGAGTGGCGAAACAATCCCGCAGCCGCCCTCTCCGGGGCGTCTTCGGTCCAGCGGGCTGGCACCAAAGAGATGAGAAGCATCTTTGGAGGCTCGCCCTCCTGAACGTGCAACAGCAACGTGGCTTTTCGAATTTCCCAAGTCGCAATGGACGCCGTGCGAAAGTCAAGCAGGAGGATTTCTGTCCTTCCTTCGAGATGGAGTCGGGCATCGGCTCGCGCTTCGACAATTGCCGTTTCCGCGGCAAGCGATCCTCCCAGACTCAGCGCGGCGAAAAGCCTGGCCCAGAAACCCAGCTGCAAGCTCGCAACCATCCGGAATCGCCTCTGCATTCAGCTCTGCTTCTATGCTAACTCTGATGCCATGGAGATTCTCGTCAACGGGGAGGTCGTAAGCGCCCCAGAAGATGCTACCCTTCAGACGCTGATTGAAACCGTTGGCCTTGATCCGAGCCGTGTCGCCGTGGAACTGAACGGCGAGATTGTCCGGCGAGCCAACTGGGCCACCACACGCCTCTCTCCGGGCTCAAAAGTCGAACTGGTGCAGTTTGTGGGAGGCGGCTAACAAGCAGACAAGCTCCAACCGCAACGAGGACTTCAAGCGGAGCTCACTCGGTGCGAGACCCGGAATACGGCGGCGACCAAAAATCGCCATCGACAGGGGTTAGCCCGCCACTGTCGCCTGTCGAAGCTGGCGCTCCAGCCGGCGTGTAGCCCGTGCGCTGATCAGATTTGCTACTTTTGTCAGAATTTCCGGGACATCGAGCGTCTCGATGGTCAGCGTCTGAGCGCGCGATGAGGAGCGCGTACGCGGGTGATAAGCGGTCACAAGGGCCGTGGCTGGCTGGTATTCCATGATGCGGGCCCGCGCTAAGACCTTCAGACCTGCTTCCGGCGATTCCATCTGGAGATCCGACAAAACCAGTTCATAGCTTTTCTGATCCATTTTGTCGAAGGCTTCTGCCGCAGAGGCAGCGGAATCCACGGAATACCCGCCTGCTTCCAAAACCGTCTTCAGAGTCAACCGGGAGGCGGGGTTGTCGTCTACAATCAGCACCCGCGCGAGGGCTAACGAGTGCACCCGCCGGGTGGGTTTATTCACAGTTTTTCGCACCTTCGTCGCCACAGGAGCTCACTGCCAGTGTACTCCAAAAATGGCAAATTTGATCCCCTGGAAATTTCGCTGGTGTTTCGCCGGAGACAGACCGGATTCCGGCAGGTGATCAGGCAATTACCGTAAGCCCCTCATAAGAAAACCCTTTGGAAAATCCGGTCGATATTTTTGAGCTGCCGTTCCAGCGAAAAGGCACGGGCAAGTCCCTCCGCTCCCAGTACGCTCAGAACCCGGGGATCCGCTGCGATCGATGCCTGAAAATCCCCTCCCTCCTCCCAGCAGCGCATCGCATGTCGCTGCACCAGCTGGTAGGCTTCTTCACGGAGCATCCCCGCCGCCGTCAGGTCCAGCAACAACTGTCCTGAGAAGACTAAACCCTTTGTCATCTCTAGATTCGCCCGCATCCGCTGGGGGTAGACCTGCATCCCCTCAATGAGCCAAAGGGTGCGTCCGAGTAGGTAGTCCACGAGAATACAGGAATCGGCTAGGATCACTCGCTCCACCGAAGAGTGGGAGATATCGCGTTCATGCCATAGCGCGATATTTTCAAACGCGGCTTGGGTATTTGCCCGTACAACCCGGGCCAGGCCACAGATCTGCTCGCATACAACCGGATTCCTCTTATGGGGCATGGCCGAGCTTCCCTTCTGCCCCTCAGCAAACGGCTCCTCCGCCTCTCGAACCTCCGTTCGCTGTAGATGTCGGACTTCGAGTGCGATCTTCTCCAGCGTCGCGGCAATTAAGGCAAGCGTGGACACGAACTCCGCATGACGGTCCCGCGAAATCACCTGCGAGGCAATCGGCGCTGGCTTCAAACCCAGCTTTTCGCAGATTTTTTCTTCCACCTCGGGACCCAGGTGGGCAAACGTGCCGACCGCCCCAGAAATCTTCCCAAAGCGGATGCGCTCCCCGGCCGCTCGAAGCCGCACCAGATTCCGCCGCACTTCGTCGTAAAACAACGCCAGCTTCCAACCAAACGTGATCGGCTCGGCATGCACGCCATGGGTCCGTCCAATTTGCACAGCATCCTTAAACTCATAGGCGCGGCGCTTAAGTGCCTCGGCCAGTTCTTCCAGAGCGCGCTCAAGCAGCTGGCACGCTTGCCGAATTTGAAGGGCCTGAGCCGTATCTACTACATCATTCGATGTCAGACCATAGTGTAGCCATCGAGAGGCTTCGGCGAAACCTGCCTCCTTCATTCGTTCAGCGACTGCTGTAGTAAAAGCAATAACGTCGTGCTTGACCTCCCTCTCGATCTCGACAATACGCTCCAATCGAAAACCAGCGTGCTGGAGCAGCAAGTGGGCTTCTTCGCGAGGAATTTGGCCGAGTTCGGCGAGCGTTTCCGTGGCCGCCAGCTCCACTTCCAGCCACTGGCGGTACTTGTTTTCTTCGCTCCAGACGGCGCCCATTTCCGGGCGGGTATACCGTGCAATCATGATGACGAATCCAGACTAAAACGAGAAGGCTGGCGCTTGTTTGCCAGGCTCGGCCACTACCAGCTGAGTGCTGAGGCCGCGGGCCGAGAGAGCTTGCTGAGCCACCAGCCGCACGATTTCCGGATGGTTGTTGTGCTCGCTGAGATGTCCCAACACGAGCGTGGCGACCGAAGCATCTAGGCCATCTTCGATAAATTTCGACACCACTTCGTTCGAGAGGTGACCGCGGCGGCTCATCACCCTTTGTTTTACCGACCAGGGATAGGGGCCGACTTTCAACATTTCCAGGTCGTGGTTGGACTCGAGCAGCAAAAAATCCACACCTCGCAAGTGGTGACGGATCGACTCCGGCAGATACCCGAGGTCAGTCGCAAGGCCAATCTTCATGCCTTCTGCCCGCAGGGTGAAGCCGACCGGGTCAATTGCATCGTGCGGAATCGTGAAGCTATTGATCTCGATGTCGCCGATGGAGAAACTCGAGCCGGCCTGGAAGGTTTCGATCGCAGGCGGCTCTCCCTCCCAGACGATCGCTGTCGCCGTAAGCCGGGACAGGTAAACGGGGATGTCGAGTTTGCGGGCAATTCGGTGGACCCCCATCACATGATCATTGTGTTCATGGGTGATGAGGATGGCGTCCAAAGCTTCGGGATCTTCGCCGATTTCCGCAAGGCGCCGGAAAGTTTCCGTCCGGCTCAGACCGGCGTCCACCAAAATGCGGGTGCGGCTGGTCGCCACGTAGGTGGAGTTTCCGGCGCTGCTGCTGGCAAGCGGGCAGATCTTGACGATGGCGCTGTCTCCTTTCCCAACGGCATGCGGGCGCAAAACGGCGATGGCCCGCCACAAAACAACATTCTCCCACAAAAATGTTTTATTGATTCTGGCGAAACTGCCCGGCCCCGACCGTCCTTAGATCTGCATCGAGGCCACTTCCACGCGCGAGCGGCGGCCTTCAATTACCACAATCCCGCTTTCCGTCACGTGATAAAGCTCCCGGTCCCGGGTCAAATCATAACCGATCATCGCGTGTTCGGGCACACGCACGTTCTTATCCAGAATCGCCCGCCTTACCTTGGCGTAGCGTCCAATGTCACACCCATCAAAGACAACGGATTCTTCAACCACGGCGCCCGTGTGCACCCGGACGCCTCGCCCCACTACGGAATTCTTCACTAAACCTCCGCTCAAGATCGTGCCCGGGCCCACGATCGAATCAATGGCATGCCCGCGCCGTCCTTCTTCATCAAAGGTAAACTTGGCCGGCGGATCGTCATAAGCCGCGCTCCTGAGCGGCCAGTTCCGGTTGTACAGATTGAGCTGTGGCGTTACGGCGCGTAAATCCATGCTGGCCTCGTAGTAGGCATCCAACGTCCCGACATCTCGCCAGTAGGCCGGTGCTCCTTCCGGATCTCCCGGAATGCGGTTGCGGCGAAAATCGTAGGCATACATATCGCCCCTCGACACCAGGCGCGGCAAAATGTCCCGTCCAAAATCGTGCGTGCTGTCTTCGCGAGCAGCATCCGCATACAATTCTCGCAGCAGCAAACCGGTGGAGAAAATATAGTTCCCCATAGAGGCCAAAAAATACCCGGGCTCATCGGGCAAGCTGGGCACATCGGCCTTTTTTTCGTGAAAGGCGGTGATCGAATAGTCCGGCCCCACCTCAATCGCGCCAAACTCTTTGCTGTAGCGCTTCTCCATGGGAATGGCCGCCACCGTCACCTGAGCTCGCTTCTGCTCGTGATACTCAATCATTTCCCGGATGTTCATCCGGTAAATATGGTCTGCACCAAAAATACAAACCAGGTGAGGATCGGCTTGCTCGATTAAGTTAATGTTTTGATAAATCGCATCCGCAGTGCCGCGGTACCAGCTTTCCTCACTATTGCGCATTTGGGCCGGCACGGGAATTATGAAATGATTTTTTAATATTCCCGTCGACTCCCAGCCGTCGCGCAAATGTTGGAGAAGCGATTGACTCTTAAACTGAATCAGCACATAGATGGAGTACACGCCGGAATTCACCAAATTGCTTAAGACAAAATCGATGATCCGGTATTGGCCTCCAAAAGGTACGGCCGGCTTGGCTCGCTCCTTGGTCAAGGGATAAAGACGGGTTCCTTTGCCCCCAGCGAGCACGAACGCGAGGACTCGAATCTGCATGTCGCTCCCCAAATCTGAACCCCGGACGAAGCGCACCCATGCGCCAGCATGAACCGCGCTCGCCGCCCCAGGTCATGTTGGCCCTCCGCAGCCTGAGTTGCCTCAGAGCCAAGCCTTATTGTGTCAGCGAGTGGGTCCTGAATCAAGAAACTTTACCGCGTTGAAGAGCGGGGCGGAAAAAAACCCTCCCGCTTTGCCTGGGCCGGCGCGCTCTTGCCACCAGCATCGAGCCACACAGTCGAAGGCGAGATTCTCACTCTTTGCCATCCCTTTCTTTTTGCCATCCCGCCGCCTAGCCGGTTCAACAACTGTGATATCTTAAGCGCTTCATGACGCCCACCCGCCGCTGGACCATTGTCGTGCTCCTCAGCCTGGGGATGATCATTGCCTACATCGACCGCGCCAATCTGTCTGTCGCCCTGGCGGCGGACGACTTCAAACAATTCTTCCGTTTATCGGATCAGGATCGCGGCGTGCTCAACTCTGCCTTCTTCTGGTCGTATGCGCTGCTGCAAATTCCTGCCGGCTTTGTGGTGGACCGCTTTGGAGTCAAGATTCCTTACGCCCTGGGTTTCCTCTTCTGGAGCCTGACCTCAACGGCGACGGCAGTGGCCACGGCAGTTTGGCAGCTCCATCTCTTACGCCTGCTGCTCGGTGTGGGAGAGGCTGTGGTCACACCGGCAAGTTTGCGCTGGTTGCGCTTCAACGTCGAAGAACACCAGCGCGGTCTGGCGGTGGGAATCTACATGGCGGGAACAAAATATGGCCCTGCCATCGGCACCCCACTTGCCGGATTTCTCACCGAAATGTACGGGTGGAGAATGATGTTCGCCATCCTGGGCCTAGGGTGTTTAGTCTGGCTCATCCCGTGGTTGACGCTGGTCAAAAACGACGACCGCGAGCTCGAGGCCGCGGCCCTGAAGAAGTCCACTTCGGCTCCAGTCTCTTTCGGCCGTATCTTCAGCACCCGTTTGATTTGGGGCATCATCACGGGCACGTTCTGTTATAACTACTTCGTCTATTTCTGTTTGACCTGGATGCCGTCCTACTTGAAGGAAAGCCGCGGTTTGTCGCTTTCCGGCTCCAGCCTCTATACAGGTTTTAGCTTTGGCGGCATGGCCACAGTGGCCATTCTCGCCGGACTCCTGGCCGACCGCCTCATCGCGCGAGGCGGCGACGCCGTGAAGGTCCGCAAAGCGTTTACCATCGCGGGGCTGTCGGCCGCATCCTCGGTGATTGGTGGCGCTTTTCTCGAAGACAACCGCCTTGCCCTAGCGCTTGCCATCTGCTCTCTGAGCGGCCTCGGGCTAGCAACTGCGAACTACTGGGCTCTCACTCAAACGCTGATGCCGGGCGCAGCGATTGGCCGCATTGCTGGTGTTCAAAACTGCGCCTCAAATTTATCGGGGATCGTCGCCGCGATTTTCACCGGCTGGCTCAAGCAGACGACTGGAAGTTACGCCGCGCCCATCTTGGCCGTCGGCATCCTGCTGATTGTTGGTGTTTGTGCTTACATTTTCCTCGTGGACCCCAAATATGCTCCGCAAGCCAAGGCTTAGCTCCGGGAACCTTGTTTCCCTGCGGCTTGGCTCGGTTTCACCGTCCGCCTGGCTCGCTGCATAATGGCATCGAGA
This sequence comes from Bryobacteraceae bacterium, assembly GCA_025056455.1. Taxonomy (GTDB): domain Bacteria; phylum Acidobacteriota; class Terriglobia; order Bryobacterales; family Bryobacteraceae; genus CADEFT01. Next base: position 43,064 of record JANWVY010000014.1, on the reverse strand, counting down.
GATCTTCGCCCATGACCCCTCAACAATACGAACAGGTCTTTGACGCGCTCGATTCCTTTGAAATTGAGCTGCCCTCGTGGGGGTTCGCCAACACCGGCACCCGCTTCGGGAAATTCATCCAGGCTGCAGCCGCCACCACGATCGAAGAAAAGCTGAGCGACGCTAGCCAAGTGCATGCGGTAACCGGATGCAGCCCCTCGGTCGCGGTGCACGTCTTGTGGGATTTTCCAAACGGCCTCGCTCAAGCGCCGCAGGTTAAGCAACTCGCCCGCAGATACGGAGTTCGCATCGGATCCATCAATCCCAACGTCTTTCAGGATCAAATCTATAAGTTTGGTTCGTTGGGAAACCCGGATGCGGAAATTCGCCAAGCCGCCCTCGAGCATCTCATCGAATCCGTGCACATCTCGCAAGCCACGGCAAGTCGCGATATTTCGCTATGGTTTGCCGACGGCTCCAACTACCCTGGCACCCAGAACATCCGCAAACGCCGCCAGTGGTTTTTGGAAGGTCTGAGCCAACTTCACCAGCATTTAGGAGAAAACCAGCGGCTGTTGCTCGAATACAAACCGTTCGAGCCGGCCTTCTACCATACCGACATCGCGGATTGGGGCATGGCTCTGTTGCTGGCCAGACACGCTGGTCCGCAGGCAAAAGTCTTAGTTGACCTTGGTCACCATTATCCTTCCCAGAATATCGAGCAAGTGGTGGCCTGGTTGCTCGCCGAAGGGATGCTGGGCGGTTTTCACTTCAACGACCGGCGCTACGCCGACGACGATTTGACTTTGGGCTCGATCGATCCCTATCAGCTCTTCCGCATCTTTCATGAGATTTGCACCTGGGAGTGGGAAACCGGCGAGCGGGCAGATATTGCCTACATGATCGATCAAAGCCACAACCTCAAAGGCAAAATTGAAGCGATGATTCAAAGCGTCGTGCGCGCCCAGGAACTCTATGTCAAGGCGCTCCTGGTGGATCACGAGAAATTAGCCAAGCATCAACAATCTTGTGAATTGGTCGACGCCGAAGAATGCCTCCAACGCGCCTTCTACCGTGATGTTTCTCCCATCCTCGAGGAATGGCGGCGCAGCCGGCGTCTCCCCTTAGATCCCCTACAGGCGTTCCGGCAAAGCGGCTACCTCGAGCGCGTCAGCCGCGAGCGCGCGGAGCGAAATCGAGATGCCGTAACCTCCTATGCGTGATTTCCAGCCGGGTCACATTCACTCGGCGGCAGGTTTGAACCCGTAAGAGGCGTCATTCAGCCCCAAAAAACCCGTCTTTCAAAACGGGCGAGCGAGGGGCTACTCCACCCTCTGAAGAATCGACACCAGTTCGTTGCCGCCAAAGGCCGTTTTTCCTACTGTCATGCCCAGCAGTTGAAAGCCAGCCTGGCCGGCCTGCTTCAGCTCTCTCTCCATCGTCGACGTCCGGTTCGTTGCCAGCAACTTGTATTCAATGCGCTTGGGCTCGCCCGAAGCAGGCCGTTCCAAAATCACCACCACTTCCCGCCCACCAAACGTCGATTCGTAAACGGTTTGGCCACAGTAGCGAAAACCCTCGTCCCCGGCTTGTTGCAATTCTCTTTGCATGGTGCCCGTTCGGGAGGTGGCCACCAGCTTGTAGCGGCGCCTGCCCGCAGCCCCACCGCCACTGGTCCTGGTCATAATGACGACAATCTCATTCCCAGCAGCCGTCTCACCCCCCATCACGGCAGCGAAGACATAACCCGCTTGAGCGGCCTCGTTCAGCTCTCGCTCCATGGTAGATGTCTTCGTAGTTGCTAACACTTTGTAATCGTAAGTTTGCGCGGTTGCAATACCTCCTAGTACAGCCAGGAAGACACCCATCAAATGCATCCCAATCCTCCTTTTTCCCTACCGTCAGATGCCGAACTTAGGCCTTTGGATGGGCCTTTTCATACACGGCAATCAGATCTTGTAAGGACACTTGCGTGTACTTCTGCGTCGTTGACAGCTGAGCGTGGCCGAGCAGTTCTTGAATGGCCCGCAAGTCCGCTCCTGCGCTTAACAAGTGGGTGGCGAAGGCGTGGCGGAAGCTGTGTGGGTGAAGGGACGCATCGCCGGCCAACGCCTTTGCATAGAGCTTCACAAGGTAGCGAACCGACCCGGTCGTCATGCGCTCGCCACGAGCATTCACAAACAAAGCGGTCAAACCCGGTTTCGCATTCCGGACTTTCAGATACGCTTCGAGCGCAGCCGCCGCCTTGGCGCCGTAGGGCACCTGGCGCTGCTTGCGCCCTTTGCCTTGCACCCGGAGCCAGCGCTCGGAGCGGTCCACGTCTTCCAGATTGAGCCCTACGAGTTCGCTCACCCGCACACCTGTCCCGTAGAGCAGCTCCAAAATCGCCAAGTCCCGCTCGAGGTGGGGACGGTGCACCTTGCCGCTCGCAACGCTATCCAGCAGCGCTCTAGTTTGTTCTTCGCTAGGCGCGCGGGGCAACAACTGCGGGGCTTTGGGCGTGCGGAGGGCTCGAGCCGGATTCAGCTTCACCCAGCCATTACGGTGCAGAAACCGAAACAGCGAACGCACGCACGCAAGCTTGCGCCGCAGAGTCACGACACTCAAGCGCTGCTCATACAAATGGCCTAGCCATTCGCGAATCGCGAGCGTGTCAAGGGACTCAAGCTGCGGTTCTCCCGCGCGGGCAAAGTAGCTGTGAAACTGGTCGAGATCTAGGCCGTAGTTGCGAATCGTGTGCTCGGAAACGTTCCTGCGCCGGAGCTCGTCGCGAAACAATCGGGTTGCTTCAGACAGCAACATGCAGATACTCATCCAGCTTCTCTAAGGCTCTGCGGCAAATTTCCGCATGCCGGGCCTTGCGGTCGTGCTCCAAGCGCCGTAGCGTTGATTCGTCTAACTTTGGCAGCAGATCAAAAGTGATGTTCGCAGGCTGGTAGTTTTTCGTGTCGGCGTGGGAAATGTAATAAGCGAGCGAGCCAAGAGCTGTTTCGCGCGGCCAAGCTTGCACAGGCTCACCCTTGACCAGCGCCACGGCATGCCTTCCTGCCATCAATCCCGTGGCGATCGACTCCACATATCCCTCCACGCCACAGATCTGTCCCGCAAAGAAGACGCGCGGCTCCTGGCGCAGTTGGAGAGTCGGCTTGAGTAAGGCCGGGGCGTTGATGTAGGTATTGCGGTGGATTTGGCCGAAACGTAAAAACTCCGCTTTCTCAAGCCCGGGAATGAGGCGGAATACTCGCTGCTGTTCGCTGTATTTGAGGTAATTCTGAAAGCCCACCAAATTGTAGCTCGAAGCCCGCACCGTTTCCTGGCGCAGCTGCACCACCGCCCACGGGCGCCGCCCCGTCCGCGGATCGATCAAGCCGACCGGTTTCATGGGGCCAAAGCGCAGCGTCTCTCGGCCCCGTCGCGCCAGCTCTTCAATGGGCAAACACGCTTCAAAAAAAGGAATGTCGTCGGGAATGTGTGGTGTGTGCCGCTGCGCCTCTAGCAGCGCGTCCACGAACTTGTCATACTGTTCCCGGTCAAGCGGACAGTTGAGGTAATCCTCCGTGTGATCGATGGATTTGCCGTAGCGTGAAGCGCGGAAAGCAACGGAATAATCAACCGTCTCGGCATCCACGATGGGGCTGATGCTGTCATAGAAGAATAAGCGCTCAGAGCCCGTCAGCCGGCCAATCTCCGCCGCCAGGGCGTCTGAAGTCAGGGGCCCTGTGGCGATGATGACCACTCCGTCGGCCGGAATCTGCGTTACTTCCTCCCGCCGGATCTCTACGTTGGGCAAGGCTTCGAGCTCGCGCGTGATGTGGAGAGAGAAAACTTCCCGATCCACCGTGAGGGCTTGGCCACCAGGCAGGCGCGCCTGTTCGGCAACTTTCAACAGCCGGGACCCACAACGGCGCAGCTCCTCTTTGAGTAACCACGGCGCCGTGTAGCGCGTTTCGCTCTTGAGCGAGTTGCTACACACTAACTCCGCAAGATATGGCGTCTTATGGGCAGCGGTCGAGACCAGCGGACGCATTTCATAAAGCTTGGCCTGGAGCCCTGCCAAGGCCACTTGGAAAGCCGCTTCACAACCAGCCAGGCCGCCCCCAAGAATGTGAATCGGAGTGTTCAGCCGCAAACCACTATTTTAGCGGCCGCCTCGCCAATCCCTGGAGCGCTTGGCCGAGGCTTGCGAGAAACTTTTCGATGGTCTATTTCCTGAAAGTTTCAGCATAATGAAAAGGCTGTGCTCGTTCGTCTCTATCAGGATCAACCTTCTTCGGCCCCCGCTTACCGTGAATTCGAATCCCAGAACATCTTGAAACGCTTGCGCGTTCTCGATGCCCGCGCCCGCCGCAAGGGACTAGACAGTTTGGACCCCTCAAAAAACGTCCTCATTCGGATTGGCATGGAGTTGAACGCTGAGGGCAAGGTCATCAAAAACGGCTTCGGCGTCTTCCACCTGGCCTGGCTTGCGGAGAAAAACCCGGACTGGGCCAGCTCTGTGCAGGCTCAAGTTCGCGAAATTCAGGACGCAATCCGCAAAGCCCATGGTGTTGGCTTACGTTTCATCATCTGGGCCGGCATGGGTGGCTCGGCCGAGGACAAGTCTGCCTACTTGGCGACAGGCTTGTTGAAAAAGGGACCGCGTCTCTATGTGCTTGACTCGACCGATCCGGCCAAGCTCAAGGCGATTCTGGCCGACATGCAGCGGCGGTCCCGGCTCCCGCTTGGCGAAACGCTGAAACGGACACTCGTCGTTGGCATGGCTCTAGGCATGACCTCTTACGAGCCCGTCGTCAACCTCACGAAAATTTCTGCCCTTTATGAACGGTACCGAATCGACAGTCAGCCCAACTTCATTTACATGACCTTGCCGGGCTCCTTGCTCGACCGTTTCGCCCGCCCTCGCGGGTATCGCAAGGTTGAACTTCAGTTAGACGGGGGAAATTCCACCTCCGGCCGGCACTCAAGTCCTCTCACCTGCGGCAGCCTCTATCCGCTCGCTTTTGCAGGCGTCGATCTGAAGGAATGGATTGCGGCCACCTTTCTGACCGAAGAACAATGCTGGGAAGCGCTGCGCGTGGCGGCCTTTCTTCACACCCAGGGAGTGGCCGGGCGGGATCAGGTCACCTTGCTCCTGCCCAAGGCTTGGGCCGGGGTGGGCATTTGGACCAAACAAGATTTTGAAGAAAGCCTTGGCAAAAGCGAGGATCTTGGCATTAAGATTCTCATTCAAGAAAAGGTTCGCCTCGCGGATTTCTACCCGCCCAAAGATCCCCGTCAAAGCCGGGTGTTTCTGGCTGTCGTGCGAAAGGGAGAGGCCGACCCCGTGCTGGCCAAAATAGCCCTCCTGCGCCGTGCTGGCTACCCGCTAGCAACCCTCACTTTTCCCCACAAGGCTCAACTATCCAACTACATGCAGTTCATCCACTACGTGGTGTTCGGTCTCGGTTATCTGCGCAAAATGAACTTTGTCACGCAGCCAAGCGTCGAGCTCTATAAGTCGATCACCAGCGAGATTGTGGCGGAAGCAGAGCAGGCCGGTGGTTTGGAACGCTCCTGCGCGTGGCGAGCCCTTAAGGAGACTCCGTGCCAGGCCAAGTTCCCCGGGGGCATCACCCTCTTCTATCCCCATATTCACCAAACGCCAGAAGCCACCGCCATTACAGCTCCGCAAATTTGGGCCTCTCTCATCCGGCAACAGGCCTCTGCCGGCATGATTGACTACGGCGAGCTGACCTTTTTCGGCGACACCCGTTACGACCCCGCTGGTCGAGCTGTGCGGAAGCTCATGGACCGGGCGGCCGAATCGTTGTTCCGCCGTTGCTGGAAAATGCCCGTGGACGTCTACGAGGGTCCCGCCATGAACCATTCCTACCACGAGATGATCATCGGGCACGGGCGTTGTTTCTCCACCGTATTGATTTCCGAAAAAGCGGAGCAAATTCCCGAGGCTGGCTATACCGCTGACTACCATCGCGCTCAGTTTCTTGCCACGCAGCAGGCGCTGGCGCAACGCGGACGCGCCGTGGTCGCCATTACGCTGAAAGATTTATCACAAACCAGCCAGCGGGCCCTCGAAAACTTCTTTCAAGAAGCTTTGCGCTACGCCAAGAGCCGGGCTGCGAGCCTCCCAGCCACTCCGAAGCCTAGGCTGGCTCAATCCGGCTAACCTAAAGATTTATGGCCAAGATCAAACCCGCCGGCAAGAAGACAGTGGCCAAAACGCCCAAGCCCGGCTTGATCTCCTGTGTGATTCTCATTTTGGGGGGAATCTTTCTCTTGTCCATGCTTTTCTACAGCGTCCTCAAAACGGGGATTCGATAAATGCGGCTCGACGGGCGATCTTTTGACCAGTTGCGATCAGTCAAAATCGAGCCGGGCTATTTGCTCACAGCGGAAGGCTCGGCGTTTACGACTTTCGGAAACACGAGGGTCCTTTGCGCGGCCACCATTGAAGAGACCGTACCTCCGTTTTTGAGAGGCTCGGGAAAGGGCTGGGTCACGGCGGAGTACGGCATGTTACCCCGGGCCACAGCGACCCGGACGCCACGTGAAGTCACCAAAGGCCGCCCCTCGGGCCGTAGCCATGAAATCCAACGTTTGATTGGGCGCGCGCTGCGGAGCGTCGTCAACCTCGAGGCCTTGGGCGAGCGCTCAATCATCCTGGATTGTGATGTCATCCAAGCCGACGGTGGCACTCGCACGGCCGCCATTACAGGCTCGTTCGTGGCTCTCGCTCTGGCCCTGCGTCAACTGGAGCAATTTGGCGTGCTCAAGCAGTCCCCCATCCGAGACCACGTTGCCGCCGTAAGCGTCGGCATCGTCAACGGCGAACCTTTGCTCGATCTCTGCTATGAAGAAGATTCAAAAGCGGAGGTCGACGCTAACGTCGTGCTCACTGGCTCCGGAAAATTCGTTGAATTTCAAGCTACGGCCGAACGCGAGGCCTTTGATGATGCGCAGATGGCACAGCTGATTTCACTAGCCCGCAAAGGGGTGCAAGAGCTTGTGGAACTACAAAAACAGGCTTTGCGATGATTCTCTACTGCGCCACCAGTAATCGCCACAAGCTGCGGGAATTCGAGCATGCTGCACAACGCCTTGCTCCGGGCAGCTTTCAAATCTTGCCCTTGCCCGGGCTCGGCGAGCTTCAGCCGCCGCCCGAAACTGGCGACACGTTTGAAGCGAACGCCATCGAGAAAGCTCTCTACTACAGCCAGTGGACTCAGGAACTGGTTTTCGCGGACGACTCCGGGTTGGCCGTCGAGGCGCTTGGAGGGGCGCCCGGCGTGTTGTCGGCCCGCTACGCAGGACCCAGCGCAGGCGATCAGGCCAACAACCAGCTGCTGCTACGCAATCTCCAAGGCGTCACCCACCGCGCCGCGGAATTCGTTTGCGTCATCGCCCTGGCTCAGGCAAAGCGTCTGATTCGTACCTTTCGCGGCGCCGTTCGCGGCGAAATCCTCCACCAGGAGCGCGGCGTAAACGGATTTGGCTACGACCCGTTGTTCTACCACCCGCCCTTTGGCTGTACGTTTGCCGAAGCGACGCCGGATCAGAAACTCTTGGTAAGCCACCGCGGTCAAGCCTTCGCCCAGCTGATCGAGTATCTGAAACAGCGCATCTAGAAGGGGGAAGCCATGAAAACACACACTGTCTACCACACCTTTCACACCCGCCAGCACCGCGAGTACATCAACATCACGGACCGTGTGAACACTGCCCTTCGCGAAAGCGGAATTCAAGAAGGCATGATCTTGGTCTCAGCCATGCACATTACAGCTGGCGTATGGGTGAACGACGCTGAAGACGGGCTTCTTGCCGATATCGACGAGTGGCTCGAACAGCTAGCACCTTACAAGAAAAACTACCGCCATCACCGCACGGGGGAGGATAACGGCGATTCCCACCTAAAAAGCCTCCTCGTTCATCACCAAGTGATCGTCCCGGTGACGAAGGGCAAACTGGACCTCGGACCATGGCAGCAGATCTACTACGCGGAATTTGATGGCCAGCGGCCGAAGCGCCTCATTATTAAGGTCATGGGCGAATAGCCGCGAGCTTTTCGCCCCTGCCGCGCGCCCCTCCCGCAAAACCACCCCAGCCCACCATGGCTAGGCCTGCTCCTCGAAGGCCGCAAAGGAAACCGAAACAATCTCAAATCGATTTGTTTCCAAGTCTTCTCGAATTGATAGCTCACAGCTCTGAGCGCGCACGGCGCCAAGCACATCGCCCAGTGCCGGCTTTAGCTGCTCCGCCGTCTCCCGGTTGCAGGCAAGCTGAAGCACAGCCACGGGACGGCCCACCGAGACGCCAGCCTCACTTTTGGTCTTGTTAACCGCATACATCGCCGCAATTGCGGTCTCAAAGCAGGCGTCTGTGTGGTCCTCACCGGCGGGGAATTCGTCCACCGAGGGCCAAGAGGCCCGGTGGACACTCCTCACCCCAGTCTCTTGGGCAAAGCTCCAAGACCAGATCTCTTCCGTGATATACGGCAGAAAAGGGGCAAACAGCCGCAGTAGAACCCGCAAGGCGAGGCGGAGCGTCCGAACCGCCGACCCGCGCCCTGCCGCATCCGACTCGGACCGCGCGCGCGCTTTCACGAGCTCGAGATAGTTGTCTGTGAATCCACGCCAGAAAAAACGCTCGGTTTCCGCAAGTACGACCGAATGTTCATAGTTCTCAAAAGCCGTGGTCGTACGCTCGACAAGCTGGCGTAACTGCGCGAGGAAGGCGTAATCAAGAGCATCTCTGATGGGATGATCTTCCGCCGTTTGAGCCAGCACAAATTTCCCCGCATTGAACAGCTTCGTCACCAGGCGTTTGCCAATTTTCAGGACGTTGGTGTCGAAAGCCGTGTCGCCTCCCAGTCGCGCACTGGCTGACCAGTAACGCACGGCGTCGGCGCCGTATTCATCCAGTAAGTGCACGGGCGTCACAACGTTGCCCTTGCTCTTGGACATCTTCTTGCGGTCGGGATCTAAAACCCAACCCGAGATGGCCACATGTTTCCAGGGAACCGTCTGCGAATGAAGCCACGCCTTGACCACCGTGTAAAAAGCCCACGTGCGGATGATCTCGTGACTTTGTGGCCGGAGGTCGTTCGGGAATAGATTCCGAAACAGCTGGGGGTCAGTCTCCCATCCGGAAACGATCTGCGGGGTCAGCGAGCTGGTGAACCAGGTGTCAAAGACATCCGTTTCAGCGGTAAACCCGCCGGGCTGATCGCGCTGCTCTTGGCGATACCCAGGAGCAGGCGTCGACATGGGATCGACAGGTAGCATCTCCCGCGTGGCCAGAATCGGGTGCTCGTAGTCGGGTTGACCATCGGCGTTCAGCGGATACCACACAGGGAAAGGCACGCCAAAGTAGCGCTGGCGGCTGATGCACCAATCAAACTGCAAGCCTTCGGTCCAGGTTTTGAAACGCAGGCGCATGAAGTCTGGGTGCCAGACAATGCGGTCCCCGCAGGCAATCAGCTGCTCTTTTTTATCGAGTAGGCGCACAAACCACTGCCGTGTGGAAATAAACTCTAGCGGGTTATCCCCCTTTTCGAAATATTTCACCGCATGCTCAATCGGCTGGGGCGGGCGTGTCAGCGCATCGCCCAGTAACTGCTCCACCATGATGCGCCGCGCTTGTTTGGTGTTTTTGTGCACAATCTGCGCGTAAGCCGCGTTGGCCGCATCCGGATTCAAACTCTCCCAGCCCGGCTCGCCGTAACGGATCGGAATCAGCCGTCCGTCTCGCCCGATAATCTGCCGGTTGGGAAGAGCTTGTTCCCGCCACCAGCGTACGTCTGTTGCGTCGCCAAACGTGCAGACCATAAGGATTCCGGTGCCCTTTTCGGGGTCGGCCAGCTCGCTCGGGAAGATGGGTACAGGGACCTGAAAGACCGGCGTCACCGCCCGCCGTCCGAAGAAGGGCTTGTAGCGCTCATCGTCTGGGTGGGCCGTCACAGCCACACATGCCGCGAGAAGTTCAGGGCGCGTGGTGGCAATTTCAAAACTCTCCGCAGAGCCTTCCACTTGGAAACGAATGTGGTGAAAATGGCCCTGCGTGGTGCGGTCTTCCACCTCCGCTTGAGCAACCGCAGTCTGGAAATCCACGTCCCACATGGCTGGGGAATCCACAGCATAGATGTGGCCTTTCTCGAACAAGTCCAGGAAGCTGATCTGCGCGACACGGCGGCAGCGGTCATCGATGGTGGAATACTCCTGACGCCAGTCAACCGATAGTCCGACACGTCTCCATAGCGCCTTAAACACCTTTTCGTCTTCTGCCGTCAGCCGTAGGCACAGCTCGATGAAATTGGGGCGCGAGACGCGGACCGGCTGCTTCTGGTCGGCTGCGTGACTCGCGTCGAAATGCGGCACATAAGGCTGCGAGGGATCGCAGCGCACGTTGAAGTAGTTTTGCACGCGGCGCTCGGTTGGTAGACCGTTGTCATCCCAGCCAATCGGATAGAAAATGTTTTTCCCTCGCATGCGCTGGAAGCGCGCCATCAGATCGGTGTGCGTGTAGCTAAACACGTGCCCGACATGTAAGGAACCCGAAACCGTCGGCGGCGGCGTGTCAATGACGTAAGTTTCCTCGCGGCCGCGCGAGGGATCATAGTGGTAGATGCCCCACTCCTCCCACTGCCGGTCCCATTTCTCTTCGGCTTGCTTCGAATCAAAATGCTTCGGTAGTTGAGAAATATCCATGTGGTTGTTTACAAAGCTGGTTGTGATGAGGGCTGTCCCGTGTATCCGGCGCGGGTTCAGATTGGTTGCCCTCTCAGTTGGCGCTAATGCTTCAGCGTAGCAAATGCCGCTCATGGGAGCACAAAAGTGCTTTCCTACTGGATCAGCGGTCTGGAGGCCGGAGGGTGGGTCTTAAGGCGTTAGTCTCTAGTTTGCTCAGAAACATGAGAGATTGGAAGAGTGCGGTGGTGGCTGTTTTGGCTGGCTTGCCGGTCCGTAGCGGGGGCAACCTTTTATCAGGATGTTGAGCCGCTTCTGCGCAAACACTGCCAGCGTTGCCACCGGCCCGGTGAAATCGGCAAGATGCCCCTCGTCACCTACGCGCAGGTGCGCCCTTGGGCCAAAGCAATCCGCGAGGTAGTTCTCCGAAGACGGATGCCCCCCTGGTTTGCCAAATCCGGGTCGGTGAAATTGGCGAATGATCCAAGGCTGAGCGATGAGGAGATCGCTGTGATCGACACCTGGGTCCGGCAGTCCGCACCAGCGGGTCAGCCAGGTCCGGCAACTCCACAAGCAAGCTCACCTCCCGAAGAAATGTGGGACATCGAGTGGACCATGCCGCGGCCCATCCGGGTTCCGGCCCGCGGGGAATTGCCATACCAGTTCGTGATTCTGCCCGAAAAAATCGACCATACACGGTGGGTTTCAGCAGTTGAGATCCGGCCTGGCGCTCGGTCCGTCGTGCATCATGTTGTAGCCTACCTTCGAGAACCTCAAAGCGAATGGCTGCGCGATGCGCCAATCGGTCAGCCCTTCAGCCGGCCAGGTGTCACCACTTCCGATATTCTTGCCGTCTATGCCCCCGGTCAGCCGCCCTCGGTCTACCCGGCGGGAATGGCCAAGCGTCTGCCAGCCGGGTCCGAGCTCGTCTTGCAGCTTCACTACACGCCGGATGGCGCTCTGCACGAAGATCGCACTTCGATTCGCCTTCGCTGGACGACGACGCCACCACGGTACGAAGTCCTCACGCTTCAAATCGCCACGACCAAGTTCCGGATTCCAGCTTACGAGCGCAGATATCGAGTGTCCGCCTACGGCACGATGCCCAATGACGCTTTGCTCCTTTCCTTTTTCCCTCATCTTCACCGTCGTGGAGCCGCCTTTGAATACGCTCTTGTGCAGGAAGGCGGCCGGGTGGACAGCTTGCTGCTCGTCGAACCCTACAACTTCGACTGGCAGTTGAGCTATCAACTAGCGCAACCCCTACCCCTCAAAAAAGGAACGCGGTTGCTGTGCACGGCCTGGTATGACAACTCGCCCAATAATCCCCGAAATCCCGATCCCTCGGTAGACGTCACCTACGGCGAGCAGAGCGACCAAGAGATGATGGTTGGTTTCTTCGATGTGGCCGTGCCGGCCGGCACAACCAAGCAACAATTTTTTGTCCGCTAAGCGAAGCCCGGGAGTTAATTTTCGAATCTTGGCAGAGCTTACTTTTTCTTCGCCTTCTTCCCCCGCTCCACACGGGCCGTTAGGGTGATCTCAATGCGGTAGTCCCCAACCAGCTTGGCGACACCGACAGTTGTTCTTGTGGGCCTCGGCTCTGGGAAATATGGCATATACACCTGGTTCATTCGGTCGAACAGGCTCATGTCTGTCAGATAAACCTGAACCGAGACCGCATCGGCAAAGGAAGCGCCCGCAGCTTTGAGAATCTCGCCGATCGCATCGAGGGTCGCCTTCACTTCATCTTCGAAGTTTTCTGGCCGTTTGCCCGAGGCGTCGCGGCCTACCATGCCCGAAACATAAAGCGTATCTCCGACCAGCAGGGCTGGACTAAAAGGGCGGGCCGGACCGGGAGGCCCTGGCGGGGAAATCACCTTCTTCTCGACAGCCAAGCCAAACGAGGCGCTCAAGAGCGCAATCAGTACAACAGCTCGGGTTTTTTGCATACTTGGAATCATAGCTGCTTCTTTCAAACCATGGTGTGACAACCTTGGTACCAAAGAAAAACCACCGACAGCACCATTGCCCCCGCCGTCTGCACTCCGCATCCTAAAACTGATTCCGTTAGCGAAAAAAAACCATGGTGAACGCAACCACAAAGCCCGCCAACGAGCGTCGCGCTGCCGACCGTTTTCCCATTGAGCGTGATCTCCGGTTCAAGCTGTTAAGCAAGAAAGATGGGGAGGAAACCGGAGTTGGAAAAACTGTCAACATCAGCAGCACCGGAGTGCTATTTACCACCGATAAGCTCCTCATTCCTGGGCGGCGCTTGGAGGTGGCGATTCACTGGCCCGCCAAATTGAATAATCATTGCGCTCTGAAGCTGATTGCTCGCGGCCGGATCGTGCGTTTTGAGCAAGGGCGAGCGGCCATGGAAATCCAGCAGTATGAGTTCCGGACCTGCGGCCCGTCCGGTCTTCAGTAAGATCACTCCTACGCCTGCCAAGCGCGGAATCAAGCCTTATAATCGATGCTGAGGTTGTCCTCGAACGGGCGATCGGCCGGAGGGGGCTTGTTTCATGCGAAAACGGATCCTTTTTGGCTCGGGCTTGGTAGCGCTCGCCATTCTGCTCGCGCTAAACGTGTGGCAGAGTTCATTCAGCCTGGGCGCGTTTCGCCCCTCCGACCAAGTGCAAACCTATGTCTACTGGGGCGTCTCCACGCTGATCTTCATTCTTACGGTGACGCTCGGCTTTATGCTGTTCCGCACCGGGCTCAAGCTCTATGTCGAGCGGCAGCGCAACCGCGAGGGCTCCCGCATCCGGTCGAGGTTAGTGGTCGGGGCGCTGGGGCTGAGTTTTATGCCCGTCTTGTTCTTGGTCGTCTTCAGCGTTTCGATCCTGAACTTCAACTTGAACAGCTGGTTCAGCCGGCCGGCCGAGAAGATGAAATGGAGCCTGATCGAGGTCGGTGTGGCGATGGATCAGGAGGCGCAGGCGCGAGCCAAAATTCTGGCTCGCTTGTTAGCCTCACAGCCCTTTCCCAAAGACATCGAAACCTTATGCATCGAACAGCGCATTGAGCAGGGCTGGGTCGAGGACGCCAAGGGCCAGAGAACGTATTTTTGCGGTCATCATCGCAACGCGAGCCGGCGTTCCGTGGAAGGTCGCGCCCAGCAAGGGCCCGACTCGCAGGTCGTTATCCGTTTGCTGATGCCCGTCGATTTCGACGAAAAGCATCAGGAAATCCAGAAGCAAGTGGCTGACTATGCTCGCGTCGGCGAGGAGCGAAAGCACTTTCGCAAGTTTTATCTCCTCCTGCTCAGTCTCATCACGCTATTCATCCTGTTCGTCGCCACCTGGATTGCGCAATTCATGGCCCGCCAGATCAGCGATCCCATATCAGCCATCCTCGAGGCAGCTGATCGCGTGCGGCGCGGAGACCTGAGCTACCGGTTAAACGTCAGTGCCTTGGATGAACTCGGCACCCTGGTTCGCGCCTTCAACCAAATGACGCAAGATCTCGAAGCCAACAGCCGCGAGCTCGACCAGCGCCGCAGATTCACCGAAGCGATTCTAGAAAGCATTCCAACCGCCGTCATCTCCTTGTCCCCTGACGGTCACATCCAGCACTTGAATCATGCCTTAGAGGCCATCTTCCCTGACGTGCGAAAGGAGGAACTTTCGCGGATTGAGGACATTTTGCCTCCGGATGAAGCGCGCGAAATTCGCTATTTGATGAAGCGCGCTCAGCGCACTGGCGTAGCGGCGCGGCAGATTGATTTTCAGCGCGGTAAGCAGACCATTCACCTCTCGGTGACCGTGGCGGCGCTGGAGGACACCCCCACGGCGGGCTTCGTGCTGCTCATGGAAGATACCAGCGAGCTGCTCCGCGCCCAAAAGGCGGCCGCCTGGCATGAAGTCGCCCGGCGCATTGCGCATGAGATCAAAAATCCCTTGACTCCAATTGCCCTGTGCGCCGAACGGGTGGCGCGTCAGCTGGACCGGCTGGGCATTCCACCCGAATCGAGCCGCATCCTGCGCGAATGCTGCGCCACAATCTTAAGCGAAGTCGAGTCGGTCAAAACCCTGGTTGATGAGTTCTCGCAGTTTGCTCGTTTCCCCGCGGCTCAACCCGCACCCTGCGATTTGAACGAAATTGTCGAGAATGCGCTCGCAGTCTTTCAGGGCCGTCTCGACCATATCGAAATTCGAAAACATCTCGCCCCGAAACTCCCTCTGGCAAATCTCGATCGCGAGCAGATTAAGCGCGTGGTGGTGAATCTGGTGGACAACGCTGCCGAGGCCATGCAGGACTCCCCCATTAAGCGCCTCACCGTGACCACCCAGCTAGCCTCGGACTCCATAGAGATGATCATCGCGGACACCGGCTCCGGCGTCTCTGCCGAGGATCGTGAAAAACTTTTTCTGCCCTACTTTTCCACGAAGGGCCGGGGCACAGGTCTGGGTCTTGCCATTGTGAACCAGATTCTCTCCGAGCATCGCGCCTCGATTCGCGTGGAAGACAACAAACCCTCAGGGGCGCGTTTCATTGTCGAATTCCCGGTTGCAAGCTCTCCAGATGTAGAACTGAGTGTCGTAGAAGCCAGGGCATGAGAAAAAACCGCATTCTTGTGGTGGATGATGAGCCGGCCATCCGCCAGTCGCTCACTGGCGTGCTTGAGGACGAGGGCTATGAAGTCTGCGCCGTGCAGAGCGCCGAGGAGTGTCTCAAGGAGGTTCGCCGCCATCCTTACGATGTCGTCCTGTTGGACATCTGGCTTCCCGGCATGGACGGTCTTGAGGCCCTCCAGCAGATGCAAGAGATGGCGCTTGAGGACCGCCCGACTGTGGTCATGATCTCTGGCCACGGCACTATCGAAACAGCGGTCAAAGCCACCAAGATGGGAGCCTTCGATTTTCTCGAAAAACCGCTCACCATCGAAAAAGTCACCATTGTTGTGAAAAACGCGCTGGGCCAGCGAAAATTGGAGCGCGAGGTGCTCCGCCTGAGGGGAGAAACCGGACTCAGCCATGAAATCATTGGCGAAAGCGTCCCCATGAAAGCTCTCCGCCAGCAGTTGCGCCTCATGGCAGGAACCAACGGCCGCGTCCTCATTTACGGGGAAAGCGGCGTGGGCAAAGAGCTGGTGGCGCGCGCCATTCACCAGCTGAGCCCGCGGGCCTCGGAGCCCTTCGTCGAAGTCAATTGCGCCGCCCTGCCCGAGGACCTCATCGAAAGTGAATTGTTCGGCCACCGCAAAGGCAGCTTTCCCGGCGCCCTCGAAGACAAAATCGGGAAGTTCGAAAAAGCGCACGGCGGCACCTTATTTCTCGATGAAGTTGGCGACATGAGCTTGAAGACGCAATCCAAAGTGCTGCGCGTGCTGGAGGAGCAGCGCTTTGAACCTGTCGGCGCCTCTGAGTATATCCGCGTGGATGTGCGCGTAGTCGCGGCGACGAACAAGAATCTTGAAACTGAGATCGAACGCGGCAACTTTCGGGAAGATCTCTTCTACCGCCTGAATGTCATTCCTTTCTCGGTGCCTCCTTTGCGCGAACGCGCCGAAGACATCCCTCTTCTGGCCAACCACTTTCTTAAAGAGTTTGCCCGCGCTTACGGCCGCAAACCCAAAGAGCTGACCCCAGAAGCCTGCGCTGTGCTCCAGGACTATCACTGGCCGGGAAACGTCAGGGAATTGAAAAACCTGATGGAGCGGATTGTCATCATGTATCCGCAAACCAAAATTGAAGCGCGCCACATCCCGCTGCACCCAGCCCGACGCTCCGTTCTCGAGCGACCAATTGACTACTTCGGAAGCCTGCAAGAGGTGCGCGAAGCTGCAGAGCGCGAATACATCCTCAAAAAGCTCGAGGAAACCAAGGGCAATGTGTCCCGAGCTGCCGAGTTGCTCGGCATGGAACGCAGCAACCTCTACCGTAAGATGAAGGCTCTGGGCATTGACGTCACCCGGCACGAAGCCTGAGCCGGCTTCGGGCCTCTTCCCGCCCAGAACTCACTTCCCCAGTTGTTCAAACGGGATGTCGTTGATGCGATAACGCCGCCAGTCCTTGTAGTCAAAGTGCCACCACTCGTTTTCAAACACAGTGAAACCTTCCTCTTCCATCGCCCGCCGCAAGCGGTCCCGGTTGCTCCGCTGACGGGCGGTGCCACCTGAATAGTTCGGGTGCGCGCGCTCCGACATTTCGTCGTAGCCCGATGGCATTTCGACTTCAAGCCCCGACTTCCGGTCATAGAGCGTGACATCGACGGCGCAACCGCGATTGTGGCGAGAGCCCTGCGAGGGATCCGCAACAAAGGCACGCTTGTCTGCTGGCGTCAACTCCCAAAACATGCGCGTGACTTGCCACGGACGATAGCCATCAAACACCTTCAGGCCAAACCCTTGCCGCCGCAACTTACGGTGCGCGCGCACAAGCGCTTCGGCGGCCGGCCGCTGGAGGAAGACGCGCGGCTGTGTATAGAAAACCCGGCCTGCAAAATTATTCGCCGTCGCATAGCGCACGTCAAGCTGGATTGTGGGATCGAGCTGGCTCAGCTCCACCCAGTCGTTAGCGAGAAAGTCGCCTTCCTCTTCCGGAGGCCGCGGCAGATATCCAGGTCCTCGAATGATACGGCCGGGCAGAGCCTCCGTGGGCACGCCGTCCCGCAGCACGGCCACCCCGTTGACGAAAACATCCCGCACGCCAGCTGAAAGTCGCTGCGGCTGTTCGAAATTCGCGCGATCAACCACGGCACGCGGATCAAAAATGACGACGTCCGCATAGGCGCCCTCCCGCAATTCCCCCCGGTCCGGAATCGATAATCTCCTGGCCACCGCAGAGCTCATTTTTCGAACTGCTTCTTCGAGCGAAATCACTTGCTCTTCCCGGACGTACTTTCCCAGCAAGCGCGGGTGGTTGCCGTAGGCCTGCGGGTGCCGCAAACCTGCAACTGCTCCTGGCGTCAGGCCAGGTGCATCAACGCCAAACTTCATCCAGGGCTGGCGCATGAGCAGGGCAAGATGTTCCTCGCTCATCAAAAAGAAAAGCGCTGGCACACTGCCCGCCTCACTCGCGAGAAGGTCGAAGACGGTCTCCACCCAGTCGCTTTTCCGAGCCGCAGCAATTTCTGACAACCGCCTACCGCTCCAGGCACGGTTTTCTGCTTTTTGAAGCGACAACAGCAGAACGTTTTCCGGTGAAGCCAGAGTGCACAAATTATCCCAGGTTGGATCGTCCTGGGTCAGCTCCGCACGCAGACGGCGGCGAACTTCCGGACGGGATAGATTTTCCATCACGCTGCCAGCTTGCGCTCCAGGCGGCAAACACGCGGTTAAACTCGCTTCAGTTGCCGTGTAGGCATGTGTGTTCGCGCCAAGGTCAAGTCCCTGTCCCCGAGCGGCCTGGATCTTTTCGAGCGCTTGAGGCAGCTTCGACCAGTTACGTTGGCCGGCCGCCTTGAAACGTTGAATCTCAACAGCAACACGAGCCCTCCGCCCAATCTCAATGGCTTCGTCAACGGCCTCCAAAAGCCGCTCTCCTTCCGATCGCAGTGGCGTGGCATAGATGCCACCATACGGCGCCATGGCCTGGGCTAGTTCGATTCGTTCATGCAAACTCCACTGGTTAGCGAGCGGAGCGGGTGAGGAGAATGCAATTCCAAGTGCGCCGTCCTCCATGGCGCTGCGCACCGCTCGGCGCAAGGTCTCCAATTGCTCGGCTGTCAACCCGCGGACATCCGTCCCCGTTGCGTCGCTCCGAAGCGCCTCAGCAGCAAGAAAAGAACCAAAGTTGATCGCCACGCCGCGCGGGTGCATGGCCCGAAGCCAGCGTTCAAAGCCTCGCTTACCGGACAGTGAAACAAGAGCCAGGTGGGGTGAAGCAGCGCGAGATTCATCCGTCATCAGGGCGTCAGTGAATCCTGCTCCAAAGATTTCCGTGGTGATCCCTTGAGTCACTTTACTGACCAAGCGCCCATCCGACAGGAAGGAGGGATGCCGCGGATGGCTCAAGATATCGATGAAGCCGGGGGCTACGACCAGCCCCGTGGCATCGATTCGCAGCTTGGCAGGAGCCTGTCGCAAAACGCCCGCAGGCGTGATGCGCGTGATCCTGTCTCCGCGGATGGCGACATCTCCCGCAAACCAGGGATTTCCCGTTCCATCGACAATGCGCCCGCCGGAGATCACAACATCGAAGGGCGGCTCGGCCCAGGCCAGCCGCACCAGCAAACATAACCAACCCAGTCGCATGTGCACCGATGTTAGCAAGGCTCCCAGCCACTGGCTCAACAGGCCGTCCAGTAGCTCAGAGTATGATGAAAGATTATGGAATCTGTCCTAGAAGCCCCCGTCGAGCTCACCCTAGCTCAGCAGGTGATGGAGAGGGAAAAGCAGTATGTTCTGCAAACCTACGCGCGCTATCCCGTGGTGATTGCCCGTGGCAAGGGCTGTAATGTTTGGGACACTGATGGAAAAAAATATCTTGACCTATTGAGCGGAATCGGAGTTAACGCGCTTGGCCACGCCCATCCCCGCATTGTGCGCGTGATTCGCGAGCAGGCTGGCAAGTTGATGCATTGCTCCAATCTCTACTACCACGAATACCAGGGTAAGCTCGCCGAACGGCTGGTCAAGATCAGCGGGCTCGAGCGCGCCTTCTTTTGCAACTCCGGCACTGAAGCCATGGAAGGCGCTTTGAAAATTGCGAAGGCCTACGGCAACCGTCACAGCCCGGAGAAAAACGAACTCATCTCCTTCGAAAATTCCTTCCATGGCCGCTCGCTCGGGGCCATTTCGGTAACTGGCCAGCCCAAATATCGCAAAGATTTCGAGCCGCTTTTGCCCAACGTGCGGTTTGTTCCGCGCAACGATCCGGCGGCGCTTGAGCAAGCCATGAGCGAACGTACGGCGGGCGTTTGCCTTGAGATCATTCAGGGAGAAGGTGGAATCTATCCCTTCTCAGAAGAGATGATCCGAAAGGCTCGTGAGCTTTGTGACCGTTTTCAGGCGCTTTTCGTGCTCGATGAAATCCAGTGCGGCGTGGGACGCCCGGGGGCCTTCTTCTCCTATCAACTGTTTCACCCTCCCGTCCTGCCCGATGTCATGGTGACGGCCAAGCCACTTGGCGCTGGACTCCCAATTGGTGTGATCCTCACCAATTCGAAGGCTTCCGACGCGCTCGCTCCTGGCATGCATGGCACGACCTTTGGCGGTGGCGCACTGGCATGCCGGGTGGCGCTCGAGTGTTTGGACATCATCGAAGAACTACTGCCGCACATTCGCCAGACAGGTGCTTATTTCCAAGACAAATTACGCCAGCTAGCTTCGCAGTTCTCCTTCGTCAAAGAAGTGCGCGGCCAGGGATTAATGCTCGGCATCGAAATTGAGTTTCCGTGCAAGCATTTCGTCTTGGACGCGCTGGCCGAAGGCTTGCTCATCAACGTGACGCACGATACCGTCATCCGTCTGTTGCCGCCCTATCTGATCACCGAACGAGAAGTGGACCGAGCCGTTCGAGGTCTGCGGAATGTGTTTCGCAAAGCGGCCAAAGCAGCCCGCAATTAACTCTGGCTTGATTCTCGGAGAGCTCCATGTCTTTTGACTTGACTTGCAAAGTCGCACTGGTCACGGGAGGCGGCCGGGGCATTGGCCGGGCCATCGCCCTCCGCTTCGCTACAGCCGGCGCCAACGTCGTGATTGCGAGCCGCAAGGCAGAAAACCTGATCGCGACCGCGAAGTCGGCAGAGCACCTTCCCGGCAGAATCGTGCCCATCCCCTGTCATGTGGGCCGGCCAGACCAGCTTCAAAAACTCGTCGAGGAGACCGAGCGCAGCGTCGGCCCGATCGATATTCTCGTCAACAACAGCGCCACAAACGTTGGTCAAGGTCCAGCGTTGGAAGTCACAGACGAAGCGCTTCTCAAAACCACCGAAATTAACGTACTCGCGCCCCACCGTCTGATTCGCCTCATCGTTCCCAAAATGATCGAACGGGGTCAGGGCGGTTCGATCATCAACATCGCCTCGATTGCTGGCCTGAGACCGCAACCAGAGGGTCTAGCTTACAGTTTCACCAAAGCGGGGCTCATCATGATGACTCGCATCTGGGCCATCGAATTCGGCAAGCACCGCATTCGGGTAAACGCCATTTGCCCCGGCTTGATCCAAACCGATTTTAGTGAATACTTCTGGAAAGATGAGGAATACATGGAGCGGCTCAGACAGACCCAGCCGCTCGCCTACCTCGGCCAGCCGGACGAAATCGCGGGCATGGCCCTGTATTTGGCCTCCGACGAATCGTCCTACGTCACGGGCCAGTGCATGGTGATCGATGGGGGCGCTACGGCCCGCTAACCCAGGCCGAACGATTAGGCGTTGACGTCAATCACGATGCGGCCCCGCGTCTGGCCAGCGAGGATGCGCGTGCCTAGCTCCTGGATTTTACTCAGTGGCTCGACCGTGATCATCGATTCCAACTTGTCCAGAGGCAAATCCGTAGCCAGCCGCGACCAAATCTCCTTTCGTTGCACCTGCGGGACCCGCACCGAATCAATACCCAGCAGATTCACGCCACGCAGGATGAACGGGAACACTGTTGTTTGAAGCTTTGGCCCGCCGGCCACGCCGCAGGCGGCAACGCTTGCTCCCGTTGACAAGGTACGGATGACCCCCGCCAGCGTGTCGCCGCCAGCTGTGTCTACCGCCGCAGCCCACCGCTCGCTCTCAAGCGGTTTTGAGCTTGGGGCAGCGAGTACAGAACGGTCGAGAATCTCGGCGGCGCCAAGCGATTTCAGATACTCGGCCGCTTCCGGCCTTCCCGTGGAAGCAACCACCGAATAGCCGAGTTTGGCGAGAATCGCCACAGCGACGCTGCCTACACCGCCGGCAGCACCCGTAACCACCACCGGTTTGCTCCCCCCTGGCCGGAGACCATGCGACTCCAACGCCATCACACATTGCATGGCGGTAAAACCAGCCGTGCCAATCCCCATGGCCTGCCGCGTCGAGAAGCCTGGGGGAATGGCCACCACATGGTCGGCTTTCATCCGCGCCATTTGCGCATAGCCGCCCCAGATGGTCTCGCTGGTGCCGCAACCGGTCACAACCACTTTCTGGCCGGGCTTGAAAGCTTCCGAGGCGGATTCCATCACTTCGCCGGCTAAATCAATGCCGGGAATCATGGGATAGGATCGAATCACCCCCGGTTTGCCCGTCACCGCTAATCCATCTTTGTAGTTCAGGCTCGAATATTCGACCCGGATGAGAACGTCGCCGAAAGTGAGCAAGGAGGCGTCCAGCTGCTCGAAACCAAACGTGGTCTGCCCGTCTGCCTGACGAACAACAAAAGCTCGAAAACTCGCCATCTTTTCTCCTGGATTGAAGACGTCAAAGGGCCTCTCTGATCTTACCGGAGCGCCATGCCGATCGGCTCCGGAGCGGGCCTTAGGGGACTAAGAGAACCAACCCGGCTAGCCGCCCCGCTGCTTCTCTCACAACGGCGTTTGGTTGACCTAGGCGCGAGCCTGCGTCCAAACAGTTAGTGTCCTTCCGCCTCGAGGAATCGTTCCGCTTCGATAGCAGCCATGCAACCGGCGCCAGCAGCAGTAATCGCCTGCCGGTAAATCCGGTCTTGTACGTCCCCCGCGTGAAAAACTCCTTCTACGCTGGTGCGCGCACCGCCCTTCGAAACAATGTATCCCTCAGAGTCCAGCTCTAGTTGGCCGACGAACGGCTTCGTGTTGGGAATGTGCCCGATGGCAATAAACAACCCGTCCACTTCGCGATCCCAAACTTCGCCCGTGACCACGTTTTTCAACTTCACGCCCGTGACAAAGCCTTGCGAAGTGTCGTAAACATCGGCGACGACTGTGTTGGTCAGAAATGAGATTTTTGGATTTGCCCGGGCCCGGTCCAGCATGATCTTGGACGCCCGGAACTGGTCGCGGCGGTGCACGATGGTGACGTCGCGGCCAAAGCGGGTGAGAAAAATCGCCTCTTCCATGGCCGAGTCACCCCCACCCACCACCATGATCCGCTTATCGCGGAAGAAGAACCCATCACAAGTGGCGCAAGAGCTGACCCCTTTGCCAATGAGCTTCGCTTCATTCTCTAGGCCAAGCCACCGGGCTGAGGCGCCCGTCGCGATAATCAGCGTCCTGGTTTCGATCCACTCGCCCTCAAGCTTCAGCCGGAATGGCCGCTTGGACAGATCCGCTTGCTCAACTGTGCCAGCGCGATATTCCGCGCCGAAATGCTCGGCCTGACGCTTCATACGGTCCACGAGCTCGGGACCATCGATACCCTCCGGAAAACCCGGGAAATTCTCCACTACCGTAGTTAGAGAAAGCTGGCCGCCCGGCTCGTGGCCACAGACAACCAACGGTTTCAGGTTGGCGCGAGCCGTATAGATAGCGGCCGTGTTGCCCGCGCAACCCGATCCTAGAATCACAACATTAAACATGAGAAAAGGGATTGAGCCTTGGAGTTTCGCCAAGCTGGCTCAATCCCTCATCCTAACACGAGCTCAGAGTTCTTCTTCTTTGGCTAGGCCCCGCCCCGGTTTGGCTGGCCCCGATTTGGCTGGCCCCGTTTTCGGCTGACCGCGCCTTGGGATGACCCCGGCTTGGTCGGGCCCCCTTGTGGCTGATCTTTCACGCAACCGTCAGCGCTACCTTCTCAAGCCTACGGAGCGCTCAGTGGGCCCTGCAATGAAAAATCTTCCGCCGGAATGCGATGGCTGCCAGGCCCACCCCCATCAGCACAAACGACGCGGGCTCCGGCACGACGCCTTCAATCACATCATTGGCGCAGGTGGCCGACGCAAAGGAATAAACAGTGTCGCCCAACGAAAGCGCGCTCAAGAAGAGGTTGTCGTTGGTTTTGAATTCGATATCCACGCGAATCTCCGCCCCACCAACCGAAGCCGTCTGGACGACTCCGCTGACGCTCCGCTGGGTGGCGCCAACCGCATTGCCCCAAACAAAATCATCGGGACGGTAGTTGCCCGCCGTCGTATCGTTCAAGACCGTCCGCGCGGTCAGGAAACTGTTCACTTGATAGAGGTTTCCTGCCAGCAGTCCGGAGGACGAGGGACCAAAATTGTCATGCGAGATTAAAGGAATCGCCCAGCGGTTGGATCCATTTCGAATCAGCACGTCGCCCGGATAGACCGTCGGGAAGCTGCCACCGATATTGATCCCGCTCAGCGTGGTGTCGCCACCGTTGGTGCCGTAGTTCATGAAAATCTGGATTTGTACAGTGCCTCCACTGAGTGCATTCACGGAGAGACTTCGGATGTCAAACGAACGCAGCAAACCAATCACATCCCCGTTATTGGCTGCGTTTCCGGGGTTCTGGCCCCCGTAGGGGTCCGTAAAGGTGATCGGGGCCGCCGCCAATCCAGCGGCAAGAAGAATAACGAGCCAAGTCAGTTTGCGAATCATAGTGCCTGCTCAAGGCTGGCATCTCAGCGTGCTTGAGGCATGGTCCATGAGTTGCAAACCAGATGTGGTTTTGTAATAGGCAGGCAGTATTCCGGTTTTGATAGTACTAGAGGTTGATTGTGGCGCCCACGTGGCCCTCTGTGGGCGCCACTAGAACAGACCCCGAATCGCCGCTTGGTTCACCACCAAGGCCCCGAAATAAGCCAGCACGGTCATGTATGCGAACTGAGCCGCGGGCCATTTCCAGCCACCGGTTTCCCGCCGCACGACGGCTAGCGTGCTCAGGCACTGCATTGCGAACGCGAAGAAGATCAGGAGGGCGACGGCGGCTCCCGGGGTGAGGTCGCGCTGAAGCGCCTGTTGAAGACCGACGGATTGCTCAGGGCTTCCCTCTTCACCTGCCCCTTCGATTCCGTAAATCGTCCCGAGGGTGCCAATGATCACTTCCCGGGCCGCAAGCGACGTGAGCAGGCCGATGCCAATCTTCCAATTAAATCCGAGCGGCTCAATGAGTGGCTCCACCGTGCGCCCGAACGTTCCTGCCAGGCTATCCTCGATTTTGGGTGGTCGGCCGTCTTTCAAAGGCAAATGGGCCAGAACCCAAAGCCCGATACTCACGGCGAGAATCACCGTCCCTGCTCGCTTCAAGAAGGCCATCGCGCGGTCGTACAAGCGGAGACCGAGCGAGCGCACGGTCGGCCAGCGATACGGCGGCATCTCCAGCATAAAAGGCATGCGGTCACTTTTGAGAATGGAAGATTTCAGCAAACGCGCCGTGACCAAGGCTGCGAGAAACCCCAAGACGTACAGGCCTAGCATCGCTGCAGCCCGGCTCCCCAAGAACGAACCCAGCACCGGGCGTTCCGGAATAAAGGCCGCAATGATTAACGTGTAAACCGGTAAACGCGCCGAACACGTCATAAAGGGCGCGATGAGAATTGTGGCGATGCGATCCCGGGCGTTCTCAATGGTTCGCGTCGCCATAATCGCAGGCACCGCACACGCGTAGGCAGACAACAACGGGATGAAGGATTTTCCCTGAAGGCCGATGCGCGCCATCGTACGGTCAGCAATTAAGGCTGCCCGCGCTAAATAGCCCGAGTCCTCCAAGATGCCAATAAACAAAAATAGAATCAGGATCTGCGGAAGAAACACCACCACCGAACCGACGCCGCCCCAAACCCCTTCTACCAGTAAGTCCCGCCACCAGGTTTCGGGCATCGTTTCGCCAATCCATGCCGCCGAAGTGCTCACGCCTCGCTCTGTGGCGTCCATGAGGGGCTGAGCGACCGTAAAAATGGTTTGAAAGACAAGCACCGCCACGAAAAAGAAAATGGCAGGGCCCGCAATCGGGTGCAGGAATACAGAGTCAAGCCGTCTGGTCCAAACCGGTGGCGCCGGAGGCTGATACCTGGCCTGGTTCCCAACCTTCGCCGACCATTGCCGGCATTTTGGCACATCCTGCAACACGGGAAGTTCAACTGGCTTGGGCACAGCAAACTGGCCGCTGAGGTAATTCCGCACAGCGTCCACACCTTCGTTCTTTGCTGCGCTGATGAGCGCGACGGGCGCGCCCAGCTGGTTAGCCAGAGCTTCCGCGTCAACCGACCCCCCGCGCTTTTCCAAATCGTCGGCCATGTTCAGGACAACGAGAGTGGGTATCCCCGCGCTGAGCACCGGGGCTGCGAGCATCAGATGCCGGCCCAGATTGGTGGAGTCGAGGATGAGCAAAACGGCGTCCGGCCGGGAAACTCCGGGCAATTTCCCCAAGAGGGCGTCACGCGTGATTCGCTCATCTTCCGATCGCGGCTCGAGGCTGTAGACGCCAGGCAGGTCAAGTAAATCAACTTCCCTGCCATCGCGCAGTTTCATCGAACCCACGCGATGTTCCACGGTGACGCCTGGGAAGTTGGCCACCTTCTGGCGCAAACCGGTGAGTAAGTTGAACAGAGTGGATTTCCCGGCATTGGGGGGACCGACAATCGCAACCGTCTTGCGCGTGCCACTGGGCCTTACCTGTGCGAGCTCTACCGCTGACCCGTGGCAATCGCTCATGCCACTACTCCGCCAGCCGGACTCGCAGACAACGTGCCGTCTCTCGCCTTAGCGCCACCTCCGAGCCATCCACGCGGAAGACGCGTGGATCCCCGCCCGGCGCGCTCTTTGCCGCCGCAACAACGTGTCCCGGTACAAAACCCAGCTCCATCAAACGGCGGGCAAGATCTTCTGGCAGTTCCAGACAATCCAGGACGCCCTGCTGGCCTTCCAGGAGGTCCGCGAGGGTGACCCAGCGCCGCTTATCGACACTCAGTTGCATCTCGATTTCTAGTATCGCGAGGAGCTCCAACGAGTGTCAAGAAACGTTTTGAACAAAGGCAAATGGTTCGCAGGAGGCGGACTCGAAGCACGCGACAATGCTTCGATGCGAATTCGGAGGGGGGTTGGCGTTGACTACTTGTTTTCCTCGCCACCTTCCGGTTGGCCTTCCCGCATCGCCTTGAGGCGCTCCTCCCGCCGCTTGGCGCGCTCCGCGGCGCGTTTCACCAGTTCGCTGCCCACTAACTCCAGCATGGCCAGCTCGGCCCCGTCGCCCTTGCGCGGGCCAATCCGAACCACGCGCGTGTATCCACCGTTTCGCTGGCTGAAGCGCGTGCCGATTTTATCGAAGAGTTTGCGCACGCTTTCAGGAGTCCTCAAAAAAGCCGCTGCCTGGCGGCGCGAGTGAAGCGTGTCTCGCTTGGCGAGCGTAATCATCTTATCCACCAGGGGCCGGGCCGCCTTCGCCTTCACCACCGTGGTAAGCACCCGCTCGTGTTCGATGACGCTGGTGACCAGGTTTCGGAGCAGCGCCAGGCGATGGCTGGTCGTGCGCTGTAATTTATACCCTCCGCGACGATGTCTCATGGCAGATTCCTCTTCCCCTATTCGAATTTCGTCGCGCCGGCCTCATCATGGTCCAACTCACGACGTGCGGTCGCAGCCCCGTCGCCAAACGGGCTTGCCACAGCCTGCGCCGGCGCTACCCCCGGCGTAACTGGCTGCCCGGAAGGCGAAATCAGACGTCCTTGCGAGTCGAATTTCATGCCAAAGCTGAGTCCGAGACCCGCCAGGATTTCCTTGATTTCGTTGAGCGACTTGCGGCCGAAATTCTTGGTTCGCAGCATTTCGGCCTCGGTCTTTTGCACCAAGTCGCCAATGGTTTGAATGTTGGCGTTTTTCAGACAGTTGTAGGAACGAACGCTCAACTCGAGCTCTTCGACCGAGCGGTTTAGCACTTCGTTCATCTGGCCTACGGCATGCTCGGCGGGCTCCTCCACCACTTCCGGCACTTCTTCGAAGTTGATGAAGATGGTCATGTGATCTTTGAGCAACTTGGCCGCCATGCCGATGGCGTCAGCCGGCGAAACGGCTCCGTTGGTCCACACCTCGAGGGTTAGCTTGTCGTAGTCGGTCATCTGCCCCAGACGGGCGGCTTCGACGTGGTAATTCACTTTCCGCACCGGGGAGTGAACCGAGTCAATCGGGATGTAGCCGAGGGGAAGATCCTCATCAAAGTTCCGGTCTGCGCTGACGTAGCCGCGCCCCATCTTGAGCCGCATCTCAATATGCAGCCTGCCGCCTTCGCTCACCGTAGCGATGGGCATGTTCCGGTCCAGCACCTCCACGTCCGCATCAGTTTCGATTTGCCCGCTAAGGACTGTGCCCGGCTGGTCGATCCGCAGGCGCACGGTTTTGACCGAATCCGACATCATTTTGAACGGGATTTGTTTGAGGTTGAGAATAATGTCGGTGGCGTCTTCAACCACGCCGGGAATGGGACTAAATTCGTGCGCGACGCCCTCGATGCGCACCGCCGTAATGGCAGCTCCCTCAATAGAACTCAAAAGCACGCGGCGAAGACTGTTGCCAATCGTCGTGCCAAATCCGCGCTCAAAAGGTTGCGCGGTGAACATCCCGTAGCGGTCCGTCAGTGTCTCGGTGTTCGCCACGAGCCTCTTCGGTTTTTGAAAGCCCTTGAACATCGACCCCCTCCTCACTTATTTGGAGTACAACTCGACGATGAGCTGTTCATTCAGCTGAATCTGCACAAGCTCGTCGCGTTTAAAAGTGGAAGTGACCCGCCCGCGCAACGCCTCGCGGTCAAATTCCAGCCAGCTCGGCGCCGGACGGCTTGCCGTGGCGTCACAGGCAGCGAGGATCGCTGGATTCTTTTTGCTCTTCTCCCGAACTTCCACGACGTCGCCCTCGCGGGTGAGGTAAGACGGAATGTTCACCTTCTTGCCATTCACCTGAATATGGCCATGGCGCACAAATTGCCGGGCCATGGCGCGGCTTGTGGCAAGCCCCAAACGGTAGACGACATTGTCGAGCCGGTGCTCCATCATCGCCAGCAAGTTTTCGCCCGTAATGCCTTTCATCTTGCTGGCCTTTTCAAAGGCGTTGCGGAATTGCCGCTCTAGCACGCCATAGTACCGGCGGGCCTTCTGCTTTTCGCGGAGCTGGAGTCCATAGCCCATCAGCTTCGCTTTACGATCGCGGCCGTGTTGACCGGGATGAAAATTGCGCTTTTCGATCGCGCATTTTTCCGAGTAACAGCGCTCTCCTTTGAGGTAGAGCTTCATCCCCTCTCGCCGGCACAGCCGGCAAACTGGACCTAAATACCGTGCCAAAACAACCTCCTACAATCGGTTGCGCGTCGCCGGAGCTCCGCGCCAAACTCTCGCCTCGGGACCGGCCTGATAATCCGGTCCCTTGCGATTGAGAAGGTGCAGTTTACAGCCAGTGCCTTCTTCCTGCTTTGCCTTCCACTTCGAACCACGAAACCCTTTAAAAAACCTCAGACCCGGCGCCTTTTCGGGGGCCGGCAGCCATTGTGCGGGATCGGGGTCACATCGCGGATCTGACGCACTTCAACCCCCAGGGTCGCCAGCGCTCTGACCGCCGATTCGCGTCCCGACCCAGGACCTGAAACCCGCACCTCAGCCGTTCGCAATCCAGCGTCTTTGGCCTTCTGCACCGCGGTCAGCGAAGCCTGCTGAGCAGCAAACGGCGTACCCTTCCGCGAGCCTCGGAATCCCAGCGAACCTGAGCTACACCAGGAGATCACGTTGCCCAAGGGATCGGTGACGGTGACGATGGTGTTGTTGAACGTCGCCTGTACGTGCACAATCCCGTGAGGAACGTTCTTTTTTTCCCGCTTCTTGAAGTTCTTTTTCTTTGTTGGTTTGGCCTGCTGTTTCGCCATTCCGCAATTCCTTTACTTTAAGCCAGCCTTCTTTTTGTTGGCGATTGTTCCGCGCCGGGGTCCCTTGCGCGTCCGCGCGTTGGTGTGGGTTCGCTGGCCCCGCACCGGCAAACTCCGCCGGTGCCGCAGCCCGCGATAGGATCCCATTTCAATCAGCCGCTTGATATTGAGCGAAACCTCTTTGCGCAGGTCGCCTTCCACGGCCCCTTCACTCTCAATCAACAAGCGAAGGCGGTTGATTTCTTCTTCCGTCAAATCCGCTACCTTCTTATCCGGATTGACATTGGCTCGATACAAAATCGACTTGGCTCGCGTACGGCCAATGCCATAAATGTAGGTCAGGCCAATCTCCGCTCTCTTCTTGGCCGGAAGGTCCACGCCTGCAATACGCGCCATCTTCTTCCTCCGCCTCTATCCTTGCCGCTGTTTATGTTTCGGGTTTTCGCAGATCACCCGCACCACTCCAAAGCGATGGATGATCTTGCATTTGTCACAAATTTTTTTGACTGAGGCTCTGACTTTCATTGCCTTTTCCTCACCATCGAATTCCTGCTCGCCGGTTGGCTCCTATTCCCCCGCCGGCCGCAAACCAGCCTCTCTCTCCTATCCCAGCCCAATCTGGCTGCCTTGCCCCGCTCCACGCGGTTAGCGGGATTCGCTCAACAGCCTCATAATTCTGCCCCGGGTGGGATCATGCGGCGAAAGCTCCAACAAAACCCGGTCCTTGGGGCGCAAACGGCTGAAGTTGGCTCGCGTTGCCGGAGCTGCATGAGCCCGGACGCGTGCGCGGTTATCTAACTCCACTAGGTAGCCAGCACTAGGGAGGAGCTCCAGAACCATCCCCTCCACTTGCCGCTCAATCTTTTCCCCCCGCTCAATCTTTTCCTCCCGGTCAATCTTTTCCGGCTCCTGTCGTGCTCGCATCCGCCTCCCGTGTCGGCCCTTCTTGGAAAAAGCCTGATTCGCCTTTTCTCCTAAAAACCATCTAAGGTCTCGTTAACACCCACGGCCCGTTGGCGGTAATCGCCACCACGTGCTCAAAATGGGCGGAGCACTTTCCATCCACGGTGACAGCCGTCCACCGGTCGGGAAGCACTTTGCTGTCCGGTTTCCCCTCATTCACCATGGGTTCAATGGCTAGCACCATACCTTCTTTCAAGCGCGGATTTTCATGGCTACGATCTACGTAGTTGGGCACTTGAGGCTCCTCGTGCAACTTCGTGCCAATGCCGTGACCCACGTATTCTCGCACCACAGAGAAACCATTTTGCGTTACATGCCGCTCGACCGTGCCGCAGATGTCAAAGAGGCGGTTGCCTGGCCTGGCCTGCTGGATCGCCAGCTCCAAAGATTCCTGGGTTACCCGGAGCAAGCGCTGGAGCGATTCGCTGATTTCACCTACCGGAACCGTCACGGCCGAATCTCCAAAGTAGCCGTTCAGCTCCACCCCCGTATCAATCGATACAATGTCGCCTTTTTTCAGGACTCGCCGGCTTGAGGGCATTCCGTGCACAATTTCATCGTTTACCGACGTGCACAGCACATAGGGATATCGCTTCCCGGCGGCGGGAACATAGTAGCCCTTGAAGGCTGGCCTTGCGCCGGCGTCGCGAATCATGCGCTCGGCGGCGTTTTCGAGATCCTGGGTAGTGACGCCCTCCTTCACCATCGCGGCCAGATTCTGAAGAATTTCGTAGACCAGCAAGCCGCTTTTGCGCATTTTTTCGAGCTCCAAAGGGCTTTTCCTCGTAATCATCTCACTTGACGATCCGGGCCAGTTCACAAATTCGCTGAGCGATGACAGCCGGCGCTTCGCTGGCCCCATCCACCTCCACAAATGACCCGCCACCATCCTTGATCAGGAAATCCAACACCGGACGCGTCTGCGCCTCATAGGCTTCCAATCGCCGCCGGATCACGCTTTCGCGGTCATCATCGCGAGTGAGAAGCGCCGACTGGCAGAGGTCACACACGCCTGGCCGGGACGGGGGTTGGAAGTACACATTGAACACCGCCCCGCATTGAGGGCAGAACCGCCGACCTGCAAGACGACGAATAATAATATTGTAATCCACCTTCAAGTGCACCACGAACCAGCTTGCCCCCAACCGCCGGAGAGTCTGGCAGAGCGTTTCTGCCTGCCCCAAAGTACGGGGATAACCATCTAAAATAAAGCCCTTCTCACAATCGGGTAGAGAAAGTCGCTCCTCCACCATTCGGTTGATCAGCTCATCGGATACGAGTTCCCCGGCATCGATCAGACGCTTGATCACCAACCCCAAATCATCGGCCCGCTGGATCCGTTCCCGTAACATATCGCCGGTCGCGACATGGGGAATCGCCAGGCACTCCTTCAACAACTTGGCCTGCGTCCCTTTCCCCGAACCCGGGGGCCCGAACAGAATCAACGCGCGAGCCGGACCCTTGGCATCCGGCATACTGGGCCTTTCAAGCCTTTCAAACCTAAACAGCGCTTCTCCGTCCGCGGATTCTTCCCGCCCGCGGCGTAAAGCCTTCATAGTGGCGCATGATCAACTGAGCTTCAATCTGATTGACCGTATCCATCGCCACTCCCACCACAATCAACAGGGAGGTGCCCCCAAAATAAAACGTCACTCCTAATCCATCGAGCAGCCAGCGCGGGAAATAGGTATCGATCCAGTTCCCCACCAGCGGAAGGTGCTGCAGCTTAATCCCAGAAATCATAATGGAAGGGATCAGCGACAACAACGACAGGTACAACCCTCCCACCACGGTAATCTTCGTCAGGATCCGGTTCAGATACTCAGCCGTGTTTTTTCCTGGCCGGATGCCGGGAATAAAGCCCCCGTACTTGCGCATGTTGTCGGCAGCTTCGTTGGGATTGAAGATAATCGACACGTAGAAAAAGCAGAAAAAGACAATCCCAGCTGTGAACAACACAACATACAGGGGTTCTGAATAACCAATCGAGCGCAATGCCGCCTGTAACCAGGGGATATCTTTCACGTAAGGAACCTGCAACAAGGTTTGCGGGAACGCAAGCAGCGAAGAGGCAAAAATCACTGGAATCACGCCTCCAGCGTTGACCTTCAACGGCAAGTGCGTGGATTGCCCTCCCATCATGCGCCGTCCCACCACGCGCTTGGCATACTGCACAGGAATGCGTCGCTCGCCCCGTTCCACCAAGACGATGAAGGCCACCACCAGAATCATCACCACGATGATCACGATGGTTTGGAACACATTCCACTGCCGGGTGACAAAAACGTTGTTGTAGATTTCCTGAATGGCCTGGGGAAGCCCGACCACAATGCCCGCGAAGATGAGCAACGACATCCCATTACCGATGCCCCGTTCGCTAATCTGTTCGCCGAGCCACATGATAAACGCGGTTCCCGTCGTCAGACTGATCATGGTCATCAACACAAAACCCCAGCCCGGGTTCAGCACGAAATTCCCGTCCGAAGACTGTAGCGCCGTGGCGATCCCAAAGCTCTGGAACATCGCCAAAACAACCGTCAGATACCGCGTCCACTGGGTGATCTTGCGCCGCCCGAGCTCGCCTTCCTTGGACAGCTTCTCGAGCGTAGGAACCACAACCGTCAGCAGTTGCAGGATGATCGACGCCGTGATGTACGGCATGATGCCGAGCGCAAAAATCGTCAAACGGCGGAACATTCCCCCGCTGAACAAATCAATAAAGCCAAATAGCGTGCCCTGATTCTGCTGGAAAAATTGCTCGAGACGGTTGGCGTCAATGCCCGGCGTGGGAATATGCCCCCCGAGGCGGTAAACCGCCAGCAACCCCAGGGTGAAGAGAATCCGGTTCCGTAAGTCCGGAATCCGGAACACATTGGCAACCGCTTCAAAAAACTTCTGCATGGCTAAAGCCTCTATTGCCAGCGCAGGTCAAGCTTTGGCTGCGCCGATCAGTTCCACGCTACCACCAGCGGCTTCAATCTTCTTTCTTGCCGATTCGGAGATGAAATGAGCTTTCACGCGCAGGCTTCGAGTCAGCTCGCCGGCGCCCAGAATCTTCAATCCATCCTCCAGTTTTCGGATCACGCGCAGCTCTAGCAGCCGGTCTGGATCAAAACTATCGCCGGGTAATTTCTCTAGCCTTCCGACGTTCACAACCGCATAGTGCTTCTTAAAAATGTTGGTGAAGCCGCGCTTGGGCAAACGACGGTGCAGCGGCATCTGACCGCCCTCAAAGCCTCGCATCAAGCTGTAACCTGAGATTGAGCGCGCACCTTTATGGCCCCGCCCTGAGGTCTTACCGCGGCCGCTGCCCATGCCGCGCCCCACACGGCGGGCTTGTTTTTTCTGTCCTTGGGGGGGCTTTAATCCACTGAGATTCATCGTCGTTTTCTCCGCGCCTACTCGACAATCTTCAACAGGTGAGGCACTTTCGAAACCATGCCGCGGAAGCCGGCATTATCGGGCCGCTCCACGACCTGGTTGAGCTTTCGCAAACCCAAACCGCGCACGATCTTTTTGTGCTTTTCGGGCGTGCAGATCGGACTGCGGATCAGTTGAATTCGAATTTTCCCTTCCGCCATGTTGCTTCAAGCCCCCGTACTCAAAGTTTTTCAACCGGCAGACCGCGCACGTCAGCGACCTCGGTCTTTTCTCGCAACTGCGCCAGCGCATCGAAGGTCGCCTTGACCGCATTGTGCGGGTTTCTTGAACCTAACGACTTCGTCAGCACATTGGGGATTCCCGCTGCTTCGATCACCGCGCGAACCGATCCCCCGGCAATCACCCCAGTGCCTTGCGGCGCCGGCTTTAACAACACCAGGCCGCTGCCAAACCGCCCCAGCACTTGGTGCGGGATAGTTGTCTCTAGCACATTCACTTTGCGCAAGTTTTTCTTCGCCGCCTCGATTCCCTTCTTAATGGCGGCGGGCACCTCTTTGGCTTTGCCCGTGCCGTAGCCAACCACCTTTTGAGCTGGATCGCCCACAATCACCAGCGCGGAAAAACTCAGGTTTTTTCCTCCCTTCACCACTTTGGTGACGCGATTGATCGCTACGACCGTCTCCTTGAGCTGGAGAGTGCTTAAGTCAATCTTCTTCGCTGCTGTCGCAATCATGCGCTAGAACTCCAATCCCGCCTCACGCGCCGCATCGGCCAGAGCCTTCACGCGCCCGTGATAAAGAAATCCACCGCGGTCAAACACCACTTTCTTGATTCCCTTGGCGAGAGCTCGCTCCGCCACCAGTTTGCCGATCGCTTTGGCGCCCTCGATGTTGCCGCCATTGCCCACATTTGCGGATTTCTGCGTCGAGGATGCCGACACAAGAGTCCGCCCGTGCCGATCATCGATCACCTGTGCGTAGATGTGTTTCAAGCTGCGAAATACCGCCAGCCGCGGCCTTTCCGCCGTGCCGCTAATCTTTTTTCGGATTCGCTTGTGAATCCGCCTTCGGACTTGGTCTCGGTTGACTGGTTTTTTCATCGCGTCCAACCTTCCTCAGTTGCCCATGAACCTGGATCACGTAGCCTTGGTTTGCCCTCGCCCTGGGCTTGCTTGGCTCATCCACGCCCGGGCTTGTTACTTGCCTTTACCACCAGCGCCGCTCTTGCCCACCTTCTTCTTCAGCTTCTCACCTTTGTAGCGGATGCCCTTATTTTTGTAAGGATCCGGTGGCCGTAGCGCACGCATGTTGGCCGCTACTTGGCCCAGCAGTTGACGGTCGCAGCCGGAGAGCGAAATCGCGGTCTGTTTGTCGATCTTGCATTCGACACCGGGCGGCAACACGAACTCAATCGGGTGGGAATAGCCGAGACTGAAGGTAACGATGTTCCCCTTGACATCCGCCCGGTAGCCGATACCCACAATTTCTAGCTCCCGGACAAATCCAGTCGAAACCCCCGTCACGGCATTTGCCGCGAGAGCCCGCGTCAGTCCGTGCAGTGCGGCATGCTCGTCGCTTGCCCGCTTCACTTCCAGACGGCCGTCCACCTGTTCAATGGAGATTCCTGGCGGGATCGGGACGCTCAGCTTGCCTTTCGGACCCTGCACGTCCAGCGTCTCACCAATGGATATCTTCACGCCAGCGGGGACTGGTATTGGCTTTCTTCCTACTCGTGACATGAACTAACCGTGGCCTTTCTTGCTTACCATACCTGGCAAATCAATTCCCCACCCACGCGCTCCTTCCGCGCAGCCTTCCCTGTCATCACGCCCTTGGGCGTCGTCAAGATGTTGATCCCTAAACCACCCAGGACCTTTGGAATTGAACTCGCCCCGACATACACCCGGCATCCTGGACGGGACACTCGCTCAATCCTCGAAATCGCCGGCTGGTTGGTGGCAGTATATTTCAGATAAATTTTGATGGTCTTCTTGCCCGCCTCCTCGGCAATCTTGTAGTTGAGGATGTAGCCTTCCTCTTTGAGAATACGGGCAATGTCCGCCTTCAGCTTGGAGGCAGGAACATCGACCTTGGCATGACGCATGCGCATAGCATTCCGGATGCGCGTCAGCATGTCGGCAATTGGGTCGGATGTAGTCACCGGCTTCTTCCCTCCCCTTCTCTACCAGCTCGATTTGGTCACTCCGGGAATCTCACCCGCCAGAGCGAGCTGCCGGAAGCAAATCCGGCATAACTGGAACTTCCGGAGAAAGCCCCGCGGGCGTCCACACCGGAAGCAGCGGTTTCGCAGCCGGCAAGCAAACTTGGGCTTGCGCCCCGCCGCCCTTGCTTGCGCAATCTTTTTCTTCAGCTTCTCGTCTTTTGCAATTTTGGCTGTTGTGGCCATGGGCCTCTCTTTCTTTCTTTAGCTAGCTTCCCAGCTCAACCCGTTCCAGGAAGAGCCTCCCAGTTCGGCTTTCTTCTTTCCGAGCCTCCCGGCTCTGCGCTTCGTCCTCCCGAGCCTCCCGGCTCCACTTTCCGTCTCTCAAGCTTTCCAGTTCCGCCTGCCTTTCTCTTGCTTGTCTCCGACCGCCCGGCTTAGCAAAACTTCATTGCCGGAAGGGCATCCCCAAATGCTTCAACAGCGCTAAAGCCTCAGCATCCGTCTTCGCTGTTGTCGTAATGCAAACATTCATCCCTTTGATTTTTTCCACCTTGTTGTAGTCAACCTCGGGGAAAATTAACTGGTCCCGCAGGCCCAGCGTGTAATTGCCCCGCCCATCAAAACTCTTGCTGGAAACGCCGCGGAAATCGCGCACGCGCGGCAGCGCGATATTAAACAGGCGATCGAGAAATTCATACATGCGCTCGCCGCGAAGGGTCACCATGCATCCAATGGCCATTCCTTCGCGCAGTTTGAATGCGGCCACTGACTTGGTCGCCCGCGTCACCACCGGACGCTGCCCGGTGATGGCCTGGAGCTCAGCCACGGCTCCATCCATCAGCTTCGGATTCTGCGTCGCTTCCCCAAGCCCGATATTCACAGATACTTTCTCAAGCTTGGGCACCGCCATGGGATTCGTGTAGCCGAACTCCTTAATGAGCGCCGGAACGACATTTTTTAGATAGTGCTCTCGCAATCTCGATCTCATGCTTAGCCTTTCCGATCCAGCGTTTCGCCCGTTTTGCGGGCAATCCGCACGCGCCGCGTCTTACCGCCAACGGTTTCCACACGAAAGCCAATCCGGGTGGGCAGGCCTCCCGAAGTCAACAACATGACATTGGAAACGTGAATCGGCGATTCGCGCTCGGCAATCCCCCCTTTTATCTGGCGGGCTGGGTTGGCTTTGGTGTGCCGCTTCACCAGGGCAATGCCCTCCACCAAGATCCGCCCCGTGCTTCGGTTCACAGCCAGCACCCGGCCGGTCTTACCCTTGTCCCGGCCCGCAATTACCTTCACCATGTCGTTTTTGCGGATCCGGATCCGCGCTGGCGGTTGGGGTTTTTTCGCCCGCGGCATCTTAGATCACCTCCGGTGCTAAGGAAACAATCTTCATGAATTTCTTGTCCCGCAACTCGCGAGCAACGGGACCGAAAACGCGCGTACCAATGGGTTCTCCGAGTTCATTCACCAATACCGCCGCATTGGAGTCAAAGCGAATATAGGTGCCGTCCTTACGGCGCGTTTCTTTGCGCATCCGCACGATCACGCAGCGGACCACCTTGCCCTTCTTCACGTTGGAGTCCGGCGCCGCTTCCTTCACCGAAGCCGTGACCACATCGCCCAAGCCGCACCTCAGACCCTTATCCCCGCCCCGAGGCAGAATGCAACTCAATTTCCTGGCGCCGCTATTGTCAGCGACCTCAAGGATTGTCCTCATCCCAATCATGGTTTTTTCCGCCTCCTAGCACTTCATTAAACGGCCGCTTCGCCAACCTGAACCGCTCGACGCACCACTTCCACCAAATTCCATCGCTTGAGCTTGCTGAGCGGTCGCATCTCTTGAATGCGAACCAAATCTCCCAGACGAGCCTGTCCATGCTCGTCATGCGCATAGAATTTCTTCCGCACCCGGATGACGCGCTGGTATTTGGGATGAGCCACACGCCGCTCGACAACCACCACGATGGTCTTGGCCATTTTCGTCGAAACGACCTGGCCGATCTTTTCTTGTTTGTTGGGCTTGCGCTCTTCGCCCGCCATCTACTTCCGAGCCCCCTTTTGCGCCTCTAGTTCTCGCTCCCGCAACACGGTCAGAATCCGAGCGCGCTCCTTCCGCAGTTCACGGTACTTCTTCAAGCCATCCATCTGCCCCATCGCCATCTGAAACCGCAGCCGGAAAATTTGTTCCTGGATCTCACGTTGCTGGCCTTCTAACTCTTTGGTGTCGGTTTCTCGAATCTTTTCAATCGTCATGGTTTCCCCTGCTGGATTCTCTCCGACTCTCAGATTTGCTCGCGCTCCACCAGCTTGCAAGTAATCGACAGCTTTTGCGCCGCAAGACGCATCGCCTCGGCCGCCATCTCCTTGCCCACTCCTTCCATCTCAAACAGCACTTTGCCCGGCCGCACCACCGCCACCCACTGCTCAGGAGCTCCCTTACCTTTCCCCATTCGCGTCTCGGCGGGTTTCTTGGTGATGGGTTTGTCTGGGAAGACGCGGATCCAGATCTTGCCGCCTCGCTTCACATAACGTGTCATGGCGATTCGAGCCGCTTCGATTTCCCGGTCCGTCACCCAGCCGCATTCGAGCGCCTTCAAACCATAATCGCCGAACGACAGCTTGGATCCTCGCCAGGCCTTGCCTTTCATCCGGCCGCGCTGCTGTTTGCGGTATTTCACCTTCTTGGGCATCAACATGGCGATCCCATCTCCTTTCTTGCTTTAGCGGCTACTTGCTTTCACCCTCCGAGCCTTCTTGCTTCCAGGCTGGTGGCGCTGGATTGGCCATGGGCGGGGCGAAAGGCGCAGGCTCTTTGCTTGCACTGGACTCGCTCGCAGCTGGCAGCTCGGCCCCGGCCTGCGGGCGCGCACTCCGCTCACCCCGGTCACGCCGCGCGCCGCGGTCACTGCGCACAGGCCGCCGCGGCTCAGGTTCACTGCGAGTCATTGAACCCCGACGCAACTGGCCATCCAAAATCTCGCCCTTGTACACCCAGGTCTTGATGCCTATGACACCGTAGGTGGTGCGCGCCTCGGCAAAACCATAGTCGATGTCCGCTCGCAAGGTATGCAGCGGAAGCTGGCCTTGCAAATACCACTCGCTACGAGCAATCTCGGCCCCGTTCAGGCGGCCCGAAACTCGAACCTTGATCCCCTTGCAACCGTAGCGCAGCGCTGCCTCCACGGCTTTCCTCATCGCCCGGCGGAAGGCCACCCGCTTTTCAAGTTGAAGCGCAATGGACTCGGAGATGAGCTGAGCATCGGTGTCCGGCTTGTGAACCTCTTGGATATCAATAAACACTTCTCGCTTGGTTTTCTTCGCCAGATCTTGCTTCAGCTTCTCAATCTCCGCTCCCTTACGCCCAATAATGATGCCAGGCCGCGAAGTGCGGATAGTGATGCGAAGCTTGTTGCCCGGCCGATCCACCTCAATGGACGAAATCCCCGCCGCCTTCAACCGGTCGCGCAACGTGTCTTTCAGCTCGAGGTCTTCCCGCAGCAATTTGGCGTAGTCTTGTTTGGCGAACCAGCGAGAGCGCCACGTCTTGGTGATGCCGACTCGAAATCCGTAAGGATGGACTTTTTGACCCATGCTCTAGCTTGCCTCTTCCTTCTTCTCACCCGTCGGGCTTGCGGGTTCTCCCACCTTCAGCACAATATGAGACATGCGGCGCTGGTAGCGGTAAGCCCGGCCCATCGGCGCAGGCCGGATGCGCTTCATCCGCGGACCTTCGTTGACGTAGGCCTCCGCTACCACCAGTTTGTCCGCGTCAAAATCCAGCGATCCGCGCTCTGCCTGCTGCTCGGCATTGGCGATTGCCGACTGCAACACCTTTTCAATGGTCGGCGCGATTCTCTTATTCGTCGTTCTCAGAATCTGAATGGCGTCGCCAGCCTTGCGGCCCCGAATCAAATCCACCACCAGGCGCGCCTTCTGCGCCGAAACTCGTACGTATCTGGCTTCCGCTTTCGCTAACATTGTTAAGCGCTCCTGTCGCTCCTTCGCCCCGTTGCTACCTCTCTCCTTGATCCACCGGCTACTTGCCCCCTTTATCCGCCTTTGCTGCATGCCCCTTAAAGGTGCGTGTCGGCGCAAATTCACCCAGTTTGTGACCCACCATGTTCTCAGTGATGTAAACCGGAATGAATTTCTTGCCGTTGTGCACCGCCAGGGTATGGCCGACAAACTCAGGGATGATCGTCGACCGCCGCGACCAGGTGCGGATCACTTTCTTTTCGTTGGCAGCATTCAACTTGGCCACTTTCGCCAGAAGGTGATCATCCGTAAAAGGTCCCTTCTTGAGTGAACGCCCCATGCTCTACTTTCTCCTCGTTACAATCATGCTGGCCGTGCGCTTATTCCGCCTCGTTTTATAGCCGCGAGTGGGCTGGCCCCAAGGGGTAACCGGGTGCCGCCCTCCGGAGGTTTTTCCTTCGCCTCCTCCATGGGGATGGTCCACCGGGTTCATCGAAACACCCCGGTTGTGCGGCCTGCGACCCAAATGACGGCTCCGACCGGCCTTGCCCAGGGACACGTTCTCATGGTCGAGATTTCCCACCTGCCCGATCGTCGCCATACACAGCAGGTGTACTTTCCGCACTTCACCCGAAGGCAGCTTCACCAAAGCATAATCGCCTTCCTTAGACACCAGTTGCGCTGCCGCTCCCGCCGTGCGAGCCATCTGGCCGCCTTTGCCGGGCCTCAATTCAATGTTGTGAATCGTGGTGCCGGCCGGAATGTTTTTAAGTGGCAGAGCGTTACCCACTAAAATGTCGGCGTCAGGCCCAGAGACAACCGTCCGGCCCACTTCCAAACCCACCGGCGCTAGGATGTAGCGCTTCTCTCCATCGGCGTAGTGCAAGAGCGCAATGTCAGCGGACCGGTTCGGATCATACTCAATGGCGGCCACCCGCGCTGGCACGCCAAACTTGTCCCGCTTGAAGTCCACAATGCGATAGGAACGCTTGGCGCCGCCACCGCGAAAGCGGATGGAAAGCTGTCCCAAATTGTTTCGCCCGCCGCTGCGCGTCTTGCCAACCGTTAGCGATTTCTCGGGCTTCTTCTTGGTCAGATGGTCCCGGGCCACCACGGTTTGAAAGCGGCGCGTGGGGGTCGTCGGACGGTAAGTTTTGATCGGCATGTCGTTATAACTCCGCGTATTCGGGCACCTTTTGTCCCGGCTTCAAACGCACATACGCTTTCTTCCAGTCCGGACGGTATCCGGCATAACGCCCCCGCCGCCGGAGCTTGCCCTCAAACATCGCCGTGCGCACCTCTTCCACCTTCACCTTGAACAGCTTCTCCACGGCGTGTTTGATCATCACCTTGTTGGCATCTGGGTGAACCTCGAAGCACAGCGTGTTTTCCGTTTCCTTCTTCCCGACACCCTTCTCGGTCACGATAGGCCGCTTGATAATTTGAAATTGCGTCACCATTAGGCCAAGCCCTCCGACAGTTTCTTCGCCGCGGCCTCAGACAACAACACGTGTTTGTAGCGAAGCAGATCGTAGGTGGTGACGGCGCGGCTTAAAACCGTCTTCACCCCCGGAAGGTTCCGCGCGCCGAGCTCAAGATTCCGGTTCTCACTCGCCTCCACAAATAAGCACGTGCGGGGGTTATCGAATTTCTTCAACATGCTGGCCACGGTTTTTGTCTTGTGATCCGCAAGCGAAAAAGCCTGAACCACCTTGAGCTCGCCATCCCGCAATTTGGCCGAAAGCGCGGAACGCAGGGCCCCGAGCAACATCTTTTTCGGCAGCCGGTAGGAGTAGTCGCGTGGCACCGGCCCGTGCACTGTCCCGCCATGTCGCCACAACGGCGACCGGATCGAGCCCATGCGCGCCCGCCCCGTCCCTTTCTGCCGCCACAATTTTTTGCCCGACCCAGACACCTCAGCCCGCACCTTTGTTTTGTGCGTACCGGCTCGCTGGCAGGCCATGTAGTGGCGCACCGATTCATAGAGCAGTGCTTCGTTGACCGCCGCCCCAAAAACGGCATCCGACAGCTCGATCTCGCCGACCTTCTGATTGTCCAGATTCACCACGTCCACTTTCGGCATGACGAGTCACCCTTTCTTGGCACGGCGCACGATGACATAACCGCCATTTGGCCCCGGAATGGCGCCCTTGACCGCCAGCACATGGTCTTCCGGATCGATGCTCACAATCTCCAGATTGCGCACCGTCACATTCTGCACCCCCATGTGCCCTGCCATCCGCATACCCGGAAAAACTCGCGAAGGGAAACTGGAGGCCCCAATCGAACCGGGCGCACGGTGAAACATCGAGCCGTGCGTCGCCGGCCCTCCCCGGAAATGGTGTCGCTTCACCAAACTCGCGTAACCGCGGCCCTTGCTCACCCCCGTGACGTCCACCATTTGCTTGGGCTTAAACTGGTCCACCAGGATCTTGTCTCCCACCTTCGGATCGCCGTCACCTGGCTGGAGACGGATCTCCCGGAGAAACTTCACCCCCTCAGCGTTGGCCTTCTTCAAGTGGCCCGCCATAGGTTTGTTTGTCCGCGACGTTTTGGCGAACTCGAGCAAACCCAGCTGCACCGCGTTGTAGCCATCCGTTGTCACCGTCTTCCGCTGCACGACGACGCAGGGACCCGCCTTTACAAGCGTCACCGGAACCACTTGCCCGTCCGGCCGGAAAACCTGCGTCATGCCAATCTTCTTCCCTAAAATTCCTGGGCACATATTTCCCCCAAGAAGGACCAGCTAGCAGCGCTGGGCGACCTACGCCACCCCTGCGCTGCCGCCGCCATCCTACTTCTTGTCTTTGCCGAAGGCCTTAATCTCCACATCCACGCCGGCCGGCAAATCCAGCTTCATCAAGGCGTCTACCGTGTCCTGAGTAGGCTCCAAAATGTCCAGCAGCCGCTTATGCGTGCGAATCTCAAACTGCTCGCGCGACTTCTTGTCCACATGCGGCGAGCGGTTCACCGTGAAACGTTGCCGCACTGTGGGTAACGGGATGGGCCCGGCAATATGCGCCCCAGTGCGGCGCGCCGTCTCCACGATTTCGCTCGTCGAGTGATCCAAAATTCGATGATCGTACGCCTTTAATCGGATGCGAATGCGTTCCCTTAACATTGGTTCCTACTCATCGTTTCTCTTGCCCGCGAGGCCGCCGGCGTCGGCCGCCCACTCAGCTATTCGAGGATTTCAGTCACCGTACCAGCACCAACCGTGCGTCCGCCTTCGCGGATAGCAAACCGCAACCCCTTGTCCATGGCCACCGGCGTGATCAGCTCCAC
>JANWVY010000013.1 GCA_025056455.1 Bryobacteraceae bacterium | reverse complement strand
GCAGTGCAAGAACAGCAAGGGCGAAGCCTTGTCGCAACGTTTGGTGAAGTGGAAGTCCACAAACTGAACCTTCCCCGCGCCGCCGCCACCGCCGTAGGCGAACGAACCCGTCTGCGAGGCCCCGAACGAGTAGGAAAGAAGCTCGATGTGATCGGGCAACTGCTTGTCTTCGGTTTCGCCCTTAATTCCGTCAATTTCCAAAAACGCATCAAATGCTGCCATGGTCTAAGTTCTCCTCGTTACTGAATTTCATCTTTTTTCTGACCTTGAGAATGCTGAGACTGCCCTCCGCATCTCAATGAGAAACGTGCAATCGCAAGCCCGGCCCCATCGACAAAAGTGCGGTGGGGTTGTAAATCTCGGCTGCAGCCTCGCTCGAAAAACTCGACAGGTGGCTAACGTGCCGATTGCGGCAAGTCCGCAACGAGACGCAGGGATACGGTCAACTCGTCCAGCTGGAAGTGGGGGCGCAGATACGCGACAGCGCGATAGGCACCTGGCTTGCCCGGAACTTCCACCACTTCGATTTTCGCTTCGCGAAGGGGTTTTTTGGCCTTCGTTTCCGGAGCCGCCATATCGTCGGGCACAACATACTGCGTGATCCAGCGATTCAGCCAGTCTTCGCACTGTCCGCGAGACATGAAGCTGCCAATCTTATCCCGCATCATGGCTTTCAAATAGTGCGCAAACCGGGAGACCGCCAAGATATACGGCAGCTGCGTGGAAAGCCGCGCGTTGGCGTTGGCCGAGGCTTTATCGTACAGTTTCGGTTTCTGGGCTGACTGTACGCTAAAGAAAGCCGCATAATCGGTATTCTTGCAATGGACGAGCGGGATAAATCCCTGATCCGCAAGCTCTTTCTCCCGGCGGTCGGTAATCGGCACCTCCGTCGGACACTTCATTGCCACATCGCCTTCGTCCGTGTAGAAGGTGTGCACCGGA
This sequence comes from Bryobacteraceae bacterium, assembly GCA_025056455.1. Classification (GTDB taxonomy): domain Bacteria; phylum Acidobacteriota; class Terriglobia; order Bryobacterales; family Bryobacteraceae; genus CADEFT01. Next base: position 89,146 of record JANWVY010000013.1, on the reverse strand, counting down.
AGCCCTTCCACTAAGCCTCCACCTTCCACGCCGCGAATCGCAGCGCACCAGCCGTAGCGAGCAAAGGAGTTTGTGAGCCGGGCCCCTAAGGCGTAAGCCGCATTTCCCCACAGATACTTGCTGTGGTCGGTACCATCGACGTGCTCTTCGTAGTTGAAGGCTTCCACCTGTTTGTGGTTCTTGCCATAGGGCAAGCGCATCAGGACGCGAGGCACGCAGAGACCCACATAACGGGAATCTTCGCTCTGCCGGAACCCTTTCCACTTGGCGTATTCCGTGGTGTCGAATACTTTGGCGAGGTCCCGTGGCGCGTCCAAATTGGTGAAGCTGTCCAGGTTGAACATCTCGTGCGAGGCGGCAGTGAGGAAAGGCGCGTGAGCGGCGGCCGCCACTTGCGCCACCCGCTCCAGAAGCTCGATGTCTTCCGGATGCCGGCTGAACTCATAGTCGCCAATCAGCGCGGCAAAGGGAGCGCCGCCAAAGACGCCAAACTCTTCCTCGTAAACCTTTTTAAATAAGGCGCTTTGATCAAACTCCGGGGCGCGCTGCAGATCGCGCAGCAATTCGCGCTTGGAAACGTTGAACAACTTGATTTTCAGCATGTCACTGGTCTCACTGTTCGAGACCAGATACTTGACCCCGCGCCAGGTGGCTTCGAGCTTTTGAAACGCTGGGTGGTGGAGAATCTCATTGAGCTGGATGGAGATTAAGTGGTCAATCTGAGCGATCCGGGCATTGATCATCGCTTCGGCGTCTTTGGAGACCGCCATCGACCCTTCAAGCACCTGGTTGACGAAGTACTTGATGAGGTTTTTGCCCCGCTCCTTGGAGGCCGGATCTTTGCCTAGACGACCTTCCTCGACAATCTTATCGAGGAGACTCGTTTCAACGACCGATTCGGTGGTTTGGGTGGCTCGTTGCGCATCACTCATGGGACGCTCCCTCCTTCTCAATTTCCGCCTTCAATTTCGCCAGTTGCTCCGGATCCGCAACGCTCTTTAGCAGCAGCTCCTCGAGCTTATCATTGCCCATTAAGCTACCACGAAGATCGGACAACTTCGTTCGTAGCTCGAGCAGCTCGCGCAAAGGCTTCACTTGCTTGGCGACATTCTCGGGCTCAAAATCGTCCATACTGCGGAAGCGGAGATCGACGCGCAGTTGCCCGGCATCGGGATCTTCGCTGAGCTTGTTCTCCACCTGGAAGGCTAGGTGGGGGCTCATCGCTTCGAGCACTTTGTCGAAGTTATCCGGAGTAATTTCAACAAATTTGCGGTCACGAACACGGGGCAGCGGTTGCTCCGGCATGCCCGTGAAGTCCCCGAGTACCCCTAAAACAAATGGAAGTTCTTTCGTCTCGATCGCATCGCCGATTTCCACGTCGTAGGTAATGTGTACGCGTGGCGGACGGACCCGGTCGAGCTTGTGCTGAGCACTTTCTCTCATCGTTGCCATCGTTATTCCCTCGCTGAATGACCTTGGAGTTGCAGGCTTGCCCCTCCGAGTTTCTTTCTTGTTTTCGTGATATTGGCGTCTCTACCTGAACCTGCGGCCGCCCTTAACCCAGGAAGCCCCTCATCCAACCGCAAACGACTCACTGGTAGTGACTCAATCGGCCGTTTCGTTACGGTACAAGCTCCCCTCCCTGGCCTCCAGCGAGAAGCCGCGGCTGTTGAGTCTCCCACGCGGTCCCAGCAAACCCGCAGTTTCTTAACTATCACACGCCCAACAGAAGTTCAATGTCTTTTCCAAAGGAGGATTGGCGCCGCTCTCGGAAAAGCCGCCGCGCCGCCTCTCTTTAGAGGCCGATAGCCCGGTTTGGGCTGCCCACACCCGGCCCGCTCGCATCGCCCCCCTCGAGAAGCAACGCGTAAAATCACCGCAAAAATCGTTAATCGTTTGCAGATTTTTTTTCGATTCTTCCTCCCGACAAGCGTTATGATGAGCGGAAAGGAGAAACCAAGGCGTATGCGGCGAGTTTCACTGTGGTTTCCAGTTTGTGCTCTTGCCACGGTGGCGCTGGCGCAAGATCAGCCGCCTGATCCTAAGCCTGCTGCTTCCGACCGGGAGCGCTCCCTGCCCCCGCGCGCCTTGTTGGAGATGAAGAAACATGGCCATGGGCCGGGCAAGCTTCTGCCGGGTGATCTGGCGCCTGATTTCCAACTCAAGCATCTCAGTTCGGAAAAGCGAATTGCCTTTTCCTCCTTTCGCGGGAAGAAACTGGTAGCGCTCGTCTTCGGAAGCTACACGTGACCGCCTTTCCGCTCCCAGGTAGGGAAGCTAAATGCCATGGCTACGGCCTATCAGGACTATGTACAATTTCTGCTAATTTACATTCGCGAGGCGCATCCCACGGACGGCTGGCAGATTCAAGCCAATCTTCGCGATGGAGTTCTGCTCGCATCGGCAAAAACCTTGGAACAAAAGCAAGAGAACGCAACGCAGTGCGTTCGCAAGTTGGATATCCGTTTTCCTACCTTGATCGACGAGCTTGACAACCGGGTCGAGCAGGCCTACTCTGCCTGGCCAGACCGCCTGTATTTGATCGATTTGGAAGGGCGAGTGGCTTTCAAGGGAGATCCGGGTCCAGCTGGATTCCGGCCGGAACAACTCGAGGCCGCTATCCGGCGCCTGTTGGGCTCCGGCTCTCGCTAGCGGCGGGGCTTGCACCTTGGCACCCGTCTCAGCGCGCCTCAGAGAAGAGAGGGTGGGCTTAGGGTTTGGTTTGCTGGGGCTCGGCCTGGTGCGGTCGCTAAAGCGGGCTTCTCAATCTTGGCAGAACTCTGCTCGATCGTGCTATATCTAAGCAGAATTAGAATGCGCGGCGAGATTCCCCTAGCCTCTTGTCGCATCCGGCCTGAGGCTATTCTTTCTGCTGGTGTGACATCACCAGGCGATTTTTTGCTTGTTTTAGCCGGCATTGCCCCACTGAGGATGGCCCAGATTGATCTCTTCGCTGCCCACTTGCGGCAGATCTCCCAGATGAAAATACACACATGGAAAGACTGCTAAAGTCACTCGTCTCCCCTGTCGCTGACGCAGCGGCTGAAACTCGAATCCGCGCCATTCGAGGCGTTTATGACATCATTTCAGACGTCTACCCGATCTCCTCGCGCCTTTTCCACCGGCTGGCTCACGCCACGGCCATCGAGATGAGCAAGATGGAAGATGGGATGCGGATTCTTGAAGTCGCGACCGGATCGGGAGAACTCTATCGCCAGCTCACACTCAACAACCCGCAAGGACTAACCTTCGGAGTGGATCTGTCGCCCCGCATGGCGCAGAAAACCCAAAAAGGAATTCGATCCATCGCCAAGCAAGCGCGCTCCTACTGCCATGCCGCTGACGTGCGAAACCTGCCCTTCCGTTCCTCAAGCTTTGACCGAGTTTTTCTCTGCGCGCTACTTGAACTGTTGCCCGACGGGGCCATGGCCGATGCGTTGTGTGAGGTGCGACGCGTGCTCAAACCAGATGGCCGGATGGTCCTGGTATGCATTTCGCAGCGCGATCCCCGGTTTAACACGCTCTATGCAGCGGGAGCAGCGCTTGTACCTTCCTTCCTGGGTAGGCTTGTCGAGCGTAGCGTGTACGAGCTGGTTCCGAAGCTAGGCTTTGAGATCCTGGCCCAGAGGAATGTCCGCCAGCTGTGGTACCCCTCGACCGTGATCGTGTTGCGAAAAGTTTGATCTGCCCAACGGAAGCACGAGCTTGCTGCTGGACGGCAACTTCCCCGTTCATCCCAGCAAAACCAAGCGCCACGTGTGCCCGCACGAACCTGAGCCCCAAACTTCCTCCGGTTAATTGCTGCGAGGGGGTCGCTGATAGGGTTCTTTGGCGTATTTAGCGGCTTCTTCAAGCGCTCCTTGCGTGTTGTCCTTGGTTCGTAGAGCCAGATTGTACTCGTTGACCGCCCGCTCGCGCTGCGCCGTGATATCGAAGATTTTCCCTAAGTTGATATGCGACCAAACTTCGGTCCATTTGGGATCCAAGTCTCCGTTCAACGCCTCGCGAAAGGAGTTCGCCGCAGCCTGATAGTTGTTCTGGAGAAAGAACACTTCGCCAATGCGATAGTGCGCCAGCGAACTTGCCCGGTTGACATCAAGCGCTTTCTGGTACTCCTTGAGCGCTTCGGCAAACTCCCCGACTTCGGCAAATTGCTCACCCCGGCGAATCGCAACCCGGACTCGCATCGCATCATTGAAGCGGAGCACACGGTTAGCTGGATCGATGATGATCTTGCGAGGTTTTCCAAAGGTTTCCAGGACAAACTCCGAAGCCGTGCCGACCACCTCGACTACTTTTTCCTCCGGATTGCCTTCCGTTTCAATCCGCAAGGTAACAGGCATGCGGAAGGTGTCAAGGTCCTGCGTAATTTTGCCGTTAATCCGAAATCCTTTTTGTGTGCGGAACACCGTGTAACTTAACTTGAACTCGGGCGCGCCCGTGGATTCGATCCACTGTATGAAGAAAGCTTGAAGATTCTGGCCGGACACCTGTTCAGCGACCCGGCGGAAATCGTCTGTGGAAATCCCCGCCCCCCCAAATTGATCGGTGACCGAACGGAGCGTTTTGATGAAGTTGTCGTTTCCGATCACGCCGCGGAGCATGTGCATGACCGAAGCGCCCTTGCCCGCAGTCGCGGCCCAGTATTCGGGAGAGTAATCTTCGAGGCGGGCCGACTGGATCAAAGGCGGGTTATCCACAGTAAGAGCTTCCACATAGGTATCATAGGCCTCGGCTTCCAAGGCTGCGGGACCCGCTGTCTGCTCGAGATACATCATTTCGGCATAACGAGCCAGGCCGTTGACAATCCAGATGTGATTCCGTGTCGCAACACTCACCCAGTTTCCCCACCACTGCCGCGCGAGCTGGTTGGCCAGCAGGCGAGTGTTCACTTGCCGCCCAATTGACTTGGGAGCAAGAAACAACAGCCCGGGTGCTGAATATCCGTTCGGGGCGCCATCTTCGGTCTCCATAAACGTCAAATTCGTGGTCGGGGCCAAGCCAAAGGCCGCTGATTGCATGGCGAGAATTTTGCCAGCTTCCTCGCCGTAAGCCTGGGCCATCGCCGCAGCTGAGCGAAAATAAAGCTCACTGGTGGCACCCTCGGAAACCACACGCACAGGATCACCCTTCACCACGCCAACGCTACCCGGAAAACTGGGACGACGCGCCACGAATTTAAAGGTGATTTTTTCCCCGGCCGGCTCCCGTGTGGGGATGCCACTGCCCAACACGCGATAGCCCGCAGGGACCGTTAGGTTGACTTCCGCCGTGAAGCGGTCTACCTGGTAGTCGTTAATGGGAAACCAGCGTGCCGGATAAAGCAGATAGGCGTAGTCATTCTGAATCGAAGCGAATTTAATTCCATAGATGGGAGACTCCTCGGAGCCCGACAGACGGCCGTCGTAATAAAAGATGAGTGTAGCCGGCTGCCCTTTCGGTAATGGATCGTTGAAACTGAGGCGTACAGTGAAATCCTGCTGGGAACGGGAAGCGGGAACCGAGCGGCCTGCCGCATCTGTGACGCGCGAGACATTCAGTGCGTTATGAAGCTCGAAAGACATGCCCGTGAGGCGGTCATCGAGAGGGATGACCCGCATCTGCACCTTCGCCGACAAAGACTGTGTACGCGGGTTGACCTCTGCGTCAATCACGTAATGTTCCACGTCGAAGCGGAATCGGCTTCGCTCCTGAGCAAACGCCGCACTGCTGGCAAAGGTCCAAAGCAAACAAGCAACAACAGGGATTCTGAACCACCTGTTTTGGTTTTGGTGTTGGCTATCGCTGCGCATGGAAAAGCTCTCTTATGATCGCCGCCGCCCGCTCCATTGGATCGACGCCACAGGTCAGCTTACCGGCCACCTCAGCCAGCTCCCGTTTCATCTGAGCGCGGGCCGACTCGCTTTCCAGCAACCGCAGCGCCTCTTGGGCTAGGCGCGGTCCCGTCATCTCATTCTGTATCAGCTCGGGAACAATTTTGCGCTCCGCAATCAGGTTGACCATCGAGTAGAAGGGTACCTTGACCAAAAACCTGCCCACCAGCCAGCTCACAGCCGTCACTTTGTAAAAAGTCACAAGGGGAGTCCCCAACAGGGCCGCCTCCATCGTCACGGTGCCGCTTGCAGCGAGAACCAAATCGGCATGGGCGAGCACGTCCCAAGTTTGCCCCTCAATCACTTGGATGGATTGCGGAGCAATGCGTTCCTCAAAAAACGTCTTTCTGAGCCAGTGTCCCATACCTTGCGGCGTGGCGAGAAGGAATGTGGCAGGCTTTTTCTGGCGAATTTCCTTGACAGCCTGCTCGAGCACCGGCAAGTGGCGCGAAATCTCTCCCCGCCTGCTTCCAGGACACAAGGCCACGACGGGCTGGTCGGATGGAATGAAATGGCGGGCAAAAAAGCTGTGACGGTCGGAGTGCGCGCCAATGCGACTGGCGAGGGGATGCCCAATGTAATGAGCGTCAATGCCATAGCGGCGAAAAAACGGCTCTTCAAAAGGGAACAGGCAAAGGAGCTTTTGAATGTCCCGGCCCATGGCCTTTACCCTCCCCCGCCTCCAAGCCCAAGCCTGCGGCGCTACCAGATAGACCACCGGCACCTGCATCCGGCGCAGCTGCTCGGCCAGCCGCAAGTGAAAATCGGGGCTATCGGTCAGAATCGCTAAGTCGGGCCGGATGGCTCGAAGCTGCCGCTGAAGCCGGCGGTAATGCCAATAAATGCGAGGCAGGTGCACAAGGACCTCAGCCAAACCCACCACAGCAAGCTCAGACTGGTCGAGGAGAGTCCGAACGCCGGCCGCTCGCATCTGTGGCCCCGTACAACCGAACCAGTCTACCTCGGGCCAATCCTTGCGAAGTTGCTCAAGCAGGGCTGCCGCGTAGAAGTCCCCAGAAGGTTCCCCAGCCGAAATAAAAACCTTTGCTGGTCTGACAGATACGGGCATAAAGAGATTTCATGGCGGCCAGCCGCAAGCGCTTGCTACCATGGTAGCAACTCGATGTCGAATCCCAGTCTCGCCCGAATCAGCATTGCTGATTTCATCGAACAGTTCCGGGCGGAGATGGTGCCTTTCAGCAATACCTTTTCCTACTTCTTCGCAGGTTTGCCTCTGACCGAAGAAGATGTAAAGGAATACATCGAAGAACCGGTTTCCGCCCTCCCGCCCGAGATTGTCGGCTTGTTACCGAAGTCTACCATCATCCTCGTCCCCTTCCTCCAAGGCGTCTCTAACGGCAAAGCCAAGCGCCACACCGCCGCACCCGGCATGCGAGAATTTATCGTCATCGAGAGGCCCGCCGACAACAAACTCCTGCCCAAGGTGGCCTACCGGACCGCCGAGACCGTGCATTTGATCTTTGCCGTCAAAGACGTGGATATGGCCGATTATCATTACAACTTCTACCGCGAGATTGCGACCCTGGCCGAAGCCCGGTTAAGCGATTCGCAGCGGGCCGAATACAACAGTCTGCTCCGCGAGGAACTCGGGGCAAACGTGCATGGTGAGGTGGACGAAGCGAGCTGGCACCTCAAGCAGGGCTTGCGACGCCGGGGCGCCAATGTCAGGCGTGACTCCAAGGGCTTCCGCGAATACGCTCGCCTCTCTTTTATTGACACCTTAACTCTTTACTTGCATGGCATCTGCTGTGACATCGACGTTGAGCCCGGCCCGCGGCAGCTGCCGAGCCGTTACCTGCGCAAACGGCTGACCTGGCTCGAGGCTCAATATCCTCCGCCGCCAGGCTATTACGTTTTTCCCGAAGAAGAGGGGAAAGCTTCGGGCTAACAGCTGCGGTGGGGAGGAGCCTACAGGAAAGGCATATTCCTCAGATCTAGCTGAGTAGAGTCAAAATCCCCCTCCTCTCGCCGATGAAACAAGGGGTGGGGGCTTGGCAACTTCATAACCGTACCGTTTGCTGGATCTGGTGCCTACTCGTCCCGGCTCCAGGCGTATGGGCGCAGGCGCTCCCGAGCCTGAGTCTGACGCCCTCGGCGGCAAGTTTCAGCCACCAGATTGGTTCCGCGCAGCTACCAGCTCCGCAAACGCTTCAGGTCAAACGCAGTGGAACGGGACCCGCGCTCGATTTCACGGTTACAGTAACGCCGGCGGCGCCGTGGCTCATTGTGACGCCCACCAGTGGGAAGACGGGAAGTTCGATTAGCGTGCGGGTGAATCCGACGTCCCTTGTGGCGGGCACTTACACTGCCACGCTTCAAGTGGAAGCAACAGGCGCAAGCGGGCCAGCGACGGCCCAAGTCGTTTTTATCGTGCGGAATCCGCCGCCGACGATGGGGGTGAGTCCGGGTTCGCTCGCCTTCAACTGGCAGACGGACTCGCCCACAGCCCCGGGGGCGCAAACCGTAGCCGTTACAACCACAGGAGAGCCTCTTTCTTTTACTGCGTCGGTCTCCGGCGCGCCGTGGCTGTCCATTTCGCCCGCTGTCGGGGTTGTGTTGGCAGGCAGCCCGGTTGTCGTGACTGCTACGGTGGACACCACGGGCTTGCTTCCTGCGACCTACACAGGGAAAGTCACCTTTACCTCAACGACTGCGGCAAATAAAAGCGTGACGCTCACCGTCACGTTGACCATCCATCCAGGTACGGCGGTGATCAGTTCGATCTGGCCTAGCGCAGCCCCGATCGGATCTAACGACGCGACGATTACCCTCCGCGGTAATCACTTCTTCAAGGCTTCCGTTGTCAAAGCCAATAGCACAGACCTCGCAGCAACTTGGGTTAGCCGGGAAGTGTTGCTTGCCGTTGTCCCCAAGGCCTTGATGAATACGCAAGGTACGCTTGCGATTACAGTCACGAACTCTCCCCGACCAGCCTCAAACAGTGTAAACTTCACTGTTACACCGCCTGGCCCGACCATCCAAACTGTTGTCAACGCGGCGAGCTTCGCCCTCCCCAGTGGCTCCACCCCGGGCATTGCGCCTGGAGAAATTATCTCTATCTTCGGGGCGGGCCTAGGTCCGAGCACGGCCCTGGTGGCCAGCCCAACAGGGGGCTCCTTCCCCACTTCGCTCGGCACGCCCCCCGCTAGCGTGGAGTTTGAACTCACGCCCGGTGTCTGGACCCCAGCTCCCATCCTGCTTGCTCAAGCGAACCAGATCAACTGCCAGGCCCCATTCGCCATGACACCGGGAACAGGACTGAAACTGCGGGTGGTCTACAATAGCCTCGCCTCGGCGCCGTTCCTGTTTGATGCAGTCCCCGCCAACCCGGGACTCTTCACCGTGGACAGCTCCGGACGCGGCCAAGCTGCGGCTTTAAACTACGCCGCGTCGCCACCTACCTACACGCTGAATTCTGCTTCCAACCCTGTGGCCAAGGGTGGAGTGTTAATTCTCTACCTCACCGGCGGGGGAGCCATTTCTCCAGCGCCGAGTCCCGAAGGCCAGCTCATTTCCTCGAGCCCTCTTCCTTCTCTCGTCAATCCTCCATCCGTCACCCTCGGCGGCGAGGCGGCTTCTGTCATCTCGGCCACGGCTGTTCCCGGCGCCATCGGCGGCTTGGTGCAGCTCAACGTGAACGTGCCTTCCACCGTCGTCTCGGGCAAGGAAGTGCCAGTCCGCGTCACCGTTGCAGGTCGATCCAGTCCGTCCACAGCGACAGTAGCTGTTAAGTAGTGCGCGCCGCCCGAGGCGGAAAGCCTTTACCCGCCCTAAAAACTCGCCTTCATCTATCCTCTGGGAAGCTCGTGTTGAAAGTTCCCCGTGGCTGGAAAGGGCCTTTTTTGCCGGAGCGGGCAGGGTGATCTTCTATTCTGCTGAGCGATACAATAAGCCTCGATGAACCTCCTTCAGCGTCGTGTTTTTCTTGCCGCCTCCGGGTTCGCCGCAATAGCACCCGCCCCCGCCAACCAAAACAAGCGCTTACCGGTCCAAAAGGCAGTTCTGTTGAGCATGCTCCCGAAAAGTCTTACCACCCGCGAAAAGTTTCAAATGGCGAAAGATTGTGGCTTTGCCGCCATGGAAGTGGGGACCGAGCCCGATCCGGCCCGCTCGCGCGAGATTCGCCAAGCAGCAGAGCAAACGGGAGTCCGCGTGCATTCCGTCATGAACGCCGACCACTGGCGCTATCCGATCTCATCGGCAGATCCGGAAGTTGTAGCCAAGAGTATGCAGGGTATGGAGACGAGCCTCAGAAACGCGGCCGACTGGGGCGCGGATACGGTTTTGTTAGTACCAGCCGTTGTCGACGCGAAAACACGCTACCAGGAAGCCTGGACACGCAGCGTGGCGCAAATTCAGAAACTGATCCCTCTCGCGGAAAAACTTAAAGTCATCATTGCAGTAGAAGAAGTTTGGAACAAATTTCTGCTGAGCCCTATCGAGTTTGCCCGCTATGTGGATGACTTCCGCTCGCCGTGGGTGAGAGCTTATTTCGACATCGGAAACGTGGTGCTCTACGGCTACCCGCAGGATTGGATCCGCACACTGGGCAAGCGCATTGTGAAGCTGCATTTCAAAGATTTCCAGTTCAAGAATGACCCGTTGCTGCGAAAGCGGGTTGCCGAGTTTGTGAATCTTCGCGACGGAGAAATTGACTGGAAGGAAGTTCACGCTGCGCTGACTGAAATTGGCTTCGAGGGAACGGGTACGGTGGAACTCCCCGGAGGTGACGCCGCCTATCTGAAGGAGGTCAGCCGGCGTTTCGATCTCATCCTCGAAGGCGCCTGATGCGCCAGCTGGCAGCAGGTTTTTTTCTAGGCCTGGTGGTTGCGCCGCTGGTTTTGGCGGCTGCGGTCTATCTTTATTTGGTCTGGTGGCTCGAGCGCCCACCAGCAATTGCCCCTGGTTCGACGCTCGTCATCAAGCTGGAGGGAGAGCTTTCCGAGAGACCATCCGTCGATTCGCTGTCTACTTTTGAGCTGTGGTGGCTGTTGCACCAGGCTACTTCTGATTCCAGAATCGCCCGCCTCTTGATTCAGCCGCGTGCACTTGTGGCCGGATGGGCAAAGCTGGCGGAGGTCCGCCAGGCGATTTTGCAATTTCGCGCGAGCGGCAAGCCGGTTCTAGCTACCCTCCGTACACCCGGCCTAAAAGACTATTACGTAGCCAGCGCTGCGAACCGCATCACACTTCCACCTTCGGACTTTGTTGATGTGAAGGGTTTACGAGCGGAATTGCTCTATGCGCGAACGCTGCTTGACAAATTCGGCATTGCGCCCGAATTCGAAGCCGTCGGGAGGTATAAAGACGGTCCAGATCTGTTCACTCGTTCCACGATGTCGGAACTCACTCGCGAGGTCGTGAATGAGTTACTCGATGCCCGCATGAATGAGTTTGTCCAAGCTGTCGCTGCGGGGCGCAACCGCTCTCGGGAAGAAGTGCGAGCCTGGGTCGACCAAGGGCCGATGCTCGCCCCGGAGGCCTTGCGGCACGGTTTTGTCGACGGGCTCGAATTTGAAGATCTTGGGACGCCAGCACAAGAAACCCGCCTAGAAGCTCGAGACTATCTGCGTACCGTAGCGAGGGGAGAGCGCCGCGTTGCCATTGTGGCACTGACAGGAGACATTCTTCCCCCGACCTGGTCCTGGCTCTTGCAGGAGGTAATGGCGCTCGAATCCTACGGGCCCATCCTACACGCCCTCGGGCAGGATCCTTCTATCCGTGGCGTGATCCTTCGCATCGACTCCCCTGGCGGTGACGCTGTCGCCGCAGATGAAATCCGGCATCAAGTGAAGCAACTGGCAGCCAAGAAACCAGTGGTCATTTCGCTGGCGGACATCGCAGCTTCGGGTGGTTATGCGGTCTCTCTCGCCGGCGCTCCGGTGGTCTGCTATCCCCAAACTCTCACAGGATCGATTGGCGTTTTCTATGGCAAGTTTTCTCTGGAGAAACTCTACGAGCGAAGCGGAATTCGCAAAGAACTGCTGACACGCGGACGGTTCGCCGCGATCGATTCAGAAGCTCGTTCTCTATCTCCGCAAGAACGGGAGAAGTTACGGTCTTCTCTTGAAGAAAGCTACCGCCAATTTGTTGGGGAGGTCGCGGCGGCCCGGAAAATGAGCTTTGCTTCGGTGGATCGTGTAGCTCAGGGTCGGATTTGGCTCGGGGAGCAAGCCAAGCAGCACGGCCTAGTGGACGAGCTGGGTGGCTTCGATAAGGCGATCGCGTTGCTGCGGCAAAAAGCGGGTTTGACAGGATCACTCCGTTTTGAGCTTTACCCTAAGATCAGCCGCTGGAGAGAGTGGCTCGGCTTGCTGGACCGGCTTCGGCAGGCTGAACGCTACATCCGCCGGTTGCCGGTTACAAGCGACAGTCGTGTTTGGTGGCGCGCCCCAGCTGTACCGGAGCAATTGCGCTAACGGGCGGGATTCTCTTCGAAAGGCTGCCACGGGAAAGGCGTGTGAAGCTCATCGAGGAATACGCCGCTAATTCTTAGCGCCTTAGAACAACCCCGGACGGACACGAAGCGTCGATGGGTAGACCGAATCACTTCAACACTGGGTAATTCTCCCAACCCACATTTCGCGGTACCCACTGCCTTGATGCGTAGTCCATCGAAGTGAGCAACAGGAGAATCCCCAAAAAAATGACCGAGATGGCCACCGTAATCTTAGAAAGAATGGGGCTCCACTTCACGTGCATGAAATAGGTGACTACGAGTGAGGCCTTAAAGACGGCGATCCCGAGAGCAACCACGACGTTGAAAAAGCCTAAATCGATGGTCCACACATAGTAAGTTAGGACCGTGCACACCATGAGCGCAAAAAAGACAGCTAAGTAAGTCTTGGTGGGTGTAATGTGTCCTTCCATCGGTTGCGGCCTTTCTAGATTAGATACAACAACGGGAACAAGAAGATCCAGACGATATCTACAAAGTGCCAGTAAAGCCCGCAGATCTCAACTGGATTGTAGTAACTGGGTGAGAACCTCCCCTTTAGGGCAGCTATGAGCAACCAAGTCATGATGCCCAGACCGATCACCATGTGCAGGGCGTGCATGCCGGTCATGGCAAAGTAGAGGCAGTATAGGATTTGCACTTCCCGACCACCCTCTTTTTCCCAGATGAAGTTAGGGCCAGGGACATGGTGGTGGTGCCACTTTTCGGTGTACTCAATGGCCTTGACGCCCAAAAAGGCAGCGCCGAACAACATGGTAAGGATGATCATCCAAACCAGGCGCTTTTGTTTGCCCAATTGTGCGGACTGCACGGCCAGCGCCATGGTCAAGCTCGAGACAATCAGCACAACCGTGTTGAAGGCTCCGAGCGGGACATTCGTCGCCGTACTGGCAATTTTAAAAGCTTCTGGATACCACGCGCGGTAGACGCCGTACGCCGCGAACATGCCCCCAAAGAACATAATTTCCGTTTGGAGGAAAAGCCACATTCCGAGGTTGCCCGACTCGTACTGTTGCCGGGCATTCACGAATTGGTGGGCAACGTGGGCCTCGTGGGCGTGCGCCTGATCCACAGTGGCAACGTGAGCGTCAGACAAGGGCTTTTTCCTCCTTCGCTTCAGCGTAGGCGTATACTTCCTCGGTCACCACAGGTGTGGTGAGGAAGTTTTCAGTCGGCGGCGGACTCGGAATCTGCCATTCTAACCCTTTCGCATTATAAGGATTCGCTGGCGCCTTTTTGCCGCGTAAGATCGAATCCGTGAAGTAAAAGGCAGGCAGCAAATAGCCGGCTGCCAGCACCGTCGCGCCAGCAGTTGAGAGCACATGCAAAACCTGAAACTCTTCCGGATAGGCAGCGTAGCGTCGCGGCATGCCCAAATAACCGAGAATGAATTGCGGGAAGAAAGTCAGGTTAAAGCCGACGAACACCAGGGCGGCGGAGAGCTTGGCCCAATTTTCGTCGTACATCTTCCCGGTAATCTTCGGCCACCAGAAGTGGAGACCACCCATGAACGCCATCACCATTCCGCCCACCATCACATAGTGGAAGTGGGCCACGATGAAATATGTGTCGTGAATGTGAAGATCAATCCCCATCGTGGCGCAAACAACACCTGTGACCCCGCCAATCGTGAACAGCCCAATAAAGCCCATGGCATAAAGCATGGGTGTTTCATAGCGGATGGAGCCTTTGTACATGGTTGCGGTCCAGTTGAACACCTTAACCGCAGAAGGAACCGCAACGGCAAATGTGATGAGGCTGAAAACCAAACTTGCATAGGTCGATTGGCCGGCCACGTACATGTGATGGCCCCAGACGAAAAATCCTAGGATCGCAATTGCTAGCGAGGATCCAGCAATGAACGGGTAACCGAAGACGGACTTCTTGGAGAAGCAGGTCACGATCTCGCTGATCACACCCATGCCGGGCAAAATCATGATGTAGACCGCAGGGTGCGAGTAGAACCAAAACAGATGCTGGAATAGCACCGGATCTCCGCCAAGTGCCGGATCAAAAAAGCCCACTCGGAACGCACGCTCGACCATCATCAACACCAAGGTGATCGCGAGCACCGGTGTGCCGAGCAATTGAATCAAAGAAGTCGCATAGTGCGCCCAGATAAACAACGGAAGGCGTCCCCAGGTCAGACCCGGTGCCCGCATCTTGTGGATCGTGACAATGAAGTTGAGACCGGTCAGAATTGAGGAGAACCCCGCGATGAAGGCGGCCATCGCCACAGTGACGACGTTGCCGTTGGAGTAGGTGCTGCTATAAGGCGTATAGAAGGTCCAGCCGGTTTCCACGCCTCCCGTGATAATGCCTACGATGCCCACTAAACCGGCGATAACGTACAAATACCAGCTCAGCAGGTTGATCTTCGGAAAGGCCAGATCTTTCGCCCCAATCATAATTGGAACGAGGAAGTTGCCGAGTGTGGCCGGCACGGACGGAATCAGGAAAAAGAAAATCATCACGATGCCGTGCAGCGTGAACACCTTGTTATAGGTTTCCGGTTCGAGCAGGTCGCTTTGCGGCGTCAGCAACTCGAGTCGCACCAGTCCCGCGAAAATGCCTCCGACCACAAAGAACACCGTAATGGAGATCAAATAAAGGATGGCAATTCGCTTATGGTCGACGGTCAGGAGCCACGACTTCCAGCTCCAGCCGTTGTTCAAGTAGTTCAACTCTTCCACGTGATGACGGACTTCCGCAGAGTGGTCGGTCACTGCTGATCCTCCTCTCCCGCCTTTTCCAAACTCTTAATATAGGCAATAATTTGAAGAAGCCCTTCCTCGGAGATCTGGCCTTGGAAGGTAGGCATCACCGCCTGATACTTTTCTACAATCTTGGCGCGTGGATTCAAGATCGACTCTCGAAGATAGGCCTCATCGGCCTTGACCACCTCGCCGCTTTGCAGCTTCACCATGCTGTTGTACACCCCAACCAGAGAAGGACCTCGCCCTTTGCCATCGGGCAAATGGCAGGTGTTGCAAGCATACTGGCTGAAAAGTTGCTCTCCACGCACCGTCATCGACTCTTCGCTACCGCCTACCCACCTTTCGTAATCCGACTGTTCCATGACGTACACGGTGCCGATCATTCCGGAATGCTGCGTTCCGCAGTATTCTGCGCAAAAGAGATGGTACTTGCCGACCTTTGTCGGAGTTACATAGAACGTGGTATAGCGGCCGGGCAGCACGTCTCGTTTCACGCGAAAGGCAGGGATGAAAAAGCTGTGGATGACATCCTCGGAGATCATGGTGAATTTGATCGGTTTATTCACCGGCACATGGAGCTCGTTGATCTCGCGGGGCCCTTCTGGGTGCTGGACTTTCCACATCCACTGTTTGCCTGTTACGAAAATCTCCATCGATCCCGGCGGTTCGCTATAAGCGCGGAAATAGATTCGCGCGCCCCAGGCAAAAAAGCCGAGGATAATCGCAAAGGGGATCAAGGACCAGGCCAACTCGAGAACCAGCGAACCGTGGATGTGAGGCGGCGTATCGGCCTCCGATTTTCGCCGGTACTTGATTGCAAAGAAAAGGATGGTCAAGAAGATGAGAACTGTAAAGAAGACCGAGAACAGCGTTTCAGCGCCCATCAGAGCATCGACTTGGGGCGCTAGATTACTTGCCGATTCGGGTAATAGTGGAAGTGTCTTCTGGTTCATCGCTTTCTCTCAGTACTTCATCCCACTCGTTGCCGCCGCTCTCTCCGCAAATTCACGATTAAGAATCCACCCATGAGAGCTACGGTCAGCGCTCCGGCGAGGCGAACGGCCGTGAGCACGTTGAGCGTATATTTTCCGCCCGCGGGATCGTAGTGGAAACACATCAAAAGCAGTTGCGCAACAGGATCTCCCACCCTGCCTTGCGCCGATTCCACTAGACCAAGCCGCACATCACGCGCCGAGGGGTCCATGCCGAAGATGTAACGGCTTAACCTTCCCTCGGGCGTCGCGATCACGATCCCCGCAGCGTGTGCATACTGTTTTGTCGTCGGGTCATAGACATAACGGAAGCCCATGGCTTCGGTGAGCGCCCGGATTTGCGGTTCGTCACCCGTCAGAAAATGCCAGCCGTGCTCGGTTCCTGGCCGGTTGTACCGCTTCAGATAAGCTTTCTTTTTGTCGGCCGCGACCACCGGGGTTTCGCGCGGGTTGAAACTCAGCATGATGACGTCGAAATCTTTTCCCGCGTCGAGCCGGAGGGTACGCAGCGCCTTGACCAGCCCGCTCATGGTCAAGTCACACAACATCGGGCACTCATAATAAACCGGCGCCAGGATCACCGGCTTTTTGTGAAAAAACTGTTTGAGGGCGACACTGCGGCCTTCTTCGTCTCGAAACACCAGCTCAAGCGGAAGCTGGGTGTTGAGCTTTTGCTCAAAAGCGACCTGTTTGAGCATCTCCATCTGGCTGCCCGGGTTGAGTTTTGAGGATTGCGCACTCAACAAGCCCGCCGCTGCCAGCACTAAAACCCATGCCCTTTGCGTAAAAGCCATGACGCCTTCCTTACTGCTTTGCAGCCTCTGCTTTTTTGATGGGCGGGGCCGTGCGCGGCGATGCAGTTTCTGGCTTGGTGTCGGCCACCAAAACTTGCACGCCCTTGGTCATCACCATTTCAATCGCCCGGTCCACGGGAACACGTACAATTCCGTTCGCTTTATCGATATAGCCGTAGGTGGAGGCGGCAGCACGTTGCCTTTCCTGAAAGGCAGCAAGATCCTTGGCTGGGAAGGCTTGCAGCCGCGGCTCGGGCGGCAGCCGCCGTTCAGCTCTCTTGAAAACGTTTGAGGTGTCCTTGGGCAAAGCGGCCGTCTCTAGCTTGAACTGCAAGGCCGCAATCCCCATGCACAAAAACAGCGTGAAAAGAATTCCCACCGTCGTCCAGATCACCAGCGGGATGTTTGCGTCTCGCAGCTCAATTCCAGCGCTGGCATCAATCGGTTCGTGAGAGTGAGAGCCCATCGTGATCTGCTCCTCAGGAAACCTGTAGCGGCTCGAGAGACCGCTTTTTGAGTTGCATCATGAAGTACCAGATCCAAATGCCACCGATCGCCACCGGGGCAGCGAGATTCAACCAGTGCAGGTTGAGATGGGGCTGAGGCATCTGGCCCTCGGAATGGCTGAAGGCAGGAAGGATCACCCAGGCCAGGTCCACTAGACGCATCACTAGCATCCAGGCCGCCACCATTCCCACCCACGCCTTTTTGCGCTTCACCCGCCGCTGTAAGAGCAAGAGGAAAGGCACGATAAAGTGGAAAATGAGCAGCGCCGCCGCCATGTAGCCCCAGCCGCCGTTCAGCCGGCGAATGTACCAAGTGATTTCCTCGGGCAAGTTCGCTGACCAAATGATCAGAAATTGGGAAAACGAGATGTAAGCCCACAACATCGTGAAGGCGAACATCAACGTGCCGAGATCGTGGAAATTATTGACTTTGTCCTGATCTTTGAGTGGCTCTTGATCGGTCAAATGCCGCATCAACACGATCATGAAGGCAAAGGTCACAAGGCCTTGACCAACCAAGAACATCGCGCCATAAACGGTGGAAAACCAGTGCGGCTCAAGGGACATTACCCAATCCACAACGGCAAAAGTGACCGCAAGGCCATACAGCACGATCCCGGGCGCACTCACCTTTTGCAGCTTGG
Organism: Bryobacteraceae bacterium; assembly: GCA_025056455.1. Lineage (GTDB taxonomy): Bacteria > Acidobacteriota > Terriglobia > Bryobacterales > Bryobacteraceae > CADEFT01. The sequence continues at coordinate 71,142 of JANWVY010000013.1, read as the reverse complement.
GCCGGACTGCCCAGTAGCCTGCCGTCTCCTGTTCTTGCGAGTACTTATTCAGCAAGGTGGCCAAAAGAATCCAAATGGCAAAGTAAACAACTGCCCGGGCAATGACGCCAGGAAGATTGAGATAGACCGACTTGTGCTGCAACACTGGATCTTTCGCAACGACTTCGGCATGCGTCCATTCATACAGGCTGTGCGAGCCCAGAAACAACATGGGCAACAGCAGAACGAACATCAAGGGAATCGTGCGTGTTCCCGCTTCTAGACCGCGCCGGATGGCCACCCCCCACTGCCCGCCAACCATATGGTGCAGCATCAACAAACCCAGCGAGCCCACGGCCAGACAGAACCAGTAAACATAACCTAGTAAATAGGAGCGCCAGAACTGGTCATGGTCCACCATGAAACCAACACCGCAGGCAATCAGGCCGACGATGCCCGCAAGCAGCCCGCGAGTCTGGATCTTGTCCAAATAGGGTCGCATGGCTTCTGTGGCGCTCATTGTGCACCCTCCAACTTCCTTCTCTCCTCAGCTGTCAACTCACTCACCTTCACGTTTTGGCTTTGTTGCAACACTCGGACGTAGGCCGTAATGGCCCAGCGGTCGCGCATCGGAATTCGAGAGGCGTAACTCATCATCGAGCCATTGCCATTGGTAATCACGTTATAGATATGGCCGACGGACTGCTCTCGAAGAGCGTCAGTGTGGTAGGAAGGCGGCTTTTTCAAACCGCGGGAAACAATCATTCCATCTCCGTGACCAGTCAGCCCGTGACAGGGCGAACAAAAGATGTTGTAGCGATCCCGACCGCGCTCAATCACCTCCCGGGTGATGGGGAAGGGAAACTGGTCCACATTCTTATTGCCGACCTTACCGCTCCAGAGCGCCGTGTCGGTTTTGAGCATTCCGCGAGCCACCGTGCCTTGCACCAGCGGCCGCGCCGCGCGCCGATCACCAAACAAATCCGTCGCTGCATTGAGTCGAAAACGGGGCTGGTCGTGCATGTCTTGGCGGCAGCCCATCATTAACATCGACCCGCCAATCAAAAGGAGCCAAGGGAGCCGCTTCAAATCTCCACCTCCGACACCTCGTAGGGACGCAAGGACGCAAGGAACTCCTTCGTGCGCTGTAAGTCAAACTTGGGATCCTCAGCCTCAATGCACAGAAAGAACTTATCGCGTGAGGCCAGCTTGAAGCGCGGCACGTTGAACACCGGATGGTAAGGCATGGGGAAGCCGCACAGCAGCAGCAGCGAAGCAACGGTCGTCAGCCCCGCCGATAGTACCGTGATCTCGTAGGTCACTGGGATGAACGAAGGCCAGCTGTAGAGCGGCCGTCCCCCGACATTCAAGGGGTAATCGATCGCCGAAATCCAGTAGAGGAAACCGAACATTCCCAAACACCCCAAAATGCCCGCCGTGATGACGAACTTCGGAAGCGGCGAGTCTTTGAGATGCATGGCGTGATGCAGTTCTTCGATAGGAATGGGCGAGAAGGCATCAAACTTGCGATAACCCTCTTCGTGGGTCCGGTGCGCAGCCTGGACGAGCTCCTCGGGCGTCGAGAATTCCGCCATCAAGCCATAGAGAGGTTTTCGCGGCATATCTAGTGAGCTCCTCCCTTGGATGCGCGCGGAATCAAAGTGCGAACTTCAAAGATCGAAATTGAGGGTAAGAAGCGAACAAACAAGTACATCAAAGTGAGGAACAGCCCGATCGAGCCGAGATACATGCTCCAGTCATACTTGGTCGGATAATACATGCCCCAGCTCGCTGGCAAGAAGTCGCGGTGCAAGCTGGTAACGATGATGACAAACCGCTCTAGCCACATTCCGACGTTGATGACCAACGACAGCACGAACACCAGTGGAATATTCTGCCTCGCCTTCTTCAACCACAGTACTTGCGGAATCAGGACATTGAAGATGATCAGCGACCAGTAGGACCAGCCGTAGGGACCGGTGGTGCGGTTCTTAAACATGAACATCTCCCACAGGTTGCCGCTGTACCACGCCATGAAGGCTTCCATGGCGTACCCATAGGCTACGATGAGGCCGGTGCCAAGCATCACCTTGCACATGTTGTCAATGTGCTTCATGGTGATGAAATCCTGCATGCCGTACCATGCCCGCATGGGAATGGCGAGCGTTAACACCATGGCGAAACCCGAATAAATTGCGCCGGCAACGAAGTACGGCGGGAAGATGGTAGCGTGCCAGCCTGGAATCAAGCCTACGGCGAAGTCGAAACTCACCACCGTATGCACGGAAAGCACGAGGGGCGTCGACAGGCCCGCAAGAATCAGCGAAGCGATTTCGTAATGGTTCCAGTGCTGCGCAGAGCCCCGCCATCCGAGAGCGAGAATGCCATAAATCACTTGGGCAAATCGTGACTTGGCGCGATCCCGCATGGAAGCTAGATCCGGAATTAGGCCGACATACCAGAACACGAGCGAAATCGTGGCGTACGTGGAGACCGCAAAAACGTCCCACAGCAGCGGGCTGCGCGGTTGAGGCCACATCGCCATCGTGTTGGGATATGGCAACAACCAGTAGGCAAGCCACGGCCGGCCCGTGTGGAAGGTGGGATAAAGGAAGGCGCAGGCGACAGCAAACAGCGTCATCGCTTCGGCAAAGCGCGAAATCGACATGCGCCACTGCTGCCGTAACAGTAACAGAATCGCCGAAATCAGCGTTCCGGCGTGCCCGATACCGATCCACCAGACAAAGTTAATGATGTCGAATCCCCATCCAACGGGGTTGTTCGGCCCCCAAACCCCAATGCCTTTGCCCAAAAGCCACAGGATCGTCATCAGCAACATGCCGAAGATCAGGGCCGAAATGGTAAAGCCGACAATCCAGAAGCGCGGCCAGCCAACTTCGAGCGGCACGGCGGCAATCTTGTCGGTCACGGTGGCATAGGTATGACCGGGGGCGAGAACCGGCTCGGGTCCGGCTAACGTTGTGGTGGAGTTCCTAGTCTCAAGATGATCGGCCATGCTTCTATCCTTTCACCAGCTCGGGGTTCGGATTTTCGACACGCGCCAAATAGGTCGTTCGTGGCTGGGTGTTCAAATCCGTCAAGATACCGTAATTCCGCGGATCGGCAGCGAGCTTTGCAACCTGACTTTCTTTATCGTTCAGATCGCCGAAAACAATCGCCTTGGTGGGACAGACTTGCTGGCAAGCTGTCAAAATTTCGCCATCGCGAACCCGGCGATCCTCTTTCTCCGCCTCAATCTTGGCTCGATTGATTCGCTGAATGCAGTAGGTACACTTTTCCATCACGCCGCGGCTGCGAACGGTAACTTCAGGGTTGCGACCGCCTTGTAAGCTCGGTGTGTCCCAATCGGCGTAGAGGAAGAAGTTAAAACGGCGCACCTTGTAGGGGCAGTTGTTGGCGCAATACCGGGTGCCGACGCAGCGGTTATACACCATTTGGTTAATGCCTTCTTCGCTGTGCACCGTTGCCGCCACCGGACAGACCGGTTCGCAGGGAGCGTTTTCGCAGTGCATGCAAGTGACCGGCTGAGCGTAGGCGCTGGGATTGTCGAGTTCTCCCTTGTGATAGCGGTCAATCCGCATCCAGTGCATTTCGCGCCCTCGCGCCACCTCATCCTTACCCACGACCGTAATGTTATTTTCGGCCTGGCAAGCCACGACACAAGCCTGGCAGCCGGTACAAGCGCTCAGGTCAATGACCATGCCCCACTTATAGCCCTTGTACTCATATCCCGGATAAAGCGAAAGCCCCGGCGGCGGGTCGTGCGGCCCCATGTGTTTTGCAAAGTCCGGCTTTTCTAAATAGTGGGTTTCCGTGGCCACCCGCACCAGGGCCCGGTTCAGTTGTTCGGCATCGGCGTCCTTGATTTGCTGGATACCGTGGTGCGTTTGTGTGGAGACGAGTTTATAACGTCCGACCTTGCGAATGTCCGCGCCGCTGTCCACCCACCAGCCTTGCGACGTACGAATAGGACTCACGTCGAAACCAAGGCCTGTTCCTACGTTGCCCGCTCGCTTCCGTCCATAGCCCACGGTAATGGTGGCTGTATCAGGCGCCTGGCCGGGCGTAACCCATACGGCCGCTTGAATCGACCTGCCACGGAGCCGGATCTCGATCAGATCATCCGTGGTAAGAGCCAATTTCTCCGCTGTCGAAGGGCCAATGTGGACGGCATTGTCCCACGTCACTTTGGAAATTGGCTTGGGAAGTTCTTGTAACCAGGCGTTATTGGCAAACCGGCCGTCCAACACGTTGGGATCCAAGCGGAAGCTAATCTCCAACCCAGAGGGACTTGGCGCTGGAGGCAGTTGTCGGAAATCCCCTTTGACCACTACGTTCTTGGGAGGGGGTGCTGAGTTGGCCCAAAAACCGTCATGAAGCGCCTTCTGAAACTGGGCTTCAAAGTCTGGCACCTTCAATTTGTCGCGCCAGAAGCGCTTCCAGGTCTGAAAGGCAGTGGTTTGCTTGCCTAACAAAGCTCCAATGATTTCAATCGCCGTCCTTCCGCCATAGATAGGATCGATGAGCGGCTGGATCGTTGTGATCGTGCCGTCGTAGGCGCGGGCATCTCCCCAAGACTCCAAGGTGTGAGCCTCAGGAACATGCCAGTGGCTGATTTCAGCTGTTTCGTCCACGTACAACCCAAGGTGGATGCGGTTGGCGACCTTCAAATACGCATCGCGGAAATTCCAATCGGAAGGGGCCGTGAAGACTGGGTTGGCCCCCAAAATGATCAGCGTTTCCACCTGACCGGAGTTCATCTCATCGATCAACGCCTTCAGACTTTCGGCATGTGAGACCGGGTTGCCCTCTAGCGGATCGAGATAAACAACGGTCTTTCCCACGTTGCCAAGCTTTTCGTTCATGGCGTGGGCGAGAGCGTGCACGATTGGGGGTTGTGGATCACCTGCAACAACCAGCGAAGCGCCGGGGTGCGCTTTTAGATCTTTGGCCAAAGCAGCTACCCAAGACTCGTAGGGCCCGCCGCCAGGCGCATCGACGGCGACCCCCAGCTTGGCCGCCAGGGAGCGCGCAATACCCTCCACCTCGGTTGCTTTGGCGGCATAGCGATGGTCGGCTAGAACACTGGTTACAGTCGGCGTAACTTCCGCAACATAGAGTCGGTTCATTCGCCGCTTCCCCGGCTCCGGACGGCGCCGCGCGGCAAAGTCATGGGCATAGCGCACAGCTCCAGGACCGAAATTCAAGAAATCCGAATCCAGGGATACGATCACGTCCGCAGCGTCCAGCTTGTAGTAGTGTGAAACAGGCTCACCAAAGGCCAGCTTCGCACCGAGCCGGGCTCCGTCGGATGTAATGGGATCCCAGACATGCCATTTCGCCTGGGGCATGACCTCGGGTCCCAACAAGGTCCGGATCATCTCGGTCAGACTCGGCGAGGTGATGTTTTCTGTCAGGATCCGCAAACCCGCCCCTTTTTTGGCGATGTGCTTTTCGCGAATGACGGTGAGCGCGGCCCAAAACGCCGATGTGTTGCTGATTTTCCCTTCAAATAAAACCGATTGGGAGCGGTCCGGATCCCACATCGTCAACAGCGCAGCCTGCGCATGAACTCCCGTGGCGCCCAAACTGGCTGGATGTTCAGGATTGCCTTCGGCTTTCGTTGGACGCCCTTGGTGGCTCTCCACGAGAATCCCTTCCGCATAGCCACCCAGCAGGTGAGCGGAAGCAAACTGAACCGGCACATTCCCAGAGAACTCTTCCGGCGCCTTGACGTAGGGCGCCATCTTCTCGAGTGGCTGTCGGGTGCAGGCGGTTAAACCAGCAAGCCCTAACGAGGCCCCCATTAGCTTCAAAATGTTCCGCCGGTTGAGCGGCTTGCGCCAGTCTGAACCGAGTTGAGGAAATTCGTTATCGAGAAAATCCTGAAACTCCGGAGTATTCGAGAACTCCTCCAGACTGCGCCAAAACTCGGGACCGCTTTTATTAGCGAATTTTTCGCGGATGGCGCCAAGGTCCAGGCTTTTCTCCGCAGAGGTTTTGATTTGAACGAGATTTCCGCTTATCGATGACATGTGTAGCAATCCGTAAGCTTCTGAACCTTGTATTCCTTCACCAATTTGGCGCCAAGCTCGAGCTGGTTTGCGGGTGGCTGATAAGCCATCTCAAAAACCTTATCCCGCGGTCGAATATGCTTCTCGGGATGCCGATGGCAGTCCAAACACCATTCCATGTAAAGCGTGTTTTCCTGATGCACCAGCGGCATCTGGTCAACTCGACCGTGACAAGAAGCGCAGCCGATTCCTTTGTTCACATGAATGCTGTGATTGAAGTACACAAAGCCAGGAAGATCGTGCACCCTCGTCCACTCGAGCGACTTGCCAGTGGCCCAGCTTTGACGCACCGGCTCTAACATCGGCGCATTCGTCCAAATCATGGAATGACAGCTCATGCAAGTCTCTGTCGTGGGCATGCCGGCAGAGGCTGTTCTTTCGACCGTCGTGTGGCAGTAACGGCAGTCAATGCCGAGACCCGCTACATGGTGTTTATGAGAAAAAGGCACTGGCTGATCAAAAGGGATTTTGGTCCGCGCGACATAGGGCGACCGGTTCAAAGCCAGGAGCCCATAGCCTAAGCCACCCAGAAGCAAGACGACGGACACAATGCTCACTTTCGAGAGCGTGTTGGTGCTAGGATGAAAAATCTGAGACATGCTGACCCCAGGGCCAGTTGTTTGCCCTCTACTCCTTCCTAAGGGTTGCTTCAGGAGTTCCCAGGTTGACCTTTCCAATTATAGAGATGGGAAAAATATCTTGTCAAACTACAAAATTTACTGCCAAACAGTAATTCTCAGGGGTCTGATCGAGACCGAAACCGCCAGGGTGCACAAAACAACCCGAAGCTAGATGCTCGGGCTGCTGCTTTAGAAGTCTTTGGGTGTCACCAGGATTCTCAATCTTCGTTACCGGCGATTTGGGGTGACTCTGGCGGGTCACGATCCGGTGAAGGTTTCGATTGTTTCAGGGCGAGGCGTCCCGGTGTGGAGTTTTTCTTGGACGGCGCCTGGGGTGCAAGGCGGCTGGGACCGTTGCCTGGAGTAGAAAACCAAGATACCGGCCAGCGCGCTTACCCAAGCGGCGATCCCATTGCGCTGAAAAGGGTAGTCCACAAGACTGTGCAGACAGAGAGCAGGAATGCCAACTGCCCAGAGGTGGGTCACTGCCAGCCGCGACAACCAGATCGCCAGGACCGCGAGATACGTCCCCAAAACCACGCCGCCCTCGGAGGCAAACTCGAGCCATTCCTGATGAGCGTGATTCACGAGCAGGCCAGTATCGAATTTTGCGTAGGCGGGATAGACCTGAGAGAAAGTGCCCAGACCAAAGCCCGTCCAAGGCTTGGCAACCAGCATGGCCAGGGCTGATTGCGCAATTTCACGTCGGTAACGCAGCGGGTCTTGCTGGTTGATTTTGCCGGCCAGCGTGTCCCAACCCACAACCACCACCGCCAAGGAGACCGCAGCCAGCAAGGCGAGCGAATGGCGGGGAGTTGCCAGTCGGCGTTTTGGGAGCCAGAACAGAAAAACGATGGTTTCTGCAATCGCCAAAAACGCACCGGCGCGAGATCCAGAGACCACCGCACCCGAAACAAGAATCGCAGAGAAGATCACCCATAGGGTGACGGTGTCAGACTTTTGAACCGAACGCCAGAGTGTTAAGGGCAGAATCAAACAACAAAAGGAAGCAAAATTGTTGCGGCTGTGAAAAGGCCCAAAGACTTGCGGCTCACCACTTGGCCAGCGCCAGAAGAAATGGCCCGCAGAAGAGTAAAACTGGACCAGCGCAAACACGACGATGGCGCAACCTGCCAACGCCAGTGAAACGATGATGGGGCGTGCCGCCGCCTGCCGTCTGGCCAGGACTCCGGCGCAGAAGGCCGTCGCAGCCAAGGAGGTCCACTGCAGCAGCTCTTGCAGCGTAGCGGCGCCATCTACGGTGACACCGAAGGCAAGCTGGCCGGCGCCCCACAGAGCCGGTACGGCGAATAGCCCAGCGGCCGTCAGTTCACTCCCACCAGGTCGATGCCGGCAGGCCAGATAAGCAGCGAAGACAAAGATCGCAAGTTCAAAGAGACACTGAGCCCACCAGCCAGCCACCCACATGGTCAGGGTCGAGCCCGTTAAGAGGGCTAACAAGATGAACTGCATGGAAGCAACCCCTCGACGAGCAATTTTTTCCCTCTTTCTCTCTGGCTCAGGTCCGAACGGGGAATTCCAGCGGCGTGTCGGAAACTAGGGCTTGCTGGTTGGTCAGCGCCGCGGAGAAGGCCGCCATCACTTGCGCATCAACTTCTTGCTGCGAAGCCAACCTACCAGCCGCCTTGAGATAGCGCTGGTTGTGATAGCGCGGATCGTTGTAGTCTGCAATTTGTCCCGAGACCATCGCCTGGCGGAGATCTTCTATCCCTTGCTCAAGTGTCATGGAACAAACAAAATTCAATTCCCGTCGGATTTTTTCAAAGCTCACGCGATAATTCCGGCGATCGGGATTTTCGATCTGTTCAATTTTTGTTCCGGGAACTAACTTTTGAATCACCGCGGCTACTTGGGATAACGTATAGTTGAGTCGGGAATCGCCGACATTGTAGATCTGCCCGCCCACAACATCGAGGGGGGCTTTGAGCACCTTCACAAAACCTTCTGCGACGTCGGCCACGTGAATAAAGGGCCGCCACTGCTCGCCGTTGTAAATCGTAATTACTCCCTCCCGAACTGCCTTCGCCGTCAGAAGATTGACCACCAAGTCGAAGCGAGGGCGGTAGGAAGCCCCGAAAACAGTGGCGAGGCGGAGTATCGTTGGACGGAAACGACCATCTTTTGCTTGAAGAAGCGCTTTTTCACTGTCGACCTTCGTTTGCGCGTAGAAAGAAATTGGCCGGAGGCAAGAGCGTTCATCGCACAATTCTTCCGTCTCGCCATACACGCTGCAAGAGGAAGCAAAGAGGAAGCGCTCCACGCCATGGCCCTTTGCGATTTCAATCAACATTCGAGTCGCTGCGTAGTTGATTTCGAGAGCAGCAGCTCGGTCCTGTTCGCAAGCTGGGTCCCCAACAATCGCCGCTAGGTCAATAATCGAACCAGCGCCTGACACAGCAGCTACGACGCTCTGGATGTTCCGACAATCTCCAATACGCAGCTCGAACCGAGGCTGGCCAAAAAGTTCTCGCACAGCGGCGTCACCATAGACAAAGCTGTCAAACAGTCGCACGCGCTTGCCCTGGGCGAGCAATTTCCGGCACAAGATCGAACCGATGTAGCCCGCCCCGCCCACCACAAGCACAGGCGCCTTATCCTGAGCATCGTGGACAACCGCTGCTTCAACCGTTTTGGTGAAAGCCCCATAGCCAGCCTGGGCGTCGCGCATCAACATCTTGAGCAAACGGGCGCCGACGGTGAAGACATTGACCAGAAGGACAAAGGCAAGTGAAACACTGCGCGAAAGATGATCCGAACGGTCAACCAGAAAACTAAGGAATAAGTACAGCAACGTCGCGACCGTTGCGCCTTTGGAAAGCACAATCAGTTTATTCGCCAGCGTATAGGTCCGATAACGGTGGTAGAAACCAAACAGCAAGAACACCATGGGGAACAACGCCGATTGAGGCAGAAACGACTCCAGGTAAAATCGGCGGAACGCAGCATACAACCGCAGGGGATCCGCGCCGCTTGGCGTCAGCGACTGCCAGATGGCCACCGCCGCAAGCGAAGTCAACGCGGCAACGTGAACCAAAACCAAGTCGGCAAAAATGCGAGGGATGGCTTGCCGCCAGGTGGTTTCCCCGAAAATTCGCGTTATCGACATGCGCCCTCCAGGGTGAGCGGCATCAGCTGAGACGCAGACTCAGAGCGGTTTTGAATCACGACTTCTCGAACAGCTTCTACAACGTCTTCTGCGTCCGGGTCGCTCATGGAAGGATATAAGGGGAGCGACACCAGGCCTTCGTACAGGCGCTCGGCCTTGGGAAAGCGGGTGACCTGGTTCGCGGGGTCGTTGCTGTAGTAAGGGTGTCGATGTAGGGGAATAAAATGCACGCTCGCCCCGATGTTTCTCCGCTTCAGCTCGTCAATAAACCGGCTGCGGTTGAGAGTTGTCGAAAGGCGGATCGGGAACAGGTGGTAAACATGCCGTCTCCCAGGAAGCTCCTCCGGAAGCTCTAGTTCGGGGAGATCGGCAAGCCTGCGCCGGTAGAAACCGGCAAGCTCTCTGCGTCGGCAAATGAAGCCGTCGAGTTTCCGCAGTTGGTGTAAGCCGATCGCGGCTTGAATGTCCGTCATGTTGTATTTAAAACCCGGTTCGAGCACCTCGTAGTACCAGGACCCCGTTTGCGAATAGCGGTTCCAAGCGTCGCGACTCATGCCGTGTAAAGCGAGGCGGCGAATCCTTGAGGCCAGTTCGGCGTCGTCCGTGGTGATCATGCCGCCTTCTCCAGTGGTCATATTTTTCGTTGCGTAAAAGCTGAAGGCCGTCGCGTTGGCGAAAGAACCGATTCTGCGCCCCTGGTACTCGGCACCAACGGCGTGCGCAGCGTCTTCGATCACCTTCAATCCGTGCCGCTGGGCAAGTTGCAGAATCTCCTCCATCTCGCAAGCTTGACCCGCATAGTGGACGGGGACGATAGCCCGCGTACGCGGCGTGAGAGCCCGGTTCGCCGCATCCAGGTCCATCAAGCCATGCCGGTTGACGTCTACCAAGACCGGCCGCGCTCCGAGGTGAATCACGACGTTCGCCGTGGCGCAAAAAGTGAGGGTGGGCACGATCACTTCATCGCCGGGTCCAATGCCTAGAGCAGCAAGCGAGAGATGGAGGGCGGCGGTACAAGAATGGACCGCCACGGCGTAGCGCGCGCCAACGTAAGCGGCAAATTCCTCCTCGAAGCGGCGGACTTTGGGGCCTGTGGTCAACCAACCTGACCGCATGCTGTCGACCACCTCGCGGATTTCCTCCTCACCGATGGTGGGAAGGCTGTAGGGCAGGAACTGAGAACGCAATTTCTTTTTCCTCCAAGAGAGTTCGATAAAGCTGTTCGTAGCCTTGAAGCATCCGGTCAAGAAAATAGGTTTCTTCAAAGGCGGTTCTAGCCAGCGCACCATAGTGGCGGCGCAGTTCAGCATCTTTGAGAAGCGTTTCGATGGCTGCGGCAAGTTTTTTGGGACATTTCGGGGGCACAAGCCAGGCACATTTTCCGTCCCGCGTTGGCTCGCGGTTCGGTCCGATCGAGGTTGTGACAATGGCGCAACCAGCAGCCATCGATTCAAGCAAGGCGATCGATAGGCCTTCCCGCCAGCTAGGAAGCACCACGAGATCTGCAGCGATCAGCAGCTCGTGAGTGTCCTTTCGGAAACCGAGGAAAGACACTAGGTCCTCAAGCGCGAGTCGGCGTACCTGCCGCCGTAAGACCTCCTCGAGCGGCCCCGCTCCGGCAAGAAACAGTTTGAATTTTGGGGTGGCGGAAGACCGCAGAATAGCAATCGCCTCGAGTAGATCCTCCAGGCCTTTTTCAGGAGCAAGACGGCCATGGGTGAGCAACATGAGCGTGTCACGGGAGAGATCTAAAGAATCTCGAATTGCAGGCCGGCGGCCTGCCGCTTGGGGAGGCATATCTGGAATTCCGTTCGAAATGGATTGGATTTTTTCGGCCGCAGCAATCCCTAGCCGCTTTCCCCAGACAGCATGGAAGTCGCTAACGGTGACGACCTTGTCGCAAAACCAAGAGGCAAAGCGTTCTAACAAAACATAAAAGGCAATGCGTAAGCGAGACGATCCCTCATGGAATGCAAAGCCATGCGCGGTGTGAACAACAATGGGAACGCTGGACAGCCGGGCAGCAATTCGGCCCACGAAGCCCGCTTTCGTTGTGTGCGTGTGAACGATTGTGTACGGCTGAGAACGCAAAAAGCGAATGAGGCGAAACAGACCACAAAGATCCTTCAGTGGATGAATCCGCCTCCAAATCACATCCAGTGGGATGACGGAAATATCCAGCTGGGCGGCCGCTTCCTGAAAGTTTGGGTCCGTCGCTAGTACCGCAACCTCCCAGCCAAGCAGGCGCCAATAGCGCGCTAAGCGCAGAATTCCCAGCGAAGCTCCCCCAAATTTCGAATCACCAAGTACGTGAAGAATTCTTACAGAAGGGCCTGCGTTGCTGGCTCGCATGGATTCCATCGCCGGTTCGTCGAAAGGCATGAGAGATGCCAATTGAGCGGGCCTTTGCAAGAGAACAAGATTGCTCGGAATGCTGGGAACGGGGTCATAAAGATGTGTCGAATGGGAATACCAAGACGGCACAACCGGGCCAAATTGGCACGATCGTGCGCCGGCACGGGGAATCCGGGGGATAGGGCAGCTGGGCTCGGAGCCCTAAACGGCTAGTACAGGGGTGGTGGGAGGGGATCCGCCACGGAGCCGCCGAGACCCGCGTACATCTCTTTGACCTTAATCACTTTGTTGCCATGAAAGGTCACGAAGGTCACTTTGCCGGGGGGGACGCCGTAGATCCAATCCTCGAGCTCCAAACCATCCTTGACCTCGCGGCTCTTCGAGCGAGGCCGCCCGATCGCGAGAATCACGGTATCTTTATCCATCCCCTCCACCACACGCTGTTCTTTCACCGCCCGCTGGATTTCTGGCGGCAGCGTATCGATGAATTGTTCGGTGGCGCTGCGCTTTTCGAAGTCCATGATCGGCAAGAGCATTTTTTTGATATCGCCCGCGCCGAGTGCAGGCACACCTTTGGGAAAAATTAACGCCAGGTTGGTGCCCAGCGTGGGCGTGCCACTAGGGTTCACCGGACGAGTGCGGGTTCCCATGCCCACTTCGATGCGGTCATACCATTTGGTTCCACTCTTGAGGCCGCCGTTGATTTCCAACAGAATCCGGTCATCCTCCAGAGTCACTTTCGTGATCTGGACCGCATCGCCCGGCCGCCCTGCCGGACCGAGCTCTTTGTTGGCCTGCTCCCAGGCCTGTTTGTCGTAAGAGCCATTGGTTTGAATGGGTAAGGGTTTTTTGGAGCGAGGCAGGAGAACTTTGAGCGTAGCGTACTCAGCCGTCAGACCCCGGATGATCTCCAGACGTTCCTCATCGGTCAGTTTGCGGCCGGCCTGTAAGTGGCTGGTCAAGATCAACGCGATGCTGAGGGCAACCGGAAGCATCTTCCACCTCCTCGTCGCCGGGCTGGTAGAGCAGGGACGTTTGTTTCTCCACCGGGGCTTTCTGGAGAGCGTAGAACAGACCTCCGAGAACCATGGTGCACAGCAGACCCGCCTCGGGCCCATAGTCCCCGCCGCTCCATAGCCGGCCAATCTTCCACTCGATGGCGTAGCCCGTCACATTCATTGTAAAGCCGCTCAGGTTTACGCCAAAGAGTGGCAGGGCAAGATTCCAGCCAAAATGTAATCCAATCGGCAACCATAGATCCCGGCTGCGCAAGAACGCCAGGCCAAACAGAACACCCCACAGCGAGGTGTTCATCATCCCCAGCCAAGAAACATGCTGGTTGTTGGAGTGAGCTAAACCGAACAATACTGCCGACGGTAGGATGGTGGCGAACTCGCCGATCCGCCCTAAGAGCAGTTGAAATCCATAGCCGCGAAATAACAGCTCTTCGCCCACAGCGCCAAACAACAGTACAACCGCTACAAAAAGCAGGCTCGGCCAACGGAAGGAGCCCTCCGGCAATTTTTGAAACTCTGCCGCGCCAACCAGCAGCGGCAATCCGAGCACAACGACGCTCGCACCTACGCCGCCTGCGAATCCAAGAGCTAAATTTCGGCCCGAGGCGCGAGTCCAACTGAGGCCCACCGCGGCGAGCGGCGCCCGCTCCCAAACCCGAAGCGCCAGGGCGTTAGCAAGGGCCGCCGCTGTGAAGGTGCTTAAAGCAGCAGCCACAAAGTAGCCACCAATGGGAACCATGAGTGGTCCAAAGAACGACAAACCCGCAACTGCCAGGAACGCGAATACAGCCGCACGAACGAGGATTCCGAATATAGGGATCTCTGCCGGTTGTAACGGCCCAGCGGTAGGCGGGATCATCGATTCCCCCCAACGTAGCACGGCGCCTTGAGTCCCAGCGCCATGACCGGTTTCATTCAGCCGTGGATTTCACCCGGACGCCAACCGGGGCAACAACAACCGGTAGAACCTGCGCTCCCTCGCGTTCAATGACCCGAGCGACTTGCTCCTGGCTGCCGGGTTTAACCAAGAAGAACACACAGCCGCCTCCGCCAGCGCCACATACTTTGGCACCCATCGCCCCGGCGCGACGCGTGACGTCGACTAACCGATCGATCAAAGGAGTGCTGATTCCGGGCGCATTCTTCTTTCGATGGGACCACTCTTGGCGGAGTAGACGAGCAACAGCGGACCAATCGCTGCGTTCTAACGCGGCCCGCATCGCATTCGCAATCGCTGCGATCTGGGCAAAGTTGCGATGGACGCGCCGGTCACCATCGAGGTAGGCCTTGTTGACCTCCCAGTTATTGATTCCCGAATTTCGCGGTTCTCCCGTGTAAGCCAGCAAGATTCTAGGGTTGAAATCATCGAGGTCCACAGGGATGGGCTTCCGGCGCACTCCGGCGCAGTCCATTTCAATTGCGCTGACACCTCCATACATGGCCGGATAGTAATCCTGGCACCCCGTTGGCACGCGAATGATTCGCGCTTCGTTGTTCTGCGCAATTTCGCGGATTTTTTCCAGCGAATAGCCCCTGCCGCACAATTTGTTGAGGGCGCTAGCCAGGGCGATAATGAGCGCTGAGGAACCGGAGATTCCAGCCCCGGCTGGCGCTTCCGAGTCCGTCTCCAATTGGAAACCGCAAGCTGGCTCAAAGAAATCTACGAGGGTGGCCAGTAAGGGCAGCTTGTAGCACTTGGCTTTCTTGAGCTGATCGAGAGAGTCAAAGATCTCTTCTTGGCCTAAGTCGCGCGAACGCAGGATGATTTTGCGCGAGTTGTGGGTTTCAATCCAGCAGCGCGTGTAGCGGTTGACGGCAAAATTGACCGTTACGGCGTTGGGATGAAATAAATACAGCGGCCAAATATCGAGGGTTCCTCCCGCCAAATCAACGCGGCAGGGCGCTTGGGCTGTGATTTTCATAAGCAGCCGAAAGTTTCACTATAACGTGAATGCAGCGGCCAGCACGCTGTTTGCAGGCTGGACTTCGCGTTTTTGCGAAAGGCTCGTGCACAAGACCGGACGCCGCACCATCCGCGCCTATCACCCCAAGCCAGAGACTTGACAACCTCTGGCTTGAGCGCTTACTTCGAACCAGCCAGACTGTCTAGGGCCGCACGGCGATGGTCGTCACTACGCGTCGCCCCGTGGGATCACTGTTGCTGGGTACGCTATTGACGGTGGCCACGAAGGGGACCTGGGGACTTGGAGCAACCCGCTCAGGCACCCGCACGTTTAGCTGCCATACGCCGATTAAGGTGGGCGCCATGCCGGAATAGAGAATATCACCCGGCTCGACAAAGGCTGTACCAATGAGCACCCTCACTTCGCTTGTGGTTGGCAAGGGTCCCGGAACAGGCACTCCGTCGGGCGGCAGCCCGGGAACAAGCCCCACGCCAGTACCAAACACAGTAATCACACCGCCGCGGGGAATCATGTTCACTGGCGAGTTAATTGTGCCGTCCTGGTTCAGTGCCGCCACTTGTCCGTTCCCATCGCCTGATGTGGTGAAAAACGCTGGGGCGACTGAACTCATCGAGATGGCAGAGGTGGCGAGAATCTGTCCGGTGGATTGCCGCATCACAACAACATCAACAATTCCCGACGTAGGCGTTGCTTGCGGAATGATGAAGTTAATCTGCCCAGGTGAGACGAAGTGAAGCGGTGCCGGAACATCATTCACCAGGACGGTGAGGTCTCCCAGCGTGGTTGGCATGGGAATAGGATTCGGCGCCTGGTCGAACACCAGCGTAGTTTCTCCAAAACTTGCGCCTGGAACCGGCTTAATGGTGGCGTACGAACCAGGAGCAAAGGTCGACAGCTGGCTGGCAGCATTCGTGCGGATCAATCCGGGGAAAAACATTTCCACACGGTTGGAGCTCATCCCCACCAACAAATTGCCGGCAGCATCCTGCGTCACCATGATGGGATTCGTGGTCATGGGGATGCGATAGTTGGGCTGAGCGCCCTGCACAACCATGTCGATATATTTTGGGTAGCGGAGCATCTGAGGGTTGCTGGCGGCCGTGTTGGTCACCCATAGCTCGCCAGTACGATGACTGACGAAAACGCCATGGGGACTCGAGATGTTGGGTATCGTCAACGCTGGCGACGGATTGTTCTCGGCAACAGTAACGCGATCAAAGATCACGATGCGGTTGTTGCCGGCATCAGCCACATATAAGCGGTCATCGGTGTCGATGGTGATCGAGCGAGGACTTGCAAACCGGTTTGGCTGGTTTGAGGCAGTGATGGAGGTAAAATCGGCCTGGCCGATCACGCGGTCCGCTGCCTGACCATTCGAGAAGTCTCCCCCGGGCGGCCGACGGAACAGCAGGATCCGGTTGTGGGCCGCGTCCGATACCAACAGGTGACCATCAACTGAAAACGCCAAACCGTAGGGTCTCGCCATGGTCCGGGAGGTAGCGTCGGTGATTTTGCTGAAAAAGCTCGTTTGACCCAAAACCAGATCCGGTACAATCCGGCCGGTTTGATCAAAAGGCCTCGGGAAGCGAAGAACACGGCCATTTCCTGAATCGGCGACGTAGAGATTTCCGGCCGCGTCCACAGCTAAGCCAGCCGGAAAGGCTAGGCCCGTGTTGGTGACTTGGTTAATATCATTCGAGGGCTCATTGATGAGGGCGCGAGTGAAGTCCCGTTGACCGATCACCAAATCGGCCCTGTCACCCTGCTTGGCAGTACGAGCGTCCCGGTAGCCTAGGATCCGGTGGTTATACGTGTCGGCAATGTAGAGGCGCGGCGGATTCGAGCGGGTGTCTACCACCATCCCAGCCCCGCCAGTCACCACCCCCGAAAAACCTGACAAACCTTCAAAGCCCGCAAATAGAAACAATTCTCGACCATCAATATAGTTCGGCGCTGACTGGTAGAAATCCGACTGTCCAACCACACGTGTTGCGCTACCCAGCGCTCCGCCCGAAATCGGAATCACCAATACGCGGTGGTTCAGCTCATCGACTAAATAAACTTCGTTGTTTAGGACAACGGCGGCGCCCGGTGCATGGAAGCCAACGGCCGAAGCTTCAGGATTTCCGCGATTGGGACGGAAGGAGGTGAAATCCGGCTGACCAAAAACCTGTCGGCCGGGTGGAGAAAACGATGCAGATTCTGTGGGCCAGGACTCGAACGGATCGTAACGGACAATCCGGTGCGCTCCAGTGTCGACGACGAAGGGTGTACCTCCAGCAATGAAGACACCTTGCGCGGGGATGTTACCCGAGCTTCCGCCAATCGCTATCTCGTTGACAGGAGGAGGTGCTGGCTGACCCGACTGGAGAACGAGCACACCCATAATACGCGCCGCGGAAGCCCCGGTTGAAGTGGTTGTATACACAAGGACGCGCGCAAGCGCATCACAAACGTAAAGTCTTCCCAGCGGATCGATCGCCAGGGCGCTTGGCGCGGTCATGGTCGCTTTGTTGTTCGCGCCTGCGGTATTCGGAGTGGCTGTGTTAAAAGCAAACTGACCGAGAACCACGTCGGCAGCGGGCTGATTTTGACCGCGTTGTAAAGCAGCCGCTGGATAACGTAGGACCCGGTTGTTGCCAGCATCCGAAAACCAAAGGTTTCCGCTGGCATCAAACACGAGGCCTGAGCGGAAGATGCGGCCTCCCCCGAAGTTGAGCGCTAACGTTGACGCACTCGGAGTTTGGTTGCCTTCATTCGGCCGGTTGCTACTGAAATTGGGCTGGCCAATCACCATATCCGGCAACTTCAAGTCATCGGGCTGGGCGAAAGGCCGAGGAAATCGCAGAATTCGATTGTTGCCGCTATCCGCAACATACAGGTTGCCGCTGGCGTCGACGGCCACAGCGGCGGGCAGGGATAGACCCGTTGTGAAAGTGGTACCCGGTCCGTTCGGCAAGGTTGAGAAACGATCGCGCTGGCCGATTACCACATCGGCTGGCGCCCCATTTTCGAAAGCAAGAGCATTGCGCCAGCCTAGCACACGGTTATTTCCCCGATCCGCCACATACAGAATGGGTGGAGAGGTAGACGTATCAACCGCAACCGCGGCTGGGAAGTACAGTTCCCGGCCCTCCACCAAGTTCGGGGACGTGGAAAAGATCTGTACTTGCTGCTGCCCGATCACGCGCGAAGTCACGAGGTTCAGATCAACCTGAGCTAGATTGCTAACCGGAAAAAGACAGGCGCCCATCACTAACAGGGCGATCGTTGGCGAAAGTCTCATGGGTTCTCTTTCGAAAAGGGGGGCGAGGGACGCGAACTTGCACCCCAATGTTTTCATTATCCCGCGCCAGCGAATCCGTGTGCAAAACGGTGAAAACTGCCACCCGGCGGAAAAAACACACGTAGAGTGGGCTGGCCTGGCGTTCGCCAGCTAGGCCGGTTGATTCGGGAAGTCAGGGTTTCGGTCGGGTTAGTCGCGGGGCAGAGCGCCCCTTGGGGGAGCAGTGGGAGGGCGGCCCCGGCGCACGTGAAACCACTAGCCGGAGGTTCGGTAGTTTATCGAAAGTGAGAGTGAGCTTAGCGAAGCACGTCAAACAAACTTCGCCTGGGGTTGGCGGCGCGCGCTTGGAGAGCAGCTTCGAGCACGGTGCGGGTTTGGGTAAGCTCTACTGCCACTTGCGCCAAATCCGCTTCCTCGATTTCAGCGATTTGAGCCCGCTGGCTGATTTCAAGCCGGGTAGCGGCGTCGAGCGCCTCGCGTACCCGGTTTTGGATCAGCCCGTAGGAGGCCAGCTGCTGGTTCAAGTAGCGGTTGGCGGTTTCAAGCTGGCGCAGCGCCTGGGCCACGGTGGGAATGGTGGGGTCTGGGGGATCTGTCGGCTGGTCGACGGCAAGAAGAGCGCGGCGTGCTCCTTGGACGGCAGCGAAAACTTTGTTTTCCGGATCGGGGGCGTCAAAAATGACGTCCGCACTTTGAGCGATGGAAAAAAGCAAGCCGCTAGTGTCGGCAATCATCCGGTTGGGTGCTGAACCCTGATAAGGCCCCACTCCGGTGTTGGTCGAAAGATCGAGTTCATAAGGTGGCGTTTGATCGGAATCTCCGCTGAACAGATAGCGATCTTCGACAGCGGTGGCGGCCACTGCAACGAGCCGTTCTAGGATCCCTTGCAACTCGCTGGCGATCTGTCTTCGGGTGGCAGGACCTTGCAGGTCGTTGGCGCCTTGCGCGGTGAGCGTGCGAGCCCGTTCGAGCAGGCTAACGGCATTTTGAAGGGCTTTTTCGGCCGTATCAACCTCGAGTTTGACCCGGCCAAGGTTTTGCTGGGTTTGTACGACGGAAGCAAGGTTTGCCCGAGCTATTAAGAGACGCGAGACTTCGTCTGGGGCATCGGAGACCTTCGTGATTTTGAGGCCTGAGGAAAGCTGTTGTTGGGCTTTCGCGGAGCGCTTTTGCAACCGTTCCAGGTCGAGCAGGAATTTTTCGGTAGTTGCTGAGATCCCTCGCATCATGGTGTCACCTGAGGAGTCCAATCAAGGTATCAGTGAGTTCATTTAGGACACGAAACAACTGGGCATTTGCCTGATACGCGCGTTGCGCTTCAATCAAGCGTGCGGCTTCCTCATCGAGGGAGACAGCGGATTGTTGTTCGCGCAGGGTTCGGGCCTGGTTGAGAAGCTGCTGTTGGAGAGTTTTCGCTTCTCTGAAGTAGGCGAGGTCTTTTCCGACGCGCGCGGCAAGTTGTCCGTAAAACTCTGTGAAGCTGAGGTCGGAAATGGTGTTCGCGGTGGCCAGGGCGGCCAGACGTAGCGCGTTGGCGTTTCCTCCAGGAGCGGTCGGGCTCGCAGCGGCAAGATCTTGTGGTTGAAGAAGGTTGGTTTTCAAGGTGGCAGCAGGCCGGAGCGGGTCGAAGGTAAACAGGTCCAGGGTCGGGGAAGAGCCGCTTTGGTCCAGGCCGCTGGCGAGGATCGCGTTCACATTTTCGGCGAAGCTTAGGGCGAGCCGGTTCAATTCGCCCTCGTAGGCGGGTAAGAGCTCTCGTTTTGTTTCTAGCAGGCCCTTGAGCGAACCACCCGCGAGTTGCCAGGTGATGTCTTGGCCGGAGTCGTTCAGGATCGCGGTTTCGGGGGTGGAAAAGTCAGCTTCGACGAAGCGCGCTTTGTCGCCGAGCACTAGTGGTGTTTGACCGCCCAGCAATACGCTAAAGCTACCGTCCTCGGCCTTGAGGACTGTGAAATCAACATACTGCGCCAGCTCTTCGAGGGTGGCGTAGGCTTGGGCATCGATCGAGGGATCCAGCCTTTTGCGGGCGTCGCTGCGAAGTTCGACGTTGAGTTGCTGGAGGCGGAGGGCGATTTGATTGATTCGTGAAACAGTATCCCGCACTTGGCGGTCGATTGAATATCTGGCTTCACCCAGCGCGATAGCGTTTTCTTGGAAAGCGCGGGCGGTGGCGCTTGCTCGATCTAACACCACTTGTCTTGCGACGGGGTCGTTGGGGTTCACGCTCCAGCTGGAGACAGCGTTGAAGAACAGGTTCATGGCTCCGGCAAGGCCGGCGCCGGCTGCAATTTTGAACGACGGTTCGATCTGTTCGAGGTCCGCGGCCTGTTGAGCCGAGCGGCCGAACAGATGGGCTTGGCGCCAGACATTGCGCTCGGCGTAGGCGTCGCGGCTGGAGATCAGGTCTCCAATCGCAACTCCTCCCGGAAGTCCCTGTTGGAGATCGAGTTTTTTGGGGGTGAAATAGAGCCGCTGGCGTACGAATCCTGGACTGTCGGCATTGGTCACGTTGTTTTGGATGACCTGAAGCGATTGTTCATAGGCGCGCAATGCGCCGGCCGTAGACATCAAGGCTCCGAACAGGCTCATGGTTTGCGCCTCCTTAGTTGTTCAGCCTACTGCCAGCGGGCGGCGGGGGTTGCCTGCGAGGAGCTCCTCGAACCGGGTGTGGGGAGACATTTCTTGGCCATAGGAAGTTGCAAGGTCGAGCTGGAGTTGCTCGGCCAGCGTTTGCGCCCAGCCCTGCAGAAGCATTGCGGCTTGATGATGAACCGCCTCGGCGAAATTGAGCTCTTGGCGAAGTTCCAGGAGTTGTCTTCGCAATTCCTCGTCTTGGCCTGCAGATGTAGCAGCCTCCGCCTCCGAGGAGGTTCTAGCAGGTGTTTGGCTACGCTGAATTTCGCTTTGAAGCTGGTTTTTCAGGGTTTCTAGCCGTTTTGCTGCTTGCTGGAGATGTTGATTCACGTCGGGCAAGCGCGTCCAGGCGTCGTTTGTTCGGGTTTGGGTAATTAGACAACGGATCTGACGCACCTCTGAAACGAGGAGGGAACATCCTAGACTGTTGCAACCGGTTGCAGCCGACGGCGAAGGCTCAAGGGCCGTTGGCTGCGCGACGTCCGGAGGTGAAATTTCTCGCGGTAGCAGCTGCGGCTGGGGGATTTGTGGTGGAGTTTGGCTCTGGCTTGTCATCTGCTGCCTCCTTATCTGCTGCCTCCTGGTCTGCAACTCCGGATCTGCTGTCTCCGCGTCCGTCGTCCTTTGCATTCCGGCCTGAAATCCCTCAAGTTTCGTGGCAGCAAGTTATTTTTCAATCTTCTCGCTTGTTTGCTTCTCCGATCTCCAATATTGTTTTGCTCGAATTACCAGCCCGCTTGAGGGCTCGTGTGAAGCGCTTCATCGATGATGCGCCGGCTAACTTCTGTGATGTCGGGCTGATAGGTTCCGGAGCGGTAGGCAGCGCGGAGCTGTTCGACTTGCTCGATTCGTTCCGCAGTTTCTTCGCTAAGCAGGCGAAGCTCGCGGCTCAAATTTGACAACTGTACCTGATCGGTCTGGTTGGAAGCCGCGGGTTCCACGCGACGGGTGGAGGATGTCAAATCCATCCGGGTGTAAGCCGTGGAGTGGATTCGGTCGAAACCTGGCCGCGGACTCATGCGGGCGGCCCGCTGAGGCAACCGGGAAGTTGTCTCAATCTCTGGTTGCGCGCCTGGTCCGCCGGCTTGATTCGGACCGTTGGAAGCATGGTTTTTTTGGCCTGCTGGCTCGCTTGCCAGCGGATTTTGCGATGGATCGTAGATTTTCATAAGCGCCAAGTTTTGTGCTCTCGCCGCATCTGTCCTCGCTCCATCTGTCCTCGCTTCATCTGTCCTCGCTTCATCTGTCCTCGCTTCATCTGTCCTCGCTTCTATTGTGCTCGCTTCTGTTGCCTCGTGCCCCCTTGCTCCCCTCGCCCCCTGCCTCCGCGCCCCTTGCGCCCCTTGCCCCCCTTGATCCCCTTGCGCCCCTTGCTCCCTGACCTCCTGCCCGCGGGGCCTTGGCTGTGCTGGCGCCCCCCAGTAGACATTTCGGAAGGGAGAGGAGAAGGTTTAGAAAATTTTTGTTTTTGTTTTTTTAACGTGTGGTCGAGTTTCGGAGTTCTTGTTCGACGAGTTTTGCGGGTTTGACGCAGCGGAAGCCGACCTCGGCCGACCGCTGCTCAGCCAGCACAGGCGCAAATTCGTAGACGACGGCGGTTTCTAAGCTAGAGTTGAAGGAGCCGCCACGCATGGTGTAGAACTCGTCATTTGGGCCGACTTTGATTTGACGGGCTTTTAAGAATTCTAAGAACGCCAGGCTCGGAGGGCGGCGTTCGTCAACATATTCCCACACGTTTCCGGCAACATTTAGAAGACCGAAAGGACTCACGCCCAGTTCCGCTGTGACAGGTTGCACCTGCTGGGGTGGTAAGCCAGCTGTGCCGCGGAGATTCGCCTTCCAGGTCGTGGTGTCGTTTCCCCAGGGAAAAGTTCTTCCGTCTAGACCTCGGGCGGCCTTTTCCCACTGCCGGGCGTTGGGCAAGGATTTGCCGGCCCAGGTGGCGAATTGCCTTGCTTCGCCGATCGTAATGTTCACCACGGGTTCGTCGGGGTCGCCGTCCGGCGGAGGCAAGCCGCGGGCGCGGGCATAGCGGCTCCATTGCGCTTTGCTGACCTCCGTCCGGTCAATGTAAAAAGCGTCGAGATATTCCCGCCGCGCTTCTTTATCAAATAAGAAGTAACCCTCCCGGATTAAGATCATTTCGGCGCCCGTGATAGGGTCGCTGTAGCGATCTGGGAGGGCAAAGGCAGCTGGAGCCACTGCTTTCGAAGATTCCGCCGTCTGGCGTTCGCGATTGCCTCGGAGGACAATCGCGAGGGCGACGGCAGCCAACAAGCCGAGACCCGCACCCACGAGCAGGAACCGCGATTTGGGCTGGAACCGGGTGGATAGAAGCGGCGAGGTGGAGGGGGGAGGCTGGGGCTCGTGCGTCACGTTTGCCGTGAAGGGAGAAGCGTCGGCCATCGTGCGAGGAGGCAGCAACACAGAATCGGCAGAAGCGACTGGTCTTTGCGTGCCACGATCTAGATTTCTCAGCACCGCTTCTAGTTCCGCAATGACGATATCGAAGTTCGCCGGGCGATCTTCCGGATTTTTGGCCGTGCAGCGCCGGATCAAATCGATGACTTCGGCCGGCACATCCGACAAAGCTTGCAAAGGACTGAGATCGAGGGGCTGATGGAGGATTTGGAAAAAGAGCACCTCAATGCTATCGCCCGAGAGGGGCCGCTGGCCAGCAAGCAGCTCATACAGCAACAGGCCCCAGCCATAGATATCTACCGCCGGTGTCGCAGGCTTGCCAAGCACCTGTTCCGGCGCCATGTAATAGGGCGTGCCAACGGCAAAGCCAGTCCTGGTTAGGGACAAGTTGGCAGCTTTTGCAATACCAAAGTCCATCAACCGCAGGCGGCCAGTTTCATCGATATGGAGATTTTCTGGCTTAATGTCGCGATGAATGATGTTCTGTTTATGGACATGGCCGAGCGCGCGCGCGGCCTGGAGAGCGAGTTCTAATCGCGTTTTAATACCGCCTAATCGTCCAGCTTGAATCGCGCTGCGGAGGTCCTCGCCGGTAAGAAACTCCATGACGATAAACGGTCTGCCATCGATCTCACCGTAGTCGTGCACCCGGATGATGTTGTCATGCGTAATGCTGGCGCACATTTTGGCTTCGAGAAGAAAACGCGTTTTTGCGTCTTCATCCCGGCAACCCTCCGCTGAGAGGATTTTGATGGCGACTGTCCGGCCCAGTACAGTATCCGTGGCTTGGTAGACCTGCGACATGCCTCCGCCTAACAACTTTTCGAGCTGATACTTCCCGAACGCCGCGGGCAAATGCATAGAGAGTCTAGAAAACCAGGCGCATCAGAAGCCTGAGAATGACGACAATCAGGAACATGCCGAGGATGACGCCAATGGCGGAAAGGATGGTGAACCAGGCTTGGGTGCGGAATTGAGGGGGTAACGAAAGAATCCAATCGGGCAGTCCTTCGATTGGGGCGGCCGGAGGTTCGGATGACCGGGGTGTTGCAGCGTGAGAGGGGGAAAGAGGGGAGGATCCGTACGAGGGACTGGAGGGAGAAGATGGGGACCGGTAGGACGGCGACGAGGCTGGGCTCGTTGCAGTGTGGGGGCCTGGGTGTTGTCGAGGAGGTGGAACAAGAGGCCCAACCGGATTCGGCGCAGCAGCAGGTGGATCCGGACGGAAACTGAAATCCGGAAGCGGTCCGGCCAAAGAAACGCCAGCTTCCATGCTGCTGCCCACAAGCGGTGTTTGAGAAATCCCAACTGGAAGCTCAGTGGGGGTGGGAGGCGGGAGTGGCAGGCCGGGCTCACTGGGTGGAGCAGAAAGCTTCGGAGCCGTTTGGGGGGCTGGGCTGGTGGATGGGATCTCCGTTCTTGACGTGGGATTGAAGATCCGGCTTGAGGTAGAGCCTGTTTGTCCGTAGGAGGTTGGGCTGAGCGCGTCCATGATTCTCTCTAATTCCGCGCAAATCAGACCGAAGCCGGAGGGACGCTCGGAGGGATTCTTCGCAGTGCACCGGCGAATCAGATCGATCAGCGGTTCGGGAATCCCCCGCGTGCGAAGCGGTTCGAGATTTAGGGGCTCGTTGAGGACTTGCTGAAAGACTTTGTCGATGGATTCACCGGAAATCGGTTTGACGCCAGTCAGCAGCTCAAACATCATAATGCCCCAAGCATAGACGTCCACCAGAGCGGTAACTTGCTGGCCAAGCACTTGCTCCGGAGCCATATAGTAAGGCGTCCCAAGGGTAAAGCCCACTCGGGTGAGAGCGACGTTTTGGGACTTGGCGATTCCAAAATCCATCAACTTGACTCTTCCGGAAGCGTCGATGTGCACGTTGTCGGGCTTGATGTCGCGGTGGACGATCTTTTTGGAGTGGATGTAATCCAGGGCTTTGGCCAGCTGGAGACCGATGTCCAACTTTTTGTAAAGGTCGCCGGTGCGGCCTCCGCGAATGGCCTCCTTGAGCGTCTCACCTCGAAGAAACTCCATGATGATGAAGGGACGCCCCTGATCCTCGCCAAAATCAAAGACGTTAATAATGTTGTCGTGGGAGAAATTTCCAGCCGTGCGCGCTTCCTGCAGGAACCGGGCTTTAGTTTCTGGATCGGCGCAACCTGCCTCGGTGAGGATTTTCACTGCCACTGTCCGACCCAGCACCGTATCTTGCGCCTTGTAGACGTGGGACATCCCACCGCCTAGAAACTCTTGCAGCTCATACTTACCGATTCTGGCTGGAAGCTCCATGCCACCCTCATTCTAGCGCGTTAGGGAGGTCGCGACCGTTTTTATTTGCCAACGTTTGCAATACAACGCAAGCCGCTGAGGAAGTTTTTATCAAAAACGGCGGGGGCCCCGCTGAGGTCCACCTGGAAGCGCGCGTTGGCGATCGGCCGCTCGGAGGTGCCGCCCTTTACGGGCCAGATCATGACGTAGTTCCCACCTGAGCCGGAGACGTTGGCGTCGACAAAAAAGCGGAAGATCGCCCACAGGCCAGTTTCCGCAAAAGCGGGAATGTTGTTGTAGTTGAAGCTAACCGAGTGCGAAGGAATGCCAGTCCACACAAACGGGGTGGGAGGTCCGCCCAGGCGGGCTACCTTTCCATCCACAGTGAGGGTGCCTGTCGTCGCCTTCGAACCATCCAGTTCAAACCGGACCTCGACCAGCTGGATCGAGTAGTTCAGTGTGGGATTGGGTCCAGCTTTGTACAGAGCGTCAGAGAGACGGACCACTTGAGAAAAGAAATTGAGAAACTGGGGATTGAACTGCACGGCTGCTCCGGGGACAGGAGTTCCGTTGCGTTGCAAGAACTGTTTGAGGTGGGTCTCGTAAAAAGCCCAGAATTTTCCGCTCGGCGGCTGGAGCAAGTCGTTTAGCTCAGCAACCGTCACTTCGGGCTTCACCCTCGGGTTGAAGGGGAACTTATTGGTAATGACGTTGAACTGTTTACACATTTCGCCGGCGGCGGCATTGGCGCTACGCAGCGGGCTCGGTGGTTCGATCCTCAAGGCGCGGATTGGCCGCTCCATGTGTTCGCGAATGGAGGCATCCAGTTTGCCCTCGAGATCGGCGCGGCTGAAGGTGGCCACTTGTCCCACCATGGCTAAGGCCTCCAATTTTTTGGTTTCGGTGGCCTGAACGAGCATGGCGTCATCGGGTTTCGCTGCAGCCGCTTCGACCGCAATCTGTAAACCTTGCAAGCCAGTCACGTAGGGTCGGTTGTTGGGAAGCAGGAAATCATTCCCGGGCGGAACAATGGTATGAGCCCAATAGAAGGCCTCTCGAACCTTAGCGGCGTACTTTTCATTCGATGGCTCAACGGCAGTGTTCTGGCTCGCCAGGCCGATCAGATAGAGGACTGGCGCCCGGGTATCGGAGTGAATTTTGAGCTTCGCAGCAGCATCACTCGGAGAGCTGTACCCCAGCACAAGCGTATGCTTGTTGAAGTAGTCGCGCCAGCGCTGGATGAAATCTGTTGAGTAGCGAGTCCACAGGTCCGAAACGAGGGTGGCGGCATTGACGGCCGAACGGGGATACTTTTCGATTGGTCCGAGCACCCACTCCTCGCCAGCCAAGTCATCGGCTTTCGCGAGACGTTTTCGCATCCAGTCCCAGCCCGATTTTGAAAACGCTCCGCGAATATCGACATTGTTGCGCACCACGGCGCTAGTCCAAGGGAATTTGGCGTTGTAGTTCACGGTAGGGTTAGCGGCGCTGGCCTCGCCGATCAAACGGTTGTAGATGGCTTCTAAACCCGAGCACTGGGACATGAATAGGCGCGCTTGGTGGACGCCGCGCCCATCTTCTGTCTCCGAATAGGGATTGCCGCGGCTCAG
Organism: Bryobacteraceae bacterium; assembly: GCA_025056455.1. Taxonomy (GTDB): domain Bacteria; phylum Acidobacteriota; class Terriglobia; order Bryobacterales; family Bryobacteraceae; genus CADEFT01. The sequence goes on along the minus strand of JANWVY010000013.1, from coordinate 43,802 downwards.
GTCGCTTGAGTAGAAAGTAAATTCATCGAGCGCGGCTTTGGCGCGTGATTCGCCAATCTCTTGTTCTCTTCCCTCGGTCCAACGTGCCTGGAGAAGGCTGCGCAGTCGATCTTGCTCAGCCTGCGGGGCGACACGGCGCCATTGGGAAGTCGTAATCAGATAGGCGCGCAGTGTGTCGTAAACATAGCCACACTTGTCCTGGGCTTGATCGGGCCCCGGTTGGAGGCCTTGCAACGTCGTGAGCATGCGCCGCTGTTGGGTTTCCTCAAACAGCAGACGTTCAAATCCGTTGTAATAAGCCTTCCGAGCAAGCGGGTACAGGGAGTCTCCCACATAAAGCCCAAAACCGTAAAAAAACGGGCGACCTTGCCGTTGCCACTGGCCTAGTTTCTGGAGCTCCACGCGCAGGTCCGCGAGTCGCTTTAGATCGCTCTCAGAGGGAAGCGAATTTGCAGCCAGCCGGACGGCGTTGAGCTGGCGCGCTTCCTCGAGAATGCGTTTTTCGAGAGCGCGGTTGTTGAAGTAGGAAATGGTCATGCCGAGAGACCAAAAGAGAGCAAGCAGGGAAGCAAGGGCGAGTAAAGCGCGCTGCATCCCGCTGGTTTTCGTACTTGCTTCACTGGCGCGGAGAGCCGCTCGGTCCTCGAGAATGACGTCATGGAACAGATGACTTAAGAAAACCCATTGCGGAACTTTACGCCCTCCACTTTGCTGCGGGGCAGCCACGGGCGGCGCAGTCACCTCGCTGAGTTTGAACATGCGAGTGGCGCCACTGCTGGGGTCAAAGGGGGATGGCTGCTGGCGCTGAAACACAGGGTTGGGGGCAACGTCGTAAACAATCACCGGACGAACGCCCGTGAAGTAGAAACCGCGCAAGAAAGGGCTAGTTGACAGCTGGCTGGGCCGGCCGACATCAACGAGGAACTGGACTAAACTCGCGCGCAATTTTCGAAATTCGCGCGGAAATTCATAGCAACCTGGCAAGCGTTCGGCGTCATTTTCGCGCGGCAAGTACTCAATGCGCTTGTCGCACAACGAGTAGAAGAGCTCATTAAACATCTGGTTCAGGCGCTGAGTTTCTTCCTCGGCGTAGACACCGCCCTGCGAGGAGCGCATGGGCAGAGTTACGCCGAAAACCTGGGTAGCTTCTTCATTGGAGAGGTTGCGGACGAAGTCGAGAAAGAAAGGCACGCGGTCGGCTCGCGTAAACAGCACGTAGACGGGGAAGTTAATGCCGAACGTGGTGGAGATTTCTTGCAAGCGCGCCTGCACTCCTCGCGCAGCGGCAGCCATCGCGTCGGAGGCGCCCGGCTGGAGGAAACGCTCAAGATCGACACAAAGCAAAGCGGCCCGTGGGGCAACCGCTTCGTTTTTGAAGACGGATTTTAGCTTTGGTGGAGCGAGTTTTTTCAGAAGTCGCGTCCAGGCGGCATCGTTACCCCAAAGCGGACCGCCCGCTTCGACAAAGATCGCCTTTTTGGCGAACCAGAAATTGGCCGACCGCGTGGGAACAATGAGGTTGTCCTGCTGGTAGATCTGTCCGGCAAGCAGTTCTGGTTCCAGGCCGGAATGGACCATGACGGTCGTTTTCGTACTATTTTGATCGCCCACCAGGAAGATCACGGGTAAGCCGCTCATGGTGGCCTTCGGTCCGAGACGAGAAGCTTGCAGCTTGGCTTCCGCGTCTTTGACCAACAGGTCGATGTCTCCCGCGCCCTCGGCGGCAGCACCCGGTGAGCCCTCCGCAGTGGCAGCATCGGCGGCTGCACCCCCTTGTTTGGCGAGTTTTCGCCGCTCGCGCCACTGATCAAATTTGGACTGGAAGAAATAAAGAAAAGCGGTCGAAGTTAATCCCAGCAGCCCGAGCCAGTAAAGAATCGTGCGAGAGTGTTCCCCGCCGACCTTATACACTTCGGTGGCGATGGCCGCGCATACCATCATGAAGATGTAGCCAATTACGGTCCTCCAATACAGCTGCATGGACTCCTCCTACCGAGCTTGTGCGGTGAGTTCCCGAAGGCTTGAGATTCCGCTGGCTAGCGACATCTTATAGATGACAAACAGCAGGACCGTAACGGCCACACACGCAATCGCGCCATACAGCAGTCTCTTCACCCAAACATCAACCGTCGCGAAGTTGAATGTTTCGGCGGGAAGTCGCCAGCGAGGCGAGATTTCTGCGTTCGACTGGCGGATTCGTTTGATTTTGAGCGCCGTCGCTTCAATAATGGCGCGTAATTCGCCTCGTCCTCCGATCGCGTAGCGGCCGGCAAAGCCGAGCAGAAGGCAAAGCTGATAGACCTCGAGCAGATCGGCCAGCTGCTGTGAATCATTCCGGCCCAGCAGGGTTTGGAGATTTTGAAAGAACACCTCGCCCGCAATGTGATGGCCAAAAAGCTCTTCTTGCAGCGGCTGGCGAGTCCAATCTGCAAACACGGGTAAACGCAAGTTGAGGATAGTTTCATCCAAAAAGGCCACCACGGCGAAGATGGCTAACTGAATATCCTCCGCGGTGTAGCCCCTCCGACGAGCTTCTTGATCGGCAGCTCTCAGCGCTTCGCGCACTTGCTGGCGAAACACACCGGCATCGCTAATGGGCTGCCGGTGGGAGCGCATGCGCTCAATCACAGTCAAGATTTCCTGAAACACGAGCGCCAAATTTTCCGGTTGCCGCGAAGGGGTAGCACTGCTTGGAGCAGCTAGGGTTGACATGCGAACCTCGTTTATGATTCCAAGACGACCAATAGCTCAATGCGTGGCGAGGGTAACTCGCCAGGCACGTAAATTCCGACTTGTCTGGTCGAGACGATCGTTTCCCAACACGGGCCAGCGCGGCTGACGCCGAAATATTGCGTGTCGGCACGTGCAGAAATTGCCGCGGGCGGAATCTTGAGATGGGTCAGCACTAGGCCGGGGAGTGCACGCCGTACCAGTTCCTGGATGTATTTCTGGGAGCAGATCTTCACAAGCGCGGGCGTCCGCAGAATCACCTCCGCTTCCCCGATTTGGGAGTAGATGGCGAACACCCAGCGGGCATGGTCCAGAACACGCTGGTCTTGAATCTCACCCTGCCAGAAGTAATCCCCCACTTTTTGGAGGGGGATCGGGATACAGTTGGTGGGAACAATCGTCTCCAGATGCCGGCGAATGTGGCTGTCCAGGGTCTGGAAGCAGACATCCAGGTTGAGGTGATCGTAGAGTGGGATGGATCGCGGATGGGAATCAAGAGCGAACGTACAAAGCGCACCGGCGAGACGAGCCATCTCGGAATAAAGTTCTTCGGGATGTCCCCGCCGCGTCAGCAGAAGGTGTCGCAGGCAGGGTAGTGCGGCATGGACGGCGTGTAGCATCCAGAAGCGAGCAATATCGGAAGTGGAAAATTCGGCCCAGCTTTTGCCTGTCGCCTTCTTGCCTACCGAAAGCGCTGCGCTTTTCTCTTCCAGGATTTCAACCAGCCGCTGGACCATCAGCATCAAGCGGTCGCTGGCGGCCAGATCCACACACGGAGGAATATATTCGGGATCATAGAGAAAGCCGCCGGCTCCATCGCGCATGACTCGTGCGATGGGAAACGAAACTTCATCCTCGCGCACCTCCGTTTCGAGCGCCAAACGAATGTTTTTACGGCCTAGCTTGACGGGCTTTTCGTCGCGGCCCGTGGTCTCATCGTAGAGAATTTTGGTTTCAGCCCAGAAGCGAACACCAGGCGACGCGGCAGCGTCTTCCACGGGAACACAGTTGACCCCATCTGGCTTGCGGGATGGAACGGCGAGCATGACTCGTAGCTTGTCCCTTGTGGGAGGGAAAATGTCGGCGATGGCGCGCGGCGGGGGCAACGGGTCAGAGTCTGGCATGTGGAAGATCAGACCATCGGGGAAAATGCCCCGGGCATGCGTCAGCGACACCGTTCCGTTGCGCAGTGCATCCGCATCCAGCTGGAGTCCAACTAAGCCGTAGGATTCAAACCACAGGTTCGTCGTGACAAAGCGGATCGAGTCTTCAAAATAGCGATTCTGCACCTGGAAATGGTGCGGCCCGAGATACATCCCCTCCGACCACACAACCCTGGAAAGGTTTTTCATAGATGGATGGCGCGAATTTGCGACTTGCCGCCAGTATACTCTAACATAGCCAGGGGGTTCGGCCTCTGGCGCTGGAGGCAAAAGGCTGAGTGCTGCGTCCGGCCTTCCAGGGACCGCAGGTTAGGCGAGACGTCCCGCTCCAGCAATTTTTCCAAACGCGAGCGAGGGGATTTTGCGAGCCGATACGCGTTTATGAAGAGGCAAGATTCAGAGTTTATCTTCCGACCGAAATCGTTTCGGAGAAATTTTTTTGGGTCGAAGGCCGGGCGAGGCCGTTATACTGAGGGCGTCGGGTCATAGCCGCGCTCGAGTGAGTCGAGCCAACCCGTTCTTGAATCGATCAGGTGGCGGCTAACCGGCGCAGGCGCTGATCGGAGAGATTTCTGCCTGCTGCCCGAACAACATGCAATCTCCGCGGAAACAAACCGAGGGGGACCGCGCAAGCCATGAGCTTATATGAGAAGTACGAGCTGCTCGAGCCAGTTCATGATGACGGAATCAAAACGTTTCGAGGGCGCGAAAACGCAACCGGCCGGTTCGTGGAAATTCATCTTTTTGTCGGCTTGCCGGGCAAGACAGAACCTCCGCTCGAGTTGTTTGCTGAGGTGAAGCGCCTCAGCCCTAGAGATTGCACACGTTTGCTCGAGTACGGCGAACATTTGGGAACACCCTTTGTGGTGACCCTGCCGCTCGAGGGTTTTCAGAACTTTCGGGAATGGCTAGCGACCCAAAAACCGGCTCCAGCTCCGCCAAAACCAGCGTATGATCCCCTGTCCCGAGTGGGGCGCTGGAAAATCCCTGTGTCCCCACCCCCCGCGCAACCTTCGCAAGAAGCGCCAAGGTCTACGCCGCCAGTCTCATCCACGCCTTCGAGCGAAGGGGGGCCGTTTGCCGCACCGCCACCGGCGCCGCGAGGCAAAGACCCTAGCGCAGATTTGCTTCAAGCGCAAGCGAGACCGCAGCAACCGCAGCAGCCAGAGACACAACCTGGTGAGTTTACGCGATTGTTCCAGTCCCCCGCGCCTGCCCCGGAGCCCGTGGGAGCCACACCCTCTCCAGCCATGCCGCCTGTCGGCGGCGAGTTTGCTAACGAGAAGAAGGATTTACCACTTGCGGCAGGGGGGTTCCCTGCACCGGCATCTCACAGCGTAAAAGGCGAAATGGAAGGTGGTGAGTTTACCCGCTTGTTTCGCGCGCCGGGCTCCCCTTTGCCAGCTCTGGCAGCGGGTGAGTCAGCCGCGATACCGTCGCCGCCCGAGACCCTGGCGCCCGCGGCAGACGCTGGCGAGTTCACCCGACTGTTTGTCGCACCAGGTTCAAACCCACAAACGACCGGCTCAAACTTGCCTCCACCACCAGCCACTCCGCCGCCTGTTGACCAGCCTCAAGCGCTGGCTGCACCACCCGCAGTGGAGGCCGGGGAATTCACGAGGTTATTTGCCACGCCTCCGCCGGCTGCTCCCTCAAGCGGACTGCCCGGTTTTGGTGCGGGAGCTCCGGCCAGCCACTCCGTACCGGAAACCTCAGCCGTTTCGAGACTAGAAGCAGCGGGTGAATTTACCCGGATGTTTTCCAACTTTTGTCCGCCAGCGCCGTCGCCTTCGATGGTCCCGCCTGTAACCACACCGGCTAGCACACCCTTGACCGGTCCCCCCAGCCCTAGCCCCCCCACCACCACTCCGCCGGGCGAATTTACGAGGCTTTTTCAAACTCCAGCAGCACCCCCGTCCTCCGTTTCTGGCTCGCAACCTCCGCCCGCACAACCGGCAGGGGAGTTTACGCGCATGTTTCAGAGTCCTCCAGCCGCTCCGATGGGGGAACCTCTATTTCCGGGAGCGACCACGCCGGCGCCCAGCAGCGCTCCGGGTGGGTTTCCTCCAGCCGCGCCCAAGCAGCCGCTTCCGATCGCCTCGCCACCTGCCTCGGTTTTTGGCGGTCCGACGCTCGGGCAGCCCACCTTACCGCCGCCCCCTGTCGCCTTCGGCCAACACGGCGCACCTGCTGGGCCCGCGCCTCAGCCTCCTCATCCCTGGAGCGCTCCAGCGGCGACTCCGCCCCTTGGACAACCTTTTTTCGGAATGCCCGGTACCACTAGCGCTCCGCTCGCAGCTCCTCCAGCAAGTCCGTTTCAACCAGGCCCAGTCGGGGCGATTCCGCAGCGCCCTTACCCTGGCCCGACGACTCCATCCGTGCAAGATGAATACTCGAAGCTGTTCGGACCGGGCGACCGTCCCGCCGCCTCCGCTCCACCCCCAGCTCCTCCTCCGCTGTTCACAGCCTCCCCCTTCGCCTCAGCAACTCAATCCTTTGCTGTGCCGGAGTCACAGCCCATCGCGTCTCGTCCCGAAGCAGGTCCCAGCGAATACACACGTTTAATTCAGCGGCCCGCAGATTCGCTTAAACCGCCAGCTGCGGCGCCTGCTCCAAAACCCGCGCCAGCCGCCAAGCCGCAACCCAAATGGCCCCTGATCGTCTTCGGAGTTTTGTTTTTGATCCTGATCGTGGTTGGGATTTTTTTGTTTGCAAAATAATGAGTCGGCGAGCAAAGCGGATTGCCTGAGCACAGGAAAAAAACAACTGAACAAAATCACTCGGAGGTGACCTGGCGATGATTCCCATTCGGTTTGGTACGGATGAAGAATTCCAGCGGGTCCGTCAATTGTTTCTGGATCACGGCTTTACGGATGAGGAAGTGAGCAAGCGGTATGAAGAAGGGCGAAATCCTTTCCTCCCGTACGGAAAACCCAATCACCTTCCGGCTGAATCCGACGCGCAGGAAGCACTCATTGGTTTGTTTCTCAAAAGCGCCTCGACCACACGGGAGCATCTGCTGGCCCTGTTTGGCAGTCAGGGGGTAACGAGTTTGGAACGTCTCGGGCTGCTGCAAACCAGCGCTGACGGCCGCTTACAAGGCAGCGTTCGCATTCGTCCGATGTTTGAGCTTTACATCATTTCCGACCACTGGCTACCCGCGGAGCACCGGGACCAGGGCTTTGCCGACGATGTGGTCTTTCCGCCGGATACGAAAAACGCGCTGACCTACCTGCCGTTTCTGCCTCTCTTTCCCTGCCAGCGGTATCTTGAAGTGTGCGGAGGCTCGGGTGCGGCAGCTCTCATTGCGGCGAAAAATTTTGCCCAGCACGCCTATAGTTTCGATATTACAGAGCGTTCGACCGCTTTCGCTCAATTCAGCAGCCGCTTGAATGGAATCTCCAATTTCACCGCGCGCCAGGGAGATCTCTACGAGCCAGCGGGAGACCTGACCTTTGACCGCATTGCTGCCCATCCGCCTTTTGTGCCCGTTCTGGATCACACCTGGACCTTTCACGCCGGCGGGCAGGATGGGGAACAGATTACGCGCCGGCTAATTCAAGAACTTCCCAGCTATCTGGCGCCAGGCGGCAGATTTTACTGCCGTTGCCTAGGCTCCGACCGCGAGGAGGGGCCTATGGAGGTCCGGCTGCGCCGGTGGCTTGGCGCTCACCAGGCTGAGTTTGACATTGCCCTCGCGGTGATCCAAACCTTGGATCCAGCGGGTTATGTCAGTACGAGTTTGTTGCGTTCTCAGTCTGGGACCGAGGAACTGTCGCGCTGGAAACAGTTTTTCGACCGTGCCCGGATCTATCGCTTCCTGGCCTGCATGATCGTAATCCAACGGCGTGCAGAACCGCGCACCGTTTTTACAGCTCGCCGCGAGCACGGACCCTATTCTGGCCCGCAAGAACTCGAGTGGCTCATCCAATGGGAAACGCTGCGCGCAAAGGGCGAAGCACGCCAAATGGTGCTCCATTCGAAATTAAAGGCGGGCCCCGTGGAGCTGACTATGCGTCATACGCCCGGCGATGGCGACTGGGAGATGCAAGGCCAGGTGCTTTCCGTCAAGCATCCCTATCGCAGCAGCTGGGAGGTCGAGCCCTGGGCTGCTTATCTTTTGCCAAAACCCGCCGGGAAGATGACCGGTCTTGATGTTTACCGTCATTTCGTCGAACAAGGCGCGCTTTCCCCAGAAACTCCCATAGAAGCCTTCGCTGATGCACTCGCGGAGCTGGTCAGCGGAGGGTTCCTGGTTCCCGACACCCATCCCCATCCCACCCCGAAAAAACATCCGTGGAACACGGGTGAGTGATGGTCGAGCGTTGAGACGGCATTTCAGCCGGAGATCATTCCCTCACGCGCTGGCCAAAACGCAAACAGTTGCCGCTTGAGTCCTGGAGCGTGAACTCACGCATCCCCCAAGGCTTTTCCTCCACAGCTCCAATCTGGGTGTACCCGTTGGCGACAATTTCGTTGTGGAGCTTTTCAACGTCGCGCACGACAAAATAGCAGCCAGAGTTCTTGGCCACGTGCTCGTCGTCTAAGCTGAATAAGTGAATCTCGGCCTCATCCCGGCTAAGGATGGCGTAGTCATCTCCATAACGGGCAGTCAGCTGAAATCCGAGCTGCTGATAACAGGCAAGCGACTCATCAAGATTCAACGACGGTAGCGTGGGAATCGCTCGCTCGAGCACACCCGGAGTGTAGGAGGGCTGTTGTTGTTCGGCTTCCTCCGCTGCGGCCGGCCCAGCCGCTTTCGCCTCTTCAATTAACCGCAGCGCCAAATCCCTCTCCTCGCTCGGGACCCGGACTTCAAACGGGAGATTGGGCAAAGCGGAAGAGCCGACAACCACGGCGTGAACGCCATTGGCCTCGAGCATGGAGTGGATGGCCAGAGCCTCCAGTTCGGCGTCAGCACCAACAGCCGTAAAGACCGGCTCAAGATCTAGTTCGTGGGAGGCATCGACAGGAGCGGGCGTTTGCTTGTTCTCTTCCATACTTCAACCATATCCCAATGGTCTAGCGGGGCGTTGGTCAGCAAAACCAACTCGCGCCCGTTAAGATCAGGCCCCGGCTGGCTACAATGGGGAGGGAAAGGAACTTGCGCATGAAGGAAGATCATACAAGCCGGGTCGCTTGGTTTGTCGCTGGCGCAGCGTTGGGCGCTGCAATCGCGCTGCTGTTTGCTCCCGCCTCGGGGGCCGAAACTCGCCGCCGCTTGGGAGAAAGCGCAGAGCGAGGGAAAGAAAAACTGGGCGAATCAGGCCGGGAGTTAATGGAACGCGGGCGGGAAATCTTCGAACGCGGCCGCAAGATGGCTGACGAGGCAGCAGAACTCTTTGAAAGCGGCCGGAAGCTCGTACAAGGCTAATGCATGTCGCCGCTACCCAAGATGGAAACATTCCGGAATGAGCCTTACCGGGACTTTTCTCTTCCCTCCCACCGTCAAGCCATGGAGGAGGCTCTCGCCAAGGTCCGTTCCCAGCTTGGTCAGGAATACGATTTATGGATCCATGGCGAACGAGTGAAGGGTAGCGGGGTGTTTGCTTCCCTAAATCCTTCGCATCCTTCCGAGATCGTCGGCCTGCATCAGAAAGCGGACCCGGCACTGGCGGCTCGTGCCGTAGAGTCAGCGCATCGCTACTTCAAATCTTGGAGCCGGACTCCCTATGAAGAGCGCGTACACCTCACCCTTCAGGCCGCCCGTCTGCTTCGCGAGCGCAAAGACGAGTTTAACGCCTGGCTGATCCTCGAGGCCGGCAAAAACTGGCCCGAAGCGGAAGCCGATACATCCGAAGCGATTGACTTCTGCGAGTACTACGCGCGGCAAATGGTCCGGTTTGCCAGCCCAGAGCCGCTGGTTCAGATGCCCGGTGAGCATGACGAGCTGGTTTACCTGCCGCTCGGCGCCGGTGTCATCATCCCCCCCTGGAACTTTCCGCTAGCAATCCTGGTGGGCATGACCATGGCGGCCTTAGTGGCGGGCAACACGGTTGTGATTAAGCCTTCAAGCGACACCCCAACCATTGCCGCTAAGTTTGTCGAGTTGTTGCTCGAAGCTGGTTTCCCTTCGCAAGCCGTCAACTTGCTAACGGGGAGCGGAAGCGTGGTGGGCGACGCCTTAGTGGAGCATCCTCTCACCCGCTTTGTCTCTTTCACCGGATCCAAGGATGTTGGCCTGCGCATCAACGAGCTGGCTGCCCGGCCACAAAAAGGCCAGATTTGGATCAAGCGGGTAGTAGCGGAAATGGGAGGCAAAGACGCCATTGTCGTCGACCACGAGACGGACCTCGATCAGGCGGTTGCGGGCGTCGTCGTTTCGGCCTACGGGTTTCAAGGACAGAAATGTTCCGCCTGCTCGCGCGCGATTGTCGACAGCAAGGTATACGACGAATTTCTCGATCGATTGAAGGCGCGCGTGGTGGGCCTGCGCCAGGGGCCAGCGGAGGAATATGGCAACGATCTCGGCCCGGTAATTAATGAAAGGGCGCGGAAAACGATTCTCAACTACATTGAAATTGGAAAGGGCGAAGGCCGGTTGGTGTGCGGGGGCGGTGTTCCGCCCGGCGAAGGATACTTCGTCGAACCAACAGTGTTCGCCGAAATTGAGCCTCGTCACCGGCTTTTTCAAGAGGAAATCTTCGGACCTGTCCTAGCGGTCACCAGGGCGCGGGATTTTGATCACGCGCTTGAACTCGCGAACGATTCCGAATACGGCCTGACCGGCGCCGTCTATACCAAAAATCCGGAGAAGATTGCCCGGGCTAAACAGGAGTTTTTTGTCGGCAACCTCTACATCAACCGCAAGTGCACCGGCGCCATGGTAGGCGCTCACCCCTTTGGAGGTTTTCATCTGTCAGGAACCGATTCCAAAGCTGGCGGTCCGGATTATTTGTTGCAGTTCTTGCAGGCCAAATCGATCGCTACGAAACTGTAGCCTTTATTCCATCCCGGCCAGAAAAATCGAATTGAAAAGAAGTTTAAACGTGCCATGGGGCTGGGCGCGGTTCTGAACGCTGAAGCCGAGCAGCAATACTTTCCCTTTGCCGAAGGTGACTTCAGCAGCGGCAATTTTGTCTTGCAAAAACTCTTCGCCGCCAATCCAGCCGCTCTCAAGAAGGCGCGAGGAAGGATATCGGGCAATGACACGCACCACCGCATCACCTAAGCCCGGAGCAGGTTCAAATGCCACGTCGTTATAAAAAACAGCCGATGCTTCTCTTCGCATACCGTAGGCAGCTGGATGCGCCGGATCAACGAAGACGCGCAAAATGGAACCAGGACAGGAGAATTGATCCGGACGCAGGCCTTTGAGCGCATTCTTTAGGGGCAGAGGAAATTCCTCAACGGGCAACAATCCGGCTTGCCCTAGCGCAATGAGCGTTCCTCCGCTGTGCACAAATTCGCGTAAGTGGCGCACGCCATCTGCGCCAATTCCGCCTCGATACTCGGGACGGGTGAAATTCGTGTTGAATCCGTTGACAATCGAATCCTTAGCCTGATCAGCTAGCAAGATTGCATCGTAGCGCTCGCGCAAGCCGCCCGCTTGAATCTCCTTGTTATGAATCGTGGTGTAGGGAAATTCGTATTGCTCTAAGAGCCACCGTGTCCATCCCTCGTCCATGTTTGCCGTCCAGGGCTGGTAGAGCGCAGTACGCGGCGCCTTCAAGCGCCGGCCAGCAGGAGGCGGAGATTCAAGACCCTCGACGGAAATGCCTAGTAATCGCGAATATTCCTCTAACTGTTCTCGAATTCGGCGATCTCCGCGCACGAGCACCGAGCCCGTGGTTTCGACGGAAAGCTGCGCGCCGCTTTTGAGAAGACGGTTGATAGCAATCGCCGTGTTGTTCGTCTCGCGCCCGACACGCCAGGCCGCTGGTTGAGAAGAGGCGGAAAACTTACCGGCTGGCAGGGGAAAGGAACTCGCGCGCTCGAGCTTTGCCTCAAAGCGGTTAGCCACCTCAATCGCCTCAACGCCCATTTGCAAGGGCAACGTCCACCCTGTCACATCATAGGGCCGCTCGATAGCTCCAGAAGCTGTGCGCTGGACGGGATAGGATTGTCTTTCGAGCAGATCTTTGGCAAAGGCGCGATAGGGCTGCGACATCAGCACCACCCAGCTACCCGCGGGGAAGCTCCGGCCAGCAGCCTGAAACGTTTCGACTGCGCGATGCACTTCAACTCCCAGCTCGTCCAGGATTTCCACTAGACGTGTCGCCACCGGAGGATCATGTTGCGTGGCAGGAATCACCCAGGCGTAGGGCGGTTGCTGAGCGCCTATTTCAATCTGCCTACGGTTCAGCTGGTAGATGCTCCGGATCAAGGTGTGACGGTGATTGGCAACGGCCTCGAGCAACCCGAAGGTGGCCACCAGTTCATAATCGACAATATCCCGCAGCGTCCAACGCCCGCCTAACCAGGGACGTGGGTAATTGTTGCGGGGCGTAGTATCACGCGGAGGGGGAAGCGGCTGGCGCGGGTCACGGGCCCGCATCTGTTCGGCGGACGGCTCCGGGCCGGCCACTGTTTCGCCAGGCCGGGCGCGCTGTTGGTCAACGGGAGTCGCAATGGCGACACTCGCCACCTCGGTCAATAGCCCCACCATGTTGTGCCACCAAGCCTGCATCACAAAGCCACCTTGCCACCAGCTGGTGTACATCACATCGTTGATAATGCCCGTGTAGCCTTTTTCATGCAGGGCGTTCCCCATGGCGTAGCCAAACATCCCGTTCAGCTGCCAAATCACAGGGTCGACATTCGGGTTGATCGGGTTTTTGAACGGCGGAACGAATATGCGGGCACCCAGATTCCCCATCTGGTGTTCGTCCAGAAAGACGTGGGGCAGCCAATCTTTGTAAGTCAGTTTGTTTAAGATGCGGCTTTCGATTTGGGTATTCATGAAGGCGTCGCGGTTGTTGTCATGCCCCGTGTATTTGTGATAGAGCCAAGGCATCGAACTGCCTTCGTAGGGCGTACCCAAGTTTTGGTTGTACCAGTCAGTGACGAGAATTTGTCCGTCAGGATTGGCTGAGGGCACCAGCACGAGAATCACGTTGTCCAGCAGATGCCGGATGTAAGGAGAATCCTCCGTAGCCAGCCGGTGCACGAGCTCCAAGACCATCTGGCTTGAGCCGATTTCGGTAGCGTGAATATTGCACGTAATCAGCACGATGGCTTTGTGGTTCGCCATCAGTTGAGCGGCCTCCTCGGCGGCCAGATTTGCCGAGTAAGTGAGACGTCGTTGGGTGGCGCGGTAGCCTTCGAGGTTCGCTAAGGTCTCCGGTGAACTGATCGTTACGGAAATGTATGGGTGGTTGTTGGATGTTTTGCCAAGCTCCTCGGTTCTCACCCGGGGCGAGGATGCAGCAGCTAGCCTCATATATTCGACGATGCGCTCCCACCGCAGCAGCTTGCGGTCTGCGCCCATTCGGAAACCGGCAAACTGTTCAGGAGTGGGCAAAACCGCGGCGCTAAGAAGCGTTGCTTGCCACAACACAACGAGGAGCAGCCGAGAGCGGGTCATGGTGCCGAGTGTAGCGCAGTCGCTTCGATCTCGCGTTTTGGGCGGCTGCGCTCGCTCGCAGCGAGTTTGCTTCAAGAACAGCGAGTGGAGTATCGTTATCATGATTAACTGAGCCCTGATTTAGTAATCCTAATTTTGCCCGCAAGGTGAATCTTCCCGGCTGAAGGTATTGCGGTTGGTTGGATGCGCGACAGATCTTGGGAGAGCTTTCGCGGGCTGGTCGGGCGAAGGCTCTTGGGCATCCCCAAGGCGCTTACCCGCTTCGAGGAGGTTCACGAAATGTACGTTTTTGACATGTCCGCATGGTCCGTGCTTCTACAAGCCGTGGATGAGGGCGGACAGACTTATCTTTTCGTCACTTTGGGAATTAGCGTTCTTTCCCTCGGCGTGGCCGCTTTCTTTTCCAAGTACGTGCTGAGCCAGGACTCTGGAACACCGGCCATGCAGAGAATCTCCAACGCCATCAAAGCCGGCGCTGAAGCCTTCTTGCGGCGTCAGAACCAGACAATTTTGATTCTCGCGGTCGTCTCCGCGGTCATCGTCTTTGTCGCCTATTCGGCGGGCACGGGAGACACCACTCTAGCGACCCGGATGACGATCTCCTTTATTGTCGGCGCTGCCTGCTCACTGGCGGCTGGTTTTAGCGGCATGTGGGTTTCCATCCGCACGAATATCCGCACGGCTTCGGCTGCCCGTTCGAGCTTGAACAAAGCGCTTCAAATCGCCCTGCGCGGTGGCGCGGTCACGGGATTGAGCGTGGTGGCGTTGTCGCTGCTCGGGGTTGGCGTCCTCTTCCTCGCCTTTGGCGGTTTAGACGATCCAAAAACTGTACCCTCCCAAATCGTAGCCTTCGGTTTTGGCGCTAGTTTTGTGGCTCTGTTCGCCCAGCTTGGCGGCGGCATTTATACCAAGGCGGCCGACGTGGGGGCGGATCTGGTCGGCAAAGTCGAAGCCGGCATCCCAGAGGATGATCCGCGCAACCCAGCCGTCATTGCCGACCTCGTAGGCGATAACGTCGGCGACTGCGCGGGCCGTGGGGCGGACCTCTTTGAATCGACGGCCGCCGAGAACATCGGCGCCATGATTCTCGGCGTCTCTTTATATCCAGTATTTGGCGTCAAGGGCGTTATGTTCCCCTTGCTTGCTCGCGCCTTCGGTCTGATTGCCTCGATTGTAGGCGTCTTTGTCGTCAGCACCAAGGAGGATGAAGACCCCATGAATGCCCTGAACCGTGGCTATTATGTCACGACCTTGCTGGCCATGGCTGGCTTCTACGCTGCGGTGCAAATTCTGTTGCAAGGAAACTTGATGCTGTTTTTGGCGGGCGTAATCGGAATTGTCACGAGTTTTGCCTTTGTTTACATCACGCAATACTACACCGAATACAAATATCGTCCGGTGAAAGAAATTGCAGAAAGTTGCAAGACGGGCCCTGCCACCACCATCATTACCGGCTTCGCCGTCGGCTTGGAGTGTACGGCTTTGCCGGTACTGGTCATCTCAGCAGCCATCATGGGCTCGTATTATTTGGGTGTCGCAGCGGGGCTTCCCGGAGTATCCCCCGAAGCCGCAGGTCTGTACGGAACGGCAATCGCTACGATGGGCATGCTCTCAACCGCCGCCTACATTCTAGCCATGGACACCTTCGGGCCAATTACTGATAATGCCGGCGGCATCATTGAAATGTCCAAGCAGCCGCAAGAGATTCGCGAACGGACCGACCGTCTTGATTCGGTAGGGAACACCACGAAGGCTCTTACGAAAGGCTATGCGATTGGTTCAGCTGCCTTGGCAGCCTTTTTGCTTTTTTCGGCCTATATCGATGAAGTAAAAATCGCGCTGGGCAAGATGCAGAACATGGCCCCCGAGGATGCGCTTCGCAACATCAAGTTCACGATTGACATTGGCAACGTGCCGGTCTTTGTGGGCGCGTTGCTTGGCGCCATGCTGGTCTTTCTGTTCAGTGCTTTTGCAATTCGCGCGGTCGGGCAAGCCGCGCAAACGGTCATTGAAGAAGTTCGGCGGCAGTTCCGAGCCAACCCGGGCATCATGCAGGGTAGCTCTGATCCCGATTATGGGACTTGCGTGGACATCGTTACCAAGGGCGCTTTGAAAGCGATGGTTCTGCCCGGGATTTTGCCCGTCGTTTCGCCCGTTCTCGTAGGCGTAATTTTCCGCAATTTTTCGACCGCGCATGATACGACTCCCGTTGGAGCCTCGTCGGTTGCTGCGTTCCTCATGGTGGGGACCATTAGCGGTATTCTGCTGGCGCTGCTGATGAACAACGGTGGAGGCGCCTGGGATAACGCGAAGAAATATATCGAAACGGGAATGTTTGGTGGAAAGCGGTCAGACGCTCACAAAGCCAGCGTGGTCGGAGACACAGTGGGTGATCCCTTCAAGGATACAGCCGGTCCTTCGATTCACGTGCTAATCAAGCTGCTGAGCACCATCACCCTGGTTGCTGCGCCGCTCTTCATCTAAAAGCTAGCTGTGGCGATCTGCGTGGAAGGCTAGGATCTTTTGTTCAGTAGCCAAGCTGCGCTTCTTTTTCATCTCGGTGGCACGGCGCCCCGCAGTACATTTCACTGGCGCCGCTCCTCGGCTCGTAACGGCTGTGAGAGAATGGTCGCCTAACCAGTGATGCGATTTTTTCTTCCCGTGATGGGCCTGCTCTGTGTCGCCTGTAGCGGGCCCTACTCGAACTCTACGGTCACAGCCAAGGCGCCCTCCAAGCCAGTCCCCGTCCGAACGTTGCGCATCTCCACACAACTTGTCCCGGAAATTGTTGCGGCGACGGGCGAGCTGATTGCCGAGGATCAGGCTACGCTACGCGTCAAGGTGGCGGGCCGGCTGGCCGACTTACGCGTGGATCTCGGCAGCCGCGTAGAGGCTGGGGACGTGATTGCAGAGCTCGAAAAAGAAGATTATGAGCTGAAGCTGCGGCAAGCGGAGGCCGCGCTCGAGCAGTCCCGCGCCCGGCTGGGCTTAGGCCCGAATGACAGCGACGATATCGCACCGGCGAACACTGCGATTGTCCGGCAGGCAGCAGCGTCTTTGAAAGAGGCCACGCTGATTGGCCAAAACATTGCCAACCTCTTCAAGCAAGGTATCGTGTCCAACGTGGATTATCAAAAGTCCCTGGTGACCCTGCAAGCAGCCGAAGCGCGTTATCAGGCCGCAGTAGAGGAGGTGCACCGGACCAAGGCCGAGATCCTGCAACGCCGCGCGGAGGTGGCGCTGGCAAAGCAACAGCTAGCGGACACCGTAGTTCGCGCACCGTTTCGCGGCGCCATCGTCCAACGGCTGGCCACCCTCGGCGAATTCCTCACCGTGAACGCCCCAGTGGCTGTTCTCGTCCGCTGGCATCCTATCCGCGTGCGGTTACAGGTGCCGGAGCGGCAGGCGTTTAAGATTCGTGCAGGGCAAAGAATTGATCTCCTCTTGGAGGGCCAGCAATCGCCAAAACCAGGGCGTGTCATGCGCCTCAGTCCCGCCATGGAAGCCCAGAACCGCTCACTCGTAATTGAAGGGGAAATACCCAACGAGGAGGCCCAATTGAAGCCAGGCTCTTTTGTTGAAGCTACAATCACCGTCGATCCCAACGCCCGAGGCATCGCGGTACCTCCTCGCTCGGTGTTGAGCTTTGCCGGAGTCGAACGGGTTTTTATCGTTCAAAACGGCGTCTTGGCGGAGAGAATTGTCCGTTTAGGCCGTAAGCTCAGCGATGGGAGCATCGTGATTTTGGAAGGCTTGCAGCCAGGCGACGAGCTTGTTCTCAATCCCTCGGATCGCTTCGTTGCCGGACAACGGGTCGAAGTGGAGCGCTAAATGCAGAAGCTCGCAGAAGTATGCGTCGCACGGCCGGTGTTCGCCGTCATGCTGATTTTGGCCCTGGTGGTCGTAGGCGCAGTCTCCTACACAAAGCTCGGCATCGACCGCTTCCCCGATGTGGATCTGCCCATCGTCAGTGTGCGCACCCTACTGCCCGGCGCTTCGCCCGAAGAAATCGAAAGCAGCATCACACGGCGGATTGAAGATGCGGTAGCGACGGTAGAGGGCATTGAAAACATCCGCTCCACCTCAACAGAAAGCCAGTCGATCATCACCATTACCTTTTCGCTCAAACGAAACATCGATGTTGCGGCCCAAGACGTACGCGATGCCGTCGCGACCGTAATCAGCCTGTTGCCGCGTGACGCCAAGCCGCCGCTGATCCGCAAGCTCGACGCGGAAGCCTCACCCATTCTGAGTCTTGTGTTGTCTGGAAATAAGACCGCACGGGAGCTGTACGAGCTCGCTGACCGGGAAGTGAAGGATTCGATTGAGTCGGTGGGCGGTGTCGGCCAGGTGACGCTCATTGGCGGCCAGCGCCGCGCCATTAATGTGTGGGTGGACGCAAACCGGCTTGCCGCCTACAAAATTCCCATCCTTCGCGTGCGCGACGCCGTCGCCCGGCAAAATGCAGAAATTCCTGGCGGCCGCGTGGATGAGGGCCACCGCGAGCTCGTGCTGCGCACTCTGGGGCGGTTTCCAGATCCCCGCTTATTTAACGATCTCGTGGTGGCGACGATCGGGAACACGCCGGTGCGAATTCGAGACATCGGCTACGCTGAGGACGGTCATAAGGAACAGCGTACGGCAGCGCGCTACGACGGGCAGCCTGGCGTGGCCATTCAGGTGCGCCGCCAGTCCGGCGCCAACACCATGGAAGTGATCAACAACGTGAAGCAGCGGCTGCCTCGCATCCGAGAACTACTTCCTCCTGGAGTCAAGCTCGACATCGTACAGGATCAATCGCGGTATATCGAAGCAGCGTTTCACGAAGTTCAGCTGCACCTGATTCTGGGCAGTATTTTGGCTTCGCTCGTGGTGTTGTTGTTCATGCGTGACTGGCGCTCAACGGCAATCGCGGCCGTAGCCATTCCCGCCTCGATCATTGCCACCTTTGGCGTCATGCGCATGTTTGGCTTCACGCTGAACAACATTACGATGCTGGCCTTAGTCTTGATGGTGGGCGTAGTGATTGACGACGCCATCGTGGTGCTCGAAAACATCTTCCGCTTCATTGAGGAGAAAAACCTGCCCCCGATGCAGGCCGCTGTGCTAGCGACGCGAGATATTGGGTTAGCGGTCATGGCGACCACCCTCAGCCTGGTAGTCATTTTCCTGCCGGTTTCCTTTATGAGCAGTATTTCTGGTCGCTTTCTATACAGCTTTGGAGTGACCTCAGCAGCCGCAATTCTTGTGTCCCTTTTGGTCAGCTTCAGTCTCACACCCATGATGAGTTCCCGCATGTTGACGCGGATTTCCTCTGCCGGTCATCCCCATTCACGGCGCGGATTCTATGCTTGGGTGGACCGCGTTTACACGGCCATGCTGGCTTGGGCCATGCGTCACCGGCTGACGGTCAGCTTGTGTGCGTTAGCAGTCATCGCATCGAATGTTCCCTTGTACAAGTTGCTGCGCCAAGAATACATTCCCACGAATGTAGACGAAGGGGAGTTTGAGATGTCGGTTAACGCGCCCGAGGGCGCCACACTGGCATCCATGGATGAGGTGGCGCGCCGCGTCGAGGAAGAGATTCGCACCTTGCCGGGTATTGAACATGTACTAGCCACCATGGGGGCGAGCTATCTCGGTGCAGTCAACAATGCGCAGCTCTTCATTCGGATCCAGCCCATTGAGGAACGCGTCTTTTCTCTCGGACGGCTTTGGCGGAAAACGCTGGAAGGAAAACCCTGGGAAGCATTTCAAAACATTTACTCGCAGCGCGACGTGATGCAGGCCATTCGCGCTCGCTTGAAACGGTTCCCCGAACTTCGCATTCAAGTGCGAAACTCGCAGTCCATCAGCCAGGGCTCGGCGCCCGTTGATATCGATTTCTCGATTCGCGGGCCGGAACTGGAAGCCCTAAACCGCTTCAGCGAACAACTGCGGCAGAAAGCCATGCAAATTCCGGGGCTCGTCGATGTGGACACGACGATGCGCCTCACCAAACCTGAATTGCGTGTCTATATTGACCGCGACCGAGCCGCCGACTTGGGAGTGGACGCCGCAGAGATTGCCAGCAGTCTGCGCATCATGGTGGGAGGTGATGATGAAGTTTCTCGTTTTCGCGACGACCGCCTGGCTGAGGACTATGACGTTGAGGTACGGCTGACCGGTGTCGACCGCCGAGACGCAAGCGCCATTCAAAAGCTCTATGTACAGGCCCGAAATGGAGAGATGGTCCGGCTAGACAATGTCGTGAAGATCCAGGAGGGCGTCACGGCCTATCGCATCGAAGGCCTCGACCGCCAGCGCCAAGTCGGTATCCGGGCGAACATCGCTCCCGGCTTTGCGCTGGCCGATCGTCTGGCTGAGATGCAGAAGGCGGCTGCGGAACTGAACATGCCCACCGCCTATTCCACGACGGTCATCGGGCGGGGCCGCGAGTTTGAGCGCACGTTTGGCGAATTTCTGCTGGCATTCCTGCTGTCCATCGCGTTCATGTACATGATCCTGGCATCGCAATTTGAGAGCTTGGTGCACCCAGTGACGATTCTTCTGAGCCTGCCGCTTGCAGTTCCCTTTGGATTTCTTTCGCTTTGGTTCTTTCGCGATACGCTGAACCTCTATTCCGCCTTGGGCATTCTAGTTTTGTTTGGCGTCGTGAAGAAGAATTCGATTCTCCAGATTGATCACACGAATAACTTGCGCCGCGAAGGTCTGTCGAGGCTAGACGCAATCCTGCAAGCCAATCGCGACCGCTTGCGCCCAATCTTGATGACCACGCTTACGCTCGTTGCTGGCATGTTGCCGCTCGCTTTGGGAGCTGGCCCTGGTGCAGAAGAGCGGCGCTCGATTGCCATTGTTGTCATTGGAGGTCAGAGCTTGTCGTTACTCTTGACGCTCATCGTGACGCCGGTAGCCTACTCGCTCTTTGATGATCTTGGGGCCTGGATCGCAGGACGCAAGGCGGCGCCTGCGGCCCAACCTGGATCGGCTGGCGCAATTGGGGATTGAGCGGAGAGCAAGGCGCTAAGGCCGGCCAACCCTCGTATAATAAAGGTACGCGCCCGTAGCTCAGCCGGATAGAGCGGATGGCTTCGAACCATCAGGCCGGGAGTTCGAGTCTCTCCGGGCGCGCCATTCCGTCACGACTCAAAGCTCTCAACTCCTCGCACTAGGCGGCAACTACGGCCGGTCGCTCACGCGTCCGGTGATGGCAAACAGCTAGCCTTCAGGGAGCGCCAGCCGCGGCGACTTTAACACCTCCTCCCAGGCAACCACTTGGGCGCGCGAAGCCCAAGCTTGGTAGTGCGCGGCCATCCGTTCCACCCTCTCAGGCTCTTGCTTGGCCAAATCGTTGGTTTCCGTGCGGTCCGCCCGCATGTGGAATAGTTCCCATTGATCTGGGTAGCGCGAAACCAGTTTCCAATCTCCTTCGCGCACGGCCCGGTTGCCTTCATGCTCCCAATAGAGAGCAGGGTAAGAGGCCCGTTTTCTCCCTTCAAAACAAGGCACCAGACTCTTTCCTTCAACCGGCGGCGTCGACCTACCTTGTCGCTCCTTAGGATAGCTGGCTACGGCCGCTTCCAAGCAAGTTGGCAGAATGTCAATCACGTGGCCGGGATCATGATTCAGACTTCCTGGATTTTTGATCCGGGCGGGCCAGTGAACAATGAAGGGCGTAGCGATTCCCCCTTCGTGAACCCAGTGCTTGTACAAGCGGAAGGGAGTGTTGGAGACATTGGCCCAGCCCTGACCGTAGCTCTGATACGTATGTGGGCCCCCAGGCATTAGATCGGGGCGGTTGCCCGGCAGCACCGGCCGGCCCTCCCGCGTTTGCTTCGGAACGTGGCGCGCCACCATGTGAGGACCAAGCTCTTCGGCGCAGCCGCCGTTATCCGAAAGGAAGAGGATCAACGTATTGTCAAGCTGGTTTTGGCGCACCAGGGTGTCGACGATGCGCCCGATGCACTGGTCCAGACGGTCGATCATGGCCGCGTAGACCTCCATTCGGCGCTCTTGCCACTTCCGCTGTGGGGCTTCCTTCCACGCAGGAACCCGGGGGTCCCGCGGTGTCAGACGCCAGGATTTGTCGACAATCCCCATTTGGATCATGCGCTCATGACGCTCTCGCCGTAAGACGTCCCAGCCTTCTTTGTAGCGGCCCCGGTAGCGCTCAATATCCGGCTCGAGGGCGTGCAACGGCCAGTGAGGCGCGGTAAAAGCCGCGTAGAGAAAGAAAGGCTGGTGGGGCGGAGTCTCTTGGATGAACTTGCTGGCGTAGTGAGCTAGAGCGTCGGTGTAAAAATAATCGGGACTAGCAGGCTCTGCCGGTTGGCTGTCAAGGGTCAGAGTAACCGGATCGTAGAAACTCCCTGCTCCGTGAATCGTTCCATAAAAACGGTCGAATCCTCGCTGGCGAGGCCAGTTGTGTTTGGAGGGAGTCACCGGAGTGACATGCCATTTTCCGACCATGTAGGTCCGGTAGCCTGCGGGCTTCAGCGCCTCGGCGATAGTCACCGTGTGAGGCGCCAGATCGCCGCGGTAGCCCGGAAATGGCCGGGAATTGTCCACCATATGGCCCACACCAGCTTGGTGCGGGTAGAGGCCCGTGAGTAAAGAGGCGCGCGTCGGACAACAGCGCGCTGTGTTGTAGAACTGTGTGAAACGCACTCCATGGGAGGCCAAGCGGTCGAGATTGGGCGTGCGAATTTCGCTTCCATAGCAGCCCAAATCGCAGTAGCCCATATCGTCAGCAAGAATCACAATCAAATTGGGCTTGGCGGCTAGAGACGGTAAGGCTGCGGTGGCCCAGGAATGCAGAAATTGTCTTCGATTCATCATGCTGTCTTCTCCGAGCAGTGCCGATGGAGCGGTTCATTGCCCTAGGGCCCTTGATCCTACCGCGTTACTCGCTAAATTCTTGAAGCTCGCCGCTGGCCCAAATTCACCACAAGCCTACCATGAGGCCCACGTATCCCGTGTTTTAGAAATGAAACGTTCAAACCAATCACCGGCGGAGCGCCTTGCTGATGTTTTCCGCGGCATTGGTCAGCATGGCCGGAAGACGTTTGCGGAGCGCCGTCGTTAGCCGGTCCACGGGAAGCGAAACGCTGATTGCGGACCGCACTGGCTCAGAGGGCAGAACGATCGGAGAGGCAAAACAACAGCCTCCGGGCACAGTTTCCTCCATCTCATAGGCCCAACCGCGATCTCGAATCCGGGCCAAATGCTGCCGGATCTCGACCGGATCGGTGATCGTGCGTTTCGTCTGGCGGTAGATGCCGTAAACCGATAACAAGCGAGCCTGCACCTCGGGCTCCTGAAAGGCAGTAATGGCTTTTCCTAGCGAGGAGGCGTTCGGTGGCAAGATGCGGTCACGGTAATTCGACATGCGAATGTGACGCGGACTTTCGAGCGTCTCCACCACGCGGATGTGATCTCCGTACAAAGCCGCTAGGCTCACGGTTTCCGCTAAGTCCTCATTCAAACGTCGCATTTCCGGCAGCGCCGCTTCGCTCAGGCGGCGGATCCAGACCTGGCTTGCCCCCGACACCCAGCGACCGTTGAGCGCATACCGCCCTTGCCCGTCCGATGCCACAAAGCCAGCCGCAATTAAAGTTTTGAGCAACCGGAGGGTCGAGGCTTTCCCTAAACCAATGGCAGCGGCAAGATCGCGCAGAGCGCAGGGATGAGACTCGACCCGCAGCACTTCTAACAAATCAAGCCCTTTTGCAAGCGCCCGGGAGGGAGGCGTCGATTTCGTTTCCATCAATATGCTGCTCAAAATCTGGTGGAGTGTATCAATACATATATCACTGTTTCAGTTTTTGGTTTGAGAGAACCTTGCGCTGGCCCGGTGGCGACCGCTGTCATTCCGTGAGTTGGCGAGCGGGCCTAGCTCGGTCGCCATCTGCAAGAAAGCACACCACTGAGAGCCCCGGCCACCAGGCAGCTCCAGGCAAACCAGTCCCCGTATTTCGAGAAGGGAGTTTGGTCGCTGCGGTAGGAAAAGCGCGCTTTGGCCGACAGGCGCTTGAGGGGAGCGAATTGCTGCGCCAGCCGGCCTGCGGGATCAATCACCGCAGAAATTCCGTCGTTCGTAGCCCGGATGAGCCAGCGGCGGTTTTCCGCCGCACGCATTCGCGCCAGCCACAGATGCTGCTCCCGCGCCGCTGAGCGGCCAAAATAACCATCATTTGAAAGATTCACCAGCACTTGAGCCCCGTCTGCCACAAACTGCCGCACGAAGTTCGGAAAGGCCGACTCATAGCAAATAAAAACGCCGAGACTCCCCTGGCGCGAAGGAAACAGCACACGTCTTGATCCGGCTACGAAATTTCCTGACTCGGATGAAATCTTCTCAATCCACCAAAAGCCGCTGGGAACAAACTCGCCAAACGGCACCAGGTTCACCTTGTCATAGCGCGCCACGAAATTACCGTCAGGTCCAACCATAAAGGCGGAGTTGGTGGGCGCTCCTGACGGATGACGCCCGACTGCGCCAAACAAGAACGAAGTTTGTGTCACCCGGGCCAGTTGTTCCGCTTGGTCGCGAAACATGGGGTCCGTAAAATAAAACGGCGCTGGGACTTCCGGCCAGACAATCACCTCCGCAGGCTTGCTTCGATCCTCCGTTGCATGTTCCAAAGAAAGCAGGGCAAGACTGCGGATGGTGTGCTCGGTGAATTCCGCGGTCCACTCTTGTCGTTCCTCAATGTTGGGTTGAATGAGCACCGCCGTCGCAGCGGGTTTCTCAGCCTCGGGTAGCTCTGGCAGCAAAAACAGAAAGAGTAACCCTGCTAGAGGAAGCAAGTGCCGCCGGGGACGCCGGAGCAACAGCAAGGCCACGGCGACGTTCATGGTGGCGAACACAAACGATAGCCCGGACACGCCCACGAGCGGGGCAAGCCGCATGGGAATTCCCATCTCCAGGCCAGCGTTGCCAAGCGGGAGCCAGACAAAGCTAATCGCATTCGTGCGCTCAATCCCAGTCCACAAGGCCGCCACGGCGGGAACTGCCCATGACGCAGGCACCAGATAGCCTGCCGCCCAGCAAAACACCGCCCAATGAACGCCCTTGCCAATTCCAAACAACAGGAAGGTAAACCACGCCAGCGGCTGGCTCATGCTGGCGTAGTTGGCTAGCACCGGCTGGATCCAGTAACACACACCACACCAGTAGACAATTCCCGCCGCCCAGCCAAATCCCAGCCGGACCGCAGGCCGAGCCTCGTGCGCGCAGGCCAAGATGAGGGGCGCCAGACAAACTCCAGCAAGCCACGTCAGCTCAAAACGGGGAAAAACGAGGATGGTCAAAACGGCGCTCACGAGCGCAAGAAGAAGAGGTTTCACGTTCGGGAGACCTCGTGCGGGACCGCTTGGTCTTTGACCAGATCGGCCATGTACGAGGATCTCACAAAGGGACCGGAAAATACCATCCGGAATCCTAGCGATAAGCCAAAATCTCGATAGGCGTCGAATTGTTTCGGACTCACGTATTCCACAACCGGGAGGTTCCTTCGTGTGGGTTGCAAATACTGGCCGATGGTTGCCACATCCACACCACAGCTGCGTAAATCGCGCAGGAGCTGGTGAACCTCCTGCTCCGTCTCTCCCAGCCCTACCATGAAGCCAGACTTGGTTAAGACCTCGGGGCGATATTGGCGCGCGTGCGCCAAAACCCGCAACGAGCGCAGATAGTCAGCTTGGGGACGTACGCGGCGGTAGAGCCGTGGCACCGTCTCCATGTTGTGATTGAAGACGTGCGGACCCGCATCTAAGACGCGTTCCACAGCTCGAAGGTCGCCGCAGAAATCCGGTGTTAAGACTTCGACCTGAGCTTGAGGTAACGCCCGGCGGACTTCCCGAACGGTTTGTGCGAAATGAGCCGAGCCGCCGTCTTCTAGATCGTCGCGGTTCACACTGGTAATCACAACGTAGCGCAAACGCAGATTAGCCGCCATTTGAGCAATATGGCGGGGCTCGTCGGGATCGAGCGTGAACGTGTGTTTTTCTGGCGACGCCTTGGGTACAGAACAAAAACCGCAACCGCGGGTGCAAAGATTGCCGAGAATCATGAAGGTTGCGGCGCCACGGTGGAAGCATTCGTGCAAATTCGGACACCGAGCCGACTCGCAAACCGTGTGCAGGCGCAGCCTGCGGAGTTGCTGTTTGAGCAAAGTTACGGACTCAAAGTGCGTTTGGCCTTTGCGCAGCCAATCAGGTAGCCGCGGCTTGGCGACACGTTGCCTTGGGCCTGGAGGCGCATCGATCGTGTCGTGCTGCCTCAATCCGCTTGGTTTCCAGTCCTGAATCTGAATTAGATCCGACAAGGAATTTTAGGGCTGCTTTCGCAGATAGGGTTTCTGGAATCCAGCTTTTTCCAGTTCCGCGCGAGTCCTCGCGATGGCGGCAGAATCCTCGAGCGGGCCCACCAGCACGCGGAAGAGTTTCTCGTTTGGACCGGGCGTAATGATGGCGGGAAAACCTTTGCGCTTCAACACATCGACCACGATTTCGCAATCGGCGCGAGTCGTGGCGACAACCTGAAGATAGCTCTTACCGGAAACCGGATCCATCACGCCAGACCCTTTTGCTTCCTCTTTCCGCACCGGGCGCGGAGTCTCTGTGGCCTTTGGCTCGCGTTTGACTTCGGGCGAAGTCTTTGGGCTCTCGGGCGCGCTTCCCTCCTTGGCCCGAGGCGCCAAGCGAGCGTCAGCTAAGGGGTCTGGCCGGACCGCAGATGAGGCCGTTTCACTGGGAGTTGGAGCCGGCGAGGGCGGCTGGGATGGTTTCGCCTCCCCCACAACTGGGGGAACTGGCCGCGCAACGGGCGTTTCCGCTACGGGCGAACGGCTGCTTTGGGAGGCTTGCGGGTCAACCCGGATCGGTTCGGTTTTTTTCGATAAGTAGGCTTCTGCTGGAATCGAGTTTTTCCCCACGATGTAGCCCATCGCGAAGAATACTCCTAACAGCATCACCACTACGAAGAAGACGCTTAACAGTTGCTTGTTGCCGAGAATTAATTCAAATTCTCCGTCATCGGCTCTTGTCATGGATTGTTCCTGTCGTGTCAGCAACTTACTCTCCCCGGAGACCCAGCGCTGGCCGGGAGCTCCCCTTCGAGCATATATCGACGCTTCGTCCCCGCCAAACTAGGGCCGCTTCGATCTAAAGCAGGAGCTTGTTGATTCGCGCCTGGATCACGATTGCTAAAAGCCGGCTACTCAGAACAGCAAATGGCGCCGACAAGACCCACGCCACAGCCCAACTCACGGGCGGAGTCGTCAGGGTCCGAGCCCCTATTGCGAGTATAACCCCGCCAGCCAAACCGACATAGCCCCGCCACGGAAAAACCGCGCCGAGGACAACCGCCATCGTACCGAGCAAGCACAAAAAAAGCCCTAGGGGTCGCACCCGGCCTGCCAGCGAGGCCCATCCCAACAAGAACAACACGGCTCCGCCAACACCGAGCAGCACCGTTCCGGGTCGCGCTAACTCTCCGTAAATCAGCAGCAAACCCGTCAAAATTGCTGCATAGGCCAAATCGGTGTTGCAGAAAGGCATCGGCAGAAAACCCATCGCGGAAGCACGGCTGCACAGCAACGCGGCCAAGCTCCACGGCCCTCTCCTATTCATAGCGTAGCGCTTCGACCGGATCCAGACGGGCGGCCTTCATGGCGGGCCAGACGCCGAAAAACAAGCCGACGCTCACGCTCACCAGAAAGCCGGCCACAACCGCCCACGGTGGGACCTCAGAGGGAAGCGCAGGCACAAGCGCCCCAACCAGCATAGTGACAATAATCGAGAAGACGATCCCAATGAGGCCCCCCACCCCAGTTAACGTCACTGCTTCAACGAGAAACTGGAGAACGATGTCCACCCTCCTTGCGCCAATCGCCTTTCGCACGCCGATTTCTCTTGTCCTTTCCGTCACGCTTACCAGCATGATGTTCATGACGCCAATCCCGCCAACAAGGAGCCCTAAGCCGGAAAGTGCTGTGGATACCAGCAAGACCACTCCAGTCAGCTGATCAAAGCTGCGGATGATCTGGTCCGCGGTGGAGATGGCGAAATCGTTCTCTGCCCCCGGTGGGACCCGGCGAATTTTGCGCAAGATGGTCTGCACTTCATCGTAGGCTTGATCGCGAAGCCCGGCCTTGGCCTTGACCGTAAGGAAGAAATTGTCTAGCTGTGGATAGCGCATTCGAGCGGTTTGGAAGGGAATCAGAAACTGATAATCCAGACCGTTCTCGCCAAAGAAACCACCCTTGGCGGGGGCGAAGACTCCAATTACCGTATATTCGGCCCCGTCCACTGTGACCTGCTTTCCAAGCGCCTTTCCATCCGGAAACAGGGCTTCCGCCAAACTGGCCCCAATTAAGCCAACCCGTGCCATGCGAGAATCTTCTTCGGGCGTAAAGACACGCCCGGCCGAGAGTTCGCGGGGGGCAAAGCTGAGCTGGTTGGCCGTGCACGAAGCTAAATTAACCCGGTCGGATTCGAATCCGGGGACACGGGCCACCATTGGCTGGCGGTTTACGAAAGGAGGAATGAATAACTGTACGCCTACATCTTCGGTGGAAGGCGAGAGCTTCTTGATGATTTCCGCATATTCGGGCCGGATGGGCCGGCGCCGCACCTCCTTTTGGCGCGGGGGAGCACTGGGGTCGCCGCTATAACGGCTCACAAAGATATTGTCGGGGCCGAATTCTTGAAAGAAGATCACGATGCCTTTCCGCAGACCGGTCAGTAGGCTGGATACCGTCACGACGGTCGTGATGCCAATCACGATGCCGAGAATGGTCAGGGCGGACCGCACCCGGTGGCTCCAGACCGCGTCCAGAGCAAGTTTGATGTTTTCGACTGGATCAATGCGCATCTTACTCCGCCCTCAAAGCCACGACAGGATCTAGTTTGGAAGCTCGCGAAGCTGGATACCAACCCGACATAATGCCTACGGCGCTCGAGACGAGGAGAGCCAGAACCGCATAGGGCGCCGTTACACGCAAAGGGACTTCGGAAAAGCGCGAGGCAAATGTTAGAACGCCACTGCCAAGCGCCAGCCCAATCGCACCCCCCAGGGCCGACATCAGGACGGCTTCAATTAAAAACTGAAGTAAGATATCAGAGCGGCGCGCGCCCACACTCTTGCGAATGCCAATCTCCCGCGTGCGCTCGGTCACGCTGACCAGCATGATATTCATGATGACGATTCCGCCGACCACCAGAGAAATCGCAGTCACGGGTACGACAACCGCTGAGATCAACGCAAGAATGTTCTCCACGAACGAGCGAATCGAGTCTGGGGTCAAGGTGTCGAAATTGTCCGGTTGGTTTGGAAGCGCATGGAACCGGGTTCGAAGGGCGACGCGCGTTAGATCCAGAGCCTCTTCCATGGAAAGCCCGCTCTCGGGTTTTGCTTTGCCGAACACGGCAAAGCCAGCGTTGCGTCGCTGGTAAAGCTTGAAGTACAGGGTGGCGGGAATGTAAACCGGGTTGTCCTGGTTGGTCCGCGCTCCGCTAGAGCCCAGCTTCTCTTGCACACCAACGACGATAAAGTCGATTCCTTTGATTTTGATCGTTTCGCCCACGGGAGAAGTGTCCGGAAACAGCATGACGCGCAGCTCGTCGCCGATCACGGCCACCGGCTGGCGGTTGCGCTCCTCCTGGTCGGTGAAGAACCTTCCATCTACAATCGGGACTTCACGGATTTCGGGCAAGGTGGCCGAGACACCAAGAACGGTTGCCGCTTCAAAGGTGAGGTTGCCGCGCTTCACGTCATCGACCGTCTGGGTATAGGGACTGTAGTAGATCCGGTCGCCGGTCGTGGCGCGGAGGTATTCGAGATCGCCTTCACGAATGGGCTTGTTGCGACGTAATTTTTCCGCCCGTTCTTTGCGGGTGGTTCGTCCTAGGTTGGCTAGCTGGGCCACGAGAAAGCTATCGTTGCCAAAAACCTTGGACGTCGTCACTTCGGCGTAAGTCCCCATGCCCTCAATGGCTGCCCCCACCATGACGACGCTAGAAACACCCACAATGACACCTAACAGGGTCAGAAAAGTCCGGAGTTTGTGCGCCCGCAGCGAATCCAAGGCCAGCGAGATGGCAGTCGTAAACTTATACCAAGCCGTCAAATTCGGCAGATGAACTTGCATTCAATTCCAGAATACGCGCAATTTGCCTACATGTTCCCTCGGGGATCACAGGTTCAATTCCTGGCCCAGGTCCGGGCCTTAGGAGTGCGAATACACCAGGAAGCGGCCTGCCTGCCGATAACCCAGGCGGGCGTAAAGCCGGTAGCCCATCGCAGAAGATTGAAGCACACTGCGTTGAATCCCGGTGCGCTTGGAGGCTTCCTCTACGGCGTGGCGCACAACGGCCTCGCCAAATCCTTGGCGTTGAAAAAGGGGATGGGTAGCAACGGCATAGACTCCAATGGATCCACCGCCAATGACAATGGCTGCCGCAGAAACTGCTGATCCAAAGGCATAGGCAATCCATCCTTGGATCGGTCCTCGCCACAGCGATTCCGAGCCATACACGGCCTGGGCTAACCCCTCTGGCGCCTGGAAGGCGAGCGACATCAGCTGGGCAAAGTCCTGGCGTGTCCTCTCATCGCCTACACAGCAGCAGTCCAAAGCCGGAAGGCTGCGGTTTGCAGGGAGCAGCTGCGGGGCGATCATCCCCGGTGCGTCAATCGCTTTTCTCAAACCCGCTGTGGCGAGCGAAATCCGGCTGCGGCGCCGTTGCACTGGATCGAAGAAATCGTCACAGAACCAAATCGACCACGGGGTCTCAAAGCGCGAAAACCACGCCCGCGCCTGCCTCAAGATCTCCTCAAATTCCCCCCGTTCGGGCGGCCGCGCCAAATTGACGGTGTTGAAAAGTCCGAATGGCGCTCCGCAATAGACAAGTTGAAACCCCTCCCGGCGCTCCAAGCAGCCGGCGGGCCCCACGTTTGCAAAGGCGGCTAGAGCACAGCGCAAATTCTCATTGACCAGCTCATAGTCTTTCACTGGCGAGGATTAGAACAGACTCGACTCGCCGCCGTCAAACCCAACCTTGAGCAAGGCGGAACGGGCAAAGCAGTTCTTACCAGACCTGTCTGCCCTCTAGTTTCCCTACAGCAGCGTCAGCGGGTCGACATCCAGAATCAGCGAGGTGGAAGGCCAGCCTTTCGCTAGTGCGAAGGCCCGCAAACTTTGCAGCAGCTCGTTTAGCCTGGTCCGGCTGGCGGCCTTCAATAACAGCTGGTAGCGAAACTCTTGCTTGAGCTTCGGAATGGGTGCTTCCGCAGGACCGAGCAGCTTCACCTCTTTCGGCTGCGGGCCGAAAAACTTGCCAATTTCTGTCGCCATTTCCATCGCCTCAGCCTGGCTTTTGCTGCGCACCAGGATCTTGGCGAGCGCTGTAAACGGCGGGTAGCGCATCATGCGCCGAAATTGCAGCTCTTTTTCGAAAAATTGCATATAATTTTGAGCCGCAGCGAAGCGAATAGCGTAGTGGTCAGGATTCATGGTTTGGATGACCACCTGTCCCGGCAAATGCCCGCGCCCGGCGCGCCCGGCCACTTGCGTTAGCAATTGAAAGGTACGCTCGGCGGCCCGGAAATCCGGCATTCCAAGCCCGATATCAGCGGACACAACCCCCACCAGCGTGACCTTCGGAATATCGTGTCCTTTGGCGATCATTTGCGTGCCTACCAGCACGTCGTATTCATGCGCGCGAAACCCCTGCAAGATGCGCTCATAGCTGCGCTTTCCGCTCACCGTATCGCGGTCCATCCGTACGATGCGAGCACGCGGAAACAGCAGGTGCAGGTCATTCTCCACCCGTTCGGACCCAGCGCCAAGGAATTGCACATACTCGCTCTCACACTTCGGGCAGTGTGCCGGAGGCCGTTCCGTATAGCCGCAGTAGTGGCACAGCATTCGCCGCTCGCGGTGGTGATAGGTTAGGGTCACTGCACAGTTGACGCACTCCAAGCGCGAGCCGCAACTACGGCAGGCAACGAAGCTAGCAAATCCGCGGCGGTTCAACAGCAGGATGACTTGCTCATTCGCCTCGAGCCGGAGTTGAATCGCATCGACCAAACGGCGGGAGAAGACAGCCAGCGTACGGGTCTCGAGAAACTCCTGACGCATGTCCACAATTTCCACTTCTGGCATCGGCCGGCCAGCGATCCGCTCAGGTAGTTCGAGCAAGGTGTATTTGCCGCGCTGGACGTTATACCGGCTCTCAAGGCTGGGCGTAGCGGAACCGAGCAGGACGACCGCCCGGCTGTGGCGAGCGCGCATGACGGCAACGTCACGGCCATGATACCGGGGCGTCTCTTCTTGCTTATAGCTGCCGTCGTGTTCCTCGTCGACAATAATCAGACCTAGATTCTGCACGGGGGCAAAAACGCCGGACCGTGTCGCTACAACCACCCTCGCCTTGCCGTCCTGAATCTGGCGCCACTGTTCGGCGCGTTCGGCCGAGCTGAAGGCCGAGTGCAAAATCGCCACCTGATCACCAAACCGGCTTAGAAACTGTCCACTGACAGCGGGCGTCAGAGCGATCTCGGGCACGAGCATGAGAGCGCCACGGCCTTGAGAAAGGGCGGCTCCAATACAGCGCATATAGACCTCGGTTTTGCCCGAGCCAGTCACACCTTGGAGCAAGTACGCTTGATAGCCGCCTGATTCTAAGGACTGGCACACCGCCTCGAAGGCTCTTTGCTGGTGCTCATTCAACACATGCTCCTGAACTGGCTGGGCTCGGATCTCGACCAGCGTGTCAGGCCGCAGCGTCAGCAGTCCGCGGCGGGCAAGGCTTCTCGCCGCTCTCGCCGCCTTCTTGACGGCTTTCTCGACATCCGCCAGGAGATGAGCGCCGGGATGAAGTTCCAAATACGCGAACAGCTCTCGTTCCGGTTTGCTCAGTTTCGCCACCGGCTGCGCGCCAGCCGTACGCTCCACGATCAACTTCGTTGAGGGCGCCCGCAACGGGTCGCGTCCAGCGGCCGTTTCCTCGATCTCGATCCAGCCCTTACGCTTTAACGATTGCAAGGTTTTCTGAGCCGCGGGAACTTTCTTCGCCAAGTAGGAGCTTGAGAATGGGCGTTTTTCGAGCAGTTTAAGGATTACGGCGGCCGGATCGTTGTCTTGAGCCAGCAGCAGTTGTCGCGCCACGGCGCGGCCGGTGTCCGTCAGAGCGTACACCTTGGCGGTCCGGACCTCGGAGGAAAGTGGCGTCATGGCCCGAAGCACTTCCCCCAGAGGCGCGCAGTAATAGCGGGCAATCCATTCCGCCAGCCAGAGCAGGTCTTCGTCGAAAACTGGTTCTTCGTCTACCAGGCGGAGGGTCTCGCGTACCTCTCGCCCGGGCGGATCATCATGCACGCGAAGAATCACGCCAACCAGTTTGCGTCCGCCCAAGGGCGCCACAATGCGACAGCCGCGCCGGGCCCTCTGCTGCAAGGTTTCCGGCAGCGAATAGGTAAAGGGCTGATCAAGCGGAACGGGCAGACTGACATCGCAGTAGGCTGGCATTTCAGTTGCGTAGCCGCCGTCCAGTCTAGCCAACCGCGCGGGCGGAAGGGAATCTCCCGCCCCCTAACACATCCCGTCTGAGAAAACTTCTCTTTAGAAGTGGATCTTCGCGCCGAGCTGAATCTTGCGGGACCCGCTGGCAAGCGTATCGCGAATCCGGCCGAAAATCGTGGAACTCACCGTGAGCGTCGGAAAGCCGAATGTGGGCGTATTCGTGAAGTTGATCATATCCGCCCTCAATTCAAGTTTGAAACGCTCGGAAATGTCGGTCATCTTCCGGAACGAGATATCCATGTTGAACGAACCTGGTCCGCGGAAGAAGTTGCGTCCCGTATTTCCCAGATCGCCCGCAGCTGGGGTTTGGAATTTGTTGATGGTGTTCTGATCAAAGTACCAGATAAAACCTCCTGGCCCATCAAAAACTCCGCCTTCACTGCGCGTACACCCATTGCAGCTGCCAGTTGACTGCACGACGTTAGCAAACGTGTTGAACCCGGAATAAACCGTCATCGGCCGCCCAGACACAAGGGTGAAAAATCCACTCGCTTGCCAGCCAGCGACCAAGCGGTTGGCCAAGCTTCCAACCCCGGAGGCGAACCTCTTTCCTTTACCAAACGGTAATTCGTAGGAGAAGTAGCTCTGAACTGCGTGGGTACGGTCAAAATCCGAGAGAGCGTAATTCAAGCGGCGGTTGTTGATGTCAAAGGGCGTCGACGAGGCCGACTGCGCATTGCCGGTTGAAACCACGGTGAAAGCCGGATCGAACGAGCGTGTGTCCAAGGATTTCGACAGCGTATAGCTGAGTTGAGCCGTCACACCGTTGTGGTAGCGGCGCTCAATCTGCACTTCGAGGGCATGGTAGGTGGAAAAATCGTTGGTGTCTAGCACGTTGAGCGCCCCTGTGAATTGGGGATAGGGCACAAAGAAGAAGGGACCAAAACCCGCCAGGTCCGACAGCGAGCGCCCACCCTGGATGCGCCGTGCGAGATCGGAAGCAATCGTGCCCACTGCGTTATTCCGCAACTCAGAGGGGAACAGCCGGCGTAACATGGCCGATCCGGTTTCGTTCGCTCCGCGCCGCGTGTCGGGCAGTGTCAGACGGTTGATGAGATCTGACTCGCCGCCTGCAGCCACGGTGCGGAAAGCGTCGACAAAGCCGTTGCGAATGATCTCGGTTTGATTGGCGTTGTAAGCCCCGTAGAGGTTGTGCGCCCGGCGGCCAATATAACTCACCTCGAGGACCGTACGCGGCGCCACCTCTTGTTGGATGCTGAAGGCCCACTGATGAGTCGTCGGCACCTCAAAGTTGGGATCGACCACAGTGATGGCGTTCAGAGAGAAGGGGGCTGGTTGGGCTAGCTCACTCGGACGCACGGTCGGAGGCGTCAACACCGGCAGCCCGTCTAGCCGACCGCCATTTTGTCCGTATTCTTGATTCACAACCCCCTGCACTTGGCCCGGCAAATTCTGAAACACGGAAGAGGAAAGGACAAACGTATTCAACCGGTCATACGCGATTCGGTAGTTGGACCGGATCGAGGTTTTGCCCTTGCCAAACGGATCCCAGGCAAAGCCAAAGGAGGGGCCAAAATTCCACAGCTGGTTTGGGTAGAGCTCACCGGTCTCCCATCGCAGGGTCGTTGAAGGCGTTCCGCCGTGCACGGCCGCTTGATTGGGTCGCCGGATTCGACCGCTCGGCGAACTCCTCGGCGTCAGTTTCATCTCCAGACGCAAGCCGATGTCGAGGGTCAGGTTCTTCCGGACTTTCCAGGTGTCCTGCGCGAAAAAGTCATACTCTGGGAAGCGAGCGTCAAAGTTATAGAGACCCGCAACGAACTGATCTCCGCGCGAAGGAAAGCCGCGTGTGGTCGAACCCACCCGTCCAAGCATGTAGTTGATGCTGCTTTCGAGCGCGGGCCGGTCAAACTGGACATTGATGTCGGCCGGCAGGGCGAACCGTGCTGGATCCACAGTGTTGATGAGGCGGGAAAAATTGACCGATTGCGTAGCGTTCGCACCTCCAATGGACCCGCGCGTATCGACGTGCCGCTGAAACCGGAGATTGGTGCCGAACTTGAAGGCGTGTGCCCCTCGGAAGTAAGACAGATTATCCACAAATTGCCACGTTGTTAAGCGTCTTTTGTTGCCGAAGTCGAAAGTTTCTGGGATGGTCACGGGTGCACCGGTCAGAGTGATCTTGTCCAGCGAAGCCGTGGGTATGACGAAGTCGAAGGCAAAGGTGTTTTGACCCACAACGAGTTCGTTCGTCCATCGCGGCGAAGGATTCGTGCGCCAGTTGAACGCGAGATTTCGGGGATCACGTTCCGTGTTCACCACACAGCCGCCGCCGGGAAAGAAGGGCGTGCCTCCGTTTACGCGGTCACAGTTGGTGTCCTGACGTCCCCAAGCAATGCGAGCATACACCGTATTTTTGGCGTTCAAAATGTGGTCGATCTTGATCGTCGCATCGTATTGCCGCTCGAGCTGCAAAGCCGTAAAAGTAAATAGCGCGGTGTTCAATCCGTCGCCGCCAGTAAAGTTGTTGGGCAAGGGCGTGGCTTCAATCAAACTCCGAATGCGCGCATTTAAACCTCGGCGCTCCGGATCGTTCGCAAAGATGTTGTACGAACCGATGCTCAGCTCCGGCAGCGGGTTGCCGTTGGCGTCAATCGAGGCGCCAGGCGCTCCAAACGGCGTATTTCGCCCCCCTCGCACATAGCGAAAGATGCCTTGCCGCGCGGTCTGCGTATAAACGGTACGATCGACTTGCGCCGATTCCCGGGCCCGCAGCACTTGTAAGTTGCCAAAATAAAATGTCCGGTTTTTCTGGATGGGACCACCCATGCTGAAGCCAGGAATTTGCTGCACGAATTGCCGCTTGCCGAGACGGTTCAAATTATTCTCCCACTCGTTGGCGTTTAACCGTGGGGTGCGATAGAACCAAAACAAAGATCCGTGAACTTCGTTGGTTCCGGAGCGAGTCACCATCGCCACCTGCCCGCCGCTGTTGCGTCCAAACTCTGCCGTTGTATTCCCTGTGATGACGCGAAACTCGGCCAGCGAATCGGGATTCGTGCGCAGGGGCGAGAAGTTTGCTCCTCCAGCGCTAGTCTCATTGGTGTCAATTCCATCCAGCGTGAAGTTCCAGGCACGATCGCGGGCGCCGTGAACGTGCACGCCACCCCCCGTGTTGGCCCCCGCCACAACGCCGGGCTGTCGCAGCACCAGCTCCAAAGGATTGCGGCCGCGCGTTCCCACTATGGGCAATTCGCGGATGAGATCTCCGGTCAGCAAGTTGCCAAAGTTACCGGAGCTTGACGTTTGAACGGTTTCAGCGACCGCCGCAACTTCCACCGATTGGTTGACTTCACCGACCTCGAGCGTCACGCGCACCGTGGTTGGCTGTCCGATCGTCACCAGGTTACCGCGGGAGGTAAATTTCTTGAATCCGGCAGCTTCGACCGTCACCGTGTACGGACCCGGCTGAAGCGCCTCAAAGCCAAAGGTGCCCGCTTCCGAAGACACGGTGGTGAAGGTAGCGTTGGTACCCTCGTGAATCATCCGCACCGTAGCGTTTGGCACCACGGCTCCGGAAGAGTCCTGCACGACTCCGAAGGCCTTCGAGGTAGTGCCTTGCCCGTAGCTCGACGGAAGGCTCAACGAGAGCAAAACAAAAAGGACGAGCGTACCCCTGAACGTCATAAAGGGATGTTACCAAATTGAGCTTATTTTCGCGCAAGCCAGGCCAAAAACAGGCCATCCGGCTCCACATCCTCCCAGTAGGAGAGAAACTGACTTGAAACCTGGCGGCAATCGCGGCGCAACAGCGTCTCTAGCTCCTCACGGCGGAACCATTTTTCCCATTCCGGCGTTTTGAGTTTTCCCCACTGCTCCGCATTTTTGTCGATGATCACCAAGCGGCCCCCGGGTTTTAATACACGACACATTTCGCTCACAGCGCGCTCAATCGCAACCGCATGCTCGAGCGACTCGGTTGCGTAAACTCCGTCAAAACAGGCGTCTCGAAAAGGCAGTTGCGTCATCGTGCCGGCCACCCGCCTGAGCTGTGCCGGCGCATAGCTCAGCATCTTGAGCGAGAGATCGAAGGCGTAGATTTCTGCTTGCGGGTGGGTCTCTTGCAAAACCCGGGCAAAACGTCCTTTCCCGCAACCCACGTCAAGCACACGCCGACCCGCAAGATCACCCAGATAGCTCAAGATCAGCTTGACGTGGAGGATGCGCGGGTCGATCGTGGACGGGAAATGTTCCTCGTCAGCCGCTGCCTCATCGAAACAGCGTCGGATTTGGTCCAGGGTGACCTGCGAGCCACCCCGCCAGAGCCTTTGAAGCCAGGAGAGCACGCTAGGGTCTGGTGAGGAAGATGGGAAGGCCTACTTTACCCGCGTAGTTGGGCCGGTAGCGCTCGGTGTTGTACATCGTTTCCACATCCACTTTGCGCGGGCCTAAGGCTGGATCGGGTATCGGAACCGTCGCATAGCAGCCGTTTTGAATGGCCATCATCACGCCAAATTTGTTGGCGATGATGCAGTCCAGGGCCATGTTGCCAAAGGTTGTGGCTACCAGCTTGTCCACAAAATCCGCTTCTCCAGACCGCAAGTCGTAGGTAAGATCGCTGACAATAGTCTCTTCGTTGGTCAAAGCCCGGACCTGGTCGCTGAAATCCTCGGCGACGCTCATTTTCTTGCGGTGACCATAGGCGTCCGGCTCGCCATACTCGCGGACTTGGTAGCCCTGCCACTCGGCTCCCTCACTCAAAATTACTAAGCTGTAGTTGCTCGGGTTCTCTCTCTTTTCGCGGATCAACAGGTCGATCATTTTGTGCAAATCGAACTTATATTCCGGGATTCCACAGCGCACCGAAGTCACATAAGCGGTGTAGAGAGCCGTGTAGCCGGCATCGCGCCCGAAGATACGAAAGATTCCAATGCGTTCATGTGAGCCGACCGTCGATCGCTGCCTTTGAATGGCGTCCATGGCGCGGGTAATCGCCGTAGAAAACCCGATGCAGTACTCGGTGTTGCGCACATCATTATCCATGGTTTTGGGGATGGCGATCACCTTCACGCCCGCCTTGTCCAGCTTGGCGGCGTAGCTCAACGTATCGTCTCCCCCAATGGCGATTAAATAATCAATGTTCAGCTTTTCCAGGTTCTTGAGTACCTGAGAAGTCATGTCGTAGACAACGGTGGTCACGCCGCCCTTGGTCTTTTCTTTGACGGGAAACTCCACTCCCTTCAGAAAATCGGGGACCGTTTTCATCTGCGAGGGGTTGGTGCGGGAAGAATGCAAGAAAGTACCGCCTGTGCGATCGATCGTGCGCGTGTTTTCCCGGTTCAACGGAAGAATGTAGCGATTTCTGCTTTCAGGGTCTTCCAAGTTAACGTGGGTCAGACCTTCCCAGCCGCGCCGGATGCCAATCACTTCGCATCCGATTTCACTGCCCCGGTAAACCACCCCCTTGATCACGGAGTTCAAACCCGGCACATCGCCGCCGCCGGTGAGAATGCCAATTCTCTTACGCATCGATTCCTTTCACCTTCACTTCGACGTCCACGCCGCGAGCAACGCTTTGCGTGACTGTACAGAAATCTTCAAACACAGCGCGCGCTGCGCGCGCCTTCTCCAGTTCCTCCCCAGGAACCTGAGGATGAAGCACCACCGTCATCTTGCCCACCCGTAGCCGCCGGTTCTCGTTGCGCACAATCTTTACGGTCACAACGGTTTCCAAGCCGTCAATCGCCACCCCGGCTTTGCGAAATGCGAACAAAAGGCTCGCACTGAGACAGTTGGCAACAGCAGCCGCCAGCAGTCGTGATGGATTTGGACCCGCATCCCGGCCGAGTGGCGGGCTCTCATCGGTCGTCATCTCCAGCCCTTCCGGCTTGTCAAACTTGACGAGAAATTCGAAGTCTTTTAAGTGGCGCAGGGTGACGGAAAACTCGTGGACGGGGTCACTCATGTTGGAACTTTCAGCATAGCGTGATTGCGCTCCGCTTGTGTTACCTTTTTGGCATGCCAGCAATCACGCTGGAAACGAATTTCGAAGGCGGCAACTTGGGTTACTACGAACGTGTGGGCCCGGCGCATCTCCGACTCGGGGTGAAAGGCGAAAAAGATCAGGACGGCCGGAACCGCCAAGCCAATTGGTACAGCTTTCGCGTGGAGGGCGCAACGCCTGGACAAAAGATTCTTTTCGACCTGGTGGACCTACCCGGTGAATACAACTATCGTCCTAACCGCGGCGCCATCACCCAGGACACACCTCCCGTGATTCGAGAAGATCAAACCTCTTGGCGCCACGTCACCGACTACGATTACGACGCCAACGAGCCGAAGTTGCGGGTTCGTGTGATTCCGCAAGCTGCCGTGTTTTGGCTGGCGCACGTGCCTCCCTACACCAACCGCGACTTGATGGCCCTCGAGAAAGAGTGCCAGAACCATCCTGCCTTTCAGCGCCAAATTATCGGCAAAAGCCTGGGCCATCGCCCGCTCCTTCTGTGGACCATCGCAGAGAACGCAGGGACAGCTTCTAAGCCAACCGTATGGTTGATGTTTCGGCAGCATAGCTGGGAGGCGGGCACCTCCTGGGTGGCGGAAGGAGCCGTGCGGGCCTTACTCAGCGAACAAGGAGCGGAACTCCGTCGCAACACGATTTGGAAAATCTTTCCGCTGTGCGATCCCGACGGCGTGGCGCGAGGAGGCGTGCGTTTCAACTCGCTTGGTTATGATTTGAACCGCAACTGGGACGTCGAGGATCCACAACGCATGCCCGAAATCACTGCCCAGCGGCAGGCCATGCGGGATTGGATCTCCCAAGGCCACCGCATCAAACTGTTCCTCTCGCTGCACAACACCGAAACCGCCGAGTACTTGGAGGGCCCGCCCAACCCAGATGCAACCACCCGAGCTCTGGCTGAGAAGCTTTTTGAGAAGCTAAATCAAACTTCTTTTGATCCCTCCCGTCCTTTAAGTTTTTCTGAGGTTTCAACTGCGCTTGGCGTGCCGGGCCGCATGACCGTCGTGCAGGGTCTTGCGCGCGATTTCGGTATTCGCGGTTTCCTTATGGAGCAACGAATCAGTTTCCATCGAAAGTTCGGGCGTCTCCCGCTGCCCGAGGACCGCCTGCGATTTGGACGTGAACTAGTGGAAGTGATGTGGCAGGTGGCGCATGCGGTGTAGCGATACGAGGGGTTATCGAGCCAGTACTGCCACCGACGCTGTCGCGTGCAAGAGCGAGATGGCAAGCGCTCGAAAGCCCACCCGTTTGAGGGGCTCAGGTTTGTGAATTCTCCAGAGTTCGACCAGATGCAACAGACCGGAGAAAACGAACGGTATGGCATACGGCCAGTTCGCACCAGCCACCGCCGCGCCGAGTGCCAGTTGGGCCAACGCCGCTGCGGCGGCCCCCCATCGCATTCGCCGGGCTTGTTCTTGCAGCCTTGGGTTGCGTGCACTGGCCATTTGGTCGAGCCGCGCGTGGACAGTTAACACGCCGCTCAGCGAATGGAGACTGCAAAATATCCACAACCACCAAGCCCAGGTCTCAAACTGGTGGGTAGAGACCAAGCTGACCAGCAGCGCCGAAGATCCAAGGCCGAAAGCGCTTGCCAGTTGCAGCCAGAGGGATCGCTGGCGGTTGTGCAAAGTCATCCACACGGCGATACCCGTCAGTCCCGCAGCCATCCCTCCAAGCAGCAGGAGGGGAATGAGCGGCAACGACACCGCTAGCCAAAGGCCGCATCCGGCGAGAAGCGGAATCTCCCAGAGCAAGTCCCGGCGAGCCAGCTCTGTTTCCGGACGCGGATCGCGCCACACCCACCGCTGCCGGCCAACTACGATCAAGGGCTGGCGAAGCACAAAAACCACTAGAACTGCCAGCAACGCGACCAACAGGTCACTGGTCCACCGGCCGGCCAGCAGGCAAGCTGCTGCAAACGGAATGAGCAGCATACCCCAGGCGCCGTGCTCACGAGGCAGAAGCATACGGGAATAGTCCTTCCGATTGGTATGCGGGGCGCCACTTCATTTCATTCCCCCGATCCGACGAGCGGATCCGACGGTAGGGCCAGGCCGTGACCAGCAGAAACCGGCTCGCGGGCCAACCAAACGAATCAGGCTCTTCACCCTCGGAAGCGCCGTCACTCATAACGAGGATGAAACAAAACCGCCTGGCGTGCGGTGACTTTGGTCACGCTATGATCGGAGTGGCCCATGACCCCCATTGAGCATGCCCTTGGTTCGATTGACCTGTTTGCGGGTCTGCCGAGCGCCGAAGTGCAATTTCTATGCTCAGCCGCCATTCCCAAACACTATGAACCGGGGGAATTCCTGTTTCTTGAAGGAGAACCTTGTCAAGGCCTGTGGGTGGTGGCTGGAGGTGTGGCCAAGATTCTGAAGACGACGCCTTCCGGAAGGCAGATTGTCTTAGCCCTGCAGCCGGCGCCGGCAACTGTGGCGGAGGTCCCCGTCTTTGATGGCGGCCCTTATCCAGCCTCGGTGTGTGCGGTCGAACCCGTAGAGGCAATTTTGTGGCTCAGCCGGGACTTTCTTGCGATGTGTCGGCGAAATCCCGATGTGACGCTTAGGTTTTTGGCCATCTTTGGGGCCAGGCTGCGCCACTTGGTGGGGCTTGTGGAAAGAATTACGTTCGGCAGCGTGCGGCAGCGCCTGGCGCAGCAACTCCTAGTGTTCGCGGACGCCGCAGGATCGGAAAAGTTTGTCCTGCCAGAAACACACGAGGAGATCGCCAACCGCCTTGGCACCGTGCGGGAGGTTGTCTCGAGAAATTTGGGCCGGTTTCAGGTGGAAGGGATGATCCGCGTCAGGAAACGGGAAGTCGAGATTTTGAGCCGTGAAGCGCTGCTTTCGGAGGCTAGCACGGAACTATGATCGACGAAGCATCGCTTTGGCTACAGTGGCGTTTATCGCCTCGCCGCATGATATACTGTGAGAACTGAGCCGCGTGGGCCTGTGGCGCAGTTGGGAGCGCGCTTCCATGGCATGGAAGAGGTCGACGGTTCGAACCCGTCCAGGTCCACCAATCCTTTCAAATACTTACCGACAGCTGATCCACCAACACCCACCTGTGGAGTCCATTTGGAGTTCAAAACCATGGGCAGGCATGGGCACCGTCGCTTTGAACTATGCCCCCATAGGATCTCCTTGCGCCACAAGGATCTCTCCCTCATGGGCACGATGGGCATCGTGTGTTCGTTGATTTCTCTGGTGGAGAAAAACGAATTTTCTCTATACAAGAGAATCATGCTGCCCATGCTGCCCAGGATCTGTTCCGGCGCCGAGCTTTGTGATCCCAACCCAAAAGCCTGATAATGTTCGGGAGGAGTGATGGCCGCCAAGCTCACTTCGGCAATCCATCGAAAGGAAGATCCGCGCTTCCATCCTGCCTACACTGTGGCTGAGGCAGCACACTACTTGCGCATGCCTGAAGTCACGCTGCGGAGTTGGGTATCAGGGCGGCTTTATCCAGTGTCCGGCCAGCCGCGCAAATCGCCGCCGGTGATCCACCTCGATGACCCGAAGGGACACTACCTCTCCTTCATCAACCTCGTCGAAGCGCACGTGCTGGTGGCCATCCGGCGCCGGCACGGGGTCAAGCTTCCCAAGGTCCGTCGAGCACTGGACTACGTCCGGCGCGAATTCCATGTGGAGCGTCCGCTCATCGAAGAGGCGTTTGAAACCGACGGATTGGATCTTTTCATTGAGCGTTACGGGCAGATGATCAACGCTTCGCGGGAAGGGCAGCAGGCGATGAAAGAGATCCTCACCGTTTACCTCCAAAGGATCGAACGCGACGCCCGCGGGCTGCCGATCAAACTGTACCCGTTCACTCGGGACACGGAGTCCGATGTGGCCCTGAAATCTGACCCACGCCTGGTCGTCATGAGCCCGACGGTGTCCTTTGGCCGGCCGGTCATTGTCGGCACGGGGATTCCCGTCACGGCGATTTACGAGCGGTACAAGGCGGGCGACTCCGTCGCTGAACTTGCTCAGGACTTCCGACTGGAGACCCGTGCCGTCGAAGAAGCGATCCGCTGCGAAGCCGCCTGACGGCACTGTCTTCTTCATCGACAGGTCCTTGGGCATCGAACCACTTCGCGGTAGCCTTCTCGAAGCGGACGTAGCTGTTGAAATCCACGATGACCACTTCAAGCGCGATGAAGAGGATCACGTCTGGCTGGCCGAAGTTGGAAGCCGGAAGTGGGTCGTCCTCACGAAAGATCAGCGGCTACGGTATCGCCCGCTCGAGATCGCCGCTCTTCGAGCAAGCGGCGCACGCGTGTTTGTGCTCGTCGCAGGCAACCTGCGAGGTTGTGAGATTGCTGCGGTGTTCGTAGGGGCTCTTCCGGCAATCTGCCGCATCCTCCACGCCCATGATGGTCCATTCGTTGCCCGTGTTGCCAAGAGCGGGAAAATAACGCTTGGATCTTGAACCCACTTGCCGCCGAAACAGATTGCGTGTTTTTTGTCTTGACGGAAGCCGTGGCGTCGGGATAGAGTCGAAATGGAACACCTTCGCGGTGTTCTCCCAGAGGCGCGCGGGCCTCTCGAATCTACCGCATCCCCTCCAAACCAGAGCGCCGGGACGCTCGTGAAACTCCTTCCCGCAGCTTCCGTGCTCTCCGTGTGTCTTCCCGCATGAACGCGACCATCCCCGTCTATCGTGCCGACGGCCGGCTCTACGACGTCGTCACCGAACGCGCGCTCGCCCGGCTCCAGGCGGCGGGCCTCATTGCGCGCGTCGTGCGGCATCGCAAGGGCCACATCAACCGCGCGATTCTGTTCGTCCGGCCCGGTGAGGCGCCCATGCCG
>JANWVY010000012.1 GCA_025056455.1 Bryobacteraceae bacterium | reverse complement strand
GACCGCAAATTTCACCGGCAAGCAGTTCGAGCTGCTCGCCGAAATTAAACGCCATGGATTTGATGGCGTAGAGTTGCCGTTGTTTGATCCAGCAAACTGTCCCGCCGGGGAGATTCGGCGGGCGCTTGAGTCGAATGCTCTGGAATGTACGGCGTGTACGGTAATTCCCCAAGGGATGACGATTTTTGATGCGGACGCATCGATTCGCCGGCGAGCTTGCCAGCATTTGGAGGACACGGTGAAAGTGCTGGCGGAGATTGGCGGCAAGCTTCTCGCCGGT
Source organism: Bryobacteraceae bacterium (assembly GCA_025056455.1). GTDB lineage: Bacteria > Acidobacteriota > Terriglobia > Bryobacterales > Bryobacteraceae > CADEFT01. The sequence goes on along the minus strand of JANWVY010000012.1, from coordinate 111,031 downwards.
CCGGTTTACTCACCCGTAGGCTGGCTTCCGGGCAAGCGGCGCACAACGGAGGAATGGCAGCGCGCCATCGAGAGTTACCAGCAGTTGGCCGAAGTGCTCGAGCAATTCGACGTGACACTGGCCATTGAACCGCTCAACCGCTTCGAAACGTTTTTCCTTAACACAGTTGCCGACGGAGTGGCGCTTTGCGAGGCGGTGAATCATTCGCGGATCGGCCTGCTGGTGGACACGTTTCATAGCAACATCGAAGAAAAGAACATCGCGGCGGCTTACCGCCTGGCGGGGCGGCATTTGCGGCATGTCCACACCTGTGAGAACGACCGCGGCACACCGGGCAGTGGGCACATCCCCTGGCCGGATGTACTGAATGCGGTGAAATCCGTTGGATACGATGGATGGCTGACGATTGAAAGTTTTGGCTTTCATCTTCCAGAAATCTCCCAAGCGGCGGCGATTTGGCGAGATCTGGCCGCCGCGCCAGAGGCTATTGCTTGGGAGGGCGTTCGCTTCCTCAAACAGTCTTTGAGCTGAGCCTGTAGCCGCTGGGCGGGTTAAGAGAATTTTCGGGACTTTTTTAACGGCTGGCACGCTACAATAGCGGATTCATGTCTGGACTACTAGCAGGCAAAACCGCGCTGATTCTTGGAGTGGCGAACCGCTGGAGCATCGCCTACGCGATTGCGCAAGCCTATGTTCGAGAAGGCGCCAAAGTCTTACTGAGCTACCAAGGGGAGCGGCAGAGATCCACGGTCGAGGAACTCGGCGCTGAGCTGGGCGCGGAGAAGTGCTTGGCGTGCGACGTTACCAAAGATGAAGAGATCACCGCGCTCGCGGAGCGCATCCGGTCCGAGCATGCCAAGATCGACGCCGTTGTGCACAGCATTGCCTTTGCCGACCGCGAGGATCTCTCGCGGCCATTTGTCGAAACGTCGCGGGCAGGGTTTGCCTTGGCTCACGACGTGAGCGTCTATTCGCTAGTGGCCGTTTCTCGCGCGCTGGCTCCCTTAATGGTGGAGGGCGGGTCGATCCTCACGCTGAGCTATCTGGGGGCGGTGCGCGTGGTGCGCAACTATAATGTGATGGGCGTTGCCAAGGCGGCTCTGGAATCGGCGGTGCGCTATCTGGCCAGTGATCTGGGTCCGGCAAATATCCGTGTGAACGCCATTTCCGCCGGTCCGATCAAGACTGCGTCGGCGCGCGGGGTCAAGGATTTTTCGAAAGTGCTAGAGGTGGTTGCAAACCATGCTCCGCTACGCCGCAACACGGATCCAGCAGAGGTGGCCGATGCCGCTGTATTCCTGGCCAGCCAGCTGGGTCGCGGGGTGACGGGCAATGTGCTGTATGTCGATGCAGGGTTCCAAATTATGGGACTTTGAGGGCGACCGGGTTCCCCAGACCCGACAGCATCTGGTATTTGGGCCTCGAACGACCCGGTCCCAGGGGGGCGGCGCCGTTTCTTTCGGCCGAGGCTCTGGCATGTTATTCTGGCAGAGAGCCCCGATTCGAAGGGGACACTTGCGTTTCAAATCCAGGGTAAATTCGGATTGACGCGACGAAGGGGCCTTCCCGTGATGGGTTGCGCCCCTTCTCAAGTTTTCGTTCAGACCCGCGTTTTGGACATTCGGGGCGAAACTTGATATTCTGGGAATCGACTTCTAGGGCTTGGCTGTGGCGTTGGGTTTGAGAAGGGTTTCGCCGCAAAGCCGAGCGAGAAGCCTCTGTTCATTCCGGACCCCCACTTTGTCCGGATATTGGTAGGAATCGGGGCGTGGCTCAGCCTGGCTAGAGCGCCTGGTTCGGGACCAGGAGGTCGGTGGTTCGAATCCACTCGCCCCGACCATTTATCCCACAAGTTTTCATAACGATACGCCGACCCGGGGTTTTGATCCCGCGCTTGGCGTTTTCTCTGGTGTGACCAGATTTGTGCCTACCCTGTGCCACCATTTCCCCGTGGCTTGCCTGGTTTGATGTCAACAGCAAGCGGTACCTTATCCGTGGTCATGGAAGAGGAACCCTCCGGCATCCTTGGCCGTCCAGTCGATCTCGTTTCACGCCAGGCCATCGAACGGAGTTCAAACTGGATCCGGCGCAAGGCGATTCTCGAAAGCGCGGAACCCTACTTTGTCGCGCGATGAAGGCAACCTGCTCGACATTCCGAAGGCTGCGCGTCTGGCCATCGAGTTCGGGGCGAGGCAGATAAGGCCGAATTCCTCGCCCACTTGAAGACACAGTCGCCGTATTGCACAAGCTCCTCATCGGCGAAGCCGTGAAGCGTCTCTCTCCCGACTTCTGGGCAGCCTACCCGGAAGTCCCCTGGAAACTGATCGCCGGAACGCGTGACAAGCTGATCCATTCTCACGAGGGAGTGGACTTGGACGAAGTGTGGAAAATGGTGGCCACGGATCTCCCTCAACTAATTCAGTGGATTGACCCGTTGGTTCCTCCTAGTTCCTGACGGCTCGCTGGCGGGAGAGTCGGCCGCAGGCAGCGTAGTGCGTCGGTTTTCAAAGGTTCAATGGCAAACTCCATTGCCATACCTTTTTCCCGCCGTCATAATGCGTTCGCAGGCCACTCACGAGTAAACTATTGCAATACTGACGAAGGCACGGAGGTCGATTTACGAGCGAAGCTTTCAACAACTTCTTCAAGCAGCTCACCGGATTTGAGGCCGTCTTCGGCTGGCAGACTCGCCTGGGTGAGGATCCGGTATGCCGAAACCTGCTAATCCGCGTACCGACTGGTTTCGGGAAGACGGCGGGCGTTGTGATCGCTTGGCTTTGGAACCGTGTGCACCATGGCAGAGCTGATTGGCCACGGCGACTCGTCTTTTGTCTGCCCATGCGGACTCTGGTTGAACAAACAGAGCGAGCGATTCAAGAATGGCTTTGCCGTGGAAACTTTGATCCGCAACCGAAGGTCCACGTTCTGCTCGGGGGAATGTCGATTTCTGATTGGCATCTGGACCCGGGATGCAACGCCATTTTGATCGGTACCCAGGATATGCTTCTGTCGCGCGCACTCAACAGAGGCTACGGCGCGGGTCGGGCGCGTTGGCCAATGGAGTACGGCCTTTTGAATGTTGATTGCCTGTGGGTGCTGGACGAAATTCAGCTAATGGACGTCGGGCTGGCAACCAGCGGCCAGCTTCAAGCATTCGCAAGTTCCGACGAAAGGGGGGGAAAGCTTCCGCGGCCTCGCCGGACGTGGTGGATGAGTGCGACTTTGCAGCGTGACTGGCTACGCCGAGCACCGGCCTTGGTTGATGTGGATACCTTTCCTCAAATCGAACTGGAGCCACAAGAACAGTCGGGATCGCTGTGGAAAATCCAGAAATCAATCCGTATCAAGACCATACCCGCAGCCAGTGATCCCAAAGGCCAGGAGTGGGCAAAACTCGTGGCGGATGTCCACGCGCGCGGGGTTACGCTCGTTGTGACAAACACTGTGAAGAGCGCTTTGGCACTTTACGGAGAACTGAAAAAGCTAAAGCGGAACGACACTGACCTTCGCCTCGTTCACTCCCACTTTCGAGGTGCGGAGAGGAGGCAGTGGACGTCCGAGTTTCTGGAAAGGTCACATTGCGGCCTTGATCAAGATCGGATCATCGTCGCGACGCAGGTTGTAGAAGCAGGCGTTGATATCTCTGCCAAAGTCCTTATTACTGAACTCGCACCTTGGGCGTCACTGGTTCAGAGATTTGGACGCTGCGGACGCTACGGCGACACGGGCGAAATCGTGGTTGTCGATCGGCGCCATACAGACGAGACGGCAGCGAAGCTCGAGGCCAAAGATGATGAGGAACGGTCCCGGAAGCGGCAAGATGCGGACCGCGCCACCGCTCGTCCCTATGATCTCGCTGAACTTGAGGCGGCTGCCGCGGCCGTGACGAAACTGCAAGGTGAAGCCAGCCCAGCCGCGATCGAAGGATTGGAGAAGAATGCGGGGCGAGAGGATCTGCTTCGTCTCTATCCTTACGCGCCCGCACACGTCCTCACTCGCCGGGAGCTGCTGGATCTTTTTGACACGGGCCCTGATCTCACAGGTGCGGATATCGATATCTCGCGTTTTGTGCGCGAAGGCGATGAGCGGGACGTGACGATCTGGTGGTGGCCAGTTCCGCAAAATCAATCTCCGCACCCTCGGCTTCGGCCCACACCTGACGCACTTTGCCGTATCCCTGTAGGCCAGGCTCGAGCGTGGCTCTTCCCCCGCGGACGGGGTTCTGAGGACACTCAGGCTGAAGGCGACCTTGCCGCCCAGGCAAAGAGCGCCAGGCCGCGAGCCTGGGTGTGGAGCTATCTAGACAATGAATGGGAGCGGGTTTCAGAACGGCATGTTTACCCTGGACAGACCATCCTGGTCGATGCAGCCGCCGGCGGGTACGACCCAGCGATCGGCTTTACGGGTAAGCCGGCCGTGGTCCCTGTTCAACCTGAGCATGCACGTGTCGTAGATCCAACTGAAGCCGCCGACAGCGCGGAGGAACAGGAAGACCTAAGCGAGGGGCTTGGCACCAGTTCGCGGCAGTACAAGACGATCACGACGCACGGAGCTGAGGTCGCTGCCGAGAGCCTCAAACTCGCCGATACTCTTGGCCTCGTGAATCCAGTCATCCGGAAAGTGGTTGAGCTGGCCGGCGTCACCCACGACATTGGCAAGGCGCATCCCGCGTTTGCAGGAGCGATCAGAGATCGAAATCAGATTCCTCTTAGCACTCCTCTGGCGAAAGCCCCCAACGGGCGCTGGCACGGCGGTCGAGACAGGTACAATCACAGTCACTTGGGCGAACGTCCCGGTTTCCGGCACGAGTTGGCGAGTGCTTTGGCCCTCTTGGAGCTTGTCTGGCGCGCGCGGCCGTGGCATCCCGCGCTTCAAGGTGGCTGCGAATCCGTGCTTGATGCCACGGTTGGCCGGGAACTCCCTTGCGTTGCGCATCAGCTTCCGGAGCCCCAGGGAATCCTCGCCGAACTCGTAGAGTTGGACGCGTCCGCTCTTAACCTTGTTCTTTATCTCGTAATGTGCCATCACGGGAAGGTTCGTGCGACCGTGCCGATGAGCCCCCGCGATCAAGACAATGTCAGCGCCGACGGCGTGCCGGTCCGGGGAGTCCGGGATGGTGATGAGCTTCCTGATCTCTTGCTCGCAAACCGAACAGGGCAGGTCTTTCAGCTACCCCAACTGACGCTCCGCTTGGATCCGGTCCGGCTTGGTCTATCGCCCCGCTACGGACCAAGCTGGTTGGAACGGGTGCTTGATTTGCGCATTTGTTACGGAGATTTCCAGCTTGCATGGCTGGAGGCGCTGATACGGGCGGCAGATGTGCGCGCCTCACAGATCTCCGAGCCGCTCGACCCGCTACTACCGCCGAATCTGGCGGAAGTGGCCGGATCGCTGGGTTTAGAGGATCGAGAGGCTGACTTGCGAGTTTGGATCAACCAAACACTCTCTGCCGCAACCAGCCCAACCTTGCCAGATGGGACTCGGCCGTCCAGTAAACGGCAGCTGCGGCGTGGCGGTGCTAAAGCATCTGCAAAGAAGCAGACAGGTGCTCTATGAGCAACCCATACGTTCATGAAATGTTGGGGCTGAAACCCGATACTCTGGCCACGTACCTCACGGCCCTCGGGATTTTCCGCCTATTAGCAGAACAGAAAGATCCCACTGTGCGTGGATTCTGGCGTGACGAGCATTTCGTCCTCGTGACCAACTTCGATTGGGATTCCATCGAGCGATTCTTGCTTGAGGACTACAGGCCTACGCCGATTCTGGCTCCGTGGAACCTGGAAAGCGGTTTCTTTTCCTTGAAGCTACCATCGGCAGAAAGCACGGGCCGATCCAGCCCGACCGAGACCTTCGCGGAGTCAGAGGATTCACTCGGCGAGGAGGCCGATACCGACGCCGATTTGGCTGGTGACGATTCCGAGCCAGATGATGGGGAGGCGAGCGGGGAAGATGAAGCAACGGGAGATCCGCTGATCGAAAAGATCCGGCTTTCGGGAGCGCCGCGACTTGCAGGCTTTCGCAGTGCGATTGAAGTTGTCCTTGATCTCATTCCGCAGGAAGTGCGGCAAGCAGAACGTGATGTGCAGCAGGCTGATCGAAAGATGTCCGATGAACTTGCCCGAGCTGTTGCGGACGAGGAAAAAAGGGTTTCCGATGCCAAGGCCGATTTGGAGGCCAAGAAAGCCAGCGCCAAAGGGGCGAAGAGGGAAGATCCATCTGATGAGGCGCTTGCGCAGGCTCGAACTCGCCTCAAGCAGGCCGAGGAGGACCTGAAAAAGAAAAAAGCCGACCTGAAAACCAAGAAAGAGAAGCTAGAGGTTCCCGTTAAACAGGCCAAGAAGCGCTTCAAACAGATCCAGTCGGACACGAAGGCCCAGTTGATCGCAGATCTCCGCTGGCGATGGGGAGAAGTAGGGCAGCAGTGGGTGGATGCGGCTGTTGCCTTGGATGAAAGACAGAAGAAGGGCCTCGAATTCACCGCGATCTTTGGCTCGGGTGGCAATGACGGCCGCATGGAATTTACGAGGAACTTTCGGCGGCACCTGAACGAGCTTTTCGAGCTCGAGACCGGGTGCCCGCGTAATCGTGCGGCGGAGAGGCTGCGTGCGGCACTTTTTGGTGCGCCCTCGAACCTCCTGGTCAACGAGGCTGTTGGTCAGTTTTACCCGGGGCGCGCGGGCGGCAGCAACATGACGGCAGGCTTTTCCGGCGAAGCAGTGGTGAACCCGTGGGAGTTCGTCCTCATGCTGGAAGGCGCCGTTGCACTCGTCGCGGGCATGACGCGCCGTGGCGAGGTAGGACGCGCGCGAGTCTCGTCGCCTTTTTGGGTGGAGGCCGCTCCAGCAGGATTTGCCAGCGCGTCGGAGTTGGAGGATTCGCCACGAGGCGAACAATGGTTGCCCCTGTGGTCCAGTCCCCTACGATACGGTGAACTGGTCGAACTCATCCGCGAGGGACGTGCGCAAGTCCAGCGCGGTAACGTTACACGGGCTGGAGATCTTGTCCGCGCAGCGGCAAGGCTTGGTCTTGCGCGAGGCATCGAGTCCTTGCAGCGGTTTGCCTATCTTGAACGCAACGGCCAGTCGAACCTGGCGGTGTCTGCCGGCCGTTTTCGGGTCGCATCGCGTACCAACCAGGCGCTCCTAGAGGAAGTTGCGCCCTGGATCGACCGCCTGACCTTGCACGCCTCGCAAACCCGGGAAAACAAACTGCCCCGGAGTCTCGTCGCAGTCGCCAGACGTTTACAGGAAGCACTGTTTGCAGTTTGCCGGCACGACGCTTCGCCGACCGAATGGAGGGAACTGCTCGTTACGCTCGGGGACGCAGAGTATCTGCTCCTGCGCTCGGGCAAGAATCCCACGCGGCAACCTTTGCCTAGATTGAGTCCGCGCTGGATATCGGCGGTAGACGATGGTTCCGAACCAGGCAGGACCGTCTTGCGGCTTGCTCTGGCGTTGGCGTCTCAGCACCGCCCGCCTGAAAACGGGGCCTTGATCAAGGGTTCCGTCCGTTGCCACTTCCTCCCGTTGGCCGATCCCGATGCGGAGCGCCCTCGGTTCCGGCTGGATGTAGAGGGACGGGTGGAATCTGACCCTGAATGTGTTTGCTTGGGACGCAGTTTGGTTGCTGATGCGATTGCCTTAGTGCGGCGGCGTTCGATCTGGGTGCGCAGCGCGAATGAGCGAAGGGAACGGGTAACGCGATTGCCCCTTCAGGCGGTGCAGTCCTGCGAAGCCTCTAGCAAAGAGATTGCATGGTGGCTGCGGCATGATAAGTTCGATAACGAGATTCTGAAACTCGTGCGCCCACTGCTCGCTCTTGACTGGGGCCAGATCGCGCAGCAACCGATCGTTCTACGCGTGTTGTGCCAAGCCTCGCCCGATCCGCTTCATCTTTTGTTTCGTCTCGCCCATTTGCCCTTCGACATCCCCGTAACGACCTCGAATCGAAAAACAGAGACCGAGGTCACAGTCCGACTCGACCCGGAACCGCTGCGGCGGCTGGCCGGTGGCGATTTAGACGGCGCCTTGCGATTGGTGGTGCGGAGGCTCAATGCGAGCGGTCTATACCCGGTCTTCCGGAGAGGTGTCGGAACACCAAGGCTTGCGCGGCGTCTCGCCGCCAGCCTCGCTTTCCCGATATCGCGAAGGGAGGCGACGCAAGCATTCACGCTAGTCTGTAAGCCCTACGAGGCGAAGGAGCCAGAGGAACTAGACTAGGTTTCGATTTGAGGAGCGTCTTATGCCAATCGATCTATCACCTCTTAACAATCACCACGACCTCCTGTTTGAGATCCCTCTCAAGGTCAAACAGGGACACAGGTTTCAGCCTACGGGTTTCCCAGACCTCGGGGCCGCCGAATTTGAAACTCCCCATGGCAGAGCCTTGCTTGTTGAGTCAGCGCAGAGCATGGCGAACCGGCTGGAAGCGGTTTGTTGGGACGAAGGTGCCAATGACCTTATCGAACCGCTGCGGGGCCTCAGCTATGTCAGAGTGCTGCGGGAAAAAAGCTACCTCACAAGCTCCGTGACCGATTCGCATCGGCTTAACAGCCCGTACATTCTTGAGAGCAAAGACAAGACTTTCCTGGGCGTACTTCAACGCGAGCTTGAGACGCTCGAACGAGGACCCATTAATCGCAGAATCCTTGCACGGAAGCTTCTGAAGTACGATGCGGGCTCTCTCGTACATGGCGTTTTCCTAGCGAAGGAGCAGCTTGCAGGTGGGCGGCTGAGAGTAGCGCGGGCGTTGACGGCGTTTATCGAAGCAGATGGTGTGAAGGTCGCCCCTTCCGGCGGATCAAAACAGGATCACGTCGACCCTACAGGCCAAGCTTTTAACCAGGGAGGGTCCCAGAAGGGCTTTGGCCACGTGCCTTTCCCTCGTGATGAATACACCGCCGAGAGAATCACCCTTTATGTGAGCATCGACCTTGCCCAAATCCGTGGTTATGGTCTTGATGAAACCGAAACCAGGCTCCTGATTCTGCTGTCTCTCTTCAAACTCAGAGCGTTCCTCGACAGCCCTATGCGGCTGCGGACGGCATGTTGGTTTGAGTTGAACAACGGTACGGACATCGCCAGTAAGAATGTCCCTAACTTCAAACTGCCGACTCGTGATGAGTTGATAGGAACCAAAAACAATGGCAAGTGGTCCGGTGATCTCCCGTCACAGATCCAAGAGCTAAGCTGTCAAAACAGCGAAGAGGAAACAAAAACTGACAAGATGCGGGTAACTGAGGTAACTTTCGCTATCTGAGTGAAGCCATCGATGACCCGTTTGCTTTTCGAATTCACTGGCGGGACCTATCACGCGACTCCGTGGGGGCACCACGTGAACGAAGGCTTGGTGGAATGGCCTCCAAGTCCTTGGCGGATTATCCGAGCGCTGCTCGCCACTGGCTACACCAAACTCGGATGGCAGGAAGTGCCTCAAGAGATGCGACGCTTGGTGGAAGCGCTTGCGGAATGCGAGCCTACGTATCACTTGCCGCCAGCGACGACTGGGCACACACGTCATTACATGCCGGTCCGAGGGTTAAAAAAAGGCCTTCCGAAAACCAGTTTGGTGATTGACGCGTTTGTCCGGCCCTCCGACCGCCTTCTTGTCGACTGGCCACTGGAGCTTGATGCGCTTCAGCGGAACCTGCTTGAAGACCTATTGACTCGGCTTGGATATCTTGGCCGTGCGGAATCGCGGGTCAGGGCGCGACTCGCCGTGGACAGCGACACCTCGCGAGGGCTTGTGGTCTCGAGGCAGCGCAGGGAACCAGACGACGAACCGGTGCGGTTGCTTGCTCCCGTTTCCTCGCAATCTTACGATGCCTGGCGAAAAAGTTTCCCTGAAGCGCCCAGCGATCTTATCGCTGCCTTGCACATGGACACGAAAACTCTTCAGAAGGAGAAGTGGAGTGCTCCGCCCGGCACGCGCGAGCTCGTGTATTGGCGTCCGGCAAAAGCGTTGGTTCACGTTTTTGCACTTGGGCGAGCTGATAGCGTTGGCGCTGATTTCAATGACACCGCGCTGTTCGCGCTCTCAACCGATAAGAAACGGGACGTGTTGCCGCTCATGGAGCGGGCGCTCCCAACGATGGCCCTCTTCCGGCGGGCATTGCTCAGCAGGATCGGAGACGAACAGAAACTTGGGGCCTGTCCAGAGTTGACTGGAAAAGACCGTGAAGGACGGCCTCTCCAGTGCGAGCATCAGCACGCACACTTCATTCCCTTGTCGCTCGACCATCAGAATCCGAAGCGGATAGACCACGTGCTTGTATTTGCGCCGATGGGTTTTGGACCACTCGCTGGCAGCGCTCTTCGCCGGCTGCGCCGGACTTGGACGAAAGGCCTTGGTGATGTTGCTGTCACGTTAATTGGCCTAGGCAAGCTCGGAGAGTTTCGCAGGCTGAGTGGAGCGCTGATCCCCGAACTTGGAACCAGTAGAGTTTGGGTGTCGCGTACCCCCTTCGTCCCTCCCCGATTTCTGAAACCGCGAGGGCATAACTCACTTGAGGGACAGGTGCGAGAAGAACTCCGGGTTCGGGAATTTCCGGAACTTTTGGCACCGCCCGTGGTCGCAAGGCCTCACGAGGAGGCGCCGGGTAGTAAACAAGCGGTTTGGTTTCGGCGTTTTGTTCGAACACGCCAGGGCAATGGAGGATTACCTCCTGCTGGTGTTTTCCACCTCACACTTAAATTTCATGTCCCGGTAACTGGACCGCTTTGCCTCGGCTGGGGCGCCCACTTCGGACTGGGGCTGTTTGTTCCGGTCGAGGAAGATGGTGGTCGATAATGCCCCGTCTCAGGGTGCGTGTCCCTGTGGCCAGCTGGGTGCGAGGTGTTCTCACGACCCTTGGGATGGGAAAGGGGTGGTGCGGAGAGGGGGACTTGAACCCCCACGGGATCGCTCCCGCTAGCACCTCAAGCTAGTGCGTCTGCCAATTCCGCCATCTCCGCTTGGGGCAATTACTTCTTGGCTGGCGCCTGCGGCGCTTGGGCCGGCGTTTCCGGCGTCAGCGGTACATTCACCGTCGTGCTTCCGGCAGGCGTCTGGATGTTGATGGGCGCACTCTTCGGCTGCCCGGACTTGGAATCTTCCTTCTTTTGCGGTGCGTTTTGCGTGGTTTTCTCTAGCACGGAACTACCGCCCAGCGTACTCCCTCGCTTGGTTGCCAAGACGGACAGCGACAAGGAGGTCAACATAAACACAGCGGCCGCAACCGTGGTTACCTTGGCCAAGAGTGTTGCTGCTCCCCGCGGTCCGAAAGCCGTCTGCGAACCCATCCCTCCAAAAGCGCCGGCGAGATCTGCGGCTTTCCCGCTCTGAAGCAGAACCACGCCAATCAAGAAAAAGCAACAGAGCACGTGAATGATCGTCAGCAAAACAACCATAGGAACCTCGGAGCGACAGCCGCCCCTTCCGCAGTTTACCACATGGCCATGCGAGCACTCGGTCCGTCAAGGGGCCAAGCGCCTCTCTAAGTTTTTGCTAATCGGAGAACCGCTCTCGCTGCGAGCAGACGTCTCAGCCAATTCGGAGCAGCAGCTTGCCCGAAGAAACTCGACCTTCGAGATCGCGATGTGCTTGGGGGGCGTCGGCCAGCTCGTAAGTTTGATAGATCTCGAGTTTGAGCGCGCCGGAAGCTACCCAGCTGAGCACATCGCCAGCCCGCCATAACAGCTCGTCGCGGCTCGCGCAGTAATTGGTCAGCGTGGGGCGGGTCAAAAACAAAGATCCTTTGCTGCTGAGAAGTAACGGCTCAATGGCCGGCACCGGGCCGGAAGCATTCCCGAAGGTAACCATCATGCCCCGGGGTCGAAGACAGTTAAGGCTTTTCAGAAAGGTCGACGCGCCGACAGAGTCGTAGACGACATCCACACCTCTACCGTTGGTCAGGCGGCGGGTCTCGGCCTCGAAGTCTTGCTCGTTATAAAGAATGACTTCATCGGCGCCGGCCTGCCGCGCGCGGGCCGCCTTGGAAGCGGAACCTACGGTGGCGATCACGCGCGCGCCTCGCATTTTCGCCATTTGCGTCAGCAGCGCGCCAGTGCCTCCAGCCGCTGCATGGATGAGCGCGGTGTGTTCTGAGTTAAGAGGGAATGTGGAATGCGAGAGATAGTGTGCGGTCATGCCCTGGAGCATGGCGGCAGCGGCGGTCTCCAGTTCCAGCCCGTCAGGAACCTTGACGAGCGAGTGCGCGGGAACCAGGGCATACTCGGCGTAGGATCCCCGCGTCATCGCATAGGCCACACGGTCTCCCACGCCGAACTCGGTGACGCCCTCTCCAACCGCCTCGACCGTACCGGCGGCTTCCATGCCTGGCGTGAACGGTGTCGGGGCGGGATACAGGCCCGTGCGAAAATACACGTCGATGAAGTTCACCCCGGAGGCCGCGATTTTGACCAGGACTTGTCCCGGAGCCGGCCGTGGCGTCTCTACCTCCTCCAATTTCATCTGCTCAGGACCGCCAACTTGATGAATGCGGATTGCTTTCATACTCTTACCTTTCGACGAAGGTGCGCCCGCGCAGCGTAGCACACAAGGAATAAAACGGTGAAGGGAAACAGCAGGACTTGCTTGACGGTCGTTACGGCGTCAGCTCCCGTAAGCCCGGCGCGAAACAGCAGGAAGTGAAGCATGGTGCGCCAGTTGCTGTAGTCAAACCAGTAATAATCGCCATTTTCATTCATGACGAAGAATTTGGCTGGAACTTTCCACAACAGCCACCATTTCCATTTGGTCATCACCGGTTCGCCAGAACAGAGGATGCCACCCACGGTGTACTGGCGCGCACGTAGCTGCTCCAACAGTTTTCTACGCGATTTGCCATCTGGATAATCCCACACGCGGAAGATGCGCGAGCCCTCGGTCAGACCTGCCGGCTGACCTTGAAAACAGGTGACCAGATCTACCTCCAGGGAGTCGCCATAGAGCGCTCGGAGACCGGGAAGAAGGTTTTCGATAAGGTGTCGCGAACCGCTCTCAACGAGCAGGAGACGTTCGAAGTTTGGGAGGGATTTGGAGAAAAAGAGCCGCATCTTGGGCCACAATCACGACCGCCGCTTCCATTTTACCGGGGTCAGCTGGCTGGAGTGGTTGGTGCCGGATGTTTTTGACTTGCAAGAACCCGGTCGGCTATTCTGCGGGGAGTTCGTTGCCCGGGCGTAGGTTTCAAGAAAATCATTTACCAACAAGGAGCAAACAACAGACATGTCGAATGCCACCCTCAGCGGGGCCGAATTTAAGGAGCAGTTGCGGGCTGGGAACCCCAAGATGGGACTCTTTTTAAATTCACACAGCCCGACAGTGGCCGAGCAGCTGGCCCATTCCGGTTATGACTGGTTGCTCGTTGACACGCAACACGGGCCTATGGATCAGGAAAAGCTGTCCGCCATGCTGTGTGCGATTTCAAGCGGTGGAGCGAAGTCGATGGTGCGGGTGGCTGGCTACGATGACCGGCAAGGCATCCAGCAGGCGCTCGATTTGGGTGCGGATGGAGTGTTGGTACCCTACATCAACAACGCGCACGAGGCTCGTCAGGCGGTGAGTTGCGCCCGCTATCCAACAGCCGGAACACGCTCCGTTTATTTTCCCCAGCGGAGCACAAACAAAGCAGGTCTGCTCGGCTATGTGCCCAAGGCCAATCAGAATGTCATGGTCGCCTTGCAAGTGGAAACAGCGGATTGTATTCGCCACATGGAAGAAATTGCCGCCGTGCCTGGGGTCGACATTCTTTTTCTTGGCCAGAACGACCTGTGTATGTCCATGGGCCTATTTGAAAAGTATGAGTTCCCCCACATGTATACTTCGCCAGAATTAGGTGAGGCGACGGCGACACTCGTGCGCGAAGCGCGGAAGAACCATGTGATTCTGGGCCTGTTCCTGTTCGGCACAGCAAGGGTGGGTGAATTTCTCGAAAAAGGATTTACGTTCATCAGTGTTGGCAACGACTTGCACCACTTGCTGACACAGGCAGGCGCCTACGTGAAGGACCTAGAGTCGATTGCGGCGGCCAAGGGGAAAAGTTGGACGCGGCGCCCGACGGCGTTGTACTAAACTGAGCGTTGTCCGGAGCCTCGCTAGCATCCTCGCCGCAGGCTACCAGTGGACAGGGATGGCGGTGAAGGTCCGCGATGGGCGCCGCGCCAGAACAGTCTTCGGAGACTGCCGCTCGGCCTAATCCTCCAACCATTCGGATGAGGAGGTATCAATTTCAAGCCAGCCTTCTTGGGGCATGGCGTCCATCGGGAGACCGTCTTGCCAGATCGAGATTTGAACCCGTAAGTTGGTTTCACCTGCGGTCACGGGCACGGCGATTTCTAGGATGCGATCATACGCATGCCGGACGGAGGGATCCGTACAGCTGTCAGGCTCGCCTAACGTGAAACGGACCTCACGGTCGTTCAAAAGCAGGTGTACCTCAGTGTTTTGAAGTTTTTCTGAGGTGAGGAAATCAACGCGCAGGTAGAGGGTACCGTCACCCGCACCAAAGTAAATTTCTTTGACCAGGAAGCGCTGGCCATGCATGGAGCCAGAGCGCCGTTCCACCCGGTACACGCCTGCGCCCATCCACTCAAAGTAAGAGGTGACATCGCCATCGACGTTGACCTTCAGGGCGGCGATCGGGCGCTGGTGATAGCTCTTGGCCCGAGTTTTGAGAATTGGGCGCGAGAGCTCAGCCGGGGGTTTCAAACGCAGAGCGCGGTACACGTTGGCGAGATGATCCCGGTAGAGCTGATCGAACTCTTCGCGGTTTTCAGTGTGATGATGGGGACCGTACCACCAGCACCAGTCGCTGCCTTCTGCAATCATGAGCTCCTCGAGAGCGAGGTTGCGCTCCTCGTCGGTGAGCGCGGTGAGGTCAGCTTGCTCGTAGGCCTGGCGAGCGTGCAGCAGATACTCCCACGCCTTATTGTCTTCCTCAAACCCGATCCACACGTCGAAGTTGGCTCCGATCCACGAGCCAGGCGCGATGTGGGTCAGAGGTTCGCAAGGCACTTTTTGAAGGGCCTCGCTTACGGTAATAGCTTCCATGGTGGGGTCAGCGCTGAGTTTTCGGTAGAGATCGCGCAGAAAGGGCCGGCCGTTGCGATAGTAGTGTTCCCATGCATTTTCACCGTCCAGAATGATGGGCACGAGAGCGTCACGGCCAGACTCGAGCAGCGGCCGGCAGTTTTCACGGATGCGATGAAGAAAGTCGTTGGCGGCGTCTTCGGCATGCATCTTGGAGTAGACAAAGCCGACAAGATCACTCAAATAGTGATCGCGAAAGATCATCCGCATCTCCCGGCCTCCCTGACGCCAGACATACGGGCGGTAGCTAATCACGGGATTGGCGGCCCGGCCGAGGGTCTTGGCCAAGACTCCGTTATCGGTACCCGCCCAGCTGTAGCCGCAAGAGGCGGCGATTTCCAAAGTTTCGTCCGAGACTGATCCTTCGGAAGGCCATAGGCCCGCGGGCTTCAAACCGATTTTCTCCTCCACGTATTGGATAGATCGCTCCAGATGAAGACGGGCATCTTGAGGAAATCGAAACCGCGGTGGAAGAGGCACATGCGGATTGGCTTCGTGCGCGATGTTGGAATCGCACAGCAGGGGCAGAATGGGATGGTAAAAGGGAGTAGCGGAAATTTCAATTTGACCGCTTGAGGCGAATTCGCGGTATACGGGGATCACTTTGCCGAGAATTTCCAGTTGCTTTTCTCCAAGTAGGGTTTGGTCTGCAAGTGTGTAGTCGCGGCCTTTGGCCACTAAGGCCCGGACTTCGGGATCCGATTCGAGAAACTCTTCATCAAACCAAGCAAGCTGGGAAAGCACTTGAAGATCGCGCAAAGCGGAGGCGTTGAAGAGCGCTTTGGCGCGCCTGAAGTCACGGTCTGAGGCGCGCCAGGCCTCGTGCAGTTCGGCATAACGGGGATATCGCCCGATCAGGTGAATGGGGTTGGCTTGAAAAAAGTATTGGAGAATGAAGCGCACTTCAGCTTCTTCCAGGTCTTCGGCGGGCTTCAAGGCGAGGCGCAGGAACGGATCCACCGCCTTGCCCGAAGCGTATTCTTCGACTTGGAGAAGAAGCGAGGGAACAAGATTGAAGGTTTGGCGGATGCGCGGAAATTCCGACAGAATCTTCACCATCCCGTAGTAATCCTTGAGGGCATGCAAGCGCGTCCAGGGCAGACGGTATTCGCCTGAGACCAGGTCCTTGTAGCAGGGCTGGTGCATGTGCCAAACAAAACAGACGTAAATTTTGGGCATGTCGTATTTACGGGGCGAGCCCGCTGCGCAGTTGGACGAAGAGGTCGCTGGCTGATCTGGCGCCAGGCCGTGCGCTGGCTTGCTGGCCGGCGCTGCGAAATGCGGAGAAGAAACCAGCTGGGACATCGCGGAACTTGGCCTGTGGGTTCGCCGGGTTCCGATCATCAAGAGAAATGCGCGGCTTTTCGGCGACGTATGGGGTCAAGTCCGCTTTGTCTGAAAACGCAGCGAACATGGGGCGTGCTCCGGCGTCGAAGTGGGTCATGGGATTGAGGCCGAGGATCAACTCGATGGTGCGCAGCATGGAAGTGGTGTTGTAGAACGTGCTGTCGACGGTCCCGCGCCGCGTATAGGGCGATAAGACGTAGGCGGGGGTGCGGTGGGAATCCACATGATCGGCGCCGTTCTGGGCGTCATCCTCTAGAACGAAGATTGCAGTTTTCGCCCAAAACCGGCTTTTCGAAACGGCCTCCACAATCAGGCCCAGCGCGTAGTCGTTATCAGCCATGGCCGAGCGGGGCGAAATTTTGCCTGGGGTCAGACCTGAGGTATGGTCGTTTCCGAGCCGCAGCAGCAAAAGCCGTGGCATCTTCCCTTCTTTTTCAAAGAGGGCAAGATCCTCCAGGAATACCTTGGCACGCTCGGCGTCAGGATAGTCGAGGTCAAAGCCGCGGTATTTGCGGTTGGTGACGGGAGCAAGGATGGGATCGCGGACCGAATCGACGTGAATTCCATCGCTGGTGGGCAACTTGCGGAGGTTTACCAGGAAGCCGTAATTGCGAAGGGAAAGGCCCGCCGCTGCGGCGTTGGTCCACAAATAGCCGGCGGGAGGGGAAGCTGCCGGATCACCCCCTTCGTAATCCTGGTGTTGGCGGCGGCCAGCATAGCTATTGGGCCACAGTCTCTGGACGTAGTCAGGAGCGATCGCAGCCACTGACCAGTTCTGTCCGTCGGCGCCTACATCGCCGCTTGCGTAAAAGTTATCTAAGAGAACAAACTCGCGCGCCAGTTTATAGTGGTTCGGGGCGACCTCTTCGCCGAACACGGTGAGGGCGGGGTCGCCATTCCCTTTTCCAAGCGCTCCGAGCACCTGGTCGTAGCTCCGATTTTCCTTCAGGATGTAAATGACATGTTCAATTGGCGAGGGAGCCCCCGGCCTGGGTGGAACAGGGTTTCCGGCGGTAGTGCGAGCGTCTTCGAGAAGACTGTCGCGGTAAGGTGTGTTGTCGAGAACGGTTTGCGTCCACTGGCCCAGTTGCTCCTCGGTGAAGGGATCAATCCAAGAAACCGTACCGCGCTGGATCGCCGCGACGTACTCATCGAGGCGTTCGCCCCACTGGCCGACGGGTGGTTTGCGGTCGGGCCGGGGGCCGCGGGGATTGGGCCCGCTGCCAGCTCCACGCCCGTTCAAGATCGCCAGGCGATCGGAAGGCAAAGCACGCACATCGGTGGGATACCAGCCAGTGGGGATAAAGCCCAGCACCTGGCTTCTGGCCTCTGAAACGTCCACCACGGCGACGGCGTTGGCGTCGGAGCAAGCTACATAGAGCTGGGTCTCGTCTCGATTCAGGGCCAGCGCGCTTGGTGTCATACCCAACGGTTGGCGCGGGCTAAACGCCAGGTTGATCGATTCGACGAGGCGCAGGTCCTTACTTTCAGAAACTCCAATCACGTAAACGCGGTTCGTGTTGCCGGCAGTGACAAAGAGGCGATGCTCATAGGAAGGCGCCTCGGCGCCTTCGGGCACGAGCGGCTTTCGTCTGCTGTAGGCTAGATCCGTGGTGTGAGGCGCCAGGCGAACACGCTGCAAAATCGAGCCGTCTGTCGTTTTGTGATGAAAGACGGAGCCGTCGGCCCAGCTAGAAACAAAGAACGACTGGCCGTCCGGATGAAAAAGAATTCTGTAGGGACGGCGGCCCGTCTTAAAGCGTTCAATCACGCGGCCAGATTGCGGGTTAAGTACTACAATTTGATCGCGATACAACAGAGCGGCATAGATCAACCGCCCGTCAGGAGAAAGACGAACATCCCCCAGAAAATCGGTATGCTCCCGTTTTTCCGGAGCGGCGACAACAAACGACCGAGCTCGATTCAACTTCCCTTGATCAAAGTCGAATTCAAAGACGGTGGCGGTGGATCCGCCACCGACGTAAACTTTTTTTCCATCTGGGGAGAAGGTCACCCCGAGCCAGGCATCTTCTAAGGGTGTGCGCGACAGCTCGAGCCCAGTGCGGACTTCGAGGACAGAGATCGAAGCAGGGTTGTAGCCACCGTTAAGCACGAGCAAATACTGGCCATCCGGAGAGAGCGCGCTCGCCATCGGGAACGTGTCCACAGGGGTCTGCTTCCCGGCCGGCATCAGGCGCCACCCGCTGACCAGCAGGAAGCCACCCTTGGACAAAGGTCCGGGTCGATTCGCTCCGGCCGGTTGTGAGGGGAGGCTGTGGCAGAAGAGCCAAACCACGCAGATGCTAACAGCAGTGAAGACAGCGAGCCGGCTCATTCGAAGAATTTGTGGGCGATGGGAAAACGGCGGCCCATGCCGAAGGCTTTGGTGGTGACTTTGAGTCCTGGCGCTGCTTGCTGGCGCTTGTACTCATTGCGATCCACTTTGTTGACGATTTCGCGGACCAGGTCTAGCGGAAGTTGCAAAGCATCCGCGATTTGATGCGGAGAAAGCAAATCTTCGACGTAAGCTTTGAGGATGGGATCCAGGACGCTGTATTCGGGCAGAGAATCCGTATCCTTCTGATTGGGTCGGAGCTCTGCCGATGGAGGCTTTTGAAACACGCTTTCTGGGATTGCGCCTTGGTGCCTACGATTCGCGACGCGGGCGAGCTCATAAACCATGGTTTTGGGCACGTCGCTGATGACGGCCAGACCGCCGCACATGTCGCCGTACAGGGTGCAATATCCGACGGCAAGCTCGCTCTTGTTTCCGGTTGTCAGAACCAGAGCGCCAAACTTGTTGGACAGGGCCATGAGCGTCAGCCCACGCAACCGGGATTGAATGTTTTCTTCGGTGACATCCTCGGGGTAACCGATAAACTGGGGCGCGAGCGTGCGCAAGCAGGCTTCATAAGCTTGGTGGATGGGGCAAACTTCGAAGCGGATACCCAGGCGCTGAGCCATCTGGCGTGCGTCGGTCAAACTGTGGTCGGAAGAATACGGCCCGGGCATGGCGACTCCAGTCACATTGTCCCGGCCTACAGCGTCGACGGCGATGGCGGCAGTGAGGGAGGAATCAATACCGCCGCTGAGTCCGATGATCACACGCTCGAAGCCGCACTTGCGGATGTAATCGCGAGTGCCGAGCACAAGCGCCTGGTAAACCGCTTCATGTTCGTCGGGATAGTTACCTCGCTTCAGCTGAGGCGAAGCGGGCCCGCTGAGATCTACAACCAGCAGGTCCTCTTCAAATGAGGGCGCGAGGGCAAGGAGTTCGCCTTTGGCGCCAATGACGAAACTGGTGCCGTCGAAGATGAGCTGGTCGTTGCCTCCCACTTGGTTTACGTAAATCACAGGAATGCCATGGCGCCGGGCCGTTGTTTCAAAGATATGGAAGCGGAGCGAGCGCTTGCCCATGTGATAGGGTGAGGCGTTGATGCTGATTAATAGCTCAGCGCCTTCCTCCACCAGTTCGGAAACCGGATCGCGCTGATAGAGCTGGCGTTCCCAAAACTGCTTGTCATTCCAAGCATCCTCACAGATGGTGAGCGCGATTTTCCGGTCGCGCCACAACCATAGATGCTCGCGTGCGGCGGGTTCGAAGTAGCGGGACTCATCGAAGACATCGTAGGTTGGCAGCAGCATCTTGTGTTGCTCGAAGATGATGCGTCCCCGCGAGAGTACGCACGCGGCGTTCATCACGCGTTTGCCCGCCGAAGAGCTCGACGGGCCGACAAAACCGTAGACAATTCCCACGGGAAGATGGGCCGATTCTCGCGCCAGCCGCTCACGCGCGGCAGTTGTGCGGTCTAAGAAGGTAGCTTTTTCGAGCAGGTCACGCGGCGGGTAGCCATTGATGGCCAGTTCTGGAAAAATGACCAGATCCGCTCCGTGATGAACGGCCAGCTCAGCCATCCGCAGCATCTTGTCGACGTTGCCTGTCAGGTCCCCGACTGTGGTGTTGATTTGGCCGAGGGCGATGCGCATGAAGATACTATTGTAGCGGCCAACCGGAGACGGATCGCGCCCTTCACCGTGCTAGGCTCGACGACAGTGCCGCGTTGCGTGACTTCGATGAGTCTTTGTTTGGCCAGTTCCCAGGCCACGCGCCGCACAGCGGGCATGAGCTGGCGCCAGGCCGCCGGTTCCAGGTAGCGGGCGACTTCGGAAGGACACACTGACTTTTCCGGCCCGCGTTCCCTGCACAAACGCAAGATCGCTTTGCGGATGGCGCTACCGGGCGGCGAGCTTGGCGAGCGCGTTTGCCCCAGCTTGCGCAATGATCCCGTCCTGGTTCGATTGGACGCCACTGACACCAATCGCACCTAAAATTTTGCCCTCCACCATCAAAGGCAGCCCCCCTTCAATTGGCAAGGCTCCGGGCAGCTTCAGAATCGCCTGGCGGCTTAGAAGAGCGTCTTCAAAGGCTTTGGTCGGCCGTTTGAACTTTACGGCGCTTTGGGCCTTGGCAATGGCAACGTCGATGCTGCCGATTTGCGTTTCGTCCATGCGCTGGAGATAAACCAAGTGACCGCCGTCGTCCACAATCGCAATTACGACGTTCCAGTTATTACGCTTGGCTTCCGCTTCGGCGGCGGCGGCAATCTGCTTCGCGGCCTCAAGCGTCAGACTTCGTTTGGTGGCTAGCCCCTGGCCAAGCGCTAGCGTGGCCGAGATGACGAGCAAAGTGAGTGTCAACAGAACCGGCATGGCAGTTCTTTACGTTACTGGCCGGGCAGCAGCGCTGTCAACCCGTAGCGGAGGCCACGCGGCAGCCTCGCTTCGCTTTTTAAAAGGGGCAAGCGTCAAGTCGGGGCAATCTGAGGTCTCAGAAAGCGGATTCGGCTTCGAGCTTTTGGGCAGCCTCCCACCGCTGGCGGTTTTGATACTCTTCCCACAGGGTGGAAAAACCAGCCCAGTAGTAGCCACCGACAAAGAGCAGAAGAATCGGCACTGCGAGGAAGTTAAAGGTGTCGATGGCATAAAGCACCATAAAAAGGAAGTAGCTGCCGGCGGCTAATTCCAGCCACGGCAGCAGGCCGGCGCGAGAACGATAGCCCTTGCGGTCCACTTTGATCTTGGTCTTAGAATCGGCAATCGCAAACTTGGGCGTACGCACAAAGCTGGTTTGTTTGCCTCGAATCGCCTCGAGCACGGCCGTGGTGTTGCTAAGGGTCAAAGCGACGCCAGCACTCATGAGGGCGGGTAGGAACACAAAGGCACGCTTCCAGTTGTTGGGGTACAGCTCGCGCTGGGCAATGACGTAGAACGCACAGATTGACCAAAAAGAGGCGATGACGAGCGGAAGATCCACGAGCAGCATTTCGATCCACCCAACGTAGAAACGGACGATCATGACGGGCAGCATCAGGGCGCTCACCACGATCATCAGCGGATAGGAAATGTTAGGGGTGAGATGACAGAAGGCTTCCGCTTTCAGACGGAGAGGGATGTTCGACCGACAGATTGGGCCGAGGAGCTTGAGGGCCACCTGCATGAGTCCCTTGGCCCAACGAAATTGCTGGACTTGAAAGCCATGAGTGTCGACGGGCAGCTCGGAGGGACATTCTACACTAGGCACATAAACGAAGCGCCATCCTTTGAGCTGGGCCCGGTAGCTGAGGTCACTGTCCTCTGTCAACGTGTCATGCTGCCAGCCGCCCGCATCCTCGATCATCTTGACTCGCAGGATTCCCGCTGTGCCGTTAAAGTTGAAATAGGCGCCGCTGGCGAATCGGGCTGGATGCTCGAGGGCGAAATGCCCGTCTAAGAGCATGGCCTGGACTTCCGTCAGCACATTGTAGTGCCGGTTTAGATACGTCCAGCGCGTTTGAACTACTCCTACCTTCGGGTCAGTAAAGTAGTGAATCGTGCGGTGGAGGAAATCTTTAGGAACGAGGAAATCGGCGTCAAAAATGGCGACGAATTCGCCGGTCGCCGTCTTTAAGCCCTCTTGCAAGGCGCCCGCTTTAAAACCGTGGCGGTTGGTGCGGTGGTGGTATTCAATCGGATAGCCCTGGGCGCGATACTCGTTGACCAGCCGTTCGGTGAAGGGATGGGTTTCGTCGGTCGAATCATCGAGTACTTGGATTTGCAGCAACTCCCGGGGATAGTCAATTTGCGTGATGTTTTCTAGCAGTCGCTGGACGACGAAACGCTCGTTGTACAAGGGGAGCTGGATGGTTACTCGCGGTAGGCGCTCGAATCGACGCAAGGGCGGCTGATGAAGCTTGCTTTTGTGCTTAAAGTACTCCCGGATGACGTAGTAGCGGTGAAGGCCGTAGATAGAGAGGATTGTCAGAACGGTGAAATACGGGATGAGGATGGCGTAATCAAACCAAGCCAGCGAGTGGATGCCGGCGAAGGTGTCATCAAACAGGCCACGTTGCAGCCGGCTCCAGGGCGAGCTGTGGTTGGCGGCAAGGAATGCTATGAGGGGAACGCCTGCTAACATGAGGTTTGCGCCTAACCTTTACACCCGTCTCATGAGCGCACGCAACAAGACGCTGGCGGTTGCAGCGGCTGTGCTTGAGACCGGATTTTGTTGGCTCATTCTCAAGCAAGATGAACCGAGCCGCGAGGCAAGCGCCATTGCCCTGCTCTTGGGAACATTCGTAGTATACCTGATTTCTGTTTTTTTGATTCTAAACAAAACTCAATCTGACGGGGTTGTCGCCTCGAGCTGGCCAGTGCGCGGCATTCTGCTGGCGGCGATGGTTTTCCGGTTGACGGTTTGGTGGTTGGAGCCTCGTTTTACGGACGATCTCTACCGCTATCGATGGGAGGCGCGGCTGCAACTGGCCGGTGGCAATCCCTACCGCGTCTCTCCTCAGGACCCTGCGGTTCAATTCCTCCGCGATGAAACTTTTTTCCAGATTCCTGGACGCGACGCGCGGGCCGTATACGGACCTCTCACCCTGCTGGTCTACCGGGAAACGTTTCGTTGGATCGAGCGGTTTGCGACCCGACCGGAGCAGCAAGTCTTCTGGTTGAAGCTGCCGTCGGCGATCTTTGATCTCGGGTTACTGGGCGCGTTGTGGGCGCTCGTGAGGGCCGGGGGCTGGGACGGCCAGCGAATCCTCATCTACGCCTGGGCTCCGTTGCCCATTTTTGAATTTTGGGGTAATGGCCACAACGATCCCTTAGCGCTCTGCCCTCTGGTCTTGGCCTGGTGGGCGGCCGTGTCGGGCCGCTGGCTGATCTGTTTTTTTCTATTGGGGTTGTCGGCGGCGGCAAAGATCTGGCCCGTAGTGCTGGCGCCGCTGCTTGTTTGGCCTTCGCGATGGCGACAGAGTCTCCTGTTGCCGGCTACAGTTGTATTGTTGCTAGCGCCCTTCGGCGACGGATTGTTGTCCAATGGCCGGCTCTTGCTGGGCTTTCTGGGCGGGTGGCGAAATAACGACAGTGTTTTTGGCTTTTTGCTTTGGCTGACGGGTGACCCGCGCTGGGCCACTTCAGCCGCCTGCTTGCTGGTGGTGGCGGCGATCGTCTACGCCAGGGTAAAGCGTCTCCCGCTCACTCAAGGCGGGCTGGTGGTGGTTTCGACCTTGCTGTTTGTATCGGCCAATTGCCATCCGTGGTATCTCACCTGGCTCATTCCGCTGCTCGTGTTCCATCCTTCGCTCGCGCTTCTTACCTGGACCGGACTCATTCCGCTCGCCTACGAGGTTCTTCCCGCTTGGCGTCTGCTCGGCGAGTGGCGCGGCTTAACAGCCGGCCGGTGGCTGATTTACGCCCCTGTCTTCACGCTGCTGGCTTATGAGGGGGTTGTGAACATGTTCCAAAAAAAATCGATCCGCTGATGGACCTGCTGGCTCGTTTGCACGTTCCTGAGTGAGAGCGCACGCAAACCGCTGTTGAACGGAGGGGATCGGAGGAGGTGAACGGGACCGGTGACCAGCCGGTCCTGTTCACCGTAGCAACCCTCCGGGAAACAGCAGGAGGGGAGACAGAAAGCACAGAAAGCAAGGCAAATCGGGATTGCGATTCAAAAATTTCAGAGTTTTGTCGGTCGCCTGGTTCGGCTGTGACACAACGGTAACGTACGTGTCGCAGCCGCTTTTTTTTGAAACAAACACCTCATGGCGTCTCTGGCTACAATGTGGGAGGTAGACCTGCCACATGGAGAGGCACCTCAGGGCCGTAGGTTATCTGAATGTTGCTCTCGGCGCCTTTGGAGTCCTGGCGTCGGTGGTCATCCTGATTCTTTTTGGCGGTCCCTCGGGCGTTCTTTTAATCAATGCTCGAGTTGGCTCGACAGTGACCACGACGGAAGGCTTCGTCACTGCCTGCGTGATGATTTATTGGCTGTTGATGGCGGGACCACTGATCGCCGTGGGGCTCGGGTTGCTTCAAGTGCAGGAATGGGCTCGCAATTTCGGCACCATCCTGTCCATATTCAATCTCATTAACATCCCGCTGGGTACGGTGGTCGGGATTTACAGCTTGTGGGTCTTGACCTCCTTTGAAATCGAGCCCTTGTTCCAATCTCCGCCGAAACCACCGAACCGGTGAAGCGCCTGCGGCTAGCGGAGCGGATTTCGGGACCGACAAGTGTGTTCGAGTTCGTCGACCAGATGGGCGAAACGAAGCGCAGCCTCCTGTCGTTGTCCATACCTCAGCTCGTGGTAGGCGGCGGTGGCTTCGGACACCAGCTGCGAAATTTCGGGACGCGGGAGGAGCTTAGCAAACTCGTTTGGCGTTAGCCAGGGAGGTTTTTCAACGCCCCTCCGCTGCAGAGTGGCGAGCATTCGCTGGTACAGAAGGATGGCGTCGGAGGCTGCGGCTTGGCCACGTTCGAGCCGCCGCCTCTCACTCATCCGCCGCCATTTTCGCCACAGCGCTCGCGTGAGGGTAAACAATACGGCGCCAACAACGAGCGCCTGGATGGCCTCTGGAAGGAGCCTCCGCAGACGCCTTCCGAAAAGCACCAAGTGGCCCTCGAGCTGGGCCCAGCGACGTTCCCAGGCCTGCCAAGAGAATCTCGGCCGCGATTGCTCGATGGCGCTCACGAGGTTGAGTTGGCGGTCTAGATCATAGGCGAGAATCCAATCCTGCCAGAACACCTGGACTGCATCGAGATAAAGCTGGAGGCGCGTCGCCAAGGAAAGCGGCTGCGGCGCTGCCGGCGGCGTCGGGTCAAAGGTGGTCCAACCTTTGCCAGGCAGCCAGGCTTCTACCCAGCTATGGGCGTCGCTGGCCCGAATCAGATACCATCCGCTCAAAGGATTGAAAATGCCGCCTTGAAAGCCTGTTACCAGCCGTGCAGGGATGCCGAGCGAGCGCAGCAGCACGACCATGGATGAGGCGAAATACTCGCAGTGCCCCTTTTTACGGGAAAACAGGAAGTCGGCAACGGGTTCTGCGGGCTCGCGTTTGGGCAGCTCGGTGGTGTAGGCATAGGATTTCGCTAAATGCCGCTCAATTGCGCTGGCCCGCGCGGCGTCGTCCTGGAGTCCTGCGACGAGACGAAGGGCGAGTTCGCGCACGCGGGGATCCAGGGCAGGCAACTGAAGATTTGCCCGGCGCTCGGCAGGGCTCAGAGGCTGGCTCAACTGAGCAGGAATGCTGTGCCATTCAATCACACTGTAGGCGGAGTAGCGGAGGCGGTCGGGTGGGCCATAGCCCAGGCGGTAAGTGCCCGAAGAGGTCCGGAGGACCACGGAGGCGGCAAGTTGCAGGGCTTCCGGAGTGCCAGCGAAGAACAAGACGTCAGAGGGAGGATCTTGCACAACGACTTGATAGCTGATCCGCCGGGCTGGAGTGAGCTGCTGCTCGAGGCTGGTCAGCCGCAGCAGACCCGCGCTGTCGACAGGTAAAACCTCTTCCGCTGCGTCCGGGTTGAACCATTTTTTGCCATCAAAATGAGACAGCGCCGAGCCTCGCCACTTTAAGCCAGGTAGAGCCGTGTTTTGGAGGATGCGAACATGCATGACGGCTGTGTTCTGCATTTGGAACTCGCCAATTTGGCCGAGGGTCACCTCTTGGGAGAAACCGGGGACGTGAGAGTTTTTGGGAACAAAGCGCTGCAAGGCCGCGCGCGCGGTGCGAGGCAAAAGGAAAAACAAGCCGCCGCTCAAAAGCAAGATTCCGAGCACCGTGAAGAGAGTGAGTCCCGCCAGGCGCGAGGCAAAGGGTTTGCCGGCCAGGTGAACGACAGCGTCGGATTGACTGGCCGCGCGGCGAATTTCTGAGGCCGCGAACGTTGCCACGCCAAACAGGAAAAAAAGTGCCAGGCAAATAAAAAAGTTAGCGTCCGTGGAGAGAATGGAGGCCGCCAACAACTCGATAAAGGCGATGATTTTGACAAAGAAATAATCGCGTTCGGTTTGCGCTGTAAGGATTTTGACCGTTGCGAGAAAAAAGACCAAGTGCACCGTAGCGGTGAGAAAATCCCGGGAGATCCAGTAGTAATCGAGCGCGTAAAACAGGACGTAGGCTAGTGTCAGGGTGTGGATGGTTCGTGAGGAGGGAGAAACGCGGATCCAGCCGAGTACGATCCCCACGCGGGCCAGCAAGCTTAGGCCAGTCATTAGGGCTGTAGGAAGATCAAGATAGCCCGATCCAAGCACCGCGAGATAACCGCTCGCCAGCAGGCCTAGTAGGGAGAACTCGAAAAAGAAATGGATGGGTGTGGGCCTGCGGCCTGCCTCCGGCCCGAAACTTAGTGCGCGAAAAGTCATCGTTTCAAGACCTGCTCTAAGTGTTGAGCCAGCTCGTTCATAGGTTTTTGATTCTCAGGAGTTGAGGCCAAAACGACGAAGAACGGTCCTTGGTGGAAAACCAACTTGCCCGGTTCGGGGCGCCATTTTTGCACCATTTCGAACGCCACGGCTGGGCTTGCCATTTCGTAAACTGTGGCCAAGATCTTGGCCTCACCTTGCTGATAGAGGGCGCGGCGGGCGCGCTTGAGGCCCAGACGTTTATACTCCTCGGGATATTCCTCGGCCGGCATGTTTTCGACGTTGAGGCGGCGGTGCACGCCTAGGGTCATCGGCAACACTTCCCGGCGTTCGGCTTCATTCTGGCAGGAAGCGAGGGCAAGCATGCCAGCAAGGATCAAGCGACGCAGCCACATGACACTTTCATGGTACAAAGTCTGGGTCGGGCGGCTGGTTCGAACCACGGATGCGCGGGCCAGGTAGTGTATATTGCAACTATGCTCGATGCAAGCGCAGCTTCTACCAACCGCCGCCAGGCCTTGCGCTCAACGGCTGGTCTTCTCCTGGGAACTCACCGCGCCTGGACTGGCGCCAATGACCGGGTGCGGCTCGCGATTGTCGGAATGGGTGGCCGCGGCACGGAGCTCATGCGGCAGGCGGCGAAACTCCCCAACGTTGAAATCGGCGCGCTGGTCGATCCCGACGGCCGCCGCACCGAGCAAGCGGCTGGCATCCTCCAGCAGGTGACCCAGGGCGCGATGAAGGCCAAGCTTGAGTCTGACATGCGCCGCGTTTTTGACGACAAGAACATTGACGCCGTTCTCATCGCCAACTGCAATCACTGGCATGCGCTAAGTGGGATTTGGGCCTGCCAGGCGGGCAAAGATATCTACGTGGAAAAGCCAGTCTCGCACAACCTTTTTGAAGGAGGGAAACTCGTCGAGGCGGCGCGCAAATACAAACGCGTAGCGCAAGGGGGCACGCAGCGAAGATCCTATGGTCGATTCCGCAAAGTGATCGAAATGATTCACAGCGGGGTGATCGGCGACATTTACTTGGCCAAGTGGGTGTTTCCGGGCAAGCGCGATTCCATTGGATTTAAGGATCCACAAACCAAGCCGCCCGCCTGGCTCAACTGGGATCTGTGGGTCGGGCCTGCGCCCATGCAGCCGTATCACGAAAATTTGGTGCACTATAACTGGCACTGGTTTTGGGATTTTGGCAATGGCGAGCTGGGAAACAACGGCATTCACCTGGTGGATATTGCACGCTGGGCCATGCGCAAAGAATTGCCAGTCAAAATCTACTCGACAGGCGGGCGCTTCGGCTACAAGGACCAGGCCGAAACTCCCAATACACAAACTGTCACTTGGACCTATGCCGACGGCAGCGCCATGGTCGGAGAGCTGCGCGGCCTATACACCGCCGAGCCCATGTCCTGGGATTTCTTCGGTACCAAAGGCCATATTCGCATTGAATCGGACGAAAAATTTGAGATCGTGCTGGGACGGTCCAAACAGTTGGAACCGATTACCGAATCTCTTCCCACGATCAATCACTGTGAGAATTTCGTGCAAGCGGTGCGCGAGCGCCGGATGGACCTGCTCACCGCCGAGATTCGCGAGACGCACCTGTCAACGGCCCTTTGTCACCTGGGCAACATTTCCTACCGGCTTGGACGGGAGCTAAAGTTTGATCCAGCCCGCAATCGCTTTGTTGCGGACGCTGAGGCCAACCAAATGCTGACGCGCAACTATCGCAAGCCTTACGTTGTGCCCGAGCAAGTCTAGCCTGGTGACAGAGGCTTTGCCGAGCAGTTTGGTATGATTCGGCTTCATGGCTGACTACGCGATTGGCGTCGATCTTGGCGGAACCAATCTCCGGGCGGCCGCCATTACGGCATCCGGAACGATGCTGGAAAAGGTGGGGGCCCCCACCGACCTTTCCACAGCAGAGACTGTCATTCGAGATATTGTGCGGGCCATCGAATCGGTGCGCGCAAAACTCAGGGAACACCGGCTGGTGGGCGTGGGAATTGGCGTACCGGGTTTTATTCGCATCGCGGAAGGACTAGTGGTCGGTTCCAATAATCTGGTGTGCCTTGAAGGTTACCCGGTACGCGACCGAATTGAGCAGGCGCTCGGCGCCCCCGTGATTCTAGAGAATGACGCCAATGCGGCCGCGCTCGGAGAAAAGTGGATGGGGGCAGGACGGGATGTTGAGGATCTTGTGCTGCTGACCCTTGGCACCGGGATCGGAGGCGGAATTATTTCGAAAGGCCGCGTGCTGCATGGTTTTGTTGGCATGGCGGGTGAACTTGGTCACCTTACGGTGGCGCCAAACGGTAACCCTTGCGGATGCGGCAATACGGGCTGCTTAGAAAAGCATGCTTCGGCGACGGCGATTGAAAGCATGGCCAAGCTGTTGGCCCTTGGAGATGACCTCACGGCCAAGGATGTCTATGATCTTGCTGTGGCTGGAAACGAGCGCGCCCGTCGGGTATTTGAATCCATGGGACAGGCGCTTGGCGTGGCCATCGCCATGCTCATCAATGTCTTTAACTTCCCGCTCTATTTAATGAGCGGAGGCGTGCTGGCAGCCTGGGATTACTTTTATCCGTCCTTGGAGGCAGAAGTCCGTCGGCGCAGTTATACCTATCGCCACACCGAGACCCGGATTGAGAAGGCCCGGCTAGGGAATGAAGCAGGAATCTACGGAGCGGCTTATCTTCCCTTTCAGGCCCAACAAGCGATCTTCGCTTCGTAAAATCCGGTCGCGACGGGGCGGGCTCAGCGATACAAGAGATACTTCTCGCGGAGTGCGAGGAATTTTTTCAGCTCCTCTTCCCAGCTCATCTCGATTAAGCGAGGGTCAACGCCCTTGCGGATCTGCTCGATGAGCTTGCGGTTGCCCAGCAGGCGCTCATTCTTTTCCCAAGCAATTTTGCCCGGGTAGAGTTTTTCGAGCATCACCATCAACTCCACACCGAGACGGAAACTGTTGAAGCGTTCCCGGTCGGTAATGACGAAGCGTACCCCCTCGACCGGTATATCTTTCAGGTTGCTTTCGGTGGGTGTGAAGCGAGTGGGGTAGACCCGGACGCCGGCAATGGCGCGTGCGTTTAGTTTGGTGGCTAGCTGGCGCCCGTCGATCCAATCGGCCCCGATTTGTTCGAAAGGGGCGTCGGTTCCCCGGCCGACGGAGTAGTTGCGTGAATACTCGATCATGGCCAGGCCAGGGTAAAGCAAGGCGGCATTGAGGCTGCGTATGTTGGGCGAAGGGTTCACCCAAATGAGCCCGGTGGCGTCGTGCCAGTCGCCCCGATGCCAGTTTTTCATCGGGACGACCTCGAGTTTGTTCGAAAATTTACGCTCGGCGTGAAACATTCGCGCCAGCTCGCCGATCGTCATGCCGTGGCGGACCGGCATGGGGAAACAACCCACAAAGGATTGGAGATCGGGTTCAAGCACTGCGCCTTCGACGCGGACCCCAGTGATCGGGTTCGGGCGATCGAAGACGACAAACGGAAGGCGGGCGGCGGAAGCGACTTCCATGGAGTTCAACATGGTGCAGGCATAGGTGTAAAAGCGCGCTCCGATGTCTTGAATGTCAAAGACCAGCACATCGACCTTGGCCAGCATCTCCCGGTTCGGTGCTCGATGTTGACCGCGGTAGAGGCTATAGACGGGAAGACCGGTAGCCGGATCCTTGGTGTCGGAGATGTTTTCCTGGTCTTCTTTACCTGCCAGGCCGTGCTCGGGAGAGAACAAAGCGACGAGGTTGACCTTGGCGGCGAGCATAAGGTCCACGTTGCGCTTACCCTCGCGGCTGAGTCCGGTATGGTTCGTGATCAGGCCGACGCGCTGGCCGCGCAGCGAGAGAAAGCCCGAGGAAGCGGCGACGTCGAGCCCAGTCCAAGTCTGGCCGTTGTGAGCGATGTGGCGTCTCGGGTAAGCGCCCGTTTCGTTGTATCCGGTGAGCACAACGCCCTGAGAGTCGAGGCCAAGCGCTGCCGCAGTGACTGTGGCCACCTTGGACCGCAACGAGGAGATGGCCGGCCGGCGAAAAGGGTGCACGCTGTTGCTGAGAAGGATGACGTAGGTTTTTGTGTACGGGTCGACCCACAGTGAGGTGCCGGTGAAGCCCGTGTGCCCGAAAGAACCGATGGGAAAAAGCTCGCCACGATTGGAGGAGAACGGAGAGTCGAGGTCAAAGCCCAGACCTCGTAAGATGGCCTGGTCGGTGGGCGTTTGGGGCTCCGTCGCTTTGCGCAAGGTCAGCGGAGCAAACAGCCGGATTCCGGGACCCCTGCCTTGATTGAGCAACATGAGGGCGAACTTGCTGAGGTCACCAGCTGTGGTAAATAGCCCGGCGTGACCGGCTACGCCTCCCATAAACCGGGTGGTCTCATCATGGACGACGCCGCGGAGCGGAGCGCTCATCCCGGGGTATTGCTCCGTTGGGGCGATCCGCGAGCGTAAAGAGGCTGGCGGGTTGAACATGGTGTCCTTCATGCCGAGGGGCAAGAAGATGTTCTCTCGCGCGAACTGATCCAGAGGTTTTCCGCTGAGCTTCCGAACCATTTCGCCCAGCAGGATGAAGTTAATGTCGCTATAGATAAAGCGCTCACCGGGCAGCGCCACGGGTTTATCCACGAGCGCTTTCCGCACGCCAACCTCGTATCCGCTCCAGGGTGGGGACAAATCAAGATCTGGGCGCAGACCGGAGAAATGAGTCAACAGATGGCGCACCGTGATCTCGCTGTTGCCGTTTTGAAAGCCCGGCAAGTGAGTTGAGACCTTATCGTTCAACCGAAGCTTACCCTGCTCCAGGAGCCTTAGTATCGAGCTGGTGGTGGCAACCACTTTGGTCAACGAGGCCGCATCGAAGATGGTGTCCAGAGTCATAGGCTCTTTGGCTGGCACTAGGGAGCGGTAGCCGTAAGCCTTGCGGTGCAAAATCTTTTCCTGGTTGCCGATGAGCAGAACGGCGCCGGGAATTTCGTCTGCTTGGATCGCCGCCTCGATGAGCGCGTCTAAGTCGTTGGAGCCAGCAAAACGCTCCTGTCCTGCGGCCGCCAGCAGGCAGACCATGTACCCGAGCAGGATCCTCATAGCAAACGCTTAGCGATCGCTTCTAATTTGGTCGCCAGCTCGACATCCTTTGCGGTGACGCCGCCAGAGTCATGCGTGGTGAGGTCAATGTGGACTTGGTTCCAGACATTGAACCACTCTGGATGATGATTCATCGCCTCGATGGCGATGGCGCTCGTGGCCATGAATCCGAAGGCATGCACAAAATCGGGAAACCGATACTCCCGGTGCAATTTGCCTTCGCGGAGTTCCCAGCCTGGCAGATTGGCCAGAGCCGCAGCGATTTCCGCGTCCGTAAGTTTGGGCTGTTTCGACATGCCTTCATCATCGCATGGGGCTATGCTAGTTCAGGCATGGAAATTCCGAATGGCTACCATGTAGTCGGGGCGGGAAAGATCGCCTCGATTGTCACCTATCTTCAGATGACGAGCCGGCCGGAGGAAGTTGATCCCCAGCCGCCCGCAGGGTGTCATTTGCAGCGGGTCAAACAGATGGACCTCACGCGCTATCGCGCCCTGTTTCGCCGGATTGGCGAGAACTGGCTGTGGTTCAGCCGTCTGGTTCTCAGCGACGAAGAGCTTCGCTCGATCCTGCACCACCCCAAGCAAGAGCTTTACGTGCTCAGCCAGGATGGCGAAGATGTTGGGCTAATGGAGCTTGACCGCCGGGTCGCGCGGGAAGTCGAGCTCGCTTTCTTTGGGATCACGCCAGAAAGAACGGGCCAGGGGCTTGGAAAGTATCTCATCCAAGAAGCCATCCGTCTGGCCTGGCAAGGAGACACTGTGCGCTTCTGGCTGCACACCTGCACGCTCGATTCGCCGCAGGCTCTGGGATTTTATCAGCGGGCTGGTTTCCGACCCTATCGCCGGGCCATTGAAGTAGCAGATGATCCGAGGCTCACCGGCAAGCTGCCTCGCCACGTGGCGAGCTGGTATCCCATTCTTTGAGGCTGGCGTTCCGAGCCTCGCTAGGCACTGGGCTGGATGAAAGGTGCGCCGGAGCGGCCGTGATCAGATGCGGTGGAACCCCCTCAAGATATCGCGGATGGAGTAGCGCAGGGCGACCGGCCGGCCGTGGGGACAACTCATCGGATATTCGGTTTGTGCGAGCTCACGAATCAGGTAGTCGATTTTGGCTGGCTCCAGTTTGGTGTTGATTTTGATGGCCGCGCGGCAAGCAATCGAGGCGGCAATTCCCCGTTGTAAATCTTCAAGCGAGACCTGGCGCAAGTCGCCTTCCGCGATCTCAAGAATGTCCTGGAGTAAGCGTTCGGTATCGCTAGGCCGGATGGTGGCCGGGGCGGACTTCACTGCAACGGTTCTCAAGCCGAAGGTTTCAGTGTCAAAACCGCTGGCAAGCAGTTCCTCGCGGATGCGTTCATATTGGACCATCTGCCCAGGCGTGAGCTCGAGGATGAGCGGAAGGAGCAAGTTCTGCATTTCCACCTTGCCGTGAAGGCGCTGACGCAAAACCTTTTCAAAAAGGATACGCTCGTGGGCGACGTGCTGATCGATAATCCACAGCCCGTCTCTGGAAGCGGCAATTAGAAAAGAATCCTGAAGCTGGCCAAGCGGGCGGAGATCCTTGAGGGCTTCCATGCTGGCCGGAGCGTCGAGAATGGCTTCCTGAGGGAATGAACCGTGCGTGTCGGGGGCGCGTAGCCGGAGCGGGGCGGGGTTGATGGAGTGTTGTTCCCGCTGAAACCCGGCGTCGCTGCCCGAAGGAGCTAGATCGATGGCGGCGTCTCCAAAAGCAAGTCGGGGCGCTGGTGATTGGTGGGGTTTAAGAACAAACTCGGGCAACTCGGCAAGCTGTTCTGGGCTCAGTGCAGTTTCGGGCGCCGGCGCATCTTGGAAGCGTTGATTTTCAAGAGCTTGTGAAAACTCCGAGTAGGGCAGCTCGGCGGCGGGCTGAGGGCGGTCGCGCAGAGGCAGTGTGGAGGCGGGCCGGCTCCGGCTCAGCGCCTCACTCAAAGCGTCCTTGACGAAGTCGTGCACAAAGCTCGCGCGGCGAAAACGGATCTCGGTTTTCGAGGGATGAACGTTCACGTCTACTTCCTCTGCTCCGCAGCGTAAAAACAGCAGTGCAAAGGGAAAGGCGTGTGGCGGCATCAAATTCTGGTAGGCGGCGGAAAGCGCATGCATCAACAGCTTGTCGCGAATCAAGCGCTGGTTGACAAACAAAAAGATGCTGTTGCGGTTCGTTTTTTGAAACTGAGGCCGCGAAATGAAGCCCTTGAGCTCAATAAACGAGGAGGCAATCGCTTCGTCTGCCTCAGCTGGGAGTTCCCGTCGGACCCCTTCAATCTCCACCAGCTCTTCTAAGAGGCGAGCACCAAAGACCTGGTAGACCCGCTCGCGCAGGGTGGCGACGGGGGTGACCTGCAAGAGCTGGTTGTGGTTGTGCTCGAGCTCAAAGCTTTTGTCCGGATGGGCAAGGCTGTAGTGGGTCACCAGCGAAGCAATGTGCGCCAGCTCGGTCTGTTCAGAACGAAGAAATTTACGGCGTGCGGGCACATTAAAGAAGAGGTCGCGGACGGTCACCGTAGTGCCGGGAGGCAGGGCTGCCTCCTCGTAGAGAAGGATCTTGCCGCCCGCGATTTCGACGTGGCTTCCGACTGGTTCTTCGACCGACTGGGTGTCCAAGGTCAATCGAGATACGGAGGCAATCGAGGGCAGCGCCTCGCCCCGGAAGCCAAGCGTTTTGATGGCGAACAAATCCCGTGTCTGCCGGATCTTGCTCGTGGCATGGCGCTCGAAAGCAAGCAGCGCATCGTCCCGCAGCAAGCCGCTGCCGTTGTCTGCCACGCGGATCAAGCGCCGGCCACCGGCCTCCACTTCAATGCGAAGTTCCGTCGCGCCCGCGTCGATGGAGTTCTCCAGGAGCTCTTTGACGACGGAGGCCGGTCTCTCCACAACCTCGCCGGCCGCAATCTTGTTGGCGAGCTCGTCGGGAAGGATTTGGATCCGGCCCATGGCGTCAATTGTAGCCTGGCGATTCGAGCGCCTTGGCGGTGGCGGGGAGAGCAATGAGAGTATTACAAAATTTTATGGCACGTGCCTGTTGCATTTGATTGAGCGCTGCCTTAATCTGAGAAGGCAGGAGAGGAATTGCTCACCACCATGCCGGCAGCCAACCAGCCTACGGTAGTTCGTGAAGCAGCTCTCCGTGTCAGTCTGGTCATCGTTATCAGCCTCATCGGAATCGTAGTACGAATTCTTGGGGTCACTGTAGCCGGCCCCGCCTGATGGGCTCGATAGAGTTTGGATCGAGGGCCACTGGCGGGGCGAAAACGGCCTGCCAGTGGCCCTTTTTTGTTGGTCGAAATGGTTGGTTCATGGGCCGCGAGCCGGGATGGCAGCGGAGAGGATGCGAATTGAAGAAAGGATGTTCGAAATGTCGTCATCAAACTTGATGAGTGGGGC
Source organism: Bryobacteraceae bacterium (assembly GCA_025056455.1). Taxonomy (GTDB): domain Bacteria; phylum Acidobacteriota; class Terriglobia; order Bryobacterales; family Bryobacteraceae; genus CADEFT01. The sequence continues at coordinate 75,433 of JANWVY010000012.1, read as the reverse complement.
GAGAATGCTGCTGGAGTGCTTGTCGCGCGAAGGCGTAGAGATCATCTTTGGATACCCCGGGGGGGTGACGCTTCCCTTTTACGACACGCTGTATGACAATCCCATTCGCCACATCTTGGTGCGGCATGAAGAAAACGCCTGTTTTGCCGCCGAGGGCTACGCGCGATCGACGGGCAAGGTTGGGGTTTGCTGTGCGACCTCGGGGCCGGGGGCGACGAATTTGGTGACGGGTCTTGTTGACGCGATGATGGACTCAATTCCCATTGTGGCGTTGACGGGCCAAGTATCGACGAAGTTGATTGGCAGCGATGCCTTCCAAGAGGCCGACACCTTCGGCATCACACGCTCGTGCACGAAACACAATTTCCTGGTGAAGTCGATTGCGGATTTGCCTCAGATTGTGCACGAGGCGTTTTACATTGCTTCGACGGGGCGGCCGGGCCCAGTGCTGGTGGACATTCCCAAGGATGTGTTTCAAGCGCAAGGCCACTACACGCCCGTGCATGCCATTCATTTGCCCGGCTATAAGATTGTTACGGAAGGACATTCTGGCCAGATTCGCCGCGCGGCGCAGATGATTTGGGAGGCCAAACGGCCCTTTGTTTACGCCGGAGGGGGCATCATTGCCGGGGAGGCGTCGCAGGAGCTGCGCGAGCTGGTGGAAATTGTGGACGCGCCCACGGTATGCACGCTCATGGGACTGGGCGCGCTGCCAAGCGAACATCCAAACTTTATTAGCATGCCCGGCATGCACGGCAGCTATGCCGCCAACATGGGCATGACCCACGCCGATTTGCTGATTGCTCTTGGAGTGCGGTTTGACGACCGGGTGACGGGTCGGCTGTCGGCTTTTGCCCCGCATGCCAAGGTGATTCACGTCGACATTGATCCAGCCGAGGTCGGAAAGAATCGCAATCCGGATCTGCCGATCGTGGGGGATGTGAAAAAGGTGCTGCCAAAACTGAACAAGGCCCTCAGGGAGTTGGAGCCCACGATGGCCGAGGTCAACGCCGCGGAGCGCAAAGCCTGGTGGAAGCAAATTCGCGCCTGGCAGCAGGAGCATCCCCTCCAGCCGGTGTTTTCAAGCGAGGAGATTAAGCCGCAGCACTTGATGTACGCCATTGACCAGATTTCCAAGGGCCAAGCCATCGTTTGCTCGGATGTTGGCCAACACCAGATGTGGGCAGCGCAGTTGATCCGCTTCAACGCCCCGCGCTTGTGGATCAACTCGGGCGGGCTAGGGGCCATGGGCTTTGGCTTGCCGGCGGCGATTGGCGCGCAATTTGCCTGTCCCGACAAGCTCGTGTTTGCCATTGTTGGCGATGGCGGATTTCAGATGTCGATTCCGGAGCTGGCTACGATTGCCAGCTACGGTTTGCCGGTGAAGATCATTGTGATGAACAATGGCTATCTCGGCATGGTCCGTCAGTGGCAAGAGTTGTTCTACAACAATCGCACTTGCGCGGTGGAGCTCGATTGCTTCCCCGATGCCGAGCTGCTGGCACGGGCCTATGGATTCAGGGGCCGCACCATCGACAAGCCTTCCGAGCTGGAAGAAGCGCTCCGAGAAGCGGTGAATGAACCCGGGCCCTACTTGTTGAATGTGAAGGTTTCGCCGTTTGACAATGTGTTCCCCATGGTGCCGGCCGGCGGGGCGATCAACGAAATGGTGCTTGAACCGCCTCGACCTGTGGCTGTACCGGCGAAACGCTGAGGGGGGGCGCCTGGGGTTCACTGTGCCGCCAGCAGGCGAAATGACCAAGGGCCCTTCCGCGCTCGCGGCAAATTCCAGAGAGAACGGAAATTTTTATGATCCAAGTGATTTCGATTTTGTTGGAAAACAAACCGGGCGCACTCATGCGCGTCACAGGACTGCTCAGCGCGCGCGGCTACAACATCGAGAGCCTGACCGTGGCGCGGACCCTGGATCCCACGCTGTCGCGGATGACCATCGCTGTGGACGTTGAGCCCCATTTGCGCCGTCAACTCATCAAGCAGATGAACCGGTTGATCAACGTCTTGCAGGCCGCGGATCTGACCGAGGCGCCCGCGGTGGCGCGCGAGCTGGTGCTTTTGCGTGTTCGTGCTCCGATGGAGGCCCGAACGGCGATTCTCAAAGAGGCGGAGATTTTCGGCGGACGTGTGGTCGATTCCTCGCTGGAGGGCTTTGCCATTGAAGCCACAGGAGAAACCGAGAAGATGGATGAGTTTATCGACGTCATGCGGAGTTATGGAGAGATTGAAGTGACGCGCTCGGGACTGGTTGCCGTGTCGCTCGAATCGAAGAAACTCCGCCTTTCGCCGCCCATTCCTCGCACCGTGGAGGCAGCTGAGAATAAAGACAGGAACGGAGTTGTGAATGCCTAACCGCTACTATGAAAAAGACGGAAACCTAAGCGTGCTGGCCACCGAGACGGTGGCCATTGTCGGCTACGGAAGCCAGGGGCATGCTCACGCCTTGAACCTTCGGGATTCCGGCGTGAAGGTAGTCGTCGGTTTGTACCCAGGAAGCAAGAGCCGGGCCAGGGCTGAGGCTGCTGGGCTGCGTGTTTTAAGCGTCGCCGAGGCAGCCCGAGAGGCCACCATGATCATGATCCTAGTGTCGGATCATATTCAGGCCGATCTTTATCAAAGCGAAATTGCGCCTCATATGACGCCGGGTAAAACCTTGATGTTTGCGCACGGCTTCAATATCCACTTTGGTTTCATAACGCCTCCCAAAGAGGTTGATGTCACCATGGTGGCGCCCAAAGCTCCCGGTCACCGCGTGCGGGAGCTGTTCACTGAAGGCGTAGGCGTACCCGCGCTGGTGGCCGTACACCAGAACGCCTCGGGACGGGCGCTTGAGAAATCCCTGGCTTATGCTCTGGCGCTTGGTTGCTTGAAAGCGGGCGTCATTGAAACCACATTTAAGGAAGAGACCGAGAGCGACCTTTTTGGCGAGCAGACGGTGCTGTGCGGCGGGGTGAGCGCTCTGATCAACGCTGGGTTTGAAACCCTCGTGGAGGCAGGCTACGCTCCGGAAATCGCCTACTTCGAATGTCTCCACGAACTAAAGCTGATTGTCGATTTGATCTACGAAGGGGGGCTCAGCTACATGCGCTACTCTGTTTCGGATACGGCCGAGTATGGCGACTACACACGCGGCCCCCGCATCATCACCGAACAAACCCGCGCCGAAATGAGAAAGATTCTTGCCGAAATCCAATCCGGGGAGTTTGCCCGCGAGTGGATGGAGGAAAACCGCACCGGAAGGAGCAAGTTTCTCGCCATGCGGAAGCAGGGGGCCGATCTGTTGATTGAGAAGACCGGGGCGCCTCTGCGAGAGATGATGACCTTCTTGAAGCGGAAAAAGGAGGTAGGCGTGCCGCAGGCCTAAGGGTCTGTTCATCAAGCCTGCCAGAAGAGGAGCCTTCGATGAAAATTTTCACCTTCGACACCACGCTTCGGGATGGCACTCAAGGCGAAGCCGTCTCATTCTCCGTGGAGGACAAACTGGTCATTGCACAGAAGCTCGACGAGCTGGGCATTGACTATATTGAAGGTGGCTGGCCTGGGTCGAATCCCCGTGATAAGGAGTTCTTTGCCCGGGCCCGCGAGCTCCGTCTTAAGCACGCCAAGCTGACGGCCTTCGGATCCACCCGGTTTGCCAGAAACCGTGTTCATCAAGACCAGAACGTGCGCAATTTGCTCGAAGCCTCCACGCCAGTGTGCTCGATTTTCGGCAAAAGTTGGGATTTGCACGTGCACCGCGCGCTCGGCATTAGTGAGGAGGAAAACCTGCTGTTGATTGGGGAAACGGTAAAGTACCTCAAAGATCACGGCAGAGAAGTCGTTTATGACGCCGAGCACTTCTTTGACGGCTACCAGGCCAACCCGAGCTACGCGCTGCGCACCCTCGAAGCCGCAAAACAAGCCGGAGCGGACGTGCTTTGCTTGTGCGACACCAATGGCGGAACCCTACCGCACCGCCTTGTCGAGGTGATTGCGGAAGTCCGAAAACGCTTTGATGGCGTGCTTGGCATCCATTGTCATAATGACGCGGATGTCGCGGTCGCGAACACCCTGGCGGCTGTGGAAGCGGGATGCACGCATGTTCAGGGCTGTTTCAACGGCTACGGGGAGCGCTGCGGAAACGCGAATCTTGTCTCCGTGCTCGCGAATTTGGAGTTAAAGCTGGGCCATACCACCATCGGTCCAGAAAAACTCGCGCAGCTAACCTCAGTGGCGCGTTTCATTGCCGAGCTTGCCAACCTTTCCGTGCGCAACGATCAGCCTTATGTCGGCCGGAGCGCCTTCGCTCACAAAGGCGGGGTCCATGTAAGCGCAGTCCTAAAGGACTCCTCCACTTACGAACACATCCGGCCAGAACTCGTGGGCAACCGCCAGCGCGTGCTCCTCAGCGATCTGAGCGGCCGCAGCAATATCCTCTATAAATTGAAACAGCATGGCTTGGTCGACCGGCTCGACGAAAAGTCCCATCGCGAACTGCTGGATCGAATCAAGCACATGGAGTTCCAGGGCTATGAACTCGAGGCTGCCGAGGGCACGTTCGAACTTCTGGTGCGCGAAGCCCTCCATCCTGGTCTCCAGTTATTCGAAGTGATTAGCTACGAAGTCACGACGCGGCACGCCAACAAAGACTCGCAAACCGTCGCCACCGTGACGTTGAAGACTCAGGATGGCATTCACTCCGCGACGGCGTCGGGCCACGGGCCGATGAATGCCTTGGATCTGTGCTTGCGTCAGTGTCTTTCACAGCGATACCCGGCAATCTCCAACGTGCGCCTCGTTGACTACAAGGTGCGCGTCCTTGATACCAAGAAGGGAACTGCGGAAAAGGTGCGTGTTCTGGTGGAATGGTCGGATCATCGCAGAAGTTGGGCCACGGTGGGCGTTTCGGACAACATCATCGATGCTAGCTGGCATGCGCTGGTGGATGCCATCCGGCTTGAACTCATGCGGCTGATGGAGAAAGACGATACGCTCGAAAAGGTAGTCGAGGACTATTGTTGGGGCGTCTAACTGTATCGAATCTTGGCCGGCGGCAAGCCCCGACGGGCCGCTCCAGCCTGGGGCAGGAAGCAAGGAATAGCCAGGGACAAACGCGTCTGGCTTGAGTTCGCCTCGAGGCTCGCTGAATCAGCCCCTGGAAAAGCGGTTTGCTTAAAGCCGAGGGAGCTTTGCCGAGGGAGCTTTTGGCGGGTGGGGTGGCGGAAAGCCTAGAGAAAGAAACGGCTGGGAACGTTTCGTTCCCAGCCGGCAGTGCTCATTTTGACGCTCTGGACAAACGTCTTAGAAGTAGTATTTCAGGCCGAACTGGATGTTTCGTGGCGCATTCACCTGCGCAGTGATCGCGCCGAAGGTTGCCGGACTGTTGATGTTCAGAAATGGCGGCGCCCAACTTACGTTGTTGAACGCGTTAAACATTTCGGCGCGGAATTCGAAGTAATTCTTCTCGCTCACCGAGAATCTCTTGCCGATCGCCAGATCGGTGTTGAAAAATCCCGGTCCTCGCTCCGTGCCAATTCCCGAGGTGCCGAACTGCCCGTCGGCGGGCTGACCGTAGGCGCAGCGGCCGTCATCCACTCCCGCTGGACAGAACAAGGTTGCCCGGTCCGGGCCTAACCCAAACCAGTTGTCCACGTTACGCGCGGCTTTATTGATCTGCAGCGGACGGTAGCGGTTGGCGCGAACGTTTCCGCGCACGGCTTGACCGGTACGGTCGTTGGCGCGGACCGTCAGAGGCAATCCGGTCCGTGCGGCGAGGTTGTAGTTGAGGCTCCAGCCGCCTAGCAGAAAATCCACGGCGCGGGGTACATCCGAGCCAAAACGCTTGCCCCGGCCAAAGGGCAAGTCGTAGTTGCCGCCGATGGTAAAGTTGTGGCGCACGTCAAAAAACGCCGGACCCCGGTTGGAACGGCGGTCATAGGCGTTCTGCCAGTAGGCCCCCTCTCCGGAAGCAAAGGCTGAGCCGTAGTAGCCGAGGTTGTCGGTGAGCGTTTTACCAAAGGTGTAGGCGGCGATGAATTCAAAGCCGGAGGAGAACTTGCGGCGCCCTGTGAGCTGAAGCGAATGATAATCCATGGTCGCTGAAGATTCGGTGCGGGCAATGTTGCCGAGATTTGGCAGAACATTAATCAAGGGCCGGCGCAGGTTCAGGTTCGGCCACGTGGCGAAAGGACCCGTACCCGGAAGGGGCTGGTTGGCTTCAACGGGCGCTACCAAGTGTGTCCCCTTCTGCCCGACATATCCCGCCGAGACCGACGTTGCGTTGTCCAGCTGGTACTCCAGAGTGAAGTTCATCTGTGAAGTGGTTTGCGGGCGTAGATTGAGATCCCAGGCGCGCCCCTGGAGCTGCGGCGTGATCACCCCCGCCGGGCGCGGCATGTCCAAGGTAATGTTCTGGGTGACGACATCGGCAAAACCGGTACGAATGGATCCGGGCGTGCGCGGGTCATAGGTAAAGTCGGTTTCAACAAAATGCGGCGGATTGAGCGGCAAGCGCAGGTTGGCGCCCGTGCCCTCCATGAAGCTCTGATAAGCGTAACCGGCACGGATGACAAACTTGTTGTTCAAGATACCCGGGACCCAGGCAAACCCGATCCGGGGCATGAACTGCCAGGGATAACCCTTGTAGAGGGCGCGCCCAAACTCGCCAGATCCCGGCCGGATCAATTGGCCGGTAAAGGTATTCACGTTAATCTGACGGTCGGCTACTTCATAGATGGGTTGCATGTACTCCCAGCGCAAGCCCAGATTCAAGGTGAAGTTGGTGCTGACTTTGAAGTCGTCCTGGAAGAACAGCGCCGAGCGCCAGAAGCGGTGGCCCCAGGTGCCGGTGGCCGCGCCGCGACCCTTGGAGTTTAGGGCATCGATGAGGAAGTCTGCGAAATCAAGCCCTGTGTAGGTGCCGTTGTAGCGGAACAGTCCCAGCGCCCCGTTGTTCCCTGCATAGTAGCGGTTCTGCTGGTAGCGCATGAACTGGGCGCCCATTTTGAGCACATGTTTGCCCTTTTGCCAGGTGAGGTTGTCGTAATAGATAAATTTGTTGTCCGCGGTGTTGGAGAGCGTTGCCGCCGCGCCAATGTTGGACAGGCCACTGCCCAGGGTGATGCTGCTCAAGCCTGGAATCGGCTGACCCCCGGGGATGCCAAACTTTTGATTGCCATCAAGACCCAGCTGGCCGCTCCAATCAATGGTGTTGTCGCGGATGACAACGCGCGAGTAAGCCACACGCGCTTCGTTCACGATAGCGGGTGAAATGGTCCGGTTCCAGTTAATGACCGCCGATTGAGTCGGCCCCTCTTGTCCTGAGGTCATAAAGACCGGCAAGGCTGCCCGGCTGCCCAAGGTCTCATAAGCGCCCATCGACCAGCGCCCCATAAGGTTGTCTTTGTCGGAGAGACGGTGGTCAATTTTGATGTCGCCCTGGTGGTTGCTCAGACGCGAGGCGCTAGCTGAAGCATAGTTGCCGGTAATCCCCAAAGGTCCGACACCCGGCTGGTTCGGAAGTGGGTAGAGGTTCGGGTTGGAGAAGAGGAAACGGGCCACGGGGCTGAAACGCGACTGCGGGATTTGCTTGTTGGGAAAAGGTTGTCCGTTGGTAGGATCCACAATGACATTCGGAAACTGGCTCAAGTCGCCGTTACGCCATGCCTGCGGCGCGACACTCGCCGTTGCGGGCCCGTCGGCGCTCTGCCGGGTTCCTTCATAGTCCATAAAGAAGAAGGTCCTGTTGCGCTGAATTGGACCTCCTAGCGTGCCGCCGAAAATATTGCGTCGGAAACCCGTGCGCGTCGCTGTCGAAAGGTTGCGGTTGCGGAAGAAACCGTTGGCGTCCAGGATGTTATTTCTTAAAAACCAAAACACGTTGCCACGGAACTCGTTGGTGCCGCTCTTGAGCTGAAGTAAGACCGCGGCGCCGCCGGCGTTGCCGAATTCGGCCGCTGCATTTCCAGTAAGCACGCGAACCTCTTCGAGAGCATCGACATTCGGGGAGTAGCCGACACGGTTGTCAATCGAGTCGTTGATGTCCACGCCGTCCAGCATGAAGTTGTTGGTTTGCTCACGGTTGCCGTTGACATAGGGGCGCGCCCCGAAGCGGTTGTTCATCCCCTCGGGATTCGGGCTCACAGCCCCGGGAATGAGCAGTGTCAGCCGCACGAAATTCCGGCCATTGAGCGGAAGGGCGGTCAGCTTTTCTGCTCCCAGCGAGTCCCCGGTTTGCGTGGACTCGGTTTGCAGAATTGGCGCAACATCCTTAATCTCTACCGTTTGCGTCGTGTCGCCGAGCTCGAGCTTAACGTCCACGCGGGCAATCTGGTTGACCTCTAGTTTGAAGGGACCCAAAACGGACTTCTTAAATCCGCTGATCTCTACCGATACACTGTAGCTGCCGAGAGGAAGAAACGGAAAGGTATACACACCGCCATCATTTGTGACGGTTTCGAAGTTCACGTTCGTGCCAATGTTGGTTGCTACGACCCTTGCCTTCGGGATCACGGCCCCGGAAGGATCGGTGACAAGACCCGTAATCGACGCGGTAATGGTTTGTGCTGAACTTACGGTGACCAGGCTCAGCAAGACCACAACCAACATCAAAGTGCGCTGCATAATCACTCCTTTTTTTGAACTCCGAAAACAAACAATTCGTGGATCCATCGACCAGTCTAGCTTTTACCTGGCTGGGATGTTGCACGACAGGGGCCACAACCAAAAAGTTTCAGAGTATCCTTTATTTTCAATACTGAACAAACTTGATCAAAATTGTTGTAATTCGGCTTTTGGTAGGAGATTACCGATTCTGGAAACGGGGGGAGTGGGTTTTGCGATGTGGGAGGAGGATGTGGGGTCGATTCCGAGCCCGAGGGAACGGGGATTCTAGGGGCTAGCCTGCTTCTGGGCAGCGATAGCGGTTCGGGCGCGTTGGATCACCTGATGAAGTGTTTGACCGCTGCGGTATTCGGCAAGGCCGACAGCGGCGCTGACATCAACCCGGATCTCTTCGCCACCGACGCGCAGGGTGTAGCGGCCGCACAGCTTATCCGCCAGCTGTCCGGAACGCACGATGGCGTCCCGGAAGGGGCCATCCATCAAGACGGCAAATTCGTCGTTTTCTAAGCGGCAAGCAAAGTCGGTGTAGCGCAAGGCGGAGCGGAGGCGGTGGGCGAACTCGCGCAATACGTGATCGCCGCCGGCCGGTGAATAGCGATCATTAATCGCTTTGAGGCGGTTGATATCGAAGGCGACGAGGGAAAACGGCTTGTGGGCGCTTCGCCAGCTTTCAAACTGACGCTCGAGTTCCTGATGATTGGGCAGATGCGTCAGAGGGTCGAACGAGGCGCTGCGCTGGGCCACTTCGAGCCGCTGTCGGAGGGCGGCAAGCTCGGATTGCAATTCCTGGATGACGGTAGAATCCTGAAGCGCCATCCGCTCGATGGACTGACGGATTTCGGCAACGTGAGCTCGCAGTTTCTGCCGGAGAAGATCGAGGTCATTGGTCAAGGCGAGCGTTTCGAGTTGATTCGCCAAGCTGGTCCACTCGCTGGATGCCTGACCGGTCCGGGTCACGAGCAGTTCGGTGGCCTTCGCTACGAGCCGCGCCAGTTCACGCAGTTCCTCTTCTCGGGAATGAAACTCGCGAAAGGCATGGTCGCCAAACTGGCGGATCTGCTTTTCCAGATTTTGTCGAATGGCTCGCAGCTGTTCTCGGGTAACGCCAGGGCCCAGTTGGGTCCGCAGATGCTCGAGGCTGGCCGCGTAGTGGCTGGCAACCGGGGGGCAGGCGCGAAGGCAGTGGTCCCGCACGAAGCCTACGATCGCCGCGTATCCCTTGATGGTCTCCTCGAGCAGCTCATCTAAGCCTGCGACGCGAAGCAGCGAGATCATCCCACTTTCCTTTTCGGCTCAAGCGAACCGGGAATGAGGGATTGTAAGGTTTCCGGCGGTCTCGGCGGCCTGCTTGGGGCAAGCAAAGGTCCGCAGTGAGCCGGGAGCGCCGCACAGGTTGCCGTCTGCGCGGCGCTTGCTGCAATCGCTCGAGCGAAAGCGCCAAGTCCCGAGGGAGTGGGACTCAGCTGGTCTAGCCTTGAGACTACGCAACGGGCCAGCCCAGCGGGAGAGACGCCTGTACTAAGTAGGTAGTCTTTGACACGGTTGTACTAAGGGGCCTGGTACGGGCGTCCTGGGCCAGCTGGCGGGCAGTGCAGCCTGTTTCGCCCGCTACCGGTCTTCAAGAACCTGGCGCCGAAGCTGACCGAAGCAGCAGATCTCGGGCGGGAGACAGTCCCCGCCTCCCCTTTGGACCATGAACAAAGCGATGCCTCAGTTGGCCGAAGCAGCTGCCCCGTGCCCCATCGCGGAGCGATCCAGCTCTTCTTCAATCCGTTTGTTAATTCCCGCGCTGGCGAATTCGGCGGCCACTCGAACTGCATTCTTAATGGCGTTCGCGTTGGAGCGGCCGTGGCAGATAATACAGACCCCTTTGACTCCCAGCAGCGGCGCGCCGCCGTATTCGGAGTAGTCGACACGCTTTTTAAAATCGGCAAACGCCGCTCTCGACAGCACGTAACCAATCTGGCGCGTGATGGTGGCCTGGAGGGATTCCTTGAGCATGTGTTTGATCACTTCCACAATGCCCTCGCTCACCTTCAGCGCCACATTGCCGATAAAACCATCGCACACGATGACGTCAGCATATCCCGTGTAGAGGTCCCGGCCCTCGACGTTGCCAATAAAGTTGATGGGGAGCTTTTTGAGCAGCGGTGTTGTATTGCGCGTGAGTTCGTTGCCCTTATGCTCCTCTTCGCCAATGGAGAGCAGGCCCACGCGGGGCTGCTTGACGCGGAAGATCACACGGGAATAAATCTCGCCCATAATGGCGAATTGCGCCAGCATGACGGGTGAGCAGTCCACATTGGCTCCCACGTCCACGAGTACCGAAGGCGTTCCTTTGAGCGTTGGGAAAGCAGATGCCAGCGCCGGCCTCTCCACCCCTCGCACCATGCCCTGCACCATTTTGGCTGTCGCCATGACCGCTCCAGTGTTGCCTGCCGAAACCACGCCTTGCGCGACGCCGTCGCGGACTAAGCGAGTGGCCACGCGGATGGAGCTGTCTTTTTTGGCCCGCATGGCTTTCGCCGCCGAATCCTCCATCGTGATCACTTCGCTGGCATGCTGGATGCGGATCGGCATTTGTTGCCAGCCCCGGTAATGTTCGAGCTCGCTTCGCAGCAACTCTTCCCGGCCCACGAGCACGACCTCAACTGGCAGGCTTTTGACGGCGTGGATTGCCCCTTCCACCTCTGCCTTGGGGGCGTGATCACCTCCCATGGCGTCTACCGCGATGGTGACCATAGGTTTGAACTTGGGCGGCGTTGACAGGATTAGAAAACGTCCGATCGCAAAGTCATCGCCCGCTGACCCGGATGCTCTTACTGTTCAGCGACTTCAATGACTTCCCGACCTTTGTACACACCACAGCTGGGGCAAACACGGTGAGGAAGGTGTTTTTCTCCGCACTTGGGACAAATCGCCAGATTGGCGACGGTCAAAAAATCGTGCGCACGGCGTTGGGCGGTTCTGCGGTTTGAATGCCGCCGTTTTGGATTAGGCATAGTTCACGAGATCCTTATGTCAAAAGTTGGTTAAAAACTCAGTATAAGACGTCGGGAGCGGTCGCCGCATGCGCTTTTCCCCCGCACGTGACCGGCTGGTTCTCCCTCCGCAAGCCAGCCCAGCGCGGAGTTGAGATCACGCGAAACCGAAGCAGCACTCAAGGCAGCACCGTCAGGGCGCACACCTCCAGCCTTCTCAGTATAACCCAGCGAATCCCTGGAGAACCATCCTGGAAGCAGGCCAGCGCCACCTTGAAACCGAGCCCGCGGCGTGCCATGGTTAGTCATAGTGAACTTGAAACAGTTTCTATACATTAATCTCGCCCTCGGGGCTTGGGCCCAGTTGTGGTGCCAATCCACGGCGACTTGCACCGGAATGGTGCGAGACCCAGCGGGTTTGGCTATTCCAGGCGCCAAGGTCACGCTACGAAATCTCGCCACCGGCTTTGAGGTGAGCTCAACCACAGCGACCAGCGGGGAGTTCGCTTTCCGTAATCTTCCGTTTCACACCTATGAACTGATTGTGGAAAAGGCCGGCTTTATGAGCCTGCGCCAGACCGTTTCCTTGCGAAGCAACGTGCCGGTTGCCTTGGAGTTCACGCTTCCGCTTGCTTCCGAACAAACGGTGATCCGGGTCTTCGATCGCGAGCCTGGTCAGCTAATTGAACCCCAAGCAACCGGGACCCAGGCCGAGATGAATCAGCGGGATATCGAACGTCTGCCTGGCTTGAACCGCGGACTCGAGACCGCGCTGGTGACCTTTTCTGGGTTTGCTCAGAACGCAAACGGGGCGATTCATCCCCGTGGCGCGCACAACCAGATGACTTTTGTCGTCGATGGAATGCCCATTAGCGATCAATTGACAGGCGCCTTTGCCAACGCTGTAGACCCCAACATTGTGCAGACTGTGGAGTTGTATACGGGCAACATTCCGGCAGAGTATGGGAGTAAAGTCGCCGCTGTGGCCAACGTCACCACGCGTTCTGGCCTAGGGAGCGGTCGGTCGTTTGCGGGCAGCCTGTTGCTGGGGGCGGCGCAATTTGACACGCTGCAAAGCGTGGCTCAGGCTGTTGGAGAGCGCGGCAAGTGGGGCTATTCAACGTCGTTTCACGCCTGGAAATCGAACCGTTATTTGGACCAGGTTTCTCTGGAGAACTTACACAACGGGGGAAACAACGAGAGGGGTTTCGCCAGGCTCGACGGGCAGCTCAGCTCGCGAGATAGTATTCGTTTCAATCTCCTGGCAGGCCGTTCTTCATTCCAGCTGGCCAACCTGCCCTCACAGCATGCCAACGGGATGGCGCAACGGCAGACACTGAAGGATCTGAGCCTCATGAGCGGCTGGGTGCGAAGCTTGGATGCGAGCGCCACGTTCGACTCAACGCTCTCGGTGCGCACCGCCACCGCCCGCCTTCACCCCAGTCCTGGCGACACTCCCGTGACGGCCAGCCAGTGGCGCCGCCTAACGACGTGGACGGCTTGGAACCGCGTAAACGTCGTCCGGGCTCGCCATCAATGGAAGGCAGGCCTGGACGGGCAATATTTTCCGGTGGAAGAACAATTTGCTTTTGGGGTGACCGATTCGCGGTTCAACCATCCGGACTCGCCCCACTACATTCCGACCTTGGAAGCCCACGACTTAACGCGCGGAGGCAGGCTGTTTCGCTTTCACAAACGCGCTGCCGGCGGCCTTTATACGGCCTTCCTGCAAGATCAGGCGCGCTGGGGCCCGTTTCACTTTTCGCTGGGCCTTCGCCAGGATTTTTATCGCTTCTTAGTCAGGGGCAACCAGCTCCAGCCGCGACTCGGTGTCTCCTACCATCTGTCGAAGACAAACACCGTTGTGCGCGCCTCGTATAATCGCACTTACCAAACTCCGCCGAATGAAAACCTGCTCTTATCCAACTCAGAGGAATCTGCCGTGCTGGTTGCGCCCGATGTACGGGAGACGGTCGGGGGAGCCGTGGTTCCCATCCGCCCGGAGCGTCAAAACTTGTATGAGCTTGGCCTCCAGCAAGCGCTGGGCCGGCTTGCGAGCCTAAATCTTGCTTTCTATCACAAGAACGCGCGCGATCAGCAGGACAACAACAATTTCTTCAACACGCCAGTCATTTTTCCTATGGCGCTGGCCCGGCTGCGCGTCAACGGGGCCGAGGCGCGCCTGGTTTTGCCCGACTGGAAAGGGCTAACGGCGAGCGTCTCGGCAACTCATGCCCGCGCCCTCTCAACCCCACCGTTTACGGGAGGCTTGTTTTTAGGCAATACGGCGGTCGAGATTCTGAATGCAGGTCCCTTTGTGATTGATCACGATCAAAAGTTGGGTCTGCACAGCGTCATTCACTGGCGGGGCCCGCGCGGGTTTTTCCTCACCAACTCCACGCGTTACGACAGCGGCTTAGTGACCAACCCTTCGGATGAGGACGAAGTGGCCGCCGATCCGGACTACGCGGATTTGCTTCCTTACGTAAACCTGCGCTCCAACCCCCCGCGAACTCGTCCCCGGACGATCACGGATCTGTTGGTTGGCATGGAGCGGGTGGCCGAGGGCCGCAAGAAGTGGGAGTTGAGTGTTCAGTTCACCAACCTCACCAACCGGACGGCGCTTTACAATTTCCAATCCTTGTTTGTGGGCACTCGTCTCGTGCAGCCGAGAACCGCGGCCATCCGGCTGAGGTGGCACTTTTGAGGCGGGGCCAGGAGGTGGCGCCATGGCTCTCCGGCCCTTTAATTTTAAGGCTCAACTCCACCAGTTCCCTCCGAGCACCCCTCATTCGAGTGGCAGGAAAGGAGGAGCCTGCCGGCAAGTGAAAATTTGGAGCGGCAAGCTAACACGTGTTGATGGAACCGGTGGAGAACTTTGCGCGTTAAAAATCGGAGGGAGAGCCGCGATGCCACACATCGTACGCCACGAGCCTTGGGGTGTTATCGACATTGTCCTGCATGAGGGTCGAATTTTCTTCCAGCAGGATTGGTATTACCTATGGCAGGTTCGTCCGCCACTAGCTCCGTGGACCTACGAGGAAAAACGAAATTTCCACAACACAGCCGACCGCCAAATTTGGGGTGTTTGGAGTAACCGTATCCGGATTCCGGTTCAACTGGCCCCCAATGCGGATAGCCGGGCGAGAGACTTTGTGAGCCGTACGGCGGGACGAGTTCCGATCAACTTTGACATTCGGTGGGTAACTCGTGCAGGGCACTATACGGTGACCGTAATCAAGATTCCGGCTGGCGCCCCGGGCCGCAGCTGGGTCAATTTTGGGACGCGGCAGATCACCCTTCATTCCGACGATCTGGACCCGCGTGGTGCCTGTACGGATACGGATGTTTGTACGGACAATGGTTTTCTGACAGCGCCCCATGAGTTTGGCCACACGATCCAGCTTCCCGACGAATACCGTGCGACGAGCCCCCATGTATCAGACACAGCGAGCATTATGAATATTGGGAGGCAGGTGAGACCCAGACATCTGCAACTGATCGTGAATACTCTCAACCAGATGTTCCCTGGTTGCGTTTTTTCTCTCCCAGCCGTGTGAGGCGAGAGGATGGTCTTGCATCGGAGATTGGCAAAACTTCCGGTTTGGACGGCCATGGCGGCTGTGCTGGCGATGGCGTTGCCTTTGCAGGCCGACGCGCCCCCCAAGCCGCCTGCTACTTACACCGTCTACTCGAACAATGGGAAGTTCCACGCCGAGGTAAACCTCAGCCGTCAGCGTACAACCGTCTACCGGGGAAGCGGAAAAACGAGACAAACGCTGTGGTCGGTCCCGGGATGGTTCCGCGTGGCGGCAGTATCTGACGATGGCAACATTCTCGTCACAGGTTACGACGGCGTCAATCTTCTCCCGCTCCACTTCACGGGTGAGGAAGTGCTTCTCACTTTTTTTGACCGGGGAAAGGTCACGGCGAAAGTAACGGTACGGGATCTATTTCCAGATCCCAAGCAGCTCCGGCGTACGGTGTCGCATTGGGCCTGGGGCGATTATCTGGGTTTTAACGCGCAGAATCAGTTTCAAGTAAAGCTCGTGACAGGCTCCATCGTGACCTTCGATCCTCGCACAGGGAGCCGGTTGCGCTGACCCGGAGATGCGGGGGGTTGTCTCTTATGAGAGCCCTCCCGACCGGGCAGGCTGCTGTTCACTGCCCCGGACCAAAAAGAACTTGCGGTTTTTCAGGCGTCTACTCACACCGCAAAACCTCCTTGTGAACATTCCGGTGTTAGCCTTGGGCCAGAACAGCTTGAGTTGCCTTGCTGGGCTGTTCACCCGCACGAACGCCTATCCAGCGTTCATCCACACCAAGGAGGTTCTGATGAAGCCGCTGCATGTCGTAGCGGTGATCTCCAATCCCTGTCGCTATCGCTCGCGCTACGAGCTCTACCGGAATTTCGAAAAACATGTGCTCCAAAGCGGAGCGTTGTTGACAACAGTTGAAGCCGCCTATGGAGAACGCCCTCACCAGGTCACTTCTTCCAGCTGCGCGACGCATCTCCAGCTGCGTACGCGCCACGAATTGTGGCACAAGGAAAATCTCATCAATGTGGGAATTCAACGTCTCCCGCCGGACTGGGAGTATGTGGCCTGGATTGACGCCGATGTCTTGTTTGCGAGGCCCGATTGGGCCAGGGAAACTGTCGAGCAGCTCCAGCACTACCATGTCGTGCAGATGTGGACCCATGCCCAAGACTTGAACCCAAACTACGAGCCAACCGGGGAAATCCAGCGCGGATTTGTTTGGAGCTACTATCACGACCCGAAACCCAAGCCGAACCCAAGTGGTTACGGGACGTTTCGAAACTGGCATCCCGGTTATGCTTGGGCCGCTCGCCGCGAATTTATCGACGCCGTCGGAGGACTGATCGACTGGGCGATCCTCGGCTCGGCGGACACCCACATGGCCTGCGCGCTAATTGGACAGGCCGAAATGTCCATGCATCCCAATCTCTCGCCCCGGTATCGAAAAAAAGTTCAAATTTGGCAGGAGCGCGCCGAGCGCCATGTGAGGCGGAATCTTGGCTACGTCCACGGCTTGTTGCTGCACTACTGGCATGGACGCAAGCGCGATCGCGGTTACAACGATCGATGGAAAATTCTTGTTGAGCATGGGTTCGATCCAGACCTAGACCTCAAGCGCGACCATCAGGGGCTGTGGCAATTGACTGAGCGCAGCCACCGTTTGCGGGACGATATCCGCGCCTACTTCCGTTCGCGAAATGAGGACTCGATTGACGAATAGGCCTTAGCTTGGGCGGCACACGCTGCTTTCCCCCTAACGGCGCCACTGTCCTTTGCTGAAGGAAACCGTCTTCGAGTCTGCAAGGCGGTTTCCAACCTTGGGTCTCGCTTCTGGCGAAGACCTCCTGTGAGCCGGTGAAGACCAAAATGAGATCAACGAGCAAGCGGCCGACTCCGTCGCTGCCTCTTTTCGGCTTTGAGGTTGATGTCGAGCGAAAACGGCCGTGAAGCCGAAATTCGTTTCAAGTCAAGAGTGTGTGCAGGGAATCTGAGTGCACGCCCTCTAGTTGGGCTGGTCTGCCGCCTCGCCTCACCCGACGCCAGCCGTGCTCCAATCAGGATGTGGGGCCTCGTCGCATTGTTTGTTTAACCGAAGAAACCACGGAAACGCTCTACCTGCTTGGCGAACAGCATCGCATCGTTGGGATTTCGGGCTACACGTGCCGCCCGCCCGAGGCGCGACGGGAGAAACCGAAAGTCTCAGCCTTTACGAGCGCAAAAATCGACCGGATTCTGGCGCTTGATCCGGATTTCATCATCGGCTTTTCCAACCTTCAGGCGGGCATTGCTCAGGAGTTGATTCGCGCGGGAAGAACGGTGTTGATCACCAATCAACGTTCGGTGGAGGAGATTTTTGAAACCATTTTGCTAGTGGGCAGAATCGTGGACGCGGGTTTGCGAGCGCAACAGCTGGTGGACCGCTTCCGCCAAAACCTGGAGGAAATTCAAAAAGCAGCGAGGGCCTTCGAGCGCCGCCCGCGGGTCTATTTTGAGGAATGGATGGATCCCTTGATCAGCGGGATTCGGTGGGTGGAAGAACTCATCGAGATCGCTGGCGGAGACCCCATCTTTCCGGAGCTCCGCCAGGAACACGACGCCGCTCGGCGCATCGTTGATCCGCTCGAGGTGGTCGCGCGCGATCCGCAAGTGATTCTCGCTTCCTGGTGCGGGCGCAAGGTCAATCTCGAACGGATTCGCTCGCGTCCAGGATGGGACCGTGTGAGCGCCGTGCGCGACCAACAAATTCACGAAATCAAATCCACTTTAATCCTCCAGCCGGGTCCAGCCGCCGTGACGGACGGGGTGACCGAAATTCATCGCATCCTCGCCCGCTGGGCCGCCAGTGATGGCAAGGGCTAACGCGAAACCCTGGTGCGAGCCTCAAGGAGCGCTCCCCCATGGTCCCCCTTTAGCGGGACGGGGGCAAACCGAATGTTAGGATGTTGGACCCAGCAGCGATCGTCACATACTGCACGCCTCCGACCGCGTAAGTCATTGGGGAGGTTTTTATGGTCACGTTTAAGGGAATCCGCCACAGGGTTTTTCCGTCGTTTTCGCTGGCGGCGACGAAGTAGCCGCTGGGATCGCCGTAGAAGAGCAAACCGCCCGCAGTGGCGAGGATTCCTGCTGCGCGCTTGCCATCGATTGGCCCGACCTGGGGAATCTCCCAAGCAATCTCGCCTGTTTCGATGTTCAGAGCGCGCAGGAACTTTTGGCCAGGGTCAACGGGCGGCAACGGGTTTCGCCAGTGGCTCAGCCGCACGGTACACGATTCCGTGGCCATCACATAGTACAGGCGCGTCTTGGGACTAAAGGCTGTGCCGTTCCAATTGGTAGCATGATCCGGACAAGAAAGATCTCCCGGGGGGAGTAAAATTGGCCTGCCGTCGGCACCAATGTCGCGAGCCCAAGTGACGCGTCGGAGGAACGGTTTGGCTAGGAGTAACTTGCCGTTTGTGCGATCGAATACATAAAAAAAGCCGTTCCGGTCTGCGTGGAGAAGTAACTTGCGCGGCTGGCCGTGATAAAGAGTATCCACCAAGACATTGGGTTCGGTCGCGTCCCAGTCGTGGGTGTCATGAGGTGTGAACTGGTAGTACCACTTCATTTTCCCAGTAGCTGGATCGAGGGCTAGAACGCAGTCGGTGAACAAGTTATCTCCGCCGCGCTGGCTGTCGTCGGAATTCGGGTAAGGATTACCAGTGGCCCAGAACAAGGTGTCAGTGTCCGGATCATAGGAACCGGTGAGCCAGGTCGAACCGCCTCCGAGCTTATAGGCCGTACCCTTCCAGGTTTCAAAGCCGGGCTCTCCCTCATCGGGCACGGTCCAAGTTCGCCAGACACGCTCTCCCGTCGCGGCCTTGTAGGCAGCGATAAAGCCGCGGATGCCCCAATCGCCGCCAGCCACGCCCGCAATCACCAAATCTTTGACAACGAGCGGGGCGACCGTACCTCCGTATTTTTGAGGTTCGTGGGGCAAGGTGACTTCCCAAACCAGGCGTCCCGTGGTGCGGTGGAGCGCGATCAAATGTGCGTTGTCGGTCACCAGATAGACCAGGTCTCCGAGAACGGCCACGCCGCGATTGGTGCCCAGGGAGGGATCCGATACAAGCCCTGGAGTTCGCGGGCGTATGTAGTGCCAGATGGGATGACCTGTACGAGGGTCCAAGGCGAAAACTTGATTGGGG
The DNA here is from genome assembly GCA_025056455.1 of Bryobacteraceae bacterium. Taxonomy (GTDB): domain Bacteria; phylum Acidobacteriota; class Terriglobia; order Bryobacterales; family Bryobacteraceae; genus CADEFT01. The sequence continues at coordinate 56,110 of JANWVY010000012.1, read as the reverse complement.
CCCGTGACATACATGATCCCTCCAACAACCAGGGGCACGGTTTCTAGGCCAAAGTAACGCATGTTTTCGCGGAAATAAGGCGTGTCCGCCAGAAACTGCTGCCACAGCGGAATCGTAAACGACCACTTCAGGACTAACTGATGGACATTCCCGCGATGAATCTGCTGCAGGGGACTGTAGCGGTTGCCGCTTAGATGGCCATTGTAGGTTGGCCACTCACCCGGTCTCGGGTTCAAGATTTCAGCAAAAGAAATAGCCGCTGGTGTCGGCCGCTGCGGCCGGATGGCCACGTCTGCTTTTACGCCAGTGAGCGTCGAAAGATAGGCAAGCAAATTCTGTAGATCTGTCTGAGAGCCGCGGTAAGGAGGCATGAACGATTCGTTTTCTTCGAGGATGCGGGTGGTGTCCTCCACTGACAAAGGATGTAGCTGACCATCGAAGGTTTGGAGGGCGAAATCAAAACGGGAGCGACTTCGGAGAAATCCGCGCAGCGTGCGGCCGCCAGAAAACGCCACTGTGGCGAGGCGGTAGCCGGGTGCGATCGAAGCTTGCGGGTTTTGCAGCGCCTGGCGCAGTTGATCCACCGTGCGTTCGCGCGCTACGGAGGAGAGATCAGGCCCCAGCGGGGAACCCTCGCCGCAGACCATGTGGCAACTGGAACACTGCGCTGCTCCAAAGAACAGCGCCCGGCCGGCAGTGGAATTACCCGGGGCAGGAGCCTCGGCTGCCGAGGCGTTCAGTGACGCCACGAGTGCCACGAGCTGGTCTAGGACCGTTTCCGGCAGTTGAAAGGCGGGCATTCCGGCTGAGGGCACGCCTTCACGGATGATCTTGCGAATGCTTTGCGCGTTTCGCCTCTGGAGACGGGGATTGCCCGAAAGACCTGGCCCTTGCTGCGTACCGCGCGCATCGAGCCCGTGACATCCAGCGCACAGCCGGTCGTAAATCGCCCGGATGTCGTTCTGCGGTTGAGCTTCCAAAAGGGGCGCGAAAAAGATCCCGACAAACGCAACACACCCCAGTCGAATCATTTCTTCCTCGACTCTAGCTTAGAACCAGTGCCAGCAAGCGCAGCGACACGCAGACTCGATGCTCGGCCAGGAGGCGTGAGCGGAGGCTTGGAATTCTGTAATACTGATCGAAAGACGCCATGCCAGTGCTCTGGTCCTTATCTCTATCCGTGGCGATTCTAGCTGGACAAACCGCGCCTGTCCATGGATCCCGCTACAACCGCCTTCTGATCCGTAATGCGATGGTAATTGAGGGCAACGGCACGCCGGCCTCCGGACCGCGCGACATTTTAGTGGAACAAAACCGGATTGCTGAGGTGGGTCCGGCGGCGCGACGCTTCCAGCCCGATGCGGTCCTTGAAGCGCAGGGTAAGTATGTCTTGCCGGGCTTGATTAACATGCACGGCCATACTCATCATGAACGGGGCGGGCGGCCGATGCCGGTTGACTATGTCCTGAAGCTGTGGCTAGCCTGCGGAATTACCACCGTCCGCGATGTGGGCAGCGATTTTGAGCTGACAAAAAAACTGCGTGAGGCCTCGCGCGAGGGATCGCTCATCGCTCCCCGGCTGTTTGTGTACCCGTTTTTTGGAAGGCCGCGCGACCCAGCGGCGGCCGTAGCGCGAGTGCGTGCGCTCAAGGAGCAAGGCGCGGACGGCATCAAGATTGTAGGCATCCACCGGGACATCATGGAGGCGATGATGGCCGAATCCCACCGGCTCGGCCTCCGCGTCGCCCACCATATTGGAGTCGAAGAAACGACAGCAGCTGATTGCATCCGCCTGAAAACCACATCTATCGAACACTGGTATGGCATTCCTGACGCCGCTCTTGCCGACGGCGTGCAGGATTTCCCTCCAAGCTATAACTACGCCGACGAGGTAGACCGTTTCCGTTATGCCGGGCACCTCTGGCGGCAGGCTGATCCCGAGCGATTGCGAAAAGTGCTTCTGGCCATGGTGGAAGCCGGAGTGGCCTGGGATCCAACGTTAAACATTTACGAAGCTAGCCGGGATTTACAGCGTGCGCAAACCAAGCCTGAATTTGTCGACTACCTCCATCCCTCACTCGAGATCTTCTTCCGGCCTAGCCGCGAGAACCACGGCTCGTATTTCTTTGGCTGGACCACGGCCGATGAAATCGCCTGGAAGGAAAACTACCGGATCTGGATGCGGGCCTTGCGCGACTTTGCCCAGATGGGCGGGACGGTGACGGCGGGCGAGGATGCTGGATACATCTATCAAATGTATGGATTTGGGTATCTGCGGGAGCTGGAGTTACAGCAAGAAGCCGGCTTTCACCCCTTGAAAGTCATTCAGCACGCCACGCTCAACGGCGCCAGGGTGCTTGGCCAGGCGGAGCGGCTTGGACGGGTGCGGCCGGGTTGGACCGCGGATCTCATCGTTGTAAACGGCAATCCCCTGGAAAATTTCAAAATCCTCAACCCCATGGGTGCCGATGTGGTTGTCGATGGCAAGCTAGTGCGGGGCGGCGGGATTGAGTGGACCATTAAGGACGGCTACATCTACCACGCGCCGACGCTGTTTCGAGAAGTCAAAGAGCTTGTGCACCAGGCCCGCCAGCAGCAATCCGCCCCTTCCCGAAGCAGTCCATGACCCCCGTTCTTGACTTTGAACTTCGGACACGTGTCGTCTTTGGCCCCGGCGTTTTTCAAACGCTTGGCGAGCATGCGCGCCAGCTCGGATTTCAGCGCTGCTTGCTGGTCGCCGACGAAGGGGTTCGCCAAGCAGGCTATGTTTCCCAGGCTGTCAGCCTTCTGCACCGAGCGGGGGTCGAAACCTTCTGCTTTCACGACTTCGGTCCGAATCCGGATACCAGGATGGTGGAGGCTGGGCGGGAATTCGCTAAACCCCATCAGATCGATTCCATCATTGGTCTCGGCGGGGGAAGCTCGCTGGACTGCGCGAAAGGAATCAATTTCTTGTTAACCAATGGCGGTTCCATGAAGGGCTATTGGGGGTGGGGAAAAGCGCAAAAGCCGATGCTTCCCATGATCGGCATTCCCACCACGGCTGGTACGGGAAGCGAAGCCCAGAGCTATGCCCTCATTTCGGATGCCGAAACGCACGTCAAGATGGCTTGTGGCGATCCAAAAGCTGCCTTTCGACTGGCGCTTCTAGATCCGGTTCTTGCCTGTACCGCCCCGGCCATGGTGAGAGCGACGGCAGGCTACGACGCCATCTCGCACGCCGTCGAAACTTGGGTCACTCGAAAGCGAACCCCCATTTCGCTGAGCTTTTCGATGCAGGCTTGGCAGCTGCTGAATGAGTCTTTTGAGCGCGTGATGGCCCAACCTCAGGATGTGGATCACATGGGAAAGATGTTGCTTGGGTCGCATTTAGCAGGCATGGCCATTGAGCAATCCATGCTCGGAGCGGCGCATGCCTGTGCCAACCCGCTCACGGCGCACTATGGCATCGTACACGGCACCGCGATTGGCTTGGTTTTGCGTCATGTGGTTCGCTGGAATGAGGTAGAGGTGGGCGCTGAGTACAGGCAGCTGCACCCCGAGTTAGTGAAGCGTTTGTCCGAGCTTTTAGAGTGCGCCGGCCTACCGCGACGTCTTGCCGAGGCAGGTGTCGACCGCAAAGATTTTCCGCAACTTGCTGAGGCGGCTGGGCACCAGTGGACCGGGCGCTTTAATCCCCGAAGTTTCGATGCAGAGGCCGCCAAGGAGATTTACGAATGGGCCTGGTAGTGCGAATTGCCCCCCTTATGCTTGCCTTGGGCGCTGCTGCGATTCCCCTCCCTGCGCAGTGGTCGCAGTTCCGCGCGAACCCTCAGCTAACGGGTGTTTCAACGGCGAAGATTCCCTCCCAGCTGCGGCTGCTGTGGACCTTTGAAGCAGGGGATGTGATTGAGTCATCGCCGGTAATCGACGCAGGTGTGGTCTACATCGGCTCGTCCACGGCAGAGCTGCTTGCCTTGGACTTGGCCACTGGTAAAGTCCGGTGGAAGTACAAAACCAAGGGAGCAGTGGGCGAATCGACTCCCGCCGTGAGCGCAGGTTTCGTCGTCATCGGCGACCTGGCGGGCGTGGTCCACGGCGTGTACGCCAAGGATGGCAGCCCGGCCTGGACTTTCACCACCGGAAGTGAGATCAAAGCCTCACCGGTGATTTTTGGTGACCGCGTTCTGATTGGCTCCTATGACGGCAATCTCTACTGCCTGCGGTTATCCACGGGAAAAGAACTCTGGAGCTTTAAGACCAACGGCCCGGTGCACGCCACGGCAGCCGTTGACCAAGGCCTGACGTTTGTTTCCGGTTGTGATGGAATTTTTCGCGCCATTCAGATTGCTGACGGCAAAGAAGTTTATGCGATAAAGACAGCTTCTTATATGGGCGCCTCACCGGCCATGCTGGGGGATTTGAGTTTTGTTGGAACCTACGACAACGAGGTGCTCGCCATCGACCGGAAAAGGAGGGCGATCTTGTGGCGCTATCAGAATCCAACGCGAAAGTTCCCCTTCTACTCCTCTGCCGCTGTATGGAATGGCCGGGTTTACCTGGGGGGACGCGACAAGCTGGTGTATTGTTTCGACGCCCGCACGGGCAAGCCGCTGTGGCAATTCAGCGCTAGGGCTCGGGTTGACTCCTCGCCGGCGATCGCCGACGGGCGCCTGTTCATCGGTTCGCATGATGGCCGCCTCTACGTACTCGACCTATTGAAAGGGGAGAAGGTCTTTGAGTTCGAAGCCGGGGGAGCGATTTCTTCCTCGCCTGCTCTTACTGAGGGCAAAGTTGTGTTCGCCACCCAGGACGGCAAGGTGATGGCCCTCGGCAATTAATTGCTGCTCGGCGGTTGTTGGAAACAGGGTGGTTGGAAACAGGCGAGCAATCCGGTGGGGATTCTTGCCTACCACCGTGTTGAAGGCTATGGTATGCTGACAAGAGTGCTGTCATCCGCCGGCAGCACCTAGATTCGAATTCCCATGCCAAAGTTGAAGACACATAAGGGCGCATCCAAGCGCTTTAAGGTGACTGGAACGGGGAAAATCATGCGGCGGCACTCGTTTGCGCGTCACATCCTCACGACGAAATCTCCAGCCCGGAAAGCGCGCCTGACTCAAAGCGTCGTCATGGATCCGGCCGACGTACCCAAGGTCAGGGGCATGCTGCCCTACGCATAAAGCGTGGTTTCACGGTGCGGACGGCGCGCCCGGCACGTGCCCGTTTCCGCCCTTTCAGCCGGCCAAACGCTCGGAGCCCCCTTGGACGTCGTTGAGGCGGGGGAGAGTGAATGGGCCGGGTCTAGCAAAATGCTTGAATGCAATGAAGGAGTAGAAAAACGTGCCTAGAGTGAAACGAGGTACGAAGCGCAGAGCGGCGCGCGCCAAAACGCTGCAACTTGCTTCCGGTTTTTTCCTCACAAAAAGTAAGCTCTACCGCGCCGCGCAGGAGGCTGTGGAGCGTTCTCTTCGCCATGGGTATGTGGGGCGTCGCCGGAAGAAGCGAGATTTTCGGTCGCTATGGATCGTACGCATTGGCGCTGCCTGCCGCGCGGCCCAAATCAGCTACAGCCGCTTTATGAACGGCTTAAAGAAGGCGGGCATCGAGCTGAATCGCAAGGTGCTCGCCGACATTGCTTACCACGACGCGCAAGGCTTTCAGGCGCTGGTGGAGAAGGCGAAAGCCGCCCTGGGGCAAGCTAGCTAATCCCGCCCGGTGAAGCACCAGGAAGCCCATTCCCCAAAGGAGCAGCCATGGATCTACTGCGCGAAGAAGAGGCCGATTCACTGGCCAGCCTCGAGGAGCGTATCCTCAAAGCTGTTGAGCTGGTTACCTCCCTTAAAAAGGAAAATGAAAGTCTACGCGAGAAGCTCAGTGAGGCGACAAGTGTACGGTCCGAGCTCGAGCAGGAAGTGGGAACTCTGCGCAAGGAGATTGAGTCTTTGCGCGCCGAGCGCAAACAGGTCCGCACCCGGATTGAAAAGCTTCTCACTCAAATTGATTTGCTAAACGCGTAGCGAGATGAAGGACTAGGCGATGGAGCAGGAAGGCAAACCACGGCGGGCCATCCGCGTGACCATCGCCAACCAAACGTTTACCTTACTCAGCTCGGGTGACGACCGCGAAGTGACAGAGCTGGCTCACCGCGTCGACGATCTGATTTCGGAAATCGCCGCCCGCTCGGCCAATGTCGACTCCTCGCGGCTGGCGATCCTCGCCTGTCTTCATCTCGCCGATCAGCTCCAGCAGTGTGAAAGGAATCTCAAAGAGTTACGAGAAGCGGTTCAGTCCAGGGCACAAAAATTCCAGAGCCTGCTCGACCGCATGATCGAAGACATCCCATGAACCCCTTGCTTGAGATTCAAGTTCCGATTCCCTTTGATCAAATTCGGCCCGAACAGGTAGAACCGGCGATCGATGAGCTCCTACGGCGGGCGCAAGCCGCGGTTGAGGAAATCGCCCGGCCGCAGGCGCGGCGCACGTTTGAAAATACGCTTCTGGCTCTAGACCAGGCTACCGAGGGCCTGGAATACGCCTACCATCTCGTTCAACATCTCGAAAGCGTCGTGTCTTCGCCCGAGCTGCGCGCCGCGCATAACGCTGTCGAGCCGAAGGTGACGGCTTTCACATCGAGCATTTTCCTTCATGAGGGGTTGTGGAAAGCGCTCCAGGAATATTCGGTTTCTGAGGAAGCTCGCTCGCTTTCCCCCGTGCGCAAACGCTATCTCGAAAAGACCATGGACGCGTTTCGGCGCCATGGAGCGGAGCTCGACCCGGCGGGTAAAAAGCGGCTGGAAGAAATTGATGTCGAACTCGCGAAACTGACGACCAAGTTCTCTGAAAACGTGCTGGATTCCACCAACGCCTTTGAGGAAATCATCACGAACGAGGCGGACCTTGCGGGCTTGCCGGAGACGGCGCGGATCGCTGCGGAGGCCAGTGCGAAAGCCAAGGGCAAGCAAGGCTGGCGGTTTACATTACAGGCGCCAAGCTATATCCCTTTAATGACTTTCCTTGACAACGCCGCGATGCGCGAGCGCTTCTACCGCGCCTACCAAACGCGCGCCAGCCAGGGCCCGCACAACAACGCGCCGCTCGTGCCGCGAATCTTAGAACTGCGCAAGGCCAAAGCCCAGCTGCTGGGTTTCGCCGATTTTGCGGATTTTGCGCTGGTCGACCGGATGGCGAAGACCGGACGCGCGGCGATCGAGTTTCTCGAATCGCTCCGCGAGCGCACGCTGCCGCGCTATCACCAGGAGAACGAGGAGCTGCTCGCCTTTCGCCGCCAGCTTGAAGGCGCGGAGGCGCCCCCGCTCGCCCCTTGGGATGTGGCCTACTATGCCGAAAAGGAACGCGCCGCAAAGTACCATTTTGACGAGGAGGATTTGCGGCCGTATTTTCCGGTAAACCAGGTTCTCAACGGGATGTTTGAAACGTTTTCCAAGGTTTTTGGCATCACGGTCCGGGAAGTCCCCGGTGTGCCTTGCTGGCACCCGGACGTCAAATACTACGAAATTTACGATGGCGGGCAAAAGCTGGGGGCATTCTACGCCGACTGGTTTCCCCGGGAAAACAAGCGGGATGGCGCGTGGATGGACGCCTTTCTGACCGGCGAACCGGCCGTAGCTGGGCGGCACCACATTGGCGTGATTTGCGGCAATTTGACCCAGCCGGCAGGCGACCGTCCTGCGTTGCTTACCCACCGCGAAGTAGAAACCGTCTTCCATGAGTTCGGTCACCTGCTTCACCATTGCCTTAGCCGCGTTGAGGTGCGCGGCTTTTCTGGCACCAATGTCGCCTGGGACTTCGTCGAGCTGCCGTCGCAGATCATGGAGAACTGGTGCTGGGAGAGGGAATCCTTAGATCTGTTTGCCCGTCACTGGCAGAGCGGCGAACCGATTCCCGAAGAGCTTTTCCAGCGCATGAAGCGGGCACGCACCTACCGTGCCGCCAACAACCAGATGCGCCAGCTTGGCTTCGGCATCCTCGATCTCAAACTCCACCGCGAGTATGATCCGGCGCGAGATGGCGATGTTGTCGCCTACTCGCGGGCGATTCTGCAAGAATTCTCTCCGGCTCCGCTTCCCAGCGAGCACGCTATGATTCTGGCCTTCACCCATCTTTTCGGCAATCCCGTTGGCTATGGTGCTGGGTACTACTCTTACAAGTGGGCGGAAGTGCTAGAAGCGGACGCTTTCTCCCTTTTCCAAGAGAACGGAGTTTTGGATCCAGAAACGGGACGCCGCTTCCGCGAGCATATTCTCGCCAAAGGCGCCAGCCAAGAGCCCGAGGCTCTTTATCAGGCATTTCGGGGGCGCCCGCCGCAACTGAACGCGCTTTTGAAACGTCTTGGCATTGCGGATTCCTAAACGGATGCCGCTCTAGCCCGGTGCTAGAATGTTGTTCTGGAGGATGCATGCGTCGAAGACTCTTTGCCCAGATGGTGGCCGCGTGCGCCGCAGGGGCTAGCCTCCGCAGGTTACAGGCGGCCACGCTACCCCGGCCCGCCGGATCCTTTGAATTTGTTTTGCCCGACGGGACGAAGCAAAATCTCACCGATTACCTCGGCAAAGTAGTTTGCATCGAGTTTCTTTTTACGACCTGCCCGCACTGTCAAGAGGCCTCGCGCTTGCTCTCTCGGTTGCACAAAGAATACGGGCCCCGTGGTTTTCAGCCGCTGGGAGTGGCCTTCAATGAAGGCGCTATGATGCTGGTGCCGGAATTCGTGCGCAACTTTGGCGTCACCTACCCCGTCGGAGTGGCGAGCCGCGAGCGCGTGCTGAGCTTCCTTCAATACCCGCCCATGGCTCGGATCATGGTGCCACAGGTGGCCTTCCTCGACCGTAAGGGCAATGTGCGCGTCCAATCCAGCAATGGAAACGATGAGCATTTGCATTCAGAAGCGAATCTTCGGAAGACGATTGAAGAGTTGCTGAAGGAAAACCCGCCTGCTAGTGCCCGGCCAGCCACGAAGGCCCAGCCTAGAGCCAGCGCCAAAAAGTGAGTTCTGATTGAAGGAGGGTCATGCGTCGCCGAGACCTGATTTCGAAATTCGTGCCTACCGGAGCACTGCTGTCCACAGCGCGGCTTTCGCGGGGGATTGAGCTGCCCCGGGCGTGTCCCGATTTCTCTATCCAGATGCCTGATGGCAAGCAGCTCAAGCTCAGTACATTTCAAGGGAAGGTAATCGCCGTAGAATTCCTGTTGACCTACTGCTCGCACTGCCAGCGCGCCTCTCGGACCACGGACCTTATCTACCGGGAGCTTGGACCGCAGGGCTTTCAGCCGGTGGGTGTCGCGATTGATCCTGCGGCGAACCCGCTTGCTTATGTTCGCGACCTCAACCTTTCCTTCCCGGTAGGCAGATGCGCGCAATCTGACGCCATGACCTTCCTCCAGCTTTCGCCCGCCGCACGCATGATGATGCCGCAGGTATGCTTCGTGGACCGTCGTTTCACGATTCGCCATCAGTTTGCAGGCGACGATCCTTTTTTTGGCGAAAACGAAGAGAAAAACATGCGCGAGCTGGTGATGAAGCTGCTTGCCGAAGGCAGCCGCCCGGCCGCTCCGAAAGCTCCAGCCAGAGGCACTGCGGGCAAGAAGAAGGTTTGACTAGGGTGACGTGGTCGCCCCTGGCGCTGCTCTGCTGGCGAAAGGCATGTCCTTGAATCCAGAACTCCTGGAAACTGCGAAACGTGTGGTGTCGATGGCGCTGGCCAAGGGCGCGACCGGGGCCGAATGTACCATCCTCGAAGGCTCCGAGTTCTCGGTGAACGTCCGGAGGCGTGAGGTCGAGACGCTGAAGGATGCGGGTTCCAAAGGCGCTGGTGTTCGCGTGCTGGTGGGAAAGCGCGTCGGCTCTTCTTACACCTCCGACCTCAGCCAAGAGGGTTTGGTTCGCATGGTGTCTTCCGCCGTGGAACTCGCCAGAATCACCACCGAAGACCCTTATGCCGGTTTGCCCGAAGAGGAGGAACTTGGCAGCGTCGCAGGCGATCTCCAGCTTTTCTCCGACGATATCGACGCGGTGGACACTTCAGGCCGCATTGCTTTGGCTCAAGCCGCCGAAGAAGCTGCCTTCCGCTGGGATCCGCGTATTGTCAACTCGGAGGGCGCTTCCTTTGGCGCTTACCGCGGCTGTCGGTACTTTGCCAACTCGCGCGGCTTTGCAGGCTGCTACCGCGCCAGTTCCTGCTCGATTAGCGCCGTGCCCGTAGCCAAGGACGGCGATTCCATGGAGCGCGATTATTGGTATCACATCTCGCGCTCTTTTGCCGGCCTTGAGGCTCCGGAGCGAGTTGGAATGCTGGCTGCTCAGAGGGCGCTGCGGCGATTGCATCCGCGGAAAGCGCCCACCCAAAAGGCTCCTGTGGTGTTTGAACGCCGCGTTGCGGCCTCGCTGCTCGGCGATCTCTTTGAGGCTGTAGCGGGCGATTCTGTCTACCGCCAGGCTTCTTTCCTTGCCGGTAAGCTTGACCAGAAGGTTGGATCCAGCTTTCTGACCGTAATCGATGACGCCACGATTCCCGGGCTGTTTGGATCTCAACCCTTTGATGATGAGGGCGTGCCCTCGCGCCGCACGACGGTTCTCGAAAAGGGAGTGCTCCGCAGTTATCTGCTGAATACCTACACGGCACGCAAGCTCGGTCTGAAAACGACTGGCAATGCTTCACGCGGCGTGACTGGCAACGCCAGCGTCGGTCACGGGAATTTTTTCTTGGAGCCCGGTCCCGATTCTCCAGAATCGATCATCCGCTCGGTGAAAAATGGCTTTTTTGTGACTGAGCTCATTGGCTCGGGCGTGAACATCGTCACGGGAGATTACTCCTTAGGCGCAACTGGGCTGTGGATTGAGGGGGGAGAATTGGCGTATCCTGTTTCCGAAGTCACCATTGCTGCCAACCTGAAAGACATGTTGCACCGGGTAGAAGCCGTTGGAAGCGACTTAGAATTTCGGGGATCCATCGCCTCTCCCACGGTGCTCATTGGGGAGATGACCATTAGTGGCTCCTGAGCGTATGCCTGCGTCTCCGCCACAACGTGAGCCATCTTCCTCGCCGCTTTTCAGCACACCGGTGCTCCTGGTGCTCATGATCGGTCTTGCCCTCGCTGGAGGCATTTGGTATCTCGAGCGCTCGGCAGAGAGAGTCCCGAAAGGGCCCGTGTTGACTGCGGAAGCGAAAAGTTACGTCCGGCATCTGAGCTTGAGCGACGTCAGTATGAAGGCGACCGAGAACGCCATCGGCCAGCAGGTGGTCGAGATTGTCGGCAAGATCGAGAACAAGGGTGACCGTGTTCTAAAATCAGTGGCTGTTTACTGCATCTTCTTCGACGCCTACGGGCAGGTTGTGCTGCGGGAGCGCGTGGAAATCGTGCGCGCGAAGTTGGGGGGGCTGAAGCCGGGCGAGACCAAACCCTTCCGCCTGCCGTTTGACAACCTCCCACAGAGCTGGAATCGAGCAATGCCCCAGCTCGTCATTGCCGGAATCGTTTTCGGATAAGCGCCATGGCCGATTTGCTCGTGGTCGAGGACGATCGCCAACAGATGGAAGTGCGCCGGCTGATTCTGCAACAAGCGGGGCACCGCGTGGAGTGCGCCACTTCCGCTCGTGAGGCGAAGGATTATCTCTGCCAGCACCAACCGGACTTACTTCTGATGGATTTACGTCTACCGCGGACCGAAGATGGTCTCGAGTTGATCCGGCACAGCCGCCAGCATGCGCCCCACACCCGGATTGTTGTGCTCTCGGGATGGACTGCCGAATTTGAGCGTCAGCCCGAACATGCGCTGGTGGATCGTGTTGTCGCCAAACCGGTACGCTCGGAGAGGCTGCTGTCGATTCTTTCCCAGCTAGCCGCATTTCTTCTTTTGGTGTCCGTACTGGGCGCGCAGACTTATCCCTTTCAACTGGATGCCGCCGCTGAGGTGACGGCCGAGGTGGAGATGTCAGCCCCGGGCGGAGACTGGGGGCGCAGCGGGCGCGAGGCGGCGCTTGCCACCCTCACCTTGGATGAGGAAAAACGGTTTCACGTCATGGCTTTCGCCGGGAGCTCGAAGTATATTTACCGGGTTTGGCTGGGAGCCTTGCAACCAGGTCCACACCAGCTCAAAATCGAGCGCCATCCGGATTACTCGGCGCGCGGCGTAGGCCTCCAAGTGTTCGGCGTTACCTACCGGCAGTACAAGCCGCAGGATCCGGATTACGCCGTCATCGCCAACGCTCCGGCGATTTTTGCGCGCCCGAACACCATTGGAAAATTCACCGACATCCCGCTGCTCATGTACTGTGAGCGCCTAGGCGACGGCTCGCTGCGCTATAGCGTCATCTTTTCGAACGAAGACGGCGGAACGTCCACACGAGGCCTGATGGCGCGCTGGGGCCGGGCTACCGATATCGAACATGTCTATCAGGTCTGGCCTGGCCAGCAGGCCCTTCCCTGGCGCGCGATCATCCAAGCTCGTGGCCACCGCGACGTGCCGTTTCAAGGCAAGCTTGATGCGCAGCATCCGCTGCTGGTGGTGGCCACGGACAATAACATGGTGGATTTCACGAGCTCCTCGGCTGTGCGTTACCAGCTGGCCCCTTTGATCGTGGACTTAAGCCACACTTCGCGCGAGCAGGTGATGGATGATCATCCCATCACTTATCAAATCGCGGCGCGCGAACTGGAGCGCGAGGGCAAGCTACGAAAGTTCGGCTTCTTTGAAGGAGAAAAAATCAGCCACCCGGAGAATTATCTTCACGTCGAACTGCGAGTGCTCAACAAGCAAACGCGGCTGGCTGTGTTCGTGCGTCTCGAGGGGGAGAATTTGTGGCGGTCCTCAAACCTCGGGCTACCGGAGCTAGCCATCGAGCGCTCGGGTTGGGTGCGTACGGCAGTGGAGCTGCCCCCAGCCACGCAACCGGCGCAAGTGGCCGAATTAGCGTTTCAGTGTTTGCCTGAGCGCAACTTTGACTCCAATGCTGCTTGCCGCGTGGAAACCGTGAGCAAGTTATTCTTCCTGGAGGCGAGCGGCCACCCTGGCAGCAACTTCTGGCGCCCTCGCCTGGACCGGCCCCCGTGGGTGATTGCTCCCGGCGCGATGCGCACGGTAAGCTTGCGCTAGGCGAACTGCACCCTGCCGCGGCGCGATTACCAGCTGCTTGAAACGCTGGGGTTGTCAGCTGCCTTCTGGCCCAACCGCGTGCGCTAATTCCGTACTATCCTGTTGAGTGCATGATGAGCACCTTGGAAGCAGCGTCCCGTGGCAAACGCATTGTCCTCACTGCGCCACTTACCGAAACCATTGATCATGCTGGTTACTTCATTCAAATGGCTCTGGCTTCCCTTCCCAAGAAGCTAGAAGGCATCATTAACCAAAAATATCCCAAATGGCGAGAGTTGCCTCCGAATCCGGATGGCTCGGCGAAATACATGCCTGCGGGCCTACGAGTTGTCGAGGCTTCGCTCGAACGCGTTTTTTCTCCCAATGACATCGTGGCCTGTTATCCGCAGGATGTGGATCAATTTATCGGACCAGACACCCGCATTGTCGCCGTTTCTACCCATAATCCTTTAGGGGTGACGTTTGCCGCAGGCGTTTATGCCTCGATTTTCGGCTCTTCCAAGGAGCCGATCAATGCTGCTTACGCGCGAGAGCTGTTCGAGCGTATCAAGGCAAATCCTTTTCGGCGCAACTTCAAGGTGATTGTTGGCGGTTCCGGAGGCTGGCAGATTGCCGAGACGGACAGCTACGAGAGGCTAGGTGTGGACTGCGTCATTCAAGGGCGCAGCGAATCCGAGGAGACTCTGGAGATCTTTCGCAAAGCCATGCGGGGCGAAGATCTGCCCCGATTTGTCGAAGTAGGGCACCCAAAAACGCGAGAGGGGATTCTCACCCCAACCAAGCGCACGACTTTTGGTGTCATCGAGATGACAACCGGTTGTGGCCGTCGCTGTCAGTTCTGTCTGCCCGATTTGAACCCCCAGCTGGATGTCCCGAAGGAAAGGATTATGGAAGCCGTTCGCGCCAACGTTGCGCAAGGCAATGACATGATTTCTCTAGCGACCGAGGACATGTTCATCTGGGGCCAGGTGCGGACGTCCACGCCGTTTTACTTCCCCAACCGGGAGGCGCTCCTTGACCTTTATGCGAGCGTCGTCAGTACGCCCGGTGTGCGCTATCACATGCTGAGCCATTCCACCATTGCCCCGGCTGTGGTCGATCCCGTACTGATTGAAAGGCTTTCTGAAATTTTGCTGGACAAAAGTCCGATTAAATTGCCGGCGCTCAGCACGCATCCTGAAAAACGAATTCTCTCCCCGCTCGTAGGCGTGGAAACCGGCTCAGTGCGCCTTGCCAAAACCATCATGGCAGGCAAGAGCGTTCCGTTCCCGATTGAGGAATGGCCGAGTGTGATTATTAACGGGCTCACCATCATGAACCGGAATAACTGGTTTCCCGTCATGACACTTATGGTGGGCAATCCGGGGGAGACGGATCAGGACTGCAAAGACACGCTTGATTTGCTGTATGAAGTAGAACGCCGGGGACTCTTTGCATTCTTTGTCCCCTCGATTTTTACGCCTTTGCACGACACGCGGCTGGCGGAAAAGAAGGGCGTCGAGGAAAGCAGAGAGATGTCCCCGCTGCAATGGCAAGTCATGATGAAGTGTTGGAAGATGAACATGCGTCCGGCCCTTCAAAGCTGGTGGGGTCCGATTGCCTGGCGGCTTGGTGCGCTCTTTTTCTGGGCGTACAAGCTCCGCAAGACGAATGGTCCGAATTTCACCTGGCCGCTGCTTTTGTTTGCTGGCGCGATGCCCGAGCGGCTGATGGGGAAACTGGGAAAGATTTATCTCGGTAAACCGCTTTCCATCAAATCGCGCAAGGAACTGTTACGAACCATCCGGCCGGCGCACTGGAAGTATCTTCGGGCCGATACCGGAGATCTGCCAGAGGAGTTCCCACTAGCGGCAACACCCTCTCCCGAGCTGCCCGTTTTGCAGTAAGGAGAACGGCATCCCGGTTCAGCAAGGCGTCCCCAAGCGTGAGGCGCCTCAACAAGGCTCACGCCTTAGAGCTGAAACTTAGTTAAGAAGGAACTTATCGAACCATAACAGCGTGCGCGTCCAAGCATCATCAGCCGCTGGACCGTTATAGGCTGCGCCAGTGTCGTTGTGAAAAGCGTGTCCCACGCCTTCGTAGACGATCATGCCAAAGGTCTTTTGCAACCGAATCATTTCATTGGCGACGGGAAACAAACGCATCGTGAGAGCCCGGTCTCGCTCGGCATAAATAGCAAAGACCGGAGCTTTAATTCTCTCGACATCTTCTAGTGCTGGAGGCGCACCATAGAAAGGGACTGCCGCGGCCAGCTCGCTAACATGGACAGCAAAATCCCACGTATTCGCGCCGCCCGCACAAAATCCCGTCATTCCAATCTTCGTTGCCCCCATGCTCTTGAGTAGCTCAAAGCCGGCCAAAAGGTCGGCGCGGCGGTCGGCTTGATTCGTGCGGCCGTAGGCCTGCGTTTGTTGCATGGCGTCAGGAAACATTTGCACGCCGCCTTGCCGCGAGAGCAGATCTACGCCCAGAGCAAGGAATCCGCCGCGAGCTGCCCGGCGAGTTACGTCTTTAATATGTTCAACTAGGCCCCGGTTTTCGTGGACCACCAAAACGGCGGCTTTGGTTTCGCCCATTCGCGGTTTCGCCAAATGAGCATAGAGGGTGCTGGCAGGCCCCGTAAATTCGATATCACTTGCCTCAATCTCAAAGGCGTCGCGTGGCGTTCGCAGCGCAGCCCGCGCTTGTTCTTGTTCGGGTGCTGGTTCGGCGCCTTTCAACTCCTCGTAGCCCGCCAGCACGCTCATGGCCGCGGCCACGCTTCCCGTCTTTTGGGCAACTCGCTTGATGAGCTCCCGCCGGTTGAACGCGCCATCGATATAAAGATGGACGAGCTGGTCAATCGGATTGTCGCTTTCGTACATATACCCCTGCCTTGGTGAAATGTTGTCCGAGATCACACCCTGATGGTGCAGGATCCACCAAATGGCTCCGATTCTACCACGTACTGCGAACTAGCGGCGTAAATTCAGGAGTGGATCAACCGGGTATGGCGTCCGAAAACTGGTGGCTTTGCCCACGGACTGGCGAGCGCGCTCAATAGCCCTTGTGTTTGTCCACGACGTTGAGCAGCGGTTGCCCGTTGACAAACCGGCGAATGTTTTCCTTGATCGTGCTCATCATTCTTGCGGCGTCTTTGTCTGAGCGCCCGGCGATATGGGGCGTGATGATGGCGTTATCGAATTTCCACAGCGGATGCCCCTCGGGCAGAGGCTCTGGGTCGGTGACGTCGACTCCCGCTCCGGCAAGCTGTTTGGAATCGAGAGCTCTTACCAGGGCGTTCAAATCATAAAGCGCTCCCCGGCTGACCGCAATGAAGAAACTGCCGCGTTTCATCTTCTCAAACTGCCGGGGTCCCATCATCTTATGGCTTTGAGGCGTATGTGGGGCGGCAACGAAAATCACATCCGCCTCGGGCACCACCTCGTCCAATTGATCGGGCTTAACCGTCCGCACCACAAAAGGCGAGTAGGGAAGATCTTCGGGGTCTACGCAGATATTCTTCATTCCGTGCGCCCAAGCGCGAACAGCGATCTGCATGCCGATACCGCCGCAACCGATGATGATGGCCGTGTTGCCATTCAGCTCGAGCAAGGACTCCCGGCGCGCCACCCACTTCCCGCTTTTGCGCATTTCAATAAAGCCAGGGATGTTGCGCGTCAAAGACAGCAACATGGCCATGGCGTGATCGGCAATTTCCGGCCCTTGGACAATCTGGTTGTTCGTAAGAATGATGTTTGAATCGCGCAAATCGTTGCTGCCAGATAAATGCAGCACGCGCTCGACCCCCGCGCTTCGCGTTTGCACCCACTGTAACTTCTTGCCCGCCCGAACTAGCTGCGGTGTGATCTCCCCGAGAAATGCATCGGCGTCGGCAATCTCCTGCATGACATTGTTTGCATTGACGGGGACTATGCGCGCCTTATCCGTTACTGCCTGCAACTCGCGAACGTCCGCCGGCGACATGTTCCACGCCAAGATTTTCTTCGTTTGGGCACAGAGATCCCAAGAGCTAAGTAACAACACCAGAACAAACGATCTCATCGAAGCATCTCCTCGTTTCTACTCACGCTGGAAGATTCAGGCCCGTAGCCTGAACCTGCACATCAAGCCCACGTCATCGCAATACCAAAGCCAGCCGTTCCAGATCGTCATGCCATGCGGAAGAGGATCTGAGTCGGCAAGTTGAATCTTTTCATGAATCTGTCCGGTTTCAGGGTCGTGTTTGTAGAACGCGTTATCGTTGGAATCGACGCACCAGAGCCATTTCCCCTCCCAGCCCAAGCCATGAGGACGATTGCCCGCGGTTGGAAACTCGAACTCGATTTTCCAGGCATTCGGCTCCATGCGATAGATTCTGCGGGAAGGTGGATTCGCGATGTAAAGTTTGCCCTGTCGCCATTCGAGACCGTGGGCGCCTGTTGCCGGCCGGGACGCAGCGGGTTTGCCACGCGGAGAAGGTGCGGGGGAAGGGGGAGCCGCCGGGGCGAGCGGGCTCTTACGTCCTTCTGTCCAGTGCACCGGCCCGGCTCCAGGGGATGGATATTTCGCTAAAGTCTTCCCGCTGCGCGCGTCCGCGCGGATAATCTCGCAACTGTAGGTGGAGGCAAGCCAGAGCGCCTCACCGTCGAAGGTAATTCCGCTTCCCGCCTTACTTTCTGTATCGAGGATCCGGAGTGGCTTGCCGGTGGAGTAGTCAACTAAATAAGCGCGATTGTCGCCCTGGTCGAGAATCCAGAGCCCGTCCTTGGTCGCTTGAAGTCCGTTGGGCTTGGGCCCGGGCGTCTGGTAGAGCCGTTCTACCCGCACCGGCCGAGTGGGCGCCTTGTCCCCTCGAACCGGCAGGGTTCCCGTAAGACCCGTTAGAACCAGCAGCTGGCGTCGCAATAACATGGCAGGATTGTAACACCTCATGGCGCGCTCAGTCGGCCGGCTGGTGCGCAGCCGGGCGAGCTCCCTCGCCTTCGCCGCGTGACAGAGAGTCTCAGCACGGCAGAAACGTGAAAGCACACACGCCCATCACAAACCAGAGCGCAGCGAAGATCAGCCGGTAGCCGAAAAACAGCCGGAAGTCGATGCTCGCCACGCCCGCGCCCACCAGCGCCCAAAATGGCGAGATCAAATTCCCCATGTGATCGCCAACGCTCAGCGCAAGCATGCCGCGCTGCGCAGTTACTCCAACGGCCTCGGCCATCTTCACCGTGACGTAGCCTTGAATGAGCCACTGTCCGCCGCTTGTTGGGACGAACAGGGCGACGAGCGTGGAGACGGCTGTGGTGACCAAAACGTAAGTCCAGCGGTTGACCAGCGGCGCCGAGACGTTCGCCAGAAACTCGCCGGCGGGCGTGAATTGAATTAAACCAGCAACTCCCGCATAAAGGTGGTACAGCAGCAAGACGGGCCATACAGAGGCAACGGCTTTTTCCAGCGCTCTCGTAAACCGGTAGACATTGCCATGAGCTGCAAAATTGGCAAGGAGCAAACTGGTGACCATGGAGTTGATATCAAAGCTCGCTTGGCGGATAAAAAAATGAAAGCCCAGCCAGGCGGTCAGCGCCAGCCAAACCGGTGCGGCACCCCACCAGCTACGCTCCAAGCGCTTGGATAAGCTCAGTCCTTCCCTGCTTTCTCCCTCCAGGATTCCTGCTGTTTCCTCAGCCTTGGCCTGCGACTCGGGGAAAGCCGAAAGCGGCCGGCACGCCTTTGGCATCAGGATGCAGCCCGTTAAAATGGCGGCGGCAGTGAAGCTGATCACCAAGGCGACGGAGGCTGGCGCCCAGATCGTACTTGCAAGGGGCATGACGCCGGTCGTCTTTTCGAGGAAATGGCCCTCGGTGGCGGACATCAGGGGTGCGCTTGCCGAAAGTCCGAACTGCCAGACCGATCCAACGCCTGCCATCATGGCCATGAGAAAGAGGAAATCCACGGCAATCCCGCGTTTTTCCGCCTGGCGGGCGAAATGAATAGCAATTACTGGACCCAAGGCGATGCCGAGTCCCCAGTTCAGATAGGCCACGAAGGCGCCGAGAAGGCCAGCGCCAATAACGACCTGGGTTGTATTTCTGGGTAGGGACGCGCATCGCACAATCCAGCCGCGCACGACTGGAGCTGCCGCAAGCATGAGGCTTAATAATAAAACCAGGGTCATCTGCATGGTGAAAGTCAACAACATCCACAAGCCTTTGTAGTAAGCCTCCATCAAACCAACGGCGGTTGCCCCGTTAGCCGCCGCTACGCATCCGATGGCCACCAAAAGCAGCCCCGAAGTAGTGACAGCATCGGGGACTAGGCGTTCAGAAACGTAAGAGAGCGTGTTTAACGAGCGGTCGAGCATGGGTGCCGATTCTATCAAGTTCTCTAGCAGTAGAATATGGACATGACCTGCACCCGACGACGCCTTATCGAAAACGCCGCACGCGCTTCGCTGCTTGCCCCCATGACTCTTGCTGCCCCCTTGAAGGCCCAAGCGCCGCAAAACAAACTCGCGATACCGGGCCTTTTTCCCGGCCGGGTGATTGCGGTCGAAGACCGGAGGTCCCTTTCTGGGGGCCGTTACAACGCCGAATTTATTCGCGGCATGATGCGGAAAGGAATGCAAGAGCTGACCGGCTTAGACTGGGCGGAGAGCTGGAAACTATTTGTGCAAAAGGGCGAGCGAGTCGGAATCAAGGTGAATCCCGTTGGCCAGCCCCACTGTATCTCGGCCCCACCGGTGCTCCATGAGATTATTGACGGGCTGAAGGCAGCGGGCATACGCGCCCAAGACATTGTCGTCTATGACCGATATCGCCGGCAGTTTCACCGAGCAGGTTTTCACCAATGGCTCCCGGAAGGCGTTCGCAAGTCCGCTGCGGTTGAGGATTACGATGACATACAGCTCGATATTCAAGGCTATGACCGGGATCACTATGTCGAGTTACCGCTCACTCTACCGGGCTACGCCAACGATGAGCGCGCCCGCCGCTCCCACGCCGCACTCTTCATCACCAAGGAAGTGGACAAGCTAATCAATCTGTGTGTGCTCAAGGACCATCAATCAGCGGGCGTCACGCTGGCCTTGAAAAATCTTTCTCACGGCTTAGTGAACAATGTCTCCCGGTCGCATTCATCGAAATCGCTGAACGCTTGCAACACCTTCATCCCGGCTGTAGTTCAGATGCCGGTAATTCGCAACAAAGCGGTCTTGCACATCCTCGATGGGGTGAAAGGTGTGTATCACGGCGGGCCTGGCGCACGGCCTGAGTTCGTCTGGGAGCACTACACCATGTACTTTGCCACTGATCCTGTCGCGCTCGATCACGTTGGGTGGCGCAAAATCGACGAAAAGCGAGTGGCTGTGGGCAAGAAGGTACTGGTCGAGGACACGCCCGACAAATTCAGCACCTTTGTACACCGCCAGCCCGAGCATGTGGAAATAGCCGGTGCGCTGGGACTGGGCGTTTGGCCTTGGGAGAAAATCACCTACCGGCACATTCAGCTTGGCTGAGGTGGCCCAGTTTCGAGATTCGAGAGTAGACCAAGAGGACGCGCCCGCTAGCTTGCCGTCATCGTTTGCGGATCCCAGCTGCAAATGCGCCTCTCAAAGTAGCTGGTGTTGCACAACAGTGCTGGCCCAGCCGTCCGAAAACCGAATACGCCATCCTCAAAAAACGGCTTGTTGCTGCGGATGGCGTGGTAGAAATTTCGGTGATGCTCGTGGTGCGGGTTGTGGCTGGGTGGCGGGATATAACGTTCTTGTCGCTCCGGCCGGATGGAGTCAGCCGTTGGATGCGTGGGCGGATACTTTTCGTAATACTCCTTCAGAAATTGTTTTTGGGTCGCTTCAGCGAAGGTGTTAATCGTGTATCCCGGTTCCGTTTCGCGCGGAGTGCGTGTTAGAGTCACCGAAGTCATCGTGGCGGACATGACGCCCTCGCTTCCCACAAAACGCACCCCAAAATTTTCCCCCGAGGAACCGGCGACGAAATTCACCTTGAGAGACAAGGAAAACTCCGGATGGGTGTTTGTTTTGGGGTAATCGACGAGAGCGAGCATGACGTCGGGAGCGTCGCGGCCGTCCTTCCAGAAGCGCAATCCGCCCGTCGCGAAGATGCGAGTTGGTCCTAGGGAATCCGTCACTGTGTGAATTCCAGTGAAAAGGTGGACGAAGAGATCTCCGGCAACCCCCGTGCCATAGTCGTTATAGTTCCGCCAGCGGAACAGGCGAATGGCTTCGAAAGGACGCTTCGGCGCCTTTCCCAAAAAGCGGTCCCAATCTACGGTTTTCGGAGAGGCGTCCGGAGGAATAGAGTACTGCCAGGCGCCTAACGCCGAGTTGCGATCAAGCCACGCCTCAACCAGATTCAGTTCCCCAATGGCCCCAGCGCGAAACAGGTCACGCGCCTTGAGGAATCCGAGCGAGCTGGCATACTGGCTTCCAATCTGCAAAAACTTACCAGATCGCTTCTGCGCCTCAATCACCGGTTTGCCTTCCGGAATCTCGTGCACCATCGGCTTTTCGCAATAAACATGCTTTCCTGCCTGGAGGGCCTCCATGGTAATGGCGGCATGCCAGTGGTCAGGCGTCGCGACAATTACCGCGTCGATATCCTTACGCGCCAAAATTTCGCGGTGATCCCGCGTTGTGAAGATCTGAGATCCCCAAAGTTCTTTGGCTCGTTGCAAACGGCCGTCGTAAACGTCGCAGCAGGCCACGAGCTCGACGCCAGGAACCAGGAGCGCAGATCGAACATCGCTCATGCCCATGCCACCAGTCCCGATCAAGGCAATTTGGATGCGGTCGTTCGCTGAGAATTTTTTGTCTTGCCCCTCAGCTGCCTGCCAAGCCAACGAGGCGATGCTGGAAGCCTGAATAAAGTGTCGCCGTGTACTCGCCATACTCTCCCTCCTTAGGTTAACCCAGATTGCAGAAGGCGCTTTGGCTAGAATCAAGAGGCATGACTGACGCGTTCGGCCGTCTCCTGCAGGCCCAGGCGCTCGGAGGAGCCACGGCTGTCCTGGACTGCTTGATTGAAATCTTTCGAGAGCGCGGCGAATTCAACCGCATGTTTGAAGCCCGCCTCATGCGCCAGCGGCACGAGCTCGGACTCCCTCTGATTCCCGAAACCACGCCGGAAGAACTCGGCCAAGCGCGCCAAGCCTATCAGGACGCCCTACTGGCTGCCGCCCGGGACACCGCTATGCTCTATCTCAACGCAGGTCAGATCGCCGAAGCGTGGCCTTACTTTCGGGCTCTCGGTCAGACCTCGGAAATCCGCCAGGCTATCGAACAGCTAGGCGATGCCGAAGGCGATGACGCAGTGATGGAAATCGCACTCCAAGAGGGAGTTCATCCGGCGAAAGGTTTTGCCATGTTGCTGAAGAGGCACGGCATTTGTCGCGCCCTAACCTTCTTTGAACAATACCCGGATCTAGCCACGCGGGAAGCATCCTTAGCTCTGCTCTCTCGGACGCTCCACTCCGAGCTAGATGCCAATTTGCGCGCTGCCATCGAAGCTCTTGAGGGGACTGCTCCCGAGGGGAACAACATCCCACAACTCATTGCGAACCGCGACTGGTTGTTTGGGGAATACAGCGCGCATCTCGATGTGGCCCATCTCATGTCGATCGTTCGTTTTTGTTGGGAATCGAGCGATCCCGACACGCTCGCGCGGGGGCTTGAAATGGCCGAGTATGGTAGCCGGCTTCACGCCACCGTTTCCTACCGCGGGGACCCTCCGTTTGAAGACTTCTTCCGCGACGCAACGATTTATCTGCGGGCGCGGACGGGCGTAGACGTGGAAGCTGCGGTGGCTCACTTTCGGGCTAAGGTTGCCAGCTATGACCTTGAGGAAATTGGTTCTTACCCTGTTCAGACTTTCATTCGCATGTTGCTCCGCCTCAACCGCCCAGCTGTGGCCGTGGAAGTGTTCGAGCAATTTCTTTCTGATGTCAATCCTGCTTACTTAAGCTGTCCTTCGCTTCCCCAGCTGTGTCGCCTAGCAGGAGACTTCGAGCGGCTGAAAATGATTGCCCAGCGCGATGGGGATCTGATCCAGTATGTCGCGGCAATCCTTGCCCAAGAGACGGCGCTAGGACGAACCGCGAATTCCTAGTCGGCGCTCTGCCGAATCCACGGTGTTACTCATCAACATGGCGATGGTCAACGGGCCCACGCCCCCCGGCACGGGGGTGTAAAAACTCGCCTGAGAGAAGGCTTCGGGGTGAACATCGCCCACAATCACGCTGCCCTTCTCTTCCAACTCAGCCAGCCGCTGGGGATCGCCAGGAAAAACACGGTCTACCTGTTCCGGGGTTCGCAAACGGTTGATTCCTACATCCACCACCACAGCGCCGGGCTTAATGAAATCGGCGGTGAGAAACGCAGGTCGGCCCATGGCGGCGATTAAAATATCAGCCCGGCGGCACTGCTCGGCCAAGTTCGCTGTTTTGGAATGACAAATTGTCACCGTGGCGTGGGCATGCAATAAGAGGAACGCCATGGGTTTACCGACAATATCGCTCCGTCCAACAACCACCGCATCTTTTCCCGCAATTGGGATGCCGTAATACTCGAGCAGGCGCATCACCCCAGCAGGCGTGCAGGCGCGGAAACCTGGCCGGTTGGCTACGAGATCCCCGACGCTACAGGGATGAAAGCCATCGACGTCCTTGGATGGGTCAATCGAAGCCAGCACCTGCTGCTGGTCGATGTGTTCGGGGAGTGGGAGCTGGATTAGAATGCCGTCAATATCGGGCCGACGGTTTAAGGCCTCCACCAGGAACAGAAGCTCTTCCGTCGTGACAGTGTCGAGGGGTAAATGCTTCTCTCCGGCGATCCCCAGCTCCGCGCAAGCCTTCACCTTGTTGCGCACATAAATTTCAGAAGCCGGGTTGCTGCCCACCATGACGACCGCTAAACCCGGCGGGCGCCGCTCGGCGGTGAGCCGCTCAATGCGGGGCTTGAGTGAGGCCAGAATCGCATCACGAACAAGTTTGCCATCCAGAATGGTAGCCATGGTCAGGAGCGTTCCCGAATGCGGAAATGATAAACCAGCGCACCGGCCGCCGCAGTGAGAACCGTAGCTAGAATCACGGCGGGTTTCAGTTGAATACCGACGAGGAAGGTCCAGGCGCTAATCACCAGAAAGGTGACGGGAGTGAGCGGATAAAGAAAATCAACTACGGCCAATCTTCTCCAGCCAGGACGTTTTCGCAGGACGAAGAGCGAGGCCACGGCCAGGCAGGCAAATAAATTCAAGGTTGCGCCAATGTAGAGGAAGAGACCTTGAAACGGCGTAAAGGTGAGCAGCATGGAAGCGACGCCTTGCCAGAGGATTGCGTTTACCGGTGTGTGCCAGCGCGGATGGACACGAGCGGCAGAAGCCACGAAGGCGCGGTTTTTCGCCATCGCGTAATAGACGCGAGGACCAATGGTAACCATGGCGTTGACGGTTGAAACCAGAGACAGCGCCATCAAGGCTCCAAAAAGGCCCGCTACTTCGGCGCCGAACAAGCGCGATGCGCTCAAAGCGCCGATAGCTAGGACTCCCTTCATCTGTTCGAGAGGCATGCTGTAAATAAAAACGGCGTTAAATCCCATGTAAAGTAGCGTCACCACGAAGGTGCCAACAGCCAGCGCAACCGGCAGGGTGCGTTCCGGTTTTCGCAGTTCTTCCGCGACATAGGTGGCGGCGTTCCACCCGCTGTAGCTGCCGTAAATGAAAAACAAACTGATGGCGAATTGTTGAAAGAGGGGCACGGACGAGGAGCGGGCGGCGCTCATTTGAAAGTGTTGCCAGGAGCCGTTGCCAACCAGAAATCCAAGCACGATGAAACTAACGACAACTAGGACTTTGAAGGAAGTGAAGACGTTTTGAAATCTGGCCACACGCTGCACGCCGAAAACGTTCAACACGGTCAGAAAGAGGATCAGTGAGCAGGCCATCCCTTGCGCGCCACCTACGCGGATTTCGAATGCGCCGCCACCGAAAGTGAACCAGGAGTTTTCTTGCTTGAGTGCAGGAATGAAGTATCCAAGGTAGTCGGAGAAGGCGAGGGCCGCGGCGGCGATCGGCGCTGAAAAGCCGGCGACAAAGGAGATCCACCCCGTCATAAAACCCCAAGACGGCCCGTAGGCGTGCGTCAAATAGACGTAGTCTCCGCCTGAGCTTGGAAAATTCATGCCCAGCTCGGAATAACAGAAAGCGCCGGCAAGAGCGCACACGGCGCCGACGATCCAGACCGCGAAGATCAGGTCCACACGCGCCAGGTCGCCTGCGAGAAAACCGGTAGCGGTAAAAATACCGGTACCGATCATGTTAGAAACCACAAGCGCCGTTGCAGTGCCAACCCCGAGCTGACGAAGCAAGCCGGGACTGCGGTCGGGCGCGGCAACGGGGGCGGATGCTCTTTCAGGGCTCACTTCGCCATTGTACGCCAAGGCTTCCGCCAATCTCGGAATCGAGACTGTCGGCGCGGGGGATTGCCCTTGACGTTCAAGCAGCGTATTCTGTGGGCGTGGTTCGGCGTAGCGTCATTTTCCTATTGATCGGCTGCGCGCACCTTTCTTCTCAGCACAAAGCAAGGCTGGCAATGGTCAAAGAACAGATTGAAGCTCGCGGCATTACCGATGCGAGAGTTCTCCAAGCCATGCGAAACACTCCCAGGCACCTTTTCGTACCGAAGGACCTGGAGGCCATGGCCTACGAAGACCGCCCGCTACCCATCGGAGACGGGCAAACCATCTCCCAACCCTACATCGTCGCTCTGATGAGCCAGCTGCTGGACGTAGAGCCGTCTCACCGCGTTCTTGAGATTGGTACTGGCTCTGGCTATCAAGCGGCGATTCTGGCCCAACTTGCGGCCCAGGTTTATTCCATTGAAATTATTCCGAAGCTGGCTTCTCGGGCCGAAGCGCTACTGCGTCAGTTGAATTACACAAATGTCCGCATCCGGCTCGGCGATGGTTATCTCGGGTGGCCCGAGGAGGCGCCGTTCGATCGCATCATCCTCACAGCTGCGCCGCCCACGATTCCGCAGCAGTTAATTGCACAATTGCGCCCTGGAGGCAAGCTCGTGGCCCCTGAGGGTGTTTCCCAACAGGACCTGGTCGTTGTGGAAAAGTCGAAAACCGGAGCGATTCAACGTCGGAGCATCATCCCGGTCGTGTTCGTTCCGATGGTTCATGGCAGGAATTAAATTCACGGCAGCCGAAACAGGCTCGTTCAGCCTCGGCGGAGAATCGTGGTTTCTCTCGTGACCCTCCTGACGGCAGTTTTGCCCGTTTGGGATTCAAAAAAGATTCACCAACTTGAAATCAAATGCTAGAATCGAAATTGGGCACTTCAATCACGTTTTGATTGGTCCCAGGCGAAACAGTCGAATCACATTTGTCGCCGGACTGTCCGGCGGCGGGTTGTGCCAATCAGGCAGTTGAGAAGAGGCGCTGTGCGAGTCGGCGCTGCCTGGATGAGGCAAGGTGAAGGAGCCCGCTCCCGCTTGGGCGGAATCACTTTCCGACTCGCAGATTGAAAGGCGCATGCATGGTGCAACCGAACCGCAACGGATTGCATCAATCGAAACAGACAACAATTATCCGAACGGAAGCGGTATGAGGATCCGCCTCCGCGTCGTTCGCAAAAGGGGTCTCGACTATGACGATTGTTTGGCGAGCTCGAGCAGCACTATGGACTTTCGTGTTTGCTTTCGTGGCCTTGAATTCTTTTTCTCCTTCTCTTTACTCGCAAATTACCGGCGACCTACGCGGCACCGTCGTAGATGCTAGCGGCGCGATCGTTCCCAAGGCGACGATTACTTTGCGAAGCCTTGAGACCGGCGAGACACGCAGCGTCGTTACCGTGGACGGGAACTTTAATTTCCCGTTGTTGCGCATCGGCAGATACGAAGTTCGCGCAGAAGCCCCGGGCTTCCGTGTAGCGACGACAACAGCAGAAGTCAAAACGGGTGAGATTGCAAGCGTACGGTTCACCTTAGAGGTGGGCCAGGTCACCGAATCCGTGAACGTCACCGACGCCGTGGCCTTGCTGAACACGGAGAACGCGCAGATTCAAACGTCGGTGACGGGCGAGGCAATTCAAGAAATTCCGGTGGCGCGCAACCCGAATCTGTTTGCGCTCACCGCGCCTGGTGTGGCGCCGGTTTCCGCGAACAACCCGTTCCTAGGATCCGGTAGCTTCAACTCCAACGGTGGCCGGGGCCGTGGCAACAATATCACGGTGGATGGCATCACCGCTACGGATGTGTCTGTCACCGGCACCGGTGGCACGCTCAATCCACTCAACTTCTCCTCGATTAAAGAGGTGAAGATCATCACCAATAACTTCAGCGCGGAGTATGGGCGCAACTCGAGCTCTCAGGTGCTGTACATCACGAAAAGTGGCACCAACGAGTTGCACGGCGAGGTCTTTGAGTATTTCCGCAACACCGTCCTCAACGCTCGGCCGTTTTTTGACACGACCGGTAAGGCCAACGTTGTAAAACGCAACGAGTACGGCTTTGCAGTCGGTGGTCCTGTGTACCTGCCGAAATTATTCGATGGACGGAATAAAGCCTTCTGGTTTGCTGATTATCAAGGCGTGAAGCTGCGCGGCGCAGGGGCGACTCGAATCGCTCGCGTGTTTACGCCGGAGCAAGTAGCCGGTATTACGGATCCCACAGCCCGAGCTCTTGTCCAGCAGTACCAAGTACCCACCTCACCAAACGGGCAAATTACAACTTCTACGGCCAATAAGACGGATTTCTGGCAGTACGCCTTGCGCGGCGACTTTAACTTAGGTTCAAAGGACACGCTGTGGATGCGGTACAGCCAGGCGAATAACGTGTCTGCCAGTGACGGACTGACGTTCATCGGTTCCAACTTGCCTGGCTTTGGCGCGACAAACCGCGGCCGGCCGCGACAGGCCACAGCGGCGCATACACACCTGTTCGGTTCTTGGGCCGTGAACGAATTCCGGTTCGGATTCGGACAGAGCGATGCTCGCTTCCCCATTGATTCACCCTATCCGCTTGGCCCGCGGATTACCTTCGCTGACGGTTCGATTAACTCATTTGGCGTCTGGGAGGGTTTGCCGCAAGGGCGAGAGCAGCGCACCTATCAGTTCAATGACAACTTCTCCTTTGTGCGGGGGTCGCACAACTTGAAGTTTGGCGGCGAGTTCTTCTACCTAGAAGCGGATAGCTTCTTTGATGCCTTGCAGCGTCCGTTGTTACAGTTCGCCAATGTGGCTGACTTCCAGCGAGGCGTCCCGGCCCTTTACCAGCAACGCTTCGGAAACTCGGTGCGCGAGAACCGGGTACGGAACTTCTTTGCGTTCGCGCAAGATGACTGGAAGGTCACCCGGAATCTGACGCTAAACCTTGGGTTGCGTATGGAGTGGGCTGGCGGTCCGACGGAACGCAACGGGCGGATTTCGAACTTGAATCTGAATAACACGACCGCCTATGGCCAAGCTGGCTCGGGTCCGTTTGGCCTGCTGGAGATGGGCAAGCCCTCCTTCCGGAGCAACACCAACTGGGGGCCCCGCTTCGGTTTTGCCTGGAACGTTGGATCCTCGGGTAAAACGGTGATTCGCGGCGGTTACGGCATTGCCTACGACTTCATTTTCCTGAACCCGATCACCAACCAGCGGTTCTTACCGCCTTTGATGGTGACTGGCGTGCTCTCCGGGCAAGCCAGCTTCACCGGCGCCAACTCTCTCGCGGCAATCGTGGCCGGTACGTCGCAAATTCAGAGGGAGACGGCGGCTCAAGTCGGAACGCTTCCGACAAACGTGCTGAACTTTGGAGCCATTTCTCCCGCCATTGACGAAAATCTGAGCAACCCGCAAGTGCACCAGTTCAACCTTGGTGTGCAGCGAGAGCAATTCGGCATTGTGTGGAAGGCGAGTTACGTCGGCACGAAGGGCAACTTCCTGCAACGCTCGCGCGACATTAATTTCATCTTCCCGCAAGTTCGGGCTGCGACAAGCCTAGCCGACGAAACGGCGCGACTTGGCGAGTTTCAGGCCGCCTTCGCCGCGCAGAGCGGTGGCGCAACGCGTCGCAGCAATCGCATTGACCCGCGCTACAACGCCATCGTGCTCGTCGACAGCTCAGCCAATTCCAACTATCACAGCTTCCAGTTCGAAGCGCAGAAGCGGATTAGCACGCTTCTGTTCAATGCCGCTTACACGTTTGGCAAGTCCATCGACGACGGCTCAGACGTGTTGGGGGTGCTGATCAACGACAGTGCAACCCAGCAGGAGCCGCGCGACAACCGCAACAACCGCGCGCCCTCCCAGTTTGACCTGCGCCAGCGGTTGGTCATTACCCACTCTTGGGAGCCGGCCTGGTTCCGTGGCAGCTCGAGCTGGCTTCTGCGGAACATCGTCGGCAACTGGGGCTTCTCGGGCATCACGAGCTTCCGGAGTGGCTTCCCGATCACCCTCGAAGCCGGCGCGCGGCGTGGTCTCAACCCGCTCACCGTGTTTGGCGGCGGTGGCGCAGTCCGACCGAACGCCAGCGGTCCTGTGAACATCACTTTCCGCCCTGCGGGATCGCAAGGCGCACCTCTCGGCCTGAACAACGATCCAGTTCAGCGCATCTCCGCCTATGCTGAGAGTCTGGGCTTGTCTCAGCCGTTGCTCGGCAACATCGGCAATCTTGGTCGGAACGTGCTTCGCCTCAACGGTGAACGGAACTTCGATTGGAACATTTACAAGAACTTCAACGTTACGGAACGGGCCAAGTTCCAACTTCGCGCGGAGTTCTACAACATCTTCAACAACACTTCCTTCCAGGAGGCCAGCCGCGTCATCACGGCGCCGGATTTCGGCCAGTACAACACCGTGGGTCAGAACGCCCGTCTGATCCAGCTCGGTGCGCGGTTCGTTTTCTAGCGACGTCCTCTCACACTTCTCTCCCCCCTGCCCCGCCAAACCCGGGGCAGGGGTTTTTGTTTGGGGAGGTCCTTTCTTCGCGCGAACGCGCTATTGTATTCATTTGTCACCAGAACAGATCGAGCTTGCGCGCCGGGTGTGGGATTATCACCATCTCCATCACGAGCCGCAGCCAGCCGATGTCATCCTAGCGTTTGGCTCTCACGATGTTCGCGTGGCCGAGGCCGCCGCTGAGTTTTTCCTTCGCGGCTTTGGGCAGCTGCTGCTGTGCACGGGAGGAATCGCCCACCAAGGCGACTTGTTAGAGACACCTTGGGCTTGCACAGAAGCGGAAAAATTCGCTGAGGTGGCACAAGCCTGTGGAGTGCCGCCGGAAGCAATTTTGATTGAGCCTAAAGCCACGAATACCGCCGAAAACATCCGCTTCGCGCGCGCCATGCTGGAGGCTGTTGCCCGGCCTCCTCGCCGTGTCCTGCTTGTGATGAAGCCTTTTATGCAACGCCGCGTCTTCGCCACCCACGCCGTGGAGTGGCCTGAGATGCCAGCAACGGTTGCCTCACCAAAACTGACTTTCGAAGAGTATTGCGTCGGCGAATTTACACCCGAACGCGTCACCCACATTATGCTCGGCGACTTGCAACGGCTGTGGGTCTATGCGCGCAAAGGTTATTCGGCTCCCCAGCGGATTCCCAAGCACGTTCGGGAGGCCTTTGAGCAACTGGTAGCGCAGGGGTTTACGCGCCATTTGTTGCCAGAGGAATGACGCTGCCTGTGTCGTTCAAGGCAGGCGCCACTGGAGTCGCTCGCTAGAAGTACAATCTTTCGAATGCTCGACACTGGGATTCTCCTCGCCTATTTTTTACTGGTTTTCTACATTGGCTTCCGCCATTCGCGCCATGAACGGACGGCTTCGGACTATTTTCTGGCCGGACAACATGTAGGCTGGTTTGCAGTCGGTGCGTCTCTGTTTGCGACGAATATTTCGAGTGAGCATTTCATTGGTCTGGCCGGCTCGGGGGCCTCGACGGGGCTCGCAGTCGGCTGCTATGAGTGGTCGGCGAGTTTCTGCCTCCTCCTTTTAGGCTGGCTTTTCGTCCCCCATTACCTACAATCCAAGGTTTACACGATGCCCGAATTTCTTGAGCGGCGGTTTAGCCCTGCCTGCCGCTGGTATTTGACCGTGGTTTCCTTGTTTGCCTACGTCTTTACGAAGATCTCCGTGGCGCTTTTCGCGGGCGGAATTTTAATCCGCGAGATCGTGGGCTGGGACTACATGACGTCCGCCATCTTGCTGGTCATCGCCACTGGTATTTACACCATTGCAGGCGGGCTGGCCGCCGTGATCTACACGGACTTGTTTCAAGCCTTCATTCTCGTGGGGGGCGCAATTGTTCTGACCCTGATTGGCCTGGACCGCGCAGGCGGTTTTACGGGCCTGCGAGCGGCGCTGCCGGCGGACTTCTTTCACATGATCAAGCCCGCTAGCGATCCGGTTTATCCCTGGCCTGGCACAACGATCGGCACCCTCATTCTCGGGATTTGGTACTGGTGCACCGATCAGGTGATCGTGCAAAAGACGCTCAGCGCCAAAAGCGTCAGCCAGGCGCGGAGGGGAGCGTTTTTCTGCGCCGGGCTGAAGGTGCTGCCGGTGTTTGTTCTCGTGCTGCCGGGATTGATCGCGAAGGCGCTCTGGCCGTCCGAGGTGACCGGCGACAACGCCTATCCGCTGCTTGTGCTGCGCTTGATGCCGCCCGGGCTCATGGGGCTGATGGTGGCGGCGCTGCTAGCGGCTTTGATGTCTTCGCTGAGCTCGGTGTTTAACTCCTGCTCCACGCTCATCACCATGGATATCTACAAAAAGCTCCATCCTCAAGCCACGGAGAGGCGGCTGGTTGTGGTGGGGCGGTTCACCACGGCGCTGATCGTTGCCTTGAGCATCGTCTGGATCCCCTTTATTCGAAACTTAAACAACGAGGTGTATCAGTACTTGCAAAGTGTGCAAGCTTACGTTGGTGCGCCCATTACCGCCGTGTTTCTCACCGGGATTCTGTGGAAGGGCGCAACCTCGCAAGCAGCCATCATCACGCTGGTCGTCGGTGGGGTGGTCGGAGCGACTCGCTTCCTTTTGGACATCCTTCGCAATGCGATGAAGATGGACCTCGGGCCTTGGAATGACATCGTGGCCTTTAGCTTCCTCAATTTCAGCGTTCTGGTCTTTTTCTTCTGTCTTCTACTCATGATTGGATTGAGCAAACTCGGGCAAGCACCAGATCTTGCTCGCATTCGACAGCTGACGTTGAACTGGAGTGCTGGTAACCAGCAGCGGAGGCCGCTCGACGTGGTTTTGACCGGAGCCATCGGTCTGATTATTCTGAGCCTGTGGAGCCACTTCCGGTAGAAAAGCAAACCACGCAAAACATGCGGGCGATGTTTGAAGTGATCGCTCCGCGGTATGACTTCATCACTCGTGTTTTCTCCTATGGAATGGACCGGGCCTGGAAACAGGAAGCCGTACGCCAGGCCGGTCTGGGTGAGAGCGCCCGGGTGCTTGATTTGGCCTGCGGGACGGGCGACTTCTCGCGCCTGGCGGCAGCGCAAGGAGCAACCAGCGTGGCGGCCGATCTCACGGCGGGAATGCTCCACAGGGCCGCCGACTTACCACTGCGTGCCTGCTGCGACGCCCACGCCTTGCCGTTTGTCGATGCTTGCTTTGACGCGGTCTTAATTGGCTATGGCGTACGGAACTTCAAGCAGCTCCCCGTGGCGCTTGCAGAAATTCGGCGTGTCCTCAAACCAGGCGGGATGCTGGTCACCCTGGATTTTTTTCAGCCCGCCAACGCGGTGTGGAGAGAAATATTTCTAAACTGGCTCTACGTTCAGGGCGCTGTTTGGGGCTTGCTCTTGCATGGCAAGCCGAGCATCTATACCTACATTCCCCGTTCTCTGCGAAGCTTTTTGTCCCAGGAAAAATACTCTGATCTTTTACGGGCTTCCGGATTTCGTCCTAGCCGGCTGCGCCGGTTTTTGGGAGGCGGAATTTGCATTCACTGGAACCGACGCCAGTAGCTAGGCTGCTGACACCCACTGCGGTTTAGGCAAGAACGCCGCGCGCTGGACCGGTGGAGTCGGCAAAACGCTCCACAGGGGCCCCAAAAGCGTCTAACATCGCCACATAGAGATTCGCCAGCGGATAGTCTTTTTCAAACACCAGGTGTTGGCCGCTGGCGATTCGGCCGCCGCCCCTTCCACCAAGTAACAGGGGAAGATTGTGCGGGTCGTGCCGGTCGCCATCGCGGATTCCTCCACCGATGAGGATCATGGACTGGTCGAGCACGGTGCGATCACCTTCTTTCATTGCGCGTAGCTTGCGAAGCAGGTAGCCAAATTGCTCGATGTGCCACTTGTTGATGACCTGGTAGGCGCGCAGTTTCTCCGGGTCATTCTGATGGTGCGAGATATCGTGAAAGCCGCCCTTGACGCCATCAAGAAATGAGAAATTTTGATTGCTGACTTCGTTGCCAAACAGGAAGGTGACAATTCGAGTAGTGTCGCTCTGAAACGCCAGAGCAATCATGTCGAGCATTAAACGGACGTGTTCGGCGTAGTCCTTAGGCTCCGCTTCTGGTCGCTGATCGAGCGACAGCGGAGCACGCGGCTTCCACTTTGTTTGACTCGGCTTGTCGGCACGCTCGATCCGGTCCTCTAAGGAGCGAATACCGGATAAATATTCATCGAGACGGATGCGATCGGCAGCGCCGAGCTTTTGCCGGAGAGCGCGGGCGTCCTCGAGCACAAGGTCAAGGAGCAGCTTGTCTCGCTTGATGCTCTGGCTGTGTGGCTGGCCGGCGCGAAACAGGCGCTCAAACACCATTCGGGGGCTGAGCTCGCGAGCAAGGGGATTTGTCGGTGAAGCCCAAGAAATGTGTGATCCGTACACGCGCGTGTAGCCGACATTTCGGTCCACCCCGGTGGTGACCGGCGCAACGCCCAGTTCCAAGGAAGGCAGGGGAGTAAGCCTACCGAGCCGCTGCGCCGCCACTTGATCCATCGAAATGCCATTGCAGTTGACGTCCACGCCGAGCGTCTTGGTGATTGTCGTGCACGTCAGCCAACCGGAAATCTTAACGTAATGGCCGTCTCCGCTGACGCTGCCCGCGTTCCACATGTTGGTGAGGACCAGAATGTCATCCTTTAGGTCGGCCAGTGGTTCGAGGGTCGGCGAGAGCTTAAAGTTACGGCCTTCTCCCTCTGGCGTCCACATCCCTGGGTGAACGCCATTCGGCATGTAGAGCGCCGCCATGCGAACGGGAAGTTCCTCGACGCTGCGACGCGCGGCGCGAGCGCGGGGCGTCATGGCTTCTAACCAGGGCAAAGCGAGAGCCACGCCGGCGCCCCGTAACATCGTTCTTCGCGAAATTCGCGAGCCAAAAACCGCTGCCCGTTGCTCCATGATTCCCCTTTTTTTTCTGCGGATCTATCGCTCTCTTAAAGTTTTTTCATACTTTGAGCCTGTTGCGCAACTTGGGCGGAGCAAAATTTTCAAATCCAAGGGCGTGGGGGGCGCGCTCGAAGGATGGTTGTGACATAATACGGTCAACTCAATTCTTGAAGGGAGACCCATGAAGTCTCGGTGCTTTGCTTGCTATCACACGGGTTTGGCCCTAGCTCTCGCCTCGTTCGGGTTATTCGCGCAACTGGTTTTGGGACAGGAAAGTCCGCCTCCTGGCGGAGGAGGCGCTCCGGGTGGCGGCCCCACACCGGGCGGCAGTACCACTGGCGGCACGCCGGGAGGGCTAGGAAATCCGGGAGGATTCCCGGGCAGCGGTCCCGGCCGGCCTGGACAGCAGCTGCCCACTCCCATGGATCCCCGTCAAGACCAGCAAAACCGCTTCCCGGATATGCAACGGCCTATCTTTCTTTCGGGCAAGGTCGTCATGGAGGACGGCACCCCTCCACCTGAGCCCGTCACGATTGAACGGGTCTGTAATGGGATTCACCGGCCTGAAGCATACACCAATAGCAAGGGCCATTTCAGTTTTCAGCTTGGCCAGAATCAGGGCATTTTTAATGACGCGAGCGTCAGTTCAGCCGCGGACTTTGGCGATTTCACGCGCAACAGCCCAACCAATCCAGGATTCGGCGGACTGAACCGTCAAATCACCGAGCGCGAGCTCATGGGCTGCGAACTGCGAGCCTCGCTACCTGGCTACCGTTCGGAAGTAGTCAATCTGTCCGGCCGCCGCTTCATGGACAATCCCGACGTTGGCACCATCATCCTGCGCCGTCTCGGAAACGTGGAAGGTATCACCTTTAGCATCACCAGCGCGGCAGCTCCCAAAGATGCAAAGAAAGCATTTGAAAAAGGGCGCGAGCTCGCGCGCAAACAAAAGTTCGCAGAAGCGCAGAAGGAATTCGAGAAAGCCGTCCAGATCTATCCAAAATTTGCCAACGCTTGGCAAGATCTGGGCGCAGTTCACGAGGCTCAGAACCGTCCCGAGGAGGCGCGCAAAGCTTATTTACAAGCTCTCGAGGCAGATCCCAAATTGGTGAAGCCTTATTTGCAGATGGCCTGGATTGCTGCCCGTGAAAACAAGTGGCAGGAGTGCCTGGAGGCGAGCGACCGCGCTTTGAAGTTGAACCCGTTTGATTTCCCTGGCGCCTATTTCGTCAATGCCGTCGCAAATCTCAACTTGCAGAAGTTTGATGCGGCGGAAAGGAGCGCGCGCGAAGGGCTCAAAATGGACAAAGCGAATCGCATTCCGAAAATGCGGCACATCCTCGGCATTGCTCTGGCTCAGAAGCAGGATTTTGAAGGGGCCAAGGAGCACTTGAAAAATTATATGGCTATGCTGCCCGCCGATTCGCCGGATATTCCCACGGTCAAAAGCCAGCTGGCGCAAATCGAGAAGTTCGCGAGCGCCGAAAAGCCGGCTGAGAATCCTCCTCAGCAGTAGTCCGGCGCGACGAGGCCTAACTCGCCCCAGATGAACTTCCGCACTCGGGCCTGAGATCGAAGGCAGGCTGAGAGCCCTCGAGGCCAAAGCGCAGCTAAAAGGCGTCGACTAGCACGCCGCGTCGCAGTGTGTCTTACCCTAGTATTCGCGGTCGATTTTGATGCCGGGCTCGGGCATCGGATATTTGCCATTTGGCAGTAGCTGAAGCGGAGCCGGACCATCGGGCGTTAATTTATCCACATCGGGCGCGAATTCGTGCGGACAGTTCAGCATTTGTTCGTACGTAATGAGCTGCCCGGTGTGCGCCGCCATGCGGCCCATGGACGTCACTAGGCTCGCTTCGGCGCCGCGCCGCACCTCGTTATAAGGGGTGTCTTTGCGGATCGCCTCAATCAGATCGTCCCATTCCAACTGGTAGGGGCTTTTTTCAGGTTGCGGATAAGCCCAAACCACATTCGGATCTGGCGGCAGCGGCAGTTGATTGCGGTTGCTGACCCGGGGAATGTGATGACCCTTGTAAATCCGGGTTAAGCCCGGCGTGTGGGCGAAGGTGGAGATGACGGCGGATCCTTTCGAGCCGTGAGCATAGCTCGCAAATTCATCTCTGGCGCCAGCCATGTTCCGTCCGTCAAAAAAGAGCCTGGTTCCGTCGGGGTAGACAAATTCGACGGAATAGACGTCAAAGTTTTGATCCATCGAATCGCCACGGTAGTGCCGCCCACCGAGTCCATGAGCTTCGACAGGCCACGCCCCCTTCATCCAACTGCATTCGTCGATCTGATGAATGTAGTAATCGCTAAAGACGCCTCCACTGGCCCATAGAAAAGCGTGAAAACGGCTTAACTGATACATGACTTCTGGCATCTCGGGTGGTTTGGGAGGCGCTGTGCCGCCGCGCTGTCCCATGCGATAGGCGCGCATAGCGATGATTTCGCCAATTTGGCCATCGCGGATGCGGTTCAACAACTCTTGGCGCGCGCGGCAGTGCCGCACCATCAGGCCGACGGCGGCCTTGAGGTTTTTACGGGAGGCGCGATCGGCCAGCTCAAACATGCGCTTCGTCGTCGGACCGTCTACGGTGACCGGCTTTTCCATAAAGGTGTGGAGCCCTTTTTCGATGGCGTACTGAAAATGCACCCATCGGAAAGCAGGGGGCGTCGCCAGAATGACGATGCCGCCCGGCTTGAGGGCGTCCATGGCGTGCCGGTAAGCATCAAAGCCAAGGAAGCGGCGCTCGGCCGGCACATCGACTTTATCGCCAAACTGAGTTTTGAGCTTATCGTAGCTATCACTTAGTTTCTTGGGGACAATATCGGCCATGGCGACGAGCTTGATCGGACCATGGTCAACGGAAAGAGCGTTTCCAGCCGCCCCGGTTCCTCGCCCGCCAGCGCCCACTAGCGCCACCTCGAGCGTGTTGTTCTCTGCAGCATGCACATGGGGCAGCGCAACGCCGGCCAGTGCAGACACTTTCGTCACCTGGCTCGCGGCGCTTAAAAACTCGCGCCGGGAGCTCGCTTTTTCCAGATCTTTCTGCATAGTGAGTGCTTCCGTCCTTTCGCTTGCCGACAGGATATCGCATCAGCGAGTGTTGCGTTTCCACTTCTGTCGCCGTCTCCGAAAGGATGCACGACGGGCTCAACCACGGTAGAAGTGGCGAATGGCATCGATCACTTCTAAGGCTCCACTTTCTGGGAGGTAAGGCCACAGCGGCAGCGAGACAATCTCTTTACACGCTTTTTCGGCATGCGGCAAATCGCCTTTCCGGAGCCCACAGTCAGAGAAGGCAGGGTGAAGATGCATCGGCACGGGGTAATGGATCCCTGTGCCGATGCCTTGTTTGGCTAGCTCGGCCCGGAGCCGGTCGCGCCTGGCCGCGCGGATGACGTAGAGGTGCGAAACCGAATCTGCGCTGCGCTCGATCAGTTGGACGCCCGGGCAATCCTTTAAACCCTCATCATAGAGCCGGGCTGTGCGACGACGGTCCTCATTCCATTCCTGCAAGCGGGTCAAGAAAGCCCGTAGATAGCAGGCATGCATTTCATCGAGTCGGGAATTGATTCCGGGTAAATAGCTAATCTGACCGCCGCGGCGTCCTCCATCGCGCAGCTGGCGCAAGGTGCGATTGAGGCGTGCGCTGTTGGTGGCGATTGCTCCCCCATCGCCCAGGCAGCCGAGATTCTTCGTGGGATAAAAACTGTACGCCACGTAGGAGCCGAAGGAGGTCAAGGGCTGGCCGGCCACCGTGGCTCCGTGCGCCTGGCAAGCGTCTTGTATCACCACGATTCCTTGTTTGCGGGCGAGCGCTCGGATGCGTGCAATTTCGCAAGGCTGCCCGTAGAGATGCACTGGGACCACAGCTGCCGTCTGTTTGGTGATCCGGTTGCCTAGGTCGTCGACGTCTATCTGCAAGGTGCGCGGATTGACATCCGCAAAACGGATTTGAGCGCCTGCGGCTCGAATCGCGATCCCACTAAATGGGGCCGTAATGGCTGTGGTAATGACCTGCTGGCGCGGTGAGGTGATGCCAGCGGCTCGAAGGGATAACTGAATCGCATCGGTGCCGCTTGCAACGCCAATCGCATACTGGGCCCCGACGGCGGCGGCAAATTCGGCCTCGAATCTCGCGACTTGTTCGCCCAGTATGAACTGATGGCGGGCGAACATCTCCTCTAGATATCCGCTCCAAAGCTGGCGCGTCGCTTCAAGGGCGGGGCGAAGATTGATTACTGGGACAGCCATGCGTGGACGAACGCTTTGGTCGCCCCTTTGACGTCCAGAAACCAAAGTTGTAAGCGCAGACGGATAAGCTGGTAGAGCGTGGTCAGCAAGGAGCGAAAGCGAAAAAACTGTGACCGGCCATGCAGGCGTGGATAATGGTGGACACCCACCTCCGCAACTTTACAGCCGCTCAGTTCGAGCTTGCGAACGAGCTCCACGCAAACCGTGCCG
Organism: Bryobacteraceae bacterium; assembly: GCA_025056455.1. Lineage (GTDB taxonomy): Bacteria > Acidobacteriota > Terriglobia > Bryobacterales > Bryobacteraceae > CADEFT01. The sequence goes on along the minus strand of JANWVY010000012.1, from coordinate 17,237 downwards.
CTCGTAGAGGTCAATTGGAGCGATTCCAGAAGCTTTCTGCGGATGAGGCGAAAGTCGCAGTCAATATCGCGAATCTTTACGCCGAAAAGCATCCTCGCAAACTGGTTGTAGACCTTGCCAATCCAGATTCGATGCGCCGGGTCGTTGCGTTCCAATTTGTAGCCGTTGACAAACCCCACGTCGTGATCAAGCTTCTCATAGAGTCGTAACAACTCACGGGGATCGTACTGTCCATCGCCGTCGGTGTAGAAGACAAGATCCTTCCTCGCTGCTTGGAAACCGCTTCGCAAGGCGCCGCCATAGCCGCGATTTCGTTCGTGGGTAATCACACGTAGCCGTTCGCCGTATTTGCTTTGCAGCTCCGCCAAAACCTCAGCCGTATGATCCCGGCTGCCGTCGTTGACCACAATTACCTCGTAGTCCCGGAAGTGCGCCTCAAGCGTTGAAAACGTCTTTTCCAGCAAGCCGGGCAGGGAAGGTGCGTCATTGTAAGCCGGGAAGAAAACACTAATCGAGTGTGCGGCGAACCCGTTACTCAACATAATCGGATTTCCCCACGATAGGACTGTCGGAAACGCCCTGTCAACTCGGTCCCGGCCCGGCTCTTCCAACTGCAGACGGGTGCTACAGGTTTGACGTCCCGGGATGTGTCGATTTGTATTGAGCGAAACCTTGTTCGGCAGCCCTTAGCAAGCCAGCCGCCTCGGACTGCTGATCGGGCGCGAGATAGGCGGAAGTAAGCGCCTGCTGGAGCGCCTCGATCGCCTCGGACCACCTACCCTCGGCAACGAGCACCCGGCCGATCATCAAGTAGGGTTCGGGGTCAGTACGGTTGATGCGAATCGCCTCGTGACACCAGTTGGCGAAAGCTCGCACTTCGTTGACGGTGAGGGAGAGCCGGGCTAACTCCTTACAAATCTCACTGGTTTCGTTTCCTGAGGCCACCGCCTCTTCAAGCAGCTCAATCGCCTTGCCATACTGGTTCTGTCCGGCCCAGAAACGCGCCTGGTTTAAATACTCCTCCTCGTTCATGGCCTCCGCCTCGGAATTTCTCAGGATACCAGAGGCGGTCTTTCCTCTTCGGCCAGATGACCCAGGCTTTCCGTCCCGATTCCTCAACTAAGGCCCCGGTCAAGATTTACCGCCGCACGGTGGGCTTGAATTCGGTCTTGGGACTGTGTTTCAGAAAAATAAAAAAAGGCTTGACACAGTGCTCCGGAGGAGTAACATAAGGGTGGGAGCAGTCAGCAAGACGGTTCCCGAAGTTAGAATGGTTCAAAGCATAGCGAGTTCGAGATGCTCGCAGAAGAGTAAGTTACTTACTCGAAGGAGGTCATAATCGAACCGTGGAAGCTTGAAGGGGCGGGAAGCCAGCTTGCCCCGTAGTGAGTGCGAGGACCTGGCCGCCGGAGTGGATGCGCACTTGAAACGTGCCGCGCTGAACGCGCAAAGTGATGGCGCAATCCAGGTCTTTGAGACGCGGTCCCAAGCTGGTAAATCCCGCCCCTTCGTGTGTTTCTCCCCTATCAAAATCGTTTTTTCGTGCCCTGTGGTGACGCACGCCAGCGTTTCCCCCCAAGATGACTTCAAGGAAGTTAGCGGCGACCGCTGCTTTCCTACCCCTCGGTGTTATTGGAACGCAATGACCAAGTCACCCGTCTGCAATCGGGCCGCGCTATCTTGTTTAAGTAATGCCAAACCAAAAGTTTGTCCTTTCGCTGCTCCTCTGTCTCTTGAGTGCTCATTTCCTCAACGCGCAAACCGACTCAGCCTCCATCCGCGTTCTTGTTGTGGACCCATCGGACTCCGCCGTTGTGGGCGCGACCGTCCAGCTGCGCAACACCAGCACTTCGGTGCAGTGGGTGTCAACGACGTCAAACGATGGCTACGCCGTGTTCAGTCCTCTGGTCCGCGGCACCTACGAGCTGGAGGTTTCGCAACGCGGCTTTAAATCCGTGAAATTGACCGGAATTCAGGTAAACGTCGATGAGAGGCGCCTGGTTCGTGTTCCGCTTGAAGTAGCCACTGTGAGTGAAACGATTGAAGTGTCTGCGACCATCATCACCACGCAGACCGAGCAAGCATCGCTGGGCCAAGTCATCAGCGGGCGAACGGCGGTAGAGTTGCCTCTCGCCGGCCGGCGTTACACAGAACTTGCCTTGCTTGCGCCTGGAGTTGCAAACGCCAATCTAAATCCTGTGACTCGCGGTCCAGGTTGGTTTGTATCGAATGGAAATTACCACACGCAAAACAACTTCCTGCTGGATGGCGTTGACAACAATCAGGGAACGACGAACGCGCAGGCGCTCAGCGCCCAGGTGGTTCAGCCTTCGCCGGATTCCATTGCGGAATTCAAGGTTCAGACCAACAGCTACTCGGCAGAATTTGGCCGCTCAGCGGGCGGCGTAGTCAACGTTTCGCTAAAAAGCGGCACCAACGAACTCCATGGTTCCGCATGGTATTTCAACCGGGACGCCGCTTTGGCAGCGCGTGGTTGGAACAACAACTTACTGAATCTGCCGAAAGCAAACCTGGGATGGCACCAGTTCGGTGGCACCCTCGGTGGACCCATTAAGCGCAACAAGCTGTTTTACTTTGGCGCGTACGAGGGATTCCGCCAAAGTTTCTCAGATACCTTTTTGGTCACGGTTCCCACGGCTGAGCAGCGCCGCGGCGTGTTTGCACTGGATATTTTAGACCCGGCGTCAAATGCCCTATTCCCCAACCGGACAATTCCGGCGTCGCGCTTCGACGCCCTGGGAAAACGTCTTGTGGATCTCTATCCCGACCCGAACCAAGCCGGTCAGGTCCAAGCCGGTAGGCCAGCGAACAACTACAGTGTCCAGCGCGACGGGCGGGAAAACACCCATAAGTTTGACACCCGAACGGATTACTATCTCAATGACCGGAATCAATTCATGGCAAGATTTAGTTTCCTGCGCCAGGAATTTAACCGCGACCAAATTTTTCCTGGGATTGCAGACGGTGTGGGAAACCAAGGACGCCAATATAATGACAATCAATCGCTGGCCCTCATGTGGACCCGGACCATTAGCCCCACCCTCATCAACACCTTTCGTTATGGTCTAAACCGCACCTTTGCCGAGTTTGCTCACGCCACGGTCAACGCAGAGAAAGCAGACGCCTTTGGCTTCCGTGGCATTCCCCCTGAGCTGTTACAAGTAGGCGGGTTGCCTTTGATTAGTGTCACTAACTACAGAGAGTTAGGAACGCGTAACTTCCGCCCTCAGTTTCAGCGCCCTTATCTCAATCAAATCCTGAATACGGTCTCCATTGTTTCGGGCAAGCATTTCATCCGCACGGGGTTCGAGGGCCGTTTCAAAAATAATACCTTCATTGATGTAACCCGGCGTACACCTGCTTACTCGTTTCAGGGACGTTATACAAACGACGCGATGGCGGATCTTTTATTAGGGCTGCCCGAGGTGGTGCAGCTGAACACGGTTCCTGAGGTCAACCAGCTGCAACGGGCCTGGAGCCTCTTCATCCAAGACGACTACAAGGTGTCACCGGTTCTAACCTTGAATCTAGGGATGCGCTACGAGTACACGACGCCTTTCTATGGGAGCGGGCGGAATGTCAATATCAACTTCGATCCGCGCACCCAAGGCTTGCTGATTGCCGGTCGCGATGGCAACGATCGGTATCTCGTGACCCCGGATCGGAATAATTTCGGTCCGCGGCTAGGGCTCGCCTGGCAACCCATTCGCGAACGCTTGGTATTTCGGGTCGGCTATGGAATTTTTTATAACTCAGAGGATATTTATGGTTCGGAAGCGAACTTGCCTCTAAATCCGCCGCAATTGATCCAGGCGAACTTAATCCGCGTAGCTGGGGGGCCTCCTCCGATCCGCTTGTCCGACCCAATACCCAGCGGAGTTTTGAGTAACTTTGATTCCCGCCTTGTTACCTTACGGACGCGCGAGCGTGAGCAACGTTCAGGGCTCATTCAGCAATGGAATGTGGCGTTACAGTTCCAAGTTTCGCGCGCCAGCACGTTCGAAATGGCTTACGTTGGCAACAATGGTCGGAACCTGTTTGGTTTGTATGAGCGGAACCAGACGCCGTTTGGAGTCGATGGAACAGTTGCCGCCAACCGCCCGTTCCCTCTATGGCAAGGCATTCAGACTGGGGCCACGCGGGCGCAGAGCAAGTATAACGCTTTTCAGACGAAGTTCGAACATAACTATGCGGCGGGCTTGTACGTGTTGGCGGCTTACACCTGGGCGAGCGCGCTGGACCAAGCAGGGGCTTGGGATGCGGGAGCCTCTCCCCAGTATCTAGACCGGTTTGATCAGGAGTGGGGAAGGATGTCGCAAACTCCCATTCATCGCTACACGACAGCCGTGAGCTACGACCTTCCATTCGGCAAGGGCAAACGTTTTGGCGCGAATTGGAGTCGAGGGGCCGATTTCGTTCTCGGCGGGTGGAAGGTTTCGAGCATTGTCTCTTGGCGTTCTGGTTTGCCCATTAACGTTACCCTAAACGCCAACGGTATCAATCCCGCTACGGGCCAGGCGTACCGCTTCTTGCAGCGCAATGGGGGCGGACTCCGCCCCGACCGCGTGGGCAAGGCCAACACGGGCATCAGTCCCAAAGAAAACCGCTTCAACTTTTTGGATGTCAATGCCTACCGCGTACAAACGATCAATACGGCAGGTAACGCCGCGCGGAACTCCGCTTACGGCCCCCGCCAGTTCAATACGGACTTCGCACTGCGGAAAGAATTCCGCGTCACCGAGCGCCATGCCGCGGAATTTCGCTGGGAATCTTTCAACTTTTTCAACACGGTGAACTTCGCCAATCCAGCGACGGTCTACGGGAACATCAACTTTGGCTTCATCACGAGTGCTGGAGATGCCCGAGTGATGCAGCTGGCGTTGCGGTTCCAGTTTTAGGCGGTCTCACCAGCTTGGGCGAGTCGTATTCATTTTTGATTGGGACTAGCATAGAACCCCAGATCGCGAAGACAAAGCCGGGCGAGCGTAGTCGAAGTCGAGAGTCTAATACGCGATCCTTTTCAAAAAAAGGATTCACAACGAGAGCAATTTTTGATATAAACCCCCGAAAGGGGTTGATCTGTCATGTTCTCTCGTTGTGTGTTTGTCTTTCTTTCCGCCGGGCTCGCTGTTGCTTCAGCACAACTGACAAATGGCTCAATCTCCGGTAGGCTTGTCGACACCCAGGGCGCGGTCCTGACGCAAGGCAAGATCACGCTAAAGAACCAGGAACGCGATCTCACCCAAACTCAGAGTACTGATGGGGCAGGGAATTTTATCTTTCCCTCTCTTCCCCCGGGCACCTATGAATTGACTTTCACCGCGCCCGGATTTAAGACGCTGGATCGAAAGGACGTGGTTCTCCTCGTCAACTAGCGGTTGTCCCTTGGCGAGATTACGCTTTCCGTAGGCCAAGTCAACGAAGTGGTTGTTGTGACTGGGGAGGCAGTCACGCTCAAGACCGAGTCAGCTGAACGCTCCAATCAAATCGACGCCAAGCAGATGCAGAATCTGGCTGTGAACGGTCGGAGCTATCTGGGCTTGGCATATTTGACCCCCGGTGTGGTTAGCAACGCCAACTTTCAGGTGGCGGGCACGGCGGGACTCGGAGCCATCTCGGCAAATGGCGCCCGCTACAACCAAAACCAGTTGCTGCTCAACGGGATCTCCAATGTGGATACGGGAAACAACGGCGACCAACTAGCCACGATTTCGCTTGACTCAGTGCAAGAGTTCCGGATCCTGACCGGCTCCTATCAGGCCGAGTACGGGCGTTCCGCCGGAGCTCAGATTATCGTTCAGACCAAGACCGGGACGCGGGAGTTTCACGGGAGCGCGTATTATTTCCGGCGCCACGATTCCTTAAACGCCAACACTTGGTTCCGGAATAACATCGTCACCCGTCAATTCATCGATGGGCGTTTTCAGGATGTGGTGGGTTTGCCGCGACAGCTCTACCGCTTTCAGTATCCCGGCTATACCATTGGCGGGCCGGTCTTTTTCCCCAAGCTGCTGAAAAAGGAAAACAGCCGGCTGTTTTTCTTCTGGAGTCAGGAATACCAGCGTCAGCTCCAGCCGGAAGCTCCCCGGCGCATTACGGTTCCCACAGCGCTGGAACGCAACGGAGATTTTTCGCAAAGTTTGAATAACCAGGGACAGCCCCTGGGCGCAATCCGCGACCCGTTGAGCGGGGCCCCATTTCCTGAGGCGCGCATTCCAGCCAGCCGCATCTGGGCGCCAGGCCGCGCTCTGCTCAACCTTTTCCCCTTGCCAAATCAGGACCAGAGGATTTTTCTCAACTACAATTACGAAACGCAGATTTCCACGCGCCGGCCACGGCGGGAGGACCTGCTTCGCATCGACTTTAACGCGACGGATAACTTGCGGCTGTGGGGCCACTGGGTGAACAACAACAACATCTTTACGTCCCCCTATGGCTCGTTTGTGTTAGGTTCCAACGTTGGGGCTTTTTTGATCGACGATGGCCGCCCAGGGAAGAGCTACGCCGGCGGCATGGCCTATACGATTAACCCAACAATGACAGCCGAAGTGACGGTAGGTTGGGGACGCAACGATATTCTTATTGAGCCGAATGCTGCTAATGCCGACGCTTTAACGCGCCGGCGGACCAACGTGAACCTGCCACTACTCTATCCGGAAGCCGTCCAACGGGACTTCATTCCTGCGTTTACCTTTAACGGGACGCGCCTGTCGAATTCCCCAGTCTTTGGAACGGGAAACGCACCGTTTGTGAACTTCAATGACACGACCGACGTGAACGCAAATCTCACAAAAGTCGCCTCGAAACACGTTTTCAAGTTTGGCTTGTACCTCCAGCGCAGCCGCAAAAACCAGACCTCATTCGCCAACGCCAATGGCAACTATAATTTTGGCGACAACCCCCAAAACCCGCTGGACACGAATTTTGGTTTTGCTAACGCGCTGCTAGGGGTTTACAACAGCTTCACCCAAGCGCGAACCTATGCCAACGGCCAGTACCGCTACTACAACGTGGAAGGCTATGTTCAAGACACGTTTAAGATCACTCGCCGATTGACGCTTGACTACGGTTTGCGCATGGCCTGGATCCAGCCGCAGCACGATGCCTCTTTGATTGTTTCGAGTTTTCGCCCCGACCGCTTCCGAGCCGAGGACGCCTCACGGTTGTTTGAGCCACACAGAAACGCTGCCGGACAAATCATTGGCGGCATCGATCCTGTGACGGGAGCGACGACTTCGGCGGTCAATATCGGACGTTTGGTGCCAGGCAGCGGCAATCTGCTCAATGGCATTGTTCTTCCCAAAAAGGACGTCAACAAATACCTGATGCAAGACCGCGGCATTCACTGGGGGCCGCGATTTGGCCTGGCCTTCGATGTCCTCGGGAATCAGCGCATGGTCCTCCGCACGGGCGGCGGTATTTTCTATGACCGCTTTCAGGGAAATCGCACCTTTGACCTGCTGACCAATCCTCCCACCGTACTCCAGCCCGTTCTCAATTTTGGCTTTGCCCAAGAGATCAATCCAGCGACGGCCCTCCTGGGACCTCCTGGACTCGTGATGGCGGATCCTACCGGCGTCAATCCCACTACCTACAACTTCAACTTTGGCATCCAAACGAAGCTGCCCTTTGAATATGTTTTGGACGTTGCCTACGTCGGGAATCTCGCCCGCCACCTGCAAAACAACCGCAACATCAATGCGGTGCCCTACGGCGCGTTCTTCCGGAATCCTCAAGCGTTCAATGCAGACTTCCTGCGTCCTTATCGCGGCTTTGGAAACATCAACATCTACGAAGGCACAGTGACCTCGAATTTCAACTCACTCCAGGTGACCGCCTCGAGGCGCTTCCAGAGCTTCCAAATGGATTTGAACTACACCTGGGGCAAAGCCCTGGGAACTGGGACAACGGACGGTGAGTTCACGCGCATCGATAGCCTGCAACGTTTCGCCAATTACTCCTACCTCGACTTCCACCGGAAGCACAACATGAATATCAATTTCATTTACGAGCTTCCGAAATTTTCCAAGTCCAAACTGCTCGGATTGGCGGTAAATAACTGGCAAATTTCCGGAATTTACACTTATATCTCGGGTTCCCCTCAGGGCGTCGGCTTCTCGATTCCCGGTTTTGTCAACCAGAATGTCACGGGCTCGTTTACGGAAGGCGCCCGTCTCCGTCTGGTGGGCGATCCGACAAAAGGCGTCTCCCGCGGCTTATTTGACAAGCTGAACCCAGAGGCTTTTCTCCCCCCGCAAATCGGATCCATTGGTGTGGAGATGAGCCCTCGAATCGTTTTCTTGCCGCCAATCAACAACTGGAATATGTCCTTCCAAAAGTCCTTCACGGTGAGGGAGGGAATGAACCTCCAGCTGCGAGCGGATGCATTTAATTTCTTCAACCACACACAGTTTTCTGACTTCAACCGCACGGTGAATTTCCCGAGCCTGAACGCAACGCAGGCGACCAACTTTACGCGAACTCTCGGCGGGTTTGGCGCCGTCAATGGCGTTCGTGATCCTCGCATCATGCAGTTGGTGGCGCGTTTCGTTTTCTAAGCTGGTAACCGAAGCTACGGGCGTCTGGCGCCGCTTCTGTCAGGCGCCCGTTGACGCTTTCAAACGCCGCGGCCTCACATCGTCAGTCCGAAAGGCTTACCTTCTCGAGGTCAAGCGGCTGTCCTCTTAGGGAAGCAGGGGGGTGCGCCGGAGAAAGAAGGTATTCTTGCCCGGCGCAAATCTCACGTTCACAGTTTGAGGTTGCGGAGCGCCTCGAGTGAGCGCATGTCCAAGCTGGGATTGCCCAGAGTGACGGACGGCTTGGTGGCGCCATGGTAGTCGGAACCGCCTGTAATGACCAAATCCAGCCGCCGAGCCAGAGCCGCGTATCTCCGCGCTGTGCTGTCATCGTGATCCGAGTGAAGGGCTTCGACCGCGACTAATCCCGCGCTTTTCATCATGCGGAGGAAGGTTTCTTCATCGGCCAGGTTAAGCCGCGCCGGATGCGCTAAGGAAGGAATGCCACCTGCCTGGCGGATCCGCCGAATCCCCTCTTCGAGCGAGGGCGCTTGCCGGTGGACAAACGCTAGGCCGTCCTCGCCTAAATATCGTTCAAAAGCCTGCTCGGGACTAGAAGCGTATCCTTTTTTGACGAGCAGCCGCGCAAAATGAGGGCGGCCTGCCATGCGCCCGCCAAGTGATTCCACTTCTTCCCAGGAAATCTCGATTCCAAGCTGTTGCAGACGCTCAACCAGCCGCCAGTTCCGCTCCAGGCGGTGGGCATGGATTTGGTCCAGCCAGTTCCGAAATGTTGGCCCGGCGTCGCCGTCAAGGAAATAGCCCAGCAGATGCACGGTCTTTGGGCCGTACCTGGTCGTCAGTTCGATGCCTTGAATCAGCTCCAACTGGTGCGGTGTCCGGACGGCTTCATCCCAACCGCTCAGCGTATCGTGGTCCGTGATTGCGATTACCTTTAAGCCCGCCTCTTCAGCCGCGCGGATCAGTTGACTGGGTGTCGCCGTCCCGTCGGAATGATTGGTGTGGGTATGAAGGTCAATCACGGAGCGATGGGCTCCGAAGGGAACTCAAACAACTCGCCGGCTGCGCGGACCAGAAGCTTGCCATAGCCCAGCGGCTTGCCTTGATTGGCAAAGAAAATTGCCCCATCCGTGGATTCACCGGGCTTCAACTTTACGTCCACAAAGGCGATGGCCGAGGCAGCGGCGGCGGCCTTCAGCTTGGCGGAAGTCAATTCGGCGAAGGCATTTTGACGCCGGATTTCGTATCCGTTGGTGGATTGAAGGCGAGAAAGGCCGTAGAGACCAATCTCGTAGGTGGCCACCAGTTTGATGACGTCGGATTTGCCTGCCTTCTCCACCAGCTCATTGACAACCGAGCGCGGGCGGGATGGTTTGATCCGCGTGCCGTCTGGCTTCTCAAAAACGAAGTCTTCGGTCCGCACTACCCAAGGGACGGAGGAACCGTTGGACACGGCCACTTGGATGATTGAATACTCGCGCACCTGGGCGGGCAGGTGTGCGTACATGATCGTGAGCCCGTTTCGAGTTAGCGTTTTGTATTTCAACCCTCCGGACTCAAAATCAATGACTTGGCTTGTTGCCGCACGGCGGCTGGCCCAGAGAGCCAGCAGCAAACTACGCCGTGTCATACCTTCATTATCCCGGAAGCCTTCCTTGCTGGGCAATGCGGAAGATTTTGATTGGCGCTTGAAAGAATGCTTCGCTCTGTACAGACGGAACCGTGAGCTGCTCTAGGGCGATGAGGTAATGATAAGCCTGCTCTGCGCTACTCCCACACATTTCTTCGCTGGGCTTCAACTGGACGCACACAGCTGGCCGCTCAGCCTTGCCATACAACTGGCAACGATTTGCCGAATCCAGTTGAATGCAACGGACGCCTGCGGGTTTGCCTTGCGGCATTCCTGGGATTGGAGAGCTGATCGAGGGTGCAACGCAGCAGGCGCCACACCCGAGGCGGCATTTCATCTGCAGCCACTGCCTGCAAGCCGGCTACTGACGTTTCGCAACGAGCTCTTGGGACCGCCTGCCGTTCTTCATGGTCCGGCTGAGTTTGAGCTGATCGCCCTCGAGGGTTCCTCTCCACTCAATTTCGATGTCGCCCTTTCTCCTCGATTTCTGCACCGTTTTGAAGGTAATGGTGTTGCCCTCCACCTTGCCATCGGTGATCTCCATAGCTGCCGCCTTGCGGCCTCCCGCCGAGACGGTGCCTGTAAGTTTATTGCCATCCGTCTTGAACTCGAATACGGTGGTGAGGGTGTCGCGCCCACGTTTTTCCTTTCGCTCTGGCTGTTTGACCTCGGCGACCCACCGGCCATCCACACCTGCAAACGCGAGCCAGGTCGCTAACAATAAGAGAAGAGTCGTGGAAAAGATTCTGTTCATACCGTTTCAACCCCCAACTCTGACTAACACCGGAGAGGGGCAGGAAGTTGCTGAGAATGAGCGTTTGCCATTTGCAGCGACAGCCGCCGCCCGGGCCTATTCCGCCCTAGGCCGGCTTCCAGTGTCGATTCTGCTCGACAACGTCAGAAGCCTCTACAACGTGGGCGCATTCTTCCGGACGGCTGATGCGGCAGGAGTCGAGAAGCTCTACCTGGGCGGCATTACGGGCAAGCCGCCCCACAAGTCGCTGACAAAGACCGCGCTGGGGGCAGAGGAGAGCGTTCCCTGGGAGCACACCTGGCAAACCTTGGACCTCGCCCGCCGGCTTCGCGAGCGCGGCTTTGAACTGGCGGCCGTTGAAACCAATCTCCATGCGGTCGATCTCTTTGATTGGTCCCCTTCCTTCCCCGTGTGTGTTGTGTTCGGGCACGAAACCGACGGCATTCAACCAGGTCTGCTCGCCCTGTGCGACACCTTCGTTCGGATCCCCATGCTGGGGCGCAAACACTCGCTAAACGTTGCCACTGCGGGAGGCGTGGTGATTTACGAACTGTTGCGGAAGTTTCGCCGGCTTCACGAATCAAAATCTGAGAATTAAGCGCGGCTTTCGGCAACAGGCTTACGCGAGCAGGCAAGTCCCTAGGCGCTTTTTCGCGGACTGCCTGGGCGGTTTGGGGTCTTCGCTCGCTGATCCGCCTTGAATGTTAGACAATCAAGAAGTGCTGTTATGATGCATCCGCTCTGGATTGTGGTCATTTTGTTGTTTGCCGTCCGGCTTGCTGCCCAGCCTACCATGTTCCCGCCGGTTCGTGGAACGCGCGAGATGGTGGGCGCTGCGAACAATTTCGAAGTTGAGGCTGGGTTCCGTCTTCTGATGCAGGGGGGCAACGCCGTCGACGCGGGCGTGGCAGCGACTCTGGCGGCGGCGGTCACCGAACAAGCACGGTTTGGTCTCGGCGGCGAGATGCCGCTCATCATTCACATGGCCAACCGTAAGCCCGTTGTGATCAGCGCCGTGGGCACGGCGCCGGCCAAGGCCACAGTGGATTACTACCGCAACCGCTCTCCCGAACCTTGGGAGACCACGCGAGATATGCCGCCCATCCCTGCCCAGGGTCTAAGGGCCGCGATTCTTCCCGGCGTCTTCGATGGTCTCGTACTGGCCTTGCGAAAGTACGGAACAAAATCTTTTGCTGAGGTCGTGGCGCCGGCCATCGAATACGCCGAGGGATTTCCCATTGGCGAAGAATTCGTCAGTTTCCTCTCCCGCAATCAATCGCTGCTCAACTTGTGGCCCACCTCAACTGCCTTTTTCTTGCCAGAAGGCAGAATTCCTCAGCGGGCCGAAATCTACCGCCTCCCTGCACTGGCCAAAACCCTCCGGGAGCTTGCGGCGGTAGAAAGAAAAACCAGGGGCAGTCGCGAAAAAAAGCTGCTTGCGGTGCGCGATTTTTTCTACAAGGGAGACTTGGCGCGGCGTCTGGCGGAGTTCTCAGAATCCCATGGCGGATTGATTTCTCGCGAAGATCTGGCTCGCTTCCAAGCCGAAGAAGAAGAGCCTGTGTGCGGAACTTATCGTGGTTATCAAATCTGCAAGCCCGGCTTTTGGACCCAGGGGCCCGTCCTGATCCAGGCCTTGAACATTCTTGAAGGATATGATCTCAAGGCGATGGGTCACAACAGCGCCCAGTACCTTCATACCGTTGTCGAAGCTGTCAAGCTGGCCTTCGCGGATCGAGACCGTTACTACGGCGATCCGAAATTCAGCAAAATTCCCTCTGAGAAACTGCTTTCCAAGGACTATGCGGCCGAACGCCGGCGGCTGGTAGATCCCGACCAGGCGTCGATGGATCACCGTCCAGGCAATTTCGAACCACCCTTGCCACCGCCAACAGCAAGTTCCTCTGCGCCGGTTGCGCCGGACACCACTTGCGTCAATGTGGTCGACCGCTGGGGCAACGTCTTTTCAGCGACCCCTTCTGGCGCCTGGCTGCCATCGGTGATTGCAGGGAACACTGGTATCCCCTTTACGACGCGGCTTCAGTCGTTTGTTCTGACCGAAGGCCATGCCAACCAGCTTGCCCCGGGCAAGCGCCCCCGCGTCACGCTCAGTCCCACGCTAGTACTGAAAGATGGTAGGCCCTACCTCGCTATGTCCACACCAGGTGGTGACAACCAGGACCAGGCCATGCTGCAAGCTCTCCTCAACCTCCTTGATTTCGGCATGGGGCCGCAAGAAGCCGTCGAAGCCCCGCGCTTTCAAACCGAGCACTTTTATAGCTCGTTCGCCAATCATGAATTTGTACCCGGCAAAGTTAGTCTCGAGGGACGGATTCCGAAAGCGGTCGTCGACGCTCTCGCCAAGAAAGGACACCGTGTTCAAGTCAGCGGCGACTGGAGCAACGGTTCCGCTCCGACTGTGATCAAAATCGAGAAGGGTGTACTCGACGGAGGCGCAGACCCGCGGCGAGCACGGTTTATTTTTGGCCGGTAAGATTTCCCTCCACCTGGTATCCAACCGCCCCCACGAGCGAGCCGTTGTTGGCAAAACTCCTTCCGAGACCGCAGTTTGCGTAGGACAGACGAAGGTTCGGAGTGCCAGTGCGTGCTCGTTGAGGAGATTGGAAGCAAATTTGCAAACGGACATGCTGCTGTTGACAGATTAGCTAGGAGGGGCACTATGCTAGTCGCAACAATCGCAGGGTCTAGCCGAGCCTCATCGCAAGGCCGCGCGCACCCCGGCTCCGAGCGACTCCCGATCTTCGACCAACTCCGCGCCGTGGGCGCGTTTCTTGTCTTTTCGTATCACTACAACGATTCCGTGAGTAGCTACACCTGTTGCCAGGGGTGGCTTGATGGCCTGGAATGGGTAATTCGAAGGGTAGGTGCCCTTGGCACGAATCTTCTTCTGCTTATCAGCGGGTACTTTGTGGCGATTTCTATGAGCAAAGGTCGTGAGACGTATTCACGTTTTGTTCTGATGCGTTTGGCCAGAATTTACTTGCCCTATGTTTTCGTCTTGCTGCCGGTGGCCGCCGTTAAAAGCTACCTCTCTCAGTCAAACAGTGCCGATGCTAGGGGTGACGGTTTACTTTTGTTGAGCAGTGTTTTCCAAAATCTTGTATTGATTCCTGGACTCTTTCCTGAGCGACCGATTTTAACTGTCACTTGGACGCTCAGTCTTATCGTTGCCGGCTACGTGACTCTGCCCTGGATCTACATCGCCATGCGCAAACTGAACCTTTCTGGCAGACAGCGCCTCGCGGTTTGGGTCGCGGCAACCGGCAGCGGCGTTGCCTGCGCAAGCCTGAACTTTCTGTCCCCACGCATTTGCTACATCTTGCTCGGCTGCCTGTTGGCAGAGTGTCAGCGCAGTCTGGTCATTTCCTCGCGCCGGCGGTTTCTTGTCCGCGCTCTCACCCTCGCTGCGTGCGTCGGAGCCGCGATTTGGTTCTTGCCTGACCGCAGAATTCCAGGTCTAGAAAATAACATCCTCAATCATTTCACGATTTACTCTGGCGGACTTTTACTAATTGCGGTTACGGTCGCGCTCGGAATTGTGTTGGAGCGCCGCTACAATCTCCATCAACGCATTCCCAGTTTGAGACACGTTTGCGCGTTCGGAAAAACGGGTTACTCGTTCTATTTACTTCACGGCCCGGTAATTTGGGTTTTCTCCCAGGTTGCAATCTCGAGGCTTGAGGGTGCCCAGGCGTCGGCGATCTCCTACTGGTGCATCATGCCCCTCTGTTTTCTTGCTTGCGCAATATCGGCTCGCTTGATGTACGTCTACGTCGAACTTCCCTGGCGCGAACAGCTTTCAATTTGGGAGTCCATAGCGGTCCGGCGCAGCTCTCTAAAATTCTCTTCCTAGCCTTTCAAATTTTTCGCTGCGTTTGAAGCAAAACGGCCCTGCTGGGCTCGCTGGTGTTCCCTTTGCCGGATCGGTTTCGAGCAACCGACTGGATTTTCCTACCTGCGCTACACTTCCCGAACCGGCGGCATCCGATCCACAAAACCGCATTGGGTGCGCCGCAGTTCTGCAATTGCCCAGGCGCGCATCTGGTGAAGCCGGGCTTTGTGTTCCGGTTTCACAGCCAGGTTGTCCAGCTCTTCCGGGTCCGCTTCGAGATCGTACAGTTCTTCCAGATCGTGAACCAGCGGCCGGACGTACTTATAGCGCCGATCCCGGATCATGACATACCAAGGAACGCCACCTTGAAAGACTTCGTCGCCCTCGGGAATTTGATTGGTATCTGAGCCAAACTTCCGGCCCGTGGCGACTACCATGGCAGGGTGAACCCACGCCGCATCGGGATTCTCTAGCAACGGCGTCAAGTCGCGCCCATGCATGGGCCAAGGTGGGGCCATCCCCGCAAAGCGCAGCAACGTGGGCGCCAAGTCGACTCCCGAAGCGGGTGTCTTGGATACGCGGTTTTCTGGAATGCGGCCGGGCATGGAGAAAATCAACGGCGAGCGGATGTTGGCGTCATAAGCAGCAATCTTTGTGCCGCGAAAGCCGTGCTGCCCGAACGCCAACCCCTGGTCGGAGGTAAACACCACCAAAGTGTTTTTTCTCTGGCCTGTTTCTTCTAGGGTATCCATGAGCTGCTTAACCGCTTCATCAAGCGCTAGCACCCCTTGGTGATACTGACGGACCCAGTCAATGAACCGGCGATTCCCAGAGACCGGCCGGCCGTTGGTGTCCTTGCGCCACTGGTTGATCTTTTGCGCCCACTCTGGTTTCCCAGGACGCGGCGGGAAGATGTCCTTCGGTGTGTCCAGGTCGATACCTGCTAGAGCCTGGCGATGACGCTCGGCCGGCGTGTACGGCCCGTGGACGGCACCATAGCACAACCATAAAAACCACGGCTTGTTCCGATCACGGCCTTGTCCGCGGATAAATTCGCAGGCCCAGTCCGTATATTGATCCGTGGAATAACGCGTGAGGATTTCCGTTTTGCCGCCGTGATAGGTAATTGGCTGGTTATGATAGTAATTGCCGCTTGTTTCGGTATATTTCGGGCGATTCCACACCAATTGAAAATCCCAGTCGCGGCCAAATCCCGTATCGACGCCAGTGTGCCATTTCCCGATCTGCGCGGTTGTATAGCCGTGCGCGCGCAGATTTTTGGGCCAGAACGGGCATCTCTCCGGATCGTACACGCTGCCCGGATATTCGCCCTCCATGCGCATGGACTCCACGCCATGCGGGTGATGTCCGGTGAGTAGCGTGGCGCGAGCAGGCATGCACCAGGCCCCGTTGTAGGCCGCCGTGAAACGCACGCCTTGATGCGCCAGCCGGTCAATGTTCGGAGTGCGTACCCAGGGATAAGCTTCCGGGTAGCAACTCAAGGTCCGGTGCGACTGATCGTCGGTGTAGATGAGAAGAATGTTCGGTCGTTCGGGCTTGCTCGGCGCGGCTATCGTGCGGGCGGCCGCTGCTAGCGTAACCAAAGAGAACCACTCGCGGCGGGTTGATTGCAACGCCATAGGACTACTCATCAAGAAATCCTTTGCAGTATATCGAATTCGAGAACCTAGGGAGCTTCTGCCTTCGCGGTGGACGCCAGGCACGCAGGTGGATCTTCAACTGCTTTCCCTTCCCTGGGGCCTAGCAACGGGCGATTGAAAGAAAATCGGCAAAAAACGTGGTCTCAAATGGAAAAACTCTGTAGTATTATTGCCTGAAGCAGAGCGGCAAGGCGCGCTTGCTGCTGATTCCCTTCACGTACCTTGAGCCGCTCTTCAAGGGTGTGCGGATGTCGTCGGCGTTGGAATGGGAATTTCAAGCAAAGAGCGATCTTTGGACGGGCGATTGCGACCGGAAGGGTGAACGTACGATTCCGGCGGGTCTGCTGGGCTCACTCCGCTGGTGGTTTGAAGTCCTGGTACGCGGGCTGGGCGGCAGCGCATGTGACCCATCGGACTCACACGGTCGTTGTCCCGACAAGAGCGGTAAGCACTGTGTGGTATGCGAGCTATTCGGGTGCACGGGCTGGGCGCGGAAATTCCGTTTTGATGTGCTGGATGAAAGCGGCAAGATCAAGCGAGATCAGATCAAGAAAAATGGGATCTTCCGATTTCGTTTCACCCCGCTGCGTCCCATGCGGGACGAGGAGTGGGCCCTGCTCGACCTCACACTGCGTCTGATCGCCGATTATGGCGCTATCGGTGGCAAGACGGTGCTTAAGCCGTCTGATGAGAAGGATCGAGAAAAAGAACTGCACCATCAGGACTACGGACTGATCGCCATTGCGAAGTCTCCCGATCGCCCGCCAATGAGCAAGGAAGT
>JANWVY010000011.1 GCA_025056455.1 Bryobacteraceae bacterium | reverse complement strand
TCCGCTGCACTAACCGTTGTGCTAAGGGCCCCGGCGTGAGAAGGTTTCACGACTAGTCTGAATGTAACATGCTGCTAGCCCGGCTAACAGGGGCGGCTTCTTGAGCAGAAGACAAGGCCGCGCTCACTACGATATACTCTAGGCCTCCGATGCCGGTCTTTTTCTTGTTTTTTTCCCTTTTCCCGGTGGCTGCTCAAAACATCCCGCGCCCAGAGTATCCCCAGCCTCAATTTCAACGCGAACAGTGGCTCAACCTGAATGGTAGCTGGGAGTTCGAATTCGATGACGAAAACCGGGGGTTATCTGAGCAATGGGCCGCGGGCGCACGAAAATTCTCGCGAAAGATTCTCGTTCCCTTTGCTTTCGAGACGAAAATGAGCGGCATTGGCGATGCGTCATTTCATCCCTGGATCTGGTATCGGAGAACTCTCGAGTTGCCTGGAGCCTGGAAGGGTAAGCGGGTGCTGTTGCATTTCGGAGCTGTGGACTACCGGGCCATGGTTTGGGTAAACGGGCGACTGGCGGGCCAGCATGAAGGCGGCAGCGTCCCCTTCCGCTTCGACATTACAGACCTGCTGGCAGCCGGACCCAACACGATCACTGTGCGGGCCGAGGATCCTCCAACCGACCGTTTCATCCCGCGCGGCAAACAGTACTGGCAACCTCAGTCCCGGGGCATCTTTTATACGCGAACGAGCGGAATCTGGCAGACAGTCTGGTTGGAGGCTGTTGGCGAGAGCTATTTGGACAAAGTGCGAATTACGCCCTCAATGAATGGCGCAGTGCGTTTTGATGCGAAGATCCAGCGGGCGAAAGAGGGGCTTACCTTCCACGCGATCATCCGATTTGAAAAAGCCTTGGTAGCCTCCGGTCAGGTGAGCGCGGACGGGGCGAGGGCGTCCTTGGCGCTCGTGGTAGTGGATCCCCGGCTCTGGGATCCCGCGCGCCCGAATCTTTACGACGTCACCTTCGAATTGCGGGATCAGGACAAAGTGCTGGACCGCGTTCAATCCTACTATGGTTACCGCCAGGTGACGGCCGAAAATGGCCGTGTCTATCTGAATGGGCGGCCGATCTATCTCAAAATGGTGCTCGATCAAGGCTATTGGCCTGAATCGACGCTCACTGCCCCAAGTGACGAGGCGTTGCAGTACGACATTCGCGTGACCAAAGAGATGGGCTTTAACGGCGCGCGCAAACATCAAAAGGTAGAGGATCCGCGCTATCTTTACTGGGCTGACAAACTGGGCCTGCTTGTCTCAGGCGAAATGGCCAATGCCTACCTCTTTGACGAAGACTACGTCGCTCGTTTTACGCGCGAATGGATCGAAGCTGTGGAACGCGACTACAACCATCCATCGATCATTCTGTGGACCCCGATGAATGAGAGTTGGGGAACTCCGAACGCGCGCGACCCCCAGCAACAGCATCACTTGCGAGCCAATTACTATCTCACGAAGTCTCTCGACCCGACGCGCCTGGTGATTGACAACGATGGCTGGGAGCACACCGACACGACGGACCTGATGAGCATCCATGACTATGCGCGCACAGGCGAGCTCTTGTTTGAGAAATACAAAGATCTCGGAAAACCCGGAACACCGTTCCCCTCGAATGCCAGAACGGCGATTCTGCCAGGCTATACGTACAACCAGTCCCCGATCTTTCTCTCCGAGTTTGGGGGAATTGCTTACGTCGCCCCAGGCTCCAAGGTCCCCCCTGACGCCTGGGGCTATGCTGGCGTGGAACCTGATCAGAAGGCCGCCCTCGCTCGCATGAAGGGACTGTGGGAGGCCATCGCACGCATCCCACAAATTGTTGGTATTTGCTATACCCAACTGACGGACGTCGAACAAGAAATCAATGGCCTGCTGACCTATGACCGCAAACCGAAGTTTGAGGCCAAGGACGTGCGGGCGCTGAACGATTTGTTGAGGTAAAAGCGGTGTTGCCGCCCTGCTGAGCGACTTACGATTCGGGCTCTGCGCTGCAAGCAAGCGGAGTGGAAAATCTTTTCCGGTCGCATTCAAGGCGTCAGCAAGGCCCGCGTCAAAAAGACCGCCATCTGTCCGCGTGTGGTGAACTGATCAGGACAGAAGGCGGTGGCGCTACAACCGCTCGTGATGCCGTGTTCGCGCATTTTCTGGACAGCTTCGTAGGCCGGCGAACCCGGCGGAACATCCGCGAAGGGTGGCCACGGTGGAACAGGAAAAGACTGGCCGGCGGCGATTCCCAACCGCGCGCGGATGAGAAAAAGCGCCATTTGCCCCCGCGTTACCGGTTCATCGGGGCAGTAGTGGCTAGCTGAACAGCCGTTTGTGATTCCGAGCTCGCGCAGTTTTTGAATATGCCGGAACTGCGGATGCGAGCTGGGCACGTCATTGAAATAGGGCGTTGAGGGATAGGAAAAGTTGTCACCTCCCAGAATGCTGCGAACGATGAAGACGGCCATTTGCCCACGTGTTGTCACTGCATCGGGGCAGAAATTGGTTGCATCGCAACCAGAAGTGATCCCTAAGTCACGCATTAAGCCGATGGCATCGGCAAAGGGATGGCTAGCCGGCACATCCCGAAAGGGCGCCAGGCTGGTGGCCGTTTGCTGCAAAAAAACCACCCGGTGGCCAGCAATGGTCATACTTCCCAACCGCGGGGCCGAAAGCGGGTTTTCTGAGAAACTCACCATGACCCGCCCAGAGCCCTGCATCCACAGGAAGGAGTTCACGGTCACCCAGTCCACGCTCGCCGTGACGGTCCAAGGGCAGCCCGCCGAAGTGATCACATCCAACGGAAACGATCCAGACCCAGAGGGTAAAACGAGGGTTTGGGTGGACACTGAATATCCGCACGTGGCGTTTGCCGGCGCCGTGAACAAGCTTGTGACGAGGGAATTATCCGCAAGATTTGGATCGTGATTCACGGATTGCACGGATGCGCTAACAGGCAACACGGAGCCGCTAGGTAGCCCCGGATTGGCACGGAGCCGCAATTGAATTTCAACGCCGCGCCCCGCCGGAAGATTCGGTAGTTCGACTCGATAGGTATTTCCGGAAACTGTACAAGCGGTGCGCAACACTTGACAAGAAACCAAGGTTGCGCCGCTCGGAACCGATCCCCAGTAAACAACCTGATCGGCGTCCTCGGGACCGCGATTCACTAAACGTTGCGTGAGGGCAACTTCGGTGTCGCCTGCGATGGTGGCAGGATGCGTTTCGGGGAGGACTTGTAAACGCGCCGTCGCGATCTTGGCGAGAAATACGTCCTGGACCGGACCGCGAAACGGGAACACGGGTGCGTTGCGAGAGCTCGGAGTCTGGAACCCAGACAGTGCTCCGCCGACAACGTAGATAGCTCCCCGCTCGTCAAGCGCGATCGCATAGCGATCATCCGCACCGATCCCCTCAAAGAAAAAGGATTCTTGGATTGCTACGCCTTGGGGAGATAGCCGGAGCGCGAACCCCGATCGTGCGCCTGAAGAAGGTGGAATCACGCCACTCGCTGACGGAAAATCGAGCGACAGCGTCGCGCCCGCAAGAAAAGCACTTCCGCTGGGATCGACAACAATGCTGTGGCCCGCATCATCGCGCGCTCCACCCAAGTAACTCGAGTAGAGCAAAGCGTCTCCAGAGGAATTTAACTTTAGGGCAAACGCATCGCCAAGCGATCCGCCGAGCGCCCCGCCGTAGGAAAATTGCAGCGCCAAGTAAATGGGGAAGTTCGTGGAGGCCGTGACGCCAGTGACATAGGCCTGCCCGTCGCGGTCCACAGCGATTCCCAGTCCGGCGTCGGCGCCGTTGCCGCCAATACAGGTGACGTAATTTGCGCTGGCGCCACTGGCGCGCCACTTGATCACGATCACGTCTGAGCCGTCTAGCGCACCGAGCCGGGAACCCGCTGCTGGAAGAACCGAGCAGTTAGCCTGCCCCGTAATGTAGATGTCCCCTCGCCGGTCAAGCGAAACCGCGTGAGCGCGCTCGCGGCCAACCGAGCCGAAATAAGTCGAAAAGAGAATCTCCGCAGCATTCTCGTGCAGCTTCAGGAGAAACATGTCCTCCGCTCCTCCCAGTCCGGCTTGGTTGGCGTGGTGGGTGGGAAAATCCAGAGACTCTGTATAACCCACAAACGTGGCATAGCCGAAAGGATCCGACGCCACTCCGGTCCCATGATCCGGGCCGGCGCCTCCGGCAAAACTGGAATAAGTGAGCTGCGAGCCCTCCACATTCAGCTTAACGAGAAATGCGTCTCCATTTCCCCCGTAATATTGTTGAAAAGCACCAGAACGAACGGGAAAATCCGCAGAATATGTTGTCCCAGTTAAGAAGACGTTTGTCGTCGAGTCCAAGCTAATGGATGTCGCCTCTTCATTTTGGCTGCCGCCAATGAAAGTCGAGTACAGAAAAAAGCTACCCGAAGGGTGGAGCTTCGAGACAAACACATCTCGCATGCCAGCATGGTTGTCGCGAAACGGCGTCCCAGCGGTTTGAAACTCAAGGGAAGTTGTCCAGCCAGTGAGGTAGAGGGCAGATTTTGCATCAACGGCACAAGCCGTGGCCGACTCTAAGGAACTCCCGCCAAGGAAACTGTAGAACTGAAGCACTGGATCGATGACCAGATCGAGGCTTGGGTCATATTCGCCAACTTCAAAGCCGGCTGTATGATCGTCGATGAGAGCGTAGCGAACCGCTACTGACCTCCGTTGTCCCCCCAACTCTTGGAATGCTACCGGCGCGCTGTGAACGAATTCTCCCGCTGGACCGCGCAGCGAGAGCGATCCATCGGGTCGCAACGCGATCACTTGATCAAAGTGCAACCGGATTCCTGAGGGATCCAACTTGGCCGGAACACGAAACTGGTACTCAAGCTGCCGGGTCGCGCCACTGACGATAACGTTCACCCCGGAGCCCGCCAGGCGAGAATGAATGTCTTGATAATTGGGGACAGATCGCAGCCATTTTCTCGGATTTCTACCGCGGAAATAATTCGAAATACCGGGCAATTTAACGCCGGCTGACCAGGTGAGCCGTTCGTTTGTTGCAACCAGCCGCATGCGAAACCCCGCACCAACCCCAGACGCTGCTAGCCCGTCCGGAGTCAAGTAGAGAACAAAATTCCCTGCTCGAGCAAGAAACTGGACACCGTCGGGAGCCTGACCAAGATTCGGTTCAAAGAAATACGGCGCTCGGATCCGAGCGACGGGGGCTCCGGATCCGGTGGCGTTTGAAGTTGCCGTAGCCAGTAGACTAGCTTGAAAACACAAAAGTGCACAGTACAAGCGATGAATTGTCATCGTTCAGAATTGAAAAACGGTTGTCTGTAGAGAACGCGTATTTCCTACTCTAACAAGCGAGGTGGCGGTGGCGGTGCGCCGGGGAAGTCGGACGAACTGGCCTAGGGTGGGGGAGCAACCTTCACCTGGCGTGCCGCGGTCTTCACATGGGAAACTGTAAGCCAATGGCCGATCCGGGAGTGATCCTCGATTTGATTGATGCGTTCCGCCGTTCAAAAGCGATGTTCACTGCGGCGACGCTGGGAGTCTTTGACCGCACACCCGCTACGCTGTCTGAGCTGGCTCGTCAGCTAGACGTAAATCCGGACGCTCTTGAACGGTTACTGGACGCCTGCGTTGGCCTGGGATTGTTGACGCGGCGGGAGCGGTGTTACGCCAACACCGAGGTCGCGGATCAATACTTGCGCCGGTCAAGCCCGGATACTTTGCTTGGATATGTCACCTACTCCGATCGGATTCTGTATCCTCTTTGGGGCAATCTCGCCGGTGCGGTGCGTGAGGGGTCTCACCGCTGGAGACAAACCTTCGGCCTTGACGGCCCAATCTTCGAGCATTTTTTTCGTACGCCGGAAGCCCGAGAGGAATTCTTCTTGGGCATGCATGGACTAGGGAAGTTAAGCTCGCCCAAGGTGGTGCGCGCCTTCGACCTGAGCGGCTACCAGAAGTTGGTGGACCTGGGGGGAGGCACCGGCCATTTGGTCATGGCTGCCGCGGACCGCTATCCAGGCCTGAAGGTTGCAGTCTTCGACCTACCACCTGCCATCGAGACTGCCAAGCATTTCGTCGACCACCGCGTGGAACTCCTTGCGGGCGATTTCTTCACGGATCCGCTGCCACCTGCTGATTTGTATGCCTTGGGCAGGATTCTCCATGACTGGAGCGAATCCAAGATCCGCCGTTTGCTGCAAAAAATCTACGCTAGCCTCCCGGCCGGAGGCGCCCTATTGGTTGTGGAGCGGCTACTAGATCCCGACAAAGCCGGACCCCTGCCAGCGTTGATGCAATCCCTTAATATGCTCTGTTGCACGGAGGGCAAAGAGCGAACCCTAAAAGAGTACGAAGAAATGCTCCGCTACGCCGGTTTTGACTCGGTGCAAGGCGCGGTCACCGGTACGGTGCTCGACGCGATCTTGGCTTGCAAAAGCTGATTGCTAGGCTGGTCCGAGCCGCGATTCGCGTAAAAGCTGTGTCTTGGAGGATGCCGGCTCAAAAATGTCGGGGCAGAGTAAATGGTTGTCCGCCGTTGGAAACTCCCACTGCCAAGTTTGTAAGAAAGTTCATCAAAACCGCCTCGCTCCTGAGTTACACTGAAGCTAAGTTGCCGTTGTTGCTTGTTTTTGCCTTCGCACTCTTATTTACGGCGTGTGCTCCACGCCCTGCTCCGAGTGAAGCGAATCCCAAGCCTGCGATTACTGTCGCGCAACGGCCAGAAGCGGACGACGTGGGGCGGTATCTCGCTGGTTTACCCGTTCGCGAAGACTCGGCGTTCCGGGAGTTGGTCTCCGTGCCTGCGTGGCAGGATCATAAGCGCGAATTTGACGCTCTTTGGCGAAAATTTGACCGAGAACGGAGGCCAAAGCTGGAACAATTTCAACGCTCGGAGCTGGCTTTGGTTGAGTTGCAACCGCCGACTCTCTTTTACCCTTTCGGTGGACCCGATATTCTCACCGCAACAATTTTTTTCCCCCAGGCTCGAACCTATGTTCTCGTTGGCTTAGAGCCCCCGGGGAGCCTGCCCACCAAAGAAAGCATTGCAAAGCGAGAAGCCCAGGATTACTTTCCCCGCATTCGCCGGACCATCTTCAGCCTGCTTTACCGGAGCTTCTTCGTCACCGAGGCCATGGATAAGCAGCTTCGGGGCCAGATCACCGATGGCGTCTTGCCTTTATTACTCATTGAGTTAGTGCGCGCGGGCTACACCGTGCTCGGATACCAACATGTGAGACTTAGCAGCGAGGGACAGCTCCTTGCCGAGGAAGCGGCCCGGTCAACATCGGCTTCGGGCCAGAATCGCGGCGTTGTGATTGAATTTCGTGGCGACCACTCTGCCGTCGCGCAGCAGTTAGTCTATTTGTCCCTGAATTTACACGACTCTGCCTTCAAGACTAATGCGGCCTTCCGAACCTTTATGAGCCTTCAAGCGCCCGTGGCTACTTTCTTCAAAGCAGCCTCTTACTTACCGCACCAAAAAGGTTTCGCGCTGTTGCGGGATTATGTCTTGGAGATTAGTTCTGGCATCCTCCAGGATGATACTGGGATTCCTTTTCGCTACTGGGATTCTGAAAAATGGGAGATCCAGCTCTACGGTAAGTATACGCAGCCCTATGGAAGTTTCCGTTACATGGTTCAGCCAGACTTACGGAAGGCTTATGAGTTGGGACAAGCACAAGTCAAGCCCCTCGGCTTTTATATCGGTTACGGATTTGGGCGAGCGCCCTCGGCTCTGATTCGAGCGCGGAAGAAGTCCCCCGGGCAAAAACAAGGCGTAGCGCCTCACATGAAATAGTCTTTCACCTTTTCGAAGATCCCTTTTTCCTTTGGTTCGTTCTCCGAAGGCAGGGTCGCGAGCAAGTGCTCGAGGAGTTTCCGTTGCTCACGGCTTAGCTTTTCTGGGACTTTTACCTCAACATGGACAACCAGATCACCGCGACCACCGCCATTTAAACGGGGAACGCCAAATCCCTTCAGCCGAACCTGAGCGCCGGGTTGCGAACCCTCCGGAATTTTGACCGTTTGAAGACCGTCCAGGGTGAGCAAATGCAACTCGCATCCGAGCGCCGCCTGCGCGATGTTAACGGGCACGACGCAATGCAGGTCATCGCCTTGTCGCTCAAAAATGGGGTGGTCCTTAATCTTGAGAACGACATATAGATCCCCGGCGGGGCCGCCATGCAGTCCGGGTTGACCTTCACCCTGAAGCCGAAGGCGGGTATTGTTGTCGACGCCGGGTGGAATCGTCACTTTAAGCTTGCGGTCTGCGCGCTGGTAGCCTTCTCCCCGGCACTGCGAGCACACACGGCTCACCACCTGACCGCGCCCGCCGCAATGGTGGCAGGTCCGGCGAATGGAGAGGAATCCCTGCTGGTAGACCAGCTCGCCACGGCCATGGCATGCGGGACAGGCCGACATTCCACCAGGTTCAGCGCCCGTCGTTCGGCACCGCGGGCAGGGTTCCATGCGAGGCACCAGGATCTCGGCGCTCTTGCCCTTCAAAACGTCCTCGAGCGTGATTTCCAGGTCAAAGCGAACGTCGTCTCCGCGGTGGGGGCGCGCGCCGCGCTTGGACCGCCCCGCGCCAAACAGGTCGCCAAAACCGAAGAAATCACCAAGAATATCGCTGAAATCGGCAAAGATGGACGGATCAAAGCCGTTGGGCATGCCTCCGCCACCTTGTAAGCCCTGATGTCCGTAGCGGTCGTAGGCAGCGCGCTTTTGCGCGTCACTGAGCACGGAATAAGCTTCAGCAGCTTCTTTGAATCGTTCCTCAGCCTCCTTATCACCTGGATTGCGGTCCGGATGGTATTTCAGCGCGAGCTTGCGATAGGCGCCCTTAATCGCTTGCTCATCCGCGTTGCGATCGACGCCTAAAACCTCGTAATAATCTCGTTTCGTTCCGGCCATCATCCCTGCCTTCGTGTCCCTTCGTTAGGCGGACTTGGTGGATACCTTCACCATGGCCGGCCGCAATAGCCGGTCTCGAAACTGATAGCCTTTCTGGTATTCCTCCAGAACGATATCTTCTTCTTGCTCTTCGGTGACGAACTTCTCAACGGCATGATGAAGGTTGGGATCGAACTTTTGACCCACGGTCTCTAACGGCGACAAACCGAGCTTTTTCAGAGCTTCATCTAACCGCTGATAGATCAACATCATGCCGCGCGCGTACTCTTTATCGGCAGTTTCCGCCTTCAACGCCCGCTCAAAGTCATCGACCACGGGAAGAACAGCCCGAATGGCTTCAATCTTTCCCCAGTCCATCATTTCAGCCTTTTCGCGTTCCGAGCGGCGCCGATAATTCTCAAATTCCGCTTGCCAACGCAACAGCCGGTCCTGAAGTTCGGCCTTTTCGGCAAGTAACTGGTCTCGCTCGGCCGTCACCGCGGCCAGCTGTGTGAGGGGATCGGAGATTTCAACCGAATCGCCACGATCCGAAGCGCCAGCCTGCTGTTCGACGCCAACGCTGCCAGATTCTGTTGCTTCAGTCATCGTGGCGGTCTCCACTGTTTCTGAGGCGCTTTTCACTTCTTCCATACTTCCAGCCTAGCAAGTTCACATGGGAATTTCGGAAACCCGACCGGCATCAACGGGACATGGGCCGACCAGCCGCGGCTGCGCCTGTTACCGGCTCGGCTCCGTGGCCGACATCCGGAGCGCTTGGCCCACATGATAGACGGCCGACATCACCCGCTCGTAATTCATGCGCATCGGTCCTAGGACCGCGACCTTGGCCGATAATCCGGTGGGCAACTCCACGGTAAAGCCAATGAGCGCAAGCTCACTCATATTGGGATGGACTTCCTCTAGACCCACCTGCACACCCACCTCACCGCTGGGCTGCAAGAAACGGTCTAGTAGCTCTAGGATCCGTTTCTTTTCCTCCAGGGCTCGAAACAGCTCCCGCATCTTTTCCCGAGTGAGGTGTAAATCTAGTCCCACCAGATTCGAGGCTCCTTCCGTATGCAGCGTAGGCGCTAAACCAATATCTAAGAGCCCTCGCTCGAGCAACGAAATCAGCCTTCGCAAAATGCGATCGTAAACGGCCCGCTCCTCCTCGAGACGGACTCTCAACTCCCGCTGGATTGCCGAAAAACTCCAGCCCGAAAAATTTTCGTTGATGTAGTTACGAATCGAGATGAGCTCATCTCTCGGGATGTCTTGGTCGAGCGTGACCACCTTGTCGCGCACAATGCGATCTCGCGTGACCACGATCATTAGCACGCGCCGGTCGGCCAGCGGCATCAGTTCCACTTGGTGAAGAACTTGATTTTCGGTGGGAATTGCAGCCGCAATCCCCATATTCTTGGAGTACTTTGTCAGCAGGTGCGAGGATTTTTCGACGCGCGCCTCTACCCCGTCGGTGTGCTCGATTTCTTCCCGGAGACGGCTTGCTTCAAGGGAAGGATATCGAGCGATTTGAAGGGTTTGCACGTAATCCTGGAAAGCCTTTGCTGTCGGGATCCGGCCCGCGGAGGTATGAGGTTGGGAAAGATAACCTTCCTCGGAAAGATCCGCCATGATGTTGCGGATAGAAGCGGGACTTAAGCGGGTCCGCGTGCGCCGGGATACGGTACGAGAAGCTACTGGCTCGCCACTCTCAATATAAGCACTGACAATCGAATGCAGGATCTCGGCAGAGCGAGGCGGGAGAGAAGACTTCTTAAGATTTCCGCCGCTTCTCATAAACTCTTCGATCCTAGCGGGACGCTGGATGCTAGCGGGACCAAACCGCTTGGCACCTTGCACTCCGGGGGTCTTAAGCTGCGATTTTGAGCCTTCCGGGACCAGTCGGCGCCCCTTGCTTTGTATTCTAGGCGATTGAAAGCAAAGGGTCAAGGTGGGGATAATCGAGCTGTATGGCTCACACGGTGCCGGTAGCTGAAGCTGACGTTGCTCGAGCGGCAGTGGCCCTCCGCCAAGACCGTCCTTCGTGGTACGTCTGGTCTTTTCTAGCGTCAACCATATGCGCCGTCCTCGGCGTGAGCTGGGATATTTCCTGGCACATGAGCATTGGCCGCGACACCTTCTGGAGTCCCCCGCACCTGCTCATTTACACCTCTGGGTTGCTAGCGGGCCTGACAGCCGCCTGGGTCATTCTAGGCGCTACGTTTCAGCGGGACACCTCTCCGCGGCTCAGCTCCGTTCGAATTTGGGGGTTCCAAGGTCCACTTGGGGCGTTTGTCGCCGCCTGGGGCGCTCTCGCCATGCTTACGTCAGCCCCGTTTGACAACTGGTGGCACAACGCCTATGGCCTAGACACCAAGATTCTTTCGCCTCCTCATCTGGTGCTGGCGTTCGGTTTGTTCGCAATCCGCCTCGGCGCCCTCCTGGTCTCTGTCTCGGAAATGAACCGGGCCAGCGGTCTTCTCCGCCAGCAGCTGACGGGGGTGGTTTTGCTGCTCGGCGGAACCGTTATGGGCATTGCGGTCGGGACTTTCCTTGAGCTGCTAAGTCGCAATTTCATGCACAGCGCACGGTTCTATCTGGTTTTGGCTTGCACCGCGCCAGTCGTCTTGGCCTCGATTCGCCAGGTGACGGGCCACCCCTGGGCGGCTACCATTGTGGCCGGGGTTTTTTCCAGCTTCCAACTGGCCTTGCTGTGGATCCTGCCTTTGTTCCCTGCCGAGCCCAAACTCGGCCCCGTTTATTGGCCCGTGACCCACTTCATTCCAGCTCCCTTTCCCGTGCTGGTGGTGGTGCCGGCGGTAGCCGCCGATTTGCTCCGGCGGCGATTTCCAGACGCCTCCTGGAGATATGCATTGCTGGCCGGACCGCTTTTCGTGTTCACTCTCCTGGCCGTGCAGTGGCCCTTCGCCGATTTTCTAAATTCCCCGCATGCGCGCAACTGGATCTTCGGGGCTCATTATTTCCCGTATTTTTTGTCGCCCGTGACCGATCTCGCCCGCGGCCTTTACACCCAAGTGGAAACTTCGAACGTGCAGTTCATCTTCCGGATGTTTCTGGCTGTGGCGTGCGCGAGCTTGTCAACTCGACTTGGTCTGGCGTGGGGGAGTTGGCTATCGCGACTGCGGCGATAGGAGACGCGCAGCAGAACCTGGCCTTGCTTCGAGGGATCTCCGCAAACGGTCTGCAATGCGCCGGGCCGCGCGATCGAGATTGTTTGACGAGGCGTCTTTTGGAAGTTCATAGGTTGACCAGACTACCTGCCGTGTGCGGCGATCCACGAGAAACACCATTCCCTTACCCTTGCGGAAGGAGCTCAAACGCTCCGCTCGCTTCTGCTCTACTTTTTCCCCTTCTTCGCGCTCTGAGGGAAACAGATCCTCCATCCGGCGCTCAAAGCCCGGCCCGAGCGTATCGGTAAAGATGGCGTCAGCCGCCTGGGGGTTGGTAGTCACGACATACAAATCCGAGGCTTGGATGCGGTTGGCCAAATATTGATCCATGCCGTTGGACATGGGAAGAAAGTAGACCGCTTTGACATTCGCCAGCTCGGAAGGGGCCCCGTACAGTGCGATCGAGGCCAGCGTGACAACGAGAACGCGCATGCCTCTATCCTAGCTTTACTTGGGAATAGAATGCTTTCCCGCGTCTTTCAAAACGGTATGAAACTGGACAAAAACGTTGTCGACTGCGCCATGCTGGTTGTGGCAGCGCCAACACCGCTCTTTGGGCAAAGCCTCAGCCTTATCTAGTTGCTTTCCGTCAGCCCCGATAAAGTTAAAGTAGGCCCATTTCTCGGGAAAGCGCACTTCATCTTTGACCGCTACTTCGATTCCGAGGCGCTGATCCGCAAACGAGCCTTGCTTGTTGATAGAGACATTCGTTCCCGCTGTGAGTATTTCCATCACCAGCATGGTGTGGTTGGGAAAGACGCCCGTCCTCAGATAGTGGTCGTAGGCTTCGCGCTGCATATAGATGGTGTGATAGTTCGCCTTGGGCTTGACCTGGCTCTCAGTGTAGGCCATCCCGAGATTGGCCCCTACGAACATCCACTCGCGGTAGGATTCCGGCCGCAGCAATTCCCCCGCGGCCGTGTACTGAGGCCTGGGCATGGCTTTGTCTTCGGAACACACCACACCCGCGAAAAGAAGCAAACAGGCGGCAGCACGCTGCATCTTTCTACCCCCACACTTCAAATTTCTCGCCCTTTATTTTGATAGCAAAGGGCGCAGCGCGGCAAACACATTGCGCGCCACTTGGCGGTTTCCCTCGGCGTTTGGATGCAGGGCATCGGGTTGCATCAGCCGCGGATTCAGAGCCACCTGGTCTAACAGAAACGGCAACAAGGCCACCTTATGCTTCTTTGCGAGATCAGGAAAGATCCGGTCAAACTCGCGAATGTAATCCGGCCCGTAATTTCGCGGCAGAGTGATGCCGGCGAGCAAGACTTTAATCCCGGCCTTCACGAATTCGCCCGTGAGCAGGTCGAGGTTCTCGCGCGTTTTTTCAACTGGAATGCCTCGCAGTCCATCATTGGCGCCAAGCTCCAAGATCACAATAGCTGGCTTCATCCGCAACACCGATTCCATCCGGGCCACGCCACCGCTCGAGGTGTCGCCGCTGATACCTTCGTTTTGCACGCGGTAGCGGTATCCGGCCGCGTCCAGTTCTTTTTGGAGAAAGTCTGGATAACTCAATCCTGGCTCGACACCAAAGCCTGCCGTAAGACTGTCGCCGAATGCGACAATTACCGGCCGGTCGTCAGTGTCCATTTGGGTTTGAAGCTTGGGCGCAGGCGCAAGTGGACGCTGGTCCTCGTTGGCGACCTCCTTCTTGCAACTGGCCGCAGTCAACAACATCAGAAGACTAAGAAGCCAAAGCACCCAATGCCATAATAGAGACTGAAACGGCGAATGTCGAACGCACCAGCGGTGATTCAGGTTACCGCACTCACAAAAACAATCACCAACAGCGCACATACGGTAGAAATTCTTCGAGGGATCGATCTTGAAGTTCCGAGAGGCCAGTTTGTGGCGATTATGGGGCCCTCCGGGAGCGGAAAGAGCACACTGCTTGGCTTGCTGGCCGGACTGGACACCCCGAGCTCGGGCAGCATTATTCTCGACGGAACGGAGATCAGCGGTCTCTCAGAAGACGAACTGGCGCAGATCCGCGGTCGCAAGCTTGGCTTTGTCTTCCAATCCTATCAGCTCATCCCTACCTTGACGGCCTTAGAAAACGTCCTATTGCCGAGCGAACTGGCGGGAGTGCCAGGAGGCCAGTCTCGAGCCATGGAATTGCTGGACGCAGTTGGGCTGCACGACCGCAAGGATCACTACCCCATTCAACTCTCCGGCGGCGAGCAACAGCGTGTAGCGCTGGCTCGAGCCTTCATGATGAAACCCCCAATTCTGATGGCTGACGAGCCGACCGGCAATCTCGATTCCGCCAACGGCCAGCATGTGCTGGATCTGCTGCTCGCCATGAACCGCAAAGAAGCCACGACGCTTGTTTTAGTCACGCACGACGCCACCCTGGCTAGCTACGCGGACCGCGTCGTCCGGTTGAAGGATGGCTTGATTGTGGGAGACGAATTGCGTGCCTGACCGCTTTAGCTGGACGACGGCGAGAAAGATTGCCTGGCGCGAAGCTCGCGCCTCCTCGACGCGTTTTCTCTTCGTCGTCGTGGCCGTCGCGCTGGGAGTGGGGGCGCTCACCGGCGTGCGCGGTTTTTCGCGCGCCTTCCGAGAAATGCTTTTGAAGGATGCGCGACGATTGCTGGCCGGCGATTTGAGTGTGCGCACCTTTTCTCTGCCTTCCCCCGAACAGGAAGCCGAAATGGAAAGCCTGGTCAAAAGCGGTGTGGTGCGAACCTGGATTACCGAGTCCGTGTCCATGCTTTCTCCAAGCCCAGGCGCTACCCCGGTGCTCGTTTCGCTCAAAGCCGTAGACCCGGCTGTCTATCCCTTTTATGGCGAAGTGCGGCTTTCGCCTCCCGTCCCGCTGAAAGAAGCTCTGAAGCCAGATGCAGTGGCCGTCTCGGAGGATCTTTTGCTGCGGTTGAACTTAAAAGTCGGCGATCAGGTCCAGCTGGGCGCGGCGAGTTTTCACATTGTCGGGCAGGTCGCCATCGAACCGGACCGCATGGCGGGCAGCGCCAACGTCGGACCGCGCATCCTCATGAGCCGCCAAGGCATCGAACGCACGCAATTAATCGTACCGGGAAGCCGAGCCGCCCAGCGGTTCCTCTTCAAATTCAATCCCGGTTCAATACCCGTTGAGAAAGCCCGCGAACGGCTCAAGGCCGTGTTCCCCGAAGCGCTCATCACCGATTACCGCGAGACGCATCCTCTGATCACGCGGGGACTCGATCGCTCCACGATCTTCCTCAGCCTGGTAAGTTTGATTGCCCTGATCGTGGGCGCCATCGGCGTAGGCATGGCCATGCACTCTCATCTTCAGCAAAAGATGGACACCATCGCCGTCATGAAGTGTCTGGGTGCGCGGTCTAGTCAAATCGTGCGGATTTACTTGCTGCAGACTTTGATGCTTGGAGGTTTGGGCGGTGCAGCGGGCATTGCCGTTGGTCTCATTGTGCAGCGAATCTTCCCCATCTTGCTGGCCCGATACTTTCACCTCTCGCCCGACATGCGACTAGATCTGCTATCCGCCTTGCAGGGACTCACCATTGGTGTGTTAACGACCTTGCTCTTCACGCTTCCACCCCTGGTCAGCATTCGCCGCATCCGCCCAGCGCTGATCCTACGGCGCGACATGGAAGAAAGCCGTCCGAGCTGGCAGGATCGGTTGAAGCAAGGAAAGCTTGCCGGGGCCCTCGCAGGGGTGATCCTCAGCGGCATCCTGGCAATTGTCTACTGGCTTAGTGACTCGCTCCGCGTCAGCGCCTATTTTGTCGGCGGGTTTACGGCCAGCATCTTAGCGCTGAGCTTGATCGCCTGGCTCCTGCTAAGGCTTTTAAAACGAATCAGCGCCTGGACCGCGGGCCGGATTCCCGCCGCGGTTCGCCACGGGATCGCCAATCTGTACCGTCCGGGCAACCAAGCCACAGCGCTTTTGGTAGCTTTAAGCCTCGGCGTCATGTTTACTCTCACCGTCTATCTCGTGCAGACGTCCATGCTCTCGCAAATCGCCAGTAGCGCTCCTCCCGGCATGCCCAATGTGTTTCTGATCAACATTACGCCGAAGGAACGCGAAGGCGTGGCGCAAATGCTAAAAGCACGCGACGGGATTGAAGGAAACACCGAAGTGATTCCAATTGTTTCGGCGCGAATTACCAAGATCAACGGCGCCGCCGCCGACCAGCTGAATTTGCGAGGGTTCGCGCGCCGCCTGTTGCAAACGCGCAACGTGACCTGGCTGGCGGAGAAACCTGGCCCAATCACTGTGCTCGAGGGCCGCTGGTGGGATCCTTCAGCTCATGCCGCCAAACAAGGCGTTCAGCTGTGTGTGAGCGAAGACGTCGCGAAGGCTCTACAGCTTACCCCAGGCGCGCTCGTCGAATGGAAGGCCAGCTCACGACTATTTGCGTCTCAGGTTAGCTGCGTGTATCGCAACGAAGCGGTCCGCTTGGGCTCGAACTTTGATTTCGTGTTCATTCCGGGTGCCCTGGATGGCTTACCGATTTTGCATTTCGCCGCTGTCCGCGCCCGCCCCAACGTGATCGCTGCCTTGCAGCGCGAGATGTTTGCCCGCTACCCGACCGTCACCGTCATCAACGGCGCAGACGTGCTGGCCATCATCCAGGAAGTGGTGGACCAAATCTCGCTGATCATTCGCTTTATTTCTCTGTTCGCCATTCTTGCCGGCGCTGTCATCCTCGCTTCAAGCGTGGCGGGTACCCGCTTCCGTCGCATTCGCGAGGTGGTGATTTTAAAAACGCTCGGGGCGACGCGCGCGCGGATTGCGGGAATTTTTTCCGTCGAGTTTCTCGTCTTGGGAGTTGCGGCCGGGTTGCTAGGTAGCATTCTGGCGACGGCTTTTTCCTATCTCGTACTCAAACGGCTGTTTCACGTGGACTACCGATTCGTGCTAGCGCCGCACCTCATCTCGATCGCCCTCACGGCGCTGCTGGCCAATGCCGCAGGTTGGATGGCTAGCCACCGCATTCTTCGACAAAAACCGCTCGAAATCCTCCGGGAAAACCTATGAATTATGACGCCGTGCTTGTGGTCAGCTTCGGCGGACCCGAAAAGCCAGAAGACGTAATGCCTTTTCTTGAGAATGTCACGCGAGGGCGCAATGTGCCCCGAGAACGCTTGGAAGAGGTCGCGCAGCACTATTACCATTTCGGGGGACGTAGTCCAATTAACGACCAGACGCGCGCCTTGATTGCCGCCTTGCGAGACGAGCTGGCGCGACACAATCTGCACTTGCCCGTTTACTGGGGAAACCGGAACTGGCACCCCATGCTCGCCGACACCGTGCGGCAGATGAAAGAAGATGGAGTACAACGGGCGGTGGCCTTTGTGAGTTCAGCCTTTAGCTCTTATTCAGGCTGTCGACAGTATAAGGAAAACATCGCGCAGGCCCAAGCCCAAGTAGGCCAGGGCGCTCCCCGGATTGATAAAATCCGCGTCTTTTACAACCACCCGGGCTTTGTTCACGCCGTCTCCGATCATAGCCGTCAAGCAATAACTGCTCTGCCGGAAGAACTGCGCGAAGAGGCACAGCTCGTCTTCACCGCGCACAGCATCCCTCTTGCCATGGCCAAGACCTGCCGCTACGAGTCGCAACTGCTTGAGGCTTGCGCAGCGGTGGCCACGCAGCTAAATCGCTCGCGCTGGCGATTGGTGTATCAAAGCCGCAGTGGTCCTCCCTCGCAACCCTGGCTCGGGCCCGACATCTTAGACGCGCTGCGTGAGATGCACCGCCAGCAGGTGAAAGCGGTTGTGGTGGTCCCCATTGGTTTCGTCTCCGACCATATGGAAGTCCTGTATGATCTGGACACGGAAGCCAGAGCGCTGTGCGACGAGCTAGGTCTGGTCATGACACGAGCCGCCTCGGTGGGAACTCATCCCAGCTTTGTGGCCATGGTGCGAGAGCTGATTGAAGAACGCATTCGGGGCGAGGGAGTCCTGCCGGGCCTTTGCCATGCTGAGTGTTGTCCGCCACCAGCCGCACCCGGAATTAGACCGGCGCAGGTCTATTCTTGATTTGCTCCTTGGAGCGCACGCCCTAGCCCGCAAGCAATGCGAAAATAGGGCGATGTCTGACGAAAAGCAACCCAGTTTTGAATCCCAGCTGAGCGAGCTAGAAGCGGTCGTCAAGGAGCTCGAGAGCGGTGACCTGCCCCTCGAACGCGCCCTGGCACTTTTCGAAAAGGGCACCGAACTGACCGTTGCTTGCCGAAAGCAGCTCGAGGAAGCCGAAAGCCGTGTGGAACAACTTGTCAAACGCGGAAGCCAAGTTGTGCCTGAGCCGCTGCCGCCGCGAACCGATTCCTGACTATGGACATCCGAGATTATTTGGAGCACCAGCGCCGGCTCGTGGACCAGACGCTGGACGCTGTCGTGCCGCCAGAGACTCAATCGCCTGAGACCATTCACAAGGCCATGCGCTACAGCCTGTTTGCGGGAGGCAAACGGCTGCGTCCGATTTTGTGCATGGAGGCTGCGCGCGCTGTCGGCCGGCATGTCGAAGGCGTCGAACGGGCTGCCTGTTCGCTTGAGTTAATTCATACCTATTCTCTTATCCATGACGATTTGCCGGCGCTTGACAATGACGATTTGCGCCGTGGCCGGCCCACGAATCACAAGGTGTTCGGCGAGGCGATTGCAATCCTAGCGGGTGATTCACTGCTGACACTTGCTTTTCTGGTACTCGCGCAATTGCCCGGGGTCAGCGCAGAAACCCGCGTGCGCCTTGTGGCGGAACTGGCCTCCGCCTCCGGCACCGTCGAGGGAATGATCGCCGGGCAAGTTCGTGATCTCGAAGGCGAGCGCGAGACGGCCACACCGGAACGTCTCGAAGCGATTCATCGCGCTAAAACTGGATCGCTGCTGCGAGCCAGTGTACGCATGGGCGCTATTTACGCTGGGGCGACCGTCGAAGAACTGGAGGCGGTGACTCGCTATGGCGAACACATTGGTCTCGCCTTCCAAATCATTGACGACGTGCTTGACCTCGAGCAACCATCCGAGCAGTTGGGTAAGACTGCCGGCAAAGACGTAGAGCAAAATAAAATCACTTTTCCAGCTGTGTACGGTCTGGAAGAATCCAGGCGTATGGCCCACAACGAGCTTCTGCGTTCGCAGCAGGCCCTCGCCATCTTCGGCCAACGCGGGGCTAGGCTGCGCGAGCTCGCCGAATTCATCGTGCACCGCAAAGCATGACCGCAAAGGGAAAACGGCGTATCGATCTGCTGCTTGTTGAGCGAGGGCTCGCCGAGTCTCGCCAAAAGGCTCAAGCGCTCTTGCTGGCAGGCGAAGTGCTGGTCGATGGGCTGCGGATCGATAAGCCTGGACGCGTTGTCGCGGCGGACGCCCGGCTCGAGATCACTGGCAAGCTCCCCTATGTGAGCCGCGGAGGACTGAAGCTGGAAGCGGCGCTCAGAGCTTTCGGCGTCGATGTCGGAGGCAAGGTTTGTATCGACGTTGGCGCCTCAACAGGCGGATTCACGGATTGTTTGCTCCAGCACGGTGCGGCGCGCGTTTATGCCGTGGATACGGGCTCAGGACAGATTGCCTGGAAGCTCCGGCAGGACCCGCGCGTGATCCTTCGCGAGCAGATCAACGCACGCTATTTGACGCTGGAAGACCTAGGCGAACGGGTCGATGTTTTGGTTTGCGATGTCAGCTTTATCAGCGTGACCTTGCTGCTGCCGCGATTCCCCGCTTTGATTCACCCGCACGGAGTGATGATCATTCTCATCAAGCCTCAGTTTGAAGTAGGCAAGGGCCTGGTTGGCAAAGGCGGCGTGGTTCGGGACGTGGCGCTGCAGCAGGCAGCCTGCCAAAAGGTGAGCCGGCAAGCGGAGGCCCTCGGCTACCAGACAGAGCTCATACCCAGTCCAATCCTTGGTTCAGAAGGAAACCAGGAGTTTTTCTTGTATGTCCATCATTGACACGGTCGGAATCATCAGTAAACCGGCGGCAGCACAAGCGGTAACACTAGTCCCAGAGCTTCTTGCTTGGTTGCGCAAGCGAGGGATCTCCATCCGCTGCGATAACGAAACAGCGGCCTATGGCAATGGCGTCTCCGCGATGCCAAGAGAGCTGGTGCCTCAAGGCGCCCAGTTGCTGATTGTACTCGGAGGGGACGGCACTCTGCTGTCGGCAGCGCGAGCCATTGGCGGGCGCGATATTCCCATTTTCGCCGTCAATCTGGGCGGCTTGGGCTTTCTGACCGCGATCACGGTGGACTCGATCTTTCCGGAGCTCGAACGGGCTCTCAAGGGTCAACACCGCATCGGCCGGCGCCGCATGCTCTGGTGTGAGGTTCGCCGCCGGGATCGCCGAGTGGCGGACTATGAAGCCCTCAACGACGCGGTCATTTCCAAAGCGCATCTGGCACGGATGGTAAATCTCGAGGCCTACGTTGACGGACATTTGATGTGCGCCTATAAGGCGGACGGCTTAATTGTTTCTACGCCCACTGGCTCCACTGCGTATTCGCTATCAGCCGGCGGACCGATTATTTTTCCTACCGTAGAAGCGCTTGCGATTACGCCGATCTGTCCCCATATGCTGACCAACCGTCCGGTTATCTTGCCCGACACCAGCATCATCGAGATTGTTTGCAACGATCCGGATGACGCGGCCTTTCTCACCATTGATGGACAAGTCGGCGAGCCACTCAAGAAGGGAGACCGCGTTTGCTGCCGCCGCTCAGAGAACTCGATCAGCCTCATCCGGCCGCCGTCCCAACTCTACTTTGACGTCCTGCGCGCCAAGCTGAAATGGGGCGAGCGATGAAAAAGAAATCCCTGACCTTTTGGATTTTTGCCGCTATGGCGGCGGGTATTGTGCTGGGCGCAACAGCCCCGCAGGTGGCCGTCAAGCTTGCTCCCGTGAGTAACATCTTCTTGCGGCTTATCAAATCCATCATCGCCCCTCTGATCTTTGCGACCCTCGTTT
Organism: Bryobacteraceae bacterium; assembly: GCA_025056455.1. Classification (GTDB taxonomy): domain Bacteria; phylum Acidobacteriota; class Terriglobia; order Bryobacterales; family Bryobacteraceae; genus CADEFT01. The sequence goes on along the minus strand of JANWVY010000011.1, from coordinate 119,096 downwards.
ACGGTCTCGCTGGACACGGCAACTTAAAGGCGATGGGCCGGATTGGAGCGAAGTCGCTTGTCTACTTCTGGCTAATTACGACAATCGCGCTGGTGATTGGTCTGCTTGCCGTGAATCTCGTCCGGCCCGGCGCAGGCATGAATTTGAAGGCAACGACGGAGGATCTCAAACTGGCGCAAAAAGCCCCCTCTTTCGCTGGCGTTCTCGAACACACGTTTCCAGCCAGCATCATTGACGCGATGGCCAAGGGCGAGGTGTTGCAGATTGTCGTTTTCTCCTTGCTGTTTGGGGCCGCGTGCGCCTCGCTTGGCGGGAAGGCGCGCCCGTTAGTGGAATTTTGCGAGTCCCTGGCCGAGGTCATGTTCCGATACACCAATTACGTCATGTACCTGGCGCCGTTGGGGGTCGGCGCGGCAATCGCCGTGACGGTGGGAAACAAAGGGCTCGGCGTGCTGTTTGGATTGGGGAAACTGATTTTAACGATGTATGCAGCGCAAATTTTCTTTGTCGCCTTTGTGCTCGGCGCTGTGATCGCCCTAGCTCGCATTCCCTTACGGCGCTTTTACGAGGCGGCCAAAGAGCCGTTTGTCATTGCCTTCTCGACTGCTTCGAGCGAGGCGGCTCTCCCTCGCGCTCTGGAAAACATGGAGCGATTCGGCGTTCCAAAACATATTGTGGCCTTTGTGTTGCCAACCGGATACAGTTTTAATCTGGATGGAACCACGTTGTATCTGTCGCTTGCTTCGGTGTTTATCGCCCAGGCGGCGGGCATCGAGCTCAGCATCGAGCAACAGATCGTGATGATGTTGACGCTGATGCTTACTAGCAAGGGTGTGGCAGGCGTGCCCCGCGCTGCGTTAGTTGTCCTCACCGGCACCATTTCCACGTTTCACCTCCCGCTGGAGGGAGTGGCCGTGCTTCTGGGCATCGACGCCGTCCTCGACATGGCGCGCACGTCAGTGAACGTGCTTGGGAACTGCCTCGCTTCCGCGGTTGTGGCCCGGTGGGAAGGCCATTCGTTTCCGGACGCATGAAGATTTTCGCCGCCTTGCTCATGACGCTACCTCTCATCTCGCAACAGCGACTTGTGTTGGACACCGATTGCGGCTTTTTTGGTGACGACGGCGCCACCCTTGCGATGCTCGTACACAGTGGAAAATTTCGCCTGGAAGCGATCACCACTGTGAGCGGGAATGTGTCTAGCCAGCAAGCAGCGCAAAATGTTCGGGACATTCTCAGACTGCTCGGCGTCACTTCGCGGAGAGTGTTTCTCGGGGCGGAACTGCCTCTGGTACACACGGCAGCCATGGCGGAATACGCTCACCAGCACTGGGGGCCAGTCGCCTTTCGAGGCGCATTCGCCGAACACACCCGCCCAGCTTCAAACAAAACTGTCAACCGGGATGGCGTTCAGGAACTGATCCGTATTGTTGAGCGTGCGCCCAACCAAATTACGATCGTCGCGCTTGGACCGCTGACCAATCTCGCCCTGGCCCTGCGGCTGCGTCCTGAGATTGCGCCGAAGATCAGGGAGCTTGTGTTCATGGGCGGGCAGTTTCACGTTCCGGGCAACGCTTCGCCTCAAGCGGAATTCAATTTCTGGTTTGATCCGGAAGCGGCACAGATCGTGCTGCGCTCAACCATCCCCAAGAAGGTCATGTTCGGTTTAGACATTTGTAACCTCGCCGTGCTAGACCGGCAACGTTTCGAAGAGATCGTGAAGGTGAAAACGCCCCTCACGGAGCGTTTTCGTCAGGACTATGGTCAACGCTATCCCGGTTTCTACCAAAACCCAGCGGCGAAGGTTTCCGTTTGGGATATGCTTGTCGCGGCGTGGATGATCGAGCCCGCGTATTTTGGCAAACCGGAGACCCTCTACCTGGACGTGGATACTCGATTTGCGCCCGGCTATGGGAAGGTGATTGAACTCGACCGTCGGCTTGCTCCGGACGCCACGCCAGTGCAGATGATGAATGCGCTAGACTACCCGCAGGTCTTTGCCCTCATCCGCAACTGCTTGCAGGGTGGCAAGCCGAGCAGACACAGGTAATCGATGTACTCCATACTTGAAGTGCCTTATCACATGGGCCTGGAAGACGTAGCAGTTGGCAAGGGTCCCACCGCTTTGTTGCGCGCCGGCGTCGACCAGCTGCTGGCGGAGAAAAGTATGCCGCCACAGGTGACCCATATCCGGCCGCGCGACCTCCGCAACCAGGGGCTTGAACTGGTGATCGACATCAATCGGATGCTGCGCTATGCAGTGAAAGATGCTGTGGAGCAAGAAAGCGTTCCGGTCGCCTTAGCTGGGAACTGCAACGCGGCCCTTGGGGTCTTGGCGGGACTGGATACAACCCAGCTGGGCATCGTGTGGTTTGACAAACACGCCGATTTTCATACCCCTGAAACCAGCCTGAACGGTTCCATTGAGGGCATGGCGCTGGCAATCGCGGCCGGCCACTGCCACCAGCAGCTGGCCGAGCGGATTGGCTTCGGCCCCCCGATTTCGGACCACAACATTGTGCTGGCTGGTGTGCGGGAGATGGAACGCGGAGAACGCGAGCGAATAGAAACTTCCTGGGTGAGTGTGCACGCCTGGGATTCGCTTGCCTTGCTGCCGGTGGCGCTGGAACAGCTCAAAGCCCGGGTGGAAGCCGTGTACCTCCATGTGGATACAGATGTGCTCGACGTTGTGCCAGAGGTGGCGCGCTGGGTCGGTTTGGTGCGCGAAACCCTCCCTCTGGCCGCTGTCAGCGTAACTAACTACAATCCGGATTTGGACCCGGAGGGCGACCGAGCGCTTGCCATTGCGGAAGTCATTCGCAGGCTGGCGCCGGGCCGTGTTCTCTGACCTTGGCTAACACGTAAGGTCCTTCGGGAATCACGGCGACACGAGCGCGCGGCGGCAGTCCGGCAAAAAGGGCCTCCAGGGCTTGCCGTGGAGTGGAATAAGCTGGTCCCCACAACGTGGGGTGATACTCCGCACCGAGCCCGGGCACGTAAAACAAAACCCTGAGCTTTTCCATAACCAGCGCCAGTTTCTCGAGTTGCCATTGATCGACTTCCACCGGGGCCCCGGGGAGCGAATCGAGAAACCGGCGGCTTGAAGGGTTTTCGCGCAACATACGGCTGAATTCGGGCGCTCCAGCGCCTTCCGAGCACTGGGCAAACAAAAGAATGGCCCCTCCCGGCTTGACAATGTGAGAAGCTGCCGTAACGCCTTTGACTGCCTGGTAGAAGGTGAGGTCGAGCGGATAGCCTGCAGACGTTGTGATGACGGCATCAACAGGCTCGGCTAGCTGCTCGAGCATCACGCGCCGGACGAAGTCCACACCTTGCCGGTGCGCTTCTACAGGATTGCCGGCAAAAACCCCTGCAATCCTCCGGTCGCGAGTAAGAGCCACGTCCACCATAAAGTCATGCCGGGCGAGGCTGGCGATTTCTAGTAACTCCCGGTGTAGCGGATTCTCCTCGATCGATCCTTCAACGGCCTTCGCCTCTCGCATAAACTTCGGACTGTGCAGCTGCTTAATCGTCTCTTGCGCCGCCAGTCCGGGAGCAATGAGTTTGCGCCCGCCAGAAAAGCCCAGCATTAAGTGCGGCTCGATAAAGCCGAGCGTCAAATGGAGATCCGCAGCCACAAAGCGTTCATCGATGTACACCGGCGTGCCAGTGGAAGTGTAGCCAAGGAACCGGTGGTCGCTCAACTGGCGAGCATAATGATTCACAATACGCAGCTGGCCGGCAAGCTCCTCGCCAACAATTTCGCGAATCTCGCTATCCGTGGCTGGCCGGTGTAAACCCGTAGCGATAAGAACAGTCACCGCATTGCGGTGAACGCCTGCGCGCTCGAGCCGCTCAAGCACAGGAGGCAGCACAATCCGGTTTGGAGCAGGGCGCGTAATGTCGCAGACCGAGATCGCCGCTGACTTCTTTCCCCGAGCCAGCTCGGCAAGTGGCGCGGAAGCAATCGGACGGTCAAGCGCGCTGGCAAGGGCAGCGCCAGCGTCCTCTACAGGTCGAGCCGACCGTGCCTCCAGAAGCTGATAATCGTAGCCTTCTGGCAGTTCCACATCGAGTCCTGTCTTGCCAAATGCTAGATGCACCTTCATCGTGAAGCCGCCCAGTCAGTAGCTTTTTGAAAACCCATTCCGCGAGTTCGAGACGGTAAACTTCCCGCTAGAATAAGCCTGCATGCTGAGCGAGTAGCCTGGATCTGATCCTGAGAGATTCGCAATCATGCGCTCATCCGTGTTGTGTTCCGCTCCGCCAGCCGCAGAGAAATGGATTTGCCAGAGATCGAGCAGCCCCGGTGAGGTCCGGATCACCTTCCACGATGCTGGCGCGCCACCTTTCTTTTCGCCGTTGTTCATAATGGCCACTTTGGGCGAGAGAGCGTGCACGAGAGCGGGCGGACCACTGATGTCCATGCCGTGATGCGTGGTGAGGTACACGTCAATCTTTCCTAAGCGGTTTTCCGGACAGGCCAACTCCAGCTCCTTGTTCCAGGTGAGGTCACCCAGGTTGAGGAAACGAAATTTTCCAAAAGTAATGAGAAGACCCACCGAGCGAGCGTTTTCACCCTTGTCTTCCGCCTTTTTCTCGACGCCTGCACACAAGGGGTTGGGAGTCCCCTTCCGCACGACCAGTTCGCCATTTGCAGCGACCACTTCAACGGTCACCCCCTTCACAGGGATCCGATCGCCCGGTTTCACCGTGAGGCGTTTCGCTTTTTTCGCTACTTCCTCATAGTCCTGATATAAAGCCGCGGCTTGCGGCGACGTTTCTACCGTGGGCCCATGGTCCACTACGTTCACCACGGGCATGCGAGCAACAAGCTGCTTGATCCCGCCTACGTGGTCGGTGTGGAAGTGAGTGATAACCAACCAGTCAATCTGCTTGATGCCATACTTTTGGGCCGCGGTCACAATTCGGTTTGCGTCACGCCCATCAAAGCCGGGCCAGCCCGTATCGATCAAGAGGGATTCGCCGCGTGGCGTGACGATCAGCGTTGCTTGCCCGCCTTCAACGTCCACGAACTCGAAACGGAGGGCGTCGGCAGACCATGCGGGAAACAGGCTGGCGAGAGCAAACACCCCGCTTTGAGCAAATTTGAAGAACCGTTTCACGGTTTGGATGTTAACACACCGCAACGGCCGGGCTAGGGGCGCTCACCGGAGAGACAGTGTATGGCGGTCCAGCAAGACTGCAGGCCGTACGGATTAGGTTCAGAATTCGTATCGCGCGCCAAACTGCATGACGCGCGGCTGCGTCAGTACACCGCCATAACGTCCAAACGTGCCTTGGTTGGACAAGCTCAGTGATGCGGACGCAACGTCGAAGCGAACTGAGTTGGTGAAGTTGAATGTTTCCCAGCGAATCTGAAGAGAATGTTTCTCGGAATAGGGCATCTGGAACCGTTTGTTCACTCCCAGATCGATTGTGAAGTAGCCGTCCCCACGCAGCCCGTTGCGGTTGCCGATTTGTCCCGGGAGGGTGAAATCGAAAGCCGCTAGCGCCGCGTTGGGATCGCGGAAGAGATTCGGGCCACCCAAACCGGTGACGGCAGGCGCATTCTTTGTGGTTTTCACGCCGGGCACCGGGCCAAGCGGCGTGGCATAGCCCTGCCACTGCCAGTTGGTTGGCCAGTTCCGACCGTTTGAGACCGAGATGGGGAGACCCGAGCTGTGGCGGTAGATGCCGGAGAGCTGCCAGCCGCCAATCCAGAGGTTGGTCCAGCCCCCGCGGTTGCCAAAACGCTTTCCTCTGCCGAAAGGAAGCTCCGCCACCCAGTTGGCGTTCCACTGATGGGTCATGTCGTAATCAGAAACCGCTTTGTGTTGACGGGGCTCCCAGGGTTGGGTAATGAAGCCGAACGTGGGACCGGTGCCATCGCTTTCAGCGCGGCTGGACAGGTCAATTGAGCGCGACCAAGTGTAGTTGAACCCGAATTCCACGCCAGCTCGAAATCGCTGCCGGATGGTCCACTGCATAGCGTGATAGGAACCGCCAGCAATCGACCGCCACGTCGTGAGCGAAGCAAATTGACGGTCATACAGCGCGTTGGGACCTAGCTTCGAACAAGCTGGATCACAGAAACGGTCGAGATCCTCAAGCGCCGTGGAATAATCCACTCGCCGTTGCAGGAATTTTTGATAAGCCGTTTGGGTGGGGGTGAGCGTCGAGTTGGGGGCCGAATTCCAAAGGTTTTCCCAGAAGGGGATTCTTGGGGCTTGATTGACCGGCACTCCCGCTTTGGCCAGCAAGGCAAGCTGGGTCGCAGCCTGATAGTAAGTCATTCCCGAAACCGGATCGACCAGGTTGACCGGAGTTGCGGTGTCGGCTTGCGCCAGTGACCGTCGCGACAGGCGGCTCACATACGAACCTTGCACAAACAGCCCACTTTTGAACTCGCGGCCGATTGAGAACGTCATGTTCATGGTGTAAGGGGGTCGAATTTGCGAATCGATGTTCGATCCACGGGCAAACGTAAAGGGCGCTTCCACAGGGAAACTCATCCGGGGCGGTGGCGGGATCAACACCTCAGGTAAATCAAAAACGCCAGTAAAACGCGGTCCCGTTTCCGTTGTAAACAAACTGCCAGCACTTTGAATTGAGGTTTGAAGCCCGAAGGAGCCAGCATCGGAGCGTAGAATCAGGCTATTGCCGATGAGGTCATAAAACATGCCCCAGCCGGCGCGAATCGCGGTCGAGCCCGGTTCGCCGAACAAAAACCTCGCCAGGCCGGAGCGCGCCTGAGGAGCGTAGGCCAGGGCGAAGCGGGGCGCCAAGTTCTTTTTGTGGAACGCATAGAGTGGCAGCCCCCCTGGCGAGCGAACCGGAACATAGCGAATTGGCGTGACCGCGCTCTGCGGGCGCCCTTGCTGGGCCAGGCCGCCACGCTCATCAAACCATGCGCCCAGTGCAGGCGTTGGACTCACAATCATCCCGTTCGCTTCTTCAATGGGTGTCATTAGCGAATAGCGGAGCCCGGCAGTTAGGGTCAAGGCGCGGGACATCCTCCAGGTGTCTTGAAAATAAAACTCCCATTCATCCGTACGGAAACGCCGCGCGACGGGCGTACCCACGGGCTGGACATTCCCCTGAAGATCGTAGTTATAGTTCGCGCTGCCAGTCGAGATGACGCCCAGGAGGTTGATGATGTTGGTGCGATAGGCATCGGAGTTGCGTGGATTGAGGTCTGGAACTTCGAGTGATGCTCCGCCGTCGCGCAGGCGCGAGGCGCGCACCTGGGCCGAGTGAAAGGAGTTGTTATAGTTGTTGCGATTGTTGCGAATGAACCGCTGCACGGCGCCAAATTGAAGGCTATGCGCGCTGCGAATCCAAGTGAAATCTTGGGCCGTGTTGGTGACGGGAAGAATGCGAATCGCGCTCGTAGTGAGACCGAAGCGATCATCCAAGCCCAGGAATCCAACGGCGGGCCGCGTCTGCGTGCCGCTGCTTTCCACGCCTTGCCGCGTAAACCCGTAGCGGAATACTCCCGTCAAGGTGGGTTTGAGAATCGCCGTATATCCAACGGCAAGCCCTTTGCTGTTGTTTAAATTTACGCGGTTGGGCGGATCACCGGGAAACTGTGGCGTACCAACATCGCGGTCATTTTGTAAATTGCCGCGCACAAATACGTGATGCCGGCCGGAATCGGAAGGATTGAAGTCTAGCCTTGCAATATAGGTGTTCCATCGAACGGGCGTCGGGGCCACAAAGAGGAAACCAGCGGTATTCAAGCCATCTCCCACATTAGTGTTGTTTGGCAAGGGGTAGCTTTGAAAGAGCTTTAACACCTCCGCGTTGACGCCAAGGCCGCGCGGATCAAGACGGCGGATATCGGCCGGGCTTAATTGTCCGATGGAGTTGTCGCGGCGCACATACCGCAAGATGCCCTGCCGGAAGGTCTCCGTAGGTACTGTGCGGTTGACCGTGCTTTCGCGGGCGTCCCGCCGCCCTTCGTAATTGCCAAATAGAAAAAGACGGTTCTTGCGAAGGGGACCGCCAGCCGAGGCCCCAAAGGTGTTGCGGATCAGTTTGGGTCGAGCGACGGCCGGGGTAGCAGCGTTGTTGAAGAAGGAGTTCGCTGTCGTAGCTGTGTTGCGATGAAACTCATATAGTGAGCCGTGAAGTTCGTTGGTGCCACTCTTGGTCACAAGCGCAATCTGCGCTCCAGAGGAACGGCCCAGATCGGCGTTGGCGTTTGTCGTGGTGACCCGGAACTCCTGAACAGAATCGAGCGTGACGCGCAGAACGCTGGTAAAGGCGGATCGATCCTGCTGATCATTCACGTCAATGCCATCGAGGGTGACATTCGCTTGGTCGGACTTGCCCCCATTGACCGCGCCATTCCGCGAACTCGTCTGGTTTTCGCCAAGGAATGTGACGCCTGGCTGAAGCGACAGTAGTCCCACGACGTTTCGCCCTTCCAGAGGAAGCTGCAGAATCGGCCGAGAACCGAAAGCGTTGCCAAGACTGGCGTCCACGGTGTTGATGCCAGTTGTTTCACCGCTCACCGAAACGCTCTCGGTCACGGAGCCTACTTTTGTAAACACAATGGGAACGGTCGCCGGCGAGTTGACCAGCAGGCGCAGCTCGGAAATCACCACGTCGGCAAAGCCAGAGCTTCGAGCCACAAGTTTATAGTTGCCGGGCGGCAGTTGCGGCACCAGATATCTCCCGGCGGCGTCGCTCGTGGTTTCACGCTTGGCGCCCGTGGCTGTGTTTTCAAGCGAGATCGTTGCGCCTGGAATCACAGCCCCCGTCGGGTCGGAAACCACTCCGCTGACGGAAGTCACGGATTGAGCAGAGAGCAAGGAAACCAGAGAAAGACCTAACCAAAGCAAAAAGACCATAGGAAAAGCATACAGCTAAGGACCACCGCTTTTCACCGCAGTCCTAAGGCGCCATTCTGGGGGCGAGAGCTTCCTTCGAAGCAGGCGCGGGGACCGGCTTTCGAATCTGCGCGAGTCGCGCCATTTCGGAAGGCGACAGGGCACGATCGAAAACGGCCACGGCCCCGAGGTAGCCGGTCGTGCCAAGACCGCGATTGCTTTGAATCACACGCCCGATGGTGAAGGGCCCACCTTCGCTCAGGCTCGAGGGCGAATACAGATCGTGGGCGAACCAAAAGGGATTAACACGCAGAGCAGCTAGTTCTCGTTTCTCCACCACGAATTTACCCGACGCCTGTCTGCGAAGTGTGACCTTCACCTTCGTAAATGCAAATTCATGCAGCTCGGTGCGCTGGTCTGCGGTTTGGGAAAGTATTGTCCGCCGGCGGGGCTTGTCTTCGGGAGGCTGGTAAAACTGGTCGCGGGGAAATGAAGGATCCTCGCCTTCTTGCTGGCCTGGCTGGGCGTGGAGCTGGGCTTGCAACCATCCGCGCGCAGGCCACTGGTAGAAGGGGTGTTGCGAAGGATTGTCAATCCAATATTCCGTTGCGACGCCGTTCAGATAAGAAGTAACGGTGTTGCGCTGATTGTCAAAGGCGAAGGCTACCACAGCCCAAGCCGCGTCGAGTTGTTCAGGAGGGGAGTCGGCGGCAAGCTCCGGCACTTTCTCTGGCGTAACGGAAAGATTGCGTGCATAGCGGTCGCCAAAGGATTTTTCTCCATTTTCCGAAACGTGGCCTGCTGCACCGCCTGGATTGGCCGCTAAGCCAAGAAACAAAGCGTATTGTCTTTTCCCGCGTTCGATTCGCGTGGCTGGCGGCCCACCGGTTTTCAGATCAGTGCCTTCATGCCAGATGCCGGCGATGGCGTGAGCGCCGCTTTCGCGAATGATCCACGCGACCACGGAAACGCTTTTTCCCGGACCTTTGACGTCGAGTCGCGAGTTATGGATGCGATCCCGCGGAATCATCAGCGAGGGCCGGAAGTTGGGATCGCTTTCCTTGCGGATCTGGATGGCCTGGCCAAACGGACCGCGACCCAGCAGGGGGAAATCTTCGTAGGTGGCAGCGCGGCCAAGGTTCCAAAACTCGCGCACATAGTTCGTGGCATCCAAACGTAAGTCCTGCGAAACGTTCTTGGCCTTGTGAGCATCAAAGCGCCCGTCTGAGCCGCGCAGCACGAAATCCCACAAGGCAACAAAACCCCGCGTTTTCACTACCGTTTGAATGCGGCGCGCGCGTTCCGATGAATCTCCTCGGGCGTTCGCTGGCCACGCTTGGCAAAGAAAGAGCGGCACGAACATGCCCTTCGTGAACCTTTTCATATGGTTAATTCCTTCACCACACAGGTTGACTCTGTCTACTGATTACACTAGTGAATTGCACGTTATGCAGGATTTCGAAAAGCTTGGCATTTTTTATTTGGGCCGCCATTACGATCTGGCCAACCGCAAGCCTCTGGACAGCCCCGTTCTCTACGAGTCACGGGATCTGGTAACGCACGGCGTTTGCGTGGGAATGACAGGCAGCGGCAAGACGGGCCTTTGTCTCAGCTTGCTGGAAGAAGCAGCCATGGATTCCATTCCGGCTTTAATCATCGACCCAAAAGGCGATCTCGGCAACTTATTGCTGACCTTTCCAGACTTGAAGCCCGACGATTTCCTGCCCTGGGTGAACGAGGACGATGCCCGGCGCAAGGGACTCTCGACGCAGGAATTTGCGCGGCAACAAGCTGAGCTGTGGCAGAAGGGGCTCGCCGCTTGGGGCCAAGACGGGCAACGCATCGCCAACTTACGGCGCAACTGCGATTTTGCCATTTACACGCCGGGTAGCGATGCCGGAATTCCAGTTTCCGTTGTGCGTTCTTTCGCTGCGCCGCCGCCCGAGTTGGTGGAAGACCGGGAGCTTTTCCGCGAGCGTGTGAGCGCGACGGCAACCGCCTTACTTGGATTGCTGGGCATAAACGCCGACCCTATTCAAAGCCGGGAACACATTCTGATTTCGACACTGCTGGATCAAGCCTGGCGCAACGGGCAAGACCTCGATTTGCCCGCACTGATCAGCCAGATCCAGGCCCCGCCACTGGCCCGGATTGGCGTGCTTGAAACGGAGGCGTTTTATCCGAGCAAGGACCGTTTCCAGCTGGCCATGATGTTGAACAACCTGCTCGCTTCGCCTGGTTTTGAAGCTTGGTTAGAGGGTGAGCCGCTGGATGTACAGTCGCTGCTGTACGATGCCCACGGTAAGCCGCGCATGTCAATCCTGTCCATTGCCCATCTGAATGACAGCGAGCGGATGTTTTTCGTCTCGCTGCTGCTCAACCAGACGCTGAGCTGGATGCGGCAACAATCGGGAACGACGAGTTTGCGCGCCCTGCTCTACATGGACGAGATCTTCGGCTATTTGCCGCCCATCGGCGAGCCACCTTCCAAGCGGCCGTTTTTGACGTTGCTCAAGCAGGCGCGTGCCTTCGGGCTGGGCGTGGTGCTCGCCACTCAGAACCCCGTGGACCTCGACTACAAAGCGCTTTCCAACGCTGGAACCTGGTGGATTGGACGCTTGCAGACCGAGCGCGATAAGAATCGCGTGCTCGATGGACTCGAAGGCGTTGCTGCAAGCGCTGGTTTGAGCGGTGGCTTCGACCGTCAAAAAATCGATCAAATGCTGTCCGGCCTCGGAAATCGTATTTTCCTGATGAACAACGTGCACCGCGGCGCGCCGATTGTGTTTGAAACGCGGTGGGCGATGTCGTATTTGCGAGGTCCACTCACCCGCTCGCAAATCCGGATGTTAATGCAGGGTCGCAAGCCCGTTGTGGCGGGCCCGAGCGGTGCTGCCTTGAAAAGCCGGGCGACGAATTCCTCCGACGGAGCCAGTGCGATCCGGCCCGTCCTGCCTCCCGACGTCCCTCAGTATTTTGTTCCAGCACGCTCGGGCGGTGCGGTGGTCTACGCTCCCAAACTATTTGCCTGCGCCGACGTGAAGTTTCTGGATCCGAAGCGGCAAATTGATCTCGACCGCAAGATCGCTTTACTTGCGCCGATCACTTCCGATGCTACGCCTATCAGCTGGGAGGATGCCGAGGAGTCCGAACTTGAAGCGGGAGATTTAGAGCAGGCGCCAGCAGAGGGGGCGCGTTTTCTCCCCCTGCCGCCAGCTGCTGGAAAGGCGAAAAACTACGCTAGCTGGAGCCGGGATTTTGCGAATTGGTTGTATGCCAATCAGCGGCTTGACCTCTTCTATAGCCCTTCCACGGGCGAGACCTCCAAGCCCGAAGAATCCGAGCGGGATTTCCGCATCCGGCTGCAAACCGTGGCGCGAGAGCAACGTGACGCGGCCGTAACAGAGTTGCGGAAAAAGTATGAAACCAAGCTACGAACGCTCGAGGATAAAATCCGGCGGGCGGAACAACTCCTGCGAAAGGAAAAGCAGGAGTCTCAATCCGAGCTCATTAGCAGCGTGATCTCGATTGGTACAAGCATTTTCGGAGCGCTGCTCGGCTCACGCAAAACTTCAACCGCCCTGGGCAAAGCAACCGGAGCGATCAAAGGCGTCAACCGCATCCGTAAACAGTCGCAACAGGCAGGGTTCGCGGAAGACAATCTCGAAAACCTCCAAGCCCAGTATGAGGAACTGCAACAGCAAATCGAACAGGAATCGGAAGCGCTCGCCGCGCAGTACGATGTGGCCAACGAACAGTTTGAAACGTTTACCGTGCGACCGAAAAAAACCCACATCGCGGTGAAGCTTTGTGCTCTAGTCTGGACGCCGCAAGAGCGAGAAGAAGTCTGAGCAAGCGATGCTCGGCCTGCTCCCATTGGAACCGGCCGCCGGACTGCGGGTTCCTAAACGGGGCACCCCGGACGATCAGCGATACACCTCGGCCGCCAGCAGGGAATTCGGGGAAAGATAGCGGGCCTGGGCAAAATAATTCTGCGAAGAAAGGTTGCGATAAACAGCTCCGGCAATGCCAGAAGCAACGGGACCATTCACGGAACCGCCACCTGTTAGCAAAACGACCACGACCAGCTTGTTTCGACCCGCGTCGTTGAAGCTCCCGAACCAGCCCAAATGCGTCGGGGAACGTTCGTCAGTACACGTTCCAGTTTTGCCGAAAATCAATTCGGAATGGTTCACTCCGGCGCGGCGCGCTGTGCCCCACTCTACGGCACCACTCAAACCGGGCAACAGGTCCGCAATCCAAGGACGAATGTCGAGCCGGCGCTTGACGCGTGGAACGAAACGCTCAACCTCTTCCTTCGTTTCCGGGTGTTGCAGGTAATACAGAGTTCCGCCGTTGGCGATGGTGGAAATCAGGGCGGCCAGTTGCAGCGGCGTTAGGGTGATGCCCGATCCGAAACTGGTCATCATGCCAACCCCGCTCGGTGGAGGTTCTAGCGGAAGAAGCCCCGGTTGCTCGCCTGCGATGTTCAACCCAGCCTTCTCACCCAGTCCAAACAAGCGGGCGTAGTAGCTCACTCGCTCAAAGCCCAGCCGTTCACCGAGGACCGCAAAGTAGGGGTTATTGGAGACAGCGAGCGCCTCGGTTAGGTCCATGCGGCGACCCACAGAGGGGAAAGTCGTCGACTTGTCGATAATGCCTTCGCTCAGCGCGGCCAGTGCCGCTACGACCTTGATGGTGGAGCAAGGTTGGAAGCCACCCTTGAGCGCTAATTTCTGGTTTACTAACGACAAAATACGCCCGGTAAACGGGTCGACCACGACCACGGCGCCATTAAAGGGCCCTAACGCCTCGACCGCCGCACGGCGAACCACGGGGTCTTCTCCGTCCACAATGTCGCCATCCGAGGAATCGGCGAAAGTGGGCTCCCTCCAGGGCCCGCTTCGAATGAACGGGGAATAGGCGCTGCGATAAGCAGCGCGCCGGACCACCACCCGTCGCGTGCGGCCGGCAACAGACACTAAGGCTTTGTGAACGCCGGCATTCGGCGCCATGGCCCGGCTCTGTGAAACCGCTTTCGAATTGGTATTTCGCGCCGCCGGCCGTTTGGCTCGGGCTGGTGCCTTGGACACCGTTTTGCGGTTGGAGGGATTCGCTAGTTGCGAAGTCCGGGGCGTAGCCCCTTCGAGCACGTTCCAGCTCAAAGGAAGGGCCCAAACAGCCCAGCTAAGCCAGAGGAAACATCGGGGGAGGGCACGAAGGATTCGGGTCTGGAGCATTACTACCTCTTATAGTCCTATCGGACACACTTCGCACTGCCAGCAGGCGCAATGCTACACAACGTGATAAGGTTATTGTCTTCAACCAGCTAGCGTTCGTCAAGCTGCCGTCCAACCGCCATCGATGGCAATGATGGAGCCGGTCATGAAAGCCGCTTGATCCGAGGCGAGATAAAGGGCTAGAGCGGCAATCTCTTCGGCTTTTCCCAAACGTCCCATGGGCTGACGAGCGTTCAACTGGGCGCGAACGGCCTCCTTTTCGTGCTTGTGATACTTCTCCAGGTAGGCTTCAACAAAGGGCGTGTCGACCGTTCCGGGACAAATACAATTCACGCGGAGCTCGGTTGCATACTCAACAGCTAGCTGCCGGGTCATGGCCACGACGGCGCCCTTGGTGGCACAGTAGGCATAGCGGCGTTTGACACCCACCAGTCCCGCCACCGAGCCAATGTTGATGATGGAGCCGCGCGATGCAAGCAGCAAAGGCAGCGCCGCTTTGGTCATCAAAAACGTTCCCTCAACGTTGACGCGAAACAGGCGCTCAAAATCCTCTTGCGAAGTCTCTTCGATGCTTCCGACTAAGCCGATCCCGGCGTTATTGACGAGAATGTCAAGCCGGCTGAGCGTGGAGATGGCTCGGGCGACCGAGTCGGGCTGCGTGATATCGCAGACAACGGCGCGCGCCTGGGGCAGTTCTGCCGCAAGACGTTCGGCCGCCGGAGCGTTTAAATCGGCGATGCAGACGGTTGCCCCTGCGGCAGCAAACGCCCGACAAATGGCCTCGCCAATACCGCTTGCGCCTCCCGTAACGCATGCAGTTTTACCTTCGAGTCGAAATGGGTGATTCATTCTGTTTTTGCTTGTCCCGTGGGGAAGGTGTTTCGAAAAGCGCTCGCCCGGCTGGACCGCTCAGAGTTGCCGCGCATCCACTATGATATCCAAGAGAGCGTACGAATCGAATGAAGGTATCATTCGGAAGCTGGGCCTTTTCGTTCGGTCCATATTCCAGGCATCCCATTCCGCTCGAAAAAGTCGCTGAGAAGCTTGCAGCTACCGGCTACGATGGCATTGAGCTGTGCGGCTTCCCGCCCTACGTTACCCCGAACCGTTACCCCACGCCAGCGGAGCGTCGCTTACTCGCTTCCCGGCTCGAGGGTTTGAATCTTAGCGTCTCGAGCTACGTTCCGGATTTTACGATGGTCAATCCCGTGGTCGAAGCGAATCGCGACCGGTATCTGGACGTATTTCGCTGCAACCTGGAAATCTGCCATGATTTGGGCAGTCCGAGCCTCCGGGTGGACTCAATTGCAGCGCCCGGTTCCATCTTAGATGCCGAGTACCTGGATTGCTTTCGCCGCGTAGCCGCGCTGTGGCACGACGCTGCCGAGATTGCCGCCACCGCTGGAATCCGCATCATTTGGGAGTTCGAGCCAGGATTTGTTTTCAACAAACCCTCTGAGATCGTCGAAATGTATGAGCGGGTGGGGCATCCGAATTTTCAAATCCTTTTTGATACGGGCCATGCTTATTTGTGCGGGGTGATTGGCGCGCGGCAACACGGCGACGCCGAGACGCTCGATGGCGGCGTATGTGAATTCTTGCAACTGCTCAGTGGACGGATTGGACACATACACTTAGCCGATACCGACGGCACGTTATACGGAGACGAAACCACCACCCATTGCCCGCTCGGCGCCGGTTCGCTGGATTGGAAAAGGATTGGACCCTTGCTCAAAGCAATTCCAGCCGTAGAGTGGTGGTGTGTGGATCTGTCATTTTGGCCCGGCAGCTGGGATTTGTTGGAGTCAAGCTTGTCGTTTGTGCGCCAGCTGATGGCCTAAGCCCGCATTTCTTGCACAGTAAGATGGTCTTGCGAAACTTCTTCCCAAACTTCTCTGGAAGGGGCCGGCGCCGTGCCTTACTCCGGCTAAAATGCAAGGGAGCCCAAGTCTCCCGGGTTGCCCGCGTTATACTAGTGCCCAGGAGCGGTATGTCCTTGTCCTGGCTGCAAACCTTTCTTCGGATGACAGCCCGAGTCCAGCTGTTGCCAGCACTCGAAAGTGGCGAAGAAATCCTGGTCGGCGGCCAAGCCGTTATGGAAGGCGTCATGATGCGCACCCCGCACTCGTATTGCGTGGCTGTCCGCAAGCCCGGTGGCGAAATTGTCACGGAACAAGCGCCCGTGGCTCGCCCCTCGGAGAAGTATCCCCTCTTTAAATTCCCTGTCCTGCGGGGACTTGGCACTCTGGGCCAAGCCATGTGGTTGGGTATTCGCGCTCTCAAGTTTTCCGCCAATGCAGCCTTGGAGGATGGCCAACCCGGGGAGAAAAAACAAGAGTTTTCCTCCTGGGCGATGACGCTCAATCTCCTGTTTTCTTTTGGCTTTTTCATTTTCCTCTACAAATTCTTGCCCTTGTGGATGACCTCGCAAATCGAAAAGGTAGCACCGGTCGTTCAGCACCGGCTTGCGTTCAATCTGGTTGACGGGGTGATCCGCATCGCAATTTTTCTCCTGTTCCTGATCGCCATCTCGCGCTGGCAGGACATCCGACGCGTTTTCGAGTTCCATGGCGCTGAGCACAAAGTTGTTTTTAATTTCGAATCGGGCCAACCTGTCACCGTAGAGAACGCCCAGCGCTTCTCTACGTTCCATCCTCGCTGCGGGACGAGCTTTCTGCTCGTGGTGATGGTGATCGCCATGTGCATCTACGCGCTGCTGCCGTTTGATAGTTTTCTTGCCAAGTTCCTCTCGCGAGTAGCGCTGTTGCCCTTGATTGTTGGCCTAAGTTACGAGTTGATCCGATATGCAGCCCGGAAGCGGGGTAGTGTGCTTGCCTTGCTGACAGCGCCCGGTCTTTGGCTACAGAGAATCACCACACAACCTCCGTCGGACGACCAGACAGCCGTCGCCATTTACGCACTGGAGGGCGCCATGGCGTTAGAAAAGCAACAAGGCGGCGAGCTGGTGATCGCCTAAGCTTTTGCGCTCATGCAATACCTGGATAAACTGGCCGAGATTGAATCCCGTTTTGAAAGTTTGACCGCTCAAATGGCTGACCCGGCCGTCATTAACGACGGCGAGTTATATCGCAAAACAGCAAAAGCCCGCAGCGAACTCGAAGAGGTGGTAGCCAAGTATCGGGAGTGGAAAAAAGTCGCCGCGGATCTCGAAGGCGCCAGGCAGATGCTGCAAGAATCGGATCCGGAGCTGCGACAGCTGGCCAACGAGGACATTGCGCGATTGGAGCCGGAACTGGCGCGTTTAGAAAGCGAACTCAGACTGCTGCTGCTGCCGCGCGATCCCTTGGACGACAAAAACGTCATGTTAGAAGTCCGCGCGGGAACGGGCGGCGATGAAGCCACGCTGTTTGCTGCCGAAATCTTCCGCATGTACACGCGCTTTGCAGAATCGCAAGGCTGGAAGGTCGAAGTGACTAGCGTTAGCGAGTCCGCCGTGGGGGGCTTGAAAGAAGTCATTGCCCTGATCAGCGGGGATAAGGTTTACAGCAAACTCAAGTACGAGTCCGGTGTGCACCGCGTGCAGCGCGTACCTCAAACCGAACAGCAAGGTCGCGTGCACACCTCTGCCGTGACGGTGGCCGTACTCCCCGAAGCCGACGAAGTGGAAGTGAAGATTGATCCCAAGGATCTTCGAATTGACACGTTCTGCTCCTCAGGTCCAGGGGGGCAATCCGTCAACACCACTTATTCCGCCGTGCGCATCACCCACATCCCGACAGGCCTGGTTGTCTCCTGCCAGGATGAAAAGTCGCAGATCAAAAATCGCGCCAAGGCGGAACGTGTTCTGCGTTCCCGCCTCTATGAACTGGAACTGCAAAAGCAGCAAGAGAAGATCGGCGCGGAACGCAAGAGCATGGTCGGCACAGGGGACCGCAGCGAGAAAATCCGAACTTATAACTTTCCTCAAAACCGCGTTACTGATCATCGCATCGGGCTCACTCTCCACCAACTGGATCAAGTGATGGACGGGCGGCTCGAACCCATTACGGATGCCCTCATTGCCTACTACCAGGCGGAGAAACTCAAACAGCAGACGAACGAGAGCATCCAGTGACCTTGCGGACAGCGCTTCTTCAAGGAACGCGAATTCTTGACGAAGCGCGAGTTCCTTCCCCTAGGCTAACGGCAGAGGTGTTGCTGTGCCATGCTTTGGGTCGCGACCGCCTCTATTTGCTCACGCACGGCGACGAGGAGTTGAGCGAACTGGCCTGGATCCACTATGGGCGTTATTTGCACGAACGCTTGCAAGGGAAACCGACGCAGTACATCACGAAAGTGCAGGAGTTTTACGGGCGCGTGTTTCAAGTTAGTCCGGCAGTGCTCATTCCCCGGCCCGAGACGGAACATGTGGTTGAGGCTGTGCTGCAACTGGCTCAGCCATGGCACCGGATCCTCGATGTTGGCGCTGGCTCTGGCGCCATCGCCGTGACCTTAGCTCTGGAACTAAACACCTGCGTCTACGGAACCGACATCTCGCTCGAGGCGCTTCGTATGGCAAAGAAAAACGCGCAGCGTCACCAAGCCCGGGTGGAGCTGTTGTGCTGTGATTTATGCTCTGCGTTGAAGGCAGAATTTGACATCGTGGTCTCAAACCCGCCCTACGTTCCTGAAAGCGATCAGGCCTTCCTCCAGCGCGAAGTCCGCGACTTTGAACCTGCCCTTGCCTTGTATGGCGGGCCGACCGGCGTCGAGATTTACGAGCGTCTGATTCCGGCCGCCGCTCGGATCTTGAAGCCGGGCGGGTGGTTCGTGGCCGAACTTGGCTATCAATCTCTCGAACGTGTTTGCGCGCTGCTGGCAAGCGGCCCCTGGACCCAGATTGATCACCGCCACGATCTGGCGGGCATTCCGCGAGTGATTCAGGCACAGTTTTCACCTTGAGCGACCAGCACTTCAAAATAAGCCTTATCTGGCGGCAAGAAAACGCGTCATGATTGAAGAACAGGCGGAGGATCGGCCTGGAGATCGCCCGTATTCTGGAGGGTGTATGGTTTTGGGGAGATGGTTGATGGCGGCGGCCTTATGTCCGCAAGGATTCCCAGCTGAACTGCCCGTACGCAAGGTTGTTCTCTATAAACACGGTGTTGGATACTTTGAGCGCGCTGGAGAGCTACGCGCTGGTGAATCTGCCCGGCTTGACTTCAAAGCCTCCGACATGGACGATGTACTCAAGTCGCTCACAATCGAGGATCGGAGTGGCGGAAAAATTATAGGATTGCGGTACGACGCTAGCCAGCCGCTCGAGGAGCGCTTGCAAGATTATCCGTTTCAACTGCAACCGGCCCAAGCCCTAAGCGAATTTCTGGATCAGCTCAAGGGTGCTAGGATGGAAGCGCGAGTCGGCAGCGAGTCTCTTCAAGGTGCGATTTTCAGTGGACGGGTCGTCAAGCTGGGCGACAAGGCCCAGGAACGCGAGCAATTGACCTTGCTGCTCGATTCGGGTGAGTTGCGCACATTTGACTTGGCCGCCCTTAGCGGGCTCAAACTCTCCGATCCAGCTTTGCAGAGACAGCTCAAAGATTACTTGACGGCGCTGTCGGTGGCCCGTTCGAAAGAGAAGCGCAGCGTTTACATAGACTCTTCAGATGCCCGCAGCCGGCAGATTATCGCCAGTTATATGACTCCCATGGCTGTGTGGAAATCGAGCTACCGGCTCATTCTCAAAGAGGGTGAATCGGTCCTGGAAGGATGGGCGATCGTTGACAATACGACAGGCGAGGACTGGAACAATGTGAATTTGTCGCTGGTTTCCGGCCGGCCGGTTTCCTTTCTGAGCAAGCTTTATGAGCCGCGCTATCGCGAGCGGCCGGTGGCGGAGTTGCCGGAGGAGAAAAACTTAGCTCCGGTCCTTCACTCGGGCGCTATCTCGACTCCCAGTTCTGCCAGGAAGGAGCAACTGGCTGCGGCGCCGGCCTCACCCCTGCCGCGCGCCCCAGTACGCGCCATGGCGTCAAGTGAAATGGCCCCTGCGCTAGCGGAAAGCCGCTCCGACATGGCTAGTAGCGTCACTGCCGAAACCATGACACGGGAGGTCGGCGAACTTTTTGAATACCGTTTTTCAGCACCAGTTACGGTCAAGAAGAGTGAATCCGCCATGCTGCCTTTCCTGCAACAAAAGATCCAAGCTCGCCGCCTTCTGATCTACTCCGACCGCAGCCTGCAGAACCCGATGAACGCCGCTGAGATGATCAATTCCAGCGGAAAGACGCTGGATGGGGGCCCGATTACCGTATTCGAGTCGGGCGTGTATGCCGGCGAGGCGCTCGTTGAAACGTTTAAGTCCGGCGACAAACGTCTCATCAGCTTCGGCGTAGACCTGGGAACGCGCATCACCACCAAGATTGACTCCTCGCGTAACCTCGTACGGGAAATCAAAGCGGCCCGCGGCGTGCTGACGCTCCGCACCGCCCTGCAAGAATCACTGGTTTACACCGTGCGCAACATCGACGCCAAGCCAAAAACGTTGATCATCGAGCATGAGATCCGTCCCGAGTACAAACTGCTCAATCAGAAACCGGTCGAAACTACAGCCCAGTCTTACCGCTTTGAGGTGAAACTCGCGCCGAGCAGTGAACAGCAGTTTCCGGTGAACGAAGAGCGTCTGTATGACCAAACGATCATGGTCAGCAACCTCAACGCTGATCAGATCGCGGTCTATCTGCAAAACCAAGCGCTCAGCGCGGAAGGCCGCCGGCAATTGGAGAGCATCCTCGCGCAGAAGCGCCAAATTGCCGAAAACGAGCGGCAAATTCGGGAACTCGAAACGGAAATCAAGGAGCTATCCGCCGATCAAAGCCGCATCAAGGACAGCATGACGCGGCTGTCTACGATTACGGGACAAGAGGAACAAACTCAGCGCTACGCCCGGCAGGTGGCGGAGTTAGAAACTCGCCTCGCCGGCTTACGCGACCGTGTTTCGCAGTTGCGCCGCACCAACAATACGCTCATCAACCAAATGAACGCCGCCGTGGAGAAGCTTGCGTTTTGAATCTCGCGCTCATTGGATATGGCCATGTCGGTCGCGCTTTCGCAAGACTTCTTGCCAAAAAGCGCCAGCAATTTCCCTTTCGGATTGTCGCGATTCAGACTGGGCGGCACGGATCGGCATTCGATCCCAAAGGCCTTGGGCTCGAGCCCGCGTTTGGACCACTAGTTGCCTCGATTGAGGAGTTTCTCGATCGTTCCCAAGCGGAGGTCGTGCTGGAGCTCTCACCCTTGAACCCGCTAAATGGCGAGCCAGCAATTCGCCATATCCGGGCCGCCTTTTCACGTGGCCTTCATGTCGTCACTTCGAACAAGGGACCTATTGCGCACGCCTATGCGGATCTGCAAGCCGAAGCGAAACGCTGGGGCGTTGAGTTTCGTTTTGAGTCTATCGTCATGGATGGCGCGCCCGTGTTCAATATGGTCCGGTCGTCGTTGCAAGGCGTGCAACTCAAGGGGTTTACGGGGGTGCTCAACTCGACCTCGAATGTCGTGATCGAGGCCATGGAGCGTGGACGATCGCTCGAAGAAGGAGTTGCCGAAGCACAACGGCTAGGAATCGCGGAAGCTGATCCAAACTACGACATCGATGGCTGGGACTCGGCTGCGAAAACGGCCGCGCTGGCCAATGTGTTGATGAACGCGCGCACGACTCCGCTCGCTGTTGACACCAAAGGCATTCGCAAACTGACGCCAGTCAAACTGGCTCAGTTGAGAGCATCGGGCAAGACGGTCCGTCTGGTGAGCCGGGCCCACTACGGTAAAGAGGGACTGAAATTGCGGGTGCGCGCGGAAGTGCTGGATATCGGCGATCCCCTGGCGAGCGCGCGCGCCACCACGAATATTCTTCTGCTCCACACCGATCTGATGGGCACAGTAGGATGCCTCGAAATGGACCCTAGTGTAGACCGGACGGCTTACGGCCTGTTAAGCGACCTAATCGACATCGCGCGTACGGTTTGACTCGCTAAGTTGCGCTCCAGCCCAACAACGCGAGGGCAACCCCACAAAGCCGCTAGAAAACCGGCCGCTGGCAACGCGAGGCTAGAATTCGATGCGCTGAGTTTTGGATGTCCCGGCCTGATTGGTGACTTCCATTTCCACGTAGCGGACCCCTTGCGTAGGAGCTGTCGAGGGGAAGATCGCGCGCAGCGAGAACATGCCGCCAACCGACGTCGTGCGGAAGTAGTCCTGGAAGAGCGGAGCTACAAACGAGCGAATGTTGCCCGGCGGGATCATGGTTCCTTGAGCGTCGTAGAAGGTGAAGGCGATCTCCGAAATCGAGCGCGTGTTGTCGTAGCCGGAAACGGTGAGGTCTAGTGTCGCCGTCGTCTTAAATGCAGTCAACTTGTCGAGGACTGCGGGCGCTGGAGGGATACTGGCTTGAGCTTCCGTTCGCCAGCCGCTCATTTCCGCCACAATTCGTAGCGTGCCAGCCGTAGTGCCGGTTTGCAAAATCACCTCGCGCTGCGATCCGAATTGAGCGGCCCGGTCGCCAGGCCTAACCTGAAATTCGATCGAGCGCCGGTTAACTGGGAGAAACACGATGGCCGGATCGTCCGGACCCGCCATGGATGGCGTGAATTCGAACCTCAGTTGACCTTTCGCCTCCGCGCGCGAGGCTTCCTCAAAAAGTACGGCGATGGGCACCTGTTTACTGCTTTCGAGGCCCCCGGTTGGGATGGCAATAGATGGCCGGGGCGGTGCGGGCTCCGTGGCGACCCCCTCTAGGGGGAAGGTTCGTTGGTCGACGAGCAGGGCGCCGCGTTTTAAGCCTGCGCTTGCAGGCTCAAACCGTAGCTCAAACGACCTCGAGGCGTCGCGTTCCAGAATGAGCGGCTGTGGGGGCGGCGCCGCGAGGCGAAAACTTTCGCCCGAGACCCCTAGGTTGACCATAAGGGGTGCGCGATGCGGGTTCTCCAAGACAATCCAGCGCGCGCTTGAGCCGTCTCGCTCCGTAGGCGGAAATACAACCGCTTGCCCGGCCATCCGCCGGCTTAGAGAACCGTCCTCCTGCACCACAGAAACCACGGGCGCCGCCCGCGCTTCGGCAACGAGCGTTACGGTGAGCTCGTTCAGCCGGAGAGCCCCCCGGGCATCGGCCACAGGCTCTGAAGATTGAAACTGCACATAAAAATCGACCGAAAAGTTTGGCGCGATGGGAAAGGGTAAGGTCGGCGCCTGGTGCAACCGGAAGCCTGCGCCGGAAATGGAGAGCAGCTGAAGGGTTTGCGCTGTGGCGCCGCCATTACGGATGCGAAATTGAACCTGAAGAACATCGCCGGTGCTCGTGCTGCCTAGTTGGACAATTCCGGCAACCGGCGTTTCGGTCACGCCATTCACGGTAAAGACTCGCAGAGGCCCTTGTGCAAAGGACGTGGCGCCCCAACACAGCAAGACTACCGCGACTTTCATTCTGGCCTCGGAAGCAAGTACAGCTCTGGCTCGTCGCAGCGGGCGAGATAATCGCCTTCTCTGGTGCGGACCGCCATCCATCCATCGCGAAGTGGAAACAAGACCTGAATCTGAGCGGGTGTGTTCCACTCACGAGCTGGGCAGCCAAGCCGCCGGTCTTCGGCCCACCACAGCTGGTCGTTCGAATCGAGGGCCCAGAGGCGTGCAGCTGGCAAGGCAGTGCGCAAGGTTTCTCCCTTGTCATGGACTTCCACTAACCAGCTCCTGCCATCCTCCCGCGCGATCGAGCGGCGAGTCTTGGTCGGGAACGACTGGTAGCGCAGTGGCCAGGGCTTCCCCCATAGAAAGTTTCCCTTAACGCCGTAGAGCGGCCGGATTTGACCGTCAGAGCCGGGTAGGTCACCGAGGTGCGGCCCGTGGAGAGTCGCTTCAAGAAAACAGAGAATCGTGAACCAGAGAATCATGGCTTGCCAATTGTGATGATGGGCTGGCTGAGCGACAGGGCTGGCGTCACGGCGGATGCAGGGGCAGCCACACCAGGACTGCGAGAGTGCCACGTACGGTAGGCCAAGCCTGCCGCGGCCGCGCCCCCCAGGCTCAAACCAATCCAGAGCCATTTGGAGCGCGAATGCGCGAATTGTCCGGCGGGCTCTCGAGTGGGGCTCACAATAAAACCGGGTTTGGTGTTTTGGGCCTGCCGGGTCGGCGTAGCTTCAGATTCCACGTCTGGTGGCGTAGCGGCACGAGTGGGCAAAATCTCCACTTCGAAACTTGGCTCGAGCTTTGAAAGACGCCGCGGGTTTGCCCCAGAGTGATGGGGCTGGCCTACGGCGTCACCGTGAGGCGTGAATTCGCTTCGCGCTGAGCTGCTCGTGGAAGAGAGGTCGGCAGGCGACGCTGGCAGGTGCTCCCCAGGGTGCTTCGGGTCACCTTGCTTTTGTTCAACGCTCGCCCTAGGTTCATGGCTCATGGCAGGGGGAACCGGATCCGGCTGGCGAGCGATCCCAGCTTCCGCAGCCCCTCTGGGGCGTTCACCGAGTGCGACAAGTTGAATCGGAATGGCCAAACCGGCCGTCGATTCACCGACCTGCGCAACAACAAAAATCGCGCTTGCGCCCGGCGTTGGACCCCACCGGATGCCCCATACCGAAGCTTCCCCCTGGGCGTCAGAGATGCACTCCTCACTCGCGCTGCCGCCCGGAAAAACGCCTGTTGCCCCGCTCGCCGGCAGGAGAAATTTGACCTTTGCTCCTAGGACTGGTCTGCCTGTGTCGCCCACGATGCGGACCCTCGCTCCGGTATAAGCGACTGAGCCTGTGCGGTGTACCGCTGCTTGGCCTTCCAAGACTTCAATTCGCAGACCCGCGCCCAGGCCATTCACTTGCGCCACGACAAGCCAGAAACACAGGCCAGGCGTCCAGGATTGGCCGAAACGCAAGAAAAGGCGAATCAGGCTAGTTGGGAGAAGTGGGTCGCAGCAGCACCACGGTGATGTTGTCCGGTCCACCTGCCTGTTTAGCGGCATCAATGAGAAGGTGGCATTTCTCTTCAAAACTTCGCGGACTTTTTATCACATCCTCGATGGTTTTGAGATCTACGACACCGTGCAGACCGTCAGAGCACAACAAGATCGTAGAGTCCGAACCCAGGCGAAGTTTGTAGGAATGGATGCGAAGAGGAGTACTGACACCAATGGCCATGGTGAGAACATGTCGCAGAGGGTGGGTTTTGAGGCTCTCTTCGTCGATTCCCAGCCGGCGACCTACTTCGTTCACCCAAGTTTGATCTTCTGTCACCGGAATCAGCTCTTTGTCCTGGAAGACATAAGCCCGGCTGTCGCCTACACTAGCGATCAGGATGTCTTCGCCAGCTTCCAGCACTGCCACAAGAGTGGTTCCCATGCCTTCCATGCCAGAGTCCGAAGCGGCGGCGTCTTTCACGGCACGATTGGCCTCTTCAAAAGCTTTGACCAGG
This sequence comes from Bryobacteraceae bacterium, assembly GCA_025056455.1. GTDB lineage: Bacteria > Acidobacteriota > Terriglobia > Bryobacterales > Bryobacteraceae > CADEFT01. The sequence goes on along the minus strand of JANWVY010000011.1, from coordinate 93,625 downwards.
GTTTCGGCGTCTCTCTTCCCGGAGCGGTAGATATACTCGGCGACAGTTTCGGCAGCAAGTTTGGAGGCGTGCTCACCCGCCCGAGCCCCACCCATGCCGTCGGCCACGATAAACAACCCCAGCTCCTCCGCTAACAAGCAGTAGTCCTCATTATTCTTGCGAACGCAACCCAAATCTGAGAGGCCAAAGGCTTCCAACATGAAACTTCCCGATTATAGCGGCTTTCTTTTAAGAGGATACTGGAAACACAACAGCTGGTGGCTAGGGTTTCTGTTCACCTTGCAAGATGGAACGCAGTTGAAGGTATGCCGATTCCTCATAGTTGGATTTCAATCGTTCCCACCCCTCTTTTGTCTCCCCGGGTTTGGGACCACTTTGCTTGAGGCAGCGGCCGAGCAAGGTGGTGGCTTCGGAATCCTCCGGATCGCGCTCCAAGGCGCGGCGCAAACTAGCAGCGGCTTTCTCAAACTCCCTCGCTTTCCACAGTACATATCCCAGATTGAAGTGGTAGTCGGGATCACTGCGATCGCCCTCCACCGCCTTCTCGAAGCTGTCTCGAGCCGCAGCAAGGTCTTCCCGTCGAGACTGAATCACGCCGAGATTATTCCAAACTTCATTCAAGGGGACTTCCGCCACCACCGTCTCAAAAGCCCTTTGCGCGCCGGCATAATCCTTGAGATAAAACTTCGCGGCGCCAAGATAGAACTGCGCTTGACGGTAGCGGTTGTCGAGAGGGGAGACCTTCGAAAGCGCCTCGGCCGCCGCCGCGTAGTGATCCCTTTCAAGTTGCAGCTTCCCGAGCTCGAAGGCCGCTGGTGAATAGCGGGGATCGATGCGAACAGCTTGAGTTAAGAGCTTCAGCTTCTGTTCCTCGTGCTGCGCCATGAGCCCCCGAATGTAATGTTCAAGCGCGTCTACGCGGATCGGTGGCCGTTTCTGGCGAAACTCTTCTTCGGAGGGCGCTTTCTTTGGCACAGCGAATTGCAACGCTTGCCAGGAGATGTGATTTTGCAAACTCGCTAAATCCTCGAGGGCGCCGACGGCCATAAAGTCTGGGCCTTTGCGAAGGTTGTGGAGGTCCAGGATCTCGGCACTGATCTTGAGCGTGCCTCTTGAGTTTGGATTTGAGGAATCTTCTCTGAGTTCAAACTGCCCAAAAATGACATGATCCGCGTCCACAATTTCGGCTAGTTTGACAACAGACGCCTTCGTCAGCAGCGCGAACGGGCGGATGGAGAGTCGGCGATAGGCTTCCTGACGGTCTTCTCGAGAAACCGTCAAAACACCCTCTGAGGCCAACGCGTCTCGCAAGTCTTCGGCGACGCTTTCTCCAATCCAGTTGAGATTACTTTTCGTCGTGTGGTTAAAAAACGGTAACACCAGGTAGGTGTCTGCCAGCAGGGGCAAGGAGGGGAGGAAAATACAAGAAAGCGCGGCCTCTAGCGGCGACAACCTCACACCTCCTATTGTAATCCCAGACAGGAAGCGGAGGTTGTCACCGGCCTAGAGTGTACAACTTTCGGAAAGATTAGACCCCAGGCTGGTCTTGGTGAGAGAAAACAATCTTCTTATTCGAGTTACCGATGCGGATTTCTTGGACCTGCATCTTACCATCGACGTTGGTGTAGTGGACCGAAGTGTTGTTAAATTTCTTCTCCACCGTTTCGAGCTTTGCGGGAGCTTCGACGGCAACCCGCCCTTGGCTTAAAATCGCTTTGTCACCCTCTACGGTGATTTTGTAATCACCAGGCTTCAGTTGCTTGCCAGCAACCATCGATGGCTGAAAAATCGTAACTCGGTAAGTTTCTGCTGCGCTAGCGATAGCTAAGGTAAGGACTAGAAAACCAATTACAAACTTATTCATCGCTGTCACTCTCCTCGTTCCCAGTAAGTTAGGTTTGGCAAGGTAACTTGCCCACATAAAAATACGAACGAGGATAGAAAAATGTTCCACTCTCAGGACAAAAAAATCGGATCCGCGGAGAGAAATTTCAGAATTGTTTCACTCGTAATTTCTTGGACTTGACGTGCACTTCCAAAACCTGCGATCCACCGGACGCGGGTGTCTTTCTTAAACCAAGTCCACTGTCGTTTGGCGTAATTTCGAGTTTCTTTCTGCATCTCGGAAACAGCCACATCAAGAGGATACTTTTGATCCAGCACCCATAAAGCGTGTTTGTATCCAATTGCCTCGAAAGGCTTGCAAGAACGGGGGTATCCGCGGGCGAGAATTTCTCTGACCTCATCTAACAAACCGGTTTCCATCATTTGCTTGCATCTGTGGTTGAGAAGAGAATAGAGCTGCTGGCGGTCGGGATCCAGTCCAAGTAGCAAGGAGCGGAAACCTTCTAAAGGCTGGCTGCCGGACTGGTAGAGCTGTGTGACCGGCTGGCGGGCAAGAATGCAGATCTCAAGCGCCCGGATTAACTTGTTTCGGTCGTGGGGGTGAATTCGACCCGCCGACGTAGGATCGAAGCGGCTCAACAAGCGGTGGAGTGAGCCAGGACGCCTTTCTTCTCGCGCCTGGAGCCTTTGCCGCAAGGCGGTGTCGCGCTGGGGTCCGGCAAAAAGGCCGTCAAGCAACGCCTTCAGATAAAAGCCTGTCCCGCCCACAATAACTGGCAGTCTGCCCCGGCTGCGGATCTCCGCCAGGACCTGCCGGGCCAAGCGGGAGTAGTCGCCCGCTGTGAACAACTCGTCTGGGTCTAAGATGTCGAACAAATGGTGGGGAATGTCACCGCGTTCGCTCAAAGGTGTCTTCGCCGTTCCAATGTCGAAATATCGGTAAACCTGGAGGGAGTCACAGTTGACGATTTCTCCGCGGAATTTCCGGGCGACATGGAGAGCGAGGGCGCTTTTGCCTGCGCCAGTGGGGCCAACTATCGCCACAAGAGGCCAATCCGTTGGGCTTGGGATCACGTCACAGTGTAGTGTAAGCGGGTCGCGCGATTACAACCGGGCCACGGAGAAACCCCTTCTCCATGGCGTTTGGGACTGTTTTCGCCAGTACCAGGGAAACCCCGAGTGACTTGCATCTAGAGGTGGATTGACCAGGCGACCCCCGGGCGGAAGAAATTAGCGAAGCATTCTTACCCGGTGCGCCTCACTATCGCCGATATAAAGAATCCCCCGGCGGTCAGCAAACACTCCGTGTGGCCGAGCGGTCCGACAACGGCGGGGATCGGGCTCTGGACCATCGCCGCGAGAGCCGTCTCCAAGGACTGTTGTAATCAAGCCTGTTTTAAGATCAATCCGCCGGATGGCGTGGTTTTCCGTATCGGCGATGTAGATGCCGCCATCCGGCGACCAGGCAATGCCTTTAGGGCCGTTAAGAAGCGCCTGACGGGCATCGTTGTGATCCCCTGCAAATCCTTTCTCGCCGGATCCAGCAAGGTGGTGGATAGTCTCGGTCTTGGGATCGATGCGGTAGACGCGGTTGCCTTCTCGCAACACGAGATAGAGGTGACCCCGCGGATCCAGGTCGAGGGCGCGCGGACCGTTGAGCGAGACGCCCCGGATCGACGCGCCGTCCGGTGTGGGGTGCCGATCTCCAGTGCCGAGATAGGTCTCAATTCGGCCAGTCTCAAGGTCTATGCGCCTCACCCGGTGGTTGCCGATGTCACACACCAACAACCGTCCTCGGGAATCGAAGGCAATGCTGTGCGGTTGACGGAATTGCGCATCGCGAGCAGGCCCGCCATCACCCGAAAAACCAGGCTCAGGGCGGCCCGCGACGGTGGAAATGATTTTCGATCGGGCATCCACGCGGCGGATCAGATGGTTTTTCATCTCCACGAAAAACATGTTGCCTGTTTTGTCAAACCGAACCTCGTAGGGCTCGTTGAGCAAGGCCTCGGTGGCTGGCCCGCCATCTCCGGAATACCCCGGTTTCCCGCTGCCAGCGACGGTTGTAATGATTCTCGTTTTGAGATCGATCCGCCGGATGACATGATTTCCGATCTCGCAGACATAGAGCGCACCGTCTGGACCCACAACCAGACCATAGGGGTTGTTCATTTGCGCCAACCGGCCCAGCCCGCCGTCTCCCGAGTAGCCTGCAACTCCCGTGCCCGCGAGGGTCTCAACACTTCTGCCTGGACGCTGCAGCATTGCCGCCGCGAAGGACCGGCCAAATTCCCGTCTGTTCACGACTGCCCCTCCATGGTTAACGGCTTTAGGTCCCCCATGAACCGGTGCACCATCAACACCGCAATGAGGTGAAACACGCCCATCCCTAGGATCAAGGGAGTGTATCCAAAGTAGGTCACAACCCAGCCCGCCAGCCAGGTCGAAAACAAGGTGCCGCCAAGCCCGCCGGCGCAGCCTCCGATTCCAATCACTGAGGCCACGGCGTTTTTCGGGAAGACATCAGAGATGGTCGTGTAAAGATTTGCCGACAGACCCTGATGCGCAGAAGTTGCCAAACTCACGAGCGCCACCGCAAGCAGGGTGTTCGGCGCCAGCGCAGCCATGGAGGCCACGGGCATCATTAAGGCGCACACCAGCATGGCGAATTTTCGCGCCTTGTCATGCCGCCACCCGCGCCGGATCAAGAATCCAGCAAACCAGCCTCCAGCGACGCTGCCCACATCCGCCATGAGATAGACCACTGGCAGGGCCCAGCCGATTTGTTTGAGATCGAGTTTCCGAACGTCGTAAAGATAAGGGGGGAGCCAGTAGAGATAAAACCACCAAACCGGATCCGTAAAAAACTTCGCCAGGGCGAAGCCCCAGCTTTGTCGATAGCCGAGCGCCTGCCGCCAACCAACCTGGCGCATGGCCGCATCATCCGGAGCGTCACTGCGAATGTAAGCTAGCTCGGCCGCATTCGGCTTCTTGCGGAAGCTAAGCCAGAACACCAGCCAGAGAAACCCCGAGGCGCCCGTGATTAAAAAACACATTCGCCAGTTCCACCCCAAGCCGTGACTCCCGACCATCCAGGCAAACAGCGGCGGGCCGATCATCGAAGCGACGTTCGTTCCCGCGTTGAAAATTCCTGTGGCGAAGGCACGGTCCTGTTTGGGAAACCATTCCGCCACGGCTTTTACTGCTGCGGGGAAATTACCGGACTCTCCGAGCCCTAGCATGGCGCGCCAGAAGCTCAGGCCAAGCGCCGACCGGGCCGTCGCATGGAGCATCGCCGCAATCGACCACCAGATAACGGAAATCGCATAGCCCAGGCGCGTGCCGACACGGTCAATGAGCTTTCCCATAAAAAGAAAGCCGATCATGTATGCCACCTGAAAGGCCATGTTCACCAGCCCGTACTGTTCGTCGTTTAGCGACAGCTCCTGGCGAATCACTGGGATCAGAACAGAAAAAACGATGCGGTCAAGATAATTAATGGTGGTGGCGAAAAACAACATCGCTAGCACCACCCATCGCGTAGAAGTCATGGACTCACAGCATTGTAACGCGCCGCCCAAGGAAGGCGGCGCCGCTTGCCTCCCTGCAGCGCGCACTCAACACGCCGCACGCTAGCTGGGACTAGAAAGTTCAACCCTCGGGGCGAGAATCACTCCCCTGTGCCTATCGAACCTGGAATCGCCGTTGATATACTGCAATTGCGCCATCTTTATTCTTGCAGGAGGCTCACCATGAAGCGGTTTCTCTTCGTTGCTGGCCTCGGGCAGGCAGCGCCGAAAGCCACACCAGCAAAACCTGCTGCGAAGGCGCCTCCAGCGAAAACAACGCCACCGGCGAAAGCCGCCGAATCGAACACGGCCAGCGCGGAGGCCAAGGCCATCCAAGCCATTGAAAAGCTGGGGGGCAGTGTCCGGAAAGTTGCGCAGAATGATGACCGCCAGGAAGTGGATTTCCACTTGGCCGCGGACATCACCGATGAGGCGTTAAATTACTTAGTGCCAATCAGCAAGCTCATTTATCTGCATCTGGGAAAAACCAAGGTGACCGATGCAGGTCTTGCCAAACTAAAAGGACTTACTCAGCTTGAAACTCTCCATCTCGAACAGACCGCCATTACAGACGCCGGCTTAGCTCATCTTAAAGATCTCAAAGCGCTCACCTATCTCAATTTGTATGGGACGGCGATCACTGACAAAGGCCTAGAACATCTCAAAGGGCTCACCAATTTGAAAAACCTGTACCTCTGGCAAACGAAGGTCACCAAACAAGGAGTGGAAAACCTGAAAAAGGCTCTGCCCAACGCGAGCATTGACACTGGGTGGAACCTGGCCGATATTCAGCCACCTCCGAAACCAGAGGAAAAGAAGGAAGAGAAGAAGCCCTAAGGGGGGGATGACGTCTTCAACTCGCCATGATATCTTTGCGGCAGAAGAAAACGGCAACGGGTGCCTAAGGGGGCGACCCAAAGAAGGGAGCAAGCCGTGCGATTGCGGGATCTTTCATTGTTGGCCGCCGGTAGGCTGGTCGGCCTTGTGTTGATGGCGTCAACGGCTCCGGCCGCTGGCCCGACGTTCAGCAAACATGTCGCTCCGATCTTTTATAAGCGGTGTGTTGCCTGCCACCGGCCGAGAGACATCGCGCCCATGTCGCTCCTGGACTATAAATCGGCGCGTCCGTGGGCGAAGGCGATCCGCGAGTCTGTCGTCAAGAAAAGAATGCCGCCATGGTTTGCCGATCCGCACCACGGTCGTTTCGCCAACGACCCCAGCCTTACGGCGGAGGAGGTGGCTACGATTCGCGATTGGGTGGAAGCCGGCGCGCCCGAAGGCGATCCGCGCGATCTGCCGCCTGCCCCAAAATTTGTAGACGGCTGGGCGCTCGGCAAACCAGACATCGTCATCGACATTGGCGAAGATCATGTTGTGACGCCTGGTGAAGACGCCTACGAGCACTTCGTTGTGCCTACAAACTTCACCGAGGGCAAATGGATACGTGCGGCTGAGATTCGCCCCGGCAACCGCCAGGTGGTGCATCATGTGCACGTCTTGCTCGTGACCGATGACCTGAAGATGATGGAGGTTGCCTCCACGAAAAACATGCCCTCACTGGCTCAATATCTGATCCGCGAGGGGAAACTCAGCCGCATCCGGCCGGACGCCCCCGTATGGAATGACGGTTGCGCACCGGATACTCCCGATTTGCCCTTTTTGCGCGGCGCCCAAGAAGGAGGGCTGGCCGCGTTCTTACCCGGTCGCCCGCCGGATGTCTTTCCTGAAGGTACGGCGAAATGGATCCCGCCGGGAGCCAAGCTCGAGTTCGTCATTCACTACGCGCGGATTTCCGGTGCACCGCAAACCGATCGCACGAGCGTGGGACTTTATCTTGCCCCGGGGCCACCAAAACAAGTTTTGCGTCGCATGGATCTGCGCAACTTCTTTCTGCGTATCCCAGCTGGGGCGCCATCGCAACAAGTTCGCCGCTGTTACGACTTCGAACAAGATAAATTACTGTTATCCTTCACGCCCCACATGCACTACCGGGGCAAAGACATCACCTACGAATTAGAAACGCCGGAGGGATCGCGTGAAATCCTGTTGCGCGTGCCCCGCTATGACTTTAACTGGCAGCTGGTTTACCGTTTACAAGAACCGAAACTCGTCAAAAAGGGCAGCCGCCTGATCGTCACAGCGCATTATGACAACAGCCCGAACAATCCTTTCAATCCGGATCCCTCGCAAACGATTCGCTGGGGCGATAAAAGCGAGGAAGAGATGATGACCAGCTGGATTGAATACTTGGATGTGCCCTCTAGCCCGCCTCTTCGCGCTCAACGATCTGGCGCCCGCTAGTGGCCGCGTCGTTCTCATTGTTGTGATATACGACCGTGGTGGTTCAGCGGATTCGCTGGACCACTGCCAGTAATCGTGCCGTCCACGCGGAGGGGTGACTCTACGCCTTCTCCAAGCCCGGCTTGCCGTGCTCCACGACAAAACTCGCGCGGGTGTGGATCGGAGCGCCGGGTTTGGTAACCATTGACACCACACGATAATCCGCCTGCCACAAGGAAGGTTTCACAGAGCAACGGACATATCCACGCTGGGCATTGAAAAACCGTACATGCGGGTTTTCGGATAGAATCTCGCGAATCGACTCTGGAAAATCCACGCCATCGCCAGTAGATGAGATCGAGGTGCCGACAAACTCCGCTCCAACTACCGGAGACTCCGGCCGTTCGGGATCACAGTGCAGATTCAAAGCCCAGTTCGAGTGTATGTCGCCGGTGATGACGATGGGATTGGAAATTTTCTGATCTGCCAGGAAAGAAAGCAACCGGGCGCGCTCTAGGACATAGCCGTTCCACTTGTCCATGGAGAACAGCTCACCAGGGCCCGGGTTCAAATCCACGCCTGCCATCATCACCTGCTGGGCCAGCACATTCCACCGGGCGCCGGAAGCGGCCAGGCCCTGGTAGAGCCATTTCTCCTGTTGTTCGCCCAACATGGTTTGGCGCGCATCGCGCGCGGCTTCACACAGAGGCGCACGTCCGCCGCCACAGGGCTGGTCACTCCGATACTGCCGTGTGTCGAGAACGGAGAACTCCGCTAACCGCCCGAACCGGATCCTCCGGTACAACAACAAGCTTGAGCCGCTTGGCAGGGACTGCTTGCGCAGCGGCATGTGCTCGTAATAGGCCTGGTAGGCATTCGCCCGTCGCTCGAGAAATGCCGCGCGCGGCTGATCATCTTCTGAAGCCTCTCCGGCATAATCGTTGTCTACCTCGTGATCATCCCAAGTGACGATCCAGGGAAAACGCGCGTGCGCTCGCTGCAACAATTCGTCGCTTTTGTACAGGGCGTAGCGGTTGCGGTAGTCGTTCAAAGAGAGAATTTCGGCACTGTTGTGCTGGCGAACCCCTTTCTTGCCGATGCCTCCTTCGTAGATGTAATCGCCGAGGTGGATCACGAGGTCGAGGTCCTCCTCCGCCATATGCTGATAGGCGGTATAGAAGCCTGCCTCATAGTGCTGACAGGAGGCAAAGGCAAACCGCAACTGATCGGGGCTGGCCGAAGGCGTTGGCGCAGTCTTGGCGCGACCCACGGGCGACTCGAATTTCCCAGCCCGGAAGCGGTAGTAATACCAGTAGCTCGGACGCAGTCCTTGTAATTCGACATGAATGGAGTGTCCCAGTTTCGGGTCCGCGAGCGCTTTCCCCTTGCGCAAGCCGCGAGAGAAATTCTCGTCTTCAGCGACCATCCAATCCACTTCCACCGCTTGCTGCGGCATCCCGCCACCGGCAAGAGGCTCTGGGGCCAGCCGGGTCCAGATGACGAAGCCGTCAGGGGCTGGATCCCCGGCAGCGACCCCCAGCGTAAAAGGATTCTTCTCGAACTTGGGTGAAGCGGCGATTCGGTCTACCGGACCGAGAGCCAGCAAACCGAGCCACTGCCCGGAATGAATCAAAAACCGCCGCCGTTCAAAATCTTGATCCCGCATCAGCTGTCGATGTTAGCGCAATCCAGAGTGCCTGCTGGAGCTGGGGCGTGCTCGCGGCCGCAGCCTCGGTGCTAGAGCCTGGTACCGGCTTAAAAGGTTGGCTAACCGGACGCAGCCAGAACATGCCCCCTCCACCGTTCACCGTGGCGGCGCTGGCAACAGAAACGCGAGGCCAGTACACGCCTTATTCGTCTCGAGAATCAAAACATCCCCGTTCCAGAGCGTCTCTGTCCCGCCGTAATTGCCCGACTGTGTACACCTCGTTGACCCAGATCACACCCACACACAGCAAAGTCATCAGGACAGCAAAGCCGATGACCAGCCAGGTTGAAAACCCGCCTCCTCGGACCACCGCAAAGGTGACCGTACTTGCCCATATGGGCAACACGTACCAATAACGGGCCGTCTTGAGCAGGGAGATCTGCTGGTCGTAACGGGCGAGCAGAGCCGCCCGGTAGCTTTCCATATCCAGGGAAGGATCGAGCGGTGTTTGTCGCCGATGAGCGCGCCAGATCCAAAAGGTGACCCACAGCATGGACAGCAGGGCGAAAATTCCGGCCGCCACTTCTTGCTTGTTCCGGGCATGAAAGGTCATCAGAGTAAACACAGGAACCAGAATCAACCCCGCAGAGTATTCGCGGAGATTTCGCCACAGAATTGTTCGGTCAAAACGCTCAATCCGACTGGCGAGAGACCGAATGACGGCCTGGGTATCCATAGGTGGATCCAGGACGTGACTCTGCCACAGCTGTTGCGATTCTCGATCTGGTAGCAAGGGTTCGTTCATCGTACCTCCTTTTCTCGCAAATAAGCCGCAAGTTTTTGACGAATGCGCGAAAGTCGCGTGGCGATGTTACCTTGCCGAAGCCCAGTTACTTGCTCGATTTCAGGTAGGGAAAGCCCCTCGAGGTACAGGGTCACAAGCTGCCGCTCCGCGAGCGGCAGTTCAGAGACAGTCCGCCACAGGATTTGCTGCCGTTCTCTGTGCAAAACGTTTTGCTCTTGTGTGGCCCGCGCAGATGGCTCGGAGCGACAAGTCTCGTTGTGTTCCCGTTCCTGGCGCTTGCGCTCGCTCGTCAAGTAGCTAAGGGCGGTGTTATGGGCAATCCGGTACACCCAAGTCCGTTCCGAGCAATCGCCTCGGAAACGGGGCATTGCCTTCCAAATTTCCAAGACGATGTCCTGAAACAAGTCGTCTCCGCGATACGGATCCCGAGTGTAGGATCGCGCCAGACGGCGCAAGGCCGGCGCGTACCGCACCAACAATTCCTCATCCTGCAAACGTTCGTATTTCGCCACGCATCGAAGATAGTCTTCGCAGGAGGGAGTTTCTTACACCAGATATTTCAAATGTTGAGTTTTGTGCGGGCGAATTCCAGACAATGCCGCACGTTTGCCTCTTCCTGCTCAAGTTGCGCTTGCAAGGACAAGCTGCTCGGCATAGGTAGCGGTTTCTTGCACTTAGCGGTGCGAACCGCCCGCAGCGTAGCTGCGAGCTTCCGCCCATTACCCTCCCCAAAGGTCTCCCAGTATTTCTCAGTCAGGCAAGGCACTTTGAGCGGATCGCGGGTGATCATCTCCAAAGTGAAGCGAGTTCCTGGCCGGGCTTTTTTCCGGATTGTGTCGATGATGGCGGCTAAGTCGAGGTAACCGTCGCCAAACGGAACCTCAGAGAGAAGAAAGCCGTCATGGTACTCATCAACGCCCATGTCTTTGATATGCGTTGCGATGGTAAAGGGTGAGAGTCGTTGAACGACGTCCATGGGCTCGTCAAGGAGCGAGATGTTGTTTCCCGTGTCTAAGCAAATGCCGAGATACTCACTCGAATAAGCTTTGATCAAGCTGAGCATTTCGTCCACGGTCCAGTCTTTATGGTTTTCGAGGGCCAAAGACACTTTTGTCTTTTCAACGAGCGCTAGCGCCCGAGTCACCGCCGTGCGGGAATTCTTGACAAAAAGAGCCCAATCTTCCCGGGAGGAGAATGTTTCATAGCGTCTGCCCCCTAAACAGGCTGAGCGGATGCAACGCGCGCCCAGGGTCTTAGCAGTCTGCACCGTGCGAGCGAAAGCCTCATCGTTGTCCGATCGCGGCAAGGCGGCCATGATTTCTATGGCCATCCCATAGGATTCAGCCTTGCTGCGAAGAGTTTTTAGGTAGCTCGGGTCGTGATTGCTAATTTGCGCTTGAATTCCCGCCGCTCCCAGGGTGTGGCAATGTTCGAGGAATTCTAGCGTATCTTTGAACCGGCGCACACCCATATAGGAAGTAGCTGCGACCATCATGGAGGTTTTCGGGGCAGCCGCCAAGGGAGCGGCAAGCGAAGCAGCGATCCAGTCGCGACGGCGAAGCTTCATGGCCTCATACTGTACCACGGTGCGCAACAAGTGCTGCTAGGATGCCCCGCTCCGTTGGAAGCCCGCCGCAGTCGCACAGCTAGCGCTCTGCGTCGGTGCTACACTATGCGTTTGTTTCCACGAGGCGAATTTCTCCAACGGCAAGAATGGCTTGCTTCTGCCTTGCCGGCGCAGGGACTGGACGCAATCCTCATCACCCATCTTCCAAACATTCGCTATCTCACGGGGTTCACCGGCAGCAACGCTTTTTTGCTGGTCGAGGCCCAGCGCATCACTCTTTACACGGATCCTCGCTACACCGTTCAGGCAGCGCAGGAGGCGGTTTGTCGTGTGGTGACCCTCTCGGGCTCAACCCTTATAGGCGTAGGAAAAGCCCTGCACAAGCGGCGAATCCGGCGCTTGGGCTTCGAGCGTAACCATCTGTCCTTTGCAAGTTATGACTATCTACGCGGCGTGTTGCCCGTGGCTGCGGAGTTTAAGCCAGTCGCAAATCTGGTCGAAACCCGGAGGATGGTGAAATCCGAGGCCGAACTTGCAGCCATTCGCCGAGCGGTTGAGACAAATTCGGCCGCCTTTGACAGGGCGCTCAAGAAAGTTCGGGCCACCATGCGAGAATCCGATCTCGCTGCCGAGATTGATTATCAAATGCGCAAGCTTGGCGCCGAGGGGCCTTCCTTTGAAACGATCGTCGCTGCCGGAGAACGCGCCGCTTTGCCCCATGCGCGCCCCTCAAGCAACTCGCTTCTGAGCAATCAGCTACTATTGATAGACATGGGGGCGACGAAAGACGGCTACACGAGCGACATGACGCGCACGGTATTCGTCGGTTCTGTTTCGCCAAAGTGGAAAAAAAGATATGGAGCCGTTTTGGAAGCGCAGCTTGCAGCTCTGGCAGTGATTCGCGCAGGGGTGAAGGCGGCTCAAGTCGACCAGGCCGCCCGGAAGGTGTTAAAGTCCCACGGGCTGGATCGCGCCTTCATGCACTCGACTGGACACGGATTGGGTTTGGAAATTCACGAGGCGCCACGCCTGGGAAAAAAAGAAACAGCCGTGCTTGAGGCCGGAATGGTCCTCACGGTAGAGCCAGGCATTTATCTGGAAGGCGAAGGTGGCGTGCGCATCGAGGATACGGTAGTCGTCACCCCAGCCGGATGCCAGGTCCTAACTCCGACGCCAAAAGACTTGACCATCGTTTAATCGGCTCCGAAGGCTGATCTCCCATGACGATTGAAGAAATACGAGAAATCATTCGGTTAGTTACAGAAACTGGGGTGGGTGAAATTGAGGTCCAACGCGGCGAAAACCGCGTGTGGATCAAACGCCAGGCGTCGGAGCCGCCTCCCCTTCCCTACGTCACTCCGGTGGCACAGCCCGTGTTTGCGCCCGCCGTACCCCCAGTCACGCCACCTGCAGCGAGCGGCACTCCTCAAACGCCTCCCTCCGCATCGCCCCCGACAGCGGAAGAAAAGCTGCCAGTGATCACGGCGCCAATCGTTGGGACTTACTACGAGGCTCCGTCGCCTGGAGCGGAGCCTTTCGTCAAGGTAGGCGACACCGTCCAGCCTGGCCAAGTGCTTTGCATCATCGAATCCATGAAACTGATGAATGAAATTGAAGCCGAAACCGCGGGAGTGATCGTTGCGAAGCTGGTTCCGAACGGAAAGCCCGTAGAATATGGCGAGGCGCTATTCACCTATCGGCCCATCTAATCCGTCATGTTCCAAAAGATCTTGATCGCCAACCGCGGCGAAATTGCCTTGCGCGTGATTTGCGCTTGCAAGGAACTGGGCATCCGCACCGTAGCCGTGTATTCGGAAGCCGATCGCAATAGCCTGCACGTGCGGTTCGCCGATGAGGCCGTCTGCATCGGTCCAGCGAAGAGCTCGCGCAGTTACCTCGACATCCCCTCGGTGATCTCGGCTGCAGAGATCACCAACGTGAACGCCATCCATCCTGGCTACGGTTTCCTGAGCGAAAACGCCGATTTTGCAGAAGTCTGCCAGATGTCCGGGATCACGTTTATTGGTCCAAAACCAGAAGTGATCAAGCTCATGGGATTAAAGCAGAGAGCACGCGAGGCGATGAAAAGTGCGGGCGTGCCCACACTGCCTGGATCCGATGGCGTTTTGCGCTCGGTGGAGGAAGCGCTGGAGGTCGCCGGCCGCGTCGGCTATCCCGTCATGATCAAGGCTTCCGCTGGCGGTGGTGGCCGGGGCATGCGCTTGGTCCGTTCGGCCGAGGAACTGCCGAATCTCTATGCCCAAGCGCAGGCCGAGGCACAAGCAGCTTTTTCTTGTCCCGATGTTTATATCGAGAAGCTGGTTGAGAATCCCCGTCACATCGAGTTTCAGGTGCTCGCCGATCTGCATGGCAACGTCGAAATCCTTGGAGAACGCGAGTGTTCCCTCCAGCGGCGACATCAAAAAGTTCTCGAAGAGGCGCCCTCGCCCTCGGTCAGCCCAGAATTACGCCAAACGATTAGCGAAAGTTTGGTCCGGGCCATGCGGGATTGCGGCTACACCAATGCCGGTACCGTAGAATTCCTTATGGACCAAAAAGGCAACCTCTACTTCATTGAGGTGAACGCCAGAGTGCAGGTGGAACATCCAGTGACTGAATTCATCACGGGTGTGGACATTGTCAAAAGCCAGATCCGCATCGCAGCTGGCGAAAAACTCCCAGACATTCTTCCTCACCCCATTACTTTGCGTGGACACGCCATCGAATGCCGCATCAACGCGGAACATCCGGAAACCTTTGCCCCTTCTCCAGGTCGAATTACTGCGTTCAATGTGCCAGGAGGTATCGGCGTAAGAGTAGACACAGGGGCCTACACCGACGGAGTGATTCCCCCTTACTATGACTCGATGATCGCTAAGCTGATCACCTACGGCAACGACCGCAAAGAAGCCATCGCGCGCATGAGCCGGGCGCTGGACATGTTTGTGATCGAGGGAATTCACACCACGATTCCGCTGCATCAGAAAATCGTGGCGGACCCCGAATTTCAAGCCGGGTCATTTCATACAAACTGGCTAGCCAAGTTTACGAAGTCAAAAGCTTAACCAGGGGAGAGCAGCCTTTCGGACCAAGTTGGCAAACCGTTTGAAGAGAGTGCCGCGTCTCGATTCGAGTCACGGGGTTAGCGGTTGATCGAAAGGATCGACTCGGAAGTTTCGAAGTTGATGAGAAAGGTCGGTCGTGCTGCTAGAGGGTCTCCTCGCACTTGCCGCTCGTTGGCGGAGACGGCAGCCGGCGCTCACCGCGAATACCCCAAGTTTCCTCCTCAAGTTCCTCCCTCCTTCTCCGATAAGCCTGACTGGGGGCCCTCAAGGTCGGAACCTCAGCTGCTTGTTCGGTTGTCCGCAAGACGAAGCGATTGAGAGCAAGCCAGGGCCCTTCGAGAGCTGGACGCTGCAACGTCTTCAGCGAGTCGGCACCGTCTGCTTGCTGGCGGCGCAGATCTGGATTGTGTCGTAAAAACAGGTGCCCAGATCAAGTCGCGTATACAGCTAGGCAGAGCCGGCTTCGAAAAAACGATGGTGGCCAAACGCCACGGGTGTTCAGCGGAATCGAGGGCACGAGCCGCAATGAGGCGTCTCTTGGAGTTAGATTATGGACAACGGGTCAATTAGTCCGGTGACCTTTGCCCTTGCTGCTTCGCTGTCGCCCAATCAACAAGCCGAGCGGAGAGCAGAGCAACGGGAAATCATCAAGGCAGTACAGGCGCTCAACCGGACCGAGTTTTTTGGTCAAAGCCAGGAACTGCAATTCTCGCTCGACCGGGAAACCAAACGTCCGGTTCTGAAAATCGTTGACCGCCAAACGGGAGAAGTCGTCACACAAGTGCCTCCGGAGCACATCCTCAAGCTTGCTCGCCAAATCGAAGGGAGATGACTGCTGGTCAAATGTCTTTCCATGCGTACGTCGAAAGTCAAGTGCTTTGCGCAACTCCCCTCGAACTGGTGACTATCCTCTATCAGGGAGCAATCCAAGCTCTGGAATCGGCGCGAATGCATCTTGCAGCAGGAAACATCAGCGCCCGCGCTTCCGATGTCAACCGCGCGTGCGCCCTCATCGGAGAATTGGTGCGATCAGTTCACGATGCGCCTAACCCAAGCTTCGCAAGACAACTCCGCGAACTCTACGCTTATATTTTGCGCCGGATCCAAGACGGCCATTTCCTGCAACTAGACGCCCCGTTTGCAGAAGCCATCCATCTTCTAAATACGCTCCTAGAAGGCTGGCGCGAAATCTGCCAGCCGCCGCAATCTCATCAAACCGATTCCTGCAGCGAAACCTATCAGCCGCTTCAGTGCTCTTTCTAGCGAGCTTCACCGCGCGCGTAATCTGGACACTCCCGCCCACACCAGGTACACGGTCCGGACACCACCAGCCAACCTCGCCAGCCCATCCGACCGCTCCCATCCAGTCTCGCTGCGCCCATCCGACCGCTCCCAGCCAACCTCGCCAGCCCATCCGACCGCTCCGATCACCCTCGCTGCCCTGACCGCTTCCGATCCACCCTCACCACCCCATCCAACTGCTTCCATCTAGTCTCGCTGCGCCCGCTCCAAACCCTCCTATCGCATGCTCGCTCCTACCCCTGAGTTCGCTCCTACCCCCCGAGCACGCTCGCTCGCCTCCCCTCACCCCGTTGGTGAATCTGCCGCAGTTCTATCCCGCCCGAGCTGCTCGCAAATGCGACCAGCCAGGCCCAAACCACCACCCTTCGCAATTTCGACGGCTAGGTATTGCTCAGCAACCTCCATGAGAGTGGAACCCCCAGCGTCGCTTGCTTCTCCCATCGGTTCGCCCCCACTTTCACGCACCATACGGAGCAGCTGTTCGAGAAACAGTGCCTCAAAATGTTGCGCTGCTTGCTCCAACGTTTGCGGGTGCTCCGCAAGGCTTGACACTCGATGAGTCGCTCCGAGCACTTGCATCCGCCCTCCTCATCAAATCACTTCAAGGTCGGCTTCAATGGCTCCCGCCGATTTTAAATTCTGAAGAATCGCAATAATGTCTCTTGGCGTCGATCCAATCGCCGAAAGCGCCTTGACCAGATCCTCCACCGTGGCACCCGCTTTCAGTTGAACCTGTCGAGCTTTCTCCTCCCTGGCCGTCACGCGCGTCTGCGGCACAATGGCGGTGGTTCCTGGAGAAAGTGGGGCTGGTTGCGAAACTTGAAAATCCGTTTGGATCTCCACACTCAAGGCGCCATGTAAAATCGAAATCGGTGCGATTCGCACGTCTTTACCCAGCACAATCGTTCCTGTTCGCTCATTGACGACAATTCGCGCTGTCTGATCGGGCTCAATCTTCAAATTTTCAACTTCTGCCACAAATTCGACTGGCTTCAGCGAAAAGCGCGGCGGTGTCTCCACAACAACAACCGCCGAGTTCTCTGCCCGAGCCACCAGCGGCCCGCCAGAACTGTATTGGCGGTTGATCGCTTCGGCGATCCGTGCCGCCGTTGTGAAATCAGGATTGCGAAGTTGAAACCGCATCCGGGCTGAAGGCGGGGGGGAGGGAGCGCTCCGCTCAACAATGGCTCCATTCGGGATCCGGCCTGCCGTCGGATGGTTGAGCGAAACCGCATTTCCTCCGCCAGCCGCACGGAACCCACCCGTTAGAACAGGGCCCTGTGCGACCGCAAACACCTGTCCGTCGGCAGCTTTGAGTGGAGTCATCACCAGCAACCCTCCCTGGAGGTTTGTCGCATCTCCGATCGCCGCCACCTGCACATCCAGACGAGAACCGGGCTGCGCGTACGGAGGGAGGTTCGCTGTTACCAGCACAGCCGCCGTGTTGCGAACCTGAATGGCGTTCGGATTGATCCGTACACCCATGCGTTCTAGGAGGTTAGCCAGGGACTGGGCCGAAAAAAAAGTTTGCCGTTTATCTCCTGTCCCTGCGAGCCCTACCACCAGACCATAGCCAACCAACTGATTGTCCCGTACCCCCTCCCAGGCACCCAGGTCCTTGAGCCTTGCAGCAAACACAACTGGCCCGGTCAGCAGGATCAAGATCGCAACACAGGCTTGCATGAGGAATTAGAAAGGCAGAAGACCGGTAAGTAAACGGTACAGAAAGAAGGGCCTTCGCACCGCGTCTCCGACCACACCCCTGCCATTGATCCGGACCTCGAGAAACGCGAGTTGTTCGGAGCGAATCGTGTTGGCTACCGATAGATCCTGTGGACGGCACACACCGCGCACGGTAACCACTTGTCGCTCGGAATTCACCTGAACATCCTTACTGCCCTCAATTACAAGATTTCCATTTGGCAGAACCGCTACAATCCGCGCACTGAGCGAGGTGCTCAGCTCCGATTCCCGGCTCGTTTGCCCTTTCCCGTCCAGTTTGCTTGCTCCGTTGAGATTGGCGAGATTAGCCAGCCGCCCCGCCGCGGCGAGAGACCCGGCAAGAGCAGAAATCGACCCCTTTGTTGTCGAGTTCCGGGCAGTCGAAGTGCTTCCCCGGGTCACGGCCGAGGCGCGGTCGCTGATAACCACGGTAACCAGATCATCGAGTTGATACGCTCGCTGGTCGCGAACAAGATCGCTCAGACGCCCCCCGGAACCGTAAAGTGAGCCCGGTGAAGCGCCGAGCCCTCCTTGATAATCCGCTCGCGCCTTTGCGTCCCGCACAAATCGGTCAATTGCAGACTCACTCGCTCTGCTTTCCGGACTAGCTCCGAATAGGGAGAGCGCAACACAAGCCACCCCGGCGCAAAGAATCCTCCGGTTCGTTTTCATTCCTAGTTCTCCACTACCACCTTCTTCGGTCCTACAATTCTGGCTCGGACTCGCTTCTCGGACCCACTTTGACCCTCGAGGCGGACCCAGATCGCCTCCCCGAGCGAACCGCTCGACTCCGCCACCGCCTCCCTCCGTAACGTCACGGCACCACGCTGAACCTCTAGCTGCACCCGGTCTGCCCGCTGTACCTGCTTCGCGGCCCAGAACCATTCCAAACGGAGCTCCGTTCCAGGCTCAATCCGCCGTTTTGGGCTCCGGCCAAGGAAACTCTCAACCCTCGCTACCGGGAGCTTGGGGTCTGGCCAACCCGGCAAATCTCGGAGCTCCACATCCGCTTCTTGGATTGTCCTGCCAGGGAACAGAACAGACCGAGCAACAATTCCCGGATGGGTGGTGACGACCCGAAGCAGCGCCCAAACCGGAACCGTGCGGTTGGCGGCGTCCCGGACGCGCCCCCGCCAGACGAATTTCTCGCGCATGGCGTGAAGCGCCGGCTTGGTCTCCCGAGGTAACTCGAGCTCACCCGGCGGAACTGGATACCGGCTATAGTCGAGTACGGATACCGCCTCCTGGGAAACTTGAAGAACCCGGCTCACAGCTTGAACAATTTCTTCCTTGTTCAGAAGGCGCCAGGCGCCTTCCAGGCACAGACCCGATGTTGTGAAACGGCTGGTGCTGCCGGCCACACGCCCCAACCACAGATTTAGTTTCTCGGCGGAAATTTGCCGCCTCAGGCCGGGCCGGGGAGCCGCGACGAGAATCCGGTCGGGCGGCAAGTCTGCAGCTTCTGGAAGCCAGCCCACGAGCTCTCGGGCCGAAACATTTGGACCGGCCACAACCAAACAGTCGGCTCCGTCTTGGGCCAGGCCAGCAGCCGCGAGCCACACCAAGATTGGGGTGAGAGCCATCATCTCACGACGTTATTCACTTGCTGGTACATTTCGTCCGAGGCGCGAACAATCTTCGAATTCGCCTCATAGGCCCTCTGACTGATAATTAGATTGATAAATTCCTCGACCACACTCACGTTGGACTGCTCCAAAAACCCTTGCTGCAGAGTTCCGAGGCCGTCCTGTCCGCCCGGAATTCCCAAAGTTGGCTCACCAGAGGCGTCGGTGGGAGCAAATAAATTCCGCCCCAGGCTGTTCAAGCCTGCGGGGTTGGGAAAATTCGCAAGTTGAATTTGCCCGGCCTGCTGGACCGCTGTCTGGCCCGGCAAAGTGAAGCTCACCGTACCATCCGCAGCAATCGAGATGGCCTGCGCTTCGGCCGGCAGCGTGATTTGTGGTTCAAGTGGATCCCCATCCGCCGTCACAAGATTTCCATCCCGATCCAAGTGAAAAGCGCCGCTACGCGTATAAGCGAAGTCGCCGTTCGGCCGCCGGATTTGGAAAAAGCCTCGGCCTTGAATGACCAGATCCAACGGGTTATTCGTCGTGACAAAGTTGCCTTGAGTAAACAAGATTTCATTGGCAACCGGACGCGATCCTAAACCAATCTGTAAACCCGCCGCGACGATCGTCTGAGCCCCCGCCGCCGCACCTGGCTGCACGAGGCTCTGATACAGTAAATCCTGAAACTGGGTCCGGCGCATTTTAAACCCCACTGTGTTTGCGTTGGCCAAGTTATGGGCAATTGTGTCTACGTTCAGTTGCTGTGCCACCATTCCGCTTCCAGCACTGTATAGAGCTCGGATCATAAACTCCTCTCCTGGTTTCTAGCTTCGGCCACCAACCATGTTCAGACGCGCGCCACCTCTTCCAGGGCGCGCCGGTTCATTTCCCCCGCTAAAGTTAAGGCTTTTTGAAGCCCCTCGAATTGTCGAAGGATGCCAACTAGGCGTACGGCGCCCTCGGCAGCTTGAAAGTTTGCGCCTTCCAAGCTGCGCTGCTCCACCCTGGGGCTTGGAAGACGAAAAGCCTGATGCGTCTCGTAGCGAAAGTAAGCCTGGCCCGATTTCTGCAAATGGCTCCGCTCGGCGAAATCAATCACCTCAAACTGGGCCACGACCTGTCCTTGCTGGCGAAATACGCCAGCTGCGTCCACCGAAAACTCCAAGGCCGGATTCAGCCGGATCGCCTTTCCATCTTTGCCGCGAACTGGATTTCCCAACATATCCTCCAGCACGCCGGTTGGGCTTAAGCGGAAATGCCCGGCACGCGTGCAGCGCAGGCCAAAAGGCGTTTCCACCACGAAGAATCCAGGCCCGATCATGGCAAAGTCGAGGTCCCTTCCAGTAAACAGGGAAGGTCCTTGGCTGAAGTCAGTCCAGTTGCGCTCCACCAGCGGAGAAAACGTCGGATACGTTCCCTCCGGTCCCTCTAATGCCTCCGGACTAAAGTAAGTCGAATAAGATTCGCGATCCGCCTTAAAACCGGACGAGCTCGCGTTGGCTAGATTGTTGGCGAGTAGCTCGAGCGCCTCCATTCTGGCTCGCAGGCCGCTGGCGACGGCGATCGTCAAAGCATCCACGCCAGGAGCTTAGGCAACTTACATGCCGATTTTAACTTCCTCATATTCGCTGCTTGCAGACCGATATGTTTCAGGGGGGGCACCGAATTGGCAAAAACGCGTATCATTCTGGCACTAGCCGCCAGGAAATTGCCGGCGCAGCCTTTTCTGTTTTGTCTAAATGTGTGATCTTCCGCACGAATTTCTCGTTGGCACCTGATCTGCAACGAAACGGAGCGTGAGACTTCACGCTCTGCCCTCCAGTGCCGTGCACCAAGCGGGCTTGGAGCTTACATTCACTCCCACCGAGCGTGCCGCTTCCACCCTGGCGCACCGGCCTGGGCTGCGGGCTTTGAGCGCCATCGATTCGTTCGCTAGCCTTCTCTCCTCGGAGTCGGCGCTCGGAGAACCTTCCCTACAAGAGTACGACCCAGCGCCAGCAAGCGAAAACACGCAAGGTACTTTTCAAGCCGCCTTGTTCTTGCCACCAGCAGTACATCTGCTCCCGCTCGCCGCCGCGTTCGCCGCTCGAGAACAAGCGCCTCCCGAGCTTTACTTTTCCCCGGAGAAGACCCAATCCACGGCCTGGTGTCTCCCCGCGGCGACTCATCCCGAACCGCAAGTTCTCTTGGAAGGATCCTTCTTGGGGCAGCCCCCAGCTGGTGAGCTTTTCATGAGTAGTCGGCAAAGCACAGGGAATGGTTGTTTCTTATCCAGCCTGAACCAGCAGCCACCATCGGATGTGGGCTCCGTAGAAGCCTTTCCAGAGTTCAGTCTCTGGCGAACACTCTCCGGACAGCCTGGCGCCGAACCAGCAACGCCACTTCCTGTTGCCAAGACCATTGTGCACGATGCGGGCGCGCTGACAAGCCCTCGAGCCCTCGCTCGGGAGCCTGACGCCCTGGCCGACGGGGATTCATCTGTGGGCTTCCGGTCGGACGCCGCTGGCGGACCCGAAAGACCCAGCAGTGAAGTGGCCGAGCATGCGACCAACGCGGGTTTGTCCCTAGAATGTCCACCTGCGCTGAGCTTTTCGCAGCGCGACTTCTCCCCATCCCTACGCGACACCGAACGGACGGACTTCCCCCGCCAGCGCTCGACCGAGACCTTCGCTCCAGGTCCTGTTGGTCATCGGGACTTGGACAAGACCAGGCCGGCAGGTTTTGGGATTCAAGGGAGAGAGCATTCCACGAGCCCGGCCGGGCAGAGTGGCCCTTCTACCTCGCTGGTTGAGGCACATCCTCGCCCAGTAGCTGGCTTGAAATCGGCCTTCAGCTTGAGGCTCCAGCAACAGGTTCAGGAAGCTCCGCCCGTCTTTGAGCAAGCCGTTGCGACGCACCGTCCCGTCTTGCTCGATCAACCGGAGTTGGAATGCGACCGCCGCCTACGGGCTGCCGAAGGCAGTCGCAACATCCGATCTGAGTTGCCGAAAATGGTTTCGCCGGCGATCCCTCTTGAGCAGGCCGTAGAGTCCCCAAGCCCAGCAGGCGCGTCTGTTCGGGCAGTGCAAGCCGGCGCGGCTTGCGAGCAGGGAAGCTCAACCGTGGATCGCGAAGGACTTTCGAGCCTACCACTCAAACGTCCGACGCTCGGAGCAGGCCCGGAGGTGGCTCGGTTGGTTGCAGGTCCCGAGCTGGCTCTCTCTGCGCTAGCATCCGTGACTCATCCGGTTCTCGCCACCTCAAACGCCGTTGCCGACCGCCGCCAGAGCCCAAACGCAGCCGGGCTGGATGCATTCCCAACAAGCTCTGAGACAAACACGTCAGCTTTGCCTGTCAGACAGATCCGACTAGGCATACCATTGGAATCTGCGCAGGTTGAGCTCCATTTCCGGGAGGTTCGCGGCGAGGTGCAACTTGAGGTGTCGGCTGCGGACGCGCTGACCCGAGCAACGCTCCGAAACTCTCTCCCGGAGCTCATTCGGAATCTCGACCACAGGGGTTTGTCTGCTGCGGAAGTCTTCCCGAGGGACTTGCACGAATCGCAAACCTTCCCGGGAAAGGAAAACACAGATACTCGATCCGGTTTTTCTTGGAACAGCAACTCAGGCAGTGGGAATCGGCACGCGGAAGACGGCAGGCAGACCAAACAAAATCGCCCCAGCAACCCAACTGAGAACCGTTGGATGGAGAAATCGTCATGGCAGGAACGACTCAAGCCTTAACTTCGATCTCGCTCAGTGCAAACGGCTCACAAGGTACG
Source organism: Bryobacteraceae bacterium (assembly GCA_025056455.1). GTDB lineage: Bacteria > Acidobacteriota > Terriglobia > Bryobacterales > Bryobacteraceae > CADEFT01. The sequence continues at coordinate 70,494 of JANWVY010000011.1, read as the reverse complement.
AACCAAGCAGCCCGGTCCCCAACGCACGAGGTGAATCAGGATCTATTTCTAAAACTCATGGTGGCTCAGTTGCGACATCAAAACCCGTTGAAACCTGTCGACGGAGTTGACTTCCTGGCTCAGCTAAGTCAGGTCAGCTGCGTGGAGCAGATGGTGGAGATGAACAGAGAACTCAAATCCATTCACGCTTTGCTCCAAGCAGGCGCAAAAGCCTAAAACCAATCAAGGAGACAAGATGTTCACTTCCTTTTCGACAGCCCTTTCTGCTCTAGGCGCTCTTTCGACGGCGGTAGACGTCGTCGGCAACAATCTTGCGAACTTGAACACGCCCGGTTTCAAGGCCAGCCTTGTTTCCTTTCACGACCTCGTCACCCAGAGCCTAGGAGCAGGTCTAGGGGAGACTCAAGTGGGCTTTGGCGTGGGGCGTCCGGTCACGCTTCGTCACTTCGCCCAGGGAGCGATTCAAAGCAGCCCTGGACCCTTGGATGCGGCGATTCAAGGAGACGGGTTCTTGGTGGTGAAGGATAAATCGGGTGCGCTCCTCTACACCCGAGGGGGAAACCTGCAGGTCGATAAATCTGGAAACTTACTCACGGCTACTGGTCAACGCGTTCAAGGGTGGACGAGCCTTGGAGGTCGTGTGGACACGAATCTGGCGATTGGAGACATTGTGATTCCGGTCGGAACACTAAAGGCGCCTACGGCCACCACAACGTTTTCTTTCGACCTGAATCTTGACGCAAGCGCAACGGCAGGACCTCCCCCCACGCAGTTTTCTTCCTCGATTGAGGTGTATGACTCGCTTGGTGTATCTCACATCGTGACCGTGACCTTTACCAAGAATGCAACGTCGGGGCAATGGGATTACGCGATCTCGATTCCTGCCGCTGATGTGTCCAGTCCGATTCCGCCCGTGACCGGCAGCCTTAACTTTGATGCCAACGGGCGTCTTGTGAATCCACCCGTGACGGGGCCGATGCCCTCGATCACGATCACCGGTCTCAACAGCGGTGCAGCGGATATGACGCTAACCTGGCAGTTGTACAACAATTCCGCGCCGAGGCTCACCCAGTACTCCCAGCCTTCGGCGGTTTCGGCGAATGCACAGGACGGCTCTCCAGCAGCCCAGCTGATCCGGGCAGGGCTCGATACGGGCGGCCGAATTCTCGCTCAGTACTCTGACGGACAACAAATCCTCGTGGGACAGCTCGCCATGGCTGCCATTCGCAATCCCGAATCTCTCATTGCGGCAGGCAATAACAATTACTTGCTGAGCGCGCGTACAGCGTTGCCAGCCATTGGAATCCCTGGCACTGGCGGCAGAGGGACGATTCTGGGCGGATCGATTGAATTCTCGACGGTGGATATCGCCCGTGAGTTCACCAACCTGATTGTTTTGCAACGTGGCTATCAAGCGAACACGAGAGTCGTCACAACGGTAGATGAACTGAGCCAAGAAACCATCAATCTCAAGCGGTAGGCGCCCAAACCAAGCAGATGACGGCGGATCAGACACAACACCTAGCCGACGTGCTCCTGGACATCGCTGTTGAGCTCGACCGCAAGGTAATTACGCTCGGTCAAATTCTCGAGCTAGAGACGGGCAGTGTGCTGAAGCTGTCGCGGTCAGCTGGCGAAAACATCGACATCATCATTGGGGGCGTGCTGGTTGGTTTTGGCGAGATTGTGGTCATTGAGGACATGATGGGCGTCCGCATCACGGATTTCAATTTAGAAGAGTAACGCGTTCCATGAACACAACGATCCAAATCTTACTCTCGATCGTGCTGCTTGGACTCGTGATTGCTGTCCGAGTTCTCGCCGGCCGACTCACCGCAAAGTCTCAAATCGCCGGCCGGAGCGGCCCAGCCTTCGTGGCCGTTTCCAAGCTCACGCTTTCTTCCCAGCACAGCCTGCAGCTCATTCAGTTCGGTAACCAATACTTGCTTCTCGCCCTTCATGGAGGCGGCTGTTCGCTCATCAGCTCTTTGCCAGCGTGGGATTCGACCTCGGAATCTGAAGGGCTCGCTCGCCGCTGTGGAGGTGCGGTGTGATGTCCCGCGGATTCCCGCTAATCTTCCTGCTACCAATTGGTTCGATGGCGGCGGGAGAGGGTTCCCGCACGCCGTTCGAACTGTTTGCAAGGAACGGAAGCATCCCTCTTCAAGTGGTTGCCTTGATCACGGCGTTAACTCTGCTGCCTGCGGTTGTGATGAGCATTACTCCCTTCTTGCGAATCACGATTGTTCTTCATTTCCTTCGTACGGCGCTTGGAACACAGACCTCGCCGAATAACCAAGTCTTGCTTGGACTAGCGTTGTTCTTAACCGCGATCATCATGCAGCCGGTCGCTGTCCAAATGTATGACAAAGGATGGCGGCCCTACGAATCTGGAGAGTTGTCGGCGGCGGAAGCCTGGGAAGCCGGCTTAGAGCCTCTCCGGTCTTTCCTCATCCGGTACTGCCATGAAAAGGACCTTCAGCTCTTTCAAGGGCTCGTGAAGTCCCCGGCGCCTCAAAATCCCTCTCAAGTAGAACTGCGCGTGCTCCTTCCCGCCTATGTCTTGAGTGAGCTGAGAGTTGGGTTTCAAATTGGCGCCATGTTGTTTCTGCCGTTTGTGATGATTGATCTCCTTGTGGCTGGCGTGACTCTGTCGATTGGCATGGTCCAGCTTCCCCCGGTCATGCTTTCCGCACCGTTCAAAGTCTTGTTGTTCGTCCTTGCCGATGGTTGGAATTTGGTAGTGGGCTCGCTTGTGAAAAGTTTCTATTCGCAAGGTTGACTCGGGTTGGTAAAGATTCCCGGATCGTCTTCACGCCCAGTGCAGCTTGAGCCTAAGTTTCTCACTTTGAACTTCGTCCCTGGAGGAGCGGCAATGTCGTTAAGTCAAGCCAACGAGGTGATTGGCGAGATGCTCTGGACCGCGTTTTGGACGAGCGCACCATTGTTGGCCGTGGGTTTCATTTCGGGAATTGTAGTGAGCGTCGTCCAGGTGGTGACCTCCATTCAAGACTCGGCCTTTGGAACCATCCCGCGGCTGATTGCTTTCCTGGCGGCTCTGCTTCTTTGTTTGCCCTGGATGATGGCGAAGTTGTTGAAATACGCGATCCAAGTGCTAGGCGACTTCGGCCCCTATGTCCACTGAAGGATTCAGCACGGATTGGATTTTGGCTGGGCTGCTGGTTTTTAGCCGGCTACTTGGGGTGTTTGTGTCTCTGCTTGCGCCCGGCGTACGCCAAATCGGCGCGACAGCGGTCGTAGTGCTCTCCGCAGCCGTAGGGCTGCTGTTGCTTCCGTTGTGGCCTCAAAGTGACCGGTTTGCTGGCGCATCGCTGTTCGCCCTCCTGGGGTGGATTCTCTCGGAGGCGACCCTCGGAGCAGCACTTGGTCTGGCGACTCAAATTCTAACGGAGAGTTTTCTCCTCGCCTCGCAGCTGATTAGTCTGCAAGCCGGCTTCACCTATGCCTCTACGGTCAACCCAACGACGGACGCCGATGCAAACTCTCTGCAAGTTGTCTTTCAGCTTTACGCCATGCAGTGGCTGCTCAGTTTGGGTCTCGACCGCTGGATGGTCAGGGCCTTGGCCGAGAGTCTGGAGCGCCTGCCAGTTGGGCAGTGGCCATTTCGGAGACTCGAGATTTCAGCCTGCATCGCTTGGAGCTCGGAGATGTGGGTGAGCGCTCTTCGCTTTGCGCTTCCACTAGTTATCCTGCTGGTTGTCCTTGACGTTACGCTGGCCCTATTTGGACGGATCTGCGCTCAACTTCAGCTTTTGAGCGTCGCCTTTCCGGCGAAAATTCTTGCCGCCGTGGCTGCGCTTGCCATGTTCCTTCCTTCACTCGGTGAACTCGCAGGACAGCTGATTCCCGAGTCTCTTGACCGCCTGCTCGCTTTGGGTGGCGGCGCGCATCCGTAGCGTCGATGGCCGATCAGGGACAACGAACTGAACAACCGACGCCGCGCCGCCTGGAGAAAGCGCGACGGGAAGGCCGATTCCCTGTCAGTAAGGAATTTCTATCCGCAACGACATTTGCCGCCTTTGTCTGGCTGGTGACAACCCAAGCCGACACGACAACAGCGACGCTGACCAAGGTTTTTCGGGATCTTCTACGAGCTTCGTTCCAAGCCGAGCTGTGGCTGTCGTCTCCGCATTCTTTGGGCCTCAAAGTCGTTCCGCAACTGCTGCCGGCTGTGGCTTGGGGGCTGGGCTTAACGTTGCTTGCGCTCGGCACCCAGCTCGTGTCAACGGGTTTTGGGTTCGCTCCAGCGAAGCTGACTTTGGATTTTTCTCGATTGCTTCCCACCGGTCGGCTTAGCCAAACCGTTCGTCAGAATTTAGCGAGCGCCGGGCACGCGCTTGTTTTATTGCCCTTGTTTGCATGGGCCGCCTATAGCATCCTGTCCGAGAATTTATCTCTTTACGAAAGGCTCGCTCGTTTTCGCCTCGAAGCAGCGATTCGCGGTGCAGCCGCTTCGCTCGGCGACCTCCTGAGGAAAGCCGCTTTCTTGCTCCTCATTTTTGGCGCCTGGGATTTACTGAGGCAGCGGCGGAAATGGAAAAACGAAATGCGCATGAGCAAGCAAGAAGTCAAGGACGAGCAGAAGGAGGCTGAAGGCAGTCCTCTCATGCGAATGCGCATCCGACGTTTGCAGCGCGACCTGGCCCGCCGGCGGATGATGCAACAGGTCCCCAAGGCGACGGCCGTAATCGTGAACCCGACGCATTACGCAGTCGCAATTCGCTATCAGATGGGCGAGTCTGCGGCGCCCAGAATTGTGGCCAAGGGCAAGAACTGGCTCGCGCAAAGAATTCGGTTGCTGGCAGCCAAGCATCAAGTGCCAATTGTCGAGAACGCGCCGCTTGCGCGGGCTTTGTATGGTGCAGCGGAGGTTGGCCAAGAAATTCCGACTCATCTCTACCAAGCGGTGGCTGAGGTGCTGGCCTACATCTACCGGCTCATGAGAGCGAAGGGTCCAGGTCGGAGGGAAGGATTCTAGGATGACACCGAGCACGCCAGTATCTTCGAATCTCCCCCACACCGCGCAAGCACCGAACAAAGCGCCGAAACGAAAAACGGAAATGCACCCAGGTTCAGCGGCGAAGAAGATGTGGCTCGGCCTTGCCAGCGCAGCGTCTTGGCACCAGATTGGCGTGCCAACAGCGGTTCTTGGAATCCTGCTGGCGATGGTGACGCCGCTTCCAGCCTTCGTGCTGGACCTCCTGATCAGCCTCAACCTAACGTTGTCCGTCATCATTTTGCTGGTGGCCATGAGCATTCTCCGTCCGGTAGAATTCAGCATTTTTCCAACGGCATTGTTACTCATGACCTTGTTTCGCCTGGCGCTGAACTTGTCCAGTGCGCGCCTCATTCTTTTGGAAGGGAATTCTGGAACGGCAGCGGCGGGTCGGGTGATTGAGGCCTTCGGTCAATTCGTCGTTGGTGGGAACTACATCATTGGGGCGGTGATCTTTATTATTCTCATCGCCATTCAGTATGTCGTGATCAACCACGGTGCGGTCCGGATTTCGGAGGTTACGGCCCGTTTCACTCTAGACGCCTTACCGGGGAAACAAATGTCCATCGATTCCGATTTGAACGCTGGATTGATTGACGAAGCCGAGGCCCGGGCTCGCCGTAAAAAGCTGGCAGCAGAAGCCGAGTTTTACGGAGCGATGGATGGCGCCTCGCGTTTTACCCAGCGCGACGCGGTGGCCAGTTTGCTGATTACGGCAGTCAACATTTTTGCAGGAATCCTAATTGGCGTATTTCAGCATGGAATGGAGGTCCGGCGCGCTCTGGAGACATACGCGGTGCTGACCATTGGCGATGGTCTGGTTACGGTGATTCCGGCGCTGATGATCTCCATTTCCGGCGGAATTATAGTTACCCGGGCCAGTTCCGATGCGGGGTTGGAAGCAGATTTCCGGCAGCAACTTTTTGGTAATTCCCAACCGCTCACTTTGGCCAGCGGCGTGCTAATAGCCATGGCAGGTTTCCCGGGCTTGCCGGCGGTCCCTTTTCTGGCGCTGGGTGCGGGCCTTGGCTACCTTTCTTATCGAATGCGCCGGAAAGAGGAGATTCTTAAGGAGGAGATGACCGGGCCTTCCGCCGCGCAGCAACCCAAAGAGAATCTTGAATCCTTGCTTCGCGTCGACCTGCTTGCCATTGAGGTTGGGCTAGGACTGGTGCGACTGGTGGAAGGAGGTCCAAGCTCGGCTCTCTTGCGCCGGATCAATGCCATACGCCGGCAAATGGCGGTGGAGTTGGGTTTTCTCCTGCCTCCGGTGCGCGTGACCGACAATCTCTCGTTGCGCGCTGCCGAGTATGTGGTGTTGCTGAAAGGCATGGAAATTGGCAGGTTTGAACTTCCTCCCGGGCATGAACTCGCCATTGCAGGAGCTCATGTGACGGCGAAATTGGATGGAATTCCCACCACGGAACCAGCCTTTGGGATGGAAGCGATTTGGATTCCTTCGGCTCGGGCTGAGCAAGCGCGGCTAAGCGGATACACGGTGGTGGACAGCGTGAGCGTTTTGGGCACACATTTGACCGAACTCATTCGCCGCTTTGCCCACGAGTTGTTTTCGCGGCAGGATGCGAAGAAATTCCTGGACCGGGTCCTCGAGGAACATCCGAAAGTGGTCGAAGACCTGGTCCCGAAGCTCGTCGGATTAGCCACGGTCCAGAAAGTCCTGCAGAACCTATTGCGCGAACGAGTCTCGATTCGGGACGCCGTTTCCATTTTGGAATCTCTGGGGGAAGCTGCGCAGATGACCAAGAATCCTGTGGTGCTGACGGAGTTCGTCAGGCAATCAATCCGCAGGGTTGTGGTCAAGCCTTATCAGAACGCTGCAGGAGATCTCCCGGTTTATTTCCTCGACCCCGCTCTAGAAAAGCTGATCGAGCAGGCGATTGAACACGGCGAGACAACGAGTCATTTCGCGCTTGGGCCCCAGCAAATTAAGGAAATCTTATCGAAAATCGTCAAGGGCTTAAATCAACAGGATGTGGGGGCGGTCCTGCTCACCAGCGCTTCGATTCGTTTTTTTGTCCGCCAAATTCTCGAACAGAGCCTACCCCACGTAGCCGTTCTTTCGCACAACGAAATTCCGGCTGGGGTGCGCGTGATTTCTCTAGGTACGATCGGAGGTCCTTGATGCGACTCAAGTCTTACTATTCCTCCAGTATCGAGGCGGCGATTCGCCAAGCCAGGCTCGAGCTCGGCGAGGAGGCCATGCTAGTGGAAGCGAGGAAGGCGCCAGCCGAGGCGCAGCATCTCGGAGAGCACGAAGTGATTTTTGCCGTTCCCGCCGATTCTTCAATTTCCTCTCAGCCCGGTTCGTGGTCTCAGAATCCGGCGGGATTGGGATTCGCGAAAAATGATGCTGGCGAACTGCGCTACACGAGCGGCGATAGAGTCGCATTCGGTGAAACTCACTTCAAGCCTTTTGCCCCAGCGGCACCTGCCAGCGGACCGCTAGACGAGGATCTTGAGCAACTTTTCGACAGCTTGGTTCGCGAAGACTTTCCACGAGAGATTTCTCGGCACATCTTGCATCACTGTCGGCCCAGCGCACCAGTGAACGGAGCGAGCAAGGAGACTTCGCGGCGGGAAACTCTGCAGGAGGTGTTAGCCGCGCGAATCCGCGTGGAACCTCCGGGGGGAGCTTCAGGGGGGCCCTTGCAGGCTCCTAGAATTGCTTTCGTGGGCCCGCCGGCAGCGGGCAAGACGACGAGTTTAATCAAACTAGCGATTCGTTTTGGCCTGGCTACCGGAAGGCGGCTTCAAATTCTCTCGCTCGATAATCTTCGCGTAGCTGCCTCAGAGCAACTGCGGACGATTGGCGCGATCGTGGGAGTTCAAGTCCAGGAGGTTGAACACTTGGGAGATCTCCGCGCTCATTTGCAAGCGGCGAGCGAGCAGGCCTGGCTATGGATCGACACGCCAGGATTTGGGCCCCGGGACGGTCTCGCCATGGAAGAACTCGCGGCCGCTCTTGCCCGACTCGACGATGTGGAAACGCATTTGGTTGTTCCGGCCACCATGCGCTCTGCCGAGATGATGCAAATCTGCCAAAGATATGCCTGCTTCCGGCCCGATAAGTTGCTCGTTACGCATCTGGATGAGGCCATTTGCCTGGGCTCGATATTTACGGCCATGGCAGTCACCGAGCGGCCGGTGTGCTTTTTTTCGACAGGTCAGCAGATTCCAGAGGATTTAGAGCCAGCCTCGGCCAAGGAAATCTTAGAGAGAACGTTGAATCGTTTCGCCTCGCACGCCAGAGCCAGACAGCCGCCGAAGGCCTATGCCACCGCAGGTTGATTCAATCGAGCCGTTTTTCGACCACAGGATTCCAACAAGTAGGGTTTGAATTGCCATGCACTCCTACCAGCCAAGCTCGCAAGTCGAAGCTCAAGACCGGGAGCAATTGATCTTGGAGCATTTGCCGCAAGTGCGCCTCATCGCCCGCCGCATTCATGAGCGATTGCCGGACAGCGTAAGTCTGGAGGATTTGATCTCCGTGGGAATTGTGGGCTTAATTTCTGCCATTGATCACTTTGATCCCTCGCACAACGTAAAGCTCAAGACTTACGCCGAGTATAAGATCCGGGGAGCAATTCTGGATAGTCTTCGAGGGCTGGATTGGGCGCCACGCCAGCAGCGGAAGCGGGCGAAACAAATCGAGGCGGCGATTGCCAACTTAGAGCAAAAACTTCAAGGGCCACCTACCGAGGAGCAGGTGGCGGCTGAGCTTGGAATCAGCATGGAGGAATATCACGAATGGCTCATTGACGTACGGGGCGTGAATTTGGGAAGCCTCGAAGCTTCACCGAGCGAAGAGGAGGGCCGCGATCTGCTGCGATTCATCTCCGGAGACGAACAGCAGTGGCCGTCGAAGCTCTTCGAGCGGAGTGAATTGGAAAAGCTGCTGGCCGAGGCCATCGAACGCATGCCGCCCATCGAGCGCACCGTTCTCAGCCTTTACTACCACGAAGAGATGACACTCCGCGAGATTGCCCGGATCGTGGACCTTCATGAGTCGCGCGTGTCTCAACTGAAGTCGCAGGCAATTTTGCGTCTTCGATCTTATCTGGAAAAACGCTGGCCAACTTCTCGCGGCCTGTAAGGAAGGCGGAAACGAATCGCGATGGCGGATTCTCGGATCCTCAACGAACCTGCGCGCTGGCTTGCGGAAACGCTTGCGCTCGCCATACGCCAAGGCCTCCTGGAGCTACTCGGTGTAGCGCCTTCTGTGGAATGGGCGCCCCGCTGCCAGGAAGCAAAGGGTGAAGTACGGGAAGAAGTGTGGCATGAATACCTAATTCTCCCAGACAAGACCTCGTTTTGGCTGGGTCTGACGCAGGAGGATTCTCATGCGCTCAGCCAGCGAGTGCTGGCCACATCCGGTAGGGAAGATCAAAACGAACCAGATAGCCAGACGGGCTGGCTGGCGCTCCAGAATCGCTTTTCGACGATTGCAGCGCAGCAGTTCAGCGGCCGCTTGCAGAGAAAAATTGTTGTTGAAGCCTCTCCGCAAGCGATCTCCGCGCCGAATTTCGATTGTGAAATTGAGCTCACGCTGAGTCTCTCCGATTGGAGCGGTGGAATCCAGTTGGGATGGACCTCGGCTCTGGAAGAGTGGTTCGATCGTGAATCTCCCCCAGCCGTGGCGGGCCGGCCGGCGCCAAGCGCCGAGGACCCAGGCAAGCTTGAAGGCGGACGAACACTGGACCTTTTGCTCGACGTTGAGCTGCCAGTAAGTGTCTCCTTTGGCCGCGCGCAGCTTCCGCTGAAAGAAGTTCTGAAACTCAGCTCAGGCTCGATTGTGGAGCTGAACCGTTCGGTGAACGAGCCGGTTGAGGTCATCGTGAACAATTGTGTCGTGGCGCGCGGTGAGGTGGTGGTGGTGGAAGGCAACTACGGAGTACGGATTAAACAGATCATTAGCAAACAGGAGCGCCTCCGCACGTTGTACTGAAACCGGGGGGCCAGGCAGGCGCGATCAGGCTGGGACAGGGACGGGAGCCGCACCTCTCCAATGTCCCCTCTTATCTCTGCGGCCAGGCAGGCGCGATCAGGCTGGGACAGGGACGGAGGAGAGAAGCGTGGAGAGGAGCGTGGGGGGGAGAAAAGGGGAGGAGCGAAATGGGGAGGAGCGAAAAGGGGAGGAGCGAAAAGGGGAACGGCAAAAGGGAGAAGAGGGGAGAGAGGAAAAGGAGAGAGGGAGAAGCGGGGAGGAGAGGGGCAAAAGGGAGAAGGGCAAAGGGCAGAAGGAGGGAAGTGGAGATCTGAGGAGGATCCAGAGAGGAGATTCCCATGACAGTGCCGATGGCGGTGGGTGTTGCGCTTTTGGCAGTGCTGGTAATCCTGGCGCTCGTTTTCGAGCTCCGGAAACGCCAGCTAGAGTTTCACTCCCGGTGGTTGTCACGCAGCCAGTCCTTAGGTAGCGAGCTTGGCTGGATGCGCAGTGAATTGCTAGAGGTGAAGAAACGGTTGGAAGATGCCGAGAGGTGTCTCGCGGCCGGGCCGTCGGGCGCCCCGCTCGGGTCAGGAATCACCCGGATCAATATGAACCGGAGAGCGCAGGCCATACGAATGCTTCGCCGCGGAGAACATCCCACCCAAGTTTCCTCAGCGCTCTCTTTACCCATGAGGCAAGTCGAGTTGCTGTCAAAAGTAAGCCGGCTGGCTGGGGAGAACAGGATTCTAGCTGGTCCCGCACAGCAGCACAGTTCGTGGACCGGGCGGGCGGGTCAACCAGACAGAAAGGCGAGCTAAGCAGAAGCTCAAAGGGGTGAGGGGGGCAAAAGGCGTGAGGGGGGCAAAAGGCGTGAGGAGGGCAAGGCGTGAGGAGGGCAAGGCGAGAGGAGTAAAGAGACGACCGGGGGCTAAAAGATACTAGGGAGGCCGAAAGATGCGAGAAGGGCGAAAACATGCGGGGGAAAAAGATGCGGGGGGGCCGAAAAGATGTGACAAGGGCCAAAAGGTGTGGGGAGGCCTGGAGAGAAATTAATAAAAATCATGGGAAGGCGTAGACACCTGACCGCTGTGTAAGGCCTGTAAACGGACAACTTTTAAACTCACTGCCCCTGTATTGTTCTGCACTGTGCCTTCTAGCAAGAGGAAGGGCTCACTGACCACCAAGAGGCGATTCCGTTCGAAGAGATCCGGATGCACAATCGCATTTGCAATTCCGGTTTCATCTTCAAGACTAAGAAAGCAAAAGCCCTTTGCGGTTTCTGGGCGCTGGCGGCAGATTACGGCGCCAGCAATGCGTGCAAAGCTGCCGTGACGCGCACGACGCATTTGCTCTGCGGTGAGCACCCCGAGCGCCTTCAGGGCGGAGCGATGCAAGGCCACAGGATGACGGCCAACGGTCAGGCCAGTACCTGTGAGATCTGCGTTTACACGTTCTTGGGCATCCATTGGCCGTAGTGGTGATTCTTTGTGTTGCGGCTCGACGGACTGAAGCAAGGGGCCTACAGGTTTGCTTGCTAGCTCCACCTGCCACAACGCATCGCGGCGGTGTGAAGCGCCAATGGAATTGAAGGCGCCAATGACAGCTAGCTGCCGCAGATGTTCGCGATTCAACTCCGGCACGCGCTGGACAAGATCGAACACGCTTTGAAACGGCTGCTTCGTTCTTTGTGCGACGATGGCGCGACCAGCTTCTTCGGGCAGCCCTCTGACGTAGTTGAGGCCGAGACGCAGCATGCCATTCTCGACGGTACACTTCCAATCAGAAAAGGCCACATCCACAGGCAATACACGCACGCCGTGACGCTGCGCATCCTTCAATAACGTAAGAGGATGATAAAATCCCATGGGCTGCGCATTCAATAGCGCCGCCGCATAGGCCGCTGGATAATAGCGGCGTAGCCAGGCGCTGGCATAAGCAATGAGGGCAAAGCTAGCGGCGTGCGATTCAGGAAAACCATAAAGGGCAAAGGAAGTAATCGACTGTACAATCGCTTCTTGCTGTGGACCAGTAATCCCCTTCTTGGTCATACCCGCACGCAAACGGGCTTCGATTTCTTTCATGCGCTTTTCGGAGCGTTTGAAGCCCATGGCGCGGCGCAGTTCCTCGGCTTCGCCTCCTGTAAAGTCAGCCACAATCATGGCCATCTTCAAAAGCTGCTCTTGAAACAGCGGCACGCCCAGGGTTCGCGCCAGCACCTGGTCCAGCGAGGGATGCAAGGATACGGGGGGTTCAAGACCTTGCCTACGCCGTACGTAGGGATGGTACATCTTACCTACGATAGGACCAGGGCGGATGATCGCCACCTGCACAACCAGATCGTAGAAGGTCTGCGGCTTGGTAAGCGGCAAGCTTGCCATCTGCGCCCGGCTTTCCACCTGGAACAATCCCACCGTATCTGCGGCAGTGATTTGATCAAATACGCTGGGATCGTTCTGCGGCAGGTGCGCTAGATCAATTTCTTTGCCGTAAGATGTACGAATAATTTGAATGCAGTCTTCGATCGCCGCGAGCATCCCCAGGCCGAGCAAATCCACTTTGATCAGCCCCAAATCCGCGCAATCCTCCTTATCCCACTGAATGACGACACGGCCTGGCATCGTGGCGGGCTCGAGGGGGACCACAGAGTCAAGCGATCCCTGACAAATCACCATGCCGCCAGAATGCTGGCCGAGGTGACGGGGCAGGTCTTGAATCTCCAAGTACAGTTGCTGGAACTTACGAATTTGTGGATGGTTGAGGTCGCAGCCAGCTTCCGCAAATTGACGGTTGACGTCGTTGTTTGGATCCTTGAAGCCCCAGCGAGAAACAAGGCTGGCGAGACGGTTCAACTCCTGCTGAGGGAAGCCCAGTGCTTTGCCAACATCGCGGAGAGCAGAGCGGTCACGGTAGGTGATGACATTTGCGGTCATGGCGGCCCCGTGCTTGCCGTAACGCTGGTAAACATACTGGATCACCCGTTCGCGCTGGCTGCCGCTTGGCAGGTCGATATCAATGTCTGGCCATTCGCCGCGCTCTTCAGAAAGAAAACGCTCAAAAAGCAAGTCCATGCCGACGGGATCCACGGCGGTGATGCCCAGCGAATAGCAAACAGCGCTGTTGGCTGCTGATCCACGGCCTTGAGCAAGGATGTTGTTTTCGCGGCAAAAGCGTACGATGTCCCACACAATCAGGAAATAGCCGGCTAAATCGAGCTTCTCAATAAGCTGTAACTCTCGTTCAATCTGTTTTCGCGCCCGTTCATGATAGGGGCGGTAGCGGAGACGTGCGCCTTCCTCAACGCGTTTTCTGAGAAAGGAATTCATCGTTTCACCGGGCGGCACAGGATAGGGAGGGAAACGGTAGCCAAGATCGGCAAGCGTAAAGTCAAGCCGGGCGGCGAGCTCCACCGTATTACATAAGGCTTCGGGAAGGCCAGCAAACAGGTAGCGCATTTCCCCGGCGGGTTTTAAATAGCGCTCAGCGTTACGTTCCAGGAGACGGCCTGCTTGATCAATTGTCACTTTGTGGCGAATACAGGTGAGAACATCCATTAATTCGCGCTTGGAAGGGTGCGCAAACCGCACCCCGTTGGTGGCTAGTAAAGGGAGTCGATGTTTGCGCGCCATGTCGATCAGGCGTTGGTTGCGCGCTTCTTGTTCCCGGTCGAAGTGGCGTTGTAGCTCAATGAATACGTTATGGCGGCCATAAATACGAAGCAGAGTTTCAAGGTTGTGTTCCCCTCTTGTCAGACAGATCAATCCCCCTGCATATTGGTGAAATTCCTCTTCACTGGCAGCCGCTTTACCTTTCTCGGAGCGCATCTTCATGGAGGTGATAAGCCGGCAAAGATTCTGGTAGCCAGTGCGGTTTTCAACTAGCAGCACGTAGCGCCCTCCGGCTTCGGCAGTAATCTCAGCGCCAATGAGAGCTTTGATGCCAGCCTTCTTTGCGGCCATATAAAATCGCGGGGCACCACAAAGATTGTCCGTATCAACTAAAGCCATGGCCGGCATGTCGAGCGCCGCGCAAGTCTCAACTAACTCTTCTGGATTGGAAGCTCCTTCGAGGAAAGAAAAAGAGGACCGGGCGTGGAGTTCAACGTACATCAGTCATATACTCCTTCGAGATACCAGCGGTGCTGTTGCAGGTAAAGCCGGTAGATGGTGCGGTTGCTTAACAACACATCCCATTCGGTGCGCGCCCAGCTTTGTGAGGTCCACCAGTCGCCGGAAAGTTTCCATGGACCCGCGGCCCACTCTACAGCGCCCACAATCCCTCCGGCCTGGATGCGCTGGGGAGCACCCTTGACGACAGTGACCTCAGCCTCTTTGGCTGGCCGGAAATAGCGGAAGGCGAGAGGAAGTTGCTGGGGCAGAGAACGGACAGGGGCAGATGAGGGAGGGTGTAACTGCATGCGATAAGCATCTGGCCGGTGCGTGTTAAGCAGCTCGGCAAATCCCACGTTGTTCGTGCCAACCATGGCGCGAATTTTGCCGATTGTTAGCTCCAACTTTTCTGGCTGCGGCGTCAAGGGCGCGTAAAGATTGTGCTGCGCCAGACGCGGATCTACGGGCGTGATCTGGAGCTCTACTGCAATTACGGGCTTTGACGGCGGATTCGCTTCCAAATCCAGTTGCAGAAGCTTGAGCCATGTCATAGGTTCCCGCGTAGCGAACGGGATTTGCATGCGCCGCTGATGGCGACCGCCACCTTCCAGCTCCAACTCTAGCGTGATCTCTGAAGTAGAACGGCCGTTCGATTTCAAACGCGCGCAGAGATCATGCATCAAACGGCTGATCACGAACAGCAAAGGCTCAAGAAGCTGTATGGCGTGATCCAAGACAATTCGATCAGAGTAATTCACTCGATGTTGCATCGCCTGGAGCGGCCTTTGCCAGTCGCCTCGAGCTATCCGCAACAGCCGGCGCCCTTCTTCCCCTAACCGCTCGAGCACGCCGCCTTCAGGCAATGCACAGAAATCCGCCAAAGTGCGGATGCCCCAACGATCGAGCAACAATTGCATCTCTTCGCTCAATGCAAGTGCGTTAATCTTCAAATCACCAAGCAGCCGCAGTTCTTCGCCCGGAGGAATCACCGTCACTCCTTTGCAATTGCGAGCGGCCAAAATCGCAGTATCGACAGACGCCGCAACGCCAATATTGCCTTGCAGTCCCATGGCGTTGGCGCAGCGTGCAATTTCGCTGGCGATTTGGTGCGCGCCTCCAAACATGCGCCGTAGCCCGCTGACATCAAAAACAACCGTGTCTGCGGAAACCACTTCTACGTACGGCGAGAAAGCGTCGGCAAGCTGGAACAAATGAGGCGAAGCAGTAGTGAGGTGTACTGCGGCATACATCGTTGTGCTGCTTTCAATCCAGACTTGCTGTAAGAATGGCTGCCTGATTGCGCTGCGGTTTGCGACAAACCACCTGAAAGCGGAACGTATGCAAGCGATGAAAAGGGGCCACATGCGGCGAGGTGATTTCCATCCGATCGGTCTGGAGAATGAGGGCCGCTGCCGTTTTAGCAAGAGGCTGATTCGCCACCACCAAAAACACGGCGGAAGATTTCTCCACCGCTCGTTGAAAGCGATACCAATAAGAGGCGGGAATGTGGTTGAGATCAGCTACCGGGACGTCGCAAAGATCCAGCGCAATAAGGCCAAACCCGCCTGCATGGAGCAACAGGTCAGCGCTTTTCAAAGCATGTTCTACTCGATGCCCGCACTTCACCCAAAGCAGCCGTTGCAACGTAACTCCAGCCTGTTCGGCCGATTGGGGATCAAAACAGTCGTTGGTGTCCACCAGCGCCTTGAATTCTTCGGCTTGCACAGCTAAAGCACGGTAGAGCAAGGTAGTGCGGCCAGAGGAAGAAGGTCCCGCAAGGCAGGAGATTCGCCCGCGAGGTAAGCCAGCAATTACTGCATCCAAAGTAGGAATCTGAAAGGGAACGGATTCAGCAGGCGTTTCCTGCCGCCAGCCCAGAACAACTGGGAGATGAGGGAGTGCAGCCATGTTTATTCGCTTTTTCTTCGCTTCCAGTTTGACTCAAGAGAAGGGACCTTGTCAAAGGTTTTTTGCTCCACTATTTCTCGCTTCCTCTCCCACTTGTTCCTGGCCCTCTCGCCACCTCTCGCTGGCCCCTTGCGCCCAGCCCCTTCCCACCTCTGTGCTGAGCGCCGCAACCCAGTTGCTATTCTTGGGTTA
This sequence comes from Bryobacteraceae bacterium, assembly GCA_025056455.1. Classification (GTDB taxonomy): domain Bacteria; phylum Acidobacteriota; class Terriglobia; order Bryobacterales; family Bryobacteraceae; genus CADEFT01. The sequence continues at coordinate 54,323 of JANWVY010000011.1, read as the reverse complement.
TCATCTTGGTCTCCATGTTCGTCCAGATTCTTTGTTTCCTGCTAAGTGCGCGAGTTCTGTTCGCGTCGCCAAACCTGATGGACAAACTCCCTCTGCATTTTGAATCGGCGGGAGAGGGATACTTGGCCCAGGCGTCTGGCTATTTCTTCCACGCTCGCCATGGCGAAGCGCGGCTCGGGATAGCAACAGACGTGGTGTGCTTGCGGTTTCCAGGTGGCTTTGCGCGGTCTCCCCAAGCGATTGAGAAAACCGGCGGATATACCAATGATTTGCGGGGGCGAGATCCGAGCCGATGGAGCGTACGCCGATGGCATTACCGCAAAGTACGCTACGAGCAGATTTATCCTGGCGTGGATGTGATTTTCTATGGCCAGGCGCGCCAGCTGGAATACGATTTTCAGCTGGCCCCAGGGGTGGAGCCGGGTGTGATTCGCATGCGTTTTGAAGGGGTAGAAGACCTGCAGATCGCCTCTACAGGCGAGCTTCTGGCGCGCACCTGCCACGGGAAATTCTTGCTCCATAAGCCCCTCGCATATCAATGGATCCAAGGGCGAAAGGTGGAGGTTGAAAGCCGTTTTGTGTTGCATAACCAGGAAATTGGCTTTGCAGTGAAGGGCCATGATCCTTCGTTCGCTCTGGTGATTGATCCGGTGATCAGCTTCGCCACCTATCTGGGCGGCAGAGCGGCGGATACAGTGACTGCGATCACTTTAGATGCTTCGAATCAGATCTACCTCACCGGCTACACACAGTCGCAAAATTTTCCCGTGACAGCGAGCGCTGTTCAAGGCCATTCCGTTGCCGGACGCGATGTCTTCATCGCCAAGTTGAATGCGACGGGGAATCAGCTGCTGTTTGCAACTTATCTAGGGGGAACAGCCGATGAAACGCCGGTGGGAATCGTTGTCGACGAGGTCGGCAACGTCACAGTTGCCGGTAACAGCGACTCGACCGATTACCCGGTCACCGGGGCGGCCACCTTCCAAGGCCCCGGCAGCGGCATCTTTCTGAGCCGCGTTTCAGCGGACGGAACACAACTCCTGGCTTCGACCTTTTTTGGCGGCAATGAGACCGCTGGCCGGGGCATCGCCGCCGCACTTACCCGTGACCCGTCCGGCCATCTCGTGCTGGTTGGCCAGACGACCGTTCCTAACTTCCCCGTGACAAGCGGCGTTTTTCAACCCGAAAAGAGGCAAGATTCGGATGCGTTTTTGGCTCGGATCTCACCCTCGCTCAACAGATTATTGTTCTCCACCTTTCTGGGAGGCGACGGCCAAGACCAAGCGCAGGCGGTTTCTACCGACGCCCAAGGCAATATCTATGTTGTCGGTCACACCAACTCACTCAATTTTCCGGTGACGGCCGGTGCATTTACCAGTCCCAACCGTGGCCGCATTGACACCTTTGTTTCCAAATTGAATTCTCTGGGCAGCGTTCTCGAAGCCTCCACGATTTTGGGTGGCAGCGACGGCGACTTCGGCCGTGCCATTGCCATCGGACCGAACGGTCATGTCTACGTAGCGGGACTGACTTACTCGAATAATTTCCCAACAACGCCGGGAGTTTTTCAATTCTTGCGGCCTCCGACGGCAACCCCGGCATTTCTCACCAAACTTTCCCCGAGTTTTGACCGCCTGGAGTACTCCACTTACTTTGGTTCGACGGGTAACTACTATGACATCCGGGGTATTGCTAGCGTTTTTGTCGATGCGAACGACAACGCTACTCTAATCGGACATGGTCTCGGTAGCGGCTTACCAGTGACTCCTGGCGCCCTGCAATCGCTCAGTCCCGGTCTTACGGATGGATTCCTCGCTACACTCAACCCTACGGCGGATATCGTCACTTACGGCACCTTTCTAGGTGGTGCGGGGGACGATTTTGTTTTTGCTGCTGCCGTGGATTCCGCGAACAATTTTTATTTAGCGGGTTCAACTACATCGACGAACTTCCCTGTTACAACAGGTGCACATCAAACCATCTATCAAACGAATACGGATGGCTTTCTCGCCAAAGTCGATATGGCGGGCGTCTCCACCTCGTGTAGTTTTACTCTCGCGCCGTCGTCTGTGACTGTTGACTCGCTTGGGGGAACAAACACAGCCACCCTCACGACAGCAAGCGGCTGTTCTTGGTCTGCCACTTCGACTCAACCTTGGGTCGTGATCACCGAAGGAACCTCGGGCGCTGGCAGCACTACGATCACCTATCGCGTGGACCCCAATCCAACGGCAACGAGCCGGACTGCCCAGATCCGCGTCTCTGGCGCGACGCTGGCGATCACCCAAACAGCATCTCCTTGCTTGTTCAACATTGAGCCCCAGAACCGGACCATGCCTGCTTCCGGCGGGGTCATCAGCTTCTTGGTTACCGCTCCAACGGGTTGCTCCTGGACGGCTTCGAGCAACGCCCTGTGGTTACGTCTGACGGGAGCTACCAGCGGAAACGGCGCGGGAGTCACGCCGGTAACCGTTGAGGAGAACGCAACTGGGATTCCAAGAAACGGTTCCGTGACTATCGCCCGGCAGTGGGTTCACATCCTGCAGCCTGCTGCCAACCCGCAGATGGCCTTCGACGATGTGCCCCTCACACATCTTTTTGCGAACCATATTTTCTTAATGAAACACAACAACATTGCCGACACTTGCAATGATTCCAACCAGTTCTGCCCGTAGGCGATCACCACCCGCGCCCAAATGGCCCTGTTTATTATCCGCAAGCTCATGAATGGCGACGCGTTCACCTACACTACGCGTCCCTACTTCACGGACGTGCCGCCGACACATCCGCACTTTGCTCACATCCAGAAATTGCGCGATCTTGGGATTACCTCTGGCTGCACGACCACGAGCTTTTGTCCCGAGGACAGTGTGACGCGAGGGCAAATGGCGGCGTTCATCATCCGCGCACGCCTGGGGATTCGTGCAGGACAAAGTTTTGTCTTTCCCACTACGCCGTTTTTTACGGACGTGCCTCCGACAGATCTTTTCTATCCGTTTATTCAAAAAATGAAGGAATTTGGCATCACCAGCGGTTGCACAGCCACAGAATATTGCCCCGGGGGTCTGACCACTCGCGGACAAATGGCCGTATTTATGATCCGTGGATTATTCACACCGTGATCGCCTGGGCACTTTTCGCCGTAGGAGCTTTCCGGACCATGTCCAACGCTCGGGAGTTAACCAGCTGCGTCCGAGCGAAGCCGTTTCAGCATGCCAAGAGGCGAGTCTGGAGGCCCACGCTAGGAGCTCATCGAGGCTAAGAATTCCGCGTTGTTGCGGGATTTACTGAGCCGTTCAAGTAACAGCTCCATGGTTTCTGTCGGCGACAAGGGGTTCAGGACCTTGCGCAACACCCAAACCCGGTTGAGTTCCTCCTTGGAAAGCAAAAGTTCTTCCTTCCGAGTGCCGCTCTTGTTGATGTCGATGGCCGGGAAGACGCGTTTCTCAACCAGCTTCCGGTCAAGGTGGATTTCCATGTTCCCGGTTCCCTTGAACTCTTCGAAAATGACATCGTCCATGCGGCTTCCCGTGTCAATGAGGGCTGTCGCTACGATGGTGAGCGATCCGCCTTCTTCTACGTTGCGGGCAGCGCCAAAGAAGCGTTTGGGCCGTTGTAAGGCGTTGGAATCGACACCGCCAGAGAGCACCTTACCCGAGGGCGGCACCACCGTGTTGTAGGCGCGCGCCAAACGCGTAATCGAGTCAAGAAGGATGACCACGTCCCGCTTGTGCTCGACTAAGCGCTTGGCTTTCTCAATTACCATTTCCGCCACCTGCACGTGACGGGAGGCCGGTTCGTCAAACGTCGAGCTAATCACCTCGCCGCGTACCGAGCGTTGCATGTCCGTGACTTCCTCCGGCCGCTCGTCGATCAGCAAGACGATCAGCACAACCTCGGGATGGTTTGTGGTGATGGAGTTGGCGATGCTTTGCAGCAGCATCGTTTTTCCTGTGCGCGGCGGAGCGACAATCAGGCCCCGCTGTCCCTTGCCAATGGGTGTCAGCAGGTCCATGATCCGGCCCGAGTAGTTATCCCGAGTCGTTTCGAGTTTGAACCTGGAGTTTGGATATAGGGGAGTGAGGTTGTCGAAAAAGATTTTGTTCCGAGCCTCTTCGGGCGGCTCAAAGTTGATGGCGTCGACCTTAATGAGAGCAAAGTACCGCTCGCCTTCTTTGGGGGGCCGAATTTGACCGGAGATCGTATCTCCCGTGCGTAAATCAAAGCGGCGAATTTGTGACGGGGAAACGTAGACGTCGTCGGGCCCCGGCAGATAGTTGTATTCAGGAGCGCGGAGAAATCCAAATCCATCGGGTAGGCACTCCAAGACGCCTTGTGAAAAGATCAGTCCGCTGCGCTCGGCTTGGGTTTGCAGAATCTTGAAAATCAGCTCTTGCTTGCGCAAGCCAGCCACGCCGGTAATGCTGCCCAGCTCCTTGGCGATCTGGTTCAACTTTTGGATGCTCATGTCTTTGAGCTCCACCAGATCAAGCGTGGGAGCACCGTTTTTGCCCTGCGGGCGGTCGGCTCTTTCCCCGCTAGAAGCCGTTTTCTCGGCCGGGGGAGCCGCGGAGGCTGGCGGCCCTGCGGCCCGCTCTGCCGGCTTCTCGCTGGGCACGGTGGGCGGGGGGGCGGTAGAAACCGCTTTTTCCTGCGCAGAACTGGGGGGAGCGAGATTTTTCTCCGCGACTTTCTCCCCAACTACAGCTGTCTTCTCGCCTGTCGAGACTGGCTTTTCTGCCGTCGCCGAGGTGGCTGCCGTAGTCTTGGCGGACTTTTCTGCGGGGGCCGCAGAAGAGGGCTTTTCACCCCCTGACTTCTCCGCCGCAGACTTATCAACGTGTGTGGACTTTTTCCGAGACGGAACAGGCGTTTCGGCCACTGGTTTATTCTCACCAGCTTTTGCCTCAGAAACTTTCATTTCGGCTTGCTTGGACTCAGCAAGCTTGGGCTCGTGGGCCGTCTTGGTTTCCACCTTTGAGTCCGCAACAGCTTTCACATCCGCTGATGTTTTCATGTCCGTTGCTTTGACTCCTGTCGTTTCTACAGGCTTGCCATCGCCGGCCGGCGTGCCGGTGGCGGCCTGAGCGGCTTGATCCACCGCTAGGCTCTGGTCTTGGTTTTCGAAATTACTTGCCAAATTTCCCTCACTCCCTGGCCCGTGACGGCCGAGAAAGTCAACACCGCGAGCCCAGGATCGGGTTCCTGGAGCGCGGCTAAGCACTGAATTCTTTCCCGCTGCGTTTTGAGCTTGTCCACCTTCGTGGCGATCACCACATAAGGCAGACCCCAGTGTTCGAGCCAATCCCGAAGCTCGAGGTCCATCTCCATCCAGCCCCGTCGCGAATCGAGTAAAAGTAAGCAAAGCTCCAAGCTTTTGCGACGAGTTAGATAATGCTCAATGAGATTTTTCCACGCTTGCGATTTGTCCCGCGACACCTTCGCATAGCCGTATCCCGGCAAGTCTACGAAGTGCCACCGGCCGTCAACTCGGTAAAACTGGATGGCCTGGGTGCAGCCCGGCGTAGCGCTCGTCCGAGCCAGTTCTTTTTTATTCACTAAACAATTAATCAAGCTCGACTTGCCGACATTGCTGCGGCCCAAAAAGGCGACCTCTGGCAGCGATTCAGCTGGGAACAGCTCCGGCCTTGCTGCACCTATTATAAATTCGGCGACCATTGTGCGCTTCTTTCCCAGACTTGACAGCTGGCAGCGATGTCCGGCAAGAGGAGACGAAAAGGTTAATGGGTCAATTTTTCTTCATTACGCTGCGCAATCTCCACGGCTTGCGTCGTCGCCGCTGCTGGATTCAAAGGAAGCGGTTCAATTTCCCGTTCCAGAGCGAGTTTTAAGACTTCGTCCATGGACTCCACAAAGTACAGTTTCATATCCTTTCGGATGTACTCCGGGATGTCGGGAAGATCCTTTTCATTGTCCTTGGGTAGGACAATCTGCATGATCCCTTGACGATGAGCTGCGAGCAGTTTCTCCTTGAGACCGCCAATGGGAAGAACGTGCCCCCGTACCGTAATCTCGCCCGTCATTGCCAGGTCACGACGTACCGGAATGCCAGTCAGGGCGCTTGCGATGCTAGTGGCGATGGTGATGCCGGCTGACGGGCCATCCTTGGGAATCGCGCCTTCTGGCACGTGCAGGTGGATATCGAGATGGCGGTAAAAGTCGCGGCTCAAACCAAGGGCGGCGGCACGAGACCGGATGTAGCTCATCGCGGCTTGGGCAGATTCTTGCATCACGTCGCCCAGCTTGCCGGTGGTGGTCAGTTTCCCCCGTCCCTCCATGACAGCGGCCTCGGTTTCGAGAATCGAACCGCCCAGTTCCGTCCAGGCAAGGCCCACGGTGGCCCCCACTTGATTCTTCTTCTCCGCGTACTGCATGCGGAACTTTTGAGGACCTAACATTTCGTTCACCACGTTGGGCGTGACGATCACCTTCTCGATGGTCTGCTTGGCGGCTCGGGCAGTCACCATTCTTCGAGCCACTTTGCGGCAGATATTGCCGATTTCCCGCTCAAGGTTCCGAACCCCGGCTTCGCGGGTGTAGAACTGGATCAACTCAAGCAATCCAGATTCTTCAAAGACGACCTCGTTTTCCGTCACTCCCGTGGCCCGCATCTGTTTGGGAACAAGGAAGCGCTTCGCAATCTCCAGTTTTTCGAGCTCCGTGTAGCCAGAAAGCCGGATCACCTCCATGCGATCCTGTAGGGCCGGAGGAATGGTGTGTAACACGTTTGCCGTAGCGATAAAGAATACCTGGCTCAGGTCATACTCGACATCCAGGTAGTGATCCATGAACATGTAGTTCTGTTCGGGATCGAGGACTTCCAGCAGGGCTGCCGAAGGGTCACCGCGGAAATCGGTCGACATCTTGTCGATTTCGTCGAGCATAAACACCGGGTTGCGCGTGCCGGCCTTCTTCATCATCTGAAGAATCTGGCCCGGCAAGGCCCCGATGTAGGTCCGCCGGTGGCCGCGAATTTCCGCCTCATCCCGCACTCCGCCCAGCGAAAGCCGGACAAATTTCCGGCCTGTCGCCTTGGCAATCGACATTCCCAACGAAGTCTTTCCTACGCCGGGCGGCCCCACAAAGCAGAGAATGGAGCCTTTGGGATCCTTCACCAGCTGCCGCACTGCGAGAAATTCCAAGATGCGCTCTTTGATTTTCTCAAGGCCGTAGTGATCGGCTTCCAGCACCTGTTGCGCATGCGCCAAATCGCGGATTTCCCGGGTCTTCTTCTTCCACGGCACCGCCAGCATCCAGTCCAAGTAGTTGCGCGACACCGTGGACTCCGCCGACATGGGCGGCATATTTTCCAGGCGCTTCAGCTCGGCAATGGCCTTCTCGTAGGCGTCTTTGGTCATTCCCGCGGCGTCGATTTTCTTTTTGAGCTCGTCGATTTCGCTTTTTTCTCCGCGGCCTAGCTCCTTCTGAATCGCCTTAATCTTCTCGTTAAGGTAGTACTCCTTTTGGGCCTTCTCCATCTGACGCTTGACGCGTCCCTGGATGGTGCGGTCCATATTGAGCTTTTCAATCTCGATGTCCAGCATCTCCGCCACTCGCGTCAGCCGGTCCACCGGATCGAAGATCTCCAATAGCTCCTGTTTCTCTTCGATCGTCAGTTGAAGATTCGCTCCAACCGTATCCGCTAGCTTGCCTGGATCGTCCACGCGAATAGCGGCGATCATGGTTTCGTAGTTGAGGTTCTGGCTGAGCTTGACATACTGCTCAAAGAGCGACGTCACGCGGCTCAACAGGGCGTCCAGTTGCGGCCCACTTTCCACCCGAAACTGGAAAGTTTTGACGACGGCGCGGAAAAAGCCTTCATCCTCGCTTACGGTGACAATCTTGGCCCGTTCTACCCCTTCAACCAGAACCTTAATGTTGCCATCCGGTAGCTTGAGGCTCTGCACAATGTTGGCGACCGTGCCCACGTTGTAGATTTCATCCGGACGCGGTTCGTCAACCGAGGCATCGTGCTGCGTCGCGAGAAAAATCTTCTTGTCGCCGGATAGCGCTTCTTCGAGAGCACGTACACTCGATTCGCGACCCACCACGAAAGGCGTCATCATGTGCGGAAAGATGACGACATCTCGGATAGGCATCATCGGCAACCGTTTTGTTTCGGATTTTTCTTTTGAGGTCAGCATGAACCTTTACAACCCCTAGCGAGGAAGATCCCAAGGAATGAATCTCGGCGGTTTCGGACTCGCGTCTGCTCGCCAAGAGTCCAGGGCTTGGCGGAAGTCTCGATTACCGCCGTTCACCCTGCTTTTTCAAGCAGCGCCAAATTAATCTTTTGCGACAACACCATCTCTTTCGTCACCACGAATTCGCGGATCTTTTTATAGGAGGGAAGGTAATACATTAAGTCTAGCATCAGATCCTCCAGAATCATCCGTAATCCGCGAGCCCCGACTTTGCGCTCCAGCGCCATCGAGGCGATGGCTTCCAAGGCGTCGTCCGTAAATTTCAGTCTAACATTTTCGTATTCGAACAGTTTCTGGTACTGGCGCGTGATGGCGTTCTTAGGTTTGGTCAGAATTTGTACAAGCGCTTGCTGGTTGAGGTCCTCCAACACGGCCACGACCGGTAACCGTCCAATGAATTCCGGAATGAAGCCGAACCGAATTAGGTCGATCGGCTGTAAATGTTCGAGCACACTCAAATCGCGCCTTCCGGAATGAGGGCTCACTGCACCGGGACGCTTGTCTTCGTCTCCCGCGGAAAAACCGATGGCCTTGCGCCCGATCCGCCGAGCCACGATTTTCTCCAAACCAATGAACGCTCCGCCGCAAATAAACAAAATATTTGTCGTGTCGACCGGAGTAAATTCCTGGTGGGGATGCTTTCGTCCACCTTGAGGGGGCACATTGGCGATGGTTCCTTCTAAGATCTTGAGCAGCGCTTGCTGCACTCCTTCCCCCGAAACATCCCGCGTGATCGACGGATTCTCGTCCTTGCGACCAATTTTGTCGATCTCGTCAATGTAGATAATGCCTTGCTGGGCCCGCTGCACATCCCAATCGGCGTTTTGCAGTAAGCGCAAAATGATGTTTTCTACATCCTCGCCCACATATCCTGCTTCCGTCAGCGTAGTGGCATCGACGATCGCAAAAGGAACATCGAGGATTCGGGCCAGGGTTTGCGCAAGCAGAGTCTTCCCGGTTCCCGTCGGCCCAATTAAGATAATGTTGGACTTTGACAGTTCCACGTCCGAAGAACGCTGCTTGTTCATGTAGATGCGCTTGTAGTGGTTGTAGACCGCCACGGAAAGCTTCTTTTTCGTGGCTTCCTGTCCGATCACGTACTGATCGAGGTATTCTTTGAGCTCGAGGGGTTTGGGAAGTTTGTTGGGAAGCCCGTAAGAGTGCTCCTGGCGGTCATCCTCGAGAATCGAGTTGCATACGGCGATGCACTCGTCACAAATATACGCCCTCGGATAGTCACTAGGGGAGGAAATGAGCTTTCCGACAACGTCCTGGCTCTTGTGGCAAAAGGAGCAGCGCAACGTATCGTCAGAACCTGAGCGTTTCAAATGAGACTCCCCGGCGGCTTATCACCAGCCCCACGCGTTCGGATTAGATTTCCTTCGCCTTCATTATCGCTCAAGGCGTCAAGATCGGAAAAGGGGGGTCTTCGTGGCCAAGCAAAGCCGTGAGGGCCGGAAGCGAAGGCCACTCGACGACCTCTCGAAAGCCAACCTTAGGCCTGGGCGAGGTTCTACGGTCCCAGACCGTTTGCCCACACCAGTCATGTCATCGCTTCTTAACAGCTGATGTTGTAAACTGAAGAGCTAAGGGGGTGCATCTTCTCGAGTAGACGGCTTCTCGAGGCCTTGCCTGCGTTTCCACTGCATGAGCCTTTTGTGCGCCTGCTCAGCATTCTCTTTCCCGACCAGTGCCGGCTCTGCGAATCTCCTCTTAATACGACTAAGCGATATCCCGTATGCCCGAGCTGTCTGAGGTCGCTCGTTGCGTTCCAAGCCGATTACTTTTGCGTCGCTTGCCGCACCCCGTTTTCGACACCCTTTCCACTCAATGAACAAGGTTTGTGCGGGCTATGCCGCCGAGGCTTGGTTGGCTTTGATGCGGCCTTTAGCTTCGGAGCCTACGAGGGGTCTTTACAGAAGCTGATTCTCTTGTTCAAGTACGGGGGGGTGCATACGCTCGCGGCCCCTTTAGGGCAGTTGATGATGAAAGCCTTTCCTCCAGGCTTCGCCATCGATGTAATTGTGCCCGTTCCCATGCATTGGTGGCGGGCCTGGAGGAGAGGTTTCAACCAAGCGGAGCTTCTCGCCAAAGAGGTTTCCCGGCGCGCGGGCGTTCGCATGTGCCGCGCCGTGCGCCGGAAACGATGGACGCCGCCCCAGGCAGGTCTGAGTAACAGGGCACGCCGCCAGAATGTGTCAGGTTTGTTCGAAGTAACGAAGCCCGCGGAAATCCGCGGGCTTCATGTTTTATTAGTTGACGATGTATTGACAACCGGGGCTACAGCCTCGGCTTGTGCCTCCGCCCTGAAGCGGGCGGGAGCCCGCGCTGTCTCCGTGCTGACCTTAGCGCGGGCTGACCGCCGGGTGGAACCATTCCCGTTGCCAACACCGAAAACAATCGCCGCGGCCAGTGGGGGGATATCGAATGTCGAGTCTTGATCGACTGAGAAATCCTGTGTTAGTGCTCAACGCCAGTTATGAGCCGATTAATGTGTGCGCGGTTCGCCGCGCCTTAGTGCTTGTACTGAAGGGACTTGCCGCCACGGAGGAGCATACAGTGGCCGAGATTCACTCCTCGCGCCAAAGTTTCCCTGTGCCTTCCGTAATTCGTCTTCTTGAATACCGGCGCATCCCGCACCAAAGCCGGGCTCTATCGCGCAAGAACATTCTGTTGCGCGACCGATACACCTGCCAATACTGCGGCAAAACTCTGCCCTCGAGCGAGCTGACCTTGGATCACGTCGTGCCACGGTCGCGCGGCGGAGAAAGCAGCTGGGAAAATTTGGTGGCCTGCTGCAACCCCTGCAATAACCGTAAGGGCAACCGGACGCCCGAAGAAGCCAACATGCGTCTGAACCGTCCGCCGCGTCCCTTCACACTGCACACGAGCCGGCATTTGATGCGGATGCTTGGCAAAAGCGACGACCGGTGGCGCAAATACCTTTTTTATTGATCTGTAAAAACAGCGCGTCCCACCTTTCGGCGCCGACTGGACCGCCAGCGGAGATTGGAATCACTACGGGGATCGGCAGCCACGCTTCGCCGCACCCCTTCCACCGCCCGAGCGCACTCTCCTTATACTAGGAGTCGAATGCGAGTATCCGCGGCGCAGCTTCCGCCAGCTCGAGCCTTTTTTTCCCCGCGAGGTCTACTCTCGCAGTGGCATCCACACTTTGAGTTTCGGGCGGGGCAGGCGGAGATGGCGGAAGCGGTCGAAGCGGCGTTGCAGGAGCGGCGCCATCTCATTGTCGAAGCGGGCACCGGCACAGGAAAGACCCTCGCCTACCTGGTTCCGGCGATCCTGTCTGGACGGCGAATCGTGGTCTCAACAGCCACGAAGAACCTGCAGGAGCAGCTCTTCTTGAAAGACGTTCCTTTTCTTCAACAGCACTTTTCGCAACCGCTACGGGTCTGCTACATGAAGGGGCGCGCCAACTACCTCTGCTTGCAAAAACTCTTCGCCGCAGAAAGTGCGCCGTTGCTCGATGGCTTGGAAGAGATGGCTGATTTCGAGCAGATTCGCCGGTGGGCTCAGCATACGGAAACGGGCGATCGCGCCGAGATTTCGCAGCTGCCGGAAGACAGCACGGCTTGGACGAAGCTTGACGCCCGCCGCGAGCGGTGCTCCGGTCAGAGGTGCCCGCAGTTTGAACGTTGCTTCATCACTCGCATGCACCAGCGGGCCCAGGAAAGCGACGTTATCATTGTCAACCACCACTTGCTGTTTGCTGACTTGGCGGTGAAAGATGAAGATTTTGGCGGAATTTTGCCGGAATATACGGCCTTGATCTTGGACGAAGCGCACGAGATTGAGGATATTGCAGGAAACTATTTCGGCCTCACGGTCTCTAACTACCAGGTGCTAGATTTGGCTCAGGACCTTGCCGCCGTCTCCCGGCAGAAACAGTTTGCCTCGGCTGAGCTCGAACGCAACCTCGTCCGGTTGCAGGAGAGCGCTGACCGGTTTTTTGGCTTGTTTGGCGAGGCGGAAGGCCGGCGTGGATTCGACCAGCACGACTCCTTCTTGCGCCAGTACGGCCAGCAATATGAGGAAATGCTCGCCGCTCTGGAGCGAATTTGGACCGTGCTTGAACTAATTCCAAACACGATCGAAGAAATTCTCCCTTTGCTGCGCCGTGCCCGGGATCTGCACTCGGCCATCCGTTTCTGGATGGAAAGCCGGGACGGCAAATTCGTCTACTGGACCGAACGGCGAGGACGTGGATGCTTCCTTCAGGCCACGCCAATCGACGTCTCTGAGCTGCTTCGAGAGAAATTGTTTGAACGCCTGGACACGGTGATCCTGACCTCGGCTACGCTCACCGTGGCTAGCAGCTTTGATTACGTTCAAAGCCGGCTGGGCATTCCCGGGGCGCGAACTTTGGAAGTCGCCAGCCAGTTTGACTATCAACGCCAGGCGCTTTTCTACGTTCCGGAACATCTTCCTGATCCCCGGAGTCCGGGGTTTCTCGAGCAAGCCTGTCAGGAAATCTGGCGTCTGCTTCGGGCAAGTCGGGGGCGCGCCTTCGTGCTCTTTACAAGCTACCAGCAGATGCGCGCCGCCTACGAACGGCTGTCGGCGCGGGTCGATTTTCCCCTGCTACTCCAGGGAGCCGCGCCACGCCACACCCTGCTTGAGAAATTTCGGGAGACGCCGCATGCCGTGCTGTTTGCTACTTCCTCCTTCTGGCAAGGCGTGGACGTTCCGGGAGAGCAGCTCAGCTGCGTTATCATTGATAGGTTACCGTTTGCCGTGCCGACCGACCCGGTCGTGGAGGCGCGCATGCGTTTCATTCGCGAAAGCGGCGGGAATCCCTTTTATGACTATCAGATCCCGCAGGCCGCCATCGCGCTCAAACAGGGTTTTGGCCGGTTGATCCGCAGCCGCTCCGATCGGGGCGTTCTGGCTTTGCTGGATAACCGCATCATTAAGCAGCGGTACGGGCAGGTTTTCTTTGACAGCCTTCCCAGCTACCGCTTCACCAGGGATTGGACGGAAGTGGAGAAGTTTTTTCATGTTTGAAGTCGCCGTAACCGAGACCTTCGCCGCAGGCCATGCCCTGCGCAATTATCGGGGAAAGTGCGAGCGCGTTCACGGACACAACTATAAGGTCTGCGTCACGCTTCAGGGCGAGGGACTCGATGAGATTGGTATGTTGGTTGACTTCACCGATATCAAGCGAGTTCTGCGCAAAGCGATCGAATACTTAGATCACCAGTTCATCAACGATCTTCCGCCATTCGACAAGATCAATCCCTCGGCGGAAAACATGGCGAAGTATTTCTGCGAGGAAATCCAACGCAGTTTGCAGGAGGGCCTAGCAAAGGTCCCGGTTCAGGTCCGTTCGGTGCAAGTATGGGAAACCGACACGGCAGTAGCAACTTATCGCCCGTGATCGGCGCAAACCGGTAACAGGGAAGCGTAGGATGGGATGGAAGGGAAGCTTGGGACGGCCTGGAATGCCGGGAGGGGGCGAGGAGCTTACCTCTTCCTCGGCGCTAGCCCCGCCCTGCAACCCCTTTCACCGGTTGGCTTGCTAGCGACCGTAGTAGGCAGCGTTCTTTTCTGCGTAACTTGCCCACTTTTCGGGCAGATCGTCAAGCGCGAAAATCGCTGACACCGGGCACACCGGCACGCAAGCACCGCAGTCGATGCATTCTTGCGGATCGATGTACAGCATCTCGGTCGTAGCGTACTTCTCTTCGTCTTTTCGGGGATGAATGCAATCTACGGGACAGGCGTCCACACATGCGGTGTCCTTGGTCCCGATGCATGGTTCAGCAATCACGTATGCCATGGAATTCCTCTTTTAGTTACCCTCGATTCGTTTGGCCGGAGATCCAAAACCTCGGTATAGCATAGCCCGCTGTCGGAATACAAACGCCCAGTCCAACCACTTGCGGCAAGCTGCAAGTCGTTCCAGGTCAGCCGAATCTCATTTTGCAAGGCGCAAGCTTTCCCAAATCGCATCCCCACAATCAGCTATCCTGGTAGGTGACGGATCGATTCTTTACAGGAGAGTCAAGTTTATGGGTGCAACGGCCACTCCAAAGCCTGGGGAGCCCAACGTGCGAAAAGTTTTCTGCGTCAAATTCCAGCGTGAAATGGAAGGCCTAAGCGAAGTGCCATTCGAGGGGCATCCGCTGGGACAGCGTATCTACGATAACGTCTCCAAAGAGGCCTGGCGGATGTGGGTAGAACACATGAAAATGCTCATGAATGAATACCGTTTGAACCTAGGAACGAGAGAAGCTCAAGAGTTCCTGCTCAAGCAAATGGAGCAGTATTTCTTCGGTGAAGGAGCAGCCCTGCCCCAGGGCTACGTACCACCGAGCGGACGCTAAGCGGTTGTCCGCTTCGCGGTGCAGCTTCCTTCGTCTACTAGAGAACCTTCGGCAAGGGTCTGCGTGCGGTATTTTCCGGAGAATTCCCCGTTGCGGAAGGATCCCTTGAGTCGGGACTGGAGTTTAACTCCTCCCAGTTCAAAAACGTAAGTAATTTCAAGATCCCCGCCATCCACCTTCAACTCGGATACCGTGGTCGCGACAGCCGTTTCGCCGATCGAGAAAGTGACCTTGGCTTTCCAAGACCCATCCTGTTGCTGAAGCGTGAGTTCAAAATCTCCTGAGGCAGTCATCCCTTCCCATTTCCCTTGGTAGGATCCCACAAGGTCGGGCTGTGCAGACGCCGAAAAGAGGAAGCAAAACGTGATCCCAATCTGGGCCCAAGCCGCTTGCCAGCTCATAGGCGCCAGCGTAGCATGGAACGGACAAATTTCGATCTCGGCCTGGCGAATTCCAAATTCCAGTAACAACTCGCCCTGAATTACCTTTTTGGAACGAAACTCGGTTTGCTGCGCGCGGGAACGGCCTTTTTTACCGCAGGCCAGGCTTCTGGGGCGTTCGGGGGAGCCGGGCCAATCCGCTCAAACGTCACTTTCAGGATCGTCACCGGCTTGAGCGGCTTGTCTTCACCATCCTTGGGCACGCGGGCGATGGCGCGAACAACCTCCATCCCTTCAACCAGCTGACCGAAGATTGTGTAACGGCCATTCAGCCACGGCGCCTCCGCCTCCGTAATGAAGAACTGAGACGCAGCGGTTCCAGGACCGGCATGAGCCATCGCTAGGCGGCCGGGACGGTCAAACAAAAGCTCGGCCCGAAACTCGTCTGGCGTCACAAAACCAACATCCCCGCGACCGGTAGCGCTAGGATCTCCCCCCTGGATCATGAAGCCTGGAATTACGCGGTGAAACGTCGTGCCAGGGATGAGCGGTTTGCGCATGAGTTTTTGAGTGGCCGGATCACGCCAGGGTTTGCGGCCTAAACAAATATCGATGAAATTTTTCGTGGTTAGCGGCGTCTCCGTCTCAAAAAGCTGGAAGCGCATGCTGCCCAGAGAAGTGACCATCGTTGCGTAGAGGCCAGGTCCAGAGGCCGCTAGATCAGCTGCAGAAGCAGAGTCAGAGCTGGCTCGGGCGAGAGCGCCCGGAGTCGAATTCCGATCGCCGGTGCTTGCGCCTCCAGAGGGATTTTTTGAAAAGGGGGTCGTTTCTGAACCTTGCGGCGTCGGTGCTCCAGGTTGTGACCCGGCCCCTCCGACCGACGCGGAGGGCCTCGCAGTCGCACCCGGGGAACCAGCTGCCGGAAACGAAGGAGCGGTTGCCGCACCCGGCGTAGTTGCGGTGGCTCCGGGCTGCAAAACCGAGGTGTTTACCGAGTGGGTCGCGCCAGAGGTGCCTGGAGCAGCAATCGGGACCGCTGGAAATTGGGCGGAGAGCGTCGCTAACCTAGCGCTCAGAGCGAACAGGCAAAGCCCCGCATACTTGAGCATCCGAGGAAATTATACTGAAGAGTGTTCCTTCGCAGTGTTCTCCTCCTAGCGGGCTTGGCGTGGCAGGGCGCTGGGCAAACGGCGCACATTCGCATCTTGGTAACGACTGACCTGCATGGAAACATTTACCCCTGGGATTACTTTGCGGCTCAGCCCGCCAACCGCGGCTTAGCCAAAATCGCCACCCTAATCCGCCAGCAGCGCAAAGAAAATCCCGAGACCCTCGTCATCGATTGCGGCGACACAATCCAAGGCTCGCCTCTCGAGTCGGTCTACCAGGAGTATGTCCGGACAGGCCGGATGCCCTTAGGCCTGAACGTTCCGCTTCCCGCCTTGCGGGTCGACCCGATGATGCTAGCGATGAATGCGCTCGGCTACGACGCCATGGTGGTCGGCAATCATGAATTCAACTTCGGTCTCAAGAATCTCGAGGCTGCTCGGCGGTCAGCGAAATTCCCTTGGATTTCCGCAAACACTCTGGTGACAGCTGCAAGCGGGCTTCGCCCCTTCGAGCCCTACCTAGTGAAGACCCTCGGATCGGTGAAGGTAGCGGTAATTGGCATTACCACACCGGCGGTGCCGAACTGGGAAAAACCGGAAAACTATCGCGGACTCAAATTCGTGTCGGGGGTTGACGCCGTTCGGAAGGCCCTAGCTGAGTTGCGGGCCCAATATCAGCCGGATGTGGTGATCGTAGCAGCTCATGCGGGTCTTGACCGGGACCTCCGAAGTGGTGAGGTCAGACCAGGGGAGGCCGGCTTTGAGAACATGGTGTATCAAATCGCGACGAGTGTAGAGGGCATTGATGCAATTGTTTTCGGCCACACTCACCAAGTGCTCGAACAAGCCTTCGTTGGATCTGGCGTGCTGCTTCACCAGCCCAAGAACTGGGGAATGTCTTTGGGGAGGGTCGATTTTCAGCTGGAACAGGTCCAGGGGAGGTGGCGCATCGCGAGCAAGCAGGCTCGCCTTTTGCCTGTGACCCGTGAAGTGGAGCCGGATGGAGAAATCTTGTCGCTGGCCAGACCCTACCACGAATGGACGGAACAATTTCTGGAACAACCTGTGGCGGAGTCTCCTGAGGATCTGGACGGCGCCTTGAGCCGGGTGGCCGACACAGCCCTGGTAGACGCCATCCATCAGGTGCAACTGCATTTTTCCAAGGCGGATGTTTCCCTCACCGCCATGTTCAATCCCCGGGTTCGCTTTCCCAAAGGTGCAGTAACCGTTCGGCAGTTGGCGGCGCTTTACATCTACGACAACGAGCTCTATGTCATCGAGGGTAATGGCAAGATGCTAAAAGCGGCGCTTGAAAACGCTGCGCGCTACTTCCTTTCCTGCCGAGACCCGGTTTGTTCCGAGGGCCCCCTGTTGAACCGCAAGGTGATCGGCTACAACTACGATATGGCGCAAGGCGTCGACTACGAGATTGATCTCACCCAGCCAGAAGGAAGCCGCATCCGCAACCTTCGCTATCGTGGAAAACCGCTTGAGGATCTACAGCCCCTCCGAATCGCGCTCAACAACTACCGCGCCAGCGGTAGCGGTGGCTACCAGATGTTTCGCCAAGCGAGGGTGGTGTGGAAATCCGGTGAAGACATCCGCAACTTGATGATTGAGTATTACCGCCGCCAGAAGAAACTCCCCGCCAACGCCGACGGCAACTGGAAGATCGTTCCGGAATCCGCCAGAAAGCGGCTTGAAACAGAAGCGCTAGCGGAAGCTCGACCCGAAACGAAGGATTGATTCAATTTTCACCGATAGGTCACGGCGGCTTCACTTTTGGGGGGTAGTTCTGGTACATGAGGCCCTCGGTAAGTCTGCCGGAACCGCTCATCCGGGCTTTACGGCGCGCAACCTTAAACCGCGAGTGGCTGCGCATTTATCAAGAGGCGCAAGGGCAATCTGGAATCAGCTTTTGCACCGCCTTACTCGAGGCTCTGAACGTTCGGTGTGAGGTGAGCGAGGCGGATCTGGCCCGCATCCCCGCCCAAGGGCCAGTAATGATCATGGCCAACCATCCCACCGGACTGCTGGATGGCATTGTTTTGGGAGCGATGCTACCGCGAGTGCGGAGCGACTTTCGTTTTCTCGCGAACGCAGTGCTCGAACATTTCCCCGAAATCAGCTCGCTTTGCTTTTTTGTGGATCCGTTTGGAGGCAAAGGGGCAGCACGGCGCAATGCAGCCGCCCTGAAGGCCGCACTGGCCTGGCTCAAAGAGGGCAAGGCTCTGGTCACTTTTCCAGCCGGTGAGGTGGCGCATTTCGATCTCAAGTTGGGCAAGATCAATGAACCGGCCTGGAAGGAAAGCGTGATCCGGCTCGCCCAGGCTGCTCAAGCTCCGGTGGTGCCAATTTTTAGTACGGGAACGAACAGCCCCCTATTCCACCTCGCAGGCCTCGTTCACCCACGGCTGCGCACTCTCCTACTGCCCCATGAGTTGCTGAATAAGCAGAATCGTACGGTAGAGTTGCGTGTGGGAACGGTCGTGAGCTCGCGAAAAGTCGCTGCTCGGCAGGCCTCCGATCTTGCCGTCTATCTGCGAAAACGAAGTCTTCTTTTGGCCAAACGCGCTTCGCACTGGCAACCGAAAACCGAACAGCAGGAGGTCGTTGAGGAAACGCCTCTCGCTCTCATAGAACAGGATCTTCAACAGCTGCCTGGCGAACGCCTACTCGTCAATACCGGGGAGTACCAGGCGTGGTTGGCGCACAGCCACGAGATCCCCAATATTTTGCGAGAACTGGCCAGATTACGTGAGCTGACCTTCCGCGCTGCAGGCGAGGGTACGGGCGCAAGCGCCGACACCGATGAGTTTGACCTGCGCTATTTGCACCTCTTCCTCTGGCATCCTGCATCGCAGAAAATTGCTGGGGCATATCGTATCGGGCAAACCGATGTGATTTTGCCCGAACTGGGCCGCAAGGGCTTGTACATCGACTCGCTGTTCCGTATCGAAGACGCGTTCTTCCAACGCTTGGGACCAGCACTGGAGCTTGGCCGTTCCTTCGTCTGTCAGGAGCATCAAAAGAGCTACGCTGCGCTGCTGACCCTTTGGAAGGGTCTTGGCCGATTTATCTCCGATCATCCGCACTACCGGTATTTATTTGGTCCGGTTAGCATCAGCAATCGCTACCTTCCGTTGTCGCGGCAAATTATGGTGGATTTTTTCAATCGCCACCGCCGCCGCCACGACTTAGCTGCCCTGGTGAAACCCCGGAGTCCGTACTGGAGTTGGAACCCTGGTGTGAAGGATTACACGGCCCTGGCCGAAGGTGATGCGGAAGAGATCTCGTCGCTTTTGGCGGACATCGAGAAAGATCAAAAGGGCGTACCGGTACTGCTGCGCCATTATCTAAAGCTTGGTGGCGAACTTCTCGCCTTCAATCTGGACCGCAAGTTTTCGCATGTGCTGGACGGATTAATTTTGGTGGATATGTTGGGGATGGAGCGCAGGATGTTAGAGCGCTACATGGGAAAAGAGCGAGCCCAGGCCTACTTGCGCTTCCATCAAAAAACGCAGGCCGCCTAGCCCCGCCACAGGGTATCTCTTGTCGCTCTCCACTGCTAGTATGGAATCGTGTCAGAAATCTTCAACCAGCCGAGACTAGCCTTAAACCGGATCTACACGCGGCGCGGTGATCAAGGAGAGACGAGCCTGGTCGGGGGGCAGCGCGTTCCCAAGGACAGCCTTCGAATTGAATGTTATGGTACGGTGGACGAGCTGAATGCCGCGGTGGGCTTGGCTTGTGTGTCGCTTGAGCAGCTGCACGCGGACGTGCCCGAAACTAAGGACCTGCTGGCCATTCTGCGGCGGATTCAGCACGAGCTGTTCAATTTAGGGAGCATCTTGGCCACACTCCCCGAAGATGTTCACCCCAAGCAGGCGCGTGTGACCGAGGCAGAAATCCTGCAACTGGAAAAAGAAATCGACGCCATGAATGAGGCGCTCGCGCCACTTCGAAGCTTTGTGTTGCCGGGAGGCAGCCGCATTAACGCCGAGTTGCACTTGTGCCGAACCGTGTGCCGGCGCGCCGAGCGCCTAGCCGTGCAACTGTCTCGCAGTGAAACGGTGCCGCCCGAAGCAATCACCTACTTGAACCGCCTGAGCGATGCTTTCTTTGTTTGGAGTCGTTGGGTCAATCACAAGCTCGGCGCGCCGGAAATTCTCTGGGAGCCGAATCAAGCCGCCTCTGCGGCTGGTTAGCTGCGAAATGTCCCGCCTCACCCGCGCCAGTTTTGGCCAAGGAGGGTGCCATCATGAAACGACAGCTATGGTTGGCGCTGGCAGCCGTGGCGTTTGCGCAAGCGCCGGGAGTCAACTACGAGGAATCGATGGTCGGCGCCTATACGCTCCCCGACCCGCTGCGAATGTCCAACGGCGAGCTGGTAAAAAACGCAACGATGTGGAAACGCCAGCGGAGACCAGAAATCCTCGCGCTGTTCGAGTCGCAGGTTTACGGGCGGAGCGCCCCAGCCCCGCGCAAAATTGACTACGAGTTGCTCCATCGCAAGACAGACGCTCTAGGTGGACTGGCAACGCGCAAAGAAGTCGCCGTGTGGTTAACCCCTCGGCGAACAGGACCGCGAATGGACCTGCTGATCTACGTTCCCAAGGAGCGGAAAGGGCCTGCGCCCGTGTTCCTGGGGCTGAATTTCGGTGGCAATCAGGCCGTGACCACCGAAGCCGATGTGCCGGTAACAAAGAAGTGGGTGCGTCCAGGCAAGTTCACCGAGAATGGAAGAGCGACGGAAGCCTCGCGCGGTACCGAGGCCAGTCGATGGCAGATTGAAACGGTGGTGAAGCGCGGCTATGCGGTAGCCACTGCTTACTACGGAGACATTTTTCCCGACCACAAAGAGGGGCTCAAAGACTCGATCATTCCTTACTTCTACAAGCCGGGACAGAGCGAGCCCGAGCCTGACCAGTGGCAGGCCATTGGAGCCTGGGCGTGGGGCCTGAGCCGGGCGCTTGACTACATTCAGAGAGATCGTGAGCTGGACGGCAAACGGGTGGCCGTTTGGGGACACTCGCGGCTGGGGAAGACAGCCTTATGGGCTGGCGCCCAGGACGAACGGTTTGCGCTGGTGATTTCCAACAATTCTGGAGAGGGCGGGGCAGCGCTCGCCCGCCGTAATTTCGGCGAAACCGTGGAACGCATCAACACCGCCGCCCCTCACTGGTTTGCCGCAAATTTCAAGAAATATAACCGCGCTGTCAACGACCTGCCAGTCGATCAGCATATGTTAATCGCCTTAATCGCTCCCCGCCCGGTTTATATCGCAAGCGCCATGGAGGATCTCTGGGCTGACCCTCGGGGTGAGTTTCTTGCCGCCCTAGCGGCCGACCCAGTTTACCGGTTACTGGGAACGGACGGGCTCGCCGTGAAAGAGATGCCGGAGGTCCACGCACCGGTGATGTCACGGATTGGTTACCATATCCGCGCTGGCAAGCACGATGTCACCGGTTACGACTGGGAGCAGTTTTTAAATTTCGCCGACCGGCACCTGTCCAAAAGATAAACTGGCTCACGGCTGTTCGAGATCAACTACCTCGGCGCCCTGAGGAGGCTCAAAAACGAACAGTTTCGGATTGAGGATAGGGTTCAGGCGCTCGTTGCTGAACGTGTAGTCCATGATGGACTGATCCTGGCCGTAGATACGCAGCCGCGAGATTTGAAAGCTGGGAGTGAGCAGAAAATCCACCTGGCGGTAGGCAGCCTTGGCCGACTTTGGCAAGGCCTCGATCCAATGATCCTGGCCTGAAGGGCGCACGCGGAACTGACGGAAGTCCCGGTCAAAATCAAGACGGCCTAAAAGGAAGGCTAGCGGCGCCCGCAGGTCCTCCGTTTCTTTCAGCCGGGAACGCTCCACACGGTTCGAAGAAGGGATGTAAAAGTAGACCGTCTTACCATCCGATAAAAACAGTTTCCCAGCCGGTTCGCGGTATTCCCAACGCATTTTGCCCGGCCGTTGCAAGAACAAAACGCCAGACTCTGAACGCTTCGCCAGAGGCTGGGCGCTGAAGCTGTACTCCTGGCGGTAATCGACCTGAAGCGTGCGGACGCTGTTGTATCGGGACTCCACTTTCCGCAGCGCAGGTCCCAGCTCGAAGTTCCCCGCAAAAAGGGTAAAGCCAGCAAGAAACGAAGGCCAAAGAGGGCTGATCGTCATGATTTTCTTCTTTTTATTGTCTCTAATCCTGCGTTTGCTGGCCGGAAGCGCAGGGAAAACAGAGAATGGGAAATGTTTTTGGGAAGGCGAACCTGCGCAGGGCGCGCCTCGACACAATCCGCCGATTTTTGTTATAGTTAAACTGAGGAAGTGAATTCAAGATGGCGACCAAGCCAGCCTTTGCTTCGGGGGCGCAGGTAGAACATCCTAAATTCGGGCTCGGCACCGTTGTGTCTTGCACCGAAGAGCACATCGTGATCAAGTTCGACGAACATGGCGAGAAAAAGTTCGTCCTGCAAATTGTTTTGCCCAGTTTGAAGAAAAGCGACCGGCAACCCCCGGCAGAAAAGCGGGCGTCCCGCACCCGCAAGAAGGCTGTGGCGCCGGCTGCTTCGTAACGGACTCGGTTGAAGCCGATCGGTTGGTGCGCGGCTTGCGCGGCCAAGAAGTCGTGAGGTTTCGACAGACGCCGCCATCCGCGAGAAGCTTCTGCTACACTGTAGGTCCTCCCCCAATCGTTGAAGGCGAGAACAATCGGCCTTATGTTTGACAAGTTCCGTGAAGAGTGCGGAGTGTTTGCCATCTTCGGCCATTCTGAGGCGGCCAACTTGGCCAACTTAGGAATCCATGCCCTTCAGCACCGCGGCCAGGAAAGCGCGGGCATTGCAGCCAGCGACGGGACTGATGTGTACTGCCACAAAGGTATGGGCCATGTGGCCGATGTCTTCACTCCCTCCGCCATTAATTCTCTTCCGGGACGGATGGCGATTGGACACACGCGCTATTCCACGGCTGGCGATACAGCGCTGCTTAACGCCCAACCCTTCTGTGTCACAACGAACAAGGGCCGGATCGCGCTGGCTCACAATGGCAATATTACGAACGCGATGGAAGTGCGGCGCCAGCTGGAAAGCGAAGGTGCAATCTTCAACGCATCCAGTGATACAGAGGTCGTGCTTCATTTGATCAGCCGGTCGCGGGAAAAAACGCTTTCGGCCGCGCTGCGGGACGCCTTATTACAGCTCGAAGGCGCCTTCTCGCTGGTGTTGATTTCCACCCGTCAACTCATTGTGGCGCGAGATCCTCATGGTTTCCGCCCCATGGCCATGGGGGTTCTGCAAGTGGATCCGCCTGCCTATGTTTTTGCCTCGGAAACCTGTGCCTTTGACTTGATCAACGCCTCCTACCTCGGAGAGGTCGAGCCGGGCGAAATGATCATCGTAGACGACGACGGCATGCGGCGGGAACGGTATGCGCCTCGCCGTCAAAAGTCGCAGTGCGTATTTGAACACGTTTATTTTTCCCGGCCGGATTCGATTGTGTTTGGCCGTCCGGTTCAAAAATCCCGGGAGATGATGGGTCGCTTGCTAGCGCGCCAGCGGGCAACCGAAGCGGACGTCGTGGTGCCGGTGCCTGACTCGGGCGTTGCTGCTGCGTTAGGCTACGCGGCGGAAGCAGGTATCCCTTTCCGCATGGGGCTGATCCGCAACCACTATGTGGGGCGCACTTTCATCGAACCGACCCAGGCTATCCGTGATTTTGGCGTGAAGCTGAAGCTCAACCCTGTCCGGCATTTACTGGAAGGCAAGCGCGTGGTTCTGGTGGATGATTCCATCGTCCGCGGAACTACTTCCCGAAAAATTGTGCGCATGGTTCGAGGCGCAGGCGCGAAGCAAGTTCACGTTCGCATTTCCTGCCCCCCAACGATTTCTCCGTGCTTTTACGGCGTAGATACGCCAAAGAAGGAAGAGCTCATTGCCTCGCGGCAAAGCATTGAATCCATCCGTGAGTTTTTGGAGGCCGATTCACTTGAGTATCTTTCCTTGGAGGCGCTAGCCCAAGCCGTGCAGGACGAACGGAACGAGTATTGTTATGCCTGCTACACGGGCTCCTATCCCACCGACTTGGTGTCCGTCGAGGACTTGGTGACGGCGAAGCTGCGCCGTTAGCACTGCGACAAGGCGCGAGAAGAAACAGGCATCTGGCATTCGGCAGGCCGTGCACCAAAATTGGCTCTAGCAGGCCGCGCCTCGCGGTTGCAATCAAAATGAATAGCGAATGGTGAGCTGGGCGTGTGAGTTGCGACGGTACTGGCCGAAGAAATCACTCGGGTTGCCCCGCAACCAAACGAATCCTACCGTAGCTCTCCAATGCTGGCCAAACGCTTGGGTGTATTCGCCTTTGAGATACCCTCCCTGGCCACTTTGGCGCTGCGCCGTCTCCAAAGCAACACTGCGGTTCGTGTCAATCGTATAAGATGCTCGTCCGAGAAAGGTCCGGGCGACGCCCCGGTCCGGAGCAAAAAAGAACGGATTTCTTTGGGCCGTCACGTACTCGCCAGCATAACCGCCAACGAAGGACCACTCCCCTTGCTGGCGCTCCAGTTGAACCACATAGAGAAGGAACTCGTCAGTCTGGGCCTGGGACGACGTAAAATAGCCGGCTTCCGCCTTCACGGTGAAGTAGGCCAGAGGAACCGCCGCGTCTGCGCCGTAGAAACGGAGCCGGGGAAAAACGCGACGAACTGCGACGGCGTTGGGAATGTTGAGCAGTTGTGCGGTCAGTGCGGGCAAGTGATTGTAACCTTCGAAGAAACAGCTTGAGAATTCATACCCTCGCCCAACATGATTCCAACGAATCCCCGCTTGACCGCCGCCCGGATACCAATTTCCAAAATCCAGAACGGAAAACCCCGGTTGCGGTTGGACAACCCATCGCTGGTTAGCCAGCGGCGCCCGGCTCGGAGTCATTCGCGGGGTGTAGACCAAATCAACCGTGTCATTCCCCCGTTCATAGCTTACCCGCGCCGCCAGCACTCCTAGGAAATCAAAGTTGACCACTTCTAAAAAGTCTTTCGGGGCGAAGCGGTCGGTGGGATTGAGAATGTCAGCTTTGCCCCAGCGGATGAATTGCTTGCCAACTTCGACCGTGAGGCCCTGGCTTGAGTAGCTGGCGCTAAACCTTCGCAGCGAAAGAGCCGGACGAGCGAGTGATCGGTCTTGCCAGTCGATGCGCGCCTTTCGCTCTACTTGCCGGTGCGTATCGCTGCGAGTGTCGATCATGCCGTTCAGTTTCCAGCGATCGTTCACCTTGTAAAAGACATCCCAGCGAAGGATCGTCTCGCCGATGGCACGGCCGGAGTCGCCAGGCACAGTTTGCGGGAAAAATAGCCCCCGCGTCTCGAGATATCCCCGCTGCTGGAAGTTTTGCCCCCACAACGAGGAAAACAGTAGCAAGGCCAGCGTTTTCATGACTCCCGGCGCAAAGCTTGTAAGGTGAACATTTCTTCCTTCATCGGTGCGTTATATTGCAATTTGTCGGTCCTCAAAATGGTCTTACTCTTACGGCCCACATCTTCCACTTCAATCAGGAGCGGCGTCCAAATGTTCTGCACCTTCTGATGATCGCTGTACTGGATGCGGCGTACGAGACGGTCGCGCTGATAGCCTTCAATCCGGAGGATAATCATTCTTTCCTTCTCGACCCACAAAAAGGAATGAGAATACTGAGACACTTTCGTTTTCCTGGGCCGGGATTCGAGCTTGTAGCAAACTGACTCACCGCATTTCTCTTCTCCGAGTAGCTTGTAATCAAACTGCTCGACGTCGCGCTCTTCTAGGTCTTCAAAGCTAAAATCCGTTCCGAAGAATCGTGTAGAACGGTCCTGGAGAGCGATCCGCCGGTCCCGTTGTAGCGACGGAGTCCACATCCACTGGTCGGAGGCACGATCGGGATGATTGATCACGAGAACGGCGACGCCTTTGACTTCAGCAGGTGCCGTGAAACGTAAGATCACTTTACTCTGGCCGGCGGAACCAATTCGGTCGTAGGTCCATCGCTTCTCAGAGACCTTGCTTTTGCTATCGACCACCTTCAAAACACCTTCATAGTGCTGGGAGTTCGAGCGGGCGCGATTCTGCACCTCAACCATAATTTGGCGAGCGTCCTGAGCCAAGGCTTGCGCCGCCAACAGCAGAAAAAACACACGCCTACAAGAGCTGCGCGTCCTCGCATTGGAATTACTCATATTCGAGCGCCTCCACCAAAGACGTCCTCACGGCAGTTTCCGCAGGCCACAACGCCGAAACGAAGGAGGTAATCAGCATCGTAGGCACGAGCAGCAAGGCGATGCGGGTAGGATAGTAATAATCCAAGCGCATGCCAGCGAGATCCTCCCGGATGGCGTCCAGATAGTACTGAAGAATGACGGCGCCGAGCAGCAGGCCTAACACCAGGCTGACCGCGCCAATTCCTAGGGCTTCCATCCAGACAGCTTGTCTGACTTGGCGGCGTAGCCCTCCCACGGCCTGCAAGACTGCCAGTTCCCTGCGGCGATCGGTGATCGAGACCGTCAGGCTGTTGACGATGCCTAACACTGCTACTAGCACCGCGACAAAAATCTGCATATAGGTAAGGCCAAACCATTGGTCCGTGATTCGGAGAATGTAGTCGCGGACCTGCTGGTTCGTCATGACAAAGAGCTTGCGTTCTTGGGCAAACCGCTCCAGGATCCGTCGCTTGGCCTCCTCCGGCGCAACGCCCGGCTTCAAATAAACCCGGAACAGATTCACGGTCGGGTCTTTCCATTTTTCGATATAAAGGGAACGTTCCATGAGCAAAGCTCCTCGCTGGTCCGAGTAATCGATTGTGATGGCTAGGACGGGAAGTTTCAAAACGCCGCTCGGGGAGCTGATCTCCATGATGTCACCGACCTTTAGCCCGTGCTGGAGCGCAAGATTATCGGATAAAATGACACCTTCGCCGCGGGCGGCTTCCCGGTAAGCTTTTTCTAGGTCGCCCGCTACGGCTTTCGGCCGAATGCGGCGCCTTAGACTTTCCAGTGATGTTGACACCATCATGACCGGAGTGTCCTTATACAAGACGCGCGCCGAGCGGACCATTTGCACTTCGTCGATAAAATCGAGCTTCTGGAGCTGTTCGCCGATTTCCGGGGGAAAACGAAAGCTGCGGTCAGCGATTTGCTCAGAGCTTCCCACAAATAGGTCTGGGTTCAGGGCAGCTGTCATCCAGTCAAGGATGGAGCGGTAACTTGCCGCCGCTACACCGCCCAGACCAATGACGAGCGAAAGCGACAACATCACGGCGGCCACCGTGGCTGAAGTGCGGCGCGGAGTTTGCAAGAGGCTATCCGTAGCCAGCGCTCCTTCAACGGGCAGAAGCCATCGCCACAAGGGTCGGAGCAACCGCACAATGCATTTCACCGCGGCTGGCGTCAGCATAACGGCAGCCAGAACAACTGAAAGGTAGCCAAGATACAAGCGGAATCCGGATTTGCCGCCGGTGAACGAACAGAGCGCCGCGACGATAATGAAAGCGACTGCTCCCAGCAACCTCAGGCGAGACTCCTGGTCCGTGAAACTTTCCCAGGCGCCTTTATGAATAGCCTTCACGGGATCCGCCGTGGCTGCGTCATTCGCTGGAATCCAAGCGGCAGCAAGGCTCGTCGCGATGCCAATGAGGGCGGCAGATACTAACACTAGCGGATCCGCGGCAATCTCCTCGGTATGCTGCGCTACGCCATAAATCTCGCTTAGAAAGGTGCTGATATATCCCGACATGGCCTGCGCCAGTAAAAGGCCCAGGACAATGCCAAGGAGGCTGCCAACCAGCCCCATGATGACACTTTCGCTCAGAAACAGGCCGCGGATCTGGTTGCGCGAAGCCCCAAGCGAGCGCAGAATACCGATTTCGGAGCGACGCTGGGCGACCGCAACGGCAAAGGTGTTGTAGATAATAAACAACCCAATCAGTAGCGCGAACAAACTGTTTAGTGAGGCGGCGATGCCAAACAGCTTGGCGATGGCTTCAAATTGTTTGCCCCGGGAAGAGGGGGGCTCGATCTGAAACCCAGGTCCTAAGGCCTGTTGTAGCGCCGCTTTTCCTGCTTCAAGACTGATTTCGGGCTTCAGTTTGAGGTCAATGCGATCAAACGTACGTCCGCGACCAAACACTTTTTGAGCGGCGTAGATGTCCATGATGGCCAGATTGCCGCCAAAAGCGCTCGCCAAGCCGCCACTCTTCATAATGCCGCGAACCGTAAATTGCTTCGGTCCGTCCATGGTTTCGAGACGGATCTTGCTATTGGTGGTCAAACCGTTCGCGGCAGCAAATTCGCGCGTCACAATGATGGAATCGGGCTGGGCGAGAAACACCAGCGGATCGTCGACCACCGCCTCCTCGCCCTCCTCGAACTCATACTGGCGAAGACTGCGGTCGCCCGTCATATCAACGGCAAGCACCAACAAGTTGCCCTGACCCTTTCGACCTGTGTTCAGGTTTGCCTCAATCACCGGGACCGCGACTTCGACTTCGGGCAGAGCCTGGACTTTTTCGAGCACTTCCTCCGGAAAGCCAGTTTCGCCCGAGCTAATTTGTAACTGCGCTTTTCCTGCGATGCGTTCAACGGTTTGCTGAAACCCGTACAGCACCGAGTTATTGGCCGTACGCATGGCGACGAACACCAAAACGCCAAGCGCGATGCCGGCGATGGTGAGGCTCGTGCGCAATTTGTGTTTGCGCACGTAGGGCCAAGAAAGCAGGCGCAGAAGGATCATCGACGCAAATCCTCGATGATCCTCCCATCGCGGAGGCGGATCGTTCGCTGGCAGCTTTCGGCGACACCCATGTCGTGCGTGACGATCAGAATTGTCGTTTGCAGTCGATGGTGAAGGTCTCGGATGAGGGTCAGGATCTCAGCTCCCGTGTGCGAATCGAGGTTACCAGTCGGTTCGTCAGCCAACAGAATCGGGGGATAGACAGCCAGCGCTCTGGCGATAGCCACACGTTGCCGCTCGCCGCCAGAAAGCTCCTCCGGAAGATGTTCCAGCCGCTGGCCCAGCTTCACCAGTTCCAGCAGCTCGCGGGCTCGCTGCTCTGTGCGCTTTCGGTTCCAGCCACGCAGGTGCAGGGGCAAAGCAACGTTCTCAGCGCAGTTCAAGGTCGGCAGCAGATTAAAAAACTGGAAAATAAATCCGATCTTGTCCCGGCGCACCTTGGTCAGCTCGTCGTCGGAAATCTTGGTCAGCGACTGGCCATCAATGATGATTTCGCCCGAGGAGGGACGGTCAAGTCCCCCAATCAGATTGAGAAGCGTGGACTTCCCCGAGCCGGACGCCCCGACAATCGATACCATTTCACCTTTGGAAATCGAAAGGCTAACTTGATCCAGGGCCGTGACTTTACGTTTTCCATCAAAGTGCTTGGAAACGGACTCGAGTTGAATCATTCCACAGGTTGTGAGATGAATGAAGACAGCCAGCCGGGAGAAAGAATTGCTCTACTTCCCATTCTAGGCGGTGGCTAGTAACCTCGTCGCGCCGGCCGCGAGGAGACAGGTTTCCCGTTTAGGACCAACGGCCTAGGCGGCCGCGGTCGCCGGGATTCATGCGAGAATTTTCTGTGTTCACCACTTGGCGATGATTCCAGCGCTTGTTCAGGCTTCCGGCCCTTGGCTTGACATGGCTCAGCCCGCCCTGCTGTTTGTGGTTTCGTTCGTCGCAGCTCTCGTACTCCGGCACTCGACGCTGCGCATGTTCAGCCGGTGGGCGGCTGATCATCAGTCTCCAGCAAACTTATTGCTGGAGTCTCTTCGCTGGCCTTCGCTGTTTTGGTGTTTGGCGATAGCGCTGGTCATCACGTTGGAATATGCAGACCTTCCGAGCCGCGCCGTCAAGTGGGTTCGGGGCGGTACGGTCGTTGTTCTCGTTTTTAGTATTTGCATTGTGACCTCTACGCTCGCCGTGCGGTTGCTCGTCTTTGCCGGGCAAAAACGGGGATTTGCCAAGCCGCTATCGGGGGTTTCCCGCGCGCTTGTGCACGTCTTCGTGATGCTGCTTGGCGTCGCAGTCTTGCTGCGGTATTTCCAGATCGCGGTGACGCCGTTTCTCACGGCGCTGGGCGTGGGCGGTCTTGCGGTTGCCTTAGCTTTGCGGGACACGCTGGCGAATTTTTTCGCGGGCATTCATATCCTTGTAGAAGCGCCTATATCGGTTGGTGACTTTGTGCGTCTCGCTTCTGGGGAAGAGGGCACCGTCATCGACATCGGCTGGCGCACCACGCGTGTGCAAACCACCGATAACAATACGGTGGTGATTCCGAATGAACGATTAACTTCGAGCATCTTGGTGAACTTTGCGCTACCCGATCCGCGCATGGTGACCAACGTTGTGGTGTTTACGGGTTTCAACGTTGATGTTGATCAAATTCAGGCGATGCTGGCCGAAGAGGCGGCTCAGGTCGAGGGAATTATTCCGGAATTCACTCCCTTAATCTTGTTCGATCCGGGCCCTACACCGACGCACCTCGGCTTCAAAGTAGTGGTACAGGTTCCCAACCGTTTAGCGGTTGGCATTACTCAGTCCCGCTTACGGCAACGCATCTACCGGCGCTTTCAAAAGGAGGGCGTGCCCATGCCAGAGCTGGTGCGCCGGGGAATCGAATGAGGATCGGAATCGACGCTGGAGGCACCTTCACCGATTTCGTTGTTTTGAAGGATGACGGCCAGTTACACAGTTTCAAACTACGATCCAATCGCATGGACCCTGCGGGGGTCATTCTCGCGGGCATCCGCCAGGCGCTCCAGTTCGGCCGCCCGGAAGAGGCAGAAATTATTCACGGGTCCACGGTCGCTACCAACGCGTTGCTTGAGCGCAAAGGGGCAAAAACGGCCTTCGTCACAACCGAAGGGTTTGAGGACATCTTGCACATCGGGCGGCAAAACCGGACGGCGCTTTACGATTTGACTCCGGCACCACGACGTTTTCTCACCGATGTCCGCTTCGGCGTCAAGGAGCGTACGCATGCGGACGGGTCCATCGAGCTTCGGCCTTCACCAGCCGAAATCGAAAGTTTGAAACAGGCCATCCAAGAGTCCAAGTGCGAGTCCATCGCAATCTGTTTTCTGCACGCTTATCAGACACCTGAAAACGAGCAGTTCGTCATGCGGGCGCTCGCTGGCTTGGGATATGTTTCGGCTTCCCACGAGATCTGCCCTGAATTTCGCGAGTTTGAAAGAGGCTCAACAACGCTGATCAATGCTTACGTGGGGCCGCTAATGGATCGCTATCTCGGGGCTTTGGAACGGGGCTCACCCTGCGCGCTCTTCATCATGCAATCGAATGGCGGTCTGCTCCGTGCAAGCGAGGCTCGCCGCCAAGCCGTACGCACGGTTTTGTCGGGACCTGCCGGCGGTGTGGTTGGGGCCTTCTATATGGCGAAGCAGTGCGGGTTTTCAAGAGCGATGGGTTTCGACATGGGTGGCACTTCCACCGATGTGAGCCTGTGCGACGGCTCGCCCCGCGAAACCATGGAGGCCTTTGTGGATGGTTTCCCTATCCGGGTTCCAATGCTCGACATTCACACGGTGGGCGCAGGGGGAGGATCGATTGCAAGAGTCGATGAGGGCGGGTTGTTGCGGGTGGGACCAGAAAGCGCCGGCTCTGATCCTGGGCCCGCTTGTTATGGATTGGGTGATCTGCCAACCGTCACCGACGCACACGTCGTGCTCGGACGGATTACAGCCGACCAGTTCCTCGGAGGCGCTTTGCATCTCGAGGTTGCGCGATCGGAGATCGCGCTCCAGCGTTTGGCCTCGCAACTCGGACTTACTCAAGAACAGGCCGCGGCAGGAGTACTTCGCGTGGCTAACGCCAGCATGGAGCGCGCGATTCGTGCCGTCTCCCTTGAGCGCGGCTATGACCCCAGGGATTTTGCGCTCGTTGCTTTTGGCGGATGCGGAGGATTGCATGCTTGCGACATCGCCTCGGAATTGGGCATCCGCACAGTGATTGCGCCAGAGCAGGCAGGCGTACTTTCGGCGTTGGGTATGCTTTTGGCGGATCGAGTACGCGACTATGCAGCAGGGGTTATCGGCAGCCACGAGATGGACAAGCGGTTCCAAGAGCTTGAAGCAACAGCCCGCAAAGAGAATCCTAGCGCCTCGTTCCAACGCTTCGCCGACTTACGCTACGAAGGACAAAGCTACGAACTGACCTTGAAGTGGCAAGGGGCAAGAACCCTTGCGGCCTTTCACCGAGAACACCAGCGCACGTATGGATATGCCGATCTCACCCGCGCTATCGAGCCGGTCACCATTCGCGTCCGGGCGATCAGCCGGGTGCCGAAACCGCGCCTTGAGCCTCGCTTGCCAGCTACGCGGCCAGGGAAGCCGGAACGGCGCCGTGTGTATCTTGATGGCGGGTGGCGTACGATCGACACCTGGCGTCGATCCGAGCTACCCTCACGCCTTATCCGAGGTCCAGCCCTCGTTCTCGATTACGGGTCGACAGTGTTGATTCCTGAGGGATGGTTGGCCCGGCTTGGGCCCTGGCGCAACTTAATCCTAACGTCGCGGAAAGGCTAGCCCCTTCTCGTTGAGCGAACCCGCAAGTCGTGCTCTAACACTGCGGACACTCAAGCCAGTCGCGAGGCTCTCCGGGCGCTAGGCGCTTTGGAGTTCTGGCACGGACTCGGGCTGAGTCTCGCGGATCCGGTCTTTGGAGTCGAAAAAGATGGCTAAGAAGAGCAAAATGAGGAAGGCTGCAAGAGAAGAGGACAGCCAAAAACTTCTCCAGTTGCGAACGCCAAATTGTGTGAAGAAATCAATGGTCCAGCCTGAAAGCAGCGACCCTAAGAACATACCCACGCCGTAGGTGAGAAACATCATGAAGCCTTGTGCGGCGCCGCGCAGCCGCGGGGGCGCCTGCTGGTCGGTGTACAACTGTCCCGTCATGAAAAAAAAGTCATAGCAGACGCCATGCAGCAGGATCGCGCCATAAAACAACCACATTCCTTCGCTGGCGTTTCCGAAGGCAAGCATGGCATAACGTAGCGACCACGCCGCAAGCCCAAGCAGCAAGATGGTTTTGAGCGACACGTGACGGAAGATGGCGGGCATGAGCAGCATCATGAGGATCTCCGTAACCTGGCCCAGCGTCATTTTGCCCGCCGCATTGATTACGCCGGATTCATTGAGATAAGGATTCGTAAACGAGAAATAGAAAGCAAGGGGAATACAAGCCAGAACCGAGGCGATAACAAAAATCGCGAAAGCCCGGTCGCGCATCATGACGAGAGCATCGAGCCCGATGGCGCTGCGCCAAGTCACTGGAAGTCCCCGGGCCTTAGGCGGGGTGTGTGGCAGCGTCAGACAGTAGAGCGCCATTAGCACAGAAGTTCCAGCGGAAATGACGAACGGCATCGCCGAGCGCTCAAATCGGAGCGAGCCGATAACCACATTAATAAAGATGTGGCCAAGGGTGGCAAATAAACGAATACGAGGGAAGTCGCTGGCCGGATTCCGCACGTTGCGCAAGGTAATGGAGTTGGTGAGCGCCAGGGTGGGAAAAAAACACAGACAATAGGCCAGCATAAGAAAGTAGACGGAGGTAAAAGTTTTCGCCGTCGATACCAGATACAGGAGCACGGCGCCGATGGCATGCAGTGCGCACATGACGCGCTCGGCGGCAAAGAAACGGTCGGCAAGCAAGCCCACGAAAAAGGGCGAGATCATGCACGAAAGGGCTGCTGTACCGAAAACAGCTCCGGCCTCGGTGCCCGAAAACTGTAGGGTTTGTGTCAAATAGGTGCCGATGGTGACGTACCACGATCCCCACACGACGTAGTTGAGGAACATCATGAGGCTAAGGCGGGGAGCGACGGCTTTCGGCATAACTCCAAAGTGTAGCGCGCTAGCTTATCTATAATCGCGGTTGGAAATGACTCCAGGCTTACAATCTGCGGATGAAGCCGCGCGCCTCCGCATTCGGGAATCCTTAACGGAAAGCCTCCTGGTTGAGGCCTCGGCTGGCACCGGCAAGACCACGGAACTGGTGCAGCGTTTGGTGAATTTGCTACAGCGCGGAGTGGCTCGAATTGAACGCATTGTGGCAGTAACGTTCACCAATAAGGCCGCTGGAGAGTTAAAGCTGCGTTTGCGCCACGAGCTTGACCGGCGCCGGGGTGAAGCCAGCGACCTCGAGGAAATTGCAAACCTGGAGCAGGCAATTTCGCATCTCGAGGAGGCGACGATTGGAACGATCCATTCCTTTTGTGGACAGCTTTTGCGGGAACGCCCCGTAGAGGCGGGCGTTGACCCCAGTTTTGAAGAGCTCGATGATTCGGCGGCGCGACGGGTGTTCTCTTCTGTCTTTCGCCGCTGGCTCCAGGAAAAGCTGAATCAAGAGTCGCCGGGCCTGCGGCGCGCACTCGCTCATCTTGCTGGACGCCAGGCGCGCGACTTCGACTACACACCTGTCGAATCGCTAGAATTCGCCGCCTGGCGGCTTGCCGAGTGGCGCGATTTTCCTGCACCTTGGCGGCGACCGACCCTGGAACGTCAAAAGGTGATTGATGAGCTCATAGAAAGCGTGCAGCAGATTGCGACGCAGAGCGATCGCTATCCGCAAGACGTTGTGGAACCATTCCGTGAGCTTGCACTGTGGACCGAGCAGTCGCCCCGTGACTACGACATGCTCGAAAGCCTGTTGGTCAAGTTGCACCGGGCCTGGAAGAAGGATCGCAAGCGAGCGCCCGATTTAAGGTGGTTCGAAGCGCTTGATCAGTTTCAGCAAGTGGTTGAGGTCGATCTCGCCGCCCAAGTGCGAGCGGAACTCTGGGAGGTGGTCCTACGCTACGAGCAACAGAAACAACGCGCCGGACAGCTGGATTTTCTTGACCTTTTGCTGCTCACAAGAAATTTGTTGCGCGACAATCAGGAAGTCCGAAATTACTTCCAGCAGCGCTTCTCCTGTTTGCTGGTGGATGAGTTTCAAGACGTCGACCCGCTCCAAGCGGAGATTCTGCTCTTACTTTGCTGTGAGGATCCAGAAGTATCGGACTGGAAAGCGGTGAAGCCAGCGCCTGGGAAATTGTTTTTGGTGGGTGATCCCAAACAATCCATCTATAAATTCCGGCGCGCGGACGTGCAGCTCTATCAGAAGCTCCGTGAGTTGCTGAGCGGTCGCGGCGTGGCGACCGTGCAACTGAGGCGCAGCTTTCGCAGCGTAGCCTCGATCCAGGAGTGCGTTAACGCCGCCTTCGCTCATGAATTCAAGGCGGACCTCACTTCCGCACAGGTTAGTTATGTCCCGCTCGAAAAGAGCAGGGAGGACTTGCCTGGCCAGCCGGCCGTGATTGCGCTGCCCGCACCGCGACCGTATGGACGCAATGAGAGACTGGCCAAAAGCGCCATCCAAGCTTGCTTGCCCGAAACGGTGGCCGGCTTCATCGATTGGCTCCTCCATAAAAGCAACTGGCGAGTGGGAGAACGTGGGGGAGAGGAACTCGTGCCTGTGCGGCCTCAGCACATTTGCATCCTGTTCCGTAGATTTACAAATTTTCAGGTGGACGTGACGCGAGGTTACCTACAGGCGCTTGAAGCGCGCAACATTCCCCATCTGCTTGTGGGCTCGAAAATGTTCCACGAGCGGGAAGAAATCGAAGCGCTCCGGGCGGTATTAACGGCCATTGAGTGGCCCGAAGATGAGCTTTCTGTCTTTGCGGCTTTGCACGGACCATTCTTCGCCATTCCAGATGTCACCTTGCTCCGGTTCCGCCTGCAATACGGCAGGATTCGCCCGCTCGCGGAGCTGCCCGAAAACGTTGAGCCAGAGTTTCAGCCGGTACGGGAAGTTTTGAGCTTGCTGGCGGAGTTGCACTGCGAGCGAAACCGTCGTCCGTTCGCCGAAACAGTGCACCGCCTGATGGAAGCAACGCGGTGCTGGGCGGGTTTCGCTCTCTGGCCGGCGGGGTATCAAGTGCTTGCCAACGTGCGACGGGTGATTGATCTGGCCAGACAGTTCGAATCCCGCCGGACAGTGTCTTTTCGGGCATTTGTCGAAGAGTTAGAAGCTCAAGCTGAGCGTGCCGATTCCGCAGAAGCACCCGTCGTGGAAGAGGGATCGGAAGGCGTGCGCCTGATGACGGTGCACGCGGCCAAAGGATTGGAATTTCCCGTCGTGATCCTGGCCGACATGACGGCGAATTTAGCGGCACAAAATCCGGAACGCCACGTGGATTCCGAGTTGGGATTATGTGCGATGCGGTTATTGCAATGGTCACCCCAGGAATTGAAGGAGGCCGCTCAGCTGGAGCAGGCTCGCGATCAGGCCGAGGGCATCCGCGTGGCCTATGTCGCCGCAACGCGCGCCAGGGATCTGCTCGTTGCGCCTGTCATCGGCGACGGAGAGCTAGACGGATGGCTCCGGCCTCTGAACCCAGCGCTCTATCCACCAGACCATCGCAAACGCCAGGCAGAAAAAGCTCCTCACTGTCCCGAATTCGGCCCGGTCAGCGTCGTTGATCGCCCGCCTTGCTATCCCGAAGAAACAAGTGTTCGTCCGGGTTTACATGTGCCTCGCAACGGGCAACACCGGGTCGTTTGGTGGGATCCAAGAATTCTCCTCGATCGTCCACTCAAGCCGGCTCGACTGAGTCTCGAAATCGCTGTCGCAAAAGCCAGTCAAGGCGCTGAGCCAGGTCTGGGAGAATATCGCGCGTGGGTGAAAACGCGACAGCAAGCGCTTGAGCGCGGTCGGCGGCCTTCCATCGAGGTGCTGCTCGCAAGCGAGGCCCAACAAGCGCCCGAAGGATGGCAGGACCGGGTTGTCATCCAATCCGCGCCTCCCTTCTCCGGAAGACCCTCAGGAAAGCGTTTTGGCGCACTCGTTCATTCGGTCTTGCGCGAGATCCGGCTTGGGGCCCTCCGCAGCGAGATCGAGCAAGCGGCACGACTTCAGGCTCGAATCCTCGGGGCTGACCGGCAAGAGACTGAGGCGGCCACCTTGGCCGTCGAAGCAGCTTTACGGCACCCCTTGATCGATCGCGCTCGAGCCGCTGAGCAAGTCCACCGCGAGTATCCCGTGTTTCTCCCGCTAGAGGACGGCCGGGTTTTCGAGGGCGTGATCGATCTGGCCTTTCTTCAGGATGGGACTTGGAACGTCGTGGATTTTAAGACGGAGTCAAATGTGGCCCTTTATGTGCCTCAGATCGCCTGGTATGCCTATGCTTTGTCCAACATTACGGCGTTGCCCACCAAGGCTTACCTGTTGCGCGTCTAGGCCGTAAAAGCCGATCTCGTGATAGCTTGAACTTCATGAACCGGAGAGCATTTCTTTCGTCCCTGGTGGGGGCGCCTTTCATCCGCTCCACTTCCCAGGGGGCTCAGCGCCGTCCGAACGTGGTCATGTTTATGACCGACGACCACGGCGCCTGGGCTTTGGGCTCCTATGGCTGCTCGGAAATGCACACTCCTCATCTCGACGAGCTAGCCGCCGGCGGGGCTCGCTTTACTCGCGCCTACGCCTGTACCCCAGTCTGCTCTCCCAGCCGAATGACGTGGTTGACGGGCCGAATTCCCTCCGTCCATGGCGTGCAGGACTGGCTGCGGCCGGTCGATAGCTTTGGGCCGAAAACGCGGCGCTGGCTTTCGGGCCATCTGACCTACTCCGAAATTCTCGCCAAGAACGGTTATTTCCTGGGCATGTGCGGCAAATGGCACATGGGAGACGACGCCAACGCGCAATTCGGCTTTCAATACTGGGCGACGGTTCCCGGCGGTGGCGGGACCTACCGCAATCCGGTCTTCTTAAAAAACGGCGTGCCGGGGCAGATTCAGGAGTTTAAGACAGATGCCGTCGGGGATTGCGCCCTAGAGTTCCTTGACCAGACCAAGGGAAGGCCTTTTTACCTGCTGGTTCCCTTCTATGCCCCACACACACCGTTTGATTATCAGCCGGAGAAGTACCGCCGGCCTTACGCTAGGGCTAGCTTTCGCTGTTTCCCTTCCACACCGGCGCATTCTTGGCAATCTGGCGCTTTACGTGAACACCACGGCAACCGCGAGAGCATGCGGGCGTATTCGGCGTTAATCACCGGCGTAGACGCTAACGTGGGGCGTGTTATTCGGAAGCTGGAACAGATGGGAGTCCGCGAGAATACGCTTGTGGTTTTCACTGCCGATCAAGGATGGAATGCCGGACATCATGGTGTTTGGGGCAAAGGAAATGGTACCTGGCCCTTTAACATGTATGAGGAGTCGATCCGTGTGCCTCTCATCTGGAACCATCCGGGACAAATTCCGGCCAACCAGGTCTTGAATCCCATGGTCTCCTCCTACGATTACTTTCCGACTATTCTGGACTACCTGGGCCTTCCGGCGCCCGGCGACCCCAAGCGTCCTGGCCGCAGCTATGTTCGCTGGCTACGAGGTGAGACGCCACCCTGGGAAAATCGTTTGTTTTTTGAATATGCTTTCGTGCGGGCATTACGAACGGAAAATCTCAAGCTGGTGCAGCGGACCAAGGAATGGCCAAGTGAACTATACGATTTGGAGCGCGATCCCGGCGAAACCGAGAATCGCATTGACGATCCCGCCTATGCAGATCAAGTCAAACATTTGAGAGCCGAATTAGAGAGCTGGTTTGCCAAGTATGGTGCGCCGCCCCTCGAACAGTGGC
Organism: Bryobacteraceae bacterium; assembly: GCA_025056455.1. GTDB lineage: Bacteria > Acidobacteriota > Terriglobia > Bryobacterales > Bryobacteraceae > CADEFT01. Next base: position 15,612 of record JANWVY010000011.1, on the reverse strand, counting down.
GCAAAACAACTGAGCAGCAGCTGACGGTCTACTCGCGATAGGCAGAGTCCGGCGGGAGCGTCACCTGGAGCGGAAGGGCAAGTGGCAAGGGGCGTCTTTCGGTGTTAGATTGAGGAGCGAGGAGAGTAAGTCCATGAAATCCAATCGCCGTTCTTTTGTGTCTGCCATGGTTGCCGCACCTCTCTTTGTACCAGCCTCTGCGTTCGGCGCCAATGAACGTTTGCAGTACGGCGTGATTGCAGTGGGCGGTCGAGGTCGCTATCTCAATCGCAAATTCAAGGAGCTTGGCGCTCGGTGTGTGGCGGTGTGCGATGTTTACGAGCCGCACATCGCCCTCGCACTCAAAGACACACCCGACGTAAAAACGTATGTCGAGTATCGAGAGCTGCTAGAAAACAAGGATGTTGAGGCCGTTGTAATTGCATCGCCTGATCATCACCACTGCCAGATGATGTTGGATTCCCTTTCGGCGCACAAGGATATCTATGCGGAAAAACCGCTTTCGAAAACTTTAGAAGAAAGCGCCAAAATGGTGCAGGCGGTGCGCAAATCCAAACAAATCGTGCAGATTGGAATGCAGCGCCGGTCCGCAGAGTCGATCTTCAAAGCGAAGAAGGTGGTGGATGATGGCACGCTAGGCCGCGTCACGCTGGTCAAAGCGCAGTGGCACTGGAACATTGCGAAGCCACTCAACAATTCTCCTCTTGAAGGCAACTTGGATTGGAACAGGTTTCTTGGGAAAGCGCGCAAGCGTGAGTTAGAGCCGATGCGTTTCCGCTCTTGGCGCTACTTCTTTGATTACGCGGGCGGCAATATGACGGACCAGGGCACGCATTTGATGGACGTTGTGCAGTGGTTCATGAAATCTGGCCCGCCGAAATCAGCCATCGCCCACGGCTATGTGGCCAAGATGCAAGGCGCTGAACATCCTGATGTATTCTGCGCAGTCTTTGAGTACCCGGATTTCATGGCAAGCTGGACGCTCGACTATGCCAATTCCTATCAGAACGGCTGGTCGATTACTTTCATGGGCGACAAAGCAACTCTGATCCTGGACGATGCTGGATTTGTCGTCTACGAGGAACCGTGGAAAAGAGAGAATCCACCGCTCATCCAAGAAAAGGCGCCCGTGCCGGTAGAGTCTCACATTCAGAATTTCATCGACTGTGTGAAGTCGCGCAAGGAGCCAAACTGCACGGTAGAGATCGCTGCTCAAGCCGTGGCAGGTCCGCATCTTGCCAACCTTGCCATGTTCAAAGGTCGCAAGGTGGCGCTCAGCGATTTCGCGCGCGTCAGTTAAGCCCGAGGGCGGTGCGGCGGCCCCGGGGGTGTCTGATCGAAGACGAACTCGTCGATCTGTTGAGATCGCTTGCGTGAAGCCTCGCGGCCAAGCTAGAAGACTCCGGGGTAAGCTCCGCCATCGATGAGAATGTTCTGGCCCGTGATGTAGCCGGCCTGCGCACTGCACAAGAAGGCGCACAAGTCCCCGAGTTCGGCCGGGTCTCCGAACCGGCTGCTCGGGTTTTGTGCGCGGCGCAGGGCAGCCTCCTCGTCGAGCGTGCGGCGAGCGGTCTTAGCAGCTAGCGCCAAGGTGCTCCAAAGGCGCTCCGTTTCAAAGGGGCCAGGGAGGATGTTGTTGATAGTGACGTTGTAGCGCACCGTCTGGCGCGCCAGTCCAGCCACAAAGCCGGTGAGTCCGGCACGTGCACCACTGGAAAGGCCGAGTTGATCGATTGGCTGCTTGACTGCGCTCGAAGTGATATTAACGATGCGCCCGAAACGCCGGGCCATCATGCCGTCCACCGTGGCCTTGATCAATTCAATAGGCGTCAGCATGTTGGCGTTCAGGGCAGCGATCCAGACCTCGCGTGTCCATTGGCGGAAGTCGCCGGGTGGAGGTCCCCCAGCGTTGTTGATCAGAATGTCAGGATCTGGGCAGGCGCTCAGAGCCGCCTGGCGGCCCTCCTCTGTGGTGATGTCAGCCGCCACAGCGATCACTGGGGAATGAGTCTGCTCTCGAATTTGCTGAGCGGTTTCGAGGAGCGCTGGCTCGCCCCGGGCTACGATGGTGACTCCTACCCCCTCACGAGCGAGCGACAGCGCACAAGCTCGGCCTAGGCCCTTGCTGGCTGCGCAGACCAGGGCCTTCCGCCCTCGAATCCCGAGATCCATCCGTCTGGTTTCCTCCCTATTGCGATTTCCTGGGCTGGCGCATCCATGCACCACTCCTCGAAAGTGTACCGCAGCCCGTGCAGATGCTCCCGGTGGGGGAAAAAAGCCACAGGGAAGCGCACTTTCACACAGCCCTTCTTCGGCTTGCCCGGTTGATGAGTTAAGCAATTGATGAAGAATCACTTATCAATCAGTGAGAGTCTTGGCCGAATTGGAACACCACTTGCTAGAGGGTGTAGTGGAGGGCGGACATGTCTTGGCAAGATCGCTACCGCCGGATCACGCTTTCAGCAGATGCTGCCCTGGCTTTTGTCGAGTCCGGTCATCGAATTTATATCCAACCGGGCTGCGCGACGCCGGAAACTCTCGTACGCGCGCTGGTGCGCCGCGCTCCGGAGCTTGAGGACGTAGAACTGGTGCACATGGCGACATTCGGCGATGCCGAATACGTCCGTCCAGAATACGCGACCTCCTTTCGCACGAACTCGCTGTTTATAGGCGGGAACGTCCGCCAAGCCGTAGCTCGTGGGGAGGCCGACTACACCCCGATCTTTCTGAGTGAAATCGAGCGGCTCTTTCAAGACGGGAGCTTGCCGCTGGATGGTGTTTTGCTGCAAGCAACACCTCCCGATGATCACGGCTACATGAGCCTGGGTGTTGGCGTCGACTGTACGCTGAACGCGGCACGGAACGCTCGTTACGTGATCGTTGAAGTGAACGATCAAATGCCGCGGACCCACGGCGACACCTTCCTGCATGTCAGCGAAGTGACAGCGGTCGTTGAGACATCGCATCCGCTGCTCGAGATGCCGCCAGAGCCATTCACCTCGCTGCATGAGCGAATCGCGAAAAACGTCGCGAAGTTGATTCCCGACGGCGCAGTTCTCCAACTCGGTATTGGCGGAATACCAAACGCAGTGCTTCACTGCCTAGGCGGCCGCCGGGATCTTGGCCTGCACACGGAAATGTTCTCCGATGGCGTGATCGACCTTATTGAAAGCGGAGTGATGAATGGCCGTCGAAAAAACCTTCATCCGGGGAAGCTGGTGGCAGGGTTCGTCTTGGGCACAGAAAGATTGTTTCGCTTCGTCCATGACAATCCTCTGTTTGAGTTCCACCCAATTTCGTACACCAATGACCCATTTATCATTGCGCAGAATGACCGGATGGTGGCAATAAATTCGGCGCTGGAAGTCGACCTCACAGGCCAAGTCTGCGCGGATTCGATCGGTCCGTTGCCCTACTCAGGTTTTGGCGGGCAAGTAGATTTCATTCGCGGGGCGGCCCGCTCGCGCGGTGGCATGCCGATTATCGCCTTGCCCTCCACGGCGAAAAATGGAACCGTTTCTCGAATTAAACCCATGCTGACACCTGGTGCGGGCGTGGTGACCTCACGCGCCGATGTTCATTACGTCGTCACGGAACACGGCATTGCACACTTGCATGGAAAAACGCTCCGCCAGCGCGCGGAGGCCTTGATCGCCATCGCCGATCCGAAGTTCCGTCCTGAGCTGGAAGACTTTGCCCGTCAAGCGGGTTTCCTCAACGCAAGAACTTCGTCCCGAGCGGCCAAGTTCACCAGTTTCTAAAGGAGGGTTCAGCCATGGACCGCGGCAAGGTCGAAATCCGCCAAGAGGAATGCAAAGGGTGTGGCTTGTGTATGGAAGCCTGCCCACCGGCGGTGCTCCGGATATCGGAAAGTCTGAATTCAGCCGGCTACCACCCCGCGATGTATGTCGGCCATGGTTGTACAGGTTGCGGGATCTGCTTCTTTGTCTGTCCAGAACCGGGGGCGATTTGCGTGTTTCGCCTAGCGGCTTGAGGAGGTAGCCATGTCAGCTCCGGTATTTCTCAAAGGGAACGAAGCCCTGTTAAGGAGCGCAATTCTCGCTGGTTGCCGCGCTTTCTTCGGATACCCGATTACTCCGGCAAGTGAAATTACGGAAGCAGCAGCGTATTGGATGCCGCTCGTGGGTGGGGTGTTTTTGCAAGCAGAAAGCGAAGTGGCCGCCATCAACATGGTCTACGGTGCAGCCGCCACGGGAACGCGAGTGATGACAGCGTCAAGCGGGCCCGGAATTAGCCTGATGCAAGAAGGTTTCAGCTATTTGGCGGGCGCTGAGCTGCCGTGCGTCATCGCGGATATTACCCGCGGAGGGCCAGGCCTGGGAAACATTAGCCCGGAACAAAGCGACTACTTTCAGGTCGTCAAGGGAGGCGGCCACGGTTGTTACCGCAACTTGGTCTTGGCCCCAGCCAGCGTCCAAGAAATGGCCGATCTGACCGTCCTAGCCTTCGAGCTCGCCGACCGGTACCGCAATCCTGTTGTCGTGATGGCGGATGGTTGCATTGGCCAGATGATGGAACCCGTAGTCCTGCCAAAGGCGGTGAGCGAGCGTGAACCTCCCTCCTGGGCCGTGATGGCGACTGCCGCAACTCGAAGGAACCTCATTACTTCGATCCATTTACTCAACGACGATCTGGAGCGCCACAACCGCGCGCTCGAAGCCAAATACCGTCGCGCGCAAATCGAAGCGCGGTGGGAAAACTGGAGGACAGAAGACGCCGATTTCATCCTCATGGGCTATGGGATTGTTGGCCGCGTTTTGAAGGCAGTCACCGAACGGCTGAGAAAGAAGGGAGTTAAGGCCGGGTTGTTACGTCCGATTACGCTGTTTCCTTTTCCCACCGAGGAAATTCGCCGCCTTCGCGACCAGGTGAAGGGGTTTTTGGTGGTGGAGATGAGCACGGGGCAGATGGTTGAGGATGTACGGCTTGCGGTGGAAGGAGTGCGTCCGGTGGAGTTTTATTCGCGCCTCGGAGGCAACGTCCCGACGGCGGAAGAAATTACGGACTACGCCCTATCGATGGCGCCGCAATCTGCGCGGCAGGAGGAGCGACTATGGATGGCTATGTTCTAGCTCAGGCTCGCTCGCAGTGTTTCTATCCGCGGTTTGAGCGCAAGCCCGAATCGCCCGAATCCACCCACTACTGTCCTGGTTGCGGGCATGGGATTCTGCACAAGCTCATCGCCCGCGTCCTGGATGAGTTTGGGGTTCAAGACCGAACCGTCTTTGTAAGTCCGGTCGGTTGTTCGGTGTTCGCCTACTACTACTTTGACCTTGGACACGTCCAGGCGGCGCACGGGCGGGCCTCGGCTGTCGCCACGGCGATCAAGCGCACGCGCCCGGACAGCGTAGTGCTCTGCTATCAAGGCGACGGAGATCTTGCCGCCATCGGGACGGCGGAAATTCTTCATGCCGCCAACCGCGGCGAACCGTTTACGGTTTTTTTTGTCAATAACGCAATTTACGGCATGACCGGAGGCCAGGCTGCACCGACAACGCCGCTGGCTGCGGTCAGCACAACAACGCCGTACGGGCGCAGCGCCTTAAACGATGGCTATCCGCTCAAAATGGCCGAGCTTCTCGCAAGCTTAGAAGCCCCGGTTTACGTCGAGCGGGTCGCCTTAGGCAATGGCAAGCAAATTACAGCAGCTTGGCGGGCCATCCGAACAGCCATCGACGTACAGCGGAGGGGGCTGGGCTTTTCCTTTATTGAAGTTCTTTCTCCGTGTCCGACGGTGTGGAAACTTACTCCGGTTGAGGCCCAGAAGCGCGTTCGCGACGAACTGACCAAGGTTTTTCCTCTGGGCGTAAAGTGTGATCGACGTCGGCAGACGGTACCGCGCTCTCAGCCTCCAGCCGCCTTGCCAGCTGATCAGGTGGAAGTCTTGCTGAGAGGCGCAGAGGCCGAGGGCGAGTGGCCCCACCCGTTAGCCTGCCAGCCCGTCGATGTACGGCTGAAAATCGCTGGTTTTGGGGGGCAAGGTATTCAGCTTCTGGGCGAGGTGATTGCCCAGGCGGGTATGTATGCCGGCTTGCATGTCTCCTGGCTTCCCTCCTACGGTCCTGAAATGCGTTCGGGAACTTCCAACGCAAGCGTCCGCTTGAGTACGAACGAAGTAGATTCCCCAGTTGTTTCGCGGCCAACCCATCTCATTGCTCTCAATGAACCATCGCTGCGGAAATTTTTGGCTAGCGTCGAGCCAGGCGGGATGGTGTTCTACAACAACGAGAGTTTCCCCACAGACTGCGTAAGGTCGGACCTTGAGCTCGTAGCTGTCCCTTTCACGCAGCAAGCAGACCGTCTAGGTGATCCCCGCGTGGCGAATATGGTGGCGTTAGGCGCGTGGCTCGAGCGTGTGCCCTGCTTGCCAGATGGCGCGCTCGAACTCGCGCTGAAAGCGCATGTCAAATCCGAATCGTTGATTGCTCTGAATCGAGAGGCCATCCAACAAGGGCGTTTGTTGTGCGCCCAAAGGAGGTATCGCACATGATGGCGCAGGACAACCCGATTGTTTTCTTCAATGACCGTTTCGTCCCATTATCCGAAGCAAAGATCAGCATCTTGACCCACGCTTTGCATTACGGCACCGGCGTGTTTGAGGGTATCCGCGGATACTGGTCGGAAAAGCGGAAACAGATGCTGCTGTTTCGAGCCGCTGATCACTTCCGCCGCTGGAAGTTGAATTGTGGCCTGCTCCATATGGACCTCGCGCACACCGAAAGCGAGCTTTGCGACATCACTGAGGAGCTGGTGCGGCGCAATGACTTCTGCACCGACATCTATATCCGCCCGATTGCCTACCGGTCTTCGCCAAGAGTGGGCGTGCGGCCAGATGATCAGTATGCAATCGCAATCATCGGCATTCCTTTTGGACCTTATCTGTCAAGCGCAAGCGGCATTCATGCTTGCGTATCGACCTGGCGGCGTGTGGAAGACAACGCGATTCCAGCACGGGGTAAAATCTGTGGCGCCTACGTCAACAGCGCCCTCGCCACCGACGAGGCGCATCGAAACGGTTTCGACGAAGCGATTTTTCTCAATGAAGCGGGACATGTTGTGGAGGGTGCAACCTGTAACCTTTTCCTTGTCAAACAGGGGAAATTGATCACCCCACCAGCGAGCGACAACATTCTGGAGGGTATCACCCGCGATACCGTCATGCAGCTGGCAGCGCGCGAGCTCCGCATGGAGACAATCGAAAGGTCGATTGACCGATCGGAGCTTTACCAATGCGAGGAGGCTTTCTTTACTGGTACCGCGGTAGAGATTGCTCCCATTACTCGTATCGATCACCACCCGGTCGGATTGGGCGTCGTGGGACCGATTTCGAGCCAACTTCGCAGCGTTTACGATTCCGTCGTGCGGGGCTGGCGCGAGCAATATGACCACTGGTTGGAACCGGTGTTAACGCCCGCGCTTGATCGCAGCTAGAGCAGCGAACCGTAACCAGGGGCCAGCCTAGCAGCCTCGTGTGGTCGCGCGACTCAGAAGCGGGTTGCCTGGCGCTGTTTTGTCGCCACCGGCAGGCACTGCCTAAAGTTCTAGCTAAGAAAGAGAACGCGGCCGGATGCCGCCTTTCCGAACTTCACAGAGAATGGAAGTAGAACCTTGCTTGCGTGTTCAGTGATCAGGAAAGGTGGTTTCACATGGCGAGGATCATCTCAACGGTCGTTTTGGTGAGTTTCAGTTGCGGCATGGTTTGGGCACAGACAGCCCAGCGCCGGCCTTTTGTTCGGGCTTCGGGTGAAGGCGTTGTGTCCACCCGCCCGGATCAGGTGAAGGTGATTGTGAATTGCACAGCGCAAGGATCTACGGCTCAAGAGGCAACTGAGGCGGTCGCGTCGCAAGCAGCGTCAGTGATTTCGGCACTAACACAGCTGCTCGGCTCCCGCGGTGACGTGCGAACCGTTGGGGTTTCCGTGTCTCCGCAATACCGTTATCCTCAGGGTCAGCCCCCGCAGCTAACAGGCTATCAAGCCACGAACACACTCGAGGTCACTGTAGAGGACCTCACGCTGGCGGGTCGCACGATCGATCGAGCGGTTCAGGCGGGGGCTTCCTCCATTGGCGGGCTGCAATTTGGATTGAAGGATCCAAATCCGGTACGCAATCAGGCGCTCCGCGCGGCCACGCAGCAGGCCCGGCAAAGCGCTGAGGCGATCGCACTAGGTTTAGGCGCAAGATTGGGTTCCGTCATCATGGCATCAGAGAGCGGAGTCGTCCTGCCCGTCATCACCGAGGCGCGGGCACCGGGAGTGACGGCCTCGGCTCCGACGCCTATCGAGCCGGGAACAGTGCAAGTTCGCGCCAGCGTCACGATTGAAGTGGAACTGGCGCAGTAGGTGCTTTTCCGCCCCTCGGATTCAGATTGCTGCTAAACTCGGCGCATGGTCAGTGGAGACGGGATCGTCCGCGTCACGTTAAACCGGCCCGACAAGCGGAACGCACTGAACCGGGCCACGATCGAGCGCTTAACTGCTGAGTTCGAGGCAGCAGCTTCGAATTCGAATGCGAGATGTATCCTGCTGGTGGGTGAGGGCAATGATTTCTGTTCCGGCGCCGACCTTGCCGAGCTTCAACAGATTCGCGACGCCTCGTTACTGGACAATTTAGAGGACGCGCGAAGGCTCGGGCGTTTGTTTTTGCTAATGCGGCGGCACCCTCTTCCTGTTGTCGCTGCCGTTCAAGGCCGAGCGCTTGCTGGCGGGTGTGGCTTGGCCACGGCCTCGGATCTTGTGTTGGCCCGTGCGGATGCCCTCTTCGGCTATCCGGAAGTGAATCTGGCGTTTGTTCCCGCCATGGTGATGTCCTTGCTGCGGCGATCGGTTTCTGAGAAGCGGGCCTTCGAGCTGTTGACTACGGGCAAGATGATCAGCGCCACGGAAGCATTCGAGGCGGGCCTGGTCAATGCCGTATATCCCGTGGAGGGATTCTGGGAGCGTGTCGAGGAATTTGTTTCTTCGCTCGCCTCGAAGTCTTCATCCGCCATTCGGCTCACGAAACAACTGCTGTATCAAATTGACGTCATGCCGGTCGAGGCAGCGATTGAGTGCGGAGCTCAGGTCAATGCGATCGCACGAATGACAGAGGATTGCCGCCGGGGAATCGACGCATTTCTAAAACGCCCGCGATAGCGGGGGGCTGGCGGGAGTTCTCAAGGAGACCCCCCGCCTGAAGCCTCGTTTTTACCGTATGGCGATCGTAGACCCGTTAGCGAAGATCAAGCCACCGCCCGGGCCTGTCACCCCTACCGCAAAGTTACGGGTCAGTCCGGGTGTCGTGTCATTGGGTACTTGGAAGGTGATCACGTACACGCCAATGAGGTTTTGTGCATACTCGGCGGACATGGTGGGAACTCCGCTATCGTTGATTCCGACCACTACGGGCGCCGTGACGCGCTGGCCAACTCCGCCAAGCGCGTTGGTGAACGCTGGGGCGTTAGTGCGGCCTAAGCCTGTCACATAAACACGCGCCATCTCACCCCGGCCAATTGGATTATCCGGTGTGACATAGCTCCCATCCGCTCGAGTAATAATGGCGTAGCGGCGGCCCTGGGCGTCCATGTTCTCGAAGATGCCTGGTGAGAACTGCGCCATGGGAACATTGACGGTGGCCTGTGCCCCTCCCGAAGTGATCGTTACGGGAACCGTTCCGCTTTCGGGAGCTTCAAAAGGTACCTGAACGGTCACAGCCTCTTGACCATCGATGTTCGATACCCAGAAGATGGGCGCCGTAATTCCACCAAAGGTCACCGAGACGCCGCCGAGCTGTCCAGGTAACGGAGCAAGGGGATTGCCCGGCATCAGATAGCCGCGCACTGCCGAGGCGAAGTTCGTTCCGCGGATGGTCGCTACCGTGCCGGGAGCAAGCGTCGTGGAACCGCTTGCCGCATTGACGACGCTGGTAATGGTAGGTCCGAGGGGACGGACCGTGAGCGTCCAGCTTACCACGTTCCCAGCAAAGGAGGCGCTAATGGTCACGCTGCCCGGCGTGGCTCCAGCAGTCACGTTCACGCGTACGTTGCCGGAGGCATCGGAGGTAGCCGTGCTCGCACTAAGGGTTGCAGCCCCACTGTTCACAGTGAAGGCAACTTGAACATTTGGCACTGGGGCGCCATTGGCGTCAAGCACTTGCGCCACGAGGGGTTCCGTGAATGGCTGGTTCACGATTGCCGACTGGCCGTCTCCAGAGATGCGACGCAATTGTGTTGCGCCAATGTTCACCGTGAGATTAAAGGTGGCAAACGCGTCAGCGCTTCCGCCTTGAGCAGTCACCCGGATTCGCACCGGACCTGGTGTCGCGCCGAGGCGGACGAGTGTGGACACCCGCGCCAGAGTGTCAGACCGGTTAATGGTGTTCAACAGGGTTGCCTGACCGCTTTCCACCGTCCACCGCACATCCGTGTTTGGCAGCGGATTCCCGAAACCATCTTCCACTCGAGCCAGAAGCGCGAGCGGGAGCGTTTCTCCAGGCCCGCCCGCTTGATTGTCGCCCTGGAGAATGACCACCTTACCCGGAAGTCCGGGCGTAACCGTGAGCTGGATGGTTTGGACGATCTGGCCACCAACAGAAATATTCAGCGCAGCGTTGCCAATTCGGTTTCCGATGACCAAGTCGCAGGTGGCAAATCCGTTCGCATCCGTGAGCCCAGTCCCAGCTGCGCAGCTAGCCGAGGGCGCGATCGTCGGATCGAGACCGGTTCCCACAGAAACTGCCACGTTGGGAATGGGCGCGCCCGCGCCGGGTCCGCTGCCGGCGTTTACGCGTACTTGGACAGCTCCAGCTAGCGTGGTACCAGCCCTTGCGGTGAGCCTCTCGACGTTCGGCTGAAGAACTTGGACCGTCGGCGGACTCGCTGGGTTCTGGCCAAACACGAGAGGAATTGACGTCACGAAGAACGTCACGGAGCCACTAAACGTACTCGCAGTGATCGTGCTCTGCAAGAACGACTGCAATAAATTTGGCCCAATGAAAGGCGCGGTGAAGGTGTTACTGGTTTCCCCCGCGGAATCCGTAAATGTTTGGGAGGCGGCAAGCGTCCCGTTGGGGCCGTTCGCTGTGGTGGCGGTCCAATTCACAACCGCATTCGGCACCGGGTTTCCAGCTGAGTCGCGAACCACCACTCTTAAGGGCTCTGGGGTCGTCTGGGACTCGCGAATAATTTGACCGTTTCCGGAGCGAATGGAGATGGCGCCGGTGGGTCCTTGCGTTCCGGTTCCTGCGGTTAAGTTAAACGTAACCTGCTGTACCTGCACTGACCCCACACTCGCAACGACCTGAAATGGGCCGGTAGTTGGTGGTGCAATGATGTTGACTAGGGCGTAACCCAGGCCGTCCGTGAGACTAGAGGCGTTGAGAAGGAGGGCGCCGAGCGCCTGGGTAGTGAATTGCACGGGAACGCCCGCCGCAGGCCGCCCGTTGGCGTCGACCGCACGAATAATTAAAGGCAGTCCTGGCGAGGCGGGATTAATGAACTGTCCGTTATTGTAGGTGTAGACAGCGCTAGAGGTGACGGTGGCCGTGGATGCTCCGGTGTAGCTAACCGGTCCAGCGGGATTTGCCAGAGGAAGAGGCTGACTCGCCGAATTACTGGCTAGATCAACCCTGACAACAGTGTTGTTCGTGAAAGACAAATACGCAAAGCGGGCAGAGGGAAACTCGTCCGAGACCGCCACGGATCGCACGCCAAGGGTCGATGTAAGACCTGTAAACGTCGCTGGCGTGATTGCGGTCGGCAGGCTGATGTCGTAGAGCTGTCCGTTGGCGCCAGTGCCCAGCAAACGGTTGTAGCTAACGGGCGCAATCCGCTCTAAAACAATTCCCCCTGCGACAATTGGCGTGACGGTCCGGCTTCCTAGATCAATCGAAATCAGGGAAGATCCCCCGAACGCGGGATTGGTGTTGATCATCACCGCCCGTACATTCCCAAACCCATCAGAGACGATCACGGGCTTGGCGGGCTGCGCGTTGAGCGGAATTCCCGATCCTCCTCGCAGCGCCAGGGTGAGGGGGTCCATTTCGTACAGGATGTTCGTAGCACTCACGTAGAGGAGTCCGTTTGGTCCAACCGTGACCCCCGTGACGGGCCCCAAGTTTGTTGCCGAATTCACGACAAAAAAGCTGCTGAGATCAACAGCAGTCACACGGGACGTCACCTGGCTACTCACGTAAGCGCGCGTGCTATCCCTTGAAACGGCGACGTCGTTGGGAGCGCCGCCGACATCAACCGACGCCACAACAGCATCGGTCGCTGTATTGATGATGACGAGCTGATTCGTTGTGACGAGCAAGAACCGGCCATCGGGAGTCACGGTGGCAGAGGAGGCACCCGCACCGAGATTCAACCGGCCGGTTACAGTGAAGCTGCTGTTGGTGGCGACAACCGTGTCCACGCCGGAACGGCCAATAAAATAGTATTTGCCGCCCGAAGGTGTGGACAGTGCAAGAAAGGCGTCCTGAGCGGCCTGGATTGGAGGGCCACCCAACTGAAAGGGATCGGCAGTGAAGGTGGTGATGGGGCGCAGCACTCCGTCTCCTGGGGGCAGCACGAAGACGTGGCGTGCTTGTGCAAACAGCGTCGTGGCCGCGACACAAAACAGGGAAAGAAAGGGAACGAATCTACGAAACATGTCACCTCTTGCCGGAAGTTGTTGATTTGGTAGGACGCGCAAGTAACAGTCTATCACCAGGAGCTATGGGGTGGAATAGTTCAGTTTCGTAAAAAAGAAAAAGCGGGGAGCTAGTGGCTCCCCGCTTTTTTAAGGTAACTGTTACGTCGCGCTAGTTGTTCAGCGCTTCTCCTGTCAGTCCGATGCGCGGATCGAGGATCAGCGCCAGATAGCCGTGCGACAATCGGGCCGCGCCCACATCGCTGATGAATGCGAAGCCGTGAGCGAAGCGGAAGTTGCAGATCGCGATGATATAACCCTGGAAGCCAGGCGTGGCAGCGATCCCGTTGGTTCCTCCACTGGACAGCGTGAAGGCCAAGGTCTGACCACCAGCCACCGGGGTCGTTGTCGTTTGTCTCGCAGGCGCAGCACCACCGCCGGTTGTGCCGCCGTAGTAGTTGAGTTCGCAGTTTCCGGTCTGCGGGGCAGTGCCGAACGGATCTGCGCTTGTGTTCGCAATTGCCACGCCCGTGTCAAAGCCGGCCTGGTTCGTCACGAAGGGGAACAACAGGGTCGTCAAGCAAGTCACGATGCTGGCGGAGTTGACCGCAGTCGACAGATCGGCGAACCGCGGAATCGCAGCCGTGGCGCTCATCGTGTTGCCACCGCCGACCGGAGCGAAGCTACCATTCACGGCGATGGTTCCCGTGCCGGGGTTGGCGGCCGGACGGTAAGCGAAGGATACAGCGAAGGAAGCGGTGTCGATCTGGTTCGGATCCTGGCCAAACACCTCCCACACGAAAGAGCCCGCGCCGCCCGTCAAAGGCACTTCGATGAGACCAGCCACCGCTCCTGAAGGATAACGGGCCGTGTTGCCGCCCAACACCAACTCAGTATCACTCGTGGGGTTCGCAAGAACAGTGCCGGCGAACACGTTCAGCCCCGCTGGGCTCGTTGAGACACCGTAGGCTGCTGTAGAGGCCGAGGTCTCGCCACCGCCGGACTGACGATTGCTGCTATCCGTCGTAAAGGCGGCCGAGCTCAAAGCGTGGACCGAAACGTAGACCCGAACGTTCGCCGGAACGTTGCTGAAGGCGAGACGTAACCGCGTTCCATGGTCCGCGCGACCAGCACGGTTGAGACCGTTCGTAGAAGTGAATCCAGTGTTGTAGAAGCCGGACTCGACCACGGTCGCAATGCTTGGATCAGCACCGTTGTTGTTTTGCGGAATATTCTGCTGTAAGCCAGGTTCAGTGAGCGGGAAGTTCACGTCCCGAACCTTCCAGGAAGCCGCGTAGTTCTCGCGGAACCGAGCCGTGAAGGAGCGGCCCAGGAATCCACCGCCACCATATCGAGCCGTAGCGGATGCTGCCAGACTGAAATTCGAAGCGTCGCACTGGAACATCTGCACACCGGCCGCGGCCGGATCGAAACTACCACCCGTGCGGCTGCGAACGGCGAACAGCAAGCCTTGCTGCACGAAAGCTACGTTAACGGACGAGTTGTTCAGCTGGAGATTGGCAGGCGGGTTTTGGATCGACACAAAGGCGAAGATCTGCCCACTTGGAGCCGAAGCGCCAGCAATCGCTGCGCGGATATTCTTCGTCCGGAATACCCGAGTTGCGGCAGTGCCAGGGGCGTTAATGGGAATGGCCAAGAAAACAATCGTGTTATCGCTCTGGCGAGTGCCCTGGAAGATATTTCTCACCACACCAGCAGAATCCACCGCGGTTCCACCAGGACCAGCCAGAAGCGGGGCGCAGACAGCGTTAACACCCGCACAGGGGCTCTGAGCAGCGGGCTGAGGATCATCAATGAACAACAGCGCCTCGGTAAGCGGGTCGCTGACCAGGCGGCTCGTAATATTCGTCGTCAATGTTACTGAAATGTTTACCTGCGGAAGAGCCGAACCCAGCGCTGGAACTGTACCACCTGTACATGAAATCACGATATCGCCGGTTTGCTCCGCCAACCCCTCGGCCCGAACCGTCAAGGGCTGAGCCGTAGTACTGCAAACGATCGGGGGCGGCACCTGGGCGCTCGCAATCCCTGCCATCAGGGTCGCTGCCGCGAACGCAAGTAACAGCTTGCGAAAATCTGACATTTCCCTCTCCTTGTAGAAGTTGAACTGGAATTGATGGAATTTCTCTTTTAACCTGTGCTCAAAAGGCCTTAAGTGGTTCATCCCGACAGCCTGGGCGCCAATAAACGCGAATGTCCGCTTCATCGTACCTGCCTCGCATCATTTAGCTGCCAGGTTACTGTCGAGTGCGTCGCCAACGATTTTTTTCCCCTGACCTTTTCGCTAGTCATTTGTGTGCTTGCGGGATTCATGAGTGTGAATGCCGCTATAATGCTTTGGACGCAATTCCTTTCTTTCTTACCACCTCTCGTAACCCAATGTCAAGAAGGAAAATAGTCCTTCGACAGCTGGGGCAGACCGGGAAGTTCCGCCCGTTGCCCGGTTCTCGGGTCAACAAGCGATTTAAACACGTCACTAGCAAGTGAGTCAATGTTTTTTCGCTGAGTTAGCGAATTGCGACGCTAACCGAATTGCTTTCAACCCCAGATTGTCGGAGAACGAGGGGAACTGCCAAGCCGGGTGGGATCGCTGCCGGCACCGTGACGTTGACAATATATACTCCAATCAATCCCTCCGCCTTTCCTGCGAAACTCGGATTTACTTCAACATCTTGGATAACCACCCGCACCGGTTCGGCAACAACTTGATTTCGACCCTGGGTTACCGTCCTCCCGAGGCCTGTGGAGTAAATTGTGATCGCAGAGCCACGGTTGACCGGGGCCGCAGGAGAATTCACTACCCCTCCCGTATTGACGATCACGGCCCGGCCAGACTCCGTGTCTCGGAAAATGGCGGGAGCCACGGCCAGCATCGAAATCGGAAGCTCGACCGTACCGTAAGGACTTTGCAGGCGTAAGGTTTGCGTACCGACCGGGACATCATTTGGAATTTCCAGGTTGA
>JANWVY010000010.1 GCA_025056455.1 Bryobacteraceae bacterium | reverse complement strand
GTGGCCGCCACGGACTCGGCATGTCCGATCAAATTGAAAACCGAATCATTGAAGCCAAGAGCCGGGGCGTGTACGAAGCGCCGGGCATGGCTCTGTTCTACATTGGCTACGAGCGCCTGATCACAGGTATCCACAACGAAGGCACGATTGAGCAGTATCACAGCATGGGGCGTCGTCTGGGTCGCCTTCTTTACGAGGGACGCTGGTTTGACCCACAAGCCATGATGCTCCGCGAAACCCTCCAGCGCTGGGTCGCGAAGGCCGTCACAGGCGAAGTAGTGATCGAGTTGCGGCGCGGCAATGATTATTCCATTCTCGACACGCGCAGCCCGAACCTGACCTATAAGCCCGAGCGGCTCACCATGGAAAAGCATCAAGGCGCCTTCACCCCGCAAGACCGCATTGGCCAGCTGACCATGCGCAATCTGGACATCGCCGACAGCCGCGACAAACTGTTTGTCTACCGCCGCGCGGGATTGCTGAATGCGCAAAGTTTCCAGGGCATGCGCTTACTGGACAACCCCGAGGATCCAACCGAAACGAAAACGCCAGAGGAAAACTGAGGAACGAAACATGAAGCATTGGCTGTCAGTTCTTGCTTTGGCGCTCAGCAGCCTGCTGCGCGCGCAATCGCCTCTTGGGGCGGTGACGGGCTTAGCGGTCGATCCTGGCCTTTCCGCCGTGGCTCAGGCGACGGTCAAGCTGCGCAGCGTGGATACCGGTGTTGAGCGCGAATTTTTAACCGACGCGACAGGCGCCTACACGTTTCCGAATTTACCCCCAGGCCGCTACCGGCTGACGGCCTCAGCCAAAGGTTTCCGCACCATCGAGACCGAAGAATTTCTGGTTGCAGCCTATCGCACCGTGCGCCAGGACCTGCGCTTTGAGTTAGCAGCAAATGTGACCGAGGTGACGGTGACGGCGCGTGTTTCTGCGGTCGTGCAAACCGAATCGCCCTCTATTTCGGTCGGTCTTTCGAGCAAGCAGATTCTGGAGCTGCCGACGAATCTGCGCAGCGTGTTTAACAATGCCGGGGATTCGGGTCTGATTTTTAGCATGATGCCGCTGACCGTACCCGGGGTGGTGCAGGTAGGTGCTGGGGCAGCGTGGCTTGCGCCCGGCTCTGGCGCCAATGGCGTGCGCCTAAAGGTAGATGGGATTGAAACGAATTTTGGCAATTTTGGAGGGCCGGATCCGGTTTCGCAACCCTCATTTGAATCGGTGGAGGAGTTCACGGCCAACCTGAACTCCAACCGCGCTGAATTTGGAGGCGTGGCCAACATTACGACGGTGACTAAGGCGGGCTCCAACCAGTTCCATGCGACGGCCTTCTGGTATGTCCGCAATAGTGCCTTCGATGCGCGCAATCCGTTTCAGGCGGCCAGGCCTTTTCAGAATATTCACAACTACGGCGCCAATCTTTCGGGGCCGTTGAAGAAAGACAAAACGTTTTTCCTGGCCAATTTTGACGGCACGAGCGGGTCGCGAGCCTATCTCTTCAATGCCAATGTGCCCACCCTCGCGCAGCGCGAAGGGGATTTTTCTGGCGCCGGGTCCGTGCGCAATCCCTACAACGGGCAGCCGTTTGAGGGCAACCGCATCCCGCCGAGCTTGATCTCGCCCCAGGCGCGCCGGGCGCAGGAGCTGTTCTATCCGCTTCCAAACTTTGGTCCGCCGACACTGACCGCCGGCAACTACCGTGCCTCGTTTAACGGCCCAGAAACGCACCGGATTTATGAACTGCGGCTCGATCACAATTTTCGCAGCGCCCAATCGGCCTTTGTCCGCTACCAGCACAAAAACCACGACTATAAAATCCCAGGGGCGCGCAGCCCGCTGCCGCCGACCAGCGTGGGCACTTCCACCAATCTGCGCAACGTACACTTTCTGACGCTAGGCCACTTAGTCTCGCTGCGTCCTTCGCTGTTTAATGAATTCCGGGCCGGCAACGTCGTTCTTTCCTCAAAGTCCGATGCGGATGTCAAAGGTCAGGCCTTATTGGATCAAATTGGGATTCGTGGCTTACCGCCGCGTCCAGGCATTAATGGCGTGCCGACCATCGTCGTGGCGGGCTTGAGCACGGTGCAGCAGCTTCTCTTAAACCCCGTCAACGATGGCCATTTTCAGGTGTCGGACAATTTGACTTGGACCCGAGGCCGGCATACGGTGAAGGGGGGCTTCGAACTTGTTTACTGGTATGTAAACCGCTACATGCCGGTGGATGCGGCGAGTTTCGGCAATTTCAATTTTTCAAGCCGTTTTTCCAATCACGCCTATGCGGACTTTTTGCTTGGTCTTCCAACGTCCGTGACGCGAGTGGATCCCTACCCGGCCCAGTACAGCCGGTGGAACAACCTGGCCTGGTACGTCCAGGATGATTTCAAAGTGGCGCCGCGGTTGACGCTGAGCTATGGCCTGCGCTGGGAATACAACCAGCCGGTCACGGTCCGCGACGACAACTTCTATTCCTTTGATCCTGTCAATGGCAACTTGATTACCCCTTCGGCTAGTGCGCAACGGTTTTTTAGTCCCGCGTTTCCCCGTACGGTTCCGGTCGTAACTGGAGACACGCTGGGTTTGAACCGCACTTTGCGCCAGGGCGACAAGAATAATTTCGCGCCCCGGTTTGGATTTTCGTATCTGGCGGGCCAGGACGCCAAGATGGTTATTCGCGGGGGCTGGGGCGTTTTTTATGCGCCGTTTTCAGGCGCCGTCACGGCGTTTCTCGCTGGAGGTCCCTATTCGCTCTCCAGCACGATCAACAATGCCATCAACAACGGCGTGCCCTTGATTACGTTTGAATCGCCTTTTGGGGCTCCGGGGGCGCCTGGCACACTCAATTTAAACGGCGTGCATCCGAGGCTGCGCAACAGCTATGTGATGCAGTACAACTTATCGATCGAGCGGGAGCTGATCCGGGATTTGGGCTTGCGCGTGAGCTACATCGGCTCGCGAGGCGTACAGATCCCTTTTCAGCGCAATGTGAACCAGCCGCCGCCGTCTCTGGGGCCAGCGCGGCGTCCGTTTCCCGCCTACAACAATCTGATCTGGGCCGAAAACGGGGCATACAACTCCTACAGCGGATTACAGACCCAAATCACGCACCGTTTTTCGCGCCACCTCACGTTGACCTCGGCCTGGACCTGGGCCAAACAGATCAGCGAAGTCGATGACACGGGTAACGCCGATCTCAACACGATGATCGAAAACGCCTACGACCGGCGGCGAGACCGGGCGGACGTCTATGCCGTGCCGCGACATCAATGGATGAACCAGGTCCTTTACGAGCTACCGTTTGCCAAAACAAGCCGGATCTTCGGCGGCTGGCAACTAAACGCACTGGTGAATCTCCAGACGGGCAACTTCCTGAATCCTGTTTTTGCAGGGCCCGATCCTTCCAACACATTTAATTTTGGCGGCCGTCCGGACTTGGTGAAGGAAGCCATCAGCTATCCGCGCACGTTGACGGCGTGGTATGACCGTTCCGCGTTTGCCATCCCGCAGGCGGGGCGTTTTGGGAATGCGGGGCGGAACATTGTGCAGGGGCCTGGCTATGTGATCGCAAACTTCGGAGTGGCGAAAAATCTCCGGTTCGAAAGGGCGGGCAGCCTTCAACTTGCGGCTAGTTTTCAGAATGCTTTGAATCATGTCAATTTTGGGCAGCCGAACATGACGGTGACAGCGCCGCAGGGCGGAACGATCACTTCGAGCCATATTTTCCCCGCGGCAGGCAGCCCCCGCACCGGTCAATTGAGCTTGCGCTGGATGTTTTAGCGGCGAGGAAACACGAGGCCACGGGCTGAAGGGCGAGGGGAGAGCCGCGGGACAGCGGCTGGTTGGCGGTGAGGGTGGTTCGCTGTGGCCAGGCGCGTTCAGGGGCTTGGTGGGGCGGAAGGGGACGGTGGGGGGTTGGGGGCGGTAAGCATGTCTTACTTTCGAGAGCATCGTTCTCGTTTTCTGGAAGAGCTGAAAGCGTTTTTGCGTATCCCATCGATTAGCGCCAGCGCCGAGCACAGCCGGGACATTGAGCGGGCTGCGGAATTTGTCGCAACCGAGCTACGGCAAGCCGGATTGAAGGCCGTGCAGGTGATTTCCGGGCCGGGGCATCCGTTGGTTTACGGAGAGTGGTTGGAGGCCCCCGGCAAGCCGGTGCTGCTGTTCTATGGGCATTATGATGTGCAGCCGCCGGAACCGCTCGAGGAATGGATTTCACCGCCCTTCGAACCAGAAATTCGGGGCGAGAATCTCTACGCTCGCGGAGCGGCCGATGACAAAGGTCTGCTAATGATCCTCATCAAGGCGCTCGAAGGGGTGATGGCGGTGAGAGGCCGCTTACCCGTCAACGTTCGCTTTCTGGTGGAGGGGGAGGAGGAATCCGGAGGAGAGCATCTGGCGGAGTTTGTGGCTTCGCAGGCGGATGGTCTGAAAGCGCACGCTGCGGTCATTTGCGACACCGAGAT
Organism: Bryobacteraceae bacterium; assembly: GCA_025056455.1. Taxonomy (GTDB): domain Bacteria; phylum Acidobacteriota; class Terriglobia; order Bryobacterales; family Bryobacteraceae; genus CADEFT01. Next base: position 148,489 of record JANWVY010000010.1, on the reverse strand, counting down.
GTTCGCCCCGGAATTACCCACCTTGTGCGTGGGCTTGCGGGGGATTCTTTATGGTGAACTCCGAGTTCAAGGCGCAGCGCAAGATCTCCATTCTGGAGTTTATGGGGGGGCGGTGCCGAATCCCCTAATGGCCTTGGCAGAGATTCTCTGCGAGCTCAAGGATCGGGATGGGCGTTTGCAGATTCCTGGCTACTTGGACCGGGTTAGGCCGCCCGCCCCCGAAGAGCTTGCAGCATGGTCGAGACTCCCTTTCGATGAACGCCGGTATTTGGAGCAGGAAGTTCGAGCCAAAGAACTGACTGGCGAGCCCGGCTACTCGCTCTTGGAGCGCCTATGGGCGCGGCCAACTTTGGAAGTTCACGGCATTCGCGGCGGCTTTACGGGCGAAGGGGCGAAGACCGTGATTCCGGCGAAGGCCGTTGCGAAACTAAGCAGCCGCCTGGTGGCCGATCAAGACCCGCAGGAATGCGCACAACTGCTCGAGCAAGCGATTCGGAAGGCCACACCTCGGGGTGTCACGGCGGAGTTTCACCTTTTGCATGCCGCTGCGCCCTCGTTAACCGACCCTTCTCATCCCTTGGTGCAGGCTGCGGCCCGCGCTCTTGAAGAGGTTTTTGGCAACCCGGCCGTGTATGTGCGTTCGGGTGGCTCGATTCCTGTGGTGAGCCTTTTCGACCGGTATCTCCGCATTCCCAGCGTGATGATGGGATTCGGTCTTCCCGACGACAATTTGCACGCGCCCAATGAAAAGCTGTATCTGCCAAATTTTTACCGGGGAATTGAAGCCGTAGCCCGTTATTTGGATCTCGCCGCGGAAGTGGTGTAAGCTCGAGGTTCAGTGGCTTACCGCGCATGCCTACGGATGCAGCCACTTTGCCTCAAACCAAAGCTGGCTTGAGCCAGCCGAGCGCCACGGCCGTTAGGATGAGTCCCACAACCGTAATGACGCCAGCCGAAATAACGGGCATGATGCGCAAAAGTTCTGGAGTCGCGACGGAGGGGATGCGGGGTAGCAGATGCCTGGCGTAGAGCGCGAGGCAACCCAGGGCGATCAAAACGGCAGCCAAGCCCAGGCTGAAACTGGTGAGTAAGGCCAGACCGAGCCCGGTGCGGCCGAGCGCGATCGCGCTTAGCAACAGCACGAGCGCAGACGGGCAGGGAACTAAGCCGCCACTTATGGCAAGACCCAGCAGACCAGCTAGGCTCACTTCACCGCCGAGCTCGTGTGAATGCCCGGTTGGGTGATGAGCCGGGCCGGGAAAGTGTGGGTGAGTATCGGTTGACGGAAAAGGATTGAGCGACGGGGGCTGCTGCTCGCCTTCCACCAGGGCGCGGCTCTTGGCGTTGCGGTCCGCCGGGTTTTGGTGCGGCCAAGGGGAAGGGGGCTCAAGCAGGAGCAGTTGCTGAAGCCGGCGGTAGAGCAGGGAGACTCCTACTACGACAATCATCAAGCCTGACAACACGCTCAACGCCGGAATGATCTTGTCCGGAACAACGTAGCGCGAAAAAAACAACGTACCGAAACCAAGCGCAAAGACGCTTGCCGTGTGCGTGAGAGTCACTACGGCCCCGAGGAGCAGGGCGTGTTTCAGCGTGCTGCGAGATCCGACCAAATAGGCGGCGACAATCGTTTTGCCATGGCCGGGTGAGAGTGCGTGCAAGGCGCCAAAGCCGAAGGCAAGGGCAAGACCAAAGAGAAGCAACTGCGGACTCATTTCGCCTTGGCGCAGGAGTTGAGAAAGTAGATCTGCCCTTTGGAGGAAGGAGAGCGTTCCAGCGGACACCGGTTGAAAAGTCGCCGGCGAGCCTTGGGCGAGAGGAGGTTGAGCCAAAACGAGGGCGGGGACAGCCAGCGCTATGGCCCGCACAGCCAGCTTTCGGCAGAAAACGCGAATGGCGGGGTCAGCCTTCATTACAATGAAGAAGACAAACGGCCTTCAGCCTCAAAGATATGCGTCGCGTCATCACCACACAAGAGATCCCACCGGGCGGAGACTTACGGATTCCGATCGGCTCTATTGTAACGCCAGCGGCGCGCGATCTCGCGCGGGAGCGAGGCGTCCGGATTCAGGAAGTCAAGCCCGAGGAACTCGATGGCGTTGCGCCAGCGGAGAAGACAATCGCTCTCGGGGCTGATCATGGCGGTTTTGAAATGAAGGAGCATCTCAAGCCGCTACTGGTCTCCCTCGGTTTCGCGTTGCGGGACGTGGGCATTCATGAGCCCAAGACGGCTGACTATCCGGACATTGCTCACGCCGTCGCGGAGCTGGTGGCAAGCGGGAAGGCGCTGCAAGGCATGATCGTCGACGGCGCTGGGATTGGCTCGGCGATGGTGGCCAACAAGGTGCCAGGGATCCGGGCCGCGCTATGTTACGATAAGGCGTCCGCCCGTAATTCCCGGGAACACAATCACGCCAATGTCTTGACGCTAGGAGGGCGCTTCTTAACTTTGTCGCTGGCCGAGGAGATCGTGCGCACGTGGCTGGCGACGCCCTACGGTGGGGGCCGTCATGAGGCCCGCGTGGATCAGATCAAGCAAATCGAGAAGAGATATCGCACGTGGACGCCACAGAGTTAGACAAGCTGGTCGCGCAGATTGGCGATGCGATTTTGGCGCGCCTGGGACACCCTCCCGCCTACCCGCCACATGCAGAGGGGCTCAACATCGAGGAGGTAGTATGTCCGGGTTGCCAGCAGCGTTGCGTGCAAACGTGCGCGGCGAAGACCAAACAGATTGTAGCTGCTGGCGCAGATCGCGTTTCGGCGTCGGAAAAGCTCACAAGTGTTGATCCAGCTATTGCTTCGCTGATTGATCATACGTTATTGCGGCCCGACGCCACGCGGGAAGAAATCCTTCAACTTTGCCGGGAAGCCAAGCAGTACGGCTTTGCCAGTGTGTGCACGAATCCATACTGGGTGCCGCTGGTGGCCGCAGAGCTCAAGGGGTCGCGAGTGAAGGTGTGTACGGTGGTGGGCTTTCCTTTCGGCGCGAACACGACGGCCATCAAAGTGGCGGAAGCCGAGCAGGCTATCCGTGCCGGGGCGAACGAGATTGATATGGTGCTGAATATTGGTGCGCTGCGATCGGGTGACTACGATACGGTGAAGCTGGACGTGCAGGCTGTGACCGAGACTTGCCACAAATACGGTGCCATTGTCAAAGTCATTCTGGAGAACGCGCTGCTTGATGATTCCCAGAAGGTGATGGCCTGTTCACTCTGCAAGCTGGCGGGTGCGGATTTTGTGAAAACCTCAACCGGTTTTGCGAAGTCCGGCGCCACGGCGCGCGATGTGGCTTTGATGCGGGCCGTGGTCGGGCCAGAGATGGGCGTAAAAGCCAGCGGAGGAATCCGCACGCTAAGCGATTTAAAGGCCATGGCGGCGGCGGGCGCAAGCCGGATTGGCGCCAGCGCCAGCGTAAAAATCGTGCAGGAAAGTGTGGTCTGAAACCGTCATGGAGCGACCCACTCCCGCACGCGTGCGCTTCCGGAAGCGTTCCGAGCTACTTGACTTTTTGCTCGAAGCCTCCGAGGTGACGGCCGAGACGCTTGATCTCGATGAAGCCCTCGAACGTGTAGGCGAGATCATCCGCCGCGTTGTGCCGGCCGAGTTGTTCGCCATTCTGCTTTACGACGAGGCTTCCAAGAAGCTGCAAATCCGCTATGCCATCGGGCACCGCGAGGGCGTCGTGCGGAATTTGGAGATCAAGCTAGGCGAGGGGTTGACAGGCTACGCCGCGCAAACCAGGCAAGCTGTTCTCGTGAATGATGTGAGAAACGATCCGCGTTACATTCCTGTGCTCGACGCCGTACAAAGCGAGATGGTGGTTCCGATGATTGCGCGGGGCGCGCTGGTAGGTGTCCTGGACATGCAGTCAACGCGGCGAAACGCTTACACGGTGTATGACCGCAGTTTGCTGCAACTGCTCGCAGGTCGGGTGGCGATGGCCCTGGAAAATGCGCGTTTGTACCGCCGGTTAGAGGAGCAAAACCAGCAGATGCGTATGCTCACTGCGTTCTCACAAGAATTCTCCTCCATTTTGGATCTCGATGAGTTGCTGCGGAAGATTGCCGAGAACGCCAGGCAGCTGGTCAACTATGACTCCTTTAACGTGCTGCTAGTCGACAACGAGCGCCGCCTGCTGCGCCACCGTTTCAGCTTACGTTATGACCAGCGGGTGCAGATGGACAATATTCCGTTTGGAAGCGGAATCACAGGGGCGGCCGTCGAAGCGCGGGAAGCCATCCGAGTGAACGACACGTTGCAAGATCCGCGATACATTGCCTCGCACCCGGGAATCCTAAGCGAGCTGGCGGTACCGCTCATTCTGCGCGACCGCGTGGTGGGAGTGCTGGACTTAGAAAGTGAAAAGCTCGGCTTTTTTACGGAAGAACACGTGCGGGTTTTTTCCGTGCTTGCTCCGCAAATCGCCAGCGCAATCGAGAACGCCCGTTTGTATGAGGAGCTAGCGCAGCGGGAAAGTCGGATGGAACAGGACTTGCGGGCTGCGCGCAAGCTTCAGAAGGTGTTGCTGCCCCGCAGAGCTCCCGAGATGCTGGGGTTGGAGTGTGCACTAGGTTCCCGGCCGGCGCGCGAGATTAGCGGTGATCTTTATGATTTCTTCGAGCGCGGTCAGAACCGCTGGCTGATCTGCTTTGGCGACTCCAGCGGCAAAAGCGCCGCGGCAGCGCTTTACGGGGCCCTGGTGAGCGGCTTGATTCGTGGTGTTGCTCAGAGTGACCAGCCGCCGGCTAGCGTGATGGCGCAATTGAACGAAGCGCTGCTCGAACGCAAGGTCGATGCAAAGTACGTGACCTTGCTGTTGATGATGTGGGATCCAACAACCCGTTCCTTTACGATGTCCAACGCTGGAAACACGCAACCGCTGATTTGTCGCGGTGAGGACATCCTTGTGCCGAAACTCGAAGGGGTGCCGGTCGGCTTGTTGGAAGGGCAGACTTATGAGGAGACGGTATTTGCGGCGCAACCAGGGGATCTGCTCCTGCTTTATTCCGATGGTGTACAGGATCAACATGCCTGCCATGACGCCGGCCTGGAGGCGCCTGAGTACGGCACCGGGCGGCTGGAAGACTTACTGAGGCGCATGAAAGATGCGCCGGCGGCGGAAATTATTGGCGCCATCTTTCGCGACTTGGATGAATTTGCCGCAGGAGCGCCGATTACGGACGATCAGAGCTTGATCGTGATGAAGGTGAAATAAATGGGCAAGGCTTGGGAGTACCGGAACAATCTTCTTTATTTGGAAGACGTGGCGCTTGATGAAGTGGCTGAGCGAGTAGGAACTCCCTGCTATGTGTATTCTTCGCAGGCCATACTGAGCCGCTATGAGGCCTACGACCGCAGTTTTGGCGAAGTGCCGCACAGGATTTGTTATGCCGTGAAGGCAAACAGCAACCTCAGCGTGTTGGGGCTGCTGGCGAAAGTCGGAGCGGGATTTGATATTGTTTCTGGCGGTGAGTTATTTCGTGCGTTGAGGGCCGGCGCCAATCCTGCGTCGATCGTATTTTCTGGCGTTGGCAAGACCCGGGAGGAGATCGAATATGCGCTCGAAAGCGGCATCCATGCCTTTCATTGTGAATCGGAGCCGGAGCTGGCGCTGATTGAAAGTCTTGCCGCGCGTCTGAACAAGCAAGCGCGCGTGGCCTTGCGGGTGAACCCCGATGTAGACGCCTCCACGCATCCCTACATCTCAACCGGACTCAAGGAGCACAAATTTGGGATCGACATTGGGGAGGTGGAGGGTGTCTACGATCGCGCGCGCTCCTTGCGGCATGTTCGGTTAGAGGGAGTGAGCTGCCACATTGGCTCACAGCTGCTGAATGTTGATCCGCTCTTGGAGTCCATGGACCGGATGCTGGCGCTCGTCGAACGGCTGCGGGCGGCGGGCCTGCCGATCCAGTCGCTCGACTTGGGGGGAGGCGTTGGTGTCCCCTATCAGCCTGGCGATCCGGAGCCCTCGATTGAGGAGTTCATCGAGAAGATTTCTCAGAAGGCGAAAGGGCGCAACTTGATGCTTATGGTTGAGCCAGGCCGCTCGCTAGTTGCTGAGGCAGGAGTTTTGCTGAGCCGTGTGCTTTACCGCAAGCGCAACGGGGCGAAAGATTTCATCATTGTAGATGCAGCGATGAACGATTTGATCCGGCCCTCGCTCTATCAGGCGCATCACGAAATCATTCCCGTTCGCCGGGACGAGCGCCGCGGGGCTGTGGTGGCTGACGTGGTGGGGCCAGTGTGTGAATCGGGCGACTTCCTGGCAAGGAACCGCCACCTCGCGAATGTCTTACCTGGCGACCTGGTCGCAATTTGCACGGCGGGAGCCTACGGTTTCGTGCTGTCGTCGAATTACAACTCGAGACCGCGTGCTGCGGAGGTCCTAGTGGCCGGGGCTCAATACAAGATTGCACGCCAACGCGAAAGCTACGAGGATTTGATCCGGGGAGAGCAGTGAGCTTGGCCGGTGGCGGGTGGTGGTCGCGGGTGATGGTAGCCGCGCCAAGCGCCTTTCGAGAGGTGTCCCGCACGGCGGCGGCGGCGAAACTAGACAGTTGCCGGGCGCTTCGAACTTGGCTGGCGCCGCGGGTCCGTTACGAGGCAAACCCGCTAGAAGTCAGGTGTCGCTAGAGAGTCCGTAAATGAAAGCCGCCGTCGATGTTGAGAATCTGGCCGGCGGCGTAATCCAGATACCCATCGGCGATGGCGCGGACGGCCCGGGCGATGTCCCGCGGCTCGCCCATCCGCCGTTGCGGCAGCAGGCCAGCCGCGATGCGCTCCTCGTAGTTTTTCTCAACGGCGGCGATCATATCGGTGCGGATAATTCCCGGGCGAATTTCGAAGACAAGGACGTTGTGTGGAGCCAAGCGGGCCGCCCACAAGGCGGCGCTCATGCTGAGGCCAGCTTTCGAGATGCAGTACTCCGCGCGAACGGTGGTGGCGGTGTAGGCAGAAATCGAGGTCACAAACACGATGCGGCCCGAGCCTTGATTGAGCATGTGGCGGGCTGCGAGCTGGGTCAGGAAGTGTGGCCCCTTGAGGTTGTTGGCAATTAGTTCATCAAAGCTCTCCTCGCTTGCCTCGAGAACATCGAGACGCTGGCGCTGGCTCATGCCCGCGTTGTTGACCAGCAGGTCGATCCGGCCATACTTTTCCAAAGCCGCGTTGATGACGGCGACGCGGTCGGCAGGTGAGGAAAGCTCACAGCGCAAGATGTCACACCCGGTTTCGCTAGCCAGGGACTGGGCGGCGTCGAGGCGGCCTCGATAGGTTCCGATGACCTGGTGCGTGCGTGCTAAATCGAGGGCGATGGCGCGCCCGATCCCCCGGCTTGCACCGGTCACAATGGCGACAGGTTTCATTGCGAGGCCTCCTGGGGAAGGGAAAGAAGCGCTTGATCGAGGGCTGTGGCGAGTTCTTCGTAGGAGAAGCGCTCTACGAAGGCTTGGTTGTTGACGAAGACAGTAGGTGTTTTCTGCACGCCCCTTGCAAGGCCCGATGCGGAATCGGCGTCAACGGCGGCAGCGAGCTGCGCGCTGGCCAAAGCCTCCAGGGCCGCCTCGGGACTCGCATTGTGGGAGGAAGCAAACTCTGCGATCCAGGCTTTCAGCGAATCGGCCGTGATGAGCGGGATTTCGTCGAGGATTTGGCGCCGGAATCGCGCCCCGAGGCCTGCGGCGTCAAAGTGCTTGGCGGCGATGGCGGCTGGACGGGCCCAATCATGTTGGGGCAAAGGAAAATCGTAGTGCAGGAATGCGACGCGATCGCCGTAGGTCGGCAGCAAGCGCCGCTGTAGCCAGTGATGGAAGTTGCGGCAGTCGGGGCACTGCAAATCTTCGTAGATGAGCACCTGAACCGCACTTGTAGGATTGCCTTCAATGAGACGAGACATAGCGGCTAAAGGTACCGTTATCGCATGTTGGTGCAGGAAACTACAATCCTGGGCAAGCGGGCAGGCGCCAAAGAGGGGCCGGGGGAGCGGGCAGGAAATCGAGGCGGGAGGAAAATCGGAAGCCGGGGCTGTCGCCCAGGCTAATCCGCTTCGGTGACCGGGGCCTGCTGGCGTTCTCCGAGCAGGAAGTCTCGAATCTGCCTCCAATGGGTGCTGGCTAAGGAGAGACCGAGCATGAGAGCGATCACTGCAATCGCCACAGCTACGGTTTGGGGCGTCGAAAGATTTTCCTTCCAAGCTCCCAGCCAGCGCCCGTAGACCAGTTCCGTGTGGGTCCAGTAGATGAGCAGGGAGGTCGTGCCTAACTGCCGCACCCAGCTCCAGCCTGTGGCTAGATACGTCGTCCAAAGGTAGGCGAAGGAAGCGATGACGAAGATGATGCCGAGTTTGATGAGGACCAGCCCAGGACTGTTGAGCCAGAAATCAGACTTTGGGTAGAGGGAATACGGAATATTGGAGAAGTACTGTGCCGTAACAATGAGTACGAGGCCGGCCCACGCGGCCCACTGCATGACTTGTTGCACGTGGTTGGCGGCAAGGCGGAGGACGCTGCCAGCCGAGAGCCCAAAGGCAAGGAAGGCAGCCCAGGGAAAGAAGCTAAAGCTGTCAAAGCTGGGGATGAAGTAGGCGCGGAGATAGGGATGTAACCAGCTAGCGTCAAGGAGAGAGACGAGGGGAGAAGCGGCAGCGATGGCCAAACCGAGGATCGCGCACAGGCGAACTCGTTCGAAGGTGGTGAACACCGCCATGACGGATAGCACGGCAATGCCCAAGCCCATGCAGTTGAGAATGTCGACCCGGAAAAGATTGCTCCAGTCGCTTTGGGGGTAAGCGAACAGCCAGAGCTGGAGACGGAATAAGATGGCGAGGACAAACAGATAGCCAGCGCGTCGGAGCGAGGCAAGCACGCGCTCCCAGTTTTTTAAGCCCTGACGCTCGCGGCTCTCCATGAGGAAGGCGAGGGTAATGCCCGTGAGGAAGAGGAAGATGGCGGGCGGGAGACCACCGATAAACTGGGAGAGGATAAAGGTGTCCTGCTGGCGCAGGTCAGTGCGGGCAAAGGAGTGAAAGACGTGCCCTTGCAGCATGATGATTGCCGCAAAGCCGCGCGTCCAGTCCAGAAACGCCAAGCGGTTTGCTCCCTTGGTGATGGGCGGTGTACTAAGCGTTGATGGCGATTGCGAATTCATGTCAATTTGCAAGCGGGTAGCCTACCGGCCTGCCCTTGGATGGTTAATCTTGCGGGTGGCATGATTGCGGTCCGGCGCAAATAAAGAGTGTTGTAGCAGGCCATTGGATTTACTGTTTTTGTGGATACTCGCGGCGCACCCCTTTGGGAAGAATCAACCGCACGGCGGAATCTGGTAAAAACGGCTCGAGTTTGATCTCGGAATAGGTGACGAGGGTGTAGTCGCCCGAGCCCTGATCAAATTTCTGCTGGACCGGGTAACTGCTGTCGGTGGGAATCCAGATTTCCACCTTGGCCAAATGCTGGCGCGCTTGGCTGGATCTAGGAATTAGCTCGAGTTTCGAAGTTTTTCGTCCCCCTAAGATCTCTTCACCCAAGAGCTTGATGATGTAACTTTTTTCGAGGTCTTTACTCAAGGAACCGAAACCGAGCAGGAGAAATTGATCCAAAAGGCGGCCGTGTTTGCCAAGATCGTATTCCTGAACGGTGTTGATTTTCGGGAGGAACAGCTCTGCTTTTCGACCGCGGAAGGCCCAAGTTTTGGCGTCGGGTTGAGAGAAGTCCACGCGGACTTCCATGTCACGGTTTTTTCCCCGCCGCATGGCAATTTCTCCGAGCTCTTCCGTTGTGTCTCGGATCACGGCGGTATAGGTCAGCTTTCTGATTTTGGCTTTCATGCCTCGAAAGGAGGCGGCGCCTTGATCAAGGCGTGCGAGGACAGATTGAAGCGACTCTGCTCGGGCAGAGGCGAGGAGGTTGCCCACAATACACCAGCAAGAGATTAAGGTGAGCAGTATCATTCAGCCTTGAGGGTTGCCGCTCCGATTCACTCCGTTGCGTAGGCCATATAGCCTTTAATCTCTTGTTCCGAGTCAAAGATGGGCTCGAGTCGTGAAACACGGTAGAACTTGCCTGTGCGGTTTCGCAACAACTCGTTCGCCCGTTCCAGTTTCTGGCTGTCTTCAAGACCGTACAACAAAGCTGGTTCGATCCAAAACTGCGATCCTGGGAGCATGACCACGCTAGAGGCTCGGGGATAGTCGCGGAAGATTTCACGTGGAGTGAGGAAGATAAAGGCCAGAATCAAACCGACCATCAGGTCGTACTGCCAGCTTCCCCGACGATACTCCCAAAAGATGAACTTACGCAAAGACATTGCGAACCGTTGATCGGACCCCGACAACAATTTTCGATTTTAACACGCAAAAAATACGGCAGGGAGTCAGATTCAAACATCCCTCAATGTGGCGCCGCAAAAGATAGGGTCTGGCGCCTAACGAATCCAAACTAGCGAAACCCATCAAGGAGATGAGCAAGGTGAAACGTTTTGGAGTAGTGTGCTCCGTGTTCGCATTCCTAGCGGCGAGCTGCTTTGCCGCTGATATTGTTGACACCGCGGTCAACGCAGGCAATTTCAAGACGCTGGTGACGGCGGTCAAGGCAGCCGGTTTGGTAGAAACGTTGAAGGGCCCGGGCCCGTTCACCGTCTTCGCGCCAAATGACGAAGCTTTTGCTAAGTTGCCAGCGGGAACGCTCGACGCGCTGCTGAAGGATCCTGCGAAATTGAAGTCCGTTCTAACCTATCATGTGGTGCCCGGCAAGGTGATGGCGGCCGATGTCGTGAAGCTCAAGAGCGCCAAGACCGTGCAAGGCTCTTCGGCCAAAATCAAGGCCATGGGTGGATCGGTGATGATTGACAACGCGAAGGTCATCCAGACCGACATTGCTTGTGACAACGGTGTGATCCATGTGATCGACACGGTGATCATGCCGAAGAAGTAAGGGGGGCTGAACAAGGCAGCAGCGCGCCGGCGACGAACGGTGGTCCTCGCCGGCGCGATCTTTCTTCCCCTTCCCCGCGAATTTGAAACGGTCGGCATCCCTCGCGCTGACCCTGGAGCGCGTTTATCTCATGAGCCTTCCTGGCCCCCTGCTATCCTCGAAATATGGCCCTGGGCAACTGCATTTTTGCAAGCAAATTCGGACTTACAGAAGTCGATCTCGAGCGATACTTAGGCGAAGCCTTATCCGCCGGAGGCGACTATGCCGATTTGTACTTTGAGTACGTAGCTACTACGGCAGTGAGTCTTGAAGAATCGATTGTCAAGTCTGCGACACAGGGTGTGACCATGGGCGTGGGGGTGAGAGTCGTCGCCGGGGAGCGCACGGGGTATGCCTATTCGGATGATCTTTCGCCGGAACGAATTATCAAGGCGGCACGCGTTGCGGCGTGTATTGCGCGCGGCCCTTCCAAGGCGGTTATCGCTGGCTTCGAGCAAGCCAAGAAACGGGATCTCTATTCCGTGGCAGCGCTTGCCAGTGACGCCTCGCTTCAGGAGCGGATTGAACTCGTGCAGCGAGCAGACCGGGCGGCTCGGGCCTATGATCCGCGAGTATTTCAGGTGATTGCGAGCTATTCCGATAGTGTGCGGCATGTTCTGGTGGCCACGAGCGAGGGTTTGTGGAGCAGCGACGTGCAGCCGATGGTGCGAATGGGGGTGACAGTACTGGCTCGCAAACAGGGTGGAAACCCCGAACAGGGTTATCATGGGGGCGGCGGCCGCTACAATTTGGATTATTTCCTCCGGGAGAAAACGCCAGAGTACTTTGCGCGCGAAGCGGCGCGGCAGGCCATCGTGCAGCTCGACGCGGTTGATGCTCCGGCGGGCGAAATGACGGTCGTCCTAGGGCCGGGCTGGCCAGGAATTCTGCTGCATGAGGCTGTCGGCCATGGTCTAGAGGCGGATTTTAATCGCAAAGGGGTGTCAGCTTTCAGCAACCGCCTCGGAGAACAGGTGGCAAGTCCGCTGTGCACAGTAGTGGATGATGGGACGATTGCCAACCGGCGCGGCTCTTTGAATATGGATGACGAGGGAACCCCCACCCAGCAGACAGTTTTGATCGAGAAGGGGGTCCTCCGCGGCTATTTGCAAGACAAATTGTCGAGCCGGATTTTAGGGACTGCAACCACGGGCAATGGCCGGCGGGAAAGCTACAAGCACATCCCCATGCCTCGCATGACGAACACCTTCCTGCTTGCCGGCGAGAGCGATCCCCAAGAAATCGTGCGGTCGGTCAAGAAGGGCCTCTACTGCGCAACTTTTGGTGGCGGACAGGTGGACATCACGAGCGGCAATTTCGTGTTTTCGGCCACGGAAAGTTACTGGATTGAGGACGGGAAACTGACGCGCCCGGTGCGCGGTGCGACCTTGATCGGCAACGGTCCAGAAGCGCTTCGCTACGTCAGTATGGTGGGCTCGGACCTGCAATTGGATGAGGGCATGGGAATTTGCGGCAAGGAAGGGCAAAGCGTTCCGGTCGGGGTCGGGATTCCCACAGTAAAGATCGATCGCATGACTGTGGGTGGGACCGCAGCATGATTGTCCGGCGGAGCTTTTTGATTTGGTTCTGGGCCTTGCGAGCCGCGGCCCAAGAAAAATTTACCATGCGGCTGTGGAAGTCCGTGGGATCCATTTACGCAGAAACTTTGCGTCACCCCTTCCTCACAGGACTAGCGGATGGCTCGCTCCCGCGGTCGAAATTCCAGTTTTACCTGGTGCAAGACGCCTTGTACTTGACGGCGTTCAGCCGAGCATTAAGCATGGTGGCTAGCAAATCCCCGCGGCAAGACTGGTCGGTGGCATTGAACCGGGATGCCATTGAATGTTTAGAAGTGGAGCGAGCGATGCATGCGGAGATTCTCGGCCGTTTCGGGGTTTCTGCATCTCAAATTCGGGAGGCCGAAATGGCTCCCACCAACTATGCCTACACCAACCATCTGCTCCTAGCGGCAGAACGTGGAAGCTTTGCCGAGGGTCTTGCAGCTGTGTTGCCCTGTTACTGGATTTACTGGGAAGTGGGAAAGGCGCTCAAGACGCGGGGCAGCCGTAATCCGGAATACCAGCGCTGGATCAGCCAGTACTCGAGCGATGAATACGGCAAGACCGTGGAGCGAGTGCTGGCCATGATGGATGCTTGTGCTAGAGAGCTTCTACCTGCCTCCCTGGACCGGTTGCAACAGTTGTTTGTGACTTCAGCGCGCTACGAATATCAATTTTGGGATATGGCGTGGCGCGAAGAGCGCTGGGCTCCTTGCTAGGCCGGTCTTGCCCGGCTGTCCATCGAAACGGTCCGTAACGGCCTTTGTTGGAGCGTCGCGATGAGGCCCAGGGGTGCCGCCGCGGGGCGAGACAACAGCGATTTCCTTGGATATAATGCTGGGCGTCAACTCCGAGGAGGTCGCCTCATGCTGAAGTGCCGGGCCCTGTCTGCTCAAGTTGTAGCCCTTGCCGCCCTGGGAGGCGGTCTAGGACTGCAAGCCAGTGATTCTCGCCAGCTCGCGTCAAGTTCCCCGCGCGCCAAAGCGGCGCAAGTGGAGGCGATGTCCCCTGACCGCTTTGCCGAGGCGCACGCGCCGATCTTCGAGCCGCCGAAGAGCAAGGATGTGGGTGCGCTTACGGAGCGAGTGGCGCCCTCGGGGAGGGCAATTGCCCGGCTACCCCTGGCTCCACGGAATTACATCGATGAACACATTTTTGGGAAGATGAAGCGCGATGGCGTTCCCCACGCGCCCTTGTCCAACGATTATGAATTCGTGCGCCGGGTGACGCTCGACCTCACCGGCCGCATTCCCACGGCGTCAGAAGTGCGCTCTTTCGTTGCTGACACCGACCCTGAAAAGCGGCGCAAGCTCATCGACCGCCTACTGAACAGCGAAGCCTTTGTCGACAAGTGGGCGTACTTTTTCATGGATTTATTCCGCGCGAACGGCAAAATGGGCCGGGGCCAGAACCTCTTTCATTACTGGATGAAGGAGAACCTCCGGGCCGACCGGCCTTATGACGACGTGGTGCGAGATTTGATTGCCGCTTCGGCGAAATCGAATCATGTCGTTGCAGCGTCGAATGTGATTGCCCGCGAACATGTGCAGGGCAAAGCGCAGCCAGATGACGGTAAGGATTTCGGCATGGTTCATCAGCTCGATACACACGATGAGCTCGCCGTGCTGTATGCCAAGACTTTTCTCGGAATCAATCTCTCTTGCATTAGCTGTCACGATGGCCGGGGCCACTTAGAAAAGGTCAATCTGTGGTTAAGCCAGCGAAAGCGCTCAGACTTTTATCAATTTGCGGCGTTCTTGGGCAATTCCCGCTATTTGATGTACTGGGAGGACGGCAAGCCGCAGTCGGGCGAGTTCATGATTGACGATGAAAACCCGGGCTATGACTCCAAGGGGAAGAGCATGATCCGGGTGCCCCGCTTCGGCGGTCCTTCCTTACCGGCGTTCATTCTGACTGGTGAGCAACCTCGCCAAGGAGAGCCGCCGAGGGAAGCCCTGGGACGCATGCTCACCACGCACCCTCAATTTGCCCGAGCAACCGCGAATCTGTTCTGGTCTCGGTTGATGGGCTTTGGGATCGTCGAGCCTTATGATGAATTCGATCTTGTGCGGTATGACACGGCGCCCGAGGGATGGCAGCCGCAAGCCTCTCATCCGGAGCTACTCAATGCCCTGGCCGATGATTTCCGCCGGAACGGCTACCGTTTGAAGCGTCTGATTGCGACCATTTGCAATTCCAATGCGTATCAACTTTCGGCCCGTTTCGAAGGCGAATGGAAGGACAGTTACACCCGTTACTATGCCCGCAAGTTCGTTCGCCAGCTGACGGCCGAAGAAGTGCATGACTCGATTGTTGTGGCCACGGGTAGACCGGGCAACTTCAACTATGGGGGCCAGAAAGTGCCCATGGCGATGCAGATGAGCGGCCCGGCTGGAGGCGGCGAGGTCCGTTATTTTATGCAAACGTTCGGTCAGTCCAACCGTAGCAACCCGCCGAAACCGCCAGTTGGCTCACCTCTCCAAGCGCTCTTATTGATGCAGTCTTCTGTGGTGAACGACCGGGTCCTGGCCAAGAATGACAGCCGGGTGCAGCAGCTGTTAGAAACCTACGCGGATGACGGGCGGCTAGTAGAAGAGATGTTTCTTGGGGTTCTGGGGCGAGAGGTCTCAGAGAAGGAGAAGGAGATCGCGTTGGCGGAGCTTCGGCGCAACCGCACCGAAGGTGCGCAGAATCTCCAGTGGGCTCTCATCAACAGTATCGAGTTCTTGTTTAACAAGTAAGGAGCGGGTCTATGCGTGTAGGCGATTTGTTTCCAAGCCGCAGAGAACTGCTGCGCTATGGCGGGCTCGGTTTGCTCGGGGCGACGGTGGAAGGGGTTTGGCCTCTACGCATCCAGGCCGGCCAAAAAAAGGTGACGCCAAGAGGCAATGCGCGGAATGTGCTGTTTTATGAGGTTTCCGGCGCCATTTCGCAGGTGGAATCCTGGGATTTCAAGGAGACTCCTGGTACGCCCAAAGACCTTGATGTGCGCAAGGTGCGCGACGATTTGTATCTTTCGCACCTGTTGTTTCCACGGCTTCACAAACATATTGATAAGTTCGCCATTGTGCGGACCCTCCAAAGCCATGAGGAGGTTCATTTCCGCGGGCAATATTACGTGCAGACGGGCCGGCAGCTGAATCTTGCGTTCGCAAAGGAAATCCCGGCCATCGGTTCAGTAATCGCGCTGGAGCTTGAAAGTCAGCGCCGCGAACAAGACACGTTTCCAATTTATCTTTCCTTTTATTTGGAGAAAGGGGCGGCGGGGGCGCTTTCGACGGGTTTTCTGCCACCCCGGTTTTCGGTCGTTGACATCAACCCAGAGTCAGCGGTGCGAAGCAACACGCTGGATCAAAAGGCCGTGGAGTTGATGGAGCAACGGTGGACGCTCCTGACAAAGTTGCGTGACGCCAACAAGGGCCTGTCCCGCTATGGGCGAGAAATGGCTGGCTATGTGGACTTTTATGAGACGGCGCACCGGCTGATTACGGATCCGCGCTGGCCAGCTGCTTTCCAGATTACCGATGCAGACCGGCAACGCTATGGGAACAATCCGGTGGGAATCTCCGCCATTCTCGCCCGCAACGTTCTCGCGCAAGACGCCGGGACGCACTACATTCATTTGTGTCACCCCAACTGGGATCACCACGTGCAGATCTGGGACCGCAGTGCGGCGTCGAATCACTATGTTTGTTGTGCAGAACTGGACAACGCACTATCGAGCCTGATCGAAGACCTCTCGACGACGCCCTCGCCGCGGGATCCCTCGAAGACGCTGCTCGACGAAACGCTCGTTGTGGTGATGAGCGAATTTGGTAGGACTCCCGGCCCGCTGAACAACATGGCTGGTCGTGATCACTTCAATCCTTGTTTCCCGGTTCTCTTTGCGGGTGCGGGCGTCAAGGCGGGCAGGATTCTCGGGCGGACTGACGCGGCAGGGGAAAAAGCGCTCGAAACAGGATGGGAACACAAGGTTCAGCCCCGGATTGAGAATGTGGTGGCCACGATGCTGTCGGCTCTGGGCATCGATTGGACGAAAGAGATACGCAACACGCCTTCAGGTCGTGCCTATCCGTATGTGGATCCGCTAGGTCCGCACGGATACATTCCCACGGATGAGATTACGACGCTTTACAGCTGATGGGTCGGCGAATGTGGTGGGTCGCGGCGCTGGCGGGGTTGTCGTTCGCCGCTGAGCCAGGGATGGTGTTCATTCCGGGAGGGGAGTTCCTGCGTGGCAGAAGTTACGCCTTGCCGGATGACGGGTTGAAGTGGGTGCCCGAAGTGCTGATGGATGACCGGCCGGTCCGTCCTGTGTATGTGGATCCGTTCTACATGGATGCGCATGAGGTGACCAACGCTGAGTACGCCGTCTTTGTTCAGGCGACCAAGCACCGCCCTCCCTACCACTGGCCCGAAGGGCGGGTGCCGGCGGGAAAGGAAAATCATCCAGTGGTCAACGTGAGCTGGGAAGACGCCTCGGCCTACGCGCGTTGGGCCGGGAAGCGCCTTCCCACGGAAGCAGAATGGGAAAGGGCCTGTCGCGGATTACGGGAGGGGGCGAAGTTTTGGTGGGGGGAGAGCAAACCCACAAGTGAAGTCGCCCGCTTCAATGCTGTGGACGGTCCCCAAGCTGTTGGGCAGTGTAAACCGAATCCATTCGGCCTGTACGATATGGCAGGAAACGTGTGGGAGTGGACGGCGGACTGGTACGATCGCAACTACTACGCAACGGCGCCTTCGCGCAATCCGACAGGGCCCGCCACCGGACGCTACCGTGTGATCCGAGGCGGGTCGTGGGCGGATGTCGAAAAGTACTTGACGTGCGCCTACCGCAGTTGGGCGCGACCAGCGGAACGGAGTCCGAACATTGGTTTTCGGTGTGTGAAGCCCGTGTTGCGGAAACCAGCCTCAGATTAAGACTCAGACGATGTAGCGAATGGCGAGCTCTGGCGTAGAAAGCCAGCCGCCGCCGCGCAGCCGCGATTCCAAGCCGAACAGCGTTAGGCCTGTTGAGAGGAGCACGCGTTCAGGAGGAATTTGTGTTTTTCGCGTGAGCACCAGTTCTTCGAAGTGGCGCACCATAAAACCCCAGTGGTTGTGCAGGTATAGCTGGATGTAGAAGCAGGAGGAATGGAGTGCGCCAGAGCGTTCCCGGGCGGCGAAAAGATAATCGAGAGCCAGGCCGTTGAGGTTTAGTACGGTTCCCTTGAGTCCATCGCGGTAGCGAATGAGGATGGCTTGAGGCTTGGGGCAAGCTTGGGGCCACTGACTGGCAGGCACGGTGGGAGGACCTTTGTGAATCTTGCGCGATAAAGCGAGTTCGAGCAAGGTCTCACTCCATTCGCCCTTTTGGCCGAGTTCCCAAACAAGCGGGCCTTCAACATAGCGCACGGCTTCCACACCAGTTTCGCCGCCTTTCCGCCGCTCGGCCATGGCCTGCATCAACTCTAGGGCGTGATAGCCGTGTTCTTCAATGTCGCAAAAGCTGACGGCAAGCACTTCCTCCAGTTCAACGCCGCGGGCGAACTCAAGCGGAGGGCGGCGCCAAGTTAGGGGTAGCGAAGAGCCCCCAAAGTAGGGGATCTTGAGAGCTTGAATCCGGTTATAGATTCTTAGGGCGTCCGCCCACTCGTAGGCGAAGTATTTGTCATGAAAGATGGGAATGATGCGGCCGTCCTGCTCCATCACTTCGGCGACAGCGTCAAACCACTTAGCCCGAGGATACATGACGTTGCCGCGCGGCGTGCGGGGGTAGTCTCCATGCTCGCCGATAATGGCCACCCCGTCGACGGCGAGTTTGGGACCTCCCAAACGCAAGGCTGAGGGTATGTCAGGGAACAGCTTCACGCCGTACTCCTGAGCCTGCTCGCGCGCCATATCGTTGTTGGGAAACTGATCGCAGAAGAACGATAGGGTTTTGAGACGGGGGCGGTGACTAACGCCATTGAGGCGGTAACCCTCGAGCAGACGGCCTACGAAGACGTCGGCATGCGAATTGGGAAAGTAGACGTTCATGATGATGGCGACGCGAGGTCTGCGGTCGGAGGCAGCGCCCAGGGAGCTGGCCTGCGGCCAAGCCAGTCCCGGTGCGAGCAGAAACGAACGGCGGTTCATGCTCCCCATCTTACTGGTGGCGGGAGCGAGAGTCTCGGCTGGGGCTAGGAGGGGTGGGGCCAGGAGATTCTCGGAAACTGGAAATTTGGCTGCGACGGCAGAAGCTTGCTACATTCGCTGCCATGTTCACTTGCTGGTTGACCCTGCTAGTTTGTTTTTCCCCAGTGCTCGAGGCGCTTGAAGTCATGGTCACCTTGCCTGCGGCAAAAGCGGCGAAAGCGCTGGATGGAAGGCTGCTGGTGTTATTTTCAACCGATCCCTCCCAAGAGCCACGCTTCCAGATTCAGGAATCGCCGAAGACGCAAATTGTCTTTGGGGTGGATGTGGAGGACTGGCGGCCGGGCTCTGTGCGCGCGGTTGGTGTCGAGGCGTACGGGTATCCGATCCGGCGTCTTTCGGATCTTCCTCCGGGAGAATACTTCGTGCAGGCCGTGCTGGACATCTATGAGACGTTTCACCGGGCTGATGGCCATGTGGTGAAACTGCCCATGGACCGTGGCGAAGGTCGGCAATGGAACCGGGCGCCGGGCAACCTATATTCCAAACCCTTAGCAATGAAGGTAAACCGGGGCGCACGCCTGGCGCTGGCCTTAACCGAGGAGATCCCTCCCATTACTCCGCCAGCGGACACGAAGTATGTCCGGCATCTTCGCATCCAGAGCGAGCGGCTGACAAAGTTTTGGGGACGTCCCATGTATTTGGGGGCTCATGTCTTACTTCCTCATGGATTTGATGAGCATCCCAACGCGCGCTATCCGTTGATGTTATTTCACGGACACTTTCCAGCTGATATTAGTAATTTTCGCCCGGAGCCACCAGACCCGAATTTGAAGCCGGATTATAGTGACCGCTTCAAGATATCGGGCTATAACCGGATCATCCAGCAAGAAAGCCATGAATTTTATAAAAAGTGGATTAGTAAAGATTTCCCACGGTTTTTGGTGGTTGAGATTCAGCATGCCAATCCTTACTACGATGACTCCTATGCAGTGAATAGCGCAAATTTAGGTCCGTACGGCGACGCCATTATGTACGAGTTACTGCCAGAAATTGAGCGACGCTTCCGTGGAATCGGCCAAGGTTGGGCGAGATTCACGTATGGCGGCTCTACGGGAGGGTGGGAAGCGCTGGCAGCCCAAATTTTTTATCCCACGGAGTTCAATGGCGCCTTCGGCGCGTGTCCGGACCCGATTGATTTTCGCGCTTTCATGACCGTGAATCTGTATGAAGACAAGAATGCTTATTTTGTTGAGGGCCCGCACCAGCGCCTAGCGCGCCCCGGCAAGCGAGACTGGTTAGGACATGTCAGTGCAACCATCCAGTCCATGAATCAGATGGAGTTAGCGCTTGGTTCCCGCAGCCGCAGCGGGCAGCAATTCGATATCTGGGAGGCGGTTTATTCTCCCGTCGGGCCAGATGGTTATCCGAAACGGATCTGGAATAAGGAAACGGGAGAAATTGACCCTACGGTGGCCGCTTACTGGAGAGAGAATTATGATTTACGACATATCTTGGAGCGCGATTGGGGTAAGCTAGGGCCTCTGTTAAAAGGTAAATTACATATTTATTGTGGAGACATGGACAATTATTATCTCAATAATGCTGTGTATCTCATGGAGGAGTTTTTGAAGCGGACTAAGAATCCCGCTTATGAGGGCGAGGTCAAGTACGGAGACCGTTTTGAGCATTGCTGGAACGGAGATCCCTCTCTTCCCAACTACATTACACGGCTGAGGTATAACACCATGTACTTAGAGAAGATTTTGAAGCGTATGGAGGCCAATCACCCTCCGGGTGCTGATCTGCGGAGCTGGCGTTACTAGTTATCGGAGGGATGCAGGGGAGAGAGGAGCCGGCGTGGACCGAGCTGGAGTGGAGGGGAGTGAGAAAAAGCGCTCGCGTTCCGCGTTATAAGCGCAG
Organism: Bryobacteraceae bacterium; assembly: GCA_025056455.1. Lineage (GTDB taxonomy): Bacteria > Acidobacteriota > Terriglobia > Bryobacterales > Bryobacteraceae > CADEFT01. The sequence continues at coordinate 127,920 of JANWVY010000010.1, read as the reverse complement.
CCCAGGAGAGCGATAAGGGCAAGCAGATACATCCAAACCAGAAGGGCGATGGCAGCGCCGATGCCACCGTAGAGAACGTTGTAATTCCCAATGTGCCGGACATACCAGCCGAATCCAGCTGTTGAGAGCAGCCAAAGTGCGGTGGCAAGGATCGCGCCGGGCCAGAGGTTGCGCCAGCTTTGTTTGCGGTTGGGGCCGAAATAAAACAGTCCCGCGGCAGCGACAACGACGGCCGTCACCGCAAAGCCGTAGCGGATTCCAAGAGAAACGAGCAGAAGTGGACCCCGCGGGGTCTCATGATGGGCGAGGAGGCCAAGTGTACGGGCGAGCCAGCCGAGGATGTGATCGCCGGCCACAATGAGAACGCTCGCCAGAATGGCCGGGGCCGCGGCGATGAACACTAGCAGGACGGCAACCAATCGCTGGCGCAAGAAGGGCCGGCTCACTGGGATTTGGTAAGCTGCGTGAAAGCCCTCTATCAGGGTAGTCATCAAGCCGCTTGCGGCCCAAACAGAAACCAGCAACGCAACAATCAGGACGCTGAAGGGTCTTTCGCCGCGGATGGTGAAACTGTAACGAACAAAATCTTCGGTGCCTGGAGGAACTGCAATTACAAGAAACCTAGAGATGATCTGGGAAACTCGTTCGGCATTCAATTGAACAAGCAAAGCGGCCGTGGCTGTCAGTACGGGGATGAAGGAAAGAAGGCCGGAGTAGGCTGCTGCTTTGGCAATTCCAAACCATCCCTCCTGGTAGCAGCGGATCAAGGACCGCTTGAGCAGCCACCACGCGGGTGCGGAGGGAGAGCGGGCCTGGTTTAGGGCGCGGTTCCAGGACATCGAGAAACTTCCAAAGCTTGCATGATTTCTCGAGCTTGGCGCGCTGAGTTCCAATTCAACAAGGAACCCATCCGCTGGGCATAAACCTCTAGCGATTGAGCGTCCCAAGTGCGTTCAAAACCGAGGTGAGTGGAGACATAGAGGAAATCGCTCAAGCGAAGAGCCATTTCGTGCTGGACAGCGTAATCCATCCTGGCGCACAAAACCCGGGAGATGGGACCGTAGTCCTCGCTGGGGAGGAAGGCGAGTAAGTCGCGGGTATGGACGCCATAGTCGCGAATCAGGCGATCGACCTCGACCTTCGCCAAGAGGTGGCGTTGGGCGAGCGCGGCGGCCTCGGAGCGCAAGCGCGCCAGAGCCTTATCAGAATTTCCGTTTAGGGGTTCGCTGGCGGTCTTACAAGGAATGGAAAGGAATGTTGAAGTCTCTTTAAAGTAGAGGTTGCAGGCTTCTTCGCTCATCTGGCGGTAAGTGGTGTATTTGCCACCTAAGATATGGAGAATTCCATCCGGTGTGTTCCAAATTTTATGTTCCCGGCTAGCATCCGTGGGGTTGTGGGCTTCGTTGTCAACCAGCGGGCGCAAGGCGGAGTAAGCTGCGACTGGGGCATGGCTAGGAGCGTTGGGGTAGAGTTTCTGCACAATTTTGACTAAGTAACGGATTTCGTCTTCGCTAATCCGCGCGTGGTCTGGGTCGCCATTGTGGTCCACGTCGGTCGTGCCGACCAAGGTGAGTTGTCTTTCGCTTCCCCACGGAATCAGGAAGACGATGCGGCCGTTCTCATCAAAGTAGGCGATGGCGTGATCTTCAGAAGTGAGTCGCGGGAAAATCAGATGAGAGCCGCGGACGAGACGTGGTTTTCTGTCGCCCGGCTGGCTCCAAGCGCCTGTGGCGTTGATAATTTTACGAGCATATCCCTGAAACTTTTCATCGGCGAGACGATCGTGATATTCGACTAGCCAGGATCCATCGGGCTGGCGCTCGACGGGAGTGGCCCGAAGATAGTTTGCTAAATAACCGCCATGGGCAGCGGCGTCGAATAGGTTCTCGAGAACAAAGCGGGCCGCATGGACAGTGCAATCGTAGAATAGCGCGCCGCCAACGACTTCGGTGGTGTCTAAATTGGGCTCGAGCTGGCGGAGTTCGGTTTTACTAACTTCGCGGTGTTTGGAAATATTCTGGTCGCCAGCTAGCTGATCATACAAAGTGAGCCCGAGTAAAAACTTCATCTTATCGAGGCGGCTGTAGATTGGCAGGAGAAAAGCGATGGGTTCGACAAGGTGGGGAGCAATGCGGCGAAGAACGGCTCGTTCTCGTAAGGATTCCTTGACCAATGCGAACTTCAGATACTTCAGATAGCGCAGGCCGCCGTGAATGAGCTGCGAGGTCTTACCTGACGTTGCCGAGGCGAAATGATTTTGTTCGGCCAAGGCAATCGAAAGAGAGAGGCCGGCGGAGGCGCGCCGTAAGCAAAGGTCGCGCAACACGCCGGCGCCATTGATGCCGCCACCGAGGATGAGTACGTCAACGGAATTGTCACGCAAGGCCGTAATTGTGCGCGCTCGCAGATCAGGAAGGAAACCGCTCATTGTCTTTTTCCATGATAGGAAATTCAGGGAGGCGCCATGGTGGAGCGGGTTGGGTTGGTGGCTCGCAACCGCAATTACCTGACGGTTGGGCTTGAGCAGTGCCTTGCGGTAAGCGCGAAAGCAAGCTGGCGAGCTAGCAAGAGCCGGTCTAGGGCGAGGGAGTGGCTGTCGCTGCGGCCGTTTCGGGGGGCCAGGCATAGAGATAAGCAACGGAGAAGTCTGGGGGTAGATCAAAATGCCGGCGGATAGTTCGAGCGGGGTCGAAAAACCACTCACCAAGCGGCTGGTTCTTATCTTTGCCATCAAACCATGCCCAGGGAGGGCGGGCAAGATTCGCGCCACCCACTTTGCCCCGGAAGGCCGATCCGATTCGGCCGAGGTTCATTTTGCGTTCGAAAACTTTTCCATCGGGTCCTACTTCTTCGAGCAAAAACAGGCCGTAGTCTTCCGTTTCAGCGTAAGTTGGGGTGACGCCTCGAAGAGCTTCAGGCCACAGCGTAGTGGCGATTGGAGCGAGATTATACCCAGTGGCTTTTGTGAGATCCTCGCTTGGAGTTTCGGCTAGGCCGAGAAACGTATAAACCAGAAGTGTATGTTTTTGCTGCGCTTCGGTCGGTCCGTAGGCCTCGATTCCATGACCGCGAGGCTCGATGTACAGTTTCACGCGGCGGCCTTGCAGGGAAAAATTACCGAAGCCTTCCTTGTGTTGGCCGGGTGGTAAATATTTGAGAAAGCTGTTGTGGGCGAGGGTTTCAAGGAAGACGACTTGGCCATCCCGGGGATCGTCACCATTCTTCGCGACCACCAGGAGACAACCTTCGAGATCGTTTTCATGAGCCAGAGCGATTTCCTGAGCGCGACCTGTCGGGTCCACTTTGGCGGCCGGTTTTACTCCGGTACGAAGGACGCGGCTGAACAATGTTCCCTTTCCTACTCCGCCTTTGTAATCTCTGGGATGGAAGACGGCGTAATGAAGGAAATAATGAGTGCTGGTTTCTCGGACGGAGTAATAGACCCAAGCTTGGAGAGGATACTTCGATTTAGCGGCATTTTCCCAGTTGTTATCGCCGATCCAATCGCCGTCGAAGTCGAAGTTGGTGATGTAATCATAACGAGGTTCGTGTCCTAAGGCTTGGTAAAAAATTGGTGCAAAGAGGCTGGCGACATAGCGGGCACGTGTTTCTGGAGTGTCGGTTTCGGGACCGGCTAAGTCGAAGAGAGACAGTGCAGCTTCAGAGGTGGATTTTGAAGCTGGCGGCTTGACCGCCTGGATCTGTTTTTGGATGGCGGCAAACTCCTCACGGTTCTCCCGCCAGTCATTGCGTTTGGGAAGCGATTCGATCAGATCCTGGATGTGGTCGGAGCGTTCCTGAAAGCTGGGGTGACTAGAAATATATTTGCTGACTAAACTCGATTGGTCTTCGTTGAGGCTGGTGACCCTTCGTTGAAACGATAGCATGGCGGTTGGGTCGTAGCCGGCGTCATAAAGGATTTTGGCGGCGAGGCGGTCGGCCTCGGCCTCGTCGGCTTTCGAGAAGCGCATGAACAAGCCCCGGGCGCCCGTTTTTCCGCCGCGCACAGCGGCAGCGACGCGGATACCGCCGCCCATCAAGGGGCCCAAGAAGCTAACGCCGAGGGAAGCTAGTTGCGCGCGACGTATTTTGGTTGCGTGCTGGCGGGCGGCGATGTGTCCAATTTCGTGTGCCAGCACGCCTGCGAGTTCAGCCTCGCTGGCCGTCATTTCGATCAAGCCGCGGGTCACGTAAATATAGCCGCCAGGCAGCGCCAGCGCATGGACGTCATCGCTTTGAAGGATGCGAGCCGTATAGCGAAGACCGGGCCTTCCAGAGTGCCGGCCGAGACGGATCGCTAGGCTCTGGACGTAGTCGTTGGTTTTGGCGTCTAGGAACAGGGGCTGTTCCGATTCCAACTGGGCGGCTGCCAAGCGGCCCACTTCGGCCTCCTGTTTGTCATTCAATTTCAGGACTTGCGCCGAAACCCATGGGGTTGAGGCAAGTACAAGGCTGAACGTCAGCATACCGCACATGCGCCCTCCTTGAACTCCAGACTTTTTTAGATTGCCACATTTGCTGGAAAAAGTTGGCTGTAAGAGCATGAAGCAGGATTGCCGACAGCCGTGAGTCGCCAGATCCCTTGATAGACTAAGTCACGAAGCAAGCAAGAGGGAGGATTTCGGGATGAGGGTTGGGGTTTGGATCTTAGGCTTGGCCGCCGGCCTGTTGCATGGCCAGGGAGCGCCGGAACCTTTTGACGTCGGAGTCATTTATGAGCGGACGCTGCATGTCAGCACGCGCGGACAACCCACGGGTGATGGTTCCGCCGAAGCTCCGTTTGATTCGATTCGCAGCGCCATTCCCCATGCGCGCCCCGGCACAAGAATTTTCGTGCACGCTGGTGTGTACACAGGTAGCATTACGTTGAGCAACTTACAGGGCGAGCCAAACCGGCCCATCGCTCTTGTCGCGGCCGGTGACGTCGTTCTTCAGACAACCACTAACTCGACCATCCTGACCGGCAAAGAAATCCGTTACATCGTGATTGAAGGCTTCACTTTGCGCGGCGCGCCAGTGCATGGAATTAATATCGACGATGGGGGCACCTACGACACTCCCAGTGAACATGTGGTTCTTCGAAGACTCACCGTTGCTGGGGCTGGGTCTGGGGGCAACAACGATTGCATCAAGCTTTCGGGGGTGGATCATTTCTTCGTGCTGGACAGCGAGCTGTACGGATGTAACCGCGGCGAACTGATCGATATGGTGGGTTGCCACCACGGCTATATCGCTGGGAATTACTTTCACGATGCGGTTGCAAATGGAGTTCAGGCCAAAGGCGGCAGTTCCGACATTCTGATCCACGCCAACATCTTTGCCGATGTTCCCGGTCGTGCGGTAAATGCGGGTGGCTCAACGGGCTTGGAGTTCTTCCGTCCTCTCGATGCTCCTTACGAGGCGGCCCGGATCCGCGTAATTGGTAACGTATTTCTTCGCAACGGGGCGATGGGGGGCGCCAGCATTGCCTATGTCGGTTGCGATGAGTGCGTGTTTGCTCAGAACACGGTGATCGAGCCGAAGACCTGGGTGGCGCGAATCCTTCAAGAGACGACCGGGCCGAGGTTTACGCCTTCTCGAAAAGGATCGTTTGTAAATAACGTGGTTGTGATGCGCCAATCTGACCTGCGAGCCATTGTCAATGTTGGCGCGGGCACGGCCCCTGAAACCTTCGTTTTTGGCTCCAATCTCTGGTATGCCATGGACCAGGGGAGCGACTGGCGAGGGCCAAGCTTAGGGGGAGGCATTCCCGCCGAAACGGGATCGCTGATTCAAAAGCATCCGGGATTTGTCGATCTCGAAGGGGGGGATTTCCACGTACCTCTTAGCAGTCCGGTGCGAGGGGCAGGGCGAGAGCTGGGTTTGGACGTTCCGGATTTTGACGGAAGGTGTTGGGGCAGTCCCCCAACAATTGGCGCGTTTGAAGCGGGTCTGCTCCGTAAGCGCTGGCGAATTCCGAAGTTAGGTGAGCGCTAGTCGCCGGCTGGCGTGGTGTCATTTCGAGTTCCACCGAGGTGGTCCTTCTCCACCATCCCCGCGGGAGGCAGTGGCTTCCCTAATGGAGAGTTGTACCCTACCTTGATTTAATTGCGTCACAATAATGAAAAATGCTTCGGGGCGTGAGGATGGGCGACAGGGGATACGATGAAAAAGAATCTTGCTCAAGTCACCACGCTTTTGTTTTTGGCCGCGAGTGTTTGGGGGCAGGAGGCGGCTGCCTCCAAAGGCATTGAACAATATGAAGCTCACGATTACGCCGAAGCGGAGAAATCCCTGCGGGCGGCGATGGAGGCGGAACCAGAGGACTGGCGGGCTCCCTACTACTTGGGCTTGACGCTAGTGAAGCTGCAACGCCCGGCGGAGGCCTTGCGAGCGTTCGATCTGGCGACCGAGAAACCAGACGCCAACTTGGCGGACATCAAGCTAGGGCAGGCCCAAGCTCTCATCGCGCAGAAGGAGTTCGCGCCGGCGGAGCGTCAAATTCAGGAGGCGGCCCGGATCAATTCCGAGCACAAGGATCTGGCTTACACAAGGGGGCTGCTTTTTTTAGCCCGGCGAGATTTTTCCAACGCGGCCCGACAATTCGAGGCCACGCTCGCCCGCGATCCCCGCAATGCCTACGCCCACTACTATGCGGGCATGGCGTACAACGGATTGAAGCGGCCGGACCGCATGGTGGCGCACTTTGACACCTTTTTGAAGCTTGCTCCGACAGCGCCGGAAGCGGCAAAAGTACAATCCGTCCTTCGCTCGGTGCGCTGACGGCGGTGAGGGTTTTATTTGCCGGGACTTTCGACACGGCGCCGGTGGCTGGTTCGAACTAGCGCTTTTGCGCTGATGGTTCTCTTGGGGCTGGGGGCCATCCATGCGCCTAGTGTGCAACGCTGGACAGCAGCCCAGTTGCAAGCCTGGCTGCGGAGTCAAGGCATTGAGTCCCGCTTTGTGCTGCATTACAACCTGCCCGCGCGGTCGGTTTGGATGGCAGATCTCGAAGCGGCATCCAAGGGCGGCGAAAGCCAGGTTCCTTTTCTGAAGGCGCGTCGAGTTTTCCTGCGTGTGAAACCTGCGGCGCTGTTGCGCGGCAAGTTGCAGCTTTCGCAACTCGAGGTGGAGGGGGCAGCGCTTCAGGTGCGGATTGAGGCAAACGGGCGCAACAACCTTCCCAGGCTGCCGGAAAGCGACGCGACATCTTCGTGGGACTTCCTGATTCAAACGGGCGAGTTTACAGATCTATCGCTGATTTATGAAGACCTGCGCGCGAGAGTCCGTGTTGCGGCGCAGAGGATACACCTAGCCATTCGCGGGGATCTCGCGGCGGGGACGCATGCGATTGAATGGATCGCCGGGCAGGGTGAAGCCGTTGCGGGCGGCCAGATCTTACCCTGGCGTGCGGAAGGCCGGATCTGGCAGCGGGCAGATTCCTTAGCGATCCAGCATGCGGCGTTTTCAAGCGGCCAGTCGAACGTTCAGGCAAGGGGCGAGATCAGTTTGCGCAGCCCGACGACGCTCAAACTGACAGCGGAGACCCGACTGGAGCTTGCCGCCATAGGTTTATTCGCTGGTTTCCAGGGATGGAAAGGGGGCTTGGATGCGAACTTCCAAGTATCGGGGCCAGTTCATGAACTCGTGGTGCGCGGCCGGATTTCGTCCGCGGAGTTCGCGGCCTTTGGATGGCCAGCAAGCTTAAACTCCGAGTTTTTCTTGGACGGAAAAACACGCCGTCTGCGGGTAGAGCCGCTTCAGATCCGGAGCCCACTAGGGCAGGCAGACGTTGTCTTGGATTTAGCGCTAGGAGAAGGCAACAGCCGTGCAGTAGCCCGTTTTTCGCAGGCCAAGCTCGAAGCCATCAGCCAGAGAGCGGGCTGGCCGCTTCGGCTGGCCAGCACGGCCTCGGCCGTCGTCACGGCCCGCTGGCCGGGCTTCAACTACCGCCAAGCTCGAGCGGAACTCCAAGCGGTTCTCAAGCCGGTGGAAAATCCGCCACGCAAGCGCGCGCTTCCGCTTTCCGCGGCAATTCAAGCATCCCTAACGCCGGACGCCATTTCGATTCAGATCCCGACCCTCCGGTTTGCATCGCTTGAAGCGAGCGGCCGGATTTCGATCGCCAGCGGGACAGAATGCCGGGGCGAAATTGAATTGAACGCAGAGAAGCTAGACCGTTTGCTGCAAGCCGCCGCAGAGAAAGGCTTGCTGCCCCAGCCGGCGCCAAAGATTGAAGGCAGGATTGCCGCGCGCGGCCTTTTGTCAGGATCGCTCGTGCATCCTCTGCTTTCGGTGGATTGGGAGGCCAGTGAGATCGGTTGGAACCAGTATTCGGGGGCGCAGGCGCGTGGCCAGCTCAAGCTCGCGAAAGAGAAAATCGAGATGCCCCGAGCGGAGGTGAGCTGGGCGGGGCAAAAGTTAAGCTTCGGCGGCCAGATGGAACGCCTCGCTGGCGAGCCGGTGGTTCAGCTTCAGGGAGAACTGCTTCCAAGCTCCTTAGCGGGCTTGCTCGAAGGGGCCGGGCAGCAAATTCCGCTATCAGGGGTCTGGTCTGCGCAATTTGCGCTGTTTGGGCCGTGGAAGGCGCCGCAAGTCTCGCTGCATGCCACAGCTAGCGAACTAGTGGCCTACGGTCAGTCCTTCGGATCGCTTGAGCTCCATGCCCATTGGGACCGGGGCGTGGTGAGTGTGAAGAAATTCTCGCTGCAACAATCCCCCGGCGTGGCTCCCGCAGGCGGACTTGAGGCGACAGCTTCTTACAACGTGGCGCAGCGAATCTTCCAGCTTCAGGCAGAGGGCAAGGACTTGGCGCTCCACTCGTTGACCCTGCCAGATCAGACCCGGGTGGCAGCACTGGTGAACCTCAGGCTTTCGGGTGGTGGGGCGGTGGAGGATCCGCGGCTTGACGCCGCGGTCGAAGTCGACGAGTTGCGCATCAGCGGGCGGGAACTCGGCGAGGCAAAACTAGCGGCCGCCATCCAGTCCCGGAAACTGGAGTTGCGGGCAGAGGTGCCGGCTTTGGGTGCGCAAGCAACGAGCGTGTCGAGCTTGGAGTCGCCGTTTGCGACGGAGTTTGAAGTTCGCTTGCGCCCGATGAAGCTTGACCGGCTTCCGCTCGCTGACGAATTTCCGGTGGTGGGTGAGTTGGACGCGGTCGTGCGGGGCTGGTTGGAGCTCGCACGTTGGGACCAAGGTCGCGCGAGTTTGGAGATTTCTCGTTTGGAAGCGAACGTTCGCGGCGAGAGTCTTCGCAATGAGGGGATTCTGAGCGCCTCATGGTCTGATGGCCGGATCCAGCTCGCGCCTGCGGCCTTACGCTGGGGCGACTCCACGGTTCGAGTTCAGGGGCAGCTTCCTTGGAAGTCGAGCTCGGCTCCGGGCTCCATTCAAGTGGACGTGGACCTGAACGTTGAAAAGTTGCCAACGCTGGCCGCAATCGACACAACCTACCAGGCTCGTGGCCGGATGAAGGTCTCAGGGACTATCTCCGGATCCTTGGAACGAATGATGCCCCAGCTCGAGGCGCGCTGGGAGGGCGGAGGCGTGGATGCCAGACAGCTCGGGCCTGTTGAGATTGAGCGGTTTTTGGCAAGTGTTACCGAGGGCGGAGTTCGTCTTGAGGAATTGGTAGCTGGCTGGAAGGGAGCGAGGTTGAGGGCAGAGGGGGAAGTCCCCTTGGCGCTTCTGCCTTCCTCGCTGCCGGTGTCTCGAGGTTTGTCAAAGGAGGCCTGGCTAAGGGCCCGGTTGCAAGGGTTGGACCTGCGCGCCCTGCCTGGCGTAGCCGAATCTCTGGCGGGCGCTGGCGACTTCGAGCTGTATTTTCAGGCGCCGGCGCTGCGTCTTGAGGCCATCACGGGTCAGATCAAGGCCACCAGACTCCGTTTCCAGGTAGACCGTTACGGGTTTGAGCAGCAGGGCGAATCGGTCCTCTCGCTAGCTCAGGGCAAGGTGCGCATTGAGCATGCCGTTTGGAGCGGACCTCAGACGCGAATCGTGCTGCGGGGTGAAGGAGAGCTGAAGCAGCGGGGCGCGATCACAATTCGAGCGGATGGCGACATGGATCTAGCTGTGCTGTCGCCGTGGTTGACCCAGGCGCGAGTGCAAGGTCCCTCGCGCTGGCGGCTGGTGGGATACGGTACGAGTTCGGAGCCGAAGATTGCCGGTTTCTTCGAGGTGAAAGAGGGACGCTTGAGTCTTTTTGCGCCCCAACTGGAGGCTGAACATGTCGCTCTGCGCGCCGAGTTTACGGGAGACCGCGTGGAACTGCGTAGCTTACGGGCTGATTTGAATGGGGGACAGCTCGAAGGGAGCGGACAAATTCGCTTGGCGGGGAGCGAACTGGCGGAGGGGGTGGTCAAACTTCAGGCCTCGGGAGTTTATCTGAACTATCCGGAAGGGCTCAAAACAGTGTCCGACGCTCAAATCCTGTTGGAGGGCCAGCGTCGGGACCTCATGCTGGCGGGTACAGTCGAAGTGGCGGAAGGTTCCTATACCGATCCCTTGACCTTGGAGACGGGCGTGGTGAAATATCTCCGGTCGCGCGGGGCAAGCGAACCCGCAGAATTGGCGGCGGAAGAGTCGTTCCGGTCGCGCCTGAAGTTCGATCTCCGGCTGGTGACCCGCAATCCGGTGATTGTCGATAACAATCTGGCTCAGGCCAGCCTCCAGGCGAACCTGCGGCTGGTGGGTTCGTTGCAGAATCCGGCCTTGACCGGCCGGCTCGAAGTAGAGGAAGGCGGAAAGCTTCTTCTCGCCGAGCGGAGATATTTGATCGAGCGAGGTGTAATCACCTTTGCTGACGAGCGCCGACTCGAGCCCTTGCTCGACCTTTCGGCCCGCACCAAGGTGAACCGCCACGAGATTCAACTGCTCGTCCAGGGCGGCTTGCGGGAGCGTCTGACAACGACATTCAGCTCGGATCCGCCGCTTGCTGAAGAAGACATTGCCTCGTTACTGGTGACCGGGCGGACCTTAGAAGAGGCGCGTGGCGCAGGGGCTACGGTGGCCAAAGAGCAAGCGCTCTCCTTGCTTGCGGGCAGCGTGGGAGGGACTCTTTCTTCGCGGGTGCAACGAGCGACGGGCATTTCGCAATTCCGAGTTGAGCCTGGATTGATTGCGCCTGAATCGAATCCGACGGCGCGGCTGACCATTGGCCAGGATCTGGCGCGAGGTTTGAGTTTCGTCTACTCCATGAATCTCACCGACAGCCGGGATCAGATTTACGTGGCGCAGTGGGAAACCTTTCGCAATTTTGTTACACGGGGGGTGCGACAAAGCGACGCCAGTTTCCGACTCGAATTCAATCACGATATCCGTCTCGGGGGGCCGCCTGCGGCTCAGACCAACGCCGAGAGGATGCGCCGTGTTGTGGGGCAGCTACGCTTGACCGGAGAGCCCGTTTTTACAGAACGCGAGGTATGGAAAAAACTGCGCGTGAAAACGGGCCGCCGGTACGATTTTTTCATCTTGCGCAACGGCGTCGAACGGCTTGAAAAGAGCTATGCGGCCCGCGGCCTGCTAGAGGCCCAAGTGCGTGTCAGCCGGCAGGTTGGAGAAAAGCAAGTTGACCTTGATGTTCTCGTCCATCCTGGCCCGGTAGTGCGCTTCGTTTTTGAGGGCTGGCAGCCACCCGCGCAGCTTCGAGAGGAGTTGCAATCCATCTGGCGGCGTGGCGTTTTTGACACCCAGCGGCTCGATGAGGCCGCTCGTCTGATTCGCCGCCGGTTAGCAGCCGAGGGGTTTGTTCAAGCTGTGGTCACGACGTCGATCCTGGCTTCAAGCGATGCGGAAAAGCAAGTGCGGTTTGAGGTGACGCCAGGGAGTCCCTACCGAGAATTGCGTGTTTCCCTCGAAGGTGCAAGCGAAACGGAAACCAGCCAATTCCGCCCGTTGTTTGAAAGCCAGAAGCTCGGATTTCTGGCGTTCCTCGAACCGGAGAAGCTGCGCGGCCTCGTGGAGAGCTTTTACCGCGAGCGGGGCTACCGCCAGGTGCGTGTTTCCGAGCCTGAGGCGCGCCTGGAGGCAGATGCCCAGCTGGTGAAGATGAGCGTGAAGGTGGATCCCGGCCCGCTGGCGAGGATCGGGGACATCGTGTTTCGCGGCTACTCGGCGCTAGAAGAGAAAACGCTGCGGGCGGCGTTGCCGTTCACCACCGGGACGGTCCTCACCGCCCGTTTGCAGGAAGCAGCTGTTGAGAATTTACGGAACCTTTACGGCTCGAAAGGCTACCTTGATAGCGACGTGCGTTTAGAGCTCGTGCCGGGCGAAAAACCTGACGAGTTGCGCCTGGCATTCGAAATCCAAGAGGGCCTTCCGAGCCGGATTGCGGAGATCGAGGTGAGGGGAAATTCGCGCGTGAGTGAGAATCTAATTCGAAGCCAGCTGCCGTTTCAGCCCGGCGATGCGGTGGTCGTGGACTTGATCGGTCGCGCGCGGAGAGATCTTTATGCCACGGGGGCCTTCGCGCTTGTGGAAATCGAACGCCAGGAAATGGAGGGCGGGGCGGGATTTAAGCCGGTGCGTCTGGTGGTGCGCGTGCGAGAGGTGCCCGCTTGGGATTTGCGCTACGGGGCCTACTTCGATACGGAGCGGGGCCCGGGCGGGATTGCGGATTTTTCCAATCGCAACTCCCTTGGCCAGGCCCGGGTTCTGGGCTTCCGCGGCCGCTACGACGCGGATCTGCACGAGGGCCGCTTGTACTTCTCGCAACCACTGCTAAAGCAACTTCCTCTGAAGACCGTTGCTGCCACCTTTTTTCGTCGCGAGTTGCAGCCTGCTTTTCGCACGGACCGGATTGGCTTTTCGCTCCAGCAAGAGTCTCGCTTGCGTGGAAACTACCTCCTCAGTTTGGGATACCGTCTCGAACAAGCAGAAACTGTAGACCGGGTTCCGGATCCCATCTTGGGGGCTTTGGATCCGATTGTGACGCGCATTGCGCCTCTGGCGTTCACCTTTACACGCGATACGAGGGATGACTATTTAGATGCGACGCGCGGCTCGCTTGTTTCGCATGCATTTGAGTATGCGCCGGCTTTTCTTGGTTCTCAGCTGCGCTACACGAAGTATTACGGGCAGTATTTCCAATTTGTCCCGTTAACCAAGCCTGTTGGGGCCCCATTGCTGGGCGGACCGTTGAGGTCTCGCTGGGTCTATGCTGGCGCTGTGCGCCTGGGGCTGGCGAGAGGGCTTGGCGGTCAGACGCTCATTCCGAGCGAACGCTTTTTTGCGGGAGGAGGTACAACAATCCGCGGATTTGCGCAGAATTCGATTGGCCCGGTTGATTTTGCTGGCGGGCCGCGTGGCGGTGATGCGGTGTTCGTCACCAATCAAGAGCTGCGGTTTCCGATCTACAAGCTATTCGAAGGAGTTGGTTTTGCGGATCTTGGCAACGTGTACCCGTCGATTTCTGAATTCCGGCTATCCAACCTGCGAAAGGCTGCTGGCGTTGGCCTAAGAATTCGCACGCCTTACTTTCTATTGCGCTTTGATTATGGATTTAAGTTGGATCGTCGTCCAGGAGAAGGTCTTGGCCGGCTGTTCTTTAGCATCGGCCAGGCTTTTTGACTGCGAAGAGCTGTCTGGTTGTGTTCTGAGGATCCGTGAAGAGCCGCCAGGAGCCAAGCCCAGGAACGTGATTTTCATCCTGTCGGATGATCATCGCCTATGACACCATGGGATTTTTAAGGGTCAGGATTGTTTAGAGACCTCGCATTTGGACCGCATGGCTCAGGAGGGCATTCACTTTCAGAACCCTTTTGTCACAACGTCGCTGTGTAGCCCCGAGCCGCGCCACGAGGTCGAGATTTAAAAAAGCCAAGTCTTGCACCGTTTTTCCACCGCCGAAAAGCTCCGGACAACGCGAGCGACGGCACGCGGATTGATTGTTCATACGCAGTCCTTTTATCCATGAGGCCGTGTTCGCCAAATGCCGACCCGTTGTCTGACATGGAAATGACTAAGGTTGAATCGAGCTCGCCCCGTGCCTTCCAGGCGTTCAACAACCGCCCGACACTTTCGTCCACGCCGCCAAGCGTCTCAGTGTAGTCAAGGTAGTATTTCGCAACATCGATTCCCGTGTGATCGCGATACTCCACGCCATGCGAAGAAATTTTCCCCAAACGCCTACGATCCCTGCGCTGTGCGGAGAGCGCTATCAGTTCATCGGCTACCACGGCATCTGGGATTCTGACGAACTCTACGATCTTCAGCAGGATCCGCTCGAAACCAACAATCTGATCGATAGCGAAGCGCACCAAAAAATCGTTTCGCGGATGCGCGCGCGATTGTTCGAAATTTTGGAGCAACGCGGGGGCCAGCAAATCCCGTTGTGGCCCGACCGGGGAAACCCGCAGAATCTCCGGAGCCCAAAAGGATCTCCGGTTGCCGATTTTCCGCCCGAGCTGAAGCGTTCGCCGCGCCGTCCGCCGCGAAAGTAGGGCCTCTACCACTTGGGCCCGAAGCGGTCCTTCATGAGGAGCCGCTCATTCAATTCCCTGTCGCGTTTTTCAGAGTCCCGCCAACTCCAATCGCGAAACTTGGCGCCTTTTTTGAGAGGCTCTTTCTGGGCGGGCTGAATCACCTGGAGTTGAGGGGGAAAAATACTGCGGCCCTTACATTCCTCGCAGGGATGGGTAATCGGCTTGAAAAAATTCTTGTTTTTGATACTGCCAACCGAGCCGTATTGGTCCCAAACTTTTTTCGAAGCTTCGACGGAAACCGGGGCGCAAAGTTGGAGATAGTCGGTTCCGGGACGGACGGCCTTATAAAAACCCAAGAGATTGGAGATTAGGTCTTCCTGGCTATAGCTGGAATCGGCGACTCTTCCCAAGCCAGGTACGATCGAGGGGAACTGCCCCTGAAGATCTTCAAAGGCTCCCGACACTTCCATGAAGATGGCAAGGGCGATGGATTCGCGCTCGGGAATGCTGAGTCCACGGCGGACGAAATAGGAGCGTGTGACGCCCAAGGTAAAGCCGAACTTTCCCATGTCCTGGGTGTAGATGACTTGGAAACCATCATCAAATTCGGACCGTTCGCCGCTCTCTTTGAGGAACTGATCCCAGAGCGCCAGCGCCCCGACATGGGGTCGAGAGGTGCGGCGCGGATTGGCGTGTCCCTTATCAATCCATCCACAATGGCAGGTGTAGATGAGCCTGCCGGCGTCAATATCAGCTCGTGAACTCATCTGGCAATTCCCCTCCTAGTTGCTGTTGTGGATTATTGTTGTTCGCGCACCGTGACTTGAAGGCCGCCCAGTGCAGGTGTGATTTCCCAGCTTAAAATGGAGCGGCCTTTGACGTAAGCGTTGTCTTCGGCGCGCCTCCGGTAGCCGAGAGTGAGAACGAACTGTTGCAGGCTCCGCTCGACCTCCGCGGCTGGGGCAGAGGTACGGAAGTGCACGGCGCTTTCGGGTAGTTTGGGCCCGTCGCCGGCACTCGAATAGTAGAGAGGGGGTTCAAGCGCACCCGGTGTAGGGGTCTCCCGGATGACGCGCGAGATGGCGAACCAGAAGGCCGGAGTTCCTCTCTTTGTGTAGAGCGACTCGGCTGTCGCTAGGTAGAGTAGATAGCCGGCGACGAGCAAGAAGCAAAGGCCGACAGCCAGTAGAATGATCCGCAGACGCATGCCTTCGGTGTACCCCAACAGCGCTAGGCTAGCGCGATCCCACCGGCCAAAGTTTAGCCGAGGCTCGTTTTGTTTGTAAAGAAAATTGCCGCACGAAGAAGGAGGGGGTCCGGATGGCACGGGCGCTCGTTCCGAGTGATTGGCCTCAAGATTGCTAGGATGGAGAGGGAGGCCGCGTAAATGTCGAGCGGCCAAGCCCGTCCGAGCAAATTCTACTGACTCAGGCGAGGAGAAATTACACCCCAAAGAAAGCCGCTGAGACTCGGGTAAAGCGCGCAAAGGAAAAGTCGATTTTTGAGACAAGAACACGAGTGGAGGTGTTTTTTCCCAACCGTTCACCCAGACGGGAAATTTATTGAGGAGGAATCCAAATCCATGATCAACTGCTTG
Organism: Bryobacteraceae bacterium; assembly: GCA_025056455.1. Taxonomy (GTDB): domain Bacteria; phylum Acidobacteriota; class Terriglobia; order Bryobacterales; family Bryobacteraceae; genus CADEFT01. Next base: position 111,924 of record JANWVY010000010.1, on the reverse strand, counting down.
TGGAGGCAAGTTTTGCTGGCCACTAGCTTGGCCTTAGCGGGTTTCGCTCAGGGGCTCGAAAACACTGCTACTAAGGAAGACTGGGAAGAGATTAACTTCGAACGGGGATCCGCCATTTTAACGGATGGCTATCCGAGCCTTTTGCGGCTAGCAGAATTGCTGAAACGGCATCCAGGCTACCGCGTGAAATTAGAAGGGCACGGCGATGACGGAGGTACAGACCGCTACAACGAGAAGCTCGGCATGCAGCGGGCGACGACCGTGCGGAATTTTCTCACCAAATACGGTGTGCCGGCAAGTCAGATTGAGACCACCACGCGGGGCCGGAAGGACCCTAAGGTGTCTGGGCGTTCGAAAGAGGCACAGTTCATGAACCGTCGGGTCAATGTGACGGTGAAGGATGAGCAAGGGCGGAGCATTGGAGATGGAAGCATTTCCGACGCGATCGAAGAGCTGCAAAAGCGGCTTTCGGAGATGCAAAAGCGAAGCGATGACTCAGCCAAGGTGCTCAGTAAGCTGGACCGATTGGATGAGATCCTGGCCATGCTGCGGGACATGAAGAAAGAGAATGCCGAGCTGCGCCGCGAGTTAGACGCTCTCAAGGCTGCCCAGCAGCAAACAGACAAGAATATTCTGAATCTACCCAAACCGCTTTCGGCGAGCGAAGTCCGTTCGATCACCGAACGGGCCAGCGCGGATGCGATTGATAAATCGCGAGCTCCTCGCTTTAGCCTTCTGGGTGTGAATGCGGGCGTGGATGATTCTGGCAAATTGACCTTCTCTGGCCGGGCGCGCTACTTTGCCCCGTTCAAAGAGAATTTCGCGTTTCAAAGCCAAGGCGAATATCTCTATTTCCGAGACCGCAAAGAAGGCCAGTTCGATCTCGGTTTGGTGTATCGCTATAAGAACTTCCAGCCGGGCTTGTTCAGTAGTTTTAAGAACGTGCAAGTGAATGAGCTGCGCTCTGGCGGCACCTTGGGGCAGGCAGCGCTCACGCTGGACTATATCTTCGGACGCGGCAAGGTGGGGATGTTTGGGACGAAGGCGTTTCTGGACAACCAGGTGCTTGCGGTGACTCCGATTACGCGGACCCTGCAAATTCAGCACGTGTTGAAGGCGATTGATCAAGTGGGGGCGCAAGCCACAGTCGGGCTCTATCGCAACGTGTATGCAGAGGGTAATCTGGGTTACCTCAAAAGCTACGGTCATGCCGACCGGCCGGGCGGCACGCTCCGCTTTGTTTTTCCACTCAACAACAACCTGGCCTTTACGGTGGAAGGGGGATTTAATGAGACGTTGCTCGCCCGCAGTAACAACGGGCGGGTGGTGGCCGGACTGCTGTTTGGAAATCTTCTGCGACCGAAGGAGTTTCAGTCGCTTTCCCACCCCGTGCCGGCGGATGTGCCGCGGGTGCGCTATGAGATTCTCCAGCGGCGTGTCCGCACCGGAAACGAAGCTCCGGTGGCAGATGCTGGACCGGACCAGCTTGGAGTACAGCCGGGCCCGGTCACCCTGGATGGTTCTGGATCCTTTGATCCCGAAGGCGATCCAATCACATTCCAGTGGACGCAGATTGCGGGTCCTGCCGTCTCCATTGCGGGGGCAACCACGGCCAGAGCCACGTTTACGGCGGTCGAAGGACAAAGCTATGGATTCCGCCTTACGGTCACGGATGATAAAGGGGCCTCGAGTGTGGCGCGAGTCAACGTCACGGTCAGTCGAACCCCGCCCGTGCGGATTTTGCGGTTTGTTGCAAGCCCGCAACAGATTCGCAGCGGTGAGACATCGACGCTGAGCTGGGCAGTGGAGAATGCCGAAGAGGTGGTGATTGACGGCATTGGCCGTGTGAATCCGGCAAGCGGCTCATCGACGGTGGCCCCAACGCAGACAACCACCTACCGTCTCACGGCGCGCAACCGCAACGGAGAAGTCAGCGAAACGGTCACCGTCGCGGTGCAGCGTCCTGAGGTTCGGATCCTGTTCTTCCAAGCTTCGCCGATGACGATTCTCGCTGGTCAATCTTCGGTGCTCAGCTGGCAGACCGAGGGCGCAGAGTCGGTGGAAATTAGCGGGATCGGCGCAGTGGCGCAAAACGGTACACAATCTGTTTCGCCCACGACGACCACCACGTATGTGCTCACCGCGCGTAACCGGTTCGGCCAGGCTACGGCGCAGGTGTCTGTTCAGGTGAATCCGGCACCGATGGCGCGGGTGGTTCGCTTCTCCGCTGCGCCCGTCGAAATTGTGGCGGGCGAGCAGGCTACGCTGGTCTGGCAAGTGGAAAATGCCGAAACGGTGACGATTACCGGGCTAGGCCAAGTCGCCTTCAGTGGCACCGCAAATGTCACTCCGGCGACAACCACGACTTACACTCTCGTCGCCAGGAACGCGTCGGGTGAGGTGAGCGCGGAAACTACCGTGACCGTGTTTCCGGCGACACGGATCGTCTCCTTCGTCGCCAATCCGACAACTTCGCCGCGTCCGGGCGCTCCGGTTACGCTGTCCTGGACAACGGAAGGCGCAACTGAGGTCTTCCTCGACGGCGTTGGGCCGGTCAGCGCCAGCGGAGCCCGAGTTGTCAACCCGCAGGCGGACACCACCTACACGTTACGAGCCTTTGGCCGGCGCGGACAGGTGACGGCCCGGGTGGATGTGAAAGTAACGCCCGCTGGACCCGTCGGAGAAGGCGGGCCTGTAGCGAATGCGGGACCGGACCAGGTGACGACCAACCGCGAAGTGCAGCTTGATGGCACACGATCCTTCCATCCAGAGGGTCTTGTGATTGGCTACTCCTGGCGAGCAGTTGGCCGTCAGCCCGAGTTGATCCTTGGGGCCGACACGGCCACTCCGACAGTACGCTTCGCTCCTCTGGCCTTTGGTGAATATGTCTTTGAGTTGACAGTCACGGATTCCCGGGGACGATTCTCGAAGGCAACCACCAAGGTGTTCTTCGGCGCATACTAGCAACCTTCCACGCTAGCTTACGGCAGACAGCGGCTCCGCCTTCGAAAAAAGGGGAGCCGCTGACCTTTTTCGGGCATGGTTGACCAGCAGGCAACGAACAGCTTCAAGCGAAGATGAAGCGGCAGCGAGCAGGCTGGGAATGTCCCGAGGCTATCTCCCTTTTGATCTTGAATTCATCCTTCTGCGCTATGATCCTTCGCATGATGTCCGTTGCCGCGCCCGTGTTCTGGGCTCTCTGGTTGTCCGGAGTCACGATTCAGGGGATTGAGTCCGATGTGGGCATGACCGGGAGCGGCGCTCCGATCTTGTGTGAGTTTGATGCAGCTTGGCTGGATTGGATGGGTGATCGCAAACGGCTGCTCGTCTTAGGCGGCATGGATGGTTCCACTGAGAGCGCCTACGCCGTGAGACGGATGCAGGAGTGGTTTGTCGAATCTCGTGAGGCTCTGCCGTTTCGGAGGCAATTTAGTCTGGCGACCGTTCCGCTGGCCAATCCGGACGGGGTGCGGTTGCAGTTTCCGCCCTCTGGCGAGGCCTACCGGCAAATGACGGAGTCCCATTATTTGTGGCGCTGGATTCAACTGCAAGCACCCGACTATCTCTTAATCGTAGGTCCAGATTCGGGCTCACTCGCGGCGGCGCTTGACTCAGACGCAGCGCAGATTACGGGCCGCATTCCATCAGAAAGAATTGGCGAGAGCGAGGAGGCCTTACGCCAGTTTCTCGAGCGAAGAGCGGGGAGCATCGAATTCTCGCCCGCGCGGCGCGAAGTACGCCAGCGTCTAGCGCGGACTCCGCAGCAAGTGGCTGAACAACTAGCCCAGGTGTATGGCAGACAACTACCCGAAGTCGTTTACATTCCTGCTGTCGCGCTCATGGCGCGGTTGCGGCTGGGCGCCGTTGAGGACGTGGAGCGAATCGTGGAACCATTTGTTTCCGGAGGAAAAGATAGCCTTCACCAGCCCACTGGCAGTCACTTGAGCGGGCATTTGATCTTTGCCTGGCTTTATGAGCGAACCAAGCGGCCCGAATACTTGGATCTGGTCAAAAAGGCGGCCAGCTTGGGATTTACCGAAACGGGTGAGATGCGCGAATGCATGCCGTTTCACAACGAAATGAGCGATGCGGTGTTTATGGGTTGCCCGATTCTCGCCGCGGCAGGCCGTCATAGCGGCGAACAGAAATACTTCGAGATGGCGATGCGGCATTTTGCCTTTATTCAAAAACTGAACCAGCGGTCCGATGGACTGTATCGGCACTCGCCGCTCGATGAAACTGCTTGGGGCCGGGGAAACGGTTTTCCTGCGCTTGGCTTAGCACTCACGCTCTCCGACATGCCCCCTTCCTACCCCGGAAGAAGTAAGCTTTTGCAGGAGTTCCGAAAACATATGGTGGCGCTGGCCAAGTATCAGACGGGTGGCATGTGGCGGCAAGTGGTGGACCAACATGGGGCCTGGCGTGAGCTGAGCGCCACGTGTATGATCGCTTTCGCCATGCAGCGGGGCATCCGGCGGGGGTGGCTTCCGCGGCGGAGCTTCCAGCCGCTCGTCGATCAAGCATGGGAAGCGGTAAAGATTCGAACATCAGCCGACGGCAAGCTGGTGGATGTTTGCGCTTCCACGGGGAAACAACGATCGTTGCGGGATTATCTGGACCGGCCCGCTGTTTTTGGGGAAGACCCTCGTGGAGGAGCGATGGTCATGCTGCTCGCAACGGAACTGAAATAGCGGCCCAAGAGGGAGCTCCCGTCTCGTTCCTAAGGCTTCCAGTTTAAAACGTACCGTGATGGCAGAAGGGCGCTCCATGAGGCACCGCTCCAGGCCGTGTCTGGCCCTTGCAGTTTGAAACGTGCCGTGATGGCGCTATGCCCCCCACACGGGAAAGCTTCTCCGGAAAGGAATTAGTTGCCTCCGGGAGGAGGTGGAGGAGGCGGCGGTGGTGGAGGAGGTTCACTGCCCCGAGAGTCACCCGGAAGGCTGGGACCAGCGCCCCCGCCGGGAGCGCCGCCAGGAGTTGTGCGCGGAGATCGCAGAATGGTGATGATCGCGTCGGAGAGACCGCGGAAGACGCGATCCGCAACGATACCTCGGTCCACGCTGCGCTTGGCAAGTGGCTGGTCCTTGTACACCCGTAAGGTCTCATTCGGGCCCACAAACTTCGATTTGCCATAAGGTTTGAGCTTATGTTGAACTTCGACGAGACCTTCGGTGACAGCAATGAGTGTGCTTTCGTCTGTTTCGTCCACCACCACGTCGAAAATGGTGCCGCGGACGGAGATCACGGCTGTGGGCGTGGTGACGCTGTTCGGGTTTGGCTTGCCTCCAATTTTTTCAATATGGACGCGGATACGCCCTAGGATCATGTCGACGAGATCTTTCAGGTTGCTTGAGTTGTTACGAAAGATGACCTTGGAGTTGGGGAAGACCTCGAAGGTACTTCCATCGGCGACTTGGAACAGCGCATACCCATCGGGTCCGGTGACGATCAACTGTTGGGGTTGGATAGAGGCTCCCTCCTGCAAGGCCCAAGGGTAGGCGTCCTTGATGACCGACACCTGCCCAATGACTTTGGTGGCTGTCGCCGCGGAATGCGCTGGGCTGAGGAAAGGGATTTGAGCGGCGCACACACCACTGCCAAGCGCCCAGAGCATACTGACACTGGCCACCAGGCGAAACAGGGACGAAACCTGCTGGATGCGAAACACCGAGAAAACCATCCCCGTGCGAACTGCCGAGCTGGCCGGCACTCCTCCTCTCCCACCCTTCCCTAGCAATCGATTTGCCAAGCGAGCGGCTTGGGAAACGCCCTTGAAATGCAGCAACCCTTTCTCTTTTACCACAACTCAGGTTTTAAAGTATATGTTCTTTCAACATTTTTGGTCTCGATTGCCATGGTTGAACACGGTAGAATAGGGATCAGTCATGTGTCATTTCGCCACAGTTGAGGGCAGGCGGGGAACAGCGAGAGCTCCGCGCCGGCTCGGTGTGCTGCCGTGGCGAGGAGTTGCGATGAGGCTTGTGTTGCTGGTCGGGGCTGGGTTTGGCCAGTTGGCGTGGAGTCAACCAGTCGACCTCCGGCAAAGCCTTGACTGGAGGCGTGTCGGTAACGCCGCAATTGTCGACGAGCTGCCTTCGGTGGCCACGGGGGCGGTTCACCGCGTCTGGTATTCGAGCGACGGCAACATTCTCTACGCGGCCTGGGCGCCAGCAGCAACGCAGAGTTCGTCTGGGCGGTTGCGGGTTTGGCAGACACGTGACTTTGAAACCTGGGTTGAGTTGAGCGCTAGGGCATTGCCAGAGGAGGAGCCCGAGCGTCTCGACCCTTTGCCGGAAAGAGGTGCTCGCGTGAAGCGGGCTTTTGGACGAGCGGGCCGGTGGTATGCCCTGGGACGATTTGTCTACCGCTCGGACGACGGTGGGCGGAGCTGGACCAACCTCACTGGTTACCGCAACCAATCGCTTCTGGGGGAACGGTTATGGGATTTTGCGGTTTCGCCCCGGAATCCAGACGAGCTGGTCGTAGCCAGCGAGTTTGGCGTGTGGCGGTCACTTGATGGTGGTGCGACCTGGTCTGGTTTGAACGAGGGCTTAGCAAACTTACCGGCCTCGCGAATTCTGGCCTTGCCGAATGGTTACCGCGCAGCGCGCCTCTTGACGCGGAGCGGACTGGAGTTAGAGTGGCGGCCCGGAGAGCGGCTCGGATGGCGCATCTCCGATGAATCGACGCTCGTTAAGGAGATTTACCTCAAAAGCCAGATTGCGAACCGGTGGAACGCGGTGATCACCGTGGCTCAGGACCGTTACGAGTGGATCTATGCCGGTTCTCAGGACGGACGATTGCTGGCGTCTTCTGATCGCGGGTTGAACTGGCAAGTGGCGAGCTTCTCTGACGCCGGGCCCGTGCACGCCCTGTTTATCCATCCTCGTGATGGCCGGAACGCGATTGCGGTGGCCGAACAGCGAGTGTTGCGGACCAACAATGGGGGCCAGTTCTGGGATGATATTACGGCGGGTTTAGGGGGCAACGGGTTGAGGGGACTGGCCGTTGAGGCCTCCTCCGGAGCCGTGTATCTCGCCACGGCAAAGGGCTTGTTTTACGGCTGGATGGATTTGCAGAATTTCGGGGCGGCGCCCGGATGGCAAAGAGTGGAAATCCCGGTTGAGGCCCCAGTTCTGGATGTGCAGCTAGATGAAGGCGGAAACCAAATTTTTGTGCTGCTCGAAGGTTTTGGACTCTATGCGGCAATGGCGCCGCACCGTTTCCGCGACCCGGCTGTGGTCAATGCTGCTGATTTCAGTGTGCGGCCTGCCGCGCCGGGGAGCTTGCTGAGCATCCTCGGGGCGCGGTTTGATCAGGCCCGTACGGTAGGGCCCGGAGCGCTTTCCGTGCCGGTGCTTCAAAAATCCCTTGCCGAAACGCAAATCCAGGTGCCGTTTGAAGCACAAGGCGAGCTCTTCCATCTGAGCTTTGATGCGGCTGGCCAGGCGCGGCAACTTGGCCTGCCGCTGGCCCCCGTCTCGCCAGCGATCTTTCTGGACCGGGATGGCACGCCACTGGTGTTTGACGCTGACAGCGGGATGGCGCTCGATGCCGCCAATCCGGCGAAGTCAGGGATGCGCATTCAGATTTTGGCCACGGGGTTGGGGGCTGTCGATCCTCCGTGGCCCTCGGGTGTGGCGGCGCCGGGCGATGGCACGACGATGAAAGGGGCTCCGCGCGTGGTGGCGCCGGTGGCCGTGTTTGTCGACCGGGAACCTGTGCCGGTTACGCGCGCGATCCTCGCTCCTGGCTACACCGGCTTCTATTTGGTTGAATTCCAGTTGCCGAAGCTCGTGAATGCCGGGCCAGCGGAGCTTTATCTGACGGCTGCGGGCGAGCCCAGCAATCGTGTCATCTTGCATCTTGTGCCGTAACTTTTTCCCATCTCGTTACGTATGACGAAAAGAGGACCCAAGCCACTTCTATGTTTCCGTTGATTGCGCTGATCGGTTTGCTAGCCACCTCTCTGCCGGCGCAGACTTCCGGGGCAAAAAAGCCGGAGAAACTGGCGCCCTACTACCCCACGCCAGAGTATGTTGTGGAAAAAATGTTGCAGTTTGGGGGTCTCAAGCGGGGTGAGCGCATGTTCGATCTCGGCAGCGGAGACGGAAGGGTTGTCATTATGGCGGCTCAGAAGTTTGGCGCTTACGCAACGGGTGTCGAGCTCGATGACGATCTGTGGAAACAGAGCTCCAACCGGATCCGCAGCCTCGGCTTAGAAAAGCAAGCCCGTATTATTCATGGCGACATTTTGGCCCAAGATTATTCCACCGCCAATTTGATCACTGTCTATTTGCTTCCCTCTTCGAACGACAAGATCAAGCCCTTGCTAGAAAAGCAGCTCAAAGAAGGTACGCGGATCGTTTCGCACGACTTTGAGTTCGCTGGCTGGAAGCCGGAAAAGACCGAGACCATTGAGGACGATGGCGAGGGCCGGAGCCACACCCTGTATCTCTACCGCATTTCCAAAAAGACGCAAGCGGCTCGCGAATAAGTCAGCGATAAGCTTCATCCAGAAGCTCTACAACGTGCGCGACCCGCTGTCCCCTTCCCTGGAGCGCGACGCCCGCCCGCAACTGTAACATGCAGCCCGTATTGGCGGTGGCGATGACCTGAGCTGACGTCGCGTTGACACATTCCATTTTTCGGGTCAGGATTTCCATCGACATCTCGGTTTGCAGCACATTATAAATTCCAGCGCTGCCACAGCAGAGATCGGCAAGCGGCATTTCTTGGAATCGCAGTCCGGGAATGGACCGCAATAACTTCCGAGGTGCTGCCTTGATCTTTTGTCCGTGGGCGAGGTGACAGGAATCCTGATAGGTGACCGTCAGATTCAGCGGCCGCATGTTTGGATTGAGCTCTAGGCTGGCCAAAAACTCGTTGACATCGCGCACCTTCTCCACGAACTGGCGGGCTTTGTCACAGTAGGCTTCTTCGTGTTCAAGCAACTCGCCGTACTCTTTGAGGGTGGAGCCACACCCTGCCGAATTCGTGAGGATGGCGTCGAATCCAGCGCCCGCCAAGGCATCGACATTCTGGCGGGCTAAACGCCGGGCCACGCTACGAACGCCGGAATGAAGTTGAAGGGCGCCGCAGCAGGTTTGGTGAGCAGGTACGTGAACTTCACAACCGTTTTTCTGAAGCACGCGCACGGTGGCCTCGTGCAGGCGGGCGAAGCTGACGTTGGCAATGCAGCCGCCAAGCAACGCTACTTTGTAGCGGCGTGTTCCCTCGGCAGGAAAGACTTTGCCATAGGCATCAAAAAAGGTGGGGAACTCGGCGCGGGGAGCGAGTTGCTCCAGGTGCTGAAGCTTGCCAAACAACCTCAGCAGGCCAGTGGAGCGGACCAAGCGTTGAAGCCCGCTCCGCTCATACAACCAAAACAGGCGCGCGGCCAGCTTGAGCCATCCCGGTGAGGGTAGAAGTGTGGAAAAGACAAATCTCCGGAGCGTTCTGACTGCCCAAGGGCGTTTCAGGCGTGCTTCGATTTCAGCCCGCGCCGCCTCGATTAGACGACCGTATTGCACGCCGGAAGGACAAGCCGTTTCACAGCCGCGGCAGGCCAGACAGAGCTCAAGATGTTCTACATAGGAGGGGGTGATGGGCGCTCCTTCGGCGACCTGCACCATTTGATAGATGCGGCCGCGTGGGGAATCCATCTCTAGCCCCAACACGCGGTAGGTGGGACAAGCGTTCAGGCATAAGCCGCAGTGCACGCACCGGTCTAGATCCCTTTGTTGCGGCTTGTCTAGCTCGGTGTAAACGGTCAGCTCAGAGACGGCCATACATTCTCCTGATATTGAGCACGCCATCCGGATCAAACATTTTTTTGATCCGCTCCATGATGACGAAACCGGAATCGACGGCAGGCCACATCAGCAGCGAAGGGTCACGGTTTTCCGGCCCAAATTCCATGACTGCTTTTCCGAAAGCATAGGCTTGGGGGGCTTGGGCGGCATCGGTCAGGTGGGCATAGCTCACGCCATTTGCGGCGCGGGCAATGACGCTTCCAGGCAATCGGGCTACGCATTCGGCCAAACCTTCTAGCGTGGTGGAGACCCGCACCACCGCTCCACTAGGATGCGCCTGTAGAAATCGCGCCGAAAATTCTTCGATGTGCTCCCAGAAGGCCCGCTCTTCAGCTCCTTGCTTGACCTGCGCGCCGGAGAGCTCGCGCTCGAATCGATCGAGCACCGCCGCGTTGCCCGAGGCGCCGACCGCCAGCAGCCACCCGTCAAACCCAAGATTTGCCGCGGCAGCTGGATTCAACAGATCCACGGCTGCGGGTGTCAACACGCTCCTGAGCAGGCGGTTTCGAATCTCAATGGCTTGGGCGGCGGACTGGGTTTCAAACAAAAAGGTCCTTGTGCCGGGCGGCTTGGGAATTAGCTTGAAGTTAATGGAGAGGATCAAGCCTAATGTGCCGAGCGAGCCAATGAAGAGCTTGGCCATATCAAGACCTGCTACGTTCTTCACCACCATGCCTCCGGAGCTGACGATTTTGCCTTGAAGGTTGGCGAAGGTCATCCCGATCACCAAGTCGCGCGCCGTTCCATACAGACGGCGGCGCGGACCGCTGGAATTTGCAGCGATGACGCCTCCCACCGTCGCCTGTTCTGCGAAAGGAGGATCGAGGGGCGTCATCATGCCGTCGGCAGCGAGCATCTCTCGGAAGCGCGCATAGGGCATGCCGGCGCCGACGCTGATGGTCAAATCTTTCGGTTCATATTGCAGGACGCGGTCCAAGCGCGCCGTTGAAATCACGACGTTAGGCTCGGGGCCGGCGCCCCCTGCACGGTGCTTGCTGTTGTTGCCCTCGATGCGGATTTGCTGTCGGGCAGCAGCTGAAGCGCGCAGAGCCTCGGCGGCTTCTTCGGGGGTTTGCGGAAAGATGCGTAGCATCGAAACCACCATCTTGTCACACAGCTTGGCGGCAAAGCAGGCGACGGGCGCGGATCAGTGTTTCAAGCTCTTGTCCGATCTAGCACCAGACGTACCGCTGATGGGGCGGTTCAAGTCGCGACGGCGCGCGGCTAGCGAGTGGCCGGGTCTCCCACTTCGGTGTCGATGCCGAGTTTTTTCATGGCTTCGACGGCGCGTGTGGCGTCGAACTTGCCGTCCCGCGCCAGGCGGGAAAGTGTTGCCGCAACAATCGAGGCAGAGTCGACTTCAAAAAAGCGGCGGAGATGTTCGCGATTGTCACTCCGTCCAAAGCCGTCACAGCCGAGTGACACTAAGCGGCCGGCAAGCCACGGAGCCACTTGATCGGGAACCATCTTCATGTAATCCGTGGCAGCGATAATGGGCCCTCTGGCTCCAGCGAGCGCGCGGATGAGATAGGGTGTTTGAGGGGGCTCGGTGGGGTGGAGCCGGTTCCAACGCTCGCAGCGCAAAGCGTCTCGCCGCAATTCGTTATAACTAGTCACGCTCCACACATCGGTGGGCACGTCAAACTCGGCGGCTAGGATCTGTTGCGCCTTCAAGGCCTCGTTGAGGATCGAACCGGAGCCAAACAGTTGCGCCACGGCGGGCTTGCCATTCGGCGAGGCCGCATAGCGGTAGATGCCGCGCAGAATGCCCTCGGCGCAACCTTCCGGCATCGGCGGCTGCACGTAATTCTCGTTGCCGATGGTCAGATAGTAGAAACGGTCTTCACCCAGTTCATACATGCGGCGGATGCCGTCTTGAATAATCACGGCGATTTCGTAGGCGTAGGCTGGGTCATAGCTGGCGCAGGTGGGAACGGTGGAGGCGAGCACGTGGCTGTGTCCATCCTGGTGTTGTAAGCCTTCGCCGGCAAGGGTAGTGCGCCCGGCCGTGCCGCCCATCAAAAACCCTTTGCCGCGGGAGTCGGCGAAAGCCCAAATCAAGTCGCCCACGCGCTGGAAGCCGAACATCGAGTAGTAAGTGAAGAAGGGAATCATCGGGATGCCGTAGTTGGCGTAGGCCGTGCCAGCGGCGGTAAAACTCGCCATCGAGCCGGCTTCGGTAATCCCTTCCTCTAAGATCTGCCCGTCTTTGGATTCGCGGTAAAACAGGAAATTGTCGCTATCAACGGGCTTATACAATTGCCCCCCGCTCGCATAAATCCCATACTGGCGGAACAGGGACTCCATGCCAAAGGTGCGCGCTTCGTCGGGGATGATTGGCACAATGTATTTGCCAAGGTGTGGGTCCTTGAGCAAATTGCGCAACACGGCGACGAAGGCCATCGTCGTGGAGACTTCGCGGCCGGACGAGCCCATCAAAGAATCCTTGAAGTTCTCAAGCGGAGGCGTTTGAATCGAGATTGGCTTCACAACGCGGCTTGGCATGTACCCGCCGAGGGCTTCGCGCCGCTCTTTGACGTAACGGACTTCAGGGCTATTTTCTTCTGGGCGGTAGAAGGCAATGGTGTTGACATGCTCGTCGGAGATGGGAATATCGAAACGCGAGCGGAAATACATCATTTCCTGCTCATTGAGCTTCTTCTGCTGGTGGGTGATGTTGCGGCCTTCGCCGGCCTCGCCCAGACCATAGCCCTTGACGGTTTTGGCAAGAATGACGGTGGGCTGGCCCTTATGCTGAGTGGCCCGCAAATAGGCGTTGTAGACTTTTACGGGATCGTGGCCGCCGCGTTTGAGACGCTCGATTTGTTCGTCGCTCATATCGGCTACCAGTTCGAGCAGCTCAGGGTATTTGCCGAAGAAGTGTTCGCGGCTGTAAGCGCCACCATGCGCTTTGAAGTTTTGGTATTCGCCGTCTACACACTCCATCATGCGCTTCAGCAGCAAGCCGGAAGTATCGCGGGCAAACAGCTCGTCCCACTCTGAGCCCCACAAGACTTTGATGACGTTCCAGCCCGCGCCCCGGAAAGCGGCCTCGAGCTCGCGAATGATGCTACCATTCCCTCGCACGGGGCCATCCAATCGCTGAAGGTTGCAATTGACCACCCAGATTAGGTTGTCGAGATTTTCCCGAGCAGCGAGAGTTAGCGCGCCAAGGGTTTCGGGTTCATCGGTCTCGCCATCTCCAACAAAGGCCCAGATCTTGCGGTCGGTCACCGGGATCAGCTTACGGTTTTCCATGTAGCGCATGAAGCGCGCATGATAGATGGAGTTAATCGGGCCGAGACCCATGGAAACGGTGGGGAACTGCCAGAAGTCTGGCATAAGCCAGGGGTGAGGATAGGAGCTGAGGCCAGGATGCTCGCGCAGTTCGTGGCGGAAGTTTTTTAGATGCTCGTCGTTCAGCCGGCCTTCCAGGTAAGCCCGGGCGTAGACGCCCGGCGAGGCGTGGCCTTGGAAGTACACGAAGTCGCCTGGTTGATCTCCGATGCGGGCGCGGAAGAAATGGTTGAAGCCAACTTCAAGCAGGGTGGCAAGCGAGGCATAGGTAGAAATGTGACCCCCAATGCCGTTGTCGTATTTGTTGGCCCGCACGACCATGGCCAGCGCGTTCCAGCGAATGATGCTCTTAATGCGGCGCTCGAGGTGGCGGTCTCCTGGATAGGGCACTTCCTCTTCTTTGGGAATGGTGTTGACGTAGGGGGTGGTGAGCCGGGCTGGGACCGCGTAGCCAAAGCTCTCCATGCGTTTCATCAAGCTGTCGAGCAAGAAGCGGGCTCGTTCGGGCCCCCAGCGGTCGATGACCTCGTCGATTGCTTCGAGCCACTCGGCGGTTTCCGTGGGGTCTGGATCAGCCACGGCCGCCGCAGCGGCGTTTTGAGCGGTAAGCTCTTCGGATAGTGCGATTCGTGATTCAGCCATTGTGTTGAGTGAGAGCTAATAACCAAAATACCATGGGGTTTCTACGATGAATCGCCGCTTGGCCGTTTGCCGGCTGCTGTGCTCTGCCTGCGGGCTGGGACTGGGCTGTCGCCGAGCCTCTACGCTGCGCTTGTTGACGTTTCCGGAATCTTACGGCCATCATCTCAGCACGGGACTGGGATACTATGAGCAGCGCCGGCTCGTCGTGGAGCCTCAGTTTTTCCAGGCCTTTCCCCGCATGATGGAAGCGCTCCTTGCGGGCGAAGGCGATGTTGCTACAGCCTATTATGATGCTCTTTTGCCGCTGGTGGCTTCAGGACGTGACGTCGTGGCGTTTGCGTGTCTCGCTCGCCGGCCGGGAAGCGTCCTGGCGGTTTCGCCCCAAGCCTCCCGCCGGATCGAGACCATTAGGGATTTGCGGGGTTGCCAGGTGGGCATTCCGGGGCCCGGCTCCTCGTCGCATCACCTACTAAACGCCATCTTGCGCCGGCGCGGCGTGGCTCTTGAGGAAGTGAAGACGGTTGCGATTGGCGTGTCGGCGAGCGCCGTCGCCGCCATGGAATACGGAAAAGTGGATGCCGCCATGATGACCAACCTCGGGCTAGCGACGCTGGCTTTGAAATTTCCTGCGCTGACCATTCTGGCCGACCTGCGTACCGAGCGCGGTTCGCAGGAATTCTTAGGACATCCGATCTATCCTTCACTTTGTTTAATGGCTCTTCGTCGCTGGCTTGAGTCGAACTCCGGAGCGGCGCGCCAGCTCGCTCAATGTTTCTTAGCAGCAAATCGCTGGATGTCGGATCGGCAGCCAGAGCAGATTCGCGCGGCGTTACCCGAATCGGTCCGGGCGCCGGACGCCCGCGCTGACGTCGAGGCCATAAGGGGCATGCTTCCTACGCTCGACACGGTGGGACGCCTCGATCTGGCGGCAGCTTCTGCCGTATGTCGCGTCGTGGCGCAATCGGTGGCCTCGGTTGAGCCCGCTTGTCTCGATCCTGCAAAAACATTTGTGGATGATTATGTTTAATCGGATCCCTGGAGCAGGGATTGGCTGGTTGCCTCTTGCGCGCCCGGGAAATAGAATCAGGCTGTCATGTTTTCACGGAGTCGGTTGGTGAAGTTTCTAACGATCCAGCTACTGGGGCCTCCAATGGCGCCGGGCGGCAGCCATTTCCGAATCTGCTCATCCCGGCCTCGCGAATTGACCGCGTCTCGCGCCAGGTGCTAGCTTTGGTTCCCGAACCGACATTTGACCGTTTCGCACAAAACTTCTTTGCCTCGGCCCCGATGTTGATCGATCGCAATAACTATGATGGAAAACTCAACTGGTACTCGGGCGCCAAGTCTTCCCTATTTGGTCGGTATGCGCTGTTTCGCTACAGGACGTACGACCCGCCGGCGCTGGGCGAAGCTGGCGGGCGCGGCGTTGCGTCCACGTTTCCAGGTAGCGACAGAGGTACGGTTCATAGTCTTACGTTGGGCGGTACACATGTCTTTACACCTTCGGTGCTGGTCGATGGCCATTTTGGCTACACCGAGCAAAACCAGAATGGCCACGATGAATTCTTCGGGCGAAATATCGGACTCGACGTGCTGAAGATTCCCGGCACCAATGGTCCGACGGTGCGAGAAAGTGGTTTTCCGGGCTTTCAGGTCACCAATTATGAAGGTATGGGCGGATATATTGCTTCGAGCCCTCGTTTTCGCACTGACCGTCAGTTTCAGTATTCTGCCAACGCCAGTTGGACCCGTGGCGCGCACAACTTCCGCTGGGGAGGAGAAATCGCTCGGCAGCACATGAACCATTACCAGCCAGCGGGTAGTTTTGGTCCGCGCGGAGGGTTCAACTTCACCGGCGGCATAACGGCGCTGAATGGCGGGCTAGCGCCCAACCAGTTTAATTCGTTAGCCGCATTTCTATTGGGGTTGCCAAGCAGCTTTGGCAAGAGTATTCCAACGACAGATTTCATGCGTACCCGGTTAACGAATATGGGTTTTTACGTGCGTGACCGCTGGCAGCTAACGCGCAAACTCACCTTCAACCTAGGATTACGGTGGGAGTACTATCCGATGGTGACGCGGGTAAAGCGCGGGGTAGAGCGCTACGACTGGACGACCAACCAGATGCTAATCGGCGGGCTGGGGGCTACACCACTTGACACAGGCGTAGAGCTGAGCAAAAAGCTATTTGCGCCGCGGGTGGGCTTGGCTTGGCGGGCGATGGAAAAGCTCGTAATTCGGGCTGGGTACGGGATCAGCATTGACCCCTTCCCGTTGGCGATTCCCCTCCGGAGTTCCTACCCCACAGTGATCGAGCAGTCGATTGTTGCACCGAACACCTTTGCCCCAGCTGGACGTACAGCGGACGGCATCCCGCTACCTGAGCTGCCGGACATTGGTCGGGGCGTGCTAGAGCTTCCTCCCTCGGTGACTACCCTGACGATTCCACAACGTTTTGATCGGGGCTATGTGCAGTCGTTCAACTTTACGCTGCAGCGGGAGCTGCGGTGGGGCTTTGTCGCTCAAGCAGGCTATGTGGCCTCGCGAACCATCCGGCTGACCAACCGCCGGGTCTTGAACGCGGCGCCGCCAGGCGGTGGAGCGGCCGGGCGGCCCTTCTTTGCTGCGTTCCGCCGGAACGTCGCAACCACGTTGCACGAGCCAGCTTATACGTCTGTTTATGACTCTTTGCAAGTTCAGATGGACAGGCGTTTTCGTCAAGGTTTCAGCCTCGGCGCCGCCTATACTTGGAGCAAAGCTCTGGGGTTTGGGGAGAACAACGACAGCGGACTGTTCTTCAACTGGGTTGAGGTGCTGGCGAGGAATCGTTCACTCCTCAGCTTTGACCGCCCTCAAAATCTCCGCCTCTTTGGTATTTGGGAACTGCCGTTTGGTAGAGGAAAAGCGAGGGCTAAAGCAGGACTTCCTGCGTTGCTAGCAGGAGGCTGGCAGATTAACGGTATTTTCAGCGCCTACAGCGGTACTCCCTTCACGGTCACTTCATCGCCAACTCCTCTAAATGCGCCGGGCAACAGCCAGGTGGCCGACCAAGTGAAGCCGAAGGTGGCCATCTTGGGAGGGACAGGGCCGGGACAGTCCTACTTTGACCCCACTGCCTTTGCACCGGTTACAGCGGCTCGTTTTGGCAACGCAGGACTGTCGAACTTGCGAGGGCCAGGACTAGTGAACCTGGATCTAGGGCTCTTTCGGACATTCGCAGTGACCGAGCGCCTGCACTTGCAGTTTCGCGCTGAGGCATTCAACGCTACCAACACCCCGCACTTCAACAATCCGGGTACAAACGTATCGAATTTGGTGCTGAACAGCGACGGCAGCATCCGGAGCTTGGGTGGCTACACGGAAATTACGAGCGCGCGGGCCGACGAGCGGCAGCTCCGCTTTGCTCTACGATTTTTCTTTTGACCGGAAACCGATCGAGCGTGTATGCGACCTGAGAACTCAACCTGGTTCTTAGCAGCGGCTTTGTTCGCCGGGCCTGCGCTGGGAGAAGTCCCTGTTGTGTTAGACGGCTACCGCGGCATTTGGTATTCCAATCAGCCCTCGCACGACGAGTATCGATTCAAGTACAGCGGTGGCTTCGCCACTTATCCGCACCAGCAGTCTCCGATCGCAATCCATGTGCCGTCGCAGCAAAAGACATTCTTCTGCTACGGCGGCAGCGTAGAGGGCAAACAGGAGCTTCTGATCATGGTGTCTTATTTTGACCACCGCACGGGTTTGGTGCCGCGGCCCACACAATTGCTGAACAAAAAGACCAACGACGCCCATGACAACCCGGTGATGGCCATTGATGACGGCGGGCATCTCTGGATCTTCTCAAACGCTCATGGAACAGTCCGACCATCCTACATCCACCGCAGTCGAAGGCCTTTCGATATTCGCGAGTTTGATCTCGTGCGGACCACGAACTTTTCCTATGGGCATCCCTGGTTCCACCGCGGCCAGGGGTTCTTCTTCCTCCATACGATCTATGAAGACGGAGGACGCAGCTTGTACTGGAGCACGAGCTTGGATGGGCGGGAGTGGACCCCCGCGCGACTTTTCGCCCGGGTGGACTTGGGGCACTACCAGGTGACAGCGCATGCTTCAGGGCGTTCAGCCACCGCCTTTAATTTTCATCCAAAACCGCTGGGTCTCAACGCTCGAACCAATCTCTATTACGCTGAAACCCGAGATCTTGGTCAGATCTGGACAACGGTCTCAGGGCAAATCTTGAATCTGCCGCTGCGCTCCGCGGATAACCCGGCCTTGGTGCACAACTACCAGGCTGAACGGCGATTGGTCTATTTAAAAGATTTAGCGTTTGAGGCGGATGGCCATCCCGTAATCCTCTATTTGACGAGCAACGGTTATGAGGCGGGGCCCAAGAACGATCCGCGAATCTGGCATACAGCTCGCTGGACGGGAAAAAACTGGGAGATTCGAGAGTTTGCCCGTTCGGATCACAACTACGACTTTGGGGCAATCTGGATCGAACCTGGCGGAACCTGGCGAATCATCGCGCCTACGGAGCCAGGTCCACAGCCTTACATGGCTGGCGGTGATATGGTGATGTGGCTGAGCCGGGACCGGGGCGGCAGTTGGAAGCGAGTGAAACGGTTGACGGCGGCCAGGGAGAAAAACCACACTTACGCTCGCAGGCCGGTCAACGCCCATCCGCAATTTTACGCACTATGGGCCGACGGCGACACCAAGAAACCCTCGGAGTCTCATCTGTACTTTACCGATCGCGAAGGGACTGCCGTATGGCGTTTGCCTCCGCGTATGAGTGGGGAGTTCGCCAAACCAGAGCGGATTCCGCTGCCAGCCAACTAGAACCCATCGTTTGCTTGGGTTCACGGATGCAAATCCCGCCTCGAACTGGACGTCCGAGGCGCCGTAAGGAGGCGCGGCGGCCTTCGGCCGTGGGGCGAGTGCGGGGCCTCGGTGTGGGGTAGGGTGTTGGGTCAGGTCTAGGGGAGAGCCCTGCAAACTGCAGGCTGGGATGAGTCTACCTGGACGCGGCAGAGGACAATCGATTCCCCCGCGAGGCCTCATTTTGCTCGCCTGACCGTGGTGAGCTAAAATGTCGGGCCCGTATGCCTTTCCGCGCCGCTGCAACGTTGCTGTTTTGTTTCGTGTTGTTGAGAGTGGCTGCCTTGGGTCAGGTAGAACCTGCTGCGGTTGCCCGGCCCATGCGCGCGCTCCGGCACTCTGATCCCGAGACTGCTCGCCGCCTCCGTGAGCTCCGTCTCTCAATCCCGAGCCGCGCGATGAGACTCCGGCCAGCGGCCGAATACCGGCTCTCCGTCCTCGCGGATCGCGAAATTGCTGCCGCGCGCCAAGGACTGGCGGAAGGCCTGGCTTTTGCTGGACTCCATCGGGACCTGCCCGAGCAAGTGTTTCAGATGGCCCGCGTCGATGTGCTCGACAGCGGTAGGCAAGTTTGGCGAGTTTCCATTCGTTCGCCCGGCGCGGCCGGGTTGCGGGTCCATTTCACCCGCTTTGATGTGGGCCCAGGCCGGGTATGGGTGCATGACGGCTCGGGGGATGAGGCCGAGATCCATGGCCCGTATACGGGCCGCGGAATTTTTGGCGATGGCGATTTCTGGAGCGACATTGTTCTGAACGAAAACCTTGTGATTGAGTACGAGCCAGCGTCGGCTCTCGGACCGATTGATCATCCTCCCTTCGAGGTTCGCACCATTTCCCACCTCACTCCGGATGGGCTGCCGCTGTTTGCGGATTCAAAGACTCCGGTTCGCGCTACCGCTGCCTCCTGCCATCTGGATGTGAGTTGCCACCCCGAATGGGAGGAAACAGCGAAAGCGGTCGCCCAAATTCTGTTTGAATCCAACGGCCGAACGGCGACCTGCTCGGGAACGTTGCTAAACACCCGTAATGAGAGCCGGATTCCTTACTTTCTGACTGCGCGGCACTGCATCGCGAATGATGCGACGGCGCGAACCGTGAACGCGTTTTGGCATTATCGAGCCGCTCGCTGTAATGGTGCGCCGCCGGACCGCCGCAACGTGCCGCGTACACTTGGAGCGCGCTATCTCGCAGGTACGGCAGTGAACGCGGGCGATGCGGCCTTAATTCAACTCACCAGTCTGCCCGACGGCGTGAATTTTTCGGGGTGGGATCCTTCACCGCTGCCCCCTGGGCTGTCAGTTACTGGGATCCATCATCCCGCGGGTGACTATCAGCGCATTTCCTTTGGAACCTCGCGCCTGCCCGTGCCCTTTTCGGGGAAAGATCTCGAGACGTTTGTGGGCGCTTTCTGGGGCGGAGGTGGACTGACCGAAGGCGGATCGTCAGGCTCGGGACTGTTTCGCGAGAACCTCATATTGGTTGGCATTTTGAGCCACGGACCCAAGGCCGATACGGCGCTCGAATACTGCGCCAAATCCCCGTTTGCCGATAACTACGGGCGGTTTTCTAGCTTTTATCCGGTCATTCGCGAGTTTCTTGAAGGCCGCGCGACAACGACGCCTCCGGCGGCCAACCTTCCTGCCGGTGGGCCGCTAATCTCAGGGCAGCCTCGCAGCATCACGATTCCAGCTGTGACTTCTGCCCGGTTGCTAAACGGCCCCAATGGCTTCACGATTAATGTTCCGGCGGGCGCCACGCGGTTAGAAATCACGCTCCGGACCTCTACTCCCAATGTCGATGTTGACCTCTACGCTCGCTTTGGCCAGGATGTCACGCTCGAAGGGGGACGTGCGGTAGCTGACTTTCGCTCGGAAGGTCCCGCCGGAGACGAGCAAATCGTCATCACGGGGAACAATCTCCGCGTCGGAGCATGGTTTATCGCCCTGGGTGTGTTTACGCCGGGGGTGGAAATCCGCACGACGCTGACCGCCACGGTAACGGCCGGATCATCGCTGCCGCCGACCACGGGCCAGGCCCTGACCTCGGGTGTTCCTCGCACGGTGAATTTTCCTCCCGTGCAGAACCCAACCCTGTTTAATGGCTCTTCGGGTTTGACCATTACAGTGCCGCAGGGGGCTACGCGGCTCGAAGTCACCATGCGAGCGATCACCTTGAATGCCGATGTCGATCTCTATGTCCGCCGCGACCAAGATGTGGGCCTAGAAGGCGGTCGAGTGGTGGCTGATTTTCGTTCCGAACGGGAGGGAGATTCCAATGAATCGATCGTCATTACCCCGCCCCAGTTGCAGCCGGGCACCTACTTTATCGCCTTTGGAGTCTACACGCGGAATACGCCCATTCAGGTTTCTGTTACGGCTACGGTCCTTGGTGGCACGCCGCCGCCTGCGGGCACGCAGAACCCTCTGGTCTCAAGTGAGCCACGCAGTTTCACCTTGCCGCCTTTTGCGCGCCCCACGCTGGTTGCTGGGACCAACAGCTTTACCATTATCGTTCCACCCAATGCGACGCGGCTCGAAGTGACGCTCCGTTCAACGACGCCCGAGGCGGATGTAGATCTCTATGTGCGTCGCGGGCAGAACGTAGTGCTTGAAAACGGTCGAGTGGTGGCCGACTTTCGTTCGGAACGGGATGGCGATTCTAACGAATCGGTCGTCGTTACCCCGCCTCAGTTGCAGCCGGATGTTTACTATATCGCCTTTGGAGTGTTCACGCCCAACAAGAGCATTCAACTCACGGTGACAGCTACGGTGACTACAGCGACCGGGCCAACGGTGCCCGCCAATGTCCTTATCTCTGGTCAGCCCCGTAGCTTCACCCTGGGTCCAGTGAGTAGTCCGACGCTGTTCCGTGGCACCAATGGATTTACCATCAACGTGCCGGAAAACGCTACGAGTCTTCAAATCACGCTGCGCACGACACCTGCGAGTGCAGATGTGGATTTGTATGCTCGCGCTGGACAGGACATCGGGCTTGAGGGTGGACGGGTGGTCGCGGATGCTCGGTCTGAGCGTCCGGACGGAACCGAGGACATTACCATCTCCGGGCCTGCCTTGCGACCTGGCACTTACTTTATAGGCTTCGGATTGTTCACGCCCCGGGGTGATCGTCCAAGCCACTGTGACCGCAACAATCACAACGATAGCTGCGCCCCCGCCTCCGGTCACGGGACCGGTCACGCTCACCAGTGGCGTAGCCACGCCGTTCCGGCTGACTGCGGTGAGCGCGCCAACGCTTTTTGCGGGCAATCGCGGATTCCGAGTGCAAGTTCCGCAGGGAGCGAACCGGCTGGAGATTCGCCTATCCGCCTCGACGGCTTCCGGGCCGGCGGACCTTGACCTTTACGCTCGCTTCGGTCAAGACGTCGTGGTGCGGGATGGGGTTGCCGTGGCGGACCATATGGTGGAGGCTCCTTCCGGTGCGGCCACCCTGGTGATTTTGCCGACCTCCTCCCCTTCCTTGCGAGCAGGTACCTACTTCATCGCGCTCGGCCTGTTCACCAAAGGTGCGGAGGTCACGGGTTTCCTCACCGCCACGGTCTCCACGACGCCGCCTCCGCCAGCTCCATCCGCCGTTACCGTGCTGACTTCCGGCGTAGGCGTGAAGTTCTCCCTGCCACCCGTTCCGCAGAACACGCTCTTTGTGGGCAATCGCAGCTTCCGGATTGACGTACCACCAGGCGCTAGCCGGCTAACCGTGGAACTGAAAGCGGATGATCCCAGCGTAGACACCGACTTGTTCGTTCGTTTTGGCCAGGATAATGACGTCGACCGCGAAGGGAACATTCTGGCAGACTACGCGGCCATGTCTCGCAGTGGGGACGAGACGCTCGTCATTGACCTTTCGAGCCAGCCGCCTCTTGTTGCCGGCGCTTATTTCATTAGCATTGGCGTCTTCAGCCGCAGCAGGCCCGCTAGCGGGGTGATCACTGCGACCGTGGAACGCGAGAGCTTCGAGTTCACTTCGGGCACGACGCTTCGCAGCGGAATTCCGGTACAGTTCCGCTTGCCCGCGGTGATGACACCCACGCTTTTCGCTGGCCGCGATGGTTTTCAAATCACCGTGCCCGAAGGAGCCACACGTCTTGATATCGCTGTCGAGGCGGATTCTCCCGAGATCGACTTAGACCTCTTTGTTCGTTTCGGTGCGCCGCCCCAACTCACTCCGACGGGAGCTTTGCTGGCAGACTATGCTTCTTTTTCGGAAAGTGGGAACGAAGAGATTTCGATCGTGCCCACGAGCCGTCCGCCTCTACGCGCAGGCACCTATCATATCGGACTTGGTCTTTTCAGCCTAAACACTCCTGCGACGGGATCTCTGGTTGCAAGCATCAGCACCGAGGCTGCCAAAGATGTGCCGAAAGATGGCGTCACGCTGCGGCCGCGCTTACGGGTCTTCCTGCATGGATTGAAGAGTGATCGAAAACACAAAGGGCTGCGGGAAAAACCTGTGACCTCTGTGGATGAGCTGCCGCTGGCGGCAAAGAAAAAGGTTTACGCCACTGAGGGCGGCGTGGGAAGGCAGGAGTAGGGCTTGCGCGGCGCAGCCATTTTGTTTTGTCTTCCGTTGCTCGTGTTTTCTGGAAAGATTCAGCTGAAACCGCTGACACCCGGCGAGCTGGCGACCTTACGGCAACCAGGTCCAGCGCCTACTGTCGGAGTTCATCGAAACTTGCCGGAGCAGGCCCATCGCAAAGGCCGGTGGAAGCGGTTGAGTGATGGTAACTACCAGTGGAGGTTGGAAATCCGCTCGCCAGGCGCCCGCTCTCTGCGAGTCCGATTCACAGACTTTGACACGGGCCGGGCTACGGTTCGAGTCTGCGAGCAAGATGGCAAGCGATGTTATGGTCCTTACACTGGCAAGGGTCCGCACGAGGATCACTCGTTTTGGAGCGACACGGTGGAGGGGGATACTGTGCGGCTCGAATTTGTTTCTCCCGTCCGGCGGTCGCCGTTGCCGTTTAGAATTCCAGAAATTGCTCACCACCGCTGAGACGGATGCCGCGTAGAAAGCCGCTAGACGGCGTTGCTCAGCGTTCGAAATCAGCATCAATCTGATACCATAATCAGCCTTATGCCTTCGCAACTGGCTGAACTTGCCGCTCGCATGGACCGGCTTCATGAGTTTGACCGCGAGCCCGTGCACCCAGATAAACTCCAGGGTGCTGGCCGGTTTGCCGCCCTGTTTGCTGGCGAGCATATCGCTGCAACCGAATTTGTAATTGGAGCTTTTTTCGTCTTGCACGGCGTAACGGCGCGGGATCTTTTGCTTGGCTTATTAGTGGGGAATCTGCTGGCCGTTCTTTCCTGGACTTTTATCTGCTGCCCAATTGCCGTGGAGACTCGACTCACTCTCTACTGGTATTTGAGGAGGATTGCTGGGCCGAGTCTCACATTTCTGTATAACGTCGCCAACGCTTTGTTGTATTGCATTCTAGCGGGCGCCATGATCTCCGTCAGCGCGACGGCAATCGGGTTAGGCTTGCGCATCCCTACGCCAGCCTTGACCGACTTTCTTCCAAACAGCGCTGCTTGGGTGCTGCTGACTATCGGGCTCGGTCTTCTGTTCACGGTCCTTGCGGTTGTTGGTTTTACGGCGGTCAGCCGCTTTGCCGGCGTGTGTTCGCCGTGGCTGTTCATGATCTTTTTGGCGGGCGCGATTGCGACTCTTCCTTCGCTGGGCGTCCGCCCGGATTTGAGCAACCTTTGGAGTGTGCTGGAAACTAGGGTTTGGAATGGTCGCGCAGTCGCAGGACAAGAGCCCTTTGGATTCTGGCAGATTGCCTTCTTTGCCTGGTTCGCCAACCTGGCTATGCATATCGGGTTGTCTGATATGGCGTTATTTCGTTACGCCAAGCGCTGGTGGTATGGGATCTTCTCGGCCACAGGTATTTTCCCCGGCCACTATATGGCTTGGATCTGCTCAGGTTTGATGGTAGCGGCTGTGGATCGCAACCTCGACCCTGGTCGCATGGCCTACCATGCAGCCGGTCTTGCGGGGGTGCTGGCCGTCGCCATTGCCGGATGGACAACGGCTAATCCCACGCTTTATCGAGCGGGGCTGGCGCTGCAAAGTGTGACGCCGGACTGGCCCAGATGGAAACTGACGCTCTACACGGGGATTGTCACTTCGATTTTGGCTTGTTTCCCGGTATTTTTCGTTCGGCTTTTAGACTATGTCGCGATTTATGGCCTGGTGCTGATGCCCATCGGCGCGGTCGTCCTCACGGAGCACTGGATCTTTCCCCGCCTCGGAATCCCGCAATTTCAGGCTGAGCGCGAGAAGCTGGCGCTGAATTGGAAAGTTTTACTAGTGTGGGTGGGGTCGCTGGCTGTTAGCCTCATCTTGCCTTTGCATTTATTTTTCCGGTGGTTGCCCTGCTATCTGTTCGCCATTGCGCTCTACGTTGGTTTGAACTGGAAGCGGAGGGTGAGCCAGTGAAGCGAATGTGGCTGGCCAGCCTGGGTCTGGTCATAGGATTGTGGGCTGCCGTTTCCTTTTTTTGGGGAGTGATGGGTGAGCAGGCTTACCGGAACTGGCTGTTCGTAGGGACGGTGGTCTGGTTCGTGCTGGCCACACTGGGGAACCGAACACGGACTTAACGGCGGCCTGCAAGCTGAGCGGTGCGGGCGTTGGCGAAAATCTCGCGCATTCTCTTCACGGCTGCCCGTTCATCACCCGGATCGTTCATGAACACCGTGAACATGAGCCCTTGCGGCGAATGGCGCAAGACAGCGATGCGCGGCGAGCCTTCCATCAACTGGCGTTCGCATTCAGCCGCCGTTAATTGAAGTTGCTTTTCGTCCCACTCCACAATGACGCGGCGCACTTTCCGGGTTCGATCAAAGGGTGCAAACGAAGTTCGCAAGCCGTCGATTTGAGCGAGTTCTTGGCGCAGGAATTCGGCCTGTTGGAGGCAGATCTTGTCCAGAGCCTCGAAGTCAAGCGCAGCGTATTTTTCCGCCGCCAGCCAGAGGCCGATGATTTCCTCCCGTCCGACCTTCATGCCTCGGCCCAGACTGTCGGAATGCGGGTTGGTATTCAGACGGGCCGCGGCCACGAGGTCCTTGCGCCCCGCGAGAATCCCCGAACATTGCGGTCCACGCATATGTTTGCCTCCACTCATGGCGATGAGGTCCACGCCGGCCGCCGCCAGTTTTCGGATGTTGTCCCAGGGCGGTAGCATATTTGCCGCATCAACGAGCAGTGGCACCCCCGCTGGCTTGAGGATTTTGAGGGCCTCTTGATAGGACAGCGACTCCGGCCAGGTCCAATCGCCGCTAGTGCCACCGAGGAAGTACATCATCGCCGTGTTCTGGTTGATGGCGTTTCGCAATTGCTCGCTGTTTTCGACTTCCACCAACTGCACGCCAGCCGCGCGCACGGCATGATCATAGCCGTTACGGTGCAACTTCAAAACCAAAACTTCGCTCTTCAATCCGTTGATCTCGGGAAGTTTTCGAATGGCTTGTGGATTGTCGCCGGCTACACAAGCGCAGGTGGCGAGTGTGATGGCGCCAGCGCATCCAGTAGTGACCATCGCGGCCTCTGTTCCGATCAGCTTGGCTAGCCTCTCGCCGACCCGGTCTTGCAGCTCGTCAAGCGAAACATAGTGTCTAGAGGCTTCTTCCATGGCAGCATGCAGCTCCGGCCATTGTTTTGAGGCGCCGATGGTTGTGTGGGTACCGCGGAAATTGAGAATGGGGCGAATGCCGAGCTCGTCATAGACGGAACGCTTCTTGGCGAGCGCCGTGGTTCCAAGGCCGAACGTCCACCACCGGGTCAGCCAGGACCAGGCACTCTGGGACAGAAAGATTCTCCTGCTGTCGGGCATGCCGTTAGGCTATAACACGGCTGGGCAAGCTTGCAGCGAGTTGCAGGCGAGCCGAAAGCAGTTTGGCTGTTGCTAGCCTAGGCGCAGGCCATTCACTGCGGTTTTTCGGTTGCGTTATAGTGTGAAGAGGCGGCGAAAAGAAGGGGCTGGGTTACGGGGAGAACCGGGGCGTTCGTCAGCCTGGTGTCCGAACGGACGTCGCCAAAAAGTCCGCCGCGCAAGAAAGTAACTACGCCTTCTGGGAGTTGAACCGTGATCCGGTTAGCGTACAGCCGCGCCGTCTTTCGGGCCTGGGTTTTCACTTTCCCACACCTGCTGTGGAGTCAAACGGCAGCCAACATTAGCGGCGTTCTCTCTGATCCTTCGGGAGCGGTGTTGAAGGATGGAAAAGTCTCCGCGATCAATCTCGAACGGAAATTCGTCCGCGTGGCGATTTCTAACGCTACGGGAGAATACGTTCTCAGCGGGCTGCCAGCTGGAAACTACGAGTTACGCGTGGAACGAAACGGTTTTCGTCCCGTTGTCCGCAAGAATGTCGAGCTCACGGTGGCTCAGCAACTGCGACTAGATTTCACCCTCGAACTTGGCGACATGAGCCAAGAGGTTACTGTTACCGGGCAAGCTTCTTCGGTGAACACAAGCACGCACGAGCTCAGCTATCTAGTGGGGGAGAACGCCATTCGTGAGCTGCCGCTCAATGGTCGCAACTGGACAGATCTAGCCCTGCTGCAACCGGGTGTGGTGGCCTACCCGCATCGCGATGGCGGCTCCGTAGTGGCCCACGGTCTAGGGATGAGCATTAACGGTCAAGATCCTCGCTCGAACGTGTACCTGCTTGATGGGACGCCGATGAACGATTTCACCAACGGCCCGGCTGGCAGTGCGGCGTCAACTGCTCTCGGTACAGAAACCATCCGGGAATTCCGCGTGGAAGTGAACTCGTACAGCGCCGAATTCGGACGGAATTCTGGCGGTCAGTTTAATGTGCTGACGAAGTCGGGCACCAATGACTTTCATGGCGGCGTTGTCTACTTCCACCGCAATGACAATCTCGACTCACGAGACTATTTCGACGATGTTCGCCCCGAGTTCAAGCGCAACCAGCTAGGCGCCACGCTTGGGGGGCCAATCCGGCGCGACAAATCTTTCTTCTTTGTCGGCTACGAAACGTTGAGAGAACGCAAAGGGCGCACGATTCTCACGATCGTTCCGGATCTGGCGGCGCGCTCGGGCCAGATTGCGCCCATTGATCCTGTGATCCGTCCCTATCTAGAGGCTTTTCCGCTTCCGACGCCAGGGCGGCGTTCGGCTGGTTTTGGTCTCGGCGAGCACATTTTCCGCTACAACCAGCTGCTCGATCAAAATTTTGGCCAGGCGCGCTATGACCACAATTTAAGCGAGCGCAGCCAGCTGTTTGTTCGCTACACGGCGGATGACGCAGCTCAAGAGTTGCCTACAGATTACCCGCAGTTTCCCCGCACCTTTCTTTCGCGCAACCAGTTCTTGACCGCCGAGCATCGTGTGGCGCTGTCGAACTCGCTGCTGAACACACTCCGAGCTAGCTTTAGCCGCACGCGGATTGGACAAGATGTTCAAGCCAATCTGAATCCTCCGCTGCCTGCCTTTGTCCCGGGCCGAACGATGATGGGAGGCATTGACATTGGGGGTATACCGGGACGCTTCGGTCCGCAGACTTCCGTGAATGTAAAACTCACGCAAAATATTTTTGGCATTGAGGATGGCGTGAGCTACAACCGGGGAGCCCACCTATTTAAGTTTGGGGCCATGGCTGAGCGCTACCGCGATAACATGGTGAATCCGACGTTTGCGCTTGGCATTTTCACCTTCGCCAGCATCACTGACTTTTTACAAAACCGTCCGCAGCGTTACCTGGGACTTGATCCCCGCGGTGCGCTTGATCGCTACTGGCGATTTACACTTTCCGCCTTTTACGCGCAGGATACCTGGCGAGTGAGCCGCCGGCTGACGTTGAATCTCGGGGTGAGGTATGAGTTTTCGACAACGCCGATTGATATTTACGGGCGGGATTCGGCGCTGATCAATCTGATGGATCCTGCTCCCACGGTTGGCCAGCTCTACCAAAATCCGACGTATCGCAATATCTCGCCACGGGTTGGGATAGCTTGGGATCCATCCGGTGATGGCAAGACGGCGGTGCGCGCTGGCTATGGAATTTACTGGAACACGAACAACCAGCAGAACCTAATTGTGACGGTAACGAATCCACCGGCGACGCCGCGGCTCATCATCGCGAATCCCACTTTTCCAGTGCCGCAGTTTGAACGAGGCGTTGGAAACACAATCCGGCCTGTGGAATGGAACATTAAAAATCCGTACGTACAGGTTTGGAACATAAACGTACAGCGACAGCTTCCCTTTGACACGCTGGTTACATTTGGCTACGCGGGTTCGCGAGGCATTCACTTGTGGCGCAGCACGGATGCCAATACGGCCATTCCCATCCGGCGGGAAGATGGGACGCTGTTTTTCCCTCTGAATGCGCCACGCCAGAATCCTGCGTTTTCCACGATTGAATTGAAG
Source organism: Bryobacteraceae bacterium (assembly GCA_025056455.1). Taxonomy (GTDB): domain Bacteria; phylum Acidobacteriota; class Terriglobia; order Bryobacterales; family Bryobacteraceae; genus CADEFT01. Next base: position 82,881 of record JANWVY010000010.1, on the reverse strand, counting down.
AAGAGCGACGGAAATTCTTGGTATAACGCTTTTCTTTGGGAAGTACGCAAGCGCTGGAATTCAGGATTCAGCTTTCAGTCTTCCTATACGTTCTCGCGAAACATTGACACCACGCAGGCCTCCACTTTCTTTTCTGACGCCACCAACGGCACGACGACTGCTATGCCCGAATATCCTGGCTTTCAATACAACAAAGGGCTGGCCGACTATCACGCAAAGCACAACTGGGTGATGAACTATTCCTGGGCCATCCCGTTTGCCAAGAGCTTGCGTGGTGTACAAGGCAAATTACTAGATGGTTGGGAGCTCGCGGGCATTGCGCAGGCGCGAAGCGGCAACCCGCTTACGGTTTTCGTAGCGCGCAACCGCTCGCGGTCCCAATGGTCTCCGTCGCTGGGACCGGGTCTCGGTTTCGACCGTCCCAGTATGGCTCCTGGTTTTACCCATCAGAGCGCAATCCTGGGCAGTCCGGACCGCTATTTCGATCCGGCGGCCTTCGTTCTGCCCCCAGCTGGTACGCTCGGGAACTTGGGCCGGGGCGCGCTGATTGGTCCGAATCTTCGCAACGTGGACTTTGCCTTGATCAAGAACACGCGCTGGGCGAAGCTGGGTGAGAGCGGCAACATCCAGTTCCGTTGCGAAGTTTTCAATCTCTTCAACCGTGCGAACTTCGGGGTCCCAAGCTTGTTGGCTTTTACTGGGGCGGCAGATAACGAGGCGCCGCTCGGTTCGCTTGGCCGTATCCGCACGACGGTCACTTCATCCCGGCAAATTCAGTTTGCCTTGCGCTTTGCTTTTTAGCCAGCAACGAATTGGGGGGTCCAACCAAGTAAGGGCGAAACAGAGTTGATGGAGAGGAAAAAATCGATGCTTTGGGTGGCCTTTGCTCTCGGGGCAGCTTTGGCTTGGGGGATGTACGGACCTACGCTACACAAAGGTCAAGTGCAACTGGGGAATCCTTTGCGCGCCTTGCTGTGTGTTGGCGTGGCGTATTTTCTCGTGGCGGTGCTCGTGCCGGTGTTGATGCTTTCTTCCCAAGGGCAGCTCAACGGCTTCAAGATGGAGGGCACGCTTTCGGCCACGCTGGCGGGGGCGCTGGGAGCCTTGGGCGCCATCTTTATTATTCTCGCTTTTCGCAACGGGGGTGTTCCGGCCTACGTCATGCCCCTCGTGTTTGGACTTGCTCCTCTGATTAACGTGCTGGTCTCCATGATCACCCACCCGCCGAAGGAGGCGCCGAACCCGCTGCTTTGGGTGGGATATCTGTTGGCGTCGCTGGGGGCAGGGCTGGTGTTGTTCTATAAGCCTTCGTAGGGGCCGAAACCTTTCCCAGGAGCCGGAGCTGACCGAATCCGCGCGCGCGGATTGCGCAGCTCGGGCTGGTGAGAAACCATGGCTCGCGATGAGCTCATCGTCGTGGTGGACGAACAAAACCGCGAAGTCGGGGTGGCCCCACGCTGGCGCATGCGGGCCGAACGGCTCGGTCACCGCTCGACCTATATTTTCGTCTTCGACTCGCAGGGCCGGCTCTACGTGCAACACCGTACCGAGACCAAGGACGTGTTTCCTGGCTACTGGGATTTGGCAGCAGGAGGAGTGGTGCTGGCGGGCGAAACCTATGAGGAGAGCGCCGAGCGGGAGTTGGCGGAAGAACTTGGCATTCGCGGTGTTACTCTCGAGCCGTGGTTTGACTTTTACTTCGCCGCACACCGGGTCTGGGGACGCGCCTATGGCTGCCGTTATGAAGGACCGCTGGCCCTACAACCAGAAGAAGTGCAGGGCGTAGAACGGATGAGCGTCTCGGAGGTATACGCAAATCCGAATGGCCGGCTCTTTACGCCCGACTCTCTCTACGCCCTGCGCCGGAAGTTCGGGCTGAACCCGAACCCGGATCTTTCGATTCTTATCAAATGACCGGAGTGGACGGGCGGCGCATCGATTTCGCCGGACTGGCGAAGGATTCCCGGAGGAATGCCTCCACCAGGTTTTCGGGCACCGTCCACAGAAGACGAAACTCCTTGCCCTCAGCTTTCAGTGTCATCCGTTCGAGCCACGACCCGAGTTCTTTCGCCTGGCTATTCTCGCTGTTTAACTGAACGAGGCTCGTGAGGAAGCGCATCACATCCACCAGGGCCTGCGCATCCTTGTCCGAACGCATGATGCCTTCCGCCATCAACTCCACGTTGGCTCCAAACCGAATGCCACCAACAACACTCTCGAATCCCGCCATGACCGGGCTGCGCATGGTCTGTTCAAGCTCGGGCCGCAGCTCACTAGCCAAGCGCTCAAGACCGGCAGAAACCATCCAAGCGTCATAGCGCGTACTCAAGTCGTTGAGTTTTGCAAGGATTTTCGGGTCGAAGTGGTGATCCTTGCTGCGTCGATCGATGGCCGCTTTGACGGCTTCGGGGTGGCCGGCCAGGGCAGTGGTGGCGTCCAAAATCGCCAAGCAACCCGTTGGCGAGGTATCTGGACTGGCCAGCAGTTCCACGCCCTGATAGAGGTTGGCGGACAGGCCGAGACTACGGGCAAACTCGCGGATCCGCGCCGCATCGAAAGAGCCACGAGCGACAACGAGGGAAAAGCCCTGGCTTTTTGATTCGGGGGAGGCGACGATCACCTCTTGAAGATCGCGGCGAGGATCGAAGCCTGTTGAGGAGACGAGCCTCTCAAATACCTGCTCTTCGCTTTTGAGCTGCTCAAGCACGAACTGACCAAAGCGCGACGAGCGGACTCGGTCTGCATGGATTCCCGCAATCCACTTTGGATCTGGAGGTAGCAGCTTGAGCAAGGCTGGATCCGCAGCCCAGCAGGTGGTGCTCGCGAGCACCAAAAGGAATAGGAAACTCCGAAACCGGTTCATTCAGGACGTCCTCTTAACAATTCATGACGATGGCGGGGATTCAGAGGTTCCCGCGAAATCCTCAATAAGCTTTTCGGCCGTCAGTTTCAAAGCGGTTGAACCGTGGCGGCATGATTGTCGCCATTTGATCCAGAGCCTGCTGCAATTTTTGGCGAGCTTGGTTCTGCGCGGGTGTGGCTTGCCCGCTCGGAATCGGATTCTGTTCGAAGTAATCGGCCTGCCAGTCGTAGAAGCGGCCGTCCAGATAAAGCTTGTGCTGGTGGTCCCAGGCTAAGCGCGTAGGTGTATAGTTCACCTTGCAACCCGGGTGAGGGTCATAGTGGGAAAAGGCCCACGGGCGGGGATTACCCTGCTGGCCTTTGATTTGGGGCAGAAAGCTGCGACCGTCGAGGGGCCGGCCCTCAAACCAGCGGGCGCCCGTCGCCTCCATGAGCGTCGGCAAGAAGTCGGTGGAATCGATGAGGTCGTGGCAGAGTTTGCCTTCTGCGGCCACGCCGGGCCACCAGGCGATCAGCGGAACGTGCATACCGGCGTCTGTGGTTTTTCCCTTCCCGCCCGGGATGGTGCGCTCGCGAGTGCGCGAGGTGATTTCCTGGGGAGTTCCGTTGTCGGAGTAAAACAGAACGAGCGTTTTGCTTGACAGGCCGGTTTGCTCGAGGAGTCTGAGGATTCGACCCACACTATCGTCCAGGTACTCCACCATATCAGCGAAGTATTTAGGGTCATCTTTGAGGCGGTCTTGGTGGGCCCAATCCGCGCTTTTCGGGGTGGGATTAAAGGGTCCGTGCGTTAGCGTCATCGCGTAGTAGGCGAAGAAGGGCTGGTTTTTGTTGCGCTGGATGAACTGGCTCAGAAATTCGAGTTCGAGGTCGGGTCCGTATTTGCCTTTGGTGTCGCGACGGAGCACGCCGTTCTCATTCAGAACTGGGTCGGCGTAGCGTGAGCCTTTGGTCTCGGTCAGTCCAGCGTGCCAGAGCAGATACTCATCGAAGCCGCCCTGCTCGGGCTTCATCCCTTTGGCATAGCGTGGCGATCCCTTGGCTTCGTAGCTATAGAACTGCCACTTGCCGACGATGGCAGTGCGGTAGCCGGCGCGCTGCATCATGTGGCCGAAAGTTTTTTCGGCCGGATCCATGATGCCAAAAGCCTTCCAGTTGCGGAAATTGTGCTGGCCTGTCATCAACTGGATGCGGGTGGGCGTGCACAGTGGCTGGGCGTAGGCATGGGTGAAGCGAACGCCGGAGGCAGCCATCCGGTCGAGCTGGGGGGTGCGGTAGGAGAGTCCTCCGTAAGCGCCAACGCACTCATAGCCAAAGTCGTCCGCGAGGATAAGGACGACGTTGGGTCGCTGGGAAATTTGAGCTCGCAGATCCACGGGCGCGGCCAGACTAAGTGCGCCAAGCAGATCGCGGCGCGAAGGAAGATGGCGCCGAGTGGCGGAATTCATGGAAAAACACCCCGCAGAAGCTCACAGCGTATCGAATCCCGCGCTGTCCAGCAAGCGGAGGCGGCAGGATTGCAGAGACTGGGGGAGTCAGGCCAGCGTTTCGCGGCCCCACTTGCAGAGGCTGGCTCCGACACTTTTAGCGGGAGGATTGAATTTGAAGGGGAGAAGTGACGGCGGAAGTCGATAGCTCGCGGGCAATCGCGGCAGCAATCTTTTCCCCATGAAAACGGCCGTTCTCGATGAAGATTTCGTTAGTGTGCACTCCTGCAACAACGACGCCTGCCAAGTAAATTCCCTTGCGTTCACTTTCGAGCGTTTCAGGGTCTGTCCGGGGCTTTTGCGATTCTTCGTCGAGAGTGATTCCATGGGCGGCCATAAACTCAAAGTCAGGCCGGTAGCCGGTCATGGCGAACACAAAATCGTTGGCCAGACGGATTTCACCTTGTGGGGTTTCGACGTCAATCCAGGCCGGGGCAATTCGCGTAATCCGGGAGTGAAAGTAGGCTTGAATTTCTCCTGCCTTAATGCGGTTCTCGATGTTGGGTTTGATCCAGTACTTCACTTTGTCTGAAATTCCAGGGCCGCGATGGATTAAGGTGACCTTGGCGCCAGTCCAAAACAGTTCAAGAGCGGCAATAGCGGCGGAGTTCTTGCCACCGACGACGGCGACCTCGAGGCCGTAATAAGGATGGGGTTCCTTGTAATAGTGGATGACTTTGTCGAGGTCTTCCCCGGGAACGCCGAGTTTATTGGGGATGTCGTAATATCCCATGGCGAGGATCACTTTCCGGCAAGGAGTTTGGAGGGATTGCCCCAGGCGGTCGGTGGAATGAACCACAAAGTTTCCGTCCTCACCGCTAATGCGGTCGACTCGTTCGTACTGGCGGATTTCCAGCTGATAGTAGGCGGCTACGCGGCGGTAGTATTTCAGGGCTTCGGTCCGGTTGGGTTTTTCGTTGAGCGAGGTCATGGGAATGCCGCCGATTTCGAGCAACTCCGGAGTTGTGAAAAAGGTCATGTTGGTGGGGTAATGATAGAGCGAATTGACGATGCAGCCTTTTTCGATGAGGAGCGCGCGAATGCCGCGCTTTTTGAGTTCAATGCCGCAGGCCAGGCCGGTCGGGCCTGCCCCCACGATCACAACGTCGTAGTTCATGCTCGTTCTGTCCTGCATCGCTGGGGACGCTCATTTCAGGAGCTCGCCGACGCTCGTGTAGACGCTTTCCAAAGCCGCCGCTAGCGCACCGATGTCTTTACCACCGCCTTCGGCCATGTCCGGGCGGCCGCCGCCTTTGCCTCCAATGGATTGCGAGAGGGAGCTGATGAGCTTTCCGGCGTGAACTTTTCCGACGAGGTCTTTGGTAACGCCAGAGACCAGGGAGATCGCGCCATTGTCCGCGCTAGCGAGCACGACGACCGCGCTTTGCCATTTGCCACGCAAGGAGTCGACGAGCGAGCGCAATTGAACGCGATCCAAGCCGTCGACGCGGGTGGCCAGAACTTTGACGGGACCAAAGCTTCGAGCCAAGCTTTCGATGCTTGCAGCCTCAGCTTGAGCCAGCTTCAGTTTGAGTTGATCAAGCTGCCGTTCAAGCGCCTTTTGCTGAGTCACGAGGCGCTCAATTTGGTCTGCGATTTCGCTTTCTGCAACCCGGAGGAGGGAAGCGGCCTTGGCCAGCGTTTGTGAAGTCGCGCGGAATTTCTCAAGAGCTGCTTCACCCGTTACCGCCTCAATGCGCCGGACGCCAGCAGAAATGCTTCCTTCCGATAAGATCTTGCACAGGCCGATGTCGCCGGTGCGCGTGACGTGGGTCCCGCCGCAAAGCTCCCGGCTGAAGCCGGGCACAGTGACGACGCGGACCGTGTCCCCATATTTTTCACCAAACAAGGCCATGGCGCCGGTTTGCAGAGCCTCTTCAAGCGGCAGAATTTCCGTTGAGACTGCGAGGTTGCGCAGGATCTGCTCGTTGGCTAAGCGTTCAATTTCGGCCAGTTCCTCGGGATCAACTGCCGTGTAATGGGTGAAGTCAAACCGCAGGCGTAGAGGCTCAACCACGCTACCCGCTTGTTTGACGTGGAGTCCCAGCACCTTGCGCAGGGCGGCGTGAAGCAGGTGGGTCGCCGTATGGTTGCGCATGGTGGCGGCGCGCAGGCTAGCATCGACTTGCGATTCCACCCCATCGCCCAGGGCGAGAGGTTGCAAGACCGCGACTTTATGGACGGAAAGGCCGGGAAGTGCAGAGTAGGTTGTTTCAACGCGGGCAGCGAGAGTGCCTTGTTTGAGTAAGGCGCCTTGGTCTCCCACCTGGCCGCCGGCCTCGGCATAAAACGGAGTACAATCCAGCACCACTTCGCCCTTCGAACCCGCGGGGAGCAAGGGCACCAGTTGTTTATGCTCATCCAACAGACCGACGATGGTGCTTTCCGCGGTGAGCTGGCTGTAGCCCAGAAAGTGGGTGCGGCCTTGCTCGAGCAGCGTGTGATAGGCGGGCGCGACCTGTGCTTTTTCAGCCCCTTTCCAGCTAGCGCGGGCACGCTGGCGCTGATTTTCCATGGCGGCTTCAAAGCCAGCAAGGTCGATGAGAAGGCCGCGCTCACGGGCCATTTCTTGCTGCTCGTCAAGCGCCAAACCGTAGGTGTCGTAAAGCTTGAAGGCCGCCGCGCCGGGGAGCACGTTGCCTTGGGCAGCTTTCGCCTCATCGTGAAACACTTTTTCGGCGATGTGGAAGGTGGTGGCGTAGCGGTGCTCTTCGTCCTTGACCACGCGCGCGACGCGTGGCACGCTTTCCATCAATTCCGGATAGGCTGGCTGCATGAACTCGGCAACGAAGCCGGTCATTTTGTAGAGGAATGGCTCTTCTACGCCGATCATCCGGGCATGCCGCATGGCGCGGCGCATGATTTTTCGCAGCACATAACCGCGGCCTTCGTTTGAGGGGACGACTCCATCGTGAATGAGAAAAGCTGTCGCGCGGGCGTGGTCGGCGCAAATGCGCAGGGCGGTGTCAACGCGAGGATCCTCCCCAACTGCCTTTTGAAACAGCGAGGCGCCGTACTCCATAAGAGGAAACAGCAGATCGGAATCAAAATTCGAGAGCTTGCCCTGAAGAATGGCAGCCACCCGTTCGAGCCCCATCCCCGTGTCAATGGAAGGCTTGGGAAGCGGAGTCAGGGTGCCGTCGGTGGCCCTGTCAAACTGCATGAACACTAAGTTCCAGATTTCAACAAACCGCCCTCCGCCATCGAGCGGAAATTCCTCATTTTCGCGGCCAGGTTCGGCGGCGGCTGGTCCGAGATCATAGTGGATCTCCGAGCAGGGGCCGCAAGGACCCGTGTCTCCCATCTGCCAGAAGTTGTCCTTCTCGTCCAGGCGGAAGATGCGGCTTTTCGGCACTCCAGCGACTTTCTGCCAAAGTGCCTCGGCTTCGTCATCTTCGCGGAACACGGTGACATAGAGCCGGTCTTTGGGCAAAGCGAAGTCCCGGGTCACAAGTTCCCAGGCAAATTCGATGGCTTCCGCCTTGAAGTAATCGCCAAAGGAGAAGTTGCCCAGCATTTCAAAGAAAGTGTGATGGCGGCGCGTGTAGCCCACGTTTTCGAGATCGTTGTGTTTACCGCCGGCGCGGACGCATTTCTGGGAGCTGGCGGCGCGGCTGTAATCGCGCTTTTCGAGGCCCAAGAAGATGTCTTTGAACTGGTTCATCCCGGCATTGGTGAATAACAGCGTAGGGTCGTTAGCGGGCACGAGCGAGGAGCTGCGGACAATGCGGTGCCCGCGAGCGGCGAAGAAATCTAGAAACTTTTGTCGGATCTGATGACCAGTCACTCTGTTATTTTCCCACGGAAGGCTCGAGGGAATGCGGTTTGGCGAGTCCTTCGGGGGCGGAGAATTCCCGCTGCGGTGCTCGCTGCGGGACGTTAAAACAGCGGCTGCGCAAAACCTCGCCGGATTATTTGGTCATCAGCTCGAGCGATTTGAGGAAATCGCGCAGACGGTCGCGTTTGACAAAGGGCTGGCGGAAAAAACGTTCCACCACGGCGTTAAAGCGAGCTGGATCATCGAAGGGGATCATGTGGGTGGCGTCGGGGAAGATGCAGAGCTGGGCGTTCGGGAGGTGGTGGAAAATCTCGATGGTATGCTCGTCGGTGATCAGATCGTGATCACCCGCCAGCACGAGCGTTGGGGCAGTGATTTTACGGAGTTCTTTGGGGTCGATGTTGGGGTGGGAGAGCATCATGCTCACCACTTTTCGCTCGCGGCGTTGTGCGGGCGTGGCCGTGGCCAAGGGTGGCATTTCGGCCACTGTCTTGTGAATCCAGGCCAGCGCGTCGGGGTGGAGAGCGGTAGGCGTGGGGTTGAGGTTCGCTGCCATCGCGGCGATCTTTTTGACCTTCGCCGGGTAGTGGATGCCGAGCAACAGTGCTTCAATGGCGCCATCGCTCCAACCCAAGATGTTCGCTGGACCCACCTTGAGGTGGTCGAGCAACGCAGCCAGATCGCCGGCCATTAACTCATAGGTGAGGGGCCCGGGGCTATCGGCCGACTTGCCGTGATCGCGGCTGTCCATCGCAATCACGCGGTAGCTTTTGCGGAAATAATCGATTTGCGCGGCGAGATGTTGAATGTGGCCCCCATTGCCGTGAACGACCAGCAAAGGTTCGCCGGCGCCATAAGTCTCGTAGTAGAGCTTGACGCCATCGTGGACGAAGGTGCGGCCAGCGGCGGGGTTCGAGCCGTAAGGGGTGGCGTATTTCCGAGCCTGGGCGGGGCAGAGTTGCGGCAACAAGGCAAAAAGACCAGCGACGCAAATTACAACGCTGCGCATGCAGCTTATGATAGCCCAGGAGCAAAAGAACCGGACCTCAGCCTAGCTGTGGCCGCTGCGTCTTCACGGCCGTTGCGGCGCATGTCGCACCCGGCGGGGTTTTTTTTGGCGAACGCAGGCTTGTTAGGATCATTGCTAGTGTTTCGTTCCTATCGCACGAAATTACAGGTGGCATTTTTGTTTTTGGGGTCACTGGCAATTGCCATCACTGGATGGGAGGCCTGGGCGGGGGCGAGAGCGGCGTTGCAGCGCGCCACGGCGGACCGCTTAGTCGCCATCCGCCAAACGCGGGCGCGTCAAATTGAACGGTATTTTGAGGACCTGTTGAACCATGTGCTGGCGCTCTCAAGCGACGAATCGACAATTGGGGCGCTGGAGGAATTTGAGCAAGCCTGGAAGACGCTTCCCCCGCTTTCCGAAGCTGCGGACTCGGCCCTTCAGGCCTACTACCGGGAATTTTTCCGCACCGTACCGAGCGACGAAAAAGTCGCAGATTGGATTCCGCGCGAGGCGGCAGCGCGAAGTTTACAGTATTTCTACATCGCCCAAAATCCCTATCCTCCTGGCACGAAAGACCGTTTGCTGGAGGTTCCCGGAGCTGGCCGTTACGGGGTTATCCACGCGCGGTATCATCCCACCTTGCACCGATACCAGTCGGCCTTTGGCTTTTATGACATCTTTCTGATCGACGCCAGCGGAAGGGTGCTGTACACGGTGTCCAAGGAAATCGACTTGGGGGCCAGCATCGGGCAAGCGCCCTATTCCCGGACGGGGCTGGGAAGAGTGTTCCGGCGCGCTTTGGCCCTACCGGAACCTGAGCAAGCGGTAGTCGAGGATTACGCGCGATACTTGCCGTCGCATGAAGCGCCTGCGGCCTTTGTCGCCGCGCCTGTGTGGCGGGGGGGTGAAAAAATCGGCGTGCTGGCGATTCAGATCTCGATTGCTGAAATCAACCGCGTCATGACCGGTAATCAACACTGGAAAGAGGAGGGGTTAGGGGAGACCGGTCAGGCCTACATTGTGGGTTCGGAAGGCGCGCTGCGATCGGATTTCCGCCAGTACATCGAAAAACCAGAGGATTTTGTGAAGGCCCTGAGAGAAGCCCAATTCGACCGGGGTTGGATCGCGCGGATACAAGCTAACCGAACCGCCGTGCTTGTACTTCGGATTTTCGATGCGGTGAACGAATTGCGCGAGCCCTGGTTTGGGGAGGCGAAGAATTTGCTGGGGGCTAAAGTGTTGCGGGCTTCCACGCCGCTCGCCGTAGCGGGGCTTGACTGGACGTTGGTCGCCGAAATTAACGTGGCGGAGGCCTTTGCGCCGGTGGATGACCTGCGAAAAAGCATTTTGGGTTACGGCATTTTGGTGGCGGGGGCATTTTTTTTAGCGGCCTCAGCTCTCGCGCGGCGGGTCACCCAGCCGGTGTTGCAGTTGACGGAATCAGCGCGGCGAATGGGGGCCCGAGATTTCCGCGCGCGCACCAGCGTGGCTGCCGACGACGAGCTCGGCCAGCTCGCCGCGACGCTCAACCAGATGGCGGAAGATCTCGAGAAGACGACGGTCTCTAAGGAAGAGGTAGACCGGATCTTGTCGTCTCTCATCAACGCTGTTTTTGTCGTGGAAGTGGAACTCGCCGCCACTGTCGACGAGCTCTTCCGCTCACCGATTCGAGAGGCGAATCCGGCGGCGTCGGCTCTGCTAGGTGTTGCGCCAGAAGTCTTGCGCGGGAAACTCCTGGGCGAGTTTCTTCCCGAGGCAGACTGGCGCCCGCACCTAGAACAGCTCTATCACGAGCGCCGGCTGGCCACGGTGGAAGCTGCCCTCCGCCGCAGCGACGGGAGCCAAGTTCCTGTCTTCTTCACGGCATCCTATTTGAGCGCTGAGCCCAACCGCCGTCCGGGCATTGTGTGCGCCGCGCAAGACATCACGGAATATCGCAAGGCGACGCTCGCTTTGCAGGATAAACAGCGCGAGCTGGAGAGATTAGCGGGACGCCTCCTCGCAGCCCAAGAAGAGGAGCGGAAGCGAGTAGCCCGTGAACTGCACGACGATATCACACAACGCCTAGCGGCCGTGGCCATTGATTTGGGGAGGTTGCAGACTGCGGTTGGGGATGAGCAAATGCGTCGAAACCTGGAAGCACTCAAACAAACGCTGGCCCGAATTTCGACCGACGTACACGGTTTATCGCGACGGCTACATCCCTCATGGCTGGACGATCTTGGCTTAGCAGCGGCGATTGCGGCCGAATGCCGCAGTTCGTTTGAGCGCGGCGGGCCGCCGGTTGACCTGGAGATGGAAGAGTTGCCGGAGATGAGCAAAGAAGTCGAGTTGACCTTATACCGTGTGGTGCAGGAAGGGCTCCGCAACATCACTAAACACGCGCAGGCCGGGCAGGCCTGGGTTTCGTTGCGCCGCGTGGGAGACCGCATCCGGCTAGAAATCCGGGACGACGGCTCCGGTTTTGATCCCGAGCGAAGGGATCGCGGGCCGGGTCTGGGTTTAGCCAGTATGGAAGAACGGGCGCGATTGCTGGGAGGTATTTTCCACGTGCATTCTAAGCCCGGCGAGGGAACGTCCTTAGTCGTCGAATTACCTGCGCGGCGAGCATGAGGGCAAGGATTTTCGGATGAAAAAAGCGTCGATCTTGCTTGCGGATGATCACCAAATCGTGCTGGATGGCTTGTGCAGCTTGCTTGAGCCAGAATTTCACTTGCTGGGAACAGCCACCAACGGGCGCGAGCTCATCGAGCAGGCTCGCGCGCTAGATCCTGACGTCATTGTGGCGGACATTTCGATGCCGCTGCTCAACGGAATTGAAGCTGTGCGCAAGTTGCGCGAGGAAGGCGTGCGGGCCAGAGTGGTCTTTCTGACCATGCATCCGGACGCCACCTACGTCAGCCGGGCGCTCGAGGCAGGCGCAAGCGGCTACGTCTTGAAGCATTCGGCCTCGGATGAACTGGTGGTGGCGATCCGCGAGGCCCTAGCCGGGCGCACCTACCTATCACCGGCCCTCCGCACCCCTTCGATGGAGGAGTTGCTGGATGAGACGCGGCGGCACGGAAAACGTACCATTGAGCTTACGAGCCGACAGCGCGAGGTCTTGCAGCTTCTTGCGGAAGGCAAATCGGCCAAGGAAATCGGCGCGATCCTGAATATCTCGCCGCGTACCGTGGAAACCCACAAATACAAATTGATGGACGATCTCGGGGTGAAGACAAGCGCCGAGCTCGTGCAGCATGCCATCCGTCATGGATTAATCGCGCTGGGAACAGAAAGAGAGGAATCGTAACTCGCATGGCTGCCATTGAGATTGTTCGAGCAGGTCCGGAACATGCGGCTCTGCTGTTGCAATTCATCCGGAGCCTAGCCCAGTACGAAAAGCTTTCTGACCAAGTTGTAGCGACGGAAGAAAGTTTGAAGGAAGCGATGTTTGGTGGCCGGAGCGTCGCGGAGGCGTTAATCGCCTACTACGACGGCCAGCCAGCAGGGATGGCTCTGTACTTCCATAACTTTTCGACATTCTTAGCAAAGCCCGGCCTCTACCTCGAGGATCTCTTTGTGGAGCCGCAGTACCGGGGGCGCGGTATCGGGAAGGCCCTTCTCGCCGAGGTGGCCGCCATCGCGGTGGAGAGAAACTGCGGGCGGCTGGATTGGGCTGTACTCCATTGGAATGAACCTGCTATTCGGTTTTACGAAAATTTGGGGGCCACCGCTCTGCGCGATTGGGTCTTGTTCCGGCTCTCCGGAGAGGCGCTCACGCGCCTCGCGCAAAGCCGGACGGCGAGGTGTTAGGACAGCTTCTGTTGGGCTGACGGATAGGCTGTGATTGCGGGCTCGGTCCACCGACCTCGCCCACCACACATCATCGTGTTGAGCGTTTGCTGGCGGAACCGAAAAATTTCCTTAAGTTGTTCAGCGACGGCAAATTTGAGGGCCATTTTGCCCAGCCAGCCGAAAGGCAGAATAAACTCGACCTCATCCGTCACAATTGTGCCTTCCACAGAGGGTTTAAAGCTGTGGCGGTGGCGCCAGAGACGGTATGGGCCCTTTGCTTGGAAATCCACGAAGTAAAACGGAGGTTCGTAATCGGTGATGATGGTCTGCCAGGACAGAGGCAGGCCGAACCACCGGAAACGGTAGTCGAAGACGGCGCCGCGTTTCATGGTGATGGGCTCGGGAGTGAGGATACGGAAATTGAGCCAGGGCGGGGTAATTTTGGCAAGATTGCGGGGGTCCTCGAAGATGGCAAATGCCTCCTCGAGGCTGACCGGCGCAATCATCTGGGTGCGCAGTAGGTAACTAGGGGCGCTCATCGAGAGATCGTCTTTGACTGGGTGTAAAACGGCATCGTGGATCGGGCGACCGAGTGTCTCCGAGTTTTCGCAAGTTCCAGAGGGCATCAAAGAAACAAGGCTCCCTTTGCAGAGCGCGTTCGAAGTCCATCCGGGCTGCCGCAACCTGACCAAGACGGGCAAGGGCCACGCCACGATTATTGATCATTCGGGCGTCGTTCGGCGCAAGCGCCAGAGCCCGCCCGAACTCGTTGAGCGCCAGAGCGACCTCGCCGCTCTCGAAGTAAATTCTCCCTTTCTCAGATGCCAACAGAGGGTCTGCAGGCGCAAAAGCTTGAGCTTGAGAAATTAACTCGAGGGCTTGGCTTGGCGGCGACAACCGTGCGAGTTGGATGTAGGGGCGGACCTTGTGCGGGGCGCGCGCCAGGGCCTGGCGCCATAACGCGGCAGGATCGCGCCAGGTCACGGACTCTAGGAAGCTCAGCGCGGCAAGAACAACCCCCAAGGCTGGAGTCAGCCACGCCGGGTGCTTCTTCAGCCCGAGCCCCGCCACTACGGCAAAGGCCAGAAGAGCGAAGTAGAGGCGACGGTCTGCCGAAAGGTCCGAAGCGGGAAGCACAGAAGAGCTGGGCGCAAGAATGAGAAGCCCAGCCAGCCACCAAAAACCCGCTCCCGCCCCTTGAAAACGACGAGCAGCGATCGCTATAGAAAGGGCGATGGGCGCCCACGCCCACCAAGCCGCTTGGAGCGAGAGGGGCGATTCAATCGTAAACCCCTGAGGCCATATCAACAGGCGGAGATAACGCAGGATGGCGAGCCCTTGGACAGAGAAGTAGCTGAGAGGGGAGACGCCAGATTGAGCACCAGCTCCGGATCCTGGGGTGATGGTTGACAGCCAGAGAACGCGCGCTCCGAACAAGAGAGACAGCCCGAGCATGGCCAGCAGTGGCTTGCTTGTGCCTTTCCGGCCTGTCGAGCGGTCAAGCAGGGCCAGCACAACGGGAAAAGTGACGCATTCCTCCTTGGCCATCAAGGCCAGCGCAAACCAGCCAGCCGCCAGGCGGGGACGCTGGTTCAACCAGGCGCGCAAGGCTAGCAGGCACAGCAAAGTCATGATTAAGCTGGCGCGCGCAAAAACATAAGTCACCGCTTCTGTTTGGACAGGGTGCAGAGCAAAAACCGTGGCGGCGAGGAACGCTACCGCCCTTGGAATTACACCCGATAGCGCCTGGTGCGCAACCAGAATGTTTGCCAGATGTAGCCCTAAATTGACGGCGTGATAACCAGACGGCTGAGAGCCGCCCAGTTGATAATTCAGCCAGAAGCTGAGCCAAGTGAGGGGTCTTGTCTGGGTCAGAGCCAAGCAATCCATCCAGCCCCCCGGTGAAGTCACGGCCGGATCTTGGAGCAAGGCGAAATCATCGAGATAGAAGGGGGCGGCAAGCGAGCCGCCAAAAGCGACCACGGCGAGGGCAGGAATCCAGGAAAAGCCGCGCAATGTGTTATTGTAGGGCATTGCCGGCGCCGAAGACGAAAGCAGCGAAGCAAGCCCGCCTGGAGCGCATTCTCAAAGCTCTTGACCAGCTCTATCCGAACGCCACCTGTGCGCTGCGGCATCGCAACGCCTGGGAGTTGCTGGTTGCGACGATCCTTTCCGCTCAGTGCACCGACGAGCGCGTCAACCAGGTGACGCCGGAGCTGTTTCGCAAGTATCCCACGATTGCAGATCTCGCGGCGGCGCCGGTGGAAGAAGTGGCACAACAGATCCGCTCGACGGGTTTTTATAACAATAAGGCGAAAAATCTGGTGGGAGCGGCGCGCACGATTCTAACCAAGTTTCATGGTGAGGTGCCTCGGCGCATGCAGGATTTGCTCACGGTGCCGGGAGCAGCCAGAAAAACCGCCAACGTGGTGCTGGGCACGGCGTTCGGCATTCCGTCAGGGGTGGTGGTGGATACCCATGTGCAGCGGATCGCGCGCCGGCTTGACCTCACCAAACACGACCAGCCAGTGAAGATTGAACAGGATCTCATGAAGTTGCTTCCCCAGGAGCGCTGGATTTCCTTCAGCCACCAAGTGATCCATTTCGGGCGGGAGATCTGCTCGGCTCGTAAGCCGAAGTGCCACCGCTGCCCGATCGAACCGGATTGCTACGCCAAGGACAAAGTGAAGCCGCCGCGCTAGGCCCTACTTCTTGCGTAGTGCAATTCCGAGCTCCCGCAGTGCTTTTTCCGGCACTGGCGAAGGGGAGTCGGACATCAGATCGGTGCCTTTAGCGGTTTTGGGGAAGGGGATGACGTCGCGGATGGAGTTTTCTCCCGCCAGCAACATCACGAGACGGTCCAAGCCCAGGGCAATACCGCCATGCGGAGGCGCTCCGTACTCCAGAGCATCGAGCAAAAAGCCGAACTTGGCGCGGGCTTCCTCGTCGGAAAGGCCAAGAGCAGAAAAGACCTTCGCCTGCACGTCACGGCGGTGAATACGGATGGAGCCAGAGCCAAGCTCGATGCCGTTGACCACGATATCGTAGGACTTGGCGCGGCAGCTAGCGGGATCGGTCGTCAGCTTTTCGAGATCTTCGTCGTGGACCGAAGTGAAGGGGTGATGAGCAGCCACCCAGCGTTGTTCCTCTTCGTCCCACTCAAACATGGGGAAATCGACGACCCAAACCCACTGAAAGACACGGTTGTCAAGGAGCTTGTGCCGGTCTTTGAATTTCTGGGCGCAATAGAGACGCAGCTGCCCGCAAGCTTGCAAAACGGTTTCTTCTGGCCGGTGTCCCTTCTTTTCTGAAGGCCAGCCAGCGAGAACGAGCAGGTCTTCTTCGCCTGCCGAGGCGCGCTCGCGCAGCTTGGCCATCGGCCCGGGAAAGTCGCGCTCCAGACGCTTCACATCGTCATAGACGCGAAGGCCGCGCTCGGCGCCAAAGGCTTTGATCTCGTCGCGTTCCTTGCGAGAGGGCGCCCCCGTGTTGGGAATATGGATGGCCACCAAGGGCAAACCGGGCTGGGTAAGACCCTGACCTTCGAACAGATCCTCAACGCAGTGAAAAGGCGGAATGCGAAGATCGGGTTTGTCGATGCCATAGGAGCGCATGGCTTCGGCATAGGTCATCCGCGGGAAGGGGATGGAAATCTCCACGCCAGCTTCTTTACAAATCCGCTGCACTAGGGGCTCGACCGCTTCGTAGATGGTTTCCTGTTGCGGGAAGGACATCTCGATGTCGATCTGAGTGAATTCATACTGGCGGTCTGCGCGCAGGTCTTCGTCGCGGAAGCAGCGGACGATCTGAAAGTATTTTTCAAAGCCGCTAATCATGAGGAGTTGCTTAAAAATTTGTGGGCTTTGCGGAAGGGCGTAGAAGTAGCCCGGAGACAAACGGCTTGGCACCAGGAAGTCGCGTGCGCCTTCGGGAGTGGATTTGGTGAGAAAAGGCGTTTCGATTTCGAGGAAGCCTTGCGAGTAGAGATGTTCCCGAATGGCGAAGGAAATCCGCGAACGCAGGATGATGTTGCGTTGCATTTGCGGGCGGCGAAGGTCGAGGTAGCGGTATTTGAGGCGGGCGTCTTCGGCGATTTCGGCGAATTCGTCCATGGGGAAGGGCGGTGTGCGCGATTCGTTAAGAATCCACAGTTTCTCCGCCACGACCTCGATTTCGCCCGTGGCGATGTTTGGGTTGACGGTTTCGGGCGTGCGCTTCTCGACAAGGCCTTCTACAGCGATGACGTATTCCGGGCGAATCGTTTCTGCCTTCTGGTGAACCGCAGGGTCGATGTTTTCATGAAAAACCACTTGGGTAACGCCTTCACGGTCTCGAAGGTGAATAAAGATGACCGCGCCAAGGTCGCGACGGCGGTGAACCCAGCCCATCAAGATGACACGTTTGCCAGCATCGGAGGCGCGCAGCTGGCCGCACATATGAGTGCGGCGAAGCTCGCCCAAAAAATCCAGCGATACGGGCTGACGTGCTTCCGGTTGATCGTTTCTGGCTGCCTGTTGTTCAGTGCTTTCCATAGAGAATTTTGTCTGCAAGAGAGTCGCGAGTCACATTGAGTTGCTGGCCAGTGGCCATGTCCTTCAGAGCATACACTCCGGCTTGAATTTCGTTGTCGCCAACAATCAACGCATGGCGCGCGCCGAGCTTGTTAGCCAGCTCAAGAGCGCGTTTCAACTTCGCGTCGAAGGCGATTTCGACACAGAGACCCTGGCGGCGAAGTTCGCGCGCAAGCAGTGTAGAGTGGCTCAAGGCACTTTCTCCGAGAGGCGCCACCAACAAATCGAGGGTCTGGCGAGCCAACTCTGGCCGGCATTCTTCGAGGCTCAACACCAGGCGATCTTCGCCAATCGAAAAGCCAATGCCGGGTGCGGGAACTTTGGACCCGAGAGCCTCGGCTAGGCCGTCGTATCGGCCACCCCCGACCACGGAGTTCTGGGCGCCCAGTGCGCCATGCACGATTTCGAACGTGGTGCGCATATAGTAATCCAGTCCGCGGACCAGGCGCCCTTGCACTTGGTAGCGGATGTCGCGGTCCTCGAGAAATTTTCGCACCCAAGTGAAGTGAGAGCGGCAATCCTGGCAGAGATGATCCAGAATCGAGGGCAAGGTTTCAATGAGGGGCTGATCGGCAGGCACTTTACAATCGAGAACGCGCAAAGGGTTGGTGACGGAGCGGCGCCGGCAATCTGCGCACAGCTGCGAGGCCACTTGCTCGATCTTTTCCTTGAGCATGGCAACAAAGCGCGGCCGGCATTGCGGGCAGCCGACCGAGTTGATGATCAACTGAAAGCCCTGAAGACCGCTCTGGGTCAGAATTTCAACGACCATCTCGATCACCTCGGCATCGAGGGCGGGAGATTCTGAGCCAATGGCTTCGGCGCCGATTTGAAAGAACTGGCGGTAGCGGCCTTTTTGCGGGCGTTCACGGCGAAACATCGGACCGATATAGAAAAGCTTTTGCAGGCCAGGCCGCTGATCGAGACGGTGTTCCAGAAAGGCGCGGATGACTGGGGCCGTGTTTTCCGGCCGTAGGGTCAACGATGAGCCATCTCGGTCCTGCCAGGTGTACATCTCTTTGCTCACAATGTCGGTTTCCTCACCCACGCCGCGAGCAAACAGTGCAGTTTCTTCAAAGATCGGGGTGCGAATTTCTTGATAGTTGTAACAGTGGAGAACGCGCCGCGACACCTCTTCCACGAAGTTCCACACTTTGGTTGCGGGCGGCAGGATGTCGCGCGTGCCTTTGATCGCTTTAATCAAGACGGCTCTTCCCTGTAGTGCTGGCGGAGTTCGATATAGTGCTCGGCGTTTAGGCGGAAGCGTTCTTTTTCTTCGGGTGAAACGAGGCGGCGCACTTTGGCAGGCACGCCCATGGCCAGACTGCCTGGGGGGATGACCGCGCCTTCGGGAACCAGGGCGCCAGCGGCGATGACCGATCCCGCGCCGACCTGAGCGCCGTTGAGGACGATCGCCCCAATGCCGATCAAACAATCATCCTCAATGGTGCAGCCGTGAAGCACCACGGCATGGCCCACGGTGACACGGTTGCCGATGTGAAGGGGGAAACCGTCACTGTCGACATGCAGAACGCTGTTATCCTGGATGTTGGTACCTTCTCCGATACGAATCGAGTTCACATCCCCCCGCACTGTCGCATGACACCAAACACTCGAGCGTTCGCCGATAATCACATCGCCAATCACCTGAGCGCTGGGATCAATGTAACAGGAGGGGGCGACTTTCGGAACGGCGCCCCGGAAGGAACGGATCATTGCTGAATAACTCCACATGGTATCACAGCGGCTCTGCCGCGCCGTAAGCCTGTTCACGGCGCTGAGCAGGCAGGGCTGCAGGCGCACCGCGTTCTCTTGGAACGGGCGGACGGCCGCGAAAGGCTTTTCCGCCTACTCCCCACAACCTCACTGGGGCCGATTGCCAGGCCAGCGGGCCCACTCCAGTCCAGCCGTATCGGTGCGGAACGTTACCACTCGCTTCTGCTCCGCCTCGGTCACATAGACGGTTTTCCCGTCCGGGCCGCCAAAGCAGAGATTCGTTGGATATCTTCCAAGAACGTCAATCTCGCGTAAGATCTGACCTTGGGGCGAGACGACCACCACTGTGCCTTTGCCGTGCCTGGTGATATACAAATTCCCCAACACGTCACAGCGCATTCCGTCAAAGCCAAAATCAGGAAACTCAACCAGCAGGCGTTTGTTTGCGATGTCGCCGCCAGCCTGAATGTCGAACACCCAGACTTTGCGCTGCACGCTTTCGTTCACATAGAGTTTCCGTCCATCGGGGCTCACCTCGATGCCATTTGTTGTGCCCATACCGTCTGCGATTTTCTTGACTCTGCGTCTGGGGTCGATGCGCCAGAGCTGGCCCGTGGATCGCTGCCAGTCAGGATCACTGGCATAAAGCGTGCCGTCGGGCGCGATCGCAAGATCATTCGGCTGGTTCATACGGGGCTCGTGGACGAAGACGCGAAAGCTCCGTGTCTTGGTGTCGACGAGCAAGACATTGTGGTTGGTGTAATCGGCGACAAACATCCGGCCCTGGGCATCGAAGCGAATTCCATTGGCCAGGGAGCCGTTGGTGAATTCGAGAAAAATTTCCCCGCGTCCCTCCGGAGAAATGCGACCGATGGTTGGTTTTCGGAGAAAGCTCACTGCGTAGAGATAACCTTGGCGGTCCACCGCCGGTCCTTCAATTTCTGCGGTAAAGCTGTCCGGTTCGGTGAAGGGTTTTGCCCGCCACAGCGGTTCAGAGTGTAGGACAAGGCTGGCGACCAACAAGAGCAAGGAGCTGCGCATGGGCTCATCCTAACAGCGCCGGGAGTGGGGCGTGGGGGGTCAAAACAGGCATGCTCGCGGCCAGACGGCTTCTGCCGACTGATAAAACTCGAGGGGAAACCCGAGCGCGAGTGCGAAATTGTTCCACTGCAAAGCAGTGTGATATAGTCGGAGTCTTGGCCGGGGCGCGTAGCTCAGCTGGTTAGAGCGCCTGCTTCACACGCAGGAGGTCATAGGTTCGAGTCCTGTCGCGCCCACCACCCCCTTTCAGTCCTTCCCCTTTCAACAATGTCCCGGATTCGCGCCGTGTCTGGTTTGCCGGTGGCCCTCCTCTTGCATCTGATTTTCTGCAGCATGGCAAATGGCAGGGTGATCGCTATCTCCCGGGTCAATTCTGCCGGAGACGGCAGGTAATTCTTCCCTTCCTCGGGTAGTTTTTACGCGTTTTACCCTGTTGAGTCTATCGCAGCCTCCCGTGGTCTCTCCCGCGGGCGCGTTCGCCGGTGGCGGCTCCCTGAAAGTGTTTCCTGGAGCACTTGCCGCTACCGGCGGACGACTTTTTTGAGCGCAGGAAGGTTGTCTTGGAGACGCAACCGAGCTTGCCGTGTGTCGGCAGCAAAACGAGGGGGGCCCTAGCTGCCACCGTCGCAGGCAGCACAACGGTACTGTGCCGCAGCATGTCGGTTGCTTACTTGGTGCGCACGGACTTGCGGACAAACTCTCACGCGTTGGAACACCCCGAAGCGCAAGACCAAAGCTGCACGTTGAAGGTTGGCCGTTTGCGCCCGAAGTGGATCACTCCTCCGCCAACACTTCGGCGCAACTGCGGCAGGGGAAGAAATGATTCCCTTTGCCCAGCTAACGCAGGCGATCGAGCAGGTCGCGCGAAAGAAGATCGGCGCGTTCAGCTAAGCTGACCGCGCTGAGCAAATCTTGACTGCGCGCCTGCTCGGCCTGCGCGAGGAAGGCGCGGATTCTGCTGAGCGTTTCCTTGTGCTCCTCATTTAAGGTCTTGGTCTGAATGGCGAGCAGGGAAGTGCGCGTGCGTTCGGCCGCTGCTTCAAAGCGGCGGTTCAAATCCCGTACTTGCTCTCGTGTGAGGATCTGCCCGAACTTGGGGGCCGGCGCCGGTGGCGTGGCGGGAGGAGGCGCCGTTTCTGCCGAATCAGCTTTCGGGGCTTCAGGTTTCGGGGCTTCGGGCTTGGGGGCCTCAACGGCGGTTTTTTTAGGAGACGCTTTCTTCCGAGGCGCCGGGGCTTTTTTCTTGGGAGGGGGAGGTGGCGGCGGGATTTCGGGAATGGGAGGTTTCGACGGCGGAGTCGTCTCGATTGTGGGTGCTGGCGGCAGGGGAGCGGGGGCGGGAGGCTCCGGTTTCGGTAGAACAATCACAGCAGGTGCGGGGGGCGGCGGGGCGATTTTCTTGCGGCAGGAACCGATAGCTCCGGTGAGAAGCGCCATCAGGAAAATTTGAGCTGCCAGCAGCCGTTTCATGACGATCCGCGGTGGCTGAAAATGACATGCCCGCTAGGCGGCTTGCGAGGCGAGGGGAAAGCGCAGGCGGAATACTGTGCCGTGTCCTGCTTCACTGGTGAAGTCGATTGTACCATTGTGCAGCTGCATGGCCCGAAAGGTCATCGCAAGGCCGATACCCGAACCTTTTTCTTTAGTCGTGAAATAAAGTTGGAACACCTTGCTTTGAAGAGCTTCTGGGATACCGGGTCCTTGATCTTGCACGGCAAGCAAGGCGTGGTCAGCAAACTGGCAAGTTTCCACCTTCAGCTGCCCACCGTTTTTCATGCATTCGATGCCGTTGACGACCACGTTCAGGATCGCTTGTTTGAGCAGATCGCGATCGCCGCGAATGAGAACCGGGTTTTCCGGGGCCGAAAACTGGATTTCTACCTTCTGCAGGGTGGCTTGCGGCCTCACCAAATGGATGACTTCTGAAGCCAGAGCGGCCAAATCTAAGTCCTCGACCACCAAATTGACCGGGCGCGTGAAATCGAGAAATGTTTTGACAACACGATCCAGCCGGCGGATCTCCTGGGAGATGACGTTGATTTCGCGCTCTGCCTCAGGATTCTCGTCGGAGACTTTAGCGCGCAACAGCTCCAATCGCAAGGCGATCGAATTCAACGGGTTTTTAATTTCGTGAGCCACGCCTCCGGTCAGCTGGCTGATCGCCGATAGCCTCCTTGAAACATCCAGTTGGGAGACAAGCTGGCGGCGGGTTTCGGCGTCGCGTAGGGTAATCAACGTACCGGAGCGGTCGGCCAGGGGATCCAGGTTGAGCAACAAGCGGAGAGGGGGCTTGCCTTCGCGTTCGAGACTGACCAGGTGATCGCGCGTCGGGCGGCCGAGCCGGACCGCTTGCTGAATGATGGAGCCAAGCGGCTGCTGGGGCGGAAAAATCTCCTCTCGGGTTCGTCCGAGGAGCTCTGTCCGGGGGCATTCCAGCAAACGTTCTGCGGCATGGCCCACCATGATCAGCCGGTCTTGCCGGTCAAACAAGAGCACGGCATCTTCCATCCGTTCAATGAGCGATTCAATGTTGCTGCGCATCTGCGTCACATCTTCTTGCGCGCCGCGGATCTGCTGCCCAAGAACACTCAGCTTGGACTGCACGATGGCGAATTCGCGAGTCTTGCTAAGCGGGTCGTTGTCAGGCGCCGCCGGTGCGCCGCCCGAGGCGATACGGTCAATTTCCTTGCTGATGCTGGTCAAAGGGCCCAGCGCCAGGTTGGCAGAAAAGACAGCGAGGAGAATCGAGGCCAGCAAGGCGACAGCTGAAAGTACCGCCAGCAGCCTCACCTGAGGTAAGAGCGCGTCGCGGAGGAAGACGCTCGAAAGGATGACGTGAATCGTCAGTACGGGTTCACGAGATTCGAGCAGTCCGAGGGGCACCACGATTTCATAGTCCTGGTGGCCTCGGATCAACTCCACAAGCCTACCTGTGACGCTCCGCGCGGCCCAGCCGGCCAGGGAGGGAACCTCTCGCACCCGTGCTCCGTGGCTGAAAGGGTTGGAAGAAACGAGTATGGAACCATCGTCACTGGCGATGACGATTTCCACAATCATGCGCGCATAGGCAACGGTCTTTTGAATCAGATCAGAAAGCTCTTTATCTTGGGTGACGATTTGGTGGTAAACCTTCTTCGTTTCTTCCACCGAAATGGGCGGCGGATGGATCTTCAGCGACTCGCCCAGAACGCGCTGTTGCACGAGGCTTCTCACTTGCTGGGCCACGAGTTCAGCCCGTTCCATCGCGCCTGAAGACCAGATCTGCACCATGCTGTTTAGGTGGAAAGCCGAGAGCGAAGTGACGATCAACGTCACCAGGAGAACAATCAGGAGGAGCAGGCGCGTTCTCAGCGACATGGTTGCAGCTTGCAGTCACCTCGAAAGCGGCTCATCGGGCCAGAGCGGGTGAGCGGACCCCTCGGCTTGCCGGGCAGGGAAGAGCCGCGAAATTTCCCCAAAGAGGCGAGCAAATGAAGTTCCACCCGGCTGCTCCCGCCGGACGTGCTTTGCAATCGGCTCTTTCTATCCGTTTCGTTGACGCGCAAAAGGGTCAGTTCTCCTCAGCATCCGCGGCACCATATCCTTTGAGCTTGTTAAAGAGCGTCTTGAGGCTGATTCCGAGGATTTCGGCGGCGCGCGTCTTGTTGTTTTTGGTGTGCTGTAAGGTCAGCTCAATGAGAGCTCGCTCGGCTTGGTCGATGGTGGATCCCACAGGCAGAGTCACACAGCGGCCGTTCGGGCTTTCGGTAATGGTCGGTTTGCTCTCCTCGCCATGCAAGAAAGCCGGTAAATGGTTCAGTCCGATAGCGCCTTCTCCGGCCAGAATGACAGCCCGTTCGAGCACGTTGCGCAACTCTCTAACGTTGCCCGGCCAGTCGTAGGCAGAGAGCCGTTCGAGGGCTGCTGGAGATACTTCGGTCACTTTGCAAGAGTGTTTCCGGTTTAAGAGAGGAATCAAGGCGGCCGCAAGCGCTGGCAAGTCTTCTTTGCGTTCCCGAAGGGGCGGAAGAGAAATGGGAAACACGTTGAGGCGGTAGTAAAGGTCTTCGCGGAAGCTGTTTTTGCGGATCGCCTCTTCGAGGGGTTTGTTCGTTGCGGCAATGACCCGCACATCCACCACAATTTCTTGCTTGCCTCCGAGACGGCGGACCTTGGAGTCCTCGAGCACGCGAAGCAGTTTGGCTTGCGTGGCCAGGGGCATGTCGCCGATTTCATCAAGCAGCAGCGTGCCCCCGTGAGCGAGTTCAAAACATCCTGCGCGGCGCTCGAGAGCGCCCGTAAAAGCGCCCTTTTCGTGTCCAAAGAGCTCGCTCTCAATTAAGGTTTCTGGCAGCGCTGCGCAGTTGACGGCGACAAAGGGACCGGAGGCGCGGGGGCTAAGGGCATGAATGGCGCGCGCCGCAAGCTCCTTACCGGTTCCGCTTTCCCCCGTCACCAGCACGGCCGCCTTGCTTGGCGCCACCTGGCGGATCAGGGCGAAGACCTCCTGCATTGAACGCGAGTTCCCCGTCATTTCGCCTAACACGCCCTGGTAGCTGAGCTGTTGCTCGAGCCGGGAGGCGCGCTCGGCCAAGCGGCTTTGCTGCATGGCACGCTCTAAAAGCAACCGCAATTCGCGAGGTTGAATCGGTTTTTCGAGAAACCAAAAGGCGCCAAGATCATGAATCGTCTCAAGAGCAGTTTCCAAATTGCCAAATGCCGTGATGACGAGGGCGGGGATCGAACTTCCTTGTTCTCGCAGCTGCCGCAAAAGCTGCTTGCCGTCCATGTTGGGCATCATCAGGTCAGTCAGGATGACGTTGGCGGGGAAGGTCGCCAGCTTGGCTAACGCCTCTTCGCCATCGCTGGCGGTTTCGGTGACAAAACCCCAGGAGGACACCATGAGGGCGAGGGCGCTGCGCTGCGTCTCCTCATCGTCAACGATCAAAACCCGGCTGCTTGTTCGCAGGTGCTCCATACCGCAAACTTCAAAGTATCACGCAAGCAAGCTCATGGCCTGCTAGGACGGAAGAGTTGAGGCGGCCTGCTGCGCCCCGGCCGTGGACGAAATGGAAAGCCCTTCTAGACGGTCGATCATAGCGGGCAGCAGCGAGGATGACCGCCCGCGAAAAAGCGCTTGGAGGCCATGACCCGCGCCGGGGATCACCAAGACCTCGGTTCGCGCCGGGATGGTTTCGATGGCCGTGCGGAGCTCCTCGACAGTGGCAAATGGGTCCCGGTCGCCATGCACGAAAAGGCTCGGAGTTTTGAGCTGTGGGAAATGCAAACTGCGAAGCTGGTTGGGTTTTCGAGGCGGGTGCAAAGGATAGCTGAGCAACAGTAGGCGGCTGGCCAGATAGGGATCTTCGGCGGCGAGCAGTGTTGCTTGCCGCGCACCGTAGGAATGCCCTCCGACGATCACCTGAGCTAGGCCTTGGGCTCGCAGCTGTTGAACGGCGTGATACAGTCCCTCGCGGTCACGTGCCGCGTCGCCGGGTCGAGGCGGTCCGCCTGGGCGTTCTCTGCGGAACGGTAAGTTGATTCGCAGCGCCGCGAATCCGGCCTGCGCGAAAGCTGAGGCGAGAGAAACGAGCAGAGGCGCCTGGCAGCTAGAGCCAGCTCCGTGCGCGAGCACAACGCCATCGCCGCGCGGGCGAGAAGGGCGGTGCAAGAAGCCTTGCAGGTTGGGATGGTCAAGCCGCTCGATTTGTTCTGCATCCATGCCGCGCACGTCCGTCATAATACAGTGTGGCCCGTCTGCCTGTAGAGTCGTTGCGAGGCGAGATCCTGGAGACGCTTCGAAGGTCTCCTGCACTGGTGCTCGAGGCTCCTCCCGGAGCGGGGAAGACGACGCGGGTCCCGCCAGCGCTTCTCGAACTCGATCTCGGCGAAGTTTGGGTGCTTGAACCGAGAAGGCTTGCCGCGCGGCTCGCGGCTCGAAAAGTGGCTGAGGATCTAGGACAGAGCGTGGGGCAGAAGGTCGGCTACCAAGTGCGCTTTGAGCGCGTGGGGAGCGAATCAACGCGCCTGTGGTTTCTCACGGAGGGCGTCTTTACGCGCCGTTTGCTTTCCGATCCAGAGGCGCGAGCAGCCGGGGTGATTGTTCTTGACGAGTTTCATGAACGGCATCTGGAAAGCGATCTGGCTCTTGCCTGGCTCAAACGCTTGCAGCGCTCAAGCCGCAAGGATTTGCGCGTTGTCGTCATGTCTGCGACTTTGAATGCCGGAGCGGTCGCGCAATTTCTTGATTTCTGTCCAGTCTTGCGCAGCGAGGGGAAGTTGTTTGAGATGGAAATTCGCCACCGGCCGCACTCCGCCGCTGCCTTGGAAGAGCAAGTGCGACAGGCGGTGGAGCAACTCCTTGGCGAAACTCAAGCTGGTGACATTTTGGTGTTCCTTCCAGGCGCGGCGGAGATTCACCGGGCCGCCAAAGCGCTAGAGTCAGCGGCGCGGCGCTGGGATCTGTTGGTGGCGCCTTTATATGGCGATTTGAGTTCCGGCGAGCAGGACCGGGCGCTTGCACCCAGCCGGCAGCGCAAGGTGATCCTCGCCACCAATGTGGCTGAGAGCTCCATCACGATTGAAGGTGTAACGGCAGTCGTAGACAGCGGGCTTGTTCGCCGCGCCATGCATTCGCCCTGGAGTGGCTTGCCCGTGCTTCAAACGGGAAAAATTAGCCAAGCCTCGGCGATCCAGCGTGCGGGCCGCTCGGCGCGCTGCGCTCCTGGACGTGTGATCCGGCTCTACCCGGAGGAAGATTTTCTCCAGCGCCCAGCGCAAGAAACTCCAGAAATCTTGCGGTTAGAGCTTTCCGAACTAGCGCTTGCCGTGCGAGGTTTCGGCTTGCGAGGTTTGGGTGAGCTCGAGTGGTTGGACACTCCGCCGCCGGATGCGGTCCAAGCGGCGCACGATTTGTTGCAACGCTTAGGAGCGATCGATACGCAAGGGGAGCTGACAGCAACGGGTCAAACCATGTTGGGCTGTCCTTTGTCCCCTCGGCTAGCGCGACTGGCGGTAGAAGCCCATCGGCGCGGCGCGGGAAGTGAAGGCGCGCTGGTGGCGGCGTTGCTTAGCCTGGGTGCGCGCCTTCCGGAAACCCCAAAACACAAGACCACTTCCGATGTGTTCGCGCTGCTTGAGGGCGATCCTCCTCCGAGCGCCCGCCGCCTGGCTAGAGCAATTGAAACCGCTCTGCAGATCAAGCGCAGCAAACCACCCACCGAGGATGCCTTGCGTTTCGCCCTTCTCGCCGCCTTTCCGGATCGCGTAGCGCGCCGTCGCGCCAGGGACGAGCTGCTGCTGTGCCAGGGTGGCTCTGCGGTGTTATCGCCATCGAGCACCGTGTGGGACGCGGAATTCCTGGTGGCGATTGACGTCGAAGACCGCAAGGACCGCGGCCTGCCTCTCGTGCGTTTGGCCAGTGCGATTGAGCCCGAATGGCTGCTCGATTTGTTCGCGGACCGGGTCCAAGAACGCACCTCCGTGGAATGGAACCGGATGGCCGAACGCGTCGAGCGCGTGAGCGCGATTCTGTACGACGATCTTGTCATCGCGGAAACCCGTGATGGCGCGGCGGAACCGGAACTGGCTGCACGGCTCTTAGCGGCAAAGGCTCGCGAACAACCGCTCACGCGTTTCCTGCCTGACGAGGAGCGTTTGGCTCTTCTCGCCCGAATTCGTTTCGCCGCACAGTTTTGCGACATTACACCATGGAGCGACGAAGATCTGTGGAAAGCCATTGAGCAGCTGTGCGCTGGCAAACGGAGCATGTCCGAACTGCTTGCGGTAACGGCAGACGGCGGCTTGGCGAAATACCTAGTGGAAAGCTTGCCCCCAACCCAACGGCAAGCCCTCGAGCAACTGGCTCCCCTGCGCTGGAGATTGCCCAACGGCAGATTGGGCCGTATCCAGTATCGCGAGGGCCAACCGCCGAAACTTTCCGCCCGGCTGCAAGAGTTTTTCGGCATGAAGGAAACACCGAGGATTGCTGGGGGGAAGGTGGCCTTAGTCTTAGAGCTACTGGCGCCCAACCAGCGCCCGGTACAAACGACAACGGATCTGGCTGGGTTTTGGAACCGCTGGTACCCAAGCCTGCGAAAAGAACTAATGCGGCGGTACCCCAAACATGCTTGGCCGGAGAGACCCGAGTAACAGCTAGGTACTTGGTACGAAGCTGGCTGCAATGGCTGACAGAAAAGGCTCAAAAACCCCTCATGATCGAGGGGAGCCATGCAAGACGCAAGTTTCGAAATCCAGCGCAAAAGAAATTTTGAAATCCGGGGCGAAACGGTAGAAGAAGTAACTTCCCCGATCCGTCCCGCCGGGGTCCGGGCGTGTCTCACAACGAGACAGGCAGGCACGTCCATCGTAAGGGCTTGCTGCTTGACTGTGGCTTTTCTGGGCCTCGTTGCTCCTGGCCTCCAGGCGCAACCGCCGTTCAGCGGCGAACCCGTTTTTCCATCCACGTCGGTCCGGATGCCAGGCCAACGCTTCAAGCGGCTGTGGAAGATGAGCGTGAGCGTGCTTGCTGCGGCAAGCGTCATGGATGTCCATTCTTCCTGGGGGCGGCCCGAAGTCAACCCGCTTTTGCGCGGACCCAACGGCCGCTTTGGTGCTCAGGGAATCGCGCTCAAAACCACGATTCTGTGCGGCGTGATCGGAGCTCAGTATTTCTTGTCGCGCCACCATCCAACGGCCGCAAAATATGGCGCCGTGACAAATCTCGTCATGGCTGGGTTGGTTTCCGGCGTTGCGATGAGCAACTACCATCGGAATGCGGGAATCCCGAGGGGCGGCGCCGCAGTCCAGAGGGCTGATCCCGTTCGGTGGCCACTTTCTGAGACAGCGAGTTCTCCGCCGGCCCCTTTCTAGGCCAGCCGAGCAGGACCAAGCGGAGGCTGACGACCAGGTTTCTGAGCGGGGGCGAGAACGGGAGCTGGGGAGACCAACCGAAATTCTGAGCCGGACTCAAATCGCAAGCTGGGGAGACCGACGGGAATTCTGAGCTCGGGTGAAACCTGTTTTGGCCGGTTGCGCTTAATCCACCCAGTCAGCAACGAAGATATTGAATTCGTATCGGGATTTTGCACCTTTGTCGGAACTGAAGACGAGCTTTTTGCCATCGGGCGAAAACTCGGGAAACGAGCTAAAACCACCAAAATGGGTCAGTTGCTCGAGGCCTGAACCATCAATGTTCATAAGATAGAGCTCGAATTTCCGCCCGTCACATTCATGTTTGTTCGAGGCGAAAATAATGCGCTTACCGTCGGGCGTGAACGACGGGGCGAAGCTGGCGCATCCGAAGTTGGTCAACTGCCTCATGTTCTTCCCGCCGGCGTCGGCGAGGAAAATCTCCATTTTCATGGGCGTGGTCAGATGGTCTTGGAGTAGCTCGCGATAACGCGTCAGCGCATCGCCTTGCGGGTGATTCGCCCGCCAAACGATTTTCTTTCCGTCGCGCGAGTAGAAGGCCCCTCCATCGTATCCGGTTGTTCGTGTCAGCTGTTTCTTCTTGGATCCATCGAGGGCCATCTCCCAGAGCTCGAGATCTCCGCTCGCCATGGAGGTGTAGATGATTTTCTTCGTCTTGAAGTTGATG
This sequence comes from Bryobacteraceae bacterium, assembly GCA_025056455.1. Lineage (GTDB taxonomy): Bacteria > Acidobacteriota > Terriglobia > Bryobacterales > Bryobacteraceae > CADEFT01. The sequence continues at coordinate 53,063 of JANWVY010000010.1, read as the reverse complement.
GTGGCTTCAGCGTCATAGCCGGGGGAGTCCGTTAACTTTTTCAGCAGCTTCCCGTCATCTGTGGCGAGAAAGATGTCATAGCTGGGATACACCGCCCAAACATACCCTTTGCTGCGATCGGGAGGGGGCGGGCAAGCCTCTCCAGCTTCGTGGGTCGAGGCGTAGACAATGTGTTTGTTGTCTGGCAGGAAGTAGCCGCAAGTGGTCCGGCCTTTGCCCGTGGAGACCATGCGCTGGTCGGTGCCATCGGCGTTCATGATGAAGATCTGATCGCAGCCAAGTTTGTCGCGCGTGGATTGAAACACAAGCCGCTTGCCATCCGGGGACCAGTAAGCTTCCGCGTTCTGCCCGCCGAAGGTCAACTGGCGGAGATTGCGCAGATGTTTGCCGGCGTCCTCAGCCAGGCTTGCCGGCGCGGCCAGGAATGCGAGTTTGAGAAGCGCGAGATTTAGGCGTCGCATCCTTATGACTTCCTTCCCTCGAAGAGATTTCGACCCGCCACGAGCGCACGCATTTTGCCGTCCGCCACGCTGCGTTGAAGCATCCAGAAACCGCAATCCGGATGGATATAGCGGATGCGGTCGGGTCCGAGAATTTTGCTCGCGAGCTCCAAACGCTCGGCGATGAGGTCGGGGCTTTCAATTGCATTATCTTTGATGTCCACGACACCGAGTCCGAGTCCAATTTTGGGATCGAGATCACGGAAGGCCTCAAGCTCGCCGTAGCCGCGCCGGGCGAACTCCAGTACTAGGTGGTCGGCGTGAAGCCCGTTGAGGAAGGGCATTAGATCTTTCCAAAACCCTTTTTGGATAGTCTGCCCGCCGTAGTTGCCAAAACAGATGTGGACCGCAGCGGTGTTTCGAATTCCATCCAGAACGTGGTTAATCGCAGGCAGCGCCCAGTCTCGATCCTCGGGATGCCCGCTGATGTTAGCCTCGTCGATTTGCACGATTTCGGCGTCGATGCGTTCCATTTGTCTGCGCAGCACTCCAGCGACGGCCATGGCCACTTTCTCCCGGCTGCCGTAGTAGCGGTCGGTAAGCACCTTGGTCAACATATGGGGGCCCGTGCAGGTGAACTTCAAGCGGCTCCGGGTGAGCCCTTTCGTGAATTCATAATCGCGAGGCAGATTCAGCACGCCCTCACCAATCGGCCCGTAGACGATGCCCGCGGGATCCGTGCGATAGGCCATGCCCGCATCCTTGCGGAACTCGTCGATGTCGGAGACAGAGAACCGCGAGCGAATCCCGTCCATCCGCGTCACAAAGTAGTCGATCATTCCGTTGGTTTCTGGATGAGAGGGATCGAATCGGTTAAGCTCGCCGTCAGCGACGACATCGATGCCCGCCAGCTCTTGGGTTTTCAGCACCACCATGATGGCGTCACGTAGGGCCACACGGCTGGTGTCGCCAAGTAGCCAGTGAGGCGTGGGATAACTGCCCACGACGGTTGTTTGAATGGACATAAATTCTTATTGTCTCCCATCGCTGGAGTGAAACCGCAACGCGGATGACAAGTGAGGGAGGCGAGAGACCTCCGAGCCGGAGATCGCGAGCCAGGGCTGCTAGCGGCAGCAGCTTGCCGTTGGGCCCGTGCGAAGGAAAAAAGACATTTTGCGCCATTTTTGTTTCCACAGGCCGGTTCGCTACGATAATGGCGATGAACGTTCATGAACTTGCTTCGCGCGTGCGCCTGCTGCTGATGGATGTTGACGGCGTGATGACGGACGCTAAGCTTTACAATGTGCCGGGGCCGGATGGAAAGATGATTGAGACCAAAGGCTTCGACGCTCAGGACGGCATCAGCCTGCAGTGGCTCCACTGGTACGGGATCAAGACCGGATTAATCAGCGGGCGGATCTCACCAGCGGCGGAAGAGCGCGCCAAGCAGTGCAAATTCAGCTACATCTATCAAGGCCACATTGAGAAGATTCCCATTCTCGAAGAAATCTTAGCGGACGCCAAACTCGATCCTGCCGAAGTGGCCTACATTGGCGATGATTTAACGGATGTGGTCGTGATGCGGCGGGTGGGATTTACGGTCGCAACGGCAAACGCCCGGCCGGAAGTCAAGAAAATCGCGCATCTGGTGACGAGCCGTCCTGGGGGCAGCGGCGCGGTACGAGAGGTCGCCGAATTGATCCTCAAGGCCAAGGGCCACTGGGGGGAACTGCTCAAGAAGTACGAAGTCGAAAGTTAATCCTTTGCTCGAGTTGTTGCGAAGCCTAGCTGGGGTCATGCTGGCGGCAACGGCGGCGTGGTCGCTCGGTCGCTGGTTGCTGGGACGCTGGGCCCTTCCTGCTGCCGTGACTTTCGCGGCCGGAGCGGCGATGTTGAGCACTCTCATTTTTGTCTTACTTGCCGCAGCTCTGGCCCGTCCGCCGGGATTAATCACGCTCGGGCTCTTGTGTCTTGCGCCAGCTTGGATCGCCAAGCGGCCACGCAGCGGTTGGACTCTTCCTCCTCGCTGGTGTTGGATTCCCCTGTTGGCCTATGGGGTGCTGTACGGGATTCACGCTTTGGCTCCGGAAATCCAGACCGATGCGCTGAACTACCATCTCATGATTCCGGTCGAGGCCCAGCGAAGCGGCCGATTCCCTGCCGCGGTGAGTTTTTACAACGTGCTTCCGCAGGGAGTCGAAACGCTGTTTGCACTTGCCTTTGCCGTGGGTGGCGATTCTGCTGCCAAGCTCCTCCATCTGGTGTTTCTCGGGGCCACGATCGGGCTGCTCGGCTGGCTGAGTACGGAGCTCGCCGGTGACCCCCGCGCGGGTTGGAGCGCCGGATTGTTCTACGCTTTGACTCCCGTCGTTGGCATGAGCGCCACCTGCGCCTTTAACGACGCGGCTCTGGCCTACGTCATGCTTGCGACTTCCGCCCTGCTTGGCCTGTGGTGGAAACAGCAACAACCGCGCCTGCTCTTTGCGGCCGGCATCTGCGCAGGCTTTTGCTACGCCATTAAAATGACGGGCGGTCTTGCCGTGGCTACTGCGCTGGTTGCGGTTTTCCTGCGCGCCAGAGGCTGGCGTCCGGTGCTTTTCTTCCTTCTTGGCGCAGGCGCAGCTTCTGGGCCGTGGATCGCCCGCGCTTACCTTTTGACAGGAAATCCTTTTGCTCCTTTACTCAACCAGCTCTTCCCGAATCCCTATTTTCACCTGGAATCCGAAAAGGCTCTTGGGGCCTACTTGCGGCACTATGGCGGCATCGAATGGAGCAGCATCGGGCAGGAGCTCACTCTGTATGGAGACCAACTCCAAGGAGTTGTGGGCCCACTGTGGCTACTCTCGCCTCTCCTTCTGTTGGGATTGCGCCATCGTCCGGTGCGCCTGCTGTTCACTCTTGGCGCCATTTCCCTGACGCCGTGGTTTTTGAACGTGGGGGCGCGTTTTCTGATGCCAGCCTTGGTCTTTTTCTCCCTAGCCTGGATGCTTGTCATGCCCGAGAGACTGCGGGTTGCCCTGGTGTTGGGCCAAGCCTTGCTGAGCTGGCCTCCAATCTTAGAGCGCTACACGCATCCCAACAACTGGGCGCTGATCGGCGAGCAACCCTGGGGGGTCGCCTTGGGTCTCGAACCTCGCGAAAGCTATTTGAAACGGCGCAGCGATGACTGGAATGTGGCCCAAATGGTGCGCGCGCACACAACCGAGGCAGATCAGGTTCTGGACTTAATCGGGGCCCCTGCGGCGATCACAGCCCGAAATTTGATCAGTGCCTGGCAAACCGCGCGGGGGGAAATCCTCGTGAAGGTGCTGGAAACGGGCGCAATCCCAGATCAGGGGTGGATGATCGAGTGGAGCTCGCAGTTTGACGAAGTCGAGGTGGACGCCGTACGTCTGAGATTTCAATCTAGCCAGCAGACTTCGACCGGGTTGTACGAGATTCGCCTGCTGGGTGCTGGCGGTACGCCGTTGAAGCCGGATTCTCTCTGGTCAATCGAATCCAAGCCCAATCCCTGGGAGTCCCCTCTGGCCATCGACGGGTCATTGGTGACCGCCTGGTGGACATGGGAGCCAGTGAAAGCTGGCATGTATTACCAGCTGGAATTACCGGCCCGAGAGCGGATTTCAGAAATCCGCGTGATTGGGCACCGCTCGGCCGCCTCGCTGGCCATCTCTTTAGAGGCGAGAGCAGAGGACTGGCGGCCTTTGCCGGTTGGCCCGCCTTGGCGGCGTCCAGGCCTGAACCTGCGTCGGCCAGCGATTTCGTTCTTGCAGCGTCAACAGGTGACGCACATCTTGGCGGCAAGCGGCCATGATGGTTTTGGGCGGCTGTCCTCGGATCTAATCCGCCAGCAAAAGGAATGGGGACTGAAAGCGGTTGCCGAAGACCGCGGCGTAGTGCTGCTCAAACTTGTTCCGTAGACCCGGCCCGGGCTCGTTGCGTCTAGAAGCGCCCGTTGGAAATTTTCCCGTTCTCTGGAGAAGATTCTTTGCGTTCTGCAACCATGCGACGGGACTTTTCGAGCAAGGCGCGGGCCTTGGGAAGGCTTTCCGCCGCTTTCAGCACCTCAGGATCTGTGGCCATGGCGACCTCATCGGCATACTCCTTGCCAACACCGGTCGTGAGCATCTCGATGCGGAGCTGGCGCTTAATCCAGTCGAGGTTTTGCTGGAACTCGGATTCAAGATAAGGAATATTCCGGTCGCCGAGGAATTTCTTAAACTCCATCAGGGTAATCTCATCCACTTCCCAGTTGCGCGGTAGTCTCGCCTCTTCCTTTGGCCCGAAGTAAGCGGCCGTGAAGTAGAAGAAAGCGCCCCGGCCGAGCAGAGTCATCTGCAAGCGGTTTAGGGGCGGCGGCTCATACTTTTCGTCGGGCGCAATGCCTCCACCGCCATAGACAATACGGCCGCTGTCGGTGGCTTTTTGGTCGCGTGGGTTTCTGGTGGCGGTGTTTTGTTTGTAGTAATACTCAAAAAAGCTTCCTTTGGAATAATCGCGTTGAATCAAGCGCCCGCTGGGGGTGTAAAAACGCGCCACTGTGAGCAGCAACGAACAGTCACCGGAAAGCTCGTACGGCGCTTGAACTAATCCCTTGCCAAAGGTGTTATCGCCGAAGATCCAGGCCCGGTCGTGGTCCTGAAGTGCGCCCGAGAGAATCTCGGACGCGGAGGCCGATCCTCGATCCACCATCACCACGAGAGGATACTTCCGGCCGGCATTACCCCGGCGGGCTGTATAGGAATGCTCCGTGGAAATGCGCCCGCGTTGCGAGACAATGGCCTGTCCGCGCTCCAAGAAGCGCTCCACTACCGCGACGGCCTCTTGCAGGATCCCCCCGCCGTTATCGCGCAGGTCGATAATGAGGCCCTCCATTTTGTCTTCGCCCAGAGTCTTGAGCGCATTTTCAAATTCCCGGCTCGTGTTCTGATTGAAGGTTTCAATCCGGACGTAGCCAACGCCGGGTTTCAACCACAAATAGGTGGGCACACTGGGACGCTCGACCTGATCGCGGTAGAGGTCAAAGGTCACCAAATCGAAGCGCCCTTCGCGTTTTACCGAGACTTGGACTGGCGTTCCGCGCGGCCCTTTGAGCAACTGAACCACTTCCTCGACGGTCGACTTTTCTGTGTTCTTACCGTTTACGCGGAAGATCTGATCGCCGGGGCGGAGGCCCGCTTTTTTTGCCGGGGAGTTCTCAAAAGGGTGTTGCACGGTCACGTGGCCGTTGCGGAAGCCCACTAACATTCCCACGCCGAAATACTGGCCGCGTTGATTTTCTCGGAACCGCTGGAGTTCCTTGGGGTCAAAGAAGCTCGAATGGGGATCGAGCGTGCGCAGCATGCCTGGGATTGCACCTTCATAGAGCGCCTTTTGCGGATTCACCTTCTCGGCGAAGTTCGACTCCACCAAATCGAGAACCTTGGTGAAGAGCTTGAGACTGCTGCCGATGTCTTCGCCGCCCGAATCCGCGGCTTTGCTTGGAAAGCCGGTGGCGATGGCCAAGACTGCGGTCCAAGCAACATACTGAAGGCGAATGCGCGGGCGTGAGTTCATGGGAACAGCTCCTCCACCTTGTTTACAAGTATAGACGCTTACCACTGGCACTTGTTGGGGTATTTTATCCCAGACGCAGGCAGTGCCGGATGAAGTCTAGGTTGAGCGAAACGGAGCTGGCAGCGCAGTTGCTATGATCATGCCAAAGGCCTCTACTGGCTTCCAATCGAATTCCTGGATGATCGTCGAGACACAGAGCGTTCGCTTTGATTCCCTTGCGCTAGATTGCGGCGTCGTTCTCTCTCCTGTCGATGTGGCCTATGAGACCTATGGCGAGTTAAATCGCAACAAAAGCAACGCCGTCCTCATTGCCCATGCTTTTAGTGGCGACGCCCACGCGGCCGGGATTAGCAAAGAGGATGGCCGGCCCGGATGGTGGGACAACATGATCGGGCCGGGCCGCGCCTTTGATACCGAGAAGTATTTCGTCATTTGTTCCAACGTACTGGGTGGTTGCCGCGGCACGACCGGACCGTCCTCGGTGAATCCGGTTACAGGCCGCCCCTACGCCATGACCTTTCCCATGATCACGATCAGCGATATGGTACGTTTGCAAAAAAAGCTGATCGATCACTTGGGGATTCCTAGATTGCTGGCAGTGGCAGGCGGTTCGATGGGAGGCATGCAAGTTTTAGAGTGGGCTGTCCGCTACCCCGACTCGCTGTGTGCGGCGTTTCCCATTGCCACCACCGCCCGCCACAGCGCCCAGCAGATTGCTTTCAATGAAGTGGGGCGGCAAGCGATCATGGCGGACCCCGACTGGCAAGGTGGAAACTACTATGGCGGTAAACTGCCTGCCCGCGGTCTCTCGGTGGCGCGCATGGTAGGTCACATCACCTACATGAGCGATCAATCCATGAAGGAGAAATTTGGCCGGAGGTTTCGCAGCAAAGAGGGGGAGTCGTTTCACTTCAATGACGTTTTCGAGGTGGAGAGCTATCTGCGCTACCGGGGCAGCCAGTTTGTGGACCGCTTCGATGCGAACAGTTACCTCTACATCACCAAAGCGATGGACATCTTCGATCTCGCTCAGGGCTACGGCACGCTCGCGGCAGCGCTTGAGCGCGCCAAGTGCCGCTTTCTGGTCATTAGCTTCACTTCGGACTGGTTGTATCCTACCTACCAGTCCCTGGAGATCGTCAGCGCACTGCGGAGCCGGAATCGTGACGTGGCCTACTGCGAACTGTCTTCCAACTACGGGCATGACGCATTTCTGGTCGAGGTGGGCGAGCAAGCCGAGCTGGTCCGCGGCTTTCTTGCGGCAACCTACCGGGAGGTGGCTTAGAAGATGCAGGCACTCGCGCAATCGCTCATCGCTCACCGGCTTGTTAAGCAGGTGCTGGGCCGCGAGGATTACGCCATCATCAGCGAACTGGTGGAGCCAGGCTCTCTGGTGCTCGATCTAGGCTGCGGTGATGGCGAGCTGCTGGAGTGGTTGGTGAACAACAAGCGCGTACGTGCGCGCGGCGTAGAAATATCTCGCGATCTTGTGCAGAAGGCCATCGCCCGCGGCGTTTCGGTCTATCAAGGCGACATCAACCAGGGCCTGGCCGATTATCCCGACCACACCTTCGATTACGTGATTCTCAGTCAAACTCTGCAACAAACGCAACGGCCTCTCCAAGTGCTCCGGGAGATGCTGCGGGTGGGCAAGCGCATCATTGTCGCCTTCCCGAACTTCGGCCACTGGCGTGTCCGCTGGTCGCATTTGGTCAGTGGACGAGCCCCGAAAACTGCGCTCTTCCCCCACAACTGGTACGATTCCCCGAACATCCATTTTTTGACCGTGGAGGATTTCGAAATCCTTTGCGCCGAGCAGCGCTGGAAGATTGAGCGGCGGTATTACCTGGCGGGAAACCGCAGAGTCCGCTTCCTTCCGAATTTGCTGGCCGAAGTGGCTGTATATTTGATCCGCTCGACTTGATTGGCGTGCAGGCAATCTGCGCCTTTGCCGCAGAGTGTTCTGGCAAAACGGGTTAACGAGGGCCTGGGCTTCAGCGGCGTTTGAAAGCCTGGACTTGTCGTCTTGGCGGCGCGGGTTCGTTCCGCTCATCCCACGGGGTGGGATCAGGCCATAATGAAGCTTTGCCTCTATGATCAAGAGCCATGAATCGATCCGGAACTTGCTCCAACTCGCGCCTGGCACTGCGGTTACTGCCCGCGGCTGGGTCAAGACACGGCGCGATAGCAAGGGTGTGCATTTCATTCAAATCAACGACGGCTCCTGCCTGAAAGACCTGCAAGTGGTGATGGAGGCGGACCGGGCGCCCGCGGACCTGATCGCCAAGGTCACCACCGGCGCCTGCATTCGTGTCGAAGGCGAGATGGTCGAATCACCTGGGAAAGGTCAAGCGGTCGAATTGCGAGGCCACTCCCTAGAGCTGCTCGGCGCTGCGCCGCCAGAAAGCTATCCCCTTCAGAAAAAGAAGCACACACTCGAAACCCTGCGCGAGTTTGGCCACTTTCGCGCTCGCAGCAACACCTTTGGCGCGGTCTTTCGCGTGCGCAACGCACTGGCTTTCGCTGTGCACAAGTTTTTTCAAGAGCGCGGATTTTTGTATGTACACACGCCGATCTTAACCACCTCGGACGCCGAAGGCGCAGGCGCAATGTTTCAAGTTACGACGCTGGATCTGTCGAACCCGCCCCGGCTGCCGACTACGGGCGCGATTGATTACTCGCAGGATTTTTTCGGAAAGCCCGCCTATCTGACGGTCAGCGGTCAACTTGAAGCGGAAATCTTCGCCCTCGCCTTTAGCAATGTCTACACGTTTGGTCCCACGTTCCGCGCGGAAAATTCCAATACGCCGCGCCATCTGGCGGAGTTTTGGATGATCGAGCCAGAAATGGCTTTCTGTGACCTCACGGGCAACATGGAGCTTGCTGAGGAGTTTTTGAAGTATCTCATCACCTACGTGATGGATCACTGTGCGGCGGACTTGGAATTCTTTCAGCAACGCTACGAGCCGGACCTGCTCGCGACGCTTGAACATGTGGCCTCAAGTGATTTCGTGCGCCTGCCCTACACGGAAGCCGTCAAGATTCTGAGCCAGGCCAGTCGGCAGTGGGAATTCCCCGTAGCTTGGGGAAACGACCTGCAAAGCGAGCACGAGCGCTATCTCACCGAGGAAACCTTCCGCAAGCCGGTGATTGTGACGGATTATCCCAAACAGATCAAAGCCTTCTACATGCGCTTGAACGAGGATGGCAAAACCGTGCGCGCCATGGACGTTCTCGCGCCGGGAATTGGCGAAATCATTGGCGGCAGCCAGCGCGAGGAGCGCGAAGAGGTGCTTGTCGCGCGCATTCGAGAGTTGGGCCTAAAGGAGGAGGACTATTGGTGGTATCTGGACCTCCGGCGGTATGGTGGTGTGGAGCACTCCGGCTTTGGCCTCGGATTCGAACGCATGATGATGTATGTAACGGGCATGAAGAACATCCGCGACGTCATCCCCTTCCCCCGGACGCCGGGTCATGCGGACTTCTAAAGCGGTGGCGGTGCTGAGGTAGCGGCTGGTTCCGCTGGCAAGGGCGGAAGCGAAGCAGAAATTTTCAGAACGATGAACGAAATTGGCCCTCGTGGTTGACCCTGCCGAGCTCGGATTGCTAGCATATGTACGCGGGGTGGAGCAGTCTGGTAGCTCGTTGGGCTCATAACCCAAAGGTCGAAGGTTCAAATCCTTCCCCCGCAACCAGCTCGGGTGGAAGCTGCAGCCGGAAGCGCGCTCAGTCGGCGATGTTTGCAGTGAGCTGACCGTACGGCGAAGATTTGGACGATGAGCGCGATGCAACTCCGAGTGGGGTCGAATCGCCACGTTCACTTTTGGTACTAGCAAGCCCCTCTGGTCTTTCCCTTCCGTACGTCCCTTTGCCCCTTTCAAGACCGGCGCTTGGGCAAAATACCTCCGTGATGTCATCCTAAAACGAGGGGAACCTCGTGCTCCCTTTGTGGAACTAGGGAGGATGCTTGCCAGACGAGACTCAGCGCACGCGGCTAGACCGGCGGCGTTGGATTCCCTTGTGGATTGCTGGGGTCATTTTAGGTTCGCAGCTGCTCGTTGAACCTATCGTTGGCTTGGCCGACAACGGGGATTTTGGCAATGTATCGAACGCATTCTCCATTTTTCGTGCCGAACCGGATCATCCAGCGCCCTATTTTAGCTACGTTGTGCAGCACTGGCGCGCCGACCGGTCACAAAGGCCACAATTTCGTGTCCTTTCTTCTGAGCTTCTTCTGCTTGCGCCGTCGGTAGTGGCGGTAGCTTATCTCGCGGGTGCTGGTTACGACTTGCGCTGGGCAGGCTTGACGCACCTTGCGGTGTTTCTGGCAACGCTCTATATCCTGTATCCGGTTCTCGCTCAGCTGCCGGGCCGCCGCCCGGTGGTGGCCTGGGGTTTGCTGCTGCTGGTCTGGTGTGATGTCAGCTACTTTTCCTATTTCAACTCTTTCTATACCGACACGGCTTCTTTGCTGTTTCTGCTGCTTTTGATCGCTCTTTACCTGCGTCTGGCAGCGGGAGTAGGCAAGCCCAGAAACAATGCTTTTGCGTTTCTCGTTGTCTGCGGATTGTTTCTGACGTCCAAAGCGCAGCACGCGGTGCTAGTTGTGTTGCTGGCGCCCTGGCTCCTGTTGGATCCGAACCTGGCAGCGGCTCTCGGCAGACGCGTCCGTGTGCTTGCTGCGCTACTTCTGACGGCGATGGCCGCTGCCTGTCTTCGCTACCTACCACCTGAATACCGCGCTTACGCGGCTTACAACGTGATTTTCGCTGAGTTGTTGCCGAAAGCCCCGGATGCGAAGGCGGTGTTGCGAGAGCTGGGCTTGCCGGAAAACTTGGCGCGATATGCAGGAAAGGACGCCTTCCACCCCGAGTCCGCAATGCGCCAAGGCGCTTTGCGGGCAGATTTTGGGAATCTGCCTTCGCACGTCCAGCTCGTCCGCCACTACGGGAAACACCCAGGTGTAGCAGCTCGCTTGATTGGGGCGGCGCTGGAGGAATCTGCTTTACAAAGGCCTGAGGGATTTGGCAATTTTACTGTCACCTCGAGTCAGCCCCCGCGCGCCAGGAGTGAAGCGTTCGCTGTTTGGAGCAACATCAAGAGGGCGATTTTTCAACGACGCCCAAGGCTGTATGGAAGCTTTCTGATCGCCCTTGGTCTGGCTTTTCTGTTCACGGTGTGGGGAAGTGCGAGACGGAGCCTAGGGACGGCGGTCGTTTTCTCAGGCCTAGCGGCGATTGAGTTCCTCCTGGGGGCCCTCGCCGATTGCCGGGAAACGACAAGGCATCTGTTTCTGTTTCACGCCATGCAGGATGCGGCTCTGCTTTTTGTTGTGATTCAAGGGCTAGCGGTATGGCGGTGGGAGTGCGGACGAGTAATCCGGGCAAGGCAGCTGATGGATACTTCGACATAGTTCAAGTATCTGTTGGAATTCCCTTCGGCGAGATCGCGCAACAGAAATGGGTTGGCTCGCCCAGCCGCGGAAGAAGCTCTGGCTAAACCGTTGACAATCTGGGCTTCTGAACTGGTTCTTGGTTTGCTTGGGGAGTGGGTGGCGGTTGCGTTATGGCTACCTATGGTTGGTTGTACGATGCCAAACGATGCATCGAATGCCGCGCCTGCGAGGCAGCCTGCAAGCAATGGAACAGGTTGGAGCCAGGCGTACAGTATCGCAAAGTGCGCGTGAAAGAAATGGGCCACTGGCCTCATGTGCGCACACAAGCCATCTCGATGGCTTGCAACCATTGCGATAACCCACTCTGTTTGCGGGCCTGTCCCGTGAAGGCCATGTACCGGCGACAAGAGGACGGCGCGGTCATCATCGACGAATCGAAATGCGTTGGGTGCCGGCTTTGCGAGCGGTTCTGTCCTTACGGAGCACCATCCTTTAACGAAAAGACGGGAAAGATGATGAAGTGCACGATGTGTTACGACCGGCTGGAGCTGGGGCTTGAACCCGCTTGCGCTACGGTGTGTCCCACTGGTGCGCTTCAGTTCAAGCCATGGGCCGAGATTGCAAATGTTGGCGTTGCCATGATTGAAAACTTCAATTCTCCACAGACCACGCGACCGAGAATTCGGTTCGTGGCCGACGGCTGGCCGGCTCCGGGGAGGTGAATATGTCGATCTCGAGACGGGAGTGGCTGAACGTTTCGGCCGGGGCTGCCGCCTCGGCGATCACAAGCCCCCTGCTGGCAGGGCTCTCACAATGGTTTCGGCCGGCGCAGTTACGAGCTGCCACAGTTCAGACTGTTGTCAGCGCCTGTGGCGTGTGCTCGCCGGCGTGCGGCTTAAAGATCACCCTCGAAGATGGCGTGATCCGTTTTGTGGAAGGACTTCCTGGCGATCTCTCGGGTGGAGGGAAGCTCTGCGGCAAAGGCGCTGCGGCCGCGGATTTTCTTTACGATCCAGACCGTTTGAAATACCCGATGAAGCGGACCAATCCGCGCAAGGGGTTCGACGAGGATCCAGGCTGGGTGAGGATTTCCTGGACCGAGGCCCTGGATACGATTGCTCAAAAGATCGAGGATGCCAGGAGGCAGTATGGCGCCGAGTCGTTGCTGTTTGTGACTCTTCCGAGTCCCGATGTACTGGTCCGCTTACTGAACGCGCTTGGGGTTGTGAACCGGATTGACCACATTGATGAATGCTTCCTGGCTGACCGGATTGTGCAGCGCTACATGACGGGAGGCAAGAGCTGGTGCATTGATTTCGCCAATGCGAAGTATATTTTGCTGTTTGGGTGGGATATTCTCGCGAAGGCGAAAATTGTCTACGCGAATGATCTGGTGAATGCCAAGGCCAACGGCGCCAAAGTAGTGCTGTTCAACCCGCAGTACTCGGCCACGGCGCGTTTCGCCGACGAGCACTTTAGCATCAAGCCAGGCACGGATCTAGCCGTGGCGCTGGCCATGATTCACGTCCTGCTCAACGAAAATCTCTTTCACAAAGAATTTGTTGACAAATACACCAATTTTGGTCAGTTCGAGCGGGAGATCCGGGAGCACTTCCAGCGTTACACCCCAGAGTGGGCCGAGGAGATCAGTTCGGTTCCTGCGGCCGATATACGGCGGATTGCGCGAGAGTTTGGTACTAATCGGCCGGCCATTGTACCGGCTCACAAAAAGACGCTTTGCGCCAATTACGCCAACGCCTCGCAGCTGATGCAGGCCATCACCATTCTCAACATCCTCGCCGGTACGATTGACCGCCCAGGAGGACGCTATTTTGCCCGTTCGATTTCAGTGCCTGGCGTCGACGCCATCTACCCGCCGCCCCCTTATCCGCCAAGGAGCGGACGCCGGGTGGACGGGAAGGACAAATTGCCCTTGGTGCTCGAAGATGGTGGTGGAATGTTCTCCACGCTGGCTGATGGAATCCTGAACCGGTTCCCGGGCATGATTCAGTTCGCTTTCGTCAACGGCTACACCGCCCTCGGTTTCCCGCAGCCCCAGCAAATGGAGCGGGCGCTCAAAACGATTCCGTTTCTGGTGACGATGGATGTGTTGCCCACGGATACGGTAACGCTGGCAGATATCGCTCTGCCTTCAACGATGTATCTCGAAGTGAACGACATTGTCACCAGGGAATACAACGCGAAATTCCCTCAAGCTGTCCCTCGCACGGCGGTTGCGCCTCCAATCTTTGAAGCGCGCAGTGCGGGGTTTGTCGCTCTGGAACTCGGCAAACGTCTTGTTCCCGAATACTTCAAGACGCCGAACGGCGAATTCATCAACCTTTCCACTCTGCTCGATGAAAAGGTGCGGCGTGCTGGTTTGGGCGAAAACTTTGCGGAGTTTCGGGAACGTGGTTTGACCAGTCGGCCTGCTGCTTTTGTACCCCGAGAAACCTTTGCGACACCCGGTAACACAGGCAAGTGCCAGATTTACGTTCCCCAGTTTGCGGAACGTGGGGTCGATCCGCTCCCAGTTTGGAGGCCCAAGCGCGAGGAGCCTTCGGCTCAATATCCCTACTATCTGCTCACCTTCATTCCCGCCGTACACAAGCGCAACAGCACGCAAAACAACAAGATTCTGCATGAGATGATGCCCAGCAATGACGTGCAGATTCCTGCGGCGCTTGCCGCCAAACTGGGGATTCGCGAGGGCGATCTGGTCCGGGTGCGTTCCCGCGTTGGTCAAATCGAGCTGCCGGCTCATCTCACCGAGACGCTCCGAGAGGACTGCGTGATGATTGCGCATGGATTCGGTCACCGCTCGCGCCTTTTGAGCCTAGCAGGTGGCAAAGGCGCGCGAGACGGGGACCTTATTCCTTCGCAAACCATCGACGATGTGGTGAAAAGCGGCAACTTTGGGGGAGCGGCCTGCATTATGGACGCAGTTGTGCAGATCGAAAAAGTGAACCGGTGAAAAAGGGCGATGGATGCTTTGCAGGTCTTGCCTCCAGCTTTACGGGCGGAGTGGTTTACGTTTGCGGGGCTGGGCTTCCTCTCTACGGATGCCTTGGAAGTGGGCCGGGCCTGGCGGCGACTAGAGGCTCTTGCGGATGCACGAGAAGATGCCCAAGCCCTTGCGTCCTTGGAGACGGAGGAGCTGGAAAAGGAACATGTCCGGCTGTTTTTGGCTCCGCAAGGGGCTCCCCTCCCGCCCTGGCAGTCTGCGCAGGGGCCAGGTGCGCGGCTCATGGGTGAGAGCCATCACTCGGCGCTCGGCTGGTTTCGGAGATATGGCATTGAGCCTGCCCGGCCCAACGAGCCGGCAGACCATGTGGGGCTGCTGCTCAGTTTTTATGGCCATTTGCTCACGATTCAAGCCGAAGATGCAGAGGAATTTCGCGCCCAGCATCTGAGCTGGGTTCCCGCCTTTTGCCAGGAGTTGAAGCGGCATACTTCGCTCCCCTTTTATCGCTGGTTAGCGGGCTTAACGATCAGTTTGCTCCAGGGAGGGGATGCCGCTGGCGGGGTCTAGCTGCGAAAGACTTTCCTCTCCGCCTGAGCGGGGTCGGGGACAAGGAGGTGTTTTTGGACTTTACCAAGCGCGTTTCGGGGTAAACGCTCCACCACAATAAACGAACGCGGCATTTTGAAGGAGGCAAGATGCCGGCGGCACTCTTGCGCCAGCGCCTCGAGATTGATCGGGCCGCGCGCGACGAGGTAGGCTACTGGAACCTCGCCTTTGACTGGGTCGGCCACGCCGACCACAGCTGCTTCGGCTACCTGAGGCTGTTGCTCGAGAAAATCTTCGATTTCTCGGGGGTAGACGTTGAAACCGCCGCAAATGATCAGGTCGCTCTTGCGGCCCTCGATGGTGTAGTAACCATCTGCCGAGCGAAAACCCATGTCACCGGTGCGAAACCAGCCCTCTTGGAAAGCAGCCGCCGTCGCCTCCCGGTTGCGCCAGTAGCCGGCGAAGACATTGGGCCCTCTCACATAAAGTTCACCGCTAACTTGCGGGGGCAGATCTTTGCCGTTTGGATCGCACACCCGGAGCGAAACCCCAGGCAGCGGAATCCCGACCGTTGCCGGCCTCCGCTCGCCGACATAAGGATTGCTCGTGTTCATCAGCGTTTCGGTCATACCGTAGCGTTCGAGAATGGCATGTCCGAATCGGATTTGAAAATCCTCGAAAATCTGTGGTGGAAGAGGAGCGGATCCGGAGACGAACAACCGCATGCGGCTTCCAATTCTGCGAGCCGCCTCTTGAGGCGCCATTAACAGCCGGACATAGATCGTGGGTACGGCAAAAAATACCGTGGGCTCGAAGTCGAGAAACTCTTCCACGGCGCGCTGGTGGTCGAATCGCTCGAGGAGTCGTAAAAGGCAACCGCTGGCCAGCCAGCAATGAAGGCCGTTTCCCAAGCCGTGAACGTGAAACAGGGGCAGCGGCAGCAGAAGGCGGTCTTTGTCGGTGATTTGCCAGCAGGCCAGCAGGTTGACAGCGTTGACGAGGAAATTGTTGTGGGTAAGGACGGCCCCTTTGGCGGCGCCTGTGGTCCCGGAAGTGTAAACAATCGCTGCTGGGGTATCGCCTTCTAGTGGTTCGGCAGGAAAATGTCCGGGGAATTTGGCCGCTTCGGCCACAAGCTCATCCGGGCGCCAAAGCAAGGCGCCCTGTAGCACGGCTTTGTCCAGGACCTGGCGGGAAACGACGGCCTTCGGTTCAGCGTCGGCGACGATGTGTGAAATCTCACGGTCGCGATAAAGGATGTTGATCGGGACATAGATGACGCCCAGTTGCACGCAGGCTAAATAGAGATCAATGACTTCGACGCAGTTGGCAAGATAGACGCACAACCGATCGCCGGGCTGTAGGCCTCGCTGCCGTAAAAGATGAGCCATTTTGGCCGCCCGAGCCGCAAGCTCTCCAAAAGTGAATCGTTGATCGCCAGATTCAAGCGCTGGTGAATCGCGGCGGCCCCGAAGCGAAAGTTCAAACAGCTGACTCAGATTCATGCCAGTTCACGCCGTCGCTGAAGTCCGGTTTTCAACGTAGCATGCGGCTGGCCGCGCTGGGGCGGAAACGACGGTCTGCTCGAGATGCGCTCTTGGTGGTTGGAGGCTCCAAGCCGAGCAGACCTCCTCAAACCGCTTCAGTTCTGCCGCCGGGCGGGCAGAGCGCAGTGTTAGACTAGAAAGGTTTGACATGGAGCGCGCAAGCAGATCGCTCAGCAAGCTCGGTGTGAAAGCGATGGAGATCGCTGGCATTCGCAGCTATCATCTGGCGCCAGGAGCGTGGGTTGCTGCCGTTGGCTCCCGGATTGCTGCAAAGAGCCGTCCCGCGTTCCTGGACGGCAACAAGCTCGTGGTCGAGGTGGTCGACGCGGTTTGGAAGGCCCAGCTGGATAGCTTGAGCCAGTCGATCCTCGAGCGCTTAGATCAGGTTCTGGGCCGGGGCGTGATTCGTTCGTTGGAATTCCGAGTGGCGCCGCCTAAGCGCGCCCCGCAACGCGCCTCCGCAGCGGTTTCAGTCGGCCGAGACGAGGCGGATGGGATCGAGGACCCCATTTTGCGCCACCTCTACCAAATTTCGCGAAGGAGGGCGAGCGCGTGAAAATCACCGAACAGCAGGTCCGCTACGTCGCTGAGCTTGCCCACCTGCGGCTTTCTGACCAAGAGGTCCAGCAACTGGCGCGGGACTTGGATGAGATCCTGAGTCACATGGAAAAGCTCAACGAGCTGGATACGGAGAATGTAGAGCCTATGGCTCAGGTGTTGTACGAAGCCGGAGAAACAGCCACGCTCCGCGAGGATTGCGAACAGCCGACTATTCCTCCCGAAATCGCGCTCGCCAACGCGCCTCTGGCCGGCGCTGGTTACTTCAAAGTGCCGAAGGTCATCGACAAATAGGCCAGCCGCCAGTCTGAGAATCGAGCATGAACCTCGCAAGCTTGACGATTGCCGACATCCAGAAGGGTCTGCGCTTGAAACAGTTCAGTGCGGTGGAGCTGACGGAGGAGGCCTTGAAGTTCGCCGCCGCGGAAAACCCCAAAACCAACGCCTATTTGCATTTTTGCCAAGAGCGTGCGCTTCGGGCGGCACAAGGTGTGGATGAGAAACTGGCGCGCAAGGAAGATCCTGGGCCGCTGGCCGGTGTCCCCGTGGCGGTCAAAGACGTCATCGTGACCAAAGGGGTGCGCACGACCTGCGCCTCCAAGCTGCTTGCCAGCTATATTCCCCCTTATGACGCTACTGCGGTGATTCGAGTTGAGCAGGCAGGCGGCGTGATTCTCGGTAAAACCAATTGCGATGAGTTCGCCATGGGCTCATCGAACGAAAATTCCGCTTTCGGTCCAGTTCGCAATCCGGTAGCGCTGGATCGTGTGCCCGGCGGCTCAAGCGGGGGCTCAGCCGCGGCAGTGGTGCAGGGAACGGCTGTTGTAGCTTTAGGTTCGGATACCGGCGGCTCGATCCGTCAGCCTGCGGCATTCTGTGGCTGTGTGGGCGTCACGCCAACCTACGGGCGTGTGTCGCGGTATGGCTTGGTGGCTTTCGCCAGCTCGCTCGATCATATCGGGCCCATGGCACGCAACGTCACTGACGCGGCGATCTTACTGAAGGTGATTGCGGGCCGAGATGAGAGGGATGCGACTTCTGCCTTTGCTCCTGTCGCCGACTACCCCGCCTTGCTGGAGGGTGACGTGCGAGGGACAAAAATCGGTATCCCGAAGGAGTATTTTCAAGGCCTGGCGGCCGAGATCGGGGATCCCATCCAGCGCGCCATCGACCAGTTTGCCAGACTTGGCTGCGAACTCGTCGACGTATCTTTGCCGCACACCGAATATGCCATCGCTACCTACTACATCATCTGTACCGCGGAAGCGAGCTCGAATTTAGCCCGCTACGACGGCGTGCGCTACACCACGCGCGCCCCTGGTGTCACCACGCTGACGGATATGTACCGCCAGACGCGCGGCGAGGGCTTTGGGGCGGAATGCAAGCGCAGAATCATGCTCGGAACTTATGTGCTGAGCCACGGCTACTACGATGCGTATTATCTGAAGGCGCAAAAGGTCCGAACTTTGCTGACACAGGATTTTCGCCAAGCCTTCGAGAAGGTGGATGCTTTGATCACGCCCGTGTCTCCGTTTCCGGCCTTCCGGCTGGGTGAGAAGTTATCCGATCCCTGGCAGATGTATCTCTCCGACATTTACACCATCACGGGTAGCTTAGCAGGGATCCCTTGTATGAGCGTGCCGTGCGGTTGGACTGCCGACGGTCTTCCGGTTGGGATGCAGATTTTGGCGCGACACTTTGAGGAAGCCGCCATGCTGCGGCTGGCCCGGGCTTACGAACGCGCCACTTGTGAAAGCTGAGCCCTGCATGGCCCGCGAGCGGATCGAGCGGCGTGACTCGGCAAGCCGTAAGGCTAACTAGAATAAAGAATTTTCCTCACTTCGCCGATACTTTCAATGTCGTCGGACGTTCTGAGTCGGAGTGAGTGAGTGTTCCTTTTGTGGATCACGGCGCTATTGGCGCTTCTAGTTTTGATTCTTGCCTACGCCGCGCAGAGCCCTTCCCAAACTCAGCGATCAATTGCGGCAGCCCAGGCGAAGCTCGAGGCGGTTTTCGAGTATGCGCCGGTTGCCTACTGCGAGATCGATACGGCAGGGATCATCACTCGCGTCAACCAGAAGGAGTGCGAACTGCGGAGCTTGAAGCTCGAAGACCTGCTTGGAGCATGCTTTTGGGAGCTTGCGCCAGTGGAGGAGCGGGATCGGCTGCGGGAGGAAATCCTCCGCAAGTTGCAGGATGAAGCGCCGCTCCGCGCAGTGCGTCGAAAGATTCACCGCGCGGATGGGCAAGTCCGGGTCGTGGAGTCGCATGAAAGCCTGTTGCGCGACCCCTCGGGTCAAGTCCAAGGCATGTTGATTGCCACCATCGACATTACGGAAAGCCAAAAGCAGCAGGAAGAGCTGTTTCGCTCAAGCGCCGAACTGAGAGCCCTATTTCAGGCGCTACCTGACACGTTGATCCGGCTCGATGCTTCTGGAACGGTGCTGGAGGTCAAAGAGGGAGCCCTCGGTGAGTGCTTCAAAGCTTTGACCGAGTGGAAGGGCAAGCGCCTGGCCGAAGTGTTGGAGCCAAAGCAGGGGCTCAAAGTAACCCAAGCCTTGCAGCGGCTTCAGAAGCGGCACTCCATGGTGTTGGTGGAACTGACCAGTGAAGTGGGCGACAAGACGGAAATCTTCGAAGCGCGCCTTTGTCCGAACTACCGCAATGAAGTGCTTGCGGTGATCCGTCGCATCACCGAGCAGCGGGAGGCCGAACGGCGGTTGGAGCAAAACGCCCAACAGCTCGAAGCAAAAAACGAAGAGCTCGCCAAAGCGCTACGGGAAGCCCGCGAAGCCACGGAGATGAAAAGCCGCTTCTTGGCCAACATGAGCCACGAGATCCGTACGCCCATGAATGGCATTGTCGGCATGACGGAGTTCCTGCTCAGTACCCCTCTTACGCCTGAGCAGCGAGAATACGCGCTGGCAGTGAAAAGTTCCTCGGACTCGCTGCTCATGTTGATCAACGATATTTTGGATCTTTCCAAGATTGAGGCCGGCAAACTGCGCATCTCTTCTGTGCCCTTTGACTTAATGCTAACGGTGGAAGAACTGGCTTCGATCTTTGCTGTGCGCGCCCGGGCTAAAGGGCTTGAGTTTATCTGTGCCGCAACCGACGATGTGCCGCAGTTTGTGGTAGGTGATCCGGGACGTTTGCGGCAAGTGCTCACGAATCTCTTAGGGAACGCGATCAAATTTACCGAACGAGGTAAGGTCTCGCTTCTCACCGAGCTGATTGCGGAGAACGAGCAGACCTGTACGCTCCGCTTCCTCGTTCAGGATACCGGGATCGGCATTGCACCAGAGGACCGCGACAAGCTCTTTCAAAATTTCGTCCAGCTGGACTCTTCGAGCACGCGCAAATATGGCGGAACGGGCCTTGGCCTAGCGATCAGCAAACAGCTCGTGGAGATGATGGGGGGCGAGATTGGCTACAACAGCGAACTCGGCCGGGGGAGCACGTTTTTCTTTACAACGGTATTTCTCAAAGCGCCGGCGGTTCTCCCAGCCGATTTGGATTCACCGGCGTCGAACCGGTTCGATGTTGTGCCGGCACCGGCGCGGCAGCTTGCCGGGGTGGGCGTCGCTGTTGTCGCCCCGCGCGGCGTTGCCTCGGACTCGCTGCTCAGTTTACTGCGGAGTTGGAACGCCGAGCCAGTCCTCGTGGAAGATCTTTCGGTTGCCCGGAACATGATCGCGCGTCAGGGGCAAAGTAACTCCGGATTGCGGCTGGTTGTGTTGGACGTTGACTATGCCAAGGAGGAAGCGTGGTCCTTGGCCCGTTCTCTCATTCCCTCATCTTCCCAAAGGGAAATCCAGCTTCTCGCGCTTTCTAGCAATGCCCAGCAACAAGGTAGCTTGCGTTTCCTCGAAGCCGGATTTCGCGGAGTGGTATCCAAGCCGATCCGGGCGCAACAGCTGTACGATGTGATTGCAGCCGCGCTCAAACCAGCCGCCGTAGAAAGCTCCCCAGTTCACGCCGCGCCTGCGCCTCAGAATCCGCCTGGCGGCCCGCTAGTTCTTCTTGCGGAAGACAACGCCATCAACCAGCGAATTGCGGTGCGGCTGCTCGAGAAACTCGGTTTACGGGTGGATGTCGTCAGCAACGGGCGTGAGGCAGTGGAGGCGGTTGAGCGCACGGCCTACGCCATGGTGCTGATGGATTGCCAGATGCCGGAAATGGATGGCTTTGAGGCGACCGCTGAAATTCGCCGGCGAGAAAACGGCAAGCGGCGTATCCCGATCTGCGCGCTCACAGCCAACGCCATGGTTGGGGACCGGGAAAGGTGTCTTGCCGCTGGCATGGACGATTATGTCAGCAAGCCGGTTTCGCTCCATGATTTACAGGGTGCGCTAAACCGCTTGCTGGGCTACTCAGGACCCGCCCTACAGCCAGCCTCAGCGCCTCTGCCAGCGAAAGATCTAAACAACTTGGCGGCTGCCAGTGGGACGCCCCTTCAGCCGACTGTACCAGGGCTCATCGAACTGGCTGGTAAGCCCACTTAGATCCTCCGGCAGTTAGTTACTTTCGTTCTATCCACATCGGGCTCACCCAAACCAGTTCCCCGTCTTGCTGTTCGCCGCGCACATAGTAAAAGGAAGTTTTTCCTGGTGCGGAGTCTGTGTCCCGCCAAGTGAATTTGACAACTTTTGCGTTTGGCTGGGTGGCGTACACATACTGGTTGTTTTTCACAATTACGACCTTAGCGAACGGGGCGGTTCCAATGAGCTGAATGTGAAACTCGGGCGCCCGGTCAAGCGCAAATGAGTCTCCCATGATGAAATCGCCACAGCGAAACTCGGCCAGGATGTTGTCAGTGGCGCCGTAGATGTGCCGGTTGCGAAAAGCTTCCATGACGGCTTGCCGGCTAAACTCCCTGACCAGTAGATTGCAGTAGCTTTGATGGGTGGACACGTGATCAGAGCTAGCCTGAAAGCCTAATTTGTACCCCATTTCCAGAGCCAGGCTCACGAAGCCCTTTGGGCGCCAGCCTCCAATGGAATCTTCTGCCGAGTTGCTGCGGGGCGCACCTGGCATCTCATAGTTTTGCCGGTCGCCTTGATAAATTTCCACCACCGGTTCAGCGACAGGGTCGTTATCGCGCCAGTCGGTTCCCATATTCGTACTGCTAGTGTGCATGGCGGCAATTCCCTGGAAGTGCCGCAAGTAACGATAGAGCATTTGAGTATCAGGCGCCTTGGTGACAGGTTCCAGGGAACTGACGGGCAAGCGGGGCAAGGGACGGATGCCACGCTGCGCGAATACAACGTTACGGTGGCCTTCGGGGTAGGGCACACTCCTTTCGTAGCTGAACATGGGGATAAATTTTCCTGGAGCGTGAAAAAGGTCGGTGAGTTTTTGCGAAATCCACCACGAGTATTCGCGTCCTCCGCCATTGTCGTGGTCACAGCAGCCGACCCAGTCCATATCTGCGGGATCGAGGATGTAGCGGTACTGGTCGAGGATGGATCCGTCATTTCCCCCGTCGCTTGAAATTTCGCTGTGGCGGTGAAATTCGCCGCGCAAGATCCGCAATTCGCCTGACTTGGTTTGCAAGCGGTAAGCGCGCAGGGGTTGAATGGCAGCGGCTTCCTCCCGGTCGCGGGGGTCGGCGGCAGCGAGTACAGGCGATGGCGCTGAAACTACGTCAAAGGGTTTTGGCGCCGCTTTTAACGTCACTCGGTTGAGGAACAAGTCATTGTTGTAAGGGTCTTCAACCACGACCGATGCCCGTGCGCGTGGCCTGGCTAACTGGAACTGGCGGCGGTGATCAGAGGAGCCGATCACCAAGAGTTCGCCAGGCGTTAGAGAAGTGACAGCAGGACGGTTATCGAGCAGATTGTCTGAGTGAGCCAGAAAAATTGGGCCCGTCCATTGACTGCCATCGTAAGAGATCACATACTCCGACCATACGGTTCCAATGGGGCTCCACCAGATGGGATGGGCACTGCGTACTGCAAGCCACAAGCGTCCCGAAGCATCTACCAGCAGTCGCGGAGCAGTGTTCTTGGGTCCCAGGTAATTCGGGGAGGGGCGAGATGGCGGCCGCTCTTTGGCCCGGTTTGCATCTGGCTTCAATACCGGCCCCTCGAGCTGGCGACCTGCTCCATCGACCCGGAGATTGGGGGTTCCTGGCAAAACCTGGTCCGGCGGTGAGGGTAAGACGATGCTACGGCCATCTCTTTCGAACCCTCGAATGCGAATGGCGCGCCCTTGATAGAGCGCGATTCCGGTTGTATTATGCGCGCCGAAATCCTTACCCCAACGCTCTGCGCCCTCTTCATAAGCAACCCACAAGCGGCCCTGTGGGTCGTAGGCGGCGGAGGGGTAGGCGTTATAGGTAAGCTCGCCGGCTACGAGAAATTCTTTTTCCCACACCCCGTTTACCACGGTGCGGGCGAAAACGTCGTAATTGCCGTTGCGGTAGCTGTCATAGACAACCGTGACCCGTCCGCTAGAGTTGGCGGCGATGGCTGGGTTCCATTCGTTGCCTGCGCTTGACGACACGGTGAGAGGCGAGCTGAAGCGGTTACCGTTTTGGACAGCGGCTAAAATTGTCGCCTTTCCCTTTCGCCAGGCCTGCCAAGCCACCCACACTCGACCCTGGGAGTCCGCTGTCGCGACGGGAAAAACATCTGCTCCTGGGCTGTTGCTCAGGCGGATGGCTGATCCTGGTCTCCCGCCCCTAACAGGCTTCACCCATAAATCGAATTCTCCTCGCTCGGCCTGGGACCAAAACACCCAAACGACACCCTGGCGATCGACAGCCACGGCCGGGCGGTAGAGGTCACCGCCGGGGTTGGAGACGGCAACAGGCGGGCTCCACTGCCCGTTCTGATACTTGCACAACAGAATTTGATCTCCTGGCGGAGGCGTCTGATACAGCTCGAAATTCTCTGGGGGTTGCAGGAGATTGGCGCGGATTTTGTTGTGTTCGGGGTGGTGCTTGGATTCCAAGTAGGCGAGCCAGAGTGTGCCGTCTTTGTCGACGGCGACAGCTGGATAGTCTTGCTCGTCCTTGGAGTCCGTGATGCGAACGTAGGGCGGAATTCGATCCACCATCACTCTCCCGTGAAGCAAGTTCAGGCTTTCGCCATAGGGCACCGACCCGAGACGGAAACCGAACGAGCCTTGTGTAGTCGTCACTTCCAATTCGACGGTAGCTGCATCTTCGTCCAACCAGACGAGGACACCGTTGGCGACAGGAGTGCGGTTCAACTGCTGCGCGGCGCCGAACAGGCGGGGTGGATGGGTCGACATTTGCCAGCGGCCGCCTTCCAAAAGGGTGTCTTTTTCTTCAAAACGCCACGGTTCGATGGCCGTGATTCGGGCGCCTTTGGCGCTGATTGCTCCATCCCAATTTGTGGGTTCGCGATCGGTGAGTCCCATCAAGATCCGTACACCGGTCCGCGCCTGCCGGGAGGGTTGCGCGAGGAGATTTGACAGCAAGCACCACGTTATAACCAGGCGGCAGATCATGCCCCGTATTTTAAGAGGAGTCGTCTTTGAGCGCCATGGTTAGGCGGAAGCGCTGAGGGCATCCTCCGCGAGGCGCAGAAAGTCCGATTCCGTCACGATTCCAATCAAAAATCCTTCGTCATCGACCACGGGTAAGCAGCCAATCTTGCGGGAGAGCATGTGGCGCAGGGCGTCCAAAGCGCGGGTGTCGGCCCGGGTGGTTTCCGGATTGGGCGTCATGATGGAAGCAACGACCAGCGGCTGGGCCGGCTCGTTGCTGCTTTGACCCACCAAACAACGGAACAAATCGCGGTAGGAGACGATTCCCAGAAGCCGCCCGCTTTCATCTTCTACCGGCACATGACGAATATGGCGCCACTGCATGAGGTTCGCGGCGAGGTCAATGAGGTCGTTGGGCCCTACGGTGAACAGATCCGTACTCATGATGTCGGCCACCGTGGCGCTCTGAAAACTCTGTGTCTGAAAGCGTGCGGGTGGCCACTCATGGATGGGCTTGCCGGACTTCTGATGACGCGCCATCTCTGCGGTTAAAGACAGCATCTTTTGCTCCCGCGTCGCGGAGTCTGGCATGGAGTCCAGAGAGCGGAGCATCCACGAGGCACCCGTCTGGCCCTTGTCGACTCGCTCCCGGATTCGTCCCAACAACCGGTCTCGCTCAGCCGCGGGGACGCCGCAAGACGCCAGGCCTTGGTCAGCGAGGGGCAGTAAGATTTCACGGATGAGCGGAGTGACGGGAATTTCTTTGCCGTGAGACCAGTTCAATTGCGCTTTTAAGCCGTGGCGAGCCGCTGCGTAAAAATTTTCCTTAACCTCATCAAAACGAAACTCAAGGCGCGGACTGTCGGCTTGAGCGGCATGGGCCTTTAACAATCCCGCTGCGAAAGCCGCGTTAGCGACCTCATCGAGAATTGAAGGTCCCGCGGGCAGGGCCCGCATTTCGATGCGCAAATGGGGAAGGCCATTTAAAACACCATAGCAGGGCCGGTTCCACCTCCACACGGTTCCGGTATGGAGTTTGAGAGCGGACAAGGCCGGCACCTGACCCCGCTCCCACTGTTCCAAGGAGTTTTCTTCGATTTCGCGCGTGAAGATGATACGAAACCTGGCTATATCCTCGCGCAAAATTTCGAGCACCGAATCATCGACCCACCGGTCGCCAAAGCACACGCGCGGTGGATGCTCCCGCCGTTGCCGGGCTTCTGACCGTTCATCGACGGAGTGCTGGAATAGGGCAATTCTGGTTTCTTTCCATAAGCGGTGGCCAAGCAGGAGAGGCGAGTTCACCGCCACGGCCAGCAGAGGTGCGCTCAGAACTTGGGTCCAGTTATAGAGATTAGCGAATTGGCGTGGTGCAACCTGGAAATGGATCTGGAAGCTGGTGCAGCAGGCCTCAAGCATCACGTTATCGTGCGTAACGAACAACTCGTCGAGACCTTTGATGTGAACTTGTAATAAGCCTTTTCGCATCGCCAACACCGTGCGGTTCAGCTCGGCGTAGCGCGGACGGGGCGTCATGTTTTCCAAGGTCAGATCCGAGAGCCGGATGGTGGGGAGTATGCCCGTTAAGAGCACGTCGGCGCCGTATTCCCGGGCAGCGGAACTTGCCCGCGTGACCACCTCGTGGAGTTCCGCTTCGAGCTGGCGGAAACAGTCACCGCTCAGCAGGCGGGGAGTTAAGTTCGCCTCCAGATTGAACCGGCTCATCTCTGTCGTGAGCCGGGGATCTTGAGATTTGTGAATCACTTCGCAGGCCACAGGCGCTGGGCGGTAGTTGCTGTCGACAAGAAACATTTCCTGTTCGGCGCCAATTCGCGCAGCGAGGTCAAAAACCGAGGACTCCAACATCCGTTCTAGCGTTGCAAGGTCGGTTAGAAGCGCGCGCGCGAAGTGGTGCGTCTCGGTCTCGCTTCCTTGTCCCAGAACGTATTGTTCGCCCACGAACTGCTCACTCCCTGGCTGGCAGAATCGTAACTGAAGTGGAAGCCAAAATAAAGAGAAAAGCGCCTCCTGGCAACTTCCATCGCCCAGATGTAGGCTAAATTGCTGGGAAACGCAACAGTGCCGCCGCAAACTTGCGGTTGGATGCGAGCTCTAAGAGCCGGTTGGAGACCCAGACTCGCCGCAGCGGGAGATTTCGCTGGGAGCTGTGATCAAAAATACAGTTTCAAGCCAAACTGCATGCGTCGCGGTTCGTTCAATTGTGCCTGAACGACTCCGAAGTTTGGATCTTGCACGTTAGTGCTTCCCGGAGCCGGCCGGAAACGGTTGAGCATGTTAAACATTTCCCAGCGGAAGTCAACTCGGATGCTCTCGCGAATGGGAAAAGACTTGGCGAGCGAGTAGTTTTCGTTGAGATTCCAGGGTTGACGGGCCTTGGGATTGTGACGCGTGACGTTACCGGCGCGATCGATCGGCTGGGGGCCGAAGAAGGAGGGGGGTTGGAAGAAGCGATCCCCGCCTTTCCAATTCGGGTTCTGGTGTTTGGCGATCCAGCCGTCGTAGGTGCTAATGGTTGCTGCACTGCGCCCGTTGAAAAGGATGCCGCCGAGGGCCACGCTATTGGTGAGGGGCAAGGGGTAGCCGCTTGAATAAAAGTGGCTGCCGGCAATTCGCCAATTCCCGAGGACCCAGGAAGCCGGCCCTGTCGTCAGCCACCGCTTACCCCGGCCAAAGGGCAGCTCCCAGATGTAGCTCATCTTCACGTTGTGGGTGAGGTCGTATTCGCCGATGGATTTCTCCAAACGCCGATTGTAATGATCGAGCGTGGCGTTATCGGGGTTGTAGCCGTCGGCATCAGTCAGCAGCTTCGACAGGACATAGGAGCCCTGCATGGTGAGTCCGCCCGAGTAACGCTTATCGACTTTGATCACCCAGGCGTGGTAGCTAGAGTGCCCGCTTTTGTCGCCTTGACCCGCCGCGGTATTGATGTCGCGAAATTGCGGGAAGGGGCGAAGAGCCTGGGCCACGCTGACCGGCGCACAAGTGGCGCTGAACTGGCAGTTGATGTCTTGGTACGGCCGGCGCAGGCCAGCAGCCCGGGCGGCGGGGGAATCGATGCTTGAAGACAGCAGGTCGCGACCGTAACGTTCGAGCATGCTAAAGGGAAGCTGGTTGTAGCGTTTTAAGCCCGCCACAAGGTGCGCGCCGATGGTGGCGTTATAGTTGGTTTCCAACACCATGGTGTTGGTGATCTGGCGTTGGATGGAAAAAGTCCACTGGTAGTTTTCGGGCAGACGGACCGCTTCGCCATCCCAAAAGGCGGGGCTAGCGCCGTTCGAAAACGTGGGATCGATCACCGGTGGCCGGCGATAGGGAGGAAGTCCTTCATCGTAGAGAAAGATCGGGGTGATGCCATTGTCTAGGCTGGTGGCCGTAAAAACCAGCGTGGAGCCTTCAAAATGAGCACTGCCCGTAATAGTCTTGGCAACGCCAAAGGAGCGTCCCACATTCGAGCGGATCACCGTCTTCGAATTAAGGGCATAGGCCAAACCAAACCGTGGCCCGATTCCTCCAAACCAGCCCTCGGCCAAAGCGCGCCGGTTCTCTCGCCCTGGTCCGAAGCCGGCAAAGCGCAGAGCGCCGGGCAAGCCTTCGGCTCGCGCATTGGGCAGCAGGGGATCGAGATCACTCCATCGATCCTTTTGTTCCAAGGGGGGAAGCGTAAACTCGTAGCGGACGCCAAAATTCAGCGTCAGCCTCGGAGTGAACTTGAAATCGTCCTGGATGTAGAAGGCGTGGCTACGCCACTGCTGCCCGATGAATCGATCGTTTTCAGTTCCTCCAGAAAAACCCTGACCCAGGAGGAAAGATGCAAAGCCATTACCGCCGCCCGTGCTGAGGTTGTTATCGTTGGGTACACTGGTAGAACGCCGGTCACCCCGCACTAAACCGCCGATGGTTTGCTGACCAAATCCGTTGTAATGGATGCGCTCCCACAGATATCCGGCTTTGATGGTGTGCTTGCCTTTGGTGATGGTCATGTCGTCGCCGAAGGAAAAAACGAAATTTTCCGAACCATCATAGGCGCGCGCCACCCATGTTGAGTAATCGGAGAACTCCGCGATCAACAGGTTACGGTTGCAATCCCAAGCGCCTTTGAGACAGATGCCCTTTTGTTCCCATTTGCCATCTAAGGTCGAGGCAAAATGGATATCCCGCATCAGGTTCACGCCGCCAAACATGTGATTCACCACCGTGGGCGTGATGACCTTGTCATAGGTGGCTCGGTAGACGTTGCTTTTCTGCCGGTCCACGCGGTTCACGTTGAGAATTCCGGGCAAGCCTGGGAAACCCTCTGGCCCCGGTACGCGGTCGTGCAAAGCGTAATTGTAGAGAAAGCTCACACGGTCGTTCTGGCCAAAGTTGTGATCGAGTTTGATGCTGTATTTGGTCCAAGGGTCGAGGGCCGTGCCGACGTTGTTGATATAGTTGTTGCGCACGTAGTCGCTGGTTCCGGGCGTGGCGCCATTGTTTGGTTTTAGAAGGTCCTTCACCAAATTGACGTAGTTCCGAGAGAGATTCGCAAAGCGGCTTTGGGGGATCAGGTTGCCCGGGAAAGGTGTCCGGATGAAGCCAGATCCGGCGGGATTTGGCCGCGTGGTGGCGGGATCATAAATGGGTAAAAAGCGGTTGTTGTTATCGACCCAGTTGGAGAAATCGCCGTTGAACATCTCTGGCGTAGGAATGCTAAAGCGGCCGCTGCTTGCGCCGACTCGATTGCGGAACCACTCCCCCGCGCCAAAAAAGAACGTCCGGTTTTTACCGTTGTAAATTTTGGGAAGGTAGACCGGGCCGCCGACGCTCCAGCCAAAATCATGCTGCTTATACTTGCCTTTGCGGTCCTCAAAGAAGCGCCGGGAGTCAAGGGCGTCGTTGCGCAAGAATTCGTAGGCTGTGCCGTGCAACTCGTTAGTGCCGGACTTTGAGGTAAAGGTCATCATGCCGCCCTGGGCGCGGCCGTATTCGGCCTTAAAACCGTTGGTTTCGACAGCGAATTCCGTGATGGCGTCCACGGAGGGCGTATTGACATTCGTCCACTGGACGGAGTTAAAGCGCCCGGTCAGAACCGAGACGCCGTCCAAGGTTGCACCGTAGGCCCCGCCCTGTCCTCCGCCGACATTAAAACCGTCGTCGCTGGGCTGGTTGGCTTCGGGAGTGATCAAGGCGAGGTCGAAAATACCCCGCATCGCTCCGCCGACCACCAGGGGCAACTCATCGATCATTTTGTTGGTGACCGCGGTAGAAACTTTCGCCGTTGAGGTTTGTAGAAGGTCGAGCGTCGCAGCCACTTGAACGGATTCGGTCACGGCGCCGACTTCAAGCTGCGCATTCACAGTGACCGAGCCGCCTGCTGTTAACACCACATCGTTACGGATTGCAGTTTTAAAGCCGGCCCGCTCAATACGTAATTGATACGTTCCGGCAGGGAGAGCGGGAATGGTGAAATCGCCGCTGGTTGTGGTTGTCGTAGAAAAGGCGACATTCGTGGCGACATTGGTGGCTGTGACGCGCGCTTCAGGAACGGCCGCGCCGCTTGAATCCGTCACCATGCCGTTGATGACTCCCCGGTCTGACTGCGCCAAGGCCCAAGGAAGTGAAATGCTAAGAGCTAGAATCCCCAAAAAACTCTTCACGTTCAACCTCCAGAACGAGTCGTGAGTTGGGGCGAATATATCAAAAATTCGCGTGAATTGCTCGAGTCCTGTTGCCCTCCCGGGCGAGCGCTGTCGTGTGAAGAGCGCGCGAGAATCTAGAATTGGAGCCGCAAAGCGAACTGTAGAATCCGTGGGTCGAAGGCAGAAGTCGTACGCATGAAATTGACGTTGTTCTGCGCTGCGACCGGACCCACGAGATTGACGTGGTTCAGCGAGTTAAACACCTCGAAACGGAACTGTGCCGTGACTCGCTCTCTCAGCTGAAAGCCTTTGACCACGCCGAGATCGACAGTCATCAGCTTGGGTCCACGGAACGTGTTGCGACCGAGATTGCCAAAGGTGCCAATGGCGTTGGGCGCAAATGCCGACCGGCGCAACCATTCATTGACAACCTCGTGGCGGCTGCGGCCAGCTGGGAGCTTGGGGTCGCCGATTAAATCTGCCCGCTGTGCGCCGGTACCCGTTCGGGCGTTGTCGACGCCGCTCAGCACGGTGAACGGAAAGGCGCTGTTTAGGGACACGATGCTATTCAGCTGCCAGCCGCCCATGAGCAAGTTCAAAGCCCGATTCGACGAACGGAAGGGCAGTTCGTAAATTCCGGAAAGATTGAACACATGCCGGCGGTCGAAATCGGAGGGGCCTTTGTCGAAGCGCTGGTTGTTGGGATCGGTCCGCGTTTGCCCAGTCGCTTTGTTCGCTGAGGAATCATCCAGAGACTTCGCAAGTTGATAATTCGTGAGCAAGGTAAAGCCGCGAGCAAAGCGGCGCTCAGCGGTGATTTGGAAGGCATGATACGTAGAATTGCCCACTGGCTCAACCAGCGTCACGTTGCCCAGAGCCGGGGCCATAGGACGCCGTTGGTTGGTGGTTGCGGTTGTCGCACCTGGAGTGTAGACGGCGGCGTTGATTTCCCGCAACGAGACGAGCCGTGTGCCCTTGGATCCTGCGTACGAGGTGCGAAGAACAAAACCACCCGGAATCTGCCGTTCAAGGGTGAGATTCCAGCCCTGCATGTTGGCGTTGCGCATATCGCCGGCATAAAGGAACTGGGTGCTGAATTGGGGGAAGACCGTGTCTGAAGGCGGATTTAAAGGAGCTGGAAAAGGATTTGTGGTTCCAGCCCAAGGATCGCTAAAGCTGTTTTGCAGACTTCCGTTCACGGTGACCACGGTGCCGAAGGGTGCTTGGTTGGCCTGGCTGTTCGTGGAAATTGTGTTGGAGCGATCAAAGAAGATTCCATATCCTCCGCGCAAGGCGGTTTTACCGTCTCCGAAAATGTCCCAAGCGAAGCCCAGCCGGGGCCCGAGATTCTTCCAAACCGTGGGATAGCCGCCCTTGGGGACATTAGGGTCCCCCGGGTAGACGACGCCGCGTGGCGCGCGTATGTAACGAGTTGATTGCACGCCAGGATACCAGGAAGCGAGTTTGCCGTCGACATCGGTGTAGGGGAAGAAAGGCTCCCAGCGCAGCCCGAGATCGAGCGTGAAGCGGCGCGCAAGCTTCATGGAATCGTTCACGAAGAGATTTAAAATCGTGAAGCGAGTCTTTTTATATTCCCCGATGCCCTGGGTCATCGTGAAGAAGCGACCAATCATGAAATCGGCGAGCGAATCCGTTGTGAAGGGCGCGCTTCCATTAAACTGCCACTGGCCGTTCGCGCGGAAGTTGTTCTCAATATCACCGATGCCATAACCATATTCGCCGCCAAAGGTGAGATTATGACGGCCACGAGTCCAACGCACGGTGTCGCTGACCTGGTATTCGTCGCGGAGGAAACGGTTCGTATCACCTGTGTTGAGCGTGCCCCAGTAACCCGCTACGGTTACGTGATACTGCGGTTTGTCGTCGTTATAGTACTTGGCTCCGAGGGCGGCGATGGACTTGGCGGGATAGATAGGCACGTTTCTGCCATCCGTGCGGTTGAAGCCAAACAAAAACTGGTTGGTCATGTTGGCGGAAACAGTATGCGTGTCCGTCACCGTCATACTGTTGTTGAGCCAGGTGCGCCCGGTGAACTGTTCGAGGTAATTGCGCGGATTGAGGTAGGCTTGGCTGGCCGCCCAAGAGCGCCAGTAGCGACCGCTCAGCCGGTTGCGGGCGCCAAGCTGTTGGTCTCCGCGGACGAGCACCTGATGATCATCAAAAGGCTGCGGCGCTGCGGTAAAAATCGTGTTTCCGGATGCCGGCGTGGGAATGAATTCCAGAATGCCGAGACTCACCGGGTTGAATTGCGAGGCGGGAATGCGGTTGCCCGGATAGGGGGCATTGGCCAGCGGGTCGCGGATAGGGCGGTTTAAGGCCGAAAAATCCCCCGCACGCTGCGCCGCCGTGGGTACGACGCGGAGCACCTCGGTCGGTGCTTGGCGCTGCAACGTCGCCTGGTAGCTGACAAAGAAAAAGCTCTTGTCTTTTCCGTTGTATAGTTTGGGGATCAAAACTGGTCCGCCCAGCACGCCTCCGAACTGGTTGCGTTTCAGGCCGTCGCCAACTTTCACGCCATTGCGGATGGGAGCAAAAAAGTTGGCCGCGTTGAAGGCCTGATTGCGCAAATACTCAAACAAGGTCCCATGAAATTCATTTGTTCCGCTGCGGGTGACGGCATTGACGATGCCGCCTAAGTTGCGGCCAAATTCAGCGCTGAAATTATTGGTCTGGACACTGAATTCTTGCAGCGCGTCAGGGTTGGGCATGGGGTTCGGCGCGTTGTTGTAGTGATCGTTGTTCTGTGCGCCATCCAAAATGTAGTTCGTTGTGTTGGCGCGACCGCCATTGACGGAAACGGGCGTCACGCCAGGATAGGTGGTGCCGGAGGTGACGTCGGCGCGGGTGTCGATGACCACGCCCGCCACCAGGCGCATCAGTTGCGTGGCGTTGCGCCCGTTGAGTGGCAGCTCGGAAATACGCTTTTGGTCCACCACGGTTTTGAGCGTGGCCGAGGTTGTATCGACGGTCACAACTTGTCCACTGACGGTGATGGATTCGCTGGTGGCGCCGACGGAAAGCGTGATGTCGACACGCGCCACCTCGTTAACTTGCAAGCGGATACCACGAGCTTCAAACTTTCGGAACCCAGTCACTTCGGCGCTGAGATCGTAAACGCCAACAGGAATGGCGCGAATGTTGTATTCACCTTCGCTGTTGCTCGTGGCTGTGAAGGAGGCACTGGTGCCGGTATTCATGGCTCGCACGACCACGTTTGGCACGACCGCGCCCGTTGAATCCTTCACGATTCCTGCGATGCTTCCGGTCACATTCTGGGCATGGGCTCCGCGCGGAACGATCGCGAGAACCGAACAAACGAAAATGAGCTTCACCATAGCCCCCCAAAAACTCTCCTGTAACCCCCCTAAACTTGCTGCCTAAGGATCGTGTGCAGTATATAAGATCGAATGTTCTACATCAAGATTTGTGCGCCTTTAATTTTCGTCTCTTGTTTGGGCGCGGAAGTGGACCTGCGCCATGCACGGGTTGAAGTTGCTGAGAAAGCTGCGAAAGCGGAACAAAAAGCGCTTCAGGTTCTCCTGGAAGAAATCGAGAAACGCACGCAGATCCGACTGACTCTCGGCGCGTCCGAGCCTGGAAAACCCGTCATCCGCCTGGTCCGGTCGCCTGCCGGCCGCCCGGCCGAGGGCTACCGGCTTCGAACTTCAGAGACGGAAGTGGTGATCGAAGGCAACGACGCACGCGGACTGTTATTTGGCGCCGGACATCTGTTAAGGCTCATGAAGATGGGCAGGGGGCATCTGACGGTGAAAGCGGGCATCGATCTCGCCACGGCGCCCAAATACAAACTGCGCGGTCATCAGCTTGGCTACCGGCCCAAAACAAACTCCTACGACGGCTGGACGCTTGCCATGTGGGATCAGTACATCCGTGACCTTGCCGTGTGGGGCACCAACGCCATTGAGCTGATTCCGCCGCGTTCTGACGACGATGCCGACAGCCCCCACTTTCCCCTCCCGCAGATCGACACCATGGTGGGGATGTCCAAAATCATCGACGACTACGGACTCGATGTGTGGATCTGGTATCCCGCGCTAGACAAAGATTACTCGAACCCCGCGACCGTCGAGTTTGCTCTCCGAGAGTGGGGTGAGGTGTTTCGCAGACTTCCCCGGATCGATCATGTGTTTGTGCCGGGGGGCGACCCAGGCCACACGCAGCCCCGCTATTTGATGGCCTTGCTGGAGAAACAGACGGCAAATCTTCGCCGCTATCACCCGAAGGCGCAAATGTGGGTGGCGCCGCAGGGTTTTTCCACCGAATGGCTCGAGGAGTTTTATGAACTTGTGCGCCGGGAACCCTCCTGGCTAGCAGGCGTTGTCTACGGGCCTCAGGTGCGGGTCAGTATTGCCGAATTGCGCCGGGCCATCCCCTCCCGCTACCCCATCCGGCACTATCCGGACATCACGCACGCGCTGCGGGCCCAGTACGGGGTTCCTCACTGGGACCTGGCTTATGCTTTGACGCTGGGAAGAGAGCCAATCAACCCCCGACCCGTGGACCAAGCGCATATTTTTCGCGCCACGCAACCCTTCACGACCGGCTTTCTCACTTATTCCGAGGGCTGCAATGACGACGTGAACAAGATCGTTTGGAGCGCGCTAGGCTGGAATCCCAGCGCCGACCTCGATGAGGTGCTGCGGCAGTATTCGCAATACTTCATTAGCCCGCGCCTGGCAGAGGGGTTCGCTCAAGGACTACTGGCGCTCGAGCGAAACTGGCGCGGGCCGCTGCTGGCAAATTCGAGCGTCGATGTCACGCTTCAGCAATTTCAAGTGATGGAGCGCGAGGCGACGCCCGCCGAACGGGCCAACTGGCGTTTTCAGCAGGCGCTTTATCGCGCCTATTACGACGCCTACATTCGCCGCCGTTTGCTGCATGAAACCGCAGCTGAGGATCGCGCCTTGGAAGCGCTGCGCCGTGGCTCGGTCGAGGAGGCTGATGAGATTCTCGAAAAAGCTTCTCGCCAGGAGCCCGCGGCGAGTCTCCGCTCCCGTGTTTTTGAATTAGCCGAGGCGCTGTTTCAGAGCATCCGGATGCAACTCAGCGTAGCCAAGTATCAAGCGATTGCCGTGGGCCGGGGAGCAAATCTGGACTCGATTGACGTGCCCTTAAGCAACGCTCCCTGGATTCGAGCGCGCCTGGCCGAAATTCGAAACATGAATCCCACCGACCGCCGCAAGGCGATGGAAGAAATTCTGAACTGGACCAACCCCGGACCAGGGGGCTTTTATGACGATCTCGGCAATCCAGCCATGCAGCCGCATTTGGTAGAGCGGACCCGCTATGAAGAAGACCCAGCCCGCCTAGTAGGAGCCCTAATTGGATTCGCCATCAATCCCGACACGCGCATTGCGCCGTGGCGCACGTCCTGGTTGCGTCACGCCGAGGCCTTGAACGACGCAAAGCTCAAGATGGAGTACCGTCATCTGGATCCGCAGGCGCGCTACCGCGTGCGAGTGACTTATGCGGGTGAGAATTTGCCCCACCCCATCCGGCTCACCGCAGACGGCCAATACGAGATCCATGGCTTTTTGGAACGGCCTAGACCGGTGAAGCCACTCGAGTTCGACATCCCGAGGGAGGCAACCGCCGACGGCATCCTGACCCTCGAGTGGGAAAAGCCGAAAGGGGCTGGCGGTCATGGCCGGGGCGCGCAAGTCTCCGAGGTCTGGCTCCTCGTAGTGCGATGATGAAAGGGCATATGATTCCGCGATCTTGGCAAAATCCGGTCCGCGTGGCGCTCCAAGAAGGCAAGCCGGTAGTCGGCATCACCATCACCACCGCCAGCGTAGAACTTGCGGCGCAGGCCGCCCAGCTCGGTTTCGATTTTCTTTGGATTGAAATGGAGCATTCCCCCATTACGCTGGAAAGCCTGCGTCACATGGTGCTGGCCACCCGGGGCTTGCCGGCCGTGCCGCTGGCGCGAGTGCCGGTTGTAGAAACTTGGACCGCCAAGCGTGTTTTGGATATGGGAGTGCTCGGGGTCATCTTCCCGTTTTGCAGCACTCCCGAGCTCGCCCTCACGGCTGCTCAGGCAACGAAGTATCCGCCCCAGGGCAAACGGGGACATGGCTCAGGACTGGCCAGTTTTCGCTGGGCAGCCGAAGAGGGTTACGCCGACTTTGCTGACCGCAATGTTTTGACCGTGGCCATGATTGAGGAGGTGCGCGCGATTGAACGCATTGAGGAAATTGCCGCTACCCCCGGCCTGGATGTTCTGTTCATCGGCACAAGCGATCTGTCCTTCTCCATGGGATTTCGGGGCGATCAAAATCATCCCAGGTTACAGGAGGCCTGCGAGCGCGTGATTGCCGCCGCGCGGGCGCACGGCAAATTTGTAGGTCGCCCGTGCGCAAACTCTGCTCTCATCCCTCAACTGCTGGAGCAAGGATTTCAGTTCTTTCAGGCCCCAGCTGAGTACCGTCTCCTGGCGGAAGGGGCAAAGGCGTTTCTCGCGCCACTCCGAAGCACGTCGGCAGTTCCGCAAGCCATGTATTGAGGGCCGAATTTCCCCCCCCTCTCCCTTGCGCCTTCCCCACGCGTGATCAACAAGCGGACGCGTCAAGACAGCGCCGTGTCGCTGCGCTAGCTCGCGCCGGCGACTTTCTCAAGCACGCACACCTCGGTTTGTGTCTTGCCCGTGCTGTAGGCGACCCACCTCCCGTTTGGATGCCAGCGTACGGCGCCATTTGGGTTGAGATGAAGTGCGAAGCGCTCGGGCTTTCCTCCGGCAGTTGGGATTCGCCATAAAGATGCGGGTTCGCCCGGCACGGTCAGCAAGAGGGCGTCGCCAGAAGGCATCCAGGACAGGCCGCTCGCTGGGTTGTTGCG
This sequence comes from Bryobacteraceae bacterium, assembly GCA_025056455.1. Lineage (GTDB taxonomy): Bacteria > Acidobacteriota > Terriglobia > Bryobacterales > Bryobacteraceae > CADEFT01. The sequence goes on along the minus strand of JANWVY010000010.1, from coordinate 16,086 downwards.
GACCGTAGCGAGCTGGTGCGCGGCTCCTCCTTCGATGGAAATTTTTTTCACACCCGTCCCTTCGCTTACCTCTTCGCAGAAGGCTAACCATTTACCATCGGGCGAGAGGGCTAGATGTTTGAGCGTCCCGCGCCCGGAGTACAGCACGGCATCGAGGGAGCGCAGCTCGACGCCTTGAAGGAAGAAGACGCGGGTACCGTCGGAGGAGTAGACGCCTTCAAAACCGCGGTAGGAGGCCGCGCGCTCGCGCACGATGGGCTCGGCGTGTCCGTTGTCGAGCGCCACGCGATACAGCCCGCGCTGTCCATGGCGGTCGCCACCACTGACGAGAAGAAATCTCAGCGAGGGGTGCCAGGCGAGGCCATCCAGGTGAACGAGGCGCGGTGTGACCAGGCGATGCTCAGCAGTTTCGAGATTCGCGAGCACGATGACGCGTGCGTCTTGACCAAAATTCTCAGGTCCAGCCTTCGCCAGGAAGGCGATTTGTTTTCCGTCTGGGGACCAAGCCGGCTGCACGGCTTCTTCTGGGCTGCGGAGCAGCAGCGGGCGGGGATTGGCGGGCGGTCCCACCCAGATTTCGGCCGACCCGATCCGGCGCGCAAAAAAATAATCGCCCCGCTTGGAGATTCCCATGGCGAGCGCCCGGCCCAGATCCGAGGCCAGGCGTATGGGTGAGCCTCTTTCCAGGGCTTGTCGCCATAAATCGAACTTGCCGGAGCGATTGCTCAGAAACAGCACACTGTCGCCGTCTGGCGCAAACAACGGGAAGATGTCATGGGCATCGTGCTCGACGAGCTTGCGGAGCCTGGCCCCGTCGCTTGATAGTAGGAAAATATCGCGTTGTGCGCTTCCTTCTGCGCCAAGGTCATCATAGACAATCCATTTGCCGTCTGGCGAGCAGTCCATGCGGTTGGGGTAAACCCAGTCGAGTGACCGCAGGACCATCACCGCGCCGGTGCCTGCGTCAACCCAGGCCAGCTGACTCACGTTGTCGTTGCGAAAAAACAGGGTGAGAATCTGACGGTCGCCGGGCGTCCAGGCGCAGGGCTGGACGAAGCGACGTTCCTCGTTCCGGTGCATTAGGTGCACCTTACCAGAGGACAAGTCGACCACTCGCAGCTCATAGTAGCCGGCCTCGTTAAACCAAGCATAGGCGATGCGCGAACCGGTGCGCGAAAAAACGGAGAAATAAGCAAACTGTCCGGGAGCAGGGTCCGGGGTCACCCGGATCTGCTCACCCGTCACGAGGTTTTTGACAGCCAAAGCGCCGGTTGCCGGGTCCACAAGCGAAACTCGCTCACCCTGTGGATCGGGTCCGCCGAGGTGCACCGAGGCTCCGCCGGAAAACAGCGGTTTCATACCAGCCCAGGCAACTCTTGCACCAGCGTAAGCCCAGCCCATCGCCCACCCCTTAAGGTAGCGGCGTCGGCTTATTCCGTATCGCACGTTTGGATTGTTGGCCTTCACAAGCCGAAAAAGCTAAAAAGGCCTAATCTGCGGTTCGCAGATTAGGCCTTCACCCAGGTCATTCGCGCTCCTGATGCACTCAGGAAACCGCCTGGACCGTGTAACGAGCCATGATCTCCGCCATCTGGTCCTTAATATGGAGCTTCAGTTTCTTGAGCCGAATTTCTTCTTGCCGCTCCTCTTCCGAGGGATGCGGAATCGCTTCAAGCTCCATGACTCGCCTCTTGTATTCATCGTGCTTGAGGGCGAGCCGGCGAAATTCCTCATTGGTTTGCATCAGTCGCGCTTTCAATTCTTCTTGCGTGATCTCCATAGACAGGCTGTCTCCTTCCTGAGATACCACGCCGAGTCAATTTGGTCCCTAGGGCTGATAGGCTCGGTGGGTGCAAAATCATCTGTTGCCAATGGACAGCTCGGCTGCTGTCATGAGCACATTAGCACAGTTAAAAAACGAATACAATGGGTTTTGCCGGTCCGATTGCGGTGCTTGAAAGCCCTGGGGAGACCTTCTAACTATTTGTAATACAAAAGGTTAGCAACATTTGACGCGAGCGTATTTCGCTCTCAGACGGCAGTCCCAAAACCGCCGCCACTCCTGCGGGGAGTGTTGCAGGCCGTGGGAGGCCAAGTGCCTTTCGTAGGCGCTTTCATCGGAGAGTTGTTTGAATAAACCAACCAAAATTTGCCACAGTTTCGCCATTAGATTTCCTCCGGCCGCAACCGAGACAGGACAAAGGGGGTTTCGGTGGATTCGGAAACGCGTGTTCCGCGCAGCAGTCCCACCCAGAGTAGGACCGAGTCCACCAGGATGGTGGTGACGAGTACCAGAAAGATGCCGCAAACGACGGCGTCTAGCTGGTTGTTGAAGATGAGGGTACGAATCTCAGCCGCCTTACCTGCGGCGAGCTGACCGCTAGCCAGGGTCGATTTTAACTGTTCGGCTGCTGCCAGGAAACCGATTCGCGGCGAGGGGGAAAAAATCTTTTGCCAGGCGGCCGTGTAAGTAACGCTGAGCAACCAGACGAGTGGCAAGCAGGTGATCCACATATAGCGGCTGCCATGCATTTTGATGAGAATGGTGGTTGCGACGCAGAGCGCAATGGCGGCGAGTAGCTGGTTGGCGATGCCGAAGAGGGGCCACAGCGAATTGATTCCGCCGAGCGGATCTCGCACGCCTTGGACCAGGAAGTAGCCCCAACCTAAGACAATGAGTGCGCTGGAGGCGTAGACGCCTGGCATCCAACTGGTCTGGCCGAGTTTTCTGTGGAGGTGGCCCAGCAGATCTTGCAGCATGAAGCGCCCCACGCGGGTTCCGGCGTCGATCACGGTGAGGATGAACAACGCTTCGAACATGATGGCGAAGTGATACCAGAAACTCAGCACGGCGCGCCCACCGCCGCTTGAGGCGAAGATATGGGCCATGCCGAGCGCCAGCGATGGAGCTCCCCCGGTGCGATAGAACAGAGTTTCTTCGCCGACGCTTCTGGCTAATTCTGCCATTTGGGGCGCGGTGACGGGAAATCCCCAGCTCGAGATCGTGGCGGCGGCGGCTTCAGGTGTAGCGCCGACGATTCCTGCTGGGGAATTGACGGCGAAAAAGACGCCCGGCTGAAGGACGCTCGCGGCGATGATCGCCATGATGGCGACGAAGCTCTCAAGCAGCATGGAGCCATAGCCGACCGGCCAGACGTGCCACTCTTTTGCCACGATCTTCGGAGTTGTGCCAGAAGAGATCAACGAATGGAAGCCGCTGATGGCGCCGCAGGCAATGGTAATGAAGCAGAAAGGAAAGATCTTGCCAGCGAAGATGGGGCCATCGCCATCGACAAACCGCGTGAGGGCCGGCAGTTGCATGGTGGGACGGACAAACAAAATTCCCACAGCGAGCAAGAGTACGACGCCAAGTTTGACAAATGTGCTTAAGTAGTCGCGGGGCGCAAGCAGCAGCCAAACCGGAAGCGCACTGGCAAAAAAGCCGTAGATGATCACGGCGAAGGCTAGCGCGAGGCCGCTCAAGGTGAAGTACGGGGCCCAAACGGGGGAATTCGCCACTGCTTCGCCGGCAAAAATGCTCGCTACCACCAAAATGAAACCGAGCAGAGAAATCTCGAGCACTTTTCCTGGGCGCCAGTAGCGCAAATACAATCCCATGAAGATGGCGATGGGCATGGTAGCAGCAATGGTGAAAGTGCCCCAGGGGCTGCCTTTTAAGGCGTTGACCACGACCAGCGCAACAACGGCGAGGAGGATAATCATGATGAGCAAGACGGTGAGCAGTGCGGTAACACCTCCTAGCCTCCCGATTTCTTCACGTGCCATCTGCCCCAGCGACTTGCCATCGCGGCGAATTGAGCAAAACAGAATTACGAAGTCCTGTACGGCGCCCCCCAAAACCGCCCCGACGATAATCCACAAGGCTCCGGGCAGGTAGCCAAACTGCGCTGCCAGTGTTGGACCGACCAGAGGACCGGGCCCAGCAATCGCAGCGAAGTGATGCCCGAAGACAATCCATTTGTTGGTGGGTTCGAAGTCATGCCCGTTGCGTAAGCGCTCGGCTGGCGTCGCTCGGCTGTCGTCTAACATCATGACCTTGGCAGCGATGAACTTGGCGTAGAAGCGGAAACCGGTGAGGTAAATGCAAGAGGCGGCGATCACCAACCACATGCTGTTAATCTGCTCGCCGCGGTTCAGGGCGACACCGGCTAGTGCATATGCGCCAAGCACGGCCACTGCGGCCCAGGCGAGATGTCTAATCACTTTCTTCATACGGACCTTGAATTGTAACGCACGGCCGCAGCGCATCTTGCGCCGTCGGGCAGAGGCAGATTTTGCGTCCTCGCCGGGTTTCGTGGTGGCCGCTAGGCGCGCCCGATTCTATCGGCGCCGGTTGAGCGGTTAGGGAAAAGGCTTTTTCGGAGGCGGCGGTTCCGCGCTGAAGTACAAGGTGACCTCGGCGGTGCGGTTCTGGTCGTCGGTTTTCACCTCGGCTTTGGTTTTGCCCAGGTTGTCAAAGAGACCTTCGTCGCGAAGCCGCGCGAGAAACATTTCTGCATAGTCGGGGTTGTAGGGTTGGCCTTCTTGAATGGCCCACATCTTGCGAACGTGGGGTTCGGTGAGGATATCCAGACCAACGATATGCAGCTTTTTGAATCTATATTGTTCGCCGCGATCGATGTGCACGGTGAGAGAAACGACCTTGGCTTGGTCATCCACACTTCGCTCCACGCGGACCGCCGCGTGCAGGTATCCGTTCCGCCGCACGATGCGGCGGATCTGCTCGAGCCCTTCCTGAATGGCGTCGAAGTTCGCGACTTCACCTGGCTTGAAACCCGCTGCTTTTAACAAATCCCGTTCGGATTCACCGGCCGAAGGGATGCGCACTGCGCCGAGCTGATACACGTCGCCTTCGGACACTTCTACGGTGACCCTTAACCCGGAGACATCGGAGGCGGGCGAGGTGGTGATTTTGGGGAAAGCTACCCGGACATGGCCCTTCGCCTCATACAGTGGCCGGATGCTTGCGTCGAGGATTTGTCGAAACCGCTTCTCATCCCAAAAAGTGCCAATGGCGGCACCGGCAATGGCGTTGCGGAGCGTGGCCGTGGGAATGGTCTCATTGTTGACAAACGCCACTTCCGCGATCGTTGGGGGCAAGCTAGCGGGTTGGAACACGATCACCAGTTCCTTGGTCTCCGGATCTGGCATCACCCTTCCAACAACTTTTTCTTTCGCCACAGGTTCCAGTAGCGCGGCGTAGCGTTTCAGAATTTCCTTAGTTCCGGGAACCTTGCGCGAAAACAAAGGATCGCCCTTGGCCAGGGCGGCACGCAATTCCGCTTCCGGCTGAGAAAAGCGCTCAAACTTCACTTCATAGATTTGCTGAATCTCTGTTACCAGGAGCGAGACGGCATACCCTTTCCGGTCAGCCGAAGGCCCGTAGCGATAGCCGACAGTCTCAAAAAAACCGCTTGCCATCAACCGGTCGCGCGCAGCTTCAAAGGCTGGGGGATCTACAGCCTGACCCGCTTTGAGTCCGCTGACTTCAAGAATTTGCTGCTCCGAGAGATTTTGATTGCCCTCAACTTTTAGGCTCACGATTGGGAATTTGTGAGGGATCTGTTGTTGGCCTGCCGCTAGAGCGAGCCAGCATAGGATGGCCACCCCCACAACAGCATCTACCAGTCTCATACAGCGCGTTCCGGATTAATTACTGCCAGATAGCAGAGGTTTCGGTACAGCTGTTTGTAGTCGAGTCCATAGCCAATGACAAAGGATTCGCCAATCTCAAAACAGCGAAAATCGACGGGTACCTGCACGATACGACGCGAAGTCCGATCTAGGAGGGTACACAGACCGAGGGAATTGGGCCCGCGTGCAGCGAGGTTCTGCATCAGATAGCGGATGGTAAAGCCGGTGTCGATGATGTCCTCGACAACCAGCACATCTTCATTCTCAATACTTTCGTCAAGATCTTTCGAAATACGCACAAGTCCAGCCGAGCGCCCGGGATTGGAGAAGCTCGAAATGCCCAGCGTGTCGATCTTGACGGGTAGCGTGAGTGCTCTAGCCAGGTCGGTTAAAAAAAAGATGGAGCCCTTGAGAATGCCAATGAGCTTCAACGTGCGTCCTTGGTAGCGCCGGTCGATTTCGGCTGCCACCTCCCGGATTCTCTGCTGAATTTGCTGTTCGGTGAACAGAACTCGTTCCAAGCCTGGAGGAGTGTTCATCGAATCTACAGTCTAGCAGGCAAACAAAGCACTTCGGCGAGGCGGCGGTTTCGGCGGCAAGCAAGGGTGGGGAAAGAAGTCATTTTTGCGCAACGAGCAAAAGCTCTCCGCAGTAGCGCCTAGCAGCTGGGAACGCTGTTAGCAGAACCTGGTCGAGGCGTTCGAACAGGGCAACCAGAAACTGCACTGACCGGTGATGGAACTGGCCGCGGAACAAGCGTTTAGACATAGCAAACAGGTTAAATTCATGGATGGATACGGAGCGAAATTGTAGTTTGAGGAGGGCGACTTCTCGTTGCGAAAAAAGGATTTCCTCGCCCTGTTCTCGGGGCTCATTTTGCCACCAGGCGCGGAGTCTGCGAGCGGCGTTCAACAGGGGGTTGTTGCCGTAGGTTTCCGCAAGCACCAGCCAGCCAGCGGGGCGGATCACACGCACGAGTTCTTCCAGAGCGTGGGGATATTTGAGGGTGTGGTGGAGGGCAGCACTGGCAAACACGAGATCGAATTCCTCGTCGCGGAAGCAGCTCAGATCGCTTGCGTCCCCAGCGACTCCTCGTACGCGGGCGGCCACGCCGCTCGCTGCCGCCCGCTTCAGCCCCAGCTGAATGGCCTTGGGAGACACATCTAACAACGTGACTCTTGCTCCCTCAGTAGCCAACCACACACCCCAGTCCGCCGGGCCACAGCCGTAATCGAGCACTTGCATCTGTGCCAGAGGCATGGCAACAAGCTTCTCGAAAGCCGCGAGGTACATCCGCCGCCGCTCATAGACTGGTTGCCGCGGGTCGTGCAGCGTCCGCAACAGGATCTCGCGATTGACTGCCAGTTGGTCATCCGGAAGAGCTAGAAAAGGCTCATATTGCGCATCGTAGAAGCGACGCTCCTCATCGACGGATATAGACATAGCGGATTTAGGATCTCGGCAGATTCGGTGGTTTGATGTAGTCCCAAGGGAGATCACCAGTGAGTGTTCGAAGCCAGGCGACTATGGCCTTGGCTTGGCGATCGGTAAGAGGCTTCTCTACCTGGTGCTCACCCATCAACCGGACGGCGGTCTCTAGATCAGCAACACTGCCGTCGTGAAAATACGGAGCCGTCTTTTCCACATTGCGTAAGGAGGGCGCTTTGAAGACCATCCGGTCGTGATCTTGTTTGGTGACCGCGAAACGACCGGGATCGGATTGGTTGGGCCAAGGCTTCACGAGCCCCAATTTTTGAAAGACGCGCCCGCCAACTTGCGGACCGTTGTGGCACACATGGCATCCCGCCCGATAAAACGCCAGGAAGCCTTGCTTTTCCTCTGGCGTTAACGCATCTTTGTCGCCGGCTAAGAATTTGTCCCAGCGCGATGAAGTCACCAGCTTGCGCTCGAAGGCCGCAATCGCCAGAGCTACGTTTTCGAACGTGACCGGCTCTTTCTCTTTCGGAAAGGCGGCTTGAAAGAGTTTCCGATATTCTGGAACTGCCCGCAGCCTTCTCTCAAGCTCGGCTGCGCTCGGCATTGCCATCTCGACCGGATTTAGGATCGGGCCTTTGGCCTGCTCCTCAACGTCCGCAGCTCGACCGTCCCAGAACTGGAGCATATGGCCTGCGGCGTGGAAAACCGTTGGAGCATTACGGCTGCCCTTCTGGCCTTTGTGGCCAGTTGATACAGGCTTGCCATCGACGCCGTACCGATCCAGCTGATGGCAAGAGTTGCAAGAGACGTCGTTGTCCAGCGACAGGCGCGGATCATAGTAAAGCATGCGTCCCAAGGTTACTTTCGCTTCGCTAACCGAATTTTTTTCGGAAGAAAGAACGGATGGAGTTGGACTGAAATTCGCTAATAATTCAGGATCGATTTCCGTGCTTGCCAGATCCACGCTTCGGGCGCCGCAGCCCGCCAGCAGAGTGAGAAGGGCAAGCACAAGGCCAAGGAAATATTGCATAAAAAACGCTCCACACTTCATCCTATCCAATCGCTAGCCATTGAATCGTTACAATTGAGCAGTTCACATGTCGTCTCCTCAGACTGCTGTTCCCCGCTTCAAGTATTTAGATTCACTAATTAACATCTTTGTTGTTGTTCTGATCATCTCCAACCTGGTGGCGCCGAAACTGGTCGCCGTCGGACCGCTTCGTTTGAGCGGAGCCCAGATCCTATTTCCGGTGACCTACATTTTTGGTGATATTTTCACCGAGGTTTACGGGTACGCTGCGTCCCGGCGGGCCATTTGGACGGGGTTTCTGGCTTCTTCGCTACTTGCCGTGATGGGGCTGATCATTGTCGCCCTCCCGCCGGCGCCAGAGTGGAAGGATCAGAAGGCCTTCGAGGTGGTCTTCGGTTTTGTCCCGCGCGTTGTCATTTCGAGTCTGATTGCTTACTGGTGCGGAGAGTTTGCGAATGCGTTTGTGATGGCCCGGCTCAAGGTGATTACTTCCGGGAAGATGCTTTGGTTGCGGACGATCGGCTCGACGGCCGTGGGGCAACTCGTAGACACGACTGTAGTGATTGTGCTGGCCTTTGCTGGTACGGTTGGCTTTAAGGAAATCCTGAATCTGATCTTCTCGGGATACTTTGGCAAGGTGCTCTACGAAGCCGCAGCAACACCCCTGACCTATGTGGTTGTCAACGGGCTGAAGCGCGCGGAGGGAATCGATATCTACGACACCAACACAGATTTCAACCCCTTCCGAACGGGGTCCTCCTCTCCGGTGCGGACCGAGGCTGTGGTTTCCCTGGGAAGGTCCCAGCGCAGGACAGATCGCGCGGGTAACTAGCGCGCTCGGATGAGGGTAGGCTTGTTGCTCTTCGGTCGCGCGGGTCCGACCGCACCCGCTGGCGGAGTCCCGTGGACTAACTTGCCTGCCACCATGACGCTTTTCACCTCCAGCTGTTTGGTCAGAACCACTAAATCGGCTTGCTTTCCCTCAGCGAGGCTTCCGGTTTGATGCGCGATGCCGGTTAGCCGCGCTGGCGTGAGAGTGGCCATGCGAATGATTTCCGGGAGCGGCGCACCCGTGTCGCGGGCCATCGTGCGGACCATGAAATCGAGCCCCACCACGCTGCTAGCCAGACCCTTCCCCGGTAAGAAGCCCACCCGGCCATTGCTTTCAAACCACGTGCCGGTATCCCGGTGCCCGAAGCGGTAACGCCCTGGTGGCATGTCGAGGGCGCGGTTGGCGTCGGTCACCAAGCACAGCCGGTCTGGCCCAAGCATCCGGTAGGCATAGTTGAGCAGCTCTGGAGCCAGGTGCTCGCCGTCGGCGATTACTTCGGTGGACATTTCGGGGTGAGCCAAGACGAACTGTTCCATACTGCCGCGCATGGGTGTTCCGAGCCGGGCGCGCACACTTGGCACCGAACTCATCGCGCACCAGAAATGATCCACATGGCGGACGCCTTGTCGAAAAGCGGCTTCCATTTCTGGCCAGCTTGCGTCGGAATGCCCGCAGGTAATTAGGCAGTTTTTGTGGCGGGCTAGGCGGTAGAAAGCTGCGGCTCCGGTGAGTTCTGCTGCGCAGGTCGCAATGCGCACTCGATTCCCTCGAAAATAGCGTCGGAACTCCTCTGGTTTTGGGTCCCTCCGTCCAAGGCGTGGGTGGCAACCAAGTTTGTTTGGCGCAAAGTAAGGTCCGTAAAGATGCACGCCGCCGATGCGCGCACCGTCAGCTGGGGTCCAGTGTTTTTGGACTTTGGCGCAGGCCTCAATCATGGCCCGGATTTGGTCCGGGCTAGCGGTCGTTGTCGTGGGGAACAGCGTGGTCGTACCGTGCCGGAGATGCGCCCGATTCACCTGACGAACGGCGGCCTCATCGCCATCCATGTAGTCGGCGCCAGCGCCGCCATGAACATGAATGTCAATAAAGCCTGGCGCTACATAGCAATCGCGAAAGTCGAGCTGAAGGGCGCCGCGGGGTGGCTTAGATCCTCGCACGAGCTTCTGGATTTTTTCCCCCGCCACGAGCACTGAGCCGCATTCGATGATGCGATCGGGAAGAACGAGTGATCCCGTGATGCAGATCATAGGCTACTTCCTTTGCATCCAAATCACCGTTGCAAGCAGCAGACCGAAGGCGCAAAGTCCCAGTCCAGCATAGACCGAGCGAGGGCGGAAGCGCATTTCCACCTCGTGTGTGCCGGGCGGGACGACAATGCCGCGCAGCGCTCCGTAAGCTTCCCACATTCGCACCGGCTGGCCGTCGAGCAACGCCTCCCAACCCGGATAATGGGTTTCGCTCACCACCAGCATGCCTCTGCACGCGGTCTCTGTGCGAAGAAGGATTCGATCGGGCGTCCGGCTCAGGATCGTCGCCTGGCCGTTGGATCCGCAGCGCTCAAGTTGCGGAGCCTCCCCAACCAGGACCACAGTCGTTCTCAAGTCCAGCTGAGGGTCTTGGATGGCGATGCGCAGCCAGGAAGAATCAGCAACAGACTTCGTTTGGTGAGCAATCCAAGCCCTGGGGAATGCGTTCGGGTTGCGAAATACCTTGATGCCAGATTGCCCCTGAAAAACTTCCTCCTGAATTCCAGGTGCACGATCCGGTTTTGAGCCAAGCCAAAAGCGCACGCCGAGCAAATCTTGTGTGCGAGGGGTATGGAGTTCGTGCGCTAGGATGTTTTCGCTCACTCCGGCCACGTAGCCCTGGAGGGTGTCTACGCCATGCCAGTCTCCGAAGTTAATGCCGAGCTCTTCGTCATTGACGGCGATGCGAAAGGGCCCGCTTGCGTGGAGTTGTTGGCGCAAAAAAGCCGCCACGTCGTGGTTGGCCTGAAGCTTGCTCGCATACGGCCAGGGATTCGGTTCGAATCGACTGGAATAAAAAGACGGACCACCGCTTGTAAGCTCCGTGAGCACGACCAGCAGCAAGCCGGTGAACCACCAGTTACGAGAGATTCGCTGAGCTCGCCAGCCCGCGATCAACCCGCAGCAAGCCAGACAGGCCAAACCGCCGAGCGGCAGGCGATCGTCAAGATTTTTATCCACCAGAAAAAAAGCGGCAGTCGCGGCTAGGATCAAGCCTCCCGTCACGGCGAAAAACACTTGCAGCTTGCGAAGCCAGGGCGAGGCAGGCTCGGCCAGCGCCTGCCGGAATCCGTAGGCCGCCAGCAGAGAGAGCGCTAACCCATACAAGGCCATCCCGCGGGCGGGAATACGCGCCTTATCGAAAAACGGCACCACCGCATAAAGGATTCCGTTCCAGGGAGCAAACGAGCCCAGCGAATAGAGGAGAGAGCCCGCGGCCAGAACAAGCGCCCAGCGTACCACCCGCTCCCCCCAACAAGTCACGGCGCCAAAGAAGGCAAAACCTGCAAACGCCCAGCCGACATAGCAGCTGGCGTCGGCAAATCGACCGATCTGGGGGAAAACCGTTCCTAGCATTCCTCGCGCAGGAAGCGAGTAAATGGTGTGAACGCGGTAGGGAATCTTGTCCTTCCACCCAACGGTTTGCTCCAGCCCGATCCAGCGGCGTGACAAACGCCCGAATTCATAGGTAGGAAGAACCTGCGCGCTGGCCACCAGGGCTGCGATCGCCAAGCAAACACAGGCTGGCAGCAGCAGGCGGCGGTCCCGAAGCGCGAACCAAGTCCAAGTCGCAAGGGTAGAGGCCGAAAGCAAGATTGGCAGCTCGTGGTGTCCGCTCAGCCAGGCGAGGCCGAGACACACGCCGGCCAGGGCCGCGTGACCCAAGGGTCGGATTCCGCGCTGCGCGCGAAAAGAAAATAACAGGACGGCAGGAGCCCAAACGATGCCGTTCACGACGTCAAGCCAGGCTACCGTGCCTACGAAGCCTCCGAATCCGAAGGCGATTCCGCCAAACAACGCCGCCCTCTGTCCCAAGCCCAAATCGCAGATCCAAAGATAGAGAAGCCAGGCGGCAAAGACATGAATCGCCACCCAATACCAGTTGAGCCAGCTAAACCGCAGATATCCTTCGCGCAGGGGCAGCAGAGAGAACAAGAGATTGCCCGGGTAGAGGGGACCGGGCTGCGTCTGCCCGATGAGCGGTTGCCCGGACCAGATGTGCGGGTCCCACAAGGGAAAGCGGCCCTGATGGATTTCTCGCGCTTGAAACTGAAGGCGTGGGATCTCCAAATAAGCCATGTCCGGGTGGTCAAACCAAATGAATTGCTCCCGGACTAGGGTTAATTTCCAATAGAAGCCGATTCCTAGCAGGGTTAGGACTGTGAGGCCGAGGGCTCGGCGGAGCGGCCAACATGGTGCAAATCGGTCGGAGTGGTGGTTTTGAGCCATTCGCCGAGATCGCCATGATAACACATGTGCTTCGAAATCAATGAGATTGCGTTTGGGTTGCAAATTGCTGAACAAGGGTTGTCCGACGGGAGGCAAAGATGGTGTGGTTTTGCCAGATGCTAAGGATGACCGAAAGGCGCAAGGACCATCCAGGGCTCAACCCACGGCAGTTGCCAAGCTGGGGTTTCCTTCTCGCATTGTTTGCCCTGGGTCTGAGCCTGCCGCCAATGGCTTTTGGTTCGGACGGCCCGGGGCGGGGAGTCGCGCGGTTGTCCTTGCTTCAGGGTGACGTTTCGATTCGTCGGGGAGACTCAGGGGACTGGGTGGCGGCCGCGCCAAACGTTCCATTAGTCGTCCAGGACCGCGTGCTTACTGGGGTCTCTTCTCGAGCTGAAGTGCAGCTTGATTACGCGAATTTCGTCCGTTTGGCTGCAAATTCGGAAATCCGATTTGCTGAGCTCGAATACCGCCGATTTTCGATCCAGCTAGCTTCGGGAACGGTGACTTATCGCGTCCTTCGGGACCTAGATGCGGATGTAGAAGTGGCGACGCCGAGCGTATCCGTTCGGCCCCTGAAACGAGGCGTCTACCGGATCAGTGTCCGACCCGACAACACGACAGAAATCACTGTTCGCGCGGGGGAGGTGGAGATCTACACACCTCGGGGTACGGAAAGGCTGCGCGGGGGACGAACGATGTTAGTGCGCGGCAGTCAAGCGGACCCGGAATTTCAGCTGGTGAGTGAGCTGCGGCAGGATGACTGGGACCGGTGGAATGAACAGCGGGATCGAGCTTTGGATCGCTCGCAAGCCTACCGGTATGTGTCTCGATCGATCTTCGGAGCGGAGGACTTGGACCTGTATGGGGATTGGATTTTCGATCCGCCCTATGGTTGGGTTTGGGTGCCTCGAGTGCCCGTTGGATGGGCGCCGTACCGCTTTGGCCGGTGGGCATGGATTGATTGGTATGGGTGGAGCTGGGTGAGCTACGATCCCTGGGGCTGGGCGCCGTTTCACTTTGGGAGGTGGTACTGGGGACCCCGCGGTTGGTGTTGGTATCCAGGTCTGATCACCGCCCAATACTTCTGGAGTCCTGGCCTAGTCGCGTGGATTGGTTTTGGAAGCGCTACCGGCTTTTACGCAGGGGTGGGATGGGGCTCGATCGGCTGGGTTCCCCTGGCGCCATTTGAACCCTTCTACCCGTGGTATGGCTGGCGCTTCTATCGCGGCTGGGGCGATCCGGCCTTGATCGACAACTCGGTGCAAATCGTCAACAACATCAACATCACAAATGTTTACCGGAATGCTCGCGTACGCCATGCAGTGAGCGGGCTCAGTGCGCAGGACTTTGTTCTCGGTCGCGGCAGCGGCGCAATGGTATTGAGTGAATCGGATTTGCGTTCTGCTTCGTTGATGCGGGGGAGTCTTCCGGTGGTTCCGGACCGCGCAAGTCTGCGCTTTGCGGATCGTGAAATCCTTCAACCACAGCCCGGTGTGAACGACGACGGCCGTTTTTACAGTCGGCGGCCGCCCCAGTCTGTGGAGCGCGTCCCCTTTGAGCAACAGCGGCGCGGCATCGAGGAAATGAGCCGCCGTGTATTCGGCGGACGGGGCTTTGGCGAGCGGCCGGAGTTCAACCGCACCGCAGACGGGACGAACGAAGAGCAGGGGCGCACTCGATTTGGCGAGCGCGGTCGGGAGCGCGTTGCCGAGACGGCGCGCCGCTCTGAGAATGGTTGGTTGCCGGATTCTCCGACGCTCGAAACCCCATCCAGCCCAGAAACGGGGCGAGCCGGTCGCAATCTCGATTCCCGCGGTTGGAGGCGATTTGGCGAACCACGGGGTCTCGGCCGGAATGAAGAATCTGCGGCCACGGACCCGCAGCGAAGTTCTGAGCGAAACCGCGCTTCTTCAAACTCTCGGCCGTCGTGGCGGTCGCTGGGGGATTCCCAAGGCGCCGATCCGGGAAGGCTGAGTGGCGACAGCGGCAGCGTGCGCGAGCGAGGTAACTGGCGACGCTTCGGAGAAGCTACAGGTCGCTTCCCAGGGACAGGCTCCCCTTCTGCTCGATCTCCCGAGCGCGGCGCAGGTTGGCGCTATGACGAGCGCAACTCCGCGAGTGGCGAGTCGACTTCCGAGCGGGGAAGAACCGAGCGCCGCTGGCGGGACTCGCTTACGATCGAACGAGGCAATCCGGCATCCGAGCCGTGGGGTTCGGACCGCAGCCGCAGGAGGATTGGCGGCAGTGACGGCAGCGGACAAACAGCCCCCAACCTCGAGCAAATCTTTCCAGGTCGATCCGACTGGCCGGCCGGCAGAGAGTGGGGTGCTGGACGGGATCGGGGTGGCCGGTCCGGCGGCGCCCAAACTCCCTCTTCCCAACCAGAGACCCCGCGCTGGAGAAACGACTATCCGAGCGTTGAGTTCCCTCGCAGAGAGTTCCCCAGAAGAGTCGATCCCCCTCGGCTAGAGTTGCCCCCTCAAGGCGGTGACGGCGCGATTCCCTTGCAAATCGATCCCCCGATTGTTCGTGAACGGGCTCCGCATCATCAAGAGCAGAGCGATCGCCGGTTCCGCTCCACCCCGAGATGGGAGGGTTTACCTGGCGCGATTCCTCAGGCAGAGTTTCGGAGTTCTTATTCCGGCTTCTCGGACCGCCTTCCGAGTGTTTCCCGCCAAGGTCGGTGGGGAGTCTCAGCCTACGAGGGATTTCCCGGCGGTTTGGCTCCAGCTGGATCAAGATTGAATCCAGCCGGGGCGGGCTGGCGTCCCATGGGTCTGTCGGCCCCGGGGGCCTCAACAGGGTCTGGCCGATGGGGTAGCGCCATGGGGCGCTCCAGATAGGACCAAAGCGATACCGGACTTCTGCCCGCTAGGGGTGAATGGCTGGGTTGAGGATCTTCGGAAAAGATCGTCCGAAGCGACTGGGCTCTTCGAAAGGGTCAAGCGTAACAACAAGCCTAGTATCCCGATGGTTTTTTTTGATTTTTCGAAGTCGGCTACTCACGCGTTCCAAGGGTAAACTGATTGGCTCGAATCGTACGACACTGGGGGAGTTTGATCTGGCCCTATTTCAGTCCGGATTTCTGCCTTCTTGAAGCACAAGTCTTGACTTTCCAGGCCGATTGAGATAGAAGTGTCGTTTACGATTCGTCGCAGTGTGTGGGTTTTTGTCGATGAATCGCGGATTTTGGTTTTCAGTTTCGATTTCAGAGTTTGAGTTTTGGAGGAGGGAAATGAAGCGTCTTTGGGCATCGGCAGCTATGTTCATGGCTGCTGTGTTCTGCCTGACGTTCGCGGCGCCAGAAGCTGCGAAGGCACAGTCTGGACCCCGATGGGTGGGTACGAGCCCGGACGGGCCATTTGATGTATCGGCGCGGTCGACGGTGCGACGGCCTGGATTGATCAATCCGCTATGCGGTTTGACGGGCGGGCCGACGCTGGATTCAGCGGCGTGTGATTCGCAGACGGGCCGAGAGTGGGAAGGGATAGCGTCGACGGATTATTTTAGTTACGAGCCGAGTGTATACAGTCCGCCGAATCCGGACATAGCGGTGGGGCCGGACGACATTTTGACGATAGTGAACCGGACGATCGCGCGGTATCCGAATCCGAACGCGCCGCGGTTTGACAACAGTGGGGGTACGGCGCCGGTGG